>NZ_CP059572.1:0-4800000 GCF_019175365.1 Actinomadura graeca | reverse complement strand
GCCAGCGGTCTTCTATGTGAAGTTGGATGAGCGCGGCGTGGGAGAGCGGGCTGACGGGATCGGTGATGTCGCCGTTGGTGGTGTAGTCCAGGAGGATGACCTCCTCCTTGTCGCGGAGCGGCTCGACCAGATCAGCGACGCGGTATTCGAAAGACCCATCGGTAAGCCGACAAGTAGGTTCGGCGGCGGACGGCCCTGAGTGTGACGCCGGGATGCTCTTGTGACGGCCGTCCTCACTGCGCTCGGCGCCCGGTCGCACCGCCCAGGGCAAAGTCGCAAGGGGGGTCGGCTCGGCGGTGTTCTGGACGATGTTGGGTCGCGTCGTTCGTCATGGAGTTTAAGACGCGCAGCAGTGCCGCGCCCTTGGTGACCTTCATGAGGTGGATCTCGATGCCGTTGAGCACCCTGGGCACCTTGCGGTCGAGCAGCGCCCTCAGCCGCAGGCCCGCGCCGGTGGCCTTGACCGTCACCGTGTGGGACCGACCACCGAGATGCTCAACTTGTCGGGGCCGAACCTCAGTCGATCGGGAAGGTCACCGGGCTCGGCACGAAGACCTCGCACTTCAGGTCGTGGCAGGTGCGCACGTTCGTGCCGTCGGCGGCCATCGCAGGTACCGGTTCGCCACCGTCCGAGGAACCACAGCCGACCAGGACGAGCACCACCAGCGATGCCGAGGTCGATCGGAGCATGGCTCTTCTCTTCGCCGGGTCGGCCGGGAAGTGCTACGACGGCAACCTGTTATGCGGGCGCGGGACCCCTTCCGGGCAGATGCTGAAAGCTGCGTTGATCGCTCGCTGGTTTGATCCGAGCTCCAAGTCCTCTTGGACGAGGGTTTTGCTGGGTCCTTACTCGCAGACGGTTCCGTCGCTATCCCGGTCGATGTACCAGTGGTATTCGGGGTCCACGCCCTCGACGTACGGGCCATATCCGCGCGCTTTCGCCGCCGTGCACGTCCCGAACCGCGGGTCGGTTTTCGGTGCTACGGGCGTGTGGGTCACCTTCGGCTTGGGACGCGGCTTCGGCTTCCGCGTCGTCGGCACTTCCGATGGGAGACCGGCCGACTTCATCGTCACTGTCCTGGTCACCGTGACCGTTACAGGTGTTACCGGTGAGTCGGCGGAAACCGCTGTCCCGTTGTCCGATCCGCAACTGCTCACGCCGATCCCGATACCACCGAACAGACACATCGCAGCGAGGACAATGACTCCAGTGGCGGGAATGTGATGCTGCTGGCGGGGTGGCGGCATCTGTGGAGATGGCGGCGGATACACGCTTTGGGCCTCCCATTGCAGAAGTCGAAATTGACGGTGCATGTGAGACGCCTGTTGCCCGTGGACCGTTCACGCGCTCTCGGGCAAATGTCATCATCCGGCCACCTTGCTTCTTGGATGATGAAGCCGGGCCCCGTCCCACCGCCTCGCGGATGCGCGGGCCGGTCTGCCGGAGCGGTCTGGGTGGCGGCCTCTCGGAAGCATCTTTCCCCGCGTCTTAGCAGGTCACCTTTGTTTTGATGCCCCCAGCGGCCGCACCTTCAGCACGAGTGGCCTCCAGGTGAGGGTCTTGGTGCGGGGTGCTCCGTTCGGTCGGTCGGCGGCCGACCGGCATGTGAGGTGTTCCCGTAGGGCGGTCCTAGGGGCGTGGCTGAGACTTGGTGATCATTTGCGTGGCGGGGGGGGTGGCGGGTCTGGTGGTGGGCGGGGTTTTGGGCGAGACGCTAGTCTCTTTTACGTCTTGGGCGGTTGATGACTATATGGGGGAACTCAGTGACCCAGTCGGGTTCAGCGGGACAGGCGCGGATCGCGCAGCTGCTTGCCGAGCATCGGGACGACGTGCTCGGGCGCTGGGTGGACGAGGTCGGCTCCTCGGTGCGCGGCCGTATCACCGAGCGGGAGTTGCGCCAGGAGCTCGGGGAGTTGTACGAGCTCGTCACGCGGCAGGCGGCTGAGGGGGGCGGGGGTGCCGCGGCAGAGGAGTTGCGGCCCGTCCTCGCGGATCTGTCGAGGTCGCGGGCCCGGCAGGGTTTCAGCCCGACCGAGACAGCGATCAGCATCTTCGCCCTGAAGCAGGCAGTTTTCGCGGTGCTGGAGGACGCCACCGAGGCGGACGCCGAGGCGTACCGGGAGTTCGTCCTGTTCTCGAAGGTCCTGGACGATCTGGGGCTGCACACGTTCGAGACCTTCGCGGCGGCCCGTGAGCAGGTCATCACCGACCAGGCGGAGAGCCTGCTGGAGCTGTCCACGCCGGTGGTGAAGCTCTGGGACGGGATCGTCGCGGTGCCGCTGATCGGCACGCTGGACTCCGCGCGCACGCAGGTGGTGATGGAGACGCTGCTCCAGACGCTGGTGGAGACCGGGTCCAGTTACGCCGTCATCGACATCACGGGGGTCGCGGCGGTCGACACCGAGGTGGCGCAGCATCTGCTCAAGACGGTGGTCGCGGCCCGGTTGATGGGCGCCGAATGCGTGATCTCGGGCATCCGGCCGCAGATCGCGCACACGATCGTGACGCTGGGCATCGAGTTCGCCGACATCGTCACCAAGGCGACGCTGGCGGACGCGCTCGCGCACGCCCTGCGGGAGAGCGGGGTCGAGCTGGTCATCGGAGGCCGGGGCTGATGGACCGTGTGCCCATTCTGAAGATCGGGGACATCCTGCTGGTGTCGATCCAGATCGACCTGCAGGACCAGTCCGTGCTGGCGCTCCAGGAGGATCTGGCCGAGCGGATCGTGACGACCGGCGCCCGCGGGGTCATCATCGACATCACCGCCGTGGAGATCGTCGATTCGTTCATCGGGCGGATGTTCGCCACCATCGCCTCCATGTCGCGGCTGCTGGACGCCGAGACGGTCGTGGTCGGCATGCGGCCGGCCGTGGCGATCACCCTGGTGGAGCTCGGGCTGTCGCTGGGCGGTGTGCGTACCGCGCTGGACCTGGAGAAGGGCCTGGTGCTGCTGAACTCCCGGGGCGTGAGCAGGACCGCCAAGGCCCTGCGAGACCTTCGGTGACCGCGTCCGGCGACACCGAGATCCCCATCGAGACCGGCGACGACGTGGTGCGGGTGCGGCAGGCGGCCCGGGCCGCCGCCGGCGCCGCGCGGCTGTCGCTGGTCGACCAGACCAAGGTGGTGACCGCCGCCAGCGAGCTGGCCCGCAACACGCTGGTCTACGGCGGGGGCGGTGTCGCGCGGGTGAGCCAGGTGACCGACGAGCGCGGCAAGGCCGGGGTCCGCATCGTCTTCCACGACGACGGGCCGGGCATCCCGGACGTGGATCTCGCGCTGACCGACGGCTGGACGAGCGGCCAGGGCCTGGGGCTCGGGCTGGCGGGCGCGCGGCGGCTGGTGGACGCCTTCGAACTGGAGACCTCCGTCGGCGTCGGCACCACGGTCACGGTGACCAAATGGCGCCGCTGACCGGGGCCGGGTGGTCGGTCAGCCCGTCCGCCGAGGAGACGCTGTGGCTGCGGGTGGAGGAGCTGAGCGCGGTCGCGGGGGTGCGCCGCCGGGTCACGGCGCTGGCCGGGCGGCTCGGGTTCTCCGAGGACCGGCTCGCGCAGATCGCGCTGGCGGTCAGCGAGGCCGCGTCCAACCTGCACAAACACGCCGTCAATGGGATGATCGGGGTCTGGGTCGCCCGGGCGGGCGGGGTCGCGGCGATCGAGTTCGTGTGCGTGGACAGCGGCCCGGGGATCGCCGACGTGCCGCGGTCGATGCTCGACGGGTACTCCACGAGCGGCACGCTCGGCCTGGGACTGGGGGCGATCTCCAGGCTCGCCGACAGCAGCGACCTGCACTCGATCCCCCGGCGCGGGTCGGTGCTCACCGCGCGGTTCGCCGTCGAGCCCGGTCACGAGACCGCGGGCGGGCACTCCGGGCTGACCAAGCCGAAGCCCGGCGAGCAGGTCTGCGGCGACGGGTACGCCGTGCACACCGGTGACGGCGTGACCCACGTGATGCTCTGTGACGGCCTCGGCCACGGCGCGCTCGCCGAGCGGGCCGCCGCGGAGGCCGTCCGGGCGGTGCGGCAGAGTGATCTGGCGGCCGGGCCCGGCGCGATGCTCGCGCAGATCCACCGGAGGCTTGCGCCGACCCGGGGCGGGGCGGTGGCGGTCGCGGAGATCGACTTCGCCGCGGGGCGGGTGCGGTACGCGGGGCTGGGCAACATCGCCGGGTGGATCGTCGACCCCGAGCGCCGGCGGGGCATGATCTCCGTTCCCGGCATCGCCGGGCACCAGGCCCGGACGATCCGCGAGCACGCCTACGACCTGCCGCCGGACGCCACGGTGGTGCTGCATTCGGACGGTCTGAACCAGCGCTGGAGCCCCGTGGACTACCCGGGGCTGTTCACGCGGCGGCCGATGCTCGTCACCGCGACCCTGCTGCGCGATGCCGGGGTGCGCAACGACGACGCCTCGATCGTCGCGGTCCGGGCCGGGTGAGCGGCCGGTGGAGCGCGAGCTGCGGCGTTTCGAGATCCGCGACCCCGAGGACGTCTCCACGGTGCGGCGCGCCGGGCGGGAGGCCGCGGCGGCGCTCGGGTTCGACGCCTCCGACCAGGTCCGGATGGGCACGGCTGTCAGCGAGGTCGGCCGTGAGCTGACGGCGGCGGTGGTCCCTGTCGCCGTCAGGTTCCTGGTCGTGACCGTCCCGTCGCCGACGCTGGTCGCGGAGTTCGCGTTCGGCTCGCCCGCCGGGGGGCGCCGGGCGGGCGAGGGCACCGCCGCGGCGGGGCGGCTGGTCGACTCGGTCGAGGAGGCGGAGGAGGACGACGGCGGGCGGCGGACCGTCGTCCGGCTGCGCAAGCGGCTGCGAGCCGACCTGCCCGCACCGGCGGAGGACGCGCTGAACGCCGTCCAGGCCAGGCTCACCGAGCTGATGCCGATCTCGGCGGCCGAGGAGCTGCGGGCGCAGAACGCCGAGCTGATCGAAGCCTTGGACGACGTCCGGCGCCGGCGTGAGGAGCTGCATGTCCTCAACGCCGAGCTGGAGGAGACCAACCGGGGCGTGCTCGCCCTGTACAACCAGCTTTCCAACGAGCTGGAGGAGACGAACCGGGGTGTCGTCGCCCTCTACGCGGAGCTGGACGACAAGAGCGAGCAGCTCCGTGAGCTCGGTGAGGCCAGGACGCGGTTCTGGTCCAACGTCAGCCACGAGCTGCGGACGCCCGTCAACTCGGTCATCGGCCTGGCCCGGCTGCTGCTGGACGGCTCGGCCGACCCCCTGAGCGATGAGCAGCACCACCAGGTGGAGCTGATCGCGGACTCGGGGCAGACGCTGCTGGGCCTGGTCAACGAGCTGCTCGACTTCGCCAAGGCGGAGCGGGGGGCGCTCGTGCCCAAGCCAGCGGAGACCGATCCGCGGACGGTCCTCGACGAGGTCGCCGCCCAGCTCGGCCCGGCCGCCGCCCAAGCGGGGGTCACCCTGGACATCGCCCTTCCGCCCGATCCGGTGCGGCTGACCACCGACCCGGACATGCTCACCCGGATTCTGCGGAACCTCATCGGCAACGCCCTCCGATTCACCACAGAGGGTGAGGTGCGTGTCACCGTTGAGAGCGTGGACTCTGAACTGGTCGTCCATGTCGCCGACACCGGCGTGGGAATCGCGCCCGAGCACCAGCAGCGGGTGTTCGAGGAGTTCTACCAGACGCCCGGCACGCAGGGCGGCACCGGACTCGGCCTCCCCTACGCGCTGCGGCTCGCGAAGCTGCTCGGCGGGGACCTCGCCCTGCGCAGCACCCTCGGCGAGGGCACCACGGTGACGCTGCGGCTGCCGGCCGGCCAGGCGCCGGTCCGCCGCGAGCTCAACGTCGGCCACGTCCTGATCGTGGACGACGAGGAGGACGGCCGCAACGCGCTGCGCGACCTGCTGGCCGGGTCGGCGTCCCGCGTCAGCGAGGCGTCCGGCGGCCGCGCCGCGCTGGCCCGCGTGGAGGCCGACCCTCCGGACGTGGTGCTGCTCGACCTGCGGATGCCCGAGACCGACGGGCTCTACGTGCTGGACCGGCTGCCGCCGCGGATCCCGGTCGTCCTGCTCACCGACGTGGACCTGCGGGTGCTCGGTGACCCCCGCGCGGACCGGGCGGACGCGACGGTGGACAAGGCGCGGCTGGATCGCGACGCTCTGAGCGAGGCCGTCCACCAGGCCGTGGAGTCCGCGAGGGGAACGGATGGACACTGACCGGGCGACCGCCCTCGTTGTCGACGACACCCCCGCCAAGCGCTACATCATCAGCAGCTGGCTGCGCCGCGCCGGGCACACCGTGATCGAGGCGGGGTCGGCCGCCGAGACCTGGCTGAAGCTGGCCGAGCACGACGTCAGCCTGGTGATCCTGGACGTCCGGCTGCCGGACATGAGCGGAATCGAGGTCTGCGAGCGGATCAAGTCCGACCCGCGGACCGCGGCGCTGCCCGTCATCCACATCTCCGCCACCGCGATCGCGACGTCCGACCGCACCTACGGCCTCCAGCAGGGCGCCGACGCCTATCTCACCGACCCGATCGACCCCGAGGAGTTCCTCGCCACGACCGCGGCGGTGCTGCGCTACTACCTGGCCCGGCGGCGCGCCGAGAGGATGGCGGAGCGGCTGGCCAGCCTGACCCGCACGACGCTCGCGGTGAACTCCGCCGAGACGTTCGACCAGCTCGCGACCGCCGCGGCGGTGGGCGCCGCCGAGGTCTTCGGCGTGGCCGCGGCCTCGTTCATCCTGCCGGTGGACGGGCGGCTCCGGCGGACGGTGTGCCTGGACCCCGGCAGGCCGCCGTGGCCGAGGACGAGCCCCCCGGACACGCTCCGGCGGCTCGGCGAGCTGGTGCCCCTCGGGGAGGACACCGGGTCGGCGGTGGCGACGGTCGCGCAGGAGTCCCTGGTCAGCGTCCTGCCGGACAACGCCGCGGACGGCGACGTGGTGCTCGTCCTGTCGCGGACCAAGTCCGGCCGTCCGCCGATCTGCATCGGGATCCAGCGCCGCGACGCGATGAGCGAGGACGAGACCAACCTGCTCCGCCAGCTCGGCCAGACCGTCGCGCTGGCCGTGGAGGCGCTGCGGTCCTACGCCGAGGAGCACGCGCTCGCGCTGACCCTCCAGCGCAGCCTGCTGCCGACCCGGTCGCCGCACGTGCCGGGCTGGAGGTTCGCCGTCCGCTACGAGCCCGCCAGCGACCAGGCCGAGATCGGCGGCGACTTCTACGAGGTCCTGGACTTCGGCGGCCACGTGCTGATCGCCATCGGCGACGTCCAGGGCCATTCGCTGCGGGCCGCGACGGTGATGGCCGAGGTCAGGCACGCGCTGCGCGCCTTCGCCGACGAGGGGCACGACGCCGAGACGATCCTCGTCCGGCTCAACAGCGTGTTCGAGCGCTACCACGACGACCAGTCCGCGACCGTCTGCCTGATGACGCTCGACCCCGCCACCGGCGACCTCCAGATCGCCAGCGCGGGGCACCTGCCGCCGCTGTTCCACGACGGCGGACGGTCCTGGTTCGGCGAGGGCGGCGGGGTGCTGCTCGGCTTCCCGCTCAGCGACGTGCGGATCGAACGCACCGCGATCCCGCCCGGCGGCGTGGTCGCCCTCTTCACCGACGGCCTCATCGAGGACCGCGACGTCCCGCTGACCGACAACCTGGAGCGGCTGCGGCTGATGCCGCTGGACGACGACCTGGAGAAATACTGCGACCAGGTCCTGGACGAGTTCGGGCACCGCGAGGACGACGTCGCCCTCATCGTGCTGCGCCGCGACCCCGCCTGACCCCCGCCGATGTCGTTTCGGGGGGGGTGGGGGGCGGCTCGCCGGGACGCGGGACGGTGATCACCCCGGGCGGCGCCTCGTGGACGGTGCCGCCGACGCCGAGGTAGCCGACGCGAAGTAGCCGCATACGGGAAAAGAAACGGCCTCGGCAACGACAGAATATTCGCCGTACGGTTATGGAAGTCCTGCTGTGCGGTACTCCGGCGAGACGGTCGTGTTCTTGGGTGGCCAGTGGCCATCCGGGCTTGCCGTCAGGGCAATGTGGTCGGAAGCAGCATCTCGGACGGTCGAATACTCGCGGGTGTACCTTTGTGACCGTGAGAAGGGAGACGAAGGCCCCGTACCTGCGTCAGGGGAACAGGGTCGCGCTCCGCCGGGTGACGGCCACCGACCAGGGCGAATTCATCGCGGGTGTCAAGGCGAGCCGGGCCCTGCACCGTCCCTGGATCGTGGTCCCCGGCACGCCGGGCGAGTTCCGCACGTACCTGACCCGGTTCGATCAGACCGTGGCGGATGGCTTTGTCCTTTGCCTCCGCCAGAGCGGGGAAATGGTCGGTTTCGTTAATCTCAACGAGATCGTCCGGCACCCCTACCATCGCGGGGTGATCGGGTACGGGGCGTTCGCGTCCACCGCCGGGCTGGGTTACATGACCGAGGGCGTCGGATTGCTCCTGGACTATGCGTTCGGAGAATTGCGGCTGCATCGGGTCGAGGCCGACATCCAGCCCGGTAACATCGCCTCATTGAATCTGGTCAAGCGGCTGAATTTCCGCAATGAGGGCTATTCGCCGGACTTCATCTGTATCGATGGCACGTGGATGGACCACGAGCGGTGGGCCATCACGAGTGGGACCACGCAGTTCCCCCGTCCGTGAGCGGCGGGCCGCCTACCTCACGGGCTCCTCGGCCCTCACGGGCTCCTCGGCGCGGTCGGTTTCGTCGGTACGGTCGGTCCCGTCGGTACGGTCGGTCCCGTCGGCGCGGTCCGTCAGGACGGCGCGGAACGTGTGGCGGTACGTCGAGGGCGGCACACCGATCGTGGCGACCAGGTGCTGCCGGAGGGAGGCGGACGTGCCGAAGCCCGACTCGTCCGCGATGCGGTCCACCGGCAGGTCGGTGGTCTCCAGCAGGCGGCGTGCCAGCTCGACGCGCTGCTGGGTGAGCCACTGGCCGGGTGTCATGCCCACCTCGTCCCGGAATCTCCGGGAGAACGTCCGGACGCTCATGCGGGCGTGACCGGCCAGCTCGGTGAGCGAGAGGGGCCGGTGCAGGCGCGCGAGCGCCCATTCGCGGGTCGCGGACGTCGTGGCCGCGGACGGCCCGGGGACGGGACGCTCGATGAACTGGGCCTGCCCGCCCTCGCGCCACGGGGGGACGACACAGCGGCGCGCGACCCGGTTGGCGGCCTCGCTGCCGTGGTCGCGGCGGACGATGTGCATGCACAGGTCGATGCCGGCGGCGACCCCGGCCGAGGTGAGGACGTCGCCGTCGTCCACGAACAGGACGTCCGGATCGACTTTGACCTTGGGGTACATCCGCTGGAAGCGGGCCGCCTGGTTCCAGTGGGTGGTCGCCGGGCGGCCGTCCAGCAGGCCGGCGGCGGCCAGGGCGTAGGAGGCGGTGCAGATCGAGACGATGCGGGCCCCCGGGCGGAGGCGGGCGAGGGCGGCGGCGAGGGGCGGCGGGTACCAGTCCATCTCGTCCTCGGGGCCATGGCCGAACGGCGGGATGACCAGGGTGTCGGCGGTGCCGACCACCTCGGCGCCGTGGTGGACGGCAATGGAGAAGTCGGCCTTGGCCCGGACGGGCCCGTCGTCGAGTCCGCAGGTCAGGACCTCGTAGAGAGGTTCTCCGGACGCGGATTCGGCGGATCCGAAGATCCGGATCGGGATGCTCAGCTCGAACGGGTACACGCCTTCGAGGGCCAGGACCACGACGCGGTGCATGGCCGGATTCTTCCATGGATCGGCGATCTGGCCACCCCTAAACACCCTTCCGAATCCGTCGGAACGTGCGAAGCTTGTTCCGATGCACGTGCATCTGCACGTGCCACCTCTAGTCCGAGGAGGGGCGTTTGAGAGACGGGGGGCCGGCCGCCCACGTCCGGGGGCCGACGGTCAGGCGCATGCTGCTGGGTGCGAGGCTGCGCCGGCTCCGCGAGCGCAAGGGGGTCTCCCGCGAGGACGCGGGGTACGCCATCCGCGGCAGCCACTCCAAGATCAGCCGCATGGAGCTGGGACGTACCGCGATCAAGGAACGGGACGTGGCGGACCTGCTCGTCCTGTACGGGGTCACCGACGACGCGGAGCGCGGAGCGCTGCTCCGCCTCGCCCGGGAGGCCAACGCGCGCGGGTGGTGGCATCGCTACAGCGACGTGATCCCGTCCTGGGCCCATCCCTATCTGGACCTGGAGGAGGCCGCCGGTTCCATCCGCACCTACGATCCCTGCCAGATCCCCGACCTGTTGCAGACCGAGGAGTACGCGCGCGCGAGCCTCACGATCCGCGACCAGATCCGGGGCGGGACGGCGCGGTCGGAGACCGAGCGCAGGGTCGCCCTCCGGCTCATGCGCCAGCGGCTGTTCGCCCGCTCCCCGCGCCGGACGCTCACGGCGATCGTGGACGAGGCGGCCCTGCTGCGCTTCGTCGGCGGGAAGACCCTCATGCGCGCACAGGTGGAGCATCTGATGCGGGTGGACGAGTCCGCCCCGGTCGAGCTGAAGATCGTCCCCGCGGGCCGGACGTCCATCGTCTCGGCCGGGCGCCCGTTCACGGTGCTGCGCTTCCACCAGCGCACCCTCCCGGACGTCGTCTACATCGAACTGCTCACCTCCGCGCTCTATCTCGACAAACCCGCCGACATGGAGGTCTTCGCACGGACGTGGCGGCGGCTCGAGGGCGAGGCGCTGCCACCGGCCGCGAGCCGGACCCTGCTCGCGGACCTCTTACGAAGGCTCTGACCCGCCGCCGCTCGGAGGCGCGCGCGTCCCCCGCCTCCGGGCGGCGCGCGTCCCTCCGCGGACCCTTCACCACGCGGATTTGCAGTGCGGTACTAATCTCGAATAGAAGGCGTCCGTATACCGCCGCAACCCTCGGGCGGCTCCCCTGTGGACGCCGCGTCGTTCTCGCGTCCCGAGGTCGGGTAGATCCCTGGACCAGCAGGTCAGAACAGTAGAGCAACGCGGAATGAATCATTCCGTTCTGCCGTGGTGAGGGCACCGCCGTTATCAGGGGTGGGGTAAGCCCTACGGGTCCCCTAGGGGGAAGTTTCCACCACGGATGGGGGTTTTCCCCGATGGCGATGAGTCCCGCCTGCCGTCAGAGTCGTAGATAGCAAGAAGGGGGAATGAGGACCCCTCCGCAGGAAGAAGGCACACGATGTCGAACACGCTGAGCCTCGCCTCGATGAGCAACTCCGACCTGGCCCAGGTCCTGTTCAGCTCCGGGCTGCAGGCTTCCGACCACCCGTCCCCCGAGCAGGTCCGCACCGCCATCTACGCCTGCCTCTGCGCCTGCGACGGGGATCGCTCCATCTGCGCCGCGCTGGTCGCCCAGGAGGCCGGTGACCACCCCGAGTCCTACGCCGCGAGGATGCGCTGGGCTCTCAGCACCGTGTCCGCGGCGTACGCGGCGGCGGCCTGAGCGCCGGCCGCCCCGTCCACCCGACAGGCCACGAGCACGCCACGGAAGACTCCACGGGAAGGGAAGATCCGATGCGTTCACCGTTCACCGACCGGCGCGAGGACATCGTCCCCCGCACGCTCCGCGACCTGATCGCCGCCGAGGCGGCGCAGGCACCGGACGAGCAGCGCCGCCGCCGACCACGCAAGACCATGAACGCGCGGCGCGTCACCTAGCCGCACGCCCGGTCCCGCGCCGCGGGATCAGTGCTTCTTCTTGGTCTTCTTGCTCTTCTTGTGCCCGCTGCCCGACTCCCATTCGTAGCCGGGCGTGTTGTTCTTGCAGAAACGGTCGCTGACCTTCGTATCGGTGGCGTCGTGCTCGCACCAGCGCTTCTCCGAGCATCCGGTGAGGCCGAGCCCGGCGACCAGGACGGCCGCGGCGAGCAGGGTGGAACGGGTCTTCGACATCGAACTGCCTCTTTCTTGGGCTGGGGGTTCACGGCCCCGGCCGAGGGTAACGCAGGTTCCGACGTGCGCATCGCGGTGCCGTTCCCCTCGTGCATGCCCTGCGGCCGCCACTGCGCGGCACGGCGGACGCGCCTGCCCGCGAACTATGCTGGCGGCGTGAGCGACGTGGTGGCGGACGGGCCGGGCGGCCCGCCGGACGACGGGATCCGTGAATACCGCATCGGCGAGCTCGCGCGTGCCGCCGGCGTCCCGGTGCGGACGCTGCGTTACTACCAGGAGCGCAAGCTGCTGCCGCCGCCGCGCCGTTCGGGCCGCGTCGGCCTCTACTCCGACGAGCACCTGGCGCGCCTCCGCATGATCGGCGGCCTGCTGGAGCGCGGCCACACCCTGGAGGGCATCCGGGAGCTGCTGGCGGCGTGGGAGCAGGGCCGCGACATCGGGACCGTGCTCGGCGTCGCGCAGGCGGTGACGACGCCGTGGTCCCACGAGGTCCCGGTGACCATGTCGCGGGACGAGCTGGAGGCGCTGTTCCCGGACGAGGACGGGACCGGCGCGCTGGAGCGGGCCGCCGCGCTCGGCGTCATCGAGGTGGACGGCGACCGCGTCACCCATTGGAGCCGCCGCCAGCTCGACGCGACCGCCACGCTCGTCCGCGCCGGGGTCCCGCTGGACGCGGTGCTGTCGGTCGGGCGGGACCTCCAGCGCAGCATGGACGACCTGGCCGCCGTGTTCGTCCGGCTGATCGCGACCCACGTCGTCGGGCGCGTCGGCGACCAGGACCTCGGCGAGCTGACCGGGACCCTCGCGCGGCTGCGCCCCGGCGCCCAGGTCACGGTCGAGGCCGGGTTCGCGCGGGCGATGGACCGGCAGGTCCGCGCGGCGATCGACGAGTTCCTCGGGCGGCTGGCCGCATCCTGACGGTCCCGTACCGTGTCCGTCCCGGGGGGCGGCCTTGAGAGATCATCGGACCGTTGCCGGTCATGGCCGCGACTTCCCGCCCGGTGGTCGTTACCGTGGCGGGCGTGACAGGACTCCGCTCCCGCCCCCTGTTCATCGCCCTCGCCGCCGGTGCCCTCGCCGCCATGATGACGCACGCGGCCGGCGTCCAGGCATCGCCCGAGTCCGCCGGGCCGTGCGCCTCGTCCGGGGAGCCCGGCATCGCGAAGAAGCTCGGCGCTCGGATCCAGGCCGCACTGTCCGGACGCACCGGGACGGAGTCGGTCGCCGTGTACGACCGCAAGCGCGGCATCCGCTGCGCTGTGGCGGACGGCGGACGCTACGACTCGGCGAGCGTGGTCAAGGCCACCATCCTGGGCGCGCTGCTGCGCCAGGCCGCCGACGAGGGACGGCCGCTGACCGCGTCGGAGAAGTCCCTGGCCACCAAGATGATCGCGCGGTCGGACAACGGCGCCGCGTCCGCGCTGTGGCGCTCGGTGGGCCGCGCCCGCCTGGGCCGGTTCCTGGCGGGGGCCGACATGACGCAGACCACGCTCGGCCCGTCCGGCTACTGGGGGCTGACGCAGATCACCGCGAGGGACCAGCTCCGGCTGCTCGGCCGCTTCACCGCGTCGAACACGCTGCTGTCCGACGAGGCCCGCGCGTACGCCCTGAGGCTGATGAACGGCGTCGTCGCGTCCCAGCGCTGGGGCACCCCGGCGGGGCGCCCGGCGGGCGTCACGTGGCATGTGAAGAACGGCTGGCTGCCACGCCAGGGGCGCTCCTGGCGCGTCCACAGCATCGGCGCGTTCGACGGCGGCGGCGCGGACTACATGATCGTGGTCCTGACCCGGGACACGCCGTCGATGGCCTACGGCGTCGAGACGATCGAGCGCGTCGCCCGCGCCGTCCACCGCGACCTCAACCCGGGCATGCGGCCGACGGCGCCGGAGAGCACGCCGAGCGACGCGTGGGAGATGTCGGACGGCTCGGTCCCGCCCGGCCGCTGAGTCCGCCCGCGGCGCCGCGGGAGCGGGATACTGAGGGCATGGTCGACGAAGAGCGCTGGAAGGCGCGGTTCCGTGCCGCCCGGATGAGCCTGCCCCGCTGGGCACGTGACGCCCCGCACCACAGCATCTACCGGTCCAACGTCACCGGGACGTGGGAGATCTACACCTGGGACCGGGAGTCCGGGGAGCGGAGGCAGGTCACCGAACGGCCCAACGGGACGTGGATGGGCGGCGTCGACCCGTCCGGCGAGTGGGTGTGGTGGTTCGCCGACACCGACGGCGACGAGTTCGGCGTCTGGAGGCGCGTCGCGTTCGGCGCGGCCGAGGGCACCGAGAGCGTTCCGGCGGTGCCGGGGCTGGAGCCGTCGTACCCGTCCGGGCTGGCGCTCGGCGCGAGCGGCCTCGCCGCCGTCGGGCGGACGACCGACGGCGGGACCACGGTGCACCTGTGCCGGCCCGGCGCGGAGCCCGAGGTGCTCTACCACCACGCCGAGGACGCGCACGTGGCCGGGCTCTCCCGGGACGAGGCGCTGATCGCGATCGGGCACAGCGAGCACGGCGACAGCCGCCACATGGCGCTGCGCGTCGTCCGCCCGGACGGCACGGCGGTCGCGGACCTGTGGGACGGACCGGGCAAGGGCGTCTACGGGGCCGGGTTCGCGCCGGTGCACGGCGACACGCGGCTGCTCGTCGGGCACGAGCGTCGCGGCAAGGAGGAGCTGCTGATCTGGGATCCGGTCGCGGGCACGGAACGGGAGGTCGTCCTGGACCTGCCCGGCGAGATCGGCGCGAGCTGGTACCCCGACGGGTCCGCGCTGCTGGTCTCCCACTCGCACGAGGCGCGGGACGAGCTGTACCGGTACGACCTCGGCACCGGCGCCCTCCTGCCGATCGAGACGCCCCGCGGCGTGATCGGCGGCGCGGACGTGCGCCCGGACGGCACGGTCGAGTTCTCCTGGTCGTCGGCCGCGGAACCGCCGGTGATCCGGTCGACCTCCGGGGAGATCGTGATGACGCCCCCCGGCCCGGCGGCGCCGCCGTCGGTGCCGGTCGTGGACGCGTGGGTGGACGGTCCGGGCGGCCGGATCCACGCGCTGGTCAGCAGGCCGGGCGGGGAGGGCCCGCACCCGACGGTGTTCGACGTCCACGGCGGCCCGACCGCGCAGGACGACGACTCGTTCGCGCCGGCGGTCGCGGCGTGGGTGGACCACGGGTTCGCGGTCGTGCGGGTCAACTACCGGGGTTCGACGGGTTACGGCTCGGTGTGGCGCGACGCCATCGAGGGCCGCGTCGGGCTGACCGAGCTGGAGGACGTCAAGGCCGTCCGCGACTGGGCGGTGTCCTCGGGGCTGGCGGACCCGGAACGGCTCGTCCTGACCGGCGGGTCCTGGGGAGGGTTCCTCACCCTGCTCGGCATCGGCACGCAGCCGGACGACTGGACGGTCGCGGTCGCGGCCGTGCCCGTCGCGGACTACGTCGCCGCCTACGAGGACGAGATGGAGGGTCTCCAGGCGTTCGACCGGTCCCTGTTCGGCGGGTCGCCGGACGAGGTCCCGGACCGCTACCGCGAGTCGTCCCCGATCACCTACGTGTCGCGGGTCAGGGCGCCGGTGCTGATCCTGGCCGGGGAGAACGACCCGCGATGCCCGATCCGCCAGATCGACAACTACCTGGCGCGGCTGGACGAGCTGGGCCTGCCGCACGAGGTGTACCGGTACGACGCCGGGCACGGCTCGCTCGTGGTCGAGGAGAGGATCACCCAGATGGCGGCCGAGATCGACTTCGCCCGGAAGCATCTGCGTATGTCCTGACTGGGACGGGACGTCGCGGCGCGGCCCGCCCCGGGTTTACAAGATCGGAGGGGCGGGCATTCCTCCGAACGGCCGCTAGTGAGCAGGAACCGGTCCGGGACGACCGGTGGCCCCCCGGCGCCGCCGTCCGAGGCGGCGGCGCGCTCGAACCGTCGCTCTCCGCGCCGGAGAGCCGAACCGGGGGGACCGGATGCCGCTCCGTACCACCGCCATGCCCGGACGGGCCGGCACGCCACCGCCGGACGCGACGACCACGACACGACGGCGCGCACCGGCCGCGACCACCACGACGGCCGCGACGCAGCCGCACGGCGCCCCGGCGGGCCGTCCACCGGTCCGCCTGACGGCGCTGGCGGCGGGCCTCGCCGTCGCGACCGCCGTGTTCTTCATCTGCACGCCCTCCGCGTCCGCGGCACCCCGCACGGGAACGGCGCCGGCGCTCGGGCGGGACGGGCGGACGATCCCGCCGCGCTCGGACGTCCCGGAGATGCCCGCGTCGCCGCGGCTGGAGCAGCAGTTCGCGAAGTACGCGCTGCGCGGGAGCGGCATCGGCTGGCGCTCCACCGGCCACTGCTCCGAGCGGACGAAGCCGACCTGCACGTCCTTCGAGGGGCTCCGGTGGAGTTCGCTCAAGGGGCTGCTGGACTTCGCCGAGGAGAGCGGCTGCGAGATCACCGTCACCGGGGGCACCGAGGACGGCCACGCGGGAGGGCAGTACAGCCACGGGAACGGGTACAAGCTCGACATCGCGACGGGCGGCTGCGTCGACCGCGCGATCACGCGCTACCGGTTCGCGGGGGTTCGGGGCGACGGCGCGAAGCTGTACCAGGCGCCGTCAGGCGCGCTGTTCGCCCGTGAAAAGGACCATTGGGACATCCTGTTCCGCTGAGCCCGGCGCCCGGCGCCCGGGGCCCGCTCAGGCGCGGACGTCGCGGATGACGTCGACGAGCTCCCGCGTCACCGACTTGAAGCCGGGGATGCGCGACATCGACACCATGCGGTTGACCAGCGGGACCGTCCGCTCGACGAGCAGGTAGGTCTTGCGGCAGCCCGGGGAGTTATCGTGCACCCAGTACAGGACGATTCCCATCGAGTACAGCCACAGCAGCTCCGGCAGCTCCTTGCGGAACTCCTTGTCGATCTTGAGGCTGGAGCCGTCGACGACCTCGCGGTAGATCTGGACGGCGGAGTTGCGGGACGGGCCGGACTCGGAGCTGAACGGGTTGAGCGGGCTGGTCGGCTCGGCGGCGAACTTGAAGAACTTCCCGGCGAACTCGTGGTAGGGCACCATCGTGTCCACCCTGGCCTTCAGCACGCCCAGCAGGCGGGGCGCGAAGTCCTTCTCGGCGGCGAGGACGGCGCGGCAGGCGGCGGCGTGCTCCTCCTGGAGCTCGTCGTAGTACGCCTGGATCAGCTCTTCCTTGGACCCGAAGTAGTAGTAGGCGTTGCCGACCGAGACGCCCGCCTCCTTGGCGATGGCCCGCATGGTCGTCGCCTCGTACCCGCGCTCGCGGAACAGCTTCAGCGCGGTCACGACGATCAGGGCGCGCGTCTGCTCGGACTTCACGGCCTTCGTCTCGGTCACGCCTGCCAGCCTAAAGCCCGCCGGGCCCGGTTGCTCCCGCCGGGAACCGCGCCCTCACCGGACGTGACCGCCGTGTCCGGAACGGCGGTCAAGGCGTGAGCTCCGCGGCGATCAGCTCGGCGACCTGGACGGTGTTGAGCGCCGCGCCCTTGCGGAGGTTGTCGCCGCAGAGGAACAGGTCGAGCGCCCGGGGGTCGTCCAGCGAGCGCCGGACCCGCCCGGCCCAGGTCGGGTCGGTCCCGACGACGTCGGCGGGCGTCGGGAACTCGTGCAGCTCGGGATTGTCGCAGAGGACGACGCCGGGCGACCCGGCCAGGATCGCCTGCGCTTCCCGCTGCTCCACGCGCTCCCGGAACACCGCGTGGACCGACAGGGAGTGCGCCTTCACCACCGGGACGCGGACGCACGTCGCCGACACCCGCAGGTCGGGGGCGCCGAGCACCTTGCGCACCTCGTCGCGGATCTTGAGCTCCTCCGAGCTCCAGCCGCCCTCCGCCGGGGAGCCCGCCCACGGCACGACGTTCATCGCGAGCGGCGCCGGGAACGGTCCCAGCTCGCCGACGGCACCGCGGACGTCGCCCGCGCGGTTGCCGAGCGCCCGGTCGCCGCCCACCTTCTCCATCTGCGCGTACAGGGTGTCGATGCCGTCCTGGCCCGCCCCCGACGCGGCCTGGTAGGACGAGACGACCAGCTCCCGCAGCCCGTACCGGCGGTGCAGCGCGCCCAGCGCGACGATCATCGCCAGCGTGGTGCAGCCGGGGCTCGCGACGATGCCGCGCGGACGGTCGCGCACCCGGTCGGGGTTCACCTCGGGGACGACGAGCGGCACGTCCGGGGCCATCCGGAACGCGTTCGAGTCGTCCGCCACCACGGCGCCGCGCGCGGCCGCGACCGGAGCCCACGCGGCGGACACCTCGTCCGGGACGACGAACATCGCGATCGCGGCGCCGTCGAAGACCTCCGGCGCGAGGGCGACCACCTCGGCGGGCTCGCCGCGCACGGACAGCCTCCGCCCCGCCGAGCCGGGCGAGGAGACCAGGCGGATCTCCCCGTACACGTTCCGGCGGGTGGACAACAGGTCGAGGATCACGCCGCCGACGGCTCCGGTGGCGCCGACGACTGCGAGGGTGGGCCTGCCCGCCCGCCCGTCCCTTGTTCTGGCGGTGCCCGGCCCGGTAGTCGAGCCCATGGTCGCACCCACCCTCTCGTCATCGAGTCGCGTCCGCCCGTCCACACACCTGAACTCCTGCCGGACGCGGCCGGTTCCCACGCGGCAACCGTGGCACCGCTCCGCCGTGCGGTCTGCGTCATGCGGCTCACTCCCGGCGGACTGCCGACCGCCCGGCGCTGACCGGCGCTTTTACACCATTCGTGGGTTTTTGCCCTGAATCAAGGGCGCCGCCACGCTACGGTCCCATGGAGATCAGCGACCGATCGCCCCCGCCCGGGCGCGCGGAAAGGGACAACGATGACCGCCGTGGACGTGGACAGGACCGCGGGCTCCGGCCCCGCGGCCCCGCCATCGCCTATGCCGCCGGTGTCGGCACCCTCGCCTCCGGTGCCCCCGCCGCCCCCGCCCCTCCCGCCGGAGCCGGTCTCTCCGGCGATGCGGCCGCTGACGTGGTCCCAGCGGATCCTCGCCGCGGTGGGCGGCGTGTTCTTCGCCGGTCTCGCCGGGCTCGGCGGCTACGGCTCCTTCGCCTCCGTCCGGGACGTCGCCGAGCCCTGGTTCGGCGGCCAGGCGTGGATCGTCCCGGCCGGGGTGGACCTCGGCATCCTCGCCCTCGTCTCGGTGGCCCTGCTCCTGGAATGGCTGGCCATGCCGATGCCGGCGCTGCGGTGGATGGCGATGGCCTTCACCGGCGCGACCGTGTGGCTGAACGTGTCGGCCGCCGACGGCGACCCGGCCGGTGTCGTGATGCACGCCGCGATGCCGGTGCTGTTCGTGACGTTCGTCGAGGCCGTCCGGCACGCGATCCGCCGCCGCGCGGGGATTGCCGCCGGGATCGTCCGCGAGGGCATCCCGATCGCGCGCTGGCTCCTGGCCCCGTTCTCGACGTTCTGCCTGTGGAGGCGGATGGTGCTGTGGCAGATCACGTCCTACCCGCGCGCACTCGTCGCCGAGCAGCGCCGCCGCCACGCGCTGGCCCTGCTGCGCGACCGCTACGGCCGCACCTGGAAACGCCAGGCCCCAGCGGACGTGGTGTGGATGCTGTCCGACGGCGTCATGCTGGACCAGGCCCTGGCCCGCGTCACCGAGATCATGACACCCCCGCCGCCCCCCGCGCCAAGCCACCCTCCCGATCCCCGCCCGGCGCAGCCCACCCCCCACCCCGTCCCAGAAGACAAGCCGCCCCCGGCCCCCCAGAGCGGACCGAGACCCCCCGCCCAAGCCCCCAGCGGCCGCCAGACGGCACCGCCCCCCACCCGCGCCTCAGCCCTGACCACGACAACGGCGGGGACGGAAGCGCGCGCACAGATCATCCTGGCCGCGGAACCGGGCATCACCGGCGCCGAGCTGGGCAGACGTTTGCAGCTCAGCCCCCGCCAGGGCCAGCGCCTACTGAACCGCCTGACCCGCCCAACCCCCTGAAGAGGCCCGAAGCCAGGTAGCGAAGACACCAGCCACCCCGGGACTCGGCGCCAGCCGCGGCGGACGCGGAAGACGGGTGCACAAACGACCTCAAGTGGCACGCGAGCGCGATACCAGCCCGCGTGAGGCAAAGCCGAAGGCGAGCCTCACGCGGGCTGATCGCGAAGCGATGACGCGCTCGCCCCAAGCACGGTCGAGCGGGCGAGCCGCCAGGCGAGCCCGCTCGGGCCGGGATTGGAATAAATTCAGCGGCCGGTGCCGCCGTAGACGACGGCTTCGACCTGGTCGGCGTCGAGGTCGAAGGCGCGGTGCGCTGCGGCGACGGCGGTGTCGATGTCGTCCTGGGCGACGACCACCGAGATCCGGATCTCCGAGGTGGAGATCATCTCGATGTTCACGCCGGCGTCGGCGATGGCGGCGAAGAACGTCGCGGTGACGCCGGGGTGCGAGCGCATGCCCGCGCCGATCAGCGACACCTTGCCGATCCGGTCGTCGTAGCGCAGCGATTCGAAGCCGATGCGCTCCTGGAGCTTGTTGAGGGCCGTGAGGGCGCTCTGCCCGTCGCTGGCGGGCAGGGTGAAGGAGATGTCGGTGCGCCCGGTGGACGCCGCCGACACGTTCTGCACGATCATGTCGATGTTGATCTCGGCCTCGGACAGCACCGTGAAGATCGTTGCGGCCTCACCGACCTTGTCGGGCACCCCCACGACGGTGATCTTGGCCTCGCTCCGGTCGTGCGCGACGCCGGAGATGATCGCCTGCTCCATGTCGTGCCCTTCGATGTCGCTGCTGTCGACGACCCACGTGCCTTCCTTCTGGCTGAACGAGGACCGCACGTGGATGGGGATGTTGTAGCGGCGCGCGTACTCCACGCAGCGCAGGTGCAGGATCTTGGCGCCGCTCGCCGCCATCTCCAGCATCTCCTCGTAGGAGATCTTCGGGAGCTTGCGGGCCTGGGAGACGATGCGGGGGTCGGCGGTGAAGACGCCGTCCACGTCGGAGTAGATCTCGCAGACGTCGCCGTCGAGCGCGGCGGCGAGCGCCACGGCGGTGGTGTCGGAGCCGCCGCGCCCGAGGGTGGTGATGTCCTTGGTCCCCTGGGAGACGCCCTGGAAGCCGGCGACGATGCAGATTGAGCCCTCGTCCAGCGCCGTGCGGATGCGTCCGGGCGTGACGTCGATGATCTTGGCCCGGCCGTGCGAGCCGTCGGTGATGACACCGGCCTGGGAGCCGGTGAACGAGCGGGCCTCGTGACCGAGGTTCGCGATGGCCATCGCCAGCAGCGCCATCGAGATCCGCTCGCCGGCGGTGAGCAGCATGTCCAGCTCGCGGCCCGGCGGCAGGGGGCTGACCTGCTTGGCCATGTCGATGAGATCATCCGTCGTGTCGCCCATGGCGGAGACCACGACGACCACGTCGTTGCCCGCCTTCTTCGTTGCGACGATGCGCTGGGCGACCCGCTTGACGCATTCGGCGTCGGCGACGGAGGAGCCACCGTACTTCTGCACGACTAGGGCCACGGGTGGGCGCTCCTCGGATCGGGGTCAGGCGTATCGGTCGCCGAGTCTACCGAGGCGCCGGAACCGGGTCACAGGCAGGTAACTCTTCAGAGCCGGGCAGCTCCTCACAGGAGGGGCGGACCCTGCTCGATGCGGCGGAGGACGGGCGCGAGCCTGTCCTTGCCGAGGCCGTTGGCGGGCTGCCGCTCGTCCCACCATGTGGCTCCGGCGTCGGCCAGCGACGCCAGCAGGTCGGGACCGTCGGACGGGCGGCTGACACCGCCGACCACGATGTCGAAGCCGTCGCGGCCGTCGCGTTGCCCGGTCACGAAGTCGGTCAGCTCGCGGACCTCGCCGGGGGACGGCGGGCGCCGGCCCGACTCGTGGCCGAACAGGGGGACGGCGCCGTCCCAGCGGGCCGCCCGGCGCATCGGCGCCTTGTTCGGCCAGTACCCGGCGACCCAGACCGGCGGCCGCGGGTGCTGCACCGTGGGGGGCAGCAACGCGACGTCGTCGACCTGGTAGTGGCTCCCCTTGTGGGTCACCGGCTCGCCGGTCCAGTAGCGGGCGAGGAGGTCGAGCCCCTCGTCGAGGCGCTCGGCGAGGACGACGTTGTCGGTCGGCTCCCCGAAGGAGCCGTACTCGTCCTCGACGGGGCCTCCGAGACCGGCGCCGAAGATTACGCGCCCGCCGCTGATCGCGTCGAGCGTGGCGACCTGCCGGGCGAGCTGCTGGGGCCGCCGCCGGGCGACCGGCGTGACGAGTGTGCCGAGTTTGATCCGCTTCGTCGCGAGCGCCGCCGCGGTCAGGAGCATCCAGGGATCGCCGAAGGCCCTGCGCTGGCTTTTGACGTGCACGACGTGGTCCCACACGAACAGCGCGTCCCAGCCCGTCCGCTCCGCGGCCTCGGCCACGGCCGCGACGGTCTTGGCGTCGGCGAAGTCCCCGAAGTTCGGGATGTTGATCGAAAACCTCACCCTGCCATGCTGCGCCGCCCGGCCGGGAAGGGCAATCGGATCTCACAAGGAGAGGGGATATCGAGGGTCAGAATTCACCTACCCGCGGGTTGCCCTCCGCTGTGTCTCGTGGGAAGAACCGGTGGCGGCGCCGGGCACCGTGCCGGAGGCCCGTGCCGCCACCCGTGACAGGGACGACTGTTCTGTCCGAAAAATGCGATCACGACCGTCCCGAATCTCTCGGGAGTTTCACTTGCGGACGCCTGAACAACGCGCTTCCAAAACCGTGTGATCGATCTTTCATGGTCCCGTTCCATGGAACGGACCATCACGATAAAATAGACCATACACCGATCTGTAACCCCCTCCACGGCACCTTGCGCGGGCGTCCGGACCTCTGACGACGCCGCGGGGTAATTCCAGGATCACTCCCGTCACGTCCGCCGCTACCGACCTGATCCCACCTGCGGGAACACCACTCAAATGATCACCGGTTCGCCGCTTCGGTAAATACGGATGAACCACAGGCCGGATCCGGCCAGTCCGAGAAGCGAGAATATCCGGGAAGCGCTGGTCGGCCCCTCGAATAGAGGCGGACGGCGGCGTCAAGCCATTGATCCGAGGCTTGCCCGGACAAAGAGAGCATGCCAGTATCCGAGCTGCCGATGCACCGGACACATCATGTGCATTCAGGCATACCCCGCTTTGTCGAGTGCGACATATCGTCATGAGCTGGAGTTCCCATGACATGGAGCGATGGGCGGGGTGGAGCCGAACCCCGCCGCGCACATCACGGGACCGCTCACGCCCGGCGCGTGGAGCGGGACCCGCACGGAGCCTCCCGGCCGGTCGCCGTCGTCCGCGGGTTCGGCCACGACGACAGTGCCGCGGAACTCGACGTCCACCGTTTCCGCTACGAGATCAACGCGCACCGGATCCTGCACCCGTGGCCGTCCCACTGGCGCGACAGCTGCGCCTGGCGAACACGCACTTCAAGGCCGTCGCGGACCGGCGGCCGGCACCGCAGGCCGCCGGCATGCTGACGGCCACGGAACCGGCCGTCCCCGGGCGGACCGACCGCCGGCTCGACGTGTGGCGCCGACTCGGGCTGGACGACCGGGACCTGCGCCACCTCCGCGAGCACGTGACCATCGACATCGGGCACGCGCGGGGCCGGCTGGACAACATGGTCGCCCCGATCGCCGGGGAGCGGCCCGACCTGCTGCCGGAGACGGCCATCGGCGTCCTCCGGCGGCTCGACCGCGCCCTCGCCGTCCGCGAACGGGCGTGGAAGGAGTTCCGTCCGCAGGCGTGAGGGCGGAAGAGCACTGGCTAAGGACCGGCATTGAGCAACCTGATCTTCGTCGCGACGACGGGCCCCGGGCTCCAGGCGCTGGAGTACGCGAGGGCTTCCGGCCACAAGACGACACTGCTGTACGCGCCCGCCTACGACTTCTGTCTCACACCGGGGCAGCGCGCGGAGGCGCGGCGGCTCGCCGACCGCTGCATCGAGGTCGACGACCCGCACGACATCGGCGCGCTGGTCGGCGCCATGCGCGCGGCCGGGATCTATGTGGAGGGCGTGGACGCCGTGCTCAGCACCGTCCACGCCTGCGCCCTGCCCGCGGCCGACCTCGCCCGGCGCCTCGGTGTCAAGGGGACGTCCCCGGATGCGATCACGGCGGCCAGGGACAAGGGGGCGTGCCGGCGGATCCTCGACGACCGGGCCATCCCGAACCTGAGGTTCGCCGTGGTCGCCGGGGTGGCGGAGGCGGTGGCGGCGGCCACGTCCATCGGCTTCCCGGTCGTCGTCAAGCCGCCGGGCGGGTTCGGCGCGGTGCTGACGGCCGTGGCCCGGTCACAGGACGACATCGAAGAGCATTTCACTCAGATCGCCGCCCGCTCCGGCTCCCTCCAACGGGGCGTCGCCGAGGAGCTGGACGGTCGTTTCCTCGTGGAGGAGATGGCCGTCGGCCCGCTGTTCTCCATCGTGGTCCTCGGCGACGGCGGCGCCCTGACCCCCCTGGTGATCGTGCGCCGCAAGTCCGGGCGCGACAACCCGATCCTGGACCTCGGGTCCACGATGCCCTGCGGGCTGGGCGCCTGCGACGAGCGGCTCCTCGGCGACTACGCGGTCCAGGTCTGCGAGGCGCTCGGGCTGGACTTCGGCCTGTTCCATGTGGAGGCCGTCCTCACCGAAGGCGGGCCCCGCCTCATCGAGGTGAACCCGCGGATGGCGGGCGGCGCCGTCCCCGACCTCGTGCGCGCGGCGACCGACCGCGACCTGTTCGCGACGCTCGTCGACCTGCACACCGGAGCCGCCGGGCCGGCCGTGCCCTTCCCTGCGGAGCGAGGTGCCAGCCATTCGTTCATCACGTCCGCCGACGACCGCGCCGTCTCCGCCGGGCTGTCCCCCGACTGGTTCGAGGCGATCCGTCCCCGGCTGCACTCGGGCTGGACGGACATCACCCCCGGCACGCGGCTGCGCGGGATGGGCGGCGAACTCGACGTCCGGGGGATGGTCCGCGTCGTCGCCGCGACGCCCGCGGCGGCCGAGGACCTGTGCGAACGGCTCCTCTCCGAGATCGGCGGCCTGCTGGGGATCCGGCCGACCCCGGTCGCGACGTTCGAGGCCCGGCGATGAGCGGGCGGGCACCCCGGGCCGAGGCCCCGGGGCGAGCGCGGCGAGGGCCCACGGGGATCCGCCTCTACGCCTCCCCGGTGTTCCTGGTGCTCTGCGGCGCGATGCTCGTCGCCTCCACCTTCCTCGGCGCCCTTCCCCTCGTGCTCGCCGCCATGGCCGGGGCGATCGCGCTCGGCGCGGAGGGAGCCGCCCGCCGCCGGAGCCGCGGGGCCCACCGGCGGGTGCGCGGAACCCACCGGCGTCCCCGCGCCGCCCCCGCCGCGGGGACGCCGGCGGCCGCGCCGCCCGCCGGGGAGGCGGCGACCGGGGCCGACGAGGTGATCGTGCAGGACGGGGCGGTCGTGCGGGACGCGGCGCCCGTCGAGGCGGGGAAGTCCGGAACGGCTCGCTGAGGAGGCTCCCGGTGCACGTATCCGACTCGCTCATCGGACTGGTCGGCGGCACCCCGCTGCTGCGGCTGCGCGGCGTCCTCGGCGGCGGGCACCGGGACGGGGGCGCTCCGCTCGTCGCCGCGAAGGTCGAGTACTTCAATCCGGGCGGGTCGGTGAAGGACCGCATCGCCGTCCGGATGGTCGAGGCCGCCGAGCGCGCGGGAGACCTGCGGGAGGGCGGCGCCATCGTCGAGGCCACGACGGGCAACACCGGGATCGGGCTGGCGATCGTGGCACGGGAACGCGGATACCGGTGCCTCCTGGTATGCCCCGACACGATCTCCGCCGACGGGCTCGGCACCCTGCGCGCCTACGGGGCGGAGGTCGTCGTCTGCCCGGCCGCCGTGCCCCCCGGTGATCCCGCGTCCTGCCGCTCGGTGTCGGACCGGCTCGTCCGGCAGACGTCCGGGGCGTGGAGGCCGGACCAGTACTCCAACCCGCACAATCCGCTGTCGCACTACGAGACGACCGGCCCGGAGATCTGGGCGCAGACCGACGGGCGGGTGACCCACTTCGTCGCCGGGATCGGGACGGGCGGGACCGTCACCGGCGCGGGCGGCTTCCTCAAGGAGGTCTCCGGAGGCTGCGTCCGCGTGATCGGCGCCGAGCCCCGGGGCCCGGCCCGCTCCGGCGGGACCGGCCGGTCCTGCCTGGTGGAGGGCGTCGGCGAGGACGCCCGGCCGGCGGCGTTCGATCCCGGTGTCTGCGACGAGGTCATCGCCGTCGGCGACGGCGACGCGTTCGCCGCCACGCGCCGCCTGGCCCGGGAGGAGGGCCTGCTGGTGGGCGGTTCGGGCGGCCTCGCGGTGGTCGCGGCGCGCGCGGTCGCCGCGGGCGCGGGACCCGAGGACGTGATCGTGGTCCTGCTGCCGGACGGCGGGCGCGGCTACCTCTCCACGATCTTCGACGACGCCTGGATGGCCGCGTACGGCTTCCCGGCCACGCCGCCGGGGTCTGCGGGGTCTGCGGGGTCACCGGCGTCCCCGGTCCCCGAGGAGGCCCGGGTCGGTCGGGTCCTGGCGCGCAAGGCCGCCCTCGGCTGCGGGACGCGTGCCGCGCTCGTCCACGTCCGCCCGCGGCAGACCGTCGGCACCGCCGTCTCGATCATGCGGGAGCACGACGTCTCCCAGCTGCCGGTACTGCGCGCCGAGCCGCCGCTCGCGGCCGCCGCCGACGTGGTGGGCTCCGTCACCGAACGCGGCTTGCTCGACGCCTTGGTACGCGGTGAAGCGGGCCCCGGCTCCCCGGTCGAGGACCACATGGCGTCCCCCTTCCCGATCGTCGGGTCCGGTGAGCCCGCGGGGAAGGCGGCCGTGCTGCTGGAACGGCACGGCGCCGCGCTGGTCCTCGACGACGGGCGGCCCGTCGGCCTGATCACTGCGCAGGACCTGCTCGCCCACCTGGCGGACGCCGACGAGCCCCGTGCCGCGGACGATCGTCCGGAGCCGCCGCCAGGGTGAAAAGGACGCGGTGCGCAGGACGGCGAAGCCCGCCGCCGTCACCGTCTCGCCTCCTGGACGGTGGCCGTGGCGGGCTCCCGACCCGTCCCGGCACGACCCGACCCGCGGTCGCGGAGGCCGAACGCCGTGACCAGGACCGCGAGCAGCGCAGCGGCGAAGGGGACCACCAACGCCGTCCGGACGGCACCGATCCCCTCGCCCCCGAGCGGACCCCCGAGCGCGCCACCGTCGAGCGCCGCCACCTGCACGGCGGTCACCGCCGACAACCCGAGCGCGCTGCCGAACTGGATCGCCGTGTAGAGCAGGCCGCCCGCCAGGCCGTGCTCGCCCTCGTGGACGCCCTCCGTCGCGGCCATCGTCAGCGGGCCGTACACCAGGGCGAAGGACACCCCCAGCAGCGCGATGATCGGGAACATGACGGCGTAGGCCCAGTCCAGGCCGAGCGGCAGGAACAGCCCGTAGGCCAGGGCCGCGAGGACAAGCCCGGCGAACAGGACACGGATATTGCCGTAGCGGTGCACCAGGCGCGGGGTCAGGGTCGGCGCGAGGACGGTGTCCACGGCGACGACGAGCAGCGCCAGGCCGGTTTGCCAGGTCGTCCAGCCGCGCAGTTCCTGGAGGTAGAGCGTCATCAGGAACTGGAAACCGGCGAAGGCGCCGAGGAACAGCAGCGCGCTCACGTCCGTCCGCACCAGCGCGGCCGACCTGAAGACGCCGAACCGGACGAGCGGGCTTGCGGACCTGCGCTCGACCACCACGAACGCGGCGAGGAGCGCCACTCCGCCCGCGAGGACACCGGCGGTGAGCCCGGCGCCGTCGCCGGGCCTCTCCAGCCGGACGACCCCGTACACCAGCAGCATCATGGCGCCGGTGATCCCGAACGCGCCGAGGAGGTCGAACCCGCCCCCGGACGGCCCGCGTCCGGCGTCCGGCTCCTTGACCAGCGGGACGGCCGCGGCCAGGATCACCGCCGAGATGAGGACCGGCGCGAAGAACACCCATCGCCAGCCGAGGGCCGTCAGCAGCCCGCCCGCCACGAGGCCGAGCGAGTAGCCGCCCGACGCCAGGCCCGCGTAGAGGCCGAGCGCCCTGGTCCGCGCGGGCCCGGCCGGGAACGTGGCCGTGACGAGCGCGAGGCCCGCGGGGGCCATGAACGCCGAGGCGACCCCGGTGACGAACCGGGCGACCAGGAGCATCCACCCTTCCGTCGCGAACCCGCCGAGACCGGAGAACACCAGGAAGACGACCAGCCAGGTGAGGAACACGCGGCGGCGCCCCAGCAGGTCGGCGGCGCGCCCGCCCAGCAGCATGAACCCGCCGTAACCGAGCACGTAGGCGCTGATGACGCCGCTGAGCATGCCCGTCGACAGGCCCATGTCCTCCCGGATCGACGGCAACGCGATGTTGAGCATCGCCACGTCGATCCCCTCCAGGAAGACCGCGCCGCACAACACGGCCAGTGACGCCCAGGCACGTCCGCCGGATGCGGATGTGGACATGCGCCGACTCCTCTCGGTGAGGACCGGTTCCCCTGATGGACGCCGGTTCCCTCTTGTTACCGGCAGCATCGTCGGTCACCATGAGGGGCCATGGAAGACGGAACTTTCGTGTCCCCCGGTAACTGCGGTGATACCGCCCAGGACGAGGACGTCCTCCAGTGGGACACCCGCAACGACTGCGAGGTCCGGCAGATCCTCGACCGCATCGCGGACAAATGGTCGCTGCTCGTCATCGCGCTGCTCGACCAGCGCTCGCTGCGCTTCACCGAGCTGCGCCGCCGGATCGACGGCGTCAGCCAGCGGATGCTCACCCGCACGCTGCGGCACCTGGAGCGGGACGGCCTCGTCACCCGCACCGTCCACCCGACCGTCCCGCCCCGCGTCGACTACGCCCTCACGACGATGGGCGCGACCCTGCACGAGACGATCCGCTCCCTGGTCACGTGGACGGAGGCGCACCAGAACGCGATCGCCGCCGCCCGCGCCGCCTACGACGCCCGTATCGCGGCCGAGCAGCAGGCGGCCGAACAAGAGGCCGCGGAACGCGACGCGATCGCCCGCAGAGCACTCACCACCGGCACCGTGTGAAGAACCGCTCAGCAGCGCCGTCGCGGACGCCGGGAAACGCCACCCATCGCATTAGTCGCCATGTCCTATCGGAAGGGATATGGAAAACTCCCCGCTTCGCGCGGTGTCCTTTCCGGCGGTCCTCCCCGAAGCGGAGGAAGGCGTCTAGGTAAAGGCGGGGGTGGACGCTGCACCGCGGTCCGTCCCGTTCATCGGCGGCCCTGTCGCGTCCGGACCATGCCCGGCGGGGACGTGCGACCAGGTCACCGTGCCGCTCCCGCCACACGCGACGAATGGCGGACGTCGCAAGCCCGCGGTGGACGGCCGGAATGCCGGACCACCGGCCGACACGAGAGCTGCCGAGGAGAACAGATGCCCCCGTTCGATGAGCTGCCGCCCGCCCGCAGGTACGGGCCACTGGACTCGTTGTTCGCCGCGCTGCGCCGCCGCGCCCCGCAGGTGTCCGTCCAGCCGCCCGACGACGGGTTGCGCGTCGGCTACCGCGACCGCACGGCGACGATCGTCTGGGACGGGGACGTCGAGCTCTACCTGTGGATATCCGGCCCGGACGGCGGTCAGCTGGACCGTGACGCCGAGAAGGCCGCCGAGCAGATCGCCTGGACACTCGGCGCCCCGGTGAGCCCCACCCCCTCGTCCTAGAGAGGCTCAGGGCCCGGTCTGACGCGCCCGATCGAGGACGGTCAGGCCGGGCCCGCGTGGTGCCCGCCGCCGCTCAGCCGCCCGGCGCCTCCCCGGCGGGATGCGCGGCGGTCGCGGCAGGCCGGTACCGCACGTTCACGACCGCGGTGGGTTCGCCGTCGCCGAGCCGGTGCAGGCGGATCGGCGCGCCCCCGGGGTTGTCGAACAGCCGGATGCCGTCGCCGAGCAGCACCGGCGCGATGTGCAGGTCGATCTCATCGATCAGTCCCCGCTCGAAAAGCTGACGGCCGATGCCCGGCGAGAACACCTCCAGGTTCTTGCCCCCGGCCGCCTCCAGCCCGATCCGGACGGCTTCGCCCGGGTCACAGTCCAGGAACGTGACACGGTCTGCTGGCTCCGCGTCCTCGGGGTGGTGGGTGAGGATGAAGACCGGCCCGTCCCAGGCGCCGCCATAGATGTTCCCGGCGTCCGGGAAGGCGTCCCAGCCGTTCCGCCCGCCCAGCACGGCACCGGTGGACCGCACGTACTCGTCGATCAGGCCGGGACGGAACGAGGCGCCGTCCAGCCAGTCCATCTCGTGATCCGGTCCGGCCACGAACCCGTCCAGGGACATCGTGAAGTGCCAGAGCACCTTCCCGCCCGCCGTCTGCGGCCCGGTGTCGCCCATCCCCCGCCTCCCGCCATCCGCTTGCGTATTGCAATCAGTACGCCCACGCTAGGACAACCAGTGGTAGATTGCAACCGGTTGGGAGGAGGGGTCTGCGTTGGCGGAACCGGCGCGTTCGGGGTGCCCGATCAACGCCGCGGTCGAGGCGTTCGGCGACGCCTGGAGCCTGCTGGTGCTGCGCGACGTCATGTTCGGGAACCGGCGCTACTTCAGGGAACTGCTCGCGGGATCGGAGGAGGGCATCGCCTCCAACATCCTCTCCAGCCGGCTGAAGCGGCTGGTCGCCGCCGGGCTGCTGACCCGTGAGGACGCCGGGCCGGGGCGGCGGGCCGCCTACAGCCTGACCGAGGCGTCGATCCAGCTGGTGCCCGTCTTCGCCCAGCTCGGCGAGTGGGGTCTGCGCCACCGCCCGACCACCAGGCGGCTGCGAGTGCGGGCGGAGCTGCTCGCGGCCGGCGGCCCGGAGCTCTGGCAGGAGTTCATGGCCGAGCTGCGGACCGTCCATCTGGGCGCACCGGAACCGGAACGGCCCGTTCCGGGGGGTGTGGGGGGTCGTCCCCCCACAAGAGACCGAGACGGTCCGAGCGTCCTGGAACGCCTGGCCCAGGCGTACGCCGCCGCGCTCTGACAAGGGCGCGCGCGCATGGGAGCGGCCCGATCCTGGAACCGTGCTCGCGGACGGACCGCCCCACGCCCATGATCAGGCGGCGTCGGGGCCCAGGACCGTGCCCGCTGTCAGGCGGTCGCGGTCTCGTGGGCGACGTCCAGGCGGGCGTTGGCGACCACGGCGTGCAGGGCGCGCAGGGCGGCGCCCGCGTGGTTGCCCCAGTGGTTGAAGTAGGAGTACTGCCACCACCAGAGCGCCTCCAGCGGACGGTCCTGCTGGTAGTGCCGCAGCCCGTGGACGAGGTCGCTGGCCACGTCCACCAGGTCGTCCGACAGCCGGTAGGCGGTGGGTTCGGTGTCCTTGTAGGGGTCGAAGACCTCGACGTACTCGTCCAGCGCGGCGAGCCGTTCGGAGAGCCCCTGGCGGACGGCGTCGAGGTCGGGGTCGTCGCCGACCTCGGGCTCCCAGTTGTCGGGAAGGATCACGTCGGCGCTGGCGCCGAGCTGCGCGCCGGCCAGGATGACCTGCGACACCTCCAGCAGGAGCAGCGGAACCGTGTGGGATCCGCCGTCGCCGCGCGCGACGGCCTCCAGTCCGTTCAGATAGTTGTCCACGTGGCGCGCCACGCGTTCGGCGAGGACGTTCCAGTCCTGCGGGCTGTTGGTGTCAGACATCGAGCAGCCTCCGTCCTTCGAATGCGCGGCCCAGCGTCACCTCGTCGGCGTATTCGAGGTCGCCACCCACCGGCAGGCCGCTGGCCAGACGGGTGACCGTGAGGCCCATGGGCTTCACCAACCGGGCGAGATACGTGGCGGTCGCCTCGCCCTCCAGGTTCGGGTCGGTCGCGAGGATCAGCTCGGTCACCGTACCGTCGGCGAGGCGCTGCATCAGCTCGCGGATGCGCAGGTCGTCCGGCCCGACGCCCTCGATCGGGCTGATCGCGCCGCCCAGCACGTGGTAGCGGCCGCGGAACTCGCGGGTCTTCTCGATCGCCACGACGTCCTTGGGCTCCTCCACGACGCAGATCACCTGCGGGTCGCGGCGGGCGTCACGGCAGATCCGGCATTCCTCTTCCTCGGCGACGTTCCCGCACGTCTTGCAGAAGCGGACCTTGTCCTTGACCTCCCTGAGCGCCATGCCCAGCCGTTCGACGTCGGCCGGATCGGCGGCGAGGAGGTGGAAGGCGATCCGCTGCGCGCTCTTGGGGCCGACGCCGGGCAGCCTGCCCAGCTCGTCGATGAGGTTCTGAACCACCCCTTCGTACAACGGACCCTTCCTTTCTTCGCGTTCTACTGACTTCTACGGTGACGAGTCGTGTCCCGTCCACCAGGACGGTCAGGCGCCGGACCCTCCGCTACCACCGGTTTCGCCCGTCCCGCCGGTCCCACCGGACCCGCCTGCCCCACCGGACTCGCCGGACTCGCCGGTTCCGCCGCCGAGGCCGGGAAAGCCGCCGGGGAGGCCACCGGGCATTCCCGGAGGCATCCCGCCCCCGCCGAAGCCGGGCATTCCGCCGCCGAGTCCGCCGAGGCCGGCGGTGAGCGGCCCCATCTTCTCCTGCTGGAGTTCGCGGGCCTCCCGGGACGCGTCACGGATCGCGGCCAGCACCAGGTCGGCGATCGTCTCGGCCGTGTCGGCCGTGTCGTCGGGGTCGATGGCCTTCGGGTCGATCGACAGGCCGGTGACCTCGCCCTCGCCGTTCACCGTCGCGGTGACGAGCCCGCCTCCCGCGGTGCCCTTCACCTCGGCCTCCGCGAGCTCGCGCTGCGCGGTGAAAAGCTGCTCCTGGACGGCTTGCGCCTGCTGGAGCAGTTCCTGGATGTTCAGCTGACCACCGGGTTCCACCGTGCACTCCTTGTTCCGGCCCTTGCGGGGGCCTTCTGTTCGGGCGACCCGCCGATCACCGGACGTCCGTCCTCACGAGACTACGGGTTCCTCCCGGGTTGCGGTACGTCCGGGCGGCCGGTGCGCCGACTCCCCGCTCAGGAGTTGTCGATCTCTCGGATGATCTGCCCGCCCAGCTCGCGCTGGATGAGCGCCATCCCGTTCATCTCCGCCTCGTTGCCCTCGGCGTCGGCGTCGCCCTCGGGGTCCACCTCGTCGCTCTCGTCCACGGGAGAGGGCTCGGGGGGCGGCGGGGGCTCGTCCGGCGGCGGGGGCGGCGGCCCGGGATCCCCGCCCGCCGCCGACCGCGCGGAGCCTGGGCCCTGCGGGGCACCGGCCCGTGCGGGCGACGCCGCGGGCTGCGTGGCCTGCGCGCTGCCGAACCCAGACGAAGAGGCCGTCCCGAATCCGCTTCCGGGCGCTGATCGGGGGCTCTGCCCCCCTTGGCCGCCGCCTCCGCCTCCGCCTCCGCGGGGGGCGCCTCCCGGGTTCGGTCCGCCTCGTCCACCGGCCGGGGGCGCACCGCCGACCACGGTCTCGATGCGCCAGTCGACCTTGAGGTGCTCCTTGAACACCTCACAGAGGATCACGTCGCGGTTGCCGTTGACGAAGCCGAGCCGGGACCCTTCCGCGTCGAACGAGAGCGTCAGGACGCGCCCTTCGAGCGACACGGGCCGCACCCCGGACATGATCACCATCCAGGTGGCGCGGCTCTTCTGCTTGACCGCCTCGACGATGTCCGGCCAGTACTGCTGGACGGTCGCCACGTCCATCCCCCCGCCGGAGGAGGGCGCGGCCGGGGCCGCATCCTGACGAGACGCGCCACCAGTACCGCCCGGCTGCCCCGAACTGCCAGAACCGCCCGACCCGCTCAACCCACCGGAACCGCTGGAACCGCTAGGACCGCCGGGACCGCCGGGACCACCGGGACCGCTCGGACCACCGACACGACCGGAAGCACCAGCACCGCCGGAACCACCGGATCCACTTGAACTGCTGGGACCGCTGGAACCGCCTGATCCAGCTGAACCGGCCGAGCCGCTCGGGCCCCCTGAACCGGTCGGGCCGCCCGGACTACTCGGACCGCTCGGACCGCTCGGACCGCTCGCCGAGCGGTTATCCACAGAACCGCGTTCAGCTTCCGAAGCCGTACCGGGGCGGTTGACACTAGAAGTGGGGTCGCCCCCCTGGGCGGTCGGGGGTTGTTCCGCTGGCCTTTGCTCCTGCCGCCCCCCAGAAGAAGACGGTCCCGGACGCTGCCCGGGCCCGGCAGCCGGGCCCGGGCCCTGCGGCATAGGCGACGCACCCGACGCGGGAGCGCCCGACGGGAACGCGGGGGCCATACCCGCGCCGCCGCCTCCCGGCACAGCGCCGCCTTGGCCTCCCCCGAATCCGCCCGCGGCCGCCCGCCGTTCCAGCTGATCGAGGCGCGCGAGCATGGACGCCTCGTCCTCGTAGGCCGCCGGTAGCAGGATCCGCGCGCTGATGAGCTCCAGGAGCAGCCGCGGGGATGTGGCGCCGCGCATCTCAGTGAGCCCGGTGTGCAGCAGGTCCGCCGCGCGTGTCAGCTCGCCCGGTCCCATGGACGCGGCCTGCCGCCGCATCTGCTCCAGTTCGTCCGCCGGGACGTTCAGCAGGCCCGTCCCGCCCGCCTCGGGAACGTTCGAAAGGATCACCAGGTCGCGGATGCGTTCCAGCAGGTCGGCGGTGAATCGACGCGGGTCCTGGCCGCTCTCGACGACCCGGTCGATGGCGGCGAACACAGCGGCGCCGTCGCGGGCGGCGAAGGCGGCGATCACCTCGTCCAGCAGCGCGGAGTCGGTGTAGCCGAGCAGCGAGACGGCCCGCGCGTAGGTGATGCCCTGTTCGTCCGACCCGGCGAGGAGCTGGTCCAGGATCGACAGCGTGTCGCGGGCGGAACCCGCCCCGGCGCGGACGGCCAGGGGCAGCGCGGAAGCCTCGTAGGGAACGTCCTCGGACTTCAGGATCTCTTCGACCAGCTCTTGCAGGACACCCGGGGGGATCAGCCGGAAGGGGTAGTGGTGGGTCCGGGAGCGGATCGTCCCGATGACCTTCTCCGGCTCGGTGGTCGCGAAGACGAACTTCAGGTGCGGCGGCGGCTCTTCGACGAGCTTCAGCAGCGCGTTGAAACCCTCGCGGGTGACCATGTGCGCCTCGTCGATGATGTACACCTTGAAGCGCGCCGAGACGGGCGCGAAGAACGCGCGTTCGCGCAGATCGCGGGCATCGTCCACGCCACCGTGCGAGGCCGCGTCGATCTCGATGACGTCGATGTGCCCGGTCCCCGACGGCCCGAGGGCGACACACGAGTCGCATTTGCCGCACGGGTCGGGGGTCGGCCCTTCTTCGCAGTTGAGCGAGCGGGCGAGGATGCGGGCGCTGGACGTCTTGCCGCAGCCGCGCGGACCACTGAACAGGTAAGCGTGGTTGATCCGGCCGTTGCGCAGCGCCTGCTGCAGGGGCTCGGCGACGTGCTCCTGCCCCTTCAGCTCGGCGAACGTCGCTGGCCGGTACTTGCGGTACAGCGCCAGACTCATCGGGGGCCCGCCCTCCCTCAAGAAGCAGAGCGTCAGAAGCGAAAAGGACCCCCCGCACACCCGCCAGAGCCTGCTTATCCTTGCTGCCTTCCGGCCCTGGGGAGGTTCACAGGGTGACGCCGTGCGAGGGGTCTGCCCAGAGTCTATGGCATCCGCGCCCCCGGGTAGGCCGCAACCACCCAGCCACGCCGCACACCCACCTGAGATCCCCAACCCAAGATCCCAGCGGACGAGGAAACACCCCTCCGCACGCGAAGGCCCCCGCCCCTTTCCGTCCGGGGGAACGGAGAGAGGCGGGGGGCCGGGGGGCCGTCCCACCCACCGTGAGACGACCCCCTCCTCTACTCATCGCGCCGAGCGAGCTCGCAACAACCGGTCGACCATCTGCACGGCCCGTGTGATGTCGCCGCAGTGGCACAAGAGGCCGGCACGTCCCCGCGCGGCCTCGTGGAAACCCCACCTGCCGTCGGGCATCGCCATGACGCACAGGGTCGTGGCGATGTCGGCGCCGTAGACGCGCAGCAGCGGGACGCGGACCGGGATCAGCTCGGGATGGTATCTCTTCACGCACCTCCACCCTTGCCGTTCCAACGCGAGGGCGAGCGTGTCCAGATGCCGCAGGACGGTCTCGCGGTGCCACTCCGCGCGCCAGTTCAAGTAATGGAGGCGGATCATCCGCCGCACCCGGCGGCCCGTCAGCGAATCTTCGCCCAAGTGACCTTCCCTCCTTCGTTGAGCGGACGGACGCCCCACGCCCATGCGACCTCCGCCACGAGCCGGAGCCCCCGGCCAGACGTCGCCCCAGGGGTCACCGGCCGGACCACCGGCCGTCCCGGACCGCCGTCCCACACCTCCACGACCGGATGGCCGTCGCGCTCGTCGCGGAGGACCCGCACGACGATCGGCCCCTCCCCGTGCTTGAGGCTGTTCGTGACCAGCTCGCACACGACAAGCCGCCCGTCCCCGTCGTCGGCGATCCCCCACTCCCGAAACCGCTCGGCAAGGAACCGCCGCGCCACCCCCGGCGCCCGATCAGTGGGCTCAAGAACGAGCGGAAGCGGGACCTCTAGGGCAAGGGTCGGAGCGGACATTTCAGGATCACCTCGGAGAACTCTTCGAATGCCTGCTACCGAGCGTCCTCCACGAGAAAATGACGAGAGAGGCAAAGTGCCTGGTCGCGGCCATTATCGCGACTCTGCGTGCATCTCCGGTCATCCCCGGTTATCAGGAGGAGCCATGCCGCAACGCCCGAAGCGCCTGACCCCTTCGCGCGGTCCGCTTGATCTGTTCGGTTCCGAAGTCCGGCGGTACCGACAGCTGGCGGGCCTCTCCCTCGCTCAACTCGCGGACCAGATCCCCTTCGCCGCGTCCACCATCGGAGACATCGAGCTGGGCAAGTCCAGCTGCGACCGGGTCTTCGCCGAGCAGTGCGACCAGGTGTTGGACACTCGCGAAGCCCTCGCCCACCTGCACGACGGCCTGTTCGACGGACGCTCCGCAGCGTTCCCGAAATGGTTCGAGGACTGGCCGAACATCGAAGGCCAAGCCGAGGTACTGCGCATCTACGAGCCGTTCGTGGTCACCGGCCTTCTCCAGACCCCGAGCGTCGCCGAGATGCTCTTGTACGGCGACCAGGAGAAGGTCGCGGGACGAATAGAGCGCCAGGCCGTACTTACCCGGGAGGACCCACCACCACCTCGGCTGATCTACGTCCTCCCCGAAAGAGTCCTACGGTCACGCATCGGCACACCCAGCGTGATGTTCACCCAGCTTCATCACCTCGCCGACGTGGCGTCACCGACCGTAAGCGTGCAGGTCATCCCGGACGGTGAGCCACACCCCGGCAACTCTGGAGCATTCATGATCGCCACACTGCCCGGCGGCGAACATGTGGCCTATACCGAAGGCGAGCCGCATGGGACCATCAGAGATGGTCGGGCCGACATCGAAAAGCTGTTTCGACGTTTCACCGACATCAGCACGCACGCGCTCCCGACATCCATGTCGGCGGCATTGATCCGAGAGATTGCGGAGGAGGCGTGGAAGCCATGACTTCACGTCCCGCTTGGCGGAAGAGCAAGTACAGCAGTAGCAACGGAGGAGCCTGCGTCGAGTTGGCCGACCTCGGTGAGACCGTCGGCATCCGAGACTCCAAGGATCCCCACGGTCCCAAGCTGCTCATCACCCACAACACCCTCGCGACCCTCCTGGCGGAGCTGAAGCGCTAGCCCCTCCCGGCCCATCCTCACAGTTTGCTCGCCCCTAGAGAATCACGAGCACATGGACCTGAATGATCTTCACTGGCGCAAGGCATCACACAGCGCCTCCAACGGAGGAGAGTGCGTCGAACTGGCGTCGGCTACAGCAACCGTCGTCATACGTGACAGCAAGCATCCCCACGGCCCGAGGTTGACTGTTCGCCGAGACGCCTTCGCAGACCTGGTAGCGGCACTGAAACGCTAACACCCGGCGAACACCGCCAGCCCCCCGAACACCGAATGATGACTCGAAACGCTGAGAGTGGAGGTGAAGCCGGTGGACACGGCTCCGATCATCTGGCGCAAGAGCAGCCGTAGCAGCTCTCAAGGCGACGCCTGCGTCGAACTGGCAGACCTGGGCGAACATGTGGGCGTCCGAGACTCCAAGAACCCCGATGGCCCCGAACTGCTCATCACCCACAACAACCTCGCGACCCTCCTCGCGGAACTGAAGCGCTAGCCCGACCCGGACTATCCTCATATTGCTCGCCCCTAGAGAATCACGAGCACATCGATGGACCTGAACACAGCCCCCTGGCGAAAAAGCAGCCACAGCAGCTCGCAGGGAGACAACTGCGTCGAACTGGCAGACCTAGGCGAACATATGGGCGTCCGAGACTCCAAGGACCCCGACGGTCCCAAGCTGCTCATCACCCACAACAACCTCGCCACCCTGCTCGCGGAACTGAAGCGCTAACGCCCCGCGAACGACCGGAAGCCTTCGTTCACCTCGGATCTGGCACATGCCTCCCTCCGAAAGGTACGAGCAGAACGAACGGGCTTAACAAGATTGTCTCTGCGCGCCGCCGTAGCATCTCGACCGGGGGACAGCGCCTGGAGTGCCGGACGGGCTTTCGCTCGGACAAAGCGTGCCGACGGCTGCTGCCAGCGCTGGATAGGCTCGGGCTATGCAGGGCGATGAGCGGCAGTATGCGCGGTATCGGCAGGACGCGGACGTACTCGCTGAGATCGGGACTCAGTTCGCCGGGCAGGTGCCTCGGCTGTCGATGAGTTTGTCCCGGGCCGTGGCTGAGGCTGCGGTCGCTGCGTGGAGCCGCGACGAGCTCGGCGCCGTTGGCGACGAGAACCACGAGCAGTGGACCTTGCGTGACGCTGCCGCCGAGCTGGCACTCATCGGCCTGGCCGTTGAAGAACGGGGCGAATGGAACGGCGACGAGGTGATCGTGGACCTCGACGCGGCCCAGATCTCGGCGGCCCTGCGAGCTGCGCAACCCGCTGACGATCGTCAGGACCGCACGAGAACTGCGTAGCCCACGGAGGTTGGAAGACTTCTACCGGACCGGGCACTTCGGGTATGACGGCCATGCTTGGTCCAGGTCTGTTCCTGAAGCTGGGGTGGCTCGGAAGCCCGAGGTGATCGTCCAACCTTTGTCGATGAAGAGGGCCGCCGTCCGTAGGAGCTCACCAGGACGGCGAAGGACACGGGGGTGCGGTCGGCAACCGTGGTGCTGGTGTCTGCCCACGGCCGGGCTGCCTCATCTATCAGAACGTTGATGCAGGTCAGTGATGACCACGTGTGTGAGGTCGTACACGCGTTGAACGAGCAGCGGTTCGACGCCATGGCTGCGGAATAGAGCGGTAGCTGGTCGAGGGACCGTGATTTGCGAGGTGGGGTCAGCGACGGCCCGACACACAGCGCGCTGGAATAGCGCGATCAGGCCGTCGCGGTCGAGTGGGCCGATGGGCACGGCTTGCGCGGTCATCGGGGCGGGGCGGTGCTGTGCAGGGTCTGGCTGGTCAGCGGAGGAGGTCGACGAAACGGGCCATCTCGGCGGCTGGGTCGACCACCGGCTGAATCATCAGTTCGTCGATTCCGGCGTCCTGCTCCAGAGTGGCGATGCGGGCGCGGAGGTCGTCGCGGGTTCCGACCAGGGTCAGGGCGTTCATCACCGACGGCAGGATCAGGTCCCGGTTTTGCGGTTCGATGCGTCCGAGATAGCCGGGGTAGAGCTTGGTGTGCCGGTCAGGCGCGGTGGGAGTGGTTCCGCGCCGGTCGAGGAACCGCTGTACAGCCTCGCGTCCCTCGGGGTCGAGTCGCTCCACGAAGGCGTTCGGCTGGGCTGTTGTGTCGGCGGCGAAGGCCAGCAGCGACAGGACGACGTGGCCGGTCGCGTCCCGGGCCGCGTCGCCGTGAGGGTCCTCATCCCGTTCGAGGATGTGCAGGGCGGTGACCAGGTAGGAGTCCGTGCGGGTGCCGGGGTCGCCCGGTGCGGCGTGACGGCGAGCCTCGTAGAGGGCCTGCCAGGCGGCGGGTTGCAGCAGGCCGAAGGAGATCAGGCCGGTGCCGCGGCGGCCGGCGACCGCGGCGGCCTTCGGGCCGAGCAGCGCGGCCACGACGAACTCGATCGGGTCGGTGGTGTTCACGTGCCCGCCGGTGTGCAGGAAACGGATGTCGCGGCTCCGGTCGCCCTCGCTGTAACAGGTGGCGCGTCCTGCGCACAAATCCTGTAACGAGGTGACGAAATCCTCTAGCGCGGACGCTGTGGTGGGCCGCATTCCCAAGGTGCGGCGGGCGGTGTTCCCAGTGCCGACCCCGCAGATGATCCGTCCCGGCGCCAGGGCATTGAGGCTGGCGATTCCGCACGCGGTCGCCGGAGCCGAGCGCAACGCCGGTGACGTCACGCCGATGCCGAGCTTGATGCGGCTGGTCGCCTTCGCGCACAGGCTCAACGCGACGAAAGGGTCTCCGTGGGCCATCGGAGTGTCGTTGACCCAGAAACTGTTCAAGCCCAGTTCCTCGGCCCGGACGGCGAGGTCCTCGACACCGGGCTGTGCGGCGACCACGACACCTGCACGCATCGCTTCCTCCATGGCGCGAGACTCGGACTCGCCCACACTGACAGTTCACAGCCGGAGCGCGAAGCAGTATGCAGATCCGCACTGGATTCGCCCTCGGCGTATGCGCACAGGCGGCATCTTCCTTCTGCGCTTTAGGCATGGGCATGGGACGTTGCCTGGTGGAAGCGGGTGCAGCGCAGAGCGTGAACATGTGTGGCACATCGAAACCATGCAGGTTGCGGGCGGACGAGGAAGGCTCGGATGGCTGGGCGACCGGTGTCGTCGCCGGCCGATGCGCAGGTGGTCGGCGGGCACGCCGGGCTATCGCAATTCCGTCTTGTCGATGGGAGGCAGCGTGACGCACGGGTTCTCTTCGTCGCCGTACCAGAGTCGGACGGTCGAGGCCGTGGCGCGCGCGCCGGGTGGCGGGAGCATGCCGTAAGGCTGGGCTGGTGGCCAGGGTTCGGTCAGGATGTGTGCGACGCAGTCCTGGACGTCGCTGAGCACGGCGGTAGCGGCGGTCTCGATGCGGGCGTCGAGGTCGTCGCCGGGGTCCTCGACGATGATCGCCGCAGCTGAGCCACATTGCGGTGACCCGCCGGCGGTGATGAGCAGCCGATGCCCTTCCGCCCGCACGGTCAGCGGGCGCGGAAGGACACCGGCGAGCCGCTCGGCCAGCAGGGCGGCGAGCTTATGGGATGACGCATCCATTGGGGACTTCGTGGGAGACACGACCCTTCAGGTCGGTATGGGTCGCCTTGATCGTGAAGATCCTTCCTGACTTGGCGTCGCGGGGCGCCACGCTGCCGTGCGGTGGGTAGTTTTGCGTCTTGTGGTCGACGCGCCGGTTGCCGACGTAGACGTCCACGACCCACGGTCCGGCGTTTTCGCTGGGGTCGTGCATGTAGATGCCCCAGGCGACACTTCCTCCGGGACTGGTCTGGACGCTGATCCGGCCGGCGTTCCCGGTGAAGGTGATGCTTCTACAGGAGGGCGCCCGCAGCGTTCCCGCCGCGCGGACGGCGACCGTGCCGGACCTCATCGCAGAGGTGTCGTGAAGGTCCCCGGCCGGTGCCGCTGCGGCGTCACCGGCGAGACTCACCGAGGCGGCGGAGGCGACGCCGGTGAGCGCCGTCGAGGCGGCCGTGCAACCACAGGCCAGAGTGAGCGCGGTGAGTGCCCGTCCGAGGCGGCGCCTGCGAATGCTTGGGTGATCGGAAGTCATGACGGTCGACCATCCTTTCATCACTTTCTGTCACAGATCAATGACAGTGCGGATCGACTTGAGGGCAGAGAGTTCTCCTTGGCCTCTCGGCCGTCCTCTTCGGTGAAGCCCCCGCCTTGCTCTTCCTGCTCCGCGACGGCGGTGCGACGGCGGCCGTCCCCAGGCTCATCCCCCTCGGCCGGGGAACCTGAGTCATGTGACACACAGTTAATGACTTTAACCATGCGTTACGGAGCGGCGTGCGGGTGCGCGACAATCGGGGGTGATGGTGCGGCCGTCGACGCGGATGACGCGGCGGGGCCCCAGGACGTGAGAGGAAGGCGGGTGGATCGCCTCGATCCGGCCCGGCGCTTCGGCTGAGCTGGGCGCTTCTCGGCGCCCGAGACATGGGGCGTGGACGCGTGGATGCGCGTCTCGTCGGCGAAGGGCGGAACGTCCGACCGCGGCGGAGGGTACGGCCCAGGGCCCGAAGGGTGCGGCGTCTGAGTGACCTGCTGGTCACGATGCTTTGGGAGCCGCTTGACCTGTGCCGGACGCGTGCCCTCACGCCTCTTTCTCGTCGGACGGCGTCACGTGATCCCGCGGAGGGGTCGGTGACGGGGAGCCCGTCCTGTCAGTGCCTGGCGAGTGCGGCGAGCGAGCTGACGTTCAGCAGCAGGTTGGGGGAGCCGCTGCCGGGGTTGGAGATGACGCCGGACTGCGCCGCCTTGACCACCGCGTTACGTGATTCCTGGGGGGACGCGGTCGGGTGGCCCTCCAGGTAGAGCGCGAGCGCCCCGGCCGCGTGCGGCGTCGCCATCGACGTGCCGCCCAGTACCACCGAGCCGGTGTCGGACCCGTTGTCCGCCGAGGTGATGTCGCCTCCCGGCGCGAACAGGTCCAGGCAGCGGCCGTAGTTGGAGAAGAAGGACACCCAGTCGCCCTCGTCCGTCGAGCCGAGCGTGACGGCTTCGGCGACGTCACTGGGCGCGTCACAGCCGTTCCTGGAGTCGTTGCCGGCGGCGATCGAGAACTGGATGCCCGCGCGGATGGCCGCCCTTGTGGCCTCGCGGAAGGCCGCCGGTTCCGGGTTGGGGGGATCGGAACCGATGCTCATGTTGCCGATCGACGGCCCCTTGGCGTTCTTCGCCACCCACTCAAGGCCCTGGATGGCGAACCGGTCGGGGGAGTAGCCGTCGCAGTCCAGGACGCGCACGGCGACGATCTTGACGTTCTTCGCCACGCCGTACTCCTTGCCGCCCACGGTGCCCGCCACGTGCGTGCCGTGACCGTGACAGTCCTGCGCGGTGGTGTCCTTGTCCACGAAGTCGTAGCCGTCGACCGCCCTGCCCTCGAACGTCTGGTGGCTGATGCGGACTCCGGTGTCGAGGACGTAGACGGTGACGCCGTTGCCGCCGCGCGGGTAGTTGTAGACGCGGTCCTGTTTGCCGTCGACGCGGTCGATGCCCCAGGACGGCGGGTTGGACTGGCTGCCGCCGGCCCTGGTGCCGTCCGCCGTGTGGACCACGACCGATTTCTGGACGTAGCGCACGGCCGGGTCCGCGGCGAGGCGCGCGGCCTGCTTGGCGGTCATGTCGGCGGCGAAGCCGCGCAGCACGGCGCTGAAAACGGCCTGCACGGAGCCGCCGTAGCGGTGCACCAGATCCTTCGACTGCGCGGCCACCGGGGCGTCCGCGCCGGGAGCGAGCGACGTCGCGCCCTTCAGGGACACGATGTACTGCCCGTCGACCGCGCCCCGCGCGTTCGCGTTGATCACGGTGCCTTCGGCGGCGCTCACCGGGCTGCTGAGGCCGCCGACGCACAGCAGCACGGTGACCGCGATCACGGCCGGGTGCCAGGCCCCCGGCCGTCTTCGATTCTTCTGGACCGTTCTCATCCTGGTTCGCCTCCATCGATCGTGGCGCGGACGGCCGTGGGTCGGACCGCCGGGGCATCACGATATGGTTCCGTCCAAGGCAGAACAATCCGTCAGAACTGCCTAAAAGGGCCGTTTCATCCGTCAGTTTTCCCGTCGTTCTCGCTTTGCGGCGAATCCGCAGGTGAGAGACACATTTATCGGTGGGGCGACGAGGCGCGAAGCTGATCACCAGGAAGCGGAACATCGCATCGGCGCAGGCTGGCAGAGTTTCGTATATGACCGTGGCCGCCGCCTGGGTGGTGATGGCGTCGCCGTGGGCCGTATCCGCGTCCGTGGTCGCCGCGACTGGCGCGGATACGGCCCCGCGCCGTCATCCGGCTCGATAGATGCCCAGCGCAGTGACGATCTTCTCGGCGTCCGGCACCTCCGGCTGGTAACGCTGCGGGAAACCGGAGCGCTGGACGGCCTGGCACACTTCACCGATCGGCTTGTTCTTCCAGGCTCCGCCGGGGAACTTCCGCAGCATCGCGTCGATGAAGAGATCCGTCGACCGCTCCACGTCGAGCCTCGTCTCGCGCGGTCCCCAGATATCGGTCTGCTGGAAGACACCGACACTGCTGCCGGTGCCGCCGTCCAGGTTCTGGACGTGGCTTTCCACGATCGCCGTGGTGATCGCGATGACGGCGGCGCGCCTTTCCAGCCGCCAGAGATCCTTGACCGTCCGGACGACGACCCGGGCGCACGACACCTGGTACGGGGTGATGCGGGTCCCCATCGCGCCGCCGGGGCGCAGGGTCCCGTCCAGCCGGTGGGCGATCTGCTGGTCACCGGTGGTCAGGCCGTCGGGGTCGCAGTCCTTGATCGGCGGCGCCGCCGCGGGTGCCCGGTGGTCACGGCCGGACGCGACGCCCCCCGGCGCGACGGCCGCGGACGTGCCGGCGTGCGCGGCCGGTCCGACCCCCAGGGAACCGGATACCAGTGCCGCGACCGCAGCCTTTCTCCATATGTGTGCGCTTCGGATTTGCATCTTCCCCGTCTCCCGATCGATGTCGTGAAGGCCGAAGTGAACGTTCCGGATAACCGGGTGCAGACCACGGCACAGTGATCGTTCCCCGCATCCGATTCAGTTCACTTTTACTTCGACCCTTCGTCGAGTTGACGGTATGGCGGCCTGCGCTCTGATCAGCACCCCCCAAAGTTGGGGATGGAGTGAAGACCTTTATGTAAACAGTTTTTTAGCGCATCGCCTGTGACGACAAAAGGTGCACAGTCGGAGATCGTCGCAATGCCACGCCGATCCCCGTCCTCCGGGCGACGCGGAGAGGACGAGCCTCAGGCCGGTCGTCCGCCGCGCGACCGTCCCGTCCGCGCGCAGGGACGACGCCGGTCGCGCGCGGGACTGGCCACGATCAGCAAGGCCCGGAGCCCGGGGACCGGAGAGCGAGGTCCGCCCGTCGGCCGTCCATCCCCGCCCAGGCGGGGTACAGGACCACTGAACAGGCCGGGAGGGGACTTGCCTCTCTTGACGATTGATTCCGTCCGAAATAGTTTCAGCTGGAAGTAAGGGGGGTCTACATGGCCACGATCTTCGAGCTGGGCGACTTCGTCCTGCAGAGCGGTGCGACCCTGCGCGGGGCGCAGCTCACCTACGAGACCTACGGCGTCCTAGCGCCCGACAAGGGCAACGCCATCGTCTATCCCACCTGGTACTCGGGCCGTCACCCGGACAACGAGTGGCTCATCGGCGAGGGGATGGCGCTGGACCCCGCCCGCTACTTCATCATCGTCCCGAACATGCTCGGCAACGGGCTGTCCACCTCGCCCAGCAACACCCCGCCGCCCTACGACCGGGCCCGCTTCCCGAACGTGACCATGTACGACAACGTCGAGGCGCAGTACCGGCTCGTCACCGAGCATTTCGGCATCGAACGCCTGCCTCTGGTGACCGGCTGGTCCATGGGCGCCGGGCAGACGTACCAGTGGGCCGTCAGCCACCCCGAGATGGTCGAGCGCATCGCCCCCTTCTGCGGCTCGTCGAACACCAGCTACCACAACAAGGTCTTCCTCGAAGGGGTGAAGGCCGCGCTCACGGCCGACGCCGCCTTCGAGGGTGGCTGGTACACCAGCCCGCCCACTCGCGGCCTACGCGCAGCCGCGCGCGTGTACGCCGGGTGGGGGTTCTCCCAGGCGTTCTACTGGGACCGGCTCTACGAAAAGCTCGGTTACAGCTCTCTCGAAGACTTCCTCGTCGGCTTCTGGGAGGGCTTCTTCCTCGACGACCGTGATGCCAACAACCTGCTCACGATGCTGTGGACGTGGCAGAACGCCGACGTCGGCCTCACCCCCGGCTTCAACGGCGACACCAAGGCCGCCCTCGCCTCCATCAAGGCCAAGGCGCTGGTCATGCCGGCGGAGAAGGACCTGTACTTCCCGCCCGAGGACGAGGCGTGGGCCGTCCAGCACATCCCCGGAGCCGAGCTCCGCGTGATCCCCGGCGTCTGGGGCCATTTCGCCGGGCACGGCAGCAACCCCGAGGACACGGCGTTCATCGACGCCGCCTTGACCGAGCTCCTGGCCAAGTAGGCACCGGGACCGTCCCCGGATCGGCTCGGGTCCGGCCACGCGGTCCGTCCCGTCCCCCCTTTGGCGGGACGGACCGCGTCGTCCGGGCGGACGGCGGTCGCGAACGCCCGTTCCGGGACTGATCGATGTGGTCGCCGCGGAGCCCGCGGGTCAATGGGGGATCGAGGCCAGCGACACCATGACGGCGTCCCAGAAGTCCCCGTCGCCCCGGTTCGACCCACGGGCTCGGCGGTCGAGAAGCGCACGGGCGTCCTCGATGTCCTCGCGCTCGACCAGGCGGACCTCGGAGGTCTCACCGCTCACGTCGAACTCGGCGACATACCCTGCGCCCTGCGGCTCCGCGCCGGTGACGGTGGCCGTGACGGCCGCGTCCATCAGCAGTCCCAGGGCGGTCGCCCCGGCGGCGATGAACGTCCTCGAGCTCACGGGCCGTCCTCCATGCGGTGTGGGAGCGGAGCCGCGGCCACCCCCCGCGGATGACCGTGCACCTCGACGTTAGAAGATCCGGACGTGGCGGACGAGCCAGCCAGCACTCCGATACCCGGTACAGGAGGCTGTACCGGACTGGGCCGCGGGCAGCCTCCGCCTACGCTTGCCCCATGCCCACGCCTCCGCAGAAGACGCTCCTGCACATCGCCGAACGGCATCACTGGGAGTCCGCCCGCGACACCGGCGCCCCCTACACCATGTCGACGCTCGGCAGGACGTTGGACGAGGAGGGCTTCATCCACTGCTCGTCCAACGCGTCCCAGGTGGACGGCGTGCTCGCCGCCTTCTACACCGCCGTCGACCCCGCGGACCTCGTCCTGCTGGTGATCGACGCTGAGCGCGTCGGGTCCCCCGTCAGGTACGAACCCGTCGGTGACCAGGTCTTTCCCCACGTGTACGGCCCGATCCCGGTGTCGGCGGTTTTTGATGTCCGCTCAGTGCCCGGGACCCGGTAGGCTCTCTCGTGGAGGATTCGCCTAGTGGCCTAGGGCGCACGCTTGGAAAGCGTGTTGCGTGCAAGCGCTCGCGAGTTCGAATCTCGCATCCTCCGCTCGCCGAGCAGGTAGGCGAAGGCCCCGCTCCGGGACGACCCGGGCGGGGCCTTCGTGTCGTGTCGGGCATGCCGACGCTGGACGGGCCGTGGCGACGATCATCGCCGTACCGCCGTTCGGCTGGGCGGAATGGCGGTCAGCGCGTCGCCGCCGAGGGCCCTGCGTTCGTGCTCGACAATTCTGGTGCTACGTGGTGGTCCGGGTCGCGAGCATTACCGGTTCAAAGTCTCCCGGACCTTTTGATGGTGTCGGTGAACGTCCGCCAATCCCTCTCCGTGAAGCCGAGCACCGCGCCTCCGGGGTCCTTGGAGTCCCGGACGCCGATGATGTCGCAGCACACCGCAACCTCGACACAGTTGGTGTTGCCGTGACTTCGGGTGCTCTTGCGCCACACAGAGAGAGACCAATCAGGAGCTGACATTCCGCACCCCTCTCCCCGCTCATGCCCGCGCTCGCACATGTGCGGGGTATCACCTCTCCCAATCGAGTTCTATCCCGCGATTGCCCAGCGGGCAAGACTTGACGTGGTGCGTTTATTGTGGGGCGGTGATTGTCCGGCGTGGCAGGAATAGGAAGATGGGGCGGTGAGGACGGGGGTTCGCGTCCCCCTGGCGGCGCGGCTCGGTGCTGCTGAGCGCCGCACCGGAGTTCACCGGCGGCCGGGCTTGACTCCACCCGTGGATTCCCGCCATTCGGCTGAGCAGCACTGTCAATGGTTTACCGGGGTGCGGAGTCAGGGATCCCCTGCGGTCACGGCGCCTTCTTTCGCCCCATCCGACACCGTAGACTCATGGGGTGATCTTCAAGGCGGTGGGTGACGGACGGCCGTACCCCGAGCATGGCCTGACCTCCCGGGACTGGGCCAAGATCCCGCCGCGCCAGATCCGCCTCGACCAGCTCGTCAGCACCAAGCGGGAACTGGACCTCCAGTCGCTCCTGGCGAAGGACTCCACGTTCTACGGCGACCTGTTCCCCCACGTCGTCCAGTGGAGGGGCGAGCTGTACCTGGAGGACGGGCTGCACCGCGCCCTGCGCGCCGCGCTCCACCAGCGCCTCGTCCTGCACGCCCGCGTCCTGGATCTCGACGCCGTCGACATCCACAGGTGATCGTCGCGTTCCGGAGACGACCCGGGGACGACCCGGAGGCGTCCCGGCCACTGTTGAGGGTCGGGCGGCGTGCGCCCGGTCTGGCGGCGCGCGATCGGTCGAACGCACGCCGCCGCAGGTGACGGCGGGTCAGCGTGCCCGGGCGGCTTCCGGGACTGCGATCTCCTTGGGCTCGACCAGGTGCTCCGCGTGCCCTTCCGGGCGGGCGGGGTTCGGCTGGACGAACCCCGGGCGCGCGGCCAGCAGGCCGGAGACGATCTCCGGCACCACCAGCACGAGCAGCAGGACCAGGGGAATGTCCCAGCCGCCTGTCGCACTGTGCAAGACGCCCACGGCGAGCGGCCCGGCCGCGGCCAGGAGATAGCCGCTCGTCTGGGCCATGCCGGACAGGCGCGCGGCGGTCGACGGGTCCGGTGAGCGCAGGTTCAGCAGCGTGAAGGCGAGCGGGAACGCGCTGCCCGTCCCGATGCCGAGCGTGACGGCCCACACCCAGCCCGCGGCGGGCGCGGTGAGGAGCCCGACGAGGCCCACGACCATGATCACGGCGAGGGCGGCGACGAGAACGCGCTGGTCGCGCAGCCGCGCGGCGGCCACCGGGACGAGGAACCCCAGCGGAATACCGACGATCATCATGGCCGAGACCATCATGCCGGCCGCCGCGGGCGCGTACCCGGCGTCCCGCATGATCTCCGGCAGCCACGACAGCAGGACGTAGAACATCAGCGACGCCAGGCCCATGAACGCCGCGACGGACCAGGCCGTCCCCGAGCGGAGCAGCGACCCCTCGTCCCGGCCCTGGCCGCCACCGGCGGCCGTGACCGGTGCCGGAGCGGACGGGACGGCGGGACGGCGACGCGCGCGCAGCGCGAGCGGGCCCCAGGTCAGCGCCGCGATGAGGGACGGGACGGCCCAGACGGCGAGGGCCAGCCGCCAGCCGCCCGCGTCGTGCAGCGGGACCGCGAGACCGGCCGCGACGGCGCCGCTGGCGGCCATCACCATCATCGCGAGGCCGGTGAGCGAGCCCACGCGGCTGGGGAAGGCGCGCTTGATGACGGCGGGGACCAGGACGTTGCCCATCGCGATCCCCGCACCGGCCAGGACCGTTCCAAGGTAGAGCGCCACCGGGGACGGGACGATGCGCAGCACGATCCCCAGTGTGATCAGCACGAGCGACCCGGCGATGGCGGCCTCGGTGCCGAGGCGGTTCGCGAGGACCGGCGCCAGCGAGGCGAACACGCCGAGGCACAGCACCGGGAGGGTGGTGAGGACGCTCACCTGGAAGCCGGAGAGGTGGAGCACGTCGCGCAGGTCGCCGAGCAGCGGCGAGACGCCGGTGATCGCGGCGCGCAGGTTGACCGTCAGCAGCACCAGCCCGATGAGGGACCAGGCCGCCGTGGTGCGGGGGACTCGGGTAGCGGGGGTCGTTGCCGAGGAAGTCATTTCGCCTTCGTCATGCGCTGTGGTGGTACGTCGAACTGGGGTTTTCGGGCAGGGCGGCTCGCACCGGGCGGCATGCATCGTCGGATGGCCGCGGTCGTCGCCGACCCTGGGCGGGTCGTGGACGTCCGGCCGGGTGGCGTCCGTGGGGTGGGCGCGAGGTGGCCGGTAAGGGGTGGATTCGGGTGGTCAGGTGGCGGGAGCCGGGCCGCGCGCGGGTTTCGGAGCCGTCGAGGCGAGGATCTGGTCGAGACACGCGTGGGTGGCGGACGTGGCGGCCAGCGCGTCACCGGCCTCGATGGCGGCGGCGATCGGTCCGTGCGCGACGTCCTCATCTTCGAGGAGCGTCCCGGCGGCGCTGATGCTCGCCCGCAGCGCGGCGCTGAAGTCGCGGTAGAGGTCGGCGAGCACCTGGTTGTGGGTCGCGTCCACGACGGCGGTGTGGAACGCGAGGTCCGCCTCGATGAAGACGGCGCGGTCGCCCGCCGCCCAGGCCGCGTTCCGCTCGGCGAGGGCCGCGTCGATCGCGGCGACGTCCGCGGCCGTCCTGCGCGCCGCGGCGAGCCGGGCCGCCTCGACCTCCAGGCCGCGCCTGACCTCCAGGATCTCGATCAGCTCGGCGGTCTCCAGGCGCCGCCGGACGGCGCTGGACAGCTCGCTCGTCGCGCGGACGTACGTGCCGTCCCCCTGGCGGCTGTCCAGAAGGCCGGTGTGCGTGAGGGCGCGGACGGCCTCGCGGACGGTGTTGCGGCCGACGCCGAGGGACTCCGACAGGACCGGCTCCGGGGGGATCTTGCCGCCGACCGGCCAGACCCCCGCGGCGATCTCGCTCCTGAGCTGGTCGATCACCTGGTCGACCAGCGACGATCGGCGGGCGGTGCGCAAGGTCAACGGTCCCCCTCGGTCGGTCCGGCTGGGACATCCGGTCAGCCGGTCATCCCATGTCTCAATGGTAAGACCAAGGGGACCGGAGATTTATTCCGGCCCCCTTGGTCACATGCCGAAGGTGGTCGGCGCCGCCCGCGTCTCTGACGGTCAGCGCCGCGCGCGGACCGTCAGACGCGGCCCAGATCGCAGTTGGCCTCCTGCGCGCGTGCGGCGTGGAGCCCGGCGGCCTCCAGCGCGCGGCGGTAGGCGCTCGCGGCGCTGTCCATGTCCTGGACGAGCTCGTACACCTCGCCCAGCTCGCGGAACAGGATGGCCGCCGCTCTCCCGGAGGGAAGCGTGCTCAGCTGGTCCGACGCGGCCCTGAGGACCACCTGAGCGGCCGAGACGTCCCCCTGTGCGATCCGGGCACGGGCCAGGACGGCACGCGCCAGGACGGTCTTCTGCGTGCGCGCGTTGAGGTCGTCATCGGGCTCCGCGACCGCTTCGGGCGCCTCGTCCGGCGGGGCGAGGGCCAGTCCCGTGTCGAGCAGCCCTTCGAGGTGGGAGATGGCCTCGTCCAGTTCGCCGACCAGCACGAGCGCGCGCGCCCTGGCGATGGCGCTCTCGGTGGCCTCCGCCCCTTCGAGGACGGATGTCCCCTGGAGAAGGTCGAGGGCCTCCCGCGCCGCCTCAGGGACGACTTCCGGGCGAGGACGCTCGATCCCGTCCGTGCCGGTGTACTCACCGGACTGCGGGACGGCGGCGCCGTCTACACCGGGCAGCGGGGAGGGGGCCGGCTTCGAGAACGGCATGACGCCCCTGAGGAGCGCCTTGGCCGCGGCCAGGTGCAAGCGCGCGTGTGTCTGCACGGGAGTGCTGTCGGTACGCGCCGCCAGTGCCTGGTCGGCGAAGTACAGCGAATCGCCGATCGTGCCCTCTTCGAGGGCGCGGATGCTGGCGCGCTGGTAGCAGGCGCTCGTGGACGGCACGTCGCCGGAGACCTCCGGGTAAAGGAGGCGCCGTCCGATCTCGTGCGCGCGGACGGGGTCGGAGCGGTCCACGTAGGCCAGGAGCAGGATCCGTCCGGCTTCCGTGTGCTCTTGGCCCACGCCCAGCCCGAGGCGGCGCAGCCGCTCCATGGCGCGCTCGCCGAGCGCCAGTGCCTGCCCGAGGTCACCGACCGCGTGGTAGCAGCGGGCCAGCGCGATCACCGGCGGCAGCCAGCTGGCCCTGCCGGGGTCCCGTTCGGCGTGCTCGCGCAGCTCCTCGAACAGCGCGATGGCGTGGTCGGTGCGGCCGAGTTCCTCCAGGGCGCGGGCGCGGCCCCACCGGGCGCGGGCCGTCAGCTCCTGGTCGTCACTGCGGGCGATCACCTCGTCGAAGCCCGCCTCGGCCGTCGCGGGGTCGCCGCCCATCAGCGCGAGGTGCGCGTGGCGCTCCCGGACCTCCAGATGGGCACGCTGCTCCGGCTCCACGCCCTCGGCTAGGTATTCCGGCGTGCAGCCGAGGCGCTCGGCCAGCATGCGCAGCACGGTCGGCGTCGGAGTGCGCTTCCCGGACTCGATCAAAGAGATGTAGCTGTCGGAAAGGTCGTGACCGGCGAGTTGTGCCTGCGACAAGCGTCTGGTCAGCCGCAGGTTGCGGACACGTTCGCCGACGTTGCCTGGACCCGGCATGTGGACTCACTTAGCGGAAGTAATCAGGCGGCTGGGGTGCCGACATGATTGCACATTGCGGGTTATCGCACATCGAGAGTAATGAAGCGGCGTGGGGTGACGCCGCCCGCGGGGACCTGCCCACCCCCCAGGACCGTGCTGCCAGCGCCGCGCCCCGCACCCCGGCCGGTCGGCCGGTGCCCCGTCCGGGGAACACGGCGCCTGTCGACTCCGACCGTATCCGACGAGAACCCCGTGATCGGTAAAAACCCGAGATAAGGTCCACCTTGCGGCGGAACCGGAGTCCCGCTCCGGAACCGGAGTCGCGCTCCAGAATCGGGGTCGCGCTCCTGAGCCGGTGTCAGTCGTCCGCCGACGGGTTCTTGTTCGGGAAGATCATTTCACAGACCTCCAGGTACAGCTGCTCGGGGTAGGGCAGGTACTCCACCGTCGAGAGCGCCTGGTCCTGGCCGGCGGACTCCAGGACGAACTCGCCGTAGCCGAGCATGCGCCCGGCGATCGTCCGCTTGAAGCTCATGTCGGTGACCTTGGCCAGCGGCATCATCGCGACCTTGCGGGTGACCAGGCCGGTGGTCAGCAGCATCCGCTGGTTGGTGATCACGAAGTAGTCGACGGACCACTCGGCGACGCGCCAGACGAACCAGGCGAGCAGGATCAGCCAGCCCCACCAGACCCATCCCATGGTCTTGTTGACGGCGTTGCTCAGCACGCCGGCGGCGATCAGGCCGCCGAGGACGAGACCGACCGGGACCATCAGGACGGCGGGATGCCGCCGCACCGTGATGACCTGGTTCTCGTGCGGGAGGAGGTACTTGTTCACCGACGCCGGGGCGGAGTCACCGGGGGTAACGAGCCTCATCCGGGCCTCAGGCGAGCGCGTTGACGAAGGTGGACAGGGATCCCGCGGCGGATGCGAGCCCGCCGGCCGCGCGTCCCACCGACCGGGCGGGCCGGTCCGGTTCCCTGATGACGTAGAACGCCACGAAGGCCGCGGCGGCCCACGTCATGTACTTCTTTGCGGGCACGGCAGCCTCCCGGAGCGTCGAGCCACGGACCCCGGTTCAGTCTCGCACAGGCCGCATCACCGGCAAAGCAAGGTCTATGGCGCGTTGTCGAGAGACGAACGGCGCGCCTTGCGCCGCTTCTCGGCCACGATCGTGGCGAGCACCTCCAGATGCCTGCGCGCGATCCGCTCGACCAGATCGGACGGCGCGGACCCCGTGACCTCCTCGGCCCCGTAGCGTGCGGCGTCCACACACCGGGACACCGTCTCGGCCGCGTGCACCCCTTCGAACTCCTCGATGAGCCGCTCGCCGATCGCGGCGTAGCGCGGCAGATCCCCGTCCCCTTGGTGAGCCATGACGTTTCCTCGGGTTCGCTCGCGCCGCCCGGTCCGAAACGGTCCCCTGTGCCGGGGCGGCGGAGGGGAACGCTGACTGACGTTCCGTAGCGCGTTATTACCCCTTGCCATCAGGAACGAACATGCTTCGGTGCGTCCGCGGACGAATCCGCACCGTCCCGGAATCGCATGCCGCTCGGCGCCGCAGCGCCCCAAGCGGCGGGCGCCTCCGCGGCCGGGCACGCGCGCGACGATGGCGGCGCCGAGGCGGAGTGGCGTCCAGGTGAGGCCAGAGTGGCGACTGGGCAATGGGAAGGGCGCCCGGCCGGGCGGCCGCGCGGTGACGAAGGGTCAGACGACGCCGTAGAGACGGTCACCCGCGTCGCCGAGGCCCGGCATGATGAAGCCTTGATCGTTCAGGTGCGAGTCGATCGCGGCGGTGACGACCCGGACGGGCGCCGCGGTCCCCTCGAACGCCTGCTCCAAATACTTCAGCCCCTCGGGGGCGGCGAGCAGGCAGAGGGCCGTGACGTCGTCGGCGCCGCGGTCCAGGAGCAGCTTGACCGCCGCGGCGAGCGTCCCGCCCGTGGCCAGCATCGGGTCAAGGACGTAGCACTGCCGGCCCGACAGGTCGTCCGGGAGGCGGGTCGCATACGTCTGGGCCTGGAGCGTTCCCTCGTCCCGGATCATCCCGAGGAAACCGACCTCGGCGGTGGGCAGCAGCCGGGTCATGCCGTCGAGCATCCCGAGACCCGCGCGCAGGATCGGCACCACCAGCGGCTTGGGGCTCGCCAGCTGGACCCCCTCGGCCGGGACCAGCGGCGTCCGGACCGTGGCCTCGACGACCCTGACGTCGCGGGTGGCCTCGTACGCCAGGAGGGTCACCAGCTCGTCGGCGAGACGCCGGAACGTGGGGGAGTCGGTGCGCTCGTCCCGCAGGGTGGTGAGCTTGTGCGCGACGAGCGGGTGATCGACGGCGAGGGTCTGCATGCGCTCACCGTAGCCCACCTGGTCATGACTGCCAGTCCGCGCCAGAACAGGATAGGACGTCCGTGAGCTGGGCAGTATGCCGTTATGAGTGACGAGAGCGATCAGCAGCCGATGCTCCCGGCGCGGGTCCGCGAACCCGCGCCGGATCCGCCTGCGCATCCCGTGCCGGATCCTTCCGGGACCACCGCTTCCGACCCCTCTGAGCAGCCCGTCTCCCCTCCTCCTGCGGCCGCGGTGACCGATGTCACAGCCGACCCGGAACCCGCTCCGAAGCCCGAACCGCAGGGTGACATCTCCCCCGAGCAGGTCCGCGAGCATCTGCGCCGCCGCGCGGTCTTCCTCCGCGAGCTCGCGGAGGCCCGTGAGCTGCGCCGCCGCGTCACCCCCCATCGTTCACGGCGCGCGCGGATCCACGCGGCGCTACGCCGCCGCACGTTCCGCATCCACTGACGCGGCCCCGGCGTGCCCTCACCCTGCGCACCGCAAAACGGCACTGACTCCCGATCTCACATCCGGGTGCGGTGGCCAGTTTGGCCGTGGAGGACGCGAGGGCGCGCCGCATCTGCGACCATGCCTGGGCAGGAACCGCGCCGGTGGGGTGGAAATGACGGATGTTGACGCGGCGGACTTCGCCGTCGTGGTGTACCGGGAAGACGACCGCTGGGAGGCCGAGATCCTCCCGGTGGCGCTCACCGAGGACCTCGCGGGGCTGATCCATGCCCTGCGCCAGCAGCCGAGCCTCGGCGGCACGATCGGGCTGGTCTCGGTCGGTGACGACTTCTTCGTGGCGATACGCATCCTCGGCGACGAGGTGATGGTGTTCCTGTCGGACGTGACGGCGTCGGTCGACTGGCCGCTCGCCGGGCAGGTCCTGGAATATCTCGACATCCCGATCCCGGACGACGAGGAACTCGACCAGGTCCTGCCCGTCGGCGACATGTCGATTTTCGCGGACCTGGGCTTGGACGAGATGGAGATCGGAGCCATCTCCGGCGACCTGGAGCTCTATCCGGACGAGATGCTCCTCAGCATCGCCGGCCGCCTCGGCTTCGCCCCCGCCTTCGAGCGCGCGCTCGACGCGGTGGGCTGACGCCCGTGGACCGACGCGCGACGCCCGTCCGCCTCGTCCCGGGCCCCTCCCCGGCACCGTCACGGACCCCGAACCGCCCCAAAACCCCCGCTTAGGGCACGGAAGCCGGGGTCCGGGGTTGTGATCGGGGTGACTCCGTGGGTCACAATGGCCTGGTGTCGTACTTCGCCGCCGTCTTCGCGCGCACCCCGCAGGGCTGGGTCGGGACCGAGGCCGTCCTCGCCGAGGCCGAGGGCGTCGACGACGTCGCCGACCTGATGCGGGAGGCGGCCGTCGAGTCCTACGGCGACCCGGTCGTGCTGCTGATCGAAGAGGACGACGATTGGTTCGCCGTCGTCCGGCTTGACGGGCAGGACGAGCCCCGCGCGTACGTGTCGACCGTCCGCGAGGACGGGCTCGGCTCCCTGTTCGGCCAGCTCGTCGGGGAGGTGCCGGACGGCGACGCCGGCGGCGACCCGGCCGTCCTGGACGACCTCGGCGTCGACGCCAAGCGCCTCAGCGACCTCGGCGAGCGGGCCCTGCCGGGCGACGCGCTGCTGGCGGTCGCCGAGCACGCCGGTTTCGGCGAGGAGTTCGACCGTCTCCGTGACTGAGCCCGCCGAGGGACCCGGGGCACCCCGCCTCGACGCGGCCATGCGGCAGGCGCTGGCGGAGGCGCGGACGGCCTTCGACGCCGGGGAGGTCCCGGTCGGCGCCGTCGTCCTGGCCCCGTCCGGCGAGGTGATCGGCACAGGCCACAACGACCGCGAGCGCACCGCCGACCCCACCGGGCACGCGGAGATCGTCGCGATGCGGGAGGCCGCGTCCGCCCTCGGCGCCTGGCGGCTGTCCGGCTGCACCCTTGTCGTGACGCTCGAACCCTGCACCATGTGCGCGGGGGCGGCCGTACAGGCGCGCGTGGGCCGCCTCGCCTACGGCGCCGTCGACTTGAAGGGCGGCGCCGTAGGTTCACTATGGGACGTCGTCCGCGACCGGAGGCTCAACCATCGTCCGGAAGTCATCGCCGGAGTCCTCGCCGACGAGTGCGCCGCGCTGCTCACCGAGTTCTTCGCGCGCCGCAGAGTCCGGTAGGCTTCCCCGCGGTGGTGTCGCCTAGTGGACGAGGGCGCACGCCTCGAAAGCGTGTGAAGTGCAAGCTTCCGTGGGTTCGAATCCCACCACCACCGCCACCAAACGGCCGCAACCTGGCCAAACGCTGTGAGGGCGGGACCCATAGTCCCGCCCTCAGCGCTTTCTAGTCTCAGTTCTAGTCTCGTTTGACGCTGCTAGGCCGTCTCCTGACCCCCTTCAGGGTCGTCGTCCTGGTCCTCAGTCGGCTCCCAGAGGAGTCCCGCCACGCGCACCGCGACGTCGTTCCGGATGGCGTCGCTCATGTGCTGATACCGAGTGGCCATCGCGGCAGTGGACCACCCCATGATGGCCATGGCCGTAGGGGTCGGAACTCCCAGGATCAGAAGGACGGTCGCGGCGGTGTGGCGCGCGTCGTGAAGTCGAGCCTCACGGAGCCCGGTCTTCACCAGGAGGGCCTTCCACTCGTGGTAGTCGGTGAAGGGGTTGAGCGGTTCGCCGTCCGGCTTGGCGAAGACGTACCCCTTGTCCTTCCAGAGCTGCCGAGCCGTGACACGCTCGGCGTCCTGTTGGGCCTTGTGCTGCTTGAGCAGTTCCAGGAGCGGAGCCGGCAGGTCGATCACGCGCCGTCCGGCCTTGGACTTGGTCCGGCCGGTCTCCGGCCTGGTCTGCTTGCGCTGAGGGCAATAGCTCGCCTTCTTACGGCCGCAAGATCCGTCCTCGCAGCCATGGAGGTACTTGGGACGGACCCGGCCTCGCCGGATGCGGATCATGCTCGCGTAGAGGTCAACGTCCTCCCACTTGAGGCCGAGAGCCTCGCCTTGGCGGAGGCCGAGTGCGAGAGCGAACACCCAACGGGCACCGTTGCGTGGTTGCTCTTCGGCGGTCTTGAGGAGCCTCTTGATCTCGCCGATCTCGTACGGTTCCGGCTCCTCCTCGTCCAGCTTCGGAGGCGCGGCCAAGACAACGGGATTGGTGCCGAGGTACCCGCGTCTGACGGCGACATTGAGGGCGTTTCGAAGGGTCCGGTGGACGTGGTGAGCCGTACCGGCGGACAGACCCTGTTTCTCCTGCATCCGGGCATACAGCTTCTCGCAGTGCTCGGGGATCAGCTTGTACGGTAAGACGCTTCACCCGAAAGGCGCTGAATCAAGGAATCTTGCTGATCTTTGCTTCGGTCACGATGAGTCCAGAGCAGTCGACTTGCTCCGGTGGAGCTGATACTCGCAGACGAAGTGTCTGAGCGCCAGTACAGTTCTCTAGAGATAGTCCCGAGATTCGCCGAGGGCTTTGTTCCGTGCTTGACACTACCTGTCGTGCTATCTCAACTGGACGCGCTGCGGCTCCACCCACGCACTGAACGCTCAAGGTTGCTCCAAGGCGGAGCGAAGCTTTTCCACTCGGGAAGCCGAAGATGGACGAGAACAAATCATCCTCCTCGATCTGACCTGACAGTGGGATATCTACTTGCACCCAACGCTTTCTGCCATGCCAAGGGCTTGACAGATAGATCTCATCGTCTTGAGACGTGGCATCTTCCAACTTCGCCGAAGATGGCATCACATATCCTAGCGCTTCTTCTTTCGCTGGCACTCTAGAGAAGCGAAGCACAGCGTTACTCGATGCAGTTACTCTAGCTTTGTTCATCAGTGTCAGGATGTTGACGACTTGTTGCCCCTCAGCTTCCCGATTCGGTGCAACGGTAGGAAGTTCTGTTGGATTGACGGGAGGGGCTCTAAAAGTACCCGACGACTTAGCCTCCGCCCGTGGGATGGCTGGGGCCGCGAAGGCCACTCCAACCGCAGCCGTAATTGCTGTGGCTTTCAGTGTCCTATCCGGATTGGGGAGCAGTATGAGAATGAGCCATGCGATCCCAGCAGCGAAGGTCCCGGCCGTTGGCACCATCGCAATAGAATCAACATTCACAGAGAAATACAAGTAGAGATGTGACAGCACCCCCCCAATGACCAGAAAGGTTGCGCCGATGGCATTCAATATTGCCGTGCGAGTCGACATTGTCGCGCCCAAGTTTCGCCCTCGTGGCACTTGCCCTTAATGTCCAGACGGTAGCAGGCAGGGGGAACACGACGCTTCCTTCGACAATCAGTCATGCCTGTGACGTGTATCACCGAACAACGAGACCCTAGTTGCACTCAAGTGACGAACTGAGTCATTGTCTCGCTTTCGAACGCTCCAATCATTCGCAATGAGCATGATACGGCTGGCACGTCCGAGAAGCAGTCACCTAACGAGTTGCCATGGTCACTCATTTTGCGGGGGTTGAACCCCTGAGAGGGTGGCCGCCTTCGTGGTGCGCCGTAGTCTCAGTTCTAGTCTCAGTTGGTCGTCGGCCGGGGTTCGTTCGGGCCCGTTCGTAGGCGTCTGGCCATGGATGGCGAGTGGTTCCGTGCGGGGTTGACCACGGCTTGGGCGGGTGCGGCGTACTCCGGCGATCTTGGGTGGACGGGGTGGCGCAGACCTCGAAAGCGTGTGAAGTGCAAGCTTCCGTGGGTTCGAATCCCACCACCACCGCCACCCAAACGGCCGCAACCTGGCCAAACGCTATGAGGGCGGGACCCATGGTCCCGCCCTCAGCGCTTTCTAGTCTCAGTTGACCTTGCTAGGCCGCCCCCTGGCTCCTCTGAGAAGCCCCGCCAGCTTGGCCCGCCGGTGGCTCAGCCGACGGTGACGAGTGCGACCCCGGCGACCGCGACGGCCATGCCGACGCGCTGCACCGCGCGCAGCCGCTCGCTGTAGGCGGCCCGCGCGAGCAGAACCGTGATCGCCGGATACAGGGACGTGAGGACGGCCGCGAGGCTGAGCATCCCGTCCCGCGCGGCGATGAAGTACAGGGCGTTCGCCCCGGCGTCGAGGGCGCCGGACAGCAGCGCCAGGCCGATGAGCGTCCGTCCCGCCACCGGGGGACCCGCCGCACCGCCCTTGAACAGCGCCATGAACAGCAGCGCGGCGAGCACGACCACCAGGTTGCCCGCACGCGCGGCGACGAGCGGCCACAGTCCTCCGCCGTCCCCGGCGGTCTTCAGCAGGACGAAGAAGATCCCGAAGCAGGCACCCGACACCGCGGCCATCACCGGGCCCGAATCCAGGAGACGCCGCAATCCGGACGTGGCGGACTCGGCTCCGGTGTCCGACGCGCCTTCCTTGTTCCCGCCGTCCTCCATGCTGACCAGCCCGATCGCCACGACGCACAGCAGGACGCCGAGGAGGACCATCGCGTCCAGCCGCTCGCCGCGCAGGGTGCCCACGGCCACCGGCAGCACGGCCGCGGTCAGGGCGGACACCGGAGCGACCACGCTCATCGGGCCCCGCGCGAGCGCCCGGTAGAAGGTGATCAGGCCCGTCCCGCCGGCAAGACCGGCGCCGAACCCCCACGCCATCTGGCCCCATCCGGTACCGCCGCCGGTGACCAGCGCCGACAGCAGGACGACCGCGAGACCCATCGGGACGCACCAGGCCAGCGCCTTGAGCGCCGTCGAACGGCGGGCGACCGCGCCGCCGAGGAAGTCCGCGACGCCGTACGCCAGCGCCGCTCCGAGCGCGAGGACCGTGACCATCAGGGCCTCCCGATCAGGCGGGTCTCGATCCGCGCGCCGGGAGAGATCGCCCGGAGCCGCGCGGCGAGCTCGTCGCCCGCCTCGGCGAGCCGGTCGAGCGCGTAGGGCTCCAGGCGCTCGAGCAGGAAGATCCCGTTCACGGTGTCCTCGGTGAGGCGCGTCCGGACGCACTGCCGCCAGTTCCAGCGCCTGCACGTCACGCCTGCGTCGTCCCTCCAGACGACCTCGCCCGCCACCGGGTGCTCCACCGCCGGCTCGCCGCCCGCGATCACGTCGAACGGCTCGTCGCCGGTCGCGCGCACCAGGCGCGCCGGTCCCTGGTAGGCGTCGAGGTCCTCACCGCCGATCGGCAGCGCGTACTCGACGCTGACCGCGTTGTAGGCGTCGACGACGCGGTTGATCGACGGGAGCGCTCCCGCCCGCCGGAGCAGCGCGTCGACCGAGGGGCGGGTCCGCTGCGGCTTGGCCCCGAACGCCCGGTACGCCTGGCGCCAGGACTCCACGTGCGGGTCGTCGCCCGCCTTCAAGGCGGCCTGGGCCAGCCATCCCTCCGAACGCTCGTCGCTCGGGCCGTTCTCCAGCCCCTTCGCGGTCATGACGAGCACGGCGAAGTCGGGGCGCAGTTCCCACACGGCCTCATCGACGACGATCCGCTCCAGCATGTCCGGTCCCCTCATACGATACGGTCATTACAATGTACTACACGGTCATCTTACCGACCGGCCGGACGATCGACGCGGGAGGAAGACTTGGGCGATCAAGAGGCGATCGGCGAGGCCGTCGCGCGGACCGTCCGGGCACTGCGCGCGGGCCACGGCTGGAGCCTGGACGAGCTGGCCGGACGCGCCGGCGTCAGCAAGGGCGTGCTCGTCGGACTGGAACAGGGACGGGGAAACCCGAACCTCGGCACGCTCATCCGCATCTCCGACGCGCTCGGCGTGCCGTTGACACGACTCGTCCAGATGGAACAAGAGCCGCCGGTGCGCTTGTTCCCGCCCGACCGGCACGTCGTCCTGTGGGAAGGCCCGGACGGCGGCAAAGGGACATTGCTGGCCGGAAGCGATCCGCGCCCGTCCCTCGAACTGTGGCGCTGGGAGCTGCGCCCGGGCGAAACACGCGAGAGCGACGCACACGTCCCTGGCACAAAGGAGATCGTGTACGTGGAGGAAGGCACCCTGACCCTCGGCGTGGACGGCCGGACGGACCCGATCCAAGAGGGGACGGCGGCAGTATTCGTCGGCGACCGCCCCCACTCATACGGCAATACCGGCACCCGCGACGTGCGGTTCGTCCTAGCCGTCCTGGACCTGTGACCCCTCATCCCATGCCCCCGCAACCGAGCGCTGCCCCCGCCTGACGACCGATATATGCCCGAGCCCAGGGCGGATGTCGGAACCGAGATGCGCCCAGCGCACCTCGACGCAGAATGCGGCCGGGCTGCATGGAGGACGAAGCCGATCGCGATGGCATGGGGCGCGTACCGCGCCCGACCACGACGGCACGTCGGCGCGGGTGCGGCAGAAACTGGTCACGACAGCACAGCGCCACGATCGCGCGGCGGTGCTGCGGCGCGGCGCTGCCTCGGTTCAGAGGCGCAGTCACACGGATCGCGAAGCCGGGCCGCGAGGGCATGGGGACGCACCGACATGGAGGGGCCTAGCCGGAGCGGCACGACGTCACTGGGTGCGGCGACGGCCGGTCACGGCAGCGCGGCGGTGCTGCGGAGTCGGTGCCGCGTAGGCGCGGGAGGAGCGGCTGTACGAAGCATGGTGGTCGGTCGCGACGACATGGGCCCGCGCTGCAAGGGGGGCTCCGCGCCTGGTCACGGCAGCATGGGGGGCGCGGGGACGCCGGGACGCAGTTGCAGCCGCACTGCCGCTCGGCGAGGGCTTCGGCTCGGGCCACCGGCGCGTGCCCACCTGAGGGCCGCCGCGATGACCGGTGACGTGCTGACCGTGGCGATCGTCGGGGCGCTGGTGGTGCAGGCGCTGCGCGGCGCCACGGGGGCGCGAGGTTGCGTGATTGGGGTGGTCTGGGACGCGCTTACATAGGGTCGCGGCGCCACGGTCGCGAGGGCGGGGCGTCACGGTGGCGGGCGGGAGTTCGGGGGTATGGCGGGCGCGGGTTCCTTGAGGCGCGGCGGCGTGGGGGGCGCGGTGCCGTTCGAGCGGTGGCGGCTCGGGACAGCTGGGGCGTGGGCGCGCGGGGGCGGGGTCAGGAGGTCAGGCGGACGGGCATGACCAGGTAGCGGTAGCCGGTGTCGGAGTCCTCGGCCCCCTCTTCGTCGGGGATGGCGGTGAGGAGGGCTGCCTTGGTGGGGCCGGCGCATTCGAGGCGGGTGCGGGAGGTGTCGATTCCGGCGAGGCCGTCCAGGAGGTACTGGGGGCTGAAGGCGAGGTCGACGTCTTCGCCGGTGAGCTCTGCGGGCAGGCTCTCGTTGGCGCGGGCGGCGTCGCCGGTGGCGGCGCGGACGCGGACCTCTTCGGCGGTGAAGGCGAGCCGGACGGGCGTCCCGCGCTCGGTGACGAGGGCGGCGCGCTTGATCGCCTCGACGAAGGGGGCCGTCTCGAACTCGGCGACGGACGTCCACGTGCCCGTCAGGCGGGCCTTGTAGTCGATGTACTGGTCGTCGAGGAGGCGGCTGGTCATGCTGCGGCCGCCGCCGGAGACGCCGATGAGGGTGTCGCCGCCGGGGCCGCCGAGGCCGATGGAGACCTCGGCGCCCTGCCGGATGGCCTTGGCCGTGTCGGCGAGGGTGCGGGCGGGGACGACGATGCCCGCGGTGAAGGCGGGGTCGGCCGGTGACCAGGTCAGCTCGCGGGCGGCGATGCGGTAGCGGTCGGTGCAGGCCAGCCACATCGTGGCGCCCTCGATGTCGATCCGGACGCCGGTGAGCATGGGCAGGGTGTCGTCGCGGCCCGCGGCCGGGACGACCTGGGCGACGGCGGCGGCGAACAGGTCGCCGGGGACCGTTCCGGCGCGGACGGGCGGCTCCGGGAGCGTGGGGTAGTCCTCGACGGGCAGCGTGAGGAGTCCGAACTCGGCGGGGCCGCAGCGGACGACGGCCTCCGACCCCTTCGTGAAGATATCCACAGGCTGTGGAGGAAGGTTCCGGACGATCTCGGCGAGGAGCCGTCCGGGGACGAGCACGCGACCCGGTTCCGTCACGGCGGCCTCGACCCGGGCGCGCGCGGACACCTCGTGATCGAAGCCCGCCAGGGTGAGCTCTCCGTCCGCCGTGACCTCGACGAGCATGCCCGCGAGGACCGGCAGCGCGGGACGCGATGGCAGGGTCCGCGCCGCCCACGCGACGGCGTCGGCGAGCGCTTGGCGGTCTACCCGGAACTCCACTGGTCCGCCCTTCCGTGACTCTGTCAAGGCCGGACTCTCCGGCCCTGACAAAGCACGTTATCCCCAGCCTCCGACAGTTCACCGAGGCCCGGATCCTCAGAACAGGGCGGCCTCCCGGGTTCCGCGCTCGAAGTCGAGCAACTGCCGCTTGCGCGCCAGGCCGCCGCCGTAGCCGGTGAGCAAGCCGGTGGAGCCGACGACCCGGTGGCAGGGGACGATGACGCTGATCGGGTTCTTGCCGTTGGCGAGGCCGACCGCGCGGGACGCGGAGGGCTTGCCGATCTCGACGGCGAGTTCGCCGTAGGTGGTCGTCTGTCCGTAGGGGATCTCTTGGAGGGCCGCCCAGACGCGCTGCTGGAAGGGCGTGCCGCGCATGTTCAGCGGCAGGTCGAATTCGGTGAGGTCGCCCGCGAAGTACGCGCCCAGTTGCTCGGCGACGGCCTTGAACGGCTCCTGCGTCTCGGTGCGGGCGCCGAAGGACTCTTCGGCCGGACGGTGCCGCTGCTGGTCCATGTACAGGCCGGACAGGCCGCCGTCTGTCACGACCACGGTGAGGGGGCCTACGGGGCTGTCCAGGACGGCGTGCGTCGATTCCATGGTGGTGGTCCTCTCTAGGCCGGGAGGAGGTTGATGGCGTGGTCGCCCGTCGCCCACAGGTACTGGACGGCGTAGGCGCGCCAGGGTCGCCATGCGGCGGCACGGCGGGTGAGGGCTGCGGGGGTTGTGGGAAGGTCGAGGGTGCGGGCGGCGGCGCGGATACCGAGGTCGCCTGGAATGAAGGCGTCGGGGTCGCCCAGCGCACGCATGGCGATGGTCTCGACGGTCCAGGGACCGAAACCGGGTAGGGCGGCCAAGCGCGCGCGGGCCTGTTCCCAATCGCTTCCGACACCGAGGTCGATTTGCTCTTGCGCGAGTGCTGCGACGAGGGACGTGAGGGTCGTGCGGCGGGTTTTCGGGAACGCCAGGGCCTCCGGATCCAGGTCCGCCAAGGCGGCTGGGGTCGGGAAGAGGTGGGTCAGCCCGCCGCCAGGGTCGGTGACGGGGTCGCCGTAGGCGGTGACGAGACGCGCGGCGTGTGTGCGCGCGGCGGCGACTGACACCTGCTGCCCGAGGACGGCCCGGACGGCGAACTCCGCCGCGTCCACGGTGCGTGGGACGCGGCGTCCAGGGGCTTTGTCGACCAGCGGTGCGAGGACCGGGTCGGCGCTGAGCAGGTCGTCGACGGCGACGGGGTCGGCGTCGAGGTCCAGCATCCAGCGGCAGCGGCTGATCGCGATGGTGAGGTCCCGCAGGTCGCTCAGGGAGAGCGTGCAGGCCACATGGTCGGGTTGCGGACGCAGTGTGGCGATGCCATGACCATGGGGTAGCCGCAGGGTGCGACGGAACGCACCGTCCTGCCACTCTTCGACGCCCGGGACGCCGGTGGCGGCGAGGTGGCCGAACAGGTTGTCCGGGCAGAGCGGCGCACGGAACGGGAGCCTCAGCGAGAGGGATCCAGAGCCCGCAGGCGGGTGGCCCTTAGCAACACGGTCACGCAGTTGGCTGGGCGTTAGGGCGAACACTTCTCGGACGGTGTCGTTGAAGGCGCGGATACTCGCGAAACCCGCCGCGAACGCCACGTCCCCCATCGGGAGGGGTGTCGTTTCGATCAGGAGGCGTGCCGTCTGCGCGCGCTGGGCACGTGCAAGAGCGAGCGGGCCGGCGCCCAGTTCGGCGTTGAGTTGGCGTTCGATCTGGCGAGTGCTGTAGCCGAGGCGTCCCGCCAGGCCCGGGACGCCCTCCCGGTCGACGACGCCGTCGGCGATGAGCCGCATGGCCCGCGCGACGACGTCCGCGCGGTGGTTCCACTCGGGGGAGCCGGGGCTGGTGTCGGGGCGGCAGCGCTTGCAGGCCCGGAACCCGGCCTGCTGCGCCGCGGCGGCGCTCGGGTAGAAGCGCATGTTCTCAGGCTTCGGCGGCACGACCGGGCAACTCGGGCGGCAGTAGATCCCCGTGGTCACGACCCCGGTGAAGAACCAGCCGTCGAAGCGGGCGTCCTTCGACCGGACGGCCCGCACGCATCTCTCCACATCCTCGTGCATGTCTCCAGCATCACGGATGGTCAGGGGAGTTCACTAGCGGAAATCCGACATCATCGTCGAGGTGCCCGACGGCTCCGGCGCGTCCGGGACGAGGCGGACGGGACGGTCCCCCGCACCGGCCATGACGTCCCAGGTAATCGATCTTACGCCGCGGGCTTGGCAACGTGGGGCGCACCGGGGCAGACGAACCGGGTGAACTCAGACGAAGCAGTGAAGTCAGGCGAAGAGAGTGGGAGTGCGACATGAGCGACGTCCAGCAGCGGGTCGAGCGGTACCTGGCCATCTGGAACGAGACCGACCCGGCCGCGCGGCGCGCAGCGATCGACGAGCTGTGGACCGAGGACGCCGTCTACGTCGACCCGCTCGGGGTCGCCGAGGGGCGCGACGCGATCGACGTTTTCGTCGGCGCCGCGCAAAAGCAGTTCCCCGGCCTGGTCTTTCGTGCCGCAGGGACGGTGGACGCCCACCACGACGTGGCCCGGTTCACCTGGGAACTCGGCCCCGAGGGCGGGGAGGCGATCGTGGTCGGGTTCGATGTGGCGGTGTTCGCGGAGGACGGCCGATTCGACCGCGTGCACGGGTTCCTCGACAAGGTCCCCGCCTGAACGACGGAACACGCGCAGAGCCTGCCGTACGGGACACACGCGGGCGTGCCGGGCGGAACACGCGCGGGGCGTGCCATACGGGACACACGCGGGCCTGCCGGACGGGGCGCGCGCGGGGCGTGCCGGGCGGATCACGGCCCGGCGCGCCCCGCGGACCTGCACGCCCCGCGGACCGGCACGCCCGCCGGGTCAGAGCTGGCGGAGCGCGCCGCCGTCCACCGCCCACTCGGCGCCCGTGACCTGCACGGCCAGCGGTGACAGCAGGTAGGCGATCACGCGTGCCACGTCCTGCGGGGTCCCGAGGCGGGCGGCGGGCAGGCGCCGTTCCTCCAGGACGAACCGCTCGATGGCCTCTTCGACGGGCAGTCCGAACTGGGACGCGAGCTGGTCGGCGAACCCGCCCGGCTCGTCCCACAGCCGGGTCCGCGTGGGGCCGGGCGTCACGACGTTGGAGCGTATGCCGCAGCGTCCGAACTCCCCCGCCAGCGTCTTGGACACCGACAAGAGCGCCGTCTTGGACGCGGCATAGTCGACCAGTGGCGTGTCGGGGAACCGCGCGGCCTCGCTGGCGACGTGGACGAGGCTGCCCGCGCCCTGATCGATCAGTGCGGGCAGCGCGGCGCGGGCCATCCGGACCGCCGCGTGCAGGTTCAGCTCGAACGTGGCGTGCCACTGGTCGTCGGTGACGTCCAGGAAGCCGATGCGCGAGTCGAGGGCACCGGCGTTGTTGACCAGGCCGTCGAGGCGCCCATGCCGGTCGAGGGCGGCGTCCACGACCCGCTGGGCGGCGGACGGGTCGGTGAGGTCGGCGGCGAAGCCCGTCACCTGACCGCCGTCGCCGAGCGGCTTCCGGGCGACACCCACCACGTGGGCGCCCTCGTCCGCGAGGAGCCGGGCGGTGGCCTCCCCGATCCCGGCGGAGGCTCCCGTGACGATGTACACCTTTCCGGACAGGTCAAGATCCATCGGTTCGCGCCTTTCAAGAGCGGCGGAGGAACAGGGCGATGACGGCGGCGCCCGCGACGGCGACCGCCGCGTTGACCAGCGTCGCGGTGTGCACGCCACCGAGCACGGACACCGTGCCCGCGGTGGCGACCGCGCTCATCACCGGGATGCCGAGGGTGATGGCGACCTGCTGCGTCATGGTGGCGAGCCCGGTCGCGAGGCCCTGCTCGCCGTCCGGCAGCCCGGACGTCGCGAGCCCCATGAACGCCACGATCGCGACGAGGTTGCCGAACCCGCCGATCGCGGTGGCGGCGAGCATCAGGGCCAGCCCGTCCCGCGTGGAGCCGAGTCCGAGCAGCGCCAGCGTCGCGGCCGCCTGGAGGACGAGACCGGCCGCGAGGGTCGTCCGGCCGCCGAGCCGTCCCATGATCCGGGGCGCGGCGACGCCGCCCGCGAACGTCCCGGCGCCGAGCACGCCGAGCGCGAGGCCCGTGGTCAGCGGCGAGAACCCGAGGACCTGCTGGAGGTAGAGGGTCATCAGGAACACCAGCGAGGTCTCGGTGGCGAAGGCGATGAAGCCGCCGACGTTGCCCCACGTCACGGTCCGCCTGGTCAGGACGCGCGGGGGAGCGAGCGGCGCCGGTGAGCGGCGTTCGATGAGGCCGAACGCGACGAGCAGGACCGCGGCGGCGGCCAGGGCGCCGAGCCCGGCCGGGTCGTCCCAGCCGCGCGCGCCGGCCGAGGTGATGCCGTACACCAGCGCGAGCAGGCCGCCGGTGACGGTCACGGCCCCGGGCACGTCCAGCCGGGAGGCGTCCCGCGAGCGGCTCTCCCCGACCACCGCGGGCGTCACGGCGAGGATCGCCACGGCGACCGGGACGTTGATCAGGAACGCCCAGCGCCAGCTCAGCAGGTCGGTCAGGACGCCGCCGAGGATCGCGCCCACCGTGAACCCGGCGGACATCAGCGCGCCGCTGAGGCCGAGTGCCCGCGTCCGCAGCGGTCCCTCCGGGAAGGACGTCGTGAGCAGCGACAACGCGGCCGGCGTGGCGATCGCCGTGGCCAGGCCCTGGAGCACGCGTCCCGCCAGCAGGATCGCGGGGGACGCGGCGAGCCCGCCGATCAGCGAGCCCGCGGCCAGCAGCGCCATGCCGGTGAGCAGCATCCGGCGCCGTCCGAACAGGTCGGCGACGCGGCCGAAAAGCAGGGTGAACCCGGCCGCGGGGAGCGCGAACGCGGTGGCGATCCACTGGAGTCGATCCAGGCCGAACCCGAGGCCCTCGCCGACGACCGGCAGGGCCACGTTCAGGATGGAGAAGTCGATGGCGAGCATGAACTGCGCGCCGAGGAGAAGGGTCAGGACCAGCTTGTGCCGCGACGACATCCGCTCGGCGGCGGGGGCGGCGGTGATGAGGGTCATGCGGAAGACGATCGTCGCGGGACGCGCGGGCACCCAGACCCCGGCCGTTCGTACCACCGGTGGTAGCAGGCTGAGAGGACCTGAGTAGCGGTCTCCGGGAGACCTGGGAGCCAGAACGGACATACCGCTCCGGCGGGGCGACCACCCGATCCCCCGCCTCCTAGATTCGGACGGGTCGGAACGGCCGAACAGGAGTAACCGTGCGCCGCAACCTCTCCACCCTCACCGTGACCGCTCTCGTGGCCGCCGTCGCCGGGACCACGCTGAGCGCCTGCGGCATGGCGTTCGCCTCGACCTACGAGGACGACGCCGGACTCAAGGGCAAGATCACCGCCGTCCGGGTGGACGTCGGCTCCGGCGGCGTGACCGTGCGCGGCGGAGCCGATAGGACGGCCCTGCACCGCAAGATCCGCTACCGGGACGACCGGCCGGACGGACCGACGCACCGCATCGAGAACGGCGTCCTCGTCCTCGGCGGCTGCGGCTCCCGCTGCTCGGTGAGCTACACGGTCGACGTGCCGGCCGGGCTTCCCGTGAGCGGCTCGACGTCCAGTGGCAGGATCGAACTGACGCGCGTGGGCAAGGTGGACGTGCGGACCAGTTCGGGATCCATCCACCTGGACGGCGTGAACGGCACCGTCAGCGCGCGGACGTCCGATGGCCGGATCCAGGGCAGCGGGCTCCGGGGCGGACGCGTCGACGCGCAGACGTCCAACGGCGAGATCGACCTCACGCTCGCCACACCTCAGGACATCCGGGCGAAGAGCGGTGACGGGGACGTCACCGTGATCGTCCCGGCCGCGCCCTACCGGGTGACCGCCCGCACGGGGGACGGCGGCAAGAACCTGAAGATCGCGAACGACCCGGCAGGCAGGTTCCTTATCGACCTGACCACCAGCAACGGAGATATCACCGCCAAGCCCGCCGGATAGCCTCACCGGCATGGCGCAGACAGGAGAACTCGGCGAATTCCTCAAGTCCCGGCGCGCGCGTCTGCAACCCGAGGACGTGGGTGTGCGCACCTATGGAAGCCGCCGTCGCGTCCCCGGGCTGCGCCGTGAAGAACTCGCCCAGCTCGCCGGCGTCAGCGTCGCGTACTACATCCGCCTTGAACAGGGCAACGCCGACAACGTGTCCACAGAGATCCTCGACGCGATATCACGGGCACTCCGCCTGGACGCCGACGAGCACGCCCACCTGCACCGCCTCGCACACCCCCCGCGCTGGATACCCGCGCCAGGGCCACCCCGCCTGCGGGCCCCGCTCCAGAACCTCCTCGACGCCATCGACCACGCGCCCGCCTACATCGTCGGCCACTACACCGACGTGGTCGCCTGGAACCGGCTGACCTCGGCCGTCTTCGTGGACCTGGCGAACGTCCCGGCGGACGAGCGGACCTGGTCGCACCAGATCCACCTCAACGGCGACTACAAGGCCCGGCTCGACGACAACTGGCTGGACGTGGCCCGGCGCAACGTCGCCTACCTGCGGTTCCGATCCGGCGAGCACCCGGACGACCCCCGGCTGCGGTCTTTGATCAACTGCCTGCGGGAACGCAGCCCCGATTTCGGACGGCTGTGGTCCGAACACCACGTGACGGACCTGACGCACGGTGAGGCCCGGCTCGTCCACCCCGAGGCCGGACGACTCGTCCTGCCCTTCGAGACCCTCCACCTGCCCGGCGACCCCGACCTCAGCCGCCTGATGCTGTACGCCGCCGAACCGGGATCACCCTCCGAGCAGGCACTCCGGAAGCTAGCCGCAACATCCCGGCACCTGTCCAGCAGCGCCTATTTCGACCTCGGCGGTGTCTCCTAGCAGCACCGCTGGCAAGACAAGTGTCGCCGTGGCGAAGACTTGGGAGGCGCACTGAATCCGGAAGGAGCTGCGTACGTGGGAAACACGGAGGGTGGCGAAGGCGCCGTGGCTGCGGATGAGGCGTTCCTCCGCTGGCGGGAGGGCGGGACGGAGCATCGCGTCCGGTGGCGGTCGGAGAGTGGCGCACCGCCGCCTCGCCGGGTCATGGTCGTCGACGACGAGACCCGTGCGGACGACGCATACCACCTGGCCTGCGAAGGGACGGCCCTGCTGTGGCGCGGCGACTTCCAGAACGCGCGGCAGCTTCTCACGGCCCTGGCGCGCCGGATCGATCGTCCTCCGAGGCGCCGCAAACGGAAGGCGGAACCGTCGCAGGTTCAGGCGTTTCACCTGTACCGCCAGGCGCGGGCCCAGCGCGCGCGGACGCTTGCCATGCTCCTCATTCCGTTCGAGCCAGGGCACGTTGTCGCGCTGAAGCGGGCACCGGACGTCGTACAGGCGTGCACGGAGGCGTATGGGTCCGACGACGAGCCGTATGTGACGTCCTTGCGCGAGCTTCTGGGGCTGATAGGCGCACACGAGTGGCGGCAGAAGGGCGTGCCCATACCCGCCCTGGGCGGAGACAGGATCCACCCTCACTACGGGGTGTTCTCACCTGTCAGAGGCGAATACGTCGATCTGGTCGCCGAGGCACCTCTGCCTCCGGCTACGGACGCGTTCGACATCGGTACGGGCACCGGTGTGCTGGCGGCCGTTCTCGCCCGCCGCGGCATACGACGTGTCATCGCCACAGACCAGGACCCGCGCGCGCTTGCGTGTGCCCACGAGAACATCCGTCGGCTGGACGTGGCCGACCGTGTGGAGGTCGTCCAAGCCGACTTGTACCCCGAAGGCCGTGCCGGGCTCGTCGTGTGCAATCCACCATGGGTACCCGCGAAACCCAGCTCGCCGCTGGAACACGCCGTCTACGACCCGGACGGCCGCATGCTCCGCGGATTCCTCGACGGCCTCGCCGAACACCTCGACACCGACGGCGAAGGCTGGCTGATCCTGTCCGACCTGGCCGAGCACCTGGGGCTGCGCACGCGCGACGACCTGCTCCGCGCGTTCGGCACGTCCGGCCTGGAGGTGGCGGGACGGCTCGACACCACGCCGACGCATCCGCGTGCCGCCGACCCCGGCGACCCGCTGCACGCCGCCCGCTCGGCCGAGGTCACGTCCTTGTGGCGGCTCAGGCGTGGCTCCGGTGGGCGGTCTCCGGGCCGATGACCCGCAGCAGTTCCAGGGCCTCGATGGTCGCGGTCCCGGGCGGCGGGGTGAACACGAAGAGCCGCTGATCCTCGGCAGGGGTCAGCAGCGCCTCCGCCTCGAACTCGATCACCCCGACCTCCGGGTGCAGGACCCTCATCCGGCTGCCGCGGTGCACGGCGACCTCGTGCCGCTCCCACAGCCGCGTGAACTCCTGGCTGGCCTGGTGCAGCCGCTCGACCAGGGCGGACGCCACCGGGTCGTCCCCCCGCCGCGCGACCGCGGCCCGCAGGTCGGCGACGTGCATGCGGCTGTAGTCGGCGTGCTCGTCCTCCGGATACGCCTCCCGGACGAACGGGTCCGTGAACCAGCGCCAGACGATGTTGCGGTCAGGCTCCACAACCGTGCAAACGCAACCGAAAAGCGCCTCCGCCATGGCGTTCTGTGCCAGCACGTCCCCGAGGTCACCGACGAGCTGCGCGGGAGTCTCCTGGAGCCGGTCCAGCAGGTAGAGCAGGCCGGGACGGACGTGCTCCCCCGCGTACGGACCGGCAGGCGGCCGGTGACCAGCGAGGATGTAGAGATGGTCGCGCTCGTCCTCGGTGAGCCGGAGCGCCCGGGCGAGCGAGCCGAGCAGCTGGGACGAGGGCTGCGGGCTCCGCGCCTGCTCCAGCCGCATGTAGTAGTCGGCGGACATACCGGCGAGTTGTGACACCTCCTCGCGGCGCAGCCCCGGAGTGCGCCGCCGGGGCCCCGCCACCAGCCCCACCTCCTGCGGACGCAGGCGCTCGCGGGAGCGGCGGAGGAAGTCGGCGAGCTCACGGCGGTCCATGCCCCTATCATCGGCCGCCTCGCGGACGGACCGAAACCCTCAGCCTGGGATCGTTTGTCCTAGCCAGAACGGTCCGCTCCTCATCCACGCCGTCCGCTGGTGGAGTCAGGGGCATGACGACTCTCACCGTTGGACACGCCCGTGTGACCTACCGGCACGAAGGGTCGGGGGCCCCGCTCGTCCTCGTCCACGGCGCCGGACCCGGCTCGATCATGTGGGACCCCCTCGTCGCCCGGCTCGGCGAGCGGCACACCGTGGTCCTCCCCGACCTCGCCGGCAGCGTCCCCGCCGAGGACGACGGATCACCGCTGACCATCGAGGCGCTGGCCGCCCAGGTCATCGCCGTCATCGAGGACTTCGCCGGGAACACGCCCGTGGACCTGATGGGCTTCTCCCTGGGGGCTCCGACCGTCGCGGCCGCCGCGGCGCTCCGTCCCGACCTGATCCGGCGTCTGATCCCCATCGCGGGGCTCACCCACGCGGGAGACGAGTACGTCCAGCAGGTGATGAACACCTGGCTGCTGCTCGCCGACAATCCCGGCGCGTTCGGACGGTTCGCGACCCTCAACGCCTACAGCCGCCCCTACCTCAACCAGATCGGCCATGAGGCCGTCGAACAGTTCCACGACTTCATGCAGCCGACGGACGGGCTGCGACGCCAGATCGACCTCGTCACACGGCTGGACATCCGCGGGCTCCTCCCGAGGATCGAGGCGCCCACCCTGGTGATCGGCTGCACGCGGGACGCCACGATCCCGGTGGAGAACCACCGTGAGTTCTTCGCCGCCGTCCCCGGCAGCGAGTACGCCGAGCTGGACACCGGTCATGTCGCGATGGCGGAGCGGACCGACGAGTTCCTCAAACTCGTCCAGGACTTCCTCGCGCGTCCCTGACCGCGGCCACCGTGCGCGCGGCATCCGGTCGGCCTTGACCACGGAGGCACCCGGACATTTGAAGTTCGTCCTGCGAACTAATATGATTCGTAGGACGAACTTACAATTCTGGGAGCCATCATGGGACGCACTGTCGCGGTCATCGGCGGCGGATACGGTGGCGCCGCCGCCGCCAAGGCGCTGGACGGGGACACCGACGTCATCCTCATCGAGCCGAAAGACGCCTTCGTCCACTCCGCTGGGGCGCTGCGCGCGCTGGTACGGCCCGACTGGGCGGGCAACATCTTCTTCCCGTACGACAGGCTGCTGACCCGCGGCAGGGTCGTCCGCCGGCACGCCGTCTCGGTGGACCCCGGCGGTGTGACCCTGTCCTCCGGTGAGCGCGTGGACGCCGACTATGTCGTCCTCGCGTCCGGTTCCAGCTACCCGTTTCCGGCGAAGATGGACACCGACGTCACGGAGCAGGCACTGGAAAGGCTGCACGCCACGTCCAAGGAACTCGCGGGAGCGGGGCGCGTGCTGATCACCGGCGCCGGTCCGGTCGGCCTGGAACTGGCCGGTGAGATCAGGGCGATGTGGCCGGACAAGCACGTGACGATCATCGATCCGGCGCAGGAGGTGCTCCCCGGGTTCCTGCCGGAACTACGCGACGACCTGCACCGGCAGCTCGGCGACCTGGACATCGGGCTGCGGCTGGACACCGCCCTGCTCACCGGGCCGCCCACCCTGCCTGGACGGGCCGAGACCTTCACGGTGCGCACCACGGGCGGCGACATCACCGCCGACATCTGGTTCCGCTGCCACGGCGTCAGCGTCAACGGGGACTACCTCGGCGACGGAAGGGTCACAGTCCGCACACCTCGCGGGCAGGTTCGGGTGACCGAGAAGCTCAACGTCCACGGGCACGACCACATCTACGCCCTGGGCGACATCACCGACATCGCCGAGGCCAAGATGGCCGCGCACGCGATGAAGCACGCCGAGGTCGTCGCGGCGAACATCACCGCCCAGGTCAGGGGCGAGGAGCCCGCGGCCGTCTACCGGCCGTCCCCCGTCCCGTCGGTGCTCCTTCCGCTCGGCCCCGCCGCCGGCGTCGGCCAGATCGCCTCGCCCGACGGCGCCGCCGTCCTGCCCGCCCGGACCGTCGCCGAGTACAAGGGCGCCCACCTGCTCATCGACCGGTTCGCCGAGCTCTTCGGCACCGGCTGACGCGCCTTCACCCGGGCGCGGCGGCCCCCTCGTCCATCTCCTTGAAGACGATCGGGACCTCGTTGTCGAGCACCACCCGGCCGAGCAGCCCCGCGAGCGTGCGGCGCTCGTCCTCGGTGAGACCCGAGGTCAGGCGTTCGATGCGGCGGTGGGTCCCGGCGTAGAACTCCTCGGCGACGGCGGCCCCCCGGGCGGTGAGCGCGACGCGCGCCGCCCGCCCGTCCCGTGGGTCGGGTTCGCGGTGCACCAGGCCGTTGCGGGCGCACCGGTCGACCAGGCCGGTGAGGCTCGACTTCGCCAGCCCCAGCACCGCGCCCAGCTCGCCCATCCCGTAAGGCTGCGACATCAGCACGCACAGCAACTGCCCCTGCTGCTCCGTCAGCCCGTGGTCCCGGGCGGACCGGGCGTACTCCGCGTCCACCAGAAAGGAGGAGCGCACCAGCGCGGTGACGACCCCCATCTGCTCCTCGGCCTTCCCCACCGCTTCAGAATACGGCAGCGCCCGTGACAATTCGTCACGCGAACTACCCGCGGAGTGCATGGTGGCACCGCCCGGAAACGTGCATGGTGGCACCACCGCCCGGAAACGGACGCGGAATCGCCACCGCATCCGCTGGTCCGCCGGTCCGCCGGGCTTCGCCCCTCCTATTGGGCCATGTCGACGAATCGGCTGTAGTGGCCCTGGAAGGCGACCGTCACCGTCGCGGTCGGGCCGTTGCGGTGCTTGGCGACGATCAGGTCGGCCTCCCCCGCGCGCGGCGACTCCTTCTCGTAGGCGTCCTCGCGGTGCAGCAGGATGACCATGTCCGCGTCCTGCTCGATGCTGCCCGACTCGCGCAGGTCCGACACCATGGGTTTCTTGTCGGTGCGCTGCTCGGGACCACGGTTGAGCTGCGAGAGCGCGATCACCGGGACGCCCAGCTCCTTCGCGAGGAGCTTCAGCGAGCGGGAGAACTCCGAGACCTCGACCTGCCGGCTCTCCACCCGCTTGCCCGAGGTCATGAGCTGGAGGTAATCGATGATGACCAGGCGCAGGTCGTGCTGCTGTTTGAGGCGGCGGCACTTGGCGCGGATCTCCATCATCGACATGTTGGGGGAGTCGTCGATGAACAGCGGCGCCTCGGCGACCTCGCTCATCCGCCGCGCCAGGCGCGTCCAGTCCTCGTCCTGCATGGTGCCGGACCGCATCGCGTGCAGCGCCACCCGCGCCTCGGCGGACAGCAGCCGCATCGTGATCTCGTTGCGGCCCATCTCCAGGCTGAAGAACGCCGAGGTCAGCCCATGCTTGATCGACGCGGCGCGGGCGAAGTCGAGCGCGAGCGTCGAGTTGTGGGTGGGGACGCACGAGCGCCCGGCCAGGTACATGTGGTCGTCGTTGTCGACCTGGACGCACCGGACGGGGACGCTCTCCACCGGCCGGACGTCGACGATGTGACGGACCTTCGCGCTCGGGTGGACGGTCCCGCGCTGGAGCGCCGCCTTGCGCGGCAGCCGGAACACCGGCCCGGTCGGTGTGAAGTCGATCCGGTACACCGGCGGTGTCTCCGCGGAGCGGCCCTGGTCCGGCCCGGTCGTCAAGGTCGCGCGGTTACCAAGGCTCAGGATGAGCTCATGGACGTCTTCGGCAAGCCGCTCGCTGACGAACGCGAGACGCACCCGCCCGGCCCGTGAGACGTGCCCCTCGGTGTCGAGCAGCCCGGCGAGCAGCGCCCGCCTCTGGTGCTCCGACGCGCGCAGGTAGCGGACAGGAATGTGGGCGTTCTGCCGCAGTCCCAGCTCCTGGAGCTTCGCCGTAAGGCCGCTGAGGACGAATCGCCCGGAGACCCCGTCGCGCGTGACCGGCTGCCCGGCCGCCTCGACCTGGGCCAGGACCTCCTCGTCGGGACAGGTGATCGTTTCAGACCGGCCGTCTCCGCCGCCAAGCCATGCCCCCAGGACGTAGGGATCGATGAGCAGGTCCGCGGGAGGGAGCCGGAACGGCGCGGCCACGTCTACGGCGTGGTTGGGACGGCCGTCCCCGCAGCGCAGCGTCGCCGCGATCTCCTCGGTGGTCTTGATGGGCCTGTACTGCCCGGTGGTCGCGAAGCCCCCGCCGCGGAGCGCGCTGGGGAAGGATCCTCGGTCGAGGCTTGCGCCGTCATGGCGGGGCGGCTTCTGCGAGACGGTCGTGACGACCTCTCCTCGGCGGGCCGTCTTCGGGGGGATCGTCCCGGCTTCGACCGGCGTCCCCCGCCTGCTGAGGAGGCTCGCGGGCCCGGTGCCCGCCGCCGCCCATCGGACGTCGCCCATCGTCTCGCCGGGCCGGTGGCAGCCCGTGCCGCGCTCGCTCCGCCGGCGTCGGCTCGCACGGGTCGTGGTGCGCCACTGGTGCTGCGCGTCGGCGACGATCACCTCGCCGTCGGAGAACTCCACCTCGTAGCAGGGCCGCCCGTACATCACCTCGGTCGCGGCGACGACGCGGGTCGGCCTGCCGTCGGCCCCGATCAGGTGGTCACCGACCTTGACCTCGCCCATCGTCGTCCAGCCCGCGGGGGTCGGCAGCGGCGTGCCGAGCGCCGTCGCCTTCCCCATGGCGGGACGCGCCGCGACCACCACCATCTGGCCGGGGTGGAGCCCGTTGGTGAGCGCGTCGAGGTCGGCGAAGCCGGTGGGGCAGCCGACCATCTGGCCACCGCGGCTGCCGATCGCCTCGATCTCGTCGAGCGCCCCGGGCATGATCTCGCTCAGCGGGACGTAGTCCTCCCCCGCGCGCTTCTCGGCGATGGCGAAGACCTCGGCCTGCGCGCGGTCGAGCACCTCGTCGGCGTCGGCGCCGTCGGCGGCGTAGCCCATCTGGACGATGCGGGTGCCGGTCTCGACGAGCTTGCGGAGCACCGATCGCTCGTGGACGATCTTGGCGTAGTAGCCGGCGTTGGCGGCCGTCGGCACCAGGGAGATCAGGGTGTGCAGGTAGGGGGCACCGCCGATGCGCCCGATCTCGCCGTTCTTGGTGAGCTCACCGGCGATGGTGACCGCGTCGGCGGGGTCGCCGCGGCCGTAGAGGTCGAGGATGGTGTCGTAGATGATCTGGTGCGCGGGACGGTAGAAGTCACCGGCGCGCAGGAGTTCCACGACCTCGGCGATGGCGTCCGCGGAGAGCAGCATGCCCCCGAGGACGCCCTGTTCGGCGGTGATGTCGTTGGGCGGGGTGCGTTCGAACTCGTGCTCTTGCGGTCCGAGATCGGTCACGCTCACGGTCGCACCCCCTTCGTCCCGGCCGCCGGCGTCCCCGTCCGCCCCAGCGCCGGTCGTCCATCCCACGTTTACCTGAGGCGTCCGACATTCTCGCGAGCCCGCGCCGTCACGGGCAAAGCGAGCTGTGGACAAGGATGTGGAGCCCCTGTGCAGACACGCCGGTTTGGTTGTGCACGACCTGTGGACAACTCTGGGGACAACTCGGGGACGATTCCCGGCGGGGAGCCTTGAGCTGCGGAAACTCCGTCCACCGCCTGTGCGGTGAAGAAAGTCGGCCACTTCCCGCCATGTAAGGAGTGATTTTGAGAAGAAGATTACATTCTGATAGCTTACGGGCGATATGCTCGGCTCACCCCTGCGGCGCGCGAACGTCCACGACCGCGAGATCCTGCGGCTCGCCCTCCCGGCGTTCGGCGCCCTCGTCGCCGAGCCGCTGTTCCTGCTGTCCGACTCGGCGATCGTCGGCCATCTCGGCACCGCGCAGCTGGGCGGACTGGGCGTCGCCGGCCAGGCGCTGACCACCCTCGTCTACCTGTGCGTGTTCCTGGCATACGGGACGACCGCCGGGGTCGCCCGGCAGGTCGGCGCCGGGGACCTGCGAGGGGCCGTCCGGCAGGGCATCGACGGGATGTGGCTCGCGCTGGCCATCGGCGCCGTCCTGATCGCCGCCGGATGGCCGCTGATCCCGTCGATCGTGGAGGCGTTCGGCGCGTCGCCGGCCGCGACCCCCTACGCCGAGACCTACCTGCGGGTGAGCCTGTTCGGGATCCCGCCGATGCTGCTCGTCCTCGCCGGGACGGGAGTCCTGCGCGGCCTCCAGGACACCCGGACGCCACTGCTCGTCTCCATCGGCGGCTTCTCTGCCAACCTGCTGCTCAACGCGGTGTTCGTGCTGGTCCTGGACTGGGGGATCGCCGGCTCGGCCTGGGGCACCGTGCTCGCCCAGACCGCGAGCGCGGCCGTGTACACGGTGGTGGTGCTCCGTGCCGCGCACCGCCACGGCGCCCCCGTCCGGCCCGACCGCCGGGGCCTGCGGACGGCGGCGACGGCCGGCATCGGGCTGCTCGTCCGGACGGCGGCGCTGCGGATCGTCCTCATCACGGGCACATCGATCGCGGCCCGCATGGGGGACGCCGAGATCGCCGCCTACCAGGTCGGCTTCCAGGTGTGGACGCTGCTGGCCTTCGCGCTCGACGCCATCGCCATCGCCGGCCAGGCGATCACCGGCCGGTACCTCGGCGCCTCCGACGTCACGGGCACCCGCGCGGTGACCCGGCGCATGGTCGGCTGGGGCGTGGCCTGCGGCGTCGTGTTCGGGCTGCTGATCCTCGCGGCGCGTCCCTGGCTGCCCGCCCTGTTCACCCCGGACGCGGACGTGCGCCACCTGCTGCTCGCCTCGCTGATCCTGGTCGCGGTCCAGCAACCCGTCGCGGGAGTGGTGTTCGTCCTGGACGGGATCCTGATCGGCGCGGGGGACGGCACCTACCTCGCGCTGACGACCCTGATCGCGACGGCCGTCTTCCTGCCCGCGGCCCTCATGCTGTACCACCTGGACGCCGGTCTCATCGGGCTCTGGGGCGCCATCGGCCTCTGGATGGCGACCCGGATGGTCACCCTCGGCCTGCGCGCCCGCGGCGACCGCTGGATGGTGACCGGCTCCCGCTAGCATGCGCCGCCGCCCCTCACCGCGCGGGGTCGTCATCCGGTGGGCCGTGAGTCCAGGTGAGAAGGGCCACGCGACGGCCCTTGTCCTCGACGACCACGGGCGCGACATCGGTCAGGCGGTACCCGGCGGCGCGCGCGACCGCGACGCTGGCGGCGTTGCCCGGCTCGATCTCCAGGCTCACCCTGGCCAGTCCGCCCGCCCCGAGGGCGTACTCGGTCATCAGGAGGACGGCCCTTGACGCGAGCCCCTGGCCGCGGTGCGCGGCGCCGACCCCGTACCCGATCGTCCCGTAGACCTTGTTGAGCATGACCTCACCGAGCGGCCGGCGGCCGTCCGTCGTGATGGCGAGGTGAAGCCGCTCGTCCCGCACCCGTCCCTCGCGGGCGCGGGCGATGTAGGTCCGGGCGGCCGCCACGTCGAACGGCGTGACGAGCGGAGTCCAGTAGGCGATGTCGGGGTCGTCGAACAACTCCACCAGCGCTTCCAGGTCGTCGTCGCCCCACTCGCGCAGGACGAGGCCGTGCCCGCTGAGTAGGACGGCGTTCCGCGGACTCATGTCTTGATCACACCACGCGGAGGACACGGTGAGAACCGCCCCGCGAAATCGGCGATCGGCGCTCGCATCTGCTGCCACACTCGCTACTATTCGAACATGTGTTCCACGCATGGCGAGCGGATGGCCCGGCTGACCCAGGCGATCGACGACCTGGCGGCCGAGGGTCTCGCCGGGCTGCCCCCGGAGACCCTGGTGGAACGCGTGGCGGGCATCTGGTCGCTGGTGGAGGGCATCGACCCCGAGATCGCCCGTCGCCGCACCCGCTACACCACACCCGAGACGTAGACGATGTCCGGTTCCATCCCAGACCCGGGACGGCTGATCGTGCGGCCGACCGGCGTTCCGTCGGGAGCGCGCGTGGTCACCCGCGTGACGCCGGTGGGGAATCTGCCCGCGGTCCGCCGCAACGTCATCGGGCCCGTCCGGCGCGGGAGTTTTTAGCCGAGGTCGTCCAACTGGGAGAGGAGCGGCAGGCCATCATCGATGTCGGGTTCTGGCTTGACCTGCGCGTTCTTGGGCGGATCCGTCAGACGCTCGGCGACCGACCGGCGCAGTTCGGGCAGCCGCGCGTACAGCACGTCGCCCGGGCACGCGGTCCTGTTGTAGTCGCGGTGCCCCACGATGGCATCGGACGGCTCCAGGTCGTAGGCCCGGCAGAGCCACACGCACACCTCCACCAGCGAGTCCCACAGGAGCTCGGGGACCTCCTTCTGCATGTAGGAGCCCTCGTTCTCGATCCCGATCGTGTGCTCGTTGTGATGCAGCACCTGCGCGCCCACCACGAGCCTCCCGGCCTTGATGGCCTTCAGCGTCCGGTTGCGCCCCTCCATCACGATGCCGCCGCGGCTGATCGTCAGCTGCTGCCCGGCGTCGTCCCAGTTCCGCTTGCCCATGTGGAAGTCCTGGATGTACCGGGACAGGGCGTACGCGTGCGTGATCGACCGGTCGTCGGAGTTCACCGTGTCCGTGTGATGGACGATGATCCGGTCCGGCGGCCTGTCGAGGACGGTCGCGGGCCGCCTCGGCGGCTTGGCCTTCCAGTCGGCACGGGTGTGGACGCGGGGGGCGTCCGCCGTGAAACGGACGTCCAGGGCGTCCGCGGGCAGATCGTCTCCGGGCAGATCGTCCGCCATGGCTCCGCCGTCGGCCGTCGGGCCGATGGCCAGCAGACCGGCGCCTATCACCCCGCCGATGAGCGAGCGGCGCGTCATGGGCGGGCCTTCCCGGCCCGGGTCGCGCGTCATCGGCGAGCCGTCGCGTTCCCCGTCGGCCGCGCCGTCCCCCGATTGCGCGATCAACACCGTCCCCCTTCGTCCCGCGATGATCTACCTGACGGAACGTAGCGGTCGCTCTGTCGATCACCCAAGCTCAGGGCGGTTCGCGCACGTTTCACAAGAAACACCGTCATGCGAGTGCGCGCCCCGGCGCGGGCACCGGGAACGCGGCTCCACACCGGCGCTGATCACCGCCCGGTCGGTCGTGGACATGGCCGCGCACTCGGGGCGGCATGGACGAAAGCGAACGACCCCCACCCCCAGGACGCGGGGATGGGGGCCGTCCGGCCGGACGTGTGTCAGGCCTCGATGACGTTGACGTCGATCGTGGCGTTGACGTCGGAGTGCAGGCGGACACTGACCCGGTGGGTGCCGACCGTCTTGATCGGGTTGCCGATCTCGATGCGGCGGCGGTCCAGGTCGGGGCCGTCCGCGGCCCTGACCGCCTCGGCGATGTCGGCGGCGGTCACCGCGCCGAACAGGCGGCCGTTGCTGCCGGTCCGGGTGCGCAGCGTCACCCGCAGCGCCTTCAGCTGGCCGGCGACCTCCTTGGCGTGCTCGACGGTCGCGATCTCGCGGGCCGAACGCGCCTTCTTGATCGAGTCGATCTCCTTCTCGGCGCCCCGGGTCCACTTGATCGCGAAACCGCGGGGGACGAGGTAGTTGCGGCCGTAGCCGTCGCGGACCTCGATGACGTCACCGGGCTCGCCGAGTCCGGAGACCTGCTGGGTCAGGATGAGCTTCATGATCTGTCGTCCCCCTGACTCAGCGCGCGGTGCTGGTGTACGGCAGCAGCGCCATCTCACGGGCGTTCTTGATCGCCGTGGCGACGTCCCGCTGGTGCTGGGTGCAGTTGCCGGTCACCCGCCGGGCACGGATCTTGCCGCGGTCGGAGATGAACTTCCGCAGCAGACCGGTGTCCTTGTAGTCGACGTAGGAGATCTTCTCCTGGCAGAAAACGCAAACCTTCTTCTTCGGCTTGCGAGGAGGTGGCTTCGCCATCGTGGTGCTCCTTTATGAGAGCCCCGCTCGCGCGGGAATGGACGTGTACATGTCTTGGTCGTGCTGTGCGCGGCCGGTGAACCGGCCGGGCGGCCGTTAGAACGGCGGGTCGTCGGAGAATCCGCCGCCACCGCCGCCACCGCCGCCGGTGGCCCAGGGGTCGTCGGCGGGGGCTCCGCCGCCGCCCTGCTGGCCGCCGCCGAAGCCGCCACCGCCGCCTTGCTGGCCGCCGCCACCGCCGAAGCCGCCGCCGCCCTGGCCGCCGCCACCGCCGCCTCCGAAGCCGCCGCCACCGCCGCCGCCCTGCCGCTGGGTCTTGTTGACCTTCGCGGTGGCGCTGCGCAGCGACGGGCCGACCTCTTCGACATCGATCTCATAGACGGTGCGCTTCTCGCCCTCGCGGGTCTCGTACGAGCGCTGCTTGAGCCGTCCCTGCACGATCACCCGCATGCCGCGCTGCAGGCTCTCGGCGACGTTCTCGGCGGCCTGCCGCCAGACGCTGCAGGTCAGGAACAGCGCCTCGCCGTCCTTCCATTCGCCCGACTGACGGTCGAAGGTCCGTGGCGTCGAGGCGATGCGGAACGACGCGACCGCCTGGCCGCTCGGGGTGAAGCGCAGATTCGGGTCCTCGACGAGGTTCCCGACGATCGTGATTACGGTGTCGCCTGCCATGGGGCTCGCTCCGGCTGGTGTGAGGACTGAGCCCGGCTCAGTGGACCTCGGGACGGATGACCTTGGTGCGGAGGATCGACTCGCTCAGGTTGAGCTGACGGTCGAGCTCCTTGACCGTGGCAGGCTCAGCCGACAGGTCGACCACCGCGTAGATGCCTTCGGACTTCTTCTGGATGTCGTACGCCAGGCGCCGGCGGCCCCAGACGTCGACCTTCTCCACGCTGCCGCCGCCGTCCTTGACGACCTTCAGGAACGGGTCGAGGGCCGTGTTCGCGGTGCGCTCGTCGATGGCGGGGTCGAGGATCGCCATAAGTTCGTAACGACGCATGCTGTGTCCCTACCTCCTCTGGACTGATGCGGTCACGGTCTCTCCGTGACAGGAGGGCTGTTGCGTCTCCCGTGACGGCACCGGACCCGGATCGCCGGGCGGACCTGCCACGAGACCGATACAGGCTACCAAGTGTCGGCAGCGTACGAGCCGCTTCGCCCCAGCTCCCCGCCGCACGGACACGACCCGCCGCCAGGCGGCGCCGCGGCACCCCGGCGAGAGCACACCTTCCGGACGGGTGCGGGCGCTTCGCGACGAGGGGCCGCGGGGCGTCCCGGCGGACGTGGAAGGCGCGGGAGATGCCACGACGGGCTGCACCTGGGACGGCATCGGGGCGGGCTCAGCGGCGGACGGACGGCTGGGCGGGCTTGGCGCAGCGGCGCCGCTCCAGCTCCGCCATGATGTCGGCCATGCGAGCGCGCATGCGGGCGGTCTGAGTCGTCAGCAGCGACAACTCCTCGACGAGCTCCGCGTCACCGATGACCCCCAACTCACTGCTGTTCATCGCCTCGCCTCCGCTCTTTCGCCCCTGTGCGCGCTTCCGGGCAGCCGGGGACGGGCCGGCCGGCGGGTCCCGCCGGCCTCCCGCACCGCGGCCGCACGGTGCTGTCGGTTCACGGTCGTGCACCTCCTGCTCTCCCCGCTTCCCCTCGGGGACGGTCCCGAGACCGTGTTCTCGAAACCATGTTCGACGTTACCGGCTGGCGCCGACAATTTCCGCGCGAGCACGCTGGTTGATCCCCGGGCGTGACGGGAATCCCTTCTACGCGCACGGCCCGTACGCCCCGCCGCCACGCCGCGGCCGGACGCGCCGGCGTGACGACCTGGAGGAGGTCCGATGCGACAGGAGACGGCCGGGGGCGAGCAGGCCGCCGCGGGTGTCCGCGCCGACGGTCATCAGCTGGAGAACGCGCTGGCGGTGGCGGCCATCACGATCGGTGTCGCGGCCCTCATCCTGGGCTCGATCCCGGTGACGCACTTCTTCGGGGCGGTCGCGGCGGTGATCGGGCTGCCACTCGCCCTGTACTCCCAGCTGGTCTCCGCGACGACCAACGAGCGCTGGCTGAACGTCATCGGCATGGTCGCCGCGTTCATCGGCGGGGCCTTCGCGGTGAGCCACGGCGGCTTCACGATCTGAGGACACGGCGGCTTCACAATCTGAGGACGCGGCGGCTGCACGGTCCGACGGCTCGGCGGCTTCACGATCTGACGGGCACGGCCACGGATTGTCGTGGCACGCGGCTAACCTCGGTGTCATGCGCATCGGAGCCCACGTCGACCAGACCAACCCGCTCGACAACGCGCGCGCCATCGGCGCGGACGTCGTCCAGTTCTTCCTGGGCGACCCGCAGGGCTGGAAGAAGCCCGTCCTGCCCGAGGGCGTCGAGGCGCTGGACGGGTCCGGCGTCGACGTGTACGTCCACGCGCCCTACACGGTGAACGTGGCGACGTCCAACAACCGGATCCGCATCCCGAGCCGGAAGAACCTCACCCAGCAACTGGAGGCGGCGGCCTCGATCGGCGCGAAGGGGCTGATCGTGCACGGCGGGCACGTGCTGAAGGACGACGATCCCGAGACGGGTTTCGAGAACTGGCGCAAGGTGTTCGAGAGGATCGAGTGCCCGATCCCGGTCCTCATCGAGAACACCGCGGGCGGCGGCAACGCGATGGCGCGTAAGTTCGACCGGATCGCCCGGCTGTGGGAGGTCCTGTCGGGCCTGGACGGGCTCGACTCCAAGCTCGGCTTCTGCCTCGACACCTGCCACGCGCACGCGGCCGGCGAGGAGCTCATCGACGCGGTCGACCGGATCAAGGCGATCACCGGACGCATCGACCTCGTCCACTGCAACGACAGCCGCGACACGTTCGGGTCGGGCGCTGACCGGCACGCCAACCTCGGCGCGGGCCGGATCGACACCGACCTGATCCTCGGTGTCGTGCGCGCCGCCGGGGCGCCCGTGGTCGTGGAGACGCCCGGCCCCGGGCAGGCCGACGACATCGCCTGGTTGCGTTCCAACCTCGACGCCTGAAGCGGGAACCCGGATCCGGCCGACCGCATCTAACCTCGCATGAGCGCGGAATGCGATAAGTCCGCGCGTACGGTCCGACTGGCATAATCCGAACCCTCAGCCCTCAGCGCACGCGCGGTACCACAGGCGACGGCGGGCGCGCCAACCGATCGGGAAGTCCATGGCACAACCCCCCTACGACCCGTACGGCGGCTACGGGTCGGACCCCTACGGCCAGTACCAGCAGCAACCGTCCGTGCAGCACCACTACTACGGCGGCGGGCCGCCGGTCGTCCCGCGTAACAACGGTATGGCCGTGGCGTCCATGGTGCTCGGCATCATCGGTGTCCTGACCTGCGGCGGAGTCGTCTTCTCCGTCGGCGCCATCATCTTCGGGCACGTCGCGCAGGGGCAGATCAGGCGCTCCGGGGAAGGCGGCGGCGGCATGGCCACGGCCGGGCTGATCCTGGGCTACATCTTCGCCGTGATCGGACTGCTCTACTGGATCGTCATCGTGGGGATCTACGGGGCGGCGATCTGGAGCATCAACAACGATCCGTCGACGTCCACGTACTGACGTCGCCTCCTGACGTCCACCCACTGGCTCGCCTACTGCACTCGCACGAACAGCCCGTTCGCAACACCCGCCGATACGAAGCCGCCGACGCACGTTCGTCACTACACGCTCGCTGACATGCACGCCTGCTGACACCCACTTGCCGTTGTCCCGGGTGGCGGCTGTTCAGGCGATCCGGGGGACGCCCTCCGCCTCCACTCCAACGCTCGACAGGATGACCGTCATGGGGGTGGGGGTGTCCCGCCACACCTCCACCGCATCTGCGAAGACGTCCAGGACCGTCCGGAACGACTCCGGTTCTGCCTCGGCCAGTTCGGGCCACGACTCGTACAGCACGACACGACTATGACGCGCGGACGTCCACGAGAGGTCTGCAAGGCAGTCCGCCAGGGCGTCCCAGTTGCCACCGAACCACTCGGGGAAGTCGAAGACCTCCGCGCAGAGACGCAGGAACGCTTCCTTGTCGCGGACGTGGTGCCCATCGAGGTGGAACCCGCGCCAGCCTGCACGCTCGGCCCGTTCCCTCCAGCTCGTGCCACTGTCCGCGTCGGGCGCCGGACGGGTCGTCCACTGGTAGACGCCCGGATTCACCCGCCCCGCGAGCAGGTCGTCCAGTGCCTGTTCCGCGTCCACGTCCTCTCCCGCTCTCCGTGTCCCCACGTCGCCGAGCGTCGGGACGTCGGGACGTCGGGCAACCGGCTCTACCGGCGGTGTTCCTTCCCGGTTCGCGACCGGGGACTCCTTCTGCACAGACGTCGCGCCGGCTCTGCCGCTTGACGTCCCTTCCGCATCCATCTACTCTCTATTTCGGAGAGACTCTCAAGAAGAGTTGCTCTTCGAGCGAGGTAGTTGCCCGATTCCGAGAGGAACACAGAGATGAACACCACGCCGACAGTGTCCGCTACGGTGCCCGCTGCCGTGCCCGCCACCCGCGTCCAGGCGCACTACGACTCGGTCAAGAAGCTCGGCCAGTGGACGGAGTCCCGCCGGTTCGAGGTCCGCGTCCGCCGCGGCTCGGCCGTCCTCGATCTGCGCTCGCCGCACATCGAGGACGGCGACATCGAGATCGACGTCGCCTTGGACCACTCGATGCTCAAGCTGCTGGTGCCCGAGGACGCCGACGTCGACCACTGGGACCTGCGCTACACCGGCCGCGGCCGCGTCAAGGACTGGACCGGCCACAACGGCGAGGGACGACGCATCCGCATCACCGGCGAGATGCGGCACGCCGAGATCCGCGTTCACCGAGGTGGGATCGCGACCCTCTCGGCGATGTTCTCCCGCGAGTACGTCAAGGACGTCCGTCGCGCCCACAAGGACGGCACGTTCCCCACCGTGGACGACCCCACACGCGTCTCCTGAACGACATCCGGCGAGTGCGCATTGCTCCTGCGGTGCGGCACTCGCCGCTCATGTGCCCAGAACGAGGACGGTCACGTGACGGGGCACCGTCACGTGACAGGGACGGTCACGTGACGGGCACCGCGTGACGGGGTCTGCGCCAGCGACGCAACGAGAACACGTCGTCCGCGTCCTCCAGAACGCCACCGGCAGGGTCGTCCACACCGTCGCTACGGACGAGGTCACTGGACGGACGCAGAATGTCCCACACCACCAGCATCGCCAGCAGCAGGACGGTCGAGAACCGTGCCAGAAGCGCGACTCCATAGACGTCGTGACTGATCCCGCCATCCGGTGCGTCAAGGCTCAGCACCGCGGAAAGGGTGTCGCCCAGGCCGGCCCCTGGCGTCTGACTGGACACCGACAGCAGGTACCACCAGATGCCGAAGAAGTACACGATCTCGCCGAGTTGCCATAGGAGGAAGGCGGGCAGCTTAGGACGGGCCAACACCGCCAACGGCAGCAGCCACAGGACGTACTGCGGCGACCAGACCTTGTTCGGAAGCATGAACGCGACAATCACCAAGAACAGCAGCTGCGGCAGCCGCGGACGTCTCGGTGCGGTCAGCGTCAGAACGGCGATCCCCGCCGCGAGGACCAGGAACGTCCCCGTACCGAGCATGTTCAGGCGGTCCGTGTCGTCCAGGCCCGTCATCCCGTGGTCCTGGAGGAAGAAGAAGATGGATCCCCAGTCGATGCCGCGTTTCTGGCTGAAGGTGTAGAACTCCTTCCAGCCGTCCCACGCGAAGAGCATGACGGGCAGGTTCACCAACAGCCACGCGCCCGCCGTGCCGGCGAGCATCCGTCCCATGGCGCGCCACTGCCCCGCCCGGACGCACAGCAGGACGAGCGGTCCCAGGAACAGCAGCGGGTAGAACTTCGCCGCGATCGCGAGTCCCAGCATCGCGCCCGCCAGCGCCGGACGGCGCGCCGACCAGGCCGCCAGCGACAACGCGGACAGGGCCACCGCCAGCAGATCCCAGTTGATGTACGCGGTCAGCAGCAGCGCGGGGGACAGCGCGACCATCAGACCCACCCTGAGGGATCGCCGACCGGCCACGTACGCCGTCGCCAGAACGGCCACTACCGCGAGCAGCGCGAGAAGGAAAACAGTGACGTTGTAGAAGGCCATCCCACGCTCGTCCACACCGAACGGACGGACGAGCAAGGCGGCGATCTGCATGAAGCCGCCGCTCAACACCGGGTACTCCACATGGTGGATGTCGGACCCCGCGGCGTTGAACGTGTCGAAGTAGGGGACCTTCCCGTCGCTCAGCCCGCGTACGTAATAGAGCGGGTAGACGTCGGTGTAGCACGCCCGTGTCGTCGTCTTGATGAAGTCGAATCTCGTCGACGCGCAGGGCTGCTTCTGCAGCCAGCCCATGAGGCATACCAGCGCTGTGACGCCGGTCAGGACCGGAGCCACCCTCGCCAGTCGCCCGTGTCCGTCCCACACGTCACCGTCCGTGCGTGCGGTGGACATACCGAGCCTTTCCGAAGACGACATGGACAGCAGACTATTGGTCGCTCACGTCCGGCTGCCCGTACTCGGCGATCGAGGTCCTTTTTGGGGAAGAGGCCGTGAGAGGAGCCCGTCGTAGCAAACGGCTGTGGAAACGGGTGTGGCCCAGAGCCATCGTGGGCTCTGGGCCATACCGGCGTGCACCGGGTCAGGTCACGGAGGGTTCGGCGGGTCTCCCCCGGGCTTCTGGTCCCTGCACTTCGGGTGGTTCATGTGGCCTTGCTGGCACCACCAGCTGATGTCGTCGCCCTCCGGCGGGAGGTTCGGGTCGCAGCCGAGCGGAAGACCCGCCTGGTTACAGGGCACGCCGCCCGGGTTGGTGGGCGTCGGGGTGGTGGTCGGGTCCGGGCTCCGCGACGAGCAGGGCCTGCCGGTGACGCCGCCCGTTCCGGGCTGCTGCCGTCCGGGGGTGTTCGGCTGGCACGTCGGGGACGTGGTCGCGGTCGGCGTGTTCGAGGGGGTGGGCGTCGGCTTCGGCGCGGCCCACGGCGCGATGCTCCCGCCGTTGGCGGGCGGGCCGAACTGCGAGATCTCCTTGCCCTCCAGCGCCTTCATCATGAAGCGCTGGAAGATGTCGGCCGGAACCGTACCACCGTAGACCTGGTTGTAGCCGCCGACCCCGATCAGCGACTTGCGGTTCCGGTTCTTGTCCTCGCGCCACATCGCGACCGAGGTCGCGTACTCCGGCGTGTACCCGACGAACCAGGCCGACTTGTTCTCGTCGGTGGTGCCGGTCTTGCCGGCGACCGGGCGGATGCCGAGGCTCGCGCCCTTACCGGTACCGGACGTGACGACCGCGCGCATCGCCGCCGTCGCGTCGCGGGCGACGCCCTGGGAGAAGACCCGCTCCTCCTTGTCCCACGGCAGCCTGATCCGCTTGCCGTCCTTGTCCACGATCTTGGAGATGACGTGCGGCTTGCGGTGCACGCCCTCCGCGGCGAACGTCGAGTACACCGAGGCCATCGTGACCGAGCTGGCGTCGATGACACCGAGCGGGAGGCTGGTGAAGCCGCTCTTGAGGTTCTGGGTGTCCTTGGGGACGCCCATCTTGACGGCCATCTCGGCCACCTTGTCGAGCCCGACCTTCTGCCCCAGCTCGACGTAGGCGGTGTTGATGGACATCGCCGTCATCTGCTTGAGGTTGTACACGCCGTTCTCGGAACGGCTGTCGTTGGTGAAGGTCGCCCCGCCGATCGTCCGGCGGTAGCTGCCGTCCATCGTGGTCTGGAGGCTGACGCCCTGGTCGAGGGCCGTCGCCAGCACGATCGGCTTGAACGACGAGCCCGGCTGCACGGTGCCCTGGAAGGAGTCGTCGAACTGCTGCCGCGCGTAGCTGCGGCCACCGTAGGAGGCCACCACGCCACCGGTCTTCGGGTCGATCGCGGTGAGCCCGAAGTGGATGTCGTTGCCGAGGTTGGACTCGCGCTTGACCTGGTTCACCACCGCGGCGGTGGTGTCCTGGAGCCGCTTGTCGAAGGTCGTCGTGATCTTCAGACCGCCGGTCTCGACCTGCTTCTCGTCGATGCCGAGGACCTTCAGCTCGCGCATGACCCGGTCCTGGAGGTAGCCGTCCTGGGGGCCGCCCTTGACGTCACTCCACTGCTTCTGCGTCTGCGGGAACTTCGCCGACGCGCGCTTCGCCGGGTCGATCCACTCTTCCTTCTCCATCCCGTCCAGGACGTAGTTCCAGCGCTCGATCAGCGCCTTCTTCGCCGGGTTGCTGGCGGGACCGTAGGAGGCGAAGTAGGTCGGACGCTGGATCATCGCGGCCAGCATCGCCGCCTGCGACTCGTCGATCTTGTCGACGGTGGTGTGGAAGTAGGCGCGGGAGGCGGCCTGGATGCCGTACGCGCTGCGCCCGAAGTAGACCGTGTTGAGGTAGAGCTTCAGGATCTCCTTCTTGTCGATCTCCTGGCCGGCCCGGATGGAGATCAGGATCTCCTTGAGCTTGCGGCTGATCGTGCGGTCCTGGCTCAGGCCCTCGAAGTAGTTGCGGGCGAGCTGCTGGGTGATCGTCGAACCGCCCTGGACGTCGCCTCCGGTCGCCGTCTTGACCAGCGCCCGCGCGACGCCCGTCGGCGAGATGCCCGGCTCATTCCAGAAGTTGCGGTCCTCGGCGGCGAGCACCGCGTTCTGCACGTGCCTCGGGATCTTCTCCAGCGGGAGGCTCTCGCGGTGCGTCCCGATCCGGGCCAGCGCCGACCCGTCCCGGTAGGTGATCACCGACTCCTGCTTGATCGCGTCCTGCTGCGCCTCGTCCGGGATCGGGGTGTTCTGGTACGCGACGAAGACGAGCGTCGCCAGGCCGAGCACCATCACCGTGAAGACGCCCAGCACGATCTTCCAGGACGGTACGTACCGGCGCCATCCGGTCTTCCGGGGCTTGTCGGACCGCTTGCCGCGCCGGCCCCTGCCGCCGTCCCTGCCGCCGTCCCAAGGACCGCCGGGACCGCCCGGGCCTCCGGGACCACCGCGTCCACCCGGCCCTCCCAGGCCACCGGGTCCTCCAGGACCGCCGGGACCGGTGCGCACCGCCGTCGGCCCTCCGCGGCGACGCGCGCCGGGCGCACCCGCCCCGGGTGGGGCTCCGGGGGATCCGGCTCGTGAGGGACCCGCGCCGCGTCCGCCGGGCCTCGCGCCCGGGCGCGCCACCCGTCCCGGTGTCGGCGAACCTGCCGGTGCGCCACGCGGCACACCGCCGGGCATGCCCGACGAGGCGGGACGGGGCGAGCCCCTTCTGCCAGGGCTCTCTCCGTATTCGGGTCCGTAACGGCTTGGGTTGCTCACGCGACCTCATCAACTGGGGTACGGCTGTGCGTCGTCCGAGAGTACTGCGCACGTGGGGGCAGGGGGGCCGGAGGAGCGAGGTCCCGCTTCATCTCACACCGCCTTTCCCAGCGGCCGTCCCAGCCCGTTCGGGCGGCCTTGTGAGCGGTAGCAGCTGCGCCGTGCCCTCCGCCCGCGGCTGACGCCCGCCGCCGCCGAAACGGCACGACGGATCGCCACGGTGGAGGCCGCACCACCAACGCGGTGGCGGGTTGCCCGGCGGCTTGTTCGGGTCGCAGTTCCCATCCGGGAACGGCGACTGGCACGGCGGCTTGTCACCGTCGCCGGAACCGCCGTCGTCGTCGTCCTGGCACCGCGGGTCGAACTGACCGAACGGACCATCGCACCACGGCGGCCTTCCGTCGTCCTCTCTCTTGGGCGGTGGCTTCGCCCATCTCTGCACGATCCCGTCCCACACCGGCTGCGGGAACGCCTCGGGGCTCATCCCCTGCGTCGCGTTCGACATGTAGGTGCGCCAGATGCGGGCCGGGATCGTCCCGCCTTGGACTTCGCCGATGCCCGGCAGGATGAGCGACTTCTTCTTCCCGTCCGGACCGGTCGCGTCGTTGTACAAGGTGACGGCCGTCGACATCTGCGGCACGTACCCGACGAACCACGTCGCGACGTTCCGGTCGGTCGTGCCGGTCTTGCCCGCGGCGGGACGGCCGTCCGGCAGCGCCGCCGCCGTCGCGGTCCCGCCCCGGATGACCTGCTGCATCGCGTAGGTCGCGTTCGCCGCGACCTTGCGGTCGAAGATGCGGCGCGACTCGTACCGCGGCTTCAGGCGCACCGTCTTGTTATCGCTCATCTTGACGGTACGGATCACGTGCGGCTGGTGGTAGACGCCGCCGTTGGCGAACGCCGCGTACCCCGCCGCCTGCTCGATCGGACGGATGTTGTTGACGCCGAGGGCGAGGTTGATGCAGCAGGAGTGCGGCTTGAGCAGGTCGGACGCGATGCCCGCGTCCGTCTCGGTCTTGATCACCTCGGGGATGCCGACCTTGCCCATCAGCTGGAGGAACGCCGTGTTCACCGAGTCCTGCGTCGCCTTGACGAGGTCGATCGCCGGTCCCTCGTCATGGCTGTTCGGGACGACCGTGGCGTTCGCGGTGCCCCTCGGCACCACGTTCCCGTTCGGGTCGATCGGCGTCATCGACCTGCCCTCGACCATGCTCTTCAGGCTGTAGCCCTGCTTGAGCGCGGTCGCCAGCACGTACGGCTTCATCGCCGACCCCGCCTGCGCCGACCCAGACCACACGTTGTCGAACGCCTGCGCCAGGTAGTCCGGCCCGCCGTAGAACGCGACGACCTCGCCGTTGGCCGTGTTCACCGACACCAGCCCGACACGGATCTTCTTCTTCGCGAGCTTCTTCGGGTCCACCTGCGGGACGGTGCGCTGCGCCGCCCGCTCGGCCTGCTTCATCTTCCTGCTGTCGAAGGTCGTGTAGACGCGCAGGCCCTTGGTCGTCAGCTCCTTGTTGTCGATCTTCAGCCTGCGCAGCTCCTCCTTGGCCCGCATCAGCATGTAGCCGCGCTGGCCGCTGTAGAGCTGGTCGCCGGTCCCCGCCTTGTTGATCTTGGGGAGCTTCGCCATGTACCGGTTCGCGTCGGCCTCGCTGAGCTTCTTCATCGAGACCAGGCCCTTGAGCGTGTACTGGTACCGCTCGTTCGCCCACGCCCGGTTCGCCTTCTCGCCCGGGTCCCGGTTCGGGTTCTGGATGATCCCGCCGAGGACGGCCGCCTGGTCCGGCTTCAGCTCCCACACGTCCTTGCCGAAGTACTCCCGGGACGCCGCCTGGATGCCGTAGGTGTCACGGCCGAAGTAGATGGTGTTCAGGTAGAGCTTGAGGATCTCGTCCTTGGAGTACTTGTCCTCCAGCTTCAGCGAGATGAACAGCTCCTGGAACTTCCGGCTCATGGTCCGGTTGGCCGGATCGGAGTAGTAGTTCTTCGCGAGCTGCTGCGTGATCGTGGATCCGCCGCCCGACCCGCCGGTCAGGTTCGCCCACACCGCCCGGGTCGTCCCCTTCACCGAGAAACCCGGGTCGGTGCGGAAGCTCCGGTTCTCCGCGGCCAGCACCGCGTCCTGGACGATCGGCGGCACCTGCTTCAGCTCGACGCTCTGCCGCTTCTTCCCGATCCGTCCGATCTCGGTGCGGTCGGTGAAGTAGAAGATCGACGCCTGGTCCTCGACGCCGGCCACGGTCGGCTCGGCCGGAGTGGGCGTGTTCGCGTACGCGACCCAGATCAGCGTGAGGAAGCTGACGAATCCGAGCGCGCAGACGCCGGCCACGATCTTCCACGAGGGGATGAAACGCCGCCACCCCGTGTTCCGCGACCGAAGATGATCGACGAAGCTCCGCTTCCGGGCCGGAGGCTTTCCGGGCCCACCAGGGCCGCTGGGCCCACCAGGACCCCCCGGCCCGCCCGGACCACCGGGGCCACCGGGTCCGGGGCCGCCGGGCATGCCGGGGCCACCCGGGCCTGCGGGGCTCAAGAAGGCGCCGGGGTGGCCGGGGCCAGAAGACCCACGCTGCCCCTTGCCGCCGGACTTCTTCGAAACGCCCGGAACACTGACATTGGCGAGCCGTGCCTTGACCGCGCCGAGGCCACCGGCCAGCCCGGCTCCGCCTCCGGCGGCTCGATGCCCGGGCCCGGGAGGTGTCCCGGGCATGCCGAACCCGGGGCCGGGCGCTGCGCCACCCACCCCGAAGGAACCAGAAGGACCAGGACCGCCCGGCCCCATTCCGCCGGGCCCGCCGAGTCCAACAGGGCCGCCCGGACCAATAGGTCCGTTAGGCCCAACAGGGCCGCCCGGTCCACCGATCGGAATGCTCCCGGATCGCTCGGGCGGTCTCATAGAGGGCGGCCCGGCGGCCATGCCAGGCCCCACACCGCCGACAGCTCCAGGGCCGGCGACCGGACCCGGAGCATTGAAGACACCGGGTCCGCTAGGCGGCATGTCACGCCCAGGGCCCGTGACCGGCGTCGGCCCGCTCGACGAACCCGGGCCAGGGGTGCCGGGCGGTGGGAAAGGGATGGCACCGCTTCCCCCACCGCCGAGTCCATTCGGGATGCCGATGCCGGAGGGACCCGCCGACATCGTCGGCCCACCTACAGCAGCACCGTCACCGGGAGCGCTCGAAGCGCTGCTTCCTATGTCGGTTCGCGTCGTGTCGAAGCTGCCCAGCGCATCGTCCTTGACCGAACCGCCAGACGCACTTGTGGCCGGGGGAGGCGAAGGTGGAGGCGTGCCCAGGCCACTCGGACCGGCGGGCCCGCTCACGGACGGACCGCCGGTACCGGTAGACGCGGGTTTGGAGAGACCGTCAGAGGGCCTCGGCCCGTCCGGGGCGATGCCGAAGGCTCCTGAGGACGCGGAGGGGGCCGGTCCGTTCAGCAGACCGGACGGCGGCGCGCTAGCCCCACTCAGCCCGTTCGGAACGCCCGGCCCGCTCGGAACGCCCGGCCCGCCCGGAACGCCCGCAGCACCCGGCCCGCTTGTCCCGCTGCGGAACGAACCCGACTGGGCGCTGAGACCATCTGCGGCGGAAGGTGCCGCAGGTGCGCCCATGAAGCCAGGAGTGAGGGGATCCTCTGCCAGAGGGTCACCGGAAGGGCGAGCGGGGACGCCAGGGGATTGTGGCCCCCTGGAGAGGTGCTCGCCGGATGACGGCGGCGGTGGGCCGAAGATGGCCGTGGCGTCCGGTTCCAGAGCGCCCTCGCCGTCCGCGGGAGCGGAAGACGGAACGGCGGACGGCCCGGGGACGGCTCCGCCGGCGAGGGGTGATGGACCGCCGTCCGGATTCTCCTCGCTCTGGGCATCCGGCAACTCCGGATCACTTGAGCGGCCAAGACGGGGGACCTGCTGCCCGCCCGGCCACTGCGACCCGGACTCCGGTCGGGGCTGGCTTGGATTACTCACGCGACCTCATCGACAGGGGACAACGACTCGTGCGCCGTCCGAAGAGTACTGTGCGGGCTGGTGAGCGGGGGGAGCGCAATGCACGGTGAACCTGTGTTCCGGCTGGTCAACGCCCTGACCAACGGTGCGGTCGGCGAAATCCTCCCTCGCTGTCTACCGCTCGGGGCTCTGCTCCCCGTGACCGAGGACGTAGGACACGGCCAGGTGGTTCCAAGCGCAACTTTGACACACTTCCACCACATACACCCGGAATTCGCCGTATTCGCGATCCATCTCGGCGAGCTCGGCAGTGGCTCTGACACGACCTTCGTAACGCCCCAGTTCGTCCCCGTATACGTAGGTCACGTGGGTGAGCCGCTCCCGGTCACAGACGGGGCACCGCTGGTCGGTGGGCTCGCCGTGATACCTGGCCGCACGAAGCAGGTAGGGATGGGCGTCGCACGCGTCGTCCCTGGTCACGGAGCCGGACCGCAATTCCGCGAGCGCCGCCCGCTTCGCGAGTCCGTAGTCGACCACCGATCTCGGTCTCACCGGCGGCTCCGACCCCACATGTCAGCAGCGTAAGCCTCGCGGGTCGACCTCGGGGAACCACGACGGCCGGTTATCCACAGAACGCGGTTCTACTTTCGCGCTCCGGGGCTGGGTTCGACCATGGTGTGACGGGGTTCGGCGAACGACCCGGCAGCTTCCTGACCAGCGGACAGAGGGTGGACTTGCCAGGAGGCGCGCGCGTACGTATCTTTGCGATGTATCGAAGCGATACATTCGCTCGATACATCGGATTGAGACATCGGCTCGGCGGAAGAGGGAACCGGGATGGCGGGCAAGAAGGGCGCGGGCGTGCTGGAGCTCGCCGTGCTCGGCCTGCTGCACGAATCCCCGATGCACGGGTACGAGCTGCGCAAGCGGCTCAACGCCCTGCTGGGCATGTTCCGCGCCTTCTCGTACGGATCGCTCTACCCGTGCCTCAAGCAGCTCCTCACCAGCGGGCTGATCATGGAGGACCGGCCGGAGGAGCCGAACACGGCGCTGGCGTTGCAGAGCCGCCGATCGAAGATCGTCTACAAGCTCACCGCCGACGGCAAGGAGCGGCTCCAGCAGCTCCTCACCGAGGCCGGCCCGGCGTCATGGGAGGACGAGGGGTTCGGCGTGCACTTCGCCTTCTTCTCGCACACCCGCGCGGACGTCCGGCTGAGGATCCTCGAAGGCCGGCGCAGCCGGCTGGAGGAGCGGCTCGAAAGCGTGCGCGCCGCCCTGGCGCGGACCCGGGAGCGGGTCGACTCCTACACCCTTGAGCTGCAGAACCACGGGCTGGAGTCCGTCGAACGCGAGGTCAGGTGGCTCAACGAGCTCATCGGGCGCGAGCGGGCGGAGCAGGAACAACAAGCAAAGTCATCTTCGGCTAATCAGGACATGCCTCGGGACAAGGGCCGCTGACGGCCCCGTGCCTTCGAGGTCGGGTGAAGAAACACCACATGTTCCGCTAGAGAGAAGGAGCAACCGGATGGGTTCGGTGCGCGTAGCCATCGTGGGTGTGGGCAACTGCGCCTCTTCGCTCGTCCAGGGTGTCGAGTTCTACAAGGACGCGGCCCCCGAGACGCGAGTCCCCGGCCTCATGCACGTCCAGTTCGGCGACTACCACGTCGGCGACGTCGAGTTCGTCGCGGCGTTCGACGTCGACGCCAAGAAGGTCGGGATGGACCTGTCCGAGGCCATCCACGCCAGCGAGAACAACACCATCAAGTTCGCCGACGTCCCGCCGACCGGCGTGATCGTCCAGCGCGGCCACACCTTCGACGGCCTTGGCGAGTACTACCTCGACATGGTCGAGGAGTCCGACGCCGCGCCCGTCGACGTGGTGCAGGCGCTGAAGGACGCCGAGGTCGACGTCCTGGTGTCCTACCTGCCCGTGGGCTCGGAGGAAGCCGACCGCTTCTACGCCCAGTGCGCGATCGACGCCAAGGTCGCGTTCGTGAACGCGCTGCCGGTCTTCATCGCCAGCGACCCCGAGTGGGCCCAGAAGTTCGCCGACGCCGGCGTCCCGATCGTCGGTGACGACATCAAGTCCCAGGTCGGCGCGACCATCACCCACCGCGTGATGGCCAAGCTGTTCGAGGACCGCGGCGTCGAGCTGCTGCGCACCTACCAGCTCAACTTCGGCGGCAACATGGACTTCATGAACATGCTGGAGCGTAAGCGCCTCCAGTCCAAGAAGATCTCCAAGACCCAGTCGGTCACGTCGCAGATCCCGCACGAGATGGCCAAGGCCGACGTGCACATCGGCCCGTCCGACCACGTGCCGTGGCTGGACGACCGCAAGTGGGCCTACGTCCGCCTGGAGGGCAAGTCGTTCGGCGACACCCCCCTCAACCTGGAGTACAAGCTGGAGGTCTGGGACTCTCCGAACTCCGCCGGCGTCATCATCGACGCCGTCCGCGCCGCGAAGATCGCCAAGGACCGCGGCATCGGCGGCCCGATCCTGTCGGCCAGCTCGTACTTCATGAAGTCCCCGCCGGAGCAGTACAACGACGACCAGGCCCGCGAGGCCGTCGAGAGGTTCATCCGCGGTGAGGTCGACCGCTGAGGTCGTCCCCCGAACACGGCATCACAAGGCCGCCCTGCCCACCAGGCAGGGCGGCCTTGCCGTTCCGCCCGCGGTGTGGTCGGGGGCGAGCGTCCACGTTTCGTGGACGGCCTGGTCGGGTGAGGGGCATGGAGCGGTTCGGGGAGGGTGTTGTGGGCGGGCGGGGGCTCGTCGCGGGGTGCGGGTCGTGAGAGGTTGAGAATCCGATCACGAAGTCTTCAAAGGACGCCTGGACAGTGGACATCGCACTGTCAGCGCGTCCTTACTTCTTGAGAGCTCCCAGAGGAAAACGGTGATGTAGCGGCTCTTCGTCACGCTCCGGCCCTACTGTGACACCGCCAGTGATTGCGCGCCCGCTTCCGAGGACCGAGTGGAGGACGTGATGGCACGCGATGTGATCAGAGTGGCGGCGGGTCTCGCCGGGCTCGCGGTCGGGCTGACGGCGTGCGGCGGGGGGGAGACCGCCTCGGGTGCGGACGGGCCACCGCGCGACGGGGGGACGCTGAGGGTCGTCGGCTCGTCCGACGTCGAGCATCTCGACACCGCGTCGGTGGCCAGCGTCGGCGCGTACGGCCTGGCGCGGATCTACGCGCGCACCCTGTTCGGGACTCGCGCGTCCAACGACTTCAACGAGACCGTCCCCGTGCGTGCCGACGTCGCGGTCCGTCTTCCCACACGGGAGAACGGCGACATCGGCAAGGACGGACGGACCTACACGGTACGGCTGCGCAAGGGAGTCCTGTGGAACACCCGCCCGGTGCGGGCGGTGACCGCGCCGGACTTCGTGCGTGGGTTCGAGCGGCTTTGCAATCCCGCCTCGCCGTCACCCGCCAAGGGCTACTACACCTCCACCATCGAGGGGATGGACGCCTTCTGCCGGGGCTTCGGCGGCGTCGACGCGAAGGACCCCGGTGCCATCGCCGAATATCAGCAGAAGCGAGACATCGAGGGCATCCATGCAAAGGACGACGAGACGCTGGTGTTCAGGCTGAAGCGTCCCGCCAGCGACTTCCTCAACCTGCTGTCGTTGCCGTTCACCGCCGCCGCGCCGCAGGAGTACGAGCGGTATGTGCCGGACGGACGGGATTTCCGCCAGCACACGATCTCCGACGGCCCCTACCAGATCAGCGAGTACAGGCCGGGGATGTCGTATCTGCTCACCCGGAACCCGGCCTGGCGTCAGGACACCGATCCGCTCCGCGAGCGGCATGTGGAGAAGATCCGGATCACCCTCGGGCAGGACTCGCCGGAGACCGTCCAGGGCCAGATCGAACAGGGCTCCGCGGACCTGGCGTGGGACCAGCCCGTCCCGACACAGGCGATCCCGCGGCTGCGCGACGATCCGCGGTTCGCGATCCGCGACGCACCGAGCAATAGCCCGTACCTCGTGTTCAACACGCGCAGCCCCAACAACGGCGGGGCCCTCGGCAAGCGGGAGGTCAGGCAGGCACTGGAGTACGCGATCGACCGGAGCGCGCTCGTCAAGATCGTCGGTGGGCCGTCCGTCGCGCGGCCGCTCCACACGGTGATCCCGCCGGGGAGCGCGGGCTATGCGCCGTCCGACCGGTATGCGACACCGGGTGCGTCGGGCGATCCGGCCAAATGCCGCGAGTTGCTCGGCAAGGCGGGTCGGCCGGGCCTCACGCTGAGATTCCCGTACCGCACCAACAGCGTCCACAGGTTGATCGCCCAGTCGATCCAGCAGAACCTGGCCGCCTGCGGTGTCCGGACCGAACTGACGGCCGACACGGGCGGTTCCTTCTACTCCAGCACGCTCGTCACGCCCGCGCAGGCAGGCGAAGGCCGGTGGGACATCGCAGCCCCCGGCTGGACCCCCGACTGGTACGGCAACAACGGCCGGTCGGTCATCCAGCCGCTCTTTGACGGCCGCGCCTACGGGCCGAACTCCACCAACTACGGCGGCTACAACAACTCCCAGGTCAACGACCTGATCGACGCGGCGCTCACCGCCGATGACGCCTCCCGGGCCGCCGGGTTCTGGCAGCGGGCCGACCAGAAGATCATGGAGGACGCCGCGATCGTGCCGCTGCTCGACCGCGCGCACACGATCTTCCGCTCGTCCCGCGTGCGCGGCGCCCGTTTCGTCCCAACCGCGGCCGGTTACGACTACACGCGTCTCTGGCTGGCCGACGACTGACCCCGACCGCTCCCGGCAAGCCCGCGGACGGACGGAGGGCGGCCGTGCGGATCGGTCCCTTCCGGGACATGGGAATCGGTGGGACCGGAAGGCGCATAGGGTGATCGGGTGAGGGCTAGGGAACTGCGGGAGATCCTGCGGGGCCGGAACTTCCGGCGCCTGTACGCGACCCGGCTGACCTCGCAGCTCACCGACGGGGTCTTCCAGGTGGCCCTCGCCGGATATGTCTTCTTCTCTCCGGAACGGCAGACGACGGCGGGCAAGGCCGCCGCGGCGTTCGCGGTGACGCTGCTGCCGTACTCGGCCCTCGGCCCGTTCGCGGGGGTGTTCATCGACCGGTGGCAGCGGCGGCAGATCCTCCTGTGGACGCCGATCCTGCGGGCCGTGCTCGTGCTGTTCGTCGCGGGGCTGGTCATGGCGGGCGAGGACGGCGTGGTGTTCTTCCTGGGCGTCCTCGTGGTGCTCGGCGTCAACCGTTTCTTCCTCGCGGCGCTGTCGGCGGCCCTCCCGCACGTGGTGCGGCGCGACCATCTGGTCACGGCCAACGCGTTCGCGGTCACCTCAGGGACGATCATCGCGTTCACAGGCGCCGGGCTCGGCTACCTGCTCCGGCGGCTCTTCGGCGGCGGGACGGACGGGACGGCGCTGATCCTCGTGTCCGCCGCCGCGCTCTTCCTCGCCGCGGGCATCATCGCGACCTCGCTGCCGCGACGGCTGCTCGGTCCTTATCCGTCCGAGAATCCGTACTCGCCCAGGAATGCCCGTTCGTCGGAGGATGCCTCTCAAGGGGGGAACATCCGTCCCCTGGAGGACGCCTCCCCAAATGATCAGGGAAGTCCAGCCGGACCGAACGCTATGTCTGGAAGGGTCGTGGCCGGTGGCGACCTGGACGGGGATGTCGCCAAGAAGGGCTCCTCGTCCACCACCGCGCCCCAGGTCCGGGAGGCGCTCGGGACGGTGCTGAGCGGCCTCGCGGACGGGGGGCGGCACATCATGCGGCGGCGGCAGGCGGCACTGGCGCTCGGGGCGATCTCCTTTCACCGGCTCCTGTACGGCGTCATCCTGATCATGACGTTGCTGCTCTGCCGGAACACCTTCAGCGACGACGCCGACGAAGGGCTCACGACGTTCGCGGTCATGCTCGGCGTGTCGGGCGCCGGATACTTCGCCGCCGCGCTGATCACCCCGGCCGTGGTGCGCCGGATCAGCAAGCCCGCCTGGGTCGCGTGCCTGCTCGGCGGGGCGGCGGCGAGCCTGCTCCTCTTCGGCTTGCCCTACACCGAACCCGCCTGGGCGGCCGGCGCGTTCGCGCTCGGCGTCGTGTCGCAGGGCGTCAAGCTCTGCGTCGACACGACGCTCCAGGAATCGATCGACGACGCCTACCGCGGCCGGGTCTTCGCCGTGTACGACATGCTCTTCAACGCGACGTTCGCGGCGTCGGCGGCCGTGGCCGCGGCGCTGCTGCCGTCCGACGGCCGCGCGCACCTCGCGCTCGCCGGAGTGATCACCGCCTACGCGGTGGGGGCGGTCGTCTACCGCGCCGCCGCGTCGCGGGTCCGCGAGCCGGTCACCGCCGTCCGCTGACACTTTCGGCGCTGCGTCGCCCACATCCACGCCGTCGACGCCCATGTCGGGTCCGCACCCGCATGGCCGCCACCTGCGCGACGTCCTAGAGCGACTCCGCGACCGCGTTCATCGCGGCGGCGATATGTGTCGTCTCGTCCTCGGTGCAGATGTACGGCGGCATCGCGTAGATCAGCTTCCCGAAGGGGCGGAGCCACACGCCGTGCACCATGGCCAGATCCTGGACGGACGCGACGTCCACGGGCTCGCGGGCCTCGATGACGCCGATCGCGCCCAGCACGCGGACGTCGGCGACACCGGGCAGCGACGCCGCGCCCGACAGCTCGCTGGTCAGGATCGCCTCGATCGCGTCCACCTCGTCCCGCCAGTCACGCGACATGAGGAGATCGATCGAGGCGGACGCGACGGCCGCGGCCAGCGGGTTCGCCATGTACGTCGGGCCGTGCATGAGGACGCCCGCCTCACCGGAGGTGATCCCATGGGCGACACGGTCGGTGCACAGCGTCGCCGCCATGGTCATGTAACCGCCGGTCAGAGCCTTGCCGAGGCACATGATGTCCGGGACGACCTCGGCGTGGTCGCAGCCCCACAGCTCCCCCGTCCGGCCAAGCCCGGTGGCGATCTCGTCCAGGACGAGAAGGATGCCGTGCTCGTCCGCGATGTCGCGCAGCGCCCGCAGGTACTCGGGGGCGTAGAACCGCATGCCGCCGGCGCCCTGCACGATCGGCTCGACGATGATCCCGGCGAGCTCGTCCGCGTGGGCGGCGGCGAGGGCGGACAGCTCGTCCAGGTATGCCTGGTCCGGGGCGGCCGCGTAGCCGAGCGGGGGAGCCGGCGCGAAAACGTGGCGGGCGAGGACGTCGCTGAAGATGTGGTGCATCCCGTTGACCGGGTCGCAGACGGCCATGTCGCCGAAGGTGTCGCCGTGGTAGCCGCCGCGGACGGTCAGCAGCCGATGCCGTTCCGGACGTCCCTGCGACCGCCAGTACTGCAGCGACATCTTGATCGCGACCTCGACGGCGACCGAGCCCGAGTCGGCGAAGAAGACCTTGGTCAGCGGCTCGGGGGTGATCTCGACGAGTGTCTCGGCGAGCCGCACGGCGGGCGGATGCGTGAGGCCGCCGAACATCACGTGCGCCATCTTGCCGAGCTGCCCGGTGACGGCCGCGTTCAGCTTCGGGTGGTTGTAGCCGTGGACGGCCGCCCACCAGGACGACATGCCGTCGATCAGCTCGGTGCCGTCCGCGAGGGTCAGCCGCACGCCGTCCGCCGACACGACCGGGAGGACGGGCACGGACGCGGGTATCGGCGCGTACGGGTGCCAGATATGGTCGCGGTCGAACGCCAGCATCCGCTCGGTCTGGTCGGGGCTCATCCGCCCCAGCTGAAGAGGGATCATGCCCGTCCACCCTCCGGCCCACGGCCGTCATCGGACACACCGTCGCCCTCAGGCGCGTCGCCCTTGGACCGACCTCCCGTCTCGGACGCACCACCTGCGGACAGCCCGTCGCCCGTAGACGCCTTGGCCTCGGACGCGTCGCCTATCGGCGCTTCGCCCTGGCGGACGTCGCCCGTAGACGCGCCATCCTTGCGAGTGCCGCCCGCGGACGCCCGACCCCGCGCGCCGCCCTCGGACCCATCACCCCTGGACGCGCTACCCTGCGCGCCACCTTCAGACGCGCCGCCCTTAACCGCACTGCCCTTGGACGCGCCACCCTTGGACGCGCGACCTTTGGAGGCCCCACCTTGCGCGCCGCCTGTGGACGCGCCGTCCTCGGACGCGCTGCTCTTGGGCGCTATGCGGCCCTTGGGTACTTTGCCGCCAGAGGCTTTCTCATCGGCTTTGTCGCTCGCGCCGGTCCCGGACGGAAGAGACTCCTTGCCGCCCGGTGAGGTGATTCCCTCGGTGGCGGCCCAGCGGCGCAGCTCGTCGGCGGCGGCGTCCTTGCCGATGATGCCCCGGTCGAGGCGCAGGTCCAGCAGGAACCGGTAGGCCCGGCCGACCAGCGGGCCCGGCTTGACGCCGAGGATCTCCTGGATCTCGTTCCCGTCGATCTCCGGGCGGATCGCGGCCAGCTCCTCCTCCTGCGCGAGCCGGTCGATCCGCACCTCCAGATCGTCGTAGGTCCGCCTGAGCCGGTCGGCCTTGCGCTTGTTCCGCGTGGTGCAGTCGGCCCGGGTGAGCTTGTGCAGGCGTGAGAGCAGCGGCCCTGCGTCCCGGACATAGCGGCGGACGGCCGAATCCGTCCACTCGCCGGTGCCGTAACCGTGGAACCGCAGATGCAGCTCCACCAGGCGCGACACGTCCGCGATGACGTCCTTGGGGTACCGGAGGGCGGTCAGCCGCTTGCGCGTCATCTTCGCGCCGACGACCTCGTGGTGGTGGAACGACACCCGCCCGCCGGGTTCGAACCGTCGCGTGCGCGGCTTGCCGATGTCGTGGAGCAGTGCCGCGAGCCGCAGGACGAGGTCGGGGCCCTCCTCCTCCTGGGCGATCGCCTGCTCCAGGACGATCAGCGAGTGCTCGTAGACGTCCTTGTGCCGGTGGTGCTCGTCGATCTCCAGCCGCAGCCTCGGCAGCTCGGGCAGGACCTGTTCCGCGAGCCCGGTGTCGACGAGCAGCGCCAGCCCCTCCCGCGGGTACCGGCCGCAGAGCAGCTTGGACAGCTCGTCCCGGACCCGCTCGGCCGAGACGATCTCGATTCGTCCCGCCATGGCGCCCATCGCCTGAATGACGTCGGGCGCGACCGTGAAGCCGAGCTGCGAGGCGAACCGCGCGGCGCGCAGCATCCTCAGCGGGTCGTCGCTGAAGGAGTCCTCGGGACGGCCCGGCGTCCGCAGGACCTTGCGCTGAAGGTCGGCGAGGCCCCCGAACGGGTCGACGAAGTCGTAGCCCGGGAGCCGCGCGGCCATGGCGTTGACCGCGAAGTCCCTCCGGCGCAGATCCTCCACCAGCGAGGTTCCGTACGACACGTCCGGCTTGCGGGACTTCGGGTCGTACGACTCGCTGCGGTAGGTGGTGATCTCCAGCTCGACGCCGTCCTTGCGGAGCCCGACCGTGCCGAACTCGATCCCGATCGTCCACAGGGCGTCCGCCCAGCCGCGGATGATCTCCAGGATCCGCTCGGGCGGCGCGTCGGTGGTGAGATCGATGTCCTTGGTCGGACGGCGCAGCAACGCGTCCCGCACCGGTCCGCCGACCAGCGCCAGCTCGTGCCCGGCCGCCGCGAACCGGCCGCCGAGCTCGTCGGCGACGGGCGCGATCTTGCGGAGCAGCTCGGCGATGGCGGTCCGCCGCGTCGGCGAGGACTCTGGGGACACGTTCTGGTTGGGCACGGCCATCGAGCGTATTTCCTTGGTAAGCAGGCTGACAAAGGACTTTCGGCGATTCCCGGGGGCGTGCGCGAGAGTCCTTGCGGGGCACGCGCCGGACCGTCGCGCGGTCCGGAGACCGCCGGAAGGAGGACGCGGACCCTTCACATGGCACGAACCGCGGGTTACGTTCTGGACACCCCGATGACGCTGGCGCGACCCCCGGTAAGCCTCCCGTTAAGACAACGGTAGCGGGATCCGACAGGGCCGCGGTCCGCCGCGGGGTGCGGCCGGCCACGGCAGAGGCGCCACTCAGGCTCCACTCAGGCTCCACCCGGGCACCGCACAGGCGCACCGGAGGCGCACCGCAGGTGCGGCGCGGGCGGCATCGCGCGGCGTGACGGGCCGTGAGGCGAGGATTAGACCGGACGTCGTGGGTATGTGGCAATCCCCTCATGGAGGGACCTGAACGGGGGCGGAGAAACCGGAAACGGGATGAGCGGGAAGATCCCGCGGGAGGAGCCGACCATGAAAGACGCTCTCACCATCCACCGCGCCCTGCTCGGATGGGAGGCCGTGCACGAGATCGTGCGCCTGCCCATCGCGATGGGCCACGCCGACGAGCTGCCCAAGGCGCTCGGCCTCCCGGCGGAACGGTGCCTGGTGACGCGCGTCTTCTCCTGCGGCGACGTCTTCCGGGGACCTCGCCTGCTGACGGGAGTGATCGTCCCGGCGGGCGGACGGCCCTCTACCGAGGCCGTACGGCTCGCCACCGGCGCCCGGGTCGTCCGGCCGGCACGCGCGGGACTGATCAACAGCGTCACCGAGTACGCGGCGGACCTCGTCTGCCCGCTGCTGCTGCCCGACTCCATGCGGCTGCTGATCGACCGGCGCCTGATGGACGATCACGCCGGCGACGATGTGGTCTACACGGCGACGGGTGAGCCGTCGACGGCGCTGGGCATCCGGGGCCGCTCCCTGTACGAGCTCTGCGGCGCCACGCCGGTGGACCTGTTCCATCCCTCTGAGAAGGGGCATGCGAGCCGTCCGAATACGCCAGAGTTCCGTCACCCTGTCGCCTGACTCGGAGACCCCGGTCCCGGCGAGTCGGACGGCCGCTCGGCTTGAGATCGGCCCGGCCGTCGCCTACCCGAGCGGCCTTCCCCGGACCGGTACCGAGCCGGAGATCTGCCGTCGATAGCCGATCTTTCCGACATCGGGCCAGCTCGTCGCGAGACGAAGGGGACAGCGCCCCGAGACCGCTGCGACACGGCTGCCACGTGGCGGCTCCGTACGGTGAACCCGCTTACACGGTCGAGCGCTTGGTCAGGATCGTGGGCCTCGTCCGTCCCGTCCGCCACGGTGATGCTCGGGTTCGGCATCCGGACGACCAGAATCCGTGCCAGAGATGGGCAGGAAGGTCTGAAGGCACCGGTGTCGGGACTACCATCGAGGCCGTGGTGCGGGAAATCGAACCCCGTCGTCCCGAGGCGGTCCGGACGGACGGCCCCTGGGCGGACGTGGCGTGAGGACGGTCGGACGCGCGGCCGCGCTGGCCGCCCTGGTGCCCTGTGTCATCGCGGCCACGGCACCGGTGGGCACGACTCCCGTGCTCGCCGCCCCACGCGCGGCGTCTGTACTGCCCGGCGGTACGGCGCAGTTCGGCACGGCGGCACGACAGGGTTCGCCCGCCCTACCGGAATCACCCGCTCTACCGGACTCGCCCGCCCTACCGGAATCGCCCGCACAGCCTGACTCGCCTACGCAACCGGACCTGGAACGCTCGTCACGGCAGGCGGGGGCGCGCGCGCAGGTCGGCTTGGCTCTCACGAAGGTCACACCGAAGGCCGTCCGAGCGAACTCGAGGATCGACATCGCCGGGCTGGCCCAGAACCGCTCAGGTCACCAGCTCCCCGGGCTGACCATACGGCTCCGCTACCGGTCGCAGCCGATCACGAGCCGCAGTGAGCTGGACCGGATCGCCACGGGGCAGCCGTCCGCGCTGCCCGGGGTCGGACGCCCGGTGCCCCTTGTCCAGGTGACCGGGCCGGGGGGCAAGCAGAACTGGCAGTTCAAGACCACCGCGAAGGCCCTGGGACTGCAGGCCCTAGGTACCGCCCCCGGCGTGTACCCGGTGGGTGTCGAGGTGCTCAACTCCGCCCGGCAGGTCGTCGGCGGCGTCACGACGTTCCTGACGTTCGTCCCGAACCGGGGCAACTTCAAGAAGGTGGCCGTCGGCTGGGTCTGGCCGCTGATCGACCGGCAGCACCGGGCCGACGACCAGACCTTCCTCGACGACCAGCTCAGCAAGGACATGGCGCCCGGCGGCCGGCTCAGCGAGCTCGTCGGCGCGGCCTCGTCCACGAACACGCCGATCACCTGGGGGATCGACCCGGCGCTCCTGGACGACGTCCAGCAGATGGCGGGCAGCAACTACACGGTGAAGTCCCCGGGCGCGAGGAAGGGCACCGAGAAGCGCAAGAGCGCACCGGCCGCGGCCTGGCTGACGGCCCTGAAGCAGGCCGCCAAGAACGACCCCTACTTCACCGTCCCGTACGCCGACCCCGACGTCCTGGCGCTCGTCCGCTACAAGATGTCGCACGACGTCGTCACCGCCTACGACACCAAGAACACCGGTCTCGTCGCGGAGGTCCTCGGCCGTCAGGCGAACGCGCACATCGCCTGGCCCGCGGCGGGCGCCGCCGGCCCGGGGACCCTCGACCTGCTCGCCAGGCTCGCCCTGAAGCCGAACGGGTCCTTCCTCATGAGCAGCAACCAGTTCCAGCCGCCGGTCCAGGGAGCGGCGGCGAACGCCGTCACGGCGCTGCCCACGGCCACGCAGGGCACCAAAAAGACCCTCCTCTACGACGACAAGCTCAACGAGATCGTCAGCGGGGGCTCGCGCTCCGGGGCCGGCGCGCTGCTGACCGAGCAGCGCTTCCTCGCCGAGACCGCGATGATCGCCGCGGAGACGCCGAACCTCCAGCGCACGGTGATCATCGCCCCCGACCGGCACTGGAACCCCGCGCCCGGGCTCGCGAAGAACCTGCTGACCTACACCAGGTCCGCGTGGACGAGCCCGACCCCGCTGAGCAGGTTCGAGGCCGCGCAGCCGCAGAACAGGGTGTTCAACGGCTACTCCGACGACTACCTGCCGTACGAGCTCGGTTCGCCGTACCTCGCCCAGGTGCGCAACATCGCCCGGCGCGCCGCCTCCTTCGAGGCCGTGATGACGGACCCGATCAGGATCTCCTATCAGCGCGCCCTCCTCAGGACCGAGTCGACGGCCTGGCGCTCCCGGGGCACGCTCGCCAAGCGGGCCAGAGACGAGCTGTCGTTCGAGCTGGAACGCGAGATGGGCAAGGTCCGCATCGTCACCGCGAACAGCAAACGCGTCAACATGGCGGGCAGCTCGGGCAAGCTGCCGGTGACCATCGAGAACAAGCTGTCCGACCAGTCGGTCAGGGTCCGCCTCACCGCCATCGCGGACAACAGCACCAAACTGCAGCTCGGACGTCTCGACGCCGAGGACGAGACGATCGACCTGCGGGCGGGCGAACTCAAGCAGCGGTGGATCCCGGCGAAGGCGGCGGGCAACGGCAACTTCGGTGTCCACCTGCAGCTGGAGATCCCCAACTCGGGGGGCAAGCGATTCGGCAACGGGCAGGACATCACCGTCCGCACCACCGGGTACGGGCGTCTTGCCCTCCTCATCACCAGCGGCGGGCTTGCCGTACTCTTCGTGGGCGTCGGAGTGCGGGCCATCAGAGCAAGGCGCCGCCGGAAAGCGGAGGCAGCCGGTGACGGGTCGACCGGAATGGGACCAGCAACACCCGGAGGATCGGGAAACGGATTCCCCGGCCCCGGCGCCTCCGGGCCCGGAGCTCCCGCCGCAGAATCCTGGTCAGACTCCCTACCAGGCATTTCCTCCGTCGCCGCAGGGCACGCCGCAAGCCCCGGCTCCGGCTCCGTCCCCGGAGCCGACGTGGAACCAGCCCCAAGGCGGCGAGCCGAGCCGGAATCCCTCCTCTCCGCCCCCGTCGGGCATGCCGAGTTCAGGACAGGACCCCAGCCGAGGCCGTCCACCACAGACCCCGGCCTATCCGCCCCCTGGGACGCCGAACACGCCTCCGAGCCGTCCCCCGGCCCAGAATCAGTTCTACGCGGAGCCACCGACACAACAGGACTGGCCGGGTCAGGAACAGAACCCTCAGCAGCCGATGACCCAGACCCCTGGACCCGGCTGGACACCACCTCCAAGCCATGGCGGACCGCCCCAGGGACGACAAGGGTCGGGACAGAGTCCCGAGACGCCGGGCTGGAACCAAGCGTTCCCCTCGACCCCGGGTCAGCCGCCGACCCCGGACCAGACCCGTCAGCAGGGCCCGGGTGGCCAGAACCCACCGGAGAGTCCTGGCTGGCAGACCCCCTCGCCCCAGGCTTCGCCACCGACCCCGAGGCCGCAGCACGACCGGAGACCACCTGGCCCGAGTCAGACTCCTCTGGGGCAACCGGGCTGGACGACACCGGAGCAGGAGGAGTCCCAGGGGCGTACGGTGAGCTTCCCGGTTCCGCCCCGACCACAGCCGGGCCCAATGGGACAGCAGGGGCCGCAGGCTCCGACCTCCCCGGCGCCTGGACGGACACCAGGCCAGAACCCACCGGACCGCTTCCCAGGCCAGAATTCTCGAAACCAGGGTTCCCCGGCACAGGGATATCCACACCAGGGACACCCCCAGAGCAACCCGGAGCAGAGTCCGCCTGGCCAGGCACCTCCGAGCCAGGGGCCGCCGGGATGGAACCGTCCGAACCAGGGCTACCAGGCCCAGGCACCACTGCCCCAGGGACAGGGACGAGCGAACTCCCGACCGCAACCGAACCCGGCCCAGCCGAGCCCGCCTCAAGGGAGCCCGTCTCAGGGGAGTCCGCTTCAGGGGAGCCCGCCTCAGGGGAGCCCGCCTCAGGGAAGCCCGCCTCAAGGGAATCCGGCCGAGTGGGCCGCGACTCCGAGGCCAGGCCCGCATCCGATGGGCGTCCCACCGGCCGCAGGGGCAAACACCGCGGCGAAAACCGCGATTGACGTCCCTCTGCCCGGCGGCGGGGCCCCCGCGGACATGACGGCCGTGGACCTCCCGCCCGGGGACGACCCGTCCGGGGGCGCTTCGGGCTCCGGCGGCGGTTCGGACTCCGGCGGCAAGGGCGCCTCCGGGATCCTGCGCTCCGGTGCGATCATGGCCGTGGGCACACTCGCGTCCCGCGTCACCGGCTTCCTCCGGACGGCCATGCTGGTCGCGGCCCTCGGCACCGGAGCGCTCGCGGACGGCTACAACACCGCGAACACGGTCCCGTTCATCGTCTACGACCTGCTGCTCGGCGGCGTCCTCACCGCGGTGGTCGTGCCGCTGATCGTCCGGGCCCGGGAGCGGGACGCCGAGTACGGCGCCCGCTACGAGCAGCGGCTGTTCACCCTGGCCGTCCTGGGCCTCGCGGTGATCACCGTCGCCGCGGTGCTCCTCGGGCCGGTCTTCATCACGATCTACGGCGGCGCGATGGAAGGCGCGCAGCGCGACCTCGCGGTCCTGTTCGCGCGACTGTTCGCGGTGCAGATCTTCTTCCTCGGCGTCAGCGCCTTCTCCGGCGCGATCCTCAACACGCGCAAACGGTTCGGCGCGCCGATGTGGGCGCCAGTGCTCAACAACATCGTGATCTGCGGCACGGCCGCCGCTTTCCTGCTGGTCAGCACCGGGACGGTGACGCCCGGATCCATCACGGACGCGGAGGTCGCGCTGCTGGCGGGCGGCACGATCGGCGGCATGGCACTCCAGACCATCGCCCTGTGGCCGTCGCTGCGCGGCTCAGGCTTCCGCTGGCGGCCCCGGCTCGACTTCCGCAAGGGCGAGCTCGGGCAGATGGGCCGGATGGCCGTGTGGACGCTCAGCTACGTCGTCATCACCCAGATCGGCTTCGCGGTGACGACGTCGCTCAGCAACGCCGCCGGCGTGCTCGGCCGCAAGGAGCACCTCGGCGACGTCGGCTACACCCCCTACTTCAACGCCTACCAGCTGTTCCAGCTCCCGTACGCGATCATCGGCGTCTCGGTGATCACGGCGCTGCTGCCCCGGATGAGCGAGCACGCCGCGGCGAACCGCATGCACGAGGTCCGCGACGACTTCTCCAGCGGGCTGCGCCTCTGCTCGGTGATCATCCTGCCCGCCGCCGCGCTGATGGCCACGCTCGCCGGTGAGATCACGACGGTCCTGTTCGCACACGGCCAGACCACCGTGTCGAACGCCCAGGTCATCGCGAACGTCCTGGAGATGTTCGCGATCGCCCTCGTCCCCTTCGCCGCCTACCAGCTCATGCTCCGCGTCTTCTACGCGATGCAGGACACCCGGACGCCCGCGTTCGTCAGCGTGGCCGTGGTCATCACCAACATCGCGATGGCGTTCACCGCCTACAAGGTCCTCCCCACCGACAAGATCATCGTGGGGATCGCGGGCGGGTTCGCCCTGGCCCAGACCGTGGGCGCGCTCGTCGGCTGGGCCATCCTGCGTCGCCGGCTCGGCGGCATGGACGGCCGCCGGATCGCCGTCACCTACCTGAAACTGGCCGTCGCCCTCTGGCCACTGCTCGGGTTCGCCTACGCCGTCCATGCGATCGTGGACGCCGCCATGGGCGAGGGCCTCCTCCCCGGCCTGGCCGTGCTGGTCGTGGGCAGCGCCGGAGGAGGGATTCTCTACCTGTTCTTCGCCAAGCTTCTACGCGTGGGCGAGGTCCAGACCATGGTCACCACCATCACCAGACGACTCCCCGGCCGCTGACCCACGCGTCCCGACACGACCCACAGGCGGGAACCCGCGTCATCGCATCCCCGCACGGTCCCGGCGGTGGTGTCACGCAAGACGGCATGCGATTCGGTTCGAGACTCGGCCAGTCCTGCCCTCCGGTACGTACAACCGATGACCGCCCCCCGCCGCTCCCAAACAGAGTCACCCGCTCGCCGCCTTCCGGCGCTCGCCTCACCCGGCGGCGACGCATCGCGGACGGACACCGTCCGCTGGGGGCCGACCCTCTGAACGAACACGTGACAGCTCGCTCCACCGCCAGGCTTCGCCGACCGGTGTGGACATGACAATCACCACGCCGCCAGCCGCATCGCCTGGTATGACATGACAGACCTCGACGCGGCCCGGCCTCACCGCCACGCTGCACTTGTCATGGTCTATTGGTGACAGTGTCTTTTGCCGGCAGTCGGGCAATGGGGGCCATATGACAGCCTGTAAGAGCGGTGCCGAGTGAAGCCCTCACGCCGTCCCGGCGGGCGGCATCCGAGCCTCGGCGCGGACGGCCACGGCTTCGCCGGAGGCGGCGGACCACCCGGTTCGCTGCGAAGAGTGTCCGGGCGGTCACCGTCCTTGGACCCAAGGGTAAAGCGAGGCAAAGTACACAGGACGCGCGGCGATAAGGCGGCCACTCGTGCGAGTAGCCACTACCATGTGGGGGACTACGGCTTGCGGGGCGACACCCTGGGGAACGCAAAGAGGAGGGTCGGAGGCGTAAGCTGCCACGCCACGAACATGGGATCTGACCACCTGTGCAGGACGTTGCCGTGAGCACGTCAGTCATCGAGCCCGGTACCCGTCTCGCCGGCCGCTACCGCCTTGAAGAACGCATCAGCGACACCGGCGGATCTTCGCTCTGGAAGGCCATCGACGAGATCCTCGCCAGGGCCGTCGCCGTCCGTACGTTCGATCCCGACTTCCCCCGCGTCCACGAGGTCGTCACCTCGGCCCGCGCCGCCAGCCGCCTCACCGACCCGCGCCTCACCCAGGTGTTCGACGCCGACGACAGCGGCGAGAGCGCCTACGTCGTGAGCGAGTGGGTCGTCGGCGAGACCCTGGAGCAGATGCTCGGGAAGGCGCCGCTGGAGCCGGGACGCGCCGCGACCCTGCTCTACGAGGCCGCCGAGGCCATGGCCGCCGCGCACGCCGCCGGGCTGGCCCACCTGTGCCTCACCCCCCGCGACCTCGTCTGGACGACCGGCGGCACGGTGAAGCTGCTCGGCATCGCCACCGACGCGGTCCTCTGCGACCGCTACGCCGACGACCCGGCCGGCGAGGACGTCCGGGGGCTCGGCCGCATGCTGTACGCGGCGCTCACCGCGCACTGGCCCGGCGACGACGAGGGCTCCGACCTGCCGTCCGCGCCCGGAACCGGTGGCGTTCCCCACGCTCCCCGCCAGGTGCAGGCCGGCATCTCCCATGCCGTCGACGCGATCGTCTGCCGCTGCCTCGGCCTGGGCGGTGCGGAGGCACTGACCACACCCGCCGAAGTCGCCAAGGCTCTGCGCGGCGTCCCCCGCACGCCACTGCCTCTGTTCGCCGGGCTCGGCAGCGCACCGCCTCCGCCCCACACCGCCGCGCCGCGCCCCGCTCCGGCCCCGGCGCCGAAGCGTCCCGCGACGCATCACGCCGGTGCGCCGACGCATCATGCCGGTGCGCCCTCGCAGCAGCACCAGCCGCCCGTCAGCCAGCCGACCACGCGGATCCCGGAGCCCCGGACACGCACGCGGCGCAACACCGCGCCGCCTCCGGTCTCCTCGGCCCACGGCACTACCGGCGTGCCGCGCCGGCCCGCCAACCGCGCCCTCCTCGGCGTGGCCGCCGCGGCGCTGACCGTCATCGTCGGTCTCGGAGCCTGGGCGCTGGTCGACAACGGCTCGAAGGAGAAACCCAACGGCGCCCGCGTCACCGACCAGGGCAAGACGTCGGCCCCGCCGAAGCCGACCGCCGTCCGGCTGAACGTCCAGGCCGTGACCGGCTTCGAGAAGCCGATCGGCGGCCACCACGACGAGGCCGTCAACAGGAACACCAATCTGGTCATCGACGGCAAACCCGGCACCGCCTGGGAGACGCAGAGCTACGCCGACCCCAGCTTCGGCAACTACTCCAAGGGCATCGGCGTCCTCCTCGACATGGGCCGCCCGGTCAAGGTCTCCAGCGTCAAGATCATCACTCCGCAGGTCGGCGGGATCCTCCAGATAAAGATCGGAAACTCGCAGTCCGGGGCCGACCTGAAGTCCGTCGGACGCCAGCAGGGCAACGGCGGCGAGCTGACGGTCCCGGTGTCCCCGCAGGTCTCGGGTCAGTACGTGCTGGTCTGGTTCACCAAGCTTCCCGCCTCCCTCAAGGGCAAGCTGGGCGAGGTCGCCGTCTACGGTTCCCCAAGCTGACCCACCCGTCCCACCCGTCCCACCCGTCCCACCTGGTCCCGGCCGTCCCCGCCCGCCGGGTCGGCCGCCGCGTCGGCCGCCGCTCACAGTCCTCAACCCGCCTTGCCCAACACCGGGACGTCGGACGTTGACGTACCCGCTCACCACCTTTCGCGGATCAGGATCTCGCTCTCCGCGTCAGCCTTCTCTGACTCCGGCGAGGTGCCCTAACCTCGCCGGACCCGCTACGTTCATGGTCAAATATTCGGGCCGGGACGGGACGTAGAACGTCGTTCTGTGGATAGCCGGAGGCGGGGGCGCCGTCCGGAAGAGCAGGGCATTCGGCGACCGGGCGAGGGAACGGACGGGGGTCGCGAGCTGTGACGTGGGGTACCGCTTGTCTGTATCGTGCCTGTAAACAGAATGTCCCCTCTCCCCAGGAACCTGTGGTGTCTACCCCAGCAGGCGCGGCCGGTCGCAGACGCCCGGCACCGACCGGGCGTCCCGTACGAGAAAGCGGTTGCTCATGACGTCGGTGAGCATGCGTCGCGTGGACGAGGTACCCGACAAGGAGCTCCTCGCACGCCACGCGGAGGGGGATCCGCACGCCTTCGCCGAGCTGGTGCACCGGCACCGCGACCGCATGTGGGCGGTCGCGCTGCGGACGCTCGGTGATCCGGAGGAGGCCGCGGACGCGCTGCAGGACGCGTGCCTGTCGGCGTTCCGCGCGGCCGGGCGGTTCCGTGGTGACGCGGCCGTCACCACCTGGTTGCACCGGATCGTGGTGAACGCCTGCCTGGACCGGATCCGGCGCAAGTCCGTCCGTCCCGCGACCCCGATGGGGGACGACGCCACCTTCGACGCCGTCGCACCGAAGATGCCGGATCCGACCGACGCGCACGGCGTGTCCCTCGACGTCCGGACCGCCCTGCTGCAGCTGCCGTTCGAGCAGCGCGCGGCGCTCATCCTCGTCGACATGATGGGCTACTCGGTCGACGACGCGGCGAACGTCCTGGAGGTCCCTCCTGGAACGATCAAGAGCCGCTGCGCACGCGGCCGGGCGAGGCTCGCGCCACTTCTCGTCCATCACCGGAACCGACGGGACCCCAGGAACGTCGGAGGTGTGGAAGGAGGTGGCATGCCCAAATGAACCCCGCTCATCTTGACTACGACGTCCTGGCCGATCTGGCCGAGGGGCTCCTCGAAGACGACGAAGCCGCCTCCGTCAACGCGCACCTCGACACCTGCGCCGAATGCCGGGATCGCTCCGCCGACCTTGCGGACGTCTCCCGGATCCTGGCGGAGGCACCCGTCCCGTCCATGCCCGCGGAGCTGGCCGAGCGCATCGACACCGCCATAGCGGCGGAGTCGTTGAACAACGCCACCGTGGTGAGCCTGGAACAGCGGCGCGGAAGGCGGCATTGGCGGATACTGTCGGCCGCCGCGGCGACGGTGGTCGTGCTCGGCGGCGGAGCGATGGTCGGCAAGATTGCCTTGGACGAATCGGGCGGCGGCGATCACCGGGGCGCCGCGCAGAGCCCCGTGCAGGACGCGAGTGAGGGACGTGGAGCGGCGAAGGGCGCGGCTCCGCAGGCGACCAGCGGGGAGACCATGCTGAGCGCCCCGTCCTACACCGTCGCCCACAGCGGCACCGACTACAGGGCTGGAGACCTGAGTGGCCAGGTCAGCCGGCTGATGGGCAAGGGCGAGGTCCTGAAGTCGCGTGGCACGCCGCCCGGTCAGCAGCTCGTCGGCTGCGTCAACAGCGTCACCCGGGGAGCGCCGCCCGCGTTCGTCGACCAGGCCATGTTCGAAGGACGGCAGGCCACGGTGATCGCCGTACGTGGCGACAAGGCGGGCAGCTGGAACGTCTGGGTGGTCGGGCCCGGCTGCGACGCCCAGAACTCGCACCTTCTCAAGCAAGAGACAGCCTGAGCCGTCGCCCTGACGGCTCCGCCCATCAATCTCATGATCAAAACCGCCTCCTGGTAAGGCGTGATCCATAGCAAAGGCCGCGGACGGCAGACGAAGCCGCCCGCGGCCTTCTGCTATGCCCGGTCAGAAGGCGCCCCTCCGGAGCCGTGGCGACCTGTGTGAGCGATCAAGGCACGGCTGGACGGACGACGCCTCGGGCGCTCCCGCTGAGGTGCGATGTGGGGCTGTGAACTGCGGATTCGTGGGTCTTCTCAGATACTGTAAGGCGGCGGTACCGCCCGGGTGACGTGCTCAGGGCCGCGGGGTTCGGAGGGGTCGAGGCGGGCAGGCCGGACGGGTCAGAGGTCGGCGAGGAAGTCCAGTGCGATCGTCCAGGCGCGTTCGGTGGCCTCGGGGTCGTGATCGGGGAGCTCCGGGTCGGTGAACAGGTGCCCGGCACCGCGGTACCGGAAGACCTCCACGTCCGTCCCGGCCTTGCGCATCCGCAGGTACCAGGCGGTTACCCAGTCGACAGGCTCGTAGGTGTCGGGATCGGCGACGTGCAGCTGCACCGGGAAGTCGCCGGACGCGTCGTCCGCGATGTCGGATGTGCCGTGCATCTGCAGCAGCCCGAGCGCCTTGTCGTCCGCGAACGCGAGATTCTGGGCGAGGGCGCCGCCGAGCGAGAACCCGGCGTACACGACCCCGCCGCCCCCGGTCAGGGGCGCCGCGGCCGCGACCGCGCGGCGGAGCAGCTCGTCCCGGCCGATCTCCTCCTTGATCGCGATGCCCTCCTCCGCGGTGTCCACGACCCGGCCGTCGTAGAGATCCGGGACATGGACGTCGTGCCCGGCCTCCCGCATCAGGTCCGCCGCTTGGTGGACGGCGGGGCGGAGCCCGTACATCGAGTGGAGAAGCAGAATCCGAGCCATGCGCACAGCCTAGGGCTGGGGCAGGACACGCCGCGTCCGGCATGCCACCAGGGCGACACCCCCATCGGTCAGCCCACGAACGGCACGTGACCGGCCGCGTGGGCGGGCACGCTATGGGCGCCCATCCCGGCCCTGGCGTCGGCGGCCGAGCATGACGGAACCGACCCGGTCGCCGGACGGGCACGCCGAGCACGGGCGACGGGAATCCCCGGGGCCTAGGATCGGTTGACGCGACTGGCAGGCCGGGTCGTGCCGGACGAACGCATCCCCGAACGCTGCGCCGGATGGGTGCGGCGGGTGGACACCGTGGCGGCCACCGCACGTCGTCCAGCGCCGAAGGTCAACGAGGAGAGGCACAGAACAGTGAGCGACGTCCGTAACGTCATCGTCATCGGCTCGGGCCCCGCGGGCTACACGGCCGCGATCTACGCGGCCCGCGGTGACCTGAAGCCGCTGGTGTTCGAGGGGTCGGTGACCGCCGGCGGTGCGCTGATGAACACCACCGACGTGGAGAACTTCCCCGGCTTCCCGGACGGCGTCATGGGCCCCGACCTGATGGACAACCTGCGCAAGCAGGCCGAGCGGTTCGGCGCCGAGCTCATCACCGACGACGTCACCGAGGTCGACCTGACCGCCGACCCCAAGGTCGTCAAGGTCGGGGACGAGACGTACCTCGCCAGGTCGGTGATCGTCGCGACCGGCTCGGGCTACCGCGAGCTGGGGCTGGAGAACGAGAAGCGGCTGTCCGGACGAGGCGTCTCCTGGTGCGCGACCTGCGACGGGTTCTTCTTCCGCGAGCAGGACATCGCCATCGTGGGCGGCGGCGACACCGCGATGGAGGAGGCGATCTTCCTCACCAAGTTCGCGCGGTCGGTCACGGTGGTCCACCGCCGCGCCGAGCTCCGCGCGTCCAAGATCATGCAGGAGCGCGCGTTCGCCAACGAGAAGATCAAGTTCCTGTGGAACAGCGAGGTCGTCGAGATCCACGGCGAGGACCGCGTCACCGGCGTCCAGACCCGCAACGTCCTGACCGGCGAGGAGACCCCGCTGGAGATCACGGGACTCTTCATCGCGATCGGGCATGACCCGCGCAGCGAACTGTTCGCCGGCCAGCTGGAGTCCGACACCGACGGCTACCTCCTCGTGGACTCGCCGACGACGAGGACGAAGATCCCCGGGGTGTTCGCCTGCGGCGACGTGGTCGACCACATCTACCGTCAGGCGATCACGGCCGCGGGCAGCGGCTGCTCCGCCGCGATCGACGCCGAACGCTGGCTCCAGGACCAGGACGCCGCCGACAACGTCCCCCAGCCCTGATCGGACGCCCAGCGCGACCGACGCGCCGCCTTCCGACGCGCCCGCGGCGGATGCACCCGCGCCCGGCACGATCCGGTGCGACTGCGAACGACGCCGCGACGCCGCGCCACGTAGACCGGATGACGCGGCCGCGAAAGCAGACATCGCAGACGGCCAACGTCGGCGCGGCGGGCGCTGGCCGAGCGCGAAGACCACGCCGTCTCCCGCGGCGAGCGCGAAAGCGTGTGGGCCTGCACTCCGGCTCGGAGTGCAGGCCCACTCGTACAAAACGGCTGAGAACGCCCTAGACGGGTCGGAGCGCGCCTTCCGGACTCATGGAGCCGAGGAGCCGTTCCAGGGCGACCTCGACGTCCTCACGCCACGACAGGGCGGACTTGAGCTCCAGCCGCAGTCGCGGGTAGCGGTGGTGCGGGCGGATGGTCTTGAACCCGACGGAGAGAAGGTAGTCGGCGGGCACCATGCAGCCGCCGTCCTCCACCTTGAGATCACCGAACGCCTCGATGGCCTTGACGGCGCGCCGGGTGAGGTCCTTCGCGATCCCCTGGACGAGCATCCGGCCGAGTCCGCCGCCGGAGAACTCCGGCAGGATGTGGGCCGTCATTAGCAGCACGGCGTCCGCGCTCACAGGACTCGTCGGGAACGCGACCGAACGCGGCACGTAGAGCGGCGGCGCATACAGCACGAAACCCGCCGGAACGTTGTCGACGTAAACGATCTTGCCGCAGCTGCCCCACTCCAGCAGCGTGGAGGAGATCCACGCCTCCTTCTCCAGGCCGGAGCCCCCGCTCTCCAAGGCCCGGTCGCGGCTCACGGGGTCCAGCTCCCAGAAGACACAGCCGCGACAGCGATGCGGTAGATCGTCCAGATTGTCCAGCGTGATATTGACGAGACGACGCGACACCGGGTCGGCACCCCCTGTTGCGATCCTCGCCCGCCGGCCGAAGTCCACGAAACGGCCGCAGTGACGCGGAACGCTTGCGCGGGCTTCTCGGGCGGAACGACACTCCGCAGAAGTTCCCGGCAACATTCCGGGCCCCGCGGGCATCGTATCGGACAGGGAAGTTCCCACCCGTGCCCGGCACGCCAGCGCCGACGATCACGCGCAGACCGGCAGCCGCACGGAGACTCCAGAGCCGCACCCTCAAGAACGGGGGGATGTGATGACGGCAGGCACACCCGGACCCCACGACACTGACGACCGACGCGCCGCCCCCTCCCGACGCGCCGCCCTCTCCCGTCGGACACCACCGTGCGACACGGCGGCCGATCGGACGCGCCATCCCCACGCGACGCGTCCCTCTGGACGAAGCGACACCGGACTCCAAGGCGACATCCCCCCGGAACGACGCCCCTCCGATCTTCGCTCGCGAGACGGCGCGACCGCCCAGCACGACGCTCAGACGTCACCACGGGGCACCTCGACTCGAAGCGCGTCCACTCTGGGCGCCCCGGCTTCCCACTCAGCAAAGCGCTCGGAACGAGCGACCCCGAACCTCCCGTCCTCGACGAGGATGCGCCTGGTGGGCGGCGACGACGACAGGAGCGAGATCGAAACTGCGCCTCCACGCCGCGATGCCACCCGACTCACACCAGCGGCATGCCCCGCGCCGGAGTCGCTGCGCGACACACTCGTTCAGGGAGACGCCGACTTCCGCACACCCCAATTCCCTGTCTCCCGCGTCCCCCGACGGCGCGACCTTCCGGTCAGCCCGGCCTCTCTGACGACACGACTTCGGCAGGGAATCCACTTCAGCCAGCGCGGCTGGCCCCACCCGTCAGACGACACGACCCCCGACCACCAGAGCGACCCTCAACCCAACGCCCAACTCCGAAGCGACAACCGCGTCGCTCCGCCCCTCCGTCCGCACAGCATGGCGAGCGAGCCATGGTGTCCTTCCGATCACACTGCTCCCACAACTCAGCGCGCCGCTCCTCATCGACACGACGACTTGGCGCGCTATCGATCTCCGACCGGCGGCCCTTCCGAGTCCGGCTCCGTCCCCCAGCACGACCGACCGCACATCCCGCCCTCCGCAGCTCCCACCCTCAGCCCGGTGAACGGCACGCCTCTCTCCACGCCCAGCACGTCCAGCACGCCCATTGACGCCCAAACTCGCTCCGCAACCCGGCGCGCCCCAAGCGCGCCCTCCGATCACAAAGCCAGCCTCGACACTCAGCACCACGCTCATGCGGCGAGCAGCATCATCGACCTTCCGACCGCACTGCCTGCCCCCGTACCTCCACCTCCCCGGGCGATCCGCATCCTTGCCTTTCTGGCGGCTGCGCCTCACGCATATCTGCGCCGACCAACCCGATTCGCCCTCCATCTGGGACGGCTCCGGGTCCACCCGCCCGCCAGCGCCGCGGCATCTCCTGCTCGCTCGTGGGATCAGCTGGGTTCAGACAGCTCGGAGACCAAGCCGTCCGAAGCGCCCCTCCTTCAAGGCCCCTTCCCACCGGCCACGCCGCCCGGGACGAGACATCCACTGGACGACAGCACCGTCCCGAACAACACGATCACACCAACGACACCGAACCAGCGATCCGAAGCCCCCTCTGGGCGCGGCCCGAACCTCACCTCACGACTTCGCGTACGGAACCACCCATCGAGAAACACGCCGGACGCGGCGGCTCAGCGCGGCGCGGCGGTCCGGGCAACGGTGTGGCGTCTTAGGCGGGGTTCACCGGACGCGTCCATAAGCCGATGACGTAGTTTGCTTGAAAGCCGATCCACCTCGGAGGTACCTCGTGGAACAGCACTCGCGGACAGATGCCTACACCGACCGCTACGCTGCCCGTGCCGCCGGCATGGTGCCGTCGGAGATCCGGGCTCTGTTCGCGATGGTGGCCCGCCCCGAGGTCGTGTCGCTCGCGGGCGGCGCGCCGTACGTCTCGGCGCTCCCCCTCGACGCGGTCGGCGAGATGGTCGGCGACCTGGTCGCGGGCAAAGGCGCGGAGGTGCTCCAGTACGGCTCGGCGCAGGGGGACGAGCAGCTGCGCGAGCACATCTGCGAGGTGATGGCCCTCGAAGGGGTCCAGGCGTCCGCGGACGACGTGGTCGTCACCGTCGGAGCCCAGCAGGCACTCGACCTCATCACCAAGATCTTCATCGATCCGGGGGACGTCATCCTCGCCGAGGCGCCGTCCTACGTCGGAGCGCTCGGCACGTTCGCCGCATACCAGGCGGACGTCGTCCACGTCCCGCTGGACGAAGGCGGCCTGATCCCCGCGGCACTCCGCGAGGCTCTCTCCCGCCTCGACAAGGAAGGCCGCCGGGTCAAGTTCATCTACACCGTCCCGACGTTCCAGAATCCCGCGGGCGTCACCCTCACCCAGGCCCGCCGGGCCCAGATCCTCGAGATCTGCGCCGAGTACGACGTACTGATCGTCGAAGACAACCCGTACGGTCTCCTCGGCTTCGACGGCGACCCGATGCGCGCCCTTCGCGCGGACGACGCCGACCGGGTGATCTACCTCGGTTCGTTCTCCAAGACGATCGCCTCCGGGCTCCGCGTCGGCTGGGTGCTGGCCCCGCACGCGGTGCGGACCAAGCTCGTCCTGGCCGCCGAATCCGCGATCCTCTGCCCGTCGAACTTCTCCCAGCTCGCCGTCCGCGAGTATCTGGCCACCCAGCCGTGGCGCGCACAGATCAAGAACTTCCGTGAGCTGTACCGCGCTCGCCGCGACGCGATGCTGGAGTCACTCGACCAGCTGATGCCGGACGGCTGCACCTGGACGAAACCCGCCGGCGGCTTCTTCGTCTGGCTGACCCTCCCCGAGGGCCTCGATTCCAAGGCTATGGCGCCGCGCGCCATAGCCGACCGGGTCGCCTATGTCCCCGGCACCGGCTTCTACGCGGACGGCGGAGGCCGCCAACACATGCGGTTGTCCTACTGCTTCCCGGAACCACACCGGATCCGTGAAGGCGTCCGGCGGCTGGCGGCGGTGGTGGAACAGGAGATCCAGCTGCGAGACACTTTCGGTGGAGCGGCTCGGAGCGGCTCCACCGGTGTCCACACGCCGGGGCCTGACGTCGTCTGAGCCTCATGTTTCACGTGAAACGCGCCGGGCTCCCCGGCGCATTTTACGTTCTCTGAAGGGCAATTGCATTGGAACTCGGGCATGTCGTCGTACTCGCTGGGGGTCTGTCGTATGAGCGCGAGGTCTCACTCCGCTCCGGACGACGAGTCGCGGACGCCCTACGCGCCCTGGAGATCCCCGTCGAACTTCGCGATGCCGACGCCACCCTCCTGGACTCCTTGACCGACGACCCCCCAGATGCGGTGTTCCCCGTCCTGCACGGCGCGGCGGGGGAGGATGGCTCGATTCGCGATGTCCTTGAGCTCCTTGATGTCCGCTATATCGGTGCGCGCCCGGACGCCTGCCGGGTCGCCTGGGACAAGCCGACCGCCAAGTCCGTCGTCCGCCGCGCGGGACTCCAGACTCCCGACTCCGTCGCGCTCCCCAAAGAGGTCTTCCACGATCTCGGAGCCGCGTCCGTCCTGGACCAGATCGTCCGGAGTCTTGGGCTCCCCCTCTTCGTCAAGCCCACCCGCGGCGGCTCGGCTCTTGGTGCCTCCGCCGTCCACGACGCGTCCGAGCTCTCCGCCGCCATGGTCGGCTGTTTCGCGTACGGAGACGCCGCCCTCGTCGAACGCTACGTCCCCGGGACGGAGATCGCGGTCAGCGTCATCGAGCGCGGAGGAAAGGCCACCGCCCTCCCGGCCGTCGAGATCGTCGCGCCTGGCGGACTGTACGACTACACCGCCCGCTACGACGCCGGCGACACCGAGTTCGTCACCCCGGCTCGACTCACGCCCGAAGCGGCCGAACGCGCCACCGCCGCCGCCGTGACCGCCCACCACGCCCTCGGCCTCCGCGACGTCTCCCGAACGGACCTCATCGTCGACGACGAGGGGGAGGTTCATTTCCTTGAGGTCAACGTCGCCCCCGGCATGACAGAGACGAGCCTTCTCCCCCGCGCCGTCAGCGTCGCCGGCCTCGATCTCGGCGAAGTCTGCCGAGACCTCATCCTCGCCCGCTTCTGACCACGCCAGCCGACCAGACAATCGAACCCGACCCACCCTGGACGCCCGGCGCGATCCAGGACCGACAGGCTCACTCGATGGCCCACCACCAAGGCCGCCAGACGGCTCCAAGCGCCTGGCGGCCAGCGTGCGCTCATCACGCACTCCCCACACCTTGATCGCCCCCGCTGCGAGCGCTAGCTCCGAGACGCCACCTCCAACCCCTAATGAAGATCGCTCCGCGCATCCCCAGAAGACGGAAAGCGCGAAGACGAGGACCCGGATCCGGCCGCGCTCCTCCCCGCCTCTCTGCCCGTCGGCTCGGCCACCCGTACTCACGTGCTTCATCTCAAGTGCCACTCAGCCAAGCCATGTTTCACGCGAAACATGAGAGGAGAACTAGCCTCGACGATCCGGGCCCGGCCGTCTCCGAGGGCGATGCCTGCTCCGCAGGCGACACGCAAATCACCCTGTGCCGGTCAAAACCGAAACACGGCGAGCCTCATCCGACCGCGATCGAGACGCGAGTTCCCATCAAGTGCGGGTGGGCCGGGCCGGAGGGCAGCCGTCAGCGATCTACTTGCCGCCCCTACGAGGCGGACGCTCAAGGGTTCGCCCTGCAATAGAGCCCACAAGCCCGGCTCACCGGATGGCACCGAAGAGGCCCCGCCCCCGGGCCCACCCCGGACCCGTATAACCATTGAGCTGGCACCCACGCAGCGGCACCTGACGATGGCGGCGGATGCCGCTCGCCCAGGAAAAGCCCGCACGGCCCTCCAAGATCGCCTCACGTGTTTCCCGTGAAACCTCCCAGCGCCTCCTGTCGGCCCCACCGATCGCCCACCGCAAACGAAGTCGATCTGACGCCCCGCACCCGAAGGGAGGCGAGCCCCCAACTCGTCGTCGACTCCAGGCCACCTCGACCACCAGAATTCGACCACCTTGTCGAGCCGAAGTCGTCGGCGCCGTCGTTCGTGCACACGATCCGCTGCGGGCAGTCTGCCCTAAAGTCCGCGGTAGATAAGGCGCTGGAGGACCTGACCGCAACGGCTCGACCTCGAGCCGCAGCGGATCTTCGTCCTAGCGGTCACGACCATGGCAGATGACGCCCTCTCATCAGCACCGCTACTTAGGGAGCTCTGAGCGTCGAGCGCAACCCAAGCAGATCGCTCATCCCAAACCGAAGTGACCGATCCGTCGAGCGCGGCCGGTCAGCACTGGATCTCCACCACAGGCCGCCTGCATCGGAGCGGGTCGGCCAAGAGATGCTTGCGAGCGAGCATCGTCACCGCAAATCACAGCAAAGCGGCGAGCCGACGACACCCATGAGACGGTCGCAGCCCATCACCTACCAACGGTCGTCCACCACACGAGCCCACCTCGTCCAGTAGCCACCAAAGCCATGGATCACCGTGCGGCCCCCGTCAGCCGCGCTCGAACGGGCTTGTCACCGTCAGATCAGAAGCTGCCCACCCACCGATCCTGACCCGTCACCGCTCCGCCCCGACGACCACCCGCTGTCGGTAATCCAAAGTGTCGACCGGTCATCTGTCGCGCGCCGGATCGTGACGACGACCGCTGGGCGAGCAAGGCGGACGCGACAGCCGGGTCAAACGCGCTAGGCCGACCGGCCCATCCGGGGGAGACCTCCGCCGCTACCCGGCACCGAAGAGGATGGACGGCCAGGCGCACCAACCATCGCCCGTTTTCACCTCTTACCTCCGTCCGCACAGGCGGACACAGAGAAGGCAGAGAAGGCGACCCGGCGGGAGCGACCAGCGAGACGACGGGGGGAGGGCCTCGACCGAGAAGTCACCGGTCGGCACTGGCCGCTGAGCCCACCGAGATCCGCACCCGCCAAACAAAGACTTAAGCAGAAGCAAAAAGCGCCCCGAAGGCCACCAGGCCCGGGGCGCTCAACGCCAAGGAAGGCTACTCCGGCTCGTCCACGGCCTCATCGGGAACCATCGACTTGATGATGCGGTCGAGGTCCTCCAGGGTGGCGAACTCGACGACGATCTTGCCCTTGCTGCGGCCCATGTCGACGCGGACGCGTGTCTCGTAGCGGTCGGAGAGCCGGTCCGCGATCTCCTTGAGGCCCGGTGCGACGGGCTGCTTGCGACGTCCCTGCCGCGGAGCCTTCGGCCCGTCGTCCACCTCGCGGAGGGCGATGAGCTCCTCCAGCGCCCGGACGGACAAACCCTCCTGGACGATGCGCTGCGCCAGGTGCTCCTGCGCCTCAACGCTGTCCAGCGACAACAGCGCCCGCGCGTGCCCGGCGGACAGAACTCCCGCGGCAACACGTCGCTGCACCGCGGGCGGCAGGTTCAGGAGCCGCAGCGTGTTCGTGATGTGCGGACGGGAACGCCCGATCCGACCGGCGAGCTGCTCATGGGTGGCGCCGAAATCCTGGAGGAGCTGCTGATAGGCGGCGGCCTCTTCGAGGGGGTTCAGTTGCTGCCGGTGCAGGTTCTCCATGAGCGCGTCACGGAGCAAGTCGTTGTCACCGGTGTCGCGGACGATGGCGGGGATGACGTCCAGCCCGGCCATCTGGGACGCCCGCCAGCGGCGCTCGCCCATGATGAGCTCATAGTCGTGCTCGCCGGGACCGTCCGCCTTACGGACGACGATCGGCTGGAGGAGTCCTACGATGCCGATCGACTCGGCCAGTTCCTCCAGGGCCTGCTCGTCGAAATGCTCACGCGGCTGACGCGGGTTCACCGTGATCGACCGGACGGGCAGCTCGGCGAAATGGGCGCCGGCGACCGGCTTCATGTCCGGGCCGACGTCCGACCCAGGGCCGTGCGGGCCACCCGGGAAGCCCGGCTCACCCGAAGCGCCCGGTTCCTCGGGCGTGGGAGGAGGCGGGGCGGTGGGGATGAGGGCACCCAGCCCCTTGCCCAGGCCGCGTCGCTGCTGGCTCACTTGGCCGCTCCTCGGTGAGCCATCTCCGAGGCGGCCTCACTGTAGGCGAGCGCACCGCTCGAACCGGGATCGTAGGTCATGACGGATTGGCCGTAGCTCGGTGCCTCGGAGACCCGCACGCTGCGGGGGATCACGGTGTTGAGGACGACGTCGCCGAAATGGTTCCGGACGTCCTCCGCTACCTGCGCGGCGAGGCGCGTCCGGGCGTCGTACATCGTCAGCAGGATCGTCGTGACGTGCAGCTTCGGATTGAGGTGCGCCTTCACGAGGTCGACGGTGCGGATCAGCTGACCGAGTCCCTCCAGCGCGTAGTACTCGCACTGGATCGGGATGAGCAGCTCGTCGCCACCGACGAGGGCGTTCACCGTGAGGAGGCCGAGCGAAGGCGGGCAGTCGATCAGTACATAGTCGAACTTCTCGGTCTCGTAGGCGTCCAACGCGCGGCGCAGCCGCGACTCCCGGGCCACCTTGGAGACGAGTTCGATCTCCGCGCCGGCGAGGTTGAGCGTCGCCGGCGCGCAGAAGAGGTTGGGGATCTCAGGAGCCGGGACGACGATGTCGGCCAGTGCCATGTCCTCGATCAGCACGTCGTAGATCGAGGGGATCTCGGCGTGGTGCTCGACTCCCAACGCGGTGGAGGCGTTCCCTTGCGGGTCGAGGTCGACCACGAGTACCTGGGCGCCGTGCATGGCGAGGGAAGCGGCAAGGTTCACCGAGCTGGTGGTCTTGCCGACGCCGCCCTTCTGGTTGGCGATCGTGATGATCCGGCACTGACCCGGCCGAGGCCACTCCTTGTCCCTGCGGCCCGACATCACCTTGAGTCCGGTGACCGGTGTTTCATGTGAAACCTTGGCGTCCTTGAGCGCCTCGCGCACGAGTTCTGACTCCCCCTGAGATGGTCCCTTGCGCGGACCCGGCGGTTGCGCGCCGACGTGCGTCGGCACATAACCGACGTTCTCCGCGGTACCGGACGTCGTGGTACTCCACATGGCGTGTCCGGACGGCGCGGTGCCCGGGCCCGCCTCCCCCGGCTGTCCGGCGGTGGCCTCGTCCGGAACAGCCTTGTCCTGGCCGTCCATGCCTTCACCGGGTCCGGCTTGTCCGGACGGCTTGTCGTCGGGGGATTCGTCGGCGCGGTCAGGCCAGCCCGGCCCTGGTCCCGTGCTCATGAAGACCTCTTCCTCGACCCTTTAGCGCGCCGGGGCGCGCGTTGTTGTCGCCCGACCGCCCCATCCCGGACGACCTCGCGGTCGGCGACCACACGGATGAGCGTTGTCGGCGGATCGACCATACCGCGCCCGACTTGAAGCAGTTCGGTGGTCCGCACTCCGAACCGCGTCAGTACGGGACGGGCTTCCTCAAGCTCCGCGGCTGCCCGCTCACCTTTCAATGCCAGCAGTTCCCCACCCGGACGAAGCAGCGGAAGCGCCCATTTCGCAAGCCGTTCGAGGGGCGCCACGGCCCGCGCCGTGGCCACGTCCACGGAGAACTCGTCAGCCACGTCCTCCGCCCTGGCCCGGCGGACCTCGACGTTCGGCAGCCGCAGCATGTCAACGCACTCGTTGAGGAACGTCGTACGCCGGAGCAACGGCTCCAGCAGCGTGACCCGCAGATCGGGCCGGACGATCGCGAGGACGACACCCGGCAGACCGGCGCCCGATCCGATGTCCACGACCTGCGCTCCGTCCGGTATCGCCTCGGCCACCACGGCGCAGTTGATCAGGTGCCGTTCCCAGAGCCGGTCGACCTCGCGGGGCCCGATCAGCCCGCGCTCGACACCGGCGTCGGCGAGGAACGCCGCATAGCGCTCCGCGACCGGCAGCGCGTCACCGAAAACCTCCCGTGCGATCCCCACCGTACGAATCGTTCCACAAAAACCAGTGTCGGCGTACACACGAAACGTCCCAGCCCAGAGACCACCTGACCCTTGCGAGATGGTCAGGACCGCCTACCCCTCCGCATATTCGCCGCACTACGGGTAGAGGGAGGATCAGTGTCACCCCGCCTCCCCCCGGAAGGAGCTCCGGCACATGGGAATCGGAGTCAGTCTTGCGTTCATCGCCCTCGGCGCGATCCTCGCGTTCGCCCTTCGCGTCGATCTCAGCGGCGTTGACATTCACCTGGTCGGCTGGATCCTGATCCTGGTCGGGCTGATCAGTATGGGCTTCACTCTCAAGTACACCCGCCCCCGGCGTCGCGCCGGTCGAGTGGTCGGCACGGACCCGGCATATGGCGACGAGCCGGGGACGATCGTCCGCGAAGAGCACATCATTCAGGACCCGCCACCCGGCGGCGGCCCGGCCCAGCGTGTCGAGCGGGTGATCGAGCACCCGGCGGACGAGGCCACATCCCACGGACACCTGGCCCAGGATCCGGCCTACGCGCAGGATCCCGCCCTCGCCCAGGATCCGGCAGAGCAGAACACCACGTCGGTCGCGTCCAACACTCGCCGAATCCCACGCGGACGCGGACGAAGGTAGGCGAAAACCGGCTCGGTGTGTAGTGGGCGGCGGTACACACCGAGCTCCGCAGGGACCCCGTATCGGCCAGGACACGGGGTCCCTGCCCATGCCTATCCACAGAATTCCGTTCTACTTCCCGGCATCTCCGCCAGCCCCGACCATTGACACATGAGCCCGAACGCCTTCCGCAGCACCCCCCAGGGACTACCAACCACAACCAGCCTCATCGCCGCCCTCCCACCGCTCTCGCAGGATCCCACCCATTCCGATCAGCAGCCCCCGCGGCCTGGACGGCGAGGCCATTGCCCTCGTCCGCGAGGGCGAGCACCCACACCAGGTGCATCACAACAGTGCCGCTGTTCTTCACCCCGGGAGCAACCGCAGCGTCGCGACGACATCACCCCACGGGCCTCTCACCCTCCGGCCCCGCGGCCGCCGCCCTCAGCCCAGAGCCTGGCCCACGAGGTGATCAATCAGTAGCCACGCTCCGATGCCGACCATGGCAGTGCCCGACAACCGGCTGATCAGACGCGCCGCAGCGGGCCGCGAGTGCAGAGCCGTGCGCGTAAGCGTGCCCAAGCACAGGTAGAACAAGGCGCACGTGGCCATGAAGGCCGACCCAAGCACGCCGATCTGCACGGCGATCGGCCACGAGCCGCCCGCGTCCGTGAACTGGGGAAGCAACGCGAGGAAGATCAACAATCCCTTGGGGTTAAGCCCGCTGACACCGATCCCACGCAAGAAAGCTCTCCGGTCAGCGCTCCTGTCCGCGTCGCTCACTGCTTCAAGCAGATCCCCGGACGGCAGGCCAGGCCCCCCTTCGCCCTGAAAGCCGCACATCCCGTCAACCGATTCATCCCGCAGAGACCCGCCCACCATCACGCCCGGCAAATCAGCCGAGCCACCACACGACACCCCGGGCGGGCTCGTAACAAAAGTGCCATACCAAACAAAGGAGGGTCGCAGCCGTCTCCCCAGGACGAAGTACAAAACTCTGCCCGATGCCGGCCGCAGCACGGCACCTCGACCCGTTCGCAACACGACACCCGACTTCGACCGGAACGCGGTAGCCGACCCCAACTGCAACGCAGTGCCCGACGTCAGCCGCAAGGCGGTGCCCCACACCGCGCGCGACAGAGCGCCCGACTCCACGCGCAAGCCACGCGATGCGGTACCCGCCACGGTACGCAGGGAGCTGCTCCACACCGTCCGCCGAGCGGTACCCAACACTGGCCGCGAAACGATGCGCGACGTCGGGCGCGACAGCATGCGCGGCGCAGCAATCGACGCCGACCGCGGCGCGATGCACGGCAACGCGCGCAAGGCAGCGCTCGACGCCCACCGCCAGGCGGTAACGACTGTCAGTCGCAACGCGGCGCTCGACACGGACCGCGACGCAGCGCTCGACGACGCGCGCGACGCAGCGCTCGACTTCGCGCACAGGCCACGCGACACGGAGCCCGACACGATACGCAAGAGGCCGCCCCACACCGTCCGCCAAGCGGTACCCAACACTGGCTGCGACGCAGCGCTCGACGACGCGCGCGACGCAGCGTCCGACCTCGCGCACAGGCCACGCGACACGGAGCCCGACACGATACGCAAGAGGCCGCCCCCCACCGTCCGCCAAGCGGTACCCAACACTGGCTGCGACGTGGCGCGCGACGTCGAGCGGAACGAGGTGCTCGACACCATGCCCGACGCGGTGGTCAACGCCGACCGCGGCGCGATGCACGGCAACGCGCGCAAGGCAGCGCTCGACGCCCACCGCCAAGCGGCAATGGACGTCAACCGCAGCGCAGCGCTCGACGCTGGCCGCAAACTGATGCTCGACGGTGCGCACGCAGCTTCCGTCTTCGCGTGTGACAGAGTGGCTGACTTCGCGCGCAGGCCAGGCGACGCGGTACCCGTCACAATACGCAGGGGGCTTCCCCACACCGCCGGACAAGCGGTACCCGGTGCGGGCCGCGACACGGTGCGCGACGTCGGGCGCGACATGGTCCTCGACACCATGCTCGACGCGGTGGTCAACGCCGACCGCCGCGTAATGCCCGACAACGCGCGCACGGCGGCACTCGACGTCCACCGCCAAGCGGTGACGGACGTCAGTCGCAACGCGGTGCTCGATGCGGACCGCGACGCAGCGCTCGACGACGCGCGCGACGCAGCGTCCAAACTCGCGCGCAGGCCACGCGACGCGGTACCCCACGGCGTTCGCGACGCGGTAGCCGACGGCGCGCGCGAGACAGTGTCCGACCTCGCGCGCAGGCCACGCGACGCGGTACCCCACGGCGTTCGCGACGCGGTAGCCGACGGCGCGCGCGAGACAGTGTCCGATCTCGTGCGCTGGCCACACGACGCGGTACCCGGCGCCCTGGGCAAGGGGACGTTCCTTATGGTCCGCGAAGCGGTATCCGACGTGGGCCGCGAGACGATCAGCCACGCGATACGCGGTGAAGTAATCGACGCTGTCCGGGACATGGTGCTCAACGCTGACCGCGATGCTGTACCCGACGGCAGCCGCAAGGCGGCGTTCGACGCTGGCCGCGACGCGGTGCTCGACGTCGTCGGACGCAAGGCGGTACCGGACGTCGGCCGCGAGGCGATGCCCGACACCGCGCGCGTCGCGGCACCCGACTTCGCGCGCAGGCTGCGCAACGCGGAGCCCGACACGGTAAGCAGCGCGGTGCTCATCACCGAGCGGGAGGTACTGGGCGACCTTGGACGCAACGCGACACCACAGTCCATCGGCGACACGAAGCTCAACGCCGGCGAAGCGCCGCTCCACATCCCACGCAACACAGAGCTCGACCACCCGCGCAGGCTACGCAGCGCGGTGCTCATTACCGAGCGGAAGGTGATCGGCCACCTCGGACGCAAGGTGACACCAGGGTTTGTCGGCGACACGATGCTCAACGGCGGCAAAGCACCGCTCCACATCCCGCGCAACATCGAGCTCGACCGCGTCCGCAGGGCACGCAACCCGGTGTTCAACGTAGGCAACGCGGTGTCCGACGCCAAGCGTGAGGTGGTAGGCGACATTGGGCGCAAGGCGACACCAGACACCGTCCGGGGCACGAGGCTCGACGGCGGAAGACGGTGCGACACCGCGCGCGTCGCAGGGCCCGACTTTGTGCGCGGGCCATGCGGCGCGGCTTCCGACGTCGTTCGCAGCGTGGTAGGCGGTACGGTACCCGGCGCCGTGAGCAAGGAGATGTTCCCCAGGGTCGGCGAAGCGGTACTCGACGCGGGTCGCGATGCCCGAGGCGACATGGTGCTCGGCGCCGGGGGCGCCGGTATCTGGTGCGTCGCGGTGGCGGATGCTGGCCGCGAGGCGTTGTCTGGTGGGTTGTCGGATTTGGCTGGGTGAGGGGACGCGGGCTGTACGAAGGTCGTTGCGCCATGCCACATCAGGTAGAGGCCACCGACGATCGTCAGGCCGGTCAGCAGAGCGGGGGATCCAGCGACGAGGGCGCCGACGCCGGCTGCGACGACAAGGGTGACCAGGGCGTAGCCGACGACCAGCCCGCCGACCGCCGAGAGCACCGAGCGGCCTCGTAGTCCGGCGCTGATGATGAACGCCCAGTCCGCCCCCGGGACGACGATGAGCAGCAGGGCGACCGTCCAGAAAGCGAGCAGGGAACCGACGGCCATGAGTACAACCTCCCCCGAAACGGCAGTTGAGGGGAGGATACTTTCGATCAGCGCGAAGATGGTTCTAACTTTTGCTCGATAGCGCGCCTGTAGTGGAAGGATCTTCTATATGGATGCGATCAATCGGAAGATCCTTGCTGCGCTTCAGGAGGACGGTCGCCTAACGATCACGGAGTTGGCGGCGCGAGTCGGGCTCAGCGTGTCGCCGTGCCATCGGCGGCTGAGGGAGTTGGAACGCGACGGGACCATCCGCGGCTATCGGGCGGTGGTCAATCCCACCGCGCTCGGTCTCACGTTCCAGGCGTTGGTGTTCGTGACCATGCGCCAGGAGGACCGCGAGACCTTGCTCGGCTTCGAGGCCGCCGTCGCCCAGGTGCCGGAGGTGGTGCAGGCTCAGCGGCTCTTCGGGGACCCTGACTATCTGCTGCGTATCGTCACAGCGGACCTGACCGCCTACCAGGAGTTGGAAGACGATGTGCTGTCGGCACTGCCGGGCGTGCAGCGGTTGAACTCCACTCTCGTCATGAAGCACATCGTGAGCGACCGTCCACTTCCCACCTGAGGACGCGGGCCGTTGGTGGTGCGCCTCTCGGGGCTGGTCAGGCGACGCCGACGGTCTGCCGTTCCGGTTCGATCACGGCTACGACGCGCTCCTGTCCTCGGGGGTAGGGCGAGCCGGTGTACTTCATGGCCAGGCCGTCGATGATCTCCCAGGCGCTGTCGCCGTCGAGCCAGTCGACGACCCGTCCGCGAATGACGACGGGCTGGAAGGGGTTGTCGACCGGTGCGATGGACAACGCCAGCCGGGGGTCGCGGCGCAGGTTGCGGGCTTTGCGCATGCCCGGGCCGGTGAAGAAGACGATCTGGTCACCATGGGCGCCGACGTAGACGGGGGTGGTGTGGGGCGAGCCGTCCGGCATGACGGTGGCCAGGTGTGCGATCGAGGTGCCGTCGAGGACGCGGCGCACTTCGGGGTCGAGCATCGGTGTTCTCCTTCTAGCGGGGGTTGGCGGCGCGCCAGGCGACGTAGTCGGCGACCGCCGTGGTCATGTCGAAGGTGGGAGTGAAGCCGGTTTCGCGGGAGAGCCGCGTGATGTCGAGGTAGGGGTTCTCGCCGGGGCCGGTCGGCCGTCCAGGCAGGAGATCGAAACGCTGGGCTGGGGTGACCTCTCGCACGGCGTCGGCGAGTTCGCGGTTCGTGAACGGTCGGCCGCTGGAGACGTTGTAGGTGGTGTGCTGCAGGCTTCCCGCGGCCGTCAGCAGGGCGATGGCACGCCCGGCGTCGGGTGCGTAGCAGGTGTCGCCGCCGTCGTCGGCGTACAGCGCCGGCGGCTGCTCCCCGCGCAGAGCCGCGCTGATGTAGGGCGGGATGGGGTTGAACGGTGATTCCGGGTCCATCAACGGTCCCCAGATGCTTCCGATCCGGAGTACGACAGGCTGGACGCCGCTGCCCTGGAGGCTGTGGGTGGTGAGCGGCTCGACGGCCTTCTTGAAGGCGATGATCAGGTGCGGCAGGTCGACGGTGGGCAGCGCGAGGTCCTCATGCCAGCGCGTCTCGGTCCGGCCGATGTAGACGCCGAGGCTGCTGGCGACGGCGAACCTGCGCACGCCCCAGGTGCGGGCGGCCTCCAGCGCGTTCAGCAGACCGGTCGTGTCGGTACGGAAGTAGCGGACCGGGTCCTGGTCGGGGATGGTCCCGGCAAGGTGGACGATGTCGCTGATGGGGTGGCGGTCGGCGAGGGCGAGGAAGGCGTCCCGGTCGGTGACGTCGAGGGGTTCCACGGTGACCCGTCCTGCCAGGAACGAGGGCGCCTCGGTCCGGCGGTGGGACGTGACGACGACTTCGTGGCCGAGGTCGACGAGCGCGCGGGCGGTGTGGGCGCCGATCATGCCGAGCCCTCCGGTGACGAGGATCATCGGGCCACCTCGTAGCGCAGGTGGGTCACGCCGGGCGCCGCAATGACGTCGAGCCGGTGAAGCTGCACGTGCTCGGGCAGCGTCTGGAAGAAGGGCCGGCCGCCGCCGAGCAGGATGGGCACCTGGTGGAGGACCAGCTCGTCGACGAGTCCCTCCTTCAGCGCCTCGGTCACGACGCCCCCGCCCATGAGCCCGACGTTCTTGTCGCCTGCGGCCTCCCGGGCCGCCGCGATCGCGTCCCGGATACCGGTGGTGACCAGGGTCTGCCGGTCGGAGATCTGCGGGGCCGTCCGGTGGCTCAGGACGAACAACCGGGCCGTCGGGTGCGGGCTGCCGCCTCCGAAATGCTCGGAGTCGTCGTAGGTGTTGCGTCCCGCCACGATCGCGCCGACGTTTCCGGCGAGGGCGTCGAAGATCTGGGCGCTGGGTCCGCTCAGCTTGAATCCGTCGAACACCGTGCTGGGCGTGTCGCCATCGAAGTACCAGTCGAACAGCATCGTCGCGTCACCCAGTCCGCGTCCGGCGTCAGGGTCACGCCCGGTGATGTAACCGTCGACCGACACCGCGTGGGCGCAAATGACCTTGCTCATCTGCGTCATCCTTTCGAAGTTCCTTCAAGAGACTCTGTGACCCTAGCATCTGAAGTTCCTTAAGGGAACTCAAATGTCTAGTGTGTGTCTGTTTGCAACGCATGAGCTTCAGGGAGACGGACGGCTCCGTTGCGCTACTTCTCTCGGTGTGGCCGTGAGCTGGTCACAGCTGAATCTGCGCGTGAGACTGCTGCGGACGCCCTGGCCCGGCCACTGCGGCGCCCACTGCTGCTCTACGTCCGAGGTACAGGTCCGAGGTCCAGGTCCAAGGCCTGCCGCACCGCGCCGCGTGCGCTTCGGAGGTGCTCCAGGACACCAGGTGATCGCGAGACGGTGCCTCTGATCGCGACGGTCTGGGGCAGGTTCCTACGGCGGTGACGAGCTGGCAACGGAGCAGTCTGTCCGGTCATGGAGAGGTTCCTGTCGGTCGTCAGGGGAACCCTTTCACAGTGGCGGTTTCGACCGAAGACCGTCGTCATCAGAGTTGGTGACATCAGGTCCGGACTTGGCGCTGACGGCGTCACGCATCCACCGATCTGAGAAGTCGGTGTGTTCTTGCGGAGGGCGTGGAAGAAGCCACACCGGGGAGCTCGTTCGGCATCTGGAGAGTGGGTTCCGCTGCATGGCAGCGCGCGGCGCTCGCCGCCGTACAGGATGCGTGGCGGGCTCGCTCGTGGCCGGGGCGGCATCGTCGTGATTGACGGCAGCCGTCGGGAGATCGAGCGGCGTGTGGCTTGCTCACTGGTCAGCCGGATCGCCGTGTCCTATGAGCGATGGCGTCTATCGCTTTGGGAAGGGGCTGTCGCGTCCTGGGCGACGCCGCGTGGGAGACGACGATCGGCGTCGGCCACGCGCAGCGGGCCGGATTACAGGAATGCGGGAGCGTTCGCCCGCGTGGCGGGGACGGGCGGGTCCCCCTGGGCCGGGATGTGCGCGGTCAGGGGGCGGGGCGACCGGGAGGCGGGGACGTGCCGGGCGTGTCAGGCGGGGTAGACGACGACGTAGCGCTCGGGCTCCTCGCCCTCGGACTCGCTGCGCAGGCCCGCGGCGGCGACCGCGTCGTGGACGACCTTGCGTTCGAACGGGGTCATCGGGGCCAGGGGCTTGGGCTTGCCACCCTGTTTGACCTCGTCGGCGACGTCCGTGCCCATCTTGGTGAGCTCGGCGCGGCGGCGCTCGCGGTAGCCGCCGATGTCGAGCATGAGGCGGGTGCGGTTGCCGGTCTGGCGGTGGACGGCCAGCCGGGTCAGCTCCTGCAGCGCCTCCAGGACCTCACCGCGCTTGCCGACCAGTTCGTCCAGGGAGCCGCCGACGACGGCGACGATCGCGCGCTCGCCCTCGACGTCCATGTCGATGTCGCCGTCGTAGTCACCGATGTCCAGCAGGCCCTCGATGTAGTCGGCGGCGATCTCGCCTTCCTGTTCGAGCGCCTGGACGTCGACCTCGGTGGTGTCGGTCTGGCTCAACGGGGTCTCCTTCTCGGGCAGGGGCTCGGGGTTCAAACTAGCGCTTCTGGCTGCCGCTGCGCTTGCTGCGCGACTTACGGGTCGGCTGATTCCGGACGACCTTGGGCTTGGTGTCCTCGGGCTCGGGGGCCGGTGCGGTGTCCTTCTTGAGCTTCGCCTTGACCCCGGACGAGGTGGACGTGCCCTTCGCGCCGGCCTTGCCCTTGACGGGAGCACCCTTCGCCGGAGCGCCCTTGGCGGGGGTCGTGCCGTTCCCGTCGCCGTTCGCGGCGAGTGGCGGGTACTTCTTGTAGATGTAGTGCTGCTGGGCGAGCGTCCAGCTGTTGGACGTGACCCAGTACATGAGGACGCCGAGGGGGAAGCCCAGTCCGAAGAGGCCGAAGAGGGGAGCGAGGAAGACCATCATCTTCTGCGCCTGCATCATCGGGTTGGCGTCGTCGGTGACGGGCTGGCGCTTCATGCTGGCGCGGACGGTGAAGAACGTGGTGCAGGAGCTGATCACCACCGCGATGGCGGTGACGATGATCGCCGTCCAGCTCTTGGGGTCGGCTCCCCAGGCGTTGAGGAAGGTGTCCGGGATGTGGGCGCCGAAGATGTTCGCGTTCTGGGCGCTCTCGACGAGCTCCCACTTGAGCGCGAAGACGTCGTGGCCCTCCTTGGCGTCCGAGATCCGCTTGAGGGTCTGGAAGAGGCCGATGAAGACCGGCATCTGCACCAGGAGCGGCAGGCAACCTGAGAGCGGGTTGGCGCCGTTCTCCTGGTAGAGCTTCATGACCTCCTGGTTGAGTCGCTGCTTGTCGTTCTTGTATTTCTTACGCAGCGCCTGGACCTTGGGGTTCAGCTCCTGCATCTTGCGCGAGGCATGGATCTGCTTCACGAAGAGGGGGACCATGGCCAGCCGTAGCAGGACGGTCAGCAGGATGATGGAGCCGCCCCAGGCCCATCCACTGTCCTTGGGGACGACGGTGCTCAGCGCTGTGTGGATCCACACAATGAGCTGAGCGACGATCTCGTACAGCCAATCAAGCACCGGGCAGCTCCTTGGGCTCTGCTAGGGCGGGGCCGCTCTCCTCGCGGCCGGAGTTCGAAGAAGCCGCCGTGGACGCCTTCTTCGGCGGTACCGGGTCGTAGCCCCCGGGGTGGAAGGGATGGCACCGGCCGATCCGGCGGGCGGTCAGCCACGTTCCGCGCAGTGCGCCGTGGGTCTGGAGGGCCTCCAGGCCGTAGGCGCTGCAACTGGGCTGGAAGCGGCACTGCTGCCCGAGCAGGGGACTCAAGAAGCGGCGGTAGGCGCGGACGAGGAGGATCAGCACCGTGGCGACGGGGCCTGGCGCCCCTGCCGTGGCGTGCTGGGAGGGGAACGGGTCCCCCTGCCGACTCCTCATCTCCGCCCCTTGGACGCGGGCCGCAGCAGCCGGTCGAGCGCCGACTCCAGATCCGCGGCCAGTTCGTCAGGACGCGCCTTCCCCGCGGCGGGGTTGGCGCGCACTACGAGCAGGCTACCCGCTGGGAGACGGTCCAGGTGCGCGCGCACCTGGTGCCGGAGCCGGCGGCGAACCGAGTTGCGGACGACGGCGTTCCCCACCGTGCGCGCCACGATGAACCCGACCAGCGGCGGTCCGGCCGCTCCGGGGTCCCCTTCCCGGTGGAGCAGGTGGACGACGACGTTCGGCCGTCCGGCGCGGCGACCGCGCCGGACGGCCAGCGTGAAGTCGTCCCGCCGCCGCATCCGGTGCCCGGACGGCAGCATGAGAGGGGTCGTCGATCAGACCGCGATACGGGCGCGGCCCTTGCCGCGCCGCCCGGAGAGAATGGCGCGCCCGGCGCGGGTGCGCATGCGCAGCCGGAAGCCGTGCTTCTTGTGGCGGCGACGGTTGTTCGGCTGGAAAGTACGCTTGCTCACTCGAGGCTCCAGTGCTGCGGTCGGTTCGTCTTCAAGGCGCGATAGCTCGCATCGAGGTTCGCGTCTGGTCCCCCGCAGCGGGGGCCCACCCGTGCTTCCCAGGAGGGGCGGCCGGCGGGCACGCGACAGCTCCGTCGATGCGACTCGACCTCAGAACGTTACGGGCTACCCGGGCACGCGGTCAAACGGAACGGGTGCCGCCGCTTGGGGCAATGACGGGACGGCCTTGCGGGGGTGCGACGAGGTATCCACAGGCCGCCGCGCGCCCATTCGCCCGCCGGGGTCGGTCCTGCTGAAAGGAGTGGCGGGGTGTGTGGATGGGCCAGGTGTGTTGCGGGCTGGGCAAGCAGCGGTTAGGGTCTCTCCGGCGAGCCGACACTCCTTCTGAGCATCCGATGTCGGCATTCATCGTTCGAGACTCCGTTCCAGGACCACCCCCCAGTCACCGCTCCCGTCAATGGCCGTCGCGCCGACGGGGAGCGATCCGATCTCAGCTGTCCGAGTCCGCGCCAGGACTTTTGCACAGGGTGCCGCATGTTCATGCACAGCATGTGGACAACTCTGTGGACAACTCGTGAGAGAGTAAGTCTTCCGCGTCGCGGCCGTGCCCACCGAGGCGGGTCGCAACCCGTGGGGGAGCTGGGCAGTCAGGTACTCCGTTCAGCGGAGTCGTGGGGAGGGGACCTTGCGCATGGACGGTCAGGATCTCGGATCGGTCTGGGCCCGCACCCTCACTGCACTGGCTGAGAGCGACCTTTCTCCTAGCTACCGCGCTTGGTTGCCGATGGTCCGTCCGCTGGCCCTTGTGGAAGGCACTGCGCTCCTCGCGGCGCCGAACGAGTTCGCCAAGGACGCACTGGAGACGCGGCTTCGGAACCTCATCACGCAGGCGCTTTCGCGCGAGTTGGGCAGGGAGATCCGCGTCGCGGTGACCGTCCAGCCGGAGCCGCCTGGTGGAGCTGGGCCGGGCCCCGGCGGTGGCGCGCGCGCGGGAGGGAGCGAGCCGCTATCCGCGCCGGTGCACGAATCTGCACCTTCTTATAGCGATCGTCCCTCCGATGAACACGATCGAGACCGTTCCTACACGGACCAGTCATATGGGGACCGGTCCTACCCCGAGCAGCCGTACAACGATCCGGGGTACAGGACGCAGTCGGGAGTTACCCACAACCCTGGGTCCGCCGGTGGATATCCACAGGCGGACGAGGATCGTGGATGGCCGCAGCGGGAGGCCGAGCACGGCGGCGGCTATCCGCCCGCTCCGCGTCCGCCCGCATACGGAGGACGGGGCGCACCGTTCGACGGACGAGGCGGCCAGGGATATCCAGGCGGACGCGGACGCCCGCCCGGAGGCGGCGGATCGGAAGGCTACAGCGGCTCCGAAGGCTACGGCGGCCCAGAGGGTTATGGGAAAGGCCCAGAGAACTATGGTCCCGGGCCAGAGGGATACGGAGGAGGTGCAGAAGGCTACGGAGGGGAGCTTCCAGGACGGCCTCCGCATGCGCCTTCGCATCTGAACGACCGGACTCTGGGACCGCTCCGGCCCGCAGGCCGCGCCGAGTCCCCGCAGGGGCCAGAGAACCAGCTGGGTGGCGAGCCTCCGCTAGGGCTCGGGGACGATCCGTACAAGAGCGCCGGGCCTGCGGATAAGTACCGTCCAGAGGAGCCTTATCGCGGGGAAGAGCCCTACCGCGGAGAAGAGCCCTATCGGGCAGAGGCCGGCTACCGGGACGAGGAGGCCGACGACACGCGCGGCCGCGGTCCAGGCCCCGGAGGACCGGGTGGCGGCGGCCCAGGGCCTGGCGGAAGCGGCCCGGGCCCGGTCGGAAGCGCCCCCGGTGCGCCGGGTGTCGCGCCGGGTGTCTCCGGGGCGCCTGGCGGCGGGTCCGGTTCCTCCGGCGGAGGCCCGGGGTCCGGCGCGTCCGAGCACGCCCGTCTCAACCCGAAGTACACGTTCGAGACCTTCGTCATCGGTTCGTCCAACCGGTTCGCGCATGCCGCCGCCGTCGCGGTCGCCGAGCAGCCGGCCAAGGCGTACAACCCGTTGTTCATCTACGGGGACTCCGGTCTCGGCAAGACGCACCTCCTCCACGCCATCGGGCATTACGCGCAAAGTCTCTTCAATGGCGCGCGTGTCCGTTATGTAAGCTCTGAGGAGTTCACGAACGACTTCATCAACTCGATCCGGGACGGAAAGGCCGATGGCTTCCGGCGCCGGTACCGGGATGTGGACATCCTCCTCGTCGACGACATCCAGTTCCTTGAGGGCAAGGAGCAGACGCAGGAGGAGTTCTTCCACACCTTCAACACGCTCCACAACGCGAGCAAGCAGATCGTGATCTCCAGTGATCGTCCCCCTAAGGAGCTGGTGACGTTGGAGGACCGCCTCCGCAACCGCTTCGAGTGGGGTCTGACGACGGACGTCCAGCCGCCCGAGCTGGAGACGCGGATCGCGATCCTGCAGAAGAAGGCGCGGCAGGAGGGACTCGCCGCGCCGCCCGACGTGCTGGAGTTCATCGCCTCGCAGATCGCGACGAACATCCGCGAGCTGGAGGGCGCGCTGATCCGGGTCACGGCGTTCGCGAGCCTGAACCGGCAGTCGGTGGACATGAAGCTGGCGGAGATCGTCCTGAAGGACCTCATCCCCAACGACTCCGGCCCGGAGATCACCGCGGCGATGATCATGGCGCAGACGGTCGAGTACTTCGGGACGACGATCGAGGACCTCTGCGGGCCGTCGCGGTCGCGGATGCTGGTGACGGCCCGGCAGATCGCGATGTACCTGTGCCGGGAGTTGACCGAGCTGTCCCTCCCCAAGATCGGCCAGCAGTTCGGGGGGCGCGACCACACGACGGTCATGCACGCCGAGCGCAAGATCCGGTCGCTCATGGCCGAGCGCCGCGCCATCTACAACCAGGTGACGGAACTGACCGGGCGCATCAAGCACCAGGCCCGCAAGCGCTGACGGCCCCCTCCGGCCGGGGCAGGGGCCTCGCATCGGGCGAGTGTTGCCGGACCGATGCCGGGCCGACGGTGACCCCCTCTGACGGTTGTGGAAGGCTCACGGACAGCTGTCCGACGGTTGTGGAAAGCTCGCAAGAGCCCACGCGGCGGCTGTGGACGGCCGGGCGGAGCCGCCTCCGACCCGGACCGACCCCGTTTCGCTCGTCCAAAGCAGGAGGAACACCGAAAAACGCGACGTATCACGGGGGACGCCATTCACAGCCTGGGGAAAACCCTGGGGATCCCCGTGGATAAGCCAGGGGAAAACCTGCGGACAACCTGAGGACGACTCGTGGACGCATTGTGGAACGGCTGGGGACGGCCACCCGGCATCATGGGGACGAACTCGTGGACAGCCTGGGGACTTCCTGGGGACGGCCTGGGGACGAGTTCGACGATCACCCGTCATTGTCGCCGGGACCGCGCCGGGCGGGGAGAACCTGCGGAGAACTCGTGGACAACCGGGGGATGACGTGAGGATGACGTGTGGGGACGGAATCGCCGTCCCCAGGCGGCGCCGCGCCGTCCACGGCCCATGCACAGCCCCCGTGGACAGAGATTCGCGCCCTCACCTGCGACGATGCGTGATATCCACACTATCCACGGCCCCTATGACTAGTACTGCTCTACTTCTCTATCCAAGAAAAGATCCATCTCAAGTCAGGGCCTGGGGACAACGTGCCCCGGGTGCGCCGATCACGATCTCTCCACCTCACCCTTGTCCGAAACCTGCAGGAGGCGGGTCCCCTTGAAGTTCCGCATCGACAGAGACGCCCTTGCCGACGCCGTCGCCTGGACGGCGCGTACGCTCCCGGTCCGGCCCCCGGTTCCGGTGCTCGCGGGCATGCACATCGTCGCCGGGGGTGGAGAACACAGCGACCGGCTGAAGCTCTCTGCGTTCGACTACGAGGTCTCCGCCCAGGTGTCCACCGACATCGACGTGGAGGAGGCGGGCACCGCGCTGGTGTCCGGCCGCCTGCTCGCCGAGATCTCGCGCAGCCTTCCTCCCCACCCTGTGGAGGTGTCCACCGACGGGGCGAAGGTGATGCTCCGTTGCGGCAGCGCGAAGTTCACACTCCTCACCATGCCTGTGGAGGACTACCCGACCCTTCCGGAGATGCCGCCGGCCGCGGGCGCGGTGGGCAGCGACGAGTTCGCCGCCGCCGTCGCGCAGGTCGCCATCGCCGCGGGCAAGGACGACACCATCCCGATGCTGACCGGCGTTCGCGTGGAGATCGAGGGCGAGACCGTCACGCTCGCGTCCACCGACCGCTACCGGCTGGCCGTCCGGGAGCTGCACTGGAAGCCCGAGCGGCCGGACTTCTCCGCCGTCGCGCTGGTCCCGGCGAAGACGCTGGCCGACACCGCCAAGTCGCTGACCTCGGGCGCCGAGGTGTCGATCGCGCTCGCCGGGACGGGCGGGACCGGCGAGGGCATGATCGGCTTCGAGGGCGGCGGCCGCCGCACGACCTCACGGCTGCTGGACGGCGACTTCGTCAAGTACCGGTCGCTGCTGCCGAGCGAGTACGCGGGCCTGGCCGAGATCCAGACCGCCCCGTTCATCGAGGCCGTCAAGCGCGTGTCGCTCGTCGCCGAGCGGAACACCCCTGTGCGGCTCTCGTTCAGCCAGGGCGAGGTCGTCCTGGAGGCCGGGACCGGCGACGAGGCACAGGCCGTGGAGGCGCTGGAGGCGACGCTGGAGGGCGACGACATCGACATCGCCTTCAACCCCGGGTTCCTGCTCGACGGGCTCTCCGCGATCGGCTCGGACGTCGCCCGGCTGTCCTTCACGACCCCGACCAAGCCCGCCGTGCTCACCGGCAAGCCGCCGCAGGACGGGGAGAACCCGAACTACCGTTATCTGATCATGCCTGTGCGGTTGTCTGGGTAAGGCCGGTCTCCGGGGCATACAAGGGGACGACCACCCCGCGGGGGAGCCGCCCCCGCGGGCGCCCGCGCACGGGAGATGGGACCCGGCGCACGGGCGGACGGGCTACGCAGGGGAGTGAGCGATGGAACTGGGGATCATCGGCCTGGGCAAGATGGGCGGCAACATGGCCGAGCGGCTGCGCCGGGGCGGCCACACGGTCGTCGGCTACGACCGCGATCCCGATGTCAGCGACGTCGGCTCGATCGAGGAGCTCGTCGAACGGCTGACACCGCCGCGCGCCGTGTGGGTGATGGTGCCCGCCGGGAAGCCGACCGCGGACACCGTCCACAGGCTGGGGGAGATCCTCCAGCGAGGCGACCTGGTCGTCGACGGCGGGAATTCACACTATGTGGACGACCGCAAGCACGGTGAGGAGCTGGCCGCCAAGGGCATCGGCTTCGTCGACTGCGGTGTCAGCGGCGGCGTGTGGGGGCTGGAGAACGGCTACGCCCTCATGGTCGGCGGCGACGAGGACAACGTGAAGCGGCTCATGCCGGTCTTCGAGACCCTCAAGCCCGAGGGCGAGTTCGGCTTCGTCCACTCCGGCAAGATCGGGGCCGGGCACTTCGTGAAGATGGTCCACAACGGCATCGAGTACGCGATGATGCAGGCGTTCGGCGAGGGGTACGAGCTGATCGAGGCCAGCGACGTCGTCACGAACATCCCAGAGACGTTCCGCAGCTGGCAGGAGGGCACGGTCATCCGGTCCTGGCTGCTGGACCTGATGAACCGGACGCTGGCGAACGATCCGGAGCTGGACGACATCCGCGGCTACGCCAACGACTCCGGCGAGGGCCGCTGGACCGTCCAGGCCGCCGTCGACCACGCGGTCCCGCTGCCGGCGATCACCGCGTCCCTCTACGCCCGCTTCGCCTCCCGCCAGGACGACTCGCCGACGATGCGGGTGGTGGCGGCGCTCCGCAACCAGTTCGGCGGCCACGCCGTGGAGGAGGCGAAGGGTGCCGACTCCCCCGGCGCCGACGTGAAACCGCCCGCTGTGTGAGCCGGCGCCGTCCGAGCCTCGATCGGACGGAGTTATCCACAGGCGTGGACGACTTATCCCCTGCCCGCCGGAGCGTCCGGCTCCGGCTACGCGGGCTGGCGGGCGGGGGGTGTGTGGGGCGGGTGAGCACCGGAAGGCCCTACGCTCGTGTTTCGTGCACGTCGCCCACCTCTCCCTCCAGGACTTCCGCTCGTACGCCACTGCCGAGGTGGCGATCGAGCCGGGGGTGACCACGTTCGTGGGCCCCAACGGGCAGGGCAAGACGAACCTGGTCGAGGCCATCGGCTACGTCGCCGCACACGGCAGTCACCGGGCGTCCACCGATGCCCCCCTCGTCCGGCACGGCGCGCCGCGCGCGATCGTCCGGGCCGGGGTGGTGAAGGACGACCGCAAGGCGCTGATCGAGCTTGAGATCAACCCCGGGAAGGCGAACCGGGCCAGGCTGAACCGCTCCCCCGTCCCCAGGCCGCGGGAGATCCTGGGGATGCTGCGGACGGTCCTGTTCGCCCCCGAGGACCTCACGCTGGTGAAGGGCGATCCGGGGGAGCGGCGGCGGTTCATGGACGAGCTGCTGACGGCCCGTGCCCCGCGCTTCGCCGGCGTCCGGTCCGACTATGACCGTGTCCTCAAGCAGCGCAACGCCCTGCTGAAGTCGGCGGCGGCGCACCGGCGCTCCCCCGGCCCCGAGGTGCTGGCCACGCTGGACGTGTGGGACTCCCATCTCGCCCGGACGGGCTCCGAGTTGCTGGCCGCGCGCCTGGACCTGGTGGCCGCGATCCGTCCACTCGTCGCGCGCGCGTATGCGGCCCTTGCGCCTGCCAGTAGCGCTGTGGACCTTTACTACAAGAGCTCCTTGGGGGACACGGAGTTGTCCACAGACCGTGGACAACTGGCCGAGCAGATGCTCACGGCCGTGGCCGATGCCCGGAAGCAGGAGCTGGAGCGCGGTGTCAGCCTTGTGGGCCCGCACCGGGACGAGCTCGTCCTGCGGCTGGGGGAGCTGCCCGCCCGCGGGTACGCCAGCCACGGCGAGTCGTGGTCGTTCGCGCTCGGGCTGCGGCTCGGCGCGTTCGACCTGCTCCGCGCGGACGGTGACGACCCCGTCCTGATCTTGGACGACGTGTTCGCCGAGCTGGACACCGGCCGCCGCAGCCGCCTCGCGGAGATGGTCGCGCCGGCCGAGCAGGTCCTGATCACGGCGGCCGTCCCCGCGGACGTCCCGGCCGAATTGACCGGGGGCTCGTATACCGTCTCGGACGGTCAGGTCGTTCGCGAGCGGACCGGGCCTCAGTCTTGATCCAGACCGCGATCCCGGGCGGCGACGCCCGCGAAGCGGACCTGTTCCGGAGCCGGTCCCAGCCTGGGAGGAGAGAACGCCATGGCGGACGATCCACAGGATGTGCATAACTCCCCCGAACCCGTGGATCCCGCGGCATCGGCGGAATCGGCAGAATCGGCCGCATCCCCAACTCCCGGTGCCCCGGCAGGCGACGCGGCCGGTGCCGCAGCCGGTGCCGCGCCCGGCGATCCGGCCGGTGATCCGGCAGCGGCACCGGCCAAGTCGGGGATCGAGATGGCCCGCGAGGCGCTCGCCCAGGCGAAGGCCGACGCACTCAAGCGCGGCACACTCCCCGGCCAGGGGGGCAAGCGCAGGCAGACCAAGCTCGTCCGCGTGAGGGAGCCGGGACGTGGCGGCGATCCCAAGCTGTTCAGCGCGGCGATCCGCGAGCTCCTGTCGTCCCGGGGATGGGAGCAGCGGGCGGCCGTCGGAGGCGTGTTCGGGAACTGGGCGGGGATCGTCGGCCCGGAATTGGCAGAGCACACCCGTCCGGAGCACTTCGAGGAGGGTGTGCTGACCGTCGCGGCAGACTCCACGACCTGGGCGACACAGCTGCGGCTCCTGTCGTCCACACTCGTCCGGCGCCTGAACGAGGAACTCGGCCACGGCACCGTCAGCCGGGTCAAGGTGACCGGTCCCTCTTCTGGGCCGCGCCGCACGGGCGCCTGGCGTGTCCGCTGACCGCCGTCCGCCATCGGAAGGTGCCCCATCGAGCGCTCGGACGTGCCCCGGACGTACCACGGACGTGCCCCGAGTGCGCCTCAAACGTGCCCGAGGGCGCTTCGCGGCCGTCCGAAGGTGCCGCAGCGGTGCCGCATAGATGCCACAGAAGTGCCGCGAGCCCGCCGCAAGCCGGCCGCGAGACGTCGCAGGACACCGCACGGAACGTCGCGGACGGGCCGGAACGTTGTGGCCAGGTGTGACGGGATGTCAGTGGCCGGTGGGAACATCTGTTCGGGACACCAGGTGACGAGTTCAGCAGCGAGCGCGCCATAGGCCAGAGAACCCCCGGGGGGCTATGGGGGGATGTATGTCCAGGCCCGTTAAGCCGCCACACGCGCACACAGAGCCCGTGAGTGCCACTTTTCGCCGCGTGACCCGGTAGAATGAATCTGGGTTCAGGATGCTGCGCCGCCATGGGTCGCCCAGGGCTCTACCGAACACCTACAGAGCACATGGGCGCCCTTATGTGTGTTACGGGGCACACCGCGCTCCCTCGGGCGCGGGGGCGGCCGACTTCCCCGGCAGGAGGATCTCCTTTGGCGTACGACGCTAGTTCGATCACTGTCCTTGAAGGGCTTGAGGCGGTTCGCAAGCGCCCGGGCATGTACATCGGCTCGACCGGTGAGCGTGGCCTCCACCACCTCGTCTACGAGATCGTGGACAACGCGGTGGACGAGGCGCTGGCCGGCTACGCCGACGACATCGTGGTGACGCTGCTGGCGGACGGCGGTGTCAGCGTGCTCGACAACGGCCGTGGCATCCCGGTGGGCGAGCACCCTGTGGAGAAGCGGCCCGCCATCGAGCTGGTGCTGACCACCTTGCACGCGGGCGGCAAGTTCGACGGCAAGTCCTATGCCGTGTCCGGTGGCCTGCACGGTGTCGGCTCCGCGGTGGTGAACGCGCTGTCCACCCGGCTGGAGGCCGAGGTACGTGTCGACGGCCACGTATGGCGCCAGTCGTACACATGGCAGGGGCCCGAGACGGAGTTGCGCAAGGGTGAGGAGACCAGCGAGACCGGTACCCGCATCACCTTCTGGCCCGACCCCGACATCTTTGAGACCACCGAGTGGAACTTCGAGACCCTCTCCCGGCGCATGCAGGAGATGGCGTTCCTGAACCGCGGTTTGTCGATCACGCTGGAGGACGAGCGTCCCGAGCACAGCGACGGTGAGGAAGACGGCTCCCCGCATGTAGTGAAGTACCACTACGAGGGCGGCATCGAGGACTTCGTCCGCTACATCAACGCGCGCAAGGACGCCGCCCACGAGTCGGTGATCTACTTCGGCGACGACACCGAGGGCATGTCGGTCGAGATCGCCATGCAGTGGAACTCGTCCTACGCCGAGTCCGTCCACACCTTCGCCAACACGATCAACACGGCGGAGGGCGGCACCCACGAGGAGGGGTTCCGCGCGGCGCTGACCACGATCGTCAACCGGTACGCCCGTGACAAGGGGCTCCTGCGCGACAAGGACGACAACCTCACCGGCGAGGACGTCCGCGAGGGCCTCACCGCGATCATCTCCATCAAGCTGGCCGACCCGCAGTTCGAGGGCCAGACCAAGACCAAGCTCGGCAACACCGAGGCCAAGTCGTTCGTGCAGAAGGCGTGCAACGAGCACCTGCGGGACTGGTTCGAGGAGAACCCCGGTGAGGCCAAGGAGATCATCAACAAGGCGTCGCAGGCGGCGCGGGCCCGGGTGGCGGCGCGGCAGGCCCGCGACCTGACCCGGCGCAAGAGCCTGCTGGAGTCGACGTCGCTGCCGGGCAAACTGTCGGACTGCCAGTCCACCGACCCCTCCCGGTCGGAGCTGTACATCGTCGAGGGCGACTCGGCGGGCGGCTCGGCCAAGGGCGGCCGCGACCCGCACTTCCAGGCGATCCTCCCGATCCGCGGCAAGATCCTGAACGTGGAGAAGGCCAGGATCGACAAGATCCTGAAGAACAACGAGGTGCAGGCGATCATCACCGCCCTCGGCACCGGGGTCCACGACGAGTTCGACATCGCCCGGCTCCGCTATCACAAGATCATCCTGATGTCGGACGCCGACGTCGACGGCCACCACATCAACACGCTGCTGCTGACCCTGCTGTTCCGGTTCATGAAGCCGCTGATCGAGGCCGGGCACGTGTACCTGTCCCAGCCCCCGCTCTACAAGATCAAGTGGGACGCTCGGGGATCGGAAGCCGACTACGCCTACTCCGACGCCGAGCGTGACGCGATCATCGAGGCGGGCGTCGCGGCGGGCAAGCGCGACCCCCGTCCCCGCGACCTCGTCCAGCGCTTCAAGGGCCTCGGCGAGATGAACGCCAACGAGCTGTGGGACACCACGATGGACCCCGACAACCGGGTCCTGCTCCAGGTGCAGCTCGACGACGCCGCCCAGGCGGACGAGCTGTTCAGCGTGCTCATGGGCGAGGAGGTCGAACCCCGCCGGGAGTTCATCCAGCGCAACGCCAAGGACGTGCGCTTCCTCGACATCTGAGGTACTGGCCCGGGCCGGCCGTGAGGCGCCCGGGCAGGGGGCCGGGCACCGCGCCCGCGCCGCGTCGACCTGACTCCCGCAGGCGACCGTATTCCTTCCCATCAAGCAGAAGAGGTCTTGAGAGTGACGGACGTGACCACAGAGGGTGGGCAGCCGGGCGAGCGGATCGAGCCCGTCGACATCCAGGTCGAGATGCAGAAAAGCTATCTCGACTACGCGATGTCGGTCATCGTCGCGCGCGCGCTGCCCGAGGTCCGCGACGGCCTCAAGCCGGTGCACCGGCGCGTCCTGTATGCGATGTACGACGGCGGATACCGTCCCGACCGCGGCTACTTCAAATGCGCGCGCGTCGTCGGCGACGTCATGGGGAACTACCACCCGCACGGCGACTCCGCCATCTACGACGCCCTCGTCCGGCTGGCACAGCCCTGGTCGATGCGCTACCCGCTGGTGGACGGCAACGGGAACTTCGGGTCGCGGGGCAACGACCCGGCCGCTGCCATGCGGTACACCGAGTGCCGCATGGCGCCCCTGGCGATGGAGCTGCTGCGCGACATCGACAAGGAGACCGTCGACTTCTCCCCCAACTACGACGGCCGCTCGCAGGAGCCCGACGTCCTCCCGTCGCGGTACCCGAACCTGCTGGTGAACGGCTCGGCCGGCATCGCCGTCGGCATGGCCACCAACATCCCGCCGCACAACCTGCGCGAGGTCGCCGAGGGCGTCCAGTGGTACCTGGCGAACTACGGCGCGTCCGACGACGAGCTCCTTGAGGCGCTGATCGAGCGGGTCAAGGGCCCCGACTTCCCGACCGCCGGCCTCATCGTCGGGCGCAAGGGCATCGAGGAGGCGTACCGGACGGGCCGCGGCTCCATCACGATGCGGGCCGTGGTCGAGGTCGAGGAGATCCAGGGCCGCACCTGCCTGGTCGTCACCGAGCTGCCGTACCAGGTCAATCCCGACAACCTCGCTCTCAAGATCGCCGAGCTGGTCAAGGACGGCAAGCTCGACGGCGTCGCCGACGTCCGCGACGAGACGTCCGGGCGCACCGGGCAGCGCCTGGTGATCGTCCTGAAGCGGGACGCCGTCGCCAAGGTCGTCCTGAACAACCTGTACAAGCACACCCAGCTCCAGGAGACGTTCGGCGCGAATATGCTCGCGCTGGTCGACGGCGTGCCGCGCACCCTGCGCATCGACCAGTTCGTCCGGCACTGGGTCGCGCACCAGATCGACGTCATCGTCCGCCGCACCCGGTTCCTGCTCCGCAAGGCCGAGGAGCGCGCCCACATCCTGCGCGCCCTGCTCAAGGCGCTGGACCGCATCGACGAGGTCATCGCGCTCATCCGCCGCTCGCCGTCCGCCCAGCAGGCGCAGCAGGGCCTGATGAGCCTGCTGGAGATCGACGAGATCCAGGCGCAGGCCATCCTCGACATGCAGCTGCGCAAGCTCGCCGCCCTGGAGCGGCAGCAGATCATGGACGAGTACGACAAGCTCATGGCGGAGATCGCCGACTACAACGACATCCTCGCCTCACCCGAGCGGCAGCGCCGGATCGTCGGCGAGGAGCTCGCCCCGATCGTCGAGAAGTACGGCGACGACCGGCGTACCGAGATCATCCCGTTCGACGGCGACGTGTCGTACGAGGACCTTATCGCCGAAGAGGACGTCGTCGTCACCATCACCCGCGGCGGCTACGCCAAGCGCACCAAGACCGACCTGTACCGGGCGCAGCGGCGCGGCGGCAAGGGCATCCGCGGCGCGCAGCTCAAGCAGGACGACATCGTCGACCAGTTCTTCGTCACCACGACGCACCACTGGATCCTGTTCTTCACCAACAAGGGCCGCGTGTACCGTGCCAAGGCGTACGAGCTGCCGGACGCCGCCCGCGACTCGCGCGGGCAGCACGTCGCGAACCTGCTCGCCTTCCAGCCGGACGAGCACATCGCCCAGGTCATGGACCTGCGCGACTACGAGGTCGCGCCCTACCTCGTCCTCGCCACCAAGCGCGGCCGGGTGAAGAAGACCGCGCTGCGCGACTTCGACTCGCCGCGCACCGGCGGGATCATCGCGATCAACCTGGTCGGCGACGACGAGGTCATCGCGGCCCGGCTCGTCTCGTCCGAGGACGACCTGCTGATGGTCTCCACCGGCGCGCAGGCCATCCGGTTCCGCGCCGACGACGACTCGCTCCGCCCGATGGGCCGCGCCACGTCCGGCGTCATCGGCATGCGGTTCGAGGAGGACCAGGAAGTTCTCAACATGCTGGTCGTGCAGGATTCATCCCAGAATGTCCTGATCGCCACCGAGGGCGGCTATGCCAAGCGCACCGCCGCCGACCAGTACCCTCGCCAGGGTCGTGGGGGTAAGGGGGTCCTCACCGCTAAGATCGTGCAGACTCGCGGCAGGTTGGTAGGGGCCCTGATGGTCGGTCCCGACGACGAGGTGTTCGCGATGACGTCCAACGGGGGTGTCATCCGCACCACTGCGGCGGAGATCAAGCAGTCCGGCAGGCAGACCATGGGCGTCCGCCTGATGAACCTCGCCGATGGGGACAGCGTGGTCGCCATCGCGAGGAACGTAGAGTCCATGGTGGACGCGGAGGACGCGGAAGCCGATGGCGAGGCGGGCGACGTTGAGTGATGCGCCCGGCCTCATCACCGAGCCGGTAGGCCAGGAGGACACGTGAGCACGGAGCCCGGCAAGAGCAAAGGCGGGTCCGGCGCGGGCCGGAAGGGTCCCGCCGGGCGGTCCGGCGGAAGGCCGGGCAAGACCGTCGCCGCCGCTTCCGCCAAGCCCGGCCGGGACGAGGCGACCGTCGAGATCACCTCCGCGGACGAGACCAGGTCCGACCTCGCCAAGGTCGGGGACGAGACCGGGAAGGACTCCGACACGCCCGAGATCGCTCCGGTCGAGGACACCGCCGAGCCCCCCTCGGACCCGAAAGCGTCACCGGGTATGTCAGGTTCGGCAGGCACGTCGCCTTCTTCGCCTTCTTCGCCTTCCTCGGCTTCTTCGCCGGGAGCGGCGGGCTCCTCGAACTCGTCCGGTTCGTCGAGTTCGCCGCGAAGCGCGGGAGGTGCGGAGAACTCCACGGGCTCCACGGGCTCCACGGGCTCCACGGGCTCCACGGGCTCGGGAGGTTCCGCGGGCTCGGTAGGTTCCGCGGATCCCGTCGGGTCGATAGCGCCGGTGAGCCCGTCGGCCGCGCCCAGCGCGCCGGTGTCGAGCCCGGCGTCTGCGTCGGCTGCTTCGAGTTCCTCGGCACCCGGTGACTCGCCGACGCGGGGCTCGGGAACGCCGAGCACGTCCGGTTCCGCCAGTCCGACTCCGGGCTCTCCGGGCTCTCCGGGGTCGTCGGGATCGTCGCGAACGTCCGGCTCCTCGCCGACCTCTGCCGGTTCGTCGAGTTCTCCGGGATCGTCCGGCATTCCGGCTTCGTCCGGCTCCTCTGGTCCCTCCTCGAGCTCCTCGACGCCGTCCAAGGGCACCCCGGTCCCCTCCCGGGGCCCCGCGGGCTGGGCGAGGCCCTCCGAGCCGTCGGGCTCGGTGTCCAGGGACCGCACCGAGAAGCGGAGCAGGCCGTTCGGCCGACGCGACACGTCGGCGTCGCCCGCCTCGGGCAACTCGAAGCCGAGGAAGTCCCCTGTCTCCGGGTTCGCCGGGACCGTTCTCAAGGACCGCCCCGTCCCGGCGACGACCACGGTCAGCACGACCGGCGACAAACCGGCAGTGAACACTAAACCGGCGCGCAAGGCCCAGCTCCAGCTGGCGCGGCTCGAGCCGTGGTCGGTGATGAAGTTCAGCTTCGTGATGTCGGTGGTCTGCTTCGTCGTCCTGCTGGTCGCCGTCACCGTCCTGTACATGATCCTGGCGGGGCTCGGCGTGTTCGACGCGATCAGCGACACGATCAACAGCCTCACCAAGCAGCAGGGGGAGACCACGGGCGGCGTCGACGCCGGCAGCTGGTTCTCGTTCTTCCGCGTCTTCGGCTACACGGTCCTGGTAGGCGCGCTGAACGTGCTGCTCATCACCGCCCTCTCGACGGTCGGCTCCGTCATCTACAACCTCGCGGCCGATCTCGTCGGCGGCGTCGAGGTGACCCTCAAGGAGGCCGAGTAGCGTCCTGCGCGGCGCCTCGGCGGCGGCCCCAGGCCGGTAGTGCTGACCAGTGGATCCACGCCGGGGACGCCTTGCCACGACGGCCCTAATCGATTTCCGGTTGCCGCGCCGTATGGGGTAATCTCTCGTTGCGTCGCCACGGCGACGGCAACCCGGGCCTATAGCTCAGTCGGTTAGAGCGCATCCCTGATAAGGATGAGGCCGGTGGTTCAAGTCCACCTAGGCCCACCAACCTCGAAAAGCCCTCGCCGGTGTCGGCGGGGGCTTTGCTCATGGCCCCTCCAGCGGGTCGGCATGGGCGCGACTCGACGGCGAGGTCGTCGCCGTTTTCCCACCTTGAACGACTGATCATGGTTCGTCTCCTTGTGTGCGGACCTTGGTGGGCTTGATGCACCTGTACTCGATTGCGGTGTCCTGCCTGGTCGCGGGGGCGCTCCTTCTCGGTGTGGGCTGTGGATGACTCTGCGGGAAGCGGCCATCCTGGGGATCGTCCTGCGGAAAAGATGGGGACGCACCTTTCCCCAGGGGTGTGAAGTACTTTGTCCACAGGCTGTGGATTGTGGAAGTCGGGCTTCGGACATGTCTTTCTGACCAGCGCTGATGTGTGTTCTCCCAGGAGAACGCACAGGAGCTCACCGGTGGACGACGGCGGGGCTTCCTCCGCCCACACCTGGGGACGAGAGTTATCCACAGGCTCTGGACGGGTGGGCCTCCTCGCTGAGCGCGGTGCCCGTGCCGGGTCGGCCCTTGTTCGATGGCTTGGCGAACTCGGGTTCCGAGTCGCGTTCGGGGGCATCGGGAGCCTCCGCCCGGACGATCTGCGGCGTTCGGGCTAGCCGCCGCAGCGATCCCGCCTTGTGGCATGGTTGGCGTCGGTGGCGAAGTCCCGCCGATCGCACAGGGCGCCGCCGGTACTTCCGTTATCCACAGTCTGTGGACAGCGGCGGCGAACGTTCGCAGACGGGTGGCCGTCGCAGGCTTACCGGCCCGGCGGCGCCGAGGGGTATCTAGTCAAGCTTGACTACATAATCCGAGTCGTCTTACGGTGCCCGCATGGCTGAGACGATGATTCCGATCTTCCCTTGCCGCTCGATCGACGGGACCTGGGAGTTCTACCGGGCGCTCGGCTTCGAGCAGACGGGCAGGCAGACCAGGCCCAATCCCTACCTCTCCGTCCGCCGGGGGGACATCGAGCTTCAGTTCTTTGGGTGGAAGAAGCACGATCCGTCCACGTCCATGCATATGTGTTACGTCATGACCACTGATGTCGAGGCGCTCTACGAGTCGTTCCGCAGCGGCCTCAAGGGCGTTCTGGGACGGGTGCCGACGCGGGGTCTGCCGAGGATGAACGTTCTGAAGGACATGCCTTACGGGGTGCGGCAGTTCCTCATCACGGATCCTGACGGCATCCAGCTCCGCATCGGCCAGCCGATCGAGGGCGGCGAGCTGCCTGCCCCTAAGGGAAAGGTCGCGAGGAGCCTTCATACGGCGTCGCTCCTGGCCGACTCGAAGGAGGACCACCGCGCGGCCGCGAGGGTTCTCGATCACCTGCTCGCCTCCGATGAGCCCCTGACGGCGTCCGACCGGGTGAAGGCTCTCGTTATGCGTGCTGACATGGCCGTCCACCTCGAAGATTGGACGCTTGCGCACGATCTGGTCGCCGAGGCCCGCGCTGTGGCCCCTCCTGACGGGAACGACGTGAAAGACGAACTCCGTCGCCTGGACGATCTGGCCGCCGCGCTCGCTCGGCCGTCTCCGTAGCGGCGGGTGCTTCCACCCTCCTTGACTAGACAGACTTGTCTGTCTAGTGTCGGGTCAACGATAGACAGACCTGTCTGTCTGCTTGGATCTCTGGAGGTAGTGGCATGACGCGGACACTGGTCGTCCTGGCCCATCCCGACTTTGGCGCGTCACGGGTCAACGCCGCGCTGGCGGACGGGATCCGTGACCTGCCTTGCATCACCGTCCACGACCTGTACGCCGCATATCCGGATCTGCGCATCGACGTGCCGCATGAGCAGCGGCTGCTGGCGGACCACGAACGGGTGATCCTTCAGTTCCCCTTCTACTGGTACTCGGTCCCGCCGCTGCTGAAGAAGTGGCTGGACGAGGTCTTCGAGCGCGGCTGGGCTTACGGGCCGGGCGGCGAGGCGCTGCGCGGCAAGCGGCTCGGACTCGTCACCACGGTGGGGGGCGGCGCGGCGCTCTACCGGCCGGACGGCCTCAACCGCTTCCCCGTGACCGATCTGCTGCTGCCTTGGGACGCGACGGCGAACCTCACCGGCATGGACTACGAGCCGCCGTTCGTCGTGCATGGCGCCGCGTCCATCGGCGATGAAGAACTGGCCGAGCAGGTACGGCACTATCGCCGCCTGCTCACCGGCACGGGTATCAGGGCTGCGGCCTGAGCCGGGGAGGGCTGTGATGCGAATCGTCGTGATCGGTGCGACCGGCACCATCGGCGCCGCGGTGGTGCGCCTGCTGGAGAAACGGCACGAGGTCGTCCGGGTCTCCAGGCGGGGACCGGTGCGTGCCGACCTGGAGGACCCGGCATCGATCGACGCGCTGTTCGAGACCGTCCACGACATCGACGCGGTCGTGTGCTGCGCGGCGAGTGTGGCGCTCACCCCTCTGGACTCGGACGCCGATGTCATCGCCGGCCTTCGGGGCAAGCTCTTCGGCCAGGTGCATCTCCTGCGGCGGGCAGTGGACCATGTCCGGGACGGCGGCTCGGTCACGCTGACCAGCGGTGTCATCGACCGTCCCACGCCCGGTGCCTCGTTCGGCGCACTGGCCAATGCGGGCCTGGAGGCTTTCGTGCGGGCCGCGGCGGACGAGATGCCGCGCGGTATGCGGGTGAACGCCGTCGGACCCGGCTGGGTGGCCGAGACGCTGGAGGCCCTTGGACGCGATGCCGCCACCGGGACGCCCGCCGCCGATGTCGCGCTCGCCTACGCCGAGGCGGTCGAGGGCGACGCACAGGGACGGACCTTCCGTCCGCTGCGCGGCTGAGGGTCCACGGACGGTGCATCGGCACCTGACCAGACCGACCGGTCTGTCTGTACGATGGCGGCAGTGGGAGGAGCCGTCCGATGTCCATCAAGACGCGCGAGCCGGCCCGGGATCGGATCATGCGGAGCGCGACCGCGCTCTTCTACGCCCACGGTGTCCGCGGCGTCGGCATCGACCGCATCATCGCGGATTCGGGCGTGGCCAAGGCGACCCTCTATGCGCACTTCAAGTCTAAGGACGACTTGGTCCTGGCCTTCCTGAGGGATGCCGACGAGAAGTGGCGGGCGATGCTGCGCGACGCGGCGGCGGCCGCGGGCGACGACCCGCGCGAGCAACTGGTGGGCCTGTTCGACGCGGTCGAGGCGGCGAGCGACGACCAGGGCCGGTACCGGGGATGCGCGTTCATCAACACGGCGGGCGAGTCGCTGCCAGGCACGCCCGTCCACGAGGCCACGGTCGCGCACAAGCGGGCCGTGCGTGCCTGGGTCCGCGAACTGGCCGCCGGCGCCGGTGCCGCGGACCCGGCGCTTCTGGCGCGCCAGCTGACCGTCTTGCTCGACGGTGTGATGTCCGCAGCGGCCGTGGAGTCGGTGCCGGACATCGTCCCGGCCTCCCGCGAGGCGGCCCGCGCCATCGTGGACCGCTGCCTCTGACGTCGTCGGCAGGCCAGGCTCGTCGGGCGCCGCCAGCGTGGTGTCGGAGCCCGGTCGTGGTCCGCAGCTTCGACTGTTCACAGGCAGTGCTTCTGGGGACACACTGGGGATTTCCGGTGGGCACAGCTATCCACCGTCGAGGCCGGGTTGTGGAGGCCCACTGCCCACAGGGTGTGAGCGGAGTGTGTACAAGCGCCTGCGGAAGGGCTCATCTCCGCAGCTCAGAAGCTTTTCCACCGCGTGGATAAGTCTGCTCGGTGACGGCGCGTGTCTGGGGAAGAATGGTGGACGGCGAATCCGGGCGTGATCACCAGGCTGTGCACCGAAGTTATCCACAGGTTGTGGATGGCGATCGCATCGGCTCCGTGGTGTGAAAGCTTGAGGGCACCACGGCCTGAGGCGGTCCACAACCCCCGTGCCTGGGGATTTCCTTGTGGACTGTCAGTTCTCTTGCCTGCTGACGGGGGCGGGAGGATGTGGGCGACGTTGCCCCCAGCCTGTGGACAAGTGGCCGGAAGGCCCCGAGTGCGGGATGGGGAGGGCGATGTTCCCGGTTGATCTGGACATGATCCCGTTCAGTGCGACTCGTCCCCGCCGTGACACCGGGCCCGATCGGCGCCGCGCCACGCCCGGAAGGCACGGCCTTGCGCGCATACGATGGGCCGGTCCTGAGGCACGCCGTGGCCGGACGTGTGGCGTCCGGCGAGGTGGCGGACCACCCCCGACCTGCGAACACCAGTTCGAATGCGTGCTAGGCTCGCGGACTTATGGGGCACCTTCTGAACGAGCCCGTCCTGGCCGAGCAGGACCCGGCCGGACGTCTCACCGCGTACGAATGGCGTGGGGCGCGCTACGCCGTCGACGAGGTACTCAAGACCTACGGGTCGCCCCAGGACGGCCGGGTCTACCGGGTCCGCGTCACGGGCGCCGAGGGTGTGGCCGTCGCGGAGCTCGGCCGTGACGCGGACCAGTGGCGGCTCCGGCACATCTTCTCGGCCTGACCGTCCCGCCGCGCGGGCCCGGGACCGGGCCGTCTGGACGCGTGTCGACGGGATCCAGGGGGCTTCGCTCGACCTGCTGAGCGCCCGTTTCGGACGGCAGCACTACGCGCCGCACACGCACGACGAGTTCGCCATCGGAGTGTGCGTCGACGGGCTGGAGACGATGCGGTACCGCGGCGAGAGGCTGTACTCGAACGCGGGCAGTGTCGTCGTGATCGAGCCCGGGGAAACGCACACCGGCGGCCCGGCAGGCCCGGACGGCTATGCCTACGTGGCGCTGTATCCGCGAGTCGAACTTCTGGACGGAGCCACGGGATCGGCGGAGACACCTGTCCCGGCACACTTCCGTCACCCGGTCATCGACGATCCGGGTTTGGGCGCGGCCCTCCGGCTGGCCCATCGCGCCCTGCGCCTCCGCGAAGATCCTTTGGAGGGCGAGAACCGCCTGCTCGGAGTCCTCGGCACACTCGTCCGGCGGCATGCCGTCACGGGTCCGCGGCCCGCGGGCGGCGCCCGTCCAGAAGCCGGGCGGATCGCCCGTACGGTCGCGACGCGCCTCGCCGACGAACTCGCCGCCCCGCCGACGCTCGCCGAGATGGCGGCCGACCTCGAACTGTCCCGCTACCAGTTGCTGCGCGCGTTCCGCGGTGCCATGGGGATGCCGCCGTACGCGTGGCTCGCGCAGCACCGGGTGACGCGCGCGCGGGCGCTCCTGGACATCGGGCACCGGCCCGCGGAGGCGGCGACCCTCGTCGGGTTCGCGGACCAGGCGCATCTCACCCGCTGGTTCCGGCGTGTCCTCGGCGTCACGCCGGGCGCGTACCGCAACAGCGTTCAAGACAGGGGGAACCGCAGCCCCGCACCCTGAACCGGTACCCCGCCCGGTGTCATGGCCGGGGCCCATCCGCCGGGCAGGGGCGGAGAGGACGAACGGAGGACGTGGTGAGTCGCCGCGGCTGGGTGCTGTTCGCGCTGATGAGCGTGCTGTGGGGCATCCCCTATCTCATGATCAAGGTGGCGGTCGAGGGCGTCTCGGTACCCGTGCTCGTCTTCGCGCGGACCGCGCTCGGCGCCGTCCTGCTGCTGCCCCTGGCGGTGCGCGCCGGAGGGCTGGACGCCATTCGCCGGCACTGGCGCCCGCTCCTGGCGTTCGCGGCGCTGGAGATCCTCGGGCCCTGGGCGCTGCTGTCGGACGCCGAGCACCGGTTGACCAGCTCCATGACCGGACTGCTGATCGCCGCCGTCCCCATCATCGGGGTGCTGCTCGCGAGGCTCACCGGGGACGCCGAACGCCTCGGCCCGATCCGCTGGGCGGGTTTGCTGATCGGGCTGGGCGGCGTCGGTGTCCTCGCCGGGCCGCATCTCGGCGGCGGCGACACGTGGGCGCTCGGCGAGGTCATGCTGGTCGCGCTCGGGTACGCGACGGCACCGCTCATCGCGACCCGGCGGCTCCAGGACCTGCCGAGCCTGCACCTCGCCGCGTCGTCGCTCGCCCTGGCGGCGCTCCTCTACGTCGTCCCCGCGGCCGCGACGTGGCCGGACGAACTGCCGAGCGGGCGCGTCCTCGCCGCGCTGGCCGGCCTCGGGGTCGTGTGCACGGCGCTGGCGTTCCTGGTGTTCTTCGAGCTCATCCGGGAGGTCGGCACTTCGAGGGCCATGGTCTTCACCTACGTGAACCCGGCGGTCGCGGTCGCCGCCGGAGTCCTCTTCCTGGACGAGCCGCTCACCTCGACGATCATCGCCTCGTTCGCCCTGATCCTCTGCGGCTCCGTCCTGGCCACCGCCCGCCGCGCCCCAGCCGAACCCGCGGCGGTTCCGACCGAGTCCGCGGCGGTTCCGACCGAGTCCGCGGCGGTTCCGACCGAGTCCGCGGCGGTTCCGGCCGAGCCTGCGGCGGTTCTGGCCGAGTCCGCGGCGGTTTTGGCCGAGCCTGCGGTGGTCTCGGTCGAATCTGCGGCCGTCCTTGCCGAGTCCGCGGTAGTGCCTGCCGAGTCCGCAGCCGCCGCGGCCGAGTCCGCGGCCATTCCGCTCGAACCCGCGGCCGTCCCGCTCGAACCCGCGGCCGTCCCGCTTGAAACCCTGTCCGTCCCGCTCGCGCCTGCGGCTGTCTCGGGCGAGCCTGCCGCCGACCCTGCCGAGTCTGCGGGGGTTTCCGAGAGTGTGGACGGGCCGCCGGTTCCGGGTGCGGGGTCGGCGGCCCGCCGGGATGTGATCAGCGAAGGGTGACGATGAACGTGCCTGCCTCTCCGATGTTGCCCGCCGGGTCGATCGCGCGGTATTCCACCGTGTGCCGTCCCTTGCCGATCCTGCCGTAGGTGAGGCTGTCGATCATGGTGCCGGTGTCGCTGAAGCGCCAGGGAGCGGCCGAGTCGGTCGGCCAGCCGAAGTAGTTGAACCAGCCGTCGCCGTCCACGCGGAACTCTGAGACGACCACGCCCGGACGGTCGTCCGCGCCGGTCAGCCGCATGGTGAACGGGCCGTCGAACTCGTACTCGGGGGTGCGGCCCGCGCGCGCTCGCGCGGCCTTGGAGAGTTCGTATTTCACGGTCGGGCGGTGGGCGTCGACCGTCCACGTGCGGCTCTTGGGACCGATCCGCGCGACGAGTTGATGCGTGCCGTCGGACAGGTCGAGGCGCCGCAGGTCGATGTCGCGTTCGCTCCCGCGCACGCGGTCCCCGTCGAGTTCCCACTCGATCGCCGGGATGGACTTGGTCGGATGTGTCGTCTCGGCGTAGACGACGCTCCGGCCGCCCACCGGCTGGTCGACCGGCGTGGAGGACGAGAAGTCGGCGGGCACGTCCGCCGGTGGTGTCTCGATGCCGGTGTCCACGGTCCAGGTGCGTGCTTGGGTGAGTGCGGCGGACGACTGGATGGCTGGGTCGCGGACGAAGTCGGTGGGGTCGGTGACCGTGGCCGTGACCTTGTGCGTGCCCTTCGTCAGGTGCAGCTGTGACAGATCCAGGTTGGCACCCCCTTCCACGGACTTCCCGTCGACCGTCCATGTGATGGACAGCTGGTGCCCGGTCGGATGGAGCGTCTCCAGCCAGAGGACACGGTCGGCGCCCACCGGCTGGTCCGTGGGCGTGTGCGCCTGGACGAGGTTGACCTTGGCGGAGATGCGCTCGGTCATCCGCTCGCGTGAGACCTGGTCGAAGTAGTAGCCGAGGGTCTTCATCATGGAGTGCTGGCTGGGCCTCCACACGCCCTTGCTGAAGTAGAGCCCGCCCTCGTAGCGGCCGATCGTCCCGCCCGATTCACTGCGTTCGCCTAGCCAGCGCCACCACTTCTTCTTCTGCGCCTTCATTGCCTGCTCGGTGAGCAGCGTGTGGTGGATGGACCCGGGCTCCGTTCCCGTGTAGGTCCCGCCAGGCACGCCACGTTGGTAGTAGTCGTATTCGTCGTCCAACCCACCGAGCGAGTGGCCGAGCTCGTGCGGGGCGATGAGCGCCGACAATGCGTTCCCGCCCGAGGCCGTCGCGTATTCGCCGCCTGCACCGCCGTAGGTGTCGCTGTTGGCCAGGGCGAGGATCTGCCGGTTTCCGGTGGTCGAGCCAGGCACGAGGTCCGCGTAGGTCTTGGCCGCGCCGGCGTCCATGACGAGGAGGCGCTGGACGCCGTCCTGCCGGCAGCCGCTCCAGAACGCCATGCTCAGCGGGGTCTTGCGGCGCGGCGAGGACAGTTGCGGGTCGCAGCTCACCCCCGACTCCTGCGAGGGGATCTCGACCGCGTACACATTGACGTAGCTGCGGTACGACTTGAACGGCTCGATCGTCCACAGGTCGTTCAAATGCTCGGCCAGGTGGGCGCGGAACTTCGGCATGTCCGCCGCCGTATAGCCGTCACCCATGATCACCAGGTTGAAGCGCTTGGACGGGTCGCCGGTGACCTGGATCGGCACCACCTTCGCGTCCGCCGGCACCACCCTCACGTCCGCCTGCGCAGGCGCCGCCGCCAGGGGCAGGACGGCCGCGGCCACCACCCCGATCGCGCCTGCCTTACCTCTCACCATGTACGGACCTCCTTGGGAGCACACAAGGCGGGCGGGGTCGGCCTGGGGGGACGGCGCGCCCGGCTCGTACCGCTGATCAAGCGGGACCCCGATGTACCGCGGGTGGAACCCCCATGTCAACGCTTCTCGCGTTGTCCGGCAGCCAGCTCCCGGGTGATCCGCCGGCCGCCCATGCGGCGCTGGACGGCGGCCGCGAGCACCGGAGCGGCCCCGCCGAGGATCGCGCCGAGGCGCAGCCCGAGGGGCGCGACGTCGATCTCGGCGAGGTTCTTGTCGATCGCGCGGATTGTCGCCTCTGCCACGTCTCGCGGCGTTCGTGTGCCGATGCCGCGGGGCAGTGCGACCCCCGCGTCCGCGAACATGCCCGCGTCCCGGATGAAGCCCGGGAAGACCGTCGACACCCCGACGCCGTGCGGCCGCAGGTCCTCACGCAGCGCCAGCGCGAAGCCCCGGAGCCCGAACTTCGTCGCGTTGTACAGGGACGCCCGCCCGGACGCCGCCTTCCCGGACAGCGATGAGACGAAGACCAGATGACCGCGGCCACGATCGGCCATTCTCTCGCCCGCGAGCTTCGCCATCACGATCGGCGCGCGCAGGTTCACCTGCAGCGCGCGGTCGATCTCGTCGATCGAATAGTCCGACAGCAGCCCGGAGGCCGGGAGCGCGGCGTTCGCGATCAGTACGTCCACATCGCCCGCCTCGTCCAGCAGGCTCTCGGCCGCGCCGCGGTCGGCCAGATCGGCGGTGACGACCCTGCCGCCGAGGCGTGCGGCCAGCGGCACCAGCACCTCGGTCCGCCGCCCGGTCAGCACGACCCGCCCGCCGCGCGCGGCCAGCGCCTCCGCCAGCGCCCCGCCGATCCCCCCGGACGCGCCCGTCAGCAGGACATTCGCTCCGCGCAGCTCCATGGCGCAGATGATGACGGCTCACATCCCGATCCGCCACAGCAACAGGATGATCGACGACAGCACCAGCCCCGCCGTTCCCAGCGGCACCTCGCCGAGCGCGATCATCGCGGTGCAGCCGGTCGCGGTCAGGCCGGCGACCACCACCATCCCGCGCCCGCCGGACGCCTCGTCGTCCGGCGTGCCCGAGTCGAGTTCGCGCTCCCAGAGCCCGAAGTCGTCCTCTGCCATCGGCACTCCCGAAGGTCGTCCCCGGATTATCCGGTCATCTTGGCGTCCCGGCGAGGTGGCGGCGGCGTGACACCCTCCGCACCCCGTGAATTGGACGTCTGATCCGATAACGGTGACCTGGTGCGGATCGGCCGTCAACGGTTGCTAGGCTGCGGAGAGCCCGGGGGGAGCAGACACCGATCCGCCACTTCCCGGGTTCGGCTTCATAACCGAGGTGAAGGGGTCCCCATCGTGAAGAAGCTACTCATCCTCGCCGTCGTCGCCCTCGGTGGCTTCGCCGTCTGGCGCCGCCTCCAGCAGGACCGCGCCGAGCTCGACCTGTGGACCGAGGCCACGTCGTCCGACAGCTGAGACGCCGGCGACAGTCCCGCGAAGCGCGGACGTCCTGACTTCGAGGGAGGCCCCGGCGTGAGCGAAGCAGATCCGATCACCATCGCCTGCCTCGATCTCGCCGGGACCACTGTCGCCGATGGCGACATCGTCGAGACCGCCTTCGCCGAGGCGATCGCCGCGCTGGGGATCGCCTCCGGTACGGCCTCGCACGAGCGGGCCATGTCCCGCGTCCGCGAGTCGCGGGGCGGCTCCAAGGCCGAAATCTTCCGCTCGCTCTTCGAGGAACCCCGCGCCCTGGCCGCGAACCTGGCCTTCGAGCAGTCCTACGACCAGCTCGTCGACCGGCACGGCCTGCGACCCGTACCCGGCGCCGACCGCGCCATCGAGCGCATCCGCGACGCCGGGGTCCGCGTGTGCCTGCTCACCGGCTTCGCCCGCAGCACCCAGGCCCGCATCCTCGACACCCTCGGCTGGTGGGACCGCGCCGACCTCACCCTGTGCCCCGAGGACGTCGCCCGCGGGCGTCCCTGGCCCGACCTCGTCCTGACCGCGGCGCTCCGCCTCGGTGCCGACGACGTCCGCCATGTCGCCGTATGCGGCGACACCGCGAACGACATGCGCACCGGCCGCCGCTCCGGCGCGTCGATCGTCGCCGGGGTCCTCACCGGCGCCCACGACCGCGGCCGCCTGCTCGCCGCCGGGGCCACCCACGTCCTGCCCAGCGTCGCGGCCCTCCCCGACCTCATCCTCGCCGGGGCCCCGGCCCCGCTGGACGACGCCGTCACCGCCGACCACGGCTGAACCGGCCCGAGGACCCCATCCGGTGCCTCGATGAAAAGGCCGGGGAGAAATGGCTTCTCGTCGTGACGGCCCTCTTTATCGGGACGCTTCCGCCGTCAGAGCCGAAATCCCGCGGACACCCACCTTGTCGATCATCCGGTGTGCGGGAGTTCGAGGACGATCCGTTTCCCGGAATCCCTGTTCCCGGACTCGGGGACCATGGCGAGCCGACGCCACGCGGTGGCCCAGCGCTGCAGATCCTCGGCCGTTCCTCCGAGGGCCCGGACGAGCGCCTCCACGTGATCGAGCTTTGCGGGCATCGTCGCGCTGGTCAGCATATTCCTGAACGTCGAATAGGAGATCCTCTTGTCGCTGCGGCGCTCCAGTTCCCGGTAACTCGGATTGCCCGCCCACACCCGGTACGCGCGCATCGTGTCGGCGAACATCGCCTTCGTGGACGCCATCATCGGGTCCGGCCGCAGCGGCTTGCGCGTCTTCGGAAGGCACGCGTCCGGAAGGTCCGGGATGACCGCGGGTGGCGGTGGCGGCGACCCGGCGGACGGGTCGCCCTCGGGCTCGCGCGCGTCGTCCCCGGCCGTACCGTCCCCCTCGTCGGGCAGGGACGGCGCCCTGGCCGGCGGCGGCATCTCCGGGAGGTGCGGCCTGGACGTCCGGTGCTGCCCGAGGCTCCGGGTGACGCCACGCCGCCGATGGTCCAGCCCGCGCAGGCGCTGGGCGAGAAGTTCGTCCAGCTCGTACAGCTCGGCGAGACGGTTGAACAGCTGCCGGGCCGTCGTGATCCTGTCGATCGCCTGGCTGGCGCGGCAGAGCATGAGGATCTGCTGGATATGGGCCCAGACGGCAGGTCCCGGCTGGTAGCTGCCGGACAGCAGCCGCCACACCTCCTGCACGGGGACGGACGCCACGGACGCGATGACCCCGACACCGTCGGCGCCGCTCAGCCGGTCCAGCTCGTACTGCACCGACGCGCTGATGAGCAGGCCGAGCTCGGCCTTGGTCTGGAGGATCCGCTCCTGCACGTCACGGCGGCGGGTGCGCGCCGCGGCCTCGGTGAGGGTCTCGATCTGTAAGTGCCGGTGGTCCTCGAAGTCCCGCGGGTCGGCCGGGCGCGCCCTCACCTTCCCCATCCGGCACCTCCCCGGCCGTCGCTGATCAGCCGGCGGAGCACCTCGGCGCCGCCCACCATCATGAGGGTGACGGCCGCCGCCTCCCGCGGCGGCACCCCCCGCCCGCCCAGCGCCAGGAAGACGGTGAGGTACATGCCCACCGCCCCCAGCCAGACCAGGTCCCGCGCCGGGTCCCCGTCGTGCGGATCACCCTCGTACGGGGTGCGGAAGCGAGGAGCACTCATGTTCCTTCTCCAATGCCTGTGGAATTGACCCACCGTGCTACGGGCGGAAAGTTGATCGAAGGGCGCGCGCGAGTGGAAGATCGCATTGTTGTTACCGGCCCCCAAGCGCTCATAGTGCACGATCGGGCCCGTCACGTCACGTGAATCCCCGAAAGATCCTCCCTCTATGACCGTCCGCCATAGAGTTCCGAATTCGGGAGAAGAAAGATCGTTTCAAGGTGTTCAAGAATGTTGAACAATGATGCGCGATGATTTCCGAGGGTGCGACTTCGACCCGCCGTAGATCTAATAACCCGCGGGACGTCGGAAGGCGGCCCGGCAAGGTCCGATGCTTGTTCCTGTGCTACGGGCGGGCGAGGACTGAACACGGGCGGGCTCATGTGGAAGTGGCCCCGCCGTCCAGACGGGGCCGAGGGATGGATCCCTCGGCCCTGCCCCCGCCCCGCCACAGGGACCGGGACGCTCCGACCCGGGCGCCACCGGGCCCCCGCCCTGGCCCCGTTCGCGCCCTCGCAGCGACCCCCACAAGGGGGACATGCCCGAAAAGCCCCTGCCCTGACGACGGTGTACGATCGACACCGATCGCGCCGTCCTGACGTCGCCGCAGGTGAGCAGCGGGTTGACGCGGGGCCTTAGCTCAGTTGGTAGAGCACCGGCTTTGCAAGCCGGGTGTCAGGGGTTCGAATCCCCTAGGCTCCACCTGCGAAAACGCCCCCGTCCGGATCACGGACGGGGGCGTTCGTGCGATAAGCGTGCGATTAGGCCACCGGGACGAGTACGCCACCAAGACCGCCGTCATCCTCGTCATCGCCGCCGCCCCGCTCCATCTTGATCTTGTCGTTGAGTGCATCAGCGATAGCGCGTCCCGCCTCCGAGGTCGAGTGCTGATAGATCATCGCCGCGCGGACGCTGTCATGTCCCATCCGGTCCATGAGGTCGCGCAGGCTCGCCCCGCTCTGCGCCGCGAGGGTGTTGCCCGTGTGCCTGAGGTCGTGGAAATGGAGGCCGGGCAGGCCGACCGTTTCCACTGCCAGCGCCCATCGTGACGCGCGCCGAAAGTTGCCGCGCCGCAGCACGCCGCCGTTGGGCCCCGCGAAGACGAGCGCGGAAGGATCACGGCCCACGTAGTCGTTCAGGTGCTCGCAGATCAGCGGCACGATCCCAACAGGGAAGCTCACGGTGCGCTTGCCAGCGCGTGACTTGGGCGGCCCGATGACGAGGGCGCCAGTGTCGAGTTCGAGGTACTGCCGCCGCACGGACACTGCACATGCCGCTGTGTCGATGTCCAGCCGACGAAGCGCCACAGCCTCGCCCCATCGAAGACTCGCGAAGGTCGTAAGCAGCACCAGGGCGCGGTACCGGTCGTCATGCTCGACAGCGGCGTATCCCTCCACAGCGAGGTTCCACAGCACTTGCTCGGCCGCCTGACGGTCGGGAAGAACCTGCGGAAACGCCCGCGTGTCCGCGTCCAGGAGCCGGTACCTGAGCTGGTAACCGCCGGATGCCAGCTTGCGGATGTTGCCTACCGGATGACGCCCAAGCAGCTCCGCCAGCTCGAAGACCTGGGCCAGCGTGAGGACGGGGCGTTCTTCCGGCGTCTCGTCACCGGCGCCTTTGATGCGGCATGGGTTGCGCGCGATCATGCCGTCCTCTTCAGCCGCCGTCATGAGCACGGCCCGCAGCAGCCGGTAAGCCTTCGCGGTCACGCTTGCCGAGATCCCAGAGTCGAGGAGTACCGTCCGCCACTCCCGGACCATGCTCGTGGTGATGTCACCGACCGACACGCCGCCCAGGTGCGGACCGATCAGGTTTCGCAAGAGCCGCTCGTACAGCTCCACCGTGCGTGGCCGCAGGCCGGGCCGCTCCTTGATCCATTTCGCCGCGTAGACGCCCAACTTGACCTTCGCGCGCTCGGGGTCGATCCACTGCCCCTGGATCATCTGCGCTTCGACCAACGAGAGGAATCGTTCGGCGTCGCCCTTGCGCTCGTACGTCTCCGGCGCGTACCGCCGCTTGCCATCAGGTCCGAGGTAGCTTGCCTGATAGCGCCCCGAGGGCAGCTTGCGGACACTGCCGAAACGGCGATGTCCGTCCTTGTTCGCCACTATGCAGCCCTCCAGGCGTCGGATGCGGTCATGGGTTCGACCAATCCGGCCGCGATGAACTCGCAGAGCGCAGATTCGGGGATGCGGACGAAACGTCCGACTCTGACGAAGCGGATGCGCCGTTCGGCGATGAGTCGACGCGGGAACCGCTGCGAGGTGTTGAGGTACTCGGCCGCTTCCGCCACGGTCAACAGCCACTCTTTTGAAGGGGGGTCCGTTCGTCTGGTCACGCTGCCTCCGCAGTTGCCGGAAGTTGTGAGGTGGGGTTGTGGGTGGCCTGGTCGAGTTGGGCGCGTCGGGTGAGTCGTTCGGTGATGAGGAGTTGGAGGCGTCGTTCGATGGGCTTGACGTCGGGATCGGCGGGTCCGGCGCGTTCCCAGACGTGGGCGGTGTTCGGGTCGGCCGGGTTGGACACGGGGATTCCGGCCTCTGCCAGCCGTGCGAGCACCCAGGCTTTGCGGTCGGCTTTGTGGTCGGCCAGGGTCTTGCCGGACCACTTGCGCGAGACCAGCACGCGGCGACCGCCGTAGCCGAGATGCTGGCGCCGGTGTGCCTTGCCCTTGCAGAACCCCGGAGCCATGCCCCGCCGGGGGTTCTTGGGCTGGATGCCGTAGCGCAGCCAGTTCGCGCACGTCGGGGAGCACGGCTCATAGCGCAGCGTCTCGGCCATCCGGTCCAGGTGCTCACGCTGCCGGCCGGTGTCTGCCTGGTGGCATTCGGCGACGCCCTTGACCAGGTACTTGGTGAGGTAGCCGATCAGCTTTCGTGACTGGGGTGTGTCGGCCATGACGCCTTGCGCGTCGATCTGCCGCCCGAACCGCAGCACATGCAAGGGTTCGGCGTTCTCGTCCTGGCCCAGTTCGTCCAGGGCGTCGTCCCAGTTGGGCAGTACCGCGCCGGTGGCCGGGTCGACATATCCGCCGCCCTCGCCCGCGGCCTGGTCCCAGACCGGCAGCCGATCCCCTTCGTAGACGACCCGGTCGGTGGAGGGCCACCACACCTGGTGGTAGGTCGCGGCGACGACCTGGCGTAGTTCGGTGCGGGAGATGGTTCCGCGGATCGCCATGTGCAGGTGCGGCGCCAGCCGCCGTTGCGGTTCCACGGTGGCGAAGTACTGGACGTCGTAGCCGACGAACCTTCTAAGGTTCTGGACGAACCGGTCGACCAGCTTGGAGAAGTGCAGGGCATCGCGCGCGGCCCGGGTGTAGTCGTAGGTGGCGGGATCGACCGGTGTTCCGTCCGAGCGGACCCGACCGTAGGAGTCCAAGGTCAGGGTCAGGAACAGCGAGGGCCGGAAGGTCTTGCCGTCACGGCCCCGGAACACCTTCCCCACGGTGCGGGAGTCGACCGGGCGTCGAGGCAGATCGGGCGCGTCCTGCCTTCGGCGAGTCGAACGGGTCCGCCGGCCTTTGCCGTCCTCGCCCGTCTTGAGGGTGCCTCGCACGCCCGAGCGTTCGATCTCTACATCCAGTTCCCGCACCACTCCCTCCCAGAACTCCACCCCCTCACCGTGCGAGGAACCGGTCTCGGCGGCGTGGTCGCGTTCGGTCTGGGCCCGCGCCCGCAACCCCATCAGCGCCCGCTGCTGGGTGTCGGACTCGGCGCGCGTGATGACCGGTTCCTCGGTCAGGTGCCAGCCCTGGTTGCACTGGACCGCGCGGAGCTTGCGCTTGCGTTCGGCGCACGAGGGACACACCGAGGCCAGGGTGTGGTTGCACGGGACGTAGACCACTTCGGAGTCGCCGGTGGCCAGGTCGACCCGCCGCATGGGCACTGGCCGGATGCACACCCCGTGGTCGACGGCGACCGCCTCCAGTACCCCGCGCGCCAGCGGAGGCAGCGTCTTGACCACCGCACCGGGGCCGGGTTCGGAGTCCTCGGCCGCAGGCGCGCCGGAGCCGTCCAGGGAGAGCTGTGTCATGCGGCCTCACCGGCGTCCAGCTCCGGCACACCGAGCGTGACCATGGTGCGGATGTCGTCGTCGCCGACGTAGGCGGCGCGGACGCGGACCGGGTCGGGGGTGGTCTCCAGCCGGACGAACCCCACTCCCGCGCCGATGTGCGGGACGGAGGAGATCTGGTCGGCCAGGGCACCCCGGTCGCGGGCACCATCGCCCAGCACCATGTCGACCTGTTCGTCTTCGTCCAGGCGCAGCGCGATCCGGTCGGGGAACAGGTTGCGCAGGTTGTTGACCTCTTTGCGCGCGTCCTGCTGAGCGCCGATCACGCAGTACCCCACCGACCGGCCCTGACTGGTCAGCACCGCCAGCGCCGCCTCAGCCCGCTTGCGCAGGTCGCGTTGGGGGCAGTAGGCGGTCAGGAACGCCAGCTCATCCACCACCACAACCCGGAACGGATGCTCCAGCGAGGGTGTGAACGAGCGGGTCACGCCCGCGAACTGCTCGGCACGGGCGTTCATGTCCCGGGCCGCCGCCTCCAGCAGGTCGACCATGCCGCCCTTGGGGTCATCGCTGTAGCGGCCGTAGCGTTCGAACAGGGGACGCCCGAACGACAGCTCCATCCGCTTGGGGTCGATGGCCCAGACCTCCACCAGGCCCGCCAGCATTAGCGGCAGTACCGCGCGGACGGTCGACCAGATCACCGAGCCCTTCCCCGCACCCGTCGCGCCCGCGATCAGCACGTGCGTACCGAGGAGCCGCAGCCGCCATGGCGAGCCGTCCTCTACCCGTCCGATCTCCAGCGCCGACAGGTCGACGTCCGCAGCGTCCGGGACGGGCAGCGCGGGGATGGGGACGGCCAGGGCGTCATGTCGGACGAACTCCAGCCAGATCCGTCCCGGACGGTCCCCTTCCCGGACCCGGACCAGGGTGGCGCCGAAGCCGTGCGCGAGGTTGACCGCGACCCGTTCCCACGCATCCGGTGCCTGTCCTTTGAGCATCCGGACCAGGACCCGGTCCGAGGCCGGGCCGCAGCGGACCCGCACCAGCGAGGGCAGGTACTCGCGGCCCTTGTGGGTCTTGGTGAGTCCAGCGGTGACCAGGACGGGTTGCCAGTCACGCCGGTACACCATCGCCAGCCGCCACCGCGCTTGCGCCGGACGGACCGCGCAGCAGACGAAGGACGGACGGTCCGCCGCAGCCCACACCCCGGCCCCGATCCCGGCCAGGACCAGGAAGACGAGGGGGACGGCCCAGCCGCAGCGGACGCCCAGCCAGCCCAGCCCGCCGACCACGGTGACCGGGACGATGTTGCGGACCAGGAACACCACCGTCCGCACCAGCGCGCGGACGAGGTTGACGAGCAGGACCAGGCCCTCAGGCATGTGCCAGACCGGCGGGGCCCATTTGGGTGCGGCGAAGGGGTCGGTCTGTGCTTGGACGGCGACGTTTTCGCCGGGTCCGAGCTTGCGGAACTCCCAGGACATACCCTGGTCACCTCTTCACTTCATGGGATGTGTTGGGGAGAGAAGCGGGGGCGGCCGGAGGTACCAGCTCCAGCCGCCCCACCCACATCTAGGCCGCCGCAGAGGCAGCCGGGGGGCCGTCGTCGCGGGCCAGGGCGTGCAGCCGCTCGCATTCGGCCAGGTAGGTCCGTGCCGCCAGCAGCAGCAGCCGGGCGTTGCCCACATCGGCCTCCGACACGGCCATACGATCTGCGCTGGTCACCGAAACCGAGACGGCCACCCCGGACAGGGCCAGGATCGGCGCCCTCTCGGGGTAGGTGCAGCAGCGGATCATCGCGTCACCCGCCAGGTTCACCGACATCGAGCACCAGGAACCGGGAGTGCTCATGCCGCCCCCCTGCCAGCCGGACGGCCGATCGGACGGCCGGTGGGACGACGGCCGGAGCGGTACAGTCGCTCCACCTCCACCGCGTAGGCCGCCGCCTGCTCGGCCAGCGACCGGGCGAACTCCACATCACCGGCGTGCAGCCGCTCCGGCAGCGTCAAGGTGACCAGCACCCGACCCGCCGACACCGTGAACAGCGGAGTCCGTGCCCGGAACGCCCGGAACTCCGTCGATGCGGTGGCGTCGATCGGCAGCGACAGCGCCGAGGTCCGCCCGCCCGTCCCGCGCGCCATCACGCAGCCGCCTTGTCGCCGGAGGGACGGGTCGCCTTGCCCCCGCCGCTCGCGGGACGGACCTCCCTCGCCCGGAACGAGTACGCCACCCGCGGACGACGCCCCGTCTCCTCCACATACGGGGTGACGGTCAGGCCGCCGAACTCCACCGGCCGGAACGGCCCGTACGAGGGGTCGGGTAGTACCGGGCACACCTGCGCGGCCACCTTCACCCGGATCGCCGACGCCTTGTGGCCCGCCTGCGGGTCGGCGTCGTAGACGTCCACCACCCACACCGGCAGGCCGTTCTCCTTGTCGGTCTCCTGCCGCTTGGTCTCGAAGTTCTCCAGCGGCTCGGCCGGACCCGTCGCGAACACCCCGTGCGGGAACACCGCCCCGAACTCCACCGGGATACGCCCCAGAATCGCCATACTGATCACTCCAGTCCGGTCAACTGTCTGTCAGTTGACCTAGCAAGTGATTCGACGATAGCAAGAGGAACTTGCTCTATCAAGTGGCTAACAGGCCGAGTTTCGAACCAGCTACGCCAGCGGGTAGGCGTCTTCCAGTTCATGCATGTCAGCGGGCATGACCGAATCAACCACCAGCAGAGGACGCCCAGAAGCATCACGCGCCGTGGCGTACACGACCAGAACCGGGATGTCCGCGCGCATCGACAGCGCTTCGGCTTCCTTCGCAGTCGGCATCCTCGCCACGATGTGTTCGATGACGTGATCGAAGCCGACGCCCTTCCGCGCCTCAAGGTGCTGCCTTACGCCCTGCTTCAACGGTGCGGCACTGGTCAGGTCCGTGCCTTCGGCCAGTTCCAGGGGCACCCACAGCGACAAGAGTTCCGACGGCGCGTCATCCAACGTCAGCAACCGTTGCCGCAGGAACGCCCGACCAGGCACCGCAAGGCCGAGAAGCGAGCCGATGCGGTTCGGCGTCTCGACAACTCCGGCTTGCAGTACCTCACCGGAGACGGCTGCCTCCGATCCGGCCAACCTCACCTGACCCGCGCGAGCGCTCTCCAGCGACGCCAGCGCCGGACGCCCGCGAACGAAGCGCCCTTTACCCTGCTGAGAGTCGATCCACCCTTGATCACGCAGAACACGCAACGCCGCTACGACCGTTGGCCGACTGACGCCGAACTCATCGATGAGCTGATGTTCGCTCGGCATGGTAGAGCCCGGCGGGTACTGCCCCGCTTCGATTCGCCGTTGAAGCTCTGTGACGAGCTGGGCGTACTTCGGCGGTACGGACTCTAGGCTCATCTCGACCGTCCATCATTCGACAGGTTGTCTTACCAGGCCAAACTACTGTCTCACTACTGCGCTGTCACGACTACCGAACACCAACAGGCCCGATAATCCCCGACGGCACGCCCGAGCCCAGCGTCTCGGCCATCCTGTCCGCCAACTCCGAGGGACTGTCTGCCTCCATGAGAACCCACCACGCTGACCACGGCACCAAAGCCCACCAATGCTCGGTATACCGCCCGAACCACACGATCGAGCCCGGGTAGCGACGCTGGAGAGTGATGACTGCCGCAGCCACGTCTTCGGAGATCCCCCCAGGGCCGGGCATCACGACGAAAGCTGTTGGGGCGCTGGCTCAGCCAGGAACGCGGAGATCTGCTCGGCGGCGCCGTCCACATCCGTGAGCGGATGGGCGTTGTCGACACGCCACCACGAGAAGTGGCGCTTGTCCCGGCTGAGGACCACGTAGGCGACGACGTCCCGCACCGTTCCCCCGGACCGTGTGATCGTCAGGCCGGGGATCGCGTCACGCATCTGGACGAAGTGACCACGCTTGACCAGAGCACGACAGAGGTTGCCGAGCAGCCGCAGCTCAGCATCTCGGGAGAGAGCCGGACTCATCTTGTGTTCCTCCTTGGAGACAGAGCCGGGGGCGCGGGGACGTTCCCAGCTGCCGCACGTGACCAGGGGCTGTGATCACGTGGCTTTCGTCCTCGCCGCGCCGCCGGCTCTGCCGTCTGATGCGCCCGGAGTCCGGCCGAGATGACCGGTCCGGCGCGCTAGTCGGTGTGACCGTTCGCCGAGCCGTTGAGCTGTCCGCCTTGCGCGCTGACAAAGCGCGCGATCTGTGCCGCCGCACCCGGCATGTCGTCCACCGGGTGCTTGCTGTCGTCGCGCCGCCAGGTGAACGTCCGTCCCGACGCCCCGACAAAGACCCAGACGAAGAGACCGGGGGTGGTCGTGCCGACTGCCAGGCCCGGCAAGCTGTGCTGTAGCTGGACGCTCAAGCCCAGAGCACACAACGACTCCCGCAACCCCTTGAGGAGTTGCACCTCCCGCTCCCGGTCGCTCACGAGGTCGCCGGCTTGCTCGGCGCCGTCTCGTTACCGGCCCCCAGGCAGTCAGGACAGGCGTCCCGCCGACTGTCAGCCGGAACGCCCGCGACGTGCCCCGGCGCCAACGTCCGCCGCAACACCCGCCGCTTGAACCCGCGCCCCCTGCAAGAGGGGCAATCGCTCGACATGCCGCCACAGTGCCAACAGATCACGTTGCGTCACGAGAGCATGATCATGCCGTCTTCGACATCAACGTCTTGCAACCGTCTCGACTTTGTCTCCTCTTTCGCCGGGCGACGCTCGTAGCCTGGTGACGTCCACAGAGAGGACGGGCCGGTGTCTCCCCAACCGATCCTGCTTCAGGTCGTCATGAGCCAGCGCCGCCTACAGCGCTACGGGATGTTCTGCGCCGCCTACAACGACGCCGCCAAGAAGATCTCACCCGAGCTGATCGGCACCGCACCGAGCCGCGCCCAGCTCCACCGCTGGACCACCGGCGGACTCAGACGACTCCCATACACCGATCACTGCCGCGTCCTGGAGGCAATGTTCCCCGAATGGACCGCAGACGAGCTGTTCGCCCCATGCCCGCCACACCTCCTGAAAGACGCGCCCTCAGCGGAGACGGTGCGCGAAGAACGCGCCGACCTGGAGTCGACCGCCGACCGGATCGGCACGGCCGACTACGCCGACGTCACAGCCGTGTTCGCCACCCGCGCTGAGTTCTCGTTCGCCCACCCGCCACACGCCCTACTCGACGGCGCCACCACCATCAGAGCCGCCGGCCTATCGCTCAACATGCTCTGCCAGCAGTACCCAGACCAGCGCCTCCACCGCCTGATCGAGGACGGCACGACTCTGCAAGCCCTGTTCCTGGACCCCGAAGGCCAGGCCATCCACGCACGCGAACAAGAGGAGGGCTACAGCGACAACCACCTCACCACCCTGACCCGCCTGAACATCGAAGTCCTCACCCGCCTCCGCAAGCGCCTATCAGCCGAGGCCCAAGACCGACTGGCCGTCGGCGTCTACGACGAGACCATCCGCTTCAACATCACCCTCATAGACGACCACCTGTGCGTGATGCAGCCCTACCTTCCCCAGGCCCGCGGAGTCGACTCGCCGACCTTCCTCGCTGAACGCAACCCCACCGGCACCGGCCTGTATGGGACCTTTGAAGAGATCTTCCGTTCGCTCTGGGAACGAGGCAGACCCGTATGACCGACGCACCCGCATCGCTGCTACCCGTCGCCCTCAAGGCCGCGGAGATCGCCAGCGACCTAGTGCGCACCCGCGTCCCCGGCCTGCTCACCGCCAAGGGCGACCGCGACATGGCCTCCGAAGTCGACTACGCCGTAGAACGCGCCGTCCGCGACTACCTCCGCGACCGCACACCCGACATCGCCATACTCGGCGAAGAGGAAGGCATCACCGGAGACACCACAAGCGATCTGCTCTGGGCCATCGACCCCGTAGACGGGACCGCCAACTTCGTCCGCGGCATCCCCCTGTGCGGCTTCTCCATCGGCCTAGTCCACAAAGGCCGCCCCATCGTCGGCGTCATCGACCTACCGTTCCTCGGCACCCGCTACCACGCCGCCCAGTACACCGGAGCCTACGTCGGAGACCGCCGCATCCAAGCCAGCATGACCACCGACCTCAAAGACGCCATCGTCGCCATCGGCGACTACGCAGTAGGCGAGGGAGCCGAAGCCAAGAACCGCCTACGCCTATCATTGACCGAGCGCCTGGCCGCCACCGTCCAACGAGTCCGAATGCTCGGCTCAGCCGCCATCGACCTCGCATGGGTCGCCGAAGGCAAGCTAGACGCCAGCATCACGCTTTCCAACAAACCCTGGGACACTGCCGCCGGCGTCATCATCGCCCGCGAAGCCGGAGCCAAAGTCACCGACCAAGATGGCACCAATCATACCTTTGACTCAACTGGCACCATCGCCAGTGCAGCCTCACTCACTGGGGACCTTGCTTCTCTGCTCAGCTCTCTTGAGTATGGATACAAGGAGAGCAATTAAGGTGGCGAGAGGCGTCTCTGTGATGAACTCCCAATAATGTTACCGGGCAATATCTCTGGAATTCGTTCGAAGGTGATCATATAGGGGCCGCTCTGGACATGTGGGAGGCCGCCGTAGAGTACCTGTGGCGGCATGACAATGCCCGGCCCGATTAGCCACGGGGTGTATGCCGCACACTCCTCACCGGCATCAGGATCTGAAAGAAAACGAATTCGCACCTCTTGTTGTCTGGTGATGAGCAGTGACATGCAGTCTTTTCCTACCGTATTGTTGCGGTCCGCGACCGAACGGATGGCATTGACAAGTAGCGTCTCGCAATCATCTTGATTGCGAGGCGTTGAGTCTGAAAGTCTCTCCAAAAGACGAACTTTCTCGGCATCCCACTCTGCGCCTACGCTTCCGGTGGTGCTCGTCCTATCCCAGAGCCAGTAGCGGGGAAGCGCGTCAACACGAACAGCATTACTCTGATTTCCGTTGTGAGATATGCGAAGTGCGAACGGCCGGGGAGGTCTAGCTGTCGTTATTCTACGCCTCCAAGTATAACCGCAGACGAGGATGTTTAGTTGATTCCTTCTTTCAAATTTCGGCAGGGCGGTAAAATCGCGTCTAATAAATTCCAGGAGTCGACTAATAACAGTGCCGAGTCGAGGGATGGGCGCCCCAAATGCGATCGCCAGTCTGCCGTCAGGAGCGGTGACCGAATTGCCATGAATTACTCTGGCAAGTACTTGATCGGTGGGGATTCTGTCGATGTATGCCAGGCCGCTATATGAAATGCATGCTGTTCCGTTTCCGGCCAGCACCAAAAGACTTTTATTTGCCAGGGGATCATGTGATTGATAACTCGATCGATTGGCATACTTCTTAACTACTAGGCGATCGCTGACCTGTAGAACGAGGGGGGCTGTCACTAGACCCAATGCGAGAGTCATTTATATTCTGCTATTCTTGTCGCGTAAACGCATTGTATCACCTTCGCTTGGATTGTCATTATCGCGCAAGTCACCCACTTGCGTTGCCGAATTGGGCTTTTTGGAATCAAGGTGCGGCGCCGCTCGCGCCGCTGCGCGGCCCGGCGGCGGCGCCGCCCGGAGCGTGCGGCGTGGGCGCCGGTCTCCGGCCGGCGGACGCCGGGCCGCGATCGTGCCCCGACCGGCCGCCGCCCCGCCAACGGTCCGCCCGGGGTCGCGGCGCCGCCCGAGCCACCCTGTCGAACGGGAGCAGGCACATGCCTTTCCGCGGTACAGGGACGTTGCACATTGGGGTGGAAGGTGCCGGGCTCCCCCCGACCCCGAGGTCCGAGCATGGCGACGGCCGGAACCCGTCAAGGGCGCCTTCGGCGTCACTGCGTGATGGCTGCGCCACCCTTGACAGAACCCGTCCGCCGCTAAGTGCCGGTTTCGTCGGGGCCGGGGGGAGGAAGGCGGGGGACAACAGCGGCTACGCCGCACGCCCCAGGCCGCCACGGAGGCCGGACACCACGCGGGATCAGGTCTGCGGCGTCGTGCAATTAGCGTGCAATTAGCAGCAGTCACCAGCGGGTACGAACGGGCAGCGGGGGATCATGGTTTGCGCAGGTCAGGTGGTTGATCACGGCCGAGTCCGCAGATTTGCAAGCCGGGTGTCAGGGGTTCGAATCCCCTAGGCTCCACCTGCCGGAACGCCCTCATCTCGATCATGGATGGGGGCGTTCGTGTGTTCGGCGGGCTTCGGGGGTGTGGGCGCGGCTTGCCGCCGTGGGGTGCGTTCGGGGTGTTGCGGCATGGTTCGGGGGTATCTGTGAGCATCACGCCTAGACTCCCGTTATGGAGATCACGGAGGCGACACGCATGAGGTTTGCCGGGGCGGTGCCGCTCCGGGTGGCGGTGGGGGACGCGGCCGATCGGCGGGCGCCGGTCGTGCGGGGGTAGCCGTCAGTGCGCAGCAGGGGCAGGGGCGCGCCGGACGCGGACGCGCCGTGGAATGAGATCGTCCCAGGGTTCTGGATGGGCGGTCACCACTATCGGGACGCGGCCGGGGAGCGGGTGCCCGCCGTCGTCACCGATGAGTTCGAGCTGGTCATCAGCCTTTCACGGTGGGCCGGGCATGGGCCGGGCGGGCATGTCGAGCACCATTGCGTGGAGATGCCGGACGCGCCGCTCTCGTCCGCCCAGATCGAGACGGTGTGCCTGCTCGCGGACACCGCCGTGGGGGCGCTGCGGAGGGGGCTGCGGGTGCTCGTCCGGTGCCGTTCGGGTTACAACCGGTCGGGGCTGGTCGTCGCGCAGGGGCTCATGGGGATGGGGTACTCGGCGGACGACGCCGTGCAGATCATCAGGCAGCGCAGGTCGCCGTGGGCGCTGAACAACCAGGTCTTCGTCGACTACCTCACGACGGGGCTGGACGTCGCGCGGCTGCTGGCCGGGCTCGACGCCCTCTCTCAGGACGACCCGGGATAGGGCCGTCCCGCCACGTCGGGCGCCGGGACGGACGGGCGCGGCGCGGTGCGAGAGCGCTCCGCCAGCGCGCGCAGCCACAGCAGGGCGACCGCCGAGATCACGACGAGGCCCGCCCAGTTCATGATCGTGATGAGGTGGCCTTGGGCGCCGGTCGCGCGGGGCAGGTAGCCGTGGTCGAGCAGCTGGTACTGCCAGGGCGTCCCGGTGAGGAACAGGGTGAGGGCGATGGCGATGCCGTGCATGGAGTCCCAGAGGGCGTGGAGGGCCGAGACGCCCAGGTAGGCGAGGACGCCACCGCCGGTGATGTGCCAGCGGGTGCGGGACGCGGCGAACAGGACGCCGCCGGTGATCGCCGTCCACAGGCCGTGGCCGAGCGGGCTGAGCAGGCCGCGCAGGATCTCCGTCTCCACCATCGAGCGGACGCTGATGCCCTGGACGGTGAACAGTGCGTTGAACGCGTATCCGGACGATTCGAACGCCGCGAAGCCGAAGCCGACCGTGGCGCCGAGGACGAGGCCGTCCCGCATGGACCGGACGCGCATCCTGCGGGCGACGAAGACGAGCGCGGCCAGCTTGACCGCCTCCTCGATGAGCCCGACGCCTGCGTACATCCACAGTGACGGGTGCAGCAGGTAGCGCTCCAGCACGGACGCGCCGAGCACGCCGAGGACGCCGCCGACGACGAAGCCGTTGAACAGCAGCGGGACGGTGATCGTCCCGGAGGTGCCGTGCTCGTACGCCCAGACGGCGAACGTCACCGGCACCAGGAAGCTGCCCAGGAGGACGATCGTCGGGAGCAGGTTGGAATTGGCGGTGGCGACGGTGACCAGGACCGTCGCGGCCCACAGGGCCAGCCCGCCCAGCAGGATCCTCGGCCACGGCCTGCGGGCGGTGGGCGTCGTCGGTGCGACCATGCGACGTTCGTTACCCGGGCGCGCCGGTTCCGAATCGGTGCCCGGCTGCCATGCGCGGGGAGGGGCGGCGGCGCTACGGGTGGTGAGAGGCGTCCCTGAACATCCGCCGGTACGCGGACGGCGAGGTCTTCATCGCGCGGGAGAAATGGTGCCGGAAGGTGACCGGGCTCTCGAAGCCGACCGCCGCGCCGATCTCCTCGATGGGGGCGGCGCCGTCCTCCAGCAGCGGCAGCGCCGCCATGATCCGCTGCGTGACGACCCAGCGGAGCGGGCTCGTCCCGGTCTGCCGGTTGAAGTCGCGGATGAACGTGCGGGGCGCGAGGTGCGCCTCGCGGGCGAGGGCGGCGACGGTGATCGGCTCGGAGAGGTGGGCGAGGGCCCAGGTCATGGCGCGTCCGACCGCGTCGTCGGCCGGGGGGACGCCGCCGACCGCCGCCTCGATGAACTGCGCCTGGCCGCCCTCGCGGTGCGGCGGGACGACCAGGCGGCGCGCCACCGCGTTCGCGACGCGGGCGCCGTGGTCCTTGCGGACGAGATGGAGGCACATGTCGAGTCCGGCGGCGCTGCCCGCGCCGGTGAGGACGTCGTCGCCGTCCACGTACAGCACGTCCGCCCTGACCCGGACCTTGGGGTGGCGGCGCCTGAGCAGGTCGGCGTACAGCCAGTGGGTGGTGGCCTCCCGGCCGTCCAGGAGCCCGGCGGAGGCGAGCGCGAACGCGCCCGAGCAGATCGACACGACGCGCGCCCCTCGCCCGCGCGCCTCCTTCAGCGCCGCGACGACCTCGGGCGGCGGGTCCTCGTGGACGTCGGGCAGCCCGACGACCATCACGGTGTCCGCGGACGCGAACGCGTCGAGGCCGTGCTCGGCGGTGATCGTGAACCCGCCGACCGCCCGCAGCGGGCCGCGTTCGAGCGAGCAGACGCGCAGGTCGTACCGGGGGACGTCCAGTTCCGGACGCGGCAGCCCGAACACCTCGACGACCGAGCCGAGCTCGAACGGCGCCATGCCGTCGAGCGCGAGCACGGACACGGTCCGCCGGAGGGCCGGGGAGTCGACGCGCATGGCGCGATCTTAGCGGTGAACGGCGATCATGCCACTGTCGCGGGTACCGGTGCGCCTCGCAGGATCGAGGGAGTCAGCGAACCGGAGGAGCGCGAAATGATCACAGATGACCAGTCGTCGGAGGCCGTGCGGCACTTCGCCGCCCGCCTGGCGTTCGAGACCGACGTGTCCGACGTCGCCGCCGACCTCGCCGCCGGGATCGAGGACATCGTGGTCGTGGACTCGCGAGGCCAGGACGGCTGGGAGCAGGGGCGCGTGCCGGGCGCCGTCCACCTGCCGGCCGCCGAGATCGCCGAGCGCGCCGGGACCGTCGTGCGGGCGGGCGCGAGGGTCGTCGTCTACTGCTGGGGGCCGGGCTGCAACGGGGCGACGAGGGCCGCGCTGGAGTTCGCGCGGCTCGGCCGTCCGGTCAGGGAGATGATCGGGGGATTCGAGTACTGGGTGCGCGAGGGCCTCCCGGTGGAGGCCGGCGATGGAACGATCACACAGCGTCGTCCCGACCCGCTGACCGCGCCGGTGAGCGGTGCGTCGTGCGACTGCGGGCCCTGAGATCGGGGCGGATGGGGGCCATGATGGGCCTGAACTGAAGAGAGACGTCCGGGACGGGGCATAAGGCGGTACCCGGACGACGTTAGACTTAACGAATCACTCTTCGACACCCCCATGGTGTCAGGCTCGTCCTTGCAGCCCACTGATCACTCATCGTGGTGCCTCCCGAGACGTGCCCCCCTCTCGGAAGGTATTGCGTGACCACAGCTGCCGCTGCACAGAACCCCTCTGCCGACATGCCCGTGATCCCGGGCGAGGACGAGCGGGTTCCCACCTTCGCCGAACTGGGCCTCCCCCCGGCGCTGGTGTCCGCCCTGTCCCGTCAGGGCATCGAGGCCCCGTTCCCCATCCAGGCCGCCGCGATCCCCGACATCATGGGCGGACGCGACGTCCTCGGGCGGGGCAAGACCGGCTCCGGCAAGACCCTCGCGTTCGGCCTGCCGCTGCTCGCCCGCCTCGCGGGCCGCAGGGCCGCGCCGAAGCGCCCGCTGGCGCTGATCCTCGTGCCGACCCGCGAGCTCGCCCAGCAGGTGCAGAACAACCTGGAGCCGCTCGGACGGGGCGTCGGGCTGCGCTTCAAGACCGTTATCGGCCAGACCTCGATGTTCAAGCAGATCGACGCGCTGCGCCGCGGCGTCGAAGTCCTCGTCGCGACCCCCGGCCGGCTCAAGGACCTGATGCGGCAGGGCGCGTGCGACCTGTCCGACATCGAGATCGCCGTGCTGGACGAGGCCGACCACATGGCCGACATGGGCTTCCTGCCCGACGTCACCGACATCCTCGACCAGGCCAAGCCCGGCGGGCAGCGGCTGCTGTTCTCCGCCACGCTGGACAAGGACGTCGACGTCCTCGTCAAGCGGTACCTGGACGGCCCGGTGACGCACGCCATCGGCCCGGTCGACGAGTCCGTCGACACGATGGAGCACCACCTGCTGCTGGTGGCGCCCAAGGAGAAGGGCGCCATCACCGCCGAGATCGCCAACCGTGAGGGCCGGACGATCCTGTTCGCCCGCACCAAGCACGGCGTCGACCGGCTCGCCAAGCAGCTCGTCCAGGCCGGGGTCCGCGCCGCGGGCCTGCACGGCGGCAAGAGCCAGGGGCTGCGCACCCGGACGCTCGCGGAGTTCCGCGAGGGTTCGATCAGCGTGCTCGTCGCCACCGACGTCGCCGCCCGCGGCATCCACGTGGACGACGTCAGCCTGGTCATGCACGTCGACCCGCCGGCCGACCACAAGGACTACATGCACCGCGCCGGGCGGACGGCGCGCGCCGGCGAGCGCGGCACCGTCGTCACGCTCGTCCTGCCGCACCAGGTGCGCTCGACCAGTGCCATGACCCGCCGGGCCGGGATCAACGCGCCCCGGATCAGGGTGACCAGCGGCGACGCTGAGCTGGTCAAGCTGACCGGTGCCCGCACGCCGTCCGGTATCCCGATCGAGGGGCCGATCATTCCCGAGCGTCCCCGCCGCGAGGGCGGCCGGGGCCGCCAGGGCGGACGCCGCGGCCGGGGCTTCGGCGGCGGCGGGCGCGGTCCCCGCTCGTTCGACCGCCAGGACGGCGGCCAGCGCCGCGAAGGCGCCCACGAAGGCGGGCACGGTGAGCACCGCGGCTCGTACTCCGGCGGTGAGCGCCGCGGTGGCGGTCCCCGCACCGGCGGCTCCTCGCACGGCAACCGGCGTGGAGGCTCGTACGGCGGCAACCGCCGCGAGGGCGGCGGCGACCGCTGGACGGCACGCTCCAGCTAAGCGGCTGGGCCACGTGAGAAAACGGTAGGACGACGATCCCGGGCCGGGGGCGCGCCGCTTGGCGGTGCGCCCCCGGTCGTTTGTTCTGTGATGTCGGCGGCCGGTCGGCCCGAGGTGGGGCGGGAAGGCGTCAGCCCGCCTCTTCGCGCAGCTTGTCCTGAAGGATCTGGAGGCCCTCCAGGCCGTCGACGGACAGCGCCGCCAGCTCGTCCAGCGACATGAGCGGGCCGGTGCGCAGCGGCGGCCGCCAGCCGTGTTCCGGGTCGTGGCTGCGCAGGACCTTGGCGGGCACGCCGCCGATGACCGCGTGGTCGGGGAACTCGCCGCGGACGACGGCGCCGCCCGCGACCGCGACGTTGCGGCCGAGCCGGGTCCCGGGAAGGATGATCGCGCCGGTGCCGATCCAGCAGCCGTCGCCGATCACGACCGGGTTGTTCTCCGGCCACTGCCGTCCGATCGGCGTTCCCAGGTCCCCGTAGGTGTGGTTCTGGTCGGTGATGTACACGTTCGGCCCGGTGAAGACGTCGTTGCCGATCTTGATCGACCGGTGGCCGACGATGTGCGTGCCCCGTCCGATCGAGCAGCTCCCGCCGATCTTCACCACGACGTCCGGGCCGAGGTCCAGCCCCGGGACGAAACCGGCGGAGATCGTGACATGCGTCCCGATGAGGGTGTGGTCGCCGATCGAGATCCACGGCTCCCCGTACACCGCCCCCACCGGGAAGCCGATGCATGCTCCTTCGCCCAGGTAGGCGAACTTGCGGCGGCCGTGTGTGCGCGGGGTGATCTCGCCGTGCCGCTGGACCCACTCCCAGGTGCGGTGCACGGCCGTGTGCACGCCGCGGCGCGCGCTGTCCCTGGCCCGGGCCACCAGTGCCTGCCGGAGCGGCCCGCGCGGTTTCGGCGACATGGTGTTCACCGTACCGGTTGGTAAGTAGGCCGTGGCGTACCAGGCCGGAACGCGGTGCGGCCGGGTTCCGCCAAGGTCAGAGGCGCGGGCGGGGGATCGGCGGGAGCGCGTCCTCGATCGCCTCGGCGATGGCCAGCAGCCGTCCGTCGGACGAGGCGGGGCCGACGACCTCCAGGCCGATCGGCAGGCCGTCGCCGGACAGTCCCGACGGGAGCGACAGGCACGGCAGCGCCGCGATGCTCGAAGGGTTCGTGTTCCGGATGTAGGTGAGGAAGGTGTCGACGCTGCCGCCGTTGAGCTCGACGGTGCCGTCGTCCCCCGGGGCCCGGTGCGGGCGGGCGGGCAGCGGGGTGGTCGGGACGACGATGGCGTCCACGCCGTGGCCCGAGAAGTAGGAGGCGTAGGCCGCCTGGAGCGCGGGACGGTGCACGGTGAGGACCTCGCGGTAGTCGGCCGAGGTGAACCGGTCCCCCTCCACGACGGCCTGGAGCGTCTCCCGGACGGCGGGGCTGGCCACCTGGTCCGCGATGTCGCGCAAGGTCACCGGTGCGGCGTGCTGGTAGAGGTAGGCCGAGATCTCCCGGCCCACCTCGTAGAGCACCACGGGGAGGTCGGCCGCCTCGGTGAGCCGCCGCATGGCGGGGACGTCCTGCTCGACGAGGACGGCGCCGCGCGCGGCGAGCCCGGACAGCGCGTGTTCGGTCGCCGTCGCGACGTCCGGGTCGAGGTCCTCGTAGAAGTAGCCGAAGGGCACGCCGAGCCGCAGCCCGCGCAGGTCGGCGGTGAGACCGGCCTCGGCGCCGAGGGGCGCGCAGATGTCGTCGATGAGCCGCACGTCGGCGACGGAACGGGCGAGCGGGCCGACCGTGTCACGGGTGGAGGAGATCGGGATGACGCCGCGTCCGTCGTAGCGGCCGGGCGACGGCCGGAAGCCGACGCAGCCGCACAGGGCCGCGGGGATGCGGCAGGAGCCGCCGGTGTCGGCGCCGAGCGCGGCGGGGACGAGGCCCGCGCCCACGCCCGCGGCGGTCCCGCCGCTGCTGCCGCCGGCGATGTGGTCCGCGGCGTAGGGGTTGCCCACGGCCCCGAAGGAGGGGTTGTTGCCCGTCATGCCGAAGGACAGCTCCCCGAGCATCTGCTTGCCCATGAGCGTGCCGCCGGCGTCGAGGAGCCTCCGCGCGACCGGCGCGTCCTGCCGCGGGCGCCAGCCGCGCAGGGCCGGTGTCGCCGCCGTCGTCGGGAGGTCCGCGGTGTCGATGATGTCCTTGAGCGCGAAGGGGAGCCCGTGGAGCGGGCCGCCGGAACGCGCGGTGTCGGCGACCGCCCGCCTGATGAGGTCGGGCTCGTGCGAGACGTAGGTGTTCAGGTGCGCCAGCCGCGCCGTCCGCTCGATCAGGGCCTCCACGTACTCGGCGGGCTTCAGCCCGCCCTCGCGCAGGCGGCGGACGGCCTCGACGGCGGACAGCCAGTGGAGTTCTTCCGGCATCGGCGTTCTTCCTGGTGAGCGATGGTGATGGCGATCGGGATGATGCCACGTCGGCCGATTATCGCCGTCGGCGGCGGCATGACCGCTTCCGGCCCCCCGGGTCGGAGATGACGTCGCCCGGAAATCTTCTCGGCGGTGATGTCGAAGACGCGGCGGCGCCTCCGACCTACGGGTGAAAGCCACGAGAGGAGCCGTTCATGTCCACCACGATCACCGCCCCCGCCCGAGTCCTGGCGTCCCGTCCGGTGTGGTTCGCCTGCGCCGCCGCCGGGCTGGCCGCGAGCGCCGCGACCGAGCTGTACGGGCTGGCCGCCCGCGCCGCGGGCGTCCCCATGCAGGCCGGTGGCGTCGGCGCGCCGGCGGCCGAGCCGATCACCGTCGGCATGTTCGCCATGGGCACGCTCATCTGCACGTTCTGGGGGACGGTCCTGGCGCTCGTCCTCGCCCGCTTCGCGTCCCGGCCGTCGCGGGTGTTCGTGCGCGCCGCGGTCCCGCTGGCCGTGCTCTCGCTGGTGGGCCCGGTCGCGGCGGGCGACACGGCGGTGTCCACCAAGGTCATGCTGTGCGTCGCCCACGTGCTGGCGGCCGCGATCGTGATCCCGGTCGTCGCGCGCCGTCTCGCGCGGTCGTGACCGTCCGCTTCATCACGCGGTCAGGACGGCCTCCGCAGGCGACGCGGGCGGACGCGCCCCAGCCCCTGGAGGGGGCGGGGGCGCAGGTCCGCGACGTCGTAGGCGCCGGGTGGAAGCGCCGACGCCAGGGCGCCGTCGATGAGGACCGTCCCCGCGTAGGCGGTGGCGGTGAGACGCGCCGCCAGGTTGACGGGTGTGCCGAACACGTCGCCCAGGCGCTGGATGACCTCGCCGTAGGCCATGCCGACGCGAACCTGGGGGACCTCGGGGTCCTCGTTGAAACGCTCGGCGATCCGCAGCCCGGCCTCGGCGGCGGCGCGGGGGTCGGAGGCGGCGAAGAGCACCTCGTCGCCGAGCGTCTTGACGATCCGTCCGCCCTGCTCGGCGACGACCTCCGCGGCGGTGGACTCGAAGCGCTCGACGAACGCGGCGAGGGCGTCGCCGTCCAGGCTGCGGCTCAGGCGGGTGAACGAGACGACGTCGGCGAAGCCGACCGCGAGCCGGGCCACACCGGCGGCGGGGTCCGCGGTGGCGGTGGACGCGGCGGCGCGCAACCCGGCGGCGGCGAGCTGGCGGCGCCAGCCGTGCAGCAGGAGGCGCTCGAAGGCCGGGCGCAGCTCCTCGGTCGCGGCCAGCGCGGCGACGACCGCGTCCCCGTCGGTCGGCCCGCCGGATGGGAGGTCGCCCAGCCGCCGCAGCCAGACGTCGCCCAGCCAGCTGGCGAGCCGTCCCATCGTCTGCCCGACCGCGCGGACGAGCTGGAGGGTCATGTCCTCGTCGACCAGGTCGTCGCCGAGCAGCTCCCGGATCTCGCGGAGCGCGGCCACGTCCCCGTCGGTGAAGGCGGCCTCGTCGTCCGGGGGCGTCGGGAAGCCCAGGGCCTGCCAGATGCGGCGCGCGTAGTCGTCCGGGACGCCCGAGAGCGCCTCGACCTCAGCGCGCGTGTAGCGCAGGGGGCCGCCGAGGAGGGTCTCCTCAATGTTCTGGGGCACGCGGGGGCCGCCTTCGTGTGTCAACGATCGACGTAACGATAGTGCCGACGTGTTCCCGGCCCGCGGGCGGGGCGGGTGGCGGGACGGGTGGCGGGACGGGTGGCGGGACGTTGCGCGCCCGGCCCGCGCGGCGGCTACAGGATGGTGGTGCCCCAGACGACGGGCACCGCGTGGACGATGCCCACGGAGTCCTTGAAGGTGAGAGTCCCCTTGCCGGGAAGGCCGATCAGGGTCGTACGGAGGGTGAGGGTCAGCTCGACCGTGCCGTCCTTCGGCATGCCGCCCTGGGTCTGCGACAGGACGAGCTGGTTCGAGGACGTCATCCCCGTCCAGCTCACCGGGCCGCTCTTGGCGGCCAGCCGGACCTTGGCCGTCTTGGTCCCGCGGAATTCGATCTTCGCGGGGGCGACCACGAGGACGCCGATGGAGGCGGGCGGCGCCGGGGGCTCGGACGTGGACGGCGCGGACGGCTTCGGGGTCGGGTCGGCCGGCGAGGTCGGCTCCTGCTCGTCGGTCTGGGGACGGACGGGCGGCGCCCCCGGGTGGCCCGGCGCGCCGGCCCGGGGTCCCCCGGGCGCGTGGGGATCGTCGCGGCCGGAGCCGCCGGGCGGTGCCTGGTGGCTGATCGACGGCTGCGGATGCGTCCGGAACGGGGGCCAGGACAGCGAGTTCCCGCCGAGGCCGGGCCCCATGGCGAACACGGCGATGAGCGCGGCGGCGAGCGCCCCGGCCATGGCGCCGCCGGTGATCAGCCAGCGGCGGGTGAACGGCGAGGCCACGTCCGGCTGGCTGGGCAGGCCGTCGGGGGTGAGCGTGCCGCCGCGCGCGGCGATGTCGGCGCGGTATCCGGCCAGCTCGGGATCGGTGGCGGTGTGCATGACACGGTGGCGCAGCGCCGCGGGCAGCACGGGCGCGGGCGCCCTCCTGAGCAGCTCGACCGCGCTTACCCGGCCGAGTTCCCGGCAGTCCGGGCACCCCGCGGCGTGCTCGTCGAGGTCCGGGTCGCCGGTCGGCCCGGTGGCGCCGGTGTCCGGGCGGGACACGGCCGTCTCGCCCCGCCGGTGGAAGGTCTGCCACAGCGCGGCGGAGAGCGGCCCCCGGTGCGCGTCGTGCTCGGACGGCCGCTCGGTCTTTCCCGGCGGCGCGTCCGCGGCGGAGTCCTGCCCGGGCGGGGTCGTGCCGTCGGCGGGTTCGGCGGGCTTGGCGGATTCGGCACGGGGCGCCTTCGCCGCCGCGGCCACTCCCGCGAGCGGCCCGGTCGACGAGCGTCCCGGACGGGGCTGGGGCCCGGCCGGAGGGCGGGCGGCCAGCACCGCGACGGCCGTCGGCCGCGCCTCGGGATCGGGATCGGGCCCGGAAGGGTCGCCGGTGCCGGTGGCGGTGGGGGTGGCGCCCCCGTCCGTTCCGGCGGCGCAGGCGACGACGGCGCCGCGGAGCTCGGCCGCCAGCGCGGCCTCCATCGACTCACGGCCACGGCGGATCCGGGCGGCGGCGCGGCGGGGCGACAGCCCGAGGGCGGCGCCGAGCCGCGCGGGGCGCATACCGTGCCGGAAGGCCAGCAGCACGACCTCCCGGTCGACCGGGTCGAGGGGCGCCAAGGCGGCCTGGAGCAGGTCGTGCAGCCGGTCGGACGAGGGCCAGTCCGGGGCGGGTCCACCGGATCCACCCGGTCCACCGGGTTCACCCGGGTCGCCGGGGTCGATGAGCGGGACGTCGGAGAACTCGGCGTCCCGGTCCCAGTACAGCGCGCCCTGGCGGCCGCGGCGGATGCAGCGGCGGCGGGCCGCGCCGTACAGCCAGGAGCTGAGGTGGAGGTGGTCGCGCATGCGCGGGGCGCGGCGGCAGGCGTCGATGAACGTGTCATGGACGATCCCGGTGGCGACCTTCTCGTCCGCCGTCATCGACAGGGCGTAGTCGTAGAGGCGCTCACCGTACTCGTCGTACAGCGCGGCCAAGGCCGCCTTGTCGCCTTCGTTCAGCCCTTTGACCAACGTGCGGTCGGCGCTGGCCTCGGAGGGGGACACCTTGGACATGCACGCTCCCCGGCGCCGCGTGGAAGTCCGCCCCCAGTGGGGTCTTCCGGACAATCGGCTCACCCTGCATACACCCGCTCACCCCTCGAACACCACATGATCCTCCGAAAACGACATCAATGGTGACCGCTGGGTGGTATATGGCGCCGCTGGGTGACGACGGCGGACGAAGATGTTATCTTGTTACCATGGTAACAGTTGATCGGGTCCAGACCGGGCTGCGCGTCGAGCGCGACGTCCTGAAGGTCCTCAAGGGCCTGGCGGAGTACCTGGACATCTCGCTCGGCGACCTCGTCGAGGGCATCGCGCTGCACGCGTTCGAGGGGAAGGCGCCGTTCTCGTCGGAGACGCTCCGCAAGATCGAGCAGCTCAAGGACGTCTACGGGCTCACGCTCACCGCCGCCGACGCCCACCGCCTCACCGAGGAGGCCCGGACCGGGCGGGGGCCGCGATGACGGGCCTCCCGTCGCCCGCCGTCCGGCGCAGGATGACCGGCCGGGTGGAGACCGGCCTGCCGCCTGATGAGGCGTTCGCGCTCTTCACCCCCCGTGGCGAGGAGCGGTGGGTGCCGGGCTGGCATCCGCTCTTCCCGGCCGCGACCGGCGACGACACCGAACCGGGGACGGTCTTCGAGACCGTCCGCGACGGCGTCACGACGACCTGGGTGGTCGTGGCGCGCGAACGCGGCCGCCACATCTCCTACGCCCGGATCACGCCGGGGCACCGCGCCGGGACGGTGACCGTCCGTCTCGCCGGGGACGGCTCCGCCGAGGTGACCTACGACCTCACCGGGGCCGCCGACGACATCGACGCGTTCGCCGCGGGCTACGCGGACTTCCTCGGCGCGTGGCGGGACGCGATCCAGTCGGCGCGCACCACGTTCAGCCCTCCATCGGCGTAACGGCCGCGCAGCGTCTTCTTGGAGAACTTTCCGACGCTGGTCTTCGGCACCTCGTCGATGAACGACCAGCGCTAGGGAAGATGAACGACCAGCGCTAGGGAAGCTGCCATCTCGGGACGTGCCCGGCCAGGAACTCCCTGAGCCGCGCCGCCGTCGCCGCGGTCCCCTCCCGCACGACCACGCACGCGAGCGCCGTGCCAGAGCCCGTCCGTCCGGTGGGTTACCGCGCGGCCGGAGGGGGCGGGGGCTCGTCTCCCCAGGAGAAGTCGTCGCGGAGTTTGCTCATCGCCCTGGAGACGGTGCTCTTGACCGTCCCGATGCTGACTCCGAGCACCCTGGCGATCTCGGCTTCGGACATGTCCTCGTAATAGCGGAGCATGACGGTGAGCCGCTGGCGTTCGGGAAGGCGGCGGAGTGCGCGGCCCAGCGCGTCGTGGAGTTCGCTGCGGCGGGTGTGGTCGTCGACAGGGCGGTCGGGAAGCTCGTCGGTGGGATAGATCTCCAGCTTGCGGCGGCGCCACCAGGAGATCTGGGTGTTGACCATGGCGCGGCGGACGTAGCCGTCGATGGCGGCGCGGTCGGTGATGCGGTCCCAGGCGAGGTAGGTCTTGGCGAGGGCGGCCTGGAGGAGGTCCTCCGCCTCGCCCCGGTCCCTGGTCAGGCGGGTGGCGGCGCGCAGCAGGGCGGGTCCGCGGTCCGCCATGTACTCGCGGAACTCCTCGTGCCGCGTGCTGTTCACGTCACCACCGAACCAGGGGTCGTGGAGCCGCCGTGACCCTTCTCGATCTTGACTGCGGGCGCTCCCGGTACAGTTGACGATCGCAGTCGGAGCGTAATTATGGGTCTACTGTAAACATATTTTCGGGTCAACCAGTGCATAATCTTCAACCGACGTGGATAGATCGTCCTCCGTCCGACGACTTATCGCGACAAATCCGTCGACTGTAGCGTCACGGCGCGTGAAGCTTGACTCGCCGTCCTAACAAATGTGGCCGCGAGTTGAATGATCGACCCCGGAGTCCCCGCCATGCCGCTTTCCAGCCCCCGTGCAGCGAGGCGCCGCCGACACCGCGAGGCCGTCCTCGGGGGGTCCCCGCGCGCCGGGCTGCCGGAGCGGGACGGCCCTCCGCTGGACGTCGTGACCGGGATGATCCTCGACGCCAGCCCGCACCTGCTCGTCCTGCGCACCGCCGGCCCGGGCGGTGGCGAGGTGCGGCTGCCGATGACGGAGACGACGACGGTCTGGTACGGCGGGCGCGGGGGCCTCGCCGCACTCCGGCCGGGTCGCGGGGCGATCGTGCGGCCGCGGGAGGACGGGCTCGGCGCCGACCGCGTCTGGGTCGACATCGGGCGGGTCACCGGCACGATCCTGGCGTGCGGGCGGAACACCGTGGAGGTGGACATGGGACCGCACCGAGGGAATGCCCATGTGGTGGTCCCCCCGCACGCCCTCGGCCGGGTGCTGGTGCGGCATCCGCGCCTGGAGCCCGGCTACCTGATCGACGTGATCTGCGTCCGTTCGGCGGACGGCCCGAGGGCGGTCCGTCCCGGCACGTCCCAGCCCGGCTACCGGGCCGACGACCTCGGCGGGCCCGAGGCGTCCGCGCCCGTCCCGGACGCGCCGCACGGGACGGCCACCTGGTTCGGTTTCGTCGGCACCGGCCTGACGGCTCCCCGGGGCGGCTATGACGAGGGCGCCTGGTCCCACGCCGGGCAGAGGGGGTCCGGCGTAGGCCAGGAAGCCCTCGCGCGTCCACAGGACGGGGTGGCATACCCGGCGGTGGATTCCGAAGGGAACGCCGGGGGGTGTGTGGACGCCCCGTCCGGGTGCGTCGCGCTGCCCTATCTGTCCCTCGGGAGCGAGGTCACCGTCCACAACGAGTGCAGCGGACGGGCCGCGACACTGCCGGTGGTCGAGTGCGGGTGCGCGGCGGCCCGCTACTGCGACCGCTGCGTGGAATGCGGAACCTCGCCGCGCGGGCGGATCGTCGAGCTGACCCCGCAGGCGTTCGCCGGTCTCGGCGGCGACCTTGAGGCCGGGTGCTTCAACGCGGTCGTGCGACCCGGTGTCCCGGCGGCGGGCACCGCGGGCGCGGGCCGCGGGAGGGCGGGACGATGGTGACGTCGATCCAGAACACGCAGGTGCTGCTCCTCGCGGCGGTCCTGCTGGCGGCGTGCCTGGCGAAGCTGACCGTCCGCGAGCGCGCGACGGACGCCCCCGACCACGTGCACGGCGTGCCGGTGCCCGCCGGTCTCGCGCGGCTGACGGCCCTGCGCCGCAGCCGGGGCATGAACGTCGGCCTCGGCCTCGGCGAGGGCCTCCTCGGCCTGGCACTCCTGGTGACATCGCACCTGTCGGTGCGGCTGGCGACCACGGTGGCGTTCGCGGCGGCGACCTGGGTGGTCGGCGAACTGCGTGTCCACAGGCCGGACGCGGGCTGCGGCTGCTTCGGCGGGCTGAGCGGCAAGCGGGTCGGCGTGCGCAGCGTCCTGCGGGCCGTGCTGTTCACGGTCGCGGCGGTCGTCTCCCTCGGCGCGCCGCTCGCGGGGCTGCAGGTACTGCGCGACGTCCCCGCCCAGGTCGGGTTATTGCTGGTGATGGAACTCGCGCTGTTCGCCGCGCTGTCGCCGGAGCTGTCGGCGCTGCTGGAGCGCGGCGGGCTGGCGCGGGGCCTTCCGGGCCGGCACGGCCGCCCGGTCATGCCGTGCGCCCGGCGCCGCAGCCCCCTCGCGGAGACGTACGCGACCCTCCACGGAAGCCGGGCCTGGCTCGCACACGAGAACATCGTCACCAGCGCCGTCCCCCTGGACGTGTGGCGGGAGGGCTGCTGGCGGTTCGTCTCGTACCCGGCCCGCGTGGACGGACGCGACATGGAGATCGTCTTCGCCGTCTCCACAGCCGAGCGCGACCGAACCGTCCGCTCCGCCCTAGTACAACCAGACGAAGCACCCACCGGCCCCCTAACCGCCCTCCTGTGACCCCACTCCCCGCCTCCCACTGGTGCCCCAATCGCCGACAACATGCCGAAGCGACGTCAGTTGTCGGACGAACCACCTAGCTTCCGCAGCGCCCCGTCCAGGAGTAGAGCCGCCGCCGAAATCGGGTAGGGCCGCGCGCAGTACTCCGATCAGACGGACGGCCTGTCCGCGGTGCACCCGCCGTTGGCGCGGCCCACTGCGGCGCCCTCCGTCGCGGGCGCAGCCTATTTGCTGGCGCCACGTGGACGAGCGCCCCGGCCAACAGCGTGTGGAGGAGTGGCCCGCCCGCGGTGCGGCTTACCCACAGCCCCCGGTCAGCGGCGCGGCCTCTTGCCGGGGGCTGCCTGCTGTCGACGCGGGCCCCTGGACGCGCGGCCCGTTGTCGGTGCGACCGCTGGTGGCGCTGCTTCTTTGGGCGCCCGCCTGCTGGTGGGACGCGTCCGACATGGTGCCGCTTGTTGGGCGTGCCTGCTGTTCGTCCGTCTGGGGCGCCGCGTAGGAAGGGCGCTGCCCCTTCAGGACTCGCGGGTCGTCGGGGAGCTCGCCGTTGTGTGCTGGTGGCGGGGTCTCCAGGGCCGTCCATGGTTGCTGCGTGTCTCTAGCCTCTGGCGCTCTCTAAGGTTGTCTTGGACTTGTCCAATAGGGGGTTAGAGATTGCTCGCGTTCATGGGCCGGACGCGGGCGTGGGGTAGCTCGCTCGCTGTCGGGGTGAACGTCTGGGGGTGTATACACCTCCCTAGCTTGTGGCCTAGAGAGGCTTATAAAGATCCAGAAGGGTGGTGAGGGGAATCTTCGGCCATCTAACTCAGATGCTAGAAAGCCGAATATTCTCCTCTGGCTCCCTGACCGGGTCGTGGATCAAGCGTTGCGTGAGCGCGCTGTCCCCGCTGGGACGAAGCTGGAGGCGAGGTCTTGCTGGGTCGAGCGCGACGCGATGTGGCGCTCGCCGAGCCCCTGGGGTCGGGTGTGATCAATACAGTTGGGAGCGGAGGAACTTGCCGAAGTGGGGCACCGTGAACGCGACCATGCCGCGTTCGGCGCTGTAGATGAGGCCCTTCTTGATGAGCCCGTCGCGGGCGGGTGAGAGGCTGGACGGCTTGCGGCCCAGTTCGTCGGCCACGGCGGCGGTGGGCACGGGGTCGTCGCCGAGCCCGGCCATGGCGCGCATGTAGTCGCGCTCGGCCGGGGTCGCCCGTTCGTAGCGGCTGCCGAAGAAGCCGACGGCGAGCTCGCTCTCGGCCTCCGGTGCGGCGACCTTGATGTCGTCGGCGGTGATGGGGGTGTCGGGTGCGACGTCCCAGACGACCTTGGCGTACGCCTGGACGAAGTAGGGGTAGCCGTCGGCGGCGCCGTACAGCGCGTCGAGGGCGTCCTCGGTGAAGGTGACCTCCTCGCGCTCGGCCGGGGCCAGCAGCGCGACGTCGGCGGACTCCCGGTCGAGGCGGTCGATGCGGGCGTAGCGGAACAGCCGCTCGGAGTAGGACTTGCTGGCCGACAGCACGGCCGGCAGGTGCGGCAGCCCGGCGCCCACCACGATCAGCGGCCCGCCGACCTGCGACAGCTCGTGGCAGGCGGCGCACAGCGCGGAGATGTCGTCGGCGGGGATGTCCTGCATCTCGTCCACGAACAGGGAGATGCCGGCGCCGACGTCGGTCGCGACGGACGCCGCGTCCACGAACAGCTCGGTGAGGTCGATCTCCAGGTCACCGGAGTCGGCGCGGCCCCGGGACGCGGGGACGTCGATGCCGGGCTGCCAGCGGTGTGCGCGCGCCTTGCCCTTCGCGGACGGCTCGGGACCGGCCTGCGCGAACGCCTTCAGCACGCCGAGGAACTCCTCGATGCGGTCGGGGGCGCGATGGCGGGGCGCCAGCTCCCGGACGGCCATGTGCAGAGCCGAGGCCACCGGCCGCCGGATCGACTGGTCGGGCCGCGCCTCGATCTTGCCGGTGCCCCACAGCCGCTGGATCGCCATCGAGCGGAACGCGTTGAGCAGCACGGTCTTGCCCACCCCGCGCAGACCGGTGATGATCATGCTGCGTTCGGGGCGGCCGCGGGCCACCCGTTCCAGCACGACCTCGAACTGCTTCAGCTCGCGGTCGCGGCCGGCCAGCTCCGGAGGGCGCTGCCCGGCCCCGGGGGCGTAGGGATTGCGTACGGGGTCCACGCTCTCGGACTCTATGAGGCGATATAGCTGAGGCCGTAGATTTGCGTAGAAACCGCTGCGGCGTGTCGCGGCGCAGGAGCCCGCGGCGCGCCGGGTGGGGCGAACCTGCTGCGCGGCCACCGTCGCCACCATGTCGCCTCCCGGGGCGAACGTCCGAACAAGCCAGTCGAATCTCTGTTCGACTATTCGAACACACTAGCGCATGCCGTCCGCCCCGTCACCCGGATCCCGCGAGTGAACGGCGCTCAGCCTCCGAGCGGCTCGTCCTCCGACGTCCGGTGCGGCAGCGTGGCGGCGGGGATCGTCCCCATCCGCCCGGCTTGGAAGTCCTCGAACGCCTGGGCGATCTCCTCGCGGGTGTTCATCACGAACGGCCCGTAGCGCGCGACCGGCTCCCTGATGGGCAGGCCGCCGAGGACGAGGATCTCCCAGCCCGCCGAGCTCGCCTGCGGCTGGACGTCCGCCGCGCGGACGACGAGCCCGTCGCCGGAGCCCTTGTGGTGCGAGCCCGCGAAGATCGCCAGCTGCCCCTCGTCCACCGCGGCCTCCTCGGCACCTGCGGTACCGCGCCCGGACAGGACGTACACCAGCGCGTTGAACTCGCGGGGCCAGGGCAGCGTCAGGCGGGCGCCGGGGGCGATGGTCGCGTGCAGGTAGTTGATCGGCGTGTAGGTGACGCCCGGGCCGTCGTACCCGGCGAGGGAACCCGCGATCACGCGCACGAGGGACGAGCCGTCCGCCGCGGCGAGCAGCCTGACGTCCCGCGCCTCGATGTCCTGGTAGCGGGGCTCGACCCACTTCTGCGCGCGCGGCAGGTTCACCCACAGCTGGACGCCGTGGAACAGCCCTCCCTTGGCGACGAGGTCCGGTGGCGGCTGCTCGATGTGCTGGATCCCGGACGCGGCGGTCATCCACTGGGTGGCGCCGTCGGAGATCAGGCCACCGCCGCCTGTGGTGTCCTGGTGCTGGAACGCGCCGTCGATGATGTAGGTGACGGTCTCGAAGCCCCGGTGCGGGTGCCACGGGGTGCCCTTCGCCTCCCCTGGCGCGTACTCCACCGCGCCCATGTGGTCGAGCAGGAGGAACGGGTCCGCCAGGGACAGGTCGATGCCGGGGAACGGGCGCCGGACCTGGAAGCCCTCGCCCTCCAGGTGACGTTTCGCCGTCACGACCTTCGCGACGCGGCGCCAGTCCGTGTCGCCTTCGGGAAGCAGGGGCAGGCGGGGCAGGGTCAGCGGGTCGGCGGTCACGGCGGGCATGGGTGCCTCCTCGGTTCCGCGGCCGCCCTGTTCGCGCCGGGGGCGGTCGCACTGCTCGCTCCGGTCGGAGCGTCGTCCGTACCAACGTAGTTGATACTTCAACTATTTCCCCGGCCGGGCGGCGACGCGCGGCGTTCCGTCACCATGACACCGGCCGAATTAGTTGAAGCTTCAACAATGCCGTATACTTCACTCATGAGTGAACCACGCTGGCTCGATGCCACCCAGCAGCGCCATTGGAGGGCCTACGTCGACGGCAGCGTCCGGCTCACCGAGATCATGGACCGCGACCTCAAGACCAAGCACGGGCTGTCGGTCTCGGAGTACGAGATCCTCGTCCGGCTCTCCGAGGCCCCCGAGCGGCGGCTGAGGATGGCCGAGCTCGCCGACAACGCCAGCCAGTCGCGCAGCCGCCTCTCCCACACCTGCTCGCGCCTGGAGTCCAAGGGCCTGGTCATGCGCGACAGCTGTCCCAACGACAAGCGCGGCGTCTACGCCCATCTCACCGACGAGGGCTTCGCCACGCTCGAGCGGGCCGCCCGCGACCACGTCGAGACCGTCCGCACCTACTTCATCGACGCCGTCGAGCCGGGCGACCTCGAAGCGATCGGCCGCGCGTTCGGCGCCGTCCTCAAGCGCATGGGCGCGACGGGATGACACCGCCCGGCCACCATGAGGTCACCGCGAGGTGACGGGAGACGGCCGTCAAAGGGTGACGCTGAGGCCGGTGAGGAAGCCGACCGACACCAGCGTCAGGAACACCCAGGCGAGCATCATGCCGATGCCGAACGGCCTCCACCGCCCGCCGACCTTCCAGACCAGCAGCCCGCCGAGACCGAACGCCAGGACGAGCAGCGTCACGAACTGCGGCAGCAGGCTCGGCCGCCTGCTCATCATCAGCGGCGCCCACATCATCACCGCGTCGACGAAGATGAAGATCCCGAACCCGGCCGCGGTCGCGCCGATCTGCCCGTCGCCGAGCGCCCGCGCGCGTTCCGCGAACTCCTGGGCGCGCATCGACCCCAGCCGAATGCGCGGCTGCGCCTGTCCCTGATCGACCTCGACGTTGTGCGCGACGGCGAAGATGTCGTCTTCGAGGCTCGGGAAGTCCCTTTCCGGAGTTTCCGCCATGCCGGCTCCCTGGGGCCGGTGGGCACCGGATGACATGCCCGGCGGGTGGACGACATCGACGACGCGCCCGCCCCGGCCCCGTTCGGCGGACACGCCCCTCCCTCGCACGTTAGCGAATCCAAGGTCCAACGCGAAGGGCACCCGGCATGCGATCCTGCAAAGATGCCAGGCAGAGGGCCCTTTCACGTCGCGGCGTCCACGGCCGCGCTCATCACCGCCGCGCTGGTCACGACCGGATGCGGCGGGGGATCCGGCGAGCCCGGAAAGAGCGGGCCGACCACCCCGCCCACCGCGACCGGCGCGCCCACCGGGCCCACGGCGTCCGCCACGGCGACCGTGCCGGAGGGCTTCCGCTCGGAGATCACGAGGGTCACGGCCGCGGACCTGAAGTACTCCTGGCGCCGGGGCTGCCCCGTCCCGCCGTCCGGGCTCCGGATGATCGAGATGACCTACTGGGGGATGGACGGCAAGACGCACCCGGACGGCAGGCTCGTCGTCAACGCGAGCGCGGCCCGCGATCTCGTGAAGGTCTTCAAGCGGCTGTACGACATCCGCTACCCCATCCGCCGCATGGAGCCGGTCGACGTCTACAAGGGCAGCGACTTCGACTCGATCGAGGCCGGCAACACCTCGGCGTTCAACTGCCGCAACGCGACCGGCTCGACCTCGTTCTCCCAGCACGCCTACGGGCTCGCGGTGGACCTCAACACCTGCGAGAACCCCTACGTCTACGCCGACGGTCACGTCGCCCACAAGGACTGCGCGAAGTACAAGAACCGCAAGAGCCGCGCACCCGGTGTCATCCACGCGGGCGACAAGGTGGTCAAGGCGTTCGCCTCGATCGGGTGGGGCTGGGGCGGCGAGTGGAGCGGCGCGAAGGACTACCAGCACTTCTCCAGTTCAGGCCGCTGACCCGCGGTCCCGGCCCCCGGCGGAGGTGACCGCGCGCTCGGGGGCGCCAGTGCGTAAAGATCCGCCTTTCTCAGCACCGTAGCCGGATAAAGTCGTGCATCGCGGGACGAGAAGGCTGGGGGTCGCTTGTGGCTGGGCGTCATGCGCTGCTCATCGGGGTCCCCCAATGCGATGACGGGCGTTTCAGCGACATCGACGACGTGGTGCGCAGCGACGTGCACCGCGTCGGGACCGCCCTGGAACAGTCCGGCTACGTGGTGACGGCGTTCGGCCTCGACGGCGGCAAGGACGAGCCGACGCTGACGCGGATCCGGCGCAGGATCAGGACCGCATGCGAGCAGGTCCCCAGCGGCGGGGTGCTGCTCGTCTACTTCTCCGGCCACGGGGTGAGTGCCGACGGCCGGGACTACCTCGTGCCGAGCGACGCCGACGCGTCCGACACCGACACGCTCGTGCCGGTCGTCCCGGCCGACCTCACCGGCTGCAAGGCCCGGCTCGTCGTCTTCTTCGTCGACGCCTGCCGTGACGATCCGGCGCGCGAACCCGGTCCGGCGGGCGGTCACGTGCCGTTCCCCGCCGAGGGCTCCTTCGTCCTGGTCACCGGCTGCGAGGCGGGCCAGCGCTGTCACTACACCGAGACCGGCAGCGTCTTCACCCAGGCGCTCGCCCAGGTCCTCGACCGGCGCCATCCCGCCCGGACGCTCGGCCAGGTCGTCGACGAGGTGACCCAGGAGGTGCGGCGGCGGGCCGCGCGGAACGAGGATCTGCGGCAATCGCCCGGCGTCCGGCACCCCTCGATGCTGGCCGAGGCCAAGGACGTCGTCATCTGCGAGGGCGACGAGCTCGCCGGCGCGTGGGGGCGCGCCGTCCGCGACTCGGGGCTGTGGGGGCGCTGCGGACAGGACGAGCACGGACTGGAAGCCGTCCGGCAGCAGGTGCTCACGCTGGTCGAGCGCTGCGCCCGCAGGTGCCGCGACTCCTATGAGGCGCTCCGCCGCCGCACCGGGATCGAGGAGGACCCGTGGTTCGACCGGAACTATCCGGTCCGGGTCCTGGAAGGCGCCGCGCTGCTGCTCGGCGACCGCCCGCTCCTGACCCCGGCGGAGGCGGCCCTGCTGGTCGCCGCGCCGTTCCTACGCGAGGTGGTCATCGCCGAGGGGGTCCGGCTGGCGGCGACCGTCGCCCCGACGGACTACACCCGCACCTACCAGGACGGCGCCCGCACCGACCTGGAGCTCACCCACGAGATGCACCAGCAAATGGTCCGCCGCGCCGAGGGGCTGGCACGCCGGGACCTGGTCGAGCAGGGCAACGCGCTCGCGATGTGGCTGGTCCACCAGTGGCTCGCCACCCGCCAGTCGGTGTGGCAGAGCGCGGCCGCCGACGACTGCCACCGGGGCGGCGCGCGCCTGCTGAGCGGGCACGCCCGGGGCATGGCGCCCGGTGAGCTGCCCAAGCTGGTGGAGGTCCTGCTGCGCGCGGTCGGCGCCGGCCCGGCGGACTCGCTCGTCCTGGACGGCCTTTCCGCGCCCTACATGGACGATCGGTGGAGATCCGTGGCCGCGCTGCTCTGGCTCGGCGGCATCCTCGCCGCCGACCTGCGCAGGATGCCGCCGGTGCTCGCCGACCACATCGGCACGCGCATGGAGCTGTCCCTGCCCACGGTGAAGAACGCGGCGGAGCGCCTGCGCTGGGTGCGCCGCGGCGACGTCCTCGACCTCCAGATGTCGTGCCACCATCCCGCCCAGCACGCCGCCTTCCAGGACGTCGTCACGCGGGCGGCCGAGGCGCGTCGTTCCATCGCCGGGCTGTCGCTGGACGAGGAGGTCTCGGCGGCGCTGCCCGCCGGGTTCGGCGACAAGGGCCTGCGCCCGGAGACGCGCTCGGACGGCACCCGCGCCTTCGAGGTCCCGCTCTCGCGTTTCCGCCTCGCGGAGGACAAGGTCCGCGAGCTTCTGATGGGCCGCCAGCTCTACGACGATCCCGCGTTGTCGATCCGCGAGCTCTACCAGAACGCCCTGGACGCCTGCCGTTACCGGGACATCCGTCTCCGGGGGCTGCGGGCCCTCAAGAAGGAGACGGGCGAGTGGAGCGGCCGGATCCGGTTCAGGCAGGGCACCGACGAGAACGGCCGCGAGTACGTCGAATGCGAGGACAACGGTGTCGGGATGGACATCGACACCCTCAAGCAGGTCTTCGCGGCCGCCGGGGAGCGGTTCGTCTACAAGGAGTCGTTCCGCTCCGAGCAGGCCGCCTGGCAGACGCTGGACCCGCCGTTGCAGCTCGTCTCCAACAGCCAGTTCGGTGTCGGCGTCTTCAGCTACTTCATGCTCGCCGACGAGATCACGGTGGTGACGCGCCCCGTCGACAAGAACGGGAACGTCGCCGGGACGGCGCACTGCGTCGACATCGCCAGCAGCGGGAGCCTGTTCCAGATCACCTCCGTGGACGACCAGCTGCGCCACGGCGGCACCCGCGTCCGCCTCTACCTGACCCCCGAGGAGGACGAGAGCGTCTCGGTCCTGACCACGATGCGCAAGCTGCTGTGGATCTCCGACTTCCACGTGGAGGTCGCCGCCGACGGCTCCGCCACGGAGGTGTGGGAGCCCCGTGAGCTGCGCTACCAGGACGAGGCGGCGGAGTCGCTGAAGCACGGCGAGGACCTGTGGTGGGTGTCGGGCGAGGGCGGTCTCGCCGCCGACGGCATCCGGACCAACGAGAAGGTCTTCGGCCTGATCGTCAACCTCCGGGACGCCCGCCGTCCCCAGTTCACCGTGGACCGCAAGAAGCTCCGCAAGTGGGACAAGGAGTGGGTCCGCGACCGGATCGAGGAGTCGCTGCCCGCCCTGGTGGAGTGGCCCGGCCTGACCGTGTCCTGGCTGTGGCAGGTCGCCGAGTCCGCGCCCGAGGTCGCCCAGCAGATCTTCGAGTACCTGGTGGAGGAGGACGTCCGGCTGCGCATCGGGATCTCCTGGGGGCAGAGCACCGATGTCCCGGTCAGGAAGGTGGGCTGCCTTCCGGCCGACAGGAAGTTGTACGACCTCGCGGACCGGAACGCGTACTTCAGCCGCTGGTTCGGTGCCTGGCGTGCGGGTCAGTGGGAGCCGCTGGTCGTGTCCAAGGCGAACGTCCGGGAGCACGCGATCGCCTCCGCCAGTGACGGCTTCCCGGTGGTGGACCCGATCGACGCGAAGCTGCTCGACAAGCTCTCGCACCAGCTCTGGGACAACCCGGTGAGCGTCGACAACATGCTCCTCGCGCTCGCGCATCCGGATCAGACCGCCGCGGAACGGCTCCGGCGGCTGCGGCGCTATTCGATCACCGGTCTGGACCTCGGTCATCTGCGCGAATGCCCGTCCATCCCGGTGACCTGCGAGGACGAGGACGACGTCCCCCTGTTCCGCGCGCTGGCGGCATGGTCACCGCCGGGGGGCCCGCCGCGGAGGAACGTCGCCGGCTGGCTCGTCGCGGCGTCCAGCGCCATGGACAAGAGCCTGGGCGAGGTCCTGCACCGGGCGGCGAGGCTGGCCCCGGCCGACTGGATTCCGCCCGACCTGGATCTGGGGGACCTGGCCGGCTACACGTGCACCAACGCCGAGGTCACCCTCCTGTCCGTCAAGGTCAACGGCGGGCCGCCGTGGATCGAGGGGCCCCTGACACCGGCCCATGTGATGCAGGCGAGCGCCGCCTTGGGCCGCGAGGTCGACCAGGTGCTCACGCTCTGCGACAGGCTCGCCCCGCTCGGCGTGACCGTGGCCGGACGGGACCGGTACCCCGGTGGGCTCACGTCGATGGAGGTCGAGGCGCTCCGGCAGGTGTACACCCTCGGCGAGCACCTCACCCCTCTCGCCCTGTTACTGATCGCGGGCCGGGCCGGTGACACGTTCCACAGAGTGCATGAAGGGCTCGAATCCCTGGAGGACAAGGGGTTCCTGCGGCGTCCCGACATCGGCGGTCTCCCCGATGCCCTGCCGGGACCCGAAGAGGTCAGGTTCATCGAGACGAACCTGATGCGCATGTTCCTTTACCAGTTCCCGTTCGTCGGCTCCAAGACGCCGCCGTTCATCGCCATCGCCACGTACTCCCATGGGCCCCGGGTATCGCAGCGGACGGCCGCGACGGCGCGCGCGCTCATACCGTTCTGCGGGCCGGACGGGCCGGTGACACCGGCGGAGCTCACCGAAATGGCCCGGCAGATGTTCTGCTCTATCGGCGAGGCGCGCAAGGCACTCCTCGCCGCCTTCCCGGACGCCGACGTCCCCGACGTCGCCCCGGGCTGTCACGAACTGACGCCCTTCTTCGAGATAGGCAGCGCGCTCGTCGGCCAGGAAGGGCGATGGCGGGAGAGGCCGGTATGGCTTCTCCAGCCGGCTCAGATCGTGGAGGGTGCCATCGCGTTCAACCGCTCGCTGGGAGGGTTCCTCGCGATGCTGGCTCCCTACCGCGGTATCGGAGCACCCGTCCCGGAACTGGACGAAACGACCGCGAAGCGCCTCGACGAGATCTTCCCGGACGAGTACGACGAGGACATGCTGGTCGCCTACGACCGCGACGAGCGCCCCATCGCCCTCTCCGAGTTCGACCCGTTGCTCCTGGTGCGTACGGCGGGACGGCTCGGCTGGCCGGCCTGGGAGGCGCACCGGCGGCTGGAGCGGCTGGAACCGATCGGGGTGGTGCTCGCGTATCCGGTGGACGCATGCCCCGGCGACGTCGTCCGCTGGCAGGACCTGCTGCTGCTCACCGAGCACCTCGACGGTTACGCGCCCGCCATCTCGGGACGGGTGACACGGGACCACGTGCAGCGGGCCGCCGAGGAGACCGGCGAGACCGCCGCGTGGATCGTCGAACGGCTCCGGCTGTACGCGCCGCTGTTCGCGCTCGACCTGGAGGACGTTGTTGCCTGACATTGACCATCACCGTGACCGCGCGTACATCGAAACGGGCTTCCCGACGCAAACCGGGTTCAGAGTCACGGAGACACAGGAAGGTTTGGAGATCGACGGGACCTGCCCTGCATGCGGTGGCCGGACGAGCATGACGCTGGAGAAGGGCCCTCCCGACGGCGTCAAAGGCGTCTTCCGCCATCGGCGTGCCGCGCCCCCGGCACCCCGCGAGGTGACGATCTGCTGCGACTGCGGGCATATGCACGCCGACCGGCCCGAGGGCGCGTTCGACAAGGGGTGCGGCGCGTTCTGGCTCGTCGAGCTCCCATGAGCCTCGACCAGAAGCGCTGGCTTCAGAAGGCGCAGGAGCTGAAGTTCACCCAGCTCGACTCGGCGCGCAAGCAGGCCGAGGGGTGGCGCACCGGGCTGGGCGGTCTCACGGCCCTGCTGAGCGCGGTGCTGATCGTCAAAGGCCGGGACACCGTCACCACGCTGGCCTCCGGATACCGGTGGGCCGTCGTCCTGCTGCTCGGTTTGGCGCTCGCGCTGCTGGTGACGGCGACGCTGCTGGCGGTGCGCGCGGCGTCGGGCTGGCCGGGGCAGGAGATCGTGCGTTCCGGGGAGGCGCTGCGGGCCTGGACGCGGGCGGAGATCCGGCGGATCTCCCGTGCGGTCCGCTGGGCCGCGCGCCTCGCGACGCTGGCCATCGCGTGCGTGGCGGTGGCGGTCGGGACGACGTGGCTGGGGCCGGCGGCGGCGCCTGCACCGGCGATGGTGGAGGTCCGTCATCGGGGCGGCCGTGTCTGCGGCGAGCTGACCGGCGCCGACACCCGCGACCTGACGGTCAGGACGGGCGGACGCGCGGAGCGCATTCCGCTGGCCGGGGTGGTGGCGATCCGCCCGGTCGGCGGATGCGGTTGAGCCCGCGAAGGACAAGGCGCACGGCTACATCATCATGAGGCCGATCACGAGGACCGCGACGATGGCCACCACGGCGACGACGCCGACGATGAGGGCCATGCTCGGACCCGAGGACTTGTCCGATTGCGCCTGATTGGCAAAGGTCTGAAACTGGTGAGTGCTTCCGGCTGGATCGTTCGGTGTTTCCGACATGCCGACGAGGGTAACGGACGGATCCGTCCCTTTTGGGGGGCATACCTCGGGTAACGTCCGATCGACCGGCCCTGGCCGCGAGAGCCCCTTGCGATTCCGGCGGAGAGTGTGGGATTCGAACCCACGAGGACTGTCCCCAGCCCTGGGCGCTTTCAAGGCGCCTGCACTAGTCCACTATGCGAACTCTCCAAATGAACACCGCCCACGATAGCGCTCGCGGACGACTCCCATCGACCGGCATATGAGGGCCGGGCCAGGCGCGTGCCCATGCGCCCGCGGGCGCGCGGACGTCAGCGGCGCTCACGCCCCCGCGTCGTCCGGGACGGCGTAGCCGGGGATCGAGGGCCAGCGGACGGTCATGACCACCGACTCCTCCTCCGCCTGCCAGGAGTGGTCGACGCCACGTCCCCACACGACATAGTCGCCCTGCTCGGCCAGCACGACCTCGCGCTCCGGGAACTCCAGCCGGAACCGGCCGCTGATCAGGACGAGCAGCGCGGTGCGCTTCTCGCCGTCCGTCCAGCGGGCGCGCCGCTCCCCCTTCGGGTGGACGCCCCACTTGATCTCGACCTCGCCGCTGTGCCGGAGGTCGCCGGGAGGCTTGAAGTGCCCGAGCAGCCAACCGCGATCACCGGCGGCGTCCGGCGCCGCCTTCCCCACGTACACGTCCGCCACGGGCGCGACTCTAGCGTTCGCGCTGCGGGGAACGTTCCCCGGCCGTCGAATGGTCAGGGATCCTCCGGACGCGGATGGGCGAAGCCGTCGCCGACCACGGCGGCGAGCGTCAGGTACGCCTCGCGCGTCGCCGGGGCGAGCTGGTCCAGCTCCACCTCGGCGCCCTCCTCCAGGTGGTCGTCGTAGGGGATGCGGACGACGGCGCGGCAGCGGCTCTCGAAGTGCGCCTGGAGCTTGTCGAGGTCGACCTGGCTGCGCGTCCGGTTGCGGACCATCGACAGCACCACCACGCCGTTGCGGACGAGGTGGCCGTGGTCGTGCGCCTCCAGCCAGTCCAGCGTGGCGCTCGCGGAGCGCGCGCCGTCCACCGAGGGGGAGCTGACCAGGACGAGCTGGTCGGCCAGGCTCAGCACGCCCGCCATCGCCGAGTGCAGCAGGCCCGTCCCGCAGTCGGTGATGCAGATCGAGTAGTACTGTTCCAGGACGACCGCCACGGCGGCGTAGTCCTCGGCGCTGAACGCCTCACTGACGGCCGGGTCGCGGTCGGACGCCAGGACCTCCAGGCGCGCGACGTTCTGCGAGGTGAAGGCGCGGACGTCGGCGTAGCGGTGGATCTTGTCCCGGCTGTTCAGCAGGTCCCGGACGGTCGCGGCCGTCTCCAGCTTGACCTTGTCCGACAGCGTGCCGCGGTCGGGGTTGGCGTCCACCGCGATGACCCGGTCGCCGCGGAACGAGCCGAGCATCGAGCCGAGGCCCGTCGTGGTCGTGGTCTTGCCCACGCCGCCCTTCAGCGACATGACGGCCACCCGGTGATGCCCGCCGGCGACGGGCGTCCGGGCACGCGCCACCAGGTCCTTGCGGCGCAGGTCGCCCTGCGACTCGCCCGGGTGGATGCTGCCCGCGGTGGCCTTGTAGACCGCGCGCCGCCATCCCGAGGACGGCGCGATCTTCCGCTCCCCCAGCAGGTTCTCGGAGCTGAGGCTCTCGGAGCTCTGCGGGTCCGGCTGCTGCGGATGCCCCGGGTACGGGCCCTGCGGTGCTCCGCCGGGCGGACCCGGCATCTGCTGGTACGCGCCATACGGTCCCTGTGGTGGCGGTCCCTGGGGCGGCCCCTGCGGCGGTCCCTGGGACGGGCCCTGTGGCGGGCCTTGGGGTGGGCCGTACGCGTATCCCTGCTGGGGCGCTCCCGTTTCCCCACCGGGCACTGCCTGCGGATACACCTGCCCGGTGTTCGGGTCGTATGCGTACCCCTGCTCCTGTGCCTGCTGTGCCGCCGCGTTCGGATCCTGCGGCGGGTACGGCTGCGCCGCCGCGTTGGGGTTCTGCCCATAGGGCTGCGGGACGGGGCTCGGGCCCGTTGCGTACGGCTGCCCGGTGTTCGGGTCGAACGCCGGGTACGGCTGCGGGTCCGGCGCGTACTGCTGTTCTTGGGCGTACGGCTGTTCCTGCGCGTACTGCTGCGCGTTCGGGTCAGACGGTTGCAGGTACTGCTGGGCGGTCCCGTTGAGGTCCTGTTGGTAGGGACGGCCGGTGTTCGGGTCCTGTGCGTAAGGCTGTCCCGCGCCGAGGTCCGTGCCGGGGGAGGGCGGAGCGGCGGCGGGGTCCTGCGGCGCGTACGGCTGCCCCGTGGACGGGTCGACCGGACGGTACTGCTGGCTTGTGACGGCGTTGGGGTCCTGCGCGTACGGCGGCGGGCCCGAGTTCGGGTCGGAGGCGGTGACCTGGTCGGGCATGTAGGGCGGGAGCTCGTCGAAGGGCGGGGCGCTCTCGCCGTTGGCGGTGGTCTCGCGCGGCTGCGGCGGGCCCGTCTCCCAGGGCTCCTGCACGTAGGGCGACTGCTGCGGGGCTGCGGCCGCGGGAGTGGCGGCGGGCGTGGGAGGAGAGGCGGGCGTGGGAGAGGAGACGGGATCGGACGGGACGGCGGGCGGCTGCTCAAGCCCCTGGTATCCGGCGTAAGGCGGGGGGAGCATGCCGCCGTCGAACGGCTGGGGCATCGGGCCGCCCTCGTACGGGCGGCCGTCGAACGGAGGGGGTGCGGGGACACCGGGGAAGGCCGGGGGCCCTTGGTCCTGGGCCTCACCCTGCGGGGGCCGTCCCTGCGCCGGGCCGAAGCTTTCCGGGGGTCCTTGGAAGGGCGGCGGGGCGGCGAGCCACGGGTTGCCGTTCTGGTCGAGGACCTGCTCGTCCTCCTGCGCCGGAGGCCGCCCGGGGGACGGCTCGTCCTCGGTGGCGGCGGGCCCTGCCGTCTCACCGCTCATCGCGTCCAGTGAGGCCAGCCGCTCCTCCAGGGAACGCCCGTCGTGCTCGTTCCTTGCCACCGTGTGTCCCCCTCGGCACCTCTGACGATCATTACGGAGCAGGTAGGCGAAAGGCCCCCAGGAAGGATACCTGTGCGCCAATACCACGCATCCCGCGCGTAGATCCACATTGGGTGGGGAACGGTGGTTCCGGACGGCCGGTAGCGTGACGGTATGCATGCGATCGTGATCCGTGAGCCGGGGGACGCCGACGTCCTGGAGTGGGCGGACGTGCCGGACCCCGCCGCCGGACCGGGCGAGGTGCTCATCGACGTGGTGGCGAGCGCGGTCAACCGCGCGGACGTCATGCAGCGACTGGGCTTCTATCCCCCGCCCGAGGGCGCTCCCCCGTACCCGGGCCTGGAGGTCTCCGGGCGGGTGGCCGGGCTCGGCGCGGGCGTGACGGGCCTGAAGCCCGGCGACGAGGTGTGCGCGCTGCTGTCCGGAGGGGGTTACGCCGAGCGGGTCGCCGTGCCCGCGGGGCAGGTGCTCCCGGTTCCGCGCGGGGTGGACGTCGTGGACGCGGCCGGCCTGCCGGAGGTCGCGTGCACGGTGTGGTCGAACGTCTTCCTGCTGGGCGCGCTGTCGGCGGGGGAGACGCTCCTCGTGCACGGCGGCGGCAGCGGGATCGGGACGCTCGCGATCCAGGCGGCCAAGGCGCGGGGCGCGCGTGTCGTGTGCACGGTGGGCAGCGAGGAGAAGGCGGCCCGCTGCCGCGAACTCGGCGCGGACCTCGCGGTGAACTACCGCGAGGAGGACTTCGTCGAGAGCGGCCCGTACGACGTGATCCTGGACCTGATGGGGGCCAAGTACCTGGAACGGAACGTGAAGGCGCTGGCCACCGGCGGACGGCTGATGGTCATCGGCCTCCAGGGCGGCGCGCGGGCCGAGCTGGACCTCGGGCTGCTGCTGAGGAAGCGGGCGCTGGTCCACGCGACCAGCCTCCGGGCGCGTCCGGCGGAGGAGAAGGCGCGGATCGTGGCGGCCGTCCGCGAGGAGCTGTGGCCGCTGCTGGAATCGGGGGACGTGCGGCCTGTCATCGACCAGAGGGTCCCGATGGCGGACGCGGCGCGCGCCCACCGGCTGCTCGAAGAAAGCGGTCATGTCGGCAAGATCCTGCTGACCGTGTGAGGATGGGGGGACTATGAACGAGCCTTCGAAGAACCAGTCTGAACAGGAACCGCAGGTGCTCGTGGTCGGCCCGAACGGCATCGCTATCGAGGGCGGCGGCGGGGACGGCGAGAGCGAGGCCAAGTCGGTCACCGAGATGGTCGAGCAGCCCGCGAAGGTGATGCGGATCGGCGGGATGATCCGTCAGCTCCTCGACGAGGTGAAGGCGGCCCCGCTGGACGAGGCCAGCCGCGCGCGGCTCCGCGAGATCCACAAGTCGTCCATCAAGGAGCTGGAGGACGGCCTGGCGCCCGAGCTCGTCGAGGAGCTGGAGCGGCTGTCGCTGCCGTTCACCGAGGGCGTCGTGCCGAGCGAGTCCGAGCTGCGGATCGCGCAGGCGCAGCTCGTCGGCTGGCTTGAGGGCCTCTTCCACGGCATCCAGACGACGCTGTTCGCCCAGCAGATGGCGGCGCGCGCGCAGCTTGAGCAGATGCGCCGCGCCCTTCCGGCGGGCATGGTCCCTCCCGGCGTGGAGGACGAGCAGCCCGGGCCGCGCCACTCGTCCGGTCCCTACCTGTAGCCGATCGTCCGGTCCCTCCCTGTAGCCGAATCCGTTCGTGCCGTGTCCCGGCCCCGCCGGGACACGGCATGAGGCTTGTCTAGGGGAAGAGCCGTTCGATGACCTCGGCGACGCCGTCGTCGTCGTTGCGGGACGTGGTGTGGGTGACCGCCGCCAGCACGAGCGGATGCGCGTTCGCGACGCCGTACGAGGTGCCCGCCCAGGTGAGCATCGGCAGGTCGTTGGGCATGTCACCGAAGGCGACGACGTCGTCGGACGGGATGCCCCGCTCCCCGCACAGGGCCGCCAGCGCGGTCGCCTTGGTGACGCCTCGGGCGCTCATCTCCAGCAGCCCCCGGCCGGACGAGTGGGTCACCGTGACCAGATCGCCGACCGCCTGCACCGCCTTCTCCGCGAGCGCGTCGGGCCCGGCGCTGGGGTGGAACGCCAGGAGCTTGGTGCCGCCCCGGCTGACCAGCTCCGCGCCGTCCACGGGACGCCCGCCGAGGGCCTCGGCGTCCCAGCGGCCGAGGTCGTAGCGGGCCTCGAACACGAACCCGTGCGGGTACTCGACCGCGAAGCGCAGATCGGGGGAGATCGCGCGGAGCCGCTCCACCGCCTCCGCGATCACGTCGGGTGCGATCTCCCGCGTGTGGACCACGGACTCGGTGTGCAGGTCGTAGAGCACCGCGCCGTTGGCGCAGATGGCGACGCCGTGGTGGTCGACGGCGGCGGCGACCCCCGTCATCCAGCGCGGCGGGCGGCCGGTGACCATCACGAGCACCGCTCCGGCACGTTCCACCCTGGCGAGGGCGGCGGCGGTGCGGTCGGAGATCGTCCCGTCGGAGCGCACGATCGTGCCGTCGAGGTCGGTGGCGATCAGGCGCGGCGAGGACTCGGACATGTCACCTTCCAGTGCGACTTGGTCACACCTTAGGTGACACGCCTCCCTGGTCACGGCGAAGGGCCCGCCCCCGCAGGGACGGGCCCCGGACGCGGGCGCGCGGCGGCTCAGCGCTTGACGGGCTCCAGGACCTCCAGGCCCAGGAACTTCCGCAGGGCCTCGGGCACGCGGACCGAGCCGTCCGCCTGCTGGTGGTTCTCCAGGATCGCGACGATCCAGCGGGTGGTGGCGAGGGTGCCGTTCAACGTCGCGACCGGCTGGTTCTTGCCGTCGGCGTCGCGGTGCCGGACCGCGAGGCGCCGCGCCTGGAACCCGGTGCAGTTGGACGTGGACGTGACCTCGCGGTAGGTGCCCTGCGTCGGGACCCACGCCTCACAGTCGTACTTGCGGGCCGCGCTCGCGCCGAGGTCGCCCGCCGCGACGTCGATCACCCGGTAGGGCAGCTCGACCTTCGCGAGCATCTCCTTCTCCCACTCCAGCAGCCGCAGGTGCTCGGCGTGGGCGTCACCGGGGTCGCAGTAGGAGAACATCTCCACCTTGTCGAACTGGTGGACGCGGATGATGCCGCGCGTGTCCTTGCCGTACGAGCCGGCCTCGCGGCGGAAGCACGACGACCACGCCACGTACCGCCGCGGCAGCTCGTCGATGATCTCGTTCATGTGGTAGGCGGCCAGCGGCACCTCGGACGTGCCGACGAGGTACAGGTCCTCCTGGCGGAGCTGGTACACCTCGGCGGCGTGCGCGCCGAGGAAACCCGTGCCCTCCATCGCCTCCGGCTTCACGAGCACCGGCGGGTACATCGGCACGAAGCCCGACGCGACGGCCTGCTCCATGGCGAGGTTCAGCAGCGCGTACTGCAGGCGCGCGCCGACGCCGGTCAGGTAGTAGAAGCGCGCGCCGGCGACCTTCGCGCCGCGCTCCATGTCGATGGCGCCGAGGCCCTCGCCCAGCTCCAGGTGGTCTTTGGGCTCGAAGTCGAACGCGGGCGGCTCGCCGACCGTCTCCAGGACGACGAAGTCCTGCTCGCCGCCGGGCGGTGCGTCCTCCTCGATGAGGTTGGGCACCCCCCTCAGCAGCGCGTCGAGCTCCTCGCCGAGCCGGTCGGCGCCGGCCTCGGCGTCCTTCACCTGCTGCGCCAGCTCCTTCGCGCGGGCCAGCAGCGCCTGCCGCTCGTCGCCCTGCGCCTTGGACACCGACTTGCCGAAACTCTTCTGCTCGGAACGCAGCCGCTCGAACGAGGTGAGCGCCGAGCGGCGCCTCTCGTCCAGGTCCAGCAGCCGGTCGACGACGCCGTCATCCTCGCCGCGGGCGCGCTGCGAGGCGCGCAGCCGCTCGGGATCCTCTCGAAGAGCTCGCAGGTCAATCACAGACCCGAGGCTACCGGCCCGGACCCCCGTCCGCGCGCGAGTATCGCCGTTCCCGGGCGGGCCGGACGCCCGGCGGCGCGGAGCCCCCGGTCAGCGGGCTCCGGAGGCCAGCAGCGCGTGCGCCGGAAGGGCGACCTTCCCGTCCGGCGCCGCGTACCCGGCGACGATCCGGTCGAACTCCTTCTTGATCCGCTGGACGGTCGCGGCGTCCTGGCGGCCGACGATGACGCCGTTGGTGCCGACCCGGGACAGCGCGCCCGTCTCCCACCACACCTCGGGGTCGACGACGTGCTCCCACGTCACCTCCTCGACGGTGACTTCCGCGAAGCCCGCCGCGGACACCAGGCGGCGGAACGCCGCGGTCTCGCCGTGCTCCATGAACGGCGGCTCCGGGATGTCGTCCGGCCACGGCACCCCCGCCGCCTCGATCGCCTCGCGGACGACCGCGAGGGCCCCGCTGCCGGGCATGACCCAGCAGCTCAGCGCCAGCCGCCCGCCCGGGCGCAGCACCCGCCGCAGCTCCGCCAGGACCACCTCGGGGGAGCCCACATGGTTGATCACGAAGTTGCCCGCGACGGCGTCGAACGCGGCGTCCGCGAACGGCACGTCCGGCAGGACCGCGACCCGCACGTCCAGGCCGGGGACGTTCCTGCGCGCGGTGTCGGCCATGTCGGGGTCGGCGTCCATCGCCGTGACCGAGGCGCCGCGCCCGGCCGCCGCCGCGGACACGACGCCGGGCCCGGTGCCGACGTCCAGGAGCCGTGTCCCGGCCGCGACGCCCGCCGCGTCCAGGAGCGGGCCGACCATGTAGCGGGTCACATGCGCGAAACCCCGCTCGTACGCGGGCGCGCGCCCGGCCCACAACTCCCGCTCGTAAAGATCGAAGTCCTTGGCCATCCAGGCAGGGTAGCCCGCTAGCCGCGGATGGACTCCAGCCACGTGGACGCCTTCGTGAAGTCGTCGTCGTGGGTGCCGCGGCGGATCTCGGGACGGATCTGGTCGGCGCGGGCGTAGGAACCGACGAAGCGGACGTCGGCGCAGACCCGGCGCAGTCCCATCAGCGCCTCGCCGACGCGGGCGTCGGCGACATGGCCCTCGAAATCCATCCAGAAAAGGTAGGAGCCGAGGCCCGCGCCGGTCGGGCGGGACTGGATCAGCGTCAGGTTGATGCCGCGGACGGAGAACTCCGTGAGGATCTCCAGCAGGGCGCCCGGGTGGTCCTCGCCGATGAACGCGACGACGGTCGTCCGGTCGGTCCCGGTGGCCTCCGGCGGCGCGCAGGGGCGGCGCAGGACGATGAAGCGGGTGACCGCGTCGGCGACGTCGTGGATGTCCTCGACGAGCACGGACAGGCCGTAGCGGGCGGCGGCGAACGAGCCGGCGAGGGCCGCGTCGTAGTGGCCGTCGGCGACGTGCTGGGCGGCCTCGGCGTTGGACGTGGCGGCGTGCCACTCGGCGTCGGGGACGTGCCCCGCGAGCCAGCGGCGGCACTGCGGCTGCGCGATCGGGTGCGAGGCGACGGACTTGATGTCGTCCATCGTGACGCCGGGACGGACGAGCAGCGCGAACGACACCGGCAGGAGGATCTCGCCGACGATCTGGAGGGGCTCGCCGGTCGCCAGCTCGTCCAGCGTGGCGGGGACGGAGCCCTCGACGGAGTTCTCCAGCGCGACGACGGCGGAGTCGACCTCCTCGCGGCGCAGCGCGTCCAGGACGGCGGGCACCGTCGCGTACGGGACGTGCTCGGCCTCGGCGGCACCGGGGATCGACAGGAGCGCGGCCTCGGTGAACGTGCCGCGCGGGCCGAGGTAGGCGTAGCGTTCGGGCCTGCTGGCGTCGGTCACGTGGTCCCCCGGGTGCTGTGGAAGCCGAATGTGCGGCTGGGAAGGTCCTGTGACAGCCGAGTTTACTGCCCCGGACGAAAAGGATCACGGCCGCGCGTCCGCCCGATCGTGCGGCCGGATCGTGCGGCCCGCTTGTGCGGCCGGGACGTCAGGTGCGGGCGGTCTGGGCGCGCTCGCTGCCGTAATCGGCGAGGGGGTCGTCCATGGACACGACGGGACCCTTGCCGAGCCGGGCCGCGCGCAGGGCCTGGTTCTCCTCGGGGGAGAGCATCTCGATGGGATGCCCGTCCCGGACGACCTTGGCGTAGGTCCGCGTCTCGGTCCGCCCGTTGATCGAGCTGATCACCACGCCGTCACCGACGGCGTTGATCAGCGCGAGCGAGAAGGACCGGTGCCCGGACATCTCCTTGAGCGCGTCGTAGTGGACGATGGCGAGGTCGCGCATGGCGCGCTCGTCCACCGATCCGCTGGCGACCTGGAGCTGGCGCCTGAGCATTTCCCCGCACTCGTCCACGACCTGGTTGACCCGGTTGTGGGCCACCACCGCGATGGACAGTCCGGCCACCCCGGCGACCAGGCCGGCGACGGCCACCGCGACAAGCATCACGGGGCGAGCGTACCGATCTCCACCTCACGTTGCGAAGTATCTTCGTCACCGGGCCCGGGAAAGAGCCGTTTCGGGAGCCAGACACCGAGGACGACCACCGCCGCGATCGCCGCGGCGCCGAACGCGTCCTGGACCACCCGGCCCCAGAAAACCGAGAAAAGGGAGTGGTCCGGGCCGATCAGCTTGGTCCCCCACCAGGGCAGCGGGAACAGGAAGTAGACCCAGACGGCGGCGGCGATCAGACATCTGCGCGTGTCCCGCCCATCTCCGGCCAAAGCGCCGATAACTGGGATGATCCACACCAGGTGGTGGATCCAGCCCACGGGGGACAGCAGGACCGACAGCAGCCCGACGATCGCGACGCCCGCCAGCAGCAGGCTGTAGGCGTCCGGCCCGGCGAGCCGGTCGGCGGCCGCGTAGTGGTCGGTGCCGCCGACGCGTCCGGTGAGGGAGGGAAGGTCGGCCTTCTCATCCGCCTTGTAGGTGACGTGGCGGGCGAGCTTGAAGCCGTAGTAGGCCATCGCCAGGACCAGCACCAGCCACACCAGCGACCTGGCGGGCCCCTCGGGCAGGATCCGCGCGACGACCCCGTTGATCGCCTGGTTGGTGGTGCCGCTCACGCTGCCGGTGCGGTCGCCTCCCTGGAGCAACGCGCCGAACCAGTAGTCGGCCGAGTCGGACGGCAGCAGCGCGAACGCGCCGAGCGTCGCGGCGGCGGCCGTGAGGAGCGCGTTGACCGCCGCGTCCCGCCGCCCGGTGATGAGGAAGTAGATGAGGAAGACGCCCGGCACCAGCTTGATCGCAAGGGCGAGGCCGACGAGCATGCCGCGCGGCCAGCGCGCCGAGCGCGTGCAGCAGTCGGCCAGGCACAGCGCGAGCAGGAACAGCCCCACCTGCCCGAACCGGATCTGGTCGCGGACGGGGTCGAGCCAGGCCGTCGCCGCGACGAGGACGCCGGCGGCGAGCGGCGCCCAGCGGCCCGCCCGCCGGACGAGGTCGCGGAACGCGTACCAGACGGAGATCACCAGGGCGGCGTACAGCAGGATCGTCCACGTCCACTGCGCCGCGCGCCAGGGGAGCAGGGTGAACGGCACGGCCAGGACGGCCGCGAAGGGCGGGTAGGTGAAGGGCAGGAACTGCGGCGGCTGCGTCAGGACGTCGTAGAGCGGCGCGCCTCGCAGCAGCGCGCGCCCGCCGTCCCGGTAGACCTCCAGGTCGACGAGCCTCTGGTCGGGCTGGTTGCCCAGCCAGCGGGTGACGATCGGCGTCACCGCCACGACCGCGACGGCGATCCCGGCCAGCAGGATCAGCAGGTCCGCGGGTGTGCCCCACCGCCTCGCGGCGCGTGAGGGCTCGGACCCCTCACCCGCACCACTGACTTCGCGCATCCCCACATCCTGGCGTAAGCGGGACGCCGGCCCGTCCGGAGCGGGCCGTCCCGAGGATGCAGGATATGCACCCGGGCGCCCTTTCGCGCCGCGCCCGCCGCGCCGCGCGGGCGGGGTTCCGGGGCCGTACCCGGCGCCGTCCCGGACGCCCCGCGCGTGCCGGTGAGCCTCTTGTAGCCTGAGGGCCATGATTGCGCGGGGGACGGGGATCGGGGTGTTCCTCGCCGTCGTCGTGGCGGTCCTGGGCGGCCTGTCCGGTTCGGCGCCGGCGGTCGCGGGAACCCCGGCCACCGGCGGGAACGCGGTGGCGGACGGGCGCGCGGCGGCGCCCACGATCACCGGCCGGGTCGTGATCATCGGGATTCCCGGGCTGCTGTGGAAGGACATCGGGCCCCAGCGGACCCCGGCCCTCTGGGGCCTGACCGCGCAGGGCTCGGCCGGTGGCCTCAGCGTCCGCACCACCAAGGTCAACACGTGTCCCACGGACGGCTGGCTGACGCTGTCGGCGGGGCAGCGGGCCCGGCTGGCGCACGGTGACTGCGCGCTGCCCTCCTCCCCCATCGTCTCCGGGCAGCCCTCCCCCAGCGGGCCGCCGCCCCCCGGCGGCGCGGTCGCGCCGGGCTGGCCCGCGATCAAGGGCGACAACGCCGGGACGTCCTACCACGCACAGGTCGGGCTGCTCGGCGACGCCGTCCACTCGGCGGGCGGCTGCACGACGGCGGTCGGGCCCGGCGCGGTGTTCGGGCTCGGTGACGGCAACGGGCGGGTCGACCACTACGCGCCGTCCCCGGACAAGGTCACCGCCGCCGAGTGGTCCCGCTGCGAGATCACCGCCGTGGACGTCGACGAGATGTTCCGCGCCTACCTCGACGCCGGGGTGGACCCGCACGGCGATCAGGTCCCGGTCGAGGACGACCAGCGCGGCGCCGCCGCGGCCGCCGTCGACCGCCGGGTCGCGCAGGTGCTGTCGGGCGTCCCGGGCGGCACGACGGTGCTGGTCGCGGGGCTCTCCGACACCGGCGTCCGGCCCCGCCTCCGCGTCGCCGCGGCGAAGGGCGGCGGCTACGGGCCGGGCTTCCTGACCTCGGGCGCCACCCGGCAGGACGGCCTCGTCACGCTCACCGACCTCACCGCGACCACGCTGAAGCTGCTGGGGCTGCCGCAGCCCAAGGAGGCCGTCGGGTCGCAGTGGCGCTCCCAGCCGTCGTCGGCGTCCACCTCGGACCGGGTGGCCGCGCTGGAGGACGAGGACGTCGCGGCGCAGGCGATCCGCAACGTCCAGACCTCGTTCTACTGGGTGCTGTTCGCGGTGCAGCTCGTCCTGTACGGGATCGCGGCGCTGGCGCTGCGGCGGCTGGGCGGCGACCAGCGGTCACGTGCGCGGATCCTCGGCGGGACCCGTGTCATCGCGCTGCTCGGCGGCTCGGCGCCGGGCGCGTCCTTCCTGGCGGGGTCGATGCCGTGGTGGCAGGCCCCGCGCCCGACCCTCACCCTGATCTGCGCGGTGCTGGGCTTCGCGGGCCTGATGACGGGCGTGGCGCTGGCCGGTCCGTGGCGCCGCTCGTCGTTCGCCCCCGGCCTGATCATCACCGGGCTGACCGCGCTCATCCTCGCGCTGGACGTGATGACGGGCTCGGCGCTCCAGCTCAACACCCTGATGGGCTACACCGCGCTCGTCGCCGGGCGCTTCTACGGGTTCGGCAACCAGGCGTTCGCGCTGTTCGCCGTCGCCGCGATCCTGACCTCGGCGTGGCTGGCCGAGTACCCCCTGCGCGCCGGACGTCCCGGACGCGACGGCCCGCCCCCGCCCAGGTGGCTCGCCTACCGGGACGGGAAGGCCGCGGCGGTCGGCGTGGTCGCGCTGGTCGGCGTCGTCGCGGTCGCGGTCGACGGGCTGCCCGCCTGGGGCAGCGACTTCGGCGGCGTCCTGGCGATCGTGCCCGCGTTCGCCATGCTCGGCATGATGATCGCGGGCCGCCGGGTGTCGCCGCTCCGGCTCGCCCTGTTCTGCGCGGCGGGGCTCGTGCTGGTGCTGCTCATCTCCTACGTGAACTCGCGCAGCGCCAACCCGACGCACCTCGGCCGGTTCTGGCAGGACCTCATGGACGGGGATGCCTGGGAGGTCGTGAAGCGCAAGTTCGAGGCCATGGTCGGCAGCCTCGGCTACTGGCCGTTCACGCTCCCCCTGGCGGCGGCCCTCGGGTTCCTGTTCTTCGTGCTCGTCCGGCCGAACCGGTGGCGGATCTCGCTGCTCAGCCGCTCGTACGAGCACAGCATCACGATGCGCCCGGCGCTGGTCTGCGCGCTGGCGGTCGGCGTCATCGGCACGCTGGTGAACGACTCCGGCGTGGTGATCATGTCGGTGGCGTTCAGCCTGGCGACCCCGCTGATGCTCGCGGCGGGCGTCCGGTCGCTGGAGCTCGACCTGATCGCAGACAGAGAGCGGCCAGAACCACGAGAACCGCGAGGAGCGTCCACGGGATCACCGTCGGCCGAACGACCGTGACGAGCCAGGACAGGCTTTCCGGCAGGCCGATGCGGGCGGGCGCGCGCGCGGGCAGGTAGGCCAGGCTGAGTGCGGTGGTGTGGGCGAGGAGCACCCAGTCGAAGCGCGTCCAGGGGAGCAGCGCCAGAAGCGCCCAGCCGAACCCGTCGTACCAGGGGAGTTCGTAGGGGGCGGCCAGGAGCCAGGCGAGGATCAGCGCCGCGGCTATCCGGCGCTGGTCTTCTTCGTCCTTCGGCAGCGCGCGCGCCAGCAGGACGAACAGGAGCACTCCGAGGACCATCGAACCGGCCTTGATGACGCCGCGGTGTTCGCCTCGTCCCAGCAGGACGTCCACCAGATGCCAGGGGGTGGCGAGCGAGACCATGTTGCTCGCCTGGCTGACCTGGTCCAGTGCGTGCGGCCCGGCGAGCACGTAGGCGACCGCGACCACGGCGCCCGCTCCCCCGGCGAGGGCGGCGAGGCCCGCGACCGCCCGGGGGCTCCGCGACGTCCAGGCGTCCCGCAGCAGCGTCCAGCCGGGCCCGCCGCCCGCCAGCGCGGCGGGCAGTTTGATCGCGGCGCCGGCACCGGCCAGCATCCCCGCGGCCAGCGCCCGCCGGGGACCCGGCGACGGCCCGGTGAAGACCGCGAGGGCCGCCACGATCGGCGCTATCGCCAGGACGTCGTTGTGCGCGCCCGAGACCAGGTGGAACAGCAGCAGCGGGTTGCACGTCCACAGCAGGGCGGTGCGCAGCCGCCGCCCGTCGCTCCGGGCCGTCCGGTAGAGGACGAGGGCGGTGAGCGCGAACGCCAGCGTGTTGATCACGGACAGGACGAACACCGTCAGCCGCACCGAGCCGCCCCCGGCCCACGACGCGAACGCCTGGGAGCCCGTCGCGATCGGCCCGTACACCGACGGAGTGAACCGCCATTCCTCGGGCGAACCGGCCACCGGGTCGCCGGGCAGGTCCACGGCCCGCGTGACGTACGGGTCGTGGCCGGTCGCCGCCATCCGCCCGTAGGAGGCGTAGTTCAGGTGGTCGGCCGACCCGGACGGCGGCAGGAACGTGAACGCCACCGCGGCGAGCAGCCCGGCGGCGACCAGCGGGAACGGCCTCACGCGCCAGCCGCGCGCGACGGCCGCGAGGCACAGCCCGAGCCCGGCGGCGCCCGCGAGCACACCACCGGCCGCGAGCCCGATCACCAGGTGGGGCGGGGGATGGGCGTCCAGCGAATAAGGGGGATGGCCGCCGTCGCCCGCCAGGGTGGGCACGAACGCCGACGGCCCCAGCACGGCGACGGTGAAGAAGCACGCGACGGCGGCGCCGATGGCGTACAACCCGGCGGTCCCGGCTCGTCGTCCGGGCGCCGCCCGCTCGGCGGGTTCTTCGTTCGGGGGGTTCTTGTGGCCCACGCGGGACGCGCCGGGGCCGGGACGGGTCATCGTCTACGGCCGCCCAAGCGGGCGAGCTGCCCGGCCACCACGGGCTCGCGGACGGCGAGGGCCCTGGCCACGTCGCGGAACTGCCGGGCCCGGTGCACCTGCGCGCGCCAGTCGGTGCCGGTCGCGCGGTGCGCCAGCGGCACCTCCACCTCCGTCACCCGGAACCCCTTGCGCAGCAGGTCGATGGTGAGGGCGGTCTCCACGCCGAACCCGGCGGCCAAGGGGAGCGCGGCGTCGAACGCGGCCCGCGTCAGGCAGCGCTGCCCGTTGAGGGGCTGGGTGGCCTCCCAGCCGGTGGCGCGCCTGATCCCGTCGCGGGACAGCCGGACGACGAACCCGTGCCCGCCGAGCTTCACGGTCGAGGAGAACGCCGCGATCGTCATGTCCGCCTCACCGGCCAGCACCGGCTCCGCCAGCGGCGCCGCCTCACGCGCGGTCTCGGCGAGGTCGGCGTCCAGGAACAGCAGGTGGCGGGGCTGCTCGCGGTCCTCGTCCAGCAGCCGGACGGCCTCGGCGCCGGTCTCCATCGCCGCGCCCTTGCCGCGGTTGCGGCCGTGCCGCACGACCCGCGCCCCGGCCTGCCGGGCGACCCGCCCGGTGCCGTCGGACGAGCCGTCGTCGACCACCATGACCAGGCCGGCGCCGGGCAGTTCCTGCGCGGCCTTGACGGTGGCCGCGATGCGGTCGGCTTCGTCCTTGGCCGGGATGATCACCGCTACGTCCTGCATACCGGTGATCGTAGTGCAGTGGTGCCCGCGATCCCGGCCCAACGGGCACGCCTCCGGCCTCGCTCCACCGGCCGTGCGCCGCACCCGCGCGGACGCCGGGGCCCTCCGCGCCGTCCGGGTCCATCGGGTACCTCGGGGCGTTCGGGTACTCCGAGGCGTTCGGTACTTCTGGGGCGTTCGGGGACTTCGTTCAGCCGGCGTCCAAGGCCGGCGCGGCATCGATGACGGTGAAGACGGTGTCGAGTCCGGTGACCTGGAGGATCCGCTTCACGGCCGGGCGCGGAGCGGCGAGCTCGAGCGCGCCGCCCTGCTCCTTGAGCCGCTTCATGGCCGCAAGGAGCACGTTCATGCCGGTCGAGTCGCAGAACTCGACTCCTTCCAGATCGACCACGATGCGGTTGACCTGGTCGCGCAGGAGGCCCGCGAGGGCCGCCTGCAACCTGGGCGCGGTGTACAGGTCGAGTTCGCCGGTCGCCGTGACGACGGCGTGACCACCCTGAGACGCAGTCGAGACGTTCAACTCCACGTTCGGCACACTATCTCGCCGAAGGCGTGCGGGCCAGACAGTTCACCAAGTCCCGTGTGGCGTGGGCGTGTCCGGGACGCGTCACCGCCGGAGTAGCCCGTACGCTTTGTGAACTACGTTGGGTGATGTCGTGGTTTCGGTTATGCGTGAAGGTGGCGGCCGCGCCGGTGTTCTGCGTGGTTCTACCTCGCGGAGCGTCCGAGTAGGGAAGGCTGGGCGCGTGCAACAGCGGCTTGAGGAGGTGCGCCGCACGTGAAAGCCGATCGAGTGGCGGACCCGAGAGAGACACGGCTCCGCGAGCGGCTGGAGACGATCCGCGCGCGCTCGGAGAAGTCCACGTCCTGGCGTTCCTCCACGCGGTACCTGTCCCGCCTGGTGAACAAACAGGGATTCGTTCCCGTCCGGACCCGCCTCGCCCGTGAGGACATCGCCTTCCTCGCCGGCGCGCGGGACGAGGTGATCGCGTTCGCGGACCTGGGCATCCGCCTGCTCGAACTGCATCGTCCCCAGGAGGCGGGCGGCATCACCAGCGATCCCGACAGCCCCATCCGGCGCTGCCGCGCATGCATGTGGCGCTGGCCCTGCCCCACCTTCCGCGCCATCGACGACGCCATCGACAAATAGACCGGCCTGACGGCCGGCCACCGGACGTCAGGAGCCGAGGGGGAGACGGACCTCGAAACGGCACCCCGGCCCCTCGTTCGCCACGCCGATCCGCCCGGCGTGGGCCTCGACGATGCCCCGGGCGATGGCCAGGCCGAGTCCGGCGCCGCCGCCCGGGGTGCGGGCGGCCTCACCGCGGAACGCCACGTCGAACACGCGCGGCAGGTCCTCCTCGGGGATGCCGCCGCAGGCGTCGGCGACCGTCACCCTCGCCTCGCCGTCCAGGACCTCGCCGATGATCTCCACCGCGCCGTCGCTCGGGGTGTGCCGGATCGCGTTCACCACGAGGTTGCGGAGCGCGCGGCCCAGCTCCCCCGTGTCCACCTGGACGGGCAGCCCCTCCCGGACGTCGCCGCGGACGCGCACCCCCTTGGCCCGCGCGAGCGGCTCCGTGCCCGCCACGGCCTCGGCGACCAGGTCCGCGAGGCCCACGCGCCGCCGCGACAGCCGCAGGGCGCCCGCGTGGATCCGGGACAGCTCGAACAGGTCGTCCACCATCTCGGTGAGCCGCTCCGCCTCGACGCGGATCCGCTCGTGGTAGCGCCGGACGGTGCGCTGGTCGGCGACCACGCCGTCCTCCAGCGCCTCGGCCATCGCCCGCAGCCCGGCCAGCGGGGTGCGCAGGTCGTGGCTCACCCAGGCGACCAGCTCGCGGCGGCTGGCCTCCAGCGCCTGCTCGCGCGCGTGCGCGGCGGCCAGCCGGTCGTAGGCGGCCTCCAGCTCGCGCGACAGCTCGGCCAGCTCGGCGGGCAGCCGCGCGGCCGGGGGACGGAACCGGTCCGCGCGGACGGCCTCGGCCAGCACCCGGTTCGCGGCCACCAGCCTCCGCCCGAGCAGCACCGACACCGCCATGGCGACCAGCCCCGCGGACGTCACCACCGCGAGCACGACCGAGCGGTCGTGGTCGTTCAGCAGCATCAGGAACGAGATCACGAGGATGCCCGAGATCATCGCCAGCACGGTCGCCGCGCCCACCACGGCCAGCTGGACCGCCACCGAGCGCTCCCGCAGCGCGTGCAGCAGGGCGAGCGCGACGCCCGCGACGACCAGCGCGGCCAGCGCCGCGTAGAACACGACCCACAGCAGGTCCTCGAACGGGATCATCGCCGTCCTACCGCGGCTCGTACCGGTAGCCGACGCCCCAGACCGTGACGATGCGGCGCGGCGCCGCCGGGTCGTCCTCGATCTTCTCGCGGAGCCGCCGGACGTGGACGGTGACCGTGGACGAGTCGCCGAACGTCCAGTCCCAGACGCGCTGGAGCAGCTCGTCGCGGGTGAACGCCTGCCGGGGGTGGCGCAGCAGGAACGCCAGCAGGTCGAACTCGCGGGCGGTCAGCGCCAGCCGCGTGCCGCCCAGGGCCGCCTCGTGCGCGCCGACGTCGACGACCAGGTCGCCGTCCCGCAGCGGCGCCCCGGGCCCGGCCGGGACGATCGCGCCGCGCGCCCGCCGCAGCACCGACCGGACGCGCAGGGTCAGCTCCCGCGGGCTGAACGGCTTGGTCACATAGTCATCGGCGCCGGTCTCCAGCCCGACGAGACGGTCGGTCTCGGTGCCGAGCGCGGTCAGCATCACGATCGGGACGACCGAGGTCTCGCGGAGCCGCCGACACACCTCCAGGCCGTCCATGCCGGGCAGCATCAGGTCCAGGACGACGAGGTCGGGCGGGTGGTCGCGGGCCTCGCGCAGCGCCGCGTGCCCGTCCGCGACGCACTCGACCTCGTGGCCGTCGCGCGCCAGGTAGCGGGCGACGACCTCGGCCACGGTCGGGTCGTCGTCGACCACGAGGACGCGGCCCGCGTGGGTCACGGGCCGCCACCCCGCCCTGAGGCGCGCAGAGAGGTCACCTCTTCACGCTACGACGCGGGAGGCCGTCCCAGCGGCCCTGTCACCACTCCGTAAGGTTTCGACCAGGCCGTTCCGCCTCCGTCCGTCAGGGTGCGCCCCTGGGACGCCTCAGGGTGGCCCTCCGCCGAACGGCGGGCGGCGGGGGGTCCAGGGTCGTCCCCTGGTGTGATGACGATCAACGACAGGCGGTTTACGGTGAGGTCATGGGAAAGACAATCCTGACAATCCTCGGTGTGGTCCTCGCGATCTGGGTCGCGATGAGCGTCATCGGCGCCGTCGTCTCCATGCTGAAGGTCTTCTTCTTCATCGGGTTCGTCGCCGTCCTGGTCGTCCTCGCGGTGACCCTGATCTCCAAGACCTCCAGAAGCCGATAAGGGCCGGCCGGTCTCTTATGAGGGGGTGTCCCCGCACACCCCCCCCGAAGAGCGCATACCTCTTGCCCGGGTCCGCCCAGCACCGCATGATGCGCAGTACCTAGCGGCCGTTGGCGAAAGGACCTCCCGTGCCGGGTCTGACCGAGATACTGCGCGAGCGTGCGAAAACCCACCCCGACCGCGTCGCGTTCATCGCGGGTGACGCCCGGATCACCTACCGGGACTTCGACCGGCGCGCCGACCGGGCCGCGGCTGCGCTGGCGGGATCCGGGGTCGGGCGCGGTGACCGCGTCGCGATCCTCGACAAGAACTCCATCGAGTACGCCGAGCAGATGTTCGGCGCGGCCCGGCTCGGCGCCGTCCAGGTGCCGGTCAACTACCGGCTGGCACCGGACGAGGTCGCCTATATCGTCAACAACGCGCAGGCGAAGACCTTCATCGTCGGCGCGGAGTTCGTGCCCGTCCTGGACGCGATCGCCGGGAAGCTCGACCACACGACCCACACGGTGGTCATCGGCGGCTTAGACCACGCCCACCTCGACTACGCCTCCTGGTTGGACGAGGCGGACGCCGCCCCGCCCGAGGCCGGGACCGACACCTCGGACGTGTTCGTCCAGCTCTACTCCTCCGGCACCACGGGCCTTCCCAAGGGCGTGATGCTGACGCACGACAACTTCGCCGCGGTCCTGCCCCTGGCGAGGGACGCGTGGGGCATCGAGGACTCGTCCGTGATGGCGGTCGCGATGCCGATGTACCACGTGGCGGGCAGCGCGCTCACCGTCTGCGTGATCTTCGACGGGATCACCGGCGTCCTCAACCGCGAGCCGGACCCGGCCGCCATCGCCCGCGCGATCGAGCGGCACCGCGTCACCCACATCTTCCTCGTCCCGGTGCTGATGCAGTTCATGCAGCTGATCCCGGAGGTGGCCGAGGCGGACATGTCCAGCCTCAGGCTGCTGCTGTACGGGGCGTCGCCGATCAGCGAGGACGTCCTGCGCGGCACGATGCGCCTGCTGCCCGGCAGCGGGTTCATGCAGGTCTACGGGCTGACGGAGACCACCGGCGTGATCACGATGCTGCCCGTCGAGGACCACGACCCGGGCGGCCCGAACGCGCACCGGCTGCGCAGCGCGGGCCTGGCCAACCCGTCCTGCGAGCTCAGGATCACCGACCCGGCGACGCAGGAGGACCTGCCGCGCGGCGAGGTCGGCGAGATCCTGTGCCGCACGCCGCAGGTCATGAAGGGCTACTGGGGGATGCCCGAGGCGACCGCCGACGCGCTGCTGCCGGGCGGCTGGTTGCGGACGGGCGACGCCGGCTACCTCGACGAGGACGGCTACCTCTACATCCACGACCGCGTCAAGGACATGATCATCTCAGGTGGTGAGAACATCTATCCCGCCGAGGTCGAGAACGCGCTGATGGGGCACCCCGCCGTGAAGGACTGCGCGGTCATCGGCGTCCCCGACGCGCACTGGGGCGAGACGCCGAAGGCGATCGTCGTGCTCTCCGCAGACGTGCCCGACGCCGATCTCATCGACCACTGCCGCGGGGCCATCGCCCACTTCAAGTGCCCGACCTCGGTCGAGCGCCGCGAGTCGATCCCCCGCAACCTCACGGGGAAGGTCCTCAAGCACGAGCTGCGCGCCCCCTACTGGCAGGGCCAGGACCGCGGCGTCCACTGACGCAGCCGTACCGGCGCCGGATCACGGGGATCCTGGAGAACCGCTGACGGGCGGCGACGTCGAGACGCGCCCGGCCGTCCAGGTCCGGGTCACCGGAAGCGGATCACCGCGGACAGGGGGCGGTGGTCGGAGGACGCCACCGGCGCGGCGGGGACGGCGCACGACGCCGCGGCGCCCTTGCTGACGAACAGGTAGTCGGTCTTCTCGGTGGCGGCACCCCGCCAGTCCTGGGCCGTCCCGGCGCCGGAACGTGCCCCGCCCGCGCCCTGGTCGCACTCGTCGTAGGAGCGGTACAGCGGGTCGAGGACCGCGCTCCCCGGGCTGTCTGAGAGGTCGCCGCCGACGACGGCGCGGACCCCGGTCCCGGCGAGCGTCCCCAGCGCGTCGACCTGCTTGCGGCGCCACTCGCCGCTCGGGTCCTCGCCCGCGACGCTGAACTGCGTCGCGCAGAGCCGGGTGTTCCAGGACGGGACGTCGCCGCACACCGCGACCCGCCCCGTCCGCGAAGGCGACGGCAGCGGGGACGTGCGGACGCCGGTGAGCGGCGCCTGGGCGCCCACGGCCACGCCGGGCCGTCCCTGCCCGGCCGCGCAGGAGGGCGCCCCGGTGAACGGCGCGAAGGCCCAGTTCCACCGCCTGCCGGACTTCTTGAGGGCCTGGACCTGCCCGGAGCAGACCTCCTGGAGGAACACCGCGGCCGGTCCGCCCTTGTGCCCGCCCGCCTCCGTCCCGCCGACCTGCTGGACGATCCGCCTCGTCAGCGCCGCGGGGTCCGCGCCGAGCGGGCAGCCGGGCGCGGGCGTCCCGCACACGTTCCACGTCGTCACCTTGACCGTCACCGCGGACACCCCGCGTGCCCCGTCGGCGTGCGCCGGACCGCCGCCGGGCAGCCCGTCGATGGCGGCACCCGCGCCCGCCGCGGCGACCACCGCGGCGGCTCCGCAGACCGAGAGCAGGGGAATCAGGGCGCGCGGGACTCGCACAAAATCTCCAGATTGGGGGGGTTCACCGGGGATGACGTCGAAATCCCACCACATCAAGATCGCATCCGCCAGCCGTTCGCGGCCGCTCGCCCAGGAGAATTCCGGGGCCCGGCGGACGGTCCGTCCGCCGGGCCCCGAACCGGGATCGCGAGGCGCCCTAGCCGAGCAGCGCGGTCACCGTGCCCGCACCGACCGTCAGGCCGCCCTCACGGATGGCGAAGCCGAGCCCCTCGGTCATCGCGACGGGCCTGCCGAGCTCGACGGCCATCTCGACGGTGTCGCCGGGCAGCGCCATGCCGCCGTCGCCGCCGAGGTCCACGCCGCCGGCCACGTCCGTGGTGCGGAAGTGGAACTGCGGCCGGTAGCCGTGGAAGAACGGCCCGCTCCGGCCGCCCTCCTGCGCCGTCAGCACCCGGACGCGCGCCCGGAACCGCGTGTGCGGCCGGATCGCGCCCGGCGTGCTGATCACTTGACCGCGCCGCACCTGGTCGCGCCGGACGCCGCGGAGCAGCATGGCGGTGTTGTCGCCCGCCTCCGCGTGGTCCATCGACCGGCCGAACGTCTCCAGCCCCGTCGCGACGGAGCCGAACGACTCGCTCAGCCCGACGATCTCCACCGCGTCGCCGAGACGGAGCGCGCCCTGCGCCACGACGCCGGTCACGACCGTCCCGCGCCCGGTGATGGTGAGGACGTTCTCCACCGGCATGAGGAACGGCCTGTCCAGCACCCGCTCGGGCACCGGCACGTACGTGTCGATCGCGTCGAGCAGGTCGCCGATCCGGGCCGTCCAGTACGGGTCGCCCTCCAGCGCTCGCAACCCCGACACCCGCACGACCGGGACCTCCTCACCGGGGAACCCGTACTCCGACAGCAGCTCCCGCACCTCCAGCTCGACCAGGTCGAGGATCTCGCCGTCCTCGACCATGTCGGCCTTGTTCAGCGCCACGACGATGTGCCGGACGCCGACCTGGTGCGCGAGCACGATGTGCTCCCGCGTCTGCGGCATCGCGCCGTCCTGCGCCGAGACGACCAGCACGGCCCCGTCCACCTGCGCCGCACCCGTGATCATGTTCTTCACGTAGTCGGCGTGGCCGGGCATGTCGACGTGGGCGTAGTGCCGTGTCCCGGTCGCGTACTCGACGTGCGCGACGTTGATGGTGATGCCGCGGTCGCGCTCCTCGGGGGCGCGGTCGATGCCCTCGAACGGCACGGCGGACGCCAGCCCCCGCGAGGCGAGCACACTGGTGATCGCCGCGGTCAGGGTGGTCTTGCCGTGGTCGACGTGCCCGATCGTCCCGATGTTGAGATGCGGCTTGGCGCGCTCGTACGCCTGCTTGACCATGATCTTCGTCCTCACTGGTGGATCCGGTGAGAACCACGCGCGTCCCCAGGGCACGCGCGTCGTGGTCCACCCCCCTCCGCTGGTTCTCCGGAGGTGGACGGAGAGGGGTCAGCGTCGCGCGCCGCCGTTGGCGACCGCGTCCGCCGCCGCTGCCGGGAAGGCAGCCGGCACCGCGCTCAGCAGGCGGTCGCCTGCGAGCGTGCGGGTGCCGGCTGCGAGGAACATGGTCCGCAGACTACGAGCCGTCATCGGGGAAGTCGACAGGTTTTCCGCGCAGCAGGAACCATCCCACCGCGGCCCCCGCGAACTGGAAGGACGCGATCGCCAGGACGAGCCCGACCGGACCCACCGCGTCCGCCGACGCGGCGGTCAGCGCCGCCCCCAGCGCCGACGCGGCGATCTTGAGGCTTCCCGCCGTCGTGTTGACCTGCCCGAGCCGGTCCGGCGGCGACTCCCGCTGCCGCAGCATCAGCGTCGCCGCGAACAACGGCCCCTCGAACACCCCCGCCGCCGCGAAGGCGGCCATCGCCCACGGAAGCGACGGCACCACCGCCAGCGACGCCAGCGCCGCGCCGAACGCGACCAGCCCGCCCAGCATCACCGGCTCGGCGTGCCGGGGCGTCAGCCACCGGCTGGACGCGAGCGACCCCAGGAACGACCCGATCGCCATGGCCACCAGCAGCTTCCCGCCCGCGCTCGGCGCGGCCCCGATGTGCTGGGCGAGCAGCACCGCCGTCACGGCGACCCCGCCGAACGCCAGCCACGCCAGCGTCGTCGCCGCCGTCAGCGCCCGCAGCACCCGCCCCTCGGCCAGGACGACCAGCCCGCCCGAGATGACCGTCCGCCACCCCCCGCCCCCGGAGGCGCTCGCGACCCCAGGGAAGGGCAAAAGGGGCAGTACGAACATCCCCGCTACAGCGGCACAGACAATGGCGATTCCGGCGTACTGCCCGCCCAGCGATGCCGCGAGCACCGCCGCCAACCCGGGTCCCGCGATGGCCGCAAGGTTGTAACTGGAAGCCTCCAACCCATACGCCCTGGACAGCCGTCCTTTCTCGACGAACCGCGGAAGAAGGCTGGTCAGGGCCACCACCACCGGCTCCGTGCACCCGATCACCGCCGCCACGCACAAGGCGAGCACCAACGGCGAACGCCCCGCAACCATCAGCAGCACCGCCGTCGCCACGGCGTACCCGGCCGCCATGACGACCGCGACACGCCGAGGGCGCGCCACCCGGTCGATCAGATTTCCGACCACCGGCCCGCTCAGCACATACGGCAGCGTCATCGCGGTCTGCAGGTACCCGGCGCTCGCGGCATGCCCCGTCCGCGCCTGGACGGTGAGGACCAGCGCCGTCGCCAAGCCTTCGGCGGAGACCCGAAGGAGCGTGGCGGCCGTGAGATGAAGGGGGAGCGCGGCCGTCCTGCCGATCACCCCGGAATCCTGTCACACCACCGGCGACCTAGACTTTCTCCTGTGACGGACACAACGGCGCACGAGCACACGGTCACCAGCGAGGTCGGGCGGCTGCGGACCGTCATGCTGCACCGTCCCGGCGCGGAACTGAAAAGGCTCACCCCGCGCAACAGCGACAAGCTGCTGTTCGACGCCATCCCCTGGGTCGGCCGCGCCCAAGAGGAACACGACGCCTTCGCCGAGGCCCTCCGCTCACGCGGCGTCGAAGTCCTCTACGTCACCGAACTGCTCCAGGACGCCCTCGAATACGAAGCGGCCAGGGAACGCGCGATCGCCGACGCCACCGCCGACCTCCGCCTGGGCGACCAGCTCCGCGGCGTCGTCGAGGGCTACCTGCGCGACCAGGACCCCGAGAACCTCGCCCACACCCTCATCGCCGGACTGGCCCACGAGGAGCTGAAGTCCGGCCACGGCCTGGTCTACCGCCTCATGGACCGCGTCGACTTCATCATCGACCCCCTCCCCGGCCTGCTGTTCACCCGCGACAACAGCACCTGGATCGGCAACAGGGTCGCCGTCACCAGCCTCGCCATGGAGGCCCGCCGCCGCGAGGCGTCCCTGACCGGCCTGATCTACGCCCACCACCCCCGCTTCGCCGGCGTGGAACCGGTGTACACCCCGGACCTCGAACACCTGGAAGGCGGAGACATCCTCCTCCTGTGCCCCGGCGTCATCGCCGTCGGCACCGGCGAGCGGACGACCCCCGCAGGCGTGGAACGCCTCGCCCGCCAGGTCATCGGCGCCGGCCTGGCCCACACCATCCTGGCCGTCCCCATCGCCCAGGAACGCGCCACGATGCACCTCGACACCGTCTGCACCATGGTCGACGTCGACACCGTCGTCATGTACCCCCCGGTCGCCCACTCCCTGACCGCCTACACGGTCACCCTGGTGGACGGCGACCTCCACGTCACCGAACCCCGCCCCTTCCTGGAATCCGCCGCCGAAGCCATGGGCCTGGACCGCCTCAAGGTCATCGACACCGGCCTGGACCCCGTCACAGCCGAACGCGAACAATGGGACGACGGCAACAACACCCTCGCCGTAGCCCCCCGCCTCTGCGTCGCCTACGAACGCAACATAGAGACTAACGCCCAACTAGAAGCAGCAGGCATAGAAGTCATCCGCATAACCGGCAGCGAACTAGGCACAGGCCGAGGCGGCCCCCGCTGCATGTCATGTCCGATATTCAGAGCATCACCCTCGGCGTCGGGCGTTTAACGCCCTCCTTCCACGGGCGACGCGGCGATCGCTGCATCGCTCCGGCTCGCCTGGGGGCTCGCTGCGCGATCAGTTCCTCGCAAGCTCGAAACTGGCTTCGCATGCGATCGCACGCCCTGAGGTCGCTGCGGGCTGGCCAGACGGTCCGCAGGTGGAAGACAATGCGCGGCGAGTTCCGCAAGGCGCCTTCCGTCAGGGCGGACGCGGTGAAGGGCCGTCAGCCTCTCCGCGTCCGCGTAACGGGCGCACGAGCGTTTCCGCGGCCTCGCAGGCGCTCAGGTCGCCGCGTCGTAGGGGCAACCGGAGCTACGGGTTCAGCAGGTATCACCCTTCGGGCGTGATCGGACGAGCCGTCCCCGCCAACTGGCTGGAGCGCCCGCAAGCACCGCCGCCCCGCAGCCATAGCTCCGCCGCCGGAAATGCCCGAACCCAGCATAGTGCTCCCGTGCGCCCCCTATTGGCCGACAGAACCGCAGGTCAGCAAGCATGCTCCCCGTGCACGCAGGGAGCCCGACGACACCGGCCACATAACCCGTGGCGCCGCGGCATGCTCCCCGTGCACGCAGGGAGCCCGACCGCGCCGGGTCCCGCCGCCACCATCGACCCATATGCTCCCGCGCACGCAGGGAGCCCGACCGCTCCCCGACGACGAACCCCCCGAGGAAACAATGCTCCCCGCGCACGCAGGGAGCCCGACCTCAGGTTGCCTCCACCCTGGCCCGTTCAGGAATGCTTCCCGCGTACGTAGGGAGTCCGACAGGGCCGCGATGATCAGGGGCCTGGTAGCGGGATGATCCCCGCCCACGCACGGAGTCCCACCGCGTGGCGCCGCCGCGCAGTGCCGGGATCACGTGCTCCCGGCGCACGGAGGGAGTCCGACGTCCCGAGATCCAGACGTCTCCCGATGCCCCCACGCACGCAGGGAGGTCCCGCGACTTGCGTCGGGGAGCATCGAGCTGAAGGGGTGCTCCCCGCCGCGCAGAGAGTATCCCCCTCGTCCTGGGTGTTCCCGTGGCGCGGCCGTGCGCCCCGCGCACGTCGGGAAGGTACCGCCGGGACTGCCGGAACGACGTCCTGCGCGGCGCGCTCGCTACGCTTACAAGGAAGGTCCCACCCGGTGGGCGGAGCCGGACTACCTGGTCCTGTACTCCCCACGCACGCGGGGCCCCTCTACGTCCCTGAGCGCCCTGCGGCGCGGTCGTGCGCCCTCACGCACGTAGGAAGGTACTGCCGGGGCGGCCGGGTCGATGGCCTGCGCGGCGCTTCCTACGCGTACAGGGAAGGTCCTACCCCGTCGGCGGAACCGGACGGCCTGATTCCGTGCTTACCGCGCATGCAGCGTAGGTCCCCCGACGTCGCCGAGCTGGTGCGCGGCATGGCGTGCTCACCGCGCATGCAGGAAGGGCGATGAGGATCGGAGCCGTGAGTGCTGCCCGCGCACGCAGGGAGGGTCCGGCGGCCAGGGCGCGACGCGGCGGCGACGGTGCGCTCTCCCGCACGCCGGATGGTTCGGTCGTGCTTGCCGAGGCGATGATCGGCCGGGCGTGCTCCCGGCGCGTACAGGATGGTCCGTCCTCGATGTTCCCGGTCCGTACCCACGCGTGCCCCGGACACGTGGGAATGGTCCTCCCCAATGTCGCCAGGACTGAAAGCCGGGTGCTCCCCGCGCACGCAGGGAGGGGCTCGCTCGCAGGTGGTTCGCGACGTCACGGTCGGCGTGTTTCCACATGCAGGGTAGGTGCCCTCGCAGGGCGATGAGGTCCGGAGCCGTTGGTGCTCCCCGCGCACGTAGGGAAGGTGCCCGGGGACGGCCGGGCCGACGTCCCTGCGCGGCGTGCTCCCTACGCCTACAGAGAAGGTCCCACGGGTCGAAGGGGCCAGACGACCCGGTCCGGTGCTTCCTATGCCACAGGGAAGCTTCTGGTTGAAGAGGCGTTCAACTCCCGGTCTCGTGCTCCTCGCACACGCAGGGTGGGTCCTCCGTCGTCGCCGAGCTGGCACGCGGCACCGCGCATGCAGGGGTCCACTCGCAGGTGGTCCACGACGTCACGGCCGACGTGCTCCCCACACGCCGAGAGGGTGCCCTCGCAGGGCGATGAGGTCCGGAGCCGTCAGCGCACGCAGGACAATCCCTGGCACAACACCTCCATCCGGTTGCTGTCGGAGCGCTCCCTGCGCGCGTAGGGAAGATCCCATTTGGTACGGAAGGCCGGACGCGTCCGACGAGTGCTCTTCGCGCACGCAAGCGGGGGGCCACTCGCAGGTGGTTTACGACGTCACGGTCGACGTCTTCCTCACACGCCGGGGAGGTGCCCTCGCAAGCATCCGGTGCGGCTAAGAATCAAGCGTCCGCGGCAGGGCGACCACACCTAAGACACGATGAGTTACCCATTCGACACGAATGATTACACATTGTAGTTGCAGGGTATGGGTTCGGTGTCACCGGGTCGTGGTGCCCTGCCCACGCACGTCCCGCCCATAAGGGCTAGCTGACATCACCGCTCCGGGGGAAGGAACGACAATGACGGTCTCTGTGTATGGATGGGTCGACCGCGAGGGCACGCCCAAGGCCGGCACCGGCTTCAAAGCACGCCGCGACAAGCCGGGCTACTACACCGTCACGCTCGACCGCACATTCTCGGCGCTTCCCGTCGTGGTCACCTCTGTGGTCGAGGCCGAGGACGGACTCGACGGCGCCTACCCGATCGAGATCACCAACCAGGGCTTCAGGGTCGTCACGACTGAGAGCTCCGGACCCGCATCCGACCGGGAGTTCTCCTTCATCGCGACCGGCTGACGCACGCCGTACGAGAACTGCTCGGCGTGCCTGGTCCCCGCGCACCCGGCCGTCGCAGACACCAGTCCGTGGCGAGTCATCCGTGCGGCCTTGCCGGGTGTCGGTGCAGGTCAGAGTACTGACCTGGCCTCGCGGCAGGTCAGGCCGGTGCTCAGGAAGGCGTCCGAGGCCGCTGGGCGAACCTCAAGGAGCAGAGACCGGAACTGGTTGGCCAGCTGTTGGCGGTTCCAGACCGCGTCCTGCTGGGCGCGTGCCAGCACTGCGATGGCCTGCACGAGCTCGGAGTCCGCGGGCATCGGGCGATGGTGCATGGAGTCGTCCCGAGGAGCACATTGTCGGCGACCGGTGGTCTCTGCACCATGCGGGATGGTCCCGGTACGAGGCGCGCAGGCGTGCTTCCTGGGCTCGCTAGGAGAGGTTTGTTTGCGACGCTCAGGGCGGGGCGTCGGGGTGTGCATCCCGCTTGCTCGGGGTGATTGTTGGGCCGTCCTGGCGTGGTTGAGCGGCTGCAGGGACCCTCTGCGCAGCCGGGGGTCGCGCGTCTATTGATGCGCTCGATCTTCTGGCGGGGCTGCTGCGCGTGGGCGCGGTGTCTCGCGGTTCTGGGTGGCTGGGCTTGGCCACGGTGTGTCTGGTGTGGTGCGCGTCGTGGTGGTGGGTTGTCGCTGGAATGTGCGTCACGGTCGTGGCGGGGGCCGTGGCGTGGATGTGGTGGGTGAGGGGGTGAGGGGGTGAGGGGGTGAGTCGTAGCCTCAGGTGGCTGGGACCGGGACGTTGCGATCGCGTCCGAAGGCAGATACGAGCGAAGCGAGGATCTGATCGCGCAGCGAGCCCTCTAGGGCGAGTTCGGAGCGATGCAGCGATCGCCGTGTTGTTCGCCGAAGGAGGGCCGCCAAGGCCCGACGCCAAGAACAACACAATAAAAACAGCTCGGGCGGTGTCGACGGGGGCACGACAGCGCCCGAGCTTGAAGAGGACCATACAAGGTGAGGTGCTGGTCTCTCTAGCCGGGGTATGCCCGGCTTGGGGCCGCTCCATACCTGGTTCCGCTGAAAAGGTGGCTGTCCGGTTCGCCGACCGTGTCGGGGAGGTCGGCCGGCTCGGGCACGGCGGCGTGGGCGTCGGCGGGGGTGGCGGAGCCGTTGGCGCTGGTCGAGCGGGGGGCGCGGAGGACGGCCCAGACCGTGGTGGCGCCGTCTTCGTGGCGGACGCCCCAGCCTTCGGAGAGGGCCTCGACGATGCCGAGGCCGCGGCCGCCGAGTGAGGACAGGGTGCCGGGGCCGCGCCGGGGCTCGGTCATGGCGCCGCCGTCGCTGACCTCCAGTTCCAGGAGGTCGCCGCGTCGGAGCCAGCAGACCTTGACCTGGCCGGACGGGAGGGGGCGCGCGTGGCGGAGGGCGTTGCTGAGGAGCTCGCTCACGATCACGCTGGCGTCGTCGACGATGGACTCGTAGACGCCGGAGGCGACCAGATCGGAGCTGAGGCGCTTGCGGGCGACCGCGACGCTCGACGGCGCGTGTGGCAGTAGTACGACGCTCGACGCCCTCACCTCCTCGTGGATTCGCTGACTCGGACGAGGCCCGTCGCAGCCCTTCCGGTACGACCGAAATGCCCCAATGTCACCGGCCGGAAACACGGGGGATGTGGTTCGCCACCTGCACAACGAGTCTTCGGGCGTCCGGTCACGGTGATCACCCCCGTTTGCGGCGTCGGAACGGAATCTCGTCACCAACGGCGACCAACAATGGATCTATCCAGCCAACGGCGGATTACTCCTCACGCGCGCGTTTCGTCCATCACACCCTGCAGCCACCGAACTTTTCCGCAGAAGCCCAGGCTGCCACCTGTCAGGAAGGGGGAAAGCGCCGGTCACAGCGTTCTCACCCGCTGGTCCAGCACCCTCTATCGTCACGGACAGTAACCGTCCTCGCGGAGTCGATCAGGCCCTGCGGAGGGCGAGTCGCATGCAGGTACCCTCCCCCGGAGGGGTGGTGTCGTGCCCGGTCGCGACGCTTTTCCGGATATGCGTTCGAGGAGTGGGACCGCCGCCGTCTGAGATCGTCGTCACACCAGATCCGACTTTTCGCGACTTGGTGTGAAATGCATCACTGTAGGGTCGGCCCGGGTGCGCCGAAATCGTCCCACCCTGGGCTTCGGTGAGCCGTTTGACGATGTAGAGGCCGAGCCCGATGCCGCCGAACCGGCGCCGGTCCCCGGCCTCGCCCTGGACGAACCGTTCGAAGATCCGGTCGTGGTCGCCCGGGGCGATGCCGATGCCCTCGTCCACGACCGTCACGATGACGTCGGGGCCCTCGGCGCGCGCGCGGACCCAGACCGTCCCGCCGTTCGGTGAGTACTTGAAGGCGTTCTCCAGAAGCTGTCCGAGGACGATGTCGGTCGCCATCGGGTCGCCCTGCGCGGGCGGGAGGTCCGGTGCGATCTCCAGTTCGACGCGGTGCAGCGGCGACAGGGACCGGAACCCGCCGACCACGCCCTCTAGGACGCGGGTCAGGTCGAACGGCTCGATCGTCACGGCCAGCTCGTCGGCGCCCGCGCGGGAGCCCAGCAGCAGGTGCTCGACGAGGCGGGCGAGCGACTGGGCGCGCTCGGCGATCGTGGCCACGGCGGTGCGGCGGTCGGGATCGGCCAGCTCGTCCCACCGGTTGACCAGCGTGGACGCGAAGCCCTGCACGACCGTGATCGGGGTGCGCAGCTCGTGGCTGGTCGTCGCGAGGAACAGGTCCTTGGCCTCTTCGAGGGCCTTGGCCTCGGAGACGTCGCGGAAGTCCACGACCAGCTCGCCGGTCTCCTCGATCTCGGCGGCCAGCACGTTCAGCCAGGTCCCCGACTCCAGCGGGAACGTGAGCATCTCGCCCAGCGCGGGCATCGCGAACGGCAGCGGGCGGCCGAGCGCGTCCTCGGGCGGGATGCCGGTGAGGGTGTGCGCGGCGGGGTTCCACTGCCGGACGACGAGGTCGTGGTCGAGGACGGCGATGCCGTCCGCGCTGGAGTCGATGACGGCGCGCTCGTGCGCGCGCTGCCGGACGACCTCGGCGTAGGCGACGGCGTTCCCGACCGCGACGCCTGCGTGCCCGGCGAGGAGCTCCAGCAGCTCCAGCTCCATGTGCCCGACCTTGCGGCCCGAGAACAGCGCGTACAGCGCGCCGTACGGGCGGTTCTGCAGGTAGGACAGACCGAGCGCGACCGTGTGCAGGCCGTCCAGCTCGGACCAGACGAGGTCGCCGAGGCGCCGCTCGCCGGTCGCGAGCTTCACCGTCTTGCCCGATCGCAGCAGTTCGCCGACCAGGCTCGGCCGCAGCTCCGCGGACGTGCCGCGCATGTGCTCGGGCAGCCCGGACATGCTGACCAGCCGGAGCCGCTCGCCCTCGATCCGCACGAATCCGCCGGCGTCGGCGCCGGTCAGCTCGATGAGCGCGGCCGTGATCCGGTCGAGCACGACCGCGAGGTCGAGCTCGGCGTTCAGGTCGGCGACGATGTCGTTCAGCCGCCGGACGAGCCGCGCCCGCTCGGCCATGTGGTGCTGGACGATCTCGTCGTCCTCCACCGGGTGGTACACCCCGACCCAGCCGAGCGGCGTGCCGCCCGGGTCCTTCAGCAGGCTCGTGTCGATGCGCACGTCGATGAGGTGGCCGTCCTGGTGGAACCGCCGCGTCGCGATCGAGATCTGCCCGCTCTCGCCCTCCCCGGCCCGCCGGGTGAGCAGCCGCTCCTGGACGGCGTTGTGCTCGGCCTTCAGCTCGTCGGGGACGATCGGCGGGACCCGCCCGACCATCTCCTCGGCCGTCCAGCCGAACATCCGCTCGGCCGCCGGGTTCCACACCGTGACGCGGTGCCGCTGGTCGACGGCCACGATCGCGTCGGCGGCGCTCTCGATGACGGCGCGCGCGATCGGGTCGTGGACGTGGTGGTGCACGTCTGTCATCGTGCCACCGCGGCCGGGTGCCGCGCCCGCCAACCAGGACCGAAAAGTTCCCACCGGACACCGCGATCTACCGGAAGAACGCCACTTCAGGGGCGTGACGGCGGCGTATTCGGGCCTCCGCCGCGGGTGCTTCCGGGCGCGGCGGAGGGTGCTCAGTGTGCCGTCCGCGCCATTCTTCCGATGACCAGCGCGGCGGTGGCGGCCACCAGGAACGACAGCAGTGAGGCGCTCATCCAGCTCTGGGGGGTGAAGTGCAGCGCGTCCTGGACGTCCGTCCAGAACCCGGCCCACCGGCTCACGGTGCCCGGGTTGATCAGCTGGTAGGCGATCACGCCGAGCGCCCACGCCGCGATCATCCCCCACCGCGACGGCGCGGTCCGCGACATGTCCCATTCACGTCCCCTGCCGAGGAAGAAATCGGCGGCGAGGACGCCGAGGAGGGGGACGAACACCGAGCCGATCAGTGACAGGAATCCCGCGTAGTCGCCGATGTCCAGAACCAGCGCGAGGACGGTGATGCCCGTGCCGAGCGCGATCGTGAGGACCCGCCTGTCCGCGCGGGGGACGAGGTTCTGGATCGAGACGGCCGTGGAGTACACGTTCGCGAACGACTGGTCGGCCTCGCGCAGCACGAACACCGCGAAGAACAGCACGCCGAGGGTCACGTTCAGGAACGGGTCGAAGACCTTCGAGGAGTCGCCCGCCACCAGGGCCAGGGCGAGCAGCCCGAGGACGTAGGCGATGATCTGCGTGACCGAGTATCCGATGGACGCGGCACCGAACGCCCCGCGCGCGCTTCGGGCGTGCCGTGTGTAGTCGGCGGCGACCGGGACCCAGGAGATGGAGACGGCCAGCGCCGCGTCTGCCCCGATCCAGAATCCGCCCCAGGAGCCGTCCGTGAGGTCAGGAAGTGGCTCGCGCACGAGCTGGATGTAGAAGTACACGAGCGCGACCATGACCGCGGCGGTCACGTACCGGCGCAGCATCCGCACCGAGCCGAGCGGCCAGATGGTCAACACGGTCGTGATGACCCCGGCCGTGATGACGTAGGCCCACCGCGGAACGCCGTCCCAGAGAGCGCGCGCGGCGTCCGCTATGACGATCAGTTCAAAGGTCCCCCAGCCCACCAACTGGGCGATGTTCAGCACGGTGGGTGCGTAGGACAGCCGCGCGCCGAACAGTCCCCGCAAGAGCACCATCGCGGGCTGGCCCGTCCGCGCGCCGGGTGCCGCGGCGAGGCCGAGCATCAGCCCGCCCAGCGCGGTCCCCACGGCCATCGCGACGATCCCCGCCACGATCGACAGCGTCGGCTTGCCGTCCGTGCCCGGCGCCAGGACGGTGTAGGCGCCGGAGAACGCGAACAAACTGACGCCGAGGTTCGCCCAGAAAGCGCTCTGGTCCCAGAAGCCGAGGACCTTCGGCGCCGGCTCGTCGAGGGTGTAGGGGACCTCGTCCCGTGGGCGCTCGTTGGCGCGCGCGCCGAGGGCGGACGTCATGGAACACACTCCCTACGCCGGCATTACCCGGACAGGTTCATGCGGTCGGTGACGCCTGCGAGTCACCCTCTCAGCCCGGTCAGCCCGAGCTCCCGCGGATATCGGTCAAACCGATGGTACAGGGCCCAAAAAGTCAGGCAACGTACGGCGGCCCGTCACCGGTGGCCTCCATCGGACGCCCCGCCTCGGCCCACCGCTTCATCCCGCCGTCGACGTTCCGGGCCAGCCACCCCGCCTGGTTGAGCGCGACCGTCACCTGGGCGGACCGCGCGCCGGACCGGCAGATCACGAAGACGTCCTGGTCGCGGGGCACCTCCGACGCCCGGTCTCCCAGCTGGCCCATCGGGATGTGGACCGCCCCGGGTGCGTGCCCCGCGTCCCATTCCTCCTGTTCGCGCACGTCCAGCAGGTACGCATCCTGCGGAACGTCAGCGGCGTCGACCGCCGGCACGTCGTCCCCGAAATTCATCACACCCCCATGGAACCGCGCATGGCCCCACCGCGTCGAATCACGTATGCGGTATCGGACGCTCCTCTTGACGACGCCCGGCCTCGCCATGATCCTCTCACTGGCGGCCTGCGGCGACGAACAGTCCTCCGGCAAGCCCGCCGACCAGCCCTCGGGCACGACGTCCGTCCAGCCTTCGGGTACCCCGGCGGACAGCCTCAGAATCCAGGTCCGGGCCTCTGCGGAGGCACCGGCCAAGACCTGGACCCTCAACTGCGCGCCGCCCGGCGGCGATCATCCGAAGGCCGCCGACGCGTGCGCGGCGCTCACCAAGGTCAAACAGCCGTTCAAGCCCGTCCCCAAGGACCAGATGTGCACCCAGATCTACGGCGGTCCGGAGATCGCCACGGTCACGGGCACCTGGCAGGGCGAGAAGATCGACACCCGGTTCACCCGCAAGGACGGCTGCCAGCTCCACCGCTGGAGTGCGGTGGGCGCCCTCTTCGGCGACGTCCCGAAGGTCCGTTGACCAGACGCTTCCCCGCTCGGTCCCCGTCCTTCCCGTCCCCTGGACCCGCTCTTCCGTCCCCTGGACCCTGACCCCTCGGTCAGGGTCCTTCTCTTTCCCCGGTCACTTGAGGAGACGGGAGAGGCGGCGGTCGGCCAGCGGCTTGCCTCCGGTCTGGCAGGTGGGGCAGTACTGGAGGGACGAGTCGGCGAAGGAGACCTCGCGGACGGTGTCGCCGCACACCGGGCATTTCTGCCCGGTGCGGCCGTGGACGCGGAGGCCGGTCTTCTTCTCGCCCTTGAGGTCCTGTGCCTCCAGGCCGCGGGAGCGCTCCACGGCGTCCCGCAGGGTCGTGATGATCGCCTCGTGCAGGGCCGTGACCTCGTCCGGGGTGAACGAGGAGGCGATCTTGAACGGGGACGTCCGCGCGACGTGCAGGACCTCGTCGGAGTAGGCGTTGCCGATCCCGGCGATCACCTTCTGGTCGCGGAGCAGGCCCTTGATCTGGGTGCGCTTGCCCGCGAGGATCGCGCCGAGCGCCTCGGCGGTGAAGGCGGGGTCCAGGGGGTCGGGTCCGAGCGCCGCGACGCCGGGGACGTCCGAGGGGTCGCGGACCACGTAGACGGCCAGGCCCTTCTTCGTGCCGGCCTCGGTGAGGTCGAAACCGGAGCCGTCGTCGAGGTGGACGCGCAGGGCGAGCGGGTTCTTGCCCCCCGGCCGGACGGGACGCGCCGGTATCTCGTCGCGCCAGCGGAGCCAGCCCGCGCGGGCCAGGTGGATCACCAGGTGGAGGCCGTCGACGTCGAGGTCGAGGAACTTGCCGTGCCGGGCGGCGCCGGTGATGGTGAGGCCGCCGAGGGAGGTCACCGGCGGGTCGTACGTCTTCAGCGCGGAGATGGCGAGAACATCGATGCGGGCGACGGCATGGCCGACCGCGCGCTCCCGCAGGAAGCCGGCCAGCGCCTCCACCTCAGGCAACTCAGGCATGCTCCCCAGTATCCGCGATGAACCCGTCCACAGAGTCGGCAAGCCCTGTGGAAAACCCTGTGCACAACACCGGATCCGTGTGCCAGGGGCCGGTTTCCGAGGTCGATACCTCTACGAATATCCCCAAAGCGCTGGGGGAGGACGGGCGTCGTGCCTGTGGATAACCTCCGGGCCGCGGCCGCCGCGGAGGTGTGATCCAGATCTCGAAATAACCCCTAGGGGGTACGGGTTGTGCCGAGTGCCGGGTTATGGCACCATGAGGGCCGCAAGATACCCCCTAGGGGTACATGAACCGAGATGAGGAGCCGCGAGATGAGCACCGCCACCTACACCGTGACCGGGATGACCTGCGGGCACTGCGTCAGCTCGGTCACCGAGGAGGTCGAGCGGGTCGCGGGCGTCACCGGCGTCGACGTGGACCTCCAGACCGGCACGGTGACCGTCACCAGCGACGGCCCCGTCGACGACGTCCTGATCCAGGGCGCCGTCGAGGAGGCCGGATACGAACTCAGGCAGTGAGCGCGCGGGACGGAGCAGGACGATGAACACAGCGACCAAGCTGGGCGCCTACGCCCTGGGCCTGGCCGTCGTCTTCGGCGGCGCCGCAGGGATCGGCAAGATCGCCGGTCCGGTGGGCGCCACGGCGGACACCGGAGGGCACGGCGGGCACGGCGGTGAGAAGGGCGGCGCGCAGAGCGGCGCACCGGGCGGGCACGGCGGCGGGCACGGCGGTGCCGATACCGGTACCCCGGTACCCGGCGGCCTCCAGATCTCCCAGGACGGCTACACGCTCGTCCCCCGCCGGACGACGTTCCGGCCGGGCGAGCCGACCGACTTCAGGTTCACGGTCAACGGGCCGGACGGCAGGCCCGTCACGGGGTTCACGCCCCTGCACGGCAAGCGGCTGCACCTGATCATCGCGCGGCGCGACCTGTCGGGCTTCCAGCACCTGCACCCGGCGGAGGTCGGCGGCGGGGTCTGGGCCGTCCAGGTGGTGCTGCCGAAGGCGGGGACCTACCGGTTCTTCACCGACGTCCAGCCCGAGGGGGCGAAGCAGCAGCTGACCCTGGGCGCCGACATCTTCGCCGAGGGCGACGGCCGGTTCACGCCGCTTCCGGAGCCCGAGCAGGTCGCCCGGGTGGACGGCTACGAGGTGCGCCTGAGCGGGAGCCTCGCACCCGGCCGGACCAGCAGGCTCGTCCTCTCGGTGGGCAAGGACGGTGAGCCCGTCACGGACCTGCAACCGTACCTGGAGGCGTACGGGCATCTGGTCGCGCTCCGCAGCGGCGACCTGGCCTACCTCCACGTCCACCCGGACGGGGAGCCGGGCGACGGGAAGACGAAGGCGGGACCCGGCATCACCTTCTACGCCAAGGTGCCGAGCGCGGGCGCCTACCGTCTGTACCTCGACTTCCAGCATGCGGGCAAGGTCCGCACGGCCGAGTTCACCGTGCACGCCGGATCGGTGCCGCAGGCGCCCCCGCCCGCCGGAGAGCCTTCCGGAGGGCCCGGCGAGGGCCACGACCACACGCACTGACGCCCGTACGAGCGAGGAAGAGGAGGAGCGATGACGACCGGCGCCGTACCCGACGCGGAACCCGGGCGGATCGAGCTGGCGATCGGCGGGATGACGTGCGCGTCCTGCGCCGCCCGCATCGAGAAGCGCCTCAACAGGATCGACGGGGTCACCGCCACCGTCAACTACGCCACCGAGAAGGCCCGGGTGGAGTTCCCCGCGGGGGTTTCTCCCGAGGACCTGGTCGCGTCCGTCGAGAAGGCGGGCTACACCGCCGAGCTGCCCCCGCCGCCCCAGAGCGGCACCGGCGGCGAGGCCCCGGCCGCCGAGGACGGGCCCGCCGATGGGTTGCGGACGCTGCGCGAGCGGCTGGTCACCTCGGTGGTGCTGTCCGTGCCGGTCATCGCGATGGCGATGATCCCGGCCCTGCAGTTCGAGAACTGGCAGTGGCTGTCGCTGGCGCTCGCGGCGCCGGTGGTGGTCTACGCGGGCTGGCCGTTCCACAAGGCCGCCTTCACCAACCTGCGGCACGGCGCCGCGACCATGGACACGCTGGTGTCGGTGGGCACGCTCGCGGCGTTCGGCTGGTCGCTGTGGGCGCTGTTCTTCGGGACGGCAGGCGAGCCGGGGATGAAGCACGGCTTCGAGTTCTCCATGACCCGCTCGGACGGGTCCATGAACATCTACCTGGAGGCCGCGTCCGGCGTCATCGCGTTCATCCTCGCCGGACGCTACTTCGAGGCGCGGTCCAAGCGCCGCGCGGGCGCCGCGCTGAGGACGCTGCTGGAGCTCGGCGCCAAGGAGGTCTCGGTCGTCCGGGACGGCCCCGGGGGCACGGCCCGGGAGGAGCGCGTCCCGGTCGAGCGGCTCGCGGTGGGCGATGTGTTCGTCGTCCGCCCCGGCGAGAAGATCGCCACGGACGGGACGGTCGAGGAGGGCTCGTCCGCCGTGGACGCGTCGCTGCTGACCGGCGAATCCGTCCCGGTCGAGGTGGGGCCCGGCGACACCGTCACCGGCGCGACCGTCAACGCGGGCGGGCGGCTGCTGGTGCGGGCGACCCGCGTCGGCTCCGACACCCGGCTCGCGCAGATGGCGCGGCTGGTGGAGGACGCCCAGGCCGGGAAGGCGCAGGTACAGCGGCTCGCCGACCGGATCTCGGGGGTCTTCGTCCCGGTCGTGATCGCGCTGGCGGCCGCCACGCTCGGCTTCTGGATCGGGACGGGCGGCGGCGCCGCCGGGGCGTTCACCGCCGCGGTCGCCGTGCTGATCATCGCCTGCCCGTGCGCGCTGGGCCTCGCGACCCCGACGGCCCTGATGGTCGGGACGGGACGCGGCGCGCAGCTCGGCATCCTGATCAAGGGCCCGGAGGTGCTGGAGTCGACCCGCGCCGTCGACACGGTCGTGCTCGACAAGACCGGCACCGTCACCACCGGGCGGATGGCCCTGGTCGACGTCGTCACCGCCGAGGGCGTCGACGAGACCGAGGTCCTGCGGCTGGCCGGGGCGCTGGAGGACGCGTCCGAGCACCCCATCGCCCAGGCCATCGCCAGGGGCGCCGCGGAGCGGGCCGGGACGCTGGGCACCGTCGAGGACTTCGCCAACGTCGAGGGCCTGGGCGTGCAGGGGGTGGTGGACGGGCACGGCGTGCTCGTCGGCCGCCCGCAACTGCTGGCCGAGTGGGCACAGGAGCTGACGCCCGCCCTGAAGAAGGCCATGGCGGACGCGCAGGCGCTCGGCCGCACCGCGGTCGCGGTGGGCTGGGACGGTGAGGCCCGCGCGGTCGTCACCGTCGCCGACCAGGTCAAGCCGACGTCGGCGGAGGCGGTCGCGCGGCTGCGCGGGCTCGGGCTGCGGCCCGTCCTGCTGACCGGCGACAACGAGACCGTCGCCCGGGCGGTCGCGGACGCGGTCGGGATCGAGGAGGTCGTCGCCGAGGTCCTGCCGAAGGACAAGGTCGACGTCGTCCGGCGCCTCCAGGACGAGGGTCGGACGGTCGCGATGGTCGGCGACGGGGTCAACGACGCCGCCGCGCTCGCCCAGGCCGACCTGGGCCTCGCGATGGGCACCGGCACGGACGCGGCGATCGAGGCGTCCGACCTGACGCTGGTGCGCGGGGACCTGCGGGCCGCGGCGGACGCGATCCGGCTGTCCCGGCGCACGCTCCGGACGATCAAGGGCAACCTGTTCTGGGCGTTCGGTTACAACGTGGCGGCACTGCCGCTGGCGGCGACCGGCCTGCTCACCCCGATGATCGCGGGCGGCGCGATGGCGTTCTCGTCGGTGTTCGTGGTGAGCAACAGCCTGCGGCTGCGCGGGTTCACGCCGCTCGCGGGGTCCGCGGATGAGGACGGCGCGGTGACCACCGGATCCGCGCGGCGGGGGGTTCCGGCGGTGCGCTGACCACCCCTTGCGGTCCTTGACGGATGCCGGGCGCCGCCGGTGCCCTGACCTCGCGATCCGAGCGCGCGGCCCTTTCCCGGGGCCGCGCGCTAACGTTTTTCGGGTGTTCCTGGCAACCTGGTATCGATTCGCGCCGTCTCACAGTGGGTGAGTGCGAAGGGAGCACGAGCACATGAGGATTGCTGATGAGCTTCTCCTGCTGGCCATCCATCCGGCCGGCGGGCGTCCCGTCATCGGTGCGGCGAAGCTCGATCTGGCCCTGGCGGGCGCGATCCTCTCCGAACTGGTCGTGTCCGGCCGCGTCCGGCTCGACGGCGACCGCGCCCACCCCGCCGTCCCGGACGCCGGCCCGCCCGCTCCGCTCCCGCCGCACGTCCCCTTCCCGCCGAACGCCCCTTCGGCCGTCCCGCTGCTGGAATCGGTGTCGTTCGGCGATGCCGGATCGCCGGGCGGCCCGGTGACGTCGCCGCGCGATCCCGCGCTGGACGAGGCGTTCACCCGGATCGTCCGCGCCCCTGGCGCCCGGGCCCACCGCCTGGTCGCCGATCTGAGCGGCGCGACCCTGCGGCTGCGGCTGCGCAACGCGCTCATCGGGCAGGGCATCCTGGCCGAGGAGGAGCAGCGGATCCTCGGCGTGCTGCGCTCCAGCAGCCATCCCGAGATGAACCCGGTGCCCAGGCGGGAGATCCTCGCGCGGCTCGACGCGGCCCTCGCGGGCGCGGATTTCGACAACACCGTGCCCGGGCGGCGGACGGCGTCGCTGCTGGAGATCGCGCACGCCTGCGACCTGACCCGCGTCCTGTTCGCCCACGTCGTGGACCTGGAACGGCGGGTCGCGGCGGTGACGGCGGGCGGCTGGGCGGGTCCGGCGGTGCGCAGGGCGATCACGCGGATGCAGTCGGACGGCGGCGCGCCCTTCGTCGCCGACACCACTGCGGGCCCGTCGTAGGTCCACCTAACGCCACACGGGCGCCGACGCCTCAGAAACGCGGCACCGCCTCCCTGCCGATCCGCAGGTCACCGTGCCGCCGCTCGGCCGGCCGCACCGGCGGGGACGTGGGGCAGCGCGCCATGACCGGTTCGCCGCCGTGGTGCGCCAGCATGGACAGCGGCGCGGGGACGGGGACGCCCCCTCCAGCCGGGCAGCGCGCCTCGTCCGATCCGGACAGCGCCGTGACCAGGGCGATGGCGATGAGCAGGACCGGCCAGAGCAGCACCGTGAGGCGGCGGCCGGCGGGCACGCGGTGAACGCGACTCGCACGCACGGGCCCGAATCTATCTCACCGGGAGCTCGCTGTTACTGACTCAGCGTGAGCAATCCGCGAAGTCCTTCGACGAACGGCCCGAGGCCGGGGTCGGCGGCGGCGTCGTCGAGCGCCTCGGACAAGGTCGCCAGATAGGTCGGGGCCGCCTGCTCTTGCAGGTCACGCCCGTCCTCGGTGATGACGGTGTAGACGCCGCGCCGGTCCTTCGGGCACATGGCGCGCCCGGTGAGGCCGGCGGCCTCCAGCCGGGCGACGAGCCGGCTGACCGAACTCTGGTTGAGGCCGATGAGGTCGGCGAGCTCCTGCATCCGCAGCTCGCCGTCGTCGGACTGCGCGAGCCGGCACAGCGCCCGGAACTCCGAGAGCCCGACGCCGTGCCCGCGTTGCAGGGCCTTCGCCAGCCGGTGCTCGACGCGGCCGTGGAGGGTCACCACGCCGTCCCAGACCCGGGCGTCGATCCCGGTCCCGTCTGCCCTCATCACGTCCACCTCGGCTTTCCGTTGACACATCGTACCCAGGGTGCCAATATCTGCATGTACATACAACACATGTAGGTACATGCAAATTCCAGTACGGTAAGAACACCGGCACGGAAGGTGATGACGATGGCCAGCCCCCTCCTCCACCCCTACGAGGGACCGCACCTCACCCTGCCCAACCGGATCGCGATGGCGCCGATGACGCGCGGACGGGCGGACGACGTCACCGCCGTCCCGCACCCGCTGACCAGGCACTACTACGCGCAGCGCGCCGCCGCCGGGCTGATCGTCACCGAGGGGATCTGGCCGGACCCCCGCGGCAAGGCCGGTCCCGGCATCCCCGGCCTGGTCACCGACGAGCAGGTCGCGGGGTGGCGCGAGGTCACCGGTGACGTCCACGCGGTGGGCGGGACGATCTTCGCCCAGCTCTGGCACGTCGGGCGCATGTCGCATCCGCTCGCCCAGCCCGGCGGGGCGACCCCCCTGGCGCCGTCGGCCGTGCGGATCGAGTCGGAGCAGATCTTCACGCACGAGGGCGACCTCGATCACGTGACGCCGCGCGCGATGACGATCGCCGAGATCGAGGAGACGGTCGCCGCGTTCGCCGCCGCGGCGCGCAACGCGGTCCGCGCCGGGTTCGACGGGGTGGAGATCCATGGCGCGAACGGCTACCTCTTCCAGCAGTTCCTCGCCGAGAACACCAACCTGCGCACCGACCGGTTCGGTGGTTCGCTCGACGGCCGGCTCCGCTTCACCCTGGACGTGGTGGACGCCGTCGTCGCCGCGATCGGCGCCGGGCGCGTCGGACTGCGGATCTCGCCCGACAACCCGGAGAACGAGATCGCCGAGCGGGACCCGCGCGGCACCTACCGCGCGCTCGTCGACGCGCTCGACCCGCTCGGCCTCGCGTACCTGCACGTCATCGAGCGCGGTGCCTACGGTGCGCTCGCCGACCTGCGGCCCCGCTGGTCGGGAACGCTCATCGGCAACTTCAACGGGCCTGAGGCCACCGCGCAGCGCGCCGGGGAGGAGGTCATCGCGGCGGGCCTGGCGGACGTGTTCTCATTCGGGCGCCTGTTCATCTCCAACCCCGACCTGCCTGCGCGGTTCGCCACCGGCGCGCCGCTGGCGCCGTACATCCCGGACCTCGTCTACGGCGGGGAGGCCGAGGGGTACGTCGACTACCCGGCCCTGACGGCCGCCCGGCCCTGACGGTCATCCGGTCCTGACGGTCATCCGGTCCTGACGGTCATCCGGTCCTGCGGGCGGTTCCGAGGGTCAGAGCGGCACGTCCCAGAAGGCGAGCTCGTGGCGCATACCTTCCAGGAACAGGCGTTCGGCGCGTCCCGCGTCGGCCCCCGACTCGTCGATCATCTGGGCGCAGCGGCCCGTCAGCGCGGCGAATCCGGGATCGGCATAGGTGTCGACCCAGCGGCGGTAGCGCGGCTCGGACGGCGGGTCCTCGGCGAGACGGGCGCCGAGCGTCGAGTACCCCCACATGCAGGGGTAGAGCGCGGCGAGCCCCTCGGCGTAGGTGGCGGCGCTGTCCAGCAGGAACGTGGTGTAAGCGGCGCAGGCGGGGCCCTGCGCCGCGCCGTCCAGGTCGGCGCCGAACGAGGCGGAGAGCGAACGGTGCAGGTCGAGTTCGTCGTGGAACGTCGTGTACGCGAGGTCCACGAGGTCGCCGAGGTGCGCGGACGGCGCCTGCCAGGCGAGGCGGGAGAAGACCCGGACGTAGTCGTGCAGGAAGAGGTAGTCCTGCTCCAGCCAGGACCGGAACACCGCTTCGGGGAGGTCCCCGCGCGCGATGCCCGCGACGGTCGGGTGCTTGAGCTGCTCCTCCACGAGCGGGCGGCCGAGATCCTCCAGGTGCGAAGCGAGACTCATGCCGCAAGTCTTCCATCGCCCTGAATGACCAGACCCCGCCGGGTCGCGTGACCCGGCGGGGCGCTGGTCGTACGCCGGTGTGTGGGTCGCCTCTCGGCGAAAGGCACAACACGGCTCCAGCCGGACGGTATTCCGTGAAGGCGAAAGGTGAGGCCCGGGGACACCAGGCACACCGGCTGTCATATGTAACCGAGAGCCTCCCGGGATTGTTCCCGGGGTCGTCCGGGTGTTCTACCGGGCCGCGGGCACGTCCGGGACGTCGCCGAACGTCCCCGTGCGGCGGATCGTCTGCCAGCGCAGCCCGACCCCGAGCACGGCCGTGACCACCGACTGGACGACGACCAGGTACAGCAGCTGCCGGTAGACGATCTGCTGGAACGGCAGCGCCCACAGGGGACGGATCGGCTCCCCGTCCAGCCAGAGCGCGTAGGCCCCGGCGGCGGTCTGGGCGGCGGTGAACGCCGCCCACATCAGCAGCGGCCCGGCCGGGTCGAGGAACACCAGGCCGTACAGGGCGAACAGGTCGATGGCGGGCGCGAGCAGCGGCGTCAGCACGTGGAAGACCGTCAGGTAGACCAGGCCCCGGCGCCCGAGCCTGCCCGACCCGCCGCGCTCGACGACGGCCCTGCGGTGCTTCCACATCGCCTGCATCGTGCCGTAGCACCAGCGGTACCGCTGCCGCCACAGCTGCCGCAGCGACGACGGCGCCTCCGTCCAGGCCAGCGCCTTCTCCTCGTAGACGACGCGGAGGCCGGTCCGGCAGATCGCCATGGTGAGGTCGGTGTCCTCGGCGAGGGTCTCCTCGGGGACGCCGCCGACCCGGGCGAGCGCGGCGCGGCGGAACGCGCCGACCGCGCCGGGCACCGTCGGCATGCACCGCAGGACGTCGAACATCCGCCGGTCGAGGTTGAAGCCGATCACGTACTCGATGTGCTGCCAGCGGCCGAGGAGCCCGCCGCGGTTGGCGACCTTGGCGTTGCCGCTGACCGCGCCGACCCGCGGGTCGGACATCGGCGCGACGAGATGCCGGATCGTGTCGTGCCGGAAGACGGTGTCGCCGTCCACCAGGACCAGGATCTCCGCGCGGGCCGCCGCGGCACCCGCGTTGAGCGCGCTCGGCTTGCCGCCGTTGGGCTTGCGGATCAGCCGGACCCCGGGCAGCCGCAGCGCCTCGACGATCGCGGCCGTGCGGTCGGTCGAGCCGTCGTCCACCACGATCACCTCGACGGTCCCCGGGTAGTCGGTGGCGGCCAGCGACCGGACCGTCGCCGCGATCCCGGCCTCCTCGTTGTAGGCGGGGACGATCACCGACACCGGCGGGAACGGATCGGGCGGCAGCCCGTCGTACCCCGGCACACCGGGCAGGACGGGCGCGCCGCGGGCCCGGCGTGGGTGCCCGCGGACCCGTCCGGGGTGCCCGCGCGCCCGCCGCATGTGGACGTGCGCGAAGATCAGCAGCATCACGAGCCGCGCCGTGCACAGGATCCCGGCCAGCGCGAACAGCGCGCCGAGCGTCCCGGTCAGCGTCGCCGCGGCCCGCTGCGCCGTCACCAGCGCCCACCCGGCGGCCCGCTCGTGCACCGGCACCGCGACCTGCGCCGGGGGCAGTCCCAGCGCCTGCGTCAGTGTCGTGAACCGGTAGCCCATCGGCCGGAGCCGGTCGATGATCTGCTCGACCGCCGCGACGGTCTGCGTCCGGTCGCCGCCCGAGTCGTGCAGCATCACGACCGCGCCCTCGCCGCGGCGGCCCGCCGCCAGCGCCGACCGGACGATCTCCGCGGTGCCCGGCCTGGCCCAGTCCTCGGTGTCGCGGTCGGCGAGGACGATGACGTACCCGTCCTCGCCCGCGCGTTCCGCCGCGCGCCACTCCGCCTCGGTCAGGCCGTCGGGACGGGACGAGTACGGCATCCGCATCAGCCGGGTGTGCACGCCCGCGGCGCCCGCCAGCGCCCGCTGCGTGAGGTCGAGTTCCAGGCGGTCGCGCCAGGCCGGGGCCGCCGCCATGTCGACGTGCGTGTAGGTGTGGGAGCCGATGTCGTGCCCCTCGCGCAGGACGCGGCGGGTCAGCGCCGGGTGTTGCGCGATGTGGGCGCCGATCGCGAAGAACGTGGCATGCGCGTCACGCCGTCGCAGCACGTCGAGCAGCCGGGGCGTCCACTCGGGGTCGGGCCCGTCGTCGAAGGTGAGCGCGATGGTCCGGGGCGGCATCCGCAGGCCGCGCGGCGTGCCGTCCGCCAGGGTGACCACCGGCCCGCCGCCGGTGACCTCGGGCGGCGCCGGCGCGGGACGGACCGGCTCCCGGTGCGGGGCCTCGCCGACCGCACCGCGGGCGAAGCCGTCGAGCAGGAACAGGACGGCCAGCGCGAACGCGCCGAGCAGCAGCAGGACCCAGTGCCCTCTGGGTTCGCGGGACCGCACCGTCAGCGCGGCTTCTTCTCGTGGCCCCACCTGGGCGGGGAGGCGTGCGAGTTGCCCGGCCGGCCGGTGGGGGTCCCCGCGCCCGGCGGCGTGGACGAGCCGGGCGGCGCCGGCCTCGCGGGCGGCACCGCGACCGACGTGCGCGTCGCGGTCGGCGAGGGGACCGTGGTCGGGGCCCCGGCGCCTCCGCCGGACCGGCCCGCCCCCGGCCGCCCGGTGCCGCGGCCTTCGCCCTCCCGCGTCGCGGCGTCGTCCCGCCCGCCCTTGTTCACGCGGTGGGTGCCGGGCGGGTCGTCCCACGTCGTGAGCGGCACGTCCGCGCCCGTCGCCACGCCCACGCCGAGTGCTCCCAGGTAGAGGACGAGCAGGGTGCCCGCGCCGAGCCCGAGCCGCCGCACGAGACGCCGGCGCCGCCCGCTCGGATCGGCGAACACCGCGGGCGCGTCCGGCGCCTCGTCGGGGAGGGGGCGCCGTGCCGGGGCGTCACTGATCATCTGGGCCGTCATTTCGGAGGTCGTGGAACGGTCGGAGCGCTTTTGCGCCAGGGACGTTCACCCCTTCAGCGCCATGCCCGCCTTTCGTGTCACACAGCGCATGAAATCCCTGCACAATGACCCGGATGACGAAAGTGGAGGTACAGGCGGAAGATGTGGTGAAGGAGGACGAACTTAGCCGCGCCCTGCGCGCGGCGCAGAACGGCGACGAGGAGTCCTTCCGCCTGCTCTACCGCGATGTGCAGCCGCGGCTGATCCGGTTCGCCGGCGCGCTGGTCGGCGCGGACGCCGAGGACGTCACGTCCGAGGCGTGGTTGCAGATCGCCCGCGACCTGCCCGGTTTCAGCGGCGACATGGACGGCTTCCGCGGCTGGACCGCGACGATCACCCGTCACCGCGCCCTGGACCACCTGCGCCGCAGGTCCCGCCGTCCCGCCTCCGACCTGCCCGTCGAGGACCTGCTCACGGTGGCGGCGGAGGGCGACACCGAGTCCATCGCCCTGGACGGCATCGCCACCGCCGACGCCCTGCGCCTCATCGGCGAGCTGCCGCGCGACCAGGCCGAGGCGGTGCTGCTGCGCGTGGTGATGGGCTTGGACGCCAAGTCGGCGGGCACGGTGCTCGGCAAGCGGTCGGGCGCCGTCCGCACCGCCGCGTACCGCGGACTCCGCCGCCTCGCGGAGCGGCTCACGCCCGCGTCGCCGGAAGCGGCCACGGGCACCGCCGTCCCGGAGGCGGCCGCCGGCACCCTTGCCTCGGACGCCGTCGCCTCGGACGCCGTCGCCCCGAAGGCGGTCCCCCCGAGCACCGCGGATCCGCCCGGCGCCCTGCCCGCACATCGAGGTGACAAAAGTGGCGGTACCGGCGCTGAAGGGGTGAGATGAACGACCAGCACAGGGCCGGAGGGCTCGACCCGCGGACCGCCGAGCTTCTGCTCGACGCCCTCGCGCGGGCCGCCATCGACCGCTCCTCGCCCGGCACCACCCCAGAGAACCGCGCCGCGGGACACCGCGCTCCGGAGCACACCGTTCCGGGACACCGCGCCGCGGCCGAGAGCGCCACGGACGACCTCTCGGTGATCGGCCACGCCCAGGACGGCACGGCCGCCGAAGCGGCCTGCGGACTCGGCGCGGCGGATGATGAGCTCGCCCGCCTGCGGGAGCTGCTGGCCGCCGCGGCGGCGCCCGCGCGGCCGGAGGAGCTCGCGGGCGAGGACGCCGCGGTCGCGGCCTTCACGGCGGCCCGCTCCGCCCGCTCCGCCCAGACCGCGCCGTCCACCGGGACGGCCGGCGAGGCGGAGGCGGCGGAGGCGGTGGAGACGGCCGGAGCGGTCGCGGCGCTCAGGGGGTTCCGGCATGCGAGGTCCCCCCTCCAGCGGCTGGCCGCGCTGCCCCGCGTGGCGATCGTCAAGATCCTTGTGGGGGTCGCCATCCTGGTCGCGTCAGGCGGGGTCGCCGTCGCGGCGGGCACGGGGAACCTCCCCGGCCAGGATCCGACTCCGGCGCCCACCCACCGCTCGCCGAAGATCGGAGGGACCGACGGCGGCAGGTCGCCGGCGCCGGTGCCGTCCATCGTGCCGGGCCCGCCGAAGCCGCCCTCGACCACTCCGTCCCCGAAGGCCAAGGGCAAGGGCAAGGGCGACAAGAACGGCGGGCAGGAGAAGGGCAAGAAGCCGAAGAAGACGAAGACGCCGGAGGAATCAGAGAAGCCCAAGGACCCGCGTCCCGGCCCGGGTCCCGGCGATGGGCCGGGTCACGGCGGGCCGGGCAGCGACCCCCCGTCCTTCGGCGGGCCTGGCGGCGACCCTCCGGCCTACGGTGGCGACCCGGTCAGCGAGATCACACCGGCGCCGGACGGGGACCACGGCTCGTCGCGTCCCGGCGGCCCGTCCGGTCCGGTCGAGTAGGCGGAAGCGCCGGCGTCCGCGCCCCGAAAGTGGGCAGTCCGAAAATCCGCCGGTTCACCTGGAGTTCCTCCGGACAGCCTGGTCGGGACGTCTCGCGATCATGTCGTGATCGGCGTACCGTCCTGGCGGGTGAAACGGAGCCCGGCATTGAACATCGCACGATGTCGCGGTAAATTTCCGTTAATAGGAAACTTTCCTATTAGATTCTGCCTGGTCACAGACGGAGATGGTCATGGCGGCACGTGACCCGCCCAGTCCGCCCGGAGCACACGGACGACCCCCCGCAGTGGCCGCCAACGCGGCCATAGACCATGAGATTCGGAGCTCCCATGAAGAGGAAGATCATCGCCGTCGCGTCAGGTGTCGCCCTGACCCCCGCCCTCGTCGTCGTCCTCGCCGGAACGGCCAGCGCGCACGGCTACGTCAACTCCCCGCCGAGCCGCCAGGCGCAGTGCGCGCAGAACACCGTCCAGTGCGGCGGCGTCAAATACGAGCCACAGAGCGTCGAGGGACGCCAGGGCCAGCGCACCTGCAACGGCGGCAACTCCGCGTTCGCCGAGCTCAACGACGACAGCAAGGGGTGGACCGCCACCAAGGTCGGCACCTCGGTGAACTTCACCTGGACCTTCACCGCCCGGCACCGCACCACCAACTGGGAGTACTACATCGGTGGTTCGCGCGTGGCCGTGGTCAGCGGTAACAACGCCCAGCCCCCCGCCACCGTCTCGCACACCGTGAACCTCGCCGGCCACACCGGCCGGCAGAAGGTGCTGGCGGTCTGGAACATCGCCGACACGGGCAACGCCTTCTACGCCTGCGTGGACCTCCAGGTCGGCTAGGCGACGACGCCTCGCACGACCCTGTACGGGGGCGGCGCCCGTCACGATCCCCCGGTGACGGGCGCCGTCCCCGCCCCCCTTTGCGGCGGCGTCCGAGGAGGCGGCTGCCTCCCGGGCGCCCCGGTGTGATCGAGACCACCGTGACGCCGGTGACGGTTCCCCGGCATGCGGCCGAAAGGCGTCCGGTGCCCGGATCGCGGGCGCACGCCCGCGATCCCCCGCGTCGGTCCCGTGGCCGTCCCCACGGGGCCGTGCGCGCGTACCCGTTACGGCGCCGTACGTCTCGTGGCCGTTCGCCCGGCGGCGCCGCGGCCTCCGGGCCGCGACCTGGACAGGGAATGGAGAATCATGGGTGCCGAGGTCCGCACTCCTCGCGGCAGATGGATCGAGGAGGGGCTCAGGGCGCTCGCCGTCGGCGGCCCCGACGCCGTCCGAATCGAGGCCCTGGCGAAGTCGCTCGGGGTCACCAAGGGCGGTTTCTACGGATACTTCGCCGACCGGAACGCCCTACTTGAAGAGATGCTCGACGCCTGGGAGCGGGAGAGCATCCACGACCTGGTCGCCCGCGTCGAGGGCGAGGGCGCCGCAGCCCCGGCCAGGATGCGCAGGACCGGCATGCTGGCCTCCAGCGACCGGCTGCTGGCGATCGACCTCGCGATCCGCGACTGGGCCCGGCGCGACAAGGTCGTCGCCGACCGGCTCCGGCGCGTCGACAACCAGCGGATGGAGTACATGCGCTCGCTCTTCCGCGAGCTGTGCGCCGACGAGGACGAGGTCGAGGCGCGCTGTATGCTCGCCTTCTCGCTGCTGATCGGCAACCACTTCCTGGCCGCCGATCATGGCTCGCGCACACGCGAGGAGGTGTACGAGCACGCGGCGAGGCTGATCAGGGTCTGACGCCGGTCGCCCCCCTCTCCTCGACCTCTCCCCATCGGCCGCCGGGACTTGACCTCAACTAATGCTGAGGTCTCAGAGTGGTCGGCGGGCCGGTCCCCACGGGCCGGTCCCGGGACGATGTTGAGGAGAGGGACATGACCGAGAATCCGCTGCGGATCGCGATCATCATCGGCAGCACACGTCAGGGACGGTTCGGGCCCACGGTGGCGTCCTGGTTCGCCGGGGAGGCCGCGCGCCGCGACGACATGGTCGTCGACGTGGTGGACATGGCCGCCGCGCCGCCCCCTTCCGAGCTGGGCGCCGCGCCGTCCGACGGGTTCGCGGACGTGACCGCGGCGCTCCGGTCGGCGGACGGCTACGTGGTCGTCACCTGCGAGTACAACCACAGCTTCCCCGGGACGCTGAAGAACCTGATCGACACGCACTTCTCCGAGTGGCGCGCCAAGCCCGTCGGGTTCGTCTCGTACGGCGGGCTGGCGGGAGGGCTGCGGTCCGTCGAGCATCTGCGGAGCGTCTTCGCGGAGCTGCACGCGGTCACGATCCGCGACACGGTCAGCTTCCACACGCCCTGGAACTGGTTCGGCGAGGACGGCGCCCCGGACGACGCCGAGGGCGCCGGCGCCGCCGCCAAGGGGATGCTCGACCAGCTGAACTGGTGGGGCCACGCGCTGCGCGAGGCACGGACCGTCCGTCCGTACGGGTCATGACGACGACGGCGGGCCCCCGGACGGGATCCCCGTCAGGGGCGGGGCCGCGGCCCATGGCGATCGTGCTCGTGCTGGTGCTCGGCGCGATCATGATCACGCTGGACATGACCGTCGTGAACGTGGCGATCGACCGGCTGTCGCGGGACTTCGACGCGCCGCTCGCGACGATCCAGTGGGTGGCGACCGGGTACTCGCTGGCGCTCGCCGCGGTCATCCCGGGCACGGCGTGGGCGGTCGGGCGGTTCGGCGCGCGGAGGCTCTACCTCGGGGCCATCGCCGCGTTCGCCACGGGGTCGGTGCTCGCCGGGCTGGCGTGGAACGTCGAGTCGCTCGTCACGTTCCGGGTCGTGCAGGGCCTCGCCGGCGGCATGGTGATGCCGGTCGGCATGACGATCCTGCTGCGGGTGGCGGGCCCGGAGCGGCTCGGGCGGCTGATGAGCACGCTCGGCCTGGCGATCCTCGTCGGCCCGCTGGCCGGGCCGGCGCTCGGCGGCTGGCTGATCGACGAGGTGTCGTGGCGGTGGATGTTCTTCGTCAACGTGCCGGTCGCGGTCGCGGTGGTGGCGCTCGGATCGCGGATGTTCCCCCGGGACGTCCCGGAGCGGTCGCGCCCGCTGGACCTGCCGGGACTGCTGATGCTCTCCCCGGGCCTCGCCGCGCTGCTCTACGGCGTGACGACGGGCGGCGAGCGCGGCGGCTTCGGGACGCCCGGGGTGCTGGTGCCGCTGGTGGCGGGCGCGGTCCTCGCCGTCGCGTTCGTGGTGCGCGCGCTGACGGCCCGCGATCCGCTCATCGACCTCGGCCTGTTCCGGGACCGGACGTACGCGGCGGCCACCGGGACGCTGACGCTGTTCGCCTTCGGGTACTTCGGGACGATGCTGCTGCTGCCGCTGTACCTCCAGGTCGTCCGGGGTGAGAGCGCGACCGTCGCGGGCCTCCTCGGCATCCCGTTCGCGCTGGGATCGGGCACGGCGATGCAGGTCGCGGGACGGCTGGTCGACCGGTTCCCGGCGGGACGGCTCGTGCCGGTGGCGATCGCGACGGCGGTCACCGGGTTCGCGCTGTTCGCCATGCAGCTCGGCGCGGACGCGTCCTACTGGGCGCTGTGCGGCGCGATGGTGCTGATGGGCGCGGGCGGCGGCGCCACGATGATGCCGACGATGACGGCGGCGACGCGGGGCATGTCGCACGAGCGGGCACCCGCGGCGAGCACGTCGGTGAACCTGGTCAACACGACGTCCGCGGCCATCGGGACGGCGGTCACCTCGGTGGTGCTGTCGGCGTTCATGAGCGGCCTCGTCCCGGAGGACGGCGGCGGAACGCTCCAGGCCCTGCACCGGCTCAGCCCGCAGGGGCACGCCGCGATAGCGGAGCCCCTCTCGGACGCGTTCCGGCACACCTACCTGGTCGCGCTCGGGTTCCTCGCCCTCTCGCTGGTCCCGGCGCTGTTCCTGCCGAAGCGCAAGCAGTGAGGGGCGTGGGGCGCCGCCTTCACCCGGCGGGCGGGATGTTGTGGTTCAGGCGGAACAGGTTGGACGGGTCGTAGACGGCCTTGAGCCGGGCGAGGCGCCGGTAGTCGGCCGGGTCGTACGCGGCGCGCACCTGCTGGGGCGTCGCGTCGGCGCCGAAGAGGAAGTTCAGGATCTGCCCGGACGAGTGCGGTCCGAGCCTTGCGCGGCACCGTTCGTGCAGGGCCCGGACCGCGTCCTCGTCGGCGCCCGGCCCGAGCTTGGACAGCACGCCGATGAGGTACCCGGCGTCCCTGTTGCCGACGGCGTTCGGGACGGCGGGCTCCGCCGCGAGCGCCCCGCCCAGCTGCCGGATCTCCACGACGGCCCGGTCGGGCGCCTCCGGCCCGGCCAGGTCGAGCAGGATCCGGACGACGTCCGCGCGGAGGTCCCGCACCGCGACGTTCGTCGAGGTGTACGCCATCGGGACGGGCGGCTCGTTGTGGATGGATCCGGACTCGGTGTACGGCATGTCCGCGACGCTGTCGATCAGCCGCGGCCCGGCCGCGCGCAGCGGCGCGACGAGCCGCTCGCCCTCGGCGGCGTCGCCGACGAACGCGACACGGACATGCGCGACATGCCGCCCGCGCAGCGGCTCCGGGAACGCCGGGATGTCAGGGACGGGCATCAGCGCGATCGACGAGGTCATCGCGTCCGGGACGGTGGCCGACCACGTCCGCCACGTCTCCAGGACCTCGCCGATCTGCGGGGTGTCGAAGTAGAGGCCGCCGCCGTACAGCCGCGCGACCGGCACGAGGCCGATCTCCAGGCCCGTCACGACGCCGAAGTTGGCGCGGCCGCCGAGCAGCGCCCAGAACAGGTCCGGGTCGCCCGCGGGCGTCACGTGCCGCGCCCGCGCGTCGGCGGTGACGGCGTCGATCGACCGGACGTGGTCGGCGGCGTTGCCGTACTCGCGCGACATCAGCCCGATCCCGCCGCCGAGGACGTACGACACCGCGCCCACGCCCGGCGCCGACCCGCTCAGCGGTGCCAGCCCGTGCGCCGCGGCGGCCGGGACGACGTCGGCCCACCGGACGCCCGCCTCGATCCAGGCGGTCCGGGACGCGGCGTCGACGCGCACCCCGGTCATCCGGCGGGTGCTGATCAGCAGCCCGCCCCGGGCGCCCGCCGGGAGGCCGTGCCCGGTGTTCTGCACGGCGACCGGCAGGCCGTTCTCGGCCGCGTACTCGACGGCGGCCCGCACGTCCTCGGCGTCCACCGCTCCGACGATCACGTCCGGACGGTGCGGGTCCGCCGTCTGGAACCCCGTGCGCTCATCGTCGTAGCCGTCGCCGCCCGGCTCGAAGACCGGTCCGGTGACCTTGGCGGCCAGCGTCCCGTGCGTGCTCATAGGGATCCCCCTCGGATCGTCCGCTCTCCCTCTTCACCTCCATCCTGGGTGCCGCCCGTCCAGAAGTCCAAGAGATAGATCTGCTTGCTTCAAGCAGGATGGCTTATGGCTTCGCCAGGGTCAGAGTTCCTTGAGGTAGCCGGAGTCCACGGCGAACTCCGCGCCCGTCGTGTTCGCCGAACGCGGGGACGCCAGGAGCGCCACCACGTCCGCCACCTCCTGCGGCTCGGCCAGCCGTCCCGTGGTCAGGCCCATCATCTCGGGCGCGACGCGTTCCAGCACCGCGACACGGTCGGAGCCGGTGGCGCCCGCGAGGATGTCGGCGGCGCCGCCCTCCTCCGTCCACCACGGCGTCCGGACGGGCCCGGGTGAGACCGTGTTCACCCGGACGCCCCGCGGCGCGAACTCCTCCGACAGCCCCTTCGTCAGGTTGTTCAGCGCCGCCTTGGCCGAGTTGTAGTCGACGTTCATCGGGCCCGGACGGCGCGCGTTGCCGGACGAGACGTTCACGATCGCCGCCGCGTCACTGTCCAGCAGGTGCGGCAGCGCGGCCCGCACGGCCCGCACGACGGCGAACAGGTTGAACTCGTACATCGCGCGCCAGTCGTCGTCCGTCGGCGTCAGGAAGCCGAAGCGCGGCAGGGCCGTGCCGGGCGGCGGCCCGCCCGCGTTGTTGACCAGGACGTCCAGCCGGCCGAACGCCTCCACGGCGCGTGCCACGGCGTGGGCCGGGGCCGCCGGGTCCATCAGGTCGGCCGCGACGTGCAGCAGGTCCGGCCCGGCGAGCGCGTCCAGGTCGGCGCCGGATTTGCGGGAGACGGCGGCCACGCGGGCGCCCTCGTCCAGCAGCGTCCGGGTGACGGCCAGCCCGATGCCCTTCGAGGCGCCGGTGACGACCGCGACGCGGCCGGTGAGCTGCAGGTCCATGGGGTTCCTTCCGGTCGGTGCGCGCGCCGGGTCCGGCGCGCCGCACCCATGAACCCCGCCCGGCGGGCCCGGGTTGCGGCGGAATCAGACGTCGTCCAGCCGGCTGAGGACGGTGTTGTGCACGTGCTGGAAGATCACCGAGGTGCGGAAGCCGGCGATCTCCTTGCGCTTGCTGAGCCCGTCCAGCAGGAACGCGTGCAGGTGGTCCAGGTCCTGGACGCCGACGTGCAGGACCAGGTCGTCGCCGCCCGCGACCACGAACACGCCGATCACCTCGGGCATCCCGGACACGTAGTCCTTGAAGGTGTTGATGACCGTCCGGCTGAGCGGGCGGACCTGCACGGCCACCAGCGCCTGGACGCCGCGGTTGAGCGCCGCCGGGCTGATGTCGGCGTGGTAGCCGCGGATCACGCCGCGCCGTGTCAGAGACCGGACCCGTTCGAGGCACGTCGAGGGCGCGATGCCGAGCGTCCGGGCCAGCTCGCGGTTCGACTGCCGAGCATCTGTCTGGAGAAGCCGCACGATCTCCGCATCAAGTTCGTCCATGCAGGGATTATCGCGGTCGATTCCGATCGAACGTTCAGCTGAGGCTCGGCAAACCCGCGCATATGGCTACTTTCAAGCCGGGATGTCGATCGATCGGAGACGAGATGAACCGTCCGGACGGCCACCGCATCGGCCTTGCCCAGGGGACGGCGCTCCTCACCGGCGCCGTGCTCGGGCCCGGTGTGCTGGCCCTGCCGCACCTGGCGGCGGCAGCGGCCGGCCCGTCCGCGGTCGTGGCGTGGGCGGTGCTGCTCGGGCTGGGCGCGCCGGTCGCGCTGACGTTCGCGGCGCTCGGCGCCCGCCATCCCGACGCGGGCGGCGTCGCGACGTTCGCGGCCCGCGCGTTCGGGCCCCGGGCCGCGCTGGCGGCGGGCTTCTGCTTCTACGGCGCCGTGCCCGTCGGCGTGCTGGCGGGCGCGATGATCGGCGGCGACCACGTGGCGGCCGCCGCGGGCCTCGGACGGCCCGCGTCGGCCGGCGTGGCGGTGGCCCTGCTCATCGCCGCGTTCGCCGCCAACCACGGCGGCCTGCGGCTGTCCGGGCGGATCCAGCTCGTCCTCGTCGCGGTGCTGACCGCGCTGCTGGTCGCCGCGACCCTGGCCTCCGCGCCGCACGTCCGCGCGGGCAACTTCACCCCGTTCGCCCCGCACGGCCCCCTCGGCGTCGCGCACGCGGCCGGGGTCCTGTTCTTCGCTTTCGCGGGCTGGGAGGCCGCGAGCCACCTGTCCGCCGACTTCACCGATCCCCGCCGCCTGCTGCCCCGCGCGACCGTGCTCACCCTCGCCGTCGTCGGCGTCCTCTACCTCGGCCTCGCGGTCACGGTGACGGGCGTCCTCGGCGACCGCGCGGCGACGTCGCCGGTGCCGCTCGCGCTGCTGCTCGAAGACGGGATCGGCGGTGCCGCCCGTCCGGTGACCGGCGGGGCGGCGCTCGTCCTCAGTTTCGTCGCGATGAACACCTACGTCGCGGGCGGCGCGCGCCTCGGCGCCGCCCTCGCCCGCGACGGCGCGCTGCCCGCCGTCCTCGCCCGCGGCTCGGCCCCCGGCCAGGTCCCGCGGCGGAGCCTGGCCGTGCTCGCGGTGCCGACGGCGGCGCTGTCCCTCGCCGTCCTGCCCACCGGCGTGGGCCTTGGCCCGCTGATGCGCGTCACCGCCGCGTGCCTGGCGGCCGTCACCGTCATCGGCATGGCGTCCGCCACCCGGCTCCTCACCGGACGTGGCCGGGCACTCGCCCGCGTCGGTGCCGTCTTCACCGGCGTGGTGCTCCTGTCATGCGGCCTCTACCTGGCGGTCCCCGCCGTCCTGGCCGCGACGGCGCTCCGGCGGAGGATCCGCGAGAACCCCGCGCCCGATCCCGCGCCGCGCCCCGCACCAGAAGCGGTTCCCGGGTGCGGCCGGGTCAGCTGAGCGACGCGGCGTCCCGCTCCGTCCGGCGCCGGATCGCCCGCAGGGCCAGCAGCCCGCCCACGCCGGGGATGACGGCGAGCAGGCGGGCGCCGGGGAACGCCGCGTCCGGTGTCATCCAGGTCGCCGCGATGACGACGAGATAGCAGGTGCCGTGCACGGGCCCGCCGAGCGACGTGATCACCTCGGCGTGCGCGGTGGCCAGGTTGACCAGCAGGACCGCCAGCGAGACGGCCTCCAGGGCGGACGCGATCCGCAGCGTGCGCACGGCTCACGCGCCCGTCGTCGAGCCGGGACGGACGATCATCAGCACGACGACCACGGCCCACAGCAGGTTGAACGTCCCGGTGAGCATCGCCAGCCGCGCCGACTCCGCGCGCACATGCAGCTCGTCGTCCGTCCCCGCGCCCGCGAGGAGGCGCCGCTGGCCGGGCAGGATCGCCAGCGCCAGCAGCGCCGCCGCCCCGGCGGTCAGCGCGACCGACGCCAGCAGCCACGCGTCGGTCAGGACGCCGAGCCGGGCGCCGGTGGCGACGCCGAACACCGGGACCGCCAGCCCGGCGACGGTGTAGGCACGGCAGGTCCGGTGCAGGAACGCGGCGACCCGCCGTCCGCCCGGCTCCCCGGCAGCCCGGACGTGGCGGGGGAAGAGTGAGGCCGCCACCGCGATCGGTCCAATGGCCAGGATCGCCACGAGTACATGCACAGAGAGCAACACTTTTGTCACTGTGACTCCTTGGCTAGGGCGCCAATGTATTGGCTACCAATATGTAGCACACCAATACGTACGTGCGTAGACTGCCTGCTCATGAGGGGTGATGCGGTCCGCGGGCATCTGGACGGGCTCCTGCTGTCCGTCCTGGAGACGGGCCCGCTGCACGGCTACGCGATCATCGCCGCCGTCCAGGAGCGCAGCGGCGGCGCACTGGAGCTGCGCACCGGCACGATGTACCCGGCGCTGAACCGGCTGGAGCGCCTGGGACTCCTGCGCAGCAGCTGGCAGTCGGCCGGCGAGCGCCGCCGTCGCTGCTACGAGCTGACCGACGCGGGCCGCCGCGGCCTCGCCGACGAGCGCGCGGCCTGGCGCGAGTTCACCACCGCGATCGGGTCCGTCCTCCAGCCGGGACCGGCGACGTGACACCCGACCCAGTCGAGGAACTCGTCTCGGGCCTGTCCGCCCGGCTCCAGGGACCCGGGCGCCTCAAGGCGCGGATGCTGGAGGAGGTCCGCGACGGCCTCGCCGACGCCGTGGCCGACCTCACCGACGACGGGCCCGGCGAGCCCGCCGATCCCGGCCGCGCCGACCGCGCTGTCTGCCGGGCGGTGCGCGAGTTCGGCACGGTCGAGGAGATCGCCCCGGCCTTCCAGCGCGAGCTGACCATCGCGCAGGCCCGCCACACCGCCCGCACCGTCGCGCTCGCCGTCCCCTTCCTGCTCGCCTGCTGGTACCTCGTGGAGACGTCCCGGCACCTGCCCGGCCCCGTCCAGATCCTGGCGGCCCACCTGGGCGGCGTCGCCGCGTCTACAGCCCTCCTGGCCGCGGCGTCCCTCGCCGCCACCGGGGCCCTCGCCCGCCGCCTCCCCGTCCCCGACCGGCTGCCCCTGGTCATGGCCTGGACGGGCACCACCGCCTGCGTCGCCCTCGCGGTCAGCGCGCTGACCCTCACCGGCGCCTCGATCATGGCCGCGGACTGGCCGCTGACCCTGCTCACCGGCGCCCTCACCCTCGTCGCGCACGCCAGGATCGCCGCCTCGGCCCGTGCCTGCCGCCACTGCGCCCGCCTGCCGGACGTCCCCCCGGCGGTCTCGCCCTCCTGCACCTGACGCCGCGCCGCGCACCGGCTCCGCGCACCGGCTCCGCGCACCGGCTCCGCCCACCGCGCCGCCGACGCCCGCACCGTTCCCCCGACCAGTGCCGATACCCGCGCGCCCCCCGAAGCGCGCGCAAGAGGACACGATCAAGCGATTGACCACGCCTTGATCGGGAAACAGAAGAGCCCCTGCGCTTGTCGCGCAGGGGCTCGTTCCGTCAGTGTGTGGAGAAGCTTTCCGTCACTACCCCATCAAGTGGGCGAGGAGGGATTTGAACCCTCACATCCTTTCGGACACACGGACCTGAACCGTGCGCGTCTGCCGTTCCGCCACCCGCCCGTGGGTGTCGACCCGTCTCCGGGTGCTCGAAAAGGCTAGCACGGGGCCGGGAGTGGTTAGGTATCCAGATACTTTGAGCGAACCTTCGCACCGATACGATCGTCTACCAGTGGGGAAGGGAGGTGCCCGTGGGCGTCATTCAGCGCTTCGAGCGTCGGCTGGAGGGCATGGTCGAAGGGGCCTTCGCGCGTGCCTTCAAGTCGGAGCTCCAGCCGGTCGAGGTGGCCAGTGCTGTGCAGCGCGAGATGGACGATCGGGCGGCGATCGTGGCGCAGGGCCGCACGCTGGTTCCGAACGACTTCGTCGTCGAGATCTCTCAGCAGGACGGGCAGCGGCTCCAGGTGTACGCCGACAGCCTGAGCCAGGAGCTGGCGAACCTCGCGCGCGAGTACGCGAAGGAGCAGGGGTACTCCTTCGTGGGTCCGGTGCGGGTGCGGTTCGAGAACGCGGGCGATCTCGCCACGGGCATGTTCCGCATCAGGTCAGGTGTCATCCGGGGCTCGACCGTCGAGGGCGGGGAGATCCGCCAGCCGGTGAGCGACGTGCCGCAGGGGGGACGCGGGGGCGCCTTCGGCGGCCATCCGCGGCTGCTGGTGACGACCGCCGTGGAGGGTTCCGACACCACCCAGCGCACGTATGAGATCAACACTCCGGTCACCCTGCTGGGTCGCGGCACCGACTGCGACCTGCGTCTCGTCGACCCCGGCGTGTCCCGGCACCATGCCGAGATCCGCGTAGAAGGTCCCGAAATCGTCCTCGTGGATCTAGGGTCGACCAACGGCTCGTTCGTGAACGGGCAGCCGATCCGGCGGGTGACGCTGGTCGACGGCTCCCGGGTCACGATGGGCCGCACCACCCTTGTGTTCCGCCGCGATAGGGAGTAACCCCGACTCCGATGTCCCCTTTCACCCTCACGCTGATCAAGCTGGCGTTCCTCGCGGTGCTCTGGCTCTTCGTCATCGCGGCCGTCGGCGTGATCAGGGCCGACCTGTTCGGATCCAAGGCGGCCTCCAAGGCGGCGACACGGTCCGCCCAGCCGCAGCGGCCCGCGAAGGCCGCCAAACAGCCCAAGGCGCAGCGTGCGCCGCAGCGCAGCGCCCAGCACGGCGCCCCGACGAAACTGGTGGTCGTCCAGGGCGAACGGGCGGGCACCGTCATCGATCTGACAGGGGTGCCCATCACCATCGGTCGGGCCAATGACGCCACGCTCGTGGTGACCGACGACTACGCTTCGAGCCGGCATGCCCGACTTTATGCGCAGGACGGTCAGTGGATCGTGGAAGATCTCGGCTCGACCAATGGGACATATCTGGGACGCACGAAGGTGAGCCGGCCGATGCCGGTGCCCCCCGGGGTCCCGGTCCGTATCGGCAAGACCGTGATCGAGCTGCGCAAATGACACTGGGAATCCGCTACGCCGCGCGCTCCGACGTCGGCATGCTGCGCGAGGGCAACGAGGACTCGGCGTACGCGGGCGCGCACCTGCTCGCGGTGGCCGACGGGATGGGCGGGCACGTCGGCGGCGAGATCGCGAGCGCCGCCGCGATAGAGGCGCTGCGGAAGCTGGACAAGGACCTGCCCGCGACGGAGCTGCTGGCCGCGCTGGAGCACACCGTCAAGACGGCGAACGACAACCTGCACCGCATCGTCGAGTCCGACCCCGCCCTCCAGGGCATGGGGACGACGCTGACCGCGATGCTGTGGGCGGGCAACCAGGTCGCGCTGGTGCACATCGGGGACTCCCGCGCGTACCTGCTGCGGGACGGCAGCCTGTTCCAGATCACGCACGACCACACGCTCGTGCAGTCCCTCGTCGACGAGGGCCGCATCAGCCCGGACGAGGCGGCCTCGCACCCGCAGCGTTCCCTGCTGCTGCGGGCGCTCGACGGCCGCGGCGAGGTCGACCCGGACCTGTCGCTGCGGGAGGCGAAGGTCGGCGACCGCTACCTGCTGTGCTCGGACGGCCTGTCGGGCGTCGTCACGGCGGAGACGATCTTCCAGGTGCTCACGGACGTGGCGGACCCGGAGCAGGCCGTCCGCCAGCTCATCGACCTGGCGAACCGCGGCGGCGGCCCGGACAACATCACCTGCGTGGTCGCGGACGTCGTCGACCTCGGGCAGCAGCCGCCGACGGGCGGGCCCGGGCACGCGGTGGGCGCGGCGGCGAACGCCTCGCCGCCGGAGTCGCCGGGCGGTGGCCCGGGAGGCGGCCCGGCGGACACCCCCGCGGGGCGGGCGGCGCAGCTGCGCGACACGATGCCGCAGCCGCCGGTCGCGGTCGACGAGATGCCGCCCCCGGCGCCCGCGCCGATGGGCGAGGCGATGGCGGGCCCGCCGCAGCGGGGGACGATGCCGCAGCCCGTCCCCGGGCGGGCGAGGCGCGGCGGCACCCGCAGGTGGACGTGGCTGGTGGTCGTCGCGGGCGTGGTCGTCGTGGCCGTGGCGGCGGGCGGCGTCCTGCTGGTGCAGAACGTCCGGAACGGCTACTACATCGGCGAGGAGGGCGGCAAGGTCGTCCTCTACCGGGGCACGACCGACGAGTTCCCGCTGCTCAGCCTGTCCCGCAAGGCCGACGCGAAGGACCAGCCGAACCCGCCGATCATGGTCGCGGACCTTCCGCAGAACCTCCAGCAGCAGGTGAGGGGCACCTACTCGGTGAAAGGCCCCGCCGCGCTGAACGACCTGAAGAACAGCGTCTGCAAGTACGTCCTCGTCGAGGACGGCGGCAAGGTCGCCGTCGCGAAGGGCAGGGGCCAGAAGGACTGCCCGCAGGGCAAGCCCACGCCCAGCGACATCCCCATGGCCGAGCTTCCCGGCTCGGACGCCACCGCGGTCGGCAAGGGCACGCTGGTGTTCACCGGCCAGGCGGCCGCGGACGCCAAGCTGAACGAGCTGCGCGCCAGGCGGGACGAGTGCAAGGCGAACAACCCGGCCATCAAGGATTGTCCTTCGGACGGGGGTAAGCCCAGATGAGCGGACTCGGGGCGCAGATCAGGGCGCATCTGCCGTACCAGCGGCGCAACGCGGCCTCGTTCGCGCTGCTGATCTTCGCGATGGTGCTGACGCTGTCGGCGTTCGCGGAGGTCGGGCTGGCCCGGGACGGCAAGATTCCCGGCGGCCTGTTCGTGTACGGCGGCGGGCTGGCGGTGCTGGCGTTCGCCGCCTACTTCGTCCAGGCGAAGTTCGCGCCGTACGCCGACCCGCTGCTGCTGCCGCTGGCGGTCGCGCTGAACGGCGTCGGCCTGGCGATGATCTACCGGCTCGACCTGGACACCAGCGAGGACAAGAAGGCCGCGGCCGCCGCGGGCAAGAAGCTGGTCGCGGACGCGGCGGACGCGCCGGGCCAGCTCATGTGGACGTTCGTCGGCATCGGCCTGTTCGTGGCCGCCGTCCTGATCATGCGGGACACCGACAGGACGGACGCGCCGCTGTCGTTCACCCCGAAGACCGCGCAGCGCTACACGTACCTGATCGGCCTGTGCGCGGTCATCCTGCTGCTGCTGCCGATCGTCCCCGGCATCGGCGCCGAGATCAACGGCGCCCGCGTGTGGATCCGCCTCGGCCCGTTCTCGGTGCAGCCGGGCGAGTTCGCCAAGCTGCTGCTCGTCGTGTTCTTCGCCGGGTACCTGGTCAACAAGCGCCAGGCGATGTCGCTGATCGGCAAGAAGGCCGGCCCGATCAGCCTGCCCCGCGCCCGCGACCTGGGGCCGATCCTCGTGATCTGGTTCTTCTGCCTGGGCGTGCTGTTCATGCAGAAGGACCTCGGGACGGCGCTGCTGTTCTTCGGCCTGTTCGTGTCGATGCTCTACATCGCCACGCAGCGGGTGTCCTGGGTGATGATCGGCATCGGCCTGCTGGCGATCGGCGTGTTCATCGCGACGCTGCTGCCGTTCATGGGGCACGTCAACCAGCGCATCGACATCTGGCAGAACCCGAAGCCGTACTTCGACGGCGGCTGCCTGCTGGACAGCGGCAAGGTCGTCCCGGTCAACCCCGACACCGACATCTTCAAGAAGTACAAGGCGCAGGGCAGCATCTCGCCGGGCTTCAGCGCGTGCGCCGAGCTCGGCGGCGAGTACTCCGACAGCGCGCAGCTCATGAAGGGCCTGTTCGCGCTCGGCCAGGGCGGGGTGCTCGGCACCGGCCTCGGCCAGGGCGAGCCGTGGCGGACGCCGCTGTCGTTCAGCGACTTCATCTTCGACTCGCTGGGCGAGGAGCTCGGCCTGACGGGCCTGATGGTGTTGCTGCTGGTCTACGCGCTGATCGTGCAACGGGGGATGAAGACCGCCGTGGCGGCGCGCGACCCGTTCCTGAAACTCTTCGCCGGGGGCGTCTCCTTCGTCCTCGGCCTCCAGGTGTTCGTCATCGTCGGCGGTGTCACCCGGTTGATCCCGCTCACCGGCCTCACGACGCCGTTCCTCTCGCAGGGCGGCTCGTCGCTGATGGCCAACTGGATCCTGATCGCGATCCTGGTCCGGATGAGCCACGACGCGCGCAAACCGGCCCCCCAGGCGATCCAGGACGAGGGCATGACCCAGATCGTGAGCACGAGGTGATCTCCCTCCCATGAACATGGACAAGCCGATCCGGCGGGTGGCGATCTTCGGATTGCTGCTGTTCTTCGGATTGATGGCGCAGGTGAACTACGTCCAGGGAAGCCAGGCCGAGGACCTGCGGACGGACCCGAACAACAGCCGGCAGTACTCGGACCTGTTCAACTCGCCGCGCGGGACGATCTCGGCGGGCGGCGTGGTGCTGGTGACGTCGCAGGAGACCGGCAAGGACAACCCGAAGTACGGCCGCTCGTACAAGGACGGCCCGATCTTCGCCCCGGTGACGGGGTACTTCAACGGCAACGCCACGCAGGTGGAGCGGGCCTACAACTCGCTGCTCGGCGGCAAGGACAAGCGGATCACGCAGCAGCGCTGGTTCGACACGTTCATCGGCAAGAAGGCCGAGGGCGCGAACCTCGAGCTGTCGATCAACACGGAGGCGCAGCGGGTCGCCTACCAGCGGCTGCGGGCGCAGACGCAGGAGGGCCGCCGCGGCGGCGCCGTGGTGATGGACATCAAGACCGGCGCGATCCAGGTCGCGGCGTCGTGGCCGTCGTTCGACCCGAACGAGGTGGCGCCGCAGGCGGGCGAGAAGGGCGCGAAGCGGCTGCAGGAGCTGGACGGCGCGAGGGGCGTCCTCAAGCCGCTGGTGGACAACGCGCTGAGCCAGACGTTCCCGCCGGGCTCGTCCTTCAAGGCGGTGACGTCGGCGGTGGGGATGGAGAGGCTCAACCTCAGCAGTTCGACCACCGTGAACACCGGCCAGCTGATCCTGCCGGAGTCGGGGAGGCCGCTGCCGAACTCGCACGACAGCGGCAGCTGCGCGGGGCAGGCGCCGCTGAAGGGCGCGTTCGCCGAGTCCTGCAACACCTCGTTCGCGAAGATGGCGCTCGACCTCGGGATCCAGCAGCTGCACCAGGGCGCGGAGAAGTTCGGGTTCGGCAAGAGGGTCACGCTGGAGCCGGACATGTACGCCGCCAAGAGCGACGTGCCGCTGACCACGCAGGACGCGAGCGGCAAGACGATCCCGACCGGCGGTGACGCGACGGCGCGTTCCGGGATCGGCCAGCAGGACGTGCGGGCCACGCCGCTCCAGATGGCGATGGTCGCCGCGGCGATCGCGAACAAGGGCAAGATCATGAACCCGTACGTGGTGCAGAAGGTGCGGGCGAAGGACCAGAGCGAGCTGTACAACGCCTCGCCGAAGCAGTACGCGCAGGCCATGTCGGCCGACCACGCCGCGCAGCTCGCGGACATGATGCGCGCGGTGGTCTCCGAGGGCACCGCGAAGAACCTCCAGGGCCGCAACATCGCGGGCAAGACCGGTACCGCCGAGCAGGGGGCGCCGATCCCGAACTCCCGCTGGTTCGTCGGGTTCGGCCCGGTGGAGAACCCGCGGTACGCGTTCGCGGTCATCACCGAGGGCCCCGGCGACGGCGCGACCAACGCCGGCCCCGTGGCGGCGGACATCATGGCGGCGGTGCTGAGGAAGTGAGCGCGGGCCTCGTCCTGGACCACCGGTACCGGCTGCTCGAGCGGCTGGCGACCGGGGGGATGGGCGAGGTCTGGCGCGCGTCCGACTCCTCCGCCGGGCGCCAGGTCGCGGTGAAGCTGCTGCGGCCGGAGTTCGGGTCGGACGAGTCGGCGCGGCGCCGGTTCGGGTCGGAGGCCGACCTCGCGGCCGGTCTCCAGCATCGCGGCATCGCCCAGGTGTTCGATTTCGGCGAGCAGGACGGCCGGATGTACCTGGTGATGGAGCTGGTGCCGGGCGAGGCGCTCGACGCGATCCTCGCGCGCGGCGGGCTGCCGCTGGAGGCCGTCCTGGACCTGATGGTGCAGGCGGGACGGGCGCTGACGGTGGCGCACGAGGCCGGGATCGTGCACCGGGACGTGAAGCCGGCGAACCTGATGGTGTCACCGGACGGCATGCTGAAGATCACCGACTTCGGGATCGCGCGGCGGCTGGCGTCGGCGTCGCAGACGGCGACCGGCATGGTGATGGGGACGGCGCACTACATCTCGCCCGAGCAGGCGTCGGGGCAGCCGATCAGCCCGGCCGCGGACGTGTACTCGCTGGGCGTGGTGGCCTACGAGTGCCTGACCGGCGCGCCGCCGTTCGGCGGCCGGACGCCGGTGGAGATCGCGCTGAAGCATGTGAAGGACGCGCCGCCGGAGCTGCCCGCGCGGGTGCCGGCGGCGGCGCGGGAGCTGATCTCGCGGATGCTGGCCAAGGCGCCGGAGGACCGTCCGGCGGACGCGAACGCGGTGGCGGACCGGGCGCTGGAGATCCGCGCCCGGCTGAGAACCGGACGGCCGGCGCGGTCCGCGCACGGACCCGGGATCGCCGCCTCGGCGGACGCCGTCGAGGGCCCGGTGGCGGGCCCGGCCGCGGGCGCTTCGGCGTGGGCTTCGGCGAGTGCCGCTGCGGGTAACGCGGTGGCGGGTGCGGGCGTGACCCGCCCGGCTGGGGGACAGACCGTCCGGAAGCAGGGGCGATCGTCCGAATTGTCGGGATTTGACGTCAGGTCTGGGCCGGATAATCTCACCAGGGGGACCGGGCAACGGCGCTCGGCCCTGGCGTACGCCTCGGTCGCGGCGGGACTGCTGGTCGCCGGCGTCCTGGCCGCGTCCCTGTGGAAGGGTTTCGCCTTCGCCGGTCCCGGCGGCAAGCGCGATCCCGCACCGGTCCCCGCCACGGGCCCGGCCGGCGGCGAGGTCGAGGAGGAGCCCGCCGTCCTGCGGGGCACGCCGTCGGTTCGAAAGATGCCGCGTCCGGCACCGGCCGTCCCGCGGCGGCACGGGACGCGTAGTATCCGTCCGTCAACACCCGGGACGGGCCGCGCGTCCACTACACAGAAGCCAACGAGGAAACCGTCCCGGGCGACTCCCAGCGCCCCAGGCCCCACACCGAGAACGATGGCGAGCACCACGACTCCGTCAACTCCGAGCCCGGATCCCTCACCCACGCATAACGGGGAGCTAGGTTCGGAGGACAAGGTGTAGACGTACGAGGGAAAGTGCACATATGAGTCAACCTCGGCTGCTCGGCGGCCGCTACGAGCTCGACACGGTGATCGGGCGGGGCGGCATGGCCGAGGTCTACCGTGCCCGAGACCTGCGTCTGGATCGCGTGGTCGCGGTCAAGACGCTGCGCTCCGACCTGGCCCGTGACCCCACGTTCCAGGCCCGGTTCCGGCGCGAGGCGCAGTCCGCCGCGTCGCTGAACCACCCCTCGGTCATCGCCGTGTACGACACCGGCGAGGACATGATCGGCGAGACGTCCATCCCCTACATCGTCATGGAGTACGTGGACGGCAGCACGCTGCGCGACCTGCTGAGGGAGAACCGCGCGCTGCTGCCCGACAAGGCCCTGGAGATCACCGACGGGATCCTGCGGGCGCTGGACTACAGCCACCGCGGCGGGATCGTGCACCGCGACATCAAGCCGGCCAACGTGATGCTCACCCGGGCGCACGAGGTCAAGGTCATGGACTTCGGCATCGCCCGCGCCATGTCCGACTCGGCGGCGACGATGACGCAGACCGCCCAGGTGATCGGCACCGCGCAGTACCTGTCGCCGGAGCAGGCGCGCGGCGAGCGGGTGGACGCCCGCAGCGACATCTACTCCACCGGCTGCGTGCTGTACGAACTGCTCACCGGCAAGCCGCCGTTCACCGGCGACTCCCCGGTCGCCATCGCCTACCAGCACGTGCGCGAGGAGCCGGTGCCACCCTCCCAGGTGGACCCGGAGATCCCGCAATGGGCCGACGCGATCGTGCTGAAGGCCATGGCCAAGGACCCGGCGCACCGCTACCAGAACGCGACGGAGTTCCGGCAGGAGATCCAGCGCGTCCTGCAGGGGCAGCCGGTGGCCTCGACCGCCGCGTCCACGATGCTGATGGGCTCGCAGCCGGGCGGCACCCAGGTGATGGGCGGCTACCCGCAGGGCGGTCCCGCCCGCACGCAGGTGCAGCGCCCGGTCGGCAACGGGTACGACCTGCCGCCCGTCCACTATGACGAGGACGGTCCCGACCGGGGCGGCGGCGGGAAGAAGGCCGCGATCTGGATCGCGCTCGCCGTGCTGTTCATCGGCGGCGCCGCCGTGATCGGGTTCATGATGTCGGGCGGCGGCGGCGACGGCACCGAGAAGGTCCCGATCCCGCAGAGCATCGTGGACGTCCCGCAGACGCAGGCGAAGGCGCAGCTCACCAAGCTCGGCCTGAAGGTCGGCGACCCGAAGACCGACTACAACGACGACATCCGGCGCGGCAACGTGATCACCTCCGACCCGAGGCCCGGCAGCGAGGTCGAGGAGGGCGGGACGGTGACGCTGACGGTCTCCAGGGGCAAGCGCCCGCCCGCGGAGGTCGAGGTCCCGGACGTGGCGGGCAAGCCGTACACGGTCGCGAAGAACCTGCTGGAGGCCAAGGGCTTCAACGTCGAGAAGAAGGTCGAGACGAGCGACTCCGTCCCGCGGCTCAGTGTCATCCGCACCGATCCGTCGGGTGGCGAGAAGGCGCCCAAGAACTCCAACGTCGTCGTGTACGTGTCGAACGGGCCGAGCACCCTGAAGGTGCCGAACCTGACCAACAGCAGCCAGCGCGCGGCCTGCGCGAGGCTTGAGGGTCTCGGGCTGAGGTGCAAGGTGGAGCGGGGCACGCCGCCGGCGGACCGCCCGGTCGCGGTCGGCTTCGTGTACGACCAGTCGCCGGGCCCGGACGCGACGGTGGCGCCGGGCGACATCGTCACGATCTTCGTGGCGCAGAAGCCGTCTCCGACGCCGACGCTGCCGACCAGCCCGTCGACGCCCACGCTCCCCGGCTTCCCGGGTGGCGACGACGGCTGAGCGAGCCGCACATGTGATCAGGGCCCCGGCCCCCTCGCGAGAGGGGCCGGGGCCCTGATCGTCGTCCGGGCGTGCCGGGCGGGCGGTCGCATGACCGCCGGGGTGTGGCCACCGGGTGCGGCCGCCGGGCATGAGGGAGGGCCTCCGCCACTCGGGGGCAATGGCGGAAGCCCTCACTAGAGTCTTCGGAGTGGCATGTCGGGACGTTACGGATTTCAGCGGAATTTTTCCGTACCGAGCGGCGAACGACTCGCCGACGTCGTGCCGTCACGGCGAATACGCAGGTCATACGAGGGACGTGCACATCTCAAGCCAGTTCGAGAGGAGCAGGTGCCCGTCGGCGGACAGCACCGACTCGGGGTGGAACTGGACGCCCTCGACGGGCAGCGTCCGGTGCCGCAGGCCCATGACGATCCCGTCCGGCGTCCGCGCGGTGATCCGCAGGACGTCCCCGGGCACGGTGGCGGGCTCGACGGCGAGCGAGTGGTAGCGGGTCGCGGGGAACGGGTCGGGCAGGCCGCGGAACACGCCGGCGCCGTCGTGCGCGATCGGGCTCGCGTACCCGTGGACGACCTCCGGCGCCCGCGACACCGTCGCGCCGTGCACGTGCGCGATCACCTGGTGGCCGAGGCAGACGCCGAGGAGGGGCACTCCGCGGTGCCCGGCGTCCTCGACGAGATCGAGGCACACCTCCGTGTCGGCGGGGTGCCCGGGGCCGGGGCTCAGCAGCACGCCCGCGACGGACGCGGCGTCCCGGACGGTGACGTCCGAGCGGTCCTTCACGACGCAGTCGGCGCCCAGTTCCCGCAGGTACTGGACGAGGTTGAACACGAAGCTGTCGTGGTTGTCCACGACGAGGACGCGCACCGGCTCACCCCGGCCCGGGCGGAGCGGATGGCGTGCCGTCCACGACACCGTGGTCGAACTGGACCTTCGGCTCCATCCACGGGAACACGACGAACCAGAACACGATGCCGGCGGCGATGACGAGGAGGAGCGCGATGGCGGTCTTGGTCTGCCAGGTTCCCGGCAGCCGGCGCCAGATCCAGGCGTACACGGTGTCCTCTACTTTCCGTTCGGTGCGGCGGCGCGGGGCAGCTCGGCGGACAGCTCCCCAAAGATGATCATCCGTTGCGCGGCGGAGTACTTCGGGTGACAGGTGGTGAGCGTGATCCGCTTTTCGGTCGGCCGCTTCTTCGGGTGGAAGGGGACGGGCGCGGTCACCTCGACGGCGGACGGCTTGACGATCTCGCGTCCGGTGACCTTGTAGACGTACTGCCGGTCCCGGGTGTCGATGAGGATCTCGTCCCCGGCGCGCAGCTCGCCGAGCCGGTTGAACGGCGCGGAGTAGGTCGTCCGGTGGCCGGAGACGACGAAGTTGCCGATCTGGCCGGGCATCGCGCTGCCGGGGTAGTGGCCGGGGCCCTTGCGCAGGTCGGCGCGGGCGACGCCCTCGATGACGACGAAGTGGTATTTGCGTCCGAACCGGGGGATGCGGATCATCGCGAGGCCCGAGCCGAGCCTGACCTTCTCGGTGGTCACCGCCGACGACGTCCACGTCTTCGCCAGCTCGCGGCCGAGGCGGTCCTGCTGGGCGCGCGTGTACTGGCCCGTCCCCCACAGTTCGTACATGACGAACAGCATCAGGACCAGACCGGCGGTGATGCACAGCTCGCCCATGCCACGGATGATCACCCGCACCGGGCATCCCCCTCCGCTTTCCTGTCGGTGCCGTTCCGGCCCCACCGGAACGCGTCCCGTCCCGCGCGCCCGTCGCGCTAGGGGCCGTCGCCGCCGGGCACCGTCGCGTGCTTCATGGTGACGTTTCCGGTGTAGGCGGGCAAGGTGGCGCGATCCAGGGTACGGACCGCGTATCCGAGCCCGTACGCGCGGACGTACTTACGGTACGTCCCAATCTGAGGTGACGCGTCGAGCGCGGACCGCAGCCGGGCGGGGTCGCCCGCGGCGGTGATCCGGAACGGCGGCGAGTACACGACCCCCTGGAGGATCAGGGTGTTGCCGACGCAGCGCACGGCGCTCGTGGAGATCACCCGCTGGTCCATGATCTGCATCGCGCGCGCTCCGCCCGCCCACAGCGCGTTCACGACCGCCTGGACGTCCCCCTGGTGGACGACGAGGTCGTCCGGGCGGACGCCGTGCGGCAGCTCGCCCGGTCCGGGCGGCGGCGCGTCGTCGAGGGACACGCGGACGGCGGGTCCGGCGACAGGGGCGAAACCGGATTCGGCAGCGAGATCGTCTGCCTCTCCCTGCGCCTGCTTCACACGGGCGTCGTGCCGTCCCGCCTCCCGGGAGATCGCGTCGGCCTCGTGGCGCAGCCGCCGGTACTCGTCCCGCTCGCGGTGACCCCGCCGCTGTTCTGCGGAGATGAGGTCGGTGATCCGCGTGCGGCCCTCGTCGCGCAGGCTCGTGCCGCGGGCCGTGCTCGCGCTCGCCGCGAACAAGGTTCCCGCGACAAGCGTGATAGCTGGGATGATGCTTCCCCACGCCGGACGCCGTACGCTGCTCACCAGCGACTACGCTAACCGACAAACCACCCATGCGCGGACCGGCGCTCCGGCCGCCGGACGCCCGAGGAGATCGATCCCACCGTGGCCAAGTCCAAAGTGCGCAAGAAGGCGGTCTACACGCCCCCGCAGAGGTCCAAGGCTCCCGAGGTCAGCCCCCGCTGGCTGGTGCCCACGATGGTCGGGCTCTGGCTGGTCGGCCTGGCCTGGATCGCGGTCTTCTACGTGACGGCGAGCACGAACACCGACGTCCCGTTCATGAGCGATCTGCACAACTGGAACCTGGGGATCGGCTTCGCCGCCATCATCCTCGGCGTGGTGCTCTCGACCCGCTGGCGGTGACGGCGTCCCGGGACCGTCCGGGTGTGCGACGCTCTCACCGTGGATCGACCGCGACGGTTATCCACAGACTGGGGATCTCCCACCCCGGCTTTCCCCAGGTTTTCCACAGGCGCGGAGCCGAGCTCGGCCCGGACGGCCGGACCCGGCCTACAGGGCCGAGCTCAACTCCGCGGTCTTGGCCACCACGAGTGCGGTGAGCAGCCCCAGCATGACCAGCGGCGCCGCGATGTGGACCAGCCGCCGCCGCGCGGCCGGCGCGTACGCCAGGGCCGCCGCCAGCGCACCGCCGACCACCAGGCCGCCGATGTGCCCCTCCCAGGAGATGTCCGGCACCGAGAACGTGATCACCAGGTTGATCCCCAGCAGGAACACGATCGGCCCGACCTGCCCGCCCAGCCTGCGGCCGATCACGAAGTACGCGCCGAACAGCCCGAAGATCGCACCGGACGCGCCGACCGCGGACTCGGTCGGGGACACCAGGTAGAGCAGCACCGACCCGCCCAGCCCCGACAGCATGTACAGGGCCAGGAAGCGCCACCGTCCGAGCACCTGCTCCAGCGCCGGGCCGATCGCCCACAACGCCCACATGTTGAAGATGATGTGCGCGATCCCGAACGACCCGCCGCGCTGGTGCAGGAACATCGACGTGACCAGCCGGTACCACTCGCCCTCGGCGACCCCGACGACGTCCCCGTTGGGGAGGCCCGCCTGCCCGATCATCATGTAGTCCGCGATGAACCGCCAGGACGACAGCTCGATGAGGTAGGCCAGCCCGCACAGCCCGATGAGCGTGTACGTGACGACCGGCACCGCCGACGCCGCCCCGCGGACGCCCAGCGGCGTCACCGGCCTGGCCGTCCGCGCACCCCGGTTGGCCCCGGCCACGCACTCCACGCACTGGTGCCCGACGGCCGCGTCCCGCATGCACTCGGGGCAGATATAGCGGTCGCAGCGCGTGCAGCGCACGTACGTCTCCCGCCCCGGGTGCCTGTAACAGGTCGGTACCGAGGTGTCGGGCTTGGGCTCAGTGCTCATGTGGGCGCTCCGTCGGGCCGGTGCGGGACTCTCACCCAGTAAGACGACTAACGCCGCTCGATCGTCACCGACGTGATCGTCACGTCGTCCTTGGGCCGGTTGCCGCCGCCCGTGGGGACCTTGCCGATCGCGTCGACGACGTCGGTGCCCTCGATCACCTTCCCGAAGATCGTGTGACGCCCGGTCAGGTGCTGCGTCGCGGCGACGTTGGTGGTGATGAAGAACTGCGAGCCGTTGGTGTTGGGCCCCGCGTTGGCCATGGCCAGCAGGTAGGGCTTGTTGAACTTCAGGTCGGGGTGGAACTCGTCCTTGAACTTGTAGCCCGGGTCGCCGGTGCCGGTCCCCAGCGGGTCACCGCCCTGGATCATGAACCCGTCGATGACGCGGTGGAAGATCGTCCCGTCGTACAGCCGGGCGTCGGTCTTCTGGCCGGTGCGCGGGTCATGCCACGTCTTGCTCCCCTCCGCCAGCTCGACGAAGTTGGCCACCGTCTCGGGGGCCTGCTCCGGGTAGAGCTGGACCACGATCTTGCCGAGCGACGTGTTGAGCGTTGCGAAGATCTCGTTGGCCACGCTGGCCGCCTCCTCGTGAAGTGGGTTTTCCGGTCGGTCCCGGACATGCACGAATCCATCACGCAAAGTAATCGATCGATCACGCGGACGGGGTTTACCTCCCGGCCTCTGGGAAGGGTGCTGAACAGGACCTCGCAAACAGGGAGGTTAGCGTGTCCCTAATGATCAGTAACCGCCGGAAGCCGAGCGAGGAAGTCGGCACGCGGTTCGGCCGCGCCCAGGAAGCGGCCCGGCATGGTGCCCGACTGGCCCGTCAGCGCGCCTCTAGCGCGGCGGAGCGGATCGGCCCTGCCACCGCCCAGCGCGTCCTTGTCGCCCGCGGCTGGGGTGCTCCCCGGCTCCGCCGGGCGGCCGGGTACGTGGAGACCAGCCTCGCCCCTCGGGTGAGCGGGTTCCTCAGCGACGTCGCCCACCGGGTGGAGCCGCCGAGGAAGGAACGCCCCCGCCGGGGCGCCGTCATGGCCATGGTCGGGGCGGTCGCCGCGGTCGGCGTCGCGGGCGCGGTGGTGACCCGCCGCGGCACCGTGGCGGGTTCCGGCGACCCGGACCAGGCCACGTCGGCCGACTCGATGACCGTCTCCGGTTCCGACGCCGACGGCCAGGTGCACTCGCCGAACTGACGGGCGCCGTGGAGGGCCCGGCCACCAGAGGCCGGGCCCTCCGCCACGCCACCGGCCTCTGCGTCCACTCAGTGAGGTAGCCCCATCCGGGACGCCAGACCTCGCAGCTCCCGGCCTTGCGAGGCCACCCGCGCCTGTTCCAGCATCACCGTCACCGACTCCCGGACGCGCGCGTTGTTGCGGACGCGCTGGGGGCCGGTCTTCTCCGCCTCGCGCAGCCAGCGGAGCGCCGCACCCTGTGTCGCGCGCTCGCGGGCAAGGCCGCGGCCGACCTCGCTGAGGAAGTTCACGTTCCGCGCCGGGTACGAGGCGACCCGTCGAGCGTCGCCCCGGTCCGCGAGTTCGAGTACCTTCGCGCCGGACGCGCCCAGCACCTCCACCGCCTCGCCTTCGACGGCGTGGGGCTCCAGCCGCGCGGCCTCGGCCTCGGCCCGGCGCCCCGCTTGGGCCACGTTCCCCTCATTGGGACGGGCGTGCATGTACATGGCCTTGCCGAGAGAGAGGCCGCGCCAGTGGCGCAGGGTGCGGAGTCGGGGCCCGATGAGGGCGTCGTCATGCATCGGCTGCGCGCCCTTCTTGAGCGTCTCGACGCCCCCCGGCTATGACGCGTCACTGGGACGGTGTCTTGCCGCTGGGCCAGGTCGGCATATCGCATGGCGATACGCCGACCTGGGCGGGGCGGGCCATTTTCCGGTGCTACTGCTTCGGGGGGACCACGCGTACCTTGGCGGTGACGCCCGGCAGGGGGCGCTTGCCGGTCAAGACCGGCAATGCGGTTGCGTCTCCGTAGAGTTCGTAGCGATAGAAGGCGACCGCATAGTCGGTGAATGCGCCCTGCTGTTGGCGAGGTGTCAGTTCCTCGGCCGGGCAGGTGCTGTCGTCCTCGCCCAACTTGTACGGCGGCGTCCAGGTTACGTTGAAGAAATTGTGGTTCGCCTTCTGGAGTGAGATCGAGAAGTCCGTCACGGTGTTCTGCCCGGCGACGTCGTCCAGGTACTCCTGCCCCAGTTCGCCGCTGTCGCCGTCACAGCTGCCGGTGACCACCGTGAACGGCAGTGTTGTGGCGAGGGTGTCGCTGTGGTCGCCTTCCGGATCGTCGAATTTGACCGGCGCCAGTCCGAGGACGGCCTTGATGCCCACGCCGTCCGGCCATTCGCCCCGGTGTTCGTCCGATGCCTGCCACATGACCCCCTTGCCGGCGCGCGAGTGCCCGAGGGTCCCGACGCGGGCCATGTCGACATGACCGGGGAACGGCGGCGTGACGGGCTGCCGGGTGCTCGCGTCGACGAACCGCCCGGCGAGCGGGCCGTCGCCGTGGCCGGCCAGCCGCTGCCACAGCCGCAGGTGCTCGTTGATCAGGTGGGCACGGTCGGAGGGATCGCTCACCGTGCCGCGGTTGATGCCGTTCAGGCTGATGGACGCCACGACGAAACCGCGGGAGGCCAGTGTGGCACCCAGGTAGTCGTAGCCGCGGTAACTCGGGAACGGGTGCGCGCCATCGGCGCACGGCCAGTCCTTGACGAACTTGACGTCGCACTGCCACCACAGCCCGTGCGCCATGAGGATCAAGGGGAGCCGGCCGGTGGTCGTGCGCGGATAGTGCACCACCGCGCGCAATTCACTGACCGTGCCGCTTTCGGGATCGGTGAAGGCGGTGTCACCCAGGTCGTATTCGGCGACCGCCACCGGACCGCCGCCGCCTGCCGCCGCGGCGGGGGCCGACGCGCCCGCCGCCGGCAGCCCGACCACGAGCGGCAGGGCCGCCATCACCCTGACGCTGAATCGATCTCGAACATTCATAACCATCGGGACGCGGCGCATCGCAGGCCCGTTGTCGAGATCGAAAAAGTGTACAGCCTGCTGCACCATCGGCATTACCGCTGCCTGTCCCTTATGGCCGAGGTCGTTTTCAGTGGCTTTCGCTGGCCCGCCGCGCAACTCGCAACTCCGTCAAATACCGCTTGATGACACGGCCGCCGTACCGCCGGTCGATCAGGCTGCCGATGCACTCCAGCAGCGCGTCGCGCGCGTCGGATGCCAGTGCCCGATGTCCGGAGTAGGTGCGCAGGAGATCCAGATAGTCCCCGGTCGAGTACGTCAACTCGCGCTCGTACCGACGGAAGACGGCCGGGCCGAAACGATTCGAGCGGTCCAGCTCGTCCCTGTTCTGGGGGATCTCGGTGGCGGCGAGCAGCCGCAGTCCGGGCGGGGTCGACGGATCGAACCGTTCGTAGCAATCCTGGACCTCGGCGAAGAAGTCCTCAGTGCCGCCCGCCACATGATGCGTGGACACCGTGGCCAGCACACCCCCGGGGCGGAGCGCATCAGCGGACTTGGCCACCCGGACGGCGGGGTCGATCCAGTCGAACGCGGTCGCCGACACCACCACGTCGAACGCCTCGTCGGGCAGCCGCCAGTCCTCGAACGCGGCGGTCACGACGTCCACCTGGGGGAAACGCTCCAGATTGCGGCGCGCAACCCGGCACATTCCGGCTCCCAGCTCCACTGCGACGACCCGACAGCCGCGCTCTGCCAAGGGACCGTCGCCTGTCCCGTCCCGCAGCCGAGCTCCAGCACGCGACAGCCCGGCCCTACCGGCGCGAGCGCGGACAGGTCGTCGAACATCTGCCGCGGGTACCCCGGCCGGACGCGGTCGTACAACTCTGGTACTTCGTTGAACGTCTCACGTGGTCGCTCACGCTCTGTTCCGGTCACCCGGGCACGTTACGCGTCTCACCAGCGAGGCACATCCACGCGTCACCGTGCGGAGCGTGGGCAGGAGGAAAGAGACGGCCGGGGGGCCGCGCGGCGGGCGTGGCTCCCTGGCCGTCCCTCCCGGTCAGAGGGTCTCGCCCTCGGTGGGATCGACGCTTTCCGCGCCGCGAGGGGCCGGCATGCTGTGGAAGCGGAGCCATGCCGCCCGCATCGGACGAGAGCCGAAGGGCACCGTATGACGAGTGTCGTGACCCATCAGGAGATCCTCCGCCTGCTTGCCCTGCCCCTTCAGCCCGCGCGCGACGGCCTTCTGGGGCGGACTGGCGGCGTGGCGGCCGTCTCGCGTGATCGTCCTCCCGGGTTTCCCTGCCGTCCACAGGTGCGATCTTCTTCCGACTGCTGTGTGATAGCGGGAACCACCTGCGAAGGGACCCTCGATGGGAAGCACAGTCAGCGACATGGTCGCCCACGCCCGCACCCAGGTCCGGAACATCTCGGCCGCCGAGGTCTCCGAGGCGCTGGAGGCCGGGCCGGTCACGCTCGTCGACCTCCGCGGGCCCGGTGAGATCGAGCGTGAAGGCCGCGTTCCGGGCGCCCTGCGGGTTCCCCGGGGCGTACACGGCGGCGAGCGGTGATGGGCACCCTCGGCGAAAGGTTCGCCCGCGCGCTGGCCGCGAAGGATCGCCACGCGCTGCGGACGCTGCTCGGCGACCCGATCGACTTCAAGGCCCTGACCCCCGGACGGCACTGGGACGCCGAGAGCGCCGACGAGGTCGTCGACGGGATCGTCCTCGGCCGCTGGTTCGAACCCGACGACCACATCGAACGCCTCCTCCATGTCGCCACCGACCGCGTGGGCGACCGTGAACACCTCTCCTATCGCCTCGAAGTCCGCACCGGAGACGGCCGGCACCTGGTCGAGCAGCAGGTCTACTACGCCGTCGCCGACGACCGGATCGTCTGGCTTCGCGTCCTCTGCTCGGGATTCCGTCCCGTCCCGGCCGACGTCCTGCGCCCGAGCTGAGAGCGCGACCGGCGGACGTCCTCCATTCCGCTGTGGCGGGGCCCGCTCCGGGCCGGGAGGCCCGGAGCACGGGTCCGCGCCGACGGCCTCCGCGCACGGCATCCCCTGCCCGAACAGCGCCGCCGCCCGGCTGAGGGCAATGGTGTACAGACCGCCCTGAGGAAACCTTTAGTTATCTTGGTATGTTCCAATCGGGCACTGTGGCCGAAGTGCTTATCAGGTGGCCCTGGGGTCGTACATCGTGGAGAACCCTGACAATCATCGGATGGACCCTTAGCGCGGCACCGCTTCTCGATGACGCGCTTTACTGAGGATCAACCTTCCTGTTAGTGTCGGCCTAAAATTTGGCGGTCCTGTTCACCGGCGAGCTTGCGCGATCGTCCGGAGGCTCCCGGGGGCCAAGGGGAGATAGACCTTGGAGGACCGCAGCGCAGGGGCGTCCGGCCGCCGCACCGGGGACTTACCGACCCTCCCCGTGTACCCCCGCCGCCGGGCGGCCGCCATGGTGAAGGAAAGGGTCACGTGCGGGATGCCCGCAGGCGGTTCGCGGACCGCGCGGGCGACCCCGTGTTTCTCGAAGAGTTGGGCGGCCCGGCGCGGTAGCCGGGCGCGAGCGCCCGGCGAGGAGGGCGTCACCACACGGGGGGATGCATGGTGAAGATCAAGGCAGGGGAATCGGAGCTCGACTGGCTGGCGGACTCGCTGCGTCTCGTCGGCCGCCTCACGCCCAGAGAACTCCAAGTCTTTCTGTACTTAGGTTACGGATGTGACAACCGGTCCATATCCCAGAACCTTCAGATATCCGAACGCACCGTCAAGCGCCACATCACCTCCATCATGGAGAAGCTGGTGGTCCAATCCAGGCTCCAGGCCGGACTGGTGTCCTTCGTCATCAGCCAGGCGCCGGCCTGTGAATGGAACCAAAGTAGCAGTCCCTTCGATTCCAGCCCCTAAGGTCCAATGGCCCCGCAGAGAAGCATCGGCGACATTATCTGTCAGGCGCGGAGACGCCGCGCCTGACAGAGGGAGGAAGCCGTATGTCGATGACAGTACCCGCACTGGTGACGAAATCCGTCACCGCGCGCATGCTCGACCGGCGCACGCGCGCGGTGGAGTCGATCAAGAAGAGGATCGACGAGGGACTGGTCCGTTACGACGCCTGGTTCCTGGTCTTCGTCGCGGTCATCCTCGCCTTAGGGGCCACCCTGCTCGCGGGGATGGCGGTCTGGTGCGTGGTCAAGCAGCACAAGACGTTCACCGGCCACTGGCAGTACAAGAACTTCGGCCTGAAGGTCTACTTCGAATGCAGGTGACCTAGGCCGCCAGGCGGTTGGTCGACGTTTTTCAGTGCGGTGCCCAGGCGGGTGAATTCGCCAGCAACAGCCCAGCCCGCCTGGGCACCACCACCTGATGGACTCGGCGAAAGACCAACGTGACAATGAGCCAGTTGACTGTCAATAAGGTGAGCTACTCCTACGACGGCATCGTCAACGTCCTCGCGGACGTCTCGCTGTCGGTCGAGGAAGGGGTGATCGTCGGCCTGGTCGGGCCCAACGGTTCCGGCAAGTCCACGCTGATCAAGAACATCTTCGATCTGCTGAGGCTCCAGTCCGGGTCGATCAGCATCGGCGGCCACAAGCACGCGTCCGCCGAGGCGAAGTCGATGGGCATGTACCTGTCCAGCAACGACTACCTGCCGGAGTTCCTCACCGCCCGCGAGTACGTCTCGCTGCTGGGGGACCTGTTCCAGGTCGACGTGGACCATTCCGAGGCGCAGGAGCTGTTCCGCAGGTTCTCGATGGACGGACGCTACGGGCACCTCATCGAGGACTACTCCCACGGCATGCGCAAGAAGACGCAGCTGGTGTCCGCGCTCATCATGCGCCGGCCCCTGACCATCATCGACGAGACGCTCAACGGGATCGACCTCGAAGCGCTCCACCTCAGCGAGAAGGAATTCCGGCGCGTGCGCGACGAGGGACGGTCGATCCTCCTGTGCACCCACGACTTCCCCGTCCTGGAACGGCTCGCGGACCGCATCGTCTTCCTCGACCTCGGGCACGTCGTCTCCGACGCGCCCACCTCGGACCTCATCGACGAGTACGGCTCCCTGAGCGACATGGTGTTCCACCACCTCGGAACGGACGGCCGGTGAGCATGCGACTGCGACACTCCGCCGCCCTGGCCCGGCTGCTCTTCGTCTTCTTCCGGCGCAGGGTCCTGAAAATGGGCGTCCTGCGGTCCACTCCGGTGAAGGTCTTCGCGTTATCGGCCGCGGCGTTACTCCTCGGGGTCCTGTGCGCGTCCGCGTACTTCTTTCTCAAGTCGCTGGTCGACGACATGGCCGCCTGGCGGCTGCTGTTCGACACATCGACGGTCTCCCTCGTCCTGTGGGTGCAGATCGCCTTCCTGCTGGTGAAGGTGCTCTTCATCAATGCGGAGGGAATGCTCACGCTGAGCTATCAGCTGCCGCTGACGAACCGTGAACGGTCCGTGGCGTTCTTGATGTACGAGGCGGGCACGACGGGGATCGTCGCCGGAGTGGGTTTCGTTTCGCTCGCCGTGAGCGCGCTGCTGCTGCTCGGCCCGGACGCCGTCCCGCGTATCACCGCGTCGATCATCCTGCCCGTCCTCCTGACATACCTCGCCCTGAGCGTCGTGTACCAGCTCCTGGCGCGGCTGTGGGGGCTGATAGGACTCAGCCGCATCGCGGGCGTCCTGTCCGTCCTCGTGATGTTCGGGCTGGTGGTTCTGTATTCGGTCCAGATGCGGACGCTCATCACGGACGTCAGCGAGGACTATCTCGAAAAGCGGACCCGCTATTCGTGGGTCACGTCGGTGTCGTGGTCGTGGCACCGGTACGGCGCCGTCCCCGCCCTCGCGGGCGCGGTGCTCCTCGCGGCCGTGCTCATGGTCCTCACACTGGCGCTCACTCCGAACCAGCACGTCCGCCAGTCGCGGTTCCTGAACGTCTCGATGGGCAGGCTGCCGGGCCGTTTCCTCAACGCCTATGACTGGTGTCTGCTCCGCAACTCGCAGACATCGATCGGTGCCGTGATGACCGTCGCGCTGTTCGCCTACCTGACGCTGCGATCCGCGGTCAATCCCATGTGGAGCCTCGCCGTCCTTTCCCTGGGCGGTCTTTACCAGTTCACCGCGACGCAGCCGCTGCGGATGATCCCCGGCACGGCCACCTCCCCCTGGCGGATCTACGGGCGGCTGGTCAAGGCGCAGGTCGTCCTGCTGGTCCTGTTCGCCGTGCCGGGACTCGCGATCCTCCTCGCGGCCGACCGGGACGCCTTCGTCCAGAGCGGCCCGGCCCTGCTCGGCTGCCTCGGCGGCGTGGTCATGACCACCTGCATCAGCATCGTCTTCCCCGCGGAGAAGGACAATCCGTTCTCCGTCTTCCTGGGCCTTTCCGCGTTCGGCGTCGCGTTCGCGCTGGCGGCCATCGGGCTGGGCCTGCTCAATCTGCCGCCGTGGGCGGCCAGAGGAGTCCTCGGCGGAGCGTGCGCGCTGTCCGTCTGGTACGCGGTCCAGGGAATCCGGATCAGTGAATCGAGGAGAAGGAATGATAAAGGCACGGTGGGTCATGACGTCCGCTCTCGCGTCGGTCCTGTTGACCCTGGCGATCGCGGTGACGGCCCTTCTGTATCTCATGTTCTCAACTGACGGTGACAAGCCGATCTACCGGGAGACGCTGTTCGGATCGCTTTTCTTCAAGGCGAAGCCCACGGGCAACGGGGCGACCGGGGTGACCATGGGCGTGGCCAATCCCACGGCCCTGATCGTCATTTTCGTGGTCGCCACCGCGGTCCTCACGATGACCCACATCACCTACCGGGGGTTGAAGCACCGCCGTGAGCAGCTCATCAAGCAGCAGACCGGCGCCTGACCCCTCCGCCGGCGATCCGGCGCCCGGTCCCTCCGCCCACGACCGGGACGGGCCGGTGGTCCGCGCGGTCGCCGCGGCCGTGGTCCTGCAGGTCTGGCCGCTGCTGGCCTTCCTCGGCGGCCTCCTGGCCGTGGCGCTGGCGTGGTTCGCGTCGTCCGGCGACGGCGTCCCGGCGGAGATGGCGTGGTGGTTCTTCAAGGCGGCGGCATTGGGCCTGGCGGGCTCCTTCGCCCTGCACGAGGTGGCGCACGTGGTGGTGCTCAAGCGCCTTCCCCACGTCACGCACATCGCCATCGAGCGGACGATGTGGCGCACATCGGTGATCCCAGCGGGGACGATGACGGCCCTCCAGAGCGCGGGCGTCGCCGTGGCCGGTCCGTCCTCGTGCGTGATCGTCGGCGCCGGGCTGTGGAGCATGGGACTCGACCGGGCCCTGGCCTGGTGGTATCTCGTCCACCTCGTGTTCCTCCTGCCCTTCTTCGGCGACGGCCGGAACCTGGTGCACGGCCTCCGTGAGGCGGTCGCCCTGCGCCGGGCCCGGCGGACACGGGAGTGAGAGTATCTACATGTGGTGTTGGTAGGACTATGGCACCACAAGATGTATGGTTCCTCTGACGTTGGCTCACCCGTCCCACCCAGGGACGGGTGTCGTAAGAGGGAACCCGGTGCGATTCCGGGACTGCCCCGCCAACCCCTTCGCCTTCATGGAACTGCAGGACGTCCAGGAGCTGTCCAACTTCTTCGAGCGCCGGGTCTCGGCCTACCAGATCGGCACGGAAGGCGCCGTCAGCCTCGACGAGGAGTTCTGAGAACCGTTGCAGGCACGTGGTCTTTTGCCTGCGGGACGCAGGTTCGATGCGCCGGGCGGGGCACGACAAGAATCTGCCAAACATGCCATGTCATTTGACGTGCTCCGCCAGGCGCGACACATTCGAAGGCGCCCCCTTCTTGGTGCTGTGCATTCGTCGTGGGCTCCCAGAAACACACCACCGGCAAGGCCACCAGGCGAGAGGTCGACTATGAACGTGCGCGTATCCGAGTCCCTGAACGAGGAAGCCGAGCGGCTGGACGCCGCAGATCCGCTGGCCCATGTGCGGAAGCGATTCGTCCTGCCCGCGGGCCAGATCTATATGGAGAGCACGTGTCTGGGGCCGCTGACCTCCTCGGTCTCGGCCGCCGTTCGCGAGGCGGTCGACGTCCAGTGGGGTCGGCGGCTCATCGACGGATGGTGGGAGGACGGATGGTGGGAGGCCCCCGCCCGCGCCGGAGACAAGATCGGGCGGCTGCTGGGCGCCGCCCCCGGCCAGGTGGTGGTCAGTGACTCCACCACGGTGCAGCTGTTCAACGCCCTCGTCGCGGCGTCCCGGCTGCGTCCCGGCCGCAAGGTGATCCTGAGCGTCACGACACAGTTCCCGACCGCCCGGTACATCACCGACTCGGCCGCGCGGATGCTGGACCTGACCGTCCGGCGCGTCCCCCCGGCCGAGATCGAACGCTACCTCCGGGCCGACGGCGAGGCCATCGGGGTGCTGCTCCACGAACCGGTCGACTTCCGCACCGGCGAGCTCTACGACCTCGCGGGCCTCACCCGCGCCGCCCACGCCGCCGGCTGCGTCACGGTGTGGGATCTGTGCCACGCCGCCGGGATCGTTCCCGTCGACCTGGACGCCAACGACGTGGACATGGCGGTCGGCTGCACCTACAAGTACCTGTGCGGCGGCCCCGGCTCACCGGCGTTCATCTACGTCGGCGGGCGTCACCAGAACGTCTTCGACCAGCCGCTCCCCGGCTGGAACGGCCACGAGTACCCGTTCGGCATGCGCGACACCTACCAGGGCGCGCCCAGCATCGCCCGCGCCCGCATCGGCACCCCGCCGATCATCTCCATGATCGCGCTCGAAGCGGCCCTGGACGCCTACGACGCCGTCGACATGCGGCAGGTGCGTCAACGCAGCCTGTCGCTGACGGGCTTCTTCATGACCTGCGCGGAGGAACTCCTCACGGGGACGGCCGCGTCCGTGGCCACACCGCGGGAGCCGCAGCGCCGGGCCGGTCACGTCGCGGTCTGCCACGGCGACGCGCCGAAGATCGTCCAGGAGCTCAGGGACAACGGCGTCGCGGCCGACCATCGTCCGCCGGACCTGATGCGGTTCGGCCTCCACCCCCTCTACACCACCCACCGCGAGGTTTACGCCGCGGTGTGCACGCTCCGCGATCTGGTGGTCTGAGCGTCCGCGGAACGATCCCGCCGGACGGTCCGCCGGCCCTGGACGCACGTGGACGCTCCCTAGACTCGCCCTCATGCTCAGACTCGGATTCCCGGTGATCGGCGTGACCGACGTCCCGCGCGCCGTGGCCTTCTGGACGTCGGCGCTGAACCTGGTCGCCACATCGGAGTGGGAGGCGCCCACCTGGAGGACCCTTGAGCACGCGGACGGGTCGGGCCGGGCACTCGCGCTGATGTTCAGCGAGTCGCCCGTCCAGGAACACCCGCGCATCCACCTCGACCTGATGGTGGACACCACGGCCGAGCAGGAAGCCGAGGTGGAGCGTCTGATCGGCCTCGGAGCCGAGAGGATCACGTGGGACCTGTACCCGCCGGACCCTGACTTCGTCGTCCTCGCCGACCCGGACGGCAACCGCTTCTGCGTCGTGGATCTGAGCCGGGCCCCCTCCGGCCCGGCGTAACAAGCGCCACGCCGCCCCGCATCGCGCCCGCCGCCCCGCCCCGCCCCGCGCCACGCCGCGTCGCGTCGCGTCGCGGGTCGTGCGTCGGCCAAAGCTCCGGGCAGAGGCAGGCCACCGCTCCTGGCGGTGGCCTGCCTCGATCCCTGGACGCTCGATCAGTCGGTGAAGGCGTCCTTGGCCTTCTCACCGGCCTGCTTGAGGTCCCCCTTGACCTGGTCGTTCTTGCCCTCCGCCTCAAGGCGCTCGTTGCCGGTCACCTTGCCGGCGACTTCCTTGGCCTTGCCCTTGAGCTTGTCGCCGGTGTTGGCCGCCTTGTCCTTGTTCCCCATGGGAAGCCGTCCTCCCTGTTCGCCCTGATCAGTACGCATCTGCCTTACCCGTCCAAAATGCGATGATGCGCGGCCGAACCGCCGAGGCCCCGCAGTTCGACCCGCTCGCACCCTCCTGACCAGGCTGTTTCCTCGCGACAGCGTGGGTGGCGACACCGTCGTTCGACGAGGTGGTGGTGCTTTTGTCACTGCTGCCGTCAGTCAATGGGCGCGGGCATCGTGGTGTACTCGTCTGATAACTGAGCGTGACAAGGGAGGTTTTGTCATGACCACTACCGCCCCCCGACGTGCGTTGACAGTGCGCGCCGCCACGCTGGTGGCGAGCGCCGTCCTCACAGCCACCGCGATGGCCGGCCTGGCCGGCGCCGCCACCGCCGGAACCCCTGGAGGCACGGTCGACGCCGTCCTCGGTGCCCCGGCGCCACAGAACGAGGCCGCGCCCGGCGGCACGGCGGCGCAGGACGACGCAGCGCCGGGCGCGGAGACGGACCAGAACGACGCCGCCACCAAGGCCGCTCCCTGCTGGCCCAGCGGGGGCCGATGGTGGTGCAACAACCGCCGCGGCGCGAAGGTCGTCGCCAGGGACGGCGCCCTCGTCGGCTACATGTACACCACGACGAGCTGGTTCAGTTACCGGTGTGAAGGCGGACGCAACAACAACGGGCCGCACCCCAACCGGTGGGCCTATACCCAGGCCGACAATGGCCGATGGGGATACATGAGCGACGGCGACATCAACAGCGAGACCAACCCTCTACCCGCCCGCGGACACTGCTGATCGAGTCCGCCGCGCCCCGTCCCACCGACAGGTCCGAAGGTGTTCTTCCGGGCGAAGCGCAACGCGCCCGGGAGAACATCTGATACCCACGCGCTCCAGGACGGCACCGGCCATGGCGATGACGTCCGCGAAACGGTCGCTACGCCGATCGAAGGGACCGTGACATGACCATCACGGACCAATGGTTCTATCCCCGCGAACTCGAAGGCGATCTGGCGGAATCCGGGCTGAGCCCCGGCCGGATAGCCGAGACGCTGGCGCAGACCTGGGAGTACAACCGGTCGGTCGTCCCGCACTTCACGAACTGGGACCGCTATCTGGCACTGGCCCGGCTGTGCGCGGTCGGGATCGTCGGGGAGGTCTTCGGGGACATGGTCGACGTGCTGTCCCCGGCTCCCATCCTCGGCTACGACATCGACGAACTCCTGGACGAGCTGTTCGGGAATGGCGCCGTCCGCGACGAGATGGCGCGTGAATACCGGGCGTCCCTGCTGTTCATGACGGAGAAGTCCAGCGGACGCAGGAACTCACGATTGATGCGCTGCTACGCCGACGCGCTGGCGCATTCGCCGATCGACTGGTTCCGGTTACGTGACTGCGACGCGATGCTCCGGTTCTTCATCGCCGCCGCGATCGCCTGCAACGACGACGTCGCCTGGCTCGGCGAGCGGGATTACCGCCTTGTCACCGAGATGGGGGTGGGGCTCTATGACGCGGTGGCCTTCTACAAACATCGGGCCGAGGGCGAGATCCACAACACCTACGCATACGTCGGCCCAGAGGTCCGCCAGGCGGCCTTCCGTTCCTACCGCGAGGCGCTCTGGGCGCTGGACACCCAGTGGGCCCGCACCACCGCCGGACGCAGCGCCGTCAATTTCACGCGGCTGCTCGGTGGCCCGATCCACGTGATGATGCGCAGATACCGGTTCGTCGAGGACGGCCTCAAGCTCGGCGAACCGGAGACCACGCAGGTCGTCGCCCTGACACGCAAGAACACCAAGCTTTGGTACCGCAACGATGTCACCAGCGCCGCCGACGAACGGTACGAGGCCGTCCTGGCCCAGAAGGACCGGGTGCTGTTCGCGGGACTCGCCAACATGCTCACCCGGCCCGATACCGACAAATGCCCGCGGTGTCGCCGCCGCCCTGTCTACGGCGCCGAGGAGATCGGCGAGTTCGGCGGGATCGAGCCGTGCCCGCCATGCCGCGCGACCTGGCAAGACCACCTGCGGACCTTCCCTGAGCGCGCCCGCGACCTCCTATCCCGCGCCTCCGGCTGACGTCCCGGCCCGGGGGGACACGGGCTCGTGACGTCATGCCTCAGCACGCCGGTATGCGCTGACACCGACGGGCACTCGGCCGTCCACCGCGCGGATGACCGACTCGGCCCCCTCGGGCCCGGATCCGCCGTACAGCTCGATCAGATGCAGCTCTCCGGCCATCTTCCCGGCCACCTGCCCGCCGGCCGCCTCGTCGGGCACCGCCACGAAGGTCGTCCTGCCGCCGTCCGCCTTCTCGCGCACCACCACGTCGATGGACGGATCGGCGCCGTCGTGCACGATGATGAACGCCTCCGACAGCGCCTCCCCGGCCTCGAAACGCGTCTTGTACGAGGCCACGCCGGTCAGCGACTCGAACCCGTAATAGATGGCCCCCACGGGCACCTTCCCACCGCTCGCCCGCCCGGCCGCGGCGTGCGGCACGGCACCGAACCCGCCGCAGAGCTCGATCTGCGTCACCCCTTCGCCGACCAGCCGGGACACCAGCCCGACCATGTGCTCCGGCCCGTCGACCGCCCGCACACGTGTGCGTCCGCCGCCGTTCTGAATCGTCATGACGTCGGCCGACGGGTCGGCGCCCGCCTCCTCAAAAATGATCACCCTGTCGTCGCTCATGCGAGCGACTCTGTCACCTCGACCAAACTTGAGGTCAACCGGATCGCCGACAGAGAGAACCCCAGACGGCCCATTCCGGATGCCGCCGATCGCCGGCTCTAGCCGCGGAGCAGGACGCTGAGCGTGACCCGGTCGGGGAACAGGTTGTCCCAGTCCCACTGTTCGTGCCAGCTCTGAAACTGCTTTTCGGCGCCGTACATCTGGAAGTACCACTGGGGGTCGTTGCTGCTCAGCGTCTCCGTGCCCTCGTGCCTGGCGTAGTTCTCCATCGTGATGTAGTCGGTGCCGCTCTTGGCGATGACCCCGCCGTAGTGGAAGTCCACCGATCCGGAGGTGCCGTCCGGGCGAAGTGCTTTGATCATGAGGACGTCGCCGATCGCCGCCGGCGGCGTGTACTCGTTCAGATGGCGCCTCCAGAGCGCCTTCTTGAAGTCATCGGGGTACTGGGTGCGCTCCCTCATCGCGATCTGCAGCATACTTTGCATGACGTGCGAATATTCGTCCTTTGCCTGCTGTATCGCCGCCTGGGTCTGCGGATTCTGCTGGTCCGGAAGGTTGAGGCTGTCGATGACGTGCTGCTTGGCGCCATAAAATTCGTCAAGATAGGTTTTCCGGGACGTTTTGGTCACATCACCGAGAACGGCGGCGAGACCTTCCCAGTACCTGTCCTCCATCGTGCCGCCCACGATGCCCACCATGCCCGTCACCTGCTGGGCCATGTCGTCGCAGCGCTGAGGGAGACGGACGTCCAGCCCGGACTGGGCCGGGGCGTGCGTGGGCGCCACCGCCGGCTCGACCTCCCAGAGGGTCACCACCTCCTCACCGGATCGCATGAGAAGAGATCTCGTCGTCCGGCGCAAATGGAGGATGTGGCTTCCGGTCTGGAAATTGACTCTTCCCTGTAGATTCTGGTTGGCCTGGGCGATCCGCTCCTGGGTGGCGAAGAAGGATTTGGCCTGGATGAACGGGCTGCCGGTGTTGTGCTCGACGGCGAGGTCCTTCTTCTCGGAAATGCGCAACGGGGCACGCCCGGTGTAGCGGACATTGATCTCACCATCAGGACCGACGAAACTGTTGTTGATCATTTCCTGTGAGGTGAAGGTCTCGTCGAGCGAGGTGCTCTGGCCCACCCGGCGTCGTCGCGGATAGTCGTGGTCGCCCGGCTGCACGACGACGTAACGCTGCACCGGGATGTCCGGCGCGACGACCCCCAGGTCGGACGCGGACCCGGCCTCCTCTCGGGTCACCGCCCGCTGCAGGGAGACCGGTCTGCCGAGGGCGGCGGCACTCTCGGTGTCGGCGGCTCTTTCGAGGTCATGCGACGGATGGGTCATCAATAGCCCGTGGCCATTGTCGGTCCCGGCGGTCAGCCCGTCCCGGTTCTGCTGCACATGGACCAGCTCATGTCCGAGCAGACTCTTGCCGCTGGAAGAGTTGGGGGAGTACCGATCGCGTCGAAAAGCGATGTGAGAGCCCGAAGTAAAGGCCTCCGCCTGGACCGACTCGGCGGCCTCGTGCGCCGAGGTGTCGGTGTGCACGCGGACATCGGAGAAGTCCGTGCCGAACCGGGCCTCCATCTCGGTGCGGACCGGCTCGTCCAGGGGCCGTCCCGGAGACCTCAGAACACGCTCCACACGCTTACGCTGAACGGCCGGGCCATCCTCCGCAAGGGCCGTCTCCTCCTGCCCCAGACCCGCCCCGGCCTGGGGCTCAGCAGAGAGAAAGCGTGCCACGGCCGCGTTGCCGGCCATCCGCTGCAACGCCATGATCGAGGCGGGAGTGGGCGCGGACTCCTGAAGGTCCCCCGCTATGAGCCCACTCGCCGGGGCTCGCGTCGCGTTCGGTGTCCGCCGTGCCCTGCCGTCCGTCCGGCGGCCCCTCAGCTCACGCACAGTTCGCTCCTTCGGACGATGTCCCGACCTCTCATGCTCTCCCGCGCCTCGTCCAGGAGTAAGGAACACTCAGGCAGGCACCCCACCAACGGTCGTTGCCCGAACGGACACCGGACGATCCGGGCACACCGGCCCCGTCCACACACGGACAGGATGAACAACCAACTGCACGAGCTGCCGCAAAGCCCTGCGGCCAGCGACCACACCCTCGCTCAAGCACGCCATGCCCCAAAGGCCCTCGGACGGCCTACTCGTAAAGAGCACAGCGATGCTTGCCGACCCCAAGAGTCCGGCCGACGACAACGAAACAGGCGCTCGCGAGTCATCCGACGCCGCACACGCAAGCTGACGCGCGGACGTGCAAGCCATCACGCACAGACCTACCAGCGCCAACGCACCAGCGACGACCGGGATGTAGCAGCGACTGACGACCGCACCCCCGTGCCGTTGCATAGATGGAGACTGCGTCAATAGCCCAACTTGTCCCGCCAAGCCACCCAAGCACGGACCGTGGACATGTCGAAGTTGGGGCGTGCACCTCAAGAGTGAACGTGGTGACCCCCTGCTCCAGCAGCGCGGATCCGTTCACCTCGGATCGCCGCTCACGCCCGCCGACAGTTCGATCTCACCCGGATCGCGGCCGATCTCCGCGCAGCGCTCGGCCAACACCTGCTTCTTGCGGGCGAACTCCTCACCGGAGGAGAACCAGTGCCAGATGTCCGCGTGCCTGGCGACCAGCCGCAACGTCTTCTGCTCGCCGCCACCGCCGATCAGCACGGGGATCTTGCGGACCGGCGGCGGGTTCAGCTTGGCGAACCGCTGCTCGACTCTGGGCAGCGCCTCGGCCAGCGCGTCCACCCGGCTGCCGGGCGTGCCGAACTCGTAGCCGTACTCGGCGAAGTCCCGTTCCATCGCGCCCGCACCGATGCCCAGGATCATCCTGCCGCCACTGATGTGGTCGACGGTGCGGGCCATGTCCGAAACCAGGTCCGGGTTGCGGAAGCCAATGGACGTCACCAGCGGACCCAACTGCACCCGCGACGTCTGCTCGGCCCATGCGGCGAGGACCGTCCAGCACTCGAAGTGCTTGCCACGCTCGTCGCCGGAGATCGGCAGGAAGTGGTCCCAGTTGAAGATGATGTCCACGCCGGCGTCCTCGGCCTGCTCCGCGGCACGGCGGATGTCCGAGTAGTCGGCGTGCTGCAGGGCGATCTGCACACCGATCCGCACCGGACGGGAGTTGATTGCCATGATCAGCAGCCTAGTGGCCCGCGACGGGACCACCCGGCGGCTCCAGCGACCGATCGCCAGCACCACCGACCACCACCCAGTGAACACCTTCGCCACCGAGCCAACGCGACCCGCAGCATCGGCACCTTCGTCCCGCCCCGCTCGAAGCGACCCTCCCCGCCCGCTGCACCACCTCCTGAAGCCACATAGGCCAGGGCGCCGCCGATTGCGCGTGCATTGTGCGCAAAAACACCTGCGGGGATGCGCCATTGGACGCATCCCCGCAGGTGAGTGGCGGAGGATCGGGGATTTGAACCCCGGATGGGCGGTAAACCCAAACCGCATTAGCAGTGCGGCGCCATAGACCGGACTAGGCGAATCCTCCAGCAGCCATCAGGCTCAGCACAGAGTACCGGTTCAGCGCGCCAACCGGCAAAGCCTGGCCGAGGTCACAGAAGCATAGTCCGAATCCTGGCGTTCCGCTCCCAGGACCGTGGGAGCGGAACGTTGCGCGCGTCAGCCGAGGCGGAAGCCGGAGTAGCCGCACGCCTTGCCGAGCTCGTTGCCGTGCCGCTGCATCGCGGTGAAGTCGGGCGAGCCGCCGGACAGGTTGCCGGAGCTGAGTCGCCGCAGCGTGGCGGCGGTGTCGTCCAGGTCGCCCGCGAACTTGGTCGCGGTGGTCTCGACGTCGCCGCCGGCGTTCTGCCCCTCGGCGCGGATCTTCGTGGCCGCATCCGAGAACTTCTGCGCGTTCGCCGCCGAACCGCTCGACACGCCACCGGACGCGATGTTCCGCAGCTCCGTCTCGATGTTCTTGCATGCGGTGTTCTTCTTGCCTCCGCCGGTGACGGAGTCGATCGGCCCGCAGGCCGTGGAAGCGAGCATCGCGCCACCTATGGCAAGGACGCCGACCAGCTTGGTGGCAGACATGCGCATGGGGGTTTCTCCTTCAGGGGGTTTGGGATCTCGGACGAGATTAGACCTCACTGGTCACATCCGTCTCGATTACCCTTTTGATGCCATCCCGCCACGAACGGTTCCGTGATCCAGGGCACATTGCAACGTTCCCGCGTCCGGCGACTCCCGACACCTCACGCCGCATGCAGCTCTGCGGGAGTGTCCTGCGGTGAGTTAGCTCTAGCGCCGCCACCACCCACATATGACGCCCGAACAAGACCTTAAGATTGTAACTTTACGTTACGAACTATAGGCAAGGAGTGACTAATGCGACATCGTGCGCCTCTGCTCCTCGGCAGCCTGACGGCCATGGCGGCGCTGACACTGACCAGCCCGGCGCCCGCGCAAGCAGCCACCGGCGTCTTCACCTACCGCACCCAACCCGGCAACATCCCCCACGCTCTTCGTAACCCGGTCGACAGCACGTGCTACGTCGCCCCAGGAGGCAGCAACGCCTCGAACGACACCAACCGTGACGCAACCCTCTACGCGAGCAACACGTGCACAGGCGCGCCGATCAAGACGCTCCAACCAGGCCAGCATGACGACTCCACCCGATTCGGCAGCGTGAAGTTCGTGCGCTGACCCGCGCTCCCCCCGAGCAACACCGCCTCGCCGTCCCCACGCAAGCAGTGAGTCCGCCGCCCTGATCACACGAAGGGACGGACGATCCCGGCCGGGCGTCCCATCGGTAGCAGCCAGGCGGACAGAGGCGATGACGGCCCCGTCAGCGGGATGCCGACCAGTGCCCGGAGAGGCCGTCCCGGGACGGGCCATGGGTGCGGGTGCCCTACACTGGGAGGGCGCGAGCGGCGAGAAATCCTAAGCGCAAGCACCTCCGTGCGAGCTGCTAGACTCTCGCCCCGTTGGTAAAGCTCCTGGTGAGAGCCAGGAGGGCAGGCACCCGTAGCTCAACGGATAGAGCATCTGACTACGGATCAGAAGGTTAGGGGTTCGAATCCCTTCGGGTGCGCACAGCTCAAAGCCCCCTTGCGATCTTCGGCAAGGGGGCTTTTGCTAACGGCGCCTCCGAGCTAGGCCACGTCCTCCACCCGCTTGGCGAAGATCTCGGCCGCCTCCACGAGCTGCTGGTTGATCACGTGGGCGTACACCCGGAGCGTGATGGACGGGTCAGCGTGCCCAAGCCGCGCCGCCACCACGTGGACGGGGACCCCCGCCAAGAGAAGCGTTGTCGCGTGGATATGGCGCAGGTCGTGAAGGTGTCTGTGCTGAACTGGGGCAGAGCCCCCGGCGGAAGGCGGACGATGGTCAAGAGGACCGGACGGCCCGGCTATCTTCAGATAGGCGATGACCTGCGAAAACAGATCCAGGACGGACGTCTTGCCCCCGGCCAGTCCCGGCTAGTCACAGCCGTCCACGGCCCGGCTCGGCGAGGAGTACGAGGTGTCCGCCGAAGTCGTGAAGGCCGCCATCAGCGTGTTGCGGACCGAAGGCGCAGTGATCGGCCAGCAAGGCAAGGGCGTCTTCGTCCGCGACCAGGCCGGCGCCAGGGCCCAAGGGCAGTCGCAGGGAACCCCACCGCCTGCCGATGCTGACATGACGACCAAGCAGCTCACCGAAGTCCTCGCGGCCGTCCGCGACCTGGGCGAACGGGTCGCCCGGATCGAGCGGGCCGTCTTTCCAGAGCCGCCGCCAGCCGATCGACGCGGCAAGTAAGGTCGTCCAGCTCGGAAGGAATCAGGTCCAAGAGGTCCCGAGGAGTTCGCCCCTGTTCATCCTCCACTGTCATCGGTGACCGCCTCCGGCTCTGGTCCGCTCTCTCGTTCGGCACACCGATATTCCCGCCCAGGAGGCACGCTCAGCCTATCGTCAATTCCTCATCGGGTTCTTTCACGTCCGTTTATACGTCCGCTTTCATGAGCCTACGCCGATGATGAGACATGCCGATTGATGCTGGTATGCGCCACTACCCTCGAAAGGCCAAATTTGAGCACGCTCAAACAGCGCAAAGGCTGGCATCCTCACAAACTCCGGGAGCGCAGAGAGAAGCACGGGTTGAGCCTCGAAGCCGCAGGCGACCAGTTGCGCCACGTCGCACGGCGCGGAGGGCTCAATGTCGCAGCCAACTTCCAAACCCTGTGGGAACACGAGAACGGCAACACCTACCCAGGCCCGCACTACCGCCGCGCCTACTGCCTGATGTACAAGGCCACCGAGCCCGAACTAGGCTTCCGCCTCCCGCTCCCCGCCGAAGAGGCCGGCGACCTCACGCTTCCGTTGCCGAGCCCGCTCAACCCCGCAGCCACCGACGACGCAGCCGCGACCATCTCCCAAGGGCTCGACCGGGTATCGGACCACACCCAGGACCAGGACCCTTCCGCTGGCGACGCCCTCAAGGCGCGCGTCGTCGGCGCATGGCGAGGACGAGCCATGAGCGGCAGTCTCGGCACAACCACCCTCGTCCTGGTCGGCGGCTACGCCGGATCGGGCAAAACCGAGTTCGCCCGCTTTCTCGGCGACGTGTCCGGGTGGGCGTTCCTCGACAAGGACTCGCTGACCCGTCGCCTCACCGAGCGACTCTTGACTTCCCTGGACGGCGATCCGCACGACCGGCACACCGACCTCTACCTGAAAGAGGTCCGGCCCCTGGAATACAAGTGCCTCATGGACACCGCCAACGACAACATCAACTGCGGCATATCCACGATCCTCGCAGCCCCCTTCATCTCCGAGTTGAAGGATCCGGCATGGTTGAGCCGTCTCACCAACCGCTGCAAGGCCAGGGGCGTGGACGTCGCAGTCATCTGGGTTCGATGCGACATCGATTCCATGCGCGAATACATCGAGTTCCGAGGCGCCCCCCGCGACACCTGGAAGCTCGCCCACTGGGACGAGTACGCCAGCAGCATCGACACCCAGACCAGCCCGCCCGGCGTCCACCTCACCGTCGACAACCGGCTAGGCGCCGCGATCAGCATCGCCGACCAGACACGGGAGGCACTGCGTAGGGTCCTGTCATGACCAGCAAGGGCGTCATCCTCTACGGCCCGCCGACCAGCGGCAAGGACACCGTCACCGCCGAGCTGGCACGCCAGGACGACCGGTACGCCCTGCTCCCCAAGCTCAAAACCGGCACCGGCCGCAGCACCGGCTACCGCCACGTCTCACCCACCGAACTGGAGACCCTCCGCCGCGCGGGCCGCCTGGTCGTGGAGACCCACCGCTACGGCAACGTCTACGCCATCGACCACCATGACATCGCCGCCCTGGTCGACGACGGCAGGATCCCGGTCGTGCACATAGGCAACCTCGCTGACCTAGAGCGCCTCCACAACACTGTCCCTCTGGCATGGACGAACGTTCTCCTGTGGGTTTCGCGCGAAGTCTGCGCCGACCGCTCCCGGCACCGCGGGGACGCCGACACCCCCAGCCGTCTCCAAGCATGGGACGAGACGCTCCACGACCTGCAGTCCACCGACGCCCAGCCGTTCAACCTCGCCATCCGTACCGACCAGGCCGAGCCAGCTGAGACGGCCCGCCGCATCGCCGCTGCCGTGGCCGCCGGCCCAGGCCCCGGCGTCCCTGTCCTGCCCGTCATCACATAGAAAGCCGCGCGGCGGGTGAACGGCCCCGCCGCGCGGCTGCACTAGGGCCACGGCCACCCGCGCGGATGTCGGATTGCCGTGTCCAGTTCCTTAACGGTCAGTGCTTCGACCAGGCGCCATCGTCCGTCAGCAGGCACCAACGCCCAGAACGTTCGGGTATGTAGCCCCCACCAGCACATAACCCCGTACCGTTTCTCCAACTCACCCAAGGCCGACGCTCCAGGCATCGCGCCCTGGGCGTTCATCAGCCCTCGCCCGCGCTCCGGGACCTGGCCGTCCAGGGGAGCAGCAACGCCGAAACCGCCTTCACGGCGACCTCGACACGTGAGCACGGCGCAAGCAGATCACCGGTACTCGATCGGTACCACCACCCACCGGGACCAGCCACGACCGTGACACTGTCGCCTATGCACGGCGTTTCCGAGCGGTACACCCGCAGCATGACGGGGGAGTCGTCATAGCGCGCCTCAGCCGTCCATCCGTCCCGACACAAGGCGCGCCGGAGCCGATTGAGAAGCCGACGCGTCCGCCACCTGGTCAGAAGCCGCGCGGCCAGTGCAGCCGAGGGGACAAGCACCGGCCGCGCCGCCTCTACCTCCCCCACCGAGGCCGCCTCCCGGTTAGCAGCGGCCCCGTCTGATGATGACGCCGGGGGCGTGCGCGCCATCACCAGGCCCTACCTGACCGACCGCCCGCGCGACGGCCCTCCTTGAGCAGCGCCTCGCGCAACTCCACCGGATCAGGACTGATCACCGTGGCATCAACCCCGGCGTCCGGGTCGAACAGCGTCGCGACCCAGATGCTCGGTTGCCCGTCCGGACGCTGCGAGCGCCAGATCCGATGCCCGGTGAACTCTTCTCGGAGCTGGCGGAGCGCCGGCTCTTCGTCCTCGGCACGCGTACTCATCGCGGGGTTCCTCGTGGTCGGTCGTCAGCCCGGACGGTCCGTCCGGCATGGCGACCAGCGTGCCGCCGTCCCGCGATCGGCAAAGGAGCCTGACAGGGGGCCAGCAGGGGGCCAGACTTGAACACGGGAGGTGACCAACGATGACCACCCAGGCACGACGAGAGTTCGGCGCCTACCTCGCGCGCCTACGCGGCACCAGAAGCCAACGCGCCCTCGCCGCCGAACTATGCGCCCTCGCCGCAACCCACACCCTCACCCGACACGAGGTATCCCACTGGGAACGCGGCCTACGCATCCCCGACGACTGGCTGCCCTACCTCGCCCGCGCGCACAACGTCCCGCTCACCGTCCTGGAACGCATGGCCGCCCAAGCCCACGGCAACGAACCAGGCTTGGATGGCACCCCGTTCGACCTGTCGGCGTTCTTCCCCGGCGCCGAGACCCTCAAGACCAGACTCGCCAACGCATGGCACGGCCGAGCCGTAGCCAACGCCGGAGGCAATCCCGTCCTGGTCCTGGTGGGCGGCTACGCCGGATCGGGCAAGACCGAGTTCGCCCGCTTCCTCTCGGACCTGTCCGGCTGGGCACTCCTCGACAAGGACGCCCTCACCCGCCGCATGACCGAACGCCTCCTGATCTCCCTAGGCGCCGACCGCCACGACCGCCACACCGACCTCTACAAGACCCAGGTCCGCCCGCACGAGTACCGATCCCTGCTGAACGTCGCCTACAACAACACCGAATGCGGCATCTCCCTCATCCTCGCCGCCCCGGTCATCTCCGAACTCAACAACCCCAGTTGGCTCCCACGCCTCACCCACGGCTGCCAAGCCAAAGGCGTGGACGTGACGTCCATCTGGGTCCACAGCGACCTCGACACCATGCACGAGTACATCGAACTCCGCGATGCCCCCCGCGACAGCTGGAGCTGACCCACTGGGACGAGTACACCAGCACCCTCAACACCGAAGACCCACCCACAGCGGCCCACCTCACCATCGACAACCGCCTGGGCGCCGCCGTCAGCCTCGCCGACCAAACCCGCCGCACTCTCACCCGACTCACCCCCTAAACCCGCAGGTCACAGACGCGAAGTCTCGTTGGTGAGCACCTTCTTCACGTCTTTAAAGGCGCCCGCTGCGCGGTCGCCAGCGGCCGCCCGCCCCGGCGCGCCGGGCGTGCGGCCAGTCCTGGCCTGTCCCGTCCGGTCCCGCCGCGCCGGGTCGCCCGTCCGCCGAGTCAGATGAGCGTGTCCCCCTTGTCTTCCTCGATAGCGGGGGGCTTCTGGAATGATGGCGGAACGGGAAAGACCTTGGCCTTCTCCAGATCGGTTACGGTGACGAGCGGGCCAGCGCAGACGTGTTCGAGTAGTTCGGCCTGCTCAGGCTCCAGTTCCACGCACAGTGTCAGAACGTTGAGCAGTTGCAGGAGTTCGGTGGTGAAGTCCGCGGGCCAGTAATCGGGGTGGATGTGGTCCAGGGGTGACGACTTGCGTCCGGCTGGGCCCTTCTTACGATAGCCGAACCACTTCTTAACAATCTTCATCCCGGAGACCACATATGCCCAGACTTCGGGACGCACCGGCGAGACTTGTCCAGTGCCGATGTGGAGGGTAGTCGTTTGTGGATCGTATGAGATGTCGTCGGGCATATTCTCGGGCGTACCAGGGATTGCGACCTGGACCTTAGGTCGACTGGTTAAGGGGGCTTTGGGGGGCCCTGCCGGGCGATTGCCGGCTGGATCGGCGAAGCGTTCCCCGTAGGTGTGCAGCCAAAGGACCCGCCGCCCGACGGCCAGGGCTCTCTCCCACAGCACGGAGTCGGCGGTGAGCGGTACCCGTACACCCGGGGTGCGTAGTTCTGCTCCGAAGCGTGCGGTGTAGCCGCCATGAGCGACTAGAGCGGCGATGTAAGCCAGGACGTCGGTCGGGGTGACGACGCGGCCGAGCCGCTCGGAGAGCAGACGCGTCACACCGGGGGCGAGGTTGGGTGCTAGCCCCACACGATCCCGATACAGCGGAAGTACCCGCCCACCACGTCCGTTGAAGTGATCCATGTCAGGTACAAACGCAGCGAAGGTCAACCCGGGACCGCCCTCGACTAGCTGGCCATGCTGCTCGGTAGCGAATATTTGGGAGTTGCTCGCTACTCGCCAAAGGTCTGGGCTTGGCCGATGATGAACTCGTGTATCAGGGATGACCCACTGCCTATCGAAGGAACGATAAGCCACTCGTACCGGTATCGGGCATGATGTGGTCTCATCTCCAATTACCCCCTTATGGTCAACAAATCCATATATCGGCTTGATGACGGAGTCGATCTTTCGTGAATCACTCTCCTTGAAAAGTGTGGCCAGTTCGTCGCGTGGCGCCTTGATCAATCGATCCCAGCGGGTGCGCAGTGTCTCAGGATCGGGGCTATAAACCCAGGTTCGATTGGGCTTGACCCCTGGGGCTTTCCATGGCATTAGGTCTCCCAGCGATGGGTAACCGAGCCAGTCATCCCCGCCAGGCGGCTGAAGACGGTCCTGCCAGCCGGTAGCGCATTCGGTCCATGATGGGTCATCGAGAGTTATCGCTTCAAGTCGGGCGAACTTCTGCGTGCGGCGACCCGACAAGCTTATGTGGTGGATCCGAGCTGGCATCTGCCGATCACCTTCGCCATAGCGAGCGAAAATGCCGATGCAAAGAGGTTGTTGTACGCCGGGAAAAATGCGAGTGCTAACCTCAGGCTGATGACCTTCGGGGGAAACATCGATAATCCATCCCTCGTCGGCCGTGCGGCGCAGGTATTCGCGCATGCCGGCGAACCCGGGACCAGTGGTATAACCCGAGGTGGTGATGAACGCCACGATGCCCGAAGGCTGTTCAGGATGGGCGTCGAAAACCTTCCAGGTGGCCCACCGCCAAAAGTAGATATATAGATTTGACAATACGTACTCGTACTTACCGCGTCCAGTGGCCTTGAAGTCGAGCAGGGGCACGTTATGGCCGGAGTTCTCGGCGCCCTGCTCAATCCAGCCGCCCAAGCCCTTGGCGTGCTCACGATAGGGTGGATTTCCGATGACTACCTGAACCCGAGTTTCTCGCTTGAACTTATTGGCCTCACGACGAGAACGCACGATTGGTTCGTACATCGATCCAAGGTCAAGGCCGGTGTTTTCAAACGGGCTGTCGAGAGTATCGGCCACGAAAAGCTTTTGATCCTCTTCAGCGACCTCGGCTTTGTATTCTGCTTTGATAGCCTGATTTAGCCGTAATTCGGCGACGGCGAATGGTCCTGTCTGCCGCTCTAGGCCGATCAATCGGCCGAATAGCTTTTTGAGCTGCCCTGGGACCGCTCCAGGCCCCTCCTCTTCCTCCACTGCCCGAGCGACGCGTTCGATGATGTTGAGCAGGTATGTTCCAGTTCCCATGGCCGGGTCAACGACCATAACGTCGTCGGCCGCGAAGCCGCCCTTTCGTCCGAACTTGCTGGACAATATGTCTTCAGTGAAGCGGACCATGAACGAGACAGTCTCGTTTGGCGTGTAGTAGGAGCCGCTTTGCTTCCTTAGGTCGGCGTCATAGACATCAAGGAAACGCTCATACAGATGCAGATAGGAATCCGCTGACCCGTCGCTGATCTCGTCCCAGTCGACCACTCCGATGATGCGTTTTAGAGTCTTTGCCACGACGCTGCGCTCTTCGATGGCATCGTGGGCTAGGACGGTGAGGGCCTTGCCCATCAGGGAATGGGTCTTGCCGAGTTGGGCGGCGATCTGGCTGGCTGTGCGGTTTTCGAAGGCAATGCCGTCGACGCGCGCTAGGAGCAGAGCAAAGGTAACCGTCTGAGCGTAGGCATCAGAGAACTCTTCGTGCGTCAGCCCGGGAAACAGCATGTTGCGCCAGTCGACGGTCAGCTTGGTAAATACTTTTGTCTTCTCTTCTCCGCGCATTTCTCGGCCGATAGCCTCGATGACCTCTGTGCGGAGCAGCCTGCACAGGCCAGCGACGGCCCGCACGAGCTGAGGTACATTCCTTGGTGGGTCAGGCTTCCACAGTAGGAACTCAGAAATCGTTCGTAGGAATTCGCCATTAGCGGGAACAAGCTTGGCCCCCGCCTTGCGAATGTCTCCATCTAGCCGGGCGACTTGCCCGACCAGCTCGCCATCTCGGTACAGCGCCCACTGACAGCCATCGGTGTAAAGGACGTTAGGGAGTAGTCGAAGCTTCTCCCATTGCTCCTTCTCATGCCTGTTGGGGGTCCAAGTGCTCGGCACCCCCCGTCCCGGGGCCTTAAGTTCGACGTATCCTACTCGCGCGCTGGCGACGTCTACCGCATAGTCAGGGCGTACACCGAGAGTCGCAAGCGAGGTCTCCCCGATCATCGTGATGGAGACTCCCAGGCCCTCCGCGATGTCTTCGAATAGCCGTTCGAGCGGAGCCCGGAGTTGATCCTCAGGCCCTCCGCCACCCCTCAGCTTGGCGGCAGCAGCCTTGCCGAATCGCGAAACGGCCTCGGCAGCCTTGTCCGACAACGAAGAGAGCGGAGGCTTCGCTGGCATGTGCACCTGTCTATGTGGAGTGATGGAGCCTGGTGGCTGTCTTGTCGGGGTGCGGGATATAGGTGTGCTCCATGCTGACCTTAGGGGGAGTTGAGTGGAACTTCCCTGATGGTGACCGGTTTGGGACTTCGGTGAGCAGAGAAACACTGCGTGCTCGTGAGTCAACCGACCTGATAAGCGTCTATGGTTGGCTTGGCCTTGCCGTGGACGCGTCAGCCGCCGCCGTCGGGGACGCGGCCGGGTTTCTTGACGTCCACGTGTACCAGTTCACCGGGCCGGTCGCGTTCGTAGCGGCGGATGGCCTGGCCGGTGGGGCGGTCGAGCCAGGCCAGCCGGTTCAGGCGGTGGCGGGTCAGCATGCGGTGCACGGTCGAGGGCGCCATGCCCAGGATCGGGCCGATGCGGGCCGGGCCGGGCTTGCGGTCGCGGCGCAGCAAGCACACCTGCTCCTCCAGGTGGGCCGGAGTGCGGTGCGGTGTGCGGCGGGGGCGGCTGGAGCGGTCGTGCAGCCCGGCCTCGCCCTCGGCACGCCACCGGGCCACCCATTTGTGCGCGGTGGCACGCCAGATGCCCATCTCGGCGGCGACATGGGCGATCGGGCGGCCGGACCGGACGCGCTCGACGAGCAGGCGGCGACCGTGGACGGTCAGCCGGGCGTTACGGTGGGACACGAAGACCTCCGTGTGGTGCAGATTCGACACCTCCACCACACCGGAGGTCTTCCTATTGATCAACCACCCTCAGCCGTGTCAACAACGTCCGTGATCAATACAGCTAGGGCGACAATCTCGTCCACTGCTGTGAGCGGGATCATCAGCGCGAGATCCCAGGTCTCGTCGTCTTGCCCGATCAGCACCGTCGCTCGCCCGTTGTCGGCGACCACCCAGAACACCGGCGAGTCTCCGCATGTGCCTACCTGGAGTGATCTCCGCTCATCCCAGCTTGCCGAACGGATCTCGCTCAGGCGGGACAGGTCCGCAAGAGGCGCCCAGACGTGCAGCTCCCATGTTTCAGCTTGCAGCACCACGAGTGGCATCGGATCAGCATCTACATCCAGCGTCACGTCAACCATCCGGGGATGCTCGCATAGAAGGAGAGCCCAGGACAGGTTGTGAGCTTTGCGTCCGCAGGGCTTCTCCGCTCCTTGTTGAGCGTGTGCGGCTGGAAAGTCTTTTGGTCCCTCAGATTCTTCGTGGAGCCAAAGTGTGCTCACGCGCGAATCGGGCTGTCGCGGGGGGTGCGCGTCATGCGCGCAGAGCAGTGCGTGATACTCGAAGGATCACTGTCTGAGCGTTGTTACGGCTCTTTTTGGGAGCTGGGGGAAGCGCGGCGCGACCAGCGGTGATGCCGAGAAGCGCTGTGAGCGCAGCTTGTGAGTAGAGATCGTCCACGTAGACGGCGAGTGTCGCCAGCACTGCGATGCTCGCGGCGGTAAGCCGTCCGGTACGGGTCGCGCCTTGCTGTCTCGCAGCTTGTCGGAAGCAACTTTATGGTGGGACGCGCGACTTTCAGTGCCAGTTCCGGTGACGAGCGGACGGAGGTGGGGCGGAGCGGGCGCGGTGATCGTTTTGGGGCCTCGAAGTCGTCGGGGCTCGGGCCGCCGGTTCGGGGTGGCGCTAGGGTCTTGGGCGTGGGGGACTTGGATGCGCAGGGACGGCCTGAGCCTCCTCTGGCGGGCGACGAGGCCGAGACTCTTCTGGGGTTTCTTGAGTATCAACGGGCGACGTTGGCTTGGAAGTGTTCCGGGCTCGATGCCGCCGGTCTTCGGCAGACGGTCGCCGCGTCGTCGCTGACGTTGGGCGGGATGCTGAAGCACCTGGCGTTCATCGAGGACTGGTGGTGTTCCTGGTGGCTGCATGGCCGGGAATTGCAGGCGGTGTGGACGGCGGCCGATTGGGACGCCGATCTGGACTGGATCTGGCGGTCGGCTGCTGAGGACGGTCCGGAGCGGTTGCGCGAGCTTTGGCAGGAGGGTGTTGCGCGTTCTCGGTCCCTGGTCGCTGAGGCGTTGGCCGACGGGGGGCTGGGAAGGCTCGCCGAGCGCAGCTGGCCGGACGGCAAGACGCCCAGCTTGCGGTGGATTCTGCTCCATCTGGTCGAGGAGTACGCGCGGCACAACGGCCATGCCGACCTGCTTCGGGAGTCGGTGGACGGGCTCACTGGCGAGTGACCGCGGCTGCGCGGATACTGGCTCCGTGCGTCAAGCATTTGCCCACGAGGCGGTCGTCGCCATGGAGATCGGCGAGGACATCCGGGCGCCGGGTGCGGCCATCACGGTCGCCTTGTGCGGTCACTGGGAGCATGAGCCGCCCTGTCCGGTCGCTCCGCATCACACCGACGCGCGGCGTTCCGGTGGCCGGGTGCGGCTTCGGGTGCTGTTCGCCAGCGAGCCCGCGGCTGAAGCCGGCGTTCGTGCCTGCATCGAGCGGGCTCTGTCCGAGTGCAGCCTTCGGGGCCCGGACGGTGTGATCGCGCACTGGCGGTTGCTGGAGGCGCAGGCCAGTGTCGTCCGCGTTGGTGAGGCGGAGCACGCCGCTCGGCTCGTGCAGGGTTGAGAGCGTAGGTACAAATCGGGAATTTAGCGGACGAATTAAGGCAGAAGTATTCATAGGGGTGGACGGGCTGTCATCCCGGTGGTGATGGACTTTGGGCACTGTTCTCCCTAGTGCGGACAAAGGTCCTACTAGTGGCGGTCCACATTCCGGTAAGTAGCCGTTTCGAGCGAATTGAGATGTTGAAGATCCTTATACATGGGAACTTCGGAATTCGTTCGAGGGGCAACGAGTGCTCGGCGGGGCGGCGTCGGCAGGTATGCCACGAGTGTCCTGGTCATCGGCTCGCTTGGGCTTGGTGCACTGTCGGGGTGCAGTGGCGACGACCGTACGGCGGGGCAGCGTGGTGCGACCGAGTCCGGTGGTGGTGGGGCGGATCGGTTCACCGTTTCGGGGACCGGTGATTTCCTCCTGCACAAGGTCGTGACCGAGCAGGCGGCCTCGGACGCGCGCGCCAGAGGAAAGAGCGGATTCGACTTCAATCCCATGCTCTCTCAGCTCAAGCCTGTGATCGGCAAGACGGATCTGGGAGTCTGTCACGTCGAGACGCCATTGGCCCCGCCGTCGGGGCCCTTCAAGGGCTATCCGCTGTTCAGTTCGCCGCCGCAGATCGTGAACACGGTCCGCTGGGTCGGGTACGACACCTGTTCCACGGCGTCCAACCACTCTCTTGACCAGGGAGAGCCGGGCGTGCGCCGGACGATCGACGATCTGGACGACGTGAAGGTCCGGCACACCGGCACGGCACTCAGCGCGGACGACGCCAAGAAGGTCAACATGCTGGACGTGAAGGGGGTGAAGGTCGCCCAGCTGTCCTATACGTATGGGACCAATGGCATTGCGAAGCCGCCTGGGAAGCCCTGGATCGTCAACGACGGCTTGAACGCCGATCGGATCCTCGCCGACGCGGGCCGTGCCAAGGAGGCCGGGGCGGAGGTCGTGATCCTCAGCCTCCACTGGGGGACGGAGTACCAGCAGGCGGCGACGGCCGGGCAGCGGCGGCTGGCGGCGACGCTGCTGCGGTCCCGTAACGTCGATCTGATCCTCGGCTGCCACGCACATGTGGTCCAGCCTTTCGAGCGGATCAACGGGAAGTGGGTCGTGTACGGGATGGGCAATCAGGTCGCCAACCCGACCGCGAACACGCAGGCCACGCATGAGGGAATCGTCGCGCGGGTCGCCTTCAGCCGGGATTCCGGGGGAAAGTGGACGGCGCAGCCCTCGTTCGTCCCGACCCTTGTCACGTCCGGGCCCATCAGAGTCCGCATGCTCGGCAGCAATTCGTCGAACCAGGACACCGTCAAGCGCACGACGAAAGTCGTTCGAAGCCTCGGGTATAACGTCCCGCTTGCCTCGTCCGAGGAGTAGTCCTCTCACCTGTCGAGGAAGGCTTCGGAGTGAGACCGAGGTGCTCGATCACCTTCCTGGAGCAGGGTCAGGTGTTCGGTTCTTTGCTTTTGGTAACGGTGGGTGGTGTGGGCAACCTGGTTCGGCGGGCTTTCGTTCGGCGTTTGCGGGCGGCTGGGGGGTGTGTGGGCAGGGCCAGGACGAACACGGCGCCTCCCTGGGGGCTCGCGGTGACCGAGAGGGTGCCGCCGTGGGTGTCCGCGATCCATCGGGCGATCGTCAGGCCGAGGCCGGTGGAGCCTGATCCGCTCTGGTAGCGGGTGAAGAGGGTGTCGGCGACGTCCGGGTGGATTCCGGGTCCCCGGTCGGCCACGGTGACGCGGCCGTCGGCGACGGTCACCTCGATGCGGGCGGGTTCGCCGGGGGCGTGGCCGTGCCGCCGGGCGTTGTCGATGAGGTTGCCCACGGCCCGCCGCAGCAGGTCCGGGTCGCCGGAGACCACGGTCGGCCGGAGGTCGGTGATCGCTTCCGGGTGGTCGTCCAGGACGCCCTCGACGAGCTGGTCGAGGCGGAGGGGTTGCGGGAGGAACCGCTCGACCCCGGCGGCGAGGCGGGCACGGGTGAGGAGGCCGTCGATGATCCCGCTCATCCGTTCCGCCAGCCGCACGGTGCGGGGGAGCAGTTCCGCCCGCTGGACGGGGTCGGCCTCCGCGGTCTCGGCGAGGACGCGGAGGGCGGCGACCGGGGAGCGCAGGTCGTGCGCCGCGTCGGCCAGGAGCGTTTCCTGCTGTTCCAGGGCCCGGACGACGGGACGCATCGCCGGGCCCGCGAGGGCGTGGCCGGCCAGCCCGGCGAGGGCGAGCAGGGCCGCGCAGCCCAGGACGGTCAAGAGGATCACCCGCCGGTGGGCCGCCTCGACGCCTTCCGTCCCGGCCATGGCGATGACCGCTCCGCCCCAGGTGCCGGTGTCCTCGTTCCAGATCAGCTCCATGGAGATGCGCAGCGGGTCCTCGCCGGGCGGGTGGATCGTCCGCGGCTGCGAGTATTCGGCGTGGTGCCGCATGGCTTGGGCGGCCTCGTCGTTCAGCCGGCGCGCGAGCGTGGCGCGGTCGACGGAGTCGCATTCACGGCGGCTCCAGTGGGCGGGGAACGGCGGGGCCGAGCCCGCGACGACGACGAAGCCCGGGCAGTCGGCGTGCAGGTCGTCGGCCTGGATCTCGTCGAAGGCGATGCGGCCGCGGTCGAAGTAGGCGAGCCGGGTCTCGGCCGCGCTGACGCGGCGCAGCCCGTCGTCGAGGCGCCGGTGGCGGGACGCGTCGTCCGACCAGACGATCGTGACCGCGAGGACCGCCAGGGCCGGGACGAACATGGTCGTGAAGAGCAGGGTGAGGCGCCATCGCAGGCGGCGCAGGCGGGCGCCGGCGGTGCTCACGTCAGCCGGTACCCGGCGCCGCGGACCGTCACGATCGGCTGCGGGTCGCCTAGCTTGCGCCGCAGGTTGGCGATCACCACGTCGACGACGTTGGACAGGGGCTCGGCCATCGCGTCCCAGCAGTGCTCGATGAGGACGCCGCGCCCGACGACGCCGCCCTCGCGGATCATCAGCTGTTCCAGGACGGCGAACTCCTTGCCCGTCAGCGTCAGCAGCACGCCCGCGCGGCGGGCCTGGCGGCGGGCGGTGTCCAGCTCGATGTCGGCGTGGCGCAGGACGGGTGGCCGGGTGACCTGCCCGCGACGGCACAGGTTCCGGACGCGGGCGATGAGCTCGGCCGTCGCGAACGGTTTGACCAGGTAGTCGTCCCCGCCGTGCTCGAAGCCGGCGACACGGTCGGCGGTGGAGTCGCGCGCGGTCAGGAACAGGACCGCCGGGGTCCATCCGGCGTCGCGGCGCTCCCGGACGTAGTCCAGCGCGTCACCGGCGGGAAGGATCCGGTCGAAGACGACACAGTCGTACTCGTTGACCGTCAGGGACTCGTCGGCCTCCGGCAGATCGGCGGCGGTGTCCACGGCGAGGCCCGCCGAACGGAGCGCGCCGGCCACGCCGTAGCGGAGGTCCTCGTCGTCCTCCACGATGAGCACACGCATCGCGGTAACCTATTCGCGCCGGTCGGCGGGCGGCAACCGCCCGCTTCATCGAACCCTCATGTGGCCTCTCCTATCGTCCGCCGCATGGACGGTCACAGTTTGAGGACGGCCGCCGTGGCGTCGCTCCTCGCCATCGGCATCGCGGCCGCGGGAGCGGCGGTGGGCGCGAACTTCTCGGAGCCCGGAAGGTCCCGTGCGGCGGGTTGCGCGCGGGCCGGGACGGGTTTCTACGAGGACAACCCGATCTACCGCGACCCGGTTCCGGTCGCGTGGCCCGGCGCCAGGCCGGAGGAGGTGGGGCTGGACTCCGCGCGGCTGAAGCGGGGCGCCGACGAGGTCGCGCGGGAGCACTCCGCGCTGAGCCTGCTGATCGTGCGCCGGGGCGAACTGGTCATGGAGCGGTATTTCCATGGCGCCGGGCCCCAGAGCTCGGCCAACGTGCACTCGGCGTCGAAGAGCATCCTGCGGATCCTGCTGGGCATCGCCATCGACGCCGGGTACCGGGTGGGCGGACGTCCGCTGACGCTCGGCACCCGCGTCGCCGATGTGCTGCCGGAGTACTTCGCCCATGCCGAGCCGGTCAAGCGGGAAATCACGTTGCGTCACCTGGTCGAGATGTCCGTGGGCATGGAATGGCGGGAGGACGAGACCGAAGAGCGGATCCAGACCCGGGACGATTGGACGGCCGCCATTCTCGGCCGGAAGATGGCGGCGCGGCGGCCGGGGGAGAAGTTCCTCTACAGCACGGGGTCGACGCACTTGCTGGCGGTCGTGCTCACCAAGGTCACCGGTCAGAGCCTGTGGGATTTCGCCCGCGAGCGCCTTTTCGGGCCGCTGGGAATCGCCCCCGAGCATTGGGGACGGGACCCGCAAGGGATCTGCTCCGGCGGGTACAACCTGTACCTCACCCCGCGCGAGCTGGCGCGTTTCGGTGAGCTGCTGCTGCGCGGCGGGATGTGGAACGGGCGGCGGATCGTCTCGGCGTCGACGATCGCGGACGCGCGGCGGAAGACCTGGTGGGACCCGGGCGAGGACAACTGGTACGGGCAGCTGTTCCGCGTCGACACGATCAAGGGCGTGGACGTGTTCTTCGCGGAGGGGCACGGCGGCCAGTTCGTCTACCTGCTGCCCGGCAAGGACATCGCGCTCGTGATGACGGCCGCCACGGCGAGCCCGTTCGGGGACGACTACTACGACGCGGGGATCTACGTCGAGAAGTACCTCATCCCCGCGATCGTCAAAGCGTCGGCCTAGCGCCCTATGCCGAACGCGCCGCCTTGGATGAGGATGAGCAGCCCGATTCCGACCAGGACCGTCGGCAGCAGGACATGGCCCCAGCGGCTGAGGGTCCGGGCGATGACCGGGCGGGTGGCGAGGTGGTGTCCCACCGCGCACCAGACACCCACCAGAAGCAGGAAGACCAGGGCGTACACGCTCATCCTGCCCGTGCCGGATGTGGCGAAGACGGGAACGTAGACGCCGATGTTGTCGCCGCCGTTGGCGAAGGTCACCGCGGCGACCTCCAGCGCCTTGGGGCCTTCCCGCACCGGTTCGTCATTGTTCTCGTCGCTGGTGTCACGACGGTCTTTCCACGCCTGCCAGCCCGCTTTCAGGCCCAGGGCGAGAGGGAGCAGCCCCAGATAGGGAATGGCGGATTCCGGCAGGAACGTGGCCCCGAACGCGGCGGCGGACGCCACGGCCAGAATGGCGGCGAATCCGAGGTACTGCCCGAGGGTGATGCGCGCCGCGGAGCCCCGATGTCCGGAGCCCTGGGCGAAGAACAGCGCCAGGATCAGGATGTCGTCGATGTTGGTGACGGCGAACAGCCCGGCCGCCTGGCCGATGATGCCGAAATCCACAGGCGGCCCGTTTCCTCTCGTGACGTGGGTTCAGCGAGGCTACACGGAGGCGACACGCCTGGGGGCAGGCTAGGCGGACACCGTCTGCGGGCAGGCTAGGCGGAAACCGCCTGCGGGGGCGGTCAGGCCGGGAGCGTTATCCGGACGGTCGTGCCCTTGCCCGGGGCAGACAGGAGCTGGGCGCGGCCCCCATGGGCGGCGGCGATGGCGGCGACGATGGGGAGGCCGAGGCCGGCGCCGGTGGTGCCCGGCTCGGCGCGGTGGAAGCGTTCGAAGGCGCGAGCGGCGTCGTCCGCGGACATGCCCGGGCCCTCGTCGGTGACCTCGATGACCCCGGGGGCCAGGCGGACGGTCGCCGGGGTCCCGGGGGGTGTGTGGGCGCGGACGTTGGCCAGGAGGTTCGCGAGGATTTGGCGTATGCGTGCCTCGTCCACGGTCGCGATGAGGGTGTCCGGGGCGTCGAGTGTCACGGGATGGCCGGAGGACGCGGCCGTCGCGTCGGCGACCGCGTCCCGGCCCAGCGCGGTGAGGTCGGTGGGGACGGGGTGGAGCGCGGCGCCGCGGTCCAGGCGCGCGAGCTCCAGGAGGTCGCCGACCAGGTTGTTCATCCGCTGCGCCTCGTCCTCGATCCGGCGCATCGCGCCGGGCAGCTCGTCCGGGCCGAGGGCGCCGTGCCGGTAGAGCTCGGCGTATCCGAGGATCGTGGTCAGCGGTGTGCGCAGCTCGTGGGAGGCGTCGGCGGCGAACTCGCGGACGCGTGACTCGGACCGGCTGCGCGCCCAGAACGCCTGCTCGATCCGGTCGAGCATCACGTTGATGGCCGTGGCGAGGCGGGCCGTCTCGGTGCGCCCGCCGGTGCCGGGCATGCGGGCGCCGAGGTCGCCGCCCACCGTGATGGCGTGGGCGGTGGCGGCCATCCGGTCCAGGGGGAGGAGGCCGCGGCGGATCAGCCCGCGTCCGAGGAGGGCGAGGAACGCCAGCAGCGCCGCGGCGGTGGCCAGCTCGGTGAGCACGAGGTTGCGGACGGCCGAGCGGATCTCGCCCAGCGGCGCGGCCACGATGACGGTGCCGTCCCGCCAGGGGCGCGCGACGGCGCGGAGCCCGGGAAGGGAGAACGGGGCGAGGTCGCTCGCGCGGGCCGCGAGGGTGGCCTGGTCGACCTTCCGCAGTTCGGTGACGGCCCGCTGCGGGGACGGCACGTCGCCGCTGAGCACCCGCACCTCCCCCGCGGACGAGATCGCCAGCACGACGAACTGGGCGGGTGCCACGCCGTGCCCGGGCAGGCCGGGACGGGCGATGCGCACCACCGCGCGGTCGCGGGTGGCCTCAAGCTGCCCGTCCACGCGGTGCATCAGGTAGCCGTTCAGGACGAGCGCGCTCACCAGGCCCATGATCGCCAAACCGGTGAGCGTGACGGCCAGCAGCCCGGTCAGCAGGCGCGCGTTGAGCGTCATGGCCGCAGCGCGTAACCCACACCGCGCTGGGTGTGGATGAGCGGGGTGCCGAGCGGGTCGAGCTTGCGGCGCAGGTAGCTGATGTAGGTCTCGACGACCTGCGCGTTGCCGTGGTGCTCCCAGCCCCACACGCCCTCAAGGAGCTGGGAGCGCGACAGGACCTTTCCTGCGTTGCGCATGAGGTGGGCCAGGAGCCTGAACTCGGTGGGCGACAGGTCGACGCCCACGCCGCCGCGCCGGACCGTCCAGTGCGCCTCGTCGAGTTCGAGGTCGCCGACGCGGAGCACCGCGTCGTCCGGGGACGCGGTGCCCGGCGCGGCGCTTCGCCGCAGGACGGCCCGGACCCGCGCGACCAGCGCCTCGATCGAGAACGGTTTGGTGACATAGTCGTCGCCGCCGAGTGTGAGGCCCGTGACGGTGTCGGACGGGGTGTCCCGGGCCGTCAGGAAGATCACCGGGACCTGGTCGCCGCCGGCGCGGAGGCGCCGGCAGACCTCGAAACCGTCCAGGTCGGGCAGCATCACGTCCAGCAGGACGAGGTCGGGGCGGGTCTCGGCCGTCTCGCGCAGCGCCTCCTCGCCGGTGGCCGCGGTGACGGTCGCGAAGCCGTGGAAGCGCAGCGCGACCTCGATGAGGTCACGGATGTTCGCCTCGTCGTCCACGACGAGCACCCGCCGGCTCTCGCTCATTCGCAGGTCGTCCTCGTGTCACCGGCCATGGTCGCATCGACGGTACCGCCCCCGGGCGGCCGTGGCCCCTGCTGGGAGAGGCGCGGCCGGCACGGGCCGTCCGGCCGCGGGCCGGTGGTCAGTCCTTGTCCGGCGCGCGGACGATCTTGGCGGTGCGGGTGTCGCCGGAGCGCTCCCCGAAGACGAGGACCTCGTCACCGTTCTTCAGGTCGGAGACCTTGGCCTGGTCGCCCTTCTTGCGGACGCGGGTGTTCGCGTCGGTGGTCCACGTCCAGGACGCGCCGTCCTCGCTGCGGACGGTCAGCGCGGCGCCGGAGAGCCCGGTGACCTTCCCGCGCTGCCAGGTGTTGAGGCCGAAGCCGTCCTTCCGGCGGACGGTCGCCTCGCCGTGGATGCCGAGCCCCCCGCGCCCGCGGCGGCCCTCGTGGGCCCAGGGGCGCTTCATGCCGTGGTCGGGATGCGGCTTGCCGGTGGCGGACGGGCTGGCGGACGGGCTCGGGGCCGGGTCGTCCGCGGCCGCCGGCACGGCCAGGTACAGGCCGAGCCCGAGCAGCCCGGCCGCGCCTATCCCGGCCGCGAGGGTCTTCTTGTTCTTCTGCATGGCGTTCATGTAACCGGCGCCGCCTGATAGGTGCCCCCACAGAATCCTGAGAGAACCCTGGGAATCGGCCATCGGTTCACTCCGCGCACCCCGGCCACGGGAGATGTGATGTGGGTCTCACACTGGAGCTCTGGGTCCTGCCGCTCGCCGCGAGAACGGGCCTCTGGGACGGGGCGTGGGCGGTCGGCATCGTCGACCGCGCCTCCTGACCGGGGCCGGTCAGTCGGTCGCGGCGAGGGTCTCCAGGACCTGGTCGCCGTACTTGGCCAGCTTGTTCTCGCCGACGCCGCTCACCTTGCCCAGCTCGGCCAGGGACGAGGGGAGGGCGGTCGCGATCTCGCGCAGGGTCGCGTCATGGAAGATCACGTACGCGGGGACGCCCTGCTCCCTCGCGGTGGCGGCGCGCCAGGCGCGCAGCCGCTCGAAGACGGGCATCGCCTCGGGCGCCAGCTCCACGGGGGCCTTGCGGTCCTTGGGGGTCTTCGCGGTCTTGGCCGCCTTCGCGGTGGGACGGTCGGGTTCGCGGCGCATCATGACCGTGCGCCGGCCGCGCAGGACGTCGCCGCTGGCGTCGGTCTGGAGCAGCGTCCCATGGTCGCTCTCGACGGTGACCAGGCCCTGCGCCAGCAGCTGCCGGACGACGGCGCGCCACTCGGCCTCGCGGAGCTCGGTGCCGACGCCGAAGGGCTTCAGGGAGTCGTGGTCGAACTGGATGACCTTGGCGCTCTTCTTGCCGAGGAGGATGTCGATGATGTGCCCGGCGCCGAACTTCTGGCGGCGTTCGCGGTCGAGCCGGACGATCACCGACAGCACCTTCTGGGCGGCGACCGTCGCGTCCCAGGTCTCGGGCGGGGACAGGCAGGTGTCGCAGTTGCCGCACGGCTCGCCGGACTGGCCGAAGTAGTCGAGCAGCTGGACGCGGCGGCAGCCGACGGTCTCGCACAGCGCGAGCATGGAGTCGAGGTGGACGGCCTGCCGGCGGCGGTGCGCGGCGTCGCCCTCGCCGGAGTCGATCATCTTGCGGAGGTTGACGACGTCCTGGAGGCCGTAGGCGAGCCAGGCGGTGGACGGGAGGCCGTCGCGTCCGGCGCGTCCCGTCTCCTGGTAGTAGCCCTCGACGGACTTGGGCAGGTCGAGGTGGGCGACGAACCGGACGTCGGGTTTGTCGATGCCCATGCCGAACGCGATGGTCGCGACGATGACGAGCCCGTCCTCGCGGAGGAAGCGGGACTGGTTGGCCGCGCGGGTGCCCGCGTCGAGGCCGGCGTGGTAGGGCAGCGCCTCGATGCCGTTCTGGGTGAGGAACCCGGCGTGCTTCTCCACCGAGTTGCGGGACAGGCAGTACACGATGCCCGCGTCGCCCGCGTGCTCGTTCTGCAGCAGGCGGAGGAGCTGGCGCTTGGCGTCGGTCTTCGGCTCGATGCGGTACTGGATGTTGGGGCGGTCGAAGCTCGCGACGTACTGCTTCGCCCCCTCCAGGTTGAGCCGGGAGGCGATCTCCGCGCGGGTCGCCTCGGTGGCGGTGGCGGTGAGGGCGATCCGCGGGACGTCCGGCCAGCGCTCGTGCAGGCCCGACAGCGTCAGGTAGTCGGGGCGGAAGTCGTGGCCCCACTGGGAGACGCAGTGGGCCTCGTCGATCGCGAACAGCGCGATCGTCCCGCGGTCGAGGAGCTCCACCGTGGAGGAGAGCCGCAGCCGCTCGGGCGCCAGGTAGAGCAGGTCGAGCTCGCCCGCGGCGTACTGGGCCTCGACGACGCGGCGCTCGTCGAAGTCCTGGGCGGAGTTGAGGAACCCGGCCTGGACGCCGAGCGCGCGGAGCGCGTCGACCTGGTCCTGCATGAGGGCGATGAGGGGCGAGATGACGATCCCGGTGCCCTTCCGGACCTGCGCGGGGATCTGGTAGCACAGCGACTTCCCGCCGCCGGTCGGCATCAGGACGAGGGCGTCGCCGCCGTCCACCACATGCTCGATGATCTCCTGCTGGCCGTCCCGGAAGGTGTCGTACCCGAACACGCGCCGGAGCGTCTCCAGCGCCTCGCTCACCTCGGTGCCGCTGTCGGGGGAAGCCATCGCCCCATCCTAGGAGCCGTCACCGACACCGCACGCGCGAACGCTCAGGACGGGCCGAGCCCCTCGATCAGCTCCTGCGTGATCTCGTCCAGGCCGCCCGCGACGTGGACGGCGAGGGCCAGCGCGTCCGGCGCGGGCGGGTGGGAGGGGCGGGGGACGGCGATGACGCGCATCCGCGCGGCGTGCGCCGACCGCAGCCCGTTGGCGGAGTCCTCGATGGCGACGCAGCCGGGGGCGGGGACCTCCAGCTGGGCGGCGACGGCGAGGTAGCCGTCCGGCGCGGGCTTGCCGCTGTCGACCTCCTCGGTGGACACGGTCGCGCGGAACAGCCCGTCCACGCCGAGCGTGCCCAGGACGAGGTCGATCAGCGCGCGCGGGGACGAGCTGGCGAGGCCCAGCGGACGGTAGCGGGCCATGCGGCGGACGGCGTCCTCGGCGCCCGGGAGCACCGGCGGCCCGCCCGCGTAGCGCTGGGACATCTGGTCGATGACCTCGTAGGCGACCTCGTCGGCGGTGACGCCGGCGACCAGGTCGGTGGCGATGTGGTCGGCCCACTCGGCGGTGCTCATGCCCATGAGCCGCTCCTGGGTGCCGGGCGGCCACTCCCCGCCGTGGTCGGCGACGTAGCCGCGCCGGACCTCCTCCCACACCGGCTCGGAGTCGATCAGCACGCCGTCCAGGTCGAAGACGATGGCCTGCGCGGACATGGATCCTCCTGCGGTCTGGGCGCTGCTTCCGGCGGTGATCCCACCCGTGGTCACCGCCCCCTGGCCGTCCAGGCGATCACTACCCGGCGCCGTCCGGAGGGAACCACGCGCCTGCGGAGCGAGCGAATGTGCACTGACCCGTACTGATCCGTATAAAACCGGCGAATGGGACATCGATCGGCGGCCTTCTGGCAAGGTGGAGGGCCTCCGTCCCCCCTCCGGAGTCCCGCAGAGGAGAACTACCCATGGTGTTCCTCGGTTTCCTGCTGGTAGCGGCCGCCGTCGTCGTCACGGTCGGCGTCGTCGTCGACAACACCGGTCCCACGCAGCTCAACCTCTTCGGCGAGACGGCACCCGGCGTGGCAAGCCAATGGCAGGTCTTCCTGGCCGGCGGTGCCGTGGCCCTCGTCTTCATCGCCGGGGCGATGCTCACCTTCATCGGCGCCGGACGGATGATGCGCGCCCGCCGCGATCTGCGCTACCTGCGGGAGGAGCACGAGGAGTCGCTCTCCACCCTGGAGATGGAGAAGCGCCGTCTCCAGCGCGAACTGGCCCGCGTCCGGCAGGCCGGAGCCCCCGGAGCCCCCGGGTCCGCCGGTTCACCGCAGGCCGAGGCCGTGTCGCAGATCTCGGACGCCGCGTCCGCCGCCGCGCGCAGGCAGCCGGCCTCCGCCGGACGCTCCCCGGCCGGGCCGCGGAACCCCGCCCTGTCCCCCTTCTTCGACCGCAAGGACTGACCGGCGCCCTCGGCGGGACGGACGGGGGCCGTCTCATCGCGGATCCGTCTCCTAGCGGCTCCGTCTCGGCCGACCCGTCTCGGCCGACCCGTCTCGTACCGGATGATGAGTGCGGCCGCCGCCGAAATCGCCGCGTAGAGGGATGGCGCGTGCCATCCGGGCCAGCATGCTCGTGGTGTGCGGATTCTTCTCAAGGTGGGCATCACCGCGGTCGCCCTGTGGGCCGCCACCGCGCTGATCCACGGCATCACGGTCAGCGGCGACACCGCCGGCCGGCGCGCCCTGACCCTGCTCGGCGTCGCGGTCATCTTCGGCCTGGTCAACGCCATCATCAAACCGATCGTGAAGACGCTCGGCTGCGCCTTCTACGTCCTCACGCTCGGCCTGATCGGGCTGGTGGTGAACGCGCTGCTGCTCTGGCTGACCAGCGAGGTCGCCGAGCGCATGGAGCTGCCGTTCCACGTCGCCGGGTTCTGGGCGGCGTTCTGGGGCGCGATCGTCGTGGGCGTGGTCGGCTGGCTGCTCCACCTCGTCCTCGGCGACGACGACTAGTCAGCCCCGGCCGGTGACGAGGGCGGGGGCCACCGTGACGGCGCGGGTGAACGGGCTGAGCGCGAGGCGCTCCGCGATGTCCCCGGCCGCGACGTCCCCGGCCACGGCCTCCGCGCCGTCCTCGGGAGTGTGCTCCGGCGTGGTGTCCTCCAGGAACGCGGTGTATTCGGGGTAGGCCGTCGGCCGGGCGCCGAGGGAGCCGACGAGGATCCAGCGGCGGGCCCGGACGGCGCCGATGAGGAACTCCGCGTCCGTCACCGCCCCGGCGTCCGCGACGATCAGGGCGTCGAACTCCTCGTCGGCGAGGGCCAGGCCGGCGCCCAGCGGGGTGCCGACGACCAGGCCGGCGGTGCGGGCGGGCGACCCGTCCGCGCGGTCGGCCGCCCCTCCCGCCGCGCCGCCGCCCTCCAGGTACCCGGTGAGCTGCTCGATGCGCGCCATCGCCTGCCGCTGGTGCGTGGCGATCAGGCCGGGCTCCTCCACGGGGTCGGAGCCGCAGATCTCCCGGACGTTCTCCCGCGAGCGTGCCTCCGCCTCCGTGGCCGTCTGCAGTTCCACCGTGCGGGCGGCCAGGTCCGCCTCGGCCTCCGCCGTGCGCCGCTCCAGCGCGGCGCGGGCCTCCTCGGCGCGGGCGGCGGCGGCCTCGGCGTCGGCCCTGGCGCGGACGGCGGTGGCGAGGGCCGCCTCCCGGGCCGCGCGCGCCGACTCCAGCCGCTCCTCGATCACCCGAGCGGCCTGCTGCGCAGCCCGCGCCGCCAGGCCGGCCTGCGTGGCCCGGTCGACGGCCTCGGCGGCGAGCCTCGCCTGTTCCCGGTGGTCGGCGGTCGCGGTCTCCCGCTCTGTGGCGAGCCAGGTCAGCTCTGTCCCGAGGCGCTCCTGGGCCTCCTTGGCGGTCGCCAGCCGCGTCCCGCCGTCGGACACGAACGCGGCGATCTCCTGCCGGCGGGCCTCGGCCCGCTCCGCCGCGTCCTTGGCCTCCTTCGCCCGCCGGGCCGCCTCGTCGGCCTCGCGGGTCCTGGCCTTGACCTCGGCGCGCAGGCCGCTCAGCCCGGACGGCGGCGACGCCACGTGCAGGCGCTGGCCGAGCGACATCTTCCGCCGCATCGCCGACAGCGCCGACTCCGCCGAGACCAGCCGGTAGTAGGCCGCGTGCCCCTCCGCGGCGGCGTCGGCGTCGGCCGCGGTGAGACGATTCGCCTCCTCGGCCGCCCTGGGCAGCTCCTCCCGGGCCCGCGCCAGCTCGTCGGTCAGCGACGCCTCCAGCTCCCGCGCGGCGCGCAGCTCCGACTGCGCCGTGATCGCGCGCTGGTCGAGCTGGGCGCAGCGCGCGTGGGCGGCGTCGGCGACGCGGGTCCGCTCACCCGCCTCGGCCGCCGTCGCGTCCGCGACCTCCTGGAGCCGCCCGGCCTCCGCCTTCGGCCCCGCGAGTTCGGCCTCCGCCTCGTCCTGGACGGCGACGAGCCGCTCCGCCTCGGCCTCGGCGTCGACGGCGGCCTTCGCGGCGGCGGCGGACAGCTCCCGCGCGGCCTCGATGTCCGCGGCGAGCGCGGCCAGCCCGGCCTCCAGCTCCTCGCGGCGCCGCAGGTCGTCCGCCTGGGCGGCCTCCAGCGCCGCGGCGTCCCGGGGCCACTGCTCCAGCCACATCAGCCCGCGCTGGAGCAGGCGCGCCTCCGCCGACCACGACTGCCGCCACGACTCCCCGACCGCTCTGACGGCGGCCTCCCGCACCCATGTCTCCGGAGCCGAGTCCTCCGCCGGGCGCAGGGGCTCCGGGCTTCCGGGAAGCGTCGGGCCGCCAGGCGCTGGCCCGCGCGGCTCGGTCTCGTCGGGACGCGTGTCGTCAGGGGGCACGGCGTGCGGGGCCGCGAGGGGCTCGGCGAACGGAATTTCGGACGGGTCAGTGATGGGACGGAACTCGACGGTGCCGTTGGAGCCGAAGTCGCCTCGCGGAGCGGGCTCGACCGGCTCGACCGGCTCGGCGGGCCCGTTCTGCCCTGCTTCCACCAAAGGGTCAGCAAGCGGCGGCGAGGGCGCCTCCGGGCGGGTCTCGATCAGAAGGGGGAAGATGTCCGGGTCGTCCGCCAGGCCGTGGAGCAGTTCCTCGGCCTTCCGCTGTGTCGGCGCCAGGAGGAGGGTCCGCTCGCTCGTGGCCAGCAGTGCGCGGACGGTCTCGCGGACCGCCGCGGCCTCGTCCTCCTCCACCTCCACGAGCCGCGCCTGCCCCGTCGCGGAGGTGAGCGACCCGGGGGCGACGAGCAGGCGGGCCAGCGTCTCCCAGTCGCCTGCGACGCGCTGCGCCCGGAACGCGCGCAACGCGGCGATATGCGGAGCCCACCCGGCCGGAGGGACGTCCTCCGGCGTCTCCCGCAGCCGGGTGTCGAGGCGCTCGTAGGTCCCGGTCAGCGGCCCGTAGACGGCCTCGACCAGGTCGGGGCCGCCCCAGCCGCCCTCCGCGCCGGCGACGCCGAGCGGCGGTGTCGGCGCCCCCGCGGCCTCGTCGATCGGCATGGTGGTCATGGCCGCGCGGACGTCCAGGTCCGGGGCGTCCGGCGCGGGCGCCTCCGGGTCCGCCGCGCGGGCGGACCCGTCCTCGTTCGGCCCGTGGGGCCCTGCTGACTGCTTCACCGACGCCATCCCGTCCAGATCGACACCGGGGCCCTATTTCTCCCCTTCTTCTCGGGACTAACGTCTCACAGGTCAGGACGCCCCGGTGCACCGCCCGGCCGCATGATGATCTTCGTCCGGCCGTTCAGTGCGGGTTCGCCGCGAGCAGCTCGGCGAGGAGGTCGTCCAGGGTCACGATCCCCGCGAACCCGCCGCCGGCGTCGTTCACGACGGCGAGCGGGGCGCGGGTCCGGCGCATCCGGGTCACCGCGTCCAGCACGGTCGTCTCCGCGGTCAGGACGGGCGCCGGATGCGCCAGGTCACCGGCCCGGCGCTCGCCGTCCGGTTCGGTGATGGCGGCGCGGACGTGCACGATGCCCGTCATGGCGCCGTCCCGGTCGCGGACGAGGAGCCGGTTGTGGCCGCTGGCGGTCGCGGTCCGGCGGATCAGCGCGGCGGTCGCGTCCGCGCCGATCGTGGTCACCGCGGTGGCCGGGACGACCAGCGGCCCGACCGTCGCCTCCCGCGCGGAGATGGCCCGGCCGAGCAGCTCGTGGTCGTGCCGTCCGATCAGTCCGAGGCGGCGCGACTCGCCCAGCAGGTGGCTGAGGCGGGCCGGGTCGGCGTGGCTGTCCAGCTCGTCGCGCGGGGTGACGCGGATCAGCCGCAGCAGCCCGTTGGTCGTGGAGTTGAGCGCCGCGAGGACGGGCCTGGACACCTTCGCGAACCCGCGGAACGGCAGCGCCAGCAGCAGCGCCGACCGCTCCGGGTGCGTGATCGCCCACGACTTCGGGGCCATCTCGCCCACCACCATGTGCAAGAACGTCACCACGGCGAGCGCGCACGTCAGCGCGATGGCCTTCGACCCGGCCTCGGGCACCCCGGCGGCGTGAAGGGGCGGTTCGAGGACGTGCTCGAACGCGGGCTCGGTGACGATCGCGAGGCCCAGCGAGCACATCGTGATGCCGAACTGCGCGCCCGCGAGCATCAGCGACAGCTCGCGGACCCCGGCGACGGCGGCGACCGCGGGACGGCTGCCCTTGGCCGCCGCGCGCTCCAGCTGGGAGCGGTTGGCCGCGACCAGCGCGAACTCGGCGGCGACGAAGAACCCGTTCCCGACCAGCAGCAGGACGGTGATCAGCAGTGAGGTCAGCGGGTCCATGACACCTCCTGGCCGGGCGCCTGGCCGTGCCGCGAGGCGCCCTGCTCCCCGCCCGACCCCGCGTCTGCGTCTACGTCTGCGTTCGCGTTTGCGTTCGCGCTTGACCCCGCGTCCGCCTCCGCGTCCGGGCTCGACGCCACGTTCGCGTCCAGGCTTGACCCCGTGTTCGCGGCCGCGCTAGACCCCGCGTCTGCGTTCGCGCTCGGTCCCGTGTTCGCGTCCTGTCCCGCGTCCGGCGGCGGTGCGGGCGGGGGTGCGGCGGAGGCGCGGATGCGGATCTTCTCCGCCACGCGCCGCGCGACGCTGACGACCTCCAGCTCGACGTGGCCGGGCCCGTCCAGCGCGACGGTCAGCCGGTCCCCGGGGCTGGGGAGGCGGCGGAGCTCGGCCATGGCGAGCCCGCCGAGGGTGTCGTAGGCGTCGCCCTCCGGCAGGTCGAGGCCGGTGAGGCGGCCGACCTCGTCGATGCGCATCCCGGCGTCGAGGAGCCAGGAGCCGTCGGGGCCGGAGGTCGGGCCGTCCTCGCGGGGGTCGGTCTCGTCGGCGATCTCACCGACGAGCTCCTCCGCGACGTCCTCGAAGGTGAGGATCCCGGCGAGGCCGCCGTACTCGTCGACGACGCAGGCGAACTCCTCGCCCGCCTCGCGCATGTGCTCGATCACCCCGTACAGCGGCTGGCTGCCGGGGACGAGCAGCGCCGGGCGGGCGATGTCGGCCACCGGCGTCGCCGGGTCGAGCGCGTCGTCGGCGACCTCGCGGGCGCCCGCGACGCCGATGACGTCGTCGACCTCCTGCCCGTAGACGGGGTAGACGCTGTGCCCGGTCTCGCGGATCAGCGCGATGAGGCCGGACACCGGCGCGGTGCCCGGAAGCGTCCGGACCTGCGGGCGCGGCACCATCACCTCGTCGGCCGTCCGGTCACCGAAGGACAGGGCGCGTTCCAGCAGGCGGGACAGGTCGGCCGGGAGGTGCCCGGCGCTGTGCGACTTGCCGATGATGTCGCCGAGCTCCTCCAGCGTGGCGCCGCTGTGCAGCTCCTCGACCGGCTCGACGCCGGCGGCGCGCAGCAGGCGCTCGGCGGCGCGGTCGAAGAACCGGATGAGCGGACCGGCGACGGTCAGGTAGACCAGCGTCGACGCGGCCAGCGCGCGCGCCAGGGACTCGGCGCGCGCGAGGGCGAGGTTCTTGGGGAACAGCTCGCCCAGCAGCATCTGGACGAGCGTGGCCAGGACGAAGCCGGTGGCGAGGGCGATGGCCCCGGTTGCCCCGGCGGGAACGCCCGCGACGTCCAGCAGCGGCTCGATCAGCTCCGCCAGTGCGGGCTTGGCGATGAACCCGACGACCAGCGTCGTCATCGTGATGCCGAGCTGCGCGCCCGACAGCATGAACGACAGCCTGCCGATGACCTTGAGCGCCCGGCGGGCGGACGCGTCCCCTCTCCCGGCGGCCTCCCCGAGCGCCGCGCGGTCCGCGGCGACGTAGGCGAACTCCTGGGCGACGAAGTACCCGGTGGCGGCGGTGAGAAGGATCACCGCGAGCACCCCCAGGGCCGCGCTCACCATGGGGCACCGGGTCTATGACTGGGGTCCGACACCGCGGACTCACCACTCCTCTCGTACATGGCCTACCTGCGTAACGTCACCTCGCGGCGCGAGGTTCCTGGAGGCAAGGGTACGGTCCCGCGGTGATCGTCCGATGACGCGGTGCGGGCGCCGCCCGGAGAAGGCGCTTGTTTCGTACAGTGTCACGGATCACACTTGGAAGAGAGCGCATGCCCGATCCTGGAGCGGTTCCCGCTCCCAGACCGTCCAGGCCCGGGGGCGCTCACGGGGACCGAGAGAACCGAACGCGGGACTGACGTGGACGAAAGCGGGGCAGCCGCCGCGCCCATGAGCCGGGAGGGCGTCGACCATGCCCTGCGCGGCCTGCGGGAGGAGCGGGACCGGATCGCCGCGTCGCTGCTCGACCTGGACGGCCACCACGGCAGCCGGCTGCTGAAGGGCGCCCGCCTCACCGGGGAGACCTGGCGCCGCTGGGACGCCGCGCAGGAGCGGCTCGCGATGCTGTGGCGCCTGTTCGACGCCTACCAGCGCGTCCTGGACGCGGCGGTGGAGCTGCGCGAGCGCTCGCCCCGGCCGACGGCGGCGGCGCTGACGGAGCTGAGCGGGCTGCTGTCGGGGCCGTCGGTGGAGGTTCCCGACGGCGAGATCCCGCTGGAGGCCCGCACGCTGCTCGGCCCGCAGGAGCAACGGGTGACGCTGGACGGTGCGGTCGCCCTCATGTCGGAGGCGTACGAGTTCGTCGCAGGAGAGGTCGCGGCGGCGGACGCGGCCTGGACCGCGCTGCTGGTGCCCCTGGAGGAGGCCGAGGAGGGGTGGCGGGAGACGGCGCGGCTGGCGCACTCCCTGGACGGCACGCGCCATCCCGAGCTCGACCGCCTCGGCCGGGAGCTGACGGCGCTCGGCCGGCTCATCCGCACCGACCCGCTGTCCCTCGTCCGCGACGGGCAGGCCGACACCGTGCGCCTCGACCGCGTGCGCGCCACGCTCGCGGGACTGCGCGTGGAGCTGGCGGGCGTCGCCCGGCTGCGCGACGACTACGCCGGGCTGCTGGAGCAGCTCGTCGCGTCCGTCGAGCGGGTCGAGGAGACCGAGCGGCGGGCCCGCGAGACCTACGAGGCCGCCGTCGCCAAGATCGAGTCGCCGTTGCTGCCGGAGCCGTGCCGCGGTCTCGGCACGGGACTGCGCGACCGGCTGGCGGCACTGGAGCGGCTGCGGGAGGCGGAGCGCTGGGTCGAGATGGCGGGGCAGGTCGCCGAACTGGAACGCGCCGCCGAGGACGCCGCGGAGCGCGCCATGGGCGACCTGCGTCTCAGTGCCGGGCTGCTCGAACGCAGGGGCGAGCTGCGAGGGCGTCTGGAGGCGTACCGGGCCAAGGCCGCGCGGATCGGCATGGCCGAGGACGAGACCCTCACCCGCCTGTACGGGCAGGCCCGCGACCTTCTGTGGACGGCGCCCTGCGACCTGCGCGCGGCGACCGTCGCGGTGGCGGAGTACCAGCGTGCGATCAGGGCGAGCGAGAGTGAGACGGGGACGCGGCGATGACCCGATGTGCGCAGGACGGCTGCGCGGGCACTGTCGATGCCGACGGCTTCTGCGACACCTGCGGCATGATGCCGCTCGCCGAGCCGCCGCCGGCGGACCCGTCCGTCCCGGCGGGCGTCCCCTCGTCCGTCGGCGGCGCCGTGACGTCGCGCGCGGCCGTGGCGGTCGGGGTGGGCGCCGCTGAGCCGGTGTCCGTTCCGGCCTCCAGCGGTTCGAGCGGTTCGAGTGGTTCCGGCAATTCGAGCGGTTCCGGCGGCTCGCGGGCTTCCAGCGGCCCGGCCGGTTCCGGTTCGGCCGGTTCCGGTTCGGCAGGGTCGGGCTCGACGGGCGTCTCCGGGCGGACGGCCTCGCGGGGCGGCGGGCGCGGGACGGCCTCCAGCGGCTCGTCCAGGCGCGGGATGCTCGGCGCCGGGCTGGTGGAGGTGCCGCCCGTCCCGGCCCGCGACCCCGCGTCCGCGATCATGGACGATCCGCAGGTCCCGGAGAACCGGCGCTTCTGCAGCAGTTGCGGCGACATGGTGGGCAGGGGCCGGGACGGGCGTCCCGGGCGCACCGAGGGGTTCTGCACCAGCTGCGCGCATCCGTTCTCGTTCACGCCGAAGCTCCGCGCGGGCGAGCTGATCGCCGGGCAGTACGAGGTGCTCGGCTGCCTCGCGCACGGCGGGCTCGGCTGGGTGTACCTCGCCCGCGACCACAACGTGAGCAGCCGGTGGGTCGTCCTCAAGGGGATGCTCGACGCCGGGGACGCCGACGCGGTCGCCGCCACGGCCGCGGAGAGGGCGTTCCTCGCCGAGGTCGAGCACCCGAACATCGTCAAGATCTACAACTTCGTCCAGCACGGCGACGCCGGTTACATCGTGATGGAGTACGTCGGCGGCCGGTCGCTGAAGGAGATCCTGCTCAGCCGCCGCGACACCGAGGGCGAGCTGACGGCGCTGCCCCTCGGCCAGGTGATCGCCTACGGGCTGGAGGTGCTGAGCGCGTTCGGCTACCTGCACGGCGTCGGGCTCCTGTACTGCGACTTCAAGCCCGACAACGCCATCCAGTCCGAGGAGCAGCTCAAGCTCATCGACCTCGGCGGGGTGCGGCGGGTGTTCGACGTCGACAGCCCGATCTTCGGGACGCCCGGCTACCAGGCGCCCGAGGTGGCCTCGGTGGGGCCGTCCGTCACGTCCGACCTGTACACGGTGGGACGGACCCTGGCCGTGCTCAGCTTCCCGTTCCGCGGCTACACCGGGCGGCATCTGCGCAGCCTGCCGCCCCGGGAGGAGGTGCCGCTGTTCCAGCGGCACGAGTCCTTCCACCGGCTGCTGCGACGCGCCACGCACCCCGACCCCGCGCGCCGCTTCCAGAGCGCCGCCGAGATGGCCGAGCAGCTCACCGGCGTGCTCCGCGAGGTCCTGTCGGCCGAGGACGGACGGCCGAGACCGGCGGCGTCGCCGCTGTTCGGACCGGCGCAGCACACCGCGGGTACCGGGATCCTCGACATCGGCCGCGCTGACGTGGAGGGCGCGCGCGCGAACGGGAAGGGGCTGCCCGTCCTCGCGCCTTTGGAGGCCCGGGCGGCGGCCTTGGCGCTGCCCGTCCCGCTGGTCCATGGGCTGGATCCGGCAGCGGGGTTCCTCGCCGGGCTCACCGCGGGTGACCCCGGTGACCTCGCCGTCGCGCTGGAGGCGGCCCCGGTGCCGTCGCGCGAGGTCAGGCTCGCCCTCGCGCGGGTCCGGATCGAGCTGGGCGAGCCGGACCGCGCCGAGACGCTCCTCAACGGCCTGGCGGCGGACCAGCCGGACGACTGGCGCGTCGACTGGTACCGCGGCGTCCGCGCCCTCGCGGACGGGCGCCCCGGCGACGCCTCGGCCGTCTTCACCGACCTGTACGACCTCATGCCCGGCGAGCAGGCGCCCAAGCTCGCGCTGGCGTTCTGCCACGAGCTGCGCGGCGACACCGCGGGCGCCGCCCGTTTCTACGAGACGGTGTGGCGCACCGACCCGGCCTTCGTGAGCGCCGCGTTCGGGTCGGCCCGCGTCCTGCTGGCCGCCGGCGACCGGGACGGCGCCCGGCGCGTCCTGGACGCGGTCCCCCGCACCTCCATCCACCACCTCGCCGCGCAGCTCTCCGCGGTCGCGGTGGCCGTGCGCGGGCGAAGCGCCGGAGACCTGGACGAGGCGGAGCTAGCCGACGCCGGAGGCCGGCTCCAGTCGCTGACGCTGGACACCGGGCGGTACGCCGCGTTCGCCGTCGAGGTGCTGGAGGCCGCGGTCGCCTGGCTCCACGCGCGGGGCGACCAACCGCGCACCGGGCGGCGGCAGGAGATCCTCGGTGTCGAGATGCGCGAGCCGAGGCTGCGCGCGAGGCTGGAGGGCCACTACCGGGTGCTGGCCAAGCTCGCCGACGACCCGGCGCGGCGGCACGCGATGGTCATGCGGGCCAACGCCGTACGACCGAGGACGCTCTTCTGATCCCGCGACCCCCCACGCAGCCGCCGCGAACGCAGCCGCCCGACCACACCAGGGAGCACGGCCCATGAGCGACCTTCCCGAGTTCACGATCCGGGTCGATCAGAACCCCTACCTGCCGGCGGGCGCCCGGGAGATGCACGCGATCGTCTCCGTGGAGGCACGCTCGTCGGCCGGGGCGGACGCGGCCCCCGGCGCGGCGCCGGACCCGGCGCGCGCGACGGACGCCGCCGAGATCATCATCATCGACACCTCGGGATCGATGTCCTACAGCGGGAAGATGGCCGCCGCCAAGCGCGCGGCGCGCGCCGCCGTGGACGTCCTGCGCGACGGCGTGCACTTCGCCGTGGTCGGCGGCGCGAACCAGCCGCGGATGATCTACCCGCAGGGCGAGCGGCTGGTGCGGGCCGGCGACAAGACGCGCCGCAGCGCCGCCAACGCCATCGGGCGGCTGGACGCGGCGGGCGGCACGGCGATCGGGTCGTGGCTGCGGCTCGCGGACCGGCTGTTCGCCGAGCACCGCGACGCCGTCCGGCACGCGATCCTGCTCACCGACGGCAAGAACCAGCACGAGACCCCCGAGGAGCTGGACGCGGCGCTGCGGCAGTGCGCGGGCGCGTTCCTCTGCGACGCGCGCGGCGTCGGCACCGACTGGGACGTCGCGGAGCTGCGGAAGATCAGCTCGGCGCTGCTCGGCGGCTTCCTCGACGTCCCCGACCCCGCGGACCTGGAGGCCGACTTCCTGCGGATCACGCAGGCCGCGATGGGCAAGGAGGTCGCGGACGTGACGCTGCGCGTGTGGACGCCGCAGCAGGCCGAGCTGCGGTTCCTCAAGCAGATGGTGCCCACCGTGGAGGACCTCACCGGGCACCGCGCCGCGTCGGGGGCGCAGACCGGCGACTACCCGCTCGGCGCGTGGGGCGCCGAGCAGCGCGAGTACCACCTGAGCGTGGAGGTGACGCCCGGCGACGTCGGCCGGCAGATGCGGGCCGCGTGGGTGAAGCTCGTCGTCCCGGGCAGGGGCGGGAGGGCCGAGCGGGTCCTCGCGTCCGCCAACATCCTCGCCGAGTGGACCGACGACGAGGCCAAGTCCACGCGCATCAACAACCGCGTCGCCCACCACACCGGGCAGTCCGAGCTGGCCTCGGCGATCCAGGAGGGCCTGGAGGCGCGGCGGGAGGGCGACGAGGACACCGCGACCGCGCGGCTCGGCCGCGCCGTCGTGCTCGCCCAGCGGGTCGGGAACGAGCAGATCGCCGGGCTCCTGGATCGCGTCGTGGACGTCGTCGACCGGGAGACGGGCACCGTCCGGCTGAAACGCGACGTGTCCAAGGCCGACGAGATGTCATTGGACACGCGGTCGGTGCGGACGGTGCGGACCCGCCAGGGCGAGACGCCCCCGGCGGGGGACGGGAGCTGAGGCCATGCCGGTCTGCCCGAGCGGCCACGCGTCCGGCTCCGCCGACTATTGCGACGTGTGCGGCGATCTCATGGAGGGGGCGCCGCGCGCCGAGTTCACCGATGAGGGCCCGCGCCGTCCCTCCGCGCCGTCTCCGTCGTCTCCGCCCTCCCCGTCGTCTCCGCCGTCCGCGTCGCGGCCTGGGCAGGCGGCTCCCGCGCGTGGCGTGTGCCCGCGCTGCGGCTCGCCCCGCTCCGGCCGGTTCTGCGAGGTGGACGGGCACGACTTCGAGGCGGGGGCCGCGCACACGGCCGCGCTGTCGAGCGTCCAGGCGTCCCGGGCCCGGGACGCCGGACGAGCGCCCGGAGCGTCCGGCGGCGAGGCGCGGGGGGACGTCCCGGCGCCGAGGGCCGGCGCCCCGCCGGAGGGGACCGGCACGCGCTGCTGCTGGACGGCGCTGATCAGGGCCGACCGCGACTACTACAACTCGGTGATCGCCCTGGAGGGACCCGACTCCACGACGCTGACGTTCCCCCCGTACTGCCCGGAGCGCCGCGTAGCGCTGACCGGCGGCCAGGTGAGGATCGGGCGGCGCAGCACGTCCCGGGCGATCCTCCCGGAGATCGACCTCAGCACGCCCCCGGAGGACCCGGGCGTCTCCCACCTGCACGCGGTCCTCCTCGCCCAGCCGGACGGCACGTGGACGCTGGTCGATCCCGGCTCCACCAACGGGACGACGGTGAACGGCGGACAGGAGCCGATCCCGGTGAACGTGCCGCTTCCGGTGGGCGACGGAGACCGCATCCATGTCGGCGCCTGGACGACCATCACGCTGTCCCTGGGAGGGGACCCGCCATGACGACGACTTCTCCGCGGGCGGAGACGTCCGGGAGCCGCCCGCCGGAGACACCCGCCGGCCCGGAGCCGCGCCGAGGCCGCCTGCTGACCTTCGTCCGGGGACGATGGCTGAGCACCGTCCCCGGGCGGATCCGCGCCTACGCGGTGCTGATCCTGGTCGCCGTCGCGGCGCTGCTCGGCGTCGTCACCGTCGCCGTCGGGAACGCGCGCGACTCCGTCCAGACGATCGGGCACGACGCGGGCCCGCAGGTCGTCGCCACCAGCGCGCTGTACTTCGCGCTCAGCGACATGGACGCGCAGGTCTCCAACATCCTGCTGATCGGACGCGAGCACGGCCTCGGCGTCGGCTATGACGAGTCCCTCCGCGTCTACGACAAGCGCCGCGCGGAGGCCGACAGGGCCGCCGTGCGGGCCGCGCAGCTCGCCGGGCGCGACGCGGACCTGGAGCTGACCGTCCAGGAGGTGCTCCAGGGCCTCGGGCGGTACGAGAGGCTCGTCGGCGAGGCCATGCTCCTCGACCGGCAGGCGGACCACGCGCCGGGCGAACTGCCGCAGCGGGTCGTCGACGCCTACCGGCAGGCGACCGACCTGATGAAGCTGGAGATCCTGCCGAAGGCGTACAACATCACGCTCGACAGCGGCGCGAACGTCCGGCAGGCGTACGAGACGAAGCGCTCGGCGGTGCTGGCGGGGCGCGCGTGGGTCGTGGTGACCGGCGCGGTCCTCCTCGCGCTGCTGCTCGCCGCGCAGGTCCACCTCGCGCGGACGTTCCGCCGGGTCGTGAACCCGGCGCTGGCGCTGGCCACGCTCGCCGCGGTCGCGCTCGCCGCCGTCGCGACCGGGCTGCTGTCGGCGCAGGCCGGGCACATCAGGACGGCCAAGCAGGACGGCTTCGAGTCGGTCCTCGCGCTCTCGCGGGCCCGCGCGATCAGCCACAGCGCCTTCGCCGACGAGAACCGCTACCTGCTCGACCCCGGACGCGCCGACACCTACGAGCAGACCTACCTGGACAAGTCGCTCGCCGTCCTCTCCCCCGACCTCGGCTCCAAGCCGGTGAACCTGGAGAGCTACTACGCCGGAGTGGACGAGACCGTGCGCACGTTCGTGCCGGGCGACGAGCCCGTCCCGTTCCTCGGCTTCTTCGGGGACGAGGCGCGGGCGAGCACGAGCGGCGAGTCCGGCGAGACGTTCCGGCGGCTGCTCCGCTCCTACCAGGTCGTCCTCGGCAACGACCGGCGGATGCGGGCGCTGGCGGCCAAGGGGGACCGCGCCGGGGCCGTCGACCTGCGGATGGGACGCACGTCCAACGCGATCCGCGACTTCGGGGCCTATGACGCGACGCTGGGTTCGCTGACCGCCGGCCACCAGCGGGCGTTCAACACGGCGATCTCGGACGCCGACGGGGGGCTGCGCGGCTGGACCGCGCTGCCGCCGCTCGCCGCCGCGGTCATCGTCCTGCTGGTGGTCGCGGGGGTCCGCCCCCGCCTGGCCGAGTTCCGCTGACCGGGGCCGGGGCCCCGCTGACAGGAGGTGAGCCGATGCGCGCCACCCGCGCCACCCGCGCCGCCGCGGCGGCCGCCGTGCTGGCCGCCGTGGCCGGACCGTCCGCCTGCGGGCTGGACGGAACGGGACCGGGCACCATCGCGGGCAAGAACTCGCTGGTCATCGGCGTGAAGGCCGATCAGCCCGGGCTCGGGATGCGCCGTCCCGACGGCTCCTACGAGGGCTTCGACGTCGATGTCGCGATCTACGTCGCGGAGCGGCTCGGCGTGCCGCGGGACCGCGTCCGGTTCAGCACGACGAACTCCTCCGTCCGGGAGTCGGCGCTGGCGTCGGGCCACGTCGACCTGATCTTCGCGACGTACTCGATCACGGCCAAGCGCAAGTCGGCGGTCACGTTCGGCGGGCCCTACTACGTCGCCCACCAGGACACGCTCGTCCGCGCGGACGCCGCCATCCGGAACGTCCGCGACCTCAAGGGCAAGCGGATCTGCCAGGTGACCGGGTCGAACTCGTGGCGGCGCGTCGTCGAGGAGCGCGAGATCGCCGCGGCGCCGGTCGCCGTGCCGACCTACGGCGCCTGCATGGACGCCCTCAAGGCCGGGCGCCTGGACGCGGTCTCCACCGACGACCTCATCCTGGCCGGGTTCGCCACCGGCCGCGGCGAAAAGATCATCAACGCGCCGTTCACCGACGAGAAGTACGGCGTCGGCCTGAAGAAGGGCGACCTGAAGGGCTGCGAGCTGGTCAACCGCGCCATCACCCGCATGTACCAGGACGGGACGGCCGAGCGGCTCCTCACCAAGTGGTTCGGCCGCTCCGGCCTGAAGCTGACCACCAGCGTCCCCCAGTTCGAGGGATGCACCTGACGAACCCCTCGACGGGGCCGTCCGGACGCGGGCGGGTCTTACCCGGAAGTCACCCGGATATCACCCGGACGTGGTGGAGGACGGGAAGGCGCCGATCGCCTCGCGGAGCGTGTCGTAGATCGGGATGAACTTGTCGATCCCGGTGATGCGGAAGACGCGCATGACGCGCGGCGGAAGCGCGACGAGCGCCACCTGGGTCTCGCGTTCGTTCGCGCGCCGGTTGGCGGCGACGATGGCGTTCAGCCCCGTGGAGTCACAGAACGTGACCTGCCGCATGTCCACGACCAACGGGCCGCCCGCGTCCACGACGTCGAACAGCGCCTCCTCGAAGCGCGCCCGGGACACCACGTCGATGTCTCCCTGTACGCGGACGAGGGTGCAGCGTTCGTCGCGCATCAGGTGGATGTCGAAGTCCATGGTCACCTCACGCCCCCACACACGGACGGGCGCCGCCGGCCCGTCACAGGTGACTCCTCAGGATTGCGCACCGGTGCCCGCATTCCAAGCACTTCCAGGTAAAAGGACCAGGTCGCCCGGGCGTGCCCGGGCCGTGACGTCGGCGCAACAACCTACCGGAGAGAAACTTACTTCTTGGTAAGAATGGCGGTTCGATTGGATCGCCCGTCCAATGGCGTCGGACGGCCTCCCTTGGGTTCCCGGCCCAGTATAAGCTCACCGGTACCACCGTGACCTGCGGCGAGGCCATTCTTGACCTGCCGGGGCGGGGGAAAAGCAGGCGGTGACCAGGGCCCGGATCAGCCCAGACGTTACAGTGGCGGTGCCGAATTCGGGAGGCCGGGTGTTCTACACGTTCATGACGCGCGTGGTGCGTCCGATCCTCTGGCTGCTCTTCCGCCCGCGGGTGGAGGGCGGCGAGAACGTGCCCTCCTACGGGCCACTGATCGTGGCCAGCAACCACCTGTCGTTCATCGACAGCTTCATCATCCCGCTGGCGGTCCCGCGGCCGGTCACCTACATCGCGAAGGCCGACTACTTCGAGGGCGGCGGGCTGAAGAAGGGCTTCGTCCGCTGGTTCCTCACCAACCTCGGGCACGTGCCGGTCCGGCGCGGCGCCCGCCGCGCCGCCATGGGCGCGCTGGAGCAGGCCGCCGAGATCCTCGACAACAGCGGCGCGTTCGCGATCTACCCCGAGGGGACGCGGTCCACCGACGGGCGGCTCTACCGCGCCCGCACGGGGGTGGGCTGGCTCGTCCTGACGACCGGCGCCCGCGTCCTGCCCGTCGCCCTGGAGGGCACGGAGAAGATCCAGCCGATCGGCGCGTCGCTGCCCCGCGTCTTCGGCCCCCGCCCGACCGTGCGCATCGGCCCGCCGATGGACTTCTCCCACTACCGCGACCTGCCGCCCGCCAAGGCCCGCCGCGCCATCGCCGACGAGATCGTCCAGATGATCCAGAAGATGTCCGGCCAGGAGTACGCCGGGGCCTACAACGAGCGCGCCGACCAGAGGCACTGACCCCGCCCGGCCCGCGGGCACCGCGCGCGGGCACCGGACACGGCTGCCGGGCGCGGCCGCCCGACGCGGGCACCGGACCAATATCGCGCCGGATCGTCCTGAGGGCGTGTCGTCTGCGGGGACTTGCACGGTCTGCGACGTAAGGTCGCCCGCATGGCCCACAGGCTCCTCCCGGTCGCGATGCCCGCGGCGGTCACCCTGGTCGCGGTGGCGGCCACGGCGGGCTGCGGTGGCGGCGACGAGCGCGCCCAGCCCGTCCGCGGCACCGGCCGCACCGTCCTCACCGGCGGCTACACCTCCGCCCAGCTGGAGCAGGCACTGCTCGTCGAGACCCCCGGCTACACCCGCGCCGGCGAGCCCGACTCGGGGGAGTACGGGACGCTCAAGGCGTTCCAGGACCTCGCGCAGCTCCGCCGCCAGATGACCGTCGACAAGCCGCGCTGCCAGAACGGCGGCGCGGGCGGCGCGGGCGGCCCCGTCGGGAACGTGGAGGCGGACGTCCCCGCCGCGCTCGCCGCGTTCACCGGACGCGACGGCCACATGGTCACCGAGACCCTGATGGGGATGTCGGCCGCCGACGCCGAGAAGCAGGTCGGCGCCCGCGTCCCGCCGGGCTGCCTGACGTTCCGCACCAAGGTCGGCCGGCAGTGGTCCGAGCACCGCGTGGTCGAGACGCCGCAGGGCGGCATCGGCGGCGGGTCCCGCTCGGTCGGCGTCGCGACCACCACCGGACGCGACCGGACCTACACCTGGTACGTGGTGTTCAAGGACACTCGCTACATCGGGACGGTCAGCGTCTTCGGGCCGAGGGCCACCCGCCAGGAGGCCGAGCGGCTCGCCCGCGAGTCGCTGGCCCAGGCGCGGCGGATCCTCGGCTGATCGCGTTCGCGGCGCGTCACGTCCAGCGGATAGCGTTCCGTTGAGCGGCGCGTCCGGCGTGGCCGCCGACCGAGCACGTGAGCCAGCGGGGGTGCCCTTGATCGGCAAGGAGGGCCGGGTCACCGGCAGGATCGGCCCGGGCCTGGTCGGCGAGGTCATGATCGCGGTCCGCGGCGGCGTCGAGGCGTTCTACGCCCATCCGGTCGACCCGCGCGACGAGATCGGCGTCGGGACGATCATCGTCGTGGTCGAGTACCACCCGCCCCGCACCGTCTACGTGGCCCCCGCATTCGGCGCGTAGGAAAATCACCCGAAAGCGAACCGATCGGCCCTCACCTGCGTCTAGTGGAAAACGCGCATCCGCGTCCGAGGGGAGAGGAGGCCGAATGCCCGTGGTCGTCGCGGCGATCGCCGTGGTCGTCGCCGTCATCGTGCTGGTCGTGCTGTTCAAGATGGTCTGGCGGGTCGCCGAGCCCAACGAGGCCCTGATCATCTCCGGGCTGGGCGCGAGGTCCAAGCCCATCGACGGCGTGGACAGCCTCGGATTCAAGATCGTGACGGGCAAGGGCACCTCGGTGCTGCCCGGCTTCCAGGTCGCCCGCAGGCTCCGGCTCGACAGCCGCGCCGCCAACCTGGAGGTCAACTGCGTCACCCAGCAGGGCATCCCGGTCAAGGTCCGCGGCGTCGTCATCTACAAGGTCGGCGACGACTTCGTCTCGATCGCCAACTCGGCCCGCCGCTTCCTGGAGCAGCAGGGCTCCATGGACGGCGCGATCCACGAGCTGTTCACCGGCCACCTCCGCTCGATCATCGGCGGCCTCACCGTCGAGGACCTCATCCTCAACCGCGAGCGCCTCACCAGCGAGACCCGCGGTTCCGCCGCCGACGAGATGAGCAAGCTCGGCCTCGTCGTGGACTCCCTCCAGATCCAGGAGATCGACGACGAGACCGGCTACATCACCAACCTCGGCCGTCCGCACGCCGCCCGGGTCGCCTCCGTCGCCCGCATCGCCGAGGCCGAGCGCGACCAGGAGGCCACCCAGCGCGAGCAGGAGGCCCTGCGCGAGAACGCGGCGGTCATCCGGGACACCGAGATCAAGAAGGCCGAGTACGAGGGCCAGGTCAGCCAGGCCGCGCAGCAGGCCCGGCAGGAGGTCATCCTCAAGGAGACCCGCAACGCCGAGCTGGAGGCCGAGCGGACCGAGAAGCGGCTGGAGAGCGAGGTCCGCAAGCCGGCCGACGCCCGCGCGTACGAGCAGGTGAAGCTGGCCGAGGCCGACCGCGAGCAGCGCATCGCCCAGGCCCAGGCCGCCGCCACCGAGATCCAGCTCAGGGCGCAGCGGGAGGCCGAGGCCACCCGCCTGCTCGGTGAGGCGGAGGCCGACGCGATCCGCCGCAAGGGCCTCGCCGAGGCCGAGGCCATCAAGGCCCGCGCGGACGCCCTCGCCCACAACACCGACGCGGTCATCGCCCAGCAGCTCGCCGAGCAGTGGCCCGAGATCGTCGAGGCCGGCGCGCGGGTGTTCGGCAACGTCGACAACATGGTCGTCCTGAACGGCGCCGAGGGCGTCGAGGACATGCTCGCCAAGGCCCTCACCCTCGGCGGCGCCGGCCTCGGCGTCGCCCGTCAGCTGCTGGCCGGGATGAACGGCGGCGGCCAGGACGGCGGGGGCCGGAACGGCTCCGTCCCGTCCACCCCCTCCCTCCCCACGGTCCCCCTGGAGACCCCCGAGAAGGACTGAGCCCCTCTGCCACGCCATCCGGGCCCTGCCGGTCTCTCCGGCAGGGCCTTCGTCATGGCGGCACCGCCATAGACTTCCCCCATGTCCGTGCCGCGGCTCGCCGTCACCGTCGACCTCGTCGTCCTCACCGTGAGGGAGCAGCGGCTCTGCGCGCTGATGTGGCGGCGGGACCGGGCGCCCTACGACGAGGCGTGGTCGCTGCCCGGCGGGTTCATCCAGCTGGACGAGGACCTGCCCGTCGCGGCGTCCCGGCTGATGGCCGAGCGGGCGGGACTGGCGGACGTGCGGATCCACCTGGAGCAGCTCGCCACCTACGGCTACCCCGACCGCGACCCCCGGCAGCGCGTGGTGAGCGTCGCCTACCTGGGCCTCGCCCCCGACCTGCCCGCCTCCAGCCGCGCGCAGGTGCTGTGGACGGCCGTGGACGACCTCATCCACCACGACCGCGCCGCGTTCGACCACCGCAGGATCCTGTGCGACGGCGTGGAGCGGGCCAGGGCCAAGCTGGAGTACACGTCGCTGGCCGCGGCGTTCTGCCCGCCCGAGTTCACGGTGGCCGAGCTGCGGCGCGTGTACGAGATCGTCTGGGGCACCGTCCTGGACCCGCGGAACTTCCACCGGAAGGTCACCGGAGCGGACCGGTTCCTCGTCCCCACCGAGCGGACGACGACCCGCGACGGGGGCCGCCCGGCGCGGCTGTACGGGCGGGGCGACGCCGAGCAGCTCCGCCCGCCGATGCTGCGCCCCCCACCGGAGCGCCGGGTGGGCTGACCTGGGTCGATGTCCCGAGCATGACGGGCGCGTTGCTAGGTTCTCACCGTATGAACGGTGACTCGTCCGAAGTGTTGGGACTGCTCGTCCGGGACATCGGCGATGCCGGCGTCGCCGAGATGGCGGATTCGCCGGGGCTGGCGGCCGCCGTGGACCAGCACGTGGCCACCCTGCGGGACGAGCTCGGCACCCCCGGTGAGGACGAGCTCATGCGCTACCTGCGGGGCTTCGCCGAGGACGCCTTCAAGCGGGGCTGGTGGCCGCACAGCACCCGGGACTGGGAATTCGTCCGGATTGTGGCGGTCTGCTGGATGATGCGGAGGGCCGCCGGGCGGTAGACGCCGCCCGGACGGGCCCGCGGACGGGTCCGTAGGCTGGTAGCGACCACCCATGTTCACCTGGAGGACAACGGTGTCCGAAGTCACCACTCCCCGCTTCCGCTCCGTCCTCGACCGGTTCGTGGCCTACAAGCCCGGGAAGGTCGTGGTGTCGCCCGAGGGGCGCTCGTTCAAGCTGTCGTCCAACGAGTCGCCGCACGGGCCGCTGCCGTCGGTCCTGGACGCGATCGGGGAGGCCGCGCGGGACGTCAACCGCTACCCCGACAACAACGCCACGGCGCTCACCGAGGCGATCGCCTCCCACTGCGGCGTCCCGGCCGACCACGTGACGGTGGGCTGCGGGTCGGTGGGCGTCTCGCAGATGCTCCTGGAGGCCGTCGCCGAGCCCGGCGCGGAGATCGTCTACGCGTGGCGCTCGTTCGAGGCGTACCCGCTGCTGGTGGCGCTGTCGGGCGCGACGTCCGTCCAGGTGCCGCTGCGGGACGAGACGCACGACCTCGCCGCGATGGCCGACGCGATCACCCCCCACACCCGGCTGGTCTTCGTCTGCAACCCGAACAACCCGACCGGGACGATCGTCCGCCGCGCCGAGATCGAGGCGTTCCTGGACCGCGTCCCCGAGGACTGCCTGGTCGTGCTGGACGAGGCGTACCGCGAGTACGTCCGGGACGACGAGGTCCCCGACGGCCTCACCCTGTACGGCGACCGGCCGAACCTGGCGATCCTCCGCACCTTCTCCAAGGCGTACGGGCTCGCGGGCCTGCGGATCGGCTACCTCGTGGGCCACCCGGTGGTGGCGGCGGCGGTCCGCAAGGCGTTCCTGCCGTTCTGCGTCAACTCCGTCGCGCAGGTCGCGGGCGTCGCCTCGCTCGCGGCGACCGACGAGCTGCTGGCGCGGGTCGAGGGGACCGTGAAGGAGCGCGACCGCGTCCGCCGCGGGCTCGTCGAGGACGGCTGGACGGTGCCGCCCACCGAGGCGAACTTCGTCTGGCTGCGGCTCGGCGACCGGACGACGGAGTTCTCGGAGGCGTGCGCCGCGCAGGGGGTGAGCGTCCGCCCCTTCGCCGGTGAGGGCGCCCGCGTCTCGATCGGCTCCCCGGAGGAGAACGACGCCTTCCTGGCCGTCGCGCGGGCCTTCCGGCACCGCGGCTGACCCTGCGGCCGCTCCCGTCGGCGGCGCCGTCGCCCGGCCCGCGGGCCGGGCTCGCAGCCGGCCGAAGCCGCACGCCCCCGGACCGGCACGTGCCCGGGGGCGGTGGTGTCAGCCCGTGGTGGCCTTCGGGCCGAGCTTCTCGACGATCAGCCGGTAGAGCTGCCGGGGGCGGCCGGGCTGCGGGGTCCGGTTCGGGGGGAGCGGCCAGGCGAGGCCCTCTTCGACGAGGGTGCGCAGCAGCCGGCGCGCGGTGCGCGGGGTGACGCCGAGCATCTTGCCGGCGTTCTCCGCGTCCACGATCAGCGGCTGCTCCTGGTCGCCGAGCTTGTCGGCGAGGCGCGCGAGGATCTCCAGGCCCTTGGGCTTGGCCTGCGGCTGGCTGCGCGGGGGCGTGCGGGGCGCGGGGACGAGCGCGCGGCCGTCGCGGTCGAGCGCGAAGCCCTGCGCCCGCTGCGAGCTCTGCGACCGGGCCAGCGCCGCGCGTGCGTGGTTCTCCGCCTCGTGCGCCGTCCGTCCCATGCCGATGCCGACCTCGATGGCGAGGCCCAGCTCCTCGCGGACGCGCTCGACGAACGGCGGCGTCCGGAAGCCCTCGGTGGACGCGGTGACCGAGCCGCGCGTGGCGATGACCAGGTAGCTGTGGTCGTCCAGCGGCCACACCGACGCGTTCATCCGGTGCGCCTCCTGGAGCAGCACCCGGTGCAGCGCCAGCTTCAGCTCGTCCCGCCAGTAGCGCGGTGTGACGCGGCGCGGCGTCTCGCGGAGCGTCGGGACGTCCACGAGCACGACGACCAGCTGCGACTCCTCCAGGCGGTGGTGGGCGCCGAGCAGCGCCGCCGTCTGGAGCGAGCTGCGGATGGCCGCGCCGGTCGGGCGGACCCTGATGGTGGGCACGCCCGCCATCTCCATCCGCTCCGCCGTCGCGTGGACGCAGGTCATCGCGACCGTCGTCGCGCCGCGCCGCCACAGCCGCTCGTGGAAGGCGGCGAGCGTTCCCGGCCCGGCCGCCTCCTCGCGCAGGTGCACCTGCTCGGTGCCCAGGCTGATCTCGGCGTACGCCTCCTCGACCTCGGCCCGGCCGAGCACGTCGATGCTCACGCGGGACGGGTCGAATCGTTCGTCGAGGGAGGCGCGCAGCAGCGCGCCCTGCAGTGCGGCGCCGTTCAACGGGACGTAGGTGGCCGGCATGGTCAGCACGCCCGCCTTGCGGGCGAAGTCGTACGGCACCGGGCTGGCGAACAGACAGACGTCCACGCCCGAGCCCAGCCGTACGACCTTGTCGGCCGCTTCCTGTTCGTCCCGATATGCGGCAGCCACCAGCCGGCTCGGTACCGGGGTGGGGCCGTGGCCCATCAGCATGACCCTCTCGACAAGGTCATGCGGGCCAACGACGCCGATCGTGAGATCGGGTGTGACCGATCCCGTTCGTGCGGCCGTCATCGATGATCGCTCGCTTCCGGTCCATCCTCTCGGCGGGGCCCCGGCCCCGGCCACGCGTTCACGCACGCTTCGCCCAACGGTTGACTCATGGCTTGTCGCCCCTGCCTTCTGACCCAGCACCGCAGTTCCCGTGCGATTCGTTCCTCAGTGGGCAGATCGGGTCAGGGCGACGATGTGTGACGCCCAGACGCGAAATCGAATCAAGAGTGCGGCGAAAAAGTAACCTACGCGACCCCCTGGTCAGTAATTTGTCACCATTCGGCCAGCCTTGATCCTGCATCTTCGGTCGTCCGAAGTTGAAAAACAAGACCCGAAAACACCGCTAGAGGGCTTCCCTGACGCTGTTGTGCACACAAGGGACCCCCGCGATGTGGTTTTGGTTTACGCACGGGCCGAAAATCGAACGTACTGTTGCCCGGACGCCCGGAAAGACGAGTGATCCGTTCGGAGGGCCCTCACGCTCCGGAGCGGTGATTTTTTACCGCGTTACGGTCGTGCACACCGGGAGCGTTCCAGAGATTACATCCCAGGTCAGAAGGACGCCAGGGGAGACAGAGAACCCTCACCCCGCAGCTATGCGTAGTGGCGGGGTGACACCATGCTGAAGGATTTTGGAGTGGGGGGTGACAGCGGCGGTAAGGACCAACGGCGAAGTTGGTCAGGTTCGGCGGCCACCCCCGGCCACTTGCGGCCGTTTGCCGGACCGAGGATGACCACCCGGTCGGCCATGACTCTCCGTGCCGCCGCGCCGGGACCCGGGTCACCCCCCGCGGCCCCGGCGCGGCGGGTCCGGACGGCCGTGAGCCGATTCGGCCCGGCCGCGCGGACCCGCCCTCGAACCGGTCCTCGAACCGGCTCTCGAACCCGCGGTCAGGCGGCCTCGCGGACGATGTCGGCGCCGAGCTGCGAGAGGCGCTCGGCGGTGTGCGCGTGGCCCCGGTCGAGGTAGTAGGCGGAGGTGATGGTGGTCTCGCCCTCGGCGGCGAGGCCGGCCAGGACGAGCGCGCTGCCGCAGCGCAGGTCGTGGGCCTCGACCTCGGCGCCGCGCAGGACGCGAGGCCCGTTCACCTTGGCGCGGTTGCCGTCGACCTCGATGTCGGCGCCCATCCTGCCGAGCTCGTGGGCCAGCTTGAACCGCCCGTCGAAGATCCGCTCGTAGATGTAGGACGGGCCCTCGGCCAGGCAGGACAGCGCCATGATCGGCGACTGGAGGTCGGTGGCGAAGCCGGGGTACTCGTCGGTGATGACGTTGATCGGGCGGAGCGTCCGCTCGCGGCGGACCTGGAGGACGGCGCCCTGCTGGTGGAACTCGACGCCCATCTGCTCCAGCTTGTCCGCGGCGACCCCGAGGTGCTCCAGCGTGGCGCCGACGAGGTTCAGGTCGCCGCCGGTGATCGCGGCGGCCATCACGAACACGCCCGTGTCGATGCGGTCGGGCATCACGGTGTGCTCGACGGCGGTCAGCTCGTCCACGCCCTCGACGGTGATGAACCCGGTGCCGCCGCCGCTGATCCGGGCGCCCATCGCCTGGAGGATCGCGATGTTGTCCAGCACCTCGGGCTCCAGCGCCGCGTTCTTGATCAGCGTGGTGCCCTGGGCCAGCGCCGCCGCCATGATCAGGTTCTCGGTGCCGGTGTGGGACGGGGTGTCGCAGTACAGCGTGCCGCCGCGCAGGTCACCGGCCTTGATGTGGATGATGCCGTCGCCGTTGTCGGCCACGTGCTCGGTGACCGTGGCGCCCATCCGCTTGAAGCCGTTGTAGTGGAAGTCCAGGTTGCGGCTGCCGAGGTTGCAGCCGCCGACGCCCTCGATGACGGCCTCGCCGAGCCGGTGCAGCAGCGCCGGGACGAACAGGAACGACCCGCGGAACCGGGACGCGATGTCGGCGGGGAGCACCGGCGTGCTGAGCGAGGACGCGTCGATCACCAGCGTCCGCTCGGTCTCGTGCAGCTCGGCCTTGGCGCCGATGGCCCGGGCGAGCTCCACCGCGCGCCGCACGTCCTCGATGATCGGGACGTTCCGCAGGACCGTGCGGCCCCTGGACGCCATCAGCGAGGCTCCGATCATCGGCAGGACGGCGTTCTTGGCCCCCTGGATGAAAACGGTGCCGTGCAGCTGACGGCCTCCGCGCACGCGGTAGCGAACCTCATGGCCCATGCTCATCTCCGCCTTACTCCTTCTCGGGTGCGGTCAACGGTTTTCACCGGTTCGAGGTGTCTACCGGATCAAGTGGGACTACGGCGGATCACAAGGGCCGAGCGCCGAACGGTGTCCCCCCTCTGCGCCAACGCGTCCCAAGTAAACCATCGAGCCGGGTGTGGGGTGTCCTACCCGCGCCACCTCGGCGCTTGTCTGCCCGCTTAGATACCCGGCGCTTCGCAAAGGTTCGGCCTCGCGGGCAAATTCGGCGCCCGGACGTGGGCGTCCGTACCCCGCCACTATGGTGATCTTCATGGACGAGACCCCCGGCTGGGACGCCATCGACGCCGCGCTCCGGTCCCTCTACGGGAACGTCGGGCCCTACCATCTCGGCACCGTGCGGAAGTGGTCGCTCGGCGGCCCCGACCCGCTCGACGGCATCAGCGTCTACCCGCGGGCGGAGCCGGTGCCGCATTGGCACTTCGTCTCCTACGGCATGTCCGAGCTTTACTCCAAGCAGGAGACCAGCGACCCGGAGGAGTCGGGCTGGGGGTTCGAGTTCACGTTCCGGCTCGTCCGCGACCCGGCCGAGGAGACGCCGCCGGTCTGGGCGGCGAACCTGCTGCAGAACCTCGGCCGGTACGTGTTCCACTCGGGCAACTGGTTCGAGGCCGGCCACCACATGAGCGTCAACGGGCCGATCGCCGCCGAGCGTGAGGACTCCCACATCCGCGCCGTCGCGTTCGTCCTCGACCCCGAGCTGCCCGAGATCCCCACGCCGCACGGGCGCCTGAAGTTCCTCCAGGTCGTGGGCCTCACGATGGAGGAGTACGAGGCCGTCCGCCAGTGGAACGCGGCAGCGTTCATGGAGGCGCTCGCCCCCCACCTGCCCCTGTTCGTCACCGACGTCGACCGGCGGTCCCTGCTCGCCCGCCCGGAGGTGGCGCGGACCGTCCGGGAGGGCATCGAGCGGGACGGCTCGAACAGCGGCCTGCTGTACGTGACCACCGCCCACTGGGACCGGGGCGCCGGGCTGACGACGCTGAGGCTCGGGGCGCTCCAGGCCCAGGCCGTCGCCGAGTCCCTGCGCGGGCGGCTCCCGTTCGGCCGCGAGCTGCTCCTCCAGACCGAGGAGACGCTGCTGGCGTTCCGGCCGTCGGACGCGTTCGCGGTGGAGGAGCCGGGCGAGGGCGAGCTCGTGGTGCATGTCCCGCCCCTTGCCCTGGACGACCTCGCCGACACCCTGCGCCCGACGGCGGGCAGTCGGCCCGTCCGGTCGCTGCCCGGCCTCACCGTCGAGATCGTGCCGACCGCCATGCGCGACCGCTTCGGCAACGAGACCGGCGAGGTGGTCGGCTAGACGCCGGTCGGCGCGGCGGCCGGTGGGCAGGGCGGCGGTCGGGCGGGCGCCGGTCGGCGGAGGCCGCCGGTCGGCGGAGGCCGCCGGTCAGCGGAAGGCGTCGCCGGTGATGCGCTCGTACGCCTCGACGTACTTGGCGCGGGTGCGCTCGACGACGGCGGGCGGCAGCGGCGGCGGCGCCTCACCGGACGCGCGGTCCCAGCCGGACTCGGGGGACAGCAGCCAGTCCCGGACGAACTGCTTGTCGAACGACGGCTGCGCGCGGCCGGGCTCCCACGCGTCCGCCGGCCAGAAACGGGACGAGTCGGGGGTGAGGACCTCGTCGGCGAGGACCAGCCCGCCGTCCGGCGACCGGCCCAGCTCGATCTTGGTGTCGGCGACGATGATGCCGCGCTCGCGCCCGAGCTCGGCGCCGCGCCCGTAGACGGCGAGGGTCGTGTCGCGCAGCCGCGCCGCCACGTCCGCGCCGACGGCCTTCTCGACCTGCGCGAACGTCATCGGCTCGTCGTGCTCGCCGACGTCGGCCTTCGTGGTCGGGGTGAAGATCGGCTCGGGGAGCCGGGAGCCGTCCACGAGCCCGGGCGGCAGCGGGATGCCGCAGACCGTCCCCGACGCCCGGTAGTCCTTGAGGCCGGAGCCGGTGAGGTACCCGCGCGCGACGCACTCGACCTTGACCATGTCGAGCCGCTGGACGACCACCGACCGCCCGGCCCACTCGGCGGGCGCGCCGTCCGGCAGGTCCGTGGACAGGACGTGGTTGGGCAGCACATCCGCGAGCCGCTCGAACCACCACAGCGACAGCTGGGTGAGGATGCGGCCCTTGTCCGGGATCGGGGTGTCCAGGACGTAGTCGAACGCGGAGATCGTGTCGCGGGCCACCATGAGCAGCTCGCCGCCGGGCAGCGCGTACAGGTCCCGGACCTTCCCGCTGTGCAGGTGCTTCACTTGGCCTCCAGGATGTCGACGGGGTCGCCGAGCGCGAGCGGGCCCGGCGTGCGCGGGACGCCGTTCTGCCCGAACCGGATCCCCTGATCGACGGTGCGGTAGGAGGCGAGGGTACGCAGCGGCTCCCGGCCGCGCTCGCCGGTCTCCTGGTCGGTGGTGGTGATGAGGCAGCGGGTGCACGCCTTGACCAGCTCGATCACCGTCCCGCCGATCCGCAGGAGCCGCACGGAGTCCTCGCCGAAGGCGCCGAGCCCCTCGACGACGAGGGTCGGCCGGAACCGGTTCATCGGCAGCGGCTCGTCCAGGCGCCCGTTGAGGTCGGCGAGGGACTCCGCGGAGATGAGCAGCAGCGGGAACCGGTCGGCGAACATCGGCTCGCCGCCGCCCTCCGCCGGGACCCGCCGCCCGGTGAAGCGCACCAGCCGGCAGTCGCGGCCGAGAACCGAGGAGAACCAGGCGGCCGCTTGGTCGCCCTGGTCGATGCCCTGGCAGTCGTCCCGGTGGACGGTCACGTCCAGGACGGGCCCGTCGTCCACCGGCTTGTGGACGAGCGGTGCCGTCCCAGGCGCGTCCACCGTCAGGACCGTCCCGTCGTAGGACGGCCGCAGCAGCGCCATCGGCGCGATCTGCCGCTGCGACAGGAACCGCCCCTCAGGCGTGATGAGCATGAACTCGCGGTCGTGCCGCAGCCCCCGGGAGGTCAGCTCGGCCTCCGCCAGCGACGTGCCACGGCCGCTCTTGAGCGGGTAGACGTTCAGCTCGGTCAGGGTGCCCGGCAAGGTCCCTCCCTCGGGGGTCGGACGCGGCGGATGGTCAGGCGAGGCTTGTCAGCCGGTCGAAGACGGGGGTGAGCCGCTCGACGAAGCGCTCGGGGCGGCACACCGTGTCCAGGCGCGCCTCGTCCAGTGTGAGGCCCGCCTCCGCGGCGTGCTTGCGGAGGGTCTCGCGGAAGGGGACGCCCGTCTCCCACGTCTCCATCGCCGCCTTCTGGACGAGCGGGTACGCCTCGTCGTCGCGGGACATGCCCGCCTCGACCAGTTCCAGCAGCACGGTCGAGGTGTAGATCAGCCCGCCGGTCGACTCCAGGTTGGCGCGCATCCGCGCCTCGTCCACGACCAGGCCGGACATCAGCCGGTTCGTCAGGTTCAGCATGTAGTCCAGCGCGATGGACGCGTCCGGCAGCGCGATCCGCTCGGTGGAGGAGTGCGAGATGTCGCGCTCATGCCAGAGCGGGATCCCCTCCAGCACCGGGACGACCTGCGCCCGGACGATCCGCGCCATCCCGGCGAGCCGCTCGGAGATGATCGGGTTCTTCTTGTGCGGCATCGCCGAGGAGCCCTTCTGGCCCTTGCCGAACGGCTCCCACAGCTCGCGGACCTCCGTGCGCTGCCCGTGCCGCACCTCCAGCGCCACCGCCTCGCACACCGTCGCCATGATCGCCAGCGCCGAGACCCACTCGCTGATCCCGTCGCGCATGACGACCTGCGTCGAGACGTCCGCGCTCCGCAGGCCGAGCCTCCGCGCGACGTGCAGTTCGACGGCCGGGTCGATGTTGGAGTACGTCCCGACGGCACCGGAGATCGCCATCACGCCGACGGCCTCCCGCGCGCGGCGGAGCCGGTCACGGGAGCGCGCCATGGCGAACGCGAAGTCCGCGACGCGGTGGCCCCACACGTCCGGCTCGCCGTGGATGCCGTGCGTGCGGCCCACCCGCAGGGTCGCCCGGTGCGCCAGCGCGTGGTCGCGCAGCGTCGCGACGAGCGCGTCGGCCTTGGCGAGCAGGATGTCGGACGCCTCGACGAGCTGGAGCGCCAGCGCGGTGTCCAGCAGGTCCGACGAGGTCATGCCGAAGTGGACGTACCGGGCCGCCTCGCGCGGCTCGGTGTTGTCCGCCCACGCCGACAGGAAGGCGATCACGTCGTGCTGCGTGACCGCCTCGATCGCGTGCACCGCCTCCGGTGTCGGCGGCGGCGCCTTGCGGACCGGCTCGACCACCTCCGGCGGGATCGTGCCGGCCTCGGCGTGGGCCTCGACGACGAGGACCTCCACCTGGCACCACAGCTCGTACTTGTGCGCGTCACTCCAGACGCGCCCCATCTCCGGGAGGGTGTAGCGCTCGATCACCCGACGATTGTCCCAGGTCGGCCCGCCGGGCTTCGGGCCGGGGAGGGATACTTTACGGTGTCGCGCCCAGCGCGATGTCAGTGCGGTGATGGGCACCCCGCAGGCCGATCCTCGCGACGGCCTCGTAGGCGGCGGCGCGCGCGGCCGCCAGATCCGGGCCCGAGCCCACCACGTCGAGGACGCGTCCCCCGCCTGACACGAGCCGCCCCTCCGCGTCGCGCGCCGTGCCCGCGTGCAGCACGTAGGCGCCCTCCACCGCGTCCGCCTCGTCGAGGCCCGTGATCTCATCGCCCTTCACCGGCGCGGCCGGATACCCCTCCGCGGCCACGACCACGGTGACGGCGGCGCCCGGACGCCACTCCGGCCGGAACGCCGGATCGAGCCCCCCGATCGCGCAGGACTGGAGGAGCGTCCCGAGGGGCGTCGCGAGCCTGTCCAGGACGACCTGCACCTCCGGGTCGCCGAACCGGGCGTTGAACTCGATCACCCGGACGCCCCGTGACGTCAGCGCCAGCCCCGCGTACAGCACCCCGACGTACGGGGTCTCGCGGCGGCGCAGCTCGTCGACCACGGGCTGCACGACGGTGGACATCGCCTCGTCCACGAGACCCGGCGGCGCCCACGGCAGCGGCGTGTAGGCGCCCATCCCGCCCGTGTTGGGCCCCTCGCCGCCGTCGTAGGCCCGCTTGAAGTCCTGGGCGGGCAGCAGCGGGACGGCGTGCTGGCCGTCGCACAACGCGAACAGCGACACCTCGGGGCCGTCCAGGAACTCCTCGATGACGACCCGCTCGCAGGAGGCCGCGTGCTCGGCCGCGGCCTCGCGGTCATCGGTGACGACGACGCCCTTCCCCGCCGCCAGCCCGTCGTCCTTCACGACGTAGGGCGGCCCGAACGCGTCCAGCGCCTCCTCCGCCTGCGAGGCCGTCTCGCACACGCGCGCCTCGGCCGTCGGGACGCCCGCGTCCGCCATGACCTCCTTGGCGAACGCCTTCGACCCCTCGATGCGGGCCGCGGCCCGGTCCGGCCCGAAGCAGGGGATCCCGGCCGCGCGGACCGCGTCGCCGACCCCCTCCACGAGCACCGCCTCCGGCCCCACCACGACCAGCTCGATCCCGAGCCGCCCGGCCAGCTCCCTCACCGCCGTCGGATCGGTGGGATCGAGCTGGTGGTTCGCCGCGATCTCGGCAGTGCCCGGGTTGCCCGGGGCGCAGTGGAGGGCGGTGACGGCAGGGTCGCGATGCAGGGCGCGGGCGAGCGCATGCTCGCGGCCACCCGAACCAAGGAGGAGTACTCGCACGTCACGCGAGCTTAGTGCGCCCGCGAGCCCTCGGGGGACGCCGTCCAGGCCCATTCGGGACCGCCCTGTGACGATGAGGCGGCCGTCACACGTGTCACCGGTGAACCTTCCCGATGACGGCGGCGTCTTAAATGTCGGCTGATAGGCTGCGACGGGCTTGACACCCCGCCGTCGAGGAGCGTGAAAGGAGGTGGTCGGGATGAGTCCTGGTGATCCTTGCAGTTCGCCGGAGAACCCTCACAGTCCGGGCAGGACTGCCCATCCGTCCGCCTCCATCTGGCGTCCGGCCATCACCTCCGCGCGCTCCCTTCGCTGACAGGCAGGGTCGAGCGCGCGATACGCGTGTGGCCGGAGGGTTAGGAGCACCTCATGGCCATGACACGAGTCCTCCCCAGCCGCGCGTTGTTCAAGACGCGCGGAAGGCCCACCGGCGTGCCGGTGCAGAGCCGCGACTCCGCCGTCATCGACTGGGCCGCCTACATCGACGGCCACCGCGCGTCCACGGCCACCGTCGAGGACGCCGTCCGCCTCATCCGCGACGGCCGCCTCACCCCCCACGGCGACAGCGCCGGGTTCGTCTGGGTCGGCCTGCACGAGCCGTCCGCGACCGAGCTCACCGAGCTGGCCGAGGTCTTCGGCCTCCACCCGCTCGCCGTCGAGGACGCCATCCACGCCCACCAGCGCCCCAAGCTCGAACGCTACGACGACGTCCACTTCGTCGTGATGAAGACCGTCGGCTACGTCGCCAGCGGCCCCGGCGGCTCCGAGGTCGTCGAGACCGGCGAGATCATGATCTTCTGCGGCCCCGACTTCGTCGTCACCGTCCGCCACGGCGCCCACGGCGAGCTCGGCTCCGTCCGCGAACGCCTCGAAGACGACCCCGCCCGCCTCGCGAAGGGCCCCGCCGCCGTCCTGCACGCCGTCGCCGACCGCGTCGTCGACGGCTACGTCTGCGTCGCCGACGCCGTCCAGGAGGACATCGACGAGGTCGAGGAGGCCGTCTTCTCCCCCGAGCGCACCGACGAGTCCCGCCGCATCTACCGCCTCAAGCGTGAGGTCATCCAGCTCAAGCGCGCCGTCGGCCCCCTCGCCGGCCCCCTCCGCAACCTCTCCGGCCGCCGCTTCGTCCCCGCCGAGATCAAGGAATACCTCCGCGACGTCGAAGACCACCTCACTCGCGTCCGCGAGCAGGTCGAGTCCTACGACGAGCTCCTCAACCCCATCCTCCAGGCCCATATGACCCAGGTGACCGTCGCCGACAACCAGGACATGCGCCGCATCTCCGCCTGGGGCGCCCTCTTCATGGTCCCCACCGCCATAGCCGGCGTCTACGGCATGAACTTCGACTTCATGCCCGAAACCGAATGGCGCTACGGCTACCCCATGATCCTCGGCTTCATCACCCTCGCCTGCCTCTCCCTCTACAGAGGCTTCCGCCGCAACGGCTGGCTCTGACCCCCGCGGGCGCCCCCGCTGCGACCCGAATCACGCTGGTCAGCGAGCACCTGACCCGTATCGAGGGCGCCACAATGGACGCCGATACGGCCGAGGGGCTCCGCGTCGAACTGCGGAAGACCGTCCGCGCCGAGGCGCCCGGACGGTAAGCCGACGCGCCAGCAAGCGTCCGCCAGGAGATGGCGAAGTTGGGCCCGACGCCCCGAGAGGACGACCCATGGTGGAGCACGGCATCCAGTACGCCGTGTCGCCGCCTGTACGTCCCGGCGCATTAACCCGACCCGCGACCGGCATCGCCAGCCGCCTCCAGCGCTCGGCCCATGGCGAGGGCTGCCATGCAACGCCGCTTGGCGCGAATGAAGCCGAGGCGGCTCGGCTTCGATCGGCCGTCGTATCAGTGTCCGTTCGCTACGACCTTGCGATGCTCAGTCCACCGTAGGGCGGCGCCCGCCATCGCTTCGAGCCACGACTCGTCCGGGTACCGGTCGGCTCGCCGTCGATACATGCGCCGACTCGCGGCGGCGAACGCATCGATCGCGCGAGGGTCGGCCTCGGCCCACGCAGTACATCCGGCCGCCAGCGTTTCGGCCGCCTCGGCGGTGTGCCCGGCGCCGATGAGCTGGAAGACGAGCAGGGCGGCGTCGATGAACCCCGCCCCCCGAGTCGGCCAAGCCCAGTCCACCGCCCACGTCCGGCCGGTCCCGAACATCAGGTTCGACTCGTTGATGTCCGTGTGGAGGAGGCTTTCGCCCTGGAACAGCGCGGCTTCGGCTTCGTCGGCGGCGTAGCGATTCCACCGTGTTTCAGGCCAATCTCGGGCCACCTCGGGTAGAGGCAGAGCGCCGATCCGGTTCAGGAGGTCGATCACCTTCGGCAGGTCCGGTGAGCCCGGGGTGAAGTCCGCAGGCCGACCCTTGATGACTTCGAACCCGATCGCCAGCCACGCCTCGTCCTCGGCCCGCCAGAGCACCGCCGGGGAAAGGGGGACGACGTGCGGGTTGATCAGCTCTTCGCGGACCAGGGAGTCACGGCGTCCACCGGGCCGGTTCCGGAACGCCTTGACGAAGAACGGGCCCTTTTCGCATTCGACCAGGGCGGTGACGTCGGAGCTGTGCCCGGTCCCGGACGGGTGAATGCCGGTTACTTCACCCGTATGCTGCCGGAGCAGCGTCACGAAATCCGGCCCGGGAAGACTCACGGGGTCACCTCAATTCCTCGGGCTGCACCCGCTGCCCGGGAAACCTGGGCTGCATTCGTCATCGTCGTCCGGTCCGTCGGTCATCTCCTGGATCGTGGCCTTCGCGCGGGAGAGGGCAACACCGCCAAGGATATCGGCGAGGGATTCCGTCTGGACGTTGCCCACGCCCATCCACTCCGACATGGCACATGGGGACACGGTGCCGTCTGGGCCGACCGCCGCCCGTCCGACGCCGCATCCACCGCACAGGTGGGTGGGGTCGGGCTCGTGACCGGCGGCGGCTCGCCCGAAGGGGCGGATGTCGTCGATGCGGACGTCGCGGACGCCGAGGGCCTCCAAATCCCGCAGTGCCGCGTTAACGCGCTGGGTGCCCCCAGTGGCGATGATCCCCACGCGGAGCGGGATTCCCATCGCGACCGCCTTCATGATGTTCTCGCGCGTTCGCCGGTGGCTCGGTCGGCCGGTGACGGCATTGTGCTCGGCGAGATGATCTGAATAGTACGAGGTGCGCAGCGAGACGCCATCGTGCTGGAACATGTCCCACCATAGTTGGGGGACTCTGACCAAATTTGTGAACACTTCGACTCGGACGCCCAGGGAGAGTGCGTACTTCACCAGATCGAGGGCGTGTGGGTGCAGGGTCGGTTCTCCACCGATGAACTGAACATCGCTCACCCCGCAGCGTGCGGCCTGGTCGAGGACACTGATCCAGTCGTCCCGCGTCATGGTGCCGTGTGTGCCGTCCGGGCTCGATGCGTTGTAGCAGTGGGTGCACTGGAGTTGGCACTTCCGGGTCAGGTCGAGCCAGAGGAAACGGGTGATCGAACGCTCGACGATCTTCGTTAACGTGATCAATGAGTTGCCCCTTGGTTTCTGGAAATCCTTTCTTTGTGTTGACACTACGGCCCGCGAGGGGATGCATATAGGCGTGTAAGAAGGGTGTTCCGTCAGGGTGATGTTTTTGCCGTCCGGGCGTGCAGGAACGTGGATATGGCGCGGCCGACTATGGCGTTCTTAAGGGCGCATCCCGGAAGGGAGGGAGGAAGGGGTGGGGTGGAGGTGGTGGGGGCGGTCGGGGTAGTCGGTCACCAGGGCGTCTACGCCGTATTTGATGAGGCGGGTCATGTCTTCGGGGTCGTTGACCGTCCAGGCGACCACGGGGAGGGCTTGGGCGTGGGCGTCGTCGACCATGCCCGGGGTGATCAGGGTGTGGTCGGGGGACAGGGCGGTCGCCCCCGCGGCGAGGGCGGCGGTGATCGGGTCGCCGGGGTTCTGGCCTGCGAGCCAGGTGGTGCCGGGGAGCAGGGTCTTGCGTTCGATCAGGGCGACGCGTCCGAGGGCGGGGTGGTGGCGGCGGGCCTCGGTCAGTAAGCGCCAGTCGAAGGCCAGGAGGCGGCTGCGGTGGGTCAGGCCGGCGGATTCCAGGACGGTCGCGACGGCGGCGGTGAAGCGGGCGACGTCGTCGTCCGGCCAGGTGGGGTCGGTTTTCAGCTCTACCGCGAGCCGGACGCCCGACGGGGCGAGGAGCGCGCACGTCTCGGCGAGTGTGGGGATCGGGGTGCCGGGACGGGGGAGTTGCGTCCCCGTGATCGCGTCGTCGGCGCGGCGGACACCGGCGTCCAGGGTCTTGAGCTGCGCCAGCGTTAGGTTTCTCACGGGCTTGCCGACGTAGGGGAACGCCGGGTCGCCCGGGTGGGCGGGGGCCGTGTCCGCCAGTGTCACCGGGGAGAGGACCTGGTCGTGGCAGAGGACGACCACGTCGTCGGCGGACAGGCCCACGTCCAGCTCGACGGCGTCCACGCCCAGTTCCAGGGCGTGGACGAAGCCGGGGAGGGTGTTCTCCGGACGGAGGCCGCGCGCGCCGCGGTGGCCGTGGACCTCGAAGGAAGGCACGGCATCGCACGCTACCGCCCGTGACCGGATGCCCGGTGAACGCCGGGTGAAAGGCCAGGTCAGATGAGGGGCCGCAGCGACAGCGTCTGGTCGCGGCCGGGACCGACGCCGATCGCGGAGATCTGCGCGCCGGCCATCTCCTCCAGGGTCCGGACGTACGCCTGCGCGTTCTTCGGCAGGTCGTCGAACGTCTTCGCGCCGGTGATGTCCTCCTGCCAGCCGTCCAGGTACTCCAGGACGGGCTTGGCGTGGTGGAAGTCCGTCTGCGTGGTCGGCAGCTCTTCGACGCGGCGCCCGTCGATCTCGTAGGCGACGCAGACGGGGACGCGCTCCAACCCGGACAGGACGTCCAGCTTGGTGAGGAAGTAGTCGGTGATCCCGTTGACGCGGGTGGCGTAGCGGGCGATGACGGCGTCGAACCAGCCGCAGCGGCGGTCGCGGCCCGTGGTCACGCCGTACTCGCCGCCGGTCTTGCGCAGGAACTCGCCCCACTCGTCCAGCAGCTCGGTGGGGAACGGGCCGGAGCCGACACGGGTCGTGTACGCCTTCAGGATGCCGATCACGCGGGTGATCCTGGTGGGGCCGATGCCGGAGCCCGCGCACGCGCCGCCCGCGGTCGGGCTGGAGGACGTCACGAACGGATAGGTGCCGTGGTCGATGTCCAGGAGGGTGCCCTGGGCGCCCTCCAGCAGGACGACCTTGTCGTCCTCCAGCGCCTGGTTCAGGACGAGCGTGGTGTCGGCGACGAACGGCTTGAGGCGCTCGCCGTAGGCCAGGTACTCCTGGACGATCGGCCCGGTCTCGATGCGGCGACGGTTGTAGACCTTGGTCAGGACCTGGTTCTTCTCGCGCAGCGACAGGTCGAGCTTCTGGGTGAGGATGTTCGGGTCGAACAGGTCCTGCACCCGGATGCCCATCCGGTTGATCTTGTCGGCGTAGGCGGGGCCGATGCCGCGGCCGGTCGTCCCGATCCTGGCCTTGCCGAGGTAGCGCTCGGTGACCTTGTCCAGGGCCCGGTGGTGGGGCATGATCAGGTGCGCGTTCGCCGAGATCAGCAGCCGTTCGCAGCCGATCCCGCGGTCCCGCAGGCCGTCGATCTCCTGGAGCAGCACGGCGGGGTCGATCACCACGCCGTTGCCGATCACCGGGACGACGCGGGGCGACAGGACCCCGGACGGCAGCAGGTGCAGCGCGTAGCTCTTGTCGCCGATGACCACGGTGTGGCCGGCGTTGTTGCCACCTTGGTAGCGCACGACGTAGTCGACGCTCCCGCCCAGCAGGTCGGTGGCCTTGCCCTTGCCCTCATCTCCCCATTGGGCTCCGACAAGAACGATGGCCGGCATGCCGCTGTTTCCTTCCCACGACGAAGGCCCCTGGTCGCCGCAAGAGCGAAGGGGCCTCTTGCGATCAAATCGTACCCGTCGCGGGCCGACAAGGAAACCGGAGCGGTGCTCACCCGCTGGTCACCGGGCTCTCGCGGTGCGGCCAGTAGTTCTCCGCGAACAGGCGGGCCACGAGTTCGCCCCGGCTGGACACCCGCGTCTTGGCGAACACCGTCTTGACGTGGTCGCGGACGGTGTGCGGCGAGATCACCAGCTCGGCGGCGATGTCGCCGGTGGACAGCCCGCGCGCGATGAGCTGGGTGATCTCCAGTTCGCGGGCCGACAGCCCGTACGTCTCGGCGACGATCGGCGGCGGCGCGCGCCTGGGCGGCGGTCCCGGCGAGCCAGATCGGCAGCGGCGGCCCCACCGGGGAGGGGCTGGACGGCCCGTCCGGGAGCAGCGCGAGGTAGCGGCGCGCCTCGTCGTTGATCGAGATCGGTGTCCCGGACGGATCGAAAAGGATCAGCCCCGGATCGTGCCCCCGCGCCGATCCGGGAGCGTCCACGGGACGCGACAGCCCACGCAGCCGCCCGGCCAGGGGAGCCGAGAGGCTCGCGACGAGGGCGATGTCCTGTCGCCCGAACGGCTCCTGGCCCTCGTCGCGGAACAGGCTGACCACGCCCCACGGCCGCCCGCCGGCCCGCAGGACGGCGCGCAGCTCGTCCCCCACGCCGCGGCGCGCGAGGAGCTTGCGGTACTGGGCGCTGCGCGCGGGCAGGTCGTCGGTGCTGGCGCGGAGCCCGGCGGCCGGGACGGCGGCGCGCGCCAGCTCCCGGTGGGATCACGTTCTCCTCCAGCAGCGCGCACTCCCAGTAGGCGAAGCATTCCTCGCCGCGTCCGAGGTTCTCCACCAGCATCGGCGCGGTGACCAGCCCGGTGTCCGGGTCGGTCGTGGACCAGGCGGCCGCCTAGAAGCCCATCACCCCGATCCGCGGAGCGGCTCGTCGCGTCCCTGCTCGCACAGGGCGCCTCGCGGCACCCGGACGGCGGCCTCACCACCGACTCCGGGTGGCTGGTCGTCGCCGGACGCCCCGACCCGCGCCTCCACGTGGTCGGCGACCTCGCGGGCGGCGGTGTTTAAGCAACCCCGGCCCAAGGAGGCTCGCCTGGCGGCGGTGTTTAAGCAACCCCGGCCCAAGGAGGCTCGCCTGGCGGCGGTGTTTAAGCAACCCCGGCCCAAGGAGGCTCGCCTGGCGGCTCGCCTCCTTGACCGTGCTTGGGCGAGCGCGTCATCGCTTCGCGATCATCCCGCCGGGGCGAAGCCGGAGGCGAGCCCCGGCGGGCTGGTAGCGCGCTCGCGTGACGGCTCAGGTCGTCTCCTCAGGCGCCCAGTTCGTCGGTTGCCGGGGTGGTGCTTTCGCGGAGGAAGGGTGTGCTGCGTCCGGTGCCAGGCTTCCGGCTCGGCCTTGGGGTGCGAGCGGCGGAGCGGGCCGGCAGGCAGAACGCCACGGTCGCGGCGCTGACCACGGCCAGGAACGTCCACGCGGCGCCGTATCCGGGGCCGTCCACGATCAGCCCGAACGCCCAGGGCAGGACGAATCCTCCGGCGGCCGAGATCGTGAGCATCAGCCCGATGGCGGTGCCGATGTTCTCCGGCGCGAGGCCCCTCATGCCGCCGGGGACGGTCTGCCAGACCGCGAAGACGAAGTTGAACATGAACCCGATGGCGAACGCGGGGATCCAGAACGTGTTCGGGCCGGATAGCGGGACGCAGGCCAGCGCGACCGCCTCCAGGACGGCGCCGGCGGCGAACAGGATCCGCGGGCTCAGGTAGCGGTCGGCGAGCCAGCCCGCGGCGATGCTGCCGGGGACGCCGGCGACGCCGATGAGGAAGGCGGCCGCGCCCACCTGGCCGCCGGGGATGTGACGGTCGTCGCCGTACCCCGAGATCAGCTGGGAGGCGCCGAGGTAGGAGCCGTACGCGCCGAAGAATGCGAGGCCGTAGAGCCAGATGTCCTTGTTGAACAGGGCCTGCTGGAGTCCCGCGCGCGTCAGGTGGGCACCGGCGAGGGGGCCCGCGCCCTTCGGCACGCGGAAGAACAGCGCGCTGATCCCGGCGACCGCCAGGCACAGGATCCCGCCGATGACGACCGACGTCCGCCACGTGGTGGCGTCGGTGATGTCGGCGAAGGTGTACAGGCCGAGCGCGGTGCCGACGCTGAACGCGGCCGAGGAGATGCCGAGCGCGAGCGCGTGCTGGTGGTCGCGGAACCAGATGCTGACGGCCGCGATGCCGACCGCCGCGAAGATGGACGCGCCGACGCCCGCGACGGCCCGCCACAGCACCAGTTGCGCGAACGACGTCGACGTGGCCGACAGCAGCGCCCCCGCCGCCTCGATCGCCAGGCCGAGCGCGAGCGTCCGCCGCAGGCCCCACTTGGTGGCGAGGAGCCCGCCCGGGATGTGCAGGATGCCGTACGCCGCGACGAACACCGAGATGAGGAACGCGACGTCCGGGATCGCCTTGTCGAACTCCTTCCCGATCGCCGGGAAGCCGGTGGAGATGTCGAACCAGTTGATGGTCATCGCGATGAAACCGGCGGAGACGATCGCCAGCATCGCCCATCGGGCCGACGGCGGGTCGTTTTCGGGCATGGTCGGATCGTGGTCGCGCATGGTGGGCTCCTTGCGGGGACGGAACGGCAGGTGAGCGGTTCGGATGCCTGAAGCCGGCCGGCTCCGTCAGGGCGTCCGCGTGGTGGGGAGCGCGGGTGGGTCAGTCCCGGACGAGGTGTCCGCGGATCTCGGCGGCGACCTTGTCGGGGACGTCGAGGGTCGGGAAATGCGTCGGGCCGCCGAGCATGTGGTGGTCGAACCACGGGTGCCGGGCGCGGAAGTCGATCTGTGCGCGCTCGTAGGCGGGGTCGGTGGGCTGGGAGAACAGATGCTTGATCGGACGGGGCTCGGTGAGCCCGGCCATCCGCTGGAGCGGCGAGCCGAACTCGGCGTAGGCGTCGGCGATGACCCGGCAGGAACGGGCCCACATCTCGAAGCCGAAGCCGGACATCTCCTCGTCCAGGTGGCGCCGCACGCGTTCGTGGTCGTGGCCGTTCGTCCACACGTCGTACAGGTCCTGCCTGCCCTCGACCCATCGGGACGGGTCCTGGATGGCGGCGAGCCCTGCGGCGAACCCCGGTGCCGGGGGAGTCATCAGCCAGTCGACGAGGAGGATCCGCGGCACCCGCCCGGCGCCGACGCGTTCGGCGATCTCCATGAGCGCCCAGCCCCCGTGCGAATGCGACAGCGGGAGGAACCGGTCGATGCCGAGGTCGTCCAGGACGGCGATGGTGTCGGCGGCCTGCTCGCGGTAGCCGAAATCGGGGACGGGGGAACGGTCCACGCCGTGCCCGCGCCAGTCGACGCACACGACGCGAAGGTCGTCGCTCAGGAACGGGACGAGCCGGTCGAACAGCCGGTGGTCCTGGCACCAGCCGCTCAGCAGGACGACGGCGGGCGCGTCCCGCGGCCCCTGGTCCACGTAGGTGATCGGGTTGCCGCCGATCCAGATCGTCGTCAGGTGGGTCGAGGTCATGCGTTCCTCTCAGTTGCCCGCGAACCGGCCCGCGCCGGTCGGGACCGTCAGGGCCGCCCGCAGCCGGGACGCGCCCAGACGCGGCAGGTGCCCGCTCGCCTTCAGCAGGGACGCGCGGGCGGCGTCCGGGACGTAGTTGAGCCGGCCGAGCCGGTGGGACCAGCGCTGGGTGTGCTCGACGGTGGGCCGTTCGGCGTACTCCCAGTCGCGGAGCGCCTGGTCGACGGGCGCGTCGGAGCCGCTGAGGGCGTCGGCCAGGCCGAGGGCGCTCATCATCGCGCAGCCGCCGCCCTGGCCGAGGTAGGGCGGCTGCGCGTGCGCCGCGTCCCCGAGGAACGCCAGCCTGCCCATGGACCAGCGGGTGAGCGTGAGGAACTGGAAGGTGTCCCACCGTCCCGGGACCCCCGCGCACGCGCTGAGCAGGGCCTCCAGGTGGGGGAACGACCGGATCCACGCCATGGTGTCGACCGGTATGCGGCTCGCGGGCCGGTCCCGCTCGTCGGCGACCAGCGCGACGTACAGGCTGCTCTCGCTGCTCGGCGTGTACAGGACGCGGCGCCGTCCGCTGAAGTACTCGATGTACTTGCCCTCGTCCCCTTCAGGGACGAACCCGGGCGCCCGGGGCACCGTGAGCCGGGTCGCGCCCTGCCTCGCCGGGGCGCGGTGGGCGACGATGTCGTACTGGCCGCGGATGCGGGAGTTCACCCCGTCCGCCGCGAGCACCACGTCGGCGCGGGCCGTCTCGCCGGAACGCGTGACGACCCGGCCGTCGGGGCCCGCCTCCAGGACCTCCGAGCCGGTGCGGATCTCCACACCGGCCTTCTCGGCACCGCCGATCAGTGTGCCGATCAGGCGGTCCCGCATGATCGTGAGCACCCGGGCCTGGCCGGGGCCGTTGATCGGCACCTCCTCCACCACGCGGCCGCGGTGGTCGCGCGTCTCCAGCACCGGGCCGACGTGCGCGTTGAACGCGGCCTCCTCGTACAGGCCGAGCGCCTCAAGCGTGGCCAGCCCGTTGCCCCACACGTAGATGCCGGCGCCGATCGCGCGGATCTCGGAGTCGCGCTCGTGCAGGCGCACCGACCAGCCTCGCTGGGCCAGCGCGGTCGCTGCGGTGAGCCCGGCCAGGCCGGCCCCGATCACTTCCGCGGTCTTCCTCGGCGCCACGGTCGGTCCTCCCGGTCGGTGCGGCATCAGTGGGTGTGATGCAGACCATCTTGTGACCAGGGCTCATACCTGACTAATGCTTCTTTCGCAGAAGGGCATAACGAAGCGGCTATATGTACGCCGCCGTTTCGACCGGGAGGGCCCCCGTAACCCCGCTGAATGCCGCGTGCCGAGGTGCGTCAGCCGCCGAGTTCGTCGGCCGCCGTGGCGCTGCTGTCGCGCAGGAACGTCTTGCACCGCTCGGCCTCGTCGTCCTCGCCGATGGCGGCGGCGGCCCGCCCGAGCGCGTGCAGCGCCCGCAGGAACCCCCGGTTCGGCTCGTGCTCCCACGGGATCGGACCCTGCCCCCTCCATCCGGCCCGGCGCAGCTGGTCGAGGCCGCGGTGGTAGCCGGTGCGCGCGAAGGCGTAGGAGTCGATCACACCGCCCCTGGCGAAGGCGCGGTCGGACAGCTCGGCCCACGCCCCCGGGTGGTCCGGGTGGCGCGCGGCCACCTCGAACGGGTCCACGCCGTTCTCCAGGGCCTCGCGGGCCTCGGCGTTGTCCGGCAGTTCGGTCGGAGGCAGGCCGCCGAGCAGGTTCTGGGTCATGCGGGTCATCGTAAGTCGGCGCGGCCCGTCCGCATCAACCCGGGTGGCGTGCGTGTTCACGGCATCGGCAGCGGCAACCGGAACCGCGCGGCGCCCTCCGCCGTCCAGGACGCCGCCGCGGGCCACGCCCCGCCGATGGCCCGCAGCGCCTCCCGGTTGGTCGGGATGACGTCCGCGACGAACTCGGTGACCCCCCGCCGCCCGGCCAGCCCGGCGAGATCGGCCACCAGCCGTCCGCCGATCCCGCGCCGCTGCCAGGGATCGGCCACCATGACCGCGATCTCCGCCCGCCACGTCCACCGGACGTCCCGGATGTACTCGGCGAGCCCGATGATCTCCCCCGCCAGCAAGGCGACCATGGCCTCCCGGTCCCAGTGGTCGAGCCGGTCCATCGCCCGGACGTGATGGTCCGGGATCCGCGGCGTCCCCGCGAAGTACCGCGTGTAGAGACTGGCCTTGGACAGATGATCCGACATCCGCCGCAACCGCTCCCGATCCCCCACCCCATACGGCCGGATCCGCACGTCCTCCAAGGTCGGCACCCAAGGCCACCCTGGCAGCGGCGAAGCGAGCCGCACCGCACCACCCTCACCCAGTTGCGTCATGCAACTCATTGCACCGAACAAAGTTGCATCAAGCAACCCGCGTTGCCGGGCGTCCATGCGCCAGAACCTGGACGACCGGGCGGAATCCGCCTTCTGTTCCCCCAGTCGACGGCCTTCTCACCGCGGCACCATCCCAGCGAGGGCGCGCCCGCTCCTGGCCGGGCACCTGTCCCACCACTGAACGCCACGCCCACCAGGCAGAAGCGGCACGCACGACGGCCACCCAAGAAGCAGCCTTGGACGACGGGTTAGACGCCCCTCGGCTCGACGTCCCCAGGGCCCAGGGGGGCGTCGCAGGTGTCGCAGGTGAAGCGGGGGGTCAGGGCGCCGGGGCAGCCCTGGTGGCCTATGACGAGGGGTGGGCCGTCAGGGGCGTAGTGGCGGTCGCCCCACATGAGGAGTGTCATCATGGCGGGCCACAGTTCGACGCCCTTGCGGGTGAGGCGGTACTCGAAGCGCTCCGGGCGGTCCTGGTAGGGGACGCGGCGCATGACGCCCTCGTCGCAGAGGCGGGTGAGGCGTTCGGTCAGGACGTTGCGGGCCACGCCGAGCGCGGCCTGGAAGTCGTCGAAGCGGCGGACGCCCTCGAAGGCGCTGCGGATCACGAGCAGGGTCCAGCGGTCGCCCACGACCTCCAGGGAACGGGCGATCGAGCAGTTCTGCGACTCGTAGGTGCGGGGCAGTGCCACGTTTTCGAGGCTACCGGAGACCCGCGGTGAGCCGCGGGGCCCGAAAGGGGCCCGGAAGGGGCCCGGAAGGGGCCCGGACGGTCCGTCCGGGCCCCGCGAGGTCACTTGAGCTTCTTGCCGGCGGACTGGAGGTGCTCGGCGGCCTCGACGACACGCGCGGCCATGCCGGCCTCGGCGGCCTTGCCCCAGGAGCGCGGGTCGTACTGCTTCTTGTTGCCGACCTCGCCGTCGACCTTCAGCACGCCGTCGTAGTTGCGCAGCATGTGGTCGGCGACCGGGCGGGTGAAGGCGTACTGGGTGTCGGTGTCGACGTTCATCTTGATGACGCCGTAGGAGACGGCCTCGCGGATCTCCTCCAGGGTGGAGCCGGAGCCGCCGTGGAACACCAGGTCGAACGGCTTCTCCTTGCCGTACTTGGCGCCGACCGCGTCCTGGATCTCCTTCAGGACCTCCGGGCGGAGCTTGACGGAGCCGGGCTTGTAGACGCCGTGCACGTTCCCGAACGTCGCGGCGAGGATGTAGTGGCCCTTCTCGCCGATGCCGACGGCCTCGGCGGTGGCGATGGCGTCGCCGGGGGTGGTGTAGAGCTTCTCGTTGATCTCGTTGGCGACGCCGTCCTCCTCGCCGCCGACCACGCCGATCTCCATCTCCATGATGATGCGGGCCTTGGCGCACTCTTCGAGGAGGGCGGCGGCGATCTCCAGGTTCTCCTCCAGCGGCACGGCGGAGCCGTCCCACATGTGGGACTGGAACAGCGGCTCCTCACCGCGCGCCACCCGCTCCTGCGAGATCTTGATCAGCGGGCGCATGAAGCCGTCCAGCTTGTCCTTGGGACAGTGGTCGGTGTGCAGGGCGATGTTCACCGGGTACTTGGCGGCGACGACGCGGGCGTACTCGGCGAGTGCGGTGGCGCCGGTGACCATGTCCTTCACCGTGGAGCCGGAGAGGTACTCGGCGCCTCCGGTGGACACCTGGACGATCCCGTCGCTCTCGGCATCGGCGAACCCGCGCAGCGCGGCGTTCAGCGTCTGGCTGGACGTCACGTTGATGGCGGGGTAGGCGAAACCGTCCCGCTTGGCACGGTCGAGCATCTCCGCGTAGACCTCGGGCGTTGCGATGGGCATTGTCAGCGTCCTTTCATACGCAGCGGTGCCGCCGGGCATCCGGCCGGGCGGTAGCACCCGTCGACCGCGTACCCAGGTGAGTGCCCTGGTCACACGGTCCGGGCAGGGCATGCCGTCCAGGGTCAGTATCTCGTTGTGAGGGCCGCCCGCTCCACAGGGGCGCCGCGTCGGCCGGAATCCGTCCCTCGATCCCGGTCTCCGCGGAACCATCAGTATCCCGAATCGCCGTGCGTCCGTCAGCCCGCTGTTCACGGGTGTCGGAACGGTGCGTCAGGTGCGGTTTCCCGCCTTTCCGCGGCGACGGGACGGGTACGCTCGCTGTGTGGATCTCACGACCCTTCCCCTGGACATCACCGAGTGGCTGCACCCGACCGCGTGGCTGCAGCTGTTCGGCACGTTCGCGACGATCGGCGTCCTCGCCATCATCTTCGCGGAGACCGGACTGCTGATCGGCTGCATCCTGCCGGGCGACTCGCTGCTGTTCACGGCGGGGATCCTCACGGCGGTCTCGACCGTCAACGGGCAGGAGTTCCAGCCGCTGTCGCTGCCGTGGCTGCTGGTCGGCGGCCCGGTCGCGGCGATCACCGGCGCGCAGCTCGGGCACTGGCTCGGCGCGCGGTACGGCCGCAGGCTCTTCGAACGCCCCGACTCCAAGATCTTCCGGCAGGAGTGGGTGGAGAAGGCCGAGTACTACTTCAACCGGTTCGGCCCGGCCAGGGCGGTCGTGCTGGCGCGGTTCATCCCGATCGTGCGGACGTTCCTCAACCCGCTCGCCGGGATGCTCGGCATGGACACCCGCAAGTTCTTCGTCTGGAACGTCGTCGGCGGCGTCATCTGGACCGACGCCCTGTTCCTGCTCGGCCACTTCCTCGGCTCCGAGGTGCCCGACGTCGAGCGCTACATCCTTCCCGGTGTCGCCGTGATCCTGGTGCTGTCGGTGATCCCCATCGTGCGAGAGATCATGAAGGGACGCGGATCCTCCCACAAGGGTGCAAAGCACAACGGTACGAATAAGAATGGCTCTGAAGAGTCACGTCCGTCGCTCAGCGGTGACAGTTATCGCTAACCTCCCCATGTGGGACGTCATCGGTCGGACCCTCGTGGTCTCGCGCGCATACTGATCGCGGCCGTCGCCGTGGTCGCCGCACTGACGCTGCTCGTCGTCGGCGGCACGGCTCTGGTGAACGCGGTCTCCGGCGACCACGGCGAACCCGACCCGACGACCATCTCCCCGACACCGGACGAGGGCACGCAGAACAAGGCCGGGCCGAGCCGGGCCTCGGCCTCCCCGACCGCGTCGGCGGTGCTGCCGCTCGTGATCACGGTGGTCGGCCCGGCCACGGCCGTGGTCGTCCGGGTGGCCGACACGGGCGAGGTGCTCACGCAGGGCACGCTGTCCACCGGCGACATCCGCAAGTACGAGGAGACGCCCCTCCAGGTCGTCGCCGCCAACGGCGGCTCGCTCAGGGTCGTGATCTACGGCAGGCAGCAGCCGGCGAAACCGTCGGGGCAGCGCGGCCAGTGGTTCGTGGCCGCGAGGGGCTGAGCCGCAGGGATCCGCAGCGCCGGAAACCGGCCCGCAGCGGCGAGGGACAGGCCCGCAGGGACGCGGCGCCGCTCAGCCGAGGCCCAGGTCGGTGACGTCGAACGGGTGCCGGTACTCCAGGTCCTCGGCCGCGATCCGCGCCGCGGCGCCGCGCTCCAGGATCGTGGCGACCGCGACCACCACGGCGCCGGCCTCGCGGAGCGCCTCGACGGCGGTCAGCACGGAGCCGCCGGTGGTCGAGGTGTCCTCGACGGCGAGGACGCGGCGCCCGGTCACGTCCGGGCCCTCGATGCGGCGTTGCAGCCCGTGCGCCTTGCCCTCCTTCCGGACGACGAACGCGTCCAGCGTGCGCCCGCGGGCGGCGGCCGCGTGGAGCATCGCGGCGGCGACCGGGTCGGCACCGAGGGTGAGCCCGCCGACGGCGTCGTAGTCCAGGCCGGCGGTCTCGTCGAGCATCACCCGGCCGACGAGCGGCGCGACCGTCCCGTCCAGGGTCACCCGGCGCAGGTCCACGTACCAGGACGCGCGCTTGCCGGAGGAGAGCACGAAATCGCCGTGGACGACGGCCTTGTCCTTGATTGCGCTCAGCAGCTCATCACGATCGCTCACGGAAGGAACCCTATTCACCTGGCCCGGCGCCCGTGCACGCGCTCCACCCCGATACGGTTCCGGGGAGGCGGCGCGGCGGGCCGCCTCGTGAGTCGCGGCGGTCGAGGCGGTGAGGACGTGACGCCCGGTTCCCTCGTCCTGCTGCATGCCCCGGGCGCGACGTCCGCGTCCTGGGGCGATGTTCCGGAGATGCTCCGCTCGTCCGGGCTGGACGTGTTCGCCCCGGACGTTCCGGAGGACGCCGGTGTCCGCTACGTCGCCCGCGCCTCCCTGGTCATCGGCGCGGCCGGTCCGGCGGCACCGCTCGTCCTTGCCGCGTACGGGGCGGCGGGGCCGCTCCTGCCCGCCATCGCCTTGGCGCAGCGCGCGGCGCACCGTCCGGTGGGCGGCTACGTCTTCGTGGACGCGGACCTCCCGCGCGCCTTGCGCGCCCACGACCATGACCATGACGGCCTGGGAGAGGAAAGCCGGGTCCCGATACCCCCCGACTGGCCGGAGGCGCCCTGCGGCTATCTGCGGACCCTCGCCGGTTGCTCCGCCCAGTCCGGTCACGACGGGACGGTGAGGGAGGCCCGCCTGCGCGGCTGGCCGGTCATCGAGCAGGAACCCCCGGTGACGGTCGCCCAGGCTCTCGGCGGGCTGGTCGCGACCCTGTGACGGTCGCACGCGCCGGGCGGTCCGCGCCGGCGCGGCGGGTCAGGCGTCGTTCTTCAGAAGGTCGTCGAGGAGCGCGTCGTAGTCGTCCTCGGCGCGGCCCAGGTCGATGCGGGCGCGATAGCGGAGCCGCAGGAGCGCCTCAAGGCTGTCCTCGGCGAGGGCGGCGTCGTCGGGGGCCGGCGCAAGGGACCCGGTGGCGAGCGACCGCGGCTCGTCGGGGCCGCCGACACCGGCGTGGTCGCGGAGGGCGAGGACGACGTCGGCGCCGCTGGTGGCCCATTCGTGGGCGCCGGACGCGTCGCCCTGCGCGTAGAGGACCTCGGCGACGGCGCGGTAGACCTCGGGGTCGCGCGGCTTGTCGGCGCGGATCTGCTCGACGAGCGCGCGCGCCTCGTCGCCCCGGCCCAGCTCGAACAGGGCGTCGGCCAGATAGGCGCGCGGGTCGCCGTAGACCTCGCCGCCGTCCTCCAGCGCCCGCCGGTACAGCTCGGCGGCCCTGGCATGGTCGCCGGCGTGCTGCCATTGCTCACCCGCGCGCAGCAGCACGTTGGCGCGCGAGACCCCGCCCGACACCGCCTCGGCGAGCTCGGACAGCCGCCGCGCCGCCGAGATGTGATCGCCGGTGCGCAGGGTGTCGAACTCCAGATCGTCGAGATCGTCTTCCGTCACATGCGTCACGCTTCAACGCTACCCGTCACCCGGCGACCGAAGCGGGCGAATCGACGATGATCGTGAATTACCTACGCGAATGCGTCCGGTGGAGAGCGTTCACCTGCGGGAACGTTCTAGAGCGTCCCAGAATCCGCGGCGCAAAGCGTGCCTGACCTCGTCGTGCAGGAGGAAGTCGATGGGCAGCGAGGAGCCCTGGAGCAGGCGCGCCTCCAGATCGGAGGGCATACGCGGCTTGCGGGCGAGGACGGCCTCCAGCCACAGCGCGGGCGCGTCCCGGGCGACGGACTCGCCGAAGTCCTGCCCCTCCTGATGGGCGGCCTTGACCGCGTCCGCGAGCGAGGGCGCGGTCTGCTGCGCGGGGGCGGGCGCGATCTGCTGCGGGCCGGTGTAGGGGCCGAGCTGCTGCCCGGCGGTCTGCTGCGGCGACTGCTGCAAGGGCTGCTGCAGCGGCTGCTGCAAGGGCTGTTGCAAGGATTGCAGGGACTGCTGCACCGGCTGTTGCAGGGGCTGCGACTGGGTGGGCGGCAGCGACTGCGGCAGCGGCTGTGGCGGCGGGGACGGCGAGTTGTACTGCGAGGTGGGCGGCTGCTGCGGCGGCGCCTGCGTGGAGGACGGCCCGTACGTGGGCGCGGCCTGGAGCGGGGCGGACGGCTGCGCGGCACCGTTGCCGAAGGACCCGAACCCGGCCGAACCACCGGACACGCCCGGCCTCGTCGACCCGCCAGGACCGCCGGGCCCGCCGGTCGAGCCGTTCCCTCCCGAGCCGGGCAGCGTGACCGGCCCGGTGGCCATGGACGAACCCGCCGCGTTCGACGTCATCGCCGGACCCAGGTCGCGGACGGACGGCACCGACGGCACCGGCTGCCCCCCGATCGGCGACGACGGCGGAGGCCCGTTGTTCGGCGCCGCCTGGAGCGACCCGATCGAGGCGGCGCTGCCGTTGCCGTGCCCGTTGGACAGCGGGCTCGTCCCGAGCGAGGACGACCCGTCCACGCCGGCGAGCAGGTTGACGTAGGGGCGCAGGTGCCCGGAGCCGATCTCGATGAGGTCGTCGCACTCCTGCCGCAGCACCCGGGAGATCGTCCAGTTGCCGTCCACGGCCACGTGCACGACCGTCACGCGGACGCCGAGGTCCTGGGCGTCGGCGACGACCCGCGCGATGTCCTCGTCGCCGCTGACGACGACCGCGTCGGCGAGCGCCTCGTTGCGGGCGAGGGTCATCAGGTCGCGGTGGATCTCGGTGTCGACGCCCTCGCGGCGGCCGGGGCGGATCCGCCCGAGCCGCAGCTTGAGCCCCGGCAGGTCGGCGAGCGCCTCATGCTCGGCGGAGCGGCGGCCCTCGATGGTGGCCTCGTACCAGTAGCAGCGCAGCAGCGGGATGCCGGTGCGTTCCCTCGCGAGGTTGCCCAGCAGTTGCAGGAGGCCGCCGAAGTCCCAGGAGACCGTCTCGCGATGGCGGGTTCCGTGCACGGCCATGGCGCCATCGGCCAGCAGGTAGCCGGCGTCTACGAACAGCGCGCAGCGATCCATGCGACACCGCCCTTCCTCAACACGGGGCCGTCAGGCTGGCGGGAGAGACCATCGTGCGGCGGCCTGCCTTCCTGCGCTCGGGGATGCGGGCCGGCGTACTGACCCCGGGGCGCTTATAGCGTAGTGAAGCCCGTAAGCCCCGTAGGCCAATACGGCGATTCGCCACTCTTTCATGGCGCCGCGCCGGTTCGCGACTCCCCGGTAACGACGAATCGGGAGCCGCGGCGGACGCTACCAGCCGTTCCGGCCCGTCCCGGGCGAACCCCATGATCTTTACGGGAAGCAGCAGGTCCAAGGTTCACTTGAGATTGACACGACCCCCCCTTAAGGCGCCCATGGCCGCGTGCGGTCATGCGCCTTCCTCTTCGGCGCCGTCGGAACCGGGTCCGCCGCCGTCGTGGCCGGCCCGCGCCGGGCCCGTTCCGGCGACCTGGTTCAACAGGCCGAGGACGCCGCAGAGCGCGGTGACGGCGTCGCGGAGCGCCTGGGCCGGTGACCGGACGTACAAATAGCTCGAGATACCGGCAATGGCACCGGCGAGACAGGCCGTGACCAGGATCACCGTGGCACGCACATCGGTGAACCCGGCCGGAACCGGGCGATACTCAGAGTTCACGTCGTCTTCCTCTCGGCCCCGTACTCGGGCGGCGCGGGTGCGTTCTCAGGAAGCCAGCCGCGAGTGGTGTTGCGCCACGCCGCAACAACGGCACGCCGCGGGGTTGCAGCGAATGGCAACACCCGGGCATGTCAAACGCCGCGGTACCGATGGACGCGGCAGCCGAAGATGGACGTCATGACAGAACTCGCCCCCGCAGGTTCGACCGCTCTCAAGACGCTGGATGCCGCCCTGTCCCCGCGGGTGCGGGCCTGGACGGAGGAACTGCGCGAGATCTGGAGGATCGCGGGGATGTCGATCAACCGGTTCGCCGCCCTGTACCCCGTCGACAAGGGCACCCTGTCGCGCTACCTGAACGGCAAGCGCGTGCCCCGCGACCACTGGTTCCTCGACAAGCTGCTGGTCGTCCTCGCCGAGCAGGGCAGGGAGGTCTCCCAGGACGTCCGCGAGCACCTGGCCCGGTTGCAGTTGGACGCGCTGGAGGTCGCCCATCCGCAGGAGTACCGGGTGCGGATCGTCAGCGACGAACTGGAACTGGCGGACGCGGGCCGCCGCGAGGCCGAACGCCACGCACGCTCACTGGAGGAGGAGCTCGCCGGCCGGATCCGCCAGTTCGAGGAGCTCAACGACCAGCACGACCGGTTAAGGGCCGCGTTCGACGCCGGCCGCGCCGCGATGCAGGACGAGAGGGCGCGCCTGGACGGCGAGATCGCCGACCTCACCCGCTCGCTGGGGCAGGCGCGCCGGCGTATCGCGGAGGCCGAGGATCGGTGCCGGTATCTCGAAGAGCTCCTCGACCGGCTCCAGTTCCCCTTCCCCAGCGAGCCGGGCGACGCCATGCACGACATTCCGCTCGCCGACCCGGGCGCCGTGGCGCGGCTGCTGGACACTCTGCGGGAGCTGGGCGCCGACGCGCAGGCCGCGGCGCTCGCCGAAAGGGCGGCCGAGAACTGCCCGTTCAACTTCACCACCGGTGCGGGGCTGCTCATGGACACTTTGCGGAAGATGGGCGCCGAGGCACTGGCCGACAGGTTCGCCGAGCGTGTCGCCGTCGAGGCTCCATTCGAGGACCCGGCCGCCGTGGCGGAGCACCTGTGGGCGCTTCGGGAGATGGGTGCCGAGACGCAGGCCGCCGCGCTCGCCCAGCTGGCGGCCGAGCGGTGCCCGCTCACCGACGCTGCCGCCGCCGGGGTCCTGCTGAAAGCGCTGCGGAAGACCGGGGCGAAGGCGCAGGTCGATGTCTACGCCGCGCGCATCGCCTCTCGGGCCTCGTCCACCGACCCCGAGACCGCGGTGCTCATGCTGCTCGCCTTGCGGGCAGCGGGAGCCGATCTGCACATCAAGATCTTCGCGGAGCGGGTCGCCGACACCTTCCCGTGCGTGGACGCGGAGGAGGTGAGGCGTCTGCTGTACTCCCTGGCAGGCGCGAGGACCCCTGCGCAGACACTGAGGCTGGCCGATCGTGCGGCCTCCGAGTTCCCCCTCTCGAACGTGCACGACGTGAGGTTCCTCCTGACGGTGTTGCAGGAGAGAGGCGGCCAAGCTCAGGCGGTGAGGCTGACGATCCGGGCTGCCTTCGACGCCAGGATCACCCGGGAGGACCTGGGGTCGCTGATCCAGAGCCTTGAGGCTCCCGAGGCCGACGAGTTCTTTCGCTGGGTCTCCGCCCAAGGTCCGGTCGACGAACCGGACACCGTTGGGTGGCTGCTGGACACGCTGCACTGGATGGGCGCCGAGGAGTCGGCCATGGCGCTCGCCGACCGGGCCGTCACCCGCTGTCCCGTCAGCGACCCGGAGCGGGTCGCGGGTCTCCTGGACGCGCTGCGCCGGACCGGCGCCGCCCGGCAGGCCGCGCAGCTCGCCGGGCGGGTCGTCGTCGGCTGCCCGGTCACCGATCCCTACGCCGTGGCCTGGCTGATGAACGCGTTGCGGAGGGTGGGGGCGACGGAGCAGGTCTCGCTGCTGGCCGAACGTGCGGGAGAGGGCAGCGATCACGTCCTGATGCCGAGTGGCTTCAAGCCGGGCCGCACATAGGACCGGGCGGACGGGGCGTCCGGTCAGTCGGTGATGGTGGCGCGGCCCATTTCGGTGAGGGTCTTCTCGTTCTGGGGGCTCTCCCAGAGCACCGTGCATTCGCGGCCGGACAGCTCGACCGTCGCGATGGCGTTGTCGAACCAGGGGCCGTCCGTCATCCGCCATCGCAGGGGCGGCGCGGGGACCTTCGACAGTCTCGCCAGGGCACGGAACGGGCCCGCCGTGAAGCGCGAGCAGGCGATCCGGTTGGCGAAGCGGAACGCGCCGATCAAGGGGTTGCGCAGGGGTGAGCAGACGATCTGGGTGATCTTCGACTGGGTGTCGGGGGCGGTGACCCGCGACAGGTAGGAGTAGTGGATGTCGCCGGACAGGAAGGAGATGCTGGCGGGCGCGGGCCCGCGGTCGCCGCGTCCGACCGCGATCACGTCGTCGGCGACCTCGCGGAACGAGCGCTCGAACGCGGCCCAGTGCTCCAGGTCGGCGGCCTGCCGGACCTTCTCGCCGAGCGCGGCGCCGCGCTTGCCCCACGCGCCGCCCGCGACGGCCTCGTTCCACGCCTCGGCATGGTGGATGGCCCGCGGCAGCAGGTAGGGCAGGGAGCTGGCGATGAGGAGATGGTCCATGCCGCCCTGGCAGCGGCCGTCCAGCCAGCGGAACTCCTCGTCGTCGAGCATGCCGCGCCGGTCGGCGGTGAGCAGCCGGGAGCAGCGGCTGTCGACGACGATGAGCCGCGTGCCGCCCCAGTCGTGCGCGTAGCTCCAGCGCGTGCTCGCCGGTTCCTTGTCGGCCTTCTCGGCGAACTCGTCGAGGATGGGGCCGACGTCGCCGGACGCGGCGCGCACCGCCTTGTGGACGGGGTCGTCCGCGCGGTCCTGCGGCGACATGTTCCCGAGGTGCTGGTAGATCCAGTAGGAGCCGATCCCGCCGGTGATGCGGGCCCGCCACCAGGGCTGCGACCACATCTCGCGCCGCCAGGCGTAGGAGGTGTTCCAGTCGTCGCGGATGTCGTGGTCATCGAAGATCGTGAAGGTGGGGACGGTCGACAGCAGCCACCGCACGGCCGGGTCGCGCCAGGCCAGCTTGTAGAGCTGGGTGTAGTCCTCGAAGTCGGCGGCCTCGTCCACGGGCGGCTCGCCGGCGTCGCGGCGGCCGCGGATGAACGCGCGCATCTCCTCGCTCAGCTCGTCGGCGTACACCTGGTCGCCCACCATGAGCAGGATGTCCGGCCACACCTCCGCGGCGCCGCTGCGGAGCCGGTGCGCGAAGGCGGCGAGGGCGTCGTGGCCGAACCCCTCGGCCGTGCCGGGCGAGCGGCGGCACGACCCGAAGGAGATCCGCAGCGTGCCGCCGGGGTCGAGGGTCCTGATCTGGCTGGCGGGGAACCCGTCAGGGGCCCCGGGCCAGACCTTCTCACCGTCCAGGACGACCTCGTACGGGATCCGCGCGCCCGCGTCGAGCCCGTCGATCTCGACGAGCCCGTAGTGGTGGCCGTGCGCGGTGAACGTGCGGGCGGCCGCGTCCAGCCCGTGCTCGGCGTTGACGACGCGGACCTCGCACGGGCGGTCGGTCTCGACCCAGATCGTCGCGGTGTGCGCGCTCACATGCCGGAGGTGGGGCCCGAGTACCAAAGCGGTCATAGAACGTCTCTCTAGCGGACGGAAGGGCGCCGCGTCCACTGGACCGGCGATCTCCGGTCGTCCGCGGCGGCCTGACTCCGGAGGAACGCGGCCTCCCGCTCGGGGCTCAATCCCACCACCGGCCGGTCGGGGCGAAGCGGCGCCTTCCCGCCGATCCGCTGGAGCCACGCCCACGTGTCCGCGACCGTCTCCTCCGCCGGACGGCAGCGAAGACCGGTGGACAGCGCCTTCGTCACGTCCGCTCGGTGCAGGGTGTCGTGTGCCTCGCCGGGCGGAAGCCAGAGGGGAAGCTCCGTCCAGGGCGCGATGCCCGCGGCGAGAAGATCCTCCGGCGCGCTCCACACCGGCTCCGCGTCCGCCCCGGTCACCCGAATGCACGCCTCCAGCAGCCCGTCCATCGTCGTGTGACCGGGCGGGCTGACGAGGTTGTACGGCCCGCCGAGCCCCTGCCCGACCGCGTCCAGCGTCCACGCCGCGAGATCACGGACGTCGATGAACTGCAATCCGAGGTCACGCGGCCCCGGGGCCAGGACCCGCCCGCCGCGCGCCATTCGCGTGAGCCACCAGGGCAGCCGGCCGATGTTCTCGTACGGGCCGATGATGAGCCCCGCCCGCACCAGCAGCGCACGATCTCCGAACGCGCCGGCTGCGGCGAGTTCGCCACCCCGCTTGGCCTCGGCGTACTCCACATCTCCGTCGTCGGGGGAGCCGTCCACCACAGGGGCGCTCTCGTCCAGCCCGGGTGGCGTCGGGAATCTGTAGACGGAACGGCTGGAGATGTACACGTGACGTTCGCAGCGCCCGGACAGCAGCCGCGCGGCGTCCCGCACGGCGGACGGAGCGGCCGACCAGGTGTCGACGACCGCGTCCCACTCCCCATGGGCGAGCGCCTGGAGCCCGCCGTCCTCCGTCCGGTCGCCCAGCACAGAACGGGCGCCTTCCGGCGGTTCGTGGCGTCCCCGGTGGAAGACCGTCACGTCCCAGCCACGCGCGAGAGCGTCCTCGGTGATGGCCCGTCCCGCGAATTCGGTCCCACCCAGCATCAGAAGCCTCATGGTCGAAACTCTGCCAAACGTACGTACTGTACGGAACACCCCCACGCTCACAGCAGAACCCGCCCGCCCGTCCACTACGGGGTCGGGGTCGTGAGGATGACCAGTTGCCGGGTGGCGCGGGTCATCGCCACGTAGCGGTCGACGGCTCCTTCGATGCCGTCGCCGAACTTCTGCGGGTCGACGAGGACGACCAGGTCGAACTCCAGCCCCTTCGACAGTTCCGGTGTCAGTGACCGGACGCGGGGCGCCGGCTGGAACGCGGGGGCGCCGATGACGCAGGCGATCCCCTCGGTGTGCGCGGTGAGCCAGGTGTCGATGATCGAGTCCAGGTCCGCCGTGGATCCGTGGACGACGGGGGAGTCGCCACTGCGGATGGAGGTGGGCACATTGGCGTCCGGGAGCGCGGCCCGGATGACCGGCTCGGCCTCGGCCATGATCTGCTCGGGCGTCCGGTAGTTGATGCTCAGGGACGCCAGGGTGATCCGGTCGAGCCCGATCCGTTCGAGGCGTTCCTCCCACGACTCCGTGAACCCGTGCCGGGCCTGGGCGCGGTCGCCGACGATCGTGAAGCTGCGGGACGGGCAGCGGAGCAGCAGCATCTGCCATTCCGCGTCGGTCAGCTCCTGGGCCTCGTCCACGACGATGTGCGCGAACGGGCCGGCGAGGAGGTCCGGCTCGGTGGTGGGCAGCTCGGACTCGTCGACGAGGTTGCGCTGGAGGTCCTCCCTGCGCAGCTGCGTCACGAGGCCCTCACCGTCGTCGTCGGCCTCGATGAGGTCGTCGACGACCTGCGCCATGCGTTCGCGCTGGGCGGTGAGGGCGGCCTCCCGGCGGCGCCTGCGGCGGGACGCCTCCGGGTCGCCGAGGCGCTGCCGGGCCGCGTCCAGGAGCGGCAGGTCCGGGACGGTCCAGGCGTGGGGGTCCTCGCGCTGCAACGTGCGGATCTCGCCGGGGGTGAGCCATGGGGCGCACATCCGCAGGTAGGCGGGCACCGACCACAGGTCCCCGACGAGGTCGGCCGCCTCGATCGGCGGCCATGCCCTGGTGAAGGCCGTGAGCAGCTCCCGGTTCCGCAGCAGCGACCGGCGGAGCAGGTCGCCGGGGACGTCGCCGGTGTGCTTCTCCATGAGGATCGTGATCAGCTCCTCCAGGACCTGGTCGCGCGCCTCGTTGTGCGGCGTGGCCGGTTCCCGCGCGTCGAACGCCTCGGCCCAGTCGGCGGAGCTCAGCCAGATGTCGGACCACTGGGTCGTGACGGTCATGCCCTCGGCGGGCGGCCTCTCGTAGAACCGGACGGCCGTCTCGATCGCCTTCACCATGTCCGCGGACGACTTCAGCCGCGCCACGTGCGGGTCCTTCTCGTCGGCGGCGGTGGCGCCGCCGGGGACGAGGTCCCGCAGGGTGCAGGTCTGCACGCCCTCCTCTCCGAGGCTGGGGAGGACGTCGGCGACATAGCCCAGGTAGGGCTGGTGCGGGCCGACGAACAGCACGCCGCCGCGGCGGTGGCCGAGGCGGGGGTCGGTGTACAGGAGGTAGGCGGATCGGTGCAGGGCGACGACGGTCTTGCCCGTGCCGGGGCCCCCGTCGACGACGAGGGCGCCGCGGGATCCCGCGCGGATGATGGCGTCCTGGTCGGCCTGGATGGTGCCGAGGACGTCGCGCATCCGCCCCGACCGGCCGGCGCCGAGGCTGGCGATGAAGGCGGACTGGTCGTCGAGCGCGGCGTGGCCCTCGAAGCCGCCGGGGGTGAACACCTCGTCCCAGTAGTCGCTGATCCGTCCGCGGGTCCAGCGGTACCGGCGGCGGCTCGCCAGGCCCATCGGGTTGGCGTGGGTCGCGCCGAAGAACGGCTCGGCCGCGGGGGAGCGCCAGTCGAGCAGCAGGCGGCGGCCCGCGCTGTCGGTGAGGCCGAGACGCCCGATGTAGACGGGTTCGGGGTCGTCCTCGGCGACCATGTGCCCGAGGCACAGGTCCAGGCCGAAGCGGCGCAGCGTGCGCAGGCGGGTGGCCAGCCGGTGGATCTCCAGGTCCCTGTCCAGCGCCCGCTGGCCGGTCCCGGCGGGCGCCATCCGCTCGGCGTCGAGCCGGTCGGACAGGTCGGTGATCGTCTGCCCGAGGCTCTCCGCGATCGCGGCGAAATGGCGTTCGTCGGCGGCGATCAGCGCCGGGTCGGCCTTGGGGGCGAGGTCCGCGGGAAGGTCGAACGCGCTGGTGGTCAGCGGGGTCATCTCGTCAGCTCCGGTCCGGGGTCGGTCGCGGCCATCGCGCGCGGTGCCGGCCGGGGTCCCCGGCTTCGGCTCGGGCGGCCGACAGGGAGCCGAAGGTCGGGACAGGTGCGCACACCCGCACCTCCGCACCGAGGTCCCGCGACCGCATCGCGAGGCCCGCGATCGGCTCGACGTCCCCCCGGGCCCCATACGCCGGCAACAGCACGCGCACGTCGCACTCCCCCGTTTCCGCAGGTTCTGGTCTCGGCCGACGATTGTGCGGCATGACGGGGGCCTTGCCGCAAGCCCCCCGGTGCGCTATACGTTGAGAGTGGAGAGGTGCGGTCATCCCCTCTCCCTCCCCCCGACACCGCACACCGGCGGGACGGCGGCGGCCCCGAGACGGGGCGCCTCGGGGCCGGATCGGACCTTCGCTGTTTACGGCTGCCAGCACTGGGTCAGCTTGTAGCTGCCCCGGTCGGACTTCGAGCCCACCGACACCACGGCCGTCGAGTAGGTCGTCAGGCACATCGACTTCTTCACGGTCGCCCAGCTCGGGAGCCCCTGGTCGGACCACTTCACGGGGTTCGCCTGCGAGTTGTACTGGGTGAAGGTCGTGCTCGTGCCGGAGTGGGAGGTCGTCCGTCCCGCGACCTTGCCGTTGCCGCAGTGGGGGGTGGCGCCGACCGACCACGGGATGCCCACCTGGACGTCCGCCGTGCACGTGGTCTGGTACCAGTTCTGCGTCAGCTTGGCGCCCTTGGCCTTGGCCGTCTTCTTCTTGCCGCACTTGGCGAGCACGGACGCGCGCATCGTGGGCGCGTACACCCTCAGGTTCTTGTAGGCGTGCACCGGGACGGACCCGGTGACGGTGTGCTCGACGTCGTATTTCGCCGTGCCCCAGATGCTCACCCGAACGCACCGCTTGATACCCGAGAAGTATTTCTCGTCCAAGCGACTGTACTTCTTCGTGTAATGCGTTCTCCTCGGGGCCTTCTTGGCCTGGGACGCCGCCAGGGGCGCGGCCTCGCCCTGCTTGACGTGGGCCGCGCGGGGGGCCGCGGACTTCTCGGTCGCGTCCCCCGAGCAGGCGGTCAGCAGGGGACCGGCCAGGGCGAGTCCGGACGCCACCAGCACCGCTGCGCGCTTCGCGTTGTTCACGTTCTTCTCCTTCACGGGAACCCCCGCCCATTTACCGGAATGGACGCAATGGGTTTTCGATCCAGAGATGAATGTAGGAGCGGGTGAAAAGGGGGACTAGGGCCTTAGGGCCCCAACGGGAGTCCGGTGGGGCCCGGGACGAGCTGTCGGCCCGGGACGACCCGTGGGCCCGGTGCGGGCGGGCCCGGGGCGGCCGGGGTCAGGCGGCGTTCTCGACCTCGGCTCCGTCGTCCGCGAGGGGAAGGTCCTCTGCGCGCTCCACCACGCACCTCAGCAGGTGCCGGCTGAGCATCCTCCGCGCGGGGGCGTCCTGCGGGACGATCAGGTGCAGGGTTCCACGGGCGGCCCGCACGGTGAAGCGGGCCTTCGCCAGCAGGTTGGCGCCGTGCGCGTCGATCGTGTCCACGCCGGAGAGGTCCAAGGCCAGGTGCAGCGGCTGCTCGGCCAGCACGATCGTGGTCAGGATGCGGGCCTCCGTGGTGACCGCCGTCTCCGACACCAGCTGCCCGGCCATCGTCAGGATCGTCGCGTGGCCGCGGGTCTCGGTCGTCATCGTCAGCTTCGGACGGTCGGGGGCTGCCGTGGCGCCCGACGAGGGCGGGACGACGTCCGACACGGACTGCGGGGTGGGCTGCACGAGCACGGGAGCACACTCCTAACGGTCGCCGGTTCCATGGGGGATCGTGGACACCCCAAAGGTAATACACGAAATTTTGTTCGTCAAAAAATTCTCGTATGATGTCTTCGTGATCTACGCCGCCCCACCGGTGGGCGGAGTGCGTATGGGCTCTCCGGTGGCACGAGGTCGCAGCATATGACGGGGTGAGCCGATGGACAGCACGCCGGACCGTACCGGCAAGCCATGGACGTTCCTGACCAACCACGCGCGGGTGCTGATCTGCATCGCGCGTGATCCCGACCTGCGGGTACGGGACGTGGCGCAGGAGATCGGGATCACCGAGCGCGCGGCGCAGCTCATCATCACGGACTTGGAGGAGGCGGGCTACCTCACCCGTGTCCGCGTGGGCCGCCGCAACACCTACACCATCAACGCCCACCGGCCGTTCCGGCATCCGGCCGAGGCCAACCACGACGTCAAGGCCCTGATCGAGCTGTTCGCCGGGGAGTAGCCTCGGCCCGTCCGGTCACTTCGTCAGGGTCAGGCCCTTCGACGGCTCGACGGTGAGCCGGTCGGCGGCCTCGTCCAGCTCGACCACCACCTCGTCGCCGTCGCGGACCTCGCCCGACAGCAGCTCCCGCGCCAGCTGGTCGCCGATCGCCGTCTGCACGAGCCGGCGCAGCGGCCGCGCCCCGTACAGCGGGTCGTAGCCGGTCAGCGCGAGCCACTCGCGCGCCGCGTCGGTGACCCGCAGCGTCAGCTGCCGGTCGGCGAGGCGCTCGGCGAGCCGGTCCACCTGGAGGTCCACGATCCGGGTCAGCTCATCGGTCGACAGCGCGTCGAAGAGGATCACGTCGTCCAGCCGGTTGAGGAATTCCGGCTTGAACGAGTTGCGGACGGCGTTCCAGACCGCGTTGCGCTTCGCCCCGTTCTCCAGCGTCGGGTCGACCAGGAACTGCGACCCGATGTTGGATGTGAGGATCAGGATCGTGTTGCGGAAGTCCACCGTGCGGCCCTGCCCGTCGGTCAGCCGCCCGTCGTCGAGGACCTGGAGCAGGATGTCGAACACCTCGGGGTGCGCCTTCTCCACCTCGTCCAGCAGGACCACCGAGTACGGGCGCCGCCGGACGGCCTCGGTGAGCTGCCCGCCCTCCTCGTACCCGACGTAGCCGGGGGGCGCGCCGACCAGCCGCGCGACGCTGTGCTTCTCGGAGTACTCGCTCATGTCGATGCGGGTCATCGCCCGCTCGTCGTCGAACAGGAACTCCGCGAGCGCCTTCGCCAGCTCGGTCTTGCCGACGCCCGTCGGGCCGAGGAACAGGAACGAGCCGGTCGGGCGGTCCGGGTCGGAGATCCCGGCGCGGGCGCGGCGGACCGCGTCCGACACCGTCCGCACCGCGGACCGCTGGCCGATGAGGCGCTTGCCCAGCTCGTCCTCCATCCGCAGCAGCTTCTCGGTCTCGCCCTCCAGGAGGCGCCCCGCCGGGATGCCCGTCCAGGACGCGACCACGTCCGCGACGTCGTCCGGCCCGACCTCCTCCTTGACCATCGCGTCGCGGTGCTCCGCCGCCTGCGACGCCTCCTCCAGCTGCTTCTCCAGCTGGGGGATCTCGCCGTAGGTGAGCCGCGCGGAGGTCTCCAGGTCGCCGTCGCGCTGGGCGCGCTCGGCCTCGCCACGGAGCTGGTCGATCCGCTCCTTGATCTCGCCGACGCGGTTCAGCCCGGCCTTCTCCTGCTCCCACCGGCCGACCAGCCCGTTGAGCTGCTCCTGCTTGTCGGCGAGGTCGGCGCGCAGCCGCTCCAGCCGCTGCTTGGACGGCTCGTCGGTCTCCTTCGCGAGGTTCAGCTCCTCCATCTTCAGCCGGTCCACCGCGCGTTGCAGCTCGTCGATCTCGACGGGCCGCGAGTCGATCTCCATCCGCAGCCGGGACGCGGCCTCGTCCACCAGGTCGATCGCCTTGTCCGGCAGGAACCGGGACGTGATGTAGCGGTCCGACAGCGTCGCCGCGGCCACCAGGGACGAGTCGTTGATCTGCACCTTGTGGTGCGCCTCGTACCGGCCCTTCAGCCCGCGCAGGATCGCGATCGTGTCCTCGACCGACGGCTCCCCCACGAGGACCTGCTGGAAGCGGCGTTCCAGCGCCGGGTCCTTCTCGATGCGCTCGCGGTACTCGTCCAGCGTCGTCGCGCCGATCATCCGCAGCTCGCCGCGCGCCAGCATCGGCTTCAGCATGTTGCCGGCGTCCATCGCGCCCTCGGCCGCGCCCGCCCCGACGACGGTGTGCAGCTCGTCGATGAACGTGACGATCCGCCCGTCGCTCTTCTTGATCTCGTTCAGGACGGCCTTCAGCCGCTCCTCGAACTCGCCGCGGTACTTCGCGCCCGCGACCATCGCGCCGAGGTCCAGCGACACCAGCCGCTTCCCGCGCAGCGACTCGGGCACGTCGCCCGCGACGATCCGCTGCGCGAGGCCCTCCACGACGGCGGTCTTCCCGACGCCCGGCTCGCCGATCAGCACCGGGTTGTTCTTCGTCCGCCGGGACAGCACCTGCACGACCCGCCGGATCTCCGCGTCCCGCCCGATCACCGGGTCGAGGCGCCCGTCGCGGGCCGCGGCGGTGAGGTCGACGCCGTACTTCTCCAGCGACTGGTAGGTGCCCTCGGGGTTCTCGCTGGTCACCCGGGCGTGCCCGCGCACCTTCTCGAACGCCTCCAGCAGCGCCTGCGGCGTCGCGCCGAACTCCTTCAGCAGCCCCGCCGCGGGGCCGCCGTCCGCGGCGAGCCCGACCAGCAGGTGCTCGGTCGAGACGTACTCGTCCTCCAGCTGCTGCGCCCGGTTGCCCGCCGTGGTGATCGCCCGCTGGAGCTGCGCCGACAGCCGCGGCGCCGCGACCGTCGAGCCCGCCGCCTTCGGCCTGGCCGCGAGCTGCTCCTCGGCCCGCCGCCGGATCGCCTGCCAGTCCGCGCCGACGGCCTCCAGCAGCGGCACCGCCGTGCCCTCCGGCAGCCCGATCAGCGCCACCAGCAGGTGCTGCGGCTCGACCTCGGGATGTCCTTCGGCCGCCGCCCGGCGGACCGCGACCGACACCGCCTCCTGGCTCTTCTGCGTCAGCTTGACGTCCATAGTTACGCTCCCCTGCGTCGACGGGGGACGCCCCCCGAGGTCAGTCCCGGTTCCGCTCGTGCCAGACCACGACGCTCGTGTGCCTGATCGGCACCAGGTCGGAGCCGGGCGTCCCGCCCGTGTCCCCGTGCCGCCGCTGCTGCGCCAGCCGCGCCGCGACCGCCCGGGTCGACTCGAGCTCGTTCGCGAGGTCGGCCAGGGCGGCGTGCGCCTTGGCGAGCTCCTCGCGGAGCCGCACGTTGTCCCGCTGCAGCTCCAGGATGTGCTTGATGCCCGAGAGGTTGATGCCCTCCTCCTGCGAGAGCCGCTGGATCTCGCGGAGCATCACGATGTCTCGCATCGAGTAGCGGCGGCCGCGTCCCGGCGTCCGGCCGGGGGACACCAGGCCCATCCGGTCGTAGGCCCGCAGCGTCTGCGGGTGCAGCCCCGACAGCTGCGCCGCCACCGAGATCACGTAGACCGGAGTGCTGTCACCGAAAGGGGTCGTGTCCACGGCTCACTCCGTTCTCGCCTGCTGGAGGAGGTCGGCGCGCAGGTCGTCGCCCGCGCCGGTCTCACGGAGCCGGGCCAGCGCCTCGCGCGTCTGGTCGTCGAGCTTCTGCGGCACCTGCACGTCCACGGTGACCAGCAGGTCGCCCTTGGTGCCGTCGCGGCGGGGCGCGCCGCGTCCCTTGACGCGGAACGTCCGGCCGTTCGGGGTGCCCTCCGGCAGGCGCAGCGTGACCGGCTGCCCCTGGAACGTCGGCACCCGGATCTCCGCGCCGAGCGCGGCCTCCGGGAACGTCACCGGGACGGTCAGCGTCAGGTTGTCGCCGCTGCGGCCGAACACCTGGTGCGGCCGCACCTTGATGTTGACGTACAGGTCGCCGCTCGGGCCGCCGTTCTCGCCGGGCGCGCCCTTGCCCTTCAGCCGGATCTTCTGCCCGTCGGCGACGCCCGCCGGGATACGCGCCTGGATCGTGCGCGTCCCGGTCGCGCGGCCGCTGCCGTGGCACTTGGGGCACGGGTCGTCCACGACCAGGCCGCGGCCGTGGCACTCCCGGCACGGCTCCTGGAAGCCGAAGTTGCCGAGGTTGCGGGTCTCGTGCCCGGTGCCCTCGCAGTTCGGGCACACCCGCGGGACGGTCCCGGCCTTCGCGCCGGTCCCGCGGCACGCGTCGCACGCGGCCTCGCTCGTCAGCTTGATCGGGACGGTCACGCCGTTCATCGCGCGGCCGAACGACAGCGTCACCTCGGTCTCGACGTCCGCGCCGCGCCTGGCCCGCCGCGTCCCGGCGGTGCGGGTGCCGCCGCCGCCCCGGTTGAACAGCCCGCCGAACAGGTCGCCGATGCGCTCGCCCGCGCCGCCGGTCTGCGCGCCGCCCTGCTGCCCGAACAGGTCGCCCAGGTCGAAGGGGAAGCCGCCGCCCTGCTGGCCGCGGAACCCGCCCGGCATCGACCGCACCGAGTCGTACTCCTTGCGGCGCTTCTCGTCCGACAGGACGTCGTAGGCCTCGGAGACCTCCTTGAAGCGCTCCTCCGCCTCGGCGTCGCCCTTGTTGGCGTCCGGGTGGTACTTGCGGGCCAGCTTCCGGTAGGACTTCTTGATCTCCTCCTGCGAGGCCGTCTTCGCGACACCGAGGACCTTGTAGTAGTCCTTCTCCAAATAGTCCTTGGTGCTCACGGCGCCCCGCTCTCTGCTATCGCCACTTGCCGCATGCCTTCACCTGCCCCGGAGGCCCGTCCCGGCCGCGTGGCCGGGACGGGACTTCGGGCCGATCCCGGGGGCCGGGCCCCGGGGTCCCCCTGGCGCGGGCCAGGAGGTCACTCTTCGCCGGCCGCTTCCTCGCCGGAGCCGCCGTTCGGGTCGGGCTCGGCCACCGCCACGCGGGCGGGGCGCAGGACCCGCTCACCGATCCGGTAGCCGGGCTGGAGGACGTCCGCGACGCTGGTCTCCGTCACGTCCGCCGAGTACGAGTGCATGAGCGCCTCGTGCACGGTCGGGTCGAAGGGCTCGCCCCTCTGCCCGTAACGCTCCAGGCCGAGCTTGCCCGTGACCGCCTCCAGCCGGTCGCCGACGGACTTGAACCCGCCGGTCAGCTCGTCGTGGTCGCGGGCCCGGCCGATGTCGTCCAGCACCGGGAGCAGCTCGGACAGCACCTGCCCGAGGGCCTGCTCGCGGACGGCGACCCGGTCGCGCTCCACGCGCTTGCGGTAGTTGTCGTACTCCGCCTTGAGCCGCTGGAGGTCGGCGAGGCGTTCGGCCAGCTGCGTCTTGAGCGAGGAGTCCCCGGCGTCCGAGGCCGCGGCGCCGCCCTTGGCCTGGGGCTCGGGGGCCGGCGTGCCGCCGGTCTCCCGGACCTTGCCCGTCTCGGGATCGATGCGCCGCTTGTCGCGGATCACCGGGCCCTCCTTCTCCTCGCCCTCATGAGGGGAGGTCGTCACGACGCGTCACCCTTCGGCTTGTCCTCGTCCACGATCTCGGCGTCGACGACCTCGTCGTCCTGGTCACCGGCCTGCGCGTCGGCGGTCGGGCCGTGGTCCTCGCCGCCGGGCTGCGCGCCCTCCGGGTTCTGCGCGTACATCGCCGCGCCCATCTTCTGGCTGACCTGGGCGAGCTTCTCGGCGCTGGACTTGATCGCGTCGACGTCGGTGCCCTCAAGGGCCTTCTTGACCTCGGCGACCGCGTCGCCCACCTCGGTCTTCAGCTCCGCGGGGACCTTCTCGTCGTTCTCCCGCAGGAACTTCTCGGTGGAGTAGGCCAGGGTGTCGGCCTGGTTGCGGACCTCGGCCTCCTCCTTGCGCTTGCGGTCCTCCTCGGCGTACTGCTCGGCGTCGCGCATCATCTTCTCGATGTCGTCCTTGGGCAGCGCGGAGCCGCCGGTGATGACCATCGACTGCTCGCGGCCGGTGCCCTGGTCCTTCGCCGAGACGTTGACGATCCCGTTGGCGTCGATGTCGAAGGTGACCTCGATCTGCGGGACGCCGCGCGGCGCCGGCGGCAGGCCGGTGAGCTGGAAGGTGCCGAGCTTCTTGTTGTACGCGGCGATCTCGCGCTCGCCCTGGTAGACCTGGATCTCCACCGACGGCTGGTTGTCGTCGGCCGTGGTGAAGGTCTCCGAGCGCTTGGTCGGAATCGTGGTGTTCCGCTCGATGATCTTGGTGAAGATGCCGCCCTTGGTCTCGATGCCCAGGCTCAGCGGCGTCACGTCCAGCAGCAGGACGTCCTTGACCTCGCCCTTCAGCACGCCCGCCTGCAGGCTCGCGCCGATCGCGACGACCTCGTCGGGGTTGACGCCCTTGTTGGGCTCCTTGCCGCCGGTCAGCTCCTTGACCAGCTCCGACACCGCGGGCATGCGGGTCGAGCCGCCGACCAGGACGACCTGGTCGATGCCGTCGACCGAGATGCCGGCGTCCTTGAGCACCGAGTGGAACGGCGCCTTGGTCCGGTCGAGCAGGTCGGAGGTCATCCGCTGGAACTCGCCGCGGGTGAGCTTCTCCTCCAGGTGCAGCGGCCCCTCGGACGAGGCGGTGATGTAGGGCAGGTGGATCGTGGTCTCCGACGACCCGGACAGCTCGATCTTGGCCTTCTCGGCGCCCTCGCGGATCCGCTGGAGCGCCATCTTGTCCTTGGACAGGTCGACGCCGTTGGCGTTCTTGAACTTCTCGACCAGCCAGTCGACGATCTTCTGGTCCCAGTCGTCGCCGCCGAGGTGGTTGTCGCCGCTGGTGGCCTTGACCTCCACCACGCCGTCGCCGACCTCCAGCAGGGACACGTCGAACGTGCCGCCGCCCAGGTCGAAGACCAGGATGGTCGCCTCGTTCTCCTTCTCCAGGTGGTAGGCCAGCGCCGCGGAGGTGGGCTCGTTGATGATGCGCAGGACGTTCAGCCCCGCGATCTGCCCGGCCTCCTTGGTGGCCTGCCGCTGGTGGTCGGAGAAGTACGCCGGCACGGTGATGACCGCGTCGGTGACGGTCTCGCCGAGGTAGGACTCGGCGTCCCTCTTCAGCTTCTGCAGCACGAACGCGCTGATCTGCTGGGGGGTGAAGTCCTTGCCGTCGATGGTGGTCTTCCAGTCGGTGCCCATCTCACGCTTGACCGAGCGGATCGTCCGGTCCACGTTGGTCACCGCCTGGCGTTTGGCCACCTCGCCGACCAGCACCTCACCGTTCTTGGCGAAGGCGACCACCGACGGCGTGGTCCGCGACCCCTCCGCGTTGGCGATGACGGTGGGCTCGCCGCCCTCCAGGATCGCGACGACCGAGTTGGTCGTCCCGAGGTCGATGCCGACCGCACGTGATGCCATGTCTGTTCGTCCTCCGTCGTTCCGTGCCGGTTATCACGTTCCGGCCGCGTCCCCCTGGGTCCTGCGCCCGGCCGAGTCTCTGCTCGCAAGGATGCCGGTCTCTGCTGCAAGGGTGCCGGGCGCGGAACTCGTTGTCAAATGACTTGAGCCGACCCGACTCAACTTTGCTGACGTTCTCCTCAACAGGACGATTGAGCGACCTATTCCGGTTCCCGGACTCCGTCACGTCGTCGCCCGTCTTCCCCTCCCCGGGCTTGCGGAGATGGGGGTCGGTCCGGTGTGCGTGACCTCACGGGAGGGGACGCCGCGGCGGTGACCGTCCGGCGGGCGTGAAAGTGATCGGGGGGCGGGGCGGAGTACAGGATGACACCGACCCCCGGAGGTTCTTCATGCCCGACCCCATCAGCGGGGCGGACGGGTGACCGCCCCGCCCCGCCTCGCCCGGCCCGGCGGGACCCGCGAGGACGACGACGCCGGGCTCGTCGCCGCGTCCCTCGACGACGCCGAGCAGTTCACCGCCGTCTACGACCGGCACTTCGCCGCCGTGTACCGCTACGTCGCGGGCCGTCTCGGACGCGACGCCGCCGACGACGTCGTCGCCGAGACGTTCCTCGCCGCGTTCCGGCGCCGCGCCGCGTTCGACCCCGGGCGCGGCGCCGTCCGCCCGTGGCTGTTCGGGTTCGCGACCAAGCTGATCGCCCAGCACCGGCGGGTCGAGACGCGCCGCTACCGGGCCCTCGCCCGCCTCGGCCCCGAACCCGACCCCGGCGGCCACGAGGACAGCGTCACCACCTCCGTGACCGCCGAGCGCATGCAGCCCGCGCTCGCCCGCGCGCTCGCCGGGCTGTCGCGCAAGGACCGCGACGTCGTGCTCCTCAAGGCGCTGGGCCAGCTCACCCACGAGGAGATCGCCACCGTCCTCGGCATCCCGTACGGGACGGTCGGCTCCCGCCTCAACCGCGCGCGCAGGAGATTGCGCGCCGAACTGCCCGCCCACGAGATCGACACCGAAGGAGCATGACCATGGACGAACTCCAGATGATCGCCACCCTGCTCGACGAGGAACCTTCCGGCGAGGCCGCAGCCGCGGGCCGGCGCCGGCTCACCGCGGAGATCCGAGACCGGCGCCGCCGTCCCGCGCTGCCGCGCCTGCCGCTCTTCGGCGGGATCGGCGTGGCCGCGGCCGCGGCGGGCGTCGCGGGCGTGCTGCTGCTGTCGTCCGGGACCTCCCCGCGCGCGCCCGACCCGGTGGAGGCCCGTCCGATGTCCGCGCAGGCCGTGCTGCTCTCCGCGGCGAAGCAGGCCGAGGCGGCGCCCGCCACGGGCCGGTACTGGCATCTGCGTACCTTGATGTCCAGGCCCGTCCAGGTGGGGCCGAAGGGGAACCGCTACTGGGTGGACAAGCGGTCCGTGACGGAGACGTGGACGCTGCGCAGCGGACGCTCCGCCTCCGGCTTCCGCGACGTGGGCGCCCGCCCCTCCACACAGGCGGACGCGGCGGCGTGGAAGCGCGACGGCTCGCCCACCAGCTGGGACCTCGGCAGGGGCGACACGGTGGACGGCGCCCACATCATCGTCCACAGCGGTCCCCGGCCCGGTGAGGTAAACAAGGTCACGGGGCCGGGCACCTTCACCGTGTGCGACAAGGAGATGTCGTTCGCGCAGGTGCGGGCGCTGCCCGCCGAGCCCGCCGCCCTCAAGGACGCCGTCGTGGACGCCATGCGGAACAACGACGACGGCCCGGTGCCCGCCGCGGCGCGGAACGGCTTCGTCCAGCAGTGCCTCGCCGGGCTGCTGGCGGACGTCCCCGCCGCGCCGAAGGTCCGGGGGGCCGCCTACCGGGCGCTGGCGACCATGCCGGCGGTCAAGGTCATCGGCAGGACCACCGACGAGCGCGGACGCAAGGGGATCGGCCTCGTCCTGCAGAGCGGTGACCGCGGTCCCGTCACCCGCCTGGTGATCGACCCGCGGACCTCCCTGGTCCTGTCGGCGTCGGTGGCGCAGACCGGGGAACTCGCGAAGCTGAGGAGCAAGTCGGGGACGACCGTGTACCTCCAGGTCGGCTGGACCGACGACGGGCCGCGGGTCCCCGCGCTCCCCTGACGAGGCGGCGGGGCCGACGGCCCGTCACGCCGCCGGCCGTCGCGCCGTCAGCCCGTCAGGTCGGACGGGGCGGTGCCGGCCTTCGCGAGAGGGAGGCCGAGCGCCGCCCGTTCGGCCAGCCAGCCGCTCGGACGGTAACGCGGGTCGCCGGTCGCCGCGTGCAGGCCGCGCAGCAGGCCGAGCACCCGCCCGGCGCCCGCGTTGTCGCCCCACTCCAGCGGCCCGCGCGGGTAGCCGAGGCCGAGCCTGACGGCGGTGTCGATGTCCGCCGGGGCGGCGAGCCGCTGCTCCGCGATGCCGCAGCCGACGTTCACGACCGAGGCGAGGAGCCGCTGCGCGACGGTCGCGGGCGCGTCCCGGACGACGCTGACGTCCCGTCCCGTCGCGACGAGCGCGGCCAGCCCCGCCCGCCCCGCCTCCCTGTCGACGCCCGGGTGCACGGACACGGTGAGGCGGGTGAAGAACCCGCCGAACGGGTCCACGCCCAGGGTCCGCTCAAGGGGAAGACCCTCGGCGGTGTCCACGACGCTCCGTCCGAACGGCGCGACGAGCACGACCGCCTCAGCGGACGGCCGGTCCCCGGACTCGACCTCCACGCCGCCCTCGGACAGCAGCATCCCCAGCCCTTCCCTGACGCCGGGCTCCCCGTCATGGATCCAGACCGGACGCGCCTCGATGTCCGGCGCGGCGACCTCCGCCGGTTCCTGCTTGGCGCCGTCCACGTACGAGTAGAAACCCTCGCCCGTCTTGCGTCCGAGGAGCCCCGCCTCCACACGCGCACGTGCGAGACGCGACGGGCGGAACCGCGGCTCGGTGTAGAAGCCCGTCCAGATGCTCTCCATCACCGGCTGCGACACGTCCAGCCCGGTGAGGTCGAGCAGCTCGCACGGGCCCATCTTCAGGCCGAGGACGTCCCGCGCGATCCGGTCGATGTCCGCGGGCTCCGCGGCGCCCTCCGACAGGATCTGCAACGCCTCGGTGACCAGCCCGCGCCCGGCGTGGTTGACCAGGAACCCCGGCGCGTCCGGCGCGAGGACCGGCTCGTGGCCGAGGCGCCGCACGAGGTCCGCCAGGGCGTCCGCGACCCAGCCGGCCGTCCGCGCGCCGGGGATCACCTCGACCAGGCGCATCAGCGGCACCGGGTTGAAGAAGTGGAGCCCCGCCAGCCGGGACGGGTCGGACATCGTCGCGCCGATCGCCGTCACCGGCAGCGAGCTGGTGTTGGTCGCGAGGACCGTGTGCGCCGGGACGACCCGCTCCAGCGCCGCGAACAGCTCCCGCTTCGTCTCCAGGTCCTCCCGGACGGCCTCCACTACCAGGTCGCAGTTCTGGAACGGCGTCAGCGGCTCCCCGACGGGCCGGAGCCGCCCCGCGGCCGCCTCCGCGTCGTCCGCGGACATCCGTCCCTTCGCCGCGAGCCGGGCGAACATCGCCCCCGCGTAGTCCACCGCCTCGGCCACCGCCTCCGGGCGCACGTCGGCCAGTTCCACCGTCAGCCCGCCCGCGGCCGCCCACTGCGCGATCCCGCGCCCCATGGCCCCCGCGCCGATCACCCGCACCGTCGAGACCCGCCGCGCCCACTGCTCCATAGCCGCCCTCCTCGCTCGTCCGACCCATTCAACCGTCTGCCTGGTGGAAGCCCGCCGTCCGGCCCGGCGCGGCGACGTCGTAACCTGCCAAGTGCCCCTGACCCGGACTTTGAGGAGCACATCATGCGCGACGCGGTGATCTGCGAGCCGCTGCGTACCCCGATCGGCCGGTTCGGCGGGGTGTTCAAGACCGTCCCGGCCGTGGACCTCGCCGCCACCGTCATCACGGCCCTCGTCGAGCGGACCGGGCTGCCCGGCGACGCGATCGACGAGGTGATCCTCGGCCACTGCTACCCGACGTCCGACGCCCCCGCCATCGGACGGGTCGCCGCGCTCGACGCCGGGCTGCCCGTCGAGGTCGGCGGCCTCCAGATCGACCGGCGCTGCGGGTCGGGCCTCCAGGCCGTCGTCTACGCCGCGATGCAGGTCCAGACGGGCGTCAGCGACGTGATCATCGCGGGCGGCGCGGAGAGCATGAGCAGCGCGCCCTTCTACACCACCGAGGCGCGCTGGGGCATCCGCGGCCCCGGCCTGAACCTGCACGACTCCCTCGCGCGCGGCCGTGTCACCGCCGGCGGCGCGAGCCACCCCGTGCCCGGCGGGATGCTGGAGACCGCCGAGAACCTGCGGCGCGAGTACGGCATCGGACGCGAGGAGCAGGACGAGCTGGCCGTCCGCTCCCACCGGCGCGCCGTCGCCGCCCAGCGGTCCGGGGTCTTCGCCGAGGAGATCGTCCCGGTGACCGTCCGGTCCCGCAAGGGCGACACGGTCGTCGACACCGACGAGCACCCGCGTCCCGACACCACCGTCGAGGGGCTGGCGAAGCTGCGTCCCGTCCTCGGCAAATCCGACGATGCCGCGACCGTCACCGCGGGCAACTCCAGCGGCCAGAACGACGCGGCCGCCGCGTGCGTCGTCACGACCCCGGAGCGCGCGGAGGAGCTGGGGCTGCGGCCGCTCGTCCGCCTGGTCTCCTGGGCCCGCGCCGGCGTCCCGCCGCGCACGATGGGCATCGGCCCGGTGCCCGCCACCGCCAAGGCGCTGGACGCGGCGGGCCTGTCGCTGTCCGACATCGACCTGATCGAGCTGAACGAGGCGTTCGCGGCGCAGGTGCTGGCCGTCGCGCGGGAGTGGGGCCTGAAGGACGACGACTGGGACCGCGTGAACGTCCACGGCTCCGGCATCTCCCTCGGCCACCCCGTCGGCGCCACCGGCGCCCGCATCCTCGCGACGCTCGCGCGCGAGATGCGGCGCCGCGAGGCCCGCTACGGCCTGGAGACCATGTGCATCGGCGGCGGCCAGGGCCTCGCGGCGGTCTTCGAGCGGGTGTGACCACACCCTGACGCCCCGGCCGGACCGGTGCGGCCGGTCCGGCCGGACGGCGTGACGCGGGTCAGGCGGCCGGTCCGGCCGGGCCGAGGTGACGCGGGTCAGGCGGGCGGGGTCCACGCGGGGTCGCGCCCGGTCAGCCCGATCAGCCGGTCGAGCGGCGGGGCGTCCTCCGCGGTCGCGAAGACCGGGCCGAACGGTCCGTCCGGCTGTCCCGCGGCCGGTCCCACGAGCTCCATGCACAGGTCGATCTCATCCCGCCCCGGCTCGTAGGGCTGCCCGCTCGCACGCGCGACGTCCCACCCGTGCACGACGATCTCGTTCAGCGCGACCCGTCCCGCGACCTCGCCGGGAAGGTCCACGCCTCCGGCCTTGGTCATGCCCTGCCAGGCGTCCGGGACCGTCCAGGCCGCGGCGAGCGCGTCGAGCTGCTCGGGGATGCGGGCGCGCCAGTCGGGGGCGAGCCGGGACGCGTCGCCGGACGGGCCGGTGGACGGGACGTCCGGCCAGTTCTTCTCGGCCGACCAGGTGAACGCCTTGGACAGTCCGCCCACGTGGTCGATCAGATCACCGAGCGTGTACTCCACGCAGGGCGTCGGCGCGGCCAGCTGCGAGTCGCGCACACCGGCGAGCAGGAGGCCCAGCCGCCGGGCGGCGGGCGCGAGATCGGGGGCAGAGGTCATCGGTCACTCCTCAGCGGTACGTGTGTTCCCGGTGTGGACTCCGGGGCCGCGCGATATTCATCGGCGCGCCTAATCTCTAGGGTGTGGGCATGACACGACCGCGAGAGGGCGATCGCGCGTCCCCCGGCAGCGGTCTTCCGCTGACCTGCGGGAGCCACGCATAAGCTACTACCGAGTAGTATTCGGGCCCCGGATGACGCGCGTTCCGACGCCGGTTCTACGCTGACTGCCATCGCCCGTACCCCAGGAGGACGGAACAGTGTTCTGGATCACGTTGGTCATAGGGCTCGCCGGCACGGCGGTCGCGCTGGCGCTCGCCGGGCGGCGGGTGCTGTTCCTCTACGCCATCGCCAAGAGCGGCCAGCCGGACCCCGAACGGGTGCTCCAGGTCAAGCGTGACCCCAAGGCCGACATCGAAGACCAGGTCACCGAGGTCCTCGGCCAGCGCAAACTGCTGAAATGGTCGGTCGCGGGCGCCGCGCACGCTGCCGTCATGTGGGCGTTCTTCCTCCTCGCCACCGTCTACCTGGAAGCGGCCGTCGCGCTGCTGTTCGGGCTGGACGAGCACATCCCCTGGCTCCAGACGTGGGGCCCGATCGGCTTCGTCCAGGACACCATCGCCCTCGCCTGCACCGCCGGCCTGATCACCTTCACCGCGATCCGCGTCAAGAACTCCCCCCAGCGCATCGGACGCAAATCCCGCTTCAAGGGCTCCCACCTCAGCGGCGCCTGGATCACGCTCTTCATGATCTTCAACGTGATCTGGACGATGTTCTTCTTCCGGGGCGTCGCATGGGCCAGCGGCAACCTCGCCTACGGCAAAGGCGCCTACTTCTCCTACGCCGTCGGCCACCTCTTCGACGGCCTGGGCCACGACACCCTCGAAGTGCTGGAGTCCGTCGGCCTGCTGCTGCACATCGCCGTCGCGCTGATCTTCCTCGTCTTCGTCGTCCACTCCAAGCACCTGCACATCTTCCTCGCGCCGCTGAACGTCATGTTCAAGCGCCGCCCGGACGGCCTCGGCGCCGTCCAGCCCATGATGTCGGGCGGCAAGCCCCTGGACTTCGAGGAGGCCGACCCCGACGAGGACGTCTTCGGCCGCGGCAAGATCGAGGACTTCACCTGGAAGGGCTTCCTCGACATGGCGACCTGCACCGAGTGCGGACGCTGCCAGTCGCAATGCCCCGCCTGGAACACCGGCAAGCCCCTGTCGCCGAAGATGCTCGTCCTCGAACTGCGCGACCACGCCCTCGCCAAGGCGCCCTACTTCACCGCCTCCGAAGAACAGCGCGAGAAGTTCACCGACGAGCAGAAGCTCGCCATGCAGGTCGACAAGGAACTCGTCGCCGAGGACGGCGTCATCCACCCCGACGTCCTCTGGTCCTGCACCAACTGCGGCGCCTGCGTCGAGCAATGCCCCGTCGACATCGAGCACATCGACCACATCCTGGACATGCGCCGTTTCCAGGTCATGATCGAGTCCTCGTTCCCGTCCGAGGCCGGCGTCATGCTGAAGAACCTGGAGAACAAGGGCAACCCCTGGGGCATGTCCGAGACGAAGCGCCTCGAATGGATCGGGGAACTCGACTTCGAGGTCGAGATCGTCGACGAGAAACTCCCCGAGGACACCGAGTACCTCTTCTGGGTCGGCTGCGCCGGCGCCCTGGAAGACCGCGCCAAGAAGACCACTAAGGCCGTCGCCGAACTCCTGCACATCGCCGGCGTCAAATTCGCCGTCCTCGGCCCGATGGAAGCCTGCACCGGCGACCCCGCACGCCGCCTCGGCATGGAGTTCGTCTTCCAGATGCTCGCCCAGCAGAACGTCGAGACCCTGAACGAGGCCGGCGCCAAGAAGATCGTCGCGACCTGTCCCCACTGCTTCAACACCCTCGCCAACGAATACCCGCAGATCGGCGGCGAGTACGAGGTCGTCCACCACACCCAGCTCCTCGCCCACCTGGTGGAGACGGGCAAACTCACCCCCGTCACCCCGATCGAGGAGAACATCACCTACCACGACCCCTGCTTCCTCGGCCGCCACAACAAGGTCTACAAGCAGCCGCGCGACATCATGGCCACCGTCCCCGGCGTCCGCACCCGCGAAATGCACCGCCACAAGGACCGCGGCTTCTGCTGTGGCGCCGGCGGCGCCCGCATGTGGATGGAAGAGCGCATCGGCAAGCGCATCAACACCGAACGCGTCGACGAAGCACTCGAGACCGACCCCGACACCGTCTCCACCGCCTGCCCGTTCTGCCTGGTCATGCTCGGCGACGCCATCAACGAGAAGAAGAACTCGGGCGACGCCAAGGAGACACTGGAGGTCGTCGACGTCTCCCAACTCCTGATCCGCTCGATCAAAAGCTGACTTCATTGCGGTGCCCTCGGCGGCCCGGCCTTGGCGGCCCTCCCTTCAACGGGCACCGCGGCGATCGCCGCATCGCTCCGAACCCGCCTGGCGGCTCGCTGCGCGATCAGGTCCTCGCTCCGCTCGCACCTGCCCTCGGACCGCGATCGCAACGCCGAACCCGTCGCTGAGGCACAAACAGTAACCGGAGCGCCGCGCGCCTCCGTGCTACGGCGCGTCGGCCAGCGCAGCACGCTTCGATCAGCTCGAGAAACAGGACAAGACCCTAGGACGCCGTAGACGCGGTGTCTGGAGGTGGCGGATTTTCGGATGTGACATTCCATGAGTTCCGGGCCTTGGGGTACACGGGGTTTTCATGGGAAGTCAAGCGTTCTGTAGCGGTTCATGGTGCTTTGTAGGCCCTCGGACTGGTATGAACCGGGGATGGCCGTGCTCGTGTCCCTTCTGGCGTTCTTGATGACGCTCACCGGTGGTCTGGCCGCGATGCGCGTCCGCGACCACCGGCACCTCGTCCTCGGGCTCGCCGGCGGACTCATGCTGGGCGTCGTGGCGTTCGACCTGATCCCCGAATCGCTGGAGATGACCCACGACCACCTCTTCGGCGTCCCCGCACCGATGATCGGCTTCGCGTGCGGATTCCTGCTGCTGCACGTGGTCGAGCAGGCCGTCGCGATCCACCGCGGCCACGAGAACGAGTACGCCCCGCACGACCACCCCGGCGGCCACTCGCATGGGGCACCGCAGGGAAAGGCCGGGCTGCTGGCCGCCTGCGCGCTCGTCGGGCACAGCCTGGTCGACGGCCTCAGCATCGGCCTCGGCTTCCAGTCCGGCATGGAGACCGGCGTGTTCGTGGCCCTCGCAGTGATCACGCACGACTTCGCCGACGGCTTCAACACCTTCACCGCCGCGTCGCTGAACCGCGACGACCGCCGCCCCGCCCTGATCCTGCTGATCGCCGACGCCGCCGCCCCGATCGTCGGGGCCGCGCTCACGCTGCTGGTGTCCGTCCCGGACGCGGTCCTCGGCCCCTACCTCGGGGTCTTCGGCGGCGTCCTGCTCTACCTCGCCGCCGCCGAGATCCTGCCCGAGGCGCACAGCGGCCACCCACGCGTGATGACACTCTGCGCCACCGGCCTCGGCCTGGTCGCCGTGGTCTTCAGCGTCGGCGTAGCAGGCTGACGCCGGGGCCCTCAGACCCGAGTCCGATGGAAGTTCAGATAAGACCTGGACGGCGTCGGCCCCCGCTGATCCTGATAGCGCGACCCGTACTTCTCCGACCCGTACGGATACTCCGCGGGGGAACTCGTCCTGAACAGGCACATCTGCCCGATCTTCATCCCCGGCCACAGCTTGATCGGCAGCGTCGCCACGTTCGACAGCTCCAGCGTCACATGCCCGCCGAACCCCGGATCGATCCACCCCGCCGTCGAGTGCGTGAGCAGCCCCAGCCGCCCCAGCGAACTCTTCCCCTCCAGCCGCGCCGCCAGATCGTCCGGCAACCCGAACACCTCGTACGTCGACGCGAGCACGAACTCCCCGGGATGCAGCACGAACGCCTCGTCCGGCTCCACCTCCACCAGCCGTGTCAGATCACTCTGCTCCACGGCAGGGTCGATGTGCGGATACTTGTGGTTCTCGAACACCCGGAAGTACCGGTCCAGCCGCACGTCCACACTGGACGGCTGGACCATGCCCGGCTCATACGGGTCGATCTTCACCCGCCCGGACTCGAGCTCGAACCTGATGTCGCGATCGGAGAGCAGCACGTCAGAAAAGCTACCGCTCCCGCCCCCCGCCCGCGCACACCGACTATCCGGTACGATGTCCGAGCGGCGGCCACCCACACCGCCTCACGCGGGTGTAGTTCAATGGTAGAACTTCAGCTTCCCAAGCTGACAGCGCGGGTTCGATTCCCGTCACCCGCTCCACCACAAAGGCCCAGGCCAGGGACATGATCCCCAGACCTGGGCCTTAGTCGTTCCGGTCACATTTACACTGCCGGGCAATTAGCGGGCAATTAAGCCACCGGAACCAGCGCCCCCGCCGATCCCTCACCCTCCTCGTCGTCCGCTGCCTGCCGCTCCGCTTGGACGAGGGCGTCCAGGCCGTCCGCGATCACGCGGTCAGCCCGGTCCGAGCGATGCTGGTAGCGCAGCGCGGCCCGCTCGTTGTCATGGCCCATCCGGGTCATGAGCGTTTTGAGTGAGACGCCCATGTCGGCCGCGAGCGAGTTGCCGGTGTGCCGAAGATCGTGGAAATGCAGGGTCGGCACTCCGAGCGCCTCGACGACGTGGCTCCAGCGCGTGATCTTGTTAAAGCCGCTCCGTCGCAGTGGCCCGCCTTTCAGGCCGGTGAAGACGAGCGACTCTGCCTCTGGCCGGACGTACTTTTCCAGGTGCGCCACCAGGTCCGGCACGATCGCAGCCGGGATCGAGACCGTGCGCAGCCCCGCCCGGGACTTGGTGGGGCCGAGGATCATCTCTCCGTTGGCCCGTTCGACGTAGGCAGCACGCACCCGAACGGTTCTCTTGACGGTGTCGATGTCGGACCGCCGCAGCGCGGTCACCTCACCCCATCGCAGGCTCGCGAAGGCAGCCAGCAGGATGAACGCGCGTAGCCGGTCGTCCCGGACAACGTCCGCGTGCCCATCCTCGGCGAGCTTCCAGAGAACCCGCTCGGCCTGCGTACGCGTCGCGAAGGTCTGCGGGAAGCGCCGCATGACGCCGTCCTTGACCCGGTAGCGCAGCCGGTACTCATCGCTGTCCAGCTTGCGGACGTTGCCGACCGGGCGCGCGCCCACCCGCTCCGCCAGCTCGAAGACTTGGGCGACCGTGAGCGTCGGTCGCTCGGCCGCGTGCTCGGTACCGGCCCCGCGGACCTGACACGGGTTGCGGGTGAGAACCCGGTCCTCGACAACGGCCGTCATCAGCACCGCCCGCAGCAGCCGGTACGCCTTAGCCGTCATGCTCGCCGACACCCCGGCTTCCAGGAGCGTCGTCCGCCAGTCGCGGATCATGGCCGTGCTGAGCTTGCCGAGCTGCACGCCGCCGAGGTGCGGCGCGATGTGCTTCTTGAGTAGCCAGCGGTACAACTCGACCGTGCGAGGACGCAGGTTCGGCCGCTGTTCGATCCACTTCGCGGCGTAGTCCCCGAGCCGCACCTTGGCACGGTCAGGGTCGGTCCAGTCGCCGCTGAAGACCTGCGCTTCGACCAGCGACAGCCAGCGTTCAGCCTCGCTCTTGCGCTCGAAGGTCTGGGGAGCGAAGTGCCGCCGCCCGGTCGGCCCGATGTAGCTGGCTTGATACCGGCCGGAGGCGCGCTTGCGGATGTTGCCGAAGCGGCGGTGACCCGGCTTGTTTCCCTTGGCCATCAGGCGGCCCTCCAGACGTCGGAAGCGGTCATGGGCTCGACGAGCCCAGCGGAGACGAACTCGCGGAGCGCGGATTCGGGGATGCGGACGAAACGCCCGACCTTGACGAAGCGGATGCGGCGTTCGGCCACGAGCCGACGAGGGAACCGCGGACTGGTGTTGAGGAACACGGCGGCCTGCTCGACGGTCAGTAGCCGCTCGTCGAGGCCGATCGGGTGAGGTGCGTTGCTCATGCGGAACTCCCGTTCGCAGTGACCGGAGGAGGTAGGGGTCTTCCGGTGAGTGCGGCGGTGACGAGCGCTTCGCCGCGCGAAAGGCCCTGGCTTTGGAAGCGCCATTCGCCGATGGCGAGGATCAGGGCAGGGTCCTGGTCGTCGGGTGGTAGCCAGCCGGGGGACTGCTCGCGGACGAAGGCGATGCGAGCGGCTCGCAGCGCGCCGAGGGTGGTGGAGTACCGGCGGGACTTGGTGGAGAAGTGGCCCCGGAAGCCGAGCATGTGAGCCCACTGGGCGAGCCGGAGGTCTGCGAACTCCTCCAGGGCACCCAAGCGCAGGCACTCGCTGATGAGCCGCCGGGCATGTGCGGTGATCGGCAACGCGGCCAGGTCGTCAGTGGGCAGAAGACGTCGGTCCAGGGTGCCGACGCATTCGGCGGCCTTGGTGGCGTACTTGGCGATGTAGCCCGCTACGGCCTGCTGCGTGAGCGTGCCCGAGCTGGTGATGGTCTTGACGTCGACTTGCGCGCCCCAGGTCAGGGACCGCGCCGGGATACCGGGTGCCGCCGGAGTGGCGACCGATACGGCGCTGGCCACGTGCCGGACGGCGTCCCCCAGGAGTTGGACGTTCGCCCAATCGGGTGGAGGTGTGGCCGGACCGCCGGGACCATCGAAGCGGATGACGGCGTGGAAGTGGACGACGCCCCGACGCTGGTATTCGGCCACCTTGGCGAAGGAGACGGCCAGCGTCTCTCGGAACTCCTTCTGCGTCAGCCCGACCGACTTGGCGAGGTAGCGCCGCAGCGCCAGCGTGAAGCGCCGCCACAGTTCCGGCGCCAGCGCATTGAACAGCACCGACCCGGCGTAGTCGTAGCAGTCGGCGCACAGCGGTTCACCGAGCCGAGGATCGTTTTCGGAGTGTTGAACGCCGCAGGAGGCCACCACGCCATGAGGGCACGGCCTAGCGCCCCGCCGAGGGTGGCAGCGCTCGACCCGTTCGCCGTTGCGCACGCGCCGCGCATGGACGGGACCGAACGAGGGCGCGGTCAGTGTGACGAAGGCGGCCGGATGGCCGGAGACGCTTTCCGGGATGCCCTTCCCACCGGCAAGGCCCGCGCGGATGAGCTGGTAGGTGTCGGCGCGGTAGATCTCGGCGCAGGCAGGGCAGCGGGAGGCACGGCGGGTTTTGCAGGCCACCGGCAGCGCGCCGTCCGGTTCGGTGTCGGTTGAGTAGTGGTGCAGTAGTTCGCCGGTGCCGGTGTGGACGTGTTTCACGGTGCCGGTCAGGAACACTGGCTGAGAGCAGCCGCCGGTAGCGCGAGCACGAGCGGCCCAGCGCTCGAAGTCAGGCCGGTCGATGATCTTTGCCATCAGCCGGGCGTCCTGCGGTGTGAGGACCGGGTGAGGCACGATGAAGGGATCTCCTAGCCGTTTCGTGCGGATGAGGGGATGGCCCCCGACGTGACGGCGTGACTTGGCGGTTGAGCGGTCACGCCGGGGGCGTTCAGATCACTGGCAGTTGCCGAGGCCCGAGCAGTGCGGGCAGGTGTCGCCGTAGGAGTCCAGGCCGGTTCCGCCGCAGTTGCAGCACTGCCACCACTCGCCGACCGAGACGAGCGGACGAGGGAAGGCGACGGCCGATCCCGTCGCCGAGTCCTGCGCGGTCACCTGGTCGGAGCCGCAGGCCGAGCAAGAGGGGCCGCCCCGGCGCGTGAGCAGCGACACCCAGGTGAGCCCGTGGTTCGTGACGTCACAGGCACGACAGCGCAGCCGCCATGCAGCCTCATTGTCGGGGCGTGACTGGTCGTCGGTGTTCGAGACGAGGGCAGGCATGGTGACCTTCTGATCGTGATTCACGCGGTCGCCTCGCTGTGGGCTTGATCTGTGCGGACCTGCCGGAGCAGGTCGGAGGCGAGTTGGTTGGACACGCCGAGCCGGGCACGGAGGATGTCTCGGGTGATCGGCCGTCCGTGTTCGGTCTGGTGTTCGGCGGCGACACGGCGTGCGAAGTCGACCAGTGGCCCCGCCGGTTCAACCCCCGCCGAGGACTCGGCAGGTGGGGACGGGGACGATGCGGTGGGTGCCGACTCGACAGGGACGGGGATGGATGTCTGGCCGTCCGGCTCGTCCAGGACGACCGGGGAGGTAGGGGAGCTGGGACGGTCCTCCTCCCACACGATCCACCGCGACGAGGACGAGTCGGACGAGGAGACCGCCGAGGACGGACGGCCGAACGAGTCCGGCACCGGCGAGGGGCGAACAGCCGCCCAAGTGCCGGCCTTGCGGCGTTCCAGCATGGAGACCGCGACGAGGAAGGCGCCCGCCGGAGTGCCCGCGGTGATCCAGCCCCACGTGGTCGGATCGGCTTGTGCAAGGTTCGCGGCCAGCGAGAGCAGGATGCCGCCGACCAGGACCAGCGTCGGCCACGACAACCGCCCCGCCCTCCGCTCGGTGCGCTTGTCGCGCTGACGCTCCCCGGCCGCCATCACGCAGGTGAGGTCGATGCAGACCGCGATGGCCCAGGCCATCCACCCGCGCTGGCCGTGTTCGGTGGCGGTGTCGCGGATGTGGGTGAACGACCCGGCCGCCGCGATCCCCGCAAGCACCACGACCGGCCCCGAGTCGGCCAGCGCCTCGAAGATCCGCCGGGTCATGCCGCCCGCCGCTCGGTGACGAGGACGAGCAGCGCGGCCAGTTCCGGGTCACAGCGGTGTCCGTCGGTCCAGTCGTCCACCTCGGCCGCGCGGGACGAGGCGAACGACTCGGCGCAGCGCTGGCACCGGGCGATGTGAGAGAGCGGAACTCGTCCCACTCGATACCGACCGGCCACACGTCCCAGGACGACACCGCCGCCAACCGGGACGAGCCGGGGGACGGCGAGGACGGGGACGAAGGGGCCGGGACAGCGACGAGCCTAGGACGGGGACGAAGAGGACGGATGTGGGCGACCATCGGGCAGCCTCCAGGGCCGGTTTCGGGCATGGATCGGGTAGGACGCGGCGCGATGAGGGCTCACGCCGAGCCAGAGGAGGAAGGGAAGAGAGAAGGAGCGACCGGCCCGTTATGCGGCCGGGTGGACGGTCGGGACCGAGCCGACGAGGGTCTTCCAGTCGGGGGTGAGGTGCGCGAAGTCGCGCGCAGCCTGTTCGGCCTCACACTCGGGGACGTAGACCGACCGAGCACGGTGCCAGGCGCCATCTTGTCCGGCGACAACGCACACGCCAGGAGTCTCGGCGGGGATGGCGCGGGCAGCGTCGAGGGCGGCCGGGTCGAGGTCGCCAAGCGTCATGTTCGCCGTCTCCGGATCGTTGACCCGGTGGCACACCCGCCCCGACAGTTGCGCCCGCAGCGCCGTCACACCGGGCCCCAGATCAGAGCCGATGCGCTGCCCGCACACCACCAGGTACACCGCGAACGCCCGCCCGAGCTGCACCACCCGCAGCAGCGCGGTAGCTGTCCTGGCAACCTCGTCCTTCTCGGACTTGTCGGCCATCAGGAACAGTTCGGCGACTTCGTCCACCAGGATCACCACCGGCACCGGACGCAGGTCGTCCGGCAGCGTCCAGACGTTGCGGGCACCGTGCGCGCGGCACACCGCCATGCGGTTCTCGACCTCGTCCACCAGGTCGGCCAGCAGGACAACGGACTCTTTGCGGGTGGTCGCCAAGGCCGAGAGCCGAGGCGCGTACGGCGTGAACTCCACACCGCCCTTGAGGTCGAAGCCGACCAGGGCGACCGGTTGCGGAGCCAGACCCTTGATCACCGCGTTGGCCAGGTTGGACTTGCCGGACTGAGTCGCCCCAGCGTTGAGCCAGTGCGGGACGATGCGGAAATCGATCACCCAGTCGTGCCCGTTCTCCAACTTGCCGGGACGCACCGTCAGCAGTTCACCGGTCTCGGGTTCGGTGACCACGTCGACCAGCGGATCACGCATCGTGGCCCACAGCGTGACGAAGCCCGGCCGGACGTCGACCACGCGAACCGAGTGCACGCGCCAGGCGTGCGCGATGCCCTCCGCCGCCTTCTGGTAGTCGGCAGGAACCTGTCCGTCATGCAGGCGGAGGCGCATCCGCCAGCCCAGCCGGGTCGGCCGTAGAACCCCAGGCGGGGAGCCCGCTCGACATCGACTCGCCGCACCCGCCGCTTGTGCTCCACCACCGTCGCGGCGTTGCGAGCGGCCGGGCCGACGACCGGGACGGCGTCGAGGGTGAGCCGGAACCGCCGCCGGTTGCGGGTCAGCTTGCAGCCCGACGCCACGTGATGCCAGGTCAGATAGACCAGCGCCGCGCGGGCCGGGAAGGCCACGCCGTACCAGAACGACACCGGGTGGTACCGGCGCCAGGCCCAGAGCCCGGCCGCCGCAGCGGCCAGGACCCCGAGCACCAGGTAAACCGTGTTCATGACAGGGCCGCCGTTCAGGCCACGTCCGCCGCAGCGGACCCGGGAACGTCCGGCACCCCGACCGGACCGGCCACGGCGACACGCGACGCCCGGTAGGCGATGCCCCACCGCTTCTGGCCGTTGATGACCTGCTCCCAGGGGAACGCGACCAGGTCCACCGGCGACACGATCTGCCCGATCGTCACGTCCTGGTCGCCGGGCACCGACAGGTTCACCAACTCCACCCGCCCCATGGCATCGGCAGCCGACAGACCCACCGTGAACACCGTGTTGCCGTCCCGATCGGTCTTGACCTCCCCCGTCTCCTGACTCACCAGCTTGGGACGTGGCGCCGACACGCACACGAACGTCAACGCCGACACGTCCACCGGGATGTTGCGCACGAAGAACCTCCACTGTCGAGCCCTCTAGACAGTTGGATCACTCGTCCTTTTCGAGTGACTGTCTAGGGGGGTAAACAATGAAGGTAAGCGATGAATCGGCAACTGTCTAGGGGGTCTACAGATCTCTGGGAACCGCATCCTCGCGCGCCCACCAGACCGCGCTCGCGTCATCGGCCGCCTTCCCGCGGGGCCACCGCGCCCCGACCGGGTCGGACGCCTCCGCATCACGCGTACGGGCGATGAGCTCCTCCGGTCCGCCCTTGCGGAGCACGGCGAGCAGCTCCGGCCAGCCCAGCAGGCCGAAGCGATCGACCAACCGGCTCGCCCCGTCGCTCAGCAGCGCAACGCCGTTCAGCTCATCAAGGGAACTAGATCCCGTGAGCGCCTCCCCGGCCGCTTCAGGTTTCGTACTGGCCACCCAGAACCCGCCGGGCCGGTTGCGGTGGGCCGCTAGCCGCTCGACCCGATCCCGCAACCACCGGGCGTGCGCGTCACTGCCCACCGCAGGCGACCGCTCCGGCTCGTCCAGCCGGGCGATCACGTCGGTAAGACGGTCATCGGTGACGACCGCCGGCGACTGGCCGATCCGATCGAGGACGACCACGGCGTCCGAGAGCACCAGATGTTCGAGCCGCCCGCCGTCCATCCGCGCCAGGGCGACGGTCGCCGAGGGCGATCCCGGATGCCTCAGGTCACACGTCCGGACATGGAGAGCGTTGACCCGCTCGATACTGACCGCCAGTGCCTCGTCCAAACCCGTACCGGCATCGACCGCAGCCGCTAGGACCGCCCCGCCCAGGTGGCGCGCGTACCAGGCGACCGAATGCTCACATCCCGTGCCCACGTCCGCCGGAGTGCCTGCCCCGTCGATGACCACGAAGAGCCCGGGTGCCACCGCGGCGAAGTCCTCGTTCGCCCGCCCTGGACGCCCCGGTTCGCTGGCGATCTGTACGCGCATGGCCCCTCGTCAGCTTGGCGCCTCGTCATGCCGGTAGATCGGGGTCAGCAGCTCTGTCCGCACCGGCTCATGGGTGTCCGCGCTGTACTCGGTACCGACCACGACCGAGAACCGGTCATCGCCGACCTGCCCCCACAGGCTCCCGATATCCGTGGTCAGCAGGTGCACCACACCCAACGACCCCTCAGGATGGATACCCGCGATGGCGAGGAAACTGCCGTTGCCGTCCGGCCGGGGGAGCCGACCGAGATAACCGACGTCATACAGCCGGGGCGGCTCGTCCTCCTGACCCGATCTGTGCTCGGCGCCGGTGCGGGTGTCGCGCAGCAGCCATCCGGCGTCGTCCCGCTTCCATTCCAGGACGGGGTCCTTGCCGTACGCCTCATGCATCGCGGGCGACATCCGGGGGCCGCAGATCACCAGCAGACCCGCCCGGTCGAGGTCGACCTCGCCGTCCAGGCCGACATGATCAGTGTTGACGATCAGGTCGAACGTCCGTGCCAAATTACCCAGCCGTTGCCCCGTCTTCAGATCGTCCAACGCGACGTACGTTCGGTCACTGGCAGGGTCAGGACGCAGGGGAGTGACCACCGTCACCTCACCCGCCCCCAGGAAGGCCCCCTCCGGCGCTGGCCCGGTGTGCCGGATCTGATGGATACGCCCGCGGCTCAACCCCGCCGCGTGAGCGATCTGCGCGTACGACATGCCCTGCGCGTGCAGCTCCTGAATCAGCCGCCGCCGCAACCGCGCCAACTCCGTCACTTCCTGCTGCGCATCTGCCAGACGCTCAGTCGCGGCGCGCAGCAGCTCATACGGGTCGTCGATCTGCGCGATGCGCTCCAACTCGCCTGGCATGACACCCCCTCCGATCGGTGCCAGCGAGTCTAGGACCCTAGACACTGTGTCGGAAAGCTCATCGCCGGTCGAGGAACTGACAGCGCGTAGCCGCCGCCGGCGGCGCGGTATCGGCGGCCCGCTCACACCGGCATACCGACGACGTCCGCCCAGACCCGTCGTCCCACCCGGACGGGCTCGCTACCCCACGACTTGGAGACCGCCTCCACGATGAACAAGCCGCGTCCGGATGTCACGTCCGCGCCGCTGGCCTGATTGCTGACGGTCGGGCGTGTCTGCGCGCCCATGTCGAGCACGCCCACCCGTACATGTCCGTTCTGCATCTCTACTTCGAGGACGAACTTGCCGTCCTCCTCGCCGCTCGCCGTGTGCTCGACGGCGTTCGTGCAGAGTTCGCTGACGACCAGCTCAACGGTTTCCGCCAGAGCATCGGAAGCACGATCGACCACGAGCGCCCGAGCGAAGGCCCTGGCGTCACCGATCGATTGAGGCCGCCCCGCGAACAGACGAGACCAGCGCGTCACGTCGATCACCACCCGCGCGTCTAGGGGGCTATACGCCCCGAGGAACACGCAGCGTACGACAAGCCTAGAGGGCTATTCAATACGTTCAGTGAATAGAGCCTAGAGCGTTCCGTAGATCACGCCCGGCCTGCTTGATCAGCGCCCGAGCCTCATCACCGAACACGGCCGTCCGCTCGAAGCCATCGAAGATCTCCAGGTACTCCCGCACCTCACCGGCATCGGACAAGGTCAACTCGCGCGTGAACGTCTCGACCGTGACGGCCGCCTGATCGTGCACCACGAATCCATGCAGCGGTGCCCGAGCCCCACCATGCCCAGGCACGATCCCCACCCGCACGCCATCACGGTCCGCCACCTCGACCAGGCGCCCGAACTGACCCACCATGCACTCACCCGACCCCGGCCAGGTCCGCAACACACCCTCCGTCAGCACGACCACCACACGCCGCCCTCCACCGTCCAGCAGCGAAGACCACGCCGCGGCCTCGTCCGCCGACCCCAACCCCGCAGCCACGGCATACTCACGCGTCCACAACGGCCGAGGCATCACCGCCGCCGAGAACACTCGAAGCACACCAGCGGCCCGAGCCAGCTCCACGCCGGCCCCAGGGCGAAACGACACCCCAGCATCAACCCGACGCCCAACCGCCCCCGCGTACGCCTCACGCGCCAACGCGCTAAGCCGCTCAACCTCGGCAGACCCCAACCCCAACGCCCCGAACAACCGCACAACGACCTCAGGATCTGACACCCGCCGCCCCGTCTCCACCCGAGACACCGTCGGCTGTGGCACCCCAGCCCGAGCAGCCAACCCCACCCCCGACAGCCCCGCCGCCCTCCGCAGGCGCCGCAACTCCCCACCGATCTCCCGCAACCGCTCCTCACCCATAACCGAGCGTTCTACCACCCACGACGACCACCCACAGCCCCACACCCGGAGACCGACGACCCCAGAACCACACGCAGCCGGATGAGTACTTTCAATACGTCTTCAAGGGCGCCCGCTACGCGGTCGCCAGCGGCCGCGCCCGGCGCTGCGCGGCGGGCATGCGGCCTGTTCCGTCCGGTCCCGCCGCGCAGCGCCGACCACACCCGCCAGTATGCAGCGGGCACGGAAGAAGCCTCGACAGTCTGTACTAACCGGAATCCGTGGATCTATGAGCTATCTCGCGGCAATAGAACCGGTCCCAGGAGCGTCGGGCGTGTGCGACGTGCCATCGGCTCGCTAAGCAATATCGGCCCGCACATCTGATGCTTATAGAAGCTTGTCGATGGATGCGTCAATTCCAGCAGTACGCAGTTCGCGCACCAGATCTATCTGCCAACCTCTGTTGTTATCGAGAGCGACATATGACACTCCGAGATAGTCGCTGGGGAGTTCAACGCCTTCCTGGTAAACACAAGTAACTTTCTCGCGTCCGAGAAGGCCGATGAACAAGCCCAGTTCAAGGATAACGTTTTGGCGGGCTCGTGGCTTGAGGTCATCCGATGAAGCGAGACATCCCTTGTCATCCCCGGGGAGGAGTACAACAGCGAAAGCTGCCCTGCTTGCCTGAGTAAGCAGCTTGCCCAGGATGTCCGCGCCCTTGCCTGCGGTCTCATCCAGAACGATGATCTCCCTCTCCGTGGCGCGACCAAGGAAACCTCGAATCGTCTCCCTGGTTGCATGGTCGCGGCCGTGGACTAGGAATATTTCGTTTCCCCCGCTTGCCAGTGATGGTTCAGGGGATACCTCGGCCCAAAGTTCTACACGATCGTTGATCGAGTCTAGCGTTCTCAACTTTTCTTCGATTATCCTCTTGAGGAGTTCGGCAACCTCGGCATCTTCGGACGGCGTTCCGAACTTCAAGTTCAGGATATCCAGGTCATGCTGACCGTATTCATTTTCTGGTGATATCGTGAGGGAGCCGTGGACCTCAAAAGCGTTCTTGAGAAGAGTCGTATTAAATTCATCCCATGTGAGGAATTTGTTCCTCGCGGGTGTTATGTTATCTCGGCCCTCATGGACTGCGGTAAGGATTTGCGTTCCCTTCAGCTTCTGGCTCTGGATCTGATTGCGGAACTTTTCAAGATTCACTTTGAGTCGTACGCTTCCCATGTTGAAAGCATATTGAAAGATCGCAGGCGGCGGGGTGGCTTCAGCAGATTCTTTGCATGTCGGTTGAACGAGCGTGAAGCGGGGGCCTCGCGGCCCCCAGCCCCCCGCGGGCCGGAGGGCACGCCCGCGCGAAGCGGTCTGTCACACCGTCTCGCCGTTCGCGCGGGCGCACCCTCCGGGACGGGCGTCCGTGCTAACGCTGGTGCTAACAGCGGGGTTGGATGATCTTGGACGGGTGTGGACCCGCAGGAGGGTGCCGCGCTGGTCAGGGGACCCTAGAGGACGTTCCTGGACGGTGCTGATCTTGCTACGGATCAGACGGCGATGGTTGCGCCCTACGATCGCCACAGCGTGGCTGGGGTGGGTTGCAGGGTCGGGGGCGATCGCTGCCGCGCGGCTTCCGGTGCTCGGGCCGTGGCCGGCCCTGCGCTCCGGGTCCGCTTGCCCTCGGATCATCTGGGCACCGTCGCCGTACCGATCGGGCCGAGGACGCGCAGGTCAGAGGCTACGGTGACGGGCAATTAGCGGGCAATTAGGCAGGGTGACCAGGGGGCAGTAGCGGTCACTCGCGGTGCGGGGGAGCACCAGGTCAGGCCGCCTAGTGGGGAAGATCGGTTGGGTTCCCAAGCTGACAGCGCGGGTTCGATTCCCGTCACCCGCTCCACCACAAAGGCCAAGGCCAGGGGCATGATCCCCAGAACCTGGGCCTTGATCGCTTCTGGCTGTCGTCACGGACGGGCCATCAAGCCACCGGCACCAGTGCCCCCCTCGCGCCGCAGTCCTCGCCACCCTCCCGGCCGCGCTCTCCCCGAACGAGGGCATCAAGGGCGTCCGCGATGATGCGGTAAGCCTTGGCCAAACCTGTGTTGGTAGCGCAACGTGGCCCGCTCGTTGTCATGCTCCATGCGCGCCATTAGGTTCTTGGTCGAGACGCCCATGTCCGCCGCAAGTTGGTTGCCGGTGTGCCGGAAGTCATCGAGCTGATGACCTGCGCCGTAACAGTGCGTCCGGCGTCCACCCGGTGGGGAGACCTTGCCCCGGGGCCAGACTCGCAAAGCAGTACGGCGTCTCAGGGACGACCGTCAGCAACGCGATCGCTGTCCTCTGCGAAGAAGGTATGGTCACGACCTTCCAGGAGCCGGGAGCGCAACCGTCGTGGCAACCCCGGGCGGGCAGAGGTCGGCGAGACCTCACCAGAACGAAGCGAGGAGTTCCGGTCTCTGTCCAGCAACTAAGGGAAATCCGAGGCCAACTCGGGAGCCTCAGTACGAGGCACGACGACCTGGACGAGAGTACTAAGGTCCTCTAGTCCGAGCCGCGTTGCTGACCATTCCGCGCGTCGCCGAAGAGCAACCACCGTGCGGCACACGGCCCCGCGGCGCCTCGCCGTCCCGTGTCACACGGCATCTTGGCCTCGGCCATCCGTCCGGAGGCGTGACGGCCGTGATCAACTCTTGAGGCGAGATCGCTTCCACGAGGCGCCACCCATCCTCGCAGCGCACCAGCGCCCACAGTGACCGGGTATGTGGCCCCCACCAGCACGTGGCCCCGAAGTTTTTCGAGATCTCGGCGAGGGCTACCCCGGCGTCCATCAGGCTCCGCCCATCCTCCACAACGGTTTCGCCTCAGCGACCCACCTATTCAGCGACCCCGTCACCCGCGACACCGCCAGCTCGACATCCGAGCACGGCGCCAACAACTCACCGGTACTTGACCGGTACCACCACTCACCATCTCTGCGGACGACGGTCACGCTGTCACCCAGGTCCGCAACTTCGGTGAAGTGCACGCGCAAGATGGGTGGCGTCTCGGCGTACCTCGGTTCCACCTTCCATCCGAGCCGCCGCAGCGCCCGCGCAAGCCGGTTGAGCAGTCGCCGTGCCGTCCATGGCCGAGGCAGCACGACCGGTGCCCCTGGGGGAGCTTGCACCCGCCGTGCCGCCTCAGCCTCCCCCCAGACCGGCCGGCCCATCTCTGGATCGGTCTCACCTGGTGGTGGGAAACTCCACACCAGCATCACCAGGCTCCCCTCATCCGGCAGGCCACGCGTTGCCGCTCGTCCTCCAACGCCGCACGCAGCGACGCCGAGTCCGGCTGGATCACCGTCGCGTCGACGCCGGCGGCCGGGTCGTGCAGCGTCGCCACCCAGTCACCCGGACACCCGTCCCAGCGCTGAGCCCGCCATATCCGGTGACCGGTGAACTCCTCCTGGAGCCGACGCAGCGCCGGGTCATCGTTGTGCGGTCGCGTTTCCATCGCACGTCTTGATGTGGAGTCATTCATCTCAGGCCGCTCCGAACTCGTTCGCCGGAGCAGGGGTAGCGGCTCCGTGAAACCGAGCCGTGATCTGCCGCGTCCGCGCGTGGAGTTCATCGAGTTCCGCCGTGATCTCGGCGAGTTCCGCTAGAGGGATCTGGCGCTCTTCCTCGCTCAGCCCACCGGCCTGTCCCGCGCCATTGCCATGCAGACGCGGCTTGGCGAGCCGCACCACCTTGTCTCCCGAATGCACACGACCGCTCATACCGACCACGGTGCCGTGTCAATGAAGCCGCTCCCATGTCCTGACACCGACGCAGCACTGAACTTGTCCTGCACCCAGCGCTGTGAGCAGCCCGTACCTACTGCCACACTGGGCCCCATGGCTGAACTCAACGGCGTACCTGTCACCCCGGATGAGCTCAAATCGCTGGCTCTCGTGAACTACGGTCATTTCACGTCAATGCGCATGGAAGACCAGCACATCAGAGGCTTTTCGCACCATCTAGAGCGACTCGTCCGGGACTGCCGGGTCCTCTTCGGTCATCAACTAGACCGCCAACAGGTCCGCGAGTACGTCAGACAGGCCACCGCCGGACTAGACGGCGCGTTCGTCGTCCGCGTAACGATCTACGACCCCGACCTCGAACTAGGCCACCCCGGAGCCCGAGCCGAGCCGAAGGTTCTCGTCACGACCCGCCCGTCCGGGGCGTGGCCGATGTCCCCGATCCGGGTGCGCTCCGTCCCCTACATCCGCGAGATGCCCGAACAGAAGCACGTCGGTCTGTTCGGTGCCCTATGGCATCGCCGTAACGCCCAGCTCGACGGATTCGACGACTGTATTTTCACGGACCCGAACCTCTACGTCTCCGAGGGAGCAACGTGGAACATAGGCTTCTTCGACGGTCAGCAAGTCATCTGGCCTAATGCCGAAGTGCTCACAGGCGTGACCATGCGCCTACTGCACCAAGTGCACGACGCGACTTCCCTTGCTCCCGTCAACCTCTCCGACTTGCCTCGCATGGAAGTCGCATTCGCGACCAACACCGCCATTGGAGTGCGTGCGATCACCGGCATCAACGAGGTGGAATTCCCAGACACCCATCCGATTCTGGAGACTCTTCGCAAGGAATACGAAGAGATCCCGGCCGAAGCAGTCTGAGAACCGCCCCGCTACGGAGAGCACGACATGCCCCCTACAGTCTCACGCTGGACCGGCAAGGAAGCGCGCGCCCTACGGGAGTCAAAACGCGTGAGCCAAGTCGAATTCGCGGCGGAACTCGGCGTAAGCGAGCGGATGATCGTCAGATGGGAGAAGGGGAACGTCACCCCTCGACCCATCAACCAGCAGGGCCTTGATACCGTCCTTGCGGCCTGTAGCTCCGACGTGCAAGCACGCTTCGCCGAGATGATCAGCTTGACGGGCCGGGCCTCGTCCACACAAGATCCGGGCGTGTCCTCAGAGCAGCCAGCAAGCCCCGAGCCAGAGCCGGACGTACCCGTTGGCGACGAAGACCAGGCCAGGCACCCGATCGACGGGAAGTTGATGACGCTGGTCCCGGCCGGTGTCTACTTCGCAGGCGAGAACAGCGAACCGGTCTACCTCCCGGCGTTTTATATCGACGTGTTCCCCACCACAAACGCCGACTACGCGCGCTTCGTCACTGCGACCGACCACAAGCCGCCGCAGCACTGGGAGAACGGCCAGATCCCCGAAGGACTCGAAAACCACCCCGTCGTGTTCGTCACATGGCACGACGCCCAGGCATACGCCCAGTGGTCCGCCAAGACCTTGCCCAGTGCCCAGCAATGGGAGAAGGCAGCCAGAGGCACACGAGGCGAGATCTACCCCTGGGGCAACCAGCGAACTCCAGCAAAGGTCAACTGCCGAGAGGGCGGGAAACGCAGCACGACCCCCGTTGACTGCTACGCAAGCGGCGTCAGGCCCTACAACGTCTACGACATGTGCGGCAACACTTGGGACTGGTGCTCGACCGAGTCCGAGCCCGGCCGCTACGAGCTGAAGGGCAGCGCGTTCACGAGCCCCTTCCTACGCTGCGCGCCGTCCACGTTCAACGACGCGTCAGCAGACATGCACGACGACGACACCGGCTTCCGCTGCGTCACCCCAGCCGAGACCATGCGAGCCCTACTCAACGTAAGAGGCCAGCCGACCCCGACGTGACCCCACGACCCCCGCGCCCGGATGAGAACCTTCTTTACGTCTTTAAAGGCGCCCGCTACGCGGTCGCCAGCGGCCGCCCGCCCCGGCGCGCCGGGCGTGCGGCCTGTCCCGTCCGGTCCCGCCGCGCAGCCTGGTCGAGGCCGCCCCAGCCCAGAAGGCACCGAAGAAGGCGGCTAATAGTTCCAACGGAGTAGACGCCCCTGGCGCCGGGCATGGCTTCTAGGCTGGCGAAGCCTTGGCTGGAATCTACCCATGTGCGGGTGCGACCCTGCAATCCTGCTAGATTTACGAGGCCACCGATGTCGGAAGGTCAACTAGCTACCCCATAGCCCTAGCAGAACGCCACTGAGTACTCCTCCCGCCGTACCTTCTAGGAGAGTGCGCAGTGAATTTCCAAGCACACGAAGCCTATTATGGTCGGGGCGCTTGACGGCAGCAGCCTGTGCTATCTCGAACAATAGTTCATCGACTTGATGTTGAGCTTCCATCGATAGGTTCAGTGCTGGAATCGCTTGCTCTACCGCCTCAGCGAATCTCCTTATTGCCCCAACGTCAACAGCATCATTGTCGTTTTGCGCTACGAAGCCAATGCCCTGGCGGATCGAGCCATCGCCGATCACCAAGTTCCCTGTTGGCCCGTGAAGGTTGTATGTCTTATGACTGATAGTATGACGTTGAGATTCCTTCATCCTATAGGGGTCCCCTCCATGGTGATCGAGACAGATTAGACCGCGGTCAGTTATTCGAGCTGTAAGCGAATCGGTCGTGATGCGCCCCGGACTATCTTCTCGTGAAAATGACGTGCTAGTATAAATTCTAGATGAGTCTTCATCATCAAGGGCGCGCACCGCAATAAAATTTTCTAGCTCCATTTGCTGCATCGCGTCGAATAGCTCATAAATAGAAGCTGGCGGCCCTATTGGCTCTTCATGGAAGCTCAGGAATTTTTCCAGCACCGCCGATCGTAGGCGCCATGGAGGTTCGTCCCCTCCCAGCCAGCGCAGAAGGGCCTTGCATATCTGGGACCTTCGGCCATCGCGAACTCGCGCCTGCCGTGACTCCTCGGCAACCGCAGCGCCGCTATCGGTAAGTTGCGCGACCTCCCAGCCATTGACCTCCTTGAGGTTTATCAGGCCATCCTTTTCGTAGTGGACGAGGATTCTCGCCTCTAGCCCATCTATTGACGGGGCGCCCACATATTCACCCCACATATGCTGCGGCCATGGAATGTTGGAGTAGCGGAAAATTCCAGGATTATAGTACTTAATCCAAGGGCGAGCACCTCTGACTCCAATACAGCAAGTCGCTTCAGGTTCTCTCCATAAGCGGCGAGACCTATGATCATCACTCAAAGCAAGCAGCCATTGAAGGAATAGCTCCTTACGGACGGAGTCAACTCTTCCGCTATCCACCACCCTTGACTCCTCACGCTCTCGACATGCAACTGACTGCTTCGATGGATGGTACCAAGGTTTCGTCCTCGTCCTGGACAATCTAGGAACTTCGCTGCGAACAACCAAATTGATCACGATGATCATAGGTCCGCTGGAGGCTCAGGCTGTGGACTATTGTGGCTTCCATGTGCCTCATGCGCTTGCAATTGACGTGGCTGGTCAGACAGGTTAGATACGCCCGAAGCGGGGGCTTCGTATCCCCGGCCCCCCGCGGGTCGAAGGCCACGCCCGCGCGAATCTGTCCGTCGCAACGTCTCGCCGTTCATGCGGCGTATCCTCTGGGACGGGTGCGCATGTTAACGGCGGTGCCAACAACGGGGTCGGATGACCTTAGACGGGGATGGACCTGCGGGGCGTTGCAACGCTGGTCAACGGGTATGTGTGGCGTGCCTGGACGTCGCTGATCTTGCTACGGAGCAGACGGCGATGGGTTGCGCCCTACGATCGCCACAGCGTGGCTGAGGTGTGTTGTGTGGTTGGGGGCGATCGCTGCCGTGCGGCTTCCGGTGCTCGGGCCGTGGCCAGCCCTGCGCTCCGGGTCCGCTTGCCCTCAGGTAATCGGGTGCTGTTGTCGTTCCGATCAGGTCGAGGACGCGCGGGTCAGCAGCTACGGTGCCGTGCCATTAGCGTGCCATTAGGGGCGGTCAGTGAGGGGTACTCACGGTCACTTGCGGGACGGTCGAACGCCAGGTCGGCGGGGGGCACGGCCGAGTTCGCCTTGGTTCCCAAGCTGACAGCGCGGGTTCGATTCCCGTCACCCGCTCCCACCACAAAGGCCAGGTCAGTGACTCATCGCTGACGCTGGGCCTCCTCTGTTCATCAGCCACGGTGCCCGATTTCTTGGGCTTGCGGCGCTTCTTGCCTGCTTGCTCTTCTTGAGTTCCCGCGCGGCCATCTTGCCGAGCAACGAGGCGATCTCCCAACCCCGTTTCCCCGGAAGTCGTGGAGCACACACGTGTGACTGCTCACTGAAATCGATGGTGTCGTCAAACGCCAGGTGGCCATGGGGCCTGGATCGTGCCGGTGGGTGTGTTCAGGGGGTGGCGGGTTTGCGGGCGGTGAGCAGGCGGGTCGGGACCCACGGGCTGCCCCACCACGCGCGCCAGCCGAGGCCGCGCACGTGGATGTCCTGGGCGTTCAGCCGGGCCAGCACCGCAGCGTACTCGCGGGGGGTCCGCGCCAGGTCGGCGATCAGCAGGCGGCCACCCGGCCGCAGCACCCGGTACGCCTCGGTGATCGCTTGGGCGCGGGCGTCCGCGCCGAAGATGGTGTGCACCGTCAGGCTGGACACGACCAGGTCGAAGCTTGCCTCCGCGTACGGGAGTCTGCGCAGGTCACCTCCTTGCACGCGGACGCGGTCGGCGACGCCTTCGGCGCGGGCGTTGCGCAGGGTCGCCGCTGGGGTGTTGCCGGACTGGTCCCGTCCGCGCCACAGGTCCACGCCGACCGCCTGGCCCTGCGGGAGGTGCCGGACTGCGGCCAACAGGACGGCGCCGCGTCCGCAGCCGAGGTCGAGCAGCCGTTCGTCGCCACGCAGGTCCAGATCGTCCAGCACGTCCCGCCAGACCAGGAATTTGCCGCGCAGGGTGGTGTGCAGGCTCAGGGCCAGGCACCCCGCCAGCAGGGTGCCGGAGATTAGCGCGGGCAGCGCGGCGGCCAGATCGGCGCTGATCGCCATCACAAGCCCTGTCACCCAGAACCCCAGCACGACTAAGCCCACGAAGCTGAACCCGTAGGGCGCATCCATTCCGTATCGCGCGCCAGGCATCCCGCCACTCTGCCACGAACCGGCCGTTTCCGGGCTGGCTCCGACGCTCTGGTCCACCGCCGACCAGCTCGCCGCCGATTTCATCCGCGACGGCGACGTTTGGGCGGGTGCCGGGCTGAGCGCGTGCCTGGATTTGGCGCTCGCGCTGGTCGCCGACAACCACGGGCAGGACGTCGCGCTGCGCGTGGCACGGCAGCTGGTGACCCTTTTGAAACGGGCCGCCGGGTAGGGTAGTTCAATGTTCCGCTCGGTCCGGTCTTCTCTACCCCGCGGGTCGGCCCGGACGGCGGGTGCGCGACCTCTTCGGGTCGGTCCCGTCGCCCGGGCGGGCTGTGGCTGTTGCCGGCGCGACGCTGTGGTTTCTCCGCAGTCCGGCTCTGCCGCAGTTCTAGGACGCTTGTGCCGGTGGTGGGTCAGGTGGCTTTGCCGCGGGCGATGTAGAGGTTCATGTTGGTGAAGTCGAGGGTGAGGTTGTAGGGCTTGAAGAAGCAGTGGGCGAAGTGGCCGATCGCGTCGAAGCCTGGGCCGAAGGGCCAGGGCACGTTGACCGGCAGGTTCGGGTCCGTTTCGCAGTAGACCTCCTTGGCGACGGCGTCGCCGAGACGGACCTCTTTCGGGTAGCAGGGGTAGGTGACGGTCGGGTGGCTGTGGCCGAACGTCTCGAGCGGGCGGTCGTGATCGGTGCGGATCCGCAGGCGCTTCGTTGTTTCCCCGGACATGCCCACAACATTCTCGCCGGCTCCGCCGACGTTCACGCCGACCACGCCTGTTCCGGTACCGGCGTTGCCGACGAAGCTGCCCCTGCTGTGACACATCTGCTCGCGGGCCAGCCACAGGGGCAGTGGCTTGGTGCCCGCCCGGGCGGCATCGGCGCGTACTTTTCTGGTCGCCTCGGGGGTCGGACGGCGCAGGATCAGCGAATGGCCCGCGTAGTCGAAAGTGGTCAGCAGGTGGTAGAAGACCCACGTGCCGATGAGGCCGTCGTTGGTCTTGGGAGGCGCATCTTCGGCCGACTCCGCCTCCGACCAGTTCACAGGGATGTTGCGTAGTTCGATGTCGCCCAGCTTGAAGGAGTCCAGCACCCCGAAGTACGACCACATGATGTGGCCTTCGAAGTCGCTCTTCACCTTGTGGACGGGACGTAGCCCGGCCTCTTTGGCCACTTTCGCAGAGAGGCCCAGCCACCCGGCGCCGGTGTAGAAGCTGAAGCGCCTCGGGGGCCCGCCGTTGACCGAGGCATCGACCTGCGGCTCCGGGTCCACCTGCTGCCATGGCACCCGCGCGATGTCGCCGTGGATCTGATACGTATCGCCGCCGACCGCCGCGAACCATTTGGCGTAGGCTTCCTCGCCGGCCGCCTGCCAGCGCGGCACGGAGAGGGAGAATTTGTCTTGCCGGATGTAGCAGTCGCCGAGGAGCGCGTTGGTCTCCTTGTCATCGGGCGCCAGGTTGAGGGCCATCGTGAGGTACTTCTCGGCTTCGGGGAACTTGTTGCTCAGTAGGCCGACGTAACCGCGTTGACGAGCCGCTAGCAGGTTCGAGGGGTCCTTCTTCAGGATCTCCTCATAGGCGCGGCCAGCCTGCTCGAACTTCCCGGCCTTGAACAACGCTTCCGCGTCGCCGCCGTCGGCGCGCGCCGCGGCCGTCCCGCCCAGTAGCGGTGCCGCCGCGGCGGCACCGGCCACTACGGCTGCGCCCTGCAGCAGTGAACGCCGGTCCCATGCTCCGTCTTCGGCCACGGCCTTCTCCTCTTTCGTGATCACCTTCCGAAACCGAGGGCGACCACGCCCTCGGGACGGACCACTGGGGTCCATGTCTCCACTGAAGGCGGAAGAGTGTTGCCGGGGCGTATGCGATTTTTGATACGTCCGCGATACACCCCAGTCGGGCTCATTAGCGAACCGGCGTACTTCGGCAGCGATGAGTACGCGCTGTGAGTGACCGCGGCGGCCCGCCTTGAAGGTGTTAGAGGGTAAGCCTCAATCTGGGCGTTGGTACGTCGAACGGTTCTTCGCTGGCGGGCTATCAGGTGACGGGCGTCAGCGTCCGGCCGCGCCGGCGTCCCGTGCCGTCGGTTATGTCATCTGATGTACGCCCGGCATCTGGCCGGGACGCTGGTCACGAGACGGTGCTTCCGGGTCGCAACCAAGGCAGCGCGCGACCGGTGGGGGGTAGTGAGTCGGGACGCAGCTCTGTAGTGCCAGATTGTGACTGCTGTCCTGAGGGTGTGATCCTCGCTTCTCGTGGTTGGAGGGCCCCTGGGTCGCTGTAACCGTCGTGCGTATGTAGTTGTGGAGGGTTCGCCTGTTGGACAAAGGAGAGTCCCGATGAGGACGCGTGTATCCGCGGGGATGGTGTCGGCACGTGCGCTGAGCGCCGGTCGTCGGCTGGGAAGAGGTGTCAGGCAGCGGAGAGTACGGCCTCTTGTCGTGGGTGCGCTGATGGCCGCGCTTCTTGCCTTCAGCACGGCGATCGAGTACGGCATCGCCACCGGCCACGACCACGCCGCGCTTGCTTCAGACGGCAGTGTTGCTGGGGATAGTCCGATCGTCACCAACGGGGACGGTACCGCTCTTGGTCTGGGGCGGTAATAGCTAGCCGTGTACCGAAGGCTGTGGTGCTGGGTGGGTGCAGGCTAGGCATTCGGAGAAGCTGCGTGGTGTGGCTTGGAGTGAGTGACTCGGACGCTCAAGCAGAGTCGGACGGACGTCGCAAGGTGACGGTTCCGGCGTCTAGGTCGACTTTTGTGCGCGGAGGCGCACAGTCGTTCTCCTCGTCCCGCAGCATTAGTGAGGAACGGCGCTGCTCCTGCTGATGGCGGTGCGTGCCGTGGAAGAAGGCGTCCAGTTCGCCGACGGCGACCGCGGACACCGGACGGCCCACCTCGTCCCGCCTCCAAGGCAGGTGGAACCTGCGGTGCGCCCACAGGCCGACACGATCGAGGACGGCGAAGGCGACCAGTGCGATCACGAGCCCGGGGATCGTGATGAAGGCGATGACTGCCACAGGCCCTCCAACGGACCAAGTCGGTGAGTGGTTCCGCGGGTTGGGGCAGGGCAGGTGGCCCCCTGGGCGGGGGCTTTCAGGTCGGTGAGATAGGCGTTGACGGTGTTCTCCATGCAGGGACCGTTGGTGACGCTTCCGTGCCCGTGACCGTCGTAGGTTAGGAGAACGCCGCTTCGGCCGAGTTGACGTGTTACCGACCGTGCCCATGAATAGCCGGTGGCGGGGTCGTGCAGGGCGTTCGACAGGAGGATCGTCGGGGCGCCATTGACCTTGAGACGGTGCTGGGGGTTGTTGGTGGGCGCGCCCATGCATGAGGCCACCATGCGGAGAGGAAGCAGGTACGGCATGTCCGGGGCGGTCCGGTTCAGCGTCCGTACAAGTGAGGCGTACTCGCGGTGGTCGCGGACGGGCAGGCGGAAGTCTGAGCAGAAGATCGGGGCGCTTGGTGGAAGAGGGGAGAGGACGGCGGACCCTGCCGGGAGGGGACGACTCTTCTCGAGCGCGAGAATCGTCTGCGCCAGGCCGGCGAAGTCGGCCTTGTAGAAGGCGCGGAACGCGATCGTGTTGACGAGGTCGATCGACGACAGGCGGGCGCCGGGCTTGGACGGGTTCTCCAACTCACCGCGTTCCGCGCGGTCGAGTAGGTCCTTCCAGACCGCTCGTACATCGCGGCCATGTAGTGCGCATCCTGTGTTGGCGGTGCACCATTTCACGAATTCGTTGAAGGAGTCCTGGGCCGCGAGGCCCTGGTCGCGTAGGAGGACGCGAGCGGTCGGAACGCTGTGATCCAGCACGCTTTCCAACACCATGGCGCGAATGCGGTGCGGGTACGTCTCGGCGTACTGGGCACCGAGCATCGTCCCGTAGGAACTGCCGTGGAAGGTCAGTTTGGGTTCGCCGAGGGCGACGCGAACGGCCTCCAGGTCATGGACGGTGCTCAGAGTGTCGAGATGGTCGAACAGCGGACCGGTGCGCTCGCGACAGTCGGCGCGCAGCTTGGTGTTGTAGGCGAGAGTGGCCCGAAAGGCGGCCTCGGTCTCGACTTTCGGTGATGGTCGTCGTGCGGTCAGGTCGTCGGAACAGGTGATGGGGTTGCTGCGTCCGACGCCGCGCGGGTCGAAGCTGATGATGTCGAAGCGTCGGCGCACTTCGGGACTGAAGCGGGAGATGCCCTCCACGACCCGATCGACGCCACTGTCACCCGGGCCGCCAGGGCCGAACACCAGCGATCCGACGCGGTCGCCCGGATCCGTGGCTTTGCGCCGGGCCACGCTCAGTTCGAACTTCGGACCGTTGGGATGGCCCCAGTCGATCGGCAGTGGCAGGGAGGCGCACTCTGCTCCTGGAGTCTCTTGGGCATCACAGCGTGTCCACTTCGGGGTGTGAGCCGGCGCGGGCAACGACGCCGCGTTCACAGTGGGCATGGTGCTCAGAGTTGTGATGCTGGAAGTGCTTGCGACGAGTCCGGCGATCACGCCGATGCGTACGGCGGTTGGACGTCCGGCACGGCGCTTGGCTTCAGAGGGTGGCATACCGCCAGAACCTACTTCACAGAGACATGTCTGCAAAGATTTCTCTGCAAAGATACCTCTGAGGAGCTAGCTGTGCTCCGTCTTCCGAGGGAGACCTGTCCAGCCCGGTGTCGGCTCCGCGGTCGAGGTGGTGGGCGCGGAACGCCGATGAGTTTTCGACTCCGCCGAGGTCTGTACCGGTGACACGTCGCCTACACGTGGGGCACCACATGGCACAGGATCTCTTCGTCGGCATCCCCGTCACGGATTACGCCGCGTCGTTGCCGTGGTACGAGAGGTTCTTCGGCAGGGAGCCGTCGTTCTTTCCGAACGATATCGAGGCCGTATGGGAGGTGGCCGAGCACCGGTACGTCTACATCGTGCAGAAGCAGGAACGGGCGGGGAACGCCCTGGTGCTGGTGTTCGTCGGCGACTTGGACGACCGGGTCGCAGAGATCGCCCGGCGCGGTATCGAGCCGACAGCGCGCGAGACGTACGAAGGTGGCGTGACCAAGGTGACCTATCGGGACGCGGAAGGCAATGAGATCAGCCTCGGTGGTGCTTCGGGCTGACGGCCATTGTTTCCGGCGCCTGATCTCAGACGTGACGTGTGGCCAGGTGGGCGATCGGGTCGGCGGGGATGGATGGTGGGACGCCGCGTGACGCTTTGGTGAATCAGGGGGTGGGCGCCGTCGGCTCGTTTAGTGGGTCGCGGCCTTGTCGTTTTGGCGGCGGACGATCTCGGTGATCCAGATGGGCGCGAACGGAGACGTGCAGCCTGGCGAGGTCGGGTAGTCCTTGAGTACTTGCAGGCGCTCGCCGATCGCGATGGCGCGGGCACGATACTCGGGGTGATCGATCCCGATCTGGGCAAGGCAGTGGTTCATCGCCCACTGGAGGCGATCCGGAGCGTCTTTCATCTGTGCTTCGATGACGTCGAGCAGCCCTGCGAGGTCGAGCCCCGCGGGATTCTTCGTCACGCGTTCTGTCGTCAGTGCCCAGCCGGCACTCGCGACCACCGGATCAGAATCGGCGGACCAGGCGAGACGCAGCTCCTCGGAATGCGGGTTCTTCTTCACCACGTAGTTCACGAGCCAGTCGTGCACCTTGGGCGTGCGGGCCTGGCGCAGCATGACGTCCAGCTCGTCGCGTTCGAACGCCTTCGGACGGCAGATCAGGAGCGCCAGCAGTCTCGCCGCGGTGTCATCGGTCTCCCAAAGCCGGCGTGCGAGTTCCTGCTGCGTCTTCAGCCGCTTTGCGAGCGCTCGCAACTTGCCGAGGTTCACACCGTGGTCGTCACCGTGCTTTTCATTGACCTCGCGTGTTCTCGGGTCGTTGAGCTCGGCCAGCTCGACCATCACCTCGGTCAGCGTCGTCTCGCCCACCTCAGCCTCCCGTCCGGCACGTGCGCATCAAGCTTACGACGGGCATCGGACGCTGGACGCCGGACGCCTATCGTGCAGTGTCGTTCGGCGGACGGCTTGGGCTGGGCTGTGTATGGCCGGTCGGGCCGTTGCGGAGGCGGTCCGACCGGCCGCTCTGGACTTGAGGTCAGCCGAGGCGGGGGCCGCGGCGGCCGTGCGAGAGGTACAACGACAGGATTTGCAGTCCCACGGAGGTCACACCGACCGCCGCCGAGATCTCGGTCTTGTGGTGCTCAAGGAAGTCGTGAATGCTGCCGAACGCAGAATGGTGATTCTCGGTCGTGAGGTGGACGTCCCCGTGAGGCGTGACCACGGTGTACTCATGCGCCATTCCCCTGAGCCCTCCTTCATGATCGACTGATTCATCCCGCACAATGATCAGCCGTACGATGCCCCTGTCGGCAACATTAACCGGCGTTGCGGCTAAACGCCAGTATTTGCCTTCCGTAGAGGAGTCGGTGTTCATTGCCTTGATGCTTTCTTGTTTCGGTTGCATATTAATGTGTATTAAGGTCGCGTTGGGAGGTGATTCGGTGCCGGAGACGGCCGTCCTGAGATGCCGCCGTCCAGGTGATGTTCTGCCTCGTGGGTTGGCGCGCGCGGACGTTGGGGTGATGCGCCGGTGCTGTCGTTGGTGATGTGGGCGAGGACGCTCAACGGTTGATCGCACCGGTGACGGACGGGCCCGCGTCCCGCGTGCGTGGTCGGTGTCAGTGCCGGGGCGCTGGTGGCGATCGAATTGACGATCCGTCGCCCCGAGCGGGGCGGGTACTCCTCGCGCATGAGCCGCCGGTCCCGGACGTCGATGCGCTTACGGTGACGGGGGCGCTCGTCGCGGTCGGGAACGGCGCCGAATTGTGCGGGCTGATGTGCCATCGGTCCGCTGTCGAACTGGCCGTCCGGTGCGGGACGGGCCTTGTGGAGTTCCTTGGGAGCTTTAGAGTCCGACGGGTTCGTCCTGCCGAGTTCGCCTCGGCTGTTGACGCCATCCTTTGGACGGCTCGATGGCCGTTGTCGCGGCGTCCAGCGGCAGTTGCCCGATCCTCTCGGTGGGAGTGACCGGGGTGTTCATGTGGCAGCGCGGTCAGGTTGCTCAGTGGTGTTGACCTGGGTGAACAGGGGTGCGTCCAATGTCGAACGGTCTCGGACGGGACGGACCTTGCCGTTCCAAGCCTTCACCGAGAAGGCTTCAGCCATCCCGGCTCCGCGACACGGAAGCGCGAGCGCGGAGCGTTCGTTGAAAGGGGATGGAGCAGTGAAGGTGGGTCTCGTCGCCGCGGCCTGTACCGTACTCGCGGTCGCGTCCAATTTCGTTCCGGCAGACGCCGGGGCCGGGGCCCGGACCGGGGCCATTGGTGGGCCCGGTGACGTCGGCCGTGGCGGCTCGTCCGAGGAGGCCGGTGTCTGGGAGTACATCGGCATGTATGTAGATCGGCGTGCATGTGGGCGGGTCGCCAATGATCTCCGCGAACATTTAGACATCCAAGGGTATTGTCGAGAGGGAGACCGTAACGGGTTCTTCTTCCTTTGGGTATGGGTGCCGTAGCCGCGGGCGAATCGGCCGGGTCGATTGCCCTCTTCTCCGCTGCTGTGCGGACCACGCCCGAGGGTGGACGGGTGCGGCGCCGTGGCGTGCAAGCGTTAGGCGACGGAGCGCAGCCGTGCGTCCAGGGCGTCGAGGTCGGGGACGAACCAGATGTGGTCGGAGCGGCCCGACTCGTGGACGAGGGCGCGCAGCGCGGAGCTGGCCGCGAGGTGCTCGGTGATGTCGCCGATGACGGCCAGCGGCAGCCGGTAGTTGGCGAACTTCTGCATGATCTCCCCGGCGAACCGGGTTCCCAGGGAGAAGAAGCGCTCGTCCAGGCGGTCCACGGGGACGGCGACCACCCTGGCGCCGAGGAACGACGCGCCGATCAGGTCCAGCGCGTCCTGCGTGGTGGCCACCGGCGGGCCGGACGGGTCGCACATCAGCACCTGGACCCCGGCACGCTCCTGGATCACGTCAGGCATCGCCGGCCTCCCGTCCGAGCAGGCCGTTGTCGCTTTCCAGGAGGACGTCCAGCATGCGCAGGAGGTCCGCGGTGTCGGACGCGCCGCCCAGTATGACGATCTTCATGCGGTTCCGTTCGGTGTCGTGGACGGTCTGGACGCGCAGCGGGTGTGCGGAGTCGCGGGCGGTGTTCGCGCCGCCGAGGATCAGCGTGCCCAGCCGGTCGGCCGCCGTCCGGTCGATGCCGTCGATCTGCACGATGCTCGACACCTCGACCGGCGCCGGGCCGGGGCGCTGGGGTGCCGGTCCGGAGCGTCCCGTCAGCGACTCCAGGTCGGTCTGGGCGATCCGGTACTGCTTGCCGATCCGGACCGCGTTGAGCCGTCCGGAGCGGATGTAGCCGCGCACGGTCCGCACGTGGAGCCCGAGACGGTCAGCCACCTGTTGAACCGAATACATCTCTTCCTTCATCACTCCCTATCATAGGGTGTTGAGGGAAAAATAGGGAAGTTTAGGGTGTGATACGAAACGTGTGATCCACTGCGTGTCCGAAGACGGGAGGAAGGAACGTGGCCCGGACGTTCGTGGTGACGGGAGGCGGCCGCGGTGTCGGCCGGGTGATCGTCGAGCGGCTGCTCGGGGACGGGCACGGCGTCGTTGTGATCGAGTTCGATCCGCCCGCCGTGTCGTGGACGGACGGACATCCCGCCGGGCCCCGGCTGGTCCCCGTGATCGGGGACGCATCGGACGAGGCCGTCGCGGAGCGCGCGGCCGACCGGGCGCAGGCCATGGGTGTCCTGTCCGGCTGGGTCAACAACGCCGCCGTGTTCCGGGACGCCGACCTCGGCGCCCCGTCCGCGGCCGAGATCCTCGGGCTCGTCGCGCTGAACCTCGACCCGGCGGTGGTCGGATGCGTCACGGCCGTCCGCCGGTTCCTGGACGCGGGGACGGGTGGGGCGATCGTGAACGTGTCTTCGCACCAGGCGCGGCGTCCCGTCCGAGGGGCCCTGCCGTATGCGACGGCCAAGGCGGCGATCGAAGGGCTGACGCGGGCGCTGGCCGTCGACTACGGTCCGCGTGGGATCCGTGTCAACGCCGTGGCGCTCGGTTCGATCACGACCGAGCGGTACGAGGCGTTCCTGGACGGGCGGGATCCGGCGTCGGCCGCGCGGGTCGAGGACGAGATGCGCCGGCTTCACCCCGTCGGGAGGGTCGGGCGGCCGGACGAGGTGGCCGCCGCCGTCGCGTACCTGCTGTCGGACGGGGCGGGCTTCGTCAACGGGGCCGTCCTGCCCGTCGACGGTGGGCGGTCGGCCCAGGGACACGACCCCGAGGAGGCGTGAGCCCCACGAGTGCCCGGCGACGAGGTTCGCGGCGAAGCCGGTGAGCGCGACGCCGGAGCTCTGCTGCATGCGGTGCTGGAACGACGGTCGGCGGAGACGCCCGGCCAGGGCGGACGTGCCTGGCCCGCGAGGTGAACGGGTGCCGCAGATCGCAGGCCGGGTGGAGCGCGGTGAGCAGTGCCGTCAGCCCGATCGCGGACGCGATGCGCCAAGGGGACGGGACGTCAAGGGGGAGGGGTGGGGTGTCTGGAAGTCGACACGGACGTCAGGGTTACTTGACGTCAGGGTGTCCTGACCGCAGACTCGTTGTCATGATCACAGCTGATGGGATGGAGAAAGAGATCACGCTGCCCGCGGCGGCGGCGCGTCATGACGCGCTGTGGGTGCGCAACGCGGTCGGCGGGCTGCCGCTGGACCGGGACGAGGTCCTGGAGCTTCTGGCGCTCGGCGAGGTGATCGCCCGCAAGGCCGCCTACGGCCGCCAGCTCGCGGTCCGCTCCGCGCGCACCGCGGGGGCGTCCTGGTCGCAGATCGGCGCCGCGCTGGGCGTCACGAAACAGGCCGCGTGGGAGGCGCACGGCCGGTGGATCGACGACCAGGCCGCGCAGAACCGCGAGACCGGCTACGAGGGTCTGGACGAGGCCCGGACGGCCGCCGCCCGCGCCCTCGCCGGCGACCTCGGAGACGAATCGTGACCCGATGACGGGTTCTGACCCTTCTTGATCGTGAACGCGCAGGTCACGCCCATGGTCATGTCGCCGGGACCCCGCGGTGTCCGCGGTCTAGAGTGCGGAGGGGAGCTGCCGACGGGGGGAAGCGGATGGGGATCGACGCCGGGACGGGCATGGGCATGGACGAGGTCGTCCGGCAGCTGCGGATGGCGACCCATGACGCGCGGGTGGCCTTCGACTGCCTCGGGCTCGGGGAGATCGAGCGGGCCCATGAATGCATGATCACCGCCAAGGCGGCAATGGATGCCGCTGAGACGTTGCTGCGGCACGACCTGGAGCGGTTCCCGGTCGACGAGATCGCCGGAGAGGGTGCGAAAGTCATGGCAGAGATGGCTGACTAGGGCTTTTGTTCCACTTTGGGGTCGAGGTGGGGGTGGCCGGAGTTTCCGGCGTGTGGTAGTGGGAAATCTGCCTCCTAGAGGAACGGAGGCGGTTGGCATGGAGGTCGTCCTCGAAATGACCCTGCCGAGGAACGCCGAGAGCGCGCCGCTCGTACGGCATACGCTCGACGCCTCCCTCCGCGGCCTCGGGGTGACGCCGGAGATCCGCGCCGACATAGCGCTCGCGCTGGGGGAGGCGTGCGCCAATGTCATCCAGCATGCGGCGGCCGGGATGGAGTACGAGGTCCGCGCGCGGATGGACGGGCTGCGCTGCGTCGTGGAGGTCATCGACGGGGGCGGCGGCGATTCCGCTCAGTGGGGCGGCGGACGGGCGCCGCTGACCGCCGAGCACGGACGCGGCCTGCAACTGATCCGGGCCTTCACCGAGGACGTCCGGATCGCCGACCGTGTGACCAGAGAAGGGTCGGTCGTGCATTTCGAGAAATCGCTGGCGAGCTGAGCGCTTCGGCCGGGTCACTTCGGCCCAAGGCGCCGTTCCGGTATTCTCCTCGGGGATTTCGGGAGTTGCCGTGGACTTCAGCGCACGCCGTTATGGGGATCGTACGATCGTGGCCCTCACGGGTGATATCGACGTCGAGACGAGCCCCCGGCTGCGCGAGTTCCTCATCGGGCTCGTGGACGCAGGCGCCCGCCATTTGGTGATCGACCTCGACGGCGTCGCCTTCCTGGACTCCACCGGCCTCGGCGTGATGATCGGTGTGTTCCACCGGCTGGGGGCCGCGAACGGCTCGATGGCGTTCGCGGGCGGCCCGGCGGCGGTGCGGGGCGTCTTCCACGTCACCCAGCTCACCAGGGTGTTCGCCTTGCACGACACGCTCGACCAGGCACTCCTCCCCGTGCGCTGACCACCGCGTCCGTAACGTGCGACGGCCCGTGACGTGCGACGGCCCGTAACCTGCGACGGCACGTGACGTGCGACGGCCCGGGAGGTGTGCTCCCGGGCCGTTCGGCACGATCGTCAGCCGGTGACCGGGAGGTCCCGCTTCACCGGGGTCGGCGCGGGAGCCTCGACGGGTCCGGGCGCGGGCCGCGGCGCGGCGACCCGTCCGCAGGTGGCGGAGGCGACCCGGAGCGTCGAGCCGCCGTTCTGCGGCAGCTGGAGTTCCATGGCGGTGACGGCGAGGCGCCCGTTGGGCAGGCGCTGCTGCTTGTTGAGGACGAGCGCGGCCCGTCCGACGCCGTCCAGCTCGACGGGGACGGTGGTGTTGGGCGGCGGGGCGGCCATCAGGCGGCGTCCGGCGGCCACCGCGTTGGCGAGGTGGGCGCTGCCCTGGCCGCCGTCGCAGGTGGCGGACACGGTGCTGGCCATCAGCTTCGCGGCGGGGACGTTGAGCCGTCCGACGGTCGAGCGGGCGTGGCCCGCGCGGGCCCGCACGTTCAGCGCGGACGCCTTGACCAGCTTGGTGCGGTCCTCGCGCAGGAGGCTCTTGCTGACCTCGTCCGAGGTGGACGAGACGGTGGGCACCGGCGCGAGCGGGATCGGCCCGGTGGCCGTCAGCCCGTATGCCGCGCCCTCCGCGCCCGCGGCGCGCGGGGCGGCGGTGCCGGTCATGGGAGTGCCCGCCATGGCGGGAGTGGTGGTGGCGACGAGACCGGTGGCCAGGAGCCCGGCCGAGGTCAGGCGTCTGAGGACAGCGCGCATGGTGAGATCTCCGATCTGGGGAAGGCCGAGCGGCGTGCGCCGGTCGGCGCGGGTCAGCCGATGAGCACGAGCGTTCCGAGCGGGACGCGCGACAGCTTCCGCAGCGCGTCCGCGGGGACCCGCACGCAGCCGTGCGTGACGGCCTTGCCGAACACCGAGGTGTCGGGCCAGCCGTGCAGGGCGACCGTGCCGGGCCCGCCGCCGAAGGTGTCCAGCGTCGCCGAGTGCGTGCCGAGCGGCAGGACGAGCGGGCTGGGCGTCTTCTTGGCGGGGGCGAGGGTGGCCATGACGAACGTGCGGCCGGACGGCGTCGGGGTCGCGGGGGCGCCCACCGCGACCGGCCACCGCCCGACCCGCCGCGAGGACCTGACCAGTGTCAGTTCGCGGCGGGAGAGGTCGACCTTGACGGTGTAGGACGTTCGCGCGGTGCGCAGCCCCGCAGCGGAGATCCAGCCGCTCGCCTGGTTGGGGCGGCTCGGCAGCAGCACGCGCCGCCAGCCGCCGGAGGTCTCCACCACCGGGACCCAGGTGGGGCCGCCGAGCTGTTCGGTGGGGAGGGTGGCGATGGTCCGTCCGCCGGGACGGTCGAGCACCGCCCTCGGGCCGGTCGGGTGCACGACCAGCCCGTTGGTGCCGGACCGCGGGGCGGCGTCCTTGGGGACGCCGCGGAGGGTGGCGAACGTGGTGGCCGCGGGTCCCTTGCGGCCCGTGTCCGCCTCCGCGCCCGGCCGCCCGCCGGCGCCCGGCCGCTCGGCGGACGCCTTGCCGGGGGACGGGCCCCCGCACGCGCCGAGCAGGAGCATGGCGGCGGCCGCCGGGAGCAGGGCCCCGGACGTCCGGACACGTCCCGGCAGGACATTCGTGGTCGCCATGAGCCGCGATATTAGTGGTGTCGAAGGCCCAGGTATCGGCAATGGAGAAAAAATGGCAACGCCATTGCGTTGGCCATGCACAATGCCGTTTAACTTCCGATTTGCCAGGCGAATTCGGAATTAAAGGAATTTGTACGCGGGCGGTCTCATCCGGGATCCGGGAGGGCGCCGCGATGGGCGTCCGGCCGCGACGCCGCCTCGTGGAACTCCGCCAGGCCCCACAGCAGCGCGTCCCGCGCCGGGGCGGGCATCGTCGCCAGCACCTGCGCCAGCTCTTCGAGCCGCCGCGTCCGCAGCCGGTCGAGGACCTCCTGGCCGCCCGGCGTCAGCCGCACGGTGACCTCGCGGCGGTCGCGGCCCGGGTCGCGCAGCAGCAGCCCGGACGCCTCCAGCCGGTCGCACAGGCGGCTCGCCGACGACACCAGCGCGCCCAGCCCGGCCGCCAGGCGGCTGACGTTGACCGGGCCGCGCTCCAGGATGAACAGGGCCCGCAGCTGCGTGGACGGCACCGGCACGTCCGCGGCGGTGTGGGGGCGCGACCAGATGTCCATCAGCGTGGACGCCGCCTCGTCGAGGGCCGCGGCGGACTCCGCGAACCCATGATCCGGCGTGGCGACCATGCCGTCCACTGTTACACACCCCGGACCCGGACGGCAGTCCGCCGCGGGCGTGCCGCGGCGCCCTCAGCGGGGGAGCTTGACCACCGAGACGAAGAAATCATCGATCTTGCGGACGACGGAGATGAACCGGTCGAAGTCCACCGGTTTCGTCACGTACGCGTTGGCGTGCAGGTCGTAGCTGCGCAGGATGTCCTCGTCGGCCTCGGACGTGGTGAGCACGACCACGGGGATGCGGCGCAGGTCACCGTCGTTCTTGACGTCGTGGAGCACCTCCCTGCCGTCCTTGCGCGGCAGGTTGAGGTCGAGCAGGACGAGGTCCGGGCGGGGCGCGTCCGCGTAGTCGCCCTCGCGGCGCAGGAAGGCCATCGCCTGCTCGCCGTCGTTGACGACGTGCAGGCTGTTGTTGACCTTGTTGTGCTCGAACGCCTCGACGGTGAGCAGGATGTCGCCGGGATCGTCCTCCACGAGCAGCACTTCAATGGGGCGCGGGCCTTTGGTCATCGTGGTCTCCTGCGGGGAGCGTCCAGCGGAACGTGGTACCGGGCGAACCGCCCCGGTCGCGGGTGTCGAGCCAGATCCGTCCTCCATGGAACTCGACGATCTTCTTGCACAGGGCGAGCCCGATGCCCGTACCGGTGTACTCCTCGCGCGGGTGGAGCCGCTGGAAGATGAGGAAGATCCGGTCGGCGTAGCGGGGCTCGATGCCGATGCCGTTGTCGGCGCAGCGGAACTCCCACTCGGCGCCGGAGCGGCGGGCGTCGATGGTGACGCGGGGCGGTTCGTCCGGGCGGCGGAACTTCACCGCGTTGCCGATCAGGTTCTGGAACAGGCGGGCGAGCTGCGCGGGGTCGCCGGGCACGGACGGCAGGTCCCCGACCTCCACCTCCGCGCCGGTCTCCTCGGCCAGCGTCCCGAGGTCGTCGAGCACCTGCCGGGCGATCGCGTTCAGGTCGACCGAGTCCTCCGTCCGCGTGATCCGGCCGACCCGGGAGAAGCCCAGCAGGTCGTTGATGAGGGCCTGCATGCGCTTGGCGCCGTCCACGGCGAACGCGATGTACTGCCGTCCGCGTTCGTCGAGCTGGTCGCCGTAGCGGCGCTCGATCATCTGGCAGAAGCTCGCGACCTTGCGCAGCGGCTCCTGGAGGTCGTGGCTGGCCACGTACGCGAACTGCTCCAGCTCGGCGTTCGAGCGGCGCAGCTCCCCCGCCTGCGCGTCCAGCCGCCGGGTGGCCTCGGTGGTGGCGCGCCACTCGTCCAGGATGCGCCGCCGCATCCCGTCGATGATCACGGCCAGCTCGTCGATCTCGGCCGGGCCGCGGACGTCCAGCGGATGCGCGAAGTCGCCCAGCGCGACGGCCCTGACCTGGCCGCCCAGCAGGGACATCGGGGTGAGGACGGTCCGGCGGAACACCAGGGTCAGCGCGAGGGCCGCCAGCACCACCAGGCCGAGCGCGACGACCGCCGACCACAGGGCCGTGCTCGCGCGGCTGCGCAGCTTCGCCGCGGCCTCGCCGTGCAGCGTCGTGATGCTCCTCTGCAACGGCGCGATGTCGTTGCGGATCGTGCTGAACAGGCGGCGGGCCTCCTCGTCCCGCGCGCGCTCGATGGCGCGGCCGCCAGGCGTCGCGGCGAGCGGGTCGGCGAAGCCGGTGCGCCAGGCCGCGGCGTCGGCGGAGACGCGGTCGAGCATGTCGGTGACGGTCGCGCCCCGCGCGACCCCCGAGAGCAGCCGCCGCATCTTCGCCGCGGCGGCGCGTTCCTGCGCGACCGCCGCCCGGTAGTCCAGGACGTGGGCCGGTCGGCCGGTGGAGGCGTAGTCGCGGATCGCCATGTCCTGGGCGGCGATCGCCGAGGACAGCCGGAACTGCTCCAGCGTGGCCGGGTCGATCCGGTCGATGAGGGTGTTGCGGGCCTGGTTGTTGCCGTAGAGGGCGGACCCGGCCTGCGCGAACGAGACCAGGAGCAGCAGCCCGAGGATGATCGACCCCCACCGGTAGATCTGGACGAGCCGGAGCCGGCTCATCCCGCGCGGCTCGGGCAGTCCCGCCGCGGGCATCACCACCGGCGGCCCGATGATCTCTGTGAGCGCCGCCTCGCCGGTGGGCTCGCCCGCCCGGCCGCCCGCCGCGTCGCCCGCCGTCTCGCCCGCCGTCTCGCCCGCCGCGTCGCGCGCAGGGTCGCGCGTCGCGTCGCCCGCCGGGTCGTGCGCCGTCCGGGGTGTCGTCTCCTCCGGGCCGGGTGTCACGATCCGCCCCGGCTCAGCAGCAGCACGGCCAGGTCGTCGGGGAGGGCCTGGCCGTTGAGCCGCTCGGCCTCGGCGATCAGGCCGTCCACCAGGGCGTCGCCGCGCCGTCCGCCGCCGTGCGCCGCCTGCGCCATCTCGATCAGCCCGGCGAGGTCGAGCCGCTCCCCGCCGTCCCCCGCGTACCCCTCGATCAGCCCGTCGGTGTAGAGGAGCAGCCCCCACGAGTCGCCGAGCTCGATGTCGGCGGCGGGCCACCGCATGCCGGGCATCAGCCCGAGCGCGGGCCCGCGCGGCTCGTCCGGCACGGCCTGGACGCCGGTCGGCCCGAACAGCAGCGGCCGCGGGTGGCCCGCCCGGTGCAGCCGCGCGCTGCGCCGGTCCGGCGAGATCGTGATCATGCAGACGGTGGTGAAGATCTCCTCGCTCCAGCGCTCGTGCTCCAGGACGGCGTCGAGCGTCTCCAGCAGCCGCTGCCCGGTGTGGCCGGCCAGGACGAGCGTGCGCCACGCCATGCGCAGCCGCACCCCGAGGGACGCCTCGTCCGCGCCGTGCCCGCTGACGTCGCCGATCACCACGTGGACGGCGCCGTCGTCGGTCTCCACGGTGTCGTGGAAGTCGCCGCCGAGCAGCGCGCGGTCGCGTCCGGGCCGGTAGCGGGTGTGGTGCCGCAGCCCCCGGTCGTTGAGGATCGGGACGGGCAGCAGCCCCCGCTCCAGCCGCGCGTTCTCGCGGCTCACCGCCCGCGCCTCGACGAGCTGCCGCTCGGACTCGTCGGCGCGCTTGCGCTCGATCGCGTAGCTGATGGCGCGGCTGAGGAGCGCGCCGTCCACGTCCTGCTTGACCAGGTAGTCCTGCGCCCCGGCGGCGACCGCCTCCACGCCGACGTGCGCGTCGGCGAGGCCGGTCAGCACCAGGACGGCCGTGCCCGGCGCGCGGGCGAGCACCTGCCGCAGCGCGTCCAGGCCCTCGGCGTCCGGCAGCGTGAGGTCGACGATGACGCACTGCACGTCCGGGCGGAAGGCGGCGAGGGCCTCGGCGAGCGTGCTCGCGACGGTGATCCGGACGTCGGGCTGCACCTCGGTCAGCAGTTCCCCGAACAGGAACGCGTCTCCGGCGTCGTCCTCGACGAGGAGCAGATGCAGGGAGCCCGCGACGTCCAGGAGCCGTTCGGCGCCGCGACCGTGCATCGCGGGCATACGATCAGCTCCTTCGCCCTGCGGAACCGTGCAGGTGACGGGCGTTCTTCTTTTGCAGTCGAGCAAATATATGCCAGCCCGCCGGGCGCTCGTGAGGGAACACCGGCGCACGGCAGGGGCGCCGTGCGTTCTGCCTGGTCAACCGCCCCATGACGCCTCTGGCAGCATCCGGCGCGGCCTCCCGCGCCACCTCCCGCACGGCCTCCCGCGCCGCCGCTCGGGCGGCACATCGTCGTGTGGCTCCGGCACCCTGCGCCCCGTGCGTCACATGTCGGCGATGAGCTTGTCGACGCGTTCGTCGACGGAGCGGAACGGGTCCTTGCACAGGACGGTGCGCTGGGCCTGGTCGTTCAGCTTCAGGTGGACCCAGTCGACGGTGAAGTCGCGCCGCTTCTCCTGCGCCCTGCGGATGAACTCGCCGCGCAGCCGGGCCCGGGTGGTCTGCGGCGGCACCGACTTGGCCTCGAAGATGTCCAGGTCCCGCGACACGCGCTCGACCGAGCCGCGCTTCTCCAGCAGGTAGTAGAGACCGCGGTCGCGGTGCACGTCGTGGTAGGTCAGGTCGAGCTGCGCCACACGCGGCGAGGACAGCGGCAGGTCGTACTTGTGGCGGTAGCGCTCGATGAGCTGGTATTTGGTCACCCAGTCGATCTCCCGGGCCACCAGGTCGAGGTCGCCGGTCCCCACCGCGCGCAGGGTCCGCTCCCACAGTTCCAGGACGCGCAGCGCCACGGCGTCGCCGCCGTGCCGGTCGACGAAGTCCTTGGCCTTGCCGAAGTACTCCTCCTGGATCTCCAGCGAGCTGGCCTCGCGGCCGTTGGCCAGCCGGACCTTCCGCCGTCCGGTCGTGTCGTGGCTGACCTCCCGGATCGCCCGGATCGGGTTCTCCAGCGTGAGGTCGCGCATCACCACGCCCGCCTCGATCATCCGCAGCACCAGGTCGGTCGCGCCGACCTTGAGCAGCATCGTCGTCTCGCTCATGTTCGAGTCGCCGACGATCACGTGCAGCCTTCTGAACCGCTCGGCGTCGCCGTGCGGCTCGTCGCGGGTGTTGATGATCGGGCGGGACCGGGTCGTCGCCGACGACACGCCCTCCCAGATGTGCTCGGCCCGCTGCGACACGCAGTACACCGCCCCGCGCGGGGTCTGGAGCACCTTGCCGGCGCCGCAGACGATCTGCCGGGAGACCAGGTAGGGGATCAGGACGTCCGCGAGGCGGCCGAACTCGCCCTGGCGGCTGACGCAGTAGTTCTCGTGACAGCCGTAGGAGTTGTCGGCCGAGTCGGTGTTGTTCTTGAACAGGTGGATGTCGCCGGCGATGCCCTCTTCGCGGAGCCGCTGCTCGGCGTCGACCAGCAGGCCCTCCAGGATCCGCTCGCCCGCCTTGTCGTGTGTCACCAGGTCGATGACGCTGTCGCATTCGGGCGTGGAGTACTCGGGGTGGCTGCCCACGTCCAGGTAGAGCCGCGCGCCGTTGCGCAGGAACACGTTGCTGCTACGGCCCCACGACACCACCCGCCGGAACAGGTAGCGCGCCACCTCATCAGGTGACAGCCGCCGCTGGCCACGGAAGGTGCAGGTGACGCCGTACTCGTTCTCAAGCCCGAAGATGCGTCTGTCCACACCCGTGAGCGTATGCGGCCCGGGGCACGGTCGGTGGTCCTCTGAGCCTCTGTTCGACCGCTGTGGAGCCAGTGCTCTGTGGCCTGGCCGGACGTGACGGGCTTCGTCCGCGGTCGGCCACGACGCCCTCACCCGCGCCCTCACCCGGGGCGTGATCGGGTCGTGATCAGGCGCTTTTCGGGGTCTGCCGGGCGGCTTTCTGGGCGGCCTTGCGCTGCGCGGCGGCGGACCTGGCCCGGTTCAGGCTTTCCCTGACCCGGGCCGCGCCGCGCATTGCCGTGGCGGTGTCCTTGACGCGGCCCGCGTAAACCGCGAGAACCTCCGCGACCGGCGGCGGCGACCATTCCTCCTTCATCAGGACGACGGGGGGCGCGGGCCCCTGGGCGCCAGCGGGCACGGCGTTCGCGGGCGCGGCGCCCGGGGGGACGGGGACGAGCGCGAGATGCGATTGGCAGTGCGGGCACTGCACCCCCGGATGGGTGTCTCTGCTCATAACAAGAATCATTACCCAAAGGTCTGACAAAACCGGGGCGCGGTCCCTTGCCCCGTCCCTTGCGCCGCCCCTTTAGAAGGTGATGGGTAACGATCACGCCGTCCTCAATCAAGAGGGCGGCGTGACGTGGCGTCCGGTTAATGCGGGCTTCGCGATGACGGTCGGAAGCGGCCGCCGGGGCGAGGCGGTCGGCTGCCGGTGGGGCGGGCGCACCGGGCTCTGGTGGTCGCCGTGCCGCAGGTAGGTGGCGCCGCAGCAGACGAGCGCGACGAGCACCGCGATCCAGGCCATGATGCGCCCCGCGCGCAGCCCGTATCCGCTGGTCAGCCAGAGGATGTGCAGTGCCCAGCGTCTCCACTGGTCGGGCTCGCCGTGGCGGCGCATCTCGAAGGCGTTGTAGCGGAAGTCCCGTGCCAGGGCGTGGCGGCCGCATCCGGCGGTGGCACGTGCCAGCTCGCGGTAGAGGGCATCCAGCCGGTCGGAGCCGCGGTCCGTCCTGTCGCCGGAGCGCCGGGCGAGGTCCTCGGCGAGGACGGCCCGGCCGTGCCTGCGCCACCGCAGCCCGATGCGTGTCGGGCCGACGCGCATGTACGCGGCCCGCTCTGTGGGGGCCCGCTGCGCGGCGCCGCCGTCCGGGGTGGTGGAGAGAGACCACCAGGGCCGCCGGACGGGCAGGGTCGCGAAGAGGCAGTCGCCGGAGATCCGCAGCAGATCGGGGCGCCGGAGCCCGAGGAAGGCGCAGTCCCTGAGGTCCACGTCCGACAGGTGCAGCCCGCCCGAGGCGACCTCCCGCAGCGACCGCAGCCGGATCGCCGATGGACCGGTCCAGGCGGGTTCGGGCAGCCCCGCGATCGGCTGGGGCAGTGACCGGACCGTGATCGTCTCGCCGACGTCGGCCCGTTCCAGGTCGAGGTCGGCGTGCCGGAGCCGGAACTCCGCCGCGCCGCGCACCGTCACGCCCCGGGCCGACACCTGCCGTGCCGTCGCGTGGACGCGCAGCCCGGCGTGCGCGCAGGCGTCCGCGAGGCCGATCCGCCCGCCGGCGACCAGCGGGCCGAGCCACAGTCCCCGCCGGAACCTGGCACGTTCGAAATGGGCATGGCGCGTCACCTGGACGCGTTTGAAGGAGACGGCGCCGCCGAAGCACGCCGCCTGCATCGCCGCGTCCCGGCCGAAGAGCGCGCGGTCGAAGCAGGCCGCGCCGATGAACACGGCGTTGCGGAAGGAGGCGTCGGCGTGCCAGCCCGCCTCGCCGAACAGCGCGTCTCCGGCGAACACGGCCTCCTCGAAGGAGGCGTGCCGGTGGAACCGCGCGGCATGGAACGACACGTTGCCGCCGAAGCGCGCGCCCCGGAACGAGACGTTGCCGAAGAAGCGCGCGTCGTAGAAGGAGGCGCCGCCCAGGAAGCACGCGCCGTCGAACGAGCTGTCGCCCTCGACACAGGCACCGTGCAGAACGGCATGGGACGGGAGGACGGCGCCGTCGAAGCGCGTCCGCCCGATGTGGGGCCGTCCGTCCGGGCCGGTCAGGGCGTCGAGTAAGGCGTCCAGCAGCCAGGCCGGGACGGTGACGCCCCGCAGGTCCAGATCCGCGCCGGGACGGATGCCCTCGGCGAACAGATCGAAATCCCCGGGGGAGAGGTGCGCCGGGCAGCCCCCGAACTCCGCGACGGCGCGGCCGGTGCATCCGTAGACGGCCGTGCACCGCGGCCAGAGCACCGTGGTCAGGGGCGGCTGCGTAGGCTCGTGAGGGGTCACCTTTCTCGTTCTACCTACGTCGGGTGCCCACGTGAAGGTCTCCTGGTGGCCAGGTCGGTACTCCTTCGCGGTGACCCAGCGCACGGCCGTGGCCATCAGGGGCCACGCCCACCTCGGCTTTCCCTCTCGCGCCCTCTCCCGCCACCCCTGTCCCAGGGACCCCGCGACCGGCTTCGGACGTTTCGCTCGCATCCGTCACCCTACGGTCATCGGATCGTCCGGAGCGTAGTGGCGGCGATCCAGGTTCCGGATCACCGAGTGATCAGGCGGAACCGCGGGCATGATCGGCGTATCTGATCCTTCGGCGAGACCGCTACGTTCGACTGCCGTTCACTTTGCTCGGGAAAAATTACGGACATGACAGTCAATCCAGGACATCTCCCTCGTAACGATGAGGTGCTGCCCGACGACCGCTTCCTTGACCGGGAGGAGAGCTGGCTCAGGTTCAACCAGCGCGTCCTGGAGCTCGCCGAGGACCCGGCGCTGCCGCTGCTGGAACGCGTCCGGTTCCTCTCGATCTTCTCGAGCAACCTGGACGAGTTCTTCATGGTGCGGGTCGCCGGGCTCGCCCGCCGCATGGCGACCGGGCTCGCCGTCCAGTCCGCGAGCGGCCGGCAGCCGCGCGAGGTGCTGGAGCGCACCGCGGGCGTCGCGCACGAGCTGATGCTGCGGCACGCCGCCGCGTTCCGCAACGAGATCCGTCCCGCCCTCGGCAAGGAGGGCATCGACATCCTGCGCTGGGACGAGCTGGCCGAGACCGAGCAGGAGCGGCTGCGGCGGCTGTTCCGCGACCGAATCTACCCCGTGCTCACCCCGCTGGTCGTCGACTCCGCGCACCCCTTCCCCTACATCTCGGGGCTGTCGCTCAACCTCGCGGTGATCGTCCGTGACCCGGAGACGGACGCGACGATGTTCGCGCGGGTCAAGGTGCCGCCGCTGCTGCCGCGCTTCATCGAGGCGTCCCCCGACCGGTTCACCCCGCTGGAGGACGTGATCGCCGCGCATCTCGGCCAGCTGTTCGTCGGGATGGAGGTCGTCGAGCACCACGCGTTCCGCGTCACCCGCAACCAGGACCTGGAGATCGACGACGACATCAGCGAAGGGCTGCTCCAGGCGCTGGAGCGCGAGCTGCTGCGCCGCCGGTTCGGGCCCGTCGTCCGGCTGGAGGTCGAGGAGTCGATCTCCGAGGGCGTGCTGGAGCTGCTCACCGACGAGCTGATGGTGGACGAGGGCCAGATCTACCGCGTCGGCGGCCCCCTCGACCTCGGCGGCCTCGCGGCCATCGCGGACCTGGACCGCCCGGAACTGAAGTACCCCCCTTTCGTCCCCTCCAAGGAGGCCCTGCCGGAGGATGCGAGCATCTTCACCGCCATCCGTGAGCGGGACGTGCTCGTCCACCACCCCTACGACTCGTTCACCACGACCGTCCAGCGGCTGATCGAGGACGCCGCCGCAGACAAGCGCGTCCTGGCGATCAAGCAGACCCTCTACCGGACGAGCGGCGACTCCCCGATCGTCGACGCGCTGATGAGCGCCGCCGAGGCCGGCAAGCAGGTCGTCGTGGTCGTCGAGCTGAAGGCGCGCTTCGACGAGCGCGCCAACATCGCGTGGGCCCGCAAGCTGGAGACCGCCGGCTGCCACGTCGTCTACGGGTTCGTCGGGCTGAAGACGCACTGCAAGCTCGCGCTGATCGTCCGCCAGGACGCGGACGGCACCCTGCGCCGCTACTGCCACATCGGCACCGGCAACTACCATCCGAAGACCGCGCGGCTCTACGAGGACTTCGGCCTGCTCACCGCCGACCCCGAGGTCGGCGAGGACGTCAGCGCCCTGTTCAACCACCTCACCGGCTACTCGCGGCAGAGCTCCTACCACCGGCTGCTCGTCGCGCCGCACAGCCTGCGGTCCGGGCTCGTCCAGCGGATCGACCACGAGATCGACAACCACCGCGCCGGGCACTCCGCGCGGATCCGGATCAAGTGCAACTCGCTGGTGGACGAGATCGTGATCGACGCGCTCTACCGGGCGTCGCAGGCCGGTGTGCCGGTGGACGTCTGGGTGCGCGGCATCTGCGCGCTCCGTCCCGGCGTGCCCGGCCTGTCGGACACCATCCGGGTGCGCAGCGTCCTCGGCCGGTTCCTGGAGCACTCGCGGGTGTTCGCGTTCGAGAACGGCGGCGAGCCCGAAGTGTGGATCGGCAGCGCCGACCTGATGCACCGCAACCTCGACCGCCGCGTCGAGGCGCTCGTCGCGGTCCGCGACCGGGCCCAGCGGCGCGAGCTGCTCACCCTCCTCGACACCGCCATGGACGAGGGCACCCACGCCTGGACGCTCGCCGGAGACGGCACCTGGACGCGCGGCAAGCCGCCACCCGGCGAGACCCTCCTGGACATCCAGAGCCACCTGGTCCGGAGCCGGCGGTGGAGGACGGTCGATGGCTGACACGATCCACGCCGCGGGGGCCGTCCTCTGGCGGGACGGCCCCGAAGTGGGGCTGATCCACCGTCCCCGGTACGACGACTGGTCCTTCCCCAAGGGCAAGGTCGACAAGGGCGAGCACGTGCTGCGCGCCGCCGTCCGCGAGATCGAGGAGGAGACCGGGCTCGTGGCCCGCCTCGGCCGCCGCCTGTCCACCAGCGGCTACCAGGTCGGCGGGCGCGACAAGCGCGTCGACTACTGGTCCGCGCGGCCCGTCGCCGAGGCCGGGTTCGCCCCCAACGACGAGGTGGACCGGCTCGTCTGGCTCCCCGCCGGGGAGGCGGGGGCCCGTCTCACCTACGAGCGCGACGCGGAGCTCCTCCAGGAGTTCCTGCGCGGGCCGCTGCGCACCTGGCCCCTGGTGATCCTGAGGCACGCCGAGGCCGGTGAGAAACGGCAGTGGCGCGAGCCCGACGAGCTGCGTCCCCTGGACGAGCGGGGCCGCTCGGAGGCGTCCGCCCTGGCCGGGCTCCTGCATTCCTATGGCCCGGCCAGGCTGATCAGCTCGGCGACGGCCCGCTGCCTGGAGACCGTCCTGCCGTATGCGCGGCTGCTGCGCTCACCGGTCGTGACCGACGCCGCGTTCACCCTCGGCGAGACCGGCGCGGACCGTGCCATGGAACGCGCCCTCGACCTCGTCGCGGACGGGACGCCGACCGTCGTGTGCACGCACGGCGAGGTCGTCTCCGACCTCGTCACGGGACTGTGCAAGGAGATGGGGGAGACGGTCCCGGACGACCCCGGCCTGCGCAAGGGCGAGTTCTGGGTCGCCCACATGGACACCTCGGCCGTCGCCGCCCTGGAACGTCACGGCCCGGTCAGAAAGACGGCCCGAGCGTCTGCGACCAGGTGACGTCCAGCCGGTCGCGCGCCGCCTCCGCCGCGCACTGCTCCTTGCCATAGAGCACACCCAGGGTGAACGCGTCGGAGGCGGCCACGCGCGGGCGCGTCCCGGCCGTCTGGAGGTGCTCCATCGCGATGATCCCGTCCTGGTATTCGCCGAGGACCTCCTGGATCCGCTTGGCGTCCTTGGCGACCCTGCGCGCGGCCACCCCTAGCACGGGCACGGCCACCTCGGCGGCGTACCGCGCGCGCTTGGCGGCCTTCCGGGTGTCGTGGCGCGCGATGTCGGGGTCCTCTGCCACCGCGATGGTCGCGTACTGCTTGGCCATCCGGTCCCATGCCTTGGTCACGAGGACCGGCAGTTCCTTCCGTGCCTTCTTCTCGGCGGCCTTCCCCAGCGGCGGCTCCGCGATCAGCGATTCCAGCCTGTCCAGCAGCGAGAAGTACCGGGCGTCCTTCAGGGCGATGTTCAGCCTGCGGTAGGCGGCGCGCTCCTGCCGCGCGAGATCCTCCATCCACGCGGACGCCGCGCCGTCCAGCTTCTCCTCGAAGCGCATCCGCAGCACCTCCAGGTCGCGGACCTCGCCCAGCGCCGCCGCGAGCCACTTCAGCTCCTCGCCGAGCGTGCCGTCCACGTCCAGGACGGTCCGGTAGCTCTTGAGCGTGCTGCGGATCCTCCGCACCGCGATCCGCATCCGGTGGACGGCGTCGTGCTCCCCCATCCGCGCCTTCGGGTCGTACTCGACGACCGCCTCGACCTGCGCGGCGAGGTAGGCCATCACGGTCTCCGCCGTCGTCACCACGGGCGCCTTGCCGTTCTGGGTCGCCGCCACCAGCCGCGCCCGCGTCGCCGCCCTGGCCGCCTTCGCCTCAGACGGGACGATCGCCCCGTCCAGCAGCCGCCCGAGCTTGGACGACGACTTCGCCCGCTTCGCCCCCGCCCGCCGCAGCCGCTTCCCGACGGCCTTCAGCAGCTCGTGCGTGCCGTCGCCGAGCTCGACCTCGATCTCCCGCCACTGCTCGGTCACGGCGGCCACGGCGAGGACCACCGCGTCGGCCGTCGCCGCCTCCGCCGCGACGGCGTCCGGCACCCGGACGTCCCGCCCCGTCACCAGGTCGTCGGCGACCTCGGCCAGGACGCCGCCGTCCTCGTCCAGCAGCCGCACCACCGTCCGCTCGGTGTCCAGCGTCGCCACCGGGTCGAGCGCCGCGCCCCGCGTGTACGCCGCCACCAGCGCCGCCAGCCGCGGGGGGACGATCCGGGGCCGTCCCAGCGGCGCATGCAGCTCCTGCTTGCTGTCCGGCCCCAGCGGCATCTTCAGATGCCACCCCGCGTCCGACCCGCCCCTCCGCCGCCGCAGTGTGATCCCGTGCGCGGCCAGCCGCAGATCCCGCGTGTCGAAGTAGCTCGCGTGCAGCTCGTGCGTCACCGGCTCGCTCACGGACGCCACCCCGGGCAGCCCGTCCAGATCCGGCAGGACGAACTCGGCGACGGCGTCGTACTTATGTTCGATCTCCACATGCTTGACGGCCACGATCTGCTCCTCCAAGGGGGTCGGACGGCGGTGAGCACACCCTGGTGGCCAGCATTCCACGCCTAGGTGAACAGATACAGAAACGCTCATGGCGGCTCCTGGCGGGCTCTCGTCCCACCGGAAAACCCCGTCCCGCGGCAAGCCCACTCTCACATGACCGCGCAGTAAGGCCAACGTGCTCCACCCGGATGCAGACTTACAGTGTTCACTTCTTTACTTTGAGTCACGTCAAATCCCCTCCGCATCTGGGAGCACCCATGCGAAGTTTCGCGTCGAAGCTCGGTGCCGTGACGGCCTCCGCCGCCCTCGCCCTCACCCTGTCCCCCGCCGCACACGCCGAAGAGGCGGCCGCCTACTTCGAGGTCACCACCTACCAGGACCGGTCCGTCATCAAGCTCACCGACCCCGCGAAGATCGAGCACGCCCGCGGCATCGTCAACGGCACCGAGAAGGAACGGGTCCACGTCGTCGGCCGCATCCTCAAGACCCCCGCGCCCTACAACCCCGGATGGAGCTTCCACCTCAATCCGGACACCATCGACTTCTTCCAGGTGGCGATCGAGGTCTGCGACGCCACGACCAGCTACGTCGAGGAGCACCTGGACGAGGCCGGCGGGGCGTTCCTGCCCGGCCTCGTCTGGTGCCCCTGGTCCTCGAAGGTGATCCGCGAGGTCACCCCCGGACGCGGCTGACGCCCAGGCGCGCCGCGGGCGGGAGGCCCGCGGCGCGCCGCCGCGTCCGGCCTACCATGCCCCCGTGCGCACCCTCGTCCTCTGGGACATCGACCACACGCTCATCAACGCCGGCGGCGTGAGCGCCGAGATCTACGCGGCCGTGTTCACCCGCCTCATCGGCCGCCCGCCCGACCTGGTCGCCCCCATGGCGGGCCGCACCGACCTCGCCATCACCGCCGACACCCTCCGGCACCACGGCGTCGACCCCACGCCCCGCATCATGGAGTCCTTCACGGGGGCGCTGGCCGACGCGTTCACCGCCCGCCAGGCGGAGATCACGACCCGGGGCCGCGTCCTGCCGGGCGCCCGCGCCCTCCTGGAGGTGCTGGCGGACCGTCCGGACGTGGTCCAGTCCGTCCTGACCGGCAACATGCGCCCGATCGCCGAGTGCAAGCTGGCGGCGCTGGACCTGGCCACCCTCGTCGACTTCGACGCCGGCGCCTACGGGCTGGACGGCACCGAACGCCCGCCCCTCGTCAAGCTCGCCCAGCAGCGCGCCGCGCACAAGTACGGCGAGGAGTTCGACGCGGCCGCCACCGTTCTCATCGGCGACACCCCGCACGACGTCCGCGCAGGCCACGAGGGCGGCGCCCGCGTCGTGGCCGTCGCCACCGGCGCCACGTCCGCCGCCGACCTGAGACTCTCCGGCGCCGAGGTGGTCCTCCCCGACCTCACCGACACCCGGGCAGCCCTCCAAGCCCTCCTCCCACATACCTGACGCTGGTGGAGGTCGCTGACGACTGCCCCCTGCCGGGACTACCGGGCCGCGATCTCCCCACCCAGACCGTCGGGAACGCGAGCACCGTCCAGCGAAAGAGAGACGAGTAAGTCGTCTCGTTCGCGTGGGTCGGCGGCGGCGCGCAGGCGTCGTGCCATCTCCGAGCGAGACCAGTAGGGCGGGGCCTCTCGCACGGCCCGCAGGCGGGCACCGACGATCACCTTCGCGGCGGACATGTCGCCACGCACCTCCTGCCAGTCAAGCCGGTACTCTCATCCTGCCCATGGATCTACGCCAGCGCCGCCGATGCTCCACCCCCGAGCCTCCGCGATCTCCTTGGCGAGGTCAGCCAGTGTCGAGGACGGTCTGTCCGATCCACCTCGCGGGCGCAGAACGGTCCGCACGGCGACGTGGAGTGTCACTTCGGTCTGGGCGGACACGACCTCGCGTGTGAAGTCGGTGACCGTTGTGGCCACCGCCTCGGCGTCCATCCAAGCGCTTGCCTTCGTCAATGCGACGAACAGGTGGACAAGGTCGTTGTACGCGGCTCGTCCCCACTGCTGACCGTGCGCGGTCACCGGCCCGGCCTGACTGCGTGGGCTGTACGGGTCTTGGCGCAGGCGTCCATGGGCGGCCTCGTCGAAATAGGGCATCGCCGCCTTGTGGTCGCCGAGCTCGGCGTAGACCAAGCCGCGTTGAACGGCCAGCTCGGAGGCGTCCAGCCACCAGGACCACGCGGGGTCACGGGAATGCATGGAGTCCTGAAGGACGCTGGCCACGCGCTCCAGCCGGTCCAGGGAACGAGCGCGGTCGCCCGCCTGTGCGAGGGAGCGGGCTGCGCGGATGTTGAACAGCGCCTTGACGCGCGGGGCGAGGGTGACGTCCTCGATGGCGTGCTCCGCGATGCGAAGGGCCTCGCGGCCGTGCCGCTGTTTGACGTCGATCAGCGCGAGATGCGACAGCTCGAACAGCTCCATGGACCGGTCGCCGGCCAGCCGGGACAACAACATCGCCTCATGGGCGGTGGCGCGTGATTCCGCCAGCCGGTTCGCGTCGTACAACGTCCATGCCGCGATTTCACCGGTCTCGCCTGCGGCGGCTAGGAGATCACGCTCATCGGCATCGTGACGACCTGTGGCCAGCGCAGTCTTGGCGGAGGTGAACGCCTGGACGGCCAAGGCAGCGACGCTCGTCCCGCCAAAGCGGCTGTCGAGCACGATCAGGTGCCGGTTCGTGTCCCGGACCAAAGCGGCGTAGTCGTTCGGCGATGCGCTGTCGGCAGCCGGTAGAGCGGGCGCTTGGGAGATCGGGACTCCGAACAGTTCGGCTTGGGTGAGTCCGGTGACGCGTGCGTAGAGGGCGCGGTAGCGGCGTGATGGCGTCCGTTTTCCTGTCTCCCAGTGTTTGATCATCTCGGTGAGGGGGCCGACGTGCGGCAGTCCTGGTCGGTCGCGTGGGTCGGCGGCGGCGCGCAGGAGCCGCGCGAGTTCGGAACGTGACCAGTACGGCGGGGCCTCGCGTATCTCTCGCAGGCGTGCGCCGATGGCCTTTTTGTCGGGGGTCATGAGATGCACCTTCCGGCGCCGGATCGGCGGGGGTCCGATCCCCGGCCGTCCCCAATCATCCCTCTGTCGTTGTGGCGCCCGCCACAGGTTCACTGAGAGTGACGGAACGACAACACTCTTTGCGTCGGGAGACGGGTATGGCTGGCACCTTCGACGGGACCGAGCATCGGCACGCTTATCCGAGGCTGTACGAGCTAATGTGCGCCTTGCAGGGGCGCCGCTTCGTCACGGAGTTGCAGGCCAGTCCGCTGGCCGTGATCGTGACCCGTGCCGATGACCCCGCGGGAGCGAGGCAGATGGTCACGTGCAAGCCGCGGGTCGCCGACCAGGACCGGATGTGGTTCTTCGACGCTTCCGGGGAGCCCATCGCCGAGGCCGAGCACGTCACTGACGCGGCGGTCATCATCGCCGGGTACCTGGCCCCGGCGCCGTGAGCGGCGAGGAGACGTGTGTCGAGGGCTACGTCCTCACGGGTGGCGCCGACGTCTACCTGCTGCTGGATCCTGACACGCGGGACCCGCGGGCCACGATCGTGTCCCTGGGCAATGGGACGTGGCGGGCCCGCACCTTGGATGGCAAGGCCAAGACGTTCGAGCCGCCCGACGAGATCGACCGTCCCGCCCTGTGGGTCGCCGAACAGCTCACCATGGAGGCGCCCGATGGCGGGTGAGCTGCGAGTGGAGCCGTTCGGGCCGGTGGACGCGCTGTACGCCGCGGTCCGGCGGAGGGCGCCGCAGGTCGCGGTGGCGCGCGCCCGGGTGCTGGAGGAGTACAGCGTCCCTAAGCTCGGGGGATTCGGTGTCCTCGGGTTGCGGCTGCATGTGAGCTACCGGGACCGTTCGCTGCGGCGAATCGCGTGGGATGGCGGCGCCGGGACCTTTGTGTGGACGTCCGGGCCCGACAGGGGCGGCATGCTTGCCGCCGACGCTGAGCGGGCGGCCGTCCAGATCGCATGGGCGATTGGCGCACCTGTCTACCCGGGGCCGGCCGGATGGTGAGCCGGAGCGGCGTCGCCTCTCCCAGTGCCGTGATCGTGGGTGGAGCCACGGCTGCGGGGTGGTATGCGCAATGGCCCGGCCGCCAAGGCTCCCGCGGCGCCGGTGACTGAAATCGACCTTCGAACGACTCTCCCCGAGCAGGAAGCGGGCATCTTGAACGCGTATTCCGAAGACATCGAGCACACCAAGGCCGGTCTCCGTGAGGAGTTCCCCGCCTGGTCGATCATCTACACCACGGATACAGGTCGCTGGTGGGCCACGCGCGGGCCTCTCGTCCGCGAGGCGCTGGACGCAGAGGCCGCCGTCGATGCCGATATCCCGGATCCGGGCCCGGATCCGGGAAGTGCGTCCGACCCGCTTGGGGGACGGGCGTTGACCCGGCGTGCCATCTGGACCTGCTCGCGCGCGTCCTGGCCACCGAAGGGTGGTCGTCGCGTCCTCGATACGACCTGACCCCGGCGCGGTTACATGTGCTGTCGTCCGGCCTTCCGTCGGTCGGGGAGAGCGTCCAGGTCAAGGTGGGTGTGGGCGGAGTCCCCTGGTTCACGGGCTCGACCGGTGATCCGATCGCCCCCTGCCACGACCTGGCCAGGGCGGTCGGAGAGATCGGGACTCGGATCGAACCGCACGCCCGGGTTGTGATGCTGCGCGGGGAGGTGAGGCGAGGGGGCGCGCGCTTCGGTGCCGCCCGCTTGTGGAAGGCGCTGAGGCGATGCGGAGGGGGCGAAGACCCGTGCGCTCCGCGGGCCGGCTAGGTGTCCGTGAGGTGGTATTTCATGCCCATGTGGGAGGGGCGGAAGCCGATCTTTTGGTAGAAGCGGATCGCGTCGGGGCGCTGGCGGTCGGTGGTGAGTTGCACCACACGGCAGCCTCGGGCCCGGGCCTGGGTGATGGCCCAGGTGATGAGGGCCTGGCCGACGCCGTGGCCGCGGTGTTCGGCGGCGACGCGGACGCCTTCGATCTGGGCGCGTTCGCGGCCGGTGTAGGTGAGGCCGGGGATGAACGTCAGTTGGAGCGTTCCCGCGATCTTTCCGGCGACCTCGGCGACGACCAGGGTGTTGTTCGGGTCGTCGGCGATGGCGGTGAAGGCGGTGAAGTAGGCCGCTTCGCCCGGTGTTTCGCGGGCCGATCCGAGGGGATCGTCGGCGAGTAGCCGGACGATCTGGGGCAGATCGTCCGCCGTCGCCTCGCGGAAGGTCACTTCTTGATCACGCTGCACATCTCACAGGTTATCCGGGCACTACCGTGCATAAATCGCTATGACTTGTAGTACTACGCCTTGTAGTACTACGTTGGGTGGACGGCCACCCCGTGGACTGTCGTGGCCGCCGCCGCAGGGAGAAGCCATGCACAACGAAGAGAACGAGGAACACTGGAGCGACCACGCCATCTGCCGGGGCGCTGATCCTGATCTGTTCTTCCCGATCGGGTACTCCGTGCCCGTCCTCCAGGCGCAGGAGGAGGCCGCCAAGGCGATCTGCGCCAACTGTCCGGTCGTATCGGACTGCCTGTCGTGGGCGCTGAAGGTGGGGGAGCCCGACGGCATCTGGGGCGGGACGACGCCGGAGGAGCGCCGCTACCTGCGCCGGACGGCCGAGGCGCCCGCGCGCAAGCGGCTGCCGGTGATCGTGGTCCGGGGGGACGCGTCGGAGTCCGAGCACGCCTCCGCCGCCTAGGGGCACCTTCGGGGTGGTGTGAGCGTTGGGCTGGTGACGGCAGGGTCATCCGGATCTACGGTGGCGTACATGAGCTATCCCCCTGACAGGCGACGCTCCGAAGGACTCCTCGAAACGGGCGCGCGGGCGCTGGCCGCGGCCCTCCTCGTCGGCGGCGTGGCCGCGGCCATGTGGGTGCTTGAGCTGTTCGACGTCTACGCGAACGACCAGCGGCTCGACCAGTTCGGCATACAGCCGCGGGACGTGGCCGACCTTCCCGACGTCTTCACCGCCCCGTTCATGCACGCGGGGCTGGCGCACCTGACGGCCAACACGCTGCCCTTCCTCGTCCTGGGGTTCCTCGCGGCGGTCCGGGGCATCGCGAAGTTCCTCGCGTCGACCCTGATCGTCATCGTGGTCGGGGGGCTCGGGGTGTGGTTCACCAGCTCGGCCAACACGCTCGGGTCCAGCATCCTGATCTTCGGGTTCTTCGGCTACCTCGTCGGGCGGGGGCTCTTCGAACGGCGGCTCGCCGACATCGCCATCGCGGTCGCCGTGGTCGCTGTGTACGGGACGATGCTGTTCGGCGTGATCCCGAGCGACCCGGCCATCTCGTGGCAGGGGCACCTGTTCGGGCTGATCGGCGGGGTTCTGGGCGCCTGGTTCCTGCGCCGTGACACTAGTGCGGCCTGACGGTGACGTCCGAGACGACCGCGTCCCGGGGCGTCTCCAGGGCCCCCACCAGGACGCGGGCCACCGTCGCGGGCGCCGCGAAGTCGTCCTCGGCGTAGGGGTGGCCCTCCTGGGCGCGGACGCTGCGCTGCATCTCCGTGGCCGTGCGGCCAGGGTAGACGGTGGTGACGCGCAGGGACCGCTCCTCGTGGCGGAGGGAGTCGGCCAGGGCGCGGAGGCCGAACTTGCTCGCGGCGTAGGCCGACCATTCGGGGTTCGCGCGCAGCCCGGCCGTCGAGTTGACGAAGACGACGTGCCCCTTCGCGGCGCGGAGGGCGGGCAGGAGCAGTCGCGTCATCTCCGCGGCCGAGACGAGGTTGACCGACAGGTGGGCGATCCACTCGTCGGCCTCCAGCTCCGCGACCGGGGACAGGTGGACGACGCCGGCGGCGTGGACGAGGCCGTCCAGGCGCGTGGGGAGCCCGTCCATGGCGAGGGCGGCCTCGATGCGGCGCGGCTCGGACAGGTCGAGCTGGATCGTCCGGATGGACCGGGTGGAGGCGGGGCCCGTGGGGGCCGTCGTGTCGATGAGCTGGGTCGCGGCGTGCGCGCCGGTCCTCAGCTCCTTGGCCAGCTCGTCCAGGCGGCCCGCTGAGCGGCCGGTGAGGATCAGGTCGTGGCCGCGCTCGCGCAGCAGCCGCGCGACCGCGGCGCCGATGCCGCCGGTCGCCCCCGTGATGAGATACGTGCCCATGGAGCCCCATTCTCCTGGATCTTCGGACCGTCCGCCCACTCGGGTGGGACGCGGGGGAACCCGGATCAGTTCGGGCGCAGCACGCGGGTGACTCCGGCGATCAGGGCGGTGGCCAGCACCCATCCGGTCGCGACCAGGACGTACGCCGCCCAGCGGGACCAGCCCGTCGCGTCGAACGCCTGCTGCTGACCGAAAGTGTCCAGGGGGATCAGCAGGTCGAGGCTGTAGACGAGCGCGTGGAACTCGGGACGCTCGTCCGGCTGCTTGATCGGCTTCGGGGGGTCGAGGGAGAAGACGGTGGTGCCGGCGGCGAGCAGCGCGCCGAACCACGCGAACGCCAGCCACGGCCGGTAGCCGTAGCCGACCGTCCAGTCGAGGACGTGGTTCCAGCAGCGCCCGACCGGGTTCAGCCGCCGGCGGCGCGCGCGCAGCTTCGCTAGCTGCACCTTGCGGGCCAGATCGTCCGAGCCGACGCTGTGATACCAGGCCGCGAGCTGCTCGTAGGGCTGGAGGTGGAACTCGGGGTCGCGGGACACCCAGCTCAGCCGGTCCTTGTACGTGCCCTTGGAGCGCAGCGTCTCGTAGGTGAGGCCGTTGAGGTACAGCTCGTCCGGCCAGATCTCCGGGCTGTCCATGATGAGGTCGATGCGCGAGTAGGACAGCGACACCCGGCCCCTGATCTTCTCCGCGGGCCACAGGAGCAGCTCGTCGGCCTGGATGTGGCTGGCGTGCAGCGCCATCCGCCCGGGGTCGCAGGAGTCGAGGACGCTCGTGGAGAACGACAGGATGCCGTTGACGCGGGCGCTGCGCAGCCGCACGGTGCCGCGGGCGGTGAAGCCGCCGCTGAACTCGGCGGCGTCCTCGACGACCATGTTCTGCGCGTCCAGGGCGAGGCGGCCGGGGTTCTCCAGGGTGGTGCCCTGCATGAACAGGCCGCCGTTCATCCGGGCGCCGACGAGCCGGACGCCGCCGGTGATCCGTGAGTTCTGCACGAACGCGCCGACGTCCACGACGAGCCCGCCGCTGAACAGGGCCCACTTCTCCGGCGCGCTCGCGGTGATCTCCATCTTGTTCATCCGCAGGCCGCCGCTGATCTGCGCGCGGGGCAGCCAGATCTCGCCCTCGACGATCGACCCGGACAGGCTGACGTAGCCGTCCGCGCGCAGCCCGCCGCCGTCGAATCCCGGCATCCGGCATTCGGAGAAGCGGAGCTGCCTCGTCTGCGCGTTGGAGAAGTCGGGCTTCTCGACGATCCTGCACCTTTCCAGGCGCAGCTCGTGCTCGACCGTCCCGCCCGACAGGTCGAACCGCCCGACGACGTAGGCGCCGCGCAGCCGCACGGACGCGACCGACCCGGGACGGGACTCGCCCGCGCCCAGCAGCAGCCGGGTGATGATCTCGGCGCGGACGATCCGGTCCGGCAGCGGACCGGCGGGACGGTCGTCGCCGAGGACGACCGTCCCGCCGGAGGGGAACGCCGCCCACAGGCGTCGTTCGGCGTCGTTCATTCCCGGGGGGTGGGCCACGGGCACCCTTTCTACGGGCAGACCACCTTCGCGATCAAGGTGGGCCCGGGCCGGAACCGCCTAGAAGAAGCCCCTGCGCCGCCCGGCGTCCTGGAGGAAGCCGCCGAGCTGCTGCTCCCAGTCGACGCTGCCGACGGACGCGTAGTCGACGGTGAAGCGGCTGAACGCGTCGTGGCCCTCGGACAGCAGCCCGCCGCGCTTGTCGAGCTCCAGCACGACCTCCATCGCCTGCGGGTAGGAGACGAACGTCACTTCGAGCTGGTTGATGCCCCGCGAGAACTGCGGCGGAGGCATGAACTCGATCTCCTGGTAGAACGGCAGCTCCTGATGCACGCCCCAGATGCGGCCCTTCTCGCAGTCGGCGTTGCGGAACCGGAAGCCGAGGTTGGAGAACGCGGCGAGGATGCGCTCCTGCGCGGGCAGCGGGTGGACGGCGATCGGGTCCAGGTCGCCCGGGTCGAGCGCCCCGGCGACCTCCAGCTCGGTCGCGAGGCCGACAGTGGTGCCGTGCAGGGGCTGCCCGTACATGTGGGTGAGGGGCGCCTCCCATGGGATCGGGAACTGGAACGGGACGCTGTGCCGCGCGCCCTCCGCCAGCTGGAAGTTCCCCGCGACGGGCATCTTGGAGTACTCCAGGTTCGAGGTGTACTCGTTGTCGCCCGACTCGACCTCGACCCGCGTGCGCAGCGCCAGGTTGACGGCCTTGATGTCGGAGTTGAACTGGCCGCCGACGATGGTGATCTCGCCCGTGACGACGGCGCCGGGCGTGGTGTTCGGGTCGTGCAGCACGGTCTCGATCGAGGGGCCGCCGATACCCATCGCCTGACGCAGCTTCTTGAAGACCAAGGTGTGTCCCTCCCTGTTCGAGCATCCCCCTGGGCGCTCTCGTCCCATAGACGCCCCTAGGGGAGGGTACGTTCCCGAAAGGTGTTGTGACCTGCGATTCGGTAGATTCCGAGCGGTCAGTGGCCGCCGCCCCCGGCGAGATTGAGCCCGACGACCCCGGCGATGATCAGTGACAGCGCGCCGATCTTGACGGCGGAGACGTCGTCGCCCATCACCAGCATGCCGAGCACGGCCGTCCCGACGGCGCCGATGCCGACCCACACGGCGTAGGCGGTGCCGACCTCCAGGGTCTTCAGCGCGAGGTTGAGCAGGCCGAAGCTGGTGACGGCGAACACGAGGAAGCCGAGTGACGGGAGGAGTTCGGTGAAGCCCTTGCTGCCCTTCAGGCACAGGGCCATCGCGACCTCGAACAGGCCGGCGACGATGACGAGGATCCAAGCCATGGGTGGTGCTCCCGGACGACGAGACGGCAACGGTCGACGCGTCGTCTTCGCCTGCCGGGTACGGCGCACCTCGTCCGGGAGAACCCGCCAAGGGCCCTCACAAGCGACAACGCCCCCGCCAAAGCCGGTGTTCCCGCCGATGACGGAAGTCACCGGCGGGAACACCCAAACTTCGTCCAAGCCCGCTGGACGGGCGTGGGGCGACGGGGGCGGATCAGCGGGGGCGGATCACAGGGACCGGCCGAGGGCGCGGTACTCCCAGCCCGCTTCGCGCCACCGGACGGCGTCGAGGGCGTGCCGGCCGTCGACGATGCGCTTGTGGCGGACGACCCGGGCCAGCGCGTCCGGCTCGATCTCCCGGAAGTCCGACCACTCGGTCAGCAGGACGACGACGTCGGCGTCCTCGGCGGCGTCCAGCGCGCTCTCGCCGTACCGCAGCTCGGGGTAGGCGCGGCGGGCGTTGTCGAGGGCGGCGGGGTCGAAGACGCGCACGTGGCCGCCGAGACCGTGCATCGTGCGCGCGACGTCCAGCGCGGGCGCGTCACGGATGTCGTCGGAGTTCGGCTTGAACGCCGCGCCCCACGCCGCGATCCGCTTGCCGGAGATCTGGCCGCCGAGCAGCTCGCGGACGAGGTCCACGGTGCGGGCGCGGCGGCGGCGGTTGATGTCGTCCACCTCGCGCAGGAACGACACGGCCTGCCCGACGCCGATCTCCTCGGCGCGGTGCGCGAACGCGCGGATGTCCTTCGGGAGGCAGCCGCCGCCGAAGCCGAGGCCGGGCCGCAGGAACTTGCCGCCGATGCGGTCGTCGAGCGCGAGGGAGTCGGCGAGGTCCTTGATGTCGGCGCCGACGGCCTCGCAGACCTCCGCCATCGCGTTGATGTAGCTGATCTTGGTGGCGAGGAACGAGTTCGCCGCGACCTTCACCAGCTCGGCGGTGGCGAGGTCGGTGCGCACGACGGGGGTGCCGAGGTCCAGGACGGGCTTGAACGCGGCGCGCAGCCGCTCGTCCGCCCAGTCGGAGGCGACGCCGAACACGAGCCGGTCCGGGCGCATCGTGTCGTCCACGGCGAAGCCCTCGCGGAGGAACTCGGGGTTCCAGGCGAGCTCCACCTCCGTGCCGGCGGGGGCGAGCTCGTGCAGGACGCCGGTGAGCCGCGCGGCGGTGCCGACCGGGACCGTGGACTTGCCGACGACGAGGGCGCGGCGGTCCAGGTGCGGGGCCAGGGCGCGGACCGCGGCGTCCACGTAGGTGAGGTCGGCGGCGTCCGAGCCGGGCTGCTGCGGCGTGCCGACGCACACGAAGTGCACGTCGCCGAACTTGCCGGCCTCCTCGAACGACGTCGTGAAGCGCAGCCGTCCCGACTCCAGCGCCTTGCTGAGCAGCTCCGGCAGCCCCGGCTCGAAGAACGGGACCTCCCCCGAGGCCAGCCTGTCGATCTTGCGCTGGTCGACGTCCACGCCGACGACCTCGAACCCGAGCACGGCCATGCAGATGGCGTGCGTGGCACCGAGGTAGCCGGTGCCGATGACGGTGAGCCGCGGGGACTCCGTCGCGTTCATTCGCGCTTCTCCTAGTTTCATGTCAGTTGGTGACGGACGCTCCCGTGGCCTCAGGAGCACGAGCCCTTCTTCGTCAACCGGCCGCCCTGGACCTTGTTGCCGCAGTCGATCGTGTTGCCGCCGACGGTGTCGTTGATGCCGACGCCGCGGCCGCCCGCGAGGTCGATGACGTTGCCGCGGAAGATGTTGCCGCGCCCCCAGCCGTCGACGATCTCGTGGGTCTGGAAGCCGTCCAGGGGCGTCTTGGTGCCCTTGTTGCCCTCGATCAGGTAGCCGTTGCCCTTGACGTCCACCCACGAGTCGTTGTGCTTGTCGCCGCCCGTCCGGGAGCCGTCGAAGACGTTGCCGAGGATCTTGCCCCCGGTCGTCCCCTCCTTGATGTCGATCGCCTCGGCGGTCGCGCGGATCACGTTGCCGCGGACGACGTTGTGATCGCTCTTGTCCATCTTCCCGCCGGTGACGTCGCCCCAGTTCGACTCGGCGGTGCCGAGGTAGACGCCCTCGCCGAACTTCTCGCGCCGCAGCCCCGTGTTGTAGATCTTGTTGTACTGGACGGTGTTGCCGGTGGAGAAGTTGCGCAGGTGGATGGCCTCGTCACCGATGTCGTGGACGGTGAGGCCCTGGATGACGGACCCGTTCGTGGTGTCCCCCATCACGCCCTTCTGGCTGTTCTGGACGGAGAACCCGATGAGCCGCCAGTAGTTCGCCTTGTTCAGGTGGAACGCGTAGCCCTTCTTGATCCCGCCGCCGTCGATGACCGCGTCCTCGCCGCCGCACAGGAAGATGGGCTTGTCCTGCGTGCCGGACGCGGTGGCGACGAACTTGCCCGTGTACCGGCCCGCCTCCATCTTGATGACGTCGCCGGGCCGCGCCTCCGCCAGGGCCCGCTCCAGGCCGCGCGCGTCGCTCACGGTCTTCGTCGGACGCGGGCAGGTGATCTTGCCGGCGCCGCCCGGGACGGGCAGGGCCAGGGCCGGGCCCTTCGACGCGCTCTCCGGCGTGCCGCCGTCGCCCTCGCCGCCGTCGCCCTCGTCCACCTTGCCTCCCTCGTCGCCGCCCTTCGCCGGGCCGACGGTCCCCTCGCCCGAGGTCCGCTTCGAGTCACCGTCGTCCTTCCCGGTGAACAGGATCACCAGGGCGCCGACGACGACCGCGCCGACCAGCAGCCCCAGGACGAACTTGATATCGATCTTCACCGTCATGTGCCGGACTCCCTCACAGACCTCAGACGCGGCGGAGCAGCTGGACCGGACGCTCCTCCAGCTTGGTCTGCCGCTCGTACGGGTGGGCGCCGCGGCGGCCGATGCGCAATGCGGAGCCGCGCGAGCGGAACATCGAGATGGCGACGAGCAGGAACACGCCCGCCCAGATCAGGTTCATGGGCTTGAAGATCCGCTTGACCCATGTCCAGAAACCCGCGGTCTTGTGCCATCCCTTGGTGTTGTTACCGGTCGCGGCGTATGTGCCGGTGGCGCGGTCGACGTCCATGACGCTCGTCCCGGCGCCGCCGATGGTGTTGCCCGTGATGCGGGTGCCGGAGACGTCGCCGCGCAGGGTGATCCCGTGCCGGCGCGCCGACTGCACCGTGTTGCCGGTGATGGTGCTGCCCGCGTCCCGGACGTACAGCGCCGTCTTCGCGCCGACGACCACGTTCCCGGACACGGTGCCGCCGCGGACGCCGTCGCGCAGCACGATGCCCTGCCGCTCAGGGCCCTTCACCTGGTTGCCGGAGATCTGCACGCGCGTCGCGCCGCCGCGCGCGACGATCCCCATGTCGCCGCCGATGATGCGGCTGTTCTGGACGGCGACGTTGTCGCCGCCCAGCATCTCGACCCCGTACCGGCGGTTGCCGCGGGCGACGCTGCTGCTGATCAGGTTGCCGCCGAACGCGGTGACGGCCTCGCCGGACGCGGACGGGCCCTCGGCGAGCGGCTGCCCGTTCAGGGTGAAGCCGTTGCCGCCGTTCTCCTCGGACGTGCAGTTCGCCACCCGGACGCCCTCGGTGCCGCGCGACAGGACGAACCCGTCGCCGCGGCTCCCGGCGACCGTCGTGTTCTCGATCACGGCGTTCTTCGCGAACCGGTGCAGGATCACCCCGTGCACGAGGCTGTTCCGGATCGTGTTGTTCGTGAGCTGTGTCTGGTTGGACGCGGTCACGAACAGACCGTACGCGTCGCCGGTGAACGTGGAGTGGTCGATCGTCCCGCTCACCAGGTTCGCGGCGGGCACGAAGAACGAGGCGCCCCGTCCGCCGCCGCCCGCGGGGGAGACCTCGACCTCCTCCCGGTTGCCGCGGGTCGGCTCGTAGGTGCCGTTCGGCAGCCGCACCGCGCGGGGCGGGGCGGGCACGCCGGTCGGCTCCGCGGCCGAGTCGGGACGGTCGGAGCCGGTCAGCGCGACGCCGCCGGTCCGCCCGCTCCAGAACCCGAGGTCGGAGACCTGCGTGTACTTCATGGTGAACTCGCCGCCGATCGCGCGGATGTAGGCGCGTCCGTCGGTCACCTGAGTGTCGGGCCGGTGCGTGTCGTCGTTCCAGCTCGTGAAGCGGACGGGGTTCTGCGCCGAGCCGTTGACCCGGACCATCCCCCCGGCGCTGACGATCGAGGTGAAGGCGCCGGGGACGCTGCGCATCCGGATCGTCAGCGGGCCGGTGGAGCTCTGCAGGATCAGCTTCCCGCCGGCGGCGACCATCACGTTGACGCCGAGCAGGTAGGAGCCGTCGTTCTGCTTCTGGAAGTCCTGCCCGGCCAGCTTGGCCAGCTCCGCGATGTAGTAGGGCTGGCGCCGCTGCGGGAGCATCAGCGTCCGCCCGTTCGCGGACGTGAGCAGCCGCGGCACGCGCGCCGCCGCGGCCTCCGCGCCGCCGCCCGCGAGGTCGGACTCCTGCTTGGCGCGGATCTGCATGATCCGCGTGTCCTCCTGGTCGACGAGCGTGGCCTGCTGCTTGGCCGACTCCGCGGACACGTCGTTGACGTCCGGCATGCCGGAGTTCTGGCCGGTGTAGAGGCGGTAGCCGTAGGTGCCGCCGCCGACGAGGCCGAGCACCAGCACGGTCGTCACGACCTTGCGGCGCCGCCGCTTCTTCGGCGGGGGTGCCGCGCCGTGCCGGGGGCCGCCGGGCTCTTCGGGTCCGCTCATGTCAGACGCCCCTCCGTTCCGGCTGCGGGAGCCCGTGCCGCGGCGTCGGGTGCGGCGGCTGCGCGGGCAGCTCGCCCGTCGTCGCGCCCGCCATCGCGGGCGTCAGCGGCGGTACCCCTCCGGGACCCGCGCCGGGGCCGGGGCCCTGACCTGGGCCCTGACCTGGGCCCTGACCTGGGCCGGGACCCGGACCGGGGCCGCCTGCGCCCGGTGCTCCAGGCGCTCCGGGTCCGCCGTGCGTGCCAGGACCGCCGTGCGTGCCGGGCATGCCAGGGGCACCGGCGGTACCAGGGGTACCGGAGGCGGGCGCCGGACGGCCCTGCCGGGGGCCGGGGCCCCCGCGGCGCGGCAGCCGCCAGACCGGGCGCTCCTCCAGCGGCCGCTGGAGGGTGTACGGGTGGACGCCCGTCCGCCCGAAGCGCCTGCCGTCCCCGCGGGCGCGCAGCATCGTGATGATGACCAGCGCGAAGACGCACGCCCAGATGACGTTCAGCGGCGTCATGTACCGCTGCGCCTTCATCCACAGCGACGCCGTGTCGTGCCATCCGTCGGTGTCGTTGTCGGCCTTGGTGACCCGGCCGTGGGCGCGGGACGTGCTCACCGCGCTCGTCCCGGAGCCGCTCAGGCTGTTGTCGCGGATCTCCGAGCCGCCCGAGCCGCCGATCAGCGTGATGCCGTGCGCGGACGCGCCCTTGATGACGTTCCCGACGAGCGTCCCGGACGAGTTGCGCAGGTAGATGCCGGTGCGCGGGCCGTCGACGGTGTTGCCGGCGAGGCTCGCGCCCTTCACCCCGTCACGCAGCGAGATGCCCTGGCGGACCTGCCCGGACAGCCGGTTCCCGGAGATCTGCACCTGCGTGGCGGCGGAGCGGACCACGATGCCCATGTCCCCGCCGATGACCCTGCTGTTCTGCACCGACAGCTTGTCGCCGCCGAGCAGCTCGATGCCGTAGTGGCCGTTGTTCCTGGCCAGGCTGTTGTTGATCGAGCTGTCGCCGAAGCTCTCCAGCGACTCGCCGGACGCGGACGGGCCGTCGGCCAGTGCCTGCCCGTTGACGGTGAAGCCGTTATGGCCGTTCCGCTCGGACGTGCAGCCGGTGACCCGGACCTTCTCCGTCGCCCTGGACAGCACGAACCCGTCGCCGCGGCTGCCCGTCACCGTCGTGTCGGAGATGGTGGCGTTCTTGGCGAACCGGTGCATGACCACGCCGTGCACCAGGCTGTTCTCGATCCGGTTGCTGGTCACCTGCGTCTGGTTGGAGCCGGACACGAACAGCCCGAACGCGTCGCCGCTGATCGTGCTGTGGTCGATCGACCCGGTGACCAGGTCGGCCGCCGGGACGTGGGTGGCGGTGCCGCCGGGCTTCTCGGTCTCGATGTCGCCGGGGCCGCCGCCCGAGCCGCCCTGCTGCTGTTGCTCCAGCCGCCGCTGCTTGTTGGCGTGCCGCTGCTCCTTGTTCAGGTGCTTGGCGGCGCTGGCCGGGCGGTCGGTGCCGGTGAGCGCGATGCCGCCCGTCCGCCCGCTCCAGAACCCGAGCCGGGACACGTGGGCGTACTTCATCCGGAACTCGCCGCCGACCGCCCGCAGGTAGGCGCGCCCGTCGGAGACCTGCGTGTCCGGCCCCCGCGTCCGCGGGTCCCAGCTCGTGATCTGCACCGGGTACCGGCGGTTGCCCTCGATCCTGATGTTGCCGCCGAAGCTGACGATCGAGCTGAACGCGCCCGGCATGCTGCCCATCCGGATCACGAGCGGCCCGCCGGACGGGTTGGACAGCAGCAGGCCCGCGCCGTCCGCGACGAACACGTGCGCGCCGAGCAGGAACGAGCCGTCCGGCAGCCGCTGGAAGTAGCGGCCCCCGTACCGGCGCAGGTCGTTGATGGTGTACGGCTTGCCGCTGTTCACCGCGGGCAGCACGAGCGTCTTGCCCTGGCTGGAGCCGAAGATCTGCGGCCGCTTCCACTGCGCGGTGGCCCGCCCGCCGATCTGCAGGATCGCGGCCAGCACCGACCGCGTCTGCATGATCCGCTGGTCCTCCCGGTCGACGAGCGCCGCCTGCTGCGTCGCGTCGTCCTGGGGTCCCGCGTGCGCGCGCGCCGGCCTTGGTGGCGTCGGCGCCGCGGCCGCCGGCAGCGCGGCCGGGACGAGCCCGAAGCCGGCCGCGAGACCGGCGCAGACCGTCCCGCGTCCCGCCGCGCGCAGCGCCCTGGGACGGAGTGCCGTGCCGATCACCTCAGCCAACCCCCTGGAGCGAACTGGCGCTCTGCCCGGCGCCGCCGACCTGGTCGGACGAGCGGGTCAGCCAGCCCTGTTTGTTCATCGTCACGAACGCGTACAGCTTGATCGGCAACGAGATCATCATGATGACCAGCGCGGTCAGCGGCAGCAGCAGGATCTCGCCGGGGTGGCGCCTGAGGTGCGAGTAACCGCGCACGCCGCGTCCGAACAGCACCCATCCGATCGCGAGCGAGATGCCGAGGGGGGTCAGGTTGTCCAGGATCCGGCTGAAGATCAGGTAGCCGAGCGTCACGCCCATGGTGACCGGCGTCAGCAGGATCTGCAGGACGGTGACCTTCGTGACGAACGGCGTCTTCCACAGCCAGCCCTTCCACAAGGCCGTGAGGTAGCAGCGGTAGGAGTTGCGGCTCCAGCGGATCCGCTGCTTGAAGAAGGCGCGGAACGAGTCGGGGAACATCGAGATCGCGCGCGCCGACGACTGGTGCACGGTCTTGTACCCCTGCGACAGGGTCAGCCAGGTGAGCCGCCCGTCGTCGCCGGCGATGCAGCGGCGCCCGAGGAAGAACTCGTTCTCCAGGTTCTCCACCACCGGCTGGATGACCGAGCGGCGGTACGCGGCGGTGCGTCCGGACAGGCACGCGACGCCGCCCTTGGAGCCCATCGCCGGGACGTAGTCGTAGTAGCGCAGGTTGACCAGCCAGTCGGCGATCCGCCGCCACACGCTCGTCGTGCGCTGGTAGACGTTCTGCTGCGTGCCGACCCCGCCGACCTGCGGGTCCTCGAATGGCATCTGCACCGCGTCGAGCAGCCCGGGCTGCCACCAGGTGTCGGAGTCGGCGAACACCACGATCTCGCCCCGCGCCGCGCGGATGCCGACGCCGAGCGCGGAGCGCTTGCCGGAGTGCTCGTAGATCAGCACGTGCAGCCGCGGGTCCTCGACCTCGGCGAGCCTGCGGTGCCCCTCGACGTCCTTGACGTCGATCACGATGATGACCTCGCTCGGGTCCTGCGAGAGCCAGCTGTCCAGGCACCGGATCAGGATCTCGGGGTCCTCACGGTACGACGGCACCACGACCGACACCGTCGTCCGGAAGTTGTTGACCACAGGCCGGTCCAAGCGGGACAGCACGACGCGGTAGAGCCAGAGCCCCCACACCAGCAGTCCCGCGAAGCCCAGCGGAACGAACTTCCGCCAGTCGCCTCCGGCGGTCGCCCCCGCGACCGTCTCCCAGGCGTCGCTCAGCCATCCCGTGACAGATGACACTCGTCCTCCCCTCCCGTGTGGTCACGGGAGGGGACAGCAGTCCCGAGCGCCCCCGCGCCATCTCTAGTTAGAGGGACCTCTTGGGGTGGTCGATCCACTTTTGCCAGATCTGGCCATACACGATCACCAGGTCAGACGGGGTGGGGTGCTTTATCGGTCACCTTGGAGTCGTGTCAAGCGAATGGCGCTAAATGCGAGGGAACCCATGCCTCCGCCATCTCGTGGACGGGCCGAGGACATCTTTCCGAAACACCCAACAGGTAGTTGAGTGCCCTGTATATAGCTAAAAGAGTGCTCTGTAGCTACTTGTCTGGTTTCTGTTACCGACAAGTAGAGGAGGGGGTCATCGGCTGTGAATTGTGTCACCTCAGGGAACCGGCGGGCGGGTCGATGTGGCCTGCATCCCGCGGATCGTCCTCTTCCGGGGTGGTCGGATCTGGTTACCAGCGGGTAGCATGATGGTGAGTTACTGACCAGTACCACGCGCGGGGCATCGGCCGCCGCTGGACCGGACGGAGTCTCGAATGGGGCACTACAAGAGCAACCTCCGGGACCTGGAGTTCAACCTCTTCGAGGTGTTCAGGCGCCAGGACCTCCTCGGCAGGGGGCCGTACGCGGAACTGGACGAGGACACCGTGCGCAGCGTCCTCGACGAGGTGAACCGCCTCGCCGAGGGCCCGCTCGCCGAGTCCTTCGAGGACGCCGACCGTCACCCGCCGGTGTTCGACCCCGCCACCGGCACCGTGACCATGCCGGAGGGCTTCAAGAAGTCGTTCAAGACGTGGATGGACGCCGAGTGGTTCCGGCTGGACCTCACCCCGGAGTTCGGCGGCAGCGGCGCCCCCCGCTCGCTCTCCTGGGCCGTCGCCGAGCAGGTGCTGGGCGCCAACCCCGCCGTCTTCATGTTCGCCTCCGGCCCCGGCTTCGCCCAGATCCTCTGGCACATCGGCACGCCCGAGCAGAAGAGGTTCGCCGAGCTGGCCCTTGAGCGGCAGTGGAGCGCCACGATGGTGCTGACCGAGCCCGACGCGGGCTCCGACGTCGGCGCCGGACGCGCGAAGGCCGTCCCGCAGCCGGACGGCACCTGGCACATCGAGGGCGTCAAGCGCTTCATCACCTCGGCCGAGCACGACATGGCCGAGAACATCTTCCACCTGGTGCTGGCCCGTCCCGAGGGCGCCGGGCCCGGCACCAAGGGCCTGTCGATGTTCCTCGTCCCGAAGTACCTGGTGGACCTGGAGACCGGTGAGCTGGGCGAGCGCAACGGCGCCTACGTGACCGGCGTCGAGAAGAAGATGGGCCTGAAGGTCTCGACGACCTGCGAGCTGACGTTCGGCGGGAAGAGCCCCGCCGTGGGCTACCTCGTCGGCGACGTGCACCAGGGCATCCGGCAGATGTTCCTGGTCATCGAGTACGCGCGGATGATGGTCGGCACGAAGGCCATCGCCACGCTGTCCACCGGTTACCTCAACGCGCTGGCGTACGCCAAGGAGCGCGTGCAGGGCGCCGACATGACGCAGATGACCGACAAGTCCGCGCCCCGCGTGACGATCACGCACCACCCCGACGTCCGCCGCAGCCTCATGACGCAGAAGGCGTACGCCGAGGGCATGCGGGCGCTGGTGCTGCTCGCCGCGTCCTACCAGGACGCCGTGCAGATCGCCGAGCACGAGGGACGCCGGGACGAGCGCGCCGAGAAGATCAACGACCTGCTGCTGCCCATCGTCAAGGGCTTCGGCTCAGAGCGCGCCTACGCGCTGCTCGGCGCGGAGTCCCTCCAGACCCTCGGCGGTTCCGGCTTCCTCCAGGACTACCCGATCGAGCAGTACATCCGTGACTCCAAGATCGACACCCTGTACGAGGGCACCACCGCGATCCAGGGCCAGGACCTGTTCTTCCGCAAGATCCTCCGGGACGGCGGCGCGTCCCTGAAGGAACTGGCGGGCGAGATCCGGGCGTTCGCCGAGAGCGACGCCGGCAACGGCCGCCTCAAGAACGAGCGCGCGCTGCTCGCCCGCGCCCTCGACGACGTGCAGGGCATCCTCGACCCGATGATCGGCTGGGCGCTCGGCTCGGCGGAGGACCCGAGGCAGCTGTACAAGGTCGGGCTCGGCACGTCCCGGCTGCTGCTCGCCCTCGGGGACCTGATCGTCGCGTGGCTGCTGTGCCGCCAGGCCGAGATCGCCCTCAACGCCCTCGGCGGCGACGGCGTCTCCGCCTCCGACACCGCCTTCTACACGGGCAAGGTCGCCGCGGCGCAGTTCTTCTGCCAGACCGTTCTGCCACGCCTGGCCGCCGACCGTGCGATCACCGAGGCCACCAGCCTGGACGTCATGGACCTTCCCGAAGAGGCGTTCTGACCGTCCACCGGACCTGACCGCCCCTCCGGGCCCCGCTCCGCCTCCCGCGGTCAGGGAAGCGGCCCCTGCCATCTCGCGTGGCAGGGGCCGCCGCATGCGGCCGGGTGCTGCGCTCGGCCGCCGGGCTCATTACTGTAAGCCGCGACCTCCCCGCCACCCCCATTCGACCGGAGAGCCCGATGCGCGCCGCCGCGAGCGTCCCTTTTGCCGTCTGCCTTGCCGGGCTGTTGTCCGCCGCAGGCTGTGCGAACTCCGGGAAGGCCGAGACGAGCGACCCCCCGACGGCCAAGGCGGGCGGCCCCGCGCCCGCCCCCACTCCGTCCGGCGGGAAGTACGTCCGTGAGGGCTGGTTCGGCATCCCGTCCAGCACGGGAATCCCGGGCGGGACGGGCGGCACGGGTGGCCCTGGCGGCGCGCGCGGGCCGGGCAGTGTAGGCGGCCCTGGCAGTGTGGGCGGGACGAGCACATCGAGTGGTTCGGGTGGTCCCAGCGGCGTGGGCGGGCCGGGCGGCACGGGTGGCCCGGGCAGTGTGGGTGGGCCGGGCAGCGTGGGTGGTGCGCCGACCGCCGGCGCGACGGGCGCGTTGCATGCCCGCGTCGAGGTCAAGGGCGTGGAGCGGCAGGGCGCCAGGTCGGTGGTGCGCTACAGCGTGACGTCGCTGGACTCGTCCGCCAAGTCCGTGCCGATCCCCGCGAGCGTCCTCGACCCGGTCGGGCGCAGGTTCTACCGCCCTGCGGCGTCGGCCACCGGCGAGCAGTTCGCGCCGGGCGCCACCCGCGAGATGGTGGCCGAACTCCCGCCCCTCCCGCAGGACGTCCAGCAGGTCACGGTGTTCACGCCGGGCACGACGGGGGAGTTCACCGGCATCCCGGTGAGCGGCACGGGGAGCGCGCCCAGCCCGTCAGCCTCGCCCACCTCGCCCGCCCCGGGCGGCACCGGCCCTTCCGCGACGTCGGGGAGCGCGTCTTCGTCGGGGTCGCCGTCCGGGTCGCCGTCCTCGTCGCCGCAGGCGGGAGGCGTGGCCGGGGCCCCGGCCGAGCTGTACGACATCACCGAAGGCGAGATCAAGGACGTCACGTCCAGCGGCTCGGACGTGACGGTCAACCTCCGCACCGACGTGCTGTTCGCGTTCAACTCGGCCAAGCTGTCGGCGCGCGCGAAGGTCGTGCTGGACGAGGCCGCCCAGGAGATCAAGGAGAAGGCCGACCCCGCCCGGCGGCCCCTCACCTTCACCGGGCACACCGACAGCAAGGGCAGCGACTCCTACAACCTCAAGCTGTCGCGCGCCCGCGCCGAAACCGTCATGAAGGAGCTGAAGAGCCGCCTGGGCGACTCCTACAAGTACTCCGCGCACGGCAAGGGCGAGACGGATCTGATCGCCCAGGAAGGCGGCCCGGACGATGCGAAGGCCCGCGCCCGCAACCGCCGCGTGGAGATCACCTACGAGGTCCGGCAGCAGACCGCCCCGACCACCGGGCGCAGCACCGCCCCGGCGGGCGGACGTGGCGGAAGCACCGCTCCGTCCGCGTTCCGTCCGCAGGACGGTGCCACTGTGGCGAGCCGTTACGGCCGGTTCGGCGCGGACAAGAGGCGGCTGGACGTCAAACCCTTCTTCCGGGACGGCGCCTACATCGTCGCCGTTTTCGACATCGTCAACGAAGGGCCTGGGACGACCCCGCTGAGCGCCTCCTACGCGCACAAGGACTATCCGGGCGGCGTCTTCACATCCTTCTCAATCTCCGCACCAGGTGAGAAGGACGTGTACCGCGCCGTCCGCATAGGCACCCCGGTCTTCAAGGGCAGCGCCCTGTACGTGGGCTCCGCATCCGCCGCCTACAGGACGGGCGTCAACGAGCCGGTGCGCGGGATCGTCTACATGCCCGCGCCACCGGGAAACGTCACGTCGGTCGTCTTCGACGGCGGCCCCTTCGGCAAGGTCAACAACGTCCCGGTCTCCTGACCCACCGGGACGCGTCTCAGCCGTCACGTGAAGCGATGACGCGCTGGCCCATCCCGGCCCCGGGGCGCGCCCCGGGGCCGGGATGAGATCAGCGCACCGTCAGCTCCAGGCGAGGATGTGGAGCGGGTCCTCCAGCATGTCGCCGATGTCGCGGAGCACCCGCGACCCCAGCTCGCCGTCGATGATGCGGTGGTCGAACGACAGGGACAGCGTGGTGACCTTGCGGATCGCCAGCTCGCCCTCGTGCACCCACGGCATGTCCCGGATCTGGCCGAACGCCAGGATCGCGGCCTCGCCGGGGGTGATGATCGGCGTCCCGGTGTCCACACCGAACACGCCCACGTTCGTGATCGTGATCGTGCCGTCGGACAGGTCCGCCGGGGTCGCCTTGCCCGCGCGCGCCTTCGCCGCCAGTTCGTTCAGCGCGCGCGCGAGGCCGGGCAGGCCGAGCTCATGCGCATCCTTGATCTTCGGGACGATCAGCCCTCGTTCGGTGGCCGCCGCGATGCCGAGGTTCACGTAGTGCTTGACCACGATCTCAGCGCCGGACGGACCGTCCGCCCATGAGGCGTTCACCATCGGGTTCCTCGCCACGGCGGTGAGCAGCGCGCGCGCCACCAGCAGCAGCGGGGAGACCTTCACGTCCGGGAACTCGGGCATCTCGCGGAGGCGCCGTACGGCCTCCATCGTGCGCGTGACGTCCACCTGGAGGAACTCGGTGACATGCGGTGCGGTGAACGCCGAGCCGCTCACCGCCGCCGCGGTCGCCTTCCGCACGCCCTTGACCGGGATCCGCTCCTCGCGTCCCCCGGCCGCGGGAGCGGGCGCGCTCTGCGCGGCGAGGACGTCGTCGCGGGTGATGGACCCCTGCGGGCCGGTCCCCTCGATCGCGGTGAGGTCCACGCCGAGGTCCTTGGCCATCTTGCGGACCGGTGGCTTGGCCAGCGGCAGCGCGTTGTCCACAGCCTGTGGACGACGCGCCTGCGCGGGAACGGACGGCGCCGCGGGCGGCGCTGCGGACGGGGCCGCCGGCGGCGTCGCGGACGGGGCCGCAGCCCCGTTCGTACCCTTCCGGGCGCGCCGCCTCGTCGCCCCGTCCTTGACCCCGTACCCGACCAGGACCGGCTGGCGTTTGGGCTGGTCGGGCGACACCATCCCCGGCTCCTGCACCGACGGGACGCCCTCCTCGCGGAGCGCCGCCGCCTGCGCGGGCGGCTCGGAGACCGGCGTCGCGACGCCGCCCTCGGCCCCCACGTCCACCGTGATGATCGGCACGCCGACGTCCACGGTCTGCCCCTCGGTGACCATCAGCTCGGTCACCACGCCCTCGAACGGGCAGGGCAGCTCGACGATCGCCTTCGCCGTCTCGATCTCCACGATCGTCTGGTTGACCTCGACCTGGTCCCCCGGCTGGACGTGCCACTTGACGATCTCGGCCTCCGTCAGGCCCTCGCCCACGTCCGGAAGGTTGAACTGCTTCGGGCTCACCGGCGTCACCACGCGAAGGTCCGGTCGACCGCGTCCAGGATGCGGTCGAGGTCGGGCAGGTACTGGTCCTCGACGCGGGACGGCGGATACGGCGTGGAGAACCCGCCGACCCGCAGCACCGGCGCCTCCAGCCGGTAGAAGCACCGCTCGGTGATCCGCGCGGCCAGCTCGGCGCCGAACCCGCCGAACACGGGCGCCTCGTGCACCACGACGCAGCGTCCCGTCCGGTCCACCGAGCCCACCACCGTCTCGGTGTCGAGCGGGTTCAGCGACCGCAGGTCGATGACCTCGACCGACCGTCCCTCCTCGCCGGCCGCCGCCGCTGCCTCCAGGCACGTCTTGACCGACGGCCCGTACGCCAGCACCGTCACGTCCTCGCCCGGCCGGACGATCCTGGCCGCGTGCAGCGGCGTCCAGTCCGTCGACTCGGTGTCGATCTCGGCCTTGTCCCAGTACCGGCGCTTCGGCTCGAAGAAGATCACCGGGTCCGGCGACGCGATCGACTGCTGGATCATCGAGTACGCGTCCACCGGGTTGGAACAGCTCACCACCCGCAGCCCCGCCGTGTGCGTGAAGTACGCCTCGGGCGACTCCGAGTGGTGCTCCACCGCGCCGATGCCGCCACCGCACGGGATGCGGATGACCACGGGCAGCGACACCGCGCCCAGCGACCGCATCCGCATCTTCGCGAGCTGCGTGATGATCTGGTCCGCCGCCGGGAACACGAACCCGTCGAACTGGATCTCGACCACCGGCCGGTACCCGCGCAGCGCGAGCCCGATCGCGGTGCCCACGATCCCCGACTCGGCGAGCGGCGTGTCGATGACCCGCTCCTCCCCGAAGTCCTTCTGCAGGCCGTCCGTGACCCGGAAGACCCCGCCCAGCTTCCCGACGTCCTCGCCCATCACCAGGACCTTCGGGTCGCCCTCCATGGCCTTGCGCAGGCCCTCGTTCATCGCCTTGCCGAGTGTCAGGGTCGTCACGACGCCTCCTCCTCGAACGACGCCAGGTAGGCGGCGAACTGCTCCTGCTCCTCGGTCATCAGCGGATGGTCCTCCCCGTACACGTGCTCGAAGATCGTCAGCGGCCCGGGGTCGGGGAGCGCCAGGCACTGCGCCCGCAGCTCCTTCGCGACCGCCTTGGCCTCCTCGTCCACCCGCTCGAAGAACGCGGCGTCCGCCAGGTCACCGCGCACCAGGTACGCCTTGACCCGCTCGATCGGGTCCTTGAGCTTCCACGCCTCCTCCTCGGCCTTCAGCCGGTAGCGCGTGGGGTCGTCCGTCGTCGTGTGCGCGCCCATCCGGTACGTGAACGCCTCGATCAGGGTCGGCCCCTGGCCCGTCCTCGCGTTCTCCAGCGCCTTCCGCGTCACGGCCAGGCACGCGAACACGTCGTTGCCGTCCACCCTGATCCCCGGGAACCCATACCCCTGGGCCCGCTTGTACAGCGGGATCCTCGACTGCCGCTCCAACGGCTCCGAGATGGCCCACTGGTTGTTCTGGCAGAAGAACACGATCGGCGCGTTGAACACCGAGGCGAACACGAACGACTCGTTCACGTCCCCCTGCGACGTCGCCCCGTCCCCGAAGTAGGCGATCGTCGCCCCGGCCGACGGCGAGCCCAGCACACCGTCCCTCTGGACGCCCATCGCGTACCCGGTCGCGTGCAGTGTCTGGCTGCCGATCACGATGGTGTACAGGTGAAAGCCATGCTCCGCGGGGTCCCACCCGCCGTGGTTCACACCCCTGAACAGGCCGAGCAGCCTGATCGGCTCCACGTCCCGGCACCACGCCACCGCGTGCTCCCGGTAGGTCGGGAACACCATGTCGTGCCGTCCGAGAGCCCGCCCGGAGCCGATCTGCGCTGCCTCCTGCCCGAGCAGCGAAGCCCACAGCCCCAGTTCCCCCTGCCGCGTCAGCGCCACGGCCTCCAGATCTATCTTCCGAGTGAGCACCAGGTCGCGGTACAGCCCGCGGACCTCGTCCGCGCTCAGCTCGAGCGGATAGTCGGGATGCTCGACGCGCTCCCCCTCGGGGGTGAGCAGCTGCACGAGTTCGGGCTCGGCGAGCCCGGGGGTGTCTGGCGCGCCGCGCACGGAGTCGATCGTCATCGATGACACTCCTCGTTCGGGGCCGGTACACGGGATCGCCGTCCACCGGCCGATGTCAGCGACCTCGCCCCCGGTAAGGGACAAAAGCCGCTAAAGCCATGGTGGCAGACATCACACCCTGCGTTGCAAGTCCTACCCCCGCGCGCCCCGCCCCCACGCGCAACGTGACGCACGCCACCCGTACATTGCCCGCATGAGGCTCGACATGGACGTCCCCGACGACGGCCGCCGCCACCAGTACTGCTGGGGCTGCCGAGCCGAGACCGTCACCCCCGCCCACGGCGCCCCGGGCTTCGTCTGCGCCACATGCAGCCAGGAACACGCCCGCTCCCTCGTCATCGACCCCGCCCTGACCTGGTGGACCGACGCCGCAGGCGAGTACTGGCACGAGACCGCCGGCGTGTTCGTCCGCCGCCCGGACGGCCGCCACCTCTTCTTCGAGCGCCTCTTCTACCCTCTCCAATGGACCGTCCCCGCAGGCCACATCGACACCGGCGAGGACCCCCGCCGCGCCGCCCAGCGAGAACTCCACGAAGAGGTGGGCCTCCACGCCGCCCTGTCCGACCTCACCGAACTCGGCGTGGACGACATCCCCGGCGACTCCTGCTGGCGAGGCTCCGACGCACACCGCTGGCACACCTACGTCCTGGACGTCCCCGCGTCCACCACCGTCCGCGTCCTGGAAGAGGGCCACCGCCCCACCTGGCTCCCCCTCGAAGCCGCCCTGGAACAACCCCTCACCGTCCCGGTCAGAACCCTGATCGACCGCTACCTGAGAGCCCGATGAGCCCGCCGGACGCGCCCACCCCTGCCATCATCGACAGGTGCGTTACACCAGGGTCACCACAGCTGTAGCCCTCCTGGCGGCACTCGCTGCCTGCACGACCGCCAAGGACACCCCGTCCTTCAACCCGACCCCCCGCCCCACCCGCCCCGGCCAAGTAGTCATCATCGCCGGCGCTCCGGACAACTACCGCCCCCCTCGTGACGGCGAATACGCGGTGAAGGCAGGTGCCCAGTCCGATGGGGGGCTGGCCGTGGATCCAGCCACGGGACTGGTGTATTTCCGTGCGCTCGCAAATGACGCCTCCGTCGTCGTTCGTATCGAGCGGGACGGACGGGTCAGTACATTCCGTGTGAAGAACCGAGGCGGCCAGCTTGCCGTTGTGTCCGGTCAGTTGTGGATCATGTCCTCGGCCAAGGGCCTCCAGCTGTCCAAGATGGCGCTGTCGACCCTTCAAGAGACCGACGTCCTGACCACGGAGAACGACCGGCCGATCCGAATCCTCGACGAGGCGGGGCGCCCTGTGAGTTCCTCGGAGCAGCGCAAACTGGACGGACAGTGGACGGATTCTCGCTTCGCGATGCGGGGGGACGGTAGGCCCATCATTGTTTCGGGCGCCGGAGATCTCTTCGAAGTACAGGCGGCCAACGAGGTGAGGATCTGGCGGCCGAGCGGCTTTGAGGAAGCACGAAGGAAGGCGATGGGCTCCGGAAAGCAGCGTCCGCTGGCCCTGGTGGCGAACGGACGGAGCGGCGCGATCGTCCTCGCGGCCAGCGGGCTCGTCCGTATCGACACGGGCGGCGCTGCGAGCGGTACCGCCTTCCCCGGCTTGCCCAGGGGCATCCCGGCGTGGTCGGCGGCCACGCCTCTCGCCGATGGTTCAGTGCTACTCCTCGGAGGGACGACGGCCTTCGAACGCAAGCCGCGACCCGCTCTTCTGCGGCCGGACGGCCGCCTTGTGGCGCTTTCCCTCGGCGGTCCTCAGTGGTGTGGCCAGTTCGACGGTTCAATGGCTATTGTCGCCTCGGCCGAACCGGGCGGCCTGGCCGTGACGCCGGGCGGTGACCATCTCGTCATGGACAAGAACTGCGGACGAATATACTCTTTCCGTCTTCCTGCCGATATCGGTGGCGTTCCGCGTCGCGGCTAGGGTTGCACACCGTTCGGAGAGGAATTGTGATCAGTCGGATCCTCCATCCTCTGGACGATGGCGCGGCCTGTCATTGACTCTCCGTGAGGTTCTACTGGGAACTCGAAGTTCATGGCCCATTGTCGGATGGCTTGCTCTTCGGACGCTGTCAGGTTGGGCTTCTTGAGCAGCGCATCGACCTCGGGAACGCCGGTGTGACCGGATTTGGTGAGTGCGAGGGCCCGTGCTAGATCCAGCATCAACTGATCAGAGTACTGAGCGTGCTGGTCCTGGATCTCTTTGACCTTCTTGTCGAAGGCTTTGTAGGTCATCTTCTCAAGGGCGAGCCCAGTGCCCATCGAGTACGCGTCGGTCACCCCGGGGATGTTCGCGGCGGGAGTCGCACCGAGGATGGCGCCGGAAGCATCGCGAAGTAGTGTGAGGTGCTTCTGTGCGTCCTGGTATTGCTGCGCGGTGAGTTTTTCATTGGCGATCCGTTCCTTGCCGTACGCGGCGATCAGGAGCCCCTCCGCGTAGCCGGCCCTTGCTATCGCGTCATCGAACTTTCCGTGGGTCATACCCCAAGCGAGGATCTGCTGACGATAGAGCTGGGTGTCGTGTGCTATCTGCGCCCAGGACTTGTCGTCCATGGCGAAGGTGCGCAGAAAACCCTCCATATCGCTTCCCGCAATGTTGACGTAGACGCGGCCGGTTGCCGGATCCTTGCTGGGAAGGTCGGTACCACCGGATGTCGCGTTGGAGTCACCGATCGCTGGTATGTATAGGTGGATCATCCGAAGGAGGCCGGTTCTCAGGCCGGGGGCCAGTTCGGCTGTGTAGTGCTTGCTGCTGCTCGTTCCCGGGGGAGCCTGGTCGGTTCTGGGGAGGATGTCGAACCAGGGGAGCCAGTCGGGAGGGCTGTCTTTCTTGAGGAGTTTGTCGACCTTCTCGCGGCCCTTGTCGTTCCACCAGGCCACGGTCTTCATGATTTCGGCGGCGTTCTGGGCGGCCTCTTCTTCGTGGCCCTTGTCGGGTGTGGTCGCGAGGGCGATGACGGATCCTGCGGCGGTGCCGCCGTCCGGCCAGTCGGGTGTGATGAGGAGGGCGGCGTACGTTCCGCCGTTTCCGCGGGTCAGCCAGGTGAGCGGTTCGGCCTTTTCCGCGTCCTTGATGGTGAACGCCGATTCCAGTCCGGTCGCCGCGAGCGTCCGGGCCGCGGTGAGGTCTTGTTGCTGGGAGATGCGGCCGAGGATGGTGAGGGCGGGGTCGTATTCGCGGAGGGTCTTGGTGTCGGGGTCGCGGCCAAAGGGCTTGTTCAGGCCCCAGGGGTCCCACCAGCGGCCGTCCGGCTGGTTGGTCACGGAGGTGTGGGACTCGCCGCTGAGGGCTCCGGACGACTCGGTGATGGCGTAGGAGGGGTGTTTCTGGCGCCAGCGGAGGGCGGCCTTGGCGAGGTCGACGAGGACGGCGCTGCTCCATCTGACGTTGGGGGCGCTCAGTTTCACGAGGAGGGCCTGGCCGGGCATGTCGGCGCCCGCGGGGCCCAGGGCGTGGGCGACGGGGGCGCTGCCGTCCTTCCTGCGGGAGAGGGCGGCCAGGGCGGTGCCGAAGTCGCCGACGATCTTCTTGTCGTCGGGGGTGAGGCCGGAGCCGCCGTGGCTCTGGTGCAGGCGGTAGGCGAGTTTGCCGACCGAGCCCGCCGGGACGTTGGCGAAGAAGGCCGTGAGGTAGCCGTCGTCCTTGGTGTTCGCGCGGAGTGTCCTGGCCATCTCGGAGATGAGTTCGGGGGTGTAGGTGTTGGGGGCGTCCAGGGCCTTGGTCAGGGCGACGCCCTGGAGGCGGCCCAGTTCGGCCATTTCCTTGCGGCCGAAACGTTCCAGGTCGGGGACGGGCGAGAGGGACGAGCCGGCGAGGAGGGGGTCGGCCTGGTTCTCGGCGAGGGCGTACATGAGCCGCGTGCGGGTGCGGGACGACTGGTCGCGGCACCAGGCGGCGGCCCGGTCGCAGGGGGCCGTGCTCGGGATGTCGGGGTAGGCGGGTGCGAGGAGGCCGCGGACCATCCTGGCGGCCTGGGGGAGGCGGTCGGCGGCGCGGGTGAGGGCGGTTTCGAGGCGTTCGAGACCCTTGGCGGAGACGGACGCGACGCCGGGACGGCCCGCGGCCGGGGTCACGCGGGGGATGTCGGGGGTCTGGTACGTGGAGGGGCTCTGGTTGACGCGGGCGACCGTGCGCACGACCTCGAACATCAGGCGGTTGAGGGAGCGGTTGTGGTCCTGGAGGTCCGAGGTGAAGGACGCGGCGGAGCCGCCCTGCCAGATCTGTGGGCCCATCAGACGGGTCACTTCGGACATAACACTAGAAATCGCCCGTAGTTCCGTCTGGACGGCGCGCATGTCGATCGTGGCGACCATCGCCGTCCCTTCGTCCCTGTGCCGGAGGGCAACAGCGTAGAAGGAATTGTTGACCTCCGCATCTACTTTCCTTGACGAAAGAAGGTGGAAAGCGGGCGGAATAGGTTCTATTCGCGGGATAGGGCGCGGGTCGCTCCGGCGGCGACGGTGAGGCCGAGGAGGAGGCCCGCGGCCACGATGAAGTTCGCGATCCACTGGTAGACGCCCTTGGGGGCGAACTCGATCTCCTGACCGAGGCTGCCGATCGGGAGGAGAAGGTCGAGGGTGTAGAAGAACGGATTGAAGTGCGGTTTGTGACCCTCGTCCAAGACCTCTGGCTTGTGGAGGGAGAAGACGATCGTCCCGAACGCGAGGAGGCCGACCAGCCAGCTCGCGGCGCGGAACGGGCGGTAGCCGTAGCCGACCAGGCCGTCCTGGAACCAGCCGACGACCTTGCGTGACACGCCCTGGGTCTTGCGGCGGTCGCGGGCCTTGGCGAGCAGGATGGAGCGGCCGTCGGCGTCCAGGCCCAGGGCGCGGTAGGTCTGGGCGAGGCGCTCGTAGGGCTGCGGGGCGTAGCCGTCGGTGTCGCGGCGGAGCCAGGCGAGGCGGTCGCGGGCCGTCAGGGGCGGTTCGAGGGTCTCGTACTGGAGGCCGTCCAGTTGGAGGCGCTCAGGCCAGGTCTTCGCGTCGTCGCGGAGGAGGTTGATGCGCGCGTACGACAGGTCCGCGACGCCCCTGATCGGCTCGGCCGGGCGCAGCAGGACCTCCTCGGCCTGGAGGCGCTGGAGACTGAGCGCGGTCCCGTTCTCGTGGTGCAGGTGGGCGCCGCGGAGGCTGAGCTGCCCGGTGACGCGGGCGCCGGCGAAGCTGACGGCGCCCAGGGCGGTGAAGCCGTCGGAGCAGTAGATGTCGGTCTCCACGGCCAGGTCGTCGGCGTTGAGGGCGGTGCGGTCGGGGTGGGACAGGTGGGCGCCGACGAAGGACAGGTAACCGCCGACGCGGGCGCCGCGGAGCCGGACCTCGCCCTCGGCGCTGAACCCGCCGTCACAAAAGACGTTCGCGGCCACGTCCAGGCGGCTTGCGTACAGGGCGGCGCCGGCCGGGTTGTGCAGCCGCGCCTCGCGGAAGATCAGCTGTCCGCCGACGCGGGCGCCCGGCAGCCGGACCTCGCCGTTGGCCACGAAGCCCTGGTCGCAGTACACGTTCGCCTCGACGGTGAGGCGGTCGGCGAGCAGCGCGTCCCCGCCCGGATTGGCCAGCTGGACGCCCGACATGTTCAGGATGCCGGTGATGTTCGCCCCGTCCAGCCAGAGGCCCCCGGAGATCCGGCTGCCCTCCAGCCACAGGTGCCCGTCCACCCGGGTGCCGGACGCGACGAGGCCCGGAAGCCGGCAGCGCATCAGGTGGACGCTGTTCATGCTCGCCCAGTACAGGTGCGGGGCCTCGTCGAACAGGCAGTTCGTCAGCGCGAGCGGGACGTGGACCTCCGCGTGCCCGAGGTTCAGCGAGCCGGTGATGCGGGCGCCGCTGAGCCGGACGGCGGCGACCTGACCGGGCTGGGGCTCCACGGCGCCGACGAGGAGGGCGACGAGGACCTCGGCCCTGACCATCCGGTCATGTCCCCAGTGCGCGGTGCCGCCGGGATCGTCCAGCGCCGGGTCACCGGACGACATGTCGACCGACTCGCCGCGCGGGAACGCGTCCCAGAGGCGGCGCTCCGAGGGGGTCAGGTCCTCGACGTTCATCGGGCGGCTCCGGGGGGTGGGGACGGGGGTGACGGTGGGGGGTGGTGATGGGGGCCTGCCAGGCCATGGTGCCGTACGCTTCAGGATCGTTGCCGTACTTTAGGTCCGTAGAGAAACCGCAGACCAGTGAGGGGGCGGTCGTGGCGCGTGTCGTCGTCGACGTCATGCTGAAGCCGGAGATCCTCGACCCGCAGGGTCAGGCCATCGCCCGGAAGCTGCCGCAGATGGGGTTCGAGGGCGTCGTCGCCGTCCGGCAGGGCAAGCGGTTCGAGGTCGAGCTCGAAGGGGCGGCCGACGAGGCGGCGCTGGAGCGGGTCAACAAGATCGCCGAAACGCTGCTGGCCAACCCGGTCATCGAGAGCTTCGAGGTCCGGGTCCTCTAGCCGGATCCCCCGCGCCGGACGGATCTCCCGACACCAAAACGATCTTGATCGGGGAGGTTCCTCCGTCCGGGCCGGCTCTCGCCGGGAATGGCGTGGAATGTCGTGTGGTGACGTTCCGTGGTGGAGTCGTATGGCTCGTTCCATCGGGTGTTGGTGCGTTCCATGAGATGCTCGATCCTTCGCGGTGCCGGTGAGATGTCATGGAAAGACCCGACACTATAGCGATTACGGAAGATACCGCCGGGGAAGTGTTAGCTTCGTCGAGTCGTCGAACACGCTCCGGGGCCGGGGGCCTGGCCAGGAAGCCCGGAGCACGACACGAGGTGTCCCGGTGGAGATGAGGTTTTCGCTCGCGCTGCCACGAGAGGCGCTGAGCATTCCGGTGGTTCGCCGAGTGGTGGGTGACTCCCTGCGGGGGCTGGGTGTATCCGAAGAGTGCGTCGGGGACATCCTCGTGGCCGCCTCAGAGGCGTGCACGAACGTCATCCAGCACGCGCGCGCTACCGGCGACTACGAGGTCGCCGGTCACGTGGACGACGGCGTCTGCTCGCTCAAGGTCATGGACTGGGGGCACGGGCCACGTCCGGCCCCCGAGGACCGCGGGGTTTTGAGCGAGTCGGGGCGCGGCATTAGGATCATGCGGGCCCTGGTGGACGATATGAGCATCGACTCCTCGCCCGACCTGGGCACTGTCGTCCACCTGCGGAAGCGCCTGACCTGGCGAGACGAAGTGCTGATCGGGAGCCTCGAACGCAGGCTCATGCACAGCGCCGGGTAGATTGGTACGCGCGCGGGGGGAATGCGACGCGCAGCGGGGTGATCGGCGGAGGAGACCCGCTCGTCCAGGCCGCACCTCATTTCGGAGGAACAGAAGAGATGGACGCTGCCCGGGTTGGGATCATCACCTTCCCTGGTTCCCTAGACGACAAGGACGCCGCGCGAGCCGTACGGCTGGCCGGCGCCGAACCGGTCGCCCTCTGGCACGGCGACCACGACCTGCAGGGCGTCGACGCCGTCGTGCTGCCCGGCGGGTTCTCCTATGGGGACTACCTGCGCGCCGGGGCCATCGCCCGGTTCGCGCCGCTGATGGTCGAGCTCGTCGCCGCGGCCAAGGCGGGCCTGCCCGTCCTCGGCATCTGCAACGGGTTCCAGGTCCTGTGCGAGTCGCACCTGCTTCCCGGTGCCCTGCTGCCCAACGCGGGCCTGCACTTCGTGTGCCGGGACCAGCGGCTGAGCGTCGAGAACGCCGACACCGCCTGGACCACCGAGTACCGCGAGGGCCAGGAACTGGTGATCCCGATCAAGAACGTCGACGGCCGCTACGTCGCCGATCGTGAGACGCTGGCCGAGCTGGCCGACTCCGGACGCATCGTCGCGCGCTATCTCGACCTGAACCCCAATGGCTCCCTGGACGATATCGCCGGGATCTGCAACGAGGCCGGCAACGTGGTCGGGCTCATGCCCCACCCCGAACACGCCGTGGAGTCACTGACGGGCCCGTCCACCGACGGGCTCGGCTTCTTCACCTCGATCGTCAAGAGACTGGTCAACGCATGAGCGAGCAACCGCCCAACGGGTCCGGGCGCACGGACCGCGCCCGGGACACCTCGGACGAGCCCTCCATGGAGTGGCTCGGCGAGCTCAAGTCCGACGCCGACGACCCCGAGCTGCAGCCGGTCGACCCATCGGTGACCCAGGCGTTCGAGGCCATGCTGGAGGAGGGCGGTCCCACCGCCCCGCCCCCGGCCTCGTCGGTGCCGTCCGTCCAGTCTTCCGCCCCCAACGGGGGGCCCGCGGGCGCGCCCGTGAACGCGGGTGTCGGGGCCGTCGCCCCGGCGTCCGGCGGGAAGCAGCTTTCGATCGAGCTGGCTCCCGAGTTCGCCCGGGCCATCGCCGAGGAGCGGCCCTTCGGACGACCGTCCGACCCACTCGCCGATCCCCTGGCCGAACCCACGCGCACCGTCGCCGACCCGAACGGCACCGTCGCCGACCCGAACGGCACGAGTGGGCGGGGCACAGGCCCGCAGCCTGCCGTCCAGACGGGTACCGGCCCCCAGGATGCCGTGGGTACGGGCACCGATCCGCAGCCCCCCGTGGGCACTGGTACGGGACCTCAGCCCGCAGTGGGTACGGGCACCGGTCCGCAGCCTGCGGTGGGTACTGGTACGGCTCCGCAGCCTGCTCTTGGTTCGAGCTTCGATCCGTTGTCCCAAGGCGGCCCTGGGACGGGCCCCTTTCCGCCTGTAGGTACAGGTACGGGCCCGCAGCCCGCGGTAGGTACGGGTACTGGCCCGCAGCCCGCCGTGGGTACGGGTACCGGTCCGCAGCCCGCCGTGGGTACGGGCACGGGCCCGCAGCCTGCCGTCGGAACGGGCACCGGGCCGCAGCCTGCCATCGGTCTTGACGCTGATCCTCTATCGCAGGGGGGCCCGGCCACAGGGCCCATCCCTTCGGCCGGTCATGGCACCGACCCGCAGCCTGTTACAGGGCACAACACAGGTCCGCTGCCCTTCACCGGTCTCGGCACCGGGCCGCAGCCCGCCATCGGGGCGGACGGCCCCGGCCCGGGTGGACCTCACTACGCGATCGGGTCCGAGAGCCCAGGGGACGGCCCGCAGCCCGGCGGTGAAGGTCCCGGGACGGGCCCACAGCCTTCGCTGGGCGGTTCCGGCACCGGACCCCAGCCCGCGATCGACCGGCCCGGCACAGGCCCTCAGCCGACGATTGGCGGCCACGGCACGGGGTCGCAGCCGACGGTCACCACCGGCGGCCCCGGCTCTCAGCCGACGGTCACCGGTGGTGGCCCCGGCCCCGGCACGGGCCCGCAGCCGGCCGTCGTGCCGGTCGAGCCCGGAACGGACACCGTCGCGATCGCCGCGGCCTCGCCCGACCGGCAGCAGCCGTACGCCGAGCTGGGCATGAAGGACGAGGAGTACCAGCGGGTCCGGGAGATCCTGGGGCGCCGTCCCACCTCGTCCGAGCTCGCGATCTACTCGGTCATGTGGAGCGAACACTGCTCCTACAAGAGCTCCAAGGTGCACCTGCGCCAGTTCGGCGACAAGGCACCGCAGACGGAGGCGCTGCTCGTCGGCATGGGCGAGAACGCGGGCGTGGTGGACATCGGCCAGGGCTGGGCGGTCACGTTCAAGGTCGAGTCGCACAACCACCCGTCCTACGTGGAGCCGCACCAGGGCGCGGCGACCGGCGTCGGCGGGATCGTCCGCGACATCATGTCGATGGGCGCCCGTCCGATCGCGGTCATGGACTCGCTGAGGTTCGGCCCCGCCGACGCGCCCGACACGCAGCGGGTCCTGCCCGGCGTGGTGGCCGGGATCGGCGGCTACGGCAACTCGCTCGGCCTGCCGAACATCGGCGGCGAGACGGTCTTCGACGCCTGTTACGCCCAGAACCCGCTGGTCAACGCGCTGTGCGTGGGCGTGCTCAAGCACGAGGACATCAAGCGCGCCGTGGCGCCCGGCCCCGGCAACAAGGTGATCCTCTTCGGCGCGACGACGGGTCCGGACGGCATCGGCGGCGCGTCCGTGCTGGCGTCGGCGACCTTCGACGACGAGTCGCAGCAGAAGCGGCCGAGCGTCCAGGTCGGCGACCCCTTCATGGAGAAGCTGCTGATCGAGTGCTGCCTGGAGCTGTTCGGCGAGGACCTCGTCGTCGGCATCCAGGACCTCGGCGCGGCCGGGGTGTCCTGCGCGACGACCGAGCTGGCCGCGGCCGGCACGGGCGGCATGCACGTCGACCTCGACACCGTCCCGCTGCGCGACGAGACGCTCCGCCCTGAGGAGATCCTCATGAGCGAGTCGCAGGAGCGCATGATGGCGGTGGTCACGCCGGACAAGGTCGACCGCTTCATGGAGATCTGCGGCCGCTGGGAGATCCCGGCGACCGTCATCGGCTCGGTCACCGACACCGGCCGGCTGGTCATGACGTGGCGGGGCGAGACGATCGTCGACATCCCGCCGGTCACCGCCGCCGACGAGGGTCCGGTGTACGAGCGTCCGTACGAGCCGCCGCATGACCTCGGCGCGCTCCAGTCCGACACGCCGGGGCGGCTCACGCGCCCGTCCAACGGGGACGAGCTGCGCCGGACCGTCCTGTGGCTGGCCGGGTCGCCGAACCTCGCCAGCAAGACCTGGGTGACCTCGCAGTACGACAGGTATGTCCTGGGCAACACGGTGCTGGCCATGCCCGACAACGCGGGCGTCGTCCGCATCGACGACGAGTCGGGCCTGGGCATCGCCCTGTCCCTGGACGGGAACGGCCGCTACACACGCCTCGACCCGTACTCCGGGGCGCAGCTCGCCTTGTCGGAGGCGTACCGTAACGTCGCCGCGACGGGCGCGCGTCCCCTCGCCGTCACCAACTGCCTCAACTTCGGTTCACCGGAGGACCCGGGCGTCATGTGGCAGTTCGCCCGCGCCGTCGAGGGCCTGGCGGACGCCTGCCAGTACCTCGGGGTCCCGGTGACGGGCGGCAACGTCAGCTTCTACAACCAGACCGGCACCACGCCGATCAACCCGACGCCGGTCATCGGCGTCCTCGGCGTCCACGACGACGTGCGCCGCCGCGTGAACATGTCCCTGACCTCCGACGGCGCCACGATCGCGCTCCTCGGTGAGACGCGCGAGGAGTTCGGCGGCTCGGAATGGGCGCACGTGGTCTACGGCCACCTGGGCGGGCTTCCGCCGCTGGTCGACCTGCAGGCCGAGGCGGCGCTGGCGGGCGTCCTCGTCCAGGCGGTCCGGGAGGGGCTGGTCACGGCGGTGCACGACCTGTCGGACGGCGGTCTCTCGCAGACGCTCGTGGAGTCGTGCCTGCGCGGCGGTCTCGGCGCGCGGATCACCCTGCCCGGGGACCCGTTCGTCTCGCTGTTCAGCGAGTCGGTCGCGCGGGCGATGGTGGCGGTGCGGGCGGGCGCCGAGGCGCGCCTGGCGGCGCTGTGCGAGGCGGCGGGCGTCCCGGTCTCCCAGATCGGCGTCGCGGGCGGCGACTCGCTCAGCGTGACGGGCCGGGGCCCGGAGGGCGAGCAGCAGGAGCTCTTCGCGATCCCACTGGCGGAACTCCGCGAGGCGCACGAGCGGATGCTTCCGAGCTACGCCAGCTGACCGAAAAGCACCCGACCCGGGCGAACACCGCCCGGGTCACTGCGCTGTGCCGTCAAGGCCCGCAAGCCCGTCAAGGCCCGCAAGCCCGTCACAAGCCCGCAAGCCCGTCACAAGCCCCTGGCCCGTCCGAAAGCGGGCGGGTCAGAACACCGAGACGTGCACGTGGTCGTAGTGGTTGGCGGTCACGCCGCCGCGGTTCTCCATGCTGCGCCAGCCGGGACTGCGCAGGTCGTAGATGCGCTGCCGCCAGATGATGTACTTGATGCCGAGGGCGCTGGCGTGCGCGATGGCGTAGGCGGCGGTGCGGTCGCCGAGGGACTGGGCGCTGCCCGTGGCCATCTGGCCGCCGGTCGTGACCATGAAGTCGCAGGCGTGGCCGGTGCCGTGGTCCTGCGGGTCCCCGGTGCTGCGGACGCAGCCGATCGTCGGGAACGGCCCCATCTCCAGGTCGAGGGTGTTCTTGACCTTCAGCATGCGGGGGGTCACGCCGCCCATCCCGACGCTCGGGGACTCGGGCTTGTACTTCTTGACCAGGGCCCTGATGCGGTTCTTCTCCGCGAGCAGGTCCTTGATCTCCTTCTGCAGCGCGGAGATCTTCTGCTGGGCCTGCCTGCGGGCCTGGTCCTGCTGGGAGACCAGCGACTGGATCTGCTCGACCTTCGCCGCCTTGTTCTGCGCGAGGTGGCTGACCAGGGTGACGTTGCTCAGCAGCTCCGACGGGTTGTCGCTCGCCATGATCGACACCGTGGGGTCCTGGCCGTTCATCATGTACTGGGACGCGGCCATCTGCGCGACGAGACCGCGGGCCTCGTTGAGGTCGCTCTGCAGGACCCTGGACTTGTCCAGCGCCTGCTTCGCCGCGTACTGGGCGTCCTTCAGCTTGGCGAGGTCACCGCCGTACGCCTTGTCGAGCTTCTCGATCTGGGCGTTGAGCTTGCTGAACTTGCTGCTGTCTCCCGGGTCCGCGGCGAGGGCGTTCGCGGACGCGAGGGCCGCGAAGGGGGCCGCGGACGCGGACGGGACCGCCCCGCCGGCCAGCGGCACGGCCGCCACGGCGGCCGTGAGGGCCATGGCGGCGCGCCGGAGGGTGGAGGTGGGGGTCTCCACGTCTTCTCCTCTCCTCGTTGGCCTACCGGGTTAGCTGACGGGTTCGGGCTGGAGTGCGCCCTATCACCGACCTTCCGGTCCGCGAATTCACCCCGGCCGGGTCGTCCCGGCTGGTGGGTCCCCGGTTCCCGGGCTCGCGCCGCGGGATTCGGCCCGTCCGTCCGGCGCGTCCGGTGCGGCCGGACGTGGTCGCCGGGCGGGCTGTGAATCGAACATCGATCGGGACCGTCCGTTGCCTCGCCAAGATTAGACCCCAGCGGCGCGTAGGGCGGGCCCGAAGCCCGGAAAGCCCGGCCCCCTTGCTGGGAGCCGGGCCATCCTATGTGACACGAATCACAACTTGCCCTTGTAGAGCAACCTGTTCGCCTGCCCGCGCAGGCGTCCGAGGGCGTTCTTGGTGGAGTTGTCGTTCAGCCACTTCTGAACCGTCGGGAAGGTGGCCCCGCGGTGGGTGGTCAGGTAGAGCGCCGCGACACCGCTCACGTAGGGCGTGGCCATCGACGTCCCGTTGAGGGTCTTGGTCCCGCCTCCGGGCCAGGTGGAGACGACGCCGTACCCGGGTGCGCTGATGTCCACGCACTTGCCCCAGTTGGAGAAGTCGGCGCGGTTGTCGTAGACGGTCGTCGCGCCGACCGTCATGACCCAGCCGGCGCTGGCGGGCGAGACGCGGCAGGCGTCGATGTTGTCGTTGCCGGCGGCGACGGACACGAACACGCCCGACTTGGACAGGTTCGTGACCGCGGTGTTCAGCGCCGCGGACTTCGGCCCGCCGACCGACATGTTCGCGACGGCGGGCTTCGCGGCGTGGGTGCGCAGCCACTGCGCCGCGGCGACGAGGTTGGACATCGCGCCGCTGCCGTCGCAGCCGAGGACGCGCAGCGCCCGCAGCTTGACGTTCTTGGCGACACCGTAGGTCTTGGCCCCGATGATGCCCGCGACGTGCGTCCCGTGCCCGTTGCAGTCGTTGCCGTCCGGGTACTCGCTCGCCTTCCACGCGATGGCCGCGCGTCCGCCGAACTCCTTGTGCCCGACGGAGAGGCCGGTGTCGATGACGTACGCCGTCACACCTGTGCCGGTGGCGCTGTAGGAGTAGGTCTTCGACAGCTTCCGGCCGCGCTGGTCGATGCGGTCCAGGCCCCACGGCAGCGGTGCGCGCTGGGTGGTCGCGACCTTCACGACCTGGTCCTGCTCGATCGCGGCGACGCGCCTGTCACGGCGCAGCTTGTCGAGCTGGCCGCCGGTGAGCCGCGCGGCGAACCCGTTCAGGACGCCGTCGAACCGCTGGACGCCGGCCGCGCTCACGTTCTTCGCGGCGGCGTCGGTGGACGCGCCGTCCTTCAGCGTGACGATGTACCGGCCGGGCAGCGGGGTGCCCTCGGCCGCCGTCACCTGGACGGGCGCCGGGGACGGGTCGGCGGCGAGGACCGGGAACGCCGCCGCGCCGCCCACGCATGTCGCGACCGCGCCGGCCAGCAGGAGCCTTCGGTGGACAGCCCGCAAGGCGTCTCCTTCTGTCGAGGGGACCCGCGCAAGGCGGTGCCCCCGTCGGGGGGATGGGGGGTGCGGGGGAGGCCGAGACATCGACCGAAGGGAACCTTAGCGGATGTGTACAGAAATAGACGGCTAAATTGGTCACCGATATCGGCCATGGCACCCGATTGTGATCTCCGGAAGTCCACTGAACCGTTACTGATTCGTCATTTTCGGAGTCGGCGCACCACCACCGGACCTCGACCTTCGGCCCCGTCCACCGACCGACGGAGTTGCGTTTCACAGTCGTCCTGCGGCCGGGACCGGTCGCGGCTACCGAAGCCGTTGAACCATGACCGGGACGATGCTTCTCGCTGGCCGACACGACACACCCAGGGCGCGGTTCTCCGAAGCCCGACCGCCACCCCCACAACCCGCCCGCGACACGCCTCCGTACGCCGCGCACACACCCTGCACGCCCCCCGTCCGCGACGCGCCGACGCCCACTCCTCGCACCCACCACACACCCCCGCCTGCGACGCGCACCGACTCCGCACACACGCGGCCGCCACTCACGGCCACCCCCGCAAGCGTTTCCGCACACCGCACGCATCCGCCCAACACACCCATCCGTCAGCAACGCGCGCCCGTTCCCACACGCTCGCGTTAGCGACGCGCGTCCGTCCCATGCACGTGCGCCTGCCAGCCGCATCCGGCCCCATGAGCACCTCTGAGTGCTGCGTGCCTGCCCCGTGCGCGCCTCTGTCCAGCACCCGAGTCCGACTGACACGCGCTCCATCCGCGAGAGGCACCCTCCCTGCACGGCGCATGTCGCATCCCTTAAGCACCCCGTGCGCTGCGCGCATCCGTTCCGAGGGCACACGCGGCCCGCCACGCGCATCCGCTTGCGACGCGCGCCCGCATTCCACAAGCCTCCGTCTGTGACGCGCATCCGTCTGCTACACGCCTGTCTGTGACGCCCCGCGCGCTGCGACCCCTACCCGCATCCGGCTCCGTAAGCGCCTCTATGTGCTGCGCGCATCCGTCCGGCAGACGCATCCACCTGCGCCGCGCGTGCGTGCCCCCGTCCGTCACGCGCATCCGTCACGCGCATCCGTCCGTCACGCGCATCCGTCCGGCAGACGCATCCATTTGCGCCGCGCGTGCGTCTGCCATACGCCTTCGACGCCGAAAGACATCCGAGCTACGGCGCGTGCGGTCGCTCGTCGCATCCCGCCTCCGTGAACGCCTCCGCCGTGCGTGCCTCGGCGCGTGCGTGCACCCGCCCGGCAGGCGCATCCGTTTGCGGCGCGTGCCCGTCTTCCATGCGCCTCCGTCTGCGACGCCGCGCGTACGGGAGCTACTCGCATCCGGCTTCGTAGGCGCTTCCGTGCGCTGCGTGCATCCGCCCGGTGGGCGTATTCGTCCGGCACACGCCTCCGTCTGCGACGTGCATATGCCCGTGGGCGCATCCGTCCGGCACGTGCATCCGTCTGCCTCGCGCCTCCGTCTGAGAGAGGCATTCGCCCCCGCGTGCGGCCGCTAGACGTATTCGGTTCCTTAAGGGTCTTCGGCCGCTATGTGCCTCTGTCCGCGACGCGCGTGCGGCCTCGTTGCGCATCTGGCCGCCACCAGCACCCGTTCGCGATGCGCAACTAGTCAGTGCGTGCGCTCCGCCCTTTGCGCTTCGTTCGGCAGGCGCATCCGGCTCGTGTGCGCATGCGGCCGCTCCGCATGTCCGGCCGGTGCGGGAGGCGTGTTTGTCGTTGCGTGCACCGGGCCGTGCACTTGGGGCGGATGCGTGAGGGGATCCGGCCCCCGGAGAGCGGTGAGCTTAGGGGTGTGTTCAGCCGCGGCTGAGTCGTCCGGAGTAGCCCAGTTGTGTCCCCGGTTTGCTCCAGCTGTACTGCAACGTCCCGTCCGGCTGGCGTGTCACGCGCACGGTTCCGTTGGTGCATGGCTTCGGGACGATCAGGTTCATGTTCAGGGAGCCCTCCGTGCCCCTGCTCAGGGTGAGCGTCCCGGTGCAGTTCTCTCGCGGGTACACGGCGCGGGCGGTCGTGCCACCGGTCTCGAAGGTGACCTCGATGGGGAACGAGACGTTGCGGTTGGTGTTGACGACTGTTCCCTTCCAGGTTCCGGCGAACGAGGCCGGGATCGTCGTCACCGGGCGTTTGTCGGACGCGTTGGTCTGGTCCGGGGGCGGGGCGGCGTCGTCCGCCTTCAGTTGCGGCCACAGCACCAGCGTGATGATCGCGATGCCGACGCCCACGCCGATGGTCAGGGACAGCGCGACGCCGAGCACGTGGTTGCTCGGACGGCGGAGCCGGCCGAGGGCCAGCGCCACCGGCGACTGGTGCTCGCCGCTCTCGCCCGGCGGCCTCAACCCGGGGATGAGGTGCGGCGCCGATTGCGCGGTCGGCTGCGAAGGGTCGGCCGCGTCCTTCGCGTCGATCGACTCGAACACCGTTGTCTTGTCCGGCATCGAGCCGAGCGAGTCGAACGCGGTGGTCGCCTCGGACGGGTCGGGGGTTACTGCCTCGAATGATGCGGTCGGCTCGAAGGCCGCCGGGTCCAAATCGGTGGCCGAGGGCTCGTTCTTGGGTGACGGAGCCCAGGACGGCTTGGACCTCGGGGGCGGGGGTGGGGGCGGCGTCCGGGGCGGTGGGGTCGAGGGGAAAACAGCGCCCGGCATCGGCTGCCCGAGCGCTTCCGCATACGCGGCGTTACTGAACGCGGAGTTGCGCGGGCGCGGACCGTCGAACGTGCTCGACGGAGGATTCATAGGCGGTGATGCCAGTGGGTCGGGCGGGATCAGGGGACTCCTCGGGCTGGGCCTCGGCGGTGGCGCTCCAATGGGCGACCCGGTCGGGTCGGCGCTCGGCTTCGTCGAGTCCGCAGTTGCAGGTTCGGCGGACAACGGCGCGTCACCCCGGGGTGCGACGGGCGGCACGGAAGGCGTCCTCGACTCGTCGGACTCCTTCGGCTTGGCCGTGGACTTCGACTTGGTTGAGGGCTCCGAGGTGGCGCCCGCCGCGAGCGCGCGCCCCTCGTCCACCATGGAGGCGGGCATGCGGTCCACGAGCTCCGAACCCTCCTCCAGGAGCCGTTTCAGGATCCGCCTTGCGCTCGGACGCTCGGCCGGGGCCTTGGCCAGGGCGTCCGCCATGACCTCGCGGAGCGAGTCGGGTATGGCGGACAGGTCCGGGTCGTCGTAGACGATCCGCTGCATGACCTCCGACGGCGAGTCCTCCCCGAACGGGGGCTTGCCGGTGGCCGCGAAGAGCATGGTCGAGGCCCAGGCGAACACGTCGGCCGCCGGGCCGATCCCCTGGCCGCTGAGCTGCTCGGGAGCCTTGTACGACGGATCCTCGGTGACACGTCCGGCGGGGGTGGCGTTCACGGCCTCCAGGGCGCGGGCGATGCCGAAGTCGCTCATCCTGGGCCCGGACCGTCCGAGAAGGATGTTCCCGGGCTTCAGGTCGTGGTGCAGCGCGCCCGCCCGGTGCACCGCCGCGAGAGCCACCGCGGTGCCGATGGCCAGACGCTCAACGACCGCGGAGCCACGCACCCCCTCCTCGTCCACGAGTTGCTGGAGGGACGGCCCGTCGATCCACTCGCTCACCACGTACGGACGGTCGCCCTCCACGTCCGCGTCCAGGATCGCGGCCGTGCAGAAGCCGGACACCTTGCGTGCCTTGGTGAACGCACTGGCGAAACGGGACCGTGCCACCGGTTCGCCGCTCAGCCGCACGTGCAGCAGCTTCACCGCCACGACACCGGCGGACGCGTCCTTGCCGAGGAAGACGGCGCCCTGCTCGCCGACGCCGAGCCGTCCCGTGATCTCGTACGCGCCGAGTCTTCGCGGGTCACCCGGCTGCAGGGGCAGCGCCTCGGGCATCTGACGAACCTCCGTGTCCTGCGGGGACCGCGTCCCCGCCCGTCCCCGTTCCCTCGCTCCCCCATGCCTGGCACCGGGGTCCATTTTTACCGCCTGCCGGGCGTTCTGCCGCCAGAGCCGCGCAGACGGTCCCGGTCCGTGACCCGGTAGTGTCGATCGCGATGCCGCGAACACCGCTCTCCCCGGCCGTCCTGAACGAGCAGCGCACCGGGCTCGGCCTGCCGCCCTACACCGGCGGGGACGAGCCCGCCGAACTCCGTCGCGCGGCCTTCGACACCGTCCTGGCCTCGGTCGAGGCCGGGACCGCCGAGCCGTCCCGTCCGGTCGTCCAGGGGGCGGTGCGGTTCCTGCTCGACCGTCTGGCGGAGCTCGCGCCCGGCCGGTCGGTGGAGGTCCGCGTCCCCCCGCACGCCGCCGTTCAGTGCATCGACGGCCCGCACCATACCCGCGGAACCCCTCCGAATGTGGTGGAGATGGATGCCGCCACGTGGATCGCCCTCGCCACCGGCCGCCTGGCCTGGGCAGATGCGACAGCCACAGGCAGAGTCCGAGCCAGCGGCGCACGCGCAGATCTCACCGAACACCTCCCCCTTCCCCTGATCTGAAGTCCGCAGCCACCTTGGCAGGTCGGACAGCCCGACATGACCGATCCAGCAGGACCGACGGCTCGGCCACAGTCGCCAAGCCCCATGGCCGCGCCACACAAGGATGCAGCCGGAACCCGCGACCGGCTTGGAAATCACGCAATCGGGCCCGAGTACAGGGATCCGGCGGCATCGCTCGGTTGACCAGGCACTCGCGCGACCGGTACCGGCTTTGCGGTGTGTGATGTGGCGAGCCGGTGATCCTTATCACCCCATCGCGCCGATCCGCCCGCACTTGCCGGGACGCGGACGCCACGAGCTACCGCGACTGCGGCTGACCGATGCCAATCGTGCCGCCAATCGGTTACCGGCGCCTGCCCGTCACCAGCTTCCGGGTGGACGAGCCCCCTCGTCCACGCCGATCGAACCGCACTCCCGAGGCCGCTACCTTTCCGGCGAATGGCCACGTCCTTTGGGTGGTTGGACGTCGGCCCGTCACCGTCACCGTCGCCGACTTCGGCCTCGACCCCGTGCCATCCATCCCATCAGCGCAGGGATCAGAGCAGATAACTCCCATCATGTCCGGCGAATCGCGTGCGACTGCCGGTAGTGACGAGCGCTGCAGCGGCCCGTCCAGGCATCACGAGGTTGAAGAGCGAAGCGTTTGATGACCGATGAGTGGACCAGCCAACGCTGACCGCTCGCCGTCGATCGACGAGACGGCCGGACCGGCGGACGGGCGGACGGGCGGACGGGCGGACGGGCGGACGGACGGGCGGACGGACGGGTTCAGCATGTGTTTCCTGACCTCACGTCGCCTGACCTCGCGACGCTTATCAGGCCTAACGTGGCAAGCGTCCACCCAAAGTTCGCACCAGCCCAGACCTTCGGGCACGTCTCGCAACTGTGGCCTCTGCCGAACTCAGCGAGCGTCGTGCGTGACCTTGAAGCTGTGATCGCTCGCAGTTGGCCATCCGCAGAGGCGGGGCGGATGCGGCAGTGAGGCGAACAGGCTTCATAGTGCTATGCCTGGCCAGGTCGGGCACTGCCAACTGTGTCCATCCCACGTGACGAGGAAGGGGATGGCTGGAGGCAGTGGCGTTCCCCACACCCTCTTTCCGAAGCCGCAAAGGGCACTTAGTGCCGTAGTGAGACTGGCGACATGACCGACCAAAGCGATGGTTTCGCCAGGGTGAGCGGAAACGATGGCGGCGAGTGCGGAGTTGACGCGCTCGATGACCTGATGTCCGTCCTCGCCGTCGGCTACTCGCTGGGATAGATCCTGGTCGACGACCCAGGCGTGCAGCACCGCTGCGGCTCGCGCGCGTGTGTTCGGGTCGGTGGCGCCCTCGCTGCGGCCGATGCCGCCTTCTACCAACTCCGCCGAGGCGGTCACCTCTGCGCCGAGACGCGCGGCGATGATCTCCGCCGTCTCGTGAGCGCGGCGAGCGGTGCTGGAGTAGACGTGCGCGATCGCCTCGTTCCGAAGCTCATCGGCGGCGCGAGCAGCCTGGTGGCGTCCATGCGAGGTAAGCGGCGCAGCCGGGACCGCTCCAGACGCACCGGTGACGATGTTCTCTGACTCGCCGTGACGCATGCACCAGAGTCGGACTTGATCGGTCATCCCAGGCGCCGCCTCAGCCGGTTGCCGTGAGGTACACGCGCGACTCGCTCACGACCCGGCATTCTTCAAGGGCCCCGTTGCACTCCGCAGCCGAACGCTGCGCCATGTAGGTCCGAACGTGGCCACTCAACGGAGCCAGACAAGCTCCCTAGCGGAGTTCGGAACTCGTATGGCTGGGGGCGGAGGCGCGGGTGCCTCGGTGTGGTGCGTTGTGGGCTGGGGTTGTGGTGGCGCTGAGTTGAGCTGCTGTGTTGGCGGCCCCGCCCGCTGGTTGCGTGGGCGGCCGCACGGATGGCTGTTCGCATTGCTCCTGCGGAGTCGAATGTCCGGGGTCGGATGGGGATCGAGTGGCTAACCCTGTGACGGCGGGAGCTGGGGCGCGGTGTGCCGTTGTGAGCCGGGGTTTCGGCGTTGGGTGAAGGCGCGCGGTCGTCGATGGACGGTGACGCGTTTGGTGATCGGACGGTGTCGTGGGTCTCGAACGTTGGGGCGTGGTCGCGGTTTTAGAAGATCATCGGCTGGGGTGTCGGTGGGGCCGTCCTGCGAGAGCAGGTGGGGAGATGTGTGTGGTGGGAGGCAGTGGAGAGCGAGGACGTTGGTGGGGTGGCCGTTGGCTTGTCTGCCGCGGTGCGGGGGTGGAAGTTCGGGAGGAGCGGCTTGCTCGTTGGAGCGGTTGGGATGCGCTGGCCGGGGCGGATGCGGCGACGCGCTGCGGGTTCGGGGGCTGGTAGGTGGGTGATCTCGCGTGCTGTGGCGAGCGGGGCTTCGCGGGGTGCTATGCGCTGTGGCGGAGTGGATTGGTGGCTGATGGCGTTCGGATGGGGGGTGTGGGTGGCATGGGGTGAGGGTGTGCGTGGTTGGGGGTGGTCGGTTAGGGGGCTGGGGTGGCGTGGGCGTAGGGGAACTCGCGTTCTACACAGGATCGACGAGCTGTGTCGGTGGGGTATCTGGAGGCGTCGCCGCATTGGGCGGCCTTGCTCAGCAGCCAGGAGAGGGCGAGGGAACCGAGGATCAGGGCGATCGCCGAGCAGATCATGCCTGCCACGGCCAGGCCGCGTTCGGTGTCGCCGCGGAGGAGGGAGATCGTTCCGAGGATGAGCCCGGCGAGGGCGGGGAGGATGCCCACCAGGCACAGGGCGAGTCCTGCGAGGCCGGCGATCCCGAGGATCAGGACCGTCCGCGCCATGCCGCTTCGCTTCGGCGGCGCCGGAGGCGCGTAGGTCCGGTATCCAGGCATCGTCATGCGTACCTCCCCTGTCGGGCACCACATTTCCGTGCGCCGTGCGAAGGGCGCGGTTCCGGGGGGTAAAGGTCGGTTAAGGAGATCCGCCGATCGGAGCAGGTGAAGGAGGCAACTAGACTGGCTGACGTGCCTCTCCGTGATGGACGTCTGAGCCACGACATCGATCCCTCCGATCGCCCCCCGCAGGACGCATGCGGGGTGTTCGGCGTCTGGGTCCCTGCTGACCAGGCGTCGCGGGCCGAGGTGAGCAAGCTCACGTACTTCGGTCTCTACGCGCTCCAGCACCGGGGCCAGGAGTCGGCCGGTATCGCGGTCAGCGACGGGTCCCGCATCGTCGTCTTCAAGGACATGGGCCTTGTCGCCCAGGTCTTCGACGAGTCGGTGCTGAACACCCTGCGGGGCCACATCGCCGTCGGTCACTGCCGGTACTCGACCACTGGCGCTCCGACATGGGAGAACGCCCAGCCTACGTTCAGGTCCACCGAATCGGGAGGGCTCGCGCTCGTCCACAACGGCAACCTGATCAACACGCTCGACCTGGCCACCCGGCTGGAGCCGGGGGTGCTGACCGCGACGACGGACACCGAGGTCCTGACGGCCTTGCTCGCGACGCGCAACCAGGGGCCGGAGTCCGAGGCCGATGGTGGGCAAGGTGCCAGGCCGGGGCCGCTGGCGGCGGCCCGGGAGATCCTTCCGGCCGCGCGTGGTGCCTACTCGCTGGTCTTCATGGACGAGGAGACCCTGTACGCGGCGCGTGACCCGGAGGGCATCCGGCCGCTGGTCCTGGGGAGCTTTGAGGACCGGGGGTGGGTGGTCGCCTCCGAGACCGCGGCGCTCGACATCGTCGGTGCCCGGTTCGTCCGGGAGATCGAGCCGGGCGAGATGGTCGCCATCGACGGTGACGGGGTGCGGTCGGAGCGGTTCGCCGAGGCGCGGCCGAAGGGCTGCCTGTTCGAGTACGTGTACCTGGCCAGGCCCGACACCACGATCGCCGGACGCAGCGTCCAGGCCACCCGGGTGGAGGTCGGGCGGCGGCTGGCGCGTGAGCATCCCGTCGAGGCCGACATGGTGATCCCGACGCCGGAGTCGGGGACCCCGGCGGCGATCGGCTACGCGGAGGCGTCCGGGATCCCGTACGGGCAGGGGCTCGTGAAGAACTCCTACGTCGGCCGCACGTTCATTCAGCCGTCCCAGACGATCCGGCAGCTCGGGATCCGCCTCAAGCTGAACCCGCTGCGCGAGGCGATCGAGGGCAAGCGGCTGGTCGTGGTGGACGACTCGATCGTGCGCGGCAACACCCAGCGGGCGATCGTCTCGATGCTGCGGGACGCGGGGGCCGCCGAGGTGCATGTGCGGATCTCCAGCCCGCCCGTGGCGTGGCCGTGCTTCTACGGCATCGACTTCGCCACGCGCGCCGAGCTGATCGCGGGGAACCTGTCGGTCGAGGAGATCCGCGACTCCATCGGGGCCGACTCGCTCGGCTACATCTCCCTGGACGAGCTGATCTCCGCGTCCCACATCGCCAAGGACGACCTCTGCCGGGCGTGCTTCGACGGCGTCTACCCGATCGAGGTGGAGCAGAGCGCCCGGGGGAAGCATCTCCTTGAGGCCACCCGTTCCTGAGCGTGACCCGGGGTCCGCGGGCTCTCGCCGTGGTCGCGTGTTCGTCCGGTCCCGGACCGGACGCGGGTTCGACATCGTGCACCAGACCCTTTCCGAGAGGATGAGATGACCTCGTACGAGGCCGCCGGAGTCGACATCGCCGCGGGCGAGCGTGCCGTCGAGCTGATGAAGTCCCGGGTCGCCCGGTCGCGGCGTCCCGAGGTCGTCGACGACGCCAGCGGGTTCGCGGGCCTCTTCGACGCGTCGGCGTTCCTGCGCTACAAGCGGCCCTTGCTCGCCACGTCCACGGACGGTGTCGGCACCAAGGTCGATCTGGCGCGCCGCCTCGGGATCTACGACACGATCGGGCACGACCTGGTCGGCATGGTCATCGACGACCTGGCCGTCTGCGGCGCCGAACCGCTGTTCATGACCGACTACATCGCTTGCGGCAAGGTCGTCCCGGAGCGGATCGCCGACATCGTCGGGGGCATCGCCGACGCCTGCGCCCTGGCCGGCTGCGCCCTCGTGGGCGGTGAGACCGCCGAGCACCCCGGACTCCTCGAAGAGGACGAGTTCGACGTCGCCGGCGCGGGGACCGGCGTCGTCGAGGCCGACGGCCTCCTCGGACCCGACCGGGTCCGCCCGGGTGACGCCGTCATCGCCATGGCGTCGTCGGGCATCCACTCCAACGGGTACTCGCTCGTCCGCCACATCCTGGCGACGACCGGCCTGGATCTGGAATCCCAGCCCGCCGACCTCGGCCGGACGCTCGGTGAGGAACTCCTCACCCCGACCCGCATCTACGCCAAGGACTGCCTGGCCCTCATCGGCTCGGGCGGAGTCCGCGCGTTCGCCCACATCACCGGCGGTGGCCTGGCCGCCAACCTGGCGCGTTCGCTACCGCCGACCGTGGACGCCGTCCTGCGCCGGTCCTCGTGGGAGGTCCCTCCCATCTTCCGGACACTCCAGGCCCAGGGGAACGTACCCCAGGCGGAGATGGACAAGACCTTCAACCTGGGCGTCGGCATGGCCGCCATCGTCGCTCCTGAGGCGGCCGACGAGGCGCTCCGTGTCCTCAGGGGGCGGGGTGTTCCCGCATGGTCGCTTGGGGAGATCGTTCCGGGCACCGGGACCACCAGCCTTTCCTGAAGTCCCTCCGGGTTCGGAGGTGATGGGTCCAGGTTCGTCGGGCGGTCTGGATTCGGAAAGTAGAACGCCGTTCTGTGGATAATGGTCGGCGGCGGCCTCCGCGGGGCCCGGCCTGGCGCCCGAACTCGTGTTGGCGCGCGAAGTGGCTGCCGGACCCCTGAGAGGCGCTGGAGATGCTCACGGTCGGGTGTCGACTGGTCGCGGCCAGGGGCTGAGGTATCGGCTCGGGCGTCCTTGTGCCCAACCGCCCTTCGGTTTCGTTGCCCTCCTGCCAGTGGCCAGGGTGCTCGCGTCGGCCCGCGAGCGGCTGACGCCGGGCCTGTTATCCGGACCACACCAGACTTCCAAGGTGCCGTCAGCGGTCGATGGGGGTGGTTGGCCAAGGTGACGGGAGTGGGGGTTGGACGGGAGTGGGGGTGTCCGGTCTTGTGCGGGGTGTCGAACTTTGACGGGTCGGCAGGCGTCGGATTTATGTGATCTCTATGCGGGGGCGGTCTGAGGCGGCCGAGAAGAGTTCAAGGCGTCTGCCGGTGCTCTTGGTGTGGGTGAGGCGGTGGGCGGGGCCTCTGGGGGTTCTCGGCGGGCTTGGGGCGTACGTGGTGCTCGCGCCGATGGGGTGGGCTTATGCGGATACGGCCAAGTACCGATACTCGCCGGAGAAGGTGCCGGCCACACCTGTGGCCCTGGTGCTCGGGGCGGGGATCTGGGGGGACCATCCGTCCCCGCTGCTGGCGCGGCGGCTGGATCTGGCCGCTGATCTCTACCGGCGGGGCAAGGTGAGGGTGCTGCTGGTCTCCGGTGACAACCGGGTCAAGGGCTACGACGAGCCGACGGCGATGCGTGCCTACCTGGTGGGGAGAGGTGTGCCGGAGGGCAAGGTCGTCCGGGACTTCGCCGGGCTCGACACGTGGGACTCCTGCGCGCGCGCCAAGCGCATCTTCGGTGTGACGAAGCTGACCGTCGTCACCCAGGACTTCCACCTGCCGCGCGCGGTCGCGCTCTGCCGGGCGGTGGGCATCGAAGCCTGGGGAGTGGGCGACGACAGTATGGGCGGGTCGCGCACCAACGCCACCGTGCGGGGCTATGTGCGCGAGCCGCTGGCCATGATGAAGGCCGTGGGCAGCCTTACACTGCGGCCCGATCCGGCGCTGCTCGGCCGGAGGGAGCCTGGCGTGGACGAGGCCCTGGCATCTCCCTGACGAGCCTAAACAAACGCCACTGCCCGGTACTCCGGGCAGTGGCGCTCATGTCGTTCGGTCAACCGGAGGTGCCGTCCTTGCGCTCCTCCGTGCCGTAGTCCTCTGCGTAGTCAGCGTACTTCTCGGCGAGCTCGTCATAGGAGTCGTCGCCGGAGTCGTTGACTCCCAGTTCGCTCTTCAGGCGGTCGAGGTCCGTGTTGCCGCTGTTGTACTTGAGCTGTCGGGCAACCTTCACCTGCTTGGCCTTGGCTCGGCCGCGACCCATTGGCTCGACCCCCTCGATGGTCAGGGCTTTCGTGGGCCCATCAACGCGCGCGTGTACCACACGAACCGGTGCCTGATGAGCCATGCGTCAGTCACGGATACAACCGTACCCGTTTTGCGCCCGGCTCGGTACATCGACGGTACGTGGCGGCGCCTTATGTTGCAGAGAACACCAGTGTATCCGGGCTCCGGTCAGGGCGACACGGCTCTGTAGCCCACCCGGTGGGTGAGATCACCAAGGCCGCCACGGGACGGTAAAGAGGAGCCCATGGCGGCCCGGGGGACGTGCTTCAGACCAGGATGCCGCGCAACCGGCCGATCTCGGACATGCGCCGCTCGGCGAGCCGGTCGGCGGCGACCGCTGGCGGGACACCCTCGTCGGACGCCAGGGCGAAGATCTTCCGAGTCGTCTCATAGATGCGCGTGGCCCGGGCCTTGGCCCGGTCGAAGTCGAAGCCGTCGATCTCGTCCGCCACCTGGATCACGCCACCGGAGTTGACCACGTAGTCCGGTGCGTAGAGCACGTTGCGGTCGGCGAGGCTCTTCTCTATGCCGCTGTGGGCCAGCTGGTTGTTGGCCGCTCCGCATACGATCCGCGCCTTGATGGCGGGTACGGAGTCGTCGTTCAGGGAGCCGCCGAGCGCGCATGGCGCGTACACGTCGAGCTCACTCCGGACCATGGCGTCCTTATCGGGGACGACCTCCACTTCGGGGTGCAGGGACCGGACGCGCTCTACGGCGGCCTCGTTGACGTCACAGATCACGACGTCCGCGCCGTCCTCGCGCAGGTGCTCGACGAGACGGTGGCCGACCTTGCCGACACCCTCGACCCCGACCCGCCGGCCGCGCAGCGTGGGGGCGCCCCACACGGTCTCGGCCGCGGCGCGCATTCCCTGGAACACTCCGAACGCGGTGAGGATGGACGAGTCGCCCGCGCCGCCGTGCTCGACCGTCCGGCCGGTCACGTAGCGTGACTCCCGGGCGATGACGTCCATGTCCTCGCTGTAGGTGCCGACGTCGCACGCGGTGTAGTAGCGGCCGTGCAGCCCCTCGATGAAGCGGCCGTACGCCCGGAGGAGGGCCTCCGACTTGTCGATGGCGGGATCACCGATGATCACTGCCTTGCCGCCGCCGAGGTCCAGGCCGGCCAAGGCGTTCTTGTACGCCATGCCGCGGGACAGGTTCAGGACGTCGGTGAGCGCCTCCTCCTCGGACCCGTAAGGGTAGAAACGTGTCCCTCCCAGGGACGGGCCCAGCGCGGTGGAGTAGATCGCGATGATCGCGCGCAGGCCGCTGGCCTCGTCCTGGCAGAAGACGACCTGCTCGTGTCGGGGTTCTGTGCCCTTGTGGGGCGACCCGAAGACATTAGGCACGGTAGTGCCCTCCTCTCGTCTCTCGATCAGCCTAAGGGCCGCCCACGCCGCGACGCCGCTCTATGGACGTTTCCGACATGCCATGATCAAGAGGGCGTGGTCAGAGGTTCGCGGGAGGTAACACGCCCGTCTCGGTGGCCGTGAGGCGCCGTCGCCGCGGGAAGTCTCGTGTCACCATGCGGTGGTGTTTCCGTACTCCGCGTACCTACGGGTATACGAACCGGTGACCGCCTTCCCCGAGCCCGCCCGGACCCTCTGGACGGTCTACGCCGACTCCAGACGGCGCCCGCGGCGGATCCACGCGCTCGGGTCCGAGCACCGGGCCGCGGCCCGGCGGCTCACCGCCTCGCCGCCCGAGATCGTCCCGGACCGGGAGAGCAGGGACGCCTACGTACGGCGCTCGGACGACATGATCTTCGTGTGCCCGTGGGAGACGCGGCTGCGCTCCTGGCTGGCGTTCGAGCGGTTCAGGGACGAGCGGTCCGCGGACGTGGCGGCCGCCTTCGTCCCGCCGACGGTGGCCGAGCAGGCGGCCCGCGAGTTCGAGCACTGGAAGCAGTCCGGACGGTCGTTGCACCCGCACATCCAGACGGACGTGTGGCACGTCCCGCTGGCGTGGTTCGTGCCGTTCGCGCGCGCTGAGCGGTGCCTGATGCTGGGCGCCCCGGGCACCGGCTACCGGAGGACGGCCGATGCTTTGCAGGAACACGCAGGTCATGGCCCTGCTACGGCCGCCCGTGCGCGTACCCTCATCTACGTCACCTCGATGGGGGAGGCGCGCCGCCGCGTCGCGGACGCCCTGCCCGTCGTCAGCGGCACGCTCGGTGACGGCGCCGCGGGCGCGGTCCCGCTGTCGGCCGGGCGGCTGGAGGCCCTCGGCCGGTGGCTCGGCGTGTTCCACCCGCGGGCGCTGGTCGAGCTGGACTACGGCGGCCTCGTCCACCTCCTGGACGACCGGACGCTCCAGTCGGACGAGTCGGTGGCCGAGATGGCCGTGGCGCTCGCCGCGATGGAGCGCGGCGAGGCCGAGCTGGCCGTCGCGATGTACAAGCGGCTCCTCGCGCGCTGGAGGCCCGTCAGGGCCCTCGAAACGGCGAACTAAAACAAATTTCCCGAATCAGCGCGCGATACGACTATACGTGTCGCTAGAATCACGCAGCGTGACCCGTTGCTCAGTGGACACGCGCAGCTCCCCGCGTCCGCGGGGATGTTTGCACGCAACTACCGCCAGGAACTTGCTTGTTGCGCTGAGTGGTGGCAAGGTTACACGTTGTGATGTCATAGTGGCTCTTTCGGGCCATAGGGGACATCAGTGACCGCGCGAGGATCAACCGCAGGATCGCTGTCATCGGTCCACGGAGGAGAGGCCGCAAACATGTCAGCACGTACGCCAGAGGCCGAGCCCCTGCTGACGCCGGCGGAGGTGGCGACGATGTTCCGCGTCGACCCCAAGACCGTCACGCGATGGGCGAAGGCGGGGAAGCTCACGTCCATCCGCACGCTCGGGGGGCACCGCCGTTACCGCGAAGCGGAGGTGCGGGCGCTGCTGGCGGGAATCCCGCAGCAGCGTTCGGAGTAGCGACTCCGACCGGCGGCGTACCCGCCGGAGCACCAGGGGGGTCAGGAGACCGCTGGACGGCCTCGCACGTCGATTTCGCGCGAGGACGGTTCAGAGGTCTCCTGGGCGAACGGCCCGGGACCACGGTCATCCGAGAATCGCGGTCCCGGACCGCACATCGTTCATCGGGAGTCCCGCCCGCATCCTGCGGGCGGGACATCCGCATGTCCGCGGGACGACGCGGACCATCGTGGGATGTCAGGGTTTTGGGACACGGAGGACGGCCGCGACCACAAGAGGACAGATAGGGCCCTCAGGGTTGCGGGCCGAGCTCCTTCTGGGCGAGGCGGTCGAAGAGGGCGCCGGTGCCCGGATCGTGGCGCCCGGCCACGCGGAGCATGACGACGAGATGGTCCACGAGCAGGCGTTCCAGCTCGGGACGGGTCACATCGCGGTTCTCCAGCCAGTCCAGGCCGGCGGTCTCCACGGCGGCCATCCAGGAACGCAGCGTGATGCGCAGGATGGGCTGCGGGGTCTCCACGTTCAGTGAGTGCAGGATGCGGTCGAGGAGGAGCCGGCGGATGCCGTCGACGATCTCGCCGACCTCGCCGGAGCGGTCCGCGGGGCCGCCGCGCAGAAGGGCCGCGTACCCGGCCGCATGGCTCTCGACGAAGTCGAAGTAGCGCTCCAGCGAGATGCTCAGCCGTTCCAGGGGCTTGCCCTCGGTGGGCGGTTCGAGCAGGACGGACAGCTGCTTGGCGGCGCTGCCGAGCGCCGCGACGTACAGCTCGTACTTGCCGCCGAAGTAGTGGTAGACCAGCGCGCGGGAGGCGCCCGCTGCGGCCGCGACGTCGTCGATCGAGATGTCCTCGGGCGGGCGGGTGCTGAACAGCTGCAGGGCCGCCTCGATCAGCTCGTCACGCCGCTCGTCGACGGTGAGCCTGCGGCGGCCTCGCCCGCCGCCCTGCTGGCTCCTCTGCCGGCCCCGCGTCTTCGCGCCGGCCACTGCGCGATCTCCCACCTGGGCAGCGTATCCGAGGCCGGAGCGCCGCCCGCCGCGCGGATCGGCCGCCCGGTGCGGCGCGCACCGTGCCGTGATCATGCCGGTGCACGGTTGTGATCCAGGACACCACCGCCCCGAACTGCCATTCGCGGATGCCCGTTACTCACTGTTGCGACGATATGGGGTGAAGGCGAGGCATCATGGCATCTCCTCCCGGAGCGGAGGAGGCGCGCCGAGACCTCCCCTGGATTGGGTCCGGAGCGCTGTTGGCGGCAAGTCCTGCAGCCCCCCTGGACGGAGTGCCATGTCAGCTGGCGAAGGAAATCCCCCGCACAACAGGCCGATGCTAGGAGAGGGCGCGGTCCCCCCGCCGCGCGACGGTACCTCTCCTCCGGCGCGCGATGAGGGGAGGTCCGTGCCCGCGCCGAAACCGACCATCCGCAACGTCGCCGAGCGTGCCGGAGTGTCGAAATCCCTTGTCTCCCTTGTCATGCGGGGGTCACCGCACGTGAGCGAACGCCGGCGGCAGGCCGTCCTGCAGGCCGCCCGTGAGCTCGGCTACCGGCCCAACGCCGTGGCGCGAAGCCTCGTTGAAGGACGTACCAGATTGATCGGCGCGATCGTGGCCGACTTGCACAACCCCTTCTTCGCCGAGTTCCTGGACGGGCTTCAGGAGAGCCTGCACGGTGCGGGATTGCGGATGCTGGTCGGCAGCGGACGGTGGGATCCGCTGTTCGAGGCGGAGGCGGTCGAGGCGTTCCTGGAGATGCGGGTGGACGGGCTGGTGTTGCTCAGTGTCGTCCCCGAGTCGCTGAAGGAGGCCGCGGCCAGCGTCCCGGTGGTCGTCGTCGGCGAGCGGGACGTCGTCGGGGTGGACATCGTGGTCGACGATGACGAACTGGGCGCGAGCCTCGCCGTCGACCACCTCGTCGACCTGGGCCACCGGCGGATCGCGCACATCGAGGGGGCCCGCTCGACGACCGCGCGGTACCGCCGCGCCGGGTACGAGAAGGCCATGCGGCGGCACGGCCTGACGGACGAGATCGTGGTGGAGCCGGGCGACTTCACCGAGGAGGGCGGCTACCGGGCCACCCGCGCGCTGCTGCGCCGCGACCCCCGTCCGACGGCGATCTTCGCGCCGAACGACCTGGTCGCGACGGGTGCGCTGTCGGCGGCGGACGAGATGGAGACGCCGGTCCCCTCGCAGCTGTCGATCGTCGGCTACGACAACACCCACCTCGCCGCGATCCGGCACATCTCCCTGACGAGCGTGGACCAGCCTCGCAGGGACATGGGCCGGGTGGCCGCCGAACTGCTCACCGCGCGGATCGGCGATCCCGCACGCGGCGCCCGGCAGAACCTCGTCGTCCCGCATCTGGTGGTGCGGTCGACGACGGGCCCCGCGCCCGTCCTGTAGTGGCCACGGCCGGACGGGTTCCGGCCGCCTCCGCCCCCGCCTTCTCCCCCGGCCCTCCGCCCGCTCCACGCTCCCCGACTTCGTTCCATCCGAGGCGACGGCCGGTCGCGCGCATGCGCACATGGGGTCGCCCGTTCCTCGAACTGGTGCGCCCCCGGTAACAGCACGGCCAAGCCTGCCGCATTCGCCGGGCCCCGGACCGCCGCCGGGGGGTTAATGGACTCACCGTTCGGCGGGCCGGAAACCGGCTCCGGGCGGCCTCGGGCCGAGGCCGCCCGTGCGGGCTCCGCCGCGCGGACACGGGGAAGGGTCGTGTTCACCCAGGGGGGTTCAGCTCGTGCGTGATCCGGAGTTGGTGTCGTGCGCGCAGCGCGCGGCGAACGAATTGGAACGCGCGTGGTCGGAGTGGCGGCACGCGCGCGGGCTGGCCGAGCAGGTCTCGGAGTCCGTCGCCAGCTACGTCGCCCATTCGATCGACCATCCGTGGGGACGGCCCCGGGTGGTGCTGGGCCTGGACGCCGACGAGGCGCGGGCGCTCGCCGCGCTGCTCGGCAAGGAGGACCACCTGCGCTGAGCCGATGGTGTGGTGTGGCCTTGCCGCTCTATTTTCCCGGAACCTCGTTTGACGAACTCCGGTCCGTGTGCAGACTGTCAGGGTCGGTAACGAAGTCATCACGGAGGACGGCCCTGTGCGCATCCATCGAGGCGGCCCGGCGCTCGCCGGTCTCGCGCTGTGCCTCGGCGTCCTCGCGGCGTGCGGCGGCTCGTCCGGGGGCCAGGCGAAGGGCGACGCTGCGCCCCCGCCGACCGTGGGCGCCACCACGCCGCAGAACGCCACGGGCGCGGACCCGGCTGACCCCGCGGACCCGGCGAAGCCCGGGGCGGCGGACGGCTCCTCCCTGCGAGGCAAGGTGATCGTCATCGATCCCGGGCACAACGGCGGCAACGCCTCGCACCCGTCCGAGATCAACAAGCAGGTGCAGATCGGCAACGGCAGCAAGGCGTGCGACACGTCCGGTACCAGCACGAACGCCGGATACGACGAGCACGCCTTCACCTGGGACGTCTCGAACCGGCTCGCCAAGCTGCTGCGGGCGAAGGGCGCGAAGGTGACGCTGACCCGCACGAACGACACCGGTGTGGGGCCGTGCATCACCGAGCGCGCCGCCATCGGGAACCGGCTGGGCGCCGACGCCGCGCTGTCGGTCCACGCGGACGGCGCCCCCGCGTCCGGCCACGGCTTCCACATCATCGAGCCGATCGCGGTGAAGGGGCACAACGCTAAGGCGGTGCCCGCCTCGCTCAGGCTGGGCAGGATTCTGCGCGACGCCTACCACTCGGGCACCGGCGTCCCGTACTCCACCTACATCGGTGAGAAGGCCCTGGACAGGCGCGACGATCTCGGCGGCCTGAACCTGTCCACGGTGCCGAAGGTCTTCATCGAGTGCGGCAACATGCGCAACGCGGGCGACGCGGCCAAGCTCTCCAGCGCGCCGTTCAGGCAGCGCATAGCCGAGTCCCTGGCCAAGGGTTTCGCGTCCTACTTCGGCTGACCGCGCCGCCCTCCCGTCAGCCCTTCACCTCGCGCAGGCGGCCGGTCTCCACCTCGTAGACGAAGCCGCGGACCTGGTCGGTGTGCGGGATGAACGGGTCGGACCGGACGCGTCCGATCGACTGGCGGACGTCCTCGTCCAGGTCGCCGAACGCCTCGGCGGACCAGTCGGGCTTGAGGCCGGTCTCGCGCTGGATGTCGGCCTTGAACGCGTCGTCGGTGAAGGTCAGCATGCCGCAGTCGGTGTGGTGGATCAGGATGATCTCGCGGGTGCCGAGGAGCCGCTGGCTGATGGCGAGGCTGCGGCGCCCGTCGGCGGTGATCACGCCCCCGGCGTTGCGGATCACGTGCGCGTCGCCCTCGGTGAGGCCGAGGACGCCGTAGGGGTTGAGGCGCGCGTCCATGCAGGCGACGACGGCGACGCCCTTGCCGGGAGGCAGGGGGAGGTCGCCCTTGTCGAAGGATGCGGCGTAGCGCTCCGCGTTGGCGAGGAGTTCGTCCGTCACGCTCATGGTGGTTCCGTTCACTCGGGCCGGATGACGTGCTGCGTAACGAGGATTTCCGATTAAACCAGTAGAGTCAATGGGTAACACGGCGGGGACTCGCAGTGAGAGTCCCCTGGCAGCGGATGGGCCGTGGATCGGCCGCGCGGACGTGACGCGGACATGGCGCGGACGGGACACGGACAGGGCGTGGACGGGACACGGACAGGCCCGCGGCGGGCAGTATGGGCGGGTGCCTGATCTTCGTGCGCCCCTCGACCGCGTCCGTGCCGTCCTGGACGGGGCGGACTACACCGTGGACGCCGTGCGCGGCCTGCTCGGCCCCGTGGCGGGCGGTGCGCTGGCGCGCGACGAGATCGTCCCGGCGCTGCGCGCCACGCGTGGCGGGTCGCCGCTGGAGGCGCTGACCCGGCTGTTCTGGCTCCAGGTCCCCGTGGACGTGAAAGCCCTCGATGCCGCCGCCCTGCCGGTGGACGCTCTCGTCGCGGCCGGGTTGGCGGAGGTGTCGGGCGGCGAGGTGCGGGCGCTGCTGCACGTGGAGCCGCTGGAGTCGGTGGACGGCGGCGGGGACGGCGGCGGCGAGCTCGGCGACGGCGGCATGGAGGACGGCGACGGCGGTGGGGAGGACGGCGACGGCGGGGATCGTTGCCGAGGCCGTGACGGGCACGCCGGGTACGCGGTCTCGGATCTGAAAGTGCGGCCCGGCTCGGGGCGCGTCGTCCCGTCCGATCATGTGGTGGGGGCGGGCGGTGCTTCAGGCAGCCTCGCGCGGCTGGTTGTCCACAGGGCTGTGGACAACATCCTCGATCTCGGGACGGGATGCGGCGTCCAGGCGCTGCACCTGGCGGCGCGGAACCCGTCCGCGCGGATCACGGCCACGGACGTCAACCCGCGCGCCCTGAAGCTGGCCGCGATGAGCTTCGCGCTCTCCGGCGCGGACGGCGTCGAACTCCTTGAGGGGCCGTTCCTGGAGCCGGTCCGGCGGCGGCGGTTCGACCTGATCGTCTCGAATCCGCCGTTCGTCGTCGCGCCGTCCGGCGACGGTGGCCGAAGGTTCACCTACCGGGAGTCGGGGCTGCCGGGCGACGACTTCTGCCGCCGGCTCGTCACCGAGGCGCCCGCGTTGCTGGACGACGGCGGGCACGTCCAGCTGCTGGCCAACTGGCTGCATGTCGAGGGTGTGCCGTGGGACGAGCGCGTCGGCGCCTGGGCGCGGGAGTCGGCCTGCGACGCGTGGATCGTGCAGCGGGAGGTGCAGGACCCGGCCGAGTACGCGGAGCTGTGGCTGCGCGACTCCTGCGAGGCCGGGACGCCCGAGTACCACGCCCGGTACGAGGCGTGGCTCGGCCACTTCGAACGCCAGGGCGTGACGGGCGTCGGCTTCGGATGGATCACGTTGCGGCGGTCCGGGGCGGACCGGCCCGCCGTCAGGGTGGAGGAGATCCGGCATGCCGTCGAGCAGCCCGCCGGAGCGTACGTGGATCATGTCCTGGACGGGCTCGCCGCGGCGGAAAAGTTTTCCACAGTCTGTGGACAGCCGGTGCTGCGTGCGGCTCCCGGGATCGTCCAGGAGCAGATCGGCGAGCCCGGCGCCGAGGACCCGGAGCGGATCGTCCTGCGGCAGTCCGGACGGCTGCGGCGCGCGGCGGGCGTCGGCACGGTCGAGGCCGCGCTCGCCAGCGTCTGCGACGGCACCCTCCCGCTGGACCCCCTGCTGGACGCGATAGCCCGGCTCACCGGCATGGACCCCGACGAGGTGCGCGCGCACGCGGCCGCCGTCCTGCCCGAGCTGATCGCGGACGGGTTCTTCGAGGTCCCCTGAGGCGCTGGCGGCCGCATGCCCTAGGCGGTCGAGGCAGCCTGCCCGAGGCGTCGGCGGCGGGCGGCTCGGGGCGTCAGGGGCGGCGGGCGGCGGCGATCGTGGGGAAGGCGCTGCCCCGCAGGCGCCGGGACAGGCCGCGGTTGAGCCGGTGGGCCCACAGCGGGCCGCCGTAGATCATGCCGGTGTAGCCCTGGACGAGCGTCGCCCCGGCGCGGACGCGCTCCCAGACGTCGTCGGCGGTCTCGACACCGCCCACCGATATCAGGACGAGACGGTCGCCCGTGCGGGCGCGCAGGCGGCGCAGGACGTCCAGGGACCGGTCCTTGAGCGGGGCGCCCGACAGGCCGCCGGTCTCCTTCACCAGGCCCGCCTCGCTGCGCAGGCCCTCCCGCCCGATGGTGGTGTTGGCGGCGATCATGCCGTCCAGCCCGAGTTCGAGGGCGAGGTCGGCGACGGCGTCGACGTCCTCGTCGGCGAGGTCCGGGGCGATCTTGACCAGCAGCGGGACGCGGCGCGGGGACGAGCGGTCGGCGGCCTCGCGGACGGCCGAGAGCAGCGGCCGCAGGTGCTCGACCGCCTGGAGGTCGCGCAGCCCGGGTGTGTTGGGGGAGCTGACGTTCACGACCAGGTAATCGGCGTGCGGGGCGAGCCGCTCGGTGCTCGCCACGTAGTCGGCGGCGGCCTCGCCCTCCGGGACGGCCTTGGTCTTGCCGATGTTGACCCCGACGATCGTCCCCGGGCGGCGGTGCCGCAGCCGGCGCGCGGCGGCCTCGGAGCCCTCGTTGTTGAAGCCCATGCGGTTGATGACCGCCCGGTCGGCGACGAGGCGGAACAGCCTCGGGCGCGGGTTGCCGGGCTGGCCGCGGCCGGTGACCGTCCCGACCTCGACGTGGCCGAACCCGAACGCGCCGAGCGCCTCGTAGGCGAGGGCGTCCTTGTCGAACCCGGCGGCGAGTCCGAGCGGGCTGGGGAAGTCCAGGCCCAGCGCCCGGACGGCCAGCGCGGGGTCCCGCGGCGCGAGGACGCGGCGCAGCAGCGGCGCGGCACCGGGAACGGCCTGGATCGCGCGCAGCCCCCGCAGCGTGAGGTGGTGGACGGTCTCCGCCGGTACCCGGGTGATGACGCGTGAGAAGAGAAGTCGATACATCGCCCGCCAGTATCCCAGCCGCTCCGGTCAGCGGCCGAGGAAGGTCCGGCGGAGCGTCAGGCGCACCTCCCGGCCCGTCTCGCGCACCGTCCGGCGGACCATGCGGATGGGGTCGCCGACCGAGACACGCCAGGCCGCGCGCACCCCACGCCCGGCGGGACGCAGGACGCTCGTCCCGACCCAGCGGGCGGGGGAGACGGCGAGCGTCCACCACAGCCGGCGCAGCACGCGCGCAGCGAGCCGCCATGTTCCGGCGGCGGCGCGTCCGAGCGGCGCGAGGACATATCGGTACACGAAACGGGCGGGCGGGACGAACAGGACGCGTCCCAGCCAGGCCAGCCCCCGCCCGAGCAGCCGCCACGACCATGCCACGGCGGACCAGAACGTGTTCCAGCCGTCGGCGACGACACTCCCCACAGAGGCGAGAAGCCGACCGACGCCGCGTCCCACCCAACCCAAGCCACGTCCCACCCAAACGAACCCGCGCCCCACCCAAAGCAAGCCGCGGCCCGCCCAGGCGAGTCCGGCGCCGATGCCCCGGGCCGCCCAGGCGATGCCTTGGCCGACGACGCGGAACACCCAGGCGAGGCCGAGCAGCGGCGGCCGCAGCACATAGCGCCACAAGATGACGGCAGGCAGCACCACGAAGACGGCCAGTACCCAGCCGGTACCCACCGCGATCGCCCTGCCGAGCCGGGCGAGGAACCGTCCGGCGGGGGACAGCAGGACACGGTGGAACCAGCGGGCCAGCCGTCCTGTCCCCCGGCCGAGGAGGCGCAGCAGGCCGAGCGACAGCACGACCGCGAGCCACCGCAAAGGCCGGACGAGCAGCCGGACGACCAAGACGTCGAACAGCCAGGCGACGCCCGCACCGAGCCCGCGGGCGACGGCAGCCGCCAGGCGTCCGAGCGGCGCGAGCACCCCGCCGTAGAACGCGTTCCAGGCGCGGGCGAGGATCCGGCCGATTCCGGCCGGGATCAGCAGCAGTCCCCGCAGGACGGCGGCGACGCCGCGGCCCGCGAGTCGGATCAGGTCATAGCCGAGCCGGAGCGGGACCACGACCACGAGCGCGACCACCCGCACGGGCACGACGAGCCACGCCGGACCGGACGGTTCAGCCCTGCCGGTCCCCGGCGTACCGGGCCCGGCCACGGGGGCGGGCGTCTTGCGGAGGCTGACGGGGACGCCCGCGCCCGCAGGGTCGTCCTGCGTGCGACGGCCGTCCTTGGGGGGTCGGGCGGTCGCCACATCACACCTCGGAACGGTCGAAAGTTGCTCGATGGGAATTCGACCTGTCCGGACGGCGATGGGTTCCCCTCCCGGAGGCCGGGTTGAACCCGTTTCGCGCCCGTCACCGTACTGCCCCACGATCCGGAGGAGCGGTGCGGCCGCTCCGCCTCGATCGCCGTACGGGAACCGGACCGGAGCCGGAACTCAGATCGACAGGAGGACATGATGAAATTCCCACGTTGGGCGATCCCCGCCGCGGCCGCCCTGACCGCCACCGGGGTGGTGCTCACGGCATGCGGGCAGGAGAAGTCGGGGAGCCAGCAGAACGCCGCCGCGGGATCCAAGCAGAGCCCCTCCGCGGAACCGTCCGCCGAGCCGTCGGAGCCGCTGCCGGAGCCGACCGTCCTGGAGGTCGCGAGCGTCACCAAGCTCGGCAAGGTCGTCACGGACGGCGAGGGCAAGACGCTGTACCGCTTCGACAACGACACCGCCCGGCCCCCCGCGTCCACGTGCATGGACGCGTGCGCGAAGGCGTGGCCGCCGGTGTGGGCGACCAGTGAGGAGCCCGAGGTCAAGGGCGTCAAGCAGTCGCTGGTCGGCAAGGTCAAGCGGCCCGACGGCAAGTGGCAGGTCACGCTCGACGGGTGGCCGCTGTACAAGTACGCCAAGGACCAGAGCCCCGGCGACGTGAAGGGCCAGGGCGTGGGCGGCACCTGGTACGCGGCCGCGCCGAACGGCAAGAAGGCGCTCGCCGCGGCGAAGCCGGAGAAGGAGCCGGAGGCCCCCGCGAACAACCGCTGGGCGGGCTGGACGGTCCTCAAGGTCCGGCAGGACCCGAAGCTCGGCCTGATCGCCACCGACGGGAAGGGCAACACGCTCTACCGCTTCGACAAGGACACCCCCAAGTCGGGGAAGACGACGTGCTTCGGCGCCTGCAAGAAGGCATGGCCGCCGGCGGTCTTCAACGGGTGGAAGAAGCTCAAGCTGGAGGGCGTCAGCAAGAAGAACGTCAACTTCATCGAGCGTGCGGACGACGGCAAGTGCCAGCTCACCATCAACGGCTGGCCGATGTACTACTTCGCCAAGGACCAGCAGCCCGGCGACACCAAGGGACAGGGCGTCGGCGGGGTGTGGTGGGTCAGCACCCCTGAGGGCAAGAAGGCCATCGCCACCGGCGGCGGCTCCGGCGGCTCCGGCGGGTCCGGTGGCGACGGAGGCTACGGATCGGGTGGAGGCTACTGATCCGTTCACCCGGCGGCCGCTGAGCCGCCGGCACCGTGCCGGACCCGGCACAGCGCCCGACCCCCGTCGCGGGCGCGAACCGGTCCCACAGACGAAGGCGCGGAAGACTCGTGGGTCGGTCGGGGTCCGCGAGGCTTCCGCGCCTTCCTTCATGCCCGCATGTCCGTGAAATCCGCTGACACGGGTGTGGACATCGTTGCCTGTGGGCAGGTTTCCCTCGCCGATCACGCTCCGGATCTCGACAGTCACCTGATCCGGTGTTCGAATGGAGATCGGTTCCGCCATGGACGCGGCCCGGCGAAGTGCCCGCCCATGGTGGGTGGCTTCGGGAGGCCCGATGGTCAAGCGAGTCCGACGAGCCGGACGAGTGGAGAGGGGCAGGCGGCGGGGCAGGGCGGCCCGTGGCCGGGGGGGTGGCCGCAGAGGCGGCCGGGGTGGCGGCCCGCTGCGCGCGGCGGTGGCGCTGACCGTGCTGGCCGGTGGCCTCACGGCGTGTTCCGGCGGTGGCGGCACCCCCACGCTGAACTGGTACATCAATCCCGACGACGGCGGCCAGGCCAAGCTCGCCGCGGCGTGCACGCAGGCGTCCGGCGGCAAGTACCGGATCAAGACGTCGGTGCTGCCCAACGACGCGACGCAGCAGCGCGAGCAGCTCGTCCGGCGGCTGGCCGCGAAGGACTCCGGGCTCGACATCATGAGCCTGGACCCGGTGTACGTGGCGGAGGCCGCCAACGCCGGGTTCCTGCGCCCGTTCCCGGCGGGCGAGGCGGCCCGGTTCACCGAGGGGGTGTTCCCGCCCGCCGTCCAGAACTCGACGTGGGAGGGCAGGCTGTACGCGGCGCCGTTCTGGGCGAACACGCAGCTGCTCTGGTACCGCAAGTCCGCCGCGAAGAAGGCCGGCATCGATCCGAAGGCGCCCGGCTTCACGTGGAACGAGCTCATCGACGGCGCCGTGCGCTCCGGGACGACGGTCGGCGCGCAGGGCAACAAGTACGAGGGCTACATGGTGTGGATCAACGCCCTCATCGCGTCCGCCGGCGGGCGGATCATCAGTGACGCCGAGAAGGGCGACGACGCCACCATCGACATCGACTCGCCGGCCGGACGGCAGGCCGCCGCGATCATCCGCAAGCTCGCCCGGTCCAGCGCCGCGAGCCCGACGCTGTCCACCGACATCGAGGAGCAGGCGAGGTCGCTGCTGAACGGGCCGCGCGGCGGGTTCATGGTCAACTGGGGCTACATCTGGCGGGCCGAGAACGGCGACGCCAAGGACGGCGTCATCGACAAGCGCATCCCGGCCGACCTCGACTGGGCCCGCTACCCGAGGGTGAACGCGAACCAGGAGAGCAAGCCGCCGTTCGGCGGCATCGAGCTCGGCATCGGCGCGTACGGCAAGTACAAGGACACCTTCTCCGTCGAGGCCGTCAGGTGCATCACCTCCACCGAGAACATGAAGAAGTACATGATCGACTCGGGTAACCCGGCGGCCCGCGCCGCGGTCTACGACGACCCGGAGATCAAGAAGGAGTTCCCGATGGCCGGGCTGATCCGCGACTCCATCAACGCCGCGGCGCCCCGTCCCATCACCCCCTACTACACCGACGTGTCCGGTGCCGTGCTGAGCCGCTGGCACCCGCCCGCCTCGGTCGACCCCAACACGACGCCGGCCCGGTCCGCGGAATTCATCCGCCAGGTCCTGCGCGACCAGGCGCTGCTCTGAAGGGACGGAAGATGACCGCAGTGCACAGCGCGCCGGCCCCCGGGCAGAGCAGGGCCGGGCGCGCGGAGATCTCCGACCGGAGCCGCGCCGAACGCCGTCTCGGGCTGCTGCTGTCGGCGCCCGCCGTGCTCGTCATGCTGCTGGTGACCGCGTACCCGCTGATCAACGCGCTGTACCTGTCGCTGTTCAGCTACCGGATCACCGCGCCGGACGACAAGCGCTTCGTCGGCCTCGCCAACTACTGGACGGCCCTGTCGGACCCCCTGTTCTGGCAGGACGTGTTCACCACGTTCTTCATCACGTTCGTCACGGTCGCCGTGGAGCTCGTCATCGGGTTCGGGCTCGCGATGGTGATGCACCGGGCGCTGTTCGCGCGCCGGACCGTCCGCACCGCGATCCTGCTGCCGTACGGGATCGTCACCGTCATCTCGGCGTTCGCGTGGCGATACGCGTTCGACCTCCAGTCGGGGTTCGTGAACTCCTGGTTCGGGCTCGGCGACTACGCCTGGTTCTCGGGCCGCTGGTCGTCCCTGTTCGTGATCATCCTGTCGGAGATCTGGAAGACGACCCCGTTCGTGTCGTTGCTGCTGCTCGCCGGGCTGGCGCAGGTGCCGCGCGACCTCGGCGAGGCCGCGACGGTGGACGGCGCGACCGCGTGGCAGCGGCTGCGCCGGGTGACGATCCCGAACATGAAGGCCGCGATCCTCGTCGCGGTGCTGTTCCGCACCCTCGACGCGTGGCGGATCTTCGACAACGTGTTCATCATGACGGCCGGCCAGCAGAAGACCGAGACGCTGTCGTTCCTCACCTACCGGCAGACGATCACCCGGACCGCGATCGGGCTCGGCGACGCCGTCGGCGTCCTGCTGTTCCTGTCGGTGGTGCTGATCGCGTTCGTGTTCATCCGGGGGTTCCGCGTGGACCTGTCCCAAGTGCGAGGTGACCGGTGATGGAGAGCACCCGTTCCAAGTGGCTGTGGATCCTCGCGTCCCTGCTCATCCTCGTCTGGACGGTCTTCCCGATCCTGTGGATCGTGATGCTGTCGTTCAAGCAGCCCGGCGAGGTCGGCAACCAGAAGGGGTTCTTCCCCAAGGACTGGACGTGGGAGAACTACCGGACGGTCTTCAAGACCGACCTGTTCACCTCCGCGCTGGTCAACTCGATCGGCATCTCGGTGATCGCGACGTTCGTCGGGGTGGTGTTCGCGACGCTCGTCGCCTACGCCATCGCCCGGCTGGAGTTTCCCGGTAAGAAGCTCATCCTGTCGTTCGCGCTGGCCATCGCGATGTTCCCGGTCGTGTCGCTCGTTGGCCCGCTGTTCAACCTGTGGCGCGACATCGGCCTGTACGACACCTGGCCCGGCCTGATCATCCCCTACATCTCCTTCGCGCTGCCGCTCGCGATCTGGACGCTGTCGGCGTTCTTCCGTGAGATCCCGTGGGAGATGGAACAGGCCGCGCAGGTGGACGGGGCCACCACGTGGCAGGCGTTCCGGAAGGTGATCGTCCCGCTGGCGGCGCCCGGCGTGTTCACCGCCGCGATCCTCACCTTCTTCTTCTGCTGGAACGACTTCGTGTTCGGGATCTCGCTGACGTCCTCCGACCAGGCGCGTCCCGTCCCGGCGGCGCTCGCGTTCTTCACCGGCGCGTCCCAGTTCGAGCAGCCCACCACCGCCATCTGCGCGGCGGCGGTGGTGGTGACCGTGCCCGTCGTCGTCATCGTCCTGGCGTTCCAGCGCCGCATCGTGGCCGGGCTGACGTCCGGCGCCGTCAAGGGCTGAGCCCCGAGAGGGAGAACCATGGCCGCCATCACCATGAAGAACATCGTCAAGCGGTACGGCGACGGTTTCCCGGCCGTGAACGAGGTGTCCCTGGACGTCCGGGACGGCGAGTTCATGATCCTGGTCGGCCCGTCCGGCTGCGGGAAGTCCACGCTGCTGCGGATGATCGTCGGGCTGGAGGACATCACCTCCGGCGAGATGCTCATCGGCGACCGGGTCGTCAACAGGGTCGCGCCGCGCGAGCGGAACCTGTCGATGGTGTTCCAGAACTACGCGCTCTACCCGCACCTGACCGTCTACGAGAACATCGCGTTCCCGCTGCGGCTCGCCAAGACCTCCGACGACGAGGTGCGGCGGCGCGTCACCGAGACGGCGGAGCTGCTGGAGCTGACCGAGCACCTGGAGCGCAAGCCCGCGAACCTGTCCGGCGGGCAGCGGCAGCGCGTCGCGATGGGCCGCGCGATCGTCCGGCAGGCCGACGCGTTCCTGTTCGACGAGCCGCTGTCCAACCTGGACGCGAAGCTGCGCGGCCAGATGCGCACCGAGATCTCCCGGCTCCAGCGGCGGCTCGGCGTCACGACCGTGTACGTCACGCACGACCAGACGGAGGCGATGACGCTCGGCGACCGTGTCGCGGTGCTGCGCAAGGGCGTCCTCCAGCAGGTCGGCGGCCCCCGCGAGCTGTACGAGGAGCCCGTCAACCTGTTCGTGGCGGGGTTCATCGGGTCGCCGTCGATGAACTTCCTGCCCGCGTCCGTGGACGGGAGGTTCCTGGAGACCCCGCTCGGCCGGTTCGAGGTCCGCGACGACCGGAAGGCCGCCGCCGTGCAGGGCCGCGAGGTGGTGCTCGTCGGCATCCGCCCGGAGCACTTCGAGGACGCGTCGCTGGTCGGGGAGGAGAAGAAGGGGCGCGGCAGCATCGTCCAGGCGCACGTGGACGTCACCGAGTGGCTGGGCAACGAGCTGTACGCCTACGTCCCCTACGAGGCGCCCGCGGATCTCGCCGCGCAGCTGCGCGACCTGTCCCGCGAGCTCGACAGCGACCAGCTCCGCACGCAGGCCGTCGTGGCGCTGGACGCGGGCAGCGCCATCACGCCCGGACGCGACGCCGAGCTGTGGATCGACACGTCCCGGATCCACATCTTCGATCCGTCCACCGGCGAGAACCTCACCCGGGACGAGGAGCACGTCGCCCGGCTCGGCCGCGCCGCCGAGGAGTCGCGGGAGGCGCAGCGCCGCGCGCAGCGGGAGCACGCCGCGCCCGCCGACGGCGCGTCCGTCGCCGAACCCTGACATGCGGTTCGTGTTCAGCCCTCCGGCGGAGGCCGCGTCCGGCCTGCTGGACCTGCCGTGGCACGAGCCGCTGGAGGAATGGAGCGACGAGCGGCTCGTGGAGATCAGGCAGCGGGGGCTGTCGCGGCATCCCGTCCGGTTCGTGTCCGAGGCCGGGGTCGTGTACGCGCTGAAGGAGCTGGACACGCGGCTCGCCCGCCGCGAGTACCGGCTGCTCCGCCGCCTGCGCGACCTCGGCCTGCCCGCCGTCGAGGTGGTCGGGATCGTCGTCGACCGTCCCGGCCTGGACGCGATCCTCGTCACCCGGTTCCTGGACCACTCCAGCTCCTACCGGGCCCTGTTCGCCAACACCCGCTACGGCCACCCCGTCGACCGCCTCCAAGACGCCCTGGTCGAACTGCTCGTCCGCCTCCACCTGGCGGGTTTCATGTGGGGGGACTGCTCGCTGTCCAACGTCCTGTTCCGCATGGACGCGGGCGCGTTCGCCGCCTACCTGGTCGACGCGGAGACGGCCGAGCTGCACCCGTCCCTGTCGGAGGGCCAGCGCCGCTACGACATCGACCTGGCCCGCGAGCGCATCGCCGGTGAGCTGTTCGACCTGCGCGCCGCCGGGACGCTGCCCGCCGTCGACCCGGTCGGGATCGCCGACGGCACCGTCCACCGCTACGACGCGCTGTGGGACGAGCTGACCCGCGAGGAGATCCTGCACCCGGACGACCAGCGCCACCGCATCGCCGAACGGCTCCGCCGCATCAACGCGCTCGGCTTCGACGTCGACGAGGTCGAACTGGTCGACGCGGGGCCCGGCGGCGCGCGCCTGCGCGTCCGCACGCGCGTGGCGGAACCCGGCCACCACCGCCGCATCCTGATGGCCAGGACCGGCCTCGGCGCGCAGGAGAACCAGGCGCGCCGCCTCCTGAACGACATCGCCGGTTACCGGGGTCACCTGGAACGGGTGAAAGGCGGCCCGGTCCCCGAGGTGGTCGCGTCCAACATGTGGCTCGCCGAGGTGTACGAGCGAGTCGTCCGCGCGATCCCGGCGGGCCTCCGCGACCGTCTCGACGAGGTCGAGATCTTCCACGAGATCCTGGAACACCGCTGGTTCCTGTCGGAACGCACGGGCCGCGACGTCGGGACCTCGGAGGCGGCGCGCGACTACTTCGCCTCCGTCCTGCCGACCGTCCCCGAGGACCTGACCGAGACCGGACGGCCGCCAAGTTGATCTTGTCTGAGACGATCGGTGACATGTACGAGCGCTTCGCCCACGAGTACGCCGCCCACGCCGAGACCAGCGCCTACAACGCGCTCTACGATCGTCCGGCCGTCCTCGGCCTCGCGGGCGACGTCTCCGGGCGGACGGTCTTCGACGCGGCCTGCGGCCCCGGGCTGTACGCCCGCGAGCTGCTGGACCGCGGCGCCCGCGTCCTCGGCTGCGACGCGTCCCCGACCTTCGTCGCGATGGCCCGCGAGCGCACCGCCGGCCTGGCGGACCTGCGCGTCCACGACCTCGCCGACCCCCTCACCTGGGTCGAGGAGGGCTCGGTCGACCTGGTCGTCCTCGCCCTGGCCTTGCACTACATCGACGACCGGACGGCCCTGCTCCGCGAGTTCCGCCGGATCCTCGCCCCCGCCGGGGCGCTCGTCCTGTCCACCGAGCACCCCACCACGGCGTGGCTCCGCCTGGGCGGCTCCTACTTCACCACCGAACCCGTCGAGGAGTCCCTCAGCGACGAGCACGACTGGCCCATCCGCGCCTGGCGCCGCCCCCTCACCGTGACCTGCGCCGAGTTCCGCGAGGCGGGATTCCTGATCGAGGAACTCCTCGAACCCCGTCCCGCCCCCGAGATGGCCGACCGCTACCCCGACGACCACACCAAGCTCACCGAGTTCCCCGCCTTCATCGCCTTCCGCTTGATTCCCGTCCGGTAAGGGGCGGCCATTCCGCCTGGGTTCACGATGCTGTCGGGTGGGTGACTGTGGACTGACATGATCGTCAGTTGGCGGGGGGTCGTGGGCGGTGGTACTGCCATGCTCGCCCACTGGGCGAAAAACGCTGATGAAACGGACGGTGACCTACGGATGCCGTCCGTCGAATCGGGCCCCGGCGCGGAAATTATGGGTTAGTCATGGGTTCCGGGTGAGCGGTGGCGGAGAGGGCGCCCGTCCGCGGGCGCACGGCCGGGCGATCACCTCGCCGGACGCGGCGTGCGTCCGTCGACAAGGAGGCTGTTTCCGTACGCGGATGAGCAATCGGCGGCCTGTTGTTTACTTTTGTCACAATCCGCGGATGCGCTGTTAAGTCATACCGTAGGCTCCGCCACAAGCGGACCTGGAAGCCTCGAAAACCGCCGAAGCCGTCCTCTGGTCCGGCCCGCCGCGCGCCCCGGCTGGCCGGTGATGGACCGCTCCCGGCTCCGAAAGGTCAAGAACAAGCCGTCCAGCGCGTTGCCCGGTCACTCACCGCAGGTGGTCGAGCGCGATGCGCTTCGATCCTTGTGTGGTGATGCAGTGACACTCGGCACGACGGACCACGTCTCCCGCGATCGCGGCGCCTCGCGGCGGGCCGCCTCGTGAGCGGGAGGATGGAGCGGCTGGGCGAGCCGCTCGGTTTCACCGCCGACCCGGGGGAGGGGCGCCGGGCGCGGCGCACCGTCCGCGAACGCGCCGCGAAGGTCGTGGGCGACGCCTCGCTGCTGGACGACGTCGAGCTGATGAGCGCCGAGGCCATCGCCAACGCGATCCTGCACGGCTCCGGGCTGATCAGGGTGACGGTGGCGACGGACGGCCGGCGGCTGCGGGTGGAGGTCGCCGATGACGGCCCGGCGCGGACCGACGTGCACCGGCGCCGCCGCATCGACCACGGGCGCGGGCTCACCGTCATCGACGCGCTGGCGGAGGAGTGGGGCCTGGAGCAGACGACCCGCCGCACGCAGCTGTGGTTCGAGGTCGACGCGGCCGGCGCCCGCCTGGCCGAGATCTGACGCCTGCCGATCGCGCGACCGGGCCGGTCTCTTGTGGGGGGACGACCCCCCACACCCCCCGGAACGGAGCGGTCCTTTGTGGGGACGGCCCCTTACACCCTCCGGAACGGGCCGGTTCTGCCGCACTCCGCTCTCCCAGGCAATCTTTCGATGCGCATATTTCAAGTGTGGGTAGGGTGGGCGGCGATGGCGACGACGACCGGTGAGACGACGACCGGCGGGCTGCGCGAGCGCAAGAAGGAGGCGACGCGCAGGGCCCTGCACGAGGCCGCGATGCGGCTTGCGGTCGAGCACGGCCTGGACGAGGTCACGGTGGAGGCCATCGCGGACGCCGCGGGCGTCTCCCGGCGCACCTTCTCCAACTACTTCGCCGGCAAGGAGGACGCGCTCCTCTACGGCGACGAGCAGCGGATGCGCCGGCTGCTGGAGAACTTCGGGTCGCGGCCGCCCGGCGAGACCTCGTGGGCGGCGCTGCGCGCCTCGTTCCGCGCGTTGCTCGCCGAGCAGGGCGAACCCGATCCGCAGTGGGCCGCGCAGGCGCGCCTCGCCCGCGCCCATCCGTCCGTCCTGTCGCGGCAGCTCGGCCACTACGCCGCGTTCGAGCGCTGTATCGCCGACCTGATCGCCGCCCGTGACGGGCTGCCGCCCGGTGCGCTGCGCTCCCGCGTGATGGCGGGCGCGTTCATCAGCACGCTGCGGCTGGCGGCGCACCTGTGGACCGACGACCAGCCGTCGCGGCCCCTCGGCGAGGTGGCCGACGAGCTCTTCGAGGAGATGGCGCGGCCCTTCCGCTGACGGCGTCCCTCACCGCCGGGGGATGTTGCGGAGGTTGCTGCGGGCGAGGTCGAGCATCTTGCCGACGCCGCCGGTGAGGACGGTCTTCCCCGCCGCCAGCGCGAAGCCCTTGACCTGCTGGGGCGTGACGTGCGGCGGGATGGACAGGGCGTTCGGGTCGGTGACGACGTCCAGCAGGTACGGGCCTGGCGCGGCGAGCGCGCGCGACAGCGCGGGGCGGACGTCGGCGGGGCGCTCCACCCGGGCCGACTCGATCCCGGCGGCCTCGGCGATCGCGGCGTAGTCGACGGCCTCGTGGTCGGTCTCGTAGGCGGGCAGGCCGTCCACCATCATCTCCAGCCGCACCATGCCGAGCGACGCGTTGTCGAACACGATGATCTTCACTGGGACGCGGTGGAGCCGCACCGTGAGCAGCTCGCCGAGCAGCATCCCGAGCCCGCCGTCGCCGGAGACGGAGACGACCTGGCGGCCGGGCGCCCCGAACTGCGCGCCGATCGCGTGCGGCAGCGCGTTCGCCATCGAGCCGTGGACGAACGAGCCCATCACGCGGCGGCGCCCGTTCGGGGTGATGTAGCGGGCGACCCAGACGTTGCACATGCCGGTGTCGACGGTGAAGATCGCGTCGTCATCGGCGAGGTCGTCCAGGACGCTCGCGACGTACTCGGGGTGGATCGGGACGTGCCTGTCGATGTCCCGCGTGTAGGCGGAGACGACGTTCTCCAGAGCGCGCGCGTGCCGATGCAGCATCTCGTCGAGATAGGCGTGGTCCTGCTTCTGCTCGACCTTGTCCAGGACGAGGCGGAGCGTCACCCCGATGTCCCCGTGGACGGCCAAGTCCAGCGGGGTGCGGCGACCCAGCCTGGAGGGGTCGTCGTCCACCTGGATGGTGTTCTTCCCCGGCAGGAACGGGTCGTACGGGAAGTCCGTGCCGAGCAGCAGGACGAGATCGGCCTCCTGCATCGCCTCGTAGCAGGCGCCGTAGCCGAGCAGGCCGCTCATGCCCACGTCGAACGGGTTGTCGTACTGGATCCACTCCTTGCCGCGCAGCGCGTGCCCGACCGGCGACAGCACCTTGTGGGCCAGCGCCATCACCTCGGCGTGGGCGTTCCTGACGCCGGCGCCGCAGAACAGCATCACCTTCCGCGCGCGGTTCAGCGCGCCCGCGAGCCGCTCGACCTGGTCGGCCGGGGGGTGCACGGCGCCCTTGCGGACGAGGAGGGCGTGGTCGCCGGCCGGTCCGGCGGCGTCCTCGCTGGCGGTGTCGCCGGGCAGGGTGACGACCGCGACCCCGCCGAGCCCGACCGCGTGCTGGATCGCGGTGCGCAGGATCCGCGGCATCTGCGCCGGGCCGTTGATCATCTCGCAGTAGTGGCTGCACTCGGTGAACAGCCGCTCGGGGTGGGTCTCCTGGAAGTAGCCGCTGCCGATCTGGGTGCTCGGGATGTGCGAGGCCAGCGCGAGCACCGGCGCGCCGGAGCGGTGCGCGTCGTACAGGCCCTGGAGCAGGTGCGCGTTGCCGGGCCCGCAGCTTCCCGCGCAGACCGCGAGGCGTCCGGTGACCTGCGCCTCGGCCGCGGCGGCGAACGCGCCCGCCTCCTCGTTGCGGACGTGCACCCAGTCGATGCCGCCCGTGCGGCGGACGGCGTCCACGACCGGGTTGAGGCTGTCGCCGACGACCCCGTAGATCCGGCGGACGCCGGCCTGCCGCAGCACCTCGATGAACTGATCGGCGACCGTCGCCATCGTCCCCCCACGTACCGTGATCGTTCGAGGGGGACATGCCCGATGATCGTCGCACTGACACCCGGACGGTAATCAATCCATGAACCAACCGGTTCCGGTCCGGCGCTAAGGTGTCGCCCATGGGCGAGGGTGGGGGAGAGGGCGGCCGGGAGCTGGACTTCTGGTCGTTCGTCGATCTCGCGGGCGGACGGCTCGCGGAGGAGTTCGGGTTCCCGCACCGGCTCGCCACACGGCTGCTGCTGACGCTCAACCGCGCGTCCGCGATCGTCACCTACGACCTGGAGTCCACGGTGCACCGGCCGCGCGGGCATTCGTGGGCGGCGTTCCGGCTGCTGTTCGTGACCTGGATCGCGGGGCCGCTGGAGCCGGGCCGGGCCGCCACGCTGGCCGGGATGAGCAGGGCCGCGGTGTCCAATCTCGCCAAGACGCTGGTCGCGGACGGGATGATGGTCCGCACCAAGGGCGAGCGGGACGGCCGCTCGGTGATCCTGTCGCTGACCGAGCGCGGCGGGCAGGCCATGCTGGAGATCTTCGCGGGCCAGAACGAGCGCGAGCGGCAGTGGGCGAGCGTGCTGACCGAGACCGAGCAGGACATCCTCATCATGCTGCTGGACAAGCTTATCGCGGGCCGCGTCCAGTTCGACGTCCGCGAGCGCAGCTAGGAACTGCCCGCGGCGCCACTTCCCTGAGTCGGCGAACCCCCGTAAGGTTCGGCCAAAAGTAATACATACGTTAATCAGTTCGGGAGGCGAGCGCATGGCCCACTACCGCCGGGCCGGCGACGTGCCGCCGAAGCGTCACACCCAGCACAGGGACGGCGCGGAGCGGCTGTACTTCGAGGAGCTGATGGGCGAGGAGGGCTTCTCCTCCGATTCGTCCCTGCTCTACCACCGCGAGATCCCGTCCGCGATCGTCGACTCCCGGCCCTGGGAGCAGCCGGACGCGGCGACGACGCCGAACCATCCGCTGAAGCCCCGCCATCTCAGGCTGCACGAGCTGTTCCCGAAGGAGACCTGGGAGGGGACGGACGCGGTCACCGGCCGGCGGCTGGTGCTCGGGAACGCCGACGTCCGCCTCTCCTACGTCGTCACCTCCGGCGACTCGCCGCTGTACCGGAACGCGACCGGCGACGAGATCGTCTACGTCGAGTCGGGGTCCGCGACCGTCGAGACGGTGTTCGGGGCGCTGGAGGCGAAGGAGGGCGACTACGTCGTCGTCCCGGCGTCCACGACCCACCGCTGGCTCCCCACCGGCGACCAGCCGCTGCGCGCGTACGTCATCGAGGCCACCGGCCACGTCGCGCCGCCGAAGCGGTACCTGTCGCGTTTCGGGCAGTTCCTGGAGAACGCTCCCTACTGCGAGCGCGATCTGCACGGCCCCGGGAACCCCCTCCAGCTGGAGGGAACGGACGTGGACGTGCTGGTCAAGCACCGGGCCCCCGGCGGCGTGACCGGGACGCGGCTCACCTACGCGCGGCACCCGTTCGACGTGGTCGGCTGGGACGGCTGCCTGTACCCGTACACCTTCAGCGTGCACGACTTCGAGCCGATCACCGGGCGCGTCCATCAGCCGCCACCGGTTCACCAGGTGTTCGAAGGGCACAACTTCGTCGTGTGCAATTTCGTCCCGCGCAAGGTGGACTACCACCCGCTGTCCATCCCCGTGCCGTACTACCACTCCAACGTGGACTCCGACGAGGTCATGTTCTACTGCGGCGGCGACTACGAGGCGCGCAAGGGATCGGGCATCGGGCAGGGGTCGGTCTCGCTCCATCCGGGCGGGCTCGCGCACGGCCCGCAGCCCGGCGCGTACGAGCGCAGCATCGGCGCCGGGTCCTTCGACGAGCTGGCCGTCATGGTCGACACCTTCCGCCCGCTGGAGCTGGGCGAAGGCGGTCTGGCCTGCGAGGATCCTGGCTACGCCTGGACGTGGGCGAGGCGGTCGTGACCGGTTTCCCCGCCCTGTTCGCCGGCCTGTGCGACGACGCCGCCGTGTTCCCGCCCGGGCTCGCGCCGCTCGCCGCCGCCGTCCCGGCGCACCACCGGCACCGCCGCGCCGTCTACGGCCCCCTCGTCGGCCCGTTCGTGCTGCCCGCGACCGCGCTGGACGCCCTCGGGCCGCTGCTGACCGAGAAGATGGACCTGGCGGTGACGGCCCCCGGCGGCCCCGTCCAGGTCGCCGACGCCCTCATCGCCGTCTCCGGGCTGCCGGTCGACCTGCGCTGGCTGGAGGTCGCCGTGCCCGCCGGGATGTCCCCGGGCGACTTCTTCCGGGCCCTCGACCGCGCCCGCGCGGGCCGCGAGGACGTCCCGGTCTACGTCGAGGTCCCGCGGGACGGGCGGCATCGCGCGATCATCACGATGCTCGCCGCGACCGGCCACCGGGCGAAGTTCCGCACCGGCGGCGTCACGGCCGACCTCCATCCGACCGTGGCGGAGCTCGCCGCGGCGATCAAGACGGCGGTGGTCGCGGGCGTCCCGTTCAAGGCGACCGCCGGGCTCCACAACCCCGTCCGGCACACCGCCCGCGAGACGGGCTTCGACCAGCACGGATACCTCAACCTCATCCTGGCCACCGAGGCGGCGCTGGACGGCCGCCCGGCCGGTGACCTGGCCGGCATCCTGGACCACCGCGACGCCCTGTTCGTCGCCGCGTGCGTCTCGGAGATCGCCGACAGGGCGGAGGAGATCCGCACGGCGTTCCTGTCCTTCGGGACGTGCAGCATCAGCGAGCCGCTGGGCGACCTGGTGGGGCTGGGGCTGCTCTCGCACGAGTTCTTCGAGGAAGGCGCATAACCCGCATGACCCGCATATCGATCCCCGAGGGCTCGCCCTTCGGACTGTCCAACCTGCCCTACGGCGTGTTCTCCACCCCGGGCACCGCGCCGCGCGTGGGCGTCCGCGTCGCCGACTCCGTCGTGGACCTGGCCGCGGCGCTCGGCGACGACGTCTTCGCACGTCCGAGCCTGAACGCCTTCATGGCGCAGGGCCACGGGCGCTGGGTGGAGGTCCGCGAGCGCTTGCTCGGCCTGCTCGCCGGGGACGTGCCGGAGCCCGCCGTCCACCCGGCCGGGGCGGTCCGGACGCACCTGCCGGTCGAGGTCGGCGACTACGTCGACTTCTACGCCTCCGAGCACCACGCGTCCAACGTCGGCCGCCTGTTCCGCCCGGACTCCGCGCCGCTGATGCCGAACTGGAAGCACCTGCCCGTCGGCTACCACGGCCGCGCCGGGACGGTCGTCGTGTCCGGGACGGACATCGTGCGCCCGAGCGGGCAGCGCAAGGCGCCGTCCGAGGCCGCCCCGTCCTACGGCCCGAGCCGCCGCCTGGACATCGAGGCGGAGGTCGGTTTCATCGTCGGCACCGGTTCTCCGCTGGGCAGCCCCGTGAGCGTCGACGACTTCGCCGAACGGGTCTTCGGTGTCGTCCTGGTGAACGACTGGTCCGCACGCGACATCCAGGCGTGGGAGTACGTTCCGCTTGGTCCGTTCCTAGGGAAGAGCTTCGCGACGTCCATCTCCCCTTGGGTCGTCCCATTGCTCGCCTTGGAGGACGCCCGTGTCGCGACTCCGCCTCAGGATCCCGAGCCGCTTCCCTACCTTCGGGAGAAGAACCCGTGGGCCTTGGACCTCGACATGGTGGTGGAGTGGAACGGCCAGGTCGTGTCCCGTCCGCCGTATCGGGACATGTACTGGTCGCCCGCGCAGATGCTCGCGCACATGACGGTGAACGGCGCGTCCACCCGCACCGGGGACCTGTTCGCCTCCGGGACGGTCTCGGGGCCCGCCAAGGACCAGCGGGGCGCGTTCCTTGAGCTGACCTGGGGTGGCAAGGAGCCGGTCGAGGTCAACGGGGAGACCCGCACCTTCCTTGAGGACGGTGATGAGGTGACCGTCTCCGCGACCGCCCCCGGCCCGTCCGGCACCCGGATCGGCTTCGGCGAGGTCCGCGGCCGCGTCCTCCCCGCCGTCTGACCGCCGCTGTCTGACCGCCATCCGCGGCCGGGCGGCGGCGTGCTACGCCGCAGCGGTGAGCAGCACGACCGAGACTCCGGCACCCGCGAGGCCCGCGGCCTGCGCCGCCGACAGCCGCTCGCGCAGCGCGGTCACGCCGAGCAGGACGGGCACGACGGGGTACAGCGACGACAGGACGACCGCGATGACGACGATCTGCTCGCGGACGGCGAGGAGGTAGCAGACCAGCGCCGCCGCCGCGAGGCCCCCGTTCGCCGCCGACCAGCCGAGGGCCGCGGCGGACGGGAGGCGGCGGCCCGGTGCCCCCATCATCGGCGCGATCACCAGCACCGCCGCGACACGGCCCGCCGCGACCGGCCAGATGCCCGCTCCGTCCCCGGCCTGGGCGAGCGCCAGATACTGGACCCCGATCCCGGCGCCCGCCACCAGCCCGTTGAGGACGGCCGCGCGCGTCCTGCCCTGCTCGTCCGAACCTGACCGGGACACCAGCCACAGTGCGGGCAGCACCACCGCGATCCCGGCCCAGGCGGGCGCCGAGGGCCGGTCGCCCAGCAGCACGACACCGGCGACGACGGGGAGCGCGACACCGCCGACCGCGCTGACCGGGACGACCACGCTCATGTCACCGCGGCTGATCCCCCGGTAGAGGAAGACCATCGCCAGGCCGGTCCCGGCCCCCGACACCGCGCCCCACCCGAGGTCGGACGCGTCCACGCCCGTCGCGGGCAGCAGCGGCGCGGCGGCCACCGCGCACACCAGCCCGCCCGCCTGCCCGGCCAGCGCGACGGCCGCGAAGTCCGCGCGCCGCGACAGCAGCCCGCCCGCGACGTCGCAGACGCCGTAGGCCAGCGCCGACGCCAGGGCCAGCAGCACGCCGGTCACGCGGTCCCCGCGTCGCGTGCCGCCTGGCCCACCGGGCACACCGCGCCCTCGGTGCAGCGTCGCCGGTCGCAGAGGCGGCACAGCGTCTCCGCGTCGCCGATCTCCGCGTACAGGCGGGTCAGGAGCTTGGCCAGCAGCGCGGTGAGGGCCGCGCGCTCGTCGTCGTCGAGCACGGCCAGCACGTCGGCCAGCGGGGCGCCGCGCGCCGCCAGCATGTCCCGCACAGCGCTCTCACCGGCCGGTGTCAGCCGGACGTGCACGGTGCGGCCCTCACCACGCCGCCGGCGTGCGAGGCCCGCGTCCTCCAGCCCGTCCACCATCCGCGCCGCGGCGGACTGGGTCAGCCGGACCCGGCGTCCCAGCTCGGTGACGCCGAGATCCGGCGCGTCCGCCAGGACGACCAGCGCCGCCGCCCCGCTCGCGCTCACCCGCCCGGCCTCGGTGGCCCCGGCGAGGACCAGGTCGGTGACCGCCAGCGAGGCGGCTCCCAGCAGGTTCGCGAGGCGTTCATGCATGACTCATGCATAACATGATCGGGCACCCCGCGTCCAACCCGCACGGGACGGCGGGGCAGGAAACGGCGGCGGTCAGGACCGGGACGGCGACATGGGTCCTCCTCGACGGTTGGCGATGCCAACCCAGGACCCGGCGCGCGGGTGTGCCTGGCGGCACCTTGCGTCGCGGGGGACGCGCGTCCGGGCTACGGGTCCCGGCGGGGCGGGGAGCAGTCGGGGCCGTCGCGCCACAGCCGGTCGGCGGAGCCGGAGGCGAGGTGGTCGGCGTACAGCGCGACCTTGCCCCTGATGACGTCCAGTGCCTCCTGGAGGTCGGCCATCTGCCGCTGCACCTTCGCCTCGTGGCGGCTCAGGATCTCGAACCGGTCGGCCTCGTTCCCGGGACCCTGCCGGACGAGGTCGGCGTATCTGCGGATGTCGGGCAGCGACATCCCCGAGGAGCGCAGCTTCGTGCAGACCTTCAGCCAGCCGACCTCCTGCTGGGTGAACACGCGCCGCCCCGCGGAACTGCGCCGCACGGGCGTCACGAACAGCCCCTCCTGCTCGTAGAACCGCAGCGTGTGCGCGGAAAGGCCGGTCAGCGCGCTGACCTCGCCGATGCTCAGCGTCTCGGGGGCGGTGGTCATGGTGCCCAGTATAGGAACTTGACTTCGAGTCGACTCGAACTCCTACCGTCGGCGGCGACACACCGAGGGAAGGAAGCACTGTGGCCAGAACATGGTTCGTCACCGGCACCTCGTCGGGTTTCGGCCGGTTGCTCACCGAGCGGCTGCTCGTGCGGGGCGACCGGGTCGCCGCGACGCTGCGCAGGCCGGAGGCGCTGGACGACCTGCGCGCCGTCCACGGCGACCGTCTCTGGACGGCGCGGCTCGACGTCACCGACACCGGCGAGGTCCGGCGCGTCGTGGACGAGGCGTTCGCGGCGCTCGGCGCGATCGACGTCGTCGTCAACAACGCCGGGTACGGGGTCTTCGCGTCGGTCGAGGAAGCCTCGGACGAGCAGGTCCGGCAAGTGATCGACACCAACCTGCTCGGGTCGGTCCACGTCATCCGCGCCGCGCTCCCCCACCTCCGCGCGCAGGGACACGGCCGCATCCTGCAGGTGTCCAGCGCGGGGGGACAGACGACCTATCCGAACTTCGCCTACTACCACGCCTCCAAATGGGGCATCGAGGGCTTCTGCGAGACCGTCGCCCGCGAGATCGCGCCCTTGGGCATCGGCCTGACCATCGTCGAGCCCGGCGCGACGCCGACCGGGTTCGGTGACGCGCTCGCCACCGCCCCGGTCATGCCGGAGTACGACCGGGGCCCGGCGGGCGACACCCGCCGGGCCGTCGAGGACGGGACGTTCCCGCTGGTCAACGACCCGGAGAAGATCGTCCAGGCGATGATCGACCTCGTCGGACGGCGGGACGTCCCGCTGCGGCTGCCGCTCGGATCCGACGCGTACCGCGACGTCCGGGCGTCCCTGGCCGCGCGCCTCGCGGAGCACGACGCGCACCGTGAGATCGCGCTGTCGGTCGTCCACGACGACCACGCCCCGGCGGAGTAGCCCCCGCTTCAGGGCGCGGTGCCTCAGGACGCGCTGCGGAGCCACTCCTCGAACGTGGGACCGGCGAGCACGGCGTCCGGCCCCGCCAGCAGCACACCGGCCCTGACCGCGTCGCCGTCCGGGTCGTCCGGATTCTCCACACCCTCGACCCGCACCGGGTCGCCGCGCCGGGCGGCGAGGCGGGCGGTCATGTCGGCGAGCTCCTCCTCGCGGGGCCCGGCGATGTCCACGATCGGCGGCGCACCGGGCGCCCACTCCGGTTCGGTGGCGAGACGGGCGAGCTCCTGGACCACCGCCTCGGCGGCCACCGGCTGGATGCGCATCCGCGGGACATGGCTCACGTCGCCTTGCCTGCCCCACTCCAGGTTCTGCGCGGCGAACTCGTGGAACTGCGCGGCCCTGAGCACGCGCACCTGGAGCGGGCCGGCCAGCGCGGCCCGCTCCTGCGCGGCCTTGGCCGCCATGTACCCGGCGGTGAACCTGTCGACGGCCAGGATGGACAGCACCACCATGCGCCGCACACCCGCCCGCTCACCTGCCTCGTTCAGGTTCCGCGCCACGGACGTGAAGAACTCCGTCGCGGCGCCCTGCTCGATGCTCCCCGAGTTGGTCACGTCGATGACGCAATCGACGCCCTTGAGCGCCGCGTCCAGGCCGCCCCCGGTGGCCGCGTCGACGCCGCTGGACCGCGACATCGCGACCACGTCATGTCCCCCGCCTTCGAGCACCTCGACGAGACGGCGGCCGATCATCCCCGTCGCTCCGGCTACTGCGATCCTCATGTCCGGTCTCCTTCCCTCACCAGGGAGACGACACAGGTCCGGGACGTGTGACCGGCAATCTTTCACCTGCCGGGCGCGGGGGGCGGCGGTCAGTTCGTGATGGGGTCCAGCGAAAGGATCACGGCGTCCCAGGGGCAGAACCAGCCGCCGTGGCCCCAGTCCGGGCCGTCCACCCAGGACGGCCTGCCGTCACAGCCCTCGGGTGCGGCGTCGGTGAAGGAGAAGACGTCCGGGTCGATCGACCAGTTGTACGGCGCGTTGACGTCGACCACGCCCCAGAGGAATTTCCCGTTGGGGGTCAATGAGCCGGGATTGTCGCTGTCGAGGAGGGCACGGGCGTCGTCGATGTCCTTCTGATCGGTCAGCCGGACCTTGTAGTGCTCCCCGCTCACCTCGAACTCCGCGACGTACTGGGTGGCCTCCCGCGCCGGGCCGGTGTCCGCGTCGGCGGCGACGGCGGACCCGATCAGACCGGCGGCGACGGCGCCCGCCATGATGAACGTCCTCACACGCATGCGTCCTCCTAGAACGGGCGGAGGAGCGGGCAACGTCCGCCCCCGCGCCATGGATCGACTGATCGTGCGTCCCCGACGCTAGGAGCGGCGGACGCGTCGAACGACCCAGGCCACGCGCCCTTCCAGGTACAGCAGCCTGTACCGAGGGTGCAGGTCAGACGGTGGGGTGGCGGCGTGGGGCGGCGTCGTGGTCGCCGATGGGCGGCAGACCCACCTCGGCGCGGCGGGCGTCCAGGCCGTCCGGGTCCTCGATCGGCCGCGGGCCGAATCCGGCGGCGGTCAGGCCGTACTGGGTGCCGTACCGCTGCGGGCGGCCGGCGTTGACCCGGACGCGGTCCTCCAGGTAGGCGAGGTCCTTGCGGTCGGCGTCGCCGCGTCCGGCCGCTTCGCGCATGGCGAGGAGGAAACGGCGCTGCGTGCGCCGCCGCCGGTCGGCGTGCTGGGCGAGCAGCCAGGCCGCGTGGGCCGCCGCCGGCCCGACCAGCGCGATCCCCGGCCATCCGGTCCGCCGGACGACGCGGTCGAGCCAGGCGGTGTTCCTGTCGTCGACCCAGAGGAAGCGCAACGCCGTGAGCGGGGACAGGGACGTCGGCGGCGTCGAGGTGCGCACTCTCTGATCTCGGGCGGCCCGGCGCATCAGCTCCGCCCGCAGCACCTCTGCCCGCGGCGTCGCGTCCATCGCCCCACTATCGCCACTCAGCCCGCGCCGGGCCAGGGGCCGCCGGTTCTTCCGCTTGGGCCTCGGCGGGCCGGGCCGGTTCGGGATGGCCGGTCATCCAGCGCAGCAGGCGGAAGGCGCGCTCGCTGACGGTGCGCGGCGCGAAAACCGCGGTGACCAGGACGGTGAGCATGAGGGCGAGTTCGGCACTGGCGAGGACGACCGCCAGATCCGGATTGATGAACGCGATTCCCGTGGGGATCGCCAGGATGGTCGCGGCCAGGCCGAAGGAGACCCCTCGGCCGGACGCGGCGGGCTTGACGTCGGCGGGCGTGGTCATCATCGCCGTCCCGAGGTGTTCGTGGCGCCGGGGAAGTGGCAGCGGAGGGTCGCGATCCAGGCCCAGGCGATCGCCGCCGGGGCGTGCAGGAGGTAGTCGCGGAGCAGCCGGGGATGCTCGCCGCGGTCGTAGTCGTACCGGGCCTCGGCGAAGTCGTCGCGCCACCGCCGTCCGTAAGCGGAGGGCATGAGCGTCGCGGCGGTCCGGATGGGCCAGGGATCGTCCATGGTGTCGGCGAGGTCCGTCGCGGCGGCCGTCGGCCTCGCGCGGGTGAGCGTCGAACCGAGGAAACCCGCCAGCACCTGGACCAGGACGGCGGCGACCAGGACGGCCGCGCCGAGCATGCCGATGACGACACCGAACACGAGGCCCATGGAGGCGCCCAGGAGGGCCAGCAGCACGAGGTTGCCGAGATAGGTGTCGTCGAGGGTGTCGGCGAGGTCCCTCCTCAGCAGGAAGGTGGAGAGCGCGATGTAGCCGCCGCACTGGGCCACGGCGATGGTGAGGGCGCCGCTGGCGCGCTCGAAGAGCGATGCCATCCGGACGCGGAAGCGTTCGACGAAGGCGCCGAACGTCAGCACGATCGCACTGATCGCGCTTCCCGCTGCCGCGCCGGTGATGCCGCACACGGCGATGATCGTGAACTGCTCCGCGACGGTACCGGTGTCCTCTCCGCCGAGGTCGGCGGCGTCGAGGGCGGTGCCGACGACCGCGCCCAGCGGGGTGCCGATGAGGCTGAGTAAGGCCACGACGCCGAGGCTGTGGACGACGAACTTGAGGGAGGCTCCGAGTTCGAGCCGGTCGGAGAGGATCATCAGGAGGCCGCACCGCCCTCGGTCAGGCCGCGCAGGGCGGAGCCGAGGGGACGGCGGGCACCGGCCAGGGCGGCGCTGGCCTGCGCGGCGCCGTTGGCGGTGAGCCGGTAGTACCGGCGTGCGGGGCGCTTCTCCGCGCGCGGGTCGATGTCCTCCTTGTGGGAGGTGACCCAGCCCTCGGTCTCCAGCCGCAGCAGGATCGGATGCGTGGTGCCGGGCATCAGCCCGGTCAGCTGGGAGAGCTCACGTCCGTAGAGCTCGCGGGCGGGATCGCGCAGCAGTGCCTGGAGCACCAGCTGCGTCTGCAAGGTCATCCGTAGAGCCACGCTAGAACTCTAACAAGGGTAGGGCCGTTCGTCCATATCAGATCTCTAACTAGGTAAGCTGCTTTGTCGATCTTGCTTTGGGGACGCGGTGTGGAACGTTCGCAAGCCGCCACATGTCCGCGGAGCTGTCAGGTATGCCCGGTTGACCGCCCTGACGGCCCCAGGTGCGCTCCGGCGACATAGCCCAGGCAGCCGCCGCGGTGCCGCCCTCGTTCAGAGCGGCGCAGCTTGGTCGTTCGCGTTGACCACGCCGTCAACCGTCCCCCTCATGACGACGAAGGGCGGAAGCAGCGGATCGATGAAACGGTACCTGAATCGCCCCGGTGGTCCCTTCTTGATGAGGATCCCGCCACGCTGCCCCTCTGTGGACGAGAAGGCGTTGAGGTGGCTCGCGAAAGAGGAGATGTCGTAACGGATGCCCGTCATCTCTTGCAGCTGCTCACGGACGTCCGCGGCGCCGAAGGTGCCGAGCTCGTCCTTCGAGGCCACTGCGCAGGCCAGCAGGACCTGTTTGTGCAGAGTCTCCCGCTTGCTGTAGGTGGAGTTGTGGTAGCGCTCGCGAACCGTCTGCGAGACGTCCTTAAGGGCGGCAGCGACGCCTGACTCATAGTCGGCGACGGTCACCACGTCGCGTGCGTCGTCGACCGCGCACAGGCCGGCATGCTGACTGATGAGATGCGTGTAGTGAGGTAGGCCCTGGCTCAGCCGCACCACCCTCTGGACGAAGTCGTCCTCGACCGACAGACTCGCCGTTTTCATTCCTTGTCGTACGATGTGCTCAAGTTCATCATTTCCCATACGCGGCATGGGAACCTGAACGATGGCGCGCTGAATCGAGGCATGTTCTTTGATCAATTCTCCGACCGTGTCCCCCACGCCGAGGAGAAGCAACGTCACATTGATGCCATGGTCGGAGAGGATCTTGATCGTGTCCGCGAAGAGTGTTTGGAATCTGGCGTCTTCCGGCCTGTCGAACTCATCGATGAGGATGACCGTGCGGTCGACCTCGCTCACCATTTCCAGTAGGCGGCGAACCTGATTGGGGGACGGGTTCGTGTCGCCGAGTAAGGCGGCTAACGGCTTGGTGAACGTCTGGGTTCTGCCGGTGGGTTGAAAGCCGGTCTTCGGCTGTGACTCGGACAGCGGGAAACCGGAAAGTATCTCTCGCCAGATCGTTGCGTAGGTATCCGTGCTGGAACACGTGAAATCGACGGTCCACGCGGTCGTCTCCAGGATCATCTTCATGACCCGGGCGAGGGACGTCTTGCCCACTCCGCGCTCGCCATAGATGATCGCATGTTGCCCTGGCTGGTTGATCACTTCGATCAGCGTGCGCATCTGTTCGATGCGGCCTGCGAAAAGGGCTCGGTCGGTAATCGGCCGGGCAGGGCTGAAGGCTCCCCTGACCAGGGCTCGCCTCTGTGGGAGCTCATCGGCGGTGGTCACGTGTCCAGCTTGCCAGGTGGACGACTACAACACAAGCATTGTACAATGCTCATGTTGTAGTAGGAGGCCAGCGGTGACATGGAAGATCGTCTTGGTGGACGAGGTGCGTGACTGGCTCCATGGGCTGCGGGGGAGCGACCGGGACACCCTGCTGTCCATCTCGGCCGCGATCGACGTCCTCCAGTTGCGGGGCCCGGCTCTCGGCCGTCCACTGGTCGACACACTGCGCGGTTCAACGTTGCCGAACTTGAAGGAGCTCAGGCCGGGTTCCCTGGGCAGCTCTGAAGTACGGATACTTTTTGCGTTCGATCCGGTGCGAGACGCGATCCTTTTAGTCGGGGGAGACAAGTCCAGTGACTGGAACGGCTGGTACAAGGAAGCAATCCCTATTGCCGAGAAGCGCTACGCGGCCCATCTAGAGGAGCTCGCCGAAGGTCGAGGTCAGGAGAAAGGGAAGAGCTGATGGGTGTCGAGTGGGAGGATCTACGCGACGAGCTTCTCGTCGGCCCCGACGACAAGGCGGAGGTCGCTCGCCGCAGGAACAGGCTCCTCGCTGAGGAGCGTGCACATCGACTCGCCGAGGCGAGAAGGCGTCGGCAGCTCACCCAGAAGGACATCGCGGCCTCGATGGGAGTCACCCAATCGCGGGTCAGCGCCATTGAGCGCGGCAGCCTCGGTCGGGCCGAGCTGGGCACACTGGCTGCCTATGTTGCGGCTCTCGGGGGACGTCTGGAGATCGTCGCCGACTTCGGAGACGAGAAACTCGTCATCGGCGACAGCGATTATCCCGAATCAGGACCCTGACCGCAGTCGCCCACATCCACCTTGGCGGCGCGTTCATGAGCCGGACGCAGAGCACGGGGCCGGGGTCGGGGTCGGCGGGGTGGTGGTCAGTGTGGGGGGCCGTGGAGCCAGTTGTTGGATGCGTCCAGGGTCCACTGCTCGCACGGCTGGGTTGGGAACGTCACCTGCTGGAAGGTCGTGACGGTGTCGAGCGCGACCATGGTGCGGGCCGGGTCCTGGCCTGCGTGGATGTAGTAGGCGGGGTCCAGATCGAACGTGTGCAGCAGGTCGGGTCCGCTGTCGGTGACGATCGCCGGCGTCGGCTCGGGCGTCTCGTCCTGCTCGCCGCCCACGATGGCCAGGCCCACGGAGGGCCCGTCCTCGAGTGTCCACGGCGGGATCAGCCCGGTCGTGTCGAGGTAGATCCTCGGGGGGCGGATCGGGTGCGCCTTCTCCGGCCGGGTGAATGTGTAGTCGTCGTTCGGGTGGTCGAGGAGCGCGCTGTTGAGGATGGTGTCGTCGTACCTGACGGGGAACGGTTCACCTTCGTTCCGCCACGGCCGGTCCTCCTGGCAGCCGTGACGGGCGAAGCCGAGGGAGAAGTCGAGCGTCCAGGTGAAGGTGACCTGGTTGCCTTCATTGAGCGGACAGGCGAGCCAGACCAGCGGATAGACGTTGGAGGCGTCGCGCTGGCCGCTCTTCACGGGCATGACGGCGAAGACGGCGAAGGTGAGGGAGGGCTGCGGGGAGCGGTTGTACAGGGTGAGGGCGTACGTGTCTCCCAAGACCGCTCTCCTGGAACGGGTGACAGGCCCTCGCGTGCGGACGAATGGGGAACCGTCGCCGGTGAACGGGGTGCCGGGCGAGAGTGGAAGCCCTCGCCCGGCGTTAGCGGAATCAGGTGAGTGCGGGCTTCTTGTTACGCACCCAGTTGTTGTCCTTGGTCAGGGTCCACTCCTGAGAGAACTCCCCGGGCTGGAACTCGATCTCGGCCTTCTTGGTCCGCGTCGTGAGGTCGACCATGACTCCCTGCTCGGCGGTCCCGGCGTCGATGTAGTAGGTCGGGTGCAGGTCGAAGGTGTGCGCCAGGTTGGGGCCGCTGGCTCCCGCGATCGCCGGTACGAAAGATTGCTCCACGTCCTGCACGCCACCGATGATGGCCAGTCCCACACTGGGCCCCGTGTCCGGGGAGTAGTTCGGAACGTTCCCAGCCGTGTCGATGTAGACCTCGCCGGGCTTGATCGAATGCTTCCCAGGCTCCAGTTCGAACGTGTAGTCGCCCTGCGAATAGCCGAGTTCCGCCGCGTTTTCGGCGGAGTTGTCGTCGACGTCCTGGTAAGCGGACTCCGTCCACTGGACGTCCGATTGGATGCCTTGAGTGGCGAACATGACCTGATAGTTGAGGGACCACTCGAAGGTGACGCTGTTGCCCGAGTTCAGAGTCTTCGTGAGCCAGGCAATGGGAAGTTGCGTGCTCGACTCCGAGATCGGATTGACGGTGTAGACCGCGAACGTCCACTGAGGGTCCGTTGACTGGTTGTGCAGGGTCAGAGTGTAGATGTCGCTCATGACCTTCCTTCCTGTCGGATCCGTTCGGGTGGAGACTCCCCGAGGCCGGGTCCGGCCCTGGGGCATCTGTGCACGCACGACTCCGGTCGCATCGCGCTACGCACCCGTTCGCGAGTTCGCCTACCCTCCGTCATAGATCGTCACACATTGTGAGCATCGCGCAAGAGGGACAGGGCCTTGGTGAGGGCGGGGTCCCGTCCGGCCGAGAGGTCTTCGGCGGTACGGGGGACGTGGTGGTCGGGGGCGACACCGATGCCGTTGATGATCTCCCGGTTCGGGCCGAGGCTGTACCTCGGAGGCAGGAGCAGATGGCTGCCGTCGTCGAGTTCGTGGGGACGGGTCGGGCCGGAGACCATGCCGGCGGTGCGGGCGCCGATCAGGGGTCCGACGTGCAGATCCTTCACCGCGGCGGAGAAGGCGTCGCAGGCCGAGGCGCAGGCGCCGTCCGTGAGCACCGCGAGGGGCAGGTTGAGCAAGGGGACGCCGTCGTCGGTGCGCTGGGCGGCGCAGACGTCGTCCGCGTCACAGTCGTGGCTCCAGACCTTGCCGTGGGTGAACGCGCTGAGCAGCCGGACGGCCTCGGTGGGGGAGCCGCCGCCGGTTCCGCGCAGGTCGAGGACGACTCCGCGCAGCTTGCGGTCCTTGCGGAGCGCGGCGATGGCGGCCAGCACCTGGTCGGCGGTTCCGGGCCGCGCGAAACTCTCCGGCTTGACCACAGCGACGTCGCCTTTCAGCAACGTCGAGGTGACGGCCTTGGTCGTGGGCGTGAAGCGTCGCGGTCTCAGCGTGGTCGTCCAGGTGCGTCCGCTCGCGGGGCGGCGCAGTCTCAGCCGGACGGGGGCATCGCCGTCCTGCGGGTTGAGCAGGTCCATCACGGCGGTGGTCAGGGAGCCATTCACGAACGGAGGAGCGCCGTTGACCAATTCGATGACGTCGCCGGGCCGCAGCCTCCGGCCGGCGGCCGGGCCCCCGGTCACGGCGCTGATGAACAACGGAGGCAGTGCCTTCTGCGGGGCGCGCCACGTGATGCTGTACGCGGGCGAGGTGGTGATTCCCAGCCCGAACGCCTCGCCACCGGAGGGGGGCTGCTGTTTTCCCAGCCAGCGGGAGTGGTTGTCGTGCAGGCTGGCCACGATTCCGGTGATGGCGGCACCGGCCACCGCCTGTTTCAGTGCCAGGTCGTCGGGCAGTGAGGCGGCCACCCGCCGGTACACGGAGGCGAAGGCGTCCCAGTCGGCGGCGCGGTCTCCGGACAGTGGCGGCAGGGTCGCGTCGGCGCGGTCGAGCCCACGCCGGTTGAGCTCTTCGGTGAGCCCGGCGAACGCGGCGGCCAGAAGCGTCCGGTGGTCCAGCTTCTTGCGGCCGTAGAACTCGGTGAGGACGCAGTCGTACGCCTGCCCGATCGTGCTGAGCCCCGTCATCGCCCCGCTGGCCGGTGTGGTGTTCGCGCCGCATGCCGGTGGTGCGGCGGCCGTCTTCGCCGAGGACGCGGCAGCGCTCGCGGTGCTCATCACCAACACGCCGCCGCACGCCAGCACCGCCGCTTGGAGACGTCGGCCTAATGGCGGGAAGGACTTCATCTTGTGGTCTCCTCTGGCACCGGGGAGTCGAGCGGACAGTGCCAGAGGATGCCGGACCGAGTGTTTCCTTCATGTTTGCCGCGACGGGCGTCCGAGGGGCCGCGGGTGGCACGAGCCGTCGTGCCACCGCGCGGACCGCTCAGACTCGTCCGGCTCTATCGGGGGACGTAGACGCTGCTGCCGAACTCGAAGACGTGTGATCTGCCGATGCCCAGCCTGCCGATGAGCCTGCCGTTGCATTTGATGCCGTCGTAGATCAGCACGGTGACGTTGGTCTGGTTGTTGACGGACAACGGCCTGAATTTGCCGATGTAGCAGCCTCGCTCCGGGTTGTGGTAGGTGTTGCCGCTGACCGTCAGGGTTCCCCGGGCGGCCAGGGCGGGCGTGGCCGAAGTCGCGGTCACCGCCGCTGCGACGGCGATGGCGGCCAGAGCGGTCGTGATGTGTCGCATGATCGTCTCCGTTCGGGAGCTGAGTGGAGCCCTCCCATAATCCACGGAGAGTTGTCGCACGAGTACTTACCGTTAAGAGGGGATGCCTGACCGCCTGGCCTCGTTGCTGTGACCGGCCCCGCAACGCGTGGTCACGGCAGGTGCTTGAGTGCCGTGAGAAGGCGGGCGAACGCGGCCGGTGTCAGAGTGAGGTGACCGCCGTCCGGCGCCTTGCTGTCCCTGAGACCGACGCCTCCGCTCAGACTGGCGGCCTCGACGCACTCGTTCCCCTGGGTGTTACTTCGGCTGGACTTCCGCCACCTGGTCATGGCAGTTGCTTCAGGGTTGTGAGGAGGCGGTTGAAGGTGGCCGGTGTGAGGGTGAGGTGGCCGTCCTCAGGTGCTTTGCTGTCCCGGACGAGGCGTGTGTCAGGAAGTTGGGCGACCTCCACGCAGTGGCCTCCCGTCTCGTCGCTGTGACTGGCCTTCTGCCATTCCGGTGAGCTCATGGCTCTTCCTCATCGGTTCTGCTGGGTGCACTTCACCTGCGTCAGGAGCGTGGCGAACGTGGAGCGCGTGAGGGTGAGGCGACCTCCGTCCGGCGCTTTGCTGTCTCTGATGGCGACGGCGTGGGGGAGTGCGGCCAGCTCGACGCAGTTGCCGTGGTCTTCCGATGCCTTGGGCTTTCGCCATGTGGGAGTGGTCATGGGGGTCCTCAGAGGTTTGCCTCGTCGTGCTTCACTCGGGTGAGGAGGGTGGCGAACGCCGAGGGTGTGAGGGTGAGGCGGTCGTCGTCTGGTGCCTTGCTGTCTCGGACGAGGAGCGTGTCGGGAAGTTGGGCGACCTCCACGCAGTGGCCTCCCGTCTCGTCGCTGTGGCTGGATGTCCGCCACGTGGTCATGGCAGCTGCTTCAGGGTTGTGAGGAGGCGGTTGAAGGTGGCCGGTGTGAGGGTGAGGTAGCCGTTCTCCGGTGTCTTGCTGTCTCTGATGGCGACGGCGTCGGGGAGGGCGCCTAGTTCGACGCAGTTGCCGTAATCGTCCGATGCGCTGGATTTGCGCCACTCAACGTTCATTAGAGTGAGTCCAATACTCTGGCGATGAAGGTCTGGGACGCCTCGATGCTCAGCGAGGACATGCCGATCTGGTCATACCGTATCGCTTGTTCCTGGATATCGCTGGGATCGAGCGAAATGTTTCCCGTGGACCCGTAGTTCGCAAAGCCTAGGTCGCCGGTGGGCGTCTGCATGATCGCAAATCCTCCCCCGACGCCGCCGTAACCTAGGAGCTGCTCAGAGGTCACTCGCAGGTAGACGTGGGGCCACTCCGAGACCTCCAGCAAGTAGCTGAGTTGATCGCGCATCACATCCGTTCCACCGAAGACACGAAGGACGGCGGCGGTGTCGATGATCGCCATGAGCTTGCAGGGGTCCGGGCCGTTGAGGATCTCCTGGCGGGCCAGACGTTCCGCCACCGCCTCGTCCGCGTCCGTCCTCCGGCTGGCGGTGAAGACGGCGCGAGCGTAGCCCTCTCGTTGGAGAAGCCCTGGAATCAGGGAGGGCTCGTAGGTCTTGATGAGGGTAGATCGTCTTTCGTATTCCTTGAAAGTCTCCCACCATTCGAGGTCCCGGGCGCTTTTCGCGTGTTTGACCAGATTCTCGAAGAGATACTGCGTCCCCCACTCCCTGTCCAGGACTCGCGCGCGGGCGATGGGGAGCTGGACGTCGCCCGATTCATACCGTGCGACGGTCGAGCGGTCGCAATCGAGTATGGCGGCTAGTGCGGCGCCGGATATCCGGTGTAGTTGGCGCTGTCTGTGCAGCTCAACGGCTATGAGATCCCAGAGGGAGAAGTCCGGGCGGAGCGAGTCGGCGCGGCTCATCGGTGAACCTCCGTTGTTGCATCTGCTTCACGAACCTTCCGAAATTAACTCTCCACAGCCACGCTTGTCCCGGAAACACAGAAATGGAGAGGCGGACGGGATGGGGAGCAAAGCGGCCTATATTGGCGATTTGGACATTTGTTTTGTTGGGGTGGGGACTACTCCGGGGGTGGTGCGGAGTTTGGTGCGGTTTCGGCTGGAGGGGTGGGGGCTGCATCGGGTCGTCGATGACGTCGAGCTGGTCGCGGGGGAGCTCGTCGCCAACGCGGTGCGGAGTGCGCCGGGGCGGGACATCCGGGTCAGGCTCACGCGGGAGACGGGGGCCGTGGTCCTGGCCGTGTGGGACTCGTCGCCTGAGATGCCGGTGATGCGGCCTCTGAACGACATCGTGCCTGATGAGCGGGCCTTGGATCCGGGGTACGAGGACGGGGGGCGCGGGTTGCACATCGTGCTCGCGCTCGCGTCGCGGTGCGGGGTCGCGGTCGGGCAGCCGTCCGGGAAGTGGGTGTGGGCGAGGCTGCCGTGCTGAGCCGGGTGCGGGCGCGGTGGCGGCATCGGGCGGTGGTGCGGCGGCTTGAGCCGCTGGCGGTCGCGGTCGCGGCGCGTGGGCTCGGGTGCGTCCGGTTGTACGAGGTCTCGGGGCTGCCGATGCTGTGGGTCCACGGAAGCGGGGACGACGAGAACGTCGGGCTGGTGGTGGGTGTCCGGGCCGCCCCCGGCGGGTCGTGGGCCTTTTGTGAGGTCCATCGGGGGCGGGCCGGTTATCTCGGGCCGTGCGGGGACGTGACGGCGGCGGCCGTGAACGTGGACGGGATGCTGGAACGGCGGCTGTTCACGTCCGGGTGAGTCAGAGGTAGTAGGTGATTCCCTCGGCGTCATTGGTCGTGTAGAGCTGGTTCCACACCTCATGCTCCGGCTCGTCGCCGAGACCGTCCTGGGTGCCGTGGTAGACGAGCTGCGGCGTGGCCTGCCATGGCTGGACGCTCTGCGCGATCGTCCTGACGATCGGCCGGCCGACCTCCGCCAGGCACCACAGCGACAGCGGCTCGAAGGTCTGGTTCGCTGCGGACATGTCGATGATCTCTTGGAGGCCGGTCTCCGCGTTGAAGAAGTCGACGCCTTCGAGGATCTCGTCCGGGGTGAACGACATCGGGTCGATGTCGTAGCCGTTCCGCTGGAGGACGGCGGCCAGGTCGGCGCCGGTCATGTTCTGGTAGGTGGCGAGGCTCCAGTTCACGACGTACTGGCCGGCCCAGTTGAGCCGGATCTGCTGGGCCAGTCCCGGGGCCTGGGTGCCGCCGTTGGACATGACGTCGCCGTGGAGGTTGAGCTCCGAGAACGGAGCGTTGAGGAAGTGGTCCTCCCACAGGCACGCCCTGGCGAACACAGGCCAGGGGTCGGCGACGGCCCAGTCCGATTCGCCCCCCTCGTTGTCGTCGCCGATGAGCACGAACGCATGGTCGACGCCGATGACGTTCACCATCCTGATGCGGTCGTGGGATGCCTTCTGCCGGAGAAGGGAAAAGGCCATCACCGCCTGCTCGGAGCAGTTCCCCCCTCGTGCGTGCTGTGCTTTCGCCACGGTCAGGTCGGCGGGATCGGCGCCTGGCGGTACGCCGTCCCAGAACTCGGCCTTGCTCATGACCATGTAGCGCATTCGTGAGTTCATCAGCGTCTGCATCAGGCCGTACCGCTGATTGCCTCCCTGCGGGACGAGTGCCTTGACCTCGTTGACGACCTGTTCCGCCAGGGCGAGGCGCTGGGCCGCCTTCTGGGAGACCTGTTTGTAGGGGGCGCGCTGGATGACGGCCGCGGCGTACCCGTGGGCGTGTTCGTGGGCGACGGTGGTGCCCGGCGTGGTCGCCATGACCCGGCGGGCGGTCGCCTCGGCCTCTCGCTCGAAGCGGTCGCCGGGGTCGGAGACTCTGAGGCCCGAGCCGGTGTCGGTGCCCGCGACGGGTCCCTGGCGCTGTTGGATCACGTGCGTGAGCTCGTGGGCCAGGGTCAGCCTGTCCCCGCCCCCGGCCCCCAGGACGACGTGGTCGCCGGAGGTGTAGGCGCGGGCGCCCAGCCCCGCCGCGGAGGCCGTCGCCGCGGCGCCGGTGTGGACGCGCACGTCGGAGAAGTCGGCTCCGAGCCGGGCCTCCATGTCCGTGCGGGTGGCGTCGTCCAAGGGGCGGCCGCCGCTCCGCAGGACGTCATGGACCGTCGAGCGCTGGACCGCGTCCCTCGTCCCGGCCTCGCGCAGCATCTGGACGACCGCTGCGTTCCCTGCGGCGCTCTGTAACGCGAGGATTCCCTCTGGCGAGGGGTTCCCCTTCGGCGAATCGCGGCTTCCGGGTGCCGGGATGTGTTGTCCCGTGGTGACGGTTTGTTTGGGAGTCTGTGTCCTATTCATCCCGATGGTCTATATGATCACCGGGAAACCGGACAAGAGGCGGAGGGGCAGGCGTCGCGGGCCGGACGGGCACCGGTGGGACGTCAGGCGCCCTTGGTGGTGGTGACCGGCTTGCCCAGGGTGCTGCCCTTGGCCCATTTGGCGAAGGAGAGCTGCCAGTAGCCCCAGCCGTTCGTCCACTGGAGGCTGCGCTTGGTGCCGGTGATGGTGACGAGGTCGCCGCGGTAGGCCCAGTTGAAGAACCACTGGGCGTCGTTCGCGGGCGAGCGGACGCAGCCGTGGCTGCAGTTGCGGTTCCCGAGGCAGGACGGGTCGTCCATGTTCTGGTGGATGTACTCGCCGCTGTTGGAGATGCGGGTGGCCCAGGGGACCTGCTCGTCGTACCAGCCGGGGTCGCCCTTCTTCTTGCCGGGCGGGCGCATGCGCTCCAGGCGGCTGCGGTCCATGGTGAGGTGGACGCCGCTGGTGGTGAGCAGGTGGTCGACGCCGTCGGACTGGACGTCGCCGCCCGCGCCGAGGCTGACGCCCCATTTGCGGATGACCTGGCCGTTCTTCCGGATGACGAGCCGGTGGGTCTTCGCGCTGACGCTGATGGTGTGGGAGTCACCGATGCGGAACCTGCGGGTCACGTCTTTGTCACCGAAGACGTTGTCGCCGATCTTCAGCCCGGCGTAGTGGACGGTGACCGTCACGCGCTGGTGCGGGGCCCAGGGGCGGCTCGGGCGGAAGACGACCGAGGGCAGGCCGTTGAACGATTCGCCCGCGCTCAGCCAGCGCCAGGCGCCCTCGGTGGGGACGGTCGAGGAGATCTCGATGGCCCGCTCGACGGCGGGACGCGCCTTGACCGGCACCTCCTTGTTGAACTGGACGAAGACCGGCATCCCCGTGCCGACCGTCTCGTTCGGGCTCGGGACGACATTGTTGACGGTGGTCGCGGCCGTGGTCCTGGCAGTGCGGAAGGCGCTGGTGGCGGTGGTGGACTTGCCCTTGGGTGACGTCGCCGTCGCCGACACCTGGTAGCGGCCGCCGGGGGCGAGGGTCCAGGACGAACGCCAGCTCATCTTGTCCGGGGAGAGCGTCCCGGGGATCTCGGCGCCCTTGAGCTTCACCGAGACCTGCCCGAGCCTGCCGCCCGAGGACGTGACGGTCACGCCCTCGTCGGGGCGGGCGCGCCCGTCGCCGTTCGCGGGGGTGATCGAGACCTTGGGCGTGCCGTCCGCCCCGCCCTCGGCGGACGCGCCGCCCGTTCCCCCGCCGCCGCCGCACGCCGTCGCCAGTCCGAGGACCAGCGCCATCACCAAGGTCTTACCTCGCACCGTTCTCCTTCATCAGCCGCACGGGCCCCGATGGCGGGGCCCGCAACAAGATCGCCTACGGAACGGGCCTTATTCCCGACCACCGCAGGTCGGGGGCCGGACTACGCGTCCGATCGTGTGTGACGCCCATGGTGCCCGGAAGGTTCGCGGCCGGTGGGGGGTTCTCGGATCTTTCTCTGGCCGTGTCGCGCCGGAGTGCGGGACCACGGCCGGGCGGACCGCTTGGAGCAATTGCGGATAAGTGGGGTGGCAAAGGCGCGGCCGGGTGAATTGAAAGGAAGATTGCCCGGGGTTGGGTGTTCGGCGAGGTGATCAGTGAAACATGCTGTGACCTGGGGTTCCGTCGAGTGTTGATCTTCCGTCCAAGGTTGGGGCGCCCTTCGTTAAAAGGGGCTGTGCGTCACGGGGAGCGCTGCGATGCTGGGCCGTGCCGGTCAACTGGGCCCCGGTATTCGGCGGTGGAAGAAAGTGGTGAGTGAATGAGAGCCCAGGGGCTGAGCGCGTCCCTCGACTCCGGGACGTCCCGCTCGGACCTCTCGCCCTCGGCCGGTGACGGAACCGTCGCCGTCGCACAGGACGTGCCCTTCGGCCGGCGGGCGGCGGGGCCCCGCGTCCTCGCCGGGCTCTATCCGGCGTGCCTCGCGGTCGCGGACGGCTGGGCCATGGCGACCGCCGCCGCCGTCGCGCAGGTCCCGGCGGGCGGTCCCCGCGCCCTCGCGGCCGTCGCGGTCGTCGGGCTGAACGCCGCGGGCGGGCTGTACCGGATCCGCCGGAGCCCGTCGCTGCTGGCGGATATGCGGCCGGTGGTCGTGCGGACGCTCGTCGTCGGCGCGCCCACCGCGGCGCTGCTGCCCGGCGCGCGGTGGTCGGCGATGGCGTGGATCTGCGCGGTGTCGTGCGTCCTGTCGCTGAGCGTGCGGGGGTTCGCGCACGCCGCGGTGAGGGCGTACCGGTGCCGGCGCTCCGGTGCCCGCCCCACGCTGGTGGTCGGAACGGGCGCGACGGCCGCGCAGGTCGTGGACCTCCTGCGGGCGCGGGGCGAGTTCGGGCTCGTGCCGGTCGGGCAGGTGGGGCCGGGCATCCCGGACGGCACGGCGCCGCTGCCCGTGCTCGGGGAGACGGCCGACCTGCCCTCGCTCGTGGAGGCGCACGGGATCGACACCGTGATGGTCGTCGCGGAGGACATCGGCACCGGCAACCTGGACGCGGTGCTGCGCGTCTCGTTCGGCCTGCCGTGCGAGACGCTGCTCGTCCAGCCGCCGTCGGACGTGGTGCCCGTGGCGGCGGCGCACCGCGAGTACCTCGCCGGGCTGCCGTGCGCGCGGGTCGACTGGCCCCTGCGGGAGCCGGGGCCGCGCTGTGCCAAGCGCGCCCTCGACCTCGTCCTGGCGTGCGCGCTGCTGCTCGTGTCGGCGCCGCTGCTCGCCGCGTGCGCGCTGGCGGTGCGGCTGGAGGGCGGGCCGGGCGTGCTGTTCCGGCAGCGGCGGATCGGGCTCGGCGGCGAGGAGTTCGTCCTGCTGAAGTTCCGCACGCTGAAGCCGGTGGACGAGCAGGAGTCCGACACCCGCTGGACGGTCGAGGACGACGACAGGCTCGGCCCCGTCGGGCGGTTCCTGCGGCGCTCCTCCTTCGACGAGCTTCCCCAGCTGTGGAACGTCGTCCGTGGGGACATGAGCCTTGTGGGGCCGCGTCCCGAGCGGCCGCATTTCGTCGAGCAGTTCTCCCGGACGTGTCCCGGCTACGTGCTCCGGCACCGCGTCCCGGTGGGCATGACGGGCTGGGCGCAGGTGCACGGCTTCCGGGGGGACACGTCCATCGAACTGCGCGCGCGCCTGGACAACCACTACATCGACCACTGGTCGTTCGCCGCCGATCTCAGGATCCTGATGCTGACCGTCCGCGCGATGCTGTGCCGGGACCCCGGGTGAACGCACACGCGACCACCCCGCGCACCGTCCAGGCGATCCGCGATGCCGGCGCCCGGCCGAGCTGGCTGATCGCGGTGACCGTCTTGTGCGTCGGCGTCCCGCCGGGCGGCGGCACGCCCGGCCAGGAGGCGTCCGGCGTGCAGGTGACCGCGGGGGACGTCGCCGCCGCGGGCCTGGTGGCGGTGGCGGCGTTCCTGGTGGTCACACGGCGGGCCGCGATGCCCCGCCAGGCGTTCCTCGCGTTCGGGCCGGTGACCGCCGCGCTCGGCGTGGCCACGGTGTGCTCGCGGGACATCGCCGCGAGCCTGCCCGGATACGTGCGCGGGATCCAGCTCTTCGTGCTGGTGCCGCTGGCGGTCGTGCTGCTCGTCCGGGACCGCCGTGACCTCGCGATCGTGTGCGGGTCCGTGCTCGCCCTCGGCCTCGGGGAGGCCGGATACGGGATCTGGCAGTCGGTGACCGGCAACGGCGCGTCCATCGAGGGCGAGGCGATCCGCGCGGTCGGGACGTTCGGGGCCGCGGACGTGATGGCCCTGTCCGTCCTCACCGGCTTCGCGATCCTCGTGCTGACCGCGTTCGCGCTGGTGGCGCCCCGGCGGGGGACGGCGGCCGTCCTCGCGTGCCTGGCCGGGCTGGGCGTCCTGGCCGTCGCGCTGGCGTTCGCGCTCAGCCGGGGGAGCTGGCTCGCGCTGGGCGTGGCGGCCGCGCTCATGCTCGTGATCTTCGACCGGTGGGTCGCGGTGCGGACGCTGGTGTGCTGCGCCGCGCTGCTGCTCCTCGCGGTCGCGACGGTCGGCGGCGGGGCGCAGGCGGTCGTCGCGCGGTCGCGGTCGATCGCCGGGTCCGTCACCACGCCGGATCAGTCGGTGAGCGACCGGTACAACCTGTGGGGCGCGGCCCAGCGGATCTGGCAGGACCATCCCGTCACCGGCGTCGGCGTGAAGAACTTCCCGGCGTACCGGGACACCTACGCCTCCATCGAGCTGTCGTCGGGCAGCGAGACCGAGGACCCCGTCCACGGGTACGTCCGGCAGCCGCTGCTGTCGCCGCACAACGAGTACCTGCTGATCCTGTCCGAGCAGGGCGTGGTGGGGTTCACCGGGTTCGCCGTCCTGATCGCGGTGATCCTGCACGGCCTGTGGACGCGCCGCCGCACCCGCGACCCGTTCTGGCTGATCGGCGTCGGGGTCATGGCGTTCCTGCTGGTCAACTTCCTGTACGCGGACCTGGGCGGGCCCACGTGCGTGCTCACGGCGGTCCTCCTGGGCGTCGCGGCGGCGCGGGCGCTGGGCCTGGAGCCTTCCGCGGGTCCCGCGCGGGCCGCACCGTCCGCGCTGTTCACACGGCCCCTGGAGCGGCGATGACCGCCGCGGACGCCGCGCCCCGCGCCTCGTCCGTCGGACGGGCCGCCGTGCTGTCCGGGGTGCTGATCGCGGGCGGCACGGCCCTCGGGTTCCTGCGGGACCTCGCGATGGCGCATCTGTTCGGCGCCAGCGGCAGCACCGACGCCTTCCTCGTCGCCTGGACGATCCCGGAGACCGTCTCGCCGCTGCTCATCGAGGACGCGATGGCGCTGCTCATGGTCCCGGCCGTCACGCGCCTGCTCGCCGGGGGCGAGGGGCTGCGGCCGTTCGTCGGCGCGACCCTCCCGCGGATGGTGGCCGTGCTCGCGGCGGCGACGGTGACGCTGGCGGTCGGCGCGCCGGTGCTGGTCAAACTCCTGGCGCCGGGGCTGACGGAGCCGGGACCCGCCGTCGGCTGCGTCCGGCTGACGGCGGTCACGGTGGTGACGTTCGGCGTCGCGGGCCTGATGAGCGCGACGCTGCGGGCGCACCACCGGTTCGGGCCGCCCGCGGCGATCTACCTCGCCTACAACGCGGGCATCCTCGCGCTGATCGCGGGGTTCTCCGGGGTGATCGGCATCACCAGCGCGGCGGTCGGCGTCGCCTGCGGCAGCGTGCTGATGGTCGCGGTGCAGGCGCCGGCTTTCCTGCGGTGCCTGCGCGAGGCGCCCGCGCCGGCCTCGCCGCCCGGGAGGGCCGCCGACGTCCGGCTCGGGATCGCGGCGGTCGCGCCCATCGTCGTCTACACGGTGACGCGGCAGTCGCAGGTGTTCGTCGAGCGGTTCCTCGGCTCCGGGCTCGCCGCCGGGTCGATCTCGCACCTCAACTACGCGCAGAAGGTCGCGCAGGTCCCGATGGTGCTCTCACTGCTGATCGTGACGGTGACGTTCCCGAGGCTCGCGCGGGCGTCGGCGGACGGCGACACCGACCGGATCGCCCGCCGCATCCAGCGGGACCTCGTCGTCGTCAACGGGATGGTGCTGTGCGCGACCGCCTACCTCGTCGCGTTCGCGCCCGTCATCGTCGAGGCGCTGTTCGAGCACGGCGCGTTCACCTCGGCCGACACCGGCGAGACCGCGGCCATCATGCGCGTGTACGCGCTCGGGCTGTGGGGGCAGTCGACGGTCGGCCTCGCCGCCCGTGCCTTCTTCGCGCACGGCCGTCCCACCTGGCGTCCCGCGGCCGTGCTCGCCGCGGGCCTCGCCGTCACCACCGCCGTCGGCGCCGCGTTCGCCCCCGTCGCCGGGGCGGTCGCGCTCGCCGCCGCGAACGCCGCCGGGATCACCGTCGCCGCCGTCCTGCTGCTGGCGGGGGTGCGGCTGAAGGTCGCGCCGGTGTCGCTGCGCCGCGTCGGCGCGGACGTCGGCCGGCTCGTGCTCGTCGCGGCCGGGTCCGGCGCCGCGGGGCTGCTCGCCGCCGCCGCGCCCGGGATCGGGCGGGGCGGCGCGCCCGCGATCGTCACGGCGGTCACGGGCGGCGCGGTGACCGCCGCGACGTTCGCCGCGCTGGTCGCCGTCGCGGGACGCGGCCTCATCGCTTCATGGATCACCGCGGGGCCGCCCGGCGACCCCGCCGACTCGGGGAGGGCCAGTGAGCCAGCCGACCGGAGAACCGACCCGCCTGACCGGACCGACACGCCCGGAGGAGATGGACCGGTCCCTTGTGGGGGGACTAGCCCCCACACCCCCCGGAACGGGCCGGTCCCTTGTGGGGGGACGACCCCCCACACCCCCCGGAACGACCCGTAGCGCGGAGACGGCCGGACCGGCGCCGTGGGTGCTGATGTACCACTCGGTCGACCACGTCCGTGAGGACCCGCACCGGGTGACGGTCTCGCCGCAGCGGTTCGAGGGGCAGCTGGCGTGGCTGCGCGACCGGGGCCTGCGCGGCGTGGGCATGGCCGAGCTGCTGGAGGCGCGGGACGCGGGCGACGCGCGCGGCCTGGTCGGGCTCACGTTCGACGACGGGTACGCCGACTTCGCGACCCGGGCCGTCCCCGCGCTCGTGCGGTTCGGGTTCGGCGCGACGGTGTTCGTCGTGTCCGGCCGGATCGGCTCCTACAACGCGTGGGACGACGGGCCGCGCAAGCCGCTGATGACCGTCGACCAGATCCGGGCGGTCGCCGCCGCGGGCATGGAGGTCGCCTCGCACGGCAGGCACCACGTGTCGCTGCCCGGGACCGGCGGCTGCGAGTTGCGCGAGGAGCTGGAGGAGAGCCGCTCGACCCTGGAGGACATCGTCGAAGGCCCGGTCACCGGGTTCGCCTACCCCTACGGGCACGCCACCGGACGCGAGATCGAGGCCGTCCGCGCCGCCGGGTACGACTACGCCTGCGACATCGGCCCGGCGGAGCCGGGGCGCCACGCGCTGCCCCGCGCCTACATCGGCGAGCGGGACCGGCGGCTGCGGATGCGCGCCAAGCTCGCCCGGCACGGGCTGCGGTGGCGGCGGAGCCGGGTGTGACACGCGTCCTGCAGGTCATCACCGGGCTGGAGCGCGGCGGCGCCGAGCGGCAGCTCGCGCTGCTGCTGCGGCACCTGCCCGTGACCTGCGAGGTCGCGACGCTCACCCGCGCCGGGACGCTCGGCGCGGCCCTCCAGGACGAGGGGATCGCCGTCCACGAGATCGGGATGCGGGGGAACCGGGACCTGGCCGCGCTGCCGAGGCTGGTGCGGCTGATCCGCCAGGGGCGGTTCGACGTCGTCCACACCCACCTCTACCGGGCGTGCGTCTACGGGCGCGTGGCCGCGCGCGTCGCCGGGACGCCCCGCGTGATCGCCACCGAGCACTCGCTCGGCGACGGGCACCTCGAAGGGCGCCGGGCGACCCGCGGCGTGCGCGCGCTCTACCGGACGACCGAGCGGCTGGGGAACGCGACCGTGGCGGTGTCGCCGACCGTGGCGGCCCGCCTGCGCGGCTGGGGCGTCGCTCCCGGCCGGATCGTCGTCATCCCCAACGGGATCGACGCCGCCGCGTTCGCGTTCGACCCCGGGCGCCGCGCCGAGACCCGGCGGCGGCTCGGGATCGGGCCGGAGGAGTTCGTCGCCGGGGCGGTCGGGCGGCTCGTCCCGACCAAGCGGTTCGACCTGCTCGTCGAGGCCGTCGCCCGGCTGGACGCCCGGCCGGGCCCCGCGGGGCAGGCGCCGCCGGGCGGGGTGCGGCTGCTGCTCGTCGGCGACGGCCCTGAACGGGACGCGCTCGGACGGCTCGCCCGGCGCCTCGGCGTGTCCGGCCGCGTCATCCTCGCGGGCGGGACCGACGACGTCGCCGGCGCGCTGTCGGCCATGGACGTCTTCGCCGCGCCGTCCGTCCAGGAGACGTTCGGGCTCGGCGTGCTGGAGGCGCTCGCCGCCGGGCTGCCCGTCCGCTACACGACCTGCCCGGCGCTGGACGACCTGCCGCCCGGCGAGGCGCCGCACGCCCGCCACGTCCCCGCCGACGCCGGCGCCTGGACCACCGAGCTCGCCCTCCTCGCCGACCCCGGGCGGGGGCCCGTCCAGCGGGCCCCGGTCCCGGCCGCCGTCGCCCGCTACGCCATCGCCGAGCAGGCGGAAAGGCTCGCCCGGCTGTACCGGGACGGGACGCGCCGCACCGGCCGACCGTCCACCCGCGAGTACATCCCTACCTAGAAGGGGCCCGTGATGCCGAAGCCTGAAGCCACCCAGAAACCGTCCGGGGCACCGGCCGGCCCGCTCGGCCGGACCGCCGCGCTCACCCGGCGGACGGTCCGCCGCGCCGCCCGCCGCGCCGCCGCGCTCACCAGGCGGTACGGCCTGGCCGTGGCGTTCCTCCTCGCCGGGGTCCTCGGCGGCCTCGGCTACTCGCTGTTCACCCCGCCGACCTACACCGCGACGGCGTTCGTGCTGGTCGTGGACCAGGGGCAGAACGGCGGCGCCGGGCCGCAGGCGGTCAGCTTCGCGCAGGCGTACGGGCGGCTCGCGCCGCTCCCGGAGACGCTGCGCCACTCCAGCATCCGGCTGCCGAAGGTCGCGTCCGGTGCCACCCGCGAGCACATCCAGGCGTCCACCTCGCCGGACACGCCGCTGGTCCGGCTGACCGGCAGCGGCCGCAGCGGCGCCGACGCCGCCGCGTTCGCCAACGCCGCCGCCGACGCGCTCGTCCGGTACGGCACGTCCCACCGGGCCGACACCGGCGTCCGCGTCGCGCTGATGAGCCTGGCCGCGGCGCCGGGGACGCCGACCTCGCCCAACCTCCCGCTCGACCTCGCGGTCGGCACCTCCTCCGGCGTCCTGCTCGCCGGGCTCAGCGCCGCGATCGTGAGCGGGCGGCGGGGCCGGGGGGCGCGCGACGCGTCCCGGGCGCGGGCCGCCGGGACGGTCCCGTCGCCCGCCTCCGCGGAGCCGGTCGAGGTCGGCTCGTGACCCCTTCCCGTCCCGCCGGGGCGGACGCCGCGTCCGGCGCCCGGCGGGCCCGTCCCCGCGCGGAGAGGGCCGGGCAGAGAGGCCATGGCTGACGGCTCCGGGCCGTTCCGGGTCCTGCACGTCAGCCAGCCCAACGAGGGAGGGGTGGCCGTCTACGTCGGCCAGGCGGCCGCCGATCAGCGGCTGCGCGGCTGGGACGTCGCGGTCGCCTGCCCGGCGGGCGGTGATCTGCCCGGCCGGTGCGCCGCCGCCGGCGTGCCCTGGCTCGCCTGGGAGGCCGGCCGCGCGCCCGGCCCCCGGACGCCGGTGGAGGCGCTCGCGCTGCGCCGCCTCGTCCGCGCGTTCGCGCCCGACGTCGTCCACCTGCACTCCTCGAAGGCGGGCCTCGTCGGACGCTTCCCGCACCGCATCCCGACGATCTTCCAGCCGCACGGGTGGTCCTGGCTCGCCGCGACCGGGCGGCAGGCGTCCCTCAGCCTGCGGTGGGAACGGCGCGCCGCGGCACGCACGGGCGCGCTCGTCTGCGTCGGCGTCGGCGAGCTGCGGGAGGGGATGCGCGCGGGCGTGCGGGGCCCGTACCGGCTCGTCCGCAACGGGGTGGACCGCCGCCGGTTCCGGCCCGCCGACGACGCCGCGCGGCAGGCCGCGCGGATCCGGCTCGGCCTCCCCGCGGGCGGCCCGCTCGCGGTGTGCATCGGCCGCCTGACCCGGCAGAAGGGGCAGGACGTGCTGGTCGCGGCCTGGCAGGACGTCATGGCGCGGTGCCCGTCGGCGCGGCTCGCCGTCGTCGGGGACGGCGAGGACCTTCCCCGGCTGCACGCCCGCGCCCAGGCGGGCGTGGTCTTCGTCCCGGCCGTCCCCGACCCGCGCGACTGGCTGGCCGCGTCGAACCTGGTGGTCCTGCCGTCGCGGTGGGAGGGGCTGCCGCTGACGGCCTTGGAGGCGCTCGCCACCGGACGCTGCCTCGTCGGGACGGACGTCCCCGGCCTCCGCGAGGTCGTCCGGCCGGGCGTCGGCGCGCTCGTCCCCCCGGACGACCCCGCCGCCCTCGCCGACGCGATCGCCTCCAGGCTGCTGTGCCCCGCGATGGCCGACGAGGAGGGCCGTGCCGCGGCGGTGGCCGCCGTGGACTACGACATCGCCGGGACGATGTCGCTCCTGGCGGCCGTCACCCGCGAGGTCGCCGGGGCCGTCCCGGGCGGGGCGGCGCGGCCGGGCGGGACGGGGGCGGGCTGCCTCGGGGAACCAGGCTGCCCCGGCGAGCCGGAGGGACTCTGCGGGCCGGACGCGCCCGGGGAGGCGGGCGCCGTGCCCGGCGCGGCCGGGGACGGGGCCGCGGCGCCGCCGAACAGCTCGCGGTAGGTCTGGGACGAGCGCGGGTTCTGCGGGCAGCCCCACACGCCGTGCGGGCAGTAGTCGGTGATCGACTGGTACACGACGTCGTGCGAGGCGAACCAGTCATGCATTCCCTGGATATATTGCGAATTGTCGGAATTGCGGAACAGTCCCCACTCGGGGAACGAGAGCGGCTTTCCGCGGGCGGCGGCGAAATCGGCCTGCGCCTTCAGCCCGTAAGGCTCGTTGACATGGTCCTGGAAGGTCTTTCCCCAGGGCTGGTCGTAGCTGTCGGAGCCGATGATGTCCACGACGTCGTCACCCGGATAGCAGTGCGTCCACGGGATCGCGTCATGCCCGCGCGTCGCCGCGAAGTCGAAACGGAAACGCGCGCCCTGAACACCGCGCATCGTGGCCACAATGCGCCGCCAGTAGGCTTTCCACGCCGTCGGGTCGGACGAGCACCGGCCGCCGTAGAACTCCCCGTTCATCTCCCACCCGAGCACCAGGACCGTGTCTCCGGCGCCCAGCGAGACAAGCCGCTGCGCGAGGACGCGATAGTGCTGGTCGAACATCCCCCAGGCGCCGCTGCGCAGCATCGACGCCAGCTGGTAGGCCGGCAGGCCCGCCTCGTTCGGCGCCATCATCGGGACGTTGACCACCAGCATCCTGCGCGGATCGGCCGTCCGCCACGCGGCCCACGGCTTGAGCATCCCCTCCGGGCCCTCGACGCCGCGCCAGTCGTCCCCCGGCAGGTAGGTGCGCCCGACGGTCACCGCCGAGCCGAGCCATTGCTGGAATCTCCCGATTCTTTCCACGCCTTCCGCGCCGGATCCCAGAAAGGCGCCCAATGGCACATGTTTCGTCGGCTCGTACACCGTCTGCGGGCGGATGCGGGTCGCCAGCATGGACGCGGCGAGCGCGAGCACGACCGCGGACGCGGCCAGAACGGGAGGGAGCGGACAGAAAGGCACCCGTTTTCTGCCGCGTCCCCGGAATGGCCGCCCGGTTGGATGGATATCCGCTGCTCGCATGCGTAATGTATGCCCTCTGGCGCTCGCGGTGAACAAATCGGCCGAGGGGCCGATGGGAGAATTTACCTTGCGACGAGGAAGGCTGCTGTGCGCCACGATCCGCGGACGTCCTTCGGCGGGCCCGCCGCCCCACCGCGCCTCGACCCGGGCCTTCCCGTCCTGCTGCTGCGCACCAACCACAATTCCCTGCACCACGGCACGCTCGGCGCCATCCGCACCCTCGGGCGCGCCGGGGTGCCGGTGCACGCCATCCTCGAAGGGCCCGCGAACCCCTCGTCCCGGTCCCGCTACCTGAGCCTCGGGCACCCCTGGGCGCCGCCGGCCGAGCGCCCGTCCGCCCTGCTGAGCCACCTGCGCGTGATCGGCGAACGGGTCGGCACGGCGGCGCTGCTGCTCCCGATGGACGACGCGGGCGCCATCTTCGTGGCCGAGCACGCCGACGCGCTCGCGCCCTCGTTCGTCTTCCCCGCCCAGGACCCCGGCGTCCCCCGGCTCGTCGCCGACAAGTCCCGGCTCATCGCCGCCTGCGCCGCGCACGGCATCCCCTGCCCCGAGAGCCGGACGCCCGCCACCCGGGCCGAGGCCGCCGACGCCGTCCGCGCGCTCGGCCTCCCGCTGATCGCCAAGTGGGCGCGCCCGTGGCTGCTCGCTCCTGGGCGGCGGAGCACGTCACTCGTCCGCACCCGCGACGAGGTGCTCGGGCTCCTCGACGACGCCCGCGACGGCGACGGCCCGCCCGGCGGTGGCGCGGGCCCGCTGATCCTCCAGCGGCGCATCCCCGCGGGCGCCGGTGACTGGTTCTTCCACGGCTACTTCGACGCGACGCTCGACTGCCTCTACGGCGGGACGGGCCGCAAGCACCTCGCGCACCCGCCGCACGCCGGGCACACCGTCGCCGGGGAATGGGTCGACGAGCCCGCCCTGTCGGAGCTCGCGACGCGGGCCGTCCGGCTGCTGGGCTGCCGAGGCATCGTCGACCTGGACTTCCGCCGCGACCCCCGCACCGGCGTCTACCACCTGCTCGACTTCAACCCCCGGATCGGGGCGCAGTTCCGGCTGTTCGCCGACAGGCAGGGCCTCGACCTCGCCCGCGTCCTGCACCTCGACCAGTCGGGCCGCCGCGTCCCGCCCGCCCGCCCGGCGTTCGGCCGCCACCTGCTGGTGGAGAACCACTACCTCCAGCGGACGCTCGGGCGGCCGCTGCGCGCCGGGTCGCTGCGCCCGCTGCGCAGGGCCGACGAACTGGCCTGGTACGCAGGCGACGATCTGCCGCCGTTCCTCGCCATGGGCGGGCAGAGCGTGCTGCGCGCGGCGCGCCGCGCCCGCGCCGCGCTGCCCGGCGGGAGGCTCCACCACACGCACGACACACACACGGGGGAACGAGAATGAGCGACCCGACCAGCGACGTCGTGATCGTCGGCGCCGGGCCCTACGGCCTGTCGACCGCCGCCCACCTGCAGAACGTGGGCCTGGGGGTCAGGGTCATCGGCACGCCGATGCGTTTCTGGGACGAGAACATGCCCGAGGGCATGTACCTCAAGTCCGAGCCGTTCGCGTCCAGCCTGGGCGCGCCGAGGCCGGGCATGGGCTTCACCGACCGCAATCCCGATTTCCGGACCGGACGGCCGATCCCGCTGGCGACGTTCACCGAGTACGGCCGCTGGTTCGCGGCGGAGGCCGTCCCGGGCATCGAGCTCGCCGAGGTGGTGAGCGTCGAGCGCGGCGGCCCCGCCGGGTACCTCGTCACGCTGTCGACGGGTGAGACGGTCGCGACCCGCGCGGTCGTCATCGCCGTCGGCGTCGGGCCGTTCGCCCACATCCCCGAGGAGCTGTCCGGGCTGCCGGACTGGCTCGTCTCGCACAGCAGCGCGCACCGCGACCTCGGCCTGTTCGCGGGCAAGGACGTCGCCGTCGTCGGCGCCGGGCAGTCCGCGCTGGAGACCGCGGTGCTGCTGGCCGACGCGGGCGCGCGCCCGCAGGTCCTCGCCCGCCGCGAGGAACTCGACTGGAACACCGTCCCGGAGGAGCGCCGGTCGCTCCGCTCGAAGATCATCGGCGGGCCGCGGTCGGGGCTCGGCACCGGGTACCGGACGTGGCTGTGGGCGGAGCGGCCCGATCTCGTCCGCCACGTCCCGTACGCGCGGCGGCAGCGGATCGTCCGCGAGACGATGCCGCCCGCCGGGGCGTGGTGGCTGCGCGACCGGCTGGACGACCGCGTCGGGGTCGCGACGGGCCGGCTGCTGGTGAAGGCCGCCGAGCAGGACGACGGCGTCGCCGTCACCACGGTCGACCGCGCCGGGCGGCGGCTCGTGACCGAGGCCGAGCACGTCATCGCCGCCACCGGGTTCGTGACGGACCTTCAGCGGCTCGCGGTGCTCTCACCCGAGATCCGCGTCCGGGTGGACACCCGGTCCGGGGCGCCGGTGCTCACCCGCGACTTCGAGTCCTCGCTGCCGGGCCTGTACTTCGCGGGGCTCGCCGCCGCGGCCACCTTCGGGCCCGTCATGCGGTTCGTGCACGGCTCGGGGTTCGCGGGCCGCCGGATCGCCCACCACATCCTCCACCGGGCGTCACACGGGCGGCGGGCCGCGCCGCGGCCGGAGCCCGTCCAGGAGACCGCGCCGGTGGCGGGGGGCGCGCCGGGCGACGGCGCCCAGCGGTGAACGATCCTCAACCCGGCGGGGCCGCGGTCACCTCCAGGGCGGGCGCGAGCGGCGGAGCACGCGCTCGGCCCGCGCGGTGGCCGTGACCCACTCCCAGCGGGAGTAGAGCGTCCAGGCCCACGACGAGCGCCGCCGCCGGCCCGCCCACGCGGGCCCGGCGGACTCGCCGGGGCCGTCCGGACCCTCCGGAACGCCCAGGTCAGCGGGCTCGCCGAGAAGGTCGCAGGTCGGGCGGGTGACGAAGCGGCGGGCGACCCGGACCGGGACGGGACGGCGGCGCGCCGGCCTCAGCCTGGCGAGCGCGGACGGCGGGACGGGCATCGGCGGGCTCCTTGAGAGACCTCACCGAATGTAGCGCATCGGATACCGTCCGCCATACTTCTCCCGGTCTTCCGGTGAACGCCCGGAGAACGATCTCCGCCCGGACCTTGCCGGGTCTTGGCCCGCCCTCGCCCGCACGCTGACCACGCCCCGCCCCCGGGCCGCCGCCAAGGCGGGCGCGAGACCTCATCCCGGACATCCGCCCGGCCCAAATCCCGGAAACCGGACGAAGGTCCGTCAATGGCGCGCGCGGTCATCAAAAGGGACTGAGTTTGTGTCGGAATTCATGGTCGGGTAAACGATTGGAAAGTGCGGGTGGAGTGGCGCGAACGGAAGTCTCAGTTCGGTGATCATGGTTTGGTAGCGCTCTGACGTGCATCTATGTGACTTCTTGAGAAGACACGGCCGTCGGGCGAACAATTAATCCGCGATTCTGTGCGATGCGGTGCTACCGTCGTGCCGACAGTTCGCCGCCGAGCCGGAAAAGATCGACGCGACCAGGGGGACACCGGAAATGGAGACCGTACCGACGCACCGCGGGGCACTGCGCCCCCGGCACCGGTATGGGCTCCTGCACGCCCTCGCACGGCTGATCGTCGTCACCGGGTTCGCGGTCGCCGGCTGGCTCGCCCTCTCCGCGCTGAGCGACACCGCGTCCGCGGCGCAGCCCGGAGGGGCCGGGCAGAGCGACCACCCGGCCGGCGGGCGCCGCGCGGCTCCCGGGGAGGCGCGGGGACCCGCCGAGGCGCGGGGGACCGCCGCCGAGGGCGGGCTGGCCACCGTCCGCCACCTCACCGGCGACGGGACGCGCCCGGCCGGGCACCTGACGGCGGCCGTCGAGCGCGACATGCGCGAACTCGGCGACGACCCGGTGGCCTACACGACGGCGCGCGGGCGCGACGTCCTCGGCGACAAGGACCGCGCCGTCCGGACCGTCGGTGACCTGGCGGCGACGGGCGTGCACCGGCTGCGTCCCGCCGTCCGCGCGGCCGCGCCGATCGGCCTCGTCCCCGAGGTGGCCGGGCCCCGCCCGGCGCTGAGGGACGGCCTGCTCACCCGGGCGCAGGCCCCGGGCCCGGTGCCGCTCACCGCGGCGTCCGCCGGGAGCGCGGCCCGCGCGTCCGGCGGCGCGGTCACGGCGTCCCACGCGGACGCCCGCCAGGGGACCGTCGCCACCGCCGACGGCCGGCGGCACTACGGTGCCGAGCACCGAGCCCCGGCCGCACCGGGGCCCGTCCTCCCGTCCGGGCAGGACGACCCGCGCAGCGGGGCACTGTCGGGCGGCCATCAGCTCGGCCCGATCGCCGACCTCCGCGCCGACCGCCACGCGGCCGCGCCGCCCGCCCCGGGCACGGGGCTGTTCCACCCTTCGGCGCTGGCCGACCTCGCCGCGCCCGGCGGCCCGGCCGTCGTCCCCGACTAGGCACCCGGCCCGCCGCCGGACGCCCCGCACCGGGAGCGTTCCGCGCCCCGGGCCCACGGGCACCGGCCGGACCACCACCGTCCGCGGGACACCGCCCCGATCCACCGGGCGCCGTCCACACGGATCGCCGTCCGGCAGGCCCATCCCTTAGACGCCGTTCCGCCGCCATGCGCCGGACGAGCCGTCCCCTTGAACCTTCCTGGACCGCGGCGGGCCTCATCGTGCCGCTGCGCGCCGCGCCCACCCGGACGGGTGGCCGCGCGGCGATCCCAACCACCGATTCACCCGAATCGCCGAGAAGAAGAACAGGAGCACCAGCATGCGAATCTGGTCCAAGAACACGAGCCGCGCGGCCCTCGTAGCCGCCGCCTCGGTGACCCTCGGAGCGGGGAGCCTCGCGGGTCTCGCGCCCTCCGCGTCCGCCACCGGCGGCCACCACGGCGGCGGCGGAATGCAGACGTCCGGGAACTTCAGCATCCTGGGCGGCAACCAGGTCTACGCGCCGATCTCCGTACCGGTCGAGGTGAGCGGCAACGCCATCGCCGTGCTCGGGATCGCGCAGGGCAAGTCGCGCGGCGGCGCGTCCGTCAAGAACCACCGCCACGGCGGTGGCGGCGGTGGCGGCGGGATGACGACCTCGGGCATGTTCTCGATCGCCGGGGGCAACCAGATCTACGCGCCCATCAGCGTCCCCGTCGACGTCTGCGGCAACGCCGTCGCGGTGCTCGGGATCGCGCAGGCCCAGTGCAAGGGCGGCGCGTCGGTCATCAACGGCGGCTCCCACGGCAAGCACCACGGGAAGCACCACGGTAAGCACCACGGCAAGCACCACGGCTGGCGCGAGACCGGCGGCACCGGCACGACGAGCGGCTACCGGGGCGCCGACGCCACGGGCACCCAGCGCGTACCCGGCATCGCGGGCGGCCAGAACGCCCCTGGGATCGTGGGCGGCCAGCGCGACCCCGGCGCCCCGAGTGACCAGCACGGACCGGGCGTCCCGGCCGACCGGCCCGGCGTCCCGGCCGACCGGCCCGGCGTCCCGGCCGACCGGCCCGGTGCGACCGGCGGTGCCGGTCTCGTAGGCGGCCAGAGCGACTCCGGCGGCCGGCAGGACTCCGGCGCCCGTGATGGCGGCGGCTGGGGCGGCCACCACGGCGGCCACCACGGTGGCGGCATGCAGACGTCCGGGAACTTCAGCATCCTCGGCGGCAACCAGATCTACGCGCCGATCTCCGCGCCGATCAACGTGTGCGGCAACTCCGTCGCGGTGCTCGGGATCGCCAAGTCGTGGTGCAAGGGCGGCTCCCAGGTCTCCAACAAGCGCGGCGGCGGCGACGGGATGCAGACGTCCGGGAACTTCAGCATCCTCGGCGGCAACCAGATCTACCTGCCGATCTCCGTGCCGATCGACGTCTGCGGCAACGCCATCGCGGTGCTCGGCATCAGCCAGGCGGCCTGCAAGGGCGGCGCGAGCGTCGAGAACGGCGGCGGGGACAAGCCGCGTCCGCCCAAGTGGCACAAGCCGCCGAAGTGGGAGAAGCCGGTCAAGCCGCGCAAGCCTCGCAAGCACCGTCCCGGGGCCGGGCACCACAAGCTGCCGAACACCAAGCGGGTCGCCGCACCCCGTCCCGCGGCCGAGCCCGGTCGCCCGTCCATCCTGCGTGAGCTGATGCGCAGCACGCCCGTCAAGGCGCCGGGCCTCGTCCAGACGAGCTTCCAGGAGGAGACGCCGGTGAAGGTCGCCGCCCCGCTCGTGGGCTGACGCCGGCGCCGGACGACCCGTCACGGACGGACGGCCCGGGGCCGGGCGGCAGGCGCACCGCGGAGCGCCGGCGACCAGGCCCGGGGCCGTCACCGTCCACCGGACCCCCGGCCGCCGAGACGGCCGGGACGCACGACGATCGACCATGGTCGAGGAGGAGGGGGCGGCAGACGTGCCGCCCCCTCCTTCCCGCGACCGGACCAGAGCGATGGGAGCCAGACGATGCTCGACCGTACGTCCCGCCCGGCCGCGGCCCTCGCCGCCGGGCTGCTCACCGGCGGGCTCCTCACCGCCGTGGCCGCGCCGCCGGCGCACGCCGCGCCCGCCGGCGCCCGGCGGGGCGCGGTGATCGCGAAGATCCGCATCAAGCGGATCGGCCTGCGGGCACGCGTCCTGCACGGCATCGCGCCGAGGATGCTCCAGAGGGGGGTCGGCCACTACCCGGGGACGGCCTATCCGGGGCAGGAGGGCAACACGGTCCTGCTGGGCCACCGCACGACGTACCTCGCGCCGTTCGGGAGGATCAACGAGCTGCGGCGCGGGGACCGGATCGTCCTGAGCGCGGGCCGCGCGTCCTACGTCTACAGGGTGAAGCGCAAGCGGATCATCAGGCCGCGGGATCGGCGGGCGCTGGAGGCGGTCCCCTTCAAGCGGGGCAGCGTCCCGGACGGGACGTACGTCACGCTCATCAGCTGTCATCCGAGGGGATCGGACCGCCGCCGCCTCGTCGTCGTGGCGGCGCTCCACCACACGTCCCGCCGGCCCCGCTGACCCGGCGCCCGGCGGGCGGGTGTCAGGGGCGTGCGGCCGCGGCGGGGTGGCAGTCGACCATCATCTCGATGTTGCGGGTGTGGGTGAGGGCCGCGGTGCCGTCGCGGTCGAGGGCGGCGGCCAGGACGGAACCGACGGCGCCGGCGAGCAGCCCGCGGATCTCCTCGGGCCGCACGCCCGCCGGTTCCCAGGACCGCAGCGTGGCGTCGCCGGCGACGGTGACGTGGCGGACCCCGGCCAGCAGCAGCGCCAGCTCGCCGCGCCGTGCCAGCCCGGCGGCCCCGGCGGGACCGGCCAGGGCGATGACCGCGCCGAGGCGGCGGGCCACGCCGTGCAGCGCGAGCAGCGCGGGGCGCTCGTGCGCGGCGGCGCGGAAGAGCGGCGGGCAGCCCTCCTCCTGCCACCGGCCGTATTCCCCGAAGAAATGGCTGTCCACGTTGCGACACTAGGGGCGCGACGCGGCACGGAGGCGCGGGACACTCCACGCTTCCGGTCTTTTTACCCTGCCGCCCGAAGGGCGCGGACCATGCCGGTCAGCGCCTCCCGTAAAGAGAGATCAGGCCGTCGTAGTCGCCCTTTCCGAGAGTGGCGAGACCGTCATCGCAGGAACGCACGAACGGCGCCATCGTGAGCCTCGCGTGTTCCGGGCCCTCGACATGCGAGAGGCCGAGCACGTGGCCCGACTCGTGCGTCACGACGGCCGCGGTGTCGTAGCCGCCCGCCGGGCATCCGCCGGCCGCGCCGTCCCCGGCCGTCGTGCCGGGCCACCACCGCTTGCCGTGGGTCTGGAGCGCCATGTCGGTCTCGATCGTCCTGCCGCCCTCGAACCACAGGCAGGTCGCCGCGAGGACCTCGGGCTCCGCCTCCCGCATGGCCAGCCAGCCGAAGGTGTTCATCCGGTCCTGCGGCCCGCAGCCCGCCTGGACGGTGATGTTCGGGGTCCGGTCCGTCCGCCCCGCGTTGGCCTCCCGCACGTCCGGCGGCGGCGCGTACCGCCGTCCCGGCGTGCAGTCGGTGCGGGCGCCGACGATGTTCGCGATGCCCGCGGCGATGCCCGTGACCGGCTGGTCGCCCGTCCCGGGGCTGAAGTGCCACCGCACGGTCCCGCCCTTCGGCCACCTGCCCGGCTCCGCGCGGTACGTGCCGTCCTGGCACGGGTCGAGGGCCGCGCGCGTCCCGCGGGGCCTGCCCTGCGGGACCCGGGCGCCGCGGGTGGAGATGGTGATCTCCCCGGCGCGGGGGTCGACGCGGACGCGCAGCTCCGCCGCGCCGTCGGTGCGCAGCTCGTGCGCCGTGACCGACGCGCCGTCCCGGGGCACGACCACCGCGAGGCCGTTCGCGCCGCGGACCGTCCGGCCGCGCAGGTCGCACCGCGCGAGATTGATCTTCTCCGGCATCGCCCGGGCCGTCAGGGGCCCGGGCTTGCACCAGGCGGGCGGCCGCCGGTGCGCGCCGCCGGGCGAGGCCGCGGCGGCGGGCGCGAGGGGGACCGTGAGCGCGAGGACGGCGGCGGCCGCCACGGTCCCGTTCCTGTGCCGGTGCCACGCGGGCGGGAATGCGTCCATACCAGTGCTCCGATGATCGGAATCGTTGGTCGGAGTGTTGCGCGGCGGCGCGATAGGCAAACGGCCATTTCTCCAAAGTGATCTCCATTTGGCGGGGCTGCCGTTTACCAAATGGCTTCTCATGACGATATGTAAGGCTTTCGTAGATCGTTCCCCATAGTCATGCAAACAGGTTTACTGCGGGTTCATCCGGAAAAGCAGCAGGTAATCCGGCAACTCGGGATCAACAGAACCAGGGCGCCGGGGCCCGGGCCCACCGGACCGCCGCCCGAGCGAGAGCCACCGCGACCGGAGGGGCGGGAGCCGGCGGGTTCCGCCGCCATCGCGGACGGGCCGCCCCCACCCCGCCACTCCGGAAGCGGACACGAGAGCAGAGGTGTTCAACGTGCAGACGGAGACACAGGTCCGGGAACTGATGGGCTTGAGCGTGACCGACACCCACGGGACCAAGGTCGGCACGATCAAGCAGGTCTACCTCAACGACGACTCCGGCGCGCCGGAGTGGGTCACGGTGCACACCGGGTGGTTCGGGATGCGGGAGAGCTTCGTCCCGCTGTCCGGGGCGCGCAAGGAACAGGACGCGCTCCAGGTCCCCTACGACAAGGAGACCATCAAGGGCGCCCCGAACGTGGACGCGGACGAGCACCTGTCGCACGCCCAGATCGTCGATCTGTACCGGCACTACGGCGTCCGCCCGCCGAGCGGCCGCAGCGCCCCGGGCGAGGGCGGCACGGGCAGGCAGGCCGGGGACCGCCCGGAGACGGGCGCCCAGGGCAAGGCCGCGCCGGGCACGCCCACGAGCGCGGGCACCTCGGGCACGCCCGGCACGTCCGGCACCGCGGGCACGGCCGCCGGGAGCGCCGGGACGGCGGGGATGGCCGTGCATCCCGAGCGGCAGGGCAGGCGCGGGCAGGACCTTCCTCCGCAGTCGGCGCGTCAGGGCGCCGAGGCCCCGATGACCGAGATCACCCGCTCCGAGGAGCAGATGCGCATCGGCACCGAGCGCCACGAGTCCGGGCGCATCCGCGTCCACAAGTGGGTGGAGACGGAGACGGTCGAGCGGACGATCCCGGTCTCGCACGAGGAGATCAGGATCGACCGCGAGCCGATCACCGGCGGCCGTCCCGACGCCGAGGTGACGCTCACCGAGGACGACCAGGAGATCATCCTGTACGAGGAGCGCCCGGTCGTGGCGAAGGAGACCGTGCCTGTCGAGCGGGTCCGCATCCACACCGAGCAGGTGCAGGACGAGCAGACCGTCCGCTCCGAACTCCGCAAGGAGCGCATAGAGGTGACGCGTGAGGACGGCGCGCGCCATGACCGCGGGCGCGGCGCCGACCGCGGGCGCGGCGCCGACCGCGGGCGTGGCGCCGACTCCGGCCGCGCTGAGCGGGGACGCCGCAGGCCCTGACGACGTCCGCACGCGCCCTCGGGCCCCTTGCCGGATGACGCGTGCCCGGCCGGATCCGCCGCACCCGCCGTCCGGCCGGGCACGTCGGCGCGGCGTCCCCGGAGGACGGGGTGGCCGGATGCGGCCACCCGGCCGGACCGGTCCAGTCCGCCCCCGCGCAGAACGTGTTCTCGTTACTCATCCGAAACAGAGGTCAACTTCCGGACTTGAGGTGTGGTCACCGATTCTTTTGCGCTTTCGCCTGCCTATCAGGACCAATAGTTGGGTTTCTTGACAAACAGGGGCGCCCCGGGAGAAGTTCCAGACGATGCCACACCATCGGCCGCTGGTCCGGTCCGGTCTCTTGTGGGGGGGCGACCCCCCACACCCCCCGGAACGGCCCGGTCTCTTGTGGGGGGGCGACCCCCCACACCCCCCGGAATGGCCCGGTCACTGGCCTGACGACCCGCCACTGACCAACCCCCTGGGCCGGCCGCTTGCTGGGGCGAGCGGCCGGCCGCCGGTTTACCGGGGCGGGTCCCGGTCAGGACGTGGGGATGGACAGGACGGCGTTCGTGCTCGGCGGCGGCGGCGTCCTCGGCGCCCACGAGATCGGCATGCTGCGGGCCCTGGAGGAGACGGGCGTGCGCCCCGACCTCGTCGTCGGCACCTCCGTCGGCGCCCTGAACGGGGCCCTGGTCGCGGCCGACCCCGGCACCGCCGTCCGGCGTCTCACGGACCTGTGGTCGGACGAGCGGGTTCGCGCGGTGTTCGGCGCCCGCGTCTGGTCACGGCTGTGGACGCTGGCCCGCTCCGGCACGCACCTGCACGCGAACGACCCGCTCCGCAGGATGCTCGCCGAACTGCTGGAGACCTCGCGGATCGAGGACCTCGCCGTCCCGTTCCAGTGCGTCGCGGCCTGCGTCGAGACCGCGATGGCCCACTGGTTCACCGACGGGCCGGTCATCCCGGCCGTCCTCGCGTCGTGCGCCGTGCCCGGCCTGCTGCCGCCCGCGCGGGTCGGGGACCGGCACTACTACGACGGCGGGCTCGTCCACAGCATCCCCGTCGGCCGCGCCGTCGAGCTCGGCGCCACCACGATCTACGTCCTGCACGTGGGCCGCATCGAGCGCGACCTCGCGCCCCCGCGCCGTCCCTGGGAGGTCGGCATGGTCGCGTTCGAGATCGCCCGCAGGCACCGCTTCTTCGAGGAGATGGCGGCGCTACCGGACGGGCTGTCCGTGCACGTCCTGCCCGCCGGAGGACGGCCGCGGAAGGCCGGCGTCGACCTCACCCAGATGCGGTACCGGGACGTCTCCGGCATCGCCGCCCACATCGAACGCGCCTACCAGGCGTCCCTGAAGTACCTCAAAGAAGTGTGACATGCCGCCCCCCATCGTGCGCCGCGTGCTCTGCACGCCCCTCCTCTTCGTCCTGACCCTGCTGGTCCTCGTGCTGTACCCGCTGGCCCTCGTCGGCGGACGGCCCCGGCGCCTGCTCTCGTTCGCCCTCGCCTGGGGCGTCCTGGAATCCCGCGCCGTGCTCGCGTGCACCTGGCAGTGGCTGCTCCGCCGCCCCCGGTCGGACCGCCACTACGACATCATCCGCCGCTACGTCGCGGGCCTGTACTCCTGCGCGGAGAGGCGGCTCGGCCTGGACGTCAGGGTCGACGGCACCTGGGACGGCCCGTCCGAGGACCGGCCCCTGATCGTCCTCAGCCGTCACGCGGGGCCGGGGGACGCGCTCCTGCTCGTCCACCACCTTCTCAGCGACTACAGGCGGCGTCCCCGCGTCGTCATGAAGGCCATGCTCCAGTTCGACCCCTGCATCGACATCGTCGGCAACCGCCTGCCGAACGCGTTCGTCGTCCCCGGCGGCGGCACCGCGGGCATCGAGCGGCTCGCCACCGGCCTCGGCCCCCGCGACGCCCTGGTGATCTTTCCCGAGGGCGGCAACTTCACCCCGGCCCGCCGGCGCCGCGCCATCCGGCACCTCGCGCGCCGCCGCCGCCTCGACGAGGCGGCCCGCGCCGCGCGGATGCGTCACGTGATGCCGCCCCGGTCGGGCGGCGTCCTCGCCGCCCTCGCCGCCGCGCCCGGCGCGGACGTCGTGTTCGTCGCGCACGTCGGCCTCGACCACATCACCACGGCGGCCGAGGTCTGGCGCCGCATCCCGCTCGCGGACCCCGTCCGCGCGCACTGGTGGCGCATCCCGGCCGAGGACGTCCCGCGCGGCGCCGGCGCGCAGGTCGACTGGCTCTACACGCAGTGGCAGAAGGCCGACGCCTGGATCGCGGCCGGGAGCCGCGCATGATCCCCGCGGGTACGCTCGTGCCATGGACGAGGGCACGGTGAGGGTGGACCTGTGGATCTGGTCGGTGCGCCTCCTGAAGACCCGCTCGATGGCCACGACCGCGTGCCGCGCGGGGCATGTCCGCGTCAACGACGAGCGCGCCAAGCCCGCCACCCCCGTCCGCCCGGGCGACGAGATCCGGCTGCGCCATGACGGCCGCGAGCGCATCGTGATCGTCCAGCGGCTCGTCCGCAAGCGGGTTGCCGCCCCGGCCGCCGCGGAGTGCCTGATCGACAAGAGCCCTCCGCCGCCGCCGCGCGAGGCGCTCATCCCCATCGGCCGCCGCGACCGCGGCGCGGGCCGTCCGACCAAACGCGACCGCCGTGAGCTGGACCGGCTCCGCGCCCTGCACCAGAGCCGCGCCGCCCACGACCTGTCCACCCCCTCGGAGGACGGTTCCTGACGGCAGGCCCGCCGTCCGCCGGACGTGCCGCCCCCGGGCCGAGGCGGGATGCGGTCCTGGAACGCCTCCCCGCGTCGCGCCTCTTCCCGCCGCCGTGACCGCCGGAGGATCCGGTCGGCGCGGCACCCCCGCGTGACCTCGCCGGCCGGCCGGCGGGCGACGGGGAAGAACGGACCGCATCCCGCCACCACCTTTTGTAGGCGACCGGGCGCCGCCGCGTCCGGTGCGCACCCGCGCGGGCGCACCCGAGACCGCGCAGGTGCGCACCACCGCGCAGGCGCGCGCCTGTACACCGGGCCACCGCGGGGAGACCATGCAGACGTGGACGAGCGGACCGTGAAGCACCGGCTTCCCTACCCCTACGACCAGGACCTCTCGGGAGTCCTGCGGCGGCTGAACCGGCGGACCCCCGCCAGCCGCGACAGGCTCGCCAACGATCCGGTGACCGCGGCCTACCTGGCCGCGGGCATGCGCCTGATCGGACGGCACCTCGGGCCGTGCGCGGTCCGGACGTCCGCCGACCCGGAGGACGTGAACGCCATCGACCGCCCCCTGCTCGCCTTCCTGTCGCAGCGGGCCGTCGTCGCCGAGGTCGGCACGAACCCCGACCCGTTCCCGCGGATGGGGAGCGTCTCGACGCTGCGGTCCACGTGGGGCTGCCACTCGGACTTCATCTCCGACCTGCTGCGGTTCGGGCTGTGGTCCTCCCACCCGAGCCACTGCGACGCCGCCGAGGCCGCCGACATCCTCGAACGGCTGCTCGAAGGCCCCGACTACGTGGAGGCCCTGCACCGGCTGGGCTTCTGGAACATCCTGACCCTGGTCGACCGTCCCCGCTTCCGCCTGGAGCTCTTCGTCACCGCCGCCGCGGAGGGCGACGAGGTGATCCAGAAGGCGATGGCGGAGAACTTCCGGGAGATCAAGGAGCCGTGGACGGAGATCTGCGAGGACCTCATGCGGGCGCGGGGCCTGCGGCTCCGCCCGGGGCTCACGATCGACGAGTTCGTCGATCTGATCAGCGCCATGATGGAGGGGACGGCCCTGCGCGCCCTCGCCGACCCCCGCGCGGGCGTCATCGACCGTGCCGCGCAGAGGACGCTCGCCGGGACGGGCCTGCTCGCCCTCATCCGGGGATGCGTCGTGCGCGACGACCGGTCCGACGACCGGTCGCTGGAGGAGGCGGTGCACGCGATGGTGTACGACCTTCCCGCCTCCCTGTACGAGGCCGCCTACTGAGCCCGGCCCGGTGGGCGAGGGCCAGGCGGTCCAGGGGCAGGCGGTCGAGGGGCCGGTGGCTTGCGGGCCAGGAGGCGGCCCTGGCCGAAGCGCTCGGTCTCCACGGGCTCGCGGGACGCGCGGGCCTCCACGGCGAGTCCCGCCTGCTCCAGCAGGCCGGCGAGGCGGCCGAGCGGCCAGCGGTAGGCGCGCGTCACCTTGTGGTCGAACGGCCGGACGGTGTCGGGGGACTCGTAGAAGCCGAACAGGAGCCTGCCGCCGGGGGCGAGGACGCGATGGACCTCGGCGAGCACGTCCGGGAGCAGTCCGGGCGGGGTGTGGATCGTCGAGTACCAGACGAGGGCGCCGCCGACCGACCCGTCCGGCAGGGCGAGGGCGGTCAGGGAGCCCTCCTCGAACCGCAGCGCCGGGTGCGCCCGCCGGGCCAGCGCGATCATCGCCGGGGACAGGTCGAGGCCGAAGGCGGTGCGGCCGAGCGCGCTGAGGTGGGCGGTCAGGTGGCCGGGCCCGCAGCCGAGGTCGGCGACCGGGTCCCCGGCGAGCTCGGCGAACCCGGCGATCAGGGCCCGGTCCAGAGGGTGGTGCCCGCCGACGTCGCCGAACAGGTCGGCGTAGAGCGCGGCGACGGCGTCGTAGGCGGTCCTGGTGTCTGCTTCGGTCACGGGCGACGACGATAACCCCTGTGGACAGGCCGACGGATGGGACCGGTGTGCCTGGGTGAGGATTTGCCCTTTATGGGGCTTGTGGTGGGAAGTGTGGTGGAACGTCCCGACATGTGGCGGGGGTGAACGGGCCGACACCGTCCGATCGAAGGGGACCAGCCATGACTCAATCCGCCAATTTCCCGGCCCCGGCGCGCGACATCTGCGGGACCATGCTCGTCCACCGGAGACTGCTCAACGACAGCATGACCTACCGCGCCCAGCGCGCGCGCATCGAGAACCGCGCGCTCCAGTACGAGACGGGACGGCGCAGCGCGGTCCGCAACGAGGTGCTGACCATCCCCGTCGTCGTCCACGTCGTCCACAATCCCGCCCATCCGGAGCAGAACGTCGGCGACGCCCAGGTCCACAGCCAGATCGACGTCCTCAACCGGGACTTCCGGGCGGCGAACGCGGACGTGTCCCAGGTGCCCGAGGTGTGGCGCCCCCTGGTCGCCGACGCCCGCATCGAGTTCGCGCTCGCGACCCGGGACCCGCTCGGGAACCCGACGGAGGGGATCACCCGGATCGAGACCGACCGGGACGGGTTCGACACGAGCGACACGGTGAAGGCCGCCGAGACCGGCGGCGCCGACCCGTGGCCGAGCGACCAGTTCCTGAACCTGTGGGTCTGCCAGCTTCAAGGCGGGTTGCTGGGCTACGCGCAGTTCCCCGGCGGCCCGCCGCAGACCGACGGCGTGGTCATCCTGCACACGGCCTTCGGGACGACCGGGTGCGCCGCGTCCCCCTTCGACGGCGGGCGCACCGCGACGCACGAGATCGGCCACTGGCTCGACCTCCTGCACATCTGGGGCGACGACGACGGCGCATGCAGCAACGACGACCGCGTCGGCGACACGCCCAACCAGGCGTCCTCCAATACCGGCAAGCCCGCGTTCCCCCACGTGACCTGCGACAACGGGCCAAATGGGGACATGTTCATGAACTACATGGACTACGTCGACGACGAGGCCATGTTCATGTTCACCCGGGGGCAGAGCGAGCGGATGGACGCGTGCCTGGAGGGGGCCCGGGCGTCGTTCGTCGTCGCCCACCAGGTCGGCACCGCCAAGGCCCCTGCCGCGGCCCCGGCCGCCGAAGCGCCTTCGGAGGCGGCGGCCCCCGCCGCTCCCTCGGTCCCGCCCCAGGCCCCTGCCGCGGCCCCGGCGCCCGCCGCGCCCGCCGCCGCCCCGGCCGCGGCGGCGACCGGCGGGAACGGGCACGCCGCGCACGACAGCGAGGTGGAACGGCTGCTCAGGGAGGTTCTCAGCGAGGTCCAGGACGCGCTCGGCATCGTCACCGGTGATGGCCGATGAGCCAGGGCGAGAGCACCGTGGGCGCGGCGCCGCCCGACGTCACCGGCTCGTGGCTGCACTCCTTCGAGGAGGACACCGGCACCACGGAGGTGTACCGGCCGTCCGCCTACCGGTTCCGCCCGGCGCGGCGGGTGCGGGGCGGCCTGGAGTTCCGGCCGGACGGGACGTTCGTCGAGCGCCGTCCGGGCCCCGACGACCGGCTTTACGAGGTGCAGGGCCGCTGGGCCGCGCAGGGGGCGGGCCGGATCGGCGTCACCTTCCCGCAGGGACGCGCCGCACCCTACGAGATCACGGTCGTCTCCCGCACGCAGGACATGCTCGCGATCACGCGGTGACGCCCGCCCGGGACGGCTCCGGGGGGCGGGAGCGCGGGGCGGCGCGCAGATGGATGCGCTCGCCCTGGCGGCCGAACAGGCTGAGGATCTCGACGGGCTCGTCGCCGGCGGGCCCGAACCAGTGGGGGAGCCGGGTGTCGAACTCGGCGGCCTCGCCCGGCTCCATGACCAGGTCGTGGTCGGCGACGATCAGCCGCATCCGCCCGGACAGGACGTACAGCCACTCGTAGCCCTCGTGGGTGCGGGGGTCCGGCTCGTTCTGGTCGGCGGGAATGATCGACTTCCACGCCTGGAGGGGACCGGGACGGCGCGTCAGGGGCACCACCGTCCGGCCGTTGGCGGCTCGGGGCGTGAGCGGGACGCGCGGGTCGCCGACCTCGGGCGCGCCGACCAGCTCGTCCAGCGGCACCTGGTGGGCCTGCGCGATCGGCAGCAGCAGTTCGAGGCTGGGCCTGCGCTGCCCGGCCTCCAGCCGCGACAGCGTGCTCTTGGAGATGCCCGTGGCCTCGGCGAGCGCGGCCAGGGTGACGCCGCGCCCGGTCCGCAGGCGCTTCAGCCGCGGGCCGATCTCGGCGAGCGTTCCGGCGATCCCGGGAGCGTGTTCCATGACCCCATTCCATCCCGGCATCCCGGAAACGGCAACAAGAGTTGTCGCCACCGGACGGTGCGCGCCGCAGGGCCGGCTCCTCCGCCCCCCGCCGGCGGATCAGGTGCGCCGGTAGATCGTGATGGTGTGGCCGACGTCGTCGATGGGCTCGCTCGTGCGGAGGAGGGCGATCAGCCGTGGGTCGGCCTTCGCGATCCAGCTGTCGGACACCACCAGCAGCCCGCGCACCTGCCCGGGAGGCGCGCCGAACGGGTCGGAGGCATCGATGCCGTAGTAGGACGGGACGCCGCTGCCCTTGTAGGCCAGCCAGACCTTCTCGCGCGGGTAGCGGGCGCGGAGGCGGTCGGCGAGCCGTCCGAGGTCCTGCCCCCAGTCGGCGTTGGAGTCGTGCAGGCGCAGATGGGTCTTGGACGGCCCGCCGAACGCCTCGTTCGAGTACGGCAGGTAGGACGGGAAGGTCCGCAGCGAGCTGACCACGGCGAACAGCAGCAGCGCCGCCGCGGCCCACCGCCACCGGACGGCGCCGCGCCACGGCAGCGCCACCGCGCACGCCGCCGCCACGGGCAGGAACATCGGGACGACGATGACGTACCGGACGCCGAGGTCGCGTGAACCGGCCATGGCCGCCACCAGCAGGACCGCCGGGGGCAGGAGCACGTAAGGGGCGGCGGGACGGAACCGCCGCGCCGCCATGGCCGCGATACCGGCGGCCCACAGCGCCAGCGCGCCGAGCGGCGTCTTCACCAGCAGCGCGGCGGGCAGGTAGTACCAGAGGGAGCCGCGGTAGGTCCGCCCGAAGAGGAAGCCGGTCCACGTCGAGCCCTCGAACCCGAACTGGATGCGCATCCCGTCGCGGAACGGCCGCGGGAACGGCATCAGGCCGGCGGCGAGACCGCGCGCGCCGCCGAGGTCCGGCACGCCCGGCGGCGCCGTCCAGCGAAGCCGCGGGTCGACGGCCAGGTAGGACGCCCACACCACGGCGACCGCGACGACCAGGACCCCGGCCGCGGCCCCGGCGCCGCGGACGGCGAGCGCCCGCCGCGAGGCGCGGCGTCCCTCGCGCGGCTCCGGGCCGGAGGGACGCGTCGCCGACCACGCCGCGAGCGCGGCCAGGACGGGCAGGGCGGCCAGCATGGTCATCTTGGTGGCCACGGCCGCGCCGAGCGCGGCGCCCGCCGGTGGAAGCCAGAGCAGCGGGCGCTTCCGGGCCCGCCACAGCAGCCACGCCGAGGTCAGCAGGAACCCGGCCGCCGGAACGTCCAGGGTCGCCAGCGACCCGTGCGCGACGACATCCGGCGAGAACGCGTAGAGGGCGAGCGCGACCAGCCCGCCGGTCCGTCCGGCGAGGCCGGACGCGAACGCGAAGACCACCAGCCCGAACAGCAGCGTCAGGACGATCACCGGCAGCCGCGCGGCGAGCAGCACCCGCTGCGCGTCGTTGCCCGACCCGTACAGCAGGCGGCGCCCGGCGTCCTCCTGCGTCCCGGCGAACCCCGCGTCCATGCGCGGGTGCGCGAACGCCACGCCCGCGGCGATGACGAGCTTGCCGAGCGGCGGATGCTCGGGGTTGAGGCGCAGGTCGTGCTCCCGCTGGTAGGACAGCGCGGCGGCCGCGTACACCGGCTCGTCGATGGTCGGGCTCTGCCGGACGGCCGCGGTGACCATCGCGGCCGCCATCACCGCCAGCAGGGCCACCGCGCAGAGCGCCACCGCCCACGGCGGGAGCACGCGGGACCCGCTCGGGGCGGTCGCACCGTGCGGCGAGGTCACCGCCCCACCTAACCACCCCCGGCCGCGCGGATCCGGGCGATGCGCGAGGTGCGCCGGGTGGCGTCCGGGCCGAGTCCGCCTGAGAAGCCGAGTCCGCCGGAGAAGGAAACGGTGGTGTTCCCGGCGGGCCGTCGGCCGGGTGCCTCAGGAGCCGGGGGCCGCGCCGTCTCCGATGGTCCCGTTCCCGGTCGTCTCGGCCAGGCGGGCGGCGAGGAAGGCGCGTTCGGCGTCGTTCCCGGCGAGGTCGATCGCCTGCCCGTACGCCTCGGCGGCCTCGCGCGCGCGGCCCGCCCGCCGCAGCAGGTCGGCCTTGACCGCCGGAAGGTAGTGGTAGGCGGCGAGCCGCCCGTCCCGTTCGAGTTCCTCGACCTCGGCCAGCGCGGCGGACGGCCCGGCGACCATCGCGACCGCGACCGTCCGGTTGAGGGCGACGACCGGCGACGGCCACGCCTCCAGCAGCGCGTCGTAGAGGACGAGGATCTGGTCCCAGTCGGTGTCGTCGTAGGACGGGGCGGTCGCGTGGAGGGTCGCGATGGCCGCCTGCAAGGTGAACCGGCCGGGCCCGCCGCCGCGGAGGGCCTCGATGACCAGGCCGTCCGCCTCGGCGATGGCGTCACGGTCCCAGAGCGCGCGGTCCTGGTCCTCCAACAGCAGCGGCCGCCCGTCCGGCGCCGTGCGCGTGGCGCGCCGGGCGTGGTTGGCGAGCAGCAGTGCCAGCAGGCCCCGCGCCTCCCGCTCGTCCGGCAGCAGCCCGGTCAGCATGCGCGCCAGGTCGAGTGCCCGCTCGGCGATGTCGTCCCTGGTCAGGGTGGGGCCCGTGGGGGCGGTGTGACCCGTGGTGAACAGCAGGTGGACGGTCGTGAGCGCCCCGTCCAGCCGCGCGGGCAGCTCGTCCGGCCCGGGGAGCCGGAACGGGATCCGCGCCTGCGCGATCTTCTTCTTCGCGCGGGTGATCCGGGCGGCCATCGTCGCGACCGGGACCAGGAACACGCCCGCGATGTCGGGCGTGGCCACGCCGCGGGCCAGCCGGAGCGTGAGCGCGACCTGCGCCTCGGCGGACAGCGCCGGGTGACAGCACAGGAAGACCAGCCGCAGCCGGTCGACGTGCGGCTCCGGCTCGCCCTCCGGCTCCACCAGCAGCGGCAGCTTCGACCGCAGCGTCCTGGCCCGCCGCAGCGCGTCCAGGGCGTTGTGCCGCGCCGCGGTCGTCAGCCACGCCCCCGGACGGGACGGCACGCCGTCGCGCGTCCAGGCGCCGAGCGCCGCGACGTAGGCGTCCTGGACGCACTCCTCCGCCAGATCGAGGTCGCGGGCGACGCGCACCGTCGCGGCGAGCACCCTGGCCCACTCGCGGCGGTGCGCGTCGGCGACCGCGCGCCGGACGGGCGAGCCGTCCCCGCGGCCGGTCACCCGGTGAGCAGCGGCCGCACCTCGACGGCGCCGTCCATGATCGGGAGCAGCCTGCCGATGGCGACCGCCTGCTCCATGTCCGCGGCCTCCACCACGAAGAACCCGGCGATCACCTCCTTGCTCTCGATGAACGGGCCGTCGGTGACCATCCCGCCCTTGTGGATCGTGCGGGTGGCCGAGCTCGGCTGGAGCGCCTGCTCGTTGACGACCCGCGCGCCCATCGCCTCGATCCGCTCCCCGGCGCGGAGGTTGGCCTCCATGACCTCGGGCGGGATGTCCGCGACGCCCCCGGGGGTCTCCGCCTCGTAGATCAGAATCGCGTACTGCGGCATGGCCGGTCCTGTCCGCTCGTCTCGTCGCCGGTCACCGTCGCTGCCCTGGTCACCGGCCGTCTGTGCCCGGTTCCCAGTTGCCGGTCTCCGGGCCCATCGCACCGTATTCGAGACGGCCGTCCCGGGTGTAGGTGCTGATGACGACACCGGTCCCGGACGTCGTGGTGCCCGCGTGCCTGAGGCGGGCCGGGACCGTCCCGTCCCCGAACAGCCGCTTCCCGGAGCCGATGAGCACCGGGAAGACCAGCACGTGGAACTCGTCCACCAGATCGTGCCGGAGGAGCGTCTGGATCAGCCCGGCGCTCCCGTGCACCTGGATCTCGCCGCCCTCCTCCTCCTTGAGCCCGCGGACGGCCTCGGCCGTGTCGCCCGTCAGCAGCGTCGAGTTCTGCCATTCGACGCTCTTCAGCGTCCGCGACGCGACGTACTTGGGGATGCCGTTCAGCTTCGCCGCGATCGGGTCGCCGGCCTCGGCCAGCGGCCAGGTCGCGGCGAAGACCTCGTAGGTGCCGCGTCCCAGCAGGAGCGCGCCCGCCCGGGCGGTCAGCCCGCCCATCAGCTTGATCATCTCCGGCTCGAAGAACGGGACCGCCCAGCCGCCGTGCCCGAATCCGCCGTCGCGGTCCTCGTCCGCCCCGCCCGGCGCCTGCATGACGCCGTCCAGGGACACGAACGCGGTGACCAGCAAGTTCCGCATCGTTCTCTCCTCCGCTCGTCCTCCGCCGGGCACCACAGGTGGTGCCCTCACCCACTACGGCGAACGAGCCCGCCCCCGATCGACACCCTTCCCCGGCTTTTTCCGCCCGAACGGCGCCTGTCGCGCCAACGGCGCCGCGGCATCGTCCGCGGCGCCGTTCCCGTCCGGTCAGAAGCTGCTCGCGTACTCCCGGATCTCGGCGAGGACGTGCCCCCGGGCGTCGACGGCCGCGATGTCCGCGTGCTCGAACCCCTCGTTGGGGTCCTCCGGGGGTACGGTCCAGGTCGGGCGGGGGCCCGGCCTGTGGTCGAGGAACGCCATGAAGAACCCGTCCGGCCGCACCGGGACGACCCGCCGCTGCCCGTCCTGAAGGGTCACCCGGATCTGCGTGGTGGAGACCGGCGCGCGGCCGAGCACTCCCAGCTCGTCCTCGGTGAGGTCCCCGAACGTCGCCTGGAGCGGCGGGTCGTCCGTCCCGGCGCCCGGCGTCGCCCGCTTGGGGAGCACGCCGCCCTGCCCGCATTCGAGGCTGCCGTCCTCGTGGGCGACCGTGCGCAGGTAGGTGCACTCGGAGCCGTTGAGGCCGGGCGCCATCCACAGCTGGACGACCACGCCGCGCGAGTTGCGGGCCTCGATGACCTTCTTGGCCTTGGACATGTCCAGCTTCGACCAGTCGCTGTTGGGGTCCTCCGCCCGCCCGAACGCGTTGACCACCCCCGACGGGATGACCCCGGCGGCGTCCGCCCCGGCGCCGAGCGCGCCCAGGGTGAGCGTGGCCGCGAGGACGATCGTCCAGCGGCGCCGCCGCCGTCCGGGCCTGTGCGCCGGCGCGTCCGGGTCGCTCACCATGATCCGGGCCAGGGCGCGGTGGCCCTGGGCGTCACCGGCGGCGCCGGCGAGGTCGTCCCGGCCGACCGGGTTCCCCCGGCCCATCACCTGCCGGACGTGCGCGACCGTCTCCTCCACGGACGTGTTCCCGTGCTTCGTCACTTCGCCTCCTCCGGGGCCATCTGACGGTGGACGCCGGGGACCCGGCCGTCCCGCTCGGCGAGCGCGCGGTCCAGCCGCCGCCGGGCCCGGTGCAGCCGCACCGCGAACGTCTTCGGCGAGCAGCCGACGACCGCGGCCGCGGACGCCACGTCCAGCTCCTCCCAGCCGATCAGCCGCAGCGCCTCCTGGTCCCGGGCCGGGAGGGTCCCGAGGGCCTCGTGGAGCGCGAGCTCCTCCACCACCGTCCCGGCGTGGTCGGCGCCGCCCCCCTTGGGCGCCGTCCCTCCGAGCCGGGCCCACAGCCGTGACCTGCGCCGGTCGGCGCGCCGCTGGTTGGCGAGGGTGTTGCGCGCGATCGAGTACAGCCAGGGCAGTACCTCGCCGGGCTCGCCGGGCACGTCGCCCATCCGCCGCCAGGCGGTCAGGAACGTCTCGGACGCCACGTCCCGCGCCTGGTCCGGGTCGATCCGCCGGGACGCGTAGCGCAGGACGTCGGGGTAGTGGAGCTCGAACAAGGCGGTGAACCTCGTCTGATCGTCTTCCACACCCGCCTCCTTCAACAGTCGTGGTGGGTGCTGGATGCCTCCCTATGTCCGGCAAAGCCCCCCGTATTACCGGTGCGGTATCACCCGCGGTACCACCGGGACGGCCGGGGTGTCCTCGTCCATCACGGTCAATTCACCCACCGATCACTGGGCGGCCACCCCTCCGTCGGCCGGGTGCGAAGAGATTTCCGTTGTGCCCGTGGGCTTGAGCGTCACCTCGTCCCGGCGTGAGGACCCGCCGGTCTCCCCGTCCCGCCGATGGACGGCCCCGGCCCGGCTGGTGCCGGGGGTCCTCGCGCTGGCCTGGCTCGCGGTCCTGGTGACCCACCTGCGCACGCCCGTCCCGTCCGACCAGCTCAACTACCTGACGGCGGCGGCGCGCTTCCCGCACCCCGTCGAGGGCACCACGGAGATGCACCAGGTGACCCGGTTCGGGGTGGTCGTTCCGGTCCGCCTGATGATCGCGGTGTTCGGCTACTCGCAGGCCGCGTACGCGATCGTCCCCGTCCTGGCGACGCTGTCGCTGCTCCTCGGCACCTACGCGCTCGGCACGGTGCTGTTCGCCCGGCCGGTGGGCGTGGCGGGCGGGCTGATCGTCGTCGCGGCGACCCCGGTCTTCACCGACTCGACCGACCTGCTGCCCGACGTGCTCGCGGCCGGTCTCTTCACGTGCGCGCTGGCCCTGGCGGCGTCGACCGGACCGGCGTCCAGCGGATCGGCGTCCACCGGACGGGGTGCGGACGCGCCCGGCAGGGCCCGGTTCCTCGCCGTCGGGGCGCTGCTCGGCTGGTCCTACCTGGCCCGTGAGTTCGTCGTCTTCATGTGGCCGGTGGCGCTGGTCCTCCTGTACCGCAGAGCGCGCCTCACCGGACTGCTGTGGGCCGCGCTCCCGGTCGCGGTCATCGTCCTCGCGGAACTGGCGCTGTGCTGGCGGCTCTACGGCGACCCGTTCGCGCGCCTTCAGGCGATCATGGGGCACGGGCAGGGCCCGTCGAGGCCCGACATCGCCACGACCTACCGCGACAAGCCGCGCATGATGTACATCCTGCGGCTGCCGGTCACGCTGAGGACGTATCCGGAGGGCGGGCTGCTGGTCACCCTGCTCGGCCTGACCCTGCTGGGCGGGCTGCTGCGCCCCCGCAGGCTGGCCGTCCCGGTGGCCGCCTGCGCGCTGCTCTGGGTTCCGCTCACGCTGCTCGGCGGCGTGCTCGACCCCTCCGCCCCCAAGCTGCGGCTCCAGCTGATCCGCTACTGGTTCCCCGTCTTCCCGGCGTTCGTGCTCGGCGGCCTCGGGCTGCTCTGGATCGCCGCGGTGCTCCTGGTCGACCGCGTCCCGGTGCCGAGGCGCGCACCGGACGCGCCGCCCCTCGTCAGGCGCGCCGTCCTGCGCGTGGCGCTGCCCGCGGCGGTGGTCCTGACCCTGGCCGCGATCTCCGTCGGCGTCTCCGCGCGCTCCTGGTGGAGATCCCCGGACACGCGGGCGGGCGGCGGCACCCAGATGGAGGCGCTGCGCTCCTGGATGCGCGACCACGACGGTGCGGCCCCCCGCATCTGGGCGGATCAGCGCACCAGCAAGGTCCTCATGGTCTACCGGCAGGGCGCCTGGGGCGGGCGGGCATGGTCCGCGCGGGTGCGGAACGCCCGGCCGGGCGGCGAGAAGCCCCGTCCGGGAGATCTCCTGTTGCTCTTCGACACCGAGGACGGACGGGTCTGCCCGCAATGCCGGGCGTCGGCGCGCGCCATGAGGGGCGACCCGGCCTGGACGGGCCCCCGGTGGCGGCAGGTCTACGGCACCCCGGACCGCGTCGTCCGCGTCTACCGGCTCGCCCCCTGAGACGCCTCGCCGCAGGTCAAGAGTTCGCGGTCCGGGCTTTCCGGTTTCGTGGAACTCCGCACGCGCGCGGACGGGTAGCGTCAGCGGGACGGGGTGGCCTCGTGCGACCGGAGCGAGCAGCCGGAGTGCGGGGTGCGGCCCCGGGTGAGGCCCATCCGGGGCGGCGCGCCCGCGCCCGCGGGTGGGGGGTGCGTCATGGACGGCGTCCCCGCCCGGCGCGACTGGGCCGTCGCCCGCCCCCGCGTCGCGGAGCGCTTCGACGAAGGCGCCAGAGGGCCGCTGACGGTCGTGACGGGTCCGCCGGGAGCGGGCAAGTCGGTCGCCGCCGCGATGTGGGCCGCCTCGGGCGCGCCACCGGGCCCGGTCGCCTGGGCCTCGCTGGACAGGGAGGACCACCGCTCCGCCGCGTTCTGGACGATCGTCCTCGCGGCCTTGGACGACGCGGGCGTCGCCGGGCTCCCGGCCGTCCCGGGTCCGTCGGGGCGGGGCCGTGAATCCTTCCTCACGGCCCTGGCCTCCGTGCTCGGCGGTGCGGGCGCGCCGGTCGTCCTCGTGCTCGACGACTTCCGGCCCCCGTCCGGCTCCTCGGTGGCCCGCGATCTCGCCCGGGTCCTCACGGCCGCCGGCCCGGCGCTGCGGCTGGTGCTGATCTCCCGCGGCGATCCGCCGCTGCCGCTGCACCGCCACCGGCTGACCGGGGACCTCACGGAGATCCGGGGCGGGGACCTGGCGTTCGACGAACAGGAGACCCGCGCCCTCCTCGACCGCCATGGGGTGCGGGTGACGGCGCCGTCCCTGCGCGCCCTGGAGGCGAACACCGAGGGATGGGCGGCCGGGCTGCGGCTGGCGGCGCTGGCCATGCGCGGCCACCCGGACCCGGACGGCTTCGCCGCGGAGTTCGGCGGCGACGACCCCGCGGCCCTCGACTACCTCGTGGCGGAGGGCCTGAACGCCCAGCCGGCCCGAATCCGCGGCCTGCTGCTCGACCTCGGCGTCGCGCGCCGCTTCAACGCCGACCTCGCCGCGGAGCTGGCGGGACGGGAGGCCGGGGGCCTCTTCGCGGACCTCGTCCGGCGGAACGCCTTCGTCGTCCCCCTCGGTCGGGGCTGGTACCGCTTCCACGCCATGTTCGCCGAGGCGCTGGACCTGACGTCGCGGCACGAGCGGCCCGGAGGCGCGGTCCTGCTGCACCGGAGGGCCGCGGCGTGGTTCGCCCGCAACCGGCTGCCGGAGGACGCCGTCCGGCATGCCGTCCTGGCGGGGGACTGGTCCCGCGCCTGCCGTCTCGTGGTCGGCGACCTCGCGGTGGGCCGCCTCCTCGGTCTCACAGGCGACCGGGCCCAATTCTGTTCCGGGGGGTGTGGGGGGTCGTCCCCCCACAGGGAGCTGGCCCGGCTTATGGCCGGGATGCCCGATCCCGCCGGGTCCGCCGCCCCCGAGACCGCCGTCGTCGCAGCTGCGACGGCGCTGGCGCAGGGGGATCACCGGGTCTGCGCGCACCGCCTCGCGCACGCCGAGCGGCATCTCGCGGCGCTGCCCGACGACCGTGCCGTCCCGGCGCGGCTCGCCGCCGTGCTGGTCCGGGTCGTCGCCGCCCTCCCCTGCCCGGACGGGGCGTTCCACGGGCTCGTCCGCGAGCTGGACCTGCTGCTGGAGGCCCTTCCCCGCGGCCGGACGGACGGCCGTCCCGAGCTCCGCGCGCTCGTGCGCCACGGGTACGCGCTCATGGACCTGCGGGCCGGGCGGCCCCGGCAGGCGGCGGCGGGCCTCCGGCTCGCGTTGCCCGCCGCGGAGGCGGGGGCCGACCTCCAGCTCCGCCGGTGCGTGGGCGACCTGGCGCTGGCGGAGGCCCTCCAGGGCCGGTTCGGGCGGGCCGCCGACCTCGTCGCCCGGGCGGAGCGGCTGCCGGAGGTCCCCGCGGACCCCGGCGGGTGCCCTGTCCCTGCCGTGCACCTCGCGGGCGCCTGGGTGGCCTTCGAGGACGTCCGGCTGGACGACGCCCGCGCCGAGCTCGGCAAGGTCCGCCAAGCCGCCGGCCGGCCGCCCGACGGCCTGATCTCGGTGCTGCGCGCCCTGCTGACGGCCAGGCTGGACCTCGCCTCGGGGCGCCCCGGGCAGGCGCTCGCGGTCCTGTACTCCGCGCAGGAGGAGGCCGCCGGGATGCCCTGGCTGCGGCGGCTGCTGCTCCTGGTCGCCGCCGAGGCGCAGGCGGCCACGGGCGCCGTCGGCGCCGCCATGGAGTCCGCGCGGGCCGCGGGCGGCGCGGCGGGCGCGATCACGCTCGCCCGCATCCAGCTCGGCCTGGGCGAGGCCGCCGCCGCGGCGCGCACGGTCCGCCCGGCGGTGGTGGAGTCCACCGCCGTCCCGGCCGACGTGCGGGTCGAGGCGTGGCTGCTGGACGCCTGCCTCGCCTACCGCGCCGGTGACGGCTCGAAGGGACGCCGGTCCCTGGAGCACGCGCTGCGCCTGGGAGAACGGGAGAGGATCAGCCTGCCCTTCGCCCAGGCCAGGAACTGGCTTTTCCCCGTGCTGCGCGGCGACCCGGCCCTCCTCGGGGCGCACCGCGCCCTCATCGGGCCCCTCGGCGCGGCGGCCGGGGCCGGGACGCGCCCGGACGCGGACCCCGGCGGCTCCGGCGGGTCGGGGGAGGCCCCGATGGCGTTCGGCAGGCTGAGCGCGCGCGAGCTCCAGGTGCTGGGCCTGCTGTCGGAGATGCTGACGACCGAGGAGATCGCGACCGAGATGTGCGTCTCGGTCAACACCGTCAAGACCCATCTGCGGAGCATCTACCGCAAGCTCGCGGTGACACGCCGGGGCGAGGCCGTCCGCCGCGCCCATCACCTGGACCTGCTGTGACGCCGTCCCCCGCCATGGGTGACGCGTCCGGCGGCCGGTCGCCCCCGGCGGATACATCTCATCCGCCACGGGTGATTCGGGACGGTGCCCGGAGATCGGACGATGGCCACGAGGCCCACCGACGACAGGAGGGATGACAATGATCAGCAGTCACATGCACCGCGAATCGTCCAGGACGGGCGCCCGGCCGGTCAGCCGCGCGGCGATGGGCTTCTCGGTCTTCGCCGGCAGCATGATGATCTTGGCCGGGACGTTCGGCGCGCTGCTCGGGATCGCGGCGATCTCCAATGACGACTTGTACGTGGTCCGCGGCGACTACATCTTCAAGTGGGACGTCTCCACCTGGGGCTGGGCGCACCTGATCCTCGGGATCGTCGTGGCCGTGGCCGGGTTCGCGGTCTTCACCGGGCAGCTGTGGGCCCGCGCGATCGGCATCGTCCTGGCCGTCGCGAGCGCCATCGCCAACTTCATGTTCCTGCCGTACTACCCGGTGTGGTCCATCGTGATCATCGCGCTGGACGTGGCCGTGATCTGGGGGCTGGTGAAGTACTCGCCATCGTCCGCCGACACCTGACCGCCGGAGCGCCGGACCGGCGCTGCGGGCCGGTCCCACACCCCCGGCAGTGGTGGTCAGAGGATGAGCACGATGAAGACCAGGCAGCAGATGATGTTGATCAGCCACGCGTGGGTGTTCATCCAGGTCCGGACCGCGGGCATCGCCCGGACGGCGCGCCGGTGCACGAGCAGCAGCAGGAGCAGCGGCAGCGCCGCCACCAGGACGGTCAGCCCGATGAACGGCAGAGCGGCGGCCACGCCGAGGTCGTGCTGTTCGAGATGGGCGCCCACGGTCAGCATCACCACGAGGTCCGAGGGCATCAGCAGGATCACCAGGAACCCGGTGGTGAGCGCCTTGCGGGGCCCGGCGTCCATCAGCGTCCCGAGCCAATGCGGCGGCTCGATCGTCGCCCGCTTGACGTAGTTCCTCAGCGCCGCCACGAGCAGCAGGACCACCAGCACGAGCTGGACGATGTTCCCCGCCGACCCCGAGTCGGAAGGATCACCCATGGAGGAGCCGCCGCCCACCAGGGCGAAGATGCCCCGGGCGATGGAGACCCCCAGCGTCGCGGCCACGGCCACGCCCAGCAGGAACGCCAGCGACACGCGCACCGGGCTCCGGGTGGTCACGAGGATGATCGCGGACATGATCTGCGGGCCCGCCATCATGGTGATGGCCAGCGGAAGAATCTGCAGATCCAAGGGATGCCCCTTCCCAGCGGTCGCGTCGCACGCCACCATCCGTCCCATACCCGCGCACCCCCGCGACGACCGCGAAGAGTGCCTTGACCAGGCAAGCCCACCCATAGCGGGTGACCCGCCGCCACGGAATCCGTTCACCTGCGGCGCGCGGCGCGCCTGACGGCGCGGCGGGTGACCCGGCGGCTCCTGAACATCGTGTTCCGCCTCCCCTTCCCCCTCCGGCGGCCGGTGCGACCAGGCCCCGGTCCGCTTCCGCCGACAGCATGAGGGAGGCGTAGGGCGTCGCGTATCACCTGTAGGAGGTGAACCTGGCGACGTTCGTCGAACGGGGAGACGGCACCCTCAGGACAGGGGATGTGCGGCCGGCCAGGACTTTGCGACGCTCCGAATTCATCGGCTTCGGGGGGAGTGAAGGAATGGACGAGACGCCGTTGGCGCAGACGGGCTCTGTACCGGCTTTGCCTGAATGGGTGGTTTCCCGCCCTCGCGTGACGGAACTCCTGCGGCGCGGGGCCGGACGCCGCCTGACCGTGGTGACGGGGCCGCCGGGAGCGGGCAAGACCGCGGCCACGCTGGAATGGGCCACGGCCGTGTCCGCGCGGGGAGGGCGGTGCGTCCGCTGGATCACGTGCGACGGCTCGACGGCGACCGCCTCGCGGTTCTGCCGCGTGGTCCTCGACGGCCTCGCGCATGCCGGGTTCGACGTCCTGCCGATGGCCGTCGACGCGGGGGAGCCGCGGGGCGCGGAGGAGGCCGGTGGCGCGGAGGAGGCCGGTGGCGCGGAGGAGGCCGGTGGCGCGGAGCAGGCGGACGGCGACGTGCTCGCCCGGGCCGTCGGCGCGTGCCTCGGCGACGCCGATCCGCCGGTCGTCCTGGTCGTGGACGACTTCCCGGCGGAGGCGGGCTCCGGACCCGCCGAGGCGGTGCGGCGCCTCCTGCGCCATACCGGGCCGCGGCTGCGCGTCGTCGTCCTGTCCCGGAGCGTTCCTCCGATCCCCCTCCAGCGCCACCGCCTGGCCGGTGAGCTGACCGAGATCGGGCACGACGATCTGGCCTGCGACGACGGGGAACTCGCGGCGATCCTGGACCAGCATTCAGCGGGTCTTCCGCCCGCGTCCCGGCGCAGGCTGCTGGAGAGCACCGGCGGCTGGGCCGCGGGCGTCAGGATCGCCGCGATGGCCATGGCGCGGCTTTGCGCCCCGGAGGCGTTCGCGGAGGAGTTCGCGGGCGACCACCCGGCGGTCGTCGGCTACCTGACCGAGGAGGTCGTCGAGGCCCAGCCGCCGGGGCTGCGGCGGCTCCTCCTGGCCGCGAGCATCACCCGCAGGTTCACCGCCGGGCTGGTGGCCGAGCTGGCGGGCGGAGAGGACGGCCTGTTCCCGGAGATGGTGCGCCGGAACGCGTTCGCCGTCCCGCTGGGGGACGGCTGGTACCGGTACCACCCGATGTTCGCGCAGGCGTTGCGGTTCGTCCTCCGGCAGGAGTCCCCGGGTGGGATGCGGGACCTGCACCGCCGCGCCGCGGACTGGCTGGAACGCGCCGGGCTGGTCACCGAGGCCGTGGAGCACGCCGTCGAGGCGGGGGAGTGGCGCCGGGCCTCGCGGATGGTGGTGGACCGGTTCGCCATCGGGCAGGTCCTCGGCCCGTGCCCGCGCGGCCCGCTCACCGTGGCGTTCACCGCCATGCCGGACGGCGCCGTCTTCGGCGGCCCGGACCCGGAACCGGCGATCGTCATGGCCGCCGCGGCGACGGCCCGGGGCGACGACCGCGAAGCGGCCGCCGCGCTCGCGTACGCGAACGCGGTGCTCGGCTCGTCCCCGCAGGACGAGGCGCCGGCCGCGCGCGCCTGCCTGGCGGCGGTGGAGCTGTGGCGCACGGGCGTCCTCCCCGCCGGGAGCGCGGGACGGCTCGGACGCCGCGCCGCCCGCCTGCGGCGGCTGCCCGCCGGCGTCCTCGACGAGCGGCCCGAGCTGGAGATCCTGGCCTCCGCGAGCGAGGGCGCCGAGCGGCTGTGGCACGGCGAGCTGCGGGAGGCGGCCGGCTTCTTCCGCCGCGCCCTGTACGCGGCGGAGGCCGCGGGAGGGGACCTGCAGAGGCTGTGCCGCCGGGGCGACCTCGCGCTCACCGAGGTGCTGCTCGGCAACGCGGGGACCGCGTCCGGCCTCGTGACCGGGGTCGCGCCGGGGAGGGGCGCCGCACCGGCCGCGGGCCAGGAGGCGACCACGCGCCTCGCCGCCGCGTGGGTGCACGTGGAGCAGTGGCGCATCACCGCCGCGCGGGACGAGCTGGCCCGGGTCCGCCTGGCGCTCGGTGAGCGTCCCGATCCCTTCCTGGCGATCGTGCACGGTCTCGTGGCCGCCTGGGTCGAGGTGGCGCAGGACCGGCCGGAACGCGCGCTGGACGCGCTGCGCGCGGCCGAGTCGGTGACGCCGCGTCCCCGGTGGCTGAGGCGCAGGCTGCGGCTCCTGACCGCCGACGCGCTCGCGGCGCGGGGCGAGGGCCGGGCGGCGCGGCTCGCGGTGGAGCGCGCCGGACGGGCCGGGGGGCTCGACGCGCGGCTGTCCCTCGCGAAGGCCGCGCTGGGCGAGGGCGACGACGCGGCGGCCGCGGCGGTGCTCCGCCACGCCCTGCACGGGACGGTCGACGCCGCCGTGAACGTGCGCGTGGAGGCGTGGGTGCTCGACGCGGGGCTGTCCTACCGGAGGGGCGACCGGTCCCGGGGGCGCCGGTCGCTGGAGCGCGCCCTGCGGCTCGCCGCCCGCGAGCAGATCAGGCGGCCGTTCGCGATGTCGCGCGCCTGGCTGCGGCCGGTCCTGCTCGCCGACCGCGACCTGCTACGGCCCCACCTGCGGATCCTCGAACCGCTGGGCCTCTCCGCGGAGGACGGCGGGCCGCCCCGCCGGACGGACGCCGCCGTTCCCGTGGAGCGGCTGAGCGCGCGGGAGTCGGACGTCCTCCGCCGCCTGGCCCAGATGATGACGACGGAGGAGATCGCGGCGGATCTGTACCTGTCGGTGAACACGGTGAAGACCCACCTGAAGAGCATCTACCGCAAACTGGCGGTGACGCGGCGGGGTGACGCAGTGAGACGCGCGCGCCGCCTTTCGCTGCTGCGGCCGGCGGCGGCTCCGGAAGATCAGCGGAACGGCTAGGACGCCTTACGCGCGGGGACGCGGGAGCCCGGCCGGAAAGGGTTTCCCGCTCTATGCGGAATTCTCACCCGCGTTCTCCAGCCGATGCAGTCGCGCCGCCTCCTCCGCGGTGTGCAGACCGATCGCGACGAGGGCGAAAGGGCTGACGAACCCGTCGCTGATGTGATGACCGCCCTCGCGGGCGATGGCGTCGCGCAGCGGGACGGCCCAATGGTGTTCCAGGAGCAGGAGCGCCGCCGCCGAGTCGTGCGGGATCTCCTCCAGGACGTCCCAGGCGTCCTCGGCGAGGATCTTCCCCGCCCCGGCTCCGGGGCCCGCGGGCGGCGGGACGGGAGGCGCGTCGCCCTCGATGTCGAGGCCGATGAGCGCGCCGATCCTGCTGCCCGCCTCGGCGGCCTCGTCGCGCGACAGCGGGCCGAGGTGCTCCACCTCCAGCCCGCCCCCGGCGTCCTTGAACACCGCGAGCGCGTCGAGGACCCGGACGGCGTCCTGGCCCCGGAGCCGTTCGAGCTCCGCGGCGACCCGGCCCTGGAAACCGGGCCGGGCGAACCCGAGGGCGATCAGCTGGACGGGTCCGATCGGCATGGCTCCTCCGATTCCGCGGCCGTTGGACGACGTCGATCCTCCGCTCTCCCTAACGACCGTTCCACGCGTTTCCGGGCTCCGCATCACCTTTCCCGGGTGACGCGCTCGCCTTTTTCCCGCGTCGGCGGCGACCAGAGCGCGCCGAAATCCTCCATGGATTGGGGATCCGGCCGCGCGGCCGCCGGGGCCAGCCTTGGAAACGCGAACGGCGAAAGCGAGAGAAAGGGATGACGGCCATGGGTGAGCGTGTGCTGATAGCCGAGGAGGAACTGCCCGTCTCCGGCTGGCGGGCCTTGCTCTATCCAGGTGGCGACTACTGGTGGATGCTCTACCTTTTCTCCCCGGCCGGGTCACCGGTGATCCGCAGCGTCCTGAAGTTCGCCGCGGAGGGCCAGATGGTCATCGGCGCGCATCGGCGCCGTGCGGAGGCCCGGTGGCCGCTGGGGCCCGTCGCCGCCGGAGGCGGAGGGCGGACGGGGTGGGCGTTCGCGTACGGGGCGGTCGGCGCGGAGGGCCCGCCGCGGGTGCGGTTCTCCCATGACAGGGCGCTCAGGCCCAGCGTCGCGCGGGAGGCGGAGCCCCTCCTGCTCGGCGGATCGGTGTGGCTCGCCGAGTGCGCCGGCGACTTCGATCAGGTGCGGGTGGACAACGGCAGGCGGTGGAGCGTGCGCCTGCTGCTCTGACGGGACGCCTCCGGGAGCCGCCGGCGTCCGCCGGCGTCTTCCGGGGGCGGCGGGGCGGGGCGTTACCGCTTGCGGTCGTGTTCGAGGGAGAGGCGGGTCAGCTCGACGCGCGAGCCGACCTCCAGCTTCCGGAAGACGTGCCGGAGATGGAAGGCGATCGTGTGGACGCTGAGGAACATCTGCTCGGCGATCTGCCGGTTCGTCAGGCCCTGCGCGGCCAGTCCGGTGATCTTCTGCTCGGTGTCGGTGAGGCTGGCCCAGCCCGTCTTCGGGCGGGCCCGGCGGGACCAGTGCCGTCGCCGCACCCCGATCTCCCGCAGCCTGCTGCGCACCCGCGCCGCGTCCCGCGCGGCGCCGTGCCGCTGGTAGAGGTCGAGTGCCTGGTCGAGACGGCCCACGGCGTCCTGGCGGGCCGAGGCCGCCGCGAGGACGACGCCGCAGTCCTCCAGCGCCGAGGCCCGGCACCACGGGTCCGGGCTCTGCGCGGCCTCGTCGAGGAGACTCGCGTCCCGGCGGAGCAGTCCCCGCGCGTGGGCCGCCGCGCAGGTGAGGAACGCAAAGCACGGGTTCCCCTCCGCCAGCTCGGCGGCGACGGCGACCACGCCCTCGGCCTGCGCCCGGTCGCCGCCGGCGAGCGCGAGCCGGACGAGCCAGGCGCCCGAGTCCGGCGCGGTCACCAGCAGCCGCCGGTACCGGCCGTCGGCGTCGCGCAGACGGGAGAGCAGCGCCGTCGCGGCCTCGGAGCCGAACCTGGCCTCGTTGACCTGGGCGAGCACGGCGGTGCAGCGCAGGGTGTCCGGGACGGCCTGCCGCTCCAGCAGCAGGTCCTCGAACCGCTCCAGATGACGCGCGGCCAGGGTCATGTCGCCGCCGCGGAGGGCCGCGGTCGCCAGGACCGAGATCGCCGTCGGGGCGAACAGGTCGGCCCCGGTCTCGGTGGCCAGCCGGAGCGCGGCAGCGGCCTCGGCGACCGCGTCGTCGGGCCGTCCGGCGGCCAGATGGATCCTGGCCTGCAACGCGCTCGTCCCGGCCGCCCAGGCGTGGTGGTCCAGCGAGCTGCGCTCCCGCTCGGCGGTGCGGAGCAGCCCCTGCGCCTCGTCCAGCCGCCGGACGTCGCCGAGCATCGAGGCGAGCGTGAGCCGCGGATGCGTCCTCCTGGCCGGGATCGAGCCGAGCAGGGCGTGGCCCACCGCCTCGCGTGCGAGACGCAACCCCTCCTGGAGCTCCCCCCGGGCCCAGGCTGAGGTGGCCAGCAGGATCCGCGCCGTGATGAGGGCGGCGTCGCCGTGCCGGTCGGGCTTGTCCAGGACGGCCGCCGCCCGCTCCTCGCCCGCCCGCTCGCCCGGGTCCGCCGCCATGGCATGCAGCAGCGCCACCTCGGCCTTGTCGCGCAGGTTGACGGGCAGCCTCGGGAGCGCCAGCGTGTCGACGGCCTCGGCCCGGGCCTCGGCGGGCCTGCCGCGCAGGTGCAGGATCGCGGAGGTCGCGATCCGCAGCCGCGCCGCGGTCGGCATGGGCGTCGGCTCGGCCAGCGCGGCACGGGCCAGCGTCTCGGCCTTGCCCAGGTCGCCGGTGAGCGTCAGCGTCTCCACCGCCGTCGCGGTCCGTGCGAGCCAGTCCGAGTCGCGCTGGTCGGTGAGCTGCAGCGCCCGCTCGGTCAGGTGGAGCGCGGTGCTCGGCGAGGTCGGCAGCGCCTGCGCCGCCGCGCGGTCGAGCCGTGCCAGCGCCCTGGCGTCGCCCGGCGGCGTCCCCAGGATCAGATGCTCCGCCGCCGTCTCGGACAGCTCGCCGCGGTCCAGGAGGAACTCCCCGATCTGCCGGTGGACGGCCTGCCTGACCGTCATCGGGATCATCTCGACGATCGTCCGCCAGACGAGCTCGTGGCGGAAGGACGCCGCCTGCGCCATCTCGATGAGCACGCCCTCGGCCATGGCCTCCCGGATCGCCGGCAGCAGCTCGACGGGGGCCCGGTCGAGGAGCTCCGCCAGGTCCTCCGCCGAGAAGCACCGGCCGAGGATCGCCGCCACCTCCAGCAGACGGCGGGTGTCCGGCTTGAGATCGTCCATGCGACGCTGCACGATCGTTCGAACACGCTGGGGGACCACGTTCGAGATCAGGCTCGCCTCGCCCCGGCTCACACGGACGGCGCCCTCCTCCAGCAGGCCCTTGAGGAGTTCCACGAGCAGCATCGGATTCCCGGCGGTCTGCGCGGCCAGCGCCAGCAGCTCCCGTTCCGGCTTCGCCTTCAGCACGTCGGCCGTGATCTCCGCGATGGCCTCGTTGCCGAGCGGGCCGAGTTCGATGTAACGGGCGCCCTCGTGGCGCAGCCGGTCGAAAAGCAGATCGGCCTCGGTGGTCCTCGCCGCCGTGACCTGGCGGGTGAACATCCACGCCACCGGGGCGGACGCGAGCTGGGCCGGCAGGATCTTCAGCGTCAGGAGCGTCGCCAGGTCCGCCTCCTGGACGTCGTCCAGCCAGACCAGCACGGGCCTGTCGGCCGACCGGCTCTGCACGAGCCCCCGCAGCTCGTCGATCGCGGGGAACAGGTTCTCGGAGGCACCGGTCTCGAAGGCGCTCCCCTCGGACATCCCCAGCCCCTGGAACACCGAGAACAGCGACCCCAGCGGCGCCAGCCGCCTGAGCCCCGACGCCGATCCGCCCGTCACCGCGAACCCGCGGCCGGCGGCCTCGTCCACCGCCCTGGTGAGCAGAAGGTTTCTCCCCATACCGATCTCGGCGTCCACGAGAAGCACGCCGATCCCCCTGTTCCCGACCCCGTCGAGGAGATTGAGAACGGCTCTCCACTGGCTGTCGCGTCCTCGCATGGCATCGTCTCCAGAGCTCATCCGGCAACCGGGCATCACCGCGCACCGGGGGTCGGCTCGTCCTACTCCGGAGCTAGTGCGCACAAAGTCGCGTCTCCATGATTGACTCGAACATCTTATATGAGCATCCACATATTGAGTTTGCAAGAGCAAACCCATGCGTCAGATGTGGACGGCTCGCTTGGACGGTCGAACGGAAAGACCTGGATGCCCCATCCTCATCGCGTAAGTGATGAGAATGAATTATCGCTCACCAGTTCGAGTTCTTCCGATGGAGACTTTGGTTATAACAGGGCCATCGTCCGCCGGTAAATCATTCAGTTCGGTAGGAATGATTCGTCCAGGGCCGCTTGCTGGAAGGATGTGCCGCGCGCCCGCCCGGCCACCCGGACACCGCGGCGGCCGGGACCGATCGCATCGGTCCGCCGCCCCCCGCGGCGCCCCGGGCACGACAAAGATCACTACCTCCTTTGAGGATGTGACAGGGCGGCCCGGTGGGGTCGTATGGGACTCGCGAAGCCCGTCCCGCCCGTCCCGCCACGGGAGTTGACCATGATCTCTTCTCCGCAGACCCGCCCCGCAAGGAACATCCCGGCACCGGGAGGATGCGCCATGCCGACGACGTTCGATTTCGCCCAGCGGTCCGTCCGTCCCTACCGTCCCGCCGACGAGCCCGAGGTCCTCGCGCTGATCAACGAGGACCGGCTGGTCGGCCAGCCCGTCTGCACGTGGGGCATGCTGGAGGCCGCCCGCATCGGCCGGTCCGCGTTCGAGGGGTCGCGCTGGGCGCGGCTGGGCCTCGTGCGCACCGACGTGGTCGTGGACGAGGAGGACGTCGTGCTCGGCGTCGTCTCCACGGGCGTCCACCGCTCGGACGGCACCGGAACGCTGCTGTGGCTCCACGGAGGGGAGGAGCCCGCGGTGGTGCACCTGCTGCTGGACGCCGCGATGCGCCGGCTCGGCGGAAGGACGATCAGCGCCTTCCCGCTGCTGAGCTCCCTCGGCCTCGGCCTCAGGGGGCTTCCCGCGAAGGCCCGCGCCGCCACGTACTCCGCGATGCGGGGCCGCGCCTTCGAGATGGTCGGCATATCGACCTACCTGCACCAGCACCTGACCGCCCCGGCGCCGCCGCCCGCCGACGTGCGGGTCAGGCCGAAGCAGAACACCGACTTCCTCGGCTGGCGGATCCACGCGGACGGCGCCGACGCCCACATCGACGTGACGGTCTCGCCGTACGACGTCGGCTGGGTCACCCACGCCGAGCCGGACCCGGCGTGCGCCGAGGCGGAGGACCTCGTCCGGTCGGCGCTCCACGTGCTGACCCGCTGCGCCGCCCGCGAGGTCGTCGCGACCATCCCGTCCACCGGCGCCGGTGCCCCGGACCTGCACGAGCTGTACGGACGGCTCGGGTTCGCCGAGGTGGACCGGCTCACGGTCCTCAGCCGTCCCGCGTCCATCGCGCCGTGACGCGCATGGCCGGGAGATGAGCCGCGCGCGGCCCCAGGGGGGTGGGGCCGCGCGCATCCCGCGGGGATCGGCCACGTCCCCGCACCGAAGGAAGGTCAGGACCCGGGCATCAGGGGCGCCCGGGTCCTGACCGCGTCCCAGATCTGTTCCGGGGGGTGTGGGGGGTCGTCCCCCCACAAGAGACCGGGCCGTTCATTCGAACGCGGAGGGGACGAACGGCTCCTCGTCCCGGATCATCGAGTCCCCGGCCTGGGAGAGCAGAGAGAAGATCACTAGGCCGACGCACAGGTCGATCAGCCCCGTCGCGGCCTGGGCCGCGGGCGGCGCGCCCGTGCTGAAGGGGACGACCGTGCCGATCAGCGTGAGCAGCACCATGATCCAGGCGAACACCCGCATCGGGGCGGGCGTCAGCGCGACGAGGAACTGCAGGACCAGCGTCGCCAGCAGCGCACCGAGACCCGCCGTCACGATGAAGACGCTGGTCGGCAGGCCGCTGAGGACGCCCCTTCCCCAGGACGGGAAGAGCCCGATGCCGAAGACGCCGCGTGCGACCAGCACACCGAGGGACGCGGCGAGCTCGGCGACCAGGGCGGTGGCGAGCCCCGCGCCCCAGAGCCGGGTGGCGTCCACGCGCCGCCTTCCGGGGTCCTTTACCACGGCGCGGACGGTGCGGCCATCGAGAGGACCCGTCACGGCAGGCTCCTTTTCGGATCGGTGCTCCTCCCGCAAGCGTCCGCGCGCCGCGAAGCGGAGGGATCATCCTCCGCGGGTGACTTCGCGGCGGTCCCTCGCACCGCCCCGGAAAAGCGGTTTCATCACCATGAGTGACGCTCTAGGGTCGGTGTGTGATTACCGGGTGTCGTGTCGCCGGTGCTGGAGGAGGTGCCGCCGGTGGAGTCGCAGCTCATCGGGAGGGAGTCCCAGACGCGCGCGCTGCGGGACCTGGTCGGCCGGGCCGCCGTGAGCCACGGCGGGCTGGTGCTCGTCTGCGGGGAGGCGGGCATCGGGAAGTCGTCGCTGGCGGGCCACGCGGTCGCCGAGGCGGCGCGGCGGGGCATGCGGGTGCTGCACGGCGCGTGCTGGGACGCCGACGGCACCCCGGGTTACTGGCCGTGGACGCAGGCCGTCCGCGGGCTGCGTGGCCGCTGCGCCCCCGAGGAGTGGGCGGACCTCGCGGCCGCCGCGGGCGGCGTCCTGCCGGTCCTGCTGGGCGAGGGCCCGAAGAGCGAGGACGTCCCCGCCTTCCGGCTCCTCGACGCCGTCGGCACCATGCTGATCACCGCCTCCCGCCGCCGCCCGGTGCTGGTGGTGCTGGAAGACCTGCACTGGGCGGACGCCGCGTCCCTCGGGCTGCTGGAGTTCGTGGCCCAGCACATCTGGTTCGAGCGCGTGCTGCTGGTCGCGACCTACCGCGACGTGGAGGTCGAGCGGCCCGACCACCCGCTGCGCCCGCTGCTGCGGCCGCTGGCCGCGCGGGCGACGACGCTGCACCTGACGGGCCTGGAGCCCGAGGGCGTCGGGGAGCTGCTGGCCCGCACGGCGGGTGAGCGGCCGCCGGACGCCCTCGTCGACATCGTGCACGCGCGGACCGGCGGCAACCCGTTCCTCGTGGAGGAGACCGCGCGGCTGTGGTCCGCCGGATATCCCGTCACCACGATCTCGCCCGGCGTGCGGGCCGCGCTACACCGGCGCCTGTCACTGCTCGGCGACCCCGTCGCGCGCCTGCTGGAGGCGGCCGCCGTCCTCGGGCGGCGGTTCTGCCCCGCCGTGCTGGCCAGGACCGTGGGCGTGGACGAGGCGCGGGTCGCCGCCCTGCTCGCCGAGGCGGCCGGCACCCACCTGGTGCGGCCGGACCGGGCGGGGGCCCTGGTGTTCCGGCACGACCTCGTCCGCGAGACCCTCTACGAGTCGCTGGGCGAACGCGACCGGCGGCGGCTGCACGCCGCGGCCGTCCGCGCGCTGCGCGACCCGTCCGGCGCCGGTGACCAGGCCCGTCCGACCGAGCTCGCCCGGCACGCCTACTTCGCGGACGACGAACTGGACGGACGCGTCGCCGCGGACCTGCTGGCGGACGCCGCCCGGCACGCCGCCGGACGGCTGGCCGACCAGGAGGCGGTGGGGCACTACGAGCGTGCCCTGGAACGCCTCGGCGGCGACGACCCGGCCAGGAGCGCCCAGCTCTCCCTGCTCCTCGGGAACGAGCTGCACCTGATCGGCGACCGGGACCGCGCCTGGCGCGCCTTCGGCGACGCGGTCGACGCGGCCCGCGGCCTGGACGACCGGGCGGTTCTGAACCAGGTGGCGCTCGTCCTCCACGGCGCGGACGGACGGGGCGACGCCACCGGGCTGAAGGCGCACGTCCTGCGGGAGGTCTACGCCCGCCTGTCGGCCCCGGACCCCGCCGCCCCCGACGCCGACCGCGCCACGGACCCTGCCGACGCCGACCCCGCGACCATGGCCGACCACATCGCGCGGTGCGTCGTGACCGCCGCGCGCGAGCGCCGTGACGACGAGGCCCTCCACGTCGGGTTGTGGGCGCGGCTGCACGCCGGATGGGGGCCGGAGACCGCCGCCGAGCGGTCCGCGTTGTCCAGCGAACTGGTCGAGGTGTCCCGGCGGCGCGGTGACCGCTGCGGAGGGCACATGGCCATGTCCATGCGCTGGGTGGCACTGCTGGAATGCGGCGATCCGGCCTACATCGACCAGTTCCACGCGCTGGTGGGCGCCGCGGCCGACGCGGGGCTGCCGCAGATGCGCCTCACCTCTCTCATCGACCGCGGTGTCGTGTACGCGGTCATGGGCCGCTTCGCCGAGGCGGAGGAGGCGCACGCCGAGCTGGTCACCTCCCACGCCCGGCACACGGACTGGCTCCGGTACTACGCCGACCACCAACGCTGGGCCCTGTCGCTGCTGCAAGGCAGGTTCGCCGATACGGCGGAGCCGTGCCGGGCGCTGAGCGCGCAAGACCACCTGCACGGGGAACTGGTGGCCTCCATCACGGCACTGGAACAGGGCGAGCCCCCGACCGGAACGGTGCCGCGGCTGGGAGAGGGACGGCCCTGGCCGGATCGGGGTCTCGTCCCGCTGTGGCTGCGTTTCCAGGCGCAGGCCGCCGCCGCGTCCGGGGACCCGGGCTGGTGCGAGCGGGTCCGGGCCGCGCTGGAGCCGTACCGTGACCGGTGGCTGGTCTCGTTCTACGGATGGGACATCAGCGGCCCGGCGGCCCTGTGGACGGGAATGCTGGACGCCGCCCGTGAACGCTGGGACGACGCGATCGCGGAGTTCACCCGCGCGCACCGCTCCGCCGACCTCCTGCGGGCCCGCCCCTGGTCGGCCCGCGCCCGCCTCGAACTCGCCGCGGCCCTCCGCGCGCGGGGGGCCGGGCAGGACGCGGCGACGGCCGGCGGGCTGCTGCGCGACGCGGCCGCCGAGGCGCGGCGGCTGGGCATGGCCCACCTGACCGAGCGGGCCGGGCGCGTCCTGCCCGTGTCCGCTCCCGCGCCCCGGCCCGCCGACCCTGTGAACGAATTCACCACCGACGGCTCCGTCTGGCGCCTGACCTTCGCCGGGCGGACCGTGCACATGTCCGACGCCAAGGGCCTGCGTGACCTGCGCTGCCTGCTCGGCTCGCCGGGACGCTACATCCCGGCGGCCCGGCTGCTCGACCCCCGGGACCCCGCCGTGGAGGCGGGCACGTCCATGGGGGCCGACGCCGTCCTCGACGACGAGGCCAAGGCGCGCTACCGGCGGCGCCTGGAGCGGCTCGACGAGGAGATCGACCGCGCCACGGGACTCGGCGACGACCGGCGGGCGGCTGAGTTCGACCGCGAGCGGGAGGCGCTGCTGGACGAGCTGCGCCGCGCCACCGGCCTGGCAGGGCGGGCCCGCAGGCTCGGCGACGACGGCGAACGCGCCCGCAAGAGCGTCACCGCCCGCATCCGCAACACCCTGCGCCGCGTCGAGGAGCGGCATCCCGAGCTCGGCGCCCACCTCCGCCAGACGGTCACGACGGGGACCACCTGCCGTTACGCGCCCGACCACGAGATCCACTGGCGGCTGTGAGGAAGGGCGCGGCCGTCCCGGAAGGAGGAGTGGACGGCCGCGCCCTGGCTGGGGAGGGTCAGAGCTGCTGCCAGGCGGTCCATTCGCTGTTGGGGCGGTGTTGCCAGCGGTGGTGGACGCCGCCGGGGTTGTTGGCGAAGATCTCCAGGCGTCCGTCGGGGTTGCGGAGGGCTTGGACGAAGTAGCCTCCGCCGCCGAAGTCCTGCCAGGTGCGCCAGGTTCCGGTGGTGTCGGTCTGGTAGTTGTGCTGCATCGTGTCGTCGTTGAGGGCGAACACCTCGATGCGCCGGTCGTGGGAGGGGATGGCGGCCAGCCGCGCCCGGGCGGGGCCGCCGAGGGGTTGCCAGTCGAACCAGCTGCCGCCCGGGGTGGTCTGCCAGCGGTGGTGGACGCCACCGGGGTTGCTGGCGAACACCTCCAGGCGTCCGTCGTGGTTGTGGGTGACGGTGAGGTGGTCGCCTCCGAGGCCGAAGTCGGCCCAGTCCCGCCATGTTCCCTTGGCGTCGGTCTGGCAGTTGTGCTGGAAGATGTCGTCGTTCATCGCGAACACCTCGATCCGTCCGTCGGCGGCGGGCGCCGCGGCCAGCCGCGTCCGGCCCGGCCCGCCGAGCGGGTGCCAGTCGACCCAGCCCCCGTTCGGGGTGGTCTGCCAGCGGTGATGCACTCCACCGGCGTTGCTGGCGAAGGCTTCGAGTCGTCCGTCGTGGTTGTGGGTGATGGCGAGGTGGTCGCCGCCTGCGCCGAAGGGTCCCCAGGCGCTCCATTCGGCGGAGGGTTTGATCTGGTAGCGGTGGGTGAAGGTGTCGGCGTTCATGGCGAACAGTTCCAGGCGTCCATCGGCCGATGCCGCGAGTGCGACGGTGGCCTGTGCGGGGCCGCCGAGGGGTTGCCAGGCGGTCCAGGTTCCGCCGGGGCTGTGCTGGTAGGTGTGCCAGACCTGGTCCATCGCGCCGTGGAAGACCTCAAGGCGTCCGTCGGCCGACATGCCCACCGCCAGCCGCTGCCTGCGGTCCGGCGCGACCGGGGCGTGCCACCAGCTCGTCTCCTTGAGCGCTCCCGCCCAGGAGAAGCTGAAGTGGATGTGGTTGGTGTGCGGGTTCTTCTCCCGGTACGGCTGCCACCCGGCGCTCGCGCGGTTCGCCATCCAGATCCGCCGGTTCCAGATCATGTACATGATCCCGAAGCGGCGCGCGAGGGCGTGGGTGTTGCCGTGCCGGTCGTTGCCGTGCAGCCAGCCGATCAGGTCGTCCGCGAGATGCGGCTGGCTATGGACGTCGACGCCCCAGTCCCACGCGCGGCCCTCCTTGTGCTCGCTCGGCCCGCCGCGGCCGCAGGCCCGGCCGATACCGAGGTCGGTGGTGCCGGGGTAGGCGGCCAGGACCAGGTCGCGGAACTCGGCGACGCCGGGCTTGGGCGCGGGATCGCAGTCGCGCTGCTGCTCGTAGGCCGCGTAGGGGTCGATGTCCGGGCCGAAGTCGGGTGCGGGCGGCGCCATCGCGGGCTCCTCACGTGTCCGCCCCGCCTCGTGCGGGGTCCTGCCCGTGAGGCGCTACATCGGATGCGGCGCCGCTACATCGGATCGCGCGGCAGGTGAAGCGCCGTGCTTGGCCGGTGTCGGACTTCATCGGCGGTTCCTGCCCGGACCGGGAACTTCGGGCTGGATGATGGCGATGTGACGGAACGGCGTGCCGCGGTGGCGGTGACGGGGGTGCTGGTCACCGGGCTGGCCGTGGTGCTGCTGGTGCTGGGCTGGGACGACGCCAGGAAGGTGGCGGCCATCGTCTCGACGCTGGCGGCCGTGGCCGGAGTCGGGGTCGCGATCCTGGCGTTGCTGCCCGGCGGGGTCTCGCGGGGTCCGCGGGCGGAGGTCCTGGGGACGGGCCGCGCCTCGTCGGGACGCGGGGGCCACGCCAACTCCGGCTTCCTTGGCCGCTCACGCTCGCACCGAGGCGACGTCCGGGTGAGGAGGACGGGGGACGCCGACGCGTCCCAAGGCGGCGACGCCAACACCGGGATCCGATTCGACTGACCCGCACGTGGTCGCAGGCGCCCACGGGGGTGGTGATGGGGAACCGGGCGCGGTGGCGCGCGCGGCTGCGCGGCTCCGGTCAGGCGATCGGCGGCGACCACAGCGTCGTCAACACGGGGGTGCTGCATCTCGGCGGCCGGCCGGCCCGTCCCCCGGTCTCGGGATACCTGCACCGGGTCCGGCAGATCTTCCCGGGCGTCCTCGAAGACCGCGAGGGCGAGCTGCGCGAGCTGGCGGACTTCTGCACCCGCGCGGACGGGCCGTCCTACGCGTGGTGGCAGGGGCCCGCCTGGGCGGGCAAGTCGGCGCTGATGGCGTCGCTGGTGATGAACCCGCCCCCGGACGTGCGGATCGTGTCGTTCTTCATCACGGCGCGGTGGGCGGGGCAGAGCGACCGGGCCGCCTTCCTTGAGGCGACGCTGCTCCAGCTCGCCGCGATCACGGGGGAGACGCTGCCCGACGTGCTGACGGAGGCCAGCCGCCACGACTGGTTCCTGCGGCTCCTGGACGAGGCGGCGCTGGCGTGCGAACGCGACGGCGTCCGGCTCGTGCTGGTGGTCGACGGGCTGGACGAGGACAGCGGTGTGACGGCCGGCGCGGAGGCGCACAGCATCGCGGCCCTGCTTCCCGCGGCGCCGGTCCGGGGGATGCGCGTGGTCGTCGCGGGACGGCCGCACCCGGAGATCCCCTCCGACGTGCCGTCCTGGCATCCGCTGAAGGACGGGCGCATCATCCGGCCCCTGAGCGTCTCGCCCAAGGCGGAGTTCGTCCGCAAGGAGGCGGAACGGCAGCTGGTGCACCTGCTGGACGACGACGGCCTCGGCAGGGAGCTGCTGGGGCTGGTGACCGCCGCGGGCGGCGGCCTCGGCGGCGACGATCTGGCGGATCTGGCCGGGGTGTCGGTCTGGGAGGTCGAGCGCGTGCTGGACGCCGTCACCGGCCGCGCCTTCATGACCCGCCAGGCCACCTGGCGGCCCGGGTCGACGCGCCAGTTCGTCCTGGCGCACGAGGAGCTCCAGCGGACCGCGGCCCGCTGCCTGGGCGAGGCCGCCCTCACCGGGTGGCGGGACCGCCTGCACGGGTGGGCCGACCGGTACCGGCGCAGCGGCTGGCCGTCCGAGACGCCCGAGTACCTGCTCCGCGGATACCTGGCGATGCTGTACGCCGCCGGTGACGTCGCGCGGATGACGGAGCTGGCCACCGACCGGCTGAGGCTCGATCGGATGCTCGACATCAGCGGCGGTGACGCGGCGGCCATCGCGGACATCATCACCGTGCAGGAGTTCGTCCGGGACCACGAGCGGCCGGACCTGTCGGCGAGCCTGCGCCTGGCGTTCACCAGGGAGCGCCTCGCCCGGCGCAACAGCTACATCCCGACCGACCTGCCGTTCACCTGGGCGCGGATCGGCAACCCGATCCGGGCGGAGGCGCTCGCCCGCTCCATCACCGACGCGTCCGAGCAGGAGCGGGCGCTCAGGAAGCTGGCGACGGCCCTGGCCGCCGGCGGCGACCTGACGCGGGCCGAGCACATCGCCGCGTCGATCACCGACGCCTCCGAGCAGGCGCAGGCGCTGGCCGCGCTCGCCACCGCGTTCGCGAACAGCGGCGACCTGCGGCGGGCCGAGCACATCACCGGCCTGATCCCCGACTCCCTGAGGCAGGCGCAGGCGCTGGCCGCGCTCGCCACCGCGTTCGCGAACAGCGGCGACCTGCGGCGGGCCGAGCAGATCGCCGGATCCGTCACCGGCCGGACCGAGCAGGCCCTGGTCCGGTCCGCGCTCGCCATGACCGTGGCCAACAACGGCGACCTGAAGCAGGCCCTGCACATCACCCAGTTCATCATCGACCGCTCGGAGCGGTCCCGGGCGCTGACGGCGCTCGCCACGGTCAGCGGCGGTGACCTGAGGCGGATCGAGCACCTCGCCCAGTGGGTCATCGATCCCTCCGAGCGGGCGCAGCTGCTGGCCGCGCTCGCCACCACCATGGTCGGCAACGGTGAACTGAAACGGGCCAAGCGTGTCGTCCGCTCGGTCTCGCTCCCCCATGTGCGGGGTCCGGTGCTGATGGCGCTGGGCGGCGCGCTGGCCAGGGGCGGGGAGGCGGACGAGGCCGAGAGCATCGTCAACGAGATCCTCCTCCCGTCGGAGCGGGCCGAGGCGCTGACGCTGCTGGCGCGGGCGGCGACGGGGAACGGGGACACCGTCCGGGCGCGGCGTCTCGCGGTGGCGGCCGCGGACCTCACCCGGTTCCTCGCCCCCTCGGAGCAGGCCGAGGTGCTGACGGCGGTGGCGCGGGCCGCGACCGGGAACGGGGACGACGTCCGGGCGCGGCACTTCGCGGGGGTGGCGGCGGACGTCGCCCGTTCCCTGGTCCCCCCGGCCGAGCGCGCCGAGGCGCTGACGGCGGTGGCGCGGGCCGTGACGGAGTACGGGGACGCCGCCGAGGCGGGGCGGCTCGGGGAGGAGGCCGAGGAGGCCGCCCGCTCCATCGCCTCCGTCGCGGAGAGGGTGCGGGTCATGACGGACGTGGCGCGCGCCGCGACCGGGAACGGGGAGTTCGTCCGGGCGCGGCGTCTCGCGGAGGAGGCCGAGGACGCCGCCCGTTCCATCGCCCACCCGTCCGACCAGGCGCGGGCGCTGACGGCGTTGGCGCAGGAGGCGGCCGAGGACGGCGACCTCGACCGTGCCGAGCACCTCGCGCGCCTCGTCACCGACCCCGCCGGGCAGGCCGAGGCCCTGACCGCGCTGGCGATGGCGCCGGCCAAGGGCGGCGACTTCGACCGGGCGGAGCGCATCGCCCGCTCCATCTCCGAACCCGCGGCGGAGGCGCAGGCCCTGACGGCGGTGGCCCGGGCGATGATCGACGGCGGGGACGTCGGCCGGGCGCGGGACCTGGCGGGCTCGGCCGAGCGCGTCGCCCGCTCGATCAGCCACCCCCTGGAACAGGCCCGCGCGCACGTCTTATTGGCCAGGGCCGTCGCCATCAGCGGTGACGCGGACTGCGCGGAACGGATCGCCCGGTCGATCCCCGACGCCTACGAGCAGGCCCAGGCGTTAGCGGAGCTGGCCGTCGCCGTGGCCGGGAACGGCGATCTGGAACGCGCCGAGAAGCTCAGCCGGTCCATCGACGACGACTACGAACGGACGCGGGCACTGCGGGCGCTGGCCGTCTCCGTGGCCCGCACCGGCGACATCGACCGCGCCGAGCGGTTCGCGGAGTCCATCCCCTTCGCCCAGGAGCGCACCCAGGCGTTGACGGAGCTGGCCGTCGCCACCGTCGGCGGCGGCGACCTGGCACACGCCGAACGTGTCATCCGATCCATCGACACCCCTGTCGAGCGGGCCCGGGCGCAGCGGCTGCTGAGCACCGCCGTCGCCGTGAGCGGCGACATGGAACGCGCCGAACGCATCGCCCGGCCCATTCGCTCGTCCTATGAACAGGCCCAGGCGTTCCGGAAGCTGGCCACCGTCGCCTTGGAGGGCGGTGACCTGGACCGCGCCGAACGCCTCGCCCTGTCGATCCGTTCTCTCTATGAACGGACGCAGGCGCTCACGGAACTGGCCGTCGCCGTGGCCGGGAAAGTCGACCCGGACAGGGCCTTGGAGCTGCTGAGATCGGCCGAGGGGACCTTCAACTCCATGAAGGACTCGTTCGAGAAGCTCCAGGCCCGCGGCTCGCTCGCCGGAGCGCTGGCGAAGACCGGCGACCTGGACCGCGCCGAAAGGATCGCCCACTCGATCCCCTCGTCGCACGAAGACGCCGTGGCGGTGATGGCGGTGGCCGTGGCGGCGGCCCAGAACGGCGCCATGAAGCGTGCGGTGGACATCGCCACCTCCGTCACCAACCCCTTCCTGCGGGCCAAGGTGTTCATGGCCCTCGCGGGGACCGCGGGCAAGGGCGGGGATCTGTACCGCGCGCGGGAACTCGCGGAGCTGGCGGAGAGCATCTGCCGCGTCGTCCCCCACGCCTACGAGCAGACCCAGGCGCTGATGGCGGTGTCCGCGACCGCCGCCGAGCACGGGGACCTGGAGCGTGCCGAACGCATCGCCGGCACCATCACCCACCCGTACGAGAAGGCCCAGGCGCTGATGGTGGTGGCCACGGCGGCGGCGCGGAACGGCGACCTGAAGCGGGCGACGGCCATCGGCCACTCCCTCACGAACCCGCACGAGCAGGCGGCGGTGGTGACCGCGATGGTCGGGCAGGCCGGAGCGGACGAGGCCCGGCGGCTCCTCGCGGACGCCTTGACCAGCGCATCGCCCTACGCGCTGCTGGAGGCCGTCGCCGCCGCCGACCCCGCGGCGCTGGTCGCCGCCGCCCCGCACGCCCTCGAAGAGTTCTGACCGTCCCCGCGACCTCACCCCCGGCAGGCCGGGCTAGGCCCGCTTCTTGCGCTTGGCGTTGAGGTCGGTCACGCTCGCCCGCCTGCGAGGGGACGCCTTGGGCTTCATGAGCCGTTCGCGCCGCTTGCGCAACCGCAGCCGCTCTTTCTGGTAGGCGAGCCGCTCCTCGTCTTTGCGGATGATGAGCTCGTGTCGGAACGTCTCGTGCTCCTGCAAGAAGAGCGCCTCGCGACGTTCGAGGTCGGCCGCCGTCGCCATCTCCACGTCCCGCTGCCTCTTGAAGCGCTCGACCTCCGCCTTCACCAGCGCCGCCAGCTCGGCGTTGCGGACACGCCGGTCGTGCGCCTCCGCCTTGCTGGTCAGCTTGTGGAGGATCGGGGCGATGTCCATGGCCAGCAGCAGCGCCATCAGCAGCAGGCGGATCACCATGACGACACCGTTCCGCTTGGTGACCTTGCGGAACGCCTCCTCCTTGGCCAGGAGGTCCTGCACGTCCGCGCTCTTCCTCCGCGCGGTGTCGATCTCGGCGCGGCGCTGCGTCCGCAGCTCTTCGAGCTTCCCGCCGTCGCGTTCCCGCACCGTGGAGGCGGCCCGCTCCTCCTTGGCGAGGGCGGCCTTGATGTCCTTGAGCCTGGCGGTGGCGTCGTCGAACAGCGGTCCCTCACCGATCGGCCCGCAGGTGCCGGCGCGCTGGCAGGCGGCCTGCCGCTGCACCTTGGCGTATTCGGTGCGCAGCTTCTCGACGGCCTTGTCCTGCGCCTTGATCTCCTCCTGGAGAGGACGTGCGTCGGCGTTGTGGCGCTCGTCGATCCTCGCGATGGTCTTGCGCAGCGCCGCTTCGCGGTCGGCCGCGGCCTGCTCGCCGATTATTCCGCTGAAGGCCATCACCAGCAGGATCTCCGAGACCAGGAGCGATGCCACCACCGTGATGAGGACGCGGGGCGCGAGCACCGACCAGTTCGTCTTGGGCGGGTCCATGGTCGCGGTCACCTTGACGGCCGTCCGGGGTCCTCGTCCGTGCCGCGCCGGTGGCCTGGACGCCGCGTTCGTGCCGGTCTTCGCGCTCGTGCCGGTCTTGGCGTTCGTGCCGGTCTTGGCGTTCGTGCCGGTCTTCCCGGTCGTCCGCGCGGGCCGTCCGGTCGTGGCCGGGACGGTCTTGACGGTGATCTTCACGTTGCGGTACGGCGCGACCTGGCTCGTGACCGACCGGTCGATGAACAGGACGAACGCGCCGAAGACCAGCCCCACCGGCAGCTTCGAGACGATCGAGGAGTTGGCCGCCATCGCCGCCATGGCCGAGGCCGAGAACACGGCCAGCCCGGCGGTCAGCGTCATGAGCGCGCCGAGGTTGACGAACCGGGTCCGCTCGTCCTCGGTGACGAGGCGCAGCCGCGCGCCGGTGACCACGATGAGCAGGTTCGCCAGCAGCCGCGTCAGCGGCCGTGCCAGCGGGCGGCGGCGCCGCTTCCCGGGCCTCGGCGCGGGTTCCGCGGGCTCGGCCTGCGCGGTGCGGGGAGGGCGGCGGCGTGGCGGGCCCTTGCCGACCGAGGTCTTCTTCGGGGTGGCGGAGCGGGGACCGGACTTTGGAGCGGGCATGGCGAACCCCTGCCGTGAGACGTGGCACCGAGGACTGCGGCCAGTCCTGACCAAAAGTGTCCACAGGGGGTCCTGAGCTGCGCCAACAGAATTCTGTGCTCAGTCCGGGCGGGGCCGCTCGCGGCAGAGCCCGAGCTCCTCGGCCCAGCGCTGGGCGGCCTCCACGGGAGTGATCTTGACGGCCCGTCCGCTCCGCTCCAGCTCATCGCGCAGCACTTCACGGCCGTCCTCGGCGAGCAGTTCCGGATGGCTCCGCAGGTACTTGTCCCGGATCCGCGCCAGGTTGGCGTTGTGGGCGTCCTGGGTGACGTTCAGCCGCTCGGCCACCGCCGCGCCGTTGCTGGTGGAGTCGGGGCAGCCCACGAGCTTGGCGAGGCGCCGCTCGGCGGGGGTGAGCGCCGTCTGGCCGACGCTGAGCCTCACGGCGGCGAAGACCCGGTTCACCGACTGCTGGACGGCCGCCGCCCCCAGCCGGTGATCGGCGGCCACCTGTTCGGCGGACGGCCTCAGCATCAAGGACCGGAGCACGGCCATGTCGCCGGACCATAACCCGAAGTCCTCCGGATGCCGATGACGCAGCTCGGCGAAGCAGCGCTTGGCGAGTGCCTGCGACATGTGCAGCCTGCCGTCCGCGACCACCGTGATCGCGTCCGCCATCGCGGGGAAGTCGGGACGCGACTCCAGGTAGCCGCGGGCGCCCGCGGCGATCGCCTCCAGGACCTGGCGGCGCCGGGCGTGCGTGGAGAACAGCAGCACCCGCCAGCCCTTGGCGATCAGGTGCTGGACCGCGGCGCCGCCCGACAGCGGATCGCCGAGCTGGACGTCGCACAGCGCAACCCCCGGCCCGTCGATGGCCGGGACGTCCCGTACGCCGGGGTACGTCGGCTCTATGGTCGCGCCGGGCAGCAGCGGCTTGAGCCTGTCGTCCAGCAGGACGCGCAGCATCGCGTTGTCGTCCACGAACGCGACGGTCAGCCCGGACATGCGGACTCCTTCGACCACTCGAATCGGATCGCCGTCCCCTCGCCGGGCGCCGACAGGATCTGGTGGCGCCCGCAGATCTTCTCGACCCGCGGGTACGTCCTGTCCAGGCCGCCGCCGTGCCGCACCGCCGTGTGGTCGAAACCGACGCCGTCGTCGACGACCTCGACCACGACCTCTCCTTCCCTCGCCTCGGCGAAGAGCTCGACGACGGCCCCGGGCCCGGCGTGCTTATGGGCGTTGTTGAGCGCCTCCGCCGCCGCGGCGACCAGCACCGAGGCGACATCGGGCGGTGGCTCGACGTCGATGAAGAACGTCGGCTGCACCAGCAGCCCCAGCCGGAGGTAGGTGTCCGCCGCCTCGGCGAGGCCCTCGCCGAACGGCTGGTCGTCCTCGTCGGAGTCCAGGGCCGCGCGCGCGGCCAGCGAGGCGCGGCGCAGCAGCTCCCGGGTCTCCTCCGGCAGCCGGTCGTCGGAGATCAGGCCGTCCAGGATGCCGAGGCTCCCGTCGTGCAGACCACGGCTGAACCGGTCCCGGAGCCGCTCCAGGTCGTCCCGCCGCCGCTTGCTGGCCGCCTCCAGCTCGGTGGCGCGGCCGGTGGCCACGGCCAGCACGGTGCGGACGGCCATCGAGCGCAGCAGATAGGCGACGTACAAGCCGACCACGTACCACATGATGAATCCGAGCAGATCGGACGCCAGCTTCAACCCGACGTCGGGGTAGAGGGCGACGCACCACGACCCCCAGAGCAGGCCGATCCCGCCGAGCGCCCGCCAGGTCAGCCCGATCGCGAACGCCAGCGTCAGCGACGCGATCAGGCTGAACGGCACCACCTCGGTCATGATGACGTTGCGCAGCCCGGCCTCCGCCGCGCGCGAACCGACGCCCATCAGGGCGACGCAGAACCCCACGTCCACCAGGGCGAGTCGCGTGTCCCCGCGCATGGGCTCGCTGTCCCACACGCGGCGCACGTACCACGTCGCCTCCACGACCGCGCCGGCCAGCGCCGCCACCGCCAGCGACGGGTGCGCCAGATCGTTCCAGGCGAAGAGCGGGATCACGAGGAACGGCACCATGACGGCCCGGACGAACGCCGCCATCCGGTTCAGGTGCCGTTCGTAGCGCGCGACGATCTCGTCGCGGTCCGGGACCTCCGGGACGCGGTCCCAGTCGAGGGCGAGACGGAGCCGGGAGACGCGCGCGGGCAGGTCGAGTCCGGCCAATCGGCACCTCCGGGAACGCGGCTCCTCGCCCGACATCGTGGCCCATGGACCCGCGCCCGTCTGTGCACTGCGACCAGGTCGGCGACAGGGCGGTGACCGGTTGCGGTCGCCGCGGGTCTTGCGCTTCGAGGAGGCCGCCGACGCCGCTCAGGCCGCGTTCGGTGGGTGGAGCACAGGTCGCCCAGGGCGATGATCTCGGAGAGGCCCGAATCCGGTCAGGCGTCCACGGGAATGCGCCGGCCCGAGACGAGTTCGGGACGAATACGGATGTACTGGTCGCGGTGGCCGGGCATCCAGCTGCGCAGCGGCAAATCCTCCAGCGCGGCGATCTCCTCGGACGCGGTGACGAGGCGGGCGTGGCCGATGATCACGACCGACCAGCCGGTCCGGGCGGTGGCGTCGAACTCGTCGATCTCGAACGCGACGACGGTCTGGCGGGCGGCGGTGGCGAGCCGTGACGCCCGGGCCGTCCGGATGACCACGTCGTCGGCGTGGACGATGAAGTTGACCGGCTGCACGGCCGGGAGGGCGTGCTCGGTGAAGACGACCCGGCCGACCACGGCACGGGCGAGCAGGGCACGGCATTCCCGCACGTCCAGGATCTCCAGGCCACTGCGATCGAGGTGCATGGACCCAGGATCGCCGCCGGGGGCGGCGGGCGTTAGGGACGAACGTCCCATCGAGCGGCCGGTTCCCGCGGCTACTCGCGGTCGGTCCTCGGCCTGGCGGCGTCGGCCTTGAGCTGGGCGGCGAAGGCGGCGGCCTGGGTGCGGCGGCTCATGCCCAGCTTGGCGAAGATGCTGGAGATGTAGTTCTTGGCGGTCTTCTCGGCCAGGTACATGCGCTCGCCGATCTGCCGGTTGGTCAGCCCCTCGCCGATGAGCTCCAGGATCTGCCGCTCCTGGTCGGTCAGGCCCTGGAGGGGGTCCTTCTTCTCCTGGCGTTCGCGGATGCGCCGGAGCATGCGGGCGGTGCTGCGGGGGTCCAGGAGGGACTGGCCGGCGGCGACGGTGCGCACGGCGCCGACGAGGTCCGAGCCGTGGATCTGCTTGAGGACGTAGCCGGAGGCGCCCGCCATGACGGCGTCGAACAGGGCGTCCTCGTCGTCGAAGGAGGTGAGCATCAGGCAGGCCAGTCCCGGCATCCGGGAGCGGATCTCGCGGCAGACGGTGACGCCGTCGCCGTCGGGCAGCCGGACGTCCAGGACGGCCACGTCGGGACGGGCTGCGGGGATGCGGGCCAGCGCGTGCTCGGCGGTCCCGGCCTCACCGACGACCTCGATGTCGCCCTCGGCCGACAGCAGGGCGGCCACGCCCCGGCGGACGACCTCGTGATCGTCCATCAGGAACACCCTGATGGCCTTCCCGTCTCCCGGCGCGCTGTCGCTCACGCCCACGAACCTATCCTCCGCGCGACCACCCACCACACGCTCGGAGGTCCCGCGATCGGCGGGACCAAGGTCCCGGACGCCGCGTCCCATGGCGGGCGGGGATACTGGCGATGTGCCTCAGGAACGCGATGTGCCTCAGGACCGCGGTGTGCCTCGGGGACCCCGTCACGGTGAGGATCGCGCAAGGCCGATCCTTCCGCAGCTCCAGCTCGATGACCTGCTCACCGAGCTTCAGGCGCGGCTGGAGACCGTGCGTTCGACCCGCGACCGGGTGCACGGGCTGCTGGAGGCCGTCGTCTCGATCGGCGGTGAGCTGGACCTGGAGACGGTGCTGCGCAGGATCGTCGAGGCCGCCACGACGCTCGCCGACGCCCGGTACGGGGCGCTGGGGGTGATCGGCGAGGAGGGGGAGCGGCTCGTCCGTTTCGTCACCGCCGGCGTGGACGAGGAGCAGATCGCCGCGATCGGGCACTGGCCGCACGGCCTCGGCATCCTCGGGTTGCTGATCAAGGAGCCGCGTCCGCTGCGGCTGGCCGACCTCACGCGGCACCGCGAGTCGTACGGGTTCCCGGAGGGGCATCCGCCGATGCGGACGTTCCTCGGCGTCCCGATCAGGGTGCGCGAGGAGGTGTTCGGCAACCTGTACCTGACCGAGAAGGCCGGGGGCGGGGAGTTCGAGGAGGAGGACGAGGTCGTGGTGACCGCGCTGGCCACCGCGGCGGGCGTGGCGATCGAGAACGCCCGGCTGTACGAGGACGCGCGGTCGAGGGAGCGGTGGCTGGAGGCGTCGGCGGAGATCTCCACGGCGCTGCTGTCGGGCACCGGCACCGGCGAGGTGACGTCGCTGCTGGCGCGGCGGGCACGGCAGGTCGCCGACGCGGCCCTGGCCACCGTCGCGCTCGCCGACGAGGCGGGCCGCGGGTTCACGGTGGTCGCCGCCGACGGCGACGGGGCGGGGCGGCTGCGGGGCCTGCGGGTGCCCGCGGACCATCCCATCGCGGGCCGGGCCTGCCGGGACGGGGCCGCGCTGCGGCTGGCCGACGGCGGCGAGGCGGCGCGCGCCGCCGGTGTCGCGGAGCCGCCGATCGGGCCCGTGCTGTCCGTCCCGCTCGGGGTCGGCGAGTCCGCGCGCGGGGTGATCTCGGTGGTCAACGCCCCCGGCGGCGCGGTGTTCACCGAAGGGGCGCAGCGGCTGCTGGAGGCGTTCGCGGGGCAGGCGGCGGTGGCGCTGGAGCTGGCCGAGCGGCGCCGTGACACCGAGCGGCTGGCGCTGCTGGAGGACCGCGACCGGATCGCCAAGGACCTGCACGACACCGTCATCCAGCGGCTGTTCGCCACCGCGATGACGCTGATGTCCGTCATCAAGATCACGCAGCGGCGGGACGTGGCGGTGCGGGTGCAGCAGGCCGTGGACGACCTGGACGGCACCATCCGGCAGATCCGCTCCTCGATCTTCGCGTTGCAGGCCCCGGCCGACGAGGAGTCGCTGCGCAGCCGCCTGCACGCGGTGGTGGACGCGGCCGCCGGGAACCTCGGGTTCGCCCCGTCGGTCCGGCTGGACGGCCTGCTGGACACCGCCGTGGACGACCGCGTCGGCGAGCACCTGCTCGCGGTGGTGCGGGAGGCGCTGTCGAACGTGGCCCGCCATGCCGGGGCGTCCGAGGCGTCCGTGGCGGTCGGCGTCGGCGACGAGGTGACGCTGCGGGTCGAGGACGACGGGTCCGGGATCCCCGAGGGCGGCCGCCGCAGCGGGCTGCGCAACCTGCGGGAGAGGGCCGAGGATCTCGGCGGCTCGTTCAGCACGCGGGCGCGGCCCGGCGGCGGGACCGTGCTGGTCTGGCGCGTCCCCCTCAAGGACGTCTAGGACGCGGCGCCGTCGCCCGTCTGGTCGGCGCAGATCACGATCTGGCACCGGGCGCGGTCCCGCGCGACGGGCACGGTGTCGCCGCCGAACAGGTCACCGTGCTCGAAGCCGCCCCCGGCGCCGAGGACGAGCAGCTCCGCGTGCTCCGCCGCCTCGGCCAGCGCGTCCCCCGCGCTGCCGTGGACGATGCGGAGCCGGGTGGTCAGATGCTGGGAGCGCGGCACCGTCCGGGCCACCAGGTCGCGCAGCCGCAGCCACTCGCGCGCGGTGCGCAGCAGGCGGGGCGTGCGTCCCACGGCGGGTTCCAGGACGCGGACGACGTCCAGGCGCGCGTGGCGGCGCAGGGCCTCCCGCGCCGAGCGCCGCAGCGCCGCCACGGAGTTGGGTGATCCGTCCACGCCGACGACGACGCAGCGGTGTTCGGGCATGACCTGCATCAGGACCTCCTCGGGGTGCCTTCCACGCTCGCAGCGCGGGCGGCGCGGAGGGCAGTGCCGGACGTCCCGCCGGGAACGGACCTTCGGCCCTGCCGGGCGCGCACGGCCGGTGATGGGCTGGAGGTCAGGAGGACGGACTCATGCCCACACCACACAAGACCGATCGGGCCGGGCGGCCGGCCGAGGACGCGCGGCGCGCGGTGGAGGACGCGATCTGGGCGCCGTCGGTGCACAACACCCAGCCCTGGCGCTTCGCGGTGCGGGGGTCGCGGATCAGCCTGCGCGCCGACGCCGACCGCCGCCTGGACGTCGCCGACCCGGACGGCCGGGAAATGCTCATCAGCTGCGGCGCCGCGCTCTACAACCTCCGGCTCGGGCTGCGCGCGCTCGGCGACGAGCCGGAGGTGACCCTGCTGCCCGACCCGGACCGGCCGCACCTGCTCGCCGACGTCGAGGCGGTCCCGGGTGAGCCCGCGGACGAGCGCACCGCGCGGTTGTACGCGCAGGTGCGGCGCCGCCGCAGCCACCGTGGCGGCTTCCGGTCCGGCCCGGTGCCGGGGACGCTCCTCGCGGCGCTCCGGCAGGAGGCGGAGCGGGAGGGCGGACGGCTCGTCCAGGCGGTCGACGCCCACGTCGCGGGAGCGCTGGCGGCCCTGACCGACGCCGCCGAGCACGTCCAGCGGTGCACGCCCGCGTACGCGAGCGAGATCGCCCGCTGGGCGCCTTCCCCGGGGACCCGCCGCACGGACGGCGTCCAGCAGGGCGCGTATCCCCGGCAGACCCCGCGCACCGAGCCGCACTTCCCCGCCCGGGACTTCGCCCGGGGCCAGGGCTGGGGGACCGGAGCCCCGGCGGAAGGGGAGGAACCGGGCAGTACGGACGCGGGTGGCGAGGAGGCCGCGGCCGCGGGGGTCGTGGTGCTGCTCGTCACCCGCGCGGACGGCCCCGCCGACTGGCTGAGGGCGGGACAGGCGCTCCAGGCCGTCCTGCTGCGCGCGGCCGAGCACGGCCTTTCCGCCGCGTACCACACCCAGGCGTTGCAGGTCCCCGAGCTGCGGGCGTTCATCCGCGCCCACTTCTGCGGCGACGCCCACCCGCAGATGCTGCTCCGCATCGGGGTACCCGACGTCCGGGAGCTGACCAGCGTCCGGCGCCCCCTTCAGGACGTCCTGATCGAGGAGCCCTGAGTGGGACGGTGACGTTCGCCGTGCCCTCGGAGGACCAACGTCCCCCCGGGGCGGCGGCGCGGGTGCCCTAGCGTTCAGGCATGAACCAGATCATCGTCGGAGTGGACGGCTCGGAGCAGAGCCTCGCCGCGACCAGATGGGCGGCCGATGAGGCCCGTCGCAGGAACGCCGCCCTGCGCGTCGTCTACGTCGTGACGCCCTGGCTGTTCGACGTCCCGGTGGACCCGCGCGCCGGGGCGGTCCGCGCATGGCTGCTGAAGGGCGGCGAGGAGATCGTCGACCGTGCCGTCGCCGCGGCCCGGGAGAACGCGCCCGGAGCCGAGGTGACGGGCGTCCAGAAGGGCGGCCATGCCACCGAGGTCCTCATCGACGAGGCGCGGGACGCGCTGATGCTCGTGGCGGGGACGCGCGGCACCGGCACCCTCGCCGGGCTGGCCCTGGGATCGGTGTCGCTGCAGATCGCCTCGCACGCCCGCCGCCCCACCGTGATCGTCCGCGAGGTCGCCCCGCAGGAGAGCGGCCCGGCATCGGGCGGTGGGATCGTGGTCGGCGTGGACGGCTCGCCCGGCAGCGCCGCGGCGCTCGGGTTCGCGTTCGAGGAGGCCGCCGCGCGCGGCGCCGGGGTCCGCGCCGTCCTGGCCTGGACGCATCCGGCGTCCGCCGCGCCGGAGGAACTGCGGCCGTCCGCGTTCGACGCCGAGGCCCTGGCCGGCGAACACGAGCGCGTCCTCGCCGAGGCCCTCGCGGGATGGCGCGAGCGCTTCCCGGACGTCTCGGTGGAGCGGGAGGTCGTGCACCAGCGGACCGTCCGGGCCCTGGCGGACGCCTCGGCCGGCGCGGACCTGCTGGTGGTCGGCTCGCGCGGGCGCGGCGGCTTCGCCGGGCTCCTGCTCGGCTCGGTCGGCCGGGCGATGCTGCACCGCGCGCACTGCCCCGTCGCCGTCGTCCCCGCGCCGGGCGGCTGACGCCAGGGGGCCGGACAAGGGTGGTCAGGCGATGTTCTGGGGGTCCCAGCGCGCCCACTCGGCGTCCCAGAGACGGTAGCGTCGCCGGTCGAAGCGGTACCTGGCCAGCACGTACACCAGCAGCAGCGGCAGACCCAGCACGAGCGCGGCGCCGACCCCGCCCGCGACCGCGTCCCCCACCGTCCGGGCGTGCGGGCGCGGCGCGACGTCCGACACGGCCGAGGAGTCGGCCCAGACCGTGCGGCGCCCGCCGACGGTGGCCTCCCGCCAGGTGGTGTAGGAGCCGGTCCGCCGCGTGCCGTCGGCGCCGGACCAGGTCACCGTGACCTCGCTGCGGTGCCGCTGGCCCTTGACCTCCACGACGGTGGCGTCGACCCTCCGCCGGTTCGCCGCCTCGTGCCGTTCGGCCCGCACGCCCGAGGCGTAGACGGCCTGCCCGGCCCGCAGACCCAGCGGTGGAGCGAGGCTCAGGAAGAGCATGAGCAGCGCCAGTCCCAGCATCCACTGCCGGCGGTCCACGTCACGGCGCAGCGGACTGTTGTCGAAACCGGCGCGCCGGCGCAGCCGGTCGAGGCGGGTCCATGAGCCGGGCGATGCCATGACGGCCTCCTCTCATACTCGTCCACCGCCGACGTTAGGCGGCCCGGGCCCCGCGGCGACAGAGCCCTTGGTCCTGACGGCAGTGACCGTAAGGTCGGCAAGATCCGCCCCGGAGGGGACAGACGTCCCGCCGGAGCGGGGTCCAACGCACCTGCTGGGGCCTGGTCCCGGCGCGTTGACTGATCGGTGGACGAACCGTGGTGGTTCGACGGAAGGGTGAGGCGACCATGGCCATCTCCGAACACAAGATCAGTGGACGCCGGGCCCGGGTCGGCCTGCGCGTCGCGGCGGCCAGGCCGCTGACCGGGTCGCCCGCAGCGCGGTACGTCTGGGGCGCCGCCCGCCTGGCGCTGGGGTGGGTGTTCGCGTGGGCGTTCCTGGACAAGGCGTTCGGGCTGGGACACGAGACGCCGGTGGGGCGGCACCCGCCTCGTCCGCCGGTTCCCCGTCCTGAAGTAGCCCCCCGGATCGGAAAGGGCGCCCACCCCGTGGGCGCCCTTTCTCGGCGCCGGAGCGCCGGATGAGCCGAGCGTCGTGCAGGGCACCTTTTCGGGGTTCGCCATGTCGTCGTGCAGGATCGTCGCGATCTCGAACAGAACATGCTCATGCGCCCGCGCGGGACGGGCGCCTCCGGATCCCTTGAGACATCGTCGGCCTGTCCGCTCCACTGTGCCGCCGCTTCTGGACAGAAGTCCGAAGACGGCGAAATGGTCCTACCGATAATGAAGATACGGACCGGCCTGGAGATCGGACGCCTGGCGATGGCGTCCGGGAAGGCGCTCGCGGAGATGCGGAAAGGTATCCGGAAGTGCTACTCGAAGCCCGTGAAAGGCCATTCCGGGGTGACGGCGACGCGTGGTCCGGTGGCGTGGCCGGACGGCGGGCGGGTCGGCCATGGGGCGCCGGCCCGCCCGCGATGTCTCGGCACGGTCTCGGGTGGCGCGGGATACGGAGCGGCGCTCTGGTTCACGCCCGGCATCCTGCTATCGTCCGGTGAAGACCTGTCGTCTCAGTGTGATCGGCGATAATCACGCCGCGTGACCGGTTGCCGAAAGCGCCGGCCGGGCGGTGGACGTGCCGTGCCGGCATGACGGCGCGGCCCGCGGTGCGGGGAATCGACAGGGGCGCGTCGCCCTCGGCACCCCTTCCCGGTGTCAGCCCGACATCTCCGCGTGATCGTCTGCCAGTCCCACGGAGCCGGTCAGGAGAGTCGAGCGAAAGTAGGGCAGCTTGCGCTTCGGGACCAGGGCGGGGAGGAGGATTTCCCACATGTCCCGGACCTGCTGCTCCAGATCCGCCCGTCCCGCCAGGACGTGGGAGATCATCTGCACTCCGGTGAAGGAGCCGACGATGAACCGCGCCAGCGTCTCAGGGACGAGCTCCGGGCGCAGGTCGCCCTCCTGGGAGGAGCGCTTGAGGAGCTTCTCGGTCACCTCGAGCCACTCCCGGTACGGCGTGACCACCGCCATGTCGAAGGTCCCCGCCTCAAGGGCCAGCCGGATGCCGGCGCGCACGATCGGGTCCCGCATCATCTGGTGCGTCAGCTGCTGCGACAACCGGATCACCGACACCAGGCCGGGCGCCTGGTCGACGAGGAGTTTGCGGCACCAGTCGACGGAGCGCTCGTGCTGAGCGTCGATGACCGTCTGGGCCAGTTCCTCCTTGGACTGGAAATGGAAATACAAGGCGCCCTTGGTCACTCCTGCCTGGGCGATGATGTCACCGACGGTGGCCGTCCCGTATCCGAACCGGTCGAAAGTCTCCGCCGCCGCGCGCACGATCGTCTGGCGCGTCTGCTCTGCTCGGACCTGCCTCGACTTAGCGATCTCGATCTCCCTCATCGAACCGTTCGCCCGGGTCGCCACGGGACGTCACCCTTCGGACGGCCCCTCCGATCAATCGATCGGCGTCAAGCGCGAGTCACGGTCCACCGAGCTGCCTGTCTTCAGTTCATATTACTCCCGGGTTCCGCATAACTCGGTGCATTCATGGCATCGAATGCTGCTGTGACCTGGGGAGAAGCCAGAGTATCCAGCGACAGGGCGTTTCTCTAGGCCCCCGAGGGCCCGGCCCGGTCTTTTGAGGGGCGCCCCCCGCACCCCTCGCAACGGCCCTGTTCCACACCCCCCGGAACTGCCCGGGGCCGTCACGATTCTGCGGGACTGAGGTGGAAAATCCTCCTCGGCGGGTCGGTCTCCAGCCGCGCGAGCAGGTCGCGGGCCGGATCGCTGAGCTCGGTGACCTGCTGGAACGTGCCGGTGGAACCGGTGAAGGTGACGATGTGGATGCGGTCGAGCTCGCGGCGCATCCGCGTCCAGGTGTCACCGGCCTTGTTCTCGGCGACGCGGACCAGCAGCAGGGCCAGCCAGCACAGCAGGACGTGCGCGCGGATGCGCCCTTCGAGGCGGTGGTACACCGGGCGCAGTTTCAGGACGGTCTTCATGTCCCGCCAGCTGCGCTCGACTTCCAGCAGCTGCTTGTAACCGAGCGCGACGTCCTCGGCGGACAGGTCCGGGTCCGCGCAGCGCAGCAGGTATGTGCCGTCCAGGTCCCGCTCCGCCCTCTCCTTGGCCTTGTCGACGCGCAGCAGCCCGCCGGGGGTGACGCGCAGGAACCTGTCCAGGCCCGGCACGGCGGCGATCCTCCTGCGCAGCTCCGCCCGCTTCGCCGCGGTCAGCCCGTCCGAGCCGGCGATCCTGCCTTCGAGATCGGCGACGAGGCGTCCGCGGGCTGCGGCATCACGGGCTGCGGCGTCGGGACTGTGGCAGAGCACGAACCGGTCCTCGGTGTCGCCCACCCGGACCTCCCTCACCCGCAGGTTCGCGGCGATCGGCCGATAGCGGCCGGGACACGACAGCGCCGCCCGCGCGTGGGGGGAGTCCGGGCGCAGCTTCTCGCCGATGATGTAGGACCCCGTGTTCCGCCGCAGCGCCCGGCGGCCCTCCGCCGGGGACAGGTCACGGTCCGCGACCCAGATGATCTTCGCGGGGCTCCACTCCCGGACGTCCGACCTGACCTGCTGGATCAGCGTCGCGTCGGTGGTGTTCCCCGGCCAGCACCAGACCCGGACGGGGATGCCGTCGCGGGTGACGGCCAGCCCGATGACGATCTGCGGCAGGTCGTCGCGGTCGTCCCGGGACCTGCCGTAGGTGCGGAACCCCGCCGACCGCGCGGGGTCGGCGTCGTCCTCGCTCCCGGCCTCCTCCCCGCGCGAGTTCCGCGTCACCGCCTCGTCGGCCTCCTCCAGTTCGAAATAGGTGGAGGTGGTGTCGAAGAGCAGCAGGTCCACTTCGAGGCCGAGCAGGCCGGCGGCCGCGAGGTAGACCTGCTTCTCCAGCTCGCCGTGCACCTGGTGCAGCCAGTCCATGGCCCGGTAGCACGCGTCGTCGGACACCTCGCCCAGTCCGTTGATGCACACGTCGTGGCTCATCCACTCCGACGCGGCGAGCTTGGACGACGGGGCCAGCGCCCGGTTCGCGACCAGGCCGAACAGCACCCGCTCGGCCGCGGCCGCGTCCCGTGGCCGGCCCCGGCCGGGCGACGCGAGCCCGGCCAGGATCTTCGCCATCCCCAGCCGGTGCCACAGCTGGTCCAGCACGTACGCGCCGCCGTAGGGGCGGGACTCGGCGAACGTCAGATGCGGCCCCCCGGGGGGCGTCTGACCGGGTCGCATCAGCTGTGACAACGACGCGACCAGCCGCCGGACCGCGTCCCTGTCGAGCTTGTCCTCGCGGCCGAAGCTGTACAGCACCTTCGGTACCGAGCGGCCCTTGGAGGCGTCCCAGTCGTTGTGCGCCAAGTGCAGGTACCGGATCGTGCCGGACTTGGCCTTGCGGGTCGTCGTCTTCACATACATGGCTCTTCGCATCGCTGAGGGGCGGCGCCGTCGCCGCCCGGCGGTCTGGCATCTGCTGAGCGACGGGGGTTCATTCGCCCGCGCCCCCGGGCCGGCCGGCCGCCGCGGGCTGGCGCGGGAAGAAGAAGGCGAGCAGGCACGCCAGCGCGACGGCGGCGAGGCTGAACACCAGGGACACCTGGACGGCGTCGGTGTAGTTGCGGCCGAGCGCGGACGTGGACGCCCGGGCCCACGCGGGCGCGGCGGGGGAGTCCTTCAGCCCCTCCTTCCCCGGGCACCCGGGGACCCGGGCGCCGGGGTCGGTCAGGGAGGCGCGCTGCCGGAAGCACGTCTCGAAGCGGCGGACGATCTGCTCCCGCGCGGCGCCCGGCATCCCGGTGGCCGCCAGGTCGCGGCGGAGCGCCGGGACCGTGGCGGACGCCGCGTCCGCCGCGCTGCCGCTGAGGGAGCCGAACAGCACGACCCCGACCAGCGCGACGCCCAGCGCGGCGCCCACCCGCTGGGCGGTGTTGACCACGCCGCCCGCCGCCCCCGCGTCCCGGATCGGGACGGCGGCGAGCACCAGGTTGGTGTTGGGGGCGATGGCCAGGCCCGAGCCGACACCGGCGAAGGCCAGCGAGGGCAGCAGGACCAGCCCCGACACGTCCGGCCCGGCGGCGTGGACGGTGAGCAGCGCGGCCGCCAGCCCGACGATGACCATCGCCGTGCCGACCCGCAGGACGGCCGGGCCGAGCCGCCGGGTGGCCACGGCCGAGGCCGACGAGCCGGCCAGCCCGCCGACGGCGAACGGCAGGATGGTCAGCCCGGCGGTGAGGGCGGAGCGTCCGAGGCCGATCTGCAGCCACAGCGACAGCGAGAAGAACACGCTGGTGAACCCGGCGAAGTAGACGAGGGCGAAGCCGACCCCGGCGGCGAAGGCGCGGTTGTGGAACAGGCGCACGTCCACCAGCGGCGGCTGATCGGCGCGCAGGCGCCGGTACTGCCAGAACGTGAAGACCGCCAGTGCGGGGAGCGCGGCGGCCAGGGCGGCGAACGCCCACACGGGCCATCCCGCCGCGCGGCCCTCGATCAGCGGGTAGGTGACCAGCAGCAGGGCGACGGTGATCAGGACGACGCCGACCGGGTCGAGGTTGCCGCCCCGCCCCTTGGACTCCGGGAGCAGGCGCCACGCCGCGGTGAACGCGATCACGCCGATCACGACGTTGAGCAGGTAGATGGGCTGCCAGGTCATCCCGCCGAACCCGGCGCTGATCAGCGTGCCGCCGAGCAGCGGCCCGAGCGCGGTGCCGACACCGGCCGTGGCCCCGTAGACGGCGAACGCCTTGCCGCGCTCGCGGGGCGGGAACAGCACCTGGATGACCGCGAGGATCTGCGGGTTGAGGAGCCCCGCCATCGTCCCCTGGATCACCCGGAACGTCACGAGCGCGACGGCGTTGGGGGCGAGCGCGCACATCAGGGACATGAAGGTGAAACCGGCCAGGCCGAACAGGAACAGCCGGCGGCGCCCGAGGCGGTCGCCCAGGCGCCCGGCGGGGATCAGCGTCAGCCCGAACGCCATGGCGTACCCGCTCACGACCCATTCGACCGACCCGTAGCTGGCGTGCAGGTCCTCCTGGATCCACGGGATGGCCACATTGACGGTGGTGGTGTCGAGCATCGTCATGAAGAAACCCGTCACGACGACGGCCAGGACCCACCACCGTCGCTCCGGCAGGGCTGCGGGAGCGGCCGTCTCGGCCGCGTTCTGTGTCAGGTTCATAGCGGTTATGGTCAGGAGCGCCCTCGCGCGTAGAGAAGGAAGTGGCGGTATCCGACGCTGATAGCGTGCGTGAGGTGAAATCCGCCACGACCGACGGTCTGGACCGGCAGTTACTCCATGCCCTGGCCATCGACGGCCGGGCCCCGTTCCGGCGCATCGCCCCGGTGCTGGGCGTCTCCGACCAGACGGTCGCCCGCCGCTACCACCGGCTGCACTCCACGGGATCCTTGCAGGTCCTGGGCCGTCTCGACACGCGCCGCTCCCGGCGGGCCGACTGGCTGATCCGGCTGCACTGCACCCCCGGGGCCGCCATGCCCATCGCGGACGCCCTCGCACGGCGGTCCGACACGTCCTGGGTCACGATCATCTCCGGGGGGACCGAGGTGCTCTGCGTCACCCAGACCCGGACCCGGCAGCAGCGCGACGAGCTGCTGCTGGACAAGCTCACCCGCACCAGCCGCGTGGTGAGCGTCGCGGCGCACTGCGTCCTGCACACCTTCCTGGGCAGGCCGACGCCCTGGAGCGGCATCCTCACCGCCCTGACCCCGGACCAGGAGGACGAGCTGCGCCCTTCGGCGGACCAGCCGTCCCCGGTCACCGCGTCCGAGTTCGGCGCCCAGCCGGGGGACGAGGCGCTCCTGGAGCTCCTCGCGCGCGACGGCCGCGCCGGCTACGGCGAGCTCGCCGCGGCCACCGGATGGTCGCAGTCCACCGTCAAGCGCCGCCTCGACCACCTGCGGGCGAGCGGCGCGCTCTACTTCGACCTGGACTACGACGCGGCGCTCTTCGGCATCGAGATGACGGCCCGGCTGTGGATGTCGGTGACCCCCTGGAAGCTGGCCGCCGTCGGTGCCGCCCTCGCCGAGCACCCCGAGACCGCCTTCGTGGGGGCCACGACCGGTCCCGCCAACCTGACGGCCACCGTCCTGTGCGCCGACGCCGACGCCCTCTACGACTACCTCACGATGCGCGTTGGCCGACTCCGGTCGGTCCGGAGCATCGAGACCACGCCGATCATCCGTACCGTCAAGCGCGCCGGCGTCCCACGCCGGAGCGCGTCCTGACACCCCGGGCGGGCCGTCCCCCGGCGTCGGAAGGCCAGGTATCCGGGACGGCAAGGGAACGCGCGGACGCCAGGGAAAGCGCGCCCGAAATTCGCGCGTGCTCCCGCCGCGGGGCAGAACGTCACAGGTAAATCCGAAGCCTCCCGCACCCGCTTCGGGATACCCATACCTCTACTGCTAGACCCGAAACCCGCCGGGCCGGGAACCGTCTCCGAAGCGTGCACCGTGGAGCACTGCCAGATTTGCCGCGCCCGGTAGGCAGAAACCGCGCCGCGGCGTACCGTGGGTCGGCTCGAATGCCGTCGGTCTTGTCCGCCGCGTGCCGATCGACAAGGGACGGCGGACCCGGCCGCCGACGGTCGTACTCCACCCCGCATCACCATGGGCGGCCGCACTAGAGAATTGCCTTGTGCCCAGTTTCTGATGCTTCCGGTCAGAGGTGAAATGGTCATTGGCGTCCTGCCGGTAAATCCGGGTGGGCGGCCGTGCGCGGGCCGCGCCGGGCCGCGCGGGCCGCCGGCGCGGCTCGCAGGGACCACGCCGGCGGCCTGCCCGTGTTCTAGCGGACGGGGGTGAACTCCCTGGCCGCGATGAAGGGGGGCCGCAGCGACGCCGCGCCGAACGGCTCCACCAGCGTGTTCTCGACGCTGTTGAACACGACGAACACGTTCGAGCGGGGGAACGGCGTGATGTTGCTGTTCGACCCGTGCATGCTGTTGCAGTCGAACATCGTGGCCGACCCGGGGGCGCCCGTGAACTGGCGGATGCCATGCTCATCGCCGAGTTTCCGCAGGCTGTCGGGGTCCGGGGTGCCGACCTCCTGGCTCCTCAGCGAGCTCAGGTAGTGGTTCTCCGGCGTCTCGCCGGGGCAGGTCACGAAGGTGCGGTGCGAGCCCGGCATGATCATCAGGGGGCCGTTGCTGTCCAGGTTCTCGGTGATGGCGATCGACAGGCTGACCGCGCGCATCCGCGGCATGCCGTCCTCGGCGTGCCACGTCTCGAAGTCCGAGTGCCAGTAGAAGGTGTTCCCGGCGAGACCGGGCTTGAAGTTCACCCTGCTCTGGTGGATGTACACCTCCGACCCGAGGATCTGCCGCGCGGGCCCGACGACACGGGGGTCGTGGAGCAGCCGGGCGAAGACCTCGCTGACCTTGTGCACCTCGAAGACCGATCGCAGATGCCGCGACGTCGGCTCGAACACCGTGCGCTCGTCGTCCTTGAGCGCGGGGTCCTCCCTCAGCCGCTGCAACTCGGTGTGGAACGCCGCGACCTCGCCGGGCTCGATGAGCTGATCGAAGGCGTGGAACCCGGCGGTGTCGAAGCGCGCCAGGTCGTCCGCCGTGAGGGGCCCGTCGGCGGCGGTCCCGTAGACGACCGGGTCGGCGCGGTCGATGAGCGACGGCCGGCCGCTGGCCCTGGTGGGGTAGAGGTCCTCGGTCATCGTGCGCCCTCCGTGGTCGTCCCGTCCTGCGTGCGAGTGATCATCACTGCTCCTCTCCGGACCGCCGCCGCGCGACTCGGACCGCCTCGGCGACGATGTCCATCCCGGCGTCGATCTCCTCCTCGGTGATCGGGGCCGTGGATGATCGGGTCCGTCGAGAGATGGTCGAGCAGGGCCTGTTCGATCTCCGGGTTGTTGTGCCCGTAGTTGAGAGCGCCCGCGCCCGCGAAGAAGTCGAGGTATTCGCGGCCGGATTCGTCGTGCATTCGGCATGCCAGGGCCCGGCCGAACATCGTCGGCCATTCCCGGCAATAGCTGCGGACTTCAGATTCCAATGGGGTGAAGACATCTACGGCGTCGATGATTCGTCCACCTTCGTCTCGGGTCCGGCGCCGGACGGCTCCTTTTTACGGCCGACCAGTGCGGAGCGGCGTTCCGATTGGTGATCATTGGGAAGTGGGGGGACCTCCGTACTGTTTTGTCGGCCGGGGCGGCGCGCCGTGCGGCCGGATGAGCGATGAGTGGACCGGATATTTCCGGCCCGTGAACGCCGGGTCGCGGGCCCCGGGATGGGGCCGGGGGCGCGGATGTCCCGGGCCGGCTCCCTCAGGTCCGGGCCGCCGCAGGCGTTGAAGCGCTTCATGAGGGACGGCCGCGGTCGCGTGTGCTCCCAGGTCGCGGGCCCGCCGGCAGGTGCCCGTCCTCCCTCCTCGGAGTCGATGTATCACAGCAAACAAACCGACCGGAAGGTTTTGAATGTGGAGAGTACGTTGCTTGTGCGGACGGTAAACGGTCGCGCACGGGCAACTCGCACTTGACTTCCCCCCTCTCCGGTGTGGCGAGCTTGAGCTGGCCATAAGCGGCCATGAGAGGGTGGTCACGGCCCACCTCGGGTGCATCCCGGAAGTTCGCGAACCGGTCGAAAACCACTCACGAAGAACGGCGACGGGCCGCGCGCGGGGCGTAATAGGCATTGACAAACCGGAAGGTTGGTTTTTTTACTGGGCGCTGGCGCATCGGTCCGAGCGCCGAGAGTCGTGAACTGCTTGGCACGTTGGAGGAACCGATGGTCTGCCGTGATGGAACACCACGCGGAGTGCCTGGAGTTCGGCGGTGGCCGGGGCGCCCAGGGGGGATCCGCACAAAGATCGCCTTACGCTTACGGGACGCTCCCCCCGGCCCGCGCCGCGCCGCCCTCGTCCGCACCGTCCTCGTCCGCACCGCTCCCGTCCGCACCGCTCCCGTCCACGCCGTCCCCTTTTCCGCCGCTTCCCGCCGTCCCGCTCCCAGCTGCATCGTTCCCGGCTGCGCCGCGGAATCGCCGCGCCTTCCGGAGGCCCGCGAGCACGGGCACGGGAGCCGGCCATGACCCCCGTCGCGGGCCTTGAGGCCGACGCGCCACCGCACCGCGCCCGTCACGCCCGGCCCGGGGGGATCACCGTGGTCGAGCACGTCGAGGCGGTCCTGCGCCGGATCGAGGAGACCGACGGTGACCTGCACGCCTTCGTCGCGGTCGGCGCCCAGCCCGCGCTGCGCGACGCCGCCGCGGCCGACGCGCTGATCCGCGAGCGCGGGGAGGCCGCCTGGCACGACAGGCCGCTGCTCGGGCTCGTCGCCTCCGTCAAGGACCTCGTCCAGACCCGGGACCTGCCGACCCGCCGGGGGTCGCTGGCGTACCGGGGCGCCCGCGGCGACGCGCCCGCGGTGGCCCGGCTGCGGGCCGCCGGTGCCATCGTCGTCGGCAAGACGGCCACGTCGGAGCACGGATGGAGCGCGAGCACCGTGTCGCGGCTCGGGCCGGCGACCCGGAACCCCCGCCGCCGTGACCGCAGCGCGGGCGGGTCCAGCGGCGGCGCCGCGGCGGCAGTGGCCGCCGGGCTCGGCGATGTCGCGCTGGGCACCGACGGTGCGGGCTCGATCCGCATCCCCGCCGCCTTCTGCGGCGTCGTCGGCTTCAAGCCGAGCTTCGGGCGCGTCCCCTACGCCAACGCCGGCGGGGACCGCCTCGCCCACCTCGGGCCGCTGGCCGCGACGGTGCGCGAGGTGGCCGAGACGACGGCGGTCCTCGCGGGCCCGCACCGGGCCGACCCGGACTCCCGGCTCGCCCCGGCCGACGCGGGGCACCGGCCGCCGCCGCTGCGGATCGGGTGGATGGAGTTCCCCGGCACCGCCCCGGACGTCGCCGCCGTCGCCGCGCGGGCGGTGCGCGTCCTGGCGGACCAGGGCCACGTGGTCGATCCGCTGGGAATCCCGTTCGACGATCCCCACGACGCCCTCGTGGATCTGCTCGCGGTGTCGGAGGCCGCCCGCGAGGACGACGACGAGGACCTCGCCGACCCCGGCCGGGCGGAGCTCGTCCGTTACGGGAGATCGCTGGGCGGTGCCGCCGTCGCCCGCGCCGAGAACGTCCGGTGGGAGCTGAGGCGGGTGCTCGGCGAGGTCATGGAGCGCCACGACCTGCTCGTGTCGGTCACGGTGCCCGTCGAGCCGTTCGCGGCCGAGTCCATCGCGCCCGCCGGGGCGGACGACCCGCGTGACCTGCGCTGGCTCGCGTGGACGCCGGCGACGTACCCGTTCAACCTGACGGGCCAGCCGGCGCTCTCGCTGCCGGTCGGCACCACCCCCGGCGGGCTCCCCGTGGGCCTCCAGCTGGTCGGGCCGGTCGGCGCCGACGCCCTGGTGCTCGCCGCCGCCTCGGCGCTCGAGTCCGCCCTCGCCTTCGCCGTCGACGAGAGGAGCATCCGATGACGTTCCAGCGCACCTGGTCCCGCCGGTTCGCCACGAGCAGCGTCGGGGGCCGCGACCTCAGCGGCGTCTGGGACGACCAGCGCCGGGCGGCCGCCGAGCGGATCGAGGCGGACCTGGCCGACATCGACCTCGTGCGGGTCGCGTTCTGCGACCCCCACGGGCTCGCCCGGTCGAAGACCCTCTCCGCGCAGGTCTTCCGCCACGCCCTGCGCCATGGCGTCGACGTCAGCCCCGGCCCGTTCCTGTTCGACACCGGCCACGCGGTGGCGGTCGACTTCCACAAGGACCCCGGGCTGGGCGTGCCGGAGCTGGCCGGCGCCGGCGACATGATCGTCCTGCCGGACCCGCTGACCTTCCACCTGCTGCCGCACCGCGACCCCGACCGCGAGCCGCGCACGGCGTGGGTGCTCGGCGACGAGTACCACCGGGACGGGCTGCCGATGCCGCTGTCGTCGCGGGCGGTCCTGCGCCGCGTCTGCGAGATGTACGCCGAGCGGGGGCTCGAACCGGTGGTCGGCCTGGAGGTGGAGTGGTACCTCACCCGCCTGCTGCCCGGCCCGCCCGGCAACGCCGGCAACGGTTTCGGGCTCCAGGGGGAGCCGCCGCGGGTCGAGGCGGTCGACGCCGGCTACCAGTTCAACCTCGACGCCTACTCCGACGCGGTCGCGCCCGTGGTCGGCCCGCTCGTCGGCATGCTGACCGGGCTCGGGCTCCCGCTGCGGACCGTCGAGCACGAGTCCGGGCCGGGCCAGCTGGAGATCACGTTCGATCCGCTGCCCGCCGACGAGGCGGCGGACGCGATGCTGCTGTTCCGCACGCTCACCAAGCAGTACTGCGCCCGCAACGGGTACCACGCGTCCTTCATGGCCCTGCCCGGGCTCGACGGCGCGGACCCCAGCGGCTGGCACATCCACCAGTCGGTCATCGGTCCCGACGGGCGCAACCTGTTCGACGAGGGCGGCCCGGAGCCGTCGGAGTCCGGTTCCTGCCGCGCCTACACCGACGGGCTGCTCGCCGCCGCGGCGGAGCTCTGCCTGCTGTCGGTGCCGACCGTCAACGGGTACCACCGCTTCGACCCGTCCTACTCGCTGTCGCCGACCGAGGTGTCGTGCCGGTACGAGGACCGGACGGCGCTCGTGCGCGTCCTCGGCGGCGGCGAGTCGACCCACGTCGAGACGCGGCTCGCGGAGCCGTGTGCGAACCCCTATCTGGCGATCGCCGCCCAGCTCTTCGCCGGGCTGGACGGCATCACCGGGGGCGACGGCCCCCGCGCGAAGCACCCGGCTGCTCTGCCCGGCTCCCTGCGCGCCGCGCTTGAGGCGTTCCGCGCCGGAGACCGCGCGGAGGCGCTGCTCGGCAAGCCTCTGGCCACCTGCCTGGCCCGGCTCAAGGAGAGCGAGGCCGGCAGGTACGAGCACTGGTGCTCGCAGCAGGACGACATCCCGAGACCCACGAGTTGGGAGCACCGTGAGTACTTCGCCGTGTACTAAGGAACGAGTCCCGGACGCCTCCGAGTCGCACCGGCAGGACCGGCGGACGCGCGTCGCCGACCACGTCCGCGACCCGAAGTGGCACAAGCCGCCGCGCCGCATCGAGTCCTCGGAGTGCATCAACTGCGACAGCTGCGTGCGGAACTGCCCGCCGGAGTTCGGCGCCATCTTCGATTCGGGGATCGACGTCGTCATCGTCCCGGAGCTGTGCTCCGGGTGCCCGGTCTGCGTGATGGTGTGCCCGGTCGACTGCATCTACGTCGACGAGGAATGGTCTCCGACCAGCATCGAGATGTGGTCGCACGTCGAGCTGACGGCGGGAGGCCGGTGATGAGCCCCACGCGCCTTTCCACCCAGCAGCGTGCCACGTCGCGGCGGGCCGCGCTGGCCGAGGCCCGCAAGAACCGGCGTCCGAGCAGGCTCGGGACCAAGGCCGGCAGCGCCGACGGGCCCGACTTCGTCCTCGAACCGGACGCCGGATTCCCCGGCCTGCTGAAGCGGACGTGGCAGCACGCCGCGGAGGCACCCGATCCCGGCACCGCGTTCGACGTCCTGCTCACCCTCGGGGGCCACATCCCGGCGCGCGTCGGCTTACGCGGCCTGCGCGTGCCGGAGGAGGTGAGCGCCAAGATCCTCTTCGGGCGCTCGTGGCGCACGGGCGACCCGGACGCGCGGCCCGCCGCCGGAGGCGCCCCCGGAGGCGCACCCGGCGCCGCGGCCGGTGGCGAGACCGCCTTCGCGGGGGAGATCGCCCTCACCACCGCCGGACGCGTCGCCGTCCGCGCCCCGGGCGAGGCACCGCTCGCAGGTGGCGAGACGCTGGTCGACGGAGTGCTGCGGGTGCCCTGGTCGGCCGAGGAGCTCGCGTCCTACCGGCGGGAGATCGGGCAGGCGCGGGCCCTCGACGCCCAGGCGGTCACGACCTGCCGGCGCAGCCTGGACGCCGCCGGCCCGGACGGGCGGGCCGCCATGCTGGAGGGGCTGCGCGAGGCCGCCCGCCGGACCGCGCCGTTCTTCTTCTACCGGGGCGCGAAGCTCTACACGAACTTCCGCGAGCGCAACAACCTGACCGGCAAGACGCTGTGGCCAGGCCACCCGGACTGCATGCTGAGCAGCCTGGCCGGGCTCCCCCTGGAACTGTGGCCCGACGACGACGCCGTCGTGGTGACCTGCCTGTCCACCTACGTGCGGTCCGGTGGGTACGCGCGGATCGAGGAGGTCAACGGCACGCAGGTCAGCGTCGACCACATCGCCGATCTGCTGGAGCGGACCAGGGAGCGGTACAACGCGCTGCCCGCCGACCCCGGCGCCGCGCCGGTGGCCCCGGCGTACGGCGCGGGCATCGAGCCGCTCGGACGGCTTGCCGGCGACATCGCCGACCGGCGCCGCCGCCTGCGTCCCGACGTGCTGCTGTACCGCGAGATCCACGGTCCGCTGGTGCACAAGGTGGAGCGGACGGCCGGGAGCCCGGGCCCCTCGTGCCGGCGCAGCGTCGACGCCGTCCTCGGACGCCTGCGCGCGCGCCTGCCCGTCGAGGGCGCGACGTTCGCCGACGTCGCCGCGGGGCTGCGGTCGGGGCCGGAGTGGCTGGCCCGGCCGCACGGCACGTTCGGCACAGGGCTGGAGTCCCTCGTCCACGAGACGGTGGACGCGGTGCGGGACGCGATCGGCGCCGACTTCGCGATGAGCCGGGGCATGCGGTCGCTGCCGCGGCTGATCACGGCGATGCGCGCCGGGGACTGGGCCGAGATCGCCGGATGGGACCTGCCGGAGTACTTCTGCTGCGTCGTGCCGTCCGCGACCGCGCAGCGGCTCTTCGACGACACCCGCGAGCGCCTCGCCGACGTCGCGTGGGCGATCTCGGCGCGGATGCAGTACAACTCGTGGCACTTCTGCGCCGGGAACCTGCCGGGCGGACCCGTGGTCGACGCCCGCGACTACTTCGCGCCGCCGGGCATCCCGGACATCGCCCACTACTCCGACCAGCACCACAACGGGCATGTCGCGGCCCGCGTGCGCTTCAGCATCCGCAGCCCGCAGGCCGTGCGGGTGCTCGACCGGACGTTCCGCGGCTTCATAGACCTGCGGCTGCTGCGCTGCGAGGGCGAGCCGTTCGACGAGCAGGACCTGCTGGCCGCGCACCACGCCTCCGGGCTGATCGCCGGCGCGACCTCCGGCGCCGCCGCGCTGGCGGCGGCCGGGAGCGACGCCGAGGTCACCGCGTTCGACTCGCGGTGGCACTGGGCGGCGATCGTGGACGGCGCCCTGGAGCGGGCCTCATGACCCGGCCGCGGCCGCGGGGGGCGCGGCCGGAACGCAGAGAACGCCTGGCGGCACCGGCCACCGGCCGGGACGCCGTCAAGGGAACGGAGTGAGCATGTCCCGCCTGGACACAAGCCTGACGATCGACGACCTGCGCGAAGCCGTGGCGACTCAGATCGGCGTGGACGCGGCGTCGATCGACGACGACGCGAACCTGCACGGCCTCGGCGTCGACTCGCTGGGGATGATCCGCCTCGCCAACCGGTTCCGCCGCGCGGGGCTGCGCGTGTCCTACGGCCAGCTGGCCCGCGAGCCGACGCTCGCCGCGTGGAAACGGCGGCTCGACAGTGCGCGGGAGGCGGCCGAGGCGCGTGCCGCTCAGGCGGCGCCCGCGGGGGCGGAACGCCCGGACCCCCCGGCGGGGTGCGCGCGATGATCCCCCGCTACGTCCGTCCGGAGATGGCGCGGCTGCTGTCCGATCAGTACCGGTACGAGATGTGGACCCGCGTGGAGGTCCTCGCGTCCGAGGCGCAGGTGCGCCTGGGCCACGTCCCGGCCGGCGCGCTGGAGGACATCCGCCGCGCGCCCGTCCCGGACGCCGCCCGGGTCGCCGAGTTCGAGGAGGAGCGCGAGCACGAGATCCTCGCCTTCCTCGCCGCGTTCTGCGAGCCGATCCCGCCCGAGTCGGCGCGGTGGGTGCACTGGGGGATGACGAGCTACGACCTCGTCGACACCGCGCTCGGGCACATCCTGGCCACCGCGACCGACGTGCTCCTCGACGCCGCGAGGCGGCTCAGGAGGGTGCTCGCGGACCGGGCCGTCGAGCACTGGCACACGGTCTGCATCGGCCGCACGCACGGCGTGCACGCGGAGCCCACCACGTTCGGGCACAAGCTCGCCGGGTTCGCGTTCGCCGTGGACCGCGGCGTCGAACGTCTGAGACGGGCGCGCGCCGAGGTCGCCGTCGGGACGATCTCGGGGTCGGTCGGGACGTACGCGCTGATCGACCCGCTCGTCGAGGAGCACGTGTGCGCGGCGCTCGGCCTCGGCGTCGAGCAGGCGCCGAGCCAGGTCGTCGGACGCGACCGGCACGCGACCCTCGTCCAGTCGATCGCGACGCTGGGCGCGTGCGTCGAGCAGATCGCCCTGGAGGTGCGGCTGCTCCAGCGCACCGAGGTCGGCGAGGTGGAGGAGCCGCGGTCGGCGGCCTACCAGGGGTCGAGCGCGATGCCCCACAAGCGGAACCCGACCCGCAGCGAACGGTTGTGCGGGCTGGCCAGGCTGCTGCGCGGCCACGTCGTGAGCGTCCTGGAGGACGTGGCGCTGTGGCACGAACGCGACCTGTCCCACTCGCCGGTCGAGCGGACGGCCCTGCCCGACTGCCTCGCCGTGGCCCACTACCAGGTCACCGCCGCGGCCGAGCTGATCGCGGGGCTGGAGGTGTTCGGCGACCGGATGCGCTCGGCGATCGACGCCACCCGGGGCCTCGTGTACAGCTCGGCGGTCCTGGCCGACCTCCAGGAGCGGGGCGTCGAGCGGGAGCTGGCCTACCGCAGCGTCCAGGCGGCCGCCGACCGGACGCGCGCGGACGGCATCGACTTCCGCTCGGCGCTGGTGTCGAGCCGCGTCGGGGCCGGCGCCGGTGCCGGCAACGGCGCGATGCGGCCCGAGCGGTTCCTCGTCCATCACGACGTCATCCTGGAACGATTGGAATCCCTGCGTGAACGTGAAGATTGAGCGCGTCGAAGGCGCCTCGCTCGACGTCGACACCGTCATCGCGGTGTACGACGACTCGGGTCTCGGTGAGCGGCGGCCGACGCGCGACCGCGGCCGCATGGCGGCGATGCTGGCGAACGCCGACATCGTGATGGCCGCCTACGCCGACGGCGAGCTCGTCGGGATCGCGCGGAGCATCTCGGACTTCTCCTACGCCACCTACCTCTCCGACATCGCGGTCGCGCGGTCCTACCAGCGCAGCGGCGTCGGACGGGCGCTGATCTCGGCGACCCGCCAGGAGGCGCCGTCGGCGAAGCTCATCCTCCTGTCGGCGCCCGCAGCCGTCGACTACTACCCGCACATCGGTTTCCGTCCCCATCATTCGGCGTGGACCTTGGAGTCCTGGGCCCGGTCTCCCGGAGAGAACGCCGAGAGAGCAGAAAGAGAGCACTCGTGAAAATCGACAACGTCTACCTGGCCGGGATCGGCACCGCCGACACCGAGCTGCTCGACGTCTCCGAAGCGGTGGACCGGGGCTGGTACGACGCCGAGGCCAGGGAGCGCGGCGCGCTCGTGTCGGTCTCGGTCGCCGGTGAGACGCCCGCCCCCGACCTCGCCGTCCAGGCCGCGAACCGCGCCCTGGCCCTCGGCGGCCATTCCGCCGACGAGATCGGCGCCGTGTTCCACACCTGCGTCCACCCCCAGGGGCCGGACGGCTGGTCGGCGCAGCACTACATCAACCACAACACGATCGACCGGCCGGTCACGTCCGCCGAGATCCGCAACGGGTGCACCGGGTTCTTCGCCAGCCTGCAGCTCGCCTCCTGCTTTCTGGCCTCCGGGACGGACTCGCCCGCGGTACTGCTGACCTGCGGGGACAACTTCTCCACCCCGTCCATCGACCGGTGGCGGGCGTGCGGGCTGTTCGTCCTCGCCGACGCCGGCGGGTCCGTCGTGCTGTCCCGCACCCGCGGGTTCGCCCGGCTCCTGACGGTCGACGCGGTGGCCGCCCCAGAGCTCGAGATCCTGCACCGGGGGGCCACGCCGCTCTACCCGCCGACCATCACCCTCGGACGCCAGCTCGACTTCAACACCCCGGTCGAGTACATCAACGGCAAGGTCGCGAGCGGCGAGATGCCGCCCCAGGAGACGGACTTCGCGACGATCCTCATCGAGGCGACGGAGCAGTCGCTGAAGAACGCCGACGTCACGATGGACGAGATCGCCCTCGTCGTCCACGACGGGTTCCACTACGACACGCTCCGCGACCTCTACTTCGACCCGCTGGGGATCGGCGAGGAGAAGAGCCTCTGGAGCTTCATGCGCCTCGTCGGGCACGCCGGGGTGGTCGACCACATCCGCGGCCTCGAACACGCCTGGAAGGAGGGCCTCGTGTCGGTCGGGGACCGCGTCCTGCTGGCCGGTGGCACCCCGGGCATGGAGGCCGCGTCCGCCGTCGTCGAGATCCTGGAGCCGGCCCCGGCGCAGGTGCCGGACGGGACATGACGGGCGAGGGCCGCAGGGGCGTCCGGCGTCCCGGGTGACGCGCGCCCTCGGCCGCATCGGATCCATCCGCATCCACCGCACAGGAGCTTTCCGTATGTACACCTCGGTCGGCGTCACGCGGACCACGCGTGGCGAGCGTTACCTCAAGCAGCTCTGCCAGCACCTCAGCCGCCGCGCCGAGGTCCGGGAGATCGGCTCCGATTCCGCGGTCGCCCGCTTCACCCAGGGCGACTGCACGATGTCGGCGGACGCCGGGGAACTGACGATCACGGTCGAGAGCGAGCACCCCGGGTTCCACGACCTCGTGTGCCCGCGGCTTTCGGAGGACATCGAGCGTTTCGGCCGCAGGGAGGGGCTGTCGCTGGAGTGGGAGAAGTTCAAGGAAGGACCCGGCGGGACGCCGGACGCGACCGCTCCGGCCTCGAGGAGCGGACCGCAGTGATCGACACCGTGGTCGGGGCATCGCGTGGAAGGACTTCATGATGACGACCGTCGACATGGTCGCGTGGCCGGAGGAGGACGCCGCCCGGTACCGGGCCGCCGGCTACTGGCGCGGTGAGACCTACCCCGAGCTGCTGGAAAGGATGGCGGCGACCTTCGGCGACCGGGTCGCGGTCGTCGACGACGACAGGCGCCTGTCCTACCGGGAGCTCGCCGAGGAGGCCGGCCGGGCCGCCCGGGGCCTGCGCGATCTGGGCCTCTCGGCCGGGGACCGCGTGCTGGTGCAGCTGCCGAACCGGGCGGAGTTCCTCGTGCTGTGGTTCGGGCTGCTGAACCTCGGCGCGATCCCCGTGCACGCCCAACCCGGGCACCGGCGCAGCGAGATGATCCATCTGGCCCGGCTGTCCGAGGCGGCCACCTACGTCGTCCCGGACGTCGTCGCGCAGTTCGACTACCGCGAGCTGGCGGCCGAGGTCAGTGCCGAGAGCCCCTGGCTCAAGCACGTGATCGTCGTCGGCGACCCGGGCACGACCGGTTTCACCGACTACGAGGACGTGATCGCCGACCCCTCCGCCGACCCGGTCAAGAACCCGGCGGACGCCTCGGACATGGCCCTGCTGCTGCTGTCGGGTGGCAGCACCGGACGCCCGAAGCTCATCCCGCGCACCCACGACGACTATCAGTACAACGGCCGCGTCGTCGCGGACGTGCTCGGCTACGACAAGGACACCGTCTACCTGGCCGCGCTGCCGGTGGCGTTCAACTACACGATGAACTGCCCGGGGGTGCTCGGGACGCTCGAACGCGGCGGCAAGGTCGTGCTGGCCGAGAACCCCGACCCCGGCTACTGCTTCGACCTGATCGAGCAGGAGGGCGTGACGGCGACGGCGATCAACCCGCAGCTGGCCCCGCTCTGGCTGGAGGAGGCGGCGGCCACCGACGTCGACCTCTCCACCCTCCGGGTGATGCAGATCGGCAGCTCCCGGCTCGCCGACGACGTCGCCCGGCAGATGATCGACGGGTTCGGCTGCACGATCGTCCAGGCGTTCGGCATGTCCGAGGGGCTGCACTGCGTCACCCGGCTGGACGACCCGGTGGAGATCGTCAGCACGACGCAGGGCAAGCCGGTCTCACCCGACGACGAGGTGCGCGTCGTCGACGAGAACGACGCCGACGTGCCGGACGGCGAGGTCGGGGAGCTCCTCACCAAGGGGCCCTACACGATGTGCGGCTACTACCGCGCGCCGGAGCACAACGAGAAGTCCTTCCTCGACGGGTTCTACCGCTCCGGTGACCTGGTCCGGCGGCTCCCCTCGGGCCATCTGATCGTGATGGGGCGCACCAAGGAGCAGATCCAGCGGGGCGGGGAGAAGATCGCGGCGCCCGAGGTCGAGGGGCACCTCCAGGCGCACCCGGGGATCTCGTCCGTCGCGCTGATGCCGGAACCGGACGCCGTCCTGGGCGAGCGGACGGTGGCGTTCGTCGTGCCGGCGGGGCCGCAGGCGCCCACGCGCGCGGACCTGGCCGCGTACCTCGCCGAGCGGGGGCTCGCCGCCTACAAGACACCGGACGAGGTGCGCGTGCTCGACGAGATGCCGCTGACGCCGGTCGGAAAAATGGACAAGAACGTTTTGGCCGCACTGCTGGATGGGGGCGTGGAATGAACGACGAAGACTCGAATTCGACGCGGTGGTGGAGGTTCCAGCGATGAAATACGAGATCTTAGGGGAGCTGGTCGTCGGCAATGTGCTCGACAAGGCGGTGCGCGAGCACCGTGCCGACACGTTGCTGAGATTCCGGGACGGGGACCTGACGTACGGCGAGGTCGACGAGATGGTCAACCGGGTGGCGCAGGGGCTGCTCGGGCTGGGCGTGGAGCCCGGGGACCACGTCGCGATCATGCTCCCCAACAAGCCGGACATCGTGCACGTCATCCTCGCGCTGGCGCGGCTCGGGGCCGTCGCCGTGCCCGTGAACACCGAGTACCACGGCGAGATCCTCCGCCACGTCCTGCACAACTCCGACGCGAAGCTCCTGGTCATGGACACGCTCTACCTGGAGCGGATCCCCCCGCTGGTGCCGCGGCTGCCGCACCTCGAACAGATCGTCCTGTGCGGGGACTCCGCGGTCCGGGAGGCGCGCTCCCCGGTCGGGCTGGCGGCGTCGGCGCTGGTGGGCCTGCTCGGCGAAGCGGAGCCGCCGCGCGTCCCGGTCGCCTTCTACGACCAGCAGGCGATCATGTACACGTCGGGGACCACCGGCCCGTCCAAAGGGGTCATGGTCTCGCACGCGCATGCGCTCACCTGCTCCCTGGACTCTCTGAACTTCCTCGACCGCTGGGGGAAGACGAGCTACTGCCCCCTGCCGCTCTACCACGCCTCGGGGCTCTGGGACGGGCTGTTCTCCGCCATGCTGTGCGGCGGCTCCGTGGCGATCGTCCCCCGCTTCAGCGCGTCCCGTTTCTGGGACGACGTGCGGACGTTCCAGGCGCAGGTCGCGATGAGCGTGTTCTGCATCATCCCGATCCTGATGAGCGCGCCCCCCGGCCCCCGGGACAAGGACCACCCGCTGGAGATGTTCTACGTCGGCAAGTCCGTCCTCGACGAGGCCCTGCACGACCGGTTCGGGGTGCGGGCGGTGGAGACCTACAGCATCACCGAGGCGGGCCTCCCCGTCGCCAGCCCCTACGGGGAATGGCGTGTCGGCTCCTGCGGGCAGGCCCATTCGGACCTCTTCGACGTGGCCGTGGTGGACGACAACGACATCCTGCTCGGGCCGGGCGAGAGCGGTGAGCTCGTCGTGCGGCCCAAGGTCCCGTCGATCGTCACCACGGGGTACTACGGCGCGCCGGCCGAGACCGCCGAGTGCTTCCGGAACATGTGGCTGCACACGAAGGACCGCGTCTGGCAGGACGAGGACGGCTACTTCTACTTCGTGGACAGGATGCGCGACGCGATCCGGCGCCGCGGCGAGAACATCTCCGCGTTCGACATCGAATGCGAGGTGAACCTCCACCCGCAGGTGCTGGAGTGCGCGGCGTTCGGCGTCCCGTCGGAACTGGGCGAGGACGACGTCAAGCTCGTCGTGGTCCCCGCGGAGGGCGCGTCGCCCACGCCCGAGGAACTGGTGGAGTTCTGCCGGGAACGGCTGCCTGGGTTCATGGTGCCCCGGTACGTGGAGCTCGTGGACTCCCTGCCCCGCACGACCACCGACAAGGTCGCGAAGTATCTGCTGCGCGGCAAGAGCGAATGGTCACCGGCGGCCACCTGAGCGCGCCACGGCGGCCGCGGACCCCGCGGCCGCCGGTTCCATCGCCCCCGCGCCATCGACAAGGAGGACGACCGTGGACTGGGCCGACACCGAGGACGAGGCCGCGTTGCGGGCCGACATCCGGGCGTTCATCCACGAACGGTTTCCCGCCGGGTACGTGCCCGACCCGGACGCCGAGAACAGCCTCGAACCCGAGGACGTCCTGGGCTACGAGTGGACGTCCGACCGCGTCGCCCCCGACCCGGCGCGGCGGGCGGCCGCCGCGGCCTGGGCGGCGGCGCTGGCCGAACGCGGGTGGATCTCGCCGCGGCTGCCCGCCGAGTACGGCGGCGCCGGCTTCACCGCGCGGCAGGAGCTCATCCTCCAAGAGGAGCTGATGCGGGCCGAGGTGCCCACGGTCAACAGCATCGGCGCGCTGCTGCTCGCGCCCACCATGCTGGAGCACGGGACGTCCGAGCAGTGCTCCCGGTACCTGCCCGGCATCGCCGACGGGACGGTGACCTGGGCGCAGGGGTTCTCGGAGCCGGACTCCGGCTCCGACCTCGCCTCGCTCCGCACGTCGGCGACGCGGCAGGGCGACGAGTACGTCGTCAACGGCCAGAAGGTGTGGACGTCGCTGGCGCAGTACGCGGACCGGCTGTTCGTCCTGGTGCGGACGGACCCGGACGCCTACCGGCACCGGGGCCTCACGATGCTGCTGATCGACACCCGGGCACCGGGCGTCACGATCCGCCCGATCACCGACATCCGCGGCTCCCAGCCGTTCAACGAGATGTACTTCGACGACGTGCGGGTGCCGGTCGCCGACCGGCTCGGCGCGGAGAACGGCGGCTGGGCGGTCGCGATGACGGCGCTGGGCTACGAACGCGCCGGGATCGGGGCGACGATCAAATACCAGACGGTGCTCTCCCGTCTGGTGGGGTACCTCAAGGAACGGTCGGCCGATCCCGGTTCGCGAGGAACGTCCGGCGCGCTCCGGCGGGAGATCGCCGACAGGTACGTCGAGACGCGGGTGCTGCACAACCTCGCCCGCTACACGGTGGACCAGCAGTCCGCCGGCCGGACGCCGGGCTACGAGGCGTCCGCGAGCCTGCTGTTCGGCGCCGAGCTGAACCAGCGGCTGGCGCGCACCGGCATGTCGGCCTTCGGGCAGTCCGCCGGCCTGTGGCAGCGGGAGGGCGCCCCGCTCGACGCCCTGTTCGCGCATCTCCGGCTGGATTCGATCTCGGCGACGTTCATCGGGGGGGCGTCGGACATTCAGCGTCAGATCATTGCGTACCGCTGGCTCGGGCTGCCGCGATCCTGATCGACGGCGCTCCCGGCGGGCTTCTAGCGGAGGTGACGACAGTGGAGTTCTCGCTGACGGAGGAACAGGAGCAGATCCGCGGCGCCGCGGCCGGGTTCCTGAAGGGCAGGTTCCAGCGTTGCGCGGCCCGGGAGGGGAGCGCGGTGCAGCCGGGCGACGCCCGCACGGAGTGGAAGGCCATGGTCCAGCAGGGGTGGACGGGGCTGGCCGTGCCGGAGCGCCATGGCGGCGCCGGCGGCGGCCTGCTGGAGACGTGCCTGCTGATCGAGGAGCTCGGCGCGCACCAGCTGGTCACGCCCTTGCTGTCGACCGCGGTGTGCGCCGGGCCGGCGATCGGGCGGTTCGGCACACCGGAGCAGTGCGAACGCTGGCTTCCGGCGATCGCCGAAGGGCAGGTCTTCGCCTACGCGCGCGCGGCGGCCGGCGGCGGCTGGGGGCGTGAGGGGTCGCAGGTGCGGTCCGCCGAGGTCGAGGACGGCTTCGTCCTGCGCGGCACCGCGTGGTTCGTGCCGCACGCGGCGGTGGCCGAGGAGTTCCTGGTCGTCACGCAGACGGGCGCGGCCGACGAGCTGACGGTCCTCATGGTCGCGGCCGACGCGGAGGGCATCGAGTGCTCCCCGCTCGACGTCGTCGGGAACGAGCCGCAGTACCGGCTGCGGTTCGCGGACGTCCGGGTGCCGAGGTCGCGGGTCCTCGGGGAGCCGGGGGCCGGTACGGGGATCGTCGAGTTCATCGATGACCGCGGGGCCGCCGCGACCTGCGTGGAGATGGCCGGAGGCGCCCGCCGGGTGCTGGAGATGAGCGTGGAGTACGCGACGATCCGCGAGCAGTTCGGCCGTCCGATCGGGGCGTTCCAGGCCGTCCAGCACCTGTGCGCGGACATGGCCGTCGATGTGCTCGGCTCCCGGTTGATCGCCTACGAGGCGGTGTGCGCCCTGGACGCCGGGTCCGGTGACCCGCTGACCGTGGCGTCGGCGAAGGCGTGGGTCAGCGAGGCCTATCAGCGGGTCTGCGCGCGTGGCCATCAGGTGCACGGTGCCATCGGCTACACCGCGGAACACGACCTGCACTTCTATCTGCGCCACGCCGTGGCGGGTTCGCTGTCCTTCGGCGACGCCGATTTCCATGGCGAGCGGGTGTCGTGCGCGCTCGGCCTGTAGTGACGACGGTGCCGGGCGGTGATTCCGCCCGGCACCTTCCGTTCCTACGTCACCAGATCGGCTTGGCTTCGGGAACCCGGGCGGACCTGGGCGAGAATGCCGTCCCAGAGCTTGATCCGCGCCGCGAACGCGGTCTCGATGGTCTCGCGGCATTCATCCCATTTGGCGGTGTCATCGCCGCAGATGTCGGCGAGCATCTGCATGGCCATGGGCGTGTGTTCCTCGGCGTCGACCTGGATGTGCCGCCGAAGGTAGTCGACGAAGATCGAGAGGCGGTCGCCGAGCTGCTGGTTCAGCACCGCGACCTGGTCGAACATGTCGGGGATGAGGTCCTCGCGCCCGAAGGCGAAGGCCGCCGCCTGGCAGTGCAGAGGGCTCCCTTCGATGAAGCCCCAGGTGGTGGCGACGAACTCGGCCGCGGCCTCCGGCGCCCCGGCCTTCTTGAGGGCGGTCAGGACGGGTTCGCCGTCGCGCAGCTGCGTGAGGAACGCGTCGATCGGCGTGGTGTCGGCCCCGGCCTGGGCCATGGCGTCGAGGTAGAGCTCGAAGTGGCTGATGAAGCCGCCGCCTAATTCGTCGCTTTCCTCGACGAGGACGATATCGTTGATCAAGCGCCGGCTTCCGGTCGGGCCCTGCGGCACCCAGGGGATCTGCACACAGGTGAGTTGTGCCTGGAGTGCCTTGAGCAGGGACATGAAGTCCCATACCGCGAAGGCGTGGTGCTCCATGAACGTGACGACCGTGGGCAGTTCGTCGAGGGAACGGTACATCGGGTGGCTGATCACCCGCTGCCTGGCCGGCTCCACAGCTGCCTTGAGCTGATCGACGCCGGGGTTGGCCGTTCCCCAATCGTATCGGGACATGCGCATTCCCTTTCCTGTGCGGTGGATCGATCTGCGGGGAGGCTGGTGTCGAATTCACAGTTGGTCGTGGCGCGCGGACGATCGCCTGCGTGGCGTGTTCGCCGGTCCGTCCCAAGAAACGGCCGGCCCGCAGAGTGAAACAATATGCCGTGCATCCGGGCTCCTCCTGCGAGGGCCGGATTATATGCAGGCACTGGTCGCGCGCATTCTGGTCGGCGTGCCGTGCCTCCGTTCGCATATCGAATAGTTCACTCTACCTCGTATGCTAATTTGATTCGGCAATGCGGTCAAGTCATGGGGTACTAACCTTGAACACCGCCGACCTGGCGGACTGGAGTGGTTAATTGCAGGCGAAAGATGCTTTTGAGACGGGTGGGCCGGGATTACCGGAGTGTCCCTGTCCCGCCCTTCATGCGAAGTGTTAAAGCCGGGAGTCCGACCGACGGTGATCTGCCGATCGACAGACGGTCACCATTGCGCAGCGGGTATGAAAGGCCGAACCCGACCGGTCGCGCCGCGGGGCCGCGCCTGACACCACTCCCGCTGAAAGCGCCGGCCGGCCGGGTCGCGACCCGGCCGGCCGGATAGGGAATCGGTGTCGATCCGTGGTCAGCGGATAACGGAACGCCGAGCCTGGGCCAGCGCGGTGGCGACCAGGACGCCGGCACGTGCTCGGGCCTCGGGCTCCTCGGCTATCGTCTGGGAGAGAAGTGCGTCCGGATCCTGCCCCTCCCGCAGGAACACCTCGCGTACGCCACCCTCCATCCATCGGTGAAGATGTGCCTTGTCGAACTCGGGATGGAATTGGACCGCGAGATGCGGCCCCAGTGAGAACGCCTGCACTCCCATGTCGTTCCGGGCAAGAATCCTCGCCCCCGGTGGAGGCAGGCACCCGTCCGAGTGGAGCTGCATCCAGGGGCCCGGGGGAATTACGGCGGAATCGACCGGTTCGACCATGGTCCACCCCAGTTCCCTGCGGGGGGCCGTGACGATCTCACCCCCCAAGGCGGCGCAGAGCATCTGGGCCCCGAAGCAGATTCCGAGGATGGGCACGCCCATCCGGTCGGCCGTCCTCAGCCACTCTTGTTCCTGTTCGATCCAGATACGGGCGGGACCTTCGTCGTTGACCGACGCGGCGGCCCCGAGAATGATCACATGGTCGGCGTCCTGCGGGGACGGAAGCGGGCCATCATGGGGAAACAGGTGCGACGTGACTTCCGCACCTTTACGGCGGAACTCATCACTGATGAATCCGCCCGAGTCCCCGAGGTGATGGTGGATGACCATTGCGCGCAAGTGGCAACCTCCCTCCTGTTCAGGAGACCTGTCCTTTGATTTTACAGCCGGAGTGCGCGCGATACCAGAGACGAGAACACTTCTGCGGATCAATACCGTGAGTACGGGAAGACATAGTGTTGATCACAATCATCGACATCGTCCACCCATAGGTCGAAAGCAATCGAAGGTGTTGTGAAGAGCATCACCGAGGACGGAGAGACGTCATGCACGCTCAGTCATCAGATGGCCGGGACGCATTTACGCTCGCTAGTACCGCGAACCCGGAAGGCGACCTTTCAAGTGACCGGAGACGCCTTTTAATGGGAGACTTCCAAGGCGTTCATATGACCCTGATGGAGATCATTTACGGCCTTTGAATTTCATTTCGAATCGGATCCCGAGCCCGGTTCCGTGAGTTTGCCGTGGAGCTTGGCCTTGGCGGGCTCGGAGACGACTCGGGAGGCGCCGGCCTGCACCTTGTTGCGGAACGAACCCGCGACGACGTGGTCCTTGCCGGCCATGAGCGCTTCGAAGCCCTGCCGGGCGACCTGGGCCGCGTCGTCCTTGTCCATCTGCCCCAGACGGGTGTCCTGGAGGCCGGCCCGCTCGAAGAATTTGGTTTCGGTGGGGCCGGGAAGGAGCGCGGTGACGGTGACGCCGGTCTCCCGCAGTTCGTGCCGCAACGCTTGCGAGAAGGACGAGAGGAACGCCTTCGACGCGGCGTAGGTCGCCTGGTAGGGGCCCGGCCCGGTCGCCGCCACCGACGAGGTGAACAGCACCCGGCCCTCGCCTCGTCCGGCCATGTCCCGGAGCACGCGCTTGGCCAGGTGGACGGCGGACCGCACGTTCAAGTCCACCAGCCGCAGCTCGTCCGCCAGTTCCGTGTCGCGGGAGAAGTCTCCCGCGACGCCGACACCGGCGTTGATCGCCAGGGCGTCCACGGGGCGCCCCCGTGCCCGGATCGCGGCGTAGAGCTCCTCCACCCCCTGGGAGGTCGCGAGATCGACCCGGACCGGCTCGGTCACGCCGCCGGTCTCGTCGGAGACCCTGCGCGCCGCCTCGTCCACGCCCTCGTCCTCGGCGGCCATCACCACCTCGAAGCCGTGACGGGCGAACTCGGCCGCGAGCTCGCGGCCGATCCCGCTGGAGGCGCCGGTCACCACGGCCAGCGATGTCGTCTTCTCGGACGTCCCGGTCATGGTGAGCCACCCCGTTCCTGAAAGACGATCACGGCCGTTGCCCGACGGCCCGCTCGTCCGGCCCCTGCCCTTCGTGCCGGTGATAAACCTGCACCGGGCGCCTCGGCGGGGCATGCTCCAGGCGAGGGCCACCCGGCCCGAGCAGCGGCGACCTCGTGGACGCCGGTCGTCCGAGGCCGTCGTTCAGCTGTTGAGCACCTGGGCGCTGATCTGCTTGAGGTGCGCGTTGGCCCAGCGCATCTGCCGCAGGGTGTCCGGGTGGCAGCGCTCGACGACCCGCGGCAACCCGGTGTCGCGGGCGCCCTGGGCCGCCTGCCATCCGTACAGGTCCTTGGGGCCGAGCCGCCCTCGGTTCACCCGGTCCCCGGCCGAGCCCCGCACGCCGACCATCCGGCCGTCCTTGGACCGCGATCTCCATCGCGTCCCCGCTGGAATGCAGGATCGAGGCCGTGGCCGGCGAGCACGGCGTGGTGGTCCAGGCCGTCGCGGGGGAGCGGGTCGGCGTGCACGAGCGCCGCCGTCAGATGCGGGACGGAGTGGATCAAGGCGTGCTCGGCCTCGGCCGCCACCGCGTGCGCCCGGACGGCCGACACGCCGGGATCGACGACGATCTCGCACTCGGCGCGCAGCCGGTGACCGATCCAGCGCAACCGGACCCGGCCGATGTCCAGGACCCCGGGAGTCGCGCGCAGCGCCGCCTCCGCGCGGTCGACCAGGGCCGGGTCCACGGCGTCCATCAGCCGCCGGAACACCTCGCGGGCGGCCTGGCGCAGCACCGTCAGGATGGCGGCGGTGATGAGCAGCCCGACGACGGGGTCGGCCCATCGCCATCCGAGCGCCAGACCCCCCGCGCCCGCCAGGACGGCCAGCGAGGTGAAGCCGTCGGTGCGGGCGTGCAGGCCGTCGGCGACCAGGGCGGCCGACCCGATCCTGCGTCCGACCCTCATCCGGTACCGCGCGACCAGTTCGTTGCCCGCGAAGCCGACCAGCCCTGCGCCCGCGACGGCGGCCACGCCGGTGACCTCCTGGGGGTGCAGGAGCCGGTCCACGGCGGTGTAGGCGGCCGCGATCGAGGACGCGGCGATCGTCAGCACGATCACGACCCCCGCGAGGTCCTCGGCGCGTCCGTACCCGTAGGTGTACCGGCGGGTCGGCGGACGGCGGCCGAGCAGGAACGCGACCCCCAGCGGAACGGCGGTGAGGGCGTCGGCCGCGTTGTGCAACGTGTCCCCCAGAAGCGCCACCGAGCCGGACAGCGCCACGACGACCGCCTGGACGACCGCGGTGGCGCCGAGCCCGGCCAGCGAGATCCACAGCGCCCGCATCCCCTCGGCCGAGGACTCCAGCGCCGAATCGACCTTGTCGGCCGTCTCATGCGAATGCGGACGCACCACGTGCGTCATCCGCTTCCACAGCCGAGACCCGCCACCCCGCCCGCGCCCGTGCTCATGCCCGTGCCCGTGCCCGTGTCCGCTGGCAGCCGGCAAACCGCTCATCTGCCCAGGATGGCCGAAAAAACCGTTTGCAGCATCTCGACAAAAACTTTTGATAAGTGCCTGCCAATGATGCGCAACAAACAACGCTACGCCGATAGATTCGTCGAGTGACGACAGAAGGCGATCGTCGACATCACCATCTGTCACACCAAGCGTGTTCCCTGTTGAGACCACAGAACTCAAAAGTCCGGCCACCGGCGCGCCGCGCTCTAGTGAGCGCTCGGTTTCCGTGTCTGTGCCAGATCGTTTTCCCGAGGGTTCGGGTGTGACGGCCGGGGTAGAGGCAGCCACCGTGGCCGCTCGCCGGCGCCCTCCGCGCCGGGCACACGCCAAAGCGCCCCACACCGGCCGATCACCTAATGCGAGGAGTCCGCCCGTGACCGATGTGAAGCGGCCGGCCACCGAACCGCCGACGTCGCTGACCGCGCCGGTACGGGGTGTCAAGGGCGTTGTGGTCGAGTGGCTGGCCACCACCGACCACAAGAAGATCGGTTACCTCTACCTGATCGCCTCGTTCGGGTTCTTCTCCCTGGCCGGGCTCCTGGCCATGCTGATCCGAGGGGAACTGGCGCGCCCGGGCCTGCAACTGGTGAGCAACGAGCAGTACAACCAGCTCTTCACCATGCACGGCACGATGATGATGTTCTTCTTCGCCACCCCGCTGTTCGCGGGCTTCGCCAACGTCATCATGCCGCTGCAGATCGGTGCCCCCGATGTGGCCTTCCCGCGGCTCAACGCGCTGAGCTTCTGGCTCTTCTTCTTCGGGGCCCTGATCGCCATCTCGGGGTTCCTGACCAGCGAGGGCGCCGCCAGTTTCGGGTGGACCGGCTATCCGCCGCTGTCCGACGACACCCGCTCGCCCGAGCAGGGCGGCGACCTGTGGACGGCGGGCCTCTTCTTGTCGGGCTTCGGCACCATCCTGGGCGCCGTCAACTTCCTCACCACGATCGTCGGCATGCGCGCTCCCGGCATGACGATGTTCCGGATGCCGATCTTCACGTGGAACGTCCTGTTCACCTCGATCCTGGTGCTCCTGGCCTTCCCGGTGCTGGCCGCCGCGCTCGCCGCGCTGTGGGCCGACCGCACCCTGAACACGCATGTCTTCGACCCCGCCAACGGGGGGCCGCTGCTGTGGCAGCACCTGTTCTGGTTCTTCGGGCATCCCGAGGTGTACATCGTCGCGCTGCCGTTCTTCGGCATCGTCACCGAGGTCATCCCCGTCTTCAGCCGCAAGCCGCTGTTCGGGTACCTCGGCATGGTCGGGGCCAGCATCCTCATCACCGGGCTGTCGATGACGGTGTGGGCGCACCACATGTTCGCGACCGGCAGGGTGCTGCTGCCGTTCTTCTCGTTCCTGTCCTTCCTGATCGCCGTGCCCACCGGCATCAAGTTCTTCAATTGGGTGGGCACCATGTGGCGCGGGCAGATCGTCCTGCAGGCGCCCATGCTGTGGGCGCTCGGGTTCCTGGTCACGTTCCTGTTCGGCGGCCTGACCGGGGTGATCCTGGCGTCGCCGCCGCTGGACTTCCATGTCCACGACTCCTACTTCGTGGTCGCCCACTTCCACTACGTGCTGTTCGGCACCGTGGTGTTCGCGATGTTCGCCGGGTTCTCGTTCTGGTGGCCCAAGATGACCGGCAAAATGCTGGACGAACGGCTCTCGAAGATCCATTTCTGGATGCTCTTCATCGGGTTCCACACCACGTTCCTCGTCCAGCACCTCCTCGGCGCCCAGGGCATGCCTCGGCGTTATTCGGACTACCCCGACGAGTTCAGCGCCCTCAACCTGGTGTCGTCCGCCGGCGCGGCACTCCTGGGCCTGTCGACGTTCCCGTTCCTGTGGAACGTCTGGCGCACCGCTCGCAAAGGCCAGGACGTACACGTGGACGACCCCTGGGGCTACGGCAACTCCCTGGAGTGGGCCACCTCCTGCCCGCCACCCCGCCACAACTTCGACTCGATTCCCCGCATCCGCTCCGAAAGGCCAGCCTTCGACCTGCACCATCCCCACATCGGCGCCCTGCAGGATCCGGAAGACCTCCGCGAGGTTCCGCGCAGGAGTGAGTGACAGGGGAAACGAACACGTCAGGCGAGTTGTTCGTGGCCATGGCGACCGGGGTGCCCGCCTGCGACCGTCGTTACAGCCGGGCGTGGCCGGGTAGCCGTAGCGCGATGGCCGGAACAGCCGGCGGCTCGATCGACACAGGGGGCGCGATGACCACGCCTGAAGAGAACGCGGCGAAGACAGAGGACACCGATCAGGTCGTGATGAAGCCGGGCGGCGATTCCGGCCAGGACGCCGACCAGGCTCAGCCGGACCCTGACGTCCGCCCCGAACTGGGCGCCGAACTCGAAGACAAGATGGCCGAGAAGGGGATATCGCGGGACGACTTCGGCGAATCCTGAGGCGGCCCGGCGTCGAGGGCCGTGGGCGGCGGGTCGGTCGGATCAGCCGGGCTGGTCTCCGGTGTACCGGTAGATCTCACCTTGGGAATTGACGCCCCAGACGGTGCCGTCGGCACCGGTTCCGATGTCGGAAAGGTTGCCCGGGATGTTGATCCAGGGGTTCTGGTCGTCGCCGGTGTACTTGTAGATGCCGCCCGCGGAATTGACGCCCCAGACGTTCGTCCGCGATCCGGCGTCGATGCGGACCAGCTTGCCGGGGATGTTGATCCAGCGTTTGGTGTCCTGGTCGCCGGTGTAGCGGTAGATGTTGCCCGCGGCGTTGACGCCCCAGACGGTGCCGTCGGCGGCGGCGCCGATGTCGGTGAGGGCCCCTTCTATCCGGGTCCAGGGCTCGGCGTCCTCGTTGGTGTACTTGTAGATGCCGCCCGCCGAGTTGACGCCCCAGACGTTCGTCCGCGATCCCGCCGAAATGCGCGCCAGCGCGCCGGGGATGGAGCGCCAGTGGGTGGTGCCCTGGTCGCCGGTGTAGCGGTAGATGTTGCCCGCCGAGTTGACGCCCCAGACGGTGCCGTCCGGCGCGGCGCCGATGTCGATGAGACCCCCTTCGATGCGGATCCAGGGGTTCTGGTCGTCACCGGTGTACCTGTAGATACTGCCCGCGGAATTGACGCCCCAGACGGTCGTCCGCGATCCCGAGGTGATCGCCGTCAACGCCCCGGAGATCTTTTCCCATCGAGCCATATCGGCCGCCTTCCTCGTCCGATCACCACCGGTCCCTGACTCAGAGTAGTCAGTAGATCGCTTTTCGCTAATAATCGGTGCGGTCAGCAGAGGCAGCCGTCCCGCCAGCCTCCTGTATCCCGGCCGTCCATCCGCTCCCCAGTGGAGGGGCCCGGAAATGTCGGCTTGGCGGTCTCAAGGCTGAATTCGGCGCCGGGTCAGCAGCGCAGGGTGACCGCTCCCAGATGGGTGAAGTGGGCGGTGACGGTGCTGCCCCTGGTCAGCGGGATCGCGTCCGTCATGCCGCCGGTCAGGACGATCGAGCCCGCCTCGATGGCGTGGTCGCGCTCGGCCAGGGAGTTGGCGGCCATGGCCAGGGCCTCCGCGGGGTTGCCCTGGACGGCCGCGCCGGTGGCGGTGGCGGCGATCCGGCCGTCCACCTCCAGGTTGCACGCCTCCAGGGGCAGGTGGAGGGCGGTGGCCGAGGCGGACAGCGGCCCGGTGACGTAGTAGGCGGACGAGGCGTTGTCGGCGACGACGTCCGGCAGGGTGAAGCGGAAGTCGCGGTAGCGGCTGTCGATGATCTCCAGTCCGCCGTAGACGCGGTCGACCGCGGCCAGGGCGGAGGCGGCGGTGACGCCGGGGCCGGCCAGGCGGCGGCCCATGACGAAGACGATCTCGGGTTCGACGCGCGGGTGGATGAGGCGGTCCCAGGGGAGCGGGACGGCCGCCGGGAGCGCCATCGCGTCGGTGAGCCACGCGGTGACCGGCCGGTCGACGTTCATCTGCCGCTGCTTGGCCTGGGAGGTGAGGCCGAGTTTGACGCCGATGAGCTGCTCGCCGCGCTCGATGCGGCGGCAGAGGGTCTCGTCCTGGATCCGGTAGGCCGTGGCGAGGTCCAGGTCGGGCAGCTCGTCGGTGAGCGGCCCGCGGTCGGTCACGGTGTCCTCGGCGCGCAACAGCCGGGTGGCCTGCTCGTCGACGCCGCTTCGAACTGATTCCACGTTCCGCCTCCTGTCAGCTTTCCGGCACGGTGGCCCGCGGGCGCCGGGCGGGCCAGTCCCCCTTTCCGGCGGACGGAACGAACCGGTGAGTGTGCCGCCCCCCGGAACGGCCGCGTTGCGGCGGGCGGGCGTGGTGCCGACCATCCCGTTGCCGGAAGAAGCGGAGGACGAGTGATGGCGACCATCGACGCCGACGGTGTCACGATCTACTACGAAGACCTGGGGAAGGGCGACCCGCTCCTGCTGATCCACGGGGCGGCCGCGTCCGGGCGGTGGTTCGGCGACCTGCCCGCGCGGCTGGCCGGGAAGCGGCGGGTGATCATGCCGGACCTGCGGGGTCTCGGCCGCAGCCAGCGGGTCGCGCCGCTGGCGCGCCCCGAGATCTGGGTCGAGGACATGCGGCGCGTCCTGGACGCCGCCGGAGTCGAGCGCGCGGACGTGGCCGGGGTGTCCCTGGGCAGCCGTGTCGCCGGGCGGCTGGCGCTGGAGAGCCCCGAGAGGCTCCGTTCGCTGATCGTGGACGCGCCGATCGTCGGGCTCAGCGCGCACGGGAACGCCGCGCTCAAGAACGTCTTCGCCGTGGTCGACGACGACAGCGAGCAGGGCCGGGAGTGGCGGGACCTGCACGGCGACGACTGGCGGGACGTCGTGGCCTTCTACGGCGAGACCCGGAGCGCGCCGCGTTTCCAGGAGTACTACACGGTGCGGCCCCACCTGGGTGAGATCACGGTGCCGACGCTGGTGTGCCGGGGCGACCACGACGACTCCGTCCACCCCGTCGACGACGCGTTCGTCTGGCACAAGGAGTCGCCGCACACCGAGCTGCTGATCTCCCCGGGGCTGACGCAGTCGTCGGTCATGAAGGAGCGTCCGGAGGAGTTCCTCGCGGCGCTCGACGGGTTCCTCCGGCGCAGGGAAACGGTCACGGCGCCGTGAGCGTGGTGGTCGTCACGGGGTTCGGGCCGTACGCCGAGGAGGCCGACAATCCCAGCGGCGCCATCGCCGGACGGCTGGACGGGCGGGTCAGCGACGGTGTCATTGTCCGGGGGCTGGTGCTGCCGGTGACGACCCGGGGCGTGCGGGAGGCGATCGCCGCCGGGCTCGAACGGCACCGGCCGGACGCGCTCGTGCTGACCGGGGTCGCCCCGGGGCGCACCGCGCCCGCCCTCGAAAGGGCCGCGATCAATGTGCGGGACTTCCCGCTCTCCGACAACGACGGACGGGAACCGGTGGACGAACCCGTCCAGCCCGGCGGTCCCGACGGTTATCTCAGCACATTGCCCATCAAGGCGATTTTGGCCCGGTGGAACGCCGAGAGAATTCCCGGATACGTCTCCAACACCGCCGGTACGTTCCTGTGCAATCAGGCGTTCTATATCGCGCGGCACCTCACGCGGGACACCTCCACGGCGACGGGATTCGTGCATGTCCCGGTCACTCCGGCGCGCGCGGCGGGCGGCGGGGACCGGCCGGTGCCCTCCATGCCGCTGGAGTTGATGGAGCGGGCCGTGCTGCTGGCCGCGGTCGTGGCGGCCACCCACGAGGGCGGCGACCTGCGGCTCTCCGCGGGCGCGATCAGCTGAGCCGGGCCCGCGGCGGGGTTTTCCGTGTGTTCGTTCCTCAGGGCAGAACACCGCGGTGGACGGCGCCGTAAAAGCCCGCGTTCGATGAGCACGCGACCTGGCCCAAGGAATTCCCGGAATGCAAGGAAAGGAGGTCCATCGATGGCCCTCGACGCGGAGTACCTGTCATCGCTGGTGAACTGGAAAGAGGGGCTCATCAGCCCCGAGATCTTCATCGATCCGGAGATCTACCGGCTGGAGCAGGAGAGGATCTTCGGCAGGTCCTGGCTTTTCCTGGCCCATGACAGCATGATTCCGAAGCCGAACGACTTCTTCGCCACCTACATGGGCGGGGACCCGGTCCTCGTGGTGCGGCAGCCCGACGGCGGCGTCGAGGCGTTCCTGAACGTCTGCCGGCACCGCGGCATGAAGGTGTGCCGCGCCGAGTCCGGCAACACGCGCACGTTCATGTGCACCTACCACGGCTGGACCTACGACACCGCGGGCGGGCTCGTCGGGGTGCCGAACCTGGACGACGCCTACTACAACGAGCTGTCGCTGAAGGACAACGGGCTGGTCAAGGTCGCCCAGATCGACAGCTACAAGGGCCTGATCTTCGGGAACTTCGACCCGTCCGCCCCGCCCCTGGCCGACTACCTGGGCGACCTGAAGTACTACATCGACGGCTGGGTCGACCACACCGAGAACGGCATCGAGGTGCTGCCCGGCGTCGTCAAGTGGACGATCAACGCGAACTGGAAGCTGGCCGCCGAACAGTTCGTGGGCGACACCTACCACGCCCCGACCAGCCACGCCTCGTCGCTGCTGATGTTCGGCCCCGCGTTCGCGGGCAAGGACGGCGGGCACGTCGCGATGCGCGAGGGCCACGGTGAGAGCTTCCTGTTCGAGCGGCTGACGCGCTTCGAGGACGACCCGCTCGGCCGGTACAACGAGACCAGGAGCCGGGCCGCGCGGGAACGGGTCGGCGACCGGGCGGAGTTCGTCGCGAACTTCACGGCGTTCCCGGCGTTCTCCGGGCTGCCGGGCTCGGCCAACATCCGCGTCTGGCATCCCAAGGGCCCCAACAAGTTCGAGATCTGGTCGTTCACCGTCGTGGACAAGGACGCGCCCGAGGCCGCCAGGCGGGCCCAGCAGGTGTCGGCGTCCTTCACCGAGGGCCCGGCGGGCGTCGTGGAGACCGACGACGGCGAGAACTGGGGCCTGATCGGGCACATCCTCGAACACGGTCACCAGGCCAGGAAGATGGCCTGGAACTACGAGATGGGACGCGGCCACACCCGAGAGCACGAGGAGTTCCCCGGCGAGTACGGCGACTCGTTCTTCGGCGAGGACGGGCAGCGCGCCTTCTACCGGCGGTGGCTGGAGTTCATGATCAGCAAAACCTGGCCGACCATCCCCGAAGAGCCCGGGAAGCCCGGCGGCGCCGAACTGCCCGAAGGCTCGCCGAGCCGTGCCGGGGGCGTCCGATGACCCTCGACCAGATCGCCGGCGTGCGGGACACGACCGAGGCCATGCTGCTCCAGTACCGGGTCGAGCAGTTCCTCTACCGCGAGGCGCAGCTGCTCGACGGCTGGCTGTGGGACGAGTGGGCGGAGCTGTTCGCCGAGGACGTCCGCTACTGGATGCCGCTGCGCAAGAACCGGCTGCGGCGCCAGCGGACGGCGGACGAGGCGCCCCAGGGCATCGAGATCGCCCTCATCGACGACGACCACACCGCGCTGAGGACCCGCGTGGACCAGATGAAGTCCGGGCAGCACTGGGCCGAGGACCCGCCGTCCCGCTGCCGTCACCTCGTCACGAACGTGCGTGTCACGCCCGCCGGTGGTGAGCGGGCCGGGGACGGGGCGGACGGCGCCCGGTCGGCCGGGCTGCGCGTGCGCTCCAACTTCATCGTCTACCGCAACCGCCTCGAAACCGAGGTGGACATCTGGGCGGGCGAGCGCCAGGACGTGCTCCGTCCGGCCGGCGACTCCTTCCGGATCGCCGCGCGGACGATCCTGCTCGACCAGAACGTCGTGCTGTCCAAGAACCTCAGCGTGTTCTTCTGAGCGACCGGGGAGTGAGATGGGCACCACGTCGCCGTGGCTACCGCTGCGGCTGAAATCCGGGGCGGTGCTGCCGAACCGCTTCGTCCTGGCCCCGATGACGACCGACTCCGCCAATCCCGACGGGACGGTCAGCGACGCGGAGCTGAGGTACCTCGAACGCCGGTGCGCCAACCCGTTCGCGATGACGATCTCCTCGTGCGCGTACGTCGACGACGACGGCCGCTCCTGGCAGGGCATCGGCGCCGCGCGGGACGGGCACCTCGCCAGCCTGCGCTCCGTCGCGGCGGCGATGGGCGGCGGCCTCTCCGTCCTCCAGCTCTATGACGGCGGCCGCATCTCCAATCCGGCGCTCGTCGGTGCGGACGGGCTGCGCGCGCCGTCGGCCGTGCCGTCGCTGCGGCCGGGAGCGCGCACGCCCCGCGCGCTGACCGGGCCGGAGGTGTCCGGGCTCCTGGGCCGCTTCGTGGACGCCGCCCTGCGCGGCGAACGGGCGGGTTTCGGGGGTATCGAGCTGCACGGGGCCAACCACTACCTGATCCACCAGTTCTTCTCGCCGCGCGCCAACCGGCGGACCGACCGGTGGGGCGGCGACCGCGAGCGCCGCATGCGGTTCCCGCTGGAGGTCGCGGCGGCGGTCCGCGCCGCGCTCGGCCCGCGGACCGTGCTCGGCTTCCGCGTCAACCCGTTCGAGTCGGAGCCCGGCGGGTTCCGGCTCCAGGACGCGGCGGAGCTGGCCTCGCGGCTGGCTGGCGCGGGCGTCGACTACGTCCACATCTCGATGGACGACTTCCGGCGGCGGTCCCCGCAGCGCGAGGACCGCGACTGGACGGCCACCGGCGACGCCGTCCGCGCGGACGGCAACCCGATCACCGCCATCTCCGGCGCCGTCGGGGGGCGCTGCGTGGTGATCGCCAGCGGCGGCGTCACGTCCGCCGACGACGCGCGGACGGCGCTGCTGGCGGGCGCCGACCTCGTCGCCGTCGGGCGCGCGGCGGTCATCGACCCCGAATGGCTCACGGCGATCGGCGACGGCGGCGGGCGGAGCCCGCGCAGCCGTCTCCCGGCGGACCGCGACGAGATCGAGTCCGCGCTGACCCTTCCCTCGCGCATGGTGACCTACCTGCTCAGCAGGCCCGACTGGCTCCCGCGCGAGCCGACCGGACAACCGACCGACCCACCCAAGCAGGAGGCGCTGTGAACCTCGACGACCAGGCTGAGAAGGAGCTGCGAGCCACCGTGGCGGGCGTCGTGGCCAGGCCCGGCGAGCCCGGCTACGGAGAGGCGGTGGCGATCTGGAACGGGTCCATCACGCGCCGCCCCTCGATCGTGGTGCGGTGCACCGGGACCGGTGACGTGGCCGCCGCGCTGAAGTACGCGCGGGACGCGGGCCTTGAGGTGTCCGTCCGCGGGGGCGGCCACGGATTCTCCGGGTTCGCGCTCACCGAGGGCGGCCTGATGATCGACCTGTCGCCGCTCACGTCGGTGACCGTCGATCCCCAGGCCCGCACGGCCACCGCGGGCGGCGGGGTGAACTGGGGCGAGCTGGACGCCGCCACGCAGGCGCACGGCCTGGCGCTGCCCGGCGGGATGATCAGCCACACCGGCATCGCCGGGCTCACGCTCGGCGGCGGCATCGGCTGGCTGTGCACGCTCGCGGGCCTGACCTGCGACAACCTCATCGGCGCCGAGGTGGTCACCGCCGACGGCACCGTCCACCGGGTCTCGGAGGACTCCGAGCCGGAGCTGCTGTGGGCGCTGAAGGGCGGCGGCGGCAACTTCGGGGTCGTCACGGCGTTCACGTACAAGCTCACGCCCGTCGGGCCGCTGGTCAACTTCGCGATGTTCTTCTGGAGGCCCGAGCAGGGACGCGAGGCCCTGCGCGCCGTCCGCGACTTCGTCCCCACCTTGCCCGCCGACTGCGGCGCCTTCATCGCCGGGACGAACGCGCCCAACGCGCCGTTCGTCCCCGAGGAGCTGCGGGACAGGCCCGGATGGCTCCTGGCCGTCGTGGGCTTCGGGGACGCCGAGGGCCACGCCCGCGCCATCGCGCCGATCCGGGAGCTGCTCGCCCCGGCGGTCGAGGACGTCGAGGCGATCCCCTACACGCGGCTCCAGGGCATGTTCGACCACACCGGGCCGTGGGGCGCCTACTCCTACGAGAAGGCCGTGCACTTCGACGAGCTGACCGACGAGGTCATCGACGTCATGGTCGAGCACCAGCCGCGCAAGACGGCGCACCTGTCGTTCACCCCGATCCTCGTCACGGCCGGCGCCTACCACGAGGTCCCCGAGGACGCCACGGCCTTCAGCGGCGGGCGCACCGGCCGGTACGTCGTGAACGTCACGGCCGTGTGCCCCGACCGGGAGACCTTCGACATCGACCGCGCGTGGGTGCGCGAGTACTGGGAGGCGCTCGCGCCGCACGCGGTCGGCGAGGGCAGCTACATCAACTTCATGTCGGAGTACGAGGAGGACCGCGTGCGCGCGGCGTACGGCCCGGCCAAGTACGAGCGGCTCGCGGCGGTGAAGGCCGAGTACGACCCCGGCAACGTCTTCCACCTCAACGCCAACATCAAGCCGGTGACATCACGGGAGGCGCGATGACGACGGCCATGCCCCTGGGCGCGGCGGAGAACACCGAGGACGAGTACGAGGCCGTCCGCGCGAAGGTCGCGGCGCGCTTCACCAACCCGCTGGACCTGCCGAAGGAGATCTTCGCCGACGAGGTGATCTACCGGGAGGAGATGCGCCGCATCTTCAACGGGCCGTACTGGCACCCGGTCGCCCACCTGGCCGAGCTGCCGGAGCCCGGCAGCTTCAAGACGACCTGGCTGGGCGGCGTGCCGCTGCTGGTGTCACGCGGGCAGGACGGTGAGGTCCGCGCGTTCGTCAACACCTGCACGCACCGCGGCACACTGCTCGAACAGCGTTCCGCCGGTGTCGCCGCCGAGTTCGAATGCCCTTACCACCGCTGGCTGTTCGACAACCAGGGGTGCTTCCGCGGGGCGCCGGGGCTGCGCGACTTCCGCGCCGACTTCGACGCCGGCGACTACGCGCTGCCCGCGCTGAGGGTCGGGCGGCTCGCCGGGCTCGTCTTCGTCACCCGCGACCCGGGGGCGCCGTCCCTGGAGGCGTTCCTGGGCGAGGCGGCGAGCCCGCTCGGCGACTGCATGCTCGACGACGGGCGGCTCACCCTGCTCGGCTACCAGAAGGTGGTCTACCGCACGAACTGGAAGACCTACTTCGACAACGACTTCTACCACGCGCCGCTGCTGCACGCCGGTTTCCGGATGCTCGGCTGGCAGGGCGGCAGCGGCAAGGTGATCACCACCCGGCCCGTCGGGCACCTCTGCGTCGAGTACCAGAGCAGGCGGTACGTCGACAACGGGTACCTCGCCGACACGAGCGTGGTGGAGTTCCGCGGCGAGGACGACCGCGCCCGCGTGGTGGCGCTGCGTCCCGTCACGGTCGTGACCAAGCACCTGGACACCATCAACGTCCGGTTCGCCCGGCCGATGGGCGTGGACCGCACCGAGGTGCACTACGCGTTCTTCGGCCACGAGGGCGACACCCCCGAGTACGCCGACCACCGGGTGCGGCAGGCGTCCAACCTGCTCGGTCCCAGCGGATTCATCACCATCGAGGACGCGGCGGTGTTCAGCCGCGTCCAGAAGACCTCGGGCGACGACGGCTACCAGCGGTTCGTCAAGGGCGCCGACCGGCCGCCCGAGCAGGCGACCCAGAACGACGAACTGGCCAACACCATCGGGTGGGCCCACTACAGGCAGGTGATGGGCTTTGACCACTGACACCGGACTCCGGGGCGGCCCGCCCGCCGCCCGGCCCGACCACCTCGCGATGCTGGACGAGCTGTACGCCGCGTACGCCGAGGTCGTCGACGAGCGGCGGTGGGAGCGCTGGCCGGACATGTTCACAGAGGAGTGCTCCTACACGGTCCACACCCTGGAGAACGCCGACCGCGGCCTGCCCCTGGCGTACATGCTCGACGACTGCCGCGAAAGGCTCCTGGACCGCGTCAAGTTCGTCACGGAGGTGTGGGCGGGCACCGTCGAGCCGTACCGGACGCGGCACGTCATCCAGCGCACGCGCACCGAGGCGGCCGGTGACGGCGCCTACCGCGTGCGCGCCAACGTGGTGGTCACCTACACCGAGGCCGACGGCCCGCCGGAGATCCTCACCAGCGGCTACTACGACGACCACGTCCGGCTGACCGACGCCGGGCCGCTGTTCGCCGGCAAGCGCGTCTACCTCGACGGCACGCCGACCCGTTACCTCGTCTACCCGCTCTGACCGAGCCCGGAAGGAAGCCCCTCGATGAGCGCTGTCAACCAACTCTCCTACGTCGTCGGTGAGACCACCGACCTCAGGGGATGGAGGCGGTACGGCACCGAGATCCTCGGCCATCAGATCGTCGCCGACAGCGACGACCGCCTGCTGTACCTGCGTTCCGACGACCGTCACCACCGCCTGGCCGTCCGCGCCGGGCACACCGATGACGTGGCCTACGTCGGCTGGGAGGTGGCCGACCATGCGGCGCTGGAGGCCGCGGCCGCCGCACTGGAACGGCACGGCGTGACGGTCGTCGCGGGCAAGCCCGAGGAGGCCGCGGACCGCCGCGTCCTGGAGCTCGCCCACTTCGTCTGCCCGCACTCGGGCGTGCGGATGGAGCTGGTCGTCGGCCACGAGATGCTGCACGGCCCCCGGTTCCGTCCCACCCGCGACCTGGCGGGGTTCCGCACCGGCGAGCTCGGCATGGGCCACGTGGTGCTGTACGCGCCGGACGTCAAGGCCGCGGCGGACTTCTACGTGAAGGTCCTCGGCTTCGGCGTGACCGACTTCGCCAGCATCCCCGGGGCGGGCCTGTTCGCGGCGTTCCTGCACTGCAACCCCCGGCACCACTCGCTGGCGTTCATGAACATCCCCGGCGCGCCCCGCAAGATCCAGCACGTCATGTTCGAGACCGTCACCATGGACGACGTCGGCTACAGCCACGACGTCTGCCTGGACAGGAAGATCACGAGCACCGCGCCGGGACGCCACCACAACGACCGCACGTTCTCCTTCTACTTCCGCAACCCGTCCGGCTGGCACTTCGAGTACGGGTGGGCGCCCCGCACCATCGACCCCGGGACCTGGGACACCGAGCACTACCTGCTCCAACCCGGGTTCGCCTGGGGTCACCAGGGCCTCATGGAGATGGTCTGAGGGGACCATGGGCGAAGCAGACAACCGCGGGGCGCGGTTCGCCGGGCGCACCGCCGTCATCACCGCGGCGGGCGCCGGGATCGGCGCGGCGATCGTCCGCGAGTGGTGCCGTGAGGGCGGGCGCGCGCTGATCTGCGACCTGGACGCCACCGCCGCGCGGCGGGTGGCCGAGTCCGTGCGCGCGGGCGGCGGCGAGGTCACCTGGATCGCCGCCGACGTGAACCGGCCGGACGCCGCCGAGGCCATGGTCGCCGCGGCGGTCGGCGCCTACGGGGGCGTCGACACGCTCTTCAACGTCGCCGGGGTCAACCTCCTCAAGAGCGTCGAGGAGATGGACGACCCCGACTGGTACCGCATCATCGACACCAACCTGACCTCCGTCTACCGCTGCTCCAAGCACGTCCTGCCGGAGCTGCGCCGCAACGGCGGCGGGACGATCGTCAACGTCGCGTCCACGGCGGGCATCATGGCCGAGAACCGCTGCGCCGCGTACACCGCTGGCAAGGGCGGCGTCGTCCTGCTCACCCGGAACATGGCGATGGACTACGCGCGCGACAACATCCGGGTGAACGCGCTCTGCCCGGGGAGCACCATGACGCCGCGCATCCGGTCCTACCTGCGGGACCTCCCGGGGCACGAGAAGATGATCGACACCCTCAACCCCATGGGGCGCTTCGCCTGGCCGGAGGAGATCGCCAGACCCGCGCTGTTCCTCGCCTCCGACGACGCCTCGTTCATCACCGGGGCGTCCCTGGTCGTGGACGGCGGGATGACCGCCGGGATCCGCTTCCCCATCTTCGAGGAGGGCCGCTAGATCCGCTGACGTCCCCGCCGTGGAACCGGCCCCGGCCCCATCAGGGGACGGGGCCGGAGCCTTGTGCCGGGGACACGGCGGTCAGGAGGGGGTCGTGACCACGTACACCTCGCCGTCGACGACGCGGACCTCGTAGGTGGCGAGGGGGGTGGAGGCCGGTGGCGCCTTGACGGCACCGGATCTCACGCAGAACCTCGCGAGGTGCCACCCGCATTCGATCTCGCCGTTCTCCAGGTAGCCCTCCTCGGACAGCGAGGAGAGGCCGTGGGTGCACAGGTCGGCGGTGGCGTAGAACTCGCCGTCGATGTTGTAGAGGGCGATGGGCGGGCTGCCGGGCACCTGCCGGATCCCGCCGGGCGGCAGGTCGTCCACCGCGCAGGCGCGCACGAGCCGGGATGCGGTGTTCTGGCCGGTCATCATGATTCCCTCCGTTGTGCCGTGTGGCGGACGTCCACGCTCGCGTCGGCGAGCAGGTCCGGGTCGGGCCTGGCGCGGTCGGCGATCAGCCGGGTGGCGGCCCGCACGTCCCGCGGCCGGCCGACGCCGATCGCGGCCACGAGCACGCCGTCGCGCAGGTAGCAGGCGGTGAAGCGCATGTCGTCGGGCTCCCCGCGCCACACGACCGTGTCGGTGGGGCGCGGGTGCCCGGACATCTGGATGTTGAGCTCGTACTGGTCGGACCAGAACCAGGGGACCTCCCCGTAGGGTGTGGCCTTGCCGAGCATCGACCGGGCGGCGGCGATCCCCTGGTTCTGCGCGTTCTGGAAGTGCTCCAGCCGGACCGGCGGCCCGCCCAGCATCGGATTGGGGTGGCGGGCGACGTCCCCGGCCGCGTACACGTCCGGGTGCGAGGTGGCGCAGAAGGCGTCCACGAGCACGCCGTCGCCGACGGCGAGGCCGCTGCGGGCGGCGAGCTCGTCGTTGGGCACGACGCCGATCCCGACGACGACGATGTCGGCGTCGATCACCTGCCCGCCGGTGGTGACGACCCGCCGCACCCGCCGGTCCGCCGGCCGGCCGCCGCCGTCGCCTTCGAAGCGCTCCACGCCCACGCGGGTGATCACGCGGACGCCGCGCTCGCGGTGGAAGCGGGTCAGCCGCGCGGCGATGTCGTCGCCGAGGACGCGCCGCATCGGCAGGTCGTCCAGCTCCACCATGGTCACCGGGTTGCCGAGGGCGCGGGCCGACGCGGCGAGCTCCGCCCCGATGAACCCGCCTCCCACCACGGCGAGTGCGGCGCCGTCCAGGAGGGCGGCGCGGATCGTCTCCGCGTCGTCCAGCGTCCGCAAGTGGTGGACGCCGCGGAGACCGGCCCCTGGTACCGGCAGGGGACGGGGGCGGCTGCCGGTGGCCAGCAGCACCTTGTCGGCCTCGATGGTCGCGCCGTCCGCCAGCTCCACCCGGTGCTCCCCGGGCGCCAGCCGCGCGACGCCGGCGCCGAGCAGCAGCTCGATGTCGTTGTCGCGGTAGAAGGGCTCGGGGAACAGCCGGGCGTCGGCGGGCTGCTTGGTGCCGAGGATGAGCTCCTTCGACAGCGGCGGACGCTCGTACGGCGGGTGCGGCTCCGCGTCGACGAGGACGACGCGGCCCTCGAACCCCTCGTCCCTGAGCGTGCCCGCGGCGCGGCCGCCCGCCAGGCCCGCGCCGACGATCACATGGGTTGCCAACTGTCGCCTCCTTACTTCGCGAGGTATTCGAGGTGGAACCGGCCGTCGTCGCCGAACCGGAGCATGCCGGGGGCGTAGCCGAGGCCCTGGTGGTCGTCCTTGGCGTAGGTGTAGGCGCCCAGCACGCCGGTGAACCTGGTCCGCTCGATATGGGCGGCGATCTCCTTGCCGTCGCCCGCCCCGGCCTTCAGCGCGTCGAGGATCTGGTTGGCGGCGTCGAACGCCGCGGCCTCGGAGTGCCCGGCCGGCTTCGTCCCGTAGGCGGCCTGCCAGGCGGCGCGGAACTTCAGGATCGTGTCGCGGTTGGGGACGGAGGCCGGGATCTCGGCGTCGGGCAGGTTGACCCAGTGGACGCCCGCCACCATGCCGCCCGGCACCAGGGAGCCCTTGACGAGGTCGAGCACCGAGTGCGCCACCGCGCCGTGCCCGACCACGAGCGGCATCTTCATGCCGAGCGTGTTCATGCCCTGGGCGATCGGCAGCAGGTTGGCGCCGGACGCGCCCGCGACGACCGCGTCGGGTTTCTGCCCGCGCAGCCGGATGAGCTGGGTCTGCACGGTGGTGGCGCCGGACTGGAACGTCTCCACCCCGGTCAGCGTGATCGTGGGGTTGCGGGCCGCGAGGTCGCGGACGATCTTCTCCATCGCGTCGCCGGTGGCGTCGGCGGTGCGGACGAGGGCGATCCTCGTCATGCCCTTGTGCGCGAAGTAGGGGTTGAGGAAGACGTGGTACTGGTCCAGCGAGCCCTGCGCCCAGAAGATCAGCGGCTTGACGCGCGTGGCGATCGGCGACAGGCAGAACTGCATGACGCCCTTCGGCTCCAGGATCGCGTTCATCGCGCTGCACCCGGCGCCCGTGGCGGTGCCCAGCACGGCCGGGACGTCCTTGCGGCGGGCGAACTCGCGGGCCGCCGCCGCGGCGACCGCCGGCTGCGACTCCGAGTCGCGCACGACGAGCCGGACGGTCCGGCCGCGGACGCCCCCGGCCTGGTTGACCTGCTTGACGGCCAGCTCGACGGCGTCGAGCTCGGTGAGCCCGAGGACGGCGAGCGGGCCGGTCTTCTCGATGATCACACCGAGGTCGACCGGGCCGTCGTCGCCCTTCGCGCCTCCCCCGCAGCCGGTGGCGAGCAGGAGGACCGCCGCGGACGCCGCGGCCGTGATGGTGGGATGACGGTGTGTGAGGGGCATGGCGATCTCCAAGACTGCCGGTGGCCAGGGGGAGGGGCGGGGAGGGTCGGGGAGGGAGCCGGACGGGGTCAGGGACCGGCGGGCCCGCTGACGGGGACCGGGTCGCGGCGGCCCGCGCGGACGCGGCCGCGCAGGAGCGGGCGTTGCCCCGGGCGCCGCTGCCGCACCGTGAGCAGGGCCACGATCACCGACCCGTAGAGCACCGCGTCCTGCCAGGCGGTGGCGCCGTAGCCGCCGACGTAGCCGGTGACCAGGCCGAGGATCACGCTCCCGGCCGCCGCGGGCAGATAGCGCCAGCGGCCCACGGCGGCGCCGATGAAGCCGAAGATGCCGAGCGGCAGCACCTCGTGGGGGCTGACCGCGATCAGCGGGGCGAGCAGGATCCCGCCGACCGCGCCGAACAGCGCCGCGATGGTGAACGCCGCGAGCCGCATCCGGTGCGGGTCGATGCCCACGACCCGCGCGCCGGTGGCGTCCTCCGAGCAGGCCCGCAGCGCCTTCCCGAGGACGGTCCGGTGGAACATCACCCACGCGGCCCCGAACATCACGGCCGTGCCCGTCCAGAGCAGCAGGGCATGAGGGACGGCGGTGGCCCCCAGGATCCGGATCGTGCCGGTCGGCAGGAAAGCCGGTGCCGTCCGCGCGTCGACGCCCCACACGTACCGGAGCGTCTCGGCGATCACCAGGGCCGACCCGAGGGACATGACGATCGGGCCCGCCTCGCCGCGGGCCGTCCGCGGGTTGAGGATCACCCCGTACAGCAGGAGTCCCAGCGCGAGGCAGACGGCCAGCGCCCCGCCGACGGCCAGCGGGACGGGCCAGCCGAGGTCGCCGACGAGGCTGATGTAGGTCATCGCGGAGACGACCACGAACGCGCCCTGGGCCAGGTTGTAGATCCTCGCCACCTGGAACAGCACGGTCCAGCCGAGGGAGATCAGCGCGTACACCGCTCCCATGCTGAGCCCCGCGAACGTGAGCTGGAGCAGGGTGGTCATACGACGCCTCCCAGGTACGAGGCCACGACCCGCGGGTCGTCGCGGATCTCGGCCACCGGTCCCGACATCGCGACCCGCCCGTTCTCCAGGACGACGGCGGTGTCGGCCACCTGGAGCGAGCCGGTGACGCTCTGCTCGATGAGCAGGACGCCGACGCCTTCGTCGGCCAGGTCGCGGGTCTTGCCGAGGATCGTCCGGGCCGGCAGCGGTGACAGCGCCAGGCTCGGCTCGTCCAGGACGAGGAGACGGGGCCGGGCCATCAGCGCCCGGCCGATGGCGAGCATCTGCTGCTCGCCGCCGGACAGGTCCCCGGCGGCCTGCCGTAGCAGCGGCACCAGCTGGGGGAACAGGTCCAGGACCCGGTCCAGGTCGTCCTTGCGCCCGGCGGCGGGCCTCCGGTACGCGCCGAGCGCGAGGTTGTCGCGGACCGACAGCCCGGTGAACAGGTGACGGCCCTCGGGCACCATGACCAGCCCGAGCGGGACCCGCCGATGGGCGGGCAGCCCGGTGATGTCGGCGCCGTCGAGGCGGACCGTCCCGCGGGCGGGGGACAGCAGCCCCGCCGCCACGCGGGCCGTCGTGCTCTTGCCCGCGCCGTTGGCGCCGAGCAGGCACGTCACGCTGCCCGCGGTCACCGTCAGATCGACGCCGTGCAGGACCGTCGCGCCGTCGTATCCGGCGTCGACGCCGTGGAGTTCGAGTCGCTCAGACACCGATGTACGCCTCTATGACGGCGGGGTCGGCCCGGACGGCGTCCGGTGCGCCCCGCGTGAGCACGGATCCGCGGACGAGCACGATCACGTCGGACACCAGCTCCATCAGGAACCCCAGATGGTGCTCGATGACGAGCGCGCTCCCGCGGTGCCGGGCGAAGTAGCGCCGCAGGTCGCCCAGCAGCACGTCCCGCTCGGCGTCGGTCAGCCCGGCGGCGGGCTCGTCCAGCAGCAGGAAGCCGGGACGGGACGACAGGGCCCGGGCGACCGCCACGAGCCGCTGCTGCCCGGCGGTCAGGTCGTCGACCGGCGCCGCGGCCAGGTGGCCCACGCCCACGGCGGCCATGGCCTCCTCGGCGTGGTCGCGGAGGCGGATCTCGTCGCGGCGGAGCCCGGGTGCCCGCACCATCGCCCGGAGCATCCCATGGGTGCCGAGCCGGTGGGCGCCGGTCATGACGTTGTCGAGGACGGTGTGGCCGTGGAAGAGCCGGGCGTGCTGGTAGGTGCGGGCGATGCCGTGCCCGGCGATCCGCTCGGTGGAGAGCCGGTCGAGCCGCGTCCCGCGCCAGCGGACGGAACCGGACGTGGGCCGCACCGTCCCGGCGATGCAGCCGACCATGGTGGATTTGCCCGCGCCGTTGGGGCCGATCAGGCCCACGACGGCGCCCTCGTCGATGCGCGCCGTGACCGAGCGCAGGGCGTGGACGCCGCGGAAGCGGACGTCGAGACCGTCGATCTCAAGCATGCCCGTGCCTTTTCGGCAGGCGCCGCACGGCGGGGACGGCCCGCTCCGCCAGCCCCGCCAGTCCCGCGGGCGAGAGCGCGTAGACGACCATGAGGGCGAGCGCGGTGAGCAGCGGAGTGGACAGCGTGCCGCCGAGTTCGGGCAGCGACAGCAGGAACCCCAGCGCGACGAGGGTGCCGAAGACGCTCCGGTATCCGCCGAGCAGGACCGCGACGAACAGCGTGATCGAGTGGTCCACGCCGAAATCGGCCGGCGAGACGAACTGCGAGTAGTGCGCGTACAGGCTGCCCGACAGTGCGGCCATGGCCGCGGCCAGCACCCACATCGCGGTCTTGTACCGCAGCGCGGGGACGGCCAGGCCGCGGGCCGCGTCCTCGTCGGCCTGCACGGCGCGCGCGGCGCGTCCGAACCGCGACGCGGCGAGGTTCCGCCCGACCAGCATGCACAGCGCCACGGTCGTCCAGCTCGCCACGAAGAACGCGGTCTCGCCGCCGAGCGTCACCCCGAACGCGCCGAGCGGCGGGATCTCGGAGATCCCGTCGTTGCCGTTGGTGACGGGCGTCAGCGTGACCTCCAGGTGCAGGATCAGGTGGCCGAGGGCGAGCGTGGCGAGCGCGAGGTACCAGCCCCGCAGCCGCAGGATCGGCGCGGTCACCAGCGCCACCGCGACCGCGATCACGACCCCGGCGAGGACGCCGAGGAGCGGGTGCCCGCCGTGCTCGGCGGTCACGACGGCGCTGGCGTACGCGCCGATGCCCACCAGCCCGGCCTGCCCGAAGGTGAACTGCCCGCCCAGCCCGGCGAGCAGGGAGACGCCGACCCCGGCGACGCCCCAGATCCCCGCCAGCGTGAGCAGGCCGATGTAGGCGGTGGACCCGAGGAGCGCCGGCACGGCGGCGACGAACAGGGTCAGTGCGGCGAACTGCCACCACCCGTCGCCGGACGGCCGGGTCCGGGTGTTCCCGTCGTGGGTTTTCAGGGCCGCTCACCCCCTTCCTTGCCTGGTAGCGCGGGCGATGACCGGCGCTGCGATGTGATTGCAGCGACAGTCGGCTCTGGGGGGCGGAACCGCAACCGAGACTTTCCGGCCCACGGAACGTCGTCCGCTGTTCAGCGGCGGAGGACGCGGTGCGGTGGGTGCTACGCGGTGGGCGTTACGCGGAGGGGGCGTGCGAGGCGGTGGCCTGCTCGGTGTACCAGGCGGCGATCTGCGCGCGCGAGGTGAAGCCGAGCTTGGTCAGGATGTGCTCGACGTGGCCCTCGGCGGTGCGCGGGGCGATGACGAGCGCCGCCGCGATCCGCTTGTTGGTCATGCCCTGGGCGACCAGCCGCGCCACCTCCCGCTCGCGGGGGGTCAGCTCCGGCGCCGCCCCGGCGGGCCCGGACGGCGCGGACGGTCCGGACGGCGCGGCCGCCGCCTGGCGGGGCTCCTCCAGCGCGTACGCCATGAGCGCGTCGTGGCCGCACCGGCCGCCCTGGGCGAACGCGCGGTCGAACGCGGCGCCCCCCAGCGCGTCGCGGGCGCCGTCCCGGCAGTTGCGGTGGTGGACGGCCAGATAGGCGTGCCCGGCGAGCGGGGTGCCCGGCCGCTGCCACAGCTGCTGGAGGCCGCCGAGCAGGAACGCGGCGCGCTCGGCGCGTCTCTCCTCGGCGGCGATCCAGGCCAGCACCTCCAGCCCGTACGCGGCGCCGAGCTGGTCGTCGTCGGCCCAGTGGAGCCGGATGCTGTGGCGGGCCTCGGCGTCGGCGCGTCCCGGATCACCGGCCAGCCACATGATCACGCTCAGCGCCCAGCGGCCGTACGCCTCCAGGCGGCGCGAGCTGTTGCGCTCGGCCAGCGTCTGGAACTCCTCGGCCAGCGCGCAGGCGCGGCCGATGTCGCCGAGCTCGGCGACCACCAGGCCCCGCCGCACCAGCGTGATCGCGAGGCCGACCCGGTCGCCGGCCGCGCTGTGCGCGGCCTGGGCCCGCTCCAGCAGCTCGGCGGCCCCGGCCACGTCGCCCTCCGCCATCGCCAGGTGCCCGGTGAACTGGGCGACGTGGGCGAGGACCCACTCGTCCCGGAGCCGTGTGCCCAGCGCGCGGGCCTCCTCCAGCATCGCGGCCGCGCTCGCGTGGTCCTCCTGGATCCCGGCCAGCCACCCCGCCGCGACGAGGGCGCGCGCCCGCTCGGGGGTCGGGGACCTGTCGGCCGCCAGGAGCAGGTCCAGCCGGCGCCTGCCCTCCCGGACGAGCCCCACCGCGCGCCAGCCGAACCACAGCGAGGCCGCCAGCCGCAGCCCGGCGTGGTCCGGCCCGTCCTGCCCCGGGCCGTGGCCGTCGGCGCTGAAGTCCAGCGCCGCGCGCAGGTTCGGGAACTCGGCCTGGAGGCGGTGCACCGCCGCGACCTCCTCGGCGGTGAACCACTGGTCCGCGATCCGCTCGGCGAGCCGCTGGTAGTGGTCGCGGTGACGGCGGCGCAGCCGCTCCTCCTCGCCGGACCCGGCCAGCCGCCGCCGCCCGTAGTCGCGGATCATGTCGAGCAGCCGGTAGCGGGAGCCGTCGCCGTCCTCGCCCACCCGCGCCACGATCGACTTGTCGACGAGGGCGGACAGCAGCCCGGCGACCCGGTCGCGGTCCAGCCCGTCGCCGGAGCAGACGTCCTCGGCGGCCTGGAGGCCGAAGCCGCCGGTAAACACCGAGACCCGCGCCCACAGCCGCCGCTCGTCGGGCGAGCACAGGGCGTGGCTCCAGTCGAACAGCGCCTCCAGCGTCTGCTGGCGGGGCTCGCCGACCGCCGTGCCGGTGCGCAGCAGGCCGTACCGCTCGTCCAGCCGCTCGACGATCTGCTGCGGCGTCAGCGCCCGCATCTTCACCGCCGCCAGCTCGATGCCCAGCGGCAGCCCCTCCAGCCGCGAGCACAGCCGCGCCACCGCCTCGGCATTGTGATCGTCCAGGGTGAAGCCGGGTGCCGCCGCCGTCGCCCGCTCCACGAAGAGGTTCACCGCCTCGTAACGCGTGAGGTCCGCCGGTGCCGCGGCCGCCTGCCCGGCGGCGGGCACCGACAGCGGCGCCACGGCGACGACGTGCTCCCCCGGCAGGCCGAGCGGCTGGCGGCTCGTCGCGAGCACGCGGACACCGGGGGAGGTGCGCAGGAGCGCGGCGGCCAGCCCGGCGGACGCCTCCAGCAGGTGCTCGCAGTTGTCCAGCACCATCAGCAGCCGCCGGTCCGCCACATGCTCGGCGAGCGTGTCCACGTTCCAGGCGGCGGACCTGTCGCGGAGGCCGAGGGCGGCCGCGGCCACCTGGGCGATCAGCGCCGGGTCGCGCAGCGCGGCCAGCTCGACCAGCCAGACGCCGTCGGGGAACGTCCGGCGCAGGTCGCCCGCCACCCGCTGGGCGAGACGGGTCTTGCCCACCCCGCCGACACCGATGAGCGTCACCAGCCGCGCCTGGGGCACCAGGCGCTTGATCGCCACGGCTTCCCTGCGGCGACCGACGAAAGTGGTGAGCTCCAGCGGGAGATTGCCGTCGGATCGTCTGACTGCTGCCGCCAACGTGTCGTCCCGAGCGTCGAGGACTCCCTACACCAGCGAAAGTATGCGTGAGAAAGCCGCACGTCAATGCGTTCCCGCCGGTAGCGGGCCCGGCGGACGGCCAGCCTACCCCGCCCGCACGTTCACGCACGGTTCACCGGATCTCACGCGGAGTGAACAGGTAGGTCCCTGCGTAGTTCCCCCCATGCCGCAGGTCAGACGCTGCAGGAGAGTCGGGTCATACGCGCCGGACGGCCGTAGGAGCAGGACCGGATCGGAGGAGCCCATGCCGGCCTCGAACACCGCCACCGTGGCCCACGCCGCGCCGCCGCCCCTGGCCGGGGCCGTGCGCGGACCGACCCCCGCCGGCCCTCCGGCGGACGGCGCCGACGCGGACCTGCCCGCGTCGGGATCGGTGGGCAAGGCGCTCGCCGTGCTCGGCGCCTTCACCCCCGAGCAGCCCTCGCTGGGCGTCTCAGAGGTGGCGCGGCGGGCCCACATGCCGAAGTCGACCGTCCACCGGCTGCTGGCGGCGCTGGTGGACGGCGGGCTGATCGCCAAATCGGGCACCCAGTACTCGCCGGGCCCGCTGCTGACCGAGCTCGCGGCCCTGACGAACCGTCCCGACCTGCAACGCCTGCGCGAGGCGGCCCTGCCCTACCTGCTGGACCTCTACGAGCACGCGCACGAGATGGTGCACCTGGCCGTCCTCGAAGGCATCGACGTCCGCTACGTGGAGAAGATCTACGGTCACGAGCGGGCCCGGTGCCCGTCCCGCGTCGGCGGGCACGTCCCGGCCGCCGCCAGCGCGCTCGGCAAGGCGATGCTCGCCTTCAGCGACACCGAGACGGTGGTCAGGGCGAGCCGGCGGCTGCGGCCCCTCACCCCGTACACGATCGTCACGCCGCACGCGCTGGCCGCGGAGCTGCGCGCCGTCCGCGAACGCCACGTGGCCTACGACCGGCAGGAGAACACCCTGGGGCTGACCTGCGTCGCCGCGCCCATCCTCGGCTGGCGCGGACGGGTCGTCGCCGCCGTCTCGGTTTCCGGGCCGGTCCACCGGTTCCGCCCCGCCTCCTGCGCGACGGCCGTCCGGAACGCCGCCGCCGGGATCGCCAAGCAAGCCCATCTCCTGTGACCCGCATCCCCGAGGAGCGCAGCGTGCCCGACCTGCCGACCGACACCGCCCCGGACCGCGCGTTCGCCGTGTGGCTGTCCACGCCGAACGTGGCGGCCGCCGAGATCGCCTCCCAGGCCGGTTACGGCGCGGTGATCCTGGACATCGAGCACGGCGCGTTCGACCTCGCCGCCCTCGACCGCTTCGTCCCCTTCCTACGGGCCCTCGGTGTCGAGGTGCTCGCCAAGGTCCTCGCCCCCGAGCGCGGGCCGATCCAGCAGGCCCTGGACTTCGGGGCGGACGCGGTCGTCATCCCCCACGTCCTCGGCGTCGAGCACGCCCGCGAAGTGACCGCGTACGCCAAGTTCCCCCCTCTCGGCGACCGGAGCTTCGCGGGCGGCCGGACCACCTCCTACGGCGGCTACGACGACCCGTGGGTGCACCGCCAGGACCGCGGCACCCGCTGCCTCCCCATGATCGAGGACGCCCGCGCGCTGGAGCAGGCCGCCGAGATCCTCGCGCTCCCGACGGTCGACGGCGTGTTCGTCGGGCCGTCCGACCTCTCGCTGCGCCGCGGGCGCGGCGCGTACCGGCGCGACGACGGCGACTTCGCCGACCTGGCCCGGATCGCCGACGCGGCGGCCGCCGCGTCCAAGCCCTGGCTGTTCCCCGCCTGGAGTGAAGAGGAGCAGGTCTTCGCCCTGGAGCACGGAGCCGACCAGATCGCTCTGACCATGGAGTTCACCGCCCTCGGCGACGGGCTCCGATCGGCGCTGGCCCAGGCCAGGCGCCTCACCGCGAAGGAGGAGGCACGATGCTGACGCTCGCAGCCGGGCAGTTCGTCACGCGGGTCGCGGCACTGGACGACGCTCCTGCGCGCCCGCGCCATCGAGAACACCGTGGTCCCGGCGTGACGTTCCGGGATACGGATCACGGTGGTTGCGCCACCGGCGCGGGCCTTTGAGACTGCGCGGACGGCAATGGCTGAAAGGGATTGTGGCGATGGGTGAAGTCAAGGCACTGGGTTATCTCGGTTTTCACGCCACCGACATGGCGGCGTGGCGGACCTGGGCGACCGACCTCCTTGGCATGCAAGTGGCCGGCGCGCCTTCCGAGGCGTCGGAGGACGCCCTTTTCCTGCGCATGGACGAGCGGGGATGGCGCCTGGCCGTGGAGCCCGCCGAAAGCGACGGCCTGGCGTACACCGGATGGGAGGTGGGCGACCCCGCGGCACTGGAACGCCTGGTCGACGACCTTGCCCAGGCCGGTGTGAAGGCCGTCGAGGACCCCGGCCTCGCCCGACGCCGGAACGTCGAAAGGCTGGTCAGGTGCACCGACCCCGACGGTAATCCGCTTGAGTTCTTCTGCGGCGCCTACATCCCCGAACAGCCCTTCGTGTCGCCGCTGGGCGTCACGTTCGTCACCGGCGACTTCGGTCTCGGGCACATCCTCCAGAACGTCGCCGACGCCGAGGCGGCCAAGCGGTTCTATCTTGACGTACTCGGCTTCCGGCTCAGCGACATCATCGAATTCGGCCCGAACAAGGTGCATTTCACCCGCGTGAATCCCCGGCACCACAGCCTGGCCTTCGTCCAGGTGGACCAGCCGCCGTCCCTCGGCCATTTCATGGTCGAGGTGAGCGACCTCGACACGGTCGGCCGGGCCCTGGACAGGGTCAACGCGGGAATGGCGCGGCTCACCGAGACCCTCGGCAAGCACACCAACGACCACATGGTGTCCTTCTACATGATGAACCCGTCCGGCTCCCAGGCCGAGTACGGCTGTGCCGGACGGCTCGTCGACGAGACCAACTGGAAGATCAACACCTACAGCGCCACCGCGTACTGGGGCCACAAGGTCCCGGGCAGCGAGTACTCGGCGGACGGCCCCGTCTCCCCGCGCGTCCCGGCGTGACCGTGCACGGCCTCCTGGGCGACCCCGCCACCGGCCGCACGCTCGGCGTCGACGGCGCGCGGATCCACTACCACGACGTCGGCGACGGGCCCGTGCTGATCATGCTCCAGGCGTTCGGCCCCCTCCCCGGGACGACCGCCTGGCTGACCTACCACAGGGTCGTCGGCACCCTCGCCGCCACTTACCGCTGCATCCTGATCGACTATCCCAACTTCGGCCGCAGCAGCCCGGTGGTGTTCGACGAGCCCGTCCACGACCTCTACGCGCGGACCACGTTCGCGGTGATGGACGCCCTCGGCATCCCGTCCGCCCCGGTCATGGGCGTCTCCACCGGGGGCACGGTGGCGCTGACCATGGCCCTGACCGCACCCGATCGCGTGCGGGCCCTCGTCATCGGCTCGTGCGAGGCGTCCACCGGCGGCGACCCGCCCCTCCTCGCGCCCTTCCCGAGCGAGGTCCACCGGCTCTTCGAGGACTGCCAGTCCGGCCTCCCGGACCCGGGCCGGATCAGGCGCCTGCTCACCGGCATCGTCCACGACCCGGCGCTGGTCACCGACGAACTCGTCACGGCCATGCACGACCTGCGGGTCTCCGAACCGGAGCACGCCCTCGCCTGGGCGCGCTCGCGGAGCGTCCCCCACACCAACCTCGCGGCGCTGGCGACCCTCGCCGACATCCCCGCCCTCGTCCTGCACGGACGCCACGACCGGATGGTCCCTCTGGAGCAGGCGCTGCGCTTCCTCGGCCACCTCCCCAAGGCCGACCTGGTCGTCCTCAACGAATGCGGCCACTGGCCCACCGTGGAACGCCCGGACGCCTACCTGGACCACGCCCGGACCTTCCTGAACACCCTCGCCCCCCGCTGAACATCCACGCCCCCCGCTGCGAGCTGTGCATGGGGACAGCGAGGGGCGGAGGATTTTGGGCCGGTGCCCTAGACACGGGAGTTTCGTGTTGGGCACCGTGAGGATGGCGCCTTCAGGTGCGATCCGCGCCGCCCCGATCCAGGGAGGGTCCGTTGGCAGACGAGCCTCCGCCGCGGGAACCCGACGCCCCGGTCGCGCATGGCAGCATGCTCGACCTGCAACGCGAGCTGGTGGAGTGCCTGACGCTCGGGCAGGGGATGGCCGCGCTGGTCGCCCTGCTCCGCCGCCGCCTGGACGCCCCGGCCGCCCTGATCGACCTCCGGGGCAGCGTGCTGGCCCAGGCGCCCCGCCGCGCGGCCTGGCCCGTCGAGGCCCTGCGTGCCTGGCAGCCGGGGGGCGGGGCCGTGGTCGAGGGGCTCACAGTCGTCCCGGTCGAGCTGGAGGGCGACGTCGTCGCCCTGCTCTGCGCGGCGTCCGGACCCGCCTGCCTGCCGGTCCTGGGGTTCGCGGCCAACGTCGCGGCCCTGGAGCTCGGCCGGCTGCACGCCATCCTCACCGGGCGCCGTGAGCTGGCCGCCCAGCTCTTCCACGACATCATCACCGCGTCCATCCCGGACTGGGACACCGAGCGCCGGCTGCGCGGCTTCGGCGTCGACACCGGCCAGGCGAACCATGTGATCCTCGGCGCCGCGGACTGCTCGCCCAAACGGCTCCAGAAGTTCCCGTGGAACCTGCACGCGCTGCTCGCCCAGCGCAACGAGCCCTACGTGCGGGCGTCGGTGCAGGGCCGCCTCATGCTCCTCGTCCCGGCGGGGGAGGAGATGGAGCGGATCGCGCGGCTCACGCTGGGGCATCTCGCGCAGCTCGGCCCGGACGCGCGGGTCGGGGTGAGCGGCGCGCACCAGGGCGTCAGCGGCGTCCGGCTCGGCTACTACGAGGCGCAGGACGCGTTGCAGCGCGGTCCGGGCGTCAACCACCGGGAGCAGATCAACCTCGGTGCCGCGCTGCTGTGCGCCAACCTCGACCTGCCGATGTACGAGCTGGCCGCGATGGCGATGCAGCCGCTCCTGGACTACGACGAGCAGCACGGCGGCCGGCTCGTCGACACGCTGCATGTCTACCTCAGCCATGACTGCGCCACCGGCCCGGCGGCCGAGGAGCTGTTCATCCACCGCAACACGATGCGGTACCGGCTGGGCCTCATCGAGCGCATCACCGGGCGGGACCTGTCGTCCTTCGGCGACCGGATCCACTTCTGGCTCGCGACGACCGCCCTGCGGCAGGGCCGCCGCCCCCAGTAAGGCCGCGCACGGTAGGGCACCGTGACAGGCCGCACCGGGCAAGACTGTCCGGCGGCACATGGCCGCTCCGCCGCGATCTCGCGATTCTGCTGGTACCGAGACGCCCAGACACCGAGGAGCGGTTGATGAGCAGTGGCACGGATCGGCCGGTCACGTTGGAGACCGCGGAGATCCTGGAGCGGGTCGACAAGCTCGGGCCGGCCATCGGGGCCGCGGCGGACACCATCGAGCGGGAGCGGCGGCTGCCGCCCGAGCTGCTGGAGCGGCTTCGTGAGGCCGGGGTCTTCCGGATCGCGTTCCCGCGCGGCTGGGGCGGGCCGGAGATGCGGCTGGAGGACCAGCTCCGCATGATCGAGTCCATCTCGCGGCACGACGCCTCCGCCGGGTGGACGGTGCAGATCCTCGCCGACAGCGGCTTCTACGCGGGCCAGCTGCCGGAGGCCGTCGCGCGGGAGGTCTTCCCGTCGATCGACCTGGCGACCGCCGGGGCCTGGATCCCGCCCGCACGGGCCGTGCCGGTCCCGGGCGGCTACCGGCTGACGGGCAGGTGGCCGTTCGGCAGCGGGGTCCGCAACGCCGACCGGGTGCTGTGCGGCGCGTTCGTCTACGTGGACGATGAGCCGGTCCGCGACGCCGACGGGGCGATCCGCGAGCATCTGGCGTTCCTGCCCGTCGACCAGGTCACCCTGCACGACACCTGGCACACCACCGGGCTGGCGGGCAGCGGCAGCACCGACTACTCGGTGGACGACGTCTTCGTCCCCGAGGAGCACCTGTTCACCCTGCGCTACGAGGGACGGGGGGACCTGCCCCCGCTGACCCGCAGCGCCGACGTGCTGGCCCTGAACGGGCTCGGCGTCGCCCTCGGCCTGACCCGGCACGTCCTGGACGAGCTGCTCGACCTGGCGCGGACCAAGGTCGGGCCGGACGGCAGGCCGATCCGCGAGGAGTACCGGGTGCTGGCGGGTTACGCCGAGGCCGAGGCCAAATGGCAGGCGGCGCACGCGTACGTGCACGACGTGGCCGAGGAGTTCTCCGAAGCGCTCTGGGCGGGCCGTGTGCTCTCGGCCGCCGAGCGGGCCAGAGGGCTAATGGCGGGCGTGCTGACGGCCGACCTGTGCCGCGGCTCGGTGCTCCAGGCGCTGGAACTCGTCGGGTCGAAGGCGGTGTTCTCCAGCGGCCCGTTCGACCGGCCGCTGCGCGATCTGATGACGATCTCCCGGCACATCCTGCACCAGCAGAAGTCCTACGAGATCGCCGGGAGGCTGCTCATCCAGGGCGCCGCCCGGCACGTGTTCGCCTGAGGAGGGGATCGGTGATGTCGATCGAGGCCGCCCACTTCCGGCGTGTGCTCGGGCATGTGCCGACCGGTGTCGCGGTGGTCACCGCCGCCGCGCCCGCAGGGCCCGCTGGGTTCGTGGTCGGGACGTTCACCTCGGTGTCGCTGCGGCCTCCGCTGGTGTCGTTCTGCGCGGACGTGGGTTCGCGGGCGTGGACGGCGATGCGGGACGGGACGCGCTTCGGCGTCAACGTGCTCGCCGCCGACCAGAGCGGGCTGTGCGGCCGGTTCGCCCGTCCACCCGCCGAGCGGTTCGACGGGGTCGGGTGGTCGCCCTGCGCGCACGGGCTGCCGCGCCTGGACGGGGCGCTGGCCTGGCTGTGCTGCGCGCGCTTCTCGGTGCACCGGGCCGGTGACCACGACCTCGTCCTCGCGACGGTCGAGGAGCTGGAGGTGCTGCGGGACGCCGACCCGCTGGTGTTCCACCGGGGGTCCTACTCCCGTCCGGCGACGCTCTCCGGGGCGTCCTGAACACGGGATCACCCGTGCGGCAGGTGGGGGACGGCCCGGCAGCCGTCCCCCACCGGCTCAGCCCAGCAGGCGCTTGCCGAGCTTGGTGATCTCCTGTGCCGAGGGCGGGGCGAACAGCACGATCCGCTCGGCGCCCAGCTTCGCCAGCCGGTCCCAGACGGGCGCGCCCGGATCCCACCGGGGGTCGTCGACCGGCTCGTGCGGCCCGGTGTGCGCCACGACCCGGAATCCGCCGGTACGTCCCGCCTCCGTGAAGGCGGCTCGCGCGACCTCCACGAGCTCCTCCAGCGGCCGGGCATGGTCGCCGAACCCGTCGAGCGGGCAGGCGACGCCGTCGGCGACCCGCCCGGCGAGCGCCGCCGTCTTCGGCCCGAACGCGCCGACGATGAGCGGCGGGAGCGGTTCCGGCCGCAGGAGGCCGTGTCCCTCCAGCGACCACACCCGCCGGAGCCCGGCGATCCACGCCGCCGTCCCGGCGCGGCGCTGCGGGTCGGGCGGGGGCGTCCGGCCGAGCGAGAACTGCTCGCGGGCGAAGGGGCTCCGCCGCCCGGTGCCCGAGCCGATCCCCAGCCAGAGCCGCCCGCCCGACAGGTCCTGGAGGGACGCCGCCGCGACGGCGGTGGTCCCCGCGTCGCGGTTGGCGTAGTTGAGCACCATGGAGCCGATGTCCACCCGCTCGGTCCGCGCGGCGGCGGCGGCCATCATCGTCCAGCACTCCTGGTTCCAGGCGTCCGGCCCGACGAAGGCCGCCCCGAGCTGGTCGGCGAACGCGACGGCCGCGAACCCGGCCTGCTCGGCGGCGACGGCGGCGTCCACGACGTCCCGGGCCCGGGCGCTCTCACCCGCGATGCAAAGGTCGATCTTGGTCATGCCACCCGAGTGTCGTGAACCGGGGCGCGCCCCGCCATGGGCCCGGGACCAGCGGCTTCGGCGAAGGCTGGTCCGCGGGACAGTGCCTCAGCGGCGGCCCGAGCCGTCCGCCGCGCGGCCTCCGCGCCGCGGGCCGGTCGTCCGCATGTGCTCGTCGGACAGCCCGAACAGCGTGCCGCTCGGATCGGTGAGCAGCGCGTACCGGTCGAACGGCGAGGTGTCGGGGGGTATCCGCATAAGGCCGCCGAGCTCGACGGCCCGCATCGCCTCCGCGTCGACGTCCTCCACGTAGAAGTAGGGCACCCAGTGCGGGGCGATCGGGCTCGGGTGGAACTCCCGGACGTCCAGCATCCCGCCCAGGGAGAGGCCGTCGGGTGTGGACAGGCCACGGAAGTCGAAGATGTCGTCTTCGACCGGGCGGATGCCCGCGCCGAGCACCGCCGAGTAGAAACGCTCGGCCAGCGGCAGATCGTCGGTGGCGAGCTCGCAGTGGTACGGGCACCGCTGCGGACGCACCTGGCCCGGGTCCGACTCGACCAGCCCGAACACGGCCCCCCGGGGATCGGTCACCATCGCGCCGGGACGGCCGTCGAGGTCCACCGGACGGGCCACCCGGGGCGCCCACGGTGCCACCGCCTCCAGCGCCGGGTCCAGCGCCGCGACGCCGAAGCACACCGTCCAGTGGTCGGCGGGCGCACCGGCGACGGGCGCGCCGCCCGCGTCGAGGATCTCCCCGAACGCCTCGCCGCCGGGCCGCGCCACCCTCAGGCCCCCGGCCCCGCCGTCCTCGAACGACCAGTCCAGGAAGGCCCGGTAGAACGAGGCGGCCGCGGACGGCTCCGACGACGCGAGAACCAGCCAGGCAGGACCCGTCGAAGGCTTCATACGCACCGTTCAAGGAGAGGGGCTTGCGGAAGGGGAGCGGGGTGGGGCGTTCCCCAAGCCCACGGGCCGCCCCCTCCTTCCCGCACTGTAGCGGCACGGTGCCGCGTGGGCGCTGTGCCGCCGCCCAACCGGTCCCCGCAAGGCTGGTCGGGCGCACATGGCCTGGTCACCGGCTCGCGATGCAGCATTCACCACACCATCAGCCCCGCCCCGCCCAGGCGGGACACCTCGGGAAGGACGTGTGGTGACCAGAGCACCGATCCGCGCACGGACCGGCCAAGGCGGCGTCGGCGCCGCCCCCGGCGAGCCGCCGCCCGGCCCGGTCTCCAGCACGGGGGCGGCTCCCGGGAACAGGACCGGCACCCCCTCCGGTGACGGCTCCGACAGTGGCTGCAACAGAGGCTCCGACGGTGGTTCCGACGGCGGCTCCGACGCCGTGCTGGCCGGTCTGCTGGCGCGGGCCGCCGAGCTGCGCCCGCTGCTGCGCGCCGAGCAGCAGGCCACCGAGGACCGCGGGACCTACTCGCCCGAGACGCACGACGCGTTCTGGGAGGCGGGCTTCTACCGGATGCTCCAGCCCCGCCGGTTCGGCGGCCTGGAGCTCGGCGTCCCCGCGTTCTACCGGCTGATCGCCGAGGTGGCGCGCGGATGCCCGTCGACCGCGTGGTGCCTGTGCCTCGGCGCCGGCCACGCCCTCCAGGTCGGCTCCTACTTCTCCGAGCGCGCCCAGCGGGAGATCTTCGGCCTGCACGGCCAGCTCGTGAGCCCCGCCAGCGGCAACGGGCAGAACACCGTGATCGAGCGCGTGCCGGGCGGCTACAAGGTCTCCGGCAAGTGGCGGTACTGCTCGGGCGTCCCGTACTCCACCCACTTCATGGGGTTCGGCACCTTTCCCGGCGTCGAGCCGGACGCGCCCGACCGCTTCTGCTGGTTCGTGGTGCCCGGCGGCGACTACACGATCCTGGACGACTGGGGCGGCATCATCGGCATGAAGGGCAGCGGCTCCAACAGCGTCGTCCTGGACGGTGCCTTCGTCCCCGACCACTTCGCCGTGGACTGCACGTGGTTCGACGAGTCCGCCGGGCCCACCGCGGGCTCGGAACTCCACGGCAACCCCGTCTACGGCGGCACCTTCGAAGGGTTCGCCGAGGGCGAGATCGCCGCGATCACGGCGGGCACCGCGATGGCCGCCGTCGACGAGTACGTCCGGATCATCACCACCTCGACCGTCCCGCACCACGCCGAGACCGTCCTGCGCGCGGAGCACCCCGACTACCAGCGCTGGCTCGGGATGGGGCTGGCCTGGGCCGACGCCGCCGCGGCGATCTCGGTCCGGGGCGGCCAGCTGTACGAGGAGTACGCGCGCCTCTCGGTCGAGGGAAGCGACCCCTTCAGCCGCGACAAGGGCGCCCGCCTCAACGACATGTACTTCGCCTCCGAGCAGCTCGCCTACGACGCGGTCGGGCTCCTCCTCCGCAACTCCAGCTCCAGCGCCGCCGCCGACGGCCAGGCGATGCAGCGCTACTTCCGCGACATGGTCGCCACCTGCACGCGCGCCGACCAGCTGGAGCGGATGGCCGCCGCCGCTGCCGGCGCCTACCTCCGCTCCCTCGCCGCGACCTGATCAGATCAGCCTCTCCCCACCCCGGAGGTCCTCATGAACGACCGGCTCGCGGGCCAGGACGGCCTGGGACGCCGCGACCTGCTGCGTACGATCGGCCTCGGCGGCGCGGCGATGACCGCGGCACCGCTGCTGGCCGCCTGCTCGGGGGGCTCCACGGCGTCCTCGGCACGCCCGACCGGGAAACCCGTCCGGGGCGGGCGGCTCCGGCTCGGCTTCTCCGGCGGCGGCGCCTCGTCCGGCACCGACGCCCACGTCCAGCTCGACACCATGTCGGGGGTCGTCGCCGCGGCGATCTACGAGGGGATCACCTTCGTCGACCCGGACTTCAAGCTGGCCAGGCAGCTCGCCGAGAGCATCGAGCACAACGCCGAGGGCGACCAATGGACGATCCGGGTCAAGCAGGGCGTGGAGTTCCACAACGGCAAGACGCTCACCGCCGAGGACGTCATCCACAGCTTCGAGCGGATGCTGGACCACAAGACGCACGCCACGGGCGCGGGCCAGATCGGCATGATCGCGTCGATGCGGGCGATGGACGAGCGGACCGTCCGGTTCGCCCTGGCCCGTCCCACCGCCTGGTTCGACCAGGCCATCGGCGACGGCCAGGCGTTCGGCATCGTCCCGGTCGGCTACGACCCGAAGAAGCCGGTCGGGACGGGCCCGTTCAAATGCACCGGCTTCACCGCCGGCGTCAACGCGACGTTCGAACGCCACCCCAACTACCACGGGGACGCGGCCTTCCTCGACGGTGTCACCGCGACGCTCCTGGGCAGCGACAGCGCCCGGTACAACGCGCTGGTCTCCGGGCAGATGGACGCGGTCATCGGGCTGACCGCCGCGCAGATCGCCCAGGCCAAGGGCCGCTCCGACCTCGTCGTCTTCAACTCCGAGGCCGGGTTCTTCTACCCGATCACCATGCGGGTCGACTCCGGGGCCCTCGCGGACGTGCGGCTCCGCCAGGCCCTGCGGCTCTGCCTCGACCGCAAGCGGGTCGTCCTCTCCGCGTACGGCGGATACGCCCAGGCCGGTAACGACCTCTACGGCCGCTACGACCCGGACCTGGCCACCGACCTGGTCCGCGCCAACGACCTGGCCAAGGCCAGGGCGCTGGTGCGGGAGGCGGGCAAGCAGGGCGCGACCCTCACCCTCAACACCGCCGACCTCGGCCCGGGCCTCATCGCCACCTGCCAGGTCCTCGCCGAGAACGCCGCCAGGATCGGGCTGAACGTCAAGGTCAACGTGCTCGACTCCGCGACCCTGTTCGGCCCCAACTACCTCCAGTGGGACTTCGCGGTCGACACCTATCCCGCGAGCGCCATCCTCACCACCTCGTCGCTGAACGACGGCCCGCGGGCCAGCATCAACGAAAGCCACTTCAAGGACCCCGAGTACGCCGCCCTCTGGGAGAAGGCGTCGGCCGAGTTCGACGCGGCCAAGCGCAAGGAGCACCTGCACGAGATGCAGCGGATCCTCTTCGAGCGGGGCGGCTGGATCATCCCCGTCTTCCCGAACACGCTCGGCGCCTACAACAAGAAGGTCGCGGGCTTCCCCGAGAAGGACCTGACCGGCTTCGGGATGACCCGCCTCCTCGGCAAGGTCGGTTTCACCGCTTGACCGGGGACGCGCCGCCGGCTCCGAGGACCCCCACCCGTACCCGCCGATCCCGGGCACCGATCACCAGACAGGAGTCTCCATGTCCGTCATGGTCACCATCACCTTCCCCATGTCCTCCGACGAGGCCGACCGGATCGCCGCCGAGAACCCCCACCTGCTCGGAGCCATCCGCCCGCTCCTGGAGAAGCACGGCGGCCGGTTCCTGTTCCGCCTGCTCGGGGACGGCGAGTTCACCGACTACGACGAGTACCCCAGCCGCGAGGCGTACGCGGCCTTCAAGGCCGAGGCGCAGCCCGCGATCGACGCGTTCGAGGCGGCGCTCGGCGTCGCGTCCGCAGACGAGGTCCGGGACGTCGTGCGGCTCGGCTGACCGCCGCGGCGCCGACCCGAGAAGGAGGGCAGCATGAGCGACGAGACGGTGGCCGACGTGGCGCGCACCCCCGCCACGGCCGGCCCGCCCGCCACCCGGCCCCGATGGCGCGGCCGGCACCTGTGGCTGTTGCGGCGGCTCGTCTTCGGGGTGCTCACCCTGGCCGCCGTCTCCATGGTCGTCTTCCTGGCGACCACCCTGCTGCCGGGCGACGCGGCCCGGGCCGTCCTCGGCCCGACCGCGTCCCCGGCGCAGGTGGCGGCGCTGCGCGGGGAACTCGGCCTGGACGAGCCGGTCGTCACGCAGTACCTGCACTGGACGGGCCGGCTCATCAGCCTCGACCTCGGCCGGTCCCTCGCGGCGGGCGAACCGGTCTCCACGACCGTCGGATGGCGGGCGGGGAACTCGCTGACGCTGCTCGCGGTGTCGGCGCTGGTGTCGGTGCCGCTGTCGGTCGCGGTGGGCGCGGCGGCGGCGCTGCGTCCGAGGGGCGTCCTCGACGGCATCGTCAACGCCGTGTCGGTGACCCTCGCGGGGCTGCCCGAGTTCGTCACCGCGCTGGTGCTGGTCATGCTGTTCTCCACCACCGTCCTCCCGGTGCTGCCGGCCGTGTCGCTCGTCGAACCCGGCAGCACCGCCCTGGCCGTACCGGAGGTGTTGGTGCTGCCCGTCGCGACGCTGACCCTGGCCGTTGTGCCCTACCTGGCGCGCCTCGTCCGCGCGTCGCTCATCGAGGCGCTCGACTCCGACTACGTCATGATGGCCCGGCTCAAGGGGCTCAGCCCGCGCGTGGTCCTGCTCAGGCACGCGCTGCGCAACGGCCTCGTCCCCGCCATCCAGGGCACCGCCCTCTCCCTCGCCTACCTGCTCGGCGGTGTCGTGATCGTGGAGTACGTCTTCCAGTACCCGGGCCTCGGCAGCCAGCTCCAGACCGCCGTCAACCAGCGTGACCTGCCGGTCATCCAGGCGATCGTGCTGCTGTTCGCCGCCTGCTACGTGCTGTTCAACCTCATCGCCGACGTGCTGACCGCCTACTTCACCCCGAGACTGAGGACGCGATGACCCCGCGGGCAACGGACCCCGCGTCCGTCTCCACGACCGCATCCACCTCCACGACCGCATCCGGGCCCCGGCGGCGGCCCGCCAAGCGGCGGCGCCTCCTGGCCTCCACGCGGGTCCGGGTGGGCCTGGCGCTCACCCTCTTCATCGTGGTGCTCGCGTTCGCGGGACCTTTCGTGGCGCCGCACAGCCCGAGCGAGTTCGTGGGCGCCCCCTTCGCCGGGCCGTCCGGCGCGGCCCCGCTCGGCACCGACCAGCTCGGCCGCGACGTCCTCTCGCGGGTGCTGGGCGGCGGCAGGCTGCTGGTCTGGATGTCGCTCGCGTCCGCGGCGCTCGGCATGCTGCTGGGGGCCGGCGCCGGCCTGGTCGCCGGATACGCCGGCGGCTGGCTCGACGAGCTGATCATGCGGATCGGGGACGTCGTGCTGGCCCTGCCGGTCATCGTCTTCGCGATGCTGTTCGTGTCGCTGCTCGGGATGCGGCTGTGGCTGCTCGTGCTGCTCATCGGCATCGCGCACGCCCCGCAGGTCGCGCGGGTCACCCGCGGCGTCACCGCCGAGGTCGCGCGGCGCGAGTTCGTCGGCTCCGCGGAGGCGCTCGGGATGCCGCGGCGCCGGATCCTGCTCGGCGAGATCCTGCCGAACGTGTTCACCCCGCTGACCGTGGAGTTCGGGCTCCGCGTCGTCTGGTCGATCGCCGCGGTCGCCGGGCTCAGCGTGCTCGGCGCGGGCATCCGGCCGCCCACCGCCGACTGGGGGCTGATGATCAACGAGGGGCGGGACGGCATGGCCGCGCAGCCACCGGCCGTCATCGTCCCGGTGCTGTGCATCGCGATCTTCGCCTTCGGCGTCAACCTGGTCGCGGAGGGCATGTCCCGCTCGGTGGCGGGCCTGGACCGCGAGAACGGAGCGTGACCGGCCCATGACCATCGACGAGGGGATCGCCGCGGTCCGCGGCCTGCGGGTGGAGGTCTCCGCCGGCCACGACATCGTGGACGAGGTCACGCTCGCGCTCCGCCCGGGGGAGATCGTCGGACTGGTCGGCGAGTCCGGCTCCGGGAAGACGACCGTCGGCATGGCGCTGCTCGCCTACGCCCGGCGCGGCGCGCGGATCGCCGGCGGGAGCGTCGAGGTGACGGGCACCGACCTGCTGGCGCTAGGCGACCAGGGGCGCCGGGCGCTGCGCGGCCGGACCGTCGCCTACGTCCCCCAGGATCCCGCCGCCGCGCTCAACCCCGCGCTGAGCGTGGCGCGCCAGCTCGGCGAGGTCGTCGAGGCGCACGAGCCCGCGACGTCCAGGGCGGAGATCCGCTCCCGGATCCGGGCCGTGCTGGAGGAGGTCGGCCTGCCGTCCGACGCCGGGTTCCAGGCCCGCTACCCGCACCAGCTCTCGGGCGGGCAGCAGCAGCGCGTCGGCATCGCCATGGCGCTGATCCTCACCCCGGCCGTGCTCGTCCTCGACGAGCCGACCACCGGCCTGGACGTGACGACGGAGACCCGCGTCCTCGCCATCGTCCGGCGGCTGTGCGACGCGCACTCGATCGCCGCGCTCTACGTCACCCATGACCTGTCGCTGGTCGCCGGCATCGCCGACCGAGTGCTGGTCATGTACGCGGGGCGGATCGTCGAGGCCGGCCCGGTCCGCGAGGTGTTCGCCGATCCGGCCCACCCCTACACGCAGGCGCTGCTGGGCTCGGTGCCCGACGTCCGCGTCCGCACCGTCCTCGCCACCATTCCGGGCGACACCGCGCCGCCGGGACGCCGGCCCGGCGGCTGCCCGTTCCATCCCCGCTGCCCGATCGCCGTCGACGCCTGCGCCTCGGGCGGGCCGCCCGAGGCGGTGCCCGTCGGCGGCCGGGAGGTCCGCTGCACCCGCGTCAGGGAACGCAAGCAGGTCGCCGAGCGGGTCGTCCAGGAGATCCCGCCTCCGCCGGAGGGCCCGGTGGTGCTGCGGGTCACGGACCTGCGGGCGGGCTACCGGCGCCGGCAGGTGCTCTTCGACGTCTCCTTCGAGCTGCGGGAGGCCGAGTGCCTGGCCGTCGTGGGGGAGTCGGGTTCGGGCAAGAGCACGCTGTCCCGCTGCCTGATCGGGCTGCATCCCGAGCACCGGGGGGAGATCCTCCTGCACGGCGCCCCGCTCGCGTCCCGTGCCAGGTCACGCCCCGCCGGCACCCGCCGCACGATGCAGTACATCTTCCAGAGCCCCTTCAACTCGCTCAACCCGCGCCGCACCGTGGGCGAGATCCTCGCGGTGACGCACCGGATGTTCCACCGCGACGACCGCGCCGCGGTCACCGCCGCCGTCGAGCGGGCCCTGGAGCGCGTCGGCCTGTCCGGGGCCACGATGAACCACTACCCGGACGAGCTGTCGGGCGGCGAGCGACAGCGGGTCTCCATCGCCCGCGCGCTGGTCTGCCGTCCCGAGGTCCTGATCTGCGACGAGGTGACCTCCGCCCTCGACGTCTCCGTCCAGGCCGCGATCCTGGAACTGCTGCGCGGCCTCCAGCGCGACGAGGGCCTGGCCATGCTGTTCGTGACGCACAACCTCGCCGTCGTGCGCAACACCGCCGACCGCGTCCTGGTCCTCAAGGACGGCCGCGTGGTCGAACTGGACACCGTCACCAACGTGCTCGACCACCCCTCGCACCCCTACACCCGGGAGCTGGTCCAGGGCACGCGCTCGATCGACCCGTCCTAGACAGTGATCACAGTCCCGGCCCGCGGGTGGTGAAACCCCCTCGCCTATCTCTTGGTGGGGAGACGGCGATGTCTCCTCGGATCATCGGACGGCCGGTCCAAGGGGACCGGCCGTGATCAAGAGGTGGCCGAATTGACTCGCATGACGCTCGGGTTCTCTTCCGGGTCCGTGGGACGTACCGCGTCCCGGATGGCGGCCGTCGCCGGTACGGCCGCGCTGGCCGTCGCCGGGGCGGGCGCCGCGACGGCGGTGCACGCGGCGGCGCACGCGGCGGCGCCGCACTACACGCTGACGGTCGGCCCGGCCGAGGCGCAGCGCTACACCGGCATCAACGACCGGGGCGACATCATCGGCGTCGGACGGCAGCCCGGCGCGCAGAACGGGCAGGCGTTCGTCATCAAGGCCGGGACCAGCACGCCGCAGTTCCTGTCCACGCCGGACGATCCCGGCAACACCCACCAGTTCACCGAACCCCTCGCGATCAATGACAACGGCGTCACCGTCGGGGACGTTTACCTGACCCCCACGAGCGGCCCCGTCCTCAACGTCCACCGCCCCACGCGCTGGGACGGGCCGGGCGCGACCGGCGTGGACCTCGGCATCGATCCGAACAAATCGTTCTACGACGTGCGGGCCACCGGCATCAACGGGAGCGGCCTGATCGTCGGCAAGACCCTCCAGGCCGACGGCCACACCAGCGCCTGGACGGTGAGCGGGTCCACGATCACCAGGCTTCCGCCGCTGCCCGGCGGCACCGAGGGCCGCGCGAACGCGGTCAACGACAAAGGGGTGATCGTGGGATCGGCCATCGCCGCGGGCAACGCCACCATCCCCGCCGTCGAATGGATGGACGGCCGGATCAGGTCGCTGGGGATCCTGCCAGGCGGCACCTACGCCGAGGCCAGGGCCGTCAACTCCTCCGGCGTGGCGGCGGGCCAGTCCACCGTCACGACCGGCAAGGAGAACGGCACCTCCCACGCCGTCGTGTTCCGCGACGGCACGGTGACCGACCTCAACGTCCCCGGCACGGGACGCGGCGACACCGTCGCCAACGCCATCAACGACAGTGGGACGATCGTCGGGCAGGCCGTCGCCACCGGGTTCGTCTACCAGAACGGGGTCGCCACCGACCTCAGCACGCTCATCCCCGCGGACAGCGGCTACCACATCCTCACCGCGCACGGCATCAACGACGACGGCCGGATCGTCGCCACCGCCACCAAGACCGCCAACGGCAGCGGCACCCGCTACCCCGTCCTGCTCACCCCCACCGGGTAGCGGGTGCTCCAAGCCGGGCCCGGCGCTGCGGGCCCGGTCCGCCGCGGTCCCCGGCGCGCGCCCGCGGTTCCGGTGCGGCATTACAGTGGGCCGGTGACCTCGCTGCCGGAAGACCCGTCCCCGCTGGTCGGCGACGAGGACCGCGACGCGGCCGCGCAACGCCTCCAGGACGCCTTCACCGAAGGGCGCATCTCGCACGAGGAGATGGACGGGCGCCTCCACCAGGTGCTCACCGCAAGGACGCAGGGTGATCTGGCATCGGCCCTGACCTCCCTCCCGGAGGAGCAGCCGGACGGCCCGTCCACGATCGCCGCCGCCAGCGGACGGATCCGGCGGCGCGGCGCGTGGCGGGTGCCCAGGAACCTCGTCGTCGAATCCGCGATGGGAAGGGTGGAGCTGGACCTGTCGCGCGCGGTCATCGAGCATCAGGTGATCGACATCGAGCTGAGGCTCGGCACCGGCAAGGCCAGGATCACGGTGCCGCGCGACGCGGTCGTCGATATCGACGGCCTGCACACCGTGTGGAAGGCCCCCCTCTACAAGGTCCCGCGGCGTCCCCGCTCCGGCGGGCCGAGGATCCGGATCTCCGGAGCCATGGGCTTCGGACGGCTGAAAATCCGCCACGCACGCCGCTGAAGGCCCCCTCACCGCACACATCACCGCCGACCGGCTGCGGCATCGAGAACTCGCAGTGCGTCGCCTTCTCCATATCGGCCGCGGTCCTCCGCACCACCATGACGAACGGCGACCGCGTGAGATCACCTCACGATGGCGGGCACAACCGGTCCAATGCCGCCTGGCTCTCCTCGTCCGCGGCACGGTAGATCACCAGCCGCAGATTCGGATCCTGAAGCGGCATGAGGGTCTCGAAGTCCACCGCGACCACGCCGACCTCCGGATGCCGCATCACCTTGCGCCCGCGTCCGTTGACCCGGACATCCCCTTCGGCCCACAATCGCGCGAATTCCTCGTCACCAGCGGTGAATTCGGCGATGAGGTCGGTCAGCGCCTGATCCTCCGGATGCGCCGCCCACGCGGCGCGCAGGTGGGCGATCCCCTCCCGCACCACGCGTTCGCGGTCGACATAGAATTCCCGCGTCTCCGGATGCATCAGGCACAGCCACATCGAATTGCGCTGAGACGGCGGCAGGGTGTCGAAATCGAGGAGCAGCCGCGCGATCTCGTCGTTCCAGGCCAGGATGTCGTACCGGTGGTTCAGCAGCATGGCCGGCAGCGGCGACAGGTCGGCGACCAGCCGCGCCAGCGGCGGCGCCACGGTGGTGGCGGGCTTGTCGGCATTGCGGGGACGGTGCCGGGCCAGGTCGAACAAATAGGCGCGTTCGTCGGGGGCCAGGCGCAGCGCCCGCGACAACGCCTCCACCACGTCCGCCGAGGGCCGCAGCCCGCGCCCCTGTTCCAGCCGCACGACATAGTCGGTGCTGACCCCGGCCAGTTCGGCGACCTCTTCACGGCGTAATCCCGGGGTCCGCCGGGACCGCCGACGCGCCGGCAGTCCGAAATCGTCCGGGTCCAGGCGTTCGCGCCGGGTCCGCAGAAACGCGGCCAGCTCCTGTGTCGTGTCCACCGTGCGGATCACGTGATCGAGCCTACGCGAGGGTGGGACTGGCTTTCCCAGGAATTCCTCTCCCTTACCCGCGGCCCGCGGCGGTCACAGACTGGCCCCGACAACGGATCTCAAGCACAGGAGGCCACGATGTCGCTCACCCTCGACACTTATCGGCTGCTGGGCCGTTCCGGACTGCGGGTATCGCCGCTGGCACTGGGCGCGGCGACCTTCGGCACCGAATGGGGCTGGGGCACCGACCAGGACGAGTCGCGCAAGCTTTTCGACCTCTACGTCGGACGCGGTGGCAACTTCATCGACACCGCCAGCACCTACACCAATGGCACGTCAGAGACCTTGCTTGGTGAATTCACCCGCGACAACCGCGAAAGTTTGGTGCTGGCGACGAAATATTCGACGCTGCGCCGCCCCGGCGACCCGAATTCCTGGGGCAATCACCGCAAGACCATGTTCGCGTCGGTGGAGACGAGCCTGCGGCGGCTGGACACCGACTACATCGACCTGCTCTATCTGCACGTGTGGGACTTCCTGACGCCGGTCGATGAGATCCTGCGCGCCATGGACGACCTCGTCCGGCAGGGCAAGGTCCTGTACGTGGGGGTCTCCAACATCCCGGCCTGGCAGGTGTCCCGTATGCAGGCGATCGCCGACCTGCGCGGCTGGTCGCCGCTGGTAGCGCTCCAGATCGAACACAACCTTGTCGAGCGCACCGGGGAGCGCGACCTGATCCCCATGGCACGTGAAATGGGCCTGGGCGTGATCCCCTATTCCCCCTTGGGCGGCGGAGTGCTCACCGGCAGGTACAACCGCGACGACCTGGTCGAGTCGAACGCCCGAACCGAAGACGGCACCCGCAAAAGCTTCAACTACGACTTGGGCAAGCTCACCGAACACAACCTCGCCATCGCCGACGTCGTGAAGGAGGTCGCCAAGGAACTGGGCCACACCCCCGCCCAGGTCGGGCTGGCCTGGACCCTCCAAAGCCCGGGCGTGACGGCACCCATCATCGGCGCACGCACCCTCACGCAACTGGAAGACAACCTAGGAGCCCTGGACATCACCTTCACCGACTCCCAACTGGCCCGCCTCGACGAGGCCAGCGCGATCGACCTCGGCTCCCCTCACGAAGTGCTCGCCAGCGAGGTGATCCGCAACGCGACCAGAGCCGACCAAAAGATCGAAGCCCGAACCTGAACTCCGAGATGTCAGACGCCCCGGTCCGTACGGCTCCGGGGCGTCTGCACTGTTGAGAGCGGTGGGCAAGGTCAACCGCCGACATTCACGTCAATACAACGCCTCTGAGCTCTCCAGATGCACCCACTGACCTCCACCTAGCCCAAAACCGCCGCTTGTCCGCTGTGCGTCGGTTACGCTCAGAAGGACCTCAGCCTAGGCCACTCACTATCGACGGGAATGCCACGCCGTCTTCGGAAGGCTGCACCATGCGCCGTACCAAGCTACTCCTCTGGCTTCCCTTCCTGCTTGGGGCGGTCATCAACTTCTTCGCCCTGGTGATTGCTGGGTTCCTCTCCAACACGGCGACCGGTTTGGTGACCATTGTGTGGTGGCTCTGGCTGTTTCTCGTCCTAGTGTCTGTAGTGCTTCTCAGTTGCTGGGTGGCCTATTGGCGAAGACTGCCGGACTGACGCTGAAAACCTGAGCAATCGCCGCTCGGACGGTGAAACCAGGCCAGCCGTCCGCCGCCGGTCGCCACCACCGAAGGCTGCGCAGAGCAACCAGACCGAGACGGGGCCGCGATTGCTGCGGCCCCACCCCAGCCTGGGAGCTTGAAAACGACGACGAGCCGGTGGCCTCTGATCAGTGGCCGATGGCTGCGAGGACGTCGTTGGCGATGGCCTCGTCGATTCTGCCGTCGGGCGCGCCACCGACACCGATACCGGCGATGGGGAAGCCCTTGTACTTCACGGGAACCCCGCCGGGCAGGACGAGGGTGCCGGGAATCTGCTTGATCGTTTCGTTTCCGGCCAGGGCGCTCGTGGGCTGCCCGAAGGCAACGGCGGTGTAAGCCTTGCGCTTGGCGGACTTGAAGGTCTGCGGGCCTGCCTCACGGGTGCGGATCACGAGCCGGATGGTGCCGGATCGTTCCATGATGACCATCGTCACCCGCTGGTTCCCGTGCCGTCGCGCCGAGCGAACCAGCGCCTCGGACGCCCTGACGAGCGCGCTGTTGGTCAGGACACGCTCCGGCGCCGTGGCCGGCCCGCCGTGCCCGCCGTCCCCTCCGCGAACCGTGATGACGGCGGACGGCGTCGCGGCGGACGCCGTCCCCGCCACACCGAACGCCCCGGCCGCGACGGTGCCCAGCACAACGGCGCCGCCCATGAAATGCCTGATCGACATGACTCTCCCCGGTCCTCTGACAAGCGATTACATAGAGTAATCATTCAGATTTGCAAGGTAATAGAGCCGGCCTCCAGGGACAACCTGCCGTGCCCAGGGCGCTGAGCAACTCTCGGACAACGAATCACCATGGGTTCACAAGGCGGCGCTCTTGGCAAACCTCAGTCGACCTTCCCGCAAGGGTTCACTGCCCAGGCGCCAGAACCGGGCTGTTGTGATATGCGGCGATGAGCCACTGACCGTCCCGCTTCTCGAAGACCCAGGTCGCGTTCACCTTGCGCCGATCGTCCGGCTCTCCGGTCTCCCCGGCGAACAGGATGCCGGATTCGCTGATGACGATCGCGGCGTCCCTGCCGACGAAACGGAGGCTGAGCTGCTTGTTGAAGGTGGAGCTGCCCTTGAGCGGCCCCGCGAAGCCCAGGGCCATGTTCTCGCGGATCACATCACGGCCGTCGCGGAGCGAGCCGGTCATGATGGCGGTCGCGTCCGCGGTGTAGTCGGCGACCATGCCGTCGGCGTCCCCGGCCTCCCACGCCTTGTAGGAATCAGCCAGCACGGCCCGGATAGCGGCCTCGTCTTCCACACGACTTCCTGACATCGGAGTCTCCATTGTGATCGGCTCGCCCGCCTGTTCCGGCGAGCTCGTCACTACATACCGACGACGAGACCCGAACTCATCGCAGCGCCCGAGAACTTCTCCCAGATCCTCAGACGACCAGCTCGCCGCCATCCCGCACACGGGCCTGACCGGGTCGCCACCGCGCCCACCAGAGCCCCGCCGACCACTGCCTCGACGGGCCCGCTCTGCGATCCCGCCACCCCCAAATGACGAATTCCCGCTCGATCAACATGATCGAACGGGATCTCGTCAACGCTCTCAGTCGATCTCGAGAGCGGCTCTGGGAGTGGGTTGGAGGGTGTCGATCATCATCATCGCGCGGACGGCCGAACTCAGCCTGACCGGGCGTCCACCCGGGGCCGCGAGGATCGCCGACCCGGCACGGGCGCACGGACCGTCCCCCGCCGCTCCGGCTGATGAGCGGGGAGGGCGCCGTGTCACCACCTGACTGGCCCGCCGCGGAGTCATCGTTAGGGGAACCCGCCGATGGAACGGGCGGTGATGTCTCCGAGTGCCGTGTTGTTGGCGATGGTGTAATCGTCGCCGGTGCAGAAGAAGTTGGACTTCAGGCGCAGGATGACGCCTGTCCGGTTGTACGCCGACCGCATGACGGGATACCCGAACAAGCTGTTGCAGTCTCCCGGGGGGACTGCGGTGAACTGATAGCGGATGAGGCCGCCGAAGTTCGTCTGGGACCACATGCACAGGAGCCCCGGATCGCATTCGGCACCGGCGGGGACCGCCGGTTTCTGCGGAGCCGGGCCCGCTGCACTTGCCGCGGGAGCGGACAGGAGCCCGCCCAGCACCGCGGCACCAAGGACCGCGACCTGAATGGTCCTCGCGATCCCCTTTCGCTTCACCATAGTGATTCTCCGTTCGTGGTGTTGCTCACGCCCTTTCTGATTAAAGGATGCAGGCCGCTGCTGGGACTGCCGTATCGTGAGGACGCACAGGTGTTTAGTCTGCGTGCACTGTCGTGTGCTGCCGGCGGAACTCGCGCGGCGAAAGGCCGTAGGCGCCGCGGAACGCCTGACTGAAATGAGCGGGGCTGGTGAACCCCCACCGGGCCGCGATCGCATGGATCGGACGAGCGGCCAGCCGAGCGTCCGCCAGGTCGCGCCGGCACTGCTCCAGGCGACGCTCGCGGACCCAGCCCGCAACAGTGTGCCCGTCCTGCTGGAACAGTTTGTGCAGGTAGCGCAGGGAGATGTGGTGGGCCGTGGCGATCGTGTCCGGCGTCAGTTGCGCATCGCCCAGGTTTTCCCGGATGAAGGCGCGGATTTGGGCCATCAAGGCCCGCCGCCTGGTGTGGGGCGGCACCGTGCTCTGCGTGTCCAGCGCATCGGACAGGGCCGTGGTCAGCACCTCAAGCGCAAGGGTGGACAGCCGGGCAGTGTCGGCCGGGCTGAGTTCATGCATGTGCCGGGCAAGCTGAAGCAGGAACTTGGACGACAGTGCACCGACGCCTCGGGTGCCCGGTATGCGCACGGCGCTCAGACGCGGCAGTTCCCGGGGTGGTAATGACAGCAGCGAACGAGGAAACCGCAGGAGCAGCAACTGCTGGCTCAGAGGAGCATCCGGGGCGAACTCGGCCACATAAGGACGCGAGGTGTCATACAGAATCAGATCCCCGACCGTGAAACTCGTAGAGCGGCCGTCCTGCGTGATCCTGCCGTCCCCACGCACAAGGCAGCCCAGCTTGAACACGTCGGGATCGGCCTGGCGTATGAGCTTGGGCGTCCGGTGGACCGAGTGCGGCATCGTGGTAATCAAAGTCGCTTGCACGGGACCGAACTCGCTGATACCGACACGAGCCCGGAAGCCGCTCTCCAACTCCGGGTCGCAGCGAAGCTCATAGGGCACCCAGAGCTTAGAGTTCACCTCACGCCAGAAGCCGAACCGCTCTTCCGCCAAGACCTCCGCGGTACTGATCACGTCCATGATCCACACACTATTGTCGCCACGCACACTAGATCAATATCCCCGGACAATCCGCCGACCCACCCACACCGCACCCGTTGCGACCTGGCTAACTCACCGGAATGAGGTACCGATACCGCGTCGGGGTAACCATGCCCGATCGTCGCAGTGAACCCCACAAGCTGTTTGCTCACCGCGCACCCCAACAGCCGCGAACATCACATCGCCACCACTCATCGGCCCCTAAGCGATGACGCCGTCCTGGCCATGTCCCAAGAGCAGTACTCACGACCGCCACCACTACCGGCAAATCGCTGCCACATCTCGATCCATCGGACGCAATCAGAAAATACAAGCAGCCGACCTGGTCCTCACCGATAAAACCGTCCGAACACCGGCGGCCCACGAACCACAATAAACCGGCGGCAGCCGCCTTGTTCTCATCAACTCACTCAGCACGATTCGTCCATGGACCGGACGACGGTCACCGTAGCCGGGGCCGCGTCAACTCCGTGAACTGGAGAATCGTCTGCTGAAGGAACTGCTCGACCGGGTGCTGCGGGACGTGTCCTCGATCGCAGCACGTCTCTGATGGCATCACCCACCGGATCACCCGCTCCCCGAGGGGACGGGGTGCTGGTGCGGTGTTGGCCGGGATGTTCGCGGCAGCAGGTGCCCGGCGAGGAGTGTCGTGGTCACCTCAAATGCGACCGCTGGGACGTCCGACTCCCGTGTGCTACCGGCTGGGTTGGGTTACAGGGGGTGAGGGCCTTCGTGCCGGGCTCGTCAGGCGAAGGCCGGAACGGCGCAGATGGCCGCGCGGAGCGTCGCAGGGGGCACCGAAGGACGGGAGCAATCGTGTCCTTGCCGCCGCTACGGCCCGCGAGAGCGACTTGACGTCTTCAACCTGACTTGGCTCAAATTAGTGCGCACCGCGGTCGTGGATGCGGGTGAGGGCATCGCGGAGGTCGTCGGGTAGCGGGTCGACGGCGGTGAGGGTGTGCTCACCGGCCTGGATGTTGATGGTGCGGTAGCGGCGGGTGGTGCGCACGAACTTCTTGATCGACCAGCCGGTGGTCTGCTCGATCCACCAGCTGACGGCCAGGGCGGCGAACACGACCGTCAGGTGCGCGTCGATCGACTCGCGCTTGTATTGGTAGATCGGCCGCGCACGTAGGTCGTGTTTAGACATTCGGAACGACTTCTCGATGTGGAACAGTCGGTGGTAGGCGTCGATCACGAACTCGGCGGTGACGTCCGGGAGGTTGGTGACGTAGCCTTTGAGGCCGGCAAGGGCGCGTGCCTTGGCTTCCAGGGTCCGGTTGACACTCTTGGTGGCGCCGGTGAGCTGGATGAACCGGTTGCGTTTGACCGCGGTCTTGCCGGCGACGGCCTGCTCGGCCTTGGCGACCTGTTCGTCGATGCCGTGCAGGGTGCGCCGAGCCCGGTCCGCCCGGTACTGGTAGTAGATGATCTGGTCGCGGCGCTGGTCCTTGGGGCCGGCAGGCCAGGGCTGGGTGAAGATGTGCCCGTCGGGGATCTGCTCATCCGGGTGCTCGTGGCGCCACGCCTGGACCACGTACGGCACGTCGGGTATCCGCGCGCCGAGGATGAACGACAACCCCGCGGCCTCGATGGCCTGCTGGTTGGCCGCAGAGATCATGCCAGCGTCGGCCACGACCGTGACATCAGCCAGCTGGTGGGCATCCATGAACGCACGGATGGTCGGCAGCATCGTAGTGGTCTCGCCTCGGTTGCCCTCGAACGCGTTAGCCATCAACGGAAACCCGCTTGCGTCGGTGAGCAGCCCGATCGTGATCTGCGGCTCCAGGCGGCGTTCTTTGGAGAACCCGGGCTCACGGAACCCGTCCCCGGCATCGGTCTCGAAGTACAAGGTGGACACATCGGAGAGAACCAGTGACGCCGGCCCCAGATCAGCGGTGCGGGCGCACGCCGCGGCCAACTTCTGCCGCCAGGACTCTTTCGCGAACGCGGGCAGATGCCGCTGAGGGGCGCGTACGCCAGCGGGTCGAAACCTGCCTCCTCGACTTCCCGCAGACTGTCCAGCTTGCTGGTCGGCTCGACGATCCGTGCCAGCACCAGTAATCGGAACACTTCGTCACCACCAGCGGCCTTCTCGAACCCCAACAGCTGGTAGGCGTGGCCGAGCGCGTCCCACAGGTACCCCATCCGCGACGACGTGATCGCAAGCGGCCCACCACCAGCACCACTGCCGGCCTGCAACGCCGCGAAGTCCGGGCCAAAGTCGAGCTCGGGCTGCCCCACAGCCAGACGCTGCCTCGCCACCGCCTTGAGCGCCTCCAACGCCGCATCGTCATGCGCCGAGCCGATGTGCTCGATGTCCCGCGACCCGCGACGCGAGGAGTGCACGATCTGCACCGCCCTGGCCCCCGACGCCGTCTTCACCGTGCGCCATACGCCACGAGAGACAGCCTAGACCCGGCCGCTTAGTGCGCAGATTTTCGCCGTTCACACGACGAAACCGCAGCTCAACAGCCAGCACCCTACCCAAGATCAGGGATCTTGAGCCAAAGTCAGGTAAGGTGACGGAATGGTCATGCGGGTGGCGGTTCCCGTGCTGCCGTGCCGAGATGTGCAGGCAGCGCGGTCGTACTTCACGGACGTGCTCGGATTCGACACCATATTCACCTGGGAGAACCCACCTAGCTACGCGGCCGTGATCCGCGACACCGCCGAGTTCCACCTGTACGCCGAAAGCAGCGTCGGCCCGGCCAGGGTGACGGTTGTCGTCGACGACGTCGATTCCTGCCACGATGAGCTGCGCGCCCGCGGCGCCGACATCGTCGAGCCACTGGCCGACCGGCCCTACGGGATGCGCGACTTCAACGTACGGACACCCGATGGGCACTTGTTGATCTTTAGCCAGCCGCTTACCGAGTACGGGTGACCATCAGCGGACCAGCCGGAAGAATGACCGGACCTCGTCAACGAACAACGCCGGCTGCTCGAACGCCGCGAAGTGGCCGCCCTTGCCGGGCTCGTTCCAGTACCGGATGTTCGGGAACCGGCGCTCCGCCCACCGCCGAGACGGGCGCTGCAGCTCCTTGGGGAAGACCGAACAGCCGGTGGGTACGGTCACCGGCGCGCTGGCCGACCCGGAGATCTATTCGTTGACCTGCCGGAGGCTTTCCCAGTACAGCCGGGCGGATGAGGCGCCGGTGCCGGGCAGCCAGTAGAGCATCAGGTTGTCGAGCAGCTCATCCCGGGTAATAACCCGATGCAGGTCGCCACCGGAGTCGGTCCACGACCAGAACTTCTCGACGATCCAGGCGCAGAGGGCGGCCGGCGAGTCGACCAGCCCGTAGCCGACCGTCTGCGGCCGGGTCGACTGCTGCGCCGAGTATCCGGAGCCCCATTCGTCCGCCTCCCGCAGTGTCGCGAGCGCCGCCCGCTCGGCACCGGTGAGGTCGTCGAACGTGGCCGGATCGGGCGGTGCGAGCGGCGGCATGAGATGGATGCCGGCGACCCGATCGGGTTGCCGTTGACCGATGCTCGTGGCGATGCTGGTGCCCCAGTCGCTGCCCTGGGCGCCGAACCGCCGGTAGCCGAGCCGGGCCATCAGCTCGCACCACGCGTCGGATATCCGCTCGATCCCCCACCCCGGCGCGGCCGGCTTGTCGCTGAAGCCGTAACCGGGAAGCGATGGGCAGACCCCTAGAACCGGCCGCTTAGTGCGCAGATTTTCGCCGTTCACACGACGAAACCGCAGCTCAACAGCCAGCACCCTACCCAAGATCAGCGATCTTGAGCCAAGTCAGGTTCAACGGCGTAGGTCGACGGCGACGGGTGTCGGAAGCGGAGGCAGGCGTGTCGAGGGCGTCGGCTCGACGGGGATGCTTCGGGGGCGAGCCGAGGGGTGCGGCGGACCGTCCAGGCTGGGCACGGGACGACTCGCCGCCATAGGCCGGTCCGGGGGCTGTCGGGGGTGTTGGTGCCGGATGGTCAGTGCGTGCCGGTGGCGGTCTGGACGGCTCCGCGCAGGGCAGCCCGGGTCAGCAGGAGGACGGGCCCGTCCGGGACCTTACTGTCCCGCACCGCCACCACGCCGTGGAGTCCGGCCAGCTCGACGCAGTTCCCGCCGTTGGGGCCGCTGTAGCTACTCCTGCGCCACTTGGCGATTGTCAGGTCCATTTCTCCTGGATGACCTTTCGGATCAGTTCACGAGACATCACTTGTGTCAGCGCCCGTGAACGGAGCTCGATCAGGGTTCGCGCCAGGATGGAAAGATCTACTGGGGTGTCCGTAGTGATGCCTCGAACCGCTGTCTCGATGTATGCGACCTCACTTCGGTCCTCCATCGTCGCGATCACGAACGAGCCCAGGACACCCTCGTGTTCACCACTTCCCAACACTACTTGAATCGTGACGTTCGGCAACAAACTGAGCTCTAGGAGGTGTTCGAGCTGTTCCCGCATCGTGTCTGGCGTCCCGACGAGGTTGTGAAGCACGTGCTCGTCGAGCAGAAACAGGACAGTCGGTGAGGTCGAGTCGTCATCCTTGGTGAGGATGCTTTGGCGGCTGATGCGAGCGTCCGCGGCTTCCCGGCTGCCGCGCAGCATCGCCAAGGCGTAGTCAGGTGTTTGGGCCAGTCCGGGGACTATCGAATTTTCCCAGCTCACTAGCATCACCGCGTCCGACTCGATCTGAGGCCAGTCGAACCAGATCGGTACCGGATGTCCGTCCTTGTTGAGGTCCTCCCACAAGCTGATGAGAGAGCCACCCGCTTCCAAGTGGTCATCCACTGCGACCACGAAGGCCCGAGTGGCGCGCTTCTTACCGTTCTCGATGCGGCTGACCTGGGGACCACTGACCTTCGTCAAATGCGCGATGGTCTCCTGCTTGACGTCCTTGGCCTCTCGCAGACGGCGCATCTGACGGCCGAAGGCCACCAGGGCGGGGGATTCGCGGGGGCGTTGGCGTCGCGGGGGCATGTTTCCTGCCTTTCGGCGGAATCTGTCGAGTTGCGAGGCTGGCCTACCACCTTCTGCCACCTCTAATCGGTAGGCACATCCTAACTCGAAAATAACTCACCGTGTGTCTCATGCCACACACAGTGAGGAGAGATCATGGACGATGAGACGAAGCACGAGATGGTGGTGAAGCAGGATCCGGAGGTCGTTGCGGAGGTGCGGGAGTTCGTCCGGCTGGTGATCGGCCAGTGGGACATGGACGGGTTCGTGCCCTGCCTGGTGGCAAGCGAGCTGGTTACCAACGCCCTGCGCCACGCCTCCCCGCAGGACGGTGATGTGACCCTGCGACTCGACCGCACCGAGGACGGGACGCTGTGGATAGAGGTCCAGGACGGCACGTCCACCAAGCTGCCCGAGATACAGGAACCCGACCTGACCAGCGAAGTCGGTCGCGGTCTCGTGCTCGTGGACTACTTCTCCCTCTGCTGGGGCGTCCGTCCCCTCGCAGACAAAGCAGGCAAGGTCGTCTTCGCAGTCGTCACCCCATGAAGTCCTCTCGGTGGGACGGCCGGACGGCGCCGTCCCACCGCGTCCCCAGCCGGACCCACTACCCGTGCCGAACTCCTGCCCGGGCGACGTCCCGGTCCACGCGCTGAAACCCACGAGAATCGAACCATCCCCGCGTGCGCGGGGCTGAGGTCGACGCCCCCCGGCAGGGACGGCTGCGCGTAGCTACTTACGTGCACTTGGCGACGCTTTCGCGTTGTTGATGGCGGTGGCGGCCGTGTGGGGGTGGGGTGTGGTGACGGTGACGGTTCGGCCGTTGTTCAGGCGCAGCCGCAGGGTAGGCCCGGAGCGGACGGTGTAGCAGGTGCGTCGCGGCGTCCACCAGAAACCGAAGGCGACGTACAAGGGGTGGAGGTCGATCACTTCGGCGCGCTGGATCTGGTCGAGGTGGTAGGTGCGGCGCGGCCATCCGAGTGCGCCGAAGCGAACGGAGGCCCCGTTGGGGCCGGCCGCCAGTCTGACGCTGGACCCGGTGAGAGCGTAGAGGGCCACACCGGTGACGGAGATCAGTATCGGTGCCAGGTCCCACCAGCTCCCATTCGGTCCTCCTCCGAGGATCAGCAGTGGCAGCAGCAGTACGGCGCTGACGATCACCACGGGCCAGCTCGTCGCGCGGCCGGTATAGATGGACGTCGGGCCGGCGCCGGGAAATCCGGGTGCGGTCATGTCAGCTCCTCGATGAGGCGGATCAGTTCGGTTCGTCCGAGCCCCTGGGCGCGGGCGACGGCGATCAGGGCGTGGGCCGCCTCGGTGACCGAGGCCAGTGGTGCGCCTGCCGGGGTCACCCGGGCTCCGCGTCCCCGGCGGAACTCCAGCAGGCCCTCGTCTCTCAGCTGCCGGTAGGCGGCGAGCACGGTGTTGCGGTCGACCGACAGCGCCGCCGCCAGCTCGGTGGCCGGAGGAAGCTGCTCACCGGTGGTCAGCTCGCCCGATGCCACCCCGTGACGGACGCGACCGGCGATCTGATGCTGCAACGCCTCCGAGGATGAGTGATCAACAGTCCATCGCATGGTGCTAGTATTATTAGCACCATCGGCTCATAAATCAAGCAGGCCAACGCCCAGGGCACGGCGCTGGACTCTGCGCAACCACGATCCATCTCAGCGATAACGCCAGTTCGTGAGCCCCTCGCCCTCGAACGCGCCGAACACGCCCTACGACGCCGCCGACGCATCCACGGCAGCATCGACACCCAGACCCACCCATACCATCCCCGGCCTGATCAGCAAGGGCCAGCAAAGAACCCACGTCCGCCCTGGGCGCCGATGACCGGATACCAGATCATCGGGAAGTGCTACAAGAACCGTCCCCGCGTGCGCGGCGCCGACGGGACGTCTGGCCGTCCGAACGACATCACCCGCGGATCATCCCGCGTGCGCGGGGCCGACCTCGATGACGGCGTTGCGGCTCGATTGTGGACAGGGCCTCGACCGGCATGGCCCCCCTTCCAGGTGGGCGTTCTCAGGTCCTTCCAGGGAAGATGGCCGATGGGAGAGGCGCGTCACTCAGGAGGAACGATGCTGTTCAGGCGGGAGGTCCTTGAGGGGATCGCGGGCGGGCGGATCGACCGGGTGTTCCGGGTGTGGGCCAAGCCTCCGGTCCGCGCGGGGAGCACCCAGCGCACCTGGGCCGGGATCATCGTCATCGACTCGGTCACAGCCGTGACCCCTGAGGAGATCACCGAGGAGGACGCCCTCCGCTCCGGCTTCGAAGGGCGTGCGGCTCTGCTCAGCGCCCTGTCCAAAAGCACCAAGGAGGGCGGCTACCACCGCGTCATGCTCCACATCGGTGGTCCCAACCCCGAAGCAGAACTGGCCGGGAACGCCGACCTGACCGACCAGGAACTGGCCGAACTCAAAGCCACCCTGGACGCCATCGACGCCCGCAGCCGCCGCGCTCCCTGGACTCGCGAGGTCCTTCGCCTTATCGAGGAAAACCCTGGCCTGCGAGCCGCGGATCTGGCCGAACGCCTGGGCCGCGACAGGCTCCCGTTTAAGGCCGACGTCAGACGCCTCAAGTCCCTGGGGCTGACCGAGAGCCTGGAGACCGGCTACCGCCTCTCCCCACGCGGCAAGGCCCTCATGACCTACCTACGCCCCTGACCAACGATCAGCCGCTGCCAGGCGGGGGCCGAGCCACCCGTCGGCGGTCCTGCTACACCGGAGCGCTGGACGGCACGGGCCGAGCGAAAGACTTGGAGGCGGGCACGGCGGGGGCGAACGCTTCTAGAAGCAACACCACCTGCCGCCACCTCCTCGACCGAGGTGAGACGGTGCCTGACGTGCGCTCGTGGTGGGCGTTGACGACCTCGGAAATACGGATGTAGGGCGCGTGTGTCGCCAGGCATGGCCCTCGTCACGTCCGGCGGCGCGTTTGGCGGCGACGCTTGGGGGTGGAGCGCTTCGGCGGTGGCTTCTTACTGGTGGGCTGCTGTTGCGGTTTGCGGCCACGGGAGCTGTTGGGAGTGCGGCCGCGGACGATGCCGATCAGTTCCTCCATGAGGTCGGTCGTCACGGCCTCGGGCCAGGCCAGACCGATCTGGGACTGAGGAGCGTCGGTCACGGTGCGGTAGGTGAGGTCTTTGCGGTGGTGGAGGCGGGCCAAAGACTGCGGGAGCATCAGGACGCCGGTCCCCGACGCCACCAGCTCGATCGCGTCAGCGGTGTTCTCAGGACGGGTGAAGGCGAGCTGCCCGGGGCGGTCGTCCCAGGTCAGGACGTCGTCGAGCGGTTCGAACACGTCCTCGTCGACGAGATCGGCAAGCTTCACCTCCTCCACGGCGGCCACGGCGTGATCCTTCGGCACCACCACCACGGTCGTCTCCAGGTACAGCGGGATCACATGAAGGGCCGCGCGGTCGACGGGCAGGCGTACGAACGCCGCGTCCACGCCACCGTCCCGCAGCAGGGGGACGACCTCGGCGGCGGGCATCTGCACCAGCCGAAGTGGCACCTCCCGCACCCGCTCGGCCCACACCCGAGCCCACTTGCCGGGCGTCACCCCTGGCACATAGGCCAGCCGGAACTCACCATCGGTCACTTCTGCAGCCTAGCCACGCGCCCAGGTGGACCCCTCCTGCTGGATACCCTTGAGATCATGAGCCCGTCCAGGACGAAGACGCCGCAGACCATGAAACCCGCGACCGCGGCCAAGAAGCTGGGAATCCTGCTGTCAGCAGCGCCCGCCGAGTTTCAGGAAGGCCCCGTCTCCCGGAACGAGCTGAACGCGCTCCAAGCCGACCCGCCCCCGTGGCTCGCCGACCTGCGCCGCGAGGGCCCTCACCCCCGCCAGGTCGTCGCCGCCAAGCTCCGCGTCTCCGCCTCAGGTCTGGCCCGCGCAGGCATCACGGGCCCCCTCACCACAGCCGAGATCGAGGACCTGAAGGCCGAGAACCCCGACTGGCTGGAACGCGAGCAGGCCATTCAAGCCGAAGTCCGCAAAGAGAACCTCCGCCTCAAGCAGCAGCGCGCCAAGGCTTGACGCACGCGATCCCTCGGCCGCCGACCGGCAGGAGTGCGTGGGTTTCGCGAGTGGCAGATGACGATGCCTGCGGTGTCGACCTGCCGAGTGGCAGTGGGCCTTCGGTATGCGATAGGCGGAAGGTGGACGAGCGGTGTACATCCGCTTGAGATCGCGCCGGGGCGGAAATGAGAGCACCTCTGACCATGTTTCTGTTGGTCAGATGCGTAGAGGTAGGCAGAGGCGAGGCCGAACCGCCGACCTTCCGCTTTCAGAAGCGGCAATCACTCTGCGGCGGCTCCGTCGGTCGAGGTCAGACGGTGCCTCACGTGTGCCGTGGTGGGCGCCGTGCGGTGATGTTGCCGTCAGGGTTGCCGTCACCGGTCGGTGCTGTCAGGCGACCTTGATGGAGTGGGGGCCGACGCTGACGGTGATATCGAGGTGTCCGCCGAGTGCGGTGGCGTAGGCGCGGAGCGTTTCCAGCTCCATGGCTTCAAGGTCGCCGTTCTCGATCTGGGAGACGCGGGACTGGGAGACGCCGAGGATCTGGGCGATCTCGGCTTGTGTCTTGCCGATGGCCTTGCGAAGTTCCTTGAGGTGGTGGCCGGCGACATAGGCGTCCAGTTCGGCACGGGCCTGGGCTTGCCGCTGGGGGTCGGCCAGTTCGGGGTTGCGGTGGTGGGCTTCGGCCTTGATGTCCTGCCAGCGGCGTCCGGTGCTCATCGTCCGGCCTCCTTGTCTCTCGCGGCCCGGTATTCGCTGTAGCGGGCTTCGGCCAGTGGGATGGCCTGGTCGTACCACCGGGACCACTGCCCGGCTTTGTCTCCGGCCACGAGGAAGATCGCGGCGCGGTCTGGATCGAAGACGAACAGCATGCGGATCTCCGATCGCCCGCGGCTGCCGGGTCGCAGTTCCTTGAGGTTGCGCAGTTCGCTGTGTTCCAGGGTGTCGACGAGCGGCCGTCCCAGTGTCGGTCCTACTACGGCCAGCCTGTCGATGGCCTGCTCGATCAAGGCTGCGGTGTCCACATCGGATTCGCAGAGCTTGAGGAACCAGCTCTCGACTGGTTCGAGGAGGATGACGTCCCAGGACACCCCACCAATATAACCTGTGACTCATATCGATGGTTGACCGTCCGCCGCCGCTGGAGGACATCCGTTGCCGCCAAAGACGACGCCCCGAGCCTGCTGGCTTCGGGGCGTTTCCGCTGCTCAGAGAGGTGGGCAGGGGCGGGGTCGAACCGCCGACCTTCCGCTTTTCAGAAGTGGCAACCACCCTGCGGCCACCCGGTCACCCGGTCACCCGAGGTCATACGGTGTCCGACGTGCGCCGATGGTGTCGGCCTGTTGCCGTCAACGGTCAGTGTCCTTGGGATGGCGTGGGGACGCGTAGACGATCCAGACTGTGCGGTAGTCATCGGTGGTAGGGCGCCGGGCGCCCGCACCTACGGCTTGCTGTGCGGGTTGTGGATGAGGGTGCTGTGGAGCGTGGGTGGTCGGGGGCGCTGCATGACGAGGTAGGGGTATTACGGTCTTCTCTGCCGGTTTCCTGGGGTGAACCTTTCGTGGACCAGGCGTACGGCCATGGCGCCCTCGCCTACCGCAGAGGCGACTCGCTTGACCGATCCGCTGCGGACGTCGCCCACGGCGAAGACGCCCAGGTGGTCGCTCTCCAGGGGGAGCTGTGCGTTCCAGGCGGTGGACTGTCCCGTGATGACGAAGCCACGGTCGTCGAGCGGGACGGTGCCCTCCAGCCAGTCGGTGTGCGGAACGGCTCCGATGAAGACGAACATCGCCCTGGTCGGGATCTCCAGGAACTCCCCGGCGCGCTTGTCGTAGACGCGGACGCCTTTCAGTGTGCCGTCGCCGATGAGTTCGCGTACTTCGGTGTTGTGCTTGATCTCGATGCCGGGGGTCCGGTCGAGCTCGTCGGCGAGGTAGCGGGACATGCTGGCGCGCACGTCCTCACCGCGTACGATCATGTGCACGGACGAGGCGCTCTTGGACAGGTAGAGTGCCGCTTGGCCTGCGGAGTTGCCGCCGCCGACGATGACCACTGGTGAGCGGTCGCACATGCGCAGCTCGAAGGGCGTTGCCGCGTAGTAGACGCCCGATCCCTCGTATTTCTCCAGTTCGGGGACTTCCAGCTTCCGGTAGCGGGCCCCGGTGGCGATGATCACGGCGTGACCCCTGACGGTGTCGCCGTCCTCCAGGAGGACGCCGTAGAAGCCGTTGGCCGGCCGCAGGCCGGTCGCCTTCGCCGGGATGGTCAGCGCCGCGCCGAACTTGTGTGCCTGGATGACGGCGCGCTCGGCGAGCTCGGCGCCCGAGAGGCCGGAGGGGAAGCCGAGGTAGTTCTCGATGCGGGAGGAGGTGCCGGCCTGGCCGCCGGCGGCCACGGCGTCGAGCACGACGGTCGTCAGCCCTTCCGAGGCCCCGTACACGGCGGCGGCCAGCCCGGCCGGGCCGGCACCCACGATGACCAGGTCGCGGACGCGGTCGCCGGGCACCGGGGCGGGCAGGCCGATCGCCTTCGCCAGCTCGCCGACGGTCGGGTTGCGCAGAACCTTGTCGCCGCGCCAGATCACCACCGGGGTGTCCTCGGGCGGGATGCGCAGCTCGCGCAGTAGCGTGCCCGCGGTCTCGTCCTCCTCCAGGTCGATCCACCGGTGCGGCAGCCTGTTGCGGGCGGCGAACTCGCGCAACCGCCGGCAGTCCGCCGAATACCGCGAGCCGATGATGCGGAAGCCGGCGCCCAGCCCGATCAGCAGTGAACGCCGGGCAAGGTAGGCCCGCAGGATGAGGTCGCCGAGCGCCGGGTCGCGCGTCACCAGGGCCCGCACCTGCTCGGCCGGGACGGCCAGCACCTCGCCTGGCTCCCGGACGACGGCGGTCAAGAACCCCGCCTGGCCGGTGAGCAGGCTGAGCTCGCCGAGGAACCGGCGCGGGCCGTGGACGGCGATCGTCTGCTCGTCGGGGCCGTGTCCTTCGACCATGGCCACCTTGCCGGCCAGCACGACGATGAATTCCGTGGTGGGCTCCCCTTCCCTGAACAGGACGTGGCCGGGCAAGACGGCCCGGTGCTCGCCGTGTGGTGAGAGTTCGGTGAGCTGCGCCTCGCTCAGGCGGGGGAAGGCGCCGTACAGGTCCAGTGTCTCCGTCATGTGCGGGCCTCGACGGTGTCCGTGACCCATCTGCGCAGCTCGTGGGCAGGTGAGGCGCCCGTCCGCTGGGCGACGGTCTCGCCGCGGACCATCATCAGGAGCGTCGGGACGTGCTTGATCGTGAAGCGCTCGGACAGGTGTGGCGACCGGTCCACATCGACCTTGACGAGTTTGACCCGGCCGGCCAGTTCCCGGGTGACCTGTTCGAGCACGGGTGTGACCGCCCGGCACGGCGCGCACCAGTCCGCCCAGAAGTCGATGATGACCGGGAGGCCGGCACGCTCGGCGACCTCGGCGAACGTGTCGTCGCCCGCTTCGGCGATCCACGGAAGTGGCCGGTGGCAGTTCCCGCACCGGGGCACGCCGTCGGCGGCGGCGGGGACCCTGTTCCGTTTGCCGCAGTGCGGGCAGGCGACGGTCGTCGGGATCATGTCAGCTTCCCGGTCCGGAGAAGGTGACGTTCAGCTCGCCGTGGTCGACGTCCACCGTCACGGTCGAGCCGTCGGGAGCGTCGCCGCTCAGCAGCGCCCGGCCGATCCTGGTCTCGACCTCGCGGGCGATGAACCGGCGCAGCGGCCGGGCCCCGTACACGGGGTCGTAGCCCTGGTTGGCGATGAGCTTGAGCGCCTGGTCGGTGACCCGCAGCGTGAGCCGCCGGTCGGCCAGCCGCCGCCTGACGTCGGAGAACATCAGGTCCACGATCCGCTCGATCTCCGCCTCGGTCAGCGGCTTGAACAGGACGATGTCGTCGACCCTGTTCAGGAACTCGGGCCGGAAGTGCGTGCGCAGGTCGTTCATGACCCGGTCGCGGGCCTCCGGCTTGACCTCGCCGTCGGAGGTGACCCCGTCGAGCAGGTACTGCGAGCCGATGTTCGAGGTCATGATGATCACTGTGTTGCGGAAGTCGACCGTGCGGCCCTGCGCATCGGTCAGCCGCCCGTCGTCCAGGATCTGCAGGAACGTGTTGAACACGTCCGCGTGCGCCTTCTCCACCTCGTCGAAGAGGACCACCGAGTACGGCTTGCGCCGCACCGCCTCCGTGAGCTGGCCGCCCTCCTCGTACCCGATGTAGCCGGGAGGGGCGCCGACGAGGCGGCTGACCGTGTGCCGCTCCTGATACTCGCTCATGTCGATGCGGATCATGTTGTCCTCGCTGTCGAACAGCGTGGCGGCGAGCGCCCTGGCCAGCTCGGTCTTGCCGACGCCGGTCGGCCCGAGGAACAGGAACGACCCGACGGGCCGCCGCGGATCCTTGATGCCCGAGCGGGCGCGGATGACCGCGTCGGCCACCAGCCGCACGGCCTCCTCCTGGCCGATGACCCGCTCGTGCAGGGTCTCGTCCAGGCGCAGCAGCTTCTCGCGCTCGCCCTCCTTCAGGCGGGTGACCGGGATGCCGGTCCAGCGGGAGACGATGTCGGCGATCTCGTCCTCGGTGACGACCTCGCGCAGCAGTCGGCGGCCGCTCTGGCGGATCGCCAGCTGCTCCTCCTCCGCCCGCAAGCGGCGTTCCAGTTCGGGCATCTCGCCGTGGCGCAGCTCGGCGGCACGGTTGAGGTCGTAGTCGCGTTCGGCCTGCTCGGCCTCCCGGCGTATGGATTCCAGCTCTTGGCGCAGGGCCTGGACCTTGCGCAGGGCCTGCCGCTCGGACTCCCACTGCGCCCGCATGGCGTCGGCCTCGGCGCGCAGGTCGGCGAGCTCCTTGCGCAGGTCGGCGAGGCGCTCCTGGCCGGCGGTGTCGTCCTCCTTGGCGAGCGCGGCCTCCTCGATCTCCAGCCGCATCACCCGCCGGGTGAGTTCGTCGAGCTCGGCCGGCATGGAGTCGATCTCCGTGCGGATCATCGCGCAGGCCTCGTCGACCAGGTCGATGGCCTTGTCCGGGAGGAACCGGTCGGAGATGTAGCGGTGGCTCAGCGTCACGGCGGCGACGATGGCGCTGTCCTGGATCTTCACACCATGGAAGATCTCCAGTCGCTCGCGCAGCCCCCGCAGGATCGATATCGCGTCCTCTTCGGACGGCTCGTCCACCAGGACGGGCTGGAACCTGCGCTCCAGGGCCGCGTCCTTCTCGATGTGCAGCCGGTACTCCTGGACCGTGGTCGCGCCGATCATGTGCAGTTCGCCTCGGGCGAGCATCGGCTTGAGCATGTTGCCCGCGTCCATGGCGCCCTCGGTCGCCCCGGCCCCGACCACGGTGTGCAGCTCGTCCACGAACAGCAGGATCCGTCCCTGGGCCGCCGTGACCTCGTTCAATACGGCCTTGAGCCGTTCCTCGAACTCGCCGCGGTACTTGGCGCCGGCCACGAGCGCGCCCATGTCCAGGCTGAAGACGGTCTTGTCGCGCAGCCCCTCGGGGACGTCCCCGTTCGTGATCCGCTGGGCGAGTCCTTCCACGATGGCCGTCTTGCCGACGCCGGGGTCACCGATCAGCACCGGGTTGTTCTTGGTCTTGCGGGACAGGATCTGGATCACCCGGCGGATCTCCGTGTCACGGCCGATCACCGGGTCCAGTTTGCCTCCCCGGGCCTCGCTCACCAGGTCGCGGCCGTACTTCTCCAGCGCCTCGTAGGCGACCTCCGGCATGGCCGAGGTGACGCGCTGGTTGCCCCGGACGGCGGTCAGCGCCTCCAGGAACCGGTCCCTGGTGAGCCCCTGCTGTTGCAGCAGCCGGCCGGAGGCCGTGCCGGAGCCCTCCTCGATCAGTGCCAGCAGCAGATGCTCGACCGAGACGTACTCGTCCTTGAGCCTCTTCGCCTCCCGCTCGGCGGTGTCCAGCAGCCGCGACAGCCGCTGCGTGAGGTAGACCTGTCCGGGTTGCGCGCCCGGCCCGCTGACCTTGGGACGGCGTTCCAGGGCGTGTTCCAGGTCCCTGCGCAGGGCTTCGGGGTCGGCTCCGGCGTGCTGCACGAGCCGGGGGGCCAGCCCGTCCGGCTGTTCGAGCAGGGCCAGCAGCAGATGCTCGGCGTCGACCTCGGTGTGCCCATAGCGCAGCGCCTTCGTCTGGGCGCCGTGCAGGGCCTCCTGCGACTTCTGCGTCATGGTGTCCGGGTCCATTCCAGTCCCCCTAGTGTCGTGAGGCTTGCGTGCGCAGGGAGCCCTCCAGCGCCTCGATCCGGTCGAGCAGGTCGATCACCAGCCCGATCGCGGCATAGCTGATCGACAGGCCCTCGTGCAGCCGCCGGATGCGGGCGGCCGCGGCGACCTCGGAGGGCGGGAAGCAGAGCTCGCCCCTGGCGTCCCTGACCGGTTCCAGCAAGCCGAGCACCACGAGGCGGCGGACGGTCTCCGGGTGCAGCCCGGTGACCCGCGCATAGGCGTCCAGGCCCAGCCGTGTCGGGCGGACGATCGCGTACGTCGTCATGAGACCCTCCTCGGGTCGAACCGGGACGCGGCGGCGAGCTGTTCGAACAGGCGCCGTTCCTCCTCGGCGGGCTCGGGCGGCACCATGATCCGCACCTCGGCGAACAGGTCGCCGGGCGTGCCGCGGGGGTTGGGCATGCCGCGCCCGCGCAGCCGCAGACGGCGGCCGGTCGAGGTCCCCGGCGGCACTTTCAGCTTGGCCTCGCCGCCTGGCGTGCCGATGGCGACCGTGGCGCCCAGAGCGGCCTCCCAGGGGGCCAGCGGCAGGTAGGTGTGCAGGTCGCGGCCCTCGACGCGGTAGCGAGGATGCTCGGCGATCCGGACGATGAGGTAGAGATCGCCCGGCTGGGCGCCGTGGCCTCCCCGGCCTCCCTGGCCGGACAGCCTGATGCGCTGGCCGTCGGTCACCCCGGGCGGGATCGTGACGTCCAGCCGCCGCCCTCCGCCCAGCGTGATCGTCCGGCGCCCGCCGTGGTAGGCCTCCTCGACCGAGAGTGTCAGCTCGGCTTCCTGGTCCGCGCCCTGCACGGGCCCCCACGAGCGCCTGCCCCGGCCGTCGAACATGCCGCCGAACAAGTCCTCGAAGTCGATACCTCCGGCACCTCCGGCGGCCGTCCCGAAGCCGTCGCTCGTGCGCCATTGGCCACCTCCGCCACGTGCTTCGCCGGCGGAGCGGGCACCGGCCCGGGAACGGCTCCTGGCGTACTGCTCGGGGTCGACGTCCGGCGGCACCTGGCGGAAATCGTGCCCGAACGCGTCGTACCTGCGGCGCGCTTCGGGATCGGAGAGCACGGCGTACGCCTCCGAGACGTCCTTGAAGGTGTCCTCTGCCCCGGGATCCTTGTTGACGTCGGGATGGTATCTGCGGACCAGTTTGCGGTAGGCCCGCTGGATCTCGTCCTGGTCGGCGTCACGGCCGACTCCGAGCACTTCGTACAGGTCGCGTCGGTCGGCCATCACTCCGCCCTCGTGGCTACCACCACCACCGCCGGGCGCAGCTGCCGCTGGTCGCCGCCGTAGCCGGGTTGCAGCACCTCCACGACGGTGCCGGGCGCGACGTCGTCGCGTTCGACGGTCGAGACCGCCTCGTGGTGCCGGGGATCGAACGGCACGCCGGTCTGGTCCTGGCGGCGGTAGCCGAGGCGGTTCAGCGTGGCGACCGCCTGGTCGCGCACCGCGCGCACCCCCTGGACGACCGGATCGGCGTCGCCGTCTCCTTCGGCGGCACTCAGCGCGCGCTCAAGGTTGTCCAGGACGGGCAGCCACTCGGAGGCCACCTTGTCGCGTTCCTCGGCCCGGAGCCGCTCGGTGTCCCGGGCGATGCGCTTGCGGACGTTGTCCAGCTCGGCGACCGCACGCAGCCACCGGTCCTCCAGCTCCGCGAGCTTCGCCTCCGATCCCCCGAGCGGTTCGGCCTCGTCGGCGCCGGCCTGGGCCGCCCGCGCACCATCTTGGTCAGGACGCTCTTCGTGGCCGTTCATGTCACTCCGTGTCAGAGGCGGTGAACTCGGCGTCGATCACGTCGTCGTCGGCCGGGGCGCCCGAGGCGCGTTCCGTCCCGCCCTGCGGGGGCGTGCCGGACGGCTGACCGGCCTGCAGGGCCTGATAGACCTGCTGGAGTTCGCCGCTGAGCGTGCGCAGCCGGTCGATCGGCGCCTCCTGCTCGATCGCCTCGCGAGCGTCGTGGACGAGCTGTTCGGCACGCGCCTTCTCGTGCACGGGCACGGCGTCGCCGAGCTCCTGCAGGCGCCGTTCCACCTGGTAGGCGACCGAATCCAGCTCGTTGCGGGCCTCGGTCGCCTGCCGCAGCCGGAGGTCCTCGTCGCGGTGCTGCTCGGCGTCCTGGACCATCCGCTCGATCTCCTGCTTGTCCAGCGTGGAGGTCTCGCTGATGGTGACCTTCTGCTCGGCGCCGGTGTCCTTGTCACGCGCGGTGACGTTGAGGATGCCGTTGGCGTCCAGGTCGAAGGTGACCTCGATCTGCGGTTCTCCGCGTGGCGCGGGACGGATGTTCTCCAGGCGGAAGCGCCCGAGAACGCGATTGTCGGCCGCCCGCTCGCGTTCTCCTTGCAGGATCACGATGTCGACGGCTTCCTGGTTGTCGTCGGCGGTGCTGAACGTCTCGGTCCTGCGGGCCGGGATCGTCGTGTTGCGCTCGATGACCTTGGTCATGATGCCGCCGAGCGTCTCGACGCCCAGCGACAGCGGCGTGACGTCGAGCAGGACGACGTCCTCGACCTCGCCCTTGATGATGCCGGCCTGGACCGCCGCGCCGATGGCCACGACCTCGTCCGGGTTCACCGTCATGTTCGGGTCCTTGCCGCCGGTCAGCCTGCGCACCAGGTTCTGCACGGCGGGCATCCGGGTGGAGCCGCCGACGAGGATGACCTCATCGATGTCCGCGGGCGTGAGCTTGGCGTCCTGCATGGCCTGCTCGACAGGGTGGACGCAGCGCTCCACCAGGTCGGCGGTGATCTGCTCGAACGTGGAGCGCATGAGCGTCGTGTTGAGGTGCTTGGGTCCCGAGGCGTCCGCGGTGACGAAGGGCAGACTGATCGTGGTCTGTGTCACCTCCGACAGTTCGACCTTGGCCTTCTCCGCCGCCTCGAACAGCCGCTGGAGAGCCTGCGGGTCCGCGCGCAGGTCGATGCCCTGCTCCTTCTGGAACTCATCGGCCAGGTGGTCGACGATCCGGCGGTCGAAGTCGTCACCGCCGAGGTGCCCGTCGCCGGAGGTCGAACGGACCTCGACGACGCCGTCTCCGATGTCGAGGAGGCTGACGTCGAACGTCCCGCCGCCCAGGTCGAAGACCAGGACCGTCTCGTTCCCCTTCTTGTCCAGCCCGTACGCCAGGGCCGCGGCGGTCGGTTCGTTGATGATCCGCAGGACCTCCAGCCCGGCGATGCGCCCCGCGTCCTTGGTCGCCTGGCGCTGTGCGTCGTTGAAGTACGCCGGCACCGTGATGACCGCCTCGGTCACCTTCTCGCCCAGGTGCTTCGCGGCGTCCGCGGCCAGCTTGCGCAACACGAGGGCCGAGACCTCCTCGGGCGCGTACAGCTTGCCCTTGACGTCGAAGCGGACGCTGCCGTCGGGTCCCTCCGCCACGTCGAAGGAGACCGCGTTGATCTCGCTCTTGACCTCGTCGAATCGGCGGCCGATGAAGCGCTTGGCCGAGTAGATCGTTCCCTTCGGGTTGAGGATGGCCTGCCGGCGGGCGAGCTGGCCCACGAGCCGCTCACCCTGGTCGGTGAACGCGACCACGGACGGCGTCGTACGTGCGCCCTCCGCGTTCGCTATCACCGTCGGATGCCCGTCCTCCGTGGCGGCGATCACCGAGTTGGTCGTGCCGAGGTCGATGCCTACTGCCTTCGCCATTGCGGCTCTCCCTTTGGTCGATGCTTGCGAGCGGGTACGCGTCCGGGCGGCGTGCTCCGGCTCGACGAGGACGTGCTTCTCCTTCGCCGCCATGAGGTGGGCACTTCAATTCGGCGGTGCTCGGCGTCCGCCGCCTCGCCGACAGTGATTCGAGGTGGCGTACATCGTTTCCAGGTCTCCTGGGCCCACCTGCCGAGGTCGTCGCGGTCCTCCTTGTCGAAAGCGCGGGCATAGCGGCGGACTTCCGGGGGGCGCTCACATAGCGCCGGGCACCGCCCGCCCCGCGGTCGCGCTGGCAATGCCGACACATCGCATCGTTCTTGAAACGGAAACGATGCCCGAAGCCGACAAGGCGTATTTCAACGAACGTACTGCCCGACCTCCCCCGAAATAGGGCTGCGGCACGTCCCGTGAAGGATTTTGACTATGACCAAAGAAGACCTTGGCGTCATCGGACGACATGCGGCAGGGGGCGGCAGGGGAGGCACGCCATGCGGGGACAAAGCGCTATCAGAGCTCAGAACACCATGCTGACCTGGATAAACGTCAACACGCATGTTCCTCATGACGGCTTGGTCGCCGACCCCCGAGAGGCCGTGGTGCGGCGGCCCGGTCAACGCGCGATCCACACGCAGCGACCGATGGTGGGTTGGGTGGCATTCCGAGGGGTAGGCACAGCCGACAGCCCCGTCTGGATTGTGGGTGACGCGTAGACCCGAGCTTGATCGGCTGGCCGGCGCCCGTGGCGAGCGCACTCTGCGGCGTTCGCCGGAGATACCGCGTCGTCGTCCAGATAAGGCGGCAGACCTGCATGGCCGGCGCCCCGCCCAGGCGGGCGGAGAAAATCGCCTGCCTGCCGATGGTGCGGGGTCTATACAGAGGAGAATCGATGGAACTGACGGCCACGACAACGATTCGCAAACCCGTACCGGAGGTTTACGCGTTCTGGCGCGCCCTGGAAAATCTGCCGACGTTCATGGCACATCTCGAGGAGGTCCGCGGCACCGGTGACCGTACGAGCCATTGGGTCGCCCGCGCCCCGTTCGGCAAGGACGTCGAGTGGGATGCGGAGATCGTCGTCGAGGCGCCCGGCGAGAAGATCGTGTGGCGGTCGATCGGCGACGCCGACGTGCCGAACGCCGGCACTGTCCGGTTCATGCTCGCCCCGGACGGTGTGAGCACCGAGGTGCAAGTCGCTTCCAGCTACGACATCCCGGGCGGCACGGTCGGCGACGCGGTCGCCAAGTACTTCGGCGAGGAACCGCACCAGCAGCTCGACGACGACCTGCGCCGGCTCAAGCAGGTGCTGGAGACGGGTGAGGTGGTCCGGTCCGACGGCGCCCCGTGGGGCAAGCAGGCCCGCAAGGAGTTCCCGCAGCATCCGGCGCGACCGCTGTCGCCATCCGAGCTCGCGAAGGGAGCGGACGAATGAGGGCGAATACCTGGGCGGGACGCAACAAGGTCGAGGTCCGTGACGTGCCGGACCCGACGCTCCTGAACGAGCGCGATGCCATCGTGCGGATCACCTCCACCGCGATCTGCGGCTCGGACCTGCACCTGGTCAACGGGTACGTGCCCACGATGCAGGACGGCGACGTCATGGGCCACGAGTTCATGGGTGAGGTGGTCGAGGTCGGCGCGGGCGTCGATCCGGGCCGGCTGCGCGTCGGGGACCGGGTCGTCGTGCCGTTCCCGATCGCCTGCGGCGCGTGCGGCGCCTGTGCCGCCGAGCTGTACTCCTGCTGCGAGAACTCCAATCCCAACGCCGGGATCGCGGAGAAGATGTTCGGTCACCCGGTCGCCGGGATCTTCGGCTATTCGCATCTGACCGGCGGCTTCGCGGGCGGTCAGGCACAGTACGCGCGGGTGCCGTTCGCCGACGTCGGTCCGCTGAAGATCGAGTCCGATCTGACCGACGAGCAGGTGCTGTTCCTCTCCGACATCCTGCCGACCGGCTACATGGGTGCCGAGATGTGCGACATCCAGCCCACCGACGTGGTGGCGGTGTGGGGGGCCGGCCCGGTCGGGCAGTTCGCCATGGACAGCGCCCGGGTGCTCGGCGCCGCGAAGGTCATCGCCATCGACAAGGAGCCGTACCGGCTGGAGATGGCAGAACGGGCGGGCCACACGCCGGTGAACTTCGAGGAAGTCGACGTACGGTCCCGGCTGCTGGAACTGACCGGTGGCCGCGGACCGGACAAATGCATCGACGCGGTCGGCCTCGAAGCCAGCCACGGCAGTGCGCACATCGCCGCGTACGACCGCATCAAGCAGGCCGTGCGGTCGGAGACCGATCGCCCGCACGCGCTGCGGCAGGCGATCCTGTCGTGCCGCAGCGGTGGCGTGGTCTCGGTGATCGGCGTCTACGGTGGCCTGCTGGACAAATTCCCCGCCGGGGCGTGGATGAACCGGTCGCTGACCCTGCGGACCGGCCAATGCCACGTACAGCGCTACATGAAGCCGCTGCTCCAGCGCATCGAGCGCGGAGAGTTCGATCCGACCCGGATCATCACCCACAGGCTGCCCCTCGATGAGGCCGAACGCGGCTTCGAGCTCTTCAAGAACAAGCAGGACAACTGCGAGAAGGTCGTCCTCAAACCCTGACGGCCCCCGCATCGGGCCGCCGCGGCGAGCGCGGTGGCCGGATGCGGGTCTGTGGTCGCCCGCCCGGCAGTGCGGACGGGCCCCAGGGAAGGGGGCCTACGCGTCCTTCTCGTCCCGCCGGCCGCCGGGTTCGGGATGGTAGCCGTAAGCGGCGGCCCGCACCGTGTCCTCGTCCTCCAGCCCGGAACCGATCGCGCCGCCGACGGTGGCCAGCGAACTGATGATCCAGGCCAGCATCAGATAGTCACTGAGATCGACCGGCCGCTCCAGGCTCTGCTCCAGCACCGATGTGTCGATCAGCAGCGCCGCGGCCAGTATCGTCCCGGCGAACAGCACCAGATAGGACACCGCGGTGGCCAGGGTGAGGGTGAGGATCGTGCCGAGGTTGAACAGCCGGGCCAGCTCGGCCGGTGTGTCCCGGTCCGGTTTCTCCCACAGGTCGTGCGCGATGATCAGCCAAGCCACCAGCGCGGTCAGCCCGAGAAGCATGATCGCGGTGAGGCGGGGTCCGCCGAGCGCATCGCCCATCTGCCAGATGGTGTTGGTGGTGAGCGCGAACGCGGCCGTGCCGAAGGCGCCGACCAGCAGCTTGGACAGGCCCAGCAGGGCGCGCCCCGGGCGGTTGGCCCGGACCATCCCGGTCACCAGCCGCACCCGGCCGATCAGCCGCGAGGCGACGTAGCCCAGTTCCCCGGCATCGGCCTCGCCGACCACCCGGTGGATGGCGGCGACCCGCCCGACCGTCTGGGCCGGTGCCCCGCCGGCCTGCGGCACCTGCTCCTCGCGAGCGTCAGTGAGCAGACGGCCCACGAGATCGGGAACGGCTGTGCGGACCGTTTGCAGCTGGCGCAGTCCGAGCGCGGGCAAGGACACCATCGCGACCCGGCGCCGGGCTGACGTCTGCGCGACCAGCGGCACCCGCTCGGTTTGCAGCGGCAGGTCGGTCAGGCACACCGCGACGTCCCACCGGGCGTCGACGCGTCGGCGGGCAAGATCGTCCAGCAGCGCCTCGACACCGCCGCCGCGGCGGGGAGCCACCTCACCCCAGCCTTCCCGGACGATCCACCGCACGTCCGCGTCCACCCGCTCGGCGAGCAGGTCGGCCAGCTCGGCGGTAAGCCGCCCGACCACATGGGCCGGATAGTCCGGCGGGGTCGCCACGAGCCCGACGACGATCTCCGGACGCCCCTGATCGCCGGTGGCCATGGACGCTCCTCACCCTGCAGCCGAGCAAGATCACACGACTGCCTACCCGCCCTCACACGACACATGCGTCACTTGCCAGATCATGCCTTGAGGGGAAGCTTCCTGATTCGGACCCCGGGCGGGTACGGAACGTCCGACCACGGTGATCAACGACGGCGACCCGGAAGGCAGGGCCCGGTGGGTGGAGGCGACCCGTCCAAGAATCCCGGTGCTCAGAAGCGCCGGGCATGGATCTCCTCCGAGCGCTAGTGAACCAGCCTCTTCCTTAATGGCCTCATGCTCCGTCATGGAATCAAGGAGTGATCCGTCCCGTGGGGCAGATCAGGCGCAGATGCCGTCGTCTGCCTCCCCGTTCAGACTCCTTGATCGTTACCCTTCGTATTCGAGGTGTCTCCGGCTTCCCCGGCCAGGCGGATGTCGGCGATGACGTCGAGTCCGGTGTCAGTGGTCAGCCAGTCGCGCAGACCGGAGCGCCTGATCTTCTTGGACGGCGTGTAGGTGAGGTCGCTGACGAAGACCAGCCGGGTCAGACGGGCCCAGTCGCCGATGCGCTGGCCGACCATGCCGCGCAGCTCGCGCGCCAGCTCCACCAGGTCGGCTGACTCGTCCCGCCGAACGACGAACGCGACGGGCACCTGGGTGTAGAACTCGTCCGGCGCGGCGATCACAGCGCAGCGCCCGACGGCCGGGTGGGCGGCCAGGAGTGCTCGATGCCGAGTCCGGACACGCTCTCCTCGCCACCGTCGCCTACCGCCGTGTGTGGGACCGGGCGCGCCGGGTCGCGCTGTTTGACGCCGAGTACGCTTCGCCGCTCGCCAAGCGTCCGTACGACCTACGCCACGCGTGCGTGTCCACCTGGCTCAACGGGGGAGTCCCGGTTCCTCAGTTCGCCGAGTGGGCCGGCCTCAGTGTCGAGGTCCTGCTACGCGCCTACGTCAAGTGCATCGAGGGGCAGGACGAAGCGGCCAAACGCCGCATCGAGCAGGCCCTACGGGACCTAAGGGACGACTGAACTTCGGCACGTCTTCGGCACAGATGCCCGCCGAGAGCCGGTGACAGTCGGACACAGCCGGACGGACATGAGAAGCGTCCGACCGCGTATCCGCAGGTCGGGCGCTTCTTTTGCTGCTCAGAGAGGTGGGCAGGGGCGGGGCCGAACCGCCGGCCTTCCGCGTTTCAGGTCACAACGCCTGAGCGCTGTACTGACCTGCAAGAGCCCAGGTCACCCACGAGTGAGAAGCCGATAAGCGGATCGTCTTCCCTGGGGAGATTACTCTCTGCTGTGATGCAGATACCCACTGCTTGTGGTGATCATGCCTCAGATTCCGTTGGACTGCAGTGTGGGCACTGTGGCTGGTGACGAGGGGTGACCAGCTGTGGCCAGGGGGAAATTTGGCGAACCGGTAGCCTCTGTTGGTGATGACCGGAAATGACATGGGGCCAGGTGACCCGACGGTCGTGGTGCCGCCGATGACGGGGCTCGGGGAGACCGAGGTCCTCGGGATGCTGAATGTCAGCCGGGCGGTCGTCAGCGGCGGGTCGGAGTCGATCGTGCTCGATCAGATCGCGCGGGAGGCGGCGAAGGTCGCGCACGCGGGCGCGGCGCGGATCCTGCTGTCCGGCGGGCGCCACGGATTCCGGGTCGCGAGCAACTATGGGATCGGCGAGGTTTGGGCACGCCGCCTCGACCGGATGCGCGAGGAGGCTGAGATCGGCCCGGCGGGCATCGCAGTCCGGCACGGTGTCCCGATCGCCATCGATGATCATCGGACGCATCCGATGTTCCGCCCGTGGTGCGAGGCGGCGCTCGCGGCGGGCTTCGGGGCGATGCTGCTGGTCCCGATGAAGGTCGACGACCGCTGTATCGGGGCGATGGCGATCTTGCGTGCCGCACGGGGGCCGTGGCCTCGCGCGCAGATCGACGTCCTGTGCTTGTTCGCGGCGCACGCCGCGTCCACGATCAGGATCGCGCAGCTCGTCGAGGGGCAGGCGCGCAGGCTCTCCGCGCTCGACCGCGCGGTCGACGGCCTGCGCGCGCAGGCACACGAGCACGCCAACCGCCTGCAGGCCGTCGCGGGGCTGCTCGCGCTCGGCGACGTGGACGCGGCGATGCGGTTCGTCGACGGCCTGACGGCCGTCTATGTCATGGAGAATGATCAGATCACGAGCCGCATCGAGGTGCGGGTGGTGGCGGGCCTTCTCATCGCGGAGGGCAACATCGCACGTCAGCGTGGTGTGACGCTGGAACTCGCTGAGGACAGCACGCTGACGCACCTGCCGTCGCGGCTGAGCGACGCGGATGTCGTCACGATCTTGGGCAATTTGATCGACAACGCCGTTGCCTCGATCCTGGTGCTCCCGCAGCGCGAGCGCGTCGTCACGGTCCGGATCTGCGCGGGGGCCGAGGAACTCCTCGTCGAGGTGTCCAACCCGCTGCCACCGGGCATGTCGCTCGACCGGGAGCGCATGTTCGAGCGCGGCTACACGACGAAGGGCGGGCACGCGGGCCTCGGTCTCGCCTTGGTCGCCCAGGCCGTCAATGCCGCCTTCGGCGTGATCGACGTTGTGGCGGGAGAGGCCATGACGATCCGGGTGGCGATCCCCTATGACTGAGTGGCGCGTACTGATCGTCGAGGACGACCCGGTCGTCGCGGGCGTCCACCGCCGGGTCGTCTCGGCGTTCCCGGCACTGACCGTGGTCGGCATCGCCGACAGTGCTGAAAGCGCGGCCGCGGAGCTCAGGCGGACCAAGCCGCATCTGGTGCTGCTCGATCTGGGCCTGCCGGGTGTCGACGGACTGACGTTGCTACGGTCCGCGCGGGGTCGGGGTATCGAGGTCGAGGTCATCGCGATCACCGCGCAGAGCACGGCGTCGGTCGTACGCGCCGCCGCCCAGCTCGGAATTCTCGACTACCTCGTCAAGCCGTTCGCCGTCGACAGGCTGCGCCAGGCACTGGCCTCCTTCCTGAACCGGGTGGCGGCGACCGGCGGGGACGAGCTCTGCCAACGTGACATCGACGAGTTTCGCGCGACGACCGGCGCGACGAACTGGGTGCCGAAGGATCTCACGCCGGAGCGCCTCGATCTTGTACGCGGGCTTCTCCGCACGGTCACGCAGGGCGTCACCGCGGAGCAGGCCGCGCAGTCGCTCGGGGTCTCGCGGGTGACCGCCTGGCGCTACCTTGAGTATCTCGTGACGGTCGAGGAAGCCTGGGTCGACCATGTCGGCGACCGTCCCGGCCGACCGCGCAAGGTGTACGTCGCCCGGACGCTCATCGGCTGATCCGCGGTGGAGCGGCCGCACTCTTTTCGCTCGCCTGAACACAACCCGGACCGTGCCGCACATGGTCTTTAGCGTTGCGCTCGTCACCTTCTAGAGGAGCGCTGCTTCGCCGGACGGCGGGTCGGTGCCTTCCCGGACCGTAAAGGACGGGTGCGATGCTCAGGTTGGTCAATTCACACCGCCGGTCCCGTGCGCGGATCTCGTCGCTGGTGGCGGTCTTGGCCGTCACTGTCATGCCCATTGGCCTCACCGCGTGCGGCAGCGCGGCCCAGGGGCCGGCGAAGACCGCCAAGCCGAACGAGGACAAGCCCCTGAAACTCAAGGTCGGCGCGCTGCCGGTCGTCGGGAACGTTCCACTCTTTCTGGCGCAGGAGAAGGGGTTCTTCCGCGAGGAGGGGCTCGACGTCGAGATCTCCACCGACGTCAGCAACCCCGCCAACGCGGTGCCGGCGGTCCTCAGCGGTGACCTCGACCTCATCACCTCGAACTCGGTCACCTTCCTTCAGGCGGTGGGCAAGCGACTTCCCGTCACGTTCGTCTCCGCGGTGAGTTCCAACAGCCCCGAGTACACCGGCACCTACGTCAAGAAGGACAGCCCGATCCGCACGATCAAGGATCTCGCCGGTAAGAAGGTCGGCCTGCTCGCGCTCGGCGGGATCCAGCACGTCGCGTACCTCAAGGCCGCCAAGGACTCCGGGATCGACCCGGGCTCCGTCACGTTCGTCGAGCTTCCGATCCAGAACACCGTGTCCGCGCTCGAATCCGGGAAGGTCGACGCCGCGGGCCTGATAGAACCGTTCATCACCATCGGCGGCAGCGGCCTGCGCCGGATCGCGAGCGGCCTCGATGAGGGCCTGGGCCCGCAGACGCTGGTCACGGGCATGATGACCAGCAACAAGTTCGTCAAGGCGAATCCCGATGCGGCCGGCGGCTTCGCCCGTGCGATGGCACGCGCCGAGACCTACTGCGCGGATCATCCGGGTGATGTGCGCGCGACCCTCGGGAAGGTCAGCAAGACACCGCCCGCGGTCCTGGCCAAGATCGGCATGCCGACCTTCCACAAGGGCTCCGACGCCGCGAGCCTGCGTCAGCAGCTACGCCGGCAGGCGCAGGTCATGGTCGACGTCGGCCGGCTCAAGCAGATGCCGGACGTCGACGGCTCGGTGTTCGGCGGCTAGGACCGACGATGATCGACGTTCATGCGCACTGGATTCCCGCCCACTGCTTCGAAGTGCCCGGCGGGGTCACGCTCCGCGTCCGCGACGGCGAGGTCTTCTACGGGGACGTCCCGCTGCAGTTGAGCGCGGGTGACCTCACCGACCCGGAGGTCCTGCTCGAACAGGCGGCGGCGAGGGGGTTCACGGCGAGCGTGGTCTCCGCCCCGCCGATCAGTTTCGCCCTGGGGAGCGACAGCGCGGCCGTGGAGTACTGCGCGCGGTACAACGAGTCGCTCGGGGCCCTCACCCGGAATGCCGGCGGACGGGTCGTCGCCCTCGGCAATCTACCGCTCGGGCTGCCCGGGGAGGCGCTCGCGATGCTCGATGAGCTCGCCTCACGCGGCGAATTCGCGGGCATCGCGATCCCGCCGATGCTCGGTAGGCTCCGGCTCGACCAGGACCCCATGCGGTCGATCCTCCGCGGCGCGTCACGCCTGGGAATGTGCGTCCTCGTGCATCCGATGCAGCTTCCCGGGCCGGGACTCGGGCACCACTACATGCAGAACCTCCTCGGCAACCCGGTCGAGACGGCCGCGGCGATCGGGGCTGTGCTGCTCGGCGGTGTGCTAGACGAGCTGCCCGACCTGCGGATCTGCTTCGTTCACGGCGGCGGGGCGGCCCCGGCGCTGCTGGGACGGTGGGACCACGGCTGGCGGGCGCGCGCGGACGTGCGCGGCGACCTGACCGATCTCCCGTCACAGGCGTTCCGCCGTCTCTACCTCGACACGCTCGTCCACGGTGTGGACCAGTTGCGTCTGCTGACCGCCGTCGCGAGCGACGCGCACCTGATCGCGGGCTCGGACCACCCCTTCGACATGGGCGACCGTGACCCTGCCTTCCACCTGCGAGAAGCAGGTCTGGACCCCGGCGGCCTCAGGGCCGGCGCACTGAACTTCCTGGGCGAGCGCGGTGCCGCCTGGATCAACGACCAGAAAGGACCGATCGACCATGGCTGAACGGCAGGAGATGCGCGCGAAGCTCAACGAGGTTCTCGAGATCGTCCCCGAGCGCACGGCAGTCCTGGCCATCGACACCCACCGCGGTCACCTCGACCCGGAGATCGCGACGATGCCGGTGGCGGCCGATCTCGCGGCGCGGATCGTGGATTCGTCCGCCCGGCTCCTCAAAATCACCCGCGCTGCCGGGATCGCGACGATCTTCGTCGTCATGACGAACCGCATCATCAACGGCAAGAGCGAGTACCTCTCCAACCCGTTCTGGCGGTCGGTCGACGAGGTTCGCGAGAGCCTCACCCCGGACCTGCCGTCGACGATCGCCGGGCACAACCTCGTCGGCAGCCCGCAGACCCAGGTGATGCCGGAGCTCGAACCGGGCGAGGACGACATCGTCATCGAGTCGAAGCACCGGCTCAGCTCGTTCGTCGACACCGAGCTGGAGGGCACGCTGCGCCAGCTCGGCATCGACACCCTCCTGCTGATCGGCATCAACACCAACACCTGCGTCCAGTGCGCGGCGTTCGACGGGTTCAACCGCGATTTCCGGATCGTGCTCGTGTCCGACTGCGTGGGCTCCAGCTATGGAGACGATCTTCACGAGTTCGGTCTCCAGAACGTCGCCCGCTGCCTCGGCTGGGTGCAGTCGACCGACGAGATCGCCGAGCGTCTCAGCGCGCCCCTCTCCTCGACCGCCGGCGCCTGAGGGTCCACGGATGGTACGGCAGCCAGTCCTCGGGGCAGCGGCCCCGGCCGAGCCGTCGGCGCACGTCCGCGGTCGTGGTGGGCCGCCGTCGGCTCGGCGTGTGCTGCGCCGCCTGGCGGTCACCTACGGCGAGCCGGTGCTGGTGGTCGCGGTCGTGCTCGGCCTGGCCGAGCTGCTGAGCCGGACCGGTGTCATCGCCCAGGAGGTCCTGCCACCCCTGTCCCGGGTCGCTCGCGCGTTCGCGGACGCCGTGGGAGAGGGCAGCACCTGGCGCGCGATCGGGGTCTCCATGGAAGCCTGGGCGATCGGCCTCCTGCTCGCCGTCGGCGTCGCGGTTCCCGCGGGCATCCTGATCGGCGTCTCGCCGCGATTGCACCGGCTCACCTGGGTCGCGATCAATCTTCTGCGTCCGATACCGGTGGTCTCCGCGATGCCCCTGCTGATCCTCGTCTACGGTCTGGGGGCCCGGATGGCCGTCGTCCTGGTGCTGCTCTCGGCGATCTGGCCCCTGCTGCTCCAGGCGATCTACGGGGTCCGCGAGGTCGACCCGGTGGCGCGCCAGATGGCCGTCTCCTACGGGCTTGGCCGCTTCATGCGCTTCCGCCTGCTGGTCCTGCCGAGCGCGCTGCCGAGCGTGGCGACCGGGCTCCGGGTCGCGGCGACCATCGCGCTCGTCCTGGCCGTCGCCGCGTCGCTCGTCGGCGGCGGGCCGGGCCTCGGCTCCGAGATCGCCAACGCTGCGCAGGCCGGGGCCGGCGACCGGATGTGGGCCTTGATCTTTGTGACGGGGCTGCTCGGCCTGCTCGTCACGGCGACCTTCACCCGGATGGAGGCCTACGCGTTGCGATGGCATCAGTCCCAGCGTCAGGGGCACAGGTGACCACCCCGCGTATCGGCCGCCACGTCGGCGGCGCCGCTGCCGGCCTGGTCGTGCCCGTAGCAGCGATCACGCTGTGGTGGGTGCTCTCGGCCGACAGCGCCTCGATCTACTACCCGCCGCTTCAGACCAGCCTTGAGCGGTTCGCCGACGTGTGGGGGACGCAGCCTGGGCTGGGCGATGCGTTCACGAGCATCGTTCGGTTCCTGCTCGGCTACCTGCTGGCGGCGGCGACAGGTATCGGCTTCGGAATTCCCGTCGGACTCTCGCCGCGGTTGCGCCGGGCGATCGCACCGATCACGGAGTTCTCGCGTTCGCTGCCGATCGCGGCGTTGATCCCGGTCGTGTTCGTGATCTTCGGACCCGGGATTCGGATGGAGGTCAGCCTGATCGCGTTCGCCGCGGTCTGGCCCATCTTCCTCAACACGATCGACGGCGTCCGCGGCGTCGACGAGACGATGCTCGCGATGGCCCGCGTCCACCGCCTGAGCCGGGCGATGCGGCTGCGCTGCGTGCTGTTGCCCGCGGCGATGCCGCAGATCTTCTCCGGGCTGCAGGTCAGCCTGTCGATCGGCCTGTCGATCACGATCGTCGCGAGCATGTTCGGCGGTTCGGACGGGGTCGGCTTCTTCGTTCTCAATGCGCAGCGGACCTACGACATGCCGGCGATGTGGGCCGGGATCCTGCTGCTGGCGATCATCGGTCTCGTCTCGGCCCTTCTGCTCGAACTCGTCCAACGGAAGATGCTCGCCTGGCACGCCGGCTGGCGCGGCCACGCACAGGGAGGTGACCGTACGTGAGGTCCGTCAACGGCACGCCGGTCCTTGAGGTGGACCACATCGGCATGACGTACCGGTCACGGGGCGGCGAGACGGTCGACGCGATCGGTGACATCGACTTCCGGGTCGACGCCCGTGAGCTGCTCTGCATCGTCGGGCCGTCGGGATGCGGCAAGACGAGCCTGCTGAAGGTGCTCTCCGGCCTGATGCGGCCGACCGAGGGGACGGCGCGATTCGCGGGCGAGCCGATCGTCGGGCCGCCGGATGGGCTCGCGCTCGTCTTCCAGGAGTACTCGCGCTCACTGCTTCCGTGGATGAGTGTCGTCCGCAACGTGGCCCTGCCGCTGCGTGCGGGCGGTGTCGGCCGCAACGAGCGGCGGGCGGCGGCCGAGGCCGCGCTCGACGCCGTGGATCTGGCCGGGTTCGGGGATCGCTACCCGTGGGAGCTGTCCGGTGGGATGCAGCAGCGTGTCGCGATCGCCCGGGCGGTCGCTTGCAGACCTCGGCTGCTGCTGATGGACGAGCCGTTCGCGTCGGTCGACGCACAGACGCGCGCCGACCTGGAGGACCTCGTCCTGCGCGTCCACGCGGAGCTGGAGGTCCCGACGGTGTTCGTCACGCACGACATCGACGAGGCGGTCTACCTGGCCGACCGCGTGCTGGTGCTCAGCAGGCGCCCCTCCGTCACCCGCACCACGGTGCCCATCAACCTCGATCGTCCGCGTGACCAGGTCGAGACACGTCACGACCCGGAGTTCGTCGAGGCTCGCACCGCGATCGTGCAGATGATCCGCGCAGAGCAGGGGAGCCGTGCTCGTGGCATCGCGAAGGACTGAGTGGCACGTGCCAACGAATCGGAGCCTGTCATGGTGAAGTACGAGTTGTCGCCGGCGCGAACGGCCCTGATCGTCGTCGACATGCAGCGGTTCTTCCTGCGCGACGGCTGGGTCGACGACGCCGCGGGGGTACTGCATCGAGTCAACCGTCTTGCCGCGGGAGCCCGGGCGGCGGGCGCGCTCGTGATCCAGACCGCCCACGTGTTCCGGCCTGACGGCAGCAACGTCGGGACGTACGCGGGGATAGCACCGCAGGTCGCGGAAGCCGGCCTGCTCAACGACGGCACCGAGACGGCCGCCTTCCATCCCGATCTCGACGTGGCGCCCACCGACATCGTCCTGAAGAAGCCGCGCTACAACTGCTTCATCGGCACCGACCTCGACCTGCTGCTGCGCGGCAATGGGATCGACACCGTGGTCATCGCGGGCGTCGCGTCGCATGTCTGCGTGGAGGGCACGGCACGGGAAGCGGCCGAGCGCGACTACCGGACGGTGCTCGCGAAGGACGCCACCGCGACCTACCCGCTCGGCGACCTTGTCGGGCTCGGGCCATCGACGGCCGCGGAACTGCACCGAGCCACCTGCAACTTCGTCGCCTTCACCCTGGGCGAAGTCGCCGACGTCGACTCGATCCGCGAACGGCTGGCCGGCCACACCTCGGCGGCGCGCGCCGCCGCGGCAACCTCTTACGACGGGAGCATCACGCGATGACCGCCAACGAACCGGTCCTCTGGTCCAAGCTGAGCACCACCGAGATCCGGGACGCGGTGCAGCGTGCGCACGCGACGGTCATATGGCCGATCGGCGCGACCGAACAGCACGGGCCGCACCTGCCCGTCGATGTCGACCACGTGCTCGCGGCGAGCATCGCCGAGCGTGTCTCGGCCCGCACAGGGATTCCCGTCCTGCCGACGCTACCGATCACCTCCTCGTGGTACTGGCGGGGCTGGCCGGGAACTCTGTCGATCAGCGCCGCCACACTCGGTGCCGTACTCCTTGAGGTCTGTTCCGGACTCGCCGCATCGGGTGTCCGCCGGCTGATCCTGCTCAACGCCCACGGCGGCAACATTCCGGCACTGATGGAGTTCCCGGACCGGGCGTCCCAGGCGGTCCCCGACCTCGCCGTCCGCGTCCTCCATTGGTGGGAGGCGTCCCCGCGGGTGACGGCACTCGCCAACCGCGACACCGCCCCAGGCGACGGCGGATACCGGGTGACGCACGCCAACGTGGGCGAGACCTCGCTGTACATGGCGCTCGACGCCGGAACGGTCCGGCTCGACCGGATCGACGCCGAACCGGATCTGGACGCCGTCCCGCGCTTCTACTTCCGTCCCACCGCCGAGTTCAGCCCGAACGGCGTCTTCGGTCACCCGAGCGGAGCGACGCCGGAGCAGGGCCGTGAACTGCTCAAGATCGTGATCGATGACATCGTGGCGCTGACGGAGCGGGCGGCGGCCGAGATGCTCGCCGACGGGGCATGACAGGCGGCTCGGGACGCGCCGTGCTCGATCGTCCGGTGTGACTGATCGGCATGGACGCCTCGACAGTCGCTGCGGCTGCCGGTGCCGCCCCGGCCGCGCCCTATGTTCACGGCCGTGATCAAAACGCCGGGCATGGGACCGTCGTGGTGAACGCTGGTGACCGGCCGATGAGCGATCACGCGACCTGATTTCGAGATGCCGACCTTGACACGCCACGACGTCACCATCACCGCTTCTTCGCCACCGGAAGCAGCCGAGTTGCTGAGCCCGGAGGCGACCGCCTTCGTGGCGGAACTCCACCGGAGGTTCGGGGCGCGCCGCGACCAGTTGCTCGCGGCGCGCCATGAACGGCGGAAGGCGCTCGCGTCGGGGGCGACCCTCGACTTCCACGAGGACACGCGTGAGATTCGCGACGCGGCGTGGTCGATCACGCCGAACCCGATGGTGCTGGCGGACCGCCGAGTCGAGATCACCGGTCCCGCCGAACCGAAGACGATCATCGACGCGCTGAACTCCGGGGCAAGCGGCTTCATGGCCTGTATGGCGGAAGCCATGACGCCCACCTGGGACAACTTGATGACCGCGCAGTCGGCGTTGCGGGCGGCCACCCGCGGCGAGCTCGCGTACACCGCCATCGATGGGCGCCGGTGGGAACTGGCGCCGGAGCGGGCGACGCTCCACGTCCGGCCACGCGGATGGCATGCGGACGAACCGGCGTTCCTCGTCGACGGCGCACCGGTCGCCGGCGCGCTGCTCGACGCCGGGCTCTTCTTGTTCCACTCGGCCCGCGAACTGGTGGTGCGCGGCGCCGGTCCTTTTCTTTACCTCTCCAAGCTGGAGAGCTACGCGGAGGCGGCGCTATGGCGCGAGGTGTTCGTGGCGGTCGAGGACGAACTCGGATTCGGCCGCGGGACGATCCGCGCCACCGTGCTGATCGAGACACTGCCGGCGGCGTTCGAGATGGATGAGATCGCGTTCGAGCTCCGTGACCACCTGACCGGTCTCAGTGCAGGACGCCGGGAGTACCTCTTCAGCACGATCAAGTTCCTCGCCGAGCAACCGGAGTTCGTGCAGCTCGACCCCGCGCGCGAGACGACGACCGGGCCGTTCATGCGCGCCTACGCGGATCTGCTCGTGACGACCAGCCACCGCCGCGGCGCTCACGCGATCGCAGGGATGGGCGCGTTCGTTCCCGACCGCGGCGGACCGGGCGTCCCCGCCGCGGCCTTCGAGCGCGAATGCGCGGGCAGGGGCAGCGAGGCGCAGCTGGGGTACGACGGCACCTGGGTCGCGCATCCCGATCTGGTGCCCGTGGTGCGCGCCGCGTTCGACGCGGTCCTTGATGGTCGGCCGAACCAGCTCGACCGCGACCACCACTCGCCGACGATCACCGCCCGCGACCTCCTCGACCTGCCCCCCGCCACCTGCGGGGTGAGCGCCGAGGACGTCCGTGTGAACGCAGCGGTCGCGCTCGGGTATCTCGCGACGTGGTTGGCAGGTCCCGTCGTCATCGGCAACCTCATGGAGGACGCCGTCAGAGCGGAGGCCGCCCGCACGCGGCTGTGGCAGTGGGTCCGCCACGGCGTCCGGACGACCGACGGGGTGACCGTGGATCGCGAGCTCATGCGCTCGGTGTGCCGCAAGGAGGCCGCCCGCTTGGCGGCGCGCGAGGACGGGCCGCCGAGGCAGCGCCTTGAGCAGGCTCAGAAGCTGTTCGAACAGGTGACCTTCTCCGCCGAGCTCGCCGATTTCCTGACCACCCCGGGCCTCGCGCTCGTGCGCCGCCGCATGACGCACCCGACTCGCCACGAAGGTGGAGCATGAGCCTGCTGATCAAGGGTGGCCGGGTGATCACCGGCGCCGACGACTACGTCGCCGACATCCATGTCGCCGACACCACAGTGACCACCATCGGCGCCTCGCTGAACGTCACGGCCGACAAGGTCGTCGACGCGACCGGCTGCTACGTGTTGCCCGGTGGCGTCGATCCGCACACCCATCTCGCGTTCGACATGGCCGGGACGCGTACCGCCGACGACTACGAGTCCGGGACGATCGCGGCGGCCTTCGGCGGGACCACCACCGTGGTCAACTTCGCCCAGCAGCGGCCCGGCGAGCACCTGCGGACCGCGGTCGAGCGGGGCGTGGCCTCGGCGCAGGGCAAGGCCGTGATCGACTACGGCCAGCACATCATCCTCACCCAGCTTGAAGACAGCACGCTCCACCAGCTCGACGAGCTGGTGGGCGAGGGCGTCACCAGCATCAAGATGTTCCTCGCCTATCCAGGCGAACTCATGGTGGACGACGCCACGCTGTTCCAGGTGATGGAACGGGCGGGCGAGCTGGGGGCGCTGTGCTGCGTGCACGCCGAGAACGGCCCGGTCATCGACGTGCTGGTCCGTCGCGCCCTGGCCGCGGGGCGGACCAACCCGTCATGGCACGGCCGGACCAGGCCGGAACTCGCCGAAGCCGAGGCCACCCACCGGGCGATCGCCGTGGCCGAGATGGCGAACGCGCCGGTGTACTTCGTGCATCTGTCCTGCGCGGAGGCGCTCGCCGAGGTCACCGCCGCCCGCGACCGGGGCAGGCCCGTGTTCGCCGAGACCTGCCCGCACTATCTGTTCCTGGACTCCAGCGTCTACGACGACGAGAGCTTCGACACGGCGAAGTACGTCCTCACGCCGCCGCTGCGGGACGTCCGCCATCAGGACGCGCTGTGGCGTGGCCTGCGCGCCAACGGCCTGCAGGTGGTCTCGACCGACCACTGCCCCTTCTGTCTCAACGGGCAGAAGGACCTCGGCGCGGGCGACTTCTCCAAGATCCCCAACGGAGGGCCCGGTATCGAGCACCGACTGCAACTCCTGTACGCGGGGGTGGTCGCGGGGCGACTGCCGCTGCAGCGGATGGTCGAGGTGTTCGCAACGACGCCCGCGAGGCTGTTCGGCCTGTACCCGCGCAAGGGCACGGTGGCCGTCGGGTCCGATGCCGACCTCGTCGTCTTCGACCCGAGCGCGACGACGACGATCAACGCCGCGACCCAGCACATGGCGGTCGACTACAGCATGTACGAGGGCTGGCGGCTCGCCGGCGCGGTGCGCACCGTGATCTGCGGCGGCGCGCCCGTTGTGGAGAACGGCGTGTTCGTCGGCACCCCTGGCCGTGGACGGTTCCTACGCCGCGAAGCCGGTAGCCGACCGTGACCGCGTCCGAATCCAAGAATGACCCGTCGGTCGCTCGCTGGTGCGCGGGCCGGACATCGCAAGACCGTTGCGAAGAACGTCCGAGGTGGTCACTCGACCAGAACCAGCTCCCGGCCGCAGTGCGGCGGAAGGCCAATTCACGATTCCCGAAGAAGGGTTTCCCACGATGCCACGCATGTTCCTGAACGGCACGGCGATGTCCGGCCAGAAAGACCATTTCGCAGTTAACGGTGCCACATTCCTCGGTCCGACCAGCACCGCCCCCGGGTTCCGCTTCTTCGCGGTACGGCGCGAGTTCCCCGGCCTGCTCCCGGTGTCCGAGCATGGTGTCCCGGTCTCCGGCGAGCTGTATGACATGAGCGACAAGCAACTGTTCGACGTGTTGCTGCCCCAGGAACCCGAGGAACTCGAACTCGGCATGATCGAGCTGTCGGACGGGGCGACCGTGCACGCGATGATCCTGCAACCGGATCGCCTTGCCCCGGGGGACGAGGTCGTCGACATCGCCGATTTCGGGGGATGGCGCGCCTTCCAGGCCCACCTCACCGCGAACGAGCGGGCCCGTGATCTCCTCAACCGCTGATGGACTCACCCCGTCCCGGGTCGGCTTGGCACTGATCGAATGCCAGGCCGACCCGATGGGGAGCCCAGCGGGCCCCGGCGTGCTTGCCGCCGTCCCGCTGGGCCCCCAGCGTGGGGTCTAGCCGGCGCTAGCGGTGGGGAGGTGGAGCAGTCGCTCGGTCTCCTCGACGCTCGCGATGGCGAGATCCAGGTCGCGCGCGAGCATGGCGGTGCGCCGCACGAGCGGGAGGTTGCCGTGGCTGAGTTCCCCCTTGCGCAGGTACAGCGTGTCCTCCAGGCCCGCGCGGGCGTTTCCCCCTAGGGCCAGGGCGATCGCCGTGAGGCGGAGGTTGGCCCGCCCGATCGCGATGACCTGCCATACCGAGCCCTCGGGGAGGCGGCCGACCATCGTGAGAAGGTTCTCCGGCGTCGCGGCCATTCCCCCGGCCACGCCAAGCACAATGGAGAACTGCATGGGCTCGTCGTCGAGGAGACCCTCATCGCGCAGTCGCAGGCACGCTTCGAGGTGCCCGGTGTCGTAGATCTCCAACTCGGGCTTGACCCCCAGCTCGCGCATTCGCGCGGCCAGCCGCCGAACCTGTGCCGGCGGGTTGCGGAACTCGCCCGTCCCGAAGCTCATGCTGCACGGGTTGAGCGTCGCCATCCGCGGCCGCAACTCGACCAGCGCCGCGCGCTCCTCGAACGGCACGTCCAAGCCGACACCGGTGGAGAGCTGGATCAGAATAGGGCAGCGCTCGGCGATCAGATCCACGGTGCGCCGCGCGATCGTGAGGTCCGCGGTGGGCCGCTGATCGGTATCGCGCAGATGGAGGTGCGCCACCGCGGCGCCGGCGGAATACGCGGCGACGACCGAGTCGGCGATCTCCTCAGGCTGGGTGGGGAGATGCGGATTGTCAGCTGTGGTCGCGATCGGGCCGGTCGGGGCAACGGTGATGACGATGCTCACGGACGTGCTCCTGCCTGCGTTCGAGGATCATTCATCGAAGATCGCCACCGCCCGCGTCCAGCCCGCGGACGCGGCGTGGACCTTCACCGGAAAACAGGCGATCTGGAAGCCGTCGGCGGGCAGCGACTCCAGGGCGTGCAGCTTCTCCAGATGGCAGTAGCCGATGTCCCGCCCGGCGCGGTGGCCCTCCCAGATGATCGAGGCGTCCCGGTCACGGGCATAGCGCCGTGCGGTATGGACGAACGGGGCGTCCCAGCTCCACGCGTCGGTGCCGGTCAGCCGGACCCCGTGCTCCAGCAGAAAGAGGGTGGCGTCGCGTCCCATGCCGCAGCCGGTGGACACATAGTCATCGTGTCCGTACCGGGCTCCGGCGGCGGTGTTGACGACGACGATCTCCAGCGGCTTCAGTTCATGGCCGATCCGCGCCAGTTCGGTCTCGACGTCGGCCACCGTGGCGATGTGGCCGTCGGGCAGGTTCCGGAAGTCGAGCTTCACCGCGGGCTGCAGGCACCACTCCAGCGGCACCTGGTCGATCGTGATCGCCCGGGCGCCGCCGTCCATCGTTGCCGAGTAGTGGTAGGGCGCGTCGAGGTGCGTGCCGTTGTGGGTGTTGATCCGCACTCTCTCAATGGCCCAGCCCTCTCGATCGGGTAGGTCGTCCACAGTCATTCCAGGGAAGAACGCAATCACGTCTTCCGCGGTGTCGGCATGGGTGTAGTAGTCGATCTCCGGCCGGTAGCCGGGCGGGTCCGAGGCGATCCCGGCCTTGAGTGGAACCGAGATGTCGACGATTCTGCGCATGAAAGGTCCGCCTCCTTCAGCGGGTGAGATCTAGTGCGCCTGATCTGGCGGGGGAGGCAGGTCGAGCGCGGCAATGCCAGGATCACGCCGCCGGCAGGCCCCAGAGCAGGGCGTGACCTGCCGATGATCCGCTTGAGGGCGATCATGGGGGGCCTCCCTCGTGCCCGGCGTCGGAAGGCAGGCGCAGCCTCTGGTGCTCTGTGCCTGTCCTTCAAGATCAGAAGATGACCAGCCCAACTCTAGTTGCGAGTCCCACGACAATCCGTGTTGTGTTCAGGCGAGCGAAAAAAGGTAGGCCCGGACACCCGTCGCGAACCTATCGAATGAAAGTCCGGGCAGGAAAAGCGAAGAAGAGTTCGATCCAGACTTCCGTGAAGCTGCGGAGAACAAAGTCCTACGGGTTAGACGGCGGCCGCCCATGCTGTCGCGTCGCCTGAATGGATGCCCGATTGACGGAAACCGGCGCGATGGCAGAGGACGAGCCTGACGGGATCCCTCGGTGAAGATCCCGGGTCGAATGGTCCAGGTCTGGCGACCTCGGTCGAGCCAAGCACCTTAGGAAGAGGCGGCGCCGATGCCCTGGATATCCGAGTGAACGCAGTCGGAACGCTCGACCACACCGGCACGGGCCCGAGCGGAAATGGAGTCGACCGCGATCCAGTCCAGGGGCATGCTTCCGGGCTCTCGGCGGCAGACACCCGCACATGCCGAGCGTTCGGAAGCGACGTGCGTTGCGCTGCGGCCCGCCAGTACGTTGCAGAGTCAACATATAGGCGGAAGGTGTACGAGCGTTGTACATCCACCTGCGGCGTCCTCCGGGCCAAAATGAAAGGGCCTCCGACCGTGTTTCTGCTGGTCAGAGGCTTGGAGGTGGGCAGGGGCGGGGTCGAACCGCCGACCTTCCGCTTTCAGAAGTAGCAACCACCCTGCGCCCACCCCGCCCACCGAGGTCGGACGGTGCCCGACGTACGCCGGTGGTGCCGGTTGGTGGCCGTCGTTGCCGTCAGGGTTGCCGTCACCGGTCGGTGTTGTCAGGCGACCTTGATGGAGTGGGGGCCGACGCTGACGGTGATGTCGACGTGTCCGCCGAGTGCTGTGGCATAGGCGCGGAGGGTCTCCAGCTCCATGGCTTCGAGGTTGCCGTTTTCGATCTGGGAGACGCGGGACTGGGAGACCCCCAGGATCTGGGCGACCTCGGCCTGCGTCTTGCCGACCGCCTTGCGGAGCTCCTTGAGGTGGTGGCCGGCGACGTAGGCGTCTAGTTCGGTGCGTGCCTGGGCCTGGCGTTCGGGGTTGGCCAGTTCGGGATTGCGGCGGTGTGCTTCGGCTTTGATGTCCTGCCAGCGGCGTCCGGTGCTCATCGTCCGCCCTCCTTGTCCTTCGCTGCCCGGTACTCGGCGTAGCGGGCTTCGGCCAGTGGGATCGCCTCGTCGTACCAGCGTGACCACTGCCCGGCCTTGTCTCCGGCCACTAGGAAGATCGCTGCCCGGTCTGGATCGAAGACGAACAGCATGCGGATCTCCGATCGTCCTCGGCTGCCGGGCCGCAGCTCCTTGAGGTTGCGTAGCTCGCTGTGTTCCAGTGTGTCGACCAGCGGCCGTCCCAGCGTCGGCCCGACCTCGGCCAGCCTGTCGATGGCCTGCTCGATCAAGGCCGCAGTGTCCGTCTCTGATTCACACAGCTTGAGGAACCAGCTCTCGACCGGTTCGAGGAGGATGACGTCCCAGGGCACCCAACTAATATAACGTCTAGCTCATACTGTGGGGTTGACCGTCCGCTTCCTGATGACGTCCGTTGCCGTCAAAACACGACGCCCCGGGCCGTGTGGCTCCGGGGCGTTTGTGCTGGTCTTGAGTGTGGGCAGGGGCGGGGTCGAACCGCCGACCTTCCGCTTTTCAGAAGTAGCAACCGCCCTGCTCGCGAGACATTCGCCGAGGTAGAGGGTGCCTCAGGGGTGCCGCTGGTGCCGGGCGTTTGGGGCTGTTGTCGTCAGGACTGTCGTCAGCTTCGTCGGTGCTGACCTCGGGCTTTGAGGCGCCGTACGCGCCGCCCGTGCTGTCCGCCCGGCTTCGCTGGGCGCGGTCCACGAGCAATGTGCGCGGGTCGGCTGCCAACTCGTACAACCGGACCTTGCTCACAAGCACTCCGCCGCCCGACGAACCACCGCGCCGAAGCAAAGTCATGGGATAGACACGCTCAGCCCGACTCAAAGTGTCTGACTGCCCCCTACGCTCTGCGATCAGTTGAACCTCGTGATGCCGCCAGACGAGTACTACCACGCTCCGCGCCGCCCCAGCCTGCTAGCTGCCTTGGTCGACGTAAAGTTCGAACGCGCAGTGACTCCGCTACTGGTTCGCTGGGTCTACCTCGGTACTCTCGTCGTGGTTGGCTTCGGCGTTGTCTTCGGACTCCTCTGGGTCTGGTCGCTGGCCACCTGGATGGGCGGCGCGCTCTGGCTGGCAGCCCCAATCGTGCTCGGCTGGGGGCTGGTCACCCTGCTCACAGTCCGCATCACCTGTGAGTGGACTCTCACTCGCTTCCAACGTGCATGGCCCTCTCAACCCCAGACGGCCATGCGCCAAGCCTTCGCAGCCTCCGCGCCGTCCACACCCGCACATAACCCGGGCGGAACACCGACTAGCACCCCCACAGTCCGAGGACAAGCCGACCCGGAGCGCAGGGCCGCCCGCGGCCCGAGCACCGGAAGCCACGCGGCAGTACCTTGACCTCAGCCGATCGCGGGCATCTGCTCGTGTGTCCGCTGCCGGGACCTCGGGGGCCCGTAGACTCGTGCGGGGTGACTGGTGGCCAGATACGCGAGCGAGGCGGGCGGCGTGACGGCTGAACCACTTGATCACAACCCGCTTGACCCCGAGGACATCTTGCGTCGGCTCCCCCAGGAGGAGCACGAGCGGTTCATCCGCGACTACCGCAGATGCTGGCCAGACTCGGCCGAGCACACCCCTGGGTGACGCTCCTGCCCAGCCTCGACACCGAGGGGCTTCCCGCTGCCCGCGCGGGGCTCACCGGGCTCCGGACGTCTCAGCCGGGCACCCACTGGCGACGGACTTGTGACGACCACGGCGCGGCAAAGAGCAAACCTGTCTGCGGGTCCCGCTAGGTTGTGCCACGAAGCTAGTAGGACAAGGGGGTACCGATCGGCCCCGGCTTGCTCTGGCCAAGCCTGATGGGTCGATCGGCACAGTACGCAGGGCGGCGCACCTGGGCCGCATACGAGGGCTTGGAGTAGTGACGTTGGCACTGAAGAAGTCAGACCTGTACAGCTCGCTGTGGGCTGGTGCTGACGAGCTCCGCGGCGGCATGGACGCGAGTCAGTACAAGGACTACGTCTTGACGCTGCTCTTCGTGAAGTATGTGTCGGACAAGGCCAAGGCTGACCCGTACGCGAGCATAGAGGTGCCTGAGGGTGGTTCGTTCGACGACCTCGTCGACCTCAAAGGCAAGCCGGACATTGGCGAGAAGATCAACATCGCCATCCGCAAGCTGGCAAACGCCAACGACCTGCAGGGCGTCATCAACAACGCTGACTTCGACGACCCTGACAAGCTTGGTCGTGGCAAGGAACTCGTTGACCGCCTGACCAAGCTGGTCGGTATCTTCCAGGATCTCGACTTTTCGGGCTCGCGCGCCGAGGGCGACGATCTGCTCGGCGACGCCTACGAGTACCTGATGCGGCACTTCGCCACCGAGTCGGGCAAGAGCAAGGGTCAGTTCTATACGCCGGCCGAGGTCTCGCGTGTGATGGCGGCGCTCCTGCAGATCCCGAGGGACACACCACGCTCGACGACCGTTTACGACCCCACCTGCGGGTCAGGTTCGTTATTGCTCAAGGTGGCTGACGCCGCACCGAACAACCTGACGATCTACGGCCAGGAGAAGGACAACGCCACTCGGGCGTTGGCCGTTATGAACATGATTCTGCACGGCAACGCGACGGCAGAGATCCGCCAGGGCGACGCCCTGACCGATCCGCAATTCATTCGGAACGACGAGCTGCGTACCTTCGACTTCCTGATCGCTAATCCGCCGTTCAGCGTCAAGAGTTGGACGAGCGGACTGGAGAACGAATACGGCCGCTTCGCCGGCTACGGTCGCCCACCCGAGAAGAACGGTGACTACGCCTTCCTGCTGCACATGATCAAGAGCCTTAAGTCGACCGGCCGTGGTGCGGTGATCTTGCCGCACGGTGTACTTTTCCGCGGAAATGTCGAGGCGACTATCCGCAAGACCCTGATCAAGAAGGGCTACATCAAGGGGATCATCGGTCTTCCGGCGAACCTCTTCTATGGCACCGGAATCCCGGCCTGCATCATCGTGCTCGACAAGCATGACGCCCAGGCACGCACCGGCATTTTCATGATCGACGCCAGCAAGGGCTTCGCCAAGGACGGCCCGAAGAACCGTCTGCGTCCACGCGACATGCACCAGATCATCGATGCCTTCGTGAACCAGAAGGAGATCGAGCGCTACAGCCGCATGGTGCCGCTGAGCGAGATCGCCGACAGTAAGAACGACTACAACCTCAACATCCCCCGCTACATCGACAGCTCGGAGCCCGAGGACATCCAGGACCTCAGCGCGCACATCAAGGGCGGTGTGCCGAACCGCGACCTCGACGCCCTCCAGCCGTACTGGGAAGCCTTCCCGAGCCTGCGCGCCGGGCTCTTCAAGCCACTGCGCGAGGGCTACAGCGAACTGGTCGTCGAGCGCGCCGAGATCCACAGCACGATCAACGGATCGCCTGAATACGAGGCGTTTGCCTTGACCACGACCGACACGGTCAAGCACTGGTGGAACATCTCGCGCCAGCTACTCGAGGGCATCACGGCCACCACCCGACCAGCAGACCTGATTTACGAGCTTGGCGAGACCCTGCTCGACGCCTTCCGCAAGCGCCCGCTCATCGTCGAGTACGGCGTCTACGAGCAGCTCATGAGCTACTGGAACGACGTCATGCACGACGACGTCGCCCTGATCATGGCCGAGGGCTGGGGTAACGCCGCCAAGCCGCGCCCGACCATCGAGAACAAGGAGCGCAAGCTTAACGAGACGCCGGACTTGGTCATAGGCAGTGGCCGCAGCGCCAAGAAATACAAGATGGACCTAGTTCCGCCGAGCTTGATCGTGGCACGCTACTTCGCCACCGAGCAGGAAGTGGTCGACGAGCTGAACGCTCTGGCCGAGCAGGCCGGTCAGGCTCTCGAGGAGTTCATTGAAGAGAACTCGGGCGAAGAGGGCTTGCTCGCCGACGCCATGGACGACAAGATCAGCAAGGCGCTGGCCTCTGCCCGTCTGAAGGTTGCCAAGTACGAGGATCCGAAGAGCGACGAGGTGAAGGCACTTCAGGAGCTCATCCGACTGTACAACGCCGAGGCGGAGGCCAAAAAGGCTACGAAGGAAGCGCAGGCCGAGCTCGACCGCAAGACGCTGGCGCAGTACGCCAAGCTGTCAACCGAGGACATCCAGAGCCTCGTCATCGACGACAAGTGGGGAGCCCGCTTCGTGCGGGGCGCTCAGGCCGAGCTGGATGTCTTGATTCGCAAGCTTGTCGACCGTCTGACCGTTCTGGCCGACCGCTACGCCGAGACCCTCGGCGACCTCGATGCTGAGGTTGAGAAGTTCGGCGCAAAGGTGGCCGAGCACTTGAAGGCGATGGGGATCAGTCTATGAGTTCGAGTGAATGGCGATCTGTACAGCTGAGTGATGTAGCGGCATTCGGTTCGGGTACAACCCCGGCGCGTGCTCGTCAGTCAGAATTCTACGATCAGGGCACCGTGCCGTGGGTGAAAACGCTAGACCTGAACAACGGCGCCATAGTCTCCACAGACGAGTCAGTGACCACGCTGGCGATTGACCAGACGAACCTCCGCGTACATCCAGCAGGGTCTGTACTTGTTGCCATGTACGGCGGCTTTGTGCAGATTGGTCGGACGGGAGTTCTGCGTATAAGGGCGACGACGAACCAAGCGATCACCGTCGTACTTCCAGATCGCAAGCTTCTCGATTCCGATTTCCTCTTGCACCTTCTCAACTACCGAGTGGGGCACTGGAGGTCGGTCGCAAGTAGTAGCCGTAAAGACCCGAACATCACCAAGAACGACGTGAAGTCTTTCCCTTTCCATCTGCCATCATTACCGGAGCAGGCAGTCATTGCCAATGTGATCAATGACGCTACGGAGTTCCTTTCGGCACTCGAACAGGTCATCGTCAAGAAGCGCGCGATCAAGCAGGGCTTGATGCGAGAACTCCTGACCGGCCGCACGCGATTGCCAGGCTTCACGGCGGAGTGGGCGGAGCGGAAGATCGGCGAGTTTACCGAGGTTATGACAGGGGGCACACCTTCAACCTTCGTCTCTAGATATTGGGGTGGAGACATTCGGTGGATGAACTCGGGAGAGATTCATAAGAAGCGAGTGCGGGAGGTCTCCGGTCGAATTACCGTCGATGGTCTTCGTGAGTCGCCTGCCAAGATACTTCCTCGAGGGACGGTGCTCATGGCGCTCGTCGGCCAGGGAAGAACCCGCGGAACGGTTGCGGTCACAGAGGTTGAACTCACGATTAATCAGTCGATGGCTGGTATCCTGCCTGGTAGAGAACATGATTCTGACTTCCTGTACTACCTCCTCGATACGCGATACGAGGAGCTGCGGGGTGAGTCTGCGGGAGATGGCGGTCGGGGCGTTCTCAACTTGAAAATTATTAAGAACCTCAGCGTCCGGATGCCGCAACTGAATGAACAGGTGGCAATTGGACAAGTCCTTCGGGACACTGACGCCGAGATCGAAACCCTCGACCGTAGACTCGAAGCCACTCGCGCTATCAAGCAGGGCATGATGCAGGAGCTTCTGACCGGCCGCACTCGCCTGGTAGCGGAGGGCGCAGCATGAGCGATGTGGGGCAACTAGAGCGCGCGATGCAGAACCGCGTCGTTAAGTTCTTTCGGGAGAAGCTCGGCTACGAGTACGCTGGCAACTGGGAAGATCGCGCGGGCAACTCGAACATCGAGGAAGCTCTGCTTCGGCAGAAGCTGCTGGCTCGTGGCTATGACGAGGAGATTGTCGGCAAGACCATCAACGAGCTGCGCAAGGCCGCATCGGTCGGCGGTGCTCGTTCGCTGTATGAGGCGAACCACGAGGTCTACGACCTGCTGCGCTACGGTGTGAAGGTCAAGCGCGGGGTGTCAGAGAAGTTCGAGACTGTCTGGGTCATCGACTGGGCAAACCCGCAGGCCAACCACTTCGTCGTGGCCGAAGAGGTCGCCATCGCAGGCGTGCACAACAAGCGCCCTGACGTGGTGCTATACGTCAACGGTCTGGCCTTGGGCGTCATTGAGTTCAAGCGCTCGAAGGTGAGTGTCAGCGAGGGCATCCGCCAGAACATCGGCAATCAGAGCGAGCACTTCATCCGGCCGTTCTTCTCGACCGTTCAGCTCGTATTCGCGGGCAACGACGTCGAGGGCTTGCGCTACGGCGTGATCGAGACGCCCGAGAAGTACTGGCTGGAGTGGAAGGAACCCGAAGACAGCCCGGTCGGGGCTGGCGTGCCTAGCCGGCTGGACCAGGCCATCGCGCAGATGTGCTCGAGGGACCGCTTCCTCGAACTCATCCACGACTTCTTGGTCTTCGACGCTGGTGTCAAGAAGACCGCGCGCCACAACCAGTTCTTCGGCGTCAAGGCTGCTCAGGCCCGCATCGCCAAGCGCGAGGGCGGCATCATCTGGCACACCCAGGGCTCAGGCAAGAGCCTGACCATGGTCTGGCTCGCCAACTGGATCCGTGAGCACCAGCAGGACCAGCCCCGTGTCCTGATCATCACCGACCGCACCGAACTCGACGAGCAGATCGAGAAGGTTTTCGACGGTGTCAACGAACAGATCTACCGCACCACCTCGGGCGCTGACCTGCTCACCCAGATCAACAAGCACGACCCGTGGCTGATCTGTTCGCTGGTCCACAAGTTCCGCGGTGGCGACGAGGACGGCGATCTCGACGAGGCTGGCGAGGAGTTCATCTCCGAACTGCACTCGCGCCTTCCGGCCAACTTCGCGCCCAAGGGCAATCTGTTCATCTTCGTCGACGAGGCGCACCGTACTCAGTCGGGCAAGATGCACCGCGCCATGAAGGAGCTGCTGCCTGGCGCGATGTTTATTGGTTTCACCGGTACGCCGCTGCTCAAGGCCGATAAGGCGACCAGCATCGAGACCTTTGGGTCGTTCATCCACACCTACAAGTTCGACGAGGCTGTCGAGGACGGCGTCGTGGTCGACCTTCACTACGAGGCCCGCAACATCGACCAGGACCTGACCAGCTCCGAAAAGGTCGACAAGTGGTTCGAGGCCAGAACCAATGGCCTCACCGACCTCAGCAAGGCCACGCTTAAGAAGAAGTGGGGCACGATGCAGAAGGTCGTATCTGCTGAGCCTCGGGCCAAGCAGATCGTCCAGGACATCCTGCTCGACATGGAGATCGAGCCGCGCCTTGTGAGTGGCCGGGGCAACGCCATGCTCGTCGGCGAGAGCATCTACCAGGCGTGCAAGTTCTACGAGATGTTCGTCAATGCCGGTTTCAAGGGCAAGGTCGCCATCGTCACGAGCTACGTTCCGAACCCGGGCGACATCTCCAAGGAGGACTCGGGCGAAGGTGCTACCGAGAAGATCCGTCAGTATGACATCTACCGCAAGATGTTGGCCGACTTCTTCGGCGTGAGCGAGGACGAGGGCGTCGCCCGGATCGAGGAGTTCGAGAAGGAGGTCAAACGTCGCTTCGTCGAGGAGCCGGGCCAGATGCGCCTGCTCATCGTGGTTGACAAGCTGCTGACCGGCTTTGATGCTCCGAGCGCCACCTATCTGTACATCGACAAGAAGATGCGCGACCACAGGCTCTTCCAGGCCATCTGTCGCGTCAACCGCCTCGACGGCGACGACAAGACCTACGGCTACATCATCGACTACCGCGACCTGTTCAACTCGCTTGAGAGTGCGATCACTGACTACACCTCGGGCGCCCTCGACGGCTACGAGGAGAGGGATGTCGAAGGTCTTCTCAAGGACCGCGTAGAGCAGGCCCGCAAGGATCTCGACGAGGTGCTGGAGCGGATCCGTGCCCTCGTAGAGCCGGTCGCACCGCCAAATGGAACACTGGACTACCAGCACTACTTCGTGGCCTCTGTACCCGGTGACGCCGCTCAGATCAAGGCCAATGAGCCGAAGCGTGTCGAGCTCTACAAGTCCGTTTCGGCTCTGGTCCGCGCCTACAGCGCCATTGCCAACGAGATGGTAGAGGCCGGCTACACGGCAGCCGAAGCCGTATCGGTCAAGGCGGAAGTCTCTCACTACGTGGCTGTCCGCGACGAGGTCAAGTGGGGTGCTGGCGAGAACATCGACATGAAGAAGTTCGAGGCTGGCATGCGTGCCCTTCTCGATACCTACATCCGGGCAGACCCGTCTGAGGTCGTGGCGACCTTCGACAAGGGTTTGGTCGAGTTGATCGTCGAGCGTGGCGAGGGTGCTCTCCACACCCTGCCTCCGAACATCCGCAAGAACCCTGAGGCCGCGGCCGAGACCATCGTCAACAACGTCCGCAAGACGATAGTCGACGAGCGGGCGATGAATCCGAAGTACTACGACCGCATGTCAGCACTCCTCGATGCTCTGATTGAACAGCGCCGGAAGGAAGCCAAGGACTATAAGGAGTTCCTCGCTCGGCTCCTCGATATAGCCAAAAAAGTTGGAACCGGCGACTCGGACACCAAGTATCCGGAATGGGTTAAGGATGGAGCGCAGCGGGCATTAGTCGACTTCTTCTTCCCAGACCCGAACCTGGCAGTGCTAGTTGATGAGACTGTACGTCATGAGAAGGAGCACGATTGGGTCGGCAACCGTATGAAGGAGCGTGCTCTCGCCCGCGAGCTGCGCAAATTGCTGGCGCCTGACTTCGATCGCTTCGATGAACTGTTTAACCTGCTAAAGGCGCGAAATGAGTACCGTTAACGCCTACCTCACTGTCGCTGGCCTCGGCATTGATGTCGTCTACAAGGACATTAAGAACATGCACATCTCGGTCTACCCGCCGGTAGGCCGGGTTCGTGTTGCCGCACCACAGAGGCTTGACGAGGACGCGATCCGTCTCGCCATCATCCAGCGGCTGCCGTGGATCAAGAAGCAGCGCCAGCAGCTCCAGGACGCCGACCGCCAGACCGATCGCCGCATGGTCTCCGGTGAAACCCACTACGTATGGGGCGAGCGGTACCGCCTCGACTCGTCACGCGTTGGTCGCTCGCACATCGGGCTCAAGGGCAAGACCCTCTGGTTGACCGCCCCGGCCGGCGCCGATGGCGATGCCAAGCAAGCGATCCTTGACCGCTGGTACCGCCGCGAGCTCAAGGCTGCGCTGCCCGAGCTTATCGCCAAGTGGGAGCCGACCATCGGCGAGCATGTCGCCAAGTTCGTCGTCCGCCGTATGAAGACCAAGTGGGGCACCTGCCAGTCGGCAACGCGGGCGATCTGGATCAACCCCGAGCTGGCCAAGAAGAACCCTCGCTGCCTGGAGTACATCGTCGTCCATGAGATGGTCCACTTCTTGGAGCGCACCCACAACGAGCGTTTCGGCGACCTAATGGACAAGTTCATGCCCGACTGGCAAGCTCGCCGCGACGAGCTCAACGATGCGCCATTGGCGGCGGAGGACTGGTCATGTGGCTGATCAGTGCGCATATTCATGGTTACGAGAGACTCGTCGACACGAAGATGCAGTGGCGACTTGATCATGACGTTCCGGTCGGCCGGGGCGGGACCGGCCCGGAGAGGCCGCATGCCCGGCCCGGACGGACCGGCCCGACCGCGTAGTGGCCGGTTTAAAGACGTACTGAAAGTACTCATCCGGGTCGGGCGGCTTTGGATGATCTTGGTTTGGCGGTAGGGACCGCGGTGTCTGCTGTTCCGGCGGGGTGGTGGCGCAAGGCGCGGGTCCGCAGGGCTTGCTGTCAGGCCAGGCCGGTGTGGCGGACGTCGATACCTGCGGCTATGAGGGCTGCGCGGATGTCGTTGAGGTGGCCTGGCCGATTTGTGGACTTTGCTGAGTTGCTGCTGGCGGCTCATGTCGATCAGATCGCCTATGGTCTTCGGTCTGGCGGGGTCGACGCGTAGGGCGTTGGTGACCCTGGTCGACAGGTCCAGGCAGGAGATGGGGCAGCGTGGGGAGTGCTGGTCGTTTTCTGGGGGTGCTTCGGGGGCCGGGCTGGGCGTTCCGTCCAGGAGTGCTGTGCGGGTTGCTGTGGCCAGGAGGTTGACCAGGTCGGCGACCGTGCGCAGCCTAGGCAGCTCACGGGGCCCTGCATCGTTAGCCCTGTGTGGTGCGGGTGGTGCTCGGCCTCGTTCATCTGTGCGGCCATGGCCACGCCTTCGCGTTGATGATCTCTTCACGGAGTTGTCGGACGGTTGGGGCTGAGAGCAGGCGGGGGCCGTCGCTGAGGGGGACTATGGCCCACCACTCTCGGGTGTGCTGGCCGTACCAGGCATGGACGTTGGGGAACTGCTGCGTGATGCCTTGGGCGGCCCGGTGCTCGTCGGTGTTGCCGTTCATGAGCGGTTGGCGCTTGCCTGGGTTGCCTTCTTGAGCCGCCGCCAGATGATGCGCTCGACTTCGGTCACTGCCTCTGCCAGGTCGGCGCAGGGGATGGGGACGGTGCTGCTTCGGGTGAGGTAGACCCATCCGCCGAGGTGGGTGGCCGTCAACTCTTCGCTCGCCGGGGCGTGCCTGGTCGGGCCGACGTGAAGTGTCACCGGGGACACCTCGAAGCGCCGTTTGGTGCGCCATCCTCGTGCCGTGAGTGCTTCGGCTAGGCGGTCCAAGTGCCACATCGCCAGCCGGTCATGGCGGTCTCGCGTGATGAACCAGCGGACGAAGCGGCGGGCGCGGCGTCCCCAGTGCCGTACGGTCAGGGCGGACTCGTCGATCATCGGCCGTTCGATTCGGTGAGGGCGAGGACGTGTCGGATGCGGTCGGCGGCGTGCTGGGTGTCCCAGAGGGGGCAGAGCGGTTCAAGCTCGGGCTCTGACTTGCGGGTCGGACCTGGCCAGACCCAGTGCCACCACAGGTCGCCGGCCGGGCCGTGCGGGCGGCACCTGACCTCTTGCCGGAGGCCGGGACTCATCAACTGGCCAAGGGAGTTGTCGGGTGCTGGTTCACCGTGCGGGTTCACGGCCATGACCGCGCCGTGTCCCCATGCCTTGGCCGCTAGACCATGCTGGTCCAGAGCAGCCATCAGAGAGAGGGCTGCGTCTCGCCACTCGCGTTGATCGCCCAGCGGATGGGCTCTTGCGTCCGCTGCGTCGTGTCTCGGGGCGTCTTGGGGAGCAGACATTGAGGTCCCTTCGGACGGGTCCTATCAGGTGATGGGTGACCTTCTCGCGGTGATCTTGCTGGTCAGAGCCAGGTCTCCGTGATTGATATTCAAAGTACGGGTATAGTACTTCAAGTACAAGTCACTTCGCGTATTGCGTCGCACAATAAGTACTGATCTCGTAGAGATCCACGGAGGAGGGCGCCGATGTTCGGCTTGATGGTTCGGTTCACCTGCAAGGATGAAGACAGCGCCGAGGCGTTCGATCGGCTGGTGGCCGAGACGATTAGGAAGATCGAGACGGAGGAGCCGGGCACGCTGGTGTACGCGGTACACGGTGTTGACGGGCAGCCGCTACAGCGGATCTTCTACGAGCTGTACCGGGACCGGTCGGCCTTCGACGCGCACGAGGAACAAGAGCACGTTCGGCGGTTCCTCGATGCACGTGACGAGCTGCTCGCTTCGGTAGAAGTCGACCGGCTGAACCTCCATGCGGGCAAGGGGACGACCGGGTGAGTACCGAGTATCAGAGGGCGCTTGGACGGCGGATCGCCCAGGAGCGCAAGCGGCGGGGGCTGTCTCAGCCTGAGCTGGCGCGGCTGATCGATCGCTCGGTGGCCTGGGTCTCCCAGGTGGAACGTGGCGTGCGCAAGGTCGACCGGATGTCGGTCTTGGAGAAGGTCGCCGAAGTCCTGGACCTCCCGCTGTCGGAGTTGGCGGCTGAGGCTCCAGTTGTGGCTGCGACGACCGAGGAGCTTCCGGGGTCGGCCGGCCTGCGGCTCGTCCTGTCGGGTGCTCACTCGCTGCGTGCCATGCTGCACTCGGCGCCCGTTCCGTCCACTGCTGAGATCAAGCCGCGGGTAGATCGCGCCTGGGAGCTGGCCCATGGGAGTCAGTACGTCGAGTTGGCAGATCTGCTTCGTGGGTTGGTGCCCGCGCTGGAGTCCGCGGTGCGATCGGCGCCGGAGGAGCGGCGCACAGAGCTGTTCGATCTCTTGGCGGTGACCTACCAGGCGTGCTCGGCGGCGTTGGCCAAGCTCGGCGAACCGGAGGCGGCCTGGATCGCTGCTGACCGCGCCACCGTGGCGGCCGAACGTGCGGGCGATGCGCTGATGATGGCTGCCGGCGCTTTCCGGCTCGGGTTCGTCTTCCTGGGGGCGCGGCACTTCGACCAGGCGGAGGAGAACGCCCGGACGGCTGCTGAGGCGCTGTGGTTCCTTGTTGACCAGGGCAAGCCTGACGCCATGTCGCTTTGGGGCGGGCTGACGCTGCAACGGGCCGTGGCCGCGTCTCGGCTGAATCAGGCGGACGTGGCGTATGAGCATCTTGCGCGGGCTCGCGAGGTCGCCGAACGGCTCGGGGACGGTCGCAACGACTACAACACCGAGTTCGGTCCGGCGAACGTGATGCTCCATGAGGTCGCCGTGGCGGTCGAGTTGGGGGACGCAGGGCATGCGCTCCGGGTCGGGGGCGAGGCGGACACCTCGACGTTGTCCGCGGAACGTCGGGCGCGGCTACAGATCGATCTGGCGCGTGCGCACACCCAGCGGCGGCAGGTCGATGAGGCCGTCTCGGCGCTGCTGGAGGCGGAGTCGATCACGCCGGAGCAGATACGGAACCATCGGATCGTCCGGCAAGTCGTGTCCGATCTGCTGACCATGCAGGATCCACCCTCCTCTGACCTGCGAGAACTTGCCGACAGGGTGGGGGCGTAGGAAAAGTACGCTTTCTAGCACTCAAAGTACTAGTAGAAACCCTGAGTACGGGGTAGCGTTCGTGTTGACGCTGAAGCACTCCTTAGAGGAGGTGAAAGCTCAACACGAACGCTCTTCGTGTTTCAGGGGCGGAAGGCCGCTCTTGGACGGCGAAACAGGCCACACATGAAAGTGGCCTGAGCGGGAGACCCGCCCAGGCCGGATGCGGTTAGCACCCTAGTTGGCGCTTTGATGCTACCTCGTTCGTCCTGATGGCGTGTGCTCCCTCGGTTCCGTAACGCCTGCTCAGCAGGTGGACGAGAGGTGTACTCATCATGCGCAACATCCCTGTCGACGTCTCCGCGCTCACCTTCGTGTGCGTGTCGGCGCCGCGTCCCAAACTGGTCGACCAGGACACCGGCGAGGTGAAGGTGGACCGTAACGGCCAGACGGTGTTCACGGTGGGCCTGTCGGCCGCCGACGCCATGGGGCGGGTGGAACTGCTCAACGTGTCGGTGCCCGGCGACCAGACGGTGACGATCGGCGAGATCGTGTCGCCGGTCGGGCTGCTGGCGTTTCCGTGGGAGCAGGTCCGTAACGGCGAAAAGCGGTGGGGGATCGCCTACCGCGCCGTTCAGATCGTCCCGGCGGGGGCGGTTTCCTCCGGCTCGGTCTCGGCGTCGTCCGCTGCTGCCTGAACGGCGGGACGGTCGTGAACGCTGTCTGTCTGGTGCTCGGAGTCCTGGCCGCTACGGCGGTCGGGCTCTGGGCCTGGCGCCGGTGGCATCCGGTGTCCTTCTGGTACGGCGTGGGCTTCCCGGCTCGTGCGGTGCTGGTGCATCTGACCTGGCATCACGTGGCTTCGGGCTGCTAGCTGACGCCGAAGCGGCGACGACTGCGAGTCACGTTGGACGCCGTCTCCTTCCTGAGTGTCTCGCTGTTGCTTCATTTCGGCATCGCGCCGAATGTCGTCCGGGACATCGTCGGGCACAGCGACATTGAGGTGACCATGACCTACGCGCATGCGGCCCTGGACGAGAAGCGGGCGGCGCTGGGGCAGTTGGGGGATGTGCTCGGCTGAGGCCGTTGCTGTCAAAAGGCCCGGCACCTGATCAGGTGCCGGGCCTTTTGGCTGGTCAATGGAGTGGGCAGGGGCGGGGTCGAACCGCCGACCTTCCGCTTTTCAGTGAACGACGCTTCGACAGAGGAACCCCCCGATGACCTGTGAAGATTGCTCATGGGCGCGTCGAGCGTGGGCCACTTCGGCGCAGGTTCGGCACGATCAAGCACGAGCTCCCTCCGGCCGAGATCACCGACTGGGCTCCTCCCCGGCCTCCTCCTCCACGGTCGACTCTGGTCGGCGCTCAGGGACCGCCTCAGAGGCCTCGCATCCGGCGCTTGATCGCACGTGGCTGAAGCTAACCAACATCCTGGGGCAGCGGATGGGGCGCAGGGCAGAGTCACCGCCGCGGAATCCGCACAATCCACGGATAGTGGGAAGCGACAACCGCGTGGTGTCGGCCGCCTGGTCAGGGCCCCGTCCGTGTCTCTCCATAGCCAGTGTCATGGCGCGACGTCAGGAGCGAGCCTGTAGGCCCATCACCGCAGGTCGGCGGATTGTGCGGTGTTCCGCGAAGTTATGCGTTCCGGTTCCATCGCCGGAACCTAGCCGGACGGCCTGGAGGTCGAGATCTCTCCTCCTGGCCGCAGCCAGTCAACGCGAGCGGCAATCGCCGGGGTCACGACGAGTCGCGCAGAATCTCCAACGTTGGGGCGCCGCGTTTGGAGGGTGAGCTGCCGAGAGCGCTAGCGCTAGCGCCGGCCAGTTCCGCGGATTCTGGGCTTTCTGCGTACGAGTGCCCCATGGTGAGTCCCATACCCGCATGCTTCGGAGGTTGTACACCCGCGGCTGACTCCCGCCCGGGGCGGCCTGGGATGGCCCACCTCGGCCATGTGGAAGACACAGCTGACGATCGACAGCAGGAGGGCGTATCGTCGCTAAATCCGTTTCGTCCCCAACGCGACATGTACCACGCGGAACTATAGACAAAAGGCCCAGATGTGACCATACCGGACTTCGACCCCCAAACGGGCTACCTCCCTTCGGGGCGACACCCGTGCGGAAGGGACGAGATGTATGAGCGGTATGTGTCAAGCATGACAGATGGGGAAACACGAGCAAAGCTCTTTACTCAACTGGAAGATCACGCCGTTATCTTGGGCACCTTTGTACCTGTGGACCGCTGGTGGGTTGGTGGCAGCTTTGTAACATTAAGCAGAAAACCCCCGAATGACATTGATTGCGTTGCGATTATTGACGGGCGGGCCCATCATGAGCTAGAATCAGATGTTCTTCGCGAGATCGATAATCTAACAGATGGCCCGGATCCTTGGAATCCTCGACATAAAGTTGACTGTCTTGGAGTGATCGCCGAAGCGCCCGAAGGGCATCCAGTCTATGACTCATTCCTTCAAGCCTGGGGATTCTTCGACCGTTTCTTAACTCGCGAAACTCGTCCTGGCCGACCCAGGGGGCCGAAGGGGTACCTGGAGGTGACTCTCTAGTGAGCGTCAATGAGCTGAGGAGAGAGTTTGACGCCCTCACTAGGGCTATCAGTGGGCTGCGTGATACGGATTCGCATGCTACTCGCCTAAACAGGCTGGCCATGGAGAAGCTTAGGCAACGGATCGCAAGAGAGATCAGCGAAGCATCTCCCGAACTGGATCTGAGGTTCCAAGACCCTCGTCGCCGAAGTGAGATGCCTGCGCGGAAACTCGCTACGGTATTAAGCGCTTTGACAGACGCTGTCGCACACGCAGTGAATCTGAAGCGACCACAACCTTATTCGGGAACTCTGCCAGACGCTTTTAGGGCGATGGTTGATTTTCGTTTGCTCGGTATTAGGCCCGGTTCCGTGCGTCTCCATTTGCGTCTTCCAAATCCAGAGATTGACGCCAATATTTTGGCGAGCGCAACGGCCGTCAGTGCCAACGTAGATATTATGAAATCCGTTGAGCAAATACTCGACGTGCTTGAAGTCGCGGCTGGCAGTTCTAAAACTGCGACAAGCGGGCGAGCTCTCTCGCGACACCTCACGGCACTTGGGCCAGATGCTGCGCGAAATATTGCCAAGTTGGCCCGCGTGATCGCTGATGAAGAATACAGTGTTGACTTCGAATGGAAGCCTGAGCCTCAGGAGGGCATTCGGAGGAGCATTGTGATTGGCCCGTCTGAGGCCAGGAATCTTAGAGACGCTATCGGTGAACAGGATGCGCAGGTCGAAGTAAATGTCGTGGAGGGTAGGCTAGTTACGGCTAGCCGTGTTAGGTCTGTCTTTGACCTCATCCTTGATGACGAGAGCAAGATAACAGGACGCGTGACAAAGGAAGTTCAGCGCGACTTGCGTAGATTTTTCGACCGTCGCGTTTATGCTCATCTGCGCGAAACCACAGAGATTTCGCAAGTCACCCAGGTTTCGACGCGTCGAATAGAGCTAATTTATCTAGAGCTTGCAGAGGATGACGCTGATTCGTAACGTGTTTCGGTGAATCTCTGCAGACCTAATGCATATCGCGTTCGGCTAGCGCCCGCGGAACGGCGAGTGAGGGGCCTTGTCATCTGATACGACCGTGTAGCCGTGAGGAGCTGGATCAGGGGCAAGGCTGGCAGCGTCGAACAGCCCGACCTCTCCTCGCTCCTCTTCTTTAGCTTGCAGCCGGCTAAGTTTGGCCCTGAGGCGCAGGGCCGGTTGTTGTCTTTGAGCTTTCTCATAAGACCACTTCATAATTTTGTCACCAGCATCATGATCTGTAGCAAAGATCATTTCGAAAATATCTCGACCATTAGTGTTCATAACTCTAAAAGCTCTGGTCTTCCTGTAGCCGAGTACTCGTTCCATCCGCCACCGCATAAGGTTGGTCAGTTCGTGCTCGAACTGAGGGCCGCTAAGAATTCCGTTTTGCGTCGCCTCCAATGCATCAAACCACTCATCGGTGCCGAACATTTCGTTCGTTCTGCTCACGACACCGGGATCTAGGTTGCCTCGTATTCTCAAACCGCGAGGTATAAGGCCACTGGCACAAAGCAGCCACAATTCTGTCTTTGGCTTGTCCTGGCGCTTATGCCGAGCAAGCTTGACGAGGGTCGGCCACTCGACTTCGGTCGATTGTTGATCGAGAAAGGCAAATGTCGGCGCCCAGTTGAGTGGTGTGAGTTCAGTCAGAACGTCATCGATTGTCTCGTTACAATCCCCGGGAATAACCTTAAGGTCCCTCTGGGGATAGGCGGCCCTGAGTGAGTTTTCCAGTTTCTGGGCGTTGTTTGGAAGCTCGAAGAACCTTAGAACAGACAGAGGTGGGTCAACGGCAAGAGCCCGCTTAGGCGACCCTTGTATTGTGTGTCGTGAAGGCTCGCGGCTTACGTTCTCTGCCTGGCCGGCAAAGAGATCAAGGTAAACAGTCTGCTTCGCGCGTATAGATGCCTTTGAAAAGCCTGCAAGGTAGTCCGACAGGATGTCGAGCTTCTGCTCGGTCCACCAGCCCCAGTCCCTGGCCATCGTTGCCCACCTCCGGATTTCGTATGGATCCAGAGGTATCGCACGTTGGCCGGCCTGTCACATGACGGCCGGATGCGGACGGTCCCAAAAGTGGTGGGTTAGCCGGGCAACAAGCCGATCAGGCGCCAGACAACGCCGGCATCTCGCTCCACTGCCTTCCCTCAAGTTCCCTGCCGCCCTGCTTCGGCGTGCGCCCGCCCCACTGCTTGAAGAAGAAGGGGACACCAGTTGAGAGGCACTTGTCCCGGATATCGGTCACCCACCGCGGATCCAGGGGGCGGTGGTTGGGGCCGGACTCGCCACCAGCGATGAGCCAACCTATCCCCGCCAGGTCCAGGCCCCCTAGGGGGCCCAAGAGTGGTTCGCATGAGAGGAATCGGACAGTTGCTGGCACCGATCGTAGATCATCGACTCGGTAGAGAACTTCCTCACTCTCGACCGAAACGCCGATCCATAGGTTGTCTGGCCAGTTGAGCTTTCCTGCCAACTTTCGCAGGCGGGATGAGCGCTTGGTAAGAACCTGGTATGTATGCTGTGGTGTATTGCTTATCACTTCAAATACTTGTTGAACAAAGTCGAGGGGAACGCGCGCATGGAAGAGGTCACTCATGGAGTTAACGAACACGACACGGGGTGAGCGCCAAGAGTATGGTTGCTGCAATGCGTCGGAGTGAAGGGTGATCCCAAAACCTGGTCCCGAGGTCCTAGGGTCACCGTCATTTTGATACTTCTCGGTGCCCATGGCCTTTAGTCGGCGCGCCAAAGTCAAGGCATAACAGTTGTCGCAACCGGTTGATATTTTGTCGCAGCCGGTTGTGGGGTTCCAAGTAACCTCTGTCCACTCGATGCCAGTACTTTGTGCCATCGAAGCTGCCTCCACTTTCTCTTGCTGAGTGTTCTGCCTCCCGCTCTTCTATTCACTGCAACCTTATCATCAACGTGTCGGCATAGACAGTAGTAAGGCGTCATCGTCATCAGTCTTTCGAATGATCTAGCTTCAGTTATCCACATCCATGTGGACAGAACTTTTATCTGTTTTCCGCTTCCTGTCTAGAAACAACGAAGAGCCCCAGTCGACTGGGGCTCTTCGTTGTCTGTTACTTTTGTTCCAAGTACTGAAATGTGGGTTTTGGGTGCATGAGGAAGTCGTGGTGGGAGATGTTCCAGGCGTAGGCACCGGCCATGGAGAAGGCGACTAGGTCACCGACTGCGATGCGGTCCGTCGGGACCTCGCGCGCGAAGACGTCCTTTGGTGTGCAGAGTTGGCCGACGAGTGTGACGGGCTCGTTGTCGACCGCGGGGCCGTCGCCGCTGCCGGTGAGGATGTCGAACGGCTGGTTGTGCTGCTTGGTGACCGGTGTCCGGATGTGCATGGTGCCGCCGCGTAGGACGGCGTACCACTGGCCGTGTGCCTTCTTCACGTCCAGTACTTCGGTGACGTACCACCCGGCGTAGACGCTGATGGAGCGGCCCGGTTCGATGCGCAGTGTCTCGCCCGGCTGGGCGAGGCCGGCGACCTCGGCGCCGTACTGCTTCCAGTCGAATCGGGTGCCGGGCGTGCTGTAGTCGACTGCCATGCCACCGCCGAGGTTGAACTCACGTGGCCCGGTGTGGCCGATCCTGTCGAGCCATGCGCGGCCCCATGCGAGGACCTCGGCGGACTGGGCCGCCATGGCGGTTGCGTCCAGCCCGGACGCTAGGTGCGCGTGGATTCCGCGTAGGCGTACGTGCGGCGAGGCGGTCAGGGTGTCGGTGCAGGTGTCCATGAGTTCGGGGTCCATGCCGAACGGGCCGCTCATGGCCAGTGCGACCCCGCTGCGGTCGCCGGCGAGGTTGACCCGTAGTAGGACGTCGACCTCACGCCCGGCCGCCTCGGCGATGCGCGCGAGGCGAGCCAGCTCGTACGGGCTTTCGACGTGGATGCGCTCGACGCCGAGGTTGAGCGCCAGCTCGAGTTCGTCATCGGTCTTGCCGGGGCCGCCGAACGCCAACCGCGCGTCCGGGAGTGCCTCGCGCACGTGCGCCAGCTCGCCGCCGGACGCGACCTCGATGCCGTCGACGTACGGGGCGAGCGCGCGCAGGATCGGGACGTCGGGGTTGGCTTTGGCGGCATAGAAGATCTCCGGCGCGCCCGGCGCCGAGAGCGCCGCCTTGACCTCGGCTGCGTGGTCCCGGAGTGCGGCGAGGTCGTAGACGAACGCGGGTAGGTGCGCGTCCGCGGCGAGCGTTCTGGCATGGTCTTCGACGAGTCGCGTGATCATGGGGTGTGGTCTCCGGATGTCAGGCGAGCGGGAACTCGTACTGGGCCGTGAGGTAGTGGGCGGGGGCGATAGAGATCGTGACCTCGACGGCGCAGCCCTCGGCGGTCATGCCCACGTGGGTTATCTCCACCACGGTACGTTCCGGGCTGATCTCCAGTGACCGCGCTTCGACTTCGGTGGGCAGACGGCTGGGCGTGATCTCCTCGCGTGCCGACACCTGCGGGTAGCCGAGTTCGCCGAGGGCGCTCTTGACGCCGCCCACGATGACCGGTCCCTCCTCCTCCAGGACCGTCCCGCCCGCGATCTCCAGCGGGAACCAACTGGCGTTGAGCCGGACGGGGATGCCGCTGGCCAGCAGACGCCGTCGCCGGACAAGGCAGTTCACCTCGCCAGTGGGTAGGCCGAGCAGCTCGGCGACGCGGGCTGGAGGTTCAGCGTGTTCGGTGGTGATCTCGTGCTGCGGTTCCAAGCCGCGCGCTCGCACCTCCGCATCGAAGGCGCCGCGGGCGCCGTTGTTCTCTCGCGTAGCGCGCTCATACCGCGCGGGTGAGTGCAGCATCGGCGGTAGCCACGTGACCATGGTTCCGCGGCCTTGCCGAGGGCGGACGATGCCCTCGGCCGCGAGCATCTGCATCGCTCGGTTCACCAGGCTGCGCGAGGCGCCATAGCGCTCCGCTAGCTCCGGTTCGGGCGGCAGAACGGACCCCGTGCGGTACGTCCCTTCGATGATTTCTTGACGAATCTTCGCGGCGATGTCACGGAAGCCATGGCGCTCCGAGTCGGGCATCTACCTGCTCCTTTCTTGCTCCCCGGCGCTTGCGAGGTGCTGCTTAGGTCTACCTAACCAGATGAAACGCCAAACGCCAAACGACTGGTGACCCTTGACAAGCCGGATGAGCCAGGCGCAGTCTAGGTACGCCAAACGACAAACGTTTGGCGTAACTGGACGGTAGGAGCATCTCGTGATTCCGCAGAAGTCCAGCAACATCCCGCAGTGGATCGCCGGTGTGGCGGCCGTGATCTTCGCGGTCAACAACCCGGAGAAGGCCGCCGCGCTGGTCAATCAGGTGATCGACGCGATCACCACGTTCTCGTCCTCGCTGGGTTGATCCCGCGATGACCGCCCCGTGTTCCCGGCTGTCGGCCCTCGGCGCACAAGCCACCAAGCGCGCCGCCGAGGGCCGCGTCTTCCGACCGATCACCGACCTCAACGAGGTGTCCGTGTCCTCTTCCCTGACCCCGTTCGCTGCGCTGGCCGGTGTCGACCTGCGCGGCGTCCCCATCACCGGTGCTCAGTGCCGGTTCGACCCCGAGTTGCACACCGGACCGGCCGGTGAGGAGACGCCGGGCGAGCGCGCGGCGCGTGAGCTGGTCGCGGTCGAGGTGTGCGAGTCCTGCCCGCTGCGCGGTGCGTGCTTGGAGGTGGCGCTGCGGATCCGTCCCGAGTTCGGGGTGTGGGCCGGTTTCACCGCCCCCGAACTCGCCGTCCTCGCCGTGCTGGCCGAGGACCACCCGGCCGGTGTCCGCCGGTCGGCGTGCGACCTGGATGAGGTGGCGTGACATGAGCGCCGATCCCGCCGTGTTCTCCGCCGGCTTCGTGGCCTTGTACGCCGCGCACGCCGTGGGCGACCACTGGGTGCAGCGGGCCTGCGAGGCGGCCGGTAAGGGCGCGGCGAGCTGGCGCGGCCGGTGGCTGTGCGTCCGGCACGTCGTGTCGCTGACCGTTCTCAAGGCCGCCGCTGTGACCCTCGCGGCCGTGGTGCTGGGGTTGGCGGTCGACCCGTTGGCCGCCGGGCTGGCGCTGGTGGTGGACGCGGCCTCGCACTACTGGGCCGACCGGCGTTCCACGCTGCTGGCGCTGGCCCGCCGCGTCGGCAAGGGCGAGTTCGCCGCCCTGGGCGACGGCGCCGCCGCGCCGGCCGGTACCGGCGCCTACGCCCTGGACCAGTCCTGGCACATCGGATGGCTGTTTGTGGCCGCGCTGATCCTCGCCTGACCTTCGACCACTTCACCGCACGACCCGCACAAGGAGAGTCCGTCATGGGCTGGAGCAAGAAGGACCACGAGAACGAGGCCACGCGCCTGCTGGCCAAGGCCGACCAGTACAAGGCCGCGGGCGACAAGGGCGCGCACGACACCCTGATGATCCAGGTCGAGGGCCACAAGCGGCTCGCGCGAGAGGGCGGCAAGTGATGGCGCGCTCCCCGGCGCGGTTCTTCGACCCGGCCGGCGCCCGGTACGGGATCCCGACGTGGCCGTGGCGGATGGCGCCGCCGCACCTGCGTACCCGACGCCAGCTGGCCGCCGAGGGGCTGCGCCCCGGTGGTCAGGACATCGCCGGTCAGGTGCTGTGGCGCTCGCGCCGCTACGCCGCGCCCGGCGGGGTCCGCGCCGCCTACCTCTACGACGTCCGCCTGGCGCTGCCCAAGCGGACCCCGACCGCCTCGCAGCGCGCCGCGCTGGCCAAGGCGTTGGCCGCGCGCCGGTACTGCCCGGTGTGCGGCCACGACGCCGGTTACGTCCTGCCCCGCCGTCTGGGCACCTGCCTGGACTGCGCCGATCTGGCCGGAGCGGAGGCGGCCGCGGCATGACCACCACCCTCGACCACCACGTTCCCGCCGGATCCGGCGCCCCGGCCCAACCGATCACAGAACCTCACGCGACCCCGGCGCCGTCCTCGACGACCGGCACCCGGCGGGCCCGCGCGCTGTCGTCGGGAGAGTTCGCCGCGGTTGCGACCGTCGCCGCGCTCGTTGCGGTCTTGGGCTTGCTGGGGTTCGTCAACAGCTTCGCGGCCGTGGCCGATGCCTCCCGCCCGTCGTTCGGGCGGCTGGCGTGGTCGGTGCCTCTCGGTATCGACCTGGGGATCGGTATCTTCGCCGCGTTGGACATCGTGCTGTCCCGGCTGGACATGCGGGTGCGGTGGCTGCGGCTGATCCCCTGGACGCTGACCGCCGCGACCGTGTACCTCAACGTGGCCAGCGAGCACACGGTGTTCGGCAAGGTCGCCCACGCGGTCCTGCCCGCGCTGTGGGTCATCGCCGTCGAGGTCGCCGCGCACGTCATCCGCGTCCGCGCCGGTATCGAGTCCGGCACCCGGATGGACGGGATCCGCACCTCGCGGTGGATCCTCGCCCCCTGGGCCACGCTCAAGCTGTGGCGCCGGATGGTGCTGTGGGAGATCCGCTCCTACCCCGACGCCCTCACCCGTGAGCGTGCCCGTGTCCTGGCGCTCATGGACCTGCAGGACACCTACGGCCGGTGGACGTGGCGCCGCCACGCACCCCGCCGCGTCCGCGCCCTGTACCGGCTCGGCGAACTCCTCCCCGCCGCCGACCCGGCGTGCGCCGTTGAGAGCCCGTCCGGTGGACCGGGGGCGGACGGGCCGTCGCTGCCCGCCGCGGACCGTCCCGCGCTGGAGTCCGGGCCGTCCGCCGCGCCCGCCGCCGGACCGTCCACGCCGCCGTCCCGGACCAGCAGGCGGACGGCCCCGGGCAGGTCCACGGCCCGGACCGGCGGACGGTCCGCCCGCCCGTCCCGGACGCGCAAGACCGGCAAGACCGCGCCGCCGCCGGACGTCGACGACCTCATGCCGCTGGGCTGGCGCATCGCCGCCGACCTCGGCGCCCGCGACGTGGCACTTACCCGCGACACCCTCGCCGCCCAGCTCCGCGAGGCGGGCCAGAGCGCCGGCAACGCCCGCGTCGGTGCCCTGCTCGCCCGCCTCAAGACCGAAGCACCCACCGACCCTGCAACCGTCCCGGCCGGCACGCCCGCAGCCGCGCCGGCCGCCGAGGGAGACGAACCGCGATGAGCTTCACCAAGACCATGGGCGAGGTCGTCCGCCTGCCCGTCCCGCACCCCGATCACCCCGCCGGCCCGGCCCCCGGCCTCGACGCGCCGGCCGCCTCGCCGGACGGCACCGGCAACGACGCCCCGCCCGGCCCGCCGGTACCCGCGCCCGTCCCGTCCGGCGACGACGGCGACGGCGATGGTGACGCCCTTGAGGGCCGCGTCCTGGTGGACGGCCCCGACACCGCCCGCCCGGACGTGCGCGCCCGCCGGATGGCCGCCGAACGTGACCGGCGCCGCCCGATCATCGCGCCGTGGCTGCGTGACCGCGGCGAGGCCCGCGCCACTGTGCGGTGGGCGGCCGGATACGCCGGTCACGTCACCGGCTATCACGCCGTCCGGATCCCGCTGTACGGCCTGCGGCTGGCACTGCGGTCCCCGCGCGGGCTGTACCGGGTGGCCGTGGGCACCGGCCGGTGGACGTTCGATCTGGAGTCCCGGCCGCTGCGCACTTACGCCATCGACCACCACGATGACGACGCCTATCTGCGGCTGATGAGCGAGCGCAATGACCGCGTCCGCGCCCGGATGCTCACCACCGGCGCAGGGCTGGCCGGTAGCGGGCTGGCCGCCGCCGCGGTGGCCGCCGCCGGCGGCGTCACCCAGACCATCGTGGTCGCCGCGCTCGTGGCGCTGCTGGGCTGGATCGGCACCCCGACCGACCGGCGCATCCTCGACACCGCCGTCGTCTCCACCAAGGCACCCAAGCTCACCTCGGAAATCGTGGTCCGGGCACTGTCGGCGCTGGGCAACGCCGAGATCAACAAGGCCGTCGGCAAGGGCGGGAGCGGGATCACCTTCCCCGCCCCGATCACCCGTGACGGCCCCGGCTGGCGCGCCGAGGTCGACCTCCCCTACGGGGTCACCGCCACCGACATCATGGAACGCCGAGACCGCCTGGCCTCGGGGCTGCGCCGCCCGCTGGGCTGCGTGTGGCCCGAACCCGCGCACGACCAGCACGCCGGGCGGCTGGTGCTGTGGGTCGGTGACCAGGACATGAACCAGGTCAAGCCGGCCGCCGGGCCGCTGGCCAAGACCGCCGCCCGCGTGGACCTGTTCAAGCCGGTCCCGTTCGGCACCGACCAGCGTGGACGCCCGGTCACCGTGGAACTGATGTACGCCAACGCCCTGATCGGCGCGATGCCCGGCATGGGCAAGACGTTCGCGATGCGGGTGCTGGCGCTGGCCTCCGCCCTGGATCCGGCCGCCGAACTGCGCGTCTACGAACTCAAGGGCACCGGTGACCTGTCGGCCCTGGAGAAGGTGGCCCACCAGTACGGATCGGGGCGGGATGACGACACCCTCGCCGAGTGCCTGGCCGCGCTGCGCGAACTGCACAAGGACCTGGAACGGCGCGCCAAGGCGATCCGCAAGCTGCCCAAGGACTTGTGCCCGGAGAACAAGGTCACCCCGGAACTGGCCGCCCGGCGGTCGCTGGGCCTGTTCCCCTCGGTGTTCATCCTGGACGAGTGCCAGAACCTGTTCGCACACCCCGACCTCGGTGACGAGGCCGACCGGCTGGCCACCGACATCATCAAACTCGGCCGCGCCCTCGGCGTCATCCTGCTGCTGGCAACCCAGCGCCCTGACAAGGACTCGCTTCCCACCGGCGTCTCGGGCAACGTCGGGCTGCGGTTCTGCCTGAAGGTCATGGGCCAGACTGAGAATGACATGATCCTGGGCACCTCGATGTACAAGAACGGGATCCGCGCCACCACCTTCACCAAGAAGGACAAGGGCATCGGCTACCTGGCAGGCGAGACCGACGACCCCCAGACCGTCCGCGCCTACTACATCGACAACCCCACCGCCGCCCGCATCGCCGGCCGCGCCCGCGCACTGCGCAAGGCCGCCGGAACCCTGACCGGGTACGCCACCGGCGAGGACGCCACCCCTGCCGCCGACGACGCCGGAACATCGCTGCTGGACGACATCGCCGCGGTCCTGCGGCCCGGCGAGGACAAGGTGTGGTCGGAGGTCATCGTCACCCGGCTGGCCGGCCTGCGCCCGGCCACCTACGGCGCGTGGGGCGCCCTGGACGCCACCAGCAAGGCCAAACAACTCACCGCCGCTCTCAAGCCCCACGGCATCGCAACCGGGCAGATTTGGGGACACGACGGAACCGGCAAGGGCAGCAACCGCCGCGGCATCGCCGCCACGCACATCTGCGACGCCCTCGCCGGCCGCGACCACACCACCCCGTGACGCCGCCCCGCGCCGCTGGGTCTAGCGGCCACCACCGCTAGACCTAGCGGCCCGGCTAGCGACCCACACCCTTTCTCACCTGCGATCAAGCAACTAGCGGCCCTACCTGCACCCATGCCGAAAAGCCGCCCTGGGAGGCACCTGTGACCCCCCTGCTCGCCACCGCCGGCCACACCGGCCCCGACCTCGGCGCCTGGATCCTGCTCGCCGTCCTCGCCGCCGCCGGCCACCTGCTCCACTGCGTGATCTGGCCGTATCGGCCGTGCCGTAAATGCGGCGGCGCCGGACGGTTCCGCTCCCCGTCCGGCCGCGCCTGGCGCTACTGCAACCGCTGCTCCGGCCGCGGCGCGCAACTGCGCACCGGCCGCCGCATCTGGACCCACCTCAAGAACACCAACCGCAACCGGTGACCAGGGCACGCCCCCGGCGACCTGACCAGCAACCAGGAGAACACCCCATGTACGTCTACATCTGCAGCGAGCCCGGACTCTGGACGGTCGGCTTCTACACCCCGGACGGCACCTGGCACCCCGAAAGCGACCACGCCGCCCGACAGGACGCCGCCGCCCGCGTCGCCTGGCTCAACGGAGCGCGCAACACCACCGAGAGCTGACATCACGCCTGGCCGGAGTATCACGCGGCCCCCGGCGCACAAGCCACCAAGCACGCCGCCGGGGGCCGCACCTCCGACCGATCACGGACCCCAACAAGGCCCTAACAGGAGGTACCCCCATCATGACGCACCCCGCCCGCCACGTCCCGCCTGTGGCCCGCAACGGCCTAAGCATCCTGGACGTGTTCGCCTGCGCCGGTGGCGCGGGCATGGGCTACCACCTCGCTGGATTCGACGTGACGGCCATCGACATCCAGCCGCAGCCGCACAACCCATTCCCCTTCATCCGCGCCGACGCCCTCGACGCGCTGGCCGACCGGACATTCCTCGCCGGATTCGACGCCATCCACGCCAGCCCGCCATGCCAGGCATACACCCTCGCGCAGCGGATCCGCGGCAACACACACCCCGACCTCATCGCCCCCGTCCGCGCCCTCTTGCAGGCGTCCGGGCTGCCGTACGTGATCGAGAACGTCCCCGGCGCCCCGCTGCACAACCCGGTCACGCTGTGCGGGGCGATGTTCCCCGGCCTGCGCGTCTACCGGCACCGCGAGTTCGAGACCAGCCACCCCGTACCCGCCCCGGCGCACCCGGCGCACGCCGCGCCGCTGCGCAAGATGGGCCGCCCGCCCCAGCCCGGCGAGTTCGTCCACGTAGTCGGCAACTTCTCCGGCGTCGACTACGCCCGCGAGGCGATGGACATCGCCTGGATGACCCGCGACGAACTCCGCGAGGCCATCCCGCCCGCCTACACGCTCCACATCGGCACCGCACTCGCCGACGCCCTGACCGCAGGGGAGGTGGCCGCATGACCCGCCCGGCCAAGCCGTCCGCGCCCGTGACCCGGATGACCGCCGAGTTGCGCCGAGGGAACGCGATCTACATCCGCGGTATCGGCACCGTCCCGGTCGTCGGCGTTCTGCCGCTGCCGCGCGGTCAGGCGCTCATCGTGCTGGCCCGCGATGACCTCGCGGTGATCAGCACTCCCGCCGCCGAATGGGAAGCGCTGTGCGCCGATGCACCGGTGGAATTCCTCGCCCGCGTCACCTTCTGCTCGACTTGCCGGGGGGTGGGCCGCACATGCCGACTGTGACCATCTCACCCGCCCGCCACGCCTGGCAGCGGCACGACCGGTACAACGCCACCTGCCTGCGGTGCGGCACGCACGCCCAGAAACGGCCCTCGCCGTATGGACGCCGTTGGTTCACCGAGTGGCGGTTGCCCGATGGCACCTACGTCAACGACCATGACGGGCGCCCCACCCCGCCATGCCGACCCCGCACCGACACTGAGGTCGGGCGCAGTCAGGTCTCAGGAGACGCCGGTGAAGCCGGGGTCAAGCAGGGTGTCGATGAGGGCGCCGCCGTCGCCGTAGATCAGGGTGTCGGTGTCCCAGTCGAGTTCGACGTCGTCCAGCCCGCGGGAGCGGACGAGGTTGTCGTAGTTCTTCAGCGCGATTCGGGTCTCATCGGTCATGGCACCGACCGTAGCCCGGTGCCGCCGAGCGCGCAGCGCACCGGCCGCGGCCACGCCCGGCCGCAGCACTTGACCAGTGCGGCACTGGACTACGCGCGCCGCGGGTGGCGGGTGTTCCCGGTCCGCCCGGACGCCAAGAAGCCGCCCGCGCTGCACAGCCAAGCCGCCTGCCCTGGCCGCGGCCCCTGCGCGAGCGGGCACCGCAAGTGGGAGGACCGCGCCACCACCGACCCTGACCGCATCGCCGCCGCGTGGGCGCACGCACCCTACGGCGTCGGGATCGCGTGCGGCCCGTCCGGGCTGGTCGTCATCGACCTGGACGTGCCCGCCCCCGGCGAGCAACCGCCCCCCGGATGGGCGCTGCCGGGCGTGCGGGACGGCGCCGACGTGCTCGCGGTGCTGGCCGAACGCGCCGGCGCTGCCATCGACTTCGACACCTTCACCGTGGCCACCCCGCGCGGCGGCATGCACCTGTACTACACCGCCCCGCCCGGAACCCGGATCGGCAACCGCGCCGGCGAGCGCGGCGCCGGACTGGGCTGGAAGGTCGACGTCCGCGGCTGGGGCGGGTACGTGCTCGCCCCGCCCAGCACCAACACCGGCCGCCCCTACCGCCTCACCCACGACACCGCCCCGGTCCCCCTCCCGGAGTGGCTGACGGGCCTTCTCACCCCCGCCCCGCCGGCGCCTCCCCCCTTGGAGTGCCCCCCGGCCACCGCGGACCCGATCGCTGATCTGCCGGCCTATGCCCGGACGGCACTCCAAGGGGAGGGGCAGCGGGTGGCCGGCGCGCGCACCGGTGGCCGCAACCACGCCCTTAACAAAGCCGCCTACAACCTCGGCCGTCTCGTCGGCGCCGGCCTGCTCACCGCCGACCACGCCGCCGATCACCTCACCCAAGCCGCCGCCGTCCACCTCGGCACCGGCGGACTCACCCCCGCCGAAATCCGCACCACCATCGCCTCCGGCCTCACCGCCGGAACCCGCAACCCGCGCACCATCACCAGGGGGAACCCCGCATGACCACCAACCCCGCCACCCCGGACGACCAACCGGTGAACGGCGCCGCACTGCTCGAATCGCTGCGCGCCGCCCTCACCCGGTACGTCATCCTGCCGAGTCCCCAGGCCGCCGACGCCGTCGCCCTGTGGATCGCCGCCACACACGCGCAACCGGCATGGCCGCACGCCCCGCGCCTGGTCATCCGCGCCCCGGAAAAGCGGTGCGGAAAGTCCCGGCTCTTGGACGTGGTCGAGGCCACATGCCACGTCCCGTTCATCACCGTCAACAGCAGCCCGGCCGCGGTCTACCGGTCCATCACCGACGACCCGCCCACGCTGCTGGTAGACGAAGCGGACACCATCTTCGGGGCGAAGGCCGATGGGAACGAGGATCTGCGCGGACTGCTCAATGCCGGTCATCAGCGCAACCGCCCCGCCAAGCGGTACGACGCCAACGCCAACCGCGTCGAATCCATCCCCACCTTCGCCATGGCCGCGCTCGCCGGAATCGGCGCCATGCCCGACACCATCGAAGACCGCGCCGTCGTCATCCGCATGCGCCGCCGCGCTCCCGGCGAAACCGTCTCCCCATTCCGGCACAAGCGCGACCGGCAACCGCTCCGCCAACTCGCCACGGACCTCAACACCTGGCTACGCGCCGACCTCAACACATTGGAGGCCGCCGAACCCGCAATGCCCGTCGAAGACCGCGCCGCCGACACCTGGGAACCGCTCGTGGTCGTCGCCGACCACGCCGGTGCCCCTTGGCCCGAACGCGCCCGCGCCGCCGTCCTCGCACTCACCGCAGACGCCGACGACAACGGCCAGATGTCCACCCGGCTCCGCCTGCTCACCGACTGCCGGACCGCATTCGGCGCCGAGACCGCCCTTCCCACCGCCGTTCTCCTCGACCGCCTCAAGGCCGACCCCGAAGCACCCTGGGGCGATTACGGCCCCAACGGGCTCACCGCCATGAAACTCGGCACCATCCTGCGCGAATACGAGATCCGTTCCGACACCATCCGGTTCCAGAGCGGGCAGGCCAAGGGCTACCGCCGCGCCGACTTCACCGACGCATGGGCGCGGTACTGCCCCGCCGACGACACCCCGCCCGGCAATGCCGAACCGGCCACCGTCCTGCCCATGCCGGGGGTAGGCCGTACCAGCCGTACCAGCCTCAACACCGCAGGTCAGACCCGATGAGGCTTACCCGGCTGGTACGGCTCAAGCCGTACCACCCTGCCAAGTCGTACCGCACCTGACCAGCAAAAACGAGGCTGGTACGGCTGGTACGGCTACCCCTCCCATCACCGACACCCCGACGCCAGCGCACGAGCCACCACGCATGCCGCTGGCCAACGTCGGCCCAACCGATCCCCCCTCAAAGTGAGGTCGCCCGTGAAAACGGCAATCCGTCCCAAGGAAATGCTCACCCTCGCCGAGGTGTGCGCCGAGATCAAGATTTCGCGATCCACCTTCTACGACTGGCGCGCCAAGGGACTCGCGCCGGAATGCTCGAAAATCCCGAACGGCGAACTGCGCGTCAGCCGCGAAGACCTCGATGCGTGGTGGGAAGCTCGGAAGGTGGCCGCCTGATGCAGAACATCACCTACGACGCCCGCATCTACAAGACCGAGGTCTACAAGGGGAAGAGCGTCACCACCTACACCGCCCGGTGGAAGGTCGGCCCCCAGGTGTGGCGCGAATCCTTCCGTGTCAAGGCTCAAGTCGACAGCTTCCAAGCGGAGCTGCGCGCCGCCGCCCGTAAGGGTGAGGCGTTTGACGTCACGACCGGCCGCCCGGTGAGTTGGGGACGCGCCAAGAAAGACATGTCCTGGTATGCGTTCTGCCTTGCCTACGTGGACATGAAGTGGAAGGGCATCTCTGCCAAGCACCGCGCGAACACGGCATGGGCGCTCGTCACCGTCACGCCCGTGATGCTCGCCACCGAACGCGGCAGGTCCAAAGACCAGCACATCCGGACCGCGCTTCGCCGGTGGGCGTTCAACACCAAGAACCGTCCCACGTGCCCGCCGGACGTCGCCGAGGTTCTGCGCTGGGTCGAGAACAACACCAAGCCTATGTCCGTGTTGAACGACCCCGCCGCCGTGCGGGAACTTCTCAATGCCGCGGCCACGCGCCTCGACGGCAAGCCGGCCGCGCCGTCGACCGTCCAGCGCAACCGCGCGATCCTGCACCACGCGTGCGAATACGCCGTGGAAATCGGCGTGTTGCCCAACAACCCGATCAAGACGACGAAATGGAAGGCACGGAGTAAGAGTTCCGCCGAGGTCGACCGCCGTTCGGTGGTCAACCACGCCCAAGCGCGCCGACTTCTCGGAGCGGTCCGCCGGCAGAGGCCGAGCGGGCAACGCCTCATGGCGTTCTTCGCCGTCATCTACTACGCCGCCCTTCGCCCGGAAGAGGCTGTGAACCTCCGCGTCGAGAACGTCACGCTTCCCGCCCTGGTCTGGGCGGACGACACACAGAAGTGGCAGGAACCCATCGACGACTGGGGAGAACTGCACTTCAACACCGCCAGTCCGGAAGTCGGAACCGACTGGACCGACGATGGCGCCAACCGGGAACGGCGCCAGCTCAAAGGCCGTGCCGAGGGGGCATGGCGCCGCGTGCCGACCCCGCCACCGCTTACCCGCATCCTGCGCGCCCACCTGCGGGACATCGGCCCCGGCCCCGGCGGGCGCCTGTTCTGGGGAATCCGCGGCGGCGAGCTGGCCAGCATCACCTACCGCCGCGCGTGGGATGCGGCCCGCCGCGTGGCGCTCAGTGAGGCCGAGTACGCCTCGCCGCTCGCCAGGAGGGTCTACGACCTCCGGCATGCCTGCGTGTCCACCTGGCTCAATGGGGGAGTGCCGCCGACCGACATCGCCGAGTGGGCCGGCCACAGTGTTGAGGTGCTGCTACGCGTCTATGCGAAGTGCATCGAGGGGCAGCACGAGGCAGCCAAGCGCCGCATCGAGCAGGCACTACGGGACGGCTGAACTCAGAGAGCCGGATGCGCCCGCACAAAGGAAACGGCCCCAGCCACGTACGCCGTGGTCTGGGGTCGTCGCCCTTCCCCTGGAGGCGCTGATCCTTTTCTTGAAGCGCCCCTAGGAGTGTCGGCGAGCCGGTCTAAGGTGCAGACATGGATAAAGGAGTTCTCAGCGCCGATGCCGTCTTGAAGACGCTCGCGGAGTATGACCAGCTTGGGCAACAAGAGTTCCTTGCCTTGTATGGGTACCGTCCTGCCCGTTCGTACCTACTTGTCCATGAGGGTAGAGAGTACGACTCCAAGGCCATCGCCGGAGTGGCGCACAAGTACGAGTATGGGCAGCCTCTGACGTGGGAGGACTTCAGCGGTGGTCGGGAAGGCGCTGCACGCTGGCTTCAGGATCTTGGCTTTTCTGTCAAGGTGCTACGCAACCCGGACTGGGCATGGGATGAGCTTGTCCTTGCCTGCGACCTGGTAGCTAAGAACAACTGGAAGGGGTTGGACGCGGCTAACGCGGACGTGGTCGAGCTTTCCCGGTTGCTCAACCTCGCCCCAATCCACAGCCCGGAGTCCCGTAGCGACACCTTCCGCAACCCGAACGGCGTCGCACGCAAGACTTTCGACCTGGCTACCCACCACCCCGACTACACCGGAAAGCCGACCAATGGCGGGGCGCTCGACCTCGAAGTCATCGACGCCTTCCTCAAGCGGCCTCACGAGATGGCCGAAGCTGCTGCTCTCCTGCGCGAGGGTCTTGCGTCTGGCGACCTCACTGGCGGCAGCCTGCCGAACGACGACACCGAGTCTGAGGACTTCAGTGCTCCCGAGGGCCGTCTACTCCTCCGGCGCCACCTGTCCCGCGAGCGCAGCCGGAAGCTTAGAAGGCGGAAGATCGACAGCGTTCTCAAGCTTGGTGGAACTCTGGCCTGCGAGGCCTGTGGCTTCGACTTCGAGAAAACGTACGGTGCCCGCGGGGCCGGCTACATCGAATGCCATCACGTAGTCCCCCTCCACCAGGCCGGAGAGGGTTCAACCAAGCTCAGTGACCTCGCCCTCATCTGCGCCAACTGCCATCGCATGATCCACCGCGCAGCACCGTGGCCTACCCCAGCCGAACTCAAGGCGCTCATCGAACAAGCTTGAGTGCGACACCGATCGGAGAGCCCGTGACGCCAGAGGAAATGATCAGCCATGCGGAGGAACTGGAGGAGATGGCTAAAGCTCTTCAGGAGCACGCCGCGGCGCTGAAGAGCCATGCCGCCTCACTGAAAAGGGCAGACCGTCTCCTGGATGAGCCAGTCCTTGCCACGCAGACCGGGCACCAATATCACAGCCCGTATACCCCCTGCGGATTCGCACGCGACCCGGAGAAGGTAAGGCAGATCACCCTTCGGCAGGCAGGTGAGCAGGGCCTTCTCCCTTGCACCGTCCGGGAGTGCCGGGCCACTCTGACCGTCCCATGAGCCTGTGCGGTCTCAGGCGGTCGATGGGGCGGCACGGTGCTCTTGCCGCGATCGTGCCCGGTGAGCAGGCACTGCAAGGTGACTGACGTTCCGCACGCATTCCGCACGGCCACCCGCAACCTGCCGGTGACGGTCGGACACAGCCGGACAGACGAGAGAAGCGCCCGGACCTGTTCTTGCAGGTCGGGCGCTTCTTTGCGGTGCCCGATCAGGTGGGCAGGGGCGGGGTCGAACCGCCGACCTTCCGCTTTTCAGGCGGACGCTCGTACCGACTGAGCTACCTGCCCAGGACGCGCGGGGCGCCTGGCGGTCCTGACGGGATTTGAACCCGCGGCCTCCACCTTGACAGGGTGGCGAGCACTCCTAACTGCTCCACAGGACCTTGCTGCTCCGAGCCTAGTGGCTCGGGAGGGGTGTCTTGGCCGGGTGACCGGCGCTTGGCGACGTCCGAGAGCATACGCGATGGCCGAGGGCGGCGCCAACTCGTTAAGGGGTTTGCGGACGGGGGGACGGGGAGGACCGGTGGTAACGGAGAGGTACCGGGCGGATACCGATCCGGGGTGGGTTCAAAGGGTGGTGTAGAGGGGGTTTCGCATTGTTGGCGGGGTTCCTACTCTGACCCGGGTCAGAGGTGGATGATGCGAGAGAGGCCGGAACGCATGGTCGAAAAGCTCCCAGATCAGGCTGCAGATGACTACCAGCGAGGACTCGGCACCCGCCAGATCCAGATGCTGGCGATCGGCGGGACGATCGGCACGGGGTTGTTCCTCGGGGCCGGAGAGAACATCGCGAAGGCGGGGCCGAGCCTGATCCTGACCTACGCGGTCGCCGGGCTGATGCTGTTCTTCGTGATGAGGGCGCTCGGTGAGCTGCTCGCGTACCGGAGGGCCGAAGGGGGGTTCGCCGGGTATGCCCGGGAATTCCTGGGACCCTTCTGGGGGTACGCCACGACGTGGACGTACTGGATCATCTGGGTCACGACCGGCATGGCGGAACTGACCGCGGCCGGGAAGTACGTACAGAAGTGGTGGCCGGACGTCGAGCAGTGGCAGACGGCGCTGGTGGCGCTGCTGGTGCTGTTCGTCGTCAACCTGATCTCGGTCAAGCTGTTCGGTGAGCTGGAGTTCTGGTTCGCCATGATCAAGGTCGCGGCGATCGTGATGATGATCCTCGTCGGGATCGGGGTGCTGGTCTTCGGGTTCAGCGACGCGGGGAAGACGGCCGAGGTCGGGAACCTGTGGTCGCATGGCGGGGTCTTCCCGGAGGGGATCAGCCCGACGCTGATGACGCTCCAGATGGTCATGTTCGCCTACCTGGGCGTCGAGCTGGTGGGCGTGACGGCGAGCGAGGCCAAGGACCCGGAGAAGAACATCCCGAGGGCGATCAACGCGCTGCCGGTGCGGTTCGCGCTGTTCTACCTGGGGTCGCTGCTGGTGATCCTGTCGGTGGTGCCGTGGACGGAGTTCAGGGGCGGCGCGAGCCCGTTCGTGCTGGCCTTCGACAAGATCGGCATTCCGGGCGGGGCGGACATCGTCAACTTCGTGGTCCTCACCGCGGCGCTGTCGTCCTGCAACGCGGGCGGGCTGTACTCGACGTCGCGGATGCTGCGGACGACGGGGGTCAACGGTGACGGGCCCAAGGCGCTGGCCAAGCTGAACGGACGCGGTGTGCCGGTGCTGACGGTCGTGATCTCGACGCTCGTCATGGGCATCGGCGTGATCGTCAACGCGGTGGTGCCGGAGAAGGCGTTCGAGTACATCACGTCCGTCTCCACCGGCGGGGCCATCCTGGTGTGGACGGTCATCCTGGTGGCGCACATGGTCTACCGCCGGCGGGTGGCGGCCGGGACGGCGCCGAAGTCGCCGTACCGGATGCCGTGGGCGCCGTACACGAACTGGATCGTGCTGGCGTTCTTCGTGTTCGTCACCGTGACGATCGCGTGGGAGGCCGACACCAGGATCGCGCTGTATGTGATGGCGGGATGGCTCGTGGTGATCGCGGCGGGCTGGCCGATCGTGCGGCGCAACTCGCAGGACGCGACGAAGGTGAAGGTCGCGCTCGCGGAGGAGAGTACGAGCGCCTGATCCGCCCGGGACGGGGCGTCTCCACCACGGGACGCCCCGTCCCGGTGCGATGATGGGCCCGACCCTCGGAGGCGCCTGTGCCCGGCGTGCCACGCACCAGGCTGGAAGTCCGCGTCCGCTGGGTCCTGATGGTCGTGGTCGGGGTCGCGAACCTGGTCGGCGCGCTGGTGGTGCTGCTGTTCGCGACGTTCGTGGTCCCGGATCCTCCGCTGGACGATCGTGACCATGTCCATCTGGTGAACGCGGTCGTGTTCTTCAGTTATCCCCTGGTCGCGGGGCCGGTGGCGTTGTCGATGGGGCTGTGGCTGTGGCGTCCGGTCGTCAGCCTGGTGCGGGACGGCGGGGTCCCCGACCGCAGGCAGGGCCTGGCGGTGCTGCTGGGTCCGCTCAGGCTGACCATGCTCGTGGGCGGTTTGTGGGGATTCGGTGCGATCGGGTGGGCCGTCCTCGACTATGTGCTGTTCACGGGGCGGCTCGCGGTGAAGACCGGGCTGACCTGCCTGCTGGGCGCGGCCACGACCTGCACGATCATCTATCTGCTGTCGGAGCGGCTGCTGAGGCCGGCGGCGGCGCTGGTGCTGGCGGCGGAGGGGCCCCGGCGGTTCCGGCTGCCGGGCGTGACGACGCGGGTCATGCTGGCGTGGGCGCTCGGGACGGCGATCCCGGTGTTCGGGCTGATCTGCGTGGCGGTCGCGGCGCTCGCCGCGCCGGACATCGGCACCACGCAGCTCGCGATCACGATCCTGGGCCTGGGCGGCGCCGCATTGGTGGCAGGTGTCTATGTCACCTATATGGCGACACGGGCGATCGCTGATCCGATCAAGTCGGTGCGGACGGGCATGGCGCAGGTCGAGCGCGGCGACCTGGAGGCCGAGGTCTCGGTGTACGACGCGAGCGAGGTGGGGCAGCTCCAGGCCGGGTTCAACCACATGGTCGCCGGGCTGCGGGACCACGAGCGGCTGCGGGATCTGTTCGGACGGCACGTCGGCGAGGAGGTCGCCGGCCTCGCGCTGGAGCACGACATCACGCTCGGCGGGGAGACGCGCGAGGTCGCGGTGCTGTTCGTCGACCTGACCGGCTCGTCGAGACTGGCCGAGACGCGCAGCCCGGACGCGGTGGTGGGGCTGCTCAACCGGTTCTTCGGCGTGGTGGTGACCGTCGTGGCCAAGCACGGCGGCTGGATCAACAAGTTCGAGGGGGACGCGGCGCTCGCGATCTTCGGGGCGCCCGCGGAGGTGCCGGACCCGGCGGGCGGCGCGCTCGGCGCGGCGCGCGAGCTGGCGGCCCGGCTGCGTGAGGGGGTGCCGACCCTGGACGCGGGCATCGGCGTCTCCGCGGGCCCGGTCGTCGCCGGTTACATCGGCGCCGAGCAGCGCTTCGAGTACACGGTGATCGGCGACCCGGTCAACGAGGCGGCCCGGCTGAGCGACCTGGCGAAGCTCTCGCCGGGACGGGTCCTCGCCGCGGCCTCCGTCCTGGACCTGGCACACCTGGGCGAAGCGGACGAGTGGGACGTCGGCAGGACGGTGACGCTGCGGGGCCGCAGCCGTCCGACGCGGCTCGTCTCGCCGCGGCCGCACACCGTCCCGCAGCCCGCGCGGGCGCCGGAGGACGAGGCGCCATCGGCCCGCCGCATCCGCTTTCCGCGTCCGCCGGGGTTGCGCAGGACCCGCAAGCTCGTCCTCGGGACGCTGATCCTCGCGCGGGCGGCGCGGCTCTCCCGTCCCGCGGGCAGGGAGCCGGGACTGACAGCGGTACCGGACGGGAGCGCGGCGCCGAAGGCCGAGCCGGATTCGGGGCGGGAGTCGCGCGCAGGGCCTGAGCTGCGGACGGGGCCGGAGTGGGGACGGGAATCGGCGGCCCGACCCGATAAGTCAGGAGAAACCGAATAACTGCCACGTTCCAGACGCGTGCCGTGTTCCCCTCGCGCCCTGCCCTCGCGGATACGTATTGTCACTGGCCGTACATAGTCTGCTTCCGCGCTGTCACCCCGGTGTCATCGAGTCGATCAACCGTGGGGGGTGACACCGTCCAGCATTCGAGAGGTGAAGATGTCCCGACGGTACGGTCTCGCGTTCGTCGCGGTCGCGGCCACGACGACGATCACCGGATCCATGACGGATGCCGCGGCCGCGGACCCGCCCCCCGCCCCCTCCTCGCTTCCCGCCTTCCCCGAGCCCCGTCCCCGCGCCGTCCCGGCTGCGGCACTGGCCGCGAAGGTCGCCAACGTCGCCCACCGGGGCGCGTCCGCCTACGCGCCGGAGAACACCCTCGCGGCGTTCCGGCTGGCCCGCGCCCAGCGCGCGGACGCCTTCGAGATCGACGTCCAGGAGACGAAGGACCACAAGCTCGTCGTCCTCCACGACTCCACCCTGACCCGGACCACGAACGTGGAGACCGTCTACCCGGCCCGCGAGACGTCCAAGGTGTCCGGTTTCACCCTCGCCCAGATCAAGCGGCTGGACGCGGGCTCCTGGTTCGCCTCCAAGTACAAAGGCGAGCGCGTGCCCACGCTGGGCGAGGTGCTGACGGCGATGGACGGCCGCGGCATCGGGGTGCTCGTGGAGATCAAGAACCCGGCCGCCTACCCCGGGATCGAGAACCGGATCGCCACCGAGCTGAAGCGGCACCCGTCCTGGCTGCGTCCCGACCCGCGCCAGCGCAGGCTCGCCGTCCAGTCGTTCGACTGGACGTCGGTGAAGCGCTTCCACTCGGCGCTGCCCGCCGTGCCGACCGCGCTGCTCGGCACCCCCAAGGTCGCCGACCTGCCGAAACTCGCCAAGTACGCCGACCAGATCAACCCCACCTACGGGTCCCTGACCGCGTCCTACGTCAAGAAGGTGCACGCGGCCCGCATGCGCCTCCAGACCTGGACGCTCGACGACCGCACCAGGATGCGCAAGGCCGTCGGCCTCGGCGTGGACGGCATCATCACCAACAAGCCGGACATCCTGGACGACGTTCTGGTCGCCACGAAGTCCGAGGACGTCTGAGCGGTCCCGGGGCCACGCGGTCCCGGGGTCATGTCGTCCCGGGGTCATGTCGTCCCGGCCCCGCGTCTCATGCCCGGCCATCGCGCCTAGCTAGGGACTGTCTCGAAGTGGCCTCGGCCCCGTGCGCGAACGCGATGCCGCGTTCGCCCAGGTCCGGTCGCGTAGCGAACCGTCAGGCGAGTGAAGTGGGCCGGGACTGTACAACGCAGCCTAGGCCGGCCACCGCGCGCGGGCCCGGGAGATGAGGGCGCGCGCCGCGGGACTGCGAGGGCCCTCGGCGCGCCAGGCGAGCGCGATCCGGCCCCGCAGCCGGGGCCGGACGATGGGCATCAGGTGCAGCTCGTCCGCGTAGGCGCGGGCGGCGGACTCGGGCAGGATCGCCACGCCGAGCCCCTGCGCCGCGAGCTGGGCGAGGACGGGCGGCTCGGCCGCCTCGAACGCGATCCGCGGGCGCAGGCCGGCGTCCGCGCACGCCTCGTCCAGGACGGCGCGCAGCCCGGTGCCCTTCGGCAGGCTGACGAGGTCCCGGGTGGCGAGCGTCCGCAGCGCGACCGTCGACCGTCCCGCCAGCTCGTGCCCGGGCTCGACGGCCGCGTACAGCTCCTGCTCGATCACCACCTGGGTGCGCAGGCCCTCGGGACGCTCGGATCCGAGGCTGATGAACGCGAGGTCGATCCGCCCGCTGAGCATCCCGTTCACGAGGGAGACGGAGTCGTCCTGCGTGACGGTGATCTCCACGTTCGGGTGGTCGCGGTGGAACCCGGCGAGCATCGAGGGCAGCTCCAGCGACCTGATCCAGTCGACGGTGCCGATGGTGACGTGCCCGCGGAGCAGCCCGGTCAGCTCGTCCACCGACAGCCGCGCGCCCTCGACCGCCGCGAGCGCCGCCCGCGCGTAGGGCAGCACGGCGGCGCCCACCTCCGTCAGCCGGACGGTCCGCCCCGACCGGTCGAGCAGCGGCTGGCCGAGCTCGCGTTCGAGCTGCCGTATCTGTGCGCTGACCCCCGGCTGGGCGACGTGCAACCGGGCCGCCGCCTTGGTGAAGCTCGCCTCCTCCGTCACCGCCACGAAGTACTCCAGCTGGCGCAGCTCCATAACCAATGATGCTAACAGCGCCAACGTCCATTTCCGAGGCTTCTGCTGGAAGGGCTTCATCGTGGTGACCCCGGCGGTGTCAGGGGCGCGGACGCGTGCAGTCCGCCTCGCCGGACGAAAACGCGGCAACGCGACCGTCCGGACCAATTCTTTGACGTCTCTTGGGCACAACACGCCCGTTTTCAGGCTTGATTCCGGTCTGGGGGGTGATTACCTCACCAGCGGGAGGTCGTGTGTACGGACGGGGCACATGGTCCATACGGGTGCGGATGACCGTCATGGCCGCGGCGGTCACCGCCGTGATGTGTGCCGTTCTGGCCGGATTGATCGTCGCGGGCGTGCGCGGGAACGAGTCCGACTACAGGCGCGACGAGGCCACCACGGCGGCGCTCCGGCTCGCCTACCAGATCAAACGCGACCGTGTGCCCGCGGAGCTGACCGGCCCGGACAAGATCGTCCTGCAACTCCTGGACGACCGGAGGACGGTGCTCGCGGCGACACCCGGCGTGCACGGCAGCGCGCCGATCGCCTCATTCGTCCCGGAAGGAAACAGTGTCTACGCCGACAAAATGTTGTGCCCCCCGGCGGGACTTGACGGCTGCATGTCGGTCGTCGCGTTCCGCGTCTACCAGCCGGGCGGGGACTGGATGGTCTACGCCGCAGCCAGAAAGGTGCCCTGGTACGTCAGCTCCAGCCTCTGCACGTTCCTCGTCAGCATCTCGCTGCTGGTGATCCTGCTGGTCGGCCTGCGCACCTGGCGGACGGTCGACCAGACCCTCGCCCCGGTGGACGCGATCCGGGCGGAACTGACCGAGATCACCGCGCGCCGCTCGGGCCACCGCGTCCCGGTGCCGGAGAACCGCGACGAGGTCAGGCTGCTGGCCGAGGCGGCGAACGCGACGCTCGACCGGCTGGACGCCGCCCTGGAGCGGCAGCGCAGCTTCACCTCCGACGCGTCCCATGATCTCCGCAGCCCGATCGCGGCGGCGCGGGCGCAGATGGAGGAGGCGCTGATGTACCCGGAGGACGTGGACTGGCCGCGGACCGGGCGTTCCGTCCTGCAGAGCCTGGACCGCCTCCAGGCGATCGTCACCGACCTGCTGGAACTGGCCCGCCTCGACGCCGGCAAGTGGAGCAAGTCCGAGTCCGTCGACCTCGCCGCGCTGGTCACGATCGAACTGGCGAGGACGGACCGCAGCAAGCGGGTCGTCACGCACCTCCAGGAAGGCGTGACGGTCAACGGCGACCGCCTGCGGCTCGTCCGGCTGCTGACGAATCTGCTCGACAACGCCGAACGGCACGCCGAGACGCGGGTGGACGTCAGCGTCCGCCGCGAAGACTCCACGGCCGTGCTGGAGGTGCTCGACGACGGAGCCGGAATCGCCGAGTCCGACCGGGAGATCGTGTTCCAGCGTTTCGCGCGCCTCAAGGACGGACGGAGCCGCGACGCGAACGGCACCGGCCTCGGCCTCCCGATCGCCCGCGAGATCGCCAAGTCGCACGGCGGCGACCTCACGATCGAGGACAGCGAGCGCGGCGCGCGCTTCGTCATGCGTGTGCCCCTCGACCCCTCGCGCCGTGACGAACAACGCTGACGCCCCACACCCCTTCACGGACGGCGCAGCGCGGACGGGATGACGGGGAGCAGAGGTGGCTGGGTGGTGGCCGGAACCGCAGAGATGGGTTCGGGGAGTGTGTTCACTGGGTGCTTCGGGAGCGGGTTAATAGGAAGAACCCCTGATGAAGCCGAGGTCGGCGCCGCTTTGGGTGAGCCGGTCCCTGAGGATCCAGGCGTTCAGCAGGCGGGAGGTCTGGATCAGGGGCCAGCCACTCACGCCTTGCGCGTCTGGGGGTCTCGGGCGGGACGACGATCAGCGCGCTGTCGCCGCGGTCCTCGTGGTGGCAGGCGTCCCAGGGCACCCGGACTCCTCGAACGCCTCCCGCAGGAACGGCCGAGGTGGCCGAGGGATGCCTGGCGTGACCTGGGGCATCGGCGCTTGCGCGGGCGGCGGAACCTGGCACGGCGTGGGTTGCGGCCCGGTCTGGTGGGGCTGGAGCCCCGCGTGTGCGGGGAGGGCTGCGTAAAGGTGCCAGAAGAAGGGGCACGCGAGGTGCGGATGCGTCATGTGGAGGTGGCCCGTGGGCTGACCGTACCCACCGGCCGGACCGTAGGGATGGGTGACGGAATGTTGGGCCGATCCGGGTGTGAACTGGCGCAAGAGCAGCCGGAGCCTTGAGGGCGGCGATTGTGTGGAGGTCGCGGCTCCTGGCGGCGGCGGGTGCGTGCCCGCCTTCGGGCAGCCGGTCGAATTCCGGTAAAAGTCGTGGTCAGGCGAAGATGCCGGGCGGATGCTTGAAATACTGGGGCGTGGCCGATCACGCTCGCCGGCTGGACGCCGCGCTCCCAGGGGTCTTCCGTGCCGGTCTCACCGTCCGGACGGCGTACTCGTCCGATGCCTCCATCTACCGGCGCGTCCCGGCCGCGGTCGCGGAACCGCGGACGGTCGACGATCTCGCCAGAATCCTCGGGCTGGCGGAGGAGGAGAACCTTTCCGTGACGCCACGTGGTGGCGGGACGTCGATCGCCGGCAACTCCATCGGCTCGGGGATCGTCGTGGACACCTCACGCCACCTGCGGCGGATCCATTCGATCGATCCCGAGGCGCGCACGGCCGTGGTCGAACCGGGCGTGATCCTGGACGACCTGCGCGCCGCGGCCGGCCGGTACGGGCTCACCTTCGGGCCCGACCCGTCCAGCCATTCGCGCTGCACCCTCGGCGGGATGATCGGCAACAACGCGTGCGGGTCGCACAGCGTGGCGTGGGGGATCACGTCCGCGAACGTCGAGGCGCTGCGGATGCTCCTGCCGGACGGGCGCGAGCTCGCCGCCGGGCGCGGCACGTCCGGCGACGTGGCGGTCGACGCCGAGCTGCGGCGGCTCCGTGACGCGCATCCGGGTCACCTCCGGAAGGAACTGGGCCGGTTCAGCCGCCAGGTGTCCGGCTACGGGCTGCACCATCTGCTGCCGGAGAACGGGTTCGACGTAGCGAAGGCGCTTGTCGGCGCAGAGGGAACGTGTGGTCTCGTCACAGAGGCGACGGTCAAGCTCGTTCCGGTGCCGAAGGCGCGCGCGCTGGCCGTCCTTGGTTTCCCGGACGTATTCGTGGCTGCCGAGGTCGCCCCTTTCGCCGCGGAGTCCGGTGCCCTGACGGTGGAGGGGATGGCAGCCGACCTCCTCACCGCGCTGAGGCAGCAGCCGGGACGCGCGGACGCGGGCTCCGACCTCCCGTCCGGCGGCGGCTGGCTCTACTGCGAGGTCGGCGGCGAGACGGTGGCGGCGGCGCGCGACGCCGCGCACGCGCTCGCCGAGTCCGTCCGGGAACGGGTGCCGGAGACGACCTCGGTCGTGGTGGACGATCCGGTACGGATGCGGGCGTTGTGGTGGATCCGCGAGGCCGGTTCGGGGATCGTGACCCGGCTGCCGGACGGCGGCGAGGCGTGGCCCGGCTGGGAGGACTCGGCCGTCCCGCCGTCGCGTCTCGCCGGATACCTGCGCGAACTGTACGTCCTGATGAGCGGGCACGGGCTGCGCGGCGTCCCGTATGGGCATTTCGGGGAGGGTTGCCTGCATCTGCGGGTCGACTTCGGGCTGGACGAGCCGAGCGGCGTCGCCGGTTACCGCGCGTTCGTCGAGGACGCGGCGCAACTCGTGCTGTCTCACGGCGGGACGGTGTCGGGCGAGCACGGTGACGGTTTCGCCCGGTCAGAGCTGCTCGCCGCGATGTACACGCCCGAGGTGCTGCGCGCCTTCGCCGCGTTCAAGGCCGTCTTCGACCCGGGCCGCCGCCTCAACCCGGGGGTGATCGTCGACCCGGCGTCGCTGGACGCCGGCCTGCGTCCGGGACCGGGCCGGGACGCGCTGGCGATCACACCCGTCCACGCGCTGCGCCGGGACGGCGGCTCGTTCGCGGCGGCCGTCCACCGGTGCGTCGGCGTCGGCGCGTGCCGCGACCTCGGCGCGGGCGCGATGTGCCCGTCGTTCAAGGCGACCCGGGACGAGGTGCACTCGACGCGGGGCCGGGCCCGCGTGCTGGCGGAGATGCTGCGCGGCGAGTCGCTGCCGGACGGCTGGCGCTCGGAGGAGGCGCGCGAGGCGCTGGACCTGTGCCTGTCGTGCAAGGCGTGCGCGAGCGAGTGCCCGGTCAATGTCGATATGGCGACCTACAAGGCGGAATTCCTCTACCGCCATTACGCGGGACGCCGCCGTCCCATGGCGCACTACTCGATGGGCTGGCTGCCGCTCTGGTCACGTCTCGCCACCGCCGTCCCCGGGGCGTCCCGGCTGGTCAACGCGGTACTGGCGCGGGAGCCGGTCGCGCGGGCGGTGAAGCGGGCGGCCGGTGTCGAGCCGCGGCGCCAGATGATCCACTTCGCCGACCGCACGCTGCGCGGCTGGTTCCGCGACACCCACGGCCCCCACACCCCTCGCGCTCCCCGCGGCGAGCGTGGTGGGCGCAATGGGGTAAAAGGTCGGGGTTCCGGGACGGTCGTGTTGTGGCCCGATACGTTCACGGAGTACCACTCGCCCGAGGTCGGGCGGGCCGCGGTCGAGGTCATGGAAGCGCTCGGATACCGCGTCCTGATCCCGCCCGGCCGCGTCTGCTGCGGGCTGACCTGGCATTCCACCGGTCAGCTGGGCGTCGCCCGGCGGGTGCTGAAGCACACCCTCGATGTCCTGGCGCCTGCGTTTGAGGCCGGGCTCCCGGTCGTCGGGCTGGAGCCGTCCTGCACCGTTATGCTGCGGAACGAGGCGCCCGAGCTGCTCCCGGACGACCCTCGCGCGCGGCTGCTGGGGAAGGCCACCATCACCCTCGCCGAGCTGGTCGCCGGGCACGAGGGCGACTGGCCGTTCGGGACGCTCGACGCCGCGGCGATCGCGCAGGTCCACTGCCACCAGGAGGCCAAGGGCTCGTACGCGCCCGACCTCGCCGTCCTGACGCGCCTCGGCGTGGACACCGACGTCATCGGCGCCGGCTGCTGCGGTCTCGCGGGCAACTTCGGCTTCGAACCCGGCCACTGGGACGTGTCGCAGAACTGCGCGGAACGCGAGCTGTTCCCCAGAGTGCGCGGCGCGGACGGCGAGCTGATCCTCGCGGACGGCTTCTCCTGCCGGACGCAGGTCGCCCAGGGCACCGGCCACCGGGCCCTTCACCTCGCCCAGGTCCTCCACCGGGCGCTCACGTCAGGGTCCGGCGCGACCGCCTGACGCGCCGGATCACCCCTCGAAGGCCCCGCGGTTCGCCTCGGCCCACTCGCGGAAGGTGCGGGGCGGGCGGCCCGTGACGGACCGGACGTCCGGGCGGACGACCGATTCGTCGAGCGAGCCCGTCACGTAGAAGTCGAAGAACGCGTCCACGTACTCCGGAGGGGTGGTCTTGCTCATCTCCGCCCGCGCCTCGTCGTCCGGCTGCGCCTCGAAGCGCAGGTCGCGGCCGAGGACGCCGGCCAGGACGCGGACCTGGTCCGCGGGCAGGAGCGCCTCGCCGCCGGTCGGGTGGTAGACCGCGCCTTCGTGGCCGTCCTCCAGCAGGGCCTTCGCCGCGACGGCCGCGATGTCGCGGGGGTCGACGGACGCGGTGCGGACCCCCGCGAACGGCACGCGGACGGTGTCGCCCGCCCGCAGCTGCGGAAGCCAGCGCAGCGCGTTGGACATGAACGCGCTCGGCCGCAGGACCGTCCACGGCAGTCCCGACTCGTGGACGGCCCGCTCGCTGCCGACCATGTAGCGGGTGATCGCGTTGGTGAGGTCGCCGCTGCCCGCCGAGCCGCCGGACAGCTGGACGACCCGCCCGACCCCGGCCCGCCGCGCCTCGTCCAGGACGCCGGGCATGTCGCGGTAGCCGGGGAGGAGGAACAGGCCGGTCACGCCGTCGAGCGCGGGGCGGAGGGACGCGGGCTCGTCGAGGTCGCCGGTGACGTGCTCCACGCCGTCCGCGCGCGTGGGCGGAAGGGCGCGGACGAGGGCGCGCACCGGCCCGCCCTCGGCGGCCAGGATGCGGACGAGTTCGGCGCCGACGTTGCCGGTGGCGCCGGTGACCAGGATCATGCGATCGCCTCTCACCAGGGAAGGGGACGGCCGTCGCGGAAGAACCCGCCGGTCGGGCCGTCGTCGGGGAGGGTCGCGGCCCACACCACGCTCGCGGCGCCGTCGGCGACGGGCCGTCCGCCGGGGCCTCCCATGTCGGTGGCGACCCAGCCGGGGCAGACGGCGTTGACGAGCACGCCGTCCGCGCGCAGTTCGGCGGCGAGCATCCGCGTGAGCGCGTTCAGCGCGACCTTGGACGAGGTGTAGGCGGGTGTACCGCCGCCGAGGCTCGCCAGGGACGCGGCCTCGCTGGAGACGTTCACGATCCGCGGGTGCCGGCTGCGGCGCAGCGCCGGGAGCAGGGACTGGGTCAGCAGCCACGGCCCGTACAGGTTCGTCTCGGCCGCCTCGCGGACGACGCCGAGGTCGGCGGTGACGGCGCGCTGCCAGGTGTCGTAGGTGATGGCCGCGTTGTTGACCAGCACGTCGAGGTGCTCGACCTCCGCCGCCACCCGCTCGATGTCCCCGGGGGACGTGACGTCCAGCCGGACGGGCGTCGCGCCGGCGTCCGCGGCGGCGCGCGCGGCCTTCTCGGGCGAGCGGGCGCCGAGGAGCACCTCGTGGCCGCGCGCCGCGAGCTGGCGGCAGACCTCCAGCCCGATGCCCCGGTTGCCGCCTGTCACCAGCGAGATCGTCACGTGGCCTCCCTTGCGTCCCTGATCACAGCATGATCGCCTGGGTGGGGGAGGGGCGTCCAATAGCCGCGGTGATAGCCGCCCGTTATCCGGACGCGCGCCGGACGGGACCGGTGCGGCGCGAAGCCGGTACGCGCCGATGCGAGGTCAGCATGACCTGAAGCCGGTACGCGCGGGTATAGGGGTCAGCGGCAGTTGCTCTGGGCGGGCTTGCCCGCGAAGCGGTCGGTGAGGAACGCGATCGCGTCCGGTTCGCTCCGCACGGCGCCGATCACATGCCCGGCGAGCCCGTAGGTCCTCCAGGTGAGGTTCGCGCCCTTCGCGCACCAGGCGCGGCGCAGGGCGTCGGCCTGCCCGAACGGGATGATCTCGTCGAGAGAGGCGTGGGACTGCATCACCGGGACTCCCGGCGCGGTGCCGCCGAGTTTGTTGGCGTCCAGCCTGGCCTGCCACTTCTCGGTCTCCAGGGGGTTGTCGGTGGTGTAGTCGCCGATCCTCGTGAAGGCCGTGGTGAGCAGTGTGGCGAAGCCGTCGAAGCTCAGCAGGCAGACGCTTTCGACCCGCTTCAGCAGCGCGCGGCCGTTTCCGTTGAGATGGCCCGCGAGGCCCAGTTCGGGGTAGGCGGCGTCGTAACCGGCCGCGGCCATGAACATGAACGCGACGAACGGGGAGCCGTCGAGGCTTCTGGCGACGGCCCGCAGGTCGGCCGGGACGCCTCCGGCGACGACACCCTTGAGCGGCAGGTCGGGTGCGTACGTCGCCGCCAGTTCGGCCGCCCAGCCCGCGGACGTCCCGCCTTGCGAGTAGCCCCAGACCGCGACGGGACCCTCGCCGAGCCCGGCGTCCGGAAGCCGCCGGGCGGCCCGCGCCATGTTCAGGACGGCCCTGCCCTGCGAGCCGCCCACCTCGTAGGTGTGGCGGCCGGGGGTGCCGAGGCCCTCCATGTCGGTGATCGTGACGGCCCAGCCCCGGCCGAGCGCGTCGGCGATGAACAGTGCCTCGTAGTCCCGGCCTTGGGTGAGGGCATAGGACGGGGCGCACCTGTCGCCGAGGCCCCGCGTCCCGACCGTGTAGGAGACGAGCGGGCGCCCGCCGGGCCCCGCCCACGGCCTGGTCGGGACCAGGACCGTCCCGGACACCGCGACCGGCGTGCCCCGCGCCGACTCCGACCGGTACAGCACCTGCCAGGACCGCACGCCCCGGAAGGGGACGCGGCCGACCGGGTCCACCGTGAACAGTGACTCCCGCGACCGTAAGACGTCGCCGGGGCCGCCGGGCGGGAGCGGGGACGGCGGTGTGTAGAACGGATCCTCGGAGGGAGGGCCGGGAGGCGGCGGGACCGACGCGAGGGCGGTGCCCTGAAGAGACGTCGCCGTCACCGCCACCACCAGCACGGCGCGCAGGATCCGGCGAATCCTGGTGGACATGGTCGGTGCACCCCTCTCGTCGCCCCCATGCCCGTCTCGGTGACGGTGAAACTACTGTAAGTGATATGCGTGCTTCATCCAATGTGGCGGGGAACGCAAAGGCGGGGTCGTCTTTGTCTAGAGCCGACAAAGCGGTAAGCCGTTACGCTCGGCCCGGTGGACGCACATCTACGGGACCTGCGTTACTTCGTCGCGATCGCCGAGGAGCTCAGCTTCACCCGCGCGGCCGAGCGGCTGTTCGTCTCCCAGCCCGCGCTCAGCAAGCAGCTCAAGCAGCTGGAGGAGCAGCTGCGGGTGCGGCTGCTCGACCGCGACCGCCGCACCGTCGCGCTCACCGCCGCGGGCAGCGCGCTGCTGCCCGCCGCACGCGACATGCTCACCGCGTGGGACGCGGCGCAGCGGGCCGTCAGCGACGCGGCCGCGGCCGCGGCGTCCACGCTGACGGTGGGTTTGTCCACCAGTGTCGGGCGCGGGCTGCTCGCGGACGTGCGGGCGCGGTTCGCCGAGCGCCGCCCGGCCTGGGACATCCGGCTCCGCCAGGTCGACTGGGGCGACCCGACCGCCGGGCTCGCCGAGGGCGAGGTCGACATCGCGTTCGTGTGGCTGCCGATCCCGCGCCAGGAGGCGTTCAACGTCCAGGTGGTCGCCGAGGAGCCGCGCTGGGTCGCCGTCCGCGACGACCATCCGCTGGCCGGGCGCGAGACCGTCGCGTTCAAGGAGCTTCTGGACGAGCCGTTCCTCGCGCTCCCCGGGAGCGCCGGGCCCCTGCGCGACTTCTGGCTCGCCCTGGACGAGCGCGGCGGCCACCCCGTCCGGGTCGGCGCGACCGTCGCGAACTCCGACGAGACGTTCACCGCCATCGAGGACGGCAGCGGCGTCGTCCTCCTGGCGTCCGGGAACGCCGCCATCTACCGGCGGCCCGGCATCGCGACGATCCCGGTCACCGGGCTGTCGCCGAGCCGCCTCGCGGTCGCCTGGCGCGCCGACGACCACCGCACGGCGATGCGCGACCTGCTGTGCACGCTCCTGCCCGGGCCGTCGGCCTGCGACGTCAGCCGGTGACGTCCTCCGGGAGCAGGGTCGCGAGCTGTTCCCTGGTGAGCTCCTCGCCGCCGTCCGCGAGCCGTCCGGTGCGCCGGGCGTGCGCGGTCACGGCGGACCGGAACAGCTTGTCGATCTCGCGGCCGTTGCCCTCCCGGAACCGGTCCGCCTCGGCCTCCACACGCGCCGCGAGGGCGTCGAGCGTGCCGTCCGGGACGAGGTAGTCGGCGCCGTCCGCCTTCCCCAGGAAGATCGACACAAGCCCGGCGACGTCGTAGGGCTCGAACGTGAGCGTGCGGGCGAACCGGGACGCGAGGCCCGGGTTCGCCGCGAGGAAGCCCTCCATCTCGGCCGTGTACCCGGCGGCCACGACGACCACCTCGTCGCGGTGGTCCTCCATGAGCTTGACCAGGGTGTCGATGGCCTCCTGCCCGAAGTCGGACCCCGGCCCGCCGGACCGCGCCAGCGTGTACGCCTCGTCGATGAACAGCACGCCGCCCCGGGCGCGGTCGAACACGTCCGCCGTCTTTTTCGCGGTATGCCCGACGTACTGCCCGACGAGGTCGACGCGGGCGGCCTCGACGACCTGGCCCTGCGCGAGGACCCCGAGCGCCGCGAGCAGTTCCCCGTAAAGGCGGGCGACGGTCGTCTTGCCCGTCCCCGGGGGCCCGGCGAAGATCAGGTGCCCGGTGAACGGCTCGGCGTCCAGGCCCGCCTCGCGCCGCCGCCGCGCCGAGGCCAGCAGGTCGAGCAGGTCCCCGATCTCCCGCTTGACCTCCGTGAGCCCCGTCATCCCGGTCAGCCGGGCGAGGACGTCGCGGACCTGGCCGGTGTCGCGCGCCTCACCGAACCGGGCGGCGAGGCCCGTCCCGACGTCGAGGTCCTCGGCGAGCAGCAGGCTCAGCTCGTCCCCGGACGGCGGTTCCGGCAGGTCGGCGAGCCGCTGCGCCTGCCGCTCGACGGCGGCCTCGAAGACGTGCCGGGCCGCGCGGCCGTTGCCGAAGGACGCGTCCCGCTTGAGGGACGTGAAGTGGCCGAGGACGGCGGCCCGGGTGTCGTCCGCGAGGCGGTAGCCGTCCCTGCCCGCCTGGAGTTCGACGATCCGGAGCAGCTCGGCGGGGCCGTAGTTCTCGAACTCGACCGTGCGGGAGATCCGCGACCTCAGGCCCGGGTTCGCCGAGAGGAACTCCCGCATCTCCGCCGAGTACCCGGCGGCGATCACCACGACCTCGTCGCGGTGGTCCTCCATCAGCTTGACCAGGGTGTCGATGGCCTCCCGGCCGAAATCGGCGCCCGCCGACTCGCGGGCGAGCGCATACGCCTCGTCGATGAACAGCACGCCGCCCTTGGCCCGGTCGAACGCCTCGGTCGTCTTCAACGCCGTCCCGCCGACGTTCTCGGAGACGAGGTCGGTGCGGCTCACCTCGACGACCTGGCCCTTCTCCACCACGCCCAGCGCCGCGAGGATGCGGCCGTACAGCCGGGCGACGGTCGTCTTGCCCGTCCCCGGCGGGCCCGCGAACACCATGTGCCGCCCGATCGCCGGGCCCGGCGGCAGGCCCGCGAGCCGCCGCTGCTCGGCGACCTTCTGCAGGTTCGTGAGCTTCCTGATCTCCCGCTTCACCCCCGCGAGCCCGATCATCGCGTCGAGTTCGGCGAGCAGCTCGTCGGCGGACGCCGCCCCGGGCGCCTTCCCGGGGGACGCGGCGCCCGCGTCGGTGCCCGCGTCGGCGTCCGCGTCGGCCCGCGCCGCCGCGGCCCGCGCCGTCGCGACGACCTTCGCCGTGGCGGCCTCCGGCTCGAAGCCCAGGACGTCGGCCTGGCCGTTGCGCTCGCTCGTCACCGCCTCCATCCGGACCCGCGCCGCCTTGGCCGCCACGATCCCCGTCCCGGGGTTGTCGACGATCGCGCAGTCGAGCAGCGACATCTCGCAGTCCGGGTCGGCGCTGGCGCCGATCAGCCCGCTGCCGGTCACGGTCACGCCGGTGAACGTCCCGCCGCCGCCCGCCACGACGGCGACGCCGATCTCCGCCGCGCCGGCCACCCGCCCCCGGACGAACGTGCCGCGCCCCCGGTCGCCGACGAACACCCCGTGCCTGGCGGCGCCGTGGACCTCGCAGTCCTCGAAGTACCCGGTGCCCTCCTCGACGACCACGCCCGTCCGCCGGGACGACTCCATCCGCAGCCGCCGCGCCGTGAGCGACCCGCCCGCGGTCACCCACACCGACTCCATCGCCGCGTCCGCGATCAGGCAGTCCTCGGCGAGCGCGCTGCCCTTGTCGCGGACGACCAGCGAGCACATCCCGGTGCCGTGGAACGCCGAGTTGCGGATCGCCGCGTCCGCGTGGTCGTCCACCAGGACCGCCGCCGACCCCGGATCGCTGATCGTGCACTGCTCGATCAGCGGCCTGGACCCCTCGGTCGCCCAGATCCCGCTGCCGGACGCGCCCTCGATCCGGCATCCGCGCACCGTCACCGCGCTGCCCTTGCGGATCGCCAGCGCGTTGCTCTCCGCCCCCGCCAGGTCGGTGCCCTCCACGAGCCCCGACGACGCCGAGTACACCACCGCGCCGTCCTGGACGCGGCAGTTCCTGAGCGCCAGCCGCCCCCCGTTCCACACGCTCACCGCGACCGTCCCGGCGCGGCTCACGAACCGGCACTGCTCGGCGAGGACGCTGCCCTCCGCGACGTCCAGCGCGCTGCCCTCGTCGCTCCAGTTCCGCACGACCAGCCCTTGCAGCGTCACGTTGCCGGTGACCTCGATGGTCGCGTCGGTGGCGCCGTCCAGGGTGACCGTCCCGGGGCCTCCGGCCGCCGTCAGCACGAAGTCCCCCGAACTGCGGAACCCCGTCGCGGGGTACTGGCCCGGCTCGATCAGGATGTGCCGTCCGGGCGGGCCGTAGGGAGGGGCGGGCGCCTGGAGCGCGTCGAGCACCGTCCGATACGCCCGGGGGGAGGTCTGCGAGACGACCAGACGCAGCAAACGGGCCTCCTCAGCCACCGGGAAGGATCACCGTTCATCGTGCCATCGCCGTTCGTCCGCCCGCGAGGTCTTCGCCCCGTTCCGGGGTGGTGTCGGCGCTTCGGGGGTGTTCTCAGCGCTTCGACTCGTGTCGGCGCTCCGGAATGGCTCAGCGGACCCCGCGCGGACGGAACTGGACGCTGATCCGGGGGCCGCTCGCACGGGCGCTCTTCGGGATCGCGTGCTCCCACGTCCGCTGACAGCTCCCGCCCATCACGATGAGGTCGCCGTGCCCCAGTTCGTGCCGGATCGTCTCGCCGCCGCCGCGCGGACGGAGGAGCAGCGGACGCGGCGCCCCGACGGACAGGATCGCGACCATCGTGTCCTCCGTCGAGCCGCGCCCGATCCTGTCGCCGTGCCAGGCCACGCTGTCGCGGCCGTCCCGGTAGAGGCACAGCCCGGCGGTGCGGAACGGTTCGCCCAGCTCTGCGGCGTAATGCTCGTCGAGGGCGGCCTTCGCCTCGTCCAGGACGGGATCGGGCAGCGCGTCGCCCTCGCGGTAGAACGCCAGCAGGCGCGGGACGTCCACCACCTTGTCGTACATGCGCCTGCTTTCTTCCCGCCAGGGGGCGGACGTGAGCAACCGCTCGAACAGCGCGTCCGCGCCGGGAATCCAGCCGGGCAGGACGTCGATCCAGGCGCCGCGGGCCAGCCGCGTCCGGCGTGCGGCACTGAGCGGGCGCGGGCCGGTCCCGTCCGTCCCGTCCAGCAGCGAGCCTTGGAAAGCGCTGGTCACACCCCCAGGATACCTGCCGAGTCAAACACCTGTTCGATCAGCCCTCGATGGTGATGCCGAGCTCGGCGGCGAAACCGGCCAGGAGCCCCGGCGCGTCCTCGGCCGCGACGGTCACCCCGGCCATGCTCTGCACCCCGGCCACGCCCCACAGGTCGCAGCCGGAGAACCGCGCGCCCGCCATGGTCGCCCCGCTGAACTGGGCCCCGCGCAGCCTGCACCCCTCGAACCGGACGCCGCGCAGGTCGGCGTTCTGGAACGTCGCGCCCTCAAGGTTGCAGTCCCGGAACACGGCCCGCTTGAAGGCGCTGAACCGGAACCCCGCCAGGTCGGCGCGGCACCCCTCGACCACGATGTCCTGCAACGCGCAGTCGGTGAACGCCGCGCCCGTCATCCGCGACCCGCTGACGGCCACCGCGAAGGCCCGCGAGTTCGTGAACCTCAGATTCGCCAGGTCACAGCGGTCGAACACGGCGTCGGAGATCGTGGCCCGCTCCAGCAGCGTGCCCGGCAGCCGGGTCCCGTCGAACACGCACCGCTCGATGTCGACGTCCTGCGCGTCCCTGCCGCCCAGGTCCAACGCCCCGAACGCCAGATCGCGATGGACGGCGTCGTCGACGAGATCGTGCTCGGGCCCCGCCGCCGTCGGCGCCACGGGCGCCTTGGGGCGCGCGGGCCCCTTCGCCTTCTTCGTCTTGCCCGGCGTGCTCGGCGTGCTGTTCGGTCTGGAGGGCGTTGTTCGGGAGGGCATGGACGTGAACGCTACTGAACTGTCAGAGGCGGTTCGTACTCTTGCCCGAAGTGAGTCGAGCACTACCCCCGGACATAAAGGCGCTGGTCGCCGTCCGCGTCCTCAACCAGCTCGGCGCGTTCGTCATGCCGTTCCTCGCCGTGCTCGCAGGCCCCGGCGTGGCTTCCTGGGCGCTCGGAGTCTTCGGCGTCGCGGCCCTCCTCTCCCGGCTGCTCGGCGCGTTCCTCCTCGGCCGCCTCGCCCCGCGCACGGTGATCGTCCTGGGCCTGGCGTCGACCGGAACCGCGCTGCTGCTCCTCGCGGCCGCCCACGGCTCCGCACGATTCCTGGTCGCGGTCGCCCTGGTCGGCCTGGCGTTCGAGCTCTACGAACCCGCCACGCAGGAGGCCCTTGCCCGCCTGACGGCGCCCGGCGGTGACGGCCGGCCCGGCAGGGCCGCCGTCTACAACCTGCTCGGGACGTCGCTGGTCGCGTCCGGGGCCGTGGCGGGGCTGCTGGCCGCCGTGCTGCTCCCCATCGGTGTCCGGTGGCTCGTCGTGGTGGACGCCGCGACCTGCCTCTCCGCAGCGGTTCTGGCGCTGGCCTGCTTGGACACCGTGCCGTCCGCCCGGGGCGGCGCGCCCCTGCCCTTCTCCACGGGGGACGATCCGCTCCCGTCCGCCGGACGGTGGTGGCCGCCCCCGGCGCTGGTCCGGTTGACCGTCGCGGGCACGGCGTTCGCCTGCGGGTCCCTGGCCGTGCTGATGTTCGTGCCGTTCGTCCTGCTTCAGCGCGGAGCGCCGGAGTGGCTGCCCGGCCTCGCCCTGACGGGTGGGGCGGTCCTGGCCCCGGTGACGGGCCGTCTTGGACGCGGGTCCCTCGACCGCGTCGGCGACGAACGCGTCCTCGCCCTCGGGACGCTCCTGCTCGGTGCTCTGGCGCTGGCCATGGCCGCCGGGCGGACCGTCCCGTCCACGGTCGCGGCATACCTGGCATGGGCGGCGGTGGACAGCCTCCTCCAGGGGCGCTGGCCTGCACTGATCGCCGACGCCGCGCCACCGCCCGACCGCGCGCGCTGGTTCGCCGTCCACGGCTCGTCCTGGGGGATCGCCCAGCCCGCCGTCCCGGGCCTGGTGGCGTTGACCGGCGGGGCGGCGGGTGCGATGGCGACGGCGGGCGGCGCGTTCGTCCTCGTTCCGCTGGTGTTGGTGATGGGGGCGAGGTGGCGGGCGTGACCGCGTTCGCGTGCGGGCGGCCTGTACGGTCGGGCCATGGAGGCGGTGCCCGAGCGGTTGGCGTGGGCGGTGCGGACGCTCGCGATCGAGCCCGCGGACGAGGTGCTGGAGATCGGCTGCGGCGGCGGCGTCGCGGTCGCGCTGGTCTGCCCGGGGCTCGGCACGGGACGGATCACGGCCATCGACCGGTCGGCGACGCAGACCGCACGGGCCGAGCGGCGCAACGCGGAGGACATCGCGGCGGGCAGGGCCGTGGTGCGCACCGCCGCGCTGGAGACCGCCGCCTTCGACGGCGAGCGGTTCGACAAGATCTTCGCGGTCAACGTCAACCTGTTCTGGGTCCGCGACCCGGCCGCGGAACTGCGCGTGATCGGCGGGATCCTGAAGCCGGGCGGCGCGCTGTACCTGTTCTATGAGCCCCCGTCCGCCGACCGGGCCGGGCAGGTGGCGGCGGACCTCGATCGGGTCCTGCGGCGGAAGGGGTTCATGACCGAGGTGTCCACGGCGCGGACGTCGAGACGGGCGGCACTGCTGTGCGTCAAGGCCAGCCTCGGTGCGACGCCCCGTTGAGTGACCGCTGGCGGATTCGTCCGGTGCTCGTCAGTGCAGCGGGCCGTCCTTGGCGGGGGAGCGGACGGTCGGTGAGTCGGCGTCCGGGATGAGCAGGCGCGGGGCGCCGCCGCGCAGCGGCACGACCCAGACGTCGGCGTTGCGTCCCCCTGGGCCGCCCTTCGGTACCCCGTACATCACGTGGCCGTCGTCGAGCCACGCCGCCTGATCGTCCACGCTGCGGGCCTCCGCGAGCGGGGTCTCGACACCGGACGCCAGGTCGAGGACGTGGAAACGCCAGACATCGCTGTTGAGGCCGGTCCGCTTCTTGTAGGCCAGGCGCTGGCCGTCCGGGGACAGCGACGGACACTCGACGTTGTCGCGCAGGGCGGTCAGGGTGCGCCGCCCGATGTCGCCTTCGACAAGGTATCTGCGGTTTTGGGTGGCCACGGTCGCGAAGAACCGCTCACTGCCGGGGACGAACGTCACCCCCCACACGTTGCGGTCCACGTTCGTGTTCGGCTGCCCGTTCAAGATGAACGTGAACTGCTCGATGTTGCCGACCGGGTCGCCGCCGACCCGTCCGATGACGGTCTCGGTGGAGAAGCCGTCCGAGAGGTAAGAATGCCCTGTCACGAAGGCGGTGGTGGCGTAGTAGCGGCCGTCGTCGGAGACGCGGGCACGGCTCGGGATCCCGTTGAGGGGGATCTGCCTGCCGGGGCGGAGCCGCGAGTCCAGGAGTTCGGCGGCGAACAGCTGGATCGGGTTGCGCGTCTGCCGCAGGCACAGGCCGCCCGCGGACGAGGCGGCCGTCCGCTCGCAGCGGGTGGGCAGCACCACGCGCTCGCGCCCCAGGTCGGCGGCAGGGAGCGCGGCGATGTGGCCGAACTGGGGACCGGGACGCAGCGACCGGAACACGATCTGCCGCCCCTTCGGCAGGTCCGGCCCGCCGCCGTGCCCGTCTCCGCCCGCCGCGCCCGCGCGCAGCACCGAGGAGGTCACGCAGCCCGCCGCGACGGCGATGACGAGGACCGTGATCGCCACCATGATCCTGCCGTCCCTGATCCTGCGCGGGCTGGGCTCGGTCATCGGGTCTCCGTCCGGTGGTCGCGCGCTCGGGTGATCAGGGGGATGGCCGCGATCAGCGCGGCCGTCAGGGCGATGGCGAAGGTCCACACCGCGGCGTCGCCCTCCGCGGCCGTCCAGACCGCGCCGAAGACCACCGCGCCCAGGGCCCGCCCGCCCGCCACCGCGGCCTGGACGACGGAGATCCCGGTCGCCGTCAGCCCGGCGGGCAGCAGCGGCGCGGCCGCCGCGGGCAGCACGCCGTCGGTCGCCGCGTAGTAGGAGCCGAGGAATACCAGGCTCAGCGCGGCCCCGGCGGGCCCGCCGGTGAGGATCGCGGTGAGGTACGCGCACAGCAGCAGCCCGTACCCGGTGGTGAAGACGCGGGTCCTGCCGTAGCGGTCGGAGATCCGGCCGAGCGGCACGGCCAGGGCGAGGTAGACCAGGCTCGTGCAGACGAACAGCAGCGGGAACCAGCGGGTCGTGACCGCGTCGTTGTCCAGCAGGACGAGGTAGAGGAAGCCGTCCCCGATCGTCGCCGCCGACAGCAGGGCGGCCGCGCACAGCAGCCGGCGGAACCCGCCGATCCGCAGCAGCGCCGCCACATCGCGAACCGAGACGGGCCGCCCCGCGTCCGTGCCCCCGTGTCGTGCCCCGCGGTGTTCCGGCACGTGGTGGAGGAAGAGCAGGAGGCCGAGGACGGCGGCGCAGAACGAGACCATGAAGATCATGTCGAAGTCGCCCGGGGCGAGCGCGAGCAGACCGAACGCCACGACGGGACCGAGCAGCGCGCCCGTCGCGTCCAGCGCCCGGTGCACGCCGAACGACCTGCCGAGCCGGTCCGGCGGGGCCGCGGTGGCGATGAGCAGGTCGCGCGGCGCGGTCCGCAGCCCCTTGCCCGCGCGGTCCACGCCGATCGCCGCCGACAGCGCCCCCGCACCCGCCACGGGCAGCAGCATCAGCTTGGACGCGGCGCCGAGCGCGTACCCCGCGCCCGCCACGGCCTTCGGACGCCGCAGCCGGTCCGCGAAGAAGCCGCCGAGCAGCCGCACCACGACGGTCGCACCCTGGTAGAGACCGTCCAGCATCCCGTACGCCAGGGGCGTGAGGCCCAGCGCGAGCGTCGCGAACAGGGGCAGGACGGCCGTCACCATCTCGGTGGAGACGTCCGTGATCAGACTCACCACGCCGAGGACGACGACGACCCGGGGCACCCGGGTCGTCGGCCTCGTACCGCGCGGGATTCCGCGTACCGATACGTACATGGGGCCTCCGAAGCGAACCGGCGGACGGGGCGGGCGCAGGTCAGCCGGTACCCGGCAGAGGCTTGTCGGCGGAGAACGTGGTCAGGACGTTCCCGGTGATCGTGGCGATGTCGTTGTCGTACTTGTTGTAGAACAGGCTCCCGGCCCAGGAGATCGAGCTGGCCGAGAACACCGCGCCGCCCTTCGGATAGCGGGTCAGGGTGACGTCGCCGCGGACCAGCCAGTTGATGGTCCCGCCCTCCATGAGGTTGGCGGTGTTGTTCTCCTCCTTCACGAACAGGTACTCGTCGCCGAACCCGGTGCCCGAGCCCAGGACGATCGTGTTGTCGGCGCTGCCCAGGGCGTAGTCGGCGCGGTCGAGCTCCTCGCCCATCGGCCCGCCGGGACTTTGCAGCGATTCGAAGTCGCCGATGGGACCGGTGGACTTGACGCCGTTGAAGACCCACGCGGCCCTCGGATCGTGGCTCTGGGGCGAGCGGTCCAGGGGACGGCTGTACATGCCGGTTCCCATGCGGGAGCCGAAGCCCTGCGCCGTGAACCCGACGCCCACCAGCTGCTGTGGAGGCCGCCCGCGGAAGCGCCACAGCCCGCCGTACTCGCCGGTGGTGCTGTGGTAGTGCTCGCCGGGCGCGCCCTGCCACGCCTCGGTTCCGTCGTGCCGGCGCAGCTCGGTGTAGGTGCCGGTGCGGTCGAGCGGCGTGACCCAGTAGAAGCCGTTCCCGCCCAGGTACATGAGGCGGCCGCCGTCGTTCAGCCAGCCCTGCAAGGCGTCCAGCATGGGCTCCGAGGTGTACTCGGGGTGGCTGCCGGTGATGACGACCTTGTAGTCGTCCAGCAGCTTCGCGCCCTCACGATGCAGATCGTGGTCGGTGATGTAGTCGACGGTGCGCCCGGTGGACTCCAGCCAGTCGATGATGTGGGTGTCGGCCTCGAACTGCCACGGCCTGCCCTCGCCCTTGCGGCCCGTGGCGTACGACCGCAGGTTCGTGATCGGCCGCAGGGCGGACGAGTAGACCACGCCGCTTCCGTCGGTGTGCCGGGAGTACTGGCTGAGACCGCTCACGAAGTCGCCGGTCAGGCCGTAGGCGAGGTAGCTGAACGTCGGCACCAGAAACGCGACCTTCGACGTGGGCTTGCCGTGCTTCGGACGCACCACGAACGTCGCGTGGTAGATGCGCCCGTCCGCCTCAAGCCTCGCCGCATAGACACCGCTGCGGGCGTTCTCGGGCACCCGCCAGGTGAAGCCCGGCTCCCAGGCGGCGTCCCCCAGGTCGTCGTCGTGGAAGTACATCGCCCCGTACTGCTCCGGCACCAGCTTGTAGTCCTGCTCGTCGGCCTTCCAGTCGTGCCCCGTGACGGCCCGGACCGGCAGGTTGACCGCGCGGCCGTGCAGGCGGTTCGCGGACGTGTCGACGACCCGGTCGCCGTCCATCTTCTGGGAGAAGTCGTAGGCCGCCACCGCCCCTCCGGCGGACCCGCCGCGCTGCAGGGAGCGGATCTCCCGGTCGTCCAGCGCCCGGTCGAACACCTTCGGAGCGTCGATCTTGCCGTTGTAGAACCCGGCCGGACGGCCCTGCGCGCCCTGGTAGGCGGCGATCAGCAGCGGCGCCGTGGCGTTCTTCAGCCCGCGGGCGTCGATCGTGCGGGTGACGACGGCCTCGGAGTCGTTGGGGTGCCCGGTCAGCGGATACTGGTGCAGCCTCACCTTGCCGGACCCGGCGTCATAGGAGACCGCGGCGAAGTACCAGCCGGAGGAGTTCACATGCTGCGGCCGGACGGCACCGCCCGGCTCGACGCCCCGCAGCGCCGGCGTCCACGGCTTCATCTTCACGCCCGTGCTCACCGTGCTGATGTGCCCGGACCGGTCGGCCAAGCGCAGGCCCAGCCCGCCGTCCCGGTCCACGACCATGCCGTAGCCGGCCTTCTCCTCGTCCGACCACTTGGTCACGATCCCCTGCACCGCACCCGTGCCGACGGGCGTCCGCTGATAGGCGGTGGGGTTGAGCTTGGAACCGGGGACGGTGGTCGGCGCGATCCACGCCGTGATGGTGAAGCTCCCGTCCACCCGCAGGTCACGGTTGTCGGGGACGGTCACGTACGACCCCAGCGGCAGTGTCTGGTACTTGCCGGGATACTCCTTGTTGGCGTCGGACTGGACGACCTGCTCCTTGATCCCCGGCCCGCGCGGATCGGCGTCCCCGTGCACGACACGCACCATCGTCGCCCGGTACGCCGCGCTCTTCGTGCTCACCCTGAACTTCACCGATTCGCCCGGCTCGACGCTCAGCCGGTCGGGATAACCGCTGATCCCGAGGCTGTCCAGGCCCTCCTGGGGCGTCCTCGGGTCGGCGGGCAGCGGCGGCGGCTCGATCTTCGGGGTCTGCGGCCGCGTCGCCGCCCCCACCCCGGTGGACAGCGGCCCGGACCCGGCCGCCACCGCGACCAGCGCCGTGGCCAGCAGGGCCGTTCCCACTCGGCTGCGCGCAATCATCCGATCACCTCTCGGCTGGCCCCGAACGTCGGGCGCACCGTGGCGACGTGCCGTCCCCCCGGCGCGGCAACGGTGCGACCGCTGAGCTGACGCGACCGAACAACGCGCGCTCCAACCGCCCCGCGGAGAACGCGCGCCGCTCCTCTTACCGAAAAACGTGATCTCAAATTAGGACAAAGAGGAGGAAGGTCCTAGAGAGAGTGTGGTGCATCGATAGCCGAAACGGCCCTAATAACTCGTCCCGAAATCCAACACCTCGCTTGATCACTCCATGTCACCGATATCGCGGACGCCGAAACGCCCTGTTCCCGTCCGCACGTGGCAGCAAGTGACGGCCCGCTGACACCCACATGCGGCACCGGAGCCCGCCCCGCCGCGCGACCATCCGCCGATGCAGGCCCGATCGGCGTCGCGGTGCGGTTCCGCCTTCCCAGACGGCAGAGAACGCTTACCAGCGGCCGCGGGAGTGATCAGAACTCTGCGAGCAGGTCCTTGAGGAAGGCGGCGGTGCGGGACGGACGGGAGGCGCGGATGGCCAGAAGGTCCATGACCTCCTGATAGCGGGTCGCCTCGGGGCCGTAGGGGTACCGCGCACCGGTGAGTTGTTCGAGGTAGATGATGTCGTCCAGGTCGTGCTGCGCGAAGCGGACGATCGTGATCGGGCCGCCGAGGGCGAGGTGACCGCCTGCGGCGAACGGCAGTACCTGCACGTTGACGTTGCTCATGCCCTCGGCCACCGCGATCAGGTGTTCGAGCTGGCCGCGCATCGTCTCGGGACCGCCGATCGGGCGGCGCAGGGCGGCCTCGTCGATGATCGCCCACATCGTCGCCGGGGCGATCGTGCGGTACAGGATCTCCTGGCGGGTCATCCGGACGGTGAGGCGCCGGTCGAGGCCGTCGCTGGCGTCGTGGTACTCCAGGCCGATGACGGCTCGCGCGTAGGCGCGCGTCTGGAGCAGACCGGGAATGTACTGCACCTCGTAGTTGCGGATGGCGGTGGCCGACTGCTCCAGCCCGAGGTACTGCTCGAACCAGCTCGGCACGACGTCGCCGTACGCCTGCCACCAGCCCGGCTCCTTGGACTGGCGGACGAGTTCCAGCAGGCTCGCGCGCTCGGCGGCGTCGTCCACCCCGTAGAGGTCGAGGAGGTCCTGGACGTCACGGACCTTGAAGCCGTGACGTCCGAGTTCCAGCCGGCTCATCTTGGACGCGGAGCCGCGGATCGCCGTGCCGGCCTGGACGCGCCCGATGCCCTTTTCCTCCCGCAGCCGGCGCAGTCGCGCGCCGATGTGCATGCGCAGCGCCGTGGGCCCGGCCTGCCGATTGTCCAGCACAAGATCTCCAGCGTCTCGTTCCCGACAACCCTCGGAGCTTCTCACAGGTAATGGCGCGCGCGCAGGGATCCGTGGGACAGAGATATGTAACTTGCACTTTCGGACGCTCCCGAGTGGGGATCGTTCCAATTACAGCACCTAACGCCGTGGGACGAGGAGATCGAGATCGGCCCGGGTGACCCGCGCGCGCTCGGCGAGGCGGTCGCGGTCGGTGCCGGCGTCGCCGACCAGCTCCACCGCCCGGGTCAGCATCGTGGGCTGCTCCAGTGCCCTGGCCTCGCCTGGTTCCCGGCGCCGCCACCCGCGTGAGCCCATCGCGCCCATCGCGTCGCGGTACGCGCCTTCCTTCATGATCCCCAGCGTGCGCGCCCGGTAGAGCAGCGCGGCCATGCTGACCCCCCACGTGATTTTCAGCGCGGAGAGGCGTTCCCAGTCGGGTTTTCCAGGCAGTTCGCGGACGATGTCCTCTTCGGGCATCAGGAATTCCGCCGCGAACCGGTGCGCCTGGTCTTCGACGATCTTTCCGCCGGGTTCCGCGTCGGCATGCATCACCAGGTGACCCAGTTCATGGGCACCGTCGAAACGGTTGCGCCAGTAATCGCCTTTAGCCGGATTGAAGAACACCATGGGACGCGGATGGACGCCCACGCTGAACGCGTCGACCCGCTCGGCGGCCTCGGGGAGAACAAGGACGATCACTCCCCGGCCCTCCAGCAGCCGGACCATGTGCGGTACCGGGCCGGGCTCGCTGAAGAGCGCCTTCCTCGTGACCCTCGCGGCCTCGATGGGCCCGCTTCCGGCGATCTCGTCCAGGGGCACGGAGTATTCCGGCAGGTCGACCGGGGGAAAATCGACGAGGTCCTCCAGGGCCGCGACCACATCCGTGGCGATCCGCCCGTAGGCGAGGGCCTGGTCGCGTTCGATCTGCGTGGTCGACCGCAGGGACCGGAAGTGGGCACCGTCCATGGACACGGGACTCCGGCCCGGGCGGAAGAACTCCACCGGGACGCCCAAGGCGATGGCCAGCCGCGACAGCGTCCCGTCCGAGGGGCGGTGGACGCCGGCCTCGTACTGCCCGATCGCCTTCGGTGTCGTTCCGACGCTCTGCGCGAGCTGGTTCTTGCGCAGCCCCCTGAGCCGCCGGGCCAGCGTCAGCCGCTCACAGTCGAACAGCAGCCCGGCGGCCCGCCGGGCCATCCGATCATCGTCCACTAAGCCGTTTCAGCGCTCGTCTCTCCTCGGAGCCGCATGGGCACGTCGGCCTCATCGCTCCACAGCGGCAACGTCCGCTCGACGAGCTTACGGCGTGGATCACGTCCGAGCGCCTCGTCACTCAGCTCCCGCACCCAGTGCCAGGCCGTCCCCCCGTCCGCGTTCCACCTGGGCCGCCCCAGGAAGAGCTCCATCTCCAGCGGCTCCTCGCTGGCGCTGTGGGCCAGCACCAACGTCAGCACCCCGGGCGTGTCGCGCTGGATCCCCAGGTCCAGCGCAAGTTGCGGATCCTCCACATAGCCTTGCCGCGCCACGGACTGCTTGGTCGGGCTGTCCCGGTCCCAGCGGACCGCCCGCACGGCGCCGAACTCGTGCCGCTTCGTCAGCACCCGGTACGGCCCGTACCGCCACCCGGGGGACCCGTTCAGATCGTCCCGGAAGACCCGGTCGTCCCCCTCGAAGACCCGGTCGATCTGCGACTCCAGGACGTCGAACGCCCCGACACCGAACGACCGCTCCTTGAAGCCCGCCGCGCGGCTCAACCCCCCGAACACCGCCAGGGTGGCCTCACGATGCGCCTCCTTGACGGCATGCAGGAACCCGGCGGCCAGCAACTCGCCCCAAACCCTGCGCTCTTCCACGGGCCCCACGCTAGCGACCGCCTCCGACACTCAGGAGCACCCCTCGAACTCGGGGACGGACGTGGTCAGGCTGAGCTCCGACGCACCGAACCATTTGCGCAGCAAACGCGCGGCGGTGCCGTCCTGGTACATGACGGTCAGCGCCCGGTTGACCTTCTCGCAGCCGTCCACGTCACCACTGCGCAACCCCACGCCGTACCGCTCGTCGGTGAACGGCGCGTTCACGATCTTCACTCTGTCCCGGTACCGGGCGGCGAACCCGGCCAGCACCAGATCACCCGTCGACACCGCGTCGACGTCCCCGCCGAGCAGTTTCCGGACGCACTCGCTGTACGAGGGCGACGGCACGAGCCGCGGCCGGATCCCGAGCCCGATCACCACGCGTTCCGTCGACACCGACCCGCTCGCCTGGCACAACCGGCGCCCCGCCAGGTCCCGCACGTTCTGAATGCCTTCTTCCCCCCGCCGCACCATGATGTCCTGATGGGCGACGTAATAGGGCCCACCGAAAGTGACCGCCTTGGCCCGGTCAGGCGTGATCGAGTACGAAGCCAGCACCAAATCCACAGAGTGGTCGTTCAACAACCGCTCACGATCGGCCGATGTCACCGTCCTGAACGTGACCCGCTTCGCCCCCATCCGCCTGGCGATATGCGTCCCCACGTCGACTTCGAACCCGCGGTACGTCCCCTTTTCCAGCAACCCCAGCCCCGGCTGGTCGGCCTTGACCCCGACCACGAGCGCGTCCTTCCCGGAAACCGACGCCGTAGCCGCCGTGCACCCGGTGAGCCCCAAGCAGGCCACCGCCACAACACGAGCGAATGCGCTGTCCACGCACCACAGCTACCAACCCAAAACGACCCAAACATGAACACCCGGAAAACGCCCAGGCGCGCCGGCCATCTACGGCCTGACGGGAACCACGCAGTTCCCTCGAACGTCAGGGGTGGCAGTGACTACCCTGTGGCGCGAAAAGCTTCGTAGCGTAGCTCGATTGCCTCCGGGTCCGGTTGGTCGATGTGCCGACGCGGCCTTGTGAGCGCGACGCCGTGCATCTCTTGAAGCCCATGCTTGAGCATGGGCCCATCGACCTCCTCAAGAATGTCGCTCCGCACGTGAATAACAAGGTCTGGCCGTATGCCGATAATATTGGCGTCATATGCGGCGTGATGGATCTTGCAGAGCGCCAATCCATTAGAGACCAAAGGCTTACTAGCCTGCTCAAAGTATTTCTGCGGAGAACGCCGTGGGGGTACGGATAGCCGGGCTCGGCCGCGGCCACCCTGGGTCAGCTGATCTTCGCCCGATGCTGGAGAAACAGCTCGTGGCGTTCGTGGTCATCTTGGCCGGTGAACGCCTTGAACGCGCCGAGCTTGTAGGCGACGGTGCTGTCGCCGTCGGCCTTCTCGATGTGAAAATCGCGGCCCAGCAAGGTCATGCGATGCTCCAGCTCAGGGGCCTCGAGATTGAGCTTTGCGGCAAGCTGCGTCGCAGTCATGAAGTCTCCGTGATCCCGTAGCACCCGGTAGATCGGGTCCTCCTCGGGGACTTCTCGCTCACGGGGTTTACCCCTCTTCTTGAGCGCTCCGGATATCGCCTCGCCAACCGCCCGGGCTACAGGAGGAGGGAAGGCGTTGCCGATCTGACGGTACCGAGAGGTCTTGCGGCCGGTGAAAATCCATTCGCCGTCGCGCCAGCCCTGGATCCGGGCGACCATTTCGCAGGTGAGCTTGGGACCGATCTCGAAGGTATCGCCAGCCTTTGGTGCCTCGTCGGCGACGCCGAGAGCATCAACGCCCAGCTGGGCCCAGGCGCGCTTGGCGCGTGTCGGCCCGAGATCGGCGCCACCATGCTTCTTGGACCCTCCGACGATCGTGGGGCCGATCTTGTCTGCCTTCTTGGCCCACTTCCTGGCCCCTTCCCACCCGTTCGCACTCATCAGCTCGAGGAGTGCCTCGCCGACGGTCGGAGCTTCGCCGGCAGGCTCCGGCCAGTGGAAGTACGGGGCGTACTCCTCCTGAAGAGCTACCAGGACGAACCGAGGCCGCAACTGGGGAACACCGAAGTCGGACGCGTGCAGGAGTCTCCATTCGCCGACGTAGCCAAACTCCTGGAGGCGGTCCAGGACATGCTGGCGGTAACCGGTGAACCGCGGCAGGCTCAGCCCCCGGACGTTCTCCAGCAAGAGAGCCTTCGGCTGCATGAACTCCAGCTGCTCGACCGCCCAGGCGAACAGATCACGCTCGTCGTTGGCGCCAAGCTGCTTACCGGCAACGCTGAACGGAGGGCACGGCACACCGCCAGCCAGGAGCGCGATGCCTTCATGGTCGGAAGGCTTCCAGACTTCCGGGTCGGCCACATCGCCGCGCTGGACGATGCTCCAGGGCAGGAGGCCACGGCTGCCCTCCAGGTTCTCCGAGAGCGTGGTGGCAGCGTTCTCGTCGAGCTCGATGGCCAGGCGGTGACGGAAACCCGCCTGCTCCAAGCCCAGGACCTGGCCCCCTGCGCCTGCGCAGATCTCGACGACTTCAAGATCTGCCACTACGGCCTCCTGGTGGTGTTCGTGAGCCCAGCGGGGATGGGGTCATAGGCAGTATCTTCCCTCATGACACCGCCCGTAGAGTGAATCGAGCGAGCGTCGGTGCCACCGTGTCCAGCGGGAGCGGCAGCGACCGGCGAGAGAACACCTGGACAGGGTGGGAACGAGCCCCGCGCGGCGACCGAGGGGCGCTCCCGGAAACACGAAGGCCAGCCGCCGTTCGGACACCAAGCCCGAGACGGCGCTTCGACGCGCGCTGCATGTCCGATCGCGAGGCTCTTCACTTCGACCTTCCCAGCGGTGTACGCGTCCGGCCCGGCCATCTACCGTCGTGGAAGCTGCCGGGTCGGCTCCACCGAACGCGAGTTCGAAGTTACTCGAGAGATCGGACAGAACGCAGTGGAACACGGGAGGTGTGTCGTAGCTGAGTCCGTTAGCTCTTGAAGAGGCCGTGGGCGGAGGTCAGCCAGTCGCCTTCTTGATCTCGGGGAGTGCAGGAGCCGCCTCAACGGGGTCTTCAGGCCCGGCGACGACCCAGTCCTCGCCATCCAGCGTGATGTGCGGAGCATCACCGTGGCGGAGCCTCCGCCGTGCGAGCCGGATGCTGACGTACTCCCCGTCACCGGGGACGGGGAGCCCAAGGGCCCGTGCAGCTTCGCGATGGCTCTCATAGTCGCCGAAGATGACGACCCCCTTCGGCCTCAGCTGGCCTCGTGCCCCTTGTCTACCGCCGCGGATGCGCCGGGTCGGATCGTCTTTAGGCTTGTCATTGGCTGTCGCGACCGTCCAGATGGCGATCCGGGTGAGCCGGATACCGGTGGCGCGACTCAGGAGTTCGTTCACCCGCTGCTGGCCAGAACGCTTGGCGAAGATTGCATCCAGGTCGCGCTCCGGAAGGCGCAGCAGGGCGTTCTCCGCAAGCGGAGCATCCTTGAACAGCCACCGGACGTTGTTGCGATGGACGGCCTTGAGTGTGATCTTCCGGTCGCGGTTGTTCCCGGTGTTGAGCCACTCCTTGCGTGCGCGGATCAGGCCGGCGGACCAGAGCCCCTTCCTGTCGTTGGCCCAGACGACCAGCAGCAGCTTGCCGACGGCCTCTGGTGGGATCTGCCACCCGCCGAATGTCTGGGAGTACTTGCAATCGACGTCATAGCCAACGATGGAATAGTCGAGCGTCTGGCCACCGTCGAACTTGAATTCGCGCTGCAGATTGATCTCGACGACTGTGCCGCAATGCGTTTTCTCGGTCTTGTACAACTGGTCCCAGTCGTACCGGCCGGTGTGAGGCCCGTCGAGCAGCATGTCGAGGGATCGCCTTATCGCGGCTGCGAACCTGGAGCCGTCCGGATCCAGGGCCAGGAGGTGGGCCCGGACCAGTTCCAGCTCCCGGTCGTGTGAGCCACTGGAACCGAAGAGAGGGGGCTGATCTTCTGATGTGGGCACGAGGGGAGGCTAGCCGGCAGGGCTTCGTGCATGGCTCCCTCAGACTGCGGGGGCGGCACTGATCCAGGCTGGCGGGCGTTCGCCCGTTCCGGCGCGGAGCAGGTGACGCCCGCTGAGGCGAGGGCCAGCCCAGTCGCTGATGTCTGTAAGCCCGCGTTGTATGGCATCCGGGGGGATATCGAAGCGGACGGACTCCCATCGGCCGAGCGGGGTGGCATCAGCCGGGGCGTGACGCCGAACCCACCCTGGATCAATTGTCCCGACAGCACCCGCTTGCCGCTCGGAGTTGAGGAATACGACGGTGAGCCGCCAGGCAGGGTTGTCTCGCATGACTTCGTACTCATTGCGTGAGAGGTAGATGGTCAGCCGGCCGCGTCGCGTCGTGGTCTTGACCTCGAGATCGAGGTGGAGCCCGTCGGCGTGGACGGCGATGTCGTACCCGAGCCCATCGGCATAGTCAGCGACATAATCCACGGTCACGCCTGTGAGCTCGGTAAGGAGGTTTGCGAGTGCCTCCTCACCGGCGGATCCGATCTGCTTGCGTGCGGCTGCGTCGACTTTGCCCCAGGCGGTGTGCACGACGGCGGTGGCCTGGCGCGGTGACAACCCGAGCGCTTCACCGGCGGAAATTGCGTCCTCCGGCAGGTCGTCGGGCATATTGATCAGCTGGTCGGCGTCGCGGAGCCACAGCGGGCTCGCGTTCAGCAACGCCGCCTCGAACAATGCCAGCTCCACAGGACTGCCGCTGTGGGCCAGGGACCCATCTTCGGTGACTATGCCGACTTCTCTGAGCCAGGTAAGGGCCGTTCCGTATTGAGTCGGGGTGAGATCAAGATAGCCGGGGTGGTTGGCGAACACAGCGTGTGCCCGCTCCACGGACGAATGCCGCAGGTGGTCTGCCCAGCGCCTAGCCGCACGGAGGATCGGTTCAGCGGGCAGGACGGACATTCAGATGCTCCAGCAGAGCAGACATGTCGGCCTGGGCTGCGGCGGGAGGCTCCTCTTCGAGGTCGGCCAGCTGTCCGACGGCGGGGTCATCCAGCACCGCCTCCATGATCTGGAGCTTGGTGTCCAGGCGCTGCTCGACCCTGTCATCGATGGTCTTGTCCGCCGCGAGCACTGTGATGTTAGTGACCGTGCCAGGTTTCAGCCCGAGCCGGTGGATGCGATCGAGGCTCTGCAGATACCGGCCGGCCGCGAAATCTCGGTCGACGTACACCGCGTCATTGCACACCTGGTGCAGGCTGATGCCTTCGCCAAGGGTTGCGGGGTTAGAAAGCAGGACGTGACAGTCTGGGTCCTCGCGGAATCTCTTGAGCTGATCTTCCCGATCCTGGGTGCCACCATGCACGGTGGCGGGCAGGTAGGGGGCGAGCATCACTTCCAGGGTGGTCAGGTTGCGGATGAATGTCGACCACACAAGGGTCTTCCGTCCAGCCCTGGCATTCGCGTCGACGATGGCCAAGGTCTCCTGGTACTTCGGCGACAGCTCGTAGCTGGGGAGATCCTCCAGCAACTGGTACAGCGTCGCGTCCCGGGGGACATCAAGCGGTGGCACCCGGAACCGCAGCGCCTCGTATTTGGTATCGCCCACGGCGAGGAGGGCGGGGCTGGTCGCGGCCATGAGCAGATACATGAGGATCTTGCCCAGTGCTTCCAGGCCCTCCTGGGATTCAGGATGGGCTACCCGCGCCGCTCGCGCGCTCATCTCACCGGTCAGCGCGCCATAGATCTCTCGGTGAAGATCCGGAAGCTTTAGTCTCCGGATCTTCACGTTGACCTCAGGGAGGCCGAGTTCTCCTTTGGTTGTGCGGGTGAAGAGGGGCCGCAGCACACGGCTGGCGTGCCGGAGATCGCCGTTGCCCACGGCCCGGGTCACTATCCTGCGGCCTTCTCCGGGCCAGACGAAGCCCAGGAGGTTCTCCAGATCCTTGACGCCGTTGGGCGCGGGCGTGCCGGTCAGTATGAGGCGGCGGCGGGACCGCGGTCCCAGCGCCAGGCAAGCCGCACCATGGACCCCGTTGGCGCCTCGCTTCATCCGATGTGCCTCATCCAGGATGAACATCGATGGCTTCATTGCGAGCCACTTCGCCAGCGCCACCTGGTGCTTAGCCAGGCCCTCGTAGTTCACCACGATGAGCTGGGCCGCCGGGTCGGGCAGCCGCCCGCTGTCCAAAACCTGTACATAGAGAGGCGTCTCTAGACACGCCTGGTTCTCGAACAACCAGCTCTCAAAGGCGGCCTTCGGGGCCACCACCATCAGTCTTTCCACCTGGCCCTGCACGCGGAGGACCTGGAACGTCGCCAGTGAGACCCGGGTCTTGCCGGCCCCGGGAACACTGAAGTTCGCGCCATGACTCATGGACAGCAGCTTGGCAATGTCCCTGAGCTGAAACGCCGTGAGCGGATCCGGAGCTGACCAGCCGGACGCGGCGAGCAATTCGGTGATCTCGTCCGCGGGCAGGGCGGGGGACTCCGGTGCTTCGAGGCGTTTGCCGGCTGCTGCTGTGTCCCGGTGGTTACCCTCAACGAGGACCCTGAGCTCGGGCTGCCACGTCACATCCTGTGGTGCCGGCCAGTCGGCGAGTTCACGAAGATTGGCGAGGAGATCCTCGAGTTCCAGCTCTACAAGGCTGGGGCCTTGATGCCGGGCGGTCAGGAACCGGCCAGCGAGCTGACGAAGGTCCTCTGCGCGTTCGGGCGGGACACGCATGAGAACGGCGGTACCGGATGCTTGCAGCTCAAGCCGGAGACTGGGCACGATCCGATCCCTAGTCCATGGTCGCAAGCAGCAGCCACGACAGACCCGGGCCGGGCTCGCCCCGCACACCACGTGCCGCCGTCCGGCCGAGCCGCGTGAGGGTGTCGCGCAGCCCCATCAAGGCGTCATCCAGCGCCTCGTTATCGAGGACATTCTGAGCACGGGCCTTGGCGATGTCGTCGATGCAGGCCCGGAGAGCGTCGGTCGCTTCGTCTAGCTTCTCGGGGGCGGCCATCTTCCGCTGTGCTTGGCGGACGTCACGGTTGGCCTGCCGGAGGCTCTCCCTGATGGCCTTGTCCGCCTCGGCGATGAGCGCCGAATTCCGGGCGGTCTCGGCCGGTGACAGCTTCGCCGCTGAGGCTGACCGGGCCTTGGCCCTCAGCAGCTTGTCTGTGGTGGCCCTGGCTTCCTTGATCTTGGAATCCTCGGCGTCCATCGTGATGCTGAGCCCCGGGATACTCACCCCAGCGGGCTCGGACGTGGCGGGAGCGACCTTGAGCTCGGTTGTCAGCTTGGGCTTGAGGTATTTCTCATCAAAATCCTCGACGAGCCAGATACTGCGGATGTCGGTCTTGGCGGCATCTACCAAGAGCGCCGCCAGGCTGGCCTCCCTGAGCCGCTGGGCGAGGTCGGGGTCCTGTGCCCGGACACGCTTGTACCGCTCGTAGATCTCCCTGAGGGACTCCTGGTGGCCCTCAAAATCCAGTCGGCGAAGCTGGACGCCAGTTCCGTCGTCCAAGGCAGCACGGCTGCGCTTGATGGCCTCATCGATGAGAGCCAATGCCCACTGCCCCTGCTCGATGGTCTTCCTCTTCTTACGGAACGCGGCGGCGGTCTCGTCGAGGGAGCGGCCTGCTGCGAGGAGCTCGGCGTGCGCGATGATCTCGTTGATGAACGAGTAGTCCCGGCGGAAGGTCTTGCGCAGCTGAAGGCTAAGTTCCACGTCATTGACATCGCCCCAGCCCCAGTCTTCGGGAAGGACGGCAACGCGGATATTGGGCTGTCCGATTTCCCGCAATGCGGCGCACCGGGTATTGCCGTCCACCACGATGCCCGTGGGGGTGATCAGGCCCGCGGTGTTCTGCGCGTTGTTCTTCAGGTCCTCCATCAGGGCGACGAAATCGGGGTCCTGGATATCAGGGTTGTCCGGTTTGGCCATGAGGAGGTCATGAAGGTACGCCTGGCTCTGCGGGGTCCACGGATCAGCCGTCAGAGCCGCATCCCGCGCTGGGTCGTGGGCACGCTGCGCCCGGATGCGGTGCGTCTCGGGATTGTAGTAGAGCGCGCTCACCGGCATGTCGATGACCGGGAGATTGCGGTTGCCCTCGCTGCGCCACTCGATCCGGAACGTCTCGGGAGTGCCGCCGCCCTTGCCTACAGCAGCCAGCCTGGTCTTGACAAGATCTTCGTTCTCGGTGGCGCCAGGTGGCCGCACTGGGCTCATGAAAGGTTCTCCATATACGGGTGTGGTACGTGCGCAACTATCATGGTAGTCCCCACCGACACTCTGCAGTCCGACATGCGCCAACCTTGCTATTGGGGTCGCTGTGACTATCCCTGACTGGAACGACACCTCCGTGAAGCGCGGTACGAAGATCCGGATCGCGCTGTGGCTGCTCCGCGAGATCGGCGAAGGGAGCGTGTTCACCAAGGCGCAGCTACGGGCGGCGTTCCCAGGGGTGGAGCAGGCCGACCGCCGGATGCGTGACCTCCGTGACCACGAATGGGTGATCGACACCAACAAGGAGGACTCAGCTCTCGACCCCAGCGAGCTTCGCTTCGTGAAGGCGGGCGAGGAAGTCTGGAAGCCGGGAAAGGCAACCCCGAAGGGAACGGTGACCATCTCCGCGAAGGAGCGGGCAGCGATCATGGCGCGCGACGAGTACATGTGCACTGTCTGTGGCATTACCGGCGGCGAAGCCTATCCTGACGCTCAGCACCAGACGGCGCAGCTCTCGATCTCCCGCCGGGCGGGCGAGGCGGGCAAGCCACGTCTTGTCACCGAATGCAAGCGCTGTCGAGCCGGCGCCTCCGCCGGAAGGATGCCGTCTCCTGATGCATTGCTCGAAGCCATCGGCCGCCTGGCTGGCCCGGATCGCGCGGCGCTGACCTCGTGGATAAGAGCGGGACGGCGTCCCGCCACGGCGGCTGAGAAGGCATGGGCCCAGTACCTGAGGCTCCCTGTCGAAGATCGTGAAGCGGTGGCCCGGCAGCTGTAGAAGGTGGCGGCCTGCAGGCGAGCCCCGTGACCAAGGCACGCCTCCAGCCTGAATCCAGGGCCCGGCATTACCGCGGAAGACCAGTGTCAGCCGATTCAAGTAAGGCTAATTGGCTCGTCGGATTTATCTTGGTCAGTCTCTGAAGCAATTTGGGGCTCGCGTTCGACGCTGGCTGGCCCCGCGGCTACGACAACGGCCTGGACAGCAGCGGGGAGCGGTTCGTGTTCCCACAGGCGCACGACCCGCCAGCCGGCGTTTTTCAGCGCGTCGTCCGCTGCCCGGTCACGCTCGACGTTGCGGCGGAGCTTGGGAGTCCAGTACCACTCGTTGCTCGTCGGCTCGCGGCCGTGCTCAGGGCAGACATGCCAGAAACAACCGTCCACGAATACCGCCACTTTGCGGGCGGTGAAGACTATGTCTGGCCGGACGCGAGTGCCCCCGGGGAGATCGAGCCGGAAGTCCTTGCGATAGCGATAACCGAGAGCATGCAATGCGCGCCGGAGCGCAATTTCCGGCTTGGTATCCGAGCGGCGGTTTGCCTTCATGTTCCGCGAACGGCCCTCGTTGGCCGGGCGGGGGTAGGTGCCGGACGCCCACGCCTTCTCTCTGCGGTCGCTACCATCATCGGCGGACACGATGCTACGGCTCACTCATTTCGCTCTTCGGAGGATGTCGTGGGCAAAGATACTCCTTCGACTCCTTCCCCGCAGAGCACTTAGACATCAGCAGGGGTCCCCGCTGCCCGGGCTTGGAGCCTCTGAGCCGCTTGCACCTGGGGTGCCGGGCAGCAGTGCGGTCCGGCAATTTCCGCCGCGTCTCCCTGGGTGGATCGCGCTACTTGGGGGTGGCGGGTTTTAGGGGGGTGGCTTTGCCTTCGGCTACCAGGCGTTCGTGTTGTTGCCAGCCTTGGAGCCACTTCCAGCCGGAGCCGAGGGCGGCGGTCATGGCGGCGATCATGAAGGTGGTGAGCTGGGTCTCGTCGAGGTGGGCGCCGGGGACGATCTGGGCGACCAGGCCGGCGAACCAGCCGGCGGCGACGACGAAGACCGGGGTGAACAGGGCGACGAAGCGGCCCAGCATGGACGCCTCGGTGGCTGGGGCGGGCGCGGTCTCCACAGGTTCCGGCACCGGGGATCACCTGTCCTTTCGTTCCGCACCAAGATTGACGCCGGACGCGACTGTCCGCACGTGTGCGACCACTTTCGGTCAGGGGCGGTTACGCGGTGCAGGCGGGGCCTGAATAGGGGGCGGACGAGACCGCCCTCCAGTGCTTGCGGGTCGGGGCCCTGAAGTGGATGCGCAGGCAGTCGCCGCCTCGGGCGGCGCGGCGCAGGGATGTGATCATCTTCTGGCCGAGGACGGCTCCGGTGACCTCGCAGACGACCTGGGTCGGCAGGGCGTGGGCGAGGATCTCGCAGGCCAGGTGGCCTGTCGCGGTGATGATGACGTTGGTGGCGCCGCCGTGGTCCAGTCGGTCGGCTTGGCGGCGGGTGGACGCGCGGCCGATCGTGATGGTGCACGACTTCGCGGAGCACTGGGTGGACGGGGGGACCGGTTCGCAGCGGGCGGCCAGGCAGGTGCCCAGGCTGACCGTGAGGACGGCCGTGGTGAGGTGGCGCACCGGTTCAGGTCACCACGTTCGGGTGGGATTGGACGGTTGCCTGCGAGTTCGGGATGAGTCGTCCGAGCGGCATGGCAAGGTCCTCCCTAGGTGACGTCCTGGCGTGAGCGGGCGACGTGGGCGCGGAGCTGGTTCCGCCCGCGGACGCCCAGGCGGGAGTACAGGGAGCGGAGCCTGCGGTACATCGAGCGTTCGGAGCAGTAGAAGTGCTTCGAGATCTCGGCGACGGTGGCCGTGCCGCAGAGGAGGCGGATCAGTTCCTCGTCCTCGTCCTCGCTCGTGGGCGCCGACGTGGGGCCGCGGGTCAGGTACGTGCCCGCCAGGGTCAGCAGGACGTCCTTGTAGCACTGCGTCGGCAGGAGCATGTTCAGGACCCAGGTGGCGCCGTGGTGGATCGCACGGTGCGTCTGGTGCCCGGTCAGGTCGCGGACGACGCCGAGGACGGCGACGCCGGGGTGCTCGTCGGTCAGCTCGTGCAGGCGCCGGGCGTTCACCTCGGTGAAGACGGGCAGCACCACCAGGGGCGGCCGGTCCCGGCGGACGGCGGACGGCACGTCGCCGGTGAACGCGCAGCGGACCCCAAGGCCGTCCAGCCAGGAGGTATAGGGCTCGAACTGGTCGCCAAGGCTGTCACAGATCACCATGACGCCGGCCGTCCGGCTCATCAGGCGGAGTTCTCCCACCGCGCCTCCCTCGGGTCGCTCGTACGGGTAGTACGTAGCGACGGGGGGGTCGGTGGTTCACCGTTCGGGTCGGACGGTCCTCGGATGGTCGGCGAGGACGGTCGCGACAGCGAAGAGGGCGAGGGCGGCGGGCGCGACCCAGGGGGTGGTGGCCCAGGTGCGGCCGAACAGGGCGCCGAGGCCGCTCTCGTGCGCGCCGCCGGTGCCGGGGAGGGTGACGAGCGTCCAGGTCAGCGCGCCGCCGAGCATCCCGAGGACGGACGAGCGCCAGACCGTGAGCGTGACCGCGACGGCGGAGGACAGCAGCGACGGGCCGAGCCACGCGGAGATCAGCTCGCCGGTCCGCAGGGTGTCGCCGGCGAGCCCGGCGGTGGCGGACGCGACGAGCGCGGCCGCGGCGTCGCAGCCGAGGACGAGGGTGAGCCGGGCGAGGAACACGGCGCGGGGGCCGACCGGCAGCGTGCGCAGCAGCTCGCCGCGGGGGTCGCGGCGGGCGCCGCGGACGCAGAGCGCGCCGGCCAGCACGATCAGGGTGACGGCGGCGCCGAACAGGCGGACGGCCGTCGTGCCGGGTGTCGTCAGCGCCAGCAGGACGGCCCCGGCGAGGCCGATGGCCGAGAGCGTCGGCAGGGCCCGGGGGAGGAGCCGCACCTGGGCGGAGGTGAGTTCGGCGGCGGTCCGGAGCGCCTCCACGAGGGAGGGGCGGGTGGACGCCGGGCGCCGGTGCGGAGCCGGGCGCGGGACGGGATGCGGGGCCGGGACGGGCGCCGGGACGGGCGTCTGGGCGTGCCGCCGGACCGGCCTGGCGTGCCGGGCCGGGGCGTGGCGGGCGGGCAGCCGGCCGCCGAGGAGGGCCGTGTAGGACGGGACGTCGGGGTCACCGGTCAGGCGGCGGTCGGCGGCACGGGCCGCGCGCGCGATCTCTTCGTTGGACAAATGCGTCACAGCGACTCCTGCCTTTCCACCAACGATCGCATGAGCCTGGCCCGCACGTGCGACATCCTGCTCTTCACCGTACCGACGGGTATACCGAGCACGGCTGCCACGTCCCGGTATGGCAGCTCGTCCACGAGGGCCAGGACGACGACTTCGCGGAGATGCTCGGGGAGCGCGATGATCGCGTCGGTGAGCGTCTCGCGGGCGGCGGCGGACAGGACGCTGGCCTCCACGTCGGCGCCCGGGTCGGGGACGTGGGACGCCTCCTCCAGCGGGGCGAGCGCGAACTCCCGGCGGCGCAGCCGGTTGTGGGCCTGGCGGCGGGCGACGCCGAGCAGCCAGCCGCGGACGGACGACTCGCCGCGGAACCGGCACGCGGACTGCCACACTGCCAGCCAGACCTCCTGCAGGATCTCCTCTGCCTGCGGGCGGCTGGAGGTGAGGCGCAGGAGCAGGCGGAACATGGCCGTGCTGTGGCGGTCGTAGAGCACCCGCAGCGCGGACTCCCGCCCGCGGCAGACCTCGGCCATGAGGTCCTCATCGCCGATGTCACCGCCCGGCAGGTCGTACGTGTCGACATCTGTCATGGTCGTGCTCCCCGATAGCCGTCCCGGGCCCTCCGGCCGCCGTGGTGCGCGGACAGACCGTATCTGGCAGTCCTGGCAGCCGGAAAAGATCGGGCGTCGCTCGTTACCGCGGTGAGACTAACGGCCATCACGGTCCGTGGACACCCTTGGCCGAGAGCTCGTGCGGAGAACGGCCGCGAAACCCTTTTCAAGGTCATCAAGTAGGATGACGTATTCAGGTCAAGGACGCCTGTTCAGCACATGAGAATCGGGTCCGCGACCGGTCCGCGGAAGCTCCCCAGAGCCGCTCCGAACACGGCCACCGACGCAATGCGACCGAGACGGAAACAGTGACGTTGCGTAGTGCCGCCCTGGCGCATAGTCAGCGCTGAGTGTCATTACTGCCAGCTTCACAGCCACCTCTTGAACACCGCTGGCACGCAACACAGATCATGGCAGTCACCTTGTCCCGGTCGGTTGAGGAGGCGGCTAATTCGTCGCCCGGGAGGCGGAGGTGCACGAGTCGTTTCGGCACCAGGTCAGGGCGGCTGGAACTCCACGCGGATTTCCAGTGAACCGTCAGTACGCCCAGGGAAGGGAAAGAAATGCCGGTCAACGCGACGGAGGGCACGACGACCCCCGGCTCGGACATGGACTTCGACGCCGATTTCGACCTCGACATCGACAGCTCCGTGATCACGGTCACCACCGGCCCGTCCGTGACGAGCCATGCGGTCTGCACTCCGGGCTGCACGAGCCCGGGCGGCGGCAGCTTCTGCAGCTGGTGCTGCTGCTAGTCCGATGACGGCCGGCCCCGCCCTTCGGGCGCGGTCGGGGCCGGCCGTCCGACAACCGTTCCGGTGGAGCCGGAGTCCAGCCGGAGAGAGGGAAGTCCGGGTGTCCCAGTCACCAGCCGAGGCGAGGCCGCCGCTGTTCGAGCCGTGGCCTGCCGGAATGCTGCGCGCGCCGGTGCTGCCCGCCGCGTTCCGCCTCGATCCCCTTCCCGGCGCCCCCGGTTCACCCGGCGTCGAGGACGCGGCGCGGCTGCTCCGCGCGGCGGTGTCGGACGCCCGTTTCATGGCGGCGCTGGAACTGGCCAGCCCCGACCTGGTCCGGGGCGTGCGTTCCGTCCTGGACGAAACCGAGAACGGAACCGCAACCGGTGCGCGCGCCGGCGGCGATGCCGTGCGCGTCGCGCTCGCCGTGCACCGTTACGCGCGGCGCGCCGCGACGAGGCCGACGCCGTTCGGGCTGTTCGCGGGCGTGACGTCGGTCGCGTTCGCGGGGAACACCAAGGTGGTCTGGTCGGATCCGGCCGGCCACCGCGTCGTGGCCCGCGCCGACAACGCCGTGCTCGCGCGGCTGACCCGCGTCCTGGAACTGGACGGGGCGGTGCTGTGGTGGCTGCGCGTGCAGACCCACCAGCTCGTGGAGACGCACGGGGACCGAGTGGTCATGCCCAATCCCACCAATCCGGACATCGACCCGGGCAGCGATGGCAGGGCGGTCACCTCCGTGCGCGCCACGCCCGTCGTCCTCGCCGCCCTCGGGCTGGCACGGCGGCCCGTGGCGGTGCACGAGCTCGCCGCGGCGCTGCTCGCCCGGTTCGCGCGCGCGACGGACGACGCCGTCCTGCGGCTGGTGCGCGGGCTGGTCGCCGAGCAGGTGCTGGTCACCGAGCTGCGGCCGCGGCTCGGCCCTGGCGACCGGCTGGCGGAGACGCACGCGGTCCTCCGCCGCGTCGACCGCGAGGCCGCCGCCGCGCACGCGGGCGGCGGCGATGCCCGGGTGGGGGATCCGGAGGTCCGGGCCCGCTTGGACGCGCTGGACCGGGTCGTCCGCGCCCTCCCGGCCGCCGAACCGGAGGAGGCCGTGCGGCTGCTGCGGGACGTCCGCGGCGCCGCCAACGCCCACACCAACTCCGCGGTCCACGTGGACCTGCGGCTCGGGCACCGGGTGCAGCTTCCCATGGACGTCGCCTCCGAGGGCGCGCGGGCCGCCGAGGTGCTGTGGCGGCTCGCCCCTCCCCTGCTGGGGACGCCCGCGCTGCGCGGGTACCACGCCGAGTTCGTGGAGCGGTACGGGCTCGGCCGGCTCGTGCCGGTCAAGGAGCTGCTGGACGCCGACCGGGGGCTCGGCGCGCCCGCCGGGTACTCCTGGCCGCCCGGCCCGCGCGGCGGCGCGGGCGACGGGGACCCGTCGCAGGACGCGCCGGGCGTGCGGCCGCCCGGCATCGCGCGGCTCCTCACGTCCCTGCTCTGGGACGCGGTCCGCGACGGCCGCCGGGAGGTGGTCCTGGACGACGCGCTCCTGGACGCGCTGTGCGAGGGCGAGCACGACCCGGACTCCGCGCCGCCCGGCTTCGAGCTGTACCTGCACGTCGTCGCGGCCGACGAGGCGGCCGTCGACCGCGGTGACCTCCGTCTCGTGGTGTCACCGAACCCCGGCTCCCACCTGGACGGATCCACGTTCGGTCGGTTCGGCGACGTGCTCCCCGAGGCGGCGCGCGGCACCGTCGCCGCCTGCGTCCGCGACTCCGCCCGCGGGGAGGCGCTCCCGGTCGTCGTCCGCTACGAGCCGAGGCACGCGCGCAGCGGCAACATCGCGCGCGACCCCGGCTGGACGGACACGCGGCTGTCGGTCGGGGTCGCCGCGCTCCCGGACTCGGGCGAGGAGGCGGGCGGCCCTGAGGAGATCGACCTGGACGACATCGCCGTGGGCGCGTCCCTCGGCGGGCTCTACGCGGTGCACGCCCCGAGCGGCAGGATCGTCCGGCCGGTGTTCCACAACATGCTCAACGTGCGGACGCAGGCGCCGAACGCCGTGCGGCTGCTGTGCGAGATCGCGTTCGAGCACCACCAGATGTGGTCGCCGTGGGACTGGTCGGCGATGGGCGCGGCGCCGTACCTGCCGCGCGTCCGTTACGGCCGGACGGTGCTGTGGTCGGCGAGCTGGTCGCTGGAGCCGCTGCGTCCGGACGCGGCGGACCCGGCGCGGTTCGCGGCGGCGCTCGCGGACTGGCGGGACCGCTGGGCAGTCCCCGCCCGGATCCTCGCGACGAGCAACGACCAGCGGATCCGCCTCGACCTGCGGGACGGCTGGGACGTGGAACTGCTCCGCAACGAGCTGAAGCGGGGCATGAGCCTGGTGGCGCAGGAGGTGCCGGGCGGCGAGGACTTCGCCGACGGCTGGTTCTCCCCGGGCGACGCGGCGCGCGGCGGGGGCACCGGAGGAGACGCGGCGCGCGACGGGGAGGCCGGGTACGTCGCGGAGATCGTCCTGCCCGTGCGGCGGCGGGAACCCGACCGGCGCCCGCGTCCCACCTGGGCGCCGCTCCTGACGGACCGTCCGCGCGCCGTGCAACCCGGGGCCGGCTGGCTGTACGCCAAGCTGTACATGGCGCCGGAGCGCAGTGACGTGCTCGTCCGCGACCACCTGCCGGAGCTCGTGGGCAAGGCCGCGGCGCTCGGCGGCGTGGACCGCTGGTTCTTCATCCGCTACACCGACCCCGGATTCCACATCCGGCTGCGCTTGCATGGAGACGCTGCCGTATTGAACGGCCCGGTCCTCTCCCTTCTGCACGACACCGTGTCGGGCTGGGAACGCGCAGGGCTCGCCGGACGGCTGGTCCTGGACGCCTACGACCCCGAGTACGAGCGCTATGGCGGCCCCGAGGCGATGGACGCCGCGGAACGCTTCTTCCAGGCCGACTCGGAGACCGCGATGGGCCTGCTGCGGCTGGCCCGGGAGCACGGGCTCGACCCGGTGGACCTCGCCGCGATCGGCGTCACCGCCCTCGTCCACGCCTGGGGCGGGCCGGTCGCGGCGGACGACCGCGCGGCCGTCGGGACGCGCTGGCTGCACGACCCCGTCGCGGCCTGGATGTCGACCACCGGGCCGCCCCATGACGTCCCGCCGGGATTCCGGCGGGACAGGCACCGCAGGGCCGCGCTCATCGACCCGGCCGGCGGGTGGCCTGGGCTCCGTGAGCTGCCAGGCGGCCCTGCGGTGCTGGACCTCCTCGGCCACCGGGACGCGACGCTCACGGCCTACCGGGACGTCGCCCGGAACCTGGTCGAACCGTGGACGCCGGAGAGCCGTATCGTCGGCAGCCTCCTCCACATGCACTGCAACCGGATCATCGGCGCGGGCGGCCTGGAGCGGGAGGCCGCCGCGATGTCCCTGGCCCGCGCGTGCGCGCTCCATCACGCGGAGCGCCGCCGCCACACCCGGAAGGAAGATCCTTGACCCCCGCTCCCCCCGCGATGTCGCAGCCCGCTGCGACGCCCCCCGCCGCAAAGCCCCCCGCCAGCACGACGCACACCGAACCGGCATCGCGTTCCGACACGGAACCGCGTTCCGGCGGCGGACCGCGCCCTGACGCGGCGCCGCCTTCGGATACGGCGCCGCCCCCTGATACGGCCCCGCGTTCCGGCGACGCGCCGTCCGCCGCCGCGCGGGAGGCCGCCGAGCACGTCCTGACGAAGCTGTGGGACCCGGTGACCGTGGCCGAGATCGCCGGCGACCCCCGCAACAAGATCCCCTATTACGGGCACTCCACCTGGAACCCCGTCTCGCTGGCGCACGGGCATCCCGGCGTGGCGCTCGCCGCCGCGCAGGCCGCCGTCCAGGACGACCGGTGGCTCCCGATGGCGCACGCGCACATCACGGCCGCGCTCGACGCGGTGCGCGCCTACCCGGCGACCGGGCTCTACTGCGGCCCGGCGGCCATCCTCGCCGCGGTCACCGCCGCCCGCCGCGCCGGCGCCCCGTACCGGCGGCTGCACGCCGGGCTCGTCCCCTGGGTCGCCGACGACCTGCTGAAACGCTGTGAAGAGGAGGCCGGGCGGCGCAATCGGGGACCGGGCGTCGGCTGGCACGGCTACGACGTCGTCTCCGGCATCGGCGGGCTGACCCGGCTGCTGATGGCCGTCGCGGACGACCCGTCCGGCGACCCCGAGGTCCTCGACCACGCGCGCCGCGCCGCGGACGCCGGGCTGGAGCAGCTGGCCGCCGTCCTGCGTCCGGTGCGGGTCGGCGGCCACGAGGTGCCGGGCTGGTGGGTGCCCTCCCACCTCCAGCCGACCGCCGACGACGAGCGCACGTACCCGCTCGGCGACTTCAACGCCGGGTTCGCGCACGGCCCCGCCGGGCCGATGGCCGTGCTCGCGGCCGCCGCCTTGCGCGGGACGGCCCCGGCGGGCGCCGAGGAGGGCGTGTCCTACGCGGCGGAGTGGCTGGCCGGGCGCGCGCTGCGGGACGAGGCCGGACCGTACTGGCCGTGCCGCGTCTCCTGGCGTGAGCAGCTGGAAGGCGCCCCGCGCGGCGAGGTGATCGCGCGGAGCGCGTGGTGCTACGGGGCGCCGGGTCTCGGCCTCGCCCTGGACGCGGCGGGACGCGCGTTCGGCCGTCCCGAGTGGTCGCGCCTCGCGCTGGACGGGCTGCGCGCCGTCTTCGCCCGCCCCCGCGACGCCTGGAAGCTCGACGGCGTGACCGTCTGCCACGGGACGTCCGGCCTGCTCGCCGCCGCGCACCGGCTCGCCGGACCCGGGTCCCGCGAGCTCGGGGCGTTCGCGGCGGGCCTCGCACGCGAGATCGCCGGCGCCTGCGATCCGGCGCTCCCGTTCGGCTACCGCCACGCCGTCCGGGCCGCGGAGAGCGGCACGGCGGACGACCGGCGGCTCCTGCTGGACGTGGCCGGGGTGCTGGACGGCGCCGCCGGTGTCGCCGCCGTCCTCCTGGACACCGGCGGGCCCGCCACCGGCACCGCGGGCGGAACGGATCCGAACACGGGCGGCCCCGGCGGGTACGCGGGGCGCGGCGGTCACACGGGCCCCGGCCTGTTCGCCGAGCTGGCCTTCGGCGCGTGAACGGCAAGCGCCCGGCCCGCGTGCTCGTCGGGGCCACGGGCTCGATCGCGATCCTGCAGCTGCCCGCGTTCCTCGGGGCGCTGCGCGCGGTGCGGGTGGACGTCAAGGCCGTCCTCACCCCGGCGGCCGACCGGTTCCTGCCCGCCACGACCCTCGCGCATCTCGTCGAGACCGCCACGGACGCCGACCCCGGCGAGGGGCACGTGCGGCTGTCCCGCTGGGCGGACCTGCTGGTCGTCCTGCCCTGCACGGCGCACACCCTCTCCTCGCTGGCCCACGGCGCCGCGCCCAACCTGCTGACGACCACCGCCCTCGCGCACCGCCGCCCGCTGCTGATCGTCCCGGCGATGAACGCCGACATGTGGGCCTCGCCCGCGGTGCGGCGCAACGCCGCGACGCTGCGCGAGGACGGGCACCGGCTGGTCGAGCCCGTGGCGGCGCGGGTCTACGAGGCGGCCAGCCGCGGCATCGTCGCGGGGATCGCGCCGCCGACCGTCGAGGAGCTCGTCGCGACGGTCAGGGACGAGCTGCGGGAGCGCGTCGCCGGGCCGGCGCTGCGGGAGGCGGGCGCGTGAACCGCCCGGACGCGGTGCGGGCCGAGGGCCTCCGCTTCCGCTACGGCGGGGTGGCGGCCCTCGACGGCCTGGACCTCGCCGCCCGGACCGCGGAGATCACCGCCGTGCTCGGGCCGAACGGCGCGGGCAAGACGACCTTCCTGCGGCAGGTGTGCGGCCTGGCACCCGTCCAGGACGGCACGCTGACGGTCCTCGGCCGGAGCATCGGCGGCGAGGACCCCACGCTCCGCCGCGACCTCGGGGTCGTCTTCCAGGAGCCGACGCTGGACGCGGAGCTGACCGTGATGGAGAACCTCGTCCTGCACGGGCGGCTGTTCGGGATGTCGAGGTCGGCGGCCCGGTCCGGCGCGCGGGAGCTGCTCGGCGGCTTCGGGCTGGACGGGCGGTCCGCCGACCGGGTCCGGCGGCTGTCGGGCGGCCTCGCCCGGCGCGTGGAGCTGGTGCGCGCGCTGCTGCACCGGCCGCGCCTGCTCGTCCTGGACGAGCCGACGGCCGGCCTCGACCCGGAGGCGCGCGCCGTGTTCTGGAGCGACGTCCGCGCGCAGGTGGCCACCGCAGGGACGACCGTGCTGTTCTCCACCCACTACATGGACGAGGCCGAGGTGTCGGACCGGGTGCACGTCGTCGCGGGCGGCCGCGCGGTCGCGTCGGGCAGCCCCCTCGAACTGCGGATGTCGGCGGGTTCGGGGTCGGTGCACCTCGCGGTCGACGCGCCGGGGCCGCTGCTGGCGGTCCTCGGCGCGGCGGGGATCCTGGCGCTGGAGGCACCGGGCGGCGTGCTCGTCCCGCACCGCGACCCGGCGGCGTCGGTGCACGGCCTCTGCGTCCTCGCCGCGCGGCACGGCCTGCGCATCGACCGGGTGGAGCTGCGGCAGTCGTCCCTGGAAGAGGTCTTCCTGTCCTGCGTGGCGGCGTCATGACCCCGCATCAGGGCGGCGTGGTCGGACGGCATCGGGACCGCGTCATGACAGGGCACTACCTCGTCTGCGTGTACCTGCTGTGCAAGCGCGACATGTTGCGGCACGTCCGGAACCAGGGGCTGCTGCTGTCCAGCGCGGGCCAGGTCGCGGTGATGATGCTGGTGTTCGGCGTGGCGTTCCGGGGCATGGTGGACGAGGTCGACGGCATCCCCATCCGCGTCTACGTGTTCCCCGGCATCGCCTGCATGAACGTCACGCTGACCGCGCTGACCAGCAGCGTCAGCCTGGCCTGGGACCGCACGTACGGGTTCGCGCGGGAACTGCTGGTCGCGCCGGTCCCGCGCTGGGTGCTGCCCGTCGCCAAGACGTGCAGCTCCGCGGTGCTCGCCCTCACCCACATGGCCGTCCTGCTGCCGGTCGCGATGCTGCTCGGCGTGCGCGTCACCACCGCGAGCGCCGCCGGGACCGCCGCAGCGGCCGTCCTGCTGAGCGTCTCGTTCGGCGCGCTCGGCGTGCTGCTGTCGGTGGCGGCCGGGCGCCCGGAGGCCGTGGCGGCGCTCATGGGCGTCGCGATGACGCCGCTGTTCATGCTCTCCGGCGCCGTGTTCCGCGCCGACACCCTGCCCGGCTGGATGCGGGCGCTCGTCGGCGTCAACCCGATGACGTACGCCGTCGACCTGCTGCGGGCCGGGCTGCTCGGCGCCGGCGCGCCCGGCGCCGCGCCCTGGCCCGTGGCCGCCGCGGTCCTCGCGGCGATCGGCGCGGCCTCGCTCGCGGGCGCCGCCCGCCTGTCCCGCGGCTCGTCCGATGAAGAGCACCGCGATCGAGGTGAACCTCGCGGGCACCGGACGCTACGTACGGGCCATGGTGCCTCTGTCACTGCTGCGCGCCGACGCCCGCCGGGTGGGGCTCGCCGGGTTCGCCGCGCCGCTGGCCACCGCGCTGCTGGTGATCGCCGCCGGGGCCGCCGCCCGCGCGGCCGGCCAGGCCGGCGCGGGCACCGTCGGGCTGTCGACCGTCCGGATCGCCGCGATGATCTTCCCGATCGCGATCGGGTTCGGCGCCGCCACCGTCGTGACGAGGGAACGGGTCATGGAGTTGCAGCTGTCGCTCCCGTCCCCGTACTGGCACACCGTCCTGCGCCGGGTGGGGATCCTGCTGGCCGCGTCGGTCGTCCTCGCCTGGGTGCTGATCGGCGGGCTCTGCCTGTTCGGCGCCTGGAACCATCCCGCGCCGCTGCTGCTCGCCCCGCTGATCCCGGTCGGCCCCGGCGTGACGCTGGCCGGGGTCGGCGCCGTCGGCGGGCTGGTCCTGCGCTCCGGCGGCGCCGCCGCCGTCTTAGTACTGCTCGTCTGGCTCGCGCAGTCCCCGGCGGCGCGGCTCGGCGCCGACTGGCTGACCGGCCGCCTCGCGCTCGTCGCCGCCGGGACGGCCCTCACCGTCGCGGGCGTCCTGCTCGCCTGCCGGGACACCGAGCGCCTCCTCGGACGGAGCCGGCAATGACCGTCCCGGCGCCGGGCAGGCACGCGGTGACCAAGGCGCGCGGTCGCCTCCCGCTGGCCGGGCTCGTCCGCTACGAGGGGCTGATGCTCCTCCGGCGGCCGTCGTCGCTGGTGGTCGTGGCGCTCATCGCGCTCGTCCTGCTCATCGGCTTCACCGACACCCCCCGCCACGGCGCCGCGGCCGTCGCGGGATGGGCGAACCTGCTGATGTACGTCGTCCCCATCGGCGTGGGGGTGCTGCTGTCCGACCGGCTCGTCCGGGAACGTGACGAGGGGCTCGGGGACCTGCTCAACTCCACCCCCGTCCCGCCGTGGCGGCGCGCCGTCGTCGTCGTCGCCGGGTCGTTCGCCGGGCCGTACACGCTCGTCGCGGGGACGCTGCTGGCGATCGGCGCGGTCCACAGCGTCCTGGACGGCGGGCCGGAGGCGTTCGGCGCGGCGCTGCTGCTGGCGGTCGCGATGATCCTGCCCGGGCTGCTGGTCGCCACGGCCGTCGCGTCGCTGCTGGCGCTGCTGATGCCGCTGCCCGCGGCGCGGGTGCTGCTCGTGGCGTTCTGGCTGTGGGCGTGCATGCTCAACCCGAACGTGATCCCGATCCCGTCGACGACCGGGACCCTGCTGTCGCCGCTCGGCGAGTACGTCGCGATCTCCGTCGGCGGCGAGCGCTCGTACCAGGGCCTCGGGCTCGCGCCCCTGTCCCCGGACGTCACGGCGGGGACCGCCGCGCTGTCGGCGGCCGCCCTCGTCCTGGCCGCGCTGGCGCTGATGGCGGCCGCCCTCGTCATGGTCAACCGGAACCGCCTCGCGGCGGGTTACCGTTGGGAGTAGCGGTGCGGATCGTCACCGAGAACCTGAGCAAGACCTACGGCGGCGGGGTCGTCGCGCTCGACCGCGTGTCGCTGGACCTCGGCCCCGGCATGGTGGGCCTGCTGGGTTCCAACGGGGCCGGCAAGACGACCCTCATGCGCATCCTCGTCGGGGTCGTCCGCCCCAGCGGCGGGCGCGCCTCGCTGGGCGGGCGCGACATCACCGACCGGCGGCGGCGCCGCGACCTCCAGCGCGTCCTCGGGTACCTGCCGCAGGACCTCGCGCTCTACCCGGAGCTGACCGCGCAGGAGTTCGTCGAGTACATCGGGCTGCTCAAGGGCCTGCCGTCCCGGCGGCGGCGCGAGGAGGCGCGGCGGCTGCTGGACCTGGTCGGCCTCGCCCCGTTCGCGGACCGCCGCGTCCGCGCGCTCTCCGGGGGCATGTGCCGCCGGGTCGGCATCGCGCAGGCGCTGCTCGGCGACCCGGAGCTGCTCATCGTGGACGAGCCGACCGCCGGGCTCGACCCCGAGGAGCGCATCCGCTTCCGGTCGCTGCTGGCGGAGCTGGGCGGGGACCGCACCGTGCTGCTGTCCACGCACATCCTGGAGGACGTCGCGCAGACCTGCCCGCAGCTCGTCGTCCTGGACCACGGGCGCGTGCTCTTCCAGGGGCTGACCGCCGACCTCCTGGAGACCGTCCGCGGCCGCGTCTTCCTCGTGCCCGCGGACGGCCTCGAACCGCCGGGCAGCCTCGTCCTCGGCACGGTCGCCGCGGCGTACGGGCAGGCCAAACGGGTCGTGACCAGCGCGCCGGGCGAATCCGCCGAACCCGTCCCGGTGTCCCTCGAAGACGCCTACGCCTACCTGCTGCACTCCTCGCGGACGGGACAGCGCGCCGGAAGCGGTATCCGGTGACCGCCGTTCCGCGCCGGCGGTTCGGCCGCCTCGACGACGACGTGCGCGAGGCCCTGTCCACCGGGCCGCCCGGCGGGGACGCGTCCGCGCCCGCGGCGGAGGCGGACGTCCGTGACCTCGGCGAACGCGCGCTGCTGTGGTGCACGCAGCGGCTCCCGTTCTTCGACCCGCGGCGCCGCCGCCCGCCCGCCGCCCCCGACGCCTTCCCCGAGGGCCCGCTGCTGGAGCTGGTCATCCTCGGGCGGCTGGCGGCCGAGCGCGGCGGGTTCGGGCCCGTGACGAGGCTGGAGACCGACCGGGCCCTGGACCTCGCCGCCGAGGTGTTCGCCGGGCCCGCCTGCCAGGAGCGCTTCGCCCGCGTCCACGCCCTGTTCCCGCACTACGCCGCCCTCGCGATCCTGCTGGAGCGGACGGGCCGCACCCCCGTCCCGCACCTGAACTCCTACCTGCGCGACCGGGTCGCCGCGGCCGGCGGCTCCACCCACGCGCTGGCGCGCACCGCGGCGGGGCTGCTGGAACTGCGCTACTACCTCGACCTCGGACGCGTCGAGCACCTCCTGCCGCCGGTGGGCGACCTGATCGGCCGGTCGCTGCTCGCGGAGCGGCTCAGCCTCTGCCACCTGTCCGACCTGGACGCCTACGCGATCACCCACGTGATCTTCGCCGTGACCGACATGGGCGCGCGGCCCTACCCGCGCGGCGAGACGGTGGGGAACGCGCGGGCGCTCGTCCGGCTCCTGCTCGCCGAGTACGTGGCGTGGCGGAACTGGGACCTGACCGCCGAGCTGCTGCTGTGCTGGCGCGCGCTCGGCCTCCCCCCGGACGGCCTCACCGACGTGGCCTGGCGCTGCCTCCAGGGCGCCCAGCACCCGGACGGCCTCGTCCCCGGCCCCCACCACGACCCCCGCGACGGCGGGGCACCCGGGCAGGTCTTCGCCACCTGCTACCACACCACCCTCGTGACGGCCATGGCCGCGATCGTGTGGGAGGCGCCCGATGCGTCCTGAGACGTTCGAACGCTCCGCCGCCTGGCTGTCGGGCCTGTTCGAGGACGACGCCACACGCGACCCGTGGGCCGCGATGTACGGGCTGGCCGGGCTGGGGCTCTGCTCGGCGGCGGGGCCCGTCCTGAAGAACGCCGCCGCGCACTGCGCCGACCTCCTCGCGCACGTGGACCTCACGCCGTACGACCCGACGCTCGTCCGGCTCACCCACATCACCCTGACGACGCTCGGCTTCCCGTCCCCCGGGCCCCCGGCCGCGGCGCCGCCGCCCCCGGAGTGGCCGTCCGACGCCGACCCCTACGACCTGCTCACCAAGGGACCGGACGAGCTCCGCGACTGCTGCGACGCGATCAGCGCCGTCACCGGCTTCGGATCGGATCCCCTCCAGGTCCCGGCGGCCTTCCGTGAACCGGCCGCCGCGCTGGTGCTGCCCGCCCTGGCCATCCGGGCGCTGCGCTGCGCCGACCTGGAGCTGGGCGCGCTCCTGCTGCGGACCACCGGCTACCTCGACCACCCCATCCCCGCCGAACCGGTGGGGTTCCTCGCCGCCCGCCAATGGCCCGACGGCCGTTTCGGCGACTTCCACGCGATCGCCGGACGGACGGGAGTCCCGGAGCTCCGGCTCTACCTGCCCGTCACGGTCGGGTGCCTGTGGACGCTGGCGGAGGCATGCACACCCGGTTACCGCCTCATGGAGGGTTGACGATGGATCCCGCGCAGCGCGTACTGTCTCTGGCGCTCGGATATCGGGGGACGGCGCTTGTCGGCACCGCCGTCCGGCTGGGCGTCCCCGATCTGATCACGCCCCCGGGCGCGACACCTGACGGGCTGGCCCGGCGCACCGGCACCGACCCGGTCCGGATGAGACAGTTCCTGAACGCGTTGGCGGCCATCGGGATCGTCCATACCGTGCCGGGCGGCCTCTACTCCCTGACGGAGGAGGGGCGGCTGCTGACCACGGCGGCGGACAACCCGCTACGGCACATCGCCCGCGTCGCCGCCGAGATGTCCGCGCCCGCCGCGACCGCCCTCGCCGAGGGGATGAGCGGCGCGAGCCCGTTCGAGAAGCATTTCGGCACCCATGTGTTCAACCGCCTCAACGAGCGGCCGGACCTGGCGTCCGCCTACAGCCATGCCGTCCCCGAGCCGAACCTGTTCGACGCGGTCGCCACCGCCTACGACTTCTCCGGCAAGCGCGTCGTCGACCTCGGCGGCGGCCTCGGTGATCTGCTGGACCGGATCCTCACCAAGCACACCACCGCGCGCGGCACCCTGGTGGAACTTGAGGCGACGCTCCAGGCCACGTCGTGCCCGCAGGGCATCGACCGGGTCGGCGCCGACATCCGCACCTGGGTCCCGCCGGGCGGTGACGTCTACATCCTGTGCCGCGTCCTCGCGAACTGGGACGACGAGACGGCCACGACGATCCTCCGCAACTGCCAGGCGGCGCTGAAGGAGAACGGGCATCTGCTCATCGTGGAGATGGTCCCGCTCCCGGGTGAGACCGAGCACGCGCTCGGCGATCTGGACCTGCTCCTGCACTTCGGCGGGCGGCTCCGTCCGCTGGCGGAATGGAACGACCTTTTCGCCGCGTCCGGCCTTCCGGTCCCGGAGGCGACGAAGCTCCCCGCCGGATGGACGATCCTCCAGAGCTGACGCAGAACACAGGCGTGCCGGGACGGGGCTCCGGCACGCCTCTGGGTGAGCGCCGCCGACGGGACGGGAACGCTCACGGCAGCCTCCGGCTACGTGATCGGACACTCCCAGGCGCACGCCCAGGTCTTCGGGCCGACGATCCCGTCCACCTTCAGCTTCTTCTCCCTCTGGAATTCGTAGCAGACGGCCTCGGACTGCGGGCCGTACCAGTTGTCGGCGTCGATCCTCCAGCCGCGCTTGCGCATCTGGGCCTGCCAGGTGCGGACGTCGTTGTTCTTGCCCTCCATGGGCGGCGGCTGCTTGAAGTAGCGACCGGGCCAGGGCGGCGCCTTGGTCTTCGCTGATTCCCTGACTTCTGGGTCCGCCATGACGATTCCCTCCTTGGGATCGGGTTCTTACCAGACACAATCCACAACACCGCGTTAATGACACAACGGCCAGCAGGGAAGATTCGGGCAAAGAGCCGGACGCCGCCCTTTACCAAGCGTTCGTGATGAAATTTCAAGGGAATGCGCGGGCCTCTGTCAGGCCCGGCGCCCCGCGTCGGGCGTCCCTTCCGGCGGCGGGCGCCGGTCCGCCGCCTCGGGGGGTCCGCGCACCCCCTCCAGGACGGCCTGCCCCTGCCGGTCGACGAACTTCGTGAACAGCTCCTGCGAGTATCCGAGGACGACCGCCCAGGCGATGACCTGGGCCGGCGATTCGAGCGCGTTGAGGCCAGGGATGAACGCGCCCCGCATCAGCAGCAGCCCGAGCACCGCCGTGAGCGCGCCGGTGGGCAGCTTCAGCACGGCCAGGGCGACCGGGATGCCGAAGGGCGTGGACGTCCCCCTGACCTTGCGCAACGCCGACGCCGCGGCGATGCTCGCCGCCGTCATACCCACGATCTCGATGGTGATGTAGTCGCCGCGCCGGGCGACGTCGGCGATCTCGGCGCCGACCTCGTCCGCGGGCATCGCCGGCGCGGACCGGCCGGGGCACACGATGCCGACCCCGTCCCCGGCCGAGGTTCCGCCCGCCGGTGTGAAGCACAAGGGGACGGCCGACTTCCAGATCGCCGCCAGGGTGCCGATCGAGACCGCGAGGCAGAACAGCGAGGCGGCCATCCACCGGACGATGCGGGCGAAGCTCTCGGCGCGCAGCTTCTCCAGCAGGGCGGCCTCGCGGGCGGCGTCCACCGCCTTGATGAGCACCATCAGCTGCGGGGCCGTCAGGCCGGGCGCCCCCTCCTCCGCCACCGCGGCCGCCAGGTCCGCACCGATCGCCTCGGCCGCGATCCTGCGCGGGTCGGCGGGGGCCAGGTGCTCCTTGACCAGCATGAACAGGCTCGGCAGGTACGGTTCGAGCTCCTCCGGGGTGAGGGTCTTCATCCACAGGGAGCGGGCGGAGTTCAGGTGGAGCTGCGCGGTCGTGACGTGCGACGCCGTCGGGCCCCGCCGGTGCTTGTCGAAGTCGATGACGTTCTCGGCGCGCCGGAGCTCGTCCCGTGCCCCCTCCAGCAGGCGCACGTCGTCGCCGGAGCGGCCCGGCCGGGCGGACGCGGCGTCCAGGCGGCAGGTCAGCTCGCGCGCGCTGGAGCGGATCTCCTCGCAGAGCACCCACGAGTTCCGCTCCCGCATCCATTCGTCGAGCCTGGACACGACCGGAAAGTCATAAGCCCATCGTCTCATGCGGACCCGGCCCTTCAGATGCGCGGCACATTCATCGCGCATTCTCCCGCGCCGTCCAAAACCATGGCGTACGACCATGCTATTTCCGGGCCGCTCCAGAACGAATCACGAGGCGGCATGCTTTGCCCCACGATCCCTTTCCTTGAGAAGGGCGCCGCCGCACGCCGTCCCGCGGTCACAGGGGTGTCACCCGGACCCGGCCCCGGCTTTGCCCGCCTGGGGCTCCGGCGTTCCCACCTCCCCGGCGCGCGGGTCGCTGAACCGGGTCGTCCCGGGGACGAGGAGGGCCGCCAGCGCGCTGCCGATGACCAGGAGGCCGGCGGCGTCCAGGACCGCCGTGGCCCCCAGGGCACCGACGGCGACGGGGATGACGGCGAAGCCGACCGGGCTCATGCCGTAGGAGACCAGGAAGTCCAGCGACGAGATGCGGGCCTGGAGGCCGGCGGGGACCTCCCGCTGGATCGCGGTGAACCACGGGATGTTGAAGACCTCGATGCCCACCCCGCCGAGGGCGCAGGCGGCGATGATCGTCCAGCTGTGGGAGGCGTGCGCGAGGGAGAGCGGGACGAGGCCGTAGCAGCCCAGCATGACCATGGCGGGCACGCCCACGCGGCGGGGCCGCCAGCGGCTCATCAGCAGGGCGCCCGCGATCGCGCCGCACGAGTAGGCGCCGAGGGCGGCACCGATGAGCGCGTTGGAGCCGAACCGCTGCTGGCTGACCACGGGCAGCATCACGTACTTGGCGGCCTCGCCGAGCGCGAGCCAGAACACCAGGGCGGTGATGCCGGCGAGGAACCAGCGGTGGCGGCGCGCCTCGGCCAGCCCCTCCCGGAACTCCGCCAGCGCGTTCGCCCGCGCGCCCGCCGGCGGGGGAGACGGGCGCCCGGCGGGGACGGTGACGGTCAGCAGCGCCGAGCCCAGCCACAGCGCGGCCGCGATCGTCAGGCTGGCGCCCCGTCCGAACTGCGTGTAGAGCGCCACGGCCGCGGTGGGGCCGCCCACCAGCCAGATCCGCAGGCTGAGCGTGGTGGCGGCGTTGGCCTGGTGCAGCCGGTCCTCGTCGACGAGCTCGGCGACGAGGGCCTGGTAGGCGCTGCGGAAGGTGCCCTCGCCCGCGCCCGCGCAGCAGATCGCGGCGCAGACGGCCAGGAGCGGCAGGTCCGCCCAGAGCCCGACCACCGCCGTGGCGCCGCCGCGGACCGCGCTGGAGACCGTCAGCACGGCCGCGCGGGGATACCGGTCGGCGATGACCCCGCCGGGGAGGGAGCCGATGACGAATCCGAGGGTCCGCGCGCCCAGGACCAGGCCGAGCGCCGAGAGCCCGGCGGAGGCGTCCAGGACGGCCAGCGTCAGGGCCGTGGGCATCATCCCGGTCGCCGCCGCCGAGGCCGAGTAGCTCAGCCACAACCGGCGGAACGCCCGCTCGCGCAGGAGGGTGAGCATCCCTCACCGCCACTCGGAGCGGGCCAGCACGATGCTCGGACAGCCGAGCTCGGCGGCCAGGCCCGGCCGGTGGTTCGCGCACTCGGCGGCCGGCCTGGTCGAGTGGGGCACGAGTTCGCGCGCGCGTGCGCGGAGTCCCTCGGGCGCGGTCGCGGTGGTGAGCCCGTGCGCCTTCAGCCAGTCGTCGTTGAACGCCGTGGCCAGGTACCGCTCGCCGCGGTCGGCCGCCAGGAAGGCGACCTGCCGTCCCGGGCGGGCGCGCATCGCCTCGGCCAGCGCGACGGTCAGGGCCGCGCCGGTCGAGACCCCGGCGAACAGGCCCTCGCTGCGCACCAGCGTCCGGCAGGCGCGGAAGGCGTCCTCGTCGGTCACCTTGTAGACCCGGTCGACCAGCGACAGGTCCGAGAGGTTGGACGGCGTCCAGCTCAGCCCCACGCCCGGCACCAGGTAGGGGTGCGGCTCGCCCCCGAAGACGGTGGAGCCCCACACGTCGACGCCGATCACCGCGACGTGCGGGGCGCGCTCCTTGACGGCCTTGGCGATGCCGCCGAGCTGCCCCCCGGTGGAGACGGTGCACACCACCGCCGTCAGCCGCCGGGTCTGCGCGAGCAGCTCGCGGGCGGTCGTCCGGTAATGCGCCCGGCTGTTGAGCGGGTTGAAACACTGGTCGGGACGGAACGAGTTCCGTATTTCCCGGTGCAGCCGGTTGGCGTAGGCGATCCGCGTCTTGTGGTACGAGCCCGAGTCGTCGGGCTCGTCGACGACGACGATCTCCGAGCCGAACGCCTCCAGCAGACCGCGGTTGGTCGGCGTGAGTTTGGGATCGACGACGGCGATCACGCGATAACCGCGCGACGCGCCGATCATCGCCAGTGCGATGGAGAAGTTCCCCGACGACGATTCGATGATCGTCCCGCCGGGGCGCAGCAGCCCGGCCCGCTCGGCGTACTCGACGATGTGCCAGGCGGGACGGTCTTTCAGGCTGCCCGCGGGATTGGTGTTCTCCAGTTTGGCGATCAGTTGCGCCTCACCGTCCAACGTGAGATTGCGCAGGCGTATCGCCGGTGTCCGCCCGATGACGTCCAGGAGCTCGGGCATACGGGTGCCGCTCATCGGCTTCATAGCGAATGGTCCTCTTCGGCCGCGAAACGTGACAGGTCATGTTTCTGTGCTCGGCGTGACGCCGAGGCGGGCGGCCGGTCAGGACCGGAAAACGCAAAGGACGGCCAGGGCGGCGGCACCTGTGCGGTGTTCCGCCGGCCCGAAGCCGACTAACCTGCCCCGCCACCGGGGCGGAGAGGGGAGCCCGCCGTCGGAGGCCGCCGTCAGTGCGGCGGCCGGTGCGGCGGTCAGGTCCGGCAGAAGCGGCTGGGCGGGCGCCTCCACCGTCCCGCCGCGGGGCATGGTCGCGTCGGGGGGCGCCTCATGGCATTTCTCGTGATGCAGCACCAGTGCGGGCACGGAGGTGTCGGTGTCACAGGCGCTCGGTACCGGGACGGCCTCCGCGGCCGCCGACGGGATGTGCTCGCCATGACAGTCCCCGAGGGGCGTGCACGGGACCCCGTAGGCGAGAAAAACCGCCAGGGACAGCAGAATGCACAACCCCAGGCCCACCGGCCTGGGATGTCGTATTCCACCTCTCGTGCGCATGACCAAGGAAGGTTAACCGAGGGTGATGAATGTTTCCATTGCGCGAATAGGAGAGTTTTTCAATGTTGATCCAGGGGGCGTAGAAGGTCCTTGGTGGCCCAGTACGTCCGGACGGCGGCCGCCGTTCAACGCCGGGCAGAGTGGGCAGTTCTGGCGTGCCCGGAGCATACGGGCGCACGCCGGCGCGCCGTGCCGCCGCCGAAGAAATCCGCCCGCCCGAAGCGTGATCTTCGACAATTCTCGGGCGCGGAATGGCGGCCATCGGCCGAATGGCCTGCGCCGATGTGGGGTCTCCGGCCCCGAGTGGCCAATTAATAGGAAAGTTTCTTGTTCGGCCGCCATTCTTCATAAAAGCGAGATTGACAGCGCCGGGCCCTTGCGAACCCTGCCACGCATGCATAACTTCACGCCATGCACGTTGAAATACGCCACCTGCGCGTGATCAGCCAGCTCGCCGAGACGGGGAGCATCACGCGCGCCGCGGCGAGCCTGGGCGTCTCCCAGCCCACGCTCAGCAAGCAGCTCCTCCGGATGGAGAAGGCGTTCGGCGGGCCGCTGTTCGTCCGCAGCCGCCACGGCATCGCCCTCACCGCGCTCGGCCGGCACGTCGTGGCGCGCGCCCGCGGGGTGCTGACCGACATGGACGACCTGCTCGCGACCCTGCCCGGCAGCGGCACCCGCACCGGCCTCAGGCTCGGCACCCACTCCCACATCCTGCTCGGGCGCTGGCTGCGCCTGCTGGAGGCCGGGCTGCCGCACCGCACCGTCACCACCAGCCTGGACTACTCCGGCGCCGTCCTCACCCACCTCCTCGCCAAGGACCAGGTCGACGTGGTCCTCATGGGACGCCCCGCCAGCCCGCACGCGCCGCCGTGCCCGCCCGGCACCGCCGAGCGCCTGATCACGGTCGAGCCCTGCGGGGTCGCGCTGCCGTCCGGGCACCCGCTCGCCGCCCGGGGCCGCGTCCGCCTGGCCGATCTCGCCGATGAGACCTGGATCCCCCCGCAGGGAGGCGACGACGGGGGCACCGCCATGCTGCGCGCCGCGTGCGAGGACGCCGGGTTCACGCCCCGCTTCCGCCACGCCGACATGGAGATGAGCGGCATCATCGGCTTCATCGCGGCCGGGCTGGCGATCGCCCTCGCCGCGCCCACCTGGAAGCCCGCCGAGGGGATCACCGTCGTCGCCCTCGACGGGCACGCCACCGACGCCTACCGCGTCATCCGCTGGCGCACGGCCACCATCACGAACGCCGAGATCGACGTCCTTCACCGCACACACCACGAGCTGTACGACGCCGTCATCCGGCGCCACGTCGCCACCCTGCCCTGGCTCGCCGACCACCCCGACGCGCGTCCCCGGACACTCGACCGCCCCACGTAGGACCCAGAGCCCGGCGCTATGGCGGAGTGGAAGTACCGGTCACGGGGCCGCGCGGGTGACGATGTCCCCGCGAGACGGGCCCGGACAACGGCCGTTCCAGCGCACCTCCCGCGCATCGTGGACGTCCGGTACCCCGGACCCGGAGCGTTCGCGGCATTGGGTAACCGGCGCTCCCTCTTCCCGCCATCCCCAGGCACCCGGGAAGAGCGTCCTCGTGCCCGCCGGCGTGAGAAGTCCACCCTCGCGCCGGCGGGCGCTCCGGGAAGGCGGCCCGCTCAGAGGTTCAGCTTCACGACGGCGGCGACGCCGACGACCACGATGACCGCCCGGAGGGCGGCCGGCGGCAGCCTGCGCCCGACCCGCGCGCCGATCTGGCCGCCGACCACCGACCCCGCCCCGAGCAGCAGCACCGCGGTCCAGGCCACGTGCGCCACGAAGACGAAGACGATCCCGGCCGTCAGGTTGACCATCGCGACGAGCAGGTTCTTCAGGGCGTTCATCCGCTGGAGGCGTTCCTCGGGGACGAGCACGCCCATCAGCCCGAGCAGGAGCACGCCCTGCGCGGCTCCGAAGTAGCCGCCGTAGACGCCGCCCAGGAGCACGCCCGTCCACAGGAGGAGGCCGCCGTGCTCGTGCCGCCGCTCCGGCCGCGAGGCGAGCCGGCGGACCAGGAAGGGCTGGGCCGCCACCAGCACCAGCGCGACGAGGATGAGCACGGGCACGATCGCCGAGAAGGCGTCCGCTGGCAGGACCAGCAGCAGCGACGCGCCGGTGACCGCGCCGGCGAGCGAGGCGGGCAGGAGCCGCCGCACCCTCCCATGCTGGCCGCGCAGCTCGTCGCGGTAGCCGTAGGCGCCGCTCAGCGAGCCGGGTGCCAGGCCGAGGCTGTTGGAGACGTTCGCGACGACCGGCGGGTAGCCCACAGCGAGCAGCGCGGGGAAAGCCACCAGCGTGCCGGATCCGACGACGGTGTTGATGCCGCCGGCGAACACCCCGGCGAGCGCGACCACGACCATCTCAAGAGGGGACATCATGTCTCCGGCCGAGGGGCCGCGGTCCCGCCGGGCCCCTCGGTGGCGTGCGGGCCGGGCGTCATCTCAGGAGTGCGGTGGAGTGCCCGGTGGCCGCGTGGGCGCGGGCGTCCGCCGCGTACTCCTGGAGGGAGCGCACCTCGCCCTGCTTCCAGCCGAGCGCCTCGATGGCCTGGACGGCGGCGCCGAGCGCCGCGACCGTGGTGATGCACGGGCGCCCCGCGGACACCGCGGCGGCCCGCACCCGGTGGGAGTCCGCGCCCGCGGTGTCCACGACCAGGTCGATCCCGCCCGCGAGGACGAGCCGCTCCGCCGCCGGCTCGGGCGCCGCCGGGACGCCGGCGCGGCGCAGCAGGCCGGCGGTGTCCTCGGCCGCGAGGATCTCGAAGCCGAGCTCGGCGAGCCGCTTGACCGGGAACACGACCGAGCGCCGGTCCCGTCCCGCGGCCGCCACGAAGACACGGCCGGTGGCCGGCAGCGCGGCCCCCGCCGCCGCCTGGGACCTGGCGAAGGCGTCGCCGAACCCGGTCCCGATGCCCATGACCTCCCCGGTCGAGCGCATCTCCGGCCCCAGCGCCACGTCCACGGGCCGGCCGTCCGGCCTGCGGAACCGGTCCCACGGCAGCACCGCCTCCTTGACCGCGCACGGGGCTTCCGGCGGGAGCTCCGCGCCGTCCCCCTCGGCCGGGAGCAGGCCCTCGGCGCGCAGCCGCGCGATGCCCGTCCCGAGCCCGATCCGGGCCGCCGCCTTCGTCAGCGGCACCGCCGTGGCCTTCGCCACGAACGGCACGGTCCGCGAGGCGCGCGGGTTGGCCTCCAGCACGTACAGGACGCCGTCGGCGAGCGCGAACTGGATGTTGATCAACCCGCGCACGCCCACCGCGTGCGCGATCGCCTCCGTCGAGGACCGCAGCCGCGCGACGTCCAGGCGGTCGAGGGTGATCGGCGGCAGCGCGCAGGCCGAGTCGCCGGAGTGGACGCCCGCCTCCTCGACGTGCTCCATGACCCCGCCCATGTACAGTTCCCCGCCGTCGTACAGCGCGTCCACGTCGATCTCGATCGCGCCGGCGAGGAACCGGTCGATCAGCACCGGGTGCTCGGAGACCAGCCCGGCGCTCCGGTCCAGGTAGGCCGCCAGGGCCGCCCGGTCGGGCACCACCTGCATACCGCGCCCGCCGAGCACGTAGGAGGGCCGCACCAGGACGGGGAAGCCGATCCGCTCCGCGACCGCCTCCGCCTCGGGGAGGGTGGCCGCGGTCCCGTGCTCGGGCGCGGGCAGCCCCGCCTCCCGCAGGATCCGGCCGAACGCCCCGCGGTCCTCGGTCAGGTGGATCGCCTCGGGACCGGTGCCGAGGATCGTGACACCGGCGTCCGCCAGCCCTCGTGCCAGGTTCAGCGGCGTCTGCCCGCCGAACTGGATGACCACACCGGCCAGCGGGCCCGCCCGCCGCTCGGCGTCCACGACCTCGAGAACGTCCTCCAGCGTCAGCGGCTCGAAGTAGAGCCGGTCGGAGGTGCTGTAGTCGGTCGACACCGTCTCGGGGTTGCAGTTGACCATGACGGTCTCGTAGCCCGCCGAGCGAAGCGCGAAGGAGGCGTGGACGCAGGAGTAGTCGAACTCGATGCCCTGCCCGATGCGGTTCGGCCCGGACCCGAGGATGATCACGGCGGTCCGCTCGCGCGGCGCGACCTCGGTCTCCTCGTCGTAGGAGGAGTAGTGGTACGGAGTGGACGCCTCGAACTCGGCGGCGCAGGTGTCGACGGTCTTGTACACGGGCCGGATGCCCAGGGAATGGCGGACGCGGCGGACGGTCTCCTCGTCCGTCGACCGGATCCGCGCGATCTGCGCGTCGGAGAAGCCGTGCCTCTTGGCGTGCCGCAGCAGCTCCCGGCCCGGCTCGGCCGCGGCGGCGAGCTCGTCGGCGATCTCGCCGATGAGGGTCATCTGGTCGAGGAACCACGGGTCGATGCCGGTCGCCCCGGCCAGCCGGGCGACCGTCGCACCGGACCGCAGGGCGGCCATGACCGTGTGGATCCGGTGCTCGGACGGCACGGCGGCCTCGGCCACCAGCGCCTCGGCGTCGCCGGGCGCGCGGAGGCCGGGCGCGAAGTCGAACCCGGCGGGGTCCCGTTCGAGCGACCGCAGCGCCTTCTGCAGCGCCTCGGGGAAGTTGCGGCCGAGGGACATCGCCTCGCCGATCGACTTCATCGTCGTGGTGAGGACCGGGTCCGCGTGCGGGAACTTCTCGAAGGCGAACCGCGGGACCTTGACGACGACGTAGTCGAGCACGGGCTCGAAGGACGCCGGGGTCCGCCGGGTGACGTCGTTGGGGATCTCGTCCAGGGTGTACCCGATGGCGAGCTTCGCGGCGATCTTGGCGATGGGGAAGCCGGTGGCCTTGGACGCCAGCGCCGACGACCGCGATACGCGCGGGTTCATCTCGATGACGATCACGCGTCCCGTCCCCGGGTGCACGGCGAACTGGATGTTGCAGCCGCCGGTGTCGACGCCGACGGCGCGGATCGCCGCGATGCCCACGTCCCGCATGTGCTGGTACTCGCGGTCGGTCAGCGTCAGCGCGGGCGCGACGGTGATCGAGTCGCCGGTGTGCACGCCCATCGGGTCGAGGTTCTCGATCGAGCACACCACGACCACGTTGTCGTTCCGGTCGCGCATGAGCTCCAGCTCGAACTCCTTCCAGCCGAGGAGCGACTCCTCCAGCAGCACCTCGCCCGCGGGTGAGAGCCGCAGGCCGGCGCCCGCGACGGCGCGGAGCTCGGCCTCGTCGCGGACCAGCCCCGACCCTGCGCCGCCCATGGTGAAGGACGGCCGGACCACCACGGGGTAGCCGCCGAGCCCCGCCACCCCGGCCGCGCAGTCGTCGGCCGAACGGCAGATCGTGGAGCGGGCCGACTCCGCCCCGATCGACGCGACGATCCCCTTGAACCGCTCCCGGTCCTCCGCCGCGGAGATCGCGTCGATGTCCGCGCCGATGAGCTCGACCCCGTACTCGTCCAGGATCCCCGCCTCGGACAGGGCCACCGCCGTGTTGAGCGCGGTCTGGCCGCCGAGGGTGGGCAGCAGCACGTCCGGCCGCTCCCGGGCGATGACCTTCTCGACGTACTCCAGGGTGATCGGCTCCACGTAGGTGGCGTCGGCGAACTCCGGATCCGTCATGATCGTCGCGGGGTTGGAGTTCACCAGGACGACGCGCAGCCCCTCCTCGCGCAGCACCCGGCACGCCTGGGTGCCCGAGTAGTCGAACTCGCACGCCTGGCCGATCACGATCGGTCCCGCGCCGATGACCAGCACGGACTCGATGTCAGAACGCTTGGGCATGATCGGTCTCCCGGCTTGCGGTCGTGGACCGCGACCGGCCCGCCGTGCCGCTCATGAGCTCGGCGAACCTGTCGAACAGGTAGGAGGCGTCGTGCGGCCCGGCCGCGGCCTCGGGGTGGTACTGGACGCCGGACGCGGGCAGGTCCAGGCAGCGGAGCCCCTCGACCACGCCGTCGTTCAGGCAGACGTGGGTGACCTCGACCCGGCCGTACGCGGTCACCGGGACCCGGTCGGCCGGCGCCCGCACCGCGAACCCGTGGTTGTGCGCGGTGATCTCCACCCTTCCGGTGCCGCGGTCCCGCACCGGCTGGTTGATGCCGCGATGGCCGTACCCGAGCTTGTACGTCGGGAATCCCAGGGCCCGTCCGAGCAGCTCGTGCCCCAGGCAAATGCCGAAGAAGGGAGTGCCCTTGGCGAGGACATCGCACAGCAGGGCGACGTGCGCGTCCATCGCGGCCGGATCGCCGGGGCCGTTGGAGAAGAACACCCCGTCGGGTTCGCGGGCGTAGACGTCGTCAACGTCGCAGGTGGACGGCAGGACGTGCACGTCCATGCCGCGTTCCGCCATCAGCGCGGGCGTCATCGCCTTGATGCCGAGATCGACCGCGACCACGGTGGAACGCCGTGGGCCCACCGCGGGGACGATGTAGGGCCGGACGGTGGTGACCTCGTGGGACAGATCCGCCCCCGCCATCCGCGGTGCGCGGCGGACCGTGCGCAGCAGCGCGTCCATGCCGGCGTGGCCGGAGGAGCGGGCGAGGGCGTGGCCGGAGAACACGCCTGCCCGCATCGCGCCGTGCTCGCGCAGATGGCGGGTGACGGCGCGGGTGTCCACCCCCCGTATCCCGACGACGCCCTGCCCCGCGAGCTCCTCCTCCAGCGGGCGGCGGGAGCGCCAGCTGGAGGGCGTCCGGGCGGGATCGCGCACGACGTACCCGGCGACCCAGATGCGCCGGGACTCCCCGTCCTCGTCGTTGACGCCGGTGTTGCCGATGTGCGGTGCGGTCATCACGACGACCTGCCGGTGGTAGGAGGGGTCGGTGAGGGTCTCCTGGTAGCCGGTGGTCCCCGTGGCGAAGACGGCCTCGCCGACGGTCGCGCCGACCGCGCCGTAGGACCGGCCGTGGAAGGCGCGGCCGTCTTCTAGAAGGAGCACCGCGGGTGTCTCGGACGCCGTGGTCGCGCCGGGTGCGGGCACGTCTCACACCCGGCCCGGATCGTTCGCCGTCCCGGAGGACCTCGCTGGAGCGGTGAACGTCCAGTAGGACGCGGCGCGCCGGTCGGGCCTGCGGGCCAGGGGGTCGCGTATCACCCGCCGTGCCAGGCCGTACGGGGTGAGGACGAAGTAGTAGGCGAGGAAGAGCGGCACAGTGCGCACGGTGGGCACCTTTCTCGGTGGGAAACGGGGCCGTTCGCCGTCAGTCCGGGGGGATCTCCGAGCGCCAGTCGTCCTGTTCCCGCCACGCCGGCTGGTCCGCCTTGTCGAGCAGGAAGCCGCCGATGACCAGCAGGTCGATGTCGGTGCGCATGAAGCAGGCGTACGCCTCCTGCGGCGTGTTCACGATCGGCTCGCCGCGCACGTTGAACGAGGTGTTCACCAGCACCGGGCAGCCGGTCGCCTCCTTGAACGCCGTGAGCAGCCGGTGGTACACGGGCCCGGCGTCCTCGGTGACGGTCTGCACCCGCGCCGACGAGTCGACGTGGGTCACCGCGGGGATGGTGGAGCGCCGCACCCGCAGCAGGTCCAGGCCGGTGACCCCGCCGGTGTCGGCCGCCACCCGGTGCGCGGGCGCGACGTCGGCGACCAGGAGCATGTACGGGCTCTCCTGCCCCAGCTCGAAGTAGTCCTTGGCGTCGGAGGCGAGCACCGACGGGGCGAACGGCCGGAACGACTCCCTGAACTTGATCTTCAGGTTCATCGTGGACTGCATGGCGGCGTCGCGCGGATCCCCGAGGATCGAGCGGGCGCCCAGCGCGCGGGGGCCGAACTCCATCCGTCCCTGATGCCAGCCGACGATCCTTCCGGCGGCGAGCTCGCCGGCCACGCGCCGGACCAGCGCGTCCGGGCCCGGACGCGTGTACGGGATGCCCGCCGCGTCGAGGTAGGCGCCGACCTCCTCGTCACCGTAGGAGGGGCCGAGCAGCGACCCGGACATCGCGTCCCGGCCTGTGCCCAGGTCGGTGCGGGACGCCCCCCGTTCCAGGGCGACCGCGAGCGCGGCGCCGAGCGCCCCGCCCGCGTCCCCGGCGGCGGGCTGCACCCACAGCTCATCGAGCCCCTCGTCCCGGGCGACCTTGCCGTTGGCGACGCAGTTCAGCGCCACGCCGCCGGCCATGCACAGGCGCGACTCGCCGGTGAGGCGGCGGGCGGTGCGCGCCAGGAGCATGACCGCGTCCTCGGTGACCTGCTGCACGGACGCCGCGAGGTCGAACTCGCGCTCGGTGAGCGGCCCCTCGGGCACCCGCCGCGGGCCGCCGAAGAGCCGCTCGAAGGCCCGGCCGGTCATGACCTGCCCGCGCAGGAACTCGAAGTACCGCAGGTCGAGGCGGAACGAGCCGTCCGCCTTGAGGTCGATCAGCTTCTCCCGGATCAGTGGCGCGTACCGGGGTGTCCCGTAGGGCGCCAGTCCCATCAGCTTGTATTCGCCGGAGTCGACCTTGAAGCCGCAGAAGTAGGTGAAGGCGGAGTACAGCATCCCGAGCGAGTGCGGGAAACGCAGTTCGGCGAGGCTTTCCAGCCGGTCGCCCTGCCCGTGCCAGATGGTCGTCGTGGCCCATTCGCCCACACCGTCGACGCAGAGGACGGCCGCGGACTCGTACGGACCGGGGTAGAACGCCGATGCAGCGTGCGACTCGTGATGGCGCCGGATCACGATCCCGGGCGCCCGGCCCATGCCGAGGTCCCCGAGCCGCCGCTCGACCGTCCTCGCCATGCGCAGCTTCCAGGACGGCCACGTCGGGAAGACATCGCGGAACGCCGCGAAACCGAAGGGCGCGGCGCCCGCGAAGGTCGCCATGACCCGGCCGAACTTGAGCCTCGGGTCCTCGTAGTAGGCGATCGCGCCGACATCGTCCAGGACGGCGCCCGCCTCGCGCAGGCAGTACCGCACCGCGTTCGCCGGGAAGGCCGAGTCGTGGCGGCGGCGGCTGAACCGCTCCTCCTGCGCCGCCGCGATCGGGACGCCGTCCGCCACGAGGGCGGCGGCACTGTCGTGGTAGAAGGCGGACAGTCCGAGGACCAGGTCAGGCATGGGAACGCCCCTTCGTGCGGGCACGCCGGGCAGCCCGGCGGGCACGGCGGCCGGACGGCGGATTGAGCGACCGGTAGCCGGTGCGGACGCGCTCCCACGCCGCCGTCCGGGCCCCGGGGCCTTCGAGGGCGGGCAGACCCGCCATGTAGGTGTCCACGGCGTCGGCGGCCCAGGCCGAGTGGCCGCTGGCGACGTTGTCGATGGTGTTGTGGATGTCGACGAACCGGGTGCTGAACCCGTGGCTCTTCAGCGCGATCCTGGCCTGCCGGTACGTGCCGCCCACGCCGGACAGCTCCATCGCCAGGTTCAGCCCCAGCACCTCCGGCAGGAACGTGCGCGGGAACCGGCCGATGCACAGCCAGTAGACCGGCAGCTCGAACGAGCGGTCCTCGAACCCGGGCCACCGCGCGAACTCCTCCGACCCCGTCGGAGGCAGCCGGACGCCCATCTCCGCGAGGACCTCCCGGTAGATCAGCGGGTGGTTCAGCCGCGGCTCGCCGTTCCCGAGCTCGTCCCAGTACGTCTCGAACAGGAAATGCCCGACCTCGGACGACGCGTGCCCGTAGTCGGTGAAGCCCTGCAGCCACCCGCCGTCGATCAGGGTCAGCGGTGCCAGCTGCACGGTCGAGTCGATCAGTTCCCGCCGGGACGGGACCGGGGCGCCGGTGTTCTGCTCGAAGCGGAGGCCGTGCTCGTCGTGCTGCTCGACGAGCCAGGGCCGCAGCCCGTCCGGCGTCCAGCGCTCCGGCAGCGGCAGGTCCCCGTGACCGATTCCGTGGCGCGAGCGGGCCAGCCAGCCGTGGACGTAGCCGAAGGCGTACCGGGCCAGAGCCGGGTCGCCCGCGCGCGTCTGCAACCGGTGGTAGGCCGCGCGGAGCGTCTCGGGCGCCCGCCCTCCGGAGTCGTCCTCGGTGGCGTGGGGCGTCCTGAGGACGAGCGGCTCCGCGCCGGTGGCGCCGTTCCCGCGCGGGCTTCCGCCTGCGGTCCCGGCTGAGGCTCCGTTTGCGGTCCCGGCCGGGACTCCGCCTGCGGTCCCGGCCGTCTCCGGGCGGGGGAGGGCGTCGATCCAGCGCCGGATCACCGTCAGGTCGTCCGGCGAGAACACCCGGAACATGCGGCCGCGCTCCCCGACCAGGCCGTTGACCAGCGGGCTGTCCGCGGAGCGTCCCCGCTTGATCAGGCGGCTGGCGGCCAGCGCGGAGAGCAGCGGTCCGGGATCGTCCCGGCACTCGGCCAGCCAGTCCGAGAGTGATCTGCCGTCGAGCCGGAAGTCGCGGTGGTAGACCGCGCCCTCCCGCGCCCTCAGGCGCAGCAGCTCCGCCATCTCGTGGGCGGGATCGCAGGACGCGGTGAGCTCCTCGAACAGCGCACCGTCCCACCAGCGCAGGGCTGCGAAAGCCCAGCCGAAGCCCTGGAGCACCCGGTCGGCGGTGGACTCCGCGAGCAGCGCCGCGACGGCGGCGCGGCAGCGGTCGAGGTCACGGGGCCCGTCCTCATGGCGGGCCGCGCCGGGGTCGAGCGCGTCCCAGTCCGCGTCCGGCACCGCACGCCTCACCACGCCGAGCGCCGGTGGACGCCCGGCCGCCCGCAGGCAGAGGTCGGCGCCGAGGATCTCCGCGTCGAAGACGTCGGGACGGCGGCTCATGGCCAGCAGCACGGCGGGCACGTGGAAGGCCGCGTCCGCCACCCGCGGGTCGTTCGCGAGCCGCTCGGCCGGCACGGCGTGCTCGGACAGCGACAACCGGCGCAGCACGGTGAGATACGCGTCCCCCCGGGAACCGCGGGGGCGGCCGACACCGACGTCGGAGGCGTACAGCGCCAGGATCCGCAGGGCGACGCCGGAATCGGCGTTCGCCGGGCCGGTCAGCCATTGCAGCCAGGCACCCGACACCAGCGCGAGCGGCGCGCAGCCGAGGGCCGCCCGCCGCGCCAGCACCTGCCTCGTCCCGGTGTCCGCCTCCTCGTACAGCAGGAGATGGCGCTGCTCCGCGGTCTCCGCCCAGGACCGCACCGCGCGCTGGAGGTCATCGAGGTCGCGGGATCGGCCCGTGCCGCTGTGCCAGGGCTGTGCCCCATTCGCGTCCCCGGGCCCGTCCAGGCCCTCGAACCGGCGCATTTCCGCACGGAGGTCGTCGCAGAGCCCCGTTCCTGGAACCGCGCCCTCGGGATCGGCGGCGGTGACGTAGAGCGTCCGGGCAGCGCTTTCTCCCGCGCTGCTCGGGACGGCCTTTGCTGGTGTGCGTTGCATCCTTTCGCCCTCCGGCCGGTGTGCGCCATTGCCTTCCCGTGCAGGAGTCAGAACATGGGGTAGATCGACGCGTCGTTCTTGCTCTTACGCCGACGCCTTCGGAGGTTTTTGATCACTTTGCGCACGCGCGCTCCCATTGGCCTCTCCAATCAGCTACAGCGGTCACGACAGGTTCAGCTGCCGGGCGATGATGCGAGAAATCAGGTCGTACCCGGCGTCGGTGCAGTGTGCACGGTCAACGAAGATCCAACTGTCCTTCGGGGCCTCCTCCGCGAGGAGGGAATTGAGGTCGACGAAACTCACGTCCTGCTTCTCGCACGCGACGCGAAGACCTTCTGAATAGAGACTCCATACTTCCCGCGTGGCGATCTGGCCGAACATCTCGGTGAACGTCCCCTGCCGGGACATGCCGTCCAGTTCGTCGAAGAGAAGCCGTTCCTGCGGTGCGGGCTCATCGCGGATCCAGGGGGCCAGCGGCTGGAGGACGTAGGAGATCCGCGTCGCCGGGCCGGCCAGCGACCGGTAGCCCTCCAGATGGCGGGAGGTCAGGTCGAGGGCCGTGGCGACGATCTCCGCGGGATCTCGGGCGGCCGCGGCGGTATGCGGTGAGACGCGTTCACCGCGCCGCTCTCTGCGGCGCCTTCCCCGCCCCCGGTCCCTTCTCCGCAATCGCTCCATCGCCTCGAAGAAATCACCGCAGAAGAAGTACGCGCCGTTGTCGCCGACCTGCCACTTGGGCAACCGGCTGGTCGCGAGGTCGTTGAAGCCCGAGAGGATGACGATCTCGTCGACTTCGGGCAGCAGGTGCCGGTAGGAGAGCAGCAGGATCAGCTCCTGCATGGACGAGTGACTGCGTCCCCCGAAGTTGAGCCAGGGCGTCGACGGCGCGTACCGGGTCCACAACCGCGACGGGACGGTCGTCGCGTCACTGGTCGCCCCCACCCCGAGCGCCGCCGAACTCCCCGCGACCAGCCGCACCCGACCGCGCGCCGGGGCCGTGGCGACCGAACCCGATCCCTCCGCCCCGCGGGCGACGCGGAAACCGAGCCGATCGGTGTTGATGACGGCAGACCGGTAGTCCGTGCGATGGAAGTACATCAGGTAGGGCAGGTACCGGGTCTCGCCGCGGTCATCGAAATCCCGGTACTGCGACATGTGCGGAACCAGAAGCTCGCATTGCGTCTTCATAGGCTGATGTCTCCTCAGCAGAATTCCGATCCGCGAGGCCAGCCTAAGAAGAAGGCGCCTGCGGAAAGAATCCGACAGCGGAGACGCCGAACGGATCTCTCCGAATGGAGACGAAAGCCCGTCACGCTCCGGAACCGCCCGCCGATCGTCGGCCACAACCGGCCAAGGGCGGGTCAATCGACAAACGTACCTCTAGAGAGACGCCGATGAATGAAACGTGACAAGGCGGTGGCCCGGCCGTCCGAGCAGCATTGATCAACAGGGAGTGCCGCCCCTCTTTTGACTGTTGAGACGGAAACGGCGAGAAAATGATCACCAGTCGACCTCCTGACCGGTTCCGCCCCTCCGTGCCCCGCATTACCGCGCGCCCCGTCCGCGTCGGAGGGGCGCCGCCACAACCACAGTCCCTGCTCGGTGCACCGATCCCACGACAGGATGAACCGATAGAACGGGACAGAATGGGCGGAACGCGACTAAACAGGTATGTTGCTTACTCGAAAGGAGCAGGCAGTGCTCAACGAAACCTCACCGATCGTCCGCTGGCACGACCGTCACCAGAGACGCACCTTGGAACAGGGAAGTCGGGGAGATTCATGAAGAAGAGCGGCCTCCGGGAGGCCCTGCGCCTTCTTGTCGTCGACAGTCATCCCATCGTCTACGCCGGTGTCTCCAGCGCGGCCGCCACCACCCAGTGGCTCATGGTGGTCGGCTACGTCAGGACCGGGCAGGAGGCGGTCACCGCGGTGAAGTCCCACCGCCCGGACGCCGTCCTGCTCGACCTGCGCCTCCCGGACCCGCTCGCCGTCAAGGTGATCCAGGACGTGCGCGCGAACGCCCCCGGGATCAAAGTGATCATCTTCTGTGCCCGGGCCAGGGTGGACGCGGCGGTCGTCGACAGCGCCGACGGCCTCGTCCCCAAGGACGCCGACCCCGCCTACCTGCTGGAGGTTCTCGATCGCGTGGCCCGTGGCGAGGACGTCGCCCGGACCGCCCCCGCGAAGGACCGCACCGCCCTGGTCCGCGATCTGAGGAAGCACGGCCTGACCGACCGCGAATTCGAGATACTGCGCCGCGTCGCCATGGGCGAGACCAACGCCGAGATAGCCCGGGTCACCGGACTGGCCAGCAACACGGTGAAGACCTATTTCCAGCGGACGCTGGAGAAGCTCGGCGCACGCAACCGGGTCGAGGCCGTCGTCCATGCCGCCGAGATCGGCCTTCTCTGACCCGATGCCCCCACTCCGCGCGGGGTCGGATTCACCCATTCGAGGCCGCACACCGACCCGCCGGTAAAGCCACCGACTCCGAATAGCCCAGACCGCCGCCCTCCGACGGCCGGATCCGTGACCGCGATGTATACGCAGGCGCAGGACAGGCCGAAGCCCCGGCATCCCGCGTGTGCAGGCCGGCCGGGGCCCGGGTCGTGCGGGCCGGACCGGTCAGCGCCACCGCTGAACGGAGCCGACGCCGAAGCGGGTCTCCGGTTCACCCCGGGACCGGAAGAAGCCGATGGGCTCTTCACAGCCGGGGTCGGCGAAGGCCATCCACAGCTCGGGGGGTCCCTCGCTGACCACCTGCCAGTGACTGAACCGGTAGTTGGTGGCCTGGCAATCGAAGCCCTCGAAGATCTGATCGGGTGGTCCGATGGGCTCGCCCCTCCAGGCGTACAGGCTGCCGGCGACGACGGCGGGCGCGGCGGCCTCTCCAGCGGGGGTGTCGGCGTGGGCGGCGGGGTTCGACATCAGACCGGTGACCGCGATGGCGGCCACGGCCAGGGAACCGACGAGGCGGGGGATGTGGCGCATGACAGGTGACTCCTTCCGATCCGTGACGGGCAGTAGAAGTCTCGCCGTCCAGGTAGAACTACTCAATGCACACGACTGACTACATAGTGTGTCCACATGGCGGACGAAGATGGCCGCGCAGGCACCGCCCGCCCCTCATGCCGCCCACCGCCAACACCCAGCGTCGGCGGCCCCGCGTCAGTTCGCTGAAAGGAATCATCACCTTATCGGACGGTCTAGACCTTTTCCGTTGGAGTCTATTAAAGAACACTTTGTGCGTAAGGGTCAGGATATAAAGGGGGCTCTGCGAGATGATGGAAGAGAATGGCTGAAGAATTCTTCATCGTGCGATAGAATGGCCCTGCCCATGCGCCACTGGGCATGGGCCGTGCGCACTTCCCTGTGGCGCCGGAATTCGACACAGGGAGAAGTGAGGCATGAGTCATCCCAGTGCGTCCACGCCCGTCTGGAGGAAGAGCAGCCGGAGCAGCGACCCCGACCTCGGGGTGTGCGTGGAAGTGGCGTCGATCGGCGTCACCCGGGCCATCCGCGATTCGAAGGACCCTGAGGGTCCGCGGCTGTCGTTGTCCATGAACTCCTGGCGCGCGTTCATCGGCGCCGTGAAGGCCGACGCCTTCGAGGGCTGAGCCGACGGGAGCGGAGGCGCGGATTCCGCGGTGGACGTCACGGGCGGCAACAGCGGCCGCCGCGCCTCCAACCGGTGACAGGCCGCATCACGGCAGGTCGAAGACGCCGTTCTTGATCTCGTCCAGCATCCTGCGCAAGGCGGCCTTGCGAATAATGATCATCGTTCCGCAGGGGTTCCTGGTGTCCCTGATGGCACCGCACGAGGCGGAGGCCGCAAGAGAGACGCATCCTCCACCGGGTGGGTCATCTGAGCCGGATCTCTTGCTCTTGCGCCATGACGCCGTGGCCCAGTCTCCTTGACCGCCCATTACCTCCTCCGTCCTCAGGGGGGAGCATCGCGGTGGTTCTCGGTGAGAGGACGGCACTGTCCGCGACCCCGATCCCTTGGCGGCCGGATCGGCTGGATTCCCGCTACGCTCACGTGATCGCCGAATTTTGGCAAGAATGGACAATCCGTGGTGATGCATAAATGTGCTCCCCCACTGTACGTGGGCGGCCGTGGCGTGTCCAGGTCCGGCAATTATGCCTCGTCATCCATCGAAGCGCGATGACGAGAGTGTTTCTTACCCAGTTTGCTTGTCAATGAAACAGGCTCAAGTCAGACGTAGGCCCCCCGAAGGGGAAGTCGTGTTTTCGTGCGGCTGTCGATTCGTCTCAGACCGGAATCGGATAAATGTCGCAGTCCGCGCGGACGCCCTCCCGCGCGGACGTGGTGGCGGGATGCTTCGGGCCGTGCACCCTGCGCATACTGTCGATGGCCCGCTCCGTCAGCTCGTCGGCTTCGGGTACCTCCTCCAACCCACGCAGGTCGAGCCCGAGGTTGAACATGCAGGCGAGCGCGGTCGGGTGCTCCTCGCCGAGGACGCGATGCGCTCGTTCCAGCGTCCGGCGATCCCTTTCCATGGCCTCCTGGAAATCACCGACCGTGTAGTGGTCGCTGGCCAGGTTGATGGCGCAGACGATCGCGCGCGGGTGATCGAGACCGAGGACCTTGGACAGGGTGTCCAGCGCCGCCTCGTCCAGTTTCCTGGCTTCGTCGATCTGCCCGTTCAGCCGGAGGGCGACCGCGAGATTGACGTTCGCGGTCGGTGTGTTGGGGTGGTCGGGGCCGAACATCTTCAGGAAGTTCCGTGCCGTCACGCGCGCCAGCTTGATCGAATCGTCGAGTCTGCCGACCTGGCGCAGGTTCACCGCGTGGTTCAGGGCGGCGGAGATCGAGCCGGGGTGGTACGACCCGAACTGCTCGTTGTAGCGTTCTAGCGCCTCGGTCGAGAGGTCGAGTGCCCGTTCGTGCTCGCCGGCTTTGCGTTCCATGACGGAGAACGCCGTCAGGCTCTCGGCGAGGCCCGCGTAGCTGCTGCCGAAGGCGGACTCCAGACGTTGCGCGTTCTGCCGCGTCAGCTCCCTCGCCTCATCGAAATGGCCCAGCTCCATCTCGTCGACGGCGATCGCCGCCAGCGATGACAGGGCACGGCCGTGGTTCTCGCCGAAGACGACCACCAGATGCCGGTAGGTCTGTCGGTCGATATCGCGCGCCGTCCGGAAGTCGCCGTTGAGGCGGAGACTGATGGCGTAGAGATGCGCCTGTTGCAGGGTGATCGGGTCGTCCTCGCCGTACATGCGGCGCAATGCCTCGTAGGAGCGCTTGTCGTGTTCGAGGGCTTGCTTGAACTGCCCCATGTAACGCAGGTCGCCGGAGACGAAGCGCTGCGCCTCGATCGTGCGTTCGTCGTCCATCCCATGCTCCTCAGCACGGAGGTCGCGGACTCGAACGTGGTTGTCGTATGCCTCCTGGAACCGCCCTCGCAGGCGGAGCGCGCGGCCGAGGTGGAGGAGGGCCTCCTGCGTCTGCTCGTTGCCCTCACCGAGGGTCTCGGTCCAAATCTTCACCGCGGTCTTCGCCAGCTCGAGGAAGCCCCGGTGGTCACCCCACTGAAAGAGGAAGTCGATCTCGTTGAGGACGAGCCGACGAGTCCAGGGGTCGTCGAAGGCGACGACACCGGAGTAGTGGACATGCGGCAGCAGATCGGCATAGCGCCGCCAGTTGGCCGGTACCGTTGGGTCGCGCGGGTCGAAATTCGTCATCAGCTGGTATCCGCACCGGCGAAGCTCGACGTCCTCACCTGCGGGGATCTGACCGACGAGGACCCGCTGCACCAGCCGGTGCAGCATGATCGTGTTGTCCTTGTGACTGATCCTGGCCAGCGCGTACCTGTTGATCGCGCGGATCGCCCGCCCCCGCTTGATCGGGTCGCCCAGCGCCTCCACCAGCTCGGGAGGGCCCTCCACGTTCCGCGCGCCCGACAGCATCTGCAGGGAGATAGGCTCCGGGGCGAAGAAGGCGCAGACCTGGAGCAGCTGGAGCGCCGCGGGGTCGCTCGTCCGCAGCCGGTCCAGGGAGACGTTCCACGCCGCGGCGACCGGCAGCTCATTGGCCACCAGCGCGGCGTCCGCCAGCAGCTCGGCCGCCTTCTCGTGCTTCTCCCGGAACAGTTGCAGGTACTCGTCGACCGGCATGCCCGTCTCGGCGAGCCACACTCCGGCCTGGGCGATCGCCAGCGGAAGGTCACCAAGGACCTCGGCGAGCTCGTCCGCCTTGGCGTCGGCGAGATCCGGACCCCGCAGGCGGAGCAGTGCCTTGCTCTCCTCACGGGCGAAGACGTCGACCTCCAGGGACTTGGCGATCTTCGTCCAGTCCTGGTTGCGGGAGGTGACGAGGATCTTGCCCGGGCCGTTGGTGGGGAAGAAGTCCCGGACGTCCTGAAGCTCCTCCGCGTTGTCGAACACAAGCAGCCAGTTGCGGTAGGGGCGGCCGAGGCGCAGTGCCTCGCGGACGGCCGGTACCGCGACATTGACCTCCTGGCTGACCGGCAAATCGAGTTCGGCGGCCAGCTCGGCGAGATCCTGCTGGATCTGGCCGGGCCGTTCGGATCTGATCCACCAAATCACATCATAGTCCGCCATATGGCGGTAAACGTATTCGATGGCTATCTGTGATTTGCCGACGCCGCCCATTCCGTGCAACGCCTGGGGAAGTACCGCCGTGGTTCCCAGGGAGAGACGCTCGTGCAACTGCTCAAGCAGCTCTTCACGTCCCGTGAAGCTAATGTTCTGGGGAGGTACGTTCCCCCAGACGGGCGGCGGCTCGTTCGCCTTGCGACCGGCCTTCTCCGGTATATCTCGAACTGTCACACCGACTCCAAGGTGGGGGGCCTTGATGATGTCCTCGGGGCCGGTGAGCTGCTCGTCGAGTGCGGCGATTTCGAGCGACGACTGCATGGAGCCAGTCATTCCCGCATCCCGGGCTATTCCATCCGGCCCTTTTCCAGAAAAATGGGCGGTCTTGCCGCGAAGTTTGGCGTCGAGCGCGTCGGCCGGCCGCCGGTAGGGGCCGCCGAGTGCTTTGAGGACGTGAAGGACCGGAAGGACGAACGGCAGAAGTTCGTCAGTCAATTCCGGTATGTCGATCCGCTCGGGCACGGTGATCAATTTCGAAAGATCACGCAATCCGGTGACACGGTCGGCCAAATACCCCGCGACCGTGGTCAGCACACGTGTCGTGTCAGAACGGAGGCCACCGGCGAGGAGCTCGTCACGGACCCCGGGGGCGAAGTCGAAGACGACCTCGTCCCCCGCGTCGGCCGCCGGCCCCCGCTCTGGCGCGACCCGGTTCAGCAGTCCGCTGCCGACCAGTTCGACCAGGTCAGAGGCCCGCGACTCCGGGAGCATCGTGCGCTGGACGAGCCGCATGACGGGTGCGTTCAGCGGGGCCGCCGCCAAGTGCACGGCCAGCGCGTACACGGTCGGGCTGACCGCCGCGCGGAACCGCCGGACGATCTCCGGCGGGGGCGACTCGGCGCTCATGGCGTCGTCGACGAACGCCGGATCCGAGATCCTGGAGGGTTCGTGGGGGTCGCCGCAGACGGCGACCGCACCGTACCAGTCGCCGCGGCGCGCCGTCGCGAATCCCGCCCAGCCTGCGAGCTGGCCGGCGTCCAGTTCCACGACGGGCACGTGGACATGGGAACGGTTCGCGGGCTCCGGCGCGGCATCGGGGTCGCCGCCGAACGGTGCCGCGGGGTAGCGCACGCGGTAGAACCGATTGGCGACCGCGGGGCCCGGCGTGAACAGGTTGGCGGCCCGGGTGGCGAGTCCGGTGCGCCGCCATTGGCGGCGGGTGAGCAGGTTGATCAGCACGACCGGTGCCTGCCCGCCCCAGTGGGCCAGCAGGCGTTGTGCGGCCCCCGAGTGCCAGGCGTCCCCGATCCCGTCCGTCAGCACGAGGACGAGCCGCCGGTCGCGGCGTCCCCGGAGGGTGAGCCCGGCGGCGGCGTGCGTGGTGGCCAGCGGGCCCGGCTCGCGCAGCGTCAGCGCCCCGGTCTCGCCGCCGTCGGTGTCGAGCAGGTGCGCGCGGATGATCCGGAAGGCCCCGACCGCCCCGAGGCAGTCGAGGAACCGGTCGGTCGTCGGGCGGTTGAGCGCGGCCAGCCGCCCGTCGTCCACGACGACGTCGAGATCGAGCCACCGTTCTGGGACGGGGCGTGTCTGTGGCAGCCAGAGCCCGTCCTGCGCCGCGCGGGTCGCGGTCGGCTCGTCGTCCAGTTCCACCTCGCCCCGCCGGGACGCGACCGTCCGTTTGAACGGGCGAAAGGCCTGTTCGAGGCGGCGGCGGTCGGTCAGCGGCCGGACCTCCGCGAACGGCGCGATCCACGCGGACAGGGAGGAAGAGGGCGGTTGGGCCTGCCCGTTCTGTTCCGGCGGACGTAGCGGACGCAAGCGCGGCGGGTCACCGGCACGAGGAGTCGCCGGCTGCACCGGCGACGGCGCTCCGGTCGCGGCGCCGACATCGGCGGAGAAACCGCGCGATGCCTCGTCAGGCCCATCGGCCTCCGACGGCTTGGCGCGGTCGGCACCGGAGGACCCACCACCGGCGGGCCGCCGGTGATCGGCCCGAGGCGCGCGCGGCTCGGCCGGGTCGTCCTCGCGGCGCGCGGCGCGCTCGGCGGCGCTCATCTGTGCGGCCAGCCAGATGACGTCGGAGACCTCGTGCCAGACGGGTCGACCGGCGGGCCCGCCCGAACGTCCCGTGCCGCGCGCCGCTGGGTCTCCGAACCGATCGCTCACTCAGGGGCCGCCACTTCCAACCGTTGCCAGATGAGATCCAAAAGCCGTTCCCAATCGGTGTCCGGGCCCCGCGCGCCGGAGGTCGTGAGGTAGACGGCGTTGAGCAACTGGTCCGCCGCGAGTTCGCGCCGGACGCCGCGGTGGTCCAGGAAGCTGCGGACCAGCCGCCGGGTGGGTTCGTCGGACCGCTCGGCGAAATGCGCCGCCACCATGTCGGCGAGACGCGACTCGTCCGGCTCTTTCATGGTGTATTGCAGGCACCGGCGCAGGAACGCGGGCGGGAACTCCCGCTCGCCGTTGCTGGTGATGACGACGATGGGGAATGCGCGGCAGCGCACTCTTCCTCGCACGATCTCGGCCATTCCGTCGGGGTCGGCGGTGTGCACTTTCACCACGGGCTCGCGGGCGCTCATGCGGAACAACTCGGTGATCCGGTATTCACCCTCCTCGAAGACGTCGAGAAGGTCGTTCGGCAGGTCGATGTCGCTCTTGTCGAGTTCATCGACGAGCAGCACGCGCGGAAGTTCATAGGGTAGTAGCGCGGTTCCCAGCGCGCCCAGCCGGAGGTAATGCCCTACTCCGGCGTCGGTCAGCGCGGCGAGGTGCGGATCACCTGGGCCGGGTGCGTCGGATAGGTCGTCGGTGTCGCGCCCGGGCATCCGGCGGGCCGTCGCCGCGTCCTGCGCCCGGCCGATCGCGTCGTACTCGTACAGTCCGTCGCGCAGGGTGCTCCGGCTGCCGATGGGCCAGCGCAGCACCCGGCCGAGCCCTAACTCGCGGGTGATCCGGTACGCGAGGGTCGTCTTCCCGGACCCGGGCTTCCCCGTGACCAGAAGCGGTCGTCGCAGGAGGATCGCCGCGTTGACGGCGTCGACCTCCGCGGGATCGGCGACACGTGGGCGGGCGCTGACGGGGCCGAGCCGGCGGACGAGATCGCGCTCGTCGGCGGGCGGAGGCGGGAGCGCCGGCGCGCCCTCGAAGGCTCGCCACGGGGGCGGGGGAGGCAGCGCCGCGGCCAGCCGTCCCTCCGGCAGAGGACGGCCGTCACCGCGATAAATCCACCATCCGGGACCATCGCCCGGAGAATCGGCCGCGGGGCCGGGGGGTAATGTCACGTCGCGCGGGTCGGGGACCTCGTGCGGCTCGTCAACGGCCATCGACGATGTCCTCTTCTGGCGTGGCTTATGGGTTTTGCGGGGGATCCTTGCTCTGGGACAGAACCGGTGACAGCCACCTTAGGTCGAGGATCCTCTTCGGCGCTCTGCTTCGCAAGGATCCGCACGACCCACCGATGGCCACGATCCCTTTATCGGTCATCATCACGACTGTCACGCCCGTGCTACTGGTGCGCGCAGAGCGCTGGCATCGTCCAGGAAGTGATTCGGGTCATCCCATAGGAGGGTTACCTCCAGGGATGTGCGTCCATTACGGTCATCGGCCTGCGGTGTGTTTCCTCGAAGGCGCCTGAGATGAGTGGGAAGAGCCTTGATGTCGGGGCGGTCGACGACCTGCCGCACCGCCTCCCGCGTATTCGAAGCGATCTCCTCCGCCCGGTGCCAGAGCACCACGGGCACCCCCGCCCGCAGCGCTTTCCGGAGTTCGCCGCGGCCGGGCTCACGGTCGGGCGGGCCGCTCAGCACGCACGCGACGATCTCGCGGCTGCTCAGCAGCCGGTCGCCCATCGGGCGCGGATGGGCCGGCTCTCCCGCGGTCGCCCAGTAGGTGGTGCCGTCGACGCCATCGAGGAGCACCTGCCAGCGCTGGCGCCAGGCGCGATGGAACCCCAGCGCGCGCAGCCTCTCCTGGCTCCGGACGAGGATCTCGTACTCCGCGCCGAGCGTCGGCGGGTCCGGCGTCTCCGGGGCGTCCCGCGTCCACTGGTCCACATCGAGATTGATCATGTCGAGGGGCAGGACGAACTCCAGCACCAGGGAGTCGTCGAGCTCGTAGGCCCAGCCTCGCTCGGCTTCGCGGACCAGGGCGCCGACCTGCTCGGGCACCGCGCTCAACGGGACCATCCGGTCCTCCCCGGGCTCGGGCCGCCATTCGAGCGGATGTACCTGCCGCCAATGCGACAGCCGGCACATCACCTCACCCTCGACGAGATCCGAAAGCGGTTCGAGCTGGATGATGAGGTAGATGGGCTTGTCGGCGCGCGCGGCGAGCGCTGCGGAACGATCCCGCATGCGGTCGAGATAGTCCGCCTGGGTGGCGCCGCCCTCGCGGCGCAACTGATCGGTCTGCGTCGTCAGCCATTCACGCAGCTTTTTGAGCCGCCATGCCTCCTCGGCATCGGCTCCGTTCGCGGACTGCTGCGTCTGCAAGGTCTGCAACAACATCGCGACGAAGATCAGATGCGGCGGCGGTTTCCCGGGCGCCGTGTTGTGGTCGAGGAGGGTCGAGAACACGTCCCAGGCGTCGGCGGGCCTGAACGGGACGGTGGCGATGCTGTTCCCGGTGGCGGTGACGTAAAGCCGGGTGAGGGACGGCACCCGCAGACCCGTCAGCAGTTCCTCGATCTGGGACTCGGCGCCCGGTTCCAAGTGCGCGCGGACCGGGCTCAGGGTGCGCTTCAGACGCGCGACGGCCGCGGTGGGGCCCGCCACGAACTCGACCGCGCGGACCAGCACCTGAAGCCCGTCGGGCAACTCGCGGCAGGCGCGCACGAGATTGTAGAGAAAGTATCTTGGCTGCGGCAGATCCGGCAGCAGCAACTGCGTGCGCACGTGCTCACTGATGTAGTGGACGACGATGGAACGTCCGGCCACTTCCCGCATATCCGGGATGTCCGTGAGCAGCGCGACGATCTCGGCGGTGGTCTGCTCCGCCCGGATCTGGTCGTGCGCGCGTCCCATCGACATCGTCGCCGGCTGCACCGGCGCCGGCGATCTCCTCTCGTCGTCCGCCATGCGCCGTTACCGCCTTCCCGCCCAAGGCCGCTTTGCTGGTCAATGTAGGCCGCGTCCACCCGGGCGTTCTGCGTCGCCGGACACAGAAGACCGACCGTACAAGCGCTAGAAGCCCGGGAAGTGTGACCGATCGGCATACCGCTTGCCGAAGCGAGCACCATGTGTGCACAGTTGGGGCAATCCAACCGTCCAAGGGGAATCAGAGGTCATGCGGAACGGCTCCGGCGATGCGGGGACCGGCTGGACCCCGACCGGCCATTGCACGCTCTTCGTCTGCGACATCATCGGTTTCGGGAAACGCACCGACCACGTTCAGGGTCATCTGCGAATCGTCCTCTACGAGGCGCTCAAAAGCGGTTTCGAAGCATCGGGCATGCCGCTTGACGGCTGCTACCAGGAGGACCGCGGCGACGGGGTCATCGTCGTCCTGCCGCCGTCGTACGACCCGGCGCGTCTCGCCCACCCGCTGCCCGACCACCTGCGCGGCTCCCTGCGCAGGCACAACGACATCGCGGCCGAGCACGCCCGGATGCGCTTGCGGATCGCCCTGCACAGCGGGCCGCTCGAATCGGACGCAAACGGCATCGTCGGCACCACCGTCAACCACGTCAATCGGCTTCTGGACGCGCCGTCTTTCAAGAAGGTGCTCGCCGACATACCGGCCGACCTGGGGATCCTCGTCTCCGACGAGTTCTACCGCGACGTGATCCGCGAGGGCCGGGGTGCGGTCGACCCCACCGAGTTCCGGCCGATCGACGTGCGCCTCAAGGAGACCGACACCACCGCCTGGCTGTCCGTCCGCGCCGCGCCACCGCCGGCGGGGAGTCCCTCGGGTGCGCCCGCGACGGTCGGACCGCTCCCGTCCGGCCACACCGAGCCGTCCGGCCACACCCCGCCGTCCGGTCCGGGACTGAACGCGCGCCACCGGACGAGACAGGCGGACGAGACCGAACTCCCCGCCCTCTTCGAGATCGTGGATCGGCTCATGGACATTCCGCTGCTGACGACGGCCGAAGGACGGCAGCAGATCGTGGACGCCCTGCGCAAAGAGATCGCGATCCGTGTCCCGCGCCGTGCCCAGCCCCACCTGGACATCCATTCGATCGTCCGCACATGCCTGGAGTTCCCGGAGGGCCTCCAGGAGTTCCTCTCGCTGGTTCACGCCTACGCCGGCGAGTCGTCACAAGTCCAGGCATTGGACGACACAGTCGCGAGACTGACCAGGCGCACTCCCTGAAATACCGATGTGGAGCGGCCCTTCCTAGTGAGGGGAATGGTGCCTAATCGTGGGTCAAGTGATTCTGGGGCTGCGTCGTTCCACCAGGACGACGTCGCGCCAGCGTCCGCGGTGGCGTCCGATGCGGTGGCCGTCTCGAAGGTGGCGTGGCCCTCGTCGATGCCCAGTTGGTAGATGGCGAGGATTTGGGCGGCGTGTCCGGGGCGCAGTGGCTGGATCCGCGCCCCGCCGTTCCTAGGCGTCGGCGCGGTGGTAGACGTGGACGGTGGCGCCGGTCGAGGCGGTGGCCGTGGAGACCAGTTTCAGGCCGTGCTTCACGCCGTCCGCAGGGAAGATCGACTTGCCGCCGCCCAGGATCACCGGCATGGAGATCAGCAGGAGCTCGTCGAACAGGCCGTTCTCGATCAGGGTCCGCGCCAGCGTCGGGCTGCCCATCATGATCATGTCGCCGTCGCCGGACCCGCGCAGTTCGGCGATGCGTTCGGCGGCCTGGCCGACGGGGATGCGCTGGGTGTTCCACTTCATGTCGTCGTCGCTCAGGCTGTCGGACACGACGTATTTGGGCAGGGCGTTCAGCTTGTCCGCGAACGGGTCGCCACCCCGCTCCGGCCATGCCGCGGCCATGTTCTGCCAGGTGCGGCGGCCGTACAACAGAGCCGCGGCGTTCTTCATGGCCGCGTCGAAGGCCCCGCCGACCACCTCCGGGTCGAAGTAGGGGTGCGTCCAGCCGCCGTGGGCGAAGCCGCCGTCGCGGTCCTCGTCGGGGCCGCCCGGGGCCTGGACGACGCCGTCCAGGCTGATGAACTCACTGATCACGATCCGCATCGGGCTGCTCCTTCGACGTGTTCGTCCTGGTGAGGCCCAGCTTGCCAGCACGCGGTGACAGAATCCTCGCCGCACCCCGGCCGGGGGGCTCAGCCGTTGCCCCGGTCGAGGACGGCCGGATCGACGAACTCCGGCTCCCGGGGTGACAGGTGGGGGCCGTCGGCCTCCTCCTCGGCGTGCAGGCGTTCGACCAGGGCGAAGAAGGCGTCCTCGGCGGGACCGAGGGCGGCGAGCACGCCGGTGAGGTCGGTGCGTCCGGTGAAGCGGGCGCCGGTCCGGCCGATGGCCAGGCAGGCGAGACGGCCGTCCCAGTCCGGCGGGCCCAGGCTGCCCGAGGTCTCCGCCCAGAAGATCGCGTGGTCGTCGCCGCCGTCCGCCTTGTGCGGGCCCGCCACCGCGAGCGCCAGCAGCGCCATGTGGACCGACCAGCGGTCGAAGCCCCAGTGCAGCAGGTACGCCTCCAGCGCGCCGTCGCGATGCCGGAGGACGGCGACGCCCTGGCCCTTGTCGATCTGCTCGGCGAACAGTGTGCGCGGGTTCTTGCCTTCACGGTCCAGGTTCCAGTCGTCCTGCGGGCTCGTCCCGTCCCAGAACCACCCGGTGTACATCTGGTCCGGGTTCTCGATCGCGTCGGCGGCCTCCGGCACCGGTGTGTCGAGCCACCGCTCGAACGCCTCCCGCGCCCTCGGAATCCGCGCGGCCACCATGAAACTGTCCGACACTGGTGTGCTCCTTCGGGCTGCCTGCGGCAAGCCTGCCAGGTGCACCCGTTGGCTATGGCCTTGCCCGGGCGGGCGCCGGGGCGGCCAAGGACGACCCGTCCTCGAACGGCGTGGCCTGGACGAGTTGCGAGCCCAGCGGGGTCAGGCCGTGCATCACCGCGGGGCCGACGCGCCGGGTGGTGATCAACCCGGCCCGGCGGAGCACCGCGGTGTGCTGGCTGATCGCGGAGGGGGAGACGAAGACCTTGTCGGCGAGCTGTGTCGTGGTGGACGGGTTGGCGAGTTCCTGGAGGACGGCGGCCCGTGTGGCGCCGAGCAGCGCGGCCAGAGCGGCGCCGTCGGTGGGCCGCTCGGTCACGCGGACGGGGTAGAACAGGCAGATCGGCTTGCCGGGCAGTTCGGCGAAGGCGGGCCTCGGGGCGAGTACCGAAGGGATCAACAGCAGCCCACGTCCTTTGAGATCGACCGTGGGCGTGCAGACCGAGGCGACGCATTCCAGAATCGGTGGCCGCCAGTGCAGGGTGGGGTGCAAAGTCGCCAGCAGGGCGTCGACGCCGCCGTTCAACATGACCTGACCGCGGACCATCCGGTCCGTGTGGACACGGGTGGAGATCGTCTCCCAGTACGGCTCCAAGGCCACGCGGTACAGCTGCCGCAAGGCGGTCCGCAGCTCCTTCCGGGCGCCGAGCCGGCCCGCGGCCAGCCCGCTGGTCCACGTGGGGATCCGCTGCACTTCCCTGAGCATCGTGAGCTGTGTTTCCAGGTCCGTCACCGGCGTGTCGGCGACGGTGTCGATGCCGGCGGCCGGATCCGCGACCCCTAAGGGGCTGAGGAAATCGGGGAAGTACCTGAATTGCCGGACGAGATCGAAGATCGGGGTGGTCTCGGTTCGCAGCCGCGCCGCCACCGTGTGTTTCCAGTCATGGCCGAGTCCGGGGGTCTCGGCCGTTTGCAGGACCATCGCGCTGAACGCGAGTTCCACCATCGCCTCCGCCCTGGGGGCGATGGTGATGCGTCGGAGATCTTCAGAAGTGAAGCGGAGAGCCACCATGACAAAGTCCTCTCACCTCGGTTGTGGCTGAAAGGGCCGGCATTCGCTTGCCCGACGCGGACCGGCTCGTTCACGTGCCGTCCGAAAGGTCCACCTCGCTGGGCGGGACGGTAGTTCACGAAATCGTCCGGCCGCGGGACCGTGGCGTGTTTCCGCCTAGTTGTTCGTGTTCGGAACTTTCTCGGGCCGCAGCATGACCAGGGTGCGGGACCATCGATGACGGCGAGAGCACAAGTGTCAGGAATACAGTACGCAGCAGCGCAGATGGTGGCGTGTGGGGCTGCTGTCCTGTTAAACCCTCAACGCGAAGAAACACGGATGGTCACGGCTTCGAATGGCCGCGTATGCCCTACGGCGCCGGTGTCACCGGACCAGCAGCTCTGCGTGGATCTGCTGGAGTACGGGGTCCGGGTTCGTGCCCAGTTCATCGGCGATCCGCGAGCGAATCGTCTCGTAGCGTACGAGTGCATCGGCGCGGCGGCCCGATTTCTTCAGGGTGAGGAGGAGCCGCGCCCATAGTGACTCCCGCAACGGATGGGACGCGGTCAGCCGGCTCAGCTCGACCACCAGCCCTTCGTGGCGGCCGATGGAGATGTCCAGGTCGATGCGGCGTTCCAGCGCGGTCAGATAGCTTTCGAGCAACCAGGGAGCCTCTGACGCCTCCAGCGAGGCGCACGGTACCCCTTCGAACGGCATGCCGCGCCACAGGTCCAGTGCCTTCGCGAGCCGCGCCCGCTCCAGGGTCCCGTCAGGCGCGGTCGACGCGGCGCCGACCAGCCGCACGAACTGGTGGATGTCGATGTCCTCCGGATCGGCGTGAAGGACATACCCCGTCGATTCGGTGCTGATAGTCGAGGTGCCGAGCGCGTTCCGCAAACGCGCGACATATGTCTGCACGCTCCGCCGGATGTTGCCGGGCGGGTCCTCGTCCGCCCATACCGCCGTGGCCAGGCGATCGATCGTGACGGTGCGCCCCGGCGACAGGGCCAGGACGGCCAGCAGGGCGCAGAGCCTGCCCGCCGTCAGAGGAACCCGCTCTCCGTTCACCGCGACCTGGAGCGGCCCCAGCAGCTTGACCGAAACCGCCGCCGACAAACGGTCTCCCGCTTCGGCATCGGATGGGACCCCCGTCTCCCTGTGAGACATATTCCGCTTCCCCTGAGTCGTTCTTGAATCTTCAACAGTTCGTTCGTCGAAGACGCGGACACAGATCCCCGCTCTGCCTGCCGCCAGGGCGAACGGATTCAGCCGCTGGAAAAGCGACCGGAATGAATCATCCGTACAGTGCACCGGGTTTCGGGTGCGCTCGATGTATCCAGACTGCGCGAGCCAAACTGCGTGGTGCCAGACCTTTAAGCCACAACTAAAACAGCGGGGCCGCGCGTCTCGTGCCCGTGGCCGTCCTCGCCGCCACAGGGCCTCGGCGCCGCGTCCCCCTACGGGTCACCCACGGTCCGGCGTCGGCGTACGGCCACGGAGAACGTGCCGCCGCGTCGGCCGACGCGCTGGGCACGGCCATCGCCCTGCCCCGCGATCACCTCGCGTGAAGCAGATGTGAAGCAGATGTGAAAATCCGCGCTGATACTTCTTTTGCGACGGCAGCGGCACGACGCCACTGCCCGGAGAAAGGGGAAACAGATGGACAAGCTCACGGTCGTCACCCTCCCTGAGATCCCGCTCTCGATGCAGCGGGACGGCGGCACGGTGTTCAGCGCCTAAGGAATCCAATGGAGCTGCATTGGCAGCCCGACTCGGCGAGAGCGCGGCTCGAACGCGCCGCGCTCTCCCGTTTCCTCGGGATGCGACTACAGGAAATGTACGGCGGTGAGCCGCTTGAGGCGGAACAGGATCTCGACGAGGACTTCGTCCATCCTGTGACGTGCTCGATCGCCTACGCCGGAAAGGGCGGGGCCACTCCCGCCCTGTCCCGGCGGGCCATGGTCCGCGCCGTCACCGAGAGCCGCGGCCGGGCAAGGAAGGGCGCGGCGGACGGGCTCTTCGCCGTCGATCTCGTGCCGCTGGATCCGGTGGTGATGGCGGCCACCGTGGGACGGCACGACGACGACGCGCGGCAGGCCGGCGACACGGCGGAGATCACCTTCCACCGGCCGGAGGAACTGGATCACCACGAGCCCCTCCGTGAGGCGCACCGGCTGATCGGCGATCACTGGCCGGACATGCTCGAAGAGATGTCGGCCACCGTCTCCTGCCTGACCTTCTTCACCGCCGGGCAGGCGATCGGATTCGCCGACATCTACACGCACGGCCTGATCGCCCTTCAGGCCGCCGACCTGTCCCTGCCCGTCAAACTCGCGGAGGAGATCGTCCACGAGTCCTCTCACGTGCGGCTGAACGGGGTCCTCGCCAGCACACCGTGTCTGCACGACGACGGCGGCCGCACGTACTCCACCCCGCTGCGGGAGGACCCGCGTCCCGCGGCCGGCCTGCTCCACCAGCTCTTCGTCCTCGCACGACTCTGTGAATGGCATGCCCGCCTGGGCGAGCACGCCATTCCCGAAAGGGCCGAGCTGGCACGAGAACACCTGGTCGCCGCGTATGCCACCGTCCGCGACGAGCTTCCGTTGACGGAGGCCGGCCGCGTTCTGGTGGAGAGCATCCAGCCCGATCCGGCGCCAGTGTCCGCATGATTCTCACCCGGTCCGCGACAACGGCGAAAGCGCCCTTGCCCCGCGACTACAAGAAATGGTTCTGTGGCACTCTCATCGCCACGGCGGGAAACGTCGCCTTCTCGGTCGCCCTCCAGTGGGCGGCGACCGCGCACGGCGGTGGAGCCGCGGGGACGGTGCTCGCGTGCGGCGTCCTGCCCCAGATGATCCTCCTGCTGGTCGGAGGGGCCGTCGCGGACCGGGTGGGCCCACGCCGCGTCATGATCACCACGCTGGCGGCCATGGTGACGGCGGCGCTGAGCCTCGCCGCCATCGCCGCCGTCGCGGGCACCCCCGTCCCGCTTCTGGTCTGCTACAGCGCCATCGCAGGAACGATCAACGGTTTCCACCTTCCCGCCGCGACCTCCATGGTGCGCAGGCTCGTCGACGAGGACATGCTGCCGCGCGCACTCGCGACCCAGAAGGCGGGCCAGCAGATCGCCGCGTTCGTGGGCGCCCCCCTCGGCGGCACGGTGGCCGCCGCCGGTGGCCTCTCGTCTGCGGCGCTCATCAACGCCTTGGCCTTCACCGTGGTCACCGTCGCGCTCCTGGCCGTCCGGCCGGACTTCACACCCGCACCGCCCGGGCCGCCGACGAGCCTGCTCCAGGACGTCCGCAGCGGCATCCAGCTCGCTGCGCGGGACCCCCTCCTACGACCATCACTGCTGGTCATGGCCGCGACGGCGGCCTTCTTCGCCCCCGTCGCACCCCTCCTGATCCCGCTGATCGTGCGCATGCACGCATGGCAGGCGACCGCGGTCGGCTGGATCCTCGGCGCCGAGAGCGTCGCCTTCTTCGTCGTCGCCGCCCTGATCTCCCGCCGCGGAACACTGGACCGCCTCGGCCTCACCTCGGCGACGGGCATCGTCATCATGGGCGCGGGCGTCGCGGGCATCGCCGTGGCGCCGAACCTCCCCCTAGCGATCGCCGCCGCGTCCGCGGGCGGACTGGGCTACGGGATCGCCGCAACGCACCTCACCCCACTCGTGATCAACGCGGCGCCGCCATCACACCTTTCCCGCACCACCGCCACGATGGCCCTGGCCCAGAACCTCAGCGTCATCACGATGTTCGTCGGCTCCGGCGGCCTGGCCGAGACGGTGGGCCCCGACAAGATCGCCCTGTTCGACGGCCTGCTCCTCACCGCCATCGGCGCACTGGCCCTGACGTCCCGCCCCATCCGCCGAACCTGACCGGACCCCTCCACCCAAGATCGTCCTGGCAGGGAATTCGGCCACCGCCATGACGTCGGCGTGCCGACCCCCGTCGGGCACGTCGCCGCGCCTGCGGTGCCCGGGCCGGGCCCCGCGCGGTGCGGGCCCGGCCAAGGCGCCGAATGGGCTCAAGCGAATCGCCGGTTATCGTTCGAGGACGATGGAATTGATCGGCGTGAGGTTGACGTGGTAAGCGCCGCGGCCGAGGCGGGGGCCGCACTGCTGGCCGTTGTAGGCGCGGCACAGCCGGAGGGCCGCGCCGCCGGTCTGGTTGTTGACGACCAGGTGCGTGCCACGCTGGTTCCTGAGGTTGTAGGTGCCGTAGCGCTTAAACTTGATCGGGGTGCCGTCTGCGCTGTTGCCGGGGTAGATGCACACATACCCCGCTTCGCAGGGGGCCTTGACCGCGGTGACATGGTCGGCCGGGGTGGAGCTGAAAGCCGTGGTGGCGGCCATCAGCGGGGCCGCCGCCATCGCGGCCAGGGCTCCGGCCTTCATGAGGTTGGTCGGGTTCACGTTCTTCACCGTTCCTTTCTTGTGCCGTTGCGGCGCAATGGGCGTCGAAGCCCGCAGCCGCTGTAGCGGGAGCGATTGTCCGGATCGTTGCTTCGGGTGGACGGTCGGCGCCCGGAATGGTCCGCGGCGCCAATCCGTCTTCCCGCTGAAATCAACTCTCCCGGCTTCAAGCCCCGACCTACATGGCACACAGTGAACAGCGCTTAACCGTGCGTGCTCTCCCGGTAATCGCGAGGGGAGGTGCCGTAGGCGCGGCGGAACGCCCGGGAGAAGTCCGAGGCGTGCGCGAAGCCCCACCGGGCGGCCAGTGCCTGTACCGGCGTCGCGTACTGGGCCGGGTCGGCCAGGTCACGGCGGGCGCGTTCCAGCCGCTGGGTCCGGATCCACCCGGCGACGGTGCGGCCGTCCCGGCGGAACAACCGGTGCAGGTAGCCCACCGAGATGTGATGTGCGGCCGCGATCGTCGTCGGCGTCAGGTCGCGATCACCCAAGTGGGCCAGCACGAACGCCTGGATCCGCAGGGTCAGCGCCCGGCTGTGGGTCTCCTCGGGCAGCAGCCGGGTTGCGTCCAGCTCATGGGCGAGCATCGCCGCCAGCAGGTCACCCAGCACCTCGCCCAGACGCGGGCCGTCCGCGGGCCCGAACGCGCCGGGCTCGCGGAGGATCCGCCCGATCATGCCGGTCAGCAGTCCGCCGACGCCGCTGTCACCCGGCAGCGGCCCGGCCAGCAACGGCGCCACCGTGGTCTCGTCCAGTCCCAGCACGGATTTGGGGATGGCCAGCCCGAACGCGTCCGCACCTCGGTGGCCTCGGGCCAGTGACCACAGCGAGTGCGGGCGGCAGGAATCCTGCACGATCCACTGCCCCACGATCGCTTCCACCTCACGGCCGGACTGCTCGGCGCCGATGCGGCCGCCCCGGCACAGCTCCAGCGAGTAGACGCCCTCCTCGGCCTGCCGGATCATCCGCGGAGTGCGGATGGCATGGATCGAGGGGACCACGGTGTGGGCCACCGTGGCGGCGCCGAGCCTGGCCATACGCAACGTGAAACCGTAGTCGGCCGCGTGCTCGGAACGCACCTGGTACGGGCACGGCATCCCGCCCACGAGATCGCACCAGGCGTCGAACCGGTCCCCGGCCTCGTAGTCCGCGCCGTTGAACACCGTCGTGATCACGTGGAGCCTCTCCATCGGTGGCCTCGACCGCGGACGCCCGCCGGGCGCTCCACCAGCGCGTCAGGACACGATCACGAGGAACGGAGCGGTGGACCACGGAGCCCGCGCCACGACGACATCGTGCCCGCCCCCGCGATGCCCGTGCTGCCCTCCCGGACGGAACAACCCCCTGACCACCCGAGCAGCGCGTCGACGCGGGCTCATGATCTGAACGTTGCCTTGCCGTAGCGACCGCGGAAGTAGAGCAGCGGGGTCCCCTCGTCCCGCACGGCGAGATCGAGCACGTCCCCGATGACGACGAGGTGGTCACCCGCCTCGTGCACGGTGCCGATACGGCAGTCGATCGTGGCGAGCGCGCCTTCGATGTGCACCGTCCCGTAGGGGGACGGCCGCCAGGGCACCGAGTCGAACTTGTCCTCGGCGCGCCGGGCCAGCGAGACGCAGACGTCCCGCTGTTGTTCGGCCAGGATGCTGACCCCGAACCGGCCGGTTCCCTCGATGCGCGCCCAGCTTGAAGATCCGCGGCCGACGCAGACCAGGATCAGCGGCGGGTCGAGGGACAGGGAGGCGAACGACTGACAGGTCAGGCCCGCGGGCAGGCCCGCCTCGTCCAGTGCGGCGACGACCGTGAGCCCGGAGGCGAATCGGCTCATCGTGGTGCGGAAGTCGTCCTGGCTGATTTCCGGCTCGAATTCGAGCCCCGTGAACTGGTTCAACGCCTTTTCCTTCCCATCGGGCATGGCCGTCGGTCCGTCAGAGCATCGGGTCGTCGACGTCGAAGCCGAAGGCGTGCTTGCCGAACAGGGCGAGCGCCTTCTCAGGGTCGTTCGTCGTGTGGCCCCGCGCGGTGTGGACGTCGCGCCAGGCGCGCTGGAGGACGCTGTCCCCGACGCGCATCGCGCCGCCGCCGGCGTTCTCCATCAGCAGGTCGACGGCGCGGACCGCCCGCTCGGTCGCCAGGACCTGGTCGCGCCGCAATCGCGTGCGAAGCCCTTTCGGCGGTTCATCCCCGCTCCGCGCGCACTCGTACAGGTCGGCGATGTTGCGGCTCAGCTGCAGCCACGCCGCGTCGATGTCGCTGGCCGCCCGGCCGACCCTGACCTGCGCGAAGGGGTCCTCGGCCACCGGCGCCCGGCCCGTCACCCGGATCCGGGTCCGCATCGCGTCGAGGTACTCGTCGTAGGCCGCCTCGGCCATTCCGACGACCGGCGAGGCGATGGACGTCGTGAACATCGAGCCGAGCGGAAGGCGGTAGACCGGTTCGGGGTTCACCGCGTACCCCGGCCTCGTGGCGGACGCGATCCCGTCGGCGGAGAGCGTCCGGTACACCGGCACGAAGGCGTCCTCGACGACCAGGTCGTTGCTCCCGGTGCCCCGCAGTCCCACCGTGTCCCAGACCGGCTCGATGCGGTAGTCCTCCTTGGGCACAAGGAACGTCCGCATTTCGACCGGCTTGCCCTCGTCGTCGCGGACGATCGCGCCGAGCTGCGCCCAGGTCGCGTGGTCGCACCCGGACGCGAAGCTCCACCGGCCCGACAGCCGGTAGCCTTCGGCGGCGGAGGTCACCGTGCCGACCGGGGCGAGCGAAACGCAGATCCTGGCGTCGCGGTCCGGTCCCCAGACATCCTCCTGGGCCTGCGGGTTGAACAGCGCGACCTGCCAGGCTTCCACACCCAGCACCGCCGCGACCCACCCCGTCGAGCCGCAGGCGTGGGCCAGCGTCCGCAGGCAGCGGAAGAACACGGAAGGATCGGCCGCATACCCGCCGTACCGGCGGGGTTGCAGCAGGCGGAAGAAGCCCGACCCGGCCAGCTCCTTGATCGTCGCCTCCGGCACACAGGCGCGTGCCTCGGCTTCGGCGGCGCGCTCGCGCACGGTGGGTGCCAGCCGTCGGACCTCGGCGAACACGTGCTCTTCACTCATGTGCCTTCTCCGGAAATGTTGAGGGACGAAGGCCCGGGCTTTCGCCGGGCAATGCCGACGTTAATCAGCGCGACGATGCCGCGAATTGCGCTTCTCCCGCTCAGCGGAGAACCGGTATTCTTCCGGTGAGCGGGAGAACGACCGGAGGAAGGCCATGGCCGAGGACGTCGGCGAGTCGTCCACCCCGTCGGTGCTGGAGAAGGTCGCCCTGGTCCTGAACGCCTTCGAGGGCCCGCGCTCGACGCTCGGCCTCACCGACGTGGTGCGGCACACGGGCCTGGCCCAGTCGACCGTCCACCGGTTGATGGACCAGCTCGTCAAGATCGGCTGGCTCGGCCGCGAGGGACGCCGGTACTTCCTCGGATTACGGCTGCTGGAACTGGGCGCGTTCGCGTCCCACCACAACCGCATCCGGCGCGCCGCCCTGCCCCACCTGATCGCGCTCCACCAGGAGACCGGCCACTGGGCGCACCTCAGCGTGCTCGACAAGGCGGAGGTGGTCTACCTGGAGCAGATCGGCAATCCTCGGCACTCCGCCATTCCCTACCAGGTCGGCGCCCGGCTTCCCGCGCATTGCACCGCCTCCGGCAAAGCGCTGCTGGCCTACGGTGACGCGACCGTCGAAGCGCTGCTGCGCCAGGATTTCACTCCCCGGACCCGGCAGACCATCGTCCGTGGCGACTACCTCCGGAGCGAATTGGCCACCGTGCGCGAAACGGGTGTCGCGTTCGATCGCGAAGAGTGCTTCAGCGGCGTGACGTGCGCGGCCGCGCCCTTACGCGGAGCCGGCCGGGCGGTCGCGGCGATCTCATTGTCGAGGACGGCCGGATACGCCGATCTGCCGCGCATGGCGAATCAGGTGAGCCGGTGCGCCCGGGCCGTATGGGCATCGCTGTTCGAGTCCGGCCGACGGTTCGCCCAGGCCGACAAGGACCGTGAACCGGCTCCCGCCAGCGACACGGACACCGTGCTGTCCTGGCTCGGGTACATGGATTGGTCATAGCCCTCACCGTCCGGATGAACCCGTTCCACCGCCGAAGCTCGTTCATCGCAGGACGAAACTCCGCGTTGATGCGGCGCACGCGGACCGGGCATAGCTGGCCTGCTGCGTCTCCTCCGGCGCTCGCGCCACCGGCTCTCGGGGTCCCAGCTCTGCGATATCGACTGGCGCAGGGACCCGAGGCGGTTGCCATCGTCGGGTAGGCGGTCCGCTTCCCCGTGCCCGGCGGTCCTAGGACGACCTATCGTCGTTCGTCGCGCAGAATCGACCTGCCCTCACGCAGCCAGTTCGCCGCCGTATCCTCCTCAAGGAAGCCGTCCTCGAGCACGCCCGCGACGAATATCTCCTTCGCGCGTTTCGGTGGGAAGCTGACATCGCCGTAGACATTGCCGATGCAGAACGCGTCGATCTCGGCCTCGGGCTTGGCGAAATAAAGCGAGTAGTGAAGCACTTGGGCGCGGATCACATCGGCCCCGAGAAAGCCTCCGTCGTCGCCGTGGTCGCACATCAGGACGGTCGCGACCTCAAGCGTGCCGCTGATCACGGCGTTGATGCCATAGCGGAATATCGCCGCGTGGGCCCACACGTCGCCCTGAACCGCCAGCAGGCTGCCGTAGGCGTCGCCGCCCGCGGTGGCGTCGAGCGTCCCGTCGACGATCAGATCACCGCGGACCGCGACCCCATAGTCGTCCTTGTGATCATCGAACAGCGCGCCTGTGTCGGCGATGTGGACATCGCCGTCGTAGAACCGGACCTCGTCGAACGAGAACGTGTGGTCCGGCCAGTCGACCTCGGGCATTCGCCGTTGGGCGTCGTCCAGCGAGATCACCTCGCAGGCGTCGACCGCGAGCGTTGGACGGCCGGAGCGACCGACGGTGCGCGCCCTCGGCGGGCCGAAGTCCTGACGCGGAGCCTCGTACACCGCGCCCGGGGCACCGTCGCCATCGAAGTACAGCGCGCCACGGAACCGATAGGGCGGACCCTGCTCAATCCATCCGGCATACAAGTGGCCATTGCCCCAGGGCAGAATGCTGGTGAGCCGATACGACGGCTCTGCGGCGGGCAACGGCTGCAACGCGCCATCGCGACCGAGCACTCCGACGTAGCCGTCCTCACCGGCGACCAGAAAGCCGTCCCGCCGCGGATCGTAACTCAGGCACTCCAGATCGAGCGCGGGAACACCGCTGCAAGGCGCTGGCGACTGGCCAGGCACGGCTAGAAAGAGCTGGCCCGCGTCACCGGCCACCGCGAAGCCGCCGTCAGATGAATAGGCGATGTCGGTCAGCGGCGCGCGTCCGGAGAATATCGGCTCCGTGGTGCCGTCGGAAAGGCGTCGCAGTATCTGGCGGCCGGCGACGAACACCGGTTCGCCGCCGGGGGCGTCCACCGCGCGGACAACGCGCTCTCGGGTGAATCGCGGTTGTGCTCGCAGTTCTCGGGTCTGCGGATCAAGCGTGGCGACGAAGCCTTTGTCTCCGGTGACCCAGATCAGGTCGCCGATGCGGGTCAGACCGAACAAGCAGCCGCTGTGCTTCGTCTCGATTTCATCGACGCCCTCGTCGTCCTCGTCGTCGATCGCAGCGTCGATGACCGAAAGGTCGACGATCGCGAGGAAACCGTATTCACCCGCGACGACGGCGCTCTGGCCGTCGAGCGGCAGCACCGCGCGCACACCGTGGGCGTCGATCGGCCAGGCGCGCCAGCCCTCGTCCTCGAACCGTAACAGCGAGCTCCCGCCGCGGCCGCCGCCGGCTGCCCAGATCGTCCTATCGTGACTCGCGAGGACCAGAGGCCCGGGCACGCTGCCAAGTGTCGGGTGTCCATCCTGCAAAAACGCATCCATGGAACCCGCAACTTATCCTATAGATCACTCACCCGATTGAAGAACTCGATCATCCGACGCCGGTGCAGCAGAACGAACCGCCACGATCACTCTAGGTCACTCCAGAATTTCTGAAAAAAACTCAGCAGCCGATGAGAGCCGAATCCGGAAAACAAAGCGCGGAAAGGCCGCGGTCGTGCCTACTGTGCGCCACGGCCGACAAGGATCTTCGCCATGGGCGGCGAGCCCGAGAGTGCGCATCTGTACTACGGAGCTCACCGGCGAGTTGTCCGCCCTGCACCTGACCAGCGGACAAAGCGACTCTGTTAGCAAAGTCACCGTGGTCGTGGGTGGTCAGCGCAGTGGGGGCCAAGGTACAGGCGGCTTGTGGCGACAAGAATGAGAATCGTCTTCAATGGCTGACGTCACAGCGAACGACGACGCAACGCTGGCGTGTTGCGTTCGCAGTGGTTCCGGTCGATCTGCGAGATCAGATCACTTGCCTTCACATCCGGCCAACTCCCTGTGCTGGCCGGGCATCGGCCCTAATATATAGGGCGTTCGCCCAGATCACACCCATTTCGGGTGACCTGAAGATGGCAGGCGGGTGTGACGGCGCCGCTGACCAGCCGGACAGGTGCTCTGGTAGCACTGAGTGGTGGTGAATGCCGAGCTTCGGTCACCTGCGGTGTCGGCATCGGGTCGCAACTGGAGAAGATCTTGGATTCAGCGCCACGAGGTGGTGAAGCGGTTGTCGGCTGAGCATCGGACGTTCGGTACAGGACTTGAGCTGCCTGGTTATCGCGTGCTGGGGGAGATCGGCCGGGGGAGCATGGGGGTGGTGTTCCGGGCGATGGATTCAGCCTTGGAGCGAGAGGTCGCGATCAAGGTCATGGCCGAGGCCGCACTGGGTGATCACAGATCACTGAGCAGGTTCATGCGCGAGGCGCGAACCCTGGCGAAGGTCAGTCACCGGAACGTGCTGCCGATCTACCATGTCGGCACGCACGAGGGCAGGTCGTTCATCGTGATGCAGTTGGTCCGTGGATGCACGCTGCGTGATCTGCTCGGTCGCCGTTCGATGCTGGCGCCTGGTCATGCATTGATGTTGATGGCGCAGGTCGGCGATGCGCTCGACGCGGTACATCGGAGCGATGTGACGCACCGGGATGTGAAGCCGGAGAATATCTTGCTAGAGGGACCCGAGGGTGGTGAGCATGCCCGGTTGGCCGACTTTGGGCTTGCCCGCCCCATCGGAGATCGGATGACCGAATCCAGTCAGAACGTTGGAACTCTCTGGTACATGGCTCCTGAGCAGTTGCGCGGTGAGCCGGATGTTGGACCTCAGGCCGACTTGTACGCGTTCGCCCTAGTGTTCTATGAGGTGCTCACCGGGAAACGGCTGGACGTCACCCGACGAAATGACCTTCCGGTGAATCTGCCGAAGGATTCCCTGTTCACCGAACAGCTACGGGCGGTCTTCAGCAGGGCGCTCGCACCGGTGGCCATGGATCGGTACGAGTCGGCCGGAGCGTTCGTGGCCGACGCCCGTGCCGCGCTGGCGCAAGCCGAGGTAACGGTCGAAGGCGGCATAAGCCGGGCCGACCGATTGAGGAATGGTGATTCCGGCGGCGATTCGGGATCTCTCGATCTGGACAGCACCAGTCTTCCTCGTCCGGACGACGGCGTGGCTGAGCAACCGACTGCGGTTGAGCGGCCAACACGTCGTAGGAGCCAGAACATCTGGGCGGCCGCCTCGGCAACCGGTCTTGCGCTCATGCTGGGAATCGGCGGTTTTCTCCTGCTCAAGCAACACGGCGGGTCTAGCGCAGGCGGGCCAGCGGCGCCGACTACAGCCGTCCCCTCAGCGGCGTCTCCGTCCCATTCCACGACCACATCTTCACCTTCCATGCATGGACGTCGGACGAGCAGGCCAGCGGTGCCACCGGTATCGCCGTCCTCCACTCAGCCATCGGCCACGGGCCGCCCGACATCGAAACCTCCGACAGGCCCCACTTCACCCCGGCCGGGGGGCAGTTCGGTGCGGTATGAAGTTTGTGGAGATACGGTGACTGTCCGCGCCGCTCCGGAGACCAAAGACGAAACGACAACGGTCGCCACATTGCACTGGGGTGAGACCTTTGTCGTCGAGTATGTGAAGAACTCGGCGTGGGCACGCGGCTACTCCCCGGAGGACTCCGCGGCCCGGGGCTGGGTGCTGAGAAGCTGGATAAGACCCAGGTGTTGACCGTCCCGGCGGCTCGAAGAGTTCTCGTACCGATGCAGTCAGGCTCGGTCGATTCGGGCGAGTAGTTTGGTGACCTGCGGAACGACCTGCAGACAGGCGGCCAGTAGATCGTCGGTCTGGAGACTGGGCCGGGTGCCGGCGGTTTGCTCTGTGGCCTCGGCGGCCATACCCGCCAGGGTGGCCAGGTCGTGCAGGCTGCGTTTGCTGCCCTCCAGAGAACCGATCGCCTGGGTAAGGGGATCGTGCAACTGCCCCAAGCCGTGCAGCGCCCGCTGCACTTGCTCAGGACGGCGCTCCTCTTCCAGCAGCAACACCACCAGCCGGAACAGCCGACGCGCGGCCTGTTTCACCAATCCCGGCGTCAGGCTGCCGGCGGCCTGAACTGCGGCCTCGTCCTCCAGCCGCGCCCGTGTTCGCTCAATCCATGGCTCGATCGTCGCAGCCAGCCACAGCGGTCCCGACGCCAGCTCGTCATCCGGCGCCGGGATCCCGTGACTCGACCGCCGTCGCCACACGGTCACCAGCTGCCGATCCGCCCCCAGCACCTCAGCGATCTCAGCAATCCCGTAGAACCTGCGCCCCGAGACGCGCGCGTCGTTCATCGGTCTCCCTCAATTCGATCTTTCGTTATCCAAGAGAACAGATTGACATCAAAAGCGTCAGTCGCTAGCGTCTGTATGGATGACGTGACGTTATCTGAGAGGACGTCACCCGAGCAAGGGAGCCACCCATGGCAGGATGGAAGAGGATCATCGGTATCACCGGGGGTGCGATCCTCGCGACGACCCTCACCACGGCGCTTCCCGCCACCACCGCGCACGCCGCCACGCCCACCCGGGCCGCCTGCGAGTTCGCGACCTACCAGTACGTGTTCACGGGCCAGGACGGCACCTGGCGCGACGTCCCCGGCGGGAACGTCCAGGGCTACCTGTACAACGGCGACCTGGTGAACAGCGGATTCAACCCCTCCAACACCGGCTGGATCCAGGGCAACATCTATACCTCCGGCGGCACCTACAAGGGCACGGGCTATGTGCTCCGCGGCTACCTGAGCTACGTGCGCAGCTGGTGCTGATCGCTCGCAGCCGTACGACTCCACACGCGCACCGCGGCCGGGTTGGGCCGCCCTGGAACCGCTTCTCCATATTGCGGCAGTCGATTGCGCACCATTCTCCGGCAGACCCCGACCTTCCGACGGTCTCTGTGGCCATGTGATCTCAGGAGAACAAAGCAATGCGTACCAAACTGCTAGGCACGTTAATCCTCACCGGCGGAGTCACCGCTGCCGCCGTCATCGGCGCGGCGACACTCGACACCCCCGGCAGCACCCATAACGCACAGGTGTCCGCCGCCCAGGGCCAGGTCCAAGCGGCCAAGCGGCAGCAGAACCTCTTCCTTCGATACACCACCGCCGGCCCCTGCACGGTCTACCTCAACTACCCAAAGCCCGGGGTCAAGGGCAACGGCCATCCGCTGACGGTCCCGGCCGGCAAGCAGATCATCTGGCGCTACAACATCGATGCAAAGCGGGCGATGATCTCGATCCCGGCCCGGGCGCACAACTACCCCTGGTGGGGCGTCACCGACCGCTCCTGCATCGGCAAGTCCATCCGGCAATGGCTGTTCAGAGAGAAGACCGCCAAGGGCTGGAAGGTCGTCAAGCGCTACCCGGCCGGCCGCCCCATCCCGAACCGGATCAAGCAAGGCCGCAGCAACCAGGCCGGCGGCTGGCGAAAGGTCTATTTCCCCGAGACATCGGCCCGCATCGTCGCCCGCCACCGACAGACGCACCGCAACGCCACGCTACGCGACCGGCACAACTTCGTCATCGGCAACGTTCCCGCGAACTGGCACGTCAACGTCAGCTCGGCCTACCGCTCCGGCAGGCACTGGGTGAAGGTGTACGTCCCCAACGCCAAGCGCTGGGGCTACATCGAATCCTCCGTACTGCACTGACGCTGCTGCCAACACCCGCGGTGGGCCCGTGCCAGCACCACACTCGCGCTGGCACGGGCCCACCGCCACGCATGTCTCAAGTCTGATCCACTGGTCGTAAACCGGTCATGTAGCGTCGCTTGAGATGCTGGGGTGCCGTTCAGCGCTAAACGTGGCCCGGGTTCCATCTCGCCCGGCCGCTCCACGACCCCGCGCCCCGGTGAGAAGCACCTCGAAGCCAGGGAGCGGCTCGGCGAGGGCGGGGACCGCTGAACAGCCAGGCGGCCAGTCCGCCTGCTGTCCTTCGAGGCGGCTCTTCGCATTCCGGTGGGATCAGTGAATTCATACCCCCCGATCTCCGGCCGTGCGCCCTCATGGGCTGACAGCACTCGCCGAGCTGTGTGCGTCACTGTCCTTCACGGCTACTTCGCTTGGGTGATTATTGCCCGACGGTGTACGGGAATGGGGAAGGGGCTGGTGATCATGAGGTGACCAGCAAGGTCACTAGCACGACTCCGTCCTGTCTGTGCAGTACCCCCTACTGGATCCGCCGCAGACCGGCTGCACCCCCCACCCCACCCAACGCCCGCCTAACCATCCCATCCGCTTCCTAATCGGGTCTGTACGGTTTTCGGCTCTGTCGCACTTTCGGCTCTGTCGCACTTTCGTGGTAGCGGAGGGTGTTGTCAGCCCGGCTCGCTGAGGGGTGGTCGAGGGCGACAGGCTTGTTGATGTGGTGTTTTCGGGCTTGTCCGGCCTGGTCATCGACGATGTGACGGACGAGGGCGAGTTGATCCGGGTGCGGGCCCGCAGCCGGAAGGCACGAGTGCCGTGCCCGGAATGCGCTGTGGAGACCGGCCATGTTCATGGGTGGTGCGAGCGGACCGTGGCCGATGTTCCCGTCGATGGACGGCCGGTAGTGCTGTATGTGCGGGTGCGTCGGCTCGCGTGCCGAGACTGGTGGTGCCCCCGGCGAACATTCCGAGGGCAGTTCCCTGGGCTGCTGGAGCGTTACCAGCGACGAAATGCCCGGCTCACCGCCCAGGTCGGGGCGGTGGTGCGGGAGTTGGCGGGCCGGGCCAGCGCTCGGATATTGGCCGCGCTGGCAGCGCCGATCTCCCGTCACACCGCACTGCGAGCCCTGCTGCGGATCCCGTTACCGGTGGTCGCGGCGCCACGGGTGCTGGGCGTGGACGACTTCTCCCTGCGACGCTCCAGGACCTACGCCACCGTTTTGATCGACGCCAAGACCCGCCGGCGTATCGATGTCCTGGCCGACCACAGGTCCGACACCCTCGCAGTGTGGTTGCGCGAGCATCCGGGCGTGCAGGTCGTCTGCCGGGACGGTGCCGCGGGCTACGCCGACGCCGTGCACCAGGCCCTGCCCGACGCCCTGCAGGTCGGGGACCGGTGGCACATCTGGCACAACCTCGCCCAAGCCGTCGGCAAGAAGGTCACGGTCCACAGTGGCTGCTGGGCCAGCGCCTCCCGGGTGCGCAACCTCAACGGCGGAAAGACCACCACCCTCGCCCGGTGGCAGCAGGTCCATGACCTGCTCGATGCGGGCGTTGGCCTGCTGGAATGCGCCCGGCGGCTGAACCTGGCCCTGAATACCGTCAAACGCCACGCACGGGCCGACAAGCCCCAGCAGATGCGGCGGGCGCCCCACTACCGTCCCACGCCTGTCGATCCCCACCGCGAATACCCGCGCAAACGCCGGGATGAAGACCCCGCGGTTTCCGTCCCGCAACTCCAGCGCGAGATCCGCGAACGCGGCTACACCGGCAACCAGATCCTCCTCTACCGCTACATCACCCAGGGCCGTGTCGAGGACGACCGCCCCGCCCTGTCACCCCGCAGGCTCGCCCGGCTCCTACTCACACGCCCCGAGGCCCTCAGACCCGACCAGCAGGAACTCCTCGCCAAGACCACCAGCGCCTGCCCGGAGATGAACAACCTGGCCCCGCTGGTTCGCAGCTTCGCCCGGCTCCTGATCCCCGCCGTCGACAACGCCGACCGGCTACAAGAGTGGATAACCACCGCCGACGAGGCGAACCCGCCTGCACTCGTTCACCCGCGGTCTGCGACTCGACCAAGCCGCTGCCCACGCCGCCCTAACCAGCAAATACCACAACGGCGGCACCGAGGGCGTCAACACCAAGACCAAACTGATCAAGAGACAGATGTACGGCCGAGCAGGCTTCCACCTACTACGCACCGCATCCTCCTCGGGTAGCCTCACCCTCCGCTACCACCGAAAGTGCGACAGACCCGGAAACTGGACACTCCCAATTACCGCGACCGAGATGCCCTTGTACCTGTCGAGTGCCCAACCGGAGGCGGGGGCTGAGCCCTCCATGGCGGTCAGTTGGCTTGGGCTTCAGTCGGAACGGCGGTGGACCGGACAAAGTCGAGAACATCCACGATGGACGTCACTTCTTCTTCGGTGAACAGGTCCTCGGGGCCGCCGGGTGCGTGAGCGGTGAAGGGAGGTTCGTAGAGGGCGTCGGTGTCGACGATCCCGTTCTTGGCGAGGTAGCGGATCAGGAGTTGGAGGAAGTGGAGCTGCGAAGCCGACAAGTTCTTGCCGCGCTGGAACCGGTCGAACGCAGCCGCCGCGGCCTCGTACTCCAGGCCGGTGAGGGAGCGCAGGAACAGGCCGAGGTCGCCGTGCTCCTCCTTGACCTGTTCGATGTCGTCCCCGGTCCCGAAGCCGAACTGGATGAAGACGTGCTCGAGGTGGTTGATATCGGCGTTCGTGATCTGGCGGTTGCGCAGGAGTTTCTGGACGGCCAGCTCGTTCTCGTGGCTGCGCAGGTAGACGCGGACCTTGTTCTCGAACCGGGTGCGGTTGGTGCCGAGCGACACCGCCTTGAGCTCAGACTCGGTGAGTTCGCCGAGCTCGTCCTCGAAGTCGGCGTACAGGACGCCCTTGCGCTGCTTGGGGATGAGCTTGACTAGGCCGCGGAGTCGGCGGCGCATCAGTTCCAGCATCGGCAGCGTGACATCCTGCCACCATTCTTCGGTGACCAGGTCCGACAGCAGTTCCCGCTGCTGCGCGACGACCGGGTTGTTGGACGTCGTCGGGTCGAGGAGAAATTCGGCGATGCCCTGGACCTGCTCACGGAGCCTGTCGTATTGGGGGTCGCCGTTGAGGACACCGAGCTGGAGACGGAGGGCGACGAGGTCGAACCGCTTGGCCTCCTCGCTGTTCTCGTCCTCGCGGAACTCGGTCGGCAGGCCGGCGAGGTTCTCGGTGATCTCGTCGCGCTTGTCGGCGGTGATCCGCCGCCAGCTCTCTGGGGCCTGGTAGCGCTCGACCTCCTCGAGACGGCGGCGCACCTCGATGTTGCCATGGTTCATGCCGGACACTTCGAGTTGGAGGCGGGACGCCAGGTCCCAGCGCAGGCCGGTGTCAGTCTGGGTGCCGTCGGACGCGTCCTCGGCGGGCGGCTCCGGGGCCGGTTCCGGGTTCTGCTGGTCCAGGCCGTAGAGGAGTGCGGTGCGCTTACGGAAGAGCCGTTCGGACAGCGACGGTTGGATGCGCCCTTCAGTTGGCGCGATGTCCTGGTTGAAGAAGTCGACGTTGCGGCACAGGTCGAAGACGAGGAAGGCCTGCTTGTCGTGATTCGGGCCGAACAGGTCGGGGCAGAGTCGGGTGCCGCGCCCGATCATCTGCCAAAACTTCGTCTTGGACCGGACGAGCTTCGCGAACACCAGGTTGACGACCTCGGGCACGTCGATGCCGGTGTCGAGCATGTCGACGGACACGGCGATGTGCGGCGCGGAGTCCTTCATCGAGAACTTGTCGATGAGGTCCTGCGCATAGGTCTTGTCGTGCGTGATGACGCGGGCGAAGTCGCCCCGGTGCTCGGGATAGAGCTTGTCGAACCGCTCGGCGATGAACTCGGCGTGCTTGTTGTTGCGGGCGAAAATGATGGTCTTGCCCAGCCGGTCGCCGCCCTCCACCTTGGCGCCGTATTCCATCAGCGTCTGGAGCATCTTGTCGATGGTGTCGCTGTTGAAGAGGAAGCGGTTCACCTCATCGGCGGTGATCTGGTCGGGGACGCCGTCCTCCTCGTCCCATTCGAGGAGGTCCCATTGCTCCTTCTCTCCCTCCGACAGGTCGTCGTACCTGAGTCCGAGCGTCGGGATCTTCAGCGGGACGTTCACGGTGCGCGGCCCGACGAGGTAGCCCTCAGAGATGGCCTCGTCCAGGCCGTAGACGTCGGTGGGAACACCCTCCTCCAGGTTGAACAGGTGGTAGGTGTTGCGGTCGACTTCGTCCTTCGGGGTGGCGGTCAGCCCGATGAGCAGCGCGTCGAAGTACTCGAAGATCGTCCGGTACTTCTGGTAGACGGACCGGTGTGCCTCGTCGATGACCACAAGGTCGAAGTAGCCGGGGCCGAAACGGCGCAGGTCCCCGTCCGTCTCGTCAATGAGTCCCATCATCGTCGGGTAGGTCGACACGTAGACGCGGCCCGCGATGTTCCGCTCGGTCAGCAGGTTGACCGTCGGTGTGCTGCCGAGGTGATTCTTGAACGCGTTGGTGGCCTGGGTGACGAGGGCCTGCCGGTCGGCGAGGAACAGGACGCGCTTCACCCAGCCGGCGCGCTGGAGCTGGTCGACCAGCGCGATGACGGTGCGGGTCTTGCCGGCGCCCGTCGCCATGACGAGCAGGGCCTCGCGCTGCTTGTGCTTCTCAAAAGTCTCACCGATACGGCGGATAGCGCGGCTCTGGTAGTGGCGACCGGCGATCTCCTCATTGATCCCGATGCCGGACAGCGACTGCCGACTCGTCCGCCGGTGGATCAGCAGGCGCAGCTGGTCCTTGGTGTAGAAACCCTGGACCTCGCGCGGTGGATAGGTTACGTCGTCCCAGATGTGGGTCTTGTAGCCGTTGGTGTAGAAGATGACGGGCCGCTGGCCGAATTCCCGCTCAAGGGCGTCCGCGTATAGCTTGGCCTGATGCTGGCCGCTCATGGCGTCCTTGGTGGTGCGCTTGGCCTCCACCACGCCGAGCGGCTTCCCGTCGTCGTCCCACAGGACATAATCGACCTTGCCGGCCCCGGACTTCGTCGGCAGCCCGCGCACCGGGTACTCCCGGTCCTCCTTCTTGCTGAGCGGCCAGCCCGCCTCTTTCAGTAGAAGGTCGATGATGAGATCGCGGGTTTTCGCCTCGTCGTAATCGTGGGTGTCGGGCCGAGCCTGGTTGGTAGCCTTCGCGGCTTTGATCTCGGCGCGGAGCCGGGCGACCTCTTCGTCCAAATTCTGCGCCTTGCGACGCTCCCTGACGAACTGCTCCTGCTGCTCGGCGTACTGCTTCGCCTGCGCCTGGATCTCGGCTTGCTTCGCCTTTCGCACATCCGCCGAGACCGGGACCGGAATGTGCGTCTGGTCGAAGCCTAGCCCAGACGGCGGGACGTTCTCCTGGTCGCGCGCGTAGTTCCGGCCGATCCAGTACAGAACGTGGAAGAGCTCCACGACCGTGCGGACGGCGTCGTTCGCCCGAACCGGACCCGGACGATGCACGGCAGCATTGCCCTGCCGTCGAATGACGTCCATCTTTGTGCGGATCGCGGGACCGACCAGGTTCACCATGGTCGGCTCCGCGATCAACGCCGCCAGATCGCTGTGGTGGGGCAGCTTCAGGGTTTCATCGGCGCGGTACAGCCAGTTGACCGCTAATTCGAGCGTCCGCCGCGCGTAGAAGCACGAAACACGCGGATCGATCCGCGCGAGCCGCTCGGCTCGGACGGCCTCGTCCTGCAGGTCGGGCCATTCGCCTCTGAGAAACCCGAAGTTCGACACCCGGCGCCCTTCCCCCAGGGAACAGATGCCTCAATCCTCCCACAACTCCCCCCGAAACGCCCGCTGTTGCAGCGACTTGAACAGTTCGTCTACTCCCTCAGCACGCGACTGATGCAAGGTTCGCACTACCTCCACCTCACGCAGGCGCATCGCAAACTCCTGTTGATACGCAAGGGGTGGTGCTGGAATCTCGAGTGCAGACATCTCCTTGGCATTGATGTTGAACTGCACTGCTGAGCGCCGAGAAGCCTTCAAGAATATTCTCCGCCCCCCATTGCTGCGCAGGAATGCTTGAAGAAACTCCGGAAGTAGAAGGCTTTCATTGAGGCGTATTCTCATCAAGTGAGAATCGAAGGCCCATTTGTTGGCTCCAGGTCTTGCGATGATTGCTTTCCCCAAGTGCTCCTGTGAAGCTATGGCTCGCGCCATAAGCAGGTCGCCATCACTTACTGTGTATCGCGCCACGCTCTTAGCATCCAGGTCAACGTACTTGGTATTATTAAAGTCGATCTTCCAGTCTTGGATATTGGCTACCCGGAGGCAGAGATATTCCTTTTTTTCCTTAGATGCGGGAGTCATGGTCCCATAGTTGGGCTTGATCGCAAAAAACGTCGCCAGTTGATGAGTCGGCCATCTATTGGGATTAACAAGGGGATCGCCGAACATTTCGAGGAAGATGGACTGTGTCAGCTCATCGAGCAGGCCGACAGCCTCGCGCTGCTTCGCTCGCAACGCATCCGCCTGGTCCAGGGCCTCTGCGATCTTACGTTGCTCATCCAGAGAGGGAAGAGGTACATCAATCTTGGCAACGAACGAGGGGCGAGCTCGCAGGAGTGATCCCCCCACACCAGCAACAGTGTTCATGAATTGTGAATGAAATCTGTCGCTCACCAAGAGATGGCGAAGATATGGCGCCCAGAAACGGTCGGACCTAAAAAGCATCCATTCACCGGAAGCGATCAGCCTCCTTTTGAAGTCGGACTCAACAATCCAAGACCGGCGAATATGGGGGACAATCTTAGAGAGCAGTACATCTCCAGCTTGAACCAATTGCTTTGTAGATCCAATTTCAGAGCCGCAAACGATCTGTGGAGCACCCTCATCAAAGGCGGGTATGCTGTAGAGGACAAACTCCTCTTGGGTGAACTTTGCTGGATCTATACTGCCGCCCCGACTAACCATAAATTCGCCAAGCTCAACACGCCCATAGGTCCTCATTGCAATGAACCCTTCAAAATCGAGACGCCATCCTGGATCTCTGAGTTGATGCTTTCAATATCCTTGATGATTTCCAGTGGTGGCCGGTAGACTATTTCGTCGTGCACGATCTCTTTGTAGCGATTGATGCTGAGGTCATAGTCTTGGTCTGCAATTTCGCCCTTGGTTACGCAGAAGCTCTGCTCGGTACGAGGGCGCTCAGTTTCGGTGCTCGTGCGGTGGTTCCAGCGGACCAGGACGTCCGGGAGATTGTTCTTGGAGCACTCGTCCTCTGCAAGGTGCGCCGAAGGCTTGGGGCCTAGCTTGTCTTCGGGCAGGAGGGGGGTGCGCTTGTCGTCGAGACTGAAGCCGTCGGCGGTCATGTCGTAGAACCACACGTTGTCCGTGCCACCGCTGTTGGTCTTGGTGAAGATGAGGATCGCGGTGGAGACACCTGCGTAGGGCTTGAAAACGCCGCTGGGAAGCTTCACCACGGCGTCAAGTTTCTGGTCTTCTACCAGGAACTTACGAAGGCCCTTGTGGGCCTTGGTGGAGCCGAAGAGTACACCTTCAGGGACGATGACTGCGGCTCGTCCACCGGGCTTGAGAAGACGCAGGAAGAGGGCCAGGAAAAGCAGTTCGGTCTTCTTGGTCTTGACGATCTGCTGGAGGTCCTTGGCCGTCGTCTCGTAGTCGAGGCTGCCAGCGAACGGCGGGTTCGCAAGGATCAGAGAATACTGCTCAGCCTCGGTGGCGACATTCTCAGCCAGCGAGTCACGGTAACGGATGTCCGGCTGCTCGACTCCGTGGAGAAGCATGTTCATGCTAGCGATGCGAAGCATGGTGCTGTCGAAATCGAAGCCGTGGAACATGCTGGAGTGGTAGTGCTGCTGCCTGGTCGCGTCCAGCAGTTCTTCACTGCACTCGCGCTGGACGTACTCGGCAGCGGCGACGAGGAATCCGGCCGTGCCGCAGGCCGGGTCGCAGATCTCGTCGTTGGGGCCGGGGTTCATCATCTCGACCATTAGCTGGATGATGTGCCGGGGTGTGCGGAACTGGCCGTTCTGCCCGGCCGTGGCGATCTTGCTGAGCATGTACTCGTAGAGGTCGCCCTTGGTGTCGCCCTCGCCGAGGGGGACGTCGTCCAGCAGGTCGACGGCTTTGGTCAGCAGGTTCGGCGTGGGGATCGTAAAACGGGCGTCTCGCATGTGGTGGGCATAGGTGGAATCGTCACCACCCAGGCGACGCAGCCAAGGGAAGACGCCCTCGCCCATCAAGGTAAACACGGCGTCCGGCTGGAGTTCCTTGAGCCGCTTCCAGCGGAAGGCGTCCGTCTCCTCCGTGTAGATCGGATCCGAGATCGGCTTGCCCGTGCGGGTGGCTCGGCGCTCCTTCGCCGTCTGGATGTCCTCCAGCCTGCGCAGGAACATCAAATAGGTGATCTGTTCGATGACCTCCAGCGGGTTGGAGATACCCCCCGACCAGAACGCATCCCAGAGTCGGTCGATCTTGCTCTTCAGCTCACCCGTAATCACGGGTGAACCTTAGTAGATCCTGACCCTGTTCGCCGGGCTCTCGGAGGTCCCGGCAAACACAAGCCTCAAGCCCGGTGTCCAGCGAGTATGTCTACCCGACGCCAGCTAGCGTCCGAGGGACTGCATGAGGTCGGCGTGAGGCGGCTGTGCAAGGTCTGGACCTGTCGCGGTCGCGGTTCTATCGGTGGCGCCAGGGCGTCCTCCCACCCTGGCGCGGGCCGCGCGCCGGTCTGTGGACCAGCGTCTGGCGGAGGCGCCCGTAGGCGGCGAGGGGGAGGGTATGCGGATGTGGGACGGGATAGTCATGCGGATTCGGGAATAGATCGAGTCGCTGCTGATCAAGCCCGTACATGATTCGGACCGTTGCTATGTTCCGTCGCGCACGGCCGACGACGAAGGCGTGGGTGATCGTCAGTTGGCCGGTTGTTGCGGGGGTGCGCCCATGCTTTGTGTACCCCCTACCGGATTCGAACCGGCGCTACCGCCTTGAAAGGGCGGCGTCCTAGGCCGCTAGACGAAGGGGGCCCGGGGTGGCGGGGTGGCCGCCACTCGACCTGGTCAAGTGTAGGGGACAACGGGGGGACGCGGGTAAACGGTCAGCGGCGGCGGGGGGAGGTGCTGGTCGGGGGCTCGCCGGACGGGAAGGGGGACGTCGGGGTCGGCGGCGGGGACGGGGCCGGGGGCTTGATGGGGCGGTCCGGGTCGGGTTCGAGGTGGCGCTCGATCTGGGCGGAGGTGAGGCCGAGGCCGCCGAGGCGGAGGTCGTCCCAGCCCTGGAGGCGGTGGGTGGCGCGGCTGAAGTACAGGACGGACAGCTCGATGGGGGTGGGCTCCTCGCGTTCGAGGCCGCGGAGGCCGGCGCCGCCGGTGGAGCCCTGGACGAACAGGCGGGTGCCGGTGGGGAGGAGCTTGGTGGAGCGGGCGTGGGCGTGGCCGGCCAGGATGAGGGGGGTGAGGCCGGAGAACGCCTCGGCCTCGGCGGGGTCGTGGGCGACGGCGATGTCGGGCAGTTTGCCGGTGCTGCGGAGTTTGTCGGCGAGGGTGAGGCCCACGGCGCGGAGCTGGTCGGCGCCGACGAAGTCGTCGCGGGTGCTCTTGTCGGGGGTGTAGCGGGGGTCGCCGACGCCGTAGATGCGCAGGCCCTCGACCTCGCGGGTGGTGTCGTCCAGGACGATGGCGTTCTTCTGGCGGGCGACGGCCTTCTGGGTGCCCTTGGAGTCGTGGTTCCCGCGGACGTAGACGTAGGGGACCTTGAGGTCGGAGATCGCGTCGGCGAACTTGTCCTCGGCCTTGGTGCCGTGGTCCATGAGGTCGCCGCTGTCGATGATCAGGTCGGCCTGGAACTGGGCGCTGACGGAGCGGATCACGTTCCAGGCGGCGGGGTTGATGTGGATGTCGGAGACGTGCAGGACGCGGAGGGTGGACGGGTCGGGCTCGTAGGTCGGGAGGGTGGAGGTCGCGGCGTAGAGCTTGGAGACGTTGCCGACGAGGTGGGCGAGCTGGGCGCGGTAGACGGAGAAGCGGGCGGCGACGCTCTGGGCGTCGCCGACGACCTGGGGGGCGTTGGCGAGCAGGCCGGTGTAGCGGGGCTCGGCGACGGACTGGGGGTTGAAGGTGAGCACGACCGCGAGGGTGAGGGCGATGAGGCCCGTCGCGGACGCGGCGAGGCCGAGGAGGGCGCGGCGCCAGGAGCGGAAGAGGGCGAGGGCGGCCAGGAAGCCGAGGAGGAGGGACAGGCCGAGGGCGCGGGCGAGCATGACGGAGACGCCGTGCCGGATCTCCTCGGCGATCTGGTCGGTGACGCGGTCGAGCTCGGCGTCGTTCTCGATCAGCTTGCGCGCCTCGTCCGGGCGCAGGTCGATGACGCGGGCCTCCAGGGAGACCGGGCCCCAGTGGGTGTCGAGGTGCAGGGCGCCGAGGGGCGGGAGTTTGAGGGTGGTGCCGCCGTCCCAGGACGGGGTGAGCGCGAACTGCACGTCGGTGGGGCCGACGGGGGTCGTCGCGTGGCCGCCGAGGAGCAGGCCCGCGTAGCCGCCGGCGGCGCCCACGGCCAGGACGAGCGCGAGTCTCGCCCAGCGGCCGGAGAGGACGGCGCGGGCCCGGCGGGCGGTGGGGGCGATCTTCGTGACGGTCGTACGGACCCACGTCCGCGGCACAGGGTCTCCTTCGAGCAGAATGACGGTGTGATCGAGATGTCGCGCGAGGCGTTCGAGGACCTGGTCGGTGCGGCCCTGGACACCATCCCATCCGAGCTCACCGCCCACATGCGCAACGTCGTCATCGTCGTCGAGGACGACGCGCCCGAGCGGGGGCTGCTCGGCCTGTATCAGGGCGTGCCGCTCACGGAGCGGGGCGACTGGTACGGCGGGGTCCTGCCCGATCACATCTCGATCTACCGCAACGAGATCCTGCGGATCTGCGACACCCCGGACGAGGTGGTGTCGGAGGTCCGGATCACGGTGGTCCACGAGATCGCGCACCATTTCGGTATCGACGACCACCGGCTGGACGAGCTCGGGTACTGACTTCCATGGATTGTGCACTGTAGGTCACACAGGCGCCACGTAGCGTGAGTTAATAGCGTGCGTGGCGGGAAGGCAGACCGGCAGGCATCGGCGCCCGCCGGAGGCTCGGGCGACCTATCGCGAGGCGTTCGCGGTGGGGGAGTTCCGCGCCCTCTGGCTGGCACAGGCGCTGTCGTTCGTGGGCGATCAGCTCGCCCAGGTCGCGCTGGCCGTCCTGGTGTACGAGCACACGAACTCGGCGTTGCTGACGGCGCTCACGTACGCGCTGACCTACCTTCCGCCGATCGTGGGCGGGCCCGTGCTGGCCGGTCTCGCGGACCTGTTCCCGCGCCGCACCGTGATGGTGGTGTGCGACGTCGTGCGGGCGGGCCTGGTCGCGTGCATGGCGCTGACGCCGATGCCGTTCTGGGTGCTGTGCGCCTTCGTGTTCGTGACGACGCTGCTGGGCGCGCCGTTCACCGCCGCCCGCGCCGCGGTCATGCCCGACATACTCGAAGGTGACAGATATGTGGCGGGCTCGGCGCTGATCAACATCACGCATCAGTCCGCGCAGATGCTGGGGTTCCTGGCGGGCGGCGCGATCGTCGCGGTCGTCGGGACCCACGGCGCGCTCGCGCTGGACGCGGCGACGTTCGGGCTCTCGGCGGTCGTCCTCGTCGGCGGGCTGCGGCGGCGGCCCGCGTCCAGGAAGCGCGGGCGCGCGTCGCTGCGGCTGTGGCGCGGGACGTGGGACGGGGCGCGGCTCGTGTTCGGCGATCCCGCGCTGCGGTCGCTGGTGCTGTTCGCGTGGCTGTGCGGGTTCACCGTGGTGCCGGAGGGGCTGGCCGCGCCGTACGCGGCGACCTTCGGTGACGGCGCCGTCACGGTGGGACTGCTGATGTCGGCGATGCCGACGGGAATGGTGGTCGGGGCGTTCCTTTTCAGCCGGTTCGTCCGGCCGACGAACCGGCTCCGCGCCATGGGCGTGATGTCGATGCTGGCGTGCGTGCCGCTCATCGCGGCGGGGACGTACCCGCCGCTGTGGTGCGTCGTGCTGCTGTGGGCGCTGTCGGGCGCCGGAAACGCCTACCAGCTGGCGGCGAACGCGGCGTTCGTGGCGTCGGTGCCACCGTCGGGGCGCGGGCAGGCGTTCGGGCTGGCGCAGTCCGGCATCCTCGCCGTCCAGGGCCTCGCCATCCTCGCGGCGGGCGCCGCCGCGCAGGTCCTCGGGCCCGAGACGGTGGTGGCGCTGTCCGGCGCGCTCGGCCTGTCGGCCGCCGCGACGCTGACCCTGACCTGGAACCAGGTCCGCGGCGGTGTCATCACCGCCGTGCGCGACACCCTCGAAGCACCGGACGCCACCCCCGCGGGCGTCCCCGTCAGGGCCGCCCGCCGGTCCGCGTCGGCGCCGTGATCAGACGCGGTTCTTGTTCACCGCGTCCTTGGTCTTCCGGACGGCCTCCTGGACCTTCGGGGAGTCCCCGGCCTTCTTGAACAGGTCCTCGGCGATCGAGGTGGGCGCGTCCTCCTCGGGGATGAGCAGCCAGCCGATCGCGTAGAGGGCGATGCCCGCGCCGCCGAAGACGGTGAAGACGGCGAGGCCCAGCCGGACGATGTTGGCGTCCACGCCGAGGAAGCGCGCCGCGCCCGAGCAGACGCCGGCGAGCATGCGTCCCTCGTGGGTGCGGCGCAGCTGTTTGTCCGTGGTGGTGGTGTTCTTCTCCATGTCCATGCCTCGATCATGCCCCGCCACGGCGAACCCGGACATCGGGATTCGCCCTGATTCGTCCCTGACCCGACCCCGGGCGGGACGTCACCGGTCCCTGACCTCGACGCCGCGCGTCAGGAGAAGGAACCCGGGGCCGCCTGCCAGGCTCCCGGCGGCGGTGCCGCGTTGCCGTTGGACGGGGGCGGGGCCGACGGCGGGAGCGGTCCACGGGCGGTGCCGGGACGGGGCGGCGGGGCGGGCGTGCCCTGACCGGCGCCGGACCCGTTGACGCCGGACGGCGCCGCGGCGTGCGGCGGCGCGTGCGGGTCGACGCGGGGGAACTGGTCGGCGTGCAGGTAGGCGTCGATGTTCGCCGGGACGTTGCGCAGCTCGCGGTTGCGCCACTCGTGCAGGACGGCCCGCGCGATCTCCTCCTCGGCGCGGACGGTCTGCTCGACCAGGCGGGGGATGGCGGCGTCGCGGGCCTCGCGGAGCAGGCGGGCCTGGGTGATGATGTCCTCGGCGTCGAGGATCTGCGCGTTCTGCTCCCGGCGGGCGCGCTCCTCCGCGACACGCCGCTGCCGGTGCTCCTCGATCTCCAGGATCTCCTCGTAGAGGCTCTTCTTGGGGACGAGGGTGAGCAGCAGCTTCACGAAGATCGGCAGGCACTCGATCGACGTGAACAGCAGGAGCAGCAGGACGTGCGCCCAGAAGAGGGTGCCCTGCTGGTCGGTGAGCTCGTTCATCGCCTTCAGCCTCAGGAGCAGGCCGTCGGAGTCGGCGTTGCTGGAGGCGAAACCCTCGTCCAGGCGCGCGCGCTGGCCCTGGGCGGCGGCGAGGTCCTTGCGGACCTGCGGGAGGCGCTGGCGGGCGGTCTCGACGTTGCGCTGCCTGGAGGTGGCGCCCTCGCGCTGGAGGACGGTCTGGCGTGCCGTGATCTGGTCGCGGATGCGCTTCAGCTCGGCCTCGGCGTCGTCGAGCTGCCGTTTGCGCTGGGCGGCGAGGGGGCCGTCACCGGCCTTGCACTCGCCGCGCCGCCCGCCCAGCTCGCAGACGAGCTGCTCGCGGGCGTCGGTGACGCGCTTGAGCGCCGCGCCCTCCTGCTTGCGGAGCCCGGCGATGGTGGGGTCGGCGTTCAGGTCGGCGCCGGTGTCGCCGTTGCTGCTGATGATCCCTTCGAGCCGCCTGGCCTCGGCGTCCAGCCGCGTGATCCGCACCCCGAGGTCGCCGGACTGCGCCTGCCGCGCGCTGGAGTCGGCGGCCTCGGCCTTCATCGTCTCCAGCTGCACGTCGATCTCGGGCTTGAAGATCTGCAGGACGAGCGGGGTGGAGATCACGATGCCGATCAGCAGCGCGAACACCAGCCGGGGCGCGGCGAGGTAGAAGGCGTGCCGCTTGCGCTCCTGGCGCTGGACGGTGGTGACGAGCCAGCGGTCCAGCATCATGATGCCGAGGCCCCAGAGCAGCGCGAAGACCAGCGCGAACACCAGCGGCGCCTTGACCGCCATGGACAGCGCGAACGCCATGGAGACGCCCGCCATCACGGCGGTGATCAGCACGGCGGCGCCGATGCCCTGGTATTTCCCCCGCTCGGTCGGGCATTGCGCGAGGATTTCCGGTCGCGCGCCGGAGAGCCAGATCAGCGGATGAAATCCGACAATTCGCCTGTCGATGCTCGTCATGGACGCTGCTTTCGGCGGGAGGCGGAGGACCGCGCCGCGTCCGGCGCCGGGAATGGGGCCGTCTCCGGCGTGCGGAATGACATCGGGCGCGGGGCGCGGAATGTCGCGGGATCCGGGGCGCGGAATGGCGGCGCGCCGAGCGCCTGGGAGCGCGTGAAGGGCACGGGCCGGGCGCGCCAGTGGAGCCGGGGCGCGGTGGGGGGCGTGGCCAGGCGCGGGGGAGCCGTCCGGCGCCGGGCCAGAGGGCTGGTCGCGAAGCGTCCGATGCGCGCCCGCAGTGCGAGGAGCAAGGGCTCGTGGCGGGCGAGCGCGTCCTCGTCGAGCGCCGCCCCGGGCGGGGTGAGGGAGGTGACCCGCGGCCGGCTCGCCGGCGTGCGCGGTGTCATGCGCGGAGGATCCTCATGGGCAGGGACCATGTCGGGTGGCCATTCCTGTTCATTCCGGGGCGAACGTGGTGATGAGGAAACTCGTGATGACGGGCGGCGGGGGCCGAAGAGGGCAGGATAGCGTGCGAAGACGGACGTCCCTGAGTCACAGTAGCCGCACTCCCCCCGTACCTGACCAGATCCGGTCATGAGGGCTGAAAATACCTGAGTTCCGGCCAAGAGTTTGTGTCACCTGCCATCAGACGGAGCCGGACGCTCCCGTACAATCCGGCCCACTGGCAGGTGTGATCAGGTCGCCTATCCCCCCCGAACGGTCGAATGCTCAACGTGGCTGAAACATGCGTGGGTACCCGCGCCCTCGGACCCGGCATGCGGTCGGCCGTGTGGGTTCAGGGCTGCCCGTTCCGCTGCCCCGGATGCCTCGCGCCCGAGTGGATCCCGGACCGTCCCGCACGCGCGGTCGCGCCCGCCGACCTGGCCGCCGAGCTGCTCGCCGACCCCCGCGTCACCGGCCTGACGTTCTCCGGCGGCGAGCCGATGGAGCAGGCCGCCGGGCTCGCCGAGGTGGCGCGGCTCGCCCGCCGGGACCGTTCCGGCCTCACGCTGATCTGCTTCACCGGGTACCGCCTCGAACGGCTGCGGTCGCGCCCGCCGGGCGACGGGGTGGCCGCGCTGCTCGCCGAGGCGGACGTGCTGATCGACGGCCTGTACGTCGCCGCACGCGACGACGACCGGGGCCTGCGCGGCAGCTCCAACCAGCGCGTCCACCACCTGACCGGCCGGCTCCGGGACGCCGCGGAGGTGCTCGCCACGGGCCCGCGGAAGATCGAGATCCGGGTCCGCGCCGGTGCGGCCCTGTACGTGGGCGTCCCGTCCCGGGCGCTCGCCGCGGCCTACCCGCCGGTGGCGCGCGGCGACGGGCGGGACGCGATGACCGTGCCGGGCGCCTTGGCGGGGGGCGCCGGAGAGGGGAGCGCGCGGTGAGCGGAGCGAAACGGATCACGGTGGACTCCACGGCGTGGCGGGAGGCGCAGGCCGCGGCGGCCCGGCTCCGCACCGTCCAGCGGGACGTGCCCCGGCTGGTCGAGGCCGTCCGGCGGCAGCAGCGCGAGGAGCTGGACCGGGTGTTCGGCGGGATGGAGGGGCGGCAGCGGCGCGTCGAGCAGGTCCTCACCGGGCTGAGCGACGAGGCGAAACGCTCGGAGCTGCGCACCGCGAAGCGGCTGCGGGAGCAGGCCGACCGGCTGCGCGGCCAGATCGGCTCGGCCGTGGAGCAGGTCCGCGGCGAGCAGGACGAGCGGATCCGCGCCGCGATCGAGCGCGAGCGGGCCGACCGGCGCGCCGAGATCCAGGAGCTCGGCCGTGAGCTGGACGGCCTGCGGGGCGACCGTGAGCGCGCGGCGTCCGCGGCCGGGCGCACCCTGGCCGACGCGCGGCTGATGCGCGACGCGATCCGCGCCGGGCTGCCGCACGAGCGGTTCGCCCCGGGGCGGCTCGACCGGCTGGAGCGCCGCATCGCGACCGCCGAGTCCAACCTCGCGGCGGGGCTCGCCGCCGAGTCGCTGAGCCTGCTCCAGGAGACCTTCCTCGACCTCGCCGAGCTGCGCGCCGATCTCGTCCTGCTCGACCAGGAGTGGCAGGCGGCCCGGCTCGCGGCGCTGGACGCGCTGACCGTCGTCGCCGAGCGGATCCGGTTCTCCGCGCGGCTTCCCGCGCCGGACGAGCGGGGCGAGCCGATCGACGGCCTGTCCTTCGACGTGGACCACTGGTCGGGCGGCGGGCTGGCCGCGCTGCGCGCCGACCTGGAGGAACGCACCGGCGAGGTCGGTGACGGCAGCCCGCTCGGCACGGGGGAGCTGCGCGAGATCGTCCGGCGGGACGCGCCGGAGCTGGAGCGCCGCCTGGAGGAGACCGTGGCCCGCGCGACCGCGGCGCTCCTCGCCTCGCAGGCCCGCGTCAACGTCGCCGAGCAGGTCGTGGACGCGGTCGAGCACGCCACCGGATTCGCCTGGACGGAGAACGCCTACGCCGGCGACGACCAGCGCGCCGCGTTCTACAGCAAGCTCCGCCACCTCAACGACAACGAGATCGTCATCGAGGTCGCGCACGAGGATGGCGACGAGGACGACGGGCCCGGGACGCTGGCCGTCCGCATCCTGTCCTACGACCGCGACACGGCCTCGGAGGAAGAGCTGGCAGAGCGCGCGCGGGAGATAGCCACGAGCCTCCGGGAGCGTGGCCTGCCGGTCGGGGAGCCTACGGAAGAGGCCCCGCGCCCGGACCCGGCCCTCACCGACTTCGCGGCGCTGCGCACCGAGGCCGTCCGGTCTGAAGGCGGCCGGTCTGAAGGCGGCCGGTCTGAGGGCGGCCGGTCCGAGGGCGGCCGGTCCCGGCCGGACGTCCGACGGTGAGGGCAGGGGACGCCGAGCGGCTCGCCACGCTGCACCGGACCGCCGCCGACGGCGACCCGGTGATGATCGTCCACGGGCCGGGCGCCGACGACGCGTTCGTGGACGGCGCCTACCGCACGTACGGGATCGAGACCGCGCTCTGGGAGGCGCTGCACGCCGCCGGGTACGAATGCGTCGTCTTCTACTCACTCCACCGCAAGGTGTACTTCCGGGACGAGGAGTCGCGACGCCTCGCCCGCCCGGACACGGCGAGGGACACGGCGAAGGGCACGGCGGGGGACGCGGACGCTCGGGCCCGGCCCGCGCGGCGGATGCGGCCGGGGTTCAGCGGGCCGCTCGGCGACCGGGTGGTGACCCCGGCGTCCACGGCCGTCCTCGACCGGGAGCCGGGAGGTGCGCCGGCGTCCGCCCCGCCGGTGCCCGGACGCCCGATGTCCGGCATGTCGGACGCGCATGCGGTGATGACGCTCGACCACCTCATGCGGCAGGACGGGATGCGCGCGGCGGTCGTCGTCCTGCACGCGGAAGAGGTCCTGAGCCACACCGTCGCCGGGCGGGCGCTCGCGACGGTGTTCGCCGAGTGGGTCGCCTACCGGGGCAGTGCCCGCAACAAGTGCGTTCTCGTCTCGCGGAAGGCGTCGCTGGCCGAGGTACGCGACTTCGTCCGGGACCTGCGCGGGTTCCCGGCCCTGGAGGAGTGGGCGCGTCAGCTCGGCGCCCGCCGCGGCGGGCCGGGCCGGGTCGGGGAACCCGGCGAGGCGGAGCTGGCGCGGCTCGTCCACGTCCTGCGGCTGACCGGCCGCCCGCGGCTGCTGATCGGCGCCTGGGCGGAGCTGGCGCGGACCGTCCGGGCGATGGCGGCGACGGCCGAGCCCGCGCGGACGTGGGAGCAGCGGCTCCGCTCCCTCGCCGCGGCGGGCACGCCCCTGGACGGGGCGGTTCTGCGGGAGCGCGGCTGGGTGACCTCCGCCGCGTCCGGGCGGCAGGACGTGTGGCAGCGCCTCGACGGCCTGGCCGGGCTCGACGCGGTGAAGGAGCACCTCGCCGGAATGCGGCTGCTGATCGAGGCGGAGAACCGGATGCGCGCCGAGGGCCGCGGCACCGCCGAGCCCGCCGCGCACCACCTGGTCTTCACCGGCAACCCGGGGACGGGCAAGACGACCGTGGCGCGGCTCGTCGGCGAGATGTACCGGGAGCTCGGGGTGCTGCGGCGCGGCCACCTCGTGGAGGCGACCGCCTCGACGCTCGTCGGCCGGTACGTGGGGGAGACCGCGCAGAAGACGCAGGCGGTGATCGACGGCGCGCTGGACGGGGTGCTGTTCATCGACGAGGCGTACATGCTCGCCGACCAGGCCGACGGCTTCGGCGGCGAAGCGATCGGCGCGCTGCTGACCCGGATGGAGAACGACCGGGACCGCCTCGTTGTGATCGCCGCCGGATACCCCGACCGGATGAAGGACTTCCTGGACGCCAACCCGGGGCTCCGCCGCCGCTTCCCGGAGGCCAACGTCATCGCGTTCCCCGACTACGACGCGGGGACGCTGGCGGCCATCGCGCTCGGGCGGCTCCGCGAGCAGGGGCTGACGTGGACGCCGGGGCTGGAGGCCGACCTGCGGCGCGCCGTCGAGGGCGTGCACCGCACGCGCGGCCCCGGGTTCGGCAACGCCGGGGCGATGCGCGACCTCGCCGACGACGTCAAACGCCGCTGGGTGGTGCGGACGCGCGCGGACGTCGGCCGCCCGCTGGAGCCCGAGGACGTGCCCGCGCGGCTGCGCGCGCACCTGCGCCCGGCGGTGCCGGAGCTGCCCGTCCTGCTCGGCGAGCTGGACCAGATGATCGGCCTCGGCCCGGTGAAGAAGGCGATCCGGGACCTGGTCGCGCAGGTCAGGCTGAAGCAGCGGCGCAACCGCGGCGAGGTGGTCGCGCCGCACCTGCTGTTCCTCGGCCCGCCCGGCACCGGCAAGACGTCCGTCGCGCGGATCATCGGGCGGATCTTCCGCGACCTCGGGCTGCTGACCAGGGGGCACGTCGTGGACACGGGCCGCGCCGACCTGGTCGGCGAGTACATCGGGCACACGGCGCCGCGCACCCGCGAGAAGGTGCAGGAGGCGCTGGACGGGGTGCTGTTCATCGACGAGGCGTACGCGCTGGCCAGGGGCGACGACGGCCGCGACTTCGGCCGCGAGGCGCTCGACACCCTGACCCAGGAGATGGAGAACCTGCGCGGCCGCCTCACCGTCATCGCCGCCGGATACCCGGAGGAGATGCGGGCGTTCCTCGCCGCCAACACCGGGCTCCGGTCGCGTTTCACGGTGCAGGTGGAGTTCCCCGACTACGCGCCGGAGGAGCTGGTGCGGATCCTGGAGTCGATGGCCGCCGCCGAGGGCTACCGGCTTCCGGACGGGACCCGCGCCCGCGCCCTCGCGTGGCTGGCCGCCGAGCGCCGCGCGCACCCGCGCGACTTCGGCAACGCGCGGACCGTCCGGGAACAGCTGCTGCCGCAGATGGAGGTGCGGCTCGCCGCCCGCACGGCCGACGCGCCGGACGCCGACGTCGACACCTTCCTCCCGCAGGACGTGCCCGATGCCGCCCGCTGACGAGGCCCCCGAGGTGGGGAGGATACGGCCCGGATGCCCGGTATGCGGATGTCCTATCGCGCACGAGGAGGCCCGGTGCGCGGAGTGCCGGTGGCCGCTGCACGGCGAGTGGCGGCTCGGCGCGCCTACGCCGGACGCGCTCCGCGACTTCGAGGAGCGGCTGGCCGCCGCGCGCCGCGAGCGTGATCTGCTGGCGGTCGTCCGCGCCGGGCTCACCGGCCACGTCCACGTGCGCGGCGGGACGCCGGACCCGCAGGAATGGGCGCGGGCGCGGCGGGCGGTGGACGCGCCGCCGATGTCGGACGCGCCGCTCCAGGTCGCGCTCACCAAGGCGCTGGAGCGGATGCGGCCCGGCCACGGGCTCGTCATCGCCGAGGTCGGCGCCGACCACGCCCTGACCGTGATCCGGGTCGGGCTGGACGGGCTGGCGATCCCGCGCGGGCACGACGCGGCGGAGACGATCCCGTGGGAGACGGCGGTGCCGGCCCTGTCCCGCGACCCCGGCGAGCGGCGGTTCCAGCTCGCGGGCGGGCTCGCCGGACTGGACCGCGACCTGCTCTGGCGGTCGCTGCGGGACGCCCTCCCGCAGCGGCTGGACGAGCCGGGCGACGAGGTCCTCCTCGTGCACCGGGAGCTCGGCTGGCCCGTCCCCGACCGGGCGGCGCGGATCCTGCGCAAGCGGCACCCGAACGCCACGGTCGTGCCCGCCGGGGGGACGGGCGCCCGTGAGCTGATCGGCCCGCTGGCCGACGCGCTCCCCGCGCGGCACGACGTGGGGCTGCTGGCGGCGGAGGTGGAGCCGGGCACCCGCCGCGTCCGGCCCCGGCTGATCCCGCTGTTCCCCGCGGGCACGCCCGCCGGGACGCGGCGCGCGGTGTCGCTGGCCCGGCCTCCCGGCGACCCCGGCGCGACCGTGCTGGCCGCCGTCGCCGCGAGCGCGGACCAATGGACGCTGCTGGCGGCGGGCGCCGCCACGCTCCCCGCCGACGTCGAGGTGGTGCTGGACGGGCCGGGCCGGGTGCGGATCACCGGCCCGGAGGGGCTGCGCCCGGTCACCGAGCGGCTGCCGGAGCTGCTCGGCGGGCTGCCCGAGCGGCTGGAGATCCTCACCGAGCCCGTCGACCTGATCTGCGCGGTCGAGCTGGGCGGGGTGGACGAGCTCGTCCGCCGCCGCCTGGACCTGCTGCGCGAGCTGGTGGCGGTCCTGGACGCCACGTATCCCGCGGGCGGCCCCGGCGCCGGCCTGATCCGCGTGGCGGTGCTCGGTTACCGCGACCACGCCTACGGGCGCGGCAAGGAGAAGCGCAAGCCGGTCCTCGGCGGCTGGCTGGGGACGCCCGCGAGCGCCGCCGGAGCGCTGTCGCGGCTCGGCCCGAGCCCGATCGAGTACCCCGAGGCCGCGCCGGTGGAGGACGTCCTGCACGAGATCGCCGACCGCCTCGCCCACACCCGCGCCGCCGCCGGTGGCCTCCCCCCGCCCCGGACGGTGCTGCTGACCGTCGGCGGGCGGCCCCCGCACCCGCCGGTCCAGGGCGACGGCGACGTCCTGCCCTGCCAGTTCGAGCGGAGCTGGGCCGTGGCACTGACCGCCATCGCCCGGGCGGGGGTCGCGTGCACCACCGTCCTCGGCGGCGGCCCCGGCGGCCCCGGCGGATCCGTTGACATGGCGTCCCGCGACCATCCGGCCTGGGAGGGCCTCGCCGCCGCGGGCCTGCACGACCTGGACGACATCGACGCCCGGCGGCTCGGGGTGGGGCTCGGCCTGCTCCCGTCCGCGCCGCAGACACTCACTCTTCCCCTGGCCGAGCTGGAACGAGGTACCCGGTGACCAACCCTTCGCAGTTCTCCCCGCCGCCGCGGAACGCGGCCCCAGGGCCACAGGCGCCGCAGAACCCGAACGTGGCCCAGCCCGTGCGGGAGATGCGGCGCATCGGGCTGTGGGGTGCACCCGAGAGCGGGAAGACGACGTTCCTCGCCGCGCTCCAGGTGGCCGTCCTCCGCAACGCCGGGGACTGGATGCTGTACGGGGTGAACGAGGAGTCCAACGACTTCCTCGACACCCAGACCGGCATGCTCACCCAGCACCGCCGGTTCCCCGCCGCGACGAAGTTCTCCAACGCGCTGAGCTGGACGCTGCGCGGCTCCACGACCCAGCCGACCGGCAAACGGTTCGGCAAGAAGTCCCAGGTCGTGCCGGTGGAGTTCAACATCGACCTGCTCGACTCGCCCGGCGCCGTCCACGCCAGCAAGGCCGTCCCGGGGGAGGCGATGGCCTCCGGCGGCGACAACCTCGGGTTCGGCGACGAGCAGGAGGAGCAGCACACGGAGGTGGAGGAGGACCAGATCATCGAGCACCTCGCCGGGTGCGACGGGATCGTCTACCTCTTCGACCCGACCCGCGAGCGGCGGCAGGGCGACTCCTACAGCTACTTCCACCGGACGCTGCTGAAGCTGTCGCGGCAGGTGTTCCGCGACCGCGGCTCCGCGGACGCGAAGCTGCCCCAGCACCTCGCCGTGTGCGTCACGAAGTTCGACGCGCCGGAGGTGTACCGGCAGGCCCGCGTCGGCGGCTACCTCACCTACGACGACACCCCGCAGATGCTGCCGCGCGTCCGCGAGGACTCCGCCGGGCACTTCTTCGCCGAGCTGTGCAAGAATTCCAAGGTCGGCAACGCCGACCTCGTCCTCAGCAGCATCCAGAAGTACTTCCACCCCGAGCGGGTGCGGTACTTCGCGACGTCCGCCGTCGGGTTCTACCTGGGCGAGGCCGACCGGTTCACCGAGAACGACTACTGGAACATCAGCAAGAGCGCCGACGGCAGCGTGGAGATCCGCGGCAAGGTGTGGCCGATCAACGTGGTGGAGCCGGTGCTGTGGCTCGGCCGGGAGATGCCGCCATGGTCCAGGTGACCGCGGGCTGGGCGCTGTTCGGCAAGCGGCCCGGCAGCAGCGACGACTACGGGGTCCTGAACAGCAGCCGCGAGCCGTTCACCAAGGCCGGGTTCGCGCGCATCCTGCGCCGGTACGGGCTCGGCACCCCGCCCGCGCACCGGACGGGCGAGGGCGCGCTGCCCTGGGTGACCATCAGCTGGGTCGGCGAGGCGCCCGACCGGCACCTCGGCATGTCCGTCGAGGACTGGACCGAGCACCGCGACGGCTCCGGCCGCCCGGTCGCGTTCACCAAGTACATCTGCGTCCCGTACCAGGAGGTGGAGGCCGCGCCCGTCTCCTACGGCGCCCTCTACCGGGAACTGCTGCGGCTGGACCTGCCCATGGACGGCGAGCCCCCCGGCGGCGCGTCCGGCGGGCGCGTCACGCTCGTCCCGCCGGAGTACTCGCCCGCCGACCTCGCCCGCGACATCGACCGGTTCGACCGGGACAAGGTCATGCGGACGGCCGCGCTGCTGCTGGACGGCCGCGTCGACGTCGTCCACGCGGGCGAGGCGTCCCTCCAGGACCGGCTGGCGTTCCTGGACGCGGTCGCCGCGCTGCTCCCGTACGGGTACCGGGCCGACTTCACCGGCGCGACCTGGGCGACGGGCACCGCCGACAAGATCCGGCTGGCGTTCACCCGGCGCGCCCGCGACGGCGCCCGCGAGGTGAGCTGGCGCGGCCCCGCCGAGCCCGCGCGGCTGTCGCAGACGGCGGAGGACTACCTGCGGCTGCTGAACGGGCTGCTCCGCCGCAACCGGGACCTGTCCTGGCTGGTCGGGTACCTCGCGGCGGGTGGCGAGCCGCGCGACTTCGGCGAGCCCGCGCACGCGCTGCGGCGCCTCGCCGACGTGGAATGGCCGCGGGAGGTGGCGCGGGCCGCCGCCTCGAACGCCCCCGGGGCGGCGGGCGAGGCGCGGCGGCTGCTGCGCGGCCCCCGGCTCCAGGAGATCGGGCCCGCCGACCAGGGCCGCGTCCTGGCCTGCCTGATCCGCGACGGGCGGCCCGACGACCTGCCGCTGGTGGAGGAGCGCTGGGACCAGGCCGCCGCGACCGGCGGCACCGAGCTGACCGAGGCGCTCGCCCAGGCCGCCGCGGGGCTGCTGTGGCGGGAGGACCCCGACGGGCGCGTCTCCCGGTACGCCTCGTTCGCCGCGCGCCGCCGCTTCGCCGACCCGTTCCTCGCGGGCCTGGTCCGGCGCGGGGAGGGGGGCCGCTCGTCCCGCGCGGCGCGCGCCCTCGCCGCCGAGCTGATCCGCGACCACGTCGACCCGTCCGACCCGTCGTGGCGCGGGTCGCAGCTCCTCGTCGAACTGGACCGCGACCACGCGCTGGCCGCCGTGCTGCTGGCCTCCGAGCACCGCGGCCGGGACCGGACCGCCGCCTGGGCGACCTGGCTCAGCGGGCGGCTGCGCGACATGCTCCCGCCGTTCACCGACCTGCTCGCCGAACGCGAGGTCAACGGCGCGGTGTTCCGCGGCCTGGCGGAGGGGCAGCCCGAATGGGCGTCGGCGCTGGTGCGCGTCGCGGGACGGCTCGGACGCCTCGGCCTGGTGCTGCCCGCGCTGATCGGCTGGCTCGGGGAGCGCGCGGAGGTGTCCCCGTCCGCCCGCGACTTCGTCACGGTCACGATGGCCGAGCTCCAGACCGACGACCCGGGCGGCCGGGGCGCGTCCGACGCGCTGCTGCTGATGTCCGGCTCGTCCCCCCGGTTCCTGGAGGACGCGCTCGGCCGCGCGGACTCGGGCGTCTACCAGAACGGGTTCCTGTGGGCTTGGGGGAACCGCCCCCGCCACGGCCGCATGGGGACGACGCTGGTGAACGAGCTGACCGCGGCGCTGCGGCGGCGCCCGTGGGCGGGCAGCCCCGAACGCGCCGACGGCGTCATCAACCTGGCCAGGGCGCTGCTGGCGCACGGCCCCCAGGACTGGACGCCGCTGATCTGGGTGCTCGACCCCGATCCGCCCGACCGGGAGCTGGCCGCCCGTCCCGCGTTCAGCGATCTCCGCTGGATGCTGCGGGAGAACCAGGCGGCGCACCAGCCCGTCCCGGCGGGGGCGGGCGCGCCCGCGCCGAGGATGGCGTCCCCCGCCCCCGTCCCGGTGGGCGCCCCCGGGACGGCGGGCCGCCTCTCGCCCGACGCCGCGATCGACGAGGTCGCCGACTTCTACGTGCGCGCCGCCTCGGAGGCGTGGTCGAGCCCGCCGACCGCGCTCACGTCGATCCTGGACGCGGGCCGCACGCTCACCGCGGGCGAGGCGTACCTGGTGATGCGGCGCGTCGAGGACGCCATCGCGCACCGCTACGACCAGGCGCAGGCGGACCGGCACGGGCTCCAGATGGCCGAGGCGATCGTCTCCGGCGCGCTCGGCGGCGACGTCGCCGCCGAGTTCCGCGAGGTCCTCGCCGAGTTCGCCACCCAGGAGGTCGAGCACCAGCTGAGGCTGCTGGAGACGCTGGGCCGTGAGACGTGGGAGCCGTCCGAGCGGGTCCGCACCCGGATCGAGGAGATCAGATCGACCCTCGACCGGGTCGCCAAGCAGGGCCGCGGCGGGCTGTTCGGCCGCAGGCGCAGGTCGGACGACGGATGACCGGCTGGGTGGCGGTCGCCCTCGACGTCGGGTCGGCGATGACGCGGCTGGCGCTGTCGGGGCCCGGCGGCGCCCCCGTCGTGGCCTCCCGCCCGACGCCCGGCACGGGCCTCGCCGTCTTCCTGTCCAAACTGCTGGAGGCGGGACGGGCGAAGGCCCCCGGAGCCATCTCCGGGATGACGGTCACGGTCCCGGAGGCGTGGCTGGACGGCACCGCCGAGGGCGTCCGCGCCTACGAGCGGCTGCGCCGGACCGTCCTGGAGGAGCTGGGCTGGCCGCGCGTCACCTGGCTTGGCCAGGCCGCCTGCGTCGCCGCCGAGGCGCTGCACCGGGGCCCGGCGCGGCGTCCGGACGCCGGTCCCGTGCTGGTCTGCGACCTCGGCGCCCGGACGGTCGGCGCCGCGCTCTGCGACACCGGCGGCCGCACCCTCCGCGTGACCTCCGTCGCCGTCGCCGAGGGCGGCGGGACCGCCTTCGACACCGCGGTCGCCGCCTCGTACACGGGCCCGCCCCCCGCGGCGGGCTTCTCCGCCCTGTTCGACGGCGCCCGGACACGCCACGGCCGCCGCGCCGCGGTCGTCCTCCCGCGCGCGTGGACCCACCCCCGCTATCGGGAGGCACCCGTCTACCGGATCGGTGACACCGACATCACCGCTGGGACGCTCATCACCGCCTTCTCCTCCACCGCCGCGACCCTCAAGGACGTCGTGGCCCGCGCCCTCTCCGGCGCCGCACCCCCGGCCACGATCGCGGTCGCGGGCCGGTTCGGGGTGTTCCCCCTGGTGAGCCGGGTCCTGCTGGACGAACTGTCCCCACCGGAACCGCCCCTGGTGCTCGGGCCCGCCGCCGCCGTGCGGGGCGCGCTGCGGATCGCGTCCGGGGGCCTGTCGGTGGCCGAGCCCGCCCGTCCCGCCGTGACCCTGCCCCTGTACCGGATCAAGCACGGGCTGATGGAGGTGCGGGAGGTGCCGCTCGACCCGTCCGCGGACTTCGCCGTCCAGGACGGCTACCCGATGCTGGTCGAGGTCACCGGGACCACCGCGCCCTTCGATGTCCGCGTGGACGGTCGGGACGTGACCGTCCGCCCGCCGGACCTGCCGCCCGGCCCGTACCGCGTCGGGCTCCGCCCGTCCCACGCCCGCCCGGGGGTGCTCGTCCTCGCCCCGGCGGCCGGCGGTGAGCCCTGCCACTGCCCGATCGACCCCCCGATGGACAGGGAGGCCCGATGACCGACGACGTCAAGGCCGCGCTCGCCGCCGTCCTGGCCGAGGACGGCCCCGCCGCCGCGCTGACCGCCCTGCGCCTCGCCGCGGACTGGTCCGCCCGCGCCCTCGCCGCCGGTCCCGGCGACGACGTGGCCGCCTTCCAGGCCGTCGCGGCGCTGGACGACGCCCTCGAACCCCTCGCCGCCGTCACCGCCGCCGTCCCGGCCCTGGTGGAGGCGGCGTCGCCGGGACGCCCCGTCCACGACCACCTGCGGGAACGGCAGGCCGAGCTCACCGCCGCCCGGGACCGGCTGGCCGCCGACCGCGCCGCGCTGGACGAGCTGGACCAGGCCGAACGGGCCCTGGCCGAGCAGGCCGCCGAGCACGACCGCCTCCGCGACCGCGTCGCCGGACTCCGCCGCCTCCGCGCCCTCGCCGACGAGGTCGAGGCCCTCCGCGACCAGGCGGCCGCGTTCGACGACCGGACCGCGCGGCACGCCGCCGAGGCGGAGGACGGCCTGGCCGCGTCCGCCGCCGACCTGCTCCGCCTGACCCGCGAGCAGATCGCCCTGCTGGACCCGCGGGTCCGCGCCGCCGTCGAGGACGCCGCCGCCGCCGACACCGAGCTGGCCGGGCTCCGCGAGCGGCTCGACGGCGCCGAGGAGCACATCGCGACGTCCCGCGCCGAGCTGGAGTCCGCCGCCCAGGGCTTCGACCGCCTCCGCGCCCGCCGCGACGAGGTCATCGCCCCCCTCCGCGCCTACCGGGACGCCGACCGCGACCTCCTCACCGCCCTCAACGGCGGCGCCCCGCCCCTGACCAAGGAGACCGGCCTGGAGCGGGCCGACCGCGAGCTCGCCGACATCGGGGAACGCCTCGGCGCGATCGACGAGATCCTCGGCCGCGTCCTCACCGACCACGTCCAAGCCCACGAACGCGCCAGGACGGCCCTCGGCTGGTCCGGGTGACGCCCACCGGCGGGCAACGCTTAAAGTCGATGCGAAGGGATATCGACTGGACGTCCCGGATCGGGCTCGGCAGACTCGTCAGCCCAGGTCAAGCAACCAGAGGGAGCGGCATGAGGATCGGGATCGTCGGGGCCACCGGGCAGGTCGGGAGCGTCATGCGCCGCATCCTGGCCGAACGCGGATTCCCGCTGGACGAGCTGCGCCTGTTCGCCTCCGCCCGCTCCGCGGGCCGCACGCTCCCCTGGCAGGACGGCGAGATCACCGTCGAGGACGCCGCGTCCGCCGACTACACCGGCCTCGACATCGTCCTGTTCTCCGCAGGCAAGACCTCCTCCAAGGAACTCGCGCCCAAGGTCGCCGCCGCCGGGGCCGTCGTGATCGACAACTCCTCCGCCTGGCGGATGGACCCCGACGTCCCGCTGGTCGTCTCCGAGGTCAACCCGCACGCCGCCGCGGCCCGTCCCAAGGGCATCATCGCCAACCCCAACTGCACCACCATGGCCGCGATGCCCGTCCTGCGCCCCCTGCACGACGAGGCCGGCCTCACCGCCCTGGTCGTCTCCACCTACCAGGCCGTCTCCGGCAGCGGCCTCGCCGGCGTCGCCGAACTGCACGAGCAGGCCGGCAAGGCCGTCCCGTCCGCCGACCGCCTCACCCACGACGGTGCCGCGGTCGAGTTCCCCGACCCGCGGGTGTACGTCCGCCCCATCGCCTTCAACGTCCTCCCCATGGCCGGCGCGATCGTCGACGACGGCCTCGCCGAGACCGACGAGGAGCAGAAGCTCCGCAACGAGAGCCGCAAGATCCTGGAGATCCCGTCCCTGAAGGTCTCCGGCACCTGCGTCCGCGTCCCGGTCTTCACCGGCCACTCCCTCCAGATCAACGCCCGCTTCGACCGCCCCGTCACCCCCGAACGCGCCGCCGAACTGCTGGCCGACGCCCCGGGCGTCGTCCTCACCGACGTCCCCACCCCCCTCCAGGCCGCCGGCCAGGACCCCACCTACGTCGGCCGCATCCGCCGCGACGAGACGGTCGACAACGGCCTCGCCCTCTTCTGCTCCGGCGACAACCTCCGCAAGGGCGCCGCCTTGAACGCCGTCCAGATAGCCGAACTGGTAGCCGCCGAATAACCCCTACCCCACACCCCCCGACGGCGAGTCCAACCAGACACGCAGCCCACCGGAGTCCACGGTGATGCCGAACCGCTCACGGCCGGGCCGTCCCCAGCTCATCCATCGCATGTACGCGTCGTAGACCTCGTCCCAGAGACTGCGGGCCCCCGCCTGGTGGACGGTGTAGTCGACGTCGCCCGCGACATAGAGCACGCAGGCCCAGGAACCGGCGTCGTCGGTGATCCGCAGCACGAACTCCTCGGCGTGACGGGGCACCGGCTCGTAGCGCACCCCGGGGAGCAGCGCGGCCAGCGCGAGATCGGCGCCGTAGGCGTCCCACACCACCGCCCGCGGATCAAGCCGCGTGGCGCCGGTCTCGTCCGCCGCCCCGGCCGGGTCATCGGGCCACCGGGCGATCGGGGGCCGCTGGCCGCGCATCATCATGTACCCGCACGACCCGAGGGCCCGTCCGATCGCCCTCCCGTCGCCGTCGGCGGTCAGCCGCAGGACGTGCCCGGGCGCCCAGGACGGCATCCAGGGGGCGACCAGCGCCCCTCCCGGCCGCAGACACGAAATTTACGCGTACGGGAGATCCCGAACCCCGCAGGTGACGTGCACACGGTCGAAGACCTCGCCCTCCGGCCACGTCCGCGCTCCGTCACCGATGAGGACCTGGACCGGGAGCCCGGCGTTCGCGAGGTTGGCGATGGCGCCCTCGGCGACGTCCTGATCGATCTCGACGGTGATGACGCGGCCGGCCCCAAGCCGGTGCGCCAGCAGCGCCGCCGTCCACCCGGTACCGGTGCCGACTTCGAGAACCCGGTTCCCCCTGTGCGGATCGAGCTGACGCAGAAAGGTCAGCGCCATGCCGGGAGCCGAGAGCGACGACGTGTACCGGCCAACGCCGGTGATGGGAGCGGTGACGCCGTCATCAACCTGAATGATTATGGCAGCCTCTGCATAGGTGGCCTCCAGCCACTGGCCCGGCTTGGCGGTCCGGTCGATCGGGAAGCCGTCCCGGCCGTCATCGGGAGCGCACCAGGCCTGATCTGGCACGAACAGATGCCGCGGCACCGCCCGCAGGGCGTCCGCCCAATCGCCCAAGTCCCCTCGATCGCGCAAGCGGACGATCATGTCGTCCAGTGCTTCGGCCGTCTCCTCGGCACGAAAGGTCACTTACCGTCCTCCTTGCTGTGTTCCCCCCGTCCTTGCCTCCTTTGTCCGGCGGAGGCACAGGCCGTCCCTTCTGCTGGCCATTCTTCTCGATCTCTGATTCGTGCCTGCCCATGCGGTGATCCCTTCCCCTGTGGAGACACCGAGACATGACGCCGCTCTGCACACAGACTGAATCGATTGTTCCGCGAGTGTCCCACCACGGAACGTGACCGCGGTTGTTGGACGCCTATGGCCAGGCGCCCAGCGAGGTTCGCGACCCGCCGTCGATCCGCCGGGTCGCGGCCGGGTTCGTGGCTCGTCACCGTGGGGTCGCCCGGGGTGCGGGAGCTCGCGGCTGTTCTTGGGGCGGCCCGGTTGTAGATGCGGGCGATGTCGTCGGGCGGCTCTTCCTCTGGCCGTAATTGAGGGGTGCCCCCTGCCCTTCTGGATGGTGTCTTCCTTTTTAGGAATTGTTTTTTGGGTCGCTGGGAAGGGGTTTCGGTGTGGCTCGTGCGGAGTGAGTCGCGGGCCCTCAGGGCGGGGGTGCGCCTTGAGGCGTACCAGCCTGCTGTACCATCCGGCCGACGCACTACCTGAGCGGGGCCGGGGAACCTACGCTGCTGGAGTGTTCGTCCGATCGTTCTCCTGGCTGCGTGCCCACCCGCGCCTCGTCGACTCGCTGTGGGCGCTGCCGCTCGTCTGGTATTCGGTGCTGACCCAGGAGAATTACAGGGTCGACGGCATGCGGCATTATCTCTCTTTCTATTACGCCTTCGTCGTGGCGCTGACGGTGCCGATGATCTGGCGGCGCCGGTGGCCGCGTGAGGTCTTCGCGGTCGTCTGCCTCGTCGGCTTCGTGCAGTTGCAGACCGAGATCGCGATGATCTCGTCGGATCTCAACGTGCTCGTCGCGATGTACACCGTCGCCGCGAACCTGTCGATGCGGTGGTCGCTCGCGTCGTTCCTGGTGGTCCAGGCCGGTGTCGTGGCGTCCGTCGGGTACTGGTGGCCCACGAAGTCGTTCATGGAGAAGTTCATCGTCCTGCTCCCCTCCTCCATCACCACGCTGGCCGTCTGGTTGTCGGGGCTGTACGTGAACACCCGGCGGATGTACACGCGCAGCCTTGAGGAGCGGGCGGTGCGGCTCGAAGCCGAGCGCGACGCGCAGGCGCAGGTCGCCGCGGCGGCCGAGCGGGCGCGCATCGCCCGGGAGATGCACGACGTGATCGCCCACAGCGTCAGCGTCATGGTCGTGCAGGCCGACGGCGGGTCCTACATGCTGGACGTCGACCCGGACCGCGCCCGGCGGGCGCTGGAGATGATCGGGACGACCGGGCGGCAGGCGCTCACCGAGATGCGGCGCATGCTCGGCGTCCTGCGCGAGGGCGGCCAGGCGGGCACCTACGCCCCGCAGCCCGGTATCGACCAGCTGACCGAGCTGGTCGAGCAGATCCGGACGACCGGGCTGACGGTGGACCTGGCGATCGAGGGGACGCCCCTGGAGATGCCCGCGGCGTTGCAGCTGGCGGTCTACCGGATCATTCAGGAGGCCCTCACCAACGCCCGCAAGCACGGCGGGCCCCGGGTGACCGCGCAGGTGCGGCTGCACTACGGCGACGACGCGGTCCTGGTGGACGTCTCCGACGACGGGCGCGGGGCGGCGGCGCTGAGCGACGGGCAGGGCCACGGTCTGGTGGGCATGGGCGAGCGCGTCGCCCTGTTCGGCGGCTGGGTGCGGACCGGCCCCCGCCCCGGCGGCGGCTTCACGGTCTCCGCCCGTATCCCCGTCCCGGAACCGGCCGCCGCGGGCTAGGAGGCCCGGCGGCCCCTGATCTCCAGGGAGTCCAGGAGGGCGGCGGTGGACCGGGCGATCTCCTCGACGGCGCGGTCGAACGCCTCGGCGTTGTGGGACGCGGGGGCGCGGAACCCGGAGATCTTGCGGACGTACTGGAGCGCGGCGGCCCGGACGTCCTGGTCGGTCACGTCGTCGGCGAACGGCGGGCGAAGCGTCTTGATACTGCGGCACATAGGTCCATTCTTACCTCTGGTACCGACAGCACCGGCCCGAGGACCTCGGGGGACGCGCAGGCTGTCACACGCTGCAAGAATTCGAGGCCCTCGGCGCCGAGGACAGGTGGCGCCGAGGGCCGGGCGGGGGGCGGGTCCCCGTCTGGGGTGATGCGGCCGCACGGGACGGGCCGAGATCGTCCCGTGCGGCCGCCTGCGGTCAGCCCGTGCAGGTGGTGGGCTCGCCGCTGGCCGCGGGAACGCTTACCGCGTTCCACGCGTCCTTGGTGGCGGTGAAGTCGGCGCAGGTGACCTTGCCGGCCTTCACCAGGTTGAGAGCGGCCGTGAGGGAGGTCTTGCGGGCCGCGCCGTGGGTCCAGCCCGAGGTCTTCATGTTGAGCGTCTCCATGAAGATCCGTCCGGCCTTCTGGATCCCGATGCCCTTGATCTGCGAGTTGTCGCAGGTCGGGCTGTTCGGACGGCCGTTGTCGGCGTCGTTGGCGTTGGAGCCCTCGGCCAGCAGGTAGAACCAGTGGTTCTGGACGCCGGCCGCCGCGTGGACCTCCTGGCGGGGGACCGACGCGCTGAAGCAGCCGGGGTTGTTGCCGACCTTGGACGGGTCGGCCATGTTGCGGATCGGGCCGCGGCCGACGAGGTCGAGCTCCTCGCCCACCTCGTAGTCCGGCGGGTCGAAGTTGACCACCGCGGTGGCGCCGTTGATCTGCTCGGCGACCTTGGGCTCCTTGAGGAACCACTCGGTGAGGGCGCCGAAGATGTCGCCGGTGGACTCGTTCAGGCCGCCGGCCTCGTTGCCGCTGCCGGAGCCGCCGGGCGTGTTCTGGAAGATGCCGTGGCCGAGCTCGTGGGCGACGACGTCGGTGGGCGTGGCCTGCTTGTTGTTCGACTGGTTGCGGCCGAAGTTGGCGAACTGGCCGTTCCAGAAGGCGTTGGCCTGGTTGAGGCCGACGCGCATGGGCCAGCCGCGGCCGTTGCCGTCCAGGCCGTTGCGGTCGAGCCAGGTCTTGACCATGTCCCACTCGGCCTGCGCGCCCTTCATGGCGTCGACGCAGGCGGTCTCCAGGTCGGTGCCCACGGCGCTGCCCCAGGCGTCGTCGGTGCCGGTGAAGGGCGCGCCGTTCTGGTCGCCGCAGCTGACGCCGGGACGGGTGGCGTCGTTCATGGTGAACGAGTTCCCCGAGCCCGAGGTCACGATGTTGGTGGGCTTGTCGCGGCCGCCGTGGTAGAAGCTCTGGTCGTCGTCGGCGTCGACGACCTCGTCCCACGTGCGGACGACCTTGCCGCTCCTGGCGTCGACCAGGACGTGCATCTTGGACGGCCGTTCCGCGGCGGCGAGGCCGTAGGACCCGTCGGGGGGCGCCACGCCATAGGAGCCGTCGGGGGGCGCCACGCCGTAGGACCCGTCGGGCGGTGCCACGCCGTACGAGCCGTCAGGGGGTGCCACGCCGTAGGAGCCGCCGGGGCCCGCGACGCCGTAGGACCCGCCGGGGCCCGCTATGCCGTAGGAGCCGGGCGGACGGTGCAGGCCCTGCACGACGGTCTCGTAGACGAGCCGGCCCTTGCCCTCGGCGAGGACGGTCAGCGTCGGCGTGGAGACGGTGCCGGGCTTGTCGATCTGCTTGCGCGCGATGGCCGCCGCGCGGGCGGCGGTCACCTTCGGCGCGGTCCCGACCGACAGTTCGGTGGTCTGGTTGACCGCGGTGCTGAGCACGTTGCCGGCGGCGTCGGTGGCGACGACGAAGTCACCGCCCCGGACGGGCAGCCCGGCGTAGGTGCGCTCGTAGGAGACGTACTGGAGTCCTCCCGCCCCGGCCAGCACCCGCTGCCGGATGATCTTGTCCTTGGGCGAGGTGTGGATGTGCGCCTGGCCGGCGGACACGAGCCGGTCGGCGGAGGCCACCGCCGCCAGGGGCGACGGCGTGGGGGGCGCTGCGGGCGAGGCGTTCGCGCCGGCGATCGGGGCGGACATCGCCACGGCGAGGCCGGCGGTGATCGCCGCCGCCCCGAGCGCGGTCTGGTGTCTCACAGCGGTGCTCCTTACATGGGCCGAGGGCTCGGGCCCGCGGGGATCCTTGCGGGAGGGGGCCGCGCGGGCGCCGCTGCCGCCCGGCGTTGACTGCTGAGGTCTGGCCCCGCGTCGACGGTTGTCGCGGATGCGGCCGGGCGGGGACGGCCGCATCCGCGAGCGTCCGTCGTGAGGGGCACGGGACGCTTGGCGCGGGTCTGGGGCCCCGCGCCGTGGGGGACGCTGATGGACGCTGAACTCAACCGGGTGAGCTGGTTTCAGAAGGACACCGTGACTGCCGGTCTATGTCAACAAATCCATTTGTTACTGGAATTTCAATAGTTGTCGGTTGAGGTCTGAACGCCGCTGGAAACAACCGGTGAACTGGGCGGACGCCCGTGTCACTTGGTGATCTTGGTGCCGCCTCCGGGCTGCGGTGTGGCAGTGCCGGCCAGCGTCCAGATGGCGTAGGCGATGGCGTCGGAGTTGCGGTCGAGCGCGGTGTCGTTGATGTTCGCCGTGGTGTCGCAGCGCCCGTGGTAGCAGCGGTCGTACGCCTGGCCCGCCTGGCCTCCCCACTTCTGCGCCTGGGAGGAGGACTTGATGCCTTCGGCGCCGGTGAACATGCCGCCGGCGGGGATGCCGACGTCGATGAACGGCCCGTAGTCGGAGCGTCCGTCGAAGTCGGTGTCCTCGACCTGCACCTTGATCGAGGTGAAGTAGTCGCGCAGCACCTTCTCGATCTGCGCGGAGCCCGCGGGGCCCGCCGGTCCGCTGGAGCCGTCGCCGTCGTAGGCGAGGTAGGCGGGGTTCGGGGAGCCGATCATGTCGAAGTTCAGGTATCCCTTGATCTTCGTCCGCTCGCCGCCGAGGCTGTCGACGTAGTGCGAGGAGCCGATCAGGCCGAGCTCCTCCGCGCCCCACCAGCCGAACCGCAGGTGCTGCTTCGGCTGGAACTTCTCACGGGCGATGGCGAGCGCGACCTCCAGGTTCCCGGCCGAGCCGGACCCGTTGTCGTTGATGCCCGGCCCGGCGGTCACGCTGTCGAGGTGCGAGCCGGTCATCAGCACGCTGTTCTCGTCGCCGCCGGGCCAGTCGGCGATGAGGTTGTAGCCGGTGGCGCCGTTGTAGCTGAACGACTGCACCCGGGTCTGGTATCCGGCTGCGTCCAGCTTGCCCTTCACATAGTCGATGGAGGCCTTGAACCCGGGCCGCCCGTGGGCGCGGGTCCCGCCATTGCTCGTGGCGATGGATTGGAGTTGTGCGAGGTGCGCCTTGACGTTCGCGACGGGGATGTCGGGCGCCGCGAGCCTGGTCGCGGACGCGGGAGGCGCCACGGGCACGGTGGGGGCCGCGGAGGCCGCTGCGCCGGGCAGCAGGGCGGACAGCGCGAGAGCGGCCGCCCCGAAGATCGCCGTGGTGCGGGGTCTCATGGGGTTCCTCCAGAGGTCACGTGGTGCTGGGTAGGGGCGCGGCCCGTGACGGGGAGAGCGGGCCCCGTCACGGGCCGCGGGTTGGGACGGGTCGGGCGCCGGCGGTCACCGCGGGGCGCCGTGCGGCGCACGGATGGCGCACGGGGAGCGCACGGGGAGCGCGCCCTCGGCGGTGACCGTCAGCAGGGACGGGCCGTCAGGCGTTCCGGTGGGAAGCCCTGACGGTCATCCACGGCCCTTGGCGGGGCACGCGGCCTCGCCACTCTGCGCCGGGACGCTCACGGCGGCCCAGGCGGCCTTCACGGCGGTGCACTCGGCGGCGGAGCCGGGGAACAGCTCGACCGCGGCGGCGATCGTCGCGGTACGCGCACGCGCGTGGGTCCACGCCGACACCTTGCGCTGCAGGCCGCCCAGGAAGATCTGGCCGGCCTTCTTGATGCCGATGCCCGCGACCGTGGAGTTGTTGCAGGTCGGGCTCTTCGGGCTGCCGTTCGTCGGGGACGAGCCCTCGGCCAGCAGGTAGAACCAGTGGTTCTGCGGGCCGGCGGCCTTGTGCACCTCGGTGTTCGGGATCGAGGAGGTGTAGCAGTTCGGGTCGCCCTTGGCGCTCGGGTCGTACATGTTGCGGATCGGGCCCTGGCCGACCAGGTCGATCTCCTCGCCCACCAGGTAGTCCGGCGGGTCGAACTGCTGCGGCTCGTTCAGGTAGTGCTCGGTGAGCGCGCCGAAGATGTCGCCGGCGGACTCGTTCATCCCGCCCTTCTCGTTGCCGCCGCTGTCGCCACCGGGGGTGTTGGTGAAGATCGCGTGGCCGTTCTCGTGGCCGACGACGTCGATCGAGGTCGCCTGCTTGTTGTTGGCCTGGTTGTGGCCGAAGTTGGTGTAGCTGCCGTTCCAGAACGCGTTGACCTGGTTGAGGCCGACGCGCGACGGGAACCCGCGGCCGTTGCCGTTGGTGCCGTTACGGCCCAGCCACTCCTTCAGCATGTCCCACTCTTTTTGCACCGCGTACAGGGTGTCGACGCAGGCGGTCTCCAGGTTGGTGCCGCTGCCGTCGCCCCACGCGCTGTCGGTGCCGGTGAACGCCGAGCCGTTCTGGCCGCCGCACTGGTGGCCGGGACGCGAGGAGTCGGTCATCGACGTCGCGGCGGTGGCGACGTCGACCGTGCCGTGGAAGTGGCTCTTGTCGTCGGCGGCCGCGGCGTCACGGACCTCGTCCCAGGTCTGGACGACCTTGCCGTTCTTGGCGTCGACGAGGACGTGGAGCTTGGTCTCCGCGCCCTTCTGGTGGCCGCTGACGACCGTCTCGTAGACCAGGCGGCCGGAACCTTCGGCCAGGACCATGAGGCGGGTCGTGGCCGTGTCGACCTTGCCGACCTTGGCGCGCGACGTCTTGGCCGCCTGCGCCGCGGTGATGGTGGCCTTGGTGCCCACCTTGAGCTCCTTGGTCTGGTTGACCGAGGTGCTCAGCACGCCGCCGCCGGAGTTGGTGGTGACGACGAAGTCGCCGCCGTGGACGGGCAGGCCGTCGTACGTCCGCTGGTACTCGACGTACTGCAGGCCGCCGAGCCCGGACGTGATGTTCGTGCGGTAGATCTTGTCCTTCGGTGCCGCGTAGAACTGCGCGGGCTGGGCGGCGACCATGCGGTCGGCCGAGGAGGCGGCGAGGGTGCGGGCTTCCGGTCCGGCCGGCGCTGCCGGCGCGGTGCGGGTCGTCGCGCCTGTGGCGGGGGCGGACATCGCCACGGCGAAGCCGACGGCCATGACGGCCGCGGCCCCGATCGCGGTCTGGTGTCTCACAGGGGTGCTCCTTCCACGGGCCCGGACAGGGCAGGGCGCACGGGAGGTCCTGGGGGAGCGCTCCGCGACACCCTTGTCCGCCGGGCGAGGACTGGGGGGACTCATCCGGATGAGCTGTCCCGAAGTGCACCCCGCCGTGTGAAAGGAGTCAATGAATCCATTTGGTTCTGGATTTTCAATATTTACGAACGAGTTGATGGATGTTCGGGAAATGTCCACCTGGACAGCGCTGACCGGCCGGACCGATCCACGGTCCGGCCCGTCCCGGCACAGGAACCTTCAGTACGTTCGACGCGTTGAAACCCCGCCGCGCGCCCGCCCCGGCCCCGCGTACCGCCTCGACCGCGTACCGCCTCGACCGCGTGCCGCCCCGGACCCGCGTCCCGCCCCGGACGGCGGAGCGGCGTCAGGGGGCGATGCGGCGGCAGAGCCAGGCCAGGGCGAGCGGGTAGCGGTAGTCGATCCCGCCGTGGCCCGCGTCGAACAGCTCGAACCGGATCACGTCCTCGGCCACCCCGGCGTCCAGCAGCGCCTGCCGGAACGCCTGCGCCCCCACGTCCAGGTACCACTCGTCGCGCGTGCCGCCGTCGATCCAGATCGCCCGCTGCGACCGCATCGCCTCGGCGTGGGCGGGGACCATCCGCACCGGGTCCCACGCCAGCCACCGCTCCCACACGTCCTGGCGCATGACGCCCGTGACCGGGTCGAACGGCAGGTCCGGCGTGCCGTCCTCGCGCGCGGAGTAGCACACGGCCATGCCGAGGATGTTGAGCAGCTCCATGTCCTCGGGCTTGGTGAAGGACGCCCGGGAGTGGAAGTCGTCCCACCACCGCCAGATGTCGCCGCCGTACCGGCGCAGATGCCGGACGCACTTCGGGAACTCCGGCAGGTAGCAGTACTCGAACAGCGCGTCGCCCGCGTGCGTCGCGAGCGCCCCGAACAGGTCCGGCCGCAGCATCGGCGTGATCATCGCGCCGTAGCCGCCGCTGGACTTGCCGCTGATCGCCCGGTGCTCCGGCGCGTCCAGCGTCCGGTAGTGCCCGTCCACCCAGGGGACGACCTCGTCGCAGATGTAGGAGTGGTAGCGGCCCGTGCCGGGGGAGTCGACGTACTGGCTGCCGCCGTGCGCCGTCCAGGCGTCCACGAACACCACGAGCGCGGGCGGCGCCTCGCCGGAGGCGAACACCGCGTCGGCGGTCTCGGTGAACGGCTGGCGGTAGGGCATCCGGTTCCGCCAGATCCCGACGTGCCCGGTGAACCCGGTGATCACGTAGACGGTGGGGTAGCGGCGTTCGGGGTCGTCGTCGTAACCGGGCGGGACGTACACCAGCAGCGGGCGCTCGTGCGGGTCCTTCAGCGGGTTGTCGCGCAGCAGCTCGCTGGCGACGACGTGATCTTCCAGGCGTCCGGCGAGCTCGGCGGACCACGGCAGCATGCGCACTCCCTCGGCAGGCTCGTTGATCACTTCGACGCTAACCCAGCCCGCCACGGGACGCCATGGCGGGATGCCGCCACCCGCGGTGCCCCCGCCATACCGGAGCTTCGTCGGGATTTGCCACTATCCCGGCCCCCAGGTGATCCGTACGTTGACGGGTATGAGACCGCGCTGGACCGCCACCGCCCTGGCCGTCGCCTTCGCCGCCGCGCTCGCTCCCACCGGGACCGCCCAGGCGTCGCCGTCCGCGCCGCAGTCCCCGCCGTCCTCGGCCGGGGCCGGGCACAAGGTCCGGTGCGTGTTCACCCCCACGCCCGACAACCCGCCCGCGAAGCGGGTGCACCCGCCCCGGCCCAAGGCCCGCGCCCACGGGGAGGTCGACGTCGTCCTCGACACCAACTTCGGCGACGTCCACATCCGCATGGACCGGGAGAACGCGCCGTGCGCGGTCCACAACTTCGTGAGCCTGACCCGGCAGCGCTTCTACGACCGCACCCGCTGCTGGCGGCTGACCAACTCGGCGCGGCTCGGCGTCCTCCAGTGCGGCGACATCTACGCCGCCGAGAAGGGCGGCCCCGGCTACAAGTTCGACGACGAGCTGACCGGCGAGGAGACCTACCCGCGCGGGACGGTCGCCATGGGCAACTGGGGCCCGGACACCAACGGCAGCCAGTTCTTCATGGTCCACTCGCGGGCGCAGATCCCGCCCGCGTACACGGTGCTGGGCGAGGTCACCCGGGGTCTGCGGGTCCTGGACCGGATCGTCAAGGGCGGCATCATCCCCGGCGAGAACGGCCCCGAGGACGGCGAGCCCGCCCGGCCCGTGAAGATCCACCGCGTCTACGCCGACGACTGAGCAGGGGGTTCTCCGCACCGTCCGGACGGACGGGAGGGACGATGTCACAAAGGACCGTCCTGCCCTGTCCACCTAGAAGAAGAGGACGGAAGGAGAACCATGACCGACAACGCCAAGCGCCTCCGCGAGCTGCACAGGCCCGGCGACCCGCTGCTCCTGCCGAACGTCTGGGACGCGGGAAGCGCGAAGATCGTCCAGGAGGCGGGCTTCCCCGCCCTGGCCACCGCCAGCGCGGCCGTCGCCGCCTCGCTCGGGTACCCCGACCACGAGGGGGCGCCCGCCGGGGAGATGTTCGCCGCCGCGGGCCGTGTGATCCGCGTGGCGACCGTCCCGGTCACCGTGGACGCCGAGGCCGGCTACGGGCTCCAGCCCGCCGAGCTGGTCGAGCGGCTCCTCGCGATCGGCGCCGCCGGATGCAACCTGGAGGACACCTACGCGGGCGAGCTCGCCGAGCCCGGGGCCCAGGCCGAGTTCATCGCCGCCGTCCGCGACGCGGCGGGCGACGCGCTGGTGATCAACGCCCGTGCCGACACGTTCGTCGCCAAGGCCCCCGATCCCGTGGACGGCGCGATAGCCCGCGGCCGCCTCTACATCGAGGCCGGCGCGGACTGCGTGTACCCGATCACGGCCCCCTTCGACGCCGTCCCGGCGCTGGTGGCGGGGATCCCGGGGCCGGTCAACGTGAACAACATGCCCGGCTCGTCCCTCGCGGACCTGGCCGCAGCCGGTGCGGCGCGCGTCTCCTACGGCCCGATGCCGTACCTGCGCGCCCTGGACGCGGTGAAGGAGTTCGCGGGCCGCGTCCTCGCCAACGAGAACCCGTACGGCCCGGCGTAGTCCGGCCGGGGCCCGGCCACCCGGAACAGAGCTGCGTGCACACCGCTCGGGACGGGTGGGACGGGTTCGCCGGGTCCGCGGCGGCGTCAGCCGTCGCGGCGGTCTGCTCCCGGCGCCCGTCCGACCGTGGACGCGCACGACTCGATCGACTGCTTGGTGTATTCGAGGAGCCGGTCGAGCTCGTCCGGGTCGTCGAACAGCGTGTTCGGCGGCAGCGGGGTCTCGCGGACGTACTCGATCGACTCGATCACATAGGCGCCGCCGGGCGGCGGTCTGTCGGACCGGTCGTTCGGCACGGGTGCCGTCCCCTCTCTGCTCCGGCTACTCCAGCCGGTGTTGGTAAGTGTGGGCAGCATCGTTCTCCCTCCGCAAGAGCAGTCGCCGGTAGGACCACGAACGGACGACAAGTTGGGCAGCTATTGACAGTACGTTGACCAGAGCTATGACGAACAGCAAACCCCACCACGAAGGCAGATGCATCCCGAACACGTCGGGTTCCACCGACTGGACGGGCTTCTCGGGTCGCTCGGTCACGAGGAAGAGGCTTCCCGCGATGAGCGAGGCGATAGCGCTGACGAACAACGAGCAGCGGGCGGCCAGCGAGGAGCGCAGCACGGCCTCCCCGTCGGCGTTGAAGCCGAACCAGGACGCGGCGACGGCGGGCAGCGCCAGCAGCAGCGGCGGGATGTCGCTGTCGTTGGCGATCCCGGTCGCCTCGGCGTGCCCGATCGCGCCGATGAGCAGGCACGTGACCGCCGCGGTGATCGTGGCGCTGGCGAGCGTGCCGGGCGGCGACTCCCCGAAGGACGCCGACAGGACGAGGTTCTCCCCGCGGACCCTCGCGAAGCCCCGCATGTACAGGTGCGCGTACGACTGGCCGCGCTTGCCGCGCATCTCGAAGTAGGGGCGTCCCCAGCCGGACTGGAACCGCTGGTGGTGCACCGGGCACGTCCGGCCCGGGGGCAGGATCACGCCGGCGCGGGTCAGCGGGGTGCGGCAGGACGCGCAGCGCAGCGTCTGCTCCATCAGGTACTGGGTGCCGGGGCCGTCGATCTGGAGGTGGTACGACTTGGAGTTGTGCGCCAGCGCGGTGTCGACGCCCACCTTCAGCGGGCGCAACCCGAGCGCGAGCCGCAGCCGCCCCCGGACGTTGGCGATCGACAGGGACGGGATCAGCGTCCGCCGGTAGGAGATCACGGCCCGGCGGTGGTCCTGGTGCGGCAGCACGGCGATGACCGGGTACGCCTGGCTGAGCATCTGCACGAACTCCCGGAGCCAGGTCACCCGCTCGGTCCCCGCGCTTCCCGGGAGTCCCAGCAGCGCGAACGCCTCCGCGATCACCTTGTCGACGTCCGCGCGGTTGCCGAACCCGTAGATCAGCTCCAGCAGCAGGGCCTCGGCCTGCCAGGACCTCTCCAGCTCGCGCTGCGTCCGCGGCGAACGGCCGTCCTCCCGGCCGGGGGCCGTGCAGGTGATCACCAGGAAGTGCAGGGCCACCGCCAGCAGCTCGGCGGTCTCCTCGAAGGACAGCACGGTGACGGTCTGCCCCTGGGAATCGGTGATCGCGAGACTGTCGATCAGTTCGGGCTTGCGCACCAGCAGGGCCGGGACGTAGATCTCACCGGCGCCGCCGTCCCGTTCCGGGCCGCCGGCCGGCGGCGAGGGGAGCTGGAACTCGATGGTGACCTGCTGGCTGATGACGCGCCCCTGGAGGGAGACCGATTCCACCGTCCGCGTCCGGAAATGTGCGGGATCGATGATCATTCGGACGAGTGAGGGCACCGATTCCAGGTTGTCCTTGCGCAGCGCCGCGCGCTGCTTCTCGAACAGCCCGGGCAGGTCGGCCTTGCCGTCATGGCCGCCGCGCTGCTCGGGCGGCGAGCCTCCGGCCGCCCTCTTGTGCCGCAGGTTCAGCAGGAACAGGTAGAGCAGGTAGATCCCCGCCCCCACGGGGATCGCGACCCATCGCCGGCCGTTCCAGGAAAGGCCCGCGGTCAGCAGGCCGCATGCCAGGATCAGAAGTACGGCCGGCCAGGTCATCGCCCATGCCGTCCGCTTGTCCAGCCCCCGCGTGATCAATACGCCCCTCTCCGGGCGGCGGCACCCCGCGATCGAATGATCCAAGGGTCCGGCGCCCTTTGAATCACGATGTCGGTGAACTCATGTAGAGATGACGGCTTTTGAGCGTTCCAGGTTCACCGGGGAAAATATCGAACGGATATCGGCGGCCGATCACCGCACCAATAACGGGGTAAAATACCCTATTTCGGGGTGGTTTCCTCGTGCCGTGCCGGTTCCCGGTCGCCCGCCTCGGACTCCCAGCCGTGCGTCTCCAGGGCCCGCAGGAACGCCTCGACCATGACCGGGTCGAACTGGGTGCCCGCGCAGCGGCGCAGTTCCCGCTTGGCCTCCCCGATCGAGCGGGGCCGCTGGTACGGGCGCGCGGACGTCATGACGTCGAAGGCGTCGGCCACGCCGATCACCCGGGCGAACTCGGGGATCTCGTCGCCGGCGAGGCCCATCGGGTAGCCGCGGCCGTTCATCTTCTCGTGGTGGTGCATGATCCCGGCGAGCGCCTCGTCCAGGAACCCGATGTCGCGGACGATCTCCAGCCCGCGCATCGGGTGCAGCTGGACCTCGGCGAACTCCTCGTCGGTCAGCTTGCCGTCCTTGCGGAGGATCCGGGTCGGGACGCCGATCTTGCCGATGTCGTGCAGCATCCCCGCGTACCGGAGGGCCTCGACCCGCTCGGGGCGCATCCCGATCTGCCGGGCGATCATCACCGCGCCGCGGGAGACGCGGTCGGAGTGCCCGCGGGTGTTGACGTCCTTGGTCTCCACGGCCTGGCACAGCGCCGCCAGCGTCGCGTCGTAGGCGCGGCGCTGGCCGAACGCCTGCTCCAGCGCCCACCGCGCGACGTACAGCGGCAGCAGCACCAGTACCGCGACGACCGGGCCGAGGTCGTCCCACAGGCCCGCGATCAGCAGCCCGAACATGCCGTAGCCGACGCACACCCCCGCGAGCTCGCCGCTCTCGCGAGCGAGCTCGCCGGGGGCGGCCTGCCCGGCCAGGAGCAGCACCCCGGCCATCAGCGCCAGGTTGACCAGCACGAACGTGACGAGCGCGAGGGTGAACGGGCCGATGACGCCCGCGACCCAGTGGACCTGCCAGGGCCGCACCCGGTCGCCGTGGGCGAGCAGGAAGACCGCCCCGGCCGCGTAGCCGCTCACCGCGAACTGGGCGCCGTTGAACACCCGCTTGACGGGCGCGATGCCCCGCTGGCCGGTGGCGACGGCGGTCGACCCCACCAGCGCGGCACCGACCGGGCCGAGCAGCACGACCGACGCCAGGCACACCGCGAAGCTGAGCGACACCCGGGCGCCGTCGACGTGCAGCCGGGCCGGGAGGGAGTCGCAGGCCAGGAACAGCATGATCAGCGCCAGCAGGACGCCCGGGTCGACGCCGCGGAAGGGCGAGGCGGCGACGAGGCCGGCCGCCGCGGCGACGACGACGCAGATGTAGAGCCAGGCGGCGCGGGGGAGACCAGGCATGCCCCATCCAGGTGAGTCGGCCCGACGAGTCGGCGGACGCGCTGGGCGTCCGTTCCATCACCGACAGTACTCCAGCCGGCCGGCTCCGGCGGACCGAACGGGCGCCTGCGCCGCCTGGGGTTTCCGGTGCGGAGCGGTGGGCACGACCCTGACGGTCGCGACGTCCGGACGGGAAACGGGGGAGGTTTCCGCAGATGAGCGAGGGATGGTACGGGTCCGGGGGGATGGATCCGTTCGAGGAGATGCTCGCCCGCTTCTTCGGCGCCGGGGCCCACCGGCGCCCGGTGGAACGGATCGGCATCGCGCGGCTGATGAGCGAACCCGCGCGCGAGCTCGTCCGGGACGCGGCGGCGCAGGCGGCGCGCTGGGGCAGCGTCGACCTGGACGCCGACCACCTGCTGTGGGCGGCGACGCGGCAGCAGCGGACGCGGCAGTGGCTGGAGCGGGCGGGCGCCGACCCCGACGCCATCGCCCGGGAGGTCGAGGAGTCCGCCCGCCGGGGTGAGCCGAGGGACGTGCCGCCCGAGCTGACCCCCGCGGCGAAGCGCGCGCTGCTCGACTCGCACCAGATCTCCCGCGCCCTCGGCTCGTCCTACATCGGGCCCGAGCACCTGCTGTTCGCGCTGGCGCTCGACCGCGGGTCCAGCGCGGGCCGGATCCTGGACGCGGCGCACGTCACGCCGGACACGCTCCAGTCCGCGGCGGGCGGCGGCGGGGGCCAGCCGCCCGGCGGGACGGGCGGCCAGGGCGGCGGAGGCCCGGCGTCCAGCACGCCCACGCTGGACGAGTTCGGCCGCGACCTGACCGAGCTGGCGCGGGAGGGCCGGATCGACCCCGTGATCGGCCGGGAGGACGAGATCGAGGAGACCGTCGAGGTGCTGTCCCGGCGCACCAAGAACAACCCGGTGCTGATCGGCGACCCGGGGGTGGGCAAGACCGCCATAGCCGAGGGCCTCGCGCAGCGGATCGTGGACGACGAGGTGCCGGTGACGCTGCGCGGCAAGCGGATCGTCCAGCTCGACCTGAGCGGGGTCGTCGCCGGGACCCGCTACCGGGGCGACTTCGAGGAGCGGCTGAAGAAGGTCGTGGACGAGATCCGCGAGAACGCCGACGGGCTCGTGGTGTTCATCGACGAGATCCACACGCTGGTGGGCGCGGGCGGCGCCGAGGGCGCGATGACCGCGGGGAACATGCTGAAGCCCGCGCTGGCGCGCGGTGAGCTGCACGTGGTCGGCGCGACCACCATCGACGAGTACCGCCGTCACATCGAGAAGGACGCCGCGCTGGAGCGCCGGTTCCAGCCGCTCCTGGTGCCCGAGCCGGGCACCGAGGACAGCGTCGAGATCCTGCGGGGGCTGCGCGACCGGTACGAGGCGCACCACCAGGTGCGGTTCTCCGACGAGGCGCTCGTCGCGGCGGTGGACCTGTCCAGCCGCTACCTCACCGACCGGTTCCTGCCGGACAAGGCGATCGACCTGATCGACCAGGCGGGCGCCCGCGTCCGGCTGCGGTCGGGCGCGCGGGACGGCGGCCGCCGCGAGAAGGAGGAGCGGCTGGAGCAGCGGCGGCGGGAGAAGGACCAGGCCGTCGCGGACGAGGACTACGAGCGCGCGACGGAGCTGCGCGACGAGATCGGCCGCCTGGAGGCCGAGCTGGACGCCGCGCGCGGCGTGGGCGGTCCCGCGGCGGTGCCCGAGGTCACCCCGGCCGACATCGCCGAGGTCGTCTCCCGGATCTCCGGCGTGCCCGTCACGCAGCTCACCCAGGCCGAGCGGGAACGGCTCACGCAGCTGGAGGAACACCTGCACGAGCACGTGATCGGGCAGGACGACGCGGTGGCGGCGGTGGCGCGGGCCGTCCGCCGGTCCCGCGCGGGCATGGGCGACCCCGGCCGCCCGATCGGCGGGTTCCTGTTCCTCGGCCCGACCGGCGTCGGCAAGACCGAGCTGGCCAAGGCCCTCGCGGAGGCGCTGTTCGGCAGCCGCGACCGGATGATCCGGTTCGACATGAGCGAGTTCCAGGAGCGGCACACGGTGAGCCGCCTGATGGGCGCGCCGCCCGGCTACGTCGGCTACGACGAGGCCGGGCAGCTCACCGAGGCGGTGCGGCGGCGGCCCTACGCGGTGATCCTGCTGGACGAGATCGAGAAGGCGCACCAGGACGTCTTCAACGTCCTGCTCCAGCTGCTCGACGACGGCAGGCTGACCGACGCGCAGGGCCGTACCGTCGACTTCCGCAACACCGTGGTCATCATGACCAGCAACCTCGGCTCCGAACTGATCACGGGCCAGGTGGGGATGGGCTTCGGCGCGGACGGCGGCGGCGAGGACGGCCCGGACGCCGCGCTCCGCGACCGGCTCATGCGCCGGCTGCGCGAGGCGTTCCGCCCCGAGTTCCTCAACCGGATCGACGAGATCATCGTGTTCCGGCGCCTGGAGGAGGGCCAGCTCCGCCAGATCACCGACCTGCTGCTGGACGAGACGCGCCGCCGCCTGCGCGCGCAGGGCGTCACGGTCACGTTCACGACCGAGGCCGTGGACTTCCTGGCGCGGCGCGGCTACCAGCCGGAGTTCGGCGCGCGGCCGCTGCGCCGCACGATCCAGCGGGAGGTGGACGACCGGCTCTCGGACCTGCTGCTGTCCGGCGAGCTGGAGGGCGGCTCGCATGTGGACGTCGTCGCCGAGGGCGACGCGCTGGGGTTCCGGGTCACCGTCGGCGCGGGCGCGGCGGGCGGCCGCCCGGCGGACTGAGCATCCGGCCGAGATCCTTTCCGGTTCCGTTGATCCGCGCGGGCCTGGCCGGACGTGCAAGGGGTATGGGAGTCCTTCTTCGTGTACTCGTGGCCGCGGGGCTCGCGGCCGACGCCTTCGTGCATTGGCGTTTCGCGCCTGACATGGCCCCCGGGCCCAACGCCGCGAGCGGCACCATCCCCGGCGACGACCTCTTCCGCGCTCAGGCGCTCCTCGCCGCGGCGGCGGGGCTGCTCGTCCTGGTCTGGGCGCGCCGGTGGACGTACGCGGTCGCGTTCCTCGTCGCGGCGAGCGCCGTCGGCGCCCTCGTCCTCTACTACTCCGTCGACGTCGGGCGGCTCGGGCCCATCCCGGCCATGTACGACCCGCACTGGTACGGCGACAAGACGATCAGCCTCATCGGTGAGGGGATCGCGACGCTGGCGGCCCTGGTCGGCTTCTTCACCGTCCGGGGCGCGGACCCGGCTCCGGCCCACGCCGGGCCGGCCCTGTCGCGCTGATCCGGCGTGCGCCGGCCTATCGGGGGAGCGGGTGTGCAACGGGGGCGGGGTCCGGGGCGGTGAGATCCTCACCGTCCGGGACCCCCACACGCCGCATGACGGGGGTCAGCAGGAACGTGACGGCCAGGTTGACGAGGACCGCGAGGACGCCCGCGTAGACGGTCAGGCCGGTGGAGAGGCCGAGGCGGTCGAGGGCGAACTGGGCGCCGCCCCAGTGCGCGTGGACGACGCGTCCGGTCGCCGCCTCGACGGCCGGGGTGACGTACAGCATCCACAGGCCGCTGGCCATCCCCGCCGTCCAGCCCGCGATCAGCGCCCAGCGGTGCGGTGCGCGGGAGCAGAGGCCGAGGAGGACCGACGGCAGGGTCTGGAGCACGATGACCCCGCCGATCAGCTGGAGGTCGATGGAGAACTGCGGGTCCAGCAGGACGATCACGGCGACGGCGCCGGCCTTGACGGTCAGCGACGTCACGCGGGCGGCGCGGGCCTCGGCGGCGGGGGAGGCGTCGCGGCGCAGGTACTCCTTGTAGACGTTGCGGGTGAACAGGTTCGCCGCGGCGATGGACATGATGGCCGCGGGGACGAGGGCGCTGACGCCGATGGCGGTGAAGGCGATGCCCGCGAACCAGTTCGGGAACATCTTGTCGTAGAGCAGCGGGACGACGGTGTTCGGGTCGGGCCGCCCGTCCGAGGTCATCGGCTGCACGCCGGCGGCGATCGCCATGTAGCCGAGGAGCGCGAGCAGCCCGAGCAGCAGTGAGTAGGCGGGGAGCGCGGCCGTGGTGCGGCGCACCGCGCCGCGGTCGCCCGCGGCCAGGACGCCGGTGACCGAGTGCGGGTACAGGAACAGCGCGGCGGCCGAGCCGAGCGCGAGCGTCGAGTAGCCGAGCCCGGCGGACGCGCCGAGCACGGTGCCGTCGGCGGTACCGGGGGTCCCGGCGTACTTGCGGTCGGCGGCGTCGAAGACGGCGTCCCAGCCGCCGAGCCGCATCGGCACGTAGATCACCGCGGCGAGCACCACCACGAAGATCAGGGCGTCCTTGACGAAGGCGATCAGCGCGGGCGCCCGCAGCCCGGACCGGTAGGTGTAGGCGGCGAGGACGGCGAACGCGATGACGATCGGCCACTCGCCGTGCACGCCCGTGGCCTTCAGGACGGCCTGGATGCCCACCAGCTGGAGCGCGATGTAGGGCATCGTGGCGACGATGCCGGTGAGGGCGACGAGCAGGGCGAGCGTGCCGGAGCCGTGCCGCGCCCGGACGAAGTCGGCGGTGGTGACGTGCCCGTGCCGCCGCGCGACCTCCCAGAGCCGGGGCAGCACCAGCAGCACCATCGGGTAGACGATGATCGAGTAGGGCAGCGGGAAGAACCCGGCGGCGCCGGTCGCGAACAGCAGCGCGGGCACGGACACGAACGTGTAGGCGGTGTAGAAGTCGCCGCCGATGAGGAACCAGGACAGCCACGACCCGAAGTCGCGGCCGCCGAGCCCCCACTCGTCCAGGTGCTCGGGGTCGTCGGCGCGGCGCCACCGGGACGCGGCGAAGCCCATCACGGTGACGAGCGTGAACGCGACGACGAGGATCGTCAGCTCGGTCCACTTCATCGCTCGTCCCTCGTGGCGCGGTACACCAGGACGAGCAGCGCGACCGTGATCGGCACCCAGGCGAGCTGGTACCAGTAGAAGAACGGGACGGAGAACAGTTCCGGCGACCGGCGGTCGTAGAACGCCGGGACGAGCAGGCCGATCGGCGGCAGCAGGAGCAGAGCCTTCATAGGGCCGGAACATTCCCGGACGAAGCGGCCGTCCACCTGGATCCGGTCGTCATGGTGATGATTCGAGAACGCCGGATTTCGTCGTCACGCTACAGCGGCATGGGACGCCGCGTCCGAGGATGGCTTTCTGGGAGATGCCTTTTTCTCCGACGGACGGAAAGGGACGATGAACGGCGCTGAAAGCCTGATGAGGACGGCCGCCGCCGCGGGCGCGGACGTGTGCTTCGCCAATCTGGGGACGAGCGAGGTGCCACTCGCGGGCGCGCTCGACCGGGTCCCCGCGATCAGGCCGGTGCTCGGGCCGCACGAGGCGGTCTGCACCGGCGCCGCCGACGGCTACGGGCGGATGACGGGCCGGCCCGCGCTGGCCGTGCTGCACTGCGGGCCCGGCCTGGCGAACGGCCTGGCGTCCCTGCACAACGCGCGCCGGGCGGGCACGCCCGCGGTGGTCGTCGTCGGCGACCAGGCCACCTGGCACGCCGCCGCGGACGCGCCGCTGACCACGGACGTCCCCGCCGTGGCGGACCCGTTCTGCGCGCATGTGGGGAGATGCGAGTCGGCGGAGGGGATGGCCCGGGACATGGCGGACGCGATCGGGGAGTCCGCCCGGGGGCCGGCGTGTCTCGCCGTCCCCGCGGACCTCGCGCGGCAGGAGGTCCGGGAGCCGGGCGCCGACGCCGCGCTCCGCAGGCGCCGCCCGGTCGATGGGGACCGTGTCGCGAGGGCGGCGGACGCGCTGCGCCGCGGGGGGACGGCGGTGCTCTTCCTCGGCGGCGGCGCCCTGTCCCGGGAGGGTCTGCTCGCCGCGGGCGCCGTGGCCCGCGCCACCGGCTGCCGCCTCGTCCACGAGACGTTCCCGGCGCGGATCGAGCGCGGCGGCGCACTGCCCGCGCCGGCGCGGCTCCCGCACCCCTACGACGACGCCGCCGCGATGCTGGCGGACGTGTCGGCGGTCGTCCTCGCGGGCGCGCGCGAGCCGGTCAGCTCGTTCGGGTACGCGGGGCGGCCGAGCGGCTTCGTCCCGGACGGCGCGGACCTGCGGGTCCTCGCCGGTGCCCCGCAGGACTGCCTTGACGACGCCGTGGACGCGCTGGAGCGGCTCGCCGACCGGGTCGGCGCGGCCCCCGCGGAGCGGACGGGACGGCGGGCGGGGCCGCCCGCCGTCCCGTCCGGCCCGCTGACCCCGGAGACGTTCGCCGCCGCCGTGGCCGCCGCGCAGCCCGCCGACGCGATCGTGGTGGACGAGTCGCTGACGTCGGGCTTCGGGTACCACCGGGCGGCGGAGGCGGCGCCCCCGCACACCTGCATGGTGGCCCCGACCGGCGGGGCCATCGGGCACGGGCTGCCGCTGGCGACGGGAGCGGCGGTCGCCTGCCCGGACCGTCCCGTCCTGCTGATCGAGGGGGACGGCAGCGCGCTCTACACCGTCCAGGCGCTGTGGACGCAGGCCCGCGAGAACCTGGACGTCACCACGGTCATCTGCGACAACGCCGGGTACGAGATCGTCAAATGGGAGGTGGACAAGGCCGAGGGGGTCGGGCCCTCCTCCGAGGCGCTGCTGTCCCTGGACCGGCCGGGGCCCGACTGGGTCGGCGTGGCCGAGGCGCTCGGCGTCCCCGCCGCGCGCGCCGCCACCGCCAAAGAACTGGGCGGGGCGCTGCGGGCCGCGTTCGCCGAGCCGGGCCCGCACCTGGTCGAGGCCAAGATCCGGCGGGCGGGCGCGTAGGGCGGAATGCCCCTCCGGGGGCGGGGTAGGGCGAGTCACCGGCGGCCATCGCCGGGCGGCAGAGGCGACCGCGGAGGGCGGGACGATGCCGAAGCGCGGCACGATCACGGCGGCACACGGACGGGACCGGGACCGGGACGGGTCCGCCCGGTCGGTGCCGGGACGGCTCAGGGACGTGACGACGCGCCGTCCCGTGCCGTCGCTGATCGCGGGGGCGGTGTGCGTGGCGCTGTCGTCGGTGTTCATCCCGCTCGCCGGGACCTCCACCGGGACCATCACGTTCTTCCGCGGGCTGCTGTCGATGCCGGTGCTGATCCCGCTGGCGGTCTCCGAGCGCCGCCGCCCCCAGCCGCCGCGTCCCCGCCGGTCCCGGCCCATGGCGCTGCTGGCGGGGGTGATGCTCGCGGGCGACATCCTGCTGTGGAACGAGGGCATCGCCAACAGCGGCGCCGGGATCGCGACCGTCATCGTGAACGCGCAGGTGGTGCTCGTCCCGCTGCTGGGCTGGATCTTCCTGCGGGAGCGGCCGGGGCGGATGTTCGCGGCGATCGTCCCGGTGATGCTCGCCGGGGTGGCGCTCGCCGGGGGGCTGGTGGGGGAGGGCGCGTCCGGGGACGACCCGGTGCTGGGCGCCGTGTACTCCGCGGCTGCGGCGCTGTGCTACGCGGCGTTCCTGTTCCTGCTGCGGCAGGCGGGTGACGCGGACCGGATCATCGTGCCGGTGACGGAGTCGGCGGCCGTGTCCGGGCTGGTCGCGCTGCTGGTGGGGCCGTTCTGGCACGGCCTGGACCTCGCGCCGGGCTGGGCGCCGTTCGGGTGGCTGCTGGGCATCGCGCTGACCGGGCAGGTCGCCAGCTACCTGCTCATCGGCGGCGCGCTGCCGCACCTGCCCGCCGAGGTGGGCGCGGCGCTGCTGCTCATCCAGCCGGTCGGGTCGGTGCTGCTCGGCGCGCTCATCCTGGGCGAGCGGCCGACGCCGCTCCAGCTGCTGGGCTGCGCCGTCGTGCTGCTCGCCCTCTATCTGGCGACGGTCACCTCGGGAAAAGGCGCAAAGCGGGAGGACGAAGCGTCACGCCGATGACGCCGCCGTCGTCAGGAGAATGATATTCCGCCGCGCGGTTCAGAATCACGCCGCTGTCCGGTAATGGCGCCGTCCGATGTAATCGAATTGCACTTTCCGCGCCCCGGATCGGAGGTTCTTCATGGGCGGCGTGACGCGGAGGTCCTTTCTGGAGTCCGTCGGCGCCGCGGGCGGTTCCGGCGCGTTGTTCGGCGCGATGGGCGCGCTCGGCCTCGCGCCGACGGCGGCGGCGAACCCGGCGCCCTTCGAGCCGCCGCGGCCCGGCGACCTCGCGCTCCGGGGCGCGCGCCCGCCGCGGGTGGTGGTCCTCGGCGGCGGCGTGACCGGCCTGGCGACGGCGTACGAGCTGCGCAAGGCGGGGTACGAGTGCCTCGTCCTGGAGGCCAAGGACAGGCCGGGCGGACGCAACTGGACGGTCCGCGGCGGCACCGCCGAGAAGGAGATCACCGGGCACCGCCAGCGGGCGCGCTTCGCCGATGGCGAGTACATGAACGCGGGCCCGGCCCGCATCGCCCAGTTCATGGTGACCCTCGACTACTGCCGGGAGCTGGGCATCCCGATCGAGCCGTTCAGCCTCGACAACTGCAACGCCTGCGTCTACTACGAGAACGGCGGGCCGCTGTCGCGGCGCCGGATCGAGAACAGGAAGGCCAAGGCGGACGTGTTCGGGCACGTGTCCGAGCTGCTCGCCAAGGCCACCGACCAGGGCGCACTGGACAAGGAACTGGGCCGCGACGACAGGGAAAGGCTCCTAGCGTTCCTGGAGGATTTCGGGGCGCTCACCCGCAGCGGCGACCGGCTCGCCTACACCGGCACGAACCGGCGGGGCTACCGGGTCCTGCCGGACACCGACGACCCGCCGGGCGTGATCGACGGGCCTCCGCCGTCCGTGCACGACGTCCTCGCGAGCGGCATCGGCCGCGACCTGTCGTTCAACCTGGAGTGGCCGTTCCAGACGGTCATGTTCCAGCCGGTGGGCGGGATGGACCGTATCCCGCGCGCGCTCGCCGACCGGATCGGCGCGGACCGGATCCGGTACGGTGCCCAGGTGCTGGAGGTGACCGACCTGCCGTCCGGGGTGGACGTCCTCTACACCGACGGCGGCGGCAGGAAGCGCACGGAGCACGCCGACTACTGCGTGGCGACGCTGCCGCCGTACATCATGGCCAGGGTCCCCACGAACCTCGGTGCGCACGTGACGGCGGCGCTGGAGCGGCCCTCGCGCGTCCCGGTCAGCAAGATCGGGCTGGAGTACCGGCGCCGCTGGTGGGAGCAGGACGAGCGGATCTACGGCGGCCTCACGCACACAGATATGGACATCGGCCAGATCTGGTACCCGTGCCACGGCTACCACGGCCGGCGGGGCGTGCTCATCGGCGCCTACACCGAGGGCCCGTCCACCGAGGGGCTGGACGCGATGGCGCCCGCGGACCGGATCAGGCGTGCCGTCGCGCAGGGCGTGAAGATCCACGGCCCGGCGTACGCGCGGGAGCTGGTCTCGGGCTTCGCGGTCAACTGGGACCGCGTCCCGCACATCGAGACCGGCTGGGTCCGGTGGCCGTCCTGGACGGACGGCGCCTACGACCTGCTGAACCGGCCGCACGGGCGGGTGTACTTCGCCGGGGAGTGGCTGACCGGGTTCATCGGCTGGCAGGCCGGGGCGATCGAGTCGGCGCGGCGGGCCGTCACGCGGATCCACCAGAGGACGCTGGCGACCGCCAGACCGTGACGGGAGCCGCTCAGGAGAAGGCGTGGTCCAGGCAGGCCGCAGGGCCGGACGGTTCGGCGGCCAGGTACGTGGCGGCCTCCTCGCGGTGCCGTTCGGGGCCGCCGAGGAACACGGCGTCGACCGCGGCGCGCCGGTAGAACAGCTGGGCGTCGTGGTCGTCGGTCATCCCGATGGCGCCGTGGATCTGGACGGCCTCGGCGGCGGCCCGGCGGGCGAGGTCCCCGGCGGCCGCGACCGCCTCCAGGCTCGCCATGGCCGCGCCGCCGTCGCCCTCGTCCGCGCGGGACGCGGCGTAGCCGGTGAGCATCCGCGCGGCCTCCACGTCGGTCGCGATCTCGGCGAGGCGGAACGCGATGGCCTGGAAGCTGCCGATGCTCCGTCCGAACTGGCGCCGGGTGCGGGCGTGCCCGGTGGTGAGGTCGAGGGCGGCGTGGGACAGCCCCACGAGGTAGGCGGCGTGCCGGGTCCGTGCCGCGGTGAGGGCCGTGGCCCATGCCTCGTCCAGCCCGGGACCGCCGATCCACGCGTCGGGCGGGACCGCGTCCACGGTCACGGTGTGGAGGTCGCCGCAGGCGATGTCCTCGTGGCGCTCGGTGCGCACGGCGGGGTGTTCGCCCGGCAGCAGCGCGCACCGGAGGCCGTCCGGGGCCGTCCCCGCGATGAGCAGGAGGTCGGCCTCGTCCGCGAACGCGACGTGCCTCCGGACCACCCGGGGGTCCCCGGCGTCGTCGGCGGGCAGGGGGGCCGGGCGGGTGAGGGTCCGGTCGCCGCGGTCGCGGGCGGCGAGGGCGACGGTCGCGCCGTCCGCGATCGTCCGCGCCTCGTCGCGCCCGCGCAGCAGGTCGAGCGCGAAGAGCGTGTCGGGCAGCGGGCTCTGGTAGAGCGCGCGGCCGGTCAGCTCGGCGAGGACGACGGCGTCGGCGAGGCCGCCGTCCTCGCCGCCGAGCGCGGCGGGCAGGGCGAGCCGCGCGGCGCCGAGCCGCTCCAGGGCCCGCCAGGTCATCCGGCGGGCCTCCGCGTCCTCGGGGGACGGCGGGATCCCCGCCGGGCGCGTGGACAGCCGCCGGACCGCGGCGGCCAGCTCCCCGCCGAGCAGCGGTGCGAACCGCTCGGCGATCTCTCGTTGCCGCTCGCTCGGTGCGAACCGCACGATTCCTCCTCAGTGTGGCGAAGACAGATGGGGCGGAAAGACGCCGGTCTCGGCGAAGGGTCAGGTGAGCAGGCGCAGGCCGGTGGACGCGATGAGGTACTGCATGATCTCCGACGTCCCCGCGGACAGGGTGTAGCCGGGGGCGTCGCGGTGGCCGCTCTCCAGGACGCCCGCGCACGGCGCGCGCGGGTCGCGGGCCGACAGCGTCGCGTCCAGCCCGAGCAGCTCGATCCCGGTGTGCGTCAGCTCCTTGAACAGCTCCGTCGCGTACCACTTGGCCATGGCCGCGTGGACGCCGTCGATCCGCCCGTCGCGCAGCTCGGTGACGACCCGCCACGACAGCAGCTCCGCGGCGCGGGCCCGCGCGTGCAGCCGGACGAGCCGCGGCCCGGTGCCGGGCTCGTCCAGGCCGCCCGTCTCGCGCAGCCGCCGGACCACCAGGTCGAGCAGCCGCCGGGCCTTGGCCTGGAACTCCAGGCCGGTCCGCTCGACCGGGATGACCTCGTTGATGACCTGGTAGCCCTCGTCGACCGGGCCGAGCACGTCGTCGCGGGTCAGCCGCACGCCCTCCAGCGTGACGTCGCCGAACGCGTCGTCGGACAGGCTCGGCAGCGCCCGGACGGTGACGCCGGGCGTCCGCAGCGGGACGACGAAGAGCGTGATGCCGTAGGCGGCGGCCTCGGACTCGCTGGTCCGGGCGGCGCACAGCGCCCAGTCGGCGAACTGCGACTTCAGGCTGTAGACCTTGCGCCCGTACAGCCGCCAGGCGCCGTCGCCGTCGGGTTCGGCGCGGGTCCGCAGCGCCGCCAGGTCCGAGCCGGCGCCGGGCTCGCTGTACAGGACGGACGCGGACGCCTCGCCGCGGGCGAGCGGAGGCAGCAGGCGCCGCCGCTGCTCCGGCGTGCCGGCCATCTGGAGGATCAGCCCGACGATGTCCACGCTGACGACGTGGACGAGGTCGGGCACGCCGTGCCGGATCAGCTCCTCGGTGAGGAGCGACTTCTCGACGACGCCGCGGCCGAGCCCGCCGTACTCCTCGGGCCAGTTCACCGCGAGCCAGCGGCGCTCGCCGAGCCGGCGGTACACCTCCAGCATCCCCGGCTCCGCGCCGGGGGGCCGGTGCCGCAGCCCCTCGACCTCCGCGCGGACGGCGTCCTCGGAGAGGAGGTCGCAGACCTCCTTGCGGAACGCCTCCTGTTCAGGGGTGAGTGCGTAGTCCACGGGTCTCGCCTCAGCCTTCCGTTCCGGTGGGGTCGCCCGCGGCCTCCCGCAGGACGCGGTCCAGTTCGCGCGCGAGCCTGGTCACGTGGGGCCGCTGGAGCATGGTGTAGTGGTCGCCGGGCACGGTGATCTCGACGACGTCCCCGGCGTGCGGCTCCCATCCGCCCGCGTACTGCCCCTCGGCCGCGCCCAGCGAGGTGAGGGTGCCGTCGTGGTGACCGGGCCGGTAGGTCAGGGCGGTCGCGGCGTTGGCCATGAACACCCGGATGCGGCGGCCGAGCTCGTCGCGGATGTCGGCGGGCACCCGGCCGGCGCGTTCGAGCGCGTCCACGACCTCGGTGGTCTGCTCGTCCGGCTCAAGGCCGGTCAGCCGCTCCCAGTCCAGCTCCGGCGGTCCCTCGCCCTGCAAACCGGACAGGTCACGGGCGAACGACTCCAGCATCTCGGTATGCGTCGGCGGCTCGTCCATGGCGGGCGGCGCGGCGGAGTCCATCATCGCCACCAGCGCGACGCGCTCCCCCTCCTCTCGGAGCTGGCGGGCCATCTCGAAGGCGAGCGTCCCGCCGATCGACCAGCCGCCGAGCAGGTACGGGCCCTCGGGCTGGACGCCGCGGACGGCCTCCAGGTAGCGGGCGGCCATCGCCGGGACGTCCGGCGGGTCGTCCTCGCCGTGCAGTCCGACGGCCTCGATGCCGTAGAAGGGCCGCCGGTCGTCCAGGAGCCCGGCGAGGTCGAGATAGGGCACCGCGGACCCGCCGGACGGGTGGACGCAGAAGAACGGGGTGCGGTCGCCCTCGGCGCGGATCGGGACCAGCCACGGGGTGGCGTCGCGTTCCCGCGCGCCTGCGTCCCCGCCCGCTCCGCGCTCGTCGATGGTCGCGGCGATCCGCCGGACGACGGGGTTGAGCAGCACGTCCCGGGGCTCCAGCCCGACCCCGAACTCCTCCTCGACGCGGTCGAGGAGCTGGACGAGGTTGAGGGAGTTCCCGCCGACGGCGAAGTAGTTGTCGCCCGGTTCCACGGCGGTGTCGCCGAGGTCGAGCGTGCCGCGGAGCAGCTCGATGAGCCGCCGTTCGGTGCCGGTCGGCTCGCCACCGCCCGTCCCGCCCGTCCCGCCGGTTCCGCCGTCCGCCCCGGAGGGCGCCTTCGCGCCGGGCTCGGGCAGCCGCGACCTGTCGAGCTTGCCGCTGGGGTTGCGGGGGATCGAGTCCAGCTCGACCAGCTCGGACGGCACCATGTGCGCGGGCACCTCGGACGCGAGCGCCTCGCGGACCGCGTCGGCGTCGAACGGGCCGTCCCCGCCCGGCCCGGACACCGTGACGTACCCGACGAGCCGGGGCCCGCCCGGTCCCTCCCGCGCGGTGACGGCGGCGTCCTCGATCTCGGGCCGGGCGGTGAGCGCGTGCTCGACCTCGCCCGGCTCGATCCGCAGCCCGCGGATCTTGATCTGGCCGTCGGCCCGGCCGACGAACTCCAGGTTCCCGTCCGGCCGCCACCGCACCAGGTCCCCCGTGCGGTACATCCGCTCGCCCGCGCCGGGGCGGAACGGGTCGTCCAGGAAGCGCTCGGCCGTCAGCTCGTGCCGGTTTAGGTAGCCGCGCGCGAGCCCGGCGCCCGCGACGAACAGCTCGCCGGGCACCCCGATCGGGACGGGCCCGAAGTGCTCGTCGAGCACGTACGCGCGGTGGTTGCCCATCGGGCGCCCGATCGGCGGCATCGCCGTGAGCGGCTCGTCCGGGCACAGGTAGTCGACGCAAGCGACGGTCGCCTCGGTCGGCCCGTAGCCGTTGTGGAACTGCCGTCCCTGCGTGTTCCACCGGTTCACCAGCTCGCCGGGGAACGGCTCCAGCCCGACGAACAGCGCCCGCAGGTCCGGGAGGTCGCCGGGGTCGAGCTGCTTCAGGACGGCCGGGGGCAGGTCGGCGAGGGTGACCCGCTCGTCGCGCATGAGCGCGGTGAGGCGCCCCGGGTCCAGCAGCGCCTGGCGCGGCGCGGTGACGAGCAGCGCGCCGTGGCACAGCGCCGCGTAGACGTCGAAGACGCTGACGTCGAAGGCCAGGTTCGCGAACTGGAGCACCCGGTCGTGCGGGGTGATGCCGAACAGCTCGCGGCAGTTGCCGATGAAGTTCACCACCGCGCGGTGGCCCACCATGACGCCCTTCGGCGTCCCGGTCGAGCCCGAGGTGTAGATGACGTAGGCGAGGTCGTCGGGACCGGCGTCGCACGGCGGCGGCCCGGGCGGGAGTTCCGCGAGCCGCTCACGCGTCCCCGGGTCGTCCAGCAGCAGCTTCGGCGTCTCCTCCGGGAGCCGGCCGGCGAGGTCGGAGGTGGTGACGACCAGCCCGGCGCGGGAGTCCTCCAGCTGGAACGCGAGCCGCCTCGCCGGGTAGTCCGGGTCGAGCGGGAGCCAGGCGGCGCCCGTCTTCAGGACGGCGAGCTGCGTCGCCGGCGCGTCCGGGCCGCGCTCCAGCAGCATCGCCACCAGCCGCCCGGGCCCGGCGCCGTGCCCGTCCGCGAGCAGCCGCGCGAGCCGGTCGGAGCGGCCGTCCAGCTCGCCGTAGGTGACGGTCGTCCCCTCGTGGCGGACGGCCGGGGCGTCCGGGCGGCCGAGGGCGTGCTCGCTGACGAGCCGGTGCAGCAGCCGTCCGTCCGTCTCGTGCGGGCGCGGTTCGGGGTTCCACCGCGTGAGCAGGGTGCGGCGTTCCTCGTCGCCGACGATCGGGACCGCGCCCGAGGCCCTGCCGGGCTCGGCGGGACCGGCGCGCAGCGCGTTGAGCAGGTGCCCGGCCGTCCGCTCGATCCGGCCCGGCTCGAAGAGCTCGGCGGCGTACTCGACGCGCAGCCGCGCCGCGCCGCCCGGTTCCTCGATCACCTGGACGAACAGCTCGAAGTCCGAGCCCCCGTGCGCGACCGGGACCTCCCCCGGCGCGGCCTCGACCCTGGCCAGGGCGACCTGGAGGGGCGTCCCGCCGAGGTCGAGCGCGCCGAACGGCACCTCCTGCCGGGCGCGGGCCTCCGCCAGCGCCTGTCGCGCCCGGTGGGCCAGCGCGCCGAACTCCTCGTCGCCCGGGACGTCCAGGCGGAGGACGAGCGGCTTCGCGAGCGGCCCGGCCAGCGGGCGCAGTGCCTCCCGCGCGCGGCCGTCGGTGAGCACGCCGACGACCAGGTCGTCCTGCCGGGTGTAGCGGGCCAGGACGACCAGCAGCGCCGCGAGCAGCGTCCCGTCGTCCACGCCGCGGAGCCCGTCCGGGACGGCCTGCTCGTGGACGCCGCCCGCCCTGGGCCGGTCCGCCGCGCGGCGGAAGTCCACGGGCAGGTCCAGGGCGGGCAGCCCGGCCAGCCGCTCCGACCAAATCTCCAGGCCGCGTTCGAGGCGCTCGCCGCCGAGGACGGCGCGTTCCCACCGGGCGACATCGGTGAGCCGGACACCCGGGTCCCGGACCTCGCCGGACACCAGCTCGCGGGCGACCATCCGCAGCGTGTGCGCGTCGGCGACGGTCCGGTGGGCCGACAGGAGCAGCAGCCCGTCACCGTTCCCGCCGGGCGGCAGCAGCAGCCGCGCCCGGAACAGGGGCCCCTCGGCGAGGTCGAACCGCGACGCGGCGGCGTCCCGCGGCGCGTCCTCCCGGCTCCGCTCGTCGAGGACGTCCACCGCGAGCGGGACCTCGCCCGGCGGGTCCACGATCTGGCAGGGGACGCCGTGGACGGTGCCGAACCGCGTCCGCAGCGCCTCGTGCCGGGCCGACGCCGCGGTCAGCGCGCGCCTCAGCGACGGCACGTCCACCGGCCCGTCGAGCCGCACGGCCAGCGTCTCGGCCGGCACCTCGGGCGCCGGGCCCGCCCGCTCGGCGAACCACAGCCGTTCCTGCTCGAAGGCGAGCGGCGGCGGCCCGGCGCCGTCGATCCCGGTGACCGGGAGCGCGTCGCGGCGGGCGGCCAGGCTCCGGCGCCGCGCCAGGTCCAGGAGCGCTTTCCGGACGTCCTCCAGCGCGTCGCCCGCGTCACTCGCCTCGCTGTTGGCCTGGGCCTGGGCCTGGGCCTGGGCCTGGGCCTGGGTTTCCGTGTGCGTCTGCGTCATCCCGGCTCGTCCTCCTCGCCGTCCTCGTCCTCCCGTCCGAGGTCCCCGAGCACGTCGCGCACCTCGTCGACCACCGCGTCCGGTCTGATCCCGGTCCGCTCCAGCAGGTAGGGGTGGTCCCCGGCCATCGACACGAACTCGTCGGACACCGCCACCCGGCGCACCTGCACCGGCAGCCGCGGCGCCAGCGCCTCGCCCACGGCGGCGCCGAGGCCCCCGGTCTCCCAGTGCTCCTCGACCGTGACCACCAGCCGGGACCGGCGCGCGAACTCCAGCAGCGTCGTCACGTCCAGCGGCTTGACGGTGTGCATGTTCAGCACGGCGGCCTCGACGCCGAGGTCGGCGAGCCGCTCGGCGGCGAGCAGCGCCGCCTCCACCGGGTACGGGCCGCAGGCGACGAGCGTCACGTCGTCGCCGTGCCGCAGGACCTGGGCCTCGCCGATCCGCACCGGCGGCGCGTCCTCGGGCAGCTGCGGCGTCGGGCCCCGGCCGAGCCGCAGGTAGACGGGGCCGGGCAGGTCCACGCACTGCCGGAACAGCGCCTCGGTCGACGCGCCGCCCGCCGAGACCAGCACCGTCATGTTCGGCAGCGTCCGCATCACCGCGAGGTCCTCCAGGCTGTGGTGGGTCGGCCCGAGGCTCCCCGCCGACAGCCCGCTGTGCGTCGCGGCGATCCGCACCGGCACCGCGTTGTACGCGATGTCGATCTTGACGAACTCCAGCGCGCGGGTGCTGGCGAAGGTGGCCATCGTGTTCACCACCGGGACGCGGCCGCTCTTGGCGAGGCCCGCCGCGACCCCCATGAGGTCCTGCTCGGCGATACCGAGGTTGATGTACCGGTCGGCGGCCGGGCCGAAGTCGATGCCGTCGTACAGGCCGGTGTCGCTGTCCAGGCAGACCAGCCGGGGGTCCTCGGCCATCATCGGGACGAGCGTGTCGCGGAAGATGTTGCGGTCCGGAGGCACCTGCTCGGTCATGACCGTCCCCCCTTCCCGTCCGCGTCGGCGTCGCGGAGGGCCGCCTTGGCGCGCCGGTGCATCCGCTCGTTCAGCTTCACGAAGTGGCTCTTCACCTTGTCCTCGACATACGGCAGGCCGCGGCCCTTGCGGGTCCGCGCGATGATCACGGTGGGACGGCCCGGCTCGGGCGGCGCGGTGAACGCCTCCAGCAGGGCCGCCAGGTCGTGGCCGTCCACCTCGCGGACGGTCCAGCCGAAGGACCGCCAGCGGTCGGCGAGCGGCTCCAGCTCGACGATCGACTCGGTCCGCCCGGTGATCTGCAGCCGGTTGCGGTCCACCACCGCGGTGAGGCGCTCCAGGTTCTGTGTCCCGGCGGCCATCGCGGCCTCCCAGACCGAGCCCTCCTGGAGCTCGCCGTCCCCCATGATCACGACGCAGCGGCGGTCCGTCCCGTCGAGCCGGGCGGCGAGTGAGAAGCCGATCCCGAGCGGCAGGCCGTGGCCGAGCGCCCCCGACGGCATCTCGACGCCCGGCAGCGCGCTGTTGGGGTGGGCCATGAACTGCGAGCCGTGGGCGCCGTAGTCCGAGAGCCGATCCGGGGGGAAGAAGCCGTACTCGCCGAGCGCCGCGTACAGGCCGATCGCGCCGTGCCCCTTGCTGAGGATCATGACGTCACGGTCGGGGGCGTCCGGGTCGTCCGGGTCGATCCGCAGCACGCGCGAGTACAGGCACACCATGATCTCGACGAGGGACATCGACCCGCCGAGGTGGCCCCCGTTCTTCGTCGCGCACATGTCGACGATCCGCCTCCGGATGCTCGCCGCGCGCTCCTTGAGCTCGTCGAGGCCCCCGTGCCCGCCGTCCGGGGCGTCCTCGCGCGACCCGCGGTCCTCGGGGCGCACACGGTCCGGGGCCTCGCGGGGCCGGGGCACCCGGGGCGGCGCCGGGGGCGCCGACTCCGCGCCGGGCGGCAGCGCCGCGAGCCGGTCGAGCGCCGTGGTCAGCACCGAGACGCCGCGCAGGTAGCCGGAGATGTCGATCGACTCGTCCGGCGTGTGGTCGAGCTCGCTGTCACCGGGCCCGTAGGTGGCCATCGGCATCCGCCACTTCTCGGCCAGGACGTTGAGGTCCGCCGTCGCCGTCTTCAGCTTGGCGGCGGGGCGGACGCCGTGCTCGCGGATGCCCGCGTGCAGCGCGCGGACCACCGGGTCGGCGCGGCCGACCCGGTGCGCGCCCACGTTGCCGATCACGCTGAGGCGCCCGTGCGGGGTCCGGGCCCGCAGCCGCTCGACGAACCCGTCCGCGTCGAAGCCCGGCGGCGTGCGGACGCTGAACTCGGCCTCGGCGCGGACGAGGTCGCCGGAGATCGACACCAGGGTCGGGCCCGGACGGTCGAACGAGTCGTGCCCTTCGCCCGGCCCGGTGCCGGGGCCGAGCAGCTCCAGCAGCGTCGCCCAGCACCCCCAGGCGTGCTCGGCCGCCTTCAGGCCGGGCCGCGTGGGGTGCACGGGCTCGCACTCCACCTCGTACCGCAGGTCCAGCTTGCCCTTGTAGCCGAGGACGACCGTGGACCAGCCGCTCGGCTCCCCGACGATCAGCGCGTCGGGCGGCGGCATCGTGTCGCGGACGGCCGTGGCGCCACGCGACGGCGCCGTCTCCTCCTCCACCGCGCCGACCACGACGACGCGCCCGCCGGAGCCGCCCGTCCGCGCCGCCGCGCAGATCATCGCGGCCAGCGGGCCCTTCGCGTCGGACGCGCCCCGGCCGTACAGCCGTCCGGCCTCCGTGCGGACGGGGACGTCGCCGGGGACGGTGTCCATGTGGCCGAGCAGCATCACCGTCGGCCCGTCCCCGGCGCCGATCTCGCCGACGACGTTGCCCACGTCGTCCACGTGCGCGGTGAAGCCCAGCGACCGCATCTCCCGTTCCAGGAACGCCGCGAGGGCGCCCTCCGCGTACGACGGCGACGGGATGTCCAGCATGCCGCGGAGCAGCCCGACGGCGCGGTCCTCGGTGATCGGGTCGGCTCTCATGTCAGTCCTTCTCCTCACTCAGGACGATCCGGGTCGCCTCGCCGGACAGCGCCGCCAGCACCGGGCGCGGGCGGCGGCCGTCGGCCACCAGGACCCTCGGAACCCCGGCCCGCAGCGCCTCGCGGGCGGCGACGAGCTTGAGGCGCATCCCGCCCGAGACGTCGGCGGGCGCGCCGGTTGCGGGCACGCGGTAGACCGGCAGGACGCTGCGCTCGTCGGCGGCGTCGGCGAGCACTCCGGGCGCCCCGGTCAGCAGGAGCAGCGTCGCGGCCTCCAGCGCCGCCGCCACCGCGGCCGCGGCCCGGTCGGCGTCGGCGTTCACGGGCGCGCCGTCCTCGGCCAGCGCGGGCGGCGACACCACCGGCACGCGGCCGGCGTCCAGCAGCCCGGTCAGCAGCTCGCCGTCGACGGACGTCACCCGCCCGCTGTGGTCGTCGCGGACGAGTATCTGCCGCCCGTCCACGATGGCCCGGTGCACGGGCTTGCGGCGCGCGCGCAGGACGCCGTCCAGGCCGGTCAAGCCGACGGAGGGGACCCCGTGCCCGGCGAGGGCGGTGCTCAGCCGGGGCTTGACCCCGGCGGTGAGCGCCATCGTGACGACCTCCAGCGTCGCCGCGTCGGTGTAGCGGGCGGACACCCCGTCCGGCGAGACCAGGCGGCGCAGCGGGACGCCCAGCCTCCCGGCCAGGTGCTCGATCTCGGCGGAGCCGCCGTGCGCCAGGACGACGCGGCGGCCCTCCCGGTACAGCTCGGCCACGTCCGCGCAGATGGCGGCCGGGTCGACGGCCGCGTGGCCGCCGCATTTGATCACCGTGATGCCGGTCATGGGGACGCCTCGCTCAGATCGGGTGCAGGCCGGGGAACTCCAGGCCGGTCCGCTCGGGCCAGCCGAACCGGATGTTCATGCACTGGACGGCGTTGCCGGCCCCGCCCTTGACGAGGTTGTCCAGCGCGCCGACCAGCAGGGCCTGGCCGTCTTCGCCGTTCCGGGGGGCGTGGAGGGTCGTCCCCCCACCAGGGACCGGGCCGGTCACGAAGCCCACGTCGCAGAAGTTGGAGCCGGACAGGATCTTCGGCTCGGGCAGCCGGTAGGCGCCGCGCCGCCGCGCGACGACCCGGGTGAACGGCTCGTCGCCGTAGCACCGCCGGTAGGTCTCGCGCAGCCGGGCCTCGTCCACGGGCCCGCGGAGACGTCCCCGGCACAGCACCTGAACGCCGCGTACGGCCTCGATCCCCGTGGCGCTCATCGTGACGTCCAGCCCGGTCTCCTGGGTGATCTCGGCCTCGTGCCGGTGGCCGGACGGCGCGAACACCCGCAGCGCGCCCGACCGCTCGGAATGGGAATCGGCGAGGCCGCTCGACCGGCCCGAGCCGCTCGACCCCGTCCGCGCGTCCACCGACACCGCGGGCTCCAGGAGCCCCGCCTCGGCGGCGGGGTGCAGCGCGAGGATCGCGGCGGTGGCCATGCAGCCGGGGACGCTGATCCGGTCGGCGTCGCGCAGCTCCTTGCGGTGGGTCTCCGGCAGCCCGAACACGAACTCGCCGAGCAGGTCGCGGGCCTCGTGCGGGACGCCGTAGTAGCGCTCGAACGTCGCCGCGTCCGGCAGCCGGAAGTCGGCGGTCAGGTCGATGAGGACGCGCCCGCGCTCCAGCAGCGCCTCCGCCTGCCGCATGCTCTCCAGGTGCGGGATGGCCGCGAACAGCACGTCGTGGGCGCCGAGGTCGTCGGGATGGGTGAAGGTCAGGTCGCAGACCGACCGCAGGTTCGGGTGGGCGGAGTCCACGCGCCGCCCGGCGAGCCGCGCCGACGCGGCGGCGCCCACCTCGACGTGCGGATGGCCGAGCAGGATGCGCAGCAGCTCGCCCCCGATGTACCCGGAGGCGCCGAGGACCGCGACCCGGATCACATCCACACCCCTTCCCGGCACGCCGCGACATACCCGGCGATCTGGTCGGCGACGTCCACGGTGTCGCCCATCGCCTCCTGGAAGCCGGAGAACTCCACGCCGGAGTTGACCTCCAGGACGAGCAGCCGCTCGCCGCGCTCCTCCAGCAGGTCCACGCCGGCGATGTCGGCGCCGACCACCCGCGCGGCCTCCTCCGCCAGCTCCGCGAGCTCCGGGGTGACGGCGCACCGCTCGGTCGTGGCGCCGAGAGCGACGTTCGCCCGCCACCCGCCGGCCGCCTCGCCGGCGCTGCGGTACACGGCGCCGACGAGCCGCCCGCCGATCACGATGGCCCGGACGTCGCGTCCGGGCGTGTCGATGAACTCCTGGACGTAGACGATGTGCGACTGCGGGGACGGCAGGGCGGCGACGTGCTCCAGCACGGCCGCGGCGGCGTGACGGTCCCGGACGGCGGTGACCAGCCGTCCCCACGAGCCCTGGAGGGGCTTGATGACGGCGGGGTAGCCGATCCGCTCGATCGTGTCGAGCGCCGCCTCCGGGGTGAGGGCCAGCGCGGTGCGCGGGATCGGCAGCCCGGCGCGGCGCAGCGCCACCGACGTGCGCCACTTGTCGCCGCACAGCTCGATCGCGGCCGCGCTGTTGACGACGGTGCCGCCCCCGGCCTCCACCCCGTGGGCCGCGTAGGCGGCGCGGACCTGGCCGATCTCGCGGTTCAGGACCACCGGCCAGGGCGGCGGGGCGGCGTCCAGCTCGTACCGGCAGGTCCGTCCGTCCAGCCGTTCATAGGGGACGGCGCGGCGGTCGAGGGCGGCCATGATGCGCTTCTCGTCCAGCCGGACGCGCGAGGCGATGAGACCCACCGGGGCGGCCGCGCCCGCCCCGGCCGCCCCGGGCTCCGACGCCCGGGGCCAGGCCGTGGCACCGGACTGCGCGGTGCCCGTCCGTGCGGTGCCTGTCCATGCGGCACCGGTCCGAGCGGTGCCGGTCTGTGCGGGCGGGCTCACTCGCCCCAGTCCTCCTCCACATCTGGTGCGGGCGCGAGGCCGACGGGGGCCGTTCTGACGACCTCCAGCTCGGTGCCGCACTCGGCGCACTGGACGATCTCGTTCTCCTGGGCGCCGTCCTCGACGGCGACGTCGGCGGAGCATTCAGAGCACTTAGGCATGACCTTCTCTTTCGATCGGGACAATGCCAAACGTAGGTTCGGCGCTCCGCCTCCCGCATCGGCCCACCGTTGATGTCGCCGGGGCCGGATTCGTCCTCACGATTACGCGGTACCGCGTTTCGGCGGGGAAGGGTCGGAAACGTTCTGGTCACGGCGCACCGCGCCCTGTGGTGGAGGTTCCATGCCCGCTCGAGAAGCGTCGCCGTCCCTGCTCATCCTGTGGAGCGCACCGCGCAGCAGGTCCACCGCGTTCTTCCGCATGATGGCCGAGCGGGGCGATTTCGACGCCGTCCACGAGCCATTCTCCTATCTGGCGGAATTCGGCCGCGCCGAACTGGGCGGCGCGCCCCTGACGACCGAGGCGGAGCTGATCGGGCGGCTGCGCGAGCGGTCCCGCGAGCATCCGGTGTTCGTGAAGGACACCACCGACGAGCGGTATCCCGGCGTCCTCGCCGACGAGGACTTCCTCGCGCGGGACGCCGAGCACGCCTTCCTGATCCGGCACCCGAGCGAGACGATCGCCTCCTACCGGCGGCTGAACCCCGGCGTCGAGCGCCACCAGATCGGCTTCGAGGCACAGCACGAGATCTTCACCGCCGTCCGGCGGCTGACCGGCCGCGAGCCCGTCGTCGTCGACGCCGCCGACCTGGTCGCCCGGCCCGAGGCGACGGTCGCCTCGTTCTGCGCGCGGGTCGGCATCGGGTTCCGCCCCGAGGCGCTGACCTGGCGGGCCGAGCAGCGCGAGGAGTGGACGCCGTCGCAGCGCTGGCACGCCGACGCGGCGGCCAGCACGGGGTTCCGGAAGAGCGGCCCCGAGCGCGGCGCCGAGGACGTCGCGGCCCACCCGGTGCTCGGCGACTACCTCCGCCACCATCTGCCGTACTACGAGGAGCTGCATGCTCACCGCCTCACGGTCTGACGTCCATCTCGACGGGACGCCGCGGCAGCGGCTGCGGAGCGGCGTGTGGAGCGGGCTGAGCCTCGCCTCCGCGTCGTTCGCGCTGGCCGTCACGTTCGGGGCGACGGCGCGCACGCTGGGCTGGGATCCGCTGCCGACGATCGTGTGCTCGCTCGTGGTGTTCTCCGGCTCCGCGCAGTTCGCGCTCGTGACCGCGCTGGCGGGCGGCGGCGGGACACTGCCCGCCGTCGCCGCGGCGGCGCTCATCAACGCCCGGTTCATCCCGATGTCGGTGGCCATCGGGCCGAGCCTGCGCGGCGGGCCGCTGCGGCGGGCGCTGGTCGGGCAGGCGGTGGTGGACGGCTCGTGGGTTGTCGCGCACCTGGGCCGCGGGCGGTTCGACCTCGAACGCATGGTCGGCGCGACGCTGCCGCAGTGGCCGGCGTGGGTGACGGGCACGGCCATCGGCGTGTTCCTGCACCCGTCCCCAGAGGTGGTCGACCGCTTCGGCCTCGACGTCGTCTTCCCCGCGTTCTTCCTCCTCCTGCTCCTGGAGGAGCTGCGCAGGTCGGCGGCCGCGCGGCGGGCGGCGGCGCTCGCCGCCGTCCTCGCGGGCGTGCTGGTCGTGTGGGTGCCGCCGGGCGTGGCGCTGCTCGGCGCGTCCGTGGCCGCGCTGCTGGGCCTGCTCGGCAGCGGCGGCGACCCGGCGGAGCACACCGCGTCGGCGGAACACACCCCGTCGGCGGAGCGCGACTCGAAGGACGCCCCGGGCGACACCTCGGACGACACCACGGAAGGACGATCATGACGCTCTGGCCCGCCATCGCGGCCGTCGCGGCGATCAACGTGCTGTTCAAGGCCGCCGGGCCGACCACGCTCGGCGGGCGCGAGCTGCCGCGCCCGGTCCTGCGGGTGATCGCCATGCTGGCGCCCGCGCTGCTGGCCGCCCTGATCGTCGTGGAGGTGGCCGGGCCCCGCTGGGACGGCTTCGACTGGACGGTCACGGCCGGTCTCGGCGGCGCGCTCGGCGCCCGGCTGCTGCGCGCCCCCGAACTCCCCGCCATCCTCTGCGGCGTCGCCGTCACCGCGGCGTTGCGCCTGGCGTTCTGAGCCGCGTTCTGAGCCGCGTTCTGAACCGGGTCCCGAGCCGCGTACGGCGTTCTGGACCGGCGCCCGGCCGGGCGCCGGTCCGGCCGTCTCAGGTGGGAAGTTCTTGTTCGGCGATCTCCTCGGCCTCTTGCCACGGGGGCCGGTAGTCCATCTCCCGTGCTTCCCGCGCGATGGCGTCGCGGTTCTCCCACACCTTGGTGGCCGCGTCGGCGTACAGGTCCAGCATCGGGCGGGCCTTCGGGCTGAGGTGCGCCTTCTGGATCGTGAAGGAGCCGTCGATCACCTCCAGCGTGTTCGGCCAGTCGGAGGCGCGGTAGTGGTCCTCGGTGGCGATCGGGGGACGGCGGAACACCCGCTGGCCGGGCAGTGGCATCAGCTGGTAGTGCGTCGCGGGGACGCCCTCGGCGCGCAGGGCCTTCATCACGGCGGCGCGGACCGGGCCGGTGTGCGCGGGGCCGAGGCCGAACGGCTCCGGGTCGGTCATGAAACGCAGGATGTGCCAGGCGTGCGTCCGGTCGTCGGGGGCCTCCGGGCCCCGCAGCCACGGCAGTTCGCCCAGCCGCCCGAGGAAGTGGCGGACGTTCTCGTCGCGGATCCGGTTCTCCTCGCGGAACCGGCCGAGGCGGCTGCGGGTGAACGCGCACTGGACGGCGTTGGGCTTGTCGTTCCAGCCGAGGACGTGCGAGACGTAACTGCGCGGGCCGCCGCCCCCGAGCATCTCGCCGAACTGGCGCATCATGCCGACGCGCCGGTGCAGGTCGTCGTCGTCGGTGGTGACCAGGCCGCCCTCCCCGCAGGTCGGCAGGTTCTTGCTGACGTTCAGGCTGAAGGTGCCGATGTCGCCGTACGAGCCCACCGCGCGCCCTCGGTAGCGCGCGCCGTGCGCCTGGGCGGCGTCCTCGACGAGCGCGAGACCGTGCCGTCCGGCGGTCGCGGCCAGCTCGTCCAGGTCGGCGGGCAGCCCGTGCAGGTGGACGACCACGATCGCCCTGGTGCGCGGCGTCACCGCGGCCTCGACGGCCTTCGGCGCGACGTTGAAGGTGACGGGGTCCACGTCGGCGAACACGGGGACGGCCGACAGGTGCAGCGGGGTGATCGCGGTCGCGATGAAGCTCAGCGCGGGGACGATGACCTCGTCTCCAGGGCCGACGCCCGCGGCGGCGAGGGCCAGCGACAGCGCGGTGGTGCCGTTGCTGACGGCCACGCAGTGCCGGGTGCCGACCTCCTCGGCCCAGTCCCGTTCGAGGCCCGCGATCTCCTTCTCGCCCGCGGCGGCGGCGGTGTAGCGGCCGCTCGCGACGACCCGGCGCACGGCCTCCTCGTCCTCGGGTGCGAGGTCGGGCCAGCGGGGGATCCGGCGGTTGCGCGGAACGATCCGCGGCCCGCCGAGCATGGCGAGTTCACTCATGATCATCTCCGGTCGGTGTCGGGTGCGTGCGGGGTTCGGATCGGTGCGGGGACGCCGGGCCGGTCCTTCGTGGGGGTCACCTAGGCATCGAGGGCGGGCAGCGCGGACTCGATCCGCAGCAGCGCCCGCTCGGTGTCGCCGAGCAGCGCGTCGTGCCGCCGGCGCAGCCGCCCGGCCGTCACGTCGCCGTCCCGGGTGAGCGCCGCGAGGATGCGCAGCGCCGTCCAGTGGTGCGCCACCCGCGCGACCGTCCGGCCCAGTTCGCCGAGGACGGGCAGGCCGGACGTGCGGCCCGCGTGCGCGAGCAGGTCGGCGTGCAGGGCGGTGGCGGCCAGCGCGCCGCCCGCGACGACGAACAGCTCGTCGGCGATCTTCTCGCCGGCGGCCAGCCGCGCCTCCGCGTCGCGCAGGAAGGCGGTGAGCCCGGACAGGCCCTCGTACGGCTCGCCGTCGTCGGGCGCCGCGAACCCGTCGAGGTTGCGGCGCAGCCACCGGGCGAGGGCGGCGGGGTCCGGCGGGCCGGGGGTCCCGTCGTCCGCGGCGATCTCGAGCCAGCGGTGGGCGACGGAGCTGTCGGCGAAGAACATGTCGCGCTCGTGCCGCGCCTCGTTGCCGGAGCCGCGCGCGGCCGCGAGGACGTCCAGGGGCAGGTCGCCGTCGAAGCGGGGCGGCACCGCGTCCAGGACCCGCGCCGTCCCGGCCTCGTCGTCGAACCCGTACACGATCACCAGGTGGTTGGCGTGGACGTCACGGTGGGCGGGCCGGAAGGGCAGCTCGAAGTTGTCGACGGCGACGGCGACGGGCGTCCCGGACGCGACGCGCTCGCGGACGTCCGCCCACCCCTGCCGGGCGTCGGCGGGTTCGTGCCAGCGCGACGACACGCGGTGGTAGGGCGCCAGCGCGGACAGCAGCGGGACGCCGGGCGGGCAGGGGAAGTAGTACTCCTCCTGGCGGAAGTCGCCGGGCGGATAGTAGAAGCCCCACCGGGAGCCGAGCGCCTCCAGCGCGGGCACGCCCCGGTGCTCCAGCAGCGTCGCCGCGCAGGCGTGCAGGCAGCCCGCGAGGTCGTGCCTCCAGGCCCGTACGCCGGGCACGATCGTCCTCATGCCGATGCCACCTCCTCGGCGGGCAGGAGCGTGATCGCGAAGACGTGCACCGCCGGGTTGTCGGGAAGCCGCAGCGCGGCGAGCGGCGTCTCGCGGGGGACGGGGATCCGCTCCCGCCACAGCGCCGGGCCCATCGGCCGCTGCACGTGCCGGGGGTAGTGCAGGCTCTCGCAGCGGATCCCCTCCCGCTCGCCGAACCAGGGTTCCGTCTCCGGCCAGAAGTCGGAGACGCGCAGCCATTCGGGATCGACCGTCCCGTCCGCGTAGTGCAGGTGGACGGGGTCCTCGGTGCGGCGCTCGGCCGCCGCGAGGAGGTACAGCCAGTCGTAGCGTCCCTCGGGCAGCGGGATCAGGCCGCCCGCGCACCGCAGGTTGTCGGCGCCGCCGGGGCCCCGGTCGGGGAAGCGGAACGGGACGCCGCCGAGCATCGCCCGGGGGCCTTCGGGCAGTTCCCCGGCGGGGAACGTGTTGCCCCAGATGTTGAAGGCACCGGCGGACGGGTCGCCGGACGGGGTGATGCCGACGTTGTCGAAGAACGGCGCCAGATCCACCGTGACGAGGGCGGTGGATGTCACGGGCTTCTCACCTCCGGGAACGCGCGGCTGACGCCGCGAACGGCAGGTCGGTCTCGCGGCCGGGGACGGTCCGCCAGAACGCGAGCAGGTCGGGATGGACGACGCGGGGCATCAGATGGGCGGGCGCGGTCGCGCGGTCCGCGGCGACGAGCCGGACGCCGGACGTCCCGGCGCCGACGTCCGCGAGCACCCCGGCGGGGTCGTGCGGGAACAGGTCCACGCCCGCGAGCCGGGCGGCCGGAGCGCCCGCGGCCGCGACGCGCCTGGCGGCCGCGCGGACGGCCGCCCGCAGGTCGCCCCGGGTGTCCGCGCAGCCGGCGCAGGCGAGGCGGAGCCCCCCGCCGCCGAGGAACCAGCAGACGGCGGTGTGGTCCCCGGACGGCCAGGGCGGGTCCGGCCACGGCAGCGTCTCGGGCGCTCCGGGCTCCCCGGGGACGCGGGCCATGGTGACCTCGCTGAGCGGCTTGTCGGGACTGGGGAAGTGGTCGACGACCCGGTAGCCGAGCGCCGCGTAATAGGGCGGCAGGCAGCGTTCGACGACGGCGTCCAGCCAGATCCGTGGCACGTCCGCCTCCAGGGCCGCGCGCTCCACCTCGGCCAGGATCCGCCGCGCGACGCCCCGGCGCTGCCCCCGCCGGACGGTCGCGACCCTGCGGATCTCCCAGCCGCGCGGGCCGTGGTCGCGGACGCGGACGGCACCGACCGGCGTGCCGTCGGGACCGAGCGCCAGCCACGCCGTGGTCCCGGAACGCAGGTCCGCCGCCACGTCCCGCGCGGTGTCGTGCGCCCCGTCGGGCGGCGGCAGCCCGGGGACGGGGTCGGACCCGGCGTAGCCCAGCCGGGTCGTCGCCGCGATCGGGCCCGCCCACCGCCGGATCGCCGTCTCGTCGCCCGCCAGCCTGACGACCGGCGGCCCGGCCGCCCGGGCGCGGGCCGGCCGCCACGTCCCCTGCGCGGCGGTCATCGGCGGCCGCGCAGCAGGTCGGTGAAGCAGGCCGCGCCGAAGCGCAGCGCCTCGGCGGGGACCCGTTCGTCCGGGCGGTGCAGCAGGCCGCGGTAGCCGCCGCCCGCGGGCAGCAGCAGCGGCAGCCAGCCGTAGCAGGCGATGCCGAGGCTGCGGAACAGCCGGGCGTCGGTGGACGCGGTCGTCATCATCGGGACCGGCACGCCGTCCGGGTCGGCGGCGCGCAGCACGGCGACCAGGTCGTCGTAGAACGCGCCGAACTCCGGGCCGGGCATCGCCTCGCCCTCGACCAGGACCTCGGCGGACAGCTCCGTCCCGGTCCGCGCCGACAGCTCCTCGACGAAGCCGGCGGCGCCGAAGCCGCCGGGCAGCGCCCTGCCGTCCAGCGTCACCGTGATCTCCTCGGGCAGCACGTTCGGCGCCGTGCCTCCCTCGATCACCGTCGCGTTCACCGAGTGGCGGAGCACCGACCGCAGGTACTGGGCGTCGGCGTCCGGCAGGGCGGCCAGGGCCTCCTCGTCGCCGGGGTCGGTGCGCAGCCGCGCGAACGCGCCCGCGAGCGGCTCGCCGAGCACGGCGGACAGCTCCCGGAGCATCCGGTCCACCGCGGGGGTGACGACCGGCTCCAGGCCGCCGGGCTCGATCGCCCGCAGCAGCCGGGTGAGCTGCCGCACCGCGCTGCCGGGCGGGGCCGTCCGCGAGGAGTGTCCGCCCTGGCCGCGCAGCGTGACGCGCAGCCAGCAGGCGCGCTTCTCCGCCACGACGACCGGGTGCGGGCGGACGGCCCCGCCCAGGTCGAGGTCGGCGCCGCCGTCCTCGCCGACGGCGTTGCGCACACCGGCGAACAGGCCGGGGTGCTCGCGGACGAGGTGGCCCGCGCCCACGGCGCTGCCCGCCTCCTCGTCGGGGACGACGGCGAGCAGCACGTCGCCCGCGGGCGGCGTGCCCGCGGCGCGCAGGCGGAGCATCGCCGTGAGCATCATCGCCAGCCCGCCCTTCATGTCGAGCGAGCCGCGCCCCCAGACGTGGCCGTCGCGGAGCGCGCCGTCGAACGGCGGATGGGTCCACCGCTGCCCCTCGGCGGGGACGACGTCGACGTGCGCGTGCAGCAGCAGCGGCGGCGCCTCGCCCCGTCCGGGGAGCCGGACGATCAGGTTCGGCCGCCGCGGGTCGGCCGCGATCACGCGGGTCTCCAGCCCGGCCTCGGCGGCGAGGCGCTCGACGAAGCCGACGCAGGCGGCCTCGTCGCCCGGCGGGTTGGTCGTGTCGTAGCGGACGAGCCGCTGGGTCAGCGGCACCGGATCCAGTGCCGGATCCTCAAGGGCGACGGCCGTGCGGCCGGGGGGCGTTCGGTCGGGCACGCTGACCTCCCGTGCTGGACGGATGTGCCGGACTGCTCTCGAACGTAACCGCGCACCCCCGCCCGGCAGATCAGCCGCAGCGAGGCTTCGGGCGGCCGCCGTTTCATCCTCCTGATGACACCCGCCGGCTTCAGGAGGAGTTATATTGCCGCCAATTAAAGATCATTTAATGCCACCGCCTGGCCTTACGGTGACACGACGATCGCGATGCTGGTAAATGGACGGTAAAGTCCCATGTAGAGCGGGCCTTCTTTAAGAACGTCCCGTCATTTATTGGCGCTCGCGTTACCTTGAAGGTCTTTCGGGTACGGGCTGCAAGATCCCTGGTCCCCGCTTCGGAGGTTGGCGTTCATGCCTGCCCATGACCTGCAGATCTCGCATCTCGAGGTACTCGAATCCCAGGCCGTCCACGTGATCCGGGAGACGGCCGGGACACTCGGCCGCCCGGCCTTGCTGTTCTCGGGCGGTAAGGACTCGACCGTGCTCGCCCACCTGGCCCGCCGCGCCTTCTGGCCGGCCCCCGTCCCCTTCCCCGCCGTGCATGTCGACACCGGTCACAACTTCCCCGAGGTGATCGAATTCCGGGACGCCTTTCTCGGCCGTCTCGGGATGCGGCTGATCACCGTCTCGCTGCCGGACATGATCCGCGACGGGCGGCTGACGGAGCCGCCCGGCGCCGTCGGACGCAACCGGCTCCAGGCGGGCGCGCTGCTCCAGGCCGTCGAGGAGCACGGCTTCGACGCCCTGCTCGGCGGCGCCCGCCGTGACGAGGAGAAGGCCCGTGCCAAGGAGCGCGTGTTCTCGCTGCGCGACGAGTTCGGGCAGTGGGAGCCCCGCGACCAGCGGCCCGAGCTGTGGTCCAACTACAACACCGCGCTCGTGGAAGGGCACAGCCTCCGCGTCTTCCCCCTGTCCAACTGGACGGAGGCGGACGTGTGGTCCTACATCGAGCGCCACGACGTCGAGCTCCCGCCCCTCTACTACGCGCACGACCGGAAGGTGTTCGCCCGCGACGGCATGTTCTTCGCGGACAACCCGTTCGTCCCGCCCGGCGACGGCGAGGAACCGCGCCGGATGCGCGTCCGCTTCCGGACGGTGGGGGACATGCTCTCGACCGGCGCGATCGAGTCGGCCGCCACCACGCCCGCCGAGGTGCTGCGGGAGATGGCGGAGTCCCGGCTGAGCGAGCGCGGCGCCACGCGCGCCGACGACCGCTTCTCCGAGGCGGCCATGGAGGAGCGCAAGCGGGAGGGGTACTTCTGATGGAACTGCTGACGTTCGTGACCGCCGGTTCGGTGGACGACGGCAAGAGCACGCTGATCGGCCGGCTGCTGCACGACACCGGCTCCATCCCCGACGACCAGATCGAGGCCGTCGCGCGCTCCAGCGCGCGGATGGGATTCGACGAGACCAACCTCGCGCTGCTCACCGACGGCCTGCGCGCCGAACGCGAGCAGGGCATCACCATCGACGTCGCGCACCGCTACTTCTCCACGCCCCGGCGCTCGTTCATCATCGCCGACGCCCCCGGGCACGAGCAGTACACGCGGAACATGGTGTGCGGCGCGTCGGTGTCCGACCTCGGGCTGCTGCTCGTCGACGCCCGCACCGGCCTCACCGAGCAGACACGGCGGCACGCCTTCCTGCTGTCGCTCCTCGGCGTCCCCCACCTGCTGGTCGCGGTGAACAAGATGGACCTCGTCGGCCACTCGCGCGAGACCTTCGAGGAGGTGGCCGCGGAGGTCTCCGAGTTCATGACGCGGATGCGGGTGCCCGATCTCACCTTCATCCCGATCTCGGCGCTGAACGGCGACAACGTCGTCAGCCCGTCCGAGCGGATGGACTGGTACGGGGGAGGGACCGTCCTGCACCACCTGGAGACGGTGCACATCCGCTCCGACCGCAACCTCGTCGACGCCCGTTTCCCCGTCCAGTACGTCCTGCGCCCGAGGTCGGACGAGCACCACGACTACCGCGCCTACGCGGGGCAGGTCGCCGGCGGGGTCTTCCGCCCCGGCGACGAGGTCATGGTGCTGCCGAGCGGCATGACCAGCGCCGTCGCGTCCGTCGACGGCCCGGACGGCCCGCTGGAACAGGCGTTCGCGCCGATGTCGGTGGCGCTGCGGCTCACCGACGACCTCGACGTCTCGCGCGGCGACCTGATCTGCCGTCCCGGCAACCGGCCCGAACCGCTCCAGGACATCGACGCGATGATCTGCTGGATGGACGGCTCCCGTGTGGCGCCCCGCGCGAAGCTCCGGCTGAAGCACACCGGACGGGACGTCCGCGCGCAGCTCAGCGAGATCGTCTACCGCGTGGACGTCAACACCCTGCACCGCGCCGAGGCCGGCTCGCTCGGCGCCAACGACATCGCCCGGGTCCGGCTGCGCACCGCGCAGCCGATCATGTGCGACGACTACGCGCGCAACCGGACGACCGGCAGCTTCATCCTCATCGACCCCGACACCAAGCGGACGGTCGCCGGGGGCATGGTGAACCCGTCCCGCCGCTGACCACCGCACCGACCGAGGGACCCCCCATGCGTGTGCTCGTCTGCGAGCGTCTCCCCATCGTCCGGCATGGGCTCGCCGCCCTGCTGGAGGGGGAGGCCGACATCGACCTCATCGAATCCACCGACAGCGGCATCGAGGCCATGGTGCTGACACGCCGCCATCACCCGCACGTCGTCGTGACCGGCCTCTCACTGGAGGGAATGCCGGGCCTGGAACTGGTACGGCGCCTCAACGGTGAGGACCTCGAACCGGTGCCGCGTATCGTCGTGTTCTCGCGGACCCAGAACGATGACACCATCGACCACCTCCTGCACGAGGGCATCAGCGGCCTGCTGGTGGAGGAGGTGACCAAGGAACAGCTCGGCACCGCCGTCCGGGCGGCCGCCGACGGCCACACGATGCTCGCCCCGCAGGTCGCGACCCGCCTGGTGGCCTGGTACCGGCAGCAGGACGCGGGGACCGAGGCCCCGCTGCGCTCGGACCTGGACTCCATCACCGCGCGGGAGCGGGAGGTGCTGACCCTCTTCGCCCGCGGCATGTCGGTCGAGGAGGTCGCCGAGGCCCTGTTCATCGGCATCACCACCGTCCGGACGCACGTCTACCGGCTCCGCTGCAAGCTCCGGCTCAAAGACCGCGCACAACTCGTCTCCTTCGCCTATCGCGCGGGGCTCATGCACGACGGCGCGCTCTTCGGCAAGGCGGCCGCCGCACCCCGCTGAAACCGGCCACTCCGCTCACCGTCCCCCGGCCGGGCCGGCCGCATTCCGCGTTTTCCGCACCGACCTCGGAATGAGGCGGACGCGACCGCCGTGACGGAATCCGCGGCGCGGCCCGGCGCGGGCGGTGATCAGTTCTTCTTCGCGACACCGCCCCACGCGTCGTCCTGCTCCACGGAATCGAACGGACTCGGCTCCGGGCGCCAGAGCCGGATCCGGACGAGCCCCGGGGGAATGCTCTCGAACCCCTCCAGTAAACGGCCGAGTTGTGCCGGGCTCCGCAGCTCGTACGGCGCCGCGCCGCCCTCGTTGTAGCGGCGGACGGCCTCGGCGTACGCAGGATTGGTGTTGGTGCCGTCATAGAGCGCGAGGTGGCTTCCGGGAGGGAGCGCGTCCTTGAGGGGCTGGACGATCGAATGCGCCAGTTCGTCGTCCTCGGTGATGCGGATGTGCCCCATAACGCCCATGAGCAGAAGCGCGATGGGACGGGTGAAGTCCAGCTTCGCGCGCGCCGCCTCCAGGATCGAGCCGGGTTCGTGCAGGTCCGCGTCGATGTAGTCGGTCCCGCCGCTGTTCCTGCTCGTCAGCAGGGCGTGCGCGTGGGCGAGGACGAGGGGGTCGTTGTCGACGTAGACGGTGCGGGCCTCGGGCGCGACGCGCTGGGCGACCTCGTGGGTGTTGTCGTGGCTGGGCAGTCCCGTCCCGATGTCCAGGAACTGCCGCACCCCCTGCTCCGCGGCGAGGAAACGGACAACGCGCATAATGAAATATCGGGATGTCCGCGCCATATCGGTGATCCCCGGGTAGATCGCGGCGAAGCGGTCCCCGGCCTCCTGGTCGACGGGATAGTTGTCCTTGCCGCCCATCCAGTAGTTCCAGATCCGCGCCGAGTGCGGGATCGTCGTGTCGATCCCGGACATCACATCTTTCTCGGCCTCGTGCCAGGAGAATGGTTCTTCGCCGGTCACGGCCACCTCCAGCCTGCTGCGATTCCCGTGTCAGACCGCGTCGCTCCGAGAACGCGTCATGACCGTAGGTAAGCAAACCTCGGGTGGTCAGGACAACCGAAACAATAAGGGGATCATCGATCAATTTTTCCCGGTGAGATTCACATGGACTCCGCCGCCGGTCCGGGACTCGATCGCGTGGAGCACGGCGACCATGTCCGACGCGCCGTGGCCCAGCGCGAGGGTCTCGCCGTAGAGGGCGTGGCAGACGTCCAGGAGGGGGGAGGCGATCCCGGCCTCGCGCGCGGCCTCCGCGACGAGACGGTTGTTGTCCAGCACGTTCGCGATCGACGCCTGGACGCCGAAGTCCCGCTCGACGATCTTGTGCGCCTTCGCCCGGGACACGGTGCTCGCCATCGGGCCCGCGTCCAGCACCTCCAAAAGCCGCCGCCCGTCCAGCCCCTGCCGCTCCGCGAAGTGGAACGCCTCCGTCAGCCCGGTGACCATCGTGATGAGGAACAGGTTGACCGAGAGCTTCATGAGCAGCGCGCCGGGGACCGGACCGCACGCGAACGTCTCCCCGCACATCGGCCCGGCCAGCGCGCGGACGCGCTCCACGGCCGACGGCTCGCCCGCCAGCATCGCCACGAGCCGCCCGGCCTCGGCGGGCCCGCGGGACCCGGAGACGGGCGCCTCGACGTACCGGCCGCCCGCCGCGCGGACGTCGGCTTCGAGGCCGAGCGAGTACGCGGGCGCCGTCGTGCCCATGTGGACGACCACGCTTCCCGCGACGTTCCCGGCGAACGCCGGGGTGCCGCGCCCGAGCACGGAGTCGATCGCCGCCCCGTCCGCCAGCATCAGGAACACCACGTCCGCGCGCCGGAACACCTCGGCGGGGCTCTCCGCCACCGCGGCCCCCGCCGCGCGCAACGTCCCGGCCTTCGCCGCCGTGCGGTTCCAGACGACCAGCGGGGTCCCGGCGCGGGCGAGGTTGAGCGCCATGGGCAGCCCCATGACACCGAGCCCGATGAAACCGATCTCCGTGCGCACGACCGCCTCCAGGACGCCATCGACCTTGCGGGGCTATGACAAGCGTCATAATAATGACCGAGGTGGAAACGGCAATAGGAGAATGAGCATGGCGTCTGCCGAGCGGGGACCCCGGGAGCGGATGGTCTTCAGCGCCGCGCAGCTCATCCGCCGCGACGGGGTTGCGGCGACGGGGTTGCGGGACGTGGCGGCCCACGCGGACGCGCCGCGCGGCTCGCTCCGGCACTACTTCCCCGGTGGCAAGGAGCAGCTGGTGAACGAGGCCGTGGAGTGGGCGGGCCGTTATGCGGCCGGGCGCGTGACCAGGTTCGTGTCGGCCATGGCGCGTCCCACTCCGGCGAGGCTGTTCGAGGCGATGGTCCGCCAGTGGACGGACGAGTTCTCGTCGGCGGGTTTCGCCCGGGGCTGCCCGGTCGCCGCGGCCACCGCCGACTGCGCGGACTCGGTCGAGTCCACCCGCGCCACTGCCGCCGCCGCCTTCGCCGCCTGGCGGAGCCCGATCGCCCGGGAACTGATTGTGATGGGCGTTCCGTCCCGCAAGGCCGGGGCGGTGGCGACCCTGATGATCGGCGCGCTGGAGGGCGCGATCCTGATGGCGAGGGCCGAGCGGAGCGTCCGCCCGCTCCAGGCCACGGCACGGGAACTGGGCCCCCACCTCGACTCCTATGTCGTCCGGGGGGCGGACGGGCCGCCTCGCCGGTGACGGCACGTCCCCCGCGCGAGGGACCGGCCGCCCGCCGATCTGGCCTGGCCGGGGGACGCCGCGCGAGCAGGCGTCTCCGTACTGTTCCGACGCATGAAGGCGACCCTTGGCACCGCTGTCCTCGGCCCCGTCCTGCTGTGCGCCGTCACCGCGTGCGGCGTCGGACGCGCTCCGGGCGCGGCCTTGCAAGGCGGCGGCCGGCCCCTCGCGTCCCCGGAGGCCGAGCGCACCGACCCGTCCGTCCAGAAGTTCCTGGACGCGACCTTGCCCCGGGGATCCGGGGGGACCGTCGTCGCGGCGCGGGGCGGCCGGCTCGTCCACTGCAAGGGCTTCGGCCTCGCCGACCACGAGAAGCGGATCCCGGCCCGCTGCGACACCGCGTACGACGTCATGTCGATGACCAAGCAGTTCACCGCCGCCGCGGTCATGAAGCTGGAGGCGATGGGACGGCTCCGGGTGACCGACCCGATCGGCAGGTTCCTCGGCCCCGTGCCCGCCGGCAAGCGCGGTATCACCGTGCACCACCTCCTGACCCACACCGCGGGCCTGGACGACGACGACATCGGGATCGACGACTACGATCCGGTCTCCCGCGACGGCATGGTCGCCACCGTCCTGGGGTCACGGCTCCAGTCCGCTCCGGGCGCGGAGTTCCACTACTCCAACCAGGGCTACAGCCTGCTGGCGGCGATCATCGAGAAGGTCTCCGGCACCGGCTACGAGCGCTTCCTGTCCCGGTACCTGTTCACCCCCTCGGGCATGACCCGGACCGGGTACGTCCTGCCGCGCTGGGACCGCGACCAGATCGCGGTGGAATACGACGAGAACGGCGAACGCCAGGGGAGGCCGTTCGAGCACCCGTGGGCCGCCGACGGCCCCTACTGGGGGCTGCGCGGCAACGGCGGCATCATCTCCACTCCCCGCGACATGTTCCGCTGGCACCGCGCACTCCGGAGCGGGGCGATCCTTCCCGCCGGGGCCAAGCGCAGGATGTTCCGCCCGCATGTGCACATCGGCGAGCACAACGGCTTCGACCTCTCCTACGGCTACGGCTGGGCCGTCACCCGAAGCGGCGGCGGCAGGCTCGTCAGGCACGACGGCGGCAACGACTGGTCCTACGGCGAGTTCGCCCGCTATCTCGACGACCGCGTGATGGTCTTCTGGATCACCAACCGCGCGTACAAGAAGGGCGGATGGAACTTCGAGGACCTGAACCCGGCCCTGACCGGCGGCATCATGACCCGCGTCCGCGAAGCGGGCTGAGGGTCGGCGGCGCCGGGGTCAGCGGGTGACGCGCAGGACGCTGAGCTGGGTGGCGATGGCCGTGGCGGTCGTGCCACTACTGTTCTACGGGCGAACATCCGTTCGTCTGTAGACTCACCTTGAGGTCGGGAGTCAGGGATGTCAAGGCAGGACCCGGATGTCATCGACTCGGTCGAGAAGGCGTTCCGCGTGCTGGAGGCGTTTTCGGCCGAGCACCCGTCGCTGACGGTGAGTGAGGCGGCGGAGCTGACCGGCCTGTCCCGGGCGACCGCCCGGCGCATCCTGCTCACCTGCGTCCGGCTGGGGTACGCCGAGCCGGACGACCGCAGGTTCCGGCTGCTCCCGCGCGTCCTGCGGCTCGGGTACGGCTACCTGGCCTCGCTGCCGATGTGGGAGCGGGCACAGCCGCACATGCGGAGGCTGGCCGACGAGGTGCGCGAGTCGTGCTCGGCCGCCACCCTGGACGGCGAGGAGATCGTCTACGTGGCGCGGGCGCCGGCCAAGCGCAGCATGTCGATCGTGCTGAACGTGGGCTCGCGGCTGCCCGCCTACCCCACGTCCATGGGACGCGTCCTGCTGGCGGCCCTGCCCGAGGACGGGCTGCGCGGCTATCTCGGCGCGGTCCGGCTGGAGCCGCTCACCTCGCACACCATCACCGATCCCGGCGCGCTGGCCGAGGAGCTCGGGAAGGTGCGCGAGCAGGGGTTCGCGCTGGTGGACGGCGAGCGGGAGGAGGGTGTGCGCTCGGCGGCGGCGCCGGTGCGCGACGGCTCGGGGGCCGTGATCGCGGCCATCAACGTCGCGGCCAACGCGGGCCGGGTCACGGTCGCGGAGCTGCGCGAGGAGCAGGTCCCGCTGCTGGTCCGGACGGCCGAGGCGATCTCGCGCGACATCGGCTGCGTCCCCCGCTGAACGGCCGCCCATCGTCGGCGCCGGCCCGTTCCCGGGGAACGACGACCGCCGGTCTCCAGACTCGGCTCCCGGCCATGGAGAAATGATCCGGAACCAGAGACCGGCGGTGCCCCCGTTGCCTGCGTGCCGGTGTCGCTCCCTTCGGTCGTCGGGCGAGGTCGGATCAGCCGGTCGTCAGATCAGCCGGGTGCTGGCCAGGTAGACGCCGAGCTCCAGGCGGCTGCGCGCCCCGAGCTGCTCCATCACATGGCTGACCTGACGCTGGACGGTGCGGGAGGAGATCTTGAGTGCGTTCGCGGTGGCCTGGTCCGTCATGCCGGTCGCCAGCTGCCGCAGGATGGTCAGCTGGAGCTCGCTGAGGCGGGCGGGGATCGGGGTGATCGGATAGGAACGGTCCCAGTGCTCCTCGAAGGAGGCGATGAGCCGGTCGAGGTCGGACGGCCGGACCACCGGCGCGCCGAGCGCGCCGTCGCCGTTCCTCACCAGGGCCTTCTTGCGGTCGACCACGAGGACGAAGGTGGAGAGCAGGTCGCCGAGGCGTACCTCCGAGGTTCCGGGCCAGGGCGCGCCCTGGATGCGGCAGTCGCGGGATATGACGATCCGCGTCCGTGTCCGGGCGCGGAGGTAGGCGTTGCGCAGCGGGGCGTGCCAGGAGGGGACGAGCGACAGGATCTCGTGCCGCGCGTCGGAGAGGAGGGCGGTCGTCTGGTTCTGATCATGTGCCGACAGGTGCATGCGTTGCCTCGTCTGGGGAGCTTGGCCATCACCGACTCGGCATTGCAGCGGGGAGGTGAGGAATGCAATGCGCGTCCGACGCTACCCATATGGCCCTTACAGGGCGCTAACCGCTGCCCTTTCGGGCATACTTATTTTTCCTACCTGGTTGGTTGAGAATTCGTGAGCCCGTCGGCCTCGGCGCGCGCCGCGCGGGCCCGGTCGTGGTCGGCGGCGGCCTCGTAGGCGTCGGCGAGGGTGTGGAGCGTCCTCGCCAGGAAACCGACCCACCCGCGGGTGCGCCAGACCCGGACGGACCTCTCCAGGCAGGCGACCGCGGACGGGACGTCGCCCGCCGCGAGGTTCAGCTCACCGAGCAGGGCGAGGGACTCGGCGAGATGGTGGCCGAAATTGCCCGCGTGGCTGTAGGTCAGCGCGAGCTCGACGGTCGGCCGGGCACGCTCGTCGCCGAGAGCCGCGAACAGCTTCGCCAGATAGATCAGGGAGAACGTCTCCAGGTAGCGGTCGTCCAGCTCACGGGCCACGCTGATCGACCTGTTGAGCAGCCGCTCGCCGGTGACGACGTCGCCCGCGAGCGCGCGCGCCGCTCCGAGGAACTGCACGATCGTCGCCTCCAGGCGCCGGTTGCCCAGCCGGCCCGCGACCTGGAGGGCCTCCTCCAGATAGGGGATCGCGTGCTCGGCGCCGCCCTCCCCGTACGTGACCGCCTTCAGCTGGAGGGCCCGCGCGTGGCCGCCCGGATAGCCGGCGTCCTCGGCGAGCCGCGCCGCCTCGTCCGCGACGGCGAAGGCGTCACCGGCGGCGCCCTCGGCCACCCGGCCCCAGCCGATGGCGGTCAGGGCGTCCACCCTCCCGCGCGGCTCGTCCAGCTCGGTGAACAGGCGCAGCACCCGCTCGGCCGTCTCGCGCATCGTCACCATCGCGGGCCCGGTCTGCTCCGGCGACGTCCACGTGGTGACCTCCACGAGACCCCGCAGCAGGACGGCCTCGCCGCGCTTGTTCTTCGTGGCGCGGCAGAGCCGCAGCGCCCGCTCGTGCGTCTGCCGCCAGTCGTCGTACATGCCCCGGACGTCGCAGTACTTCTCCAGGCACGCGGCGAGGTCCCAGGCCAGCTCGTCCATCCGCAGGTCGCACGCCTGCCGGGCGGCGGCGACCAGCGCCGGGAGCTCGGCGGTGAACCACAGCATCGGGTCGGCCAGCAGCCGCGCCGCGGTCGCCGGGGGCAGCGGGCGGCGGGGCGCGTCGCCGTGGATCGCGGCGTACGCCGGGCCCGGGACGAGGTCGGCGGCGCGCTCGGCCAGCCACAGCCAGCCGCCGAGCGCCCGGCCGAGGGCGGCGGTGCGCTGCCGGGGCGCGTCCTCGGCCTCCGAGCACGTGCGGGCGTAGAGCCGGACCAGCTCGTGCATCCGGTAGCGCAGCTCGCCGGTGGCGTCGGGGCCGACGACGTTCACCAGCTGCGCGTCGATGAGCGTCTCCAGGTGGGGACGCGCCTCGTTGAGCGGGACGCCGAGCAGGGCCGCGACCGTCCACGCGGCGACGTCGGGCGCGTCCAGCAGCCCGATGATCCGGAACGCCCGCTGCGTCGCGGCGGGCAGCGGGCGGTAGCTCAGCTCGAAGCTGGCCCTGACCGCGAGGTCGCCGACGGCCAGCTCGTCGAGGCGCCCGCGCTCGTCGCGGAGCATGTCGGCGAGGTAGGCGAGCGTCCAGTCCGGCCGCCCGACCAGCCGGCCCGCGGCGATGCGCACCGCGAGCGGGACGTGCCCGCACAGGCGGGCGATCTCCACGGCGCTGTGCGGCTCGGTCGCGACGCGCGCCGAGCCGACGACGCGGGCGAGGAGCTCGACGGCCTGCTGGGGGTAGAGGACCTCCAGGTCCAGCAGCGTCGCGCCCTCCAGCCCGGTGAGCCGGTTGCGGCTGGTGATGAGGACCGCGGCGTCCGGCGCGCCCGGCAGCAGCGGCCGCACCTGCTCCTCGTTCGCGGCCCCGTCCAGGACGATGAGGACCTTGCGCCCGGCGACCCGGCTGCGGAACAGCGCGGTGCGCTCGGCGAGCGACGGGGGGACGCCCGCGCCGGTCATCCCGAGCGCGCGCAGGAACCGGTCGAGCACCTCGGCGGGCTCGGCGGGGACGCCGTCGCCGTGCAGGTCGGCGTAGAGCTGGCCGCCCGGGAACGCCGCCGTGAGCATGTGCGCGACGTGCACGGCGAGGGTCGTCTTGCCGATGCCGCCCATGCCCGCGACGGTGGTGACCGCGACCGACCGCCCGGCCGGGCCGGCGAGGCTGTCGGCGATGCGGGCCGCCTCGTCCGCGCGGCCGGTGAAGTCGGGGATGCCGGGCGGGAGCTGCGCGGGCGTCGGGACGGGGACGGCGGGGACGGCCTCCCCCGCCTCGCCGGGCGTCCCGTCGAACGGGCGGGTGTGGGTGAGGATGCGCAGGTGCGCCTCCTGGACCTGCCGGCTCGGCTCGACGCCGAGCTCGTCGGTGAGCCGCTCGCTGAGCCTGCGGTAGGTGTCCAGCGCGGTGGCGGGCTGGCCGCCCGCCGCCAGCAGGTCGATGAGCGCGGCGTGCAGCGGCTCGTCGAACGGCAGTTCCTCGGCCAGCGTCCGCACCGCGCGGATGGCGGGCTCGATCCGCTCGGCGCGCGGGGCGATGGACGCCAGGCTCATCACCGCCTCGCGGACGTCCTGCGCGACCGACCGCACGAGGATGTCGTCGCGGTCGAGGTACTCCAGCCCGGCGAGGGCGGGGCCGCGGCGCAGCTCCAGCGCGGAGAGCAGGAACGAGCTGCGCGACTCCGGGTCCTCGACGGCGCGGGCCCGCCCGGCGAGCGCGCGGAAGCGGTGCAGGTCGAGGTCGGGCGCCGGGACGAGGAGCCGGTACCCGTCCTGGTAGTCGATGGACAGTTCCCCGCCGCCGACCTGCTTCAGCCATTTGCGCAGGCGCGACATCGCCACGTGGACGGCCTCGCGGCTCGTCATCTCCGCCCGGTCGGCCCAGACCAGCCGGGTGAGCCGCTCGGTGCGCAGCGGCTCGCCCTGCGCGAGGAGCAGGACCCCGAGCAGCCCCTGGAGGATCTGCGACCGGGGCGGCTTCACGACGTCCTGACCGGCGCGGATCGACAGCCGTCCGAGAACCTGGAACGTTACGCGGGCCGCGGGGCTCGGACCGGTCGGGGTTCTTGTCGCCAAGGGTCGGGGTACCTCTCTCGAACCGCGGGGTTCAGCGAACCGATCGGATCGGCTGGATGGAGAGGCCCCCGACGACCGCCAGCCCGGCGGCGAGGGTGAACAGCAGGGAGTAGCCGCCGTGCAGCACGGTCTGGGCGGCGATGAGCGGGGCCACCGCGACCGCGCCGCTGCCGGCCATGTTGACGAGCCCGAGGTCCTTGGCGTGGTCCCGGGCCTCGGGCAGGACCTGGGTGACCAGCGCCTGGTCGATGGCGATGTAGATACCGTACCCGGCGCCTATGACGGCCGCCGACACGAGCACGACCGGCCAGGTGGGGGCCATCGACATGAAGGTCAGCGCCGCGGCCATCAGCAGCGTGGAGGCGAGCACGAACACCTTGCGGCGGCCCGTGCGGTCGGACAGGCGGCCCGCCGCGACGGCCGAGCCGACGGCGCCCACGGTGTAGAGCAGGCTCAGGACCGCGACGCCGCCGTCCGGGTCGTCCAGCCCCACCTCGTCCCGCAGGAAGTAGAGGAGGTACAGGGTGGCGAGGGACGTGGCGAGCTGCGCGAAGAACCGCCCGCCCAGCGCCCAGGCGAAGTCCGGGTGCTCGCGGGGGCTGACGTACAGGCCGGTCAGGAGCCTGCCGGGTGAGCGCAGGCGCGTGCGTTCCGTGGGCTCGTGCGGCCCGGTGCCGTGCGCGACGTGCGCCGGTTCGTCGTGTTGCAGGACGTAGGGGACGGCGAGGCCCGCCACGACGGCGCCGAGGAGCACCGCCCCGGCCCAGACGGGGACGCCCGAGACGAGGAGCGTCCCGAGGACGAGCCCGAGCGGCATGGCCAGCCCGGCGATGGCCGAGACCATGCCGCGCCGGTCCACCGGGACGCGGTCGGGGATCGCGGCGCACAGGGCGGCGTGCATCGCGTTCACGCCGCCGTGCACGAGGATCCAGCAGAAGGCGATGCCGGCGAGGGACGTCTGCATCGGCAGCGCCAGCAGCGCGCCCGCGCAGACCGCGGTGCTGGCGGCGACCCAGGGGCGCCTCCGGCCGAAACGCGAGGTCGTGCGGTCCGACAGCGCGCCCGCGATGGGGGACGAGACGACCGCGGCGACGGCGCCGAGCGCGGTCACCATCGCCATGTTCCAGACCTTGTCCACCGGGTCGAGCGACTCGATCCGGCTGGGCAGCAGGATCTGCACGGCGCCGAGCAACCCGGCCCACATACCGAGGGTGACCAGGAAGAGCGCGAGGATCCACGTCCGGGAGACGGGCCGGGCCGGGGCGTGTGCGAGCGTCGAGGACCGTGCCGTGGGGGAGCTGTCCATTCCTAACCTTGCCCTGGGAGCGAGAGCAGAGTGCAGGCCACGGTGCGAACACTACGGCAGCGCGGGGACAGATGGGCCACCTGGTCGTGGTCTGCCTGGTCACGTCCAGTGTAGTCAGCCGCGACATACGGTGATGACCGGTATGAGCAGTCTGTCCGGCAGTGGTCAGGGGTGTGGACGGGAGGACGGTCGCGGAAGCGGGCGCGGCCGTCCTCCGGTGCGCGTGTCAGTTCCCGAGGCTCCCGCCGCCGTCGATGGTGATCACCTGCCCGGTCACCGACGCGGCCGGCTCCGAGGCGAGCCAGAGCGCCGCCGCCGCGACCTCGTCCAGGGTGGCGACGCGTCCGAGCGGGACCTCGGCCAGGATCTGGTCCTTGAACCTGGTGATGACCTCGCTGGTCATGTCGGTGTCCAGCAGGCCGGGGGCGATCACGTTCGCGGTGACGCCGCGGGTGGCCACCTCGCGGGCCAGCGACCGGGCGAGGCCGATGAGCCCCGCCTTGCTCGCGGCGTAGTTGGTCTGGCCCGCGTGCCCCTTGAGCCCGGACACCGACGAGATGAAGATCATCCTTCCCCGGCGCATCCGGATCATGTCCGACACCGCGGCCTTGGCGACCCGGTACGCTCCGGTCAGGTTCGTGTCGATGACCCGGCTGAACGCCTCCTCGCGCATCCGCAGCAGCAGCGCGTCGTCGCTGATGCCGGCGTTGGAGATCAGCACCTCCACCGGCCCCTGCGCCTCCTTGACCTCCTTGAACGCCTGCGTGACCGACTCGGAGTCGGTGACGTCGCAGGTGACGCCGAACAGGCCGTCCGGTGCGCCGGACCCGCGGTGGGTCACCGCGACGGAGTCGCCCGCCGCCGCGAACGCCCGCGCTATCGCCAGGCCGAGCCCGCGGTTGCCTCCGGTGACGAGGACGGAGCGGCTCATGAGCTTCCTCCAGGGGTCGGTCCGATCGGGTGGTTCCACCAGAAGCGCCCGGTGGCGGCGAACCCGTAGGGCGTGAGCCGGTGCCGGACGCGGTGGCCGGGCTCGTACAGCGCGTCCCAGTCGGGGTCGAGACCGTCGCGGTAGAGCCGCGCGACGACGTCGAGGATCCCGTCGCCGGACGGCCCCGCCGCGGAGGGAAGCCCGATCACCTCGGCGGGTGTCTCCTCCAGGGCGGCCTCGCGGGTGGGGTACACGGGGATCACCCGCCGCGGACGGGCCTGGGCGGTCGTGCCGGTGTCGGAGGCGGCGGGCGGGGGATCGTGGGCGGCGACGAGGCGGCACACGTCGTCGAGGGCGGCGGTCCCTGCCAGCGCCGCCGCGGCGTGCCGGCCCGTCCCCTCGCCGACGATCCACGCCGGGGTGGCGCCCACGTCCAGCAGCGTCCGGCCCAGCGCCCAGACGACCGCGAAGGCGACCGGCCCGGGGGCGGGCGGCTCGTCCTGGGAGAGCGAGACGTCGCGCACGGACCAGCCGAGGTGCGGCAGCAGCGCCGCGTCGGCCTCGGCGAGCGCGCGCCGGTAGGCGTGGAAGCGGTCGTGCAGGCCCTCGGCCAGTCCGGACGGCGCGGGCCCCCCGGCCAGCACCCACCCGGTCTTCGGCTTCGGCCCGGCGCGGCCGGAGCGCGCGGCGAGGGCCGCGTCGTCCCCGGCTGCCTCGGTCAGGACGGCCACGGCGCGGTCGCGGTCGTGTGCGGGGAGGGCGAAGCGGACCGGTCCCGACGCCTTGACCCGGTTGGACGTCCAGCTCACCTCGGCGAGGCTCGCGGCGGGCCGGGCGGCGACGTCCTCGGCCAGCCGCCGGACGGCGCCGCGCAGGCCCGCGGCGCCGTCCGCCGAGACGGTCAGGATGCCCCGGGCCGGGGACGCGGCCGGAGCGGCGTCCGCCCGCCGCGCCTGCTCCGGCGCGGTCGCGAGGACGATGTGCGCGTTGGTGCCGCCGAGGCCGAAGCCGCTCACGCCCGCGAGCACCTCCCCGCCGGGCAGCGGCTCGGCCTCCTTGACGAGCCGGAGCCCGTTGGCCGCCAGCCGCAGCCGGGGGTTCTCGCTGTCGGAGTGCCGGCTCAGCGGCAGGACGCGGTGGTGCAGCGCCAGCGTCGTCTTGATCAGGCCCGCGATGCCCGCCGCGCCTTCGGCGTGCCCGATGTTGCCCTTGATGGACCCGATGGCGCACGGGCGGTCGCGGGGGACGCCGTGCACCTTGCCGAGGGCCCGGACCTCCAGCCGGTCGCCCAGCAGCGTCCCGGTGCCGTGCGCCTCGACGTAGGCGACGTCCTGCGGCGCGACGCCCGCGCGCTCGTACGCCTCGGCGATGACCGCCTGCTGCGCGTGCGGGTTCGGCGCGGTGACCGTCGTGCTGCGGCCCCCGTGGTTGACGGCGCCGCCCTTGATGACGGCGTAGACGGGCAGGCCGTCGGCGAGGGCGTCCTCCAGCCGCCGCAGCATCAGCACCGCCACGCCCTCGGCGCGCCCGAACCCGTCGGCCTTGGAGCTGAACGGCTTGCACCGCCCGTCCGGCGCGGACACCTTGGCCTGCGCGAAGTAGATGTTGGACGCCGGTGTGATGAACATGTTCACCGACCCGACGAGCGCCTGGTCGCAGATGCCGGAGCGGAGCGCGGCGCACGCCTCCTCGGTGGCGACGAGGGAGGACGAGCAGGCGGTGTCGATCGCCATGCTCGGCCCCCGCAGGTCGAGCTCGTAGGAGATCCGGTTGGCGGTGATGGCGTAGCCGTTCCCGGAGCCGACGTGCCCGGTGATGGTGTGGAAGTGGGTCATGAGCAGGCTCATCCACTCCGAGCCCATGATCCCGACGTACACGCCGGTCCTGCTGCCCGCGAGGGAGCGCGGGTCGAGCGTCGCGTCCTCCACCGCGCGCCACGCCGTCTGGAGCAGCAGCCGCACCTGGGGGTCGGCGACCTCGGCCTCCTCCTCGGAGAACCCGAAGAACGCGTGGTCGAAGGCGTCGGCGTCGTCGATGAAGCCGGCGTACCGGGTGTTGACCTTGCCGGGCCCGCCGTCGGGGTCGTAGTAGACGTCGGCGTTCCACCGGGCCTTGGGGACCTCGATCACCCCCTCCTCGCCGCGCATCAGCAGGTCCCAGAGCCCGGCCGGGTCCGGTGCCTTGGGGAAGCGGCAGTCGATGCCGACGATGGCGATGTCCGTCATGCCGCTGGTTCTCCTTCGGGGTGGACGCGCAGCAGGCAGCAGGCCGCGTGGCCGTCGGGGTCGAGGGTGGTGACCAGCGCCGGGCCGTCCCCGGCGGTGATCGCGGCGGCGACCTGGAACGCCGCCGCCGCGCCGAAGGCGTCGCCGAGGAGGCCGGCGGGCCGCACGGCACGGGCGTGCGCGAGACCGGGCGGATCGGCGTCCTCGGCCCCGGACGGGACGAGCAGCCGCACGTCCGCCGGGACGAGCCCCGCCGCGTCCAGCGCGCGGGCGACCGCGTCGGCCAGCACGCCCGCGGCGTCGCGGGGCTCGGCGAACACGCCGCTCTCCAGCGCGAGGATCTCCGCGAGGACCGGCCGTCCCGCCGCGAGCGCCCGCTCCCGGGGCTCGACGAGGAACACGCCGCACCCCTCGGACGCGGTGGCCTTGACGCCCGCCGCCTCGGCGATGGCGACGCGCCGCTCGTTCAGGTCCTCGTAGGCGCCGCAGACCACGGCGTCGGCGCGGTCCCGCGCGAGCAGCAGCCGCGCGTACCGCAGCGCCGCGAGGCCACCGGCCCGGCCCGCGGTCACGGTCGCGTTCGGCCCGCGCAGGCCGTGGGCGATGGCCGCCTGCCCGCTCGCGTAGTTCATCACGCAAGCCGGGACGAGCGCCGGGTTGACGTTGTCGGGACGCGGCCGGGTCAGCGAGTCCCGCGTGAGGGTCATCGACTGGTCGATCCCGGCGGCGCCTGCGGCGAGGACGAGCCCGCGCCGCAGGGGCGGCCACCCGTCGAGGACGTCCCCGGCGAGCAGCGTCCCGATCGCCGCGAGCGCCATCGCCGACGGCCGGTCGATCAGCCGGACGGGACGCCCCGACCCCGCGGGCGGCTCCGTCCGGAAGTCCTCGACGCGCCCGCCGGGCACCGGGCGCCCCGTCCGGACCGCGTCCCGGAACGGCGCGACGCCGACCCCGGCGGGCGACATCAGCGACATGGCCGAGATGACGGCCCGGGTGGCGCTCACGCGGCCGTCCTCTCCGCGGACGGCCCCGCCGCGAGCGCCTCCGCCGAGCGGAGCACGACCGCGGCGTTGTTGCCGCCGACCCCGAGGGAGTTGACCAGCGCCGTCCGGACGTCTGCCGGGCGCGCCCGGTTCGGGACGCAGTCGACCGGGCACTCCGGGTCCGGCGTGGCGAAGTTGACGGTCGGCGGGATGAAGCCGTGCTCCATGCCCAGCACCGCCGCGATGCACGCGTGCGCGCCCGCCGCCCCCTGCGTATGGCCGATCATCGACTTGAGGGCGGTGACCGGGGGCGGCCCGGCGCCGAAGACGTCGCCGAGGACCGCGGACTCCATCGCGTCGTTGATCTTTGTCCCGGTGCCGTGCGCGAACACCACGTCCACCTCGTCCGGCCGCGTCCCGGCGTCGCCGAGCGCGGCGGCGAGGCACTGCGCGACGCGCTCGCGCTCCGGCCGGGTCGGGTGCGCGGCGTCGCAGTTGAGCGCGAACCCGGCGACCTCGGCGCGGATCGCCGCGCCCCGGCGGCGCGCGTGCTCCAGCGTCTCCAGGACGAGCATCCCGGCGCCCTCGCCGAACATGAACCCGTCCCGGTCGCGGTCGAACGGGCTGCACCGCTCCGAGGCCCAGGCGCGCAGGCGGTAGAACCCGGCGAAGGCCATCCGGCTCACCGAGTCGGCGCCGCCGCAGACGGCGAACTCCGCCTCCCCGTCGCGCAGCGCGTCCAGCGCGTGGCCGACCGCGTAGTTGCCCGCGGCGCAGACGGTCGGGATGGTCACGGCCGCCACGTTCGACAGGCCGAGCTCCGTGGCCACCGCGACCGGCAGCCGTCCGGGGTGGACGCGCCGTGCCAGGGCGGCCGGGAGGCGGCCGAGACCGTCCGCGACCTCGGCCGCGGCGAGCGCGTCCACGTCGAGCGACTCGCCGCAGGTCGTGCCGACGGCGACGACGCCGCGCACGCGGCGCGCCGACGCGGGGTCCAGCCCGGCGTCGGCCATCGCCATCCGCGCGGCGGCGGCGGCCTGGGCGCCGACCTTGCCGACGGAGCCGGGCTCGATTCGGCGCAGGGAGGCCGCGGGGTCGAAGCCGGGCACCTCGTAGGCCCGCGCGAACCGGAAGCCGGTGGTGTCGAAGCCGCTGATCGGGGAGGCGCCGCAGGCGCCCGCCCGCAGCGCCGCGAGGAAGTCGTCGTGGCCGATCCCGATGCTGGAGATGACGCCGATCCCCGTGACGACGACCCGGCGCCCGGATTCAGCCACCGGAACACCTTCCCGAGCCGTTGGTGAGCGCTGGTCCGTGCATCGCTGTCCCTCTCGACGAATTCGGCGGAGAGGAAACGAGCATCGCGAATTCGGCGGGCCCGTCCAAGAGGCGTTAGCACGCCCTATCGTGCTGTTCTCATGGCCATGCCCGAATTGGCATGACCAGGGCCTTGACCTGTAACGACGCGGTCACTCGGTGATCAGGGCGGCCCACTCTCTCCTTTCCCGCCGGGCAGGCCCCGTCTAGGGTTCCAGATACGTCGTGCGGCGACGCCTTTCTCAGTTCGGAACGAGGCGATTAACGTGAGAACGGAACCGGTGAATTCGGAGCGCATATTCGCGGAACCGGAGATCCAGGCCCGGCACCGCCCGGACGGCAGCGTGCTGCTGTCGTCCGCCGTCCCCCTGGAGCCCTACGACGCCGATCTCGGGCGGCCGCTGCGCCGGTGGGCGGCCGAACGGCCCGGCGCGGTGCTGGCCGCCGAGCGGTGGTGCGGCACGTGGGAGCGCCTGACCTACGGGGACGCACTCGCGCGCGCCGAGGCGCTGGGGGAGGCCCTGCTCCGCCTCGGGCTGGGCCCGGACCGGCCGCTGCTGGTGCTGTCGGGCAACTCGCTGCGCCACCTCCAGCTCACGCTCGCCGGGTACGTCGCCGGGATCCCGGTCGTGTCGCTCGGCACGGCGTACTCGCTGAGCGGCGGGCCCGAGCGGCTGCTGACGGTCACGGGCATCGCCCGTCCCGGCGCGGTGTACGCCGAGGACGGGCGGGAGTACGGCGCCGCGCTGACCGCCCTCGCCGCCGCGGTGCCGGTCACGATCGTCGGACGTGGGCCGCGGGACGAGGCGGACGTCCTCCTCGACGCGCTCCTGCCCACCCGGCCGGGTGACCGGCTCCGCGCCGCCGCCGCGGCGGTCACCCCCGACTCTGTCGCCAGGATCTTCTTCACCAGCGGTTCCACGGGGCACCCGAAGGCCGTCCCGAACACGCACCGGATGCTGTGCGCCGTCCAGCAGATGATGCGGCAGGTCTGGCCGTTCCTCACGACGACCCCGCTCACGCTCGTCGACTGGCTGCCGTGGAGCCACACCTTCGGCGGCAACCACAACCTGCACATGGTGCTGACGAACGGCGGCACCCTGTACATCGACGGCGGCGGCCCGACGCCCGCGCTGTTCCCGCGCAGCCTGCGCAACCTCGCCGAGATCTCCCCGAACGTGTACTTCAACGTCCCGGCGGGGTTCGCGCTGCTGGCGGACGAGCTGGAGCGCGACTCGGTGCTCGCCAAGCGCTTCTTCTCCCGCCTCGGCCTGCTGTTCAGCGCGGGCGCGCCGCTGCCGGAGGCGCTGCGGGTGCGGATGCTGCGGCTCGCGGGCCGGTTCCGCGGCGGGGAGGTCCGCTTCACCTCCTCGTGGGGTATGACCGAGACGGCGTCCGCGGTCACCTCCGCGCATCTGGACACCGACGCGCCGGGCGCGATCGGGGTGCCGCTGCCGGGGATCACGCTCAAGCTCGCCCCGGTGGACGGGCGGCTGGAGATGCGGGCGGCGGGCCCGACGGTGATGCCCGGCTACCTGGGCGACCCCGTCCGCACCGCCGAGGCGTTCGACGAGGAGGGCTTCTACCGGACGGGCGACGCCGGCCTGCCCGCCGACGCCGCCGACCCCGGCCGCGGGCTGCTGTTCGAGGGCCGCCTCACCGAGGACTTCAAGCTGGCCAACGGGACCTGGGTGCGGGTGGGGGCGCTGCGCGCGGCGCTGCTCGCGGCGACGGACGAGCTGGCCGAGGCCGTCATCACCGGGTCCGGGCGGGCGCGGGTCGGGGCGCTGGCGTGGGCACGCCAGGCGGGCGACCCGGCGGCGGTGCGGCACGCGCTGGCCGAGGCGCTGGCGCGGTTCAACGCCGGGCGGCGGACGTCCCGCCGCGTCGACCGGCTGCTGCTGCTCGCGGAGCCCCCGGACCGCGACGCTGGGGAGCTGACCGACAAGGGGGCGGTCAGCCAGCTCCAGGTGCTGCGCAACCGCGCCGCCCAGGTCGAGCTGCTGCACCGCGACCCGGCCCCGGCGGAGGTGATCCTGCCCGCCGACCACGCCGACTGACCGGCGGCCGGCCCCGGCGATCGGGCGGCCCGGCCGGGGGACGGAGCCGGGCATGCCCATCCAGGCAGCGCGTGAGCGCGGCGGCTCAGGGATTTTCCGGTGGTGGGCCCGCTGATCAGACTTCCGGTACCGCTGACGCTTCGAGAATGGGGTTTGCACATGGCGGACACCCTCCGCGCGCCGTACCCAGAACGGACCGAACCGTCCCCGCTGTCGCTCGACGGCCACCGGCTGACCCTGCCCGAGACGGTCGCGGTCGCGCGGGGCCCGCACCCGCCGAGGACGCGTCTCGCCGACCACGCCGTCGGGCGGATGCGCGGGACCGCCGCGGCCAAGGACGACCTCATCGCGGCGGGCGTGCCGATCTACGGGGTCACGGCCGGTTTCGGTGACAGCAACACCCGGCAGGTCCACGGGGACAAGGGCGCCGCGCTCCAGGAGAACCTGCTGCGCTTCCTCAACTGCGGGACGGGGGAGGCGGCGGCGCGGGACGTCACCCGCGCGACCCTGCTGATCCGCGCGAACTGCCTGGCCCGCGGCTACTCCGCGATCAGGCCGGAGGTCGTGGAGCTGCTGCTCGGCTGCCTCGACCACGACATCCTGCCGATCATCCCCGAGCGGGGCTCGGTCGGCGCGAGCGGCGACCTCGTCCCGCTCAGCTATGTGGCCCGGATGCTGCTCGGCGACGGCGACGTGCTGCACGCCGGGGAGCGCCGGACGGCCGCCGCGGCGCTGGAGTCCGCCGGGCTGTCCCCGGTGGTGCTGGCGTCGAAGGAGGGCCTGGCCCTGGTCAACGGCACCTCCTTCATGGCCGCGTTCGCCGTCCTCGCGCTGCACGACGCGACCGAGCTGGCGTACGCGGCGGAGCTGTGCACGGCGATGGCGAGCCAGGTGCTGCTCGGCAACCCCGGGCACTTCGACGACTTCCTGTTCCAGCAGAAGCCGCACGAAGGCGTGATCACCAGCGCGCGGAACATCCGCGAGCTGCTGGCGAGCACGCGGCCCGGGGGCCTGCCGGACGCCGGCCATGACGCGGGCGGCGACTGGGCGGGAGAGGGCTACCGTCGCCTGGAACGCCCCATCCAGGACCGCTACTCCATCCGCTGCGCGCCGCACGTCATCGGGGCGCTGCGCGACACGGTGCAGTGGGCCGGGCGGATGCTGGAGATCGAGGTCAACTCCTCCAACGACAACCCGCTGTTCCACCCGGACGGGCACGTCCTGAACGGCGGGAACTTCTACGGCGGGCACGTCGGCCAGGTCATGGACTCGCTGAAGATCGCGGCGGCGAGCGTCGCGGACCTGCTCGACCGCCAGCTGGAGCTGGTCGTCGACGAGAAGTTCAACAACGGGCTGACGCCCAACCTCATCCCGCGCTACGAGACCGGGAGCTGGGACGCGGGCCTGCACCACGGCTTCAAGGGGATGCAGATCAGCGCGTCGTCGCTGGTGGCGGAGGCGCTGCGGTGGACGACCCCGGCGACCTCGTTCTCGCGCTCCACCGAGGCGCACAACCAGGACAAGGTCTCCATGGGCACGATCGCCGCGCGCGACGCCCGCTCGGTCGTGGAGCTGACCCGGGAGGTGACGGCGATCCACCTGATCGCGCTCTGCCAGGCGGCGGACCTGCGCGGCCTGGAGCACCTGAGCCCGGCCACCGCCGCCGCGCACGCCCTCGTCCGCAAGATGAGCCCGTTCCTGGACGGCGACCGCCCGCTCCAGGAGGACATCCAGCGGGTGGCGGAGGCCGTCGGGTCGAGCGAGCTGCGCCGGTCCGTCCGCGCGGACGGGGCGCCGTCCGCCGGCTGAACGCGGCAACGCAAGCGGCCCCCGGTCTCACCGAGAGACCGGGGGCCGTTCGTTCGTGCGGTGTGGTGTGCGGCGGACGGGTCAGGGCTCGATCCAGAGGCGGCGGCCGTGCCACGGCTGGGCGGGCAGCGGCACGGGCAGCCCGGCCGTCCGGACGCGGGACCAGTCGGGGTCGTGTCCCGCGGCGTAGACGGTTCCGAGCGCGGCCATCAGCGTCTCCGGTTCCGGCTGCCGGCGCACCAGAGACGCGACGGGCGCCGCCGCGGCACCCGTCGCCGCGATGGCGTCGCCGACCGCGGAGACCAGCAGCGGATGCGGGCCGACCTCGACGAACAGCACCGGCCCGCCGCCGGACAGCGCGGCCCGCACGGCGGACGCGAAGCGCACCGGGCGCCGCACGTTCTCCATCCAGTAGCCGCCGTCCAGCTCCGCGCCGTCGACCGGGCGGTCCCACACCGTCGAGTGCAGCGGGATCCGCGGCGCGCGGGACCGCACATCGGCGAGCGCGTCCCGCAGGCCCGCCCGGATCGGCTCGACCTGCGGGCCGTGCGAGGCGTAGCCGACCGCGACCCTGCGGGAGAACACGCCGCGCTCGCGCAGCGGCTCCACGATCCGCGCGATCGCGTCAGGGTCCCCCGACAGCACCGTGAACCGGTCGCTGTTGAGGACCCCGGCGCACACCAGTCCCGCGTCCTCGCCGATCGCCTCCTCGGCCTCCTTCTCGCCGAGGCCCACCGCCCACATGGCGCCGACGGCGCCGAGGCCGGCCAGCAGGACGGCGCGGCGGCAGACCACCGCCGCGGCGTCCGGGAGGTCGAGCGCGCCGGCGACGGTCGCCGCCGCGATCTCCCCCATGCTGTGCCCGATGACGAGGTCCGGCTCGACGCCCCAGTCGAGCCAGACCGACGCGAGCGCCACCTGGAACGCCCAGAGCACCGGCTGGATCTCCTCCACGGCCGTCAGCGGGGCGTCGTCCTCCAGGCGGCGGCGCGGCGACCAGCCGAGCTCCGCCTCGACGGCGGCGGAGCACGCGTCCAGCGTCGCGGCGAACACGGGGCTGGCCTTCAGCAGGCCGCGCCCCATGCCCACCCACTGGGCGCCCTGGCCGGGCAGGACGAACACCAGGCGCGCCCGCCCGTCCACCCGGCCGGTGATCCCGGGCGCCGCGCCCATCGACGTCGCGTCCATGCGCGTCAGCGCCCGCCGGAGTGCTCGCCGGCGGTCCACCGGACGAGCCGCTCCCGCGCGATCTGGTCCGACTCCTGCGCGACCGCCTGCGGCGGCGCCTTGAACAGCCAGGCCGACACCCACTCGTCCACGGCGGTGTCGCCGCGGTCCATCGCGAGCTTGGCGATCCGGGCGGCGTCGATGACCACGCCCGCCGAGTTCGGCGAGTCGGGGACGGTCAGCTGGATCTCCATCTCGATCGGCGCGCCGCCGAACCCGCGGCCCTCGCAGCGGATGAACGCCTTCTTGGTGTCGCCGAGGAACGGCACGAAGTCCGAGGGGCCGATGTGGACGTTGTCGCCCGACAGCTCGCCGTCGTAGGCGTCGGTGACCGCGGACGTCTTCGACTGCCGCTTGGAGGCCAGCCGCTCCTGCTCCAGCATGTTGTAGAAGTCCATGTTGCCGCCGACGTTGAGCTGGTACGTCCGCTCCAGGCCGATGCCCCGGTCGGAGAAGGCCCGGACCAGCGTGCGGTGCAGGTACGTCGCGCCGAGCTGGGACTTGATGTCGTCGCCGATGAGCGGCAGGCCCGCCTCGCGGAACCTCTTCCGCCAGCGGTCCTTGCGGGCGATGAAGACCGGCACGTTGTTGACGAACCCGACGCCCGCGGCGAGCGCGACGTCCGCCCACCACTCGGTGGCGTCCTGCGAGCCCACCGGCAGGTAGTTCAGCAGCACGTCGACCTTGGCGGCGCGGATCTGCTCGACGATCGCGTCCCGGTCGCCGCCCTCGCCGGGCTGGTCGGCGGCCAGCGTGATCCGCTCCCGGTACCGGAACCCGGCGCCGTCCAGCGTCGGGGCCCGCTGCACGCGCACGTCCGCGCCGAGCGGCAGCAGGTCGCCCTGAGGGATGCCGATGTCGAGGTTCTGCCCCGCGGCCCGCGCGGACCACAGGTCCTTGCCGACCTTCTCGACGTCGACGTCCCAGGCGGCGACGGGCTCCAGCGCGCCGGCGCCGTACGGGCCGACCTCGGGGAACATCAGCCCGGCCGTGAGGTCGGGCGAGGAACGGTAGTAGGCCGTCCCTTCGAGCAGGGCGCGGGCACAGTTCCCCACGCCGATGATGCCGACTCGAACGAGTGGAGTATCCATGTTCAGCTTCCCGCAGTCGTTTCCAGGATGCGGCAGACCTGCTCTACCTCATCGTCGGTCCAGGTCATGGGGGGTACGGCCTCCGTGCCGAGGCACAGGGTCCCGGCGGCCGCGGCCTCCGTCACCGGCAGGCCCCCGCTGCCGGTTCCGCCGGTCCCGCCGCCGAACGCCGGGTGCCGGTGCAGCGGCACCAGCCCCCAGCGGTGCGTCGGCACCCCGGCCTCGTTCAGGGACCGCTCGATCCCGTCCGCCCGCCCCGGGTCCCATCCGGGCGCCCCGAAGCGGATCTTGTGCCAGGCGGGACGGGCCGCCTCGCCGGCCGACTGCCGCCACAGGCCCGCCCCGTCGAGCGTCCGGTGGACGCGCTCGGTGACCTGCCGGGCCCGCTCGGCCCACCGGTCCAGGCGCTCCAGGCGGTGCGCGACCATGGCCATGGTCAGCTCGGTCGGGCGCCAGTTGTGCCCGCCCGCCCAGATCACGGCGGAGTTCGAGCGTGACCCGCCGGCCGGGACGCCGTAGTCCCGCAGCTCCCGCAGACGTCCCGCGATGCCGGCGTCATCGGTGGTGACGGCGCCGCCGTCGGGCGCGGCGATCAGCTTGGCGGACGAGAACGACCACGCGTGCGTGCCGGTCGCGCCGACGTGCCGGCCGTCCAGCGTGCTGCCGATCGACTGGCACGCGTCCGTCAGCACGGGACGACCCGCCACGGCTTCCCGGTCCAGCCCGTGCGGGACGCCGTGCAGATCGACGGCGATGACCAGGTCGGCGTCGGGGACGTCCGTCCCGATCGTGAGGCTGCCGGGCCGGACGTCGGCGAACACCAGGTCCGCGCCGATGTGCGCGGCCCCGGTTGTCGTCCCGGCGAACGTCAGCGCGGGCACGGCGACGCGGGTGCCGCGGACGCAGCCCATCGCGTGCAGCGCCGCGTGCAGCGCCGAGGTGCAGCTGTTGAACGCCACCGCGTGCGGGGCGCCGGTCAGCCGCTCCATGCGGCGCTCGACCTCGGCGGTCCAGGGGCCGTCCGTCCACTGGCGGGAGCGCGCCACCTCGGTGAGGAGCTTCAGCTCCCCGTCGTCGGGTTCGGGCGGCCAGCGCCGCTGCCCGGGGTCCACCGGTCAGTGCTCCTCGGCGGCCGTCGTGACCAGGAACTCCGCCAGCTCGTCGATGGTCGGGTGGTCCCAGGCCAGGGTGGGCTCCACGACGAGGCCCATCTGGTCCTCGATGTCGTCGCAGAGGGTCAGCGCGGCCATCGAGTCCAGGCCCTGCGCCTCGAACGTCGCCTCGGTGTCGATCTCGCCGGGGTCCTTCTCCAGGTACTCGGCGATCCGCTGGATCAGCCAGGTCCGCAGTTCGCCGGTGGACGTGGTCAGGGTCGACTCCGTCATCGGGCCTCCTCGCTCGCTTCGCTCGTCTCGGGAGGCGCCCAGTCTCATCGGCGGCCCGGCGGCGGCGTCACCCCTGACCCGCCGCGCTTGTGCACTGCCTGAGTGCACTGCCTGGATGGGCATGCCCGGCGCTACGGTGACCGGATGGCGCTTCCAGACGAGCACGACGAGTCCGCCGCGGCCCTGGTGGAGGCGGCGGAACGGGCGGCCCGGCGGGCGGGCCGGCGGCTGATGGAGGTCTTCGGGAAGGCCGGGGACGAGGGGGACGGCGCGGGCGCCCGGGCCAAGGCCGGAACGCACGCCCACGACGTCGTCACCGACGCGGACGCCGCCGCCGAGGCGATGATCAGGGCGGACCTGCGCGGGGCGTTCCCCGGCTCCGCCGTCATCGGCGAGGAGGACGGCGCGGCCGGTCCCGGCGACGCGGACGTGTGCTGGTACGTCGACCCGATCGACGGCACCCACAACTTCCTCCGGGGACTGCCGCTGTTCTGCGTGTCGATCGGGGTGACCGTCCGCGGGGAACCGGTCGGCGGCTGCGTCTACGAGCCCGCCCGCGACGAGATGTACACGGCGTCCGCCGAGGGGCATGGCGGCACCGGCACCGCCACTGGCACCGGCAACGAGACCGGCACCGCGCCGGGCGGGCGGCTGCTGCGCAACGGGCGTCCCGTCCCGCCCCCGCCGCCCCGGCCGGTCCCGCTGGTGCTGACCGACCTGCCCCGTCCCGGGCATCCGCCCGAGCCCGCCGAGCTGGCCCTGTTCGCCGACCTGGTGGCCGCCGCCGACGTGCGCCGGATCGGGTCGGCGGCGCTCGCGCTCGCCTACGTCGCGACGGGGCGCGCGGACATGGCCGTCACCCCCGACGCGTACGCGTGGGACTGCGCCGCGGGCCGCGTCCTCGTCACCGCGTCCGGGGGCTCGTTCACCGCCGTCCCCGCCCCGTCCGTGCGCAGGCCGGGGGCGTTCGCCGCCTGGCGTCCCGGGATGGCGGACCTCGGGTCGGCGGTCGTCGGTGCGCTCCAAAGGTTCTCGTATCTCACCTGATGTCTGGAAGGCGACAACCCTCTGGCCTGACCGATCCGCGGTGTCCTTTCATGACAGTGCGCCCCACCAGTGCGCCCCACGGACGCTCCCCACGAGGGCGGCGTCACACGCTGGGCACACGCCCGTCAGGACAAGGAGAACGCGAGCGCGATGCCAGAGAACACCATCACCGACCACCTGAACGTCGTGATCTACGTGAAGAACGTGGTCGTCGGCCGGGGGCTGGAGGCCGTGCTGCACCTGCTGCCCCGTATCCGGTCGGTGAGCCACTGCACGACACGGCCGTCGGCGGAGACGGCCGTCGCCGGGGGCGACGTGGACGTCCTCGTCGTGACGAGCGTCGAGGGCGGCGTCGCCGCCGAACTCGCCGCGGCCTGCCCGCGCACGAAGGTGCTGCTGCTCCTCGACGAGCTGGAGGCCGCGTCCGGCGCCTCGTTCGGCGGCGCCGCGGTCGCGGACGGCTTCCTCATCCAGCAGGACCTGACCGCACCGGCGCTCGGCGAGGCGCTCGACCGGATGATGCTCGGCGAGATGCCGATGCCCGCCCGGATCGGACGCGAGCTGCTGGCCCGCGCGGGCTCGCCGGTGCCCGCCGGGTCCGTGCGGCCCGCCGTCCTCACCCCGCGCGAGACCGAGACGCTGATGCTGCTCGCCGAGGGCATGAGCAACAAGCAGATCGCGCGCCGCCTGTCGATCTCCGACCACGGCGCGAAGCGGCTGGTCACCAGCGTCATGCTCAAGCTCGGCGCGCCCAACCGCACCGCCGCCGTGGTGATCGCCATCAAGCAGGGCATGGTGTCGGCGGTCTGATCGGACCCGGCCATCCGGATATGCACTTTTGTTCCGGCTGGCCGCGCGGCCATCGGTGGCTTCCCCGCGCCCTCCTCCAGCCGCGAGCGTGGGCCGGGCCGGGCGGATGATCCGCCCGGCCCTGCGAACCGGAGGAAGGCGACATGCTCGAAGTCATCGGTGCCGGGTTCGGCCGAACCGGCACGTTCTCGCTCAAGGCCGCGCTTGAGACCCTCGGCTTCGGCCCGTGCCACCACATGCTGGGGCTGCTGGACCGTCCCGGCGAGATCCCGCTGTGGCACCGCGCCGCGCAGGGACACCCCACCGACTGGGACGAGCTGTACGGCGGCTACCGGTCCAGCGTCGACTGGCCCGGCGTCCGCTTCTGGCGGGAGCTGACCGCCCGCTACCCCGAGGCGAAGGTCGTCCTCACCGTCCGCGACCCGCGCCGCTGGTACGACAGCGCCCGCGCCACCATCCACCGCGCCGCCATGGACCCCTCTCCCGCGCCCACCCCGGTGATCAAGGAGATGAAGGCGATGTCCCGCGCGGTCGTGTGGGACGGCCAGTTCGGCGGCCGGTTCACCGACCCCGGGCACGCCATGCGCGTCTTCACCGAGCACAACGAGGCGGTGCGCCGCGAGATCGACCCGTCCCGGCTGCTGGTGTTCGAGGTCGCCGACGGATGGGAGCCGCTGTGCCGGTTCCTGGACGTGCCCGTCCCCGACGCGCCCTTCCCACGCTCGAACGACAAGGACGAGTTCGACACGCTGCTGCGCGAGCACGTCACCGGCGCCATGACGCCCACGACCTGATGGCGGACTTCCGGCGGCAGCTCTCCCGCCTCGCGGTGCCGATGGCGACCGCGCAGCTCCTGGCCATCCTGGTCCCGATCGTCATCGTCGCCATGCTGGGCTGGATGGACGACCGGGCCATCCAGCTCCGCTCGCTCTACTTCCCCCTGGCGTTCCTGTTCTTCGCCGTGCAGATGGCGTTCGACGTCACCGGCCAGACCGTCACCGCGCGGCGGGCCGGGCGCGGCGAGCACGACGTGGCGGCGACGGTGCTGACCGTGGGCGCCCTCTGGCTCGTCGCGGGGATCGTCCTCGGCGGCGGCCTGAGCCTGGGCGCCTCCGCCCTCGGCGACGTCCTCGGCACCAGCGAGCGGTACAAGGGCGACTTCGCGCGGTTCCTGCGGGAGATGTCGCTGGCGAACCTGACGCTCGCGTGGCCGGTGATCTGCTCGTCGGTGCTGCGCGGCGCCGGGCGCGCCGGTCCCGCCGCGGTCATCATGGCGGTGAGCACCACCGTGGAGATCGGGGGCCTCGCGGTGCTGGGCTTCGGCCTGGACCTCGGGGCGACCGCGCTGCCGCTGGCCACCGCCCTGAACGGCGTCGTCGCCGGCGCGTACGGCACGGTCGCGCTGGCGAGGCGCGGGCTGCTGAAGGAGTGGGGCTGGCGGCCCGAGGCGCTGAAGTTCCTGCTGAGCGCGGGGCTGCCGGTGAGCCTCGTCAACCTCGTGATGTTCGGGATGAACTTCGCGTTCGTCATGATGCTGACGCCGTTCGGGCCCGACGTGGTCACGGGGTTCGCCACCGCCACGACCGTCCAGAACCTCGTCATCATGCCCGCGATGGTGCTCGGCTCCGCCTCGGCGATCCTCATGAACCGGCGTCTCGGCGCGGGCGGCGGGGCCCGGCTGACACCCGTGCTCGTCGCGGCGCTCCAGATCACCGCGATCGTCTACGCGGTGATCGTCCCCGTCCTGTGGGCGCTGCGCGGCGTGATCGGCCACGTGACCGTGGAGAACGACCGGGTCGCCGGTGAGACGGCCCACTACATCGCGGTCGTCGGTCCGAGCTACCTGGCGCTCGGCCTCGTCCTCACCGCGCTGATGGCGCTGGAGCAGACCGGCGGCGCGCTGCTCTCGCTCGCCGGGGCCGCGATCTACGTGGCCGGGTCCGTCGGGATCGGCGCGCTCGCCAGCTCCGGCGCCGACGGCCCGACGCCGCTGTACCTGACGATGAGCCTGATGAACGCCAGCGGGATCCTCGCGGTGATCACCGCGCTGGCGTACACGCGCCGCCAGGACGGGCGCAGGCGCCGGACGGCACCGGACCCGGGCCACCAGGACCGGGATCCCGGCACGGTCCCGGGCGCCGTCGCGCAGCCCGCGGTGGGGCTGGACTGACCCCGCCTCCGCATCCCCCGCCCCCCGCCACGTCCGTCCCCGCACGAAACACTGTGAGGTCCCGTCATGCCCACCGCCCGGATCACCAGCATCGCGTTCACCTCTCCGCCGCAGGTCAAGATGGAGGAGTTCGCCGAGCTCCTCGCCGCGGACCCCGGCGGGGGGCACGTCGCCGAGATCGTCCGCAACTCGGCGATCGACTCCAAGGGGATGGCCGTCAACCCTTTCGCCGACGACCCCCGGGGCTGGGGCACGGCGCGCCGGATGGCGGTGAGCCTCGCCGAGGCGCGCTCGCTCGGCCGCGAGGCGATCGGGCAGGCCCTCGACCGTGACGGGCTGCGCGCGGACGACGTCGGCCTGCTGGCCACGGCCACCACCACGACCCACTCGGCGCCCGGCCTGGACGCGCTGGTGCACGAGACCGGGATGCGGCCCGGCACCGAGTTCCAGTCGCTCGGCCCCATGGGCTGCTACGCCGCGCTGCCCGCGCTCGCCACGGTCCGCAACTGGGTCGAGGTCCACGGCCGCCCGGCGGTGCTGCTCTGCGTCGACCTGTTCTCCCCGCACCTCCAGCCCCCGCCCTACGACAAGGAGGGCGCGGTCGTCCTCACCCTCTTCGGCGACGCGGCCTGCGCCGTCGTCGTGCGGCCCGGCTCGGCGGGGACGCCGGGCGCGGACCCCGCGGGCCTGGACGTCGCCGACACCGAGATGCTCTACGTCCCCGAGTTCGCCGACGACCTCCAGGTGCACCTCGGCGAGCGCGGCCTGCACATCAGGCTCGCGCCGAGCATGCCCGACGTGACCGCCTCGGCCGTGGCCGCGCCGACCGACGCGCTGCTCGCCCGGCACGGATTGGAACGCGCCGATATCCGGTGGTGGGCGCTGCACCCCGGGGGGCGCCGCATCATCGACCGCGTCACCGCGGAACTGGACCTCCCGGCGGACTCGGTGGAGGTGTCGCGGGCCGTGATGCGCGAGTACGGCAACACCGCCGCGCCCGCCGTCCTCGGCGTCCTCGGGCGCCTCCAGGACACGATGCCGCTCGCCGCAGGGGAGCACGGCGTCGCGCTGGCGTTCGGGCCGGGCGCCACCATCTGGGCCGTCCTCCTGCGCGGCGCGTGACCGTGGCCACCGCGTCCAGGACGAGGGACGCCGGATGGTTCCGCGGGTTCCATCCGGCGGCCCCGAACGCGCCCCGGCTGCTCTGCTTCCCGCACGCGGGCGGCGCGGCGAACACCTACCACCGCCTGTCGGAGGCCCTGAGCCCCGACGTCGAGGTCGTCGCCGTCCAGTACCCCGGCAGGCAGGACCGGCACCGCGAGCCGGTGCTCACCGGCCTGCGGGAGCTGGCCGGGCTGATCAGCGCGGAGCTGCAAGGGACCGGGTTGCAGGACACGGGGACGCCAGATCCCCGCCCGGCGCCCGCCTTCTTCGGCCACAGCATGGGGGCGGTGGTCGCCTTCGAGGTCGCGCGGCGGCTGGCGGCGCCGCCGCCCGTGCTGTTCGCCGCCGGGCGGAAGGCCCCGTCCCGCAGCGTCCAGGAACGCGTCCACCCGATGTCGGACGAGGACATCCTCGCCGATGTCGGGCGGCTCGGCGGCATGGACGCGCGGCGGCTGCGGAGCCGGGCGCTCACCCGGATGGTGCTGCCCGTGCTGCGCGGCGACTACGAGGCGATCGACACCTACGCGTACGAGCCGGGCCCGCCGCTGCCGTGCCCGGTCGTCGTCCTCGTCGGCGACGCCGACCCGATGACGCCGGTGGAGGACGCGTTGGCCTGGACATCCCACGGCACCGGCGGCGAGCACCACGTCCTCCCCGGCGGCCACTTCTTCCTCGACGGCCACCACGACCGCATAGTCCGGCTCATCCGCGACCGCCTCCTGTAACGACCGCCTCCTGTAACGACCGCCTCGTGTGACACGTGACCGCGCCGGTCCATCCGGATATGCACATCCCTCCGTCCGTTCGCCCGTCCATCCGAGACTGCCGACGCGCCGCCCGCGCCTTCGACGATGGCGTGAGCCCCGATCGCGGGGACCGCCCGGCAGCCAAGAGGAGAGTCCACGCGTGATCCCGACGAACCAGGGCCTCGCTCCAGGCGAGGCAGCGACGCGCACGGCCGCGGCCCGGCCCGCGCCCCTCCCGGAACCGCCCCGGTTCGAGGTGCGGCGCAACCGCCCGGGCACCGCGGCCGGGGTGTACCTGACCACGCCGCAGAGCCCGCACGCCCTCGACGCCCCCCACGGCCCGCTGATCCTCGACGGCGACGGCCGGCCGGTGTGGTTCCATCCCGTCCCGGACGGGGAGCTGGCCGCCGACCTGCGCGTCCAGCGCTACCAGGGGCGTCCCGTGCTGACCTGGTGGCAGGGCACCTTCCACGACCTGAGCCACGGCCGGGGCGTCTGCCACGTCGCCGACGAGCGGTACCGGATCATCGCCTCGGTCTCCGGGTCCGCGCCCGCCGACCTGCACGAGTTCCGGCTCACCCCGCGCGGGACCGCGCTGCTCATGCAGTACGTGCCGCGCGAGACCGACCTCAGCGCCGTCGGCGGGCCCCCGTCCGCGACCGTCCTGGACGGCGTCGTCGAGGAGGTCGACGTCGCGACCGGCGAGACGGTGTGGCGGTGGAGCAGCCTCGACCACATCCCGGTGACCGAGTCCGACCTGCCCTACGGCCTGCTGCCGGAGCCCTACGACTACCTCCACCTCAACTCCGTGGACGAGGACGCCGACGGCGACCTGCTCGTCTCCGCGCGGTACACCTCCGCCGTCTACAAGGTGGACCGGCGCACCGGCGAGATCGTCTGGCGGCTCGGCGGCCGGCAGAGCAGCTTCCCGCTCGGCGCGGGCGTGCGGTTCGGCTGGCAGCACGACGCGACCTGGTCGGCGCCGGGCGTCGTCAAGGTCTTCGACAACGCGACCGTCGACATGTGGCCCGGCTGGGAGTCGCGCGTCGCCTGGATCCGCGTGGACGCCGCGCGCGGGGAGACCGGGCTCGTCCGGCAGTTCGTCCACCCCGAGCACCTGTGCACGACACGCGAGGGCGCCGCCCACGAGCTTCCCGGCGGCGGCGCGGTCGTGGCGTGGGGGCCGACGGGCCGCATGTCGGAGTTCTCCCCGGACGGGGAGCTGCTGTTCGACGCCGCGCTGCCCCCGGGGGAGTGGAGCTCCTACCGGGTCTACAAGTCGCCCTGGGAGGGGCGCCCGGAGGAGCCGCCGTCCGCGTTCGTCCAGGACGGGTCGGTGCGGGCCGTGTGGAACGGCGCGACGGGCGTCGCCCGCTGGCGCGTCCTCGCCGGGGCCTCCGCCGGGAGCCTGGAGCCGGTGGCCGAGGCGCCGTGGGACGGGCTGGACACCGCCGTCCCGCTGCCCGGCACCGCCCGCGGCGCGACGCACGTGCGGGTGGACGCGCTCGACGGCGGCGGCGGCGTGGTCGGCTCGTCCGACGTCGTGACCACGGAGGTGGACGGGCGATGAGCGAGATCACCCGGCACCGGGTGCCCTTCCACGGGTCGCGGGCGGTGACCGGCCCGCTGACGTGGGGGCAGCTGGAGATGTGGGACGAGGCCGTGATCGGCCAGGAGGGCGTCCCCACCTTCGCCAACATGATCAACGGGGGGCCGCTGCCGCCCGGCACGACGGTCGAGGCGGTGCTCGCCGCGCTCGGCCGGCTGATCGAGCGGCACGAGTCGCTGCGCACCCGGTACCGGGCCGGCGCGTCCGGCGAGCCGGTCCAGGAGGTCGTGCGCTCGGGCGAGGCGGAGTTCGAGGTCGTCGCGATCGCGCCGGACGCGAGCGCCGCCGAGATCACCGGCAGCTGGTGGCCGTACCTGGACCGGCCCTACGACCTCGCGGACGGCCTGCCGTTCCGCGCGCGGATCGGGACGGTCGAGGGCGAGCCCGTGTCGATCCTGTTCGGGATGTCGCACCTGTCGTCGGACTTCCTCGGCGCGTCCGTCCTCTATGGCGAGCTGGCAGCGCTGCTGGACGGGCAGGAGCCCGCCGGGCCCGCCCTCCAGCCGGTGGACCTCGCCGAGGAGGAGGGCTCCGCGCAGGGGCGGCGCGTCCTGGAGCGTGCGCTCGGCCACTGGAGGGCCGAGCTGTCCAAGGCGCCGTCCAAGATGTTCGGCGGCCCCGGCGGCGCGCCGGAGGAGCCGCGCTACTGGCGCGGCGGGATCCGCTCGCAGACCGCCTCGCGGATGCTGGTGAAGGCGGCCGAGCGGACGGGCATCGGCACGTCCTACATCCTGCTCGCCGCGATGGCGGTCCTCGTCGGGCGGCTCACCGGCCGCGACCGGTGCTCGGTGCGCGCCGTCGCCAGCAACCGCGGCCGTCCCGGGTTCCGCCGCGCGGTCGGGAACCTGAGCCAGGAGACGCCGCTGGTCGTGGACCTCGGCGCCGGCACCTTCCAGGAGGTGCTGGAGGGCGCGCGGGTGGCGTCGCTGAACGCCGTCCGGCACGGCCGCTACGACCCCCGCCGGATCGCGCCGATCATCGAGGCGCACGACGTGGAGCTGGACGTCTGCTTCAACGACCTGTGGACACCCGCCCACGGCCCGGTGGGCTCCGACCAGGTGCCACCCGCACTCACCTCGTTCGAGTGGGAGGAGAAGGTGGACCGGGCGACCGTGTCGTTCTTCCTGGAGGCGTTCACCGTCCCCGACGACCCGGCGGCGATCCGCCTCAGCCTGTTCGCCGACACCGCGCACCTGCCCCCGGACGGCATCCGCGCCTACCTCGACGCGCTGGAACGGCTGCTGGCCGTGCTCGCCGAACGCGACGTCCGGCTGGACGAGATCGCCCTCGGCGCGCTCGACCCCGCCGCGGCCGGCCCCGGCGCCGTGTGGCCCCTGCCCCACCCGGTCGCGTGATGGGCGGCGACGTCACGACCGCCGCGGGCGTCCTGCCCTACCGGGACGCGCGCCTGCCGGTCGCCGAGCGGGTCGAGGACCTCCTCGGCCGGATGGGCCTGGACGACAAGATCGGGCAGATGACGCAGGCGGAGCGGCTGGAGTGCGACGAGGCCGACGTCACCGCCTGCCGGCTCGGTTCGGTCCTGTCGGGCGGCGGGTCGGTGCCGGAGCCCAACGTCCCCGAGGCGTGGGCCGACATGTACGACGGCCTCCAGCGGGCGGCGCTGCGGACGCCGCTCGGCATCCCGATCCTCTACGGGGTGGACGCGGTCCACGGCCACGCCAACGTGGTCGGCGCGACGGTCTTCCCGCACAACATCGGGCTCGGCGCGACGCGCGACCCCGGCCTCGTCCGCGAGATCGGGGCGGCGACGGCCCGGGAGGTCGCGGGCACCGGCATCACCTGGAACTTCGCGCCGTGCCTCGGGGTCGTCCGCAACCCGCGGTGGGGGCGGACCTACGAGTCGTTCGGCGAGCTGTCGGAGCTGCCCGCCGCCATGGCGTCCTACATCACCGGGCTCCAGGGCGGCCCCCGCGTCGGCCCGCCGCCGTCGGTGATGGCGACCGCCAAGCACTTCCTCGGCGACGGCGGCACCGACGGCGGCGACGACCAGGGCGACACCCGGCTCTCCGAGGCGGAGCTGCGCGCCCTGCACCTCCCGCCGTTCCTGGAGGCGCTGCGGCTCGGCACCGGCTCGGTGATGGTCTCGCTCAGCGCGTGGAACGGGGTGAAGGTGCACGGCCACCGCTACCTCATCACCGACGTGCTGAAGGGCGAGCTGGGCTTCACCGGCCTCGTCGTGTCCGACTGGAACGGCCTCGACGAGATCTTCGGCCGCGAGGAGTTCACCGGCGAGGAGGTCCGCGCGGCGATCAACGCGGGCATCGACATGGTGATGGTGCCCGAGCGGTGGCGCCGGTTCATCGAGGTGCTCCGGGACGAGGTCACGGCCGGGCGCGTGCCGATGTCGCGCATCGACGACGCCAACCGCCGCATCCTCACCAAGAAGTTCGAGCAGGGGCTGTTCGAGCGTCCGCTGGCCGACCGGTCCCACCTCCCGGCGATCGGGTGCGCCGGGCACCGCGCCCTCGCCCGCCGGGCGGTCGCGGCGAGCCAGGTCGTGCTGAAGGACGCGCGGGGGCTGCTGCCGCTCGCGCCCGGCCCGCGGCGGATCCTCGTCGCGGGACGCGCGGCCGACGACATCGGCATGCAGTGCGGCGGCTGGACGATCTCCTGGCAGGGATCGCCCGGCCCCATCACGCCGGGCACGACGATCCTGGACGGCATCCGCGCCGCCGCGGGACCGGACGCCACGGTCGTCCACGACGCGGGCGGCGCGGGGATCGAGGCGTCCTTCGACGTCGCCGTCGCGGTGGTCGGCGAGGAGCCGTACGCCGAGGACGAGGGCGACCTGCCCGGTGCCATGGGCCTCGACGCGGCCGACCTGGAGACCCTCGCGCGGCTGCGCGGGGTGGGCGTCCCCCTCGTGGTGGTGCTCGTCTCCGGGCGCCCGCTGGACATCGCCGCCGAGCTGCCCGGCTGGGACGCGCTGGTGGCGGCGTGGCTCCCCGGCACCGAGGGGCAGGGCGTCGCCGACGTCCTGTTCGGCGCCGCGCCCGCGACGGGACGGCTCCCGGTCACCTGGATGCGCAGCGCCGAGCAGCTCCCCATCACCGACGGCGACGGGCAGGAACCCCTGTTCCCCTACGGCCACGGGCTGCCCCTGCGCGCGGCGGGAGGGGTGACCGGATAAGGCAACAAAACGCGATCAATCTCGTGTTCCGGGAAACGCGGCCTACGCTGTGAGGACGTCATCTCCGTACGTGAGGGGGCACCGCGTTGGCCGAGGTCTACCTCGCGTACGGGAGGGCGGACGCCGCATGGGTCCGCGGGTTATGGCGCCGCCTTGACCGGCACGGGATCGACGCGTTCTTCGACGAGCTGATCCCGCCCGGCAAGGGCATCGTCCACACCCTGGAACAGGCGATCCTGGACACCACCGCCGCGGTCGTCGTCTTCGGCCCCGGGCTCGCGGGCGACGGCTGGGCCCTCGACGAGTACGCCGCGCTCTTACGGTCGTGCACGGAGAAGGGCCTCCCGTTCATCCCGGTGACGTTCGGCGGCGCGCCCGTCCCGCCGTTCGCCCGCAACCGGGTCCGGATGGACTTCGGCGACGCCGCCGGGCCGGACCTCGACCGCCGGGCGGCCGAGCTGGCGGGCATCCTGCGCGACGAGGCGACCGGGTACGAGGTGCCCGAGGGGACGGTGCTGTCCGAGCCGTCCCGGCCTCTGCCCGAGCCCCGGCGGCGGTCCGTGGTGGTGTGCTACGCCCCGGCGGACGCCGAGTACGGCCGGCGGCTCGTCGAACGCGTCCACGGGGCGGGCCTGCCGGTGTGGTCGGTGCGGAGCCTGCGGCCCGGCGACCGGCACGTCTGGACGATCCGGCAGCAGTTGCGCCACGCGACGGCCATCGTGGTGGTGATGTCCCCGGCGGCGGACGAGTCCGAGGACGTCACCCGCATGATCCTCGAAGGCGAGTGGCACGGGCGGGAGTTCTTCCCCGTCTGGCTCGCCGGCGACCGGCACTACCTGCTCGCCAACCTGTGGTGGGCGGACGCGCGGACCGGCGGCCCGCTCGCCGACGGAGCCCTCGCCCAGCTCGTGGAGCTGCATGAGGCGGTGCTGAGCGGACGTCCCGCGCCGCAGGGCGAGGCGCCGCCCGAGCCGTCGCGGTCCGCCCCGGCCCTTCCGTCCGTTTCGCCGGTTCCCGCCGTGTCGTCCGTGTCGTCCGCGGCGTCCGTTCATGTCCCCGCGTCGCTGGGGTTGAAGCGGCTGCGCGCCGCCCTGGCCGAGCGCGAGTTCGAGCACGCCGACCTGCTCACGACGGCGCTGCTGCTGGAGGCCGCGGGACGGGCCGGAACCGGCTTCATCGGGTGGGGGGACGCCGCCGGGTTGCCGTGCGGCCTGCTGTCCAAGGTGGACCGGCTGTGGGCCGCGGCCACCGACGGCCGCCAGGGGTTCCGCGCCCAGACGACCGTCGCGCCGGCCGGCGGCAGGAGCCACCTCGACTTCCTCGTCCTGGCGGGCAAGCTCGGCTGGCACCACCCGGACAGCGGGGCGATGCCCGCCTACCCCGAGTTCGCCGCGCGGGCGCTCGGCCGGCCCCGCTTCTTCCCCACGCTGCGCAACCCGCGCGGCGAGCAGCGCGCGAACTGGTACGACCTGTGGACCGAAACCGTGCTGACCGTCCATGCGCGACTACAGAAGTGCGGGGTCCGCCCATGATGTTCTTCGTGCTGTTCCTGCTCGCCCTGGCGGCCGCCGGCGGGGGACGGATCTACTGGCTGGGCCGCCGTGTCGTGCCGGTCGACCACGTCGGCATCGTCCGGCAGGTGTGGGGCCGCCCTCATTCCGACCGCAGGTACCGGAACGTCGTGCCCGGCTCCGCGCGGGGGATCCACGCGGGCACGCTCCTCGCGCAGCGGCCGGCCTTCCTGATGCCCTGGCTCTACACCGTGGAGACCGTGCCGCGGATCCGCGTCCCGGAGGGGAGCATCGGCGTCGTCGTCGCCCGCGAGGGCAGGAAGCGCCCCGGCGACCGGCCCGTGGCCATTCTCCCCGAGGGCGTGGACTGCGACCATTTCCAGGACGCGGCGGCGTTCCTGCTCGGCGGCGGCGAGGAGGGCCCGCAGGCGATGACGCTGGCGGGCGGCACCTCCTACGACATCAACACCGTGCTGTTCGAGGTGCGGATCGTGCCGCGCACCTACGTCCCCGACGGGACGGTGGGGGTGGTGATGGCGAAGGCCGGCGGGATCCGCGAGCCCGGCCAGGCGTTCGCGTGCCACGTCCCGTGCCGCGACTTCCAGGACGGCACGGCGTTCCTGCGGGGCGGCGGCGAGCAGGGACGCCAGCTCGCGGTGCTCGCCGGCGGCACCTACTACGACATCAACCCGGAGCTGTTCGAGGTGCTGACCACCACGAACGTCGGCGAGGGCCGGGAGGGGCTGGCCGCCGTCCAGCTCAAGCTCACGTCCATCCCGGTGGGGCACGCGGGCGTCGTCATCACCCGCGACGGCGCCGAGCCCGAGGACGAGGAGACGGTCGGCCCGGTGGTCAAGGGGCACGGCAACTTCCGGCTGCCCTGGGTGTTCCTGGCGGCGGGCGGCCGCCGCGGCGTCCAGCAGGAGACGCTCGCGCAGGGCTCCAAGTACGCGCTCAACCCGTGGTTCGTCGAGGTGCTGCTGGTGCCGACCTTCCTGCTCAACATGGAGTGGAACAAGAAGGACCCGGCCAAGAAGGGCAACTACGACGCCCGGCTGCACGAGCTGGACCTGGAGACGAGCCAGGGGATCCGGCTGCGGGTCGAGGTGTCGCAGTCCCTGCGGATCCCGCCCGACGCGGCGCCCAAGCTCGTGAGCAAGTTCGGCAGCTCCCCCGACTCGGGACGGCTGGCGGGCGGCGCGCTGACCGACGACCCGCAGCCCGTCCAGCGGTTCGTCGAGCGGGTCCTCGGCGCCACCGTGGAGACCTACCTCGTGGAGAACGCGGCGAGCGTCACGGTGAAGGACTTCCTGACGGGCGTCCGCCTCATCCGCGCGAGCCTCGACTCGCAGGTGAGCACCACGCTCGCCAAGTGGGGCGTGGAGGCGGAGCGCACCAACATCGAGCGGGTCACCCCGCTGGACCAGGTGTACTACGACGAGCGGCGGAAGGTCTTCGTCGAGGACACCCGCGGTGACGTGCTGGACCGCAAGAAGGAGCACGCCGAGGCCGAGAGCGAGATCGCGCTCAAGGAGATCGAGATCGAGAAGCGGCGCTACATCGCCGAGGCCGAGGCGGAGGCCGAGCTGCTCGGGCTCGACCACGTGCGGCTCACGCGGATGATCCAGGCGATGTCCAAGCTGCCCGTGCCGCAGTTCCTCGGCGGTGACCTGTCGGGCTATCTGGAGTCGATGCCGACGAGCGTCGTCCGCGGCCTGCTGGAACAGCTCGGTGCCCTTAAGGGACGGAAGGCGATCACCCCGGGGTCCGGTGTGCCGCACGTCCTGGAGATCGACGGCAGGCCCGTCGGCCAGGCCGGGCTCCCCGCCGGAGACGGCCACTCCGGCGAAGGCGAGGCCACGGAGGACGGGCCCGCGGACGACGCGTCCGCGCGGCGACGCGAGCCGTGGACCGCCGAGGTGGGCGGCGACGAGTCGGAGTGGACCGGCTGAGCGGGCACGGGGTCACACGCGCGCGGGACGCTCACCGCGCAGGGCCCGGACCAGCACGTCGAACCTCTCCTCGAACGGGGCCGGATCGCGGAAGTCCACGCAGCGGCGCGTCGCGAGGAAGACGGGGACCTCACCGGCTCCGCGGACGACGGGGATGAACCGCAGGCCCCGCTCGATCGAGCGGGTCATCAGCGCGGCGTACTCCTGCCGTGTCAGGGGCTCGTCGGGCGTCCGCGCGCCGATCACCATCAGCGCGTTCCGCGCCCTGCGGATCCCCGCCTCGATCCGCTCGACGAACACCTCGCCCTCGCCGACGTCCCACGCGTCGAGCCAGACCGTGAACCCGGCGGCCTCCAGCCGGACGGCGAGGTCCCTGACCCACGTCTCGTCGTCGCGCGAGTAGGCGACGAACACGTCCCGCTCGTCGCGGGAGGCTCCGCCCGGCGGCGGCCCCGCCGTCCCGTGCGCCCCCGCCGGCGGGGAGGCCGGCGCCGGTGAGCCCGGCGGAGCGGGTGCCGCGCGCGACGGCGCGGCGCGTGCCTCCCGTGACCGGCGCAGGTTGTGGGCGGTCCCGACGACGCCCGCTGTGGCGGCGACGACGCCCGCCGTTGTGCCGACAGAGGTGAGGATCAGCCACACCGCGTCCATTCTGTGAATGTAAGCCACCTTCGAGCGGATGTCGGCGTGTACCGCCATGACCATGTGCGGCCACCGGAGGCGCCGTCGCGGTCCGTCAGAGCGGGGCGCCCGGGACGTGCCGGACGTCGCGTTCGGAAGGCGGCACCAGCTCACGCCAGTCCCGGACGGACGCGCCCGTCCGGGGCTCCCCGGGGAAGGTGTTGGGCAGCAGGTCGTAGCGCTCCTCGTAGGCGAGCCTCAGCATCCGCAGCCGCCCCTCGGTCCGCTCCTTCACGAACGTGTCGGAACTCGCGCCGTACCGTCCCGAGGCCGAGTTCGCCAGCCGGAACTTCCGCGCGGTCCGCTCCATGTCCCGCAGCGGGAAGTGGTGCATCAGCAGGGACGCCTCGCTCTCCAGGACGGGCTTCCGGGACGGCGGCGCCGCGATGGTGTGCCGCCCGAAGGTGAACCGCAGCTCGCCGGGCCCGCGGACGAGCAGCATCTGGTGCTTCCAGTGCCCGGCGGGGCAGAAGCGGATGGTGTTCCAGTGGGCGTTCGGCAGCTCGTCGAGGGGATGGTGCCGGGGACGGGGCGCCGACAGCCGGCCCGGGTAGTGCTCCAGGACGCGGCTCCCGACCGTGTCGACCCAGGGCGGCAGGGAGCGGGCCAGGTCGGCGATGGTCATCCCTTCGGGGCCGCGGGGGAACTCGTCGGCGTCGACGACGACCCACCAGACGGGCCGCCCCGCCTCCTCCGTCCGCTCCTCGGCCACCCGGACGAGGCGCTCGGTCCGGCGCACCTCGTCGAACAGCCCGTCGCTGGCGTCGGAGATGACGGTCGCCCCCGCGGCCGCCGCCTCGGCGGCCGTCCCGTCGTCGGAGCCGTCGTCGATGACGAAGACCCTGTCGGCGCCCTGGAGCAGCATGTTCCGGACCGTCGCGTAGATGACGTCCTCTTCGTTCCATGCCTGGCAGAGCCCGTACACGAGCGGTTCCTCCGGACGCGGACCGCCTGCGCACGGGCGCGCCGGGCCGAAGCTCTGCCATGTCCTCGCGTACCTGCGCAGCCACGGCGGGATCGGCGGGTTGCGGCGCCGGGCCCCGGCCACGGCCAGCTCCAGCCCGTAACGCGGGTAGTCGAGGATCCTGGTCTCGGGCCCGTCACCGAAGAAGAACCCCTGGCTGCCCCACCTCTTCTTCATGTCGAGGCGCCGCCCGGGTCAGCGTCCGGCCGGCACGACGGGGGACGTCCCGATCGTCCGGCCGTCCGCGCCGAGGGCCTCGACCCGCACGACGCCGGGACGCGGGGAGGCGGGCAGCTTGACGGCGGTGTCGAAGCCGTCCCAGTCCACGACGTCGGCCTCCTGGAGCGCGTCCTCGGCGGGCCCGGCCAGCAGCCGCCAGCGGGCGACGCCGGTCGCGCCGTTCCACACCGCGCGCACCAGGTCGCCGTCCACCACCGCCTCCGGCGGGGTGTCCGGGCGGCCGTGCCATTCCTGCCGGAACACCCGGTAGGTGGTCCACCCGGGCCCGTCGGGCGTGGTGGCGTCGAACAGCAGCTCGCCGTCGGGGGAGAACTCGGAGATGCGGCCCGCGCGTCCCCAGCCGACCAGGGTGTTGCCGTTCGGCAGGCCCTGCGCGCTCCCCTCGACCGACGACGACAGGTGCTCGGGGTGGGTGAGCTGCCGGACGTGCGTCGCGACGCCGTTCCCGACGTCGGCGCGCAGCCACACCACGCGCGACTCGTAGCCCTCCATGCCGATGTTCGCGCCGTTGTCGAACACGCGGTGGACGCCGTCCCCGACCGGCTGCGCGTCGTGCGGCCAGTTCAGCCGCGCGCCCACGCCCAGCACGAGCGTGCTCGCGCCGCTGCCGAGCTTCCACAGGACCTCGCCGGTGCCCCGGTCCAGCTTGTAGAGCGCCTGCGAGTGCCGCGCCGTGACGATCAGGTTGTCATCGTCGTCCACGCCGATGGCGTTCACGTGCAGGTGGTCCCAGGGGCCGTCGCCCGCCATCTGGACGGGCAGGTCGCTCTCCCCGAGCGGGATGCTCTCGGCGCCGCTCCAGTGCAGCAGCACCTCGCCGGTCGCGATGTCGATCTCCTCGATGACGCTGTCGAGGATCAGGCCGTCCTCCCGGCCGCCGACGGGCGACAGGTCGTGCGTCTTCGGGTGGTAGCCGACGAGCAGCGCCGTCCCCCGGTCGGTCAGCAGCAGTTCGTGCAGGTCGGCGGGCATGCCGCCGCCCATGCGCAGCGTCGCGATGACACGGTAGGAGGTGTCGGCGATGTAGCAGGCGCCGGTGCCCGCGCCGGTGCGCGTCGCCTCGCCCTGCCACCAGGTGAGGACGGGCTCGCCCCGGTACTCCTGCACCCGGACGTTCGTGGCGTACTGGCCCTCGGGGACCGGGCGGAACCAGACCACCCGGCCCTGGTCGTCGGCGATCTGCGGGCCGTGCGGCGCGGCCGGCTCCAGGATGGACTGCGGCGACATGAACAGGTACCCGGGCGCCACACCGGCGCGCCTGGTCGTGACGTTGATCCTCCGGATCTCCTCGTACGGGGGCATGGGCGCGGTCGTCTCGGTCACGGGTTCCCTCCAGGACTCGGCTCGGCGACCATCGTCATCGCTGCCGCCCCGCCGTCATAAGGTCCCGATCGACGCACGAACGACCATGCCCAGGCGGGCGGCTCAGCGCTTGCGGACCATCGTGGCGCCGTCCCCGGACGGGAAGATCAGCGAGTCCACGCGGTCGTCGGCGTGCACGGCCTCGTTCAGCTCCCGGACGGCCACGACGTCCTCGGCGTCGCAGTCGTCCTTCAGGACGCGGCCGCCGCGCAGCGAGTCGGCGAGCAGGATCAGGCCGCCCGGGCGCATCCGCCGCAGCAGCTCCTCGTAGTAGAGCCGGTGGTTGACCTTGTCCGCGTCGATGAAGGCGAAGTCGACCTCGTCGTCCTCGGGCAGCGCGAGCAGCGCGTCGGCCGCCGGTCCCACCCGCAGGTCGATCTTGTGGTCCACGCCGGCGCGCTTCCAGTACCGCTCGGCGATGGCGGCCCACTCGGCGTTGATCTCCAGTGCGAGCAGCCGCCCGTCCTCGGGCATGGCGCGGGCGATGCACAGCGAGGAGTAGCCGGTGAAGACCCCCACCCCGACGACGCGCCGCGCCCCGGTGATCCGGGTGATCATGGACAGCAGCGCGCCCTCGTAGTGGGTGATGTGCAGGTCGGGGGCCGTCGCCTCGGTCTCCACCGCCAGGTCCCGCAGCACGTCGTCCGGGCTTTCGCAGTGCGACAGCAGGTAGCGGCCGAGGGCGGCTTGCATGGCGTCCATCCGTGTCCTCCTGGGTGCGGTGCGGCGCGATCACGCTAGGTCCGCGGGCGCCGTGCGGCCCAGCCACGTTCAGGCGCACCCTCGGGTACCACCGTTCCGGCCGCGGCGCGGACGGGCAGGCCGGACGAGCGCCCACCCGGCCATTCCCGGGCCTGCCGGATCGGGCGATTCTTGCTCCCGCCGACACCGCTTGTACAAGGGGGCCCGATCGAAATGGGAACCGACGTCCCGAGCACGCTGACAACGATTCCGGAGAACGGCGGCCGTCCCGTCCGGGAAAAGGTCCGTGACCGTCGCGTGATGCTGCACGCGGCGGGTGCCGTGGCCGGCTGGGGCGCGGGCGCGGTCGTGCTGGCACTGGCGTGCCACAAGGCGGTCCTCGGGCCCGGTCACGGAAGCGGCATGACGGACCTGGAGACCTACCGCGAGGCGATCGACTCGCTCCGGCACGGCCACGGCCTCTACGGCTACGACCGGGCCGGGACGGGCGACGGCTTCACCTACCCGCCGCTGGCGGCCCTGCTGCTCTTCCCGCTGGTCTTCGGCGGATTCCAGGGGGTGGCGGGCGTGTGGTCGCTGCTCACCGCGGGCTCGGTCGCGGCCATCGCGTGGGCGGCGGGCCGGCACGTCGCGCCGCCCGGGGTCGCGCGGGCGTCGGCCACCGGGGCGATGTTCCTGGCGCTCGCGCTCAGCGCGCCCGTGGCGATCAACGTGAAGTTCGGGCAGATCAGCCTGATGGTGTCGGCGCTGGTGCTGGTCGGGGTCCTGCGGTTCGGCCGCGCCGGGGGAGTGGCGCTGGGACTGGTGTCCGGCGTGAAACTGACGCCGCTCACCTTCATTCCCTATCTGTGGTTCGCGGGCCGCCGCCAGGTCGCTCTCATCGCCGCCGCCGTTTTCGCCGGGGCCTCGGTGGCGGCTATGGCGATCCTGCCCCATGACAGTTCCGATTTCTGGCTGACGACCGTCTTCCATGGCGACGACGTCTACGCCTTCACCTCCAATGGCAACATTTCGATCGAGGCGTGGTTGCAGCGGCTGGGCATGGGCGGGGGACCCGTCGAGAAGGGCGTCTGGCTGGTGTGCGCCTTGGCCGCCCTCGGCGCCGCGGTGCGCCGGGCCGTCCGGTTCGAGCGGGAGGGGGCACCGCTCACGGCCCTGGTCGTCGTCGGCGCCGCGAGCCTGATGATCTCCCCGATCTCCTGGACGCATCACCAGGTCTGGCTGGTGCTGGCCGCGTTCGTCCCGGTGCGCGGGCCGCGGGCCGCCCGGGTCGCGTGGCCGGCCGCCGTCCTGTCGATCATGACGTTCCCGCTGGACGACCTGCGCCTGTTCCTCGCGGCGGCCGTCGTGGCGGTCATCCCGTTCCGGTCGCCGGAGCTGTGGGCCCCGGCGCCGCCGGAGCCCGCCGCCCGGTGAGCAGGAGCGTGCCGCCACGGAAGTGCCATCGCCCGGCGCCCCCGGGCCCGGCGAAGCCCCCGGCCGCGCGCAGCAGGGCCTCCTTGCCGTCCCGGCAGGGGGAGCCGTCGCCGAGGCCCAGCACCCATACCCGGTTCACCCGGCCGAGCCTGGCGGCGGTCTCGGGATCGGCCGACGACGTGCCCGTCATCGTGCCCGCGTGTGCGGGGGACTCGTCCAGCGCGACGTCCACGAGCCGCCGGTAGGTGGAGCCGTAGGGTGCCATGACCCGGCGGTCAGCGCCGCAGGCGAACAGCAGCCCGTCCCCCGGACGGGCGTTCGCCCGCAGGATCGCGTCCATCGCGCGCAGGTCGTCGATGCGCGAGTCCTGCTGGCGCAGCTGTATGTGGCCGGGCACCGCCAGCGCGACGAGCAGCACTCCGGCCGCGAGCCGCCAGCCCGAGGCGAGGCGGGCGAGCCCGGCTCCGGCCGCGAGCGACGCCGCAGGCAGGCAGAACAGGACGTACCGGAATGTGTAGAGCGGCGTGACGAGGCTGACCGCCATCAGCAGCACCGGCGGGACCAGCAGCCACGGCAGCGCGACGCCGCGCAGGCCGCGCGCCCGCGCCAGCCCGTACCCGGCGGCCAACGCGACCGGCGCGAGCAGCAGCGACGACCCGGCCAGGCTCGACACCAGGACCCAGATCTCGCCGGGGGACGGCTTGGGCAGCCACGCGACCTGGTCGCGTTGCCGCGAGGTGACCCACGCGAGCGGCGCGAGCACGACGGCGACCGCGAGCACGGTGGCCGTCCAGCCGCGTGCGAGCGCGCGGTGCCGCCGCCACAGCGGCACCGCGTGCGCCGCCACGATCAGCGGTCCGAAGATGCTGACGGCGCCGAGCAGCGCGAGGCCCGCGCCGTACGCGGCGAACCGGCGCGCCGAGGCCCGCTCGGTGAGCTTCACGAACAGGCATGTGGACAGCACGGCGAGCGCCGTCACGAGCGCGTAGGACCGGGCCTCCTGGGCGTACCTGCCGACCGTCGGGGTCAGCGCGAACGCGGCCCCCGCGAGCACGCCGGTGCGCCGCCCGTCCAGCCGCTGCCCCAGCCACGCCACCCCGGCCGCGGCGACGGCGACCGCGAGGACCGAGGGCAGGCGGAGTACCGCCTCACCGCTGCCGAACACCCTCACCAGCGGGTGCAGCAGCAGGTAGTAGGCGCCGTGGACGGCGTCGGTGTGCCCGAGGAGCCGCCACAGCTCCGGCAGGGTGCGCCGCGTCGCGGAGACGGTGGCCGCCTCGTCCCGCCACGGCGACGCCATCGAGATGCCGGCCGTGCCTGCCACCAGGGCCGTGGCGAACGCGAGCACCTGCGGGCCGCGTCCGCCTGGAGCGGCGGTCACCTCGTCCGTCCCCTGCGTGTCCGGGGACTCCGGAGCCTCCGGCGCGTCGGCCGGAGGCTCCGGAGTCCTCGGCTTACGATCGATTCCCACGGCCCTGCACCCCGTTCGTCTTGGCGGCTCGTCCCGTCGTCGGCACGACCCGGATCGGCACGTCGCGGCATCGGCACGACCCGGCATCGGCGCGGCCTGGTCCACGCTAGGGATGCGGCCCGTCGCTGTCTGGCGCCTTTGGGGCGCTCAGACGGGCCTGCCAGATGGACGGCGGCGGTCCCGGGCGGCCGGGACCTGGCGTCCCGCCGCTCACCCTTCCGCCATGTCCGGACAGCCCATTCGTCCGCCCGGCAGAGCGGTCGGCGGGGGATATCGCCGCTCCGCCGCCGCCGACCACGATGGCAGCGCCCCATCGGCCGGAGGACGGCGCGCCCCTGCGCACCCAAGGACTTTGAGGAAAGAGCGGTGATGAGCCATGAGCGAGGCGCTCGGTGGCGCGACGAAGAGCGGCCCCGGCGAGGGACTCGCCGCCTACGGAGGCACGCCCGCCCGCGCGACGCCGTGGCCCGCGTGGCCGCGGCTCGACGCCGGGACCGAGCGCCTCGCCCTGGACGCGCTGCGCAGCGGCCGCTGGGCGATCAGCGAGATGCACAACGGCCAGGAGCTGTACGAGCGGCGTTTCGCCCGCGCGTTCGCCGCCTACCACGGCGTGGAGCACTGCATCCCGACCACCAGCGGCAGCAGCGCCCTGACGATCGCCTTCGAGGCGCTCGGGCTCAGCCGCGGCGCGGAGGTGCTGGTCCCCGGCCTGACCTGGGTCGCGTGCGCGTCAGCGGTCGCGGGCGCCGGGCTCGTCCCGGTCCTGGTGGACATCGACCCCGGCACGCTCTGCATGTCCCCGGCCGCCGCTGCCGCCGCGCTGACGCCGCGCACCGAGGCCGTCCTGCTCGTCCACTACGCGTGCAACACCGCCGACCTCGACGCGTTCACCGGCCTCGCGCGGCGGCACGGCCTCGCGCTGGTTGAGGACTGCGCGCAGGCGCACGGCGCCGAGTACCGGGGCAGGCCGGTCGGCACCTACGGCGCGATCGGCACCTACAGCATGCAGGAGTCGAAGGTCCTGACGTGCGGCGAGGGCGGCGCGTCCGTCACCGCCGACGCGTCCCTCGCCGGGCTCATGGAGCAGTACCGCGCCGACGGCCGTGTCTACTCCGTCAACCCGGGGGTGGGCGACCCCAACCTCCAGGACCGCGGCGACGTCCAGGGGCGGAACCTGTGCCTGTCGGAGGTGCAGGCGGCGCTGCTGCTGGGGCGCCTTGAGGAGATGGACGCCGAGAACGAGCAGCGGCGCGTGACCGCGGCGCTGCTCGACGACGCGCTCACCGAGATCGACGCGTTCTCGCCGGTCGCGGCGCCGGACGGATGCACCAGGCGCACCTACTACCGGTACTGCGTCCGCGTCCACTCCGACGTCAAGCCCGCCGAGGTCGAGGCGATGCAGAACGAGCTCAGCCACGAGCTGCGCGTCACCTGCGAGCCGCTGCACGACCCGCTGAACGACTGCCGCCTGTACAACCCGCTCGGATCGCCGCAGAAGTACGACCCGGCCCTGCTGACCCGGATCGACCCGAAGAACTTCGCGCTGCCCGAGTCGCTCGCCGCCCGGCAGCAGATCATGACGATCCCGCACTTCCTACTGCTCGGCGACTACGCCGACTTCAGCGACATCCGCCACGCCCTGCTCAAGGTCGCCGCGGCCCACGGGCTCTGAGCGGCCCCGGGTTCCGAGCAGCACACGGGCCGCCCCCACGCCCGGCGCGGCCCGCAGACTCCGCCACAAGCGAAGGGAAGGCAATGCGAAGCCGTCTCACGGTCGACGTCGTCGGGTGCGGGGAGATCGCGCAGATCATGCATCTGCCGCACCTGCTCGAACGCTCCGACGCGTGCACCGTCCGCGCGGTCTGCGAGCGGGACCCGCACGTCCTGAAGGGGGTGGCGGACCGGTTCGGCGTCGCCGCGACCTTCACCGACCACCGCGAGATGCTGCGGACCTCGCCGGCGGACGTGCTGGTGGTCCTCACCTCGGGGGACCACGCGGCCATCATCCACGACGCCCTGGACGCCGGCATGGACGTCTTCGTCGAGAAGCCGCTGTGCTACTCGACCGAGGACGCCCACGCGATCGCCGAGAAGGCCAAGGCGCTCGGCAGGACCGTCATGGTCGGCTACAGCCGCCTGTTCGACACGGCGTTCGGCGCCCTGCGTGACGAGGTCCGCGGCGAGACCGGCCCGGTCTACCTCCGTGCCGAGGCCGCCCTGCCGATGGACTACCACTTCCGCGCGCACCTCGACGTCGTCCGACCGCTCGACTGGACCCCGCCCGCGGCGGCGCCGGAATGGGGCGGGTCGTGGGAGTACCTCCGCGAGGAGGTGCTGTTCAACCTCGCGATCCACGAGGTGTACCTGCTGCGCGTGCTGACCGGCATCACCCGGCCCGAGTTGCGGCTCGTCACCGACGTGCTGGACCGCCGCGGGGTCGAGGTCATCTGGCAGGACGGCCCGGACCGGCACGTCAGCATGGGCGTCGTGACCCTCGACACCGTCGCGGGCGGGTACGTCGAGGAGATCCGCGCGGTGACCGGCGACGCGACCCACGTCCTGGAATATCCGTCGATCTACCTCAAGAACGTCCCGGCGACGCTGTCCACGACCCGGCTCCGCGACGGCGCCCTCGTGGAGAGCAGGCTCCCCGGCTCCTACGTCAGCCCCTTCAAGGCCGAGCTGGACCACTTCTTCGACGTCCTGGCGGACGGGCGGCCCTGCCTCAGCCCGGCGGAGGACGCCGCCCACGACGTGGAGACGCTCAACCGCATCCACGCGGCGGCCCGCGGGCATAGGGACGCGGGGGACCGCCCGTGATCAGGATCAGCGCGGCCATCATGCACCACCCGCGCCGCGCGCACCGGATCCCGTCGCTGCTGCGCGCGTGCGCCCCCCTCGAACCCGCGGTCGTCCCCGACCCCGAGCCCGACGGCAGGCCCAGCCCGCTGCGCACGGCCAAGCGGGCGTGGGCGGCGATCGACGACGGCGCGACGCACCACCTGGTCCTCCAGGACGACGTGCGGCTGGCCCCCGGCTTCGCCGCGCAGCTCCGCGACGCGATCGCCGGGCGGCCCGCGCACGGCGTCTCGTCCTTCTGCCTCTGGCACACCCCGCACAACTCCTACCTCGTGCGCAGGGCGGCGGTCGCCGGCGCGGCCTACGCCCCGCTCTCGCCGTACGAGTGGACGCCCACCCAGGCGTTCGTCCTCCCGGTGGAGCACGCCCGCGCCCTCGCCGACTACCTCGCCGGCATCCCCGACGAGGTCCAGGACGACGACGAGATGGTCGTGATCTTCTGCCGGGAGCGGGGCATCCCCGTCGTGACGACGGTGCCGCACCTGATGGACCACGGGCACGCCGAGTCGCTCGTCGAGGGCCACAGCGACGGGCTGCGCGCGACCGTCTTCACGCCCGACCGGCGCTGGCCGGTGGACCACCCGTCCGCCGACCTCGAACTGCCGCCGGGCACCTGCACCGTCGCCCTCCAGGACTCGGTCTGCTCGATCCGGCTCATGCACGGCGACCCGGTGGAGCACGAGTTCGGCTGGTACTGGTACGACGCCTGCCCGCTGGCGGGCGTGGACCCCGAGGAGGTGCTCGACGCCGCCGCGCCGCACCTGTCCGGGCTGCCCGCCCGCGCGGTCCCGGCGATGACGGAGGTGTGGGCCGCGTGCTACCTCCTCGGCGTGGACGTCGCGCGCTCGGCGCCCTCGTCCGCCGGGCCGGGCCCGCTGATGCCCGCGGCCGTCGAGTCCTGGATCGACCAGGGGCTGACCCGGCGGGACCACCGGGAGCTGCGCGGGGACTGCGTCCGGCTCGCGCTGGAGGCGGTCCGGCAGGGCATGGGAGAACGGAGATTCGCTGATGCCACCTGACGTGAACGCCCTGGTGGCGGCGATGGCGCGGCGGGAGGCCGCCGCCGCGCTGCTGGCCGCCCCGCGCGTGGAGTTCGGCGCGCCGGGCCCGTCCGTCCGCGTCCGCCTCGTGGAGTGCCCCACCTGCGGCGCGCTCCCCGGGCCCCGGTCCTGGACGCCTCCCTTCACGGCCGAGGCGTCGCCGGGGCCCGTCCTGCGGATGCTCGCCTGCGAGACGGTCACGGCGCGCGCGGTGCTGCCGGTCGTGGCGCTGGCCGAGCGCCTGCCCGGCCCCCACCGCACCGTGTTCCAGACCCGCGCGCTGACCTGGCTCGACGCGACGCGCGCCGCCCCCACGCCCGCGGCGGCGCTGGACCTCGGCGCGACGCTCGCGGCGGTGGACGCGGCCGAAGGCTGGATCACCGACCCGGACGTCGCCGGACGCACGCTCCCCGCCTCCACCCGCCCCTGCCTCTCCCTGGACGGCGGCTGGCCCGAGCACCGGGCGCGGCTCGTCCCGTCGTTCCTCTCGCCGCACGCGGCGGTCCCCGCGCCGCTCGAAGGGCTCTACGAGCAGGAGTTCCGCGCGTCGATCGTGCACGGCTACGCGCTGGCCGGCGCCCCGGCCTGACCGGCCGCGCCGCGACCGCGACGCCCGCCCGACAGCGAAAGCCCCCCAGCCGGACACCTTCCGGCCGGGGGGCGGATCTTTCTGCGCTCAGCCCGCTTCTGGGGTCGCGGCCGGGACCATGGGTGTCGGGGACATCCAGTAACGGCCGCGTTCGAACGCGTAGGTCGGCAGGGCCACGCGCGACCCCGCCGGCATCGCCTCCGACCAGTCGGGCGAGATCCCCGCCGCGACCAGGTGGGCCAGGCGGCGCAGCATGCCGTCGCGGTCGAGGGAGGAGCCCACGACATGGACCGCCGTGCCGGCCGCGTCCGCGTCCGCCTGGACGGGCGAGGGTCCCGTGCCCATCTCCACGAAGTAGCGGAACCGCTCACCGAGGAGCTCCGGCACGCCCGGGATGTCCGGTGCCTCCCGGCCGTCGCCGTGTCCCGTCACGAGCGCGGCGGCCTCGTCGAGGGTCAGCGCGCCCGCGACGTGCGCGGCGGTGATCCTCCCGGCGCCGTACCCGGCCACCGCGTCCGGCCGGACGCCGAGGGACCGCCACCACGCGTCCAGCGCGCAGCCGAGGGCGAACCGCGCCGCGTCCGCCAGGGGTCCGGACGCCTCCTCCTCACCGCGCAGGACCGGGACGACCGACCGTCCCGTCCGTCGGCGGATCGCCTCGTCACAGCGGGCGAGCGCGGCGGCGAACGCCTCCGGGCGCGCCGCCGGGTCCGCGCCGGCCCCGGTGTCCGGCGGGAGCTCCGGGAAGACGAAGGCCAGCTTCCCTTTGAGGTGCTTGCGCGCCGGGACCAGCGCGGGGTCGGGACGGCCGTCGGCCAGCGCCTCCAGCGCGGACAGCAGCGTGTCGCGGCCGGCGGCCGCCACGACCGCCCGGCGCTCGAAATGGCTGCGGCAGCGGGCGAGCGTGTACGCCACGTCGGGGAGCCGCGCCGTCTCGTCCTTGGCCACGTGGGCGGCCAGGCGGGCGGCCTGGCGCTCCAGCCCCGCGTCGTCGCGCGCGGACACCACGAACAGCCACGGCCCGTCCGGCGAGCCCGCGCCCGCCGCGCCCTCGGCGCCCGCCCGCGCGGCCGGTTCGGGGAGCGGGGCCTCCTCCACGATCACGTGGACGTTCGTCCCGCCGATCCCGAAGGAGCTGACCCCCGCGCGCCGCGTCCGCTCGCCGCGGGGCCAGGGCAGCGGCTCCTGGACGAGGCGCAGCCCGCTGTCCTCCCAGCGCACGCGGCGGGTCGGCCGCTCGGCGTGCAGCGTGCGCGGCAGCCGCTCGTGCCGCAGCGACAACACCACCTTGGCGAGCGCGGCGAGCCCGCTGGCCGCCTGCGTGTGCCCGATGTTGGACTTCACGCACCCCAGGTGGAGCGGGCGGCCCGGTGGCCGGTCGTCCCGGAACACCCGCGCCAGCGCCCGCGCCTCGGTCGGGTCGCCGACCATCGTCCCGGTCGCGTGCGCCTCCAGGTAGTCGATGTCGCCGGGCGCGAGCGCCGACAGCTCCAGCGCCCTCCTGATCACCTTCTCCTGCGACGTGCCGTTCGGCGCCAGCAGCGCCCGGCTCCGCCCGTCGTGGTTGACGGCGGTCCCGCGCAGCACCGCCAGCACCTCGTCGCCGTCCCGCCGCGCGTCCGACAGCCGCTTGAGCAGGACCACGACGACGCCCTCGGAGAAGGCGCTGCCGTCCGCCCCGTCCGCGAACGACCGGCACCGGCCGGTCGGCGACAGGGCCCGCAGCCTGCTGAACTCCACGAACGTCTGCGGCGTGGTCATCACCGTGACGCCGCCGACGAGCGCCTGGTCGCACTCGCCCGCCCGCAGCGCCGCGGCGGCCAGGTGCACCGCCAGCAGCGACGAGGAGCACGCGGTGTCCACGGTCATCGCGGGCCCGACGAGCCCGAGGATGAACGACACGCGGCCCGAGGCGACGCTCAGCGCCGAGCCGGTCCCGACGTGGCCGTTGAACTGGTCGAGGCTCAGCCCCGACAGGTAGTCGCTGCCGAGCATGCCGAGGTAGACGCCCGTCTCGCCGCCCGCGAGCCGGGCGGGCACCGTCCCGGCGCGCTCCAGGGCCTCCCACGCCGTCTCCAGCAGCAGCCGCTGCTGCGGGTCCATCGCCGCCGCCTCGCGCGCGGTGATCCCGAAGAAGTGCGGGTCGAAGGCGTCGATGTCCTCGACGAAGCCGCCCTCGCGCGCGTAGGTCGTGCCCAGCGCGCGGGGATCGGGGTCGTAGATCGACCCAAGGTCCCAGCGGCCCGGCGGGAAGGGCCCGACCGCGTCCCGTCCCTCGGCGAGCAGCTCCCACAGCCCCTCCGGGTCACCGGCCCCCGGGAGCCGGCAGGCCATCGACACCACCGCCACCGGCTCGTCGCGCCCGCGCGCTGTCCCGTGCATCACTGATCCCCTCGACGCGTCCGATGGTGATGTCCGAATCTTCCGGACTCCGGGCCGCGTCCCAAGGGTCGATCGCCCGCCCCATCGCGCTGCCCCGACGGCCATAGCCGTCCCGCCGGGCGCGGCCGATCGTGCGGGCGCCGTCAAGTCCCTTGCGTGGACGGTCATGGCCGCCCGCGGGTGAGAGCGGCATGATCAGCGGGGAATCTCTTCCCTGAACGCCTCGCTCCGTCTCGCGGGCACGGCCTCGACCCCGCACCGAAAGCGCGGTACCCATTGAGCACGCCAGCCGCGGCGTCCGGACGGATCATGACCGTCACCGGGCCCCTCGCACCCGACGACCTCGGGCACACGGTCACCTCCGTCCACCTGGTCAGCGACCTCGGGGACGGCGCGCCCGGCGGGCCGCCGGTGACCATGGACCTGCTCGGCGCGCTCACGCTGGGCGCCCCGAACCGCGACGACCTGCGGCTCACCGAGGAGACCGCCCGTCCCGAGCTCGCCGACTTCGCCGCCCTGGGCGGCGGCGCGGTCGTCGAGACGACCTGCCCCGACCTCGGACGCGACCCGGCGGCGCTCGCCCGCCTCGCCCGCGCCACCGGCGTCCACGTGATCATGGGCTGCGGCCGGCACTCCGCCCCGGCGGATTCCTCCGCCGAAGACCTCGCCGAGGAGATCGTCCGCGACCTCCGCGACGGTGCCGGCGGCGTGCGCGCGGGCGTGATCGGCAGGATCGGCGCGCTGGACCCGGACCGGCCGGCGGACCGCGCCCTCGCCGAGGCCGTGGCGGACGCGGCCCGCCGCACCGGCGCGCCCGTGCTCGTCGACCGCGGCGCCGCCGACACCGTCCTGGACCTGCTGGCCGCGGTCGGAGGCGACGCCGGACGGGTCGCCGTCGGCGGCTGCGACGCCCTGGCCACCGACGTCGGCGCGCTCGCCGCCTTCGCCGGACGCGGCGCGTACGTCCAGTTCGACGGGCTGGGGCGGCTGCCCACCGTGTACAGCGAGGTCGACGACCAGGACGTCGCCGCCGCCGTCCTCGCCCTCGCCGGCCGCGGCCACGCCGAGCGGATCCTGCTGTCGCCCGGCGTCTCCCGCAAGAGCGACCTGAAGGGCTTCGGCGGCGGCGGGTACGGCTTCGTCGTCCAGCAGTTCGCCCCCTACCTGGGGTTCACGGGGGCGGACGAGGCGCTCCTGCACACGCTCACGGTGACGAACCCGCAGCGCTGGCTGACCATCACGGAGGAACCTGCATGAACCGGACCGTCCCGGACCTCAGCGGCCAGGTGCTCACGGTCGCCGGGCCCGTCGCCCCCGAGGTGCTCGGCCCGACGCTGATGCACGAGCACCTCTTCGTCGACCTGCGCCGCCCGGCCCATGCCCTCCGCCCGGGCGAGGACTCCCCGCAGGCGCGGGAGCCGCTCACCCTGGCCAACCTCGCCCGGACCAGGCACGGCGCCGTCAACGCCGACAACGACGTCCTCGCCGACTTCGACGAGATGCTCGCCGAGGTCCTCGCGTTCCGGCGCGCGGGCGGCGGCACCGTCGTGGAGGTCACCAGCCTCGGCATCGGCCGCGACCCCGCGTCGCTGCGGCGGATGGCGGAGGCGAGCGGCCTCAACATCGTGATGGGCGCCGGCTGGTACACCCCCGGCTTCCACCCGCGGGACATGCCCGGGCGGACGGTCGACGACCTGGCCGCCGAGATCGTCCGCGACATCGTGGACGGCGCCGACGGCACCGGCGTCCGCGCCGGGATCATCGGCGAGGTCGGCGCGGAGACGGCGCCGCTGACCGGCGACGAGCTGAAGAGCGTCCGCGCGAGCGGCCGGGCGAGCCGGATCACCGGCGCCCCGATCACCTTCCATGTGGGCGGCGTCGGCGAGGAGAAGTTCACCGTCCTCGACATCCTGGACGAGGAGGGCGTGGACCCCGCGAACGTCGTCCTCGGCCACGCGGGCACCATGGCGGTGGACCTGCCCTTCGCGCGCCGCGTCCTCGCCCGCGGCGTCTTCATCGAGTTCGACTTCCTGACCTCGCCGGGCAGCCCGTGGGGGCACCTGGTCCTGCTCAGCGACCACAAGGTCGCCCGCGGCATCGCCGCGCTGGTCGAGGAGGGGTACGCCGACCAGATTCTGCTGGGCCACGACGTCTGCCAGAAGATCCAGCTCAAGCGGTACGGCGGCCAGGGCTTCGACTACATCCCCGCGCACTTCCTCCCGGCCCTGCGCCGCCGCGGAGTGGACGACGAGGCCCTCCACAAGATCATGGTGGACAACCCCGCCCGCGCCCTCACCTTCACCCGCCCCGACCCGGACTGACCCGGCCCGGACCGACCCCCGGACCGACCCGGCCCGGGGCCGTCCGGGTAAGTGCCCTTGTGGCGGGCATGGTGGCCCTGACCGCGGGCGTCCGCCCGTGGCGCGCGGGGGATGGGGGACGCGTGTCCGATGCCGTGATCGTCGTGGGGGCGGGGCTGGCCGGGCTCGCCTGCGCGGTGCGACTGCACGAGGACGGTGTGCCGGTCCGGGTCCTGGAGGCGTCGGACGGCGTGGGGGGCCGCATGCGGACCGACGTCGTCGACGGCTTCCGCCTCGACCGGGGGTTCCAGGTCTTCAACACCGCCTATCCGGAGGCGCGGCGCGTCCTGGACCTGCCCGCCCTCGACCTGCGGCCGTTCTCGTCCGGCCTGCTGGTCTTCCACGAGGGGCGGCGCGAGCGCGTCATGCTCCCGTGGCGGCATCCCGGGCACGCGCTCAGCGGGGTGTTCGCCGACATCGGCTCGGTCCGCGACAAGGCCGCGCTGGCCGCGATGACGGCCCGCGACATCGCGTTCCCCGGCTCCCGGATACTCGACGGCACCGAGCGCAGCACGGCCGCGGAGTTCCGACACTGGGGGATATCGGACGAGATGGTGGACAGGCTGCTGCGTCCGTTCCTCGCGGGCGTCCTGCTGGAACGGGACCTGGAGACGTCGAGCCGCTTCTTCCACCTGATCTGGCGGTCCTTCGCGCGTGGCACCATCGGGGTCCCGGCGCTGGGCATGGGGCAGGCCCCGGCGCAGCTCGCCTCCCGGCTCCCCGACGACACGGTCGCGCTGGCCACGCCGGTCCGCGCGGTCACGGGCGAGGGCGTGGAGACGGTGGACGGCCAGCGGATCCCGGCCCGCGCCGTGGTCGTCGCGACCGACCCCGTGCGCGCGGCGGCGCTGGTCCCGGGGGTGGAGGCGCCGGTGATGCGGTCGGTGACGACCTTCTACCACGCGGCCCCCGCGTCGCCGCTGGGCGAGCCCGTCCAGATCATCGACGCCGAGGGCGTGATCACCGACACGCTCGTCCTGACCGACGCCGCCCCGGAGTACTCGCCCGACGGGCGCGCGCTCATCTCGACCTCGGTGCTCGGCCTCAACGTCCCCGAGGCGCGGGTGCGCGGCCGGCTGAACGAGATCTACGGGGACACCTCGGCGTGGCGGCTCGTCGCGAGCTACCCGGTCGCGGACGCCCTCCCGGCGATGACGCCTCCGCTGCGGGTGCGGCGGCCGGTCCGGGCCGGGCGGGGACGCTATGTCTGCGGCGACCACCGCGACACCGCGTCCATCCAGGGCGCCCTGGTGTCCGGACGGCGCGCCGCGCAAGCCGTCCTGGCCGATCTGAGCGGCTGACCAGGCGTTTCGCGGGAGTATCCGGTCGAGGGGCGGGTACCGCGAGGCACATGGGGAAAAAGAGGGAACCCGAGGTCGGGGACGAGGTCACGTGGAGCAGCCACGGTTCCACCGCCAAGGGCCGTGTCGAGAAGAAGATCACCGATCGCCGTGAGGAGGCCGGGCGGACCGTCGCGGCCTCGCCGGAGGAGCCGCAGTACGCCGTGCGGAGCGAGAAGAGCGGCAGGAAGGCCGTCCACAAGGGCTCCGCGCTGCGCAAGCGCAAGCGCTCGAAATGAGCGGCGACGACCGGGCGGCCGAGTTCGGCGAGGCGGTCAACATGACGGCCAAGGAGCTGGAGGACTGGCTGAAGACCGACGAGTCGCGGTCCGCCGGGCAGAAGGACGGCGGCGGGGAGTCGACGGGCCACGCGTCCGGCCGCAGGATCGTCGAGCTGCTGCGGACGAAGAAGGCCGACCTGACCGAGAAGGACCACCAGCACATGGCCAAGGTGGCCGGGTACGTCCACCGCCATCTCGCCCAGCGCCCGTCCGGCGACGTCAAGGACACGAAGTGGCGTCACTCCCTGATGAACTGGGGCCACGACCCGCTCAAGTGAGGCGCGCTCAGCCGACGTCGACGATGGGCGCCGGGTAGTCCAGGGCGTCCCTGCGGCTCCCGGGGAGCGTCCACGGGCGGTGGACGCGCGCCCCCTCGATCCCGGCGAGCTCCGGCACGTGTGCCCGGACGTAGTCGCCGCGCGGGTCGAACCGGGACGCCTGCCGCAGCGGCTTCATGACCTGGTCGGGGCGGGTGCTGTTGCCGGTCCCGGCGACCCACTGCCAGTTCCCCGCGTTGTCGGCGATGTCGCCGTCGGCGAGCCAGTCGTTGAAGTGGCGCAGGCCCTGCCGCCAGTCGACGCCGAGGTCGCGGGTCAGGAACGACGCCGTGATCAGGCGTGCCCGGTTGTGCATGAACCCCTCGCGGTGCAGCTGGCGCATCCCGGCGTCCACGATCGGGATGCCCGTCCTGCCGTCGCACCAGGCGGCGAGCGCCTCGCGGTCGTCGTTCCAGGTCCGTCCGCGCGGCCGGTAGTCCTCCCGGGCCAGCGCCGGGAACGCGGCGGCGACCTGATGGTGGAAGTCGCGCCAGGCGAGCTGGCGCCGCGCCCCGTCCGGGGCGGCCTCCGCCAGTTCGCGCGGGGACACGCAGCCGAACTTCAGGTACGGGCTGAGCCGGGACGTGCGGTCGGCGGCGAGGTCGTCGTGGGCCTCCTCGTACCGGGCCGCGTCGCCGCGCAGCCACTCCTCCATGCGGCGGCGTCCGGCCCGCTCGCCGCCGCGCGCGAGGTCGGGCGACGGCGACCCCGCGGTCAGGGCGGTGAGCCGCGGTAGGGCACCGGCCCGCACCCCGGACGGCAGCCGGACCGCCTCGGGCACCTCCGCGGCGGGCCGCCACCTCGTCGTGTCCCAGACCCGCCAGTACGGGGTGAACACGCGGTAATGCTCCCCGCTCCCCGGGGTCAGCTCCCCGGGCGGGACGACCGTGATGCCCGGGTGCGCCGCGACCGTGAGCCCCTCCTCGCGGAGCCGCGCGAGCCGCCGCGTCGCGTACGCGGACCGCTCGTCGGCGAGGACCACCGTCTCCGCGCGGGTCTCCGAGGCCAGCCGCGCGACCTCCGCGACCGGGTCACCGCGCCGCACCACGAGGTCACCGCCCAGCTCCCGGAGCGAAGTGCGCAGGTCGGCAAGGCTGTCCAGGAGGAACCGGACACGGTTCGGCGCGGCGAACGGGCCGTCCAGGATCGCGTCGTCGAAGACGAAGAGCGGGACGACGCGGTCCGCCCCGCACGCCGCCGCGAGCGCCGGGTTGTCGCGTATCCGCAGATCGCGGGTGAACAGCATGATGGAGGTGCTCATCACCCGGTCTTCGGACCGGGGCCCGCGACCGGTTGCCCTCCTCCGCCACCATCGCGCGGGCCGACCAATGGTTACCGGGCGTTGGGTTGGAGTTGGGCCACCGGCGGACAGGACCAGGAGCGATCGGGGCCCAGCCGGTTCCCGACCGGCCGGCGCATCGGGAGGGCCCATGACGGAGAACGGGATCGGAGCGGAGGAGCCGTCCGAGGGGACCGCGTCCTCACTGCTCGGGCAGGTGCTGCGGATCGCCGACGCCGAGCAGCGGATCGCCGCCTTCCACGAGGTGACCGGGCGGCCGGTCGTCAACCTCGCCATCGCGGACAACGTCCTGCCGTACCCGTCGCTGAAGAGCCACGTCCTCGACAAGGCCCGGGTCGAGATGGACGACGTCCGCTACAAGTCCCCGCCGTACGGCCTCAAGGACCTGCGGAAGCATGTGACCGACCTGCTGCACGAGACCTTCTCGCCCCGGATCGACGCCGACAGCGACGTCTGCGCCACGGCCGGGGTGTCCGGCGCCTTGGAGTCGCTCGCGTTCGCCCTGCTCCACACCGGGGCGCTCGAACCGGGCGACGGGGTCATGGTGCCGGTGCCGTGCTGGCAGGGGTTCCGGTGGTGCTTCGAGCAGCGCCCCGGCCTGCGCCTGGTGCCCGTCGCACCGAAGATCGAGTTCGAGCTGACCCTCCAGGACGTCAAGGATGCCTACGACAGGGAGCCGCGTCCGCCGAAGCTGCTGGTGCTGACCAACCCGCAGAACCCCCTCGGTGTGAACTTCAGCAGGCAGCTCCTGAACGACATCTGCACGTGGGCGATGACCAAACCGGACCTGCACCTCGTCACGGACGAGATCTACGCCCACTCCCAGATCGAGGGCGCCGATCCGCCGTTCACGACCGTCCTGTCCCTGGACCTGTACGAGGCCCACACCGACCGGATCCACCTGGTGTGGGGGCTGGGCAAGGACTTCGGCCTCTCCGGCTTCCGGGTCGGCTTCCTGATCTCCAAGTCGAAGGCGGTCCAGGACGCGGTCAAGGGCGGCGGCGGACGGTCGCCGATGGCCTGGTTCGGCCCGCTGGACTCCCTCAAGAACGCCTACATCAGGCTGCTCTTCCCCGACGGCTCGCAGAAACCCGAGTGGTACCCCCGCGCGCTGATGCAGGAGTACAAGAAGCTGCTCACCCAGGCGCACCGGCAGATCGCCAAGGAACTGGAGACACAGGAGATCCCGTACTACGGAGAGGGCGAGCCGGGACGCAATCCGGCCCAGTTCTTCCTGCTCGACCTGCGCCCCTACTTGCAGCGCGTACCCCCTGCCGGATCCATCGCCTTCCCCAACCTGTTCCCCGAGATCGACGACGCGGAGGCGCGGCTGGCCGCCTGGATCGCGGGAGAGGCCAACGTCCAGATCCTGCCGGGCCAGACGCAGATGTGCCCCCAGCCCGGCTACTTCCGCCTCTGTTACACCGCCTATCCGCCGGACCAGGTCTGCGAGGCCGTCCGAGCGATCCGCGCCGCCCTGAACAAGCTCCCGCACACCGCCTGAGCCCGCGCCCGTCCCGGCCGCGTCCGCCGGCCGACGCGGGTTCCGGACCCGCCGTCGTTCAGGACGAACGCGACCGTTAGTGTCTTGGAGATGCGTTTCGCGATCTCCATCCCGCAGGACGTCACCGACCGGGAGTTCGACCCGGCCGCCTTCCGCGCCCATCTGGAGCGCGCCGAGGAACTCGGCTTCGAGGGCGCCTGGACGCAGGAACAGGTGCTCGGCTCGGCGTCCCGGCTGAGTCCCATCGAGACCATGGCCTTCGCCGCCGCCTGCACCGGGCGGCTGCGTCTCGGCTGCGCCGTGCTCGTCACGCCGCTGCACAGCCCCGTCCACCTGGCCAAGAGCCTGAGCACGCTGGACCAGCTCAGCCGCGGCCGTCTCGACGTGGGCGTCGGGACCGGCGGGCGGGGCCGGATGTTCGGCGCGTTCGGCGTGGACCCGGACGGCCTCGTCGCCCGCTTCACCGAGGGCCTGAACCTGATGAAGGCGTGCTGGACGGAACCGCGCATCGACTTCGACGGGCGCTTCTGGCAGGTCGAGGGCGCCGCCATGGAACCCAAGCCGTTCCAGCGGCCGCATCCGCCGATCTGGTTCGGCGCCCACGCCCCGGCGGCGCTGCGGCGCGCGGTCCGGCACGGTGACGCGTTCATCGGCGCGGGGTCGGCGACGACGGAGCAGTTCGCCGGGGAGGTCCGCGTCCTGCGCGAGGCGCTGGCGGACGAGGGACGCGACGCCGCGTCCTTCCCCATCGGCAAGCGGGTCTACATCGCGGTGGACGACGACGCGGCGCGCGCGGGGGAGCGCGTGGCGGCGGGCCTGCGGAACCTCTACGGACGCGACGGCCTGTCCGACGTCGCCGTCTGGGGACCCCCGGACGCGTGCGTCCGCGGGTTGCGCGAGGTGGCGGACGCGGGAGCGGAACTGATCCTGCTCACCCCGCTCTTCGACGACCTGGAGCAGATGGAGCGGCTCGCCGCCGAGGTCATACCACGGCTGGGCTGAGAGGCCGCCGGGGAGCCCGCGGCGCGAACGGGCTCCCCGGCGACACCGGTCACCGCGAGTGCTTGCCCAGCCACCTGCGCAGGACGGGGTTGTAGACGTCCGAGCGCTCCCAGTGCGGCTGGTGGCCGCACTCGTTGGCGACGACCGTCTCGACGTCGCGGAGGTGGCCCGCCATGATCCGCTGGACGGTCGGCGGGCTGTAGAGGTCGCCGTCGCCCCACAGGAGCAGCGTGGGGACGCGCAGCCGCTCGACGTCGGCCCAGGCGGGGCTGTTGGCGTTCGGCTGGCTCACCTCGGTGTGGACGGCGCGGTGGTGGATGTCGAGCCACCGCTGCACGCCGGCGGGGTCGATCGCCCGGTAGGACGGCCCGAGCTCGATGAAGTCGGGGGGCATCTCGTCGAAGCCGTGCGGCCGCAGGCGCGAGAGCATGTCGCGGTACGCCTGGTCCGTCACGCCGGTCAGGCTGCCGCTGATCACCAGGCTGTGCAGCCGGTCCGGGTGTGACAGCGCGTAGTCGAGCGCGAGGCCCCCGCCCGCGGCGACGCCGACCGCGTGGAAGCGCCGGACGCCGAGGTGCCCGACGAGGGCGTGGAGGTCGCCGGAGCCGGTCCCCGTCTCGTCCTTGGACCCGGCGTCGGACCGGTAGTGCCCGCGCCGTGAGTACGAGATGACCCGGTACCCGGCCTTGGCGAAGTAGGGCTGCTGATAGGGCCAGCTCTCCGCGCTGCCGGTCGCGGGGTGCAGGAAGATGACGGGGGCCCCGCGGCCCCCGGTGTCCCAGTACCAGAGGCGCGCGCCCGGGACCTGCACGTATCCCGAGGCGGCGGGCACCTGCGGCGGGACGGGGATGGGCTTCAGCGGCGAGTCGGGACGGGGGACGCCCGCGCCCGCGGCCGCCGTCCCCGCGCCGGTGGCGAGCACCGCCCCGCCGACCGCCAGTGCCGTGGCGCTCCCCAGCAGCCCCCGGCGCCCGATGTCCGCCGCCTTGCCCGTCCGTCTGACGCTGTCGTTCGTCGTCATCCAAGACCTCCCAGATCCTGACCGCGACTCCTCGTTCCGGAGCCCGTCCGGGTGGCGCTCGCAGGCCGTGGCGGGGTGCCCAAGGCGTCCGCCTTCGCGGGCTCGTGGAGGGTCGTCACAGCAGGTATATAGCTCGCTGTTGATAAACACAACACCTAAGCTCAAACAAGACCCCGCGTCAGCGCGGCTTCCTCGCGTACATGTTGATAAAAGCAACACTAAGTAGCGGGAGCTCGCCGTCGCGGCCAAGTCCGGCGGAAGCCGGGCGGGTTGCCGCCCGAAAGTGTGAGTGGTTTATTACTCATATGGCCACCCCCCGGAGACTCTCCACCGCCGACGAGCGCCGCACCACGGTCGTGCGGACCGCGACCGACGCGTTCGCGGCGCGCGGCTACTACGGGACGACGACGACCGAGGTCGCCCGGCACGCCGGGATCTCGCAGGCGTACCTCTACCGCCTGTTCCCCGGCAAGGAGGCGCTGTTCGTCGCCGTGGTGAACCACTGCGCGGACCGGATCCTCCAGTGCCTGGCCGACAGCGCCGCGCAGGTGCGCAGCGGCGACCCTGAGGCGATCCTGTTCGCCATGGGCGACGCCTACGCCCGGCTGATCGTCGACCGGAACCTGCCCATGGTGCTCATGCAGGCGAAATGCGCCGCGAGCGAGCCCGCCATCGGCGAGGCGATCCGCGCCTGCTACGCCGAGGCGGTGGAGTACGTGCGGGAGGTGTCCGGCGCGTCCGAGGGCCAGATCCAGATGTACTTCCTGCGCGGCTTCTGGTGCGACGCCGTGACCGCCATGGCCATCGACCAGGTCGACGCCCCCTGGGCCCGCACCCTGGCCCGCGGCCTGGCCCACTACCCACCCCAAGAACACTGACCCCCGGTCCCCACCCCTCCGGGTACACCGCCCGACCGGCGGGTGCGCCGCGTCAGCCTTCGGCGCGGAGTCGTTCGAAGAGTTCCCGCAACTGGCTCCGGGTGAAGGCCAGCATGCCGCCGCCGACGTTCCGGGAGTCACGGATGAAGACCATCGTGTCGAGGACGGAGAGCTCCACGCATTCGTCGGCGCCCTGACTCGCCCTGCTCTTTCGCCAGAGCAGGGGCTCCGGGCCGGAGTGGTCCATGCGCGGCCTTCCGTCGACACGCCGACCCGGGTCCGGCCCGGATCGATGTTCCCGAGACGGCCGTCGGGCGTCGGGGTGGTCGGGGTCCAGCGGTCATGTCCATCTTAGGAGGCGTCTGACGGAGTCTCCAGGAGCGGATCGGCGCGACCCCGCCAGCGGGACAGCCCTTCGCGCGTGACGGCGATGGTGGGGTGGCCGGGGCCGAGGATCCTCAGGCGGTCCTCCAGCAGCCGCTCGAACGCCTCCACCGCCCCTGCGGCGTCGCCGTTCTCGCCGGTGAGCCGGGCGAGGTTCGCCCGTGCCGTCAGCGTCCGCGGATGATCGGCCCCGAGGATCCGGAGCTCGTCGTCCAGCAGGGCCTGGAACGCCTCCAGCGCGCCGTTCACATCTCCCGCCTTGCCCGTCCAGAAGGCGAGGTTGTTCCGTGTCGTGAGCGTCTCCACATGGTTCGGGCCCAGGATCCGCAAATGGTCCTCCAGAACGGACGCGAATGCGCGGACGGCGGTGTCCACGTCCCCCGCGCGGCCCTGCCAGCGCGCGAGGTTGCCCCGGGCTGAGAGCACCTCCGGGTGGTCGGCGTCGAAGACCCCGCGCTGGTCCTCCAGCAGTTCCTCGAAGGCCGCGACGGCGTCCGCGTGCTCTCCGGCCTCCCCCTGGTAGCGGGCGAGGTTGCAGCGGGTGGCGAGCGTCTCCGGGGCGGCGGGCCCGAGGATGCGCGTCTGATCGGCGATGAGCTCGCGGAACAGCGACAGGGCCGCGTCCGGCTCTCCCGCCTCGGCGAGGCTCCGGGCGAGGCACCTGCGCGTGGCCAGCGTTTCCGGGTGGTCGGGCCCCATGACGCCGAGTTGCTCTTCGAGGAGCAGCCGCAGCGCGGTGACGGCCTCCCGTGGACGTCCGGCCTCGCTCCTGCACCAGGACAGGTGCCGGGCGGCGATGAGCGTGTCGGGATGGCGCGGCCCGAGCGTGGCGAGAGCCGTCGAAAAGAGGTCCTCCAGGTAGCCGATGGCCGATGAGGAGCCACTGTCGCCCAGGCTCACGCCCATGCGGAACAGCACCGGGTGGGCGCCCTCGTGGAACAGGTCCCGGTGGGCGTGGGAGATCAGGGCCTCGGCGTTCGCGCGCAGCACCGAGGAGAGGTCCCCGTTCCGCTCGGTCTCGGGCCAGACCGCGAGCAGGGCGTCGGCCGCCGCGCGCACCGCCGTCCGTGTGAGGTCGTCCGGCAGCGGTTCGCGGGTGGCCCGCTGGATGAGGCCGTGCACGCGGACCGACCGCTGGCCGGATCGAGGGTCGTGGTCGGCCAGGCTCAGCCGGTGCAGGGTGCGCAGCGTGTCCCGCGCGTCCTCGGGGCTGACAGGAGCGGTGCCCCGGCGCCGCTCCAGGTAGGCGAGGGTGGCCGGGCTGCTCAGCGCGGCGGCGGGGACGCCTCCGGCGTCCAGCATGCTGACCAGTTCGAGCAGGGGCCGCGCCAGCCCGGCGGGGCGGATCCGGTCGGCGCGCTCGACGGACAGCGACCAGGTCGCCGCCACGGTCGCGTGGTGGTCGTCGGGAAGCGCGCCGACGTCCGGGACCAGGTCGAGGAGGGTTCGCCGGCGGTCTCTCAGCCGCTCCCGGTAGGCGGCGCAGTCCAGCTCCGCGTCGATCATGAACGCCGCGGCCTGGGCGAGGGCGAGGGGCAGGTGGCCGAGGTCCCCGGCCAGCCCGTCGATCTGAGCGGGCTCGTCCTCGCGTCCGTGCTGTGCGAGCTTCGCGGTCAGGTAGGCGGACGCCTCGTCGGCGGTGAACAACTCGACCTCCAGCAGTCGGCGGCCCTGACCGGTGAACGCCGCGTCACGGCGGCGGGTGGTGACCACCGTCCGGCCGCGGGACGGATGCGGGGGCCACAAGCCGCGCAGGGACGAGGGCTCCTCTACGTCGTCCAGCACCACCAGCCAGTTCTCCTCGGTCGTCTCGCACCAGGCGAGGAACCTTTCCGCCGCGCGGTCGGGATCGCCCGGACTCGCGTCCGCGAGGGCCACCCCCGCCTGGGCGTAGCCCGCGATCACCGCCTCCCTGGTGATGACCGGGATCCAGACGAGGACGCTGACGCCTCCCGTCCGCCAGGCTTCCCGGGCGAAGTGGGCGGCGATCTGCGTCTTCCCGACACCGCCGGTCCCGGTGAGGACGTGGCATCCGCCCGTGCCGTCTTCGTCGAGCATCCGGACGGCCGAGGGACGCGCCTGGTAGCAGTCGGCCTGCCGGGGGACGACACCGGACCAGAACCGCCGTGCTTCGCTGCCTGACAAGGGCGCCGCCGCCTCGGCCGCTGCTCCGGGACGTGTCCGCCGGCGGCCGCCGCGGTTCGCGTGCCGCTCCTCCCAGGCGGAGGCCCTCAACTCCTCCCACCATCCGGGTGGGCGCGGACCCGGCCCCGGGGGCACCGGCACACGCGCCTGGAGGTAGGAGACGAGGAAGCCCACCGCCCGCGGATCCGAGGGGACGCTGATCCCCGCCATCCAGTCGCTGAGCGAGCTCGGGTTCAGCCGGATCGGGGGCCGCTGCGCCCGGGCCTGGGAGATCAGGATCCGGGGGAGCGGCCGTCCGGCGGCCTCGTAGAGGGCCCGCAGCGCGCTCGCGAACCCGCCCGCCGCGTCGCCGTCGCGCCCGGTCGTCACGCCCGCCTCCGGATCCGGTCCGGACGGCCTCCGAAAGGCTCGCGTGGGGGCATCCCATCAGCCTAGACAGGGGCACCGGCCGCGCACACAGATCGCCGGAAACCGGCCACGGCACGGGAATGGGCGGACACGGCCCGGCGGTGTCGCGCGGGCCCGGTCTTGGGAGTCATCTTGGACGACATGCTCACTCTGGCGCAGGCCCTCTCCGCCGTTCTGGGCGCCGCCGGGTCCGTCTGCTCTGCGGTTATTGGGCTTCTGGGAGGGTTCGGGCGTTCTTCTGGACGGCGGGGCGAGGCGCGGGGGGATTCGCGAGTCTTGTGCGATTCCCCCCGCCCCCGCGGGCGCCGGTCCGGATGCGGCCGGTGCAGGCGGAACCACGGGACCAGGGGCTTCCGGATGCGCCCGCCCCGCCGGGGGAGGGGCCGCTGACCTCGGGTCAGCAGGTCCGCAGCAGTTCGCCCAGCGCGTCCTTCTCGGCCTGGTCGACGGTCAGGCCGTAGCGGTGCTTCACGTCGATCCAGGACCGGGCGTAGGTGCAGTAGAAGGAGGTCAGCGGCGGCTTCCACCGGGCGGGGTCCTTGTCGCCCTTGGCCTGGTTGACGTTGTCGGTGACGGTCCAGAGCTGCGAGCTGTCCAGGTCGTTGGCGAAGCGGCGCCTGCGCTCGGTCGTCCACCGGTCGGCGCCGGAGCGCCATGCCTGGGCGAGCGGGACCATGTGGTCGATGTCGAGGTCGGACGCCTTCGTCCACCGGGCGCCGTCGTAGGGGCTGGTCCACTCGCCCTCGACGGCGGCGCACTGGGCGTCGGTCCGGACGTTCTCGCCATCGCGCTTGAGGACGGTCTCGCGGGTGTTGCACGTCCCGGAGACGGTCGTCCAGTGCGGGAACTTCTGGCGGCTGTAGCCGGTCATGGAGCCCTCCTCGGCGACGATGAGGGCGGCGAGGTGCTCGGCGGCCTCGGTCGCACCGGGAGGCGCGGGCGGGTCCGCGGCGGCCGCCGGGGCGGTGAGGACGGCGCCGAGGGCGGCGGCCGCGGCGATGGGCACGAAGCGGTAGCGCATGCGGGATCTCCCAGGTCAGGGTCATGATCACCGCTAGCTTCGGGTCCGGGGCGCGGGCGCCGGGCACCGACACGGTCGGGCTTCGTGATCACTTGACCCGGCGCTGGGCCCGGGCATGCCAAGATCGCTCAGGTGCGGACCGGCCGGTCCGCGGGTGTCACCTGCGGGGCACGTAGAGGCGGATGTCGTCGATGTAGGCGGAGCCCTCGTAGTAGTTCAGGTGCGGATCGCCGATGATGAAGGAGTCGGGGTAGGCGGAGCCCTTCGGCCAGGAGTGCCCGGTGGTGTACGTCCCGGCGGGGCCCTTGTGGAGGAGCCTGCGGTCGAAGCGGCCGTCGTACTCGCCGGGCGTCTGGTTGTAGTGCCAGATCGGACGGCCGTTCTCCACGAAGTCGTGGTGGACGCGCAGTGTCGTCTGGCCGGTGTGCAGGAACGGGCCGCTCATCTCCAGCGTGTATCCGGTGCGGTCGCGTTCCACGGCGAAGCGGTAGGCGGCCTTGGGCAGGAGATGGGGTTGCAGTTCGGCGCTGGTGAGGTGGCCCTGGAACTTGCCGCCCGGCCCGTAGGGCTTGTCCATGGAGACGTTCCCGCAGGCGGACTTGATGTAGTACTCGTTGCTGATGTTGTTGTTGGCGGCCTCGCGGAACAGGTCGCCGCGCGGGAACAGCGCGTTGACGCCGTTGAAGGTGCCGTCGAAGGTGCGGTAGATCCTGCCCGTCTTCGGGTTGCAGGTCCCGGCGTTCTTCCAGCGTTCGTCGTCGCTGTAGTAGCCGTCCATGATGGCCTTGCGCCGGTAGTGGATGCCGGGGTTGCCGTGGGGCGCGGGCGTCGCGTAGTCGAGGATCGTCATGTAGTAGAAGCCGTTCTCGCGCGTCACGTTCGGGTAGTCGCAACGCGACGCTCCGGGCAGCGCGCCTTGGAACGTCCACGGGAAACGGGTCTTGCAGGGTTCCCTGGTGTAGCCGTTGTGCCTGCCGTTGTAGTCGAAGGTGCCGTGGCGTTTGCCGCCGAACTCGATGCCCCGCAGCGTCATCTCCACGCGGTAGTGGCGCGGCAGCGGGCGGGTGGGGCGGATCAGGACCCCGGCGTCCCAGCTGGGCTCGGACAGCCGTGCGGCCTTCTGGCCGTGGGGGAGACGCGCGGTCGACAGGCCGGGACGCGAGTCGGGACGGCCGTCGCGGTCCTTGTCGACGGCGGCGACCTCGGCGGTCAGCCAGCCCTTGTGCCCGAAGGCGACGCGCTTGCGGAACACGTTGAGGGTGGCGAGCTGCTTGTCGAACAGGGGCCCGCTGATCCTCTTCCACGCCTCGCCGTCGTCGTCGAACGCGTCGACGTGCCAGGGGCTGCGCGGTCCCTGCGGGTCGAGGCGCCACTTGGCCGCGTCGACGCGCAGCGGCTCGTCGAAGCCCTCGTGGTCCAGCAGGATCCAGCCCTTCGGACCGGCCCCGGCGGCGCCGGACGCGGATCCGGCGGGCCAGGCCGCGACGGCGGCCACGGTGGCGGCCGCTCCGGCGGCTGCGACGGCGGCCTTCCAGTTGGTCCTCACGACGTCCCCCTCTGCGTGGAGGCGCGCCGCACTCCGGATCGGCCCGGCCGCGCCTGCGGGACCCTACGGCCGGGGGGCGGCGCGGCACGCGGCGATGCGCCGCCGCACGCGGTGTCTTGGCCGTCGCTTGAAAGATCCTGGACGCGCGGACGTCAGGAGTCGGCGGGGACGGTGCTGATGACCTTGCCCTTGGTGTTCACGGCCAGGTAGCCGCCGTCGTACTCGTCCGTGAAGTAGATCATCATGGTGGGCCGGTCGCCGTTGAACGTCCACGCGGCCCGGACGATGACGTACCTCATCGTCGGCTTCGGCACCTTGAGCGTGCGCGCGGCCCGCTGCATCAGCGCGGGCAGGGCGTCCCAATTGAAGGAGTTGAGGTCCACTTTCGCGTCGCCCGTGGTGATGGCGATGCTCGGGCCCTTGCGGACGGCGGCGTCCGCGCCCTTCTCATAGGTGTAGTTGTCGAAGGCGGCGCGGCGCCCGGCGACGGGGGCGTCGGCGTCCGCGCGCTCCTCGTACACCGTGAACTCGGCGAACCGCCTGCTGCGCGACGCCTCCTCGAACTTCTTGATCACGCCGCGGATGGCGGCGGGCGTCAGCAGCGTCTTGGTCTCGGTGGTGCCGCCGCCACCGCCGCGCGGCCCGCCCGTGCCGCCGGTGCCGCCCGCGGGGGTCGTGCCGTTCGGACGGCCACTGGCCGCCACCCGTCCGGGCACGTCCAGGACCTTCGGCAGGACGACGATGAAGGTCGTCAGGACCGCCGCGACCGCCCCGGCGGCCAGGGTGGCGATCAGGACGGTCGTCAGCGGCGACCGGCGCCGCGGCCGCAGCGCCGGGTCGGTGATCCGGATCGGCGGCGGGAACGCGTTCGGGTTCGTCCCCGGGCCGCCGGGGAACGAGAAGCCGGGCGGTGGCGGCGGCGGGCCCTGCATCGACGGCAGGGACGGGTTCGACGGCAGGGGCGCCGACATCGACCCCGGCACAGGCGTCGGCCCCGGCATGGGCGACGCCGCGCCCTTTCCCGTGGCGGTCCCCGGGCCTGCCGCCGCGGCGGCCTGGGAGAGCAGGTGGTCGAGGTGGTCGCCCGCCGGGCGGGCGGCGGGTTCCCGCACCAGCAGCGCCTGGAGGACGGGCCCCAGCGGCCCGGCGCGGTGCGCCGGGGGGATCGGCGCCGTCATGACCGCGGCCAGCGTCGCGGCCGTGGTGGGGCGGCGCAGCGGGTTGCGGCCCTCCACGGCCACGTACAGCAGCACGCCGAGCGACCACAGGTCCGAGGCCGGGTTGCCCTCGTGCCCGTGCAGCCGCTCGGGCGCGATGTACTCCGGCGAGCCGACGAGCCCGCCGGTGGCGGTGACGCGGGACGCCTCCTCCAGCACCGCGATGCCGAAGTCGGTGAGGACGGGCGTCCCGTCCGTCCGCAGGAGGACGTTCGCGGGCTTGACGTCGCGGTGGCAGATCCCGGCGGCGTGGGCGGCCCGCAGCGCCGCGAGGATCCCGCGCCCTGCGGCGGCGGCCTCGGCGGGCGGCATCGGCCCCTGTTCCAGGCGGTCGTGCAGGGACTCCCCGCGGACGAGCTCCATGACCAGCCATGGGTGCGGCATGTCCGGCGAGTCCACGATGTGGTGGATGGTCACGACGTTGGGGTGGTGGATGCGGGCGAGGGCGCGGGCCTCGCGCATCACCCGCTCCCGCAGCATCGTCACGACGTCCGGGTCGAGCCGGGAGGTCTCGGTGTCGGCGAGCCGCACCTCCTTCAGCGCGACCTCGCGCTCCAGGGCGAGGTCGAACGCGCGCCAGACCGTGCCCATCCCACCGCTGCCGAGCCGTCCCCGCAGCTCGAAGCGGCCGTCGATCACCATCTGCCCTGAGGTCACGGGCGACAGCCTAGAACGATGGCCTGCTGGAATGCCTCATAACCACCCCAACCGGTCTTATGGCGCGCTCCAATCCGAGATTCCCGCGGAGCCCCGGACGGCACCGGAGTCACCGCGTCACGCGGCCGGGTCGATGGGCAGGCGGCGGCCCAGCGCGGTGATCAGCTCCGAGTTCAGCCGGTAGGCGGTCTTCACCTCGGCGATGATGCGCGCGCGCTCCGCCTCGTCCCACGGCGCGGTGTCGAGCAGGACCCGGTACCGGTCCTTCAGCGCCTTCGGCCGTCCCGTGAACTGGTAGAAGCGCAGGCCCTCGCCGTCGTCGAGCCCATAGGCGCCCTTGAGCCGCCGGGCGATGACCTGCCCGCCGGACAGGTCGCCGAGGTAGCGGGTGTAGTGGTGGGCGACGAAGCCCCCCGCCCAGTCGAAGCACACCTCGCGGAGCCGGTCGCAGTAGCGGCGGGTCGCCTCGTCGGCCCGGACGTGCTCGCGCCAGTCCGGCCCGTGGAAGAACTCCAGGTCGGCGTGCAGGGCGTCCAGGCGGCGGAAACCGGCGAAGTCGAACGCGCCGGCGACCTCGTCGTCGCGCATCGCGTCGGCCGCCTGTTCCAGGACGTCGTAGACGAAGGAGAGCTGCCCGACCAGCAGCGCGTACTCGTCCCTGGAGAGCCGCCCCTCGACGAGCGCGTCCATGTAGGGGGAGTGCTCGGTGTCCCGGTGGTCGGGCTGGGTGGCGGTGCGCAACCTGACCGAGAACCGCAGGCCCTCGCGGGCCTTCTCGTACATGCGCACCACCTCGGCGCGCACCTGCGCCCGCTCCGTCAGCCGCTCGCCGAAGGGGATGCGGACCGGCACCGGACGCCCGTCCACCTGGACGGAGAAGTCGATCCCGTCGGCGTCCATCCCGGTCATCACCGCGGCCGTGGCCGCCGGCTGCCCGCCGAGCGCCCGCACGATCAGCACCGAGTCCTCGGCGTGGTCGTCGTTCATGTGGCGGGCTATCGCCGCGACCACCTCGGCGGTGAACGGTTCCTGCTCCATGGCTCTCCTTCTCTAGGCGGACGGGCCGGCGGCGGGCGCCCGCCCCGAACCGACGACCGGGGCGGCGGGAGGCGCGATCTCGTAGCCGGACGGCGGGAGCAGGAGCGCCGGCAGCGGGACGTCGAGGGCGCGGCTGAGCGCCAGCAGCTCGTCGGCGTCGAACCGCCGGGGCGGGACGAAGGTCTCCGCGCGCTCGACGTCGCGGTCCGTCCACGCCGCCCCGGTGAGCGGGGTGAGCGCCTCGGCCAGCGCGGACCTCGACAGGTTGCGCAGCCGCCGCCACTGCCCGACGTTCAGGGCGACGATCTCGTTCATGGCGACGGCGCGCGGCGGCGCGGCGGGCCCGCGTCCGGCGCGGCCGCGGGGACGGCGGAACTCCCTGACGGCGGCGAGGGGTGCCGCGAGCACGATCAGGGCGGGCAGCGCCCACGGGTAGGACGAGGTCCGCGCGGTGAACCGCGCGGGCCGGTCGACGCCGGTCAGCTCCCCGGCGACCGTGTACCGGCCGAACGCGGGGCCCGGCAGCCGGGCGCGCACGGAGAACGTCCGCTCCTGCCCGGGCGCCAGCGTCCCGATCTTCGGCGCGTCCAGGATCCCGGTGGGCTCGGCGCCGCGTCCGGCCGCCAGTGTGAGCGGCGGGTCGGTGACGGGCGCGGCGCCGGTGTTGCGCACGGTGAAGGTGACCGTCCGCGTCGCGGGTCCGCCGAGCCAGGCGGGCCACGGGCCGCCGCCGGTCACCCGGATCCCCGAGACGGCGAGGTCGCGCACGGGCGCGGCGGACACGGCGCGGCGCTGCGCGGACGACAGGGACGGAACGCCCTTGACCGCCAGCGGGACCGTCCGCGCACGCCCCCCGGCGACCGGGCGCACGGAGATCACGCACGGGCAGCCGATCGGCGGCCTGACGACCGTGACCATCGCCGTGCCGCGCCCCTTGGCGTCGACGAACGTGGTCGCCGCCGCCGCGACGGCGCAGTCGGCCGAGCCGCGCGTCCCGCCGTTGCCGCACAGCTCGATCAGCACGTTGCCGGACGGCCACGCCGCCAGGTCCACGGTGACGGTGTCGCCCACGCGCGCCTCGGCGCGGTCGATCTCGACGGCCGGGCCGGGCGCCGCGAGGGAGAGCGGCGGGACGGCCAGCGCCGCCGCCAGCAGCGTCCTCATGCCCTGGCCCTGCGGCGGCGCCGCACCAGGTACGCGGCGAGGACGACGGCGAACACGACCCCCGCGAGCGGCGCCCACGGCGTCGCCCACCACCCGGTGGTCCGGACGGTCGGCCGCGCTCCCGCCGGGGAGCCGCCGGACGGGCCGTCCGCCGCGGCCGCGGGCGTCAGACGCAGCGTCGCGGTCAGCGGACCCGCCGGGTACACGCCGCGGACCCGGTCGGTGAAGGTGTAGACGTTGCCGGGCAGCAGCTCGGGGACCCGCCGCGTGGCCGGGCTGCCGAGGCCCGTGCCGAACGGGCCGCTGACACCGGCCCGCGCGGTCGCGGCGAGCCGCACGTTCCCCGTGTTGCGGATCCGGTAGGTGACGTCCACGTCACCGCCGCCGAACAGGGGCCGGTCGTGCGCGGCCTTCAGGCCCTCCACCCGCAGGGACGAGGTGAGAGCGCCGTCCACCCGCGCGTACACGCGGGCGGCGATCCGGCGGTCGACGTTGACGCGCTGCCCCTGGCCGCCGGTGGTCTGCTCGGTGACGGCGGCGATCACGCCGCCGGAGTGGTCGCCCGGCGTGGCGCCGGGCGGGACGGTCAGCGTGAACGGCAGCCCGGCGGAGCGGCCGGGCGCGACGGTGCGCGCGGGCGCGCCCGCGACGCTGATCCAGGTGCCGACGTCGGTGGCCGTGCGGTCCGCGGCGAGCAGCGCGAACGAGCCGTCCGCGGTGTTGAACGCGTCGGTGGCGTACACGCGGAAGGTCAGCTTCCGCGTGCTCATGTTCGTGACGACCACCTTGTCGCGCACCTGCTGGCCGGGCGAGACCGCGTAGACGAAGAAGTCGCGCCGCGACTGCCCCTTGGCACCGGCGGGCTTGACCGACCAGGCGAACCCGTCCGGCGAGGGCGCGGCGCCACGAGCGGCGCCACGAGGGATGCCCCCGGCGGCGACCGGCGCGGCCCCGGCGTGGGCGGAGGCCGGTACCGGGACGGCCGTGGACGCGGCCAGTGCGGTCACCGCGGCCACGACGGCGGCTCCGCGCTTTGCGTTCATCAGGAAATGACTCCGCGTACTCTCTGCGATTGAAGGGGTGGGGATGCTTCGACCATCCCCACCCCTTCCTTTGCGGCCCCGGCCCGGCGGGCTCGCCTGGCGGCTCGCCCTCAGGTCCCGGGCTTAGGACAGGGTCAGGGTGAGGGTGGCCGTGTAGTCGCCGGGCGCGGTGCCCGCCGGGACGCTGAGGTCCAGTCCGGCGCCGGCCTCGAACACGCCGCCGCTGGATCCGGCGGCCGACGACGCGAGCGTACGGGGCGCCCCGAGGGTGCCCGCCGCGCCGGGGGTGACCGTGCCCTGCGAGCCGTCGTCCACGACACGCGCGGTCGGGGACCAGGCGAGCCCGGCCGCCGGGATCGTCCCGCCCGCCGCGCGGCCGAAGTCGGTGACCTCGCCGACGAGGCTCCAGCCCGCCTGGGTGCCGCGTGCGTCGGTGACGGTCGCGGCGCGTAGCGCGCCGGTGGAGTGCTTGCCGGGCGCCACCGCGCTCAGCTCGGCGCTGTCACCGGCCAGGGCGAGGGTGAGCGCCCCGTTGGCGACCTTGGTGGACAGCTTCTGCTGTCCCGTCCCCGCGGGGGTGCCGGGGCCGGGGCCCGGGCCGGGATTCTCCCCGCCGGTGAACGTGACGGGGGTGAAGCTGTCCTGGCTGCGGTCGGGCAGGCCGTGCGCCGCCATCGTGATGACGTAGCACTGCGTCTTCAGGCAGTCGACCTGCTTGCCGTCGCCGTCGGTGTACGTGGCCTTGATGCCGGTGAAGGTGAGGTCGAAGGTGCCGTCGGCGTTCATGACGGCCTGCCCGGCGCTGGGAGTGGCCCCTTTGTGCACCCACTTGGACGCCTGGTAGGCGTTCGCGTTGGTGGCGTAGTCGGGGCCCTTCGGCCCGAACACGGCGTAGACGCCGAGGCCGTTGTTGGCGTTGGCGTTGAACCCGCTGCCGTGGACGGTGAGGGTCGCGCCCTCGGGGTCGGCCCCGGTCGCGGGGGTGACGGTGGTCGCGGGACCGGCCGCGAGCGCCGGGGCGGCGCCGAGCCCGATCGTGGTCAGCCCGGCGGCGGCGAGCAGGGCCGCGCCGCGGGCGAGCCGCACGGTCGCCCTCGTCTTGCGTCTGGACATCGGTTCCTCTCGAAAACTTAGGTAAGGCTTACCTAAGATCGGGACTGTACAGGAGTGCCGCCGCAGATCAAGAGGGGTGTCCCGGTCATGACGGGTTCCGCCGGTGGGCCCCACGGCGGCGGGCGACGTGCCGGGCGGCCGGCACGGCGAGGACGGCGGCTCCGGTCACGGCCCAGAACGGCCACGGCGATCCGGCCCGCCCGCCGGAGGGCGTCTGCTCGAACGCGCCCGCGGGGGACAGGCCGTCCGGGGACACCGCGCCCGGCGCCGCCACCGCTGAGGGCGCGCCGGACGCGGTGCTGGACGGGCCGCCGGCCGGAGCGGACCCGCCCGCCCCGCCCTGTGCGCCCGTCCCCGACCCGGAGGACGTCCCACCGCCCGTACCGGTGCCGGACGAGCCGCCCGTCCCCGCCCCGCCGCCGGAACCCGTCCCGCCCCCCGATCCGGGGCCGGAGCCCGTGAAGCGGATCGGGGTGGCGGTATCCTGGCTGCGGTCGGGGACGCCGTGCGCCGCCATGGTCATGACGTAGCACTGGGTCTTCAGGCAGTCGACCTTCCTGCCGCTGCCGTCGGTGTACTTGGCCTTCACCGAGAGGCTGACCGAGAAGCCTCCGGAGGAGCTCATCGGCGCCTGCCCGCCGCTTCCGGACGCGCCGCGGTGCACCCATCGGGCCGCGAGGTAGGCGTTGGAGTCGGTCACCCAGTCGGCGCGCCGGGGCCCGAACACGACGTAGACGCCGAAGCCGTTGTTGCGGTCGGCGTCGAAGCCGGAACCACTCACCGTGACCGTCTGCCCGGCGGGGTTCACGCCGGACGTGGGGGACACCCGCACGGCGGCGGCGTGGGCGGGTGTGGCCGCGAGCGCGAACGCGGCGAGGGCGGCGGCCGTGACAGAGGCGGGGATCGCCGCGCGCCGGAGCACCGGGGAGTTAGGCAAGTCTCACCTCTTGAAGTTAGGTAAGCCTAAGCTAATCTACATCCGGGATCCCGGTAAAGCCCCTGGTGGGCCGCACAGCTCGAAAGTTGGAAAGCCCCATGCACGTTCCTCCCCTCACCACACGCCGCGTGGCGGCGCTCGCACTGACCGCCGCCGCGGGCGCGGTGCTCGTCCCGCCCGCGGCCGCGCACGCCGCGTCCGCGCCCGCCAAGGAGGGCCGCGGCACCGGCCCGTCCGGGCAGACCCTCACCGTCTCGCGGGCGGACGGCCTGCCCGCCAAGGGCGCCACCGTCCGTGTTCGCGGGACGGGCTACAACACCGGCAAGGGCGTCTACGTCGCCCTGTGCAGGGACAACGGCGCGGGCAAGGCGCCCTCCCCCTGCGGCGGCGGCGCCGACACCACCGGGAAGGCCGGCGCGTCGCAGTGGGTCTCGTCCAACCCGCCCCCGTACGGCAAGGGCCTGGCCGTCCCGTACGGGCCCGGCGGCACCTTCGACGTGACGCTCCGGATCGGCGCCGCCCTCTCCGCCGGCGCGGACTGCGCCGAGGTGCGCTGCGCCGTCGTCACCCGCGCCGACCACACCCGCACGTCCGACCGCTCGCAGGACGTGCGGGTCCCGGTGACGTTCGGGGACGGCGGCACGCCCGCCTGGGTATGGGCGGCGTCCGGCGCGGGCGCCGTCGTGGTCGTCGCGGGCGCGGCGTTCGTGCTGCTGCGCCGCCGCAGGACGCCCGCGGGAACCGGCTCGTGACCCGTCCGTCCCGCGCCCTGGCCGCGACCCTCGCCCTGGCGTGCGCGCTGCCGCTGGCCGCCTGCGGCACCGGCACGGCCGCGGGGCCCGGCGCCGCACCCGCCGCCGGGCGCTCCGCCCGCGGCTGCGCCGCCACGGTCGCGGCGCCCAAGGGCGACCCCGTCCCCGTCAAGGACGCGCCGGAGCCGAAACTGCCGGTCACCGTGCGCTCCGCCGACGGCACCGGCGTCACCGTCCGCGACGCGCGCCGCGTCCTCGCGGTCAACCTCTACGGCTCGCTCGCCGAGATCGTGCACGGCCTCGGCCTCGGCGGCCGGCTCGTCGGCCGGGACGTCTCCACCACCTTCCCCGCCGCCCGGAGGCTGCCGCTGGTGACCGCGCAGGGCCACGACCTGTCCGCCGAGGCGATCCTGAAGCTCGACCCGTCCGTGGTGATCACGGATAGGAGCATCGGCCCGCCCGAGGTGCTCGCCCAGCTCCGCCGCTCGGGCATCCCCGTCGTGCTCGTGGACGACGAGGAGACGCTCACCGCGATCGGCCCGCACATCACCGCCGTCGCCGCCGCGCTCGGCGTGCCCGCCGCGGGACGCGAGCTGGCCGCGCGCGTGGACCGCGAGATCAGGGCCGCCGCGCGCCCGGCGTCCGGCGACCGGCCGAAGGTCGCGTTCCTGTACGTCCGGGGCAACGCGGGCGTGTACCTCGTCGGCGGGAAGGGCGCGGGGCCGGACGCCATGATCGAGGCCGCCGGCGGAGCCGACGCGGGCAGCGCCCTCGGCCTGTCCGGCTTCCGCCCGCTCACCAGCGAAGGGATGATCAACGCGGCCCCGGACGTGCTGCTCGTCCTGTCGGCCGGACTCCGGTCCGTCGGCGGGGTGGACGGGCTGCTGAGGCTGCCGGGCGTCGCGCAGACCCCCGCCGGCCGGAACCGGCGGATCGTGGACGTCGACGACGGCACCCTGCTGTCCTTCGGGTCCCGCACGGCCGAGACCATCGGCGCGCTCGCCGCCGCCGTCCACCGGGCCTGCTGATGGAGACGGCCACGAAACGCCCGCCGGGGAAGGCCGCGAGCGGGCGCGGCCGCCGGCGGCTGCCCGGGACGGCGCTGCTCCCCGGGCTGGCCCTCGCCCTGGCGGCGCTGTGCGTGGTCGCCGCCGGGACCGGCCAGGTCGACATCCCGCCCGACCAGGTCATCGGCTCCCTCCTGCACCACCTCGGGCTGGACGTCGGCCCCCGGCCCACCGCGGCGCAGGGCGACAACGCGCTGTGGATCGTCCGCTTCCCCCGGGTGGCGCTCGCGGTCGTCGTGGGCGCGTCGCTCGGCTGCTCCGGCGCCGTCATGCAGGGCGTGTTCGGCAACCCCCTCGCCGAGCCCGCCGTCATCGGCGTCTCCTGGGGCGCGGCGGTCGGCGCCGCCACCGTCATCGTGTTCGGCCTGTCCACCCTCGGCAGCTGGACGATCATGACCGCCGCGTTCGGGTGCGGCCTGGTCACCACCCTGCTCGTCTACGCGGTGTCCCGCTCGGGCGGCGGCACCGAGGTCGTGACGCTGCTGCTGACGGGCATCGCGGTCAACGCGGTCGCGAGCGCGCTGCTCGGCCTGCTGATGTTCGCCGCGGGCGACGACGCGCTGCGCGCCATCACGACCTGGAACCTCGGCAGCCTCGCGGGCGCGAACTGGAACGCCGTCGCCGCCGTGACCCCCGTCGCCGCCGCGGGGATGGCGGTCGCGCTCGCCTGCGCGCGCCGCCTCGACCTGCTGTCCCTCGGCGAGCGCACCGCCCGCCACCTGGGCGTGGACGTCGAGCGGCTGCGGTTCACCTCGATCGTCGTGATCGCGCTGATGACCTCGGCGGCCGTGGCGTTCGCGGGCGTCATCTCCTTCGTCGGGCTGGTCGTCCCGCACCTGGTCAGGCTCGTGGCGGGTCCCGGCCACCGGACGCTGATCCCCGCCGGCGCGCTCGGCGGCGCCGTCGTCCTCGTCGCCGCCGACACCGTCGCCCGCACCGCGGTCCCCTACCAGGAACTGCCCCTCGGCGTCCTCACCGCGCTGCTCGGCGGGCCGTTCTTCTTCTGGCTGCTGCGCCGCGCCCGCGGCGGGCCGGGGAACTGGTCATGATCGGCGCACGCGCCCCGCGTCCGCCGCGCCCGGCGCCGCCCGGCTCACCCGCGATCGAGGTCCGGGACCTCGGCGTCGAACGCGGCCCGCGGACCGTCCTCACCGGCCTGGACCTGGCCGTCCGCACCGGTGAGGTGCTGGCCCTCGTCGGCCCGAACGGCGCCGGTAAATCCACGCTCCTGGCGGCGGTCGGCGGGGACGTCCCGTTCACGGGCCGCGTCGTCGTGGACGGCGCGCCGCTCGGCTCGTGGAGCCACGCCGAGCTGGCGATGCGGCGGGCGATCCTCCTGCAGAAGCAGACCCTCGCGTTCCCGTTCACCGTCCGGCAGGTCGTCGCGATGGGCCGCGCCCCCTGGTCGGCGACGCCCCTCGCCGACGACGACGAGGCCGCCGTCACCGAGGCCATGCGGCGGACCGACGTGACGGAGTTCGCCGGCCGCCCCTACCCGCGGTTGTCCGGCGGCGAACAGGCGCGGGTCGCACTCGCCCGCGTCCTCGCCCAGCGCACGGGCATCCTCCTGCTGGACGAGCCCACCGCCGCCCTGGACCTGCGCCACCAGGAGATGGTGTTCGAGGTCGTCCGCCGCAGGGCCGCCTCGGGCGCCGCCGTGGTCGCCGTCGTCCACGACCTCGGCCTCGCCGCGGCCCACGCCGACCGCGTGGCGGTCCTGTCCGAAGGCCGCCTCGCCGCCTGCGGCCCCCCGGACGAGATCCTCACCGCGTCCCTGCTCACCGACGTCTACCGCCACGACGTCGAGGTGCTCCCGCACCCCCGCACGGGCCGCCCGCTGATCGTCCCCCGCAGGGAGAGGTGAACGTGGCGGCGTGATGAGGTCTCCGGTGCCACGGACCTCCGTTTCCGAAGGCGTGAGCACCGGAGACCTCGCGCTACTCGTTCAGCGGCGTGCGCCGCCCGCTATTCTCCGGCGTACCAGAAATGCTGGAGCGGCCGTCCCTGCCCGATGGCGAAGACGTGCTGCTGGTTTCCGGTGCCGAACCCCGCCGGTGTTCCCTCGACGCCGCAGCCCCACCGGTCGTGCTCGATCTCGTCGGTGCCGTGGGTGGGCGTCCACCAGAAATGTTCCAGGCAGTTCTCGTTCGTGGCGAAGGCGTGCTGCTGGTCGCCCTGAACGAACGCGGTCGGGACGAAGTCGATGCCGCACCCCCATCGGTTGTGCTCGATCTCGTCGGTGCCGTGGGTGGGCGTCCACCAGAAGTGCTCCAGGCAGTTGCCGTTCTTGGCGAAGGCGTGTTGCTGGTCCCGGTAGGTGAAGACGGCCGGGGCACTGTCGATCCGGACATCGCAGCGCCACCGGTTGTGCTCGATCTGGTCGGTGCCGTTGTCGGGCTTCCACCAGTAGTGCTGGAGGCACCGGCCGTTCTGGATGAAGGCGTGCTGCTGATCCTGGTAGGTGAAGACTGCCGGATTGCCGGTGAGGCCGAAGTCGCACCCCCAGCGGTTGTGGTCGATCTGGTCACTGCGATTGCCGGGCTTCCACCAGTAGTGCTCAAGGCACCGGCCGTTCTTGGCGAAGACGTGCTGCTGCTCGCCGTAGGCGAACCCGGCCGGGGCGCTGTCGATACCGCACCCCCACCGGTTCCGGTGGATCGTGTCCTCGCCGGCGTTCCACCAGAAGTGCTCCAGGCACCGGCGGCTCTTGGCGAAGACATGCTGCTGGTCGCCGATGACGAACGCGGTCGGGTCACTGTCGATGCCGCAACCCCACTGGTCCCGCTTCAGGCCGCTGCCGGCCGACCACCACATGTGCTCCAGGCAGCCGCCGTCCCTGGCGAACGCGTGCTGCTGGTCGCCGTAGGTGAACACGGCGGGACGGCCGCTCTTGTTGATGAGGTCGCGGCCCCAGGACTCCTGGTGCACCTTCACACGCTCGACCCGCACCTCCGAGGGCTTGGCCCTGGCCTGCCCGACGCATGTGAACGCCTGGCCGGGCTGAGGAGAACCGGCGACCGTCTTCGACAAGCAGGCGCTCAGCGCCTCCTGCCCGAACGCGTTCGGATGAATGGCCTCCTGCTGGTGGCCCTGGCTCTCCCAGGGCGCCGTGCGGAACTTCAGATAGGGCAGCCAGCGAACCCATTCCGCGTTCTCGCCGAGCAGCGGATTGGCACGGTTGTTCTCCTTGCCGGCCTGATCGGCCTCGTTGGTGCACAACTCGTGTCCCTTGAACGCCTCGGTCAGGTCCAGGAACGTCGCGTTGGTGGAGAACGCGGCGTCGCGCAGCATGTCCCTGATCCCCGGGATCAGCGTCTTGTTCGCCCATTCCGAGTCGGCGTTCATGAACGGGCAGCCGCCCTTCCGGTACCGCTCCCAGAGGAACGTCCCGCGCTGGCGCCAGCGGTACTTGTCGCTCGCCGGCAGGGCCGCCGGGTACGACTGGAGGATCAGGCGGTAGCTGTCACGGGCCTGGCCGCTCTCCTGCATCACCTTGTGGATTTCCCGCAGCGTTTCGACGACCTTGCCCCGGACCTCCGGGAGCCGGTTCCGGAACGCCTGCGCCTCGCTGACGCTGCACAGCTGTTTTCCGCGGAGGTAGGCGTCGGCGCATTTCGCGATGATGTCGCTGAACTTCAGGTCGTTGCCGCTGATGGACAGCACGATCGTGGTGATCTCGTGGGATGCGGCGGCGGCCCTCAGCTGCTCGATCTGCGGAATCTGGCCCTTGAACCGGGTGGACAGGATGTTGTCGGTCACCGCCCCCGAGCAGGCGATGTTGAGCCGGTCGCGCTCTCCCACCCCGTCGATGTCGGCGCCCTTGATCTCCGCCATTCTCGACTTGTGGCATCCGTTGCCCTTGTCGACGTCGGAGTCCTCAAGGTAGACGAGCTTCGGCTCGTGGTCGCAGCTGTCCTCCCGTCCGGACCGGCAGGAGATCGCGGCGAGGTCGGTGCCCCACGCGCTGCCGCTGGCCCCGGTGTTGGCGTTACCGGCCCAGCGTCCCGCCTCCCCCGAAATGTAACTGTCGCCCAGCGACAGGATCGCCTTCGGCTTGCCCGGCGCCGCGGCCAGCGCGGGTGCCGTGGTGGGCGCCGTCGATGCGACGGCCGTCACCAGACCGGCCGCCAGTGCGACGACCAGGGCCATCGCCGTTCTGCCGCGTCCCGGGCCCCACCGTTCACGGCGGGCTCCGGACAGATCGGTCCCCATTCGCTACCCCCTTGCGTGGTCGTTCGTCACACGCGTTGCGGGGCCGCGCGGTCGAGGATTCCCGCCGGACACGGCCACCGCACGGGAGAGGGCCCGGCGCCGTGTCCGGCGGACTTACCTGAGCACTCTGGAGTATGGGACCGCGGATCCCGGCCGCTCGACCCCGCCTGCGGGAGGGCCGCCGGTACAGCCAGCGTCACCACCGGGGGGCACCGGGGACCGCCGGTGCTGCTCAGGCCCCCGCCGGGCCCGCGCCCGTCCTCCGAAGATCGCCCACGCGGCCGGATGGGGCCATCCGGAGGGATCTGCTGGAGAGCGATGAGTTCGGGACGCGCCGGAGGTCGATACGGGTATGACTACGAGAACACTCCAGACCGCCGAGGTCGACCTGGTCTACGACGTCCACGGCCCGTCGCCCGCGGTCGGCGGCCGTCCGCCGCTGCTCATGATCGGCCAGCCCATGGACGCCAGTGGGTTCAGTGCCCTGGCGGCCCTCTTCCCCGAGCGCCCCGTGATCACCTACGACCCGCGCGGCCTGGGCCGCAGCGTCCGCAAGGACGGCCGGGTCGACCACGTGCCCGAGGTGCAGGCGGCCGACGTGCACGCCCTCATCGAGGCGCTCGGCGCGGGCCCGGTCGAGATGTTCGCCAGCAGCGGCGGCGCGGTCACCGCGCTCGCCCTGGTGACGGCCCACCCCGGCGACGTGACCACCCTGGTGGCGCACGAGCCGCCGCTGCTCCGGCTGCTGCCCGACGCGGAGGCCGCCGGACGCGCCTGGGCCGCCGTCCGGCAGGCGTACGAGGCCAAGGGCGGGGGCGCCGGGATGGCGGCGTTCATCGCGATGACGTCATGGCGGGGCGAGTTCACCGACGACTTCTTCGCCCGCCCGCCGGCCGATCCCGCCGCCTTCGGCATGCCGTCCGAAGACGACGGCACCCGCGACGACCCGCTGCTGTCCGACCGGTCGGAGGCCGTCGGCGCCTACCTGCCGGACGTCCGGGCGCTGAACGCGGCGCCGACGCGGATCGTGGTCGCGGTCGGCGAGGAGTCCCTGGACACCTTCACCGGACGCACCGCGGCGGCGACGGCCGCTCTGCTGGGCCAGTCCCCGACGGTCTTCCCGAGCCACCACGGCGGCTTCATCGGCGGAGACTCCCCCTACGCCGGGCAACCCGAAGCCTTCGCGCGCAAACTCCACCAGGTCCTCGAAGACGCCGCCGGACGTCCAGCGGACTGAAGCGGCCCCCGGCCCGGCGGAGCGGCGACCGGCGTGCCCCGGCATCGTCCGGGGGCCGGTCGGGTGGCTGCGCCGGGACGTGACGGACGTCGGCGCAGGTCGCATGCGTCATGATGGGGCGGTGGACTTCGAGCCGTACCGGGGTGAGCTGGTGGCGTACTGCTACCGGATGCTGGGCTCGTTCCACGAGGCCGAGGACCTGGCGCAGGAGACGATGCTGCGCGCGTGGAAGGCACGCGACCGGTACGACCGGACGCGCGCGTCGGTGCGGACCTGGCTGTACCGGATCGCGGCCAACGCGTGTCTGACCGCGCTGGAGGGGCGTGCGCGCCGTCCGCTGCCGTCCGGGCTCGGCGCCCCGAGCGAGGACCCCGGCGCGCCGCTCACCCCGGCGCTCGACATCCCCTGGCTGCAGCCGTTCCCGGACGGGCGGTTCGACACCGGCGTCCGGGCGGACCTGCGGCTCGCGCTGGTGGCGGCGATGCAGACACTGCCCGCGCGGCAGCGTGCCGTCCTGGTCCTGCGCGAGGTGCTGGAGTTCAGCGCCGCCGAGGTCGCCGAGCAGCTCGGGACGACCGTCCCCGCCGTCAACAGCGCCTTGCAGCGGGCCCGCGCCGCCCTCGCGGACGTGGGCGAGATCGGCCAGGTCAGTGAGCCGGACGATCCCGGGGTGCGTGCCGTCGTCGAACGGTACGCGCGGGCGTTCGAGGCGGCCGACGTCCCCGCGCTCGTCCGGCTGCTCACCGACGACGCCGTCCTGGAGATGCCGCCGGTCCCGCTCTGGTACCGGGGCGTCCGCGACTACGGCCTGTTCATGCACCGCGTGTTCGAGATGCGCGGGACGAACTGGAACGTCAGGCACCTCACCGCCAACGGGCAGCCCGCGCTCGCCGCGTACGCGCCGGACCCGGGCGGCGGTCACCGGCTGCACACGCTCCAGGTGTTCACGGTCGACGCAGGGCGCGTCGCGAGCAACGTCGTGTTCGCCGATCCCCGCGTGTTCGAGGCGTTCGGCCTGCCGCAGCACATTTCTCCGGACGATTCCCGCCGCCCGCGATGAGCCGGGGCGATGCCGCCGGCAGGTACAGGCGAGCATCGACCGAAGGGGACCGTCGTGAGCGTCATCGTCATCGAGTTCATCACCCTCGACGGCATGGCCGAACTCCCAGGTCATCGACGGTGTCCTGATCGAGGCCGTGCGGCGCGAGCGGCGCGACGTGGTCGTCACCGGCAGCCCGAGCGTCGGCGGCCTGACTTGTCGCTGCGTGCCGGACCGCATCCGGCCGCGACGGGGCTCTCCTCGGGCTTGATGAGGCGTGTGAATCTTCTCCTGACTATGATCTCACTATCAGGAGCGACCCCATGGTCAAGATCTCCATGGTGGCGCGCGGCGCGCTGGCACTGTCGCTGGCCGCCGCGTCCACGATCACCGCCGTGACCGCACTGACCAGACCCGCCACGGCCGCCGCCGACCCCAGGCCCGGAGACGCCTGCACGTCCGCCGACCTCGGCAGGAGGCATCCGTTCGTCAAGAGCGCGGTGACCGAGCCGACCATCACGCACTTCAAGGGGTACTACGTCACCGACGGCTCCACCGGCAGCCAGAGCGTCACGCTCAGCACCCAGACCGTGATCACGGTCCAGGTCGGGAGCACGTCGCAGATCACCAGCGGGTTCACCATCGGGACCCTGTTCAAGGTCGAGGCGTTCGTCAACAGCACCGTGACCAAGAGCACCGCCACCACCAACGCCCAGAGCCTGACCATCACCTGGAACTTCCTCAAGCCCGGCTACTACGGCGTCTACCAGGGGACCCGCAAGGTCACCGGCGAGTACGGCAGCCTCAACTGCGACCGGGTCGATCTGGGCGGCGGACGGTACGCCACACGCTGGGTCGCGCGTCCCGGCGGCGCCTACACGACCTTCTCCACGATCGAGGAGGGGGCCGTCCGGTGCGAGGACAAGGTGCCCGCGGGCAGCATCATGCGCAAGGCCCAGACGGTGCTCGGCTGCACCGGGACCCCGCCGCAGGACCGCGCACAGGCACCGTCCCCGGCCGTGAAGACGCCGACCGGTCCCGTGCTGGCGCCCAAGGCGCTGCCGCCGGGGTTCACCTGCCTGCCCGGCTTCTACCGGATCGCCACACCCGACCGCCTGCTGTTCTGGTGGAACATCGACGGCACCGACGAGTTCCGGCTTCGCGCCTGGGGCTCGTCCGCCCGGCCGCACTGGCAGGTCTGTGAGGGGCCGACCAGCAACGGCATGGTCGAGCACATCCTCATCACCCGCCAGAGCAGCAAATGCCTGACCTTGAGGGTCGCCGACACGCTCGGGGAGAGCGTCCGCCTCTTCGAAGAGGGATGCCGGACGGTCGACGACGGCCAGCGGTTCTACGTCTACCGGGACGTGCCCGGATCGGACCTGGTCGGCCTGCAGAACAAGTCGTCCGGCTCGATGATCGGCCAGGAGCGGGTCGCCGACAACGAGACCATGCGCCAGTACAGCACCGGCAAGGCCGACGGAACGGGAACCTACGTCCTGGAACCGATCAAGTAGCCGTGGACCGTCGCGTCCCGGATCAGAGGGGCAGGCAGCGTTTGCCTCGGACCCACTGCCCCCCTTCGGACCAACCCTCCTGGCAGTAGTACCTGTTCTGCGACCTGGCATCGACGATGAGGAAATCGTCGACCGGCCCCCATGTGCCCGAATCGCAGTCCTCCCCGAAGACGGTGGGCAGCCGCGACGCGTCCACCTTCTGGCAGGTGATGATCTCCCAGCTCCGTTCCGCCGGGGACCCGTCGGCCTGCGCCGGAGTCATGGTGAGCACGAGCGCGGCGGTGCCGAAGGCGGCGAGCAGGACGGTGGAACGACACACGATGACCCTCCATAACTCCATGTAGTCGAACAGATGCACAATGCTAATTCGCTCAAGAGTTCTTTGCCGCGCTCCACAGGTGACCCTCTGGTTCCGCCAGGCCAGTCCGATCACACCGGTCGGCTACGCAGAGTGCAGCCGATCATTCTTCCCGCAGGTGACGGCCCCGGAACGGCCTCCGCACCATGTCGCCGTGCGCCGAGAGGAGCGGTGCCCGGACCGGCCCGCCGCGTCCGATGGCAGACCATGATCACTTCATGGTCGGTTCCCCAAGGGAACGTGCTATGGCCGCTAGCCTGAAATGCTGGATAATCCGCTTTATGGACGCTCAGGAGTACGCCGTGGCCCCAGCCGAGGACATCCCCACCGAGATCCACCACGACGTCCCCACGGCCGCCCGCATCTACGGGTGGGCTCTTGGCGGTAAGGACAACTACGAGGCCGACCGGCGGTTCATGCTGGAGAACCTGCCGGAGTTCCCCGAGTTCATCGACCTCGCCCGGCAGAACCGGCTGTTCCTGTACCGGGCCGTCCGATACATGGCCGAAGAGGCCGGTATCCGGCAGTTCCTCGACATGGGGTGCGGGCTGCCGACCAATGACAACGTGCACCAGGTCGCGCGGAGGTTCGCGCCCGACACCCGCGTCGTCTACATCGACTTCGACCCGATCGTCCTCGTGCACGCCCGCGCGCTGCTGGCCGACGACGACTCGACCGCCGTGATCACCGCCGACATGTGCGACCAGGAGGCGATCCTCGCCCACCCGGACGTGGAACGTCTCATCGACTTCAACGAGCCGCTCGCCGTGCTGTTCCTGTCCGTCGGCCATCACCTGCTCGACTCCGACGACCCGCGCCGCGTCCTCGGTACCGCCATCGGCCGCGCGGTCTCCGGCAGCCACCTGGCGTTCACGCAGATCGTGTGCTCCGACCGCGAGCGCGCCGCCGAGATCGACGCCCGCTCGAACGGCGCCGGCCTGCGCTGGCGGACCCGCGACCGCGCCGAGGCCGACACGCTCATTCCGGACGGCCTGGAAGCCGTCGAGCCGGGCCTCGTGGACATCGTCCACTGGCGCCCCGACCCGCAGCAGCCGCCGCTCCCGCCCGTCCCCGCCGAGCTGCGCCCGTATGCGGGTGCGTCGAAAGTCGAACGCGACCTCACCGAGTACGGCGGCGTCCTCCGCAAGCCGTAGCGGCCACGCTGCCGACCCCGGCATCGCCGACCGTCCACTACGCGGCGATCGACGAGTGGCCGCGGTCTTGATGAAACCGACCCTGGTCAGCCAGGTGCCGCCGCAGGATCCCCGGCCGTCACCTCATACACTCCCGGCCCGACCCGCGTTGACCGTCGCAGCATCCTGGCCGCCAAGCCCGCCGACCACACCGTCGGCCCGGGCGCCGGAACGGTGCCGCCACCACCGCCAACAAGCCCGCCGCCGCCGGAGACGATTTCGGTCCGCGACCAGCGCGCTCCCTCCAAACGGGCGCCGTACGAATTCACCTCGGTCATATTCGCGCCGATCAGTTCCGCCTCGATCAAATTCGCGTGGGCCAGGTTCGCGCCGCGCATGTCGGCGTGCTGCAGGCTCGTCTGGAACAGGACCGCGCCGGTCAAATCCGTCCGGTTGAGGTTCGCGGCCGTCAGGTTCGCACGGGTGAGATCGGCGAGGTGGAGGTTCGCGTAGGTCAGGTCCGCGTGATACAGAGTCGCGTTGGGCAGAATCGCACTGACCAGGTTCAAGCCCCTCAGATTCGCGCCATTGAGGTTCGCGTCGGTCAGGTCCGCACGAGAAAGGTTCGCGACGTTCGGGTCCCCAGCGGCGAGGGCCGTGAAGCCCACGTAGCGGGGAGCCAGGTTGGCGCCGGTCAGGTCAGCGCGGTGCAGGCGGGCACCCGTCAGATCGGCGCCCATCAAGTTCGCGCCGGTCAGGTTCGCGTCGGCCAGCGCCGCGAGATCGAGTCTCGCATTGGTCAGGTTCGCGTGGGCCAGATTGGCGCGGGTGAGGTCCGCGAAGCGGAGGTTCGCATCGGTCAGGTTCGCGCCGACCAGGTTCGCGCCGGTGAGATCCACGTCGCTCAGGTTCGCGCGGGCCAGGTCGGCATAGGGGTGGACGTGGTCTCGCGTAATGCGGGACGCGATCTCATCCATGGACGGTCGCCCGTCCTCGCGTGAGTGCCTGCACACCTCGACCGTAAGCCCGCGCCCACGACCCGCACGGCATCTGGAGGGACGCGCCGCCTTTCGGTGAATGGCGTGTGGGGGGTCTGGCCTGCGCATATCAGGAGTCTGTCGGTCTTGTGTCAGCGGCTCGTCAGGAGGCTCTGGCAGCTTGCAAGTGATCCTGCCGGGCTCTTATCCGGCAGGCATACGAGACGCAAGGAATAGCCATGGGCAATGACGTCACGATCATTGGTGCGGGTCTCGGCGGACTCACGCTCGCACGCGTCCTGCACGTCCACGGGATCTTAGCCACGGTGTACGAGGCGGAGTCTTTCCCGGCGGCGCGGGCGCAGGGCGGGATGCTCGACATCCACGACTACAACGGGCAGCTCGCCGTCGAGGCGGCCGGTCTGATGGAGGAGTTCCGCGCGATCGTCCTGGAGGGCCGCCAGAGCCTGCGGGTCCTGGACCGGGACGGGACCGTCCTGCTCGACAAGCCCGACGACGGCACGGGCGGACGGCCCGAGGTGATGCGCGCCGATCTGCGGCGGGTCCTGCTCGACTCGCTCCCGCCGGGCACCGTCCGGTGGGGCCGCAAGGTCAGCGGTGCCCGTGCCCTCGGCGGGGGCCGCCACGAGGTGGAGTTCGTCGACGGGAGCACCGTCGTGACGAGCCTGCTGGTCGGCGCGGACGGCGCGTGGTCGCGGGTCCGGCCGCTGCTGTCCACCGCCACACCTGAGTTCGCGGGTCTGGCGTCCGTCGAGATCCGCCTGTCCGACGCCGACGTCCGGCACCCGGCCGCCGCGCGGGTGGTCGGCTGCGGAGGCATGATCGCGCCCGCGTCGGGCAAGGAGATCGTCGCCCACCGGGAGGGCGACGGCAGCCTGCGCACCTACGTGGTGCTGTCCAGGCCGCAGGAGTGGTTCGCCGCCATCGACTTCACCGACGCCGCCGCGGCCACCGCGCGGATCGCGGCGGAGTTCGACGGCTGGGCGGCGGAGCTCACCGCGCTGATCACCGACGGCGACACCGCGCCGGTCCTGCGTCCCCACTACGCCCTGCCGACCGCGCACCGGTGGGACCGGGTGCCGGGGGTGACCCTGCTCGGCGACGCCGCTCACGTCAAGGCGCCCAACGGGGAAGGTGCCAACCTGGCCATGCTGGACGGCGCCGAACTCGGCATCGCCCTCGCCGCGCACCCCGATGACGCCGAGGCCGCGCTCACCGAGTTCGAGCAGGGCATGTTCCCCCGCAGCGCCGATATCGCCGCCGAGGGCGACCACCGCAACGCTCTCCTCCTCGGCGACGACGCCTCCGACCACCTGATCACTATGTTCGAGCAGAACAGGGAGCGGCCCAAGACCCGCACCTCTGCTCCACCCACCGCCGACCGCGGGGGCCCTCGCCGGGCACCCGCGCAGGCCGAACGAGCCGATTCCGGAAGGTGATCTTCATGCATGACGTAGTGATCGTGGGCGCGGGCCCGGTCGGCCTGTTCCTGGCCTGCGAGCTGGGCCTCGCGGGCCGCTCCGTCCTCGTCCTTGAGCAAGAGCCGACGCCGGACTCCCTGTGGAGGGCACTCCCGCTCGGGCTGCGGGGACTGTCGCCCGCGTCGGCCGAGACGTTCTACCGGCGCGGGTTACTGCACCAGGTGCTGACCGCGTCGGGCATCGACGACTATCCCGGCGCACCGGAAAAGCTCACGTCCCCTCGTCACGTGGGCCATTTCGCCGGCATGATGCTCGATCCGGCCGACGTCGACCTCGCCGCGCTGCCGTTCCGGCTTCCCAGCCCGGCGATGGAAGGCACGATGACGAATCTCGACGCGCTGGAGACGGTGTTGTCCAAGCGCGCGGCCGAGCTGGGCGTGGAGATCAGACGCGGTGTCAAGGTCACGGCCGTCACGCAGAACGGGGAGAACGCGATCGCACACGCGGCCGGGCAGGAATACGCGGCGCGCTGGCTCGTCGGGTGTGATGGCGGGCGCAGCACGGTACGCAAACTCGCGGGATTCGACTTCGTCGGCACGGAGCCGCAATTCATCGGTTACATCATGGCCGCCACCATCGCCGACCCCGAGAAGCTGCGTCCCGGCTTCAACCGGACGCCGACGGGCATGTACGTCCAACTGCCCATAGACGGACCTCTGGCGGTGATGGAGTTCGACGGCGGCGCCTACGATCGCACGCAGCAGCCGAGCCGCGAACACCTTGAAGCCGTCCTGCGCCGCGTGTCCGGCACCGACGTGACACTGAGCGATGTCCGGCTTGCCACGACCTATACCGATCGGGCGATGCAGGCCACCACGTACCGGCAGGGACGCGTCCTGCTCGCGGGCGACGCCGCCCACATCCACTCTCCGCTCGGAGGGCTGGGACTCAACGTCGGCATCGGCGATGCCCTCAACCTGGGCTGGAAGCTCGCGGCGACCGTACGCGGGGACGCGCCGGAAGGGCTTCTCGACACCTACACCCGCGAGCGCCACCCGGTCGGCGCATGGCTGCTCGACTGGACGCGCGCCCAGGTGGCGACCATGAAGCCGGACCAGCACGGCCGGGCGGTCCAAGCGCTGATCCGCGACCTGATGGGGACCCGTGACGGGACGACCTACATGTTCGAGAAGCTGACCGGATCGTCCGTCCGCTACGACCTGGGCGGCGAGCAACCACTGGTCGGCCGTAACGTCCCGGAATTCCGTCTTCAGGACGGCACCCGCCTCGGCGAACTGATGCGGGACGGACGAGGCGTCGCCCTCGACTTCACCCCCGGCCGCCGTCTGCACGAGGCGGCCATGAAGTGGGACAAGCGGATCCGGTACGTGGCCGGACCGGCGCGCGACGACCTCGGATTCGGCGCCGTACTCGTCCGCCCCGACGGCATCGTCGCCTGGGCGGCGGGCAGCACGCTTGACGAAAAGGCGTTCGATCAGGCCGCCACCCACTGGTTCGGCAAAATCCGATGATCCGGTCGGTCCTCGGCGGCGAATAAGAGTCACCTCCAACCCGATGAAGGGGACTCTTCATGCAACATTCCTCGTGGTTCCGCAGGACCGTACGGGGCGGTGTCGCGCTGACCGCCGCTGCGGGCCTTCTCCACCTCGCCGCACCCGCCGCATCAGCGGCGGCAGCGGCGGGGCCCGCGCCGCTGGCCGCGGCGGCGCCACCCGCCTACGCCGCCGACCTGCCCAGCCTGACCACACCGCAAGTGGCCTATGACCGGACCGCCAACCAGCCGGCCAAGGGAGTGGCCGCGCGCGGCACCGACGGCGCGTTGCTGTACGCCGCCCGCTCGGGCACCGGGTTCGCCCCCTTCCAGTCGCTGGGCGGGGTCACGGTCGGCGACCCGTCCGCGGTGGTCACCTCCAGCGGCAACACCGAGCTCATCGTCCGCGGCACCGACAACCAGGTCTACGCCAACACCGTCACCCCCTCCGGCACGGTCACCGGCTACTCGCTGGTGCCCGGCCTGACCGTCACCGGGGACATCGAGTCGATCGTCCCGGCGGACGAGCCCGCGGGGAGCGTGCGGATCTTCGCCCGCGGCCCGGAAGGCGCGGTGTGGACGAACGTCCGCCGCAACGGCTCCTGGGCCGGATGGAGCAGCCTGGGCGGGTTCATCACCAGCGACATCACCGCGAGCCGCCTGTACAGCTCGATCGGCGGCAACGTCCGCATCTTCGTCCGTGGCTCCGACCACCGCGTCTACCTCAACCAGGTGAGCCCGAGCGGCTCCTCCGGCTTCACGGCGGTCGACGACATGCGCGTCACCAGCAACATCGCGATCAGGGACAGCGACGCGATCAACGGCTTCGAGATCTTCGCCCGAGGCGAGGACAACCGGGTCTACGCGCGCAACGTGCTCGTCACCGGATCGACCTGGAAGCCACTGGACGGCGTGTCGGCCACCAGCGACATCGCCGTCACCAACCGTGCCGTGTACGTCCGCGGCGGCGACAACGCCATCTACGCCAACCCGCAGAACAGCGGCAACGGCTCCTACACGGGCTTCCAGCGGGTCGAGGGGTCGGTGACCGGCAGCCCGGCCGCCTTCTCCCTCCAGCCCAACGGAGGCCCGCTCACCCAGTACCTCCTGGCCCGCCAGCCTGACAGTCGGCTGGCCTTCAACATCCGGCCCGACGTCGGCGTACCCACCGGCCCGTTCACCGGCTACACCACGATCTCCGGCCCGACCATCGACTGACACACGCCCGGCCCCGCCGTCCCGGTGACGGCGGGGTCAGGCCGCAGTCGTGAGGAGGTTGCGCAATTCCTGAGCGGCGGGAAGGTCTCTGGCCTTGTCGGGGAGTGCTTCGATGACCTTGGTCGCGATGGAGATGCGCGAGGTCGATGTGGGGCCGTTCTGCAGTGTCCTGATCGCCTTTTCGAGGCCGTCGTCGATGTAGTGCTGGCGGACGAGTTCCGTCGCGTGCATGAGTTTGAGGTTTGCCACTGCGCCGCGGACGCTTGGAGGGTAGAGCGCCAGTGCCTGAGGTATCGCGTCCTTGTACTGGCTGCTTCCTGTCCAGGTGAACGCATACGCTTGCGCCCACCGCAGCTTCGGCTCACCGAAGTTCAGTGCCGTCACCTCTTGGGTGGGGAGTCGTTCGGTGATCGCTTCGAGTTTCCGCAGGGCGATTTCGGCCTGGACGGTGTCGCCGCACTGGGCTGCCGCATAGGCGCGTGCGGCCTGCGCGCACGCCACGCCTGGCCAGGGATTCTCGCCCCCGATTTGGATGGCTTCCTTCGCCAAGGCCGTCACCACGCTGGGCGGGCGGCATGCCCATGCCCCTTCTTGTGCGGCCCGCCCTCTTACCCACGCGCGCAGTCTGACGTCGCCGGAGGCGTCGGCGGCACGACGGGCGGTGGCGGCGCAGGAGCGGGCCGCTGATGCGTTGCCGACGTCGGCCTGTGTGGTGGCCAGCAGGCTGGACAGCCCAGCACCGATGCGTAGCAGGCCGGTGCGGTCGTCTTCGGGGAGGCGCCGCTTGAGGAGTACGCCGACGGCGACGATGTCGGCGCTTATGTCGTTGATGAATGCGCCCGGAGGGCGGAGGGGGAGTTGGAGGCCGTATTCGTGGACGATGGCGTCCCACTCGTCGATGTCGAGGTGGTCGTCCAGGGCGGCTTCGATGCCCGCCAGGACCTGGTCGATGTTGGCGGGGGCCACCGCGGCGCCTGCGCTGAGGGTGGTGAACAGTTGCATGGCTGCGCGACGTCTCACTTCGTCGCTCCCTGGGTCGCCGGAAGGACTCGCCTTTACGGTACCCATGGGGGACGGGACGCCCACTTCCCAGCCGAACAGTTCTTCGCGCTGGACGCCGAAGACGTTGGCGTAGACGTCGGCCCAGTCGCGGGGGAAGTGCTGGCCCGCCTCCCACCTGGCCATCTGCCGGGCGAGGTGCTTCACCTTCTGGTACGTGGGTTCGACGCCGATGGCGCGCAGGAGGCGGCGGGCCATCTCGAATTTGCCCCATCCGCGCCTCTCGCGCTCGGCCTGGATTCGTTCGGCCCACTTGGGACGCTGCTGGACTTCCATGGCGGAACCTTCCGCTGTGATCGTGCGGACACGGGGAGTGACCATCGCCTTTCGCGATTGTGCCCCGTCCGTGCGTGATCTGCGGTGGTTTTCGCGAATGAGGGGGTGACGCTCCGTCGGCGCCGCCCCTTCGCTTGCCAGGCCGGGGCCACGAGACGGTCGTCGGACGGTGCCTCGGGCCGCAGGTCGATGGTGCGGCCGGAGCGTCACTCGTTCGAGTTGCCCGCTTCATAGAGTGGAGAAATCCCGCGACCGGTCTCATACGGTGATCCGGACGGGGAGCATGCAGACCAGCGCGCCGGGGACGTGCTCGCGCAGGGCCTCGGCCAGCAGCAGGCTCCACTGGTCGTAGAGGAAGCGGTAGCGGGGCCGGTCCGACTGGATGACGGGGACGAGCACGACGACGGAGCGGCCGTCGTGCGCCGCGGCCCGCCGGACGTGGTCCACGATGGGGCGGATCTTGGCCTCCCTCGGGCTGCCCAGGATCTCCAGCGGCACGCCCGGGTCCCAGCGGTCCCACCGCTCCCGCAGGGCGCGGGTGTGGTCCTCGTCCGAGGACACCATGACCGCGACGGTCTCCCCGCCGAGGCCCAGCGCGACGCCGAGGACGCCGCTGATCGTCGCGCCGAACTCCGCCAGCGGCACCAGGACCAGCCGCCCGGCGGTGGGCGGCCTCGGGCGTCCGGCCGGGATCTCGCCGACCCGCAGCTCCCGCCCGATCCGGTCGTAGTAGTGCCGGATCCGGGCGAACAGCAGGATCAGCAGCGGCATCACGATGACGACCACCCAGGCGCCCTCGTCGAACTTGGTGATCAGCAGCACCGCGGTCGCGACGGCGGTGAGCACCGCGCCGGTGCCGTTGACCAGCGCCTTCCCGGCCCAGCCGCGCGCGCGCAGCCGCGTCCAGTGCAGGACGAGCCCGGTCTGGCTGATCGTGAAGCCGGTGAACACGCCGATGGCGAACAGGGGCAGGAGCCGCTGGGTGCGGGCGTCCACCGCGACCAGGAGCGCGGCCGCGGCGGCGGCGACCGCCAGCACCCCGTACCGGTGGACGGGGCGTTCGCCGCGCAGGGCGAACAGGTGCGGCAGCCTGCGGTCCCGGGCCAGGAGGCTGAGCAGGACGGGCAGGCCGCCGAAGCTGGTGTTGGCGGCCAGCGTCAGCGCGACCGCGACGATGACGCTGGCCGCCTGGTACGGCCAGCCGCTGCCGATGGCGCCCGCCGTGAGCTGGGCGAGGATCGTGACGCCCTCGCGTGGGAGGACGGTGTCGCGGCGGATGAGCAGCGCGATGCCGATGAGCATCACCGCCAGCAGCGCGCCGAGCATCAGCTCGGTCCGCTGTGCGCGGGCGACCCTCGGCTCCCGGAACATCGGCACGCCGTTGGCGATGGCCTCCACGCCGGTCAGCGCGGTGCAGCCGGACGAGAACGCCTTGAGGATCAGCATCACGCCCAGCGCCTCGTGCCCGTGCGGCGCCACCGCCGTCCCGACGCCCGCGACGGGATGCCCCCGGGCGAGGCCGACCACCACGACGATGAGGATCGTCACGACGAACAGGCCGGTCGGCAGCATCAGGACGCGGGCGCTGTCGGCGATGCCGTGCAGGTTCACGGCCGTCAGCACGAGCAGGACCACCAGCGTGGTCTCCAGCAGGTAGGGCAGCAGCGACGGGAACGCCGAGGCCAGGGCGGCGGCGCCCGCCGCCAGGCTGACCGCGACGGTGAGGACGTAGTCGACGATCAGGGCCGCGGCGGCGAGCATCCCGACACGCGGGCCGACGTCGTCCTTCGCCACCGCGTAGGAGCCCCCGCCGTCGGGGTGCACGGCGATGACCTGCCGGTACGACACCACCAGCACGGCCAGCAGCCCGGCGATGACGAGCGTGACGGGCAGCGTGAGCCGCACCGCCGAGGCGCCCGCGGTGACGAGCACCAGCGCGATCGCCTCGGGGCCGTACGCGACGGAGCTGAGCGCGTCCAGGGAGAGCGCGACCAGCCCCTGGACGCTGGTCAGGCGGCTCCTGTCGCCCTCGCCGTGGCGCAACTGGAGCCTCGCCCGGCGGCGTCCGGCCAGCGGGCCCCGCGCCGACACCACCGCGCGGGACGGGTCGAACGGCCGCCCGGCGTCGGGCCGTCCGGCGCCGGCCTCGGAACCGCCGCCGTCAGCCTTCGACAAAGTTGACGTCCGTTCCCTTGGCCTGCTCCTCGTCGGTCATGCGCATGCGGAAGAACCGGTCGATGACCTTGCCGATGACGTAGGTGACGGCGAACGCGTACGCCGCGACGGCCAGGACGGCGACGACCTGCTTGCCGAGGACGGAGACGGAGCCGCCGTAGAACAGGCCGGGCGAGCCCTGGTCCCAGCCGGTGGCGAGGAACCCCAGGGACACGATGCCGACGATCCCGCCCGCGCCGTGGATGCCGGTGACGTCCAGGGTGTCGTCGTATCCGGCGACGAGCTTCAGCTCGACGGCGTAGGTGCACACGATGGCTGCGACGACGCCGATCGCGAAGGCGCCCTCGGCGCTGACGAACGCGCACGACGGGGTGATGGCGACGAGCCCGGCGAGCGCACCGCTGGCCGATCCCAGCTGGGTGAGGTGGCGGGTGCGGAGCCATTCCAGCAGCCGCCAGGTCAGCATGCCCGAGCATCCGGCGATCATCGTGCTGACGAACGCGCGGGTGGCGAGGGCGCCGTCGTTGAGCGCCGACCCGGCGTTGAAGCCGAACCAGCCGAACCACAGCAGCCCGAGCCCGAGCAGGACGAACGGGACGTTGCCGGGCCGGGGGCCCTCCCTGCGGCGGAACGCGACGCCGGGGCCGAGGACGAGGGCCATGGCGAGGCCGGAGATGCCGGAGTTCAGCTCGACGACCAGGCCGCCCGCGAAGTCCATCACGCCCCACTCGTTCAGCCATCCCGAGGAGGAGAACACCCAGTGCGCGACGGGCACGTACACCAGCGTCACCCACACGATGACGAACAGGATCCAGGGGCCGAAGCGGGCGCGCCCGGCGATGGAGCCGCTGATCAGAGCGACGGTGATGATGGCGAAGGTGAGCTGGAAGCAGGCGTAGATCTGCTCGGGGATCGCGCCCCGGAGGGCGTCGGGGGAGACGTGGCCGAGACGCCAGTCGCCCCAGCCGATGAGCCCGGCGTCCCCGGCGTCCTTGCCGAACGCCATTCCGTACCCGTACAGGAACCACAGCAGGGTGACCAGGCTGATGCAGATGAAGCTCATGTAGAGCATCGTCAGCATGTTCTTGGAGCGGACCATCCCGCCATAGAAGAAGGCGAGACCGGGCGTCATCAGCAGCACCATCGCCGTGCTGGTCATCAGCCATGCGGAATCACCGGTGTTCAGTCCGGCCGACATTTCAGACCTTTCGGTCGTTTCTCGCCTTCTGCGCCTCCACCAATACCGGGCGGAGCATTCCCCGATCCCCGCCGGACCGTCCCGGCACCGGGCAAAAATCGCACTTCGGGTTCTTGGTCGATAATTGGCGGAACGCGATTTTGCGCCTTCCTTCGCCGGGAATTGTGCAGGGTGTCATGACCACCCGGACGGCCCCGCGAACGCGCGGCCGCCCATCGCCGCAGGGGAGCGCACGATGGCGACGGCAACGGTGGACGTCGCGGCTCCGGACCGCGACAGGCCGTCCGAGCGCCCCGGCCTGAGGGACACCCTGCTGACCGTCCCGCGCGGCGTCGCCCAGGTGGAGTTCCAGCCGAACTACTGGACCGGGCTCCTGTTCGTCATCGCGCTGTTCGTCGGCGGCTGGCAGTTCGGCGTCTTCGGCCTGCTCGGCACGGTCGTCGCCACCGTCACCGCGTACCTGCTCGGCGTCCCCTGGAACCGGGTGTCGATCGGGCTCGAAGGGTTCAACGGGACGCTCGTCGGCGTCGCGCTCGTCCTCTACCTGGACGTCCGGTGGATGACGGCCGCGCTGGTCATCGGCGCCGCCGTGGCCGCCGCCGTGGTCGGCTCGGCGCTGAACACGGCACTGACGCCCTACAACCTGCCCGGCCTGACCGCGCCCTTCTGCATCGTCACGCTGATCATGGTGATCGGCGCGCCGTCCTACGACCGGGTGTGGGCCGAGCACGCCAACACCGCCGCACCCTCGGCCACCGACCCCGGCACGGCGATGTCCTGGCACGACTTCTGGCACGGCGCCTTCAACGGGATCGGCCAGGTCTTCTTCCAGGACACGTGGTACGTGGGCCTGATCTTCCTGGCCGGGCTGGCGGTGTCGAGCCGCCTCGTCGCGGCGACGGCCCTGGTGTCGAGCGTGATCGGGCTGCTGGTCGGCTGGTGGCTCGGGGTCCCGGCCGCCGATCTCGGCGCCGGGCTGTACGGCTACAACTCCGTGCTGACCGGGATCGCGCTCACCGGGACGTTCCTCGCGCTGAGCCGGGCCGGCGTGATCTACGCGGTGATCGGGGCGGCGACCGCCGCGGCCCTGACCGCCGGTATCTCCAACCTGTTCACCGTGGTCGGCGGCCACACCCTGACCTGGCCTTTCGTGCTGGTCGCCTGGGTGTTCCTGGCCGCCGTCCCGAACTTCTCCAGGCTCCGGCGGGCCGGTTGAGCACCGTGCGCCGCCGCCAGGAAGGACCCCGATGAACCTGTCACCACGGGAGATCGACAAGCTGATGGTCTTCGTCGTCTCGGAGATGGCCGAGCGGCGCCGCGAGCGCGGGCTGAAGCTCAACTACGGCGAGACGGTGGCGCTGATCAGCGCCGCGATCGTCGAGGCGGCCCGGGACGGCAAGACCGTCGCCGACTGCATGGAGCTGGGCAAGCACGTGGTGGGGCCGAACGACGTGCTCCCCGGAGTGCGCGGGATGCTCAAGCTCATCCAGGTCGAGGCCGCCTTCGACGACGGGACCAAGCTGGTCTCCTGCCACGACCCGGTCGGCGGCGGCAAGTGACCTCACCGCCGCGGGGGCCGGGGCCGCCGGACCGCGCCGTCCTGACGGCCGGCGGCCACGAGTGCCCGGCCGGGGACGGCGGGACGCCGCGTCCCGGACGCGCCCTCGCCGCCGCCCTCCAGGACCGTCCGCGCGCCGTCGTGGTGCCGATGACGCTGGGCCGCGACCCCGGGCTCACGGCCGCCGCCGCGCAGACGATGGCGTGGGCGGCGCGGGACCGGGAGCCCGGCGCGCTGCTGCTCGCCCGGCCGCTCGGCACGGTGACGCACCTGGTGGGCTGGCTCCGCGCGGCCGTCGTGCGGGCGCTGCGCGGCGGTGACGGCGGGCGGGCGGCGCTCCTGGTGGCCCCGGCGGGACGGCCCGAGGACGACGCGGAGCTGTTCAAGGTGGCGCGCCTCGTCTGGCGGCACCTGCGGGCGCCCTGGGTGGAGGTCGCGTTCGGCGACGGGGAGCCGGGGGTGCCGGACGGCGCGGACCGCTGCCGCCGCCTGGGCGCCCGGGAGGTGGTGCTCGTGCCCGCCTCGCTCGTCCCGCCCCCGGTGTGGCCCGGCGCGCTGACCGCCGGGCCGCTGCTCGGCCCGGCGGCGCTCGCGGCCCTGGTCAGGGCACGCGCGGCCGAGGCGGAGCTGCGCTGGGGCCGGGACGGCGACGACGGCCTGGCCGCGGCGGGGCACCGCCACGGCCACGGTCACGAGCACGGCCACGGCCACCGCCACGGTCACGAGCACGGGCACGGCCACGGGCACGGGCACCCACACGAGCCCGCCCACGACCACTTCGCGGGGATCACGGAAACGAGCCTGAGGGAGGCGGCCGTCCATGGCCGATGACGTCTACATATTCGCGGCGGGCCCGATCGAGCTGAACGCCGGGCAGCGCAGGACGCGGCTGACCGTCCACAACACCGGCGACCGGGCCGTCCAGATCGGCTCGCACTTCCACTTCTTCGAGGTCAACCGGGCCATGAGCTTCGACCGGGAGAAGGCGTTCGGCATGCGGCTGGACATCCCGGCGGGCACCGCCGTCCGCTTCGAGGCCGGTGACACCAAGGAGGTGAAGCTGGTCGAGTACGGGGGCGGGCTGCGCATCGTCGGGTTCGGCGGGCTGCTCAACGGGAGCGTCCGGTCCAGTGCCGCCAAGGCCGAGGCGCTGGCGAGGATGCGCGCCCGGGGCTATCTCGACGAGCCGGAGGAGCAGGAGAAGGAGAAGGCCGCCACCGGCCGGACCGCCGCCGCGTCCCGGACGTCGGCATCTCGGACGTCCGCGTCCCGCACTTCGGCGGGCAAGTCGGCTGCGGGCAAGACGTCCGCGGGCAAGACGTCCGAGGGCAGGCATGCCGCGAGCAGGAGCCGCTCCGGGGGGACCACCACCGGCAGGAAGAAGCCCGCGAAACGCCCGGCCTCCTCGCGGGCCGGCACGTCCCGGTCGAAGAAGGGCTGACGGCGATGACGACGACGATCCCTCGCAAGCAGTACGCGAGCATGTACGGCCCCACCGTGGGCGACCGGATCCGCCTGGGCGACACCAACCTGGTCGTCGAGGTGGAGAAGGACCACACCGAAGGGCACTACGGCGACGAGTCCCAGTACGGCGGGGGGAAGACGGCCCGGGACGGCATGTCGTCCGACCCGGCCTCGCGCAACGCCACCACCGCCCTCGACACGGTGATCACCAACGCGGTGATCATCGATCCGGTGCTGGGCATCGTCAAGGGCGACATCGGCATCAAGGACGGCAGGATCGCCGGGATCGGCAAGTCCGGCAACACCCACACCCAGAACGGGGTGGACCGGCGGCTGATCATCGGCGTCGGCACCGAGGTGATCTCCGGGGAGAACCTCATCGCGACCGCCGGGGCGATCGACACCCACGTCCACTTCATCGCCCCGCAGCAGGCGCAGAACGCGCTCAGCAACGGGATCACGACGCTGGTCGGCGGCGGCACGGGCCCGGCGGACGGCTCGCGCGGCACCACCTGCACGCCCGGCCCGTGGAACATCGCCCGGATCCTCCAGGCGTACGAGGACATCCCGATCAACATCGCCGTCTACGGCAAGGGCAACAACAGCCTGCCGGGGCCGCTGGACGAGCAGCTGCGGGCGGGCGCCGCCGGGCTGAAGGTGCACGAGGACTGGGGCTCGACCCCGGAGGTCATCGACTGCGCGCTGCGCGTCGCCGACGACCACGACGTCCAGGTGACCATCCACACCGACACCCTGAACGAGGCCGGGTTCGTCGAGGACACGATCAGCGCGATCAACGGCCGGGCGATCCACACCTACCACTCCGAGGGCGCCGGCGGCGGTCACGCGCCGGACATCCTGCGCATCACCGGGGAGCCGAACGCGCTGCCCGCGTCCACGAACCCGACGCTGCCCTACACGGCGAACTCGGCGGACGAGCTGCTGGACATGACCATGGTCTGCCACCACCTCAGCTACGACGTCCCCGAGGACCTGTCGTTCGCCGAGAGCCGCGTCCGGACCGAGACCATCGCGGCGGAGACCGTCCTGCACGACCTCGGCGTCATCAGCATCATCGGCTCGGACTCGCAGGCGATGGGACGGGTCGGGGAGTCGTTCACCCGGGCGTTCCAGGTCGCGCACCACTGCAAGGACCAGCGCGGCGCGCTGCCCGAGGACTCCTCGCGCAACGACAACCACCGCGTGATGCGCTACATCGCCAAGCTGACGATCAACCCGGCCCGCGCGAGCGGGATGGCCGACACGATCGGCTCGCTGGAGGACGGCAAGCTCGCCGACGTCGTGCTCTGGCAGCCGCACTCCTTCGGAGCGAAGCCGTTCATGGTGGTCAAGGGCGGGCTGATCAGCTGGGCGCAGATGGGCGACCCGAACGCCTCGCTGCCCACGCCGCAGCCGGTCTACCTGCGGCCGACGTACGGGGCCTTCGGCAAGGCGCTGAAGGAGACCTGCGTGACGTTCATGTCGGACGCGGGGATCGCGGCGGGCATCCCGGAGCGGCTGGGGCTGGAGCGGCTCATCCGACCCGTCCGGCAGTGCCGCACCGTGGACAAGCGGCACATGCTGCACAACTCGACGGTCGCCGACATCGAGGTCGATCCCGAGACCTACCGGGTCACCGTGAACGGGGAGACGGCCACCATCGATCCCGCGACGACGCTGCCGCTGAACCGGCTGTTCTTCATCGCATGACCGGAGCCGCGCCGCCGTCCCGTCCCGGCGACACCGACGGCGAGGGGGACCTTGAGGCGCTGCTGGGGCAGCTCCAGCTCACCGACTCGGGCTTCCCCAGCGGGCTGTACACGCTGTCGCACGGGCTGGAGGGGTACACCCAGCTCCGCAGGGTGACGGCGGACGGCCTGGGCGCCCTGGTCACCGACCTCGTGCGCGCCGCGGGGACGGGCGACGCGGCGGCGCTGGCGCTGGCGCACCGCGCGGTGCTGGCGGGCGACTGGAAGGCGGTCGTGGACGCCGACCGCAGGCTCTACGCCGTCAAGCTGAACCGGGAGCAGCGGAGGGCGTCGGTCCGGACCGGGCGGCAGGTCCTGGACACCGCCGAGGAGGCGTTCGCGTCCGAGCCGGCCGCCCGGCTCGCGAACCTCGTGACGCGCCGCGTCACCCCCGGCAACCACGCGGTCGCCGTGGGGGCCGTCCACGCGGGGCTCGGGGTGCCCGCCGAGCACGCCGTGGCGGGTGACCTGTTCGCGTTCGCGGCGGGCTGCGCGGCGGCGGCCGTCCGGCTGGGACGCGTCGACTTCCGGCGGGCGCAGGGGCTGCTGCGCGAGGTGCGCCCGGAGATCGTCCTGGCGGTGCGGCGTGCGCTGGCCGCGCGGGACCCGCGCGACCTGCACGCCTCCACGCCGGTGGCGGACGCCGTGTCGGCCGCGCACGAGCGGGCCGAGGCCCGCCTGTTCTTCACCTGAGGGGGCACGATGGAACCAGAGCAGGTCTTCAAGATCGGCGTCGGCGGGCCGGTGGGGTCGGGCAAGACGGCGCTCATCGAGGCGCTCGTCCCGCTGCTGGTCGAGCGCGGGCACAGCCCCGGCGTCATCACCAACGACATCTACACGCAGGAGGACGCCGAGCACGTCCGCAGGACGCTCGCCGGGGTCCTGGACGGGGAGCGCGTCACCGGCGTCGAGACCGGGTCGTGCCCGCACACGGCCGTCCGGGACGACCCGACGATGAACCTCGCCGCGGCGGCCGAGATGCTCGACCGCTTCCCCGACATCGACGTGCTGCTGTTCGAGAGCGGCGGCGACAACCTGACGCTGACCTTCAGCCCGGCGCTCGCCGACGTGTACGTCTTCGTCCTGGACACGGCGGAGGGCGAGAAGATGCCGCGCAAGCGCGGCCCCGGCACCACCGACTCCGACCTGCTGGTCATCAACAAGATCGACATCGCGCCGTACGTGCGGACCGACCTGGCCGTCATGGAGCGGGACGCGCACCGGGTGCGCGGCGAGGGCCGCGTCATCCTCACCGACTGCCTCGCCGGGACCGGCATCGCCGACGTCGCGGACTTCGTCCTGGCCCGCCGGGAGGCGATGTGCTCGCCGACCGGGTGAGGGACGACCCGACACCGAAGGACGACCGGACACCGGAGGACGACCCGACGCCGCGGGACGTTCCCGCGCCGGGTGACGAGCCCGCGCTGGCGCGGTGCACGCCGGAGTGGCTGCCCGCGGCCGTGGCACGGCACGCCGCCGTGCCCGAGACGCTGCCGGTGGGGGCGCCCGGCAAACTCGGCGTCCTGGACCTGCGGTTCGAGGAGCACGGCGGGCGGACGGAGCTGACCGGGCACTACCAGACCGCGCCGCTGCACATCCCGCGCCCCCTGTACCCCGACCCCGAGCAGCCCGGTATGCCCTACGTGATGCTCATGTCGTCCGGGGGAGGCGTCCTCCAAGGCGATCGCTGCCGCGCCGACCTGGACTGCGGCGCCGGGACGACCGTGCACGTCACGACGCAGACCGCCACGCGGCTCTACCGGATGGAGCAGGACTACGCCACCCAGCTCGTCGGCATCACCGCCGGGCCCGGCGCCTACGCCGAGTACCTGCCGAGGGCGACGATCCCCTTCGCGGGCTCGCGGTTCTACCAGCGGACGACCGTCACCGCCGACCCGGAGTCGACCGTGGTCGTCGGGGAGAAGCTGATGGCGGGACGGCTGGCGCGCGGAGAACGGCACGCCTACACCGTCTACTGCACGGACCTGGAGGTCCGGGCGCCGGACGGCCGCCTGCTGTTCGCGGACCCGGTCCGGCTCGTCCCGGACGAGCGCGGGGTGTCCGGCCCCGGGGTAATGGCCGACTTCGGGGTCATGGCGTCCCTGTACGTGGTCACCGCGGCGAAGCCCGCGCAGCAGGTGGCCGACACGATGCACGACGCGCTCGCAGGGGCGGGCCTGCTCGCCGGGGCGGACCCGCTCGCCGGGACGGGCCTGCTGGCCGGGGCGAGCGTGCTGCCCGGCGACGTGGGCGCGTGGGCCCGGCTGTTCGGCGCCCGGTCGCCCGAGGTGGAGGCCGCGTTCTTCCAGATCTGGGACGCCGTCCGGCGGCTGCTGCTGGGCGGGCCCGCACCGGACCTTCACGGATAGGGACCATCATGGCCGGGAGACTGCACGACCGCGAGCGGGCGGAGGCCACCGCGCTGCATCCGCACGCCGGGCGTCCGCCGAAGCCGGGGCTGGGGCCGCGGGTCCTCGCCGAGATCGCCGCCGGGGGCGCCGCGGGCGCGCTCGCGCGTCACCTGCTGACCAAGGCGATCCCGAGCTCCGCGGACGGCTTCCCGTGGAACACCTTCACCGTCAACATGCTCGGCTGCCTGTTCATGGGGATCCTGACCACGTACCTGCTCGGCGGCAGGCCGCACGCGTTCGCGCGGCCGCTCGCCGTGACCGGGTACCTCGGCGGGTTCACCACGTTCTCGCACCTCATCGACGACGTCTACACGCTCGGGGACGAGGGCCGGGCGGGGCTCGGCGCCGGGTACGCGGCGGCCAGCGTCGTCCTCGGGTGGGTCGCGGTCGCCGCCGGGCTCGTCCTCGGACGCAGGCTCCCCCACCGCGACCCGGGGGAGGGCCACTCCGGGGGGACGGCATGACCACGACGGCCGTGATCCTCCTCGTGCCGGCCGGTGGCGCGCTGGGCGCCGTGCTCCGCTACGTCATCGACGGGTACGTCAAGGCGTTCGCGGGCACGGCGTTCCCCTGGGGCACGCTCACCGTCAACGTCCTCGGCGCGGCGGCCCTCGGCGCCCTGCACGGCGCCGGCACCGGGAAGCTGACCGAGGCGCTGCTCGGCACCGGCCTGTGCGGCGCGCTGACCACCTTCAGCACCTTCGAGCTGGACACCGTCCACCTGATCCAGGACGGCTCGTACGCCAAGGCCGCCGTCAACGCGGTCGGCAGCCTTCTCCTCGGGCTCCTCGCGTTCCTCGCGCTCCATGCCCTTCTCCACCGGCTGGCGTGACGGACAGGACGACCTTCCCCCGGGCGTGGCCCCGCTCGATGTAGCGGACCGCGTCGGCCGCCTCCGCCAGCGGGAACCCCCGGTCGAGGACCGTGGTGAGCCGTCCCGACGCGGCGAGGTCGGCGAGGTCGAGGAGGTCCTGCCTGCGCCACGCCGTCGGGACGACGCGGATCCGCTGCCGGACGAACCGGTCCAGCATCGCGCCGCGGGCCATCCTCCCGACGGCGCCGAACACGGCGCCGGGAGAGCCGCCCGCGTTGAGCAGTAGCGTGCCCGCAGGCGTGAGCGCCCGGCGCAGCCGTCCGAGCGGATGGTTGCCGACGTTGTCGAGGATCACGTCGTAGCGCCCGGCCGCTCGCACGCACTCGTCCGCGGTGAAGTCGGTTTCGGTGTGGTCGACGGCGTGCGCGGCGCCGATCGAGCGGACCAGGTCGAGATTGCGCGTCCCGCACACCCCGGTCACCTCCGCGCCCAGCGCTGCCGCGATCTGGACGGCGTAGGTGCCGACGCCCCCGGCCGCCCCGTTCACCAGCACCCGCTGCCCGGACGTCACCGCGCCGACGTCGCGCACGGCGCGGAGCGCGGTCGTCCCCGCGATCGGCAGTGCCGCCGCCTCGGCGAAGGAGAGGCCCTCCGGCCTGGGCACGACCAGCTCCGCCTTCGCCCGTGCGAACTCGGCGAACGCGCCGGGGCAGAACCCGAACACCTCGTCGCCCGGCCGCACGCCGCCCACGCCCGGCCCGACCTCCTCGACGCACCCCGCCGCGTCGAGCCCGGCCACCGGGTTCTTCGGCCTGGTCAGCCCCATGCCGCCCATCATCAGCCGCGCGACGTAGGGGTCGCCGCGCAGGAGGTGCCACTCGTAGGGGTTGACCGCGGCGGCGTGGACGCGGACGACGACCTCGCCCGTCCCGGGCCGCGGCCGGTCCACGTCCGCCGGCCGCAGGACGTCCGGCGGCCCGAACCTCTCCTGGACGATCGCCTTCACCGTGTCACCTCGCCCGTGCCGTGGCCCGCCGGGCGGCGGGCCTCCCGCGGATCGCCCGCCCGGCGGCTCTGATGGTCCATGGGTCGATGGTGGCGGCGGGACCCGGCGCGGGTCATCGGCATATGAGCCGGGGCCGGGCCGTCCCAAGGTCCGGCCGGGAGCCGTACTTTCGGACGAGGCCGCCCGCGAAGGCCCACGCGGGGCGGGGTGTCAGCCTCCCGAGCCGGCCTTGACGCGGTTCGTCTCGTAGGCCCACATCGCGATCTCCACGCGGTTCCTGGCGCCGAGCTTCGCCATCAGGCTGGTGATGTGCGTCTTCACGGTGCTGAGGGTGATGTGCAGTTCGGCGGCCACCTCGCTGTTCGTCCGTCCGCGGGCGACGGCGGCGAGGACCTGCTCCTCCCGCCCGGTGAGCGCGTCGGCGGGCCGCGCCGCGGGAGCGGCGGGACCGGTGGCGGCGAAGGCCGACAGCAGCCGCGCGGTGACGCTCGGGGCGATGAGCGCGTCGCCCGCGGCCGCGGCGCGGACCGCCTGGGAGAGCAGCGCGGGCCCGGCGTCCTTCAGCAGGAACCCGCGGGCGCCCGCCTTGAGCGCCGCGTAGACGTGCTCGTCGAGGTCGAAGGTCGTGATGACGACGACCGCGAGGGGGTCGGGGACGGACGGCCCGGCGAGCGCCCGGGTCGCCTCGATGCCGTCCATGCCGGGCATCCGGATGTCGAGCAGGCACACGTCGGGGCGCAGCCGCCGCGCCAGCTCCACGGCCCGGCGCCCGTCGGCGGCCTCGCCGACGACCTCGATGTCCGGCTGGACGTCGAGCAGCATCCGCAGCCCGGTGCGGACGATCTCCTGGTCATCGGCGAGGACCACCCGGATGCTCATGTCTCCCGCCCGGCGCGGGGCAGCACGGCCGTCACCGTCCAGCCGCGGCCGGGACCCGGCCCGGCGTCGCACGTGCCGCCCAGCAGGCCCGCCCGCTCCCTCATGCCGACGAGCCCGTACCCCGCGGCCGCGGCCGGACGCGAGTCGCCGGGCCCGCCGTCGTCGTCGCCGTCGCAGGGCTCGCCGTCGTCGCTGACGCGCAGCCGCACCGCCGTGTCGTCGGCGGTGACGCGGACGTCGATGCGGGTCGCGTGGCGGGCGTGCCGCCGCGCGTTGGTGACGGCCTCCTGAACGAGCCGGCAGGCCGCCGCCGCGACGGACGGCGGCAGGCCGTCGACGTCGCCGGAGATCCCCACCTCCACCGCGGGGGCGGAGCCCGCCGCGCTCGCGAGCCGCCGGAGGTCGGTGACGCGCGGGCCGTGCACCGGGCCGTTCCGGGGGGTGTGGGGGGTCGACCCCCCACAAGAGACAGGCTCGGCGGAGAGACCGGGCGGGGCCGGCGGGTCAGAGGGCTGGTCACGGCGCAGGACGCGGACGATCGCGCGCATCTCCGCGAGCGTCCGCGTCGCCTCCGCCTCGATCACGCTCAGCGCGTCGGTCGCGGCGCCCGGATGCGTCTCGGCGGTCGCGAGGCCCGCCTGCGCGCGGATCGCGATGGCCGTGACGTGGTGGGCGACGGTGTCGTGGAGGTCGCGGGCGAGACGCTGCCGTTCGAGCAGCTTGACCTGCTCCATCTCGCGCTGGAGGGCCCTGGCCCGGTAGCGGGCCGCGCCGCCCGCGGCCATGGCCGCGCACAGGATGGCGAAGGCGCCGAACATGGCGGCGGGATCCGTGCCGTCCACGGCCGTGGACACCGCGACCTTGCCGAGGATGATCGCCGCTCCGGCCGCGGCCTCGCGTCCCGATCCCCAGCGGAACAGCGCGTATGCCGGGAGCAGCAGGAACGCCATCGTGTTCAGGGTCGGCGGCTCCCCGGTGGTGAGCAGCCCGGCGAGCCCGCAGAGGCCGAACGCGATGGCGACCATGAGCAGCGGCCTCGTCCGCCGCCACAGCAGGGTGGGCACCAGGGCGACGGTCAGGAGGATCGACAGCGTCCGCCACGGGACGTCAGGACGCAGGGTCCCCTCCAGGACGGCGGCCGGCACCAGCACGCCGACGAGCGCCCAGTCCCGCCACACGCGGGCGGGGGCGCCGGGAGGGCGCGGCTCGTCCCACAGGGAACGCGGAAGGGCGGGCACCCGGCCATCGTACGAGCGCCCGGACCGGCCGGTCCACCTCGGAAACGGCGGTCACCGGGGACGGGCCCGCGGTCACCGGCGACGGATCCGGAAGGGCGCGGGGATGGGACGGTAGCGATCTTGACAGCGAAGATCAAGTCTTGTCGCCGGTCCTTTTCTCGTATATAACATGAGCATAACGACGACGGTATTCATGCAGTCTCCCCGCGGCGAGTTCCCACTCCGGCCGTGTCCAATGATTGGTTCCCCGGTTTCTCCGCGCATGGATTCGTGCGAACGAAGAGGTGCCCATGGCCGAACCCGCCCATGTCCTGGACGCCCGCGGCCGTCCCCTCGGTCAGCTGCGCATATCCGTCACCGACCGCTGTAACCTGCGTTGCCAGTACTGCATGCCCGAAGAGGAATACAACTGGCTCTCCAGGGCCGCACTTCTCACGTTCGACGAATACGCCCGGCTGGCCGGGGTCTTCGTGGGCCTCGGCGTCGCGAAGGTGCGGCTGACCGGCGGTGAGCCGCTGCTGCGCCAGGGCCTGCCCGAGCTCGTGCGGGCGCTCGCGGACCTGCCCGGCGTCGCCGACCTCGCCCTCACCACCAACGGCGTCCTGCTCCGCAGGCACGCGGCCGCGCTGCGCGCCGCCGGGCTCGACCGGCTGACGGTGAGCCTGGACACCCTGCGCGCCGACCGCTTCCGCGCGCTGGCGCGGCGGGGCGGCCACGACGCGGTGATCGACGGCATCCGGGCGGCGGCCGAGGCGGGCTTCACCGGCACGAAGATCGACACGGTGGTGATGCGCGGGACCAACGAGGACGAGCTGGCCGCGCTGATCGGGTTCGGCCGGGCGGCGGGCGCCGAGGTCCGGTTCATCGAGTACATGGACGTCGGCGGCGCGACCCACTGGCGCCAGGACCTCGTCGTCGGCCGCGCCGCGATGCTGGCGGCGCTGACCTCGGCGTTCGGGCCGGTCACCGAGCTGCCGAAGCACGACCGCGCCCCGGCCGACCGGTTCGCGCTGCCCGACGGCACCGTCTTCGGGATCATCTCCTCGACGACCGAGCCGTTCTGCGCGACCTGCGACCGCAGCCGGCTGACCGCCGACGGGACCTGGTACCGGTGCCTGTACGCCACGTCCGGCACCGACTTGCGCGGCCCGCTGCGCGACGGCGCGTCCACCGCGGAGCTGGCCGGGATCGTCACGCGGATCTGGGGGGAGCGGGCCGACCGGGGCGCCGTCGACCGTCTCGGGCAGCGCGACCGCGTCCCGTTCGTCAGTCTCCAGACATTGAAGGACGACCCGCGCCTGGAAATGCACACGCGCGGCGGCTGACGGCCGCCTGCGAAACGGTCGCCTGTGAATTGGAGAGAGCCGATGCTGGACGAAGCCGGGCCGCTCACCCATCTCGACCAGGCGGGCAACGCCCGAATGGTCGACGTGGCGCAGAAGGAGATCACCTCCCGGGAGGCGACGGCGTCCGGGACGGTCGTCATGAGCCCCGCGACACTGGCCGCCATCAGTTCCGGCGCGACACCGAAAGGGGACGTCTTCAGCGTCGCCCGCATCGCGGGGATCATGGCCGCGAAAAGGACGCACGAACTCATCCCGCTCTGCCATCCGCTCGCGCTCGACGCGGTCTCGGTGGTGATCGTGGCGAATCCGCCCGACCGCGTCCTGATCACCGCGCGGGTCGGCGTCACCGCGCGCACGGGGGTGGAGATGGAGGCGCTCACCGCCGTCTCGGTGGCGGCGCTGACCGTCTACGACATGTGCAAGGCGCTCGACAGGTCGATGCGGATCGAGCGGATCCGGCTCGACGAGAAGTCCGGCGGCCGCAGCGGCCACTACCGGCGGGACTAGGGCGGGCGAGGGACATGCAGATCCGCGTGCTGTACTTCGGAATCGTCCGGGAGCGCATCGCGAACACGCGCGAGGAGCCGGTGACCCTGCCCGCCGGGTCGTCGCTGCGGGACCTCATGGGCGCGCTGTGCGCCGCGCATCCCGGGCTGGCGCCGATGTCGGCGCACCTCAGGCTGGCCGTCAACGAGGACATCGCCGGGCCCGCGCACCGGCTCGCCGACGGCGACGTCGTCGCCCTGATCCCGCCTGTGGCGGGCGGCGCCGACCCCTACTGCCGCATCACCGACCGGCCGATCGTGCTGGACGAGGTGCTCGGCGCCGTGTCGGGCCCCGGCCAGGGCGGCAGCGTCGTGTTCACCGGGTACGTCCGGGACAACAGCGGCGGGAAGCCGGTGACCGAACTGGAGTACGAGGCGTACGGCACGATGGCGCACAAGACCCTGGCCGCCATCATCCGCGCCTGCGAGGACGCGGCGCCGGGCGTCCGGGTCGCGGTGGCGCACCGGACCGGCCGGCTGAAGGTGGGCGAGGTGGTCGTCGTCATCGCCGCGTCCGCGCCCCACCGCGGCGAGGCGTTCCAGGCCGCCCGCGACTGCGCCGAGCGGCTGAAGGCCGAGGTGCCGATCTGGAAGAAGGAGATCGGCCCGGACGGCGAGGTGTGGGTCGAGGCGCCCGACCTCACCGGCCTGGGGGATCACTCCGGCGGCCCCGGCTGAGGCGTCCCGCCCGGCGCGGCGCAGGTCGCGACCGGGCGGCGGGGGTCCTTGGTCCAGTGGCTCCACGACCCCGGGTACAGGGCCGCGGCGACGCCCGCGACGGCGAGCGCCAGCACGGTGTGGGTCGCGCTGATCCCGGACCCGCAGTACACGGCGACGGGGTGCGCACCGGCGCCCAGGCGGTGCAGGCGCGCGCGGATCTCGTCGGCGGGGAGGAACGTGCCCTGCCCGGTCACCCACTCGCCGGTCGGAGCGCTCACGGCGCCCGGGATGTGCCCTCCGGCGCCGTCGCCCGGGCCGCCGCCGCGGTACCGCTCGGCCGGACGGGCGTCGAGCAGCACGCCCGCCCGCGCGATCCGGGCGGCGCCGTCCGCGTCCACCACCGGCATCCCCCCGGGCGCCGCGGTGAAGTCGCCGTGCCGGGGGCCGGTGGCCGGGCCCGTCTCGACCGGCGCCCCGTGGCCGCGCCACGCGGCGAACCCGCCGTCGAGCACGCGGACCGTCCGGTGCCCTGCGTGGCGCAGCAACCACCACGCCCTGGCCGCGCCGGTCGAGTCCGCGCCGTCGTAGACGACGACCGGGCCGTCCGCGCGCACCCCGTGGCGGCGCATCGCCGCGCCGAACTCCGTGGGCGCGGGAACCGGCCTGCGCCCCGCGTCGCCGGAAGGGCCGCAGAGTTCGCCGTACAGGTCAACGTAGGACGCCCCGGGGATGTGCCCCGCGAGGAACGCGGGCCCACCGGGCGGCGCCCCGAATTCCCACCGGACGTCGAGCAGCGTCGGCGGGGAAGGCGTGGCCATCAGCGCGATGAGCTCCGGGACGTCGATCAGGGGACCTCGCGGCATACCGTCGCCTTTCCCATCCGGTCAGCGCTTTTCGCGGAACGGCTTGTGACGCATCTCCGGCCCGTTTAAGATGATCACCGGCATTTCCTGTGACGTCAAGGCCGCGTCTCGCCCCCCGCCTTTGCCCGGCGCGGACCGACAATTCCCGGAGCACGATTCCCCGATTTTGGAGCCGGTATGGCAGACCTGCGTGTTTCGGTCGCCGTGATGGCGCATCCGCGACGGATCGAGGCGGCGCGGCGCCTGCGCGACTCCCATCCGGAACTGGGCGTGCGGATCGCCGTCGACCCCGAGCCGGACGCGCCCCCGGCGACGCTGCGGACCTCGCTGCGGGCCTGGAAGGCGATCGCCGACGACGCCACGCACCACCTGGTCGTGCAGGACGACGCCGTGCTGTGCCAGGACTTCCCGTCCCGTCTCGCGGCCGTCGTGGAGTCCCGCCCGGAGGCCCCGCTCGCGCTGTTCACCGACTGGGGGTCGCGGACCGCCCACATGGCGCGGCTGGCGGCCCTGGCCGGGGCGTCGTGGGCGGAGGCCGTCGACGTGGTGGCACCGGCGCACTCGATGGTGCTGCTCGCCGGGCTCGCCCGGGAGTTCGCCGCCCACGCCGAGGCCGCCGCCGCGTCCGGCGCGGCCGACGACGCGGTGGTGCTGGGGGAGTTCCTGGCCGGCCGTGGCCTGACCGTGCACGCCTGCGTGCCGAACATCGTCGATCACAGCTGCGTCCCGAGCCTGCTCGGGCACGACCTGCTCATGGGGGTCCGGCGGTCGGTGTGCTTCGCCGACGGCGACGACGGCGCGCCCGCGCCGTGGTGGTCGTCCGAGGCGTTCGGCGGCCTCCGCGTGACCCCGCACTTCTCGACACGCCAAGGCGGCGCGGTCTGCCACGTCCGCGACGGCGACGGTGACCGGCAGGCGCATCCGGCCCTGGACTGGCTCGCCTCACGCGGTATCGGACGCCACGACCTGGCCGCCTGGTTCGGCCGTGACCACGCGGACTCGCCTTCCGCCGCCGAGGTCACCCAGGCGATCAGCCCCGTCCTCGCGTTCGACCTCTGGCAGACGGCGTTCCTCTACGGCCTCTGCCTCCCGGCGCGGGGACCCGGCGGGCCGGAGGAGCCGCCCGCACCCGGCGGGCACGCCGCCCGCGCCCTCGCCACGCTGGTGCCGGGGGTGGTGAGGCGCGTCCTGCCGGAGGCGGCCTCGCACAGGCTCGCGCGGGCCGCCGCGCCGCTGCTCGGGAACGCGATGGAGCGGGGCCGCCGCACCGACGCCGGCCCCGGCGTCCGCTGGTCGCCATGCTGACCGCCCCGGAGCACGACGGACGGGACGGGCAGAACGGGCCGGACGGCCGGGACGGGCAGAACGGGCGGGGCGCGCAGAAGGGCCGGCCGATGGAACACGTCCACCTCGGGCGCAGCGGGATGGTCGTCAGCCGGCTGTGCCTGGGCACGCTGGGCTTCGGGCCGAGGACGTCCGAACCCGACGCCCACACCATGATGGACCTCGCCCACGAGCACGGCGTCAACTTCTTCGACACCGCCGACTCCTACGGCGGCGACGGCGCGCGCGGCCGCACCGAGGAGATCATCGGCGACTGGTTCATGCGGGGCGTCGGCCGCCGCGACCGCACCGTCCTCGCCACGAAGGTGTACGGCGCGATGGGCGGGTGGCCGAACGAGGAACGGCTGTCCGCGCTGCACATCAAGCGCGCCTGCGACGCGTCGCTGCGGCGGCTCCGCACCGACCGGATCGAGCTGTACCAGCTCCACCACGTCGACCGGCGGACGCCCTGGGAGGAGATCTGGGAGGCGCTGTCCGACCTCCGCGCGCAGGGCAAGATCCTCTACGTCGGGACGTCCAACCACGCGGCCTGGCACCTGGTCAAGGCGCAGGAGCGGGCGAGCCGGCTCGGGCTGCTCGGGCTGGTCAGCGAGCAGCCGCCGTACAGCCTCGCGCAGCGCACGGCCGAGCTGGAGGTGCTGCCCGCGTGCCAGGACTACGGGATCGGCGTGCTGCCGTGGAGCCCGCTGCACCGCGGGCTGCTGTCGGGCGTCCTGCGCCGCGCCGACGGGGTCCGCAGCCGCGGCGCCCGCGCGCGGCGGGCCCTGGAGGGGATGCGCGACCGCGTCGAGGCGTACGAGGCGTTCTGCGCGGAGCTCGGCGAGGACCCGGCGGCGGTCGCGCTGGCCTGGCTGCTGCACCAGCCCGCGGTGACCGCCCCGGTCATCGGGCCGCGCACCGCCGAGCAGCTCGTCTCCGCGCTGCACGCCCGCGACGTGCGGCTGGACACCGCGGCGCTGGCCCGGCTGGACGCCATCTTCCCCGGTCCCGGGGGCGCGGCGCCCGAGGCGTACGCGTGGTGAGCGTCAGGCCGCGTACCGCCAGGAGACCTCGTAGCCGACGAGCATGTCCCAGCGGGCCGCGTTGGCGGGATCGAGGCCGAGGCAGGGAAGCTGCGTCCGGTACTCCCGGACGGCCCGGTCCTTCCTCGCGCGGGCGTCCGGTGGCAGCCGGTGCGCCTCGCGCGTCAGCCGCGCCGGGTCGAGGCCGCCCCCGGTCAGCTGGCCGGCGAGCCAGTAGTCGATGTCGAGGTACGGGCGCGGGTCCTCGCCCGTCACCCAGGACGGCCAGCCGTACTTGATGGCGTACGGGAGGTCGGCGTACAGCCGCACCTTGGCCTGCGGCCCGGACGGCGCCGCCCGCCGGGCGAGGCCGTTCAGCAGGGTGTCGCGCACCGTGACGTGGTCGGGGTGGCCTCCGATCCCCGCGGGGATCCAGATCTCGTCGGCGGACGCCAGGTGGGGCTCCAGCCGGGAGAACAGCGCCCCCTGGTCGACGGGACCGTCGCGGTACTGGTCGTCCAGCTCGTCGCAGCGCGTCCACGCGCAGCCGAGCACGTCCAGTGCGCGGTCGTCCTCGGCGAGGCGCTCGCGGTGGCGCTCCCGCGAGCTGCGCGCCCCGCTCAGGCGGTCGTAGTGGGTCAGCGTGACGCCGTCGGGAGGCGGGCCGGCGAAGACGGTGACGACCCGCGTCCCCGCCCGCATCAGTTGCGCGGACGCGGAGAACGCGGCGTCGTCCAGGTGCGGCGAGAACACGACAGGGGAGGGCACCGGGTGAATATAGATGATCGAGCATTATCAATGATGAGAAATGGTGACATCCGGGTACGGGATAGTCGTTTGATCACCTCCGGGCGTGCCATCAATTCCCTGGACCGCCGTCCGAAACGGTCGGTAACGTCATCGATCATGATCGACAGGACAACGGGGCCGGGGGGCCTGGAGATCTTCGGCGGGGCGCCCGCCATCGTGGCCAGCGGCCTCTCCAAAAGCGTCACCGTGACCGTCGCCGAACGCGGACTGCGCGGCGCGCTGCGCTCGGTCGTCCGCCCGGAGCGCGTGCGCCGCGACATCGTGCGGGACGTCTCCCTGACGGTCCGCGCCGGTGAGCTGGTCGCCCTGCTCGGCCCGAACGGGGCGGGCAAGTCGACGCTGGTGAAGATGTTCACCGGCATCCTCGTGCCGAGCGGCGGGACGCTGCGCGTCAACGGCCTCGTCCCGCACCGCGACCGCGCCGGGCTCGCCCGCGGGATCGGCGCGGTCTTCGGCCAGCGGACGCAGCTGTGGTGGGACCTTCCCGCGCGGGAGTCCCTCGACATCCTGCGCGACATCTACGGCATTCCCGGCCCCGACCACCGGCGGCGGCTCGCGGAGTTCGACGAGATCCTCGCGCTGCGCGACTTCTGGGACACGCCCGTCCGTCACCTGTCCCTGGGGCAGCGGGTCCGCTGCGACCTGGCGGCCTCGCTCGTCCACGACCCGCGGACGGTGTTCCTCGACGAGCCGACGATCGGCATGGACGTCGTGGTGAAGGAGCAGGTCCGGGAGTTCCTGCGGCACCAGGCGCTCGCGCGGGGCCGCACCGTCGTCCTCACCACCCACGACACCGCCGACGTCGCGCACCTGTGCGAGCGGCTCGTCCTGGTCGACCGGGGCCGGGTCCGGTTCGACGGCACCCTCGCGAACCTGCGCGCGGCGCACGGCGGCTCCGTCACGGTGCGGGCGGTGTTCGCCGCCCCCGTCGGCCCCGTCGAGATCGAGGGCACGGACGTGGTCGAGCGGACGGACCTGCGGCTGACCCTCGTCCCGAGGCCGGGCGTCGACCACCGGCGGGTCGTCCGCGACCTGGTGGGCCGGACGCCGGTCGCCGACCTGCGGGTCGACGAGGACGACGTCGAGTCCCTGATCCGCAACGCCTACCGGGACGGCCGCCCGGTCACCGCGGGCGGGCGGCCCGGCACCGGCGCGCCGGGCCGGTAGCGCCCATGGCCGCCCCCACGCCGCGGGCATGGCGGCTGCTCCGCGTCCCGGCGCTCGGTGAGCTGGCCCGCCGCGGCGGCGTCCTCACCGCCGCCGTCATGTGCGTCATGCAGGTCGTCCTCACCTTCCTGCTGTGGCGCGCCGTGTACGCCGGGGAGACCGTCGTCGCGGGGCTGGACGCCCGGCAGGCCGTCGGCTACGCCGTCCTCGCGCTCCTCGTCCAGCGGATCCGGTGGGGGTCGCGGCTCTACTCGCGGGAGTCGCTGTTCGCGCTGGTCCGCGACGGCCGGATCGCCTACTGGTACCTCCGTCCGATCGACCCGAGGCGCTACCACCTCCTGAAGTCCCTCGGTGAGATCGCCTACTGGGGGACGTGGTCGGCGGCGGGCTTCGTGCTGGCGCTCGCGTCGGGGATCCTCTCCCCGCCCGCGGACGCGGCCGGCGGGGCCGCCGCGGCGGCGGCGCTGGTCCTCGGCCAGGTCATCGCCTACCAGGTCACCGTGTGCGTCGAGCTGTTGTGCTTCTGGACCACCGCCAACGCCAACGCCCTGCGCGTCTACGCGTTCAGCCAGGATCTGCTGTCCGGCGCCTTCGTGCCGCTGTGGTACTTCCCCGGCTGGCTGCTCGCCACGGCCCAGGTCCTGCCGTTCCAGACCATCGTGAACGTCCCGGTCTCGCTCTACGTGGGACGGATCCCCGCCGCCGACGCGCCGGAGCAGCTCGTCCTCCAGTGCGCCTGGTGCTGTGTCCTCGGCGGCCTGGCGCGGTTCATGTGGTGGCGCGCCGGACGGCGGATCGAGGTGCAGGGCGGATGAGCCGGGACGCCGCACCACGCCTGGGGTTCCGCCGCGCCCTCCGCGTCGTCGTCGCGGTGACCGCGCTGAACCTGCGCGCCCGCCTCGCCTACCGGGGGGAGTTCCTGCTCGCCCTCCTCAACGGCGTCCTGTGGCAGGGCGCGGTCCTGCTGTTCATGACCGTGCTCGTCTCCCGCTTCTCCACGCTGGGCGGCTGGACGAGCCGCGAGGTGCTGTTCCTCGCCGGGTTCCGGCTGCTCGCGCACGCCGTCTACGTGTGCGTGTTCCTGAACGTCAGCTACCTGCCGCAGCTCGTCCGCGAGGGACGCGTCGACGCCTTCCTGATGCGGCCGATGCCGCTGCTCACCCAGGTCCTGCTGAACGGCTTCAACGTCAACGCGCTGGGGGACCTGCTCGTCGCGGGCACGCTGTTCACCGTCGCCGTCGACGCCGCCGACCCGGACTGGAACCCGTGGCGGCTCGGCTTCCTCGCCGCGGCGCTCGCCGGGGCGGTGCTGCTGGAGGCCGCCGTCCAGCTCACCGTCTCCTCGTTCGCGTTCCGGCAGGCCGAGACGCTGACGCTGGCGGCCTGGCTGGACGAGCTCATGGCCTCGTTCGGCAACTACCCTCTGACGATCTTCCCGACGGCGCTGCGCGTGCTGTTCGCCGGTGTCGTCCCGATCGCCTACATCGCCTACCTGCCGTCCCAGGTGATCCTCGGCAGGGCCGGTGGCCTGTCACCGGGCTCCCTGCTCGCCTACGCCTCGCCCCTGGTGGGCGTGGCGGCCTTCCTCGCCGCGCGCCGCCTCTGGTACTCGGCGGCCCGGCGGTACGAGGGCGTGGGCGGTTGAGCCCCGTATATCCGACGAGCACTGGAACGACCGACGAGGAAGGAGTGGACCCCATGCCGACGCCCACGCCCCCCGGGCGGCCTCCGGAGGGACCCGGCATCCGGATGTCCGCGGTGGTCATGACACATCCGGCGCGTCTCGCGGCCGCCGAGCGGCTCGTCGCGGCGTATCCCGGGCTCGGCCTGCGGATCGTCTGCGACCCGTCGCCGGGGACGCCGGGCGGGACCCTCCGCACGTCCCGCCTGGCCTGGTCGGACGTCGCGCCGGGCGCCACCCACCACCTCGTCGTCCAGGACGACTCGATCCTGCACCCCGACTTCCCCGCCCTGCTCGCCCCGGCGGTGGCCGCGATGCCCGAGCACGCCCTCTCGTTCTTCACCGAATGGGGGTCGCGGACCTCCAACGCCCTCCGCCTCGCGGCCCTGGCCGGTGCCGGGTGGGCCGAGGTCGTCGACACGTACATGCCCGCCCAGGTGCTCGTCCTCCCGGCCGGGGCCGCCGTCCGGTTCGACGCCCACGCCGCCGCCTCCGGGCACACCGAGGACGACATGGCCCTGCTGCCCTTCCTCCGCTCGGAGGGCCTGCGGGCGCTGGTCTCCGTCCCGAACCTCGTCGAGCACGCCGAGTCACCGAGCCTGGCGGGGAACGACGAGCCCCACGGGATCCGCCGCGCGGCCTGCTACCCGCCCGGCCCGGTGGACGCCCTCGGCGCGGCGGTCCTGGGCGGGCTGACCTGCGTCCCGTACTTCTCGTGGTTCAGCGGCCACGCCCGCTACCAGGAACGCGACGACACCGGATCCGACCTGTGGAAGGCGGGGCCCGCGCGGGAGCTGCTGCGCGACCGGGGCATGGGCGACCGGCGCATCGCCTCGTTCCTCGCGCGGGCCCGCGCCCAGCGGGCGGAATCCGCGTTCCTCACCCGGCATCTCGCGGAGGAGCAGGTCAGCGCGCTCGCGACGACCGCCTGCGCGCTCGGGGCGGTGGCCGCGGGCCTGGCACCCGGCGGCCTGTGCCTCGACTCGCCCGCGGCCACCGGGTCCCTCGCCACCCTCGCGCCCGGCGGCCTGCGCCGGTGCCTGTCCCGGGAGGCGCTCGCCGAGGTCGCGCGGCGGCTCGCGCCGCTGGTGGCCGAGTGGACGCGCATCGGAGCCGAAGAGGCGGACGCGCGCTAGCAGACGCGCGTCAAGAGGAGACGTGCGCCGGGCTCACCGCGGCACCGCCCGCGCCGCCGCCTGGGTGGAGGCCGGCGCCGGGACGAGGGCCGCAGGGCGCCGACCGCCGTCCGGGGACCGCCCTTCTCCGATGAGGCCGCCGTCGACCAGGGACGCCCAGAACCGCAGCTGGTCGGCGTAGTGGAGCAGCTCGGCGACGGCCGTCGCCTCCAGCCGCGCGTGGTACTCCTGCCAGGGGCCCGGCAGGGTCGGCCCCGCCTTCTCGGCGAGGGCTTCGCCGTAGGCGCGCACGTCCGGGTGCGGCGACCGGCGGGCCCGGCGGATGTCGGCGAGCAGCTCCGCCCGCAGCACCCTCCCGAGGGCGGGCGGCACGATGCCTCCCCGGCCCGCCCGCCCGGCCACGGCGTCCCCGGCCGTCCTGAGCCGGCCCGCGTAGCCGGGACCGCCGGCGGCCTCCTCTAGCGCCTCCCGGGCCGCGTGCAGCAGCGGCCACAGGATCTCCTCGCGGAAGAGGTACGACGACAGTTCCCCGCGCCCCGAGTCGGTGACCGTCCCGCGCGAGTGCCGCAGGCCCGTGCCCGCGACGCAGCCCGGGACGCCGAACGCCTGCATGAGGTCGCCGACCGCCACGTCCACCAGCCGCGCGGACGTCGCCCACATCGTCGGCGGGCCCGGCATCCGCCCGGCGGGCAGCCCCACGGCCGTGCCGAAGGCGGACGTCCACCTCCGCAGCGAGACCGTCGGCGGCGGGTCCGCGAGCAGCCGCCGCATGGGCAGCCCACCGGACAGCAGGCTCCGCCTGGCGGGTTCCGGGGTGCGGGGGTCGAGCACGAGATGGTGGCTCGCGCGCGCCCGGAAGTCCGGATGCCCGCACGTGTGGAAATGCACCATCCCCGGCAGCGGGTGGCGCCCGGACGAGGGCCGGCCGAGGACGGTGAAGGTCGTGTCCTCGTAGTCGGCCACCTGTTCCTCGACCGGGTCGGCCTCCAGGTGCGCCGCGTACGCAAGCCGGTCGATCACGTGGACGACGTCGACGGGCTCCTCCCCGGCGTCGGCGGGCGCGCCGTCCATCACGTCGACGAACGTCCGCGGGCCGCCTCCCGGGCGGTCGCGGGTCACGGGCGCCCAGGGCGCCGCGTCCTGTTCGAGCCAGACGACGTCGCGGCCCGCGAACGCCGCGAAGATCGCGTTCGCGGTGCCGGGCAGGCCGGGCGCGAAGGTGCGCTCCGCACACGCCCGCGGGACGTCCGGCCGCGCGGTCAGGCGCCGCCGGAACACCCGCTTCGGCCCGGCGCCGCCGCCGGCCGCCCACTCCCCGAACCGGATCACCTCGAAGCCGAAGGCGAGACCCGCCCACGCGCACACCTCGTCGAGCGCCCGCGCGGCGGCGGGCGCCGGCGCGTCGTCGGCGACGACGACCGTCAGCCCGGCGTGGCCGTACCGGCGCATCACCGCGCAGTGCGCGGCGAGGGCGTCGCGCACGTCGGCGGCCCGCCCGGCGGTGGGCAGGACGACCAGCGGCGGCTCCGGCGCCAGCCGGGACCGGCCCGCGGGCGGGTGGCCGCCCAGCAGGGCGTGCTCGTCGGCCGAGATCCCGCGGACCCGGCCGGCGGCCGAGGCCGCAGCGGGGCGGTCCCCGATCGGACGGCCGACGGGGTGGCCGTCGTGGGCGGTCAGCGTCCCGTCCGGCTCGCGGACGATCCGCAGGCGCGCGGCGAGCCGGACGTTCAGCGCGGACAGCGGCCCGCCGAGCGCCGCCGCGTCGCGCGCCGTCACGGGCAGCGCGGCACGGAGCCCGAGCAGGAACTCGAACAGCTCCTCGGCGCGGCCCTCGTACGCCGCCGCGAGGCCGCCGCGCGGGCGGACGCCGAGGTGCCCCAGGGTGACGGCCCTGCCCTGCGCCCTGACGTCCCGCCACCGTTCGATCACCCTGCCACCCCGCCGAGCACCGCGAACGGGTCATCGCCGTCCAGGAAGTCCTCGGCGTAGCAGTGCAACTGGGCGACGGGCTCGATCACGGCGACGTCGCCGAGACGCGTCCCCGCGAGGTCCTGGAGGTCGTCGGACACCGCGCAGTACAGCAGCAACCGGATCACGGCGCCGGGCGCGACGGCCGGGGACCGGCGGTCGCACCCGGCGGGGGAGGGCACCAGGGCCCGGTGGACGCGCGGCTGCGCGCCGGGCCTCCCGGACCGCAGGATCCGGGCCGCGATCTCCGCGGGCTCCGCCAGCTCCCACTCCCGGTAGCGGCGCTCCAGGCCGAGCCAGGCCGGGGTGCGCTCCGCCGCCGCGCGGTCGGCGAGGTCGAGCAGCCGCCGCGCCGCCGGACGGCCGCCCGCGTCATCCGCCGGTCGCATCGGCGGGCCCCTCCGTCCAGTCGACGACCAGGTCGGGGCCGTCGAAACGGGCGGGCACGACCGGGAGGTCCGCGCACGCCGGCCCGTAGACGGCCCGGCCGTCCGCGATCCGGAAGGCCGAGCGGTGCCACGCGCAGACCAGCAACCTCTCGATCTCGTAGGCGTCCTCCAGCGGCCCCCCGCGGTGCGGGCACAGCGCGTAGTGGACCACGGGCGCCCCCTCGACCAGCCGGACGACGTACGGCCCCCGGTCCGTCTCCACCGGGACCACCCGTTCCTCCGACAGGCGCTCCCGGAACCCGTTCAGCCGTGCCATGCCGTTCCCGCCTCCTTGGACGGGGGAGTCCCCGCCGCCTCGTGCACCCAGCCCGCGGTGGGACGCCACAGCAGCGACCCGTCCGCCCGCGCCGCCTCGAAGAAGGCCACGACCACCCGCCGGACCTCGTCCATCCCCAGGCTGCTCGGCGCGGGGACCTCGTCGCCGGCGTACAGCTGGAGCAGCGGCGTGGCGGTGGCGGGGGACTCGCAGAACCAGGTGCCGTCGCGCTCGCGCGCGTTGAGCTCCCGCGCGAGGAGATCGCCCCTGACCCGGGGCGCCGGGCGCCTGGACTGGAGGTCCACGAAGTTCTCGTAGCGGAAGCGCAGGCTGTGGCGCCCGTCGCGGCGCAGCCGGAGCACGTGGCCCGCGTCCGTCCGGGCGTGGACGGCGTACTCGTGCGCCGGCCGGTCGGTGTCGACGAACACCGCGAGGTCCCCGTGCTCCTCGAACTCCGTCGCGGACCGCAGCGACCGCTCGACGTCCTCCCACTCGCCGGCCCACGCGTCCCGCCAGGCGCCCGGGTCGAGCAGGCACGCCTCGGCGACGTCCAGCATCCCGCGGAACAGCGCCGTCGTGGCCTGCTCGACCGACCGGAACCGCGTCGCCCGGCTGATCTCCCGCTCGGCCGCCAGCAGCGCCAGGCACGCGCGGACGGCCGGGTCGCCCGAGTGGACGTCGAAGTCGCCGCACAGCGCCGTCGCCTCCAGCAGCCCCCGGTGCCGCCACGCGAACTCCGGATCGACCAGGCAGAGGACGCTCAGCAGCCCGTCCACGTCGTAGTGGTCGCAGGTCACGGCGGTCGCACCGGCCAGCAGGCGCTCCCGGTCCGCGGCGGGCCGCCCCAGCAGGCGCAGGACGGACTGCGTGCTGACGTCCGCCTTGAGCGGGGCGGGGGTGCGGTTGCCCGGCCAGTGGCTCAGTTCGAGGACCGTCGACGGGGTCCGGAGGCCGTCCACGAACACGTGCGGCCGGTCCCGCAGCCCGGCGCCGAAGGGGACGTACGGCAGCGCTTCCATCGGTGCTCCCCGGCGGGACGTGGGGCCACGGGTCCGCCGCCGAGGGAACACGCGGGCGGCGTCCTGATCACCCGTATCCCGTGGCGCCCCCCGCGAAACTCACCGCACGCCCTCACCCGCCCGGCGGCGGGGGATCGATGCCGGTGACCACGAACGTCCCGTCCGCGCGGATGACCACTTCGGCGTCCGGGACGGCCTGGAGATCGGCCGCCGAGTACCGGCCGGTGAACAGGTGCACGGTCCTCTCGGACGAGCCGCGCGGCCCCCCGCCGGGACGCCGCTCCCGCTCGGACCGGCCGGCGAGCAGCACGTCCACCCGCTCGCGCAGCGCCGCCGCCCCCGGCATCCGCACGACCTCGTCCCAGCCGTGGCCGGTGAGCAGCACGACCGACAGGGAGGTCTCCTCCCGGATCCGCGACAGCAGCCGCAGCACCGGCCGCAGCTGCCGGAGCGGCTCCCCGCCGCCGACCGTCACGCCCTCGATCAGGTCGCCGAGCATGGTGATGTGCGCGAACATCTCGTCCACGCCGGTCTCGTAGCCGCGGCGGCCCGGCGTGCCGTCCTGCAACCACAGCACTGCGCGCGTGCCGGGCCCGCCGACGCGGCTGAGCGCCTCGAACGCGTGCACCCACAGAGGACCCGGCTCCTGCGGCGCCTCCTGCCGGCGGGTCATGCGCGGTGCCCTCGCCGCTGCCCGTCCGCGGCGAGCCGTTCAGGGACCCCCCGCACTTCGACCTCGTGGAGTTCCATCCTCGCTCCTCGCGTAAGTCTCGCCATCAGGGATGTCCCGGTTCGTCCGTCGCACCGTGATTACACAGCGGTCCCGCCGGGACCCCTCCCGCGCCGTGGCGGCTAGCGTGAGCCCATGGGCACGGCGATGCGGAAGCCACCGGGCAAGGTCGACATCCTTCCGAAGGAGATCGGGAGCCTCGCCACCGGGCTGCCGCCGGCACGGCCCGGCACGCTGTTCGTCATGGGCGCGAACGGCGGCATGCGCGTGTCCCCCGACGCCGGGTTCGACGTCGTGTTCGGACGCTGCGAGCCCGACGTCCACGTCTGCGTCGGACCGGCCGACCCGCGCGTCAGCCGCCGCCACGGATACATCACCCGCGAGCACTCACGCTGGGTGCTGCACAACGTCGGAAAGCTGGCCATCCGGTTCCCCGGCCCGCGGCTCGTCCTCGGCGGGCACCGGGCGGAGCTGCCGGTGGCGTACACGCCGCTGTTCATCGTCGCCCCCGCGCAGGAGCACCTCCTCGAAGTGCGGATCGCCGCCGGGTCCGCGCTCGGCCCGGCCGACCTCCACGAGGTCGAGACCTACGACCCCGAGGACACCGCCGCCCGCGCCGCGCAGGCCGACAAGTGGCGGCTGGACCCGACGGAGAGACTCGTCCTGGTCTGCCTCGCCCAGCGCTACCTCCGGCAGGAGCCCTGGCCGCAGCCGCTCACCTGGGCGCAGGTCGCCGACGAGCTCGGACGGCTCCGCCCCGGCGAGCGGTGGAGCGACAAGCGCGCCGCCCGCGTCGTCACCGCCGTCCGGATGCGGCTCAGCACCGAGGTGGACGGCCTGCTGGAGGAGCAGATCCCGCCGCCGATCGGCAACTCCCTCAACCACAACCTGATCACCGCGCTGCTCATCGGCACCAGGCTCCGCGCCTCGGACCTCGCCGTCCTCGACGGCTGACGTCCCGCCGGGACCCGGTCGCCCCCGGTCAGGCCGCCGGAAGCCGCGCGGTGGCCGCGTCGGCGAGGGCCGTCGCCATCGCGCACAGCCGCCTCGTGGACGGCTCGCCCTGCACGACGAGGTACAGCATCTCGATCGCCTCGTCGCCGTCCTGGTCGGGGTAGGTGCGGTAGGCGACCCGGACCAGGCACGTCCCGTCCCCCTCCCCGTCCGGCGCGACGTACGCGCGCAGGCCCCGCAGCCGGGTCGGATCGCCGTCCTCGGCGGTGAGCGGGGCACCCCGGTCGAACCGCAGCTTGACCTGGATGTCCTGGGTGGTGCTGTGCCATTCGCAGTCCCAGCCCGCGAACCCCACGTCGGGTTCCGCGGCGTCGATGCCGGGGACCGTGTCCAGCGCCTTCCCGTCGAGCAGCCGGCACGCGTCGTAGTGCCCGAGGGACTCGGCGGGCAGCGGCGGCGAGCGCCGGGGGAGCGGCCCCCGTCCGAGCACCGCGACCGCCCGCGCGGCGGCCGTGCCGGCGATGGCGCACAGCGGCGCGGGCCCCTTGCCGGTCTCGTGCGCCAGGACGATGACGCTGGTCCCGCCGTCGGGGGACGGGAGGAGCACCCGCCTGCCGCACTCGTCGCCCTCGGCGCGGTCCTCGACCACGCGGAACCGCCCCGCCGCCCGCACCGGCCCGGTCGGCGCCGGCGGCGGCCCCGCACTGAAGTCGATCTTGAGGTCCACCACGCTCTTGCCCGCGTACACGAGCACGTCGCACCGGTCGAAGTTGCCGTAGTCGATGTCCAGCTCCGTCTTGCCGTACTTCCCGAGCGCGGCGGGATCGGCCAACGCGCAGGGATCGACCGTGTGCGGGTCACCGACCAGCGACACGGGATCCGCCTGCGCCCGGGACCCCTGCTCGTCCCCGAGGACGGACGCCACCAACAGCGCCACCGCCGCCGCCACGACCAGCGCCGCGCCCGCCGCGGCGAGCGGATGCCGCCGCACAGAGGCCACCGGACGCCGACCGGACCGGCGGACCTCCTCCTGCCCGGTGTCCGGGCCGTCCAGGGTCGGGACGGCGTGGACGGGCAGCTCCGCCTCCGCGTCCCCCGCCACCTCCGCCAGCATCCGCCGCGCCTCCACGGCCCCCGGCCGGTCGGCCGGATCGGGCCGCGATAAGACCGCCAGCACCTCGCTCAGCGGCCCGGCCTCCACGGACACCCGGCCCGGCGGCTCCCCGGTGGTCAGCGCGCCGACCGTGAGACCGAGCGAGTACACATCCGACGCCGGTTCCGGCGTGCCACGGAGGACCTCCGGCGCGGCGTAGGCCGGAGTATGGGCGACGGACCCGTTCCGCGTGATCGTCTCGCGTCCGCCCACCCGGTACGCGGCGCCGAAGTCCGTGAGCTTGGCCGTCCCGTTCTCGGTGACGACGATGTTCCCCGGCTTGATGTCGCAGTGCACGATCCCCTCGGCGTGCAGCGCGGCCAGCGCGTCCGCCACCTGCGCTCCGATCCGCGCCGCGGCCTCCGGCGAGGTCGCCGGCCACCCGTCCAGGCTCCCGCCCGGCACATACTCCAGGACGAGCCACGACGTGGACCGCCCCCGCGTCCGCACCCGGACGGCGTCGTACAACGTCACCACGTGCGGATGGCTGAACCGCGCCAATGCGCGGGCCTCCGACCGCAGCCGGTCGAATGACCTGGCCCCGTCGTCCCCGAACCTCGCCCGCTTGAGCACGACACGCCGCCCCAGCTCCGTGTCGTCCGCCAGCCACACCTCACCCGCCCCGCCGCGGATGGGCCCCTTGACCAGCCGGTACCGTCCGGCGACGTCCGCACCCAAGCGCACCGTGACTCCTCTCACCCGGGACGCCGGCCACCCGACGCAGAATCTACTGGGTGACAGGGCGGACACGTACCGTTTTCAGATTCTCCTCACAGCGCCCCGGCGCCCACCCTCAGTTCCGCACCAGGACCAGCAGCTTGTCCCGAGGCGCCGCGTCCTCCGGAAGAGTGCCCGGAGTAAGCGCGATCAACGCGCACAACACCCCGCGCAGGGCATGGCACAACTCCGACGCGGTGTCCCTGACACCGTTGAGGGCCGCCAGAACAGAGGTCGCCGCCCACACGATGTCGCTCTGCCGCACGGGGCGGCTCCTATCCCACAACGGAGAGGCCAGCCGCTGCGCGTTCACTATCAGCGCCGCCAACTCCGGATGACTGGACATTCTCGAAAGCACCACGGCGTGCTCCAGCGACACCGTCAGATCATCGGCGGAGGACCAGGTGGGAACCGGGTTCAGCTGTTCGCGCAGAAACTCCGAGAACGACAGTCCCTCTCCCACTCGCCTGCGCCTGGATGACCCTGGACTGGAGACCGGTTTGACGGAGTTCGCGAAACCACGCGCCAGGCGGCCGCACGCCTGACCCAGGATTGCCGCGACGTCCGCGTCCAGAGCGCCCAGGTCGCTGCCGGCGACCGCACGCGCGAAGGTCAGGTCCCGGTCAAGGGCGCGATCCCGGTCGAGGGCCCGGTCGAGGGCGAGGCACTCGCCGACATCCCGATCCCGATCGATGACGCGGTCGAGTTCGAGGTCCAGGACGCGAGCGGCCCCGGGGCGCAGGTCGAAGCCGACGTCGTGGGGAAGGTCGCGGTCCAGGTTGAGGATGTGGTCGAGATCGTCGACGCCGTTGAGGTCGAGCGCGAGGTCGAGGTCGAGGTCGCGGGCCAGATTGAGGGCCAAGTCGCGGGCGAGGATCAGGGTGAGGTCGCGGGCGCGGTCAAGGGCGAGGGCGCGGGAACGGGCACGATCGAGCACGCGATCGAGATCGAGGGCGAGATCACGAGCGCGATCGAAGCCGCGGGCCAGTATGCGATCGAAATCATGCCCGAAGTCATGATCGGGATCAGTGTCGCGGACAAGGGCGATGTCACGGGCACGGTCGAGGACGCGGACGAGATCGAGGGTGTGGAGAAGCCGGTGCTCGGGGCGGGTCAGATCCCGGGTGCGCCCGTAGACGAGAAGTTGGGCGAAAGTGAGGGCGGAGCGCGGGAAGAGGATGCGGAACAGGAGGTGTGTGTGATCGAGGATAAGGTCGGCATAACCGCGTATTTGCTGGGCCGTGGGACGGTGCGGATGGAGGACCCCTTCGGCGGGGATGAGGCGGATCCGGCTGTAATAGCCGCTCCAATCTGCGTCGGCAGCGTAGAGCGTGGCTCCATGCATGGGATACAAGCCGCTGTTGAGGGCGTGAAGGGCTTCGTCCGAGGTGGGTAGGCGGTAACCGGTGTCATCGGTGAACAGGTTGTTGAGCCAGGTGAGAAACCCCCTGATATCTGCGTCCCACAAGTCGATGACCGGCCCCTCCGGCAGCGCGGTGAGGCCGGTGCGGTTGGCGTAGCGGTTCCACAGCTCATGGGAGACGGGCTGAGCACAGATGTAGGTGCCGTCGTCGTAAAGAGCGTGGGCGTCCTGGAGGGCGCGGGCGGCGGTGACACCGTCCAGAAGGCGGATTTCATCGGGGTCGGTAGGGGTGGTGTTCAGGAGCCTGTCGAGCCGGGCGCGCAGAGCGCGGTCGAGTTCCCGGGCCTCGGTATCGCATGCGTAGGCCAGGTTGAGCGCCGTGACGGTCCGGGCGGTCAGACAGGCTTCGACGACGGGGCTCGCGTCCGCGCGTGCGGCCCACAGAAGGGTGGTCTCCCGCCACCAGAGATCGCTGACATTCTCGATAAGTAATTGGCGCCGGGAGCCTCGCCCGGGGATCAGCGCAGCGGCCAGGTATTCCTGAAGAGTGAGATGTGCGAACCCGTAGCGCCCGTATTGGTGTTCCATGAGCAGATTGCTTCGCCGAGCGTAGGCGAGGAACGCCTCAAAGGTCAGGGCAGGTGCGGTGCGATCCATGACTGGACGGATCGCGCGCTGAGCGTCCTCGACGGGGATGTCCCGCAGCCGGTGCCGCATCATGTACAGGGCCAGTTCCTGGACGATGCGCTCCTTCTTGTCGCCGTCCAAGCCGTCCAGCCCGTCGTCGGTGAGGTTCTTGGCCTCCTGACGGCGGTGGAGCAGGACCTGGCAGACCTCCTCGTACAGGGCGGCCCGGCTGCCGGGGAGGCTGCCGCGGTACCGGTGCACGTTGGCGATCATGGTGAGCAACAGCGGGTTGGCCGCCAGGTCGTAGAGGGTGGGACGACCGCTGATCCGCTGGAAGAGGTCGTCGGCCGCTTGCGAGGCGACCCGGTCGATCTCCTGGGAATCGCCCTGCCTGGCGCGGTGCTCGATCGCCTGATACCAGGCCCGTAGGAAGGCATGGATCTGTGGACTGGTGAACCGCTGCACTTGCAGAACGTCTGCGCTGGCCAACCGGTTGGAGTCGTACCCCAGCGGGCGAGAAGTGATCACAAAGGAGTTGCCGGGGTAACTGCTGATCTGGGCTTCCACCCAGCGCACCACACGGCTGCGGTCCTTCGCGTCGGCGACCTCGTCCAGACCGTCCAGCAAAATCACGCAACGGCGGCGCTGCAGGCGCCGTTCCAGCCACTCCGCCGGGACGACTCCGTTCAACCACTGGGCGGCGAGCGCGATCTCCGGCAGCCGCTTCGGCCGCTCGGCGTTGATCGCCTCAGCGTGTTCGCGCAGGTAAAGAAGGACGGGAATCCGCCGTCGGCGCCACCAATCACGCCTGGGCCGCCGCCACCATCGCTCGGCCATCTCCAACGCCGTATAGCGGGCCAGAGTGGTCTTTCCGGACCCGGCGGCGCCCAGTACCGCCAGCACACATCCCTTCGTCAGGAAGGACGCGAGCGGTGCCCGGCGGCCGACCGCCGCGTTCGGTGTGCGTCCGATGCCGCTGTCTGTAACGGCATCGGCGACCGTCTTGGGCTGGAGCATCACATCGACGTAGACCTGCTGGGTTCGCAGGACGAACTCCGCCTGGGTGGCGAGCCCGATCGTCTCCATCTGGTCGACCGACGAGCGCACGCGTTTCAGGTAGTCGCGCTGCAGTCCCCGGCGCCCCTCGTTTCCCAGAGCCGGTGTCACGGCCTGCGGCGCCGCCTGGACCAAAGCCCCGAGGACCGTGAACACGAGTGCGAAGTAGCCCGAGCTCCAGCTCAGCTTGCCGCCGTCGAGGATCTGGTTGACCGCCACCCCGCCCGCGACCGTCAGCGACGCCGCGATGAGGGCGCGGCCCATGAACCTCAGCCGTCGCATCGCGCACACTCCCGGCAGAGAAGGCCGACCTTTGCGTTCCCACCTAACCGTGCCTGCCTTCCGCGTGCCCGGAGCGTCGCCGATCCGACACGCAATGGCCGAAAAGGGCCGTGGAGGTGTGGGCCCGGCATGGTCCGGCATTCCGGATCCTCGCCCTTCAGAGCCGCCCAACTTTTCGCTAAACGACGGTCAAATGGCACTTGATCGCGGTTTGTGGCTTATGTACCTGCGGGACCCTCCGTGATGCGTCAACATCGCCGGCCGGTCCGGCCGCCTTGACGACGGGAGGTTCGATGATGACCAGAACGGCCCATGGCTCGACCTCGGTGGGGCGTCGCCACCGGACGTCCGGATGGCTGGCGTTCGCGGGCACCCTGGCCCTGGTGGTCGGCGCCTTCAACGTCATCGACGGGCTGGTCGGCCTGTTCGACGACGACTACTACCTCGTCGGCGACAACCAGATCCTGGTGTTCGACTACGACACCTGGGGATGGATCTGGCTGGCCGTCGGCATCGTCCAGATCGTCGTGGGCGCGGGGATCCTGGCGGGCCAGATGTGGGCCCGCGTCGTCGGCGTCGTCCTCGCCGTCGCGGCGGCGATCGGGCATCTGGCGTTCCTGCAGGCGTTCCCGATGTGGTCGGTTCTGACCATCGCGCTGTGCGTCCTGCTGATCTACGCCCTCACCGCACCGCCGGCCGGGGCCCGGGGGACCTGACCGGCCGTCGCGCGACCACCGTCCGGAAGCATCGTCCAGTGAGAACACGGGGGAATTCATGAGTGACCTGATCGCCGTCGCCTACGACGACCTGCCCACCGCCGAGCAGGCCCGTGACAGGCTCGTCCAGCTCCAGCGCGAGCACGTCGTCGAGCTCGCGGACCTGGTGGTCGTCGAACGCAAGGACAACGGCAAGATCAAGCTGCACCAGTCGCGGCACATGGCCGCGGGTGGTGCGATCGGCGGCGCCGCCTGGGGCGGGCTCATCGGCCTGCTGTTCCTCATGCCGCTGCTCGGCATGGCGATCGGCGGCGCGGCGGGCGCCGCGGCCGGGGCGGCGGCCGACTACGGCGTAGACGACGCGTTCATGCGCGACCTGGGAGAGCATCTCGTCCCCGGTGGCGCGGCGCTGTTCGTCCTCGTCGACAAGCGCAACCCCGACAAGGTCATCCCGGAGATGGCGCCCCTCGGCGGGCGGATCATCAGGACGTCCCTGTCCAACGAGGAGGAGGAGCACCTCCGCGAGGCGGTCCTGGCCGCCCGCGCCCACCAGCCCGCCTGACGCGGGAGGGCGCGTTCCGCGTCGTACGACGTTGACCCGGCGTCCCACCGCGCAGGGACCGGCCTTGATGGGACGGTCCGGGCGGTGGGATGTCGGGATCGGCCTGCCGACCGTTGTGCTCAGCGGCGGAAGCGTGTGGCTCTGGGAACGCGGCAGGCGGACGTCACCCGGTCGGCCTTCGCGCCCCTTGCCTGACCGGAGGGACGGCCTCTAGGAGCCGCCGGATCCGGTGGTGAGCTGGTGGCGGATGCCGTTGATGAAGACGGTCAGGCCGTAGGCGAAGCGTTCCTCGGGCGGGACGTCCATGATGGCGTCGAGGGGGCGGACGCCGGTCTCCTGCGCGGACTGCTCGGAGAGGGCCGCGCGCTTGGCCTCCCAGGCGCCGGAGGCGGCGAGTTCGGCCTGGGCCTGCTCCTCGATGGTGTGGCCGAGGATGAAATGGAAGACCGAGAAGGCGATGCATCCTGCCTCCCGCGCCGGCAGGCCCGCCCGGTGCAGGATCTCCATGGCGAGGGTGCCGCTCGCGAGGGTGTTGGGCTCGGCGACGAACGTCCCGGCCAGGACGCGGGCGCCGTCGCGGTGGGCGAGGAGGGCGCGGCGGAGGCGGTGGGCCAGTTCGGTGAACTGCCGCTCCCAGGGCCCGGAGACGACGTCGTCGTCGACGCCTTCGACCAGTTTGTCGGCCATGGCCTCCAACAGCGCCTGCTTGTTGGGGAAGTGCCAGTAAAGGGCCCCGGCCTGGACGCCGAGGTGGGCGGCCAGCTTGCGCATGGTCAGCCCGTCCATCCCGGTGTCGTCCAGGACGGCGAGTGCTCCGGCCACCACGTCGTCCCGTCGTAGCTGCATAGCGTTCCCGCCCGTCCGGCGCCCGTTGACAGCCCCGAGCGTAGCTCCTAGCCTGAACACTGTTCAACTTAAACACTGTTCAAGTTGATCTTTGGGAAGGCGATCTTTGATGATCAAGAGAAGGACGCCCGAGACCCGGCGGCCGCTGCGGACGCGGGTCCTGCGGGCCGAGCGGATCTCCGAGCATTTCGCCGTGGTCACCGTGGGCGGCCCGGAGCTGGCCGACTTCGTGCCGATGGGGTTCGACCAGTGGTGCCGCGTGTTCTTCCGCCGCGAGGGGCAGCGGGATCTGCGGCTTCCCACCGCGTCCGGGAACGGGTGGATGAGGCAGTGCATGCTGATGGGCAAGGCCACACGGCCGTGGGTGCGCAACTACACCGTGCGCGCGTTCCGTCCCGAGGCGCTCGAACTCGACATCGAGATCGTCGTGCACGAGGGGGGAAGCCCGGGGTCGGCGTTCGCGCAGGGCGCCCGTCCCGGTGACGAGGTCGGCATCTTCGACGAGGGGATCACCTACCTGCATCCGGGGCGGGCGCGGCAGCTGATCGTCGCCGACGAGAGCGCCGTCCCGGCGGCGCTGGCGATCCTGGAGTGCGCCCCCGCCGATCTGGAGGCGACGGTGTTCCTGGAGGTCCCGGCCGCCTCCGACATACGGCAGGTCCGTGCCCCCGCGGGGGCCGAGGTCCACTGGCTCGCCCGCGGCGGCCGGGGGCGGCGGCCCGGGGAGGTCGTCCTGGACGCCCTCGGCGCGTCCGGCCCGCCGGAGCCGCCGCGCTACGCGTGGATCGCCGGTGAGAGCAGGCTGGCGACCGGGATCCGGCGGTGGCTGACCCACGAGCGCCGGGCGCCGAGGTCGGACGTCGCGTCCATGGGCTACTGGAGGGCGGGACGCGCCTCGCCCGGCTGACGGGACGAGGCGCGGCCCGTCCGTCAGGTGTTCTGGGTGGACGTGCGGCGCTGCGAACGCCGCTTCGGCGCGGCGGCCTGCTGGTCCCCGCGGCGGGAGCCGTGCCCGGCGGCGCCGTCGCGGCGTGGCTTGCGGGACGGGGCGCCGGGCCGGCCGCCGGACTGCGCGGCGGGCGCCCCGGCGGACCGGGCGCCGGACCGGCCGGCGGATGCCCCGGCGGACCGGCCGTTGGACCGGGTGGCGGACGAGGCCGGGGGCCTGCCGGTGGCCTGCGCGGCGGGGGCGGCGAGGGCCGGGGGACGGGCGCCGGTGATGCGGGCCAGCTCCTGGTCGCCGGGCTGGACGCGGGTGATGCGCGGGGTGATGCCGGCCTTGGACATCAGGTCGTCCATCTCGCGGCGCTGGTCGGGCAGGACGAGGGTCACCACGGTCCCGGGCCGCCCGGCGCGGGCGGTGCGGCCGCCGCGGTGCAGGTAGTCCTTGTGGTCGGCGGGCGGGTCGGCGTTGACGACGAGGTCGAGGTCGTCGATGTGGATCCCGCGGGCGGCGACGTTCGTGGCGACCAGCACGGTGACGTCCTCGGTGCGGAAGCCGTCGAGCGCGCGGTTGCGCTGCGACTGGGTCTTGCCGCCGTGCAGCGCGGCGGCGCGGACGCCGCGGGACGTCAGCTTGCGGACGAGCCGGTCGGCCGCGTGCTTCTTGCCGACGAAAATGATCACCCGGCCGTGGCGGGCGGCGATGTGCACGGTCGTCTCGTGCTTGTCGGTGTCGGCGACGTGCAGCAGGTGGTGTTCCATGGCGGTGACGACCCCGGCCGTCGGGTCGACCGAGTGGGTGACCGGGTCGTCCAGGAACCGGCGGACGAGCTGGTCGATGTTGCGGTCGAGCGTCGCGGAGAACAGCATCCGCTGCCCGTCGCGCGGGGTCTGCTCCAGAAGCCGGGTGACCTGGGGCAGGAACCCCATGTCGGTCATCTGGTCGGCCTCGTCCAGCACGGTCGTGGCGACCTCGCCGAGCCGGCAGTCGCCGCGCTCGATCAGGTCGGCGAGGCGACCGGGGGTGGCGACCAGGACGTCGGCGCCGCGTGCGAGCGCGTTCACCTGGCGGCCGATCGGGACGCCGCCGACCACGGACGCCAGCCGCAGTCCCACGGCGGCCGCGTACGGCGCGAGGGCGTCGGTGACCTGCTGCGCGAGTTCCCGCGTGGGGACGAGGACCAGGGCGTGGGGGCTGCGGGGCGCGGCGCGGCGGCCCGCGGTGCGGGCGAGCAGCGGCAGGCCGAACGCGAGGGTCTTGCCCGAGCCCGTGCGTCCCCGGCCGAGGACGTCCCGCCCGGCGAGCGCGTTCGGCAGGGTCGCGGCCTGGATGGGGAACGGGTCCCTGACCCCCTCGCGGGCCAGCGCCGCCAGGAGCGGCTTCGGCAGCCGCGACTCCGCGAACGACCCGATGGCGGGCAGCGGCGGGGTGACGGCCTCGGGCGGCGCGAACTCGGCGTCGGGCCGCTGCGCGGTCACCGGACGGCGCCGGCCGCGGCCGGGGCGTGATCGGGGGGAGCGGCCGCGGGCGGCCGGTGGGGCGATGCGGGACATGGTGGAGCCTTCCTCGGGTGCGGTGCGTGTCGAGGAAGAGCTCCGCCGGGGTCCCTCGGATCGGGACCGGCGACGAGATTCTCAAGAACGGACCGGGAACGATCGCCGGGCGCGTGCGCCGCGGTCGTCGTGGAAACGGTGACGGGGGCGGACACGCCCCGCGGTCGCGGTGCCGTCCGGGCACCGCGTGGCACATGGCGGGAGGGCCCGGGGGCCCGCCCGCCATGCCGCCGGAGATCAGGAGGGGACGATGTTCTCCGCCTGAAGGCCCTTCTGGCCCTGCGTGACGTCGAACGTCACCTTCTGGCCTTCCTGGAGCTCACGGAAGCCCTGGGCCGCGATGTTGGAGTAGTGGGCGAAGACGTCGGGGCCGCCGCCGTCCTGCTCGATGAAGCCGAAGCCCTTTTCCGCGTTGAACCACTTGACGGTGCCGGTGGCCATGTTTCTCCTTCTGGATCGGTCCTCGACCGCGTGTCGTGTGCGGCCGGGGATGCCGCGATGGCCCATCCGGAAAGATCCAGAACAACAAAAAATGCGCCTGAGGTGAGACCGGCAGGCGCACAGATATGTCTATGGGAACCGCAACTAGTGACACAGTACCACATGAATCTGACGACCGAACGGGCATCCTCGCGGAACCGGCGCCGCGGCGGCGATTTCCGCAGGCGGCGCGCAGGCGGGACGCGCTGAAATCCGGATTCATGCCAATGCGGTCAGCTTTTCGTGCCAATGCGCGCCGGCGGGGACCGGCGAATTGTGGCAGGGAACACCATGGAGAATCCGCCGCCGCCCGCCCGGTGCCGGGCGCGCCCATTCGCCGTCCGGCGACCCTCACGCCTGCGCGGACCTCGGCGGAGGGAGGGTCCGGACGACGTGCGGGCGGCCGGGCTCCGCCTCGTCGGCGCTGTGCGCTTCCGACAGTTCGATCAGCCGGGCGGACATGTCAGCGAACAGCAGCATCTGGCGTGCCGTGACCGGGCTGAACGGCTGGGCCCCCGGGCGTCCGAGGACGGCGAGGACGCCCCGGGTGGCCTCCCCCGTCTCCAGCGGCAGGATCAGGATCGGGCCGGCCGGCAGGGAGGTGAGGGTCTGGTCGGCGGCGATCCGGGCGGACACCGCGCGGCGCGAGCTGAACGCCCGGCCGAGCATCGACCGTCCGCGGCGCACCGTCAGCCCGCGGATCCGGTCGCCGCCGGCGCCGATCGCGACCTCGACCCGCAGCGTGTCGGGGTCCTCGGCGGGCAGCGCGATGAACGCCAGCGGGACGCGGGCCATCGCGCGGGCGTGCGTCGCCAGCAGCGCCAGCATGTCGGGCAGGCGCGTCCCGTTCAGGACGGCCGTCATCAGGTCGAACGACGCCGCCAGCCGCTGCCGGTCCTCCGGCCGCCGGGGGGTCCCCGCGCGTCCCCAGCCGCTCGGCTGCTCGCCTCCGGTCATGTCGTCACCCCGCTCGTCCCCCGTCCTCAAGCCACGGCCGGCTTGGCGCCGGGACGGGCGGGCCGGGCGGCGGTGACGCTGGGACGGATCGTGAAGGCCCGGGTCAGCCCGGTGATGCGCAGCAGCTTGGCCATCTGCGGGCGCGGCGCCGCGAGGACCATGGTGGTGCCCGCCGGCTCCGCCCGGCGGCGCGCGCCGACGAGCAGGGCGAGGCCGGACGCGTCGCAGAACGTCACGCCGGACAGGTCGATGACGACGCGCGGCCCGACGTTGCGCAGGGCCGTGTTCAAACGTTCCCGCAGGGACGGGGTGGACGCTATGTCGAGCTCGCCGATGATGGCGATGACGGTGTGCTCCTCGAGCCGCTCGCGGCTCAGCCCGGCTGCCGGCGGGGCGGGGTCGGTGGCGGGCATGCTGGATCTCCGATCCGGGTCAGTGGCCGCCCGTCGCGGCCCGGGGCCGGTCCCATGGGCGGGGGGAGTCGGCCCGCGCCGGGGTCCACGCGGCGTCCGCGCCACGCACTCCGCGGTCAACGTGACTGCTCCTCGGCGTCACGGACGGTGCCGCGGTGGTTCGGCCTGTCTCTCGGAACCAGGGGGACGCGGGCTTGGCCGCCCGCATCGAGATGACCCCTCGTTCACCATGAGTCTACGCCCTCCGGCGGCCGGACGCCGGGCACGCGCCCGATCACCCCTCTGACCTGGCGATCGGCCGGGCGCCGCGGCGCCCGGCCCAGATCGCCGGACCCGACGGCCGGCTCCCGCCAGGTGAACGGGCGGAAGCCGGCCGGGACGACCACTGGGCCGGGCCGCTCAGCTGGAACGGTCCCGCCGGACGCGGTGCGCGGCGGCGACCAGGTTGCGCAGGGACGCCTCGGTCTCCGGGTAGGCGCGGGTCTTCAGGCCGCAGTCGGGGTTGACCCACAGCCTGGAGGGCTCGACGGCCTGGAGGGCGCGCCGGAGGTTGTCCTCCATCTCCTCCGCGGACGGGACGCGCGGCGAGTGGATGTCGTAGACGCCCGGCCCGATGCCGTTGCCGTACCCGGCGTCGCGCAGGTCGGCGACCAGCTCCATGCGCGAGCGGGCCGCCTCGACGCTGGTGACGTCGGCGTCCAGCGCGCCGATCGCGCCGATGATCTCCCCGAACTCCGAGTAGCACATGTGGGTGTGGATCTGCGTGGTGTCCGCGACGCCCGAGGTCGCCAGCCGGAACGCCTCGACGGCCCAGTCCAGGTAGGCGGCGCGGTCGGCCTCGCGCAGCGGCAGTGCCTCGCGCAGCGCCGGCTCGTCCACCTGGATGACCCGCACCCCGGCCGCCTCCAGGTCGCCGATCTCGTCCCGCAGGGCCAGCGCCACCTGCCGCGCGGTGTCGGCGAGCGGCTGGTCGTCGCGGACGAACGACCAGGCCAGCATCGTGACGGGCCCGGTCAGCATCCCCTTCACCGGCTTGCTCGTCAGCGACTGCGCGTACGTCGCCCACTCCACCGTCATCGGACGCCGCCGCGCCACGTCGCCGTGCAGGATCGGCGGCCGCACGTAACGCGACCCGTAGGACTGCACCCAGCCGTGCCGGGTCGCGGCGTACCCGTCGAGTTGCTCGGCGAAGTACTGGACCATGTCGTTGCGCTCCGGCTCGCCGTGCACGAGCACGTCCAGCCCGATGTCCTCCTGGAGCGCGATGACACGCGCGATCTCGTCCTTCATGGCCTGGACGTAGGCGTCGGCGGGGATGCGCCCGGCCCGCCCGTCGGCGCGGGCGCGGCGGATCTCCGCCGTCTGCGGGAACGACCCGATCGTCGTCGTCGGCAGGTCGGGCAGTCCGAGCGCGGCCCGCTGCGCGGTGAACCGGTCCGCGCGGTCGCCGCGCCGGACCCCGCGGAGGGCGTCCACCCGGGCCCGGACGTCACGGTCGACGGCCGCCGCCGGGGCCGGGACCTCGTCCGGCGCCGGGCCGTCCTCGCGCAGTGCCCGGCCGAGCGCGACGACCTCGGCGACCTTCTGCCGGGCGAAGGCGAGCCGCCCGCGCACGGACGGGTCCAGCGACGTCTCGGCGTCCAGGTCGAGCGGCACGTGCAGCAGCGAGCACGACGTGCCCACCACGACCTGGTCCGCCAGCCCGAGCAGGGTGGCACAGGTGGCGCGGGCCCTGCGGGTGTCGGTGCGCCAGACGTTGCGGCCGTCCACGACGCCCGCCACGACGGTCTTGCGCGGCAGCCCGCCGACCGACGCGAGGACCTCCAGGTTCCCGGGACCAGCGGCGAAGTCCAGGGCGACGGCCTCGACCCGCCCCCTGGCCAGCACACGCAGCGCGTCCGTGCCGATCGTCCCGAAGTAGGTCGCGACCATCAGCCGCGGACGCGTCGGCAGCCCGCCGAGCCGTGCGTAGGCGCGGGCGAACGCGGTGATCTCCTCCTCGGTCCGGTCGGCGACCAGCGCGGGCTCGTCCAGCTGCACCCACGCGGCGCCCGCCCCGGCGAGCCGTTCCAGCAGCTCCGCGTACACCTCGACGAGGTCGTCCAGCAGGTCCAGCGGCCGGAACCCGTCCGGCGCGCCGGGCGCGGGCTTGGCCATCAGCAGGTAGGTGAGCGGCCCGACCAGCACCGGGCGCGTCTCGATGCCGAGCGCCCTGGCCTCCCTGTACTCCACCAGCGGCTTGGACGCGGATCCGCCGGCCAGCCGGAACCGCGTGTCCGGCCCCAGCTCGGGGACGATGTAGTGGTAGTTGGTGTCGAACCACTTGGTCATCTCCAGCGGCGGGACGTCCTGCACCCCGCGCGCCATCGCGAAGTACCGGTCGAGCCCGGACAGATGCCGGTACCGCTCCGGGACGGCGTCGACGAGCACGCTGGTGTCGAGCACCTGGTCGTAGAAGGAGAACGTGTTAGACGGGATCGCGTCCAGGCCCGCATCGCGCAGGCCCGTCCAGACCGACGCGCGCAGTTCGGCCCCGGCCGCCTCCAGGGCGGCGGCGTCGGCGCGTCCGGCCCAGTAGTCCTCGGTGGCGGTCTTCAGTTCACGGCGCGCACCGATGCGCGGATACCCCAGAATTGTCGTGTTCATGGCGGCTTCCCTCGCTGTGCCATGGGCGGACCCGCGGGCGCAGGGACGCGCTGGGAGCGCGCCGCCGACCTTCCCGCGAGGCCGCAGACCACCGCGCGCCGGTCGGCACGCGGGCGGAGGCAGGTCTTCGGACTCGCGGGCATCGCCTCCAGGAGGCGTCCTACTGGCCGTCGCTTCCCAGGCCGTGCGGCCCAGTGCGTATGACGGCGGTCGTTCCCGCTCACCGCTGCGGGGCAGTCCCGGATTCGCACCGGGTTCCCTCTTACGACACTCGTCACCGAGTGAACCATCCGCACCGCGAAGTCTACCGACACGCCATGAACCGCCACCCGACAGGCGCGGCCTTCGTCGGACGAGACGCCTGCCGCCCCATGACCCACCGCCATCACGCGGACGGCGACGGCATCGCCCGCGGACACGACCCGGACGCCCTTCCAAGCCCGCGGAGCCCTTCGATGACGGTTCCTCGCGGCGTCAGCGTCTGATCGGAAGGGCACGGGGTCGTGCCCTTGGTGCTGTCCTCGGCGGCCTTCCCACGACCGCGTGCACCGGGGGAGCGTGGAGGTGCGTCCATTCGTGGGGAGGCGTCCGTGCGGGAACAGGTGCGACCGGGCAGGCGGGGCAGTGAAGAGCGTGCGGCGGATGCCGCTCAGCCAAGGGCGGCGGAACCGATGTCGGCTCTGCTGGCTCTGCAGCGGACGGCGGGCAACGCCGCGGTGACCGCCGCGCTGGAGACCCAGCGGCACGTCCACCACGCCGGTTGCGGTCACGGGACCGCGGTCCAGCGGTCGGCGGTGCACGATGTCCTGCGCTCGTCGGGACGTCCCCTGGGAAGCGGGCTGCGGGACGAGATGGAGCAGCGCCTGGGCGCGGACTTCGGCGACGTCCGCATCCACGACGACGCCGTCGCGCAGCGGTCGGCCGCCGAGATCGGGGCGCGTGCCTACACGTCCGGCTCCCATGTGGTGGTCGGCGCGGGCGGCGCGGACAAGCACACCCTCGCCCATGAGCTGACGCACGTCATCCAGCAGCGCAGCGGCCCGGTGGCGGGCACCGACAACGGCCAGGGACTGTCCGTCAGCGACCCCGGTGACCGTTTCGAGCGTGAGGCCGAGGCCAACGCCAAGCGCGCCATGTCCGTGCCGCTGGCCGGAGCCGATACGGGTGGGGGAGCGCCGCGGACGGCCCTCGCCCTGCAACGCCTCGCCGGGAACACCGCCATGGGGGAGGCGCTTCGCGGGCCCGGGCGAGAGCCGGAGAACGGGCGGCACCAGCTCGATGAGGGACGCGCTCACCACGGCGGGCAGGCGCGGGACCCCGTCGTCCAGCGGGCCCCGGGCGAATACCTCTCCTCCCGGGTCCTGCGGCGCCTTCACATCGCGAACGACGCCATCAGGGATATTCAGGCGGACACCCGGCACGCCGCGAACCAGCAAGCGGCCCTGATCCACACGCTGTACAACGCGTCCCTGCGCGCGGTCGTCCAGCAGCACAACGGCTTCTGGGACTTTTCACGGCTCACCAGCCGGCCCGACGCACGCGATCTGTCGGCGGCGAAGGCCCTGCACGCACGGAGCATGATCTGCGAGTCATCCGCTCAGTGCACGTTCTCCCTTCTTCGGCGCTATGCCCGAGGGGAGACGATCAGGATGGTGATGTCCCCTCAGCAATCCCACTGGTTCGTGATCATCGGCGGGGTGAACGAGGACCCCTCGGAGTGGGTCGTGGCCGACCCTTGGCCCACGCAGGCCCGGGCCGTCGAATGGACGGACCACTTCTGCTACACACCGGACCTGGAGACGGTCTTCATCGACAGGACGATGCAGGCGGACGGCAACGACGAAGCCCGTCATCTCTCCCACCTCATCAGCCTGAACGACGCCGGATGGTATGCGCTGCACTGGGACCTGAGCAGGCTCCGCGGGCGTCCGCTCACGCAGATCGGCGAAATGTTCCAAGCCGCAGGGATAGGGATCAACCTCCACCAGCCCGACCTGGTGGAGCAGCTCATGCAGGGTCTCGCGATGGCCGACTCGTGGTCGACCGACGACATCGGGACGTGGCCGAATGCGGCGCTCGAGGTGTGGTGCCTGGCCCAGATCGACGCGCAGGTCGTCAGACGGCTGTTCGCGGACACCGCGAGCTCGGGGAACACCAGGGACCTTCGCGCGCAGGTCGCCGCCGGAGTCGGAGAGGTCAGGCAGCAGGGCGACAGTTCCTGGATCTGGGACATCCCCCACGCTTACGGCCCGGGTGGGAACCGGTGAACGGCCGTGCCGTGCCGGTCCGGTGAGGGCTCCCCCTCCGGCCGGACCGGCGTGCGGACGACAGGTCAGAGGTCGTAGGCGCCCCGCCCGATGGCGTCGAACAGGTCACGAAGCCCCCGCGGGCTCAACCTGATCACGCCGCTGTCCGACGTCGCCCCGTCCCGAGCCCCAAGAACGCCGACCTCCAGGCGAGCAAGCTCGACGCACCCGTTGTTGGCCTGGCACGCCGCGGAACGGCGCCATGGGACATGTGTGACTGATGTGACCTGAGATAGGCCAAGTGTCCTGTGTGAATTCACTACAACATCCTGCCCGACATCAACCGGCCGAGAGGGCGGAACCTGAGCCGTGGCACAGCAAAAACCGATTGGAGATCCTCCGGATTCGCCGGAGACCGGCGGGGCTTTGTCACCGGGGCGCGTGCAGAGCGCCGTCATCCCCGGCGGGCAGCGCGTCGCGACCTTTTCGTGCCCATTGCTCCTGTGCTTCGAGAATTGCAGCGACCGAGTCCCGCTCCCCGAGGCTGTGGTCCGCCAGCCACCGGCGGAACAACCCGTACTCGTGGACCCGGGCCTCGTCCTGGGCGTGCATGGACTCGGTGCTCTCCACATGGACCACCGAGGGGAACTCCACGCCGTAGGCCGGTTCGAACTCCAGAAGGATGAAGGAGCTCAGTCCCGCGCCGTGGTCGGCGTCGAGTGCCAGCACGCGGAGCGTGACCGACGGGAGGTCGGCGAGCTCGACCAGGTGCAGCAACTGCCGGCTCATCGTCGACGCGGTGCCGACGCGCCGCAGCAGGACCGCCTCGTCCAGGACGACGCAGAGGGAGAGCCGTTCGGGCGGCCGGATCAGCCGCTGGCGCCGCAGGCGGATCTCCAGGCGGCGTTCCACCTCGGCTCGTGGCCGTGAGGCGATCTCGACGTATCCGAGGAACAGCTGCCTGGCGTATTCCTCGGTCTGGAGGAGGCCGGGCACGGTGTCGGCTTCGAACGCGAAAATGGAACTGGCCTCGTCCTCCAAAGCGATGAAGGCCCCCAGCCCGCCCAACTGGCTCTCGGGGTATTTGGTCCACCACCCGTTTCTGGCCGCCTCACGTGCGAGGACGAGCAACTCCTCGCCCAGGTGCGCGTCGGCCCCGTACAGGCGGAGCATCGCACGCAGGTCGGCGAGATCCACGCCGATGCGCGCCCCCTCGATGCGGCTCACCTTGGACGCCGACCAGCCCAGACGCCGGCCGGCCGTGTCCGCGCTGAGGCCGCGTCCCTCCCGCAGGCGGCGCAGGGCCACGCCCAGACGCTGCTTGCGGACGCTCGGGGCCGCTCCCGCTGCCATCCCGTTCACCTTCCGTTCTCAAATGGCGATAATAGTCGAGCCTAGGGAGGTATCGCTTGCAATGAAAGTGCACGCGATAGTTGCACCGTCGCGCGACTGGATCGCTCGCGCCGTTTTTAATAGTGGGCTGAGCTGGACAAACTCCGGTCCGTGGGCCCACGGTGACGTTCTTTCCTTTCCGATACATTGTTGTCAATGCTGCACTGCTTGTGGCCGTGCATGTTGCAGTCGCCGATTCTTCGCGGCATAAGGAATGTAACGGAATCGGTGTCCCGTGCTCCCCGCTCAAGCGCGGATGATCGCGGTTCCGTGGGCCGCGCGGCCGTGGGGGCGCGGCCGGAGAGCGGCACAACGGGCCGAAACCGCCGCGTCGGCGCACGGGTGGAGTGTCATGAGGTGGGCAAGGGCGAGGAGGGCCGCGCGGGTGGGCGGGCCGCTGGGCGTCGTGATCTCGGTGCCGCCGGTGGTCACGGCTGCGGGGGCGCCGATGCTGGTCGGGCTGGCCGCCCTGGCGGTCGTCGTGCTGGCCGCCCTGGGAGCGCTGTGCTGGGTCCTCGCCGATTCCCGCCGATCGGAGTGCCTGGCGATGGTGATCCGCGCCGCGCGTGGCGCTCCGCCCCTGGAGAGGCCCCGCCGTGGTGAGCCCTTTGGATGAGGTGACTGTTGGAACGGGACCGGTTGTCCTTGATCGGCGGGACGGCGGCCCCCCGGCCGTGCGCGCCGGCTTGCCCGGTGCTGGTGGGGGTTAGCTCGGGCGCAGGTCGTGGGCGGAGTGGCTTGGTGGTGTGGGCGCGTGCGGGGCGGGTAGGGTAGGGGACGAAGTTCCGCCCTGTGTCCGCGGATCAGTGCTTTCAGCCTGCCCGAAGGGACCATCGTGGCGAACGAGCGCGACATCGGTGATCATTATGACCATCGGCAGGAACCGCGGGACGGCTCCAAGGGCGCCGGGCGGGGGACGGACGTCCGCCAGCGGTGGTCCGCGGTCGCCGGGCGGCTGGCCGCTGCGCTGCGCTCAATGGCGCTCATCTCCAGGACGGACGGCGTGGCCCTGATGCTGGCCGCCGAGACAAGTGAACTGCGTGCCGTGGGCGGGTCAACGGCGGAGGGCCTGGAGCTGGAGTACGCGCAGCAGGCCGAGCAGGTCGGGCCCGCGCAAGAGTCCGTGGCCGCCGACCACCCCGTCGCCGTGGGGGACCTGGAGCGCCGGGACGGGCCCGGCTACGCGCGTCTGGCGCGCCGGGCGGCGCCGGTGAGGGCGGTGCTGTCGGTGCCGGTCCACCTCGACGGAGGGGTCATCGGGGCCTTGAACTTCTACCGGGTGACCCCGTGCACCTGGACGCGGGACCAGATCGCGGTCGGTGAGCACCTCGCCGACACGGCAGCCGATCTGCTGGTCCGTCTCGCCGCGCATTCCGCGTCGGACGACCACGGATGGCCGTAGTGCTCGCCCAGCCCTCCGACCGCCGGTCCGCCATCCAAGGACATAGATCATGATGCATATCGACACCGAAGCCCTGCACACCAGCCTTGAGTTCCTGCGCAAGACGCCGTACGAGACCGACGTCGTGCGCGCGCTCCAGCGGGTGGTCAGTTCGGTGGACGAGCTGTTCGGCTACGACGGCGCCGGCATCATGCTCATCGACGAGGAGGAACAGCTCCACTACGTGGCGGCCTCCGACGAGGTCGGGCGGTCATTGGAGCAGGCCCAGATCCAGGCCGAAGAGGGCCCGTGCTGGGACACCTACGTCGTCGGCCACCCCGTCTCCACCAAGGACGTGCGTTCCGACGCCCGCTGGCCCCAGCTCGTCGAGGTGCTGGACGAGCGCGTGCGGGCGGTGGCCGGGGTGCCGATACTGCTGGGGGGCAGCCCGGTCGGCACCTTGAACGTCTACAGGTCGCAGCCGTACGGGTGGGACGACTCCGACATCTCGGCCCTGCGCGCCTACGCGGGGCTGATCAGCGAGCTGATGGCCGCCGCGGTGTCCTCGCAGGAGCACAGCGTCACCGCGACCCAGCTGCAGTACGCGCTGGACTACCGCGTGATCATCGAGCGGGCGATCGGCTACCTGATGGCCACCCACAGGGTGGACGCCGTTTCCGCCTTCAACCGGCTGCGCAAGCAGGCGCGTGACAACCGCCGCCGCGTCGCCGACCTGGCCGCCGAGATCCTGGAAAAGGGCGTCTCTTAGCTTCCCTCACCCGTCCGGCAAGGTCCCCCCACCCGTCCGACGACCCCTGACCCGATCTCATCCATCGTCTGCGTGTCCGACCTGATAGGACCGCTCGCTTGCTTTGTCTCGGCCCGGCCCCTGCCCCCGTCCGGTCGCGGAGATTCCTCGTAGCCCATGGAGGCTCTGTGACTTCGATCGACAACACACCTGCCCAACCCGGCACGTCGCCTAGACGGGCGGGCCCGCTCGTCGTCGGCCGGGACGTCTCCGCCGACAGCGTGCTCATGCTGGCCGTCGACGTCCAGCAGGACGGGTCCACGACGGTGCTGCGCCTCAGCGGCGAGCTCGACGTGGCCACCGCCGACGATCTCCGGTTCCACATCCGGGCGGCGGTCGAGGCGCATGCCCCGCAGCGGCTGCTGCTGGACCTGTCGCAGCTCGGCTTCGCCGATTCCAGCGGCCTGTCCGTCCTCGTGTGGGCCCATCAGCTGATGAGCGATCGCGGCCACCAGCTCCGCCTGCACCACCCGCAGCCGCAGGTCATGCGCGTGCTGCACATCACCGGGCTGCACACGCGCCTGCACATCACCGAGCGGGGCGCCGACGGGGCCGGCCGCGCGACCGGGACCGACCGCCGGCACTCGCGGCGGAGGACCGCCCCCGGATAGGCCATGAAACCGGTGCGCGGAGTTCTGGCGAAGACCTGGTAGATCGTACGCTTTGCGATCCGGGACGACGCGGGGAGTCGAGCGCATGGAGAGGCCGGGAGGCCGGGAGGCCGGGCTGGGCGTGGGCGCGGTGGCGCAGCGCCTCGGCGTGGCCGCCTCCACCCTGCGCACCTGGGACCGCCGGTACGGGATCGGCCCGAGCGGGCGCAGCCCCGGTGGTCACCGGCGCTACACGCCGTCCGACCTGGCGCGGCTGGCGGTCATGCAGCGGCAGATCCTCGCCGGGGTCCCGCCCGGCGAGGCCGCCCGGGTCGCGCTGGACGAGCCGCCCGGCGAGCCCGCGCCCCGGGCGCACGGCGCCGGCGGCCGCCGCGTCCCCCTGGCCGGGACCGCCGCCCCGCCGCGCGCGGCCGCGGTGCGCGGCCTGGCCCGGGCGGCGATGGCGCTGGACCAGCCCGCGATGGCCGGGACCGTCCGGGACGCGCTGCGCCGGGACGGGGTCGCGGCGGCGTGGGACGGGCTGATCGTCCCCGTCCTGGCGGGCATCGGGCGCAAGCACAGGGCGACCGGGGAGTGCGTGGAGGTCGAGCATCTGCTGTCCACGGTCCTCCTCGGCTGCCTGGCGGAGCTGACCACCCCCTCGGGCGCGGCGGACGGCCGTCCCGTGTTGCTGGCGTGCGCGCCGGAGGAGCAGCACAGCCTGCCCGTCTACGCGCTGGCCGCCGCCCTGGCCGAAGCCGGCGTCCCGACGCGGATTCTGGGGGCGCGCGTGCCGCCCACCGCGCTGGCCGCCGCGATCAGGCGGGCCGGTCCGGGCGGGGTGTTCATCTGGTCGCAGACCGCCGAGACCGGCGAGCCCACCTGGCTGGACGGGCTTCCGCCGTCCCGTCCGCCGTACCGGCTGGTGGTCGGCGGGCCCGGCTGGGCGCGCGGCCGGCTGCCCGCCTCGGCCGCCCTGGTGGGCACCATCCCCGAGGCCGTCGCCGAACTGATCTCCTTGCCGTCGCACTCCTAGGCCACCGCTGATCTCCCCTTCCTTTGTGTCGTCCTGGTTGCGCACGCCCAGAATTTTGACTATGAACAAGTTTTGAATCGATTCTTCTGGAGACGACGCTGCACATGACCCCTGCACAGACCCTGGGACAGCGGCTCGCACGCGGCGACGAGGCGGCCCTGGCCGAGTGCTACCGCACGCTCGCGCCCCTCGTCCGCCACCACGCGGGCCGGCTGGTGCCCGGCCACGCCGTGGACGACGTCGTCCAGCTCGTGTTCCTGGAGGTGTGGCGGTCGCGGCGGCGCTTCGACCCCGCGCGGGGCCTGGAGCCGTGGGTGATCGCGATCGTCCGCAAGCGCGCCATCGACCAGCTGCGCGCCGAGGCGCGCCACCACCGCCGCGCGGTGCCGCTGGAGGACGCCGCGGCCGTGCCCGACGCGGCGCCTGCGCTGGACGTCGCGCACGACGTCCGCAAGGCGCTGGCGGTGCTGCCCGCCCCGCAGCGGCAGGCGATCGTCCTCGCGCACTTCGGGCAGCTGACCCAGCGGGAGATCGCCGACCGCCTCGCCGTCCCGCTCGGCACCGTCAAGGCGCGCACCGCCCGCGGGCTGCGCCGCATGCAGGAGCTGCTGTGACGCCGCTGCCGCCGCCCGGACCGGCCCCCGGCGGCCATCCGCGCCCCCGCCTCGCGGTGTCCAGCTGCCTGCTCGGCGCACCCGTCCGCTACAACGGCGGCCACAGCCGCGACCGGTTCCTCACCGGCCCCCTCGCGCACCACGTCGACTGGGTGCCCGTCTGCCCCGAGATGGAGATCGGCCTCGGCGCCCCGCGTCCCACCCTGCGCCTGCTCACCGACCAGCACATCGTCACCAAGGACGGCGCCGACCACACCCGCGCGATGACCCGGCTGGCCGACGACCGCCTCCGCGACATCGCCGACGTCGACGGGTACGTGTTCAAGTCGCGTTCGCCCAGCTGCGGCCTGCTGCGCCTGCCCCGCTACGCGTCCGGGGGGCCCGGCGAGCGCACCGACGGCCAGCCGGTCGACCGCCGGGGCCGCGGCGTGTTCGCCACCCTGGTCACCGACGCGTTCCCGCACCTGCCCGCGGAGGAGGACGGCCGTCTCCGCGACCCCGTCCTGCGCGAGCACTTCATCGAGCGCGTCTACGCCCGCGCCCGCCTCCGCGAGCTGTTCGCCGGGGACTGGCGCCCCCGCGACCTCGTCGCCTTCCACAGCCGCCACAAGCTCCAGCTCCTCGCGCACGCACCGTCCGCCTACCGGGAGATGGGACGGATCGTCGCGCAGGCCGGCACCCGCGACCGCGACGCGCTGGAGGACGACTACCGCGACGCGTTCGACCAGGCCATGGCCGTCCGCCCGGGGCGGGGCCGCCACGCCAACGCGCTCCTGCACGTCCTCGGCCCGCTCAGCGAGCACCTCAACGACGCGCGGCGGCAGGACATCGTCGCCGCCATCGAGTCCTACCGGCAGGGCGAGGCGCCGCTGAGCGTCCCCGTCGCGCTGCTGCGCCACCACGCCGAGGGAGAGCACCTCGCGTACCTGGCCCAGCAGACCTACCTGGACCCCTTCCCCGCCGACCTCGTCCTCCGCCACCACCTCTGACGCCCTACCACGACGATCGTGATCGTCTGTACGGTTGGACCGTGCCCGGACTGCTGCTGCGCGACGCCCGGCTGCTCGACGTGGAGTCGGGCGAGTACCGGCAGGGCGACCTGCTGTGCCTGGACGGCCGGATCGCCGGTCTGGGACGGCCCGTCCCCGCCGACGCGGACGTCCTGGACCTGGACGGCGCGGTGGTCCTGCCCGGCCTGATCGACGCGCACGTCCACGTCACCGCCGCCACCGCCGACCTCGGTGAGCTGGGCTTCTGGCCCCCGTCCTACGTCACCGCGCACGCCGCGCGGATCATGGCGGGCATGCTGGAGCGCGGGTTCACCACCGTCCGGGACGTGTCCGGCGCCGACTTCGGCCTGGCCGACGCGCAGGCCGAGGGCCTGATCCGGGGGCCGAGGCTCGCGTTCTGCGGCCACGGGCTCAGCCAGACCGGCGGCCACGGCGACATGCGCGCCCGCGGTGACGACACCCCCGCCGACCTGCGCTGCTGCCTGGGCGGCGACCGTGTCGCGGACGGGGTGGACGCCGTCCGCGCCGCCGCCCGGGACGAGCTGCGCAAGGGCGCCGACCACATCAAGGTCAACGCCGCGGGCGGCATCGCCTCGCCCACCGACCGCATCGACTCCACCCAGTACTCGATGGAGGAGCTCCGCGCGATCGTCGAGGAGGCCGAGGCCGCCAACCGGTACGTCGCCGCGCACGCCTACACCGCGCGGGCGGTGAACCGGGCGCTGGAGGCGGGCGTCCGCAGCATCGAACACGGCAACTACATCGACGACCGCAGCGTGGACCTCCTCCGCGAACGCGGCGCGTACCTCGTGCCGACCCTCGCGACCTACTGGGCGATGGAACGTGACGGCGACGCCTACGGCCTGCCGGAGGCGAGCCGCCGCAAGGTCGCCGGAGTGCTGGAAGCCGGAATGGACGCCCTCGACCGCGCCCACCGGGCCGGCGTCGCCCTGGTCTTCGGCACCGACCTGCTGGGCCCCGCCCACCGCTACCAGAACGAGGAGTTCCGGCTCCGCGCCAAGGTCCAGGAACCCATCGACGTGATCCGCTCGGCGACGACCACGGCCGCCGAGCTGCTGGGCAGGACCGGCGAGCTGGGCACCCTCCAGGACGGCGCGCGGGCGGACCTGATCGTCCTGGACGGCGACCCCCTGGCCGACATCAGCGCCCTGGCAGACCCCGCCAACATCCGCCACGTCATCCAAAACGCCCAGGTAGCACACTGACCGTTCCGGCGGGATCATCCGCCGGCCCCCACCGGATCTCAGGGTGGGGCCCCGCCGATCCTCCATCGGCGGGGCCCCGGTCATGCCGCTCGTCAGGTGATCCAGCTACCGGCGGCGCAGTCGGACTTCGTCACCCAGTAGTGGGAGGAGATGTTGTCGTTGAGGGTCTTCCTGGTGGACGGGACGCTCAGGAAGTAGTTGTCCCTGAGGTCGTCGGCGAACATCTCGTTCGGGGAGAGACAGGCGTAGCCGTCCAGGAAATCGAGGCCGACGTTGAGATAGAACGCGACGACATCGCGGCCGCCGAGGGTACCGGCGTTCATCACCGAGGAGGCGCGGTCGTTGTCACTGCTCTGGAATGGGCCCGCCCCGTCGGCCCAGTTCGTGTCGTTGCCCGCGGTCTTCCCGAGGAGGGTGCCCTGGCAGTCGAGGTCGGCCCAGGCGTACATGTTGCCGTTGCGCCCCGGCCACGCCCGGTTGCAGCCCTGTACCGGCGGGCGTGCGCCGTCCGCCCGGGCCGTCACGGCCGGGACCGCCGACGCGGCGACGGCCACGACGAGCGCGGCGACCGCCCTACACCATTTTCGCATTGTTCCTCCTGGTTGTTTGCCTCGACAGAGGCGTGGTGATCCACGGCCGGTCGCCGTGGAAGCGGATGGGCGGGGTCGTGACCGTCGACGCGGCGGGGGCCGGTCTAGCCGGGGCGGGGACCCACGAGCCCTTGCGCGCGTGCCAGCGCCGTCCAGCGCAGACGGCGGTAGGTGTCGAGGTCCTCGCCGTACTCGCCGGTCAGCTTCCCGAGGTAGTAGGTCTCCCGCTCCCGGCCGACGGACTTGAGCGAAGTGCTGAGCGCGCACTTCGCGTCCGCCACCGCGATCTCCGTCTCGGCCTTGAAGGCCCTCTCGAAGGCCCTGCCGGTCCGTTCCCGGGTCTGCCTCTGGGCCGCTTCGCGGGCCCGGCCGGGATCCGCGTAGGGGTGGCCCGCCCGGTGCATGCAGGCGGACCAGAGCCGCAAAGCCGCCCGGAAGCGCTGGTCGGCCATCATCCGCGGCACGTAGATCACACGAAGGTTGCTCGCGATCTTGTCCACGCGGAACCAGGTCGTGAGGTCGCCGTAGAGCAGCCTCTGGGCTTCGCCCGCGCAGCCGCCCGCACGGCGGCGGATCGTCCCGCCGCCGGGGATCCTGGCCGTCAGGACGGGGGTGTCCGGACCCCCGTCCAGAGCCTGGTCGTACGCTCGGCCGCGCTCGCCCGAGATCGAGCGGCGGTAGCCGCCGTTCGGATCGTGCGTCCTCGCCCACGTGGCCTTGGCGTCGATACGGCTGCCGTAGCCGTACTCGCGTGCCCAGGTGACGTCGTCCTGGACGTAACCCATCGTGCGGCTCTCTTCGAGAGTCAGGGGGTGCCACTCCCAGTAGGGGAAACCCTGCCGGTTCATACAGCGGCGGACCAGCCATTGTTCGGCATCGGAAATGCGCAGTTCCTCGGCGTCCGTGAGTTCACGGTGCGGAGCGGGCACAGCAGAGTCGGGGTCCCGAGGACGGCAGCCCGCCGTCGCAACGCCGACGAGAACAGCCGTTGCGGTGAGGACCGCCCCTGGACGCCGCATTCGAAAGTACCCCCGGATCGTGAAAGCACCGGCTTTCACTTGCGTGTGATTGACGGCGCGATGACAGAAGCGCTCCGGGCGCTGTGATCATCGAGCCGACTCCCCGTGCACGGCTGAAAGATCCACCCCGGCCGTGCGCTCCTTGAGCCTTGGTGCCGCGAGATTGTGCATCAACCCCTGCCTTTCGGTGGACAACCGGGTGCCGGACGCCGGCGCTCCGCCTGACAAGTGAGTGATCTGGACGGTTGGTCAAAGTGGGATTCTCAATTGGACGGAGTTGGAATGGTGGCCGCATGCGGACGCCCTCTGGCGGGTTGCCGAATTCCCCTGCGTGAAGGTAAAGAGTGATCTTCTTTCGCCATCCGAACAGGCGGAGAAGGGGTATTTACTGTCCTTGTCCGGTCAGGTTTTCCGAACTGGTTGCTCCGGTCGAACCGGTGGAGGTGCACTCGTGTGATGGGTCGTAGAGAGAGTCCACTCGATCCGTCGGCGGGGCCGGTGGAGGAGTTCGCCCAGACGTTGCGGAACCTGCGCGCGGCCGCCGGCCGGCCGGGCTATCGGGAGCTGGCCCGCCGGGCGGGCTTCTCGGCCGCGGCGCTGGCAGCGGCGGCACGGGGCGAGCAGCTGCCCAGCCAGGCGGTGACGTTGGCCTTCGCGCAGGCGTGCGGAGGCGACCGGACCGAGTGGGAACAGCGCTGGCGACTGGCCGCGGCCGCGGTCACCATGCAGGAAGAGGAGGAAGGGGCCGGCGACGTCACGTCCCCATACCTGGGGCTCGCCGCCTACCAGCAGGCGGATGCCGGGTGGTTCTTCGGCAGGGAGCGCCTGGTGGACGATCTGTTGCGCCAACTGGCCGCGGACCGGCTGGTGGCGGTGCTGGGTTCTTCAGGCAGCGGGAAGTCTTCACTCCTGCACGCCGGCGTGGCCGCGCGTGCCGTCGGCCATGGCTTGCCGGGACTGGCCGGACGGGTGCGGGCAGTGATGCTGACTCCCGGAGCCGATCCGATGCGGTCGTTCACCCACGCCGTCCTGCAAGCGTCGGGAAGGCGGGCAACGCCGTCGGCGGATGCGCCCGAGCCGGATATCACCGAGGCGGCCCAGACGCTGGAGAGGACCCCGCACCTGGGCGACGGGCAGGCCGACGGCGATCTGCTGGTCGTGGTCGACCAGTTCGAAGAGGTCTTCACCCAGTGCGCCGCCCCGGACGCGCGAAAGCGGTTCATCGACCTGCTGGTGTCGGCGCGGCGGCCGGGCAGCCGGGTGCGGGTGCTCCTGGGGATCCGGGCGGACTTCTTCGCCCGGTGCGCCGAGCACCGCGTCCTCGCCGAGGCGCTGCGGGAGGCGACGGTGCTGGTCACGCCGATGACCGCGGCCGACCTGCGCGACGTCATCGTCAAACCGGCCGCGCTGCGGCGTGTGACGGTCGAGCCCGCGCTGGTGGCCACCGTGATCGCCGAGGCCGCGGGGCAGCCCGGGGTGCTGCCGCTGGTGTCGCACGCGCTGCGGGAGACCTGGCGGCGGCGGCGCGGCAAGGCGATGACCCTGCACGCCTACCAGGCGGCCGGCGGCATCGACGGCGCCATCGCCCGCACCGCCGACCACTTCTACGCCGCGCTGCCGGCCCCGCACCAGGACATCGCACGCAGGATCCTCCTCAGGCTGATCGCCGTCGGCGACGGCCGTCGCGCCACCCACCGCCCGCTGCCCCGCGCGGATCTGGACGGCAACGGTCACAGCGCCGAGACCGAGGTGGTGGTGGGACGGCTGGCCGCGGCCCGGCTGGTCACCGTCGACGACGACAGCGTCCAGCTGGGTCACGAGTCGCTGATCGACGCGTGGCCCCGGCTACAGCGGTGGGTGCAGGAAGACCGGGACGGGCTGCGAATCCATCAGCAGCTCACCGATGCCGCCAAGACCTGGCACGGCCTGGGACGTGACCCCGGGGCGCTGTACCGCGGCGCGCGTCTGGCCTTGGCCGAGGACTGGGCCGGCACCCACGAGCCCCACCTGACCTCGGAAGAGCGCGCGTTCCTCACCGCCAGCATCGCCGCCCAGGCCGAGGAGGCGGCCGTGACGCGCCGCCGGGCCCTGCGATTACGCCACCTGGTGCTGGTGCTCACGGCGCTGTCGGTCACGACCACGGTGACGACCGTCTCCGCCGTCCGGGCGCAGCACACCATCACCCGCCAGCGCAACGCCGCCCTCGCCCAGAACGTGGCCGCCGATGTTCTGGCGTCGCAGAACAGCGACCGTCCCCTGGCGGTCCAGCTCGGGCTCGCCGCCTACCGCATGGCACCCACCGTCCAGACCCGCAACAGTCTTCTCAGCGCACTCACCCCGCCGCGCATCCGCCACGCCAAAGAGATCACCTCGATCGCGCTCAGCCTGGACGGACGCACCCTCGCCACCGGCAGCGGGGACCGCACCATCCGCCTGTTCGACCTCACCGATCACCGGCGTCCCGTCGAGCTGGCACGGCTCCCCACCCACACCGACGGGGTGTTCCTGGCGCTGAGCCCGGACGGCCGGACCCTCGCCGCCGGGAGCTGGAGGACCCTCGGGAGCGGCAACTGGGACCGCACCGCCAGGCTCTGGGACATCACCGACCGCCGTCATCCCGCCCACGTCGTCACCCTGCCCGGCCACACCGAGACCGTCGACTCGGTCGCCTTCAGCCCGGACGGGCGATTGCTGGCCACCGGCAGCGGCGATCACACCACGCGGCTGTGGCGCATCGACCCGCAACGGCACCCCACTCACCTGGCCACACTGACCAGTCACGCCGACGGCGTCTACACCGTCGCCTTCAGTCCCGACGGCCGGATGCTGGCGACCGGCGGCAACGACGACACCGTCCGGGTGTGGAAGATCAACGACCCGGCCCACCCCGTCGAGTCGGCCGTCCTCACGGACCACACGGACGCCGTCGAATCGGTCGCCTTCAGCCCGGACGGGCGATTGCTGGCCACCGGCGGCGACGACCACACCACGCGGCTGTGGCGCCTCGACCCCCCGCGGCTCCCCGCACGGCTCGCCACGTTGACCAGCCACACCGACGGTGTGTACCACGTGGCCTTCAGCCCCGACGGCCATACCCTGACGACCGCGGGTGACGATCGCACCACCCGGCTGTTCGACATCACCGACCCGGCACGCCCCGTCGAGCTGGCCGTCTTCTCCGGACACACCAACGCCGTCACCTCGGCGGCCTTCACTCCCGACGGCCGCACAGTGATCACCGGCAGCTGGGACGGCACGTCCCAGTTCATCGACACCGATCTCCACCGCACGCTCACCCGAGCCTGCGACCACGCACGGCCGACGATCACCCGCGCGCAGTGGGACCGGTACCTCCCCCATCTCCCGTATCGGCCGCCCTGTCCGTAGATGCGGACAGCCGGCGGAGGGTGCGGGCCGAGGGGGATCCGGGGTCGGCCGTGATCAGGACGACCTCCTGGTCGTCCTCGGGGACGAGGAGGATGTCGCAGTTCAGCCGGAGCCTGCCCGCCGGGTGGTCGAGGACCTTGGTCCGGTGGCCGGGGGCGTGGACCGGGCGGGTCTCCCACAGCCGGCGGAACTCCTCGCTGCCGGTGCGCAGGTCGGCCAGCAATGCGGCGAGCCGCGCGTCGCGTGGGTAGCGGTCCGCGGACCGGCGCAGCCGTGCACCACGACGCACCCGAACTCCTCGGCGCTGGAACTCTCGTGGGCGCGTCCCTCGCCGAGGAAACGGCGCCGCGCCAGGTTCACCGTCCTTCGCCCGAGGTCGCCGCCCAGCAGCGCCCGGGCCAGCGGGTTCCAGGCGACGACACCGTAGTACGGGTCGGTGACGATCGCGCCGGTCTCCGGCAGCCGCTCCAGCATCCGGGCCACGTGCGGCCGGACGCGCCGGACGGTGGCGGGCGGCGGCGCACCCGTCCCGGCCAGGTGGAACAGATGGCTGCGTTCGGCCGGCGTCAGGCGGAAGGCCCGGGCCAGCGCGTCCAGGACGCGGGCCGACGGACGAGGCCCGCGGGCCTGCTCAAGGCGCACGTAGTAGTCGACGGACATGTGCGCCAGCTCCGCCACCTCCTCCCGGCGCAGCCCGGGGGTGCGGCGCGGGGAGGACGAGGCCAGGCCGAGATCGTCCGGGCGCAGGGCCGCCCGCCGCTCCCGGAGGAATCGGGCCAGTTCCTGCCGCGCCATGATCTTCCTCCCGTGCCTGGTACAGGTCGTCCCTGGCAGGGGCGGGCACGGCCAGGGAGCCGTGGCTTGCATGAACGATCGCACAGCACTCGTCACCGGAGCCAACAAGGGCATCGGCAAGCAGGTGGCCCGCCTGCTCGCGGCGGAGGGTTTCGCCGTGTACGTGGGTTCCCGCGACGCCGGACGCGGGCGCCGCGCCGTCGAGGAGATCGGCGACGCCGCGCGTCTCCTGGTCCTCGACGTCACGGACCCCGACGGCATCGCCGCGGCCGCCGGGCACATCGGCAGGCTGAACGTCCTGGTCAACAACGCGGGCCGTTCGCTCTCGCCCGCCCCGCCGACCGAGACCGGCGCGGACGAGCTCCGGCGCACCTACGAGACCAACGTGATCGGCGTCCTCGCGGTCACGAACGCCTTCCTGCCCGCCCTGCGCCGTTCTCCGCACCCCCGCATCGTCAACGTGTCCAGCGGGACGGGATCACTGACGTGGAGCACGAGCCCGACCCCCAGTTCGCCACCGGCAGCGGCGGCGCGGCGGCGTACCGCTCGTCCAAGGCCGCCCTCAACGCCCTCACCGTCCTCTACGCCCAGACGCTGGCCGACGAGGGTTTCAAGGTCAACGCGCTCGCCCCCGGCCTGCGGGCCACCGACCTCGACCCCCGGGCGGCAGCGGCGGGCGGGGACCCGGCGGAGGCCGCCCAGGGAGCGGTACGGCTGGCCCTCCTCCCGGACGACGGCCCGACCGGCGCGTTCTTCTCCTGGGACGGCACCACCGTCCCATGGTGATCATGGTGTGGTGCGGGTTCTGGGGGGAGTCCACCCCGGTCGCGTCCCCGGGGCCCGCCGCCCGCACTGCAACGTGCGGGCCGTCTGGGAGAGCCCCGGTGACGGTTCCGGGGCTCTCGGTCCGCGTGGCGGGCGGGGGCGGGCCTGCCACGCGGACGATCTGGGGTTACCCGTCCGCCTGGAGGAGTTCGCGGGCAGCGGCCACAAACGCGGAGCTCTCCGCGGCACCGTTGGCGTTCACCTGGTGGGCGAGCTTGTGGGCGGCGTCCCGGATCTCGCTCACCGTCTTGGGGTGGTGGCCGGTGTCGTCCAGCAGGCGGCGGACGCACAGGGAGACCTCGTTGAACGCCACATCGAACGCCTCATCCGCCGGTGCCGCTGGAGTTTCGTCGAGCGTTGCCTCCGCTTCTTCGCGGGCCGCGTCGGTGATGCGCCGGATCATCGCTTTGGGTCGGTTCTGGGACGCCATGACTTCTTCGAAGGCCGCGGCGGCGATCTGCGCCAGCCGCGCAGGCCGCGCCACAATGTCACTCATGAGCACATCGCCCGCCAGATGATCCGGGCCGCCGCATCCAGGTCGGACGCCCGGGCGAACGCGGGTTTTCCTGGGCATGCGAGCCACCAGTCGCCTTCGCGGTAGGCGACCTCGACGAGCAGCGAATGCGTGTTGTCCACGCGGACCACCTGCAACATAGGGGTCCCGCCCTCGTCCACGATCACCGCGGCCAACTCCCGCACCCGCGAGAACCGCGCTTGCAACCCCCGAAACGTCCTTAGGCGTTCGGGATTGACCGGTTCGATGATCGCCGCCAGTGGGGAACGGACGGCGGCCTCGCACGGTCCGTCCAAGGGAACGGGAGGGCGCCGGTTGAGTGGGCGGTCCCTGGTAGGCCGCATGCGGTGAAGTCCCATGCCGAAGACGGTAGGGAATGCGGTTCGGCCCAACAATGGCACTTCGGATTTGACGAACCTGGAAGTGCCACCCAACGCTACACGGTCATATGGAGAAAGTTGGCGAATTCCCGCATGTCTGGCGTAAGCGTGCGGCGGCGAGAAACGATCTGTCCGAAAATGTCCTCCGCGTAGCACTGGTTGGAGATCCATTCTGGAGCGTCGAGCCTGATCCCTTGCAGGACGTCGAACGCTTCCGCATGTTGCCGGAGAGTGACGCGAGCCTGTGCGACGTCCAGAAGGTGCCGGTTCCGGTTGTTCGAGGTCGGCCGAAGATCCGATACCGGGATCTGCGAGGACATCGCGATCACGCGGTCCGGACGGTCCTCCACCATGGCGTTCTCCGCCCGTTTCATGGCGACCGTCAGAGGCCCGAACGCCCGCAGGAAGTCATTGGGCGGGGAGTATTCCGCCCCCATGGCGACCGCCGCCGTACGTGCGAGCCTGATGGCGTCCTCTGCGTCTCCCGGCTGGGCGTTTCTGGCGGCGGCAGTGGAAAGCCGGACGAGCAGCCAGCCCCACGCGGACAGTTCCGCCATGGTCGCCCGTGAGATGCGGGGTTCGACGTCGTCCGCCCATGCGCTCGTCAGCGCGAGGGTTTCCGCCAAGTGGCCCTGGCGAAGCTTGAGCCAGGCGAGCGTGCTGATGATCGCCGCTACGTCGAACCCGTCCGACGCATCGTTCAGCGCCCGATGGAGCGCTGTCTCCGCCATGTCGAACTGGCGTGTCTGGGTGAGCAGCCAGCCCGTGTGATGGAGAACCCGCGCCCGCACCGGCCGCGCCTCGGCCCCCAATTCGTCAGCGTCGCGTAGAAGCGGCGGCAATGCAGCGGAGAGCTTGGAGTACTGGTCTCCCGAAAACAGGGGCATCAGCGCATGGAACGCCTTGGACACGCCTTGGACGGTTGGCGGCTCATCGAGTGAATCGCCGTGCAACCCTTGCAGCGCCCTATGAATCGGCTGCCATTGGCCGGCATTGCCGGTGTCAGTGCGATCGCCGGTCGGAGGAGCGATCAAGTCGGACGTCGGCACGCGGAGCGCGGCGGCGAACCTTCGCAACGTCTCAAGCCGCATGCCTTCCTTCTCTCCCTGTTCGATCTTGCGGACGAGGGAGAGGGACACACCGGCGAGTGTGGCGAGTTCCTTTTGTGTGAGGCCACGCAGCTTCCGTGCGGCTTGCAACCGCTGTCCGACGTTGCGAGTGCTCATGCGTCCAGGCTAAGCACTGCCCACCCCCGATGGCGGAGGAACGGTGACGCCCGCCGCCCGTACTGGAGTGTGCCACTTGGCAGTGCGGGCCGTCTGGAAGAGCCCCGGTGACGGTTCCGGGGCGAACGCGGGTTGTCTGGGGCATGCGAGTCACCAGTCGCCCTCGCGGTAGACGACGTCGACGAGCAGCGAACTTGTGTTGTCCACGCGGAGCACCTGCAAGATTGGGGCCCCGCCCTCGTCCACGATCATCGCGGCCAACTCCCGCACCCGCGAAAACCGCGTTTGCAACCCCCGAAAGAACTTCAGCCTTCTCCGGGGTGAGGCGCCGTCACCTCCAGGATGGGAGATTCGCATTGGGACGGCCGGAGCCCGCGTCGGGCGAGACGGCGCGTTCAAAATCACGACTTTGGACGGGGTCGATTCCGCGTACGTGGAAGCCGCCGGTGAAGGGGCGACTATTCCAGGATGCGACAGATGTACTCTCTTACCGAGCACGGTTCGACCGCATCGGAGATGAGGCCCTACCCGTGCGCGCATCGTTGGAGCTGATCAAGCAGTGATGGAGGGTCTTGAATGACTCCCGTATGGCGCAAGTCCTCGTATAGCGGGACAGGCGGCAGTCAGAGCGATTGCGTCGCCGTCGCGGCGCTCGCGCGTAGCGTCGGTGTACGAGAGACTCCGAAGACCCGGATGGCCCCCGGCTCGCGCTCTCCGCCGCGGACTTTCGCGACTTCGTTTCTGCGATCAAGCGCGGCGACCACGACAGTCCCTGATGGAACGACGGCACTGACCCCGGCCACAAAGTGTGGCCGGGGTTTGTCCTGTCTGCGGGACTTTGCCGTCAAAATTAATGTGCCAGCGGGTAGTCGGAAGAGGAATCTATCTGCGGAGGCGGTGGTGCAAGGCTGATCGTCTGATTTCAATGAAGGGCACAGCTATGGAGGGAGAAGGATGGGGAAGCACGGGACGGGTGGCGATGAGCGCGACAGTAGCAAGGGGAAGGATAAGCAGGGCACCTTCGTAGACCCCGCCAAGGGGGGCAAGGATAAGGGCAACAAGGGCAAGTGAGCGGGTACGAGGGGTTGAATCGGGGGCTTGTGGGGGAGTTGGTGGGGGGTGGTGAGCTGGCTGATGGGTGGCGTGAGGCGTTTCTGAGCACTCCTCGGCATCTGTTCGTTCCTGACGTCGTGTGGGACGACGGCGATGATGGCGTGCTGCGCGCGTCCTCCCGTGCTGAGGATCCGGCGGGGTGGCTGGCGGCCGTGTATGGCGACGAGGCGATCGTCACGCAGGTGGACGACGGTGCCGCGTCGGATGATGGGACGGGGCGGCGGGTCACCAGTTCGATCTCCAAGCCGTCCATCGTCGCCAGGATGCTCGGCCATCTTCAGTTGGAGGCCGGTATGCGGGTGCTGGAGATCGGCACCGGTACCGGCTGGAACGCGGCGCTGCTCGCGCGTGTGGCCGGGGAGCGGAATGTCGTCTCGGTCGAGGTGGACGGCGGGCTGGCCGAGCGTGCCCGCAAGGCGCTCGCGGAGGCGGGGCTCTCGCCTCTGGTGGTCACCGGCGATGGCGCGGAAGGTCATGCACGGGGCGCGCCATATGACCGGGTGATCGCTACGGCATCCGCGCAGACCGTCCCCTACTCTTGGGTCGCCCAGACGCGGCCCGGGGGCATCATCCTGGCCCCGTGGGGCAACGCCTATGACAACGGCGCCCTGGTTCGGTTGACGGTCGATGCGCATGGAGCGGCATATGGTCCGTTCGTCGACAACACGGTCGCGTTCATGTGGCTGCGTGCTCAGCGGGTACCGCGGCCGGGGCCGCCGGTGGATCTGGCGGGTGCGTCCGAGTCGTCCACGACCCTGCATCCGGACGCGGTCGCCTGGGACGACTACGACGCCAGGTTCGCCGTGGGCCTCCGGCTGCCGGACGTGACCGTGCGGTTCGCGGATGCCGACGGTGACGACTTCGCGTTCTGGGCGTCCGCCGGTACGTCCTGGGCCTGCGTCGACGTCACCGGCGGCCCCGTCCACCGGGTGCGTCAGAAGGGGCCGCGTTCACTGTGGACGGAGATCGAGGCCGCTCACCGATGGTGGGAGGAGAAGGGGCGGCCGGGCACCGGACGGTTCGGCCTCGCCGTCACCCGCGATCGTCAGTACGCCTACCTCGACGTGCCCGACGACCCCGTCTCCAGGTGCGTCAGCGCCTGACGCCCTGCTGTGGATGGTGGCGGGCGAGGTGGCGGCGCAGCAGGTCGCGTCCGTAGTCGCCGCCGTTGGGGGTGCGCACGATCGTGTGGACGTGGAACGGCTCGGGCTGGTCGTTGTCGAGGAAGACGCCTTCGTGGCAGTCGTATTCGATCAGGACGACGGGGCTGTGGACGCGGTAGTAGAAGGCGTCGTCGTCACCGCTGCCGCCGATCCAGGCGATGTGCGTGTCGTCGAGATGGCGCTCGATGCCTTCCATGAACGCGGCGGCGGGGCCGTCCGGGAGCCGTTGCACGTAGGTCTTCACCAGGTGGAGCAGCGAGTTCCGTTGCCTGGGGGAGAGCCCCTCGGCCGGTAGCCCGGCGTAGGGGATGACGCGGTTGTCCTGGGCGGGGCCGCCCAGGTGCCTGCCGTTGACCGGGTCCGCGAGTTCGGCGGGCAGGTCCTGCAACCGGATCGATGGGTGGAGGACGGCCCGGCGTGCCTGGTCAGGGCGCAGGCCGCGCAGCAGGTCGAGTCCGGCCGTCCGCTGCTCGTCGAACAGGCGCAGGCCCTTGTGGGCACCGCGGTCGGCCTCGGTGGGCTCGGCGCCGATGAAGGCCGGGGTGAGGACCATCTGCCGGCCGATGATGAAGCAGTGAACGTCGAGGTGGTGGCCCCACAGTTGCCATCCCCACGGCTCCGTCGCCGACGGTGTGCCGAACACGGCGACGAAGTAGCCGTACTCGGTGAGGGAGTCGCGGTACTGGCCGATCAGCTCGCCGAGCGCGGCGTTGAGCTTCATCGCCGTCCGGGCGTCGGCATAGCCGGTGGCGGATAAGGACGCCTCCAGCATCGCGAGCGCGCGCTCGCGATGCGCGGGCCCGAGGTCCTCCAGGCGCAGGCCGTGCGGATCCCAGGTCGGATAGGCGTTGGTCCACATCCGCCATTCGTCCGCATCGACGGCGAAGAGGACGTCTTCGCGCTGTGCGGGGGTGAGGCAGTCGAGGAAGGCGGTCGCTGCCTTGCTCGCTGGCTCGGGATTCCAGCCGGTGTCCTGGAGGGCGAACAGCTCGGGGACGACGTGCCCGTCCGTGGTGATCCCGGTCAGCGGTTCTTGTGCCCTTTCGAGGACGGGCGGGAACAATTCCTGCGCGTCGAGGTCCGGCGGAAGGCCCGAGAGATCCAGCCGGCCGTTATGGATCGGCAGTCCGAGGACGGGGCCGAATCCCCGGTAGAGCGTCTTTTCGTCGTCCATGATGGGGAATTCCTTTTCCGGTCTCGGCCTAGTGGCCGAGGTTGACCTGTGCCCTGTGGTGGTCGCCCTTCTCGATCAGGTCGACGAACCCGAGGGCGTAGTCGGCGGCGGAGATCCTGCCGCCGTCGTCGGGCTGGACCGCGACGTCGTCGCCGAGCCGGTAACGGCCGAGTCGCTCGCCGGGCATATGCGCGCCGAACCTGAGTGCCGGGCTCACGAAGACCCAGTCGAGGGTCGGGGGCGTGGCCGGGAGGTCCTCGATGATGAGCGCCGCCCCGGCGCGGATCTCGTCGTGGAGCTCCGCGGGGATGTGGCCGAGGTCGGTGACGAAGCGGTCCGCCCCGGGGGCGGGACGCAGCGACGAGTGGCCGCCGACGACGAACAGGGGCACGCCCGCGGCGTCGGCCAGCCGCATGATGGTGCGGCAGACGTCGCGGAAAGCAGCGGCCAGCGGGCCGCGTGGGGCGAGTGCGGCCACGACGACGTCCGCGCCGTCAATGGCCGCCGAAAGCGTGGCCTCATTGGTGGCGTCACCTTGAATATATGTGACGTCCGGAATTGGTGCTTCGGGAAGTGAGCGGCTCAGTGAGGTGATTCGGTGACCGCGGGCAGCGGCCTCCGAGACGATGGCCGAACCGGCATAGCCGGTGCCGCCGATGACGGTGATACGAGACACGGGATGCCTTTCTCCGATGACGGGTGGCGTCGGATGACGCCTTTTGATTACGGTATGAGTGAAGCTCTCCGATGGGAAGAAGGCACCTTGTGGTAACCACCTCGGACAGGCCGGTGCTCCACGGCACCGACTACCGCGCAGACTGCCCGGCCCGCCACATCCTGGACCGCATCGGTGACCGTTGGACGGTTCTCATAGTGATCGCCCTCTGGGACGGCGAGGCCCGCTTCTCGGAGTTGCTCCGGCGCATCGAGGGCATCTCGCAGAAGATGCTCACCCAGACCCTCCGCGGGCTCGAACGGGACGGGCTCGTGCGCCGCACCGTCCACCCCGAGGTCCCGATCCGCGTCGAGTACGCGCTCACCGAGGCGGGCCGGACCCTGCGCGGGCCGCTGCGCGCGCTCCAGGAATGGGCGCTCGCGCATGTCGGCGACGTGTCGGCGTCGCAGGATGCCTACGACCGTGCGCATCGGCCTCCTGACTCCACGGATCGCGACGGGTAGCACCGCGATACCGGCCCCGACACCGGCCCGCTGCCTGCGGCCGCAGCGCTGTAGCAGTGGGCGAAGGCCGTCCTTCAGCTCGCTGACCTGCGGGTTCGCCGCTCTTGTGCCTCATGTCGACGTGATGTATACATTACGTCTATGAGTCGTACGCAAGGTGCGCGGGAAAGTGCGCAGGACGTCACGTACCGCTGGCTGAAGCGGCATATCGGGTCGTTGCCCCGGCACGAGGGCACCTTCCTGACCGAGGCGGAGGTCTGCGAGGCGACCGGGACGTCGCGGACGCCCGTGCGGGAGGCGCTGCTGCGGCTGGAGACCGAGGGCTTCCTGAAGATCATGCCGAAGAAGGGCGCGTTCGTGCCGCCCGTCTCGGACGCGGAGATCGAGGCGGTGATGCAGGCCCGCGAGCTGGTCGAGGACTGGAGCGTGCGCCGCGCGGCGCCGCTGGCCGAGGAGCTGGCGCCGGAGCTGGACGCGCTGATCGAGCGGCAGCAGGGCCTGCTGGACGATCCGGTCGAATTCATCGAGTGCGACCGGGCCTTCCACCGCGCGATCGTCACGCGGGCGGGCAATCCGGTGCTGGCCGAGTTCTACGAGTCGCTGCGCGACCGGCAGGTCCGGATGGGCCTGCGGGCCATCGCGTCGGCGGAGGACCGGGCGCGGGTCGTGCTGTCGGAGCACACGGCGATCGTGGACGCGATCCGGGCCGCCGACCCGCTGCGCGCGGCCGAGGCGCTCGCGGCGCACCTGGGCGGGACGCTGCGGGTCCTGCGGCTCCCCGCCGTGGCGAACTGGGACGGACGATGACCCGCGTCGCGCTCGTCCAGGTGGAGAGCCCGGCGTCCGAGCCGCCCGCGCGGCGGCGGGAGCGCGTCGGGCAGATGGTGGCGGACGCGGCGGGCGCCGAGCTGGTGCTGCTGCCCGAGCTGTGGCTGCCGGGCTACTTCGCGTTCGACCGCTACGAGGAGCTGGCCGAGCCGCTGGACGGGGACACCGTGGCGGCGGCGCGGGAGTGGGCCGGGGAGCTGGGCTGTTTCCTGCATCTGGGCAGTGTTCTGGAACGGTCCCCTGTGGGGCGGCTGCACAACACGGCCGTGCTCATCGACCCGGAGGGGACGATCGTCCACACGTACCGGAAGATCCACGTGTTCGGGTACCGGTCGCGGGAGGCGGAGCTGCTGACGCCCGGACGGGGCGTGGAGGTGACCGCGTCGCCGCTGGGGCCGCTGGGCTCCACGACCTGCTATGACCTGCGGTTCCCCGAGCTGTGGCGCGACCTGGTGGACGCGGGCGCGCAGGCCGTGGCGGTACCGGCGGCGTGGCCCGCGGCGCGCCGGGGGCACTGGCGGCTGTTCACCGAGTGCCGGGCGGTCGAGCAGCAGGTCGTGCTGCTGTCCTGCAACGCGGTCGGCACGCAGGGGGGCGTGGAGCTGGGCGGCGCCGGGCGCGTCGTCGACCCGTGGGGGACGGTCCTCGCCGAGGGCGGCGACAAGGAGGAGATCGTGCGCTGTGACGTCGACCCGGGGATCGTGACCCGGACGCGCGAGGAGTTCCCCGTCCTGAAGGACCGGCGGTCATGAGGCTGCGTCTCGGCGCCGGGGACCTGGAATGCGCGCCGCGGCACCTGATCGTCGCCGGGTACACCGGGCGGGACGAGGCGGCGGTCCGCGCGCACATCGAGGAGCTCGCGGCGATCGGCGTGCCGGAGCCGCCGGCCGTGCCCGCGTTCTACCGGCTGGACCCCGCCCTGCTGACCATGGAACCGGTGGTCGCCGTGGACGGCGGCAACACCTCCGGCGAGGTCGAGCCCGTGCTGATCCGGCACGAGGGCCGCCTCTACCTGGGCGTCGGGTCCGACCACACCGACCGCGACATCGAGCGGACCGGGATCGCCGAGTCGAAGGCCGCGTGCCCGAAGCCGCTCGGCGGGGAGGTCGTCCAGCTGCCGGACGGCGACGCGTGGGACGGCATCCGCGTCGAGTCGTCCGTGGACGGGCGGCCCTACCAGGCGGGGACGCTCGCGACCCTGCGCACCCCGCGTGACCTGCTGGCCCGGCTCGCGGAGGAGCTCGGCGAACTGGACGGGGACGTCGTGGTGTTCGCCGGGACGCTGCCGCTGCTCGGCGGCGCGTTCGTCCCGGGCCGCCGGTGGCAGCTGGCGCTGACCGTCGGCGCGACCACTCTGACCTGTGAATACGAGACGAAATGGAGGACGGCCTGATGCGCACCGGAGCCGAGTACCTGGCGGCGTTGAAGGACTCGCGGGAGATCTACCTCGACGGCGAGCGGGTGCAGGACGTCGCGGACCACCCGGCGTTCGCGCCGATCGCGCGGACGATGGCGGAGCTGTTCGACCTGGCGGCCGACCCGTCGAACGGGATGACCTACCGCTCGCCGGAGACGGGCGGCGAGGCCAACCTGGTGTTCTCCATCCCGCGCAGCCGGGAGGACCTCACGGCCCGCCGCCACGCGATCGAGACGTGGGCGCGGCACACGCACGGCTGGGTGGGCCGCAGCCCCGACCACGTGGGCTCGTTCATCTCGGCGTTCGCGTCGTCGCCGGAGTCGTTCGTCACCGACCGCCGGGATTTGTCGTCCGGCGTCACCGCCTACCACCGGCGGGTGCTGGAGGAGAGCCTGTACGTCTCCTACGCGATCATCCCGCCGCAGGTGTCGCGGGCGACGACCGCGCACGCGTGGGACGGGGAGTTCATCCAGGCGGGGGTCGTCGAGGAGCGGCCGGACGGGATCGTGGTGCGCGGCGCGCAGATGCTCGCCACCGGCGCCGCCGTCGCCGACGAGATCTTCATCTCCTGCATCAAGCCGCTGACGCCGGACGACCGCGACTTCGCCGTGGGCTTCACCGTCCCGGTGGAGGCCGACGGGCTGAAGCTGTACTGCCGCCGCCCGTACGCGACGGCGGGCAGCGGCTACGACTACCCGCTGTCCACGCGCTACGACGAGACGGACGCGCTGGTCGTGCTGGACGACGTGTTCGTCCCGTGGGAGCGGGTGTTCGTGGACCGGGACGTGGACGGGCTGCGCCGCCAGTTCTTCTCCACCGGCGCGCACGTGCTCGGCAACTGGCAGGCCCAGATCCGCTTCGTGGTGAAGCTGCGGTTCATCGCCGGGCTCGCCGGGAAGATCGCCTCGGTCAACGGGGTGGACCGGATCCCGGGCGTCCAGGAGAAGCTGGGCGAGCTGGCGGGGCTGGCGTCGCTGGTCGAGTCCGCCGTGCTCGCGGCCGAGTACAAGGCCGAGCCGGACGGGAACGGGATGTGGCGGCCGAACGCGCGGGCCGTCTACGGCGCGATGGGCCTCCAGGCCGAGCTGTACCCGCGGGTCCTGGCGATCCTGCGCGACCTCGCGGGCGGCGGGGTGCTGCAACTGCCGTCGAGCGTCGCCGACCTGCACGATCCGGCGATCCGTGCGGACATCGACCGGTACGTCCACTCCCCGGGGGTGGAGGCCGTGGACCGGGTGAAGCTGTTCAAGCTCGTCTGGGACGCGGTCGGGTCGGAGTTCGCGGGACGCCACCACCAGTACGAGATGTTCTACGCCGGCGCGCCGTTCGTCGCGAAGGGCTACGCCTACCGCAACTTCGGCTACCCGGAGGCCGTCGCGGACGTCGAGGCGTTCCTCGCCGGCTACACCGACACCGCCGCCTGACGCGGCACGGTTCTGAAACGGACACCAATCCCATGGCCAAGCCGGAACACGAGTTCTTCCCCGCCGAGAAGGTCGGCTTCACGCCCTGCGCGGGGGACGTCCCCGAACTGACCGAGCGGATCCTCGCCGCCGACGCCGGCGGCGGGGTCGCCACGCGGATGCTGCGCTTCGAGCCCGGCACCGACACCACGCCCAACGGCGTCCAGGCGCACGACTTCTGGGAGGAGGTCTACATCCTGGAGGGCTCGATCACCGACCTGCGGCTCGGTGAGACGTTCACCGCCGGGATGTACGCCTGCCGCCCGCCCGGCATGGAGCACGGGCCGTGGCGCAGCGAGGACGGCTGCCTCACCTTCGAGGTCCGCTACCGCGTATGAGGGAGGCAGTCATGTCACCGACCACCGGGCCCGGGGTCCTCGACCCCGCGGACATGCGCCGCGTCATGGGGCGTTTCACCACCGGGGTCGCCGTCATCACGACGCTGGACGCCGACGGCGACCCGCACGGGATGACCGTCAACTCGCTGACGTCGGTGTCGCTGGAGCCGCCGATGATCCTGGTGTGCTTCGGCGCGCGGGCCCGCACGGCCCTCGCCGTCGCCGCGTCCGGGCGGTTCGCCGTGTCGATCCTGGCCGCGCGCCAGGAGCCGATCGCGCGCCGGTTCGCCGGACGGGGCGAGGACCACTTCGCGGGGCTGCCGCTCACCTACGGCGAGCACGACGTCCCGGTCGTCCCGGACGCGCTCGCCCACCTCGAATGCGCCGTCGAGCGGCGGATCACCGCCGGGGACCACGTCGTGGTGCTCGGCGCCGTCCAGCGGACGTGCGACCGGGACGGCCCGCCGCTGGCCTTCCTCGGCGGCCGCTTCGGCGACTTCACCGGCCGTGGCCACGAGGCGCCCGCCTGGTTCTTCTGAGACGTCCCGCGCCTGTCACCCACCTGCTCGTTTCCGACCCCACCCGGCCCTCGCGCGGCCGGACGAGGAGTACGCCATGCCCTCGATCGATTTCCCGCTCCCCGCTCCAGAGCTCCTGGAGGCGCCGATGAGCGACGGGGCCCGCCTGTCGGTGCTGCGGTACGCGGCGTCGCGCGGCCCGGCCCCCGTGGTCGTGGTCATCACGCCGTACCGCAAGGAGTCGGCGATGCACCTGGAGCTGCTCCAGGTGCCCGTCCGCGAGGGCTACGAGGTGCTGATCGCCGACGTCCGCGGGATCGGCGGCTCGACCGGCCCCTACCACGGCGTCCTGTCCCCGCGGGAGGTCCAGGACGGCGTCGAGCTGCTCGAATGGACGGCCCGTCAGGAGTTCTGCGACGGCCGGACGGCCATGATCGGCGGCTCGTACTCGGGCCTGAACCAGCTGCTCATCGCCGCCCGGCGGCCCGAGGGCCTGCGGTGCGTCGCGCCGTGGATCGCCCCGACCGACTTCTACCGCGACATGTGGAAGCGCGGCGGGATCCCGTCCCACACGAACTGGGGTGCGATGGCGTTCATGTCCGCGCAGCGCGCCGACACCCGCCGCGAGGGGCTGCGGAACTTCTACGGCGAGATCGTCGGGGAGGACTTCGACACGGAGCTGTTCCACCGCAGCACGCCGGACCTGTCCGCGATCGAGGTCCCGGCGCTGTTCCTCGGCGGCTGGTACGACTACTTCCTGCGGGGCACCGTCCGCGGATTCCAGCACGCGGGATGCCCGAAGCGGCTGGTGGTGGGCCCGTGGAGCCACGAGCCGTTCCTGTCGGACGAGCAGAGCGGCGAGCTGGCGTCCTGGCTCGGCCACTGGCTGCGCGGGGAGGGCCCCGACCCGACCGCCGAGGGCGCCAACGTGCGCCTGTCCTGCCTCGGCTCCGACGACTGGGAGGTCCGCGGAGACTGGCCCGCGGCCGACGAGATCCCCTGGACCCGCTGGCGTCCCGTCGGCGCGGAGCACGCCCTTCCCGTCGAGGCGTGCCTCGCCAGCACGCCCCCTCCGCCGCCGTCCACGGTGGACACGATGGTGGACACGACCACCAACTCCGGGATGCGCCTGTGGGGGGAGTCGGCCACCTTCGACCTGACCGCCGCCGAACGTCCCGCGAGGCTGCTCGGCCCCGTCGGGCTCCGCGCCGTCCTGCGTGCCGGGGACGGCTGCGCCGACGTCGACGTGCACGCCCGCGTGTCGGTCGTCCGGCCGGACGGGCGGGTCCACCCGGTCACCGAGGGCCGCCTCCGCGCGTCGCACCGGGAGGTGGACGTCAAGCGGAGCCTGCTCGACCAGGACGGCGACGTCATCGTCCCCTGGCACACGCACACCGGGGGACTGCCCATCGAGCCGGGGGTGCCCTTCACGCTGCACGTGGAGGTCTACCCCGTGCACATCCGGCTCGCGCCCGGCGAGCGGCTCCGAGTCGGGCTGACCGTCGTCCGGGCCGACGAGTCCACGGAGCCCGCGCGGATCATGCTTCTGCCCGAGACGACCGTGTCCCTGCCGACGACCGTCCCCGATTCCCTCTCCACGATCCGGCCGCCATTTTCCGCCATTTCGGCGGAGGGATATGGGCAGGGAAACAGTCGGCCCTGACTACGGTGCGGGCATAACTCGTCACAGTGTCGATGGATCATGGCCCGGAATGCATCATGCGCAACTCTTCTATGCGCAATCCTGGCCTGATCGGGTCAACTCCTGGCAGGCCCTTGCGCTCTTACTGCAAACTGATCTGGACCTGACGGGGGTTGGTCCGGACGATGAAGTTCATTGGTGAGAATTGCATGCGCGCCCGGCGGTCGGCCGTGAGGCGCGAAGGCGGAGGCCGGGACGCCCGGCCCCCGCGGCGGTCCCCGGACACCTGACGCCGCCTCTGGCATCGAGGGGACCGGGGGATGGGACCGACACATCGGATCGCCGCGCTGGCGTGCGTGTGCGCGACGACGTTCATGATGGTGCTCGACATGACCGTCGTCGCGGTCGCGCTCGCCGACGTGCAGCGGGATCTGCACGCGGGGCTCGCGGGACTTCAGTGGGTGATCGACGCCTACGTGGTCCCGCTGGCGGCGCTGCTGCCGGTCGCCGCCGCGCTCGGCGACCGGTTCGGGCGGCGGGCGGTGTTCCTGGGCGGCACGGCCGTGTTCGGCGCGGCGTCGCTGGCCTGCGGGTGCGCGCCGGCGGTCGGGTGGCTGGCCGTGGCCCGCGCGGTGCAGGGCGCCGGCGCGGCGATGATGCTCGGCGTCGCGCTCGCGCTGATCGCGGACGTCTTCCCGGAGCGGCGGCAACAGGCAGTTCCGGGGGGTGTGGGGGGTCGTCCCCCCACAAGGGACAGGGCAGTTCCGGGGGGTGTGGGGGGTCGTCCCCCCACAAGAGACCGCGACGTCGCGCTGGGCGTGTTCGGCGCGACGGTGGCGAGCGCGATCGCGATCGGACCGCTGCTGGGCGGGTACCTCGCCCAGCAGGCGGGATGGCGGGCCGTCTTCCTGATCAACGTGCCGATCGGCGTCGCCGTGCTCCGCGCGGGGTGGCGGCGGCTTCCCAGGCCGGTGGAGCGCGGCGGGGGGCCGGTCGACTGGGCCGGGACCGCGACGCTGACCGCCGCGCTCGTCGCGCTGGTGACGGGCTGCGTCAGGGCGGGCGAGGACGGCTGGGACGACCCGCCCGTGCCGGTCCTGCTCGGTGCGGCCTGCGTGCTGCTGGCCTGCTTCGCCGTCATCGAGCGGCGCGTCGCCGTCCCGGTGGTGGACCTGCGGTTGTTCGCCGACCGCACCTACGGCGCGAACGCGCTGGTAGCCCTGCTCAACCAGGGTGCGGGCGTCGCGGCGGCGACCTACCTCGCGCTGTACGCGCAGCAGGTCCGGGGGCTCGGCCCGCTGAGGACGGGGTCATGCCTGCTGCCGTTCGGGGTGGCGGCGTTCCTGTCGGCGCTGCTCTCGGCGCCCCTGCTCGGGCGGGTGCCGTCGCGGTGGGCGGTCGGCGGCACGGCGGCGTTCACCTCGGCGGGCCTGGCGCTGCTCACCGCGCTGGATGCCGCGTCCGGGTGGACGGTGGTGATGTGCGGGCTCGCGGTGACGGGCGTCGGCCTGGGGGCCGGCTCGACCGTCCTCAACCAGGTCGCGGTGCACGGGGTGGACGCGCGCCGGGCGGGGATGGCCGGCGGGGTCATCATGGCGCTCCGCCAGGTGGGGACGGCGTTCGCCGTGTCGGCGCTGGGCGCGGCCTACCAGCACACCGCCGCGGTCCGGGCGGGTCGCGACCTGCGGGGGACCGCCGCGGCGGACGAGGCCGGGCGGGTCGCCGCGGCCATCGCCGACGGTGAGGCGCTGGACGGGACCGGGCTCTCCCCCGCCGCCGCGGCCGTCCTGCGGCACGCGTCGGTCACCGGCCTGGACCGTCTCTTCACCGTGGCCGCCGCCGTCACCGCGGCCGGGGGCCTCGTCGCGCTGCTGTGCGTGCGGGACGTCCGGAGGCCCCCGCGGCCGGAACCGCGCCCCGCCGGACGGGCGGCGGACGCACGCTGACTCTGGAAAGGAGCTGATCCGTCATTTCGAACGACCAGGCCGGGGAGGGCCGATTACTCATCGCGCCTATCACGATCACACCGACAAAACCGATCTTGCCCACCCATGCGAAAGGGTTCCTGTGGGTGGACGTGCTGTACCGGGCCACCCGCTCCCTCCGCGATGTGACGTTTCTGTGGAACACGCGCTCCGCCTGCCTGACCGGGCAGACGATGAGGTACTGGGAATATCTCGACCGGACATTCGGTGACATCGATTTCAGCCGCCATTCCGCGCAGGATCTGGGCGGGCTGTACGTGAAGGCGCACACGGAGCCGAGGCCGCCGTTCGCGGCCCTGCGGCCGTACGCGGAGCGGGCCGAGCGGGGGTGGATCCACCCCGCGAGCCTGCGGATCCTCCGGACATGGGCGGAGCAGCTCGACCTGCTCCACGTGACCGATCCCGGGTTCTTCCTCGACCGCCCTTACCGCCTGACGTCCGACGAGCTGATCGCGATGCTCGCCGACCGGGGCCTGTGCCTGGACCACCGCCGGTACGGCGGGCCCGCCTACCTGGACGGCACCCGCTGGGGGATGCCGCTGCGGATGGTCGTCGGCGAGGACGGGCACGCCAACTACCTGCTGATGGTGCTGCGCGACCTGGTGCCGGAGATCGCCGGGCACGACCGGGTCCTGCTCGTCCACGATGAGGGGATCGGCCCCGACTACGCGCTGGTCGAGCGGATCCTCCGGCACCTGGGGGCCGCCACGTCGCGGCTGGCGCTCGGCCGCGTGCCCGTTCCGGGGGTCGCCGGGACCAGCAAGGCGGGCGGCTGGGCGGGCACCGCGCTGGACGAGCTGTCCGCGCTCTGCCTGCGCCACGTCGACCCCGACGTCTACCGGCTCGGGATGCGGCTCTACTTCATCGCGACGTCGCAGCGGCAGGCGGGCGTCCCGCTCGACCTCCGGCTGCTCCGCCGCGCCATGGGCCGGGCGTCCGCCCTCCTCACCCGCGCGGACGGCGGGACCGGCCCCGCGGAGGAGCTGCGTCCGCACCTGACCCCGTCCGGCTGGGTCAGCCCCTACGCCCTGACCTGCCGGATCCTTGAGAAGGGTGGCCGCCGGCCCTCCCGCCTGCTCCTCGACGACGTCTTCCTGTAGCCCCGCCGCCGTGGCCGTCCCGCGCCGTCGCTCCGCCCCGTGCCCCGCGTCGCAGCGCCGCGCCCCGCGCCCGGCCCGCAAGCCCCGGCCCGTAGCCCATCAGCAGTGTCAGAAAGGCCGAGCACATGCAGTCATCGACAACGAGATCCACCGTGTCCGCGACCCCCGCCGGGAGGGCGTCGGACTTCCGCCGCCGCGCCCGCGCCGAGCTGGCCGGGTTCCGCGAGGCGCTGGCCGATCCGGAGGCGGCGCAGTCGGCCGTCCTCGCCGCGGCGGTCGAGGCGAACGCGGAGTCGGCCTTCGGCCGCACCCACGGGTTCTCCTCCGTCCGGAACGCGGACGACTACCGCGCCGCCGTCCCGATCCGCGCGCATGAGGAGCTGGCGCCCTGGCTGGACAGGGTCATCAACGGCGAGCCGGGCGTCCTGTCCAGCGAGGACCCGATCGTGTACTTCTCCAGCAGCGGCACGACCGGCGTGGAGAAGCGGATTCCGGTCACCGTGGGCTATCTGCGGCAGAGCTTCCTGCCGTTCTACTTCGCCGGGCTGGCGACGGCGGTCGAGTACCATCCGGGGCTGACGGCCGCGGACGACTCCGTCCTCAACCTGTGGCAGGACCCCTACTCCCGGATGGGACGCACCGAGGGCGGCCGGCCGCACATCGGCCCGAGCCAGATCGACTACAAGCGGATCGGCGAGGACCTCGCCACCGGCCTCGGCAACCGCGCCCCCTGGAGCAGGCTCCCCGAGGAGTTCGACGGGAGCGACCCGTGGGAACGCACCTACCTCAGGCTGCGGCTGGCCGCCGAGCACGACGTCCGCGCCGTCGTCGCGGTCAACCCGGCCATCGCCGCCGCGCTGCCGTACCAGCTCGGGCTGTGGTGGCCGAGGATCGTCAAGGAGATCCACGACGGCACGCTCGGCGGGACGCCGTTACGCGACCCCGACCCGGCCCGCGCCCGGCTGATCGAGGACGCGGCGCGCCGCTCCGGGACCGTCCGGCCCTGCGACCTGTGGCCCCGGCTGGAGGTCCTGCTCGCCTGGACCACCTACGTCGCGCGGCTCTACCTGCCCTGGGTGGCGCAGGAGTACGGCCCGCGCGTGCGGGTGCTGCCGACGCCGCTGGGCTCGTGCGAGGGACCGCTGGCCGCGCCCGTGGACCGTCACCTCACCGCCGCGCCGCTGGTGACGCCGTCCTGCTTCTACGAGTTCGTCCCGGCCGAGGACGAGGTCCGCGGCGGGTCGCCGACGCTCCTGGCCCACGAGCTGGAGAAGGACCGCGACTACCACGTGGTGCTGTCGCACGTCGGCGGGCTCTACCGCTGCGCGACCCGCGACGTCGTCCGGGTGGCCGGCTTCGTCGGCCGGACGCCGCGCGTCGAGTACCTGGGCCGGGACGGGACGCTGTCGGCGGCGGGGGAGCGGCTCCGGGAGCATCAGGTGCTGCGGGCCCTGTCGGGCGCGGTGTCCGACACCGGGCTGGAGGTCCGGAACATGACATGGCGGCTGGATCCCGCTCCGGCCGCGGCACCGGCCCACCAGGCGGCCGTCGCCGTCCAGGGACGGGTCGCCGACACCGAACTGCGGGCCCTCACCCACGCCCTGGACACGCGGCTGGCCGAGGAGTCGGCCGACTACGGGCGGGCCCGGGACGAGGGGGCGCTCGGCCCGCCCGGCGTCGTCCCGGTCTCGCCGGAGCTGTTCTTCGAGGACTGGCGGCGCCGAGTCGAGGCGGGTGAGCGGCCACCGCGGGTGAAGGACCGGGTCTTCCAGCCGTCCTCGCCGCTCTGGGACCGGCTGTCCGAGGAAGCGCGCACTGGAGAAGTGCGCATCGGAGAAGTGCGCACGGGAGAAGTGCGATGAGCGCGCGCATCGAGGAGATGCCCGGACGCGGGCAGTACACCGAGGCGGCCCGGCGCGCGCGCCTGGACTGGCTGCGCCGCACCACCGGCGCGCCGCTGGGCACGCTCGACGGGGCGGGCATCCCCGCGCGCGACCTGATGGGCAACGTCGAGAACTACGTCGCCACCGTGGAGGTCCCGGTCGGGCTGGCCGGGCCGCTGCTGTTCCGCGGCGACGCGGCGCGCGGCCCGGTCACCCTCCCGCTCGCGACCACCGAGGGCGCCCTGGTCGCCTCGGCGGCCCGCGGCGCCAAGGCCCTCACCCGCGCCGGAGGCGTCGAGACGCGGGTGATCGCGCAGCGCATGACGCGGGCGCCGGTGTTCGAGTTCGACGGCCTCGCGGCCGCGGACCGGTTCGCCCGGTGGGCGGCCGGCCGCCACGCCGAGCTGTCCGAGCAGGTCGGCGCCGTGTCCCGGCACTCCAGGCTCGTCGGGCTGGACCCCGTCCAGATCGGCCGGGCCGTGCACCTGCGCTTCGTCTACGAGACGGGCGACGCGGGCGGGCAGAACATGACGACGGCGGCGACCTGGCACGCCTGCCGGTGGATCAACGACCGGCTCGCGGCGACGCCCGGCCTGGCACCGGTGTACTTCGCCGTCGAGGGCAACATGAGCGGCGACAAGAAGCTCACCCACCTGAACATGATCGCGGGCCGGGGGACCCGGGTGGCCGCCGAGTGCGTGCTGGACCGGGAGACGGTCCGGGCGGTGCTCAAGACCACGCCCGAGGCGATCGACCGGGCGTACCGGATCGCGGTCCCGGCCGCGCAGCAGTCCGGGATGATCGGGTTCGACGTGGACGCCGCCAACGTCATCGCCGCCGCGTTCACCGCCACCGGCCAGGACATCGCCGGCGTCTACGAGTCGTCCGGCGCCCTGTTCTACGTCGGCCTCGACGGCGACGGGCTGCGCGCCACCCTGCTCCTCCCCGGCCTGCTGGTGGGGACGGTCGGCGGCGGCACCGGGCTGCCCCGCCAGCGCGACTACCTGGAGGCCCTCGGCTGCGCGGGCGACGGCGGCATGCGCCGCCTCGCGGAGATCATCTGCGGGTTCGCGCTGGCCGTGGACCTGTCCACGATGGCGGCCGTCACCGGCGGCCAGTTCGCCGACGCCCACGAGCGGCTCGGCCGCCCGCACCGCGTCGACTGGCTGACCCGCGCCGACCTGGGCGCGCCGCTCCTGCAACCCCTGCTGGCCGAGGCGATGGAGTCGCCGGGGCTGAAGGTGTCCGAGGTGACGGTGCTGCCCGGCGACGCGCCGTCCGGGCTGCTCACCGAGATCGCCGCGCGCGGGGAGTCCCGCAAGCTGACCGGGCTCTTCCCGCTCAACGTCGCCTACACCGCCCCCGACGGCACCGCCGGGCGGCTGGACCTGGTCGCGAAGGTCAAGCCGCTGGACGACGAGGTGATCATCGAGGCGGCCAAGCTGGCGGCGCTGTCCGGCGGGACGCTCGCCGACCTGTACGCCACGTGGCGCGACTGGACGGGCTTCAAGGACGTCCACACCCGCGAGGCCGCCCTCTACCGCAGCGGCGACCCCGCCCTGACCGGGGTCCAGCCCGCCGTGTACGGCGTGCACGTCGATCCCGCCCGCGAGGCGTACGTGATCCTGATGGAACGGCTCGGCCCCGACGTGATCCTGATGGACGCCGCCGACCGCCCCGGGCTGTGGCGCGGTGAGCACGTCCGCGCCGCCGTCCGCGGGATCGCCCGCGTCCATGCCGCCTGGCTCGGCCGCGAGGACGAGCTGACCGGCCTCGGCTGGCTCGGCCGCGTCCAGTCCGCCCGGCGGATGGCGGCGATGGGCCCGCTGTGGACGGCGCTGGCCGAGCACAACGCCGCCGAGCACCCCCACTGGATCACCCCGGGCGTCCTGCGCCGCCTCCTGCGGATCATCGGCTCCGCCGGCGACTGGTGGGCGCGCCTCGAACGCCTGCCGCGCACCCTCGTCCACAACGATTTCAACCCGCGCAACATCGCGCTGCGCGCCGCCGACCTCGACCTGGTCGCCTACGACTGGGAGCTGGCGACCCTGCACGTCCCGCAGCGCGACCTGGTCGAGCTGCTCGCCTACGTCCTGCCCGCCGACGCGGGGGAGGACGACGTGGCGGACCTCCTCGACCTGCACCGGGAGGCCGTCCGGGACGCGGGCGCCGCGGTGCCGGGCCGCGCCGCCTGGCGGGAGGGGTACCGGCTGGCGCTCTGGGACTTCTCCATCACCCGGCTCCAGATGTACCTGATGGCGCACACGCACCGCGAGCTGCCGTTCCTGGGGCACCTCGTCCCCGCGGCCCTGCGCCTGCTGGAGCTGGAGGACCGCGCGGAGGAGGCCGTCGGTGCCCGCTGACGTGCTCCGCGCCGCGCTGGTCGGCATCGACGGGTCGGGGAAGTCCACGGTGCTGCGGCTGCTCACCGGCGCGCGGGCGGGACGGCGCGGCGACCGCGCCGCCCTGTCCTGCCTGCGCGCCCACGAGAACCCCGACGGCCCGCTGCACGGCCTGTCCCGGCATCTGGAGTCGCTGTCGCGCGACGCCGACCGGCTCGGCGCGCCCGAGCTGAAGCTCGCCGTCCTCTATCTCCAGATGTGCACCTTCGCCGTGACCGAACGGTTCTTCGTCGGCGAGATGGGCGCGCGGGTCGTCCTGTCCGAGCGGCACCCGGTCGTCGACGGCCTCGCCTACCTCCCGATGTACCGGGACGCCATCGGGCGCGTCACCGGCCCGGACCGCCCGGCGCGGCTCCGCGGGCACCTGGCGTCCCTGGACCCGGCCGACGTCGCGGCGGCCCTCGCCTGGTGCGAGCGGCTCGGGCGGCGGCTCGGCGGCGCGCCCGACCTCACCACCGTCGCCGCCGGCCTCGTCCGGCTCGCCGACCTCCCGGCGGCCGAGCGGCCGGCGGCGCTCGCGGCCCGGCTCGGCGTCTGCCTCCCCGACGTCGTGATCCACCTCGACGTGGACGTGGCGGAGGCGCGGCGGCGCGTCCGCGAGCGCGGCAAGCCCGCCGAGCTGCACGAAAGCCACGACCTGTTGTCGCGGATCCGCGACGGCTACGACTCCGCCCTGACGTCCCTGGAGACGGTGCGCGTGCACCGGGTCCGCGCCGACACGGCCTCCCCCGCCGAGCTGGCGGCGGAGATCGACCGGCTCATCACCGAATGAGGTTTCCATGTTCGATCAGCAGACCCTGCGAGAGGTGCTCGGCGGCCGCGTCGCGCGGGCCCGTGACGCCTGGCCGTCCGGAGACGCCGGCATCGGCGCCGTCGCGGTGCTGCGGGACTTCACCCCCGCGGGCTTCGCCGGCTCGGCGGTGGCGTTCGCCGGCCGGCTGTCGCCGCGGGAGCGCGCCCTCTGGTACGGCAGCTTCACCAGGACGGTCTTCCTCGCCGGCGACCCGCGCAACCTCGCGGAGCGGTTCCGTCCCGCCCATGTGTCCGAGGACGGGGCGATCGCCTGGTACGGGCCGGGGCCGCTGGCGGAGCACGCGACCCTGCGGCGGCTGCTCCGCCCCGTCCGGGGGACCACCGACCCCGGCTGGGCGGGCGCCCTGCACGTCGCGCTGAGCGAGGCGCAGCCCACGAGCGGGAAGGTCGCGCGCCTGCGCGTCGCGGTGCGGGACATGACGCTCCCGGACTACCTCGTCCACGTCAACCACACCCTCGCCGAGGCGGTCCTGGACGGCCTGCTCACCGCCGCGGACGTCCTGGAGATCGAGCACGTGCCGCATCTTCCCGACGACCCCGGCCCGTACGAGGCGCTGCGCGTCTCGTCCGATCCCCTGCGTCCCGGCAGCCTCCGCGCCTATGCCGCCCTCTCCCTGGACACCGCGCCGTGACGGCCCGGCCGGTCAGAGGACGCGGTGCGGGGTGACGAGGGCCAGGCGCGCGCCGACCGGGTCGTTCAGGACGGCGAGGCGGGCGTCGGGGACGCTGGTCGGCGGGATCCGCAGCCGCGCGCCGAGATCGACGGCCCTGGCGGCGGACGCGTCGGTGTCGGCGACCGCGAAGTACGGCATCCAGTGCGTGGGATGGTCGGCCGGCCAGAACTCGTCCATGGGGATCATGCCCGCCACCGGCTGGTCCCCGATCTTCCAGAGGGTGTAGCCGGTGGGGACCTCCTCGCCCCCGGCGCGGTAGTACGGGCGGTCCTCGAACTCCCAGCCGAAGACCTCGCCGTAGAAGCGCCGGGCCACCTCGACGTCCGGGGCGACCAGCTCGACGTAGGCGACCGTGGACGGCTCGTCCCACAGCTCGGCGCCGTGGAACTCGAACGGCTCCCACACGCCGAAGTCGGCACCCCGCGGGTCGGCGAACTGGGCCATCCGTCCGAGCTGGGCGACGTTGCGCGGCTCCGCCTGCTCCTGCCCGCCCGCGGCCAGCACGGTGAACACCGACTCCCGCGCGTCGTCGGTCTTGAAGTAGCAGGTCCAGCTGGGCTCCTCGGTGCTGTCGAGGAGTGTCCGCATCGCCGCGACCTCGGGGCCCTGCAGCCCGCCGAGCGTGAAGATCTCGTAGTCGCCGAAGGTGTCGACGGTGAGCGTGTACGAGGACCAGCCGAACAGCCCGCGGTAGAAGTCCTTGGTCGCCTCGACGTCGGGGCTGGCGAGGTCCACCCAGCAGGGGGCCCCGGCGGAGTAGCGCGTCACCTCGGGCATGGACCCCACGCTACGGACGGACGCGCAATCGCAGCGGCGGCGGGCGTGATCGAATTCCCCAAGATCGCCCAAATCATGACCAAATCGGGCCCGGGGTCCCGGCCCCTCCGAGGGCCCGGGCCCCCCGGCCCTCAGGACGCGGGGCCGGGGGAACGCTCGGTGAGGCGGCGGGCCAGCTCGTCGTACTCGCGGGTGAGTTCGGCGAGCTGGTGCTGGAGTTCGAGGATGCGCCGGATGGCGGGCAGGGTCATGCCCTCGCCCATCATCGTGACGACCTCCTGGACGCGGCCGATCTCGTGGCGGCTGTAGCGCCGCTGCCCGCCCGCGGAACGCCGCGGCGAGACGATCTCGTGATCGTCGATGCGGCGAAGGAACGCCTGCCGCACGTCCAGCATCTGCGCCACCTGGCCCACCGTGAACAGGGCGGCGTGCTCGTCGTCGAAGGGCAGATTCATAGCGTTCTCATCCTGCCTCGTGCCGGCGGCCGGGTGCCAGGGCGAGGACGCCGCGCCCGGGGCGGGGCCCGGGCGCATGCCCTTGCCGCCGCTCAGTTCCGGATCGCCTTGGGTCCGTCACCGGTGTGCTGGATGGCGACCTTGCGCGGCTTGGCCTTCTCCAGCACCGGGATGCGGACCGCGAGGACCCCGTTGTCGTAGGCGGCCTCGATGGCCTCGGCGTCCAGATGCTCCGACAGGTAGACCCGGCGCGTGAAGGTGCCCATCGTCCGCTCGCGGACGAACACCCGCTCGTTCTCGCCGTACTCCTCCTCGCGGCGGGCGGAGACCGACAGCACCCCGCGGTCGACGGTGACCTCGATGGAGCCCGGGTCGGCGCCGGGCAGGTCGAACCGCAGGACGACGTCGTCGGCGCGGCGGATCCCGTCCATGGGCATCCCGGCGCCGCCGTTCTGCCCGTTGAACTGCCGGACCGCCCGGTCGAACTGGCGTTCGAACTCCTGCACGAACGGGTCGATCGACGTCAGCAACATGACCATCACCTCCGAAGACCCTCGGCGCCCCGCCGGCGCCGAACTCACCTGTTCCCCGTACAAGAGGAAACCTACAACTGAAGTTATAAGTAAGCTCCGAGCCGATGTCAAGGGGGTGCGTGGCGGCCGACGGTGCATCCGCGGCGGTGCCCGCGTCCGAAGGGTGTGTATGGGACAGGTGCGGGACGAGCCGGCCCGGCGGCGGGGGACGGCCGCCCGGCGCCGGCCGGGGGTATGGGCGCCGGTGGGGTCCGCGTTCCTGGTCGCGATGGTGGCCGCGCAGGTCGCGTCGGGGCTGCGGCCCGGGTCGATCCGGCTGACCGGGGTGGTCGTGGTGCTGCTGGCGGCGTGCGCGGTGGCGTTCCTCGCGGGCGCGCACGGGCCGAAACCGGCGCTCGGGGCGTTCGGCGGGACGGTGCTCGTGGGGTACGCGGCCGAATGGATCGGCGTCCGGACCGGCGTGCCGTTCGGGGACTACTCCTACACGCCGCTGCTGCGGCCCCAGCCGGGAGGCGTGCCGGTGGTCGTGGCCCTGGCGTGGGGCGGCATGGGGCTGGCCGCGCACGCGGTGGCCTCCGCGATCGTCCCGGCGGGAGGGCTCGCGCGGTGGGCGGCGGGCGCGGCGGCGCTGACGGCGTGGGACCTGTTCCTCGACCCGCAGATGCTCCGGCTCGGGCTGTGGACGTGGGCGGACGGCGGCCCGTACCGGGGCGTGCCGCTCACCAACTTCGCCGGATGGCTGGCGGTGTCGCTGCTGGTGATGGCGGTGGTCGACGCGTGGACCGGGACCGGGACGAGGCCGGGCGCGGCGGCCGCGTCCCGGGGGCTCGTCGTCCTCTACACGGTGATGGCGGCGATGGAGACGCTGGCGTTCGCGGCGGTGTTCGAGCCGCCCGACCGGACGGTGGCGGTGGCCGGAGGGATCGCGATGGCGGCGTTCGCCCTGCCGGCCTGGAGCGCGGTCTGGAGGCGCCGGTGGCCGAGGTGATCGTGGTCGGCGGCGGCGTCGGCGGGATGGTCGCGGCGCTGCTGCTGGCGCGCGAGGGCCACCGGGTGCGGCTGCACGAGCGGCTGGACCGGCTCGGCGGGAAGCTCGCCCAGCACGAGCGCGACGGGTTCGCCTTCTCGATCGGGCCGTCGCTGCTCACGCTGCCCGGCCTGTTCCGCGACCTCGGTGTGGGGCGCGAGCTACTGGCCCTGGACGAGCTGTGCCGGTACCGCTTCGCCGACGGGTCGGAGCTGCGCGCCCCCCGCGACCCCCGGCGGATGGCGGCGGAGGTCGAGCGGCTCGCCCCCGGGCAGGGCACCGCGTGGACGGCCTTTTACGGCTGGGCGGACCGGTGCCTGGCGGCGGCGCGGCGGACGTTCTTCGCCGGGCCGCTGATCCGCAGGCCCGAGGACGCGCGGATCGGCGACCTGCTCGCGGTCGCGCCGGGCCGGACGCTGGACGGGCTCGCGCGGCGGTTCTTCAACGATCCCCGGCTGCGCCAGTACGTCGGCCGGTACGCGACCTACGCGGGGTCGGACCCGTACCGGGCGCCCGCCGCGCTGGGCTGCGTCCCTGCGATCGAGCACGGCGACGGCGGCTGGTACGTCCCCGGCGGCCTGCCCCGGATCGCCGACGACCTGGCCGTGCTGCTCGTCGCCGCGGGCGTCGAGGTGCACACGGGCAGCGCGGTGGCCCGGCTGATCGCCGGCCGCGAGGCGGTGTCGGGCGTGGTGCTGGAGTCGGGCGAGCGGGTGCGCGGCGACGCGGTGGTGGTCAACGCCGACGCCGCGTCGCTGTACGGCCGGCTGCTGCCGGACGGGCGGCGGCTGCGGCGCATCTCCCGCCTCGGCCCGTCCTCGTCGGCGTTCCTGCTGCTCGCCGGGGTGGAGGGGCGGACGGAGGGGCTCGCGCACCACTCGGTCGTCTTCTCCGCCGACTACCGGCGGGAGTTCCGCGACATCTTCGGGCTGCGGGTGCCGCCGCGCGACCCGACCGTCTACATCGGCTGCTCGGCGGTCGACGACCCGTCCCAGGCGCCGCCGGGGACCGAGAACTGGGTGATGCTGGTCAACGTCCCCGCCGGGGACCCGGCGCGGTGGCCGATGACGCCCGATTCCTACCGTGACCTGGTCCTGGAGCGGCTGGCGAAGCGGGGCCACGACCTGTCGGGGCGGCTGCGGTTCGTCGAGACGCTGACGCCCGCGGATCTGCGCGACCGGTACGGCGCGTGGGGCGGCGCGATCTACGGCACCGCGTACCGGGGACGGTTCGCCTCGTTCCGCAGGCCGGGGAACCGGGGGCCGAGGCGCGGGCTGTACCTGGTGGGCGGGTCGGCGCATCCCGGCGGCGGGCTCCCGCTGGTGGCCATGGGCGGGCGGATCGTCGCCTCGCTGGTCGCCGAGGACATGGCGCGGCGGCCCGCCGGGCGCGGGGCGGCGCGATGAGGCCGCTGACCCTGGCCCAGGCGGCGGCAGCGGCGGTGGTCGCGGCGCGGCTGGCGCGGGGCAGGGACCGGCCCGCCCCGCTCGTCCCCGGCACGCCGCCGGGGAACCCCCACACCCCCCGGAGCGGACCGGTTTCGGTGGTCGTCCCGGCGCGGGACGAGGAGCACCGGATCGCGGGCTGCCTGGCGCCGCTGCTCGCCGACCCGGACGTCGGCGAGGTGATCGTCGTGGACGACGAGTCGCGCGACGGGACGGCCGAGGCCGCCGCGCGGCTCGGCGCGACCGTGGTGCGGGGCGCGCCGCTGCCGGACGGATGGGTCGGCAAGCAGTGGGCGTCGCACCAGGGCGTGCGGGCCGCCGCCGGGCCGTACGTGGTGCTGCTGGACGCCGACGCCCGTCCCGCGCCGGGCCTGTGCGGGGCGCTCGTCGCGCTCCTGGACGGCTGTGACCTGGTGTCGGCCGGGCCCCGGTTCGTGTGCGGCGGGCCGGTCGAGCAGGCGCTGCACGCCTCGTTCCTCGCCGGGCTGGTCTACCGTCTCGGGCCGATCGGGCCGGTGCCCGCGTCGCCGGACCGGCTCCTCGTCAACGGGCAGTGCATGGCGTTCCGCAAGGCGCCGATGGTGGAGGCCGACGGGTTCGCCCGCGTCCGCCGTCACCTCACCGACGACGTGGCCCTCGGGCGGCTGCTCGCGCGCGACGGCTGGCGGATCGCCTTCCGCGACGCGGGCGGCCTGCTGGAGGTGGACATGCACGCCTCGGCCGCGGACGTGTGGCGCGAGTGGGGCCGGTCGATCGCGCTGCGGGACGTGACCGGCGTGCCCGCGCTGGCGGGGGACCTGGCCGTCGTCTGGCTGACCATGGCCCTGCCGGTGCTGCGGACGGCGGCGGGACGTCCGAAGCCGCTCGACCTCGCCCTGCTCGCGCAGCGGATGCTGCTGGTGGCGGCGCTGCGCGGCAGCTACACGCGGCCCGGCCCGGGGCTGGCGCTGTCGCCGCTGCTGGACGTGGCGGCCGCGGCGCGCCTGACGTGGTCGGTGCTGCGCCCGGCGCGGACGTGGCGGGGCCGCGTCTACGGCCGCGCGGCGGTCAGGCCCGACGCCCGGCCCGACGCCCGGCCGTCCTTCCGGGCCCCCGCCCGGCCCGCTGCCCGGCCCGCCGCCCGGTCAGGGCGGCCTGGCCGAAGCGCAGCCCGATGAGGCACATCAGCGCGCCCGTCCCCGCCACGTACGCGGCGGGCGCGAAGGCCAGTTGCAGCGCGGGCAGGGAGAACACCGCCACCCGCGTCCCCCACGCGAACGACCGCAGGAGCAGGCTCGTGGCGACCAGCAGCACGACGCCCAGCACGAAGGCCGGGAGGCAGATCACGGCGAACCCGCCCGCGAACGTGAGGATCGAGCGTCCGCCGCGCCCCCCGGCGAACACCGGCCAGGCGTGCCCGATCATCGCCGCCGCCACGGCCGCGTACACCGGGAGGACGTCTCCGCCGCCCGCCGCGAGCCCGGCCAGCCCCGCCGCCGTCCCCTTGAGCATGTCGCCCGCGAAGACGGGCACGGCGGCCTTCCAGCCGAGCCGTTCCCTCACGTTCCAGAAGCCGGGATTGCGGTCGCCGACGTCGCGCGGGTCGAAGCCGTGCGCGCGTCCGACCAGGACCGCGACCGGCACCGAGCCGAGCAGGTAGCCGCCGATGACCGCGACCAGCACGGGGACCATCGCCTCGTTCCACCTCATCAGGTATCCGGGCCGGGACGCCATGCGGTACATGGCGTTCGACCGGCCGGTGCTGCGGGGCACCGGCGGGCTGGCGTTCTGGCGGCTCCTCGGGACGGGCCGCGGTGACTCGATGACCCTCGGCGCCGACCTGCGCCGCTGGGCGCTGTTCGCCGTGTGGGACGGCGAGGACGCGCTGGAAAGGTTCCTCGCGCGCTCGCCGGTCGCGGCGCGGTGGTGGGAGAGGGCCGAGGAGTCATGGCATGTGCGTCTCGTGCCGGTGTCGTCCCGGGGCGCGTGGGGCGGCCGTGATCCGCTGGCCGCGGCGCACGTCCCGCACGCCCGGGCCGCCGGGTCCGCCGGACCCGGCGACGGCCCGGTGGCCGTCCTGACCAGGGCGTCGATCCGCCCGCGGCGGCTGGCCGCGTTCTACCGGTCGATCGCGGACGTCGACCGGGAACTGCGGCGCGGGCCCGGCCGGCTGGCGTCGGTCGGCGCGGGGGAGTGGCCGCTCGCCCGGCAGGCGACGTTCTCGCTGTGGGAGGACGAGGACGCCGCGTCCCGTTTCGCGTACCGGACGGCCGCGCACCGTGGCGTCGTCGCGCGCGTGCGCCGCGAACGCTGGTACGCCGAGGAGATGTTCGCCCGTTTCGTCCCATACGGAAGCCAGGGGACGTGGGACGGGCGGGACCCGCTGCCCGGCCCGGGGTGAGCGCCTCACGGGACCGCCCGCGCCGCCGCCCGGAGGCCCGCCGGACCCGACCCGGCCGCCGGACCGGACCCGGCCGCGGGACCGGACCCGGCCGCGGGACCGGACCCGGCCGCGGGATCGGACGCCGCCAGGCCGGACGCCACGGCGCACGCCCGCGCGATGGCCGCGGGCGTGGACGAGCCGTGCGCGACGACGACCGTCCCCGCCAGCCCGAGCAGCGCCGCGCCGCCGTGGGTGTCCGCCGCGTAGAGCCGCGCGACCTCGTCCAGCCCGCCGGGCCGGGCGGCCCCCGTCCGGGCGACCATCTCCAGCGTGGTCCGGACGCAGCCCTCGATGTTCTTCAGCACGACGTTGCCGGTGAAGCCGTCCGTCACGACCACGTCGACGGTCCCGGCGAGCACGTCGTGGCCCTCGACGTTGCCGTGGTAGCGGACGGGCAGGTCCGGCAGCAGCCCGGCGGCCTCACGGGCGAGCCGGTTGCCCTTCCCCGGCTCGGAGCCGATGGACAGCAGGCCCACCGACGGGTCGTCCACCCCGAGGACGGCCCGCGCGTAGGAGGCGCCCAGCAGCGCGAACTGCGCGAGCATCTCCGCCGTCGGATCGGCGGTGCCCCCGGCGTCGACCAGCACCGTCGCACCGGACGGCGTCGGCAGCGCGACCGCCAGCGCCGGGCGCAGGACCCCGGCGCGCCGTCCGAAGACGCGGACCGCGCACGTCACGACCGCGCCCGTGGAGCCCGCCGAGACGAACGCGCCGCCGTGCCGCCGCGCGGCCTCGCACCCGACCATGAGGCTCGAACCGGCCCGGGCGGCGGCGCCCGCGCCCCGTTCGGCCATCGGGACGACGTCGCCCGCGTCCAGCACGCCGACCTCGCCGTCGCCGCCGTGACGCCGCAGGAGCGGCCGCAGCTCCGCGCTCCGCCCGACGAGGAGCACCGGCACCCCGTGCTCGCGGTGCGCCGCCAAGGCCCCCGGCACCGTCACGGCCGGCCCGCTGTCGCCGCCCATCGCGTCCAGCACCACAAGCCGGTCATGTGCGGCCGCACGACCCCCCACACCCCCCGAACCAGCCCCGTGACTTGTGGGGTCCCCGACACCCATGTCAGGCGGACCCCGACGGCACGCGCCGCTCGGCCCGCCCCGCGGCGGACGCGGCCACCAGGTGCCGCGCGAAGATCGCCGCCCGCCGCCGTCGCGGCACCCGCGCCCGCGCCTCCAGCACCTCGTGCCCGGCCGCCGCGATCCGGCCGAGGATGCCGCCGTACAGCTCGACGGCGGCGCGGATGCACGGCCGGGACGACGGCGCCAGCAGCTCCACCCCGGCGAGCGCGCGGCGGTAGTGGTCGCGGGCGCGGCCCGCCTCAAACGCCACCAGGTCACGCAGCCCGCGGGTGCTGGAGCGGGCGGCGAGGTCGGCCTCGTCCACCCCGAACTTCGCCAGGTCCTCCAGCGGCAGGTAGACGCGGCCGCGGGCGAGGTCCTCGGCGACGTCGCGGAGGAAGTTGGTGAGCTGGAACGCCCGTCCCAGCTCGCGGGCGGGCTCGCGGGCGAGCCGTCCGGCGCCCGGGACGGTCTCCAGCACCGGGAGCATCATCAGGCCGATCGCGGCCGCCGACCCCTCCATGTACGCCAGCAGGTCCTCGTAGGTGTCGTAGCGCGTGACGGTCAGATCGGCGCGCATCGACCCCAGGAACGCGTCGATGTCGTCCCGCTCAACGCCGAACGAGCGGACGGTGTGCGCGAACGCGGGCAGCACGGGGTCCTCGGGGATCTCGCCCGCGAGGCAGGCGTCCAGGCGCGCCGTGATCCCGTCGAGGGCGGCGGCGCGGCCCGCCGCGCCGGTGGACCCGCACTCGTCCACGATGTCGTCGACGTGGCGCGCGAACCCGTACAGCGCGTGCACGTGCCTGCGCTTCCACGCGGGCAGCAGCAGCGTCGCGAGGTAGAAGGAGCGCCCGTGGCGGGCGTTGAGGCGGCGGCAGTGCTCGTAGCTCGCGGTCAGCGTCATCGGCCGTCCTCCATGATCCGGCCGGCGGCCAGCCGCCCGGAGATCAGCGCCGGGGGGACGCCCACGCCGGGGGCGGTGTACATCCCCGCGGCGTGCAGGCCCGGGACCCGGCGGTAGCGGCCCTGTGGCCGGAACCAGCCCGTCTGGCGGAAGCGGTGGTCGAGGGCGAACGGGGTGCCCGCCGAGTGGCCCAGCCGCGCCCAGCCCGGCGGGTCGAACGTGATCCGCGGCGCGGCCGACAGGTCGCCGTAGCCCAGCTCGTCCAGGCGGCCGAGCAGACGCCGCTCCAGCCGCGGCGCGAGGTCGTCCCAGTCGGCTCCGGTCGCGAGGTTGGGCGCGGGTTCCAGCACGCTCAGCGTCGGGTACGCGCCCGCGCCGCCGTCCCCGTCCTCGCTCGCGGCGTCGTCCTCGCCGGGGCAGGTGACCAGCAGGCTCGGGTCGGGTTGCGGGCGCCCGGCCGCCAGCGCGGAGAACGTCGCCTCCCACTCCCGCCCGAAGTGCAGGGTGTGGTGTGCCTGGCCGGGCGGACGCCGGTCGAGCCCGAAATGCAGGACCATGCAGGACGGCGAGTACCGGGGACGGCGCGTCCGCCAGCCGTCCGCCGCGTCCCCGGGCAGCAGCCCGCCGCGCGCCCGCATGAGGTCGGCGGCGACGACCACGTGGCCTGCCCTGAGCCGCTCGCCGGTCTCCAGCCGCACCGCCGTCACGCCCGACGCGTCCGTCTCGATCCGCTCGGCGCGCACCCCGTACCGGAACCCGGCGCCCGCCTTCTCCGCCACGTCGGCGAGGGCGCGCGGAATGGCGCGCATTCCGCCGGACGGGAAGTACACCCCGCCGACGGTGTCCATGTGCGCGACGACGGCGTAGATGGCCAGCGCCTTCGACGGGGCGAGCCCCACGTACAGCGCCTGGAACGTGTGCGCCCGGATCAGCCGCTCGTCGGTCAGATGGCGCGCCACGAACCGGTCGAGCCGCCGGAACCCTCCGGCGGCGGCCAGCTTGAGCAGCGCGTACGGGCGGGCCATGTCGCGCAGCCGCGTCATGTCCGCGTCGATGAACGACGACCACTCCGCCTCGAACATCGCCCCGAGCCGCTCCCGGAACCTCAGGTACCGGGCGGCCTCGCCGGGCCCGCACAGCGCGCGGACGTTGTCGGCCATCCGATGGGCGCCGTCCACGACGTCCAGCCGCGAGCCGTCATGGAAGGCCAGCCGGTAGAAGGGGTCGAGGCGCCGCAGCGGCAGCACGTCCTCCATGTCCACACCGGCGGCGCCGAAGACGGAGCCGAGCGTGCCCGGCATCGTCAGGACGGACGGCCCGGTGTCGAACCGGTAGGGGCCCGCATCGGCCGACCCGCAGCAGCCGCCCGGCTCGTCCCGCGCCTCGACCACCACGACCTCGCGGCCCCGCGCCGCCAGGTGCACCGCCGCCGACAGCCCGGACAGGCCCGCCCCGACCACGACGACCGGGCCGTGGGTCCCCATCAGCCTCCCCCATCGCCGGCGCCGAGTTCCGTCCCGCAGGTTCTCTTCAGGTCTTCGGCGCGCGGATACCGATCGGTTTCACCCGGTCCGGACGACCGCGGGGGGACGGTCCTCCTCGGCGGCGCGGGCGATGCCGCGGCACATCACGCCGAAGATGCGGTCGTGGAACGGGCGGAACGCCCACCAGTACAGGTGGCCCGCCAGCCCCCGGGGGTGGAACAGCGCCCGCTGCGTGAGCACGGCGCGTCCGTCCTCGCGTCCGTCCTCGCGGGACACGCCCAGCTCCAGCCACGCCAGCCCGGGCAGCCGCATCTCCGCGCGCAGCCGCAGCAGCCTCCCGGTCTCCTTCTCCTCGACGCGCCAGAAGTCGACCGTCTCGCCGATGCGCAGCCGCCGCGGGTCCCGGCGCCCGCGCCGCAGCCCCACGCCGCCCACCAGGCGGTCGATGAGGCCGCGCGCCCACCAGGCGACCGGGAAGGAGTACCAGCCCCGCTCGCCGCCGATGCCCTCGACGACGTCCCACAGCCGTTCCGGCGGGGCGTCCGCGCGGCAGGTCCGCTCGTCGGTGTACAGGCTCCCGCCCGCCCAGTCCGGGTCCGTGGGCAGCGGGTCGCTGGGCGCGCCGGGGACGGCGGCCGACGACCAGCGCGTGGCGACGTCCGCGTCGCGGACGCGGCGCAGCGCCAGCGCCACCGACCGGTCGAACCCGATCGGGCCCTCCGGCGGCGGCGGGACGTAGCGGGCGATGTCGTTCTCCGAGCACACCACCTCGTTGCGCAGCGACTCCACCAGCGGCCGCGCGAGCGCGCCGGGGACGGGGGTGATGCCTCCGACCCACAGGCTCGACAGCCACGGGCTCAGCAGCGGCACCGGGACGATCACCCGCCGCTTCAGCCCCGCGACCGCCGCGTACCGGCGCATCATGTCGGCGTAGGTGAGGATGTCGGGGCCGCCGATGTCGAACCCGCGGCTGACCTCGGCGGGCAGGGTCGCCGACGCCACCAGGTAGTGCAGCACGTCCCGGATCGCGATCGGCTGGATGCGGGTGTGCACCCACTTCGGCGTGACCATCACCGGCAGCCGCTCGGTGAGGTAACGCAGCATCTCGAACGACGCCGACCCCGAACCGATGATCACCGCGGCCCGCAGCCACACCGCGGGGACACCGCTGCCCAGCATGATCTGGCCGACTTCGGCGCGGGACCGCAGGTGCGGCGACAGCTCCTCCTCGGGGTCCATGCCGCCGAGGTAGACGAGCCGCCCGACCCCTGCGTCGCGGGCCGCGGCGGCGAACGTGCGCGCGGCCTTGCGGTCGGTGTCGGCGAAGCCGCCGTTCCCCCCGATCGCGTGGATCAGGTAGTAGGCGACGTCCACGCCGTCCATTGCCCGCGCGGTCGCCTCGGGGTCGGTGGCGTCCGCCTCCACGATCTCCACCCGTCCCGCCCACGGGTGGTCGCGCAGCCGCCGGGCCGAACGGACCATGCACCGGACGGTGTGGCCGGCGTCCAGCAGTTCGGGGACGAGGCGCCCGCCGATGTACCCGCTGGCCCCGGTGACCAGGCACAGGAGCCCGCCGTCGTCGTCCGTGCCGCGGTCCATGCGATGCCCCGCCCTCTTGAACGGCCCCGAGATCAGCCGCGTCCTACCCGCCGTCGCGGGTCGCAAGCGGCGTTGACCGTTCCTTGGTCCCGCTGTGGCGCACTTCCTTCCCGTCCTCCGCGTCCGCGGCGGGCTCGCCGGTGAGGTGGCGCAGCGTCCCCGTCAGGTCCAGCATCCGGTCCAGCCGCGCGCTCCGGCCCGTCATCCGGAGCCGGACGCCCGCGGCGTCCGCGCGGCGGCGGACCATGAGCAGCGCCGCCAGCCCGGCCGAGTCGCAGACGCCCAGGCCCGCGCAGTCCAGCTCCAGCTCGTCGGCGCGGCCGTCCAGGTGGGCCTCCACGGCGTCCTGGAGGGAGCCGGCGGTGAAGAAGTCCAGGTCCCCCCGGATCTCGATCCGCAGCGATCCGGACCCGGACGCGGTCGCGACCAGGCGCAGGGGGGTGTCGGGAAAGTGGGCGGTCATCGGGTCCTTCCTGGTCCGGGGGCGTCCGGCGTCGTGAGCCGGAGTGCGTCGTGGGCGCGTGACAGCTGCCCGGCGGCGCGCGGATAGTCGACGAGCTGCTCCGCGAGCATGTCGAGGGCGGGCAGCAGGCTGTGCGCGGGCACGTCCCGCGCGGTCAGGATCCCGGCCGTCCACGTCAGGAAGCCGGTGAACACGTCCGGGTCGTCCAGGTAGAGGGCGGCGCCGAGGAAGTCGACGATGTGCGCGACGTCCTCGGCGGTGTGGCGGCGCTGCTGGTCGGTGTAGGCCGCCATCGCCGGGAAGCGCGACCGGAGACCGTCCAGCACCCGCCGGACCAGCGTCTGCGCGGACCGGGTGACGTGCGTGTACTCCTGGTCGCCCAGGTGGGGCAGGTCGTCGATGGCCTGGTGGACGGGCGGCGGCTTGGGCAGCGGCCCCTCCGCCAGCCGGTCGGCGAGGGTCCGCGCGTCGGCGGCCCACGCGTCCGCGCCCAGCCGGGACGCCTGGCGGCCGCCGGGCCCGTAGGCGGCGCCGCCGACGGCGACCGGGGTGCCGGTCGCCTGGCAGGCCGTGACCGCGGCGTGCGCGGCGGGCAGCCGGGTCGCGATCGACGACGACAGCGCCACCACCGCCGGGCCCGTCCGGTGCAGGTGGGAGATGAGGTGCGGGGTCGGCACCTGGGCGCCGAGGTAGTCGACCTCCCAGCCCCGCAGCCGCAGCACCTCCGCCACGATGCGGGCGGGCAGCGCGTGCCACTCCCCGTCGATGCACGCCACCGCCACGCGCCCGCGCGGCACCTCGCCGCGCCGTTCCCGCTCACGGCGGACGGCCGGGTGGCGTGCCAGCGCGCCGATGACCCGCTCGTTGACGGCGGTCGCGGTGTGCTCCTGCGCGACCGTCAGCCGGTTCGCCGCCCATTCGCTGCCGACCCGCGCCTGGAGCGGCGCGATCACGTCCAGCAGCAGGGACTCGGCGTCCATCCCGTCGTCGAGGGCGGCGACCGCCGCGTCGGTCGCGGCGTACTCGTCTCCCGCGAGGACCGCGTCCCACAGCCCGGGATCGGGCACGCCGTGCGGGGCGGACCGCTCCAAAGCGCCCGTCACGCGGTGAACCTCCCGGGGCCCTGCCCCCCGACGGCGCTCAGGTGGAAACGGCGGGGGGCGGTGATGGCGACCATCGCCATGTCGTCGTGCGGGCCGCCGCCGACCCACTCGGACGCCAGCATGTGCACGCGTTCCACGAGCGCCTCGGGCGGCATCCCGCCGCACCGTCCGAGCTCGGCGTGCAGCCGCTCCTCACCGAACATCTCGTCGCCCAGCGGGCCGCCCATGGCCTCGGTGATGCCGTCGGTGTACAGCAGGCACGTGTCGCCCGGCTCCAGCGCGACCACCGCGGTGACGGAGTCGATCTCGTCCAGCACCCCGATCAGCGAGCCCCGCGTGTCGGCGGCCTCGACCTCGCCGCCGGCCCGCACGATCAGCGGCAGGGTGTGGCCGGCGCTGGTCAGCCGCAGCCGCACCTGCCCGCCCCGCCGCTGGACCGACGCCAGCACCAGCGTGACGAACCGGGTGGACTCGATGCTCAGCAGCGTCCCGTTCAGCAGCTCCAGCACACGCTGGTGGTCACCGGACAGCGGCAGCAGCGCCCGCAGCGTGTTGCGGATCTTGCCGGTGAGGACGGCGGCCTCCAGCCCCTTCCCGCACACGTCCCCGAGGACGACCAGCGACTCCGGGCCCGTGTCCGGCGCGTCGTCCTCCCGGGCGGCCGGATGGAGGTCGTAGAAGTCGCCGCCGATGCGCTCCTCGTCGCCCGACGGGCGGTAGCGGGCGGCGAGCTCGACCCCGTCCAGCTCGCTCGCGCGCGGCGGCAGCAGCTCCCGCATCAGCGTCTCGGTGATGGACGCCTGCTCCGCGTACACCCGGGCGGCCGACATCGCCGCGCCCGCCCGCGCCGCGAACAGCCGCGCGAACATCTCCTCGCCGTCCGAGAACGCCTCCTGCCCGGCGCGCCGCAGCAGCACCAGCGCCCCCGCCGGGACGCCGTGCCCCGGCAGCGCGGTCACCACCATCGCGCCCGGCTCCGCCAGGCCCCGCCGCGCGATCCAGTCGGGCGCGGCCGCGGGGTCGATCCAGCGGGACGGCACGGGCGGGAACCCCTGCATCGCCTCCGCCAGCCCGGGGACCTCCTCCGTGTCCACCAGCAGCTCCTGGTGCTCCACCTCGCCGTCCGGCCCGCAGTAGGCCACCGGGTGGGCGCGCCCGGTGCGAGGGGCGATCACCAGCGCGGCGTCCGCGAGATGACGGGCCGCCAGCCGCACGGTCACCTCCATGCACCGCTCCAGGTTCAGCGACGCCAGCAGCTGGCCGGACGCCTCCGCCAGGAACGCCGTCCGCTCCCGCTCGGCGGCCAGCTCCCGGCCGAGCCGCCGGTTCTCGGTGACGTCGAACAGCCACCACACCGTCCCGCCCGGACCCGCCGGGCCGCCTCCGCCGTCCGGGATCGCATGGGCCTCGAAGAACCGCTCGCCGATCAGGCCGTGCGCGACCGGGCCGCCGGGGACGGCCGGCGCCGGCGACCGGTGCGCCTCCGCCAGCCAGGCGGGCACCGCCTCGGACAGCCGGGCCCCCGGCTCCGCGCCGATCAGCGACCAGGCCGCGCGGTTGAGCCGGGCGAGCCCCCCGGCCGCGTCGACCGCGAACGCCGGATACGGCACGGGCCACGGCACAGGGTCGAGGACGTGCGGTTCTTGGGTGACTTCCATCGCGACAGAGCCCGCGGCGGGACTATCTCCCCTTCTTGAGCGAGGCCGCCATTCGTAGATCTTGCTACTTCCTGCACTGTAGCCGGACGAAACAGACACCCGCGGGGCGCCTCCGGCCCCACGGGTCCCGTCGTCGGTACCCCCTCCGCGCCGAAACATGCCACGCGTCCATGCCGGGCCTCCGGCGGCCAGGTCACAGGAATGAGGCGCCCGATGACGGGTACCCAGGACCGCATCGGGAGGTGAGACCATGACGATGAGCGCGGTGCGGGACGGTGATTCGCTATCGGAGCCGCAGTGGCGCGACCCCCGGGATCGCATCCGAGTCCGAGCCGAACACCGGGACTCCGCCCTTGTCGCCTACGCGGAGGGCGAACTCGACTACCTCGTGTCCGAGCCCTTTCGGGACTACGTACTATCACTGGCCTTTCCACCCTGGCAGATCATCCTCGATCTGGAGAGGGTTAGTTTCTGTGACTCCTCCGGACTGGGGGCGATGGTCGGGATCTGGAAAGCGGTCAGGACCCGGCGCGGAAGGCTGGTGGTGAGCCGTCCCAGCGGGCTTTGCAGGCGCATTCTGCGGCGCACCGGGCTGGACGAGCACTTCACCGTGAGCGCCACCCTCAACCACGCGCTGACCCAGTTCGCCAAGCCCCCCGGCCAGAACGGGATGTCCGTCCGCAGCCGGTGATACATGGGGTCCGGATCGCGTCCACCCCTATATCACCCGACCCTGTGGCCGATGGCGGACATGGTCATCCGCTTGATATGACGGCCTCAAGATCGTTCACTCGATTGAGGTACGTCATATCACCACGGGGAGAAACACATGCAATTACGGGGAACCCATCGCCTGGCCGCGCTCGCGGGGGCCGCGGCGCTCGTCCTCACCACGATGAGCGGCCCGGCGTCCGCCTCCGCCCGCACCACGGAAACCCTCTGCGGTCCCGAGGTCGAACTCAGCGCCGTCGTTTATCAAGCGTGCAGTGACGTCCTCTCGGTAGAGGAAACCCAGTACGGCACGATGCCGTACCTGTACGCGAAGAACCGCGGCATAGGCTCGGTCAGCATCACCGTGACGATCGAACACTGGAACTACGCGACGAGCGCGTGGGTGACCGACTCAACGGGCCCCCGGACGATCGGCGCAAGCTCCGACACCCGCTACTTCGGCCCCTCGCACCTCTGGTCATGCGGCCAGAACGCACGCGAACGCGCCCGCGCCACCAGCACCGTAGGCACCGGCGCCTGGTCCGAAGTCGTAACCCCCGCACCCTGCTGACAGCCCACCTCTGAACTCTCGCTCACCGCCGGGGCGGCACAACCCCGCCGCCCCGGCCACCCAGCATCCGGCTGAGGGCGGCCACCTGCTCCAGCATCCTGCCGCGAGTACGAGATGCCCTGCATGGCTGGACCTGAGCCTCCACCACCAACGTCCCGCTTCCGTCCACGTGCCACTCGAACGGAAGTCTGTGATGAAGGACCGCCTGGCGCAGATCGGCACTCGGCGCGAACGACGCATCACAATCATAAAGGTCGCGGAACAGATCAAGGGGTATAGGGGTGTCCGCGTACTTCCGACGCTGCCGCCGTAGCTCCCGCTTGGTCAACTGGGCGGTCCGAGTGATCGAAACATGGCTCAGGCTCGCCGGAACATGCGTGAACGCTTTCAAGATCAAGGTATCGCTGGACTGGGTGCCCATGACCAAGGTCACCGGTCGTGCGTCGATCGACCCCTTGACGACACACAGCACTCTGGTCGTGACCCTTCCGATGTCGAAGAGGCCACCGGTTCGAAGCTCCGCCACCCCGCCGAGTCCTTTGAAGCACCGCCAGCCCCGCCGCGCCGCCCATGCCATGAGGGCGGCAGACTGCCAGCGAAAGTTCACGAAGTACGTCGGTACTAAACTTGCGAAGGCAATGACCCCGCCCATGATCAGAGCGAAACCGAGACCCGGCTGAGTTCCCTCAACGAAAATACAGAAGCCGTATACGCCGACTAGAACGCCTGCGGCCGCCGCCGCACAGCATGCGGTCACTGTGAGGGCCCATGCGAATGAACGTGCGGCGACCAAGTGAGTCATCCCCTCTCTCGCCTTCGTTGCCGAACCTAGGGCATGGATGTGGAAGGCAGAAGTACAAGGGCTGCGGGACGTTGTCCAGATCCGGCGTTCCCCGCGCGACCTGGTAGAAGATCTCTTCCCTTCTGCCTCCGAAGGCCCGTCGTCCGGTGGCGGCGAAGGCGATCGTGGCGGCGGCGCCGAAGACGCCGACCTCCGGACCGGGGCGTGATCCGGGTCAGGTCGGCGGTGGTGGCGAGCCCGGAGTCGATGATCGTGGGTCTGCACTCTGGTCGGCCAGGGCACGTCGCGTCAGCGCTGCCGCACACATCTCCGTAGCCTCTCAAGCCGAGCCTGCGTACCCTCCGATAGTCCTCGATCTTCGGCGACCGTCGGAGCGGACTTGGACGACACCGAGCCACGTCAGGACGACCGCGGTGGGGCGTGGTCGTCCGCGGCGGACCGGAGTTTCAGATGGCTGCGAAGGCCGGAAATCCGGGGCCCTTGGCGCCGTGGAGAGGCGGTGAGACGCTCGCCGCCCACCGGATTCCGACAGCAGGGTCCGGCAGCGGTGCCTTCCCGGAAAGGAGACCGTTCCGTTGTCTCGACGCTCCCTTGTCAGCCTCCCGGCCCGGCGCCCCCGCCGCCGCGCCATGGCAGCCGCACTCGTGGTGACCGCCGCCGTGACCATTGTTGGCAGCTCGTCCTCCGCCGCCCCCTCCACGGCCGTCCCGGCCTACGGTGTGAGAGTCCCGCACCGCCTGGCCGACCTGGAGATGGTGCGAGGCAGCGGGCAGGTCTTGCCCTCCGAGGCCAGGACCGCCCGCTGTCCCCAGGGAAAGCAGCCGTTGGGAGGCGGCTTCGAACTTCCCGAGGGCCACAGCGTGGCCGCCTCCTTCCCCATCGCCGATTCGGGCTGGCAGGTCAGGGCCCGCTCCGACACCGGCGACACCGCCCCCTTCGACATGACCTGGTACGCCATGTGCGCCACCCCGTCGCCCGGCTACCGCGTCGTCAAGCTGACGGCGACCGTTCCCAACCAGCAAGGCGTCGGCGGCCTGACCTGCTCGACCATCTCGGCCCCGTACGAGTACATGGCGAATGTCGGAGCCGACGCCAAGGGCCCCACCGCGGCGCTGATCAGTAACGACATGTGGACCAACCCGTCCAGCGCGATCACCTACGCCAGCGCGAGCGGCGCCCGGAGCGACGCCGACGCGGTCGAGATCGATCTCTATGCGATCTGCATCAAGGTCTTCGACGGCAGCACCGACTGGTATGGGCAGGCGTGGAGTTCCCATCCGAACGGCGACGGACCCACTTGGACCTGTCCGGCGGGCAAGAGCAGCGTCGGTGTCACGTTCAACGGGAACGGCTACCTGACATCCAGCGAGCCCCATGCCACCAGCAGCGGCAACTGGAGACTCACCGGCGTCAATCCCAGTGGACCCGACTACGGAATAAAGGGGGGCATCGTCTGCGCCCCGCTCAACACGTCTCCCTGGTTCTAGGGTTTGGGGCTTACCAGCGTGGGGCTGTTGTGGGGAGTTCCACGGTGACGCGCATTCCGCCTGCGGGACGGGGGGTGAGGGTGAGTGTTCCGTCGTGTGCCTGGGTGATGGTCTTGACGATCGCCAGGCCGAGGCCGACGCCCGCGTGGTCGGTGTGGATGCGCTCGGTGCCGCGCTGGAATGGTTCGGTGAGCGTCGCGACCAGCTGCGGGGTGAGCTTCTCGCCGGTGTTCTCGACGGTGAGGACGACGGTCCTGGCGCGGACGCTGGTATTCACCCACACGGTGCCGTCCTCGGGCAGGTTGTGGACGATCGCGTTCTGCATGAGGTTCATGTTCAGTTGCAGCAGGAGCGTTCGCGATCCGACGACGGGGGTGATCTCACCGGACGTCTCGATGGTGATGCCGCGCTTCTCCGCCAGCGGGAGGAGCGTCTCGGCGGCTTCTTCCGCCAGGAGGGACAGGTCGACGTTCTCGCGGACGAAGGACCGCTGGTCGGCGCGGCTGAGCAGGAGCAGGGCTTCGGTGAGGTCGATCGCCCGGGTGTTGACGGTGTCGAGGCGTTCGATGACCTCGTCGGTGTCACAGTCCGGGTCGGTGCGCGCCACGTCCAGAAGGGCCTTCGATATCGCCAGCGGTGTGCGCAGTTCGTGAGAGGCGTTGGCCGCGAATCTGCGTTGTTCGGCGACATGCGCTTCGAGTCGTGCGAGCATGCCGTCGAAGTCGTCGGCGAGTTCGCGGAACTCGTCCCTGCGGCCCGGTAGCCGGATCCGGTGGGAGAGCGAGCCGCTCGTGGCCAGGCGCGTGGCGTTCGTGATGCGGTTCAACGGGGCGAGCATCCGGCCGGCGAGGAGCCATCCGCCGCCGAGGCCGACCATCAGCAGGATGAACAGCTCGACGCCCGCGGCCGACGCGAAGTCGTGCATGAGGGTCGAGCGGATCAGCACTCCTCCGGGGACGCCCGTGTACTCGGGCAGGTTGCGCAGGATGAAGACCCAAACCGACGCGAGCAGCATGACGCCGGCGAGCATGAGGAATCCGGCGTAGCTGAGGGTGAGCCGGAGGCGGACGCTCAACCCGGGTGCTCTCTCCACGGTCTTCTCCCTCGTGTCCGGCCTCTGGCCGCGTGCCGATGCGGAGCCGACGCCGGGAACGGTGGCGGCGATCCAGGGGCCGCCGAGACGCTTGCGCAGTGCCGAGGTCGTCATGCGCACGGCGTTGATGAACGGGCCGGCGTTCTCACAACACCCGCATACGATCGATGCTACGGGACGGCGTATATCGTCGGTGTATCGAAAATTCGATACGCGGTGGCAACTTCGCGCGGGCTTGACTGCCAGTATGCCTCAAATACCGGCCTCACCCCGAAAAGCGTCCCGCAAGTTTTACTGGATCTTTGGCGTCGTCCTGATACTCGTCATTGTGATGACCAGTGTGGTCCTTGGCCACCAGTTGCGGAACTCCTCGCCCTCCGCGGCGGCGTCGTGGTCCGTTCCGACCGCATCGCCGCCGAAGGTTCCCCGCAGTGCTCAGCGCGGTGCGCCCGGTGAAAGCGGTCTTCGCGGTGAACGCCGTGGTCCGCTTGGCGAGGCCGACGGTGTCGTCCCCGACGGTGTCACGGTTTTCGACGACGAGGTTCCCGCCGTGGCCAACCTTGATCCCGCCCTCCTGAGGGCCCTCCGCCGGGCCGCGGCGGACGCCGCGAATGACAGAATCACCTTCTATGTCAATAGCGGGTGGCGTTCCCCGGCGTACCAGAACAAGCTTCTCCGCGAAGCGGTCTCCAAGTATGGCTCCAAGGAAGAAGCCGCCCGGTGGGTGTCCACCGCGGCGACCTCGCTGCACGTGAAAGGAAAGGCGGTCGACATCGGCCGCTCCAATGCCACCGAGTGGCTATCGGAACACGGGGCCGAGTACGGGCTGTGCCAGATCTACAGGAACGAGACCTGGCACTACGAACTGCGTCCCGACGCGATCGATCGCGGCTGCCCGCCCATGTACGCCGACCCGACCCAGGACCCGAGGATGCGAAAGTGACCGACACGATGCAAGGACAGGCGCTGGAGGACAGGGCCGAGCCCGGTCAGGGCGACGTCGGCCGCTGGCGTTCGGGCGTCCGCCGGGCGGTCCTGCTCGGCGCCCGGCCGGAGCCCTGGAGGCGCGGCCTGGTGCTCGCGGCGCTGGCACTGCTGCTGGGCCTGCTCCTGCTGCTGCACGCGCTGATCCCGAACCGGATCGGGAACCTCGGCAGCCTGGTGGAGACCTTCCTGCCGTGGTTCGGGCTGGGCGTTCCGGTGCTGCTGGCCGGTGCGCTGTGGCGCCGCTCCGGCTCCGCGGTGGCCGCGCTGATGCTGCCGGCCGTGGTGTGGACGCACCTCTTCGGCGGGCACCTCATCGACAAGTCCCATCCGGGTGCCGACTTCACGGTGGCCAGCCACAACGTCGGCGCCGCCAACCCCGATCCCGCCGGCACCGCCCGCGCCCTGGCCGCCTCGGGGGCGGACGTGCTGGCACTGGAGGAGCTGGTTCCGCAGACCACGGGCACGTACGAGAAGGAATTGGTGAAGACCTACCCCCATCACACGGTGGTGGGCACGGTCGGCCTGTGGAGCAAGCTGCCGCTGTCGGACCCCCAGCCGATCGACATCGTGAACTACGGGCCGCTGGCGAAGATCGCAGCGGCCAAGCAGAAGCTCGCCCCGAACCGGGCACTGCGCACCACGGTGGCCACGGACCACGGGCCATTGACGGTGTATGTGGCCCACCTGGGGTCCGTACGGGTGAACCCAAGGGCGGGCTTCTGGACGGGCTCGCGCAACATCGGCGTGCAGGCGATCGGCAGGGCCATCGCCGCCGAGAAGAACCAGCGGGTGGTGTTGCTCGGCGACCTGAACGGGACCATGGACGACCGGGCGTTCGACGACATCACCTCACGACTGCGCCCGGCCCAGGACGCGGCCGGAGACGGCTTCGGCTTCACCTGGCCGGCGTCCTTCCCCGTGGTCCGGGCCGACGAGATCCTGCTCCGCGGCGTGGAGCCGAAGAGCTCGTGGGTTCTGCCGGCCACCCGCAGCGACCACCGTCCAGTGGCGGCCGGATTCGACTGGTGAAAGCCGTCCCGCGCTGGCATCGGAACCGGCACCCGTCCGTGCTCACGTCGTCTACTACTTGGGCCGGGTGTCGGGAGACTCTCGACCCCAAGCCAGGACGGCTGCGCGCCGCGGACGTGGTGTCGAGTTCCGGTGCGACCGCGTCACCTCCGAGGGGCGCGACTGGATGGGACCGCTAGGCCGTCGGGCCGCACGGAACGCCCGGTTCCGTCCCCGCTTGTTGCGGGGGATCCGGGGCGGTGAAGCGGATCCGCGTCGACGACCGGAGGAGGGGAGGGTTGTCGCTCTCGTTCGTGTCGGCTGGCGTTGGCCGCGTGCGAGTGTCGGCGGGTGATGGCCTGTGTCTCCTGTGCACGGTGACGGCATGGCCTACGGTCGATATGTGCAGGCTCTGACAGCGCGGCAGGCGGCGGCCGGTGGATGAGACCGGGACCGAGATCGCACCCGGCATCATTCGGGATCACATCCACCCTTACGCCGGCCTGCTCGGCGCGAACCTGGCTCAAGCGGATCTGACCCGCGCCAACCTCACCGGCGCGATTCTGACCGATGCGTCCCTGTCAGGCGCCGATCTGACCGGCGCACGCCTGTCCGGCGCGGACCTGACCCGAGCGGACCTGACGGGCGCGAGGCTGGCAGGCGCGAAGCTGATCGGTGCTCACCTGAACAGCGCTGCCCTGGACCGCGCGGACCTGACCGATGCGGATCTGACAGGTGCGATCCTGACTCGCGCGGCCCAGAACGACGTCGACCTGACTGGCTTGACCAGGGCCGTCCGGGACAACCTTTACCCGGGCCCAGCCTTCCGAGATCTGCGCGCCGCGACCCTGACCGGTGCGGACCTGACCGGCGCCAATCTGTCCGGCGCGGACCTGTCCAACGCGGATTTGTCCGACACGCGCCTGACTGCCGCGAATCTTGTGCATGCGGACCTGTCCGGCGCGATGATGAACGGCGCACGCCTGTCCGCCGCGAACCTGACCGCCGCGACGATGTACGGCACGGAGATGACCGGGGCCGACCTGACCGGCGCGAGCTTGGTCGGCGTGGTACTGATCAGCGCGGATCTGGAACGCGCGGACCTTTGCGGTGCGGACCTGACCGACGCGGACTTGAACCCGGCCGACCTGCGGCAGGTGCGCTGGTCGCGGCCCGAGGGGACGACCGGTGGTGAGTCCGGCGACAGGGAGGGCGTCGGAAGCGACCCGGCGGGGAGGCCGACGAGGTGGCCCGTGCTCTGGGAGGTTGTGATCGCGCAACGGTCGGTGAAGATCGCGCCGGGTGTGTACCAGGTCGTCGACGGTTGGGAGGATCGCGGCTTTGCGGCGATTTTTGCCACCTGAACGGGTCGCGTGGCGCGGACGTCCCGCCGGGCCTGACACGTGGGCGGGTCGGCACCGGTCTCCGCCGTACGGGCCGCCGTCGCGTGCATGGTGCCGGTGCGGCTCTACAGTCAGCGTGTGCAGCCGCTAGTGAGGCGACGGGAGTGCGGTGGATGAGGTCGCGCCCGGCATCGGCCGGGACCGTATCCACCCCTACGCCGACCTGGTCGGCGCGAACCTGGTCGGCGCTGACCTGGTCGGCGCGAACTTGGTCGGCGCACATCTGGCAGAGGCGGAGCTCAGCGGCGCGAATCTGAGCGGCGCGAGGTTGAGCAGCGCGGATATGACCGGCGCGTCCTTGGACGATGTGGTCCTGGACGATGCGGTCTTGGCCGGAGCGACCCTGAACGGCGCGGATCTGACCGGCGCGATCCTGGTCCGCGCGGATCTCACCGGTGCGAATCTGACCGAAGTGCCCAGGACCGACACTCGTCTGAGCGCTCGGTACCCCCATCCCACGCGCCTGATCCGCGCGGATCTGACGGACGCCAATCTGAACGGCGCGGACCTGGCCCTCGCGGGACTGCCCGAGGCGACCTTGGCCCGCGCGACACTGAGGGCCGCGGATCTGAGCGCGGCATCCCTCGGAAGCGCGGACCTGAAGGGCGCGGATCTGACCGGCGCGACCCTGGCCCGCGCGTCCCTGAACAGTGCGGACCTGAGCGAGGCGATCCTCTTCGGCGCGGATCTGACCGGCGCCACGATGATCGGTACGACGTTGAGGGGCACGGTACTGACCGGGGCGAACCTATCCGGCGCGTCCCTCATCGACGCGGTGCTGGCCGGTGCGGCGCTGATCGGCGCGGACCTGACCGCCGCCGGCCTGATCGGCACGGACCTGTCCAATGCGACCTTGGCCGACGCGGACCTGTCGAGAGCGAACCTGGTCGGCACGACCCTGGCCGGTACGGTCCTGACCGGCGCGACCCTCACGGAGACGAACCTGGTGGGCATCGACCTGATGAAGGTGCGGTGGGGGCGGGACGAGCCGGCCGACACCGGAATCGGCGACGGGGAGGAGAGCGAGAGCGACCCCGCATGGAAGCCGACGACATGGCCCCAGGGCTGGGACGCCCGGATCCTGCAACGGTCGAGGCGGATCGCGCCGCGCGTGTATGAGGTGGTGGTCGCCGACGACCACGGCCGGACCACGGAACAGGCCACCTGAGCCGATCACGCCGGGCAGGCCCGTCCTGCTGTGCACGTTGGACGACGCCTGACCGCGCCACTCGCCTGAGGCCGGGCCCACTACGACGGATCTCTGAGCGTTATCGCCGGTGAGGCGGAGGTCATCGGTGGCCGACCGGCGACCTCCGTGTGGCCGGTCTGCCTTCTCCGACGACGTCTCCGGTGCGGGTGGACGAGTGGCCCGCCGCCCCTACGGTCACTGCCCCGGCTACCGGTCCCGGGCCCGTCACCGTCGCGGAACTGACGAGCCTGGCCGTCGAAGCGGGCCCGCTGCCATCGAGTGACCCTTGGGAGGGCAGTGGACGAAGGCGCTGTCGGCCTACCGGAACCGGGCGGCGTCGCCAGGCGACACAGGACGGCTGGCTCGCGTGCCTCCGTACCCGGGGGCGAAGAACACGAGCGCGGGTTTCGTCCTGCCGCTCGGCCCATGGCCCAGACCTTGATCACTAGGACGGACGACCCGTCCTCTCGCGGTGACGGACCTTCGGCGTGTGCTGCTGCGCCTGTACGGCCTGGAGGATTCGGTCCCCTGACCGAATAGCCCGCAGGGAGCTCGGTGCGGCCAACCCGGCCGTGCCCGGCGGTGCCGTGCTCGGGCGGGCTGTACCCGGCGAGGCGTGCGGGGGCGGTCGCCTCCTTGAGGGGTGCGCGGGCGGTGAAACGGCGCGGTTCGGGGGGCGTCTCGACTGCCCGGGCTGTCGCCCGCCTAAGCCTTCGCAGTTAATGCGGGGGAGCGGACTGCTCGTTGACTCGTCCTTCCGGCGCTTATCGGATCATCGGCGCGATGGCATCGGTGAGCGAATAGACATTGCAGAAGATTCGGACATACAGGGCAATTGCCTGGTCTGTGCGGGGGTGTTCACGGATTGGGTGGACGGCATTCCAAGGGGGCTGCGGCGGAAGGTTCGTGATCCATTGCGGAGAAGCAGGCAGAGTTCAACGGACCCGGCGAACTAATTTAATTTTCTGTGGTCAAGATCGAAGTTCAGAATGTCCGGGAGTCAAGGGGATAAAGGACCTCATGTGGCCATTTATTTGCAACTGTAGTCACATGGGTCACATGAGTCACAGCGCAAGATCTGTAGCGAATGATTTCCCATCAACTTAGTAGGTTTGGTTGAGAAATTGCCTCTGGATTTTGCGTTGGTTCGTGGTTAGCGTGTCCAACCGAACGAGGCATTGCGGCTCGGATGCGGTGCTCTAGAGGGACGTTTGTTCCGATCTTCTGGAGGGCTCGCCGACGAATGTCGGTGGCGATATGGGAGCGGAGATCGTTCATGGCGGATTTCAATTTCAGTGTCTTCGGCGCGGCGTCGGCCGCGGACTCCGGGGACACGGCCCTCATGGACGTCCTCGCGCACGGGCTCGCCCGCTCCTCGTCCCCGGCGCGGTGGCGGACGGGTCGCTCCGGAGTCTGGCTGTCGGTCGCACCGGAGGACGCGGTACGGCGCCCGCAGGGCTGGAAGCTGCACGTTTCCGCTACTCAGGCGTCCGCGGAGGAGGTGCTCCGCCGGTCCCTGGAGGTGCTGCTGGAGGCCGGCTCGGCGTTCAAGTTCGCCGCCACGCTCGACCACGTCGCGGCGCTCAATGGGCGCAACACCTCACGCGGCCATTCCGGCAAGTTTATAACAATCTATCCGCGCGGTGACGACGAGGCGGTCCGGCTGGCCGCTGAACTGCACCGTGCGACGGCGGGTCTTCCGGGCCCCCGGATCCTTTCCGATCGGCCCTATTCCCGGGACAGTCTCGTCCATTATCGGTACGGTGCCTTTGTCGAAGAGCGCCGGATGACCAATGACGGGTTCTACGCCTGGATGATCCTCGATCCCGACGGGAATCCGGTCGAGGACCGGCGCACGGGAACGTACACGCCTCCCTCGTGGGTGAGGTGTCCCTTTCCTGACAATGGTATGAATGTCGCCCGCCGGAGCGGTGGTGGCGGGGACGAGGTCCTGATCGGGTCACGCTTCGCCGTCAAGGAGGCGATCCGCCACACCAACAAGGGTGGCGTGTACCGGGCGGTGGACGCCGAGACGGGCGACCCGGTGGTGATCAAAGAGGCGCGTCCGCACGTGGCGGCCGATCGCGAGGGACGCGACACCCGGGACCGGCTGCGTGCGGAGTTCAGGGCGCTGGAAATGGTCCAGGAACTGGGGCTGGCCCCCCGTCCGATCAAGCTCTTCACGCAAGGCGGGCATCTTTTCCTCGCGGAGGAGATGATCCCGGGCTCGACCCTGCGGCAATGGGTCGTCGACCTCATCGGCGCCGAGGGCTGGGGCCCGCACCTGGCCCGGGCCTCGGAGATGGCGCGCCGCCTCGCCGGCCTGGTGATCGGCGCGCACGCCGCCGGGCTCGTCGTCCGGGACTTCAACCCCAACAACGTCATGGTGCGTCCCGACGGCACCCCGGTCATGATCGACCTTGAGCTGGCCGTGACCGCCGACGACCCCCGGGACGAGCCGACCGCGGGTGTCGGGACCCTCGGCTTCGGCGCGCCCGAGCAGATGGACGGCGCGCCGCCCCGCGCGACGGCGGACTACTACGGCCTCGGCGCCACCCTGTGCTACGTCCTCACCGGCGGACCGCCCTACTTCCTCGCGGACCGTCCGCCGAACAGGCTCGTGGCGGACCGCCTGGCCGAGTGGCTGACGGCCCGCACCCAGGACGTGGAGCTGCCCGCCTCCCTGACGGCGATGCTCGTGGGGCTGATGGCGGACGAGCCGGAGCGGCGCTGGACCCCGGAGCGGGCGGTCGAGGTGCTGGCACGGTGTACCCCGTCCACCGGGCCGGGGCAAGGCGCGGGCCTCGTGTCCCTGGACGCCGGCGGGGACGAGGACCGTCCCGAGCCCGGGTGGCTGCGCGCGGCGTGCGACCGGGCCATCGAGGGGATCACCGACCAGCTGCTCGCGACCATGCAGCCCGAGTCGGCGCAGACGCTGTGGCCGGCCTCCTGCGCGCATGGCGCCCCCGACCCGTGCAGCCTTCAGCACGGTGCGGCGGGATGCCTGGGGGCGCTGGTGCGCTGCTACCAGCACACCGCCGATCCGCGCCTTCAGGAGGGGATCGGCACGGGCGCGCGCTGGATCCTTGAGCGGCTGGAGACGGACGCCAAGCGTCCGCCGGGGCTGTACTTCGGCACGGCGGGCGCCGTGTGGGCGGTGCTGGAGGCGGGCCTGGCGATCGGCGACAACGGCCTGGTCGACGCCGCCGTCGCCGTGGCGGAGGGCCTGCCGCCCTCGGCGCCCGGCCCCGATGTGACCCACGGGACGGCGGGGCTCGGCATGACCGCGCTGCACCTGTGGGACCGCACCGGGCGGGGGGAGTTCGCCGACCGCGCGGGCGCCGCCGCGGACGCGCTGATCGCCTCGGCCGAGGAGCGGGCCGGCGGGCTCGCGTGGAGGATGCCCGCCGACCAGGACTCCAAGCTGGCCGGCAAGTCCTACTACGGGTTCGCGCACGGCATCTCGGGCGTCGGCTACTTCCTGCTCGCCTACGGTGAGGCGGCCGGACGCCCCGACTGCCGGACCCTGGCCGTCCGCGTCGGGGAGCATCTGCTGGACGAGGCGGTCATCACCCCGCGCTCGGCGATGTGGGGGGCCGGATCCGGCGACGCGCCCACGGCGCCGTACTGGTGCCACGGGTCGTCCGGCATCGGGACGTTCCTGATCCGGCTGGGCAGTGCGACGGGCGCAGCGCGTTTCACGCGGACCGGTGAGATGGCCGCGCGGGCGGTCGCGGGCAACGCGTGGCGGGCGGTGCTGGGGCAGTGCCACGGGCTGTCCGGCAACGGTGACCTGCTGCTCGACGTGGCCGCTTTCACCGGCGACGCCCGGTACCGCGCCGCCGCCTGGCGGTTCGGCCGCATCATCCTCGCCAACCGCGCGCACCGCGACGGGCGCGTCGTCCTCCCCGACGAGCGGGGCGACGTCACGACGACCTGGGGCGACGGCCTCAGCGGCATCCTGGCCTTCCTCGTCCGGCTGCGCCACGGCTCTCCCAGGCTGTGGATGTCCGACGCCGCCCTGCTCGGCACCGCCGCCTCGCTGGCCGGGACCATGGGACGGACGTCATGACGGCGGCCGTGCCCGACCTTCCGGGCATTCCCAGCCGGTTCGGCTTCGCGTTCTCCGGCAACGGACGGTGGGCCACGTGCCTGAGCGCCGTCCAGGAGCAGGTCACGCTGGAGCGATGGGACCTCGCCTCCGCGGAGCCGTCCCGCCGGGCGCTCGGTGACCCCGCGCGCGGGGAAGGGGACGGCGGCGAAGCCGTCGTGGACCGCCGCAGCCGTCCCCTGCCGCTCGACGACGGCCGCGTCCTGGTGGCGCGCGCCGCGCCGGGCGAGGACGGCACGCCGGCCGGGCACGGGACGGTGGTCGCGGCGCGGCCGGACGGCGGCGGGCTGGCCGTCACCCGCTCGTGGCCGGTCCCGTCGATGCTCGCCGGGCACCTGCTGGCGGCCCCGGGAACCTCCGGGACGGTGGTCCTCGTGGTGGTGGAGGACGACCGGCACTCGCGGATCTGGCGGCTGTCGGACGGCCCGCCGTCGCTGGAGCCCGTCCTGCGGATCCCCGGCGTGCTGTCGGGCGGCGTCTGGCTCGACGACGGCCGGACGCTGGCCCTCGACCACACCGGCGCCGGCCACCGGACCGACGCGATCGTGGTGGACCTGCGCGAACGCACCTGGCGGCGGGTCTGGTCGGTCGCCGGGACGACCACGGACCGGATCGTGGCCTACAGCCCGCGGTCGCGCGTCCTGGTGGTGACCACCAGCGCGCCCGGCGACCAGCCGGCGGGCGCCCGGCGCATCGGGCTGTGGTCCCCGGGCGGCGGGCCGGTGCGGTTCCCCGAGTCCCTCAACCGGTCGGCGTGCTCCAGGACGCCGCTGACCTTCGACGAGAGCGGCGACCACCTGCTGATCGGCGAGGTCCGCGGCGCCACGTCCCGCCTCGCGGTCTACACCCCGGCACGCGACCGGCTCGAGCCGATGCCCGGCCCGCCGGGGACGCTGTGGCCGCCCGCCTCCTGGACGGGCGACCGGATCCACCTCCGCTTCTCGGCCCCGCACCAGCCCCCGACGCTCGCGACGGTCCGCCGTCCCGCCTCGGGCTGGTCGATGGCCGGGCGCCCGCCCGGCGCGTCGGCGGGCTGGATCGGCGCCGAGCTCGTCGAGCTGCCCGGACCGGCCGGGCCCATCGAGGCGATCGTCTACGGCGGTCCCGGCTGGCGCCGGAGCCGGCGCCTGGTGATCGCGTTGCACGGCGGCCCGCTGTCGGCGTGGCGGTTCGAGTTCGATCCGCTCCTCCAGCACCTGGCGGCGGCCGGGGTCGCCGTGGTCGCGCCGAACTACCGGGGCAGCACCGGCTACGGCGAGCGGCACCTGCGGGCGGTCATCGGCGACTGGGGCGGCCCGGACCTGGAGGACGTCCTGCATCTCGCGGACGCCATCGCCGGATCCCGCGGCGGCGGGCTGCCGGGCCCGGTCCTGCTCGGGGGCAGCTACGGCGCGTACCTGGCGCTGCTGGCGGCCTGCCACAGCCCGCGGCTGTGGTCGGGGTGCGTGGCGCTGGCGCCGTTCACCTCGGCCGCGAGCCTGCATCGCGCCGCCGCCGCCCCGGTCAGGGAACGGGTGGCACGGCTGAACCGGCTCGACGACGACGAGTCCCGCGCGCGACGCGACGTCCTGCGCCTGTGCGGGTCGCTGGACGCGCCGCTGCTGCTGGCGCACGGCGTCCGGGACAAGGTCATCCCGATCGGGCAGTCCAGGGCGCTGCGGCGGCGCCTCCTCGAACTCCGCGGCACCGGAGGGCCCCGCTTCGACTACGTCGAGGTGGACGACGACCACACGAGCGTGGTCGAGGCATGGCCCCCGGCGCTGCGAACGGCTGTGGTCCGCTTCTGCCTCACGGCGGAGCGGACCGTGGACGACGACCAGGAAGGGAGGTGAACGCAATGAACATCTTCGAAGGTGACCTCGTGGCGGCTCTGCAGGAGCTGCCCGAGACCGACCCCGTCGAGATCGAGGGGATCCAGCTCGGCGAGACGTGTGAGTGCATCGGCCTGCTCACGCTGCTGAACACCATCTGCATCGGCATCTCCTGCGCGTGATGCGGATAGCTCATGCGGACCAGGTATAGGTGACCACCCCCCGGTTCGCAGAATCCCGGTCACGGGCCGGCCAAGAGGCCGGTCCGTGACCGGACCCACTCGTCATTCTAGCGAACGCGCGCCGAGACCGAACGGAGCCGACGAGCGTGGCATCGACCGAGTCCGCCGATGACGACGGCTCCGCCCCCCTCGCCGGACCACGCGCCGCCTCCGCCGCCCAGCGCGCCGGGGGCAGGCGGCTGCTGCGCGCCGCCGCCCGCCGCGCCCGCTACCCGATGGCGCTGCTCGCGGTGCTCACCGCGATCCGCGTCGCGGCGATGCTCGCGACACCGGCGATGCTGGCCCGGGCGGTCGACGCCGTCCGCGAGGACGGGAACGTGGGCGGCGCCATGGCCGGCCTCGCCGTCGCGCTCGCCGTCGCCGCGTCCGCCGACACCGCCAAGGACGTGGTCGGCTCCTACTGCGGCAGCGGCATCACCGCCTGGCTCCGGCACCGCCTGATCGGACGGATCCTGGAACTCGGGGTGCCCGGCCTGCACCGCTTCCCCGCGGGGGACGCCCTGTCCCGGCTCACCGAGAGCGCCGGGGGCCCTGCCGCGTTCCCCGCACTGCTGCTGTCGGTGGTCGCGGCCCTGGGGACGGGACTCGGCGCCGTGACGGCGCTCGCCCTGATCGACTGGACGCTCGCCGCGGCCTTCGCGGTCGGCGTCCCGCCCGCGATCCTCGTGATCCGGCTGTTCGTCGTCCGGGCAAGCGAGCCGTTCGCGCGCTACCAGCGGCTCCAGGCGGCCATCGCGACACGGCTGCTCGACGCGCGGCAGGGCGCCCGCACGATCCGGTCCGCCGGGACCGCCGCCCGTGAGGCCCGCCGGATCCTGCGGCCGCTGCCCGAGCTGCGGCAGGCGGGTCACCTCACCTGGACCGTGCAGGGGCAGGTGAGCTGGCGGCTGTCGCTCCTGGCGCCCGCGATCCAGATCCTGGTGGTCGCCGTCGCCGGGACGCGCCTCGCCACCGGCGCGATCAGCACGGGCGAGCTCGTGGCGGCCGTGTCCTACACGTCGATGGCGCTCGGCGTGGTCGCCCTCTTCGACACCTTCGTCACCCTGCTGAACTGCGAGGTCGGCGCCGGGCGCATCCAGGAGCTCCTCGGCGCCGACCCGGCCGTCCGGCCGCCCCCCTGCCCGATGCGCCTGCCGGACGGCCCCGGCGAGCTGCGGCTGAGGGAGGTCACCGTCCGCGTCGGCGACCGCACCGTCCTCGACCGTCTCGACCTGACGGTGCCCGCGGGGACCTGCGTCGCGGTCGTGGGCGTCTCCGGGACGGGCAAGAGCGTGCTCGTGTCGACGATCGGGCGGCTCCTCGACCCCGCCGGGGGATCCGTCGAGCTCGACGGCGTCCCCGTCACGGACGTGGCGCTCCCGGCTCTGCGCCGCGCCGTCGCCTACGCCTTCGAGCGGCCCGCGCTGCTCGGCGCCACCGTGCACGACACGATCGCCTACGCCCGCCCGGACGCGACCCGCGAGCAGGTGCGCCGCGCCGCCCGCGCCGCGTCCGCCGACGACTTCGTCCGCGCGCTGCCGGCCGGGTACGACACGCCCCTCGACCGCGCGCCCCTGTCCGGTGGCGAGCTGCAACGGCTCGGCCTGGCGCGGGCGGCCCTGACCGACGCCCGGGTCCTCGTCCTCGACGACGCCACCAGCAGCCTCGACACCGCCACGGAGATGAAGGTGACCCGCGCGCTGAGGAGGCTCCTGGCCCACCGCACCAGCCTGGTGGTGGCACGCCGCCCGGCCACCGCCGCCCGCGCCGACCTCGTCGCCTGGCTGGACGCAGGACGGATCCGCGCCCTGGCCCCCCACGCCGACCTGTGGCCCGACCCCGCCTACCAAGCCGTCTTCGCGGTGGACGGGGATGGCGACTTGGGGGCGGGGTCACCTGATTCCGGCGCGGCGACCCGTCCGGACACGGTCGAGCCTCGGACCCGGGCATGAGGCTTCCTCCTGCCGCGCGCCTGCTGCGCCGGCATTTGCGCGGGCAGGGGCCGGCGCTGCGCCGTCTCGCCGCGTGGTCCGTCCTGGAGAGCGTTCCCGCGTTCGCCTCGGGCCTGCTGCTCGCCCAGGCGATCGACCGGGGCTTTCTGGACGGCGAGCCGCTCACCGGGCTGTACTGGCTGGCGGCGCTGGCCGTCCTGCACGTGCTCGGGGCCGTGGGCACCCGGCAGATCTACCCGTGGCTCGCCGCGACCGTCGAGCCGCTGCGCGATTCGCTGGTCACCGGCGTCGTCACCGCCGCCCTGGAGCGGATGGCCGACCAGGCGGGCGACACCGCGGGCGCCGGGGTGTCGCAGCTCACCGAGCAGGCCGAGGCCGTCCGGCTGCTCATGGGCACCGCGTTGCGCAACGCGCGGCAGCTGCTGACCGCCGCGGTCGCCGCGCTCCTCGGCCTGGCCCTGCTGTCACCGCCGCTGGCCCTGGCCATCGCCGTGCCGGTGGCGCTCGCCGTGGCGCTGTTCGCCGCGCTCCTCGGCGTCCAGGTCCGCCGCTACCGCGCCGTCGTGCGGCAGGCCGAACGCATCGGCGAGACCGCCACCTCGATCGTCGAGGGCGTCCGCGACGTCGTCGCCTGCGCCGCCGAGGACCGCGCGGCGCGGACGGTCGGCGAGGCGATCGACGCGCAGGCCGCCGCGCTGCGCGCCTTCGCCCGCTCGCGCCTGGCCCGCCTCCCCGTGATCATGCTCGGGGTGCATCTGCCGCTGCTGGTCCTGCTCGCCCTGTCGCCACGCCTGACCGCGCACGGGCAGCTGACCGCGGGGGAGGTGGCCGGAGGTGCCGGGTACCTCGTCACCGGGCTCCAGCCGGGGATCGTCCTGCTCGTCGACGCGGGCGGCACCCTGCTGCTGAGCCTCGCCGTGATCCTCGGCAGGCTCGCCGAGATCTGCGCCGGGTCCGGCGGGACGTCCCCGGACGCCCCGGCCGCCGTCCCCGCCACGTCCTACGACATCGACGCCGACCATGTGACGTTCGCGTACTCGCCCGGCGCCGAGCCCGTGCTCACCGACCTCACCCTGCACATCCCCGAGGGCACCCACCTGGCCGTGGTCGGCCCCAGCGGCACGGGCAAGTCGACGCTGGCCAACGTGTTCACCGGCCTCGCCCGGCCCCAGAAAGGCGGCGTCACGCTCGGGAAGGTGCCGCTGGACGACGTCGGCGCGGCGCGGCTCCGGTCGACGATCACGCTCATCCCGCAGGAGAGCTACGTCTTCGCCGGGACGCTGCGGGAGAACCTCGCCTACCTGCGGCCCGACGCCACCGTCGCGCAGATGGACGAGGCCGTCGACGCCGTGGGCCTGGCCCCGGCCCTGAGCCGGCTCGGCGGGTACGACGCCGAGGTCCCTCCCGGCGGGGGCGCGCTGTCCCAGGGCGAGCGGCAGCTCATCACCCTGGCCCGCGCGTACCTGTCCCCGGCGCCCGTCATCATCCTCGACGAGGCCACCTGCCACCTGCACCCCGCCGCGGAGGCCCGCGCCGAGCAGGCCCTAGCGGGGCGCGGAGGGACACTGATCGTCATCGCGCACCGCATCAGCTCCGCCCAGCGGGCCCACCAGGTCCTGCTCCTCGACGCCGCGGCCCCGCTCGTCGGCACCCACCACACGCTGCTCTCCCTCAGCCCCCTCTACGCCGAACTGGTAGGCCATTGGCAGCAATGACCGGCGTTAGGCCCTGGGGACGACGCCGGGCGGCCCGGCCGATTCAAGCGAGCCAGGGAAGCGCGGTGAGGGCCTGTTCGAATCGTCCGAGAGGCGTGCCGGGAGAAACGCGCCGTAAAGCGGCGAGGAACGCGGCGGCATCGGCGCTGTTCTCCACGCACGGGCGCAGAATGCAATAGGCGTCCATGATCGGCGCGCTTTCCCGGCGGATACGGCCTGAGAGGCCGTCGGGAAGGCTGCCGACCAGGCTGGTCCGCATGTCCTGAGTGGCGGCGGACGGGAGCCTGAGCAGTTCCTCCGCGAGCGAGAGCACATCGTCGGGGACGACCCCGGGCCGTGCCCGGGTGCTGTCGGGAACGCCGAAGAACCGTACCCAGGCCCAGGTTCTCGTCTCTTTCAGCTCGACCCAGAGCCGCTCGTGGTCCGCCGGGTCCGCCTTCCCGGAGTCCGGCAGGACGACGTCCTCATAAAGGCGGTGGGAAATGATGGTGCCGAGTCGGGCCCCTGATTCGTGCATCCGCCGCTTGAAGCCCGGTGCCTCAAGGAGCCGGAAGGTCTGGACGACGGCCTTTCCGACCACGCCGTAACGGTCCGAGCGCACCGGGCCGACGTTCAGGGCGACGCGCAGCCGCATTCTCGCGCCGGGCCGGGCGATGTCGTTCTGCCTGCGGATCTCCGCGTCCAGGTCCTGGAGCACCGGCGTCACCAGGACGTCCAGGTCCGCGCCGGGCTGGAGCACGAGAAGGAGCCCGTCACCGCGATCTTCGCGGTAGCAGTCGTCGAAAGGGATGCCCGAGCGGCCGAGGGCGCGCCGCACCCGGGAATAGAGCTCCTCCCGCAGGTGCGCCTGAACGTGTTCAGGAGATCGTCCGCCGAAGCCGACGATGTCGCCCGCGACAATAGCGCGGTTGCCGGACGGTGGGGTGCCTTCTCGCGAAATTGTCAAAAGGATCATGTCCTTGTCGCAGGTGCCCCTCGGAGAGGGACCTATTTCCCGGAATCTCGGAAGGAACTAGGGGATCTGTGGCAATCTCGGCGATCGTCGAGGACGCGGGCCGCCGCGTCGGAGACCGTGGCCGCGCCCTCGGGCGGGGCGGGCGGCCGGACGCCGGGGGCGGCCGCGGGCCGGTGGCCACGCGGGGCGGGTGGTCCTTCGAACGCGAACCGCTTGACGCGGGGGCATCATGGTTGGAATCATTCTGGGTCGTATTTAATCATCATGCATCGCGGGGGAGCGCCCCCGTACGGGGATGGGGTCGAGTGGGATGGCCGTGGCCGGCAGCCATGAGGACGAGGCGCGCGGTACACGTGAGCGGCTGGCGTCCGAACTGCGGCGGCTGCGCGCCCTGTCGGGCCTGTCGGGCAGGGACATGGCGGGGCGGCTCGGCATCAGCCAGTCCAAGGTGTCGCGCATCGAGTCGGGTGCGACGATGCCGTCGCTGCCGGAGGTGACCGGGTGGGCGCGGGCGGTCTCCGCGCCGGACGAGACGGTGCGGCGGCTGGTCGACATCACCGAGCAGGCGTTCACGGAGGTGGAGGCGTGGCGCACCGCCATGCGGGACCGGCCCCACCTTCAGGACGAGGTTCAGGAACGTGAGAACAAGACGTGGTGGACGCAGACCTTCCAGCCGTCGGTGGTCCCCGGGCTCCTCCAGACCGCGGAGTACGCGCGCCGCGTCTTCTCGCTCTTCGACGAGGTGCCCTATGGGAAGGAGGAACTGGCGGCGGCCGTGGCTGGCCGCCTGAATCGCCAGCTGGCCCTGTACCAGGAGGACAGGCGTCTCGATTTCCTCATCACCGAGTCCGCGCTGCGCTGGCGGCCGGGATCGCCCCGGCTGCTGCTCGCCCAGCTCGACCGGATCGCCTCGCAGAGCACGCTGGACAATGTGCGGATCGGGGTGATCCCGAGCGACGCCCTGGCCGTCACCTACGCCTCGCACGGATTCGTGATCTTCAATGGCCGGAACTACGGCACGGGCACCGGTGAGGACGCCGAGGACGAGAACGACTCCTACGTCACCGTCGAGACGGTCCACGCCCAGCTGAACGTCACCGGCCCGGACGTGGCGCACTACCGGCGCCGGTGGAGCAGGCTCGCGGAGATGGCGCTGTTCGGCGACGAGGTCAGGGCGTTCATCGCCGAACTGGGCGCCGAGATCAGAGGACGCGGGACGTGAGCGCCGCGGCCGCGTTACGTCCCGCTCCGCGACGGGGGGCGCGGGGAGCGCCGGAGGTCCTGCCACCGGCACTCCCCGTGCCCTGGGGGTGTGATCAGCCGGCCGGGTGCCCGCCGAGCCGGGAGATCTCGAACTCCCCGAGCTTGACGCCGTCCAGGAAGGCGTTCCACTCCGAGGCCGTGAACTCCAGCGGGGGCCTTTCGGGCCGCTTGGAGTCGCGCAGCGCGACGCCCGGCACGAGCGTCACCTCGACGCAGTCCCCGGCTCCTTCGCTCAGCGAGCTCTTGGACCAGCCCGCCTCCTTCGGCGAGTTCTGGGAGGCCCTCATCTTCTTCTCCTTCTTTCGGTTTCGACCGGGCTCCTTGCCCCGTCGACTCCAAGTATGGAAAAGGGGATCGGTAAGCAGAGCGGTAAAAGGCGGGGCGATTTTGAGGTAGAGATTTCGGGAAGTGCACGCGATGTAATTCGGGGAGTGAGGCATGTCGACGATCACGGGGTCTCCCGGTTCCGGCCCGCCGGGCGCGGACGTGGGGTTCCGGCTGCTCGGAAGGGTCGAGGCGGAGGCCGGGGGGCGTCCGATCCGGCTCGGTGCCCCCATGGACCGGCTGGTGCTCAGCGCGCTGCTCCTGGCCCAGGGCCGGACGTTGACCGCGGCGGAGCTGTCCCACCGCCTGTGGGGCGGCGCAGGGCCCATGTCCGAGCCCGGCCTGCTGCGCGACTACCTCAAGAAGGTGCGGCGGCATCTCGAGAACGGTGTCCCGGGCTCGGGCCAGGCGCTGCTCCCGCGGTTCGACGGCGGCTACCGCGCGGTCGTGCACCGGTCCCGGGTGGACGTCCACAGGTTCGACGACGGCGTGACCGAAGCGCGCACCTTCGCCGGGCGGGACGACGCGCGTGCCGTCCCGCTCTTCCGCGGCGCGCTGGCGGAATGGCGGGCCGACGCGTCCGACCCCTGGGGCGTCGAAGCCCTGGCCGGGCTCCCCGGGACCTGGGCCGACTCCCAGCGCGCGGCGCTCCGGGACAGGCGCGCGGCCGCGTTCACCGAATGCGCGGCCGCCGAGCTGCGGCTGGGGGGCCGTGAGCAGCGGCTGATCTCCGAACTCACCCTCCTGCTCGGTGCGGGACGGCCGGACGAGCGCGTCGCGGAACTGCTCGTGCTCGCCTGCGTCCAGGCCGGGCGGTGGGACGAGGCGCGCGACGTCATCGAGCAGACGCACAGGCGCCTGGAGAAGGAAGTGGGCGCCGGCCTCGGTGCGAGGCTCGAACGTCTGCGGCCGCGCGTGCTCAAGAAGGACCCGGCGCTCATCCCGCGCCGACCACACGAACCGCTGTCGATATCTCCAGGAGCAGACATGCCGGACGAGGCCGACCACGACGACCGCCGGGGGGACCTGCGCGACCTGGCGGGCAGGGCGGCATGCCTTGTCGCCGAGACGAGCAGACGGGCCCCGGCCGGATCCGGGACGCCCGAGGGCGAGGAGGGGCCGGGCGGCGACGTCCTGGTCGGGCGGCTCCGGTCGCATTTCGAGAACGACACCGCGGGCGAGGGCGCGCTGGCCTGGGTCGGCAGGGAGCCGGGCAACACCGCCGCGGTGGCGGCGCTCACCGAGGTCCTCCTCCGCGCGCTGCTGCGCGACCGGTCGTTCGCCGAGGACGTGCGCCGCCTCACCGGCCCGCCCCCCGGCCCGGCGGACGGGGACACCTGGTCGATCAACGCGACGACGATCGGCAAGTCCACCGTCTTCAACAAGGCCGTCCAGGTCTCGGGCGACTTCAACATCCACTGATCCGTCGGCGTCCCCCCACGAAGGACAGACACGATGACAGACGACCCTGCCGCCCGCGCCGCGGGCGGCGCGGACGGCGCCGGGCACCGCCACGCGGACGGCCGTCACGCGCCGGATCGGGAGCACGGGCCCGCGGCCCCCGGCGCGGGCCCCGGTGGACCGGAGGCCCAGGATCGGGCGGGCAAGGAACGCGAGGGCAAAGAACGGGAGGGCCGGGACGGGGAGGGAGCCGACAAGGACGCCGCCCGTCCCGATCCCGCCGCCGAGGCCCTGCGGGGGTTACGCGGCTCGGAGGACTCGCTCACCCGCGCCGAGACCGAGCGGTTCGCGGCGATCCTGGAGGGCGCCTGGGGCCGGATGCTCCGGGAGCGCCGCAGCGGGGACGTGCACATCGGGACGCTCACGATGTTCGGCGACGAGGTGAAGGTCGGCGGTGACCTCGGCGTCGGCGGCGCCCGGGCCGGGGGAGGGACCGTCGCGCGGGACACCGTGCCGCTCGACGGCGCCACCCTCAGCGCCCATCGCGACTTCTACGTCCGGCCACCCGGTTACACCGACGCGCTGGGCCTGCTCGGCGAGCACCACCTGCTCGTCCTGGCCGTCCCGGTCGGGACGGGCCGCGACGCCGCCGCCGTCAACCTGCTGACCGACGCGCTGGCCGCGGCCGGCCACGCCGCCGATGCCGCCGCCGACGCCGGCGCGTGCTATCACCTCACCGATCCCGCCGCCGTCGTCATGGGCGACTGGACCCCGGCGGTCACCCGCGCGGGCTACATCGTCGATCTCGACGGCCCGGCGAAGGGCCGCGACCTGGTGGTGTCGTCCGGCCTCGACGAGGGGTGGATCGACATGACGGCGCGGAGGGTCCGCGCCGCCGAAGGGTTCATGGTCGTCCTGACGGGCGCGCCGCGCGGCGCGCTGATGGAGGCCGCCGCCCACTCCCGTCACGTCGTGACCTCCCTCGGCGAGGTCGATCCCGCCGCGGTCATCGCCCGGCGGCTGTTCGGCCCCGACCCGGGGCCGGGGGCGCTGGACGACCTGCGCCGGTCCCTGGCCGAGGCGGGTGCCCTGGACCTGATGGCCCGCCAGCCCGGTCCCCGCATGGCGGTCCGCCTCGCCGCCGCGCTCGGCGAGCACGACGACCCGGCCTCGGCCGTCCAGAGCCTCAGCGATCCGACCACGCAGGTGCACGCGTGGTTCGGCCGGCACCGCGCCCCCGAGACGACCTGCTTCACCCTGGCCACCGCCGCGCTGGAGGGCGCGGGCTATCTGACGGTCTCGGACGCGGCGGTGGAGCTCTACCGCCTCCTCGATCCCACCGCCGCCGATCCGCCCGACCTGCGGTTCCGGGAGCGGCTCGGCACCGACCACCCCTGGATCGAGCTGTCGGACGAGCGGGCCGGGAACGGCGCGGCGGCCCGGTGGGAGCCGGCGCGCGTCCGGTTCACCGACGACCTGCTCCAGCCCGCCGTCCTGACGTACGCGTGGCACCATCTGGACGGCTGCCGGCCGGTCCTCCTGCGGTGGCTGCGCCGGCTGGTCGACCACCGCGACATCGAGGTCCGGGGCCGCGCCGCCGTCACCGTCGGGCTGCTCGCGCGCGGCGACCTCGACTACGCGCTGCACCGGTTCCTGCGCTCCTGGGCGGGGGACGAGTCCCGGACGCAGCGGGAGACCGCGGCGGCGGCGCTCGGGCTCGCCGCGAGCGAGCGCGAGCTGACCGAGCCCGTGTGGCGGCTGCTGGAGTCCTGGGCGGCCGAGGGAGGGACCCCGTTCCAGAACCGGCTCCGGCGCACCGCCGCGGGAGCGGTGGGCGGGCCGCTCGGGAACTGGCAGCCGGAACGTGCCCTGGTGCTGCTCGGCGACGTGCTCGACGACGAGCAGTGGAGCGGCCTGGTCGCCGTCAGCACGAGCGTGCTCCGGCTGGTCGAGCAGGGCCGCGAGACCGAGGTGCTGGGCGCCCTGCTGGAGTGGTCCCGCCCCCAGGACGATTCGGCGCTGGTGGCGCAGGCGCTGTCGGTGTTCGTGTTCGTCGCCCTGTCGCCCGTGCCGTGGAGCCACGTCCCCGGCGGGAGCGCCGGGGCCCCGCTGGTGGTCGCCGACAACGGGCGGCACCGGCGCCAGATGGAGGAGCTGTGGGCGCGGGCGCTGGCCCGCAAGCCCGCCCAGGAGCACGCGCTGGAGGCGTTGCGCGACTTCCTGACCGAGCAGGCGGACAACGATCCGGCCACGCTGGAGGCGGTCCGCGCGATGGTCGTGGGGGTGGCGGCGCGCAGCGACCGGCATCGCCGGCGGCTCGACTGGTACTTCAGCACCTGGGCGGCCGACGAGGAGCGTCCCTGCCGTCCCGCGGCCGTCCTGCGCCGCGCTCTTCCGCGCCCGAGGGGAAGCGATCCGTACGCGTCCTCGACGACGCGTTCCCCCCGCGCCTGACTGATCCACCGGCAACCGACCCCCGGATAACAAGGAACTACGGCATGGATCGCTGGAACTACGGCACGTACGACCCCATCCTGGAGCAGAAGCCGATCCCCGTGTTCAGGCTCCTCAGCCCGTTGCGGGCCCCGGTCCCGGGGACGGCCCTGGTGCTGGTGCCGCGCGAAGGGCATCCGATCACCGTCCGGCATGGCGAACCGGTCCCCGATCCCCGCTACGGGGTGCACCAGTACAGCTGCCTGGTGGACCTGGCCGAGCACCGGCTGGCGTTCGAGCTGCCGCTCGTGAGCCGCGATCCCGGCTTCGTGTTCCGCGCGCGGGTCATGGTCGGCTGCCGGGTCGGCGAGCCCGCCGTCATCGTGGCGCGGGGGATCCGCGACGTCGGCGCGACCCTGTACGAGCCGGTCAAGCAGATGCTGCGGCCGGTCGCCAGGCGCTTCGACATCGCCGAGTTCCACGAGGCCGAGGAGTCGCTCAACCGGGCCCTCGGGCCCTTCGCCGGCGATTCCGCGCTCCGGTTGCGCGGCCCCTCGGTCGAGCTGCTGCTCGACGATGACGAGGTCCGCAAGGCGGCGCGGGAGTTCCGCGACGTCCGCAGGGAGACGCGGCTGAACGCGATGCGCCGCGACCGGCACCTGGAGATGATGCGGCGCGAAGGCGCCGAAGGACTGCTCGCCGAGATCGTCGAGGCGGAGGGGGCCCGCGCGGCCCTGGAGTGGATCGCGCGGGCCGAGGCCGACGAGCGCGTCGAGCTGACCCGGACCCTGGACAAGCTGCTCGCCCGCGGTGGCGTGGACCGCGAGCCGTTCGACCACGTGGACGTCGAACGCGACGTCGTGAACCGGATCATCGGCGGGTCCGACGTGGCCTTCGGAGGGACGAGGTCCAGCCGGGTGCGCGGCGTCCTCCCGCCGGACCCTCCACCCGTCCTCCCGCCTGACGACCCGCCGGGGCCGCCGCAGGACAGCTACCCGGCGGGACCGACGCAGCCCCCCGGCCGGCCGCCCGCCGATGAGCCGCCGGGCGAGCACTCCGAGCACTCCGAGCACTCCCACGGCGTGACCGGGTCGCGGGGCAGCCGGATCCGGGGGATGCGGCGTCCGGACGACGGTGGGTGAACGCCGATGAGGATCGCGTCCACCAGGGAGGCCGGCTCGGACCGGGCCGTCTGGTACCACGAGGGCCGCTCGCTCCTGTCCGTCGGGGTCTGGACCGAGCGGCTGCGGGGCAGGGGCGAGGACGCCGAACCGCTGCTGGTCCACCACGTGCCGACCGGCGAGGGCATCGCGGCGGTCTTCGACGGGTCCGGCGGGTCGGGTTCCGCGGCCGCCCTGGAGCTCCCGGCGGGACGGCCCCGCAGCGGCGCCTGGGTCGGCGCCCGGGTCGCCAGGACCGCCGCCGAGTCCTGGTTCCACGCCACCGTCGCCGAAGCGGGCCGCGGGGGACGGCACGGTCATCCGGCCGCCCTTGAGGAGCGGATGACGGGACTGCTGACCCCGATGAGATCCGGCCGTTCCTCCCGGCTCGTCGGGAACATCCGGAGGGAGCTCCCGACGACCATGGCGGCCGTCCGGTACCGGCGCGGCGAGCGGAGGGTCGGCCTCCGCGCGCTCTGGGCCGGGGACTCCCGCGCCTATGTCCTGTCGCCCTGGGCCGGTCTTCAGGCCCTCACCCGGGACCACACCGCCGAGACGGACGCGCTGGAACAGCTCGTCCAGGACCCGCCGATGACCAACGTGATCTGTGCCGACCGGCCGTTCCGGATCGACGAGGCCGCGGCGGAGTTCGATCTCCCCTGCGTGCTCGTGTGCGCCACCGACGGCTTCTTCGGGTACGTGGACACGCCCGCGCACTTCGAATGGCACGTGCTGCACGCGCTGCGGGAGGCGCGGGACGCCGCCGAATGGGCCGATCTCCTCTGCGCGGCCGTCGCCGCCTACACGGCCGACGACGCGTCACTGGCGGTGGTGGCCCTCGGCTACCGCGGCTTCGAGGACCTGCGAGGCTGCTTCGCCCGCCGCGCCGACACCGTCGCGCGCGCCTACTGGCTGGGCCGCGAACGCCAGGGCGACCCCGGTTTCCGCGAGTGGCGGCATCGGACGTGGCGGGCGTACCGGCCCGACTACGAACGGCGGATCCCCGCGGAACCGAGGATGCCGACGTGAGACACGGCGACGTGGTGCAGGGGTACCGGATCGTCAGCGAGCCGACGAACGAGGGCGGCGGAAAGTGCGTCTGGGCCTTCGCGGAGCGGGCCGGCCGCGAATGCTTCATCAAGCGTTTCCTCGAACCCAAGCGCCCGCGCGAGGGCGGCGGGGGAAGCGAGGCGAGCAGGCGGGCCCGGCTCCGGGAGTGCGCCGAGTTCGAGGACCGGCACCGGGCGATCATGGACAGGCTGCACCCGCGCGCCGCGGGCGGGGGCAACCTGGTGCTCGCCACGGACTTCTTCCACGAGCGGTCGAGCTACTACAAGGTGACCGAGCGGATCGACGCCGTGCCGGGCGTCAGGCCGCACGCCCTCGATCGCCGGCATCGGGCGGTGCTCCTGCGGACCCTCGCGCTCAGCCTCCGGCTGCTGCACGGCCTCGGGATCGTCCACGGAGATCTGAAGCCCGCGAACGTGCTCGTCCAGCGGCGCGCCGCGAACACCTTCCACACGGCCAAGCTCATCGACTTCGACGACGCGTACTTCTCGGGAAGCCCGCCCGCGCCCGCCGTCATCGCGGGCGACTCCCTGTACGGGGCACCCGAATGGCTGCGCTACCTGCGCGAGGACGGCGACACGAGCCCGGCCGAGCTGACCACCTCCGCGGACGTCTTCTCCCTCGGGCTCATGGCGCACCTGTACCTCACCGGGTCCCTCCCCGCCTATGACACCGGCCGGTACGCCTCGCCCGCCGAGGCGGTGGACGCGGACGGCCCCCTGCGCGTCGACGACCGGCTGGCGCCGGAAATGCGGGGACTGATCGAGGCCATGACGGCGGCGGACCCGGGGCGGCGCCCGGCGGCGCGCGCGTTCGTCGAGGCACTGGCGGATCCGGGCACCTGCCGCCTTGACCGCGAGGAGGACGGCGCCCCGCCGCGCTCCTCCTCCAGGATCCGGAGCAAGATCGACGGGCCCGGCGGCGCCGCGCCGTCCGGCCCGTAGGCGGCCAGACCACCATCGGGACGTAGACAAGGAGCAGCCATGACCCGCACCGGCCAAGGGAACCTGCAGTACGCGGTGGACATCGTCCTGTGCATCGATGTGACCGACAGCATGTGGCCGGTCCTCGATACCGTGAAGAAGAGCGCGATGTCCTTCCACCGGCGGCTGGACACCGTCATGGCGGAGAAGGGCAAGGCGATCAGCCAGTTCCGGCTCCGGGTGATCGCGTTCCGGGACTTCGGCGACCACGCCGAAAGCGCGATCGAGCAGACGGGGTTCTTCGTCTTCCCCGATCAGGCGTCCGAGTTCGACGCCTTCGTCCGCGGCCTGCTGCCCCTCGGCGGCGGTGACCTGCCCGAATCCGGCCTGGAGGCGCTGGCGCTGGCCATCCGGTCGCCGTGGGAGCGGGGGCTGGACCGGCGGCGGCACATCATCGTGATGTTCACCGACGCCGCGGCGCATCCTCTGGGCGACCCGCGTTCGAGGGCGGCCCACACCTATCCCCCGGAGATCCCGGCGAGCCTGGACGAGCTCTTCGAGCAGTGGGGCTACGCCAGCAGCCGGGAGGCGCTGATGGAGAACTCCGCCAAGCGGCTCGTGCTCTTCGCGCCCGACATGCGGCCCTGGTCGGACCTCGTGGAGGAGTGGAACCAGACACTGCTGTTCCCGTCCGCCGCGGGCGAGGGACTGGAGGAGTTCGAGATGGACGAGATCATCAACACCATTGTGAACAGCCTGTGATCGGCCGGAACCGGCGGCGCGGCCGGGCAGGGCCGGGACGGGGCCGCGGCTGCGACCCCGTCCCCGACACCGCCGACTGGATCAGCTTCGAGCCCGGCCCGGACACCCGGGCCCTCGTCGACGTCCTGCGGGAGCGCCTGCTCGCCGCGCCCGCCGGCGGCGACGCCGAGGAGGTGGAACCCCATGGCCCTCGCGGAGAACGCGGCGGCGGCGCCCGAGCCGACCTGGCGATGCCTGCGCTGCGACGTCTGGAACGCCCCGAGTGACGATGACTGCCTGGGATGCGACACGGGCCGCGCCGAGGCCACCGACGCGTCCGCGATCGTCCCCCTGCCGCCCCGCCCGCGCGAGGACGGGCCGGGCACCGCGCCCGGTGCCCGGCGCAGGAGGCGGACTGGCGGGGCCGGTGCCGGTCACCGGCCGTCGCGGCCGGCCCCTGCCCCAGGCGGCGCGCGCTATCCGGGGGGACCGCGTTATCCGGCCGCGCCGGGCGCCGGTCACCGGCCATCGAGCGCGCCGCCTCCCAGCGCGCCGCATCCGAGCGCCGCGCCGCGTCCGAGCGCGCCGCGTCCGGGCGCACCGCCTCCTGCCAGGCCGGTCCGTCCGGACGGTGCTGTGCCGTGGGCTACGCCGGGTTCGGGCGACGGCACCGGAGAGGTCTTCTTCCCGGTCGCCGGAGGGCCTCCGGGCGGGGGGTATCCGACGGGGGCGTATCCGGGCAGGGGGCTCCCGCCGGGGCCGTCCGCCGCTGGGCGTCCGGTGGGGTTCCCGACCCCTCCGCCCTACGGGGTGCCGGGGCATCGCGGGCCGTTCGGGCCGGGCCCGCTTCCGCCGAGGCGTCACCCCATGGGCTCGGACATGCCCGTGCCCCGCCGCATCGCCATCGGCTGCGGCATCATAATCGGCCTCTACCTCCTGCTGGGGGCGTGCAGCGCCATCCTCGGCTCGCTCGGCGGGGGCGGCTGACCCTGCGGTCCGCGCTCCCGCGCCGGGTCAGGCGAGGGGCGGGGCGGCGGCCGTGATGGCCCTGGCCTGGCCCGTCGCGTGGGCGGCCCACGCGCCCGACTGGGGGCCCGGGGGGAACTGCGCGGTGTGGTGGAATCCGGGGCCGGTCACGGAGACGGAGACGAAGCCGAGGTAACGGCGCTCCTTCATCAGCAGGAAGAGCAGGCCCAGCAGGCAGAACCAGACGAAGATGATCGTCAGGACGATGGCGACGACGGGGATGCCGTCGGTGACCTGGGTGGAGTCCTGGACGGTCCAGGTGGAGCCGTGGAGCGGGTACCGCCCGTAGGGGAGGATGACGTGCGTGCTCGTCAGGGCCATGTCGCCGATCTGTAGCAGGACAGGTTCGGCGCCGCCTTGAGGAACCGGGTACATCCACTCACCTCTGCTCGAATGAAGACCGTCCGCCCCCCGATGGACAAGCCTCATGCTATTGCCACGCGGGCGGCCGGATGGACTCCCGGCCGTGTCCGGTCGCGGGCTTCAGGGGCGTTCCGGCTCGGGGGCCAGCGACTCGTAGTGGGCGCGCTGGGAGGGGTAGTAGTCGTCGAAGTCCGGCATCGGGGTGCCGGCGACGGCGGCGGCCAGCCGGTCGAGGTAGTACTCCCAGCCGGGGCCGGTGGAGGCCACGTCCGTGCCGGGGTCCAGGTGGTGGACGAACGTCAGCGTCGTCACGCCGTGGGCCTCGTCGAGGCGCGCCTCCAGGTGCCAGCGCCCGTGCTCGTCGACGGTCTCGACCTCCAGCCGCCGCGGCGGCTCGCAGGAGACGATCGTCATGTCGCTCTCCGGCTGGCCCTCCTCGGCCGTCAGGGTGAGCCGCACCGTGGCGCCGGGCCTGCCCTCGCCGCGCCAGTGCGCGAACCACCGCGCGGTGCGCTCCGGCTCGGTGAGGCTCGCCCAGACCTCGTCGATCGTGGCCTTGAACTCGCGTGTCATCTGCAGGTCGGTGCCGGTCGCGGCGGCGATCAGCCGGCCGGTGGGCGTGGGTGTCATCCTGCGCTCCTCGCGTTCTCGGGTGGTTCCTCACCGGCGGCGCGGTCGCGCCGGGTGCGGTGGACCTCGGTGCCCAGGGCGTCGAGACGCTGCTCCCACCTCTGCCCCCGGACGGACGCCAGCCACCGGTCGATCTCCCGCAGCGGGCCGGGGGCGGCCTTGTAGTGCCGCTCGCGGCCCGCGGGCTCGGCCTCGATCAGCCCCGCCTCGCGGAGCACCCGCAGATGGCGGCTGACCGCGGGACGGCTGATCTCGGGGAACGCGGCGGCCACGGCGCCGGCGGTCCGCGGACCGCCGGCGAGCAGCACCACGATGCGGCGGCGCACCGGGTCGGCCACGGCCCCGAAGACGTCCATGGCCTTATATGTAACCGATGTGTTACGCGTTTGTCCAGGGGGCTACTCCAGCGTCCCGAACCAGCGGAGCGTGTCGGGGATGCCCCGGTACATGCTGCGGAAGTGGCCGGTGCCCATCCCGTAGTCGGTCACGGACGGGCGGGCGCCGCGGGCGCGCAGCTCCCGCAGGCAGCTCGTGGTGTTGGCGAACGCGACCTGCTCGTCCCCGGCGGCGGCGAACAGCCTGACCGGGACGCGGGGCCGCCACTGGCAGGTCCCGTCGGCGGAGCGGAGCGCCCGTGCCATCGGCCCGGTCGGATGCAGGAGCCAGTGGACATAACGCGGAGTCAGTAGGTCCCGGACACGTGCGGGCAGCCGCGTGATGACGTCCTCGTCGGCGTGCCGTCCGTCGAAGAGCGCGGGCACGCTCGTGTCGTAGGGCGCCCTGAACACCTCGGAGGGGGAGTCGTAGAGGTGGAAGAGGCGGTTCCACGACACGAAGAGGTAGGAGAGGTAGAACACCGATGCCTTCGGGTCGAGGCCGCCGTCCTCGTCGAGGGACGCCGGGAGCTGGGCGTCCCGCAGGTCGAAGGGCCCGCTGACCGGCGCCAGCGCCGCCGGGCGCAGGTAGGGGTCGGCGCCGCGCTGGAGCTCGCGGCCGAGCGCCATGGCGGCGTGCCCTCCCTGGGAGAACCCGGTCACCAGCACGCCGCGTTCCAGCCGCCGCCTGTGGGACGAGGCGACGCGGCGCGCGGCGCGCAGCAGGTCCAGCGACGCGGCGGCCTCGGTGGCGGCGTGCATGTACGGATGTGGTCCGGGGCCGAGGCCGAGCCCGAGGTAGTCGGGTGCCACGCCCGCGTACCCGGCGCCCGCGTAGAAGGTCGCCGCGACGCGGCTCTGGCCCTCCGCGTCGACCGACCCGGCGATGTTCCTGGCGAGGTGCGTGCCGTGGGCGAAGCTGACGGCACGCACGCCCCCGTGCCCCGCCGGGAGCGTCACCACCCCGGCGGCGGTGGCCGGGGTCCCCTGCGGAGTGACGGTGCGGTAGACGACCCGGTAGGTGTCGACCCCGAAGCGCGGTCCCGGCCGGGCGAGCGCCGGATCGTCGCCGGCGAGGTAGCGCCGCACCTCGCCGGCGGACATGCGGGCGACGCGGTCGGCGGACACGACCGTCCCCCGGGGTGGTGCCGTCTCGGGCCGGGCGACCCCGGCGGCGGTGCCGGCGGACGCGGAGGACGCCGTGGCCGCCAGGCCGAGCGCGATCCCGGTGCCGAGCAGCGCCGCCGTGCTCCGCCGCAATGACATGGTTCCCATGGCCCACGACGCTAGGCCGCGCGGCATCGTCTCCCCAGGGCCCTGGACCCCCGTCCGGGGTGTACCTGGGGACACCGTTCACGCGGCGGGGGTCGGGCTGTCCCCACCCTGCACTCGCGGGCCAGCCGTAATGATCTTCCGGGTGCGAGGCGATGGGATCGGACGCATGACCCTCCCACGCATCGCGACGGCCGTCCTGCTCGGCGCGGCCGGACTCGCCGGCCTGACGGGGACCGCCGCGGCGGCGCCGTCGTCCCCGTCGTCCCCGCCCGGCCCGGCGCGCCTCATCGGGCAGCACCTGGACTGGGGCGCCTGCCCCGCCGAGGCGACCGACCTGGTCGAGGCGGGCGCGCAGTGCACGCGGGTGACCGTGCCCCTCGACCACACGGCGCCGGACGGCCCCACGATCACGCTCGCCCTCTCCCGGATCAGGGCGAAGGACCCGGCGCACCGGCGGGGCATCCTGCTGGCCAATCCGGGCGGCCCGGGCGGGCCGGGCCTGGAGTACGCGGCGCAGCTGAGGGGCGCGATGCAGGACGCCGCGGACCGGTACGACCTGATCGGGTTCGACCCCCGGTTCGTCGGCCGCAGCACCCCGATCTACTGCGGGACGTCCCCGAAGGCGCAACCCACCCACTCCCGGCGGGAGGCGTTCGAGGTGTCGGTGCGGAACGCCCGCGACACCGCGCGCCGCTGCTTCGAGCACGGGAACAACGCCGCGCTGCTGCCGCACGCGTCCAGCCGCAACGTCGCCCGCGACATGGACCTGATCCGCGCCGTCCTCGGCGAGCGCAAGATGTCGTACTTCGGCACGTCCTACGGCGCCGACCTGGGCGCCCTGTACACCCAGATGTTCCCGCGCCGCGCGGACCGCATCGTGATCGACAGCGTCACCGACCCGGCGCTGACGCAGTACGAGAACTTCCAGGTCGCGGGCCCGGTGCAGGAGCGGGGCCTGGACGAATGGGCCGCCTGGACGGCCCGCCGCCAGGCCGAGTACAAGCTCGGCGGCACCCCTCGCGAGGTCCGGGCGAGCGTCGAGCGGCTGGTCTCCACGGTCGACGCGGGTCCGCTCCGTCTCGGCGACTACACCCTCGACGCGGCCTCGCTGGGGCTCATCATCCGCCAGTTCGTCAACATGGAGGAGAACAACGCGACCCTCGCCAAGAGCGTCCGGAACCTGGCCGACGCCGCCGCCGGGCAGGCCGTCCAGCCCATCCCCGAGCTGCGCATGTGGCTGGAGCTGTTCAACACACCGGATCCGGCGCTGGACAACATGTTCAACAGCGGCAACGCTTTCTTCTGCGGTGACAACGGCTGGCCCGCCGGGGGATGGCCGGCCGACCCCGAGCAGTACTGGCGCGCCATCGAGCGTGCGCGCCCCACCCAGCCGGTGTTCGCGGCGACGGCCAACGCCATCTTCCCGTGCCCGTTCTGGAAGACCCGGCCGAGCGGGCCCCGGACCGTGATCGGCAACCACGTTCCGCTGCTGCTCCTCCAGGCCGAACGCGACAACAACGTCCCCTACACCGGTGCGGTCGCCCTGCACCGCCGGCTGAAAGGCTCCCGCATGATCTCGGCGGACATCCGCTCCCACGGCGTGTACGCGCGCGGCATCGACGGCCTGACGCCCGTCCCCTGCGCGGACCGCGTCGTCAACGCCTACCTGCGCACGGGCGTCCTCCCGTCCGCCGACCTGACCTGCGCGCACCCGGGGGAGGGCCGGTGAACAGGCGCGTGATCGGCGTCCTGGCCGCGGGCGTGCTGCTGGCCGGGCTCACACCGGCCGCGGCCGCCGCCCCAGGGCGCTCCTACGGCCAGCGTGAACTGCAACGCGACGTGGACGCGATCCGTGCGACGGGCGCCACCGGCGTCCTCGCCGAGGTGCAGGCGGACCGGGACGTCCACGCCGCGCGTGCCGGGGTCGCCGACCTGAGGACCCGGCGGCCGGTCCCCTGGGACTCCTACTACCGGATCGGCAGCGACACCAAGACCTACACCGCCACCGTCGCGCTGCAACTGGTCGGCGAGGGCAGGCTGCGGCTCACCGACACCGTCGAGCGGTGGCTTCCCGGGCTGGTCACGGGGAAGGGGAACGACGGGCGCAGGGTCACCGTGATGAACCTCCTGCGCCAGACCAGCGGCCTGGCCGACTACATCGCCGTCCAGCTCGGCGACGGCCGCGACCTCACCCCGGAGAAGTACCGCGAAAACCGGTTCCGCCCCTCCACCCCGCGTGAGCAGGTGGCCGTCGCGATGACCAGGCCGCCCGAGTGGGTGCCGGACGCGGCGGACCCGGCCGGGGAGACCCACTGGGGCTACTCCAACACCAACTACGTCCTCGCCGGGCTGATCATCGAGAAGGTCACCGGCCATCCCTGGGAGCAGGAGGTCCACGACCGGATCGTCGAGCCGCTCGGCCTGCGGCACACGATCACGCCGGGCACCTCCGCGTACGTGCCGCAGCCGAGCGCCACCGCCTACATGCGCTTCCCCGGGCGCAAGGAGCTGACCGACGTCTCCATCGCCCCGGGCGGCGGCGCGGACGGCGCGATCATCACCACCGCCCGCGACCACGGGACGTTCCTGCGCGCCCTCATGGGCGGGCGGCTGCTGAAGCCCGCCCAGCTCGCGCAGATGAAGCAGACCGTCAAGGCCGACGACTTCGTCCAGGCTCCCGGGGTGCGGTACGGCCTGGGCCTGGCGTGGCGGCCCGCCGGGGGCTGCGGCGGGGTGTGGTTCCACGGCGGCAGCAGCTTCGGCGTGATCTCCGAATCGGGGGTGAGCCCGGACGGCCGCCGCGCCGCCGCCGTCGCGGTCTCCACCTACCGTCCGGGCGGCGACGGGCAGGAGGCCCAGGACAGGGCCTCCCTCCGGCTCGTCGACGGCGCGGTCTGCGCCGGGACGGCGTAGCGGTCCCACTCCTCGGCGAGCAGCTCGTAGGAGCGGACGCGGTCGGCGTGCTCGTGGGTGATCGTGGTCACCAGCAGCTCGTCCGCCCCGGTGACGCGGCGCAGCGTCTCCAGCTGCGCCGCGACCGTGTGCGGAGAGCCGACGAACTGGGTCTCGATCCGGTCGGCGACCAGGTCGAGCTCCTCGGGGGTCCACTCGTGCGCGTCGGCCTGCGCCGGCGACGGGTACGGGATCGCGGCGAGCCTCGACCGGATGCTGAGCACCCACAGCCCGTACGGTGAGGCGAGCCTGCGGGCCTCCTCGTCGGTGGGCGCCACGACCACGTCGGCCGAGACGACGACGTACGGTTCGTCGAGCGTGCGGGACGGGGTGAACGCCTCCCGGTAGGCGTCCACCGCCTCCAGCACGTTGGACGGGCTGACGTGGTAGTTCGCCGCGAACGGCAGCCCGCGCGCGCCCGCGACCCGCGCGCTCTCCCCGCCGCTGCTGCCGAGGATCCACAGCGCCAGGGCGGCGCCCTCGCCGGGGTTGACGTGCACCTCCTGGCCGTCGTGGCGGAAGGTGCCCTCCAGCAGCGCGGCGATCTGGCCGACCACGTCGTCGAAGCCGGGCGACTCGGCGCCGGGCTGCTGGAGCAGCGCCGCGTGCAGCGCGAACGCGGGCGACCCCGCCAGCCGGGCGAAGTCGAACGGCGGGGGGATGAGCAGCCCGTCCACGACCACGGGATCGCGCGGGGGAGGCGGCGGCGCCGCGGCCCGCCGCGCCGCCTCGGCGCGGCGCTGCCCGGAGCGCCCGAGGCCGAGGTCGATCCGCCCCGGGTACAGGGCGTCGATCGTGCCGAACTGCTCGACGATCGACAGCGGCGTCCAGTGCCCGGTCTGCACCGCGCCGGACCCGACGCGGATCCGGGAGGTGGCGGCGGCCACCGCCGCGATGAGGACCTGCGGCGCCGAACTCGCCACCCCGGGCGCCAGATGGTGCTCGGCGAGCCAGTACCGGTGGTAGCCCGCAGCCTCGGCGCGCCGCGCCAGGTCGAGGGTGTTGCGGACGGCGTCGCGGGCGGTGCCGCCCGCGGGGATCGGCGTGAGGTCGAGGATGGACAGCGGTGTCATGGGCGCCTCCCGGTCGGGACGGAGTAGCGGCCTGCGGGGCGCGGCAGCCCGAGGTGCCCGCGGAGCGTCGCCGCCTCGTAGGCCGTGCGGAACGCGCCGCGCCCCTGGAGGATCGGCACCAGCCCCCGCGTGATGCCGGCGAGGTCGGCGGGCAGCACGCCGGGACGCAGCCGGAACCCGTCCAGGCCCGCCTCGCGCAGGTCGAGCAGGACGTCCGCGAGGTCGCCTGGCGTGCCGGTGAAGATCCGGGCGTCGGACGCCAGCGGGGCGCCGTCGAGGTCGTCCAGCCGGGCCTTGCGGGACGCCGCGGCCCCGGGCGTCTCGTCGAGGAACACCACCAGGTCGGCGAAGATCCTGAGGGGCTCGCCGGTCCGCGCGGCGTCGCGCTCCGCCTCCCGGACCTGCGCGACGGCGGCCTCGGCGTCGGCGCGCGAGTGCGGGGTGACGTACACGACGTCGGCGGCGCGGGCGGCGAACTCGTAGGGGCCGGGGCCGTGCGCGAGCGCGGTGACCAGCGGCTGGCCCTGCGGCGGACGCGGCGTGATCGAGGGCCCGCGGACGCTGAGGTGGTCGCCGTCGAAGTCGATGTAGTGCACCTTCGCGCGGTCGAGGAACCGTCCGGTGGCGGTGTCGCGGATCTCCGCGTCGTCCTCCCAGCTGTCCCACAGCCGCCGGACGATCTCGACGAACTCGGCGGCCTCGGCGAGCAGCCCCAGCGCGAGCAGTTCCCCCTCCGGTGTCGCGAACCATCCCGGCCCGGCCTCGGGGAAGACGCGGCGGCCGAAGTGCGGGGCGTCGGTGAGCCCGGCGCCCGCCACCTGGGGTCTCCAGCCGCCGCGTCCCCGGCTGGCGTGGTCGAGGGAGGCGATGCCGATCGAGACGTGGAACGGCTCGGTGTGGGTGGTGTCGGTGGTCGGGACGAGGCCGATCCGGGACGTCCCGGGCGCGAGCAGCGCCGCGATCAGCACGGCGTCCAGCCGGCCCCGCACCTGGTCGGTCCGGTCGTCGGGCACACCGGGGACGGCCGACTGGAGGCCCAGCGAGTCCTCCACGGTCAGCAGGTCGAGCAGCCCGCGCTCGGCCTCGGCGGCGAGGCCCGTCCAGTAGGCGGCGGTGAACAGCGCGTCCGGGCGGGCGCCGGGGTCGCGCCAGGCGGCCGGATGCCACCCGGCGTCGTTGAGGGCGGCGGCGAGGTGCAGGCCGGTCATGGAGTCTCCTTGGGGGCGCGTGGGCCGCCGATGCCGAGGTGGTCGCGCAGCGTCGGGCCGGTGTAGTCGGCGCGGAACACGCCCTTTTCCTGGAGCAGCGGCACGACGTGCTCGACCAGGTCGTCCAGGCCCCCGGGCGTCAGGTGCGGGACGAACACGAAGCCGTCGGCCGCGTCGCTCTGCACGAACTCGTCGATCTGGCCGGCGACCGAGCGCGGGGTGCCGATGAACGTCTGCCGCCCGGTCGCCTCGATGACCAGCTCGCGGATGCTGAGGCCGCGCTCGGCGGCCAGCGCCCGCCACGTCCTGACGACCTCGCCGCGGTCGCCGCGGAACTGGGCGCGGCCCTTGGAGACGCCCTCGCCGAGGTCGGGTTCGACGTCGGGCAGCGGCCCGTCCGGGTCGTAGCCGGACAGGTCGCGGCCCCAGAACCCCTCCAGGAACACCAGCGCGTTGCGGGGTGTGACCTGGGCGCGGCGGATCTCGGCGGCGCGCTCGGCCGCGTCCTGCTCGGTGTCGCCGAGGACGTAGGTGACGGCGGGCAGGATCTTCAGCTCGTCGGAACGGCGCCCGTACTTGGCCAGGCGGCTCTTGACGTCCTTGTAGAAGGCGCGGCCGTCGTCGAGCCTGCCGTGCCGGCTGAAGATGACGTCGGCGTCGGCGGCGGCGAACTCGCGTCCCTCGTCCGAGTCGCCCGCCTGGATGATGACCGGATGGCCCTGCGGCCCGCGCGGCACCGTGAACCGCCCGGCGATGTCGAACTGCGTCCCGCGGTGGGCGAACGTCCCCGCCCCGGCGCGGGCGAACTCGCCCGCCGCCGGGTCCGCCACCAGGTCCCGCGGGGCCCACGAGTCCCACAGCTCGCGGGCGGTGTGCAGGAACTCCCTGGCGCGGTTGTAGCGGTCGGCCTCGTCGAGGTACCCGCCGCGCCGGAAGTTCTCGCCGGTGAACGCGTCGTAGCTGGTCACAACGTTCCAGGCGGCCCGCCCGCCGCTGAGGTGGTCGAGGGTGGCCAGCCGCCGCGCCACCTCGTACGGCTCGTTGAAGGTGGAGTTGACGGTCGCGGCCAGCCCGAGGCGCGTGGTGACGGCCGACAGCGCGGACAGCACGGTCAGCGACTCGGGCCGCCCCGCGACGTCCAGGTCGTGGATGCGCCCCTTCATCTCCCGCAGCCGCAGTCCCTCCGCGAGGAAGAAGAAGTCGAATTTGCCGCGTTCGGCGGTCCGCGCGAGGTGGACGAAGGAGTCGAAGTCGATCTGGCTGCCCGACCGGGGGTCGGACCAGACGGTCGTGTTGTTGACGCCCGGGAAGTGGGCGGCCAGGTGGATCTGCTTGACCGGCAACAGGGGGCTCCCTCATCCCCGGGCGGCCGCGACGGCCCGCCCGGCGAGCGCCGCCGTCACCTGCGGCGCGACGAGCCCGGCCCACGCGTCGAGCACCTCCTCGGCGTCCGCGAAACGCGACTCCGGGAACGCCAGGCCGGGGGTCGGGACGGCCGCGCCCAGCTCCACCAGCAGCGGCCGCAGGTGGACCTCGACGGCCAGCGCGTGCTTCGCGTCGCCCATCACCAGCAGCGGCAGCGCCACCGTCGACGCCAGTGCGCCGCCGGGCAGCCGGTCGAGGAACACCTTCAGCAGGCCCGTGTAGGTGGCCTTGTAGGTGGGGCTCGCGACGACCAGCACGTCCGCGCCGGCGACCCGGTCCAGCGCGTCCTGCACCTCCGACGCCGGGACGGCGTTCAGCAGCCCGGGCGCCAGCGCCGACAGGTCGATCAGGTCCGGCGCGTCCGCGCGCCCGGTCCGCTCACCGACAGCGGCGGCCGCCCGCACGGCCACCTGGAGCGTGCGGGACTGCGGACGGGGATTCCCCACCAGGACGACGATGCTCACGTGACTCTCTCCTCTGTTTGCAGTGGACGGCTCGGGATCTCCCGCCGCAGCACCGGCGCGACGTCGCCCTGGAACAGCTCCAGGGAGGCGCGGTGCAGGTGCTCCGGAAGCCCGTCGGCGTCGGCCTGGACGTGCATGACCTCGTGGCCGAGCCGTTCGTGGTAGCGGTGGACCTTGTCGATGACCTGCTGCGGGCTCCCGATGAGCGCGGAGCTCCGCTCGATCGCGTCCTCGACGGAGTGGAAGACGACCGGGACGCCGTTGCGCCGGAACAGCTCCTGCCGGGCCTCGAAGACGGGCCGGTAGACGTCCACGGCGTCCTGGGAGTTCTTGGCGACGTACAGGCCGGCGGTGCCCGCGCCGACGAGGGCGTCGGCGGGGTCGTGGCCGTGGTGCTCCCAGCGTTCGCGGTAGTGGGCGACCAGCTCGGCGTACGGCTCGACCGGGTTGGTGACGTTGGCGGAGAACAGCGGGTCGCCGTGGACGGCCGCGAGCTCCACCGACTCCCTGCTCGTCGCGCTGCCGTGCCAGACGCGGACGGGACGCTGCAACGGCCGGGGCAGCACCTCCGCGCCGTCCAGCGGCGGGCGGTACCGGCCCTGCCAGGTGACGGTGTCCTCCCGCCAGAGGCGCCGGAACAGCTCGTAGCCCTCCCGGTTGCGGTCCCACTGGTCGGCGGTGGTGACGTGGAACAGCTCGGCCTGCGCCGTGCCGTTGCCCTTGCCGATCATCAGTTCCAGCCGCCCGCCGGACAGGTGGTCCAGGGTGGCGTAGTCCTCGTACGCCCGGACCGGGTCGAGGAGGCTCAGGGTCGTCACGGCCGTGAACAGCCGGATCACGGACGTGCGCGCCGAGATGTGGCCGAGCAGCACCGGCGGCGACGACGACAGGAAGGGCCGCTCGTGCCGTTCCCCCACTCCGAAGCCGTCGAACCCCAGCTCCTCGGCGAGGACGGCGTGCTCGACGACGGTGCGGAACCGCTCGGTGACCGGCGGCGGCACGCCCGTGGCCGGGTCCGGCGCGTGCACGATGAGGGTGATCGCCAGGAACTTCACAGGACCTTCTCCATGCAGATCGAGAAGCGCAGCCGCTCGTACGGCGGGAAGATCGGGATGCGGCTGTAGCCCTCCCGCTCGTAGAGCCGGACCGCGTCGGGCTGCCGGTCGCCTGTCTGCAGGACGATCCGGGGCGCGGCGAGCGAGCGCGCCGCGTCCTCCACGGCCGACAGCAGGGCGGTGGAGACGCCGGTGCCGCGCCGGGCGGACGCGACGTACATCCGCTTCAGCTCCAGGTCGCCGTCCGGGCGCCCGGCGGTGCGGCGGAGCGCGGCGTGCCCGGCGGGCTCGCCCGCGGCGTAGGCGACGGCGACGTAGACGACCTCGTCGGGCTCGACGACGACCGCGCCGCGCCTTTCGGGGTCGGCGGCCTGCCTGTCCAGCTCCGCCAGCCGGTCCCGGTAACGGCCGCGCATCTCCGCCTCCATGGCCTCGCGCAGGGCGGCCGCCGCCGGGTCGTCCCAGCCGGTGGCGCGGACGTCGACCCGGGGGCCTGCGGGCACGGGGGCGCCTCCTGACTTTTATGGTAGGAAAAGAGGATAAATTGTCAATGCAGGGTACGCCGATCCGGCGCGGGTCCGGTTCCGGCACGCGGTGGCGGCGGACCGGATCAGCGGCGGGGTCAGCGGAGCCGGCGGAAGGCGCTGGCGTGGAAGACCAGCGGGGGAACGCCGTCGGCGGCGTCCAGGTCCTCCACGCGGAAGACGACGATGTCGTGGTCACCGGAGCGGACCTGCTGCTCGATGGAGCAGTCGAACCACGCCGACGCGCCCTCGACCAGCACGCTCCCGTCCGCGGTGGACCGCCACTCGACGCCCGCGAACCGGTCGCCGGTGCGGGCGCCGAGACGCCGCCCGACGTGCTCCTGGTGGGCGCCGAGCACACTGATCCCGATGCGGGACAGGTCGCGCAGCAGGGGCCAGGTCGTCGAGGTGTGCGCGACGCACACCGACACCAGCGGCGGATCCAGGGACACCGGGACGAACGAGCTGGCGGCGATGCCCGCGGGGCGTCCGCCGACCAGGCCCGCCACGACCGCGACGCCGGTCGGGTAGGCGCCGTAGACGCGGCGCAGGTCCAGGCCGAGGGTGGTCATCGCCGGGGCTCCTTCGGCAGGAAGGCGGTCGACTGGAAGGCGCCGCCGCCGGGGGATCCGTGGAACAGGCCCCGCCCGGCGAGGAGGGGCAGCACGCCCTCGCCGAACCAGTACAGCTCCTCCAGGTGCGGGTAGCCGGACAGGACGAACTCCTCGATGCCGAGCGCGGCGTACTCGGCGATGCGGTCGGCGACCTCGGCGTGGTCGCCGACCAGCGCCGTCCCCGCGCCGCCGCGCACCAGGCCGACGCCCGCCCACAGGTTCGGCGCCACCTCCAGTGCGCGCGGATCGCGCCACGACCCGTCGGCCCGGCCGCGCTCGTGCAGCTCGCGCATGCGCCGCTGGCCGGTGGACTCGCTCCGCGCGAGGGTGGCCTGGGCGGCGGCGACGGTGTCCTCGCCCAGCGCCTCGACGAGCCGCCCGGCCAGCCGCCACGCCTCCTCGGCCGTGTCGCGGGAGATGACGTGCAGCCGGATCCCGAACCGCGGCTTGCGGCCGTGCGCCGCGGCGAGCCCGCGGATCCACTCGATCTTCGCGGCCACCGCGTCCGGCGGCTCGCCCCAGGTGAGGTACACGTCGGCGTGCTCGGCGGCGACCGGGCCCGCCGCGGCGGACGACCCGCCGAAGTACAGCGGCGGGACGGGGTCGGGGACGGTCGGCAGGCGCGCGGCGTCGATGTCCAGGTGGGTGCCGCGGTGGGTGACGGTCCCGCCCTCCCACAGCCGCCGCACGACCGACAGGAACTCCGCGCATCGGGCGTACCGCTCGTCCTTGGACAGATGGTCCCCGTAGGCGCGCTGCTCGTGGGCCTCGCCGCCGGTGACGACGTTGAGCAGCAGCCTTCCGGGCGCGTGCGCGGAGAACGTGGCGGCCATCTGCGCGGCGAGCGTCGGGCTGATCAGCCCGGGACGGAACGCCACCAGGAACGCCAGCCGCTCGGACTCGCGGGCCAGCATCGCGGTGGTCAGCCAGGCGTCCTCGCACCAGGCGCCGGTGGGGGTGAGCGCGCCGGTGAAGCCGAGCTCCTCGGCGGCCCGCACGATCGAGGACAGGTAGCCGATCGAGGCGCGGCGGTCACCGGACGCGGCGTCCGCGGGACGGCCGTGGCCGCCGCCCACGATGTAGCGCGAGTCGCCGTAGGTGGGCAGGAACCAGTGGAACGACAGGGTCACGGTGGGGTTTCCTTCCTCGGGGGTCCGGCCCCTCTCACAGCTGGCCGTGGCGCGGCGGGGGTGTGCCCTGGAGCAACCAGCGTCCGATGTGCTGTACCTTCCAGCGCTCGGGGTCGTGCAGGGTGTGGGTCCGGGCGTCGCGCCAGTGGCGGGACAGGTTGAGATCGGCGGCCGCCGACCGCGTGCCGCCGAGCTCGAACAGCGCCGACGACGCCTCCAGCGCGGCGCGCCCGGTGGCGACCTTCGCGGCGGCGGTCGCGATCGACGCGCGCGCGGTGGCGTCCGCGGACGGGACGCGCTCGGCCGCGTCGATCGTCTCGGCCGCCTCGCGCAGCAGCGCCTCGGCCCCGCGGACGGCGATCTCCAGCTCGCCGGCCCGCTGGACGAGCAGCGGGTCGCCCGCGGCGGTGTCGGCGCCGCTCTCGAACCACGGACGCGCCCGGCCCGCCGCGGTGACGGCGGCGGCGAGGGCGCCGCGGGCGATGCCGGCGTCCAGGGCGGCATGCAGCACCTGCGCCCGCGCGCCGTAGGTCGTCGGCCCCTCGAACAGCGCGTTGTACGGGATGACCTCGGACGCGCGGACGCGCACCCGCTCCAGCCGGACCGTTCCACTGGCGGTGGTGCGCTGCCCCATGCCGTCCCAGTCGTCCTCGACCGCCACGCCTGGGGACGCGCGGTCGATGTAGGCGAGGGCCTTGGGCGGGGACCCGTCCGGCAGGGGCGGCTCGTCGGGGAGCACGGCGCGGACGACGAGCACGTCCGCGAACAGGGCGCCGGTGCTGTAGTACTTCACCCCGTCGAGGACGTAGCGGCCCCGGCCGGAGCGGCGCAGGGCCGTCGCGTCGTCGGTGACCGTGCGCCCGCCGCGCTCGGTCTGGGCGTTGGCGAAGCGCGCGCCGTCCAGCGCGCGGGCGAAGTACAGCGCCTGCTGCTCGCGGGTGCCCTGCCGCCGCAGGGCGTCCAGGAACACGAAGTGGCTCTGCGGTATCTGCGCGAGGCTGGCGTCGGCGGCGGCCAGCGTGCGGAACACCTCGGTCAGCACCGCCACGCTCACCTCGGCTCCGCCGTGCCGCGCGGGCACGGTGATGCCGAGCAGGCCGGAGTCCGACAGCGCGGCGAGCTCGTCGGCGGGCGGCCGCCGTTCGCGGTCGCGGTCGGCGGCCTGCTCGGCGATGCCGACGGCGAGCTTGCGCGCGATCTCGGTGGCCTCCGCGCCGAAGCGGATCCGGTGGGCCATGGGTCCTCCGTGGTGGTCGGGCGGCTCGGGTGGGCCCGGCCCGCGGCGGCCCGGTGCCCGGGCCGCCGCGGCCGGTGTCGGTGTCGGAGTCGATCTCGGGTCGGGTCAGCGGTAGAGCGAGAACTCGGGGGCGCGCCGGTTCAGCGTCCAGTCGCCGACCTCGCGCGCCTTGTAGGCGACGGGGTCGTGGACGGTGTGGGTGCGCAGGTTGCGCCAGTGCCGGTCGAAGCCGTAGGCGCTGGTGGTGGCCCGCGCGCCCTGGATCTCGAACAGCCGCGACGCGGTCGAGAGCGCGACCTTGGTCGTCAGGTACTTGGCCTCGTAGACGGCGACGGCCGCCTCGGCGCGCTGCTCCTCGGTGAGCGACGGGCCGGTGTCCAGCGCCGCCTGGAGCGCGTCGCCGGCGCGGTCGGCGAGCAGACCCGCCGCGCGGACGTCGCTGGCGATCTCCCCGACCGTCTGCAGGACGTACGGGTCGTCTGTCGCGCTGTCCACGCCGGAGGTCTCCCAGGGGGCGCCGTGCAGCCGCGTCCAGTCGAGCGCCTCTTCGAGCGCGCCCTCCGCCGTGCCGATGTAGAAGTTCACGAACGCCAGTTGCCAGTGCGGCGTGACGAGCGTCTGGTACGGGGTGATCGTCCGTCCGAGGAGCGGGTCGGGGCCGAGGATCTCCGCCCGCTCGACGCGGGTGCCGGTGAACTCCACGCCGCCGGAGTCGGTGAGCCGCTGGCCGATGTTGTCCCAGTCGCCGAGCGCCCGGAAGCCCTCGCGCCCGCCCGGCAGCGCGATGAAGACCAGCTCGCCGTCCAGGGTCGCGGTGACCGAGAGGTGATCGCCGAGGCTCGCCCCGGAGGCGAACGAGCGCCGCCCGTCCAGCCGGAACCCGTCACCGTCCTTGGTCAGGACGAGGTCGGAGCCGCCGCGCGGGTTCTGCACGCCGCCCCAGAAGATCTTCCGCTCGGCGTTGAGGCGCGACAGCCGGTCGGCCTGCGCGGGGGTGCCGAACAGCGGCGCGACGCGGGTCTGCGCGAAGTGGTAGCCGATCAGGTGGGCGATGGAGGTGTCGCCGCGGGCGATGCGGCGGGTGATCTGCACGGTCTCGGCGTAGGACAGGCCGTCCCCGCCGTACTCGACGGGTTCCTGCACCTGGAGGAGGTCGTTCCGGCGCAGCAGCTCGACCTCCTCGCGCGGCGTCCGGCCGGCGCGGTCGCGCTCGGCCGCGGTCGCGCGCAGCTCCGCGGCGACGACGTCGGCGCGCCGGAGGGCCGCGGCGAACCGTTCCCCGTGGGAGGCCCCGCTGTTCTCCGTGGTCCGTTCCGTGCCGGCGTGCTGTGTCTCGACGGACATCCGTCCCTCTCCTTTCCGGTGTCTCGGATCTTCTGTCTCAGGAACCCACGTGCGCCGGGGCGCCGCGCTCGGCGGCGTCCGCCTCCAGCTCGCGGACGAGCGGGAGGACCCGCCGGCCGAAGTACTCGACGTCCTCCAGGTAGTGCAGGAAGCCGAGCAGGAACAGGTCGACGCCGAGCCGCTTGTAGGCGACGATGCGCTCGGCGATCTGCTCGGGCGTGCCGATCAGGCCGGTGCGGAAGCCGTCGTTGTACTGGACGAGGTCGGCGAACTCCGAGTCCTCCCACATGCCCTTGCCGTCGGAGGCGGACCGCCCCGCCTGCTTCACCGCGGACCCGAACCCCTCCACGGCCTCCCGGTCGGCCTTCGCGACGATCTCGCGCAGCACCTCGCGGGCCTCGGCCTCGGTGTCGCGGGCGATGAGGAAGCCGTTGAGGCCGAACCGGACGCGCCGCCCGTGCAGCGCGGCCTCGGCCCGGACGTCGCGGATCTGCTCGGTGACGCCGTCGAAGTCGCGGCCGTTGCTGAAGTACCAGTCCGAGACCCGCCCGGCCATGCGGCGGGCGCTGGTGGAGTTGCCGCCCTGGAAGATCTCCGGGTGCGGGCGGCCCGGCGCGGCCAACGGCTTCGGCTTCAGGTCGAAGTCGTGCAGGCGGTAGAAGTCGCCGTTGAACTCGGCGTGCTCGGACGTCCAGATCTCGCGCAGCACGCGGATGAACTCCTCGCTGCGCCGGTACCGCTCGTCGTGCTCCAGCCACGGCTCGCCGAGCTTGGTGAACTCGTCCTTGAACCAGCCGCTGACGACGTTGACGGCGGCCCGCCCGCCCGACAGCTGGTCGGCGGTCGCGACGAACTTGGCGAGCACCCCGGGGTGCCACAGCCCGGGGTGGACGGCGGCGATCACCTTGAGCCGCCGCGTGGCGAGCAGCAGCGCCAGGCTGAACCCGGTGGACTCGTGCTGGTAGGCGGCCCCGTAGGAGGCGATGTAGCGGACCTGGCTGAGCGCGTAGTCGAACCCGTTGTCCTCGGCGAGGACGGCCAGCTCCCGGTTGTAGTCGTATCCCCAGTCGGTGCGCTGCTCGATCTTGCTCACCACCAGCCCGCCGCTGACGTTGGGGACCCAATAGGCGAACTTCACCGGCTCCGGCGTATTCTCCATATTCCCTACAGACATAGTTAGGATTGTGCGGTTCATTCCGGCCCTGGTCAATGCGCCGGCCGCCCGGTGAGCGTCACACGGCCGCGGTGACGGTCAGGCGGCCGCGGTGACGGTCAGAGGGACGAGCGGAGCCGTTCCACGAAGATGTGGTTGCGGTCGGCGCGGCTGCCCGGCGTGCGCCCGCGCCCCCAGCCGACGATCCGGCGGTACTCGCCCAGCGCCTCGCCGAGGGCCGCCTCGTCGGTGTGCGGGGACCCGGCCGGGGCCGGGCCGCTGAACGGCGCGACGTACAGGGCGTCCGCCGGGCAGTGCGCCTCGCACATGAAGCACGACTGGCAGTCGCCCTGGCGGGCGATCACCGGGACGCCGTCGTCCCCCCGGTCGAACACGTCCGTCGGGCAGACCTTGATGCAGATGTCGCACGCGACGCAGCGGTCCGCGCTCACCACCTCGATCATGCCGCCGCCCTCCGGGGCTCGGCCGCCGTCCACGTCTCGTCCAGCCCGCCGACCAGCAGCCGGTGCTCGAACCGCCGCAGCGAGGGCAGGTCGTCCAGCCGGTGCAGGCCGCGGGACTCCTCACGGGCCAGGGCCGCGCGGTAGCACCAGCGGGCGTGCGCGGTCATCGCCGCCGCCGACCGCGCGCCGAGGCGCTCGCGCCCCTCGCCCGCGAGGCCCCTCGACGTGATCCGCTCCCACAGCGCGTCCAGCGAGGCGAGGGAACGCCGGAGCCCGGCGCGGGTGCGGAAGAGGTTGCGGTCCAGCGGCAGCATCTCCTCCTGCACCGTCCGGACGACCTCCGCCGCGTCGAGCGACCCCGGCGCGATGCCCGCCCGCCCGGCCGGGACCGCGTGCGTGCGCGCCCGGCCCGTCCCGAACAGGGCGGCGCCGCGCCCCGCCCACGTCCCGGACGAGATCGCCCACGACCCGTTGTAGGCGCCGCCGCCGCTGACGGCCCCCGACACGTGCTCGCGGGTCGCGGCGTCCCCGGCGGCGTACAGGCCGGGGACGGTCGTCGCGCAGTCGTCGCCGGTGATCCGGAGCCCGCCGGTGCCCCGGACCGTGCCCTCCAGCACCATCCGCACCTCGTACCGGTCGCGGAACGGGTCGATCCCGGCCTTGTCCAGCGGCAGGAAGTAGTTCGGCTGGGCGCCGCGCATCGCCTCCCGCAGCTCCTCGGGCGCCTGGTCCAGCCGCGCGTACACCTTCCGGCCCGCCGCGAGGCGTTCCGCGACCTGCGTCCTCGCCCCGAGCGGATGCGGGACGTCGATCGGCGCGCCGTCCTCGCCGTAGTACGTCGCGAACTGCATCATCAGGCCCTTGGTGTGCGCGCCGTGCGCGGGGGACAGCGCGTAGGCGCCGGAGAACTCCATGCCCGACATCTCCGCGCCCAGCTCGGCCGCCATCAGATGGCCGTCGCCGGTGTCGACGTTCGTGCCGAACGCGCCGGACAGGAACGCGCACCCGCCGGTCGCGAGGACGACCGCCCCCGCGCGGACCGTCCAGGGCTCCCCGCCCTTCTGCCGGGCGATGCCGGACGCGCCCGCCGCGGCGCCCGAGCCGTCCACGAGCAGCCGCAGCGCCGGATGGTGGTCGAGGATCACCACCCCGGCCCGGCCTCCCGCGGATCGACGGCCCCCCGCGCCTCCCGGGACGGCCCGGAGCACGCGGCGCCGCATCCGCCGCATGTACTCGGGCCCCTGAAGGCTGCCGCGCAGCTCCACGCCGTCCTCGACGGGGAACGGGTACCCGAACGCGGCGAGGTCGCCGACGCGCCGGTACGTCTCGTCCAGGACCCGGGCCATCCAGCCGTGGTCGGCGAGCCCGAGGCTCTGCGCGAACCGCTCGCCGACCGCGCGCTGCCGCGCCGCCGCGTCCGGGGGGACATACCAGAGGTTGTTGCCGCCCGACGCGGTCGGCCCGCTGGTGCCGCAGTACCCCTTGTCCGCGAGGACGACCCGGGCCCCGGCCCCGGCGGCGGCGAGCGCCGCCCACGCCCCGGCGGGCCCGCCGCCGAGGACGAGGACGTCGGTCTCCAGCTCGATCACGGCGCGGTCCCGGCCGCGGTCTTCGCCCCGGGCGCCAGCCAGGAGCCGACCGGGAAGTCCTTCTTGATCAGGTCCTGCCCGACGAGGAACGTCTTGGTGCCTTCGAGCAGCCGGAGCCCCTCGGCGGGGAACGGCTCCTCGGGCAGCTGCTCCTTGAGCGTCGTCTTGATCGACACCTCGGGGGCGTAGCCGCCCGTCCTGGCGACGAACGCGGTGTAGGCGGGCCAGTTCGCCTTCGCGACCCGGGCGCCCTTCGACTCGGCCCGCTGCCACACCTTGACGATGTCCTTGTGCCCGGCCAGGTACTTCTCCGTCACGACCGTCACCGAGGTGCCGAGCAGGTCGGGGTGGTCACGGGACGCGACGTCGATCGAGCGGTAGCCCTTCTGCTCCTCGGCCACCTGGTCGGCGGAGATGAGGCCGCCCGCGTCGATCGAGTTCTTCTCCAGCGCCGCGATGATCGCGGGCGTGTACATGTGGATGATCTGCTTCGGCTTCACGCCCGCCTCCTCCAGCGCCCCGAGCAGGTAGCGGTGGATATAGGAGCCGGTCTGGACGCCGATCCGCTTGCCCTCCAGGTCCTTGAGCGACGCCGGGCCCGCGTTCTTCTTCGCGACGACCGCCGCGTCCAGCCGGATCGAGTTGAGCGACACCAGCCGGGTCGGCAGGCCCCGCCCGTGCCCGACGAGCGCCGGGGTGTCCCCGTACAGGCCGATGTCGAGCGACCCTCCGGCGAGCGCCTGGTTGAGGTCGGGGCCGTTCTGGAACGTCGCGACCTGGATCTTGCCGATCCCGGCGGACTTCAGCTCGGGCAGCAGCTCGCCGCGCTCGTCGAGGAAGCCGACGGTGCGGGTCAGCTTGTTGCCGACACCCGAGCCGATCACGCCGATGCGCAGCGTCCCGGAGCCGCCGTCGGCCGCGGACGAGCCGCACGCCGTCGCGGCCAGGACGAGCAGCCCGGCGGCAAGGACCTTGGGGATCTTCACGTTCAACGCCTTTCAGGGGGGTGGTCTCAGGAGGTGAGGGGAGGGCCGGGCCGGCTCAGCGACGGCCCGACCGCGAGCTTGGCGCCGGGGGTGCGCCCCCGGCCCCAGCCGATCTGCTCGCGGTAGCTGCCGAGCAGCCCGTCCGCGGCGAGCGCCGCCTCGTCGGGCGGCTCCGGCAGCGGGTGCGAGCGCGGGTCGACGAACAGCGCGTCGACCGGGCAGTACGCCTCGCACATGAAGCAGGTCTGGCAGTCGTCCCGCCGGGCGAGGACGGGGATGCCGTCCGCGCCGCGGTCGAACACGTTCGTCGGGCACACCGCGATGCACTTGTCGCAGGCGATGCACCGCTCCCGCGAGACGATCTCGATCACGACGCCACCGCCAGCGCCCCGGCCTCCGGCCGCGTCCACACCTCGTGGAGCCCGCCGGTGACGAGTCGGCGGCGCTGGGACGGGTCCTGCTCGGGCAGGTCCTGCCGCTTGTGCATGCCGCGCGTCTCGGTCCGGGCGAGCGCGGCGTTGTACATCCACCGGGCGTGCGCGGTCATCGCCGCCGCCGACCTCGCCCGGACGATCCCCGCGCCGTCCTCGCGCAGGGTGCCGCTCAGCTCCCGCCACGTCCCGTCCAGGGCGCCGAGCGCCGGGACGAGCCGGTCGCCGTGACGCAGCAGGTTCTTGTCGTAGGGCAGCACCTCGGCCTGCACCGCGGCGGTGTACTCGGCGTGCCCGCGGGTCGCCGGTCCCGACGGCCGGACGCCCGCCTCGCCGAGCGCGCGGACGGCCCGCGCCCGCACCGGCCCGCCGAGCCCGGCGGCGTACCGGGCGGCGCCCCGTCCCGCCCAGGTGCCCGACGACATCGCCCACGCGGAGTTGTGGCTGCCGCCGCCGGTGAAGCCGCCGCAGATCAGCTCGCGGGTGGCGGCGTCGCCCGCCGCGTACAGGCCGGGCACCGTCGTGGCGCAGTCGGGCCCGGTGATCCGGATGCCGCCGGTGCCCCGGACGGTCCCCTCGGCGAGCAGCGTCACGGGGAACAGGTCGGTGAACGGGTCGATGCCCTGCCGGTCGAACGGCAGGAAGAAGTTGGCCTGCGCGAGCCGCATCGCCCGCTGCTCCTCGGGCGTCGCACGGTCGATGCGGCACAGGACGGGCTCGGTCAGCAGCGTCCGCGCGATCACGGACCGCCCCCGCTGGCTGCCCGCGCCCTCCAGCACCGTCCCGTCGGCGTGGTAGAAGGTGGCGAACATGTAGAACGCCGTTTTCGTCACGGACGTGAACGCCGGGGCGATCGCGTACGCGTTGGAGAACTCCATCCCGGACAGCTCCGCGCCCGCCTCCGCCGCGAACAGCGCGCCGTCCCCGGTGTTGACGTCGCAGCCCAGCGCCTTGCTGAGGAACGCGCACCCGCCCGTCGCGAGGACGACCGCGCCCGCCCGGACCCGGAACGGCCGGTCGCCCCGCAGCTGGTACCCGGCCGCACCGGCCACCGCCCCGGAGCCGTCCGCGAGCAGCTCGGTGATGGGGCTGTGGTCGAGGACCCGCACGCCCGCGCGGCGCACCCGCACGCGCATCCGCCGCATGTACTCGGGCCCCTGGAGGCCGCGCCGGATCTGCCGTCCGTCCTTGTCCACCGGGAACGGGTACCGCGACACCTCGGCCAGCTCGTTCATGTTCGCGTACGTCTGGTCGAGGACGCGGGCCATCCACTCCCGGTCGGCGAGGTGCCCGCCGAGCCCTTCGCGGCTCGCCATCGCCGCCTCCCTGGCCTGCGGCTCCGGCTCGACGTACCAGACGCCGGTGCCCGCCGACGCCGTCGCGCCGCTCGTCCCGAGGTACCCCTTGTCGGCGAGGACGACGTCCGCGCCGGCCTCCGCCGCCTTGATCGCGGCCCACGCGCCGGCGGGCCCGCCGCCCGCGACGAGCACGTCCGCGGTCAGGTCGGTCACGTTCGCATCGGTCGTCACAGCGCCTCCTCGGCGGCATCCCTGGTGGTGGCACGATTCGCTCGGCGGGCCCGGACACCGAGCCCGTCGAGCAGGTCGCGCCGCAGCGCGACGAACCGCGGGTCGTCCATCGACCGCGGCCGCGGAAGGTCGACGGCGTACTCCCGCTCGATCCGCCCGTCCGCGAGCAGCAGCGCGCGGTCGGCGAGCAGGAGGGCCTCCTCGACGTCATGGGTGACGAGCAGCACCGCGGGCCGGTGCTCGGCCCACAGATCGGCGACGAGCGCCTGCGCGTTCAGCCTGGTCAGCGCGTCCAGCGCGCCGAACGGCTCGTCCAGCAGCAGCAGGTCGGGGGTGCGGACCAGCGCCCTGGCCAGCGCGACGCGCTGCGACTCGCCGCCCGACAGCGTGAGCGGCCACGCGTCGGCGTGCGCCGCGAGCCCCACCTCCGCCAGCGCCGCCTCGGCCCGTCCGCGCAGGTCACGGCCGCGCAGGCCGAGCACGACGTTGTCCCACACCCGGTTCCACGGCAGGAGCCGGTGCTCCTGGTAGACGACGGCGCGCCTCCCGGGGACCGCGATCTCGCCGCCGCCCTCGCCGTCCAGCCCGGCCAGCGCGCGCAGCAGCGTGCTCTTCCCGGATCCGCTCGCGCCGAGCAGCGCGACGAACTCGCCGGGCGCGATGTCGAGGTCCACGCCGTCCAGGACGGCCCGCTCGCCGAACACGCGCCGGAGCCCGCGGACGCGCACCCCCCTCTGCTCCACGATCGTCATCGCGCCACCAGCCCCCGCCGCCAGGCCAGCGCGCGCCGCTCGACGAGCCGCACCAGCAGGTCGGTGGACACGCCGAGCAGCGCGTACACCACGAGCACCAGGAAGACCGTGTCCATCTGGAGGAACTGCGTGGCCTGGTTGATGACGAAGCCGATGCCGCTGGCGGTCGCCGACTGCTCCACCACGACGAGCGTCAGCCAGGCGACGCCGAGCGACAGCCGCAGCCCGACGAGGATCTGCGGGAGCGCCCCGGGGAGGATCACCTTCCGGATCAGCCCGAGCCGCCCGACCCCGCACGTCCGCGCGGACTCCACCAGCCGCTCGTCCACGCCCCGGATCCCGTGGAACACGTTGATATAGAGCGGGAACACCACGCCCACCGCGATGAGGCCGACCTTGGACGTCTCGCCGATCCCGAACCAGATGATGAACAGCGGGACCAGCGCGAGGTGCGGGAGCATCCGCAGCGCCTGGAGCGGCGCGTCCACGACGTCCTCGCTCACCCTGAACAGCCCCGAGAGCAGGCCGAGCACCAGCCCCAGCGGCAGCCCGATCGCGAGCCCCTTCAGGACCCTCAGCAGCGAGACGCCGAGGTTCTCGGCCAGCTCGCCCGAGACGGCCATGTCCCATCCCCGCACGGCGACCTCGCTGAGCGGCGGAGTGGTGCTGCCGAGCCAGCCCGCGCGCGCGCCGACCTCCCACAGCACGAGGACCAGCGCCAGCCCGCTGACCTTGCGCGCCCGGCGCAGCAGCGACAGCGCCACGGCGCCGGACCGTCCCGCGGCGGCGGGCAGAGCGGCCTCGGGTAGCGCGGAACGGGGTGGATCGAGCAGCTCGGTGGACATGCGGCACCTCCATGACAGGGGCGAAAGGAACGCAGGGGGAATCCGGTGGCGGGAGCCCGGCGGTGGAGGAAGAGAGACGGCCGATCAGAGACCGTGATGTGCGAATGAGCGGCTCAACAGGACGCGCTGCACACGCGAAGGAGGTCGATGTGGCGCCTCGCCACCAGTACCTCCGTTGCGTTCATGCTCCTAGCATGCACACGGATCCACCCCCTGTGAACCCCTCGGGAAGCCGCCGCGACCTGGGCAGACGTCCCCGGGCTGACCCTAAATCGACTAAATCGACCGATTTACCAGGGATTATGGTCGTCCGCCTCCCCGAGGGACTCACCGCCACGGTTATACAGATCACACCCTCAGGAGACACAAGGGTGGACGCTCCGTCCCTCGCCGCCCACGCACCGTCCCCGCCACCTCGTCAAACGCCCGTGTTCGTGAAACGGCCGTGCGATCCGGTCAACGGCGGGTCAACGGCGGCGCTCCGCGTTCTCCGGCTCGTAATAAGTCGCGCCGCGCTGTTAAGCCCGTCGTCGATCCGGCAAGGGTGCAGGTGGGGCGGGGGCACTCACGACGCCGGACGAGCATCCGGGGCCGTGCCGACATTCGCTGGGCTGGGGGGACGACGTGGCGAAGGTGAAGCGCGAGCACAACGGGCACGACAAGGCGGCGGGCGCCGAGCTGCTGTCGTCCCAGGAGTACGCGGTCGAGCACAGGTACGACGCGAGCGGCCTCACGTTCGGGGCGGCGAGCTGCGGCGGGCCCGTCGAGGGCCTCGAACAGCACGTCTGCATGGGCCTGAACGCCTGCAACGCCTTCGACGTCGACACCAACGCCCTCATGGCCGGGACGGGGAACTGCGCCACCGTGCGCCATGTCTGCCACGGCGAGGGCCAGTGCCGTGGGCAGGGCGGCTGCGGCTACGCGGGGAACGACGAGCAGCAGTGGCGGCCGGGGGAGCAGGCGTGCCGCTTCAACGGCAGCTGCGCCAGCCCCGTCAACGTCGGCCGCGTGTTCAGCAACGGGCCGATGAAGGGCAAGAGCGTGTGGCTCCAGGCCCGCCGCCTGATGGAGGACCGCATGTACCGCGCGGGGCTGGCGTTCGGGCCGTCCCCGGGCGAGGGCATCCCCGACGACATGATCCCCGAATACGACGTCGACACCGGCAACGACCTCCCGGACCCCAAGGTCAAGGGCGACGGCCGCCGGGCCCGCGCCGGGAACGGCTCCCGCAAGGCCGGGACGGGCAAGGCCGGGACGGGCAAGGCGGCGTCGGGCAAGACCGCGTCAGGCAAGGCCACGTCGCGGAAGGCGGCGTCAGGCAAGAGCGGGAAGGGCGCGTCGGGGAAGGGCCGATGACGTCGGCGGCCACCGACCACCGGCCGCTCGGTTTCGGAGTGGGCCTGCGCGCGCCGCACATGGACCACGTGCGGCGGCACCGGCCCGCCGTGGACTTCTTCGAGGTGATCTCGGAGAACTTCATGGACTGCGCGGGGGGACGGCGCCGCGCCCTGGAGGGGATCGCCGAACGCCACCCGATCGTGCTGCACGGGGTCTCGCTGTCGATCGGCGGCACCGACCCGCTCGACTTCGGCTACCTCGCCCGGTTACGGGACCTGGCCGGCGCGGTCCGCGCGCGGCTGGTGTCCGACCACGTCTGCTGGACGGGCGTCCTCGGGCGCAACACCCACGACCTGCTCCCGCTGCCGTTCACCGAGGCCGCCCTGGCGCACGTGACGGGACGCGTCCGCGTCGTCCAGGAGTTCCTCGGACGCCGCCTGGTGCTGGAGAACCCGAGCACGTACGTCGGCTTCTCCGCCTCGACCATGCCCGAGCAGGAGTTCATGGCCCGGCTCGTCCAGGACAGCGGCTGCGGACTGCTGCTGGACGTCAACAACGTCCACGTCTCGGCCGTCAACCACAACTTCGACCCCGTCGACTACCTCGACGCCCTGCCCCTGGACCGGGTCGAGCAGATCCACCTGGCCGGGCACACCGACTACGGCACCCACATCATCGACACCCACGACGGCCCGGTCGCCGACCCGGTCTGGGACCTCTACCGGCACGTGACCGAACGCGCCGCGGGGATCCCCACGCTGCTGGAATGGGACGACCGGCTGCCCGCCTTCCCCGTCCTGGAGGCCGAGCTCGACAAGGCGCGGCGGGTGGCGGCCCGGACCCCGGTCCCCGCCGGGAGCGACCTCGATGCCTGAACCGTCCGAGCTGGCCTTGCTGCAGCGGTGGATGCAGGAGGCGATCCTGGACGCGGACGCCGCCGCCGACGACGTCGAGGAGACGCTCACCGCGTCATCCACGCTGAACGCCCGGCAGCGGCTCGGGATCTACTGGCGCGGCTACCGGCTCCGGCTGCTGGAGACCATGCGCGGCATGCACCCCGGCCTGACGCACCTGCTCGGCGAGGAGATGTTCGACCGCTTCGCCCTCGACTACCTCGACGCGCGCCCGTCCCGCGCGTACACGCTGTCCCGGCTGGACGAGGGGTTCACCGACCACCTGTCGACGACCAGGCCCGACGCCGGGGACCCGGAGGGATGGCCGGACCTGATCATCGACCTGGCCCGGCTGGAACGCATCGCCGGCGAGGTCATCGACGGCCCCGGCACCGAGGACGGCCCGCTCCTGCGCCCCGCCGACCTCCCCGGCGGCGCGGCCCTGCGCTGCGTCCGCCTCGTCCCCGCGCCCTGCCTGCACCTGCCGGACTTCGCGTTCCCCGTCAACGAGTACCTGGCGGCCGTCCGGCGCGGCGAGGACCCCGCGCCGCCCCCGCCACGTCCGGTGCGGCTGGCCGTCCACCGCCGGGACTACCGCGTCACGACACGGGAACTCGACCCCGCCGCCCACCGGGCGCTCCGCGCGCTGGCCGGGGGCGCCACCGTCGGCGCCGCCCTCGGCGGCACACCCGAGGCCGCCGACCGCCTCCGACGCTGGACGGACCTCGGCTACTTCGCCGCCGTCCACCGGCCCGCCACCGCCGCACCACCACACACGGAAGAGAGAGCGACACGATGACGACCGCCACCACCAGGACGAAGTCCCGCAAGCCCACGACGAAGTCACGCGCGTCCGGCAAGAAGGCACGCGCGGCACGGGCAGTGCCGATCAGACAACTCAATCCGGCGGAGGGCATCAAGACCGTCCAGGACCTCGCCGACCACCTGTACGTCGCCGCGCAGGTGGAACTCTCCACGATCCCCCTGTACCTGTTCGCCGCGTACTCCATCAGGACCCGCGGGCACTCCCAGTGGGCGGCGCCCCGCGGCGTCCTGCGCACGCTGACCGGGATCTCGATCGAGGAGATGCTGCACCTGGCGCTCGTCCGCAACCTGATGGTCGCGATCGGCCACGGCCACGAGATCAGCTTCTACGACCGGGACTTCATCCCCGAGTACCCGAGCTTCATGCTGAACCGCTACAACCCCGACGACCCGGACGGCGCCGAGCTCCTCCTCAGCCTCGACCGGCTCTCCACGGAACAGGTCAGCACGTTCCGCCGGCTGGAGATGCCCGACGACATCGACCCCAAGGCGACCACCTTCGCCACGCACCCCGAGGACGTCGGCCAGTACACCAGCCTCGGCGAGTTCTACCGCGCCATCGACCAGGCGTTCTGCGAACTGGACAGCAAGATCGACTGGGCGGTCGAGGATGCCCGCAAACAGTACAAGCGCGCGTTCTGGAACGAGTTCGGCAGCGGCAAGCCCATCCGCGTCTACGACCTCGACACCGCCCGCCAGGCCCTGAAGCTCATCATCGAGCAGGGCGAGGGCTCCGTCGACGACCACAAGCGCATCGAAATCCGGCCCGGCGTCGAGGACTACACCCACTACGAGAAGTTCCTGCGGATCGAGAAGGGCGTGGAAGGCATCGGCGCCGTCGACGGCGGCCCCGAATACGAGATCAACATCGACGACCCCGAGGCCACCTGGCCCCTCGTCAGCGACCCCGCGCTGGAGGACTTCGAAGACCAGCCCGCCATCCACAGCCTGATGACGCTCTTCAACGCCGCCTACTGCTACACGCTCTGCCTGCTGGACGACCTGTACGACCACTCCACCGACGACGTGAAGAAAAAGAAGATCCCGGGCACCGAACGCGAGGAGCTCTTCAGCTACCGCTACGGACTCGAACGCAACAACATCTCTCTCATGCAAGGCGTCCTCTACCCCATCGCCCAGACCCTCGTCACCACACCCATCACCGACGGCCCCTACAAGGGCTTCAACGCCGCACCGTCATTCGAGTTCTACGACTTCGACGAAGACCCGGCCCGCTCCAAGAAAGAACAACTCCTCGACCTGTGCGAAGAGGCCATCCAGCACTTTCCCATCCTCGGCGGCCCCGACGGCGTCCAACGCCAAATCAACCTGGTAGCTGCGTTGTAGCAATCCCGGCCCAAGAGAGCTCGCCTGGCGGCTCGCCCTCTTGACCGTGCTTGTGCGAGCGCGACATCGCTCCGCGATCAGCCCGCGTGAGGCTCGCCTCCGGCTTCACCTCACGCGGGCTGGTACCGCGCCCGCGCGACGGCCAAGGCCACTCACGACACCGCCAAACCCGCCCGCCACGCCACCATCCCTTCCCACAAGTGTTCGCCTTGCCCCCTCCTCGTCAGGGACTCGGTTAGCCTCTCTGTCGGCGTACTGGCAACGAAGGGGCGGGGCGATGGTCGAAGGATCACGCGAGATCGAGGTCAAGTACCGCATCGCGGATCCGGTCGCGGCGGCTGAGGCTCTGAGCGCCGCCGGGTTCGTACTGTCGCCGCCGATCCACCAAGACGACCAGGCATATGCAGAAGTGGGCTGGCAGTACGGCATGAGCAAGGTCGGTGTCGCCTTCGCCCGGCTTCGCACCGTGCAGGGACGCTACGTCTTCACCGTCAAGAAGCCGATCGACAACGAGATGGTCTGTACCGAGTACGAGTGCGAGGTTTCAGACCGTGAGCAAATGCACCACGCAATCATGGCGATGGGCTTCTACCCAACCGTCCAGATCGTGAAGACGCGACGTACCGCTTCCCGCGCGGCCCTCTCGCTCTGTCTGGACGAGGTTGAACGCATCGGCAGTTTTTTGGAAGTCGAGCGCCTGGTGGCCTCGCACCAGTCCGGGCTCCAGGTGCAGGCTGAGCTGAACGAGTTCGTCCGGTCGCTCGGCATCGCCGCTGAGCGCACCACGGACACCTACGATTCCTTGATTCGGGCTGCGATGCAGCTCTCGGCCTAGAAGATTGTCAACGATCCTTCGGCGCACAGGCCGGTCGTAAATAGCCGACTCGTGCCAGTGCCTTGGCGCGCGTTCCTGTCAGGTCAGCCCTCCAACATGAGGCTTTCGTACCGGCGGTATCTTCGGCCTCATCGATCAGACGGATGACGGTGGGCAGGTCACGCTGAGTTGCAGTAATGCGCGACGCTCCATCGTCATCCTCCGTGTGGAGCGGGCCGGTGCCTCCACGCTAACGGCCGCTTGGGCGGATGCGTCCGATTCTTGCTGCCAGTTCGCTCTTGTACCGGCGTCACGCATCGCGTAGGGCCTTGGCTCATGTCATACGAAAGAGACAGTTCCAGGCTGGGTGCCGGGTGCTAGGTGATGAGATGCCTTCCGGAGGTGAGGGTTTGCAGTTCTCGGACGGCCGGGCGGTTTCGCTGCTCGCGAGGGATCGCGCGCAGGACGGTCCTCCCGGTCTCAAGGATCATGTGGCTCTGGTGGGCGGGTGGCAGCTCCGCGAGGATCTCCGTGGCCTGCGCGGCGCCGGGACCGGCTCCACCCTTCACCACGGTGCACAGGGCTTCGTGAAGCCGGACGTTCGCCGCGTACTGGTAGCCCTGCGTGCGGGCCAGGACAAGCTCGCGTTCCGTGTCGGCCTCTGCCTCACGTCCGGCACAGGCATGGACCCAACTCGCTGTGAAGTGCACGCGGTTCTCGTTCCAGAGCGTCGGCATTATGCCTCGCGCATTCCTGTCGCCGGTGAAATCGATGAAGGTGCTCAATGCCTCCTGGGCTTCGTCGTGCCTGCCCTGTAGTGCCAGTGCCCTGGCGCGTGTTCCTGTCAGGTCAGCCCTCCAAGATGAGGGTTTCGTTCCGGCGGCACCTTCGGCCTCATCGATCAGACGGATGACGGTGGGCAGGTCACGCTGGCCGTAAAGCCCGAACGCGGCCTCTTCGCAGCGCGTCATCAGGCGCAGGCCGAGGTCGTCGGTGGCATCGGCGGCGACCTTGGCAGTGCGCCACCAATGGATGGCGCCCGCGTGCTGGCCGAGCCGGGTGAGGGCGTTGGCGTACAGCATGGAAAGCGCGGCCGCGACCCGGCGCAGTTCGGTCGCCTGATCCGGCTCGGCGGTGTGTAGCTGACGCTGGATCGCGACCAAGTCGACTATGAGACCGTCCCGCGCCTGCGAGGACGCGCGAGTGAGGATCGCGTGCAGGTGGTCCGACAGGGTCAGGTGCCAGGCGTCGAGGTCTCGGGGTTCTGATTCGAGGGCCAGGGCGAGGAGTTGGCGGACGGGTTCTCCGGTGGAGCCGAATGCCTCTGCGCTCAACCCGAGCGCGGTGAGTTGCAGTAGTGCGCGACGCTCCATCTCGTCGTCTCCTGCGTGGAGGGGGGTTGATATCTCCACGTTTACGTCCGCTTGGGCGAGTGTGTCCAGCTTCTTCTTGTTGAGTCTTTCGGACTGCCGCGGGGGTGGTTCGGGGAAGAGTTCGTGCAGGGGGATGCCGAAGGTCTCGGCGTAGACCGGGGCCCAGGTGCCGGGGTAGTTCTCGCCGTTCTCCCAGCGCAGGATCTGGCGGTACATGTTCCTGACCCGGCTGAGGGAGGGGTTCTCCACGCCGACGGTGCGCAGGAGCTGGCGGGCCATGTCGAAGGGGCCCCAGCCTCGCAGTTCGCGCTCCTCCTGGAGCCGGATGGCCCAGGCGGGACGTTGTGTCTTGAGCATGTGGACCTCTGCCTTCTGCCATGCGACGGTCCGGGGGTGCTTGGGACACCCCCTTCGGATGTCAACTCATTGTCCGTGTTCCGTCACGCATTGTGCAGGGCTTTGGGTCAGATGAATGAGGTGGGTTCGGTCTTTTGCGCCGCGTGCCGGGTGTGGAGGGCCTGGGTGGCGATCGCCGTGTGAAGGTCGCGCACTGCCGGGCGGTTTCGCTGCTCGCGGGGGACGGCGTGCAGGACGGCTCGTCCGGTCTCGGTGATCATGTGGCTCTGGTGGGCCGACGGGAGCTCCATGAGGATTTCCGCGGCCTGCTCGGCGCCGCGATCGATTCCGCCGTTGACCACGGTGCACAGGGCCTCGTGGAGACGGACGTTCGTCGCGTACTGGTAGTCCAGCTGCCAACCTGTGGTCAGGACGTTCGTCCGGGCCTCGTCCGCGGCGGCTTCGTCGCCTGCGTGTGCGTACACCCAGCTCTCGGCGAAGTAGATCTCGGTGCCGGTCCAGTATCCCGGGATGAGGCCCTCGCTTGACGAGCCGGGGTCTGACTGGGACAGCGTGTGCAGCTTCTGCCGTGCCTCGTCGTGCCTGCCCAGCAGGGACAGTGCTTTGGCTTCGGCCGTCTCGACCTTGGCGCGGCCGATGGACGGTCTGTCGCCGGTGATCTCCTGGGCCACGCGGGTCAGGGCGAGCACTGTCGCCGGGGGCCGCTGTCCGTACAAGCCGAATCCGGCTTCGGACCCGAGGGCGAGGAGGCGCAGGTCCAGGTCACCGGCGGCGTCGGCGGCCGTGTACGCCGTGCGCCACCAGATGATCGCGTTGCTGTGGTCGCCGAGGCGGGTCAGGGCGTTCGCTAACAGGATCGCCAGTCCGGCCATCACACGCTGCAGCTCGGTCTCGTCATCGGCCGCTGCGCTCCGGAGCTGCCGCTGGGCGGGCGCGAGGTCGATCAGCAGGTCGTCGCGGGCTCGTGCGGGGGACCTGGTGCGGATCGCGTGGAGGTGGTCCGAGAGGACCATGTGCCACTCGTCGAGGTCGTGGGGTTCGCTGTCGAAGAGCAGGGCGAGCTGTCGGCGGACCGTCTCCGGGTCGAGCGGGCGAGTACTCCGTCTCGGTCTCCGCTTTTGTGCGGCGAGTTGCAGCAGCTTGCGGCGCTCCATGTCGTCATCCCTTGCCGTAGAGGGGACGAACTCATTGTCCTCGTTCCACGACGCACCGTACAGGTCCAGGCTCTGCCTTCCCCAGGGTTCGCTCGTGGTCGTCCGATCTGCACAGAAAGGTGACGTGGCCGGGTGGCCGCGCAGGTCAGGGGCTGGGACGGCCGTCCGCTTCGGTGGCGGGGCGTAGGTGGACGGCGGCTGCCAGGCCGGTGCCGGGGGCGGGGTGCAGGTCGATGTGGCCGCCGCTGGCCTGGACCAGGCGTTGGACGATGGCCAGCCCGAGTCCGCTGCCGCCCTTGGGTGCGTCGGGGGCGCGCCAGAAGCGGTCGAAGGCGCGGGTGCGTTGGGCCGCGGTCATGCCGGGGCCTTGGTCGATGACCTGAAGGGCGACCATCCCCGCCGATCCCGTGCGGGGTTGGGGGGCGGGGTGGCGGGCCAGGGTGATGGTGCTGCCTGGTGGTGCGGCGCGCAGTGCGTTGGCCAGCAGGTTGTCCAGGATCTGCTCCAGCGCGCCGGGGATCGCCCAGACCGGTCCGGTCGGGGCGCCGGTGCGGGTGAGCCGGACGTGTTTGGCGGCCGCCGGTGTGCTCCAGGTGCGGGCCCGGGAGGTGAGGACGGCGTCCAGGTCGACCGGTTCGGGGTGGGTGTCGTGGTGCATGCGCGCCAGGTCCAGCAGGCCGTCGATCATCTGGGCGAGGCGGTCGATCTCGATGACGGCGGCGCGCAGGTCGGCGTGCCCGGTCCGGGGGAGGACGGGTTCGAGGTTCTCCAGCCGGAGCCGCAGCGCGGTCAGCGGGGTGCGCAGCTGGTGGGAGGCGTCGGCGGCGAAGCCGCGCTGGGCGGCCAGCAGTTCCTGGAGGCGGGACGCGGTGTGATTGAACGTGGCGGCCACGCGGCGCATCTCCGGGGGGCCCAGGTGGGTGGCGGCCGGGGTGGTCAGCGTGCCTCCGGCGAGCTGGTCGGCGGCGCGTTCGAGGCTGCGCAGCGGACGGGTGATGGAGCGGGCCAGGGCCGAGCCGACGAGCGCGACCAGGGCCAGCACGACGACGCCGGCCAGGGCGAGGTTCAGCCACATGCGGTGCACGACGGCGTCCGTGCGGCCGGTGGGCACGGCCAGATGGACGGCGCCGTGGATGGTGGGTCCCGAGGCGGCGGGTGCGGCGACGTAGTAGTCGGTGGACGGGTGGGTGCCGACGCTGAGGTGTCCGGCCAGTGCGCGGCGGATCCCGGGCAGGTCGCCGGGATCCCCGCGTCCGGCGGACGCCGGTGCGGCGGCCAGCACCTGCCCTCGGCGGCCGACGATGACGACCCGTCCTCCGGAGGCGCGGGCGTGCTCGGCGGCCAGTCGCGGGAGCAGGTCCGGCTCGTCCTCCTCGATCGCCTCATCGGCGAACTCGGCGAGCACCGTGGCCTGACGTTCCAGGTCGCGTGCGGCGCGCTGGCGTTGCTCCCCGGCGTAGGTGAGCGCGAACGGCACCTCCAGTGAGAGCAGGACCAGCAGGGTCAGCGACAGGTAACTCAGCAATAGCCGCCGCGCCATAGGTGAGGCTCCTACGAGTCCGAGGCGGTGTGCGAACCGGCGACCGCCGGGACGGCGGGGTCGGTCAGCCGGAAGCCCACGCCGCGTATGGTCTGCACCCAGGCCGCGTCGCCCAGCTTGCGGCGCAGCGCGGCGACGTGGAAGTCCAGCGTTTTGGTGGACCCCACGAAGTAGGGGTCCCACACCACTTCGATGATCTGCTGGCGGGTGTAGACGGCGCCGGCGTCCTCGGCCAGCAGTGCCAGCAGGTCGTACTCCTTCGGCGCCAGCTCGACCTCCTGCCCGGCGACCCGGACCTGCCGGGTGCGCCGGTCGATCGTCAGTCGGCCCGTCCGCACGATGTGCCCGCCGTCTTCTGCCTGCCCGGCGCCGGCGTGGGAGCCGCCGGGTCGATGCGGACGGCCGAGGTCAGCCGGGCCGGGCCGGGTGCGCCGGGCGACCGCCCGGATGCGGGCCACCAGTTCCCGCAGCCCGAACGGCTTCGCCAGGTAGTCGTCGGCGCCCAGTTCGAGGCCGACGACGCGGTCGGTCTCGGTGCCGCGCGCGCTGAGCATGATGACCGGCACGTCCGACGCCGTCCGCAGCCGTCTGCAGACGTCGATGCCGTCGATGTCCGGAAGCCCCAGGTCCAGCAGGACCATGTCGGCGCCGGGATGCGCCAGGGCACCCGCGCCGGTGCGGACGTGCTCGACGGTGAATCCGTACCGGCCCAGCCCGTCCACGAGCGGCTCGGCGATCGTGTCGTCGTCTTCCACCAGAAGTATCCGCATCACCGGTGCCCGATCTCCTTCGCGCCGATCCGCACTCGCCCGCCGTGGGGCGTGTCCGGTGTGCAGTACGGATCAGGCCGGGCATGCGGTTGCGGGTCAGTCGCCGTCGTTGTCGGGCTGCTTGTCCTCGTCCTTGGTCCCCACGACTTTGAATGCCTTGTCCAGATACACCTCCACGGTGGTGCCGGTCTTCTGGCGGATCTCCACCGCGTACAGGCCGGGCCGTTCGGCGTCGTACTCGGCCTTGAGCACCTGCCCGGGATACGCGGCCAGCGCCGCCTTCGTCGCCTGCGCCGCGAGCCGTCCGGTCAGAGGGGTCTCCTTCGGTTTCACCCCGCCCCCGCCCGTCTCCTGACCGCCGGACGTGCCGGTCTGGGCGGTCGTGCTCTGGCCGGCGTCGGCGGCCTTCTTGTCTTCACCGGAACAGCCGGTCAGCGCGATCACCGTCGTGGTCACCATGAGAAGAAGCAGCGCTCGGGTACGCATTCGAAAAGGCCCTCCCTGACAGATCGAGGCAATGGGAAATGTCAGGCGTCCACGCTAGGGATCGGACAGACAGGTCCACCCCAGGGCAGGGCCAGCGGACCAACAGCATCCGTCCAGGATCGCGACGGTCATTCGCCGCGCGGTCGTACCTGGGAGCCGTGTACGCGGTTCGCGAAATTGGCAGAGGTGTTGCTGCCATTGGCAGCGGGGGCGCGGGTGGTGGTGATAACGTCCCGCCTCCGTCCGCCTTTTAAGCGCCGCGGCGCTGGGAGGAGCCTGCCGGGTGAGCAGCCGCGCGTACGAGGTCGTCGGCGACGCCACGATGATCATCATTGTGGACGCCGAGACCCGTGACGTCGTCGGCGCCGCCTATGCCGAGGAGGATCCGCGCTGGTGGCGTGGTGTCCTGAACGGGCGGGTCCGCCGCCTGTACGTCCCGGCGGACGTGCCCGACCCGCACATGGACGTCGCCCGCCGCCTCCAGGCTTAGCCGGGCCCGTCCGGGGGCGGCGTCAGGATGCCGTCAAGATTCCCGGGTGGCGCGTCAATATGGCGTAGCAGACCAGTCTTTGTGCGGGATATGCCCATACGGTCGGTTTTGTACTTGCTTATCGATAAAGCAATGCATTTGGGGTTGAGGAATGCACGCCATCGGCTCGCCGGGCGGTGGGCGCCGCCGGGCGGTGGGCGCCGCCGGGCGGGCCGTCGTCCCGAGGTGGCGCCGGGCCCGCGCTGGGCCGGTCGGCGCGGCGGTGTCGTCCTGGACGTTCGACGGAGGTGTCCAACGGTGAGTGACGTGGTGTTCGTCCTGCTGACGGTGGCGCTGTTCGCCCTGATCGGCCTGCTGGTGAGGGGCGTGGAGAGGCTGTGACCGTCGAGAACGCGGTCGGGCTCGTCCTGGCCTCGGTGCTGGCCGTCTTCCTGATCGCCGCCCTGCTGTTCCCGGAGCGCTTCTAGTGGGCACGAGCGTCGCGGGGGCCCTGTTCATCGGGTCCCTCGTCCTCGCCCTGGCCGTGGTGTACCGGCCGCTGGGCGACTACATGTACCGCGTGTACGGCGGGACGCGGCACAGCCGCGTGGAACGTGCCATCTACCGTCTCGTGGGGGCGGATCCGGGCACCGGGCAGACGTGGGTGACCTACGCCCGCAGCGTGCTGGCGTTCTCGGCGGTCGGCGTCCTGCTGCTGTACGGGATGCAGCGGTCGCAGAACCACCTGCTGCTCAGCCTCGGATTCGCGCCGGTCGAGCCGGACCAGGCGTGGAACACCGCGGTCAGCTTCGTCACCAACACCAACTGGCAGTCGTACTCGGGCGAGTCGACGATGGGCCACCTGGTGCAGATGGCAGGGCTGGCGGTCCAGAACTTCGTGTCCGCGGCCGTGGGCATGTGCGTCGCGATGGCGCTGATCCGCGGGTTCGCGCAGAAACGCGCCGAGCACCTGGGGAACTTCTGGGTCGACCTGACCCGCACGTGCGTGCGGATCCTGCTGCCCATCGCGTTCGCCGGGGCGCTCGTCCTGATCGCCGGAGGGGTGGTGCAGAACTTCGCGGACGCGGAGCACCACGTGGTCACCACGGTCGCCGGCGGCCGGCAGGCGATCCCCGGCGGGCCGGTGGCGAGCCAGGAGGCGATCAAGGAGCTGGGCACCAACGGCGGCGGCTTCTACAACGCCAACTCCGCCCACCCCTTCGAGAACCCCGCCGCGTGGACGAACTGGCTGGAGATCTTCCTCATCCTGCTCATCCCCGTCGCGCTGTGCCGCACGTTCGGGCGGCTGGTCGGGCAGAACCGGCAGGGCTACGCGATCCTCGCGGCGATGGGGACGATCGCCCTCGTCAGCGTCTCGCTGCTCAACGCGTTCCAGCTCGCGCACCACGGGACGGTGCCGACGGCCGCCGGTGGCGCCACCGAGGGCGTGGAGACCCGGTTCGGGGTGGCGGACTCGGCGACGTTCGCCGGGGCGACCACGCTGACCTCGACGGGCGCGGTGGACTCCTTCCACGACTCCTACACGAGCCTCGGCGGCCTGATGACGCTGTTCAACATGATGCTCGGCGAGGTCGCGCCCGGCGGAACCGGATCGGGGCTGTACGGGATGCTCGTCCTCGCCGTCATCACCGTGTTCGTCGCCGGGCTCATGGTGGGGCGGACGCCGGAGTACCTCGGCAAGCGGATCGGGCCGCGTGAGATCAAGCTCGCGGCCATGTACTTCCTGGTCACGCCCATCCTGGTGCTGGCCGGGACGGGGGCGGCGATGGCCACCGAGAGCGGGCGGGCCGGGATGCTGAACGGCGGCGCGCACGGGCTCGGCGAGGTCCTGTACGCCTTCACGTCCGCGTCGAACAACAACGGGTCCGCGTTCGCGGGGCTCACCGCGAACACCGTCTGGTACGACACGGCGCTCGGCCTGTGCATGCTGCTCGGGCGGTTCGTGCCGCTGGTGTTCGTCCTGGCGCTGGCGGGGTCGCTGGCCGGGCAGGGCCGCACGCCCGAGTCGGACGGGACGCTGCCCACCCACCGGCCGCAGTTCGTCGGGATGGTCGTCGGGGTGACGGTCGTCCTGGTCGCGCTCACGTTCCTGCCCGCACTCGCGCTCGGGCCGCTCGCGGAAGGGATCCACCGATGACGGCACAGACCACCGAGGCGCCCGTCCCCTCCCCGGCGCCGCCGCCCACGCGGCGCGGCGGCAGGGTCCAGGGCGGCCTGCTCGACCCCGCGCAGCTGGTGCGGTCGGTGCCGGACGCGCTGCGCAAGCTCGACCCGCGCACGCTGTGGCGCAACCCGGTCATGCTGATCGTCGAGATCGGCGCGGTGTGGACGACGGTCCTCGCGGCGCTCGACCCGGGCGTGTTCGCCTGGTCGATCGTGGTGTGGCTGTGGCTGACGGTCGTGTTCGCGAACCTGGCCGAGGCGGTCGCCGAGGGGCGCGGCAAGGCACAGGCGGACGCGCTGCGGCGCGCCAAGACCGACGCCGTGGCGCGCCGCCTCGTCGGCTGGGCGGCGGGACGTCCGGGCGCGTCCGAGGAGCGGGTCCCCGCACCGGACCTGCGGCGCGGCGACCACGTGGTGGTCGAGGCGGGCGAGATCATCCCCGGTGACGGGGACGTGGTCGAGGGCATCGCCAGCGTGGACGAGTCGGCGATCACGGGGGAGTCGGCGCCGGTGATCCGCGAGTCCGGCGGCGACCGGTCGGCGGTGACGGGCGGGACGAAGGTCCTGTCCGACCGGATCGTCGTCCGGATCACCCAGATGCCGGGTGAGTCGTTCATCGACCGGATGATCTCCCTGGTGGAGGGGGCGGACCGGCAGAAGACGCCCAACGAGATCGCCCTGAACATCCTGCTCGCCGCGCTGACGATCGTCTTCCTGCTCGCGGTCGCGACGCTCCAGCCGATGGCGATCTACTCCAAGGGCGCGAACCCGGGCGTGGCGGACTCCGTCGCGCTGGACGGGCACGGCGTCACCGGCGTGGTGCTGGTGTCGCTGCTGGTCTGCCTGATCCCGACGACGATCGGGGCGCTGCTGTCGGCGATCGGCATCGCGGGCATGGACCGGCTCGTCCAGCGCAACGTGCTGGCGATGTCGGGACGCGCCGTCGAGGCCGCGGGCGACGTCGACACCCTGCTGCTGGACAAGACCGGCACCATCACCCTCGGCAACCGGCAGGCGTCGGCGTTGATCCCGGTGGACGGTGTCGGGGAGGCGGAGCTGGCCGACGCGGCGCAGCTGTCCAGCCTCGCGGACGGGACGCCCGAGGGACGCTCGGTGGTGGTGCTGGCGAAACAGCGCTACGACCTGCGCGAACGCCACGCGGGCGAGCTGACCCGCGCGACGTGGGTGCCGTTCACCGCGCAGACGCGGATGAGCGGCGTCGACCTGAACGGGGACGGGGACGGGGACGGAGGGCAGGGCCGGATGCTGCGCAAGGGCGCGGCGAGCGCCGTCGCCGCATGGGTGCGCGGGCAGGGCGGCACCGTCCCCGACGGGCTGGGGCGGACGGTGGACGGCGTGTCCGCGGGCGGCGGCACGCCCCTGGTGGTCGGCGAGGCCACGGACGGCGGCGCGCGCGTCCTCGGGGTGATCCACCTCAAGGACGTGGTGAAGGCCGGGATGCGGGAGCGGTTCGACGAGATGCGCCGGATGGGCATCCGCACCGTGATGATCACCGGGGACAACCCGCTGACCGCCCGCGCCATCGCCGACGAGGCCGGGGTGGACGGCTTCCTCGCCGAGGCCAGGCCGGAGGACAAGCTCGCGCTGATCAGGCGCGAGCAGGACGGCGGCCGCCTCGTCGCTATGACCGGCGACGGCACCAACGACGCCCCCGCGCTCGCCCAGGCGGACGTCGGGGTGGCGATGAACACCGGCACCTCGGCCGCCAAGGAGGCCGGGAACATGGTCGACCTCGACTCCGACCCCACCAAGCTCATCGAGATCGTGGAGATCGGCAAGCAGCTGCTCATCACCCGCGGCGCCCTGACGACCTTCTCCATCGCCAACGACATCGCCAAGTACTTCGCGATCGTCCCGGCGCTGTTCGCCGGCCTCTACCCGGGCCTGGACGCGCTCAACGTGATGCGGCTGCACAGCCCGCAGTCGGCGATCCTGTCCGCCGTCGTGTTCAACGCGCTTGTGATCGTCGCGCTGATCCCGCTGGCGCTGCGCGGCGTCGCGTACCGGCCGGGCGGCGCGTCGAGACTCCTGTCGCGCAACCTCGCCGTCTACGGGCTCGGCGGCATCGCCGCCCCGTTCGCCGGCATCACGCTCATCGACCTCGTCATCCGCTACCTCCCGGGGATGTCCTGATGCGTTACCCCACCTGGATCCGGCGGCACCTGGCCGCGCTGCGCGCGCTGCTCGTCCTGACCGCGCTGCTCGGCGTCGCCTACCCCCTCGCCGTCTTCGCGGTCGCGCAGCTGCCCGGCCTGAAGGACAAGGCGGACGGATCGTCCGTCACCGTGAACGGCAGGACGGTCGGCAGCGCGCTCATCGGCCAGTCGTTCACCGGCGAGGACGGCGGCCCGCTCAAGCAGTACTTCCAGAGCCGCCCGTCCAACGCCGGGGACGGCTACGACCCCACCGCCAGCGGCGCGGGCAACCTCGGCCCCGAGGACATCACCGACATCCTGCCCGACCCCGCCCTCGTCGCCGCGGGCAAGGAGGACGAGAACGCCAGGCAGAGCCTGCTCACGCAGGTCTGCGCCCGCAGCAAGGCCGTCGGCGACCTCGACGGCGTCGACGGCTCGCGCCCCTTCTGCACCAAGGGCGGCGTCGGCGCCGTGCTCGCGGTCTTCGGCCCCCGCACCGCGGACGGCACCGTCCCGCACCCGACCCGGGTCGTGAGCCTGAACGAGGAGGAAGGCGTGGTGAAGACCCCGTTCCTCAGCACCTACAACGGCGTGCGGGTCGAACTGGCGAAGTATGGCGAGGACTACGCCCGCGGCCTGCCGGTGCCCGTCCGCGGAGACGCGCCCGCGACGCCCGCCGTCCCGCCCGACGCGGTCACCGCGAGCGGCAGCGGCCTCGACCCGCACATCTCGCCCGCCTACGCCGCGATCCAGGTGGGACGGGTCGCCAAGGCCCGCGGCGTCGCCCCGTCCCAGGTCGAGGCCCTGGTGAAGGACGGAACGGACGGCCGCGACCTCGGCTTCATGGGGGAGCCGCGCGTCAACGTCCTCGCCCTCAACCTCGCGCTGGACCGGCGGTTCCCCGTCCGGGGCTGACGCACGGCGGGTGTCCGGCCGATGGTGGGCACGTGAACCCGGGACGGTCTTGTTGGTAACGATTCAGGTCGATGGGCTGTCCAACCCCCAGGTCGATAGACGAATCTGGGGGCATGGGCCTACCTTCCCCGGACAGAGGCTTCGCGGACCGGGCATTACGGCAATTGAGCGGCTGGCCCGCGCTGACGGTGTGCCGGGCGGCCGACGGGACGGCCAGCGGACTGGCCTTGCGCACGCACCAGATCGTGCACCTGCACAGCGAGGACGAGGCGGAGGTCCTGCTCACCCCTCCGGTGGTGCGGCGGATGGCCGAGGCCCTCGACGACTGCAACCAGGTGATCATCGAGCCCGGCGGATGGGTCCGCGTCCGGCTGGACAGCGCGAGCGACGTCACCCTGTTCGTCTCGCTGGTGAGCGTCGCGATCAAAGCCAATACCACGGCGCCGGTAAACACGCATCGTGCAATCAGCCCTTGCCCGAAAGCCATTAACGCGGCAGTGTAGAAACAGGAAGTCAATCGCTGACCCGAGGGGATATGCGGTGACCGTACAGGGCGATCCGGCAGTCCGCGAGAAGCAGGCACTGAAAGAGGTGACCGATCGCCTGAGGCGGTCGTTCGCCGACGTCTACAGCGAACTCCAGGTGACCGACGCGGTGGCGACCGTCCACCGCCGGTTCGACGACAGGCCCATCCGCGACTTCGTCCCGATCCTGGTCGAGCGGATGGCGCGGGAGCGGCTGCGGTCGTCGGACGACCGTCCCACGTAGGACGTCCCGCCCCAGGCGGCCCATGCCTCCCGCCGCCCACTCCGTTCACGGCGCCCGCCGCCACTCCCGTTCATCGTGACCGGCGACGGCATATCTATGCGGTCATCGACGCCGTGCCGTAATTCCTGACCGCCGCCCAAAGAATTGCGGCATCGCTTTTCGGTGCGACGCGGCGGCAGCGGCTCCGGGGCACGACAGCAACGACGGCCGCGAACGCGGCCGGGAAGCCCGCTGCCGTGCGTGCAGTGGCGTCCACCTGTGGCCTGAGGCGGCGAACCCCGGGAACGGCGCGGCGTGCCCGTGCAAGCGTTCTGAACGGAACGTCCGCACGGCCGCAGGGGAGACGTATGCCGCGGCGAGATGGAGCAGACGAGGGGACGGGGGCGCCGCCGTCACCCCGCGTCGTCCTGCTGCGCGACACGGCCCCGGCGCGCCGCCGCCCGTTCCTCCCGCGCGGCCGTGCCTCCGAGGACGGCGCCGACCTCTCGGGCCTGTCGGTGAAGGAGCGGCTGGACCTGCGGAACCAGCGCCGCCAGACCCGGCACCAGTCCGTCAACACGGTCGTGATCGTCCTCGGCGTCCTGTTCACGATCGCGAGCCTGACGACGACCTACCTCGCCCTGCGCGCGACCCGGGAGGGCCAGATCACCGACCGCTACGCCAAGTCGGTGGAACAGCTCGGCTCGCAGAACCGCGACGTGCGCGTCGGCGGGCTGTACGCGCTGGAGCGCCTCGCGGACGACTCCACCCGCGACTACTCCACCGTCATGGAGGTCCTCGCCGCCTACGTCCGCGAACACGACCCCCCGCCCAAGGGCAGGCCGCCCGCGGAACCCGACACCGACGTCCAGGCGGCGCTCACCATCCTGATCCGCCACCAGCGCGGACGGCAGGCCGTCCCCCTCGACCTGCACGGCGTCCGCGTCCCCGCCGCGGCCTTATCGGACGGCGACCTCGTGGGAGGCGACCTCTCCAACGCCGACCTCACCGGCGCCCGCCTGACCCGCGCGCTCCTGAGCGGCGCGAACCTCGCGAACGCGGTCCTGGCCCGCGCGTCCCTGGACCGCGCGGCCCTGACCGGCGCGCGCCTCGACCACGCCACCCTCTCCGGCGCCCGCCTGGCCGAGGCGGACCTGACCCGCGCCCAGATGAACGGCGCACGCCTGGACGGCGCGTACCTCGACCGCGCCACCCTCTCCGGCGCGTACCTCCACGGCGCCCGCATGACCGGCGCGCGGCTGGGACGTGCGGACCTGACCTACGCGGACCTGGACGGCGCGCACCTCGACGACGCGCACCTGTCCGGCACGAATCTGACCGGCGCCGTCCTGACCGGCGCGGACCTGACCGGCGCCGTCATGGACGGTGTGCTGCTGAACAGCGGAAGCCTGGACGGCGCGGACCTCAAGGACGCGGACCTGTCCACCGCGAACCTGAACGGCACGGACCTGTCCGGCGCGCGGCTGGACGACGCGGCCCTCAACGGCGCGAACCTGAACGACGCCGACCTGACCGGCGCGAAGCTGTCCGGTGCGAGCCTGTCGGGCGCGAACCTCAACGGCGCGCGGCTGCGCAACGCGGACCTGAGTGACGTGGACCTGACCGGCGCGCACCTCGACCGAGCCGACCTGTCCGGCGCGAACCTGTCCGGCGCGAAGCTGTCGGGCACAAGCCTCACCCGCGCGACGTTGCAGGACGCGGACCTGCGCGGAGCCGACCTGTCCGGTGCCCACCTCGACCACGCCGACCTGTCCGGCGCCGACCTTTCGGGCGCGAACCTGACCGATGCGAACCTGACCGGCGCAGACCTGCGCGGCACGAGAGGAACCTCGCGGCGCAGGTGAGGGACATCGCCTGCAAGGTCTGACACGCCTGGTAGGGGTTGATCCCCTGGACGGACGGCACGACCACCCCGCTGCCCCGCGCCGGGTCGACGTACGTCAGCCCGACCGTGGTGCCGCTGCTTGCCTCCTACGTCACAGGCGGATCCTGCGCAACCACTCGTCCGATGGCGGCGGGGCGCTGCGCGACACCGCCCGGCACGTCGCGCTACTGGAAGCGCGGTTCTGAACTGTCGTCGGACGCCGCGTGGGCCGTCTCGCGGCGCTGCACGGCCGTGCGGCGTCCGCGCCCCCGCCGCCCTCCCGCGTGCCCGCCGCTGGCGCGCCCGCCTCAGCATCCCGCGCTCACCGCGGCGCCGAACCGGATGACGAAGACCCCCGCCTGCGCGTGATCCTCCGGGAACGAGTGCTCCGCCACCGGACCGCGCAGGACGGCGGGCCACCTGGTCGCGCCGGAGACGGCCGCCTCGTCCGACCAGGTGACGCCGTCGAGGTCCTCCAACTGGATCCTCGGGTCCGCCGACCGCAGGTCCGCCCCCTTGAAGTCCGACAGCACCTGCCAGGCCCGCTCCATCGTCGCCGCCAGATCGTCCGCCAGGTCCAGGCACTGCGGGCGCTCGGCGGGGGCGGGGACGTCCGTCCCGTCCAGAAGACGCTCGCGCAGCGCGGCCATCTCATCGGCGCACCGCCGCAGCAACCGGACGACCTCACCGCTCATCACAGGATCAGGCCCGGTCAACGCCTCGCCCTCCTGCCGCATCGCCGCGCTATTCGCGATCGCCGCGGTCTGCTGGAGCATCTCCGCACCCCGCTGGAAAGCGACCGTCTGCGCCTGCGTCTGGGCAAGGTAAGCCCATACGGTATTGACCTCCTTGAAGTCGCTGGCCTGACGGTACAGTCGCTCCGCCTCCGCTTGGTCGCCCAGCTCCTCCCGTACACCGGCCAGCAGGTACAGCGCGTTGCGGTCACCGGCCTTGGCCGCCTCGCGATACAGCCGCTCCGCGATCTTCAGACTTCCCATCTGCTCACAACGCCAGGCCGAACGTGTGAGGCTGTAGGCGTAAGCGTTGGCATGTGGTGCGCTCTCGGGTTCCTTTGGATGGACGCCGAGCAAGTTGTCCACTTCCTTACCGGACAACGGCTGGTCGGTCGTCGCGGCGGCGGTCAGGAGTTCCGTGTAGAGCACGCGCTCGTCCTGTGCGGCTTGAGCGAGTGGTGGCGGGGGAGCGGGTGCGAGGGCGTCGGCGAGGAGGACGGTGGCCCGCGCCATCGACCTTCGCTGTAGATCGAGGACGGCCGCGACCACACCTGTCCCGAATCCGGGTCCCTGCGGCTCGGTAGGCAGCGCGGCGAGATACTCGCGGACGTCCCGCAGGTCCTTTCGTGCGCTCCGCAGGTACCGGTGGGGGTGCCCGAGGCGCAGCATGAGGCGGTGGTGGGCGGGTGCGGTGTGGATCCTCGCCAGGGCGTCGTCCGCCGACCGGCTTTCCTGTGTCGCAGCGCTCTCCGCTTGAGTGTCGGGGACGGCCTCGGTCGGCGGACGGGTGTCCCCCTTCGGGCCGGGGGTGAGGATGTCCGACAGGCCCCGTTCTGTGTCCAGTGCGGCCTCAAGCCCGGCGACCAGGTCACCGTGCCCGCGTTCGGTGTGCAGGATGTTCGCCAGACCCTCGGGCAGCGGCAAGGCCGTCCGGAGATCGGCGATCAGGTCCGCGTGTGCGCCACGGTGCGGCGCTGCGGTCGCCTCCTCCGCCCCGACACCGGTCGCGCCGACCGGCAGGATGCGCGCGAGCCCTTCCCCGATGTGCAGGCCGTCCGCGAGGTCGGCGACGAGTTCCTCGTGGTGGACGGCGAAGGGCGTGTCGTCCGGCTCAGGCGTGGTCATCGCGGCTCCAGCGTGGGCGGAGCGTCTTCTTCAGCGTCGCCCGGGCTTCCCGGAGAGCGGATCGCACCGTCGCCGGGTCCTTGCCCAGCAGGGCCGCGATCTCGGTCGGCCGGTAGCCGTCGTAGGTCCAGGCCATGACCTGGCGCTGGTTCAGCGGCAGCTCACGGACCATGGCCAGGAAGACGTGCCGGTTCTCGACCTCGGCGGACTCCTGTTCCGACAGCAGCGCACCCGGCTCGGGCAGCTCGTCGTGGGGGACCTCCGCCCGGTCGCGTTCGGCGCGCCGCCACCACGTCCGTGAGGCCACCGTCCGGACCCAGGCCCGGGGCGCGTCGATCCGGTCCCACTGCCGGTACGCCTCCGTCATCGCGTCCTGCGCTAACTCCGCCGCCACCACGGGACGGGCGCCCTGCACCACCAGGAAAGCGACCAGCCTGGGCAGGTCGTCCTTATAGAACATCGCGAACTCCATGTCCCGGGCGGCCTGGTCGTTCGCGGGCTCGGACCGGACGCCGCCGGTCAGGGGGGCGGTCGTGCCCTCGGAGACGTCCTCGTCCATCCCTGCTCCTCGGTCCGCGCCGTCCGGGCTAGTCACCCAGCATCTGATGCAGTGCCAGTACCGCGGACCCGCCCGCGCCCAGCGCCGCGAGCAGGGCCCCCGGCCAGCTGGCGGTCTGCGCGAGCGTCAGCGCGCCGACCAGGGCGGAGGCCACGAGGGCGCCCATGAGGATCACCGCCCATCGCACCGGCAGCGGGTCGGACGACGGGGATGGCGCGTCCATGGCGGCCCCTTCCAGGATCGGAGATCTGACAAGCCGCCGCCGATTCCCTCCGCGGCGTGCTCACAGAGATAGTGCCGCCGACCCTCCGAACCGTGCGGTCCGATCTGAGATAAGCGGCCGTCGCCGGTCAGCCGGACGAGCCGATCGCCACGGCGAGGGCGCGGGCGATGGCCGCGGCGTCCTCACCGACGACGAAAGCCTGGGCGTTGACGGCTCCTTCAGCAGTGACCAGGTGCACGGGCTGTCCTTGGATGAGGGAGCCGAGAGCGGCCACTCCTTCACCCGTCAGCTGGTGGATTGCGACGGTGCCTTGCCGAAGCGGAACCGTCACCACGGGCTCATGGCCGTCAGCGGACATCGGGACGGAAAGGCCACCGCCGAGGTCGGCGAGCCTGGCGGCGATACCGGCGATGCGGCTCAGGTCGGTGGAGATCGGAAAGCCGTCCGCCTCGGCGGTGTCTCGCAGGCTCGTCAGTTCCGCCGAACGCCTCAGCCCCTGATCGATGAGGTTCCTCGTCAACTGCCAGCCGGTGTCGGGCAAGCCGCAGTCCTCCCACGCCGCGAGCAAGGTGATATCGCTGACGGGCAGGGGGCGGATCCAATAACGGAAGTTCCAGTCCGGGCCGCTTCCACGCACATCGGCCGGCTCGACCCGCAGTTGCTCTTCGTCTTGCGGCCGCGTTCCGTCACTGGATCTGATGGCCAGGCGTGGTCCCCGAGTGGCGGGCGGATGAAGTTCGCGTGGATTTCCTATATGACGCAGCCAAAAGGATCTGTTGGAAAAGCGATAGCCGACATCGACCATCACCCCGCTGGGGTAGATCTCGACCTGGTCGAGGCGCGATTCGCATTCGTCCGACGAGGCGATGCGCTCACCGACGATGACGAACCCGGGAAGCTCCTCGTCAAGCGGCCCGTTCCGCTCGGCCCCGATGTCCGCGGGAACCGGCATGCTCGATTCTCCGAAAGATTCGCCGCTACCCTGCGCCATGGCGCCCCCTTTTCTGGACGGACGCCACCGACGATACGCCCCACCTCCGGGGCGGCGGGTCCGGGTGGGCCCGCCGCCTGGGTGGGTCAGCTGATGAAGAACTCGTTGCTGCGGACGGTCGAGACGCTGCCGTCGCCGAGGCGCAGGACGGCGACGAACTCGTAGAGGGCGTTCGGGTCGAAGTCGGCCGCGTCGATGACGTAGGTGGTCTGCTTGACGTAGCCGTTGTTGTTGCCGGGGACCTGGCTCCAGTTGTTGCCGGGGTCGCCGGCCTCCTCGTCGAGGACCTGGGCCGCGAACCTCGTGACGCCCCCCGAGGTGGAGTGGGCGCTGATGATGAGCCGGTAGTCGTCCCTCTTGTCGCCGGCCGGGTCGCTGGCGTCGGCCTGGAGCATCAGGTAGAAGGGCGAGTGCGGGTTCCCGCCGACCTCGTTGGGGGTGTCGTCGAGCGTGCCGTTGGCGATGCTGGAGACGTAAAGGCGGACGACCTTGACGTCGGTTGCCATACCGGACCTCCCACGGGCTGTTTCGCCGGTCCGCGCCCGCCCGCCGGCTCGGTCCATGACAGGAATCGGCGGGCTCGCCGAAATCGGCGCCGCTGCACGGTGGGCAGGGCGCAATCATCCTGAAAATGGATGCCGGTCGGCGGTCGGCAGGCCGTCTGGGACTGCCGGATTCGGGATCGGAGGGTGTTCCGTCCCCGCGCGAAGTCCGAACGAGCGTCCCACTGCCCGTTATTAGCGGGACGCAATTCAATATCTATAACGACGCCTGGCCGGACGCCAATACCCCGGCCGGATCCGGCCCCGTTCACGGGTGTCCCGGCGCTGTCGGGCCTTCTCTCGCCCATCATGGATCCCGACCATTGTGGATCTTCTTCGGGAGCTCGGTTCGTTTTCTTGAGCAACTCAGGCCGGTGACAAGTCGGTGACGGCTGTCGGCTTCCTGTCATAGGGTTTTTGGACGAAGAAATCCGTTACGTGGCCAGGCGTCCGCCTCCCGGTAACACGTGGCGGCTCCGGCCGGGGCGCGGGCGGAAGGGGTGGAATACCGGTGACCGTGTGACCGCCCGAGTGACAATATGGGTCCATGACCGGAGAGCCGACCTTGTTCCCGTCCTCGGACCGGCTCGGCGATTATGAGATCGTCGAGACTCTCGGCGAAGGAGGAATGGGCACCGTCTACCGTGCCCGGACACCGGACGGCACCGATGTCGCCGTCAAAGTGATCAAGGCCGATCTCCGCGACAGCCCCGAGTTGCGGGCGCGTTTCCGGCAGGAGGTCGAGGCCGCGCAGCGTGTCGAGCACCTGGAGCCGATCGCGCGCATCCTGGGCTCGGACCTGCTGGCCGACCCCGCCTACATCGTCATGGAATACGTCGACGGAATCGATCTCGATTCGGACCTGGCGGAGCGCGGGCCATTACGCTGGACGGAGCTGAAATGGCTGGCGCTCGGCCTGGCATCCGCGCTCGGCGCCGTCCACAAGGCCGGTGTCGTCCACCGCGACCTGAAGCCGAAGAACATCCTGCTGACCCGGCGGGGGCCGAAGATCATCGATTTCGGGATCGCGCAGGTGCTCACCTCCCAGAAGCGGACGGCCAGCCAGATCGGCACCGTCCCCTACATGGCCCCCGAGGTCTGGCAGAACGAGGTCGCGACCCCCGCGTCGGACGTCTTCGCCTGGGGCTGCCTGATGGTCTTCGCCGGCACCGGGCACCAGGCGTTCGAGGGGGAGACCAGCCAGCAGGTCGCGTTCGCCATCGTCTACGGGGAACCCCGCCTGGACGGCCTGCACGACGGGATCCGCCCGCTGGTGGAGCGGGCGCTGGCCAAGAACCCGAAGGACCGGCCCACGGCCCATGAGATCACGGCGCGGCTCTACGGGGACGGGCAGGCCGACTCGGCGGAGGTCGCCGCCAAGGCGGCGCGGCGGAACCTCGACCGGACCAGCCAGTGGCTCCTGGGCACGTTCGTCCTGCCCCGCATCCCGGACCTGCCCGGTCCCCGCCGGAACGTCGCCCTCGCGGTGGGTGCCGGGGTGGGCGCCCTGGTCCTCCTCGCCTCGCTCCTCGTCTGGGCCGTGCTGGACGGCGGCGCGTATGCGGGCAAGAGCCCGCCGCGCACCGCGGGGGAGCGCCTCTACCTCGATCGCTTCGACAACACCGGCTCCGGGTGGGTCGGCGGGACGTGGACGGCGCGGAGCGTGTCCGGCTATCACGACGGCCGGTACAGGGTGAGCACCCACGGCAGTCATGAGCTCATCTCGTTCGCGCCGATGAAGAAGCTCGCCGTCCCCTCCAGCACGTCCGTGTCGGTGTCCGCCACGCAGGTCTCCGGCCCGGCGACGGGGTGGTTCGGGCTGTTCTGCTTCGGGCCGCGGGCGACGGCCGCGTACTCGTTCCTCATGAAGTCCGACGGATCGGTCATCGAGCTCCGCAAGCAGCGGTACAAGCTCGCCGAGGCGAGGAACGCCGACCTCTACCGGCGGCCCGGCGCGGTCACGATGGCGATCTCGTGCCAGGCGAGCGGGCGGCAGACGGTGCGGCTGCGCCTGTGGGTCGGCGGGCGCCTCCGCATCGACACGGTGGACGACGGCCAGCCGCTGACCGGGCGGACCGTCGGCGTCGCGGTGTCCAACGAGGGCGCCCTGGGACGGGACCCGCTCGTCGTCGACTTCGACGACTTCGAGATCAGGAGGGCCGTCTGAGCGGACGGTTCCTCGTGGGGAAGTGGTGCCGGGCCAGGTGGAGGTAGCTGAATCCGTTCTCGGTGATCGAGGGCCTGCTGAGCTTGTTGGTCGCCAGGTTGATCGCGAGCCCGCTGCCCACCAGGAGCGGGACGGCCAGCGCCGTCGCCTCGATGGCGGCCCCGGACGCGGCCATCGCGATGAAGACGTAGGCGGACCGCCGGATCCAGTCGATCCTGGAGGCGGTGCCGGCGCGCTCCAGGTCCGCCATGGCGCCGACGAGCTCGTCCCGCGAGTGCTCGATCACCTCGCGGGGCCCGTTCCCCTGCGACCGCAGGTCGCGCTGGAGGGCCTGGACGGCGCGGACCAGCCTGCGCCGCTCCTCCTCGTGCCCGGCGCGGAACGCCAGGACCGCGCCGATCGGCGTGCCCGGCGCGGGGATCGGGAGGACGGCGCCGAGATCGACCTGCCAGGCGAGCCGGACCTCGTCGCCCTCGCGCTCGGGGACGTGCCCGGCGTGGAACGCGTCGTAGTCCGCGGTGTGGGCGAAGTACCGGCGTCCGAGGACGCGGGTCATCTCGGCGGCCATCGTCTCGGCGGCCAGGCTGATGAGGAGCCGCCGCATCCGCGGTCCGATCAGCAGCGTGCGCGTGCCCTCGACCGGCGTCACCACCCCGAGGTCGAGCAGTTCCTCGACCACCTCGCGGGGGTACCGGTTCCAGGACTCCCAGGTGATGTCGGTGTCCATCGTCCACTCCGGCGAGCCGTACGGTGGCGCGGCGGGCAACGCGGCCCCCGGGCCCGACCGTCCGACCAGGGGCATGAGGTCGTCCACCAGTGACCGCCACAGCGGCCGCCCGAAGTCCGCGCTGTTCAGGTCGACCGGCGTGTAGTGCCCGGCGTCCTCGATCTCCCGCAGCGCGGGGGAGAGCAGCGCACGGTGGTCGGGCGTGGTGATCGTCGCCAGCGAGTCCCAGTACAGGATCGCCTGGTACAGGATCTCCTCGGGCGGGTTGACGTCCGGGTAGTACAGCATCCCTGCCAAAGCGACTCCGGGGTCTCGGAAGGGCCCACACGCGGGCGGTTCGGGAGCAGGCCGCCACGTCCACTCACCCTGCCACGGCCACGCCGCCCGCCGCCCGGGAACCGGAGGGCGGCCTCCGATGCTTGCGGCGAGCAAGGTCAACGGCGCTTGCGGCGGCGGGGCCAGCGGTGCTTGCGGGGGCAGGGTCAGCGGTGCTTGCGGCGAGCAAGGTCAGCGGTACTTGCGGGGCAGGGTCAGCGGCGCTTGCGGTGGCGAGGTCAGCGGTACTTTCGGCGAGCGGGGTCAGCGGCGCTTGCGGTGGCGGGTCAGGTAGCGGACGGCCACCGCCAGGGCGACCAGGCCGCCCACCGCGGGGACGGCGCGCTTGGCCAAGGACGGGCCGGCGAACTCCAGCAGGTCGATCGCGTCGTCCGACTGGGCGCGCTTCTCCGCCGGACGGGACGCGGGCTGCTCCCGGTCGGGGGAGGCGGTCTCGGCTCGGTCGGCTTCGGCCGCCTCAGGCTCAGGGACGGCGGCGGAATCAACCTCGGCTGCATCCTCGGCTTCCGCGGCGGAATCGGCCTCGGCCGCGTGCTCGGCTTCCGCGGCGGAGCTGCTGCTTGTGGCGGGCTCGGCCTCCGGCGCCTTCTTGGACTCCGCTGCCTTCTTGGGTTCCGCTGTCCTCTTGGGCTCCGGCTCCTTGGGCGCTGGTGCCTTCTCGGGCTCCGTTGCCTTCCCGCGCTCCGGTGTCTTCTTGGGCTCCGGTGTCTTTTCCGACTCCGCTCCCTTCTCGGGCTCCTTTGTCTGCTTGGGCTTCGCGGCCTTTGTCGCCTCTGCTGCTTTCTCGCGCTCTGTTGGCTTCTCCGGCTTGGTTGTCTTCTTGGGGTCTGCCGCGCTTTCGGCCTCTGGTGCCTTTTCGGGCTTTGTGGTCGCTTCGGGCTTGGCCTTGGGCGTGGTGTCCGGTTTCGTGGCGGGCTTGGTGTCGCCTGCGGACGGCGCCTTCTCGGGCGTCTCGGCGGACGGGGACTCCAGTTCCTCCGCCAGGGCCTTGGCGAAACGGTCGATGATCTTGGAGCCGACCTCGGAGAGGATGTTGCGGCCGAACTGGGCGGGCCGTCCGGTGACGTTGAGCTTGGTGCGGACGGTGACGCGGGTCGTGCCGTCCTCCTGCTCGTGGAGGCGGGCCTGGACGGTGGCCGAGGCGGTCCCGGAACCGCGGGCCTCCTTGCCGCCGGCCTCCAGCGTGACCGTCCGGGACGACTCGTCCGCGGAGACGATCCGGGCGGTGCCGCGGTAGGTGATCGTCATCGCGCCGACCTTGACCTTGAGGCGGCCCTTGTACTCCTCGCCGTCGATCGAGTCGAGGGTGGCGCCCGGCATGCAGGCGGCGACGCGCTCCACGTCCAGCAGGACGTTCCAGCCCTGGTCCACGGGCACGGGGACGGTGAAATCGTGGTCGAGTTCCATGATCGCAGTCCTTATCGTCCGGAGACCTTGTTCGTGACCTTACGACCGTCGGACGGGCGACCGCCACTCGGGGATCACGCGGCCGGACCGCCGGGCGGGCGGATCCGGCCGCGTGATCGGGTCAGCTTGCGGCGGCCGCGGTGAGCGCCCGCGCGGTCAGCACGGTGGCGAGGTGCGTCCGGTACTCGGGCGAACCGTGCAGGTCACTGGGCGGTTCGGTGCCGGACGGGGCGTGCTCGGCGGCGGAGCGGAAGGTGTCGCCGGAGGCTGGGCGGCCCTGGACCAGCTGTTCCACCTCGGTGGCGCGGACGGGCGCCGGGCCCATGTTGGTGAGCGCGACCCGGGCGTCCGTGACGGTGCCGTTCTCGCGGCGGACCGCGCAGGCGACCCCGACGATCGCCCACGCCTGGGCCGTCCGGTGGAACTTCTCGTAGCGCACGCCCCATCCCTCGCCCAGTTTCGGGACGCGGACGCCGGTGAGGATCTCGTCCGCCTCCAGCGCGGACGTCATCCAGTCGACGAAGAACTCGGCGGCGGGGATCTCCCGCTCGCCCCGGATGGAGCGGACGTGGAACACCGCGTCCAGCGCCAGCGCGACCGCGGGCAGGTCTCCCGCCGGGTCGGCGTGCGCGAGCGATCCGCCGAACGTGCCGCGGTGCCGGACGGCCGGGTCGGCGACCGTCTCGGCCGCCCGGGCGAGGAGCGGGACGTGCTCGCGGACGGACGGGTCGTGGATCACCTCGTCGTGCGTGGTCATCGCGCCGATGTGCAGGGCGTCGCCGTCGTCGCGGATCCCGCGCAGGGAGCCAATCCGGTCGAGGTCGATCAGCGCGTCGGGGTAGGCGAGGCGGAGCCGCAGCAGCGGCATGAGGCTCTGCCCGCCCGCGAGGATCTTGGCGTCCTCTCCGGCGTCCGACAGGACCGAGACGGCGGCGTCGACGGTGGTGGGCCGCAGGTACTCGAACGTCGCGGGGATCATCGGGTGCCTCCCTCGGTGTCCTGCGCCTGCGCCGAGCCGAGTCCGCCGCCCGCGCCCGGCGTGGCGCTGCCCGGCGTCGCGCTGCCCGGCTCCGCGTCGCCGGACGTGGTGCCGCCCGGCGGCGGCTCCGCGCGCAGCGCCCGCCAGACGCGTTCGGGTGTGCACGGCATCGGGACGTCCCGGACGCCGTACGGGCGGAGCGCGTCCACGATCGCGTTGACGACCGCCGGGGTCGAGGCGATCGTGCCCGCCTCGCCGACGCCCTTCACGCCCAGCGGGTTGGACGTGGCGGGGGTCTCGGTGCGGCCGGTGACGAACTCCGGCAGGTCGGCGGCGGACGGGATGAGGTAGTCGGCCATGGTCGTCGTCGTGAGGTTGCCGTCGTCGTCGTAGACGGCCTCCTCGTAGAGCGCCTGGGCGATGCCCTGGGCGAGGCCGCCGTGGACCTGCCCTTCGACGATCAGCGGGTTGACGACCTTGCCGACGTCGTCGACGGCCACGTACTTGCGGAGCCGGACCAGCCCGGTCTCGGTGTCGACCTCGGCGGCGCACAGGTGCGTCCCGTGGGGGAAGGAGAAGTTCTCCGGGTCGAATGTGGCGTCGGAGTCGAGGGACGGCTCGACGCCGTCGGGCAGGTCGTGGGCGGCGAACGCGGCCAGCGCGACCTCCTGCAGCGTCCGGCCCTCCTCCGGGACGCCGCGGACGCTGAACCGCCCGTCGGTGAACTCCAGGTCCTGCTCCGCGGCCTCCAGCAGGTGCGCGGCGACCCGGCGGGCCTTGTCGACGACCTTGTCGCAGGCGGAGTACAGCGCGATCCCGCCGACGGCCAGTGACCGCGAACCGTAGGTGTCCATGCCCTTGGGCGACACCGCGGTGTCGCCGTGCAAGACCTTGACGTCCTCGAAAGGGACACCGAGCCGGTCGGCCGTGATCTGCGCCCACGCCGTCTCGTGCCCCTGGCCGTGCGGCGACGAGCCGGTGACGACCTCGACCTTCCCGGACGGCAGGACGCGCACCGCCGCGTGTTCCCAGCCCCCGGCGCCGTAGGACAGCGACCCGAGCACCCGGGACGGGGCGATCCCGCACATCTCGGTGAACGTGGACACGCCGATCCCGAGCTGCACCGGGTCGCGGCGCCCGCGCCGGTCGGCCTGCTCGGCGCGGAGCGCGTCGTACTCGAACAGCTGCAGCGCCTTCTCCGTCGCCGACTCGTAGTCGCCGGAGTCGTAGGTGAGGCCCGCGATCGTCTCGTAGGGGAACTCCTCGTGCCCGATCCAGTTGCGGCGCCGCACCTCGATCGGGTCGAGGTCCAGCTCGGCGGCGAGCTCGTCCATCAGCCGCTCGATCGCGTACGTCGCCTCAGGGCGGCCCGCGCCGCGGTAGGCGTCCGTCGGGGTCTTGGTGGTGAAGACGCCCGAGCAGGTGAAGGAGTAGGCGTCCATCTTGTAGATGCCGTTGAACATGAACGCGCCGAGCAGCGGGATGCCGGGCGTGACGAGCATCAGGTAGGCGCCCATGTCGGCGAGCAGGTCCACCTTCAGCCCGCGGACGCGGCCGTCCCGCTCCGCCGCGAGGGTGAGCCGCTGGATCTGGTCGCGCCCGTGGTGGACGGTCATGTTGCCCTCGCTGCGCGACTCCGTCCATTTGACGGGACGGCCGAGCCGCCGCGCGAGCAGCAGCGCGATGACCTCCTCGCCGTATACCTGGAGCTTGGACCCGAACCCGCCGCCGACGTCGGGCGCGACGACCCGGAGCCGGTGCTCGGGGATGCCGGTGACCGTGGCGAGCATGAGCCGCAGGATGTGCGGGATCTGCGTCGCCGAATACAGGGTGAACTCGTCCCCTTCCGGGACGCACAGGACCGCGCGCGGTTCCATCGCGGTGGGGATCAGGCGCTGCTGGACGTACCGGCGCTCCAGGACGACCGGCGCGTCCCGGAGCGCCGCGTCGAGATCGCCGTTCTCGAACACCCACGTATACGACTTGTTCGTGCCCAGCCCGCTGTGGACGAGGTCGGCACCCTCGGCCAGCGCCTCCTCCATGTCGACGACGGCGGGCAGCGGCTCGTAGTCGACGTCGATGTCCTCCAGCGCGTCGGCCGCCGCGTACCGGTCGCGGGCGACGACGCACGCGACGGGCTCGCCGACGTAGCGGACCTCCTCCACCGCCATCGGCGGATGGTCGGGGTGGCGCATGTCCTCGGTGACGACCCAGGCGCACGGCAGCGCGCCCTGCTCGCCGGCGAGGTCGGCGCCGCTGAGCACGGCGACCACGCCGGGGCGGGTCCGCGCCTGCGCGGTGTCGACCTTGGTGATCCTCGCGTGCGCGTGGGGGCTGCGCAGGAAGACCACGTGCAGCGTCCCGGCGGGCGTGATGTTGTCGGTCCAGCGGGTCCGGCCGGTGACGAGCCGGGCGTCCTCGGAACGTTTGCGCGGCGCCCCGATCTCCTTCGCCGGGCCTTCGGCTGTCGCGGTCATGACGTGACCTCCTGCTCCGCGGACGGCGTCCGTTCCCCCGCCCGCCCCGTCTCGCCCGTCTGCCCTGTCTCCACCGTCTCCACCGTCTCCACCGTCTCCACGGTCTCCGGACCGGCGGGACAGCGCATCTCGCCCGCCGCCCGCCGCACGGCGCGGACGATGTTCTGGTAGCCGGTGCAGCGGCACAGGTTGCCTTCGAGCCCGTCCCGGACCTCCTGCTCGGACGGGTCGGCGTTCTCCCGCAGCAGGTCGATCGACGCCATGATCATGCCGGGTGTGCAGTAGCCGCACTGGAGCGCGTGCTCCTCGTGGAAGGCGCGCTGCATCGGATGCTCCGCGCCGTCGATCCCCAGGCCCTCGACGGTCGTGACGTCGCGGCCGTCGGCCTGGACGGCGAGCACGGAACAGCTCTTCACGCTCAGCCCGTCCATCAGGATGGTGCAGGCCCCGCAGTTGCTGGTGTCGCACCCGACGGGGGTCCCGACCTTGCCGAGCCGGTCGCGCAGATAGTGGACGAGAAGGAGGCGGGGTTCGACGTCGTCCTCGTACGTCGCACCATCGACCTCGACACGGATTCGTGGCATGGGTCCTCCCAGGGACGTCTCGGGGTTGGCTGGAACGAGACGCCCCTGGGCGGAGCACGCTGGTCGGGCCACGTCATCGGGGCCACCTCCGTGGAAGCGACCTTCCGAACGTATGCCGAGGTTGAATCGTGTACTAGCCCCCGCCGCCGATTGTTTACCGCAGGGTGCCGGACCGATGGTCCCTTGCGCATGCGCGCCGGGACCTTCTATGCGCGCATCGCAATCTGCTAGTGGACGCGCAGGAGGACGGACCAGGTCTTCGGCCCGACGACGCCGTCGGCGGTGACGCCGCCCCAGCGCTGCACGGACTTCACCGCCTTCTCCGTCTCATCGTCGAACCTGCCCGTCAGGCGGATCTCGGGGTGGCTGCGGGCGAGGAGGAGGCCCTGCACGCTCTCGACGTGCTCGCCCGAGTCGCCCTTCTTGAGCTGCGGCAGCTTCTTCACGATGTCCTCCGTCCAGTCGGACCCGCCGTAGGCGGGCCGTCCGTACCCGGCGATCACGCTCGACGCGCGCACGCGGCGCCTGCAGGCGTCGGCGGTGTTGGCCTCGATGGTCTGGAGCCGTCCGCCTCCGAGGACCCTCTCGACGATGCCGACGTGGTCGATGGCCGACACCCGGTTGGTCTCGCCCCAGTCGAAGAACACGATGTCGCCGGGTCTGGCGTCGTTGACCGCGGCCGTCGTGCCCTTGTGCCAGTGCCCGGCCTTCTGGAAGTCCTCCGCGTGCCAGACGGTGTAGGCGCGGTCGCCGCCCGGCAGGACGGCGCCGGCGTTGCCGCTGTGCCGCGCCCAGTAGGTGATGGCCATGTCGCACCAGGACGCCCGGAGGAACTCGTCTCCGTGCCTGGACGCGTACTCCCGGCTGATCCTATTCGGACGGCCCGACAAGCCGAGGGATCTGCGGGCCTCCGCCAGCATCTGTGCCGCCGTGCCCATCAGGCGCCCTCTCCGCGGTGGACGCCGTCCTCGTCCGCGGCGCCGTACAGGCCCGCCAGGACCTGCTCTTCGTCGGTCTCGGTGGGCCGGTGGACATCGGGATGGACATCGACCTTGTCCATATTGGCCACTTCATCTGTGTCTGTTCGTGTCTCGGGGGTCACTGCTCCTCCGGAGCGTCGGTTTCGCCGCCCTCTCACTGAGTGGGCGTCCGTCCACGGACCGTAACGGGGTCACTTCATACATCTCCGGTCCCCGTCGTGGACCACACGACCGAAAAGGTGAGAACACCACTCACTCGTCGTCAGAATCACCAGGCGCCAGATCGGTGGCCGAACCGGTCAGCGAACCGTTGGACGACCCCGGCGACATGCCGCTGGACGCGGCGCCGACCTGGTTGATGATGTCGCTGCCGGGGCTGCCGTCCCCCTTGGCGAGGTTCAGTGACCGGTCGATCTCCAGGAGGCTGTCGTTCCCGGCGTCGTCGCCGCTGTTGTCGACGTTGTAGATGTTGACGTTGACGTCCCCGGACTCGGCCGCCGACGCGGTCCCGGCCGTCCCGAGGACGGCGGTGCAGGCGAGCGCGGCGCCCGCGAGGGCCTTGAGGAGCCCCGCGAGGGGCGTGATGGGCCCAAGGGATCTGATGGATGTGGGGGGCTTGATGGACGTGAGGGGCTTAGTGGATATGAGGGGTTTGACGGACATGGTGTCCTTTCAGGCGGTGACGCCGGCGGGCTCCGGCGCCGGGCGTTTCGCGAAACGCTGCGCGAGCCAGGAGCACACCAGCAGCTGGAGCTGGTGGTAGAGCATCAGCGGGAGCACGGCGGTGCTGACGGCGGCGCCGGCGAACAGGACGGTCGCCATGGGCAGGCCGCTCGCGAGGCTCTTCTGCGAGCCGCAGAAGAGGACGGCGATGCGGTCCGCGTCGGAGAAGCCGCCGAATCGGGAGATCAGCCCCGCGGCGGTCAGCGCGACGGCCAGGAGGCCGGCGATGACCACGACGAGGACGCCGAGCTCCAGCGCTTCGAGACCGTCCCAGACGCCGGTGACGATGCCGTGGCTGAACGCCGTGTAGACGACCAGCAGGATCACTCCGCGGTCGTACCGCGACAGCAGCCGCCGCCGGGCCCGCAGGTGGTCGCCGATCCACCGCTGGACGAGCTGCCCCACCAGGAACGGCAGCAGCAGCCGCACGGTGATGTCGCCGACGGAGCCGAGCGAGAATCCGCCCTCCACCGAGATCAGCGCGGCCGCCATCAGCGGCGTCAGCACCACCCCGGCCAGGTTGGACAGCGAGGCGCTGCAGATGGCGCCCGCCTCGTTGCCCCCGGCGATGGAGGTGAGCGTGATCGACGACTGCACCGTGGACGGCAGCACGCACAGGAACACGACGCCCGCGTGGAGCGTGTCCTCCAGGAAGAACGCGCAGCCGATCCCGAGGGCCGGGAAGACCACGAAGGTCACCGACGAGATCGCCGTGTGCAGCCGCCAGTGCCGCAGCCCGCGCAGCGCCTCGCCGGTGGAGAGCCGGGCGCCGTAGAAGAAGAACAACAGGGTGATCGCGGCCGTGCCCGTCCAGTCGAGGGCCCCGGCGGCGGCCCCACGGGCGGGGAACATCGCGGCGATTCCCACCGAACAGAGAATCGCCGCGATGTAGGGATCGATATGCAGCCGCGTCATCACCGCGGAGACAGCACGCATGTGTTTCCTTGCTCGTCGGCGGACGTGCCTGCCATCGGGCGGATCACACCAGGGCGTCCGCCAGCTCCCGCTGCGGCTTCGGATGGTTCCGGCTGATGTTGCGTTCGAGCAGCGCGAGCGACTCCTTGACCCCGATGCTCCCGGTGGTGGTCTCGGGGAGCCGTCCCTCGCTGCCCTTGAGACGCTGGAGCGCCTCGTCCATGGCGCTCTGCGCCGCGAAGAGGCAGGGGGTGCTGTAGATGGCGACGTTCACCCCCAGATCGGCCAGTTCGGGCAGCGAGACGCGCGGCGACTTGCCACCCGCGATCTGGTTGAACAGCAGGGGCTTGTCGCCGATGACGGCCCGGACCCGGTGGATCCAGTCGATGCTCCGGACGCCGTCCACCAGGATGACGTCCGCGTCGGTATCCGCCAGGGCCTTGGCGCGCGTGAGGATCTCCTCGTCCTCGGTGGCGTCGGTGCGGGCGACGACGACGAGGTCCCGGCGGGTGCTCAGGACCATGTCGAGCTTCTCCAGGTACTCCGGCAGCGGCAGGATCCGCTTGCCCTCCACGTGCCCGCAGCGCCGCGGGCGCTGCTGGTCCTCCAGGATCACGCCGGACGCGCCGATCCGCTCCAGATGCTCGACGACGTGGCACGCGACCTCGGGGTCGACGTATCCGTCGTCGATGTCGACCAGCAGATGCCGGCCGGGGAAGGCGAGCCGCAGCCGCTGCACGAACGCCACCATGTCGGGCCAGGCGATGAAGCCGATGTCGGGGAGCCCGTAGTAGGACGCGGCGAACCCGAAGCCCGACACGAACAGGCCGTCGTAGTGCTGTGCGGCGACGGAGGCGGAGAACATGTCGAACACGCCGATGAGCGGGGTGACTCCATTCGACAGGATCTCGCGTCGTAGCTCGTCTCCGTAATTCACGTACCACTCCTCTGATCTTGTGTACCGGGGGAGGCGGCCCTGGGGGAGGCCGTACCAAGAATCGATCACGGAATTGCCTGCATTCCGTGTCGTGAATAGTTACTCATCCATGCTGTATAGAACAGGCAACCCTTGAGTATGAACAAAGTAAAATCGGACAGAAAACGTCCGTATTGCACGTCAATCTTCCGATTTATAACTCCGGCCATCTGCGCCCGGACCTGCCCCGATGCCTTCCGCGCCTGTTATGCACCGCCTCGCGGATGAAAGGCCGCACCGGATTCAGGGCTGGCGCCTGCCCCTCTTTTCCCCCGGCTTCCCGCGCGGTCGCGGGATGCCCGCCACCGATGGGGCGATAAGCGCGATCATGTACCTACTCCTCACCAGATGACCCACATTCATCCGGCCGGACCGTCCGGCACCGCAGGGTTCCGATGGCCTGCTCTCCGCGGCCGCCGCGCCACGCACCTCCGCCGCCCGCACCTCCGCCGCCCGCGCCTCACCCGCCGAGCGCGGACGACAATCTCCGCTCGGCGCTATCCCGGGACGAGGACGAACACCTGGCCGGCGGAACCGTCGCACGGCATGTGGAACAGCGGTGCCCGATCCCGCTTGGTGTCTTCCGGGAACCCGAGGCAGAAGCCGCTGTGAACGGCTCGGATGGTGAACCCGGGGGCCGCGCCGCCAACCGGTTCGAACGAGAAGACCTCGCCCCCGGCGTTCTCGTCACCGCATTGGTCGTCGAACACGTAGGGGCCCGGCGTCTTGCGTCCTTCCGAGATGCCCATGCACCCAAGGCCGAACTCGGGGTGGTGCGTGAGAATGCGATAGCCGCCGGGCCGGCGTTCCAACTCCATCGGCGGAAAGGACCGGGCGCAGGACGTCTGTGTGACCAGCCCGCTCGACGCGGACGGCACCTCCGACAGGCACATCCCCGAATGCGCGGCACGAATGCGATACCGCCCCGGACCAGGCCCGGTGCTCCCGGTGCGTCCAGCCTGAACGGACGCCGACGCCCCCGGCGAAAGGCTCTTCCCACTCGATCCACGCGAGAATCGGTCCCCCACCGCGACCGCCAACAGAACGGCAACGGTCACAGCGCACAACCCACCAATGATCAGCAGAGGACGTCGGCGGAGCCCCGGAGAGGAAAGGCCGTCCGACTCCTGCGGGGGCACTTGTACTTGTTCAGGGACCGCGTCCTCCATGGCGATGCGACGGCGGGCCGCCACCCAAGCCGCGACCTGCTCATCGTCGCATCCGCACGCGCGAGTGAACGCCTCGATCTGCTCGTCCCGTGGCAGCCGTGGACGGGACGCACTGAGCATCGCCGCAATGGTCGTGTGGGGCAGCGGGTGGCCAGTGCTCTGCGCCCTGCGCTCCAACTCTCGGTAGGACAGCCCGGACCACGCCTTCAACCGCCTGAGCTCGCCCTTCAACTCGGCGACACTGCAGAGCCGGGCCGGGTCTGGGAATGGTTCCCCATCGGAGCCTAACGAGGCGTCGCGCCCTCCCTTGCCCTGGCCCATCGCTCACTCCTGACCCCGGCGCACCCGAACACGAGTCCCGCAACCCGTCATCCTAGGCCGCCGGGGAAGGCGCTGCCGCCCCCGCAAGCAAGCGCAGGGAACCAAGCGTCCTGCTTGAAGACCGCAATCACCAGCGCTGATTAGTCTTTCACTCGAAGAATGAATCTCTCAGGGCAAAAGGTGGTGGCATGAGCGACACACGTGCAAATCTCAGAGCCGTTCAGGAGATGAATGAAGATTTCTTTCCATGCCAGTGGCGGGCGAAGCCTTATCGACCGTGCTCTCAGCGCAGCTTGTCAGCGTGGCGTGCGAGGCGATCCGACCTGATACTCCCCGCCATCTCGTCCAGCTCGTCAGCGATCCGGGTGGCCTGGTCCCGCTCACCGGCCTGAAGGTAGGCACGGCCGAGCTGATGAACGAAGTCTCCCGCCCATTCCGAGCCGCGCATCTCCAGTGGCAGATCGTCCAGGCCCGCGGTGAGCAGTTCGACGGCCTCAGCGTTGCGGTCCGGGTCCGTGCGGCCGAGGATGCGGTACGCCGTCCCGTGCTCAAGTGCGAAGAAGCCAGGGGCGAAGTAGTAGTACTCCCACGGGCGCGCGTCGTCGGACCGGACGTCCGCGGCCTCCTCCACAGCGGTCCCGGTGAGCTGCCGGACGGTGTCCGCCTCGTTGAGCAAGGCCCGGCCCCGTGCCTCCTGGAACAGGTCGTAGACGCGTCCGACCGACTGCCGCACGCGCTGTCCCGCCTGCGAGAGCCCGATCATGGGGCCGATCTCCCCGCGCCGTTCGGCGACGTACCCCTGCCAGGACATGACCGCGCCGACCAGAGCTTGATCGCCGACCTCGGTCGCCCACTGGAGCGTGCGGGTGAGGTACTCCATCGCCCGGTCATGCCGGTCGACGCTGCTGTGGAGCCATCCGGCGAACTGGGCCCACTGCGCGGCGACGTCCAGCAGCGGTCGGCGGACGGGGCCCCTCGCGCCCCTCACCATGTCCTCGACCGCGGCGAGCTGCGCCCGCACCGGCTCGATCAGCGGGCTCGACCCGCCGGCGTCCTCAGCCCGGCGCTCCGCGGCCAGGATCGCCGCCAGCGAGTCCACGACGGAGAGATCGATCCGCGACGGACGTTGCGCGGCCGCGAGAAGCCGCGCCTCGTCATCCGGCGTGGACACGCCCTTGAGCCCGTCCGGGCACCATCGCGTCGCAGCCGATCGCGGGGCGAACAGGTCGTCTTCGGTCAGGCCGGTCACGCGTGCGTACAGGGCGCGGTAGCGGGGGTTGGGCAGGTATCTGCCCGCCTCCCACTGTTTGATCATTTCGATGAGGCTGGGCACGTGCGGCATGTCGGCGCGGTCGCGGGGGTCGGCGGCGGCGCGCAGGAGGCGTGCCAGTTCGGCCCGTGACCAGTAGGGCGGTGCCTCCCGGATCTGGCGCAGGCGCGCGCCGATGGCCTTCTTGTCGGCGGTCATGCCGTGAGTACCTTCCAACCGTTGCGGGCGAGGGTCCCTGTTCTCCTCCGGCCTTCCTCAGTCTCTCCTCCCGCTCCAGAACCGGCCACGGCTTCACCGACAGTGACTGAGTTGTCCTGCATCGGTAGACGGGACCCAGCTCTGCAGGCCGATGATCGCCTTGCGGGGCCTGCGGGAAGTGGGGGCGGTGCGCTGCCGGGCTTCGTCGTGGTCGTGTACGGAGGCTCAGAAGTCGGGTTCTGGTTTGCGGTTGAGTGCGCGCTCGTATGCGAGCCGGAACCCGGCCTGGGGGTCGCGTCGGTGGCTCGGGTCGCGCGGGTCCGTCGGGTCGCTGGGCGGACGGGTGCGCGAGTCTATGCGGTGCCGGGGGACGGAGGCGTAGTCCTGGCCGGGGATGGGGGCGACGTCGGCGGCGACGACCCGGGCGTGGCGGCCGGTGTAGCCGTCGGGGTGGATCTCGATCCAGAGGAGGCGGGCCCACCAGGTGCGGTCGTGGTGTTGCTCCCATGCGAGGAGGTAGGCGGGGCCGTGGGTGGCGCGGTAGATGACGGCGGGTGGTATCCGCATGTCAGCGGCCAAATAGGTCGAACATGCGTTCTAGTATGCCGGTGGTGTTGTCGGACGTGCCGAGGGGCCTGCCGGGGCACGTGGGGTGAGTGCTCCGAGCCGGGCGGCCTCGGCGGCGCTGATGGGGCGTGCGGTGACGATCTCCTCCGCCGACTCGATCCGCTGGCCTTCCCCTGCCGTTTCATCTCCTTACGAAACGGCGAGCCGTCGCGCCCGCTGCCGCCGTACCAGTTCCGCGCCAGGCGCTTCAGCTCCGGCCTGCGGCGCACGAAGGTGCCCGATCCTGAACGCCCCTCCAGCAGGTTCTCGGTGATCAGGAGGTGGATCGCTGCGGCCCCGGGAGTCCTAGCGCGGGGCACCGGGGCCGCGGCCCTGGCCGGTGTTTTAGCGAAGTGGCGGGCGAGGGACGCGAGCGTGTCCATGCGCTCGACGGTAGGCAGTCGCCCTGATCAGCGGTAGCCGAATCGAGTTCTGTGGATAACGGCCTCATAATCAGCAGGGTTGCGACGAGCATGTGAATCAAAGTGCAGTGGGCGGGGCCCGACCACGCTGCCATCGAAGCGCAGAGAGGAAGTCAGGTTGGACATCACCGCGGACTGGGAGCGCACCCGACAGGAAGTCGCCGAACAGGCGACGGCCTACCCCGAGTTGTACATCCCTCGCCTTGGCGGAACCGCCGGGGAGACCGTGGACCTCGCGCCGCTGTGGGACAGGGCCGTCGCCGCCCGCACCGCCCCCGGTCAGCTCCCCCCGGAGCCGAGCGTGGACCTGCTCGCGGAGGAGGCCGGCGGTCTGGCGCTGCGCCTGCGCGCCGCTCTGAGGGCCTTCACGCGCCGACGGGACGGGCTCACCTTCGTCTCGGATGAGCCGGAGGGCCCGCAGGAAGGGCCGGCCGGCCCGGCGGACGGAGCCATCGCCCTAACGATGTGGTCGCCCGGCGGGGACTCGCTGGGCGGCCCCTGGTGGGCCAACACCAGGCTGTTCGTGTACTTGGGCGAGCACAAGGAGGTGCTGATACACGCGCCGAAAGCGGAGTTCATCGTCGCGACCGCCGACATCCCGTTCCCGGAGAACCCCTTCACCGACCACACCCGGTTCGTGGACAGTGTCAGTGACCCCCGCTCATGCATCCTCGGCGCCCATATCGCCACCGTGTACCGGGCCCACCTCGCGCGCTCCGTGGTGCGCGGGATCATCGCCAACCGACCGACGCCGGACGCAGCGGCGATCACCGCGGAAGAGTTCCTCCGCACCCTGGAAGAGGACTGACCTCGCATGACGAAACGGGCCCCGCCCTCCTCGCGGGAGGGCGGGGCCCGTTCTTGTCGGTCGGGCTTCCCCACCCGCCGACGACCCGAGGCCACCGGGGCCGGTACTCCGGCCTTGCTCTCAGGGAGTGAGGGTCTGCCTGAAGAGCTTCTTGCCGTCCAGGTCCCGCAGGTGAACGGTCAGCTCCCGGCTGCGGGCGTCTATGTCCACCTCGCCGAAGAACTGGAAGCCCTCGGCGGGGGAGGTGTTCGCGTGGGGTGGTGCCTTCGCGAACCTCAGCTGGGGGCCGAACGTGCCGTCGAGGGTGTTGGGGCCGAAGGCGCCGGCGTTCAGGGGGCCTGCGACGAATTCCCAGAAGGGGTCGAAGTCGGAGAATGCGGCCTTGGACGGGTCGTAGTAGTGGGCCGCCGTGTAGTGGACGTCGGCGGTGAGCCAGACCATGTTCCGGACGCGGTGCTTCTTGGCGTGGGAGAGCAGGTCGGCGATCTCGCGTTCGCGTCCGAGGGGGGCGCCGTTGTCGCCTTGCGCGGCGGACTCCTGGGCCGTGCCGTCGGGGACGACCAGGCCGAGCGGGAGGTCGTTCGCGATGACTTTCCAGACGGCCTTGGAGTCGCGGAGTTCGCGCTTGAGCCACGCCGTCTGCTCGGCGCCCAGAAGGCCGTCCTTCTGAGTGGGGGAGTTGTTCGCGTCGTTCGGGGACTTGTAGGTGCGCATGTCCAGGACGAAGACGTCCAGCAACGGGCCGTAGGAGATCCTGCGGTAGAGGCGCCCGGTTCGCGCCGTCCTGACCGGGGTGTATTCGAACATCGCGCGGCGGGCGTGGGACACGAGGACGTCCACGCGCTTCTCGGTGTACTGCGGAAGGTCGAGGATCTCGCCGGGGTACCAGTTGTTGACGGTCTCGTGGTCGTCCCACTGGTAGATCATCGGCACGCGGGCGTTGAACGCCTGGAGGTTCGCGTCCTGGAGGTTGTAGCGGAACTGGCCGCGATATTCGGGGAGCGTCTCGGCGACCTTGGCCTTCTCGGGGGTGACGATGTTGCGCCAGGTGCGGCCGTCCGGGAGCGGGACCGTCTCGGCGAGGGGGCCGTCGGAGTAGACGAGGTCGCCGCTGCACAGGAAGAAGTCCGGGTCGAGCGCGCCCATCGCCTTGAAGATGCGGTAGCCGCCGAAATCGGGGGCGATGCCCCAGCCCTGCCCGGCCAGGTCGCCCGACCAGACGAAGCGGATGTCCTGGTGGCGGCGCGGCGCGGTGCGCAGGCGGCCGGGGACGGGCGCGGACGTGAGCCGCCCGTCCAGGTCGTCGAGGCGCACGCGGTAGTGCAGTTCCTCGCCGGACGGCAGGCCGCGCAGGAGGGTCTTGCCGGTGAGGTCGGTGTCCGGTGTGAGGACCGGACCCCTGATCGTGCGGGCGTTCCGGAAGTCGGGGCGCCGGCCCACCTCGACCAGCATCCGGGACGGTCGGTCCGCGCGGGCCCACACCACCGCCTCGCGGGCGGTCACGTCACCGCTCTGCACGCCGTGGGTCAGGCGGGGGCGCCCCGTCCTGACCAGCGCCGAGGCGGCGCCGCCGGTGAGCAGGGCGGCGGCCGTCCCGCCGGTCGTGATCAGGCCCCCGCGCAGCACACTCCGACGGTCCATGGCGACTCCGTTCCGTTGATCTCAGGGCCGCATGCTCGCGGTTTCCCGCGGCACGGCGGTGGACGGACGATGAACACCCGCGATCCACTTGACAACAGTCGGTGACTGAGTGTCTTCTAGAGTCATGCCAGCGCGTATGTCTCTCGGCCCTGTGGCGCTCCGCCGTGTGGCCAGCGCGCTGTGTCCTTCGTGTTGCCGCTGAATCTCCCGCACCGGCCCCACCACCGAAGGACATCCTGGATATGGTCCCCGATCTCACCATGCGTGGTCAGGACGACCCGCATGGACGCACCCTCATCACCCGCCCGCCCACCGTCGGGCAGCTCGCCGCGCGCGTCCACGACCTCGCGGCGCGGCCGGACGGCTGGTGGCCGCTCGCCGGCTTCGGCACCGTTCCCGTCTCGATCCCGCTGGACGAGGTGGACGGCGTCCGAGCGTGGCTCGCGACGTGGCCGCCCGGCTACCGCACCACCGTGCACGTCCACGGGAAGACCCGGGTCAGCACGCTGGTCGCCGGTGAGCTCGCCGAGGTCGTCATCGCCGTGGACGGCGTGACCGAGCGTCCTCTGAAGGCGAACCGCGTGCGCGTCCACGGCAGCCGCGCCCACGCGTTCACCAACCCCGGCCCCGCCTACGCGGTGACGCTGCACGCGTGACCCGCGGGAACGGGACGAGGCGCAAACGGGACGAGGCGCCCCCGGATGGCAACGCCTCGTCCTCAAAGGGCCCGCTGTAGGGGCTGTCAGGCCCGCGGTGCAGGTCCTCGTCGACTGTCGCTCTGTAACGTTCGTCAGTCTGTGACGATGATCAGGCAGGGGCGGGCTCGGGGGGCTGGGGCTTCCCGCGCCGGCCCTGCCCGAGGGTCTCCTCGCGCCGCTCCTCACGGCTCTCGTCCGCCTCGGGGGAGATCAGGTCGACGGGCCTGCCGTTGAACACCTCGTCGTCCAGCAGGCCCTCCGAGCGTGCGACCAGGATCGGCACCGTGAGCTGCCCGGTGACGTTCAGCGCCGTCCGGGCCATGTCGATGACCTTGTCGATCGCGATCAGGTAGCCGACCGCCTGGAGCGGCAGGCCGACCGTGGTGAGGGTCAGCGTCAGCGCGACCAGCGCCGGGCCGGGGGTGCCGCCGGTGCCGAGCTGCCCGATCACGGCGGCGAGCGCGATCAGCGAGTAGTCGGCGATGCCGAGGTTCACGCCGGTGTACTGGGCGACGAAGACCGCCGCGACCGCCGGGTAGATCGCACCGCAGCCGTCGAACTTGATCGTCGCGCCGAGCGGCTGGGCGAAGCTCGCGTACTCGCGCTGCACGCCGTTGCGCTCGATCGACACCCGCTGCGCGATCGGCAGCGTCGCGATCGAGGACGAGGAGACGAACGCGAACTCGATCGCGGGCCAGGAGTTGCGCAGGAACTTCAGCGGGTTCACGCGGCCGAACACCCGCAGCAGCGCGGGGTAGCCGAGCAGCAGCATGATGGCGACGGCGAGGTAGATCGCGCCGGTGAACTTGGCGAGCGGCTCCAGCGAGCTCGGGCCGTACGTCGCCACGACCGAGCCGATCAGGAAGAACGAGCCGATCGGGGTGAGGCGGACGACCCACCAGACGGCCTTCTGCATGACCAGGTAGAGGTCGTCGACGATGCCGGTGATGCGCTCACCGCGCTCGCCGATCGCGACCAGCGCGGCGCCGAACAGCACCGCGAACGTGACGACGCCGAGGACGTTGCCGTCCGCCATCGCCTTGACGATGTTGGACGGGAACAGGTTGTGCAGCACCTGCGTCCACGTGACCGGCTCGGTCTCGGCGGACTCGCTGGCCAGCTTGCCGAGGCCCTCGCCCGGCTTGACGATCAGCGCGACGGCCAGCCCGATGGCGGTGGCGATGGCCGAGGTGACGACGAACCAGCCGAGGGTCTTGCCGGTCAGCCGGGCGACGCTGCCGACGTTGCGGAGCCGTCCGACGCTCACCACGATCGCGGCGAACACCAGCGGGACGACGACGACCTTGAGGAGGCTGATGTAGACGTCGCCGAACGGGTCGAGCCAGTCCTTGGCGGTCTCCTCGCCGTCGGCGAAGTTGTGGATCAGGACGCCGACGGCGACGCCGAGCACGAGCGACAGCACGATCTGCTGCCAGAATTGCCATTTCCAGACGCGGAGGTTCACTGGGGTTCTCCAGGCGCGGTCGCCGCGCGGCCCAGGGGTGGCGGGCACGACGGCGAGTGGATGGAAGGGGAGAAGAGGGGGCGGGAGGCTGGTCGGGGGGAGCGGCGGCCGACGAAGGGCCGGTCCGGCCCGGACGGCCGTCAGACGGGACGGCTGCTCAGGCGTGACACAGCACGCTGGCGAGGCGGCACAGGTCCACGTGCAGCCGGGCCACGAGCGAGACGCTCTTCTCGGAGAACTTCACGGGTTGCCTCAACGACGGGTATGGACCGGACGTTCCCGATCCCTCGCATGATCTATATCACAATGGTCGGAAACCGGCGATGTACCCCGGCGTCCGTTCACGGTCACCGCCGCGGTCACCGTCGGCATCGCGGGCGCGGTCGGCATCGCGGGCGCGGTCGGGGGCGAGGGTGCGGGGCCGGGTCAGCGGAGGGTGCGGCGGCGTCCCCTGGTCAGCACGCGGACGGTCCCGACCAGCCCGAGGCCGATCAGGACGACCGGGATCAGCGCCACCGGTTCCAGGATCGTCTTCTCCGAGAGCCCGTCGGCGAGGAACAGCCCCGCCAGCACGAGGAAGAACAGCCCGGTGACGGGACCGGCCGGGTCGAACCGGCGGCGCACGCGTGCGGGACGGGCGCCACCGCCCTCGCCGGACCCGCCGTCCCTGGAAAAGGTGTCCTCAGCCACGCTCCACCTCCACGTCCCCGACCTTCCCGCGGATCCGCAGGACGATCTCCGGCGGGTTGCTCACAGCGGGCCCCTCGGGTTCCAGCACCCGCCGCACCCTGGCGTTCGGGCCGCTGGTCGTGCGCATTTCCACGCGCAGGTCGCCGAGGCCGATCCGCGCGTCCAGCCGGACGCGCGCGGACCGCGGCACCACGACCCTCAGCTCGCCGACGAGGATGCCCGCCTCGATGGTGACCTGCTGACCGGGGGTGAGGGGCAGCGCGGTGAGGTCGAGCGTGCCCTGCCCGAATCCGACCTTGTACTCCTGGTTCGTGCGGCTCGTGTCCGTCGGCCGCCACTCCACGTCCCCATACCGGGCATTGCGTGGCAGTTCGCCCACGGCGGACGTGGTGAGCATCGTCAGCGTGAGCACGGTGCCCGCCGTGGCGAGGCCGCGGGTGCGCAGCCAGCCGCCGGCGACCAGGCCGAGGCCGATCACCGCGAGCGCGGGCGCCATGACGATCAGCCACGAATCCGGGGCCGGGTAGCCGTTCGCCACCGGGAGCATCGCGGCCCCGGCGGCCATCGCCGCCAGAAGCGTGATGGACGCCGCGGGGGAGCCGCCGCGTTCCCGTCGCGCGGCGGGCGCCTCCTGGCGGCGGACGGCGGTCGCGCCGGACGCCACACCACCGGACGGCGTGCCCGCGCCGGCCGCACGTCCGTAGGCGCCCAGGTCGATCATTCCCTCGGGCAGGCCACCACCGGTGCCCGGCGTGGCGTCCACGCCCGGTGACACGCCCGACGAGGCGGACGGCCCGCGCGGCGAGAACGAGGCCGGAGACGCCGGCGGATGCCCCGCGAGCCGCTCCGGGACGGTCCGGGCGACCGAGACCAGGTCGACGCCCCGCGCGTGCGAGACGAGCAGCACCAGCCCGAACACCACCATGATCGCGATGGCGTCGCTGGACACGCCCCCGAACAGGCTGCCCGCGACGCCCACGCACAGCAGCGCCCCGAGGATCGTCAGCACCGCCGGGGCGTCGAACCAGCGCCTGACGACGTGCTCCACCGGCGACGGCCCGTCCGGCCTCCCGGGCATCAGCAGCGCCGCCGCGATGTAGAGGATGATCCCCTGCCCGTGCGCGAGGACCAGGATCGCGAACCCCACCCGGTAGACCACCGGGTCGATGCCGGTGTAGCGGCCCAGTCCCGTGCACACCCCGGTCAGCACACGCCGTTCGGGGTCGCGGGCCAGCCGCCGGTACCCCGGCTCCGGCCGCTCCGCCGCCGCTCCGGCCTGCCGCTCCTCGTCCGTGATCGGCCTCTGCTCGTCGCCCATGGTCACCATCGTCCCGCCGCGCGCCGCCGCGCGGTATCCGGGAGGTCCCTGACACGACCCTGGGAAACGGACCGGGGACGGCCCCTGATGCGTGCCGCCGCCCGGCATGTGACGATCGTTGACGTGGGGCATCAGGAGGGACGATGGAAACGGTGACCGACGCGGTGACCGGCCCGGCGCCGCGGCTGGAGCGGACCGCGCGGGGCCGCCTCGTCGCCGGGGTGTGCGGCGGGATGGCGGCGCACCTCGGCGTGGACGTGCTGATCGTCCGCGCCGCGTTCGTCCTGCTCACGCTGGCGAGCGGCCTCGGCGCCGCCGCGTACACCGCGTTCTGGGTGCTGGTCCCCCGGGCGGACGAGGACACCGCGCCGGCGGCGGCCGCGCCCGCCCGCCGCCGGGACTGGGGCCAGCTCCTGGCCTACGCGGCGGTCGGGCTCGGGCTGGCGGTGCTGCCGCTCGGCGCGGGAATCGTCCAGTGGGCGCTGTGGCCGTTCGTCGTCGGCGGAGTCGGCGCGGCGATCCTCTGGCAGCAGGCCGACCGCGACCAGCGGCAGCGGTGGGTGCTGCCCCTGCGCGAGCGGTGGCTGCGCAGCCTGCTCGGGCTGCTGCTGGTCGTCGGCGGCATCGGCGGGTTCGTCGCGCAGAAGGTGGACGCCGGGCAGGCCCGCTCCGTCGTCATCGCCATGCTGATCATCCTCACCGGCGTCGCGGTGATCGTCACGCCGTGGGTGGTGCGGCTCTGGCAGGACCTGGACGCCGAGCGGCACGAGCGCATCCGCTCCCAGGAGCGCGCCGAGCTCGCCGCCCACATCCACGACTCGGTGCTGCACACGCTGACGCTCATCCAGCGCAACGCCGCCGACCCCCGCGAGGTGCAGCGCCTCGCCCGCTCCCAGGAGCGGACCCTGCGCACCTGGCTCTACCAGCCGCGCGCCGACCCCGGCCAGACGTTCGCCGCCGCGATCCGGGAGCTCGCCGGGGAGGTCGAGGACGACCACGGCGTGCCGATCGAGATCGTCTGCGTCGGCGACACCGTCCTGGACGACCGGATCGGCGCGACGCTCCAGGCCGCCCGTGAGGCGATGGTGAACGCGGCCAAGTACGCCGAGGCGCCGTCGGTGTCGGTGTACGCGGAGGTGGAGGGCGACGAGATCGCCATCTTCGTCCGCGACCGGGGCAAGGGATTCGACCTCGACCAGGTCCCGGAGGACCGGATGGGCGTCCGGGGGTCCATCATCGGACGTATGGAACGCAACGGCGGCAAGGCCACCGTCCGCACCGCCCCGGGCGAGGGCACGGAGGTCCGCCTGGAGATCAAGAAGTCATGAGCGGGGCGGGCCGTGGGGGAGCGGCGCCGCCGCCCCTCGAAGAAGCCGGGAATCGAGCGGAGCGAGCCGGGGCGAGCCGGGGCGTGCAGCGATCGTCCCCCCCCGCGAAGGAGCATCGTCCCCCCTCTAAGGAGCAGAGTGTGAGCGAGGCGTTGAAGAGGGTCGTGCTGGTCGACGACCACCAGATGTTCCGGACGGGCGTCAAGGCCGAGCTGGGCGGCGGCGTGGAGATCGTCGGGGAGGCGGGCGACGTCGACGAGGCCGTCACCGTGATCAAGGCCGTCCAGCCGGACGTGGTGCTGCTGGACGTGCACCTGCCCGGCGGAGGGGGGATCGAGGTGCTGCGGCGGCTGCACGGCAACGTCCCGTCCAGGTTCCTCGCCCTCTCGGTGTCGGACGCGGCGGAGGACGTGATCGGCGTCGTCCGGGGCGGGGCGCGCGGCTACGTGACCAAAACGATCTCGGGACCCGAGCTGACCGACGCGATCGGACGGGTCGCGGAGGGCGACGCGGTGTTCTCGCCCCGGCTCGCGGGCTTCGTGCTGGACGCGTTCGCCGCGACCGACGTGCCCGCCGTCGACCCGGAACTGGACCAGATCACCCAGCGGGAGCGGGACGTGCTGCGGCTGATCGCCCGGGGCTACGCCTACAAGGAGATCGCCAAGGAGCTGTTCATCTCCGTGAAGACGGTGGAGACGCATGTCAGCAGCGTGCTCCGCAAGCTCCAGCTGTCGAACCGGCACGAGCTCTCGCGCTGGGCGGCGGCGCGGCGCCTCGTCTGACCGATCCCCGCGCCTGAACGGCGCGTGGCGGCGGGCGGACGGTGAGTGAGCCCGGAGATCGTCGCGCAATGGTTCGGTGGCGACTGAGAGCAAATTGTAATGTCCGTTTTTGCGCTATGGTGATCACCCCTGGGCCACGGATATGCAAAAGTCGCTCCTCATGACCTATCCCCCTGGACCCGGACAGCCGGGTATGGATCCGCCACCCCCCGTACCGCCGCCTCCGCCCCCGCCTTATCCCATGCCCGGTGAACCGTCCTCCTCGTACGGCTCCGGGCCCCCTCTCAACAACGACAAGACAAACGGCCTGGCCATCGGCGCCTTCGTCACCGGGCTCATCCCGTGCGTGAGCCTGCTGGGCCTCATCCTCGGCGTGATCTCCCTCCGCCAGATCGGACGGCTCGGAGGTAAGGGACGTGGCCTGGCGATGGCCGGCATCGCCCTGTTCTGCGTTTGGCTGGCCGCCAGCATCGCCGGCTATGCCCTTCTCGGTGGAGACGACTCCGACAAGGGCACAAGCGCCAAGCCGAAGATCACCTCGACCAAGCCGAAGAAGGTCGACGCCAAGAAGATGAAGGTCGGCGACTGCATCAACGACAACTCCGGTGCGTCCACCTCGACCTCGGCGGACGGGCCGGTGGAGGTCGAGAGCGTCAAGATCGTGCCGTGCACAGGCCCGCACGACGGCGAGGTGCTCGCCGCGTTCAAGCTCGGCGGGCTCTTCCCGAGCGAGAACGAGATGAGCCAGAAGGCCTCGGCCGGCTGCAAGCGGCTGATGGCCCCCCGGCTGCGCCGCGACCCCGCCGCCGCCAGCCTCGCGACGTCCTACTACTACCCGACGGCGGAGTCGTGGACCCGCGGCGACCGCGACGTGACCTGCGTCGCCGTGCACGCCACCGAGGGCAAGAAGCTCACCCGCCCGATCCGCCGCTGACGGACGGACCGTCCCGCTCGCTGGGCGGCCGGCCCGCCGCCCGGTCCTGGGACCGTCCCTCCGTCCGTGATCCATGGACGCAGCAGCCGCCGAACGCTGCGACCTCGTAGACGCAGAGACCGTCGTCCGTCAGTGGTCCCGTATGTCGTACTCCTTGAGCGCGTAGGAGTCGGTGACCGCGGAAAAGTCGGTCTTCTCCTCCTCCGGGGGCTCCACGCCCTTCGCTCCCGCGTCGATCTGGGCGCGCAGCCTTTCGATGCCCGTCAGCGCCAGTTCCTGGTTGGCGGACACGAAGCCGCGCAGCTCGTCCTCGTAGGCCGCGAACGCCCTGGAGTGGTCGCCGCCCGCGGCCCTCAGCTCGCCGGCCAGCACGTACGCGCCGACCATGGCCATGCTGGTGCCCTGGCCGGACGCGGGGGAGCCGCAGTAGCCGGCGTCGCCGAGCAGGACGACCCGTCCGCGCGACCAGGTGTCCATGTGGATCTGCGCCATGGCGTCGAAGTGGAAGTCGGGCGCGTCCGCCATCGTCGCGGCCAGCCGCGGCAGCTCGCCGGCCACGTTCGCGGCCGCGAACCGGTCCGCGAGCAGCCGCCGCTGGCCGGGCACGTCGCGGAAGTCGTAGTCCAGGGGCGCGCCCGGATGGTCGAACCCCATGTAGACGCGGCACTCGCTGTTGCCGCGCGCGCTCATCGCCAGCGCGCCCCACAGGCCCCCGGTCGCCTGGAAGACCGTCTGCCAGCGGTCGAGGCCGAGCACGTTCGGAGCCGTCCACACCCCGATGTAGCCGCCCAGGTGGCGCAGGTAGTCCTCCTCGGGGCCGAAGGCGAGCCGCCGGGTGTTGGAGTGCAGCCCGTCCGCGCCGACGACCAGGTCGAACACGCGGACGGTGCCGCCGGCAAAGACGACCCGCACCTCGTCGCCGTCCTGCTCCAGGCCCGCGATCGAGTCGTCGAAGAGGTACTCGACGCCGTCGCCGACCGCCCCGGCCAGCAGCCCCGCGAGGTCGTCCCGCAGGATCTCCACGTCGGGGCCGTCCAGCTCCCCGCCGCTGACGGTCCTCTCTGTCGTCCGGTAGACCTCCTTGCCCGAAGGGTCGACCACCGACATCCCGCGCAGGTCGGTGCTCAGCCGCCGGACGTCGCCGAGGACGCCCATCCGGTCCGCGACGTCCAGCGCGGGTCCCCGCACGTCGACCGCCTGCCCGCCCGGCCGGGGCCCCGGCGCCAGCTCCACCACCGTGACCTCGAATCCGTACCGGTCGAGCCAGTACGCGAGGGCGGGGCCCGCGATGCTCGCCCCGGAGATCAGCACTCTCGTGTTCCGCATTCAGCGCTCCTTCAGTCGTGTTGCCTGAAGGCTCGCCGTCCACGCTGACAGGCGGCTGACGCCCCGGTCACCGCACGGGCGGGGACCTGACGCTCCGCTGACAGCGCCCCACCGTGGTCACTGGCGCATGGTGGACACCACGAGGTCGGCCATGTGCTCGACGGTCGTGACCCCGTCCTCCATGGTGGGGTTCTCGCCGCTGCACACCGCCACGAGGAAGTCGTGGTCCGGCCCGGTGATCCGGCCGATGCTGTTGATCGTCCAGCCGTGGCCCTGCTCGCGGACGGGCGTCCAGCCGTTCTTCAGCGCCACCCGCTCGCCCGGCCGCGCCGCCGCGCTCACCCCCCACGCCTGCTCGCGCAGGACCGTCCCCATGAGGCCGAGGACGTACTCGCGTCCTGGCGGGCCCAGCGGTCCATTGCCCGCGAGGCTGGTGAGCAGCCGGACCTGATCGGCCGGGCTGGTCAGGGACGAGCCCCACGACGTCTGGAACGGCGTGGTCTCCGTCAGCCCGAGCCGCCGGTTGGCCTCGCGGATGCCGGAGCCGTACCCGGACTCGGCGTACAGCGCGTCGGCGGCGGAGTTGTCGCTCTCCCGGATCATCTGCCTGGCCAGGTCCTTCTCGCTTTCGGACAGGCCCCGGCGGTCGTTCTGCCGCCGCAGCAGCAGCCCGGTCAGGATGTCGACCTTCATGATGCTGGCGGAGACGAACCGGCCCTTCTCGTTCTCGCCGAACGACCGTCCCGTGCGCAGATCGACCGCCATTACGCCCGCCTTGCCGGGCCGCTGCGCGTTGTAGGCGCGGACGGTCTGCCGCAGCCTCGCGGTGTCGAGCGGGCGCCGCGCCACCGCGGCGGTCCCGTCCTTGCCGACCGGGCCCGTGGCGCCCGCCTGGACGCCGGTCTTGCGGTCCGGCTCGTCCGACATGATCCAGCGGGCCGTCAGCCCCGCCCCGGCGGTCGCCGCTGCGCTCGCCGCCAGGGCGAGCACGATGAGTTGGCGTCGCATCGATCCCCCGATTCGCGCGACGGCGGCCGCCCCCCGGAGCCGCCATGATCATTGGCGGCCGTACCCGGGTCCGTCCATATGCTCACCTGGCGCCGTTACACCCGTACGGACTCTTTGTCGTCCATTACCGGCTTGCGGGAATCCGGACCCCCCGGGAAGGCAGAGCGCCCCCCGCCTGCCCGAAGGCCGCCCCGCTCAGCCGGAGGGCGTCCCGTGCAGCCGGAGGGCGTCCCGTGCAGCCGGAGGGCGTCCCGCTCAGCCGGAGGGCGTCCCGTGCAGCGACCGCCCCGTCTCGGAGGAAGTCCGGCCTGAGGGCGCCTTATCTCGGAGGACGCCCTGTCTCAAAGGGCGTTCTGCCTGCGAGGACGTCCCTCTCAGAGGGCGCCTGGGAGTCGCGCTGGGCAGCCGGGCTCGCAGCGCTCGGAATGCCACGCCACCCGCCGGGCGTAGGTGCCGAGGCGCCGCCGCAGCCTCCTGCGGGTGAGCGGCCCGGTGCCGGGGAGCCGTGACTCGAACGCGCCGCGCCAGCGGATCAGGGTGTCGGAGCCGTGCGGCTCCAGGGTGATGTCAGCGCGGAACCCGCGCGGCGCACGTCCGGCCAAGGCGATGTAGGCGTAGTGCCGCGGCGGGTCCCACTCCACGACCTCCTCGCGGCTGCGGGCGACGCGCCGGACGGCGCCGATCCCGTTCGGATGGCCCTCGCCTGCACGCTCCCGCCTGGGCCGGACCCAGAACGTCCCCCACTCGTCCCACGCCTCGGCGACGCACAGGTGCTTGAAGATGACTTCGGGTGCGGCGAACGACGTTGCGGTGGCCTCGATCTCCAATGACATGCCGACCTCCCCCGAGCTCGGCCCGCGCGCCCCTCGGACCGCCTCCGGGAGGGTGGTGCGCACGGGTGCTCTGAGACTCATGCCCGATTTCGGGGAGATTACGGCATGTAAGTGCATGAGTTTGGAACGTGACACACAAGCCGGACAAAACGCTCCCGGCTCGGCCCCTCCCCGTCGGACGGCGCCTCGTCAGCCCGCTCGGTCGATCCGTCCATCAGGTCACCTCGCCGGGCCGTCCCGTCAGACGGCCTCCCGGACCAGCCCGTCCTCCCGGAGCAGCCCGTCCCCCCGGACCACCCCATCGGACCGTGCCATCGGGCTGTCGCTCAGGCCGTGTCGACGACCTGGAAGGACTCGGCGAGCCGCCCTTCCGGCAGCCCGGCCGCCGCCGCGTTCCCCGACATCCAGCCGCGCAGCATTCGCGGCAGCCCCTCGCCCATCTGTGCGGTCTGGCTGGCGTGCGCCCGCAGCGCGCTCAGCTTGCGCTCGAACCGGTCGGTGACGTCCACGAAATGGTTCAGGCCCGCGGCCGGGCTGCCGCTGATCCACACCTCCCGGACCGTCCATGCGCCGAGGTCCTCCTCGGCCAGCAGCTCAGGGAACGCATACGGGTTGCGCGCGTCCGGGTAGACGGCGTCCAGCGCGGCCGAGCCGACCGCCCGATGGTCGGGGTGGCTCGGGTAAATGCGCTCATAGTTGCGCTCCGGGCTCGGCATCAGCACCCTGTCGGGGCGCACCTGCCGGATCACCCGGGCGATCTCACGGCGCAGGTCCAGCGTCGCCTCGACCCGCCCGTCCGGACGTCCGAGGAACCGGATGTCGCTCACGCCGACGTACTTGGCGGCGGCGCGCTGCTCGTCCCGCCGCAGCGCCGCCATCTCCGCCCGGGTGATCCCGTCGTCGAACCCGCCCGCGTCGCCGTCGGTGACCACCAGGTACACCACGTCGATGCCCCGGTCGGTCCAGCCCGCCACCGTCCCCGCCGCGCCGAAGTCGACGTCGTCCGGGTGCGCCATGACGGCGAGGACACGCCGCACCTCACCGTCGTCCAGAACATTGGTCACGCATTCCACCCTATGCGGGGTTCATCCGCGTCGACGATCAAGGAACGCCGCGCGGACCCGAACACGGCGCAGTCGCGATCATGATGCGGGCCTGATCACGATTGGGCCTGGGAGGGGGCGCCCCACCGGGGTAGAGCTGAGACATGCGCAAACTCATCAACGCCCCGGCGGACGTCGTGCCCGATGCGCTGCGCGGCCTCGCCGCGGCCCATCCCTCACTGCGGGTCGACGGGGCGAGCGGGACGGTCATGCGCGCGGACGCGCCGCGCGCAGGGAAGACCGCCCTGGTATCGGGCGGCGGGTCCGGCCACGAGCCGCTGCACGCCGGGTTCGTCGGCCACGGGATGCTGGACGCCGCGTGCGCGGGGGAGGTGTTCACCTCACCGGTCCCGGACCAGATCATCGCCGCGACCATGGCGGTGAACGGCGGCGCGGGCGTCCTGCACATCGTGAAGAACTACACCGGCGACGTCCTGAACTTCCGGATGGCCGCCGAACTGGCCGAGGACGAGGACATCGAGGTCACCTCCGTCGTGGTCGACGACGACGTCGCCGTCGAGGACAGCACCTACACCGCCGGGCGGCGCGGAACCGGCGCGACGCTGTTCGTCGAGAAGATCGCCGGAGCGCTCGCCGAGGAGGGCGCCGACCTCGCCGCCGTCGCGGCCGTCGCGCGGGAGGTCAACGAGCGCAGCCGCTCGTTCGGCGTCGCGCTGTCGCCCTGCACGGTGCCCGCCGCCGGAGAGCCCACCTTCGAACTGGGCGAGGACGAGATGGAACTGGGCATCGGCATCCACGGCGAGCCCGGCCGCGAGCGCGTCAGGGCCGGGACGGCCGCCGAGATCGTCGACGCCGCGCTCACCGCGATCGACGCGGACCTGCCCGTCTCCGGGTCCGAGCTGCTGGTGCTGGTGAACGGCATGGGCGGCACGCCGCTGATCGAGCAGTACGTCGCGTACGCGGCGGCGGCCGAATGGCTGTCCGGGCATGGCGCGACGGTCGCGCGTCCGCTGGTCGGCCCGTTCGTCACCAGCCTGGAGATGGCGGGCTGCATGATCAGCGTGTGCCGGCTGACGCCGGAGCTGACGCGGCTCTGGGACGCGCCCGTCGAGACCCCGGCCTTGCGGTGGGGCCGGTGAACGCCGCGGACCTCGCCGGATGGATCCGGCACGCCGCCACGCTCGTCTCCGCCGACGCCGAGCGCCTCACCCGCCTGGACGCCGCCATCGGCGACGGCGACCACGGCCTCAACCTCGATCGCGGGTTCACCGCCGCCGTCGAGGCGGTGGACGCCCTGCCCGGCGACGCGCCGCCCTCGAAGGTCCTGATCGCCGCCGGCCGCGCCATCGTGTCCAAGACCGGTGGCGCGTCCGGCCCCCTCTACGGGACGGCACTGCGCCGCGCCGGCAAGGCCGTCGCCGACCTCCCGGACGTGGACGCCGCCGCCCTCGGAGCCGCGCTCACCGCCGCGCTGGAAGGCGTCCAGGAACTCGGCCAAGCCGCCGAAGGCGACAAGACGATGGTCGACGCGCTGATCCCCGCCGTCGCCGCCTACGAGGCCGCCCTCGCCGGAGGCGCGGACCTCACGTCCTGCGCGCGCGCCGCCGCCGACGGCGCCGCCCAAGGAGCCGAGGCGACCGTCCCCTTGCAGGCCCGCAAGGGACGGGCCAGCTACCTGGGCGCGCGCAGCACCGGTCACATGGACCCGGGCGCCTCGTCCACCGCGCTCATCCTGCGCGCCCTCGCCGACGTGACCGTGGAGGGATGACGCGCATGGTCGGGATCGTCCTGATCTCCCACAGCCGCGCCCTCGCCGAGGGCGCCGCCGAACTGGCCCGCGCGATGGGCGTCGGCAAGGCCGTCGTCGAACCCGCCGGAGGAGACCCCGACGGCGGCCTGGGCACCAGCCTCGACCGGGTCGAACGCGCCGTCGCCACCGCGAACGACGGCGACGGGGTCCTCCTCCTCGCCGACATCGGCAGCTCCGTCCTCACCGCGAAAACCTTCATCGAGGACGCCGAGGACCGCGACCCCACCGATGCCGTAGAAGCCGTCCTCGCGGACGCGCCGCTCGTGGAGGGCGCCGTAGCCGCCGCGTCCATGGCCGCCACCGGGGCCGATCTCACCACCGTCCAAGCCGCCGCCGAATCAGCCCGCGACCTGCGCAAACTCGGCCCAGCCTAGAACCACGCCAAGCAACCCAACGCAGCCCGCAAACCGCAGCCGCCACCACACTGCCGCCCCCAGCACTTGATCACCCAGAGGTCCCCAGCGCGGACGACACGACCCGCAGACAAGCCCAAGGCCGTTGCCGCGAGCTGCGCGCCGCGCCCGCGAGATGCGCGCAGCCCACCGCACTGCCGTCGCCAGCGCGTGATCGCGCCAAGACCCCGGCGCGGACGACACCACCCCCGGGCGCGTCCTACACCGCCACCTTGTACCGTCATCGCGAGACGCGAGCCGTCCACGGGGGAACGCAAGCCGCCGCCGCGCTGCCGTTCCAGCACCTGATCACCCCGGCATCCGGCACGGACGACGTCACCCGTGCACATGCCCTACGCCACCGCGCCACGTCCAGACCGGCTTTCGCTCCGGTGTGGTTCACGCTCGGCCGCTACGGAGTCGCGTCAAGCGGGGTGAAAATGTGCCGAATCGGTTGTCCTCATCCGGACCGGCTCCGCGGGCCACAGGCCGGTGACCTTGAGTGAACGGGCCGGTGACCTTGGGGAGCGGATTCGCAACCCGCTGGTGGCGGTGAGGGAGCCGAAAACGTCCGCGGTGCGCCGTAGACTCGCACGTGATGTCGAAGACCGAAGCTCACCCCTTGCTCGATGGCCTCAACCCGCAGCAGCGCGCCGCCGTCGTGCACTCCGGCGGCCCCCTGCTGATCGTCGCGGGCGCCGGGTCGGGCAAGACCCGCGTGCTCACCCACCGCATCGCCCACCTGCTCGGTGAGCGGGACGTGCATCCAGGGCAGATCCTGGCGATCACGTTCACCAACAAGGCCGCCGCCGAGATGAAGGAGCGCGTCGACGCCCTCGTCGGCCCCCGCTCGCGCGCCATGTGGGTGATGACGTTCCACTCCGCCTGCGTCCGCATCCTGCGGCGCGAGGCCAAGCGGCTGGGCTTCCCGACGAGCTTCTCGATCTACGACCAGGCCGACGCGAACCGCCTCATGGCCCTCGTATGCCGCGAGCTGGACCTCGATCCCAAGCGGTATCCGCCGAAGTCGTTCAGCGCCCAGGTCTCGAACCTGAAGAACGAGCTGATCGACTACGAGACGTTCAAGAACCGCGCGTCCACGCACATGGAGCAGACGCTCGCCGAGGCGTACGAGATGTACCAGGCCCGCCTCCAGCAGGCCGGCGCGATGGACTTCGACGATCTGATCATGATGACGGTCAACCTGCTCCAGGTGTTCCCGGAGGCCGCCGAGCACTACCGGCGCCGCTTCCGTCACGTCCTCGTGGACGAGTACCAGGACACGAACCACGCGCAGTACGAACTCGTCCGCGAGCTGACGGCCCCGATCTCGGTCGCCGGAGGATCACCGGACGGGCACGCCGAGGAGATCGGCCCGGCCGAACTCTGCGTCGTCGGCGACGCCGACCAGTCGATTTATGCGTTCCGCGGCGCCACGATCCGCAACATCCTGGAGTTCGAGCGCGACTACCCCGACGCCACCACGATCCTGCTGGAGCAGAACTACCGCTCCACCCAGACGATCCTCTCCGCCGCCAACGCGGTCATCGAGCGCAACGCCGACCGCAAGCCCAAGAAGCTCTGGTCCGACCAGGGTGAAGGTCACAAGATCACCGGTTATGTGGCCGACAACGAGCACGACGAGGCCGCGTTCGTCGCGCACGAGGTCGACAAACTCACCGACGCGGGCGACGCCCGCCCCGGTGATGTCGCCGTGTTCTACCGCACGAACGCGCAGTCCCGTGTCTTCGAAGAAGTGTTCATCCGCGTCGGCATGCCGTACAAGGTCGTCGGCGGCGTCCGCTTCTACGAGCGCAAGGAGATCCGCGACCTCCTCGCCTACCTGCGCGTCCTCGCCAACCCCGAGGACACCGTCTCCCTGCGCCGCATCCTCAACGTCCCGAAACGCGGCATCGGCGACCGCGCCGAAGCCTGTGTCGAGGCCTACGCGTCCCGGGAACGGATCTCGTTCTGGCAGGCCCTCCGCCGACCCGAGGACGTCCCCGGCATGGCGACCCGCTCCATCAATTCCGTCCGCGAATTCGTCGCCCTGCTGGACGAACTGCGCACGGCCGCCGAGTCCGCGACTCCCGCCCAGCTGGTCGACCAGATCCTGACCAAGAGCGGCTATCTCGCCGAACTCCAGAATTCCAAGGACCCGCAGGACGAGACCCGAATCGAGAACCTCCAGGAACTCGAAGCCGTCGCCCGCGAATTCGAGGAGAGGCTCGACGGCGAGAGCGCCGAAGGCCGCCTCCCCGACTTCCTCGAACAGGTCGCGCTGGTCGCCGACGCCGACTCCATTCCGGGCGGAGCCAAGGGCGGGCCCGTCCCCCCGGGCGAGCAGCCGGAGGAGACCGACCAGGGCGTGGTCACCCTCATGACCCTGCACACCGCCAAGGGCCTGGAGTTCCCCGTCGTCTTCCTCACCGGCATGGAGGACGGTGTCTTCCCCCATTTGCGGGCAATGAGCAATCCCAAGGAACTCGAAGAGGAACGCCGCCTGGCCTACGTCGGCATCACCCGCGCCCGCCAGCGCCTCTACCTCTCCCGCGCCACGATGCGCAGTTCGTGGGGAGCCCCGCAGGTCAACCCGCCGTCCCGTTTCCTGGGCGAGGTCCCGAGGGTCCTCATCGACTGGGAACGTGAGGCTTCGTCCACCTCGTCCCCGGCGATGTCCCGGATGGCAGCCCGCCCCGGCGTCCGCTCCCCGGGAAACCGTGAGGTCCCGGCCCTCTCCCCGGGTGACAAGGTCACCCACGACTCATTCGGCCTGGGCACCGTCGTGACCGTGGACGGCGCTGGCGACAAGGCCGCCGCAAGTGTCGACTTCGGCGGCGAGTACGGCGTCAAACGCCTCGTCCTTCGCTACGCCCCGGTGGAAAAGCTCTAAGGGCTCACAACAAGATGTGCGTGCGGCACGACGCGCCGTGATTCGGGTGTGGTGTGGGGGAGTGCACCACACGCTGGGCGACCCCCGTGGACCGTGGCCGACAGCCGCTGGGAGCGGTCCGAGCCGCTGCTGCCGAGGGTGGAGCGCCCGAAGGTGGAGCGCCGCAAGCGCCATGCCGGGCATAAACGGCTGGACGCCCGCAAGTGCTGTGCGAGCTCTTGTTGGCGCTGCACACCGGGATCCGGTTGGGTTCCCGCCCCGGGAATTGAGGTTGGGGTCGACGATGACGTGCTGGCGTAGGTCGGCCGGGTGGCATGGTGCCGGCGTGTGGGAGCGGTTGCACCGGCTGTTGCCGGAGGAATTGCACGCCGCCGAGCAGCTAGTGGGCTGGTACAGGACGGTAATCGGCAGTCGCGCGTCCGCGCGCTCAAGGGCAGCCCGAAACTGGGCCGAGTCTGGTCGGCCGCGGCCGGCCGGGTTCCGGGCACTACGTCTGACCGAGGGCTACGGATCCCGCTTGCGGTATCGCTGAACGGTGGGACACCGCGACGACGTCGCGCCAGCCCGCCCTGCTGCTGGACCAAGTGCCGCCCATCGGGACGGTAGTGGAGACGACCGCGCCGAAGACCAGTGTGCCTGTCGGCCGACCGCGGCTGTGACCACGACGAACCCCGCCGCCTGCTACGGGCACGGGCTTCTAGGCACCGTGTCGCTCGACGCGGCGTCGCGCAAGGGTCCGGCCCGGGCGTGCACCGCTATGTCGTCGAGCGGACGATCGTGTTGCTGTACCTGTTCCGCCGCCTGCGCATTCGCCGGGAGATCCTCTGACGCGCACTGGTTCGCCCCAGCCGTCGGCGGACGCGCTGCTGTTCGCCGTCCGTCGCCTGTACAGCGGGGGCGCCGCGATCGTGTTCGCGGCCCGCGAGGGTTTCGCCGCCTCAGCCACCTTGAGCTGCCGCTGGACGCGCTGGACCGCCTGGCCGCCGCCGCGCTGCTCGACGACATCCACGAAGCTCTCACGACCCTCACCGCCGCCATCATCCGCTGGCGACGTCTCGATCGCTGACTCTGTTACGACTACCTCTGAAGCCTGTGTGCCACAACGGCGCAGCGGTTGAGTGGCCTTGAGATGCTGAGAGCAGCCAACCACGCTGGCGTGACGGCCAGCAGCAGCCGTCCTAAGCGTTGCTTTGTGAATCGTGGTCGAGGGACATTCCAAGGCTGGCGATGGTGATGGCGGCGCGGTAGTGGGTGGCGAGCTGGTAGGCGGGGAGGCCAGGTCACGGAAACGCTTGAGCTGGCTAGACACCGCCCGCTCACTTTGCCGCAGCGGTGACGCGAGTGGTCGCGGTTGAAGCCGCTGCGTCAATGTCCCCGACGTGCGCGAACGGCAAGTTCGTCGCCGGGTTCGGGGATCTCACGACGGATCCGGTACCGCCGCAGCCAGCGCGGACACTCGCCTCAGTGTGCTGCCCGTGCGCAGAACGCATGCGCAAGCTGAGGACGGAGCGGTGCGAGACGGGGCGGTGCGAGACGGGGCGGTGCGAGACGGCGCCGGTCTGGGACGGCACGCGTGATGAAGGGTTCCTCAACCAGATGCCATCTGGACAGCCCCGCAAAGCGCTCCCGGTTGGCCCAAGGTTCTGACCGCGAGGGGCGGGCGCAAGCCGGTGGGGCACGCCCCGCGTTTGTGATTCAGAAGAAAGGCTGGCCCGCTAGGTGGGCGGCAGTAGGGGGCAGGCGACTGGCTGATACGTCCGGGCGTCGCGGGGGTAGCCGGGGAGGAAGGGCAACCGCACAGCGGGGAGCGCGGCAATGGTCTCGACTCGCGGTTCCGGCTCCTGCTCGCGCTCCTCTCCGGCTCCGCTGAGCCTGCGCGGGGGTCGTGGGCTGCCTTCTCGTGGCCCAGCCATTTTGGCCGGTCGCTAGGGCGTTCAGGACCCGGGGCCCAGGGCACGGACGGAACTTCGACGACTCTTGTGCGGTGGTCGTTGTCGGAAACGCTCCGGGACGCGCGGAACCCCCGGCCGGGGGGAGCCGGGGGTTCCGTTCTTTCTCGGCGGCTGTTAGTTACAGCGCCTCCACGCGAAGTGGTAGGTCTCACTGCCGTGTGTCGAGTCCGCCGCGACGAAGCTGACCTTGGAATCGTCGCTGCCGGGGGTCACACGCAGCTCGGTGTTGACGTTGAGGTTGCGCTCCTCGTCACAGGGCTTGTAGAGCAGCTCGTTGTTCTCGAGCCTGTCGTTGACCCGCCACTCACCGAAGTAGCGGCCCTTGATGTTGCGGGTGATGGTCCGGTTCTCCTGGCTGCCCTGGAAGTAGTAGTTCGCCCGCTGCGTGCCGACGGCGTCGGCCTGCAGCCCGGCGAAGCCGCGGTGCTCGAGCCCGCGGATCGCGTAGGTGTAGCCGGGTGCCCTGACACGCAGGCTGATCTGGCAGTTCTTCCGGGAGTTCGTCGGGGAGGCGTCACCACCGGCGTAGACCAGGTAGTCGCTGTAGCTGATGGTGAACGAGGATTTATCGTTGGTCACCGTCGTCGTCCCGGCCGGGCAGCCGGAGCCGTTGACGCTCGCGACATCGATGGTCACGTTTTCGGGCGCCGCCGCGTCAGGGGCGTCAGTCGTGTCCGCGGGAGCGGGGGAGGCGATCAGGACGGACAGGCCGAGGGCGCCGACTGCCGTGATCATCGTGTGTTTGACATTCATCATCGGGGTCTTCCATGTCAATTGGCGGAAGTCCAGCACGGCCCGGCTGGCCGTCCCGGCCGGTATTTCCGACTATCGACGTTCGCGACTTCGGGGGGCTGGTCACGTCGCTGCCGGTAATTCCTCAGTGACGGTAATCCCGCCGCATGAAGTGGGTCAATGCCTACTTTTTCGATTCGCATTCAACCTTAACTTTTTTAACCCACCCCGGTCGAACACGTCTGATCCTCGCGGGTCCTGCGGCCGCCTCCCCTCTGTTCTGGCAGGTCAAAGCCGTGAAGGACTCACGGGATACCACATCGAGCCCGAAAAAAACTTCTGTGACATCACGATTTCCGCACAGGCTCTACAAGACCTCATAACAGGAGTCAGGTGAAGAACGAGGAGAATCGGTGGTACTGCCCATGACGACTGTCATGGATTGTCAAAATCCAGGGGCTCCGCAATCGTCTCGGCAGGCCCCGCCAGCCTCGACTGCTAATAGCGAGTAGTCGAGTGGTCACGCGGCAGAGTGCGATGGCGGGCAGGCGTGCATGCCACACCTGCCCGGCTTCGCAGCGGCCGGGGATGCACCGCGGGCGGTTGCCGGCGCCCGTTCTCGATCACGGTGCGCCTGTCCGGCGCGCGGTGCGGGCCGGATTGCGTGGAACTCGGCGGTCGCGTCGGCGTTGGACGCGGGGGACGGAGGCCGGTGCCCTCGCGGTGGCGGTTGCGGCGGCCGCGGTTGCGGATGCAGCGGCGGGTTCGGGTGCGGCGGCCGGACCGGTCGGGTGGGTGCGGTCGTTCTCGGGTGGTCGGAGACGGTAACTGTAGAGACCGTCCGAGCTGCGGCTGATGGTGACCTGCCGGGGATTGGCGTGTTTGTAGCGGTTGTGCCATCCGCAGGCGAGCGCGAGCTTGTCGATGTCGGTGGGGCTGTGGCTCAGTACCCAGCCGTCGACGTGGTCGACTTCGCAGAGGATCCCGGGCACTTCGCAGCCCACGACGGCGCAGGTGGGGTACAGCGTTTCGAGTACCTGCCGTTGCCCGCTGCTGGCGAACCGGTGGCGGTGCCCGAGGTAGAGCGGGAGATGCCCTCGTCCCAGGATCAGCGGCGATACCCCGGCCGCCAAGGCGATGCGGCGGGCCTGTACGGCGGGGATGGGCGTGCCGTCGCTGAGGCGGGCGGGGGCGGTACCGCCGGTGAGAGTGTCGAGATCGCAGATGACGGTGACCTTGGTAGCGGTGTGGCCGCCCGACAGCACTCCGGTCAACGCCGCCGCCATCCGCTCCGACAGGTCTCGGCGGTCGTCGGCCCCGGAGGGTTTGGCCAGGGGGCCAAGAGTTCCGTCCCAGATCGCGGCGTCTTCGGCGTTGAGCCAGCCCTTGATGTAGCGGCCGCCGTCCAGGGAGCGGGTGGAGTCGATCCAGGACCGCTCATAGCCTCGCCGGGACTCGGCATCAGGCGACTCGGTCCCGTCGCGCTCGGCGATGACTTCGCGGATCCGGAACCCGATCGCGGCGAGCTTCCCGGCGGAGTATCCCTGATCGGTCAGGTCCAGGAGGATGGTTTCGGCGGCGGCGCAGTCGTGGTCGTCGAGACGGGCGACGGCGGCGGCGATGGTGGCGGCCTGGCCGTAGGTCAGCGTTCCGGTCGCCCAGCGGCTGGCGACGGCTGGAAGCCGGTGGCCGTGGCGGGCCACGGTGAGGCGTTCCTTGGCGCGGGCGTCGCGCATCCCCAGTCGGGAGCGCAGCCATGCGTGGGTGCTGGGGTATCCGTGGCGCTTCGCTTCGCCGTGGGTATCGACGCAGGCGACGAATCCGGCCAGGGCACTCTCACAGCGGTCGGTCGCGGCGGCGAGAGACTCGGCGAGCTGCAGGCACGCCGCCGGGGAGTCTGGCGCGGATCGCTGGGCCAGCTCGGCGGCGATCGAGGCCAGAGCGTCCACCAATTCGCCGGTGGAAGCCCCGTCCAGATCCATCACCCTCGAACACATGTTCCAACAATACTCGAGCCCTCTCGCAAACACCCCCCGATGGACGGCCACTTCGAGCTCGAAAAATGTCACCACCCGGCTATGTCACCTCAGGGACAGATTCCATGGATGTGCCTATCTGCCGGGATAGTGCACTGCCACGCCAATTTGGCTGGAGGGAGGTATGTATTGGTTCGAGACTATTCGCCTCGAATGTCAGGAGAGGCTATGGGAGATTGGGCATGTCGAAAATGAGTAGCGTCGAGGCTCGGCCCAGTCCTCGGTCCCTACTCTTGGGCAGGGTCCCGAGTGCGCGTTCCTGGGGCTGGTTTCTGGTGGTTGGTGTCCGTCGAAGGTGGGGGCGGCGCGTCGGGCGGGGGCAGGCGGAGCCTGCCCGATGAGAGCTGCACCCAGGGGCCGTAGAGGCTCCGAAGTCAAGGGTGGGACGGAGTCCCATCGCGTAGCGACGCGAAGCGCCCTTGACTTTGGAGGGGCGGCCCCGTACGCAGCGCCGCCCCCACCGATGAACTTGATATTCGGCGATAGAACGTCGAGCAAGTATTTTGGTTATTGCGTAGGTTCGTAAATCGGGTGTTTTTGTGTCTAGTAGGGCCGTGTAGGGCGAGTAAGATAGAGGCTTGGCGGTCGGATCCAGGCGAACGCTTCGGTCTCTTTGACGGTGATCTCGGCCCGCCTATAGAGGCCAGGGCCGCTGGCGGGATCGTGCTGGATGGCCTCTTCGAAGAACCAATCTGAGGCGATCACGGCGAGGACGCCGGTGGAGGCGTCCAGCGCTTCTTTGAGAGCGGGAGCTTCCAGTAAACGAAAAGCGTGGTTGAGTGCTGCGCTGGTCGCGCCGTGGGCGTCGTGACGAACCTCGCCTGCGTGGAAAGCCAGGCGTAAACGGATCCTGGACTCTTCAGTATGGACCTGGTTGTGTTCATCCAGAGCCGCGGCGAGGGCAGGCGGCAGCCCGGCGGACAGGAGGGCTTTGGGGATGTCGGACGGCACCAGGATGAGGACGCCGTCTCCCCGATCCTCGCGATAACAGTCCGCCCAGTCGACTCCGCATCGGGAGAAGGCGGTGTTGAGTGCGCGGTACAAGCCCTCTCGGACGGCGACCTGGTGCGGAACGGTCCTGTGGGGGTCGCTGAATTTGGCGACGTCCACGCAGATGATTGTGTTGTGGACGGACGGTCCCGGATATGTGCGGCCTCCGGGGCCGGGCCGTGCGGGTCCAGTGTCGTCCGTACCGGAGATCACGTGGTTGGAGTCGCCGACGACGAGCTGCCCCTGGACGTCGCCGCCGATCCGTATTTCGGGGTCCCGGCGTGCCATGACGTGCACCTGTACCTTTCCGTCGTCGGGCGCCTCTGTGGTCGTGCCTGAGCCTGTGGGCGGACGCCTCTGCGGTTGGACGAGACTCCGTGATCGGTGACGCATTCGTCAGTTGACCTGCACGGTCATGGACGTGTTGCCGGTGACGACGAGTTCGCACGGGCGGTCGCTTGGTGTGCCCGCGGGGCAAGGGGACGGCCACGTCTGCTGGCCTGTGGAGGGGTCGGATGCGTTACCGATGGGGGTGAGGGTGATCCGGTCGCCCACCTCGGCCATGAAGTTCGGGCATGAGCTCCGTGAGCAGCGGCCGAGCATCCCGCCGTTGCGGCTGACATCGATTTCGCCCTTGCCCGTGACCGTCAGCGAAATGGAGGCGGGTGTCGGGTCTGCCGCGCCGGTGGAGCCCAGCAAGGTGATTTCCTGGGGGGCGGCCGAGCCGCCGGAAAGCCCCAGACCGGGGAGGACCACGGTCGCCTGGTAGCTCTTGTTGGGGATCGGTCCCGGGTCGAAGGTCAGAGCAAGGAGACAACGCGAGCCCGGCTGGATGATCCCGGAGTCGCAGGTGTCGTCTACGGCTTTGCGGAAGTGTCCTTCGCCGCCTCTGATCGTCCAGTTGGGCCCATCGAGGCGCCGGTCGCATACCGGGAACGTCCAGACGGTGCCATGTTCGGCGTTGTAGCGGTCGTCGCGGGGTTTGAACTCGCCGAAGTCGTGAGGCTTGGGCTGCTCGGCGACGCAGTTGGATCCGCCTTTGCTCCCGTTCCTCTGCTGGCCGTTGTCACCCTGGTTCTGCCCGCCCGAGCTGCCGTTCCCGGAGCCGTTCCCCTTGCCGCCGTTCCGGTTGTCATTCGGTGCCGACGACAGTGACGACTCGGGGAGGCCGACGCGCGTCGTCGGGCTGGTCAGGGCGCCGTTCGAGGAGCTCGGCGTCCACACGAGCCCCATCGCCGCGATCGTGCCGCCGACCACCACAGTGGCGCACGCTCCGAGAATGGACGGTTTGGCCAGCAGGCTTTTGGGCGCTGTGGACCCAGCGCCCTTGGTCGCGCTTGCGGTTCCCAGATGCTTGCCCGCCAGCAATGCCGTCCCGACCGCTGCGCCGAGGAGCGCGCCCCTGGTGAGGGCCTTGCGGCGCAGGTGTTCCTGCTGGTCGAAGTACGCCTCGTCCTCGGAGGCGCGTAAGGCGCGGGACGCCTGGCGCCCCAGTGCGAGGACGCGGCGCCACGCCCCCCAGCGCAGCGTCACGCATAAGGCCGGAGCGGCGGCCTTGGCCAGATCCCGGGCGGCGGCGTAGTGACCCTCCTCGAAGGCCCTTTCCAGGACGGCGACCACGAGCGGTCCTACCGCGGCGACGTCGTCCACGCCCGCCGACCGTGCCCAGGCGGCGAGCACCGCGGCGCGGCGTCCCGGTTCCGTCGGAGGATCGTCGCGCGTGACTTTCCGGGCGAGAGGGCCGGACAGGCTGTATCCGTTCCCTTCTTGGACGACGAGGCCGGCGGTCTCCAGTCGCCTGAGGGTCTCCGTCGCGTCGTCCTCGCGGAGTTCTTCCGTCAGATCGGCGATGAGTGGCGTCGGTACGGCGACCCCCTCGGCCGCGCGCAGGGTGGCCAGGACGGCGCGAGCCGCGTCGCCTAGACCTGTGGCCAGGGCGCTGGCCAGCGTGTTCTGGTCGGCGGGAACGTCTGTGACAGCGGCCGACCGTAGGGCGGCGGCGGCCTGCACGATGGCAGCGGGATGACCGTCCACCGAATTGGCGAACCGCTCTGCGAGCCGTCGCTCGTCCTCCGAGCATTCTCGGCGGACCTCGCGCACGAGCAGTTCGACCGCGGAGTCCTCCGGCAGGCCCCCGAGTTCGATCGTCTCGCCGTCCCACGGCAATGGGCGCGCGGTCGAGACCAGGAGCCCGCAGCCGGGCAGCGCATCCAGGAGCTTTGCTAGGCCGGTGCCGCCACCCGAGTCGTCTTGGGCAGCCGGGCCATTTGGATTGTCGGGCCCGTTTGGGGTGCCCGAGCTGCCCGTGGCGACCGAGCCGTCTGCAAGCCCGCTCGGAGCGTCGGAGGCGGCGAAGTCGTCCACGACGATGAGAGCGTTGATCGTTCCCATCAGGCGCCGAAGCTGGGACCGCGCGGGCTTGAAGTCACGGGTGTCGTAGCACGCCTGAAACAGATCTTGGAGGACGTCGTCTACGTCTTCACCTGCGGCCGAGAGGTAGATCACGTCCGTCCCGGCGGCCTCACGCCTGGTGGCTGCGGCACGCAATAGCGCCGATTTGCCGGTTCCAGAAGGCCCGGTCACCTGGACGGGAGTCCGCTCGTCGAGCAGCCGCCCGATGCGGTCCAGCTCGCCGTCGCGTCCGAGGAGATCGGGTTCGTCGAAGCGCAACGGCGTTCCGGCGGGACGGCTCCGCGGCCGGGGCGCGGGCATGGGCTCGTGCCTGACCACCACCTCGGCGGCCCCGCCTGAATTGACGACGACGTTGTTGTCACCGACGACGAGCTGGCCTTCGAAAGCGCCGCCAACGCTGATCCGAGTCTCTCCGTCTCCGGCCATATCGGCCTCCCACCAGGCCCTAAAGCGGAGCTGTCAGCAAGAAGGTACAAGCCAGGCCTGATCAGGTGGACTGTTGACCCTTAGTGGCCAATTCGTGGCTCTGTGGCACATGACGCAGCGGAATCGCCCGGCAGGACCATGGGGGACGGCGAGTCATTAGGAGAATGAAACGGCAGGAGGGCGAGACGGCAGGAGGGCGCGACGGCAGGAGGGTGCGGCGACGGCGGGGCGATGGTGAGGTGGTAGGGCGACGCGGTCCAGGGGAGGGGTCAGGTCACTGGCCGGCGGCGGAGGATGCTCATGGGAAGGGTGTCCAGGACGACCTTGTCGTCCTGGTTGAGGAGTTCGGCGCGAGTGCGGACGAGGCCACGGTCGGGCTTGGAGCGGGACGGACGGGCCTCGACGATCGTCACGCGGAGGCGGAGTTCGTCGCCCGGGCGGACGGGGGCCGGCCAGCGCAACTCGTCCACGCCGGGAGAGGCCATGCTGGCGACACGGGACAGGACGTGGTCGGCGAAGAGGCGCATCATGATCGAGCCGGTATGCCAGCCGCTGGCGATGATGCCCTGGAATGGTCCCTTCTCCGCATAGGCGGAGTCGATGTGGATCGGCTGAGGATCGAAGCGCCTGGCGAATTCGAGGATGTCTTTCTCGTCCACGCGGATGTGGCCGTACTCGTAGGTCGTGTCGGTGACGTAGTCCTCGAAGTACCGGTCGTCGATAGGGGCCGCGAAGTCGCCGCCGAGCGCGCGCGTGATCGTCATGAGGACAGCATGGCCCACGTCTGCGAGGTGCGAGCGCTGAAAGTGAACGACCGCAGGCCCTAGAGGTAGGCGACTCAAGCCCTCAAGGCGACAGGAGTCCGCAGCGAAGCATGGACAGGTGACACAGAAGGGTGGCGCGAAAGGCGCTTGGCCAGTGGAGGCCGTCTTGGACGTGGTCGGTGGACACCGTTCTCTGATGCGGACAAGTGATACGGAGCACACAGGGGACACGAAGGGGCCACACGGCTAAGGGAGGAGTGGACAAGGGGGCGGGCGGAGCCGCGAAGGTGACACTAAAGGCGACACGGCGGGTGCGCGGGCGGCTGGCATGAAGGGCGACATGAGTCGATCGCGGGGACAGGTGGTGTCGAAGGGGGGCGCGGACGGGTGATTCGGCGCGTAGTGTCATTTGCGACATGCATGTGACTCCTTACGCCCCCTGGAGCCCCCTTGCACGCCGAGCAGGTGCTGTTGCTGTTGTCGGCCGCCGCGTCGGCGGGCTGGGTGGACGCTGTCGTCGGTGGCGGCGGGCTGATCCAGTTGCCCGCGTTGCTCCTGCTCAACCCGGGGCAGCCGGTGGCGACGGCGCTCGCGACGAACAAGCTCGGGTCGCTTGCGGGCACCTCGTCCGCAGCCGTCGCGTACCTGCGCAGGACGAAGCCCGACCTCCATGTCGCGGGCCCGGCGGCGGTGATGGCGGTCTGCTTCGCGGCCGTCGGGGCGTTGTGCGCGGCGGCGATCTCCTCGGACGTGCTGAAGCCGGTCATCATGGTCGTCCTGCTGACGGTCGCCGCGATCGTGGTGCTCAAGCCGGACCTGGGCCGTGTCCCCGCGCCGGTGTTGCGGACCCGGCGCAGGGTCGCCGCGGCCGTGCTGGTCCCCGGCGCCGTGATCGCCTTCTACGACGGGCTGGTCGGGCCCGGTACCGGGACGTTCCTGGTCATCGCGTTCACCACGCTCCTCGGCATGGACTTCGTCACCGCCTCCGCAACATCGAAGATCATTAATACCGGCACGAATCTCGGCGCGCTGCTGGTGTTCGCGGCGCAGGGGCATGTGCTGTGGGCCATCGGCCTCGCGATGGCCGCGTGCAACGTCGTCGGGGCCCAGGCGGGGGCGCGGATGGCGATCAGCCGGGGGAGCGGGTTCGTCCGGGCCGTCCTGCTCTGCGTGGTCACCGCGCTCGTCGCCAAGCTCGGTTATGAGCAGTTCACCTGATGCGTCCGTCTGCCCGGGCGGTTTCGCACCGGCCACGGGCAGGTCCCTAGCGCAAGACGCCTTTTCGGCGTCTGTGCCATGCCCTGCGACGTCGGCGGCACAATCGTGGACGGTCAGCGGCACGTTTGTGTGGCGCCCATGCGATCTGGGGGCGTGCGTCAGCTTGATCTGGGGGCGTGCGTCAGCCGACCGGGGGGATGGGGAGTGGGCGCTTCAGCGCGGACAGGGTGAGGACGACCAGTGACGCCGTCCAGCCGAGGGGCGCGACTCCGGCGGGACGGCCCGTCTCGCCGATCTTCTCGGGGAGGGCGCCGAGCGACGTGCGGTGGACGGTGAGCCAGTCGAGGCGCCCGAGAGCCTCGTCGATCCGTCCGGAAGCGGCGGCGTTGAGGCCGAACAGGGCCGTCTCGGGCGTCCAGGCGACCAGCTTGTTGCCCGCCCAGCGCTCACCCGGCAGGACGCCGCCGTTCGGCAGGGCCTGCTTGCCCGCGGCGTCCGCGACGGCGGTCGTCACGCTCGGGTCGGACGGTGCGAAGGGCGGCGCGATGAAGGTCACTGAGGTGTCCATCAGCCCGCCGCGGACGGGAGAGCGCGGATAGCCGTACGGGGCGAACTGCCTGGTCACGGCTGCGGAGACACGGTCCGCGGCCGTCCGCCACCGGGCGGCCTTCGTGCCGCCTCCGTAGCCGTCGGCGAGGGCCGCGGCGGCGCGCAGCCCCGCGAGGACCGGGCCGACGACGCCGAGCGTGGGACGGCGCGGATCCTGCTCGCGACCGCGGTCGCGTTCCCAGTAGTCGGACGAGGGCGGCGGCAGTCCCTCGGTGTCCAGGGAGCGCGTGAGGTGGTCGGCGGCCCGCTGCACCATGGGCCACAGCTCCGGGAGGTCCTCCCCGGGCGGCGTCTGGGCGCGGTAGAGCCAGCCCGCCCACAGCACCCAGCCGACCGAGTCGAGCTGCGGGTCACGGCCGTCGGCGACGGCGGTCCCGTCGGGCCGGTAGCGGGCGGCCCACAGGCCGTCCTCGTGCTGGACGCGGGCCAGGAACCGCAGGACGCGGCGCGCCTCGGTCAGGTGGCCGGTGACGGTGAACGCGGCGGCGGCGAAGGCGGAGTCGCGCGGCCAGCAGTACCGCCACGCCCCGTACCAGGACGCGAGGGACGCGCCGTTCGGGCGGGTGAGGAGCCGCAGGTCCAGCAGCGCCCGCGTCGCCATGTCCCGGTAGCGGTCCCCGTAGCGGCCGCGCTCGGCGAACCCGTCGCCCGGGACGGTGCCGTCCGCGAGCCAGGCGTTGTCGGTCCGCACCGCCGCCGTCACCTGCGGATCGTCCGGTGGGACGAGCACGGACGTCTCAGTCCCGAAGGGGACGAGCCGGACCCGCCCGTCCGCGAGCCGGACGACGGAGCTGCCCGGCAGATAGGAGGCCCCGGGCGCCTCGGCCGGTGACAGCGGGGCGCCGGTGACGGGCCAGCCTCCGCCGCCGACGAGCCCCGGGCTGGCCCAGCCGGGTCCGGAGCCGTTCGGGATGGTGGAGCCGGTGGTCGCGACGAGCGTGGCGGCCACGAGCAGCGCGGCGGCACGCCGGAAGCGGCGCATCCCGCGCGGCGCCGGGCGCTCGTCCGTCATGGCCGTCCGTCCCCCTCCGGCAGCTGTTCTCCGGGCTTGAGCGGAAATAAGTACACCAAACTACTTCTTTGTGTTCATCCTCCTCAGGAGCCAGCCGTGCCCTCCTCCCCGGGGCCGAGAACCTCCGGTTTTCCGAAAGTTGACCTTCCGGTTGCCGGGACGAGGACCGACCCGGGGAAAGCGGATCGGACCCGGGCGCATGACCATGGACCCGCGTTGACTAGGCTGCATCGACGGAGCGGACCGCAGAGTGCCGGCCGCACGGAGAACCGTGTACCCCCACTCGTGTGGTCATCAGGCTGTCGATCCGTAAAAAGGACGCCTCGTGGACCTGTTCGAACATCAGGCGAAGGAGCTCTTCGCCGAGTACGGGGTACCGGTGCCCACCGGCAAGGTCGCCCATACTCCCCAGGAAGCCCGGGCCATCGCGGCGGAGCTGTTCGCCGCGGGAAGCTCGAAGGTCGTCGTCAAGGCCCAGGTGAAGACCGGTGGCCGCGGCAAGGCCGGCGGTGTGAAGCTGGCCGACACGGCCGACGAGGCGGAAACGCTCGCCGGCCAGATCCTCGGCATGGACATCAAGGGCCACACGGTCCACAAGGTCCTGGTCGAGGAAGGGAGCGCCATCGCGCAGGAGTACTACTTCTCGTTCCTGCTCGACCGCGCGAACCGCACCTTCCTCTCCATCTGCTCCGTCGAAGGCGGCGTGGAGATCGAGGAGGTGCCGCACGACCGGCTCGGGCTCGTCCCGATCTCGCCGCTGACCGGCGTCGACCGGGCCAAGGCCCGCGAGATCGCCGAGGCGGGCCGCCTCCCCCAGGAGGCCCTGGAGGGCGCCGCCGAGCTGATCGAGCGCCTCTGGGCCGTGTTCACCGACGAGGACGCGACGCTCGTCGAGGTGAACCCGCTGATCCTCACCGCGGACGGCCAGGTCAAGGCCCTCGACGGCAAGGTCTCCCTCGACGACAACGCCGCGTTCCGCCAGGAGCACGACAAGCTGGAGGACAAGGCCGCGGCCGACCCGCTGGAGGCGGCGGCCAAGGCCAAGGACCTCAACTACGTGAAGCTGGACGGCAGCGTCGGCATCATCGGCAACGGCGCCGGCCTCGTCATGTCCACCCTGGACGTGGTCTCCTACGCCGGTGAGGGGCTCGGCGGCCAGCGGCCGGCGAACTTCCTCGACATCGGCGGCGGCGCGTCCGCCGAGGTCATGGCGGACAGCCTGGAGATCGTCCTGTCGGACACCGACGTCAAGTCGGTGTTCGTCAACGTGTTCGGCGGCATCACGGCCTGCGACGCCGTCGCCAACGGCATCGTCGCCGCCTACAAGCTGCTCGCCGACCGCGGCGAGAGCGTCAACCGGCCGCTGGTCGTCCGGCTGGACGGCAACAACGCCGAACTCGGCCGCACGATCCTCAGCGACGCGGGGCTGACCGGCGTCCAGCAGGTCGACACCATGGACGACGCGGCGAGGCGCGCCGCCGAACTCGCAGCGGCAGGTGCATGAGCATGGCCATCTGGCTCACCGAGAACAGCAAGATCATCGTGCAGGGCATCACCGGCTCCGAGGGCTCCAAGCACGGCCGCCGGATGCTCGCCTCCGGCGCGCAGGTCGTCGGCGGCGTCAACGCCCGCAAGGCCGGTCAGACGGTCGACTTCGACGGCACCACCCTCCCGGTGTTCGGGACCGTCGCCGAGGCGATGGCCGAGACCGGCGCGGACGTGTCGGTCGTCTTCGTCCCGCCGAAGTTCACCAAGGACGCCGTCGTCGAGGCCGTCGACGCGGGCATCCCGCTCTGCGTCGTCATCACCGAGGGCATCCCGGTGCACGACACCGCCTACTTCTGGGCGTACGCGGAGTCCAAGGGCAACAAGACCCGGGTCATCGGCCCGAACTGCCCCGGCATCGCCTCCCCCGGCAAGTCCAACGCGGGCATCATCCCGGCCGACATCACCTCGCCCGGCCGCATCGGGCTGGTGTCGAAGTCGGGCACGCTGACCTACCAGATGATGTACGAGCTGCGGGACGTCGGCTTCTCGACCTGCGTCGGCATCGGCGGCGACCCGGTCATCGGCACCACCCACATCGACGCCCTCAAGGCGTTCCAGGACGACCCGGACACCGACGCCATCGTCATGATCGGTGAGATCGGGGGCGACGCCGAGGAGCGCGCCGCCGCCTACATCGAGCAGCACGTGACCAAACCGGTCGTCGGCTACGTCGCCGGGTTCACCGCCCCCGAGGGCAAGACCATGGGCCACGCCGGCGCGATCGTGTCCGGCTCCGCCGGCACCGCGCAGGCGAAGAAGGAGGCCCTGGAGAAGGTCGGCGTCCGCGTCGGCAAGACCCCCAGCGAGGCGGCCGTCCTGATGCGGGAGATCATGAAGAACCTCTGACCTCCGGTCGGCCACCGAAAGACGCCCGAGCCCCTCAGGGGCCCGGGCGTCTTTCGTCGATATCCGCCATGAGCTGGGGCTGGCCGCAACCGGAGCCGGGGCTGGGCTGGGCTGGACGGGGCCGGGAGCCGTCGATTCCGATTGGCCAAGCTGGACGGGGCTGGACGGGTAAAAGCCCCCCCGGGGCCGCCGGGGAGCTGGGGCCGCTGGTCCGCTGTGAGGGACGCCCAGACGCCCAGACGCCCAGACGTCCAGACGTCCTGGAGGAGGGCTCACACGCCGGATGATGTGGTCGTGTGCGCCGGTCGCCGGTCGCCGGGCGTTCTGTGCCGGGTGTCTGCCGTGGCCTGACGACAAAGGCGACACGCCGGGCGAGGGTGCGGGCGCGGCCGGGGCGCGATGCCAGCATGGAGCGCGTGAGCGACGTGAGTCCCGGAAAACGCGGAACCCCGGCCAGGGCGGAGCCGTCCGGCGCGGAGTCGCCCGGGGCCGTCCGGGCGGCCCGCGGCCTGCGGCGTCCCGGCGCCGTGCAGGAGGACAGGCGCCCCCCGCAACCTCCCGGGGCGCCGCCGCAGCCTCCGGCAGCGGCGCGTCCGCTCTACGTGACGGGGCTGGTGGCGGCGCTGTGGTGCATCGGCATCGGCCTCGCCGTCCTCACCACGATCACGCTGATCGGCTGGATCGCCGCGCCGAAGACCGCGCTCGGCCACGGCATGTCCGGGGTGTTCCGGACGGCCGTCAACTTCTGGCTCGTGTCCCATCACGCGGGCTTCTCCACCGGCCACGGGCGGGTGGGGCTGCTGCCGCTGGGCCTGCTCGTCCTGCCGGGTGCACTGCTGTACCGGGGCGGCGGATGGATGATCCGCGGCCTCGGACTGCCGGACCGTCCGCGCGTCGCGGTCGCGCAGGTGGCCGTCACGCTGGCCGTCCCGTATGCGGCGCTGGACGGGCTGCTCGCGCTCGCCGCGTCGTCCCCGGCGGTACGGCCCTCGGCGTGGCAGGCGCTGATCGCCTCCTTCCTCGTCGCGGTCATCGCGGGCGGGCTGGGCGCCGCGCGGGCCGTCGTCGCGGCGCAGGTCGCGGCGCAGGCCAAGGGGGAGCGGCTCAGGTCCGGGCTCGGGGCGCTGCTGCGGCTGCTGCCCGACCGGCCGCGCTCGCTCGTCATCGGCGTCGCGGGCTCGCTCTCGGTCCTGCTGGCCTCCGGGGCGCTGCTGGTCGGCGGCTCGCTCGCGATGCACATGACCGACGCGGACGGCCTGTACGACGTCCTCGCGCCCGGCATCGTCGGCGGCGTCCTGCTGCTGGTGGTCGAGCTGGCGTTCCTGCCGAACGCGGTGATCTGGGGCATGGCGTACGCGGTCGGCCCCGGGTTCTCGGTCGGCGGGGGCACGAGCGTGTCGGCGACCGGTGTGTTCTTGGACACCGTCCCGGCGTTCCCGCCGCTGGCGGCCCTGCCCGAGCCGGGCCCCGCCCCGGCGATCTCGCTGCTGGCCCTGGCCGCGCCGTTCGTCGCCGGAGGCGTGGGCGGCTACCTGACGATCCGGTCACTGCCGAGCCCGGCCTACGAGGGCGCGCCGCTGTGGGGATTCGTGTCCGGGGCGCTGACGGGCGGCGTGGTGGCGCTGCTGGCCGCGCTGGCGGGCGGCCCGCTCGGCGGCGGCCGCATGACGACCGTGGGCCCGTCGGCGTGGCAGGTCGGGCTGATGGCGGCCCTGGAGGTCGGCATTTCCGCGGCCATCGCGGCGTGGGTGGCGAACTGGAGGATCCTGCGCCGCCCGGCGGAGGCCGAGATCCGTCCCGCGAAGGGCCGCGGGGCGGGGGGCAAGAAGAAGGCCAAGAGCAAGGGCCGGGGCGAGGAGCAGAGCACGGGCCACGAGCAGGGCCGGTCCGGGGGCAGGGCTAAGGACGGGGCCAAGGGCAGGGCGTCTCGTAGAGGTGGGCGCCGGACGCCTGCGGCCTCTCCCTCGGCGTCGGCGGCGATGATGCCGCTGTCCGCGCCCGTCCCGGACGAGACGTCCACGCCCCCCGACGGCGCGCTCCCGCGTCCCGTGCCGAGGCCCTCGCCGTATGCGCCGGACCCTCTGGAGTTCGAGGAGGCCGAGCCCGTCCTGGCGCCCCGGCGCCCCGCCCGCGCGCGGACCCGCGGACCGCTGCCCGACCTCGCCGAGGAGACGCCCGCGCCGCTGCCCCCTGTGCCCCCGCCGAGCGACGGCACGGTCGTCCTGGAAGGCCACATCATGGACGAGCCGGACACTCCGGAGGCGCCGAGGCCCGAAGCCGCCGAGCCCGTCCCGCCGCCTCGCGAGGACCCCGAACGCACCGAGAACCGGGGCGGCGCCATCTACGTCCTCCGGGACGAGCCCAAGGACGACTGACCCTCGACCTCGACAGCAAAGCCTCAGGGCGCTGTGGAGCTTCGGGGCGGAGACAGGGGCTCAGAAGCGGACGCCGACGTCGTCCATCGTGCCGGACGGGAGGTGCAGCTTCTCCTCCATCTTCGGGTAGTAGTGCTCCCGGCACGCCCGCTGGTCGGCGTTGGTGTTGGAGCCGCTGACGCACTTCTGGTAGCCGTTCAGCTCGGGCGCCAGGTACGCCGTCCCGGCGATGGCGAACAGGGAGATCGTCAGGCCGATCGCGCCCAGCACGATCCCCGCGGTGGCGCCCGGCGCGACGCCCCGCGTCCGCTTGGCCTGCCGCTGCGCCTTGATCCCGACCACCAGCGACGCGATGCCCAGCACGAAGCCCAGGGGGTAGAAGAAGAACGCGGTAAGCAGGGCCAGGCCGCCGAGCCACAGGGCCCGCATGCCGGTCCGCTCGACGGGGGGCCGGCCCAGCGGGGCGGCCCCGCCACCGCCCTGCCCCTGCGGCTCACTCACGTTCGGTCCTCCCACCTGCGGATCATTGGGCGCCGAGCAGGGCCGATAGGCTCGTGTCGACCCGAACAGCCCCACGTCCACCAGGGAGTCATGGTGTCCGCCCGGCTCGTCGTCCTCGTCTCCGGCGCGGGGACCAACCTACAAGCGCTGCTCGACGCGTGCGCGGACCCAGCCTACGGGGCCCAGGTGGTGGCCGTGGGCGCGGACCGTCCCGGGACCGGGGGCGTCGAGCGCGCCGAACGCGCCGGGCTCCCCACCTTCACCCTCCGCATCGCCGACCACCCCTCCCGCGACGACTGGGACGCCGCGCTCACCGACGCCGTGGCCGAACATGGACCCGACCTCGTCGTCTCCGCTGGCTTCATGAAGATCCTCGGGCCGCGCTTCCTCGCCCGGTTCGGCGGACGGACGGTCAACACCCACCCGGCGCTGCTGCCGTCCTTCCCCGGCGCCCACGCCGTACGGGACGCCCTGGCGTACGGGGTGAAGGTGACGGGCTGTACCGTGCACTTCGTCGACGAAGGCGTGGACACCGGACCCGTCATCGCCCAGGAGACCGTCCAGGTGGGCTGGCATGACGACGAGGACTCCCTGCACGAGCGCATCAAGCAGGTGGAGCGCCGTCTCCTGGTCGACGTCGTCGGGCGGCTGGCCCGCGACGGCTGGACGGCACGGGGAAGGCGGGTCTCAATGAAGTGCAGGACCTGCGGCGAGACGTCCGGCGGCGATTCGTCCGGCGGTTCGGCCCACACAGAGTGAGCCCGTACAGAGTGAGCCCGTACAGAGTGAGCCCACACAGAAGCAGCCCACAGAGGGTCAGCCCACAGAGGGGAGCTCGGCCGGTGAGTCGGGTGGCGATTAGGCGCGCGCTGATCAGCGTGTACGACAAGACCGGGCTGGAGGACCTGGCCCGTGGCCTGCACGAGGCCGGGGTGGAGATCGTCTCCACGGGCTCCACGGCGGGGCGGATCGCCGCCGCAGGGGTACCGGTCATGAAGGTGGAGAAGCTCACCGGGTTCCCCGAGTGCCTGGACGGCCGCGTCAAGACCCTGCACCCCAAGGTGCACGCGGGCCTGCTCGCCGACCGGCGCAAGGACGACCACCTCCAGCAGCTCGACGACCTGGACGTGGAGCCGTTCGACCTCGCCGTGGTCAACCTCTACCCGTTCGCCGAGACCGTCGACTCCGGCGCGACGCCCGACGAGTGCGTCGAGCAGATCGACATCGGCGGCCCGACGATGGTCCGCGCCGCCGCGAAGAACCACGCGTCCGTCGCGGTCGTCGTCGACCCCGCCGCCTACGGGACCGTCCTGGACGCCGTCCGGTCGGGTGGTTTCACGCTGGAGGAACGGCGGCGCCTGGCGGCCCTGGCGTTCTCCCACACCGCGTCCTACGACGTGGCCGTCGCGTCGTGGTTCGCCGGTTCCTACGCGCCGGACGAGACCGCCGCCGACGCCGGCTGGCCCGACTTCCTCGGCGCCACCTGGCAGCGCGCGAACGTCCTGCGGTACGGGGAGAACCCGCACCAGCGCGCCGCGCTGTTCACCGACGGCAGCGGCGGCGGCCTCGCCGGAGCGGAACAGCTCCACGGCAAGGAGATGTCCTACAACAACTACGTCGACGCCGACGCCGCCCGCCGCGCCGCCCACGACTTCGACGCCCCCGCCGTCGCGATCATCAAGCACGCCAACCCGTGCGGCATCGCGATCGGCGCCGACCTCGCCGAAGCCCACCGCAAGGCCCACGCCTGCGACCCCCTGTCGGCCTTCGGCGGCGTCATCGCCGTGAACGGGACCGTCACCGCCGAACTGGCCGCCCAGGTCGCCGAGATCTTCACCGAGGTCCTCGTCGCCCCCGCCTTCGACGACGACGCCCTGGAGATCCTCACCCGCAAGAAGAACATCCGCCTGCTGCGCTGCCCGCGGACCCCCGCCAACGCCACCGAGTACCGGCGGATCGACGGCGGCGTCCTGCTCCAGACCGTCGACCGCGTCGACGCCCCCGGCGACGACCCGTCCGGCTGGGAACTGAAGGTCGGCGCCCCCGCCGACGAGGCCACCCTCCGCGACCTGGCGTTCGCGTGGCGGGCCGTCCGCGCCGTGAAGTCCAACGCGATCCTCCTCGCCGCCGACGGCGCCACCGTCGGCGTCGGCATGGGCCAGGTCAACCGCGTCGACTCCGCCAAACTCGCCGTCACCCGCGCCGGAACCGAACGCGCCGCGTCCGCCGTCGGTGCCTCCGACGCCTTCTTCCCCTTCCCCGACGGCCTGGAGGTCCTGACCGCCGCCGGCGTCCGCGCGATCGTCGAACCCGGCGGCTCCGTCAACGACGACAAGGTCATCGAAGCCGCCGAAAAGACCGGGACCACCCTCTACTTCACGGGCACCCGGCACTTTTTTCATTGAGTTTCCTTGGCGTCGGGCCTGGCGGCCCTCCTTCGGCGGAAACTCGGGCGATCGCTGCATCGCTTCGACTCGCCCTGGAGGGCTCGCTGCGCGATCAGGTTCTCGCTTCGCTCGCACCTGCCTTCGGACGCGATCGCAACCTTCGGGTTGTTGGGGGTTGGGGTTCCTGCTTGCTGGGGTTGAGGTCGGTTCTCGGGTGTCGCTTGGCTCGCCTGGCGGCTCGCTCGCTCATGTAGGTCGCAGGGCTTGCCGCTGGGCGTCGCCTTCGGTTGTGGGTGGTGAGCGCAATCTCCTCGGCGTCGCCTTGGGCCGGGGTTGGAATAGGCACAGCCGCTCGGCGGCGTCCTTGGGACGGGGGTGGGATGGCCTCAGCCGGTCGGCGGCGTCTTGGGCGGGGGTGAATTAGACTTCCCCTGGTCGCGTACCCCCTGCTTACCCCTCTCTTGACCTGCGCGGCCTGTGCCGTTGGAGGCCGTATGGACCTGGTGCTGACCTTCCTTGTGGGCTCGATCGCCCGGACGGACGCCCTGCTGCTGGAGTCCCGGCAGGTGATCGGGCTGGCCGCCGCGGCGCTGCTGGCCATGCTCGCGGCCCATGTCGGATGGCATGGCACCGACCGGCTCATCACGTGGCGTCAGCGGCCGGACGAGGACTGATCCTCGCCGTCGGTCATCGCGTGGGTGGCGGTGTCGCGGATCGAGCCGTCCGCGTGAATCCGGTGGTGGACGCCCTCGTACGACGCGCCGAGCCGCTCCAGTGCCGTCCGGGATCGCTCGTTGCGGACGCGGGTGTGCCAGGCGACGCGGATTGCGCCGAGGTCGCCGAACGCGCGTCCCAGCAGGCCGCGGTGGGACGGTGAGATCTCGTCTCCCCCGGCGACCTCGCCCGTGGCGGCGTCGATCCGCGCCCTCGGCAGCGGACGCCCCGTTCGCGGACGGCGAGCGCGGCGTCGATGTCCGCCCGCATGTCCTCCACCGTCGCCGATGGCGGGTGCCCGGCAGGGCCGCTTAACGGTTATTTTCACCGGGCACTCGGCGGTTACCATGGCGTTCTAAGCGACTGGCGCGGTCAAGGTGGATCACCACCGGGGAGCGAACGTACAGTCCGGACACCGCGCGCCTGGGTGGACGGGCCCCGAGCCGGGCCCGGTTCCCGGCGATCAGCGCGGAGGAACGCATGACGGCACAGATTCTGGACGGCAAGACCACCGCCGCCGAGATCCGCTCGAACCTGAAGGGTCGCGTGCAGGCGCTGCGCGACCGCGGCGTGTCCGTGGGGCTCGGGACGGTCCTCGTCGGCGACGACCCCGGCAGCCACTCCTACGTCAACATGAAGCACCGCGACTGCGCCGAGGTCGGTATCGAGAGCATCCGCCGTGACCTGCCCGCCACCGCCACGCAGGACGAGGTGGAGCGCGCCGTCGCGGAGCTGAACGCCGACCCGGCCTGCACCGGGTACATCGTCCAGCTGCCGCTTCCCAGGGGGCTGGACGAGCAGCGGGTGCTGGAGCGCATCGACCCCGCCAAGGACGCGGACGGCCTGCACCCCATGAGCCTCGGGCGGCTCGTGCTGATGCAGCCCGGGCCGCTGCCGTGCACGCCGAAGGGCATCATCGAGCTGCTGCGCCGCTTCGACGTCCCGATCCGGGGCGCGGAGGTCACCGTGGTCGGGCGCGGCATCACGGTGGGGCGCTCGCTCGGGCTGCTGCTGACCCGCCGCACCGAGAACGCGACCGTGACGCTCTGCCACACCGCGACCCGTGACCTCGCGGCCCACACCCGGAAGGCCGACATCGTGGTGGCGGCCGCGGGCGTGCCCGGGCTGATCACCGCGGACATGGTCAAGCCGGGCGCCGTGGTCCTGGACGTGGGCGTGTCCCGGGTGGACGGCAAGCTCGCCGGGGACGTGGCCGCCGACGTCCGTGACGTCGCCGGATGGGTGGCCCCGAATCCGGGGGGCGTGGGCCCGATGACCCGCGCGATGCTTCTGGCGAACGTGGTGGAGGCGGCGGAGGACTCGCTCAAGAACGCCGGCTGATCCGCCGGATGCGGCGGCGGCCCTCCCGGGCCGCCGCTGCACCCTGCGGCGGCCCGGAACGGTGTTTCCCGCTCAGCGGTCACCCCGGCTTGCGCTGCCCAGAGGGTGACCGCAGGCCCACATCAGCTGGCCCGGCGTCCCGCGGCGCTGTGCGCCGGACGGCCGGGACCGGTGACATGCCCCGGGGCGTGCCCCGGGGTGCCCGGTCTGCGCGGTTCGGCTCCCCGGACCCCGGTGGTCCGCCCGTCCATCGGGCGGCCCTGCTGGGGCACGTGCACCGGCGGCAGCGGACGGACGAGGCCCATGGCGATGACCTCGTTCGCGAGCCGCGTGCGGCGGTTGGCGCCCTCCGGGATGCGGAATTTCTGGTACAGACGCAGCAGGTGCTGCTTGACGGCGGCCTCGGTGACGACCAGTTCGCCCGCGATGTCACGGGCGGTGGCCGGTGCCACGAACGCCTCGTCCGAGAGGGCGGGGCGGCAGAGCGCGGTCAGCACGTCGACCTCACGGCGGGTGAGCTCGGGTGCGACGGCCCGCCGCAGCTCGACGTCCGGATCCACCTCCTCCCGGGGGATGCCCCCCATCCGGCAGCGCGCCGTGCCGAAGCTCACGACGTCTCCGTCCTCCAGGACACGGCGGGCGATCGGCCTGCCGTTGACTCGGGTTCCGTTACGGGACAGGCCCATGTCGACGACGTACACATACGGGCCGCGTCGAACGATCTCGGCGTGCAAACGCGACACGCTCGGATCATCGAGGCGGATGTCGACTCCTCTCCCTCTCCCGACCGTCGTAACGTCGGGGCGCAGCGGCACCACCAGCCCGCTGTCCTCGATCCGCATGAACGGCCCCTCCACGGCAGTCCTCCCAGCTAGTTAGCGACCCCTGTCCGACGGGTTACCCGGGCCGGTCACCGTCACACCCTCCTACTGGCGAGTAGGACCGATGGCGCAAGGCATCCGGGCCCCCGGGCGCCTCCTGTGTCCCATCCGTTTCCCTCGCCTGGCACCGACCCCGGCCGCGCCCGGAATCCCGGACGGACGGCGCCTCGTCCGGAAGCGCGCGGATGATGTCGTGCCGCGACCCGAATGGCACTACCGTGAAGTGCCACCGGCCGTCCAAGCCGGTTTCCGATTCGGAGGGGCCATGAGCACCGAGGTGCACCGGCGGAGGCGCCGCGCGCCGCGCCGCAGGGGCGCCGCGCCGCACTGGCTCGGCCGGCTGCCATATCTGCTCGTCCTCAGCGGCGTCGGCGCCGGGCTCGCGCTGTGCGCGCTCGACTACTGGCGCAAGGGATCCGGCCTGATGGCGGCGGCGCTGCTCCTCGGGGCGCTCGCGCGGCTGCTGCTGCCGGAGTCGCAGCTCGGCCTGCTTGCGGTGCGCAGCCGGTCCGTCGACTGCTGGACGCTCGTGATCCTCGGTGAGATGGTGGCGTTCGTCGCGCTGAGCATCCCTCCGATGAACAAGACCGGACTCGTCCTCGCCGGGGCGTTCGGCGTGCTGATCGCGCTCGCGATGGCGGCGCGCGGCCTGCGGCTGCTGATGTCCGGCCGCCGGGACGGCCCGTCCGGCTGACGGGCGTCCGCCCTGCCGGGAACGCTCCGGCCCAGGCCAGGTCCGATGCCCGCCATGGCCTCGGCTAGCCTTGCCAGTTGAGCCTTACAAGGACTGCTGGCCGGTGTAGGAAAGGGACAGCAACGGCATGCCCAAGATCAAAGTAGCGGCCCCCGTCGTCGAGCTCGACGGCGACGAAATGACGCGGATCATCTGGAAATTCATCAAGGACCAGTTGATCCTGCCTTACCTGGACGTCGATCTGAAGTACTACGACCTGGGGATCGAGCACCGTGACGCCACGGACGACCAGGTCACGGTGGACGCCGCCCACGCCATCAAGGAGCACGGCGTCGGTGTGAAGTGCGCCACCATCACCCCCGACGAGGCGCGCGTCGAGGAGTTCGGCCTGAAGAAGATGTGGCGCTCCCCCAACGGGACGATCCGCAACATCCTCGGCGGCGTGATCTTCCGTGAGCCGATCGTGGCCTCCAACATCCCCCGCCTGGTGCCGGGCTGGACGAAGCCGATCATCATCGGCCGTCACGCCCACGGCGACCAGTACAAGGCCACCGACTTCGTCGTTCCGGGCCCGGGCAAGGTGACGATCACCTACACGCCGCAGGACGGGTCGGAGCCGATGGAGTTCGAGATCGCGGACTTCCCCGGTGGCGGCGTCGCCATGGGCATGTACAACTACGACGACTCGATCCGCGACTTCGCGCGCACGAGCATGCGGTACGCGCTGAACCGCGAGATGCCCCTGTACATGTCGACGAAGAACACGATCCTCAAGGCCTACGACGGCCGCTTCAAGGACCTCTTCCAGGAGATCTACGAGTCGGAGTTCAAGGCCGAGTTCGAGGCCAAGGGCCTCACCTACGAGCACCGGCTCATCGACGACATGGTCGCCGCCGCGCTCAAGTGGGAGGGCGGCTTCGTCTGGGCTGCGAAGAACTACGACGGCGACGTCCAGTCCGACACCCTCGCGCAGGGCTTCGGCTCCCTCGGGCTGATGACGTCGGTCCTCATGACCCCCGACGGCAAGACCGTCGAGGCCGAGGCCGCGCACGGCACGGTGACCCGGCACTACCGCCAGCACCAGCAGGGCAAGCCGACGTCGACCAACCCGATCGCGTCGATCTTCGCGTGGACCCGGGGGCTTGAGCACCGCGGCAAGCTCGACGGCAACGCGCAGCTCATCGGCTTCGCGAAGGCGCTCGAAGAGGTCTGCGTCCAGACCGTCGAGGCCGGTCAGATGACCAAGGACCTGGCGCTGCTCGTCGGCGCCGACACCCCCTGGCTGACCACGCAGGAGTTCCTGGAGGCCCTCGACACCAACCTCCAGAAGAAGGTCAACGGCTGATCCCGTCCCCTCGAAGGGCCGTCCCGGAGGGTTCCGGGACGGCCTTCCGTGTTCGCGGGAGGGCGGCGGCCATGCCGGTCCGGGTACCTGGGGGAAGGCGGGCGGTGCGCGCGCGATAACCTGACCCCGGTATATCTCGACGGCGAGAGATTCGGCGCGGCGGCGCGGCTCTCGGGTGGTCGGGTTCGAAGGATGGCCGCCTGAGCCCCGTCAGGTCAGCAGCAGGAGAAGAAGGTAATGACGCGCACTCCAGTCACCGTCACCGTCACCGGCGCCGCGGGCCAGATCGGCTACGCGCTGCTGTTCCGCATAGCGTCCGGCCAGCTGCTCGGCGCGGACGTACCCGTGCGCCTGCGGCTGCTGGAGATCCCCCAGGCGGTGAAGGCCGCGGAGGGCACCGCCATGGAGCTGGACGACTGCGCGTTCCCGCTGGTGTCCGGCATCGACATCCTCGACGACGCCGTGAAGGCGTTCGAGGGCGCGAACGTGGCGCTGCTGGTCGGTGCCCGCCCCCGCACGAAGGGGATGGAGCGCGGCGACCTGCTGGAGGCCAACGGCGGGATCTTCAAGCCGCAGGGCGAGGCGATCAACGCGGGCGCCGCGGACGACATCAAGGTGCTGGTCGTCGGCAACCCGGCGAACACCAACGCGCTGATCGCGCAGTCGCACGCGCCGGACGTCCCCGCCTCCCGCTTCACCGCGATGACCCGGCTGGACCACAACCGGGCGCTGGCGCAGCTGTCGAAGAAGGCGGGCGTGTCCGTCGCCGACATCCGCAGGATGACGATCTGGGGCAACCACTCGGCCACCCAGTACCCGGACATCTTCCACGCCGAGATCGCCGGCAAGAACGCCGCCGAGACGGTCAACGACCAGGGCTGGCTGGAGAACGACTTCATCCCGACCGTCGCCAAGCGCGGCGCCGCCATCATCGAGGCGCGGGGCGCGTCGTCGGCCGCGTCGGCAGCGTCCGCCGCGATCGACCACGTGCACACCTGGGTCAACGGCACCGCCGACGGTGACTGGACGTCCATGGCGGTCGTGTCGGACGGCTCGTACGGCGTCCCCGAGGGCCTGATCTCCTCGTTCCCCGTCACGACGGCGAACGGCGAGTGGGAGATCGTCCAGGGGCTGGAGATCGACGCCTTCTCGCGCGCCCGGATCGACGCGTCCGTGGGAGAGCTGTCGGAGGAGCGCGACGCCGTCCGCAAGCTCGGCCTCATCTGACCGTCTGCGCGATCTGACCGTCTGCGCACTTTTTCACGCGACCACCGCACGAGCCCCGGGCCGGTCAGGCCCGGGGCTCGTTCGTGTGAGAAACACGGTCAAGAGGCCGGTACCGGTCGCTAGGGTGTGATCGCTCCATCAGGTGATCGGGGAGGCGGCAGGTGGCGGAACAGGCTTTTCAGGTCGATCTGCGCGGCGTGGTGGATCTGCTGAGCCGCCATCTCTACGCCAGTCCCCGCGTCTACCTGCGGGAACTCCTGCAGAACGCCGTCGACGCGATCACCGCGCGCGGTGACGGCGGCCGGGTCGCCATCGAGACCGGCGGCGGTGTCCTGCGCGTCCACGACGACGGGATCGGCCTCACCGAGGACGAGGTCCACACCCTGCTCGCGACGATCGGGCGCTCGTCCAAGCGGGACGAACTCGGGTTCGCGCGGCACGACTTCCTCGGCCAGTTCGGGATCGGGCTGCTGTCGGCGTTCCTCGTCGCCGACGAGATCGAGGTGGTGACGCGGTCCGCGCGCGGTGGCGCGGGGGTGCGGTGGACGGGGCTGTCCGGCGGCAGCTACCGCGTCGAGCCCGCCGAGCGCGACGAGCCGGGCACGACGGTCACGCTCCGGGCGCGGCCGGGGTCGGCGGAGCTGCTGAGCCCGCCGGTGGTGGCGGGCCTCGCCCGCACGTACGGGTCGCTGCTGCCGGTCGAGCTGACCGTGGACGGCGTGCCGGTCGCCGGGGACGGTCCCGTGTGGCGGGCGGCCCACCGCGACCCGGCCGGGCGGCGGCGTGCGCTGGAGGAGTACTGCGAGGAGCTGTTCGGCTTCACGCCGTTCGACGTGGTCGACCTGGACGTCCCGGAGGCGGGGCTGACGGGCGTCGCGTTCGTCCTGCCGCATCCGGTCGCGCCGTCCGCGCGCGCCGCGCACCGCGTCTACCTGAAGCGGATGCTGCTGGCGGAGAACGTGGAGGGGCTGCTGCCCGACTGGGCGTTCTTCGCCCGCTGCGTCGTCGACGCGGGGGAGCTGCGGCCGACCGCGAGCCGTGAGGCGCTCTACGAGGACGAACTGCTGGAGTCGGTCCGGGACGGGCTGGGCGAGATCCTGCGGCAGTGGCTGGTGAAGCTGGCGGAGACCGATCCGGCGGCGCTGGACGGGTTCCTCGGGCTGCACCAGCTCGGCGTGAAGGCGATGGCGCTGCACGACGACGACATGCTGCGGATCGTGGACCGCTGGCTGGACTACGAGACGTCCGCCGGGCCGATGACGCTGGCGGAGTTCCGGCGGCGCCACCCGGACGGCCGGTTCACCACGAGCGTGGACGAGTTCCGGCGGCTGTCGGCGGTCGCCGGCGCGCAGGGCGTCGGGCTCGTCAACGGCGGCTACGTGCACGACCCGGAGATCATCGAGCGGTTGCGGGGGCTGGACCCGGACATCCGGCTGGGCAGGCTCGACGCGGCGGAGCTGACCACCACGTTCGGGACGCTCGACCCCGCGGTGGAGCTGGCGCTGCGGCCCTTCCTCGCCGCGGCGCAGCGGGCGGTGGAGCGGCTCGGCTGCGAGGTGGTCGTCCGCGACTTCGACCCGGCGTCGCTGCCCGCGTTGTACCTGACCAGCCGTGACGCGCAGTTCCAGGACGAGCTGGCGCGGGCGCGGGACGAGGCGGACGAGCTGTGGGCCGACGTCCTCGGCGCGGTCGGCGCCCACTCCGTGGCCGACCGCGCGCAGCTGGTCCTCAACCACCGCAACCCGCTGACCCGCCGCATCACCGCGCTCGGCGCGGACGGGCCGGTCGAGCCGGCCGTCCAGGCGCTGTACGGGCAGGCGCTGCTGCTCGGCCACCATCCGCTGAGGCCCGCCGACACCGCGGTGCTGAACCGTTCGTTCATCGGCCTGCTGGAGTGGGCCGTCCACCCCCCGGAGGCCCGAGAGTGAGCACGGAGGACGTCGGCGGCCTGATGGCCCGGTCGCAGGAGCTGCCCTACGGGGAGGCCCGGACCATCCTTGTGGAGGACGCACTGCGCCGGGCGGAGGCGGCGGGCGACGAGACAGAGGCGTTCTGGGTGCGGCTCCAGCTGACCAACGCCTACCAGTACGGCGGCGAGCCCGCGAAGGCGTTCGCGACGTTCAGCCGGACGATGGCCGACAACGACCGCGACCCCGGCCGCTTCGAGGGGACGCGCCGCCTGCTCTGGCAGATGAAGGCGATCGTCAACTCGCTGACGCAGTTCCCCGAGATCCCCCTCGACCGCACCCACCGGGTGCTGGACGACATGGAGCGCCGCTACCGCGAGGCCGGGTACAGCCTCCAGGCGGTGTACCACTACCGCAACGCGGTCGCGTTGCACGTCGGCGACGCGTCGGCGGACGACTGGTACCTGAAGTGGCGGGCCGCGCCGCGCGACGAGCTGTCGGACTGCGCGGGCTGCGACCCGACCAGCATGGTGGAGCACCTGGTCCGGTACGGGCGGTACGAGGAGGCGTTCGAGGTCGCGGCGCCGGTCCTGGGCGAGGAGCTGAACTGCGCCGAGCAGCCGCAGGGCATCCAGACCGCGTTGCTGCCGGTGTATCTGCGGACGGGCCGCACCGAGGAGGCCCGCGACGCGCACCGCCGCGCGTACCGGGTGCACCGGACGCAGCTCGCCGACCTGGACGAAATCGCCGACCACCTGCGGTTCTGCGCCGACACCGGGAACGAGGCGCGCGCACTGGAGATCGTCCAACGGCACCTGGGCTGGCTCGACCGGGCGCCGAGCCCGCACATCGGGATGCGGTTCGCGGCGGCGGCGTCGCTGGTGCTGCGGCGGCTGACGGACGCCGGGCACGGCGCGGCGACCGTCCGCCGTCCCGGGTTCGGGGACCGCGCGGCGGCGGACGTGCCGCTGGCGGAGCTGGGCGCGGACCTGGCCGGGGTCGCGACGGGACTGGCGGAGCGGTTCGACGCCCGCAACGGCACGTCCTGCCAAGGGGACCTGATCCGGGCGATCCTGGAGGCCGAGCCGATCGTCGAGTTCCTGCCGCTCGGCGAGCACCACCGGCGCCGCCGCGCGCCGTCCCCGGCCCCCGCACCGGAGGCCGCCGACCTGTCCTCCGAGACGGACCTGGACGCGCTGCTGGACGAGGCCGACCGGCGCCGCCTCCGCCGTGACATGCCCGGTGCGGCGGCGCGGTGGCGGCGGTTCGACGAGGTCGCCGAGACGACGGAGCCGACGCCGATGCAGCGGGCCCGCCGCGTGGACGGCCAGGGCGGTCTCCTGGCGTTCCAGGGCGACTTCGCGGGCGCGATCGTCTGCTGGGAGGAGGCGGCGGGCCTGTTCGCCGGGCTGGGCGAGCAGACGCGGCGGTACCGCACGCTCAGCCGCCTCGGCGCCGCGCGCGTGCAGGCGCGCGACCGCGGCCCCGCCCAGCCCGGCGCCGTGGAGCCCGGCGCCGTGGAGACGGGCGCTGTGGAGACGGGCGCTGTGGAAAGTGGCGGCGGCGGGGCCGACGTTGTGACGGGGCTCGCCGAGCTGGAGGCGGCCGCCGATCACTTCGCCGCGCATCCGACCGGCGACGGCGACGGCACGATCGCGCTCGTCCGGCTGGCCCGCGCCTTCCTCGACCTCGGGCGCCCCGCCGACGCCGGGGCCGCGCTGGACCGGATCGCCCCCGATGACTCGCCCGGTGACGCGGGGGAGGTCGCGTTCCTGCGGGGGAGCGCGCTGCTGATGGCCGGTGACGTCGGCGAAGCGGTCGCGGTGCTGCGAGCGGGCGTCGCCGCGGCGCGCGAGGCGGGCGACCCGGAGCCGATGGCCCGACCGGCGCTGCTGCTCTCCCAGACCCTGAACCAGCTGGCACATGCCGAGGGCCCTGACGCGCCGCCCGCGGGGGAGGATCCCGGTGCGGAGGTGCTGGCCGTCCTCGGCGAGGTGATCGAGACGCTGCCGGGCCCGTCGCCGCTGCTCACGGCGGCGCACGCCGAGCGCGGCCTCACGCTGCTCGTCGGCGACCGTCCCGCCGAGGCCGTCGCCGACCTCGCCGAGGCCGTCGCGGGCTGGACGGCGGCGGGCCTGCACGAACAGGCCACCTACCTGCGGGTGGACCTGGCCGCCGGGTACCTCGCCGCCGGACGCCACCTGGAGGCCGCGGAGGTCGCGGAGGAGGCCCTGCCCGCCGTCGCGGAGGACGCGGAGCGGCGCTGCCGCCTGGTCCTCGCGCACGCGCAGAAGGAGCTCGGCGAGGAGGACGCCGCCGGGCTGTTCGCCTCCCTCGCCGAGGACGCGGCGAAGGACGGGCAGCACGGCGCGGCCGGGCACTTCCTGGAGCAGTCCGCGGAGGTCCTGACGAACCTGGACAAGGACGCCGTGGCCGCCGGGCGGTTCGCCGACGCCGCCGACGCCTACGCCGAGGCCCCCGACCCGCACGGCGTGGTGCGCACCAGGCGCCGCGCGGCGATGTGCCTGCTGTGGTCCGGCGAGACGCCCGGGGCCGTCACCGCGATGGAGACGGCCCGCGAGGCGCTGGCCGGGCTGCCGCCGGGCGACGAGCCCGCCAGGATCTGGGAGACGGCGCTGGTCTCCTTCGACCAGGCCCGCGTCCTCGCCCAGGCCGGACGCCTCGCCGACGCCGAGACCCACGCGGCCGCCGCCGTCGACGGCTTCCGCGTCCTGGAGGAGACCGGCCCGGCCGAGGAGGCGACGGCCCTCCTCAACGACATCAGATCCGCGATGGGCTGACCCCCGCGGGGCGTTGGGGTGCCATGGGGCATTGCCGCCTCGTGGGTCAGTGGATGCGGCGGGCGCCTGCGGACGGTGTGGCGTCGAGGAAGCGCGGCTCCGCCCAGTCGCGTCCCTCGTAGACCGCCGTGATCGCGTCGCGGACCCGTCCGGCCCGGTCGGCGCCCGTGAGGACGATCACCGAGCCGCCGAATCCGCCGCCGACCATCCGGCCGCCGCGGGCACCGGCCCGGACCGCCGCGTCCACGGCGGCGTCGGCCTCGGGCCAGGAGACCTGGAACTGGTCGCGCAGGGACAGGTGCGAGGCGTTCAGGAGGGAGCCAAGCTCGGCGACGGCCCCCGCGCGCAGCAGTCCGGCGACGGCCTCCACGCGGTGGTTCTCGGTCACGACGTGCTGGACGCGGCGGCGCAGCACCGGGTCGCGGAGCGTGCCGAGGGCCCCGGCGAGGTCCTTCACGTCGCGCAGCGCGGCGACGCCCAGCCGGGCCGCGGCCTCCTCGCACTCGGCGCGGCGGCGGGCGTACTCGCCGTCCGCCAGGGCGTGGTCCGCGCGCGTGTCGGCCACCAGCAGCGCCAGGCCCGCGTCGGCGAGGGCGAGCGGCACCTGGGACGACAGGCCGCTGCGGCAGTCGAGCATCAGCGCGTGACCGGGCGTGCAGAGCAGCGACGCCGACTGGTCCATGGGCCCGCACGGCACGCCGACCTGCTCGTTCTCGGCGCGCTGCGCGAGCCGCGCCAGGTCGGCCCGCTCGATCCCGGCGCCGTGCAGGTCGCGGAGGGCGAGCGCGGTGGCGCACTCCAGCGCGGCGGACGAGGCCAGCCCGGCGCCCTGGGGGAGGTCAGAGTCGATCATCAGGGAGGCGCCGCCCGCCGCGGGCCCGCCCGTCGCGTGTGCGTTCAGCACGCGGGCGACGCCGACGGGGTAGGCGGCCCAGGCCAGGTCGGGCGGCCAGCCCTCGGAGACCACCGGCCCTCCCGCGACGGGCGCGGTGACCGGGGCGCCGCCGGCCTGCGCCGAGCGGACCTCGATGACCCCGTCACCGCGTCGCGCGGCGGCGACGGTCACGCCCTGTGGCAGCGCGAACGGCAGGACGAGGCCGTCGTTGTAGTCGGTGTGCTCGCCGATCAGGTTGACCCGCCCCGGGGCGTGCCAGACGCCGTCCGGGGCACGGCCGTACGCCTCGGAGAACGCGGTGATGAGCGCGCCGTGCCCCGTCCCCGTCACCGCGAGCGCAGGAACGTCCACGCGTCCGACACCATGGCGCGCAGGTCGCGCTCGGGCTTCCAGCCGAGCTGCGACTTGATCTTCTCCGAGGACGCCACCAGGACGGCCGGGTCACCGGGACGGCGCGGCCCGACCACGGCGGGGATCTCCCGCCCGGTGACCTCGCGGCAGACGTCGATGACCTCGCGGACGGAGTTGCCGGTGCCGCTGCCGAGGTTGAAGACCTGGTGGGAGCCGGGCGCGCAGGCGTCCAGCGCGAGCAGGTGGGCGCGGCCGAGGTCGGCGACGTGGATGTAGTCGCGCAGGCAGGTGCCGTCCGGGGTCGGGTAGTCCTCGCCGAAGACGTGGACGGCCTCCCCGTCGCCCTGCGCGACCTTCAGCACGTTCGGGATCAGGTGGGTCTCGACGGCGTGCCGCTCGCCCTGCCGGCCGTAGGCGCCCGCCACGTTGAAGTAGCGCAGCGACACCCCGCCGATGCCGTGCAGCCGGGCGTACTCGGCGAGCGTGGTGTCGATCGCCAGCTTGGACGCGCCGTACGGGTTGGTCGGACGGGTCGGGTCGGTCTCCAGGATCGGCGTGGACTCCGGCTCCCCGTACGTCGCGGCGGTCGAGGAGAACACGATCCTCGGGACGCCCGAGACCCGCATCGCCTCAAGGAGCGCGAGGGACTCGCCGAGGTTCTTGTCCCAGTACAGGCCGGGCTTCTCCACCGACTCGCCCACCAGCGACTTGGCGGCGAAGTGCAGGACCGCGTCGAAGCCCGCGCCGCCCAGAACGTCCGCGGCCGTCTCGCGCAGCGTGCCGCGCACCAGCCGCGCGCCCTCGGGCACCGCGTCCGCGTGCCCGGTGGACAGGTCGTCCAGCACGACGACCTCATGCCCCGCCTCCAGGAGCAGGGCGGAGACGACGCTGCCGATGTAGCCGGCGCCTCCGGTGACGAGCAGCTTCACGAACGGACCTCCAGTGGACCGGCTGTGGGACAGGCGGGGGTATCTTCCAGGCTAGCCGGAACCGCGAACGGGGAAGGTTCAACCCATGGACCGGACGCCGCCGACTCCGCGGTACCCGCGGTCACGGCCGCCGAGACGGCTCGCCAGGCCGCTGATCTGGCTGCTGTCGGGCTCGGCCGACCTCGTGGTGCGGCTCGCGGGCGGCGACCCGGGGGCGCTGCGCGAGGAGCTGACCGCCGAGCGGATGCGGGCGCTCGTCGCGGAGAACACCCTGATCACCGCGGACGAGCGGGCGCTGATCGGGGAGGTGTTCGCGGCGGGGGAGCGGCCGCTGCGGGAGGTGCTCGTCCCGCGCACGGAGGTCGAGTTCCTGGACGCGGGGCTGCCGCTGCGGGCGGCGGCGCGGGTGGCGGCGGGCAGTCCGCACTCGCGGTTCCCGGTCTGCCGCGACTCCCACGACGAGGTGATCGGCTTCGTCCACATCAGGGACCTGCTGCCGGCCGGCGTCCCCGACCCGCCGGGCGAGGACGGGCCCGTGGGGGAGCTGGCCCGCCCGGTGAAGTTCCTGCCGTCCTCCAAGCGGGTTCTGCCCGCTCTGTCGGAGATGCGCCGCGAGGGCTGCCATCTTGCGATCGTCATGGACGAGTACGGCGGCGTCGCCGGGATCGTCACGCTGGAGGACCTCGTGGAGGAGCTGATCGGCGACATTCGCGATGAATATGATGTGCAGGACGCGCAGGCTCGGCGCCTGCACGGCGGCGTGGTCGAGGTCGACGGCCTGCTCAACCTCGACGACTTCGCCGCCGAGACCGGGATCCGGCTGCCCGCCGGGCCCTACGAGACGGTCGCCGGCCACATCATGGCCGTCCTCGGCCGGGTGCCCGCGAAGGGCGACTCGGTGGAGGCCGGGGGGCGGCTGCTCGCCGTCGCCCTGATGGACGGCCGGCGGGTGGCCCGCGTGCGCGTCACACCGCGGGCGACGCCGCAGCTCCTACCGTCGGCGCCCGCGCCGCCGCCTGCGACCCCGCGGGCGGTCGCACCGCGAGAGACGCCTGCCCCGAACGGGTCCGGCGGCACCTGAGAGAATCGGTCCGTGCACATGCCCGAAGCGCCCAGCCCCGCCGGCACCGCCGCGCGGCCCGCCGACACCGCCGCGCGGAGCGTCACCGCCGTCCCGCGCGACACCGCCGCCCCCCGCGTGCTGTCCGGCATCCAGCCGACCGCCGACTCGTTCCACCTCGGCAACTACCTGGGCGCTCTGCGGCAGTGGGTCGCGATGCAGGACTCGCACGACGCGTTCTACTGCGTGGTGGACCTGCACGCGATCACGGTCGAGCACGACCCGGCCGTCCTGCGCCGCCGCACGAAGGTCGCCGCGGCGCAGCTGTTCGCGATGGGCGTGGACCCCGAGCGGGCGACCGTTTTCGTGCAGAGCCACGTCCCCGAGCACGCGGAGCTGGCGTGGGTCCTCGGCTGCCTCACCGGGTTCGGCGAGGCCGGGCGGATGACCCAGTTCAAGGACAAGTCGTCCAAGCAGGGGACGGCGGGCACCAGCGTCGGGCTGTTCACCTACCCGATCCTCCAGGCGGCCGACATCCTGCTCTACACGCCCGAGCCGGGTCCGGACGGCAGGGCCCTGCGCGTGCCGGTCGGCGAGGACCAGCGGCAGCACCTGGAGCTCACCCGCACGCTCGCCGGGCGCTTCAACCACCGGTTCGGCGAGACGTTCGTCCTCCCGGAGGCGTTCATCCCCGAGGACGCCGCGAAGATCACCGACCTCCAGGAGCCGACCGCGAAGATGAGCAAGTCGGCGTCCTCGCCGCAGGGCATCATCGACGTCCTGGAGGACCCGGGCCCGATGCGCAAGAAGATCATGCGCGCGGTGACCGACACGGGCTCCGAGGTGGTCTACGACGAGGAGAAGAAGGCCGGCGTCACGAACCTGCTGCGGATCTACTCGGCGCTGGAGGGGACGTCCGTCGCCGACCTGGAGGCCCGGTACGCCGGGGCGGGCTACGGCCAGTTCAAGAAGGACCTCGCGCAGGTCGTCCTGGACACGTTCACGCCGATCAGGGAGCGCACCCTCATGCTGCTCGACGACGAGGAGCAGCTCGACCGGCTCCTCGCGCAGGGCGCCGTCCGCGCCTCGCACGTCGCGTCCCGGACGATGGAGACCGTCCGCGAGCGGGTGGGCTTCGTGGGGCTGGGATCCGGGGGACGTGGTCACTGAGAGGGCGGCCGAGGCGCCCGGGACGGGCGCGCCTCCGGCGAGGGTCCGCATGATCGGGGTGGCCATCCCGATCCCGGACCCCTACGGCGCGCTGCTCCAGGGCAAGCGCGCCTCCTATGGCGACCCGCTCGCCGGTGCGATCCCGACCCACATCACCCTCCTGCCGCCCACAGAGGTGGACGGGGTGGAGCTGGACGCCATCGAGGCGCACCTGCTGGACATCGCCCGCAAGGAGCGGCCCTTCCATATCCGGTTGCGTGGTAGCGGAACGTTCCGACCCGTGTCCCCGGTCGTGTTCGTGGCCTTGGGTGAGGGGATCGACGATTGCGAACGCCTTCAGGCGCTAATTGCGTCGGGGCCGCTCGCCCGGCCGCTCGACTTCCCGTTCCACCCGCACGTGACCATCGCCCACCATCTGCCCGACAAGGTGATGGATCAGGCGTTCATGGAACTGGCCACCTACAGCGCCCGGTTCGAAGTCTGGGGGTTCTCGCTGTACGAGCACGGTGAGGACGGCGTGTGGCGCCCCCAGCGCGACTACGTGTTCGGCGTCGGCGGCGCCGGTCCCCGGACGGAGGACGACTGCCCCACAGAGTCCTGACCCCTGGCCCCCCCTCGATCCCGCCTCTGCGCGGGGGTTCTCAGAGCGGCCGCACGGTCCTTTGCAGGCTCCATCCGAGTCCTTGACCCACCGATCCCGGCGCTTGGGCAACGCATCGTCCAACAGATGATTACCGTGCGCTGCATCGACCATCCGAATCCGGGTACGTTGCGTGCATGCGGCGGGTGATCACCACAGTACAGCGGCGGAGTGAGACCCTGCTGGGCAAAGGAAAGGGCGTGCTGAGCGCCGCGCGCGCACGGTCCAAGTGGTTCGACCATCTGGCACGCGCGTTCGAGCGGTACATGGACCGGCGTGGCGACCGCCTCGCCGCGGCCCTCACCTGCTACGGCTTCCTGTCCTTCTTCCCTTTGCTGGCGCTCGCGTACTCGCTGCTCGGCTACCTCGTCGGGGTCAGCGGCCAGGCGCGCGACTACTTCGTCCGGGCGGTCAACTCGCTGCTGCCCGGCCTGTCGGGCCAGCTCCAGGTGGAGCAGATCGCCCAGTCCAAGGCGGCCGTCGGCATCCTCGGCCTGGTCGCGCTGCTGTTCACCGGGCTCGGCTGGGTGCAGGTGCTGCGCGAGTCCCTGCGCGACATGTGGGCCAACGAGCCGACCGGCGGCGGCAACTACGCGGTCAAGACGCTCTGGGACCTCGCCGTCCTGGCGTTCCTCGGGGTGATCCTCATCTGCGGCATGGCGGTCTCGACCGTCACCACGTCCGCGACGCACACCGTCCTCGGCTGGTTCGGCCTGGAGGACGTGCCCGGTGCCGGGACGGGGCTGCGGCTGCTGTCGCTGGCCTTCGCGATGGCGTTCGACACGGTGATCTTCCTGGTGCTGTTCACCCGGCTGTCCGGCACGCGGGCGCCGTGGCGGCGGATCGCCCGGGGCGCGCTGTTCGGCGCCGTCGGATTCGAGGTCCTGAAGCAGATCGCGACGCTGCTCATCGGCCGGACGACGCAGAACCCCGTCTACGCCTCGTTCGCGGTGCTGGTGGGCCTGATGGTGTGGATCAACGTCGTGTCGCGGTTCGTGCTGTTCGTCGCGGCGTGGACGGCCACGCGCCGCGTCGTCCTCACCGCCGACGCGGGCAGCCCCGAGAAGGCCGTCGACCAAGGGTGCGACCCCGCGGCCGCGGACGGGGGCGCGTCGGCGCGCGGCGAGAAGGCGCCGTCGCCGCACTGAGCCGCCCCCGCCGCCCCCCGCCGCGGGGCGGCTGACGGGGCCTGGCTACAGGGCTACCGGCCGGAGTCGTCGTAGGACGGCTCGGCCGGCCGCGCCGGAGGCGGGCCGTAGCGGCGGCGACGCCGCAGCACCGCGATCAGCACCCCGGTCGCCAGGACCGCGCCGACCGCGCCGCCGCCCACGAGCAGCCACATGCGGGTCGAGTCGTCCGAGGCCAGCGGCGCGTCGGGCAGCAGCCCGCCGGGGCCGTCCTTGGGGTCGGGCGCGTCGCCCGGGGGCACCAGCGCGCCCACCGGCTTGGCCTTGCCGCGTGCCGTGAAGCCCCAGTCCAGCAGCTTGACCGCGTACGGCGACGGCGGCATGTCGGCCTTCATCAGCGAGATGATGATCGTGTGGCCGTCGCGCCGGGCCGCGGCCACGTAGGTCTGCCCCGCGGCGATGGTGTAGCCGTTCTTGCCGCCGAGCAGGCCGGTGTAGCCGTACCGCTCACCCGGCAGCAGCTTGTTGTGCGTGTGGATCGGGTAGCCGCCGACCTTCTTGCCCTTCTTGCGCTCCTTCTTGGACGGAGGCGCCGGGAAATCGAAGTCGATCGCCTGGACGTACCTGCGGTAGTCGGCGTTCTTCAGGCCCTCGCGCAGGATCAGCGCCAGGTCGTAGGCCGAGGTGTGCTGCGTCCTCACGTTCAGGCCGAGGTCCTTGTCCAGGCCGTTCGGCGACCCGGCGAGGGTGTCGCGGGCGTTGATCCGCCTGGCCTCGGCGTTCATGTCGGCGAGGGTCTTGCGCATCCCGCCGTCCGCCTCCGCGAGCGTCACCGCCGCGTCGTTGGCCGACATCATCATCAGCGCGTGGAACAGGTCGGAGACCTTGTACTGCATCTTCGGCGTCAGCCCGACCTTGGTGCCCTCGACGTCGCACGCCCGCTGGGACGGCCGGACGAGCCGGTCCGGGTCCAGCCGCGGGACGAGGGCCAGCGCCGTCAGCGTCTTGAGCGTGCTCGCCGGAAGGTACTGGCCGTGCGGGTCCTTGGCGGCCAGCACTTCGCCGGTGTCGCCGTCCGCGACCAGGTACGACGAGGCGTTGACCTTCGGCAGGGCCGGGATGCCCGCGGTCGTGTCGACGACGAGGCCGCGCGAGGCGAGCTGCGGCCCGCCCACCGGATCCGACGGCGGCGCGACCCTGCCAGGCGGTGCCGACAGTGCCGGCGGAGCGGTCAGGCAGATCGCCGCGACCGGCACCGTGATCACCGTCACGGTGCGGCGCAGCCCGCTCCGCAGCCCATGTCGCTCTGGTCGCAAGCTCCCGCCGCTCCTCGTTCCCGCAGCCGCGCAGCTGCCCCCAACGCCCATGACTCCCCCGAAGACTAGGCGACGTATCCGCCGAAGAGGTACCCGAACCGGGAGACGGCGATCCTCGGGATGTATCCGAAATCACACAAGGTAGGCTGACGTACCAACATCGGTGACAGTCCGTCATGACGGGGAATTTAGGACGGGCTGACTAGTTCGATCTAGTGATGCCATCGGCATGGCGGATGACCGAAAAGTGTGGCTCCTGTTGGTCCGTGGCCGGTCCGTACGAGTCAAATGGTCCGCAAAGGGCAGAGAGACCCGGCGGGCTCGCAGGCGCGGGCGTCATCATGGTGGAACACATGACCTGGACCGGCGTTTGTCCAGGCTTAGGGACCCGCTGGCTGAATTGCGCCACGTGCCACGCAACGACCTGCAAGGATTGTGGACGGAGGTTGGCCGTGGCCATTGACTTCAACCCGTCGAACGGGGCGACCCTCGGCATCGAGTGGGAGCTGCAGCTCGTCGACGTGGAGACCAGGCACCTGCGGCAGGACGCACGCGAGGTGCTCGCCGCGCTGCCCGTCCTCGCCGAGGGCACGGGGATCCCCAAGATCCGCCACGAGCTGATGGAGTCGACGGTCGAGGTCGTGACCGATATCTGTCACACCGTGGGCGAGGCGAAGGACGACCTGTCGGCCACGCTCGCCTCCCTCCGCTCCGCCGCCGCCGACCGCGACCTCACGCTGGCCTGCACGGGCACCCACCCGATCAGCGACTGGCGCGACGCGGTGATGGCGCCGATGGGCCGCTACGCACAGCTCATCGAGCAGATGCAATGGCTGGCCCGGCGGATCCAGACGTTCGGGGTCCACGTCCATGTGGGCATAACGGACGGCGCGAAGGCGATCCCGATCGTGAACGCCCTGTCGGCCTACCTGCCGCACTTCCTGGCGCTCACCGCGTCCAGCCCGTTCTGGAGCGGCAGCGACACCGGCCTCGCCTCGTGCAGGGCCGTCGTCTTCGGGCAGCTCCCGACCGCGGGCCCGCCCCACTCCCTGGACGACTGGGCGGCGTTCGAGGACTACATGGACACCCTCCTGCGCGCCGGAACGATCCGGAGCATCAAGGAGGTCTGGTGGGACATCCGTCCACATCCGGACTTCGGCACCATCGAGATCCGGATGTTCGACGGCATCCCCACCCTGCGGGAGGTGGGCATGGCCACCGCCCTCTGCCAGAGTCTGGTGACCCTGTTCGACCAGCAGCTCGACCGGGGATACACCCTGCCCCGCCCCGCGGCCTGGGTGGTACGTGACAACAAGTGGCGCGCGACCAGATACGGACTCGACGCCATCGTCATCACCGATGACACTGGGAACACCGCACCACTCCGCGACGACCTCTACGAGCTGATCCGGGAGCTGGAGCCCGTCTCCGACCGGCTCGGCTGCGCGGAGGAGCTCAAGGTCGCCTGGGAGGTCCTCGAACACGGGGCTCCCTACGAGCGTCAGCGCGCGATCCGCGCCGAGGGCGGCACTCTGGAGAACATCGTCGACGCGGCGATCGTCGAACTAGCGGAGGACAGGTTCGTCACACGGGGGGAGGTCGCTCATGCCGCGACCTGAGGAGCCGGCCGGCCGGGGAACGCCGGGCGACAGACCCGCGGGACCCCGGTACCGGCCGTCCGGCCCCCCGCCGGACGCCCCGCCCGCGCACGACCGGGCGGAGGCCGGCACTGGCGACGACAGCAGAACCGACCACATCACCGGGCGGACGCCGTTCGGCTCCGCCATCGCGCAGGGGGCGCACATGACACATCCGGGACACGGGGTGATGCCCGGCCTGGCGGCACCCACCACCTCGGGGCCAGGGGGCTCCGCGGGGCAGGCGGCACAGGACGGGCGGACAGCACGGGACAGCCGCGCACAAGGCGGGCTGGGCGGGCTGGAGGGCCAGGAAGGGCAGAGCGGCCAGGAGGGACAGGACGGCCGGGACGGCGCGGGCTCCTCCGCCGCGTCCGATCCGTCCGGACCGCCCGGCGTGCCCGGCACGTCCGGGCTGCCCTCCGCGCCCGGCGCGGGGGTCCCCGGGCCGGCCGGGGCCGGGGGCTCGGCGGCGGTGCTCGGCGGCGCCGCGCTGCAACCGCAGCTCGACGCGTTCCTCGCCGGGCACGAGGCCGGCCTGATCGCGTTCCGCCGCGATCTGCACATGCATCCGGAGCTGGGCTACAACGAGTACCGCACCACCGAGCAGATCGCCGGGCGGCTGCGCGCCGTCGGGCTGGAGCCGCGGATCCTCCCGGGCGGCACCGGCCTGTTCTGCGACATCGGGCCGGCCGACGGCACGACCGTCGCGCTGCGCGCCGACATCGACGCGCTCCCGCTGCGCGACGAGAAGGAGGGCGTCCCGTACCGGTCGACGGTCCCCGGCGTCGCGCACGCGTGCGGTCACGACGTCCACACCACGATGGTGCTCGGCGCCGGCCTGTTCCTGGCGCAGCAGGCGGAGGCGGGGCTGCTGCCCGGCCGGGTCCGGCTGCTGTTCCAGCCCGCCGAGGAGACCCCCGGCGGAGCGCTGGACGTGATGGCCGCGGGCGGCATCGCGGGCGTGGACCGCGCTTTCGCGCTGCACTGCGACCCGCGCATCGAGGTCGGACAGCTGGGCCTGCGCACCGGGGCGATCACCGCGGCGTGCGACAAGGTGTACGTGAAGGTCACCGGCCCCGGCGGGCACACCGCCCGGCCGCACCTGACCGCCGACCTCGTCTACGCGCTCGCCAAGATCGTCACCGAGCTGCCGTCGGCGCTGTCGCGGCGCGTGGACCCGCGCTCCAGCCTCTCGCTGGTGTGGGGCCGGGTGTCGGCGGGGTCGGTCGCCAACGCGATCCCGGACGACGGGATCGCCGAGGGCACCGTCCGCTGCCTGGACGACGAGGCGTGGCACCGGGCGCCGGAGATGATGAAGGCGCTGCTGCAGTCGGTCGCCGCCGCCTACGACGTGGAGGCGTCGCTGGAGTACGTCCGGGGCGTCCCGCCGACCGTCAACGAGGCGGCCAGCGTGCAGATGTTCCGGGACGCCGCCGCCCAGGTCATGGACGAGGAGGGCGTCGTGCCCACCCCCCAGAGCCTCGGCGGTGAGGACTTCGGCTGGTACCTGGAGTCCATCCCCGGGGCGCTGGCGCGGCTCGGCGTCCGCACCCCCGGGTCCCCCGGCGAGTACGACCTGCACCGCGGTGACTTCGACGTCGACGAGCGGTGCATCGCCGTGGGCGTCCGGGTGCTGACCGCGACCGCGCTGACCGCGCTGTGGGAGGGCGGCCGTCCCGGCGACGCCCAGTCGATCCAGGGCGCGGCCCTGGCCTGACCCCCCGCCCCGCTCCCCGCCCCCGACCCCCGCCGACCCTCCGTCCCGCCCCCGGCTCCCCACCCGGGGGGAGGGACCTTCAGAGGGGCTCCCCGTTCTCGGAACGGTACGCCGCGCTGACCTGTGGCGTTATGCCTACGCCTTGGTAACGGACCTGTTGCGAAACAGTGCAAGCAGGGAGTTTTCCACCCCCCGCGAGGTAGCGTCCGATCGATTTCGGTGGACGGACCGGCCACCGACCGTGGGTCGGAACGGAAGGAGCGCTGCCTTGCGCCCTGGACTGAAGATTTCGCTCGTCACCGTGACCGGGGCGGCGCTGGCCCTCGGCGCCTCCGCGTGCGGTGGCAAGAAGGCGGACACCGGCAGCGGTGACGGGGACGGCAAGAAGACCCTGAAGATCGGGCTCGCCTTCGACATCGGCGGCCGCGGCGACCAGTCGTTCAACGACTCCGCCGCGGCGGGCCTCGACCGGGCCAAGAAGGACCTGAACGTCACCACGGAGGAGATCTCCGCCAAGCCGGACGAGCCGGACTCCGACAAGGAGTCGCGCCTGCGGCTGCTGGCCAACAAGGGCTACAACCCGGTCATCGGTGTCGGCTTCGCCTACACCACCTCCCTGGTCAAGGTCGCCAAGGACTTCCCGAACACCAAGTTCCTCGTCGTGGACGCCGACCAGTGCAAGGTCGACGGCGCGAACGTCAAGGGCGCCTGCTTCTCCGAGGAGCAGGGCTCCTACCTCGTCGGCGCCGCCGCCGCGCTGAAGTCCAAGTCCGGGACGATCGGGTTCATCGGCGGCGTCAACGTCCCGCTGATCAACAAGTTCGAGGCCGGGTACGCCGCGGGCGCGAAGAAGGCCAAGCCGGGCATCAAGGTGCTCCCGGCGAAGTACCTGACGCAGCCGCCGAACTTCGACGGGTTCAAGAACCCCGCGCTCGGCAACGAGGCCGCCAAGGGCCAGCTCGACGCGGGCGCCGACGTGATCTACCACGCGGCGGGCGGCGCGGGCATCGGCGTCATCAAGACCGTCGGGGCGGCCAAGAAGTGGGCCATCGGCGTCGACTCCGACCAGTACAACCTGCCGGCGGTCGCGGGCGCCAAGGAGTACATCCTCACCTCCATGATCAAGCACGTGGACCTGGCCGTGTACGACTTCGTGGAGAGCGTCGCGAAGAACACCTTCCAGCCCGGCACGAAGAAGTACGACCTGAGCAACGACGGCGTGGGCTACTCGACGTCCGGCGGCAAGGTCGACGACATCAAGGCGAAGCTGGACGCGCTGAAGGCCGACATCGTCAGCGGCAAGATCACCGTGCCGGTGAAGTAGGGCGGCGGCCGAGGCAGGAGGAGGGGGCACCCGTGCCTGAGCAGGTGCCGGCCGTCCGGCTGACATCGATCACCAAGCGGTTCCCCGGCGTCGTCGCCAACCGCGACATCGACCTCACCATCGAGCGCGGCGAGGTGCACGCGCTCTGCGGCGAGAACGGCGCCGGCAAGTCCACGCTGATGAAGATCCTCTACGGGATGCAGCGGCCCGACGAGGGCACCATCGAGATCGACGGGGAGAAGGTCGCCCTCCGCACGCCCGCGGACGCGATCGGCCGCGGCATCGGCATGGTCCACCAGCACTTCAAGCTGGCCGACAACCTGACGGTGCTGGAGAACGTGATCCTCGGCGCCGAGCCGCGCTCGGCCGGGTGGCGGCGCGGCCGGATCGACTTCGCCGCCGCCCGCGCGAGGATCCGGGAGATGTCGCGGGCGTACGGGCTGCGCGTCGAGCCGGACGTGCTGGTCGAGACGCTCGGCGTCGGCGAGCGGCAGCGCGTGGAGATCCTCAAGGTGCTCTACCGGGGCGCCCGCGTGCTGATCCTGGACGAGCCGACGGCGGTCCTCGTCCCGCAGGAGGTCGAGGAGCTGTTCGGCAACCTGCGGGACCTGCGCGCCGAGGGCCTGACCGTGCTGTTCATCTCCCACAAGCTGGACGAGGTCCTGTCGGTCGCCGACACGATCTCGGTGATCCGGCGCGGCACGACCGTCGCGACGCGGCTGGACCCGTCGGAGGTGACCTCCCGCCGGCTCGCCGAGCTGATGGTGGGATCGGAGCTGCCCACCCCGGAGCTCCGCGAGTCCACCGTCACCGAGGACGTCCAGCTCGACCTCGGCGGGCTGACGGTCCTCACCCCGGGGGGCCGACCCGTCGTGGACGGGGTGTCGCTGCGCATCCGCCGCGGCGAGATCGTCGGCCTGGCCGGGGTCGAGGGCAACGGGCAGAGCGAGCTGATCGAGGCGATCATGGGCGTCCGGCACGCGGACGCCGGGACGATCGCGTTCGGCGGCGAGGACATCACCCACTGGGCGACCCGGCGGCGCCGCGAGGCCGGGATCGCCTACATCCCCGAGGACCGGCACCGGCACGGCCTTGTCCTGGAGGGGACGCTCTGGGAGAACCGGATGCTCGGCCACCAGACGCAGCGGCCGAACGTCCGGGGCCCGTGGGTGGACCGCCGCGGCGCCCGCCGTGACACGACCCGCATCGTCCGCGAGTACGACGTGCGGACCCCGGACATCGAGGTGCCCGCCGCCGCGCTGTCGGGCGGGAACCAGCAGAAGCTCATCGTCGGGCGGGAGATGTCCGGCGACCCCCGCCTGCTCATCGCCGCGCATCCGACCCGCGGCATCGATGTCGGCGCCCAGGCCGCCATCTGGGACCACCTCCGGCAGGCCCGCGCGGACGGGCTGGCCGTGCTGCTGATCAGCGCCGATCTTGAGGAACTCATCGGAATGTCCGACACCCTGCACGTCATCCTGCGGGGGCGGCTGGTCGCGGAGGTCGATCCGCGGACGGTCACCCCGCAGGAGCTGGGCTCCGCCATGACCGGCGCGGGCGAGGCGTCATGAGCGACCCGTCCGGCCCCCCGCCGGAGAAGCGGGTTCCCGGGACGGGGCCGGTCCCCGAGAAGGTGCCGTCGTGGAAGGCGGTCCTGCGGGGGCTCGGCCCGCGCGGGCTGGGGCTGCGCATCGGCGCGCCGGTCGTGGCGCTGCTGATCTCGCTCGCCATCACGATGATCCTGCTGCGGGTCACCGGCGCCGACCCGGTCAGCTCGATCCAGAGCATGGTCGACTACGGCACCACCGAGAACTCGATCGTCGACATCGTGGACCGGGCCACCCGCTACTACCTGTCGGCCATCGCGGTGGCGATCGGGTTCCGGATGGCGCTGCTCAACATCGGCGTGGACGGCCAGTACCGGCTGGCGGCGTTCCTCGCGGCGGTGCTCGGCGGGGCGCTGACCCTGCCCGCGCCCCTCGGCCAGATGCTGGTGATCGTCGCGGCGATGGTCATCGGCGGGCTGTGGGCGGCGATCGCGGGCGTCCTGAAGGTCACCCGCGGGGTCAGCGAGGTGCTGTCCACGATCATGCTGAACGCGATCGCGACCGGCCTGATCGCCTACCTGCTGAACGACGAGCGGCTCGCCGAGGTGCGCCCCGGCAGCAACAACGTCGCGACCCCCACGATCCCGCCGGAGGGGCGGGTCGGCCCGCTGAACGGGTTCCTGTCCGCGATCGGCATCGACCTGCCCGGCCACGTGTACGGGCTGCTGCCGCTCGCGGTCGTCGTCGGGATCGTGTTCTGGGTCGTCATCAACCACACCCGGTTCGGCTTCGACCTGAAGGTGTCGGGGCTGTCGCCGTCCGCCGCGCAGGCCAGCGGGGTCAGCGCCAAGCGGATGGTCGTCGTCACGATGGTGGCGTCCGGCGCCGTCGCGGGCCTCATCGGGATGCCGGAGCTGCTCGGCGCGTCCTACGAGTACTCGCTGAACTTCCCGGCGGGGCTCGGCTTCACCGGCATCACGGTGGCGCTCCTCGGCCGCAACCATCCGGTCGGGATCGCGCTCGCCGCGCTGCTGTTCGCCTTCCTCGACCAGACCTCCGACGTGCTCCAGGAGGTCGACGTGCCCAAGGAGATCGTCGGGGTGATGCAGGGCGTGGTCGTGCTGACCGTCGTCATCGTCTACGAGCTGATGCGGCGCTGGGAGATCCGGCTCCAGCAGCGGACCGTCGCCGACGAGCTGGCCACCGGCCACGACCTGGCCCGCGAGGCCACCGGGAGGGCCTCATGACCGCGACCGGGGTCCTCGCCAGGGTGAAGGCGGCGGGCGGCGCGGGACGGCTGCGCTGGCCGCACCACCTGCTGATCGCGTCCGGGCTGCTGGTGCTGCTGTCGTTCGTCCGGGTGCTGGACGGCGCGGACGACGTCACCTCCAGCGGGACGGTCAGCGCCGCGCTCCGCCTCGCCGTGCCGATCTTCCTCGCGGGGCTCGGCGGGCTGTGGTCCGAGCGCTCCGGCGTGATCAACATCGGCCTTGAGGGCATGATGATCCTCGGGACGTGGACGGGCGCGTGGGCCGGCTACCAGTGGGGCCCGTGGGCGGGCGTCGTGTTCGGCGTCCTCGGCGGCGCGCTCGGCGGGCTGCTGCACGCGGTCGCGACCGTGACGTTCGGCGTCGACCACATCGTGTCCGGCGTCGCGATCAACATCCTCGGGCTCGGCCTCACCCAGTTCCTCGCCGGGCTGATCTTCAACACCGGCGAGGCGAAGGCGCTCGGCGGCGGGCCCCGGCAGTCCCCGCCGGTCGACCCGATCCGGACGCTGACGCTGCCGGTGCTGTCCGGCGGGGAGATCGGCGGCTGGAAGAGCCCCGACTGGCTCGGGTCGCTGGAGCGGCACCACTGGTTCCTGGTGTCGGACATCGCGGGCATCCTGCGCGGCCTGACGAGCGGCATGTCGCTGCTGACGCTGGTGGCGATCCTGCTGGTCCCGCTGAGCTTCCTCATCCTGTGGCGGACGGCGTTCGGGCTGCGGATCCGCTCGTGCGGCGAGGACCCGTACGCCGCCGAGTCGCTCGGCGTGCACGTCTACCGGATGAAGTACGCCGCGGTCATCATCTCGGGCGGCTTCTCGGGCCTCGCGGGCGCGTTCCTCGTCACGGTCGCGGCGCCGCTCTACCAGGACGGCCAGACCGGCGGGCGCGGCTACATCGGCCTCGCCGCCATGATCTTCGGGAACTGGCGTCCGGGCGGCCTGGCCGCCGGGTCGCTGCTGTTCGGCTACACCGACGCGATGAACGTGCGCGGCGGCGGCCAGTCCGTGCACGCGCTGCTGCTGTTCGTCGCCATCCTGCTGGTCGCCGTCGCGGGCTGGCAGGGCGCCCGCGCGGGCCGGTTGCGGCCACAGGTCGCGACCGACCTCGGCCGCCGCGAGGTCCGCGGCGCCTACGCCGGCGCGGTGTTGTCGCTGGTCGCGGCGGCGGGGCTGCTGGTGTGGTTCCTCGCGAGCGACAGCGTGCCCGGTGAGCTGGTGTCCTTCACCCCGCACCTGGTGACGCTGCTGGTCCTGGCGCTGGCGAGCCAGCGGCTCCGGATGCCGGCCGCGGACGGCCTGCGCTACCGCAGGGGCGAGGCGCGGTAGACGATACGGGTATGACGAACACGGGTGGAACGAACGCTGGGCCGGGGACGGGTGCAACGGCCACGGGGCCGGGGACGGGCGGCACGGCCACGGGGCGGAACGCGGGTGACGGGGCGATCGACTGGCCGGCGCTGCGCGCCGCCGCGAGCGAGGCGAAGGAGCGGGCGTACTGCCCCTACTCGAACTTCCCCGTCGGCGCCGCCGCGCTGGTGGACGACGGACGCGTGATCACCGGCTGCAACGTCGAGAACGCCTCGTACGGGCTCGGCCTGTGCGCGGAGTGCGCCGTCGTCTCGGCGCTGCACGGCCCGGGGAAGTCGAAGGAGCCGCGCCTCGTCGCGTTGTCGGTCGTCGACGGGCACGGGAACCCGCTGATGCCGTGCGGGCGGTGCCGTCAGCTCCTGTGGGAGTTCGGGGGCGCGGCGCTGCTGCTGGAGACCGTCCGGGGCATCCTGCCCATGTCGGAGGTCCTGCCGGACGCGTTCGGCCCCGACGACCTGATAGAGCGGCGCTGACGGGCCGCCCCGAGGAAGGAGCCTTTTGGACGCCATCGATGTCATCCGCGTGAAGCGGGACGGCGGGACGCTGACGCCCGGGCAGATCGACTGGGCGGTGGACGCCTACACGCGCGGTGCCATCGCCGAGGAGCAGATGGCGGCGCTGGCGATGGCGATCCTGCTGAACGGGATGACGCGTCCCGAGGTGGCGCGGTGGACGGACGCGATGATCCGGTCCGGGGAGCGGATGGACTGGTCGGCGCTGGACCGCCCGACCACCGACAAGCACTCCACCGGGGGCGTCGGCGACAAGATCACGCTGCCGCTCGCGCCGGTCGTGGCGGCCTGCGGCGCGGCCGTGCCCCAGTTGTCGGGGCGCGGCCTCGGCCACACCGGCGGCACGCTGGACAAGCTGGAGTCGATCCCGGGCTGGCGGGCGACGCTGTCCACCGAGGAGATGCTCGGGGTGCTCGCGGAGGCGGGCGCGGTGGTCTGCGCGGCGGGCGGCGGCCTCGCCCCCGCCGACCGCAAGCTCTACGCCCTGCGCGACGTCACCGGCACCGTCGAGTCGATCCCGCTGATCGCCTCGTCGATCATGTCGAAGAAGATCGCCGAGGGGACGGGCGCGCTGGTCCTGGACGTCAAGGTCGGCTCGGGCGCGTTCATGAAGACCGTCCCCGACGCCCGGGAGCTCGCCGAGACGATGGTCGCCATCGGCACGGACCACGGCGTGCGCACGGTCGCGCTCCTCACCGCGATGGACCGCCCGCTGGGCGACGCCGTCGGCAACGCGGTGGAGGTGGCCGAGTCGGTCGAGGTGCTGGCCGGGGGCGGCCCGTCCGACGTGGTGGAGCTGACGGTCACCCTCGCCCGCGAGATGCTCGCCGCCGCCGGGGTCTCCGGCAAGGACCCGGCGGACGCGCTGCGGGACGGCACCGCCATGGACGTGTGGCGCCGGATGATCTCCGCGCAGGGCGGCGACCCGTCCGCGCCGCTGCCCGCCGCCGCCGAGACCCACCAGGTGCTCGCACCGTCCTCGGGCGTCCTGACCAGGCTGGACGCCTACGGAGTCGGTGTCGCGGCCTGGCGTCTCGGCGCCGGGCGGGCCCGCAAGGAGGACCCGGTGTCGTCCGGTGCGGGCGTCGTCTGCCACGCCAAGCCCGGCGACAGGGTGACGGCCGGGCAGCCGCTCCTCACCCTCCACGCCGACGACGAGGCGCGTTTCGCGCGCGCCCTGGAGTCGCTGGACGGCGCGTTCGAGGTCTCCGAAGGGGGCACAGCGGACCGTCACCCCCTGGTCATCGAGCGGATCGCATGAACTGCCAGGTTTGTTAACTATCACCGTTGACCGGTGTTCTATCCGCTCTGGAAGCTGATCAGGTTTCGTTCAGCTTCGGAGGAGCAACGGTGCGACCCTCACTACTGTCCGTCGCGGCGTTCGCGGGCATGACCGGCCTTCTCGCCGGCGCCACGCCCGCGTTCGCCGGCGCCGGACGTCCTCACATCGTCGTCAAGGACGGCAAGACCCAGCCCGCGTTCTCCTTCCAGGACGCCGTCCGCGAGAAGGTGTTCGTCGAGACGAACGTGGACAGCGACCACGACGGCAAGCGGGACCGCGTCTCAGTCTTCATCACGCGCCCCAAGGAGACCGACGGGGGCCTCAAGGTCGCCTCCATCCTGGAGGGCAGCCCCTACTACGCCGGACTCCACGACACCCCCTACCACCCCGCGGACGTCACCGACTACCCACGCCTGGCCGCCTGGAACGTCCCCACGGCCCCGCCCGGCCCCACGAGCTACACACGCGTGTACTACGACAACTACTTCGTCTCCCGCGGCTACGCCGTCCTCGCCGCCGACACCCTCGGCACCGGCGACTCCGACGGCTGCCCCACCGCGGTCGGGCCGAACGAGACCGACGGCATGACGTCCGTCATCAAGTGGCTCACCGGGAAGGCCACCGCCTACGACGCGTCCGGGAAGAAGGTCGAAGCGGGCTGGTCGACGGGCAACGTCGCCATGGCCGGCAAGTCCTACGACGGCACCCTCCCCCTCGCGGCCGCCGCCACGGGCGTCAAGGGCCTGAAGACCGTCGTCTCCATCTCCGGCGTGTCCAGCTGGTACGACGAGTACCGCGCCAACGGCGGCGTCGTCGCCCCGGACGGCTGGGAGGGCGAGGACCTCGACCTGCACGCCAAGGTCGTCCTGTCCCGCCGGAACCCGGGGATCTGCGAGAAGGTCATCAAACGCCTCGAACCCGGCATGGACCGCGTCACCGGCGACTACAACCGCACGTGGGACGAGCGGAACTTCGCCAAACGCGCCCCCGGCTTCAAGGCCAGCGTCTTCATGACCAGCGGCCTCGCCGACTGGAACGTCAAGCCCATCCAGATGTCGCTGCTCTGGGAGGGCCTCAAGAAGGCCGACGTGAACCGCAAACTGTGGATCCACCAGGCCGCCCATGACGAGCCCTTGGACGTCCGTAAGAGCGTGTGGCTGGAGACCCTGAACCTCTGGTTCGCGCACGAGCTCTACGACGTCCGCAACGACATCATGCGCCGGCCCCGCGTCGACCTGGAACGCACACCCGGCAACTGGGAGACGCACCGCGACTGGCCGGACAAGGCGGCCCGCCCGGTGAAGCTGGGCCTGTCCACCGGCGTCCTCGGCGAACGCGGCCACGGCACCGACACCCTCGTGGACGACCCGTCCCGCACGGCCGAGAACCTCGCCGCCAACGAGGACAAGCCCGACCCCAACCGCCTGATGTACCTCACGCCCAAGCTCACGAAGGCCACCAAGCTCAGCGGGACCGCCCGCGTCAAGGTCCGCGCGTCCGTCGACGGGAGGTCCCCGTACCTGTCGGCCCTCCTGGTCGACTACGGCACCGACGAGCGCGTCTCCGGCTTCGCGCCCACCTCGGGCACCTGGTGCTACGGCGACTCCATCCCCGGCGACCAGGGCTGCCGCGCCAACCGCGGCTACTCCACCGCCGTCACCCCGTTCAAAATCGTGACACGTGGCTGGACGGACATCCGCAACCGGCACAGCGCGTCCAGGACCGAGCCCGTCGAGGCCGGTGAGGAGTACACCTTCTCCTGGCCGATGCAGCCGTACGACTACGTGTTCAAGCCCGGCCACCGCATCGGCCTGATGATCCTGGCGACCGACCACGCCTACACCCTCCGCTACCCGGCCGGCACCAAGGTCGCGGTGGACCTCGGCGGGAGCAGCCTCACCCTCCCCCTCACGAAGTGACCCCGGGGCCCCGCCGCCCGCCCGGCGGCGGGGCCTCCGCACGGCGCGTCGCGCGTGTCGCGGTACGCCGCCCTCGGGGAGAATCAGGTGTCCGCGTCCCCGCCGGCAGGAGCCGCCCATGTCCATCCGCCGCGTCATGCCCGACATCCGGTCGGACGCCATGCCGGAGAGCCGGGACTTCTACGGCCTGCTGGGATTCGAGGAGGTCATGAACCACGGCTGGGTCATGACCCTCGCGTCCCCGTCCAACCCGACGGCGCAGGTCACCTTCATGAGCCACGACATGACCGCGCCGGTCGTGCCCGACATGAGCGTCGAGGTGGACGACGTCGACGCCGCCTACGCCGCGATGCGCGAAAGCGGCGCGGAGATCGTGCACACCCTCCGGGACGAGGAGTGGGGCGTCCGCCGCTTCTTCGTCCGCGACCCCAACGGCCGCGTCGTGAACGTCCTGACCCACCGGTGACCTAGAGCCGGTCGAGCAGCTGCTTCTTCTTCGCCTCGAACTCCTCATCGCTGAGGATGCCCGCCTGCCGCAGCGCCCCGAGCTGGTTGAGCAGCTCCACCAGCTTGTCGGTGTTGTTGATCGCCGACGAGACCTTGTGCTGCGGATCCTGGGACGCCGGAGCCGGCGCCGGGGAGCGGCGCGCGGGCGAGGGGGAGCGGCGGGACGGCCCCTCGGACGCCTTCTCCTCAGGAGGCGCCGCCGCCCGGGCCCGGCGGGCCATCTCGTTGATGAGCTCCCGTACCCGTGCGGGGTCCTCGACCGTATCGAGCATGGCCATGTCCCATGCCCCGCTCGGCCTCTTGTAGTCGACCCTCACGGTTCCGGTGTTCCTGGTCCTGTCCCTTAACCCCTGGGTCACCCGGACGTCCGTGATCTCGGTCAGCAGGACCTTCTCCTGGCTGGAGACGAGTCCGCCGGTCTCGTAGTGCAGGTGACGGGTGGTCAGCCGATAGTGGCGGGTGAGGCGGCCGTTGCTGACCCTGGCGGCGATGTTGAGGGACTCGCCCTCCCAGACGGTCTGCTCCTCGCCGAGCGGTTCTGTCATGGCACCTGGCTTCGTCTCTGTGCCCGCGCGGGCGGAGTGGGCGTCGGCAGAGTTGGACGCTCCATCCGCCGATGCGGTTGCCGCACCGTCCACCTGCGGCCCCCGCCCACGCGGGGATCAGAGGCGCCCCAGCTCGCAACCAAGAGCCCCCACAGCGCCCCCGACGTCCCACACCGGCTTGATCAGCCGTCCGTCCGGCCAGGTGAACCACCACACCCCCCTCACGAAGTCACACCCCACCTCGACCGGCCGCGCCCCGCCGCGCCGGACGACGCTCAACGCCGGTGTCCCGCTGTGCTCGACCATCCCGCACGCCAACTCCGGCCGAAGCTCGACCGCCGCTTGGAGCGCGTCCAAATGGGCCGCCGCTCACCCCGTCCGGACATGATCGCGTGCCAGCTCACGCCCATGGAACATCCACCTTCCCCGGTTCGACGGCATGGTCGGCGGGCCTTGGAGGTGTCCACCGGCCGGGCCGCGTCCTGTCGGTCACCGGCACCTGACGCGCGCCTTCTCGGCCTGCTCGTGCAGCGCCTCGCGAAGCAGCGACGCCGAAGGGTGCATGACTGTCGGCTCGATGCCCGCCCGGGGGTCGTGCAGGCTGGCGACCCACTCGCCCAGCCCCCCGTCCCGCCGCACCGCCCGCCAAATCCGCCATCCGGTGAAGTCGGCCCGCAGCCGCTCCAGCTCCCGCTCCTCGCCCTGAGCACGCGTATTCATCCCGGAGACCTTCTGATCGGTTCTTTCTGTTGCCTTCTCGGGATCAGATTCGTGGATCTGGATTACTCTCAGCCACAGAGTGACTACAACAAGGCACCAACCATGATCGGTCCGAAGTGAGGGAGTTCCCATGACCGGTGAGCCGGATGCCTACACTCGCGACCCCCTCGTCCGTACCTTCGGCACCGTCCTGCGCGGCTATCGGGAGGCCGCGGGACTGTCCCGCCCGCAACTGGCCGAGGCGCTCGGTTGCACATACGCATGGATCGAGAAGATGGAGACCGGCACCAAGCCCTCCGTCGCGTCCGCGATCGACCTGGACACCTACTTTAAGATCCCCACCAGGCCGTTCCAGAAGCTGGCGGAGGAGATCGAGCAGATGGGCAGGCGCCCGGCTTCCCGCCCGGCTTCTCCGAATTCGTCGCGCAGGAAGCCAAAGCGCTGTCGATCTGCGGGTTCGAATCTCAAGTGATCACTGGGCTGCTTCAAAAAGAGGCGTACGCCCGCGCGGTCATGGATGCCGGGCAGGTCCCAGAGGAACTGGACGGGCTCGTCGCGGCGCGTCTCGACCGGCAAGCCGTGCTCGGGAGGGCGAAACCACCCCGCATGTGGTTCGTGCTGGACGAGTCGGCTCTGCGGAGGCCGGCCGGAGGCCGCCGTTCGTTCAGGGAGCAGCTGACCGACCTGGCCCACGTAATGACATATTCCCCAAATGTGCAGGTCCGAATACTTCCATTCGAGTCGATCACGTGGGCCGGTCTCGATGGCTCCTTCCAAATCCTTGAGCTCCCCGAGGGACGCAAGGTCGCCTACCTGGAAACGGCCGGATCAGGGCAGTTAATCCACGATCCGGATATAGTCGAGGCAACGTCCGTGCGTTTCCAGCTGGTCATGGGAGAGGCACTTCCGGCCGGTGCGTCTTCGAAGCTGGTCATGAGAACACTGGAGGACTGCTGATGAACACGCCAGAGCCGTCGAAGGTCCAGTGGCGCAAGAGCAGTCGTAGCGGTGGCCAGGGGGGCGCGTGCGTGGAGGTGGCATCACACTCTGCCCATGTGGCCGTTCGTGATTCCAAGGATCCGGATGGACCGAGATTGGTGTTCGGTGGTGTTGCTTGGCGGGTGTTCGCTGAGCGGGTGAAGGCGAGCGGTTTCGATCTGGAGGGGTAGCCGTCCGGTGAGGGGGACCGTCGCGGGAGCGGGAGCTCGGCCGGTGTGTCTCTAAAGTTGGTCACGGGAGTCCTGGAGGATTATCAATGACCGCCCCGAAGCCGTCGGACGTTCAGTGGCGTAGAAGCGGGCACAGTGGCGGGCAAGGAGGCAACTGTGTCGAGGTCGCGATGCTTGCCCCAGGGGTGGCCGTTCGTGATTCCAAGGATCCGGATGGACCGAGGTTGGTCTTCGGTGGTGTTGCTTGGCGGGTGTTCGCTGAGCGGGTGAAGGCGAGCGGTTTCGATCTGGAGGAGTAGCCGCCCGGTATGGGGACTGCGGCGAGGGGGAGCACCGCCTGTGGGGCGGGTGCTCCCTCGTCGCTTTCGGTCAGCCGAACTGGCCGACCTCGTAGCCGCCCGCGGGCTGCTGGGTGATGAGGTTCATGCGGTTCCAGGCGTTGATGACCGCGATGAGCGACACCAGGGCTGCGAGCTGGTCGTCGTCGTAGTGCTTCGCGGCGTTGGCCCAGACCTCGTCGGGGACGCCTCCGGCGGCGTCGGCGATGCGGGTGCCCTGCTCGGTCAGTTCGAGGGCGGCGCGCTCGGCCTCGGTGAACACCGTGGCCTCACGCCAGGCCGCGATCAGGTTGAGGCGCAGCGAGGTCTCCCCGGCGTGCGCGGCGTCCTTGGTGTGCATGTCGGTGCAGACGCCGCAGCCGTTGATCTGGCTGGCGCGGATCTCCACCAGATGCCGCGTCGCGGCCGGCAGTGCCGAGTCCACGGACCTGCCCGCCGACTGCAGGTACTTCATGAACTTGGCCCCGACGGTGGTGCCGTAGTAGTTGAAACGCGCTTCCATGGTCGTCTCCCTGCCGTTGTCGCCGTTACACCCGGATGACGAGGTGGCCCGGCGCGATGTGACGCACGGGCGGGTGTGATGTGGTTCACGCCGTCCTGACTGCGCCGGGTGGCGAACCAGGGATATGCGCGGTCTGATGTCCGGCTGGCCCTTCCTCGGACGCGACGACGAGCTCATGGCGATCGAGGCCGCGTTCGCCGACGGCGGCACCGTCGCGGCCGTCATCGGCGGGCCCGCCGGGATGGGCAAGACGCGGCTGGCCAAGCAGGCGGTGACCCGCCTGGGCGCGGCCGGATGCCGCGCGGAGTGGGTGACGGGGACGCGGTCCGCCGCGTACATCCCGTTCGGCGCGGTGGCGCATCTGCTGCCGGAGCGCCTGCCGGTGGGTGCGGATCGGCTGGGATTGCTGAAGGCCGCCGCTGAGAACGTCGCCGGGTGGTCCGGGCCGGGGCGGGCCGTGATCGGCGTGGACGACGCCCACCTGCTCGACCCCTCGTCGGCGGCGGTCATCGGCCATCTCGCGACGAGGCGGCTCGCGTTCTTCGTGGTCACCTCGCTGGACGGGACGACCCTCCCGGACGCGGTGTCCACGCTGGTGCGCGACGGCGAGGCGCTTGGTCTCCGGCTCACGGCGCTGCCGTCCACGGCGGTCGACCGGCTCGTCGGCCACAGCCTCGACGGGCCGCTGGACGGGGCGAGCCGCAAGCGGCTGCACCGGCTCGCGGACGGGAACCCGCTGGTGCTGCGCGAGGTGCTGCATGGCGGCCTCGCATGCGGCGCCCTCCGGCGGCACCACGGGGTCTGGCGGCTGGAGGGCGGCCACGGCGCCGGGGGACGGGCCGCCGAGCTGATCGCCGGCCGGCTGCGCGACGTCGACGCCGGCACCCGGACGGTCCTGGAACTCGTCGCGTGCGGTGAGCCCGTGGAGCTGGCGATGCTGGAGCGGCTGGCGGGGGAGGCGGCCCTGTCGTCCGCCGAGGAGCGCGGCCTGATCGCGGTCGAACGGGAGGGCGCGCGGATCCGGGTGCGCTTCGCCCATCCGCTGTACGGCGAGGTGGTGCGGGCCCGGCTGCCCGCCGGGCGGGCGCGGGAGCGGTGGCGGCACCTGGCGGGCGCCGCGCTCGCCGGTCCGCTCCGCCGTCGCGACGACGCGCTGCGCGCAGCGGTCTGGCAGTTGGAGGGCGGGGCGGTGACCCGGCCCGACGTGGTGGGCGCCGGGGCCCTGGAGGCGGTCGGCCGGAGCGACATCGCCCTGGCCGAGCGGCTGGCGCGGGCCGCCCGTGACGCCGCCCCGGGCGACGACGCCGACCGGCTCCTCGCCCAGATCCTCGTCTACCGGGGACGGGGCGGGGAGGCCGCGGACGTGCTGCCCACCGCGTCCGCCACCGGGCCCGCCCGGACGAGGACGGCGATCACCGAGGCCGAGACGCTGTACTGGGGGGCCGGTGACGTGCGGGCGGCGGAGCGGGCCCTCGACCGGGTCGCGGGCGAACCCGACGAGGAACTCGCCCGGGGGCTGCGCTCGTGGATCCTGCTGTTCGACCGGCGCTGCCCTGAGGCGCTGGAGGCCGCCCGGCGCGTCCTCGCCACGCCCGGCGCGGACCCGCTGGCGGTCACCTGGGCGGCCGCGGCGGGCACCACCGCCGCCGGTCTCCTCGGCAGGGGCGACGAGGCGGCGGACATCCACCGGCGGGGGCTGGCGGTCGCCCTCGCGAACCGCGCCGCGGTGCCCTGGGGCGTCGCGAACGTCGAGTACGGGCTCTGCCTGGCCCACCTGGGCGCCGGCGACCTCGGCCGGGCGCAGGCGATCGCCGACCGGGGCTACCGGGACACCGTGGACGCGGACACGCCGCTGATGGCGGCCGCGTGGGCCGGGCACCGGGGCCTGGTCGAGGTGGCGCGCGGGCGCCCGCGGGAGGCGGACGCGTCGCTGCGGGAGGCGGTGGCCGCGCTCGACGACACCGACATGTTCTGCTTCGTCCGGTGGTGCCTCGCCGGGCTGGCCGGAGCCGCCGCGCTCGCCGGTGACCCCGCCGCCGCCCGGTCCTGGCTTGGCCGGGCCGACGACCGTCCCGGTGCGGCGCCGCGGCTCTTCGACCCCTGGGCCGGCCGGTGGCGGTCCTGGACGCTCGCGGCCGAGGGCGCGACCGGCGAGGCCGTCGCCGAGGCCCGGCGGGCGGCGGCCCTGACGGACGGCGCACCGGCCGAGGAGGCCCTCGCCCGGTACGAGGTGGCGCGTCTCGGGGGCGCCGCCGACCTGGACCGGCTCGGTGAGCTCGCCGACGGCCTCGGCACCCCGTTCGCCGCCGCGCTGTCCCGGGCCGCCGCGGGACTGGCCGCCGGTGACGGCGCGGCCCTGGCCGGGGCCGCCGAGGACCTCGCGTCGCTCGGCCAGGACCTGCTCGCCGCGGAGATGGCCGCGATGGCGGGACGCGCCTACCGGCGCGGTGGCCTGCGCGCCCGCGCCGAGGTGACCACCGCCTGGGCCGCCGAACTGCGGGCCGCCTGCCCGGACGCGCACACCCCGCTCCTCGGGGACCTTCCCGTCGAACTGCTCACGCCCCGGGAGCGGGAGATCCTCCTGCTGGCCACCGGGCACAGCAGCAGGCACATCGCCGAGCGGCTCGGCCTCTCCGTCCGCACCGTGGACAACGCCCTGAACCGCGCCTACGCCAAGCTCGGCCTCGCCGGACGGGCCGAGCTGCGCGCCCTGCTCCCCGGCGTGCGGCCGTCATCGCACGGCGGGCGGTAGGCGGCCCCCGTCCTGGTGGAGTCCTACTGGGGGATGAAGCTCCAGTGCTGGGCGTTGGACGAGTCGTTCGCCGGCCAGATCCGCAGCCCGTACTGCGGTCCCGCGTCGATGGCGTACTGGGCGCCCGGGTCCTTCCTGAACGCGAGGAAGCTCGCGAACTTGGTGCTCCCGTCGGTGTTGTCGATCAGGTACCAGAGCTGGGAGTCGGCGGAGGCGTCGCAGGACCGCTCGTTGATGGTCTCGCCCGTCTCGACGTGCCGGTTCTTGATGTCGACGCACTTGTTGGGGGCGACCGCGGTGTGGACGCGGTACGTCACCCGGCACTCGGTGCCCTGGCGGCATTTCACGCCGACGGTCTCGAAATACCACCGCCGGTTCGTTCCCGGCACGCAGTCGTACTTGCCGATCGGTGTCCCGTCCGCGGTGTCGCCGTTCGCCAGGTCCATGCACTGGCCGTACTGGAGATTCTTGGACCGGAAGATCAGGTTGTCGGGCGGCCCGGCCGCGGACGCGGGGACGGCGGCGAGGGAGAGCACGGTCAATGCCGCGGCTCCCGCGATGGCCGCGCCCGCTGGTAAGGAGACCCCTTTTCCGTGATTACGCTTGTGGTGGTGGGAATCGGACCTGGGCTTTTTAAAGGTTCGTTCTTTTCGGGCTTCGCTCATGAGGGGAGCGCATCCTTTCGAGGCACCCGGATGAATCGCCGCCGAGGGGCGATCACGCCGGTCGGCGTGAATGCCATTAGGTCAGAAAGGAGCGCGGGGCGACAGAGTAGCCGCAGTACTCCAGAAGATCGTCCGCCCGGTCGTGGTGGGCGGCCGGTCGGTGCGGGTGAGTGGCGGCCGGCGGGGTGCGGACGGTGGACGGTCTTGGCGCGGCAAAGCGTCCGTCCCCCGGCGGGCAAGGTCGCCCCCCGGTGCCTTGACGCTGGTCAGGGCCGGTGCAAACGTGGGGAACGATGGTGAAAGGGGGACCCATCGTGTTGGAAATCAAGAGCATCGACAAGCCTGACGAGCGGCGGGACTTTCCCAGGGGGCACCTGGAGCTCGTCCAGATGACGGGCCTGGTCTTCGCCAGGGCGACGTTCGAGCCGGGCTGGCGCTGGACGGAGTCGCTCAGGGACATCGCGGGCACCGACCTGTGCCAGGTGCACCACAACGGCTACGTCGTCGAGGGCAGGATCCGGATCCGCATGGAGGACGGCTCCGAGCAGGAGGGCGGCCCCGGTGACGCCTTCGTGGTCACGCCCGGGCACGACGCGTGGGTCGTCGGTGACGAACCCTGCGTGGTGTTCGACTTCGCGGGCGGCATGGACGCCTACGCGAAGGCGGCCGGCTCGTAGAGGCCGGTCTTGGGGTGCCCGGAAATCCTCGGGGAGCCCGGAGAAGGGGCGTGGGGCCCCCGGTGGACCGGGAGCCCCACAGTGTGATCACTTCAGGGTCGGGGTCCCGGCCTTCTTGAGGGTCAGGCCGGCGGCCTGGAGGGCCTCGTCCAGCGGCTGGAAGTACGACTGGTAGCCGGACCGGCAGGCGCCGGTGGAGCCGCCGGAGACGATCCCGACGGCCGTGTTCCCGGCCTGGAGCGAGCCGCCGCTGTCACCCGGCTGGGTGCAGGCGGTGGTCTCGATCAGGCCCGAGACCGAGCCCTCCGAGTAGTTCACCGTGCGGTCGTAGCCGCGGATCGTCCCGGTGGTCGTGTTGGTCGTGGAGCCCTTCTTCTGGATCTGGGCTCCGACCGCCGGGCGTCCCACCTCGGTGAGCTGGGCGTTGTCGTTCTTCAACGACCCGTTGGAGACCTTGATCGTCCCGTAGTCGTTGCCGGGGAAGCTGGTGGTGTCCCGGTCGCCGATGGTCTGGTCGTCCCTGGTCGTCCAGCTGGCGTGGGCCTTGGTGCAGTGCCCGGCGGTGACGATGTAGTCCGTCCCGCCCTTGACGCCGATGGCCGACACCGAGCAGCGCGAGCCGCCCGAGATGATCGCGTCACCGGGGCCGACCTGCGGACGCGGCGCCGCCGCGACGCGCCTGATCGTGACGGTCCTGCCCAGGGACCGCGCGTGCTTCACGAACGCCCTGGTCGCGGCGTCGTCGTCGTCCTGGGGAACGCTGACGACGACCGCGTTGGAGACGACGTCGACGCCCCAGGCGAGGCCGACGGTGCCCGCGGTGCCCGCGAGCCGGTCGAGCCTGGCCTTGGAGTCGGTCAGCGGGCCGATGCCGTTGCGGACGACGCGGGCCTTGGCCCCGGCGTCCCTGACCTGCCGGGCGGCGGCCGCGGTGGTCACGTTCACGACGAGGTCCCCGGCGCCGTCGATGTAGGCGCCGGCCTGCCGGGAGCCGAGCCGGCCGGTCAGCCGGTCGGCCAGCGCGGTCTGAGCGGACTGCGCCTGCTGGACGGTTCCCGCCTGCTGCGTCTGGGCCGTTGCCGGAACGGTCCCGAATGCGGGGATCGTGATCAGCGTCGCAGCACTCAACAGTGGGATGGCCACGCGTTTGAGCTGCATTCCACGGTTCACTCTGTCCACCTTTCGCCACCGACCGCCGGTGGGCGTCGGCGGCAACCTGGGTTGCGGGGCACGCGCCTGACCGCGCGAGAACGCCGGCACGAGGCTCGGGAACAGGGCGTGTGACAGCAAGGTACTTTGGCGAGCTGTCGGTAACCAGTTTCAGCCGTAACTGAAATTTCAGAGCCTCCTGAATGCGCAGGAGCTCGGATAGCGGATGAAGAGCACCACTATCTGCTGTTTCGCTGGGCAGACGACGGCGGTTCTTCTGCCATTCCGGACACGGAATCGCCGAGTGGGTGCCACCAGGCGGCCGCCGGTACAGCCACCTCTACCGGGAATGGGCGCGCTGGCGGGATCGTCCGCCGGGTGCCCGGCCTTCTAGCGTCGAGACGCCGGTCATCGGCAGGTGACCGCGCCACCAGGGGGCCGGACGAGCGCTCCTCCGCTCCCGCATTCCAGGAGGACCCGTGATCGCACGAAAGCCCGCCACCGCGAGAGCCGCCACCGGGGGGAGAGCCGCCACCAGAGGCGCCGCCACCAGAGGCGCCGCCACCAGAGGCGCCGCCACCAGAGGTGCCGCCGCGAGAGCCGCCGCCGGGGGGAGCGCTGCCCCGCGTTCCCTCCGGCGGCCCTTCGCCGTCACGGCCGCGGTGCTGCTGGGACTCGGCCTGACGGCGACGGCCGCCCAGGCCGACCCCGGACCGGCCCGTCCCGCCGGCACTGCGTCCACGACGATCATCGGTGGTCAGGACGCGACGACGCCGTACGCGTTCATGGTGTCCGTCCAGGACCGGGCGGGGCACTTCTGCGGCGCCAGCATGATCACCGACGAGTGGGCGGTCACCGCGCGGCACTGCATCGACCCGCACGTTCCGGAGGATCTGCGGCTCCGCGTCGGCAGTCTCCGCAAGGACCAGGGCGGGGAGGCCCGCAAGGCCGCACGGCTCGTCTGGTATCCCGCGGGCGGCAACGTGAAGCACGACATCGGGTTGATCAAGCTCGACCGCCCGGTCCCCGGCGCGGCCGTCGCCCTGGACGACCGGCAGCCCGTCGGCACCCCGGTGCGGCTGCTGGGATGGGGATGCACCATCAGCGGCCAGTTCTGCGGCGACGACGGCCAGCCCGAGGTGCTCCAGCAGCTCGACTCGGCCATCCGGCGGCCCGCCCGGTGCACCGACCCCGAAACGCCCATCGACGCGGCGTCCGAGGTCTGCACCGGCAACGCCGACACCAAGTCCGGTCCCTGCTTCGGTGACTCCGGCGGGCCGCTGGTGCGCGACACCCCCGCCGGCTGGCGGCTCATCGGCGCCTTCAGCCGCGTGGAGCACGCGCCCCCGGACCCCGGGGAGCCGGACGAGGGTCCGAACTGCCGCAGCGGGGAGGGCATCTACACCGACGTCCCCGCGCATCGCGCGTGGATCGACAGTGTGATCTCTCCCGCGTCCTGAGAGGGGCCCGGCCCCGCGCCCACGCGGTGACGACCGCGCCGGCGGCGGGGCCGGGACGGGCGCGGATCCCTTCGTTTCCCTTCGTTTCCGTTGATATCCGTGGGCGTCCGTCGGTCTCCGATGGCTTCTGCCGGTGTCCGTTCGGTGGTGCTCCTGCCGAGTGTCGGAGGGCGGGGTTAGCGTGGCGGCATGGAGGAGCATGCGGTGCCGATCCTGCCCAGCCGGGATCTGGACGAGACGCTGGGGTTCTACTCGCGGCTCGGGTTCGAGGAGCGGGGTGCGTGGCAGGAGTACGGCTACCTGATCGTGGCCCGGGGGAGCGTGCAACTGCACTTCTCGCTCCAGCCCGACGTGGACCCGCTGGCCACCGCGGGCGGTTGCTACCTCTATGTGACCGATGCCGACGCCTTGCATCGCATATGGGACGAGGTGGGCGTGCCCACCGACCGTGCCACGGGCAGCCGGCTGGCGGCACCCGTGGACACGGACTGGGGGATGCGGGAGTTCACGTTGGTGGACCGCAGCGGGAACCTCCTGCGCGTCGGCAGCCCGCTCGCTCCCGCCTGAGGAGCGGCCGCTGCGGCGCGGGCCTCTAGTCGCCGTATGTGGCGATGCAGGCGCGGGCCGAGTCGGGCTTCTTGCCCTTCTCGGTGCACGTTCCGTTCAGGTCGGTCTGGGGGGAGATCTCGTAGGAGTCCGGGTCGGTCTTGATGGTGCCGTTCGGGTTCTTCGGCGTGCGCTCGGCGGTCTCCACCCACATCACCGTCGTCGATGACGACTGCGGTGACAGGGGGAACTGGCGGAGGGCGGCGGGGCTGTCGAGGTCCTGGCCCTCGTAGCAGGTGGTCGCCCGGTCCCAGGTCTGGGTCTCCTTGCCGTCGCCGAACGTCACGTTGATCGACTGGTCCGCCGGCCAGGTGAAGCCGCCGGTGGTCTGGAACTCCACGCCGATCTCCGCGGTCGCGGCGTAATACACCTTCTCCGCCGTGCCGGAGGAGCCCTGGGACGACAGGCTCGCCTCGCACCCTTCGAAGAGGGTGTCGCGGGGGACGGTCCGTCTCGCGTGCCACCGGATGGTCATGGTGGCCTTGTAACCGTCCTTGGTGGCGATGTCGAAGACCGTGGTCTTCTTGACCGGCCCGAAGGACGGTTCGAGGGTGGGGGTCTCCGAGGGTGCCGCGGGCTGTGTGGTGGGGGTGGGGGCGGCGGCCACCGGCGCTTCCGGCTTCGGGTCCGCTTCGGAGCCGCATCCGGCGAGGGCCAGGGCGGTGAGCGGCACCAGCGCCAGGGCCGCCATACGGGCGGGACGGCGTCCCGTCGCCCGCGTGCCTGCGGACTTCGCTGGACCGTTCGAAAGCGTGTCGTGCAACGTTCCCCCTTGAGGAGTTTCGGAGTTCCGTAACCCTGGCATAAGGACCCCGGACGGCCCGTGGGGAAACGCGCGGATCATCCGTCCGTTAGCGGACATGCACGACTCTGCCTGCGGGGTGGCAGAGAGCGGAGGGAACCGCACGGTGCGTCATAAAACCCCTCGTCAACGGGGGTGCGCGACGGTAGATTCTAGAGATGAGCGACAGACCCACACTCGACGACATCCGGCGCGCCCCGAAGGTGCTCCTGCACGACCACCTCGACGGCGGCGTCCGTCCGGCGACCATCATCGACCTCGCGCGCGAGGGCGGGTACGGGGATCTGCCGACCACCGACGCCGGGAACCTGAGCACGTGGTTCGAGGAGGCGTCGAACTCGGGGTCGCTGGAGCGGTACCTGGAGGGCTTCTCCCACACCGTGGGGGTGATGCAGTCCGCCGAGGCGCTCACGAGGGTGGCGTACGAGTGCGCCGAGGACCTCGCGAACGACGGGATCGTCTACGCGGAGATCCGATACGCGCCCGAGCAGCACGTCAGCGAGGGCCTGACGCTGGAGCAGGTCGTCGAGGCCGTCCTGGAGGGGTTCGCGCGGGGCCGCCGTGAGTACGGGATCCGCGTCGGGACGCTGGTCACGGCCATGCGGCACCAGGCGCGCAGCAAGGAGATCGCCGAGCTGGCCGTCCGTTACCGGGACGCCGGCGTCGTCGGGTTCGACATCGCCGGGGCCGAGGCCGGGTACCCGCCGACCCGGCACCTGGACGCGTTCGAATACCTCCAGCGGGAGAACGCGCACTTCACCATCCACGCGGGAGAGGGCTTCGGGCTGCCGTCGATCTGGCAGGCGATCCAGTGGTGCGGCGCCGACCGGCTCGGCCACGGCGTGCGGATCATCGACGACATCGAGGTGGAGGGCGGGGAGCCCCGCCTCGGGCGCCTCGCCGACTACGTCCGGGACAAGCGGATCCCGCTGGAGATGTGCCCGACGTCCAACATCCAGACCGGTGCCGCGAAGTCGATCGCCGAGCACCCGATCGGCCTGCTGCGGCGGCTCGGGTTCCGGGTCACGGTGAACACCGACAACCGGCTCATGGGCGGCACGACGCTGTCGGAGGAGTTCGCCAAGCTCGCGGACGCGTTCGGGTACGGGTGGGACGACCTCCAGTGGTTCACGGTCAACGCGATGAAGTCCGCGTTCGCGCCTTTCACCGAGCGCCTCGAACTGATCAACGGGGTGATCAAGCCCGGTTTCGCGCAGCTGAAGTGGCGCGGTGCCCGCCCGCTGGCATGATCGGTCCATGACCATTCGCTCCACCGGCGGGCGCGTCGCCGCGGTCGCCTGGTTCGCGTTCGCCGTGCTGAACCTGGCCGACCTCGCCTTCAACATCACCGGCAAGGGCGGGCCGCGCTACACGGTGACGACGGCGACGATCGCGGTCCTGCTGCTGCTCGGCTGCGGGATCGCGTACGTCGCCGGGATCCGTCCCGCGATCATCGGGGACGAGGAGGCCGTCACGATCCGCAACCCGCTGCGGGACGTGCGGGCGCCGTGGCGGTCCGTCCGGGAGATCGAGGGCACGCACGCGGTGACCGTCCGGTTCGCCGGGCCCGGCGGGACGGAGCTGAAGGCGCGGGCGTGGGTGCATCAGACGTCCCCCCGCGCGCAGGCCAAGGCGGAGGCGCGGGCCCGCAGGGACGAGCGGCACAGCAAGATCCCCGGCGCCCGGCTGAAGGGCCGGACGCCCGCCGCCTACGCCGCGCAGCGGCTCAACGAGATCCGCGACCGGAACCGCCCCCGGACGCGGTCGGGCGCGCCGGACAAGGCCGCCGCCGCCAAGGCGGCCGGGGACGCGACACCGGCGCGGGGAACGATCACGTGGTCGCTCCCCGCGCTGGCGTCGCTGGTGGTCCCCGTCGTGCTGCTGGTGGTGCTCGGCGTGGTCGCGGCCCTCAACTGAGGCCGGGGGCCGTGTACCGAGGACCGTCGGCCAGGGGCCGCTAGCCGAGGGCCAGTGCCGCGGACATGCCGTCGCGCAGGGCCTCCAGCTCGGCGGCCGCCCGCGTACGCGCCGCCTCGACGTCGCCCCCGGTGCCGCCCGCTCCGTCGCCCGCTCCGTCTCCTTCGATGGGAAGGACGACCTCCAGGTAGCACTTGAGCTTCGGCTCCGTCCCGGACGGGCGGACCACGACGCGCGCCCCGCCCGCGAGGCGGAACCGCAGGCCGTCGGTCGGCGGGAGGCCGCCGTCGCCGCGGGACAGGTCGTCGAACGACTCGACGGCGCGTCCGCCCAGCTCGGCGGGCGGGTCGGCGCGCAGCCGGGCCATCGCCCCCGCGATCAGCGACAGGTCCTCCACCCGGACCGACAGCTGCGACGTCGCGTGCAGCCCGTACCGGCGCGCCTGGTCGTCCAGGAGGTCGGGCAGCGTGCGGCCGTCCCGCTTCGCCTCGGCGGCGAGCGCGGCGACCGCGAGGGCGGCGCCGATGCCGTCCTTGTCGTTGACGAGGACGCCCCGCCCGTCGCCGACGCTGTAGCCGATGGCCTCCTCGTACCCGAACACGAGCCGGTCGCCCGGCCCCCCCGCCTTCATGATCCACTTGAAGCCGGTGAGCGACTCGGCGAACCGGACGCCGTGCGCGGCGGCGATGGCGCCGAGCAGCGACGACGACACGATCGTCGTCGCGACCAGGCGGTCGTCGCCGGAGGTGTGCCGCAGCACATGCTCGGCCAGCAGCCCGCCGATCTCGTCGCCGGTCAGGGCCCGCCAGCCCCCCGGCGCCGGGACGGCGACCGAGCAGCGGTCCGCGTCCGGATCGTTCGCGATCACCAGGTCGGCGCCGCGCTCGGCGGCCAGGGCCAGCGCGAGGTCGAGCGCGCCCGGCTCCTCCGGGTTGGGGAACGCGACGGTCGGGAAGTCGGGGTCGGGCTCGGCCTGCTCGGGGACGACCACGGGCTCGGGGAACCCGGCCCGCGCGAACGCCCGGAGCAGCACGTCCCGCCCGACGCCGTGCAGGGGCGTGTAGACGACCTGGATATCGCGGGCGTCGCCGATGTCCAGGCCGGCCACCGCGTCCAGGTAGAGGGACGCGTCGTCGTGGACGGGCCAGCCCTCGCCGAGGGGCAGCCGGTCCACGCGGCCGACGGCGTCGATCGCCGCGGAGATCTCCGCGTCCTGCGGCGGGACGATCTGCGCGCCGTCGCCCCAGTAGACCTTGTAGCCGTTGTCGCGCGGCGGGTTGTGGCTCGCGGTCACCATGACGCCCGCCACGACGTCTTCGAACGCCCGGGTGAAGTGGGCGAGGACGGGCGTCGGGACCGGCTCGGCGAACACCTCGGGCCGCAGCCCCGCCCCGGCGAGGACCGCCGCGGTGTCCTGCGCGAACCGGCGGGACCCGTGCCGGGCGTCGAACCCGACGATCACGCGTCCGCCGCGCGGCAGCCGCGCCGCGAGACCGGCGGCGGCGCGCATCACCGTCACCCGGTTCATCCGGTTCGGCCCGGCGCCCAGCTCACCGCGCAGGCCGGCCGTCCCGAACTCCAGCCGCGCGCCGAAACGGTCGGCGAGGGCGCGGTCGTCGCCCGCGTCCAGGAGAGCCTGCACCTCGGCGCGCGTCTCGGGGTCCGGGTCCTGTGCCAGCCACTCCGCGGCCTGCTCCCGAAGGTCGCTCATATCTTGGACAGGACGGTGCCGAGGAGCGCGCCCATGCGCCCGGCGGCGGCGCGTCCCGCCTCCAGGACCTCCTCGTGGTCCAGGGGCTCGTCCGACAGGCCCGCCCCGATGTTGGTGACCAGGGAGATGCCGAGGACCTCCGCGCCGCCCTGCCGCGCCGCGATCGTCTCCAGGACGGTGGACATGCCGACCATGTCGGCGCCCAGCGTCCGCAGCATCCGGACCTCGGCGGGCGTCTCGTAGGTCGGGCCGCGCAGGGCCGCGTACACGCCCTCCGACAGCGTCGGGTCGACCTCCTTGGCGAGGGCCCGCAGCCGTCCCGAGTACGCCTCGGTCAGGTCCAGGAAGGTGGTGCCGGTCAGCGGGTTCGCGCCCGACAGGTTCAGGTGGTCGGCGATCAGCACCGGGTCGCCGACGCGCTGGTGCTCGGGCCGCAGCCCGCCCGCCGCGTTCGTCAGGACCACGGTCTTGACGCCCGCCGCGACGGCGGTCCGGACGCCATGGACCACGGCGTCGACGCCGCGTCCCTCGTACAGATGGGTCCGGCCGAGGAACACCAGGGCGCGGCGGCCGCCGCACTCCACGACCCGGATCCGCCCCGCGTGGCCCTCCACGGCGGGCGGCGCGAAGCCCGGCAACTCGGTGACCGGCACCTCGGCGATGGTCTCCCCGAGCGCGTCGGCCGCGGGGACCCAGCCGGAACCCATCACGAGGGCCGCGTCGAAGGAATCGATGGACGTACGGGTGCGCAGCAGGTCAGCCGCGTCTCTCGCCAGTGCAAAGGTGTCGTTGCTCACAAAGGTGACATTACCGGTAAGACCACTCGCCTCGGACATGCGGGGTCCTATTCCCCGAGTGAGGTGCACGGCCGATTGCGCAGGTCCTTGACGTAGTCGTCGGGCGCGCCGGCCTTCTCGGCCGCGTCGGCGAGGATGCCGAGATAGCGCGCGGACGGCAGCCCGCCCTCGTAGTCGTCCAGCACGTAGAGCCAGCACAGCGCGTCCCCGTCGAGGGTCTGCACCCGCACCCTGATCTTGTGATAGACGTTCAGCGCGGCGCCCTCCCAGGCGTCCAGCTCCTTCTCGTCCCACGCGGGCACGTCGTACATCACGACGAAGACCTGCTCGGAACGGTCCTCCACCACCGTGGCGAGCGCCCCGTCCCAGCCCTTGTCCTGCCCGCCGAAGGTCAGCCGCCAGCCGGTGAGCCAGCCGGTGCCGCGCATCGGGGAATGGGGGGCCCGGAGCGCCATCTGCTCGGGGTCCATGTTGGAGGCGTACGCCGCGTACAGTGCCACGTTGGCCAAGCGTACGCCACCGATGCGGGGCCGGGACGGGTCACTGCCGTTCGTAGGAAACAATGGAAGCGTGACCCGCATCGTGATCATCGGAGGAGGGCCGGGCGGCTACGAGGCCGCTCTCGTCGCGGCGCAGCTGGGCGCCGACGTGACCGTCATCGAACGCGACGGCCCGGGCGGAGCCTGCGTGCTCACCGACTGCGTCCCCTCCAAGACCCTCATCGCCACCTCGACCCGCATGGCGGTCATGTCGGAGTCGCAGGGCCTCGGCCTGCGCTTCAGCGGCGGCCCGGACGGCATCGTCGGCGGCCTGGAGGCCGACATGGCGACCGTCAACAAGCGCGTGAAGGATCTCGCGCGGGCGCAGTCGTTCGACGTGGCAGAGCGGCTCTCCTACGAGGAGGTCAAGATCGTCCGTGGCGAGGCGCGGCTGGTCGAGCCGCACGTCGTCGCGGTCGGCGACCGGCGTGTCCCGGCCGACATCGTGCTGCTGGCGACCGGCGCGACGCCGCGGGTGCTGCCCGGCGCCGAGCCGGACGGCGAGCGCATCCTCAACTGGCGCCAGCTCTACGACCTGCCGGAACTGCCCGGGGAGCTGATCGTCGTCGGCTCCGGCGTGACCGGCGCCGAGCTGGCGGGCGCCTACCTGTCGCTCGGCTCGAAGGTCACGCTGGTCTCCTCGCGCGACCGGATCCTGCCCAGCGAGGACGCCGACGCCGCCTCGGTCCTTCAGGACGTCTTCCTGCGGCGCGGCATGAACGTCATGTCCAGGTCCCGCGCCGCGGGCGTGGAGCGCTCGGGCCACGGCGTGATCGTCACCTTGGAGGACGGGGCGAAGGTCGAGGGCACCCACTGCCTGATGACCGTGGGCATGGTCCCCAACACGCAGGGCATCGGCCTGGAGGACGTCGGCGTCCGTTGCGACTCCCGGGGCTTCGTCGAGGTCGACAAGGTCTCGCGGACGTCCGTCCCGCACATCTACGCCTCCGGCGATTGCACGGGCATCCTGATGCTGGCCTCCGTCGCGGGCATGCAGGGCCGCATCGCGATGTGGCACGCGCTCGGCGAGGCCGTCCAGCCGCTGAAGCTCGGGTGGGTCTCCTCCAACATCTTCACCGACCCGGAGGTCGCCTCCGTCGGCGTCACCCAGCAGATGGTCGACTCCGGCGACGTCAACGCCCGGACGGTCATGCTGCCCCTGTTCACCAACGCGCGCGCCAAGATGCAGGGCTTCGAGGACGGCTTCGTGAAGCTGTTCTGCCGCCCGTCCACCGGGATCGTCCTGGGCGGGGTCATCGTGGCGCCCCGCGCGAGCGAGCTGATCCTGGGCGTGTCGATCGCCGTGCAGCAGCACCTGACGGTCGACCAGGTCGCCCACACCTTCGCGGTCTACCCGTCCCTGTCGGGCAGCATTACCGAGGCATCCCGCCGCCTTATGTCGGAGCACGCGTACTAGGGCCGGCCTCAGAGCCTTAGAGCTTCAGAAGCCGGAGAGCCTCAGAAGCCTCCGAAGTCGCCGCCGCCTCCGCCGCCTCCGAAGTCGCCTCCGCCGAAGTCCCAGCCCCCGCCGATGTCGCCGTCCCCGCCGAAGCCCCCGCCGTCGCCGAAGCCGCCTCCGAAGCCGCCGCCCCACATCGAGCCGAGCATGGTGCCGATCATCATGCCGCTGAGCAGGTCGACCCCGCCGTAGCCGTAGTAGTAGCCGCCGGCGTAGGGGGCGTACGCGGGCCCGGCGTCCCAGTACGGACGGCGCCCGCCGCCGTAGGGCACCATGCGGACGTCCGGGTCGCCGCCCCGGAGGACCGCCTCGGCGTCCGCCGCACATGCGGGGACCGAACGCGCGACCCCGCCCGGCGGCGCCCAGGTGACGTCCTGGACGGACGGTCCGTGCTGCGGATTGAAGAAGCACGGGGCACGCCGCTCGGGGACGGGCTCACCGGCCAGGCGCGCGCGCGTGGCCGTCATGTAGTAGCGGCCGTCCTCCAGTGCCCTCGTGACCTCTTGCATGTCGTTGGGCGTCGTAGCGCGCTCCGTGGCCGTCTTGGCACCGTCGTAGGAGTTCATGGCGCGCTCATAGTCGGAGCGGGTATCGGCGTCGAGGTTCCGGTCCATGACGTTGAGGTCGAGGCGGGCGATGTCCTCACCGAGGAGCGTCACGTCCTCCTGGACGCCGTCCTTCAGCTCGGCCATCTGCTGCGCCTGCTGCGCGCGCCGCCGCTTGCGGACGACCAGGAACGCGCCCGCGGCCCCGGCCACCAGCAGGATCAGCACGCCGAGCGTCACGAACCCGCCGATCGTGCTCGACCGGGCCTTGTCGTCGACCTTCTTCTCGGCGAGGTCCCCGAACTGGATCAGCCGGTCCTTCAGCGGCGCCCCGTTGGTGCGCGTGACGAGCTGGTTGATCTCCTTGTTGCCGAGCTTCTTGGAGATCCCGCCCATCCGCTTGCCGTCGGCGGTGATCGCGACATAGGTCTCGCCCTTGCCGACGCGGTCGGCGACGCCCTTGAGCATCGCGCCGACCTCGGCCCGGGTGACGTCGTTCCGCACGACGACCGCGCGGACGTCGGCGTCGCCGTCGCGTCCCAGAGCGGCCTTGACCTGGTCCTGGTCGGCAGGCGTCAGCGGGTTCCCGGCGCCGCTCGTCACGTACAGCCGGGACCCCATGAGACCCTTGGCGATCTGCCCGACGTTGTCGTCCGCCCGGACGCTCGCGGCGGCCTGGGCGGCAGCGCCCTGGGCGGCGGCGCCCTGGGCGGCAGCGGCGGGCCGGGCGGCCCGCGCGGGTTCCGCGGCGTGCGCCGGGGTGGCGAGGCCGAGCGCCAGCAGCACGCCGACGACGATCGTCGCGACCGCGCGGCGGCGGGGCGTCCTGGCCTGTGTTCCGGAGCTCATGATGTCTTCTTGCCCCCTCTACCGGCTAAGACGTCCGGGACCTGCGACTCGTTCCCGCGGGTCGGGGCCGGGTCCAGGTCCGCTGACCACCACTCTGCCCAGTGGATCGCCGGAGAACCGTCGCGTCCGGGCCGCCGTGGACCGGAAGGGCGCCGTCACCGGCGCGCGGCGGACGGCGCGCGGCGGGCGGCGCTCAGGAGTCCTTGATCTCGCAGATCACCGCGCCGCTGGAGACCGTCTGGCCCACCTCGGCGGCCAGGCCGGTGATCGTCCCGCCCTTGTGCGCCGTGAGCGGCTGCTCCATCTTCATCGCCTCCAGGACGACGACGGTGTCGCCCGCGGCCACGGTCGTGCCGTCCTCTACGACGATCTTGACGATGGTGCCCTGCATGGGGCTGACCAGGGAGTCCCCGGACACCTGGGCGCCGGAGCCCTTCTTGGCGCCGCGCCGCCTGGCGGGCGCGGGCGCGCCCGCGGCGGGGGCGGCGGAGGCGCCGAGCCCCGCGGGCAGGACGACCTCGATGCGCCGCCCGCCGACCTCGACGGTGACGCGCTCCCGCCCGCCCTGCTCATCCGCCTCGTCGGCGGGCGCGGAGGAGTAGGGCTCGACGCGGTTGTCGAACTCGGTCTCGATCCACCGGGTGTGGACCGAGAACGGCGCCGTGTCGTCGGCGGGGACGAACGCCGGGTCGTCCAGGACGGCGCGGTGGAAGGGCAGGACGGTCGGCATCCCGTCGATGACGAACTCGGCCAGCGCGCGGCGGGACCGCTCGACCGCCTGGCGGCGGGTGGCGCCGGTGACGATCAGCTTGGCGATCAGCGAGTCGAACTCCTGCGGGACGGTCTGCCCCGCGCCGTAGCCGGTGTCCAGCCGGACGCCCGGGCCGGTCGGCGGCTCCCAGGCCGTCAGCGTGCCGACCGCGGGCAGGAACCCGCGGCCGGCGTCCTCGGCGTTGAGGCGGAACTCGATGGAGTGCCCGCGCAGCTCCGGGTCGCCGTACCCGAGCTCCTCGCCGTCGGCGATCCGGAACATCTCCCGGACGAGGTCGACGCCCGCGACCTCCTCGGTCACCGGGTGCTCGACCTGGAGGCGGGTGTTGACCTCCAGGAAGGAGATCGTCCCGTCCTGGCCGACGAGGAACTCGCACGTCCCCGCGCCGACGTACCCGGCCTCCTTCAGGATGGCCTTGGACGAGCGGTACAGCAGGCCGAGCTGCTCGTCCGACAGGTACGGCGCGGGCGCCTCCTCGACGAGCTTCTGGTGCCGCCGCTGGAGGGAGCAGTCGCGCGTGGACACGACCACCACGTTGCCGTGCCGGTCGGCGAGGCATTGGGTCTCCACGTGGCGTGGCTTGTCCAGGTAGCGCTCCACGAAGCACTCGCCGCGCCCGAACGCGCCGACGGCCTCGCGGACGGCGGACTCGTACAGCTCGGGGACCTCGTCGAGGGTGCGGGCGACCTTCAGGCCGCGCCCGCCGCCGCCGAACGCCGCCTTGATCGCGATCGGCAGCCCGTGCTCGCGGGCGAACGCGACGACCTCGTCCGCGCCCGACACCGGGTCCTTGGTGCCGGCGACCAGCGGCGCGCCGACCTTCTGGGCGATGTGCCGGGCCTGGACCTTGTCGCCGAGCGCGGTGATCGCGGCGGGCGGCGGGCCGATCCAGGTCAGCCCCGCGTCCTGTACCGCCGCGGCGAAGTCGGCGTTCTCGGCCAGGAAGCCGTAGCCGGGATGGACGGCGTCGGCGCCCGAGTCGGCCGCGACCCGCAGCAGCCCGCCGATGTCCAGGTAGGTCTCGGCGGCCGTCCGCCCGCCGAGGGCGAACGCCTCGTCGGCGACCCGAACGTGCAGCGCGTCCAGGTCCGGCTCTGCGTACACCGCCACACTGGCCAGTCCCGCGTCGCGGCAGGCGCGGGCAATCCGGACGGCGATCTCACCGCGGTTGGCGATCAGGACCTTGCGCACGTGGGTCTCCTCCCTCACCTTGCACGCGCAGTCTAGATAACGCCTGTCCGGGGATTTCGTAAGCCCCGCTTTATGACCGGTTTTGCTGATGTGTGTCGGGTTCTGGGCGGGTTCAAACAGGTGAATCCGCCTATGTCATCGGATCCGCGACAGACTTCCCTCCGTCTGAACAGCGATCTCGCGCGCCGCACGGCGCGTGACGGGAGAGGAGTACGGGACGTGGCCAAGAAGGAGTCGACCGCCGCGAAGTCCGGCGGGATGGCCGGACTGCGGGCGCCGCGCCGGCGCACCGCCATCATCGTCGCGGTCGTGCTGGTCCTGGTGGTGTGGCCCGCGCTGAGCGCCCTGCTCGGCGGCTACGAGCGGACCAGCGGCGGGGAGATCGCGGTCGTCCGCAACGGCGGGTTCTTCGACAACAACCGGATCCGCCAGGTCATCGACCCCGGCTCCGGCCGCACCTGGGTCGGCCTCTACTCCAAGGTCCACAAGTACCCCGCGCAGCAGCGCTTCTACACGATCACCTCCGACGCCCGGAAGGGCGACGAGTCCGGCGTGGACGTCGTCACCGTCCCGAGCTCCGACGGCGTCAACATGGGCATCGAGGGCACCCTGTACTTCACCCTCAACCAGGACCACGGCTCGCTCCGGGCGTTCGACGACAAGTACGGCACCCGCAAGTTCCGCAGCGCGGACGGCAAGACCTACTCCCCGTTCGACGGCGACAAGGGCTGGTCGGCGTTCCTCGACCAGATCGTCCGCCCGGTGATAGACAACGACCTGCGCAGCCAGATCAACAGCTTCCGCTGCGCCGAGCTCGTCTCGTCCTGCGCCCTCGTGCAGAACACCTCCGCGCCCGCCGCCCCCGCCGCGCCGTCCCGCCCGCAGGCGCCGCGGCAGGGCGGGCAGCCGCAGAGCAACAACGCCAACATCGCCAAGGTCCAGGAGTCGATCAACACCAGCCTGGCCGCGGACCTGGAGCAGACCCTCGGCGGGAAGTTCGTCACCAACATCCACTTCAACCTGGTCCGGGTCACGCTGCCGGAGAAGGTGCAGGACGCCGTGGACCGCGCCCAGGCCGCGTTCGCCCAGGTCAGCGAGGCACAGGCGAAGGTCGCGACGGCCAAGGCGGAGGCCGCGGCGAACAAGGCCCGCCAGGACGGCTACAACAAGTGCCCGACGTGCGCGAGGATCGAGGAGCTGAAGGCGCTCCCGCAGGGGATCACGGTCTACGCCCCCGGCAACCCCAACGGGTCGCTCCTTCCCCGGAGGTGAGACGGCGGTGCGGTTCCTGATCATCCTGGTGATGCTCGCGGTGGCGGCCGTGGTGGTGGTCCTGCTGCTCTACGCCTTCGGCGGCCTCTCGCCCGACGGCCGCCGCCGGACCGCGCCGTCCAGCCGCTGGGAGACCCACACCGAGTCGTCCGGCGGCGCCACCACGGTCGTCGTCCGGCAGGTCACCCGCGACGCGTCCGGCGGCCTGCTCGACGAGACCGGCCGCCAGACCATCGCCGCCATCCCCGACGGCGACCCGGACTGGGACGCCCGCTACCACGAGGCCATGGCCGAGGCCCGTTCCCGCGTCGCCGCGCTGGAGGCCGAGTCCGGCTGAGCCGGGCCGGCCGGTCCGGCTCAGGAGGATCGGCCTGAGATCGGGTCCGGCCGACGCGGGGTCCGACGCGAAGGCCCGCACCTCCCCGAAGGTGCGGGCCTTCTGTCACGCGACCGGCCCCGAGCCCGGCGCGCGCCCTTTTCCTCCCTGCGGGAACCGTTCCCTCCCCGCGGCGACCGTGCTTCCTTCCCGAAGCACCGTGCGCGGGTGACGTCCATGCGAACATAACGATAACGGTTTTCGCTTTAGGAGGAGGAGCGTGCCGAGCATCCCCGTCGTCATCGTGTCCGGCCTGCACGCCGAGGCGCGCGGAGCGACCGTCCACCGGCTCCTGGCGTCCGCCCCGCACGCCGTCGCCGTCCACCACGACCTCCGCGGCGCCGCCCGCGGGCGGGTGGAGCGCGTGGTGCTGGACGCGTGGGGCGTCCGGGAGCGCGCCGGCGTGCGCGTCGACGACGGCCGCGTGACCCGCGCCGTCCGCGAGGACCTCCTGCCCGCCGTCGCCCGGCTCTCCGCCGACGCGAGCCTCGTCGTCATCGAGACCTGGGGATCGGTCGAGCCCGCCGCCGTCGCCCCGCCGCTGGCCCGGGTCACGGGCGTCCACCTCGCCGGTGTCCTGACCGCCGTCGCCCCCGGCCTGCTGCTGCACGACCTGGCCTGCGCCGACCCCCTCGGCACCCGCGCCCTCACCGCCGCCCCCGACGACGACCGCCGCGTCGCCGAGACGCTCGCGCGGCAGATCGAGTACGCGTCCGGCCTCGTCCTGTCCTCCCCGGGCGGCCTCGCGGAGACCGTCCTGGACCACCTCGGCGCCGGCACCCCCGTGACGCTCCTGGACGAGCTGCTGCCCCCGGTCGTCCCCGTCGCCGCCGCCGACCTCGCCGCCAAGGTCTCCCCGGCGACGCTGCGGCTGCCCTGCGACCGGGAGTCGGACGGCCTCAGCACCGTCCTCTGGCGCCGCCTCCGCCCGCTGCACCCCGTCCGGTTCCACGACGCCCTGCCCGCGCTCGCCGCCGCCGCCGTCCGGAGCCGCGGCCGCATCTGGCTCGCCAACCGCCCGGGCTCCCTGCTGTCCTGGGACTGCGTGGCCGGGCTCCTCGTGATCGAGGACCACGGCCCCTGGCTCGCCGCCCGTCCCGCCTCCGCCTGGCCGGACGAGCCGCCCGCCCGCCGCGCCGCCGCCGCGCTCGACTGGCGGCCCAAGCTCGGCGACCGGACGCAGCTGGTCTCCTTCACCGGCCCCGCCGTCGACCGCGCCGCCCTCACCACGATCCTGGACGGCTGCCTCCTCACCCCCGAGGAGATGCTCGCCGGCTCCGGCGCCTGGGAGACCTATACCGACCCCTTCGCGGGAGCCCTCGGCTGAGCCCGGCCGGTGTATGTTCGGCTCGGATGCTGCGGAGGAGGCCGATGGTTCGCCAGTGGACCCGGGCCGGCCTGGCGATCGTCCTGGCCGGATGCGCGCTGCTGCCCGCGTCGTCCGCCGTCCCGCGGATCCCGCCCGCCGTGGACGCCGAGACGACCCGGCAGCTGACCGCCGCCGCGAGCACCCTGCTGGAGCGCCGCTCCCAGGCCCTCGTCCAGCAGCGGCACCACGACCGGCGCCCTCCCGCCGAGGTCCTCGGCGTCCGGATCTCCCCGCGCGTCGCGCACGTCCAGGAACGGGCCGTCCGCGAGCTGGAGACCCGCAACCGCGCCCCGGTCGAGGGCGGCCCCGCCTACACCGGCGCCCGCACCCGCCTGGAAGCGGGCAAGGCCACCCGGGCCGGCGACCGCATCACCCTGGAGGCGGTCGAGCACACCGAGGTCCGCTACGACACCGGCAAGCTCACCCAGTCGGTCCGGCGCCGCTTCGAGTTCCGGACCCGGGGCGAGCAGATCACCCTGATCGGGGAGCGTGTCCTGGACCCGTCCGCGCGGCCGGTCAACGACCCGGACCTCCCCTCCCGGTGAGGGTCGCTTTCCGGGCAATGAAGTGTTTCCCGGATAATGTGCTGTCCGCCTCGCTCTGAAAACTCCTTGACGTACGGTAATGGTGCACGTCACGGGATAGCGCTGCGTCACCCGGGCTGTCGTAAACGCCCACCTGGCACGGGCGTGGTGTCCACATCCGGACAAGGTTCGATGGCGGGATTGTGGCCGTTTCGGAGGTGCGGCCGCTGGATTCGCGTGATCGTAGGGGCGTAGGCTGTCGCCATTCTTGACGGCAGGGCAGAGAAAGCGTTCCGGCGACGAAAGGTCGAACGGTGAGCGGTGACAAGCGCGGCGCCAACATCGGCGAACTGGAAGAGCTGTCCCGGATCTTCAGCAAGCACTCACGCAACCTCGATGCGTTGATCAAGGACCTCAACGGCCGCACGGTGAGCAGCTCACAGGTCTGGTGGGGCCCCGGCGCCGACCGGTTCCGCTCCGCCTGGGCCGAGGCCAAGACGGCCTTCGACAAGATGGCCCTCGCCCTCGAACAGGGCGGCCAGGACATCAAGAAGTCCCAGCAGAACATCGAGGCCGCCACCCGCTGACGCCTCACCCCCCAAGGACCGCGGGTCCCGGCCCATCCCCCCGAGGCCGGGACCCGCCTTTTCCGTCCGAGCCTGGGAGGAAGGGTGAACGAGGCCGAAGCCGCCCGCCTGCAGTTCCTGCTGGCGCGCCTGCGGGCGCTCTCCGACGAGCACTGGCACACCTTCACCGCGTCCCGGCGCGCGATGGACGACCACGCCTGGGTCGGCGGCACCAGCGCCCGCGACTTCGCCCGGAGGCTGGAGAGCAGCGACTCCGCCCTGCACGCCGAACTCCGCAAGGCGCTCGGCCTCGTCGAAGACGCCCTCCGCCGCGCATGACCAAGGACGGCTGGCTCGGGCCCGACACCTGCGGGGTGAAGCTCACCGAGTTCGAGCACATGACCCGGCAGATGACCGCGGCGGCACCGGGACTCCGCCGGCTCGCCGACGAACTCTGGCAGGCCCTGCACGGCGCCGGGGTCAGCACCGCCCCCGCGATGGAGATCAAACGCATCGCCGACTGGGCCGACGGCGCCGCGTCCGACCTGCGCCGCCGGACCGTCCTCGTCCACGACCTCGACCGGCAGGGCCTCGCCTTCACCGTCTGCCGCCCCGACGGCACCTACCTCAAGCTCCCCGACCGCTACACCGACCAGGTCGCCTACGCCGACGGCCGCCGGAAGGCCGACACGTTCCGCCGCGCGGCGCACGGCGACGCCTCCGCCCAGGCGGCCCTCCGCCGTCTCCGCCCGGACGACCTCACCCCGATGTTCGCCAAGGGCCTCCTCGAATCCCTCGGGCCGGAGGAACTCCTCAAGCTCCCGATGGCCCTCTCCCTCGGACTCGCGGGCGACCTCAACCGGCACCGCCCCGGCACCGACGCCCGCGCCGCCGACACCCGCGCCGTCCTCGCCCTCCTCGGCCGGAGCCTCGCCCTCGCCACCGACCCGCACGGCAAGGCGTACCTCGGCGACGACTACCTCACCGGCCTCCGCGAGGCGGGCCGCACCACCTTCCCGCCCCGCGCGACCCTCCCGAACGGCACGGCCGGCTACCAGTCCCTCGCCACGCTCATCGGCTCGTCCGACACCCGCTTCTCCACCCGGTTCATCGACGTCGTCGGCAACGACATGGTCGCCTTCGACAGCGGCATCAGGAAGAACCTGGGCGAGGCCCCGCTCCCCGACCTCGCGGGACGCTACAACCTCGGCAACGCCCTCGACCCGTCGAAGGCCAAGGGCGACGGCAAGACCGACTTCCTCTCACCCCTCTTAGAGGCGGCCGGAGCCTCGGGCAGAGAAGCCGCCCAAGCCCTCCTGAACCACCACCCCGACGCCCCGCTGGCCACAGGGCCCCAGCCCACGATCCGGCTCACCAACCTCGAATACCTCCTGCACGACCGCCGCGCCACCTGGGGGCAGACCGACCACGGCGCCGCCCTCGGCACGACCATCGAGGCGGCCGCCACCGGCCACGACCCCGAGTCGTCCCGCCTGGCCTTCGCCATCGGCAAGATCCTCGCCGACGACGCCCGCGCGAACGTCGAGGTCAAGGACGGCAAACTCAAGATCGGCGACAAGAGCCCCCTCGCGGCCCTCGCCGGCGGCAGCCTGAGCGACGCCCTCGCGCGCCCCCGCCACTACGACGAGCTCTCCGGCCTCCGCCCCGCCATGGCCGCGGTCCTGGTCGCCCACCTCGACCGCCTCCACGACATCGTCCGCCTCTCCGCCTACGACGAGCGGCCGGGCTCCACCGGCCTGACCGGCGAGGACCTGGACCATCTCCTCCTCGACGTCACCCGCGACGCCGGAGCCTACGAGAAGCTCCTCATGGGCCAGCTCGCCCACACCAAGCTCGCCGTCAACGGCACCGTCGCCCGGCACGGCGACCTCTCCAACACCATCGCCGGCGAAGGCCGCATGTTCGGCCACCTCCTCGAAGCCCGGCACCAGTCCGTCGGCGCCGAGGAGGCCCGCCTGGCCGAGGACCTCGAACGCATGCGCAAGTACGTCGGCTACGGCCTCGGCCTCCTGCCCCTCGGCACCGACCTGGTCGCGTCCCGCTCCCCGGCCGCGGGCAAGGCGTACGCCGACGCCTCCACGAAAACCACCACCCTCATGACCGACTGGCTCGCCAAACGCCTGGCCGACGGCTCCGAACCCACCATCCTCGCCCCCACCACCGAGACCGGAGGGATTGAACGCCTCTTTAACCAGTTGATCGTCTCCTCCCTGGTGTCGCACGGCAGGATAGAGAGTCAGGATCTGAGGGGGAGAAGCTTCGCGACGAAGGATCACCCGCCGAGGATTCGCCCAGCAGAGTCGCTTGATGGTGCCGCTCTTGAAAGCTTCCTTAATTGGGCCAACGAGAAACTCAAGGTCGATTCCTTGACTGAACGAGCGCAGTTGGCGCTGGAAAATGGTCAGAAGGTCGCCGCGGGGAACTTCAAAGGTCCTGATGGCAAGAGCGTCGCTCCGAGCGTACAGCGATGAAGAAGTCAGTCGCCGCACTGGGCGTGGTTTTTCCAGTCGTGCTGTCCGGAGTGGCGGGCTGTCAAGCAGAGAAGAAGGCCGCGCCGGATCTGCGGCCGGTTGTTGATGGTGCTCCGTATCTTTGTGATCTCGTCCCTGAAGCGGGTTTCCGCAGGGTAACGGGCTTGAAGGTGCCGGTGACGGCGAGATTCGACGGTCCCCAGATTGACAGTGGACTGTGCCTTGCCCGGGCTGCAGGGCGCGACGCACCGCTTGGTTTGCACTGGTCCTTCCGAGATGCCGAAAGCACCCTCCGGTTGCAACGCGAAAAGCGGTCCGAGGTGCCGACATTCACTCTTCCCGGAGATTTGGGCGAAGGACTCGCCGTGGTCCTTCCCTTCAGTATCGCATATCCCCGGCCGAACTATGTCATCGCGGTGTTCGAGTGTGGGGGGAAGCGGCCGTGGGTGCGTATCGACTTCGCGCCGGTGGTGCGGGGGCGGGATGCGGTTCGGGACATGGTGGATTTCATGCGGATCGCTGAGAGGCGGTTCGGGGAGATCCACCGGTGCGGTCCGAAACCAATTTAGAGGTACATGGAACGCCTGTTCAATCATATGGTCGCCTCTTCCTCGCGGCTCACGGCCGCTTCAAGGTTTCGGGCCTGGACGGAGAGCCTTTGGCCGCAGACGAGAACCCGCCGTGGTCGCGTCCGGTGGAGTCCCTTGGTGGACCTGCCCTTAATGAGTTCTTGAGCTGAGCCAACGATGACGAATAGGGCGGTTGCCTGGGTGATGCTGGTCGCGGCGTTGGCGATCGGGTCGGCGGCATGTGATGGCGGGAGCCGGAAAGCAGGGAGTGCTCCAGATTTGCGGCCGATCACGGACAGTGTTCCCTATCTCTGTGACCTGGTGCCGGAAACGGCTTTTCGCAGGTCAACCGGTCTCACGATGCCCGTCACGGTCCGGTGGTCGGGGCCGCAGACCGACAACGGACTGTGTCTGGCGCATGTCAAGGAACGGGAAGCGCCACTGGGCATCGTCTGGTCATTCAATGACGGGGACAAGACGGCTGACTCGCTGCGGGAAAAATTGGAAGGGCAGGTCACTCATCCGATTCCGGCGGAGCTGGGCAAGGGTTTGGCCGTCGTGGTTCCCACCGCAGGCGCCGTCGCAAGACCCAACTATGTGATCGCAGTGTTCTCATGCGGAAAAAAGCGCCCCTGGATCAGCATCGACTTCGCGCCGGTGGTGCGGGGGCGGGATGCGGTTCGGGACATGGTGGATTTCATGCGGATCGCGGAGAGGCGGTTCGGGGAGATCCACCGGTGCGGCCCGAAGCCCGCTTGAGGGTCAGTCGGTGGCGGGGGGCGGGAGGGCCACCTGGATCTGGGTGGTGGCTCCGGCGGCCACGAAGAGGCCGCGGCCGGTGGGGCCGGCCAGGGGGGCGTTGCGGGGGAGGCGCAGGCCGAACATGTCGCCGTCGTCGGGGGAGTCGATGGACAGCAGGACCCCGGAGCGGGAGCGGCGGGTGTCGGAGAGGAAGCCGCGGTAGCCGCGGCTCAGGTCGGCGGTGGTGCCGCCGATGACGACGGCGTGCTCGCCGTCGCGGGCGGTGCGCAGGACGTCGCGGAGGGCGTCGTCGAGGTCGGTCTCGTCCAGGAGTTCGGCGTCGTCGACGATGACGGCGTAGCGGTGCTCCTCGCCGATGGCCTTCTCCAGGTCGATGACCTCGGAGGAGGCGGTGAGGACGCCGAGGACGCCGGGACGGCCCGCGAGGAGGCGCAGCGGGGAGCGGCGGGGGGTGATCAGGACGACGGGGACGAGGCCGCCGCCGACGGCGGGGTCGAGCAGGGAGTGCACGATCGTGCGGAGGGTGGTGGAGCGGCCCGAGCGGGGCGGGCCCGCGACGGCGAAGCCGGGGCCCTCGTTGAGCAGGTCGACGCCGACGGGGGCGAGGGTGTCGCCGCCGACGCCGACGAGCGCCCACAGGGCGGACGGGGCGAGGAAGTCGGCGTCCAGGGCCATCGCCTCGCGGTAGGTGACGCGGACGGGGAGTTCGTCGACGTGGAGGGGGCGCTGGCGGCGGGGGAGGCGGCCGTAGCGGGCGACGGCGGCGCGGGAGATCTCCTGGAGGGCGGCGACCTGGGACGTGCCGGACGGGTCGTCCGAGAGCAGGCCGATCTGCGACTCGCGGAGGGGCGCGCCGGGTGAGACGGCCTCCAGGGCGCGGCCCGGCGGCATCGTGGCGGGGACCTGTTTCTCCTGGAGGCCCGCGTAGCCGTAGTCGTTGGGGTCGGACATGCGCAGCACGAGCCGCCGGTCGAAGACGGTGGAGACCTGGCCGCCGAGGCCCGAGCGGTCGCCGGTGAAGACGGCGCGGAGGCCGACGGCGGAGCCCTCGCGCAGGAGGCGGAGGGTCTGGTCGACGAGGCGGCCGTAGTCGTAGTGCTCGAACGCGCCGAGGAAGCCCTCCCAGCGGTCCAGGAGCAGGACCATCCAGGGGAGGCGGTCGGTGGCGGCGACGGCGGCGCGCTGCTCGGCGAGGGAGGCGAAGCCCGCCTCGGCGAGGAGCTGCTGGCGGCGGGCGACCTCGGTGGACAGGGCGTTGAGGAGGCGTTCGCAGCGGTCGAGCTGCTCGCGGCCGACGACGGCGCCGCAGTGCGGCAGCGACATCAGGGGGAGCAGCGCGCCCGCGCCGCAGTCGATCGCGTACAGGTGGGCGTCGAAGGGGGAGCAGGACCCGGCGAGGGCGCCCGCGATGGTGCGGAGCGCGGTGGAGCGGCCCGACTGGGCGGAGCCGGCGAGGTAGAGGTGCCCGCCGGACGCGAGGTCGAGGGCGAGTTCCTCCCGCGACTGGACGGCGGGGAGGTCGGTGATGCCGAACGGGATCGGGGGGACGTCGACGACGGAGCCGCCGGCGGCGGCGCGGGGGGCCAGGCGCACCTGCTCGGGCAGCGGGTTCAGCCAGGGGGACGGCTGCCGGGCGATGCCCGCGCGGCGGGCGGCCTCGTCGACGGCCTGGACGAGGACGGCGAGGTCGGTGACCTGGTCGTCGGCGGCTTCGCGGGGGCCGGGGACGGGCCGTCCGAGGTGCTGCCAGGGCAGCGGCAGGACGGTGGTGCGGCGGTCGGTGGCGCCGGGGCGGCGGCCCCCGATCCGCGCGGACTGCACGGCGTGCAGGGACGACACGCCAGAGCGGACGTAGCAGCGTCCAGGGGTGGACTTGGAGATCTGCGCGGCGTCGGGGGCGTCCAGGACGTCGGTGGACTCGTCGGGGTCGGTGACGCGCAGGGCGATGCGCAGGTTGGTGTTGGCGCGGATGTCGGCGGTGACGACCCCGGCGGGGCGCTGCGTCGCCAGGATCAGGTGGACGCCCAGGGAGCGGCCCCGGCGCCCGATGTCGACGAGGCCGGTGAGGAAGTCGGGCAGGTCGGTGACCATCGCGGCGAACTCGTCGATGACGAGGACGAGCCGCGGCATCGCGGGCAGGCCGGGCCGCGGGTCGCCGGGTCTTTGCAGGTCCCTGTAGTCGTCGATGTCCTTGGCGCCGTGATGGAGGAGGACCTCCTCGCGGCGGCGCAGCTCGGCGGCCAGCGATTCCAGCGCGCGTTCCGTGGCGTGGCCGTCGAGGTCGGTGACCATGCCGACGACGTGGGGGAGGCGGGCGCAGTCCTTGAACGCGGCGCCGCCCTTGTAGTCGATGAGGACGAACGTCATCTCGTCGGGGCGGTTCGCCACGGCGAGGGACGCGATGAGGGTCTGCAGCAGTTCGGACTTGCCCGCGCCGGTGGTCCCCGCGATGAGCCCATGGGGGCCGTCCGCGCGCAGGTCGATCTGGTAGTGCTGCTGGGACCTGCCTGGGCGGCTGCCCGTGCCCAGCCCGATCGGCACGCGGGTGGCCCGGCCGTTCGTGCGCGTCCAGGAGCGGAGGATGTGCTCGGCGGTGGGTTCGGGCATGTCGAGCAGGTCGAGGAGGCGGACCTGCGCGGGGATCGACTCCGCGGCGTCCTCGCGGGAGACGTCCCGGACGGGCGCCAGCGCGCGCGCCACCCGGTCGGTCCAGGACGGGGAGACCTGGTCGGCGAGGACCGGCCCGAGGACGTCCAGCCCCTGGCCGCGGAGGCGGACGTACCCGGAGTAGTCGGGGTCCCAGGCGGCGACCGCGGTGCACTCCTCGGGCAGGAGGCGTTCCTCGTCGTCGACGCAGATGGCGTAGAGGCCGTATTCGGCGCCGCGTGAGAGCAGCATGGGCATGCCGGGGACGCGGCGCAGCGTGCGCGCGCCGTCGAGCACGATCAGGATGTTGTAGGGGACGTGGTCGGCGGGTTTGCCCTGGCCGAGGAACTGGGACTGGGTCTGCGCGGCGCGGCGCCGCTCGGTCACGCGGATCGTCAGCTCGGTGACGCGGTGCGCGATGGAGTCGGGGTCGGTGCCGACGAGGGCCACGCAGTCCTCGCCCTCGCGGGGCGCGCAGTGCGGCAGCCAGCGCACCCAGTTCCATTCCTCGCCGGACTCCTGGTCGGCGGACAGCACGACGACGGCGAGGTCGCGGGGGCTGTGCAGGGCGGCGGCCTGCGCGACGAGCCAGCGGGCCAGGGCGCGGGAGGTGCGGCGCGGGCCGGTCAGGCCGAGGACGCCCAGTTCGGCCAGCGGCAGCGCGACCGGCACCTGCCGCGCCGCGGGGACGGGGACGTCCTCGGACAGCTCGATGCGGGCGGGCAGGTCGGCGAGGCCGAGGCGCAGGTGGAGCGCGTCGGGGTCGTCGCGGCGCCGTTCCCACAGCCGCCGCCGCGGGCCGGTGGCGGTGAGCAGCACCTCGGCCGGGTCGGGGTACAGGGCGCGGCGCTCGGCCTGGTCCTCGCGCCGCAGCCGGTCCAGTTCGCCGTCGAACTCGCCGGACTTGCGGTGGTACTCCTTGAGCGCCTTCTTGTACGACTTGCGCCCGTGCAGCCGGTCGCCGATCCATTCGCCGACGGTCATGACCGGCCAGGCCAGCGCGAACAGCGCCCACCACCACTGGCCCATCGCGAACGCCATGACGAGCCCGAACACCGAGAACAGGATCGCGCCGAACAGCCGGAGCCGCTCGCGCGGGTTGCGTTCGGGGCGCTTCGGGACCTCCAGCCGCCGGACGTGGTGCCCGGGGTTCAGCCGGGGCGGGCGGTTGAACGCCAGGCCGCCCTCGGGGAGCGGTTCCAGGTGGGTGTCGGGCGCGGCGCTCGGGGCGAGAGTGAGGACGCTGGAGCCGACGGTGAGCATCCCTCCAGGCGGCCAGTCCGCCGGTGCGGTCAGCGGCTCGCCGTCGAGGGCGGCGCGCGTCATCGCGGACGCCTCGACCTGGACGCCCTCCACCCCGACGGTGATCCGCAGCGACCGGGCGGGGACGCCGGGGTCGTCCAGGCGGACGTCCACGTCGTCGCCGAAGCCGATCGTGCTGACGCCGAGCCCCAGCCGGTGCACCGACCCGGCGGCGGGACCGCCGACGACGCGCACCTCCACCAGCCCCGTCGGCTCCGCGCGGACGGTCGCGGCGGCGCCGCGGCGCTCGACCGCGACGATCGCGCCGTCCCGCAGTTCCTTGACGGCGAGGGCCTGCGGGTCGAGCATCCGGCCGTCCACCCACAGGGCCATGCGCGGGCCCGCGGCGGCCGGGGCGGGCGCCGGGTGCCCGGCGGAGGCGGCCTTGGCGAAGCGGGGCGGCAGGGGCGGCGCCGTGGCGAGCGGTGCGTGTCCGTCCAGCGCGGCGGACAGCGACCTCGCGATCCCGTCGACGGTGGCCTCGGAGTCCACGGTGACGACGACGTCGCGCGGCCCGCCACCGGTCAGCGCCGTGAACGAGATCCGCATCCGTGCCCTCCTCGTGCGCCTGCGCGCCCCTCTGCGCCGGCGCCGCCGTGGGTGGCGCAGCCGACCGTGCCAGCTTAATTACCCGGGGCCGCCGTCCCGGGCGAATGGCGCGGGCGGGGCCGTTTTCACGTCGCGGCGACGATCGACTTCAGCGCCTCGTCCAGTGGTGTCGGGGCCATGCCGAACGTCGTCTCGAAGGCCGACGAGTCGACGACGTACGGCTTGTCGAACTGGTAGCGCGTCTCGCGAAGCTCCCGGAACAGCGGCGAGTACGTCCCGAGGGCGGTGAACAGGGGGCGCGGGAGGCGGCGGATGCGCGGGGCGGGCGCGTCCGCGAGCGCGCACAGCCGCTCGGCCACCTCCTGGGCCGGGACGGCGGGTCCGGTGGGGATGTGCCAGGCGCGGCCCCATGCGCGCTCGTCGGTCCCGGCGATGGCGAGGGCCTCGGCGACGTCCGGGAGGTAGGTCCAGGCGTGCGGGATGGACGGGTCGCTGAGGAACGTGATGCGCTTGCCCGCGAGCAGCGGCCGCACGAACCGCACGTCGCCCAGGTACGCCTGGTCGGAGCTGCGGGGGCCGTAGTAGTCGGAGGCGCGCAGCTCGGTGGCCCGCACGCGGCCCTCCCGATGCGCGGCGAGCGCGTCCCGCCACATCTTCGCCCGGACGCGCCCCTTGACGCCGGTCGCCGCCAGGGGCAGGTCCTCGGTCATGGGGCCGTCGACCGGCCCGTACCCGTAGAGGCATCCCAGCGTCACCAGGACGGCGCCGGTCTCCTCGGCCGCGCCGAGGAAGGAGGCCGCCATCGGCGGCCAGTCCTGCGCCCAGCGGTGCATCTGCGGGTTGACGCAGTTGTAGAGGGCGTCGGCGCCCTCGGCGATCGCGGTCAGCCGCGCCCGGTCGCCGACATCGGCGGCGACCTGCTCCGTTCCCTCCGGCCCCGTCCCGGACCGGGACACGACGACCACGTCGTGGCCGCGTGCGGTGAGGCGCTCGGCCAGCTGCCCGCCGACCTGCCCTGCGCCGACGATCACGTGCATGCCCATGGCGGGCTCCTCTCGTCCTTGCGCAGCGCGGTGCTCCGCAACGAGAGCAATGCTCTCTGATAGGAGCGCCGTTCGTCAAGAGCAGTGCTCTCGCCTCGGGGCGCCGCTCTGCTAGCGTGATCGGCATGAGCGCAGGCCGGACGGCACGTGAACGGGTCAGGGCGGAACTGGTCCGGGAGATCACCGAGATCGCCCGGCGGCAGCTGGCGACGCAGGGCGCGGCGGGGCTGTCGCTGCGCGCGGTCGCCCGCGAGATGGGGATGGTCTCCTCGGCGATCTACCGCTACTTCCCCAGCCGGGACGACCTGCTGACCGCCCTGATCATCGACGGCTACAACGCCGTCGGCGAGGCCGTCGAACGCGCGGACGCGCGGGCGGTCGCGCGGGGCGGCGGGTTCCCTGAGCGGTGGCTCGCGGTGGGACGGGCCATCCGGGAGTGGGCGGTGGCGCATCCGCACGAGTACGCGCTCCTGCACGGGTCACCCGTGCCCGGCTACGTGGCGCCCCAGGACACCGTGCCCGCCGCCCTCCGCGACGCGGCCGTGCTGGCGCGCCTTGTGACCGAGGCCCACGAGGCCGGGGCGCTGGAGCCGGTAGGCGCCCCGCCGGGATCGATCGATGAACTGACCGGGGATTTGGCGCGCGCGCGGGTCGCCGTCCGGATGAACGTCCCGGACGAGGTGGTGGCGCGCGCGCTGACGGCGTGGGCCGGTCTCTACGGGACGGTCAGCTTCGAATTGTTCGGGCAATTCGACAACGTGATCGACGCCCGCGCCGCCTACTTCGATCACACGATCATGCTTCTCGGACGTCTCGTCGGGCTGAAGTTCGCAATTGATGAGTGATGTGAGGTTGATCGTAAATGTGGTTAGTGACACATGTGACTGGTGGTAAGTAGCGAAGTGACCGGCGGCGTCCCAGGTCACCCCGCCGGTGCGCGTCACGGGACCGCTTCACCTCACCGAATCCATTGACGTGACGTCGTCCGTCCCGCAAGCATGGATCGCTCGGTGATGCGGAACCCTCGCGGCGCGAGGTCCGCCCGGGGCGGGAGGGAGCTCGTGGCGAGCGCATGAAGTCCAACCAGTCGACGGTCTCGGCGGGCTCGTCCGGCGGCACGGCGGGGCTCGGCCGCTCCGGGCTCGGCACCTCGGGCGGGCAGCGGCTTCCCACGTCCCCGCGCGAGCGCAAGCCCGCCCTCGCCGCGCTCGCGGTGCTGCTCATCCTCGGCGGCGCGCTCGCCAGCGCCTATCTCGTGATGGCCAGCGGCCAGCGGGTGTCGGCGATCCGGATCGCGCAGCCGGTCGCCGCCGGGCAGCGCATCCCGGCCTCCGCCCTCGAAGAGGTGCAGGTCGGCGACACCGGCATCCAGTACATCAACTGGACGGAACGCCAGAACGTCGGCAGGTTCTACGCGGCCGTCCCGCTGGTGAAGGGCGCGCTGCTGACGAACTCCATGATCAGCCGGGCCGACGACGCCGCCAAGGGACGGCTCGTCGTCGGGCTCGCGCTCAAGCCCGGGCAGCTCCCCGCCGACGGCGTCGACGTCGGCAAGCGGGTGACGCTGTACGCGGTCGGCGGCGGGACGGGCGGCGGCCCCCGCGCCGGGACCGTGCTGTCCGCGGACGCCATCGTGATCGGCATGGGACGCGGCGGCGGGCGGCTGCGCTCCGACCAGACGACCGTGGACGTGGCCGTGCTCCCGGCGGACGCGCCGCTGCTCACCCAGGCCGCCTCCGCCGGGTCCGTCGCGCTCGCCCTCGTCCCGGACGGGACCAGGGCCGCCGCCCCCGCACCCGGCGCGCAGGGCAGACCCGGTGGCCAGACGCCGCCCGCCACCGGGGAGAGCCCGCCGCCGCAGACACCCGGAACGCAGGACCCGGCCACGGGAGGCCCCCAGAACCCCGGGACGGGCGGGAACTGACCGTGGCTCTCATCGCGCTCGCGGCCGACAAGGGGGCACCGGGCGTCACGACCGCCGCCGTGGCCCTCGGCGCCGTGTGGCCGCGTCCCGTGCTGGTCGCCGAGTGCGACCAGGCGGGCGGTGACCTGGTGTACCGGCTGCCCGCCGCGGCGCCGTCCGGCGACGGCGACCGGGACGGCGGGATGCTCAACCCGTCCCGCGGGCTGCTCAGCCTCGCCGCGACCGCCCGCCGCGGGCTGCGGCCCGAGCAGGTCGCCGAGCACTGCCAGCGCCTCGTCGGCGGGCTGGACGTCCTCGTCGGGATCACCAACGCCGAGCAGGCGCAGGCCATGACGTGGCTGTGGGGGCCGCTCGGCCGCGCGTTCGCCGGGCTCGCCCCCGTCGACGTGATCGCCGACTGCGGGCGGCTCGGCGCGGACACGCCGCTGACCGATCTGCTGCGCGAGGCCGACCAGGTCGTCCTGCTGACGCGCGCCACCCTGGAGCAGGTCGCGCACCTGCGCGAACGCGTCGCCGCGCTGACCGCGGAGCTGCGCGGCGGGCCGCCGGTCGGCGTGCTCGTCCTGGCCGACCCGCGCGACTTCCGCGGCTCGATCGCCGAGGTCGACCGGATCGTCGCGGGCGCGGTGCACCGCGGCCGGGCGCCCGACGCCGTCGAGCCCGCCGGGCCGCCGCCCGCGCAGGTCACCGTCCTCGGCGGGCTGGCGCTCGACCCGAAGGGCGCCGAGCTGCTGTCGGGGAGCTGGGGCGGGCGGCTGGACCGCTCGCTGCTGATCCGCTCCGCCCGCGAGGTCGCCGCCGACCTGGCCGGACGGCTCCGGCCCGCGCCCGCCGCCGCGTACGGCGCCGCCCCGGGACGTCCGTCCGACACCGGCCCGCGGGCGCGTCCGCCGTCCACCGGCCAGGCCGTCGCGGGCGGGCAGGAACCCGGCGGGCAGGTCCCGGGCGCGCAGGCACCCGGCGGGCAGACGTCGGCGGGCGGGCAGGTCCCGGCCGGCGGGCGGCACGAGAAGGGGGAGCGGTAGGTGGACCACGGTCTCGTCAAGCGGCTCCGCCAGGAGGTCGGCGACCGGCTGGCGCAGCAGCGCCGCCTGGACGCCGCGCACGGCCTGCCGCCGATGACCGGCGAGGACGAGCGGCAGTTCGCCCGCGCGCTCATCGGCCAGGTGCTGGAGGAGTTCGCCCGCGGGGAGATCACCTCCGGGCGCCGCCCGCCGAACGCCGAGGAGGAAGAGGCGCTCGCGGCGGGCGTGCACGCGGCCCTGTTCGGCGTCGGCCGCCTCCAGCCGCTGCTGGAGGACCCCGAGATCGAGAACATCGACGTCAACGGCTGCGACCGGGTGTTCATCGGCTACGCCGACGGGCGCGAGGTCATGGGCGAGCCCGTCGCCGAGAGCGACGAGGAGCTGGTCGAGCTGATCCAGATCCTCGCCGCCTACAGCGGGCTGTCCTCACGTCCGTTCGACACCGCGAACCCGCAGCTCGACCTGCGGCTGCCGGACGGGTCGCGGCTGTCGGCCGTCATGGACGTGACGGTCCGCCCCGCGCTGTCGATCCGCCGGGCGCGCCTCGGCAAGGTGTTCCTCGCCGACCTGGTCGGCAACGGCACGTTCACCCCGGAGGTCGGCCGGTTCTTCCGCGCCGCCGTCAACGCCCGCAAGAACATCATGATCGCGGGCGCGACGAACGCGGGGAAGACGACGCTGCTGCGCGCCGTCGCCAACGAGATCCCGCCGCACGAGCGGCTCATCACCGTCGAGCGGGCGCTGGAGCTCGGCCTGGACGCCTTCCCCGAGCTGCACCCCAACTGCGTGGCGTTCGAGCAGCGGCTCCCGAACTCCGAGGGGCAGGGCGCCATCTCGATGGCGGAGCTGGTGCGCCGGTCGCTGCGCATGAACCCGTCCCGGGTGATCGTCGGCGAGGTGCTCGGCGACGAGATCGTCACGATGCTCAACGCGATGACCCAGGGCAACGACGGCTCCCTGTCGACGATCCACGCCAACTCCTCCGTCGAGGTCTTCAACCGCGTCGCCACCTACGCGATCCAGTCGGAGGAGCGGCTGCCGGTCGAGGCCACGCACATGCTGATCGCGGGCGCCATCGACTTCGTCGTGTTCATCGAGAAGCGCAACGAGTACACCTCCGGCGGGCGCCTGCGCCGCTACGTCGCGAGCATCCGGGAGGTCACCGGCGTGGACGGCCGGGTGCTGTCGTCGGAGGTGTTCGCGCTCGGCCCGGAGGGGCACGCCGTGCCCGCCGCGCCGATCGTCTGCGCCGCCGAGCTCGCCGAGCACGGCTACGACCCGTCCGGAGGCGCCTGGTGACACCCGCGGCGACGACCCGGCAGGCGAGCGGAGGCCGGTGATGTACGCGCCCGACGTGCTGCTCGCCGTCGTCGCGGGCGCCGTGACCGGCGGCGGGATCCTGCTGCTGGTCCTCGCCCTGCGCGGCCTCCCGCGGCGCTCACGGCCGGTGCGCGGCCGCAGCCGCGAGGACCTCGTCCGCACCCTCACCACCCGCACCGCCGTCGCGGTCATCGCGGGCGCGGCGGTGCTCGTGGTGACCCGCTGGCCGATCGCCGCGGCCGGGTCGGGCGCGCTCGTCCTCGGCTGGAACGGCCTCGCGGGCGGCGCCGCCGAGGAGCGCCGCGGCATGGCGCGGCTGGAGGCCCTCGCGGCGTGGACGGAGTCGCTCCGCGACACCATCGCGGGCGCGGTCGGGCTGGAGCAGGCCATCCCCTCCTCGCAGCGCGCCGCCGCGCCCGCCCTCCAGCAGCCGCTGCGCGGGCTCGTCGACCGGCTGCACACCCGCGTCCCGATGCCGGAGGCGCTGCGCCGCTTCGCCGACGACATCGACGACCCGTCCGCCGACCTGGTGATCGCCGCGCTCGTCCTGAACGCCAAGCTCCGCGGCCCCGGGCTGCGCGACATGCTCGGCGCGCTCGCCGACTCCGCCCGCGCCGAGCTGGACATGCGCCGCCGCGTCGAGGCCGACCGGCGTTCCACCCGCCGCAGCGTCCGCATCGTCGTCGGTGTCTCCGTCGGGACGGCGCTGGGCCTCGCCCTGTTCAACCACTCCTACGTCGAGCCGTACGACGACTTCCTCGGGCAGCTCGTCCTGTGCGTCGTCGTCGCCCTGTACACGGCGGCGTTCCTGTGGCTGCGGCGCCTGGCGAAGTACGAGCTTCCCGGGCGGTTCCTCAGCGGGGCCCGCAAGGAGCAGCCGGGCGTGCCCGGCGAGGTGCCGACCACGGTCGCCGGCTGGCAGGGCGGAGGCGGCGCGTGACGGGAGCGATGATCGCGGGCGCCGTCGCCGGAGCCGGGCTCTACCTGCTCGTCCGGGCGCTGTTCCCGGCGCGTCCCGGGCTCGCCGCGCGGATGGCGGCCTTCGACGCCGCCCGCCGCCGCGACCTGGAGGAGGCGCAGGCCGGGCGGATGGCGCCGACGCTGGACCGCGTCGGCGGGATGCGCGCGAAGGTCGGGCGCGAGCTCGTGCGGTTCTGCGAGGCGCGCGGCTGGAGGCTGCGGTCGGTCCGCGCCGACCTCGCCATCACCGAGCGGTCCCTGGAGGGCTTCCTCGCCACCAAGTTCCTGCTGCCCGCGGGGGCGCTGCTGTTCATCCCGCTGATCGTCGCCTGGTTCGCGCTGCTCGGCCTCGGCTCGTCCGTGCAGCTCCCGGCGTGGGTGGGGCTGCTGTTCGCGCTGCTGTTCTTCTTCTTTCCCGACATGCAGCTCCGGCAGGAGGCGCAGGCCCGCCGCCAGGACTTCCGGCACGTCGTGGGAGCGTTCCTCGACCTGGTGTCGATGAACCTGGCGGGCGGACGCGGCGTCCCCGAGGCGCTGATGACCGCCTCGAACGTCGGCGAGGGCTGGGCCATGCACCGCATCCGCGACGCGCTCGGCAACGCCCGCATCACCGGGCAGACGCCCTGGCAGGCGCTCGGACGGCTCGGCGACGAACTCGACATCTCCGAGCTGCGCGACCTCGCCGGGGCGCTCGCGCTCGTCGCCGACGACGGCGCGCAGATCCGCAAGTCCCTCGCCGCCCGCGCCGCGTCGATGCGCAGCCGCGAGCTGTCGGAGCTGGAGGGCAAGGCCGGTGAGCGCTCCCAGTCCATGCTCGTCGCGCAGCTGTTCCTGTGCGCCGGATTCCTGATCTTCCTGGCCTATCCCGCCCTGATGAGGGTGCTCGCCTCATGAACCCCGCCGACCCCTCGACCCCGATCCCATGAACTCCGCCGACCTCATGAACTCTCCCGACCTCATGAACTCCGCCGACCTTATGAACTCAGCCGATCCCGTCGCCGTTCCCCTGGAGGTGCCACGATGAGTCCGCTCAACCCCCTGAACGACCCGTCCGTCGTCTACCTGCGAGCCGTGCTCGGCGCCCGGCTGGCGCGGCTGCGCTCGGCGCCGGAGCGGAGCCGGGGCGCGTCCGCGATCGAGTGGGCGATCATCACCGCGATCCTCGCGCTCATCGCGATCACGATCGGCGCGGTGATCCAGAAGAAGATCACCGAGAAGGCCGACAGCATCAAGACGGGCTGACCCGGATGCGGCCCCGCGAGCCCGCCCGGCCGCCGCTGCGGCAGCGGATCCGATCCGACGCCGGGGTGTCGTCGATGGAGTGGGCGCTGCTCACACCCGTCCTGATCCTCGTCATGCTCGCCGTCGTGCAGTTCGCGATGGTGTACCACGCGCGGCACGTCGCCCTCGCCGCCGCGCAGTCGGGCGCGCGCGTCGCGCGGACCCAGCCGGTCGGCGGCGGCTGGCGGGACCAGGCCGTCGCGAAGGCCACCGACGACGTCCGCAAGGTCGGCCCGAACCTGCTCGGCGGCCTCCAGGTGCGCACCGGCGAGGGCGACGACGAACGGTGGGTGGAGGTGAGCGGCGAGGCCGTGCGCGTCATCCCGTTCATGACGTTCCACGTGGCGCAGCGCTCGCGCGGGCCGATCGAGTGCTTCCGCCCGGACGTCGGGGACGGCATCGCCTGCCAGGAGGCGGCGCGGTGAGGCTCGGCCGGGCGACGCGCGAACGCGGCTCGATGTCGCTGGAGATGGTGCTGGTCACGCCCCTCTTCGTCGGGTTCCTGCTGTTCCTCGCGGGCGCCGGCCGGATGGTCGACGCGCAGAGCCAGGTGGACGGCGCGGCCCGGGACGCGGTGCGCGCCGCGTCCATCGCCCGCAGCGCCCCGTCCGCGCAGGACCTCGCCGGGGAGGCCGCCAGGACGGGCCTCCAGGGGCACGACTGGTGCTCGGGCGGCCCGACCGTCGTGACCGACGTCGGCGACTTCCGCCCCGGCGGGCGCGTCGAGGTGACGATCACCTGCGACGTCGACCTCGGCGACCTGTCGTTCATCGGACTGCCCGGTACCAAGCGGCTGCAGGGGCACGCGCTCGCGCCGGTCGACACCTTCACCTTCCGGGGCACCGGCCCCGACGACGGCGAGGACGGCCCGGAATGACCCGGCGGCCCCGTCACGCCCGGTCCGGCCCTGTGGCCGCGAGGCTCCACGGTCGGCTGGCCGCGCGGATCCGAGACCGGCTCGGCGCGCGGCTCGGCGCGTCCCGCCGCGACCGGGGCTCCGTCGCGATGTACGTCGTGCTGTTCACCCCCGTCGTGTTCATGCTCGCGGGCCTGCTCGTGGACGGCGGCCTGGCGATCCACGCCCGGCAGCGCGCCGCCGACATGGCCGAGCAGGCGGCCCGGGCCGGTGCCAACGAGATCGACACCGACGCGCTCCGCGAGACCGGCAAGCCGGTGCTCGCGCCCGACCGGGCCCGCGCCGCCGCCTGCGGCCTGCTGGCCTCCTACCCGGACCGGATCGCCGGATCCGACTGCGACGCCGATGCGCAGGAGGTCGCCGTCACCGTCCGGATCCGGGTCGAACCGCAGTTCCTGGGCATCATCCCCGGCTTCGGCGACTTCCAGATGACCTCCAGTGCCACCGCCCATCCCGTCACGGGAGGGGACGACAGGTGACTCTCGTGTCTACGATTGGGGCGGCGACGTCCAGGGACCGGCGAACGGCGGGGACGCGATGGTGACACGGCAAGGGCAGAGGACCCCCGTACGGGTGCAGGGACGCCGCGGCCCGCGCGAGGTGGCGGCCGGCCTCGGCGCCGTCGCGGCGCTGGCCGCGCTGATCGGCGGCATCCCCTACACGCTGCTGACGCTGTTCGGATCACCGCTCCCCGGCGGGATGCCCGCCGCGTCCGACCTCACGCACCGGCTCGGGCCCGGGTCGCTCATCACCATCCTGGTCGCGCTGGTGTGGCTCGCCTGGGTTCAGCTCGCCCTGTGCGTGATCGTCGAGGTGTACGCGGGGGTCCGCGGCGTCGGGGTGCCCGCGCGGGTGCCGCTCGCGGGCGGCACGCAGTCGCTCGTCCACCGGCTGGTCGTCACGGCGCTGCTGCTGTTCACCGCCACGTCCGTGATCATGCCCGCGCTGTCCGGGAAGCTGGCGCAGCATCCGCCGGTGCACGCGCAGGCGGCGACGCCCGCGCAGTCGCAGACGTTCGTCCGCGTGCAGGACGCGCCGGTGGACCCCGCCGCGGAGGCGGCCGCGCCGGTCGCCGAGCCGCTCGCCGCGGGTCAGCCGGACAAGGGCCGCACCACCAAGATCTACCGTGTGCAGCCGCCCGAGGGCCGCCACCACGAGAGCCTCTGGGAGATCGCCGAGAAGTGCCTCGGCGACGGACGCCGCTACAAGGAGATCCACTCCCTCAACAAGGGCCGCGTGCAGCCGGACGGCAGCAAGCTGAGCATCGCGAGCCTGATCCGTCCCGGGTGGATCCTGGAGATGCCGTCGGACGCCAAGGGCGCGAGGGTCGTGCCCGTCACGGACCTCGACGACTACTACCGGCACGGGCACGCCGCCCCCGACCGGGACCCGGCCCCCTCGAAGCCCGCGCCTGCCAAGCCCGCGCCTGCCAAGCCCGCGCCTGCCAAGCCCGCGCCTGCCAAGCCCGCGCCTGCCAAGCCCGATCCCGCGCCGACGGCACCGGCGAAGCCCGCGCCCGCGCAGCCCGCGCCGTCCAAGCCCGCCCCGTCGCAGCCTGCGCCGTCCCAGCCCGCCCCGTCCAAGCCCGCGCCGCAGGTCCCGGCACCCCAGCAGTCCCAGCACCCCGAGCCCGAGCACCCACCGGCGCGCGGCGGCGCGAACGGCCCGTCCGGTGAGATGAACGGCGGCGCGGACAACGGCGGCGCGTCCGTCCCCGGCCATGAGGACGACGACCACGCCCTGCCGTTCGACCTCGGCTGGGAGCACGGCCTCGCGGCGGCGTCGCTGCTCGGCGCCGGGCTGCTCACCGCGCTCGGCCGCCGCCGCCGCGCGCAGATGTGGAACCGCGCGTTCGGACGCATGATCGTCCGGCCGGAGGGCGCGGCCGCCGAGACCGAGCGGGCGCTGCGGATCGGCGCCGACGACGACGCGGCCCGCCTCCTCGACCTCGGGCTGCGGCACCTGTCGAAGTCCATGGCCGCGGGCGGCCGTGCGCTGCCCACCGTGTACGGCGTGCACCTCGGCCGCGAGAGCCTCGACCTGTGGATCGCGCCCGCCGACCGGAACCCGCCCGCGCCCTGGCAGGCGTTCGACGACGGCCAGGTGTGGCGGCTCCACGCGGACGCCCTCGACGGCATCGAGGCGTCCGACCCCTCCCTCGGCACGGGCGACGTCCTCGCCCCCTACCCGGGGCTCGTGTCGATCGGCACCAACGACAACGGCCGGATCCTGGTCGACCTGGAGGCCGCGCACGGGCTGATCGCGCTGCGCGGGCCCGAGGACACCCGCCGCGCCGCGCTCGCCGCGGTCGCGCTGGAACTGGCCACCAACCGCTGGTCCGACCACATGCGCATCACGCTCGTCGGGTTCGGCGCCGAGTTCGGCGAGGGGCTCGCGGAGATCGCGCCCGACCGGATCCGGTCCGTCCCGGCGCTCCAGGACGCGCTGCCGGAACTGGAGGGGCGCAGCGAGGAGGTGCGGCAGGCCCTCGCCGCCTCCGGCGTCGACTCCGTCCTCACCGGCCGGTGCCGGGGCGTGTTCGGCGAGGCGTGGATGCCGCACTACCTGATCATGGCGGACCGTCCGTCCGAGCGGGAGGCCGACCGGCTGGTCGCGCTGGCCCGCACCGGCACCCGCATGGCGGCGGGCTACCTCGTCGCCGGAGAGGTGCAGGGCGCCACCTGGACGTGGGACGTCGACGCCGAGGGACGGCTGCACGCCGGGGTGCTCGGCTTCCAGGTCGACGCGCAGCTCGTCGGGGAACCGCAGTACCGGGGCGTGTTCGAGCTGTTCCGGACGGCGGGCCGCCTCGACGCGGTGCCGCTGCCCGAGCCGGCGGGCGGTGCCGAGCCGCCGACCGCGCAGCAGTCGTCCGCCGACATCCGGCTGCTCGGCCCGATCGAGATCGAGGCGCCCGGCCCGATGGACGAGAGCCGCCGCGCCCTGTGCACGGAGGTGCTGGTCTACCTCGCCGCGCACCCGAACGGCGTGCACCCGACCGTGCTCGGCGGCGCGATCTGGCCGCGCGGGGTGACCGCGGGCATACGCGACGCGTGCGTGGCCCGCGTGTCCGACTGGCTCGGCCGGGACGCGCGCGGCCGCCCGAACCTGTACTACGACGACCGGGGCCGCATCCGGCTCGGCTCGGAGGTGCGGGTCGACCTCGCGGTGTTCCGGTGGCTGGTGTGGCGGTCGGCGGCCGAGCCCGCGTCCGAGGCCGCCTACATGTCCTACGCGCTGGACCTGGTCCGCGGGCCGCTCCTCGCCGACCGGCCGCGCGGCCACTACGCGTGGCTGGCCTCGCACGACCTGGAGTACGAGGCGGCGGCGCGCGTCGTGGACGTCGCGCACCGGTTGGTCCTGCTGCGCCTGGAGGAGGGCGACGCGCGCGGCGCGGTCGGCGCCGCCCGCGCGGGCCTGCGGCTCGCACCCGAGGACGAGGGACTCTGGCGCGACCTGCTCCGCGCCGCCCACGCCACCGGCGACACGGCCCAGGTCCAGGCCGTGGCCGGTGAACTGCGCGGCCGCATCGCCCGCGACCCCCTGCTCGACCGGCTCCAACCCGAGACAGAGGCACTGATGGAGGAACTCCTCCCAGGCTGGCACCAGGTGCCCTCCCGCTGACCCGGCCAACGCACGAGCACGGTCGGGGGTCGGGGGGGTGAGCCGCCGGGCGAGCGCCCTTAGGCCGGGGTCATCTATACAGACCGCTGCCGCCTAGGGAGTAGCGGCCTGGCTGGGGGTGGACGATCAGCCCTGACGGGCGTCCGCCCACCCACACCTTCCGCAGCACCTTGCCGGTCCGCGTGGACAGGGCGTAGACCAGGCCGGAGGCGTCGGCCAGCCACAGCGCGGCCCCGTCCGAGGACACGCCGCCGGGTACGGGGGAGCCGCCGTGGGGGAGCGGCCAGCGGCCCGCGATCCGCCGGGTGCCGAACTCGACGGCGGTCACCGTGCCGCCGCCGACGACGAACAGCCGCCGCGCGTCCCGGCTGATCGCGAGGCCCCGGGCGCCCGGCGCGGTCGGGACGAAGCCGGGCCGGGCGGACCGCCGGGCGTCCACGACCCACACGCCGCCCCTGACCGGGTCGGCCACGAAGAACCCGGTGCCGTCGGGTGACAGCCGCAGGTCACCGGGCCGCGCGCCCGAGGGCAGCCGGACGGTCCCGGCGACGCGCCGCCCCGGCACGTCCACCCGGACGAGCCGTCCCGCAGGGCAGCTCGCCACCAGGAACGCGCCGTCGGGGGAGAAGTCCGCGTGCCGCGCGGCGCACGGCAGCGGCACCGACGCGCGCGGCAGCATCGTGCGCGGGTCGCGGACGTCGATGCGGCGTTCCCGTCCGGCGAGGACCAGCGCGTCGCGGCCGTCGGGGGTGAAGTAGAGGCCCTCGGGCGCGGCGACGCCGCGCGGGCGGCCGCGCCTGCCGCTGCGCGGGCCGACCGGCACCAGCGTGCCGTGGGCGGTGTCGGCGGCCCACAGCCGCCGCAGGTCCCAGGACGGGACGACCCGCGACGCCTCCCCTCCCGCGCCGAGCCGCCGGACGATCCGCGCCGTCCCCGGGTCGATGACGTCGATGACCCGCCCGTTCGCGACGTACAGCCGCGGTGGCATGTCCCGCGCGACCGGGGCGATCATGCCCGCGCCGGTCGCGGCGTAGACGGGTCCGCCGGGCGGCGCGACCGGCGCCGACCCGCCGGGCGGCGGTGCGGGCGCCTCCAGGTTCCGCGCGGGCGGTGCCGCGGGGGCCGGGCTGAAGTAGGGCGCGGCACCGCCCAGCGCCGCCACCGGCTCGTCCGCGGATCCCTCCCCGGGCCGGTGGAACGGGACGGGCGACCCGCACCCGGCCAGCGTCAGTGCCAGGGCGAGCGGGATCGCGGTGGCACCTGCCCGTCGTCCACGAGGTCGCATGCGCGGTCTCCCCCCATCACGGCGGGGACTGTACCGACAGACGACTCCGCGTGTCCGCGTCATTGCCAAACGTGTTCGCGGGGCGTGCCGTCGCGGGAACCGGCCGGGACGGTCAGTCGGACTTGCCGATGCCGATGCCGAACTCGCGGTAGACGCGCTCCCAGAACCCGTCCCGCAGCCAGGTGCGGGCCTCCTGGTAGGGGCGCAGGGAGCCGCCGAGCTCCTTCTCGGCCTCGATCAGCAGCTCCTTGTCGATCACGGGCGGCAGGATCGGGCCGGGCAGCAGGTCGCGGATGTTGTCCCGCCCCCGCTCGAAGATCCACTTCTGGGCGACGTGCTCGCCGATCTCCAGCATGTGGTTGCGGTCGGGGCCGAGCTTGCCGTCGGACGCGGCGGCCGCGGCGGAGTTCATCGAGGCCGCCACTGTCGCGGGCGTGGCGTGCCCGGCGCCGACCGGGACGGCGGTGCGGACGGCGGCCGGCGCCGGTGCCGGCTGCTTGACCGGCGGCTTCCCCGCGAACACCTGCGACGGGGACGGGACGGGGCTCGTGCGGTGCGCGGCGGCGGCGTCCCGGGCCGCGGCGGCGGTGCCCGGGGCCGGGACGGGCAGCACCTTGGCCTTGGTGAAGTAGGGGCGCAGGAAATCGGCGGGCAGCACCTCGACCGTGTCGGACTCCCACACCAGCCACTCGGCCTGGTTGGAGCCGTGCGTCGGCTCCACGCCCCACAGGTGCACGCGGACGCCGTAGCGCTGCGCGGCCTCGACGGCGGGCAGCATGTCCTCGTCACCGGCGAGCAGCACCGCGTCGGTGATCGCGCGGTGCCGGGCGAGGGCCTCAAGGTCGGCGCGCAGCTGGGCGTCCACGCCCTTCTGCTGGCCCTGGGCGTTCAGGTTCCCCAGCCGCAGCTTCACCAGCGGCAGGTTCGCGATCACGCGCTGGTCCACCGTCGGCTGCCGCTTGGGCGCGGCGTCGAACCAGTAGACGCGCAGCAGCTCGCCGACCAGCTGGTCGTCGGCGTGGCTGGTCAACGCCTTGATCAGCTTCTCCGCGGCGACGCGGTACTCGCGCCGGGAACCACAGCCGAGCAGCAGCGCCCCGGAGGCCGCGTAAAGGTATCCCGCGTCGACGAAAACGGCGTACCGCGCGGGCTGTGGGACGAACTCCGAGGTGGCCATGGCCTTTCACCTTATTCGTGAAGAGCCCTCTGCCGGGCGCGAACCACGGTTAGATGTCCCTCGGCGCGTTCCCCCGGCCCCCTTCCCCGGAGGCCCGGAGCGGTCAGCGGGGCAGGCCGGCGGCGCGCCAGGCGCCGGGGCCGCGCGGGCGGACCGTCTCCCCCGCGGCATGCCGGACGAGCCTGGAGCGGTCGGCCCACCGGGACGTCCCCGGCGTGTCGGCGCCGTCGGACGCGGCGGACGCGGCGGCCGCGGCGGCCGCGCGGGCCCGCGCGGTCAGCACCGCGACCAGCGCCGCGACCAGCGCCGCGATCTCCTCGGGCGACGGATCGCCCCGCACGACCCGGAGGAACGGCTTCTCTTCGGCCACGCGTTCTCCTCCTCGGGAGGGCCCGGTCAGAGCGGGATGTTCCCGTGCTTCTTGGGCGGCAGGGTGGTGCGCTTCTCCCGGAGCGCGCGCAGCGCCCGGACGATCTGCCCCCGCGTCTCGGACGGCTTGATCACGTTGTCGACGTAGCCGCGCTCGGCCGCGATGTAGGGGTTGGCCAGCGTGTCCTCGTACTCGGTGATCAGCTCGGCGCGGCGGGCGTCGGCGTCGTCGGCGGCGGCCAGCTCCCGCCGGTACAGGATGTTGACGGCGCCCTGCGCGCCCATGACCGCGATCTGCGCGGTGGGCCACGCCAGGTTGATGTCGGCGCCGAGGTGCTTGGAGCCCATGACGTCGTACGCGCCGCCGTACGCCTTCCGCGTGATCACGGTGACGAGCGGGACGGTCGCCTCGGCGTAGGCGTACAGCAGTTTCGCGCCGCGCCGGATGATCCCGTTCCACTCCTGGCCGGTGCCGGGCAGGAAGCCGGGCACGTCCACGAAGGTCAGCACGGGGATGTTGAAGGCGTCGCAGGTCCGGACGAACCGCGCGGCCTTCTCGGAGGCGTCGATGTCGAGCGTCCCGGCGAACTGCATCGGCTGGTTCGCGACGACTCCGACCGAATGACCCTCGACCCGCCCGAACCCGACGATGATGTTCGGCGCGAACAGCTCCTGGACCTCCAGGAACTCGCCGTCGTCCAGCACGTGCTCGATGGCGGTGTGCATGTCGTACGGCTGGTTCGGCGAGTCGGGGATGAGGGAGTCGAGCTCCTCGTCGAGCTCCGACGGGTCCGCGGGCACACCGGCCACGGGTGCGTCGGACAGGTTGTTGGACGGCAGGTACGACAGCAGTGCCTTCACGTAATCGATCGCGTCGTCCTCGTCAGAGCCCTGGTAGTGGGCCACCCCGGACCGCGAGTTGTGCGAGTGCGCGCCGCCCAGCTCCTCCATCGTCACCTCCTCCCCGGTGACCGTCTTGATCACGTCGGGGCCGGTGATGAACATGTGGGACGTCCGGTCGACCATGACGATGAAGTCGGTGATCGCCGGGGAGTACACCGCGCCGCCCGCGCACGGCCCCATGACCAGGGAGATCTGCGGGATCACCCCGGACGCGCGCACGTTGCGCTTGAAGATCTCGGCGTACAGCCCGAGCGCGACGACGCCCTCCTGGATCCGCGCGCCGCCGGAGTCGTTGATGCCGACGACCGGGCAGCCGGTCTTCAGCGCGTGGTCCATGACCTTGCAGATCTTCTCGCCGAAGACCTCGCCGAGCGAGCCGCCCGAGACGGTGAAGTCCTGGCTGAACACCGCGACGGGACGCCCGTCGACCGTGCCGTGGCCGGTGACCACGCCGTCGCCGTAGGGGCGGTTCTTCTCCATCCCGAAGTTGGTCGAGCGGTGCCGCGCCAGCTCGTCGAACTCCACGAAGGAACCGGGGTCCAGCAGCGCGTCGATCCGCTCCCGGGCCGTCATCTTGCCCTTGGCGTGCTGCTTCTCGACCGCGCGCGCGGACCCGGCGTGCACCGCCTCGTACCGGCGCCGCTCCAGGTCCGCGATCTTCCCCGCCGTCGTGTGGACGTCGTAGTCCGCGGCGGGCTCAGGGGCTTCCATCGCCATGCGCGCCAGCGTAACCGCCCGCTGATGGCGGGCCCGCCGCCGGGTCCGCCCTGACCGGCGGCCCGGGCCGCTCACTACGCTGGTCACGTGGCTACGAAGACGCGTGACACCATCCGGCAGGACATGCCCGAACCGCTCCGGCGTGATGTGCGCCTGCTGGGCGCGATGCTCGGCGACGGCCTGGTGGAGTACGGCGGACGTGGGCTGCTGGACGACGTCGAGCGGCTCCGCCACGCCGTGATCGCGGCACGCCGCGGCGAGACGGGCATCGAGGAGGTCGCCGCCCTCGTCGACGGCTGGAGCCTGGAACGTGCCGGTCAGGTCGCGCGGGCGTTCACCGTGTACTTCCACCTGACGAACCTCGCCGAGGAGCACCACCGCATCCGGACACTGCGGGAACGTGACACCGGCGGCGCCGTCCCCGGCTCGGTCGCGGCGGCCGTGGAGGAGGTCCGCGCGTCGATGGACGGGGGGTTCGACGGCGTCCTCGACGGCCTGGAGTTCCGGCCCGTCTTCACCGCGCATCCCACCGAGGCCCGCCGCCGCGCCGTCGTCACCGCGATCCAGCGGATCAGCGATCTGCTCACCGCCCTGGACGCGGGTCCCGGCGCGGGCGAGCGCGAGGAGACCGAACGCCGCCTCCGCGAGGAGATCGACCTGCTGTGGCGGACGGCGCTGCGCCGCGACGCCCAGATGGACCCCCTGGACGAGGTCCGCACCGCGATGGCCGCGTTCGACGAGACGATCTTCCGGGTGGTCCCGCACATCTACCGCGCCCTGGACCGCGCGCTGGACGGCGCCGCGGGCGGCGAGGGCACCGGCACCCGCCCGCCGAAGGCCCGCCCGTACCTGCGGTTCGGGAGCTGGATCGGCGGGGACCGCGACGGCAACCCCTACGTCACCGCCCAGGTCACCCGCGACACGATGATGATCCAGGCCGACCACGTCCTGCGCGCCCTGGAGACGGCCTGCGCGCGGATCGGGCGGGAGCTGACCGTCCACGAGAGCACGACCCCGGCGTCGCCCGCCCTGCGCGACGCGCTCGCCGCCGCCCGCACCGCCCAGCCCGGCCGGATCGACGAGCTGGCCAAGCGGTCACCGGGCGAGCCGCACCGTCAGCTCCTGCTCTTCGCCGCGGCGCGGATCGCCGCGACCCGCGAGCGCGACGCCGACCTCGCCTACGCGTCCCCGGACGAGCTGCTGGCCGACCTGCGGACCGTCCAGGAGTCCCTCGCGGAGGCGGGCGCCGCCCGCCAGGCGTACGGGCGCGTCCAGCAGCTCATCTGGCAGGTCGAGACGTTCGGCTTCCACCTCGCCGAGCTGGAGATCCGCCAGCACTCCGAGCTCCACGCCAGGGCCCTCGCCGAACTGGACGGCGAGCAGGGCGAGACGACCCGGGAGATCCTGGAGACCCTGCGCGTCGTCGCCTGGATCCAGCGGCGCTTCGGCGTGCGGGCCTGCCACCGCTACATCGTCTCCTTCACCCGGTCCGCCGACGACATCGCGAACGTGCACGCCCTGGCGGCCTCCCTCGGCGACGGCGCGCCCGTGCTGGACGTCATCCCGCTGTTCGAGACCGGCGAGGACCTGGAACGTGCCCCCCAGGTCCTCGACGGGATGCTGGAGATCCCGGCCGTCCGTCGCCGCCTGGACGACACCGGACGCCGCCTGGAGGTCATGCTCGGCTACTCCGACTCCGCCAAGCAGCTCGGCCCGGCCAGCGCCACCCTCCGCCTGTACGACACGCAGGAGGCCCTCACCGCGTGGGCCGCGCACCACGACGTGAGGCTGACGCTGTTCCACGGCCGCGGCGGCTCCCTCGGCCGCGGCGGCGGCCCCGCCAACCGGGCGATCCTCGCGCAGGCCCCCGGCTCCGTCGCGGGCCGCTTCAAGGTCACCGAGCAGGGCGAGGTCATCTTCGCCCGCTACGGCCACCCCGAGATCGCCCGGCGGCACGTCGAGCAGGTCACCAGCGCCGTCCTGCTCGCCTCCACCGGCCCCGTCCAGGACCGCGCCCGCGAGGCCGCCGCCCGCTTCCGCCCCCTCGCGGACAAGATCGGCGAGGCGGCGAAGGCCGCCTTCCGCGCCCTCATCGAGTCCGACGGCTTCGCCGCCTGGTTCGCCCGCGTCAGCCCCCTGGAGGAGATCGCCGAACTGCGCATCGGCTCCCGCCCGGCCCGCCGCAAGGCCGCCCGCGGCCTGGAGGACCTGCGCGCCATCCCCTGGGTGTTCGCCTGGACGCAGACCCGCGTCAACCTCCCCGGCTGGTACGGCCTGGGCAGCGGCCTCGCCGCCGTCTCCGACGGCGGCCGTGATCTGGACGAGCTCCGCGGCGCCTACGAGTCGTGGCCCCTGTTCAACACCCTCCTCGACAACGCCGAGATGAGCCTGGCCAAGTCCGACCGCGCCATCGCCGAACGCTACCTGGCCCTGGGCGGCCGCCCCGAGCTGTCCGAGACCGTCCTGGCCGAGTACGACCGCACCCGCTCCCTCGTCCTGGCCGTCACGGGCCACGACCGCCTCCTGGAGAACCGCCGCGTCCTCTCCCGCGCCGTGGAACTCCGCAACCCCTACGTCGACGCCCTCTCCCTCCTCCAGTTGAGGGCCCTTACCGCCCTCCGCTCCGGCGTGGCGGACGAGACGGAACGCGACCACCTGGAGGCCCTGCTCCTCCTCTCCGTCAACGGAGTAGCGGCCGGCCTCCAGAACACGGGTTGAACCGGGGGCTCAGGTTGGGGCCCGGTCGGCGCATTCATGCCGGGGTCACTGATCGCGGAGGTAATCCCAGATGACGCGGAGCAGGATCCACATTGCGATCTTCACGGCTTCGCGGGTGTAGCGCAGGCGCCGCTCCCCGTCCGGACCGCGGCCGCCTGGCTCGGTGATCGACGGGTATGACCAGGAGGACGACTTGACCGTCCTCGCCCTGCACATCCTCTAGGACCAGTCGGGCTTGCGCTTCTCGTTGAAGGCGGCGATGCCCTCGCGGCGGTCGGGGGACGCCGCGGCGGTGCGCCAGGCGTTCTCCTCAAGGTCCAGGGCGGCGTCCAGCGCGACGCCCGCGCCCTGCCGCATGGCCTTCTTCGCGGCCCGGACGGCGACCGGGGAGTTCCCCGCGATCACACCCGCGATCGTGAGCGCCTCCTCACGGGCCGTCCCCGCCGGGACCGCGCGGTCGGCGAGGCCGTACGCGAGCGCCTCCTCGACGCCGAGGCGGCGGCCGGTGAACACCAGGTCCGCGGCCTTGCCGGGACCCAGACGCCGCAGCGCGAGCTGCGTCCCGCCGCCCCCGGGCACCAGCCCGACACCGACCTCGGGAAGCCCGAACACGGCCGTCTCGTCCGCGACGATGATGTCCGCGGACAACGCGAACTCACAGCCGCCGCCGAGCGCGTACCCGTGCACGGCCGCGACCACCGGCTGAGGCAACCCCAGCACCCCGCCGAAAGCGGCGCGGAACAACGGCCGCTGCGCGAAGATCTCCTCGTCCGTCATCCGGTTGCGCTCCTTGAGGTCCGCCCCCACGCAGAACGCCTTCTCGCCCGCCGCCCCCAGCACCACCGCCCGCACGGACGCATCCGCCCCCACCTCGGCGCACACCGACGCCAGCCGCCGCGCCATGGCCGTGGAGAGCGCGTTCAAAGCCTCCGGCCGATCCAGAACGATCTCCGCCACATGCCCGTCCCGCCGAACCGTCACACCATCCATGCAGGGGAGTATGCAGTATTTGTTTGCGGTGTCCTTGGCGTCAGGCGCTAGGGCGCCTTCCTTCGGCGGACACCGCGTGCGATCGCTGCATCGCTTCGAACTCGCCCTGGAGGGCTCGCTTCGCGATCAGTTGCTCGCAAGCTCGCAACTGCCTTCGGACGCGATCGCAACGTTGCGGTCGTTGGGGGCTGAGGTTCCTGCTTTTGGCGGACGCCCGGTGTGGTCGCTTCGTCTCGGTCTGGGGGCTTGCTGTGCGATCAGGGGCTTGCTTCGCTTTGCCCCTGCCTTCGGATGCGATCGGGCCGTTGGGGCCGTGGGGCGTGGAGGGTGGGCGTCCACAAGCTTGTTGTTGCGGGGAGAACGGGGGCGGAATGTCTTGGTGGTCGCCTGGTGGAGAAGGTGCGGGTGGGGGCTGGGCTGCTGTTGGTTCGATCTCACTGCACTATGGGTGTGTGAGCTATTCACCTTATGGCGATCTTGATCGTCCGCCGTTGCACGAGGGGGCGTTGCGCCGGGCGCTCGTCCGGCCCGGCGGGTTGTGGCGTGGGGTGCGGGTGGTGGACGAGACGGGGTCCACCAACGCCGATCTCGCGGGTTCGGCCGGGGACGGTGTGCCGGAGGGGGAGGTGCTCGTCACCGAGTCGCAGACCGCCGGGCGGGGGCGGCTCGGACGGCCCTGGGCGGCGCCGCCGCGGTCGGGGCTGATGTTCTCGATGCTGCTGCGGCCCGCGGTGCCGGTGCCGCTGCTCGGCTGGGCGCCGCTGCTGGCGGGCGTGGCGGTGGCGACCGCCGTCCGGAGGATGACCGCCTGGTCGGAGAACGAGGACGTGCCGGGCGGGGACGTCGCCGTGGACGCGCGGCTGAAGTGGCCGAACGACCTGCTGGTGGGGGACCGGAAGCTCGCGGGCATCCTCGCGGAGAAGGCCGGCGACGCGCTGATCATGGGGATCGGGCTGAACGTGGGGCTGCGGGAGGCGGAGCTGCCGGTGCCGACGGCGACGTCCCTGGCGATCGAGGGCGCGCCGTTGAGCGACCGGGCGCCGCTGCTGCGGGCGATCCTGCGCGAGTTCGAGACCTGGTACCGGGAGTGGACGGCCCTTGACGGCGACCCGGAGACCAGTGGGCTGCGGACGGCCTACAAGGACCTGTGCGCCACGCTCGGCCGTGAGGTGCGGGTCGAGCTGCCCGGGGACGGGACGCTGGCCGGGACGGCGCGGGACGTCGACGGGGCGGGGCGGCTGGTCGTGGCCGGGCCCCGGGGGGACAGGGTGATCAGCGCGGGCGATGTGGTGCACGTCCGGTGAACAGCCCGGGTGGAACCACCGAACGGCGTCGGATCTGCGACGATATGTCGTGGTACCCGACCACAAAGCCGCAGGCGGGGCCCACGGCGGCGGATTGAAGGGCGGCAGATGGCAGCCGGATCGCCGGATCCGAAGGAGATCGAGGAGCTCCTCCTCGGGGGCGAGCTGCGCTACACGCGCGTGGACGCCGTCCGGCTCTCGGGCGTGACCCGGGAGTTCTCCGGCCGGCTGTGGCGCGCCTTCGGCTATCCGTCGATGCCGGACGAGGCCGTCGCCTACACCGAGGGGGACGTGGCCGCGCTGGACCGCATCCGCCGGCTGATGGACGAGGGCGTCCTCGACGAGGACGGCGTGATCCGGCTCGTCCGCGCGTTCGGGCAGACGATGACCCGCCTGGCCGAGTGGCAGGTCAACCTGCTGCGCGGCATGATCGACCGGGATCTGAACGATCAGCCGTTCCCGGACGCCGTGGAGGCGATCGCCAGCATCGCCGAGAAGCACATCGGCGAGTTCGAGCCGCTGGTCGTGCACGCGTGGCGGCGCCAGCTCGCGGCGGCCGGGACGCGGGCGATGGCGGCGGCGGCCACCCGGGAGAACGGCGATCCGGCGGGACGGCCGATGACCACGGTCGGGTTCGCCGACATGGTGTCGTTCACCCAGGTCAGCCGGGAGCTGGAGGAGATCGAGCTGGCCCGCGTGGTGGAGTGGTTCGAGGAGACCGCCGCCGACATCATCGCCTCCTGCGGGGGGCGGCTGGTCAAGACGCTGGGCGATGAGGTGCTGTTCAGCGCGGAGACGCCGGAGATCGGCGCGGAGATCGCGCTGACCGTCGCGGCCGCCATCCAGGACGAGACGGAGGTCCCGGACGTGCGGGTGGGGGTGGCGCACGGGCCCGTCCTGCCGCTGATGGGGGACGTCTTCGGCACGACGGTGAACCTCGCCGCGCGGCTGACCTCGCTCGCCCGCCCCGGCTCGGTGGTGATCGACACCGAGCTGGCGGCCCGGCTGGAGGACGACCCCGCCTACGAGGTGACCCGGATCGTCCGGCGCCCGGTGCGCGGCCTCGGGATCATCCAGCCGTACGTCCTGCGCCGCCGGACCGCGCCGAAGCCCGCCGGCAACGGCGTCACGCCCGGTTCCTAGCCTGCGCGGAGCCCGCCGGTGGCCGGGCGAACCCGCGTGAGGCGATGCCGGAGGCGGGCCTCACGCGGGATGATCGCTCGCACAGGCGCGGTCGGGCTAGATGGGGCTCGGGCCGTCTTCACCGGGGGAGTCGGTGAGGCGCTGGAGGTAGTTCTGCTCGCCCAGGGCCCGGACGAGGGCGATCTCGGTCTCCAGGTAGTCGATGTGCTGTTCCTCGTCGGCGAGGATCTCCTCGAAGATCCGCGCGGAGGTGATGTCGCCGCGTGAGCGCATCAGCTCGACGCCGGGGCGCAGGCGTGCCACGGCCTCCAGTTCGACCTGGAGGTCCGCCTCCAGCTGCTCGAAGACGGTCTGGCCGATGCGGAGGGTGCCGAGCTTCTGGTAGTTCGGCAGTCCCTCCAGGAACAGGATCCGGTCGGTCAGCCGCTCGGCGTGCCGCATCTCGTCGATCGACTCGTCGCGGGTGTGCCGTGCGATCCGCGTGTAGCCCCAGTTCTGCTGCATCTTGGCATGCAGGAAGTACTGGTTGATCGCGGTCAGCTCGGCGGTGAGCTGCTCGTTCAGCAGAGCGATGATGTCCTTGTCGCCTTCCATATCGCCCCATGCTTCCATGGCCCGCGGGTTGTGGACAGCACTGACCCCCGTACGGCGCGTGTCCGCCCTGGTGTGGCAGGCCGTACGGGTGACCGGAAACCCGTGCTCAGGCGGCGGTCGGCGGCGCGGCTCCCCTTTCGGTGTCCTGCGTCAGGATCGGTGCGGGGACGGCCGCCGGGGCGGGATCCGGGACGGCCGTGAAGGGGAGGGGCCCGCCGGTGAGGGCGTCCGCCAGCTCGCTCGCGGTGCGGTACTCGCTGACCATGGCGTGGATGCGCTTGGTGCAGGAGCCGCAGCCGGGCAGCATGCCGCAGGCCGCCTTGACCTGCTTGGCGGTCGTGCAGGCGCCTTTCGCCATGCAGCTGTGAACGTCGTCCTCCGTGACGGCGTTGCAGACGCAGACGTACATCCGGTGGGGGACCTCTCGTGCGGGCTACTTGACAGGCTGGACGCCCGTGAGCTGCGGGCTTAGGGCATCCTCAATAAGGTAAGGCTCCCCTAAGGTAACCCACTGCCGTCCGATCTGGCCAGTGACCCCCTGTCCGGTGTGAGCCAACCCTCAGGGGGAAGGGCTTTCGTCGCATTAGGACGGAAGGCGGGACATTGGACCAGATTTGGCCCGGCGGCGCGTATCCACTCGGCGCCCGGTTCGACGGCGCGGGCACGAACTTCGCCGTCTTCTCCGAGGTCGCCGAGCGGGTGGAGTTGTGCCTGTTCGACGGACCGGACGGCGAAGAGGAGACACGGCTGACGCTCCCCGAGGTGGACGCGTTCGTATGGCACGGCTATCTCCCGGGAGTCATGCCGGGACGGCGGTACGGGTACCGGGTGCACGGCCCCTACGATCCGCCGCGGGGGCACCGGTGCAACCCGGCGAAGCTGCTGCTCGACCCGTACGCGCAGGCGGTGGAGGGGACGGTCGACTGGGACGAGTCGTGCTTCGGCTACCGGTTCGGGGATCCCTGGTCGCTGAACCCCGATGACTCGGCGGGGCACACGATGCGCTCGGTGGTCGTGAGCCCGTACTTCGACTGGGGCGACGACCGGCCGCCGCGGATCCCCTACCACGAGACGGTGATCTACGAGGCGCACGTCAAGGGGCTCACGGCGCGGCATCCGGACGTCCCGCCCGGCCTGCGCGGCACGTACGCGGGGCTCGCCCATCCGGTGATCACCGATCATCTGCGGTCGCTGGGGGTGACGGCGGTGGAGCTGATGCCCGTCCACCAGTTCGTCCACGACGACGCGCTGATCCAGCGGGGGCTGCGCAACTACTGGGGCTACAACACCATCGGCTTCTTCGCGCCGCACGCCGAGTACTCCTCCTCGGGGCACCGGGGCGAGCAGGTGCTGGAGTTCAAGGCGATGGTGAAGGCGCTGCACGAGGCGGGCATCGAGGTGATCCTGGACGTCGTCTACAACCACACCGCCGAGGGCAACCACCTGGGGCCGACGCTGTCGTTCCGGGGGATCGACAACGCCGCCTACTACCGGCTCACCGAGGGCGACGCGCGGTACTACATGGACACGACGGGCACCGGGAACAGCCTGCTGATGCGCGGCCCGCACGTCCTCCAGATGATCATGGACTCGCTGCGGTACTGGGTGACCGAGATGCACGTGGACGGGTTCCGGTTCGACCTCGCGGCGACGCTGGCGCGTGAGCTGCACGCGGTGGACCGGCTGTCGGCGTTCTTCGACCTCGTCCAGCAGGACCCGGTGGTCTCGCAGGTCAAGCTGATCGCCGAGCCGTGGGACGTCGGGGAGGGCGGCTACCAGGTCGGCAACTTCCCGCCGCTGTGGACGGAGTGGAACGGCAAGTTCCGCGACACCATGCGCGACTTCTGGCGCGGGCAGCCGGGGACGATGCCGGAGTTCGGGTCCCGGCTGACCGGATCGTCGGACCTGTACGCCGACGACGGCCGCCGCCCGATCGCCTCGATCAACTTCGTGACCTGCCACGACGGGTTCACCCTGCACGATCTCGTGTCCTACGACGGCAAGCACAACGAGGCCAACGGCGAGGGCAACCGGGACGGCACCGACGACAACCGGTCGTGGAACTGCGGCCACGAGGGCCCGGTGGACGACCTGGACGTGATCGCCCTGCGCGAGCGCCAGAAGCGCAACCTCCTGACCGTGCTGTTCCTCTCGCAGGGCGTCCCGATGCTGTCGCACGGCGACGAGCTGGGCCGCACCCAGGGCGGCAACAACAACGCCTACTGCCAGGACAGCGAGATCTCCTGGGTCGACTGGACGGGCCTGCGCGACGACACCTTCTTCGACGAGCGGGGGCCGCTGCTGGACTTCGTCCGGCGCGTGTCCGAGCTGCGGACCGCGCATCCGGTGTTCCGGCGGCGGCGCTTCTTCCGGGGGGACCGGCGCAGGGTGGAGCCGCGCCAGGGCAAGGGCGGCGTGCGCGCGGGCACCGGCCCGTCCATCGAGGACCTCCCCGACCTCGTGTGGTTCACCCCCGGCGGCGACGAGATGGCCGACAGGGACTGGTCGGCCGGTTTCAACAAGTCGGTGAACGTGTTCCTGAACGGCGACGCGATCGGGGAGCCCGATCCGCGCGGCCGGCGGATCCGCGACGACTCGTTCCTGCTCCTGATCAACGCGCACGACGGCGACCTGCCGTTCGTGCTGCCCCCCGTCTCCTACGGCCAGATGTGGATCAAGGTGCTCGACACCGCCGACCCGCTGCTGGCCGAGGAGGAGTCACCCGTGGTGAAGCACCGCGAGACCGTCCCGGTCGGCGCCCGCTCCATCCAGGTGCTCCGCCGTGTTTGACGATGCCCCGCCCGATGATGCCCTGTTCGAAAAAGCGCTGTTCGACGATGTCCAGTTCGACGATGCCGTGCCGGATGCCGTGGCCGAGGCCGCCGAGCCCGCCGAGCCCGTCATCGAGGAACCGCTCCCCGACGACGAACCCCCCGAGGAAACAGTGTCCGAGGAACACACGGCCGAGGAGGCCGTACCGGCGGAGGACGACTTCGCCGCACCCCCATCAGGGACCTACCGGCTCCAGCTCCGCGGCACGCCGGACGGTCATTTCGGCTTCGCCGAAGCCTCCGCCCTTGCGCCGTACCTCGCGGCCCTTGGCGTGTCGCACGTGTACCTGTCGCCGATACTCCAGGCCGCCCCCGGGTCCACGCACGGCTACGACGTCGTGGACCACGCCCGGCTCTCGGACGAGCTCGGCGGCCCGGAGGCGTTCGGCGCGATGGCGGCCCGGTTCCGCGCGCACGGGCTGCGCCTGCTCGTGGACGTCGTGCCCAACCACATGGCGGTCCCGGAGCGGCGCGACCTGAACGCGCCCCTGGCCGCGGTGCTCGCGGAGGGGCCGTCGTCGCCGTACGCGCGGTGGTTCGACGTCGACTGGGACGCGGGCGGAGGGAGGATCGTCCTGCCGGGCGACGGCGAGCCGAACTACCGGCGGTTCTTCGACATCTCCGGACTGATCGGCCTGCGCCAGGAGGAGCCGGAGGTGTTCGACCGCACGCACGCGCTGCTGCTCCGCCTGGTCGCGGACGGGCAGGTGGACGGCCTGCGGATCGACCATCCCGACGGGCTCGCCGACCCGCGCGGCTATCTGCGGCGGCTGGCCGAGGCCGCGCCGGACGGCTGGGTGCTCGTCGAGAAGATCACCGAAGGCGAGGAGCGGCTCCCGGCGGACTGGCCGTGCGCGGGCACCACCGGGTACGACTCGCTCGGCATGGTCGGCGGGCTGTTCGTCGACCCGGACGGGGAGAAGCCGCTCACCGACCTCTACGTCTCCCTGACCGGCGGGCCGGACGGGTTCGAGGAGGTCGAGCGGGCCGGGCGCCTGCACGCGGCCGAGCACGGGCTGAGGCCGGAGATCGACCGGCTGCTGCGCGTCCTGCGCAGGGTCGCCGGGACGGACCGTCCGGGCCTGGAGCGCGCGCTCGTGGAGCTCCTGGTGGCCATGCCGGTTTACCGCGCCTACGTCGTCCCAGGCGAGGACGCGCCGCCGCAGGCCGTCCAGGTGCTGGAGGAGGCCGCGCGGCGCGCGCGCGGGCATCTGCCTAAAGAACTCCATCCGGACCTGGAGACGGTCCTGTCGCTGGCGTTGGGACGGGGTGAGACCACGGACGCCGAGTTCATCATCCGGTTCCAGCAGACGGCGGCGCCACTGGCGGCCAAGGGCGTGGAGGACACGGCGTTCTACCGGTGGAACCGGATGGCCGCGCTCAACGAGGTCGGCGGCGCGCCCGGCCGGTTCTCCGTGCACGCGGCCGATTTCCACGCGCACTGCATCCGGCTGGCGCGTGACCGGCCGTCGACGATGACCACGCTGTCCACGCACGACACCAAGCGCGAGGAGGACGTGCGCGCGTGGCTGGCGGTCCTGGCGGAGCTCCCGGGGGAGTGGGCGCAGGCCGTGGTCAGGTGGTGGAACTGGTGGGGCCCGGATGCGTCGCCGCTGGAACCGGACCTGGAATACCTGCTGTGGCAGACGCTCGTGGGCGCATGGCCGCTCACCTACGACCGGCTGGCGGAGTTCCTCCTCAAGGCGATGCGCGAGGCCAAGACCCGCACGTCGTGGGTGGACGGGGACGCCGCCTACGAGGAGGCCGTCCTCGCCTACGCACGGCGTGTCCTGGACGACGCCGACCTCGTCACGGACATGACGTCGTTCGTGCGGCGGCTCGCCCCGTACGCGCGGGTGAACGCGCTGGGGCAGAAGCTCGTGCAGCTCGCCATGCCGGGCGTCCCGGACGTCTACCAGGGCTGCGAGCTGACCGGCCTCTCGCTCGTCGACCCGGACAACCGGCGGCCGGTGGACTACGGGCGCCGCCGCGAGCGGCTGTTCCGGCTCGACACCGGCCGGCAGCCGAAGGACGTGGACGACGAGAAGCTCCTGGTCACCTCCCGGACGCTGCGGCTGCGCCGGTCGCGTCCCGAGTGGTTCGGCCCCGGCGCCCGGCATGAGCCCGTCGCGGCGCACGGTCCCGCCGCCGAGCACGTCGTGGCGTTCGCCCGCGGCGGCGCCGTCGCGGTCGCGACGCGCCTGCCGGTGGGCCTGGAGCGCCGCGGCGGCTGGGCCGGGACGACGGTGGACGTCGGCCGCCAGGGCTGGCGGGACGTCCTGACCGGCGCGACGCTGTGGGGCCCCGGCCTCGACGCCGCCCGCCTGTTCGCCCACCTGCCCGTCGCGCTGCTGGTCCCGAGGGAGATCGACCGGTGAGCGCGCGCTTCGAGGTGTGGGCGCCGGACGTCCGGCGGATCGGTGTGGTGGCGGGCGGCGACCCGTACCCCATGAACGCTCTAGAAGGACGTCCCGGCTGGTGGTACGCGGACGTTCCGACCGCGGAGCACGGCACGGACTACGGCTTCGTCTTGGACGGAGCCGATGAGGTCTTGCCGGACCCTCGTTCCCTCTGGCAGCCGCATGGCGTGCACGGGCAGAGCCGTGTGTACGACCACAACGGGTTCATCTGGAGCGACGGCCACTGGCACGGACGGCCCCTTCCCGGCAGCGTCCTGTACGAACTGCACGTCGGCACGTTCACCCCCGAAGGAACCTTCGATGCGGCCGTCGAACGCCTTCCGCATCTGGTCTCCCTGGGGATCGACACGGTCGAGCTTCTGCCCGTCGCTTCGTTCCCCGGCCACCATGGTTGGGGATACGACGGCGTCCACCTGTGGGCGCCGCACGAGCCCTACGGCGGCCCGGACGGGCTGAAACGCTTCGTGAACGCCGCACACGCCCATGGCCTCGCCGTCGTCTTGGACGTCGTCTACAACCACCTGGGCCCGGACGGGAACCGCCTCGCCTCCTACGGGCCGTACTTCACCGCCGCCCACACCACCCCCTGGGGCCAAGCGGTGAACTTCGACCAGGAGGGCTCGGACGAGGTCCGCGCGTTCGTCGTGCAGAACGCGCTGATGTGGCTGCGGGACTACCACTTGGACGGGCTGCGTCTGGACGCCGTCCACGCCATCGCCGACCACCGCGCCGTGCACATACTGGAGGAACTGGCGGACGCGGTGGCGGCGCTGTCGGCCCACGTGGGGCGTGAGCTGTTCCTCATCGCCGAGTCCGACCTGAACGACCCGCGGCTGGTGGCCTCCAGGGAGGCCGGCGGCTACGGGCTCGACGCGCAGTGGAACGACGACTTCCATCACGCCCTGCATGCGGCGCTGACAGGTGAGAGACAGGGCTACTACTGCGATTTCGGTGCATTGGAGATACTGAAGAAAGCCCTGACGAAGGTATTCGTCCATGACGGCACCATGTCGACGTATCGGGGACGGCACCACGGCCGTCCTGTGGACGTGCGAACCACTCCCGCGCACCGCTTCCTGGGTTTTCTGCAGAACCACGATCAGGTGGGAAATCGCGCGTCCGGGGATCGTGTCGGCGCGACGCTTTCGCCGGACCTGCTGAAGGTCGGAGCGGCGCTGCTGTTGCTCGCGCCGTTCACGCCCATGCTCTTCATGGGGGAGGAATGGGGCGCGTCCACCCCGTGGTGCTACTTCACCGACCACGTGGACCCGGCGCTGGCGCAAGCGGTGAGCGAGGGCCGCCGCAGGGAGTTCTCCCGCCACGGCTGGACGGGCGGCGTCCCCGATCCACAGGCTGTGGACACCTTCCGGAGTTCGGTCCTCGACTGGGCCGAGCCCGGCCGTCATCCCCATCGTGACCTGCTCGAATGGCATCAGGCCCTGATCGCGCTCCGGCGCGCCAGGCCGGAGCTGAACGACCCGGGCCCCGCGGCCATGGCCGTCGAGGTCGTGGAGACCACCGAGGGCGAGCGCCACCTGACGATGCGCCGCGGCGGCGTGTGCGTCGCGGCGAACCTGGGCGGCGGCCCGGTCCGGCTGGACGTGACCGGCCTCCCCGAGCCCCGGCTGCTGCTCGCCTCGAATCCGGCGATCACCGCGGAAAAGGGCGTCAACGGCGATTCTCGAACCGCCGTGGTGTCCCTTCCGGGCGCGTCGGTCGCGGTCCTCGGCTGACCAAGGGAGTCACCACGCGGGTGACATGCACGTTTACATCAGAAAACTACCCGAAATGGTGGTGTTCGAGGATGTACTACGAGTGGCAAACCGCAGGTCAAGAGCGCGGCGGCGGCGGGGCAATGTTCAAGAATGGTCATACGATCGGTCCATGACCTCAGTACTGCTCGCCGAGGACGACACGTCCATCTCCGAGCCTCTCGCCCGCGCGCTCCGTCGCGAGGGGTACACCGTCGAAGTCAGCCCGGACGGACCGCAGGCCCTGGAGCGGGCGCTCGGCGGCGGTGTCGACCTCATCGTCCTGGACCTGGGACTGCCCGAGCTGGACGGCCTCGAAGTGGCCCGCCGGGTGCGCGCCGAGGGGCACGGTGTCCCCATACTGATCCTGACCGCCCGCGCCGACGAGGTCGACACCGTCGTCGGGCTCGACGCGGGCGCCGACGACTACGTGACCAAGCCGTTCCGGCTGGCCGAGCTGCTCGCCCGGGTGCGGGCGCTGCTGCGCCGGGGCAGCACCGAGACCCCGATCGTCCAGGGGGTGCGGATCGACGCCGAGTCGCGCCGCGCCTGGATGGGCGAGCAGGAGCTCCAGCTCACCACCAAGGAGTTCGACCTGCTGCGCGTCCTCGTCCGCGACGCGGGCAAGGTCGTCACCCGCGAGCAGATCATGCGCGAGGTGTGGGACACCAACTGGTGGGGCTCGACCAAGACGCTCGACATGCACATTTCCTGGCTGCGCCGCAAACTCGGCGACGACGCCGGCAGTCCCCGCTACATCACCACCGTGCGGGGCGTCGGCTTCCGGTTCGAGCGCGGCGACTAGTCCCGGCCGCCATGGTCGGGCGGACCGTCCCCGGGCCTTCCCGAGAGGCCCGGGGGGACGTCGCGCGGCCGTGGCCACACCCTCCAAGGAGCCCTGATGAGGCGCCGACTCCTGCTGTCGACGCTCGCGGTGGCGGTCGTCGCGATACTGCTGCTCGGCATACCCCTCGCCTTCGCCACCCACAAGCTCATCTACGAGCAGGCCGCGCAGGCGCTCGACCGGGAGGCGTCCGCCATCGTCGGCGGCGTCGGCTACAGCCTCCAGACACGCCAGCCCCTGGCCGCCGACAAGATCGCCCAGGAGTATCCCGGCCGGTATATCGCCATCACCCTGCCGGACGGCCGGACGGTCCTCGCCGGCGGGCGGCCCGGCCGGGAGCGGATGCTGGAGGCCGCCGCGTCCGGGGCCGGGGTCACGGTGCGGGTGTCGCGCCCGGCAGCCGAGGTGCAGGACGGGGCGGTGCGGCTGCTCGTCCTGATCGGCAGCCTCGCGCTGTTCGGCGTCGCCGTCACCGTCGGCCTCGCGATGTTCCAGGCCCGCAAGCTGACCCTCCCGCTGATCGACCTCGCCGAGACCGCCGACCGGCTCGGCACCGGCAAGGCCCGCCCGCGCCGCCGCCGCTACGGCATCCCCGAGGTGGACCGCGTCGCCGAGGTGCTCGACCGCAGCGCCGTCCGGATCGCCGACCTGCTGGCCGCGAGCCGCGAGTTCGCCTCCGACGCCAGCCACCAGCTCCGCACGCCGCTCACCGCGCTGTCGATGCGGCTGGAGGAGATGATCGAGGCCGCCGACTACCCCGACGTCGTCCGGGAGGAGGGCGCCGCCGCCGTCGCGCAGACCGAGCGGCTCGTCGCGGTCGTCGAGCAGCTCCTCGCCCGCGCCCGGCACGACCGCACGGGCGGCGCGGTCGCCTCGCCCGTCGACGACATCATCGCCCAGCAGGTCGAGGAGTGGCGGCCCATCTTCCGCCGCGACGGCCGCGACGTCCGGATGGTCGGCGAGCAGGGCCTCGTCGGCATGACCAACCCCGAGGGCCTCTCGCAGATCGTCGCCACGCTGCTGGACAACTCGCTCATGCACGGCTCCGGCACCGTCACGATCAACACCAAGCCCGGCGCCGGGTCGGTCGTGGTCGAGGTCGGCGACGAGGGCTCGGGCATCCCGCCCGAGCTGGAGCCCCGGATCTTCGAACGCAGCGTCAGCGGCGGCAAGGGCACCGGCCTCGGGCTCTACCTGGCCCGCTCGCTGGCCGTGGTGGACGGGGGGCGGCTGGAACTCGTCCAGGCCCGCCCGGCGGTGTTCGGCGTGTTCCTCCGCCAGGCCGCGGACGCGCGCCTGGCGTCCGAGCGCGTGGTCATCGGGCCCGCCTGAGCCGACGCCCGGGTCCGTCCGGCGGCCCGCTCAGGAGCCGCCCGGGGCCGCCCGGTGCCGCTCAGCGGGAGCGGGTGAACTGGGCGTAGTCCCCGGCGGGGTGCGTGTCGATCGGGTGGCCGAGCCGGTGGGACGGGACGCCGCGGCCCCCCGCGCGGTGCACGCCCGGCGCGTCCCCGGCGGGCGCCTCTCCGGCGGGCCCGCCCGCCGCCGGACGCTCGTGCGGCCCATGGGGCTCGCGCGGCGCCTCGGGCAGGCCGGACGCCGGGTCCACGTGCGGGGAGGTCGTCGGCAGGAACACCCACTTCTTGTACGACCAGAAGCGGAACAGCGTCGCGACGCCGGTGCCGATCACCAGCGAGACGTTGTAGGAGATCGCGTCGCCCAGCCCCAGCACGTAGTGGGTGAACCCGATGAACAGCTCGGTGATCACCAGCCCGACGCCGTTCAGCGCGAAGAACAGCACGTACTCGCGTCCCAGGCCGGTGCGGTCGCGGTGGCGGAACGTCCAGTAGCGGTTGGCCAGGTAGGAGAACGTCGTGGCGACCACCGTGGCGATGCCGTTGGACGTCAGCGGGCCCATGCCCAGGCCGGTGTGCATCCCGTTGCCGAGCGCGACCGTGATCACGAACGCGATGGCGCCGACGCTGCCGAACTTCGCGAGCTCGCGCACCAGGTGCGCGAACTGCCGTTGGAGATTGGCGACCAGGCTCACGAAGGGGAACCGTCCTTCCGGACTTCGGCTACGGGCACCGCGTCAGTGGCGCGGCTGCGGCTGCGGAGGTATTGACGAGGATAGACGTACGTGGCCGCAGGGGCGTCGGAACATGAACGTTTCCGGCCGTCCGTGCCGTTTCCCTCCCCCCTGCCGGACGACCCACACACGATTGGACGCGGGGGGCGGCCGATTCGTTCGCACCCGGGTGGCCGGTAGCCTTCTGACGTGACGAATCCTGTGGACATGCCCGTGGTGGGGATGGCGGGTGGCGGCCAGCTGGCCCGGATGACCCAGCAGGCGGCGATCGCGCTGGGCGTGCCGCTGCGCGTGCTGGCCGGATCCGCCGGCGACTCGGCGGCCAAGGTCGTCGCGGACGCCCGGATCGGCGACGACCGGTCCCTGGACGACCTGCTCGCGTTCGCCAAGGGCTGCGACGTGGTCACCTTCGACCACGAGCACGTCCCCGGGCCGCACATCCAGAAGGTGGAGCGGTCGGGCGTGCCGTGCCGTCCGGATGCGGCCGCCCTCGCCCACGCGCAGGACAAGCTCGTCATGCGGGACCGGCTCAGCGCCCTGGGCGTACCGTGCCCCGCCTACGCGCACGTCCCGCCCGCCGCGCCGCTGGCGTTCCTGGAGGCGTTCGCGGAGGAGCACGGCTGGCCGCTCGTCATCAAGGCCACCCGGGGCGGCTACGACGGCAAGGGCGTCTGGATCGCCGAGGCCCTCGACCGCGAGACGGCGGAGATGGTCGGGAGGCTGCGCACCGAGGGCGTCGACCTGATGGTCGAGCGGCACGTCCCGTTCAGGCGGGAGCTGGCCGCCCTGGTCGCGCGCTCCCCGTACGGCCAGGGCGCCGCGTACCCGATCGTGGAGACCGTCCAGGAGGGCGGGATCTGCACCGAGGTGATCGCACCGGCCCCCGGCCTGGACGAGGACACGGCCGCCGAGGCGCAGCGCCTCGCGCTCGGCGTGGCCGACAGCCTCGGCGTCACCGGCCTGCTCGCGGTGGAGCTGTTCGAGACCCGCGACGGACTGCTGGTCAACGAGCTGGCCATGCGGCCGCACAACTCCGGCCACTGGACGATCGAGGGCGCCCGCACGTCCCAGTTCGAGCAGCACCTGCGGGCCGTCCTGGACCTGCCCCTGGGGTCCACCGAGCCCACGGCCCCCTGCACGGTCATGGCGAACGTGCTGGGCGGCGACGACCCGGACGTCTACCGCCGCTACATCCACGTGATGGCCCACGATCCCGCCGTCAAGGTGCACCTCTACGGCAAGGACGTGCGGCCGGGCCGCAAGATCGGCCACGTCACCGCGCTGGGCCGCGACCTGGACGAGGTCCGCGAGCGCGCGCGCCACGCGGCCGACTACCTGCGCTGGGGGGAGAAGAAGCGATGACGCCGCTGGTGGGCGTGGTGATGGGCAGCGACTCGGACTGGCCGGTCATGAAGGCCGCCGCCGAGGCGCTGGAGGAGTTCGGCGTCCCCTACGAGGCCGACGTCGTGTCCGCGCACCGGATGCCGCACGACATGATCGCCTACGGTGACGGCGCCGCGGGGCGCGGGCTGCGGGCGATCATCGCGGGGGCGGGCGGTGCCGCGCACCTGCCGGGGATGCTCGCCTCGGTGACGCCGCTGCCGGTGATCGGCGTGCCCGTCCCGCTGAAGTACCTGGACGGCATGGACTCGCTGCTGTCGATCGTCCAGATGCCCGCCGGGGTCCCCGTCGCGACGGTCGCCGTCGGCGCGGCGCGCAACGCCGGGCTCCTCGCCGTCCGGATCCTCGCCGCGTCCGACGGCGACCTCCAGGCGAAGATGACGGAGTTCCAGCGGGACCTCCACGCGCAGGCGAAGGCGAAGGGCGAGCGCCTCCGAGCGGGCCTCTGAGCGCCGCGCAGGAGGCTTCCCGGGCTCGGGGGCCTCAGAGGGCGGCTGCCGGGGCCTCAGGGGGCGGCCGTCATGCGCGGCGGGCCCATTCGATGGCGGGGCAGCGGTCCATGACGACGTCGAGCCCGGCGTCGCGGGCGCGCCTGGCGGCCTCCTCGTCCACCACCCCGAGGGGCAGCCACACCGCCCTCGCCCCGGCGGCGACGGCCTCGTCCACGACGCCGCCGGCGAACTCCGACCGCCGGTAGACGCCGACCACGTCGATGGGCGGCCCGGGCACTTCGGCCAGCGACGCGTACCCCCGCTCGCCCAGGACGGCCGCGCCGTCCGGATGCACCGGGACGATCCGCTTCCCGCGCCCCTGGAGGAGGCGGGCCTGCCGGTGGACCTCGCGGCCCGGGTCGCCGCTCAGCCCCACGAACGCCCACACCTCGGACTTCTCCAGCAGCCGCCCGATCACGCCGTCGTCGGCGAACTCGTCTCGCATGCCCGGACAACACCGTCCTCACTCCGATCGTTCCCGCGGCAAAGACCGGGAATGATTACCTATCGTGCGCGAGTCACTCCATAGAGTGATTCCCTGGTTTACGCTCTACCCGTGGACAGGGACGTCGACGGGCGGATCAGCGCACTGTGCGACGTTTACGCCGCGCAGGGCGTCCTGACCGACCCGGCATGGCGGGCGGCGCTCGGCGAGGTGCCGCGGCACTGGTTCGTGCCCGCCCGGGCCCGCGTCGTCCGCGGCGGCGGCCCCGGCCACGCGATCGACCGCGACCGTGACCCGGCGGCCTGGTGGGACGCGGTGTACTCCGACGCGGTGACGCCGTCCTGCGGCTCCCCCCGCGCCGTCCTGCACGCCCTGCACGCCCTCGCCCCGCGCGACCACGACCGGGTCCTGGAGGCAGGCACCGGCGCCGGGTGGACGGCTGCGCTGCTGTCGTGGCGGGTCGGCGGCGCGAACGTGACGTCGGTCGAGGCCGACGAACTGGTCGCGGCGCGGGCCGCGGCCGACCTCGCCGAGGCCGGGCACGGGCCGCACCTCTTCGTGGGGGACGAGGCGGCGGGCTTCCCCGACAACGCCCCCTACGACCGCGTGCACGTCACCCGCGGCGTCACCGCGATCGCCCGGGCGTGGCTGGAGCAGACCCGTCCGGGAGGCGTGATCGTGTGCCCCTGGACGCCCGCCTACGGCGGCGGCCACCTCGCCTGCCTCACCGTGGACGGGCAAGGCCGCGCGATCGGGCGGTTCCCGCACCTCTCGGGCGACACGATGGAGCGGGCCCGCCCCGCGTCGCCGTCCCTGGCCCAGTACGTGGGCGGCACCGAGCACGAGACAGAACGGGGCACCACGCTGCTGGACCCTCGCAGCGTCGCCTGGGACTCCTACGGCGCGGACCTGGCGATCGGCGCGCTGGTGCCCCGCGCGCGCAAGCACGTGTGCGCGGCGCGCGGCGACTCCGGCGAGCTGACGCTGTGGCTGCTGGAGACCGGCGCGCCCGGCGGATCATGGGCCAGCGTCGACTACGAGCCGGGCGCCGACCGGTTCGCCGTGGAGCAGTACGGCGGGCGCAGGCTGTGGGACGAGGTGTCCCGCGCCTACCTCCGCTGGGTCGCCTGGGGCCGCCCGGGCCGCGAGCGCTTCGGCCTCACCGCCCGCCCGGACGGGCACGACCTCTGGCTGGACACCCCCGGCAACGTCCTCGGCGGCGACGTCCCCGGCGGCGGCTGAGACGGGACGGCCCAGGCCCGGGGCCGGGGAGGTCAGGGGCGGCCGAGGGCGCGGTAGTTCCAGCCGGACGCGCGCCAGCGCTCGGGATCGAGGGCGTTGCGGCCGTCGACGATGTTGCGTTCGGAGACGGCACCGGCGAGCGACTCCGGGGCCATGTCGCGGAACTCGGCCCACTCGGTGAGCAGCAGGACGACGTGAGCGCCGCGGGCGGCCGACAGCGCCGAGTCGCCGAAGTCCAGCGACGGCTGCGCGCGGCGGGCGTTGCGCATGGCCTGCGGGTCGTACACCGTGACCTTGCCGCCCTGGGCGCGGATGGACGCGGCCACGTCGAGCGCCGGGGAGTCGCGGACGTCGTCGGAGTCCGGTTTGAAGGCCGCGCCGAGGACGCCGACCGTCCGCCCGATGAACGAGCCGCCGAGCAGTTCCCGGGCGAGGTCCACCATCCGGATCCGGCGCCGGATGTTGATCTCGTCGACCTCGCGCAGGAAGGTGAGCGCCTGGTCGGCGCCGAGCTCCCCGGCGCGGGCCATGAAGGCGCGGATGTCCTTGGGCAGGCAGCCGCCGCCGAAGCCGAGGCCGGGCCCGAGGAACCGGCCGCCGATCCGGTCGTCGTAGGAGAGGGCCTCGGAGAGCTTCGTCACATCGGCGTGCGCGGCCTCGCAGACCTCCGCCATCGCGTTGATGAAGGAGATCTTCGTGGCGAGGAACGCGTTCGCGGCCACCTTCACCAGCTCGGCCGTCGGCAGGTCCGCGGCGACGAACGGGGTGCCCGCGGACAGCATCGTCGAGTAGACCTCGCGGAGCACCTTCTCGGCGTGCTCGGCGGCGCCCTGCTCGGCCGGCAGCCCGGCCACGATCCGGTCCGGCTTCAAGGTGTCCTGGACGGCGAACCCCTCGCGGAGGAACTCGGGATTCCACGCGAGGACGGCGTCGCCGCCCGCCGGGGCGAGCTCGGCCAGCCTGCCGGCCAGCCGCGCCGCCGTCCCGACCGGGACCGTGGACTTGCCGACGACCAGGCACGGGCGGTGCAGCAGCGGGGCCAGGGTGTCGACGGCCGCGTCCACGTAGGTCAGGTCGGCGGCGTACTCGCCCGCCTTCTGCGGGGTGCCGAGGCAGAGGAAGTGCACGTCGCCGAACGCGGCGGCCTCCTCGTACGACGTGGTGAACCGCAGCCGCCGGCTCTCCAGGGCCCTGCGCAGCACCGATTCCAGCCCGGGCTCGTAGAACGGCAGGTCGCCGGCCGACAGCCGCGCGATCCTCTCCTCGTCCACGTCCAGGCCGAGGACCTCGAACCCCAGGTCGGCCATGCACGCGGCGTGCGTGGCCCCGAGGTAACCGGTCCCTATGACCGTCAGCCGGTAGGCCAAGGCGGGCTCCTTTCTCGGATCGCCGAGCCGTCCCCGCCGATCTTCGGGTGCGGCCGGCTCCGGGGATCTCCGGCTCCGGGGGTCGTGCCCGGTGGGAGCCGGATGCCGGCGGCGGCCGGGCGGGTCCATGACCTGTGAGTTTCCCAGGTCAGGGCCTCCGGATGCGTGGCGCCGGACGTGGAGGGCGGGAGGCGGAGGGTCGGGGGGTCGGGAAGGCGCGGATGCCCTCCGATCCTACGGGGGCGGCGGTGCGGCGGCGCGGCGGTGCGGCGGCGCGCGTGAGGCCCCGCCCGCGGCGCGCGCGGGACGGGGCCTCGCCGGGCCGCGCGCCTCAGGTGCGGGAGATGGTGAGGATCAGGGCGCCGTTCTTGCCAAGCCGCGGCTGGAACACGAGGTCGTTGAACGTCGAGCTGGAGTGCGCCGCGCCCGCGTCCAGCATCGTGACCATCTTGGCGCTCCCGCGGTGGACGGTGAGCGTCACCTGGGACCCGTTGCGCTTGACGCCGACCGAATCCGCGCCGTACTGCTTGTCGATCTTGATCTGCTGGCCGCTCTGGACCTCGACGTCGCACTCGGCGTCCAGACAGGCGGTCAGGTCGGTGCCGTCCTTCGCGCCGGACGAGCCGCCCGCGGACGGCGCCCGGGGGTCCTTGGCCGGCGCCGGCGGCGGGTCCGCGGCCGCCGGCGCGTCGTCCCCGGGCGGCGGCGCGCCCGCGGCGGCGGCGATCCGCGGGTCACCGGCGAGGCCCGAGAGGGCCATCGCGGCGGCGGCGGTCGCGGTGATCAGAACGAGGATCCTTGACGGCATGCTGGTGCCTCCTGACGATCGCACGTGACTTCTCCCTGTCTCCCTATCATCACGGAGAGTAGTCGATCAAGGATCGCCAAGGTGGGAGAGGGGTGTCGAGGCCCGATCAGCCGGGTGGCTCGTCCACGAGGAGGGTTTGCAGGACGCGCCCGAAATCGCCGGAGCGGTCGGCGAGCGCCGCCTCGCACAGCGCGCTGCCCCGCGGGCTCGTGTGCACCGCGGCGCCCATGCACAGCCACTCGCCGACGGGGTCGCGGTGCAGCGCGACCGTCAGGTCCGTGTTGATGATCAGCCACTTGGAGAGGTCGAGCTGGCTGCCGACGCCGGAGGCGCTGTCGGCCAGCACGAGCGCGCGCACGAGCGGCGTGTCGGCCTCCCCCGACACGAGCGGGACGCGCGCCCGCGCCCAGGTCACGCCGGGTCCCGGGCGTCCGAGCGCCCCCTCGACGACGCGCCACTCCATCGCGGCCAGATAACCGTCGGCGTGGGCCTCCGGCCAGGTCTCCAGCGGCGGGGTGGATTCCGGGAGGGGCGGCGGAGCGGGCGCGTGCGAGAAGGCCGGGAGCCGCTCGGGCGCGGCGAGGATCCGCCACGCGGTGGCGCGGGCGACCGGCCGTCCCGCGTGGGTCATCACGGCCTCCAGCAGCGCCACCCGCCGGCCCGGCCGGACGACGCGCGCGGTGACCGCCAGCTCCGCCACCGGGACGGGACCGAGGATCTCCACCGTCACCCGCGCCACCCGCGTCCCGGGGACGGGCTCGTGCCGTTCGAGGGCCCGCCCGAGCAGCCCCGCGACCGGCCCGGCGTGCTGCGCGTCCGGCGACCACGGGCCCGCCGTCGCCGGGGTGGCGGCGAACGACCCGTCGCCGAGCGGCCGGTAGAACTCCTCCACGGGACCTCCCTCGCTGTTAGAACAGCATTCTAGGGTGGTCAGCCGCAGAGCTTCTGGGTGGCCGTGCCCGTCTCCAGCGCCGGGTCCTGGGACGGCGCCGCGCTCGGCGAGGCGCCCGCGACCCTGACCTTCTTGGCGCCGTCCCAGTTCGCGCCGACCATCACCTGCACGCGCGGGCCGAGCGAGCGGACCTCCTTCATCCGCGCGCCCGGGATCGCCGCGGCCAGCGTCTTCGCGGAGTCCTCGCGGCCGGGGCCGTACTGGATCTGCGTCGTCTGGAGCCCGCGGCGCGCCACGCCAGGCACGACGGTCGCGTGGAACCCGGCCTTGTCCAGTTCCCCGCCCGCGCGCGTCGCGAGCCCCCGCGTGCCGATCGCGTTGAGGACGCGGACCTGGATCTCGTCCGGCGGCACCGTCAGCGCGTCCCGCGGCGTCTTCGTCGGCGACGCGCTCGGCTTCGGCGTCTCCTTGACCAGCGGCTGGTCGCGCCGGATCCGGGTGAACAGCTCGTTCGCGCGGTGCTGGTCCCACTGGACGGTCGACTGCGGCCCCGGGGCGTTCCACAGGACGGTGTTGAAGTCGGGGTTCGCCAGCGGCACCTTCGCGAACGTGAGGCTGTCGGTCGACAGGTCCTTCATCTGGTTGGCGAGCTTCGGCAGGTCCTCGGCGAGATCGGGGTCGACGCGCAGCGACTTCAGCGCCGCCTTCAGGAACCTCGCCGACTTCACCGGGTCGCTGAGCGTCCTGCTGGACAGCGCCTGCTTCATCATCGACGCCATGAACTGCTGCTGCCGGTCGATGCGCCCGAGGTCGCTGCCGCCGGTCAGGGTGTAGCGGGCGCGGGCGAACCCGAGCGCCTTCAGCCCGTCCACGTGCGACTTGCCCGCGGGGAGCCGCAGCCCGCTCTTGGCGTCGTCGATGGGCTGCTCGGTGCACACGTCCACGCCGCCGAGCGCGTCCACCATGTTGACGAACCCGTAGAAGTTCACCTCGACGTAGTGGTCGATGGACACGCCGGTCGTCCGCTTGATCGTGTCGACCGTCAGGTCGGGCCCGCCGAACTGGTACGCCCACGTCAGCTTGCCCGGACGGGACGGGACGTGCGCCCCCTTGGGCCCCTCCGAGCCGTTCGACTTGTGCGACGGGATCGTCACGTAGGAGTCGCGCGGCAGGTTCACGACCGACACGCGGTCGTGGTCGCGGGAGACGTGCAGCAGCAGCATCGTGTCGGACCGCTCGCCCGGCTCGTGGCCCAGCTTCGCCGCGCGCTGCTGCTCCCTGGTCAGCCCCTCGCGCCGGTCGACGCCCGCCACCAGGATCGTCATCGCGCCCTTCGGCGCGTCCTTGCCCTTGCCGAGCCCGCCGACCTTGACCCTGTCGATCGCGCTCGTCACGTAGTTCTGGAACGCCCACGCGCCGCCCGACGTGAGCAGCACGAACGCCGACATCGTCCCGGTGACCATCAGGAAGCGCCGCTGCCGCCGGGCGCTCATCGCCGCCCGGGGGCTCAGCCCCGGGCCGGGACGGCGCGGGCCGCGCGGCCCCTCCACCGACACCCGCGGCGCGGGCATCCCCTCGATGGTCACGCCCTCGATGCCGCCGTCGTCGTCCGGCTCCGCCCCCTCCGGGGCGCCGCCCGCGGGCCGAGGCCGGAAATAGTGCTCCAGCGGGTCGGCGTCGCCTCGACCTGAGTCGTGCCCGTCTGCCATGCCGACCGCCCGCCTCCCCAACGACCTCATCCGGCTCGTAATGACGCGATTCCCCACCACTCTAAAGTGGGAGACACCGGTCCGATGGGTACCTGGACCTCGTGTCCTTGCAGTAACGTGGCGCCGTCTCGACCACGTCCCGGCGGCCCGCACGCGAACCTGGGTGGCGTGGGCTGCGTCAGACAAGCCAGCAAGAGAGAGGAAGGGGGGCCTCCTCAGGCCGCCAGGCCGAGGTGCGTCCGCGAGCCCACATGAATCCGTCTCCCCACGCCCGGCCTGCCCGGCAACCCGGCGCGCAGTCCCGTCCCGTCCCCGGTGAACGCACCTGGCCGGCCGTGTCGGTGGTGATGCCGGTGCTCAACGAGCAGCGGCACCTGACCGACGCCGTCCGCCGCATCCTGACCCAGGACTACCCGGGCGAGCTGGAGCTCGTCCTCGCCATCGGCCCGTCGCGCGACCGCACCGAGGAGATCGCGCGCAAGCTCGCCGGCGAGGACCCCCGCATCGTGGTGGTCGCCAACCCGACCGGACGCACCCCGCAGGGCCTCAACATCGCGATCAAGGCGTCGCAGTACTCCATCATCGTCCGGGTGGACGGGCATTCGCTGCTCCCGCCCGACTACGTGCGCGCCGCCGTCGAGACGATGGAGGAGTCCGGCGCCGACAACGTCGGCGGGATCATGGCCGCCGAGGGCGTCACCGGGTTCGAGAAGGCCGTGGCACGCGCGATGACGTCCAAGCTCGGCGTCGGCAACGCCCGCTTCCACACCGGCGGCGAGGCGGGCGAGGTCGAGACCGTCTACCTCGGCACGTTCCGCCGCAGCGCGCTGGAGCGCGTCGGCGGCTACGACGAGACCTTCACCCGCGCCCAGGACTGGGAGATGAACCACCGGATCCGGCAGAGCGGCGGCCGGATCTTCTTCACCCCGCGGATGCGCGTCACCTACCGCCCGCGGCCCAACCTGCGGGCCCTCGCCAAGCAGTACTTCCACACCGGGCGCTGGCGCCGCGTCGTCGGACGCGAGCACCAGGGCACCCTCAACCTGCGCTACCTCGCGCCGCCGATCGCCGTCCTGGCGATCACCGCCGGGACGGTCGCCGGGGCGTTCGGCTTCTGGCCGGCCTGGATCCTGCCCGGCGGGTACGCGGCCGCGATGGTGGCCGGCGCCGCCGTCGAGGGACGCGGCCTGCCGCTGTCGGCCTGGGTGCGGCTCCCGCTCGTCTTCGCGACCATGCACCTCACGTGGGGCGTCGGTTTCCTGACCAGCCCGCCGGGGCTCGGCCAGCCGACGCCCGCCAAACCCGGCGAGGCCGTCCGGTAACGGGCACTCCGGCCGGACGTGAACCCCCGTGCGCCCAGGCACGTCTGAGGGTTAGGTTGGCGGGAACGTGCCGCCGGCCGAGAAGGGGTGGCCCATGTCCAACGGTGCTCGCCACGCGCTAGGCGTGGTGATCGGCCTGATCGTGACCCCGGTGGCCGCGGGGCTGCTGACCTACGGGACGCAGCGGCTCGGGCGCGCGACGCGCGGCGCCGCCGTGCTCGGGTCGTCGGCCGGGGGCGGCGACAAGTGGATCGGCGCGGTGCTCCTGATCGGGATCGCGGTCGCGCTCGGCCTGACGGTGGGGTCGCGGCTCTCGCCGATGGCCTCGCTCGTCCCCGGCGCGACGTTCACCGCCGTCGGCGCCCTGTGGGTGCTGGCGCCGCACTGGACGGTGGTGCACACCGCGAAGGACCCGTTCCCGGACAGGCTCGTGATCGGCTACATCACGCTCGGCCCCAACGGGGTCTTCCTCGTGATCGGGGTCCTGCTCGTCGCGGCGTCCCTGGTGCCGTCCCGCTGGCAGGCCCGCGCCGCCACCCGCGCCGCCGGTGCCGCACCGCGCTTCGGGTCGCCGCCGCCCGCGCCGCTGGGCCCGCCGCCGGGGGGCCCTGTGGGCGCCGCGCGCCCCGGGGGCGCGCCCCCGCTCCCCGGCCAGGCCCCTCCGCCCGGCCAGAACGTCCCGTGGCCGCCGCCGGGCCAGTACGGTCCCGCTCCGGGCTCACCGGCCCCTCCAGGGGCACCGGCGTCTCCGGGGGCGTCGGCGAGCCCGTTCGCCCCGCTGCCCGCGGCGGGGTCCCACTCGCCTCAGGCCGGCCCTCCTGCGAGCCCGCCATCGGGCCCTCCGGCGGGTTCGGACAGGCGGCCGCAGGCGAGCGGCGCCGACGAGGGCGTCGGCGAGTGGACGCAGATGTACGGCGGCGACGACCTGCGCGGCGGAGGCGGCCGCTCCTGACCCGCGCCGGGCCGTCCGAGACAGCCGAGGCGGTCCGAGACGGTCGAGCGGTGCGCCGGACTAGCGGACGGCGGCGAGCACGCCGGGGATGTCGTTGACGACCATCGCGTCGAACCCGGCCGCCGCGTAGGCCGGTGCGCGCTCGGCCGTCGGGCACCAGGCGATGACGTCCAGGCCCGCCTTGTGCGCCACGTCCACGCAGCGCTCCAGCGGGCGCAGCCGCGTGTCGGGATGCTCGAAGCCGCAGGAGCCTGTGTGCACGGCGACGGCCTGGAGGTCCAGGCCCGCCGCCGCCGGGACCGCGTGCCACAGCGGGAACCGCAGCCAGGTCAGCAGCCCCAGCGGGACGCCCGGCAGTTCCTCGCGCAGGAAGACCAGCAGCGACGGGTCGAACGAGGTCACCAGCAGCCGGCGGCGGCGCGCCTCGCGCTTGAGCACCGGCAGCAGCAGCGCCCCGGTCCGCCGGGACGGCTCGTCCACCGCGTCGTCCAGGACGGTCTTGACGTCCACGTCCACCGCGACGTCGGCGGGAAGCTCGGCGAACACCTCCTGGAGCCGCGGCAGGCCGCTGGCGGTCGCGGGCAGGTCGACCACGTGGCCGCCGTCGGGGACGGTGGGGTCGTGCCGCAGGACGAGGTCGTCGTCGGCGGTGCGCGTCACGTCGATCTCGACCCACGACAGGCCGGCGCCGACGGCGGCGAACAGGGACGGCAGCGTGTTCTCGGCGACGGCCGGGCCCGCCCCCGGCGGCACCGGGGCACCGGCGCCGTAGCCGCGGTGGCCGATGACGGCCGGGGTGTCCTCGAAGATCACGTCAAGTCCTCCGTGACGGTGTCGGCGGCCGCATCGCCCGCGGCGTCGCCGGCGGCGGCCAGGTGCTCGGCGACGACGACGTCCAGCGGCCGCGTGACCTTGAGGTTGCGCTCGTCGCCCGCGACCACCCGGATCGGCACGTCCGGCAGGTAGCGGTGCACGACGCCGCAGTCGTCGGTGGCGCGCAGGTCCGGGTCGGCGAGGGCCAGCGCGTAGGCCCGGCGGACGGTCCCGAGCCTGAACCCCTGCGGCGTCTGGAACCGGCTCATCGTCTCCCGGGGCGGCATCGAGACGACCAGGCCGTCCTCGACCACCACGATCGTGTCGGACGCGGGGACGCCCACCGCGACGGCCTCGTGCCCGTCCAGCGCGTCCACGACCCGGTCGATCACCGCGGCGCCGACGAACGGGCGCGCGGCGTCGTGGAACAGCACGCGGACCTCGTCCGCGTGGCCCTCCAGGACGCGCAGCGCCGCGGCCGTCGAGGCGGTGCGCGTGTCGCCGCCCGCCACGACGGCGCTCACCCGGCGGAACGGCGCGGCGGCGGCCGCGGCCTCCCGCAGGTGCGCCGCCGCCATCACGACGACGACCTCGTCCACGGCCGGATGCGCGTCGAACGCCGCCACCGCCCGCGCCAGGATGGTGCGCCCGCCCACCTCGACGAGCTGCTTCGGGCGCCCGGCGCCCAGCCGCGCGCCGATCCCGCCCGCGAGCACCACCGCCACCGTGCGCGTCGCCATCTCTCCCCGTTCTCCGCTACCCGGAGTCATCGAACCATTACGCTGTGCACGTTGCCACACTGCCCCGACCAGGCCCGGAGGCGCCGATGACCAGGGTGCTGATCATCGCGACCGGGTGCGCCGCCGACACCACCCCCACGGCCGCGCTGCCCTGCGGCGGCGGCCCGGAGGCGCCCACCCTGCTGACCCGCCTGTGCCGGCGGCTGGACACGCTCAACGTACCGGGTCGTGGGGGGTCGTCCCCTGACAAGGGACCGGGTTGTTCCGTGGGACGCGGGGAGCCGTCCCTCCACAGGCGACCGGAACGGCATGTCGTCACCCGGCCCGGACTCGCCCCTGCGCTCCGCAAGGACGGCCACGACGTCATCGAGTGCGAGGACGTCGCCGGCGACCTGCGCGAGATCGCCCGGCTCGCGCGGGCGGCGCACGGCCCCGTGGCGGTGCTGCCCGGCGACCTCGTGGTGGGCGGCGGGCCGCTGCGCCGCCTGATGCGGGACGCGGCCCCCGCGGCGGCGCTCACCGTTCCCGCCCGTCCGGACGGGTACGGGCTGGCCCCCGTCCGGCTGGACGGCGGCCGGATCGTCGCGGCCGGCACCCCGTCCCAGCGACCGGGCGGCGCCGACGCGGCCTCACCGGGCGCCCTGCGTGTCGACGGGCCGCGCGCGGCCGTCCTCGCCGATCTGGCCGACGGGCTCGCCGCGCTCCTGGAGACCCCGGGCACCCTCGACGCGGAGTCCCCCCGTCCTGCGGAGGCGGGGGAGTTGCTGCTCGCCGCGCTCGTCCGCGCGGGTGTGCCTGTCGCGTCCTGCGACGCCGGGCGGTCGGTCTGCGCGCGCGCCGGGAACGAGCAGGAGTCGCGCGCCGTCACCGAGGAGGCCGACGGGAGACCAGGGCGGCCCGGTGTGTTCGTAGGGCGCGCGGGTGCCGCCGCCGGACGCGACGGGGGCGTCGTCGCCTGCGCCGCCGACGCCTGTACACCGCACCTGACCCGCTGGACGGCCTGGTGGCGCCTCACGCCCAACACCGTCACCGGCCTGTCGGCGGGCGTCGCGGCGCTGGCCGCGGTGTGGTTCTCGGACGGCACCCGCCCCGGGATGATCGCGGGCGCGTTCCTGCTGTGCCTCTCGTTCGTCCTCGGCCGCGCCGACGGACGGCTCGTGCGGCACGCCCGCCGCCCGGCGTTCGGCGCCTGGCTCGACGCGATGTCGCTGCCCGTCAAGGAGTCCGCCGTGTACGCCGGGCTCGCGATCGGCGCCGGAGTCGCGGCGCCGGGCGGCGCCGTCCACGCCGGGAATGTGTGGCCGCTCGCGGTGGCCGCGCTCGCGCTGACCGTCCGTCCCGGCGGGGCGGACGCGGGCACCGGCCCCGGCCGGGCGTGCCTGCGCCGCGCCCGCGAGGCCGCCGCGCTGCCGGAGGGGGAGCGCTGCGCGCTGGTCGCCGTCACCGCGGCCGCCGCCGACGCCCGGGTCGCGTTCATCGCGCTGATCGCCTGGGGGGCGGCCGCCGCCGTGCTCGTCCCCGCAGGTCAGCTGCTGAGGGTGGCGGCACGGTGAGGGGCGCGGTGAACCTCCCCGCGCGCCGCGCGCCCGTCCCGCCCGGACCCGCGCGCACCTGCCGCGACGACGGCCCGCTGTCGGCCGCGCTCGGACGGCTCGCCGGCGGGACGCTCCCGCCGCTGCCCGGCGTCGTCCTCGCCGCGGCCGCCGCCTGCGGGCTCACCGCCGCCGGGACCACCGGCGCCCCCGCCCCGGCGCTGTGCGCGCCCGCCGTCGTCCTGCTGCTGGCCGGGCCCGCCTCCGCGCACCCGCACACCGGGCCGATGGACCGGCTCGTACCGCCCATAATCCGCGGGATCGAGTATGGTTACCTCGCCGTGTTGGGGTTTGCGCAGGGAGTTTCGGCACCGCTCGTCTACGTGCTGATCGCGGTCCTCGCGTTCCACCACCACGACACCGTGTACCGCTCCCGCCTGGGACTGCGTCCGCAGGCGTGGGCCCTCCGCGCCGGACTCGGCTGGGAGGGCCGGATGCTCCTTGCGGCCCTCGCGGGCCTCTGCGGGCTCCTCCCGTTCGCGTACGCTGCGCTCGCCGCCTACCTTGGTGTGTTGTTCGCGGGCGAGGGCGTCACCGCGTGGGCGCGGACCGGACACGGCAGCGGCGTGATGGTCGACCTGGAGGAAGAGGAAGCATGATCGGCATGGTGCTGGCGGCGGGCGCGGGCCGGAGGCTTCGGCCGTACACCGACACCCTCCCCAAGGCCCTGGTCCCCGTGAGCGAGACCGCGGACGGCGAGACCACCATCCTGGACATCGCCCTCGGCAACATGGCCGGGGTCGGGCTGTCCGACGTGGTCATCGTCGTCGGCTACCGCGCGGAGGCGGTCGAGGAGCGCAAGTCCGCGCTTGAGGAGCGGTACGGCGTGTCGCTCACGCTCGTCCACAACGACAAGGCCGAGGAGTGGAACAACGCCTACTCCATGTGGCTGGCTCGGGAGCACTTTTCCAAGGGCGTCCTCATGGTGAACGGCGACACGGTCCACCCCGTCGGGGTCGAGAAGACCCTATTGTCCGCTCGTGGGCCGGACATCCTCCTCGCTGTGGACAACGTGAAAACTCTCGCCGACGAGGAGATGAAGGTCACCCTCGACGCCGGCGGCGGCCTGAAGACCATCACCAAGCTGATGGACCCGTCCACCGCGTACGGCGAGTACATCGGCGCGACCCTCATCGAGCCCGCGGCCGCGGAGCCGCTGGCCGACGCCCTGAAGGCCACCTGGGAGAGGGACCCGGACCTCTACTACGAGGACGGGTACCAGGAGCTCGTGAACCGGGGCGGCCGCATCGCCGTCGCGCCGATCGGCGAGGTCGACTGGGTCGAGGTCGACAACCACGACGACCTGGAGAAGGCCCGGCGGATCGCCAAGGGCTACTAGGGCGGACGCGGCGCCGCGCCCCGGCGCCCGCCGCCGGCCGAGCGACCGACGATCCCGAGCGAGGAGGCCCATGCCCCTGCTGACGCGGATGCTGACCGCGCCGCTGTCCATCGACGTGAGGCGCGGCGCCGTCGCCGCCCTCGGCGACCTGCTGGCCGACAAGCGGATCGCCACCGAGGGCCGGGTGGCCATCGCCGTCGGCCCCGGCCAGGGCGACCAGATCGCCGAGCACGTCCGGCCCTCCCTCGCGGCCTGCGAGGTCTTCCAGGTCGAGGGCGGCACCGTGGACGCGGCGGTCAGCCTGGCCGGCAGGCTGCGCGCCGGGTCCTACGAGGCCGTCGTCGGCATCGGCGGCGGCCGCACGATCGACGCGACCAAGTACGCGGCGACGCTGTCGGGCATCCCGATGGTCTCGGTCGCCACGAACCTCTCCCACGACGGGATCTGCTCCCCGGTCGCCTCCCTCGTCCACGAGAAGGGCAAGGGCTCCTTCGGCGTGGTGATGCCGCTGGCGATGGTCGTCGACCTCGACTACGTCCGGGCGGCGCCCCCGCGGCTCGTCCGCGCCGGGATCGGGGACGTGGTGAGCAACTTCTCCGCCGTGGACGACTGGCTGCTCGCCGCGGACGAGTGCGGCGAGCGCGTCGACCGGATGGCCCTCACCGTCGCCCGCACCGCCGCCGAGGCGCTGCTGCACCAGCCGGAGTCGATCGAGTCCGACCGGTTCCTCACCGTCCTCGCCGAGGGCCTCGTCCTGTCGGGGATGGCGATGGCGTTCGCGGGCGACTCCCGTCCCGCCAGCGGCGGCGACCACGAGATCCTGCACGCCATCGACGTGCTCTACCCGGGCACCGCCAACCACGGCGAGCTCGCGGGCATCGGCGCGGCGTTCTGCTACCACCTGCGCGCGACCCGGCTCGGCGAGGGCGCGGACCGCCTGGCGGAGATCCTCACGTGCCTCGCCCGGCACGGCCTGCCCCGCTTCCCCGGCGACATCGGGCTGTCGGTGGAGCAGTTCGCCGAAGCCGTCCAGTACGCCCCGCAGACCAGGCCCGGCCGCTACACGGTCCTGGAGCACCTCGGCCTCGACCCGGACGCGACCCTCAAGGCGGTGCAAGAGTATGTCCAGGAACATGGAGGCTGAGATCACCGGGCACCAGGTCCCCGGCGACGACCAGCGTCCGCACCGCAAGGGCGCCAGCGTCGCCGACATCCGCCGCTACGGGCAGCCCCCCGGGCTGAAGGACCGGCGCAACGAGGAGCACTGGGCGGGCCGCCTCTACATGCGCGACCTGTCCCCGTACTTCGCGTGGATCGCCCTCCGCCTGGGCTTCAGCCCCAACCAGCTCACCTACCTGATGATGCTCAGCGGCATCGTCGCCGGGGTCGTGGTGTCGCTGCCCGCCTCCGGCACCGCCGCGCTGTGGACGGCGCTCGGCGGCGCCGTCCTCATCCAGGTGTACCTCCTGCTCGACTGCGTGGACGGCGAGGTCGCCCGCTACCTGCGGCGCACCTCCGTCGCCGGCGTCTTCCTCGACCGCATCGGCCACTACCTGTCGGAGGTCTCCCTCCTCATCGGCCTCGGCTTCGCCGCGCAGGGCGGCTGGAGGAACGGCGGCTGGGCCGAGCTCGGCCTCGTCGCCGCGCTCGGCGCCGCCCTCATCAAGGCGGAGACCGACAACGTCGTCGTCGCCCGCGCCAAGTCGGGCCTGCCCGCCGACCCCACGGGCGGCGACCGCGCGCTGCGCCCCCGCTCCACCGGCATCGCGCTGGCCCGGCAGGCCGCGTCCATGCTCCGCTTCCACCGGATCATCGGCGCGGTCGAGCTGTCCCTGCTGATCCTCGCCGCGGCCGCCCTCGACGCCGTGCTCGGCACCGAGACCCCCGCCGCCGTCCGCGTCCTCATGGTCGCGGTCGCCGCCGTCGCCGTCCTGCAGACCCTGCTGCACCTGGTCAGCATCCTGGCCTCCCGGAGACTGAAGTGAAACTCAGCGTCGTCGTCCTCACGATGGGCAACCGCCCGGAGGAACTGGCGCGCGCGGTCCGCAGCGCGCTGGAGCAGGAGCACGTGGACGTGGAGGTCGTCCTCGTCGGCAACGGCGTGGACCCCGTCGGCGACCGCGCGGGCACCGCCCCGTTCGACGACGAGCGCGTCAAACCCCTCACCCTCCCGAAGAACCTCGGCATCCCCGGCGGCCGCAACCGGGGCGTGGAGGCGTCCGGCGGCGACGTCGTGCTGTTCCTGGACGACGACGGCTGGTACCGCTCCTCCCGCCTCGGCACCTACCTGCGCGACCGTTTCTCCGCCGAACCCGACCTCGGCGTTGTGTCCTTCCGCGTCCGCGACCCCGAAGGCGGCCGCGGCGAACGCCGCCACGTCCCCCGCCTGCGCGCCGGCGACCCCGAGCGCTCGTCCGCCGTCACCACGTTCCTCGGCGGCGCCTGCGCCATCCGCCGCGCCGCGTTCGACGCCGGCGGCGGCCTCCCGGAGGACTTCTTCTACGCCCACGAGGAAACCGATCTAGCCTGGCAAATCCTCAACGCCGGCTACCGCATCGTCTACGACGCGTCCGCCGTGATGTTCCACCCGGCCGTCCTGCCCACCCGCCACGACATGTTCTACCGCTACAACGCCCGCAACCGCGTCTGGCTGGCCCGCCGCAACCTCCCCTGGCCCCTGGCCCTGACCTACCTCTCCGTCTGGGTAGGAATGACCCTCCTCCGCGAACGCAAGCCCGCCGCCCTCAAACCGTGGTTCAAGGGCTTCGCCGAAGGCTGGCGCAAACCCGCAGGCCCCCGCCGCCCCATCACCTGGCGCACAGCCTGGCGAATGACCAGAACAGGCAGACCCCCGGTCATCTAACCCGCCGGGTTGAGGCGTGAGCGGCCGTCGGCCCCAGCCCAAGGTGACCCGAGGAATCGCGATCGCGTCCGAAGGCAGTTGCGAGCTTGCGAGCAACTGATCGCGCAGCGAGCCGTCAAGGCGAGTTCGGAGCGATGCAGCGATCGCGGTAGTGCCCGTTGAAGGAGGGCGTCCAGCGCCCGACGCCGAGGGCACTACTAATGAACACTGCGATCGCGTCCGAAGGCAGTTGCGAGCTTGCGAGCAACTGATCGCGCAGCGAGCCGTCAAGGCGAGTTCGGAGCGATGCAGCGATCGCAGTAGGGCCCGTTGAAGGAAGGCGCTTTAGCGCCTGACGCCGAGGGCCCTACTAATGAACAACCGCCAGGATCAGGTTCGTCAGTTCTTGGGTGATGGCGTCTCTGGGGATCTCCTGGTCGCGGGCGGACCAGTGGTGGACGAGGTTGTTCACGGCGCCGATGATCGCTATGACGGTGAGGCTGTAGTCGCGGTCGGCGGCCTCGCCGCGGGCGACGGCTTCGCGGGTGATGGCGAGGAGGGTGTCGGCCCATTGGGAGCGCCAGCCCAGGCGGTGGCGTTCCAGGTCGGTGCTGACGCCGACGACTTCGACGAAGGCGATGCGGGCCCAGCGGGGGTCGCTCGCGGTGACGGTGATGAAGGCGCGGACGGCGCGTTCGACGAGGGTCGCGAGGTCGGCGTCCTCGGCGCCTTCGAAGGCTTCGGCGAGGGCGTCGCGGGCGCGTTCGTTGATGTCGCGGTGCAGGGCGGTGAGGAGTTCCTCGCGGCCGGAGAACTCCTCGTAGAAGTTGCGGGTGGAGACGCTCGCGGTCGCGCACAGCCGTTCGATGGACGTCGCGGCGTAGCCGCGGGTCCCGAACATCTCCAGCCCGGCCGCCAGCAGCCGTGCCCGCCGCTCGGCGCGGCGCTCCTCGGCGGAGCGGCCTCCGTAACTGCGCCGGGGGGCGGGGTTTCGGCCGCTCATCGGTCTCCGTCCACTAGCGGGGGGCTCGCGTTAGCCTAACCCCGCCGGGGCCGTCGGGCGCCTGGCCGGACGGTTCCGGATCACCTCTCCGCGGTGTCAGCCCGCGGCGGCCCTGAGGTGGGAGGCGGCGTTCTCGGTGACGGGTTCGCCGTGGCCGAAGCAGGCGATGTCGGTGTCGAGGGCGGCGAGGCGGGTGAGGGACTCGGCGGCGAGGGGCGGGTCGGCGTTGAACACGCCCAGGATGACCTGGCCGTCGTCGAGGCGGGCCACGGTGTCGCCGGTGAACAGGATCCGCTCGTCGGGGATGTGGAGGGCGACGCTGCCCGGGGTGTGGCCGGGGGCGGCGACGGCGACCGCGTGGGTGTCGCCGAGGTCGATGAGGTCGCCGTCGTCGAGCATGCGGTCGACGCGGACGCGTTCGACGGGCGGTGTCTCGGTCAGCCCGGCCTGGACCTGCTCCCAGATGGGGCGTTCCCAGTCGGTGATCTGGGGTCGCGGGCCGGTCTCGTCGCCCTGGATGAAGGGGGTGTCGGCGCGGTGGGCGAGCACTTCGACGCCGTCCCAGGCGGCGATGGCGGCGGCGGAGCCGGTGTGGTCCTCGTGGAAGTGGGTCAGGACGAGCCGGCGGAGGTCGCCGGGGTCGCGGCCGATGTGCCGGATGGCCTCGGCGATGGCGGGCGCCGAGCCGGGGAGGCCGCTGTCGATGAGGGTCAGCCCGGCGGGGGCGTCCCAGAGGTAGGCGTGGCCGACGGGGAAGCGAAGGTGGTGGAGGCGCGGATGAAGCCGGATGACGTCCATGGGTCCGACGCTAGGCCGGATGGGGCGCTACCACCCGGTGGCTACGCCCTGGGCTGATCCGCCCTGGGCGTATCTCAGCCGGTGAGGGTGCGTTCCCAGGCGGGGTCGGCGGTGAGGACGGTCAGCCGCTGCGTGGCGCGGGACACCGCGACGTACAGCACCCGCAGGCCGCGCGGTGACTGCTCGGCGACCGTCTCGGGCGCGGCGATCACGGCGGCGTCGAATTCCAGGCCCTTGGCCTCCAGGACGTCCAGCACCTGGACGCGTTCGGGCAGTCCCGCGGCGAGCCGGTCGCGGGCGGCGGCGTCCCAGGCGGGGGAGGCGTCCGGCTCACCGAGGGCGAGCTGGCCGCGGGACTCCTCCAGCGCCAGGGGGATGATCAGCCCGATCGTCCCGTCCACCTGGCCGAGCAGTTCCTCGGCGGCCTCCCGGGCGGCGGCGGGCAGGTCCTCGCCGGGGACGACGCGCACGACCGGGTCGATGCCGGACGTGCGGACGGCGCGGGCCGGGCGCGCCTCGGGCAGCGCCACCGCCAGGACCCGCGCGGACACGGCGGCGATCTCGGTTGAGTTGCGGTAGTTCGTGGTGAGTTCGTATTCGTGCCTCGCGCGGCGCGGCGGGGGCTTGCGGTTCCGCCGGGAGCGGCCGCGGGGCGACGGCCGCTCCCCGCCGAGCGCGGCCTCCATGGCCCGGCGGGCGGCGTCGAGGTCCTCCCAGGCGCTCTGGGCGGGGTCCTCCACGATCGTCCAGCTCGCCTGGCGGCCGCGGCGGCCGAGCATCCGCCACTGCATGGGGGAGAGGTCCTGCGCCTCGTCCACGACGATGTGCGCGTATTCCGGGCGCTCCTCGACGACGCCGTCGTCGACGCGGCGCGAGCGCTCCAGCCGTTCGATGGACGTGGACAGCTCCCGCATCTCCGGCTCCCACGTCTCGCCGGCCACCTCCTCGCCGGTGAGGATGTTGACGCCGTCCACCACGAACGGGTCGTCCTCGGCGGGCGCGCCGCGCCGGGACGGGCGCGGCGGCGGGCCGAGCAGCGCGTCGAGCTCGTCGAGGAGCGCGACGTCCTGGTAGCTGAGCGGGGCGCCGTCCCCGGCCCAGGACGCGGCGAGCGGTGTGAGGTCGGCGCGGTCGAGGTCGCGGCCGGCGGCGTGCCGGAGCCGGTCGGGGTCGCCGAGGGAGCGCAGCACCTCCAGCGGCCGGCGGATCGGCCACCAGGCGGCGAGGAAGCCCGCGAACGCGGACTGCTCACGGATCTTGGTGTCGAACCGGGCGCGCTTCGGGTCGCCGTTGCCCCGGGGGCCGGCGGCGGGCTCGTCGTCGAGGGAGGCCAGCCCGTCCGCGGCGAGGATCGCGTTCCACAGGCCCGCCTCGGCGCCCTCGGCGGCCTCGGCCGCCTCCGGGCCCCCGACGTCGTTGTACCGCTGCCACAGGGCGTCCAGCAGCGCCTCGGCGGCGCGGCCGCGCGCGGCGTTGACGGAGCCCCGGCTGCGGCGGTGGAGGTCGGCGCGGATCCGGTCGAGCCGCGCCCGGTCCAGCGTGACCACCACGCCCTTGAACACCACGCGCAGCTCGCCGGGGGCGCCGGGCGCCTGGTCGGCGACGGCGCGGCGCAGCACGTCCGCCATCGCGTCCGACCCCTTGAGCCGCGCGAGCCGGGGTGTGTCGTGGACGGTGGCGGTCACGCCGTCCACCAGGTCGCCGAGGGAGCGCAGCGCCGCCGACCCCTCGCCGAGGGACGGCAGCACCCGCTCGATGTAGGCGGTGAAGCGGCGGTTCGGGCCGATGACCAGCACGCCGCGCGAGCCGAACCGGCGGCGGTGCCGGAACAGCAGGTAGGCGACCCGGTGCAGCGCGACGGCGGTCTTGCCGGTGCCGGGGGCGCCGCGCACCAGCACGGTGCCCTCGGCGGGCGCGCGGATCACCTCATCCTGCTCCCGCTGGATCGTCGCGACGATGTCGCGCATCGCGCCCTCGCGGGTGCGCGCCAGCGACGCCAGGAACGCGCCGTCGCCGACGACGGTCATCCCGTCGGCGGCGGCGGGGTCGAGCAGGTCGTCCTCCAGGTCGACGACGGTGTGCCCGCGCGAGTGCAGGACGCGGCGCCGGACCACGCCGCGCGGGTCCTCGGGGGTGGCGCGGTAGAAGTCCTCGGCGGCGGGGGCGCGCCAGTCGATGACGAGGGAGTCGTGGTCGCGGGTGCGCACGCCGACGCGGCCGACGTAGCGGATCTCGCGGGAGGCGAGGTCGAGGCGCCCGAACACCAGGCCGTCGTCGGCGACGTCGAGGGCCTGCGCGCGCAGCGCCGCCTGGTGGACCATCGCGTCCCGGTCGACGAGCGAGCCCTTGGTGCCGGCGAGCGACTGCCGGTACCCCTCGCGGATCATGGCCTGCGCGTCCGCCCGCATCTCCTCCAGCCGCGTGTACGCGACGTCGACGTAGCGTTGCTCGGCGGCGATCTCCTGGTCCTTGACCGTGCCGCCGGTACTGGACGGATGCCCGGTGACCTGGGACGACATGCAGGCTGCTCCTCGCGACTCCGCTGCCGGGGACGTCCCCCGGCGCCCCCGGAGGGGCGAAAGGGACAGCTTATTCGCTCCCCTCCGCCTCCAGGGCGGACCGATACCCACGGCCCGCCCAGCGATGCCCCCGGGCGTCCTCGCGATGCCCCGGGCGGGCTCCGCGATGCCGGCGGGCGTGCTCGCGAGCGCGTCCGGCCGTCCTCGCCCGGTCAGGAGGGCGAGCCCTCCGGCGCCGGGGCCGGCGCGGACACCGCCGCCTTGATGCGGTCGAGGGTGGCGCGCATCCCCGCGCGGTTGACCTCGGCGCGGCCTTCGGCCGGGACGCCGGTGAAGATCTTGCCGATCAGGCCCACGAACCCCGCGCTCCGCCCACCCCGGCGCAGGTCCTCCCAGTACTCGGTCAGACGGGTGGAGCCGTCGCCGATGTCCTCGACGCGGTAACCCCACAGCGCGACGGGCATCCCGAACGTCGACACCCGGAACGCGAACGCCTGCCCCGGCACGGCGGACGTCACCTGGCAGGTGGTGAACCACACGCGCCATCCGATGCGGTTGAACCCGACGAACCTCACGCCCGGCACGATCGCGCGGCCGCGGACCCAGGTCGCGAAGACCTCCGGGCTCCACTCGCGCATCCGCCGGACGTCGGCCACCGCCGCGTACACCGCTCTGGGGCCGGCCTCGATCGCGACGCTCTCCTCGACCACCCATTCGCGTTCCATGGCCGCATCATCCCGCATGGGCGACCGCCCGGTCATCTGAGATGCGCGAACCGCTCACGCCAGGACGCGAACCATGCGGCGAACCACGGCTCGCCCTCCGCGAGGGGCAGGATGTAGGTCACCGTCTCGGCGTAGTAGCGGCGCTGGAAGTCGGGCGGCATCTGGTCCAGGCGCTGGACGTTGCTCACCCGGTCCGACAGCTTCACCAGGATCGCCTCGCGCGGCGCGTCGCGCAGGCGCCGCAGGTAGGCGGACCTGGCGGCGCGGCGGGCCTGCCGTCTCGGCCCCGCGGCGGGCGGCTCGGTGACCCAGTCGACCAGCTCGGCCACCTCGTCGCCGAACGCCGCCTCGATGTCGGCGACCGTGGCGCCGGTGTCCTCGACCACGTCGTGCAGCAGCACCGCGTCCAGGATCGCCGGGTCGGTCACGCCTGCGCCGCGGACCAGCGCCTCCAGGGCCTCCAGCAGGTGCTCGACGTACGGGACGCCCGTGGGGCGCAGCTGGCCGCCGTGCCAGCGCTGCGCCGCCACGGCCGCGCGTTCGAGCCGGTCGAGGTCGATTCCGGAGCCCGCGAGGCCGGCCCGGGCCGCGTCCCACGTCCGCCAATGGGTGAAGACCTCCACGGTTCCGCTTCCCAATCTGCGTCGGCCGTGTCGCGCGTGCGCCCGTCACACGGCATGGTTGGTGTGGTCCACGAGAACGGTACGGGAAGGGAGGCGGCGGGGTCGTGGTCGGGAGCGGGCAGGGGCCGGGAGGCCGGTCCGGGCCCGCGGGCAGGGTCCGCGTCGTGCTCGGCCTCGTCTCGGGCGCGGTGGCGGTCGTGCTGTGCACCGTGCTCACCGACCGGTTCGTCCTGCACGCCGAGTGGTGGCAGGTACGGCACACCGTCACCGCCGACCCGGTCGCGCCGCAGAGCGAGATCGGCCCGCCGCCGGGTCCGCTCACGGCGAGCTGGGAACGCGCCACCGCGATGCACCACGGGCCGGTCGCCGGGTACGACAGCGTCGCCTACGACGTGGCGCAGGGGCAGGTGGTCGCCGCGTCCGGGCGCGGGCTGGAGGTGCGGGACGCGCGGACCGGCGCGGGCCGCTGGAGCTACCGCCGCTCCGGCTGGACGCTGCTCGGCTGGGCGTCCACCCGGTCCCGGCTGATCGCCTACTTCGAGCGGGACGGGCACCGCGGCGAGCGGATGCTCGCCGGTTTCGACGCGCTGTCGGGCGGGCTGCTGTGGCGGCGCGACGGCGACCGGCCCGCGGCGGCGTCCCGGACGACGCTGCGCTTCCCGGCGGGGTCCGGGGTGGTGCTCACCACCGACGAGGAGCGGCGCACGCTGACCGGGAGATCGGTGGCGACCGGCTCGCGGCTGTGGGAGCGGCGGCTGCCGGGCGGCTGCCGGCTGTTCGAGGGCGCCGCCCACCCCGCCGACGCGCTGGAGGCGCTCGCCGCGCTCGCCCTCGACTGCCCCGGCCGCAGCCGGCTGCTGGCGGTCGACCCGGCGACGGGTCGCGTCCGCTGGAACCGCCTGCTCGGCTCCGCGGAGTCGCCCGAGGTGTCGATGCTGGACGGGGTGGTGCTCGTCTCGGACGGGACGGCGCTGCGCGCGTTCGGCCGGGACGGCGCCCAGATCGGCGCGTGGGAGGGCGACACCGTGTGCGGCGACGAGAGCTGCCCGGGGGTCCTCGCGGGAGGGCGGCTCGTCGTCGTCTTCCACCCGGAGGGGGAGCGTGACGGCGCCACCCGCATGGAGGCGGTGGACGTGGCGTCCGGCCGCGTCGAGTGGGGGCGCGACGTCCCCGCCTACGCGGCCCTCGCGCGGGCCGGGAACCGGATCTACGCGCTGCGCCCCCGGCTGGCGGAGCCGCTGCTGCCCGCGGGCGTCGACATCGTGGACGCCGGGAGCGGCGCGGCGACGACGGCGCCGGCGCCGTTCGCGGTCGATCCCGACCTTCCGGGCGTCCGGCCCTGGATGGCGGCGGCGGGCGGGCTGCTGTACGTGGCCTACGCCGAGGCGCCGCCGCGTCCCGAGGGCAGGGCGCGGCTGGTCGCGCTGCGCGGCGGGGCCGCGGGCACCGGCCCGGCCGGGCTCGGCGGCGTCCCGGAGGGCGACTGGCCCGACGCCTGCGACCTGCTCAAGGGGCCCGACCTGGCCGCCGCGCGCCTGGACTCCTACGTCGTCACGCCCGGGCGCACGAGCGTCGGCGCGGTGAGGCTGCCGCACGCGGTCTCCTGCACCTACGAGCCGCCGAAGCCCAAGCCGCCCGGCGGGCGCGGCGGCGGACGAGGCTCGGACACCCCCGATGCGGACGAACCAGAAGATAACGCCACAGGTTCCCCGAGTTCCGCCTCGGGTGCGCCCGGCGGGCGGAGCGGGACGCCCTCCCCGCGCGGCTCCGGCGCCGAGCAGGAGCCGGTCGTGCGGGGCCTGACCGTGAGCGTGCGGTGGGTGGCCCCCGACGCGCGGACGGCCGCGCGGCTGCTGGACGCCTTGCAGGCCACCCAGGCGCAGGCGCGGCAGCGGCGCGACATCGGCGCCGACGAGGCGTACGAGATCGGGCCGACCGCCGGGACGATCGCGCTGCGCGTCGGCCGCCTCATCGTGGTCGTGGACGCGAACCGCCCCCCGGGCGCCGCCGCCCGCATCGCCTCCGCGATCGCCCGCCGCGTCTGACCGTGCCGGGTTGACCCGTGCCAGGTTGACCCGGGCCGGGCCGACCCGGGCCGGGCTTCAGAACTCGGGGACGGGTGCGATGTCCGCCACCGGGGCGGGGGCCCGGCCCGCCCAGGACTCCAGCTGGGCGACGAACCGCTCGGCGTGGGTGGGCCAGTGGAAGCGGGCGCGGGCGGTCTCGTAGCCGCGCTTGCCCATGCCGATGCGGAGTTCGGGGTCGTCGCGCAGGCGGCGGACGGCGTCCGCGGCGGCGGCGGGGTCGGTGAAGGGGACGACCAGGCCGCAGCCGGACGGCTCGACGAGGTCCACGGCGGGCGGGTTCGGCGTGGAGACCACCGGGACGCCGCGGGCCATGTACTCGACGACCTTGGTCGGCATCGAGTGCCGGTAGTTCGGCTCGTCGTGCAGCAGCGCGAGCCCGGCCATCGCGCCCTCGGCGATGCGCAGCGCCCGGTCGTTGGGGACGAACCCGTACCAGCGGAGCACGCCCTCGCGCTGGGCGTCGCGGAGGGCGGGCCGGACGGCGCCGTCGGCGGCGCCGATCAGCTCGACCATGACGCCCTCGGGGGCCAGCAGCCGCGCCATCGCGATCATGTCGAGGGCGCCCCGGGCGACCGACAGGTGGCCGACGTAGACGGCGCGGCGGCCGTCGGGCGGGCCGGGCGGCAGGTCGGCGACGTAGGTGGTGTTCGGCACCACCGGGTGCTCCTGGCGGAACCGGGACCGGTAGCCCTCCTCGGCGAGCAGCAGCCGGTGCCGCCGCTCGGTGCGCCGCTCCAGCCGCCGGACGGCCGGCCGCAGGAGGGGGCGCGCCGGGCCGGGCAGCCAGCCCTTGGCGGTGAGCGCGGCGGCGGTGTCCTCGTGGACGTCCCAGACGACCGTCCGGGAGCGCACCTCCCGCGGCATGGAGACGAGCAGCTCCGGGTCGTGCAGGAGGATCACGTCGGCGTAGGAGGCGTGCTCGGCGAGCGCCCGGTGGGCGGCGCGCAGGGCGCGGAGCCGCCTGCGGCCCGTCGCCCGGGGCACGTCCACCGGGCTGATCTCGCGCCACGGCGTCGCGTTGCACGCCCGAAATGGAGCGATATATGTAACTTCATGACCGGCGTCGATGAGGGCGCGAATCTGCCGGTGCAGAATCCGCGCATCCTCTGGATGATGCACGATCGTGCAAACACAGACCCGCATTACTCACTCCGCAACATGCCGAAATTGTGGCCTCTGACCGAGTCTTGGACGGTCATGGAAATTGCCGATGAATTCCCGTCGTCCAGGAGGTGGACAGCGCCAGGCGAGTCCCCTATGTCTGTTAGGGCGGCCGCTGTTACAGGAGTTCCACGGATTCGCCGCGCATCTCCCGCGTCCGGCCCCGGGTGTCGAACAGCAGCCGGGCGTGCCGGGCGAGCGTGGCCGCGTCGTAGGCGCCGTGGTCGGCCAGCACGATCACCAGGTCCGCCGCCTCCAGCGCGGCGGGGAGGTCCTTCCCCGCGTCGCGCACCTCGGCGCCCTCGACCTGCCAGTCGGACACGAAGGGGTCGTGGAAGCTGAGGTCGGCACCGAGCCGGGCCAGGCGGCGTGCGACGGGGCGTGCGGGTGATTCGCGTTGGTCGGCGATGTCGGCTTTGTAGGTGACGCCCAGGAGGAGGACTTTGGCTCCTTTGAGGGCGCGTCCTTCGCGGTTGAGGAGTTGCTGGGCGCGCTCGACGACGTAGCGGGGCATGCGTTCGTTGATCTCTTGGGCGAGTTCGACGAAGCGGAAGGGGTAGCCCAGGGAGCGGACCTTGTAGGACAGGTAGTTGGGGTCGATGGGGATGCAGTGGCCGCCGACGCCGGGTCCGGGGCGGAAGGGCTGGAAGCCGAAGGGCTTGGTGGCGGCGCAGTCGATGGCGTCCCACAGGTCGATGCCCAGCTCATGGCAGAAGACGGCCATCTCGTTGACCAGGGCGATGTTGACGTGGCGGTAGGTGTTCTCCAGGAGTTTGGCCATCTCGGCCTCGCGGGTGCCCTTGGCCTCCACGACCCGGTCGACGAACTTGCCGTAGAACGCCGACGCCGCCGACGCGCACGCCGGCGTCAGCCCCCCGACGATCTTCGGGGTGTTCCGCACCCCGTAGACGGGGTTGCCGGGGTCGATGCGCTCGGGGGAGAAGGCCAGGTGGAACTCCTCGCCGGCGGCCAGGCCGGAGGTCTCCAGGATGGGGCGGACGACCTCGTCGGTGGTGCCGGGGTAGGTGGTGGACTCCAGGATGACCAGCATGCCCGGTTCCAGGTGGCGGGCGACGGTCTCGGCGGCGCCGCGGACCGCGGTCAGGTCCGGGCCGCCCTCCTCCGACAGCGGCGTGGGCACGCAGATCACCACTGTGCGCGCGCCGTCCAGGATGTCCTCGTGCAGGCTCGGCGTGAACCCCGCCTCGTTCATCGCCTCGACCTCGGCGGCCGAGACGTCGTCGATGTGCGACAGGCCGGCCTTGAGCCCGGCGACCACGCGCGCGTCGCGGTCCAGCCCCCCGGCCTCCAGGCCGGCCCGGCACGCCTCCCGCACCAGCGGCAGTCCCACGTAGCCGAGTCCGATGACCACCAGATCCATACCCGGCTCCCCTCGCGAGTCCTATGTGATGGCGTATGCCGCCCGGTAGCAGGCCGCGACGGCCCGCCACGTGCGTTCCGCCCTCACCCACTCCCGAGCCGACTGCCCGATTTTTCGGCGTCTTTCTGGAGCGTAAATGAGTTCTTCCAGCGAATCGGCCCAGGCTTCCGGCTCTTCCGGAACTGTTAACGTGCCCGTTACGCCCGGTTCCACGATTTCGCGCAGAGCCTTGACATCACTTGCTATTACCGGGATTCCCCCGGCCATCGCCTCGATCGGCTTGAGGGGCGTGACCAATTGGCAGACCCGGTCGGCCCGCCGGGGGACCGCGAACACATCGAGGACGGCGTGGTGGCGACGAACGGATTCCATCGGCACGCGTCCGGTGAACACGGCGTGAACGCCGTGCCCGGCCGCGCGCCGTTCGAGCGCCCCGCGCTCGGGCCCGTCGCCGACCAGCAGCAGCGTGACGGGCGTGCCCCGGCCGCGCAGCAGCGCCGCGGCGTCGATGAGCGTGTCGATGCCCTCGTAGCCGTAGAACGAGGACGTCAGGCCGACGACCGGCGCGTCCGCCGGGATGCCGAGCGACGCCCGCAGGCCGGCGGCGTCGGGCAGCGGCCGCAGGAACGTCTCGTCCACGGCGTTCGGCACCGTGTGGATCTTCTCGGCGGGGACGCCGCGGGCGGCGATCTCCGCGCGCATCGCCTCGCCGAGCGTGACGACGGCGTCCGCCTCGGCCATGCGCCGCGTCTCCAGCTCGCGGGTGAGCCGGTAGAACTCGTCCGTCTCCCTGTGGGCGGGGTCACGCGACAGCCAGGAGTCCTCCAGGAAACCCCGGACCTCGTAGACGACGGGCAGCCCGTGCCGCTGGCCGAGCTCCAGCGCGACGGCGGCGTTCAGGTGGTTGCTGACCGCGTGCAGGACGTCCGGGCGCAGCTCCCGGACGAGGCGTCCGGCCAGGTCGGCGCCCTTGCCCACCGCCCGGACGGGATTGGACGGCGGTGCCCAGGGGATCAGTCGGTGGTAGGGGACGCCGTCGACCTCCACGCGGGGGCGGGCGTCGCCGATGCCTTGGCTGAGGGGGTAGCCGAGCCGTGTCGCGACGTGGACGTCCACGCCGAGCTCCCGCTGGGCCAGGGCGAGCCGGTGCGTCCGGACGGTGTACCCGGCGTTGGTGCGGGGCAGCGCGTTCGTCACCAGCTGGAGGACGCGCGTCCCGGACGGGCCGGGCGGCGCGGACCGGGCGGACCGGGCGGTCCAGGACGGCGGGGGCGGCGGGGTGTGCGCCAGCAGCGCGCGCAGCTCGGCGGTCTCGCGCTGGAGGCCGCGGGGGCGCGGGACGGCGAGGCGGGAGCGCCGCAGCCGCCCGCCGAGAGGGCCGGGGGCCGCCCGCGCCAGCAGCCGCACGGCGAGCCGGGGCGCCCGCCCCGGGTCGTCGCGGAGCTGGCGCCAGGTGAGTCCCAGCAGGTAGACGGGTTTTCTGAGCACGGCGGGCGAGCGTAGGCAACCCCGATGAACAGAAGGGAAATTGTGTTGGCACCCATCGTGCACGTCCTGGGGGCGCGGCCGAACTTCGTCAAGGCCGCACCGGTGATCCGCGCCCTCGGCGCCGCGGGCGCCGAGCAGGCGGTGGTCCACACCGGGCAGCACTACGACGAGCGGATGTCGGAGATCTTCTTTGTGGAGCTGGGGCTCCCGGAGCCCGACGTCAACCTCGGGGTGGGCTCCGGCGGGCACGCCGAGCAGACCGCCGCGCTGATGATCGGGCTGGAACGGGAGTTCACGAGCCGTTCACCCGCCCTCGTCATCGTGTACGGCGACGTGAACTCGACGATCGCCGCCGCGCTGGTCGCGGCCAAGCTGCACATCCCGGTCGCCCATGTGGAGGCCGGGCTGCGCAGCTTCGACATGACCATGCCCGAGGAGGTCAACCGGCGGCTCACCGACCAGCTGTCCGACCTGTGCCTGGTCACGAGCCCGGAGGCGATCGGGCACCTGGCCAACGAGGGCGTTCCGGTGGCTCGGGCCCACTTCGTCGGCAACCCGATGATCGACACGCTCCTGGCCAACCTGGACAGCTTCGACACCGCCAAGGCGCGCGCGGCCTTCGACTTGCCCGAGCGGTACGTCCTGGCGACGATGCACCGCCCCGCCAACGTCGACGCGCCCGGGACCGCCGCCGCGCTGGTCCGGCACCTGCACGGCGTCGCCGACCTGGCCGACCTGGTCATCCCCGTCCACCCGCGCGGCCGCGCCACCCTGCTGGCCGCCGGGCTCGATGAACACCCGCGCGTGCACGTCCTGGAACCACTCGGCTACATCGACTTCATCGCCGCCGTCCGCGGCGCCGCCGCGGTCGTCACCGACTCCGGCGGCCTCCAGGAGGAGACCACCATTCTCGGCGTGCCGTGCCTGACCGTCCGGCCCAACACCGAACGGCCCATCACCATCACCCACGGCACCAACCGCCTCGTCACCTTCGAGGAACTCGTCCCCGCCGCCCGCAAGGCCCTCGGCGGGCCGGACGGGCCGTCCCCGGCGCACGACGCGAGGCCGCCGCTGTGGGACGGGCACGCCGGGCCCCGCATCGCCGACGTGATCATGGAGTTCCTGGGTGAACACGGAGTCGCCGCGTGAACAACGCGAAGGCCAACCGGCAGGTGGCGCGGCTGCGGGCCACGCTGCGCGAGCGCGAGTCCCGGGTCCAGGAGCTGGAGCGGCGGCTGGACGCCCTGGAGACGTCCACGACGCTCCAGTTCGGGCGGCTGGTCGCGGGCGCGGCGCGCAACCCGCGGCGGCGCGGGGTGAAGCTGCCCAAGGAGCTGTACCGGCTCTGGCGCAAGCGGAACGTCCCCGTGTCCGACTCCGGCTCGGCGGACGGTGAGCGGATCCAGCTCGACCGGGTGGACCGTCCCGAGGACCGCCTCCTCGTCGCCGCCCCCTACGTGGGCCCCGTCATCGCCGGTGTGCTCGGCGCGCGCGCGGCGGCCACGCTCGCCGAGCACGCGAAGGTCATCCCGCTGTACCCGCACGACGCCACGATCGTGCTGGACACCGCGGACGTGGACATGCTCGTCGTGGACGCCGCGGCCGGTGAGCCCGGCGGCCCGTGGGCCTACCTCGGCGTCCCCGGCATGTACGACCGGGACCGCGCGCTGAACGACGTCCGGGAGCTGGCCGCGGCCCGTGGCCTCCCGCTCGTCCTGTGGGGCGAGGCGCCCCCGGCGACCCTGGCCTGCCTCCCCTGGGACGCCACCGCGGCCACGCCCGGCAGGCTCGCCGAACTGCTCGTCCCGGCACCGTGAAAGGAACTCCTGTGCGACCTCGCGCCCTCGTCTACGGCGACGTCGATCTCAACCTGATCGACGGCTCGGCGATCTGGGCCCAGGGCATGGTCCAGGCGCTGGCCCGTGCCGGCTGCGCGGTGACCCTGGTCCTCAAGGCGCCGGTCAGGACCGGCCGGCTCGTCGACCCGCTGCGCGCCCTGCCCGGGGTCACCGTGCGCAGCCCGCACGCGGAGGGCCTGATCGACATCGAGGGCGGCATGCCCCCGAAGGCCGCCGCCGCCGTCCTCGCCCGCGTCGACGAGGAGGAGCGGCTCCGCCCGGCGGCGGGCGGCCCCCCGCACCCGCCGGAGGGCGGCTTCGACATGATCGTCGTCAGGGGCCGCCGCCTCGCGGGCAAGCTGTCCGCCGGGCCGCTGGCCGGGCGGCTGTGGACGTACCTGACCGACGTCCCCCAGTCCGCCGCGCTGTTCGACGGCTCGTCCAAGGGCGAGCTGCGCCGGATCGCGGACGCCTCCCGGGTGCTGCTCTGCCAGACCGAGGAGCTGCGCGGCTTCCTGGAGAGCGCCGTCCCGGCGACGGCGGGCAAGAGCGTGCTGTTCCCGCCCGTCGTCGTCCTCCCCGACGGCCTGGAGCCGAGGCGGGACGGCGCGCCGGACGGCCGCGCGCTCACGCTCGTCTACACCGGCAAGTTCGCGCCGCGCTGGAACACCTACGAGATGACCTCGTTGCCGCGCCTGCTGGCGATCCGGGGCGTGGACGCCGAGCTGCACATGGTCGGCGACAAGATCCACGACGATCCGGCGGACCCCGGGTTCGCGACGCGGATGCGCACCGCGCTGGAGAGCGGGCAGGGCGTCGTCTGGCACGGCGGCCACCCCCGCGCCGAGGCGATGCGGCTGACGGCCGCGTGCGACGTGGGCCTGTCGTGGCGGCACCCGGAGATGGACGCGAGCCTGGAGCTGTCCACGAAGGTGCTGGAGTGCGGGACGCTCGGCGTGCCGGTCGTCCTCAACCGCACGCCGATGCACGAGCGGCTGTTCGGCACCGACTACCCGCTGTTCGCGTCCACGGAGACCGACGTCCTGGACGCCCTGACCCTCATCGGCAAGAACTCCGACGTGTTCACCCTGGCCGTCGAGCGCTGCCGCGCGGCGGCGGCGGGCTTCACGCTGGACGCGGCGGCCGAGCGGCTGCGCGGCTGTGTCGAGCGGACGTTCCCGGAGCCGTCCGCGGCCGTCCTCGCGGCCGCCGAGGAGCACGAGCGCGTCGCCGTAAGGCTCGGCGCGGCCGGGGGCGGCGGCCCTGCCCGGCCGGACGAGGCGCTCGCCGGCACCGCCGCCCCGTCCGGCTCCGCGCCCCCGGACGCGGCGCAGGGCGGGCCGCGGCGCCTGCGCGTCGGCGTCGCCGGGCACGACCTCAAGTTCTTCACCCGCCTGCTCGACTACCTCCGCTCCCGCCCGGACATGGAGGTCCGCGTCGACAAGTGGGCCGCGCTGAAGGTCCACGACGAGGACCGCAGCCGGGAGCTGGCCGACTGGGCGGACGTCGTCGTCTGCGAGTGGTGCGGGCCGAACGCGATCTGGTACGCGCGGAACAAGCGTCCCGGCCAGCGGCTCGTCGTCCGGCTGCACCGCTTCGAGCTGTACGCGCGCTGGCCGCGGCACCTGCCCATCGACGAGGTGGACGAGGTCATCTGCGTCAGCCCGCACTACGCCGACCTCACCCGGGAGATCACCGGCTGGCCCGCCGGGAAGGTCACCACCATCCCCAACTGGGTGGACGACCATCAGCTCGACCGCCCGAAGCTGACCGGCGCCGAGCACCACCTCGGGATGATCGGCATCGCGCCGTCCCGCAAGCGGCTCGACCTGGCCCTGGACGCCCTGGAGGAACTGCGCCGCGACGATCCCCGCTTCACCCTCTTCGTCAAGACCAAGCTCCCCTGGGAGTACTGGTGGATCTGGCAGAAGGAGGAGGAGCGCGAGCACTACGAGCGGGTGTTCCGCCGGATCCGCCGCTCACCGCTGCTGGCGGGCGGGGTCGTGTTCGACTCCTACGGCCGGGACGTCGCGTCCTGGCTGCGCCGCATCGGGTTCGTGCTGTCGACCAGCGACGACGAGAGCTTCCACCTGGCCCCCGCCGAGGGGATGGCGTCCGGGGCGGTGCCGGCGCTGCTGGGCTGGCCGGGCGCCGACACCATCTACGACACGCGGTGGATCCACGACGACCCGTCCGCGATGGCCGCGTCGATCGCCTCGACCGTGTCCCTGGGCCGCTGGGAGCACGACCGGCTCCTGGCCCGCGACCAGGTCCGCGCCGCGTACGGCCTGGACGAGGTGTGCCGCCAGTGGACGGACATGCTCGCCGCCACCGCCGTCGGCGCGACGGCCGTCAGGACGCCCTGACCGTCCGTCCGCCGGAAACGTCCGCCGGAAACGGTGAAGCCCCCGGGAGCCGTGCTCCGCGGGGGGCTTCGTCGTCGTGGGCGAACCTGTGGACGGCGGTCAGCTGCTGCTGCCGACGGCCGCGTTCGCGGTCTCGCGGGGCTCGGCGGGCACCTGCGCCCGGTACTCCTCGATCTTGCCGTCCAGCTTGGCCATGCTGCGGCTGTAGTCGCGGCTGGCCAGCCAGAACTTGTAGATGATGATCAGCTCGAAGACGAGCATCCCGGCCGCGCTCAGCGCGACCACGGGGATCACCGCGCCCGGGATGGCCGCGGCGGCCACCGGCGCGACGATGAACACGCCCATCTGGAACTCGATGCCGCTGATCAGGTGCGGGCGGATGCGGCCCGCCATGAGCACGTTGCGGATCCGCGCGTACCAGGGGAACCGCTGCTCGAAGCCCTGCTGGAGCTCCTTCGCGGCCGGGTCGTCGCCGACGACGCGGTTCTCCATGTCGGCCTCGGGGTCGCTCAGCGCGCCCTCGGCCGTCCGCAGGTCCTCGCCGACCTCGCCGACGTCCAGCACCTCGCCGCTGGCGCGCCGGGCCGCCAGCTCCAGGTCCCGGGCCTCCTCGCGGGCGGCGTTCAGCGTGGCGCGCATCTGCGACCGGACCTTGTAGATCTCCAGCGCGTCCATGTAGCGCAGCATGTCCAGGAAGACCACCGCGACGGCCGTCCACACGTACGCGACGTTGCCGGTGTCGGCGTACTGCCCGGCCATCAGGGCGATGGCGCAGGCCAGCACCCGGACCCGGTCGAAGATGTAGTCGAGCCAGGCGCCGAACACCGAGCCGGTGCCCTTCAGCCGCGCGATCTTGCCGTCCATGCAGTCGAGCGTGAACGACAGGTGGTACAGCAGCGCGCCCGCCAGCAGCCACGGCCAGCCCGCCACGGCGAAGCACCCGCCGGCGGCCAGGCCGAGGATCAGGGCGCCCACGGTCAGCTGGTTGGGCGTCACCCGGGTCCGGTTGGCGGTGAACCTGACGAGCCGGGACGCGAGCGGGTCGACCAGCAGCACCGTCCACCAGGCGTCACGCGCCTTGTACGTCCGTTGCCGAACGTCCTCCAGCGTGAAGTTCGCCATGGATGGGTGTCCTCTCGTTCGAACCGGGCCGCTCCCGGCCGTTGACGATCGTAGCCGTTGTCCGGTTGCGGTCCTCCTTATTCTCACGGAGTCGTAACCCGGTGGTCATCGGAAGCGCCGGGACGCGGCGCAGGCTTGACGAAGAATTGCGCCTGACGGGGTGGTCACGCACGTGCGGCCGACCTCGATAGGCTTTGCGGGTGCGTGAGAAAGCCGGCCGGGCGGGCCGTTCCGCCGTGGCCCAACTGCCGTTCACCTGCGTCCTCGCGGTGGCGGTGTGGATACGGGTCGTCGCGGTCAAGGGATATCCCGCGCCGCTGTGGTTCGGCGACTCGCCGGGATACCTGAAGGCCGCGATCGAGCTGAAACCGGGCGAGACGCGCCCGAGCGGATATCCGTTCCTGCTGTGGCTGATCAAGCCGTTCCACAGTTTCACCGTGATGGTGTCGGTGCAGCACGCCGTCGGCGTCCTCACCGGTGTGCTCGTGTACGTCCTGGTGTGGCGCGCCGCGCGGGCGGCGTGGCCGCTCGGCCCGGACGGGGAGGCCGGGCGGTGGGCGTGGCGCGTGTGGGTCCCCGCGCTCGCCGCGACGCCGCTGACGGTGCCGGTGCTGCTGCCCGTCCACCAGATCGCCCTTGAGCACATGCTCATGTCGGACTCGCTGTTCGCGTTCCTGCTGCTCGCGGCGGTGGCGGTGGTGCTGTGGCGGCGGCGCATGCCGTGGTGGCTCGGCGGCCTGGCGGGGCTGCTCACCGCGTGCGCGGCGCTGACACGGTCGGCGGGCCTGCCGCTGATCGCGCTGATCCTGCTGGGGATGCTGCTGAGACGGGCGGGGTGGCGGGCCTGCGCGGTCGCCGTGGCCGCGTTCGTCCTGCCGGTCGCGGGCTACATGGGCTGGTTCCACGCCGAGTACGGCGAGTACAAGCTCGCCAAGGCCAACGGCATCTGGCTGTACGGGCGCACCGCCGACTTCGCCGACTGCCGCGTCATCAGGCCGCGCCCCGAACTGGCCATGATGTGCCCGAAGAACACCGACCCGAGGATGTCCCCGGCGTTCGCCGCGATGTGGACGCGCGACTCCCCGTTCCGGGACATCCCGGGCTGGATCACCGGCCCCACGGCGGACAAGCTGGCGAGCGAGTTCGCCATGGACGCGATCGAGGCGCAGCCCGGGGACTACGCGCGGGTGGTCGTCCGCGACACGTTCCGGTCGTTCGAGTGGGAACGCAAGCCCTACCCCACGCCGTGGACGTGGCTGCAATACGAGTTCCCCGAGGGTGAGGCGTGGAGCGACGAGCAGGCGCTGCTGGCCGAGCGGTACGACCCCGGCGGCGGTGAGCCGAGGGTCGTCCACCCGTGGGCCGGGACGGTGCTCGGCTACCAGCGCACGATGGCGATGCCCGGCACCATCCTCGGGATCCTGCTGATCGCCGGGCTCGCCGCCGCGCTTCCGTACGCCCGGTCCGGGGGGAGGTGGCGGGTCCTCGGGCCCGTCCGGCACTGGGGGACGGGCGCGCTGCTGCCCTGGGGGACCAGCCTCGCGCTGCTGGTGATCCCGGCCGCGACCGCCGATTTCGACTACCGCTACGTGCTGCCCGCCGTCCCGTTCGCGTGCGTCGCGCTGGGCCTGGCGCTGCTCCCGCCGCCCCGCCCGGCCGTGCCGTCGGAGACCGTGCCCCCCGAGACCCTGCCGCCCGAGGCCGCGTCTCCCAAGACCGTGCCGTCGGAGACCGCGCCGCCGGAAGGTGCCGAGGCCGGAGCGGCCGGCACGACCGGAAAGGAGACGGCGGCTACCTCCGGGTGAGGCGGCGGCCCGCCGACCGGGCGATGGCCGGGACCCTCCCGTGGACGATGTGGACGGCGAGGTTCCCGCCGCCCGTCCGGTAGAACGAGGCGCGGCGCAGCCCGAGCGGCGCGCACGGCACGGCCGGGGCCTTCGGCGCCGCCGCGATGGGCACCCGCATCCGGACGGCCTCTTCGCCGACCGTGAACTCCAGGTGGACGTCCCAGCGTCCGGCGGCCAGCCCCCGCAGGTCGGCGACCGCGGTGAACTCCAGAAGGCCCTCGCCCGGGACGGTCTCGACCTCGGCGTCCTTGGTGTCCCCGCCGCTCCGGGCCTTCAACCGGACGGCCACGCCGACGCGCTCGGCCGCACCGGGCGAGACGGGCACGTGGCCGCGGATCCGCAGGCGCGCCCCGCCGTCCCAGCCGATCTCCTCGACCCGCAGGAGTTTCTCCAGCGCGCCGGGGCCGGGGGTGACGGTCAGGGTCAGATTGCCGTAGCCGCGGGTGAAGAACGGGGTGACGGCCGCGCCCGGGCCGTCCCCGGACACCACGAACCGGGCGGGCGGGGCGGCGATCTCCGGATCGCGGTCGGCGCCGAGCCGCCCCTCCTTCGCCAGCCGGTCGTGCGTCACCTCGGCGTGCAGGTCCCAGGCGCCCGCGGGCAGCGGCTTGCCGGACGCCGCCGTCGCCGGGTCGATGGCCACCGTGAAGCCCGCGCCGCCGTGATCATCACCGTCACCGCCGTCGCCGTCGCTGTTGCCGCCGCCGGAAGGCTCGCAGGGCACGCGGTGCTCGGCGCCGGACTTCTTGTCGCGCAGCAGAATCGCGACCGTCCGGTCGCCGGTGCCGACGCGGTCGATCGCGACGGTGCCGCCGACGCGCAGCCGGTCGCCGTCCCAGGCGAGCGCGGTCAGGCTCCGCGTGACGCGCAGCCGGTCGGTGACGTCGAAGTAGGCGTCCGGGATGGCCGCGCCCGCCTCCCGGAACCCCGGGTACAGGGCGTAGGCGCGGTCCCCGTCCACCTTGACCGGGACCGGCTCGTCCGCCAGTCCCGCCTCGACGATCTTGCCGAGCAGCTCCTGGTGGCCGCTGCGCGCGCAGTGGGCGAGCAGCCGGTACCGGGGCGGCATCCGCATGAGCACGGCCGGGGTGAGGAAGTCCTCGCACAGGGTGCGGACCCCGTCCCGCGTCGCGCGCCGGTCATCGGCGGACGCCGCGAGGAAGGCGCCGTTGAGCCGGTGCAGGACGTCGCGCTGGAAATGCCGGACCAGCATCCGGTCGCGGACCATCCCGGGCTTGGTGTGCGCCATGACCTGTTCGAGCAGCGGCCGGGCCGCCTTGGCGTAGTACTCCGCGGGCGCGGCGCCGCCCGCCTGCATGATGCTGGTGCCGTCCTCGCGTTCGACGAGGTAGTAGCAGTCGTAGTCGGCGACGATCGACACGCCCGACGAGCACAGCAGGGCGTGGCCGGTGAACACCTTGTCCTCGCCCGAGAGGATCCCCTCGGGGAAGCGGATCCCGTGCCGCTCCACCAGGTCCCTGCGGAACAGCTTGTGCGCGGTCAGCGACCTGCCGTAGACGTCGAAGTCCGGGTCGTCCACGGTCACCCGCGGGACGTTCTCCTCGAACCGCGCCACGCCCCGCCCGACGCCGACGTAGTTGCCGATGACCACGTCGGTGCCGTTCTCGTCGGCCATCGCGCACAGGCGCTCCAGCGCCTCCGGGCCGAGGCGGTCGTCGGCGTCCAGGAAGAACAGGTACTCGCCGCGGGCGCGGTCGATCGCCGCGTTGCGCGGGGCGCCGGGCCCGCCGGAGTTCGGCCGCCGCAGGACCGTGAGCCCGGCGTGCGACTCCGCGATCCGGTCCAGCTCGTCCCCGCTGCCGTCGGTGGACCCGTCGTCCACCGCGATCACCTCGATCGTCCCGGAGCCGAGCGTCTGGTCGAACACCGAACGCAGCGTGGCCTCCACCGACGCGCGGCAGTTGTACACGGGGACGATGACGCTGACCTTCGGAAGTGTCATGGCGGGGCGCCGTTCAGGTCGATGATCGGAAGACGTGGTCGACGGTGCGGGCGGCGGCGTTCCCGTCGTCCAGGGGGCAGAACCGGTGCACGAACTCCTCGTAGCGGTCCCGGTGGCCGGCGGTGGCGGCCCCGACGTCGCGGATCGCCTCGATCAGCGCGTCGGAGGTCTCCACCAGCGGCCCCGGCGCCTCGGCCTCGAAGTCGAAGTAGAAGCCGCGGAGCCGGTCACGGTAGTCGGCCAGATCATAGGTGAAGAACAGCATGGGGCGGCCGGTGTTGGCATAGTCGAACATCACCGACGAGTAGTCGCTGATCATCATGTCGGCGATCAGGTACAGCTCGGTGATGTCGGGGTAGAGCGAGACGTCCCGGACGAACCCGGCGTCGTCCTCGGTGATGCCGTCCACGACGTTGGTGTGCAGCCGGACGAGCAGCACGTGGTCGTCGCCGAGCGCGTCGCGGGCGCGGTCCAGGTCGAGCCGCATGTCGAACTTGTAGCGGCCCTTGCTGTAGTACTGGTCGTCGCGCCACGTCGGCGCGTACAGCACGACCTTCTTGCCCTCGGGGATGCCGAGCCGCGCCCGGACGTCCTTGGCGACGACGTCGGCCTCGGGGCTGTGCATCAGGTCGTTGCGCGGGTACCCGGCCTCGATGATCTCGCCCGTGAACGCGAACGCGCGGCGGAAGATCTCCGTGCTGAACGGGTTCGGGGACAGCAGGTGGCTCCACTCGGGGACGGCGGGGCCGGTGGTCTTGGCCTGGAGCGCCTTCTTCATGCCGGGCGCGTAGGCGAAGTGCACCTCCTTGATGTCCTTGCCGATCTTCTTCAGCGGGGTGCCGTGCCAGGTCTGCAGGACGATCTGGTCCGGGTGCCGCTGGAACCAGTCGCCGAGCCGGTGGTTCGTGACGATGTAGCGCGAGGTCGCCACGGCCTCCTGCCACTCGGCGCCGTTCAGCCGCACCGCCTCCAGCGTGTCCGGCAGCTCCACCTGCGCGTCGTTGACGACCCAGAGCTGCCCCAGGTCCGAGCCGCGCCGGACGAGCTCCTGGTGGATCGCCTTCGGGCTGTCGGAGTACTGGCGGCCGTTGAAGCAGGAGTACAGGACCGTGTCGCGCAGCCCGTCGCGGTCGACCCGGCGGCGGGCCTCCTCGCGGATCTTCGGGCCGGAGGAGCGTTCCTCCTGGGACACGTCGCCGGTCACCGCCACGACGAGCCGCCCGTCGGTGGTCTCCAGGTCGTAGCCGCGCCGCGCGACCCGCTGCGCCTCGGGCAGCCCCTTCTGCGCCGCGCCGGTGAGCCGGACGGTCAGCGCCCGGCCGCCCCCGGCGGGCCGGAACAGCACGTCCCAGCGGCCCGGACGCAGCGGCAGCACGCCCGCGACGCCCGGCACGGCCGCCACCGGCACCTCGGCCCGCAGCGTCCCCGACCCGTCGCCGACGAGGTCGAACGCGAACTCCTTGCGGCGGGCCCGCCCGCGCAGCACGATCTGCCCGCCCGGGTGCGCGGCGTGCGTCGCGGTGAGCGCGAGGGTGCCGTCCGGGCGCCACGCGCAGCCGGTGACGAGCAGCCGGGTCGTCGTCAGCCGGACACGCAGGTAGCCGCCCGGGCCGCGGCCCGCGCCGACCTCCAGCGCGCCGAACGGCCGCTCGGCGTCCTGCACGCCCTCGGCGAGCACGAGCGGGCGGCCCCCGGCGGAGACCGTCCAGTCGCGGGTGTCGTCGATGGCGTCCTCGGAGATCGGCACGTCCGCGAGCGCGGCCGGGTCGATCCGGGCGCGCCGCGTCCTGGGCGTCCCGCCGTCGCCGTCCTCCAGCGGGACCTCGACGGTGGTGTCGCCGAGCCGCAGGACCAGCCCCGCGGGCGGCTCGCCGGCCGACGCGACCTCGATGACCAGGTCGTCGCCGTCCCAGCGCAGCCCGGTGGCCTTGACCCGGACCTTCTCCACCAGCACGCGCAGGTTCCCCTCCACGATCTGCGGGACGATCCGCACGTCGCCGGCGACGTACCGGTACGGGGGGTGCGCGCCGGTGCCGGACCCGCCGCCGCGCAGCGGGCCCCTGCGGAACACGCCGGAGTTCAGCACGGACGCCTCGACGTCCCAGACGCCCTCGACCCACGTCCCGTGGTCACGGAGGCGTCCCGCGTCGAGCGAGAACTCGAACCCCGACCACCCGGACGATTTGCCGGGCTTAGGTATCTGCCGCGCTCTCGCGGTGACCTTCCGGTCGCCCGACCGCAGCGTGACGGCTTTCAGCGACGTCCAGCGGCGGCGCGAGCTGACCGAGTTGATGTACGCCTCGCCCGTCACGGTGAGCCGGTCGCCGTCCCAGCCCACCGCGTGGACGCGGCCCCGCATCCGGACCTCGTCGCGGGCGCGGTACACCTCGCGGGGGATGTCGAGCGAGCCGTCCTTCCAGTACGGGTACACCACGTACCGGCGCAGCGGGTCGCGGACGATCGACGGCGAGGACTTGCCGCGCTCGTACCGGACGACCTTCACCAGCTCCGTGGTGTGGCCCGTGGCGGCGAGGTGCCACTTGAGCCGGACGAGGGCGGGCGCGTCGGCGAACACCTTCGGCGGGACCGTGGCCGCGTACGCGGCCGCCTGCGCGACGACCTGCTCGCGCTCGTCGGCGGGCAGGTCGGGCAGCACGTCCAGGAACACGCGCAGCTCGGTGGTGACGGCCGCGAGCTGGAGCCGCCGCGCGTCCCCGGCGTCGCCGTGCTCGGTGAGCCAGGTCGTCGCGAGCGTGACCGCGCCGAACCCGTCCGCGATGTCCTGCGCCTCCGTCGTCGGCTCGTGCTGGACGTTCCGCCGCCGCAGCACCACCTCCGGCAGGACGTCGACGGCCTTGGCCAGATGCAGCGCCCGGACGGTCACGGCGAGGTCGTCGTACCGGCCGATGTCGGGGAACTCCAGCGCGGCGGCGGTCCAGAAGGAGCGGCGGAACAGCTTCCCGGCGATCCGCCGGCTGAGGATCAGCCCGGGCTCCCGGCGCAGGTCGGTGCCCGTCGCCGGCGGCACGGACGCCTTGCGCGGCTGCCACGACCACACCTGGCCGGTGCGCTTCCTGGCGGCCTCGGCGCCCATCGCGACGTCCGACCCCGACCGCTCCAGCGCGTCCACCAGCAGGCCGAGCGCGTCCGGGGGCAGTTCGTCGCCGCCGTCGACGAACAGCAGGAACTCCCCGTCCGCGGCGGCGGCGCCGCGCCCGCGGGCGGCGCCCCGGCTGAGCGCGCCCTCCCGTATGAGCCGGAACCGGTCGTCGGGGAGCGCCGTCCCGGCGGCGGCGCCGGTGCCGTCGTCCATGACGAGCACCTCCAGCGCGCGGTGCGGCTGGGCGGCGAGGGACGCCAGCGTGTCCGGCAGCGCCTCACCGGCGCCGTGCGAGAGGACGATGACGCTGATCCGGCTGGACAAGCGACCCACTCCTTCGACCACTTGGGGACCCGGCGCCGGGCGCCGGGTCGTGAGACGGCATGTTGTCGGCCGGCACGCCATGAGACGGCCTGGTGTGAGCCGGCATGTGTGCGACGGCATGGTGTGAACGGCGGGCCCGGCTCGAAGCGGGGTCCACCGAGGGTACTGGAGCGGGCAGGACGATCAAGGCGTCCCGGCGATCACCGTGGCGGGCTGGGGACCTTCTCGCCCAGGAACATCCGGCGGACGGCGCGCTCGGCGGCGTGGCCGTCGTCCCACGGGCAGAAGCGCGCCCGGAAGTTCTCGCGCGCCTTGTTCGCGGTGTCGCTCCACGCCGCCCGGGACACGAACGCGTCGACCAGCTCGCTCTCCGTCGTGGCGACGACGCCCGGCGGGGTGGCGGTGAGGTCGAAGTTGACCCCGCGGGTCAGCTTGTAGGTCTCCCAGTCGTTGGCGTAGATGACGATCGGCTTGTCGAGGTTGGCGTAGTCGAACATGACCGACGAGTAGTCGGTGAGCAGCGCGTCCGAGGCGATGGCGAGGTCCTCGACCGACGGGTATTTGGACACGTCGATGACGCGGCCCTCGGGCCAGCCCATGTCCGCGGCCATGTTCTTGAGCTTGTAGTAGTAGTGCGCGCGCAGGAGCAGCACGTGGTCCTGGCCGAGCTGCTCGACGAACCGGCCGATGTCGAACATCGGGGTGTAGTGCCGCTGGTAGTCGCGGTGCGTCGGCGCGTACAGGACCGCGGTCGCGCCCTCGGGGACGCCGAGGGCGGCGCGCAGCCGCCCGCGCTCCTCCTCATCGGCCTGGACGAGCCGGTCGTTGCGCGGGTAGCCGATCTCCAGCATCTCGTAGTTGCACGGGAACCCGCGCTCCCACGCCTCACTGGACAGCGGGTTGGACGAGAGCAGGTAGTCCCAGCGGTCCGAGCGGGTGATGAGGGCCTTGAAGTCCATGTCCTTGGCGCCGACCGGGAACTCCATCTGGTCGAGGCCCATCTTCTTCAGCGGGGTGCCGTGCTGCGTCATCATGTGCACCTGGCCGGGGCGCTTGACGTAGTGGTCCGGGAAGTTGACGTTGTTGACGAAGTACTTCGCGCGGGCGATGGTCCGGTAGTAGTCGGCCGACCCGGACACGACGTACTCCACGCCCTTCGGCATGTCCTTGCGCGCCCCCGGCTTCACCACCCACACGCCGCGGATGTGCGGGGCCAGCTCCCGCGCCTTCTCGTAGATCGCCGCGGGGTTGCAGGCGTACCCGCGGTACCAGTAGGCGGCGAACACGGCGAGGTTCTCGTCGATGGCCAGGCGCCGCTGCATCTGGTAGTAGCGGTCCTTGGCCACCTCCTTGGAGTACAGCACGCCGCGCTTGCGGAGGTTGTTGGCCTTGCGGGCGGGCTTCTTCGCCTTGGCCTTCACCGACCCGGCGCCGAGGCGCTGGAAGCCCCGGTAGTCGTTCTTCTGGATCAGCCGGTGCTTCTCGGCCAGGAACGGCTTGGTGTCGGGCGGGACGTGCCCTTCCGGCCGGTACCGGTTGTAGGTCTTGGACATCTCGGAGAAGAACCGCTCGTTCTCCGACTCGTGCACCCGGTCGCCGCGCTCGATGATCACCAGCAGGTGCCAGATCGTCCGGTCGAACATCAGCTGCCGGAACGGGTCGGCCTTCGGCCCCATCTCGTCCATGAAGGCGAAGATGCGGTCGTACTGGGCGAAGGCGTCGAAGTGCTTGGCGCCGGTCGTCTTGGTGATCGCACCGCGGCGGCGTTGCCGGTAGATGTAGCAGACCCGGTCCAGCAGGCTCAGCCGCTCGGCGGCCATCAGGATCGGGTAGGTGACGTTGACGTCCTCGTAGTAGCCGCCGCTGAAGCGCAGCCCGAGGTCGAGGAGGAACTGCCGGCGGATCGCCTTGTTCCACGCCGTCATCATCATCTCAAGGACGCTCGGGCGCTCCTCCAGCGTGAACACGTCCGGCGCGGGCGGCTCCCGGAACAGGTCGTTGATGATGCTGCGCTTGACCTTGCCGTTCCAGTAGGACCGCGCGTAGTCGAAGACCAGGACGTCGGGACGGGTCTCGGCGAGCCGGTCGCAGACCGCGCGGACGGCCCCCTCGGTGGCGTGGTCGTCGCTGTCGAAGAACCACACGTAGTCGCCGGTCGCGGCGTCCAGCCCCGCGTTGCGGGCGTGCCCGAGGCCGACGTTCTCGGCGAGGTGCAGCACCCGGACCCGGGAGTCCCGCTCGGCGAACTCGTCGAGGATCTCCCCGCATCCGTCCGGCGAGGCGTCGTCGACGGCGATGACTTCCAGGTTCGGAAGGTCGGGGTCGAGGATCGAATCCAGGCACTGCCGGATGTAGCCCTGCACTTTGTGCACGGGCACGATGATGCTCAGGGAGATGCCGTTACCACTGCTCACGCGAAGGCCAATCAACTACTCGGGGAAAGCTGGACTATACCCGCAGACGTAGTAAGAGCTTATGTCCTGGGATGTGAGGGCTTGAGCAGCCACCGGGCTTGGGGCTCGACCGCCCAGCGGGTCGCGCGCCGCACCGGCTCGGTGGCCAGCGCCACGCCGAGCGCGACCGCCGCGAGCGTGACCGCGACCAGGCCGGCCGGGTTGTGCAGGACGGACCGGTCGAGCAGGCCGCTGTAGTCGAACGTCTTCACGACGAGGCCGTGCAGCAGGTAGACGTACATCGTCCGCGTCCCCATCCGGGTGTACCAGGCCCGGCCGCGCGGGATCGTGGCGAGGAACGCCGCGCCGAGGACGAGCGCGAGCACCGTGGCGAGGACGCGCCCGCCCATGCCCTCCAGCGTCGAGTAGCCCATGTCCTCGTATCCGAGGGTCCACCACACGAAGCCCCGGTTGATCTTCGGGACGACCGTGCCGCGCTCCCAGACGTAGGCGATGGGCAGCGCGGCGAGCAGGACGCCGAGGCCCGCCCACCGCGCCCAGCCGCGGCGCAGGACGTGCACGTGCCGGGGCTCGATCGTCAGCCCGAGCACGAAGAAGGGCAGCAGCCCGGCCGTCCGGCTGAGCGTCGAGTCGGCGGTGAAGGCCCAGGTCCCCGCGACGAGCGCCAGCGCGAGCGACACCGCGACCGGATGGCGCAGGTGCCCCCACAGCGGCGCGCTCAGCCGCCAGAACACCATCGCCACCAGGAACCACATGAGGAAGTGCGGACGCAAAAGCGAGCTGAGCCGGAAATCGACATCGTTGATGACGACGAGCTGCACCCGGTAAAGCACGATGAAAATGACGTAGGGGACGATCAAAGTGGGGAAGATGCTCCGGAACTTCTCCGTGGAACGCATGAATCCACGGGAAAAGTACCCGGAGATGAACACGAACACCGGCATGTGGAAGCCGTACAGCACCATGTACGCCGCGTGGGCGGCGTCGCTGTCCCCGAACTCGGCCCAGACGTGCCCGACGACGACCAGCAGGGCCGTGAAGAACTTGGCGTTGTCGAAGTAGGCGTCGCGCGCCCGCGGGGGCGGCGCGGACTCGGCGGGCCGCCCGGGGGGCTCGTCGGCCGGGGGGCGTGACTGGGGGAGGGTTTCCGTCATGTCTCCGAAAGATTCATTTGGTACCTGACCACCGTTCACAGGGAGGCATGGCGACTCTAGTGCCCCGGCCGCCGCCGCCGTGGCCGGATGCGGCAGACTCCGGAAATTCCGGCGATCATGGACGTGCCGCTCAGGGCGGCGCCCCGGCCGTGTCTCAGGTACGCCTCTGGGGACGGCGCAGCGGCGTGAAGATCCAGGTCATCTTCGGCTCCAGCGCCCAGCTCATGCACCGCACGACGGGCTTGGAGCACAGGACCGTGCCCACGACCACGGCTCCGGCGATCACCGCGAACACGCCGGCCGGGGTGTGCATCCACTCCGCGCCCCACCAGCCGGTGAAGTTCAGCAGCCGGGTGACGAACCCGTGCAGCAGGTAGGCGTACAGGGTGGCCGCGCCGAGCTGGGTGAACCAGTACTGCCTGCGCGGGACGATCGCCAGGAACGCCGCGACGAGCAGCGTCGCGCTGACGAACATGCCGAGCCGCATCACCGTCCCCGCGAAGTTGCCGACGCCGAGCTCGAAGTGCGGGTGCTTCCAGAAGATCCAGTCCCGGGACATGTGGTTCATCACCAGGTAGGAGCAGGCGAGCCCGACCCCGAGGACCACGAACCCGATCGGCCGCGCGACGGGCTTCTTCAGCAGCTCGAAGTGCTCGGGCTTCAGGCACAGGCCGAGGACGTAGAACGGGAGCAGGCCGACCACCCGGTGGATGTCGAAGGTGCCGCCGAGGTCGCTCATGTAGGACAGCAGCGAGAACACCAGCGCCACCGCCAGCGGCCACCGGATCTGCTGCCAGACCGGCGTGGACAGCCGCCACAGGAACAGCGCGCACAGGAACCAGGTGAGGTAGTACGGGTTGAGCAGGCTGATCTCCAGCTCGTTGCGCCCCGCCAGCCAGTCGTAGATGGAGTAGGCGAACTCGAACACCACGTAGGGCACGCCGACGTTGGTGATGAGCTTGCGGGCCTTGCCGCCGGAGAACGTCCAGTTCCGCGAGAAGTAGCCGGTGATCACGATGAACAGCGGCATGTGGAACATGTAGATGAAGATGTACAGGCCCTTGGCCAGGGGGACGTTCTGCAGGTTGGCCAGGGAGTGCCCCGCCACCACCAGCAGGATCGCCAGGTACTTCGCGTTGTCGAAGAACGGGTCGCGGGGCTTGCGCGCCGGTGCCGGCGCCGCGTCCGGGACGGGCGCCGCGGGCTCGGCCGGGACCTCCTCCGCCGCCCAGGGCCGGTCGGGCTGCCGCGCCGCCTCGGGCGGCAGCGCGCCGGGCTGGATCGTGCCGGGCGGCACGGTGCCGGGCTGGGCCGTGCCGGGCGCGGAGGACCGGGTGGTGTACGTCATGGCTGCGCGGTCAGGTTCCCTTGCAGATGTCGTCGTCGGCCTTGATCTCGCCGTCCTGCTTGGGGATTCCCCCCCTGGCGTTCTTCAGTGCCGTCCAGTCGGAGCCGACGATCAGGTCGACGACGCCGGGACTGCCGCCGCTCACCCGAGCCGCGGCCTGCGGCTTGCTCGGGATCAGCGCGGTCAGCGTCTGGGCCTGCTGGTCGGCACCCGAACCGTACAGGACCTTGGTGATCGCCGTGGTGGAGGCGTTGCCGCCCACGCTGACCTGGAAGCCCTGCGACTCCAGGTCGTCGGCGACGCGCCGGGCCTGGCCCTCGATCCCGCTGGCGTTGTAGACACGCACCCGCACCTGGCTCGGCGGGATCTTGGACGCGCCGGGCTTCGGCTCGCTGGGGACCGTCTTGTCGTTGCGGATGGAGGCGAAGAACGGCTGCGCGCCGGCCGTGAGCGCCACCCGGTTCGGGTCGGCCGGGTCCGGGCCGGACGGGACGGTGACGAAGCGCAGCTTGCCCGAGGTCATGCCCTGCATGCCCTGGGCGATCCGCATCATGACCTGCGGCGTGAGCTCCTCGTCGGTGGTGAGCGACTTGGTCGCCGCGTTCATCAGCGACAGCAGCTTCCTGGGGTTGCTGAGCACCCCGGCGCTCATCGCCTTGTTCGCGAGGGCGCCCATGAACTTCTGCTGCCGCTTGATGCGGTCGGTGTCGGAGCCGTCGCCGAGGCCGTGCCGGACACGGACGTAGGCGAGGGCCGTCTCACCCTGGATGGTGTGCTTGCCCCTGCCCAGCCGGAGCTTGGACTTGGGGTCGTTGACGTCCTTCGGCAGGCACACCGGGACGCCGCCCACCGCGTTGGTGATCGACTTGAAGCCGTTGAAGTCGACCTGCATGAAGTGGTCGATGCGGATGTTGGAGATGCTCTCGATCGTCTTCATCACGCAGGCCGCGCCGCCGTTGGTGAACGCCGAGTTGATCTGGGCGCGGGCCGAGGCGGGGACCGTCCGGCCGTCCTTGGTCCGGCAGGCCGGCATCCGCACCATCAGGTCGCGGGGGAAGCTGATGCCCATCGCCTGCCCGCCGCCGGGGGACAGGTGCAGCAGGATCATCGTGTCCGAGCGCGGCGGCTCGTTCTTCATCGAGCGGCCGTACTTGGCGTTGGACCCCTCGCGGGTGTCGGAGCCGAGGAGCAGGATGTTCATCGCGCTGTTCAGCTTCTTCGGCCGGTTCGGGCCGAGCTGGGCGTTGACGTCCTCGTGCGAGATGTTCCCGAACGCCTTGCGGTAGAGACCGTAGGCGGTCAGGGAACCGACGACCATGACCGCCGACAGCCCGATGCACACCCAGCCGAGGATGCGCCAGCCGCGTCGAGGCGGCGCCGTCTGCGGGTCGGCGTCGTCGACGTACTCCATGTACATCGGGTTGCTGTTCATCGGCTCCGTGGTCCGGGGGCTGGCCCGCTTTCCGGGGGATCGGATGGCATGACGGTCGTAGCGGGAGCAAGGGAGAGCGTAGGTCAGGCGAGCAGGCGCGGGGACCCGGATGCGTCATTCCATCCGGGAAGCCCGGCCACCGCCGTCACATGCTCCAGGGTGACCCGACGGTCGAGGACGGCTTTGTCAAAGTTTCGTTGAATTATGACGGAAGCACCTGAGGCTAGTGGTGCGAGCAGGCCCGCCAGAACCCCGTCGAGTGTGGCGAACGACATGTCAACCAGGACACGGCTCCGAGCGTCAAGGTCCCATTTCTGCACGGCCGAACGAGCCGCGCCGACCAGGGCCGTCCCGGAGAATGTGGTCTTTGTCACACCCGGCTGCGGGGTCACGATGAGCGCGGGCGCCTCCGCAGCGGCCTCCGGGGCGGGGACGAACCGGTCGCCGTGCGAGCGGACCTCGGCGGCGTAGTCGGTCACCCCGGGCGGGCAGTCGGCGAGCGGGCCGCCGAGCGCGTGCAGTGACAGGCCGACGATCTCTTCCGCGCCGCCATGGGCCTTCGGGTCCGCGATCACGTCGTCCAGCACCTCCTCGGCCGCCGCAAGGATGTACGGCGCGGACCCCCCGGAGGGTTCGGCCGCGCCCCCGCCCGCTCCCGCCCGGACGGACTCCGGATCCACCGGCTCCGCGACGATTCCCGCCGACCAGCAGGCCATCAGCCACACCGCGGTCTGCCAATGCGGCGGCAGCGCGAGCACCGCCCGCGTTCCCGGTTCGGCGCCGAGACCGTCCACGAGGAAGTTGGCCGTCTTGGCGACCCAGTTGTCGAACGTGCGGGCCGACAGCTCGACGCGCTCGCCTCGCGCGTCGTCGTAGAAGGTCACGAAGGGGCGGGACGGATCGTCGGCGACCCGCCGCCGGAGCAGGTCCGCCGGTCCCGGCGCGTCGCCGCTGGCGCGTGTGGTCATGGGGCGAGCGTAGAGGTCCGAGGCGGTGCGGTGGCCGAGCCTCAACGGGAGTCACGGCCCGGCACGGGCCGCTGCGGAGTCCGGGACCGCTACGCTCCGCACCGATGGACGACCACCTCATGGACCGGCGCGCGGGCCGGCTGCTCGCGCGGGTCACCGTGGCCCCTGCGCTGCTCCTCGTGGCGTGGCTCGCCGTGTCGCTGCCGCTCCTGCTGGCCGGGGTGTTCCGTCCGGGCCCGGCGATCTGCCTCTTCGTGCCCGTCGCGGGGCTCGCGCTGTGGCAGGGCCTGCGATCACGGCCACGCGAGGACGTCGCCGGGTCGCGAGGTGTCGGCGGGGGGAAGGACGTCGGCGGGTCGCAGGACGCTGGCGGGTCGCAGGACGGCGGGGCCACGGCCGCCGGGGGGCGGGGGGTGGTGCCGTGGTGGGCGACCGCGGGGGTGTTCGCGGTGGCGGCCGCGTTCCTTGTGCTCCAGGTGGTCATGTGCTCCGAGCAGATCATCGTGCGCCGGGACCCGGCCTCGTACGTGCAGTTCGCGACGTGGCTGACCGACCACGGCTCGCTGCCGATCCCGCGGATGGAATGGGCGTTCGGCGGCGGCGACCGGGCGCTGGAGTACGCGAGCCCCGCCTTCTACGAGGACGGCGGGTCGATCGTCCCGCAATTCATGGCCGGGCTGCCGATGGTGCTGGCGCTGGGCGGCTGGGTCGGCGGCACCCAGGGGATGCTGCTGATGGCGCCGCTGCTCGGGGCCTGCGCCGTCCTCGCGTTCGCCGGGCTCGTCGCGCGGCTGGCCGGGCCCCGCTGGGCGCCCGCCGGGGCGCTGCTGCTGGCGCTGACGCTGCCGATGGTGTGGGTGTCCCGGTCGACGTTCAGCGAGCTGCCCGCGCTGGTGCTGCTGCTCGGCGGGCTGTCGCTGCTCCACGACGTCCGGGGGGAGGAGGCGCGGTCGGCGCGGACGAAGGCGTTCCTCGCGGGCGCCGCGCTCGGGCTGATCGTGCTCGTCCGCATCGACGGGCTGAGGGACGTGCTGCCGGTGGTGGCGTTCGCCGGGCTGCTCGTCGCGCGGGGGCGCCGGACGGGCTACCCGCTGGCGGCCGGGGTCGCCGCCGGGGTCGCGGGCGGGCTGGTCGAGGGGTACACGCTCTCCCGCCCCTACCTGCGCTACCTGCACACCTCCCTCGACCCGCTGCTGGCGCTCACAGCGCTGATCGTCGCGGTCACCTGCGTCGTGGTGCCGCTGCTGCGCTGGCGGCGCACCGGCCCCCGGCTCCGCGGCCTCGCGGCGGCCGCCGGGCGGGGCCGGCTGCCTGGTGCCGCCGCCGTCCTCACCCTGCTGGTGATGCTGGGGTTCGCGGTCCGGCCGCTGGTGCAGACCGTCCGGCGCGTGCCGGGCAATCCCGACGACGAGCTGAACGCCTACTTCATCGAGCAGGTCCAGCGGATCAACCACATGGCCATGGACGGCACCCGGCAGTACTCGGAGCTGTCCCTGCACTGGGTCGGCTGGTACATCGGCGTGCCCGCGCTGCTGCTGGCGGTGTTCGGGGCGGCGCTGCTGGCGCGGCGGCTGATGCGCGGCCAGTCCCCGGAGTGGCTGCTGCCGTACGCGGTGGTGGTGTGGACGACCGTCCAGGTCCTGCTGCGCCCGGGCATCACCCCCGACCACCCGTGGGCGTCCCGGCGGCTGATCGGGCTGGTCATCCCCGGGCTGCTGCTGTTCACCGTGTTCGCGGCGGCGTGGACGGTGAAGCGGATCCGCCGCCTCGGGTACGGGCCGAGGGTCGTCCGGACGGTCGCGGCCGCGGGCGTGGTGCTGCTGCTGGTGCCGATCGTGCTGACGTCCGGGCCGCTCATGGTCTCCAGGACGGACCAGCACGAGCGCGCGGCGGTGCGCGACCTGTGCGCCAAGCTCGGCCCGGGCCGCTCCGTGGTGGTCGTCGAACGGGCGACCGCCGACCGGTTCCTCCAGGTCGTCCGCGGAATGTGCGGGCTGCCCGCGGCGCGGACGGTCAAGGGCGCGCGGCCCGCCGACGTCCGGCGGGTGGTCGGCAAGGTGTTCGCGGCGGGACGGCATCCGGTGATCATGGGGGCGGAGCCGGGCCAGGTCGCGCAGTACGGCCCGGTCACCCAGGTCGTGCGGCTGCGGACGCGGCAGGACGGCCGGACCCTGGACGAGCCGCCCGGCGGCACCTGGGGGCTGAGCGTGGACGTGTGGATCGCCGAGCCGCCCGGCCGCCCATAGCGAGAACCGGAGCGGGACCGTTGCGAGACCCACAGCGAGACCCGTTGCGGGGCCGGTGGCGGAGCCCGTCGTGGGGGTGCCCGGCCGGTAATGGCGGTCGCGTTCGCCTGGTGCGAGTATTCTCGCGCTGCGTGAGTACCCAGCCCGTCACGTCAGCGCCCCAGCCCGCCGAGCCGGCACCTCCGTCCGCCGCGCCGGCGCACCGTCCGGGTCCGGAGACGCGGCCCGCACCCGCCCGGCCGGAGTCCGGCCCGGTCCACGTCACGATCGTCCTCCCCTGCTACAACGAGCAGGACCATGTGATCGACGAGGTCGAGCGCATCACCAAGGCGATGGACGGCAGCGGCAAGACCTACGAGCTGCTGGCCGTCGACGACTGCTCCACGGACGAGACGCTGGCGCGCCTGGAGGAGGCCGCGCCGCGCTTCCCGAACATGCGGATCCTGGCGTTCCAGCACAACAGCGGCTCGGGAACCGTCCGGCGCATCGGCTCCCAGCAGGCCCGCGGCGAGATCGTCGTGTGGACCGACGCCGACATGTCCTACCCCAACGAGCGGATCCCCGAGCTGGTGGAGGTCCTGGACGGCGACCCGTCGGTGGACCAGGTCGTCGGCGCGCGCACCACCGAGGAGGGCACGCACAAGGCGCTGCGCGTCCCCGCCAAGTGGTTCATCCGCAAGGTCGCCGAGCGGCTCACCAACACGAAGATCCCGGACCTGAACTCCGGGCTGCGGGCGTTCCGCCGCGAGGTGTCGCTGCCCTACCTGCGGCTGCTGCCGCCCGGGTTCTCCTGCGTCACGACGATCACGATCGCGTTCCTGTCGAACCAGCACCCCGTGCGGTACCTGCCGATCGACTACGCCAAGCGGGCGGGCAAGTCCAAGTTCCACTTCACCAAGGACGCCTACCGGTACATCCTCCAGGTACTGCGGATGGTGATGTACTTCAACCCGCTCAAGGTGCTGATGCCGCCCGCGCTGTGGCTGATCGTGATCGGGCTGCTCAAGGGCGTGTTCGACATGGTCGTGCACTTCGGCTACTTCGCCAACAACACCATCATGATCTTCGTGACGGGGTTGATCATCGCGTCGCTGGCGCTGCTCGCCGACCTCATCGTCCGCTCCCGCGGCGACGTCTAGCGGTGCCGGGAGACGGGATGCGGATCGCGGTCGTCGGGCCCGCGTTCCCCTACAAGGGGGGCGGCGCCCACCACACCACCGAGCTGGCGCACCGGCTCGCCGCCGCCGGTCACGACGTCGTGATCGAGTCGTGGCGCGCCCAGTACCCGGGGTTCCTGTACCCCGGGCGGCAGACGATCTCGGAACCGGAGGGCGAGCCGTTCCCGGGGACGCGGCGGAGGCTGGACTGGCGCCGCCCGGACGGCTGGTGGCGCACCGGCCGCTCCCTGCGCTCGCGTGACCTGGTGGTGCTGGCCGTGCTGAGCCCGGTCCAGGTGCCCGCCTACCTGGGGATCGCGGCCGGGCTGGGCCGCCGGACGCCCCTGGTGGCGCTATGCCACAACGTGCTGCCCCACGAGCGCAAGCCGTACGACGTGCCGCTGATGCGGCGCCTGCTGCGGCGGGCGGACGGGATCCTCGTCCACTCCGAGGCGCAGGCGGACCTCGCGCGGGGCCTCACCGGCCGTCCCGTGCGGGTCGCGGAGATGCCCGCGCACCTCCCGGCGCGGGCCGACGCCCCGGAGGCCGACGGGAAGGTCCGGAACCGGCTGCTGTTCTTCGGGATCGTCCGCCCGTACAAGGGTCTGGACGTCCTGCTCCGCGCCCTCGCCGCGGGCCCCGCCGACGTCGGGCTGACCGTCGCGGGCGAGTTCTGGGGCGGGCTGGAGGAGACGGAGCGGCTGATCGCGGAGCTGGGGCTGTCGGAGCGGGTGGAGCTGCGTCCCGGGTACGTGCCCGCGGCGGACGTCCCGGGCCTGTTCGCCGCGGCGGACGCGCTCGTCCTGCCGTACCGGACGGCCACCGCCTCGCAGAACGTGTGGATGGCCCACGAGTACGGCCTGCCGGTGATCGCCACGGACGTGGGCGGGTTCGCCCGCCAGGTCCGCGACGGCGAGGACGGCCTCGTCTGCGCGCCCGGCGACGTGCCCGCGCTCACCCGGGCCCTCGAACGGTTCTACGCGCCGGGGGAGCCGGAGCGGCTGCGCTCCGGCGTCCGCCCGGTCGACCACGGCCCGGTGTGGGCCGCCTACCTCGAGACGCTGACGAGCGGGCTCTGCTGACGCGCGGGCTCAGCCGACGAGCGGGCTCACAGGTGCGGTTCGAGCACCTTGAGCAGCGCGCGCTTCGGCTTGGCGCCGACGATCTGCTCCACGACCTCGCCGTTCTTGTAGAGCAGCAGGGTGGGCAGGCCCATCACGCCGTACTTCTGCGGCGTCTTCGGGTTGGCGTCGTAGTCCAGCTTCGCGATCCGGATCTTTCCGTCCTTCTCCTCGGCGATCTGGTCGAGGACGGGGGCGATCATGCGGCAGGGGCCGCACCACTCGGCCCAGAAGTCGACCAGTACCGGGGTGTCGCTCTTGAGGACCTCGTCGTCGAACGTCGCGTCGGTCACGGTGATGGGGCCGGTCACGGTCCCTCCTTCGTTTGCGGTGTACCCCTGACAAGCGCGTCAGAGGCGGGTTCATTCCCGGGTCCCCCGGGGCCGGTCGCGGCGGCCTCCCGCGCGGCGCCCCGTCCCAGGAGGAGGGCGGCGCCCGCGTTGAGCAGGTCGGCGACGGTCAGCACGACGCGCGAGGCGATGGCGACGACGACCGGCGCTCCCGCCGGGAGCACCGGTGTCAGCACGACGGTCAGCGCGGCCTCCCGGGCCCCGATCCCGCCCGGCGCGATGAAGACGAGGAAGCCCGCGACGAACGCGAGCGCGTAGGCGCCGGTGGCGAGGAACGGCAGGCCCGCCCCGTCCCCGCCCACGGCGACGCACAGCAGCCAGGTGTGGACGCCGAACAGCGCCCAGCCGAGGACCGTCCAGCCGATCGCCCGCAGGGTCACGCCCAGGCCGACGGGCCGCTCCAGCGGCGGCCGCCGGATGAGCCTCAGCATCGTGCCGAGGCACCACGTCACCACCGCCGGGTGCAGCGCCGCCAGCAGGACGGGCGCCAGCGGGAACAGCCACCAGTACTTCTCGCGGGCCGCCGCGGACGTCAGCGGCAGCGTCGCCGCCGCGACGGCCAGGCCGCTGGCCGTGGACGAGGCCACCGCCAGCAGCGTCGAGCCGAAGCTGCGCTCGGCGGGGACCTTGTGCTCGCGCGCCATCTCGATCTGCGTGACGAGCGCCCACACCTTGCCCGGCACGTACTTGCCGAGCTGGGAGATCGCCGAGATCCGGAACGCGGCCCGCAGCGGCAGCGGCGACCCCAGCCCGGCCAGGAAGGTCCGCCAGCCCAGCATCCACGCGAACAGGCCCGCCACGCCGACGGCGAGGGACCCCGCGAGCGTCGCCCAGGACATCTCCCGGAACGCCCGCGTCGTCGCGTCCCACTGGTCGATCACGCTGTAGGCGCAGAACGCCAGGGCGAGCAGCACGAGCAGCACCCGCAGCGTCCGCACGGCGGCGACCTTCATCCTCACCCGCCCAGGGTAGGCGAACGCGACCTCGCCGCCGCGCGCTCGCCCTAGAGTTGGGGATGATGAAACTCTCGGATGTGGTCGCCTTCATGGGGCACCAGGTGCACGTGTGCCGGTACCGCGAGGCGGGGACGCTGCTCGCCTGGATGGGCCGGGACCTGCGCGGCCGGCGCGTCCTCGACGTCGCCGGCGGCGACGGCTACTGGGCCGGGCAGGCGCGCAGGCGCGGCGCGGATGCGGTCTCGATCGACCTGGCCCGCAAGAAGATGGTCTACGGGCGGACGCTCGCCCACGCGCCCGCGCTGATCGAGTGCGACGCGCTCCGGCTGCCGTTCGGCGACGCGTCCTTCGACGCGATCCTGTCGGTGTGCGCGATCGAGCACTTCGACGACGGCGGCAGGTCGCTGGACGAGATGGCGCGCGTCCTCAAGCCCGGCGGCGAGATCTTCATGTCCGCCGATGTGCTGAGCCGCGCCGACGCCTGGCCGAAGCTGCGCGACGCGCACAAGTCCAGGTACCACGTCCAGCACACCTACACCCACGGCAGCCTCCGCAAGCTGATGGACGAGCGCGGCCTGGACCTGGTGCGCCACTCCTACCAGTTCCGCACGGCGGCGACCGAGCGGCTGTACCTGTCGCTGTCGACGTACGGCGGCAAGGTCGGCTTCAACGCCGCGGCCCCGCTCACGCCGCTGGTCGCCCTCGCCGACCGGACCGCCCCGAACGAGCGCGGCAGCATCGTCCTGATCCAGGCCCGCAAACGCGGGGATGCCTGATCCGACCCCTGACCGTGCTCGGACGGGCTCGGGCGGGCTCGGGCGGCGCGTCATCGCTTCGCGATCTCCCCGGCGGGTAGCGCGCCGGCGTGACGGTTGAGGCGGCCTTAAGGCTGACCTCATGCGCCATTCGGCCATGGCCGTTCGGGGGCGGCGGAGATCGCACGATCCGGGCCCCGGCAGGCGTAGGCTCGGGGGTAAAGAGTGATCTACGCCACTGCGGCCCCGGATCTTCGGGGCGGGGCCGGGATGGGGGAGTGGACCGTGGCGCCTCGGATCCTGCTGGACGCCACCGCCGTGCCCGCCGACAGGGGCGGGCTCGGACGGTACGTGGACGGCCTGCTGGCCGCCCTGAGCGCGGAGGGCGCCGACCTCGCGGTCGCCTGCCAGCGCGCCGACGAGAAGAGATACGGGGAACTCGCGCCCGGCGCGCGGATCGTCGCCGGACCGGCGGCCCTCGCGCACCGCGCCACCCGGCTGGCCTGGGAGCAGTCGGGCCTGCCGTACGTCGCCGAGAGCGTCGGCGCCGATGTCATCCACCTGCCGACCTACACGATGCCGGTGAGCGCGGTCCTGCCGACCGTCGTCACGATCCACGACGTGACGATGTTCGCCGAGCCCGAGCCGCACGACCCGGTCCGCACGACCTACGTCAAGTCGGCGACGCGCACCGCGGCGCGGCGCGCGACACGGCTGATCGTGCCGTCCCGGGCGACGCGGGACGAGCTGGTGCGCCTCCTGAACGCCGACCCGTCCCACATCGACGTCGCCTACCACGGCGTCGACCACGAGGTCTTCCACCCGCCCGCCGAGCTGGAGACCAAGCAGGTGTCCGACCGCCTCGGCCTGCACGGACGCCCGTACGTGGCCTACCTCGGGGCGCTGGAGCCGCGCAAGAACGTCCCGAACCTGATCCGCGGGTGGGTGCGCGCCTGCGCGGAGCTGGCCGAGCCCCCGGCGCTCGTCCTCGCCGGAGGCGGTGGCTGGGACGACGAGGTGGACGCGGCGCTCGCGACCGTCCCGCTCCAGCTGCGCGTCCTGCGCCCCGGGTACCTGCCGTGGGCGTTGCTCCCCGGCTTCTTCGGCGGCGCGCTCGTGGTGGCGCTGCCGAGCCGCGGTGAAGGCTTCGGCCTGCCGGTGCTGGAGGCGATGGCGTGCGGCGCCCCCGTCCTGACCACGCGGCGCGGCCCCCTGCCGGAGGTCGGCGGCGACGCGGTCGCCTACACCGAACCCGACCCCGACGGCATCGGCCGCGCCCTGACCGCCCTCATCGGCGACCCGGTCCGCCGCGCGGAACTGGCCGAGGCGGCGCAGACCCGCGCCCAAGGCTTCAGCTGGACGGCGTCCGCGCGAGCCCACATGGCCTCCTACGAGCAAGCGGTAGGGGTTTAGAGCGAGCGCTCGTGTGACGGCTGAGGTTCAGGTCGTCGGCTGGGCTTTCGGGCTTTGCCTCATCGGGCCGGGGGCGGTCTGCTGGGCCCTTAGGCTTTGCTGGATCGACGGCCCGGTGACTCATGGCGCGCGAAAGGAAGCCCGTGGAAGCGATCCTGCTGGTGGGAGGGCGGGGAACCCGCCTGCGCCCGCTGACGATCTCCACCCCCAAGCCGCTGCTGCCCACGGCGGGTGTCGCCTTCCTCGCGCACCAGCTTGCGCGCGCGCACGCGGCGGGGGTCGAGCGGATCGTGTTCGCGACGTCCTACCGCGCGGAGATGTTCGAAGCCGCCTTCGGGGCGCACGCCCACGGCGTGGACCTGGCCTATGTCGATGAGCGTCAGCCGCTGGGCACCGGTGGCGCGATCCGCAACGCGGCGCGTGCGCTGACCTGCGGCCCCGACGACCCGGTGCTGATCCTCAACGGCGACATCCTGTCCGGGCACGACGTCCCCGCGCAGGTCAAGCTGCACGAGCAGGCGGGCGCCGCCGTGACGCTGCACCTCACCGAGGTTGAGGACCCGTCGCGGTTCGGGTGCGTCCCCACCGACGACGGCGGGCGGGTCACCGCGTTCCTGGAGAAGACCTCACATCCGGTGACGAACCAGATCAACGCGGGCTGCTACGTCTTCCGCCGCTCGGCGATCGACACGATCGCCGAGGACGAGGTCGTCTCGGTGGAGCGGGAGACGTTCCCGGCGCTGATCGCGTCCGGCGCGGTCGTGATGGGCCACGTCGAGCCGGCGTACTGGCTGGACGTGGGGACGCCCGAGGCGTTCGTCCGCGGGTCCTGTGACCTGGTGCTCGGCAGGCTCGCCTCGTCCGCGATGCCCGGCGACCCCGGCGAGCGGCTCACCCTCGCCGGGGCGAGCGTGTCGCCGGGGGCGGTCGTGCGCGGCGGCACCACCGTCGGGCGCGGCGCGGTCGTCGAGGCGGGGGCGACCGTCCTGGGCAGCGTGCTCCTGGACGACGCGTTCGTCGCCGAGGGCGCCACGGTGCGCGGGTCCGTGCTGAGCCGGGGCGCGCGGGTCGGGCCCGGCGCCGTCCTGGACGAGGTCATCCTCGGCGACGGCGCCGTGGTCGGGCCGGGCAACGAGCTGTGCGGCGGCCTGCGCGTCTGGCCCGGCATCGAGCTTCCGCCGACGGCCGTGCGGTTCTCCACCGATGCTTGAGGACACGGTCTCCGCCCGGGTGCCCGGGGAGCCGACCGCTGGGCGGCTCCCCGGACACGGCTCCGGGAGTCGGCGCGAATGGCGCCCGCCGTGGCCGGTCGATCTGCACTCCGTCCTGGCGCCGCATCGGCGGGGCCCTCATGATCCCGCGTTCCGGATCGACCGCGACGGTGCGATTTGGAGAACATCCCATACTCCGGACGGCGCCGGAACCGTTCGGCTACAGAGGGTCGGTGAAATCATCGACTGCACCGCGTGGGGCCCGGGGGCCGCATGGCTCCTGGAGGGGATTCCCGCCCTGCTCGGGCAGGACGACGCGCCCGAGGCGTTCGAGGCGCGGCACGACATCGTCCGGGAACAGCTGAAGCGGCGCCCGGGACTGCGGATCGGGCGGACGGGCCGCGTCTTCGAGGCGCTCGTGCCCGCGGTGATGGAGCAGAAGGTCCTCGCCGAGGAGGCGTGGCGCGCCTGGGGATACCTGCTGCGCCGGTTCGGCGAGCCCGCCCCGGGCGCCCCCGCCGGCCTGCGGATGCGGGTCCCGCCGCCGCCCGCGGTGTGGATCCGGATCCCGTCGTGGGCGTGGCACCGGTCGGGCCTGGAGGCCGTCCGAGCCCGGACGATCATCGGCGCGGCACGCGTCGCGGGACGGCTGGAGGAGGACCCGGCGGAGCCGCGGCTGCGGTCCCTGCCGGGCGTCGGGGTCTGGACGGCCGCCGAGGTCCGCCAGCGCGCGGCCGGGGATCCCGACGCCGTCTCCGTGGGCGACTACCACCTGCCCGGGATCGTGGGCTGGGCGCTGCTCGGGCGGAAGGTCGACGACGCCGGGATGCTCGAACTGCTGGAGCCGTACGCGGGGCACCGCCACCGCGTCACCCTGCTGCTGGGATCGTCCGGCAGGCGTCCGCCGAGGCGCGGCCCGCGCATGCCGGTGCGGGACTATCGCTCGTTCTGACCTTTCCCGTCCGGGACCGGCGGCGCAGCCAGAAGTGGTTCGGGGCCCAGTCCAGCCCGTCGCGGCTGTCGGAGCCGAAGAGGGGGCCGAGGACGGCGAGGGCGATGATGAGCGCGAGCATGACCAACATGGTTCGTCCTTGGGATCGCAGGGGGCCGGAGGGCCGTGACGTTCCCGCGCGGGGCGATCGGGGTGGGGCGGGGTCTCCGCCTCTGTCCCGTCGCACCTCTAGTTTGACTCGGTCCATCGTTCAGGTCCAGCGACTGTTTCTGGATGGATTCTGTAAGAATCCCTTCACTATGGCGCCCCCGCCCCACCCCCCGCCCGCGCCCGGCCTCGGTGAGCCGTCATCGGGGATCATGTGACCATGTTGGATCTGGGCAGGTTGCGGGTGTTGCGCGAGCTCAAGCTGCGCGGGACGGTCGGCGCCGTCGCCGAGGCGCTCGGTTACAGCCCGTCGGCGGTCTCGCAGCAGCTCGCCCAGCTTCAGCGGGAGGTGGGGGTCCGCCTGGTCGAGCGTGCCGGGAGGCGGCTCCGGCTGACCGAGGCGGGCGAGGTCCTCGCCGGGCATGCCGAGAGGCTGCTCGCGGGGGCGCAGCGTGCCGAGGAGGCGGCGGTCGCCGCCGGGGGCCGGGTCGCGGGGGTCGTGCGGCTCGTCGGTTTCCAGACGGCGTTGCTGCACGTGCTCGCGCCGTCACTGCCCCGGCTCGCCGAGACCTACCCCGACCTGGTGGTGGACGTCCTGGACGAGGAGTTCGTCCGCGTCCTCCAGGCGCTGGTGCTGCGGGAGATCGACGTGGTCCTGACCGACGAGTACTCGCACCTGCCGCGTCCGCGCCGTCCGGAGCTGACGTCCGAGGTGCTGATCACCGAGATGATGCGGATCGCACTGCCCGAGGCGCACCCGCTCGCGCGGGGGGCCGAGCCCGTGCGGATGTCCGAACTCGCCGGGCAGCCCTGGGTGACCGGTCACGTCGGCACCAACCACGCCGACCTGCTGGAACGGACGTGTGTGGAGCTCGGCGGGTTCCGGCCGTCCGTCCGCTACCGCTCCAACGACATGCTGGTCATCCTGGCCATGGTCGCGCGCGGCGGCGCGGCGTGCCTCCTGCCGGACCTGGCGCTGGCGGAGCTGGAGGACGGCATCGTCGTGCGGGACGTGGCGGGGGCGCGGGTCGACCGCCGGATGGTCCTGTGGACCAGGGTCGGCGCGGACGTCCGCCCGTCCGTCCGCGCCGTCCTGGAGGCCCTGCGCCGCTCTGCCGACGAGCTGGCCGCGGGACGCCCCACCCTTGTCCGGGGGAGCCGTTAGATGGGGGTGAGGGGAAGACGGCCGAACGTGCCTATGCCGTCGGTGCGGCGGGCTGCTTCTCTGCGTTCCGGTGGTACTTCGCCGTAGAGGGTGGTGCGCTGCCTGGCGGGACGGCCCGCGCGCGCCGCGATCCCCTCCAGTTCGCTGATGGGTTTGAACGAGCCGTTCTCCGAGCCCGCCATCCGGCTGATGGTCTCCTCCATCAGCGTCCCGCCGAGGTCGTTGACGCCGCCTTGCAGGACGCGCGTGCAGAGTTCGTCGCCCATCTTCACCCAGGACGTCTGGATGTTCGCGATGGCGCCGTGCAGCAGGATCCGCGCGAGCGCGTGGACCGCGATGTTCTCCCGGACGGTCGGCCCCGGCCGCGCCAGGCCCGCGAGGTAGATCGGCGAGTTGTGGTGGACGAACGGCAGCAGCACGAACTCGCTGAACCCGCCCGTCCGCTCCTGGATCGACCGGATCAGCTTGATGTGGCCGACCCAGTGGGACGGGGCGTCCACATGCCCGTACATCATCGTCGAGGTCGTCGGGAGCCCGAGCCCGTGCGCGGTCGTGACGACCTCGACCCACTGGTCGGCGGGCAGCTTGCCCTTGGTCAGCACCCAGCGGACGTCGTCGTCGAGGATCTCGGCGGCGGTGCCCGGAAGCGAGTCGACCCCGGCCTCCTGCGCGGCCTGGAGCCACTCCCGGATCGACAGGTCCGCCCTGGACGCGCCGTTCACCACCTCCATCGGGCTGTAGGAGTGCAGGTGGATGTCCGGCGCGCGGCTCTTCACCTCACGCGCCAGGTCGAAGTAGGCGGTGCCGGGCAGGTCCGGGTGGATACCGCCCTGCATGCAGACCTCGGTGGCGCCCGCGTCCCACGCCTCGTCCACCCGGTCGCCGACCTGCTGGAGCGACAGGGTGTAGGCGTCGGCGTCGGTGCGCCGCTGCGCGAACGCGCAGAAGCGGCAGCCGGTGTAGCAGACGTTGGTGAAGTTGATGTTGCGCGTGACGACGTAGGTGACGTCGTCGCCCACCGCGTCGCGGCGCAGGCCGTCGGCCAGGGCCGCCAGCGCGTCCAGCTCCGGGCCGTCCGCGTGCAGCAGCGCGAGGGCCGCGTCGTCCGAGAGTCCGGCCGGGTCGCGCTCGGCGCTCGCCAGCGCGGCCTTCACGTCGGCGTCGAACCGGCGTGGCGCCGCCATGCGCTCCCGCAGCGCGTCCCAGTCGCCGTAGACCTCGTCGAAGTCGTCGCGGCGGTCGCCGGTCCGGCCGGCCGTGTCGATCGTGGTGTGCAGGTCGGTGCGCCCGGACGCGGCGAAACCGCCGTCAGGCTCCTGCCACGGGCGGCCTTCGAGGACGGCGTCCTCGCGCGCGAGGCCCGTCTCCGGGTCGGCGAGCGCGGCGACGTGGCCGGCGAGGCGCGGGTCCAGCCACGGCTCGCCGCGCCTGACGTACTCGGGATAGATCGTGAGCCGTTCCCGCAGCGTGAAACCGGCCTCGGCCGTCCGCGCGGCCAGCTCGTCGATCTGCGGCCACGGGCGCTCGGGGTTGACGTGGTCGGGCGTCAGCGGCGACACCCCGCCCCAGTCGTCGATCCCGGCCCGCAGCATCAGCGCGTACTGGTCGGCCACCAGGTTCGGCGGCGCCTGGACGCGCGCCTTCGGCCCGAGGACCAGCCGGGCCACCGCGATCGTCGCCGCCAGCTCCTCCAGCTCCGCGTCCGGGGTGTCGCGCATCTTGGTGTCGGGCTTCGCGCGGAAGTTCTGGACGATCACCTCCTGCACCGCCCCGTACTCCCGCATCGTCCGCCGGATCTCGAAGATCGCGTCCGCGCGCTCCCCGGCCGTCTCCCCGATCCCGATGAGGATGCCCGTGGTGAACGGCACGTTCGTGCGGCCCGCGTCCTCCAGCACCCGCAGCCGCACCGCCGGGTCCTTGTCGGGGGACCCGAAATGCGGCCCGCCCCTCTCACTGAACAGCCGCGTCGCGGTCGTCTCCAGCATCATCCCCATGGACGGCGCCACCGGCTTGAGCCGCTGGAAGTCCCGCCAGGTCATCACACCGGGGTTCAAGTGCGGCAGCAGCCCCGTCTCCTCCAGCACACGGATCGCCATCGCGCGCACGTACGAGAGCGTGTCGTCGTAGCCATGCGCGTCCAGCCACTCGCGGGCCGGCCTCCAGCGGTCCTCGGGACGGTCCCCGAGCGTGAACAGCGCCTCCTTGCAACCCATCGCCGCGCCCTGCCGGGCGATCTCCAGCACCTCGTCCGGGCCGAGGTACGGCGACTCCAGCCGGTGCGGGACCGTCGCGAACGTGCAATACCCGCACCTGTCGCGGCACAGCCGGGTCAGCGGGATGAAGACCTTCCGGCTGTAGGTGATGACCCCCGGACGCCCGGCGGCCTCCAGCCCGGCGTCCCGCGTCCGGGCGGCGTAGGCGAGCAGATCGTCGAGCTGCGCCCCGCGGGCATGCAGCAGTGTCGTGGCTTCGGACCGGTCCAATGTCTTGCCGTCGCGCGCCCGGGCCAACGCCCGGCGCACCGAATTAGCCATGCCCTCCATAGGGGGATCTTAGGTCGGGGGATCGCGGCGGCCGCGGTCAGCGCACGCGGACGAAGGCGTCGGCGGAGCGCGGGGGGCGGTCCCTCGGCGGGGCCGCGGGGTGGCCGATGCCCACGGCGCCCATGGGATCCCACTCGTCGGGGACGTCCAGGGCCTCGCGGACCACGTCGCGGCAGAACATCGTGCTCGACACCCAGCAGGAGCCGAGGCCCTCCGCCGCCAGCGCGACCAGCAGGTTCTGCACGGCCGCGCCGACCGCCACCACGAACATCTCGCGCTCGGCGGTGGAGCGGCGGGCGTCCGGATAATCGTGGGAGCCGTCCGCCACCAGGCACGGCACGACGAGGTAGGGGGCGCGGCGCAGCACGTCGCCGCGGCGCAGCCGCTTGGCGATCGACTCCGCGGAGAAGCCGTCGCGGCGCAGGTCGGACTCCCACGCGTCGCGCATCGCGTCCAGGAGCCGGGTGCGGGACTCCGGCGACTCCAGCAGGACGAACCGCCACGGCGTCGTGTGATGCGGCGCGGGCGCGGTGATCGCGGCGGCGACCGCGCGGCGCACCGCCCGCGGGTCGACGGGGTCGGCGGTGAACTCGCGGATCGTCCGCCGCGCGTGCAGCACCTCCGACGAGCCGTACCGGAACATGTCCTCGGCGGCCGGGCGGACCAATGCCCGCGCTCCCGGCCCGTCCTCGGGCGTGACCAGGGCCGACAGGCCGCGGACCACGGCGATCGGCACCCCGCCGAGCTTGCCCTTGACCAGCTCGCCGACGGCGGCGACCTCGTCGGCGACGGCCGTGATCGTGGCGTCCAGGCGGTTGCCGTAGGCGTCGTCGCGCCCGCGCAGGTCGCTCAGCGGCGCCAGCCCCGCGACGCCGATGGCGGCGTCGACGACCCCGTTGCGCCAGGGACGGCCGAGCGTGTCGGACACGATGACGGCGACGTCCCGGCCGAGCCGCTCGCGCACGCCCGCGCGGATCCGCCGGGCGGACGCGTCGGGGTCCTCGGGCAGCAGCAGGACCGTGCCCGGCGGCGTGTTGGACGCGTCCACGCCCGCGGCGGCCAGCACCAGCCCCTGCCGCGTCTCCACGATCCGCGTCTCGCCGCGCGCGTGCGTCCGCCGCGCCACCACCCGGACCGTCTCGGCGTCGATGGCCTTCTCCCGGTCACCGGCGACCAGGACCCGCCCCTCCGCCTTGCTCACGATCTTGGACGTGACGACCAGGACGTCACCGTCCTCGACCGTCCCGGCGGGCACCAGCGCCGCGATGTCGTCGCCCTCGGCGACCTCCGGCAGCCCCGGGACGCCGAACACCGTCAGCCTCACCGGACGTCCTCCGCGCGCTTCAGCTCCAAGGCCAGGTCGAGCGCGGCGCGCGCGATGGCGGACGTCGCGTCCGGGTCGCTCATCAGCAGCGGGCGGGAGCGCACCTCTATGCCCTCCACCCGCACGTCCGCGTCCGCGTCGTCGACGAGCCAGCCGTCCAGCAGGCCGAGGCCGTAGTGCTCGGCGACCGCCCGCGCGGACGTCTCCACGCCGATCGCGGCCAGGCAGGCGTCGGCCATGCCGCGCACCGGCGCGCCGCCGATGATCGGGGAGACGCCGACGACCGTCTTCGCCGCGACCGCGTCCCTGATGCCGGGGACGGCGAGGATCGTGCCGACGCTCACCACCGGGTTCGACGGCGGGAACAGCACGACGTCCGCGGCGTCCACCGCCTCCAGGACGCCCGGCGCGGGCTTGGAGTCCTCGGCGCCGACCGCCGCGATCGACAGCGCCGGGACGGACGCGCGCAGCCGCACCCACCACTCCTGGAAGTGGATCGCCCGGCGCCCGTTCCCGGCGTCCTCCACCACCACGTGCGTCTCGACCTGGTCGTCGGTCATCGGGATCAGCCGGACACCCGGACGCCACCGGTCGCACAGCGCCTCGGTCACCGCCGACAGCGGGTACCCGGCCGCCAGCATCTGCGTCCGCACGATGTGGGTGGCGAAGTCGCGGTCGCCGAGACCGAACCAGGACGGGCCGACGCCGTACGCGCCGAGCTCGTCCTTGACGGCGAACGTCTCGGCGGCCCGTCCCCAGCCCTGCTCCTCGTCGATGCCACCGCCGAGCGTGTACATCACGGTGTCCAGGTCGGGGCAGACGCGCAGCCCGAACAGGGAGATGTCGTCCCCGGTGTTGCCGATGACGGTGATCTCCGCCTCGGGGGCCGCCGCGCGCAGCCCCCGCAGGAAGCGGGCCCCGCCGATGCCGCCCGCCAACGCCACGATCTTCATGCGCCCAGACTAGCCAGGCCCCGTTCCGGCGCGGCCCGCCGTCCCGCGGGCGCGGTGCCCGCCCGCCGGGGCGATGCCAGGTTCGCACGATCCGGGACGAGGGGAGGCCCGCAACGGGAGATCCTTGGGCCGGGATTGCAATAAACTTCCCGTGTCATCCGATTGCCTCGGTCTGGAGATGTCGCCGTGAACAAGGAAGCCGTCCAGCGCCTGCGCGAACCGGCCGCCTGGGTGCTGCTCGCCGCGGCGGGCGTGCAATTGCTGGCAGGCATCATCCTGCTCCTCGGCGGCGGCGACGGAGGGTTCAGCTACCGTGCCCTGAACGAGACCGGCGGCGGGCTGTTCACGCACTTCGCGGTCGCCGCCCTCCTCGTCCTGGCGGTGCTGCTGGCGACCTGGGGCGACACCCCGACCCCGCAGGCGCGCACCATCACGATGGGCGCCCTCGGCGTGCTCGGCGGGATCGCGCTGTTCGGCGTCATCTGCTGGCTCGGCGGGATGCTCGCGGGCTCGGACGAGTTCCAGGTGAAGGCCGCCACGAAGCTGGCGTACTTCCTCGTCGGCGCGGGCAAGCTGGCCGTGGTCGGTGTGGCCGCATGGTTCGTGTTCACCGTCTTCCAGGGGATGCAGCCGCCCCGCCCGCAGGGTCAGCAGCAGATGCCGCAGGGATACTCCGACTTCGGCTACCAGCAGGGTCAGCCCGGTCAGCAGCAGTACGGCCAGCCGGCGGGCTACGGCCAGCAGCAGTACCAGCAATACCAGCAGTACGGGCAGCAGGGCGGCGAGGTTCAGCAGGGCGGGCAGCCCGGATACGAGCAGCAGGGCGGCCAGCCGGGGTACGAGCAGCAGGGCTACGGCCAGCAGTACGGGCAGCAGCAGTACGGCCAGCCGGGGTCCGGGCAGTCGCAGGAGTACCAGCAGTACGCCGGATACCAGCAGCCCGCGGCCCAGCCGGGACAGCAGCCCGAGCAGGAGGAGATGGGCGAGTGGACCCGCGCCTACGGCGGTTCCGGCGGCCAGGACCCGCAGGGCACCCGGCCCGCGCCGCAGCCGGGAGACCGGGGTTCGGAGGAGTCCGGCGACTGGTATCGGGACAACCGCCCCCCGCAGTGAGCCCCCATTAACTGATCTTCAACCGAAGACCCTCCCGCGACTGCCGACATAACCGGCTATGTCCCCCGCGAAACTCGTTCCGCTTGACGGGGCGGGCGCTACACGCGTGTAATTTCATGGGTGTGATTTCTATGCCTTCTCGGGGGAAGGAGCTCGAGGGAAGGCATTGACCAGGGGGCTCCACGGGTAGGAGGTGCGCTGTGAGCGAGGTAGTCATCCCGCTGGCGCACGGCACAGACGGTGAAGAGTTGGGCTGGCAGGAGCGCGCCCTGTGCGCGCAGACGGACCCGGAGGCGTTCTTTCCGGAGAAGGGCGGCTCCACTCGCGAGGCCAAGAAGGTGTGCCGGGCATGCGAGGTGCGAACGGAGTGCTTGGAGTACGCGCTGCAGCACGATGAGCGTTTCGGCATCTGGGGAGGTCTCTCCGAACGCGAACGCCGCAAGCTGAAGCGCCAGGCCGTCTAGCGCGGACGGCCTGCCCGCGACGGGCGGCGCGGACGCCGAAGGGGAGCGGCGCCGCGGCACCCGGACGGCGGGCCCGCGCGTGACGCGGTCGTGATCTCCGGAGATCCGGAGCGTGCCCGCGCGGCCACGCGTACAGTTGTCAGCCGTGCCGGCCCCCCGGGGCCGGCACGGCTGCTGATTGTCGTCCCACAGATCGAGCGGACCCTTGTCGCCCACTCTCGATCGCCACGTCGTCACGGCCGTCCTCGTCGCCCATGACGGCGCGCGGTGGCTGCCCGAGACGCTCAAGGCGCTGCTGACGCAAACGCGGCCGGTGCAACGTCTCGTGACCGTGGACACCGGAAGCCGCGACCGCGGTCCCGCCGTGCTCGCCGAGGTGATCGGCGCCGGCCGGGTGCTCACGCTGCCCAGGACCACCGGCTACGGCGAGGCCGTCGCCGAGGCGCTCCGGCAGGACGCCGCGTCCGTGCCCGTCCCCGACGACGACCCGGGCAACCCGCGCACCGAGTGGGTCTGGCTGCTGCACGACGACTCCGTCCCCGAGCACGACGCCCTCGCGCAGCTGCTGCGGACGGCGGGCACCGACCCCGGCATGGCGGTGCTCGGGCCGAAGGTCCGCGACTTCGACGACCGCCGCGTCCTGCGGGAGGTCGGCGTCGCCGTGGACGCGGCGGGACGGCGCGAGACGGGCATCGACGGCCACGAGTTCGACCAGGGCCAGCACGACGGCGTCCGGGACGTCCTCGCGGTCGGCAGCGCCGGGATGCTCGTCCGCCGGGACGTGTGGAACAGGCTCGGCGGGTTCGACCCCGAATACGGGATGTTCCGCGACGACGTCGACTTCTGCTGGCGCGTCCACGCCGCGGGGTACCGCGTGGTGGTCGCGACCGACGCCGTCGTCTACCACGCCGAGGCGGCCCGCCGCGGCCTCCGCGAGATCGGCATGACCGCCGAGGCGCCGAGCCGCGTCGACCGCCGCAACGCGCTCCACACGCTGCTCGCCAACCAGCCGTTCGCGGCGATGCTGCGCTCGCTGGCCCGCAACGTCTGGGCGTCGCTGCTGCACGCGCTCTGCCTGCTGGTCACCAAGCGTCCCGACGCTGCGCGCCAGGAGCTCGGCGCGCTCGGCGACGTCCTGCGCGCGCCCGGAAGGCTGCGGCGGGCCCGCGCCGCGCGCGCCGACGGCCGGTCCCGCGTGTACCGCAGCGTCCGCCGGTTCCAGCCCCGGTGGGTCGTGCTGCGCCGCGGTGTCGAGAGGGTGTCGGAGTTCCTGGCCGCCCACGAGCGCCACCGCGACCACGACGACGTCCTCTCCGACGCCGCGTCCGACGAGCCCGGCCCGCTCAGGAGGCTGCTGGCGCGGCCCGGCGTGCTGCTCGTCCTCGCGCTGACGGCCGTCACGCTCGCCGCGGAGCGGACGCTCGTCACCGCCGGGGGGCGGCTCGGCGGCGGCGCGCTCGTCCCCGCGTGGGGCGGCGCGGGCGACCTGTGGGCGCAGTACGCCTCCGGGTGGCATCCGGTGGGGCTCGGCAGCGACGCCGGGAGCCCGCCGTACATCGGCGTCCTCGCGGCGCTGTCGACGCTGCTGTTCGGCAAGCCGTGGCTGGCCGTGTCGGTCCTGCTGCTGGGCAGCGTGCCCCTCGCCGGGCTGACCGCCTACCGCGCGGCGCGGGTGCTGGTGCGGGAGCCGTCGCTCACGGGACGCCGGGCGCGTGCGAGCGGGCGGCGGGTCCCGGTGTCGGCCGTCCGGGTGTGGGCCGCCGCCGTGTACGCGCTGCTGCCCGCCGCGACCGGCGCCGTCGCGGGCGGGCGGCTCGGCACCGCCGCCGTGCTCGTCCTCCTGCCGTTGATCGCCGTGCAGGTCGCCCGGATGTACGGCTGGGCGCCGTCGCACGAGCCGGCGCCGCACGGGTCGCCGCACGGGTCGCCGCACCGGGACGCCGACGCCCGCACGCGACGCAAGCGCGCCGGCCGCGCGGCGTGGGCCGTCGCGCTGCTGCTGGCGGTCGCGATGGCGTTCGTCCCGCTGGTGTGGCCACTGGCCCTGGCGGGCGGCGGGCTGGCGTGGGCGCTGCTCGGCGGGCCGGGACGGGCGGGCCGCCGCAACCTGGCCATCGCGCTGGGCGTCCCGCCGCTGCTGCTCCTGCCGTGGACGGCCGGGCTGCTGCTGCACCCGTCGCGCTTCCTGCTGGAGGCGGGCCTGCACCACGGGCCCGAGCCCGCCGACGCGGCCGGGCTGCTGACGCTGAGCCCGGGCGGGCCCGGCACGCCCGCGAACTGGGCGCTCGCCGGGCTGCTGGCGGCGGCGGTGTGCGCGCTTCCGCTGCGCGGGCGCCGCAACGCCGTCCTCGCCGGCTGGCTGCTGGCCCTCTTCGGGCTGCTCGTCGCGATCGTGACGAGCGCCGCGACCGTCACCAAGGGCGCGGACGCGGCGCCCCCCTGGCCCGGCGTCGCGCTGATCGTCGCGGCCGCCGGGATCCTGCTGGCCGCGACCGCCGCCGTCCAGCGCGGCACCGAGGTCCTCGCGGGCAAGCACCTGATCTACAAGGCGGGCGGCGCGGTCGTGGTCGCCGCCGCGCTCACCGCGCCGGTGCTGGCCGCGGCGCTGTGGGTGGCGGGCGGCGCGGGCGGCCCGCTCGGCAAGACCGACCCCGACGCGGTCCCCGAGTTCGTGGTGGCGCCGGGCGGCGCGCGCACCCTCGTCCTGCGGCGCGACGGCTCGGGCCGCGTGTCCTACACCGTCCTGCGCGACGGGCGCCCCCGGCTCGGTGACGCCGAGACCCCCGCGGGCGGAGCGGCCGGACGCCGCCTGGACGACCTCGTCGCCGAGCTCGCCGCCGGGCGCGAGGGCGACGACGGGCCGGCGCTGACCCGGATGGGCATCGGGTACGTCCTGGTGCCCCGTCCCGCGTCCGACCCGGTCACCGGCGTGCTGGACGCCTCGCCGGAGCTGACCCGCCTCAGCCGGACGGGCACCTTCGCAGTGTGGCGGCTCCAGTCGCCCACCGCGCGGATGCTGCTGCTGGACGGCCCGGCGGTCACGCCGCTGCCCGCGGGCAGGAGCGGCGCGCGCTTCCACATCGCGGCGGGTGCCCGCCCCCGCACGCTGCTGCTGGCCGAGGCGTCCGACGGCGGCTGGCGCGCCTCCCTCGACGGCCGGGCCGTCACGTCGCGGACCGTGGACGGCTGGGCCCAGGGCTACGACATCCCCGCCGCCGGAGGGGACTTCGAGCTGACGCGGAGCATGACGGCACGGCACACCTGGATCGCCGTGCAGGGCGTCGCGGTCCTGCTCGTCGCCGTGCTCGCGCTTCCGGGCGCGCAGCCCGACGCCCTGATGCCCACGGGGGAGCGCGACCGGGGCCGTGGACGCCGCGTCCGCAGCCGGATCCAGACCCGCGTCCGGGACCGCGTCATGGACCGCATCGGGGGGCACACCGGCGAGCACGCCCGCCACGGCCCCCGCGCGGCGCTCCCCGCGCCGCGCGAACCCGCGGGCGCCCTCGAATCCGCCCGTGACACCCCCGCGGCCGGGTCCGCGGGGCCGTCCGGCGAGAGCCTGGAGGAACGCTCCTGATGGACAGGATGCTCCGCTTCCTCGGCCTCCGGTACGCGACGGCGGCCCTCGTCCTGGTCGCGCTCGCCGCGCTCTACGGCGCCGCGTCGCTGTCGCGCCCTTCCGCGACCGCGGACGCGAAGGGCGTCCGCGTGCCGATCACCTCGGCGGTCGCGGTGTGCCCGGGGCACGAGGGCGGGCGGCTGAGCGTCCAGTCGGCGAAGGGCGGCCCCTCCGGCGGCCACGTCGACACCTCCGAGACGCGCGGCGGCGCGCCCCTCGCGTCGATGACCGCGGCCGGGCAGGGCTGGCGCAAGGACACCGCGAGCGGCGACGAGTCCTTCACGGTCCGCGCCGCAGGCGGGATCGCCGCGGGCCTGGAGGTGGAGCAGACCACCCACTGGCCGGGCGGGCCCGACCGGGGCCTCGCGGGGGCCCGCTGCGCCTCGCCCGGCACCGACCTGTGGTTCCTCGGCCCCGGGCCCGACGCCGCGGACGCCCTCGACCTCTACCTCACCAACGTCGACCCCCAGCCCGCGTCGGTCGACCTCACCGCGCTGTCGGGCGTGGGCCCCCTGGACACCACCGACGGCCGCGCCACCCCCGTCGCCCCGTACAGCACCACGGTCGTGAAGCTCGGCAAGTCGCCCGAGGGGCTCGGCGACATCCTCAACACCGCCCGGGACCTCGCCCTGCACGTCCGCACCACGAGCGGCCGCGTCGCCGCGTCCCTGCGGGTGCGGATCGGCGAGAAGAAGGGCATCGAGTGGCTGCCGGCGTCACCGGCGCCGGCCGCGTCGCTGGTCGTCCCGGGGGTGCCCGGCGGGTCCGGTGAGCGGCGGCTGCTGGTCGCCGTCCCCGGCGAGGCGGACGCGCGGGTCCGGGTGCGCGTGGTCGGCCCGGAGGGCGAGTTCAGCCCGCAGGGCCAGGACGTCGTGGACGCCCCCGGCAAGACCGTCACCCCGGTCGACCTCGGGCTGGCGGGCAAACCCGGCGCCGTCCGGGTGTCCGCCGACCGTCCCGTCGTCGCGGCGTTCACCGCCGAGCGCGGCGCGGACGTGGCCTACGGCGCCGCCACCGCCCCCCTCGGCGCCCCGGACGGCCCGCGCCGCGTGGCCGGGGGCGTGGTCGCCGACAACCGCTTCGACTCGGTGCTGACGCTGACCGCCCCGTCGCGGGCGGCGTCCGTCCAGGTGACGGCGCTGGCCGGGCAGGCGCCGGGCACCCCCCAGGAGATCGAGGTGCCCGCCGGGCGGACCGTCGAGACGAAGATCACCGTCCCGGCGGGCGGTGACCAGGGCTTCAGCGCGCTGATCACCCCGAAGCCCGGCTCCGGACCCGTCTACGCGGCCCGGACGATGTACACGGGCAAGGGCGACGGCTTCCTGTTCACCGTCCTGCCGGTCGTCCCCGCGTCCATGACCCAGGTGCTCCCCAGGGCGGCCGACTCCCAGACCGTCCTGACCCCCTAGGGACGGCCGGAGGGCAGCCACCGGGCGAGCCCTTGGGCCGGGGTCGGGGGCTACTCGTCGTAGCTGGGGTCCACGGACTCGGGGGAGAGGCCGAGGAGGTCGGCGATCTCCTCCACCAGCAGGTCGCGGACGAGCCGCCCGAGTTCCTGGTCGCCGGAGGCGCGGGCCTCGACGGGGCGGCGGAACACGACGATGCGGACGGGGCGCCCGCCCTCACCGGGGACGGTCCGGCCGAGCGGCACCGGCCCGTCGAACCAGGGTTCGACCTCCGGGACCTCCTCGACCGTGAACTCCACCCGGGAGAGCTCCCGGCCCCAGCGCTTGCCGAGCCGGCGCACCTCGTCCCCGACGAGGTCGTCGAACCGTTCCGCGCGGGTCCGCGAGACCGGCGCCTGCGGGGGCGTCAGAGGGCCACGGAGGCCGCGACCGTGCCGATCGCGGCGCCGTACGCCTGCCACACGGGATCGCACCCATCCAGACTACCCCGCCTGGCCCGGGACTCGGCTCGTGCTCACTCCCGGTCCCCGGAGCCACGGGAATGGGACGGCAGGAACCTATGGTGGCGCGGAATGTAACTCTTACCTCGGAATTCGACCGGTAACGGCGACACGTGCGCCCGGGTGGTGGCGGCGGGGGCGGAGGAGGGGTACGGTCGGCCATCGTGAGCCCCGTCCGCACTTGCTCCCGCACCGCCTGCAAGGCGCCAGCAGTTTTCACGCTCACGTACGTCTACCGCGACTCCACCGCGGTCCTGGGGCCGCTCGCCACGTACGCCGAGCCCCACTGCTATGACCTGTGCGCGGAGCATTCCGAGCGGCTCACCGCCCCGATGGGGTGGGAGCTGGTGCGGCTGCCCGTCGAGGAGCCGTCCGAGCCCAGCGCCGACGACCTGGAGGCCCTCGCCGACGCCGTCCGCGAGGCCGCCAAGCCCGCGCCCGGGTCCGGGCAGGAGCCGGTCGGCCAGGGCACCGAGGTCGGCCGCCGCGGGCACCTGCGCGTCCTGCGCTCCGAGCCCGCCGGTACGCAGCCGCAGGAATAGCGGACCCTCCCTCCGGCCACGGCCGGGCGTGTGCGGTGCCGCCGTGCCGGGCGAGGCCACCCCCGGACAGGACCCGGTCCTTCCGCGCGGCCCTTTCACCTGGCGGGCGCGGCGGGTCGCGGGTCCGGTTCCCGGTAGGCTCGGACAATCCCCCGCGTCATCGTTCGGATAGGGAGCTGGAGTGGGCGACCTCGCCAAGATCTTCAAGGCGTACGACATCCGGGGCGTCGTCCCGGACGAGCTGGACGCCGCCACCGCGGAGGCCGTCGGCGCGGCCTTCGTGCGCGTGACGGGGGTCGGCGCGGTCGTCACCGCGCACGACATGCGGGAGTCCTCGGTCCCGCTGGCCGAGGCGTTCGCGCGGGGCGCGACCTCCCAGGGCGCGGACGTCATCGAGGCGGGCCTCGGCTCCACCGACCTGCTCTATTACGCCAGCGGCAGCCTCGACCTGCCCGGCGCGATGTTCACCGCGAGCCACAACCCGGCCAAGTACAACGGGCTGAAGCTGTGCCGCTCCGGCGCCCGCCCGGTCGGCCGCGACACCGGGCTCACCGAGATCCGCGAGCTGGTCGAGAAGGGCGTCCCCGCCTTCGGCGGCCCCGCCGGGACGGTGACGCGCAAGGACGTCCTCAAGGGCTACGCCGACCACCTGAAGACGCTGGTCGACCTGTCGGCGATCCGCCCGCTGAAGGTGGTCGTGGACGCGGGCAACGGCATGGGCGGGCACACCGTCCCGTCGGTGTTCGCGGGCCTGCCGATCGACCTCGTGCCGCTCTACTTCGAGCTGGACGGCACCTTCCCCAACCACGAGGCCAACCCGATCGAGCCGGAGAACCTGCGCGACCTGCAGGCCAAGGTCCGCGAGACCGGCGCCGACATCGGGCTGGCCTTCGACGGCGACGCCGACCGCTGCTTCGTGGTGGACGAGCGCGGCGAGATCGTCGCCCCGTCCGCCGTCACCGCGCTGGTCGCGACGCGGGAGCTGGCCAAGCACCCGGGCGCCTCGATCGTGCACAACCTGATCACCTCGCGGGCCGTCCCGGAGATCGTCTCCGAGAACGGCGGCACCCCCGTCCGCACCCGCGTCGGGCACTCGTTCATCAAGCAGACGATGGCCGAGACCGGCGCGGTCTTCGGCGGCGAGCACTCGGCGCACTTCTACTTCCGCGACTTCTGGTTCGCCGACTCGGGGATGCTCGCCGCGCTGCACGTCCTGGCCGCCCTCGGTGAGCAGGACGGTCCGCTGTCGGAGCTGCTCGGCGAGTACACCCGCTACGTCGCGTCCGGGGAGATCAACAGCGAGGTCGCCGACCAGGACGCCGCCGCCGGCCGGGTACGGGACGCTTTCGCCGGGCGACCGGGCGTTACCATCGACGAACTCGACGGGCTGACCGTCGGCGACGAGGCCGCCGGATGGTGGTTCAACCTGCGGCCGTCCAACACCGAGCCGCTGCTGCGCCTCAACGCGGAGGCGGGAGACGACGAGACCATGGCGGCGGTCCGCGACGAGGTCCTCGCCATCGTGAGGGAGAAGTGACGCCCCAATGACGATCAAGCTCGACTCCTGGCTGCTGGAGATCCTCGCCTGCCCCAACTGCGGAGGCGACCTGCGCGCCGACGACCAGGCGTCCGAGCTGGTGTGCACCGGCTCGTGCGGCTACGCCTACCCCGTCCGCGACGACATCCCCGTCCTCCTCGTCGACGAGGCGCGGACCCCCGCTCCGTGAGCAGGACCCTCGACCCGGGGCGGCTGGAGCACGCCGGGTCGGCCGAGTCGGCCGACCCCGGCGGGATGCTGCGGATGGTCGCCTCGTCGGCCGCGCAGGTCCGCGAGGCGCGCCGTGCCGCGGCCGAGGCGGGCGTGGACGGGGTGGCCGAGGACGGGCGCCCCCGCGCGATCGTCGTCGCCGGCATGGGCGGCTCGGGCCTCACCGGCGACGTGCTGTCGGCCGTGTGCGGCACCGGCTGCCCCATCCCGGTCGTGACGGTCCGCGGCTACCGGCTGCCCGGCTGGGTGGGCGCCGCGGACCTGGTCATCGCGGTGTCGTGCTCGGGCTCCACGGAGGAGACCCTCGCGGTCGGCGCCGAGGCCGCGCGGCGGGGCTGCCGGCTGCTGTTCGTGGGCGCGGACGGGTCGCCGCTGGCGGACCTCGCCGCCCAGAGCCGCGGCCTGTTCGTCCCGATCCGGTCGGCCGGCCAGCCGCGCGCGACGCTGTGGGGGCTGACGGTGCCGCTGCTGCTCGCCGCGCGGGCCCTCGGCCTGGCGGACGTGCCGGACGCGGTGCTGGAGACGACCGCGGAGCGGCTGGAGGACGTCGCGCACCGGTGCCGCCCGGCGAGCGAGCCGTTCGTGAACCCCGCCAAGCGGCTCGCACTGGACCTCGCGGGCGACGTGCCGATGGTGTGGGGCTCGTCCGCGGTGACGGCGACGGCCGCGTACCGGCTGGCCTGCCAGCTCAACGAGAACGCGAAGTACCCGGCCGTCTTCGGGGAGGTCCCGGAGGCCGACCACAACCAGGTGATGGCCTTCGACGGGTTCTTCGCGCGGGCCGCGCCGGGGCGGGGGCTGCCCGGCGCCGTCCCCGACCCGGACGACTTCTTCCGCGACCGCGCCGACGACCCCGAGCACGGGCTGCACCTGATCGTCCTGGGCGACGGCGACGAGCATCCGCAGGTGCGCAAGCGCCGCGAGGCGTCGGTGCGGATGGCGCGCGACCGCGGTGTCGCGGTCACCGAGCTGACGGCCGAGGGCGCGCATCCGCTGGAGAGGATCGCGTCCCTGATCGCGCTCGGGGACTATGTCACGGTTTACTTGGCCATCGTGCTGGGCGTCGACCCCACGCCCGTGCCGGCCATTCAAGAGCTCAAAGCGAGGATTGCGTAGATGAGTGCTGAGGGCGGAACGAAGGCCATCGTCGCCGCGCTGGCCGCCAACCTCGGGATCGCCGCGTCGAAGTTCGTCGCGTTCGCGTTCACCGGTTCGTCGTCCATGCTGGCCGAGTCGATCCACTCGGTCGCGGACTCGGGGAACCAGGGCCTGCTGCTGCTCGGGCGCAAGCGCTCCGAGCGCGACAGGACACCCAAACACCCGTTCGGCTACGGCCGGGAACGCTACTTCTACGCGTTCGTCGTCGCCGTCGTCCTGTTCACCGTCGGCGCGGCGTTCTCGCTGTACGAGGGCTACCACAAGATCTCCCACCCGGAGGACGTCAAGGCCCCGGCCTGGGCGTTCGCGGTGCTGATCATCGCGATCGTGCTGGAGGCGTTCTCGTTCCGCACCGCGATCAAGGAGTCGAACACGGTCCGCGGCGACAAGTCGTGGTGGGCGTTCATCCGGCGCGCGAAGGCGCCGGAGCTGCCCGTCGTGCTGCTGGAGGACCTCGCCGCGCTCGTCGGCCTGTTCCTCGCGCTGTTCGGCGTCACGGCGGCCGTGGTCACCGGCGACGGCGTCTGGGACGGCGTCGGCACCGTCGCGATCGGGCTGCTGCTCGGCGCGGTCGCGACGATCCTGGCCATCGAGACCAAGAGCCTGCTGATCGGCGAGGGCGCCGACCCCGAGCAGGAGGAGCGGATCATCGAGGCGCTGGAGTCGGTCGACGAGGTCGACCACGTCATCCACATGCGGACCGAGTACCTCGGCCCCGAGGAGCTGCTGATCGCCGCGAAGATCGCCGTCTACCACGACGACACGGCGGCGGAGGTGGCGCGCGGCATCGACGCCGCCGAGGCCAGGATCCGGGCGCGGTTCCCGGAGGCGCACCTGATCTACCTGGAGCCCGCGCTGGACGAGGCCGTGCGCAAGAACGCGCGGAAGCCGGAGACCCCCGCCTCCCCCTGAGCGCGGGGGGGTCCCCGTGACCGCGGGACATCCCCCGATGCCCCGCATGGGATCCCTCGCCGGGCGGCCGACACCGTGTGCCGGCCGAACCCCAGCCCAGGCGAGACCGGCGGAACCTCCGAGGAGGCGGTACCACGGCCGTCCGGCGAGGTGCTTTCCCATGCTTCCCCGCCCGGACCCCTGAGCCGGGCGGTTCTGGTGTGACCGCGGCAGCCCCACCGAACCCCCTACGTCGGTGGTGGCCGCCGTCGCGGTCACAATGAAGACACTACGTTCGCGGTGCCCTTCTGTTCGTCCGCCAAAAGGAGGGAAACGGGGTCGTCCTCCAGGGGGATCCTGGGTCCTCGCATAGCCCCGGATGGTGAGGTGCCGGACCCGCCCCACCGGTCAGTATGGAGGGGTGACCGGCGATGACCACCACTCCGACAGGGCCCGGACCGGCCCCGATCCCGCGGGCTTCGGCCCCGCCCTCGCGCACCACGCGTGGCGGCTGTCCGGCCGGATCGTGGCGGGCGTCGGGCAGCTGCTCCTCTGGATCCTCACCGGCCTGGGCACGCTGCTGCGGCCCCTGGCCGTCCACCTCACCGGCCGGCTGACCGGCGGCGCGCGCCGGGGGCCGGGCGGCCCCGGCGAGGGGGCGACGGCGCCGCTGCCGCGCTGGCTCCACGCCTGGGGGGAGGTCACCGGATCCTGGTACTTCGCGCCGCTCACCGGGCTGGCCCTGACGATCGCCGCGCTGGCGGAGCTGGCGCCGCGCGTCCAGTCGCCGCTCAGCCTCGCGGGCGGCTTCGCGGTGGCCTCGACGCTGCCGCTCGTCTGGCGCCGCGAGTACCTGCGGCCGGTGGCGGCGGTGGCGCTCGGCGCGTTCGCCGCGAGCCTGCTCACCGGGCAGCTGCTGCTGGTCACGACGACCTTCGCCGCCCTCTACACCCTGTACGCGCTGGGCAGGCAGCTGCCCCGGCAGTCCGCCGGGGTCCTCGCGGTCGGCGGCGCCGCCACGGTCGCCGTCGTCTACCTCGCCACCTCGACGCTGGACGACGTCCCGTGGCCGGCCGCGGTGATCGCCGTCCTGGCCGCCATCGGCCTGGGCGACGCGCGCCGCGCCGTGGAGTCCGCCGGGCGGACGGAGGCGGAGGCCGAGGAGCGCACCAACGAGACCCTCACGCGGCTGATCGCCGTGCAGCGGGAGCAGGCGGTGATGCGCGAGCGCGCCAGCATCGCACGCGAGCTGCACGACGTCGTCGCGCACTCCGTCTCCATGATCGCCGTCCAGGCGGAGACGGCCCCGTACACGATGCAGGACCTCTCGCCCGAGGCCCGCGCCGGCTACACCGAGATCGCCAGGACGGCGCGGGAGGCGCTGGTGGAGATGCGGCGGCTGCTCAGCGTGCTGCGCGCCGACGCCAAGCCGGAGCCGGAGTCGGCGACCACCCCGCAGCCGCGCCTGGACCGGCTGCCCGACCTCATCGAGCAGCACCGCGGCGCGGGCGGGCAGGCCGATCTGCGCGTGCACGGCGACGCCCGATCGCTGTCCACGACCGTCGAGCTGTCGGCGTACCGGATCGTCCAGGAGGCCCTGACGAACGCGCGGCGGCACGCGCCGGGCGCGGAGGTCCGCGTCGACCTGACGTTCCTGCCGGACCGGCTGGCGGTCCGCGTCGTCGACGACGGCGCGTCCGGGTCGACCAGGGTCCTGGGCCGCGACGATCTGGTCCCGCGGCCGCCCGTCCCGGACGAGGGCCCCGCCGGGCGGACACGCCTGGAGTCCTCGCCCGCGGCCGGTTCCGGCGGACACGGTCTCGTCGGCATGCGGGAACGTGCGACCATGCTGGGCGGACGGTTCTCCGCCGGTCCCGCCACCGAGGGCGGGTTCCTGGTGGAGGCCGAGCTTCCGCTCAACAGGGAGGAGCCGGCCGATGGGCGGGCGGGGAGATAGCGGCCGGTCGGACCCACCCTTGCCGCCGGATCGCCGTGCCGCCGGTCCCGGGCGCCCGGCGGCGGCCGTCCGGCCGGGAGGACCGCGGTGATCAAGGTGCTGATCGTCGACGACCAGACGATCGTGCGGGCGGGGTTCGCCGCGCTGCTCGACTCCCAGGAGGACATCACCGTCATCGGGGAGGCCGGTGACGGCCGCGAGGCGGTGCGGCTCGCCGAGGGCGCCCGTCCCGACGTGGTCGTCATGGACATCCGGATGCCCGGCATGGACGGCATCGAGGCCACCCGCCGCATCCTCGCCCTCCCCGGCACCGAGCAGACGCGCGTGCTGGTGCTCACGACCTTCGACGTCGACGAGTACGTCTACGACGCGCTCGCCGTCGGCGCCAGCGGCTTCCTGCTCAAGGACGCGACCGCCGACGAGCTCGTCTCCGCCGTCCGCGTGGTGGCGCGCGGCGACTCGCTGCTCGCCCCGCAGGTGACCGGCCGGCTGATCCGCGAGTTCACCCGCCAGCGGCGCACCAGGCCGCAGGCCCCGTCGGAGCTGGCCACGCTGACCGCCCGGGAGACCGAGGTGCTGGTGCTGATCGCCGGAGGGCTGTCCAACGGTGAGATCGCGCGGCGCCTCGTGGTCAGCGAGCACACCGTCAAGACGCACGTGGCGCGCGTGTTCACCAAGCTCGGCCTCCGCGACCGCGCGCAGGCCGTCATGCTCGCCTACGAGTCCGGCGTCGTCGTCCCCGGCGAGAGCGCGCGTTAGCGGGGGCCGGGCGTCCGGCGGCGCAGGAGGCGCAGGGCCTTCTCCTTCTCGAAGTCCAGGGCGCGGGCGGGCGGCGCGGACAGCCGCCCGATACGCTCGCCCAGCTCCCGCACATGCGCCTGCACCTGCGGTTCCGCCAGGACGCGCAGGCCGAACGCCAGCTCCGCGGGCCCGATGTCGTAGCGCTTCTCCAGTGCCAGGGCGAGCGCCACGGCCCGCAGCTCGGCGTCCCCGAAGCGCCGGTGGCCGCCGCCGCGGCGGACGCCGCCGGAGTCGCGGGTGGCGGGCAGCAGCCCCAGCGTCTCCCGGTAGCGGAGCATGCGGGGCGAGGTACCGAGCCGCCGGGCGGCCTCCGTGATGCGCATCCGCCGATTCTGACAAATTCGTGTGAGAAAGTCGCCTCCGGTCGTGCTCCGGTGCCCGGGCCGCCCGTAGACTCGCGGCCGGACGCCAACGCGCGCACCGACACACCGAGGAGTACGAACGCATGGACTACAAGGTCGCCGACCTTTCGCTGGCCGACTTCGGGCGCCGGGAGATCCGGCTCGCCGAGCACGAGATGCCCGGCCTGATGGCGGTGCGCGAGGAGTACTCCGCCGCCAAGCCGCTGCGCGGCGCGAGGATCATGGGCTCGCTGCACATGACGATCCAGACCGCCGTGCTGATCGAGACGCTGGTGGACCTCGGCGCCGACGTCCGCTGGGTGTCCTGCAACATCTTCTCCACCCAGGACCACGCCGCCGCCGCGGTCGTCGTCGGCCGGACCGGCACCGCCGAGGACCCCCAGGGCGTGCCCGTGTTCGCCTGGAAGGGCGAGACGCTCGACGAGTACTGGTGGTGCACCGACCAGGCCCTCCGGTGGCCGGACGGCGGCGCCCCGAACATGATCCTGGACGACGGCGGCGACGCGACCCTCCTCGTCCACAAGGGCGCCGAGTACGAGAAGGCCGGCGCCGTCCCCACCGCCACCGCGGACGACCCGGAGGAGTGGGGCATCATCCTCGACACCCTCCGCCGGACCATCGACGAGCGTCCCGGCCGCTGGACCGAGACCGCCGCCGCGGTCAAGGGCGTCACCGAGGAGACCACCACCGGCGTCCACCGGCTCTACGAGATGCACAAGGCCGGCACGCTCGCCTTCCCGGCGATCAACGTCAACGACTCGGTGACCAAGTCCAAGTTCGACAACAAGTACGGCTGCCGCCACTCGGTCATCGACGGCCTCAACCGCGCCACCGACGTGCTGATCGGCGGCAAGGTCGCCGTCGTCTGCGGCTACGGCGACGTCGGCAAGGGCTGCGCCGAGGCCCTCAAGGGCCAGGGCGCCCGCGTGGTCGTCACCGAGATCGACCCCATCTGCGCGCTCCAGGCCGCCATGGACGGCTTCCAGGTCACCACCCTCGACGACATCGTCGGCGCCGCCGACATCTTCGTCACCACCACCGGCAACTTCAACATCATCACGGCCGACCACATGAGCCGGATGAAGCACCAGGCGATCGTGTCCAACATCGGGCACTTCGACAACGAGATCGACATGGCCGGGCTCGCCAAGGTCGACGGCATCGAGAAGATCGAGATCAAGCCGCAGGTCGCCGAGTGGCGCTTCCCCGACGGCCACTCCATCATCGTCCTCGCCGAAGGCCGCCTGATGAACCTCGGCTGCGCCACCGGCCACCCCTCGTTCGTCATGTCCAACTCCTTCACCAACCAGGTCATCGCGCAGATCGAGCTGTTCACCAAGACCGAGGAATACCCGGTCGGCGTGTACGTCCTGCCCAAGCACCTGGACGAGAAGGTCGCGCGCCTCCACCTCTCCGCCCTCGGCGTCAAGCTCACCGAGCTGACCAAGGAGCAGGCCGCCTACATCGGCGTCCACGTCGAAGGCCCCTACAAGCCCGACCACTATCGGTATTGATTGCAATTCCCTCGGCGTCAGGCGCTGGCGCGCCTTCCTTCCACGGGAACTGCGGCGATCGCTGCATCGCTCCGGACTCGCCTTGGCGGCTCGCTCCGCGATCAGGTTCTCGCTTCGCTCGAACCTGCCTTCGGACGCGATCGCGGTGCTTCGGTCGTCGTGGGTTGAGGTGGTGGCTGAGGTCGTCGTGCTGCCGGACGGGCGGTAACCTGCCCGTCCGGTGGCTTTTTCCATGTGATGGGACGTTGATGAGCGATATCTCGGACGTCTCGCTTGCCTACCAGGGGGGCCGGCGGGTCGAGTGGGCGGACCGGAGCATGCCCGTGCTGCGGCAGATCCGGGAGCGTTTCGCCGCGGAGCGGCCGCTGGACGGGTGGCGCGTCGCGGCGTGCATGCACGTCACCACCGAGACGGCGTGCCTGATCCGCACGCTTCAGGCCGGGGGCGCGTACGTCGCGCTCGCCGCGTCCAACCCGCTCTCCACGCAGGACGACGTCGCCGCCGCGCTCGTCGGGGAGGACGGCGTGGAGGTGTTCGCGCGCGCGGGCACCGACCGTGAGGGCTACTACGCGCACATCCACCAGGTGCTGGAGACCGGGCCCGACCTGGTGCTGGACGACGGCTGCGACCTGGTCAACACCCTGCACAGCGACCGGACCGACCTGCTCCCCACCGTCAAGGCGGGGTGCGAGCAGACGACGACCGGTGTCATCCGGCTGCACCAGATGGCCAAGGAGGGCGCCCTGCGGTTCCCCATGGTCGCGGTGAACGACACCGACACCAAGCACATGTTCGACAACCGGTACGGGACCGGGCAGTCGACCCTGGACGGCATCGTCCGCGCCACCAACACCCTCCTCGCGGGCAAGACCATCGTGATCGCGGGGTTCGGCTACTGCGGGCGCGGCCTCGCCGAGCGGGCGCGGGGGCTCGGGGCCCGGGTGGTGATCACGGAGATCGACCCGGTCAAGGCGCTGGACGCGGTGCTGCAGGGGTTCGCCGTCCAGCCCATGTCGGAGGCGGCGCCCCACGGCGACGTGTTCATCACCGTCACCGGGAACCGCGACGTGGTGAACGCCGGGCACCTTGCCGCGATGAAGGACGGCGCGATCCTCGCCAACTCCGGGCACTTCGACGTGGAGATCGACGTGCGGGCGCTGGACGACCTGGCGGTGGAGGTCCACCACGGAGTCCGCCCGCAGGCCGACGAGTACGTGCTGGCGGACGGACGGCGGCTCGTCCTGCTCGCCGAGGGCCGTCTGGTCAACCTCGCCGCCGCCGAGGGGCACCCGGCCGCGGTCATGGACATGTCCTTCGCCGACCAGGCACTGACGTGCGCGTGGCTGGCGGGCGCCCACGAGACGCTGCCCGCGGCCGTGCACGACGTGCCGAAGGAGATCGACACGGAGGTCGCGCGGCTGAAGCTGGACTCGATGGAGATCTCCATCGACCTCCTCACCGCCGAGCAGGAGGACTACCTCCACTCGTGGCGCCTCGGGTCCTGAGGGCCCGCCGCGATACGTTCCGCCCATGCCGACCGGAACCTACGTCCATCTCGACGAGGGCCTTGAGGAGCGCTTCCAGTGCGCGCCGGGTCCCGGCGGCTGGCGCTACACCTCCCGGCGCTCCGACGGCGTCCGGACGGACCTCGTCGTGGACTCGCGCTGGCGGCACATCCGCGTCGAGATCGTCACACCGTCCTGGTGGGTCAGGGGCGGGGTGACGGGTCCCGAGGTCGCCTGGGTGCGCGGCGCCGCAGGGGAGGGCGCCGCCGGGCAGGGCGAGCGGGCCGGGCACACCGCGAAGGCGTCCGGGTTCCTCGCGGACTCGCCGGCCTTCCTCATCGCGACGGCGCGCTCCCTCGGCCCGGACGCGGAGGCCGGGGCCGACCTCCGGCTCGTCCAGCTGGCCGGGACGGCGCTCGCGGCGCTGACCGTCACCGCGCGCTGGCGGCTGGCCGCGACGGCGGCCCACGAAACCGATATCGCGCCACTCCCCGTGGCGCAATACGAAATCGCCGATCTCGCCACGGGTGAAGTCACAGCCGTCCATGTGGCCGGTGACGTCCTGCTCGCCGGGCCGGGAATAGAGCTGGCCGAGTTGGATTCGCCGCCCAACCTGCCGGGCTGACGCCGGTTTTTCGCCGGTCGGGCAAGCCTGAAATTTCACATCGCGTTTGATTGGGTCTGGAAGTTCGCCCAATATGACAGCGCTGACCTGGGCTTTTGTGATTTTCACGCAGCGTGGCAGTCTGAAATGGCACCCATTGTAAAGCGGAGCCGCACCGGTCATTGTGGCGACACCGCATGCGTTCGTGACCCTCCTGAGGAGCCCCCCGCCGCGTGCCCCAGCACGCACATCCGAATGGCAGGTTACCCGTCAAATGGTTATTACCAGCAGAGTGCGCTCCCTTCTCGCGGTGCTCGCCGCGGGAGCCCTCACGGCGACCGTGCCCGGCACCGCCGGCGCGTCCGCGCCCAGCCCCGTCACGTCCCAGCAGTACAAGGTCACAGGCGCCACCACGACCCTCCAGCGCACCCAGGTCGCGCAGACCGGCGCGGCGATCGACATCCTCCGCGCCGACGGCGTCGAGATCAGCGCGATCCCGTCCGAGGTCGAAGCGATCAAGAAGCTCGGCTTCAAGGTGAGCGCGCCGCTGCCCAAGCCCGTGACCCCGCCGACCGCCTCGGCGGCCTCGTACCACACCTACGCCGAGATGCAGGCGGAGGTCGACCAGGTCGCCGCCGCCTTCCCGCAGATCACGCGGAAGTTCGTCGTGGGCAAGTCCGGCCAGGGCCGCGACATCATCGGCCTCAAGATCAGTGACAACGTGGCGACGGACGAGAACGAGCCCGAAGTCATGATCATCGCCAACATCCACGCCCGCGAGCGGCTCACCGCCGAGCAGGCGCTGGACTTCATCGGCCAGCTCACCAAGGGCTACGGGTCCGACAAGCGGATCACCGACCTGGTGGACAACCGGGAGATCACCATCATGCCGATGGTGAACCCCGACGGCCAGGTCTACGACATGACCAGCGACACCCAGGCCGGCCGCATGTGGCGCAAGAACCGGGAGGGCCCGGGCACCGACCTGAACCGCAACTTCGCCTACAAGTGGGGCTGCTGCAACGGGTCGTCCTCCAGCACGTCGAGCGAGACCTACCGCGGCACGGGCCCCGAGTCGGCCACCGAGACGAAGGTCCTCGCCAACTACGTGCGGAGCCGCAGGGTCGGCGGCAAGCAGCAGATCAAGATGTTCCTGGACATCCACTCGGTCGCGGAGCTGGTGCTCTGGCCGTTCGGCTACACCATGAACAACACCGTCCCCGGGTCGATGGACGTGGACGACGAGAACGCCCACCGCACCATCGGCCGTGAGATGGCGCAGACGCAGGGCTTCACGCCCGAGCAGTCCAGCGACCTGTACATCACCGATGGCACGACCGACGACTGGACGTGGGGTGACCAGCGCATCTTCTCCTACACGTTCGAACTGGGCGGTGGCAGCTTCTACCCGCCCCCGTCGGCCATCGAGACCCAGGTGCAGCGGAGCCGCGAGGCCCTGCTCCGCCTGACCGCCTATGCCGACTGCCCGTACCGGGCCATCGGCAAGGAGGGCCAGTACTGCGCGGCCTGACCGGACGCCTGCCGCGCGGCCCCGTCGGCCCCTGAACCGGCCTAGAGCCGGTTCGGGGGTCGTTCAGGGCTTGGACGGTCCATGGTGTCGAGGCCGGTGGAGGTGATCGCGGATGTGCCACGGCAGGCAGAGGCAGGGAACCGGACTCCGGTGGGACCGGGCGCTCCCGCGCCCCTTCTCCAGCCGAGTGTCAGGTATCCGCTGGTGTAGGACGGAGTTGTGGCCGCCTCCACGGCGGCCCGCCGGCAGGAACGGGCCCGGTGAAGGACGGACAGGGGTGGGGCGTCACTGCCCTTGGCGCTGCCCCTGACCCCGGACGGCCCGGCGCCGATCGCACGGGTCAGCGGCCACGTCCCGCGAGAAGCGGGGCGAGTTGCCGCGACACCGCCCGGGCCTGGTCGAGCAGCGAGGTGTCGTCGGTGAGCGGACGGCCGTCCCGGACCATCGTCCGGCCGTCGACGAGCACGGTGTCGACGTGCGCCCGGTCCATCTGGAGCACGACCGTGCTGTAAGGGTCCAGGACGGGTGCGACGTCGGGACGTCCCGCCCGCAGCAGGAGCAGGTCGGCCCGCTTGCCCGGGGTCAGCGAGCCGGTGCGGCCGTCGAGGCCGAGCGCGCGGGCCCCCGCGAGGGTCGCCAGGTGCAGCACGTCCCGCACCGACGGCGCCGCCTCGTCCCACCCGGCATGCTTGGCGTGCCGCCCCGCCTGGTAGGCCGCCCGCATCTGGGTGAACATGTCGGCGGGCACCGTGACCTCGACGTCCGTGCTGAGGCTGATCGGCACCCGGTGGCGGGCCTTCATCATCGGGTAGCCGTGGCCCATCATCAGCTCCACCGCGGGCGAGACGGAGACGCTGCCGCCGGACTCGGCGATGACCGCCAGCTCCGCGTCGTCCACGTCGTTGGCGTGGATGAAGACGGTGCCGGGGACGAGCGCGCCGATGTCGCGCAGCCGGACGGCCGACTTGCCGGCCGAGAAATGCCGGGCGACGCGCAGGCCGAGGTCGCGTGCGACGGCGGCGTTGCGGCGCTCGACGTCGTCGTCGCCCCCCTCGACGACGACGGCCATCGTGACCAGGCCACCCGGATCGGGCAGGAGTTCCGCGCGGACGCGCCGCAGGTCGCCCGGCAGCCCGAAGCCGTCCCGCATCATGGCGGGGAAGCTCTTGCCGTAGGCGAACACGGTCCGCAGGCCGGACGCGCGGTGTGCGGCGACCACCGCGTCGGTGGCGTCCGGGCTGTCCTGGATGTTGGAGATGTCCTGGACGGTGGTGATCCCCGACGTCAGCGCCGCGCGGGCGCTGAGCAGCGTGCCCAGGTGAAGGTCGTGCGGGCCCAGCACGGGACCGAACCGTCCCAGCACGTCGGACATGTAGTCGTCCAGGGTGTGGTGCGGCGCGCCCCCGCGGAGCAGCGCCTCCCACATGTGGCGGTGGGTGTCCACGAACCCCGGGACGAGGATCCCGGCCGGGACGTCGACCCGCTCCGTCCCGGGCGGCGCGTCGAGGGCCGTCCCCACGGCGGTGATGCGGTCCCCTTCGACCAGCACCTCTCCCGGCGAGAAGTCGCCGATGTCCGGGTCCATGGAGAGAACGTGCGCTACGCGGAACAGTGTGGACACCAGGGGTCTCCTTCTGTGAGGACGGCGCGGGGAGTTCATCGAAGTAGTGGACTCTAATTTTAGAGCGTACCCTAAGTTTTGTGCCCACCCCAGCCTCTGCGCTAGCGTGGGGAACGTGACCCCGGGCCTACGCGAGCTGAAGCGGGCACGGACCCGCGCGCACATCGCCGCCGCCGCCGCACGGCTGTTCGCGGAACGCGGCTACGAGAACACCGCCGTCGTCGAGATCGCGCGCGCCGCCGAGGTGTCCGAGCAGACCGTCTACAACCACTTCCCGGTCAAGCAGGACCTGGTCCTCGACCGGTTCGAGGAGGTGCGCGCCCGGTTCGCCGCCGCGGTCCGCGACCGTGCCCCGGGCACCGCGCCCGCCGAGGCCCTCCGGCCGGAGGCCCTCGCGCTGGCCGGGCACGTCCGGTCGATGGGCTCCGACGAGCTCAGAGGCACGATCGGCCACCTGGCGCTGCACAGCCCCGAGGTCCACCGCCTGGTCCTGCAGAGCACCGACCGCCTCGCCGGCGCCCTCGCCGCGGTGATCACCGAGACCACCGACCCGGCCCCGCCCCCCGCGATCGCGCGGCTGCGGGGCATGACGCTGGCGTGGATCTCCCAGACGGTCATCGAGGAATCCGGCCCCCTCATCCGCGACGGCCTCACCCCCGAGGAGATCGCCGTCCGCCTCAGCGAGATCGTCACCGCGATGCTGGACGAACTCCGCTCCTACACCGCCGACTAGCCCGGATAAGGACCCGAGGGGTACTGCCCCTTCGGATATTGGCCGGTCCGGTACGGGCCGCCCGCAGGCAGGGCCGGGGGGAGGACACCCTGGTAGGGCCCCGCGCCGTAGTTCTGCGGAGGCAGGAACTGGGGCTGCCCCGGCTTCGGCGGGCTGAACGGGGGAGGGGCAGGCGGTCCCTGCCGGGCCGGGGGGACCGGGGGCGCCCCGGCCATCGCCATGGCGGGCGCGGGACCCGGCTGCGGCGCCGTCCAGCCGGCCCGGCCGAGGCGGCGGAGCCGGGCGTCGCGGCGCCGGGCGAGACGCCACTCCTCGCGGTGCCGGCGCTCGGCGAGGATCGCCGACAGCAGGATCTCCGGGCGGACGCCCGGCGGCGGGGGCGGGCTCACGACCGCGGCGACCTGGTCGCTGATGCGCTGGCCCAGCGAGTCGCGGACGTCCGGCAGCAGCTCCCAGAAACGGGACAGGTACTGGCGCGCGGTCATCGCCAGCTCGTCCGAGAGCATCGACAGCTCCAGCGTCCGCGCCCATCCGGCGAGCTGCGGCGGCATCACCGCGACCGGCCCGAACACCGAGGTCGGCACCCGCTCCTGGATGACGATCGTCCCGGCGAACATGTCGCCGAGCCGCTTGCCGCGCTTGCTGCACAGCGACGCGATGAGGGCGGGCGCGCTGTAGAGCGTCCAGAACTCGATGAACCCGGCGAGCGCCCGCACGAGCGCCTGCCGGAACCGGACCGGGCCCCCGTCGTCGGCGACCACCCGCAGCCCGGCCGCCATCTTCCCCAGCGTCCGCCCCCGCGTCAGCGTCTCGAACGCGCACGGGTAGCCGACGATGACCGCCACCATCGCCAGCAGCGTCAGGCCCGCCGCCCACGCCTCGTCCGCGACGAGCGAGGTCATGGACGCGACCATGACGGCCCCGTAGAGGATCACCAGCTGGATCATCAGGTCCAGCAGCACGGCGCAGCCACGGCTGGCCAGCCGCGCGACCCTGATGTCGAGCGCGACGGCCTCGCCGGTGACGAGTTCGGCCATGTCCTGTTCCTCCAATGCCGGGGGCGGGTCCATTTTGCCGGTTCGGCGGACCGAGGCGTTAGTCTCCCCGGGTGGACGTCGACGCCTATGTGGCCGCGCACAACGCCGACTGGCAGCGCCTCGAACGGCTGATCAACCGCGGCCGGAGGCTGTCCGGCACGGAGATCGACGAGCTGGTCGAGCTGTACCAGCGCACCGCCACCCACCTGTCGGTGGTGCGGTCGAGCTCCCCTGACCCGCAGCTGGTGGGCCGCCTGTCGTCCCTCGTGGCGCGCGGCAGGGCCGCGGTCGCCGGCGCGCAGGCACCGCTCTGGCGGGACGTGTCGCGCTTCGCGACGGTGTCGTTCCCCGCGGCCGCTTACCGGATGCGCTGGTGGTGGCTCGGCAACGCCGTCCTCGGCAACCTGCTGGCGCTGGCCCTCGCGATCTGGATCGTGCACAGCCCGGAGGTGCAGGCGACCATCGCGACGCCGGAGGAGATCCGCGAGCTGGTCGACCACGACTTCGCGAACTACTACACCGAGCACTCGGCCTCGTCGTTCGCGTTCCAGGTGTGGATCAACAACGCGTGGGTGTCGGCGGTCGCGCTGATCTTCGGGATCCTGCTCGGCATCCCCACCGTGTTCGTCCTGCTGATGAACCAGATCAACCTCGGCGTGGTCGGCGGCCTGATGTTCGCGTCCGGGAAGGGATCGATCTTCTTCGGGCTGATCCTGCCGCACGGCCTGCTGGAGCTGACCGCCGTGTACCTGGCCTGCGCGGGCGGCCTCAAGATGGGCTGGACGGTCGTCGACCCCGGCCGCCGCACCCGCGGCCAGGCCCTCGCCGAGGAGGGACGGTCGACGGTCAGCGTCGCGATCGGCCTGGTCGGCGTGCTGCTGGTGTCCGGCCTCATCGAGGGCTTCGTGACGGGCTGGGTCCACGTGACATGGCTCCGCGTCGGCATCGGCGTCGTCGCCGAGGCGGCGTTCCTCGCCTACGTGATCGTCCTGGGCCGCCGGGCGACAAGCCGCGGCGAAACCGGCGACGCCGACCTACGCCCCGACCTCGCCCCCACAGCAGGCTAGGCAACTACAACCTTCCCGCGGCCTTCAGGGCTAGGTAGGCGTCGGCTAGGGCGGGGGCTATCTCCTTGGGGGGTGCGTCGACCACCTCGACGCCGTGGGCGCGCAGTTCGGCGGTGAGGCGGCGGCGGTCGGCGCGGGCGCGCTCGGCGGCGGACGCGTCGTAGACCGCGGCGAGGTCGCCGCGGCCGGCCGCCATCTCGGTGATCCTCGGGTCCGACACGGCGGCGATCATGACGAGGTGCCGTGCGGTGAGCTGCGGCAGCAGCGGCAGCAGGCCCTCCTCGATCGCGGCGGCGTTCAGCTCCGTCAGCAGGACGACCAGGCAGCGCTGCCGGACGCGCGCCATCAGCGTCGACACCATGCCCGCCGCGTCGCATTCGAGCAGCTCGGGTTCCAGGGGCGCCATCGCGTGCACCATCGCGGGCAGCAGGTCGGTGCGGGAGGCGCCCTCGACGCGGGTGCGGACGCGCCGGTCGTAGGCGAGCAGGTCGACGCGGTCGCCCGCGCGGGACGCGAGGGCGCCGAGCAGCAGCGCCGCGTCCATCGAGCAGTCCAGGCGCGGGATGTCGCCGACGCGGCCCGCGGACGTCCGGCCGGTGTCGAGCACCAGGTAGATGCGGCGGTCGCGTTCGGGACGCCACGTCCGCACGACCACGTCGCCGCGCCGGGCGGTGGCCCGCCAGTCGATGGACCGGACGTCGTCGCCGTCCACGTACTCGCGCAGCGAGTCGAACTCGGTGCCCTGACCGCGGATCAGCGCGACGTGCGCGCCGGTCAGCTCCCGCAGCCGCGCGAGCTTGGCGGGCAGGTGGCGGCGGGACGGGAACGCCGGGAGCGCCCGGACCGTCCACGGCGCGGGACGCGACAGCTGCCGTGCCGCGAGCCCGAGCGGTCCCACCGACCGCACGACGACGGTGACGGCGCGCCGGTCGCCGCGCCGCGTGGGGGTGAGCGCCATCTCCACGCGGCGGCGCTCACCGGCGGGCACGTCCACCTTGACGGTGCGGGGCGTCGCGCCGGCGCTCGGCGGCCACACGTCGCGGAGGCGGGCCTTCAGGCGGCGCCTGCCGAGGTTCTCGACCACCAGCGTGACCCGCGCCGTCTCGCCGAGCCGGACGCTCGTGGCGCCCGACCGGTGGAAGCGCAGCCCCCGCACGTTGCCCGCGAGGGCGAGGTCGGCGGCGACGCCGAGCAGCAGCGCGCCCCACACCGCGAGCAGCGCCCACCAGCTCGGCGCCAGCAGCGGGACGGGCGCGGCGAGCAGCGCCAGCAGCCCCAGGCGTCCGGTCAGGGCCATCAGCGCGGCGCGGGGACGTGGGCGAGGATGCCCTCCAGCACGCCGTCCGCGGTGGCGCCCTCCAGCTCGGCCTCGGGACGCAGCTGCACGCGGTGGCGGAGCGTCGGCCGGGCCAGCGCCTTCACGTCGTCGGGCGTCACGTAGTCGCGTCCGGACAGCCACGCCCACGCGCGGGAGGTCGCCAGCAGCGCCGTCGCGCCACGCGGGGACACCCCGAGCTGGAGCGACGGGGACTGGCGGGTGGCGCGGCACAGGTCCACGACGTAGGCGGCGACCTTCGGGTCCAGGTGGACGGCGCGGACCGCGGCGCGCCCGGCGGCCAGCTCGTCGGCGCCCGCCACGGGCCGCACGTCCGACAGGTCGCGCGGGTCGAACCCGGCGGCGTGCCGCTGGAGCATGGCGATCTCCTCGTCCCGGGTGGGGACGGGCACGGTCAGCTTCACCAGGAACCGGTCGAGCTGCGCCTCGGGCAGGGGGTAGGTGCCCTCGTACTCGATGGGGTTCTGCGTCGCGCACACCACGAACGGGTCGGGCAGCGGACGCGCCGTCCCCTCGACGGACACCTGCCGCTCCTCCATGGCCTCCAGCAGGGACGCCTGGGTCTTCGGCGGGGTCCGGTTGATCTCGTCGGCGAGCAGGAGGTTGGTGAAGACCGGCCCCTCGCGGAACTCGAACTCCGCGGTGCGGTTGTCGTACACCAGCGACCCGGTCACGTCACCGGGCATCAGGTCGGGGGTGAACTGGACGCGCTTGAAGTCCAGGTCGAGGGCGCGCGAGAGCGTCTTGATGAGCAGCGTCTTGGCGGTGCCCGGGACGCCCTCCAGCAGCACGTGACCGCGGCAGAGCAGCGCGATGACGAGGCCCGTCACCACGGAGTCCTGCCCGACGACCGTCTTGGCCACCTCCTTGCGCAGCGCGGTGAGCGCCGCGCGGGCGGTCTCGGACTGCCGCCGGACCTCCTCGGGCATCCGCCCGGCCCCCGGCGGCGTGTCGACGGGGGCGCCGGAGCCCATGCCGGGCCCGTCGTCCTTCCCGAGGTCAACAGGGTGGTTCACGACTGGCGTACCTGCCTTTCCAGGTCGTCGAGGACGCCGCTGAGGGCGATCAGCCCGGCGTCGTCCGCGGGTTCAGGACCGTACAGGGCGGCGCCGACGTACGCCTCCTCGTAGGTCGTGCGGAGGGCGACGGCGGCGACGATCTCCTGCGCGGCGGCCGGGTCCTGCGCGCTGCCGCGCGGCAGGCCGAGGAGGGGGACGATCCGCTCGCGCGCCCCGGAGCGCAGCGCGTCGGAGGCCCGGTCGCGGGCGCGGCGCGCGCGGTAGAGCCGGGCGCGTCCCTCCACCGTCTCGGCGGAGCGGACGGCGACCGGCAGCGCCTCGGACACGACCGGGCCGAGCCGCCGCGCCCGCCACGCCGCCACCAGCAGCACCGCGACCACCAGTTCGAGGAAGAACAGCCAGACCCCGAACGGCACCAGGTCGGAGAGGGAGTCCTCTCCGGCGTCGGAGCCGGCCGCGGGCTTGCCGGGGATCAGCCAGACGACGCCGGAGCGCGCCCCGGCGAGGTTCATCGCCAGCGCCGCGTTGCCGTCCTCGGCGAGATGCGCGTTGGTGAGGAAGCGGGACGATCCGAGCACCGTGACGGTGCGGCCGCCCGACGGGATCTGGACGAGCCGGGCCGGCGCGCCCGCGTCGCCTCCGCCGCCCGTCCGGTAGCAGCCGACCCCGCCCGCCGGGGCCTCGTAGGTCTGCGAGTCGCCGAACGTGACGCGCCCGGCGAGCGTCGCGGCCCCCAGCGTGCAGCCGGGCTCGGCGCTCTCCTCGAAGTTCGGCCCGTCCGGGCGCACGCCCGGGGCGAGGGCCCGCATGACGTCGCGTCCGGGGGCGACGAGCAGCAGGTCGCCCTGCGTGGCGCGGAGGCGGTCGAGGTCGGCCGTGGTGAGCCGCTCGCCGCGGGTCACCACCAGGACGGTGCCCGGCACGGACGCGGCGGCGGCCCGGTCCGGCTGCCGGGACACGGTCACCGGTGTCCCGTGCCGCCTGAGGATCTCGGCGAGCGCGCGGGCGCCGTCGCGTTTCGGCGACGCCGGGTCGAGTTCGTCGGGGGTGCCCGAGGGGCGCAGCGCGGCCAGCACCACCGCGATCAGGACCATCGCGAGGAGCACGGCGACGATGCCGCGCGCCGACCGCCAGCGTCGTCCCGCGACCTGACGCGCGGACGTCTCCGCCGGGCCCGCGCCCGTCCCGGCGCCCCGGGGCGGGGACTGCGTCACCATCGCGGGCCCCCGTCCTCGTCCGCTGCGCCGGTCGCCGTGCCTGTCTCCGCGCCGTCGGGCGCGTCGGCTCCGGGTGCGCCCGCGGGGACGAGGGAGTCGGGCTCCAGCGGCTTGGGCCGCGCCTCCCGCAGCCGCTCGTCCAGGTCCTTGAGACGCGCGTACCCGTCCGGGGTGCCGGGCCGGTCGCCGTACCAGACGTCGTCGAACGTCCGCACGCCCGCGCGCAGCTCGTCCGCGAGCTGCGGCACCGCCTCGCCCGCCTCCGCCGCCAGCTCGTCGGCGGTGCGGCCGGGGCGCGGCGCGAGCACCGCCCGCTCCTCCAGGTCGCGGGCGATGGCGCGCAGCCGCTCCCGGATCGCCTCGGCCCACCGCCCCGCCGCCGCGTGCTCCTCCGCCGCGGACCGGTGGTCGAGCGCGGTGGACGGCTCGTCCTCCAGCAGCGCGTCCTCCCGGGAGCGCAGGTTGCGGCGCCCCCACATCAGCCACACGACGAGCGCGACCGCCACCACCACGATCAGGACGATCACCGCGACCGACATCCAGCCGCTGCCGTCGCCCTGCGCGTTCGGCGAGGCCGCGCGGTTGAACAGCTCGTTCAGCCACCCGGTGAACCGCTCCCAGGCCCGCTCCAGCCAGGACGGCCTGTCCCGCTGGTAGATCTGCTTCTCCAGCTCGCGGCGGGCCAGCTCACGGGCCTCGTCGCGTCCGACCGGATCGAACATCACGGATTCGCCCCCGTCCCCGGCCGCGCGGCCGTCCGGCCGTACCGCCACAGGTCGATGAAGCCCTCGCCCTCCCCGTCGCCCGCCATCGCCGCGGCGGAGCGTCCCCGGGTGCGCAGGTCCAGGTCGAAGCCCTCGCGGCGCATCCGCCGGTCCATGTACAGGAGGATGATCACCCCGGCGTCGAACGGCAGGACGATCGACCAGCTCACGATCCGCCCGAGCGTGTCGACGGCGAGCGCCGCCACGGCCGCGCCGCCCTCCGGCTCGGTGCCGAAGAACAGCAGCTGGACGATCAGGAACGGGATCCGCAGGGCGAAGAACCCCATGAACACCGTCACGACCAGCGCGAGCAGGAGCGTGCCGCACGTGCGCAGCCAGCGGCCCTTGGACAGCGTCCTGGCCCGGCCCAGCGCGCCGGTCACGGTCTGCCGCTCCAGCACCACCGCCGGGACGGCCTGGACGAGCAGGACGTACAGCCACACCATCAGCCCGACCCCGACGGGAAGGCCCGCCATCCCCGCGAGCACGCCCAGCGCCGGATGCGCGTCCACCGCCAGCAGCAGGAAGAACGGCACGGCCGGGAGGACCAGCGCGAGCAGCGGCACCACCATGACCACCCCGGCGGTGGCCGCCAGGCGCCCCAGCCGCGGCCGGACGTCCCGCCATGCGCGGCCCGGCGCGATCGGCAGCCCCAGCAGCTCGCGCCCCAGGATCGGCGCCGTCATCCCCGCCATCAGCAGGATCCCGTACGCCGACAGGATCAGCCCGGCCAGCCCGAGCGTGACCTGCGCGCCGATGGAGTCCAGCAGCACGCCGGGGGTGACCTCGCCCCGCGCGTCCCTCCCGACGAAGTAGTACGCCGTGACCGAGCCCGCCACCTGGACGACCGTGCTGATGGCCACCGACAGGCCGAGCGTCGTGCGCGGGCGGCGGCGGATCCCGGCGATGGCGCCGTCCAGCATCTCCGAGATGGACATGGGGCGGAACGGGACGGCGCCGTCCACGTCGTCGTCCCAGCCGTCCGGTCCCGGCATCTTGGCTCCCTGCGATCTCTGGCGGGGGTCTCCCGGCTCGCCCGCTCCGGCGCGCGTGCCCGGGCGGCGGCCCCGGCCTCGCCGCGGCCACCGGTCTGGTCATCCTGTCACGGGCCGGCCGGCGCGGACGCCGCCACCGGTCCCGCGGGCCGTGAACCGCGGTGATCCGCGGCGCGACGGTCCCCGGCGGCAGACGAATGCTGCCGAACCCGGTCAACCCGGCGCCCGTTTCGGGAGTCCCCCTCTACAATGCGGCGCTTACACGAGGGCCGCGTAAGGCGACGGCGTGTTCCAGACGGGGCACGGACGAGGCACGCACGAGGCACGGACGCCGCGACGGCGCGGCACCGGCCGGGTACGCGCAGGGTGCGGACACCGGCCGGGCGGGTCGCGCCGGACGCCGGGAGGAGCCATGGACGACGCAAACGCGGGTAACCTTGCACGCCAAGGCATATCTCTCCCTGGCGAGGTGGGGCCGGAGCGTCTCACCCCACTCCACCGAACCCCGACTTTGTGACGATGAGGGCCATGAGAGGACGTGTACTGGTCGTCGACGACGATCTCGCGCTCGCCGAGATGCTCGGCATCGTGCTGAGGGGTGAGGGCTTCGAGCCCTCGTTCGTCCATGACGGCGACAAGGCGCTGGAGGCGTTCCGGGAGACCCGGCCGGATCTCGTGCTGCTCGACCTGATGCTGCCGGGAGCCGACGGCATCGACGTGTGCCGCCAGATCCGCGCCGAGTCGGGCGTCCCGATCGTGATGCTGACGGCCAAGAGCGACACCGTCGACGTCGTCCTCGGCCTCGAGTCGGGCGCCGACGACTACATCGTCAAGCCGTTCAAGCCGAAGGAGCTGGTGGCGCGCGTGCGCGCGCGCCTGCGGCGCACCGACGAACCCGCCCCCGAGACCCTCCAGATCGGCGACATCACGATCGACGTGGCCGGGCACTCGGTCAAGCGGGGCGACAAGCACATCCCCCTGACCCCCCTGGAGTTCGACCTCCTCGTGGCCCTGGCCCGCAAGCCGCGCCAGGTGTTCACCCGCGAGGTCCTGCTGGAACAGGTCTGGGGCTACCGACACGCCGCCGACACGCGCCTGGTGAACGTGCACGTGCAGCGGCTCCGCGCCAAGATCGAGAAGGATCCGGAGCGTCCCGAGATCGTCGTCACCGTCCGCGGTGTCGGCTACAAGGCCGGTCCCGCCTGAGCGCCCGGTCCCTTCGCGACCCCCGAACGGCCCCGCCCATGACCACCCTGCCCCACCCGCCGCCGCCCCGACGCAGGCCGCCCGCCGCCGTCACCGCCGCCGACCGCCGGAGGCGGGCGTGAGCGCGATGATCTCCCGGGCCAAGCGGCTCGGACGGCGCGGGCTGCGCGCCCTCCGCCGCCTCGTGCGCGGGACGGCGCTGCGCGGCTACCAGCGCTGGCGCCGCTCGATCCAGGTCCGGATCGTCACCTCGACGCTGTTCATCTCGGCGATCGTGGTGGCGATCCTCGGCATGTTCCTCATGCAGCAGGTGTCGTCGGCGCTGATGGACGGCAAGGTCAAGGCGGCCCGCCTCCAGCTCGACGAAGGGCTCGCGCAGGTACAGCGCAGCAGCCGCGGCAACATGGCCGCCGAGAACGGCAACTGGCTGAGCGCCACCGTCGACGGGCTGAAGGGGCGCAGCGGACCGTCCGGGCTGTACGAGGTCTACATCCGCGACACGACCGAGCGGTACTCCGGCGGATACGCCACCAACGAGCTGCGCGAGGAGAGCGTCCCGCGGCGCCTCCGCGAGGAGCTGAAGCACGCGCCGCCCGGCGCGCGCGCCTACACCTACGGCAAGCTCTCCTACGTCGGCGGCCGGCCGTCCGAACGCGGCCTCATCGTCGGCGGCAGGACCGGCCAGTTCGAGCTGTACTACCTCTTCCCGCTGGACGAGGAGCAGCACACCCTCACCAACGTCGGGCGTTCCATGGCGGGCGTCGGGATCGTCCTGGTGCTGCTCCTGGCGGCCATCGCGTCGCTGGTCACCCGCCAGGTCGTCATACCGGTCCGGCTGGCCGCCCAGGGGGCCCAGCGCCTCGCGGCCGGACGCCTCGAAGAGCGCATGAGGGTCCGCGGCGAGGACGACCTGGCGCGCCTCGCCCGCTCCTTCAACGAGATGGCCGTCAACCTCCAGGACAAGATCGGCGAGCTGGAGGACCTGTCGCAGGTGCAGCGCCAGTTCGTCTCCGACGTCTCCCACGAGCTCCGCACGCCCCTGACCACCATCAGGATCGCGGCCGACATGCTCTACGAGAACCGCGACACCTTCGACGACCCGGCCGTCGGACGGTCCGCCGAGCTCCTGCAGAGCCAGCTGGAGCGCTTCGAGTCGCTCCTGGCCGACCTGCTGGAGATCAGCCGGCACGACGCGGGCGCCGCGACCCTGGACGCCGAGTCCCTGGACATGCGCGACCTCGTCCTGCGCGCCGTGGGCGACATCCAGGGCCTCGCCGAGCGCAAGGGCAGCAAGGTCGTCCTGCAACTGCCGGGTGAGCCCTGCATGGCGGAGGTCGACCGGCGCAGGGTGGAGCGCATCCTGCGGAACCTGCTCGTCAACGCCGTCGAGCATGGCGAGGGCGAGGACATCATCGTCTCCGTCGGCGCCGACAGGGACGCCGTGGCCGTCGCCGTGCGCGACCATGGCGTCGGGCTCAAACCGGGGGAGGGGCAGATGGTCTTCGACCGGTTCTGGCGTGCCGACCCGGCGCGCGCGCGGACCACCGGCGGCACCGGGCTGGGCCTGTCCATCTCCCGTGAGGACGCGCAGCTGCACGGCGGCTGGCTCCAGGCATGGGGCGAGCCCGGCGCCGGATCCCAGTTCCGCCTGTCGCTGCCCCGCGTCGCGGGGACCGAGCTCCGGGGCTCCCCGCTCCCGCTCGTCCCGCCCGGGGCGGGCGACGCGCGGCCCCTCTTCGCGGAGCTGGAGGCGGGCGATTGACCGCGCGTGCAGGCAGGTTCCGCCCCCTCGCGGCCGCCGCCGCGCTCACCCTGGGGGTCTCCGGATGCGCGAGCGTCCCCAGCGGCGGCCAGGTCGTGACGGGCAGGCCCGTCGAGCGCTCCGAGCGTGTGGACGACCCGTACGTCCGCCTCATCCCCGTCCGCCCGGGTGCGGGATGGGGGCCCGAGCAGATCGTGTCGGGCTTCCTGGCCGCCTCGGCGGGCTTCGACGACGACCACCGGGTCGCCAAGGAGTACCTCAACGTCCAGAACTCCTGGAAACCCGGCCTCCGCCCCTACGTGACCGTCATGCAGAGCCGCATCACCGAGCCCCACGTGGTCAGGGCGTCCGCCGGGGAGGCGACCGTCAAGGTGACCGGCGACCAGCTCGGGACGATCAGCACCGACGGCCAGTACACCGCCGCCCCCAAGGACATCGAGGCGACCTTCCAGCTGGCCAAAGCCCCGCAGGGCCAGTGGCGGATCACCAGCCTGCCCGGCGAGGAGAAGTCCGGGCTGCTGCTCACCAAGGACGACGTCGAGCGCACCATGCGCCCCGTCAACCTCTACTTCTTCGCCCCCGACCAGCACTCCCTCGTCCCCAACGGCATCTTCCTGCCGGTCGTCAACCGCGAGACGCTCCCCGCCCGGCTCGTCCAGGCCCTGCTGACCGGCCCGACGTCCTGGCTGAACGGCGCCGTGGAGAGCGCCTTCCCCACCGGGACCAAGCTCCGCGGCCTCAGCGTCGAGAAGGACGTCGCGACCGTCGACCTCACCAGCGAGGCCGCCGGAGCCGGAGTGGACCGTATGTCGGCGCAGCTCGCCTGGACGCTCCGCCAGCTCTCCGGCATCCAGTTCTTCCGGCTGCGGATCGACGGCGAGACCGTCACCCCCGACGGCGGCAACGCCGTCCAGCCCGTGAGCGGCTGGACTGGCAACTCCCCGGACGGCCCGGAGCGCATCGGCCAGCCCCACCAGAACGCCTACGTCGCGGGCGCGTCCGGCTTCCTCGCCGCCCTGGACGGCGACCACGCCCAGCCGGTCGTGACCGGCCCGGCCGGGCACCTCTCCCACCCCGCCGTCGCCCCCGACTACCGGGAGCTCGCCGGGCTCAGCGCCAAGGGCGACCGCGTCCTCACCGCCGCCCCCGTCACCGGCTCACCCCCCGCCCGCACCCTCCTGACCGCCCACCGCGGCGCCCGCTTCACCGCCCCGTCCTGGAGCGTCGACGGCACCCTCTGGACCGTCGAGAGCAGGGCCGACCAGTCCTGGCTCTGGGTGCGCCCACGCGGGAGGCCACCCGCCCTCGCAGCACACTGGGGCCTCGGCGGACGCGAGGTCCTGGCCTTCCGCGTCGCCCGCGACGGCGTCCGCGCGGCGGTCATCGTGCGCCTCGACGGCCGCCCCCAGGTCCAGATCGGCCGTATCGCCCACGCGGGCGACGGCTCCCTCGACGTGGGCTCGTTCCTGCCCGTCAGCTCCGAGCTCCAGGACGCGATCGACCTGGCCTGGCGCGACTACGGGAACCTCGCGGTCCTGGGTCGCGCCAAGCGCGACTCCCTGTACCTGCCGTACATCATGCCGGTCAGCGGCAGCGCCATCACGTCCCTGGGCGTGGGCGCGCTCGGCGAACCCCGCACCATCGCCGCGGCCCCCGGCGAGCCTGTCCTCATCGGCACCCGCTCCAACGGCAAGGACCAGATCTGCCGCCAGCGCGCGGCCGACAAGTCGTTCAGCGAGTGGATCTGCCCGACCGCCGCCAGAGACCCCGGCTACCCGAACTGACCGCCCGGACGGCCGGACCCGAAGTTATCCACAATTCGCGCCGAGGGTCGCGCCGGTACCGGCGGGGCGCGATCGTCGAAGGCATGAACCTCTTCGGTGACCTGATCGAACTGCTCCTCCCCGACCACTGCGCAGGCTGCGGCAAGGCCCCCGGCCTGCTGTGCCCCCGCTGCGCAGCTCCCCTCAGAGCCCCCGCCCGCCCCGCGTCCGACCCCACGCACCCCGACCCCGCCTGTCCTGAGTCCGACCGTCTCAGGCCCGTTGCGGGCGGGGTTCCGGGCACCTGGACGATCGCGGCCTACGAGGACCCCGTCCGCGCGATCCTGGCCGCCTACAAGGAGCGTGGGCGCATGCCTCTCGCGGGCCCGCTGGGCGAGGCCCTGGCACGGGCGATCCGGGCCGTCCTGGCTCCCGGATCACCCGCGACCCGCAGCCCCCCGTCCACGGAAGAGGTCGTGATCGTAGGGGTGCCATCGGAACGGCCCGCCGTTCGGCGCCGGGGCCACGACGCGCTGCGCGGGCTGGCCGACGTGGCGGTGCGGCGGCTGCGCGCGGACGGCGTCAACGCGGTCCGGGTGAACGCGCTGCGTCACGCGCGGCGTGTGAGCGACCAGGCGGGCCTCTCCGCACCCGAGCGGGCGGCGAACCTGGCGGGCGCGTTGGAGACCATCCCCCGAGCGGGCCTGGAAGGCCGCCGTGTGGTGCCGGTGGACGACGTGATCACCACGGGCGCGACGCTGGCCGAGGCCGCAAGAGCGCTCCAGGCCGCCGGAGCCACGGTAATAGGCGCAGCCACCGTGGCGGCGACCCCGAAGGCCAGACCCCGACCACCCCCCTAACAAGACAGAACCAGGGATCAAATCCCACACCACAACACAAAGGCACCAAGCCGCCCCGGCACCGCTATGCCACGGCGCTACGGCTCGGCGCCACGGCTCGGCGCCACGGCTCGGCGCCACGGCTCGGCGCCTTGCGGTGTTGGTGTGGCGCGGCGTCGTGGTGTTGGTGTCGCGGGGTCGGGACGGGGCTCGGGGGTTGCTGGGGCGGCGGAGCGGTGGGGAGTGGTCGGGCGATGGAGTGGTGACATTCTTCGTGGGCGGGTTGTGAGGCGGAAATCAGTGACGGAACGTCATCGGCGACTGTCCGGCTTGCCCGCTCATGGGGGGTTGTGCGGGGTATTGGATGTCACGCGGTGTCATGGAGGGAGTAGATAGTTCCAAACTCACCGAGCGGTCAGGTTGATCTGACCTGCAGGCAAGTGTGGCGCGTGCACCCAGCGGACAGGGCCATCCACGAGATGTGACGGGCTCCAGAAAGGAGGACGGGGTGTCGCCGGGGCGTCCGTCGATGACGGTCAGTGAGTTTTTCCTCAGCCGACCCCCCTGACATTCGTGGCGTAAGGGGTTAGCGTTCCTGACATGGCACCCGCCCGGGTCCGTGGTTGCGTCGGATCGCAGTGCTCGTCAGGAGCATGGAAGGCGGTCCGGCTAGCCGATGCCAGGCGCAGGCGAAACGGCCCACGTAAGGCGACTTCTCGTCGACCGATCACGGTGCGCCTTAGAGGTAAGTCCTGCCTCATCGAGGGATCCGACATCCTTCGAACCGGGAGAAGGGCAGTAGTGGCGAGAGCGCCGCGAGCCCCTCAGCAGGCGGATGTGGGGACGAAGACCAGGTCGGCCGGGCGGGTGCGACCCATCGTCCTGTGGAACCCGTGCGGGGTGTTCAAACGCCCCGGATCGGGTGAGAAACGCAATCGGGAGAAGGGGGGTCCAGCGTGGAGATCATCGTGAGGGGCCGGCACACCGACATCAACGACAGGTTCCGCCGGCACGTCGACACCAAACTGGCCAAGATCGAGCGGCTGAACCAGAAGGTCATCCGCGTGGACGTGGAGGTGTCCGAAGAACGCAACCCACGGCTCGCAGACCAGCGCGAACGAGTGGAGCTCACGATCCGCTCCCGCGGCCCGGTGATCCGGGCCGAGGCCGCGGCCGACGACCGCTACGGCGCCCTCGACCTGGCGCTGGACAAGCTCGAAATGCGGCTCCGCCGCGACGGCGAGCGACGCAAGGCCCACGGCGGGAAGGCCCGCGCCAAGGTCACCACCGTGGAACCGGTCCCCGAGACACCGCCCCGACGAGCACCCGAGAAGGCGCGCAAGCAGGCGCCCGAGTACGAGCCCCCTGGACGCCAGGCCCCCGGCGACGAGGGCATCGTCCCGATCCCCATGGAGGGCGACGGCCCCATCGTCGTCCGCGAGAAGTTCCACCAGGCCGAGCCGATGGGCATCGAGCAGGCCCTCTTCGAGATGGAGCTCGTCGGCCACGACTTCTTCCTTTACCGCGACAAGGCCACCGGCCACCCCTCGGTCGTGTACCGCAGGAGAGGCTGGGACTACGGCGTCATCCGGCTCGTCGAAGAGTGATGCGGCACTTGCGTCACGTCACCGCCCTGAGCATGTAATGATCTGAACGGCGTCACCGGCCGATCCGCGGACGGGGTGGTCCGGGGTGATCGGGCACGGGTCGGGCCTACCGCCCGGCCGGTCCCGCCCCTCGTCCCGCCTCGCTTCCGCGGCGGCCGGGAGACGCCTCGGAACGCGCTCCGCCCCGGAGGATCCGGGGTCCGGGCGATCCGCCTCCGGGAACCTTCCCGGGGCCGGTAGCAGTTCACCGTGGGAGGCTCCGCCCAAGTCGCTCGGAGCCGACCCGGTACCGCACGTCCCGCCGGGACGACCCGCGACCCCGCGACTCCTCTGGAGGCAGCTTCGGCACCCGCGACACCGGGACGACCGGAACACCCCGCCCGACGGCGGAGACGGACCCACGGCCGGACCTAGGACGCACCCCGCGGAGGGAACGCCATCGGCGGACCGAGGCGACTCGGATCCGCGAGAACGAGGGCGGTCCCCGCGCTCCGATCGCGGCGCGCGAGCCGCACCACCCCGAAACACGACCTCCGGAAGCACAAGAAAGCGGACGAGCCGGCGCCAGAAGGTGCCGAGACCGAAAACGTCCTGTAGAACAGAACACTGACAGCGAAGGGGGGAAGCGGCGTCTCCTCCACGCCGCGACTCAGGTGAGCGAGAATCCCGAGGCTCGCGGCGCCGCGGCCGTACCCCGGCAGGCCGGCGCCGGTGCGACCCCCGCCGGCCGGGAGGCGGCGGAGCCGGCCCGCGCGGCCGACCCCATCCGCGTGCTCATCGTCGACGACCACGCGCTGTTCCGCCGGGGACTGGAGATGGTCCTCCAAGGCGAGGACGACATCGAGGTCATCGGCGAGGGCGGCGACGGCCACGAGGCGGTCGAGATGGCGGGCGACCTCCTCCCGGACGTCGTGCTGATGGACATCCGGATGCCCCGCCGAAGCGGCATCGAGGCATGCACCGCGATCAAGGAGGCGGCGCCCAGCGCGAAGATCGTCATGCTGACGATCAGCGACGAGGAGGAGGACCTCTTCGAGGCGATCAAGGCGGGCGCCAGCGGCTACCTGCTCAAGGAGATCTCGATCGACGAGGTCCCCCAGGCGGTCCGCGCCGTGCACGGCGGCCAGTCGCTGATCAGCCCGTCGATGGCGTCCAAGCTCATCACCGAGTTCGCCGCGCTCGCCAAGCGCAGCGAGGAGCGGACGCAGCAGGTCCCGGCGCCGCGCCTCACCGAACGCGAGATGGAGGTCCTGCGGCTCGTCGCCCGCGGCCTCGGCAACCGGGAGATCGCCCGGGAACTGTTCATCTCCGAGAACACGGTGAAGAACCACGTCCGCAACATCCTGGAGAAGCTCCAGCTCCACTCGCGGATGGAGGCCGTCGTCTACGCGGTCCGGGAAAAACTTCTGGAGATCACTTAGAAGATCTTCATCCGCCGGGGGCCGTCGCGCGAATCAACAGCGAGGCCGTCCCCCGCCCGCCTCCGGCCCGCCGGCCACGAGCTCGTCCCGCGAGGATCGGCGGACCGCAGGAACGGGGGCGGGACGGCGGGGGTTGTTTGTCGGTGGCGCGTGCCAAGGATCCGGTGTGCGGGAACGATCGCACCGGGCGAGAGTCGTTCGACCAGTGGATCCCCGCCGTCGAGGGCGGTCTCCCGGAAAGGCGGGAGCCCGATGAACGTCCACCCGCGACGGCGGGACCGTCCACGCCGCAGCCATGGCCGGAGGACCAGCCCGGGAACCCCGCGGGGCCGCAGCCGCCCCGCACCCCTCCCCGGTCTCAGCGCGGGCGCCGCACGGCCGCCCAGAACGGTGGAACGGCCGCGGAACGGCCGTCCTCCGGGCCGCGGTCGAAGCCCGGGCACGCCGTCGGCCACTGCGGAGGGGTGTCCCAGCGACCCGACCTCACCCAGGGCGAGGAATTCCCCGCCGGTCCGCCGATGGGCGAGGAGCCACCCCAGCACGCCCTGGAGGCGCGATGCGGGGCGGCCGCCTCTGAACTGGACGAGCGCGTGGCGGACGGGACGCTCAGGCGGGCCTTACGGCGGGCGGAACGCCGGGAGGCCGGATCGGGCCCTGCCGGACGCGCCGGACGCGGGCGCAGGCGGCCGGAGGAGTCCGCGGACGTCGAGGCGGCCTGGGCACAACGGCTGGCCGCCGGTGACAAGACCGTCCTGGACGAGCTGTACGAGGCTTACTCCGCGCTCGTCTACGGATTGGCGCTCCGCGTCACACGCTCCCGGGAGGCCGCCGAAGATGTCACACAGGAGGTCTTCGGGTTCGTCTGGGAGCGTCCCCTGGTGTTCGACCCGGCCAAGGGCACGATGCGTTCGTTCCTCGGGTTGCTGGCCCACCGGAGAGCCGTGGAGGTGGTGCGTCGTGAGGAGCGGCGCAAACGGCTGCTGCCACGGGCGCACGATCCGGCGGTCCCCGATCTCGTCGAGGACGTGGTGGCGGGCGCGGACGTCTCCGGGCATGTCCGGCAGGCCGTCGCCGGGCTGCCCGGCGTGCTGCGGGAGGTGATCGTGCTGGCCTATTTCAAGGAGCGCACGTACCGTCAGGTAGCGGCCGAGCTCGGGCTGGCCGAAGGGACCGCGAAGTCGCGCATCAGGACGGCCCTGCGCCGCATCGCCGACACGCTCGCCGAGGAGGGGATCACGCCATGAGCCCGGTGCACGAGCACGTCGCCTCGCTGCTCGGCGCATGGGCGCTGGGAGCCTGCTCGGAGGACGAGACCCGGCTGATCATGGACCATGTCCGGCACTGCCCCGCCTGCGAGGAGGAATCGCTCCTCCTCGGCGGCACCGCGGAGTTGCTCGGCGGCGCAGCCCCCGGCCCGTCCCTGCGTGAACGGACTCTCGCCGGCGCGCGCGCCCGCCGCCCGGCGGCCCCCTCCGTCCCGGACTACGCGGCGCCTTATGCCGCCCAGGTGTCCCTGCTGGATGCGCTGCTGACGGAACTCCAGACCCAGGATTGGTCGACCACGGTCATCGACGACTGGAGCGTCCAGGACGTCGTCGCCCACTTGTCCGCCACCGACGGCCTGGTGGCGGAACAGCTGGAAGTCGGCGCCCGCATCGCCGAGAACGCCGCCGCCGAGATCATGGCGGAGCTCCTTCAGGCGAGAATGGCACGTGCCGATGGTGCGCACCGCGCAAACGACGGCGTGGACGCGGGCGGGGCATCCGATACCGAACCGGCCGACTCTGACGACGAACGCTCCGGGCACGGCGTGCCCGCGGACGAGGGCGCGCCAGAGGAAACGGGCACGGAGACTCCGGATGTGGCGGCGGCCATGGGCACCGAGCAGGACGTGCTCGCCCGCACTGCTCGCCTCGTCGCGCGAGAGCGCGCGCGGGAGCCGCATGAGACACGAACGGCCTGGCGTGCGCAGGCGGAGGCGTTGTGCGCGCGCTTGGACGAGGACATGGCCACCGACCTCGTCCGCATCAGATTCCCGATGAAGCTCGCCAGCGCGCTCGTGCAGCGCGCTTTCGAAACGTGGATCCACGCCCGTGACATCGCCGCGGCGACCGGACGCTCGCTGCCGTCGCCGCTGCCCGGCCACCTGCACGCCATGGCGAGCCTGGGCGTCCGCGGGCTCCCGGCGGCGCTGATCCTGCACGAGGGACGCCCGGCCGACGGTGAGAGCGTCCACATCGACCTGCAGGGCCCCGGAGGCGGCGAGTGGGACCTGCCCCTCGGCTCCGCCGCCCCGGACAAGCCGACGGTGACGCTGGCGCTGGACGCCATGGACTTCTGCCTCCTCGCCGGTGACCGCCTCCCGCCGGGCCGCGTACGGGCCGAACTCGGCGGTGACGTCCCGCTAGGACGACGCCTACTCGCAGCCGCCCCAGCCTTCGCAGGCCCATAACCCCGACGGGGATCGGTGCACGGCGCGGAACGGGCGTAGCAAGGGCCCGCAGTCCCTGGATCTTTGCGGAGAACGGGGACTACGGGCCCTCCCCCAACCGAGAGTCACCCCACGGTTGAAGCATGCGAGGCCGCCCGCTTGACGGCGAGAGGCACAGTGGTGCTCTTGACGGCGAATCGGCGTGCTGACGTCATCCACTCCACCTCCCCGGCCTGCGTCGGTGCCTTCACTAGTAACAACCCTTCGAGCGGGTGTATTCGTGCAACCCGATCCCCGGGAACCTATGTGAACCACCTCACAGCAGGGGTGAGGGCGGCTCCAGGAGAAGTGCGGTGTAATGGAGGCTCAACCATCGACCGGTCAGCAGGGCCGGGAACGGCGAAGTCTTTTTGCGGAGAACGCGCCGTCCTGAGCCCCCCCCGACCGAGAGGAACCGTCACGGCGCCATCGAGAACCCGGGAGACCGGAGATCTCGATGGCTCTGTGCGTCCTCTCATGTCCGAGTACGACGACATGGAGGTAGACGTTGCCGTTCCGCGAATTAAGAGATCGCCTGCGACGTGTTCTCGGCGCCGCGGTATGCCGCATCCTCGGCGTGATCAAGGGTATGGACATCTGGATTCAGGACCACTGTGTCCTTCTAATGTGGGTACTCTCGTCCATTTTGGCGCCTTCCGTTGGGCTTCTCCTGCTGTGGAAGTGGGCGCAGGTCATCTCCTTCGCCAAGCAGGTGGCACCCGTCCTGACCATCGTGTCGATCCTCATGGGCGGGGCGATGGCGACGCTGCGCTGGTTCATCAAGCGCCGCCGGAAACGTCTGGGCGGCTCCGGCGGCCCGGAGGACGGTCCGGCCGGTGAGCCCGCCTAGCCGGGCCGCCGGGTCGGAGGGTCCCGGGCCGCTCCCCGCGGACCGGGGCCTGCCGTTCCCCCGCCTGAGTGAGTTCGAAGAGTTCTTCCGCGCCGAGTTCGGAGGGGCGGTCCGGTATGTGACCAGCAAGGTGGGGGTCGACCGGAGCACGGCGGAGGACGCCGCACAGAACGCCTTCGTCAAGATCGCGAAGTCTTGGCCGCACGCCATCGATTTGAAGAAGCCGTCCGCCTATCTGAGAAGGATCGCTTACAATGAGGCCCTCTCGATCACAAGGAAGAGCGCGCGCCACGTCCCGGTCTCGGATACCTCCCTCCATTTCGACAGGCTCATGATCTCTATGGACGAGATAGACGAGGTCGAGCTCCAACAGTCACTCAGAAACCTGCTCAAGCTGCTGCCGCCGAGGCAGTCCAGCGTGGTCGCTCTGGCCCACGATGGTAAGACCACCGCCGACATCGCCGTGGTATTGGATATCTCCGAGGCCACCGTTCGGTCCCATCTCCGCCATGCCCGCGAAAAACTGGCGGAAATGTGGCGGGACGACTCCTCTGGATCTTGGAGCGTCGGCGGTCGATCCGAGATCCCATGTCGGTGACAGGGATCGAAAGGACATCTGCGGCGCAGGCGACGGCGTACGGGCCGACATGAGAGGACGACCGGTACGGGGCTCACTGGACACCGTCGCCGAGGCCGGGAGACGTCCGGGCTGCTCGCGATGGGAGGTGTTGCGCTGCGTGGGAGTGCCTTGGGGCGGGGTCTGCTCTCTGTGAGGGAAGGGTGGTGCGACCGGCATTCCTTTTTTGTCGGTGTCGTGCCATAGCATCGCGGCGTGGATGAGGTAGAGCTCGGCGCGGACGAGGCACGGCGGCTTCAACTCCGGGCCCAGGGTTTCCTTGGCGCCCGTCCCAAGGGCGGGGTCACGGCCATGCTGAAGCGGCTTGGGGCCGTCCAGCTGGACACGATCTCGGTGCTGGCCCGGTCGCACGAGCTCGTCCCCTACGCACGGCTCGGAGCGGTCGGGCGGAAGGCGATCGAGGCCGCGTACTGGGGCAACGGGTCGTACGGGGCATTCGAATACTGGGCGCATGCCGCGTCCGTATTGCCGATGACGGACTGGCCGTTGTTCACCTTCCGGCGCCGCGCGTACCGGAATCGTGGGTGGCGTTGGCACAGAGTGCCAGAAGGGGTCTGCGACGAGATCCGCGCGAGGCTCCGCTCCGACGGGCCTCTCACCACGAAGGAACTGGGGGGCGCCAAGGCGAGTTCCGAGTGGTGGGACTGGAGCGACCACAAAATCGGTATCGAATGGCTGCTGGACGTCGGCGAGGTCGTCTGTGTGGAGCGGGTGGGCTGGCGCCGGGTCTACGACCTGGCGGAGCGGGCCGTCCCTGGCGGGCTGCTGGGGCAGGAGCCTGACGACGACGCTTGCCTGACGGCGCTCGTAGCGCGCGCGGGGAAGGCCCTCGGTGTGGCGACGCGGGGAGATCTGGCCGACTACTACCGGGTCAGGCAAGACCAGGTCGACCGGGTGATCGGGGCGACCGGGCTCGTCCCCGCCGCGGTCGAGGGCTGGGCGCAGAAGGCGTGGGCCGACCCGGACGCGCTCGCCACCCCGGCGAGGGGCAGGCACGTCACGACGCTGCTGTCGCCGTTCGACTCCCTGGTGTGGGATCGAGCGCGGGCCTCGCGTGTCTTCGGTTTCGACCACCGGCTGGAGGCGTACGTGCCCAAGGCCAAGCGCGTGCACGGCTACTTCGCGATGCCGCTGCTGTCCGGCGGGCGGCTGCTGGGGCGCGTCGACCCCGCGCGGGACGGGCGGACGTTGATCGCACGCCAGGTGTCCTTCGAGCCCTGGGCCGTCAGGACGGCGGCGCGGGCCGAGGCGTCGGCCACGGCGTTGGGCACGGCCCTGGAACGCGCGGCGGCGTGGGTGGGCTGCGATGCCATCCGTGTCGAGCGGATCGTGCCGGACGGCGTCGACCGCGCCCTCGTCGACGCCGCCCTCAAGAACGCCGCGTCCTAGGGCGCCGTGCCCTAGGACGCCGCGCCTTGAGCGCCTGGGGACTCAGCCGTGGGGAGTCTGCTGGGGGTCGGTGGCGATGGGACGGTCCAGTGCCTCACCCTCCGTGCCGCCGCGGCGCCTCTCGGAGCGCGATCCGAACAGGGAGTAGTCGACTATCTCCGGAATGACGCGGGGGGCGTCCACCACGACATCCGAGAAGAGGTGGACGAGACCGCTGACGATCATCCCGACGACGATGATGCCGACCCCGACCCAGAACATGATCCAGGACGGGCCCAGGCAGATGGCCACTCCGCCGACCACGAAACCGGCGAAGATGATGGTCACGGCCACCCACGAACCGGGCCGGCCCGCGTGCGACCCATGCGACTCTTCGGACATTCGGGCCTCCCCTCAGTGCTCGGAGAGATCTTCTCCGGGACCCGGAAGGTCAAACAGGGCGCCGTGTGGATTGCGCTCCGGAGTGACCTAGACCATTCTGGGTCTCGCCTACGATGGGCATCGTACGTGTGGTGTGCGCGCCGCCAGAAGCGGTGTACCACGATCTGCAAGGAGCCTTCGAGAGTGCCGCCAGTCATCGACAAGATCCTTCGTGCGGGCGAGGGAAAAATCCTGCGCAAGCTCAAGAAGCTCGCGGATCAGGTCAACTCGATCGAGGAAGACTTCCTCGAGATGAGCGACGCCGAGTTGCGCGAGCTGACCGACAAGTACCGGGAACGTCTCGCCGACGGCGATACCCTCGACGACCTGCTCCCCGAGGCGTTCGCCACCGCCCGCGAGGCCGCCAAGCGCGTCCTCGGCCAGCGCCACTACGACGTCCAGGTGATGGGCGGGGCCGCGCTGCACCTGGGCAACATCGCCGAGATGAAGACGGGTGAGGGCAAGACCCTGACCTGCGTCCTTCCCGCGTACCTGAACGCCCTCGCGGGCGACGGCGTCCACGTGGTCACGGTGAACGACTACCTGGCCAAACGTGACGCCGAGTGGATGGGCCGTGTCCACCAGTTCCTCGGCCTCGAGGTCGGCGTCATCCTCCCGCAGATGACCCCGGACGAGCGCCGCGCGGCGTACAACGCCGACATCACCTACGGCACGAACAACGAGTTCGGGTTCGACTACCTGCGCGACAACATGGCCTGGAGCCTGGAGGAGTGCGTCCAGCGGGGCCACAACTTCGCGATCGTGGACGAGGTCGACTCGATCCTGATCGACGAGGCCAGGACCCCGCTGATCATCTCGGGTCCGGCCGAGCAGAACTCCAAGTGGTACTCGGAGTTCGCGAAGATCGTCCCGCGGCTGAAGCGCGCCGAGCTCGTCAGCACGGCCGGTCAGGTCGACGAGTACGGCCCCGGTGACTACGAGGTCAACGAGAAGAAGCGCACGGTCGGCATCACCGAGTCGGGCGTGGAGAAGGTCGAGGACTGGCTCGGCATCGACAACCTCTACGACTCCGTCAACACGCCGCTGGTGAGCTTCCTCAACAACGCGCTGAAGGCCAAGGAGCTGTACAAGCGCGACAAGGACTACGTCGTCATGAACGGCGAGGTCCTGATCGTGGACGAGTTCACCGGGCGCATCCTCCACGGCCGCCGCTACAACGAGGGCATGCACCAGGCCATCGAGGCCAAGGAGGGCGTGGCGATCAAGGACGAGAACCAGACGCTCGCCACGATCACCCTCCAGAACTACTTCCGCCTCTACGGCAAGCTGTCCGGCATGACCGGCACGGCCGACACCGAGGCCGCCGAGTTCAACAAGACCTACAAGATCGGCGTCGTCCCGATCCCGACGAACAAGCCGATGATCCGCGAGGACGTGGCGGACGTCGTCTACAAGACCGAGCAGGCCAAGTTCGAGGCGGTCGTCGACGACATCTCCGAGCGGCACGAGAAGGGCCAGCCGGTCCTGGTCGGCACCACGTCGGTGGAGAAGTCGGAGCGGCTGAGCAAGATGCTCAAGCGGCGCGGCATCCCGCACCAGGTGCTGAACGCCAAGCACCACGAGAAGGAGTCGGCGATCGTCGCCGAGGCGGGCCGCAAGGGCGGCGTCACCGTCGCGACGAACATGGCCGGGCGCGGCACCGACATCATGCTCGGCGGCAACCCCGACTTCCGCGCCGACCTGGAGCTGCACAACCGCGGGCTGTCCCCGCTGGAGACGCCCGACGAGTACGAGGCCGCCTGGCCCGAGGCCCTCGACAAGGCCAAGGAGGCCGTGAAGGGCGAGCACGAGGAGGTCGTCGAGGCCGGCGGCCTGTACGTCCTCGCGACCGAGCGGCACGAGTCCCGGCGCATCGACAACCAGCTGCGCGGGCGGTCCGGCCGCCAGGGCGACCCGGGCGAGTCGCGGTTCTACCTCTCGCTCGAGGACGACCTGATGCGGCTGTTCAACTCGGCCCGCGTCGAGGCGATCATGACCCGGCTCAGCATCCCGGACGACACGCCGATCGAGTCGAAGATCGTCTCCAATGCGATCCGGTCGGCGCAGAGCCAGGTCGAGCAGCAGAACTTCGAGATGCGCAAGAACGTCTTGAAGTACGACGAGGTCCTGAACCGGCAGCGCAAGGTCATCTACGCCGAGCGCCGCAAGGTCCTCGAAGGCGAGGACCTGCACGAGCAGGTCCGCCGGATGATCGACGAGGTCGTCCACGGCTACGTCGCGGGCGCCACCGGCGAGGGCTTCGCCGAGGAATGGGATCTCGACAAGCTCTGGAAGGCGTTCAAGCAGCTCTACCCCATCTCGATCACGGTGGACGAGCTGGTCGAGGACGCCGCCGACGGCGACATCTCCGGCCTGGACGCCGAGACGCTCGCCGCGAAGATCCGCGAGAACGCGCAGGACGCCTACGACAAGCGTGAGGAGGAGCTCGGCTCCGAGGTCATGCGGGAGCTGGAGCGCCGCGTCGTCCTGTCGGTCCTGGACCGCAAGTGGCGTGAGCACCTCTACGAGATGGACTACCTCCAGGAGGGCATCGGCCTGCGGGCCATGGCGCAGCGCGACCCGCTGGTGGAGTACCAGCGCGAGGGCTACGACATGTTCAACGCGATGCTGGACGGCATCAAGGAGGAGTCGGTCGGCTACCTGTTCAACCTCGAGGTCGAGGTCGAGGAGCAGCCGGAGGCCCCGCAGGTCGGCGCCGCCCCCGTCTCGGTCGCCAAGTCCGCGCCGGACACGGCCGACACCGACGAGGACGAGGACGAGGTCCCCGCGGACGACGCCCCGGCCATCAAGGCCAAGGGCCTCGACAAGCCGAGCCGCCCGTCCAAGCTGGAGTACTCGGCCCCCACCGTCGATGGTGAGGGTGGTGTCGAGCACCACAGCGAGGATGCGGACGACCCGTACGCGGGAGTGAACCGCAACGACCCGTGCCCGTGCGGCTCGGGCAAGAAGTTCAAGCGCTGCCACGGAGACCCGCGCGCCAAGTAAGGCACTGAGCCAAGTAAGGCACTGAGAGGCGGCCTCCCGGAACCTTCCGGGAGGCCGCTTCCGTTCTCACGCCCCTGTCGTTTCCAGGGCCGTGCAGCGCCACCGTCCCCGCTGGAGTTCCAGCCGGACCGCCAGGGCCTTCACGCGCCCTTCCATGGCCACCACGGCGCCCGCCTCCGCCGCGTCCGGCGCGGGTCGCTGCAACCAGCTGGACAGCACCCGCGGTGGGACGGCCCGTCCCCGCCCGGGGCACAGCCGCGCGATCTCCCGGCACACCGCGGGGACGGCCACCTCCGTCAGCCGGTGCGCCGGACGGACCCCGGCGAGCACGTCCGCGATGATCCGCACGGTGGCCTCGGCCCGCGCCCGCAACTCGGTCTCCACGCTCTCCCCGGCCCGGACGAGCCGAAGCGCGTCAGGCGACCGCGCATGCACCGGCGCCCGGCTCAGCGCGAGCGCCCCGTCCGTGGACGTGACCGCCCCTCGGAACGACCACCACCCACTGGGAGCTCCGAAGGGTTCGACGATCGGCCGTCCACGGAACGGCGACGTCCCGCCTCCCCTGGCCTTCTTGACGGGACGCTGGACGGCCGTGCCGCGCCCGGCGCTCCTCAGGGCGGGCGGTGTGGCAGGCGGGACAGGCGCGTACCGGATGATCCGGACGGCCGGCGGCGGGACAGGACGTCGGCCCACGATGGCCTCCTCGACTTGGGTTCGAGAAGAAGAGCCGCAGGGAAGCCGGAAAATACGTCCAGACCACATAGGGCCAACCCCGTAACGCCGTGCGGTAACGCGTCCTCCAAGGTCGCAAAGGGGCGGCGGCGGGACGCCCGCAGGCGTCCCGCCGCCGCGGGGTGCGAGTCCCGGAGGGGTGTGGGAGGCCGGGACTCGGTGGAGGGGCGGCCGGTGGGCTGGACCGGCCGGGGTGAGGGTCAGCCGGAGGCCGGGGTGTCCTGGGCGTCGCGGGCGCCCTTGCGCTTGGCGCCGCCTGTCAGTTCGGGGTTGGAGCCGGGGTCGGCGGCCACCGACTCCTCGTCGTCGGGTTCGCGGCCCGGGGTGGCGAAGTCGAACTTCACGATGAGGAACTTGAACACGAAGTAGTAGACGAGGAAGTACAGGACGCCCATCCCGATGATGAGCGGGAGGCCCTTGGTGTTGTCCTTGGACGCGTTGAGCAGCATGTCGATGCCGCCCGCGGAGAAGCCGAAGCCGAGTTTGGCGCCCGCGGCCTCCAGGACCGCCATCGAGATGCCGGTCAGGACGACGTGCACCGCGTACAGGACGGGTGCGACGAACATGAAGGCGAACTCGATCGGCTCGGTGACGCCGGTGACGAACGCGGTGAGGGCGGCGGAGATCATGATGCCGCCGACCGCGGGACGGCGGTGCGGGGGAGCGGCGCGCCAGATGGCGAGGGCGGCGCCGGGCAGGCCGAACATCAGGACGGGGAAGAACCCGGCGAGGAAGCCGCCCGCGGTGGGGTCGCCGGCCAGGTAGCGGTTGATCTCGCCATGGACGACGCCGTCCGGGCCCTTGTAGTCGCCGAACACGAACCAGACGAGGGAGTTCGGGATGTGGTGCAGGCCGAAGGGCAGCAGGAGGCGGTTGACGACGCCGTAGGTGCCGGCGCCGAGCGCGCCCGCGCCGGTGATCCAGTCGCCGAAGTCGGTCAGCCAGTTGCCGAAGACGGGCCAGATGAGGCCGACCGCGACGCCGAGGGCCAGCGCGGCGACGGCGGTGATGATCGGGACGAACCGGCGGCCGCCGAAGAAGGCGAGGTAGGTGGGCAGCTTGACGCGGTAGAAGCGCTGGTAGAGCAGTGCGGCGACGACGCCGATGAGGATGCCGCCGAGGACGTCGGTGGGGTTCTTGGCGCCGAAGTCGATGACCTCCTTGGGCGCGCCGTCCACCATCTTGGTGATCAGCACGTTGCCCTTGAGGTCGCCGGAGTGCGAGAACATGATCTTGGAGACCTGGTCGAAGACCAGGTAGCCGACCACAGCGGCGAGGGCGGTGGAGCCGTCGGCCTTCTTGGCGAAGCCGATGGCGACGCCGACCGCGAACAGCAGCGGCAGGTGGTCGAACAGGGCCTGGCCGGCGCCCCCGACGACCTCGGCGACGCGGATCCAGCCGAGACCGTCCGCGCCGAGCATGTCGGGCTGGCCGAGCCGGAACAGGAGGGCGGCCGCGGGCAGGACGGCGATGGGCAGCATGAGGCTGCGTCCGATGCGCTGCAGCACCGCGAGGGCGCTCGACCCTCGGCGTGGCGCGGCGTCCGCTGTTGTCGAAGTCATCGGGGGGTCCTCCTCAGGGGGTTTCAGGAGTGCGGCGGGGGGTTTCCGAGGGCCGTGTGGATCTGGTAGCGGTCCGCCCTGTAGGTCGACACGCCCAGTTCGGCGCAGACGCCTCCGGTGTAGGAGCGGCGTTGCAGCAGCAGCACGGCGCTGCCGCGGGGGATCTGCAGGTGCCTGGAGTCGGCCGCGTCGGCCAGGCTGGCGTCGATGGTCTGGTCCCCGGCGTCGAACACCAGCCCGTAGACGGCTTCGAGGACGCCGTACAGGGAGCGGTCGGCGAGCCGCCGGTCGAGGAGGTCGGGGGCGAGCGAGGCCAGGATGTGGGCACGTTCCAGGGCCATGGGCTCGCCGTCGGCGGTGCGCAGGCGCTCGATGACGTGGATCTCGGTGCCCGGCTCGACCTCGAAGACGCGGGCGAGGCGCGCGTCGGCGGGAACGGTCCGGCGGTCCAGGTCGACGGCCCCGGGGCGCAGCCCGCGGCTGAGCATGTCCTCGGTGAACGAGACGAGCCGCAGCGGCATCTCGATCTTGGGCCGGGCGACGAACGTGCCCTTGCCGGGGACGCGGTAGAGCCGGCCCTCGGAGACAAGCTGATCGACGCCCTGGCGGACGGTCATGCGCGACAGCCCGTAGCGGACGCACAGCTCACGCTCCGACGGGATCGGGGCGTCGACGGGCAGCTCGGCGCTCTCGATCAGGTCCAGCAGGATGGCGCGCAGCTGGAAGTACTTCGGGACCGGGCTGTGCGGATCGATGGTCGTCAAGAGGAGTCCTCGGCGGACGGGTGCTTCGACGGTTTCGACTTGGTTCGTACTGGTCTAGGCCGGACTAGACCACAACGGGGAAAGGCGTGTCAATGCACAGATGCGTAACGGACGGATCAAGGACCGGCGGCTCATGATCGCATGAATCCGCAGGTCAGGGGGCACGTTCGGGGGGCGCCTCCGGTTCGGGCTCCGGTGGCGCGTCCTCGTCGGGCTCCCGGCCGGGAGTGGGCAGATCGAACCTCCTGATCACGAAGCCGAAGACCGCGTAGTAGACGAAGAAGTAGACCACGCCCACCGCGACGATCAGCCACAGATGGCGGGTGTTGTCCTTGGTGGCGTTCAGCAGCAGGTCGATCAGACCGGCGGAGAAGCTGAAGCCGAGCTGTGCGTCCGCCGCCGCGAGCGCGTACAGCGAGACGCCGGTCAGCACGACGTGGACGGCGTACAGCAGCGGCGCGACGAACATGAACGAGAACTCGATCGGCTCGGTGACGCCGCAGACGAACGCGGTGAGCGCCGCCGAGATCATCAGGCCGCCCACCGTGCCGCGGCGGTGCGGGGCGGCTGAGCGCCAGATGGCGAGGGCGGCGCCGGGCAGGCCGAACATCAGGACGGGGAAGAACCCCGCGAGGAAGGTGCCGGCGTGCGGGTCGCCCGCCAGGTACCGGTTGATCTCGCCGTGGACGGGTCCCTCCGGCCCGTCGTAGGTGCCGAACACGAACCAGATCAGCGAGTTCAGGATGTGGTGCAGGCCGAAGGGGAGCAGCATCCGGTTCGCGACGCCGTACATCCCGGCGCCCGCCGCGCCCGCCCCGGTGATCCAGTCGCCGAAGTCGTCGATCCACCCGCCGAGCGTCGGCCAGACGAGGCCGAACGCGACGCCGAGCAGCAGTGCCGCCCCCGCCGAGACGATCGGGACGAACCGGCGGCCGCCGAAGAAGGCCAGCCAGGAGACGAGCTTGACCCGGTGGAAGCGCTGGTAGAGCAGCGCGACCATGATCCCGACGACGATGCCGCCGAGCACCTGGGTGGGGTTCTGGAGCCCGTATCCGATGGTCTCCTTGAGCGAGCCGTCCTCCTGCCGCACCGTCTGCACGACCGTGCCCTTGAGCTCGCTCGTGTGCGAGAACATCACCTTCGACACCCGGTCGAACACCAGGTAGGCGGCGACGGCCGCGAGCGCGGTGGACCCGTCGGACTTCTTGGCGAAGCCGATGGCGACGCCGACCGCGAACAGCAGCGCGAGGTTGTCCAGAAGGGCGCCGCCCGCCGCGGCGAAGACCTCGGCGACGCGGTCCCAGCCGAGGCCGTCCGCGCCGAGCAGGTCGGCCTGGCCGAGGCGGAGCAGGATCCCGGCCGCGGGCAGGACGGCGATCGGGAGCATCAGGCTGCGGCCGACGCGCTGGAGCACCGCGAACGCGGCCGACCATGCCCCGCCCAGGCCGCCCCTGCCGCCGGACGCGGCGGCGCCGGAACTCATCCGCGGTCGCCTCCCCCCAAAGGGCCCGATCCCGGACGAGTTCGGGCCGACGTCTTCAGCTCCCTCCGATTGGTGGGATAAGGTGCGTACTGGTCTAGTCCGGACTAGACCAGTTCGACGCGGAGGCGTCGATCGGCGATCGTCGCGTCACGGAGAGTGCGCACCCATGGCATCACTACTGATCAGCGCCAACCACATGATCACTACCCCCGCGGACGGTCCTACCCGTGTCCTGTCCCCGGGATTCGTCCGGGCGGAGAACGGCGTGATCGCCGAGGTCGGCGAGGGCCGCCCGCCCGGGCCGCCCGACGTCCGGCTGGCGGACGGGCTGCTCGCGCCCGGGCTGGTCGACCTCCAGGTGAACGGGTTCTTCGGGTACGACATGGTGGACGCGGACGAGGAGGGCTGGCGCACCGTCGTCTCCCGCCTCCCCGAGACCGGCGTGACCGCGTTCATGCCGACCTTCATCACCGCGCCCGTCGGGACGCAGGCCGAGGCGCTGCGCCACGCGCGCGACCTCCTGCCCCGGCTCCCCGCAGGGGCCAGGGTCCTCGGCGTCCACCTGGAGGGGCCGTTCCTCTCCGAGAAGCGCAAGGGCGCGCACAACGCCGCCTATCTGATCGACCCGGAGCCCGAGGCGCTGCTGACCCTGCTGGAGACCGGGCTGGTCAAGCTCGTCACCCTGGCGCCCGAGCGGCACGGCGCGATCGACGCCGTCCGCGCGCTGGACGCGGCCGGGGTCCTGGTCAGCGTCGGGCACAGCGACGCCACCGCCGCCCAGACCGCGGCCGCGGCCGACGCCGGGGCCCGCATGGTCACCCACATCTTCAACGCCCAGAGCGGTGTCCACCACCGTGACCCGGGCGTCGCGACGCAGGCGCTGATCGACCGGCGGCTGAGGCCCGGCCTGATCCTCGACCTGCACCACGTCTCCGCCGAGACCGCGAAGCTGGTGTTCGGCGCCGCGTCCGGACGGGTCGTGCTGGTCACCGACGCCGCCGCGTCCGCCGGGATGCCGCCGGGCACCTACGACCTCGGCGGGGAGCCCATCACGATGCCCGAGGAGGGGCCGCCGCTGCGCGCGGACGGCACCATCGCCGGGTCCGGGCTCCGGCTGGACGACGCGGTCGGCAACGCCGCCGCGCTCGGCATCGACACCGCGACCGCGGTGGACGCCGCGACGCGCGTCCCCGCCGACCTGATCGGCCGCGCCGACCTCGGCCGGATCGCGCCGGGCGCCGCCGCCGACCTGGTGTGGCTGGGCCCGGACCACCGCGCGCTTGCGACCTGGATCAACGGGCAGAAAGTCTTCGGAGGGGGATCATGACCAGTCTGATGCGCGCCGAGATCGGCGAGCAGCCGGACGCGCTGGCCCGCACGGCCGGCGCGCTGCTGCCGCGGACGGCCGACATCGGGGCGCTGGCCCGCGAGACGCGGCAGGTGCTGTTCATCGCGCGCGGCTCGTCCGACAACGCCGCCGTGTACGGGCGGTACCTGGTGGAGGCGCACACCGGGCGGCTGGCGACGCTGGCCGCGCCGTCCATCGCGACCACCTACCGGCGGCGCGTCGACCTGGGCGGCGTGCTGGCCGTGGCGATCAGCCAGTCCGGCAAGACCGAGGAGATCGTCGAGACGCTCGACTGGGCCGCCGCGTGCGGCGCCCGCACCGTCGCGGTCACCAACGGCGCCGGGTCCCCGCTGGCCGAGGCCGCCGAGGTCGCGCTGGTCACCGACGCGGGCGACGAGATCGCCGTCCCCGCCACCAAGACCTACACCACGCAGCTCGCCGCGCTGTCGGTGCTCGCGCTCGGCCTCGGTGCGGACGTCGCCGTCGACGACCTGCGCCGCGTCCCCGACGAGGTGGCCCGGCTGATCGCGCAGACCGAGGCGTCCGCCGCGCTGCCCCGCATCGTCGAGGAGCTCGCGCAGGTCCCCGGCACCGTCGTGTCGGGACGCGGGATCGCGTTCGGCACCGCCCTGGAGCTGGCGCTGAAGATCAAGGAGGCGTGCTACCTGCACGCCATGGGCCTGTCCTACGCCGACCTGCTGCACGGCCCGATCGCCGTCGTGGACGACCGGACCCCCGCGCTGCTGGTCGCCGCCGACTCCGGCCCGACGCTGCCCGGCACGATCGCGCTGGCGCGCCGCGTCCAGGGCGCGGGCGCGCGCGCGTTCGGCGTCGGCGGCGGTCCCGGCCTCGCCGAGGCGTGCGCGGCGGCGCTGCCCGGTCCCGCGCTGCCCGAGTGGGTGGCGCCGCTCGGCCTGATCGTCCCCGGCCAGATCCTGGTCGAGAACCTCGCCCGCCGGCTCGGCATCGACCCCGACGTGCCGCGCGGCCTCAACAAGGTCACGCAGACCGACTGACGGAACCAAGGAAGACAGGGAAGACATGGACAAGGCCGAGGCGATCGTCGCCGCCCTGGGCGGCGCCGACAACATCGTCGAGATCGAGCCGTGCGCGACGCGGCTGCGCACCGAGGTCTCGGACGCGGGCAGGGTGGACGAGGCGGCCCTGAAGAGGGCCGGGGCGTTCGGAGTCATGCGCAGCGGCACCGTCGTGCAGGTCGTCGTCGGCCCCCAGGCCGACACAATCGCCAGTGACATCGAGGACATCCTCGAGTGAGGGAGGCGACGACCGCGATGACCCGAGTGCTGTCCCCGGTCGCCGGCCGGGTCGTCGGCCTGGCGGGCGTGCCCGACCCGGTGTTCGCGCAGGCCATGGTCGGCCCGGGCACCGCCGTGGACCCCGAGCGGGGCCCCGGGCACGCCCTCGCGCCGGTCACCGGAAAGATCGTCAAGCTGCATCCGCACGCCTACGTCGTCGTGGACGACGAGGGGCACGGGGTGCTGGTCCACCTCGGCATCGACACCGTCAAGCTGAAGGGCGAGGGCTTCGAGCTGCTCGTCTCCGAGGGCGACGCGGTCACCGCGGGGCAGCCGCTGGTCGGCTGGAACCCGGCGGCGATCGAGGCCGGCGGCCGCTCGCCGATCTGCGCGGTCGTCGCGCTGGACGCGGGCGACGGCGCCCTGTCGGACGTCGTGGAGTCGGGCGAGGTGACGAGGGGGGCCGAGCTGTTCACATGGAGCTGATCGCGCTCCGGGCGGCGGTGTTCGACCTCGACGGCACCCTCATCGACACCGAGCCGCGCAACCGCGTGATGTGGTCGCGGCTGTTCGACGCGCACGGCGCGCCCTACGACGACGCGGTGATCGCGTCGTTCGCGGGCCGCCGCGGGATGGAGGTGCTCGCCGGGCTGGCGCACCTGTTCCCCGGCCGCACGGCCGAGGAGCTGTTCGAGGAGGCGCTCTCCTACGGGACGCTGCCGGGGCTGCCCCTGGCCGCGCCCGTCCCCGGCGCCGTCGAGCTGGTCAGGTCGCTGGTCGCGGCGGGCGTCCCGCTCGCGGTGGTGACGTCCGGGCAGCGTTCCTACGCCGAGGGCCTGCTGGAGGAGCTGGGCGTCCGCGACCTGCTGGACCTCGTGGTGACCGCCGGTGACGTCGTCACCGGCAAGCCGCACCCCGAGGGGTACTTGGCGGCGGCGCGGGACCTGGACGTCACGCCCCGGGACGCGGTCGGGTTCGAGGACGCCCCGGCGGGCGTCGCGGCCGTGAAGGCCGCGGGCATGACCTGCGTCGGCGTCACCACCACACAGCCGGTGGGGGCGCTGGCCGAGGCCGACCACGTGGTGGCCGACCTGAAGGAAGTGGACGTGGTCGCCGGCCCCGCGCTGCGGGTGCGCGGCCGATGACGTCCCCGGCAGCGGCGTCCCGGGGCGGACCGTCCCGGGGGCCGACGGGAAGGGCCGTGACCCACGGCCCCTTGAGGAGTGATCAGTGAGCGAGCGCAACGTCAAGATCGTGTCCAGGGTGGGGCTGCACGCGCGGCCGGCCGCGCTGTTCGTGCAGACGGCGGCCAAGGCCGCGGGCGAGGTCACCGTCGCCAAGCCCGGCGGCGCGCCGGTGAACGCCAAGAGCATCCTCGCGGTGCTGGGCCTGGACGCCCGGCACGGCGAGGAGATCGTGATCGCGGCGGACGGCGACGGCGCGGACGCGCTGCTCGACAGCCTGGAGGCCCTGCTGTCGACCCCGGAGCCCGAAGGTGCCTGAACCGCTGCGCGGCGCGGGCGTCAGCCCCGGCGCCGGGGCCGGGCCCGTGCGGACGATCGCGGGCGCCGTCCCCGAGCCGCCCGCCGGGTCCCGGCACGGCGGCGACGCCGGGGCCGAGGCCGGCGCGGCGCTCGCGGCGCTGGAGGCGGTGGCGGCCGACCTGGAGGACCGCGGCGCGCGCGCCGCCGAGGCGGGCAACCCCGACGGCCGGGACGTGCTGAACGCCCAGGCGATGATGGCCCGCGATCCGGGCCTCGCCGACGGCGTCCGCGCCCGGGTCGGGGAGGGGACCGCCGCGGCCCGCGCCGTGTACGAGGCGTTCGGCGTGTACCGGGAGATGCTCGCCGGGGCCGGGGAGTACATGGCCGCCCGGGTGAGCGACCTCGACGACGTCCGCGACCGCGCCGTCGCCCGGCTGCTCGGGCTGCCGATGCCGGGCGTCCCGGAGTCCGGCGAGCCGTTCGTGCTGGTCGCCCGGGACCTGGCGCCCGCCGACACCGCCGTCCTCGACCCGGCGCGGGTCGTCGCGTTCGTGACCGAGGAGGGCGGCCCGACCAGCCACACCGCGATCCTCGCCCGCACGATGGGCGTGCCCGCCGTCGTGGCGCTGCCGGGCGCGACCGCCCTCGCCGACGGGACCCGCGTGCTGGTGGACGGCTCCGCCGGAACGGTCCGGGTCGACCCGTCCGACGAGGAGGTCGCCGCGGCCCGCGCCGCCGACGCGGCCCGCGCGTCCGTCCTGGAGGGACCGGCCGGGCCGGGCGCCACCGCGGACGGCCACCCCGTCCCGCTGCTGGCCAACATCGGCGGCCCCAAGGACGTCGAGGCGGCTCTGGCCCACGGCGCCGAGGGCGTCGGCCTCTACCGGACCGAGTTCCTCTTCCTCGACCGCTCGGATCCGCCGTCCGACGCCGAGCAGGAGGAGGCCTACAGGTCGGTCCTGGAGGCGTTCCCCGGGGGCCGCGTGGTCGTCCGGACGCTGGACGCGGGCGCCGACAAGCCGCTGGCGTTCCTCCCGGCCCCCGGCGAGGAGCCGAACCCGGCGCTCGGCGAGCGCGGCCTGCGGATGATGCGCCGCCACCCGGACGTCCTGTCCGCCCAGCTGGGCGCGCTGGCCCGCGCCGCCGCCGGGCTGGACGCCGACCTCCAGGTGATGGCCCCGATGGTGACCGACGCGGACGAGGCGGCGTTCTTCGCCGGCGCCTGCCGCGAGGCCGGCATCGCCTCCCCGGGCGTCATGATCGAGGTCCCGGCCGCGGCGCTGCGCGCCCGCGACCTGGCGCCGGAGGTCCGGTTCTTCAGCATCGGCACCAACGACCTGGCGCAGTACGCGTGCGCCGCAGACCGGCAGGTCGGCGGCCTCGCCCACCTCCAGGACCCGTGGCGGCCCGCCGTCCTGGACCTGGTCGCGCCCGCCGCCGCGGCGGGGATCCCCTGCGGCGTCTGCGGTGAGGCCGCCGGGGACCCGGCGCTCGCCTGCGTGCTGGTCGGCCTCGGGGTGACGTCGCTGTCGATGAGCGCGCCGTCCCTCCCGCTGGTGCGCGCCGCGCTCGCCCGCCACACCCTGGACCAGTGCCGCCGCGCCGCCGTCGCCGCCCGCGCGGCGCGCACGCCCGGCCAGGCCAGGGAAGCGGCCCGCGGCCACCTTCCCCACCTCGCCGACCTGGGCCTCTGACCGGCTCAGGCGGTGATGAGCCAGCGTTCGCGGGTCTGGTGGAGGGTGAAGGCCGGGGCGAGCAGGCCGCCGGGACGGGCGGGCTCGCCGCGCCATTCCAGGTCCTCGAAGCGGACGGTGAAGTCGCCGTCGCCGGGGCCGGTCTCCCCGGTCGGGACGGTGACGCCGCGCAGCGCGGCGACGCTCTGGGGGTCGAGTCTCGCGCGTGCCCGGCGGAGGCCGTCGCGGCAGCCGCCGGTCCGTCCGAAGGCGGTGCGCTCGTAGGAGGGTGCCAGGTGGGCGCAGACGCGGACGTCCGCGGCGGCCACCCCGCGCAGGAACCGGTACAGGACGAGCCGCGCGGGCAGGGTCTCCCGGTCGCCGGAGCCGTCGATCAGCAGCGTGCCGGACGGCTCGGGCGTCAGCGGCGGCATCGCGATCTCCCGGTCGCCGCCGCAGGCGGACAGGACGGGCAGTAAGGCCAGGGCGGCCAGGGACGGGCGGACCAGCACGGGGGACCTCCTGGGGAAGCGAAGGCGCGCCGATCTTCCCAGGTCGCGCGGCTCCGCGTCCACCGGCCCCGCCTCCACCGGGGCCCGGCGCCTCGGCGACGCCTGACGGGCCGGTGACAGGTCAGCGGCCCAGGCCGTGACCGGCCCTTTTCCCGGCGGCGGGCACCGGGAGGCGTCCCACCGGCTCGACCGCGCCCGCCAGCACCCCGGCCAGCGCGTCGATCGAGGCGCGGCCCGAGGAGTAGGCGGCCAGCGCCGCCGCCGCGCCGCCGGCCGCGTCGAGGTCGTAGGGGCGGCCGAGCGCGGCCACGACCACCGGCTTCGGGCCGAGCGCCCGCACGCGGACCGCCGTGGCGCGCCCGGCGTCGATCGTGGTCAGGACGGTCACGTCCGCGGCGCCGGGCGCGGCCGTGCGGACGCCCCGGCGGCGCAGGGCGGCGCCGAGCCCGGCGGCGTCCGGGCCCGCCACCGCGACCGTCCGGCCCTTCAGCGGCAGCACCTTCCGGTCGTCGCGGACGAGCGTGATCGCGTGCTCGGCGACCCGCCGCGCCACCGCCCGGTGCGCGGGCGTGCCGATCTTCGAGGCGGCCGTGGCCGGGTCGGCGCGCGTCCCGGCGAACAGGCCGCGGCGCCGCTTGAGGTCGATGATCCTGGTCACGGACTCGTCCAGCCGCCGCTCGGGGATCCTCCCGGAGCGGACGGCCTTGAGCACGGCGTTGTAGGCGCGGGGGAGGTCCGGTGGCATGAGCAGCTGGTCCGCGCCCGCGCCGACCGCCCGCACGGGCACCGCCGCGTCGCCGTACCGGCGCCGTGCGCCCGCCATCTCCAGCGAGTCCGTCACGATCACGCCGCGGTAGCCGAGCGTCCCGCGCAGCAGCCCGGTCAGCACGGTCCTGGACAGCGTGGACGGGTCGCCGGAGCGGTCGAGCTTCGGCACCACGATGTGCGCCGTCATGACGGCGTCCACACCGGCGGCGATCGCCGCCTTGAACGGGGGCGCGTCGAGCCGCTCCCACGTCGCCCGCGAGTGGGTGATGACCGGCAGCCCGGTGTGGCTGTCGGTGGCGGTGTCGCCGTGGCCGGGGAAGTGCTTGGCCGTGGCCGCGACCCCGGCGTCCTGGTAGCCGCCGATCGCCTCCGCCAGCATCGCCGACACCTTCGCCGGGTCCGAGCCGAACGAGCGCAGCCCGATGACCGGGTTGCGGGCGTTGACGTTCACGTCCGCGACGGGCGCGAAGTCCTGGTTGATGCCGATCGCCCGTAGTTCGGTGCCGGTGACCCGGGCCGCGGCCCGCGCGTCCGCCGGGCGGCCCGTCGCGCCGAGCGCCATGTTGCCCGGGAACCGGGTGAGGAACGGGGTCCGGGACACGATGCCCTGCTCCTCGTCCACGCCCAGCAGCAGCGGCACCTTCGACGCCTTCTGCAGCGCGTTCGACTGCGCCGCCGCGCGGGACGGCGAGCCCATGTTCTCCGGGAAGTAGATCAGCCCGCCGACGTGGTAGCGCCGGACGATCGACAGCCCGTCGGCGCGGCTGGAGAACCGGGGGACGAACAGCTGCCCGACCTTCTCGGCGAGGCTCATCCGGCCGACGTAGCCGGGGATCCACGCGTCCGGCCTGGCCGGGGACGTCCCGGCGCCAGGCGGCCCGGACGCGCCGGACCGGGCGGACGGGCCCGGCCCGCCCTTGCCCGTCCCGCCGCCACAGCCCGCCAGCGGCACGGCGATGACCGCCGCCGCCGCGAGCGCGAGTGGACGTCTGACACGCATCTGACCAGGCCCTCCGACGTCGTTCGCCGCCACGGTCGCCCGATCCTTTCCGGACGCCGCGACGCTAACGGGTCCTCCGCCCGCCTGTCGACCCGACTCCTTCCCCCTCCACGGCTCATTACCGTGGCCCCGGCGATGGTGACGACTGGCCGCGGGGCCCGGCCAGGTCAGGACGTGGGGCAGGAGGGCGCGCAGGGCTTCTTGCGGGCGTCCTTCGGCGGGGCGGGCGTCCCGCGCGGGTTCCGCGTCAGCGAGGGTGTTCCGCCGGGCGAGGGCGTCGCGCCGGGATTCGGTGTCCCGCCGGGATCCGGTGTCCCGCCGGTGCCCGGCGCCTTGCCGGGGCCTTCGCCCTGGCCGGGACCGGGGTCGTCCCAGTCCGCCGCCACACCGGTGAAGGCGGGCTCGGGGAAGGGCAGCGCGGGCATGTCGCGGGTGACCTCCTCCATGAACGACCGCCACACGGTCGCCGGGAGGTTCTCTCCGGCGACCTTCCCGGGATGGCCGGGCAGCCCTCGGAGCGGTGCGCGCTCGGTGTTGGCCATCACCACCGCCGCCGACAGCTGTGGGACGTACCCGACGAACCAGGCGGCGCGGTTTCCGTCGGTCGTCCCGGTCTTGCCGGCGGCGTCCCGGTCGGGCAGGGCCGCGCGCCTGCCCGTCCCGCCGGTCACGACCGCCCGCATCGCGTAGGTCGCCTGCGCGGCCTGCTCGCCGTCCAGCACCCGTCCGCCCTGCCTGCCCAGGCCGCCCTGCCCGTCGTGCCGGTCGTAACTGTCGTGCCGGTCGTGCCGGTCCCAAGGGAGCGGCACCCGGCGCCCCCGCGCGTCCACGATCCGGGTGATCAGGTGCGGGGTCACGGCCCTGCCGCCGTTGGCGAAGGCCGCGTACCCGGCGGCCTGGTCGGCGGCGGCGACGTCGGGGACGCCGAGCGCGATCCCGGCCTGCCCCTTGTGCGGCTTCAGCGCCGACTCGGGGACGCCGAACCGCCGCGCCGTCTCCAGCACGTTCGCGACGCCGACCTTCAGCGCCGCCTTGACGAAGCCGGTGTTGACCGACAGCGCCGTCGCCCTGACCAGGTCGACGGTCCCGAGCGACCCGATCTCCTCGTCGTTGGCGACCTTGTACCCGGGGGCGGTCATCGGGGTGACGGAGCCGTCCGGCGCGAACCTCAGCGGCGACCTCCCGCTCACCCTCGTCCGGACGCTGTAGCCGCGGCGCAGGGCGGCGGCCAGCACGTACGGCTTGAACGTGGAGCCCGCCTGCGCGACCGGGTTAAACACCGAGTCGAACATGCTGCGCCGCGGATCGCCGCCGTAGAACGCCTTGACCGCGCCGTCCCGCGGGTCCACCGCGATGAGGCCGCCCCGCGCGTTGCGAGGCCACTCCGGCTCGCGGACCTGACGCATGGCCCGTTCCGCGTGCTCCATCCAGCGCCGGTCGAGCCCGGTGTAGATCCTCAGGCGCCCGTTCACCACGGTGCGCTCCGGGATGCCGAGACCCTCCAGTTCGGCGAGGACGCGCTGCCTGACCAGCAGACCCTGGCCGGACGGCGCCACCCCGCGCCACTGGTCCTGGGTCCGGGGGAAGCGCTGCCGGGCGGCCTCGGCGGGACTGAGCCTGCCCATCGACACCATCCCGTCCAGGACGTACCGCCAGCGGCTGCGCAGCGCGCGCGCCGGGGCGTCGTCGCCCTGCGTCCGGAAGTAGGCCGGCCGCTGGATCATCGCGGCGAGCAGGGCGCCCTCGGCGACGCCGAGCTGCCAGACGTCCTTGTCGAAGTAGGCGCGCGCCGCCGCCTGCACCCCGGACGTCTCGCGGCCGAAGTAGACGGTGTTGAGGTAGAGGTCGAGGATCTCGTCCTTGGAGCGCCTGCGGGCGAGCTTGACCGCGACGAAGATCTCCTTGATCTTGCGCCCGGCCGTCCTGTCCTTGCTGAGGCCCTTGAAGTAGTTGCGGGCGAGCTGCTGGGTGATGGTGGAGCCGCCCTGCGTGTCGCCGCCGGACGCGTTGTTCCACAGGGCGCGCATCGTCCCGGTGGGCGAGACGCCGTGGCCGCCGTAGAAGCCGCGGTCCTCGGCGGCGAGGACGGCCCACCGCAGCCGGTCGGGGATCTGGTCGTGCCGGACGATCTCCCGGTTCGCGCCGAGGCGGAACAGCGGCGTCCGGCCGTCGGCGTAGTAGACCGTCGAGCCCTCGTCGGTGACGCCCGGCTGCGGCTCGGTCGGCAGCGGCGTCCGGACGTAGGCGACCACGACGGCGCCGGCGGCCGCGAGCAGCAGCGCGACGGCGGTCATGGCGAGACGGCGGCGCCGGAGCGTGCGGAGCCGGAGCGTGCGGAGCCGGAGCGTGCGGCGCAGGACGCGGGACAGGCGGGTGAGGGCGGGCCGGAAACGGCGCGCCCGGGGCAGGGAGTGCATGCGACCTCGTTCGACGTGGAGTACGGAGTCGGCCGTCGTCCGGGAGGCGGGGGGCGCCGGGCCACGCGCGAGGGCGTGCGGAAGCGCACGCCGGGGGGCGATGGGAGGCGCGCTGAGCCGGATCCGCCGGTCGGGGCGGGTCCGCGCCGCCGGCGGACGACGCTGCGAAGGAACGCAGCCGGATCGGTACGAGCCACGTCTGTGGCCGGTGGTCCCACCGGTCACGGCACCAACGGGGCCGCGCCGGCGGATCTTCTGCCACCGTGGTCACAGCCTAATCACGATGGACCCCATCACCGCAAGCGGTTGCGGATCATCTGGGGTCCATCGCGATGAAGACCGGACGGCGATGCCGTCCTCGCCTCGGCGGGCCGGAAGGCTCAGCCGGGCAGGGGGTGGCCGAGGCGGCGCAGCGCCAGCCCGGCCGCGCCCACGGCGCCGTCGCCCGCACTGCGGGGCGCGGCGGCGAACCGGTCGCGCAGCCCGGTGCGGACGGCCTCGGCGACGGGGCCCTCGCGCAGCACCGAGCCGTGCATGACGACCGGCGCGCACGGGTCGGACAAGGCCGGGCGCACCGCGTCGACGTCGCGCAGCAGCCACTGCGCGGCCTCTTCGGTGATGCGCCTGGCCACGGGATCGCCCGCGGCCGCCGCGGCGGCGACCACCGGGCCGAGCCGGCCCAGGGCGGCCGGCGGGCGGCCGTACACCTCTTTGATGATCGCCTGGGCGAGCTGCGGGTTCGGCGGGGTCCCGGGTATCTCGGGACGGCCCGGTCCGTCCGGGCCGCCGGGAGCGCGGGCCGGTCCGGACCCGCCGGGTTGCGGTTCCGGAGGATCCGAGAGCAGCACGGCCGTGCCCGTGCCGGTCCCGGAGGGTGAGGAGACGGCGGAGGAGAGAGGGGACGGGGACGTCGGGGCGAGCGCGGGGGCACCCGGTGGCGGCGCGCCGGCCATGGCCAGCTCCCGTCGGGGGACGGGCCGCCGCCGTGCCGGATCGATCTCCGCGACCACCGAGGGACCGAGCAGGGCACGGGGGACCGCGTCGGTGAGCAGGGTCGGGGAGCCGCGGCCGTCGTAGGCCGCGAGCGCCGCCCTGACCGCCTCCTTCCCGAGCCACACCGCCGAACCCTCGTCTCCGACCAGCCAGCCGTAGCCGTCCGCGCGCTGCACGATCGAGCCGTCGTTGATGACGGCCGCCCCGGCGCCGGTGCCGGAGAACACCACGATGCCCTTGGGCTCGTTGGTGCCCGCGGCGAACGCCACGGCGATGTCGGTCACCACGGCGGGCGAGCCGCGCAGCCCGAGGGCCTGCCAGGCCCGCCGCGCCGCCGAGACGGCGGCGGGCCGGCCTGCCGAGCCGGCACCGGCGATACCGAACACGCCGGTGAGGACATGGGTTCTGTCGAGGTCTCCCAGCGCCTGCCGCAGGGCGGTCGTCAGCGCCCCCACGGTGTCGCCTCCGGAGTTGGGGTTGGCCCCTGGGCCGGTGCCGGAACCGGCCAGGGCTCCCCCGAGCGTCAGTACGACACAGCGGGTCTTCGTGCCACCCGCGTCGATACCGACCACGTAAGGACCGGCCAAATGGGTCAACACATGGCGACCGTAGCCTTTTCTACCGTTGACGTGACATCCTGCCAGTAAGAAAATTCCTTACATGAGGAAACCCATCGGCCCCGACAGCGGGAGCACAGGGGAGGCCGGTACGTCCAGGGAAGACGCGGCGCCCAAGGATCAGACGCCGCTGAGCACCGTGGTGCGGGTGCGCTCGCTGCTGCCCTCGCTGCCCCCCGCCGAGCGACGAGTCGCTCAACGCGTCATCGACGACCCCGAGGGGGTCGCGAACTCCACCATCACCGAACTCGCCCAGACCTGTGGTACCTCGGAGACCACGGTCATCAGGTTCTGCCGGGCGATCGGGTTCCATGGTTATCCAGAGCTCCGACTGACCCTCGCCACCGAGGCGGGACGTGCCCAGAGCGCCAGCGGCGGGCGGGTCATCGGCAGCGACATCAGTCCCGACGATTCCCTTGAGCAGATCGTGGAGAAGGTGACCTTCGCCGACGCGCGGGCCGTGGAGGAGACCGCCGCCCAGCTCGACATCAAGATGCTGGAACAGGTCGTCGACGCCGTCGTCGCCGCCGACCGCGTCGACGTCTACGGCGTGGGCGCGAGCGCCTTCGTCGCCGCCGACTTCCAGCAGAAGCTGCACCGGATCGGCCGGGTGTGCTCGGCGTGGTCGGACGCCCACATCATGCTCACCAGCGCGGCCGTGCTGGGCAGCGGGAACGTGGCGATCGGGATCTCGCACTCGGGCGCGACCGTGGAGACCATCGACGCACTGGAGGTGGCCAGGAACAACGGAGTGAGGACCGTGGCTCTGACCAATTTTCCCAAATCCCCGATAGCGGAGGTGTCCGACCTGATCCTGACGACGGCGGCGCGGGAGACGACCTTCCGCTCCGGCGCCACCGCCAGCCGGCTGGCGCAGCTGACCGTGGTCGACTGCGTCTTCGTCGGTGTGGCGCAGCGCACCTACGGGCCCACCCGCAAGGCCCTGGAAGCCACATTCGAGGCGGTCCGCGGCCGGACCGTGCGACCCGACCGGAGGCGTCGGTGATCGATTGCGAGCTCCCCACCGAGGGCAGGAACCCGCGCACCCTCGACGTCGACACACTGCCGACCCTGGAGGTGCTGCACCTGATCAATACTGAGGACGCGACCGTGCCCATGGTCGTCGCGTCCGTCCTGCCCGAGATCGCCCGGCTGGTCGACCTCGCGGTGGATTCGCTGCGCGCCGGTGGGCGCGTGCACTACTTCGGCGCCGGCACGTCCGGACGGCTCGCGGTGATCGACGCCGCCGAGCTGCCCCCGACGTTCGGCATCTGGGGCCGCGTCGTGGCCCACCACGCGGGCGGCCCTGGGGCGTTGTCCCAGGCGATCTCCGACGTCGAGGACGACGTCGAGCTCGGCACCCGGGACGCCCGCGACGTCCAGCCAGGCGACATCGCCATCGGCATCGCCGCGAGCGGCCGCACCCCGTACGTGGTGGGGGCGCTGCGCGCGTCCGCCGCCATCGGGGCGCGGACCGCACTGATCAGCTGCAACCCGCACACGCCGTACGGCGACGAAGTGGAGGTGCACATCGGCCTGGCCACCGGCCCGGAGGTGATCAGCGGCTCGACCCGGATGAAGGCGGGGACCGCGACGAAGCTCGTCCTCAACTCCTTCTCCACCACCCTGATGGTGCGGCTCGGCCGCACCTACTCCAACCTGATGGTCAGTGTGAACGCGCTGAACTCCAAACTGCGGACCCGGCTCGTGCGCATCCTCACGGAGGCGACCGGCATGGACGCCCGCACCTGCGAGAACGCGCTGTCGGAAGCGGGGGGGAACACCCGCGTCGCCCTCGTCTCACTGCTCGGCGAGGTCCCCGCCGCGCGTGCGACGATCGTCCTGGAGGAGGCCGACGGAGGCGTCAGGGAGGCGCTGCAGCGGCTCCGGTCGGCCTGACCGGGCCGGGGGCCGTGATCATGCGATCGTCCCCGCATCGATCGTATGATCACGGCCCTCGGGACGGCGCCCGCCAGAACGATGTTCGGTGCGGCGCCGCCGATCCCCTACGATCGGGCCCGTGACCGTCAAAGGCGTCATCACCGACTGGGGCGGCGTCCTGACGTCCCCGCTGGAGGAGACCGTCGCCGCGTGGCTGGCCGCCGACCGCGTCGACGCCGTCCGCTACCGCGCCGTCATGCGCGGCTGGGTGCGGCAGGCGTACGACGGCGCCGGGACCAACCCCGTCCACGGGCTGGAGGACGGCACGCTGCCCGTCGCCGAGTTCGAGCGGCTCCTCGCCGCCGAGCTGCTCACCGAGGACGGCGGCCCGGTCGCCGCGGACGGCCTGCTCACCCGCATGTTCGGCGCGTTCGTCCCCGTCGAGCCGATGTACGCGGCGCTGCGCGCGGTCCGCGCCGGTGGCGCCCGCACCGCGCTGCTGTCCAACTCCTGGGGCAACGACTACCCCCGCGAGCTGTTCGCCGGCGTCTTCGACGAGGTCGTCATCTCCTGCGAGGTCGGGCTGCGCAAGCCCGGCGAGGCGATCTTCCGGTACACCCTGGACCTGCTCGGCCTGGACGCCGCGGACTGCGTGTTCATCGACGACATCGACCACAACGTCCGCGCCGCCGAGGCCCTCGGCCTGCGCGGCCTCCACCACACCTCCGCCGAGGCCACGATCGCCGAACTGCGCGGCCTGGGCCTGCTGCCGTGACAGACTGACTGACCGTCATGCGCGTCTACCTGCCGTCCACGCTCACCCTCCTCGCCGCCGTCCGGGCCGCGCGGGAGATCGGCCCCGCCCCGCTGTCCGCCCACGCGGTGACGCCCGCGCTCCGCGAGTGGTACGCCTCCGGCGACCTGGAGGAGCTGGAGTACGCGGCGATGACCGCCGCCGCCCGCGCCTCCCTGCGGCTGCTCGCCGCCGACCCGTCCGCGCCCCGCCGCCGGGTCGTGCTGGCCGCCGAGGTGCCCGGCGACGCGGTCGCCTGGCGGGGCGGCTCCGCCGACCGGTCGCTGTCGGAGCTGGCCGCCGCCGTCCCGTGGCGGAAGATCGCCTCCGCCCACGTGGACGATCCGTCAGCCGCCCCCGACATCGCCGCCGCCGCTGACGCCCTGGCCGCCGCCGACGCGGGCGACGAGGACGCCCGGTTCACCGTGGACGGAGCCAAGGGCCACGAGCTGCTCTGGTACGCCACCCAGGAGCTCCCGCACCTGGAATGACGGCGGGCGGTCGCCGGAGTATTCGGCCGCGGACCGGCGGGTAGGTCCCCGCACGTCGGAAACGCCGCCGGAGAACCGCAGGGAGCGACCAGATGGACGCCGTCACCGACGTGCCGGTACCCGTGAACGAGCCGGTCAAGGGCTACGCGCCGGGCAGCGCCGAGCGGGCCGCGCTCGAAGCCCGGATCAAGGACCTCGGCGGCGCGGCGGCCGAGCTGACGATGGCGATCGGGGGCGAGCGGCGCATGGGCGCGGGCGCGCCGATCGACGTCGTGGAGCCGCACGACCACGGCCACGTCCTCGGCCGGATGGGCGAGGCCACCGACGCCGACGTGGCCGAGGCCGTCGCCGCGGCGCGCCAGGCCGCGTCCGGCTGGCGGTCCATGGCCCCCGACGACCGCGCCGCGATCTTCCTGCGGGCCGCGGAGCTGCTGGCGGGCCCGTGGCGGTCCACGCTGAACGCCGCGACGATCCTCGGGCAGTCCAAGTCGGTGCAGCAGGCGGAGATCGACTCGGCCTGCGAGCTGATCGACTTTCTGCGGTTCAACGTCGCCTACGCGCGGCAGATCCGCGAGCGGCAGCCGAACTCCCCGCCGGGCGCCTGGAACCGGATGGAGTACCGGCCGCTGGAGGGCTTCGTCCTCGCCATCACCCCGTTCAACTTCAGCGCGATCGCCGGGAACCTGCCGACCTCGCCCGCGCTGATGGGCAACGTCGTGGTCTGGAAGCCGTCCCCGACGCAGCAGCTCGCCGCGCACCACACGATGCGGCTGCTGGAGGCCGCCGGGCTCCCGCCCGGCGTGATCAACATGGTGACGGGCAACGGCCGGGCCGTGTCGGACGTGGCGCTCCGGCACCCCGAGCTCGCCGGCCTGCACTTCACCGGCTCGCCGCCGACCTTCCAGCACCTCTGGCGGACGATCGGCGAGAACATCGCCGGCTACCGGGGCTACCCGCGCATCGTCGGCGAGACGGGCGGCAAGGACTTCGTCGTCGCGCACCCGTCCGCCGACCCGGCCGTCCTGAAGACCGCCCTGATCCGCGGCGCCTTCGAGTACCAGGGGCAGAAGTGCTCCGCGGCCTCCCGCGCCTACGTCCCCCGCTCGATCTGGGACGGGCTGCGCGACGACCTGTGCGCCGAGGCCGAGGGCCTGACGATGGGGAACGTCGCCGAGGACCTCTCGCTCTTCATGGGCGCGGTCATCGACGAGCGCGCGTTCGCCAAGCACCGCCGCGCCATCGAGCGCGCCCGCACCCTGCACTCGATCCGGATCCTCGCCGGGGGCACGTTCGACGACTCGCGGGGCTATTTCGTCCGGCCGACCGTCCTGGAGTGCGACGACCCCACCGACGAGATCTTCACCGCCGAGTACTTCGGCCCGATCCTCGCCGTCCACGTCTACGACGACGGCGACTACGACGCCGTCCTGGCGCAGATGGAGGGCGTCAGCGAGTACGGCCTGACCGGAGCCGTCATCGCCCGGGACCGCGCCGCCATCGCCGCGGCCACCGAGACCCTCCGCTTCGCCGCGGGCAACTTCTACATCAACGACAAGCCGACCGGCGCGGTCGTCGGGCAGCAGCCGTTCGGCGGCGCCCGCGCGTCCGGCACCAACGACAAGGCCGGGTCGGTGTTCAACCTCCTGCGCTGGACGAACGTCCGGGCGATCAAGGAGACGTTCGTTCCGCCGACCGACCACCGCTACCCCCACATGGGCCCGCCCCCGGCGTGAGGAGGCCCTTGCGCGGCGGGGGTGAGGCCCGCCCCCCGGCGGCCGGTTGCGCTCGGCGGCGCGAGGCCGGACGATAAGCTCGCCGCACGTCGCGGGCGCGCCGCAACCTGCCCGCGGACGCTCCTCCGACCGCGCTTGGGAACGGGATGTCGACGCTGAACCGACTGGTGCTGTGGAACATCGATCACACGCTGGTCGACGTCGGGCGGGTCACCCGCGAGGCGTACGCCGAGGCGTTCCGGCGGACGATCGGACGGCCCCTCGTCCGGCTCGCCCCCACCCCCGGCCGCACCGAATCCGAGATCATCTTCGAGACGCTGGCCTTCAACGACGTCGTCACCACCGACGACCACCTGCCCGCGTTCACGGCCGCCCTCACCGAGGCGTTCGCCTCCCGCCGCGGTGACCTGCGCACCCACGGGCGGGTCCTCGCGGGCGCCCGCGAGGCCGTCCAGGCGCTCGCGCACGTCCCGGGGGTGGCCCAGTCCGTGCTGACGGGCTCCCTCCGGCCGAACGCGGTGCTGAAGGTGACCGAGCTGGGCCTCGCCGAGCACCTCGACCTGGAGTCCGGCGGATACGAGAACGGCGTCTACAGCAAGGCGGCGCTGCTGGAACTGGCCCGCTCGCGGGCGGGGGAGCGGCACGGCGCCCGCTACCTGGAGTCCGCGACGGTCTACATCGCCGACTCGCCCCGCGACGTCCAGGCGGCCCGCATCGCCGGGTCCCCGGTCGTGGCCGTGGCCACCGGCAGCGCCACCGAGGCCGAGCTGCGCGCCGCCGGCGCCGACCGCGTCCTGTCGACCCTCGCCGATACCAACGCGGTCGTCGCGGCCGCCGCCGACCTCACCCGCCTCTGACCCGCCCCGTTTGTAGCCCCGCCCGGCGGGCCCCCCGGGGCGGGCGCGTCGGGCACGGGTGCGGCCGATACTGTGGGTGCCGCCGCAGGAGCGTTGCCAGGAGGGGAGAACCATGTCCCGTGACCATGAGGTTTCCGAGGGTGCGCCGCTGTGGGAGCCGTCGGCGGAGGTCGTCGACCGCGCGCAGGCGACGCGCTTCGCCCGCTGGCTGCGGGACCGGGGCGTGCACACCTCGTCCTACGAGGACCTCTGGCGCTGGTCGGTCACGGAGGTCGACGCGTTCTGGGACGCGATCTGGTCCTATTTCGGGATCGTCGGACGGCGCGGAGACGGCCCCGTCCGGTCGGGCGGCCCCATGCCGGTGGACGGCCTGGAGTGGTTCCCCGGCGCCACGCTCAACTACGCCGCCAACGCCCTGCGCAGGGCCGCCGACACCCCCGACAAGACCGCCGTGGTCTTCCGGTCGGAGGCGGGCGGGCACCGCGTCCTCACCTACCGCGAGCTGGCCCTGCACGTCGCGGAGGTCCGCGCGGGACTCGCCGACCTCGGCGTCGGCCGGGGCGACCGCGTCGTGGCCTACATCCCGAACATCCCCGAGGCGCTCGTCTGCTTCCTGGCGACCGCGTCGCTGGGCGCGATCTGGTCGTCCTGCTCCCCGGACTTCGGCGCCTCGTCGGTCATCGACAGGTTCGCGCAGATCGAGCCGAAGGTCCTGATCGCCGTGGACGGCTACGCCTACAACGGCAAGCGCTTCGACCGCCGGGACGTCGTCGCCGAGATCGAGGCGGAGCTGCCGACGCTCGCAGCCACCGTCCTGATCCCCTACCTCGACCCGGCCGCCACGCCGGACGGGCTGCGCGCCGGTGTCCACTACCGCGACCTGCCGCGCCAGGGCCACGACGCCCCGGAGTACGAGGACGTGCCGTTCGACCACCCGCTGTGGGTCGTCTACTCGTCCGGGACGACGGGACTGCCCAAGCCGATCGTCCACGGGCACGGCGGCATCGTCCTGGAGCACGTGAAGGCCCTGTCGTTCCACCAGGACCTCGGCCCCGAGGACGTCTTCTTCTGGTACACCACCACCGGCTGGATGATGTGGAACTACCTCGTCGGCGGCCTGCTGGTGGGCTCCACCGTCGTCATGTACGACGGCGCCCCGCTCGACCTCTGGACCCTCGCCGCCGACAGCGGCGTCACCTACATGGGCGTCGGCGCGCCGTACATCACCGCGTCCGCCAAGCAGGGCCTCCGCCCCGGGCGCGACCTCGACCTCTCGCGCCTGCGCGGGATCGGCTCCACCGGCTCGCCGCTGCCGCCCGAGGGCTTCGCCTGGGTGTACGACGCGGTCGGCGCGGACCTGCTGCTCGGCTCGTTCTCCGGCGGCACGGACCTGTGCACCGGCTTCGTGGGCCCGTCCCCCCTGCTGCCGCTCCGCGCGGGCGTCATCCAGTGCCGCGGCCTCGGCGCCAAGGTCGAGTCCTACGGCGACGACGGGAAGCCGGTGCTGGACGAGGTCGGCGAGCTGGTCATCACCGAGCCCATGCCGTCCATGCCGGTCGGGTTCTGGAAGGACGAGGGCGGCGAACGCTACCGCGAGTCCTACTTCGGGATGTACCCGGGCGTGTGGCGCCACGGCGACTGGATCAAGATCCTCCCGGACGGCGGCTGCGTCATCTACGGCCGCTCCGACTCCACCCTCAACCGCGGCGGCGTCCGGATGGGCACGTCCGACTTCTACCGTGTCGTCGAGGCGTTCGAGGAGATCGCCGACAGCCTGGTCATCGACACCGGGCGCCTCGGCCAGGAAGGGCGCCTCCTGCTGTACGTCCAGCTCGCCCCGGGCGCGTCCCTCGGCGACGAGCTGGTGGACGGCCTCAAGCGCCGGATCCGGTCGGCGCTGTCGCCCCGCCACGTCCCCGACGAGATCCGCGAGGTGCCGGGCATCCCGCGGACGCTGTCGGGGAAGAAGCTGGAGGTCCCCGTCCGCAAGATCCTCCAGGGCACGCCGGTCGACAAGGCCGCCAACCGCGATTCCATGGCGAATCCAGAGGTGCTCACCCATTTCACCCCATGAACCCACCCCGTCCGGGCGGCGGGCGCGCCCCGGAACGCAGGTCTCACCTTGGTGAACCCGTGGTTGCGCGGTATCGCGGGGGGTCCGGCGGCATTAGGGTGGGGGCCCGGCCCAAATGTGTTCGATCGGGGGCGGGGGGCAGAACGCGCCGTATGGCCGGGGGGCCGGGTGAACTTCCCCCGGGGTCGGGGCGTCACATATGCGGAGCGCTGGCCTGCGTCGATCAGCCCGTGGTCCGCTCGGTCCGTCGATTGGGAGAGGGACGGTTCCACGCATGGAGGTTGGGGCGCTGCGGTCCGGTGACCCGGAGCGGCTTGGTTCCTACGCCCTGACCGGCCGCGTGGGCGAGGGCGGCCAGGGCACCGTGTTCCTCGGGGAGGACGAGAACGGCAGGCGCGTCGCGGTCAAGCTGCTGCACTCCGAGCTGACCTCCGACGATAAGGCGCGCGCCCGCTTCCTGCGGGAGCTGGAGGTCGCCAAGAAGGTCGCGCCGTTCTGCACCGCCCAGGTCATCGACGCCGACGCCACCGGCGAGCGGCCCTACATCGTCAGCGAGTACGTCCCCGGGCCTTCGCTCAACCAGCAGGTCACGCAGGACGGCCCGCTCGGCGGCGCGGCCCTGGACCGGCTCGCCGTCGGCACCGCGACCGCGCTCGCCGCGATCCACCAGGCGAAGATCATCCACCGCGACTTCAAGCCGCACAACGTGCTGATCGGCCCGGACGGCCCGCGCGTCATCGACTTCGGCGTGGCCCGCGCCATCAGCGGCTCCACCACGCTCACCAGCCGGGTCATCGGCACCCCGTCCTACATGGCGCCCGAGCAGATCCAGGGCGAGGAGGTTGGCACCGCCGCGGACGTGTTCTGCTGGGCCGCCACGCTGGTGTTCGCCGCCACCGGCGAGCCGCCCTTCGGGCAGGACACCATCCCCGCCGTGATCAACCGGATCCTGCACGAGGAGCCCGAGCTCGGCGACCTGGACGGCCCGCTGCGCGGCCTCGTCACCGACTGCCTGCGCAAGGACCCGTCCGCCCGCCCGCACGCCCGGCAGGTGCTGATGCGGCTGCTCGGCCACGAGGACGCGGTCGTCCCCGCCGCCGCGGCCGCGGCCGTCCACCCCGCGGGCGACACCGACGAGACCGCGATGCTCGCCGTGGGCAGCGTCCTCGCGGCGGAGGCCGTCGACGGCGCCGCGGGCGCCGGTCCCGCGCCGTCCCCGGTTGGAGCGTTCGACCGCGGAGCGGCCGGTGGCACCGGCGAATGGGACGAGCTGGACCTGCCCGGCGGCGGGTCCGCGGACCGCCTCCCGACGCCCGCCGAGTGGGCCGCCGACAACACCCTGCCCCGCCACCTCCCCGGCGACGGCGGGCGGCGCGGCCTCCGCACCGCCCTCACCGGCTCCGGCCGCCCGGCCGTGCTCGCCGGCGCCGCCGCGCTGTTCGTGGCGATCGTGGTGGTGTCCGCGGCGCTCGCGCTCGGCTCCGGCGACAAGGGCAAGGCGGGGCAGAAGGTCAGCGACCCCAGCGGACCGCCCGGGACCAGCGACGTCGTGCCCAGCTCGTCGGCGCCGAGGAGCCACACCCCGTCGGGCCCGGCGCCCCGCACGTCCTACAGCCGGTCGCCGTCGTACAGCCCGTCGCCGTCCGAGAGCCCCAGCCCGACCGGGTCCCCGACGCCGACCCGTCCCACGGCCGACCCGACGCCGACGGGCCCGACGCACAGCCCCGACCCGACGGCCACCCTCCCGACCATCACGCCCACCCCGCCGGGGACGGGCACCGACCCCGGCGCCGGCTAGTCCGGCCCCCTCAGCGGCCGCCGCGGTGACGGATGTGCTGCCCCGCCGCGGCTCCCGCCGCCGTCCGGCGTGCGCGCGGGACGGCCCCACCGGGACTTCGGCGATCACCGGGCGGCGGCGCGGGAGCGCCTGGCAGGGTGGGCAAAGCCACGTTCCCCTCGCGGCAGAGCAGGTCGGCTTTGGGGGAATTCCTGGCTACGCTGACGCAGTGAGCGGCGCCACAACGAGGTGGCGCATGGTCTCTAGGGGAGTTGTTGATGGGCGGCAAGCTCGACCAGGCGAAGGACGATTGGCTCCGGCGGGCCGCGGAGACGTGCGCGCAGCGCCCCGGCGGACGTGCCGGGGACGTGGAGGAGGCCCTCGCCTACCTGCGCCTCTACTACCACCATGTCGCGCCGGAGGACCTGCTGTCCCGGGACCCGGCCGACATCTGCGGCCCCGCGACGGCGCACCGCCTGCTCGGTGAGGAGCGGCCGCAGGGACGCGCGAAGGTGCGGGTCTTCACCCCGACGCTGGAGGAGAACGGCTGGGACCCCGGCCACACCGTCGTGCAGGTCGTCACCGACGACATGCCCTTCCTCGTCGACTCGGTGATGATGGAGCTGAGCCGGCACCAGCTCGCCACCCACCTGATCGTCCACCCGCTGCTCGGCGTCGACCGCGACGTCGCCGGCCACCTGCGGGCGTTCCGCGGCAAGCTGGAGAGCGCCACCGACATCGACGAGTCGTGGATCCACATCGAGGTGGACCGCACGAGCGACCGCGAGCGGCTCGCCGTCCTGGAGAAGGACCTCCTGCGCGTCCTCCAGGACGTGCGGGTCGCCGTCGAGGACGAGCCGAAGATGCGGGCCCGGGCCGGTGAGATCGCCGCCGCGATCCGGGACGTCCCCCCGCCGATCGCCGAGAAGGAGATCGCCGAGGGCGTCGAGCTCCTGGACTGGCTGGCCGACGGGCACTTCACCTTCCTCGGCTACCGCGACTACACGCTCACCGAGGGCGGCGAGGAGAGCACGGGCGAGGCCGTGCAGCACGCCGCCGGAGGCCAGCTCGGGCTGCGCCCCGAGCCGGGCACCGGCCTCGGCATCCTGCGCAACGACAAACGCGAGTCCGACAGCTTCGCCTCCCTGCCGCCCGAGGTCCGCGAGAAGGCCACCGAGAAGCACCTGCTCGTGCTGACCAAGGCCAACTCCCGTTCCACCGTCCACCGGCCCCTGTACCTCGACTACATCGGGGTGAAGAAGTTCGACGAGTCGGGCGAGGTCGTCGGCGAGCGGCGGTTCCTCGGCCTGTTCACCCACGTCGCCTACAGCGAGTCGATCGCGCACGTGCCCGTCCTCAAGGGCAAGCTGGACGAGGTGCTGGAGCGCGCCGGGTTCACCCCCGACAGCTACGACGGCCAGGACCTCATCGAGATACTGGAGAGCTACCCGCGCGACGAGCTGTTCCAGATCTCCGTCGACGACCTGCTGCCGATCTCCCTCGGCGTGCTGCGGCTGCGCGAGCGCCGCCAGCTCAAGCTGTTCCTGCGCAAGGACCTGTACGGGCGCTACATGTCGTGCATGGTCTACCTGCCGCGCGACCGCTACACCACACGGATCCGGCTGCGCATCCAGGAGATACTGCGCAGCGCGTTCGAGGGCGTCAGTGTCGACTACAGTGCGAACGTCACCGAATCGATGCTCGCCCGCCTGCACGTGGTCGTGCGCGGCGAGCGCGGGCGCCCGCTGCCCGACGTGGACGTGGACGAGCTGGAGGCGCGCCTCGCCGGCGCGACCCGCTCCTGGGCCGACGACCTGGCCGACGCGATCGTCGAGCAGTGCGGCGAGGAACGTTCCGGCACGCTCACGCGGCGTTACTCCGACGCCTTCCCCGAGGGCTACAAGGCCGACTTCCCGGCCCGCACCGCCGTCGCCGACCTGCGCCGCCTCGACGAGCTGACCGGCGACTCCGACACCTCCATCAACCTGTACGAGCCCTACAGCGCCGGGCCCGGCGAGCGGCGCCTGAAGATCTACCGGCTGGGCGAGCCGATCTCGCTGTCGCGGGTGCTGCCGCTGCTGCAGAACATGGGCGTCGAGGTCATCGACGAACGCCCCTACGAGATCAACAGCCGTGACGGGCAGCGGTTCTGGATCTACGACCTGGGGCTGCGGTACGTCCCGCCGAAGGACGTCTCCGAGGAGGCCATCAAGGGCCTGTTCCAGGACGCGTTCACGGCGCTGTGGGAGGGCCGGATCGAGAACGACGGGTTCAACGCCCTCGTCCTGCACGTCGGCCTGAACTGGTGGCAGGCGATGATCCTGCGCGCCTACGCCCTCTACCTCCGGCAGACCGGCACCAGCTTCTCCAAGCGCTACATCGAGCAGGTCCTGCTGCGGAACGCGCAGATCACGCGGCTGCTCGTCCGGCTGTGGGAGAGCCGCCTGGACCCGGCGCTCGCCGGCGGCGAGGAGGAGCGCGGCCTCGGCATCACCGAGGAACTCCAGGGCAAGCTCGACGAGGTCGCCAGCCTCGACGAGGACCGCATCCTGCGCGCCTACCTGGCGATGATCCAGGCGACGCTGCGGACGAACCACTACCAGGGCAAGCCGTACCTGGCGGTCAAGTTCGACCCCGAGGGCATCCCCGACCTCCCCCAGCCCCGCCCCATGTACGAGATCTTCGTGTACTCGCCGAAGGTCGAGGGCGTCCACCTGCGGTTCGGGTCGGTGGCCCGCGGCGGCCTGCGCTGGTCCGACCGGCGCGAGGACTTCCGCACCGAGATCCTCGGCCTGGTCAAGGCGCAGGCGGTGAAGAACACCGTCATCGTCCCCGCGGGCGCCAAGGGCGGCTTCGTCGGCAAGCAGCTGCCCGACCCCGCCGCCGACCGCGAGGCGTTCATGCAGGCCGGGATCGCCTGCTACAAGGACTTCATCTCCGGGCTGCTCGACGTCACCGACAACCTCGTCGACGGCAAGGTCGTCCCGCCGCCGGACGTCGTCCGGCACGACGGCGACGACACCTACCTCGTGGTCGCGGCCGACAAGGGCACCGCGACGTTCTCCGACATCGCCAACGGCGTCGCCGCCGAGTACGGCTTCTGGCTCGGCGACGCGTTCGCCTCCGGCGGCTCCGTCGGCTACGACCACAAGGCCATGGGGATCACCGCCCGCGGCGCGTGGGAGTCGGTCAAGTACCACTTCCGCTCCCTCGGCACCGACATCCAGCGCGAGGACTTCACCGTCGTCGGCATCGGCGACATGTCCGGCGACGTCTTCGGCAACGGGATGCTGCTGTCGGAGCACATCAAGCTGGTCGCGGCCTTCGACCACCGGCACATCTTCCTCGACCCCGACCCCGACCCGGCCGTCTCGTTCGCCGAGCGCCGCCGCGTCTTCGACCTGCCGCGCAGCTCCTGGGCCGACTACGACGCCTCGCTGCTGTCCAAGGGCGGCGGGATCTTCCCCCGCACCGCCAAGTCGATCAGGCTGAGCCCCCAGGTCAGGGCCGCCCTCGGCATCGACGACGGGGTGAAGGCCATGACCCCGCACGAACTCATCCGCGCCGTGCTGAAGGCCCCCGTGGACCTGCTGTGGAACGGCGGCATCGGCACCTACGTCAAGGCGTCGATCGAGAACAACGCCGACGTCGGCGACAAGGCCAACGACCCCGTCCGGATCGACGGCGAGGAACTGCGCTGCAAGGTGATCGGCGAGGGCGGCAACCTCGGCCTCACCCAGCTCGGCCGCATCGAGTTCGCCCGCGAGGGCGAGCGGCGCGGCACCCCGGCGCTGGTCAACACCGACTTCATCGACAACTCCGCCGGTGTCGACACCTCCGACCACGAGGTCAACATCAAGATCCTGCTCGACCAGGTCGTCCGGGACGGGGAGCTGACCCGCAAGCAGCGCGACACCCTGCTCTACGAGATGACCGACGAGGTCGGACGGCTCGTCCTCCGCGACAACTACGCGCAGAACGTGGTGCTCGCCGCGGCGCGCGCGCAGGCGTCGGCGATGCTGCACGTCCACGCCCGCCACCTGCGCAAGCTGGAGCGGGACGGGCGGCTCAAGCGGCGGCTGGAGTTCCTCCCCGACGACAAGGCCCTCGCCGAGCGCCGCCAGTCGGGATTCGGCCTGACCAGCCCGGAGTTCGCCACCCTGCTGGCCTACGCCAAGCTCACCCTCGACGCCGACATCGTCGCCTCCGACCTCGCCGACGACCCCTACCTGGAATCCTGGCTGGTGGAGTACTTCCCGACGGCGCTGCGCGAGCGGTTCCGGTCCTCCATGGACCGCCACCCCCTGCGCCGGGAGATCATCACCACGGCCGTCGTGAACGACCTGGTCAACAACAGCGGCTCCACGTTCGTCTTCCGGATGAACGAGGAGACCGGCGCGTCCTCGTCCGACATCGCCCGCGCCTACCTGGTGGCCCGCGAGGTCTTCGGGATGCCGCGGTTCTGGCGGTCGGTGGAGGAGCTCACCGACCAGGTCGAGCAGTCCACCCAGATCGCGATGCTGCTGGAGGCGCGCAAGCTCACCGAACGCGGCGCCCGCTGGCTGCTGCACAACCGGCGGCCCCCCTTCGACATCCGCGAGACGATCGACTACTTCGCCGGCGGCGCCGCCACCCTCAGCGGACGGCTCCCGAAGCTGCTGGTCGGCCTCGACCTCGCCGCGTTCGAGCAGCGCAGGGACGGCTTCGCCGAACTCGGCGTCCCGGAGGACCTCGCCGAGCAGGGCGCCATGCTGGTCGCCGCCTACTCCACCTTCGACCTGGTCGGGATCGCCCACGAGACGGGCCGCCCGGTCGAGGAGGTCGCCGAGGTCTACTTCGACCTGGCCGACCGGCTCCAGCTGGCGCGGCTGCGCGAGCGGATCATCACCCTGCCCCGCGACGACCGCTGGCGCTCGATGGCCCGCTCCGCCCTGCGCGACGACCTGTACGCCGCGCACGCCGCCCTCACCCGGGACGTCCTCGTCACCAGCGAGCCGGGAGAGCAGCCCGAGGACCGCCTCGTCCGCTGGGCCGACAAGAACCGGACCGCCGTGCGGCGCGCCCAGCAGACGCTCAGCGAGATCTGGGAGAGCGACAGCTTCGACCTGGCGACCCTCTCCGTCGCCCTAGGCGCGATCCGCACCCTGGTCACCGCCAGCTCGCTGTGATAATTGCAACCCCGGCTGTGTTTATTGCAATCCCGGCCCAGAGGGGCTCGCCTGGCGGCTCGCCCCTCTGACCGTACTTGTGCGAGCGCGTCATCGCTTCGCGATCAGCCCGCGTGAGGCTCGCCTTCGGCATCGCCTCACGCGGGCTGCCATCGCGCTCGCGTGACGGTTGAGGCCGGACGTCTGGGTCCGCTCGACGCCGCGAACGCCACCAGGAGCAGGACGCCCCCGGTGAGGAGTCCCGCCACCTTCGGCGAGTCCCAGCCGAGCGGCTCGGCCTCGTTGAAGCCGTAGACGACGGCGGCGAAGCCCTGAGCACCGCGCCCGGGACGTCCAGCCGTGCCCGCGACGGCGAGCAGTGCGATCGGGACGTTGATGGTGCAGGCACCATCGCCAGTCCGTGTACTCGGTCAGCAGCCCGTCCGCGACGGGGCCGACGGCGGAGCCCGCGGCGCCGACCGCCCCGAACGCCCGTCCCCGCTCGCCGTGCACGGGCGAGGGGAGCAGGGTGGACGGGCGCGAACCCTCACGTCCCGGTGGAACTTGTGGCGCGCCCAGTCCGTGCGGGTCACGTTTGGGCATTCGTACTGTGACCGTCCAGTCACTCTGCGATGATTCCGCAGGACCGGACCGTCGTCTCCATCGGGGGGAGATCCATGCCCGCACGTGCCGTCACCGCCCTGTCGCTGGCGTCCTGCCTGCTCACCGCCCTCGCGGCGGCGGGCTGCGGGAACAGTTCGTCCGCGGGGGCGGATCCGCCCGCGCTCACCAAGGCGCAGGCACAGCAGGCGCTGGCGTCGTTCACGGAGGGGGCCAACCGCGCGGGACGGCGGCTCGACCGCGTGGCGCTGAGGGGGATCGAGGTCGATCCGCAGCTGTCCATGGACACGGCGTCGTTCCGGCTGCGCAGGGTCGTCCGGCAGCGTCCGCCGGTCCTCAGGCTCGGCCAGGTCGCGTACTACATCCCGCGCATGCACGGCTATCCGCGCTGGTTCGCCGCCGACGCCGCCACCGGGTCGGGCAAGCAGACGGTGCGGCACGCGCTGCTGTTCACGCAGGCCAAGGCCGGGGCGCCGTGGCTGCTGGCCGCCGACCCCTATCCGATGGAGGCCGCGCTGAGCCGGGTCGCCTTGGACCCGGACGGCTTCGCCACGCCGGTGGATCCCGGCTCCAAGGGCCTCGCCGTCACGCCCGCCGCGCTTCCCGGCGTCCACGCGAGGCTCCTGACGGAGGGGCCGGGCGCCTCGGGCGTGTCCGTGCTCGCCGACGGGCCCCGGACACATCAGACATTCGAGGCATTGCGCGATGGTGAGCAGGCCCTGGCGAAGCGGGGCATCACGCTGTCGTCGCGGTTCTCCGCCGCGCCGTACGGGGTCTATGCGCTGCGGACCAGGGACCGCGGAGCGCTCGTCTGGTATGTCCTGAAGCAGAACGAGGCGTATTCCGCCCCGAATCGGGGGACGCTGGCTGTAAGCGGTGATCTGGTCGGGCTCGCCCCGGCCAGGGCCACCAGGAACCGGATGGACACCACCGTCCTGGTGCAGTACCTGGCGACCGTCCCGCCCAAGGGCCGTGTGACGGTCGGCGGGATGTACCGCAAGGCCGTCGCCCTGCGCGGCTCCTGAACTCCGTCGGGTGCCCGGGGGCGTTCCCGCTCTTCTGACCGCTGCAGCGGGACCGCTACCGGCATCCGGCGGGCCCCGTCCTCACGGGGCCCGCGGCGACCTCACCTGCCGCACGGCCCCGGGGTGCCGCACGGCAGCAGGGTGCCGCATGGCCGCGGCGTCAGGCCGTCTCCTGCTGGCGCATCCAGCGGATCTCGGCCTCGATGAACTCGTCGATGTCGCCGTCCAGCACCGACGAGGGGTTGCCCGCCTCGACGCCCGTCCTCAGGTCCTTGACGATCTGGTATGGGTGCAGGACGTAGTTGCGGATCTGCGTGCCCCAGCTGCTGGTGCCCTCGCCGCGCAGGGCGGACATCTTCTCCGCCTCCTCCTGCCGCTTGCGCTCCAGCAGCTTGGCCTGGAGCACGTTCATCGCCGTCGCCTTGTTCTGCAACTGGCTGCGCTCGTTCTGGCAGGACACGACGATCCCGGTCGGCAGGTGGGTGATCCGCACCGCCGAGTCGGTGGTGTTGACGCCCTGGCCGCCGGGCCCGGACGAGCGGTACACGTCCACCCGCAGCTCGCTCTCGTCGATGTCGACGTGGTCGCTCTGCTCCACGACGGGGACGACGTCGAGCCCGGCGAACGACGTCTGCCGGCGGCCCTGGTTGTCGAAGGGGGAGATCCGGACGAGGCGGTGCGTGCCGTGCTCGCCGCGCAGCGTCCCGTAGGCGTAGGGGGCCTTCACCGTGAAGGTGGTGGACTTGATGCCCGCCTCCTCCGCGTAGGACGTCTCGTAGACCTCCGTCGGGTAGCCGTGCCGCTCGGCCCAGCGCAGGTACATCCGCTGGAGCTGCTCGGCCCAGTCGGCCGCGTCCACGCCGCCGGCCTGCGCGTTGATCGTGACGAGGGCCTCGCGCGCGTCGTACTCGCCCGACATCAGCGTGCGGACCTCGAGCTGCTGGACGGCCTTGTGCAGCGACGCCAGCTCCTCGTCGGCCTCCACACGGGTGTCGGCGTCGTCCATCTCCTGGGCCAGCTCGTAGAGCGTGGCGACGTCGTCGTGCCGCTGCCGCAGGCCCTCGACCCGGCTCAGCTCGCTCTCCAGGTACGACAGGCGGCGCGTCACCGTCTGGGCGCGTTCCTGATCGTTCCAGAGGCCCGGGTCGGCCGACTGCTCGCGCAGGTCGGCGATGTCGCGCCGCATGGCGTCGAGGTCCAGCACCTGCTCGATGCCGGTGAGTGTCGAGCCGAGCTCTTTGAGCTGCTCTTCGGGTTCGATGCCTGCCACGCACCCGAGCTTATCGCCGTCCCGGGAGTGCCCGAGCGTCCTGACAATACGCTGTGGATGGCAGAATCACGGGCCTAGGAGGCTGATCGTCACGATCGGCGTCAAGATTTCCTGGCCGGGGGACGAGGCTGTGCAGAGGATCTCTCGGGCGGTCGCGGCCGCCGCGCTGCTCGTGCCGCTCGCGGCCACGGGCTGCGCGGACGGCGAGCCGGAGGCGGCACCGCCCACCGCCATGCCCACGACGTCCCCCCCGCCGAAGATCCCGCTGACCCCGCAGGTCGCGCAGAAGGCGTTCGGCACCTATGTCATCGACGAGGACGTGGCGCGCGCCGCCGGGGACGAGCGGCTCGCCCTGACCTGGACGTCGGACGGGCAGTCCCTGCTCACCGCCGCCGAGTTCCGCAAGGCCGCCTTCGACGGCGACCCGGTCCGCCGCTTCGTCTACGCCAAGCCCCGCCTGTACGTGCCGAAGCTGAAACCGGACGGCTATCCCCAGTGGTTCGTGGCGTCGGTGCGCCGGTCCGTCCAGGGCAAGCCCAAAAGCGACCGGACGGCGTTCATGGCGTTCATGCTGCGCAGCCCGTCCGACCGCTGGCGTGTCACCATGACCACCCTCCTGGCCGCCAAGTCCAAGGAACCCAAGATCGTGATCGATCCGGAGGGGTACGCGGAGGCGCTCGGGACCGACGACACCTCGGTGCTGATCCGGCCCCGGGACGTCGGCGGCATCCAGGCGACCGTCGCGGCCGAGGGGGGCGGCAGCGTGGCGGCGAAGGTGATGCGGCCGGGGCCCGTCACCACCGGCTACTACCAGCAGGCGAAACGCGCCAAGAAGAAGGCCAAGGAGAAGGACCTCACACTCCAGGTCGTCTACACCGCCACGCCGTACCCCTACTTCGCGCTGCGCACCGACCGCGGCGGCGGGCTGGTCCTGTACTCCCTGTTCCGCAACACCTCGCTCATCGCCAAGGACCCGGCGACGCCCAAACCGGAGATCCCGGCAGAGGCCGAGCATCTCCTGGAGGGCACCGTCGAGGGCAACGAGATCGACACGACGGCGATGCTGCATTTCGCGGCGTACGACCCGCCGCGTGCCAAAAAAGGCAGAGCGCAGCCCAAGGCGGTCCTGGTCGCCGATGACGGCGCGGTCGCCAAGGCGGCGACACCGCCGCCTCGCAAGCCCTGACCACGGGCGGGCGGGGCCGCGCGCCCGGCGCGCCTAGTAGATCTTCTGCAGGACGAGCGCGACGAACAGCAGGGCGACCAGCCCCGCGAGGACGAGCGCGGGCGGGATCGAAGGGCCGTGGCGGTGCAGCTCCGAGCGGGCCTCCCGGCAGGTGGCGCAGCGCCCCTCGACCACCGGGTTCGAGCACCGGGCGCAGATCAGATGTTCGCAGCTCATGTCGTGGGCCCCAATCTCCGTGAACGGCACGTGGGTCCGTGCGGGGTGAGTCCGTGCGGGGTGAGAACGTCGATCGACGACCTATTAGGTATCTTTCGCCATCATCCAGCGTAGCCGGACTGTATGGTCGTTCCGGCAAGTCCGGGAGCTCGACGGTACGAAACGGCCCGACGTCGGGAGACGGTCGCATGGCAGTGAACCGCATGGCCACGAACGGGCCGTCCCGCATTCCCGGCGTGTCGCCGCTCCCGGCCAAGCGTCCCGCGCCGGGCGGGCCGAGGTGGTTGACTGTCCCCTCTACACTGCTCGCAGGCTCCGCGGTCCACCCGGCCGTGAAGCCCGGCGACCCAGGCCGCAGACCACGGACCCGTTCCGTGGCCACGGAACGGGCCGCTCCCCAACCCCTAGACTGAACCGCCGTGATGCAGCCGTGATCCATTTCGACAACGTCACCAAGGTCTACCCGAGCCAGAACCGGCCCGCCCTGCAGCATGTGAACGTCGCCATCGAGAAGGGCGAGTTCCTGTTCCTGGTGGGTCCCTCCGGCTCCGGCAAGTCGACCTTCCTGCGACTCATCCTCAAAGAGGAACGTCCTTCCCAGGGTCACGTGCACGTGGCGGGCAAGGACCTGAGCAGGCTGACCAACTGGAAGGTGCCGCACCTGCGCCGCAGAATCGGCTGCGTCTTCCAGGACTTCCGGCTGCTCCCCAACAAGAACGTCTTCGAGAACGTCGCGTTCGCCCTTGAGGTGATCGGCAAGCCGCGGCGTTTCATCGGCAAGGTCGTGCCGGAGGTCATCGACCTGGTCGGCCTGGAGGGCAAGGCCCATCGGATGCCGGACGAGCTGTCCGGCGGCGAGCAGCAGCGCGTCGCCATCGCGCGGGCGTTCGTCAACCGGCCGATGATCCTGCTGGCGGACGAGCCCACGGGGAACATCGACCCCGCCACGTCCATCGGCATCATGAAGGTGCTGGACCGGATCAACCGGACCGGCACCACCGTCGTCATGGCCACGCACGACGCCGCGATCGTCGACGCGTTCCGCAAACGCGTCGTCGAGCTGGAGGACGGACGGGTCGTCCGCGACCAGTCGCGCGGCGTGTACGGCCAGGCCTACTGACCCATCCGGGGCCCGCCGCCACGTCCGGGCAGGTCCCGCGACCATCTGAACCAACGATTCTCGCCGGGGCGTACGACAGCCCAGACGTACGACACGGCCCACAGGGCGCGCACCGCGCCCGCGCTTCCGGCGGAACACAGGCGATCAAGGACAGCGAGGCATGCGCGCACAGTTCGTTCTCCAGGAGATCTGGATCGGTCTCCGCCGGAACATGACGATGACCATCTCCCTCGTCATCACGGTCGCCATCGCCATGGCGCTCTTCGGCACCGGCCTGCTCCTGCGCAACCAGGTGGACGAGTCCAAGAGCTACTGGTACGACAAGATCGAGGTCTCGATCTTCCTGTGCGCCAAGACCAGCTCCAACCAGAGCTGCCAGAAGCGTGACGTCACGCCCGAGCAGCGGGACGCGCTCAAGGGGCAGCTGGAGAAGATGTCCCAGGTCTCCAACGTGCAGTACGAGACCAAGCAGCAGGCGTACGCGCGGTTCAAGGACCGCTTCTCCGGATCGCCCGGTTTCGTGGAGAGCACCCGCGAGGGCGACATCCCCGACTCGTTCCGGGTGAAGCTGAAGAACCCGGAGGAGTACAAGGCGGTCGCCCAGGCGATGCTCGGCCAGCCGGGCGTCGACACGGTGATCAACGAGCAGGAGATCCTGAAGAAGTTCTTCCGGATCCTCAACGGGCTCCAGGTCGCCGCGCTGCTCATCGCCCTGATCCAGGTGGTGGCCGCGGTGCTGCTGGTCGGCAACACCGTCCGGTTGTCGGCGTTCAACCGGCGCCGGGAGACGGGCATCATGCGGCTCGTCGGCGCGTCCAACACCTATATCCAGATGCCCTTCATCCTGGAGGGCGCCATCGCGGGCATGATCGGCGGGCTGTTCGCCTCGATCCTGCTGGTGTTCAGCAAGCTGTTCCTCGTCGACCGGCTCGCCGAGGACGTCCAGCTCGTCAGCAAGCTCGGCTGGAGCAACGTCGTCTTCGTGATCATCGTCTCGATCTGCTTCGGCGTGCTCCTGTGCGCCATCGCGTCGTTCCTTACGCTGCGGAGATATCTGAAGATCTGATCCGGTGCCGAACCGGCCGCCGGTTCCGGCCGTCGGACAAAGCGGTTCCACCTCACCGGGGCGGTCCTCGTAAGATCGCCTTCGGACGGGGAAGGGGCCCGGTGCACGAACCGGAGCCGGACAAGGACCGAGGCTGATCACGTGCCACGCGACACAGGGCGCAAGCTCATCGCCCAGAACAAGCGTGCCCGCTACGACTACCACATCGACGACACCTGGGAAGCGGGCATGGTGCTCATGGGCACCGAGGTGAAGGCGCTGCGCGCCGGACGCGCGTCCCTCGCCGACGGGTACGCCCACGTGATGGACGGCGAGGTGTGGCTGGAGCACGTCCACATCCCCGAGTACACGCAGGGCACCTGGACGAACCACGCCCCCCGGCGCCGCCGCAAGCTGCTGCTGCACCGCCGCGAGATCCAGAAGATCATCGCCAAGTCGTCCGAGCCCGGGTGGACGCTGATACCCCTCGCGCTGTACTTCAAGGACGGCAAGGCCAAGGTCGAGATCGGCCTGGCCCGTGGTAAGAAGTCCTACGACAAGCGGCAGGCCATCGCCAAGCGGGAAGCCGACCGGGAGATGCAGAAGGCCGCGGCGGCCCGGTTCAGGAGACGGTGAGGGTGTCGATGCTCAGTCGAGGTCACGGACGCGCCCCGCGGGGCACGCGCACCGTACGGCGCCGGGTGATCTCGATCGCGTCCTGCGGCGCGCTCGTCGGCACGCTCACGACGGGCTGCTGGGCGGAGCCGTCCGCGATGCCCGCCGTCCGCGACTTCCTGATCGCCTGGGAGGTCGGCAACTACCCGGCGGCCGCCAAGCGGACGGTCGGCGCCGACCGCAAGGAGGTCTCCGACGCCCTCGGCCAGGTCCGCGCCCAGCTCGACGCCGCGTCGCTGCGCCTCGCCCTCGGCGTCCCCGGCCAGGACACCGACGTCAAGGCGATCGACAAGAAGGGCGACGAGGCCGACGCCCGCTTCTCGGTCAAGGTCGACCTCGGCGAGAACGGCCAGCCCTGGACGTACACGGGCCTGCTGCACCTGCGGCGCCAGGGCGGCAGGTGGAAGGTCGTCTGGGACCCGTCCATCATCAACCCGAAGCTGAAGCCGGGCCAGCGGCTCGCGGTGCTGACCGAGGTCCCGAAACGCGCCCCCATCCGCGACAACCAGGGCCGCTCCGTCCTGCGCGAGGTCTGGGCCTACAACGTCGGCGTGTACCCCGGGCGCCTCGCGGACCAGCAGCGCACCCTGGACGGCCTCGCCCGCCAGACCAAGATCGACGGCGGCCGCCGGCTGGACTCCGAGCGCCTGCTCGGCCGCGTCCGCTCCGCGCCGCCGCAGCAGTTCCTGCCGCTGCTGACCCTCCAGGTCCCCGACCACAACGCGCTCATCCAGCGGCTCCGCCAGATCGACGGGCTGCACTTCGAGCCCGTCAAGGTCCCCATCGACCCCATGTACGCGCCGGAGCTGATCGGCAGCCTCGGCCCCGCCACCGCCGACACGCTCCAGCAGGTCGGCGCCCCCTACCAGCCCGGCGACACCATCGGCGTCAGCGGCGTCCAGCTCCTCCAGCAGCGCCGCCTGGCCGGCACCCCGACCGTCCGGGTCGTCGCGCAGGACCCGACCGGCAAGAACACCGAGGAACTGCGCTCCTGGCCGGGCCAGCCGCCGCAGGACGTCCGCATGACCCTTGAGCCCACCATGCAGCGCAGGGCCGACAACGCCCTCGCCGGCCTGCCCGTCACCGGCTCACTCGTCGCCCTCCGCCCGAGCACCGGCGAGGTCCTCGCCGTGTCCAACCACCTGACCAGCGGCAGGAACCTCGCGTTCGAGGGCCGCTACCCGCCCGGCATGACCTTCGGGATCGTCTCCGCCGAGGCCCTGTTCTCCGAGGCCGGGATGAACCAGTCCACCGAGACGACCTGCCCCGGCACCGTCACCGTCGGCGGCCTGACCTTCACCAACAAGGCGCGCCCCGACGGGGGCTTCGGCACCCACTTCGCCTACTCCTGCCGGACGACCCTCGCCCAGCTCGGCGGCAGGCTCAGCGCGCAGACGCTCATGGCGGAGGCGTCCCGTCTCGGCCTCGGCAAGGACTGGGGGCTGTCCGTCCCCGCCTTCACCGGCTCGGTCCCGGCCCCCGCCAACGACGGCGAGAAGGCCGCCACCATGATCGGCGAGGGCAAGGTCCAGGTCAGCCCCCTCGCCATGGCCCTGGTCGCCGCCGCCGCCCAGAACGGCACCTGGAAGGCCCCCTACATCCTCAAGGACATCTCCAAGGCCGACCAGGTCCCGCCCACCAACCTCCAGCGCGAATCCATCTCCAGCCTCAAGAAGCTCCTCTCCCGCTCCATCAGGACCGGCCTCGCCACCCCCGCCCGCGTGTCCGGCGACGTCGTCGGCGTCGCCGCCCTGCCCGCCGTCACCGAGGGCGGCCAGAAACGCGAGATCTCCTGGTTCGTGGGCTCCCGAGGCGACCTCGCCTTCGCCGTGGCCCTCGAAGGCCACGTCTCCGCCGCCAAGGTCGCCGCCACGTTCCTCCGCGGCGTCCCGTCCGGCAGCAGAGGCACCCCCTGACCCGGTTTTGGCAACCCTTTACCGCCGAGCACGCAACCTCCAGTGCCCTCCCTTGCGTCTTCCCAAGTGACTGGGGCTCCGCCTGGGGGGTTGCGGGTTCCAGTCGCCGTGATGAGACCAGAGCCTCGTCTCGGGGGAGGCTCTGCCGTCCGGACCGGCCCGACCCTGCCGGTCGACCCCGGTGGGCGCGACGCGTCCACCGGGGTTTCACGTGCGCCCCCACGGGAATCACGTTGCCCCCGGACGCGTTACTCTTGTAGCGTCATGGTGCGGACGTCCCCGGACGGCCGCTTTGACAACTCAACATGGGGGTGACCGGCTTCGACTTCGGTCGATCGAGCCAGGGGAAGCGGGTCGAGGGTTGCTGTCGTGACCTCGTAAATCCTGTGACAGCAAACCACAACTGCCAACAAGAAGCAGTCCGAGTTCGCCCTCGCCGCCTGAGGCGAGTAGCGAACTCTGTCAGCCCGGGAGCGTCTCCGACCCGGGGTCTGGCATCGTAAGGAGACTCCACCTGCAAGCCCGGTCGCGGGGCCTGTAGGAAAAACAAACAGCGGCTGAGCCCGTCGGCGACTTGCCTGCATGAGCGCCGGGGCTGAGAAAACGCCGAGCAGGCTGCACCCGGAGAAGCCCTGACTCATTACCGAAGGACGCGGGTTCGATTCCCGCCACCTCCACGACACAAGAAGCCGCTGATCAGACACCGTCTGGTCGGCGGCTTCTCTGCTGCATTCCCACTTTATGCCCACCTTGGTAGGCAACCTTGCCCAGGACAAGGCCGCCTTGGCGGATGCCACGTTGCGCCCCAGGTAGACATCCTGGGTCATGCTCGGCTTGGCGTGGCCGAGGTGGTCGGCGATCGCGCGGGCGCTCAGGTCGGCCTCGTCCTCCAGGCGGGTCGCCACCGTCCGCCGGAGGGTGTGGGACGTCAACCGTCCGAACCTGCCAGCGTCCGGCCCGGTCGAGCACGTCCTTAATGTCCCGGTTGGCGTTGGAGGGGTTGCGCACCCCGCCGGGCAGGCTGGGGAACAGCAGGCCCACCTCTGCGGCGTGGCGCCTTCCTCGTCGCCGTCGGCCGTGACGATCGTGATCGTCCGGTCGGGTGCGGCCACGCCATCGCGATACGGCGGCGGCACAGCTCCACAAGGTGGCCCGACATCGCGATCACGCGCCAGCCCGCCTCGGTCTTGGGACGAAGCTGCACGACCGTGCCCTTGTCACTCAGCCGCGTGACGGTCGTGCATACCTCCGATGCACCGGCCGCGTCATCGACGACATCGGCCCGCACGGCGAGCACGGCCCCCGGACGCGATGCACGCAAATCCGGGGCCACGGTGGGACGGTTGCGCCAGCGGTCACCGGCGAAGCGCCGCCGCCCCGCTCTACTCGCCCGTCGGATCAGCCGACGCGCCGGGCGCCTCGGTGTTCCGGGCGGTGGCCTTTTCGGTGTCGGCCGGGACGGCCTCGCCCACGTCCGGGCCGGTGGTACATCGGTAGACGCCGCCGTGTTCGTCCCAGGTGATCATCCGCTCGGGTTCCTTCTGACAGGAGACGCGCAGGCGTAAGGCGTCCTCGGTGGCCGCGCGCCGCTCCGGTGTCGACCGGTAGAAGGTCCCGGCCGGGCGGGCGGAGGTCGCCGAGGTCTGCGGGGCGCGGCGGCGGACGGCGGCGTGTAGCGCGTCCAGCGGTCCGGGCGGCTCGGTGTCCAGTTCATCCGGCATCCGTGCCCTCCTCGGCGGCGGGTTCGTCGGTGGCGGGGACGAACTGCTCGGCGACCCACAGCGCGGGGCGCTCGATCTCGTCCGGCGGCTGGTAGGTCTTGGCCTCGCCGTCGAGAGTGCGGGCACGCCACGTCCCGTTGCCCGAGAGATGATCGTCGCGCGGGGGTCTTCGGTTTCGGGGTCCAGGAGCATGTAGACGCCGGTGCCGCCCTTGAGGATGTAGCCGCCCACGCGGGTCTCCTCGGTGCCGCTCATGGCGTCGGGGTCAGGTTGCCGGCGATGATGACCGCGGCGCCGATGATGTCCTCGGCTTCGGCGATCGGCTCGCCGTTGGCGTCGTCGTAGAACCACATCCGGTCCTGGTCGGTGGCGCGCGGTTTGCATGTGACCGTCTGCCTGGCATCCGTCGGATCGTCCGGCCTGGTGACGATGATGGCCAGCGGGCTGGCCCGCAGGTGCACGGCGAAGCGGCGACCCTGCAAGGTGCCCATCAAGTCGTGAAGCTTCGGGTACGCGTGCCGGTGCTCGGTGCCGTCGAAGCGATCGCTCATGTCCGCTCCGCGTAGTTCGTTACCCTGTCCATAGCCGGGCCTCCGTTCCGGTCAGGCCCCGGAGCACCGGTGTTCGCGCACCGGCCGGGGTCGCCCAGTCATCGGGAATCGAGGACTTCGCCTCGCAGACAAGCAGCGACTCAGCGCGGCCGGTAGTCAACCTCTAACGGTCCGTTATACGTTCCGGGGCATGGGCGTCAGCAGCCTGGGAGATGCGTTCTCCGTCGTCATGAAGCGTCACGGCTGGTCAGGGGCGGCACTCGCACGCAAGCTCGACGTCTCGCAGCCATGGGTTTCGATGGTGCTGGCCGGCAAACGCGATCCCGGCATGGCCAAAGCCGCGCGGCTTCTGCGTACCGTGGGCTGGGAACTGGAACTCGTCCCCAGCGAGGAGGACGACCCTGTGAGACGACGCCGTTTTCTGGCGTCGGCGGCCAGCGTCGCACTGACCCCGCCGGCGACCGGGAGGCACCCCTACCGCGATGCCTCGTATGTGCGGCTGCTCGCAGACCGCCTTGCCTACACCGAGGAACAGATCGGCGGGGCGCCCCTCGTCCGCGAGGCGCTTCGCCACGTCCGTCTTGTCGCGCCCGCCATGCTCGGCACCGACACGGGCCTGCAATCCGCTGCATCCGGCCTCGCCCGCCACGCGGCGCTCATCTTGCACGACACCCGCGACCTCGACAATGCCGAGCGTGTCGCCAACCTGTCCCTCGCCCTCGCTGGGAAGGGGCGCGATACCTGCGCGCAGGCCAACGCTTACTCGACGCTGTCTCTGATCCGCACCTACGGCAAGCCCCGATTCCGCGCGGCCGAATACGTCCGTCGTGGCCTGGCCCTGCATGACCTCGACGACGCCACCCGGGCCGCCCTCCTGGTGCGCCTGGCCCGGTCGCTGGCCGTCCTGCCAGGCCAGGAGCGCCCAGTCCGGCGTGCGCTGGAGGAGGCTCAAGCACTCGCCTCACGATTGAACCCCGCCGATGCTGCCGAGGTGATGGCGAACTCGGGGATCGCCCTCGCCGATTGCGGCCTTCACGCTCTTGGTGCTGTGGATCTGCGGAAGGCCGTCGCTGGGGTGGAGTCGCAATCCCCACTGCTCGCCGGGCTCTACCGGGCCCGGCTGACCAAGTCAGCGATCCGGGCCGGGGACGTCGGTGCGATGACCGAGGGAGTCGCCTCGGTGGCTCTGGTCGCGCCGCTGCTGACATCCCGGCGGATGGACATCCATGTTCGTCACATCCTCACCGGCACCCGCCCGTGGGCGGCGGTGCCGGAGGTCAGGAAGGCGCGCGAGCAACTCCGGGAGGTCACCAGATGAGCGGCCAGAGCATGGAGGAGGTGCTGAACGCGGGTGGTCACAAGGACGCCACGTTCCACCTCGCGGGTACGAAGGTCATCGTGTTGACCGACGACGACGGGCAGACGTGGCTGTGCCGCCGCGACGACGGTGCGGGGGAGTCTGCGGTTCCGATGGGCCGTGTGGAGGCACTGGAGAGGTTCGCCGGCGCGCTGGCCGAGGTGCTCGCGGCAGGCGATGTGACGCCGCGGCACCATGCCCGGGACGCCTGCGGAAGGCACCTGGCCTAGCTGACGAATTCGCGCCATTTGAAGTGCGAGCGCCCCGCACATTGCGACCGTGCGGGGCGCTCGTCCGCCGTCGGACTGCCCGCGTCGGGCGAGGGCGGCCAGCTCCAGCAGCTTGAACGCGTACTCCTCCGCCTCGTCCGGGGTGAACTGCAGGCCCACGGGCGCGTCGCCGTTGGCCAGCTCGATCCGGGCCTCGGCCTCGCGGTAGTGCTGCCGGATGAACATGCGCGCCTCGTCGGACTCCTCGTCGACGTGCACCTTGCCGTCGTCGTTGGCGGTCAGGACGACCGAGCGGGACGAACCGGTGTGCAGACGGTCGTCGTAGCAGTCGCGCTCGACGCGGGGGTCTTCGGTCTCGGGGTCCAGGAGCATGTAGACGCCGGTGCCGCCCTTGAGGATGTAGCCGCCCACGCGGGTCTCCCCGGCGTCGCTCATGGCGTCGGGGTCAGGTTGCCGACGATGATGACCGCGGCGCCGATGATGTCCTCGGCTTCGGCGATCGGCTCACCGTTGGCGTCGTCGTAGAACCACATCCGGTCCTGGTCGGTGACGCGCGGTTTGCACGTGACCGTCTGCCTGGCACCCGTCGGATCGTCCGGCCTGGTGACGATGATGGCCAGCGGGCTGGCCCTCAGGTGCACGGCGAAGCGGCGACCCTGCAAGGTGCCCATCAAGTCGTGAAGCTTCGGGTACGCGTGCCGGTGCTCGGTGCCGTCGAAGCGGCCTGTCATAGCCGCTCCGCCTGTTTCCCTACCCTGTCCCATAGCCGGACTTCCTTCCGGTCAGGCCCCGGCCGGTGCTCGTAGCGCCGCGATTCCGGTGCCGCCTGTCTCTGGGCGGAACCACGCACCGCTGGTGTTTTATCGGGTGTTGCGAACCACATAGGGAACTTCGGTGGCCGCGGTGCGTGGCTCCGCTGATGACAGTGAATCCGTGACAGACGCCACAGGTCAGCCTGATAATCGTCGAAGAGCCCCGAAACGGGGGCAGCGTTTCCAGGGATTTCCGGCTGGGTGGAATACGACATGTCCACAGAAAATATTCATACCGGCAAGCGGCTGCGCGCCGAGCGCAAAAGGCGCGGCCTGGTCGTCGCCGACCTTGCCGCGTTGTTCCGTTCGGTCGCGCCCCCGAATGTCGCTGCGGCCCTGCCTGGAACGAGGCCGGCGAGCACGCCGTCGGCCCGCGGTACCGGCTGCTGTGGGCCGCCGCGCTGAAGATGACCGAGGAGGAACTGTTCCCCGAACCTCCGCTCTCCAAGGGGCAGGGGATTAGCAGCGGCGAAGTCGATGCATCGGTCATACCGGACGTTAACGTGGACATCCAGGCACCTCCGCTCCCATGGGAGGACGACATGGAGCGTCGCGTACTACTGCAACTCGCCACGCTGGGAATCAGCGTGGGGACGCTCGGCTCAACCGGGGAACCGGTCCGTCAGCTACTCGCCCTAGCGCTGAACAGCGAACCTCGTGATCTCGATGACTGGCACCTGACCGTGTCGGATCACTTGCACGCGGTCCGCACCCGGCCCCCCGCGAAGGTTCGTGATGGCCTGGTGGTCAATCTGATCGCAGTCCAGCGTCAGCTACAGGACACCGAATCACGTGAGCTGGGGGTATTGATCGAACTGCGTCGAGTCGTAGCTGCGCTGACCGTGCTGTACGCGAACACCCTCACCCGGCTTGGGGATGACGATGCCGCCATTCACTGGTGGCGAACCGCCAAAACCGCTGCCGATGCGACCGGTGACCTCGATCTACGGCTTGGCGTGCGCGCCACGGAGGCAGGTCACGGACTCTATGGTCAGCGAGATCCGGCGACCGTCCTTAATCTCATTGACCAGGCGCAACGCATCACAGGTCACAGCCCACGCAGAGCATTGATCGCCAGAGCGCAGGCCCTCGCATTTACCAGTTTGGGGAGGCACGTCGACGCGCGGCGGGCCCTCCGAACGCACCTCCGCCTGGCCGAAACCGCATCGGAAGCCCAAGGGATCATGGCGGATTACTGGGATAATTGCCAATCGGATTGGGCCGAGCTTCAGATTTATGCCGCGATCGGTGACGAGCCCAAGGCGGATCGGGCTGCTGAGCACAACCTCGCCAGAATCTCGGATCACCAGTACGTGCCGATGATCCATCTGCAGCGCGCTTTGTGCACCATGATCAAGGGCGGGACCGATCATGGCGTCAAGCGAGCTACGGAGATCTTCGCCGCGCTGCCCCCGGCCGAGCTGAGCCACATGATCACCGAGACGGGGAAGAGGGTCCTGCGGGCCGTCCCCGTCGAACAGCGGGACCGACCAACCGTTCGGGAATTGCACGCGCTCATCTCGGCCTGAACCGTCCCCGAGGCATTATGGAACCGGTCGAACCCGGGCGACCGGGCAAGTCTGGAGGTTCACCGGCCGTGTCCGGAATCACGGAGCAGGGGAGAAAGACGGTGCTGGGTGCGTTGCCGCTGGCGCTGCGGGACAAGTTGGACCGGTACCGTAGCGCGGCGCTTGAGTCTGGGATCCCGTCCGAGGACGTGGAGCGGTGGCTGGGATTGGTCCGTCGACGCGTCATCCTGACGACGGAAGGGAAGGGACCGCCCGCGGGCCGCCTTGGTGCTCCGATAATGCTTCCGCCCGGCCTCCATGTTCCTGCGGTGGACGGGGAAGTTCGCGAGCACCTCATCGCGACCATTGATTTCGCTGCTCTGCCCGCGGATGCGACGAACCTCCCCCTGCCGCCCGATGGGCACCTGCTGCTGTTTGCGTACCCCGACCTGGACGGATGCGATGGATCCGCGGTGTACATCCCTGCTGGGACGACAGTCCAAGAGCGCAAGGTGGAGTACGACTACGATCCGGCCGATCTGCTAGCGGACATGGATTTCGACACCGAACTACAAGGTGAACTGCGTTTGCAGGAAGACGTGTCCCTGCCCGACCATGAGTTCTTTGACACGAAAGAGATCGCCCTCGACCTTGCCGCGCATCCGCATGCCAAAGAGCTGCGTGAGGTGTGGAGCCAGGCCCCTGGTGAGGGCCACCCCCGTTGCCTGCGGATCGGCGGATACGCCTTGGACCGTGAGGGGTACGGGGACCCCGTCTTCGATTGCGCGTCGAAGGAGACGGGAATCCCGTCCGTTGAGCAGTTCATGTCCGAGGACTGGGTGCTTCTGGCCGAATGGTATCCGAGCGGCTTGGAGCACTTGTGGTCCGCCATTGTTTACTGGGCGATCAGAAAGCAGGACCTGGAGGAACGGCGCTTTGATCGGGTGTCGGTCCTCATGAACGCCAATCCCTGAACCCTCTGCTGCCGTCGAGTAGACGCGCGATGAACTGCGTTTCGGCAGCCAAACGATCTTGGTGACCTGCATGCAGGGGTCTTTTGGGGGTTTTTCGGGCCTCACCTGGTGAGGTTGGTGGGCTTACTGGTTTTGCACATTGGTCTAGTCCTGGGAAGCGCTGACAGGTCTTTTGCCGCCGTCGACTATGGGGTTACTCGGTGGGAGGGAGTGTGGTGATGGAGATCAAGGTCAGTAGTTTCGGGCGGCGGCAGACCGGGCTGGGGGCGGTCAGCGGTGAGGCGGCGGCTGCGTACGGGCGGATCCTGCTGGCGATCGTCGGGGCGGACGGGCAGGTCACGGAGCCGGAGTTCGACTGGCTGGTGGCCCATCAGCGCTCGTTCGGGGTGCCCGAGCATGTCATCGACGGCTACGTGGGCTTCGACCACCAGTCGGCGGACCTGGATTCTCTGCTGGATGCGCTCGATGTCGACGTCGACGGCTGGCGGCCCGGTCCGACGCTCATTTACCACGCCATTCAGATGGCCGGGGCCGACGGTGTCTACGCCGACGCCGAGCGTGCCAAGGTCGCTGCCGCCGCGCGCCGCCTGGGCGTGGCCGAGGACATCACCGACGTCCTGCACCATATGGTCGCCGCCGAGGCCGCGCTGGACGCGATGCGTACCGCCCTGTTCCATACCTACTCAAGTGGGCATTGAGCCCTGCGGTCACTTGTGTTCGGAGTCGCAGTTTGCGCGGGGGAGGCTGATCGTGGCGGTTAGGCCGCCGGTGGGGCGGGGGGTAAGGTCGAGGATTCCGTTGTGTGCTCGGACGATGCTGTGCACGATGGCCAGTCCCAGGCCGACGCCGGCGTGCTCGTCGGTGCGGATGCGTTGTGTTCCGCGTTGGAAGGGTTCGATGAGGGTCGGGAGGAGTTCCGCGGGGACCGGGTGGCCGGTGTTCTCGACCCGGAGGACGCTTGTGTCGCGGTGCGCTTCGGTGTGGACCGTCACGGTGCCGCCGGTGGGGACGTTGTGGACGATGGCGTTCTGGACGAGGTTGGTCACCACCCGGAGCATCAGTTCCGGGGAGCCGGTGGTCTGGGCTCTTTCGCCGGTGACGTCGAGGGTGATCCGGCGTTGTTCGGCGAGGGGGAGCAGTGTTTCGGCGGCTTCTTCGGCGGTGAGGGAGAGGTCGACGGGCTCGCTGATGAAACCGGCGCGGTCGCTGCGGCTGAGCAGGAGGAGGGCCTCGGTGAGGTCGATCGCCCGCGTGTTGACCTTGTGGAGGCGTTCGAGGAGTTCGCCCTGGTCGCGGGTGGGGTCGCTGCGGGCGACGTCCAGGAGTGTCTGGGAGATCGCCAGCGGGGTGCGCAGTTCGTGGGAGGCGTTCGCGGCGAAGCGCTGCTGTTGGGTGACGTGATTCTCGAGTTGTTCGAGCATGGTGTCGAACACGTCGGCGAGTTCGCGGAATTCGTCCCTGGCACCTTTCATGCGGATGCGGTGGGACAGCGATCCTTCCGCGGCCATGCGCGCCGCGTCCGCGATCCGGGTGAGTGGTGCGAGCATCCGGCCGGCGAGGATCCATCCTCCGATGAGGCCGAACACCAGCAGGAATGCCATGGCTTGGGCCGCGCGGGGGGCGAACGCGCGCTGGAGGTCGGAGCGGCTGGGGATGAAGGGAGCGGCCGGGCCCCCGTGCCCGCCGCTCCCCGGTCCGGTCGTCAGCGTGCCGTCGGGGACGTAGCGCAGCAGGAACATTCGCACCACGGCCAGCAGGAGGCCACCGGCGACGAGGAGGAAACCGGCGTAGCTGAGGGTGAGTTTCAGCCGGGTGCTGAGCCCCGGGCGTCTATTCATGGGTGTCGCCGGTGTCGATGCGGTAGCCGACGCCGGGGACCGTGGCGATGAGCCAGGGTTCGCCAAGGCGTTTGCGCAGGGCGGAGACGGTGATGCGGACGGCGTTGGTGAAGGGGTCGGCGTTGGCGTCCCAGGCCCGTTCCAGGAGTTCTTCGGCGCTGACGACACCGCCTTCGGCCGCGACGAGGACTTCGAGGACGGCGAACTGCTTGCGGGTGAGCGCGACGTAGTGCCCGTCGCGGAAGACCTCCCGGCGGAAGGGGTCCAGGCGCAGGCCCGCGATCTCGCTGACCGGGGGACGGGCGTGCGCGCGCCTGCGGTCCAGCGCCCGGAGCCGCATGACGAGTTCCCGGAGCTCGAACGGCTTGGTGAGGTAGTCGTCGGCGCCGAGGCCGAACCCCGAGGCCTTGTCGTCGATCCGGTCGGCGGCGGTGAGCATGAGGATCGGCATGCCGCTGCCGGACGCGACGATGCGCCGGGCGATCTCGTCGCCGGACGGTCCCGGGATGTCACGATCCAAGACCGCGAGATCGTAGGAGTTGACGCTGAGCATTTCCAGGGCGGAGTCGCCGTCGCCGGCGATGTCGGCCGCGATGGCCTCCAGCCGGAGGCCGTCACGGACGGCTTCGGCCAGGTAGGGCTCGTCCTCCACGATCAGCACGCGCATACCCGGATCCTAGGCAGCGCCACATATCGTCGGCATATTCGTACCGCCCGGCTCACGGGTTCGCGCGCTCCGGGCCCGGGTGCGCGGGGACGGGCACGGTGGCGCCGTCGACCAGGCGCGCGACCAGCTGCCGGTACGGCAGCCCTGCGGCGGCGAACATCTTCGGCACCTGGGACTGGGCCGTCATCCCCGGCATGGTGTTGACCTCGTTGAGGACGGGGCCGTGGGCGGTGAGGAAGAAGTCGACGCGGGCGACACCGGCGCAGCCGAGCGTGTCGAACATCCGCACAGCCGCCTCGGCCAGGGCGGTCCGGTCCGCGCCGCCGATGTCGGCGGGGACGGTGAACCGGGCCGAGCCGTCGTATTTGGACGCGGTGTCGAAGAGGCCGTCGGCGTGGATCTCCAGGGGCGGCGACGCCCACCGGCGGCCGTCGGCCTCGCGCAGGACGGCCACGTCGATCTCCCGGCCCGCGACGACGTCCTCGATCAGGATCCGGTCGTCGTAGCGCGCCGCGCGGTCCAGCGCGTCGCGGAGCCCGGAGGCGTCGCGGGCCAAGGCGACACCGTAGCTCGAACCGGCCGAGGCGGGCTTGACCACCACGTCCTTCTCGAACTCGACATCGGTGATCTCCGCCGCGGTCACCAGCCGGCCGGGGGCGGTGCGGATCCCGACGGCCTTCGCCGCGAGCTTGGTCGCCCACTTGTCCATGCCGAGCGCTCCGGCGCGCAGGCCCGAGCCGACCATCGGCGTGTGCGCGAGAGCGCACAGGGCCGCGAGGGTCCCGTCCTCGCCGGACGGGCCGTGGACGGCGGGGAAGACGACGTCGGCGCGTTCGATGACGCCGAGCGCCGCGGCCAGGGAGCCGGCGACCTGCGATCCCAGCGCCTCCGCTCCGTGCCTCCACGTCCCGTCACGGTCGATGATCAGTTCGTCGACGTCGAACCCGCCCGCGCGCAGTTCCCCGGCGATCGCCGCGGAGGTGGCCAGCGAGACGTCGTGCTCGGCGTTCTCGCCGCCGCCGATCATCACGATCCGCCGTGTCATGCGATGCTCCTTTTCACACGCGGCCCGATGCCGGTGACGATGGTGTGCGGAATGGTCCCGGCCCAGCGGGCCCAGTCGTGGACGGTCGGGGTCGCGCCCCCGTCCGGGCCGAACACGGTCGCGGACGTGCCGGCCGGGAAGGACTCGGCGCCGGTGTCGATCACGATCTGGTCCATCGAGACCCGTCCGGCGACGGGGAGGCGGCGCCCGCGGATCGCGACACCGGCCTGGGGCGAGCATTCGCGCGGGATCCCGTCGGCGTACCCGACGGGCAGGACGCTCAGATGGGTGGCGCGGTCGGTGACGTACGTGCCGCCGTAGCCGACCGGTGTGCCAGCCGGGACCGCCGTCGTATGGACGATCGGTGCGGTCAGACGGGACGCGTCGTGCATCCGCACCGTCCCGGACGGGTCGATGCCGACCAGCCCCGCCCCGACGCGGACCATGTCGAAGTGCGTCGCCGGGTCGGTCAGCGTCCCCGAGGTGGCGGCGAGATGGGCCGGCGGTGAGCCGAGCCCCGCCGCCCGGACCGCCTGCCGTGCCTGGCGCATGGCGGCGACCGCGGGCGCGTTCGCCGCGGGGTCGGCGCGGTCGGCCAGCGGCAGATGCCCCATGACGCCCGCCACGCGGACCCTCCGAGCCCGCTGACCACGCTGGGCGAGGCCGATCAGTTCGTCCCACTGCCCGCGGGGGCAGCCGCCACGGGACATTCCGGTGTCCATATGGAGATGGATCCGGACCGTCGGGGTGGCTTGCGCGAGCAGTGCGGCGAGCTCGTCTACGGATCCGACCGCGACATCGACCCCGGCGGCGGCGGCCGCCTCGGCGTCGATCCCGGAAGGGTGCAGCCAGGTGAGGATCGGCACCGCCAGGCGAGCGGCGCGCAACGCCGCGGCCTCCGCGACGCTGGTCGTCCCGAGCCACCCGGCGCCGGCGGCGACGGCGGCCCTGGCGACCGTGACGGCGCCGTGGCCGAAGCCGTCGGCCTTGACCACGGCCATGATCGTGCTCCGGGTCCGCGCGCGGATCTCGACCACGTTGGCGGCCACCGCCACGGGCAGCATCTGCAAGGTCGGCGGACGGAACGTGCCCGCCCGGCGCTGAAGCGCGGCCGGGACGCGGTTCACGGCCGCCTCCGCGGATCCTCGGCGGGACCCCTGTACATCGGCGCGCGGCCGTTCGCATCGGCTTCGGCCGGATGGGGACGCGGCCGGTGGTGCCAGGACCCGTTGCCGGGCACCTGGCATGGCCGGTAGGCGGCACCGTGATCGGACGTCCACGCCGCGGCATCCGGATGCGGCAGCCTGACCGGCTCGGCCGTGCGGTACTCGAAGTGCCACCACTCGTTGTCGTAGACGCGGTAGAGCCCGTACCGCCCGCCGTGGAGTTCGAGCCACCGCGCGCCCTCGGTCGGCCGGACGTCCAGGGCGAGCCCCCGCACGTGGCTGGACTCCTCAGGCGGCAGCACCCGCCGCCGCGCCGCGGAGACCGAGCCGGTGCGCCGCACCTCCTCGACGAAGATCCGGTGCTGTTCCGCCACGTCGCGGTGTCCCGAGGTGAGCCCGATCAGCTGCCCGTCGCGCCAGAACGCCTCGGCTCGCGCGTGCGTGAACGCCCTCAGCGTCTCCGGTGTGAGCCCACGGAGATCTTCGGCGGGGAAGCGCAGGCTCAATGCCCACTGGCAGGCCAGGAAACGGGCACGGCCGGGTGCCCGGCAGAAGGCCAGCGGTACCAGCAGCGCCGCGAGGAACCGGGTGGCGGCGGCGAGGACGTCCGCTTTGGTGGTCGAAGGTGGATTCGCCACGACTCACCGCCGAGTGGCCGGGCGGGGATGCCGAGTGGCTGGTCCCTGACGTTGGCGGCCACCGGGGAACGCCAGAATGACGAGAACGATCCTGCGCGTACGACGGGGTGGCGCTGAGAGTGATGCGCTGTGGCCCATGCGCCTACTGAAGGCGGAAGGCCGTTGCGGTGACGTATGCGATTTTCGATACGTCCGCGATACACCATTGATCCGGGTTGAGGGATGGCTCGGAGCGTCCGAGGACGGCGGTTCAGGGCGTCCGACGCTGGCGGTACAGGGTGGCTGGGCGGTCGGTGGTCTGCCCGGAGACGAAGGCGAAGGGGCCGCTGACGTCGGCGGAGAACCGTTCGGCCGCGTCCAGGGCCATGCGGAACCGGTGGCGGGGAGTCCACCAGTGGCCATTTGTCGGGATTCATCTGGTGGACAGTGCGGCGGTCCTATGCTGCTCCGGTGACGACGAAGCTAGTCAATCAAGACCAGGTGACCGCGGGGCTGAGGACGGTCACTCAGGTGTTGAACCCATTCGTCCAAAAGCGCATGACCGGGGCGCACGGAAAGAACTGGCTTCCGGATTTCGTGCGACGGCATCCCCGTCCGGGGGCGTCCCAAGAACATCTCGGGGATCTGGGATTCCTGATCTGGGTGCTGACCAAAGACGAACGGGCCTTCGGGCCGAAGGTGCTGCCAAGGCAGGCGAAGAACCTCGCACACCGGATTCGTGAGGCGCGCAATCTCGCGTCGCACGAACAGCTCAATGACCTCGACCTCACGACCGCCAGGACCGCGTTGCAGTCGATGGCCGAGTTCCTCACGCTGATCGGCGAGCCGGGCAAGGCCAATGAGGTGCGCCAGCTCACCGGACGGCTCCAGTCGACGGGAAGCGCGGCCCCGCATGCCGTGCGGCCGAAGGGTTCGACGCCGACGACGCGGCGCTCGGGGCAGCGATCGGGATCCAAGACCAAGACCAAGACCAAGTCCAAGCCCCAGGCGAGGAAGGTCGATCCGCAGCCGTGGCCTGCGCCGCCGCCGCGGAAGACCAGCGCCCGGCCGGTGATCCAGCTCAAGATCGGGTGCGGTGCCGTGGTCGCGCTCGCCGTCATCGCCCTGGCGACGGTCTGGGTGCTGTTCGGCCAGCGGGACGCGGATCCCTACGAGGGCAAGTACAAGAACGAACCGCTCGGCGCGCGGCTCAACACGGGGCGTATCGAGATCCCCCGGGATTATCATCTGCGTTTCCTGGACGAGCCGATCGCTCCTCTCCAAGGCGCTTTCGGAGGCGATCTCGGGTTCAGCGCGGGACAGTTCACGGCCGCCGACGGCCGGATCGTCGTCGTCACACGTGGCGAGAAACTCAGCTACGCCACATGCCGGGATACCACCCGCTACGCCGCCAGTACTCGTGTCACGAAGACACTGCGCATGTGTGTCACGACCGACACCGGTGTCGTGGCGGGAGTCGCAGTCCGGGGTGTGCGCAAGCAAGGGACGAATACCTTCGTCAAAATCGACATCATCGTCTGGAAGGGACGCAAGCCCAAGGGCTGATCGCCCTTCGGCCGTCCGCCCGTGGCCGCTTCGTTCCCGCGTCCCGCCGGTCAGGCGTGGGCGCCGGGGCGGGCCGCGGCGGTGTAGCGGCGGGCCAGGCGGGCGAAGGCGGCTTTGAGTTCGGGTGGCCCGACCACCTCGATGTCGGCGTCGAACCTGCCGATGGCGGCGGCCAGGCCGGTCCATGACCAGGAGCCCAGGACGAGCCGGCAGCGGTCCGGGCCGACGTCCTCGACGATCCCGTCGCGGGTGTAGAGGGAAACGGTGGAGGCGGGAAGGCCGAGGATCACCTCGCCCCGGCATGGCCAGCCGCCAGCACCGTCCGACCCCTGGAACGTGCTGGTCACGTAGGCGGCCACGTCGCCGCCGGGCACCTCGCGCGGGGTGAAGCGCGGCCCGGTGGGGGTGCGCGGGGTGATCCGGTCGGCGCGGAAGATCCGCCAGTCGTCGCGATCGAGGTCCCAGGCGACGAGGTACCAGCGCCCGCCCCAGGTCACGAGGTGGTGCGGCTGCACGCGGCGCGGCGAGGGCCGGACGTCCCCGCCCGCGGACGCGGTGACGTGGTCGAAGCGCAGTTCCTCATGGGCGTGGAGGGCGGCGGCGACCGCCGTGAGCACGCTGCTCTCGACCTGCGGCGCGGGCCGTTGGACGGGCGTGACCTGGACGGTGTCGATCCGGTGCCGCAGCCGGGCGGGCATGACCTGCCGGACGGTGGTCAGCGCGCGCGCCGCGGCCTCCCCGATGCCCGCTCCGGCGGTGGTGGCGAGCTGGAGCGCGACGGCCAGGGCCACGGCCTGCTCGTCGTCGAACAGCAGCGGGGGCAGGTCCGCGCCGGCGTCCAGGCGGTAGCCGCCGTCCGGACCCTTGATCGCCACGATGGGATAGCCGAGCTCGCGCAGGCGGTCGACGTCGCGCCGCACGGTGCGGGGGCTGATCTCCAGGCGCTCGGCCAGCAGCGCGCCGGGCCAGTCCCGGCGCGCCTGGAGCAGCGAGAGCAACGCCAGCAGCCGTGCGGCGGTCTTGGGCATGCCTCCATTGTGCCTCCGGTAGCGGCCAGATCCTGTCCGCTACTGCTGCCATCGTGGGTCACAGAGCAGATGACAGGTATCGAAAGCTGAGGAACCGAACATGTCCATCGATGTTGTGACGCACCTGAACTTCCGCGGTGACGCCCGCGCGGCACTCACGTTCTACCGGTCCGTGTTCGGTGGGGACCTCGCCGTGGTCACGTACAAGGACGCCGGGAACGTCCAGGAGCCGTCCGAGGCGGACCAGGTGATGTGGGGCCAGGTGATCGCCGGCAACGGCTTCCGCGTGATGGCCTACGACGTGCCCTCGCACCTGCCCTGGGAGCAGGGCGAGAACGCGTTCTTCGTCTCGCTCCGGGGCAAGGGGACCGAGGAGATCACCGCGTTGTGGGAGAAGCTCTCCGACGGCGCGACGATCGTCCAGCCGCTGATGCCCGCTCAATGGGCGCCCCTGTACGGGATGCTGAAGGACCGGTTCGGCGTCACCTGGGTCGTGGACGTCGTCGCCGAGTACACCGCGTCCTGACCTGCGCAGCCGGGGCGGCGGGCGAGGGCCGCCCCGGCATTCCGACGCCGAAAGCCGGTGGTCGGCTTAGCCCATGAGCCGTTGCGAATGCCGTCGGGCGGGCCGAAAGATGCGCTTGGGACGCGCGTAGGGTGAGATTCATGCCGGACACGCCGCACGTCGATCCGTTCACCCTGAAAACCGAGCCAGCGGCACTTGAGGATCTCCGCGCGCGGTTGCGTGCGACGCGCTGGCCGGACGCGCCCGAGGACGCCGGCTGGTCCCTCGGGACCGACCTGGACTACCTTCGCGAACTCGTCGGCTACTGGGCGGACGGGTTCGACTGGTCCGCGCAGGAAGCGGCACTCGCGCGGCTTCCGCACTTTCGCGTCCGGGTCGGTGGCCTGGGCATCCACGTCGTGCACGCCCGGGCCGCCGCGACGGCCGGGCCCGTCCTGCCCCTGGTCCTCACCCACGGGTGGCCGGACTCGTTCTGGCGCTATTCGAAGGTCGTCCCGCTCCTCACCGACCCCGGCGCGCACGGCGCCGACCCGGCCGACGCGTTCGACGTGGCCGTGCCCGACCTGCCCGGCTATGGGTACTCCGACCGTCCCACCGGGCCGCCGCTGAACTCGATCGCCGTCGCCGGTCTCTGGGCCGAGCTGATGGACGTCCTCGGCTACCCGCGGTTCGGGGCGGCGGGCGGCGACATAGGCAGCCATGTGAGCCGCTACCTGGCGCTCGACCACCCCGACCGGGTCGTGGCCGTCCATCGGACGGACGCGGGCCTGCCCGTCTATACCGGCCCGCCCGAGGACCTCACGCCCGAAGAACGCGCCTGGATCGACAGCACCGCCGCCTGGTCGGTGACCGAAGGGGCCTACGGCGCCATGCACCGCACGAAACCCCAGACCGCCGCCTTCGGGCTCACCGACTCACCGGCCGGGCTCGCCGCGTGGATCCTCGAAAAGCTCCAGGCGTGGAGCGATTGCGGAGGGGACGTCGAACGACGTTTCACGAAGGACGAGATCCTCACCAACATCACGCTCTACTGGCTCACGGGGACGATCGGCTCGTCGATGCGGATGTACAAAGCGAATGGCGCCATCCCACCGGCCCAGCTCGCCCGCCGGGTCGAGGTCCCGTCCGGCTTCTCGATTTTCCGCGGCGACGTCGTCCGCCCGCCGAGGGCGTGGCTCGAACGCACGGCGAACGCCGTGCGCATCACCGAGCCTCCGAGCGGCGGCCATTTCGCGCCGTTCGAGGAGCCCGAGCTTTACGCGGAGGAGCTCCGCGCCTTCTTCCGCCCCTACCGGGCGGCCATGACGGCCTGACAAGCGCGCACATCTCGCCGAACCGTCCCGGGATGCCGACCCGCCTGAGTAGGCCGTCCCGTTAATGCCCGCCGGCCGCTTTCCTGGGCGCGTTCCGTTACCTGATCGATGTCTGGCTTCATCTGGCCAGATTCGGGCGGCAGGCGGCGGTGTGGGCCACCCTTGCCGAAGGGGAAAACGGTGGTGACATGGCCAGGGGGCGGAGATGACGGCCGAACATCAGGTCGCGGCGGCGGTGGACTTCGGGACGCATGGGACGGGGTGGGGATGGGCCACGATCGACGCCATCAACGACTCGCCCGACCACCGGAAGATCAATTATCAGAGCCGTCATCGTGGCAGTCCCGAGGCGACCGCGAAGAACCTCACCGCGCTGCTTCTGGGCGCCGATGGTGAAGAGGTCGTGGCGAGGGGATTCGACGCCTCGCGCAAATGGCGGCGTATGAAGGGAACGGCCGAGGCCGACCGGCACGGCTACGCCTACGCGTTCAAAATGGCGCTGAAGCCCGAGGTGTACAACGGTGACGTGCCCCGCGGTGAGGGGACGGTCTATCTGCGCGATACCCGGGACGTCCAGAAACTGATCACCGCCTATCTGCGCGAGGTGCGTTCGGAGGCGGTCGCCGATATCGCCAAGCGCGGCTACCGGGAGGAGCACATCCGCTGGTGCCTGACCGTGCCCGCCATCTGGGACGAGAACGATCGCGCGCTGATGCGGGACGCCGCGGAGAAGGCGGGCTTTCCCAAGGACGAGAACAGTCTCCTGATCACGCGGGAGCCCGAGGCGGCGGCCGTCTACTGCTGGATCCGGCACGCGCGGGTGCTGGGCATGGACGACGCGCGTGAGCATCTGGACCTGTCGAACACCGGTGACCGGTTCATGGTCGTCGACTGCGGCGGCGGCACCGTCGACATCACCGCGTTCCGCGTGAGGATGTCCCCGGACGGAAAGCCGCGGCTGTACGAGATCGGCCGTCCCGACGGCGGGAAATTCGGTTCCGAGTACGTGAACGCGGCCTTCACGGACGACTATCTCACCAGGGTGCTGGGCGCGGACGTCATGGAGCGGGCGAAGGAGCACTGCCGTCACGATCTCGACGATCTGGAGGCGCAGTGGGAGCGCGAGAAGGTCAATCTGATCGTCGATCAGATCGACGGCAGGCCGCGCATCATCGACCCCATCCTCCTTCGCATGGGGCACCATCTGTGGGGGCTGCTCGACGAGGAGGACCGCCGGCGGCTCACGGCCGAGTACGGCGCCGAATGCGGCCTGGTCGTGCGGGAGGACGACGCCCAGGCCATCTTCGACACGGCGATCGCGCCGATCCTCAAGACGGTCGAGCACCAGCTGTCGGTCATGCGGCGCAACGACGGGTTCTCGGACCAGCGCGAGAAACTCGTGATCGTCGGTGGCTTCGGCCGGTCCGAGTACCTTCAGGCGTCCATTCATGAGAGGTTCCGGGACGAGGCCGAGGTCCTGGTCGCCGAGGACCCCGCCACCGCCGTGCTCTTCGGGGCGGTGCATTTCTGCTACGACCCCGACGCGATCCGCTCGCGGCGTTCCCGGTACACGATCGGCCTCGCGGTGTGCAAGGACTTCCGGCACGGCGTCGATCCCGCGGACTCCCAGGTGACGGGCGACGACGGCCTCAAATGCAATACGCGGTTCGACCGGATCGTCATAGCGGACGAGAGCGTCGAGGTGAACGAGGAGCGGGTGCGGAACTACTTCCCGATCTCCAAGGACCAGAGGGAGCTGGGCCTCAGGCTGTTCTCCTCGCTTGAGGACGATCCGGAGTACGCGACCGAGGAGACGTGCAAGAAGCTCGGTGAGATCACCGTCGACATCTCCGAATCCGAGGGAAAGGAGCGCGGCGAAAGGCCGATCCGCATTTATCTGTCGTTCGGCGGGAACGAGACGCGGGTACGCGCGGAGAATCCCCGGACCGGCGAGATCCAGGAGACCACCTTCGACGTCGACTACCTCCGCTGAGATCCCGAATGGACCGAGAAGTGGGTATCTTGAACACCGTCAGCACCATGCTTTTCAGTTCGAAGAAGGGTCTGGAGAACGGCCTGGAGGATCTCTTCGGGGCTTTCCGGCTTCAGACGCAGCAGCTCGGCGAGCTCACCGAGAGGGCCGACCGGCAGGAGGCGGAGCTGCGGGCCTTGCGGGCCTACGCCGAAGGGCTCGAAACGGAGCTGAGGGACCTGCGGGCGGCGCAGGCGGATCTGGACCGCGATCTCGGCGCCGTGCGTTCCGAACTCGTCCACCAGTCGCCGGAACTGACCGACGAGGACTCCCACCGCCACGAGACCTACGTCAAGCAGATGCGCCATTTGTGCGGGAGCCGCTTCCGGGATCTGGCGCGCAGCCACGCCGACCTGTCCGGATTCGACGTCAAGGACCGGCGGTACCCCTACCACCAGGCACGACTCGTCTCCGAGCTGGTGTCGGCCTGTTTCGCCGAGCCGACGGTGAACGAGTCGGCGTTCCGCGCGCTGCTCGAGCCCGAGGCGAAGCCCTCGCGTTTCGGCGACCGGGACAGGCAGAAGGTCTTCTACACGAAGATCACCCGCCTTCTGAGGGACACCACCGCGCTGCGCGCCGAGATCGCCGGATCCGCGCATCCGGTCGAGTTCGACTTCTCGGTGCCCGACGTGATCACCGAGGACACCGTCGGGCTGTGGCACCCCTCGTCCATCGACCGCCCGGTGGTCTTCGTGGTGATCCCCGCCTACCTCGTGCGCGGCCAGGTGTTCGGCAACCCCGTCGTGTTCACCGAGGTGCCGTGATGGGCCTGCTGTCCCGGATCAAGTCGCTGGTCGCGGAGGTGCCGGTCGCCTACGGGCGGGCCACCAAGGAACTGGCGCAGTCGGTGGAGCTGACGGGCCGCCGCGTGGAGCACCGCGCCGGGCAGTCGTTCTTCGGCCGTCTGGTCGGACGGATCACCGGGCGCGACCGGAAGGCGCAGATCCAGACCGACCGGGACCTCGTCGGGCATCAGCGCGCGTTCGTGGAGCGGCTGGAGGAGATGCGGCTGCGGGGGATCGTGCTGGACGCCGACGTGGCGCGGGTCGCCGGGCATGTCCGCCGCCTGGCGTACGTGTCCGGGCACGCCGAGGAGATGGCGGCCTCCAACGCCGCCGACATCGCCGCGCTGTCGGACGTCGTCGCCTCGCTCGCCGAGCTCGTCGACGCGTGCCGCTCGCGGCTGGACGCGCACCAGCGGCTTCTCGACGTCCACTCGGCCGAGCTGGCCGAGCACGCCAGGATCCTCGCCGATCACGCGCAGGCCCTCGCCGACCACGACGAGCGGATCACGTCCGGCGAGCTGTGGCAGAGCAGTGAGGACTTCTTCGAGCAGACGGTCGGCCTCTGGCTCGACGGCCGGACCTACGCGGACCTTCCCTGGATCTGCCAGATCGTGCTTCTTTCCCAGGAGGTCTGGACGGGCGCGTGCGGCCATTTCGAACTCCGCGCCGGAGCCGCGTCGCCATCGCGGGAGAGCTGGGCGAAGTTCCGCCCGAAGCTGAGCCGGGCGATCCTTTCCGATCCGCGTTCGAAAGGCCGGTGGGACGGTCGGCGGCCGGTCCCGGCGATCTTGGACGACCTGGTCGGGGAGGTGCGGGACGCCGACCAGGCGATGATGGTCGCCGAGATCCTCGGCGTCGGGCTGGTCCCCGAATTCGCCACCGAACAGGGACCATTGTCGGCCGCGTTGTCCATGGCGCTGGACCTGTCCAGCCGGGACGGGGACGCCAGGAGACCGAAGCCGGGCGTGGAGGCGTTCTCCCGTGCCCGGGAACTGGTCTGGATGCCCGGCACGATCTCCGTCGACGGCCTCGTCCGGCGGCTGGTGGACGAACAGGCCACGGCGCAGCTCGCCGCCCGCCACGACCTGCAACGCGGCGTTTCCCCGAAGACATCGCAATGAGCGACGACGAGGGCGAGCTGGCCCGGCGCGCGAGGCGGATAGGCGACCGCGCCGCCCGGCGCGCGAAGGAACCGCTTTACGGCCAAGGCGCCCCATTGCCGGGCGGGGAACCGCTCGGCCTTCAGGATCCGGTGGCGGTCTTCCATTCCGCGGGCCGCCGCGATCCCCGGGACGAGCCGGTCGCGCTGGTGCTGGCCGGAGGTGGCGCCAAAGGCGCCTACCAGGCCGGGGTGGTGCGTTTCCTCGCGGAGGTCGGCACACCGGTGACCGCCATTTCCGGGGCCAGCATCGGCGCGCTCAACGGCGCCGTCGTGGCGGCGGCGCCGTCCCTCGGTGAGGGCGCCGACCGTCTCGTGCGCGTCTGGCGGGAGGTCGCCGAGGAGACCGGGCCGCCGCGGTTCTCCGGGCCCGAATCCGAGGTCGCCCGGGAGGCCGCGGATCTGCCGCGCCCGGACGGCGAGTTCGACGAGCCCGCCCTGCGGCAATGGCTCAACCTGCTGCCCCGGCTGGGCGGGCCGATGCTCAGCCCGGGTTTCCTGGACGGGCTCGTGGCGAAGCACGTGGACGAGCACGCGCTTCGGTCGGGCATACCGATGTGGGTGTCGATCTTCCCGTCCGTGGATCCGAACAGCCTGACCCTGGCGCCGTTCCCCTTCGGGTCCTTGATTCCCCGGGTCCGGGACAGGAGCGGTCCGATCCGGGGGAATCCGCTGCGTTTCGGATGGCTGCTCGACGTGGTCCGCGGGAAACTGCTGCGGGAGTCCTCTGAATGGCGCCGGATCAATCACCTGCGCCCCGAGGAGATCCACAACCTCGTTCTCGCCAGTGCCGGCCTTCCCATCCTCCTTCCGCCGAGGAACGTCGACGGACGCACGTTCCGGGACGGCGGGATCGGCGACAACATCCCCGTCGGCGCGTTGCTGGCGGTCACCGACTGCCCCACCGTGGTGGTGGCGCATCTGAACCCCCGCCCGCTCTTCGAACCCTCGCGGTTCCCCGAATTGCGCATCATCGAGGTCATGCCGAGCCGTCCCATCGCGCCGCACGGTCCCACCGGCCCGCTCACCGGAATGATCGACCTTTCCCCACGGCGCGTGGAGGGCCTCTACGAACTCGGTTACGAGGACGCGAAAGAACAGCTCGGCCGTTACTGGCGCATGGAGGCCGTCGACCGGGTGGCCGATTTCCTGGGCGCGTTCCGTTCGGCCGCCGTGGCGGAGCTGGACGACCCGCTCTGACCGGCCGCGCTCTGACCGGCCGTGCTCTGACCGGCCGCGCTTTGAACCGACCCGCTCTGTCCGGATCCGTTCCGCCGGGGTCCTCCGGCGGATCGGATCCGGGCGGGCGTCTCAGCGGGAGGCGGTCACCACCGGGCGGTCCTCCACCGGGGCGGGTGCGGGGATCGCCTGGTTGTGCCGGTCCACCCAGCCCGTGAGCGCGGTGCGGCAGGCGTGGTCCAGGTGCCGCACGCCGGTGAGGTCCAGCTCGACGGGCCGGTGGTGGGGCAGCCCGTCCAGCGTGTCGATGATCTGCGGCAGGCGCAGGAAGGTGGCGTTGCCGGTGAGCGTGACGCGGACGGGGCGCCGGGGCTCGTCCCCGTCGTCGTCCACCCCGTGCACCTGGATCTGGAGGTGCGAGGTGTCCCAGGCCGACTTGACCACGGCCAGCAGCAGGCCGAGCAGGACGCCCTCGAACAGGTTGAGGGAGACCACCGCCACCGCCGTGACGACCAGGATGACCGACTCGCCCCGGTGTTCCCGCCACAGGCGGCGCAGCTGCGCGAGGGGGATGAGCTTCCAGCCGGCGAACACCAGCACGCCCGCGAGGGCGGCCAGCGGGATGACCTCCAGCAGGCCGGGGAGCAGCGCGGCGAACAGCAGCAGCCAGAAGCCGTGCAGGACCCGGGACGCCTTGGTCTTCGCGCCCGCCTGGACGTTGGCGGAACTGCGCACGATCACGGCCGTCATCGGCAGCGCGCCCAGCGCGCCGCAGAGGGTGTTGCCGAAGCCCTGCGCCATCAGCTCCTTGTCGTAGTCGGTGCGCGGGCCGTCGTGCATGCGGTCCACGGCGGCGGCGCTGAACAGGCTTTCGGCGGACGAGATGAGCGCGAACGCGACGACGGTGCCGATCACGCCGACCTCGGCGAGCCGGGCCAGGTCGTCGCCACCCGGCGGCTGGATGGAGCCGAGCAGGCCCTCCACCTTCAGCCGCGCCACCGGCGCGTCCAGCAGGAGCGAGAGGCCGGTGGCGAGGGCGACGGCCGCCAGGGGGGCCGGGACGGCGCGGACCCGCCGGGGCAGGTACGGCCATCCCATCAGCAGCCCGATCGTCGTGACGCCGATGCCGAGGGCGGCCAACGCGGGGCCCGATCCGGCGCTGTCCAGGAGCAGTTCCGGGACGCCGGCGATCTTGGCGATGCCCGAGCCGGGCGCGGTCGCCCCGGCCATGGCGTACAGCTGCCCGGCGATGATGGTGAGGCCGATGCCGGCGAGCATGCCCTCGACGACCGCCACCGAGATGGCCCGGAACCAGCGGCCCATCCGCAGCATGCCGAGTGCGACCTGCGCCAGGCCCGCGGCCATGACGATCGCGCCGAGGGCGCCGAGCCCGTACTCCTGGACGGCCTCGTAGACCAGCACCGTCAGGCCCGCGGCGGGGCCGCTGACCTGGAGGCTGCTGCCGGGCAGCAGCCCCACGACGAGCCCGCCGACGATGCCGGTGATCAGCCCGAGCCCGGCGGGGACGCCTGAGGCGACCGCCACGCCCGCGCACAGCGGCAGCGCGACGAGGAAGACCACGAGCGACGCGGAGATCTCGCCCCGCAGGACCCGGGGGGAGCGCAAGGGTGTGGGGAGCATCAGATCCTCGCTACAGGGGAAGGAAGGCGTCGGTGCTCGGCCGGTGCATGAGGACCGATCCGGTGTGGACCTCGTAGTACCAGGCGTGCAGGGTGATCCGGCCGTCGGCGACGCGCCGCCGGATGCTGGGGTACCGGCGCAGCCGGTCCAGCTGGGCGAGCACGTGGCGCTGTGCCGCCGCCGCGTGGTCGCCGCGCGGCGGCGCGGCGGGCGACGCGCCGTCCTCGGCGGCCTGCGCGGGACGCCCGATGCCCGGCGTCCCGTCGGCGACTTCGGCGAGCCACCCGCGGAGCGCGGGCGCGGCGCGCAGGTCGGCGGCGCCGAGGAGGGCGCCGACGGCGCCGCAGTGCGAGTGGCCGCAGACGACGATGTCGGCGACGCCGAGCATCTCGACGGCGAACTCGATGGTCGCGACCTCCCCCGCGGGGCGGTCCAGGCGGTAGGGGGGAACGATGTTCCCGGCGGTGCGCAGCTCGAACAGCTCACCCGGGCGGGCGCCGGTGAACAGCGACGGGATCACCCGCGAGTCGGAACAGCTGATGAACAGCGCCAGCGGTGACTGGCCCGCGGCGAGGCCGCTGAAGTCCTCACCGCGCCTGGTGACGTCCTCGCGAAAGGAACGAGCATGGTCAATGAAAGTACGCATGCGGAACACACCCTCGAATAAACCGTCAGATGACCGGTAGGGGCAATGGACGGAGTCGACTGGGAAACGGATCGGGCGCACGGTGGACCCGGTCGCGGCGCCGACGGGTCAGACGCACATGGAGGAGCTCGTCTCACAAATGCGTTTCGGGCACTGATGATTTACCGGGGTCCTGCCCTCAGGGGCAGGGGTGCGCACCGAAAAGAAGAGGGGACGGTGAACGCGGCTGTCAGCAGCGGAAGACCTGCAAAAGGGCAAGGAATTGCCCGGCGGCCTGCCCGCCGATCGCGTGCAGGAAGCCGCCGGCGCGGCGGGGGACGGCGCTCGCCTCGAAGGCGCGCCGTGCGGGGGACGACAGGGCGTCGGGGGCCCTGACCAGCTGCGGGCCGAGGGCCCTGCTGGTCAGCCGGATGGTGAGATGCTCGGGAGCCTTCCGCCCGGACCGCTCTTTCGCGCAGCCGTCGTCCGAGGTGACCGCCTCGACCTTTCGTGGATTCTCCATCAGCGTCAGGGTCGGTGCCGCGGGTTGTCCGGGCCGCGCGGACTGGAGGCAGGAGCCGCATACCAGGTGCAGGCAACCGCATATGACGACGACGCAAAGGGCGACAGCACACTGTATTGACCTGCGCTGTACCACCCTCCGCGGCCTCCGTCCCGACTCGCGCGGTTACCCTGGCTGCTCGTGACGCTCGATTGCACAGACTACACGGTATCTCTGGGCGATGACGGGCCAATGATGTGATCATTAACCCTGGGCATCAGGCTCCGCGGTAACGGATGGACGGGCGAAACCATTACGTTTTCGGATTGCGTGTGCGAGAAGGAAAACATGTGAGTCATGCAGGTAAGGGATCACTGTCAGGGATCGCGGGGGACGTCCGCCCAGATCACGCATGCCGTAGACGGGACGCCGCCGAAATGGCCGTCATCCGCCGACGGGGATCGGTCACGGGGAATGGGAGGCGCCCCGGTCGCCCGTCCCGGGGAGCCATGCGCCTGCCGCGAGGGCCCGCGAGGCTATGGGAAGACGGCATGCGTCTGGCAGGCGGCCGCGCTGTACACCGGTCCCGTGGCAGACCAGGCAGCCGACAGGGCCCGGCGCCCCCGTCCGGGACGGCGGCCGGACGGCGGGGCGTGCGGCCACGGATGCGCGCTGCGCGGTTGGGGCGAGTGGTGGGGATGTGTCGGGTTTGTTGACGGGTGTCGCGTGTCACAAGATCCTTGTCGGGTGAGCGAATCCGTGGACCTGAACCGCGCGTCGCGGATCCGGGTCGCGCTGAGCGAGGCCGCGGCCGCGCTGGCCGACCGCGCGACCGGGCTGGCGCGCACCGACGCCGACGGCCTTCCGGGCGATGTCACCGACGAGGCGCGGCAGCTCGCCGCGGCGGTCGAGGACGTCGTGCGGCTGGCCGTCCTGTACGACCGGCGCCGCGGTGCGCCGTGGGCGGCGATCGGCGAGGCGCTGGGCGAGGTGTCCAAGCAGGCCGCGCAGGAGCGCTACGCCGAGGCCGGCCGGGAGGTGGACCAGGCGATCATCGAGTCCTGGCTGACCGGCGACTCCCGCGTCGCCGGCCTGCCGACCGGCGCCGAGGCGTCGCCGGAGACGCTGGCGCGGCTGGACGGCTGGGCGGCCGTGCGGCAGCAGGAGGCGATGATCGGCGGTGACCCCGACCACCAGGTCTCGGCCGGGCTCGTGCCGATGAGCACCGCCGAGCACGGCGCGATGGTCGAGGCCGCGGCGGGGCTGCTGGAGGAGGCCGCCACCGGGAGCCCGTCCCGCAGCCAGGCCCTCCAGATCGGCTACGCGCGCCGCGTGGTGGAGTGGTACGAGCGGCTCGTCGCCGACGAGACCGCCACGCCCGGCGTCACCGGAAAGTCCGTGGACGACCTGCGCGAACGCCTCGCCGAGGCCCGGACCCGCCTCACCGAGGCCAAGACCGGCGTGCCCCGTCCCGGACGCCCCCTCACCTGACCCGGCCCCCCTCCCGCGTCGCCCGGATCCCTGGCGGCGCGGTCCATTCGCCCGCTCCATCCGACCCTGACCTGGCGTCTTTGCAAAAGGATTACGTTCCGCACACGATGGTGTGGAATTGTCCACTCGCGCGGCGGGTGGCCGTCAGGGGACGGGGTGGTCCGCGTGGTCGAGACCGTGGTGGTCGTCGGAGCCGGGGTCTACGGGGCGGCGGTGGGCGACGCGCTGACGCGGCGGGGCGCCCGGGTGGTCGTCGTGGACGCGGGCGCGCCCGCGGGCGGCACCTCCGGCGCGACGTTCTCCTGGACGAACTCCTGCGGGAAGGAGCCGCGGGCCTACCACGATCTCAACGTCGCGAGCATGGAGGCGCACCGGAGGCTGGCGGCCGCGCGTCCCCGCGGCGACTGGTACCACGAGGGCGGGAACCTGGAGTGGGCCGGTGACGACGCGGGCCGCGAGAAGCTGCGGGCGAAGGTCGCCGGTGTCCTGGACTACGGGTACGAGGCGCGCTGGCTGAGCCGCGCGGAGGCACGGGACCTCGAACCGGACATCGACCCCGCGGCGCTGCCGGACGAGATCGCGTTCTTCCCGCGCGAGGGCTGGATCGAGCCGGCGCGCCTGGTCGGCCATCTGCTGTCGAGCGCGGTCGCCGGGGGCGCCGAGCTGGTACGGAACGTCGCCGTCACCGATGTGGAGGTGTCCGACGGCAGGGTGCGCGCCGTCCGGCTCGCGTCGGGGCGGCGGCTGTCGGCGGACGCGGTCGTCAACTGCGCGGGACCGCGGGCCGCCGCGATCGCCGAGCTCGCCGGCCTGAGCCTGCCGATGCGCAACACCCGCGGCGTGCTCGTCTACACCTCGCCCGTCGCGGTGTCGGTGACCTGCGTCGTCCACGCGCCGCATGTGCACCTGCGGCCCGGCGGCGCCAAGCGCCTGCTGCTGCACACCGCGGAGATCGACGGCGCTGTGCGGGTGTCCGGCGGCGAGATCGCCGTCGAGCCGTCGGCGGTGGACGGCCTGCTGGAGGCGGGCCGCGCGCTCTATCCGGGGATCCGGGCCGCCACCGTGGAGAGCGTCCGCGTGGGGGAGCGGCCCATTCCCGGCGACGGGCTGCCGGTATTGGGACGGGCGCCCGAACTGCCCAACTTCTATTTCGCCGTCTCCCACAGCGGCGCGACCCTGTGCCTGCACGCCGGAGATCTGGTGGCGGGCGAAGCGCTGGGCGAAGACCATGACGATGTCCTGGCACCTTTCCGCTTCGAGCGATTCTGACCGTCGCCCGAGCCGTCGGCGTTACGGGTGCGTTGACGGCCCGATCCACGTCGGATAATGCCCGGTCGGCACCCCATCGCCGGTTATTTGATCATATGGGAGTGTGGCATTTCGGTGGCATTCTTGTCGCATCTCTCTCGGGCCCCGGCCTGCGCTGTCACGCTGGAATCGTCCAGCCAGGACCGCGCCCTATCCGTGAGGTCGATTCTCATGACCGGTCTTTCCGGAACGCCCGTCAGTTCCCGTCCACACCTGGCCCGGGCGCGCCGCGCCGCCGGGCACACCCAGCACTCCCTCGCCGTGTTCCTGGGCGTCGAGCGCTCCACCATCTCCCGCTGGGAGGCGGGGTACACCGAGCCCCAGCCCCACCTGCGGCCCGTGTTGGCCGAGGTCTGCAAGATGAGCCTGGACGAGCTCGCCGCCCTGCTGGACCCGTCCGCCTCCGCGCGTCCGCCCAAGGCCCTCAACCCCCTCAACGTGCGCGTCGGCGCCCGGATCAGGCAGGAGCGGGAGGCCCGGGGGTGGAGCAAGCGCGAGATGGCCAGGCGCCTGTTCGCGGCCGCCAATATCGTGAACGGCGACATCACCTCCATGGCCCGGCAGATCCGCCATTGGGAAAAAGGTGCGAATTATCCTCGCGACTGGGCCTCCACCATCGCGCTCATCTTCGAGCTGGACGAAGCGGACCTGTTTGGTAGCATGAGTGCCGACCCTCTCGGTGAAGAGGAGGCGGCAGAAGTTGTGAAACGTCGCAGGTTGCTGGAGAGCCTGGTAGCACTGGGCGCAGTAACGGCCGCACAAAGAGATGCTCTTTCGGTCGTCCGAAATGCATTCGACGCATCACTCGCCCAACACGGCCACGGAAATGCCGTCGACGACTGGCGAGAAGTCGCTGACGAGCACGGTCGCTCCTATCTGTTCACGCCGCGCCAAGCCCTCATGCCGGAACTCGCCGGTGACATCGTCGCCCTGATGGACGTCATCGATCGGGAGACCGACACCGTCCGTCTCGGGGGGCTCTATGGCGTCGGCGCGACCCTGGCGTCGCTCATGGCGATGACGACGAGCGCTCTGGAACTTTTGGGCGAGTCCCGCCACTGGTGGCGCTCGGCGCGGCGCTATGCCGACGTGTCTGACGACCGCGATGTCCGTGTGTGGGTGCAAGGGCACGAATCCATGAGTTCCCTCTACCAGGGGCGGCCCTACCGGATGGTGCTCGATCAGGCTGAGAGCGCGATCCGCCTGTCCAATGGGCGTGCCACGCCGGGTTTGCTGGAGGCGATGGGCGCCAAGGCCCAGACCCTCGCCCAGATCGGGGCCGTCGACGAGGCGAAGACGACGCTCAGGCAGGCGTGGACCGCCTTTGAGAAGCTGCCGAGCAGCGCCACCGCGGACAGCGGCTCGATCCTGAACTGCCCGGAGAACCGGCTCTTGCACGCCGAGAGTTTCGTCTACTCGGCCTTCGGGCCTGCCAAGGAGGCGTCACGCGCCCACGCCGCCGCCCTCGCGGCATACTCGCCGGACAGGGCTCCAGCGCTGGCCCAGGTCTCACTCCACGCGGCGACAACGATGGTGCGTCAAGGAGACATCGGTGACGGCATCGCTCACGCTGAACGCACCTTCACCGGCCTTCCCGTCGCCCATCGCCATCGCGGGATCCGGGTGATCGCCAAGAGGGTGCTGGACGCCGTGCCCGAGGCGGAGGCCGGGCGGCCCGTCGTCGCCGAGTACCGCGAACGCCTCGCCCAGCCGATCGCCGTATAGGGCGGCCGGGCGGCGGCGTTCACGGCCTGATTCACGTCGGATAATGCCCGGTCGGCACCCCATCGCCGGTTATTTGATCATAAGGGAGTGTGGCATTTCGGTGGCATTCTTGTCGCATCTCTCTCGGCCCGGCATGCGCTGTCATGCTGGAATCGTCCAGCCAGGACCGCGCCCTATCCGTGAGGTCGATTCTCATGCCCGGTCTTTCCGGAACGCCCGTCAGTTCCCGCATTTTCGAGCTGGACGAAGCGGACCTGTTTGGTAGCATGAGTGCCGACCCTCTCGGTGAAGAGGAGGCGGCAGCAGTCGTGGAACGCCGCAGGGTGTTGGAGAGCCTGGTAGCGCTGGGCGCAGTAACGGCCGCTCAAGGCGATGCTCTTTCGGTCGTCCGAAATGAATTCGACGCATCACTCGCCCAACGCGGTCACGAGCACGCCGCCGAGGACTGGCAGGAAGTCGCCTGGGAATACGGGCACTCTTATCTGGTCAGCCCGCCGCAGGCGCTCATGTCCGAGATCGCCGCCGACGTTCTCGCTCTGACAGCGGTCATCGACCGGACTGACGACGTCGAGAAACTCGCCAAGTTCTATGGTGTCGGCGCGACCCTGGCCTCCATCATGGCCATGACGGCGACTCAGGTGGGCATGCTGCGCGAATCCCGCGACTGGTGGCATTCCGCACGCCACTACGCCGACGTCTCGGACGATCGCAATCTTCGGGTCTGGGTCCAGGGCCATGAGGCTATGGACACCCTCTATCAGGGGAGACCCTTCCGACTGGTGCTCGATCGGGCCGAGGCCGCCATTCGCCTGTCCGACGGCAACACGACAACCGGCACGTTGAAGGCCATGGCCTGCAAGGCCCAAGTGCTTTCCGTGATCGGTGCCACCGACGATGCGCGAGCCGCGGTCGGGCGGCTTCGACGTACCTTCGAGACGCTCCCGGACGCCGTCATCGCGGACGGAGGTTCGCTTCAGACATGGCCGGAGCACCGGCTCTTGCACACCGAGAGCTTCGTCTACTCGGCGATAGGTCCGGTCAAGGAGGCGGCACAGGCCCACGCAGCCGCTTCCGCCGCGTACGAGCCCACCAGAATCAGGGCGCGCGCTCAGGTCGCACTGCACGAGGCGGTGACGCTGGTACGTGGAGGAGATATCGATGACGGTATCGGCCACGCCGAGCGCACTCTGGCGAACATTCCCTCTGACCACAGCTGTCGATACGTGAGAGTGATCGCCAAGAGGGTGCTGGACGCCGTGCCCGAGGCGGAGGCCGGGCGGCCCGTCGTCGCCGAGTACCGCGAACGCCTCGCCCAGCCGATCGCCGTATAGGGCGGCCGGGCGGCCGGTCGCCGGGTGTCTCTTTCCGGTTCTTGAGGCGTGGCCGGGGCCGGTGTGGGAGACAGAGGGTGTGGACGTCTCGGGGCTGATGTGGGAGCGGCTGGTCTCGGCGGGGAGCGAGCGGCGGTTCGGCGCGGGAGAGGTCGTGCTCCGGCAGGGCGATCCGCCGACGCATGTCCTGGTGCTGGTGTCGGGACGGGTCAAGGTATCGCTCACGCTGCCGAAGGGCGAGGTGCTGCTCGTCGCCGTCCGGGGGCCGGGCGAGCTGCTGGGCGAGATGGCGGTGCTCGGCGGGGACGACCGGTCGGCGACGGTCGTGGCCGTGGACGCGTGCGTCACGCGCGTCGTGACCGCCGAGCGGTTCCGGTTCCTGACGCAGTCGGCCGGGGTGCGGGACGAGCTGCTCCGGCGGGCCATGCGGCGCATCCGGGAAGGGGAGACGTGGCGGGCGGAGACCGCCGCGCTCCCCGCCGGGCCGAGGGTCGCGCGGGCGCTGGTGCGGCTGGCGGCGGTGGCCGAGGGTGAGCCGGTGGACGTGGGGCTCGGGCAGACGGAGATCGGGCAGGCGGTGGGGCTGTCGCGGAGCGTGGTCGCCGCCGAGCTGGCGCGGCTGCGGGAGCGGGGGCTGGTCATGACCGAGCGGCGCCGGATCGTCATCGTGGACCTGCCCGGGCTGCGGGCGCTGGCCGAATCGGGTCACGGGTCTGTCTGATTTCAGACACAGGCGGCCGCCCGGCTTCTCCAGGGTTGGGGGAATCTGCCGAACCCCTGGAGAGAGCATCCATGGAAGCCTTCCGCGCCCTTCTCGTCGTCGACGCCGAGAGGTTCAGCGCACACAGCGACGTGCAGCTGCCCCGTCTGCACCTGGAGATCCGGCGCGTGCTGGCGGCGGCGTTCGAGGACAGCGGGCTCGGCGACACGTGGAAGGGCCTCCGGTTCGTGCAGAGCACCGGCGACGGCGTCCTCGCGGTGCTGCCGCACGAGGTGGCGCCCCGGCTGGCGGACCCCTTTCCCCGGCGGTTGCAGGACGAGCTCGCCGCGTCCGCGCCGGGGCTGCGGGCGCGGGGGATGCGGTTGCGGCTCCGGGTGGCGATGCACGTCGGGCTCGTGGACGACGAGCGCCCGGACGCGCCGGGCATCTCCGCCGCGACCGTCGACGTCAACCGGCTCGTCGATGGGCCGCCGCTGCGGGACGCGCTGCGCGACAGCGACCCGGAGGTCACCTACGCCGCGTTCCTGTTCTCGGCGGAGATGTTCAGCGTCTACGTCGCAGGCGGGCGTACCGGGCTGCGCGAGAGCCAGTTCACCGAGGTGGCCATCGCGGTGAAGCAGTTCGCCCGGCACGCCCACCTGTACGTGCCGAAGCCGTCGCGGGCGCCCGATATCGCCGAGCCCGCCGAGCACGAAGCGGGGGACGCGGAGGCTCCGCGCGCGTCCGTCCCGCCCGGGGAGAGGCCGTCCATCGGCGGGATCACCATCGGCGGGGACGGCCAGAACGCGATCGGCAACATCGTCGGCGGCGATCTGCGGCAGGAGCGCCGATGACGGAGTTCGACGATGTGACCGTCACCGGGGACGGGCAGAGCGCGATCGGGAACACGGTCTCGGGCGACCTCATCCAGACGCAGCTCCAGTTCGTCCGGGGCCGTCCGTCGATGGTGCTGTCGGAGGGGGAGATCGCCGACCGGGTCGCCGGGTACGTGCCCGCGCTCAACCACGAGGAGATCGTCGGCGCGCTCGACCGCCACCACGCGGTCGCGCTCGCCGGGGCGTCCGGGACGGGCGTCACGACGACGGCCGTCGCGGCGCTGCGGTGGCTGCGCCCCGACCTGCCGATCCGGCTGTTCTCCACCGACGAGGACGACGTGGAGGAGATCGCCGCCGCGCGGGCGTGCGGGTACCTCGTCCGCGCGGGTGATGAGGACCCGTCGCGGCTGCGGTCGTGCCTGGAGGCGGTGCACGCCTCGGGCGGGTTCCTGCTCGTCGTGGGGACGCAGGCGGAGCAGCGGCCGTTCTCGGAGTTCCTGCGCGTCCTGCCGGTGCATCCGCCGCCGCCGGACGCCGTCTACCGGGCGCGGCTCGCGCGGCGCGGCGTCGGGCGCGGCTGGCCGGACTGGCCGCGCGCCGCCGAGCTGCTGAAGGACGCGACGCCCGGCGACGCGCGCCGCCTCGCCGACCTCGTCGCGGCGGGCGGCGACGAGCGCGAGGTGGAGCTGGCGTACCGGGGCTGGGACGAGCATCTGCGCGGCTGGTTCGTGTCCAACGGCGACCTGCGCGACCAGACCCTGATGATCGCCGCCGCGACGATCGCCCCGGCGGACGAGACGAGCGTGTACGGGGCGGCGATGTCCCTGGCGCGCCAGCTCAAGATCAAGGTGGAGGGCGGCGGGCTCTCCTGGTGCCCGTCCACCGGGCTGAGCGAGCTGCTCGGCGCGGACCGGGTCGACGACCTGGTCGTGTTCCGGCGGCAGGGGTACGCCGACTCCGTCCTCCAGCACGTCTGGGACGACTACCCGCTCGCGCGCATGGACCTGCTGTCGTGGCTGTCGGAGCTGCCCACCGACGAGGTCGTGGAGCTGCGGGACGGGCTCCGGCAGAAGCTCGTCGCGGTGTTCGCCGACCTCGCGGCCGAGCACGACGCGGTGGGGAAGATTTTGCGGAAGGCGGCGGAGTGGGCGTCGGTGCACCACTCCGCGGACCTGGCGTACGTCGCGCTGGCCAGGACGTGCCTGCACCAGCGGGTCGGCGGGCGCGTCCGGCGGCAGCTCTACGGGTGGTCCACCGAGCGGCGGACGGCGCAGACGCTGAAGCTGACGGTGGTGCGCGTCTGCCAGGTGCTCGGGGAGACGCACGCGTCGATCGCGCTGACGCGGCTCAAGCACCTCGGCACCTACGGGGACGAGCAGGTCCAGGACGAGGTGTACGAGGTGGTGCGGGCGCTCGCCGAGCTCCACCCCGGGAGGGTGTTCCAGGCCGCGCTCACCTGGTGCCGGACCGCCGCGCACCTGTCCTCCCAGAAGGACATGTTCCACCGGGCGCGCGTGGGGCTGCGGGTCGCGCTGGCCGAGCACGACCGTCCGCTGGCCGCTCCGCCGGGGGAGTCTGTGGCCCCCGGCCCGGCCGTCCCGGACGGCACGCGGCTGCGGAGCGTGCTGGAGGTGATCGAGCTGCTCGCGGGATGCGGCCCGCACATGCGCCCGCTGCTGCTGGACGCGGCGCGGCGGCTGGCCGCGGGCGGGTACCGGGCCTACGTGCTGCGCGCGGCGCTGGCGTGGGCGGGACGCCCGAACCCGCACACGGCGGCGGTGGGGACGGAAATCTTCCTCATGCTGACCGTCGAGGTTACGGGGGAGGGGTTCCCGGCGATCCTCGTGGGTCGGGACGCCGTCGACCCGATGGAGTGCGCGGCGGCGTGGGCCGTGGCGGTGGGCGCGGAGGCGGAGTCGCCCGGCGCGCACCCCGCGTTCGAGCCGGCGTTCCGGCTGTGGCTGGACGCGGCGGCCGCGCATCCGCGGATGCGCAAGCGGATCGTCGCGATGATCGAGCGGACGCCCGGGGAGGCCGCGCAGGCGGCGGTCGCGCCGCAGGTCGCCGACCTGCGGCGCCGGATGGTCGTCCTGGACGCCGTCCGGCGGTGGGCGGACGAGGGGCCGCGGCGCCGCGGGGTCAAGGAGGTCAGGCAGGAGGTGTTCGTCCGGCTGCTGTACCCGGAGTGGAAGCGGCTGCTGCTGATGGCCTGGGTGCGGATCCGGTCGATGCTCGGCCAGTGAGCGGCCGCCCCGCGCGGGCGGGCCGGGCGCCGGGCGGGCGCCGGGCGGGCGCGGGGCGGTTTCGGGGGTCGCTTGCCGGGACGTCCCGCGCGGTGGTGGGGTGGGGACATGCACACCAAGATCGCCATCGTGACCGGCGGGACGTCCGGGATCGGGAAGGAGATCGCCCGGGGCCTGGCCCGGCGGGGGTTCCACGTGGCCATCGTGTGCCGCAACGAGCTGCGCGGCAGGGCGACGGTGGACGAGCTGGCGCGCGACGTCCCGGGCGCGCGGGTCGAGACGTTCCTCGGCGACCTGTCGGTGCAGATGGACGTGCGGAGGGTCGCCGCGTCGCTGGTGGAGCGGTTCGACCGGCTGGACGTGCTGGTCAACAACGCGGGCGTGCACCTGCTGCGGGCCAAGACCAGCGCCGACGGCCACGACCGCATGATCGCGACGAACCACCTGGGGCCGTTCCTGCTCACCAACCTGCTGCTCGGGCCGCTGGAGAAGGGCGCGCCGTCGCGGGTGGTGGTCGTGGCGTCCGAGGCGCACCGGCAGGCCGGGCGGCTGGACGTGGAGCGGATGGCCGAGCCGGGGACGTACCGGGCGGCGGGCGCGATGCGCGTGTACGGGCGGTCGAAGCTGCTGAACATCCTGTTCGCGCGGGAGCTGGCGCGGCGGATGGAGGGCAGCGGGGTCACCGCGAACGCGGTGTGCCCCGGCGCCGTCGCGACCGGGCTCGCGCGGGAGGTGCGGGGCACCGAGAGGCTGGGCACGCTGCTGGCGCGCACGCCCGTCCTGCGCACGCCCGCGCAGGGCGCGCGGATGGCGCTGCGGCTGGCGGCGGACCCGGAGTTCGAGACGTGCAGCGGCGGCTTCTACAGCTCCACGCCGGGCGCCGGGCTGCTGCCGATGGCCGGGGCGCTGAAGGATCCGGGGCTCGGACGGGACGTCTGGGAGCGTTCGGCGCGCCTGGTGGGGCTGCCGTCCCGATAGCGTGGGGTGCGTGAGCGACGAGGACGCCCCCCGGCCGTCGGGCCTCAAGGACCTGTTCAACGGCGTCGGCTACCTGCTGCGCGGCATCGCGTGGACGGCCCGGCACCCCGCCCAGTGGCTGTTCGGCCTCATCCCCGCCCTGATCGTGCTGGTGCTGTACGTGGCGGCGCTCACCGCGCTGGCGTACAACCTCGACGGCCTCGCCGAATGGGCGACGCCGTTCGCCGACGGCTGGGCGGACGGGGCGCGCACGTCGGCGCGGGTCGTCGCCGGGCTCGCCCTCTTCGGCACGTCGCTGTTCCTGGCGGTCATCACGTTCACCGCGGTGACGCTGCTGGTCGGCGACCCGTTCTACGAGGCCATCGCGGTGCGGGTCGAGGAGTCGCAGGGCGGCGCGCCGCCGGAGCCGGACGTCCCGCTCCTGGTGCAGATCGCGCGGGCGGTCAAGGACGCGGTGCTCCTCGCGGTGATCGCACTGGCGTTCGCGGTGGTGTTCTTCGCGTGCGGGTTCCTGCCGGTGGTGGGGCAGACGGTCGTGCCGGTGGTCGCGGCGTGCGTGTCCGGCTACTTCCTCGCCGGTGAGCTGACGTCGGTGGCGCTGGAGCGGCGCGGGCTGCGACGGCGCGAACGGTTCGCGCTGCTCAAGCGGAACCGCCCGCTCGCGGTGGGGTTCGGCGCGGCGACGTTCGTGGTGTTCCTCATCCCGCTGGGGGCGGTCCTGGCGATGCCCGGCGCGGTCGCGGGCGGGACGCTCCTGGCCCGGGAACGCCTCGCGGACGGGGCACGGGAGGGGACCGGCGGCCTCGTCCTGGGGTGAGCACGCCACTGCGGAGTGCAGGGCACGGCGGGCGGTACGTAAGGGGCCTGCGCGCGGGGGCATTGTGTCCGGAGCGTGATTACCCTTCCGGACGCAAATGATGATCTTCGCGTAACGTGTGCCGCATGTCCGATCAGGGGGAGCGCGGCGTGCGCTGGACCGAAATGAGCGAGAGTGACACCGGCCGGGGCCCGGGGGAGCCGCAGGCCGGATCGGGAACGGACGCCCCGCAGGGAGCCGTCCCCGAGGCCCCGGGCCGCACCGAGTTCACGGAACCGCCGCCGCTCGCGCCGCATGACATCTGGGGAAAGGTCGAGACCCCGGCCGCCGCGCCGGAGCCGCCGCCCGCGCCCGCCTGGCCCGCGCCCGCGGAACCCGCGCGCGCCGAGCCCGTGGCCGAGGAGCCTGTGGCCGCCGGGCCCGAGCCCGCTGAGCCCGAGCCCGCCGCGCCGGGCCCTGCCGAGGCCGGGTTCGCCGAGGCCGGGTTCGCCGAGGGCGGGTTCGCCGAGGCCGGGCAGGCGCCCGGTGAGCCGGTGGCCGCCGAGGACGTGAAGGTCGCGCCGGTCCCGGGCGACGACTCCCCCCAGTGGGAGGGCTCGCTGTTCGACGAGGGCGACGGTGACCCGCGCTACCAGCCGGCCGTCCCGACGGGGGTCGGGGGACCGGCCCGTCCCGGCAAGCCGAGCAGCGGCAACTGGCAGATGCCCGACTGGATGGCCGACGAGGAGGCCGCCGACGCCAAGCTCGGCGGCTCGCCCAGCGCCGCGCGCGGCGAGCTGGACGGCGGCGGTCGGACCCGGCTGGTCCTGGTCGGCGGGGTGGGCCTGCTGGTGGTCGCGCTGGTCGCGGCCGGTGGCGTCTACCTGCTGAAGGGACGCGGCGGCGACGGCGAGCCGAAGCGGGGAGAGGGCACACCGGGAGGGACGGCGTCCGCGCAGCCGCCGCAGCAGCAGCCGCAGGACCTCCAGGAGGCGCGGGTGAAGCTGCCGCCCGACCGGCCGCTCCGCACGTTCGCGGGCCGTCCGAGCCGCGTGCTCGGGCAGGTGACCGACGCGCGCTCGGGGCTGTCGTGGCCCCGGTTCGCCGCGCCCTGGCAGCTCCCCACGAAGCAGAACAAGCTGGGCACGCCGGGCTGGTCCGGGCAGCAGGTCCTGGTGACCGAGCGGCACCCGGGGCGGCTCTGGTACGGGCAGTTCCTCACCGGCACGCTGGCGCCGTCGCTGCGGAGCTCCTACAAGGGCCCGGGGAGCGTGAAGAACGTCACCGGTATGGCCGCCAAGGGCTTCGAGGGCCAGTACTACGGGTTCCCGCACCGGACGGCGCCACTGGCGTCGGCGCCGCTGACCGTGAGCGGGCACAAGGGCTGGCTGATCGCCTCGTACCTCACCTACAAGCGGACCGGCGTGCGCGCGACGGGCGAGATCGTCGCCACCGCCGTGATCGACACGGGCCGCCCGGCGCCCGCCGTGGTGTTCGCGTCGCTGCCGAACACCCACAAAAAGGTGTGGCCGGACCTGAACCAGTTCGTCAAGCGGCTGAAGGTCGCGGCCTGACCCCCGGGCCCGGCCCCGTCGGGTAGCGTCCAGGGCGCCATGAACCGCCCACCCCACGACCGGACCCCCGCGGACGACCGGACCCCCGCGGACGGCCGGGCCTCGGCGAGTGACCGGCCTCCTGCGGGCGGCCGGACTCCGGCGGGTGAGCGGGCCTCCGCGGGTGGACGGACCCCTGCGGGCGGCCGGACTCCGGCGGGTGAGCGGGCCTCCGCGGGTGGACGGACCCCTGCGGGCGGCCGGACCCCCGCGGACGGCCGGGCCTCGGCGAGTGGCCGGACCCCCGCGAGTGGCCGGGCCCCCGCGGGTGAGCGGGACTCCGCAGGTGACCGGACCCCTGCGAGTGACCAAGCCTCCGCGAGCGAGCGGACCCCTGCGGGCGGGCGGACCCCCCTGAGTGGCGGGGTGTTGCATCTGGTCGCCGGGGTTACGGGGCTGGGGCTTGGGGTGGTGGCGTTGGGGCCGGGGCTCGCGCCGGGCTTCGTCTTGTCCTACGACATGGTGTTCGTGCCCGGCCCGGCGTTCACCCGGCTGACGTTCGGGCTGACCGGGACGGTCCCGCGGCACGTGCCGAGCGACGCGGTCGTCACGGCGCTCGCGGCCGTCGTCCCGGCGGACGTGGTCCAGAAGCTCGTCCTGCTGGCGGTCTTCGTGATGGCGTGCACGGCGGCGGCGTCGCTCGTCCCGTCGCGCCGCCTCGTGCCCCGGCTGGCCGCGGGGGTCTGCTACGCCTGGAACCCGTTCGTCGCCGAGCGGCTGCTGCTCGGGCAGTGGGCGCTGCTGCTCGGCTATGCCGCGCTGCCCTGGGTCATGGCGGCGGCGGCCGGGACGGACCGGCCGGGGGGCGCCCGTCGGCTGGTCCGCGCGCTGATCCCCGCGGCGATCGGCGGCTTCGCCGCGCTGACCGTCTCCGGGATCGCCGCCCTGACCGTCGCCGTGGTCACGGGCACGGGCGCGGGACGCGCGCGCGCCGGGGGCCGGGTCGTCGCGGCCGTGGGGGGACTCAGCCTCCCGTGGCTGGTGCCGGGGCTGCTGCGCCCCGCCGGGATCCCCGAGGACGGCGCAGCCGTGGGGGCGTTCGCGGCCCGCGCCGACACGCCGTTCGGGACGCTCGGCAGCCTGCTGTCGCTGGGCGGCGTCTGGAACGGCGAGACCGTCCCGGCCGGGTACGGCGCGCCCGTCACCGCGGCCGTCTGGCTGCTCGTGGTGGTCGTGGCCCTCGCCGCCTACGCGCGGACGGGGTGGGGCACGGGCCTCGGCGCGGCGGGGGCGGCCGGGTTCGCCGTGGCGGCGTCGGGTGCCGTGGCGGGGGGCGCGCTCGAAGGGCTGATCGGGTTGTGGGCGGGGTTCGCGGTGCTGCGCGACGGGCAGCAGTACGTGGCGCCGCTGGCCGTCGTCGTCGCGGTGGGGCTCGGGACGGCCGCCGACCGGGCCGCCGACGCGCGGCTGCCGCTGGTCGCCCCGGCGGCGGTGCTCGCGCCGCTGTTCCTGCTGCCCACGCTGGCGTGGGGCGCGGCGGGCGAGCTCCGGGCCGTCCGGTACCCGGCGGACTGGGCGCGCGCGCGGCAGATCATCGATAGTGACCGGGCGTCCGGTGACGTGCTGGTGCTGCCGTGGGCGGCCTACCGGAGCTACCCCTGGAACCACGGGCGCCGCGTCCTCGACCCGCTGCCGCGCTACCTGCACCGGCGTGTGATCGTGAACGACGCCGTCGCCGTGGGCGGGGTGTCCGGCGCGGCCGTCGCGGCTGAGGACCCGAGGGCCGTCCGGCTGAACCGGGCCGTGGCGGCCGGGGTGCCGCCTGCTTCGACGCTGCGTGACGCGGGCGTGCGGTACGTCGTCGCCGACGCGGAGACGACTGCCAACCGCCCGCCCGGCGCGGTGGAGGTACTGCGGGGCCCCGACCTGGCCGTCTACCGGATCGACGGGGTCCGACCAGTGCGGGAGCGGACGGTGCCGGTGGTACCCGTGGTGGCCGCGTGGACTGCCGTGTGCCTTCTGGTCTCTTGGTCGATCCTCGCCCCACGCACTACTGTGGGCCTTCCGTTACTCGGCGGTATCCACCCCCGCAACCCCCGTCGAAGGGTCACCTGATGCGCATCGCCATCGCCGCGCTGGTCGGTGTACTACTGGCCACCGGCGCCTCCTTCGGTGCCGTGCAACTCGCGAACGCCTCCCAGAAGGACCCGGTCGTCAAGCCGCTGTACAACTACGGCTCCCGCTGATCCCGCGTCCTGATGGGGTCCCGGCCTGAGGGCCCCGCCCCCCTGGAGATCGTCGTCCCCGCCTACAACGAGGCCGGCCGGCTTCCCCGGGGGCTGGGCCTGCTCGGCGACAAGCTCGCGCGGCTCCCGGTGCGCGCCACGATCCTCGTCGTGGACAACGCGAGCACCGACGGGACGGCGGGCATCGCCCGTTCCTGGCGCGGTCCCGTGCCCGTCCGGCTGCTGCGCTGCGAGCGCCGCGGCAAGGGCGCCGCCGTCCGCGCCGGGCTGCTCGCCACGTCCGCCCCCTACATCGGGTTCATGGACGCGGACATGGCCACCGACCTCGCGGCGCTGGACGACGCGCTCGTCCTGCTGCGCGAGGGCCGCCCGGTCGTGGTGGGGTCAAGGCGCCACGGTCGGTCGGTCGTCGAGGGCTACGCGCTGCCGCTCCGGCGGCTCGGCGCCCTGGCCTTCAACCGGGTCGTGCGCGACATCGCGGGCGGCCTGTCCGACACCCAGTGCGGGTTCAAGTTCTTCGCCGGGCCGCTCGGCCGCGCGGCGGCGGCCGAGGTGCGCACCGCCGGGTTCTCCTTCGACGTCGAGCTCCTCGCGCAGTGCGTGCGGCGCGGCGCGGTCGTGACCGACATCCCGGTGATCTGGCGCGACCGCCCGGGGTCGACGTTCTCGGTGCGGCGGCATTCGTTGCAGTGCTTCGTCGACCTGGCCCGCATCCGCGCGCGTGTCGGACGTGCCGGGCCGCCCGCTGTCGTGGTCCGCGATGTGGTCACGGCACCCGGGGCGGTTTCCGGCCCGGTCGTCCCGCCGCAGGGCGGCCTGTCTTCGGCGAGCGGGCTCTCCTCGTCCTCGGCCTCGGGCGCCGGACCGGGATGAGCGGGTGTCCCGAAGCCGGTGACGTCTCCGTGACGGGCCTCCGGCTGGCGGTCGTCAACTGGCGCGACCCGTGGCATCCGGCGGCGGGCGGCGCCGAGCGCTACGCGTGGGAGCTGGCGCGCAGGCTGGCCGGGCGCGGCGCGCGCGTCCGCTATGTGACGTGCAGGGCGCCGGGGCAGCGGCGCCGGGACCGGGTCGAGGACGTCGAGTTCGTCCGCCTGGGCGGGCGGTTCACCGTCTACCCGCTGGTGCTGCTGTGGATGCTGGTCCGCCGCCGCTCGTTCGACGCGGTCGTCGACTGCCAGAACGGCATCCCGTTCTTCAGCCCGTGGGTGCTGCCGCGGCGCGTGCCGGTGTTCTGCGTGATCCACCACGTCCACGACATGCAGTTCGGCCTGTACTTCCCGTCGTGGCTCGCGTGGCTCGGGCAGAAGCTGGAGGGTCCGGTCAGCCGCTGGACGTACCGGCGGCACGCGTACGCGGTGGTGTCGCCGTCGACGCTGAGGGCCGTCCGCGAGCGGCTGGCGTGGACCGGTCCGGCGTACGTCGTCCCCAACGGGTGCACGCCCCCCGCCAGCGCGGACGGGTCGGCGCTGGGGCCGGTGGGCGACCCGGAGCTGGTCTGCGTGACGCGGCTCGTCCCGCACAAACGGCTCGACCTGCTCCTCGACCTGGCCGAGCGGCTCGCCGGGCGCCACCCCGGGCTCACGCTGCACGTCGTCGGCGACGGCCCGGAGGCGCCCGCGCTCGCCGAGGGGATCGGGCGGCGGGGCCTCGGCGGCACGGTGATCGCGCACGGCTATGTCGCCGAGGGCGTCAAGACCGCCCTGCTCGCCCGCGCCGACCTGCACCTCAGTACTTCCGAGGGGGAGGGCTGGGGGCTCAGCGTGATCGAGGCCGCCGCGCTCGGCGTGCCGACCGTCGCGCGCGACGTGGACGGGCTCCGCGACGCCGTCCGCGACGGCGTCACCGGCTGGCTGACCGGCGCGGGCGAGGGCGCGGCGGACACGGCCGAGCGCGCGCTGAAGGAACTCGCCGACCCGGCGCGGCGCGCGGAGGTCGCGGCGGCGTGCCGGGCATGGGCGGCGGAGTTCGACTGGGAGCGGACCGCCGCGCGGATGGCGGGACTGCTCGCGGCCTCGGTCCGCGACGTCCACCGGTACGGTGACGAGCACCCCGGGTGGACCCTGTCGGGGCATCGGGGACGGGCCTGAAGGAGCGGCGCTCGGCGGAGAGGGGCTGGGACGAGATGGCCGTGCGAGAGGCCGGCACCCCGGTCGGCTCCCCGGGCGGACCACAGGAGGGCACTGGCGAAGGCGCGGACGCGGCGGCGCGGCTCCGTGAAAGGCTCCGCGTGACCGCCTGCTGCCTGGTGCTGGCGGCGCTGGCGTTCGGCAGCCGTCCCGGCGCGATCCTCGCCGACACCAAGATCGACATGGCGGTGGACCCGCTCGGCTTCCTCGGCCGCGCGCTGCGTCCCTGGGACCCCGAGCAGTTCGGGCAGCTCCAGAACCAGGCCGTCGGCTACCTGTTCCCGATGGGCCCGTTCCACGCGCTCGGCGACCTGGCCGGGCTGCCGCCGTGGATCACCCAGCGGCTGTGGCTGACGCTGCTGATGTGCCTGGCGTTCACCGGCACGCGGCGCCTCGCCGGGCGGCTCGGCCTGGGCGGGCCGGGGACCCGCCTCGTCGCCGCGATGGCGTACGCGCTGGCGCCGAACGGGCTGGCGGCGCTCGGCCGGCTCTCCTCGGAGTACCTGCCCGCCGCGATGCTGCCGTGGATCGTCCTGCCGCTGGTGGCGGCGGTGTCGGGCGAGACCGGGCGGGCGCGCGCGGCGGCCCGGTCGGGGCTGGCCGTCGCGTGCTGCGGCGGCGTCAACGCGACGGCGACCGTCGCCGTCCTGGTCGTCCCGCTGCTGTACCTGGCGACACGGCCGCGCGGGACGTTCCGGCTCAGGCTGCTCGCGTGGTGGTCGGCGGCGGCGGGCGCGGCCGCCGCGTGGTGGCTGATCCCGCTGCTGCTGTCCGGGACGTACGGGTTCTCCTGGCTGACCTACACCGAGAAGGCGTCGACGACGACCGGGCCGACGGGCCTGGTCACCGTCCTGCGCGGCGCGGAACGCTGGGTCGGCTACCTGGTCGTGGACGGTCAGGTCTGGTGGCCGGTCGGGCACGCGCTGTCGCTCAGCCCGCTGCCCGTCCTGTGCACGGGCGTGGTCGCGGCGCTCGGCGTCGCGGGCCTGCTGCGCCGGTCCGCGGCGCCGTCCGAGCGGACGTTCCTGCTGGTGACGCTGCTGGCCGGGCTGGCGATCGTGTCGGCGGGCCACCTCGGCGGGCTGCCCGGCCCGCTCGCCCCGCAGGTGCGCGACCTGCTGGACGGGCCGCTCGCGCCGCTGCGCAACCTGCACAAGTTCGACGCGGTCGTCCGGCTGCCGCTGGCGCTCGGCCTCGCGGCCCTGCCCACCGCGCCGCACCGGCGTGTGCTCGGACGCGCGTGGAGCGGACTGGCCGGCGTCCCGGCGGCGGCGGTCCTCGCGCTCGGCGGGATCGGCGTGACGGCGGCGGCGCACGGCCTGTCCGGTCCGGGCGACTTCACGCAGGTGCCCCGCTACTGGCGGGACGCGGCGTCCTGGCTGAACGGGCGGGCCGGGCATCAGGGCGTCCTCGCCGTCCCGGGGGCCTCGTTCGGCGAGTATGTGTGGGGCCGTCCGATGGACGACATCGTCCAGCCGCTGCTCACGGCCCGGTGGGGCGTCCGGCAGCTCGTCCCGGCCGGGTCGCCCGGATACACGCGGGCGCTGGACGCGATCGACGAGCAGGTCCGGTCCGGGCAGGGCTCGCCGGGCCTCGCCGCCTTCCTCGGCCGGATGGGCATCCGGTACGTCCTCGTGCGCAACGACCTGCGGCGGGAGGCGCTGCGCGGCGGTTACCCGGCGCGGGTGCACCAGGCGCTGGACGCCTCGCCCGGCCTGCGGCGGGCCGCCGCGTTCGGCCCCCCGGCCGGCGGCGACCTCGTCGACGACGCCGTGTCGGCGGTGGACCAGCGGTACCCGGCGCTGGAGGTCTACGAGGTGACGGGCGCGGCGGACGTCGCGGGACTCGCCCCCGCGTCCCGTCCGGTGCGCGTGTACGGGGGGCCGGAGTCGCTGCTGGCGATGGCCGACGACGGCGCGCTGCCCGCCGGACCCGTCCTGCTCGGCGACGACGCGCCGGACCTGCGGGGGACGCCGGTGGTGACCGACTCGCCCCGGCTGCTGCGCCGCGCCTTCGGGGAACTGCACCAGACGTCGCCGACCCTCTCCGCCTCCGGTGCCGCCCGCGCGGCCGACGTGCTGGACGACGGCTGGGACCGATACACCACCCGCGCCGCCTACGGCGGCGGTGTCCGCGACGTGACCGCGTCCACCTCCCGCGGCGGCGACGACGCGATCCCGCAGGGGCGCGACCCCGGCGCCACGCCGTTCGCCGCGCTGGACGGCGACCCGTCGACGTCATGGCAGACCGGCGGCTGGGACGGGCCGGTCGGGCAGTGGCTGCGCGTCGGCTTCGACGGGCCGCGCGCCGTGCCGTCCCTGTCCGCCTCGTTCGTCCAGGACCCCGGCGCCGGGCCGCCCGTGGCGCGGGTGGCGGTCGAGACCGAGCGCGGCGCGCTGGAGCAGGACGTCCGGCCCGTCCCGGCGGCGCAGCCGCTCCGCGTGCCGGGCGGGCCGACGCGCTGGGTGCGGGTGCGCGTCATCGCCGTCGCGTCCGAGCCGGTCGTGCCAGCGCTCGCCCGCGCGGGGATCGCCGAGCTGACCATCGATGGCGTGCGCCCGTCCCGCACCTACGCGCTGCCGCCGCCCGCCGGTGCGGACGCGCCCGCCGCGTACACCATGAGCCGCGCGCCCGGCGCCAGGCCCGACTGCATGAGGGGCAGCCTGCGGTGGGTGTGCTCGCCGTCCCTCGGCACCGGCGACGAGGAGGGCTACGGATTCGACCGGACGTTCACGTCCCCGGCGCTCGCCCGCGCGCCCCTCACCGGGACGGCCGTGCTCACCGACCGGCGGCTGGTCCAGCGGTACACGACGCCGAAGGGGGAGCCGGCCGTCACCGCGACGTCCACCCTCACCTCCCATCCGGCCGGGCAGCCGCGGTCGGCGTTCGACGCGGACCCCGGCACGGCGTGGATCGCCGCCGAGCGCGACCCCGCGCCCGCGCTCACCATCGCGTGGAAGGGCCGCAGGCGCGTCTCGGCGCTGACGCTCACCCGCCCGCCCGGCGCGTCGGGCCCGGTCCGGGTCCGCGTCGAGGGACGGGACGGCGGGATCCGCGAGGTCCTGCCGGACGCGCGCGGCAGGCTGGCGTTCGCGCCGCTGACCACCGACCGGCTCACCCTCACCTTCCGGAGGGACGCGCGGCTCCGGCCGGTGCAGCTGACGGACGTGACCGTCCCCGGCGTCCGCCCGTTCCGCGACGTCCGCGGCCTGCCGCTCCGGCTCCCCTGCGGCTACGGGCCCAAGCTGCGGATCGGGGGGAGGCCCGTCGCCACCAGGGCCGACGGCACGCTCGGCGACCTGCTCGGCGGTGTGCCGCTGCGGTTCACGGCCTGCCGCCCGGTCCGGCTCGCGGCCGGGGCGAACCACCTGACGGCCGTCCCGCTCGACTCGTTCCGCGTCGAGACCGTCACCGTCGGCGGCATCGGCCGCAGCGCCGCCGCGCCGCGGCCGGTCGAGGTGCGGCGCTGGGGGCCGGGGACGCGCGAGCTGGGCGTGGACGCGGCCGGGCCGTCGTTCCTCGTCGTCAACGAGAACTTCAACGCCGGATGGCGCGCCACCGTCGGCGGCACCCGTCTGCGGGCCGTCCGGCTGGACGGGTGGAAGCAGGGCTGGGTGGTGCCCGCCGGGACGAAGGGCACGGTCCGGCTCACCTACGGGCCCGACCGTCCGCAGCTCGCTGCGGTCGCCGCCGGGCTGGCGCTGCTGGTGTTCCTGCTGGTCGCCGCCGTCTGGCCGGGTGCCCGGCGTGGCCCGCGCCCGCGCCCCCGCCCGCTTGCCGCGCCCGCTGCCGCGGGGGGCCGGCCCGGCTGGGCGGCCGTCGCGCTCGCGGCCGTTCTCGGCGGCTGGATCTCCGGTCTCCCCGGGCTCGCCGTCGCCGCCGTGGTCGCGGGGGCCTGCGGCTGGGCAGGCGGCCGCCGCTCCCGCGTCGCGCGCGCCCTCGCCTCGCCCTGGACGGCCGCCCTCGCCCTCACCGCCGGAACGGCCAGCTTCGCCGCGGCCGCCTGGACGGGCACGCTCGGCAACCCCGGCGCCCCGTCCGGCGTGCTCGGCGACATCGCGCCCCAGCTGCTCGGCCTCGCCGTGGCCGGGCGGATCGCCGCCGGGCTGTGGCGGGCACGCCCGCCCTCCGGCGCCTCCGCCGACGGGATCGCGTTCAGCTGGACGGCGCCGTCGCCGGAACCCGGGCGGGACGGCGGGCCAGTTTCAGCGACGGCCGTTCCACCAGGTGGTGGCTCAGGGTCGCCGCTGCGATGGACGCCGCCGCCAGCAGCGGAAGATCCGTCGCCACGTCCCCCCGGAACGTCCGGCCCGCCGCCTCGTACCAGCCGACGATGATCAGTGTCTGCCACAGGAACAGGCCGTAGGAGATCCGGCCGAGGAACCGCATCACCGGATTGCCGAGGATCGCCTCCAGCGCCGGATGCCCCGCCGGTGCCAGCGCCACCGGCGCGACCAGCGCCGCCGCGCACGCCCCGCTGAGGACGAGGTCGAGCAGCGACGTCCAGAACGCGTCCGGCGTCTGGAGGCGCACCGGCCCCGTCACCGGCGTCGACACGATCACGTACAGCGCCGCCGCGCCCGCCCAGCACGCGGCCCACGAGTCCGCGACGGCCCGGCACAGCGCCGCCACCGGGCGCCCGCCGTCCAGCCGCGCCCACACCGTCACCACGGCCAGCGCCATCCCGATCGCGAACCACGCGAGGAACCTCGGCGGCCACAGCCCCATCCGCGGATGCGCGCCGTGGACGAACATCGCCGCCGAGTACGGCAGCGACAGCGCCGCGTACGCGCCGATCCCGACCAGCAGCCGCCGTGCCCGCGCGCCGGTGTCGTCGCCGCGGGCCCGCCGCGCGTACCAGCCGAGGGCCGCCGCCGTGAGCGGCAGCGTCGCATACCAGCCGACCTCGGCGGCGAGGCTCCACACCTGCCCGAGATGCGCGGGCCCGAGGTCGCCGTCCCACCAGGGATCCGGCAGGTAGGTCTGGGTGAGCGTCAGCAGCGGGATCCAGGTGCCGGGGTCACCGGCGTGGCCGCGCCCGGCCGTGGCCATGTAACAGATGATCACGACCCAGTAGGCGGGGAGGATGCGCGCCGCGCGCCTGCGGAAGTACGCGCCGGGCCTCGGGGCCGCCCGCCCGTCCAGCGCGGCGGCGGCCCAGGGGCGGTACAGCAGCAGCCCCGACAGCGTGAAGAAGATCGGCACCCCGACCTGCCCGCCGTTGTACAGCCACCGCGCGCCGGACGGATCGAGGGTCGCCCCCGCCGACCCGGCCACGTGGAACGTCAGGACGGCCAGCGCCGCCACGGCCCGGAGCCCGTCGAGGGTGTTCTGGTGCCCGGAGATCGGCGGCGCCCCCGTCGTCACGCGCCGCCCGCCTTGCGCAGGACGAGCACCAGGTTCCAGGTGGCGAACTCGCGCACGCCCGGGACCCGGACGATCCCCGCGGCCCAGCGCGGGTGGTAGCGCGGCACGGCGTCCAGGACGCGCACGTCCTCGCGCCCGCGCGCCCACGAGAGGGCCGCCGACACCGAGACCGGGTGCAGGCTTTCGCCGTACCGGTTCTTGGGCGGGCGGCCCGTCCGCCGCTCGTACCGGCGCGCCGCCCGGTCGCCGCCGAGGTAGTGCCAGGGCGAGGTCTCGTGGCCGCCCCACGGGGACAGCCAGTTGGTGAACGACAGGAACACCGTCCCGCCCGGCCGGGTCACCCGCACCATCTCCCCGGCCATGCGCCACGGGTCGGGGACGTGCTCCAGCACGTTGGACGAGAAGCAGACGTCGGCCGAGCCCGTCCGGAAGGGGAGGGACAGCGCGCTGGCGACCACCGTCCCCGCACCCGGTGCCCCATGCGCGGTCAGCTCGGCGGGATCGTGGTCGATGCCCGCGCAACGCGCACCCGCCGCGGTCAGCGCGCGCGCGAAGAAACCGGAGCCCGTGCCCACGTCGACGACCGTCGCGCCGCGGAGGTCGGTGTAGACGCCGAGGTGCGCGACGGTGTCGCGGGCCATCAGCTCGTAGAAGTACTCCGGCTCCCGCTGCTCACGGCGGAACGCGCCGAGCAGCCGCACCGACCGCGCCAGCGTCGCCCGGTGCCGCGGCGCGTCGTCCCCGGGCACGTGCCTGTGCGGGGCAGGGGGTGCCGAGGCCATGGCCACCTCACGGGGTCGCGCGGAGACGGGACGGGCGGGAGGGACCTCCACCGGCTTCTGCCGCGCGGGTGCGTCCTGCGCCGCCTGAGGCGAACCGCTATTGGACGGGCGGTTCGGGAAGTACTGTAGGGTAACCCGGCCGGAGGCGGCCACGGCCGCACGACATCGGCAGCCCCGGAGGTGTGCATGAGGCGACCGGTCGGCCTCGTCCTGATCGCCCTGGGCGCCTTCTTCCTCTCCCTCGCCCCGCTGGTCCGCTTCTACGTGGCCGACCGGGTGGTCGTGGCGCCGCTGAACCGCTACCAGCTCACCCGGCTGGAGGCGACGAACGCCGCCTACTTCGACGCCGCCGCGCTCAAGCTCAGGAACGGCGTCAGCCTCACGGCGGTCAACACCGTCCGCGGGGACGTCCGGGCCAACGAGGGCAATGACGACGTGGCGGTCTGGGACAGCACGACCAACATCTACGACAAATCCGACCCGGACAAGCCCATCCAGATCCAGGGCTACCGGATCGCCTTCGACCGGCGGACGGCCGAGCTGGTCGACTGCTGCGGCGCCAACGTCGACGGCGACGACTCCGTGCGGATGTCGGGCTACGGCCTGCTGTTCCCGCTCGCCGACGTGCGCAAGCGCGACTACCCGTTCTTCGACATGACGACCAGGCAGCCCGCGCCCATGCACTTCAACGGCGTCGAGGAGGTGCAGGGCCTCACCGCCTACCGCTTCACCCAGCACGTCCCGCTGACCAGGACCGCCGCACTCGACACCCGGCTCCCCGGCAGGCTGCTCGGGCTCGGCGCCAAGGGCGGGGACCGCAAGGTCGACCGGTACACCGAGGCGTACAACACCGTCTGGGTCGATCCGCGCACGGGCATCCCCGTCAAGCACCGCCAGAACATCCGCAGCACCGTCCGGACCCCGGACGGCAAGGGCAGGATGGTCGTCGCGCAGGCCGACCTCGTCACCGTCCCGAAGGACCAGCGGGCCCTGGTCGACATGGCGGACGGCGCCGCGCTCAAGATCGGCATGGTGCGCCTCTACATCCCGGCCGCCGCCGTCCTCGGCGCCCTGATGATGCTGCTGGTCGGCAGCGTCGTCGGCTTCGGTCCCGGAGCCCCGCCACCGCCGCGGGCACCGCGCCGCCCGGACGGCAGGTTCGGCGACGCGCCACCACCCGCGTCCGCCGACCTCACCCGGTAGAACCTGTTCTCCCGCACGGGGCGCGCCTAGGGTCGCTGCGTGCGGACACGAGCCACCGACCTGTTCGGCATCGAGTACCCGATCTTCGCGTTCAGCCACTGCCGCGACGTGGTCGCCGCGGTCAGCCGCGCCGGGGGCATGGGCGTCCTGGGCGCCCTCTACTTCACCCCCGAGGAGCTCGAACTGGAACTCGCCTGGATCGACGAGCACACCGGAGGCAGGCCGTACGGCGTGGACGTCGTCATGCCCGCCGCGTACGAGGGCGCCGACCTCGGCGATGCCGGTGACCTGCTCGCCAGGCTCCAGAGCATGATCCCCGACGGGCACCGCGCGTTCCTGGAGGACCTGCTCGCCCGGCACGGGGTCGAGCCGTCCGCCGGGACCGCCGCGCGGACGCTGCTCGGCTGGACCGACCAGACCGCCCGCCCGCAGGTCGAGGTCGCGCTCCGGCATCCCATCGCGCTGCTCGCCAGCGCGCTCGGCCCGCCCCCGGCCGACGTCGTCGACCGGGCGCACGGCCGCGGCGTCAGGGTCGCGGGCCTCGCGTCCAGTGCCCGGCACGCGCGCAAGCAGGCCGACGCGGGCGTGGACCTCGTCGTCGCGCAGGGCACCGAGGCCGGCGGCCACACCGGCGACGTCTCCACGATGGTCCTCGTCCCCGAGGTCGTGGACGCGGTCGGCGCCGGGACCCCCGTCCTCGCGGCGGGCGGCATCGGCCGGGGACGGCAGATGGCCGCGGGCCTCGCGCTCGGCGCCGATGGCGTCTGGACCGGCTCGATCTGGCTCACCGTGAGCGAGGCGGACACCCCCGGGCGCGTCCTGCCCAAGCTGCTCGCGGCCACCTCCCGCGACACCGTCCGGTCCCGCGCGTGGACGGGCAAGCCCGCCCGCTTCCTCAGGACCGCGTGGACGGACGCGTGGGAGGGCGAGGGATCACCGGGCTGCCTGCCGATGCCGATGCAGTTCATGCTGGTCGCGGACGCGCTCCCGCGCATCGCGCGCTCCGGCGACGGCGAGCTGGTCACCTTCCCGGTCGGGCAGGTCGTCGGCTCGATGGACCGGGTGAGGCCCGCCGCCCGGGTCGTCCACGAGCTGATCGAGGAGTACGCCGAGGCCGTCGAGCGGCTCGGCGGCCTCACCCGGAGCTGATCAGAAGCGGGTCATCCACGACAGGGTGCGCGCGATGGCGTAGTACACGACGCCCGCGATCGCCCAGTTGATGTAGAGCTGCTCGTCGGGGTCGGAGCGCGTGAACACGTCGTGGAACGGCGTCGCGAGCCACCGCCCGGCGTCGAGCGTGGCGTCCACGATCGTGTTGCCCGGGTTGGCGTCCCCCCACGTCAGCAGCATCCCGAGCGCGAGGATCACCACCGCCGCCCATCCGGCGGCCAGGATCATCATGCTGACCGGGTTGTGCCGGCTGCGCCGCCACCGGCGCGGCTTCCGCGCGGCGACGGCCGTCGTCCCCGCGTGCTCCCCGGTCCGCCCGGCCTCGGTGTCGCCCCCCGGCTCGTTCCGCCGGAACCAGAGCCGCCGCCGCTCGGGCGACGCGTGCTCGCCGGGCTCGTGCCGCTTGTGTCCGATGTTCCGTCCTAGGTGCAGGGCCATGACCGTCATTCCTCCTCTGGCTTCCGGTCGGGCTTGTGCCACAGCGCCCGCATTCGAAACCCGCGGCGAATTCCGGACATCCTTTATTGCTTTTAGTTCGGGTGGGATCACGTGCCCTTGTAGACGGGACGGCGCTTCTCCCTGAACGCGCGCGCGCCCTCCTTCGCGTCGTCGGAGCCGAGGACGGGCCAGCCGATCTCGTCGGAGATCCTGAGGGCCTCGGCCTCGGGGAGGTGCTCGGTCTCGCGGTGGGCGCGCAGGATCGCCTGCACGGCCAGGGGACCGCATCCGGCGATCCGTTCCGCCAGGCCGCGGGCGGCGTCGAGCGCCGAGCCGTCCGGGACGACCGTGTTGACCAGCCCCATGGCGAGGGCCTCGCGCGCGGTCACCGGACGGGCCGTGAGCAGGAGGTCCATCGCGTTGGCGTAGCCGATCTGGCGGGGGAGGCGGACGGCGCAGCCGCCCATCGGGAACAGGCCGCGTCCCGCCTCGTACAGGCCGAGCGTCGCGCCCTCGGCGGCGACGCGCAGGTCGGTGCCGACGAGCAGCTCGGTGCCGCCCCCGACGGCGTGACCCTCGACGGCGCAGATGAGCGGCTTGGCCGGGCGGCCCTCGCGGAGCAGGCCCTTCCAATGGAAGTCGGGGATCCGGGCCATGCGCTCCCTGACCCGGGGCTCGGAGGGCGGCCGCTCCATGGCCGTGAGGTCGGCGCCGGAGCAGAACGTCCCCCCGGCGCCGGTGAGGATGCCCGCGCGCACCTGCGGGGTCTCCGTCATGTAGGCCCAGGCTTCCGCGAGGCCGACGAGCATCGCCGAGGTCAGCGCGTTGCGCTTCTCGGGACGGTCCATCGTGACGATGACGACGGGCCCGTCCCGCTCGACGACGCAATGCTCGGTGCTGATCGGCAGCCGCTCCACGGTTCCTCCAGGACAAGTCAATAATAAGAACAGATTCTAGTGCGAAATGGGCTTTATCAAAGGGGCTTGATAAGCAAAACGAGAACGTGATCTACTTTAACCGTCGCGCGAAGGAGGTCCGATGGGGTCGCTGGGCTTTTGGCGGTTGGCGCAGGCCGACCCCGGCTGGGTCGCCGCCGTCGATCCGGACGGGACGGAGCACACCGCGGGCGGGCTGCTCGCACGCGCCAACCGGCTCGTCCACGCGCTCCGGGCACTGGGCCTGCGCGACGGCGACGGCTTCTGCGGGCTCGTCCCGAACGGCACCGAGGGGCTCGTGCTGTACCTGGCGGCGTTGCAGGCGGGCTGGTACTACACGCCGGTCAACTGGCATCTCACCGGGCCCGAGATCGGCTACATCGTCGGCGACAGCGAGGCCAAGGCGTTCTTCGTCCACGAACGCTACGCGGCGGAGGGCGCGCGCGCCGCCGCGGCCTTGGAACCCCACCGGAGGTTCGCGTTCGGGGACGTCGAGGGCTTCCGTCCCTACGGCGACCTGGTGGACGGCCACCCCGACACGCCGCCGGGAGAACGTACCAACGGCACCACCATGCACTACACGTCCGGGACGACCGGACGGCCGAAGGGCGTCAGGCGGCCGCTGGCCGGGATCGACCCCGACGACGCCGCCGAGATGCTGACCTTCCTGCCCGCGATGTTCGGCATCACGCCGGGCGAGCCCGCCGGCGGCGGATACGAGGCGCACCTGGTCACGTCGCCGAGCTACCACACGGCCGTCTCGCTCTTCGGCGCCTCGGCCCTGCACATGGGGCACCGGCTGGTCTACATGGACCGCTGGGACGCGGAGGGGTTCCTCCGGCTCGTCCAGCACCACCGGATCAGCAGCACGCACCTGGTCCCGACGCACTTCAAGCGGCTGCTCGGCCTCCCGCAGGACGTCCGCGACCGGTACGACACCTCGTCGCTGAAATGGGCGATCCACGCGGCGGCGCCGTGCCCGGTGCCGATCAAGCAGCGGATGCTCGACTGGTGGGGCGACTGCGTCTGGGAGTACTACGCGGCGACCGAGGGCGGCGGCGCGATCGCCGGCCCCGCCGACTGGCGCGCCCACCCCGGGACGGTCGGGAAGGCGTGGCCGGTCAGCGAGCTGCTGGTCGTGGACGACGACGGCGAGCCCGTCCCCGCCGGGACGCACGGGACGATCTACATGAGGATGCGCGGCATCGCGTTCGAGTACAAGGGCGACCGGGAGAAGACCGAGGAGAACCGCCTGCCCGCGAAGGCCGGCGCGGGCGCCGACGCGGCGGACGGGCGTTTCTTCACGGTCGGCGACATGGGTTACCTGACCGAGGACGGCTTCCTGTTCCTGTCCGACCGCAAGGCCGACATGATCATCTCCGGCGGGGTGAACATCTATCCGGCCGAGATCGAGAACGAGATCACCCTGCATCCCAAGGTCGCGGACGTGGCCGTGTTCGGCGTCCCCGACGAGGAGTGGGGCGAGCAGGTCAAGGCGGTCGTGGAGCCGTCCGAGGACGCCGAGCCCGGCCCGGCGCTGGCGGCGGAGATCCTCGCGTCGCTGGAGGGGCGGCTGGCGCGGATGAAGTGGCCGAGGTCGATCGACTTCATCGCGACGATGCCGCGCGAGCCGAACGGCAAGCTGCTCAAACGCAAGCTCCGGGACCCGTACTGGACGGGCCGCGCCGGTGCCGTCTGACGCCGCGCCCGGCGGCGGGGCGCCCCGGCCGGCGCCGAACCACGTCCTGGAGTTCCCGGGTGGGTACACGCGCTCGGTCGGCCCGGTCATCGGCCGGTTCCTCAGCGAGTTGCGCGACGGGCGGCTGGTCGGCGTCCGCACCGCGGGCGGCAGGGTGCTCGTCCCGCCCACCGAGCACGACCCCGCCACCGGCGACGACGTGACCGGCGAGTTCGTCGAGGTCGGCCCCGCCGGGACGGTCACGACGTGGTCGTGGGTGCCGCGCCCGGCCCCCGGCCATCCGCTGCGGCGGCCGTTCGCGTGGGCGCTGATCCGCCCCGACGGGGCCGACACCGCCCTCCTGCACGCGCTCGACCTCGGCGAATTCGAGGAGGGCGCGGATCCGCCGAGGCCCCTCAGGACCGGGATGCGCGTCCGCCCGCGGTGGCGGGCCGAGCGCACCGGGGCCATCGGCGACATCGAGTGCTTCCGGCCCGAGGTCACGATGATCGGCTCGCCGTCGCGGCTGGAGTACGGCCTGCGGCCCGGGCGGGCGCTCGGCCGGTTCCTGGAGGGCCTCTGCGAGGGCAGGATCCTCGGGCACCGGTGCGCGGCGTGCGGCCGGGTCATCGTCCCGATGAGCGGACTGTGCCCGCGCGACGGCGTCCCGACCTCGCAGGAGGTGGAGCTGCCGGACACCGGCACGCTCACGACGTTCACCGTCAGCCACGTCCCCGACCCGCGCGCGCCCGGGGTGCCGTTCGTGTCGGGCCACGTCCTGCTCGACGGCGCCGGGGTCACGATGCTCGCGCTCGTCGCGGGCGTCCCCGCCGCAGGCGTCCGCATGGGGATGCGGGTCAGGGCCGCATGGCGCCCGCGCGGGGAATGGGGCCGCACCCTGGCGAACATCAGGTGGTTCGAGCCGCTCGACGAGCCCGACGTCCCCCTCGCCGCGATCGGGGACCACCTGTGAGACGCCAGGTCGCCGTGGTCGCCTTCGCGCAGACCCGCCACACGGCCGGGGACGGCGGGCTCCAGGAGGCCGAGATGCTCGCCCCCGTCATCGCCGAGGTCAGGGAGCGGACCGGGCTGCGGCGCTTCGGGTTCACCTGCTCGGGGTCGTGCGACTACCTCGCGGGCGCGCCGTTCTCGTTCGTGTCCGCGCTGGACGCGGTCGGCGCGTGGCCGCCGATCTCCGAGAGCCACGTCGAGATGGACGCGGCGTGGGCACTGCACGAGGCGTGGGTGCGGCTCCAGCACGGCGACGTCGACACCGCGCTCGTGTACGGGTTCGGCAAGCCGTCGCAGGCGGACCCGCGTGCGGTGTTCGCCCAGCAGCTCGACCCGTACCACCTCGCGCCCCTCGGCATCGACCCGGTGTCCCTGGCCGCGCTCCAGGCCCGCGCGTACCTGGAACGGTCGGGCGCCACCGAGGACGACCTGCGCGCGGTGGTGGCGCGGTCCCGCGCGTCCGGACGCGGCAACCCGTTCGCCCTGCACCTGCCCGACCCCGGGGACACCGGCTACGACGTCGCCCCGCTGCGCGCCTGCGACGTCGCGCCCGTCACCGACGGAGCGGCGGCGATCGTCCTGGCGGCGGGGGACACGGCGCGCGGGCTGTGCGGGCGGCCCGCGTGGATCGCGGGCATCGACCACCGCAGCGAGGCCCACGCGCCGGGCGTCCGCGACCTGACCCGCTCGGACGCCGCGCGCCTCGCGGGCGCGAGGGCGGGCGCGTCCGGGATCGAGGTCGCCGAGCTGCACACCCGGTTCAGCCACGAGGAGCCGATCCTGCGGGAGGCGCTCGGGCTCGGCGGCGGCGTGGAGGTCAACCCGTCCGGCGGGCCCCTGTCGGCGAACCCCGAGATGGCGACGGGCCTGATCCGCATCGGCGAGGCCGCGTCCCGCGTCCACGACGGGACGGCGGGCAGGACGCTCGGCCACGCCGCGTCCGGGCCGTGCCTCCAGCAGAACCTCGTGTGCGTCCTGGCGGGCGGCGGCCATGGGTGAGCCCTGCGCGGTCATCGGAATCGGGCAGACGGCGTACCGGAGCCGGCGGCGGGACGTGTCGATCCCCGGCCTGCTGCGCGAGGCCGCGCGCCGGGCGCTCGACGACGCCCACCTCACCTGGGCCGACATCGACGCCGTCGTCATCGGCAAGGCGCCCGACCTGTTCGAGGGCGTGGTGATGCCCGAGGCGATGCTGGCCGACGCGCTCGGCGCGACCGGCAAGCCGATCACGCGGGTGCACACGGCGGGCTCGGTCGGCGGGTCCACCGCGATCGCCGCGGCGGGGCTGGTCCACGGCGGCGTCCACGACCGCGTCCTCGCGGTCGCGTGGGAGAAGCAGTCGGAGTCGGACGCGACGTGGGCGCTGACGGTGGACTCCCCGTTCACGACGTCCCTGGTCGTCGGCGCGGGCGGGTACTTCGCCCCGCACGTCCGCGCCTACGTGCACCGCTCCGGGGCGCCCGGCCACATCGGCGCGCTCGTGGCGGTGAAGGACCGTCGCAACGCGCTGCGCAACCCGTACGCGCACCTGAGGATCCCCGGCATCACCCGCGCGATGGTCGAGTCCACGCCGATGCTGTGGGAGCCGATCCGCTACCTGGAGACCTGCCCGTCCTCCGACGGGGCCTGCGCGATGGTGCTGGCCTCCGAGCACGCCGCGCGGAGGGCGCCGTCCCGCCCGGCGTGGGTGCACGGCACCGCGATGCGCTCCGAGCCGCTCGCGTTCCCCGGACGCGACGCCGTCAGCCCGCGCGCCGGGGCGGACTGCGCGGCGGACGTCTACCGGCAGGCCGGGATCACCGACCCGCGCGCCGACCTCGACTGCGCCGAGGTGTACGTCCCGTTCTCCTGGTATGAGCCGATGTGGCTGGAGAACCTTGGGTTCTGCGGCGCGGGCGACGGCTGGCGGCTCACCGAGTCGGGCGCGACCGCGCCGGACGGCGACATCCCCTGGAACCCGTCCGGCGGCGTCCTGTCGGCCAACCCGATCGGCGCGTCCGGGATGATCCGGTTCGCCGAGGCGGCGCTCCAGGTCCGCGGCCGGGCCGGCGGCCACCAGGTGGACGGCGCCCGCCGCGCGCTCGGCCACGCCTACGGCGGCGGCGCCCAGTTCTTCGCGATGTGGATCGTCGGCGACACCAAGCCATAGTCCGGGGGGCACGATGGAGTTCACCCACGCCGACCTGTTCGAGGGGATCGCGGACGCGGTCGGGGACCGCGTCGCGCTGGTGTGCGGCGACCGGCGGCTCACCTTCGCCCAGCTGGACGAGCACGCCAACCGCCTCGCCCACCACCTGGAGGCCGCGGGCGTGCGGCCGGGGCGGCACGTCGCCGTCCAGCTGTACAACGGCGTCGAGTACGCGGCGGCGCTGCTCGCCGTCCTGAAGATCCGCGCCGTGCCGGTCAACGTGAACCACCGGTACGTGGAGGGCGAGCTGCTCCACCTCTACCGCGACTCCGACAGCGTCGCGCTGCTCTACGACGTCGCGTTCGAGGACCGGGTCGCCGCCGCCGCGCCCGCCGCGCCGGAGCTGCGGCACCTGGTCGCCGTCGGCGGCACCCCGTCGATCCCCGGCGCGGTCGCCTACGACGAGGCCCTGCGGGACGCCCCCGGCACGCGCGGGTTCCCGCCCCGCTCGCCCGACGACACCTACATCATCTACACGGGCGGGACGACCGGCATGCCCAAGGGCGTCATGTGGTCGACCGGGCGGCTGCTCCTGGCGTTCTGGAACCCGGCGCTCCCGCGCCCGTCCCGTCCCGAGGACGTCGTCGCCATGGCCCGCGGCGGCGGCCCGCTGGTGATGCTGCCGGCCGCGCCGCTCATGCACGGCGCCGCGCAGATGGCCACCTGGATCGCCTGGTTCATGGGCGCCACGACCGTCTACACGCGCACGTTCGACGCCGCCGCCGTCTGGCGGGCCGTCGAGCGCGAGAGGGTCACCTCCCTGACCCTCACCGGCGACGCGATGGCGATCCCGATGGCGGACGAGCTGGCGCGTGGCGGCCACGACGCCTCGTCACTGCTGGCCTGCGTCTCCACCGGCGCGATCCTCAGCGGCAGCGTCCGCGACCGCCTCCAGCGGCTCCTCCCGGGCACCGTCATCCTGGACCGCTTCGGCTCCACCGAGTCCGGGTCGACCGCCGAGGCGGTGGCGGGCTCGACGCCGGAGCAGGGCCTGCGCTTCATACCGGACGTGGAGGACGTCGCGGTCCTGGACGACGCGCTCCGGCCCGTCGTCCCGGGCTCCGGCGTCGTCGGCCAGGTCGCGCGGACCGGGCACATCGCCCGCGGCTACTACAACGACCCCGAGCGGACCGCGCGGACGTTCCCCGAGGTGGACGGCCGCCGGTGGCTGCTCACCGGCGACCTCGCGACCGTCGAGGAGGACGGCTCGATCACCGTCCGCGGGCGCGGCTCGCAGGTCATCAACACCGGCGGCGAGAAGGTGTTCCCCGAGGAGGTCGAGGCCGTCCTCAAGGGCCACCCCACCGTGTACGACGCGGTCGTGACGGGCGTTCCGGACGAGCGCTGGGGCGCCCGCGTCGCCGCCGTCGTCCAGCCGGCGGGGGACGCGCCGTCCGCCGCGGAGCTGGACGCGCACTGCCGCCGGGAGCTGTCCGGCTACAAGGTGCCCCGCCTCTACAGGTTCGTCGCCGAGATCAGGCGCTCGCCCGCGGGCAAGGCCGACTACCGCTGGGCCAGGGAGGTGGCGGGAAAGTAGGGTGTCCCGTCCGCCACACCCGGCCGTCGCCCGCCTGTCCTCCACGTGCCCTCGGCGGCTAGAATCTCCTGTGGAGAGTCGCTCTTGAGTTGTGTTTCTCTATATGAGAGAAGGTGAGGGGCGTGTCCACCCCGGAGCGCGAGCGGATGGCGGCCGAGCTGCAGATGGAGACCCAGCGCAGCACGATGTTCACGGTGCTGCTGCACCACGCCACCGCGAGCAAGGCGGGCATGAACGTCACGGACGCGCAGTGCGTGAACGCGCTGTCGCTGGACGGCCCCCAGACCCCCGGCGGCCTGGCGCAGCTCATGGGCATCACCACCGGCGGCGCCATCACCGCCGTCATCGACCGCCTGGAGAAGGCCGGGTACGTCAAGCGCACCCGCGACCCCGACGACCGCCGCCGCGTGATCGTCGAGCTCGTCGAGGAGAACGTCGCCCGCTTCGGACGCTACTTCGAGCCCATCGGCCGCATGTTCCAGGAGCGCCTGGAGGACTTCAGCGACGAGCAGATCGCCTTCCTCCTGACCTGGATACGCGGCAACAACGCCGCGATGCCCGATGTCATCGAGGAGATCCGCCGCCTCCCGTGACCTCCCCGGACTCCGCTGGCCCGCGGCCCCGCGGACTCCGGCCTGGGAATGGGGTCCGGGGACGGTCGCGGCGGTCCCCCCGGCCGCGGCAGACCGCCCCCGGAGTCCTGTCACGCAGGGTGACACTCCTCCCCTGACCGTAAAGCCGCAGGTCACACGGCCCCGCCGGGGTGACTTGCCTCACATCGGCGGTGCGCGGCGCCGCGGACACCGCGGGCCCGGGTGAAAGCGGTGAACGCGAACGTGACGCATGAGTAAGTCATCTTCTTCGCGTATCTGGTTACCCTGAAGAAAGTCGAGTGACTTCACCGGATTGTGTCGGCAGTCCGCGAAAAGGGTGCGTGACTTCATGGGCCGAGTCGGTATCACGCTCCCATCCGGCCGGATCTCCTGCGATTCCGCGATCACGATGGCGGCCGCCGCATTCCCTGGCGCCGCGTCGGCCCACCTGCGGGACGTGGAACGGGGAGACCATGGGAGCGGCCCTCCCGAGGACGCCCCGCCCGCTTTCGCGGTCCCAAGCCCCGGCGCCCAGAGTGATCGAATTCATGATTCCGCTTTAGCCTTTTCCCGATAAAAGCGGCGAATGGAAGGGAGACATACATGCGGCAGAACCTGCCGGTCGCCGAGTTCGAGAACGTGCTGAGGGACGTCCTCCAGGTGAAGCGGCAGAACATCGTCCACGTGACCTTTTCCGGCGGCGAGTCCGTCCCCCTCTGCCTGCTCGCGCGCCGCACCGGCCTGCGGGCCGCCGCGCTCAGGACGCACGAGTTCCTGTTCTTCTACGACACCTGCCCCTACTGCGCGATCGAACCGGCGCTGCTCTGGCTGGAGGACGAGCAGCCGTTCCGGGGCCTCGGCGCCGCCTACCGCGAGACCGTCCGGCGGGGCGGGGGCCTCTACCTCACGATCAACATCGGGCGCAGAGGCTGGGACGGCCTCTGGTACCGCTTCGCCGGGAACCCCTGCGGCCCGTCCGCCCCCTGCCCGCGCCACCTCTGCCCCGGCCACACCCCGGCCCCCCGCACCCCGCCACCCCCGCCACCCTCGCGCCCCTGAACCCCGCGCCCGGCGCGGTGCGGCGGGGCGGACTATTGGACGAGGCGTCTCGTCTGCGAGAATCGCAGATGTGAGCGACTCGTCGCGGGCCACACGCCGTCTTGTGTCCTTCATGGCCTGGATGGGGGCGGCCCATCTGCTCATGCCGCGGCCGTTCGACACCCTCGTGCCCGAGCGGCTCCCCGGGCGCGCCAGGTGGTGGACCTACGCCAGCGGGGTGGCCGAGCTGGCATGCGCGGCGGCCGTCGCGCATCCGCGGACGCGCCGGGCGGGGGCGCTCGCCACGGCGGGGCTGATGGCGGCGGTGTTCCCCGCGAACATCAAGATGGCGCGCGACTGGCGGCACCGGTCCCTGCCGCTGCGGGCCGTGGCCTACGGGCGCCTCCCGCTCCAGGTGCCCCTGATCGGCTGGGCGCTGTACGTGGCCCGCGAGGCGGACTGACCGCGGCGGTGGTGAGAGCATTTCGGGCATGCGTGGACGACGAGCGGGCCGGTGACCGTGGAGCCACTGCGTCCTGAGGACCCGTCCGAGATCGGCGGCTACCCGGTCCTGGCCCGCCTCGGCGCGGGCGGCATGGGGCAGGTGTACCTGGGGCTGACCGGCAGCGGGCGGCACATCGCGCTCAAGGTGATCCGTGAGGACTTCGAGGGCCCGACGGCGCTGGCGCGTTTCCGGCGCGAGGTCGAGACGGCCGAGCGGGTGCGCAGCCGGTTCGCGGCGGCGATGGTCGGGGCCGGGCTCGGCGCGCCGCCGTACTGGCTGGCCACCGAGTACGTGCCGGGGCCGACGCTGCGGCAGGCGGTGGCCGAGCACGGGCCGCTGCCGCCCGGGACGTGCCTGCGGCTGCTCGCGGCCCTGGCCACGGGCCTGCTGGAGATCCACCGGCAGGGCGTGCAGCACCGCGACCTGAAGCCGGGCAATGTGATACTCGCGCCCGACGGGCCCCGGCTGATCGACTTCGGCATCGCGCGGGGCGAGGGGCAGACGCAGATCACCCGCACCGGGGCCTGGAACGGGACACCCGGCTACGTCGCGCCCGAGGTCGTGCGGGAGCAGGAGCCGCTTCCGGCGTCCGACGTCTTCTCGCTGGCGGGCACCATCGCCTACGCCGCCACCGGGCGGCCTCCGTTCGGCGGGGGGCGCATCGAGGCGATCCTCCACCGGACGCTGAGCGGCGAGATCGACCTGGACGGCGTCGACCCCGGGCTCGCGGAGATCGTCGCCCTGTGCGCGGCGAAGGACCCGGCCGGGCGTCCCACGCCCGAACGGCTGCTCCAGCTGACCGCCGCGCACGGCGCCCTCACCGGCGACGCCGACTACCGGCGGGTCGTGGGCGTGGCGCCGCCGGTGCCCGCCGGGGTGCCCGAGGCCATCGCGTCCGGTCTCGTCCCGGCCGGGCGCGCCGGGGCCGGGGCGCGGCGGAGCGCCCTCCTCGCGGCCGCGGGCGTGGTCGCCGTCGTGCTGCTGGGGTCGCTCGGTGCGCGCGCCCTCCTGGACGGTGACGGCGGCGCCAAGGGCGGGCCGGGCAGGACGAACGGCACGACCGGTACGCCCGGCGCCGCGTCGAACCCCTCCGGGGGACTGAAATCCGCCGGGGGACAGGGTTCCGCCGGGCCGTCGGGGACGCCGCGTGGCCAGGCGTCGGGGCCGCCACCGGACGTGATCCTGGTGAAGCAGCCCACCGACGACTTCGCGCAGGTGCACTGGTCCAAGACGGACGCCAACTGCCTTCCCGCCGTCCGTCCCGAGGACACGAAGCTCGCCGCCGACGTGCAGACGTCGTCCCCGCGCGTCCCGTACACCAAGTCCACGGTCGATCTCGGGATGCGCTTCAAGTACGCGCGGCCGTCCGGCTACTACCTGGCCGCCGAGGTCCGGCCGCCCGGCGACCAGCAGGGCAACGGCGTGACCGGGATCGTGCGGAGCCGGCCGCGGCCGTATCCGGCGGGCGACGGCTGGCTGACCCTGCGCTATCCCGACGACTTCGACTGGGACGGCTCGGGCAGCGCGGCGTACCCGCTGGTCAAAGGCGACTGGACGGTCATCTGGATGCACGTCCGCGCCAACGGCGACGCGTTCTACATGGGCTGCGACGGCTTCACCGTCGGCTGACGCGTCCCGTCCGGCCAGGTGACCGGCCCGCCGGTCACCTGTGTACGGTGAACCGAGCGGGATTCGGGTACGAGGCGGGCGAGGGAGAGCGATGCGGACCGGGCTACAGGGGAAAACGGCCCTCGTCACCGGGGCGTCCCGGGGGATCGGCAAGGCGATAGCCCGGGCGCTGGCGGCCGAGAGCGCCAACGTCGTGCTCTCGTCCCGCAGGCAGGAGGCCCTGGACGAGGCCGCCGAGGAGATCCGCGCCGAGCACCCCGGCGCCGGGGTGCTCGCCAAGGCCGCCCACGTCGGCGACCGTGACCAGGCCGCCGCCTGCGTGGACGCGGCCGTCGCCGAGTTCGGCTCCCTCGACGTCCTGGTCAACAACGCGGGCACCAGCCCCCACTTCGGCCCGATGACCGACATCGAGCCCGGCGCCGCGGCCAAGACCGTCGAGGTCAACCAGTTCGCCGTCGTGCAGTGGACGCAGCTCGCCTGGCGCGCGTCCATGCGCGAGCGCGGCGGCGCCATCGTCAACATCGCCTCCGTCGGCGGGCTGGTCACCGAGCACGGCATCGGCTACTACAACGCCACCAAGGCCGCGGTCGTCCACCTCAGCCGCCAGTTCGCGATGGAGCTCGCGCCGCGCGTCCGCGTCAACTGCATCGCCCCGGGCCTGGTCAAGACCGCCCTCGCCCGCGCGCTCTGGGAGGAGAACGAGGAGCGGATCGCCGGGTACATGCCGCTCGGGCGGATCGGCGTCCCCGAGGACATCGCCAGCGCCGCGGTGTTCCTGGCCGGGGACACCGCGTCCTGGATGACCGGCCAGACCATGATCGTGGACGGTGGCGCTACCATCCGCCCCGCGATCGCCTAGGCCGCGCGTCCGCGACCGGCCCCGCCCGGGGGACGACCCCCCACACCACCCGGAAAGGCCCGGATCGCGTTTACGGCCGAAGGCAGCGGGGAGGGTGGGGCAGATTCCGATCCAGAACGACAGAGACGTGAGGAGCAGAATCGTGCTCACGCTGACCAGCGGTGCCGTCCAGGTCATACGGACGGTGACCGCCAACCCGGAACTGCCGCCCGACACCGGGATCCGCATCGAGCCCGGCGTCGACGGCTCGGACGCGCTGCGGCTCTCGGTGGCCCCCGAGCCCGAGGCCGGAGACCAGGTCGTCGAGGAGCAGGGCGCGAAGGTCTACCTGCAGTCGGGCGTCGCGGAGATGCTGGACGACAAGACGCTCGACGCCCAGGTCGACCCGCAGGGCGACGTGTCCTTCACCATCGCGGACGGCACCGCCACCTGAGCCCGGCCTGAGGGGCCGGGCCCCGTCACCGGCGTCCCGGCCCTCAGGGCCGCTCTCCGCCGCCTACGACCTGGCGGCCAGCACGACCGCGGCGACCGCGAAGACGAAGGCCGCCGTCGTGAGGACCATGAAGGCGGCGATCACCGCGCAGGCCAGGCCGCGCGGCCGGTCGCGCCATGTCCCGTAGTGATCGCGCACTTGCCGGTCGAGTTCCTTCCGTGAGGGCACGCGCCCCAGTGTCTCACCCGGGGGCGTCCGCGGGCGGACGGCCGCCGCGTGGAAAGATCGGATGATGCGTCTCACCAAGCTCGGACACGCCTGCGTCCAGATCACCCGGGACGACCGGACGCTCCTCATCGACCCCGGCTCGTTCAGCGGCGCGGCGGACGCCCTCGCCACGTGCGACGCCGTCCTCATCACCCACGAGCACTTCGACCACTTCGACGCCGACGGCCTGCGCGCGGCCCTCGCGGCGCGTCCCGGCCTCCGCGTGTGGACGTCCCGGGTCGTCGCGGAAAGCCTGGCCGACCTCGGCGGACGCGTCCAGCAGGTGGGGCACGGGGACGCGGTGACCGTCGCCGGGTTCAGCGTGCACGTCTACGGCCAGGAGCACGAGATCCTGCACCCCGACGTGCCGCCCATCCCGAACGTCGGCTTCCTGGTGGACGGCGAGGTGTTCCACCCGGGCGACGCGCTGACCGTGCCGGTGGAGCGGGTGCCGACACTGTGCCTGCCCGGCAACGCGCCGTGGATGAAGATCCCGGAGCTGTACTCCTACGCGCGGGCGGTGCGCCCGGACCGCGCGTTCGTCGTGCACGACGGCCTCCTCAACGACATCGGATTGTCGGTCATGGAGAAGCACGTGTCCGCGGCGGGCGAGGAGCTCGGCGCGGACTTCCGGCGCCTGGCACCGGGCGAGTCCGTGGACCTGGCCGCGGCGTGACCCCCCGTCCCCCCATGGCGTCCGTCCCGTCCGCGGCGCCCGACTCGTTCGCGCCCCGGCCGATCCAGGCGGTGTTCTTCGACATCGGCGAGACGCTGATCAACGAGGGCGAGATCTACGGCCGGTGGGCCGACTGGCTCGGCGTGCCCCGGCACACGTTCCTCACCAAGCTCGGCGCGCTGCTGGCCACCGGCGGCGACCACAGGGACCTCTTCGAGTACTTCCGCCCGGGTTTCGACCTGGAGGCGGAGGAGAAGCGGCGCGCCGAGGTCGGCGTGCCGAACGGGTTCGGCCCGGACGACCTGTACCCCGACGCGCGGGCGTGCCTGTCCGCGCTGCGCGGCCAGGGCCTGTACGTCGGCATCGCGGGCAACCAGCCGGTCGAGGCCGCCGCGCAGATGGAGGCGCTCGGCCTGGACGCGGACGTCGTCGGGATCTCCGACGTGTGGGGCATCCGGAAGCCGTCCCAGGAGTTCTTCGAACGCTGCGCCCAGCTCGCCGACGTCCTGCCCGAGCACGTCCTGTACGTGGGGGACCGCATCGACAACGACGTGCGGCCCGCCTTGGAGCACGGGATGCTCGCCGCGTTCCTCAGGCGCGGCCCGTGGGGGCACGTCCAGGAGGGGCTCCGCGACGAGCGGGAGGCGCTGGGCCGCTGCCTGTTCGTCCTGGACGACCTGGCCTCCCTCCCCGGTCTGGTCGAGCGGCACAACGCCCCCTAAGGGGCATCCCCTAATCCCGGAGTAGGGCTCCGGGACGGGACGAACGGCCGATGTGGGGTGTGGTGTCCGATTCGTACCGTGGGGTATGTGGCCGCGGGACCGCGGTCACGTCACGCGGCACGGCACGTGCCGCCCGACCTCTCGGGGAGAAGAAATCATGAACGGCCTCTACCGTCCGCGCGAAGGCCGGATCATCGCGGGTGTCTGCGCCGGGCTCGCACGCCGGTTCGGCATGGCCCCCTGGACGGTCCGGCTCCTGGCCCTGCTGTCCTGCCTGCTGCCCGGCCCGCAGTTCGTGATCTACCTGGTGCTGTGGGTGATGCTGCCCAGCGAGGATCGCTACGTGGCCCGCACCCACTGACCGGTACCTGGCGAATGACACCCGCCACGGCGGCCGGGGCGGCGTCCGCCGCCCCGCCACCACGGCATGATCACCGCAAACCCTTGGCCGGGCCCGTCCTGGGGTGTTAGATCGGGGCACCACCGTTCCCAGCGGGAGGGAAGGAGCCGCGGTGCCGGACGAGGGCCCGGGCGCGGAGCAGGCCGAGCGGGCGGCCCGCCTGCTCGGGTACCTGCGCGACCTGGCGCGGGCGCGGCGGCGCCCCGCACGGAACCTGGACGGGCACGACCAGGTCCACTGGCTCGCCGGGCTGCCCGGCGACGTCTACGTGGAGGCCGACGCGGGACCCGGCGACGTCCTGTTCAGCGTCCCGGTCATCCCGCTGGCGCCCCCGGGCGTGCTGGAGGAGTTCGACGGCTGGCTCGGGCTGCGGCACTGGTACCGGCTCCTGCGCGACCTCGCCGAGCAGGCCCCCGAGCGCGGCCACGAGGTGGTCCTCGCCGCGGGGCTGCTCGCGTGGCGCCCCGGGGACGGCGCGCCCGTCCACGACCACCTGCTCCACACGCCCGTCCGCATCGTGGTGGACGAGCGGACCGAGCGCGTCGACGTCGTCCTCGCCGGGCACACGACCCTGCGCGACCGCGAGCTGCTGGCACACCGCCCCGAGTTCAGGCCCGTCGGCTGGGTCTCCGACGCGGTGCAGGCCGGTCAGGGCTTCGGGCTGAACGCCTCGGTCGGCGACGTCCTGCGCAAGTGGTGCTCGTTCGCCATCGCGTCCACCATGGCCCCCGACCCGGACGGGAACCCCGCTCCGGGCCCGGCCGAGGGCGCCGCGTACCGGGAGGACTGGGCCTTCGACCCCGGCGCGTCCCTCCCGCCGGTGCCCCGCGTGCGGCTCGCGCCCGCGCTCGTCGTCCGCCCGCCCGGACGGGCGGCCGTCGCCGGCGTCAACACCGAGATGATCGGCATGCTCGCCAACGGGACGCCCGTCCCCGAGGGCCTGGCCCGGTTCATCGCCCGGGGCGGCGGGCAGCACGTCCGGCACGTCGAGGAGGCGGCGCCGCACACCGCCCGCGACTTCCTCGCGGCCGTCCTCGTCCGCGGGATGCGGGTGCTGGTCGCCACGTCCGGCACGGCGGCGTCGGAGGCGCTGCGCGCGGCGCTGCCGCCGGGGCTCGCCGGCCTCACGGTCGCCGACCCCGCCGCGGCGGGGGAGGCCGCCACCGCCGTCCTCGCCCGCGCGGCCGCCCACGACCCGTCCCGCGAGCGGGCACGCGTCGCCGCGCTCGCCGAGCGGGAGCAGGCGGCCGAGCTGGAGGCCGCCGGGCTGCGCGAACGGCTCCGGGACGCCGAGGAGAGCGGCGCCACCGACCTCGGCTCCGGCTACCGCGGCGGGCTCGGCGAGCTGGCCCGGCGGCTGCGCGCCGAGGCCCCCGAGATGTCGTGGATGCCCGTCCGCCCCGGGCTGCCGCCGGGACCGCCGATCTCCCGGGCCGAGGCGGCGGAGCTGGTCGTGCTGCTCGCCGAGGAGACGCCCGCCCGCAAGGTCCACGGCGAGCGGCGCGACGTCGACCCCGGCGCGCTGCCGAGCGCCGCGTACGTGCGCACGCTGATCGAGGCGGAGGCCGTCGCGTCCGAGCGCGCCGCGCGGTCGGAGACCGACCTGTCCCGGCGGCTGCGGGAACGCGACCCCGCGCTGCTCGCCCGGCTCGACGGGGCCGCCTCCGTCGTCGCCGCGGCGCTGCGCGACCTCGGGCTGGACGGGCACCCCGGCGGCTGGAACCCCGCCGACCTCGCCGTCCGCGCCTTCGGTGACGCCCTCGCCCACCGGCGCCCGCTCGTCTGGACGCGGGTCGCGGAGATGGCGCCGCGGGCGCGGTGGGCCGAGCGCGCCGCCGCGGGCATGGCGGACCGCCGGATCGAGCTGCCGCCCGGCGAGCTGCACCTGCGCAAGCTCGCGGGCATCGCCCAGGACCTGCGCGCCTACCTCGCCGACGGCGGCAGCCTCAAGCGCGGGCCGCTGCGGTCGGCGGCCCAGCGGCAGGCCGAGGTGCTGCTGGGCGGCGCCACCGTGGACGGCGCGCCGCCGACCACGCCCGAGCTTCTCGACCTGGTCTTCACCGAGCTGATGATCCGGATGACGTGCCAGGAGCTCCAGTACGTGTGGGAGGCCGCCGGGATCTCGTTCCCGGCCGACCCGCCGCCCGCCGACCGCCTCGCCCGGTTCGTCCGCGCGCACGCGCGCCTCGGCCGCGTCCGCGACGCGATGCCCGCGGTGAACGAGACCGTGGACCTCCTCGACCGCTCCGGCATGGCCGTCCCGCTCAACCATCCGCTCCAGTGGCACGGGTACGTGTCCGCGCTGGACGGGGCGCTGGAGGGCCTCGGCGTGAACCGCGCCGCCGCCGACCTCGACGCGCTGCGCGACTCCATCGGCCCGGCCGGCGCCGACGACCCGCCGGAGCTGGAGGCGGCGCTCGCCGCCATCGACGCCCGGGACGCCGCCGCCTACGGCCGGTGCCTCGGCGCGCTCGCCGAGGCACGGCACGAGCGGTCGCTGCAACTGCGCTGCGAGGAGCTGCTGGCACGGGTCCGCGCCGTCCACCCCGACCTCGCGAACCTGCTCGCCGCGACCGACGGCGACGACGCCTGGCGCAGCCGGACGAAGCGCTGGGACGAGGCGTGGGCGTGGGCCCGCGCGTCGGGGCGGCTCGCCGAGACCGTGCCGTCCCCGGCCGAGGAGCGGCTGAGCGCGTCGCTCGCGGACGCCGAGGCCCGGCTGCGCGCCGTCCAGGACGAGCTGGCGTCCGCCCGCGCCTGGAACGCGGCGCTGGCGGCGCTGCCGCCGGGCGCGCCGTCGTCCGCGCCGTCCGAGATCGTCCCGGGGTGGATCCTGCCGCTCTGGCGCGTCCCGGAGGCGCTGCCGCCGCGTCCCGGCTCGTTCGACGTCGTCATCGTGGACGGCGAGCACGGCGCGGGCGCCGAGGGCCTGTTCCTGCTTTGGCTGGCGCCCCGGCTGATCCTCGTCGGCCCGTCCGGCCCGGACCTGCCCGAGCCGGAGGGGCCCGTCCCCGCGACCCCGCTGCCGCCCACCCTGCGCGGCCGCCTGACCCCCACGACACCGCTGTTCAGGTTCCTGACCTCGGAACCGGAGACCGCCGGGCCGTCCGCCCCCGAGCCGCGGGCACCCGCCCCGCGGATGCCCGAGCCGGACGTCCCCGAGCCGCGTCCCGCGCCCGAGGCACGTCCCGAGCCGGTGCCCGAGCCGGTTCCTGAGCCGATCCCCGAGCAGGCCCCTGTGGCGGTCTCCGAACCGGCCGGCGAGGAGGCCCCGCACGAGGCGGTGGCCGTGGCCGAGGTGGCGACGGACGCCGCCCCGTTCCAGGTGCGGCGCGGACGCTCGATCGTCGGCTACAAGCGGTCCGAGCTGGTCGAGCTGGTGGCGCGGATCGCCGCGCGCGAGCCCGACCTGACCGACGAGCAGATCGTGGAGCTGGCGCGGCGGCTGCTGGCCTGCCCGCCGGACGAGGCGCTCCTGGTCGGCGCCCGGCTCCGCTACGCCGTGGAGGCGTACCGGGAGGGCTCCTAGTGGAATGATCCGTTCCGTTCGGATACCATGGAACGGAACGATTTGTTCCCATGCTCGGAGGAACCATGGCGCGCACCCTCGACCGCCGCACGCTCAACCGCGCCACGCTGGAGCGGCAGCTGCTGCTGGCCCGCTCCGGCATGTCCGCCCTCCAGGCGGTGGGACGTCTCGTCGCCCTCCAGGCGCAGGACCCGAACCTGCCCTATCTCGCCCTCTGGGCGCGTCTCGCGGACTTCCGGCAGCAGGACCTCACCGACCTCCTCGATGACCGCTCCGTCGTCCGCTCGTCGCTGCTGCGGGGCACCCAGCACATGGCGGCGGCCGACGACTTCCTGCACATCCGGCCGCTCGTCCGGGAGAGCCTGCTGGCCGGGCGCCAGGCGGCGTTCGGCCGCGTCACCGGCGACTGGGACCTGGACGAGCTGGCCGCCGAGGCCCGCACGCTCCTCGACGGCCGGACGCTCACCCGTCCGCAGCTCGCGCGGGCCCTCGCCGAGCGGTGGCCCGGCCGCGACCCGCAGGCCCTCGGCTGGTCGTCGCAGGCACTCGTGCCGGTCGTCCACCCGCCGCCCAGCGGGACGTGGAACACCCGGGGCGCCACGCCCTTCGCGCTGGCGGAGGACTGGATCGGCAGGCCGCTTGAGGAGGACCCGGGCCCCGACCGGCTGATCCACCGGTACCTGGCCGCGTTCGGGCCCGCCTCGGTCAAGGACTTCCAGGCGTGGTCGGGGCTGCGGCGGATGGACGCCGACTTCGAGCGGCTCCGCCCCGGCCTCGACGTGTTCCGGGACGAGAACGGCACCGAGCTGTTCGACGTGCCCGGGATGCCGCTGCCCTCCGGCGATGTGCCCGCGCCCGTCCGTTTCCTGCCCGACCTGGACAACCTCCTCCTCGCCTACGCCGACCGCACGCGCCTGATGACCGGCGAGCGGCGCAAGGCCGTCTGCGTCGGCGCGTGGGTCAAGGCGACCCTGCTGGTCGACGGCCGCGTCCACGGCGTCTGGAAGCTCCGGCACGACCGCGAGGAGGGCCGCGCCGAGCTGGCGATCGAGCTGTTCGAGCCCCTCCCGGACGCCTCGGAGGCCGAGGAGGAGGCCGCCCGCCTGCTGGACTTCGCCGCCCCGGGCGCCGTGCACGCCGTCCGCATCACCGTCCCGGAGTGAGGCGGACGGCAACCGGAGCCCTGTTCCGGACCGCACGCTCTAGGATCGGGGGATGACCGAAGCTCCCCGTGCCCTGCGGGCCGACGCCCAGCGGAACCGGGCCCGCATCCTCGACGTGGCGAGGACGGTCATCGAGGAGCAGGGCACCCAGGCGTCGCTGCGCGACATCGCCCGCCGTGCCGAGGTGGGCATGGGGACGCTCTACCGGCACTTCGCGACACGCGAGGAACTGCTGGAGGCGCTGCTCGGCGGCAGGTTCGACCGGCTCGCCGCGCACGCCGCCGCGCTGGAGGCGTCCCACCCGCCCGCCGAGGCGCTGACGGAATGGCTGCGCGCCTTCGCCGAGGGCGCCGCCACCTACCGGGGCCTCGCCGCCTCCATGATCGCCACCCTGGAGGACGGCCGGTCCTCGCTGCACGCCTCGTGCGTCGCGATGCGGGACGCCGGCGGACGGCTGCTGGCACGCGCGCAGCAGGCCGGGCGCATCCGTCCCGACGTCGATGGCACCGACCTGTTCGCGCTGTTCAGCGCGCTCGCCTCGATCGCCGACGTGGCCCCGTCCATCGGGCTCAGGCACGAGCACCTCTTCGACGTCGTGATGGAGGGTCTCGTCAGCCGCGCGCGGTGATTTCCTCCACTTGGCCCGGATCGTCCGGCCGCTCTGTACAAAGGACCCTGTGACCGGGTGGGGCGAGGACGATCTGGCGCGGCTGCGCGCCGCCGCACACCTCCGCGACGGCTCCGGCGGCCTGGCGGCGCTCGGCGACCGCCCGCTCGGGCCGGTGCTCCAATACGCGGGCGACGTGCTCGCCGCCGCCCTCGCCGAGGGACGGGCCGCCGCGCGCGAACGGGCCGAGGAGTGCCTCGCCGAGCTGGACGCCCGGGACGCGCCGGGCGACGCGGAACTGGCCGCCGACCTCGCGGCGGCGCTCGGCACACCACGCGCCGCCGCCCTGCCGCCCCTGCCCGCCGACCTCGGCGCGATCGCCGCCGCGCTGGAGGACACCGAGCCGCACGTCCTCGACCTCGTCCACGGCGACGTCCTGCACATCGGGGACCTGGCCGATGAACCCGCCGCCGAGGTCTACGACCCGTCCCGCTGGCTCCCCATCCCCCCCGGCCGCGACCTCCCCGAAGACGAAGAGGCCCGCCGCGGCCTCGCCCGCCACTGGCTAGCCGACCAGGGCTATCGAGTTGTGTAAATCGCAGTGCCCTAACGCCCAAGCGACCAATCACCCGTCCATGCCCCAGCCAACGACCCGAGCGTTGCGATCGCGTCCGAAGGCAGGTTCGAGCGAAGCGAGAACCTGATCGCGAAGCGAGCCCTCTAGGGCGAGTTCGGAGCGATGCAGCGATCGCCGCGGTGCCCGTTGAAGGAGGGCGCTCCAGCGCCCGACGCCAAGGGCACTGCAAAAAAACTAGGACCCTGGACGGACTAGGGGGAAGGGGATGGTCTCGCGGATGCTGCGGCCGGTGAGGGTGATCAGGAGCCGGTCGATGCCCATGCCCATGCCGCCCGCGGGGGGCATGGCGTATTCGAGTGCGCGCAGGAAGTCCTCGTCCAGTTCCATGGCCTCGGGGTCGCCGCCGGCCGCCTGGAGCGACTGCTCGGTGAGGCGCTGACGTTGCATGATCGGGTCGATCAGCTCGGAGTAGGCGGTGCCCAGCTCCAGGCCGAAGACGATGAGGTCCCACTTCTCGGCCAGCCGGGGGTCGTCGCGGTGCGGGCGGGTGAGCGGCGAGGTCTCGGCCGGGTAGTCGCGGACGAACGTCGGGGCCATCAGCCGTTCCTCGACCAGCGCCTCGAACAGCTCTTGGACGAGCCTGCCCTGCCCCCACGCGGGGTCGGTGTTCAGCCCGGCGCGGTCGGCGAGGCCGCGCACCGTCGCGGCGGGGGTGTCGGGGGTGACCTCCTCGCCGAGGGCCTTGGAGACCGACTCGTAGACGGTGATCTCCTCCCAGGGCCGCGCGAGGTCGTACTCGACGCCGTCGCGGACGAGGACCGTGGTGCCGAGCGCCGCGCGCGCGGCGTCCAGGACCAGGGAGCGGGTGAGGCCGGCCATCGTGTCGTAGTCGCCGTACGGCTCGTACGCCTCCAGCATCGTGAACTCGGGGTTGTGCTTGTGCGACACGCCCTCGTTGCGGAAGTTGCGGTTCAGCTCGAACACCCGGCCGACGCCGCCGACCAGCAGCCGCTTGAGGTACAGCTCCGGGGCGATCCGCAGGTACAGCTGCATGTTGTAGGCGTTGATGCGGGTGGTGAACGGGCGGGCGGCGGCGCCGCCGTGGATGGGCTGGAGCATCGGCGTCTCGACTTCGAGGTAGCCGCGGGCGCGCAGCGCGTCGCGGACGGCGGCCACCGCGTCGCCGCGCATGCGCAGCATCCGGCGCGCGTCGTCGTTGACGATGAAGTCGACGTAGCGCTGCCGGACGCGGGCCTCGGGGTCCGACAGCCCGGCGCGCTTGTTCGGCAGCGGCCGCAGGCACTTGGCGGTGAGCCGCCAGGCGTCGGCCAGCACCGACAGCTCGCCGCGCCGGGACGTGACGACCTCGCCCGACACGCCCACCTGGTCGCCGAGGTCGATCAGCGACTTCCAGTGGCGCAGCGACGGGGCGCCGAGCGCGTCGGAGGTCAGCATGACCTGGAGGTCGGCGGTCTCGTCCCGCAGCGTGACGAAGATCAGCCGGCCGTGCTCGCGGGCCAGCACGACACGCCCGGCGATGGCGACGTGCTCGCCGGTGCGGGTGTCGGGCGGCAGCCCGGGGAAGCGCTCGCGGATCCCGGACGCGAAGTCGGTGCGCTCGAACGACAGCGGGTAGGGGTCCATGCCGCAGGCGCGGATCTGCTCCAGCTTCGCGTGCCGGACCCGCTCCTGCTCCGACAGCCGGCGCTGCGGCGCGCGGGCCGCGTCGGCGGCCTCCTCGATCTCCTTGATCCGCTCGACCAGGTCCGTGGACGGGACCATGGCGGCCGCGCGGTCCAGCTTGGGGCGGTTGAAGCTCGGCAGGAACCCCTCGGCGCGCGCGTAGGCGAGCCCGAGCCGGACGAGGTGGCGCCCATGCTGGTAGCAGATGAACCGGGGCCGCCAGTGCGGCAGGTACTTGGCGTTGGCCAGGTACAGCGACTCCAGCTGCCAGAACTTCGACGCGAACGACAGGAACCGGTAGTAGGCGCGCGCGACCGGCCCGGCGCCGATCTGCGAGCCGCGCTCGAACGCCGAGCGCAGCATCGCGAAGTTCAGCGACAGCTGCTGCGCGCCGACCACGGCGGCCTTCTCGGCGAGCTTGGCGACCATGTACTCGTTCAGGCCGTTCTCGGCGCGGCGGTCGCGGCGCATCAGGTCCAGCGACAGGCCCGTCCGGCCCCAGGGGACGAAGCTCAGCAGCCCGCGCAGCTCGCCTTGGGCGTCGAACGCCTCGACCATCACGCAGCGGCCGTCGGTGGGGTCGCCGAGGCGGCCGAGGGCCATCGAGAAGCCGCGCTCGGTCTCCTCACCGCGCCAGGCGTCGGCGCTGCGGATGAGCTTGCCCATCTCCCAGCCGGGGATCTGCGAGTGCCGCCGGATGCGGACGGTGTAGCCGGCCCGCTCGACGCGCCGGACCGCTTGGCGGACCTGCCGCATCTCGCGGCCGTCGAGGTTGAAGTCGGTGAGGTCGACGATGGCCTCGTCGCCGAGCTCCAGGGCGTCGAACCCGTGCCGCCGGTAGATGTGGGCGCCGCGCTCGCCGACGCTGACCGCGCCGGGGATCCACGCGTGCGCGCGGCACTCGCCGAGCCACGCCTCGATCGCCTGGTCCCACGACTCGGGGTCGCCGAGCGGATCGCCGCTGGCCAGCGAGACCGAACCTTCCACCCGGTAGGCGATGGCCGCCTTACCGTTCGGTGCGAGGATGACGTCCTTGTCGCGGCGCAGCGCGAAGTAGCCGAGCGAGTCCTGCTCGCCGTACTCGGCGAGCAGCGCGCGCGCCGCGAGCTCCTCCGGCGGGCTGAGGACGGGGTCGCGGCGGCCGGGCTTGAACAGCGCCCAGAAGGTCCCGACGAACAGCCCGGTGCCGAGGACCCACAGGATCACGTCCACCCAGAACGGGACGGAGACGTCGATCGGCTTGCCCGTGACGCGCGGCCCGAGGACCGTCTGCATGATGGCGTAGACGGGGTGCGTCCAGAAGTCGCCGCTGCTCTGGCGGTCGGTGACGGTGACGAGGAACGTCCCGATCCCGCAGGTCACGACCAGCAGGCAGGTGAAGACGATCGCCGCGAGGCGCCGGTTCGCGCGGTCGGGCAGTGTGGTGAACTGGCCGCGCGCCGAGACCAGCAGGCCGAGCACGGCGAGGTACACGCAGGCCGTGACGATCAGGCCGACCGGGGTGGGCTTCGCCGGGTCGAACAGGGTGGTGAGGACGGCGGTGACGCCGAGCGCGGCGGGCAGGCAGAAGATGAGGACGAGGATGCGCCAGGCGGCCTTCTTGCGCCGCCGCACCCCCATCGACAGCAGGATCCACACGAGCCCGACGGGCACGCTGGGGAACCAGCCGAGGTAGCCGATCCAGCGCAGCGCCCAGATGTCGGCTATCTCAAGGATGAGACCATAGGAGACCCAGGCCAGCAGCGACAGGATCCCGGAGAGACGGGTGTACCAGAAGAAGATCGTGGGTGCCGCCTGGATCAGGCGTCGCCACTCGCCCCTCAGGCCCTTCTCCGGCATCGTCCCCCCGTCGGCACGTTGTGCAACTCTCTTAGTTGTACCGGGTGTCACGTCGATCACGCTTCCGTCCGCACTCGCTCACCCGGTGGCGAACCATGAGGTGGTGCCGGGCGTCGTACGGGTAGGGGGATGTGGCTTGCAAGCTCGGTCCAAGGTTGTCAGCAAAAGTCGATATGGTCGCGGATATGCCAAATGAACCCGGTGAGCGGTTGCTCGCCCGCCGCTACCGACTGGTAACCCAGGTCGGCCGAGGCGGCATGGGGACGGTCTGGCAGGCACACGATGAGGTCCTCGGTCGTGACGTCGCGGTGAAGGAGGTCATCCTCCCGCATGGTCTCACCGATGAGGAACGGGCCGTCCACCACAAGCGCACGTTCCGTGAGGCCCGCACCGCCGCGCGGCTCGGCCACCCCGGCGTCGTGACCGTCTACGACGTCGTCGAGGAGGACGACCGGCCCTGGATCATCATGGAGCTGATCCTGGCCCGCTCCCTGGACCAGGTCATCAAGCAGGACGGGCCGCTCGAACCGCGCCGCGCCGCCGAGATCGGCCGGCAGATGCTCGCCGCGCTGCACGCCGCGCACGACGCCGGGGTGCTGCACCGCGACGTCAAGCCCAGCAACGTGCTGGTCACCGGCACGGTGGCGGGCGGCGAGCGCGCCGTGCTCACCGACTTCGGCATCGCCACCGCCTCCGGCGACGCCACCCTCACCCAGACCGGGCTCGTGATGGGCTCGCCCGCCTACATCGCGCCGGAGCGCGCCCGCGGCCGCGTCGCCGGGCCCGCGTCCGACCTGTGGTCGCTGGGCGTCACGCTCTACGCGATGCTGCACGGCAAGTCGCCGTTCGAGCGTCCCGAGCCGATGGCCGCGCTGGTCGCCGTCATCTCCGAGGAGCCCGACGCGCCGGAGAAGGGCGGCCGGCTCGTCCCGGTCATCGAGGGGCTGCTGCGCAAGAACCCCGACCAGCGGATGGACGCCATCGAGGCCGGGGCGCTGCTGGACGACATCGTCCGGCAGGAGACCATCGACACCCAGCGGACGATGGCGGTGGAGTACCCCCTGGAGGCCCCCGCCGCGCAGACCCGCGTCACGCCCATCCCCGAGATCCCCGGCGCCGGCGACGCGCGCCCCGACCAGCTGACGCGCTTCGACGCCGCGTCGTTCCTCCCGGCCGCCGACCCGGCGCCCGGCCCCGCCGACGCGGCGGCGCCGCAGGAACCCGGCACCCTGAACCTGCCGGCCGGGCCCCCGCCCGGCGCCGACGGCCCGTCCCCGAACGAGACCGTGCTGGACGACCCGGCGCGCGCCACGTCCTGGCGCGCCGGGCCGCCCACGCAGCCCGCGGGCCGCCTGGAGCAGACGGACCGCCTCGGCCGCCCGCTTCCTCCGGCCGCCCCGGACGCCGCCGGCGCCGAGCCGCGCGGATCCGTCCGCTCGGCGTTGGCCACCCACCGGAACGCGCTGGTCATCGGCGCGGTCGTGCTGCTCATCATCGTCGTCATCGCGGGCATCGCGATGGCGGGTTCGGGCGGTGACGACCCCGGCGGCAAGGGCGCACACCCGTCGCCGAAGGCCCCGAAATCGTCCGCGCGCCCGACGCCGGCCACGCCGAGCGCGACGCCCGGCGCGGCACTCCCGGCGGGCTTCCGCATGCACCATGACCGCAGCGGCTACGCCGTCCCCGTCCCGGACGGCTGGAGCGGCCCCGAGCGCAAGCAGGGCGGCGACTTCTACTACTCGCGGAACCGCGAGACCTACGTCCAGATCGGGCAGACCGACCGGCCCGGCGCGAGCGCGATCGGCGACTGGCGGCGGCAGGAGAAGGGCGGCGCCGGGTTCCCCGGCTACCGCAAGATCAAGATCGAGCCGACCGGCGACCACCCGCCCGTGCCCGACGGCGGGAACGGCGACAGGTCCGCGGACTGGGAGTTCACCTTCGAGAGCGGCGGCACCCGGCTGCACATCCTCAACCGCGGCTTCGTGGTGAACGGGCACGGCTACGCCATCCTCCTGCGGGCGCCGGACGAGCGCTGGGAGAAGGAGCTGGCGGCGCTCCAGCCCGTCTTCCGGTTCTTCGAGCCCGCGAAGAAGTGACGCAAGGTCGGCGTATGCCGATCTGTTAGATGGGATCGGTAGGGTCGCGACTCATGTCGGACGGGGAACAGGCGGACCACGCGGACGGGCGGTTGCTGGCCGGCCGCTACCGGCTGCTGTCGGTGGTCGGGCGCGGCGGGATGGGCACCGTGTGGCGGGCCCGCGACGAGACGCTCGACCGCGACGTCGCGGTCAAGGAGGTCTCCCTGCACGTCTCCCTCGACCCCGTTGAGCGGGAGACCCGGCACCAGAGGACGCTCCGCGAGGCGCGCGCCTCGGCGCGCCTGAACCATCCGGGCGTCGTGACCGTACACGACGTCGTGGACGAGGACGACCGTCCGTGGATCGTCATGGAGCTGGTCAGGGCCCGCTCGCTCCAGGACGTGGTGGACGAGGACGGCCCCCTGCCGCCGGGCCGTGTCGCCTCGATCGGCCGGCAGGTGGTGGGCGCGCTGCGCGCCGCGCACGCGATCGGCGTCCTGCACCGCGACGTCAAGCCCGCGAACGTTCTGGTCGCCGATGGGGACCGCGCCGTCCTCACCGACTTCGGCATCGCGCGGATGGCGGGCGACGCCACGCTCACGCACACCGGGCTGATCATGGGGTCGCCCGCGTACATGTCGCCGGAGCGGCTCAAGGGCGAGCCCGCGATCCCCGCGTCCGACCTGTGGGCGCTCGGCGCGACGCTCTACGCCGCCTGCGAGGGGAAGGCCCCGCACCACCGCGACGACGCCATGGCGGTGCTCGCCGCCGTGATGACGCAGGAACCGCCGCCGCCGCGCAACGCCGGGCCGCTCGCGCCCGTCCTCGCGGGGCTGCTGGAGCGCGACCCGGTCCGCCGGATGGGCGCCGACCAGGCGGAGGAGGCGCTCGCCGCGGTCGCGTCCGGGCACGCCGCGAGCGAGGCCGCCGCGCAGATCGCGCAGCAGGACACGTTCGCCTTCGAGGGCCCGGCTCCGGGCCCCCGGCACTGGACCACGGGCACCGCGGTGGACGACGGCACCCCGCAGCCCTCCTGGTCCGCCGCGCCGCACGGCGCGACCACGCACCGTCCGCAGCCCGAGGGCGGCTGGACGGCCGGCTGGGGGCACGGCGCCCCCGTCCCGGCGGGGAGTGCGCCCGCGAAGCGCAGGCGGGCGCTGCCCGTGTTCCTCGGCGCGCTCGTGGTGGTCGCGATCCTCGTCCCCGCCGTGGTGTACGCGTGGCCGAAGGGCGCGGAGGGCCGCGGCCCCGCCGGCCCGCGGTCGCCCGCCGCGCAGTCGCCCGAATCCGGCACCACGTCCGGTGCCTCGCCGAGCGGGTCGCCCGGCGGGACACCGGGCACCTCGCCCGGCAGGACCCCGCTCCCGCCGGGGCTCGCCACCGCCGCCGGACCCGGCTTCACGATCGGCGTCCCCCGGGGCTGGAAGCGCGCGGAGCAGGGCAACAGCACGGTCTGGACGGACCCGGCGTCCACCGCGTACGTCCAGGTCGACCGCACGCCGTGGACGGGCGACCCCTACGAGCACTGGGTCACCTGGGAGCGCGAGGCCATCGCCGACGGCAAGCTCCAGGGCTTCCGCCGGATCGACATCGCCCGCAGCACCGCCGGCGGGCTCCCCGCCGCCGACATCGAGTTCGTCTGGTCCCGCGCGGGCGGCACCCGGGCCCGCGACCGGGGCGTGATCGCCGGCGGGACGCCGTACGCCGTGGTGGTGGCGGTTCCCGCGTCCAAGTGGAACGAGAACGAGGCACTCGTGAAGAATGTGCTCGACACGTTCCGTCCCTCAGGGGTGGGATGAGCGCTTGGGGGACCATCTAGCCATGGGACAGGCACGTCTGCTCGGCAACCGCTACCGGCTCGACGCGGTGGTCGGACGCGGCGGCATGGGCACCGTGTGGCGCGCCTACGACGTGATGCTCGACCGCGACGTCGCGGTCAAGGAGGTCGTCCTGCCGCCGGGGCTGAGCGACGCCGAGCGCGCCGTCCTGTACGAGCGGACGTTCCGCGAGGCGCGGGCGTCGGCGCGGCTGAGCCACCCCGGCGTCGTCATCGTCCACGACGTGGTGGAGGAGTCGGACCGTCCCTGGATCGTGATGGAGCTCGTCCTCGCGCCGTCCCTCCAGGACCTCCTGGACCGGGGGCCGATCGAGCACCGCCGGGTGGCCGAGATCGGGCTCCAGATGCTCGCGGCGCTCCGGCACGCCCACGAGAAGGGCATCCTGCACCGCGACATCAAGCCCAGCAACGTGCTGATCACCGACGCGGGGCGCGTGGTCCTCACCGACTTCGGCATCGCGCAGGTGGAGGGCGACGCGACCCTCACCCAGACCGGGCTGGTGATGGGGTCGCCCGCCTACATCCCGCCGGAGCGCGCGCAGGGCGAGCGGGCGGTCCCCGCGTCCGACCTGTGGGCGCTGGGCGCGACGCTCTACGCGGCCGTCGAGGGACGCTCCCCCTACGAGCGGCCGGACGCGATGTCCTCGCTCCAGGCGGCGCTCACCGAGCCGGTCCCGCCCGCCCGCAACGCCGGGCCGCTCTCGCGCGTGCTGGAGGGGCTGCTGGCGCGCGAGCCGGTGCACCGGATGACGGCGGCGCAGGCGCAGCCGCTGCTCACCCACGTCGCGACGCTGCCCCCGGCCCCGCCCTCGCCCTCGCCGCCGGCGTCCTCGCGCCCGACCGGCACGGACGCGACCATGCTCGACGGTCCGCCCGGACGCGCGGGCCGGGGCGACGACGCCGCCGAGACCGTGCTGGACCCGAACGAGATCGAGGCCGCCACCCGGCACGACGCGGCCGACGGGATGGCGCCCGGGCCGGGGCGCACGCCGGGCCTCGACGGTCCGACCCTGCTGGAGACCGACTGGGCGCCGCCGCCCCCGCAGGGTCGCACGCCGCAGGGGCAGGGGCCTTCCGGGCGGACACCGCCTCCGTGGGAGCAGCCGCGGCAGTACGGGAACTGGCAGCAGCCGGCCCCGCCCGCCCAGGGCGGGGCGCCGCCGGGCCCGCACGGGCCGGGCGAGCGCCGCAAGACCGTCCTGATCGTCGCGATCGCGGTGATCCTGGTGATCGCGGCGGTCCTGGCGGGGGCGTTCATCCTGCGCCAGAAGCTCCAGGCGGACGCGATGGCCGCGCCCGCCGCGCGGGTCGCCGCGACCGGGCCGGGGATGTGAGCGAGGGGCGGGTCCCACCGGCCGGGCCGGGGGACGGCGGACGGGTCAGGCGCCCGCGGACAGGGCGTCCAGCGCGAGCCTGAGGTCGGCGACGTGGTCGTCGAGGTCCTCGGCGGGCTCGCCGGAGCGCAGCCGGGCCGCGTCGTCCTCGATGCGGGAGAGCCTGTCGTCCAGGGCCTTGAGGAGCCGGTCGCAGTCGGCGGAGTCGTCGGCGTCGCCGGTGAGCGCGGTGCGCAGGAGCCCCGCCTGCCGCCGCAGTTCGAGGTTGCGGCGGTGCAGCTCGACGAACACCGACACCTTCGCGCGCAGCAGCCACGGGTCGAACGGCTTGGTCAGGTAGTCGACGGCCCCGGCCGCGTAGCCGCGGAACGCCTGCTCGCCCGCCCCGCCCGCGGCCGTGAGGAAGATGATCGGGATGTCACGGGTACGGGGCCGGGCCTTGATGTGCCCGGCGGTCTCGAAGCCGTCCATCTCCGGCATCACGACGTCGAGCAGGATCAGGGCGAACTCCTCGCCCAGCAGTTCCTTCAGCGCCGCGCGGCCGGACGTGACGGGCACGACCTCGACCGGGAGCGCGTCGAGCACGGCCGCGAGGGCGGTCAGGTTCTCCTCGCGGTCGTCGACCGCGAGGATCCTCGTGGGGTTGGGCACCGGACTCCTCCATGGCGGTGGCCTCGTGCGGATCAACCCTGTCATGCCGGCGCAGGCGGGGAACAGTCAATCGCCAGAGAGTAAGGCTTTCTAGGGCAGCCAGCCGGGTTTCACGAGACCCGACTCGTAGGCGAACACGACCAGCTGCGCCCGGTCGCGCGCGCCGAGTTTGACCATCGTCCGGCTGACGTGGGTCTTCGCGGTCGCGGGGCTGACCACCAGCCGCGCGGCGATCTCCTCGTTGGACAGCCCCTCGCCGACCAGCGTCATCACCTCCCGCTCACGGTCGGTCAGCGCGTTCAGCCGCGGCGACGGAGCGGGCTCCTTGGCCCGCGCCGCGAACTCGGCGATCAGCCGCCGCGTCACGCTCGGCGACAGCAGCGCGTCCCCGGCGGCGACGGCGCGGACGGCGTGGATCAGCTCCACCGGCTCGGTGTCCTTGACCAGGAACCCGCTCGCGCCGCCGCGCAGCGCCTCGAAGACGTACTCGTCCAGCTCGAAGGTGGTGAGGATGACGATCCGGGCGCCGTCCAGCCGTTCGTCGGAGGCGATCCGGCGGGTGGCGGCGAGCCCGTCGAGGCCCGGCATCCGGATGTCCATCAGGATGACGTCCGGGCGGAGCCGGCGCGCCTGCGCGACCGCCTCCTCGCCGTCCCCGGCCTCGCCGGCCACCTCGATGTCGGGCTGGGCGTCCAGCAGCGCCCGGAAGCCCGCCCGGACCAGCGCCTGGTCGTCGGCCAGCAGCACCTTGATCACAGCGCGTCCCCTTCGTCCCCCGCGTCGTCGGTGAGGGGCAGCCGCGCCCGGACGGCGAAGCCGCCGCCGGTGCGGGGCCCGGCGTCGAACGTGCCGCCGAGCGCGGCGGCCCGCTCCCGCATGCCCCGGATCCCGCTGCCGCCCGGATGCTCGTCCAGCAGCGACGCGCCCCGGCCGTCGTCCTCGACCCGCACCTCGATCTCGCGTTCACCGTAGGCGATGCGGACCCGCGCCGTCACCGGGCCCGGCCCGGCATGGCGCGTCACGTTCGTGAGCGACTCCTGGACGATCCGGAACGCGGCCAGGTCGGTGCTCGCGTGCAGCGGCCTCGGGTCCCCGGTGACCTCGGCGTCCACCCCGAGCCCGGCGGAGCGGGCGCGGTCGAGCAGGTCGTCCAGCCGGTCGAGGCCGGCGGTGGGGGAGCGCGGCGCGCTCTCGCCCTGCGCACGCAGCGCCCCGATCACCCCGCGCATCTCGGTGAGCGCCTCCTTGCTGGCCTCCTTGATGGCCGCCAGCGCCGTCCGGGCCTGCTCGGGGTCGTCGTCCATCAGGTGCAGCGCCACGCCCGCCTGCACGTTGATCATCGAGATGTTGTGCGCGAGGACGTCGTGCAGCTCGCGGGCCATCCGCAGCCGCTCCTCGCTGGCCTGGCGGCGCTCCTCCTCGGCGCGGACGCGCGCCGCCTCGGCGGCCTTCTGGCCGCGCATCCGGATCAGCTCCGCGGTGACCAGCACCACCAGCGCCCAGCCGATCACGAAGACCGTCCCGGACAGGCTCGGCTCCTCCACCGGGAACAGCCGCCCGGACTCGCCCCGGCGCTCCGGCGGGACGCCGATCACCGCGGTGAGCGCGAAGTAGGCCGCCAGCGCGGCGGACGTCCCCGCCCAGGCCGCGAGCCGGTGCCCGGCGGTGACCGCCGCGACGATCGCGACGGCGGCCGAGAACGGCGCCGGGCCGTAGGTGTAGCCGCGCAGCAGGTAGAGGGCCGTCACCGCGAACGTCGCCGCGAGCGTCGCCACCGGGTTGCGGCGGCGGAGCAGCAGCAGCGCCGGGCCGGCCAGGAGCAGCGCGACGCCGAGCGCGTCCAGGTCCCTGCTGCCGATGTGGGGGCCGCCCTCGCCGCCCGGACCCCAGCCGCCGTGGTCGCGCCACGACTCCCCCCGGCCCCCGGGACCCCGCCCGCCGTGCTGCGCCGCGAGGGACCCGGCCACCTGGACGAACGCCAGGAACAGCGGGACGACCCACACGGGCCACTGGGCCGGGCGCGGCCGGTGGGGCCGGACCGGCGCGTGCGGCGAGGAGGTGCTCATGCCAGCACGTTAGGTCACGTGCGGGCCGGTCCACGTCGGCTGGGGGGAGTCAGCGGCCCTACTCCCCGGGAGGTAGCCGGCCGGGGACTACTCGCCTCGCAGATGCGCGCCCGTCCATTCCAGAACGGGACGGAGCCGGCCGCGCCACTGCCGGAGCGTCCCGGGCGATCCCGGCACCAGGACACTGCCCGTCATCATCGGCGGCTTGACGCGCGCGGTGAACCGCTCCGCCTCCCGCGCGTCCTCCCCGCCCGTCCCGGCGGCGGCCAGGACCGCGACCGGCGGCGGCGGGAGGTTCTCCAGCCGCCACAGGAGGTCGTTGTCGAGCCGGTACGCGCGGCTGCCGCCGTACGGGTCGCCGCCCGGACCGGCCGGGGGCGCGGGCGGAAGCCCGAAGCGGCCGCCGAGGGCCGCCGCGGCGGCGAACCGGTCGGAGTGCAGCATCGCGAGCCGCGCCGCGCAGTGCCCGCCCGCGGCCAGCCCCAGCAACCCCCAGCCCTTGCGGGTGCGCGGCAGCCGGTAGGTGTCGGCGAGCGCCTCCGGCACGTCCTGGGAGAGGAAGGTCTCGGCCAGGCCGGACGCTCCGGCGGACCGTCCGGGCACGTCGATGCACCCGTGCCCCTGGCCGACCATCGCGTACACCATCGGCTGCGCGTTGCCGGGGCCCTCCGCGTCGTCCGCCGCGGAGGGCAGCCGCCCCTGCCGGATCCATGCCATCGCACCCGCGGACGGGTCCTTGCCCGCGTCGGCCTTGCCGTCCGCCGCGCCGTCCGCGAGGACCATGACGACCGGCAGCCGCCTGCCCGCATACGCCGCCTGGAAGTACTGGGGCGGCAGGTAGACGTACAGTTCGGCCGCAAGGCCGCTGCGGGCGCCGCGGAACCGCAGCCGGTCGACCCGCCCGTCCGCGGCCGGGTCGCGCTCGCGCCCGGGGCGCCGCGGGCCGAGGTCGGTGGGCATGCGCCGCACGGGTTCGTCGGCGGGCATGCGCACGCCGCCGCTCGGCTGCACCCGCTCCACCCGCACCTGCGCGGTGTCGCCGCCCAGCAGGTCGTTCCACGTCGCGTAGAACACGAAGTAGCGGTTGGCGAGCAGGACGGCCGAGACGGTCATCAGCGCCTGCGTCGCCAGCAGCGTCCCGGACCGGGCCAGCAGCGGGCGGGCACCGGGCCCGCCGAGGCGCGGCCACAGCACCACGGCCGCCGCGACGCACCCGGCGGTGAGCCCGCACACCAGCAGCAGGAGGAGCCCGCTGACCGGCTCCACGTCACTCGCCCTTCAGGTGCGCGCTCAGCCACCGGATCGACGGCGGGATGTACTTGCGGAACGTCTTGAAGTTGTGGCCGCCGGTCGGCAGCAGCACCCTGTCCACCACCAGCGGAGGGCGGGCGGCGGCCATGAACCGCCGCGCGGACGGGAAGGTCTTCTCGCCCACGTCCGCCGAGGCGACGAGCACCGACACCGGCGGCTGCGGCAGGTTCCGGAGCCGCCAGATCAGGTCGTTGTCGCGCCGGAGCCGCGCGCTGCCGCCGTACAGGTCGCCGGTCGTGGTGTCGAGCAGGGCGTGGAAGTGGCCGGCCATGCTCACCGCGGCGGCGAACCTCCCGGAGTGCAGCATCGCCAGCTTCGTCGCGCAGTATCCGCCGGTGGAGTAGCCCGCGAGGCCCCAGCCCGCGCGGTCGTAGGCCGTGCGGTAGGTCTCGGAGATCGCCTCGGGGACGTCCTGCGCGAAGAACGTCTCCACCTTCGGGCCGCCGGGGACGTCGGCGCACTCGGTGTCCCGGCCGTCCTCGACGGTCGGCCGCATCAGCACGTAGATCATCGGCTGGACGCGGCCCGCCCGCTGCTCGCGCGCCACGGTGTCCGGCACGTGCCCCTTGCCGATCCAGACCTGCCGGTCCGCCGCCGGGTACCCCGCGATGAAGATCACGACGGGCAGCCGCCGGGCCGCGAAGGGCCGCTGGAAGTACTGCGGCGGCAGGTAGACGTACGCCTCGGACGAGATCCCGGTGCGGATCCCGCGGATGTCCAGGTGCTCGACCTGGCCGTCCCGCTCGGGAAGGGGCCGCCCGGCGCGCGCCGGCGCGAGGCTCTCGCGCACCTTCCGGACCACCTGCGAGGCCGCCCTGGCGTTCGGGACGGCCGCCGGCCCGTGCCGGGCGGCCTGCGCGCGGCCGCCCGCCGCGCTCGCCAGGTCCGCCCACGAGCCGTAGAACAGGTAGTAGCCGTTGAGCGCGGTCACCAGCGTCACCAGGACGGTGAGCTGGCAGCCGAGCAGCAGCAGGACGCGTCCCGCGGCGGCGCGGAGACCGGCGGACGCGGCGCGCGGCCACGCCCACACGGTCGCGGCCAGGGATCCGGACGTGAGCGACGCGAGCAGAACGAGCAGCCCCCAGCTCGTCAGTCCCACCTTCGGTCCTCCTCTGGCAGGGCGCGCCGCGTTCCGGGCGCGCGAGGGAGCAACTGAGCCGACATACGGCACAGGCAGCGGGGACGTTCAGTGGGCGGACCCGGATGGGGGCCCTGACCCGGCGAAGGCACCGGTACCGGAACGGCCCGGGGAGCCCGCGCCGTGTCAGCCGTTCAACGGTGTGTGCCGGGTCGAAGTGCCAGTCGGCCGAGAAGTGTCAGCCGGTCCACCGGATGGGCAGTCGTTCGAAGCCGTGGCGGGCGCTCGACCGCAGCATCACCGGCTCGCCCGCCGGGCGGACGCATCCCGGCCGGTTCAGCAGCGCCACCAGCAGGGCACGGAGGTGGACCCGGGCCAGCCGGGCGCCGAGGCACGCGCGGTCGCCCTGGCCGAAGCACAGATGGGGGCGGACGCGCTGCTCGCGCTGGCGGGTGCGCCCGAAGCGGGACGGCCGGGTGGCGGCCGGGAGCGCGCGGAACCGGTCGGGCAGGAAACGCGCGGGCTCGGGGAACACCCCGTCGTCGTGGTTGGCGGACGCGAGCCACAGCGCCACCCGCTCGCCCGCGAGCAGCGGCACGCCGCCGATGACGGTGCCGCGCCGCATCGTCCGCCACACCTGCATGACGGGCGTCCACCAGCGCAGCATCTCCTCCACGGCGCTGTCGAGGAGGCCGTCGTCCGCCCGGCGGTCCCGCAGCCGCTCGTACTGCACCGGATGGCGGATGAGGGCGTGCACGCCGCCCGCCAGGGTGTCCCGGAGCGTCTCGGGGAGGTCGCGGACGACGTCGGTGACGAAGTCGACGGCGGCGCCGTCCGGCATCCGGTCCAGCATGGCCCCGGTGGGCGGGTCCATGTCGATCCGCGCCGGCCCGCCGTCGGGCGCCCCGTACGACGGGCCGTCCGGCGCGTCCGCCCCGGAGCCGTCGCCGGGCAGGGGGCCGTGCAGGACGCCGTCGGCGTCCGGGGAGAACAGCTCGGGATGGGCCAGGGCGTGCCGGACGTCCTCGTACCGCAGGACGGCCCACGACCCCGGCCGGCCGGCCAGCCGCCCGTCCAGCCACACCACCGGGGTACGGCCCCTGAGGCGTTCCAGCCGGTCATAGGGGATGCCGCGGACGTAGGTGTCGGGGCAGCCGAGGACCTCGGCGTCGGAGATGGGCAGCGCGCCTCGCCGTTGAGGCATGGGAACCTCCTCCTTCAAGGCGGACGCTAACGCGTCCCGGCCGGACCCGGCGTGTCCGGATTCGGCCGTCCCGCGGGGTGGCGCGCCACCGTCCCGCTCCTCTCAGCCGGCGAGCCACTCCCCGGTCTCGACGCTGACCAGCCCGTGCCTGGCGGCCTCGATGACCGCCTCGCGCTGCGAGTGCACGCCGAGCTTGCTGAGCACGCTCTGCACATGGCTGCGGGCGGTGCTGCGCGTCACGCCCATCGCCTTGGCCAGCGCCTGCGTGGACTCGCCGCGCGCGAGCCGGGTCAGGACCTCGCGCTCGCGCGGGGTGAGGAACCGCGCGACCTGCTGGGCACGGCTGCGCGGCCGGGCGCCGCCGCGCTGCGCGGCGAGGTCGGCGACGACCTCCCCGGCGCCCACGCGGCGCAGCAGCGCGAGGATGTCCCCGGCCTGCTGCCCCTTGTGCGCGAACCCGCGCACGCCCGCCGCGACGCCCGCCTCCAGCACCCGCTGCTCCAGGAAGCCGGTCAGCACGACGAACCGCGTCGCCGGCGCGGCGGCCCGCAGCCGCGGCATCCACTCCAGCGCGGTGCCGGACGGGAACCGCAGGTCGATCAGGCAGACGTCGGCGCTCCTGCCGCGCAGCACGGGCAGGGCGTCCTCGGGGAGTAGACCACCCCCACGACGGTGTGCCCGGCGTCCGACAGCACCAGGGACAGCGAGTCCGCGAACACCGCGTGGTCGTCGCAGATGATGACCCTCATGGACGCGGCCGCCGCTCGTCGCGGTCCCGTCCCGGACACGTCTCGGCGGCGAGCGGCGCGGCCAGCGGCTCGGGTGGCGGCGCCGCCGGGAGCAGCATCCGCACGCGGGCACCGCCCATCTCGCAGGTGCGGATCTCCAGGCTGCCGCCGTACCCGGAGATCAGGTCGTGGACGATGCCGAGGCCCAGCGAGGCCAGCCCGTGACGCGGCGCGTCCCGTCCGCCGGAGTGCGGCGCGTCCCGTCCGGCCGGGCGCGGCGCGTCCCGTCCGGCGCCGAAGCCGGGCCCGTCGTCGTCGACCTGGATGACCACCCAGCCCTGGACGACCTCGACCCGCACGTCCACCCGGCCTCCGGCGACGCGGCAGGCGTTGTCGAGGACGTTGCGGAGCGCCCGCCACAGCGCGACGGGGTCCATGTGCGCCCACGCCTCGTCCGCGTCGAGGCAGATCTCGTGGGGGGTGGCGAGCCGGATCCCGGTGACGACCTCCTCGGTGAGGCCGTCCACGCGGATCCGCTCCGGGGAGGGCAGCGGCTGGTCGTCGTCGTCCTCGTCGAGCCGCCGCAGCAGATGGTCCAGCCAGCGGGTCTCGCCGAGCAGCTGCTCGATGCGCCGCCGGCTCACCTCCCCGACGTCCTCCGACACCGCGACCGCCGACGCCAGCATGATGATCGTGCCCAGCTCGTGCCGGATGTCGTGCCGGAGCCTCCGCCGCCACAGGGCGTGCGCGGCACCGCCGGCCGGCGCGCGCACGTGCGGGGAGGGCCGTCGGTCGTTCATGAATGGTCCCCCGTCCGTAATGCCCGGCGCCACCACGACGGTCGCGCGACAGGACGGTGGTGTCCAGATAATCTGCCGCAATATACCGGTGTATGACCGGAAGTGGACAGTAAGTAACGGGCCGTAAACTTTACCCTTTGTCAGGGCGTCCAAGTAAGGATTGGCCCTCTGTGCGAGGCCATTTCTTTCATGCCTAAGGCGTAGCCGCTTTGCGCATTCCGGTGGGTGCGGGCGCGCGGCCGCGGGGAGACAGTCTACGCATGCCAACGGTCACTTTTCTCGGGCATGCGGGCGTGGCGGTGGACGCGGTGGCGTTCCACCTGCTCGCGGACCCGTGGCTCGCTCCAACGGGGGCCTTCCTCGGAGCCTGGCACCAGTATCCCAGAAACGATCACCTCGACACCGCGGCGCTGCTCGAAGCGGACTGGGTCGCCGTGTCCCACGAACACCTGGACCACTTCGATCCCTGGGTCATCGAGCGGCTCCCCGCGCGCACCAGGATCCTCATTCCGCGCTACCCCGGTCCGGCCTTCCGGGAACGCATGGCGGCGGCCGCCGGGGGGCGCCAGGTAATCGAGCTGCCGGCCTGGGAGAAATTCCCACTCGACAATCGGGGTTCCTGGATCACCGCGATTCCCGAGCTCTCCCCGATGTGCCATGACGCGGCTTTCCTGATGGTCGCCGACGGTCATGGTTTCCTGAACTGCAACGACGCCCGGCTCACCGCCGCGCAGGCCCGCCGGGCCAAGCACCTGGTGGGAGGGCGGCTGGACCTGATGGCGCTCCAGACGGCCGGTGCGTCCTGGCATCCGATCTGCTACGAGTACCCGGCCGAGGAGATGGCCGCGGTCTCGATGGACAAGCGGGTCGCCAAACTCCGGGCCGTCCAGCGCCTCGTCCGGCAGACGGCGCCGGAGCTGGCGGTGCCGTTCGCGGGGCCGCCGTGCTTCCTGGACGAGGAGGTGTCCCACCTCAACCGGGTCCTCGACCAGGAGGACGGGGCGTTCTGCGATCCCGAGATGGCGACGGCGTGGCTGCGCGAGCACCTGCCGGCGCAGCGCTGGGACCACTTCAGGCCCGGCGACTCCATCGACCTCGGCACGGGCACGGTCGTCCGGGACCCCGTCTCGGCCGCCTTCTCCTTCGCCGACGCCGGACGGGCGGAGTACCTCAGGCGGTACGCCGAGGACCGGGCCCCGTTCATCGCGGACGTGATGGCGGAGAACCCCGACCCCGCCCCCGGCCTGTTCGACCGGTTCGCCGCGCACTTCGAGCACCTCGGGACCCTGAGCGACTACTTCCTCCGGCAGATCGCCATGGTGGTCCGGTTCGAGATCACCGGTCCCCACGGCGGGTCCTGGGACGTGGACTTCTCCCCGGACGGGCTGACGGTCGCGCACGCCCTGCCGGGCACTCGCCCGCACTACCGGATCACCACCGCGGGACGCTGGCTGGAGGGCGTCCTCGACGGCAGGATGGCGTGGGAGGACCTGCTCATCTCCTTCCGGGTCGGCCTCTACCGCGACCCCGACGTGTACAACGACCACCTCGTCGGCCTGCTCAAGCACGCCAACGCCCCGGCGCTCCAGGCCGTCGAGGCGTACGAGACAGGGCGGGACGAGACCGAGCGGATCGTCGTCGAGTGGCGCGGCGGAAGCTACGACATCCCCCGCTACTGCCCGCACGCGGGCGAGGACCTGTCCATCGGCGCGGTCATCCGGGACGGGCGGGTCCACTGCCTCGCGCACAACTTCGCCTTCGACCTCGCGACGGGGGCGTGCGTGAACGCCCGCGCCGCGAACCTCACCAGCCGCCGCGTCTCCTAGAGGCCACCGGGAGCCTCCACCCCGGCCCGTGCCGGGCACGCATCTCGTCACCGCGTGTCCGGCACGGGTTCCTCGCTGTGATGTGTTACTTTTTCCCCTGCTTATTGGGGGTTTGAAGGGGTGCGCGGGGAGTGAACCGCAAGAGGCTCGGCCTGCTGGCCGTCGCGTTCGTTCTGGTGATCGGTCTGATGGAAGTCCTGGCGTTGAAGGTGGGGTCGCTCGAATTCTCTCTGCCGGATAAGAAACCGGCGGTTGCCGACAAAACCTGACATTTCACACGAGATCACCCGTCAACGCCGGGTATTGCGGGCCTTCATGACGCTCTGAAGGTCGGGATGGGCGCCGCCCGACGCGTCCGACAGCGACGGGCACGCCCATTCCTTCTGGCGACCCCAGGAGTAGGAGACCTCCAGCGGCGGACGCGGCGCGAGCCGGTCCCAGCGGGCGAGGATCGCGCGGAGCTGGCCGGTGGTCGGCAGCCAGTACTGCTTGTCGCCCTCGGAACAGCCCTGCCCGAACGTCTGGAACACCGGCGCGATCCTTTGGCGCGGGATGCCCGCGTCGTCCGCCATGCGGACCATCCGGTCGATCGCGTCGATGTTGCATGTGTCGCGGACGCGCGCCGACCCCTTGCAGGGGTAGGGGTCGAGCCCGACGAGATCGACGCCGACGTTCCTGGGAGCGACCGGTTCCATCGGCCAGTCGGTGAGCGAGATGAACGACACCTGCCCGGGGGCGTGCCTCCTGATGTAGTCGGCGCGGCGGCGGATCTCCCCGGCCACCCGCGGGCACTCCCCGCTGTTCGGCTCGTCCGACAGGTACCAGCCGTACACGCGCGGATCGCGGCCGAACCGCCCCACCGCCCGCGTGAACGCCTCGAAGCCCAGCTCGAAGTCGCCGCAGGTGAAGTTGCCGACCCACAGCAGCGCCTGCATCCCGGCCGGGACGCCGGCGAGGAGCGCGTCCTCCGGCTTGACGTCCACCAGGTCATAGCCGAGCGCCTTCAGCCGCGGGTAGTCGGCGGGCCCGGTGTTCAGCGCGACGCGCCGGGTCGCGCCTGGCTTCGCGGCGGGCGTGCCCGGCGACGCGAGCGGCCCCCGGTACGGCTCGTAGCCCCCCGACGAGCGGGCGCGCACCGCCAGCAGGAACCCCGCCACCAGCACGAACGCGGCCACCACGGCGGCGACGCGCACCCGGACGCTGCCCATGCCCACCCTCCGCTCACCCCTCCCGGCGCCCGCCGTCCTCCCCGGGCGGCGCCTGGAGCGGCGGCGCCTCGATCGGCGGGAGCGTGAACCCGAGGATGTGCCGGACGGTGTCGACGAGCGCCCGGACGGTCGCGCCGAGCGTGGGCTCGCGGAGGTAGACGGCGTCCACCGCCACCCGCGCCGGGACGATCCGCTCGATGTAGTTGACGAGGTCCACCTCCTCGCCGGGCCCGAGGACGTCGAAGTCCCGGAACCGCACCTCGGACACGCCGGTGAGGCCCGGCCGGTGATCGAAGATCCACCGGCAGCGCGCGTCGTAGTGCACGGCGAGATCGTAGGTCTCCGGCCGCGGCCCGACCAGCGTCATCTGGCCGCGCAGCACGTTCACCAGCTGCGGCAGCTCGTCCAGCGACCACCGGCGCAGCAGCTTGCCCACGCGGGTGAGGCGCGGGTCGCAGTTGGCGGTGACGGTGAGCCCGCCGACGCCCTGCCGCATCGTCCGGAACTTGTACATCGTGAACGGCCGCCCGCCCTGGCCCACCCGGGTCTGCCGGAACACGCCCGGCCCCGGGCTGGTCAGCCGCACCAGCCCGTAGAGGAGCAGCAGCGGGACGCTCAGCAGCAGCAGCCCGGCCAGCGCGCCCGCGACGTCCAGCGCCCGCCGCCCGGCGGACGGCGCGACACCGTCGGACGGGTCCACCGGCCGCTCCGCGAGCCCGGTGTGGTCCTCGGACATGGTCACCCCTTCTCTCTCACGTGGCGGAACCACACCAGCAGCGCCACCGTGGTGGCGACGAAGGAGACCGATGTGGCGATGGCGGCGCCGACCGCGCCGTGCGCCGGGATCAGGACCGCGCCGAGCACGACGACGACCAGCAGGCCGATGCCCTGCCCGGTGGACGCGGCGCCGGGCCGCCCGACGCCGTACAGGTAGGCCATGACGAGCCCGGTGACGCCGAACGTGACGACGCCCGCCAGCCGGATGTAGGTCGGGACGACCGCGTCGTCGAACACGTCCCCGAACACCCAGGGCAGCGCCGTCCCCGCGACGAGCGCCAGCGGCAGCGCCGCCAGCACGGACACGCCGAGCGCGGGCAGGACGAGCCGCGCCGTCCGCCGCGTGGCGGTCGCCCTGTCCTCCTTGGCGAAGTCGGGGTACAGGACGTAGTTGAGTGCGAGGCCCGGGAGCTGCACGAGCTCGGCGAACTTGCTCGCGACCGTGTAGACGCCGAGCACCTTCGGCCCGGCGAGCGCGCCGAGCAGCGCCATGTCGAACCGGAGCTGGAGCAGGTCGATGAGCTGGCCCAGGTAGCCGCGCAGCCCGTACCCGGAGATGGTGCGCCCGAGCCGCGGGTCGGGCCGCCCCCACCCGGCGAAGAAGCCGCGCCCGGCGAGCCGCCGCGCGATCCACGCCGCCGCGGCGACGTCGGCGAGGACGAGCCCGGCGATGAGCGCGCCCGGCCCGTACCAGCCGGTGAGGATCACCAGGTAGATCGGCAGGAACACGAACTCCTCGACGGCGATCGCCAGGCTGGCGCCGTGCTGGTCGCCCGTCCCCTGGAGGAGCCCCTTCCCGACCGACACGAACCCCTGCGTGAACGCCGGGACGGCGGCGACGAGCGTGATCCACACCCCGAACGATTCGAAGAACACCACGTGGAGCGCCGGGCTGAGCACGAGCCAGCCCAGCCCCCCGGCGACCGCGCCGATCACCGTCAGCCACGCCAGCGTCGGCCGCACCCGGCTCTGGTCGTAGTCGTCCTTGGCGAGGAAGAACGGCGCCGCCGCGGGCAGCCCCGCGTTCGACAGCTGGCACAGCAGCCCCGGCAGGATCCGCACCAGCGTGAACGCGCCGACCAGCTTCGGCCCCCCGATCCGCGCGACCAGGATCGTCGCGATCCCGAGCGACGCCAGCGCCCCCACCCGCCCCGCCAAATTCCCTGCGATTTTTATTGCAGTGCCCTTGGCGTCGGGCCCGGGGGGCCCTCCTTCCACGGGCACCGCGGCGATCGCTGCATCGCTCCGATCTCGCCCTGGAGGGCTCGCTTCGCGATCAGGTTCTCGCGGGCTCGAACCTGGCTTCGCACGCGATCGCGGCGGGTGGGTCGGCCAGATCGATCTTTTTGGGATCTGGCCTGCCGGGCTTCGGCGGCCGTAGAGGTCCAGGGCGGCTATCAGGCCGAAGAAGGCCCAGCCGTGGCGGTAGTGCAGGGTCTCGTAGAACAGGCCGGAGATGAGGAAGACGGCCACCAGCGCGCCGAACAGTTCCGGGCGGGGGACGAGGCGGGCGTAGTCGCCGGTCAGCGCGTCGCGCCGGGCGATCCGCACGCATTTGAGCAGCAGCATGAAGACCAGGACGATCAGCGCGATCCCGCCCAGGAGGCCGCGTTCCAGCACCGAGGCGATGTAGTCGTTGTGCGCCTCGCGGACGTAGGTCTCCTGCCGGATCCGCATCTGCGACTCGGTCTGGCCGGCGCCGATGCCCCAGGGGTGCGTCTGGTCCTCGATCATCTGGACGGTCGTGGCGAGGACGGTGCTGCGCGAGCTGGTGCTCTCCCCGGTCGTCCGGCCGATGGAGTCGCGGAGGATGGGGGACGCCTGGCTGGCCCTGTCGAGGTAGGGCTGGATGTCGATCTGGCTGAGGACGGCGATGCCGCCGCCGCCGACGAACAGCGCGAGGGTCCCGGCGGCGATCGCGTGGTGGGCGCGGCCCTCGCGGAAGAGGCGGAACAGGAAGCCGAGCAGCAGCGCGGCGCAGAGCGCCAGCGCGCCGCCGTTGGAGCCCGTCAGGACCTCGGCGGCGAGGAGGATCCCGCAGACCGCGTACCGCCTCCAGGCCGTCTCGGGGAACCGCGACGCGCGCGCGATGAAGAAGACGCAGATGAACCAGTTGGACGCGTAGTTGGCGTCCCCGAAGGTGAACATGGCCCGTTCGCCGTCGATCTGCTTGCCGGACAGGGCCTCGATGCCGAGGACGAATCCGGCGATCATCACGACGGCGTAGAACGTGCCGATCCACACGAAGGCGCGCAGCGCGAGCCGCAGCAGCGCGGGGTCGCGGCCGAGGTTGGCGACGCACACCGCCCACAGCAGGACGAACAGGTCCTTGAACAGGGTCAGCACGCCGGCGTCGTTCACCAGCGCGGCGATCCCGCCCGCGATGATCGTCAGGAGGGTGGGGATCAGGAACGGCCAGCGCAGCGGCAGCCGCCCGGACCCCGCCCACAGCAGCGTCACGACGGTGACGCCGACGAGGACGAGGTCCGGCAGGCCGGTGTTGCCGGGGCCGGGCGGCAGCCCGGCGGGCATCAGCATCGGCAGCGAGGCGATGCCCGCGACGAGCGCCACGGAGGTCAGCCGCCACCGGCGCCGCGCGGGCGCGGCGGGTGCCGCGTCCGGTGTGGTGCCCGCGCCGGGCGGCGCGTGGATGGTGGCGGTCATCGGCCCTTCCGTCCCCTCAGCGCCGGAACGGCCGCTCGGACGTGCCGCGGTAGGTCTCGTCCAGCACGGTCCCGAGGTGGGCGGGGGAGAACCAGTCGCCGACGCGGGCGCGGGCGCGGGCGGCCATCCGCGCGGCGCCGGACGGGTCGTCCAGCAGCGCGGAGATCGCCCCGGCCAGCGGCGCGGGATCGCCGGGCGGGACGAGCATCCCCGTCTCGCCCGCGAGCACCAGGTCCTGGTTGGACGGGACGGCGGTCGCGACCAGCGGGACGCCCGCGCCGATCGCCTCGACCAGCACGCACGGCAGCCCCTCCCAGCGGCTGGACATCGCCATCACGTCGAACGCCGGGAGCACGGCGGCGACGTCGTCGCGGTGGCCGAGCCAGCGCATCCGCTCGCCGACGCCGAGGCGCGCGGTGAGCCTCTCCAGCTCGCCCGCCATGGTCCCGCCGCCGACCCACAGCCCGAACACGTCGTCGGGGAGCCGCGCGAGGGCCTTCACGAAGATCTCCGGGCCCTTCTGGTAGGTGAGCCGCCCGATCGACCCGACGACCTTCACGCCGAGCGGCAGGTCGAGGCGCCGCCGGGCGTGGGCGCGGGACCCGGGGGCGGCGGCGTAGGCGTCGACGTCCACGGCGGGCCACGACAGCCGGATCCGCTCCGGCGTCGCCAGGCCGAGCCGCAGCGCGGTCGTGACCGTCTCCGACCCGATCGCGAGGAACGCGTCGGTGTGCTTCGCGGCGAGATGTTCGAGGCGGATGTAGGCGCGGCGGCGCGCCCACGACTGGAACTCGTTGAACGGGAACCCGTGCCAGGTGTGGACGATGCGCGGCACGCCCGCCCGGGCGGCGGCGACGCGTCCGATCACGCCGCCCTTCGCGCTGTGGGTGTGGACGACGTCGTAGCGCCCCTCCGCGAGCACGCGGGTCAGGGTGCGCAGCGCCGCCATGTCGTCGCGCGGTGAGATCTGCGGAACCAGCGGCCCGACCTGCACGATCTCCATCCCGGCCTCGTGCGCGCGGGGCGTCAGGTCCCCGGCGGCGGCGTTCGCGACCGCCGCGTCCCCGTACAGGACGGTCTCCTCGCGGGACGCGGCGCGGCTGTCGATGCCGACGCCGCCGGTGACGATCGCGCGCTCGTAGCCGTCGTCCGGCAGGGACAGGGCGCCGTTCAGCGCCACCTGCCCCGCGCCGCCGTTGAACCGGGTGATCACCGTGGCGACGCGGAGCTTCCGGCCGCCGGTCGCGCCGCTCGGGGTCGCGCTGCCACTGGTCACGGGCACCTCACAGACAGGGGACGTCGGGGCCGGGCCCCGCGCCGGGGAGGGGCGGCGGCCCGGCCGGGCGGGCCCGCCGGATGGGGTGGTACTCGGGCAGCAGCCGGCGCAGCAGCAGCCGCACCCGCGGTGCGTCGCCAGCGGCGGCCGCCGCCTCCAGCGCGTCGAGCAGCCGCGGCAGCCCGGCGGGCGGCGGCGCCGGGCGGGTCGCCCAGATCTTGGGGTGGACGGTGCGGATCCGGCGCTCGGAGTCGGCGAACGCCTTCTCCGCGAGCTTCTCGCCCGGCCCGAGCCCGCTGAACCGGATCGTCACCTCCGGCAGCCGGAGCTGCTCGGCATAGCGGTGCACGAGGTCCACGACCGGGACGGGGCTGCCCATGTCGAGGACGAACGTCTCCGCCTCCTCGGCCAGCGCCGCCGCCTCGATCAGCAGCCCGGCGGCCTCCGCCACCGTCATCAGGTGCCGGGCCGCCTCCGGATGCGTGACGGTGACGGTCTCGCCGCAGGAGATCCGGTGCGCCAGCAGCGCCAGCAGCGACGCCGCCTCCCCGATGACGGTCCCGACCCGGACCGCCGCGAAGCAGGTGGGGCCGCCCGCCGCCGTCCGCAGCAGCAGCTCCCCGAGCCGCATCGTCGCGCCGAACACCGACGTCGGGTCCGCGGCCTTGTCGGACGAGACGAACACGAGCCGTTCCACGCCGTGCCGGACGGCGGCGTCCACGACGTGCCGGGTGCCGATGACGTTGTCGGCGACGCCGCGGCAGGGGTCACCCTCCACGCGCGCCAGCCCGTGCTGCGCCGCCGTGTGGAACAGCAGGTCGGGACGGGCCGCGGCGACGACCGCGTCCACGCGCCGCGCGTCGCGGACGTCGGCCTCGGCGAGCGTGACCGCGTCGGCGTCCACGAGGCCGGGGAGGCCGCCCTCCAGGCGCCCGGCCAGCTCGCCGCGGAGCCGCGCCAGGCCCCGGGCGTCCTTGTCGACCAGGCACAGCTCGGCGGGGCCCAGCCATCCCACCTGCCGGCACAGCGCGGACCCGACCGTCCCGCAGGCGCCGGTCACCAGCACCCGGCGGCCCCGGACGAGCCGCCGCCCGCGGCCCCCCGCCAGCACGACCTCGTCCCGTCCCATCAGCAGGGCGAGCGGCCCGGCCGCCACCGGGACGGCCGCCGGGCAGGGGCCGTGGGCCCGGCGCGGGAGGCGTGGCAGGAATCGGCGCACGGTCAGCCCCGGGCCCGCAACGCCCCGGTCAGCGCGGAGACGACCCGCTCCTGGCCGTCGGGCGTCAGCCCCGGGTACAGCGGGAGCGACAGCAGCTCCTCGCCGACCCGGTCGGTCACCGGGACCCGCCCGCACTCCTCCTCGCCCAGGATCCGCCGGTAGGACGTCATCTGGTTGGCCGGGATGAAGTGCACCGACGTCGCGACGCCCGCCGTCTCCAGCTCGGCGATGAGCGCGTCCCGGTCCGGGACGCGGACCTGGTACAGGTGCCAGGCGTGCTGGAGGCCGTCCAGTCCCCGCTGCGGGAGGGTCAGGCCGGGCAGCCCGTCCAGCGCCGCGTCGTAGCGGGCGGCCAGTTCGCCGCGCGTCTTCTGCCAGCCGGGCAGCGCCACGAGCTGCGCGCGTCCGATGGACGCCTGGATGTCGGTCATGTTCGCCTTGAGCCCGACGTCCTTCACGTCGTACCGCCAGCTTCCGCCCGGCAGGTACCGCTTCCAGGAGTCCTTGCTCATGCCGTGCAGCCGCATCGCCCGCACCCGGTCGGCCAGCTCCTGGTCGCCGGTCGCGATCGCGCCGCCCTCGCCGATCGGCATGTTCTTGGTGGCGTAGAAGGAGAAGCACGCCGCGTGCGACTCCGCCCCGACCGGTCGCCCGCCGCGCTCCGCCCCGGGGCCGTGCGCGGCGTCCTCGACGACCCGGTCGCGGCCCAGCCCCGCCGCCTCGGCCAGCGCCGCCACGTCCACCGGGTACCCGCCCTGGTTCTGGACGACCATCGCCCGCGGCGCCGTCCGCGCGGCGGCCTCGGCGACCTCCCGCGGGCCCGGCACCAGCGTGTCCTCGTCGATGTCCACCAGCACCGGCCGGTGCCCGGCGTGCAGGATCGCGTTGATCGCGCCGCAGAACGTCAGGCTGGGCGTCAGCACCGGCGACCCCTGCGGCAGGTCCATGGCGCGCAGGCACAGCTCCAGCGCCGTCGTGCACGAGGCGACCGCGACGACGTGCGGCGCGCCCAGGAAATCGGCGAAGTCCTGCTCGAACGCCGCGGTCTGCGGCCCGGTGGTCACCCACCCGGAGTCGAGCACTTTCACCACCGCGTCCGACACCTCCCCGGCGAACGACGGGACGGTGAACGGAACCGTTGTCCGGCTCATCCGGCTACCCCCTGCTCCTGCGCGAAGTTCTCCTGCTGGACGTGGCGACGACCCCGAGCAGCGGCCACCCGGACGCCTCCACCAGGTCGCGGACCTGGTCCAGTCCCGAGACCGGCGTCACCGGCCCGACCACCGCGACCACGCCGACCTCGTCGTCGAGGCCGGGGTCGATGTCCTCGAACGCGTGCACGTGGCACAGCGCCCGGAGCGGCACCGGCTGGGTGACCTCCGAGGGGGAGGTCGCCTCGCCGGACCTCTTCGTCATGACGGTGGTGCCGCCGCCGGCCCGGACCACCGAGGTACTGCCCCTGCGGACCGGCCCGGAGCTGTTGGGCGACGGCTTGTCCGGCGCGGGGCCGTCACCGGTGCCGCCGCCGGATCCCGCGCCGGTCCCGGCGTCGCCGGTGCCCTCGCCGTCGTCGGGGGCCGCGCGTCCTGGACGGGCCGCGACGACCTTCGCCGCGTCCCCGTACACCGCCGCCGCGATCGACGACACCAGCGCCGCGGGCAGCGGGCCGGGGGCGCCGACGAGGGCGACGCGCACGACGCCCTTGCGCCGCGCGGCCAGCCTGAGCCGGCGTCCGAGGTCGGCGAGCTCGGAGGGGCCCCGGTCGGCCCAGCCGAGCAGCGGGACGCCCAGCCGCACGGCCACCCGCCGCTGCCCCGGGATCGTGGGGCGGACCGTCTCCGCCACCACCGCGACGAGGATCCCGCCGACCAGCCCGACCAGGCCCGCGACGACCGACATCATGACCACCGGGTTCGTCTCCGGCGCGAGCACCGCCGGCTGCACCACCGACGCCGTGCCCGCCGCCGAGAGCTGCGCGCGCAGGTCCGAGCGGTTCGAGCGCAGGTCCGTCAGCTCCGCCTGCACCCGCTCCCGCTCGTTCGCGGCGCCGATGTCGGGATCGGGCTGCGCGCCCGCGCGCCGCGACAGCGGGCCGAGCCGCTTCTCCAGCTCCCGGACCCGCTTGTCGATGCTCGCGATCTGGCCCGTGATCGAGCCCTGGTTCGACTCGTTGATCTCCCTGACGACCTCGGTCCCGATGGCGTCGGCGAGCTTGCGCGCCACCTCCGGGTCGGTGTCCTTCACCGACAGCTGCACGACCGTGGACGTGCCGAGGCCGGTGACGCCGATGGCCTTCGCGACCTTCTCCGGCGCGCGGCGCACGCCCTGCCGCCGCAGCACGTCGTCCAGCAGGTTCCGGCTCGTGGCGAACGCCTTGACCTGGCTGACCACGATGCTCACGCCCGCGTCGCCGGGCGCCGCGTCGGTGGCCCGGCTGCTGGCCTGGAGCCGCGACTCCGCGACGGCGGGCGGGTCCTGGCCGCTCATGAGCAGGCCCACCAGCAGCAGCGGCAGGACCGTCATGGCCAGCAGGAGCGCCCAGTAGCTGCGGACCACGCGCGCGGCGACTTCGTCGATCTCCACGGTGCACCCTCCGGGCCGCCCTCGGGCTTCGTCACGGCCGAGCGTAGGAACCCCGAATCCACCGGGAATCGCCCAAACGACGACCCCGCACTACGCCGTTTGCATCAGAGATCAGCCGCGCGGGCGCATCCCCGCCCGCATCGCGAGCGTGATGGCCTCCAGCGCCGAGTGCAGGTCGAGTTTCGCGAGCAGGTTCTGCGTGTGCGTCCGGACGGTGTTGGCCGACAGCCCGAGCCGCTCGGCGATCTCCGCGCGCCCGAGCCCGTCGACCATGCACTGGAGCACCTCCCGCTCGCGCGGCGTCAGCGCCGCCAGCAGCCGCGCGCCGCCGTCCGGTTCCGGCGCTCCGCTCAGCAGCCGCCGCAGCACCTCGCCGAGCACGTCCGGCGGGACCCACCCGCCCTGCCGCGCCGCCGACCTGATCACCCGCGCGACGAGGTCGGCGCTCTCGGTCTTGGACAGCCAGCCCACCGCCCCGCGCCGGACGGCCTGCACCAGCGTGTCCAGGTCGTCCGTCGCCGTCAGCACCACCACCCGGACGTCCGGATGCGACGTGCGCACCCGGTCCAGGACGTCCAGGCCGCTCTCGGCCCCCAGCGTCATGTCGAGGACGAGCACCCGGGGGCGTTCGGTGGCGGCCAGCGCGAGCGCGCGCCGCACGTCCGCGGCGACGGGAAGGATCACCAGGTCGTGTTCGCGCTGCAGCCGGGCGGACAGCGCCTCGGCGAACAGCGCGTGATCGTCCACGATCAGGACGCGGATGGGTTGCATTCCCCGACCATGGACGCTGCGCGGGCCGAGCGGATCCTGCAAACGCTGTACTCGCGGCGGGGCGTTCGCGGCCGCGGGTTCGGTGCCGCGGGAAGGAGCCCGTGCGCGGACGCGCCGGACCGGTCCGTGGTTCACGCCCGGCCGGAGCCGGTCAGCCCGTCAGGGTGCCGTTGACCACGGTGCGTCCGCTGCCGATCCTGAGCGTGACGATCCGAGGACGGGGATGCCGTATGAAAGTGCTGATCACAGGGGGAGCCGGGTTCATCGGAAGCACGATCGCCTCCGCCTTCGCGGAGCGCGGGATCACGCCCGTGGTGCTCGACAGCCTCATCACCGGGAGGCAGGAGTTCACCGAGGGCAAGATCTTCTATCAGGGGGACATCGGCGACGGCGTCCTCGTCGACCAGATCTTCCAGGCCCATCCGGACATCGCCGTCACGGTGCACTGCGCCGCGCTCATCGTGGTGCCGGACTCGATGACCGACCCCGAGCGCTACTACCGCGTCAACCTGACGAAGACGCTCGACCTCGCGGGTCACCTCCTCCGCAACGGATGCGAGCGGATGATCTTTGCGTCCACCGCCGGGATGTACCGTCCCGAACCCGATCTGTCGGTCTCGGAGACGTCCGCGCTGGATCCGCAGAACCCCTACACGCGGTCCAAGATGATGGCGGAGCTCCTCCTGGAGGACCTCTCGCGGGCCCACGGCCTGCGCGTCATCTCGCTCCGCTACCTCAACCCGATCGGCGCCGACCCGCGGCTGCGCACCGGCCTCCAGAACAGCAAGCCCACCCACGCCCTCGGCAAGATGATCGAGTCCTACGAGAACGGCGTCGCCTTCACGATCACGGGCACCGGCTGGGACACCCGCGACGGCACCGCGATCCGCGACTACATCCACGTCTGGGACATCGCCCGCGCCTTCTGCGAGGCCGCCGCCCGCTTCGACGCGATCGTCCCGCCGGTCCAGCCCGCCGGGCGCACCGGCTACGAGGTCGTCAACCTCGGGACGGGCGACGGGACCACCGTCCGGGAGCTGGTCACCGCCTTCCGCGAGGTCGTCGGCGACGGCTTCCAGGCCGTGGACGCCCCGGCCCGTCCCGGTGACGTCGTGGGCGCCTTCGTCCGCCCGGACAAGGCGTGGGAGCTGCTCGGCTGGAAGCCCGAGTACACGATCGAGGACGCCATCCGCCACTCCCTCCAATGGGCCGAACGGCGCCGCCGGAGCGCCGCCTGACCCGCCCGCACGGGCCCGTCCGGTCCTTCTGACGCGGGGAGGACCGCACGGGCCTGCGCGCGCGCCCGCTCTCCACTGATTTGCCCACTTCGGGCTAGTTTGCGGAAGAATGCGGGGCGGGAGACGGCGAGGAGGCGCAGTGAGCGGCGACGAGCGGTCCACCGTCAGGCGGGCGCCGACCAAGGGTCAGCAGGCCAGGCGGGAGCGGCTGCTGGAATCGGCGCGCCGGCTCGCCCTGGAGGGCGGCTACCACGCCGTCACCATGCACGACGTGGCCGACCGCGCCGGGGTCGGCCGCGCGACCGTGTACCGGTACTTCGCCACCAAGGACCACCTGCTCACCGAGGTCGCCGCCACCTGGGCGCACCGCGTCGCCCGCGACGTCGACGCGCTCGCCGTCGGCGGCGCCCCGCTGGAGCGGCTCACCGCGCTGCTGGAGCGGATCGTGTCCGCCGCCGCCGGGGAACCGGCGCTGACCTCCGCCATCGTCCAGGCCGTGACCTCGGACGACCCCGGCGTGGACGACGCGCGCACCGTGCTGTTCCTGTTCGTGCGGGACCGGCTGTCCGCGGCGATCGGCGACGCGCTGCCCGGACGCGACGACGTCGAGGTCGCCCTCGGCCACATCCTGCTCGCGGCGCTGCTCAGCCTCGGCCCCCTGCACCGCCCGCCCGAGGAGGTCGCCGCCATGGTCCGCGCGTCCGGGCGGCTCGTCCTGGCCGGGGCGATGACCACCGCGACGGCCTGAACAGCCGTCCCTCCATGACGCCTTCGGCCTTGCCTCGCGCGGGCCGGTATCGCGCTCGCGTGACGGTTGAGGTCCCTGGTCGGCCGTCCGGGTCAGCCTAGGCGGATCAGTTTCTTCAAGGGGGACGGGGGCTTCAGGGGACGGTCCAGCTTCAGCGGGACCTTGGCGGCTCCTGCTGTGATCATGCCCACCCGGGCGCCGGTGCCCGCCCGGTGCGGGGGGTCGCCCTCGACCGCGACCGGCACGGTCAGGCCCGGCCATCCCACCACGGTCAGGGCGGACGCGACGCGCACCGGCGTCCTGCCGCCGAGCCCGTCGTCGATCCGCGCCACCGGGGCGTTCGCCGGTGCCAGCGTCGCCGCCGTCATCGCGCCCTCCGCCGCCGCCACGAGCTGCTGCCCGGCCGTCACCGCCGCCATCGCGCTCGTGGACCGCTGGCCCATCACCGCGCCCACGATCAGCGTCGTGACGCCCGCCACCCGCTTGCGCGCCGCGAACACGAAGTTCCCGCCCGCCGCGTCCGTGTAGCCGGTCTTGCCGCCGACCACGCCGTACTGCCCGAGCAGGATGTTGCCGCCCGGCCGGGGCTCCCCGCCACCGTCCGGGATGTAGGCGGGATGGTCGACGATCTCCGCGAACGCCGGGACCTTCATCGCCGCTCGCAGCAGCTTCACCTGGTCGGCGGCCGTGCTCACCGTCCGCGAGTCGTAGCCGCTCGGGTCGGTGTACGTCGTGCCCGTCATGCCCAGCTCGCGCGCCGCGGCGTTCATCTTCGCCACGAACGCCGCCTCGTCGCCCGAGTCCCAGCGCGCCAGCTCGTGCGCCACGTCGTTCGCCGAAATGATCATCAGGGCCTCCAGCGCCTTGCGCTGGGTGAGCCGCTGGTTCGCCGTCACGCCGAGCAGCGACTCCTCCCGCTTGCGGCGCGCCGGGATCTGCGCCGCCGCCTGCGGCGACACCGTCAGTACCGGCCCCGGCTCACCCGGCCGCAGCGGATGCCCGCGCAGGTACACGTACGCGGTCATCACCTTGGCGACGCTCGCGGTCGGTGTCGGCGCCGATCCGCCGGACGCCCCCATCGGCCCGAGCCCCTCCACGTGCACGGCCGACTGCCCCTGCGCGGGCCACGGCAGCGCCGGAGCCGCGCCGGGGAACGTGTGGGAGGCCGCCGCGGAGAGCGTCAGCCTGATCGTCGGGTCGGGCACCGGCCGGACGAGCTGCCCCGTCACCACCCCCGCGACCAGGACCGCCGCCGCCAGCACGATGACCAGCGCGCGGCGTCTCCGGCGAGGGCGGGGCGCCCCGCCCTCCTGCGCGTCCGCCGGAGGGACGGGCGCGGCGGGGGCGACGGCCGGTGGTGCAGGTGGCTGTGGTGCAGGTGGTTGTGGCGCGGGTGGCTGCGGTGCGGCGGCCTGCGGTTCGGTGGCCTCTGGTTCGGGCGCGGGTTGTGCGGGTGCTTCGTCCTCCCAGGGGGCCGCCCACCGCCCTGACGACCCTGTTTCCGGACGTTCGGCATCGGCCTGCACGGGCGGCTTGCCTTCCCATGGGCCGGGGACGGGCTGCGCCGGTTCTTCGCGTGTCGGTGTCCCCGCGGGTGTGTCCTCGACGGTCGGCGTGGGGCTCCGGCGCACGGAGATGTCCGGCCTGGTCAGCGCGGCGGCCTTCTTCCGGGACGCCTCGTCCTTCCGGGACGCCTCGTCCGTTGCCTCGCCGGGCGTGTCGTCGTCCTCGCCGGGGGTCTCCTCCCGCGCCTTCTGCCCGGGTGCGTCGGGGATGCGGAACTCCGCCGTCCCGGAGCGCGCCGGTTCCGGCTTCGGCGCGGCGGGCGCCTCCGCCCGGGTGCCCTCGGGCGCCGTGCCCTCAGCGGCCTCGTCCCCGGGAGCCGGGTCCCCCGCGGCGTCCGGCCGGACGGCCTGCTCCGATTCCTGCTGGGCGTCGGCCACGGCCAGACCCTCCTCGTCTCTGTCTCCCGACACGCGGACAGGCCGACCCGCAGGCAGCGCGCTCCTTCACCGTCAACCCCCGTGCACATTGAAGGATGCGAAGTTTAGCCGGGAGGTTCACTTCGTTACGCATCAGTGATCCTGCCGCCGCGGGACGTCGTGAACCCGGACGCGGGGTTGCGGAGATACATCGCTGACACAGTCCCCACGGGAAGGCCGGTCCGCATGCCATGGTGTCAGCGATGACCGCACCTTCGGCTGGTATGCCCGTAACGGGCGCACCCGCCGCGCCCGGCGTGCCCTCCGCCCCGCCGCGCGACGCCGATCTCGTCAGGCGGTCGCTGGACGACCCGGAGGAGTTCGCGGCGCTGTTCGACCGCTACTCGGCGATGATCTACCGCTACGTCTCGCGGCGGCTCGGTCCCGGGCCCGCCGAGGACCTCGTCGGCGAGACGTTCCTCGCCGCCTTCAGCCGGCGGCACCGCTACGACCTCGCGCAGCCGGACGCGCGGCCGTGGCTGTTCGGCATCGCGACGAAGCTGATCGCGCGGCATCACCGCGGCGAGGCGGCCCGGTACCGGGCGCTGCGCCGCAGTCCCGTGGACGGCCCGGTCGAGGGCCCCGCCGAACGGGTGGCGGACGGGGTGACCGCGTCCGCGGCGCGCCCGCTGCTGGCCGAGGCGCTCGCGGGGCTGCCCCGCCGCGACCGGGACGTGCTGCTGCTGGTCGCGTGGGGGGACCTGGCCTACGAGGAGGTCGCGCGGGCGCTCGGCATCCCGGTCGGGACGGTCCGCTCCCGCCTGAGCCGGGCCCGGCGCAAGGTGCGCGCGCGGCTCGGCGGCGCCAACCCGATGCACGAGGAGGAGTAGCCGTGGACGATCTCGAACTGCTCCGCGCCCTCGGCCGTGACCTGGAGGAGGAGCCGCCCGGCTCGCTCGCCGGGCAGCGCCGGCGGCTGACGGGCGAGGCGGGCGGCGCCGCCGGCGGGCGCCGCCGGCCCGGCCTCCGCGCGCCGGGCCGGTGGACGGCGCTCGCCGCGGTCGCCGCGGTCACGGCGGCACTCGCCCTCATGCCCGCGCTGGTGCTCGGCGGCCATGGCGAGGCGGTGCCCGGTGGTTCCGGCCGCACCGCGATCGCGACGGGCCGGGCGCTGAACGTCCTGTTCGTCGGCGCGGACGGGCGGGGGACCGCCCCGGCGCGCTCGGACACCCTGGTGCTCGTCCACCTGCCCGCCGACCGCGCGAAGGCGCGTGTGGTGAGCATCCCGAGGGACTCGCTGGTGTGGTTCCCCGCGTGCGAGGTACCCGGCGGGAAGGTCGTCCCGCCGCACCGGGGCCCCATCGACCAGGCGTTCTCCCTCGGCGCCGGGTGCGCGCGCACGACGGTGGAGTCGCTGACCGGCGTGCGGATCGACACCACCGTGGTGATCGGTTTCGGCGGGTTCGCGCAGATGGTGGACGCCGTCGGAGGTGTCGAGATGACGCTTCCGAAGGCCGTCCGCGACCCGGCGCCGGGGCTGTCCGCCCCTGCGGGACGGGTGCGGCTGGACGGCGCGGCCGCGCTCGCCTATGTCCGGGCCGGGCACGGCCGGGGCGACGGCTCGGAGCTGTCCCGGATCGAGCGCCAGCAGCGGTTCATGGCGGCCCTGCTGCGGCAGGCGCACGACCTGCGGCTCCGCAGCCCGGTCCGGTATACGAAGTTCCTTGCCGTCTCGGCGGCTTCGGTCGCCACCTACCCGCGCCTGGACGTCCGGGCCCTCCAGGCCGTGGCCCGCGGCATGGACGAGACGGGCCCCGCGGCGGTCACGTTCGACACCGTCCCGGTGAGGCCCGCGCGCGAGGATCCCGGCGGGCTCGCCTGGGACCGCCCGGCGGCCGACAGGCTCTTCTCGCAGTTCCGGGAATGAGGCCCTGTTCGCAGGGTAGGGCCCGACCCGTCCCGGGATCGAAGACGACCGCGAGGCCCAAGGAGTGAGCATGGCCACGAAGATCCGCGACATCATGACCGGTTCCCCGACGTCGGTGTCCCCGGAGCTCGACCTCGTCACCGTGGCGCGCGCGATGCGCGATGAGGACATCGGCGCCGTCCTGGTGGCGGAGGGCGACGACCTGAAGGGCGTGATCACCGACCGCGACCTGGTGGTGCGGGGCCTGGCCGCGGGCGGCGACCCCACCCAGGCCAAGGTCGGCGGCATCGCCAGCAGCGTCACCGCCACGGTCGGCCCGGACGACACGCTCGACAAGGCGGCGCAGATCATGCGCGAGCGCTCGGTGCGTCGCCTGCCGGTGCTGGAGGACGGCCGTCCGGTGGGCATCGTGTCCATCGGCGACCTGGCGATCGAGAAAGACTCCGGCTCGGCGCTCGCCGACATCAGCGCCGCCCGCTCGAACGGCTGAGCGGCGGACCGCGGCCGGGCGCGCCCGCCCCCGGGCGCGCCCGCCGCGGCTCCGGCCCCGGCTCAGCGGGGGAGGGCGGTCATGAGGAGGTCGATCTCCTCCTCGGTGTTGTAGTAGTGGACGGACGCCCGCACCGCGCTCGGCAGCGCGCGCGGATCGTAGCCCTGTGCGCGCGGGCTCGTGGTGTTGACGTTCACGCCGCGTTCCCGCGCGGCCTTCTTGACGGCGGCGGGATCGTGGCCGTCCACGGTGAAGGTGACGATCCCCGACGGCCGCTTCCCCCTGTCCAGGACCGACGCCCCCGGATGCGCCGCGAGCCTCTCCCGCAGCAGCCCGGCGAGGCCCGTCACACGCTCCTGGATCGCCTCGATGCCCATCTCGGCCGTGTAGCGTGCGGCGACGCCCAGGGCGATCTGACCGGCGACGTACCGCTCCCACGTCTCGAACCGGCGGGCGTCCCCGCGGATCTCGTAGGCGTCCGGCGCCTTCCACGTCGCGGAGTGCAGGTCGAGGAACGGCGGCTCCAGCGTCCGGAGGATCCCGCGCCGCACGAACAGGAAACCCGTCCCGCGCGGGCCCCGCAGATACTTGCGCCCGGTCGCCGACAGGATGTCGCATCCGATCTCCCCGACGTCCACGGGGAGCTGCCCGACCGACTGGCAGGCGTCCAGCAGATAGAGGACGCCGTGCTCGCGGCAGAGCCGCCCCACCGCCGCGGCGGGGTTGATTAGCCCGTTGTGCGTGGGAATGTGGTTCAGCGAGACGAGCCGCACGTCGCCCTTCGCCAGCTCGGCGTCCAGCGCGTCCAGCGACAGGGTGCCGTCCGCGTCGTCCGGGACGACGTCCACGCGGACGCCCCTGTGCTCCGCCACCTGCCGGTAGGCGATGGCGTTGCTGGAGTACTCGCTCGTCGTCGTGAGGATGCGGTCGCCCCGCGCGAACGGGATGGCGTAGAACGCCATGTCCCAGGCACGTGTGGCGTTCTCCACGTAGGCGATCTCGTCCGGGTTCGCCCCGATCAGGTCCGACACCGCGCCGTAGAAGTCCTCGGTCGCCGCCGCGTTCCGGTCGGCCGCCTCGTACCCGCCGATGGCCGCCTCCAGCTCAAGGTGCTCCGTCAGCGCCCTGATCACCGGTAGCGGGGGCAGCGCCGCCCCGGCGTTGTTGAGGTGTGCCACCTTCGCGCAGCCCGGGGTGTCCATACGCGCCTTGCCGATGTCCACGTGCAGCCCTTCGTCGGAGATCGTCACAGCGCATTGTCGTACCCATGGGAGACGCTTGACACCGGCCGGCGACTTGACCTCAACGTTCCTTGAGGTTCCAGGATGCCTCTACGGGTTCCTCTGAGAGCGGAGTGGTGAGCGATGGACATGGAAGTGACCGCGTGGATGTCCCTGCACCACGCGATGAACGCGAAGAACGACCGCAGGCCCTTCTCCAAGGCGACCTTGCGGAGGATCGCCCGCTTCGCCCGTCCGCACAGGCGGCTGCTGTACGCGTTCCTCGCGCTGAGCGTGGTGATGGCGGTCCTGGCGGTGGCGACGCCCGTGCTGGCCGGACGGGTCGTCGACGCGATCGTCGACCACTCCGCGAGCTCCACCGTCGTCAGGCTCGCCGTGCTGATCGCCCTCCTCGCCCTCGCCGAGGGCGGTCTCGGGCTGGTCAACCGGTGGCTGTCGGCCCGCATCGGCGAGGGCCTGATCCTCGACCTGCGCACCGCCGTCTTCGACCACGTCCAGCGGATGCCGGTCGCCTTCTTCACCCGCACCCGCACCGGCGCCCTGGTCAGCCGCCTGAACAACGACGTGATCGGCGCGCAGCGCGCCTTCAGCGACACCCTGTCCGGGGTCGTCAGCAACCTGGTGATGCTGGTGCTCACCTTCGGGGTGATGGTCGGCATCTCCTGGCAGATCACCGTGCTCGCCCTCCTGCTGCTGCCGGTCTTCGTCCTCCCGGCCCGCCGCATGGGCACCCGGCTGGCCCGCCTCGAACGCGAGGCCGCCGCGCACGACGCCGCGATGAGCACCCAGATGACCGAGCGGTTCTCCGCCCCCGGCGCCACCCTGGTCAAGCTGTTCGGACGGCCGTCCCGCGAGTCCGCCGAGTTCGCCGCCCGCGCCCGCCGCGTCCGCGACATCGGCGTCCGCACCGCGATGGTGCAGCACGTCTTCATCACCGCGCTGACCATGGTGTCGGCGCTCGCCCTGGCCCTCGTCTACGGCCTCGGCGGCTGGTTCTCGCTGCGCGGCTCACTCGACGCGGGCGCGGTCGTCGCGCTCGCCCTCCTGCTGACCCGCCTCTACGCGCCGCTGACCGCGCTGGCCAGCGCCCGCGTCGAGGTGATGAGCGCCCTCGTCAGCTTCGAGCGGGTCTTCGAGGTGCTCGACCTCGAACCCCTCGTCGCCGAGAAGCCCGGCGCCGGCACCGTCCCCGACGGCCCCGTCGCCGTCGAGTTCGACGACGTCCGCTTCGCCTACCCGTCCGCCGACAAGGTCTCCCTCGCCTCCCTCGAAGAGGTCGCCACCCTCGACACCCGCGGCGGCGTCGACGTCCTGCACGGCGTGTCGTTCCGCGCCGAGCCCGGCCAGATGGTCGCGCTCGTCGGCTCCTCCGGCGCGGGCAAGTCGACGATCGCCCAGCTCCTGCCGCGCCTCTACGACGCCGACTCCGGCGCCGTCCGCCTCGGCGGCGTCGACGTCCGCGACCTGACCTTCGAGTCGATCCGCGACACCCTCGGCATGGTCACGCAGGACGGCCACCTGTTCCACGAGTCGATCCGCGACAACCTGCTGCTGGCCCGCCCCGAGGCCGGGGAGGACGAGCTCTGGGACGTGCTGCGCCGCGCCCGCCTCGACACCCTCGTCACCGGCCTGCCGGACGGGCTCGACACCATCGTCGGCGAGCGCGGCTACCGCCTGTCCGGCGGCGAGCGCCAGCGCCTCACCATCGCCCGGCTCCTGCTCGCCCGCCAGCGCGTCGTGATCCTCGACGAGGCCACCGCCCACCTGGACTCCACGTCCGAGGCCGCCGTGCAGGAGGCCCTGGCGGAGGCCCTCGACGGCCGCACCGCCGTCGTCATCGCCCACCGTCTCAGCACCGTCCGCGCCGCCGACCTCATCCTCGTCGTCGAGGCGGGCCGCATCATCGAGCGCGGCACCCACACCGATCTCCTCGCCGCCGGTGGCCGCTACGCCGACCTCTACCGCACCCAGTTCAACGACGAGACGCCCCTGGAGACGGTCGCCTGAACCGGCCGTGGCGGCGCACGCGGCGGACCTGTCACACGCGGGTCCGCCGTCCGCCGTCCGCCGTCCGCCGTCCGCCGTCCGCGTGCCGGGAGGCGGGACGGGTTGACAGAATAAACGGTATTTCCTATCGTTTTGATTCGAATCCCTTCCGGAGCCCCCGGGTGGCCATGGGCGTTCGCGTGAGCGGTCCTCCGGGGGGTGCGGAGCCGTCCGCCGGCCGTCGCTCGCCGCCGGAGTATGCGTTTTCCGTTTCCACGACGCGCCCATAATCGAAGGCGCGCACTTTCATGAGAACCCGCCTCGGGATCGTGATTTCGCGGGCGAAGTGTTCGGCCCTAGTTCGAGGCGGCTTTGGTCCACCGGTGTGCGGTCGATGGTCCAGGGAAATAGGTCTTCCCATGGCATTGACGTGGTCGGGGCTGGTTTATACCGTCGTGAATATGACTCCGGGCGACTTTCTCGTCGCTCGCCTGCACGTCGACTTCAAACGGCAGGCGAGCGCGCTCTGTCCATCTGAAACGCCCTAGCCGGCGGGCCGGCGCCGTCTCTTCGGCGGGTACCGGCCATTGGCGTTCTCACGGCTCGGCCAGGACTTCATGCGAGTTCTCGCGTGCCGCAAACCCAGATTTGGAAACCCCTTCGAGTCCGGCTCGCCGAAGTGCTGTGGACTTGATTCACCGCGTTGGCGGGTGTTCTCCGTCATGCTGCTTCTGTTTCCTCTGCTTCTGCCATTTTTCGTGCGTCCGTCAGGTTTTGTATTTCCGTCCGAGACAGCGCGCCGCTGTCAGCGAGAGGAGCTGGGAGACCCATGACCGAGGAACACAGAGAGCGCGGGGACGAGAGGGCCGGATTCAGCCGGCGGCGGTTCCTCGCCGGTTCGGCCGCGGCGGCCGCGGCGGTGGCCGCGTCCTCGACGGTTCCCGGGCTGGCCGGGACGGCGTCCGCGGCCACCCGTCCGAACGTCCTGCTGATCGTCACCGACGACAACCCCAAGCACACGAACTGGGCGATCCAGAAGACCATCGCCTGGCTCGGCGGCCAGGGCGTGACCTACACGAACGGCCACGTCACCACGCCGCTGTGCGCCCCCTCGCGGTCGTCGATCTTCACCGGCCGCTACGCGCACAACCACGGCGTCCGCAACAACGGGGCCTCCCACAGCCTCGACCAGAGCACGACCGTCCAGCGGTACCTCAAGCAGGCGGGGTACCGCACCGGCCTGTTCGGGAAGTACCTCAACTCCTGGACGCTGTCGGACGACCCGCCCCACTTCGAGGAGTGGGCGCTGCTCCAGCCCGGCTACGTGGACGCCCAGTGGAACGTCAACGGCACCGTCCAGACCATCAACGGGTACACCACCAACATCATCAAGAACCGGACGCTGGCCTTCCTCAACAAGGCCACGACCGACACGCGCCCGTGGTTCGCTTATGTCACGCCGTACGCCTCGCACGAGCCGAACACGCCCGCCGCCCAGTACGCCGACACGGTCGTGCCGACCTGGAACGGCCGTCCCTCCGTCCCGGAGGCCGACCGGAGCGACAAGCCGGCCTACGTGCAGAACGCGACCGCCACCCTGGCCGACGGCAAGGCGGTGCGGCAGCGTCAGCTGCGGACGCTGCTGTCGGTCGACGACGCCGTGCAGGCGTTCAAGGACAAGCTGGCGGCCCTCGGCCAGCTGGAGAACACCCTGGTCATCTACATCGGCGACAACGGGTTCCAGTGGGCCGACCACGGCCTCCTCGGCAAGGGGACGCCTTACTCCCCGGCCCACGAGGTGCCGTTCTACCTGTCCTGGCCCGCCGGGGGCCTGGGCTCGGGCACCACCGACAACCGCATCGTCGCCAACATCGACATCGCGCCGACGATCCTCGCCGCCGCCGGGATCACCCCCGGGACGTCGCAGGACGGCAAGTCCCTGCTGTCCGGCTTCAACCGTGACCACCTGCTCGTCGAGTGGTGGAAGCAGGGCACGGGCGGCGTCAAGGACAGCTGGGCGTCCTACGTCGCCAAGAACAAGCAGTACGTCGAGTACTACGCCCTGCACACCGACGCGGCGGGCACGGTCTCCGGGTCCGGGCAGGTCACGTTCCGCGAGTACTACGACCTCGTCAACGACCAGTACCAGCTCACCAACAGGCTCTACCAGGCCACCCCCGCCGACGAGCAGAACCTGGGCATCCCCGCGCTGGCGGCCCAGCTCGCCGCGGACCGCCAGAGCTAGCGCGACGGCACCCGGCCGGGACCGCGGCACCGTCCGCGCGCGCGTGGGCGGACGGTGCCCCGGTCCTGCGGCGGACGGTGCCGTGGTCCTTTCAGGAGAACCCATGGACAAGCCCTGCTGCACCCCCCGCCGCGAGCCGGTGGGCCTACCCGTGACCACGATCGCCCAGGCCGCCTCGCCCCGTCACAAGAACATGGCCCGGCTCCCCGGCGGGCCGTTCCTCATGGGCACCGAGGACGAGGAGGGCTACCGCGCCGACGGAGAGGGCCCGGTCCGCGCGATCAGGCTGCGTCCTTTCAGGATCGAGACGACGACGGTGACGAACGCCCAGTTCGCCGCCTTCGTCAAAGCGACCGGTCACGTCACGGAGGCCGAGCGGTTCGGCTTCTCCTTCGTCTTCGAAGGCTTTCTCAGTGAGGACAACGCGCGCGTTTCGCAGGTCGTGCACGCGGCGCCCTGGTGGCGCGCGGTGTCCGGCGCCTTCTGGAAACAGCCCGAGGGGCCCGGCTCGTCCATCACCTCCCGGCAGAATCATCCGGTCGTGCACGTCTCGTGGAACGACGCTCAGGCGTACTGCGGCTGGTCGGGCACCCGGCTTCCCACCGAGGCGGAATGGGAGTACGCCGCGCGGGGCGGGCTGGAACAGCGCCGGTACCCCTGGGGGGACGAGCTGACGCCGGGCGGACGGCACCTGTGCAACGTCTGGCAGGGCGACTTCCCGGAATTCAACACCGGCGAGGACGGCCATCTGGGCACCGCGCCCGTGAAGTCGTATCGTCCGAACGGCTACGGCCTCTACAACGTCGTCGGCAACGTCTGGGAATGGTGCGCCGACTGGTTCAGCGCCGGTTTCCACCGCACCGGCCCTCGCGAGGACCCCACGGGACCGCCGGACGGCACCGCCCGCGTCATGCGCGGCGGTTCCCACATGTGCCACGCGTCGTACTGCAATCGCTATCGGGTGGCGGCCCGATCGTCCAACACCCCGGACAGCTCCGCGGGCAACATCGGATTCCGCGTCGCCGGATGACCGTCTGACGTACCGGGGCGGAGTCGCCGATCACCATGTCCGACACCCCCACCGGCGCGACGAAAGTTCTCGCGGCGGACGCAGCATCACGTCCCCCCGCGCGTCTCTGAAGTGTGGGACCCGAATCCGCGCCCGCCGGGCGCACCGTGAAGGGCGTCGCGCCCCTGCCGCCGCCGACGCTGACCGACCTGTACCGCGCCCACGCCGCGGGGCTGATGCGGCTGGCGACGCTGATGGTCGGCGACCCGGCGACGGCCGAGGACGTGGTGCAGGACGCCTTCCTCGGCCTGCACCACAGGTGGGCGCGGCTGCGCGATCCGGCGGCCGCGCTGACCTACGCGCGCTCGGCGGTGCTCAACCGCTGCCGCTCGGTGCTGCGCCGCCGCGCCGTCGCCGCGCGGTTCGGGCACGCCTACGAGCCGCCGGCGTGGTCGGCGGAGTCGGCGGCGCTGATCGGCGAGGAACGCCGGGAGCTGCTCGCCGCCGTGGCCGCCTTACCGCGCAGGCAGAGGGAGGTGCTGGCGCTGCGGTACTTCTGCGAGCTGCCCGAGCACGAGATCGCACGCATCCTGGGGATCTCCCGCGGGACGGTGTCGTCCACCGCCTCCCGCGCGATGTCCGCGCTGGCCCGGACGCTGGGGGAGGAAGAATGAAGCCCGAACCGCCGCTGGAGGAACGGCTCAGGGACGCCTACCGGGCCGCCGCGGACGCCTATGGCCCGGAGACCGTCCCGCCGCTACGCGCACAGGCCGGTTCCGGGGGGCCGTCTCCCCGCAGGCGCCTGGCCCCGCTCGCCGCGGTCGCCTGCGTCATCATGCTGGTGGTCGCCGCGGTCGCCCTGGACCGGGCCCATGACCGTACGGCCCGTCCGGTCGAGACCCCGTCCCCCGCCCTGACCACGCCGGGGACCCGACGGCCGCTCCCGGCGCGCCCGGACGGGCCCCGCTTCATGGCCGTCGCGTCCGGCGACACCGCTGGGCTCGTGATCCGCGACACCGCCGGCGGCCGCGTCACCGCGCGCCTCGTCCCGCCCCGCGGCGACACCTTCGACGACGTCGCGGTGGCCGGCGACGACCGCACGTTCATCGTCACCACCCGCGCCGCCGAACCGGGCGCGGGCCCGGCACGGATCTCGGTCCACCGGGTCGCGCTCGCGGACGACGGCACGGTCGCGACGTTCACCCCGCTGCCCCGCCTCGCGTACACGACCGAGCTCTCCGACCCGGACATGGCCGTGAGCCCGGACGGTACCAAGATCGCTTTCGTCGCCTACCGGGCACACCCGGACAAGGCGCGGTCCACCCTGGAGGCCGGCCGGATGAACATCGGCCGGATCGAGGTCGTCACCATCGCGACCGGCGGGCGCCGCACCTGGACCGTCCCTGACATGAGCAGGATCGGCGACCTGTCCTGGGCGGGTTCCACGCTCGCCTTCACCTTCACCCGCCTGGCCTCGCCCCCTCGCGGGCTCGGCGTTGTCGCGGCCGGGCCGACACAGATCCGCACACTGGACGCGAACGGATCCGGCGGCGACCTGCTGGCCGGAACGGTCCTGCTCAGCCGCCCCGAGACCCAACGCGGCGACGTGGCCTGGCTGCTGCCCGACGGGCGGTCACTGGTCACCAACGCGGGCCACCCGTCCGTCCTGCGCCTGTACTCGGTGCGGACCGGCCGCCCGATCAGGGACCTGGCCACGGCACCCGGACGCGAGGAACCCGCCGAATGGGCGGGCCTGACCGCCGATGCGACCGGGCGGCACCTCCTGGCCGTCCCCTCGATCGGCGATCTCGTCCACCTCGACCTCGCCACCCGCAGGACGGCGCCGCTCCCGTCCGGCGCGCACGACCAGCCCGTCCCGCTGTCGGCGTGGTGAGCGCTCAGCCGGCCACCAGCACGAGCTTCCCGCGCACGCGGCCCTCCTCGCCGACCCGGTGCGCCTCGGCGACCTCGGCGAGGGGGAAGGTCCGCGCGACCGGCAGCGAGAAGCGCCCCGACCCGATCAGCCCGCCGATCTCGCCGAGCACGTGGACCGCGCGTCCGGAATCGCCGCTGCTGAACCTCACTCCATGCTCCCGGGCCCCGCCGAAGTCGGCGAGCGTGACGACGTTCCCGGCGCCGCCGGCGAGCCCGATGAGCTCGGGAAGCACCCCGCTCCCCGCGACGTCCAGCGCGAGGTCGACACCGCCGGGGGCGAGCGCGCGAACCCGCTCGGCGAGACCGTCCCCGTACTCGACGGGCACGGCCCCCAGCGTGCGAAGGTACGCGTGGTTCGCCGGGCTCGCGGTGCCGATCACACGGGCGCCGCGCGCCACCGCGAGCTGGACCGCCGCGCTGCCGACGCTCCCCGAAGCACCGTTGACGAGCAACGTGCCGCCCCCGACGCCGAGCTGGTCGAGCGCCCGCGCGGCCGTCTCGATCGCCGCGGGCAGCGCCGCCGCTTCGGCGAAGCCCAGCGCCCCCGGGATCGGAGCGAAGTAGGACAACACCGCCAGCTCGGCCTGGGCCGCCCCCTCGACGGAGAACCCGAACACGCGATCGCCGACGGCCACATCATCGACACCCTCGCCGACCTCGTCGACGACGCCCGCCGCCTCATACCCCAGCGTCTGCGGGAGCCCCTCGTCCATCAGGCCCTGGCGCTTCTTCCAGTCGCTCGGATTGACCCCGGCCGCCCGCACCGCGATCCGGACCTCTCCGGGGCCCGGACGCGGGTCGGGCAGATCCACGATCTCCAGGACCTCCGGCCCTCCGAACCGGCTGAAACGAACCGCCTTCATGACGGACTCCGATCTCGACTCAGGGCGCCGGTGAACGCACCTCGTCGATGATCTCAAGCCCACCGCCCTCGCGGCGCGTCCGATCGAGCTCATCGGCCAGGACGGCCAGAGACGCCGGACACAAATGCAGGTTCAGCAGGCACGCCCACATCCACAGCCTGGTCACGGAACCCTGCACAATTCATCGGCGACGCCCATACGAGCCTTTCGATCGCGGACCTGTGCGGCCACCCGCACACCATCCGGAGAACGCGCCGGGACGGGGGTCATGGCCCCACCCGCATGACCTCGGCGATGTGCTCGGCGGCCCGGTTCACGTCCGCGATGGGCCCGATGTCGTCGCCCATCGCCCAGCGGAACGTCCCGCGCTCACAGTTGACGAGCAGTTCCCGCTCGCCCTCCCCCTCGACGACCAGATTCGTGGCAAAGGTATGCACACGGACACCCCGTTCGCTCAGCCTGGCGGCCAGCCCTCGCAGGGCCAGCCGATGGTCGCAGGACTCCGCCTCCTCCAGAAGCTCACGCAGCAGCGCCGCGTTGTCACTGTGGAGGCCGATGACCCCGCCATGTGCCGGAACGAGCTCACGCCCCGCATCCCAGTCGACGCCGATCTCGTCCCGTTTCACCTCGATATGCCAGCCAGGAAACTCCTCCGCCAGTGCACGCCGGGTCTCGTCGTCCCCGCTCACCGGCCGCCCCCCTCACCCTCGACCCGGGCCAAGTCCTCACAGACCACCGTCGCCCGCGTAACCCACCACCGCCCCGTGCCGCTCGCGCGGATGATCGTCCACCCCCGGAACTCTTCCCGCAGCGCGGCCTTCCACGCCTCCCCGCCACCGCTTACACCTCCTGCGCCTCATCACCCACACCCCCACCCTCCCGATTACCCCCAGCAGCTCGACGGCCACACAACCGCCCAAATCGCCCTATCCCCGAAATGCCAACGCCGTCGCTAACGAAATTGGCGACGCGGGCGAACTCCAAGACGGCGGCCGGTGGATCACCAACGACGGCCGCCGCCAGGCATCACTGGGCGGCGTCGGAGGCGCTAGGAGTTGATGAGGCCGTGCTGTAGCCAGACGGGCACCCGCCGTAACGTGAAGACGGCCCTGAACCGAGAGATCATCGACGCCACCCGGAAACCGACCGAGCTCTTGGGCAGACGGCGATTGCTGTGAGGGTTCCCTCCGGGCAAACTATCGTGTTAATGTAACCCTACGTGCGTAGTACTATCACTACATGCCAGGCAAGCACACACGGGCGGCCATCAAGGAGCTTGAGGACGCCGGATGGCAGGTCACCTACACCAGCGGGCGGGCCCACGCCTATGCCAGAGCGTCCTGTCCCGGTGGCCCCGGCTGCTGTGCTCCTCCATTTTCTATCAACGGAACTCCTGAGGTCGACGAACACGAGGCACGAAAGATTCGAAGAAGGATGCGACGGCACGACGCCAAAGTGACCGCACGGCAGATGGAGGAGGGCTGATGAGCACCTACTGGTTCGAGCTCGAGACCGGTCCGGTCGACGACCTTGAAGAGGCCGCGGAGCGGCTGTATTCGCAGTGCGGTGACGGTCAGCTCTCTGGCGACGAGCATGGGGGCACCGTCCTGTTCTCACGGGAAGCGCGTAACGCGATCGAGGCGATCCTGTCGGCCATCGACGACACCGAGCGCAGCGGATTGCCCGTGATCGGTGCGATGGAGGATCTGGTCACCGTTGACGACATCGCCGAGAAGACCGGCAGGTCCGCCCCAGCGGTTGGGCACTGGACGACCGGTGAGCGCGGGCCTGGTGCCTTCCCCGCTCCGACCCTTCACCGGGGCAGCCGCGTCAAGCTGTACTCCTGGGCACAGGTGTCCCGCTGGCTTGCCGATGCCGGGCTGGGGAGGATCGACTCGGTTGCCGCAGAGGTCGCTGCGGCCGCCGCCGATGTGGACGCCCTTCTGCGTGCCCGGCAGGTCCTGCGAGGCGCTCCCTCAGGCAGACGCGAAGTCCTGGCGAAGCTGGTAGCAGCCTGACCCGTCACCCCAACGGGCCGGATCCGATGTCCTTGGCGGACGTGCCTCTTCCGAACCGTCCGCTGCACTCGGTCCCTGGGCGTCGAGCCGCAGCGTGGTGGATCGGTTCTCGCAGCTTAGACGTTGATTCGGTTTTTCTTGGTGTCCAGCCAGACGTACTGGTCCTGCGGTGACACGGTCAGGCCCCAGCGGTCCGCGGTGGGACGATCGAGCTCGTCCCACCACCGGTAGGCGTCCTCGACCTCCTGCCACAGGTTCCGCTCGCCACTTTGCCGGACCGGGTACTTTTCCGCGCCTGGCTCATGGTCCAGGCTCGCCCACGATCCCGACCACGGATCGACCAGCCACACCGTGTACGCCCCGTCTTCGGCATGGGTGACGATCAGTTTGCAGCGCGGCACTTTCAGGCCGATGGCAAGGGACGCGTCGTATTCGCCCAACACGGGATAGGGGTGCAGATCGGTGAAGGTGCGGCGGGCCTGCGCCACCCCGTGCACATTCCGCTCCAGCGATGCACGTTTGCCGCGCTGGTCCCGCAGCCGCATGAACGCCACGTTCCCTACGATCCGCCCTCGCATAGTGGCGTCCTGATCCACCGTGAACGCCACCAGCGCACCGTTGTGGAAGTCGGTCGCCCACGGCACCAGCACCCGACCACCCGGCCGGGTCTGGGCCGCCCACGCGGGTGGCACCCGATCGGCGGCGACGGTGGCGATCAGCCGATCGAACGGCGCGGACGACGGGTGGCCCGCAGCGCCGTCCCCAACTGCGACCGTCACATGGTGGCCCGCCTCCCGCAACGCGCGGCGGGCCTGATCGGCTACAACCGGATCCACCTCAACCGAGGTCACGTTCCCCGGACCGAGTCGTTCGGCCAGCAAGGCGGCGTTCCATCCCGTGCCCGTGCCGATCTCCAGCACGCTCATCCCCGGTTCGGCCTCCAGCGCCGCCAGCATCAGGGCGACGACATCGGGACGGCTGGCCGAGCTGGTGATCTCCCGTCCGGTCTGGCCCGGCCCGGCGGGAACGCCGTCATCGACTTGCGTGATCACCGCCTCGTTGGAGTAGCACAGCTCCAACCATGCTTGTTCGCCGTCGGCGCGGTGAACCGGTGTCAGCCGGTCCTCCTTTTCGACCCAAACCGTGTCGGGGATGAATCGATGGCGCGGCACCGCCTCGAACGCCGCCCGCCAGTCCGGGTGCAGCGCGCCGGAGTCCGCGAGGTCGCCGACCAGCCTGGCGGACAGGTCTCCAGGCTCGGTCACCTACTTGCCGCCCTTCTCATGCTTGCCACCACCCTTGGGGTCGTTCTTCTCCACAGGAGGAATCGGCCTGTCCCACTTGCCGTCCCTGTCCTTCTTGTCCTCGTGCGTGCCCACGGATACCCCCCGGCGACTGTGTGTGACATCGGCACCCGAGTGCGGTTGGTTCTCACGAACCGTCTGCTGCCCCAGGCAAGATATGAGGTTCGGGACCGCCCTCGCGGCCGCCCACCAACCACGTGTCAGGACCGACACGTTCCGAGATCTCTCGCATCACCTCAGCCCAGACCGCTGGCCACCTCGTCCCCGGCTCTGACCACAAGACCCTGTTCACGTTCACTTCGGTCAGGTTCGCGTCGGTCAGGTTGGCGTTGATCAGATTGGCGCCGGAAAGGTCGGCGGCGGTCAGGTCCGCGCCGGCCAGGCGCGTGCCGGGGAGGCGTGCACGAGTCAGGTCTGCGTGTATCAGGTTCACGCCGGTCAGGTCCGCTTTGCCCAGGCCCGCGGCGAACAGGTTCGCGCCGTTCAGGCATGCGTTGTTCAGCGGCTGGCCGGGGGGCGCCACGGTGCCCAGGCGCGCGTTGGTCAGGTCGGCGCGAGCCAGCTCGGCGCCGGTCAGGTCCGCGCCCGTCAAGTCCGCGTGGATCAGGTGCGCGCTGGTCAGCTCCGTGCCCGTCAGGTTCGCCTCGATCAGCTGTGCGCCGGTGAGTTTCGCACCTGCCAGGTTCGCGTAGGCCAGATGCGCTCGGGTCAGGCGCGCGTCGGTCAGGTCCGCGCCGGTCAGGCGTGCTCCGGTGAGGCGCGCTTCGGACAAGTCCGCGCGTGCCAGGTCCGTGTATGCCAGGTCCGCATGGGGGTGGACGTGGCCCGGGTGGATGCCGGACGCGATCTCATCCACCGGACGTCGCCTGCCGTTCTGCGTATGCCTGCATGGCCCGACCGTAGAGGCGCGCCTTTGCCGCTTGCGCGGTAACCGCTGGGACGTGAAGGCCGGTCCCGGCCGCGCGGCCGGGACGTCACCCGGACGATCCTGGAGATGCGGCCGAGGATGCCGTCCCGCAGCAGGCTCGACTTGGCCGACTTCAGTGGCGTCTATCCGTGATCTGGCGGACACTATTTGTCACGGCGATGTATTCCTCGGCGAGGACAAGACCGAGGGCGATGCTCACCGTCCGGACAAGCCGGTTCCGCCGCCGGAGAAGGATGAGAAGGGCAAGGAAAAGGGCAAATGATCTCGGAGGCGGCCGCGAGGATCGAGGCGCTTGTCGGCGATCTGCGGGCGCAGGGGCGGTTGGGAGATCCGCGGATCGTTGCGGCGTTACATGCCGTTCCCCGGCACTGGTTCGCGCCCGAACGCGGGTGGTGTGCACCTGATGGGCCGGGTCCGCGCCGCGCCATCGACCGTGCCGCCGACGAGTCGGGCTGGTGGGACGCCGTCTACAGCGATGCCTCCATCGTCACTCAGGCCGCCGACGGTGCCGCGGATCCCGCCGCCGGTTCCGCCGAGGCGACGTCCTCCTTGTCGGCTCCCGGCGCGGTGGTGGCGTTCCTGGAACTGCTCGACGTCCGCCCCGGCGAGCGTGTCCTGGAGATAGGGACGGGCACCGGCTGGACGGCCGCTCTGCTGACGGCGCTCGGGGCCGACGTCACCACGATGGAGATCGACCCGGCGATCGTGTCCGACGCCCGGCGGAGACTGGCGGCTGCCGGGGCGGACGCCCTCGTCATCACCGGTGACGGCGCGGAAGGCGTACCGGGGGGCGGAGCGTTCGACGGCGTGCACGTCACTTGTGCGGTCACGCAGTTCCCCTATGCCTGGGTCGAGCAGACGCGCCCCGGCGGCAGGATCGCCGCACCCTGGCAGCCCGAGTTCGGCGAGGGCCACAAGGTTCTGCTGTCCGTCACCGCGGACGGTCGGGCTATCGGCCCCCTCTGCGGCGCCGCGCACTACATGATGCTCCGCTCCCAGCGAGGCGGCTTCCAGGTGCCCGAGGACACGGCGGGCGCGGCCGAGACGGGGACCCGCCTCGACCCCCGGCAGGTGACCGATGACGGTTCCGACGCCGCCATCGCCGGGATGCTCCCGGACGTCATGGCCGTGCCGCGTCGCGAAGCCGAGCGGTTCGAGTTGCTGTTGGCCGACACCGGCGGCACCTCCTGGGCCCGTGTGCAGCGGACCGACGGAGCCGAGCACCGTGTCCTCCAGGCAGGACCCCGCCGCCTTTGGGACGAGGTCGCCGACGCCTATCTTCGCTGGGTGGGGTGGGGACGGCCAGAGCGTTCCCGCTTCGGCATGACCGTGGGCCCCGACGGTCATCAGGTGATCTGGCGGGACGATCCCTCGCACATCATCACACCGGCAACGGAGCGGAGCACCTAGGGGCGAGTTCCTTGGTCGGTCATCCAGCCGGCCGAGGCCGGGTCAGCGTTGGAGCCACTCGTCGAGGAGTGCGGCTTCGGCTTTGCTGAGGGTCGGCAGTTCGGGGAGGAGGCTCCGGAATGCCGCGACCACGGCCGCCGGGTCCTTGGTGGGGACGGCGGGCTCGTCCGTGAGGATGGCGCGGGCGACCGCGTCGAAGGCGGCGTCGGACAGGTGTGGGTCGGACCGGCCCGGGGGCAGCGTCAGCAAGGTGTGGACGGTCCCGATCCCCGCCGAGTGGATGAGGTTGACGGCGCGTTCCTCGCTCACCCGGAGCCGTCCGGCGGCGGCGATCCTGCGCACACGCTCGGCGAGGATCAGCACGCCCTTGGCCTGTGCCGGGGTCGTGCGGGCGCGGGCCGGGCCGAGCAGCAGGCCGAAGACGTGGGGGTTGGCCAGGCCGAAGCCGATCTGGGTGTTCCATCCGGCGCGGAGGTCTTCCACAGGATCGTCCGTCGGCGCGGTGGTCTGCTTACGCTCCACATGCTCGGTGAAGACGTGCTCCGCCACGGCGTCCAGCAGGTCGTCCTTGTCCTGGAAGAAGCGGTAGATGGCGGGAGGCTGGAGCCCGGCCTCCTGGGCGACGCGGCGCGTGGTCACCGCGGCCGGCCCGTGGTCGCGCAGCAGGTCGGCCGCGGCCTTCATGATGCGGTCCCGGGTGATGTCCCGCCGCTGGGCGTTCGATGTCACGAGAACGATGGTATCGGCTGCATGCGACATGCGATGTTATCGGTGATACCGCTGGACTTGTGGCTTTGACCTGCGGTGATGGATGTGGCTGTGCGATGGTGCTGAGAATCCGTGGGTCCGATGGAAGTATCAGTGATATCGTTCCTTGTGTTCCGCTGGAAACATCGTCGGAGGGAGCCATCGATGCTGATCGTCACGGGGGCCACCGGACGTCTCGGGTCGCTGATCGTCGACCGCCTGCTGGAGTGGGTGCCCGCCGACAGGATCGCCGTCAGCGTGCGCGACCTGGGCAAGGCCGCCGGGCTCGCCGAGCGCGGCGTCCGGGTCCGGGCGGGGGACTTCACCGAACCCGGCACCTTGAAGCACGCCTTCGAGGACGCCGAGCGCGTCCTGGTCGTCTCCGCGGGCATTCGCGGCGGCGGGGCGCTGACCGCCAACATCGCCGCGATCGACGCGGCACGGGAAGCGGGCGCCCAGCGCATCCTGTACACCAGCCACCAGGCCGCGTCGCCCCTCTCGCTCTTCCCGCCGCAGAAGGTCCACGCGGCCACCGAGGAGCACCTCGAACGGCAGGGAATTCCCTACACCGCCCTTCGCAACGGGTTCTACGCCTCCACCTTGGGCTACTACATCGGCGCGGCCCCGGAGACCGGCACGCTCGCCGTGCCGGAGGACGGCCCGGTGTCGTGGACGGCCCACGAGGACCTGGCGGAGGCCGCGGCCTTGGCGCTGGCAGAGGACGGTGCGCTCGACGGGATCACGCCGCCGCTGACGGCGCCCCGGACACTCGACTTCGCCGACGTCGCCGAGATCCTCGGCCGCCTCACCGGCAGGACCATCACCCGGGTCGTCATGGACGACGAGGAGTGGATATCCGCGGCGGTCGCCGGTGGGATGCCGCGCCCGGCCGCGGAGTTCTCCCTGACGATGTTCGCGGCATCGCGCAAGGGCGAGTTCGATGTCACCGACTCCAAGCTCGAAGCCACTATCGGCCGCCCCGCGAAGACCGTCGAAGAGGTCGTTGAGGCCATGCTGCGCTCCCCGTGAACTGGCCGGACGCGGGGGGAGTGATGCCTCCGCCGATATCGTCCGTCCCGAAGATCGTGATTTGACGCCGAATGGCACACGACTTGCCGAGCGGCTTTGTGGCCAGCGGGAATGCCGGTTTCCCGGATGGTGGCAATGGATATCGAGGAATTCAAGATATGCTGCTTCATCGGTGTGGTCTGCGCGATGCGGCAGCGAGGGGCGATCATGAGTGATCCCGCATATCTGATTCTCAGGTTCGCCTTCCGGACGGCCTGGAGCGGCGCCCGATGGCTGATCCAGAGACCGGACGCCCAGCAGGTGCTCAAGGCGGCGGCCGCGCAGAAGGCGACCCACGCGGTCGACGCCGGTGTCGAGGAGCTCCGCGAGCGCGGCGTCAACGTGCCTCCCGCCGTCGAGGTGGTCGCGGAAACCGTGGCGGGAGTGGCCGGGGGATACGCCGCCGGGCGTGCGCTCGGCGCCGCCGCACTCCAGGGCACCGCACCTCAGGGCGCCGCACCGCAGAGCGAGGCCGTTCCGCCGGATCAGGCGGGACGGCCTGCGGCGGCCGACTCCGCCAAGGGATTGCTGCCCATCCACCACTATCAAGGTGCGGGCACTGCCGGTGGAGCGCAGACGAGGCCCGTGGAATCGCGTCCGGACGTCGGCGGGATCTCCATGAGGCCCGTCGAGGGACGGGTCCTCCCGGAGGTCGGCGGCGTGGCCATGAGGCCGGTCGCGGATGCCCCGGAGATCGCCCGCGGCGTCTTCCAGGAGAAGCCGCCCCCCATTCCCATGCCCGACCCTCCGCCCCCGCCTGATCCCTCTCGTCATTGATCAGAAGTTCCGCGGCGTCGCTGGACCGTCCGTGATCGCCTTCGTGAAAAGCGAAGGGATAGTGCCGTCCGGCGATAATCGAGGCGGCGGACTGCGATTTCGCATGTCGGGTGGGTGACCTGTCGGTGGTCCTGATGGCGGCGCGGGGGTTTAGCCGGGCGGCGGGGTGGCAGGGTGAGGGTGTGCCGCGCTTCCGACATCGGGGGGAATCGGCTTATGCGCGCCGTGACCTATGACTCCTATACCGCCGACGACTCGCGTCTCGTGGTCGGCGAGGTTCCCGAGCCCAAGGCCGGGCCGGGCTGCGTGCTGGTCGAGGTGCGGGCCGCCGGGGTCAATCCGGTGGACTGGAAGGCCATGGCCGGCGGGCTGGACGCCCTGATGGACGCGGTGTTCCCCGTCATCCCCGGCTGGGACGTCGCGGGCGTCGTGCGCGGGCGGGGGCCGGACGCGCCGGAGTTCGCGCCGGGCGACGAGGTCATGGCGTACGCGCGCAAGGACGTCCTGAAGGACGGGACGTTCGCGCAGTACGTGGCCGTCCCGGCGGCGCATGTCGCGCTCAAGCCCGTCGCGCTCGGCTGGGCGGAGGCGGGCGGGCTTCCGCTCGCGGGGATGACGGCGCAGCGGTGCCTGGACCGGCTGGACGTCGGCCGGGACGACGTGCTGCTGGTGCACGCGGCGTCCGGTGGTGTGGGCGGCCTCGCGGTGCAGATCGCCCGGAGCCGGGGTGCGCGCGTCATCGGGACGGCGTCCGAGGTCAACCACGACCACCTGCGGGATCTCGGCGCCGAGCCGGTCGTCTACGGGGACGGGCTGGCCGCGCGGGTCCGGGAGCTGGCGCCGGACGGTGTGTCCGCCGTCGCGGACTTCGCCGGCGGGCAGCTGGAGACGACGCTCGCGGTGCTGCGGGCGGGCGGACGTCACGTGTCGGTGGCCGACCCCGAGGTGGAGGAGCACGGCGGGCACTGGATCTGGGTCCGGCCGGACGGCGCGAAGCTCGCCCTTCTCGCCGACCTGGCGGAACGGGGCGCGCTCAAGGTCGACGTGGCGGCGACGTTCCCCTTGGACGAGGTCGGCGCCGCGTTCGAGGCCAGCCGCGGCGGCCACACGCGCGGCAAGCTCGTCATCACCCCTTAGCGGAGACGATCCGGTCGGCCTCTTTCAGCAGGACGGTCAGCTCGGCGGCCTCGGTGTCGCGGAGGCGCGCGAAGGCCGGGGCCATCAGCTCGTCGGTGAGGCGTTCCGCGGCGGCGCGGCGGCGGCGCGTGTCGTCGGTGATCTCGGGATAGGGGCGGGGCCAGCCGAACCATTCGGCGTTCGGCTCGCCGTGGGGGAGGAACGGCGAGGTGCCGCTCAGGACGGCCTCCAGGGGCGTCAGGCCGCTGGCCAGGACGGCGACGACGTGCAGGCCGCCGCGGAGTTCGCGGATGACGTGGGCGAGGTGCAGCACCCGGGCCCGGTCGTCCTCGGGGACGCCCATCGCCCGCCAGCCCGCGAAGAGCGGCGCGCCGGTGACGTCGGCGCCGTCGGCGACGATCTGGAGCAGGTCGGCGAGCCGCGCGGGCTCGGTGAAGGCGGCGAGCTTGCGGCGGCCGAAGTCGTGGGCCGCGGCGGCGTACCGGGCGGCGGCGTCCGCGGCGGGGAGGCCGGCGCCCGCGTCCCACGCCCGCCGCGCGGTGCCGGCGGGGAAGAAGCCCGCCGCGGCGGCGACGACGTCGGCGTCGACGTCGCCCAGGACGCCGAACCGGCCGCGGAAGTAGGGGGCCCAGCCCTGCAGGCCCGTCCCGTCCGAGAACGCCTTCGCCTCCCGGGAGAGCATGAACGATCCCCCCAGCCGTGCGATCGGCACCGCCGTCTCCGTCGCGATCTCCCGCATCGTCCCCTCCTCGTTTTAGAACAGCATTCTATGTTCCGGCGAGGCGGGCGGCGAGGATCGTCGCGCCCTTGACGGCGGCCCGGTCGTCCAGCTCCGACGGGACGAGGCGCGGCGCGGGACGGAAGGTGAGGCGCGCGGCCAGGCGGGTGGACAGCGGGTCCAGGAGGGCGGGCCCGGCCTGGGCGAGGCCGCCGCCGACGACGATCAGGCCGGGGTCGAGGAACAGGGTGGCGGCGGCGAGGCCGTCGGCCAGGCAGTCCAGTGCCTCGTTCCAGACCACGGCGGCGCGGGGGGCGCCCGCGGCGGCGAGGGCGATGACCTCCTCGGCGGGGACGTCCGCGCCGTGCCGGCGGGTGATCGACGCGGCGGACGCGTAGGTCTCCAGGCAGCCCCGGTTCCCGCAGGCGCAGGGCTCGCCGCCCGGGCGGACGACGATGTGACCGGCCTCGCCGCTCCAGCCGGACGTCCCCGGATAGGGCGCGCCGTTCAGGATGAGGGCCGCGGCGATGCCGGTGCCGATGGCGACGAAGAGGAAGTCGCCCGCGCCGCGGCCCGCGCCGAGCTCGGCCTCGGCCAGGCCGCCGGTGCGGACGTCGTGGCCGATCGCGACGGGGATGCCGAGCCGTTCGGCGGCCAGGCGCCGCATCGGGACGTCCCGCCAGCCGAGGTTGGCGGAGTGGACGGCGGTGCCGGCGGGCTCGTCCACGATGCCGGGCAGGACGATGCCGGCCGCGGCGGCGGGGGAGCCGGTGAGCTCCTCCGCGCGCGCGGCGAGCCGGGCGGCGAACCCGAGGATGCCGCCGACCGGGTCCCCGCGGTCGGTCGGGCATGTCTCGGTCGCCAGGATCCCGTCCCCGGTGGTGAGTTCCGCCTTCATCGACGTGCCGCCCACGTCCAGGCCGATCAGCGTCACTTGACCGAGCCCGCCGTCAGGCCGCCGATCAGGTAGCGCTCGATGAACACGAACAGGATGACGACGGGCACGATCGCGATCAGGGACGCGGCGAACAGGTACTGCCAGTGCGCCTGGTACTGGGTGACGAAGGACGGGATGGCGACGGTCAGCGGGCGGCGGTCGGGGGACGCGGTGACCGTGAGGGCCACGATGTACTCGTTCCACGCCGCGATGAACGTGTAGACGATCGCGGTGACCACGCCCGGCATGGAGATCGGCAGGGTGACGCGGGTGAGCGCGCCGATGCGCCCGGCGCCGTCCAGGAACGCGGCCTCCTCCAGCTCCTTGGGGATGCTGGAGAAGTAGCCGTGCAGGATCCAGACGCAGAACGGCAGGTTGAACGCGGCGTTCACCAGGATGAGGGAGATGAGGGTGTCGGTCAGGTCGAGCGCGACCATCTCCCGGTAGATGCCGATGACCAGGGCGGTCGGCGCGAACATCTGGGTGACGAGGACGAGCAGGAGGAACGCGCCGCGGCCGCGGAAGCGGTTGCGGGCGGTGTAGTACGCGGCGGGCATCGCGCAGGCGAGCGTGACGACGGTCGCAGCCGCGGCGACGACGAGGGAGACCCGCAGGTACGTCCACACGGGCGCCGCCGACCACACGTCCACGAAGTTCGACCAGGCCCAGTGATCGGGCAGGTAGGAACCGGGGGACTTGGTCAGCTCCTTCTCGGGCTTGAGCGCGGTCAGCGCCATCTGCGCGTACGGCAGGAGGAAGGCGACCGCGACGAGCCAGCCCGTCGCCGTCAGCAGGACGGTACGGATCCTGGCCGGGCGGCGGGTCCCGCCGGCGGCGCTCAACGGACCTCCTCCCGCCAGCGCGCGGCCTTCAGGTACAGCAGCACCATGACGAGGATGAGGACGAAGTTGACCACGGCCATCGCGGCGGACTCGCCGACGTTCTGGTCGTAGAACGCGAGCTTGTACATGAAGGTGGTGGTGGTGTCGGTGGCGTGCCCGGGGCCGCCCCCGGTCATCGCCCAGATGATCGGGAAGCTGTTGAAGACGTTGATCACGTTGATGATGGAGGCGATGAGCAGCGCGGGGCGCAGCAGCGGCAGCGTGATGCCGAGGTACATGCGCAGCGGCCCGGCGCCGTCGACGCGGGCGGCCTCGTACAGCTCGCCGGGGATCGTCTGGAGCCCGGCGAGGATCACGAACGACGCGAACGGCAGCGACACGAACACCGCGACCCACATCATCCACAGCATCGCCTGCCAGGGATGGGCCAGCCAGTTCACCGGCTCGTCGATCAGGTGCAGGTCGAGCAGCACCCGGTTGACCAGGCCGGAGTAGTTGTCCAGCATCCACTTCCAGATCAGCGACGTCATCAGCACGGACGCGGCCCACGGGACGATCACGGTCCAGCGGACGACGCGCCGTCCCGGGAACCGGGCGTTCAGCAGCTGCCCGATCGCGAGGGACAGCACCATCGTGGTGACGACGACCCCCGCGACCCAGCCGAGCGTCCGCAGCACGACGGGGACGAGGTCGTCCTCGTCGAACAGGTCGGTGTAGTTGGCGGTGCCGTTGCCGCCGAGCGTGACCCCCGACGAGCTGATCTTCAGCAGGGACGTGCGGGCCATCTCGAAGACGGGCCACAGCACGACGACGGTGATCAGGGCGAGGGACGGGCCGAGCCACAGCAGCGGGGTCAGCGCCCGCCCGGCCCGCCGGAGCGCGGAGGGGCGGGGCGCCCGCGCCGCGGCGCCGGCGTCCCGCTCCCTAAGCTTCACGTCCTGCACTCAGCCGCTCTTCTCGGCCGTCTTCTGGATGTCGTCCAGGACCTTCTTCGGGTCCTTGCCCGCCACCGAGGTGCCGAGGTCCTGCTTGACCGCGCCCGCGACCGCCGACCACGCCGGGTTGCTGGTCGGGGCGAACTTGGAGGTGGGCAGTGCGTCCACGAACTGCTTCATGTACGGGTCGGAGCTGAGCGCGTCACCGGCCGACCTCGTCACCGGGAGGAAGCCCTCCTTGCTGAGGAACCGGGAGGTGTTCTCCTTCTGGTAGAAGAAGTCGAGGAACTTCTTGATGGCCTCCTTGTTCTTGCCGTCGCTCTTCTTGAACGCGGCGAGGACGTCCATGACGCCGAGCGTGTTGTGCTCCGAGCCGCTCTTGCTCGGCAGCGGCGCGACGCCGAAGTCCAGGCCCTTGTTGACGGGGTCGATGAACCCGGCCTTGGTGAACGGGCCGCCGATCGCCATGCCGACCTTGCCCTGCGCGAACTGGTTGAACACCGTCTTGCGGTCGGTGGTCTCGGGGTTCGGCTGGGTGAGCTTGGCCTGGGTGAGCCCCTTGAGGAACGTCAGGGTGTCGACGTTGGCGGGCTGGTTGATGGCCCACTTGCCGGAGGCGTCGACCCAGCCGCCGCCGTTGTTCATCGCCCAGGAGTAGAACTCCGCCTGTGACTCTTCGGGGCCGAGCGGCAGCCCGTATCCGGTGGCGCCGGCCTTCTTGACCTTTTCGGCGTCCGTCCTGACCTCGGCCCAGGTCTTCGGCGCCTCGGCGATACCGGCCTTTTTGAACAGGGTCTTGTTGTAGAAGAGGAGACGGGCGCTGGAGATGAAGGGGAGGCCGTACTGCTCGCCGTTGTACTTGGCCTGCTCGACGAATGTCGGCGTGAAGTCGCCCAGCGTGGACGGTGAGACGACCTCGGACGCCTTGTAGATCAGGCCGTCCCGCGCGAAGTCGGAGAAGGCGTTGTAGTTGAGGACGTCGGGCGCCTGTTTCGTCTGGATGTAGGTCTTCACCTTGGCGTCCATCTGGGTCCAGTCGACCATCTCCAGCTGCACCTTGTAGCCGGAGTTCTTGGCCTCGAAGTCCTTGATGAGCGCGTCCCAGTAGGGCTTGGTGTTGTCGTCGTAGATCGCCGCGACGAACTTGATGCTCTTGCCGTCGGAGCCGCCGTCGTCCGACGAACTGCCCTTCCCGCAACCGCTGACGCCGAGCGCCACGGTCAGGCCCGTGGCGATGGCGACCGTGAGGTGCCGTTTCATCTGTCCCGCCTTCTCCGGCTTGCATTTCCCGGACGCGCGGCGCGTCCGTTTCCGACTTGTGCGCATGGCTTCGCCGGCCCGCGGGCGGACCGGGGTTCTGCCCACCCCGGGCCGTCCGGCCGGCCGAGTTCTCCGGGTCCGGTTTCCGGGCGGTCTCGGGTCCGCCCGGGAGCTCCCCTCTCGCGCATGACGATTTGTGCGCGATGCGAATGCCGACTGAGCACAAACGCGCGTTGGCCCTGAAGATAAAAGCTGGTCCGTACCAGTTCAAGAGTTCTATTACGCAAGAGTCTTAACTGTGACCGGCCGCTGGAACTGCGGCGTTCTGGTCCGGTGTCCACGCTGGGGTGGTCTGGTCGGCATGTCAGGAGTGTCGAGATGTTCGCTCTGAGCGCATTCGTGCGCGGCGTCCGAGCACGCCCTCACGGCGGCGTGGGACGGTCTCGGCGCCCTCATCCGGCGCCGCCGGGTCCCGCCCCTGGCCTGGCGGCTGTTTTGCCCTTCTTTGTACGGGTAACCCGGGTGCCGTGCGCCAGCCGGGCGCACGGAGCGGGACGATCGCAGGCGAACAGAGCACCCGCGGACGGCGGGCGACGAGGTGAAGAAGGCATGAACGTGCGGAGGGGCGGGGCGGCGCGCCGGATACGGCGCGCCGCGGCGAGGCGCACCGCCGCGAAGGGCACGGTGGCGGGCGCCGTCGCGGGCGCGGCGGCCGGGGCGGGCGGCTACGCGGCCGCGCACGCCACCCGGCGGGCCGGGCGTCGGCTGACAGGGAGGATCATCGCCCGCGTCGAGCGGCGGCTGGAGCGGACGGTGCGCCGGCTGGCCGCCGAGGCCGAGCACGCCGGTCCCCTGGCGAAGGCGGCCCTGGCGGGCGCGCGTGCCCTCAGCGAGGGCAGGTCCCCGGCCCGCGCGCTGCTCAGCGCGGGATGGGCGGCGCTCAAGGAGACGCTCGCCCGCCTCTTCGGGCGCGGGCGCCCGGGCAAGCTCACCACCATCGTGGAGCAGATCGACATCGGGGCCCCGCGGCGGCTCGTCTACGACCAGTGGACGCGGTTCCAGGACTATCCGTCCTTCATGAAGAAGGTCGTCAGCGTCGACCAGGCGTCCGACGAGAAGCTGAACTGGAAGGCGAAGATCTTCCTGTCCAGCCGGACCTGGCAGTCGAGCATCGTCGAGCAGCTGCCCGACCGGCACATCGTGTGGCGGTCCAAGGCCCGCAAGGGGCGGGTGGACGGGACGGTCAGCTTCCACGAGCTCGCGCCGAACCTGACGCGCGTGCTGCTCGTCCTCGAATACCGCCCGCGCGGGCTGTTCGAGAAGACCGGAAACCTGTGGCGGGCCCAGGGGCGGCGGGTCCGGCTCGAACTCAAGCACTTCCGCCGTCACGTGATGACCCGCTCGCTGACGCGGCCCGAGGACGTCCGGGGCTGGCGCGGCGAGATCCGGGACGGCGAGGTCGTCACGTCCCCGTAAGGGGCGGCCCATCCGGAGAACCCCAGAGAAACCAGCGGAGGTAATGAACATGAAGCGCGGTAACCGGACGGGCGTGCTGCCCGTCGGCAAGATCGCGAAACGGCTGCCCGTAGGCCGCCGTAAGAGCCGCACGCCGGACCTCGGCCGGCTCACCAAGAACCTGCCCGCCGGGCGCACCGCGGGCACGGCGGGCGGCGTCCTGCTCGGCGCCGGCGCGGCCGTCGCGGCGGGCCGGGCGATCAGCCGCCGGGCCAACGGCGCGTCGCCGGAGGAGTCCGAGGACAAGGGCACGCCGTCCAAGAACTCCACGGCCAAGAACGCCGCCGCGAAGGCAGCGAACGGCTCCAAGGGCAAGGGCGGGCAGGACGGCAAGGACGACAAGGAGAAGAAGGGCCTGGTCGGCGGCCTGACCGACACGGTCGGCAAGGCGCTCAAGGGCGGCGGCGACGGCAAGGGCGGCAAGGGCGGCGGTGGCAAGAAGGTCAAGGTCACCAACATCGTCGAGCACACCGACATCGGGGCCCCGCGCCGCCTCGTCTACGACCAGTGGACGCAGTTCCAGGACTACCCGTCCTTCATGAAGAAGGTCGTCAGCGTCGACCAGCCCGAGGAGGGCAAGCTGAACTGGAAGGCGAAGATCTTCTGGTCCAGCCGGACGTGGGAGTCCACGATCATCGAGCAGGTCCCGGACGACCACATCGTCTGGCGCTCCAAGGGCTCCAAGGGCCACGTCGACGGCACGGTGAGCTTCCACGAGCTCGCGCCGAACCTGACCCGCGTCCTGCTCGTCCTCGAATACCACCCGCAGGGCCTGTTCGAGCGGACGGGCAACCTGTGGCGCGCCCAGGGCCGCCGCGTCCGGCTGGAGCTGAAGCACTTCGGCCGCCACGTCATGACGCAGTCGCTCACCCGCGCCGACGACATCGAGGGCTGGCGCGGCGAGATCCGTGACAGCGAGGTCGTCAAGACGCACGAGGAGGCGCTCGACGACGAGAAGCGCGCCGACAAGGAGAAGGAGAACAAGGAGAGCAAGGCGACGGGCAAGCAGCAGGAGGCCGCCCGGTAAGGCTCCCGTGTCCCCGGCGGGGGACACGGTGAGGACAGCCGTGGAATGACGGGCGGGCGTCGGGGATGCCGGGGGGAGGCAACCCCGGGCCAGGTGAACCCGCCCGTCATTCCACGGCACGTCATTCGAGGGCGTCATCCGGCGAAGGGCGTGCGTACGGGCGCATGACCCGTGACCGTGGTGTCCGTGCCGGGCGTCGCCTACGCGGACGCCAGGAGCGCAGCAGCCGGGGGCCGGCGGCTCTCCGGCGGTGGGGGAGCCCGCCGGGCCCGCGTGACCCCCTCGATCACGCGGGCCCGGCGGGCGACGCCGGGCTCCGTTCTACCTCCCCCGCCGAGCCCCTCGCGAACCCCCGGTCCTTCCGGTCGCGCGCCACCGACCCGCCCAATCGGGATTTTCAACTTGATTGGCGATTTTCTGAATAATTCCCTTAAAAGGGTGAGAAATTCAGAACTGCTGTACGTCCGGCGCGCACTGGATCAGACTTGTCGCCATGGTCGCCGGCCGAACCCGACCTCGCTGGCTGTTACCCGGCATGGTGATCGCCCTGGGGTGGGCGATCATCCTCTTCGTGCTGGCGGCGCTGAGGACGAGCGGCCCGTCGCAGTTCGCGGCCTCCCTGGGAATCGCGGCGGGCGTCCTCAGCGCGATCGCCACGCTCTGGGCCGCGATCTACGAGCCCCGCAGGTTCTCGGGCTTTCCGGAGCTGTCGGCCCGGTTCAAGTCCGGCCTGGTCGTGGGCCTCCTGGCCGCCGACGCGGCCGTCTCTTCGGGCTGGGCCGGGTGGTCCCTCTACCGGGCCAACCGGAACATCGACGTGCTGGCCGACGTGCGCCTCGGCGGCGGCGAGAAGATCAGGCCGGGCGGGCACGCGACCCTGGACCTCGAAACGATCACGGTCAGGCGCCGCCATCTCGTGCTGACGTTCGACATCGCCGACTCCAACGCGGCGATCGGGACCTGCGTCCCGTCGACCGCCCTTTCGGTGACCGCGGAGACCGAGGGCAACCGCCGCCCGGCGGTCAGGGTGCTCCCCGGCGCCCCCGCCGAGATCGCCCTGGCGTCCGGGCTCAGGAAAGTGCATCTGGAGATCACGGTGGCCAACGAGCGCGACAAGAACTGCCTCATCGACCTGCGTGTCACACGAGCGGTGCTGGCGAACTAGGAGGGAAGGTGGCGGTGATGCGGCGGATCCTGCTCTGCTTCGTCCTTCTCTTAGCGGCGGGCTGCGCGCGTGGCTCTGAGGAGAAGGACACGATATTGCGCGACCGGCTGACCGTGGGGGTGGCCAACGACGGCCCCGGGTTCGCCGCGGGCACGACCAACCTCTCCGGTTTCGACATCGATCTCATGAAGTTCCTCGCCGACAGCCTGGGCCTTCCCTACGCCCCCACGATCCTCACCTCCCGCGACCGGATAGGTTTCCTGAAGGCCAGATCCGCGAACCTGGTCGTGTCGAGCTTCTCGATCACCAAAGAGCGCAACGACATGGGGATCGACTTCGCGGGGCCGTACATCGTGAGCGACCAGGCGCTGCTCGTCCGCGTCGGCGACCACCGCATCACCGGCCTCGCATCCGTGCGGAACAAGAGCGTCTGCACGGTGGGCAGCACCACCGGATCGGAGGTCGACATCCCCGGGGCGAGAATGGGGACGCGGAAGCCGACCACCACGGCGTGCACAGCCGAGATGGACAAGCACAACGCGGACGCGGTGTTCAACGACACGCTCATCCTGTACGGCTTCCTCCAGGCCAACCCGGGGCGCTACCGGGTGGTGCTGCCCGGCACTTTCGGCCAGCTCCAGTACTACGGCGTGGGATTCCTCGCCGGACATCACGACGATTGCCTCAAGCTCAACGAGAAGATCCGGCTCTTCCTGAGGGAGAAGTGGCGGGGCGTCTTCCAGACCCAGCTTCCCCAGGCCGCCAAGGCGTATCCGGGCGGCGACACCAGCAAGGGCGACTTCGAGAGCCAATTCAAGCCCAAGGAAGCGGACATCACCTCGCTGTCCTGCAAACTCTGAGCGGTGTCAGCGGATCGGGCCCAGGCCGTCGACGAGGATGGACGTGGTGCGCGCGATGACGGATTCGTCCGCTTGGCCCTGGGCGTCATCCCGGTTGGTGTAGATGGCGATGATCAGCGGCGCGTGGTGCGGGGGTGTGACGACGGCGATGTCGGCGGCGGTGCCGTAGGTCGAGCCCGTGCCGGTCTTGTCGCCGACGGCCCAGCCCCGGGGGACACCGGCGCGGATGCGCGCACCGCCGGTGGTACTGGCGCGCAGCCAGCCGTCCAGCCGCGCCCGGTCCGGCGGCGCCAGCGCCCGGCCGGTGGTGAGGGCCGCCAGGTCACGGCCCACGGTGGCGGGCGTGGTGGTGTCGCGTTCCTGGCCGGGCCTCCAGAGGTTGAGGTCGGTCTCGTACCGGTCGAGCCTGGACACCGGGTCGTTGAGCGAGCGCAGGAAGCGGGTCAGCCCCGCCGGTCCGCCGATCTGCCCGAGGAGGACGTTCGCGGCGGTGTTGTCGCTGCGGGTGACGGCCGCGTGGCACAGCTCGGCGACGGTGAGGCCGTCCTCGACGTGCTCGCCGGTGACCGGGGAGTTCGGGAGCAGGTCGTCCTTCGTCCAGCGCAGGCGCCGGTCGAGCAGCCCGGGGTCGGACCGGCGGGCCTTGCGCAGGATCGCGCCGCAGGCCATCGCCTTGAACGTGGACGTGAACGGGAACCGCTCGGCCGCCCGGTACGCGACGGCCCGGCCGCTCCCGGTGTCGAGCGCGAACGCCCCGACGCGTCCCTTGTACGACCGCTCCAGCTCGCCCAGTCTCAGGGCGACGGAGTCCTGCGCGGTCAGGTGGGACGCCGCGCTCCGCGGGACGGCCGGGGCGGGCGAGGAGCCGCACCCGGAGAGGCCGAGCCCCAGGGAGGCCGCGAGCGTGACCGGGCCGAGGAGCGTCCTGAGCCGAGCTGATCTGCGCATGGGAGGAGCACAGCAGAGGCCCGCGCGCGATGTCCACTCGTGACATCGCGGGCGGGGCGCTATCAGAAAGCCGGTCGTGCGAGGTCAGGACGTCTTGCACGTCGTCCCGACGGCACTGACGTTGCGGTGGCCCGGATAGGCCCACCGGCAGACGTTCGCCAGGTTCACGTGCATTCCGCCGGGTTTGTAGCACCAGAAGTTGCCCTCGCTGCCACCGCTTTCGGAGTACCCCTGGGCGAGGCAGTAGCGGTGCACGTCGTCGGAGGACACCCGTCCGAGCACCTTCGGGGCCGAGGAGCGCGGCTCCCCGTTGCTCGCCTGGGGCGTCGGCGTCCGGGACACGGCCGGCCGCGGGGACTCCCGCTTCCCCGTGTCCCGCTTGCCCGCGCCGGCCGACGGCGCCGCCGGGGACCTGGCGGGCGGACCGGCCCTCGCGGTCGCGGACCGGCCCGGCGAGGCCGGGCCGCGGGGCGACGGGCCCCAGAAGTCGGTCGAGGCGGAGGAGTCCCCGCCCCGGTCGGCGACGAGGACGGCGTACCCGGCACCCAGGAGCGTGGCCAGGGCGAGGGCGGCGCCCGCGGCGCGGACGGCGAGCACGGCACGGCGGCGCCCGTGGTCGGCCTTCGCCGGGCCCTCTGGCCCGCCGTGTTCCGTCGGCTGCCCCGGCCCGCCGTGTTCCGTCGGCTGCTGTTCTGGGCCGCCGGGCCCCGTCGGGTGTTCCGCGCTCTCGTGTGCGGTCGCCCGCGGCGTCCCGACCTGCCACGCCGGGCCCGTCAGCGCCCGCAGTCGCTCCCCGACCTCGGCGGCGGTCGGGCGCAGCGCCGGGTCCTTGGCCAGGCAGCCGCGGACGATGCCGCCGAGACGGCCGTCCAGGGCGTCCAGGTTCGGCTCCTCGTGCAGGATCGACTGCATGACCGCGGGGATCGACTCGCCGTAGAACGCCCGCTTCCCGGTGGCGGCGAAGACCATCGTCGCGCCCCAGGCGAACAGGTCGGCCGCCGGGCCGACCTGGTCGCCCGCGATCTGCTCGGGCGCCATGTAGCCGGGGCTGCCGACGGCCTGGCTCGTGATGATCGACAGGGTGGCGTCCAGCGCCCGCGCGAGCCCGAAGTCGATCACCACCGGGCCGTCCGGGCCGAGCAGGACGTTGCCCGGCTTGAAGTCCCGGTGGACGACGCCCGCCTGGTGGATCGCGGCGAGCGCCGTGGCGGTGTTGAGCGCCAGCCGCTCCAGCGCCGCGCCGCCGCGCGCCCCGCCGCCCTGGACCGACACCTGGAGCGACGGCCCGTCCACGAACTCGCTGACGATGTAGGGCTGCTCGTTCTCGATGCCGCTGTCGAGCACCTGCGCCGTGCAGAAGGGAGCGACCCTCTTGGCGATGTCGACCTCGCTGAGGAAACGGGCGCGGGCCCGCTCGTCCACGACGAGGTGGGGGTGCAGTAACTTGATCGCCACCCGCGGCCCCGGCGCGGCGCTGCCGACGTAGACCGTTCCCTGACCGCCCGCGCCGAGACGGCCTTCGAGACGGTACGGGCCCACCGTCTCCCAGTCATTGGGTTGCAGGGCCCTCCACTTGGGCACATCGCCTCCAATGTCCGGTTCAGGCGAGATCCTAGCCGGGGAACCGGCGGCGGCCGGGTCCCCGCGGGCGCGGAGAGGGGTTCGGCCGGGGGCCTACGGGACGGCGGCGACCCCGCAGTAGTGGGGGACCTCCTCCTGCGGCCAGGGTGAGGGCTCGGGACGCCACAGGGAGCAGGAGACCACGCCGGGGTCCAGCAGCCGCGTCCCGGCGAAGAGGGCCTCGATCCGCTCGGGGGAGCGGGCGCAGATGGGCGTGCCGCCGCGTTCCATCACCTCCCGGACGGCCCGGCGCATCGCCTCGCCGTCCAGGTTCTCGGTGGTGGCGTCGCAGGTGTGGGAGATGACCAGGAAGCTGCCCGGGGCCAGCGCGCTCAGGACCCCCTCGACGACCTGGCGCGCCTCGACGTCGTCCAGGACGTGGTTCAGCACGCCCAGCAGCATCAGCCCGACCGGGCGGTCGAAGTCCAGGGTCCGGGCGGCCTCCGCCAGGACGGTCCCGGTGTCGCGGATGTCGGCCTGGATGTAGTCGCACGAGCCCTCGGGGCTGCTCTGGAGCAGCGCCCGCGCGTGCAGGAGCACCAGCGGGTCGTTGTCCACGTAGACGATCCGCGAGCCGGGCGTCGCGCGCTGGGCGACCTCGTGGGTGTTGTCCACGGTGGGAAGCCCGGTCCCGAGGTCGAGGTACTGGTCGATGCCCTCGCGGGCCAGGAACCGCACCGCGCGTCCCAGGAACGCGCGGTCGTTCCTGGCGGACGTGACGATCCCCGGGAGGATCCGCAGGACGGCGTCGCCGGCCTCCCGGTCGACCGGGAAGTTCTCCTTGCCTCCCAGCCAGTAATCCCAGATACGGGCCGAATGCGGCACGCTCGTGTCGAGCTGCGACCGGGCGTCGTCGGGCATGAGCACTGCTCCCACGGCGTCGAGGAATGGATGACCGTCCCATGATGCCGGAAAGATCCCCTGCCACATCTGCCGCAACCGCCACCTGCCTGTGACAGGCTCCTTCGCCACGGGCCCGCGCGACGGCCGTTCGCGCGCTCAGGTGAGGAAGCCGAGCAGGTGGCGCGCGGTCTCGCCGGGCGCCTCCTCGGGGAAGAAGTGCCCCGCCTGGATCGAGGCGCCGCGGACGTCGTCGCACCAGGCCCGCCAGATCTCCAGGGGGTCGTACCAGGCGGCGACGGCGCCCGTCCGGCTCCACAGGGCGAGCGCCGGGCACTCCACGCGCCGCCTCCCGCGGTCGGCCTCGTCGTGCTCGTGGTCGAGGGTCGCGGCGGCGCGGTACTCCTCGCAGACGGCGTGGACACGGGCCGGGTCGCGGAACGTCTCGGTGTACGCGGCGCGGACCGGTGCGGGGAAGGCGTCCGGGACGTCCGACCAGGAGTCCAGCATGTGGTCCACGATCAGCTCCGGCTCGCGCGCGATCAGCCGTTCGGGGACGGGCTCGGGCGCGGCGAGGAAGGACCAGACCCAGAACCCGAGGGCGAACTCCTTGCCGGCGCGGTCCCAGGCGTCCCCGGTCGGGACGACGTCGAGCACCGCCATCCGCGTCACGGCCGACGGGTGGTCCAACGCCATCCGGTAGGCGCAGCGCGCCCCCCGGTCGTGCCCGACGACGGCGAACCGGTCGTGGCCCAGCGCCCGCATGGCCTCGACCTGGTCGCGCGCGATCCGGCGCATGGAGTAGGGGGCGTGGTCGGGGGCGCTCGGCGGGACGCCGCTGCCGCCGAACCCGCGCAGGTCGGTGGCGACGACCGTCAGATCCCCGGCCAGCAGGGGCGCCACCTTGTGCCACATCAGGTGCGTCTCGGGGATGCCGTGCAGCAGCAGGACCGGCGGCCCCGACCCGCCGCGGACGCCGTGGACGGTCGTCTCCGCCGTCGCGACGTCGAACTCCTCGAATCCGTCGTACACGCAAGGCCCCCTCGGATCGCGGCATCGAAGATCGGCTCGCCCCCGCCGCGATCGTACGCGCGCGCCGGTGCGTCGGCCGGGAACCGGGGGGTAGGGGAGGCGAATGGAACCAGCTGACGACCGGACGCTTCTCGGGATCTACCTCAACGACCATCTGGCCGGGGCCGCGGCCGGTGTGGAACTGGCCCGCAGGGTGGCGGCGACGCATGACGACCCCGGCGGGCGGCTGCGGGGGCTGGCGGACGACATCGCCGCCGACCGCGGGGCCCTGCTGTCGATCACCATGTCGCTGGGGATCCCCGTCCGCCGCTACAAGAGCATGGCGATGTGGGCCATGGAGAAGGCCGGGCGGCTGAAGTTCAACGGCCGCCTGCGGAGCCGGTCGCCGCTCAGTGACCTGCTGGAACTGGAGGCCATGCGCGTCGCTGTCGAGGGCAAGGCGGCGTGCTGGCGCACCCTGCTGACCCTCGCGGACGACGAGCCGGACCTGGACGCCGCCGAGCTGCGGGTACTCGAAGGACGCGCGCAGGCCCAGATCCTGCTCCTCGAAGAACTGCGGGTGGAGGCGGCCGGGAAGGCGTTCCGCGGGACGGGGGCCGCGGACGACACCGGCCCCGCCGCGTGACCGGGCCGTCGATCCGGCTCTGAGCCGATACTCAGCCGACACTGATCAGACACTGACCGGGCGCTGACCGGGCGCTCACTCCCAGTGTGTCCGGACGTCCTTTTGCGGTCATCCGCAATCACCCATTGACAGGGCCCCCTGAGCAGGCGCAAGATCCATCAACACGAGTTGCCAACACGAGTTGAACAAGGGAGCCCATGGTCACCCGCCGTGATGTCGCGCGTCGCGCCGGCACATCAGAAGCCGTGGTGAGTTACGTCCTCAACGACGGCCCCCGCAATGTCGCGCCCTCGACCAGGGAGCGGGTGCTCGCCGCGATCAGCGATCTCGGCTACCGCCCGAACGCGGTGGCGCGCTCGCTGCGGAGCAGCCGGACGACGACCCTCGGGCTGGTCGTGCCCGACAACGCCAACCCCTTCTTCGCCGAGCTGGCGCGGGAGATCGAGGACGTGGCGTTCGAGCACGGCCACACCCTGCTCCTCGCCAACGCCAGGGACGACGACGAGCGCGAGGTCGCCCAGGTCCGCACGCTGCTGGACCGGCAGGTGGACGGGCTGATCCTCATCCCGTCCCACGGCCCGGGGGCGTGGCGGGCCGAGCTGGCGCACGCCCGCATCCCCTGCCTCGTGGTGGACCGGGAGATCGAGGGCACCAACGCCGTCCAGGTCCTGGTCGACAACGAGGGCGGCGCCGCGCGGGCGGTACGGCACCTGATCGGCCACGGCCGGACCCGGATCGGCTGCGTGGCCGGGCCGGACGGCTTCCACCCCACGGTGGACCGGGTGAACGGCTGGCGGCGGGCGCTGTCCGAGGGCGGCCTGGATCCGGCGGCGGTGCCGGTCGAGCACGCCCCCTTCGGGCGCGCCGAGGCGTACCGGGCCGGGCGGCGGCTGCTCGCCTCCCGCCGCGACGTCGACGCGCTGTTCGTGACGAGCGACGAGCAGGCGATCGGGGTGCTCCGCGCGGCGGCCGAGCTCGGCGTCGCCGTCCCGGACGACCTGGCCGTGTTCTCCTTCGACGGCGTCGCCCTCTCGGCCTACGCGGTCCCGTCCCTCAGCACGATGCGCCAGCCGTTCGAGGCGCTCGGCCGGACGGCCGTGGAGATGCTCCTGGCCCGGCGCGATCCCCGGGAGGAGGCGCCCGGCGCCCCGCCCGAGCGGATCGTGCTGGAGACGGAGCTGGTGGCGCGCGGCTCCTGCGGATGCGCCGACCCGGCGGGCGGCGATCACGGCATCGAGCCGCCGGACACCGGGACGGCGTCCGGCGACGGCGCGGGGGGCGCGTCATGAGCGGACCGGTGCGGCTGCTCGTGGTCGGCAGCCTCAACATGGACCTGACGGTCACCGTGCCCCGCCTGCCCGAGTGCGGCGAGACCGTGCTGGGCGGCGACGCGGCGCGGACCCCCGGCGGGAAGGGCGCCAACCAGGCCGTCGCCGCGCGGCGCCTCGGCGCCGAGGTCCGCATGGTGGGCCTGGTGGGCGACGACGTCTTCGGCGACCAGCTGCGCGAGGCGATCGCCGCCGAGGGCGTCGACGTGGCCGGCGTGGAGACCGCCGCGGACGCCGCGACCGGCCTGGCCATGATCATGGTCCGGTCGGACGGCGAGAACGCCATCGCGGTCGCGCCGGGCGCCAACGCGGCGCTCGGCCCGGACACGGCCCGCGACGCGGCCGGCGGCGGCGCGGAGAAGGCGCTGCTGCTGCAGCTGGAGATCCCCGTGGACGCCTGCGAGGCCGCGGCGGCCGAGGCGCGGCGGCGGGGGATGCTGGTCGTGCTGAACGCCGCCCCCTCGCCGCGGGCCGTCGACGCGCGGATGGCGCGGCTGCTGCGGCTGGTGGACCTGCTGATCGTCAACGAGGGTGAGGCGGCGGCGCTGTACCAGGCGCTGCGCCGCTCCCCGGGATCCGGCGCGCCCGGCCACGACGGCGTTCACGACGGCCTGCACGACGGCGTTCATGCTGGCGTGCAGGACGGCGTGCAGGCGCCCGGGCGGGACGGCGCGGCCGTCGCGGAGGCGCTGCGGAGCCTCGGCCCGGACCGGGTGGTGGTGACGCTCGGCGCCGACGGCGCCGCGGGAGCCGGGCCCGATGGAACGTTCCGTGTTGCGGCCTTCCCCGTGACGGCTGTCGACGCGGTCGGCGCCGGGGACGCCTTCTGCGCGGCGCTGGCCATCGCGGTCGCGGACGGGACGTCCCTGCCCGCGGCCGCACGGCGCGCGTGTGCCGCCGGTGCGCTGGCCGTGACCCGGCGCGGCGCCCAGGGCTCCCTTCCCCGCGCCGCCGACGTGGACGCGCTCCTCGCCGGCGAGCCGGCCGGGAGGCGGTGACCATGCGTCCCGGCGGACTGTGGCACCCGCGCCTGCTGGAGATCCTGGCGGCCGCGGGCCATACCGACCTCGTCGTGGTGGCCGATCCCGGGCTGCCGGTGCCGCGCGGCGTGGAGACGGTCGACCTGGTGTGGCGGCGCGGCGAACCGCGCTTCCTGCCCGTCCTGCGGACGGTCCTGGAGGAGTTCACGGCCGAGGCGGCCGTGATCGCCGAGGAGGCCGCCGACCCGGCCCTGCTGTCCGGGCTGGACGAGGAGCTGGCGGCGATCCCCGTGACCCGGGTGTCGCACGAGCGGCTGAAACGCATGGTCGCGGACGCGCGCGCGGTCGTCCGCACCGGCGAGGCAACCCCCTACGCGAACGTCGTCCTGCGCGCAGGCGTCCCGTTCGCGCCCACCCCACGGTAAGGAGAGAACCCGATGGCAGGACGAGCATTCCTCATCGGCCTGGTCGGCCTCGGCCTCGCCGCGTCCTCCGCGGCCTGCGGGCAGGAGGGCGACGGCGGCTCGGCGGGCCCGCCCAAGTCCGGCAAGCCCAAGGTGTGCCTGGTCATGAAGTCGCTGGCCAACGACTTCTTCCAGGGCATGCGCGACGGCGCGGTCGCCCACGCCAACAAGCGGGCGGACCTGACCCTGGAGGCGGTCGGCACGCAGAACGAGACCGACATCGACGGCCAGGTCGCGGCCGTGGAGAAGTGCGTGACCCAGCGGGTGTCGGCGATCGTCATCGCCCCGGCCGACTCCCGCGCGCTCATCGCGCCGCTGAAGCGGGCGATGTCGTCCGGCGTGAAGGTCGTCAACATCGACGTCAAGCTCGACGAGGACGCCCTGAAGGGCGCGGGCGCGCAGGTGCCGTTCGTCGGCCCCGACAACCGCGAGGGCGCCCGGCTGGCGGGCGCCGAACTGGCCAAGAAGCTCGGCAAGGGCGGCAAGGTCGTGATGCTGGAGGGCAACCCGGGCGCCGCCAACGCCGAGCAGCGCGCCCAGGGGTTCAAGGACGCGGTGGCCCAGGGCGGCCTCAAGCTCCTGGACTCCAAGACCGCCCACTGGGAGACCGACGAGGCCCACACCGTCATGGGCAACATGCTCACCGCGCACCCCGACGTGCAGGGGGTGCTCGCGGCGAACGACTCGATGGCGCTCGGGGTGCTCAAGGCGATCCAGGACGCCCACAAGACCAACGCGATCAAGGTCGCGTCCTTCGACAACATCCCGGCGATCCAGCCGGGCCTGAAGGACGGCAGCGTCATCGCCACCGTCGACCAGTTCGGCTCGGCGCAGGCCGCCGTCGGCATCGACTACGCCATGCGGATGATCAAGGGCGAGAACATCACCGGCTGGCAGAAGACCCAGATCAAGCTGATCACCGCGGCCGGGCAGAGCTGACCGCCCGGTCCCCCGTGGCCCCGCCACCCCACCCGCACCGCACGGAAGGAAAGCACGCATGGACGCGCTTCTGACGGCCTCCGGGCTGGTCAAGCGCTACCCCGGCGTCACGGCGCTGGACGGCGCCGACCTCGACGTCCGGCCCGGGGAGGTCCACGTCCTGGTCGGGGAGAACGGCGCCGGGAAGTCGACGCTGGTCAGGTGCCTGACCGGCGTCGAACGGCCCGACTCCGGGACGATGACGCTCGCCGGGGCACCGCACGCCCCGGCGAGCGCCGCGGCCGCGCTCCGCGCCGGGATCCAGGTCGTCCACCAGGAGCTGACCCCGATCCCGGGGCTGACCGTGGGGGAGAACCTGTTCCTCCAGCGGCTCCCGCGCCGGTTCGGGGTCGTGGACCGCCGCACCCTGGACCGCGAGTGCCGCGTCCTGCTCGCCGAGGTCGGCCTGGACGTGCCGCCGCACACCCGGATGGAGCGGCTCGGCATCGCGCAGGTGCAGCTCGTCGAGATCGCCAAGGCCCTGTCCCGGGAGGCGCGGCTGCTCGTCCTGGACGAGCCCACGGCCACGCTGACCAGCAGGGAGAGCGGGCGGCTCTTCGAGATCCTGCGGCGGCTCACCGGACGCGGCGTCGCGGTCGTCTACATCTCCCACCATCTGGAGGAGCTGTACGAGATCGGCGACCGGGTGACCGTGCTCCGCAACGGCAGGCACGTCACGACCAGGCCGCTGAGCGAGGTCGAACCGGCGGAGCTGGTCCGGCTGATGGTCGGCCGGGACCTGGACCAGGAGTTCCCCACCAGGGAGCCGTCCGAGCCCGGCGAGGAACTGCTGCGGGTCGAGGGCCTGCGGGTGCGCGGCACCCCGGCCGGCCCGCCGGGGACGGACTCCGGCGGCGTGTCCTTCGCGGTCCGCTCCGGCGAGATCGTCGGGGTGGCCGGGCTCGTCGGCGCCGGGCGCAGCGAGACCATGCGGGCGCTGTTCGCGGCCGATCCGTCCGACGGGGGCCGGATCGAGGTCCGGGGCCGCCCGGCGCGCATCCGCCATCCCCGGCACGCCGTCGCGCGGGGGATCGGCCTGCTCACCGAGGACCGCAAGGCGCAGGGCCTCGCGCTCAGCCTGCCGATCACCGCGAACATCAGCCTCGCCAGCCTCGGCCGGGTCTCCCGCGCGGGGCTGCTGCGGCACGGCGCCGAGACCCGGGCGGCCGAGACGATGGCCGGGCGGCTGCGCATCAGGTCCGCGGGCGTCCGGCAGGTCGTCCGGACCCTGTCGGGCGGCAACCAGCAGAAGGTCGTGCTCGCCCGCTGGCTCCAGGCCGGGACGGACGTGCTGATCATCGACGAGCCCACCCGCGGCATCGACGTGGGCGCCCGCTACGAGATCCACCGGCTGCTCATGGACCTCGCCGACGAGGGCCGGGCGCTGCTCGTCGTCTCCTCGGACCTGCCCGAGTTGATCGGCGTCTGCGACCGCATCCTCGTGTTCTCCCGCGGCCGGGTCGTCGCCGACGTGCCCCGCGCCGAGTTCGACGCCGAGCGCATCCTCACGCTCGCCTACTCCGGATTTCTCCAAGGAAAGGAGGCCGACCGGCCATGACGAACGCCGCCGCCCCGGTGGTGAAGGCGAAGCCCGCCGCGCGGACCCCGCGCTTCGCCCGGCAGATCATGGGCGAGGCCGGCATCGGCATCGCCCTGGTCCTGCTGACGCTCATCTTCGCGCTCACCGCCGGCGACTTCGCCACCACGCAGAACCTGCGCAACATCATGACCCAGATCACGCTGAACGCGATCCTCGCGGTGGGGATGACGTTCGTGATCCTCGTCGGCGGGATCGACCTGTCGGTCGGCTCCGTGCTGGCGCTGTGCGCGGTGGTCGCCGGCACCGTGATGACCGACGGCGGCCTGCCGGTGCCGGCGGCGATCCTGCTGGCCCTGCTGGCGAGCGTCGCCATCGGCGCGGCGTGCGGGTTCGTCAACGGCGCTGTGTCCGAGCGCTGGAAGGTGCCGTCCTTCATCATCACGCTCGGGATGCTGTACGTGGCGCGCGGCGCCGCGCAGGAGTTCACCGACGCCAAGACCATCTACGACCTTCCCCGGCAGTTCAACGACTTCGGGACCCTCACCATCCTGTGGGTCCCGGCGGTGTTCTGGGTCGCGCTGATCCTCGCGGGCGCCGGCTGGTTCGTCCTCACCCGGACGGTCTTCGGGCGCCTCGTCTACGCCGTCGGCGACAACGAGGAGGCGGTGCGGCTGTCGGGGCACCGTACCGGCGTCATCAAGGTGCTCGCGTTCGTCATCGCGGGCCTCACCGTCGGCGTCGCCGCGCTCACCTACATGGCGCGGCTCAACATCGCCAGCCCGATCCTCGGCCAGGGCTACGAGCTGAACGCCATCGCCGCCGTCGTGATCGGCGGCGCCAGCCTCAGCGGCGGCCGCGGCTCGATGATCGGGACGTTCCTGGGCGCGTGCCTGCTCGGCGTGCTCACCAACGGGCTCCTCCTGCTGGGGGTGTCCGACTTCCAGCGACTCATGATCACAGGGGGCGTGATCATGATCGCCGTCGTCATCGATGCGTACCGGCGCAAATTGGCCGAGCGCATCACCTGACCGGGAGAGAAGGAGAAACACCTCCCATGAAGATCCCCACCCCAGCGCTCACCGTGTCGGCCGTCCTGGTCGCCGCGCTGACCGCGATGTCGTCCACAGCAGCCGCCGCCCCCTCCCAGCGTCCGGCAGCCGTCTCCGCCCAGCGTCCGGCCGCGCCACTCCAGGCGCCGGCGTCCGCCCTCGGACCGCAGGGCAAAGTGATCATCGATACCGACATGGGCCAGCTCAACGACGACGCGGCCGCCATGTTCATGCTGCGCAACGCCGACCCCCGCAACGTCCTCGGCGTGACGATCGTCGCCGGGAACACCTGGTCGGAGGAGGGCACCGCCTACGCGCTCCGCCAGCTCGAAATCGTCGGGGAGCGCCGGATCCCGGTGGTCGTCGGCGCCGGGGAGCCGCTGAACGCCTCCCGCGCGGCGACGCTGCCCGCCGAGGAGAAGCTCTTCGGGAACGTCGAGTACATGGGGGCGTTCTCGCGCAAGCGGCCCGAGTCCTACCTCAAGCTCGCGTCGACGCCCTACGGCGGCTACCCCAAGGGCAGGCCGAGCCGCGAGGCCGCGGCCGACTTCATCGTCGACCAGGTGAAGAAGAACCCCGGCGAGGTCACGCTGTTCGTGCTGGGCCCGGCCACCAACATCGCGCTCGCCGTCAAGACCCACCCCGAGATCGTCCCCCTGGTGAAGGAGGTCATCTACATGGGCGGGGCGATCGACATCCCGGGCAACACCTCCCCGGCCGCCGAGTTCAACTGGTGGTTCGACCCGGAGGCCATCAAGATGACCATCCGCACCCCCTTCAAGAGGCAGACGGTCGTCCCCAACGACATCGCCGAGCGGGTGTTCTACACCAAGAAGGAGTACGACCGGATCGTCGCGGGGCCTGAGACGCCCCTCAAGAAGATGTACAAGGACCTGCACGGCCCCCGCTTCGAGCGCAACCCGCAGTCCAGCTCGTTCGTGTGGGACGCCCTGACGGCCGGCATCTACCTGAACCCGGCCATCGCCACCAAGGTCGAGGAGCGCTACCTCGACATCGACGACAACTTCGGCCCCGACTACGGCCGCGCGATCGGCTACGGGGAGTCCCGGCGCCGCTCGTTCGGCGACCCGGGCAACTTCCCGGCGGGCACGCAGAAGGTCCGCATCCTGTTCGACATCGACCGCGACGCCTTCTGGAACCTCTACATCGACCTCATGCGCCGATGAGGGAATGACTCCGCCGCGAGACCGAGGACGAGGCCGGCGGACGGGCGGTGCCCCCGCCCGTCCGCCGGTCGCGTCCGTCCGCCGGAAGCGCCCGGCGCGTCCTTGACCCTCACACCGGTGTGAAGGCCGATGATCGTCCCATGACGACCACCACGCCCCACGACCCGCACGCGCTCCTCGCCGAGAGCAGGCTCGGAGTCCTCGCCACCATCAAGTCGGACGGCCGACCGCAGCTGTCCCCCGTGATGCCCTTCTACGACCGGGCGGCGGGCCTGCTCTACGTCTCGATGACCGAGGGACGGGCCAAGACGGCGAACCTGCGCCGGGACCCGCGGGCGGCGCTGGAGGTCACCAGCGCGGACGGCCGGGCGTGGGCGACCGCCGAGGGAACCGTGACGCTCACCGGGCCGGGGACCGACCCCCGCGGTCCCGAGGTCGAGGCGCTGGTGGACTATTACCGCGCCGCCGCCGGAGAGCACCCCGACTGGGAGGAGTACCGGTCGGTGATGGTGTCCGACCGCAGGGTCCTCATGGTGATGGCCGTCGAGCACGTCTACGGCGAGCGGATCGGCTGACGGCGAGGACCGGCCGCCGTCGCCCGTCGCCCATCGCCCGGCGGCCGCCGGACGGTGTTGACTTTCGACTCCGCTGCGCGCTCGAAGGGGCCCGCAGCGTCATGCCGCGCATCTCAGGCTGCCGGCCGGGGCCCCGGCGCGGGCGCCGATCGGATCCCCGGTGTGTCCTTTGTCGTGCCGCATTCAAGTGCAATTTCCGGAATGTCGGCATAAGCGGCATGCCATTTGTGTAACCTCCCTCAAGATCATCTGATGGCTGTCCGATGACTGGAGGTTCCGTTCATGACGGCGGATATCCGTCTCACCCGCCGGCGCCTGCTGGGGGGCACGGCCGTGGTCGCGGGAGGGGCGCTGCTCGGTCCCGTGACCGGCCCGCTCCCCATGCCCTCGGCGCAGTCCGCGCCCCGCCTGTACACCCGCGCCGCGTGGCACGCGCGGGCGCCCAAGAAGGGTCCCACCGTGCTGAACCGAAGACCCGACCACATCGTCGTCCACCACACCGCCACGGCGAACTCCGCCGACACCTCGACCAAGCACGCCGCCGCGCTGTCCCGCTCGATCCAGAAGTTCCACATGGACACCAACGGCTGGGAGGACATCGGCCAGCAGCTCACGATCAGCCGCGGCGGCCACCTCATGGAGGGGCACAACGGCACCCTGACCTCCATCAGGGACGACGACCTCGTCGTCGGGGCGCACACGCTCGGCCACAACGACCACACGATCGGGATCGAGAACGAGGGCACCTACATGACCGAGCGGCCCACCGGGGCCCTGTGGGACACCCTCGTCGAGACCTGCACGTGGCTGTGCGCGCAGTACGACCTCAACCCGCACTCGGCGATCGTCGGGCACCGCGACTACAACAAGACCTCCTGCCCGGGCGACGTCCTGTACGCCCGCCTGCCGGGACTCCGCAACGCGGTGGCCGACATGCTCGGCATCCGGCGCGTCCCTGAGGAACCCGTCGAGCCCAGCGGGCTTCCCGGGCCCCGCTTCACCTTCGATCACGGCCCGGCGGCGGACCCCGGGTAGGACCGCCCGCCGCACGGCACCCCTCAGCCGTCCGGCAGGTCGTCGCAGTCGTCCTGCGCGGCCCCCCGCCTACCGTCGGCCAGGCGCCGGTGTCCGGTGACATCGCCCCGACCCGCCTGAGCCGCCTCCTCCCGGCGCCGAGCCGCCTCCTCACGCGCACGCGCCGCCGATTCGCCCGCGGCGGCGTTGAACCGCCGGGCCTGCTCGGCCCGCCGCGCCGCCAGCCCGGCCGCGTCGCCGCCCCCGTCGTCGTCGCCCACCGGGGACGGGGTCACCCGGCTCGGCGCCTCCAGCGACTGCTCCTCGGGGTCCTGCCAGAACAGCTTCTTGTCCGACAGGGGTTCGCCGGAGTCCGGCATCAGCTCCGGGACCTGCGAGCGCAGGAGCCGCCTTATGAGGCGCGCCGCTTCGTCGGCCCTCTGGGCCGTCTCCTCGGCGCGCCGGCGGACCGCCAGGTCACGTGCCCTGCGCTGGGCGCTGCGCTCGTCCAGCGGTGCCCTGCGCCCGGCCGACGGCGCCCGGGCGCGGTCGAGGATCTCCTCGTGGCGGCGGCGCGCCGTCCGGGCGTCCGGCAGGCCCAGCACCGCGGCGATCTGCTCGTATCCCAGGCCCAGGTGCAGTGCACGCCCGAAAAGCGCCGCCTCCAGCCGGTCGGTGTCCTGCCGGGCGGCCAGCAGGACCATGAACGCCGCGCCGACGTCCATCGCCGACGCGGGCCCGGCCGGTCGCCGCGTCCCCTCGTCCCCGGCGGTGTCGCCGGCGCCGTCGTCAGAGGCGGTGCCGTCGTCGTCGGTGGCGGACGGTCCCGTCTCGGACTCCAGCACCCTGCCGACGGCGTCCAGGTCGTGCATCGGATGCTTGTGCATCTCCCACAACACGGCCTCGACGCCCGAGGCATAGCGGGACGTGAGATGCCGGCGCGCGGCGCGCACCAGATCCGGGTCGGGAAGAGGCAAGTGCTCCATGACTCCATGGAATGCTCTTCCGATCTCCGGTGTCCATCCCTCACCCATGGGGGATATATCAGAGAATGAACTTCGGTGGCCCAGGCCAGTACTCGTCCGCCCGGCGGCTCGGCCAGATCCGGGAGCGGCTGCGGGAGCTGCGGGCCCGGAGCAGTGAGCTGGACGGGTCCGCGGACGGCGGGCCACCGGCGACCGGCCTCGTCCACTCCGCCGCGAGGGCCGGGCAGGCCGCCTCGCGCAGGGACCGGGCCACCGAGGCGACGATCGCCGCGTACGCCAGCGCGGGCGAGGCGCACGAACGCGCGGCCGCCTTGCACGAGTACCTGGCCGAAATCGGGATCGGGGACGTCGAGCGTCATCTCGACCGCGCGCGCGTGCACCACGGCCTCGCCGACGAGGACCGGACGGCCGCGGCCAGGCTGCGCGCGGATTCCCGGACGCACCGCACATAGGCCGGTCCCCGCGGGGCGTGGGAGCGCATATGGACACGGCACCCGGGCGCGACACGGTGGTCATCGCCGCCTCGGCCGGGGGGATCCAGGCCCTGCAGACCGTGATGGCGGGCCTGCCGCCGAAGCTCCCTGCCGCCGTGCTCGTGGTCCTGCACGTCCCCCCGACCGGAGGGCGGGCGCTCCCGGGCATCCTCGACCGGGCCGGGTGGCTGCCCGCGGCCGCCGCCGTCGACGGCGAGGCCCTGGAGCCCGGCCGGATCTACGTCGCCCCGCCCGACCGCCACCTCCTCGTCGAGGGCGACGTGATCCGCCTGTCCCACGGGCCCCGGCAGCACGGCCACCGCCCGGCCGCCGACCCGCTCTTCCAGAGCGCCGCGTCCGCCCGCGGGTCCAGGGTCGTGGGGGTCGTCCTCAGCGGCCTGCTGGACGACGGCGCGGCGGGCTGCGCGGCGGTCGAGGACGCCGGCGGGATCGTGGCCGTCCAGGACCCCGCCGACAGCTCCTATGACGGGATGCCCCGCGCGGCGCTGGCCGCGACCGGGCACGCCGTCGCCCTCCCGGCCGCGGAGATCGGGGCGTTCCTCGCCGAGCAGAGCCGCACGCCGGTCGTGGCCGCGCGGCCGCGGACGCGCCAGGTGGACGCCGAGAGCTTCCTGGAGCCCGAGCCCGCGGCCGCGGATCCGCCCGGAAGCTGGAGCGGCATGACCTGCCCCGAATGCGGCGGCCCCCTGAACGTCCGCTCGGACACCCGGCCCGTCCGGTACGCGTGCCGGCTGGGCCACGGCTGGTCGGCGGCCAGCCTCCTCGGCGGCCAGGACGAGGCGGTGGAGCGGGCGCTGTGGATCGCGGCGCTGCGGCTGGAGGAGCGGGTGCGCCTGACCGAGCGGATGGCGGCCGCGGCCGAGGAGCGCGGCCACCTCAGGTCGGCGGACGTCTTCCGTGCCTCCTCGCGGGAGAGCGGCGAGGCGCTGGCGACGATCCGCTCCCTGATCGAGGAGCTCTCGCCGCCCGTCCCCGACGAGGTGGGCGGCAGGGGCGAGACCGGGAACGGCGCGGGGTGACGGTACCGGCACGGGCCCGGATCCGCTCACCGGCCGCGCCGTGAGCGTAGGCTTTCACGGTGGCGGAGGAACAGAGTGACGATCACGAGTTCGAAGATCTGCTGCTGATGCTCAAGGAGACCCGCGGCTTCGACTTCACGGGGTACAAGCCGACGACGCTCACCCGGCGGATCAAGCGGCGGATGGACGCCCTCGGGCTGGCGGAGGTCGGGGAGTACCGGGACTTCCTGGAGCTGGAGCCGGAGGAGTTCGCCCGCCTGTTCGACAGCCTGCTGATCAACGTCACGTCCTTCTTCCGGGACCCGCCCGCGTGGCAGGCGCTCCGCGAGACCGTCCTGCCCGAGATGCTCGCCGCGAAGGACCCGTCCCGCCCGATCCGGATCTGGAGCGCCGGGTGCGCCACCGGCGAGGAGGCGTACACGCTGGCGATCGTGCTCGCCGAGGCGCTCGGCCCCGACGAGTTCCGCGAGCGTGTCAAGATCTACGCCACCGACCTGGACGAGGACGCGCTGCAGCAAGCGCGGGCGGGCGTCTACTCCGAGCGGCAGGTCGCCGAGCTGCCCGAGGACCTGCGCCGCACCTACTTCGAGCCCGCGGGGCCGAAGTACGCGTTCCGCCGCGACCTGCGGAGGCAGGTGATCTTCGGCCGCAACGACCTCACGCACGACGCGCCGATCTCCCGCGTCGACCTGCTCGTGGCGCGCAACACGCTGATGTACTTCAACGCCGAGACGCAGACCGGGGTGATCAGGCGCTTCCACTTCGCGCTGGGGAGTCCGGGCTACCTCTTCCTCGGCAAGGCCGAGATGCTCCTCAACCACGGCGACCGGTTCGAGCCGATCGATCTGCGCAAGCGCCTCTTCCGCAAGATCCCGAGCCGGCGGGCGCACGGCGCCGCGCACAAGGCGTGGGACGAGGTCGAGCGGCCGGTCAAGACGTCGCCGACCCGGCTGGAGCAGGCGGCGCTCAACGCGGGCCCGGTCGCGCAGCTCGCCGTCGACCTGGCGGGCAACCTGGCGGTCGCCAACGCCCGCGCGGAGCTGCTGTTCAACCTGCGCCCGCGCGATATCGGACGTCCGTTCCACGATCTGGAGGTCTCCTACCGGCCGGTCGAGATGCGGTCGGTGATCGAGCAGGTCCGCAAGGACGGCCGCCCGGCGGAGCTCCGCGACATCGTCTGGCACCGGACCGCGGGGACGGACCCCAGCGTCTACCACGTCCAGGTCGTCCCGCTGTTCCGCCAGCCCGGCGAGGCGGTCGGGGTCGGGATCAGCTTCTCGGACGTGACCCATTACCGCAGGCTGCGCGACGAGCTGGAGCACTCGAACCGCGAGCTGGAACGCGCCTACGAGGAACTCCAGTCGCTCAACGAGGAGCTGGAGACCACCAACGAGGAGCTCCAGTCCGCGAACGAAGAGCTGGAGACCACGAATGAGGAGCTCCAGTCGACGAACGAGGAACTGGAGACGATGAACGAGGAGCTCCAGTCCACGAACGACGAGCTCCAGGAGATCAACGACGCGCTCCGCGCGCGCACCGAGGAGCTCGACTCCGCGAACTCCTTCCTCAGCTCCGTGCTGCGCAGCCTCGGCTCCGCGGCCGTGGTGGTGGACCGGGACCTGCGGGTCCAGGTGTGGAACACCGGGGCCGAGGAGCTGTGGGGGATGCGGGCCGAGGAGACGCAGGGCCACGAACTGGCGTCCCTGGACATCGGCCTGCCCGTGCGGGAAGTCCTCCCGTCGCTGCGGCGGCTCCTCACCGGCGAGGCGGACTCCGGCGGGCTGGAGGTCACCCTCGACGCGGTGAACCGCCGCGGGCGCCCCGTCCGGCTCACCGTCCAGGCGGTCGCCCTGCGCGACGAGCGCTCCGGGATCCGCGGCGTGATCATCATCATGGACCAGCTGAACGCCGCGGACGCCTGACCCCCGGACGGCTGCCCCCCGGACCCTGTCCACGGGCCTTGGGCCCGCCGACCCTGCCGAGCCGGCCGGCGGGCGGGCCGTCCTAGGAGCGGGGCTTGTCGCGCAGGCTCTGGACGGGGTGGGGCCCCTCGGTCTCCAGGCGGTACTCGTCACCGAACTTGTCGCGGTGCTCGTCGATGACGCGCTCGCTCGGCGGGCGCTCGGCGTTGATCTTGTCCTGCATCGCCTCGAACCGCCGGTGGGCCTCCTGGACGTAGCCGGTGCCCAGGGTGGTGTAGTCGATCTGGGTGGCCAGCAGCTCCCGGAGCAGGTCCTTGTTGGGCTCGAAGGTGACCGGCTCGGGCAGCGCGGGCGCCAGGACGGACTCGGGGTCGCGGCCGTCGTGGCGGCGCATCAGGTCGCAGGCCAGCCGCAGGTGCTCCAGCTCCATGTTCAGGTGCAGCTCCCAGATGCCCTTGACCCGCGGGTCGCTCTCGGTCTGCATGAACGAGTAGTACAGGTAGCACTCGTTGTACTCGTGGTTGACCAGCCGCTCCCACCACGTCTCGCCGGGGTCGACCAGCGACTCGTAGTGGGTGACGTGCTCCTCCTCGACCATGCCGATCTCTTGGTACAGCTGCCGGGCGATGGGCTCCATGTACATGGGGCCGACGTTCATGTAGAAGTTCATCGTCTGCTGCTCGGCCGACATGATGGTCAGCGCGTGCAGCTTCGACAGCGGCGCCGCGGCCTCCCGGTCGTAGGGCTCGCGGACGTTGTCGACGGGGTCGCGGTGGTGCAGGTAGGTGGGCCGTCCCGGCATCACCTCGGTGAGCTGGTCGATGACCTTCTCGGCCCGGCGGTGCTCGATCATCTCGTACAGGTTGGAGTACCGGTACAGGTGGTCGAAGTCCTCCAGCACCCCGAACTGGTAGGCCTGCTTGAGGTAGGGGTCGGGCTCCTGCCGGGCGACCCAGCCGGTCAGGTCGACGGCGACCTGCTCGTAGGCGATGGTGGTCTCCAGCACCGACGCCTGGCCGGGCAGCAGCCAGTTGACGGTCTTCTGCTGCTGCTGCTCGATGTAGCGGACCCGCGCGAGCTGCTGCTTGACCTCCAGGTCGGGGCAGATCCGGTTGAAGTGGTGGCTGAACATGATCGCCTCCACCTCGATGCCGTTCATCGTGATGATGCGGCACCGGGTGTAGGGATCGGACTCGTCGGGGTCCACGGGCGCGACGTCCAGCTGGTCCCAGTTGCGCAGCTGGTCGTCCAGCGGGATGCCTCGATGTTCGAGCGGGTTGAAAGTCACCGGTTCACCCTTCATGTCGGGTCTGGGTTGGTTCGGCTGTGCGCCCCTACCCACGGAATCGGATTCGGCACAAAATTCCGCCTGCCGCGCGAAAGTTTTGCCGGACCATCGGGACGAGCTCGCTTACCCGTGCCGGCTCCGGGTACCACACGCCCGGTCGCCGCCCGGCGGCACGTCACCCGAGGGAGCGAGGAACGCCATGCGGACCACACCCGCCAACGCCGAGACGACCGAGGACGTGATCGACCTGCTGCGCGCCCAGCACGGCCGGATCAGGGACCTGTTCGACGAGGTCCTCCACTCCAGCGGGCGGGAGCGGGAACTGGCCTTCCGGTCGCTGGTGAAGCTCCTCGCGATCCACGAGACCGCCGAGGAGGAGATCGTCCACCCGATGGCCCGGCGGCTCCCCGGCGGCGACGGGATCGTCGACGACCGGCTGGAGGAGGAGCGCGAGGCCAAGGAACTGCTCGCCGAGCTGGACGGCATGGACACCGACGACCCGCGTTTCCTGAAGTCGGTCGACAAGCTCCGCGTCGACGTGCTGACCCACGCCCGCGCCGAGGAGCGCTACGAGTTCGACCGGCTCAAGGACCAGTTCAGCCCGGCGCAGCTCAAGGGGTTCGCCGCCGCCGTCCGCGCCGCCGAGGCCACCGCGCCCACCCATCCCCATCCCGGTACCGAGAGCGCCACCAAGAACATGCTCGCCGGCCCGGTGGTCGCCATGGCCGACCGCGTCCGCGACATGATCCGCGACGCCCGCGACAAGGACTGACAGCGGCGCTCCCGGCGCGCGGGGCCTTCCGCCGGCCCTCGCGTCCGGGGCGCCCGTCATCCTGCCGCGCGGGGGCGGTCGTCATCGTCGCGGCGGACGGCCACCGGGAGCGGAACGCCGGAGGGCGCCCCAGTCGCCGTCCTGCTCGGCGACCAGCCTCTCGGCCTCCCACAGCACGTCCTCGGCGACCCAGGCGACCGGGCGGAGGCAGTGGACCAGAGGCTCGTTGTCCGGCCCGCGCCCCCGCTCCTCTCCTTCGAGCACCCAGGGCCGCACTCCGGGACCCTTGTCCTTCTCCAGATGGCTGTAGTCGTGCAGGCGCCGGGCGGCCCAGAGGCGCAGCGGACGGGGCGGCCACCACTCCTCCACGGCCAGCGGGTTCGCCGACAGGCCGGGGAGCGGGGCGCCGGTCAGGTCGTCCCTGCTGCTGTTCGAGGCGTCCGCGTCCGGCCCCCGCGACCAGCGGATGAACAGGTCACCTCCCTCGTCCAGCAGGCGCACCAGCTGGTCGAGGGTCGTCAGCGTGGGAAGATCCATCGGCGCCCCCCCGTCCACGACCTCCTCGGTTCACGATCTCTACACGGTTCCCGGCGCCGGGCCGTCCAATCCCGTCGGGACAGCCCGGACGATCGGGAATGGCGGGAACGCGGGGGACGCGCATGGGATCGCGCGTCGGCGGAAGGAGGCCGCCGGTCCGCCGTGTCATTCGCGCGGGCCCTGGAACACGGGGGCGGGCCAAAGCTGATCGTCCGCCCAGAAGTCTTCGAGTTCGTCGGCGGTGAGCTCACCGATAGGGACCGCCCGCAGGGTCCGGCCCGTCCGGGTGGCCCAAATGGTGATCAATGACAAGGCGAGGAAGGCGTCGTCGCCCCGGTCTCCTTCCGGCCGGTCGCCGAGCCATGCGGCGACGTGCGGGTCGGTGGGATCTCTCTGTCCGTTCAAAAAGGACATATTCCCCCTTTCTGGTAACGTGGCCCGCGTGCGTATCCGTGGCGGGCAGTGGGCTCTCACGATGCCGTAAAGTCGCCACACGGCGCGGAAAGATCGCGATTTTCGGACGCATTCGGATATACGGCCGAGTATCCGGATTGCATCCTAGGATGTCCGACCTGCACAAAGTGAGGCGGAGCGCTACCCTTAAGGGGACTTGCGGTGCCCTAAACCTGGTGAGTGGCAATTGTGTCGTGTGACATGACTTGTGGTGGCACCGGTGGGATCATGTCGCTCGACGGCGCAGAACCGGGCACGGTGACGATGAAACGGATCGACGGTATGCCGGACGAGGATCGCGGAAGTGATTACGCACAGGTGCTCAAAGTCTTGGTGTTCAACCGCTCCCTTGCGGCGGATCCTCCCTATCTCAGGATCGACAAGGTGTCGCTGGAGCTGGCACGGTCCTCGACGCCCGTGCACGGGGTCCAGGTCGTCCACCTGCCCAGATCGACCGCCAACGAGCTCATGCGCGGCAAGCCCTCCCGCGTCCGCAAACTGCACCTGGTGGAATCGTGCTGGGCGACGATCTTCGAGATCGCCGTGCGGGACGGCCGGGACGTCACCGACATGGTCCCGCTCGCGGACCTGCGCCTGCACCACCAGGTGGCGGGCAGGCCACCGCGGCCGAAGAGCGCCCGACCGGCCCAGGCCGGTGCCGCGGACGCCGCCCGCGAAGCGCTCGACGGCGTCTGCGGCGCGTCGGCGGTCGCCACGTATCCCGGGGCCCCGTGTGCCGGGCCGTCCAGGGGAACGACGGGTGGACGGATCGAGAGCGCTCGTATCCTGCTGCTGACCGAGGCGAGAGAACGCGCCGAAGACGCGTGGTGGAATTCGCATCGTGACGTCGTCCCCGACTATTTCGAGATCTATCTGACCCTGGAACCCGGACTGAGTGTGATCCGCACTTACGCTCCGAGCCGTATTCCCGGCCTCCTCCAGACCGAGCTGTACGCCCACACGATGATCGCCCTCGATCTTCCGGAGATCAGTGTCCGGGAGCGGGAGCGAATGGTCGCGCTGCGCATGCGGCGCCAGGAGATCCTGCACCGTCCCGACCCGCCCCGATTCTGGGCGGTGATAGACGAGCGGGCGCTGCGCACGACCGATTCCATGGCCTTCATGATGCGGTCACAGCTGAGGCACCTCATCGTGCTCGCCCAGCTGGAGCACGTCACCATTCAGCTCATTCACGAAGAGTCCGCCCAGCACGCGGTCACCGAAGGCCCGATCACCATCATGAAGCTGCCGGAGTCCGGCACGCCGGACCTCGTCTACATCGAGCAGGCGGCCCACGGGCTGTACCCGCATCTGTCGCAGGACGTCGACTACTTCGTTCACGCGGTCACCAGGCTCGCCATCAAGGCGTGGCCGGCCGAGGAGAGCCTCGAACGACTTCGCGGCATGCTCGACGAACTGGAGAACACGGACGGGTAACCGTTTCCCCCTCATCGGTGATCTGGTCTGATGGTGGTGGGCGATCCCCACTCCAGCACCGGACCATCATCCGAAGGGTCACGATGAGTAACGAGGAGTTCTTCGCGGCCGCCGAGCGAGATCTGATGGCGGAAATCGACACCAGCGTGCCGCATTCGGCGCGCATCTGGAACTACTGGCTCGGTGGCAGCGACAATTTCGCCGTCGACCAGGAGGCGGGCGACGAGTACGCGCGCACTTTCCCCGCGATCACCGAATTAGCGCGCGCGTCGAGGGAGTTCCTCGGCCGCGCCGTCCGGCACCTGGCGGCCGACCGGGGCGTCCGGCAGTTCCTCGACATCGGCACCGGCCTGCCCACGGAGGACAACACCCACCAGGTGGCCCAGCGCGCCGCGCCCGAATGCAGGATCGTCTATGTCGACAACGACCCCCTGGTCCTGGCCCACGCCCGCGCGCTCCTGACCAGCAGGCCGGAGGGGGCCACGCACTACATCGACGCGGACCTCCACGACCCGGCCGGCATCGTCCGCCAGGCGAAGGCCCACCTGAACTTCGACGAACCCATCGCGCTCATGCTGATGGGCATCCTCGGCCACGTGGAGGACGACGAAGAGGCGCGGTCCATCGTCCGGCACCTCGTCGGCGACCTGCCCTCGGCGAGCTACCTCGTCCTCTACGACGGCACCGCCACCGACCAGGCGTTCATCGACGCCCAGCGGGGCTACGACGACACCGGCGCCGTTCCTTACCGGCTGCGCCATCCGACCAGCGTGGCCGGTTTCTTCACCGGCCTGGAACTGCTGGACCCCGGCGTGGTGCCCCTCCCGCACTGGCGGCCCGACCCGAGCCCCCTCGGCCGGCCGCGCGCCGTGGACGCCTACTGCGGCGTCGCCAGAAAGCCCTGACACCCGGGCTGCACCACCTGCCCCGCGCCGGGGGCCGTCGTCGCGTGACTCCACCGATGATCGGCCGGTGATGATTAAAACGGACATAACTCCTCAGGTGTCGACCGGGCGACGGATTTTGTACCCGCCGGAATCCGTTTCCCGGTTCCCGCCCTGGACAAACTCGAATTTTAGGCTTTACTGATATTAAGTAGAGTTAGGGATACTAACACGTCGCACGGGGCTCGATCTTGCCGCCTGTCATGATCGGCGGCGGTCGTCTTCGGAGCGCTGTCATCCAGTTCGCACCCCGCCCTGTACCGCATAAATGGCTTGGCCGTTTGGAGCAGCGATGTGGTTTCGGATGCTGGGTCCATTGGAAGTCACCTCTGATAACCGTCCGGTCTCCCTGGGTGGTGTGAAGCAGCGGGCCACGCTCGGTTACCTGCTCCTGCACGCCAACCAGGTGGTGGCCACCAGCGACCTGGTGGAGGCGCTGTGGCCCGCCGGCAACCCGCCCGCCACCGCGCGCAAGGTCCTCCAGAACGCCGTGTGGGGCCTGCGCGGCATCCTGCGGGCGGGGCTGCCCGGCGCCGGTCACGGAGCGCTCCTGACCAGGCAGCCCGGGTACATGCTGCGCGTCGACGGCGACCAGGTCGACCTGGAGGTGTTCCGCCGGGGGGTGGAGGACGGCCGGGCGAGGCTGGCGGACGGGGGCGTGTCGGCGGCCCGGATCCTGCGCGACGCCCTTGAGCTGTGGCGGGGCCCGGCGCTGGCGGACCTGGTGGAGTGCGGGGTGGCCTGGCCCGAGCTCAGCGCCGTGGAGAACGCCCGGCTGGACGCGATGGAGGACTACTTCGAGGCGGAGCTGGCCGCCGGGCACCACCGCGCCGTGCTCTCCGACCTGGAGCGGATGGTGGAGGCCGAGCCGCTCCGCGAGCGCCTGTGCGGCCAGCTCATGCTCGCGTTCTACCGCTCCGGCCGCCAGGCCGACGCGCTGAACGTCTACGGCAGCGTGCGTGCGCGGCTGGTCGAGGACCTCGGTCTCGAACCGCGCCGTGAGCTGCAGACGCTGCAGCGGCGGCTGCTCAACCAGGACGCCGGGCTGAGCCTGCCGGAGGCGGCCGTCCCGCGCGAGACCGTCGAGGTGCGGGGACGGGTGGCGGCCCCGGCCACCGCCCCGTCACCCCCGGTCCCCGAGACGTTGCCCGGCGGCGACGACGGGCTCGCCGGGCGGAACGGGGACGCGGCGCCCTCCGCCCGCGCCGCGCCGGCCGCCGGGCCCGCCGGGACGCGTCCGGCGGAGGCGGACCCGGCGCCGGGCACGCCGCGGCACCGTCCGGCCGTGCCGGAGCGCCGCCGGGGGAGCATCCTGCTGCTGCGCGCCGACCTGCAGTCCCCCGCGGACGTCCACGACCAGCGGCGGGCCGACGACATCCGGGACGGGGTGTTCCGGAAGATCCGTGACACCGTGCGGGCCTTCGGCGGGACGGTGATGGCCTCGATCGGCTCGGTCTCGGTGTCGCGTTTCGACAAGGACGCCGGGGACGCGGGCGACGCCGGGAACGCGGTCCGGGCCGCCCTCGCGCTGCGCTGCGCGCTCGACGAGCCGGCGCTCCCGGCGGGCGTGGCGGACCCCCGGCCGGCCCCGCCGCGCCTGCACGCGGCCGTGGCCACGGGCGAGACGGTGGCGTCCGCCGCCTCGCCGAGCGGGAACCGGCTGCTGCACTCGGTCAACGACGCCGTGCTGCACAAGTGCCAGGCGCTGCTGACCCTGGTGCCGGCGGGGCAGATCTGGGTGTGCGACGAGACCAGGTGCGTCACGCTGCCGGGGATCGAGTACGCGCACGCGGGCGACCACCCGCGCCGGTTCCAGGTGCGCGGCGTCCTCGACCAGTGGCTCCGCCCGGACACGGCGCACCATCTCGACCCCGAGCCGGAGCTGGACATCCTGGGCGGCCTGCTGGAGCACGTCCGGTACCGCAGGATGCCCCACCTCGTCACGGTCGTGGGCGCGCCGGGCATCGGCAAGACACGGCTCCTCGCCGAGTTCAAGCGCCGCGTGATGGGACGGCCGACGGCGACCAGGTTCATGGTCGGCAAGGCGCAGGCCCCCGCGGACGACGGGCTCGCGGTGCACCGGGAGCTCCTGTCGGCGTACTGCGGAACGGCGCCGGGCGTCTCCGCGGAGGCGGCCGGGCGGCGGCTGGAGGAGATGGTCCGGCGGGTCGTGCACGTGGGGGAGACGGCGCGGTGGATGGTGACGGTCCTGGGGCCGCTGCTGCGCCCGGCCTTCCCCGCCCCGGCCGTGCCCCTCGACCGGGCGGAGATCATGGACGCGTTCCGGATGCTGCTGACGGCGGAGGCGCGCGACGACCCGCTCGTGATGATCATCGATGACCTGCATCTGGCGGAGGACGGCCTGCTGGACTTCGTCGAGGACGTCAGCGGGGCGTCCGAGGGGGTGTCGCTCCTGGTCGTCGTCGCGGCGCGGCGGGAGCTGTTCGACCGGCGGCCGGGGTGGGGCGGCGGCCTGCGGCTGCTCACGACGCTGACGATGGGCCTGCCCGCCACCGGAGCGGGATGGGACGGCGTCCGCGCGGGGGCGACGGAGCCCGCGCTCTGCGGACCCGGGAGCGTTCCATGGGACCACACGCGGAACGCCTCGCTGACCTGAGCGGGTGAGAGCGAGGAGCAGGGGGTCTTCCCCTCGCCTGTTTAGTTGACAGATACTACATTTGACGATGACCCTCATATTTCCGGGAGCGAGGGGGAGACCATGAGCGCGTCGCCGACCGAGGAAGGACTCTGGGACGAGCAGGCGGACGACTGGGCCGAGCTGCAGGAGGCGCAGTGCGCACCCCTCTTCGCCGCCGCGCTCGCCGCCCTCGGCGCGGGACCGGGCACGACATTGCTGGACGTCGGCTGCGGGTCCGGTGTGGCGCTGCGGCAGGCCGCCGACCGCGGCGCCGCCGTCAGCGGGCTGGACTTCTCCGCCGGGCTGATCGGCCTCGCCCGCCGCCGGGTCCCCGAGGCCGCCGGGCTCCACGTCGGCGGCATGGACCGGCTGCCCTTCGAGGACGCCTCGTTCGACGCGGTGACGTCGTTCAACGCGCTGCGCTACGCGGGCGACCCGGCCGCCACGGTCGCCGAGTTCGCCCGCGTCACGCGCGGCGGCGGCGCCGTCTGCGTCGGCGGATGGGGGGAGCCGCCCGAATGCGAGACGACGGGCTTCCTGTTCGCCGTCGTCATGGCCCTGCCGGAGCTTCCGCAGGGCAGCGGCGCGGACGCCCCGAACACCCCGGAGCAGATCCGCGGGGTGATGCGCGGCGCGGGCCTCGAACCGGCCGAGACGGCGAAGGTCCCGTGCCCCTTCGTCTACCGGGACGTCGAGGCCGCGTGGCGGGCCCTCGGCTCGACCGGGCTGCTGCGCTTCGCGGTGGACCGGCTCGGCGAGCCCGCCGTCCGGGACCTGTTCGACGCGCACTTCCGCCCGGCCGTCCTGCCGGACGGCACCGTCCGGCAGGAGAACGTCTTCGAGTACTCGATCGCCCGGACGCCCGCCTGAGAACGGCCCTCCGCACCGTCCGAGAGGAGCACCATGCACACAACCCTCATCGTCGCCCGCTTCAGGCCCGGCAGCGAGGCCGAGATCGCCCGGCTGTTCGCCGAGTCCGACTCCACCGAGCTGCCCGGCATCATCGGCGTCCAGCGCCGCAAGCTGTTCACCTTCCACGACATCTACATCCACATGGTCGAGGCGGAGAAGGCCGTGGGGCCCGCCGTGCGGCGCGAGCACGGCACCGAGCTCTTCCAGCGGATCAGCAAGGCGCTCGACGAGCACATCGTCCCGTTCGAGGGCAGGTGGGGCTCGGTCGACCAGGCGTCGGCGCGGCAGATCTACCACTGGGAACGCGGCCGCGGGGTGGTCGCCGGGGAGGGGTCCTGATGACCGGCCCGGGTAGCAGGCCGCTGTTCGGCGTCCTCACCGGGACCTGGCTGTCGCAGGCCGGGTACGTGGCGGCCGAGCTCGGCGTGGCCGACCACCTGTCGGACGAGCCGCGCCCCATCGACGAGGTCGCCCCCCTGGTCGGGGCCGACCCGGACGCCCTCTACCGGGTCATGCGCGCCCTGGCCGCCGTGGGCGTCTTCGAGGAGACCGGCCCCCGCCGCTTCGCCCTCAACGACGAGGGGCGCATGCTCCGGTCGGACTCGCCTGCGTCGTTCAAGCACTTCATCCTGCTCAACGGGCTGGAGCACATCCGGCTGTTCGGCGAGCTGCTGGACAACGTGCGGACGGGCCGTCCCGCGTCGGACAAGGTCTACGGCAAGCACCTCTATGACTATCTCGGCGAGCATCCCGAGCTCCAGGACCACTTCTTCGCCGCGCATGGGCGCACGGCCCCCCGGGTGGCGATGCGGGCGCTGTCGGAGATCGACCTGTCGGACGCGCGCACGATCGTGGATCTCGGTGGTGGCGACGGCGGGCTGCTGGAGCACGTCCTCAAGGACCACCCGCATCTGCACGGCACGCTGTTCGACCTGCCCACGACGGTGCCCTACGCGCGCGAGCGGCTGACCGCGGCGGGGCTGGCCGACCGCTGTGACCTGGTCGGGGGGAGCTTCTTCGAGGAGATCCCCGAGGGCGCCGACGTCTACGTCATCGCGCACTGCCTGCACAACTGGAACGACGAGAAGGCCGCGGAGATCCTGCGCAACATCCGCCGCGCCGTCCCGGGCCACGGGCGGCTGCTCGTCCTGGAGCACCTGGTCGCCGGCGAGGGCTTCCACCTGTCGAAGCTGATCGACCTGCTGATGATGGTGGTGGACGGCCGCGAGCGCAGCGAGGCGGAGCTGAGCGGCCTGCTGGAGAAGTCCGGGTTCGAGCTGCGCGGCGTGCGCTCGGTGGCGTTCCCCGGCCTGCCGTCCGACAGCGTTCTCGAAGCCGTGCCGGCATGACCGGGACGTCCGCGGAAGGGGCGCCGGCGTCATGAGGGAGACACCGGTTCTGATCGTGGGCGGCGGGCTCACCGGCCTGTCCGCCGCGGTGTTCCTGGCGCACCACGGCGTCCCGTGCGTGGTGGCGGAGCGGGCGCGGAGCACGTCCGACCATCCCCGCTTCCGGGGGCTGACGGTCCGCTCCATGGAGCTGTTCCGCCAGGTGGGGCTGGCCGCGCGGATCCAGCGGATCGGGACGCCGGGCGGTGACATCGGCGGGATCGCCCGCGTGCGGGACCTCGCCCACCCGGACGTCGCCTGGGAGAAGACCGCCTGGGAGGACGACGTCGCCGGCCTCAGCCCGTCCGACGCCTGCTCCTGCGACCAGGACCGGCTGGAGCCCGTCCTCGCCGAGGACGCGGCGCGGCACGGCGCCGAGGTGGTCCACGGCGCCGAAGTGGCCGGGCTGGAGCAGGACGGAACCGGGGTCACGGCGGCCCTCCGCGACCGGGTCACCGGCGGGCGGCACGAGATCCGCGCCGCGTACGCGGTGGCGGCCGACGGCGCCCGCGGCCGGGCCCGCGGGCTGCTCGGCGTCGGGCACCACGGCCCGGGCGTGCTCGGACACCAGATCAGCGTCGTCTTCGACGCCGACATCGAACCTCGCCTGCGCGGGCGCGCGTTCGGGGCGTGCTACGTGGAGGCGGTCGGCGGCGCGCTGCTGCCCCGGGACGGGGGGCGCTGGCAGATCTCGGTGTCCTACCGGCCCGACCTCGGCGACCGCGTCGGGGACTTCACCAAGGAGCGCTGCACGGAGCTGATCCGCACGGCGCTGGGCCGGTCGGAGCCGTCCGTGCGGGTGCGGACGGTGGCGCCCTGGGACGTCGGCGCCCTGGTCGCCGAACGCTTCGGGGCGGGACGGGTGTTCCTGGCGGGCGACGCCGCCCACGTCATGCCGCCCAGCGGCGGGTTCGGCGGCAACACCGGGATCCAGGACGCGCACAACCTGGCCTGGAAGCTGGCGGACGTCCTCGGCGGCGCGGCGGGCGAGGCGCTGCTGGACACCTACGACGCCGAGCGCCGCCCGGTCGCGGAGCTGACGCTCCTCCAGGCGCTGGCGCGCATGCCGGCGTCCTGGGCGGACGGCGGCGGCGACGCGCCCGCCCTGCCACCCGCGCTCGACCACAACACCGTCTCCCTTGGGTACGTGTACCGGTCCGCGGCGGTGGTGCCCGAGCGGGACGGCGCAGCGGGGGAGTCCCCGACGGAGGACCCGAGGAACCCGTCCGGCCGTCCCGGGACGCGCGCGCCGCACGTCGCCGTCGAGCACGGCGGCGGGCGGTGCTCCACCCTGGACCTGTTCGGGGATGGCTGGACGCTGCTGGCCGGGTCCGGCGCCGCCTCCCCGGCCTGGTCGGCGGCGGTGCGGGAGGTGGCGGAGCGCCGTCCGGGGCTGCGGATCGCCGGGCGGTTCGCCGCGGCGGCGGACCGGCCCGGGGCGGCGGCGGGCTGGCCCGGGGCCTACGGCCTGGACGCCGGCGGTGCCGCCCTCGTGCGGCCGGACGGCTTCGTCGCCTGGCGCGCCCGCTCGCTGCCGGCCGACCCGGCGGCGTCCCTGGACGCGGCGCTGGGCCGGGTGCTCGCCCGCCGTCCGGTCAGGCCGTGAGGGTGCGCAGCACCGCGGTGACCGCGGCCAGCACGAGGAGGAACGCGGGCATCAGGGCGGGGGCGCGCAGCTTGGGGTCCTGGTAGTGGCCGGCGCGGGCGTGGTACCGGATCGCTCCCGCCATCAGAAGGACCAGGCCCGCGGCGGCCGCCGCGCCGATCCACCACACCCACAGGCCGATCACCAGCCCGGCCGTGGCCGCCAGCTCCAGGGCCCCGATGACGGCGGCCAGGTTCCGCTCGACGCCCATGGTGCCCAGCTGCTCCAGCAGCTTCGGCTGGCCGAGCAGCTTCATCGCGCCGGTCCCGACGAACGAGACGGCGAGCAGGACGGAGAGGATGACGGTAGCCGTGAACATGCCCAGGGGTCCCCTCTCGTCGCGTGATCCACAACCGCTGGCTCGCAGCCAGCAGTGTAGGGACCGCGCGGCCCCGGGAGCCCACCGTCCGGTAACCGGGCGGTAATCGGATGCCGCCCGCGGACGGATGCGCAGGTCGGCGCGGTCATCGGGGTCACCGCGGCGGGGGCCTACCAGGCCGGGGTCCTGTCGTCGTTCTGGATCTTGCGGAGCAGCTGCGCGAACTGCGCGGCCTCGTCGGGCACGAGCCCCTCCAGGTCGACGGACTTGCCCATCGCGCCGATCACCTCGGTGCGGACGCGGTCGCCCTCGGGGGTCAGCAGCAGCTTCTTGATCCTGCGGTCGGCGGCGTCCACCTCCCGCCGCAGCAGGTCCTTGCCCTCCAGCGCGTCGACCAGCCCGGTGACGTACGAGGGGTCGCAGGCGAGCCGTTTCGCCAGCCTGCGCACCGTGGACTCGGTCTTCACGAAGTAGAGCACGCGGGCCTGGGGAAGGGTCAGCCCGAGCCGGCCGGCCTCCTTGCCGAGGCGGTCGTAATGCGCCCTGGCGATGCCGAGCAGGAGGCTCAGGACCTCTTCCCGCTCCAGCGGGCCGAACGGCTGGTTCTCCATGGGTGACATGATAGTTGGTTTTGCCTATCAAGCATTACCCGCCGCTTCCCCGCGCCCGCGGGCACGGGAAGGCGGCGATGGGCGGCCGGTGGGGTCAGCCGTCCGCGTCGTGGCAGTACACGACGTCGTAGGCCATCTGCTCGCCGCGGGTCAGCTCGCCGATCGGGCGGAAGTGGGGCTCGACGGCGGGGTCGCGGAACATGGCCTCGAAGTCCTCGCGGCGCCGCCACTGGGTGTAGTCGATCACCAGGTAGCCGTCCTTGCTGGCGTGCAGGTTGGTGGAGACGTAGCCGGCGCGGTGCCGGATCACCTCCTTGTGCGCCTCGATGATGCGGTCGACGAGCCGCCGCTGGTTGCGCGGCTCGGTGTGGAACACGTTGATGAAGGTCGCGACGTCCTGGCCGGTGGAGATCTCTGCCATCGGCTCCCCTCCCTTGCGTGCCGACAGGGTGATCGTCCCCGAGATTAACAGCGGGGTTCTACAAAAGATAGACACTGTCAACTACATTGGCATCAGACCGTCCCCGGATCCAGAGATGGTGCCCGATGACAACCAGGACCGGATCACCGACACCGAACGCCCTCCAGATCACCGGACTGCGCGAGCTCGGCATGAGCCTCGGCTTCGCCGGGGCCGTGCGCGCCGCCGTCAGGCTCGGCGCCCCCGACGCCCTCGGCGACGAGCCCGCGGACGTGGCGGCCATCGCGTCCGCCATCGGCGCCGACACCGAGACGCTGGACCGCCTGATGCGCGCGCTCACCAGCCACGGCGTCTTCGAGGAGGTGGCGGAGCGGGTCTACGCGCACACCGCCTCCTCCCGCCTCCTGCGCGAGGACGCCCCCGTCGGCGTCCGCTACATGGTCCTCTGGGCCACCGCGCCGTGGACGTGGCGGGCGTGGCCCCGGCTGGACGAGGCCGTCCGCTCGGGCAAGGCCGTGTTCCCCGACATCTACGGCAAGGAGTTCTTCGCCTACCTCAGGGAGGAGGACGCCGCGTCCGCCGAGGTGTTCGACCGCGCCATGACCCAGTCGAGCGCCATCACCTCCGCGGCCGTCGCCGCCACGCTGGACCTGCGCGGCGTGGGCACCGTCGCCGACATCGGCGGCGGCCAGGGGCACCTGCTCCGCACGCTGCTGGAGGCGGACCCCGCGCTGCACGGCGTGCTGTTCGACCTGGAGGGCGTCGTGGCCGGCGCCGATCCGGCGCTGCGGCCCGGGGGCGCGCTCGCCGGCCGCACCAGGATCATCGGCGGCGACTGCCGGCAGGGCATCGGCGCCGGCGCCGACCTCTACATCTACAAGAACGTCCTGGAATGGGACGACGACAGCACCCTCGCCGCCCTGCGCAGCGTGACCGACGCCGCGAGGCCGGGCGCCCGCGTCGCGCTCGTGCAGAACCTCGTCGACGACAGCCCGGAGATGAAGGTCACCACCACCATGGACCTGTTCCTGCTGCTCAACGTGGGCGGACGGAAGCACACCCGCCGCAGCCTGGCCGGGCTGATGGAGCGGGCCGGCATCGAGCCGGGCGAGGTGCGGCCCGTCCCGGACACCAGCCTGCACGTCGTGGAGGGCACGGTGGCGGACGCTGCGGCGGGCACGGGGGAGGGGTCGTGAGCGCCGTCCCGGGAGACGCCGCCGGGCGGCTGCGCGTCATGCTGCACCTGCGCGCCGAGGGCGAGGACGCGCTGCTCGCCGCCTACGACGAGATCCGCCTCCAGGTCGCCGAGGCGGACGGTCACCTCGGCGACCAGCTCTTACAGTCGCTGGAGGATCCGCGGGACTGGGTCATCACCAGCGAGTGGGAGACGGCGGGGCACTACGCGCGCTGGGCCGCGGGCCACACGGTCGACCGGCTGGCGGCCCCGATCGCCGCCACCAGCACCGACCGCCGCCACTCGCGCTACGCGGTCCGCCGCCACACCGTCCTCGCCGGGGAGGGCGCGGCATGACGGCCGGCGACTTCCGCGTCGTCCACGTGGACGCGGTGCCCGCCAACACCCGGCGCGGCGGGGAGCTGCGCGTGATGCTCAGCCCCGCGACGGTGGGATCCACCTCGGGCTTCATGGGCGTCGCGGTGCTGGCGCCGGGCGAGCGCGTCAACGAGCACTACCACCCCTACTCCGAGGAGTTCATCTACGTCATCACCGGCCTGGTGACCCTCGATCTGGGCGGCGTGCCGCACGGGCTGCGCGAGGGCGAGGCGCTGCTGGTGCCCAAGAACGTCCGGCACCGGGTCCGCAACACCGGCGACGCCGAGGCGCGCCTGACCTTCTTCCTCAGCCCGCTCGCGCCCCGCCCGGAGCTCGGTCACGTCGACACCGAGGGGGGACCGGGGTGACCAGGGAGGTCGTGGTCACCGGCGTCGGGGTGGTGACGCCCGGGGGCGTGGGCGCCAGGGCGTTCTTCGAGCTGCTGTCCGAGGGGCGGACGGCGACGCGGGGCATCACGCTCTTCGACGCCGGCGGCTTCCGGTCCAGGATCGCGGCCGAGTGCGACTTCGACCCGGCCGCGAGCGGGCTGGACGGACGCGAGGCGGCGCGGATGGACCGCTACGTCCAGTTCGCCGTGGTGTCCGTCCGGGAGGCGATGGCCCAGGCCGGGCTCACCACCGAATGGGCGGACCCGTGGCGTGTCGGCGTGTCGGCGGGCACGGCCGTGGGCGCCACCACCCTCCTCGAACGCGACTACATCGCGGCTTCCGGCAGGGGCAGGGACTGGCTCGTCGACCACCGCGGCGTCTCGCCTTTCCTGCACTCGGCGTTCTCGCCCGGCCCGCTCGCCGGGGAGATCGCCGAGTCGGCCGGCGCGCGGGGGGTGGTGCAGACGGTCTCCACCGGCTGCACGTCGGGCCTGGACGCCGTCGGGTACGCCTTCCACGCGATCGGCGAGGGCCGGGCGGACGTGATGTTCGCCGGCGCGTCGGAGTCCCCGATCTCGCCGATCACGGTCGCCTGCTTCGACGCGATCCGCGCGACCTCGACGCGCAACGCCGAGCCCGCCCGCGCGTCCCGGCCGTTCGACCGGCACCGGGACGGGTTCGTCCTCGGCGAGGGCGCGGCGATGCTCGTCCTGGAGGAGCGGGAGCACGCCCGCGCCCGCGGCGCCCCGATCCGCTGCCACGTCGGCGGGTACGCGACGCGCGGCAACGCCCACCACATGACCGGCCTCACCCGCGACGGGGTGGAGATGGCCGAGTCCATCACCAGGTCATTGAGCGAGGCGCGCGTCAGGCCCGGCGACGTCGACTACGTCAACGCCCACGGCTCGGGCACCAGGCAGAACGACCGGCACGAGACCGCCGCCTTCAAGCGGGCCCTCGGCGCGCACGCCCGCGACGTCCCGGTCAGCTCGATCAAGTCGATGGTCGGGCACTCGCTCGGCGCGATCGGGTCGATCGAGCTGGCCGCGTGCGTGCTGGCGATGGACGAGGGCGTGATCCCGCCCACCGCCAACCTGGAGACGCCCGATCCGGAGTGCGACCTGGACTACGTGCCCGTCACCGCCCGCGAGAAGCGGCTGGACGCGGTGCTGTCGGTGGGCAGCGGCTTCGGCGGGTTCCAGTCGGCCGTCGTGCTGGACCGGGGGGCCACCCGGTGACCACGGTGATCACGGGTCTCGGCGTCGTCGTGCCCACCGGGATCGGCGCCGAGGCGTACTGGGCGGCCTCCCTCGGCGGCGGCAGCGCGATCGGCCCGATCTCCCGGTACGACGCGCGCCGCTACCCGCTGTCGGTGGGCGGCGAGCTGCCGGGATTCGACGCCGCGGACCTGGTGGAGAAGCGGTTCGTGGTGCAGACCGACCGGTTCACGCACATCGCCATGGCCGCCGCGGACATGGCGCTGCGCGACGCCGCCCTCGACCCGCGGGCCATGGCGCCGTTCTCGATGGGCGTGGTCACCGCCAGCGGCGCGGGCGGCGTCGAGTTCGGCCAGCGGGAGATCCAGGGCCTGTGGCGGGAGGGCCCCGGCGCCGTGGGCCCCTACCAGTCGATCGCCTGGTTCTACGCCGCCAGCACCGGCCAGATCTCCATCCGGCACGGGCTCAGGGGCCCGTGCGGGGTGCTGGTCACCGACGAGACGGGCGGGCTCGACGCCATCGACCACGCCGCCCGCCAGATCCGGCGCGGCAGCACCGCGATGCTGGCGGGAGGCGCGGAGGCACCGTTCGCCCCGTTCTCGATGGCCTGCCAGTTCGGGCACGACCTGCTGAGCCGCGAGCGCGACCCGTCCCGCGCCTTCCTGCCGATGACGAAGGGGGCGAGCGGGTTCGTCCCGGCCGAGGGCGGGGCGCTGTTCGTGCTGGAGGACGCGGAGGCGGCGGCCGGGCGGGGGGCGGACGTCCGCGCGGTCGTCGCCGGGCACGGGACGACGTTCACCGGGGCGTTCCGCCCGGAGCGCTCCGCCGAGGGGCTGGCCCGCGCCGCCCGCGCCGCCCTCGCGCAGGCCGGTAGGGACGCCGCGGACGTCGACGTCGTCTTCGCCGACGGGCTGGGCACCCCGGAGGCCGACGCGGCGGAGGCCGCCGCGATCCACGACGTGCTCGGGCCGCGGGCCGCGACGGTGCCGGTGGCGCTGCCCAAGTCCGGCACGGGACGCGCCTACGCGGCCTCCGCGGCGATCGACGCCGCGTGCGCGGTGCTCAGCCTGCGGGACGGGATCGTCCCGCCCGCCCCGAACCTCGACGCGGACGACCCCGTCCACGGGCTCGACGTCGTCCGCGGCGAACCCCGCCGGGTCCGGCTCGGCACGGCCCTGGTCCTCGCGCGCGGGCTCTACGGCGGCAATTCCGCCCTGCTCCTCTGCCACCCGGACACCTGGAGGAAGACCCATGGCCGAACCCCGGCTCACCTATGAGGAACTCGCCGAGATCGTGGCCCGGTGCACCGGCGTCACGGTGGAGCCCGCCGCCCTCGAACCGCCCACCGTGCGGTTCGAGGAGCTCGACGTCGACTCGCTCGGCGTGCTCAGCATCGTCGCCGAGCTGGAGCGGCGCCACCGGCTCGTCCTCGGCCCGGACGCCGAGGACACCACGACGCCGCGGGAGCTTCTGAACCTGGTCAACGACCTGGCCGCGAACGGAGAATGATCATGCCCGCGCACACCGAGAACGCCATCGTCATCGCCGCCCCGCTGGACTTCACCTGGGAGGTCACGAACGACGTCGCGGGCTGGCCCGGGCTGTTCGGCGAGTACTCGGCCGCCGAGATCCTGGAGCAGGAGGACGGGCGGGTCCTGTTCCGGCTCACCATGCATCCCGACGACGACGGCAACGTCTGGTCCTGGGTGTCGGAGCGGATCCTCGACCGCGGATCCGCGACGGTCACCGCCAGGCGCGTCGAGACCGGGCCGTTCGAGTACATGCGCATCCACTGGGCCTACGAGGAGGTCCCGGAGGGCACCCGGATGGTCTGGAAGCAGGACTTCCACATGAAGCCGGGGGCGCCCGTGGACGACACCACGATGGAGGCGCGGATCAACCGCACCAGCAAGGTCCAGATGGCGCTGGTCAAGAGCCGGGTCGAGGAGCGCTTCCGCGCCCAGGCGGCCACGGCCTGAACGGGGTGCCCGCGGCGGGCCCGCCGCGGGCGGATCAAGTCTTTTCCTGGACTTCTCTTAGGGGGACCGGTGGACCTCACGACGACCGCATTGCCCGAGACCCTCCTGAGGAGGGAGCGCCACCGAGGCGGCGCCCTCGCCTTCCGCTTCCTCGCCGACGGGACCGGCGACACCCAGACGGACTGGACGTATCGGGACCTCGTCGCGCATGCGGCGGGCGTCGCCGCGGCGCTGGACGGCATGCGCGGCCGCAGGGTGCTCCTCGCCGTGGACCCGGGCCTGCACTACGTGGCCGCGCTCTTCGGCATCCTCGCCGCCGGTGCCACCGCGGTGCCGTGCTTTCCGCCCGACGGGGGCCGGGCGGCCGCCCGCTTCCTGTCGATCATCGCCGACTGCTCGCCCGACGTGGTCCTGGTCTCCGAGCGGTTCGCGGGGCGGGCGGCACGGCCCGCGGCGGACCTGCCCCCGCAGGCCCGCCGCATGCGGTGGCTGGTCGTCGGCGACGATCTGTTCCGGCGGGGCGGCGCCGTCCTCTGCCCGGAACCCGGCGTCCGCCCGCACGATCCCGCGCTGCTCCAGTACACGTCGGGTTCGACGGGGGACCCCAAGGGGATCGTGCTGACGCACGCCAACCTCATCAGCAACTGCCTCGTCCTCGAACGGAACATGCGGTCCGAGCCCGACCGGGTCGGCTGCTCGTGGCTGCCGCCGTACCACGACATGGGCCTGATGGGGACGATCATGCCGGCGGTGCACGGGGGGTGGCCGCTGGTCATGCTCCCGCCCGCGCACTTCGTGCAGCGCCCCTACCGCTGGCTGAAGGCGATCACCGACAACCGGGTCACGGTCTCGGTCGCCCCGAACTTCGCCCTCGACCTATGCGTGGAGTCGGTCACCGACGAGGAGATCGAGACACTGGACCTCGGCTCGCTGCGGCAGCTGTACTGCGGCGCCGAGCCGCTGCTGAAGCCGACGCTCGACCGTTTCCGCGACCGTTTCGCGCCCTGCGGGTACAAGGAGTCCGCGCTCACCCCCTGCTACGGGATGGCCGAGGCGACCCTGTTCGTCTCGGGCAAGCCCAACGGGACGGTGCCGCGCACCCTCCCGATCGCCAAGCGGGCGCTGGAACTGGGCGGCGTGAGGCTCGCTGACGCCGAGCCGCGCCCCGGCAACGGCGACGCGGGCGACACAGGCGACGCGGCGGAGACGGGAGACGCGGCGGAGACGGCCGAGGTGGTCGAGGCGGTCAGCTGCGGGGAGGTCGCCGACGGGCACGAGGCGCTCATCGTCGATCCCCGGACCCGCCGTCCGGTGCCGTCCGGGACGGTGGGGGAGATCTGGCTGAGCGGCCCCAACGTCGCCGGAGGGTACCTCGGACGGCGGGACCTGACCGCCGCGACGTTCGGGGTGCGACCGGAGGGCGGCGGGCACGAGGCGTCCTACCTGCGCACCGGTGACGCCGGCTTCCTCTTCGAGGGCGAGCTGTACGTGACCGGCAGGCTCAAGGACGTCATCGTCATCGCCGGCCGCAACCTGTATCCGCACGACATCGAGGTCTCGGTGCTCAGGGCGGACCCGGGCCTGCGCCGCGCCGTCGCGGTCTCGGCGTACGGCCCCGACGGCGAGGAGCGGCTCGCGGTCGTCGCGGAGCTGCGCCGCGCGGGCCGCCGGACCGCCGCCGCCCTGGAGGCGATCCGGGAGGCGATCGTGGCCCGGGTGACGGCCGAGCACGGGGTCCGCCCGGTGGGCGTCCACATCGGCCCGCCGGGGACCATCCCCCTCACCACCAGCGGGAAGGTCCGGCGGGCCGCCACCCGGGAGAGGTTCGCGCAGGGACGGCTCAAGACGCTGACCCCGGCCTCGACGCAGGCACAGGCGCCGACACGGGCACAGGCAGAGGCGCGGCCGCAGGCGGCGCGAGGGGAGCGGGCGAGATGACCGCGGAACCGGCCGCCCGGCCTTCGAGGACCGACACCGACGCGCAGGCCCGCCGCCTGGCGTACGTGACGGTGTGCGTCCCGGCGGCCGGGTTCGCGGCGGCGGTGCTGTACTCGCTCCGTCACGGCTTCACGAAGGTGGACGGCGCGCTGCTCGGCGCGATGTACCTGACGACCGCGCTGGGCGTCGAGGGCGGCCTGCACCGCTTCTTCTCGCACCGCGCCTTCGCCGCCAGGCCGGTGGTCACGGCGGCCTGGGGCGTGGCGGGGAGCATGGCGGCGCAGGGCCCGATCGTGTTCTGGGTCGCGACCCACCGCATGCACCACGCGTTCACCGACACCGACCGCGACCCGCACTCGCCGCGCCCGATCGGGGACGGCAGGCTGGCGCGGCTGCGCGGGCTGTGGCACGGCCATGTCGGCTGGCTGTTCACCGTCCGGCGGGACAACTGGAGCCGGCACGTCCACGACCTGCTGGCCGACCGCACCGTCATGCGGGTCGACCGGCTGTACTTCGGCTGGGTGGCGCTCGGCCTGGCGCTGCCGGCCGTGCTCGGCGGCGTCCTCACCGGGAGCGCCGCCGGGGCGGTGGGCGGGCTGCTGTGGGGCGGGCCGGCCCGGATCTTCCTGCTCGACCAGGTGACCTGGGGCATCAACTCGATCGGCCACACCTTCGGCGCCCGGCCGTACGCGACCCGCGACAACAGCCGCAACGTCGCGGCGCTGGCGCCGGTCTCGGTCGGCGGCTCCTGGCACAACAACCACCACGCGCGGCCGTCCGCCGCCCTGAACCGCCACACCTTCTGGCAGCTCGATCTGACGGGGGTGTTCATCCGGCTGCTGGACCGGCTCGGAGCCGTCCGCGACGTGCGCTACCCCGGGCCCCTCACGAACGGACCGGAACGAACGACGAAGGAGAGGTAGCAGCGTGCCGACCGCATCACCCGAGGCCCTTGAGGCCGCCATCACCAGGCTCGACCGTCCGGGACGCCTGGTCAAGCGGGTCACCGCGTTCCTGATCATGGCGCTGCCGGGGCTGGGCTTCCTCGTCGCGCTCACCCTGCTCTGGCGGGGGGCTTTCACGACGACCGACCTGGTCCTGTTCGCCGTCATGTACGCCGTCCACATGGGCGGCATCACCATGGGGTTCCACCGCTACCTCGCGCACCGCTCGTTCAAGACCTCCCGGGCGTTCGAGGCGATCCTGCTCATCAGCGGGTCGATGGCCGGTCAGGGTCCGATCATGTTCTGGGTCACCACGCACCGCCGCCACCACCGCTACAGCGACCACGAGGGCGACCCCCACTCGCCGAACCTGCACGGCAAGGGCCTGCTCGGACGCCTGCGGGGCCTGTGGTGGGCGCACATGCCGTGGATGTTCAGCGACGAGAGCGCGCGCTGGAGCGTCTTCGCGCCCGACATCCTGCGCGACCGGCGGCTCTTCTCCTACCACCGCACCTATCCGATCTGGGTCCTGACCGGCCTGGCGCTGCCCGCGGCGGCCGGGTTCGCGGTGGGCCACACCCTGACGGCGGCGTTCACCGGCTTCGTCTTCGGCGGGCTGGCGCGGATGTTCGTCGCCAACCAGGCGGCCTGGGCGGTCGGCTCGCTGTGCCACATGTGGGGCGGACGGCCGTTCGAGAACGGCGACCGCAGCGCCAACAACTGGCCGGTGGCCGTCGCGACGTTCGGCGAGGGGCTGCAGAACAACCACCACGCCTTCCCCGGGTCGTACCGGCACGCCGTCGCGTGGTGGGAGCCGGACCCCAGCGGGTGGGTGCTCACGCTGCTGGGCAAGGCCCGCGTCGTCCGGGACCTGCACCAGCCGAGCAAGAAGCGCATCGCCGAGCGCAGGGCCCGCGCCCGGCGGATCAGGGAAGAGGCACGCCGCGGGACGGCCGCCGCGCCGACGGCGACCTCCGCCGCGCCGACGGCGACCTCCGCGGACGACTCGTCCTGGGTGGCCACATGAAGGCCGCAAGGGGACGACGCACCGCCCGGAGACGGCGCCGCACCGGCGCCGCACGCACATCCGCAACACGGAACCGGCATGGATGGGAGCGCGAGACCGCATGATCGGGAGAAACAGGAAAGCCTCGAAGCCCGACGGGCCTCTGACCGCGGACTCGCTGCGGCACTGGCTGACCGAGACCCTGGCCGGGCGGATCGGCATCGATCCCGGCGACCTCGACACGGCGAGATCCTTCGAGTCCTACGGGCTCGACTCGCGTGTCGCGGTCCAGGTCTCGGGCGCGCTGGAGCGGTTCGTCGACCGCCGCCTCTCGCCCGGGCTGCTGTACGCGTACCCGACCGTCGACGAGCTCGGCGACTACCTCGTCCAGGAACTGGACCTGGCCGAACGGACCTGACCCGCCCGGGGGGACGGCCCCGGGCCCGCTCCGGTCCGTGCTCAGTGCAGGCCGCGCTTGCCCGGGGTCCAGAACGGCTTCACCCTGACCGAGGCGCGGGGCCACCCGCGGTCGCGGACCAGATGGTCGCGGATCATCTGGCAGGTCCTGGCCTCCCCGGCGACGTAGGCGGTGCCGGGCTCGTCGGGCAGGGCGAGCTCGGTCACCCCGGCGAGGAGCGTCTTGGAGTAGTGGGCGGGCGCGCCGTGCCGGTGGACGCGCCGCAGCTCCAGCGGACGGGGCATGGGGATGTCGTCCTCGGGCGACTCGCTCTCCAGCACCCCGAAGACGCGCGCCGAGCCGTTCAGCGCGCCGATCATCGGGCCGAACGCGGCGCTCGCGGTCTCCTCGCCGACGAAGAGGTGGTAGTCGGCCTCCTCGTGCAGGAAGAACCCCGACTGGTGGCGCCAGAACGTCACGCGGTCGCCGGGGCGCGCCTGCGACGCCCAGCGCAGTCCGATGCCGCCGCCGTCGCTCTCGTACAGGTGGGCGAGCAGCTCGAACGCCTGCGGCTCGTGCTCCCGGATCGTGTAGGTGCGCAGGGTCTCCAGGGGCTTCAGGAGGCCGCGCGGCGACAGCGGGTCGTTGACCTGGATCCGCACGTGCTGGCCGGGACTGTAGGGGAACGGGATCGGCTCGCCGGTCTCCAGCCGGATCCGCCGCATGGTCGGCGTCACCAGGTCGGCCTCGGTGATCGTCGCCTCCATGAAGTACTTGGCGAACGCGCCGGTCAGCGGGTTGCGCATCCGATCTCCTTAATGACTCTAAGAGTATCTAGAGGTATTAAGCAATCATAGATGCCCTAAGATGTCAACGGAGGTGGACGATGACGACGAGCCGGCGGGACAGGCAGCGGCAGAGGACCCTCGCGGAGATCCGGGGGGCGGCGCGGGAACTGCTGACCACGAAGGGGCCGGAGGCGGTCACCATCAACGCGGTCGCGCGCGAGGTGGGCATGAGCGGCCCGGCGCTGTACCACTACTTCGCCGGGCACGAGGAGCTGGTCGGGGCGGTGACCGCCGACTGCTACCGCGAGCTGGCCGAGGAGATGGAGGCCACCCGGGACGCCTACGACACGCTCACCCTCCGGTTGCTGGCCACCTGCCGCGCCCTGCGGGCCTGGGCGACGTCCCATCCCGCCGAGTTCCGCTGGATCTTCGCGAGCCAGATCGCGCCGCCGCACCAGCTGCCGGACTCGGAGTGGTACCAGGCTGGGCAGCGTTTCGGCGGCGTCTTCCTCGCCCAGGTCGCCGAACTGTGGCGGACGCGGCCGTTCCCCGTCCCGGACGACCTCGACGAGTCGGTGCGCGAGCAGCTGCGGGATTATGCCGGGACCATCGGCGACCTCCTCCCGCCCGAGGCCCTGCACGTCGTGATGAAATGCTGGATCAGGTTGTACGGGCTCGTCTGCATGGAAGTCCTCAACCAGCTGGACTTCGCCTATTCCGATCTTGGACCCGTCTTCGAGGAATGCCTGCGCGAGCTGTGCCCGCTGCTCGGTCTGGAATATGTGGCCCCCGTCTGATCCCGCGTTTTGTGATGCCGATGTGCTTCCAGTGGACGGGGAATGACGGGAGATCGCCGCAATAGGCCGCCGAGAGGCGGGATATAACGACGTCGCCTACCCTTGGTGCACCGCGGTAAATCGCATGAGAGGGGTGGCGCGGAGTGTGCCCGAATTCGACTCGTCATGGACCCGTGAGGGATGCGGCATGAACGGCCACCCCGCTTATGCCCCCTACGCGCTCACCGAGCGGCTGGAAGAGCGGCTCGGAGATCCCCGCGATCCCGCGCGGACCTTCTCCCTGGCATGCGTCGCCGAGCTGGACAGGCGCGAGGAATTCCCCGCCGACATCTGCCGCGAGCTGGACGGGATCGGCTTACCCGGCTACTACGTCCCGCGGCGGTACGGCGGGGCGGTGCGGACGTTCGAGGACACCCTCCAGGTCGCGCGGGTGATGGCCCGCCGCGACCTGACGACGGCGATCGGCCACGCCAAGACCTTCCTCGGCGGCGTGTCGGCCTGGGTGGCCGGGGATCCCCGGCAGGCGGGGCGCGTCGCGGCGGAGATCCTCTCCGGGACCGTCGTGTCCTGGGGGCTCACCGAGGCCGAGCACGGCAGCGATCTGCTGGCGGGCGAGGTCGAGGCCGTCCCCGCCGACGGCGGCTACCGCGTCACCGGCGAGAAATGGCTGATCAACAACGCCGCCCGCGGCGACATCGTCTGCCTGCTGGCGCGGACCGACCCGGCGGGCGGGGCGCGCGGTTTCAGCCTCCTGCTGATGGACAAGCGCCGCCTGGCCCCCGGGACCTTCCGGCCGCTGCCCGCCGTCCGGACGCACGGCATCCGCGGCGCCGACATCAGCGGCATCGCGTTCGACGGCGCCTTCGCCGGGGAGGGCGAGCTGGTCGGGCCCCCGGGCGGCGGGCTGGAGACGGTCCTGAAGGGGATGCAGCTCACCCGCACACTGATCGCCGGGCTGTCCCTCGGCGCCGCCGACCGCGCGCTCCGCCTGGCGACCGCGGCCGCGCTGGAGGACGGGCCGGGCGGCCGCCCGTCCGTCCGTCCGCACACGGCCCGCACACTCGCCGAGTCCTACGCCGACCTGCTCGCCGCCGAGGTGCTGGGCCTGGCCGGCGCCCGCGCCATCCACGCCCTGCCCGCCGAGCTGAGCGTGCTGTCGGCGGTGGTCAAGTATTACGTCCCCACCAGCGTCGACGAGCTGATCGCCCGGCTCGGGCAGGGCATGGGGGTGCGGGCCTTCCTGGAGGACGGCCCCGGCGGCGGCCTGTTCCAGAAGGTGGAGCGCGACCACCGCATCGTCGGCATCTTCGACGGCAACACCCTGGTCAACCTCAACGTCGTCATCAACCATTTCCCGGTGCTCGTGCGGGCCTACCGCGCGGGCGGATTCGACGAGGCGGGCCTGGACGCCGCCGTGGACCTGTCCGCGCCGCCCCCCGAGTTCGACCCCGGCCGCCTCGGGCTGCTGTCGCGCGCGGGATGCTCGCCCGTTCAGGCGCTGCCCGCCTCACTCGCCGAGCTGGAGAAGGCGGCGCCGCCCGCCGTCGCGGACCGCGCGAGGGCACTGGCGGAGATCACCGACGACGTCCACGAGCGGATGGCCGCCCACCGGCCGTCCGCGGGTCCCGCGCCGACCGCCGCGTTCGGCCTCGCCCGCGACTACGCCCTCTGCGCCGCCGGGGGCGCGTGCGTCCGGTTCTGGCTGCGCAACCGCGAGCACCCGGCCGCGGCCGACCCGCGCACGGCGGGCCTCTGGCGGGACGCGCTCTGGCTGGAGGCGGCGCTGACCCGGCTGCTGGACCGGCTCCGGCCAGGCTCGTCCGACGGCGGGGTCCTCGACCGGCTGCTCCCCGAGATGGCCGCCCAGTACCGCTCCGGGCTGCTGTTCTCCCCGCTGCCCTGCGACCTCCCCGAGGACGGATCATGACCGAGGCGACGCCGGACGACCTGGAGACCCGCCTCGGGGATCCCCGCGACCCGTCCAACCCGCTGTCCTACGAGGCCGTGACGGCGGCCGACGAACGCGGCGAGCCCCTCGCCGCCGGCGAGGACATGCTGGACGGATTCGGGCTCAACGCCGAGTTCGTCCCCGCCCGCCTCGGCGGGCGGCTCGTCCAGGCCGACCGGATCGGGCTGCCGGTGCGCGCGCTGTTCCGCCGCGACCCCTCGCTGGGCCTCGGCTACGGCGTCACCAGCTACGCCGCCGCCGTGCCGGTGTGGGTGTCGGGCTCGGACGACCAGCAGGCCCGGCTCGCCGCCCTGCTGCTGCGCGGCAGGAAGGTCGCGGCGGCCTACCCCGAGCCGCCGCACGTTGACGACCCCGCCCGCGGCGGGCCGGCCGCCCGCCCGGATCCGGCGGGCCTCGTCCTCGACGGCCGTGAGGAACTGGTCGGCAACGCCGCCCGCGCCGACGCGATCGTGCTGCTCGCCCGCACCGGCGACGGCCCCGGCGACCGCTCCCACCTGCTGGTCGAGACGGCCGCGCTGCCCCCCGGCCGTCTCGTCCACCTGCCGCGTGCGCGTACCTCGGGCATGCGCGGCCTGCTGCTCGGCGGGATCGAGTTCGACGCCTGCCCCGTCCCGGACGAGGTGGTGGGGGAGCGCGACGCGGCCATGGAGACGGTGCCGCCGGTGCTCCAGGCGACCCGCGCCGTCCTGCCCGGCGTGGTCATCGGCGCCCTCGACACCCAGCTGCGCGTCGCCGTGGACTTCGCGCGCGGCCGGACCCTGTACGGGGGGTCGGTCGCCGCGTTCCCCAACGTCCGCTCGGCCCTGGTCGGCGCCTTCCTGGACGTGCTGGTCTGCGACGTCCTCGCCACCGTGGCCGCCCGCGCGCTGCACCTGATGCCCGGCGAGGCCGGCATGCTGACGGCGGCGGCGAAGCACCTGGTCCCGAGGCTGCTGCACGAGGCGTCCTACAGCCTGTCGGTCACCGTGGGCGCCCGCTCGTACATGCGCGAGGGCCGGCACGCCGTCTTCCAGAAGCTCATGCGCGACATCCCGGTGGCGGCGTTCGCGGACGCGGGCGCCGCGGTCCGCGCGACGGCGATCGTCCCGCGGCTGCCCGGTCTCGCGACCGGCGCCCGGGACGCCGCCGAGCCGCCGGACGCGCTGTTCGACGTCGGCGGCGACCTCCCGGAGCTGGACTTCGGGCGGCTCACGGCCGACGGCGGGACCGCCCGCGGTCTCGGCGCGCTGCTCGCGGCCGCGGCGGCGGACGGCGACCCGCGCGTCGCCGGGCCCGGCGGCCGTCTTGCGGCCGAGCTGGACCTCCTCACGGCGCGCTGCGCCGCCCTGCCCCCGCACCCCCCGGAGCGGATCGGCCTGCCGCGGGGGACGCGCCCCCGCAGCGGATCGTGGCGGCGAGCCGCGAGGCCCACGACCTGGCCGGCCGCTACACCGTCCTGCTCGCGGCGGCCGCGTGCGTCGGCGTGTGGCGGCGGGGCAGCGGCTTCACCGCCGGGCCGGACTGGATCGCGGCCGTCCTCGCCCGGCTGGAGTCCCGGCTCGGGCCGCCGGTACCGGCCGCCGTCACCGGGGCGACGGAGACGCCCCTCGCGGTCGAGACGGCCCTGGCGGCCGAGCTGACCACGCGCTTCGACGGCCATCTGACGTTCGACCTGCACGCCGGGCGCTTGGCCGGCTGACCGGCCGACCTGCCTGGCCCGGCCGTCCCCTCAAGCCCCCACTGCGGATCCACCGCGTTCTCACCGGACGCCCACCGCGCTCTCACCGCCCGCTCATCGCGTTCTCGCGCATTCCCGCCGGGCCGCTTATCCGGCCTGCCAGACCACGTAATTCCCCGGCAATGTGCTGATCGAGAAGCACGTGGTGCAGAATTCCATGCGACGGACTTCTCCGCCGATGTCCTGATCCGGCCAACCCGTTTTCAGGGGCTGGAAGGGTGTTGCAGGCTTGGAGCCGTTGAAAGCGGAAAGACAAGGTCAAGAACGGGGAGCAATAGCCGGGACGGGGGAGGCTATACGAGTTCGGGGTACTGCCTGCCGATAAATGGCGACCAGCGGAGAGGGCATGGGGCCTTGCCTGCTTCGCCGCCGCGGCCGGCATCGGTTCGGGGATTTTCTCACCTGGTCACTCGTGCACGATGTGCCGAACGCTTCGATTGTGCGTTCACATTCTGATTCGACCATTGGTGCCCGGCAATGGCCGGTGCATCGGTTCATGTCATCAACCGAGTCGCGGATTCCTCTTCGCCCCCGGGTCCACCGGATCACCGGCCGGACCGTCGCGGGGCCCGTCATCCATCACGAAGGCCGAATTCATGGATCCAAGGATCCGGTTCCGAGGGGGTTCGATGTCTGCGCGCCCAGATCCGGGCGGTGCCGCCGGCGGCGGCGCCGTCCCCGCGACGTCCCCGGCGACGACGGACGCCGAGCCGAGGGCGGCCGGTCTTCCCACGCTCATCGACGTGCTGCGGTGGCGTGCCTGCGAGCAGCCCGACCGGCGTACGTACACGTTCCTGACGGACGGCGAGACCGACGAGGCGTGCATCACCAACGCCGAGCTGGACGCGAAGGCCCGCGCCATCGCGGCGGTGCTGCGCGAGCGGGGGCTGGGCGGCGAGCGCGCGCTCCTGCTGTACCCGCCGGGGCTGGACCTCATCGCGGCCGTCTTCGGGTGCCTCTACGCGGGGACGGTCGCGGTGCTGGCCTACCCGCCCGACCCCGGACGGCTCGCCCGGACGCTGCCCCGGCTGCTGTCGATCGTCGCCGACGCGCGCCCGGCCGTGCTGCTGACGACCTCGGCCGTCGCCGAGCTGGGCGAACTGGCGTTCGGGGAGGACCCCGGCCTGAAGGCCCTGCCCCGGCTCACGACCGACGACGTCGACGCCGCCCTGTCCGCGACGTGGCGCGACCCCGGCGTGGACGAGGACGACCTGGCCATCCTCCAGTACACCTCCGGCTCCACCGCCGATCCCCGGGGCGTGATGCTGACGCACGCCTCCCTCGTCGACAACCTCCGCCGCATCCAGCCGTCCTTCGGGTTCCGCCCCGAAAGCCACATGACGCTCTGGCTCCCGCCGTATCACGACATGGGCCTCGTCGGCGGGATCCTCACGCCGCTCTACACGGGCTCGACGGTCACGCTGATGTCGCCGGCGGCGTTCCTGCGACGGCCCGCGCGGTGGCTCCGGGCCATCTCGCGCAGCAGGGCGACGATCGGCGGCGCCCCGAACTTCGCCTACGACCTCTGCGCCCGCAAGGTCACGCCCGAGGACATGGAGGGCGTCGACCTCGGGAACTGGAACCTGGCGTTCAACGGCGCCGAGACCGTCCGGCCGGAGACGCTGAAGCGCTTCGCCGACGCGTTCCGGCGATGGGGCTTCCGCAGCGAGGCGTTCTTCCCCTGCTACGGGCTGGCTGAGACGGGACTGCTCATCAGCGGCGGGCTGATGCCGCCGCCGTCGTTCCGGCGGCATGTCGCCCTGCTCGGGACGGCGGCGCCGGGTCCGGCGCGACCGCCGGACGGGACGGGCGTTTCGTGAGCTGCGGCCCGCTGATCAGCGGGCACCGGGTCATCGCCGTGGACCCCGAGGACCGCACGCCGTGCCCGCCGGGCGGGACCGGCGAGATCTGGATCAAGGGTCCCAGCGTCGCGGCCGGGTACTGGGACCGCCCGGAGGACAGCACCCGGACCTTCGCGGCGACGCTCGCCGACGGCGACGGGCCCTTCCTGCGCACCGGCGACCTCGGGTTCCTGCGCGACGGGGAGCTGTACATCACCTCCCGCATGAAGGACCTGATCATCATCAGGGGCCGCAACATCCTGCCGCAGGACGTCGAGCGGACCGCGGAGACCGCCCACCCGGCGTTGAGGCCGGGCGCGGGCGCCGCGTTCGGCATCGACGCGGACGGCGCCGAGCGGCTGGTGGTGGTGCAGGAGGTCCGCGACGGCACCGCCTCGCCGGACGAGGTGGCCGCCGCGGTCCGCGCCGCCGTGGCCGCCGCCCACGAGGTGCAGCCGCACGCGGTCGTCCTGATCGAGGCCCGGAGCATCCCGAAGACGTCGAGCGGCAAGATCCAGCGCGGCAGGACCCGGGACGCCTTCCTCACCGGCACGCTGCCCGTGCTGGCCGAGCTGCGCGGCGATGCCGTCCCCGCGGCGGAGGCGGAGACGCGGGCCGGCCCGGCGCCCGCCCATGCGCCGGACGCCGGAGACGCCTCGCACGCCGGCGGGCCACCGGACACGGGTGGCGAACCGCGCGCGGGCGGGGCGCCGCGCGCGGGCGGGGCGCCGCTCGGCCGGCAGGACATCGAGGACCTGCTCGTGGCCGAGATCGCGGACTGGCTCGGCGTCGAGCCCGGGGAGATCGAGGTCGGTGAGCCGTTCGTCGGCTACGGGCTGGACTCGGCGTCCGGCGTCGCCCTGGTGGGCGACCTGGAGGCGCTGCTCGGCCTCCGCCTCCCCGAGACCCTGACCTGGGACTACCCCAACATCGCCGCGCTGGCCGAGCACCTCGCCGGACTCGTCGGCGGCCCGTCCGCACCGCCTCTGGCCCGCAAAGGTTGAGCGCCGCATGGAACCCATAGCGATCATCGGAATCGGGTGCCGGTTTCCGGGCGCCGACGGCCCCGGCGAGTTCTGGAGGCTGCTGACGGACCGGACGGACGCCATCTCCGAGGTGCCGCCCGACCGCTGGAACGTCGACGACCTCTACGACGCCGACCCGGCGGTGCCCGGGAAGATGAGCACGCGCTGGGGCGGCTTCGTCCACGACGCCGACCGGTTCGACCGCGAGTTCTTCGGCATCTCCCCCCGCGAGGCGGGCGCCATCGACCCGCAGCAGCGGCTGCTGATGGAGGGCGCCTGGGACGCCCTCCAGGACGCCGGGCAGGTGCGCTCGGACCTCACCGGCAGCGACACCGGCGTCTTCGTCGGCATCAGCACGAACGACTACGCGATGCTCCAGTCCTCGCGGCTGAGCGGCATCGGCGTGTACTCCGGCACCGGCACCGCGCTCAGCATCGCCGCCAACCGGCTCTCCTACCTGTTCGACCTGAGGGGACCGAGCCTCGCCGTGGACACGGCGTGCTCCTCGTCCCTGGTGGCGGTGCTCCTGGCCTGCCGGAGCCTGTGGGACGGGGAGTCGCGGCTGGCGCTCGCCGGCGGCGTGAACGTGATCCTCTCGCCCATGGCCGGCATCAACTTCAGCAAGGCCGGGGTCATGGCCGCCGACGGGCGCTGCAAGACGTTCGACGCCCGCGCCGACGGCTACGTGCGCGGCGAGGGCGCGGGCGTCGTCGTGCTGAAGCCGCTGGCGCGGGCCCTCGCCGACGGCGACCCGGTCAGGGCGGTGATCCGCGGCGGCGCGGTCATGCAGGACGGCCGCACCAACGGGCTCATGGCGCCGAACCGCCTGTCGCAGGAGGCGCTGCTGCGGGCCGCGTACCGGCACAGCGGCGTCGCGCCCGCCGACGTGGACTTCGTCGAGGCGCACGGCACCGGCACGGTGCTCGGCGACCTGATGGAGGCCCAGGCGCTGGGGTCCGTCCTCGGCGCCGGCCGCCCGCCGGGCCGCCCGTGCGCCGTCGGCTCGGTCAAGTCGAACATCGGCCACCTGGAGGCCGCCGCCGGGGTCGCGGGCCTGATCAAGACGGTGCTGGCGCTGGAGCACCGCCGCCTCCCGGCCAGCCTCCACATCGAGGAGCCGAACCCGCGCATCGACTTCGAGGCGCTGCGGCTGCGGGTGGCCGCGGAGCCCGCGCGCCTGGACGGCGACGGGCCGGTCCGGGCGGGCGTCAGCTCGTTCGGGTTCGGCGGCACGAACGCGCACCTGGTGATCCAGGAGGCGCCGGGCGGCGACCGTGCCGGCGTCCCCGCCGGTGACCGCGGCCCGGCGCGGGCGGGCGGGACCGTCCTGATCCCGTTCTCGGCCCGGACGCCCCAGGCGCTGCTCCAGGTCGCGGAACGGCACCTCGGCGCCTTCGGCCACGACCTCCGGAACGGCAACGGCTCGCCCAACGGCCAGGGACCTTCCGACGGCGACGACCCGCCCGACGGCGCCGGTACGTCCAACGGGAACGGCCCCGGCGCCGCGCGCGACCTCGACGTCGCGCACGACCTCGACGACATTGCCTACACGGCCGGTGCCCGCCGCTCGCACCACCGCCACCGCCTGGCGCTCGTCACGGGCAGCCGCGAGCGGGCGGCCGACCAGATCCGGGCGTTCCTCAAGGGCGAGACCCAGGGCGGGACGGTCTCGGGCGACTCCGGTGCCCAGCGGCGGCGGAAGCTGGTCTTCGTCTGCTCCGGGCAGGGGCCGCGCTGGTGGCCGCTCGACCCGGCGCTGCGGGACGAGCCGGCCCTGCTCGCGAAGCTGGAGGAGTGCGACCGCCTCATCCGCGCGGAGGCCGGCTGGTCCCTGCTCGATCAGCTGTGGGCGGACGAGGCGGCGAGCCGTCTCGGCGAGTCCGACCACTGCCAGCCGGCCCTGTTCGCCGTGCAGGTCGCGCTGGCGGGACTGTGGCGGTCGTGGGGCGTCGTCCCGGACGCCGTGGTCGGCCACAGCATGGGCGAGGTGGCGGCGGCGCACCTGTCGGGCGCGCTGAGCCTGGAGGACGCCGTCCGCGTCGTCTGCCATCGCGGCCGGCTGATCCGGACGGTCGCCGGGCGGGGGCGGATGGCCGTCGCCGAGCTGACCGCCGACGCCGCCCGCGAGGAGCTGCGCGGCCGGGAGGACCGGCTGGCCGTCGCGGCGGTCAACGCCCCCGCCTCGACGGTGTTCACCGGTGACCCGGAGGCCGTCGAGGAGGTCGCGGAACGGCTCCGGAAGCGGGGCGTGTTCTGCCGCGTCCTGGAGTCGGTCGACTTCGCCTCGCACGGCCCGCAGATGGAGCCGCTCACGGCCGACCTCGCCGCCGCCCTCCGCGACGTGCGCCCGGCGGCGGCGCGGCTGCCGATGTACTCGACGGTGACCGGCACGACCGCGGAGGAAGGGTCGCTCGACGGCGCCTACTGGGCCAGGAACATCCGGGAGCCGGTCCTGTTCGACACGGCCGTCGCCGGTCTCCTCGACGGCGGCCACGACGTGTTCGTCGAACTGTCGCCGCACCCCGTGCTGCTGCCCGCCATCGCGCAGGGCACGCAGGCCCGCGGGAAGAGCGCCGCGCTCCTGCCGTCCCTCCGCAGGGACGAGCCGCCGCGCCAGAGCATGCTGGCGTCGCTGGGCGAGCTGTACGTCCTGGGGTTCGAGCCCGCCTGGACGGGCCTGTACCCCGCCCCGCGCCGCCCGGTGCGGCTGCCGGGCTACCCCTGGCAGCGCGAGCGGCACTGGCTCGCCCTTCCCGGCGGGCAGGCGGGCCCGGGCAACGGCACCGGCCACCCCCTCCTCGGGCACCACGTGCGGCTGGCCGACGCCGCGGCGGGCCACGTGTGGGAGAACACCATCGCCGCTGAGGCGCCCGCCTTCCTCGACGACCACCGGGTCCAGGGCGCGACGGTGGTCCCGGGCGCCGCCTGGCTGGAGATGGCCCGGGCCGCCGCGGCGCAGGCGTCCGGCGGGACGCCCGGTGCCGCGATCACCCTGACCGGGTTCGAGCTCCAGCGCATGCTCGTGCTGGGCGATGACGCGGCCGCGCTCCAGGTGCGCGTGTCCGGCGCGGACGGGACGGGCCTGGCCTTCCGCGCCTACGCGCGCCCGGCGGACGACACCCGTGGCAGGCCCGGATGGACCCTGCACGCGACCGGGAGGATCGTGCCCGCCGGCCCGGCGGAGGACGACCTCCGGGCGCTGGACCTCGACGCCGCCCGCACCCGCTGCGGGAACGAGATCGCCTCCGCCGACTTCTACGAGGCGATGCGCTCGCGCGGGATGGAGTACGGCCCCGCGTTCCAGGCGGTCGAGCGGCTCTGGTCGGGCGAGCGGGAGGCGCTGGCGGTCCTCGCGGTGCCCTCCGCGACCGTCCCCGAGGTCGGCGCGTACGGCGTCCACCCGGTGCTGCTCGACGCGGGCCTCCAAGTCCTGGGCGCCGCGGTCCAGGCCGGGACCGGCGCCGACGAGCGGCGGCCCTACGTCCCCGCCGCCGTCGGCCGGGTCGTGGTGGCGCCCGGAACATCCGGCGCGGGCGCCCCGCGACGCCTGTGGGCCCACGCGCGCCTGCGCCCCGCCGACGGTGCCGCTCCGGCCGACGGCGCCGTCCCGGCCGGGGTGGTCGGGGACGTGCGGCTGGCCGACGACGACGGCACGACCGTCGTCCTCTTCGAGGGCGTGCACGCCAGGCGCCTCGACGGCGGCGTCCGCCCGGCCGCGGCGGCGGAACTCGCCCGCGCCCGCTACGAGGTGCGGTGGCGGCCGCAGGAGCGCACCGCGGCCGGGCCCGCGAAGGCGGCCGGTGGTGGCTGGCTCGTCCTCGCCGACGACGGCGGCGTGGGGGCGGAGCTGGCGGGACGTCTCGCGCGGGCCGGGGAGCCGGTCGTGCGGGTGTCCGCCGGTGACGGCTACGACGAGGCGGACCCGGACCACCTCACGGCCCGTCCCGATCGCGGCGACGACGTGCGCCGCGCCGTGGCGGAGGCGCGTCGGCGGCTGGGGACGCTGCGCGGCGTCGTCCACCTCTGGTCCCTGGACGCCCCGGCGCCGGAACGGACCGGCACCGCCGGCCTCCGCGCCGCGCAGGACCGGGGCGTGGTGAGCGCCCTCCACCTGATCCAGGCGCTCACGGACGACCCGCCGCCCGGTGCCGCGCCGCGCCTGTGGCTCCTGACCGGCGGCGTCCACGCCGTGGACGACCCGCCGCCCGCCGTGTCGGTCGCGCAGGCGCCCCTCTGGGGGCTCGGCAGGGTCGCGCAACTCGAACACCCCGAACTGCGTCCGACGCTCGTCGATTTGGAGCCCAGCCCGGGCGCCCCGGCGGCGGAGTGGCTCGCGGGCGAACTCCACGCGGACGACCCCGAGACCCAGGTGGCGTATCGAGCCGGGCGGCGGCACGTGGCGCGCCTGGTGGGCACCGGGTCGCGGCGCGCCGTCCCCGTCGACGTCGTGCGCGGCGACGCCGCGTACCTCGTGACGGGCGGGTTCGGCGCCCTCGGCCTGCTGACGGCCCGGTGGCTCGCCGGACGGGGCGCGCGCCACCTCGTGCTCGTCGGCCGGAACGCGCCCGGCGCCGCCGCCGAGGAGATGCTGCGGGAGCTGCGGGGCGCGGGCACCGAGGTCACGGTGGCACGGGCCGACGTGGGCGACGAGGAGGCGCTGGCCCGCGTCCTCGCCGAGGCCGCCGCGTCCATGCCGCCGGTGCGGGGCGTCGTCCACGCGGCGGGCGTCCTGGAGGACGCCACGCTCGGCACCCTCGACCCGGCGCGGCTCCTGTCCGTCCTCGAACCCAAGGTCGCGGGCGCCTGGAACCTGCACCGCCTGACCGCCGGCCTGCCCCTCGACTTCTTCGTGCTGTTCTCCTCGATCGCCGGGACCCTCGGGTCGCCGGGCCAGGGCAACTACGCCGCCGGGAACGCGTTCCTCGACGCGCTGGCGTCGGCGCGGGCGTCCGAGGGCCGCCCGGCCCTGAGCATCGCGTGGGGACCGTGGGCCGGCACCGGCCTGTCGGTCCGCGAAGGCGGCGCGGACCGGCTCGTGGCGCTCGCCGGGATCGAGGGCATCGCCGCCGATACGGGCATGGAGGCGCTGGACCGGCTGCTCGGTCTCCGGACGCCGCAGATCGCCGTCGCGCCGGTCGACTGGAGCCGCTGGGCGTCCGCGTCGGCGGCCTCGGGCGGGTCGCCGCTGGTGTCGGAGCTGGTGGCCGCCGCGGGCGCCGAGGCTGCCGCCGCCGGTGACACCGTCCGGCGGGGCACGCTGACCGCGGACGGGCTGGCCGCCGCGGACCCCGGGGACCGCCGGGAACTGCTGGAGGCGTACCTGCGGGTCGAGATCGCCCGGGCCCTCGACATGCCGCCCGGGCGGCTGGACGTCGAGGAGCCGATGAACAGCGTCGGCCTGGACTCGCTGGTGGCCGTCGGCATCAAGAACCAGATCGAGGTGGACCTCGGCATCTCGGTGCCGATGGTCGACGTGCTGGAGGGGTCGAGCGTGCGGCGGCTCGCCGAGCGGATGCTCCTCCCCGCGACGCCCGAGGTGCCCCGTCCCCCGGCGGGCGACGACGACTGGGAGGAGTTCGACGTGATCTGAGGGGGCCGATCGCGTGCGGGACCGACCGACGAGAACACCTCTGGAGGACATAGCGATGGAGAACGTGAACGAGTTGATGGCCGACCTGTCACGCCGCGGCGCCTACCTCTGGGTGGAGGCCGACGAGCTGCGGGTCCGCGCCCCCAACGGCGCGCTGAACGACGGGCTGCGCGCGGCGCTGCGCGCTCGCAAGAAGGAGATCATCGCGGTGCTGCGCGAGCGCTACGGCGCCCTGCCCGCGGCGATCCCCAAGATCGAGCCCGCGCCGGACCGGCTGCACGAGCCGTTCCCGCTCTCGGACATGCAGCAGGCCCTCTGGGCCGGCCGGCACGACGCCTACGAGGTCGGCAACGTCTCCTCGAACGCCTACATCGAGCTCGACGCCGGCGCCCTCGACGTGGACAGGTTCACCGCGGCCTGGAACCGCGTCGTCCGGCGGCACGGCATGCTGCGCGCCGTCGTCCTGCCCGACGGGCGGAACCAGATCCTCGCCGACGTCCCCGACTACGTCGTCGACGTGCTCGACCTGCGGGGCCGGCCCGCCGACGCCGTCGCCGAGCGGCTGGAGGACCTCCGCGCGACGATGCCGCAGGAGATGCTCGTCCAGGAGGAGTGGCCGCTGTTCCGCGTCCGGCTGACGCGGATCGACGACGAGCGCACGCGGATCCACATCATCACCAGCCTGCTGATCGCCGACTCGCTGAGCCTCCAGCTGCTCGGACGCGACCTCGCGCTGTTCTACACCGGCGAGGACATCGCGCCGCTGGAGCTGACGACCCGCGACTACCTCGTCGCCAAGACCGCGCTGCGCGGCTCGCCCGTCCACGAGCGCGCCCTCGACTACTGGCGGAGGCGGCTCCCGACGCTGCCCCCGCCGCCCGAGCTGCCCGTGGTCAACGCGCAGCGCCCGGCCGGGCACCTGCCGTTCGTGGCGCACTACGCCCGGCTGGTGGAGCCCGGGCCGTGGGAGCGGCTGAAGACGCGCGCGGGCGACGAGGGCCTGATGGTGGGCGCGGTCCTGCTGACCGCCTTCTCGGACGTCGTCGCGACCTGGAGCAAGCACAACGACTTCAGCCTCAACGCGCCGTTCTTCGACCGCCTGCCGGTCCACGGCGAGGTCAACGAGATCATCGGCAGCTTCACCCTGCCCAACCACCTGCACGTGCCGCCCGCCCCCGGGTCGAGCTTCCTGGAGCGGGCGCGCCGCGTCCAGCAGCAGCTCGTGGACGACCTGGAGCACTGCCGCTGGGTGAGCGGCATCCAGGTGATCCGCGAGATGGCCAAGGCGCGCGGCGGCAGCCCCCGCGGCAACAAGTACGTCGTGTTCAACAGCGTCGAGCTGCACAGCCTCGACTACTCCGCGCTCGGCGAGCTGGCCTACGCCGTCAGCCAGACCCCCCAGGTCTACCTGGAGGTGCGCAGCGGCGAGCGCGACGGCGCGTTCACGTGCACGTGGGACGTCGTCGAGTCGCTGTTCCCGCCCGGGGTCGTCGAGGACATGCTGGCCGCCTTCGGACGGCACGTGCAGCGGCTCGCCGAGGACCCCGCCAGCTGGGACGAGCGCGGCCGCCGCCACCTGCTGCCCGAGGGCCAGCGCGAGCGGGAGCGGACCGCGAACGCGACCAACGCGCCGCTGCCCGCCGGGCTCCTGCACGACGCGTTCGTCGAGCAGGCGGCGAAGTCGCCCGGGCACCCGGCGGTGCTGTCGTCGGCCGCGACCCTGACCTACGGCGACCTGGACCGGCGCTCGACCCGCCTCGGCCGCTGGCTGCGCGTCGAGGGCGCCAGGCCCAACGCGCTCGTCGCCGTGGTGATGGAGAAGGGCTGGGAGCAGGTCGCGGCCGTGCTCGGGATCCTGAAGTCGGGGGCGGCGTACCTGCCCCTGGACCCGGCGCTGCCGCGCGAGCGCCTGCACCACATCCTCGACGAGGCCGAAGCCGGCCTCGTCCTCACCCAGCGGGCCGTCGACGAGCGCCTGGACTGGCCCGGCGGCGTGCGGCGCCTGTGCGTCGACACCGAGCCCCTCGACGACGTGGACGAGACGCCGCTGGAGCCGGCGCAGGGCCAGGACGACCTCGCGTACGTGATCTACACCTCGGGGTCCACCGGCCGTCCGAAGGGGGTCATGATCTCCCATCGCGGCGCCCTCAACACGGTCGCCGACGTCAACCGGCGCTACGGGGTCGGCCCGGACGACAGCGTGTTCGGGCTGTCCTCGCTGAGCTTCGACCTGTCCGTCTACGACGTGTTCGGGACGCTCGCGGCCGGGGCGACGCTGGTCCTGCCCGACGAGGCGGGCCTGCGCGACCCCGCCCACTGGCTGGAGCTGATGGACCGGGGCGGCGTCACCGTCTGGAACTCCGTCCCGGCGCTCATGCGGATGCTCGTCGAGTACGCCGACGGCGTCGGCGTGGGCGTGCCGGGCTCGCTGCGGCTGGCGCTGCTCAGCGGCGACTGGATCCCGCTGACGCTGCCCGGCCGCCTGCGGCGGCTCGTGCCCGGCATCAGCGTGATCAGCCTCGGCGGCGCGACGGAGGCGTCGATCTGGTCGATCCTGTACCCGGTCGGCGAGGTGTCGCCGGAATGGGCGAGCATCCCCTACGGCGGGCCGATGGTGAACCAGACCGTCTACGTCCTCGACGAGGAGCTCGACACCCGCCCGCTGTGGGTGCCCGGCGACCTCTACATCGGCGGCGTCGGCGTGGCCGAGGGGTACTGGCGCGACAAGGAGCGCACCGCCGCGGCCTTCGTCACCCACCCGGAGACCGGCGAGCGCCTGTTCAAGACCGGCGACCGCGGCCACCGCCTCCCCGACGGCACCATCGAGCTGCTCGGCCGCGAGGACTTCCAGGTGAAGATCGGCGGATACCGGATCGAGCTGGGCGAGATCGAGGCGGTCCTGCGCGAGCACCCCGCCGTGCGCGCCGCCGTCGTCCTCGCCGCCGAGGACGACCAGGGCGGGCAGAGCAGCCGCCTCGTGGCGTTCACGACCACCGCGGGCGACGAGGAGCCCACGGCGGGCGGGCTGCGGTCCCTGCTGCGCGACAAGCTGCCCGAATACATGATCCCCAAGACGTTCGTGACGCTCGACGCGCTGCCGCTCACCGTCAACGGCAAGATCGACCGGGCGGCGCTGGCCGCGCGGGACCTGCCGCCGGCCGCCGCGGGCCGCGCCTCGGCGCCGCCGCGCACGCCGCTGGAGGAGCGGCTCGCGGCGCTCTGGTCGCAGACGCTGAAGGCCGGCGACATCGGGATCGACGACAACTTCTTCGACCTGAGCGGCGACTCGCTCCAGGCCGTGAACCTGGTGTCGAAGGTGTCGGCCGAGGTCGGACGCCACCTCACGGTGCGGTTCCTGTTCGCCCACCCCACCATCGCCGAGCTGTCGGCCGCCCTGGAGGCGCCGGAGGGCGCCGCCGCCGCGTCCGGCCGGTCCGGTCCCGCCGCGAACGGCACCGCGAACGGCGCCCCGGCGAACGGCACCGCGGCGAACGGCACCGCCGGGAACGGCGGGGGCTACTCGCGGGAGGTGGGCGACGGCCTCGTCCTCGAACGCCGCGACCTGCTGAGCCTGTCCGCGGCGGGCAAGCTCGAACCGGTCGACGCGGCGGCGCTGCTGGCCATGCCGTCGGTGCTGTTCGAGCAGGCCGGGATCGACCCGTCCGCCGGCGAGGGCATGCTCGACGAGATCTTCGGCGGGCTGCCCCTGCTCGTGGAGATCATGACGACCCGGCTCGGCCGGATCGCCGTGATCATGATCCCGCGGCTCAACACCGCGGAGCTGTACGCCGACCGGGACGGCCTCGTCCGCACCATCATCGACGGCCTTGAGCTGGCGGGACGGCTCGGCGCGAAGACCACGTCCCTCACCGGGCTGCTCGCCTCGGCGACCGACTACGGACGGGCCGTCCTCGCGGCCGTCGAGGGACGCACGGACCTGCCCGCCGTGACCACCGGCCACGACACCACCGCGGCGTCGGTGATGATGGGCGTCCGCAACATCGCGCACCGGTCGGGCCGCGACCTCGCCGAGGAGACCGTCGGCAGCCTGGGCCTCGGCTCGGTGGGCCGCGCGTCCCTGCGGCTCATGCTGGACAAGCTGCCGCACCCGCGCCGGATCCTGCTGTGCGACCTGTACAGCAAGGTCGGCATGATCGAGCGGTTCGCCGAGGAGCTCCGCGCCGGCCACGGCTACCGGGGCGAGATCCGCGTGATGGGATCGACGTCCAGCCTGCCCGAGGAGTTCTACGAGGCGACCCTGATCATCGGGGCCACCAACGCGCCGGACGTCCTGGACATCGAGCGGCTGCGGCCCGGGACCCTCGTCGTCGACGACTCGGTGCCGCCCTGCTACCGCCGCGAACTGGCGGTCGCCCGCGTGGAGGAGCACCACGACCTGCTCTTCGCCGAGGGCGGCGTCCTCCAGGCGGGCGAGCGCATCGCCAAGCTGGTGCACGTCCCCGCGGTCGTGTCCCGGCTGGTCGGCGCCGAGGGCGTCGAGGAGTTCCTGCGCAACAGCCCCGACGCGTCGAGCCCGGAGGGCATGACCAGCTGCATCCTCTCCTCGCTGCTGGCGACACAGGTCGACGCCCTCGCCCCCTCCGTGGGACCGGCCGACTGGGACAACTGCTCCCGGCAGGTCGACGCCCTCCTGGAGCTCGGGTTCGAGGCCGGTCCCATGCAGTGCGACGGGATCCTGCTGACCGAGGAGTCGATCCGCAGATTCCGGGAGCGGTTCGGGACGTCCGCCAACCCCGCCGCCGGGCTGCCGGCCTGATCCGACATGGAGGCACGAGGAACGACGGACGCGGTCCGCGAGCCGCGTGACGGCCGTCGGGCACGGCGGCCCCTTGGCGGGAACCGCCAGGAGTGGCTGCTGTGCCCGCGGCCCGACCCCGAGGCGAGCCTCCGGCTCCTCTGCCTGCCCTACGCGGGCGGACGGGCCGGCGGCCTCCTCGGCCTGGCGGACGGGCTTCCCGCCGGTGTCGAGATGGGCGTGGTCGAGCTGCCGGGCCACGGCGGGCGCCTGCGGGAGGTGCCGTTCACGCGGCTGCGCCCCCTCGTCGCGCACCTGGCCGGCCGGCTCGCCGGCAGGCTCGACAAGCCCTATGTCCTGCTCGGCTACAGCATGGGCGCGCTGCTGGCCTTCGAGGTCGCGCACGAGCTGGCACGGCGCGGCCTGCCCGGCCCGCGGGCCCTGTTCGTCGCGGCCTTCGAGGCGCCGCACCTGCCGCCGGCGCGCCCGCCGATGCACGACCTGCCGAGGGCCGGCCTGCTCGCCCGCCTCGCCCGCTACGACAACGCCGCCGCCGCGGTGCTGGGCAACGAGGAACTGGCCGGGATCATGCTGCCCATCGTGCGCGCCGACATGGCGGTGTGCGAGACCTACGAGCACCGGCCCCGGCCGCCGCTCGACGTCCCGGTGGCGGCCTTCGGCGGCGACGCCGACGCCACCGTGTCCCGGGACGGCCTGGAGGCGTGGCGGGAGCTGACCCGCGGCGGCTTCTCGGTCACCCACGTCCCGGGCGGCCACTTCTTCCTCGACTCGGCGCGGGACGTGTTCGTGAAGGGCCTGCGCGCCGAGCTGGCGCGTCTCACCGACAGCCGGGAGTGATGCCGACATGACCGCCCTGCTGGGACATCCCGTCACGCCGGACGACCCGATGGGCGGCCTGCGCGAGGGGCTGGAACGCGAATTCCGTCCCCTCGCCGACCGCCACACCGACGATCGCCTGCCGCTGGACCTGCTGCCCGCGCTCGTCGAGTCCCTGGAGGGCCACGGTTACGCCATGGACCCGACCGACCTCGTGGCGGGCGCCCTGGCCGGCGAGGAGCTGGCCAGGGTGTTCCCCTCCCTCGAAGGCTGCCTGATGATCACCCAGGGCTGCGCCCGTTACATCCGGCAGGCGGGCCCGCCCGAGCTGCGGGAACGGGCCGTCCCGGGGCTGCTGTCCGGCGAGAAGATCGGCTGCATCGCCTCGACCGAGCCCAACCACGGCTCCAACAACGCGGCCATGGAGACGCGGGCCGTGCTGCGCGGGGACGAGTACGTCATCAACGGCCGCAAACGCTGGATCTCCAACGGCGACGTGTCCGACTACGCGGTCGTCCTGTGCCACGCCGACCTCGAGAACGGCCGGCAGGGCATCCGGCCGGTCATCGTCGAGCGCGAACGGTCCCCCTACCGGACGCGCGACCTGCCGAAGCTGGGGCTCAAGGCGTTCGTCACCTCGGAGATCGTGTTCGAGGACTGCCGCGTCCCGCGCGAGAACTGCGTCGGCCCCGACGGGTCGCTCAGGAACATGCAGCGCATCTTCGACGGGCTGCAATGGTCGCGCTGCCGCCTGTCGCTCATCGCGGTGGGCCTCGCCCGCGCCGCCCTGGACGCCTCCGTCGGCCACGTCCGCGAGCGCCGCCAGTTCGGGCGGCGCATCGGCGAGTTCCAGCTCGTCCAGGACAAGATCGCGGCGATGGCCACCGGGATCGATGCGTCCCGGCTGCTGATCCACCGCGCCCTCGCCGCCGTCCAGGACGGACGGCGCGCCGACCGCGAGGCGTCCATGGCGAAGGCGTACGCCACGGAGATGGCCGTCCGCGCGACATCGGACGCGATCCAGCTCCACGGCGCCAACGGCCTGTCCCCGGACCACCCGCTCGAACGCCACTTCCGAGACGCCCGGACGCTGACGATCGCCGAGGGCACCACCGAGATCCACAAGCTCGTGGTGGCACGCTCCGTCCTCGGCCTGTCGGCCTTCCAATGAGAGGTCACGCGATGCAGACGCCGAGAACCGGCGACGAGGAGTCGCTGCGCGCCACCGTCCGCCGCTGGGGCGAGGACGAACTGCGCCCGAGGGTCGCGACGATGGACCGCGACGCCCTGATGCCACGCGAGCTGATCGACGAGCTGTTCGCCCTGGGCGTGATGGGCGTCGAGATCCCCGGCCGGTACGGCGGCGCGGGCGGCACGTTCGTCATGAGCAGCCTGGTCATCGCCGAGCTGGCCCGCGTCGACCCGGCCGTCGCGGTCTGCGTGGACGTCCAGAACGTCCTCGTCAACAGCGCGCTGCTGCGCTGGGGGAACCCGGAGCAGCAGGCCCGCCACCTGCCCCGGCTGGCCGGTGACACCGTCGGCGCCTACGCGCTGTCGGAACCCGAGGCGGGCAGCGACGCGTTCTCCTTGCGCACACGCGCGAAACGCGACGGCAAGGACTACCTGCTCACCGGCGAGAAGGTCTGGATCACCAACGCCCGCGAGGCCGGCGTCTTCGTCGTCTTCGCCACCGTGGCACCCGAGCACGGCGCCCACGGCGTCACCGCCTTCCTGGTGCCGGGCGCCGCCCCCGGACTCACCGTCGGCCCGAACCAGGACAAGCTCTGCCTCCGCGCCAGCTCCTCCTGCCGGGTGCGCCTCGACGACGTCCACGTCTCCCAGGACGACCGGCTGGGGGAGGAGGGCGAGGGCTACGACATCGCCATCGACACCCTCAACCTCGGCCGGATCGGCATCGCCGCGCAGATGGTGGGCCTGGCGGCCGGAGCCCTGGAGGAGTCGGTGGCCTACGCCAAGCGGCGCCACCAGTTCGGGCAGCCCATCGCCGAGTTCCAGGGCGTGCAGCTCCCCCTCGCCCAGGTCGCCACCGAGCTGGAGGCGGCGCGGCTGCTGATGTACGACACCGCGCGCCTCGCCGACAGCGGACGCCACGTCCCCGAGCTGCTCACCCGCGCCGCGATGGCCAAGCAGTTCTGCGCGCAGGTCGCCGAGCGGGCCGCCTCCCGCGCCGTCGAGACCTTCGGCGGCAACGGGTTCAGCACGTCGCATCCGGCCGAGAAACGCTACCGGGACGCCAAGATCGGGCAGATCTACGAGGGCACCTCGAACATCCTGCTGCGCACCATCGCCTGGAACGTCCTGCAGGAGGCGCCGCGATGCTGAACCGGGCGGCTCGGCTGTCCACCCGGCATCCGCGCCTCATCGTCCTCGCGGCCGTCCTGGTCGCCGTGATCGCCGCGCCCCTCGGCGGCGGCGTGGCGGACCTGCTCACCTCCAGCGGCTTCGACGACCCCGCCTCGGAGTCCGCGCGGGCGGAGAAGGCCCTCGCCGACCGCTTCGACGTCGGCGCGCCCAACCTGGTGCTGCTGGTCACCGTCCGCCGCGGGACCGTCGACGACCCCGCCGCGTCCACCGCCGGCACCGCGCTGACCAGGGAACTGGCCGCCGAGCCCGGCGTCGACGACGTCCTGTCGTACTGGAGCGCGGGCAAGGCCCCGCAACTGCGCGACGGGCACGGCACCCGGGCGCTGGTGATCGCCCGAGTCACGGGCGACGAGGACCGGGTCAACGACCGCCTCACGACCCTCGCCCCCCGCTACGAACGGGCGGACGCCGCACTCGACGTCCGCGTGGGCGGCTCCGCCGAGGTGTCCCACGAGGTCGACACCGCGATCGAGAAGGACCTCGTCCGCGCCGAGACGATCGCCCTGCCGATCACCCTGGTCCTGCTGATCCTGGCGTTCGGCGGCGTGGTCGCCGCCCTCCTGCCGCTGGTGGTCGGCATGATGTCGATCGTCGGGACGTTCCTGGTGCTCCGCCTCCTGGTGACCGTGACCGACGTGTCGATCTACGCCCTCAACCTCACCGTCGCCCTCGGCCTGGGCCTCGCCATCGACTACAGCCTGTTCGTGGTCTCCCGCCACCGCGAGGAACTCCGCGCGGGCCACGACCCCCGCACGGCCGCCGCCCGCGCCGTCACCACCGCCGGACGGACCGTCGCCTTCAGCGCCCTCACCGTCGCCGCCGCCCTGCTGACCCTGCTGGTGTTCCCCTTCACGTTCCTGCGCAGCATGGCCTACGCCGCGGTGGGCGTCACGGTCCTCGCCGGGCTGCTGTCGATCGTCGTCCTGCCCGCCCTGCTCGTCCTGCTCGGCCCCCGGGTGAACGCGCTCACCCTCTGGCGCCGCTCCGTCTCCCCACCCGAGAAGGGCCTCTGGTACCGCGTCGCCACGACCGTGATGCGGCGTCCCCTCCCGGTCGCCACCGCCGCCATCGCCCTGCTCCTGCTCCTCGGAGCCCCGTTCCTCAGCCTCAACCTGACCTCCCTCGACGACCGGGTCCTGCCCTCCTCGTCGAACGCCCGCGAGGTCCACGACGTCCTGCGCCAGGAGTTCTCCGAAGAATCAGGCGCCCTCTCCGTCCTGGCCCCCGACGGCGTGCAACGCCCCCAGATCGACGCCTACGCGTCCCGCCTGGCACGCCTCCCCGGCGTCGCCCGCGTCGACGCCGCCACCGGCACCTACTGCGGCACCGGCACAAAGGACTGCGAACCGGGCCGCCTCCTCGACACCTCACCCCGCCACGCGAAATTCACCGCCGGCCGCGCCACCTACCTCTCGGTGGTCCCGTCGGTCGAACCGATGTCGACGGCGGGCCAGGACCTCGTCCGCGACGTCCGCGACGCACAGGCCCCCTGGCCCGTGCAGGTCACCGGCGAATCGGCCGCCCTCGTCGACTCCAACCACTCACTGCTCACCCGCCTGCCCCTGGCCCTCGCCCTGGTCGCCGTCATCACCGCCGTCCTCCTCTTCCTGATGTTCGGCAGCGTGACGATCCCGATCACGGCCATCGCACTCGACGTCCTCAGCCTCACCGCCACCTTCGGCGCCATGGTGTGGGTCTTCCAGGACGGCCACCTCTCCGGCCTCCTCGGCTTCACCGCGACCGGCGGCCTGAACGCCTCCATGCCCGTCCTCATGTTCTGCGTGGCCTTCGGCCTCTCCATGGACTACGAGGTCATGCTGCTCTCCCGGATCAAGGAGGAGTACGACAAGGGAGCCGACAACGCGACCTCCATCGCCACGGGCCTCCAGCGCGCCGGCCGCATCCTCACCGCCGCCGCCCTCCTCATCGCCGTCGTCATGATCGCCTTCGCCACCAGCCGGGTCAGCTTCATCAAACTGTTCGGCGTGGGCCTCGCCCTGGCCGTCCTGGTGGACGCCTTCCTCATCCGCGGCACCCTCGTCCCCGCCGTAATGCGCCTGACAGGCACCCGCAACTGGTGGTCCCCACCCCCCTTGAACCACCTCCACCGCCGCAAACCCGAGCACCCGCCGGCCCTCGCCGACGGCCGCCACGAAGACAAGCGGCCAGGACCTACCAGCTTGGAGTCACCACAATGAAGAGATCGTTCAAGGACCCGGAACCGGACCACATGCCAGAGGTGCGCCTTCCGATCTCCCTACTCTTCGAGCACCCAACCCCCGAAGCCCTGGTCCGCCACCTGGCAGCAGAACTAGACCAATTGGCCAGTCATTCCCTGACAGGTGAGGACAGTGCAACCGAGGACACGCCTGTGCCGCCTTCGCTGGCCGCGATCTTGATCACACTCGAGCAAATGAAATCGACAGTCGACCAGAGTGCACGCCTCCACGAGCTCCTCAAGCTCGCCTCCCAGCCAAAGAGGAGCCACTGCTGTAACGGTGAGACAGGATTTGCTCCAATATCATGAACAACGGCCGCAGGCTCGCCCGAGTCGCCCTGCTTCCGTCGCAGGAATCGGACAGGAGGACATCTCGGCCTTCTGTGACGAGGGTCCTGGTGAGGAATTGTTCGCGCAAGGACTGAGAAAGTGTTGATCAGATTTACGAGCCGCATAAATATCAGGTTCCGGACGGCATTGAAATCGAATGTCCGGTCCGGTTGAACGGCGCGGGTTCGGCAATCGGGCGCGCCTGAGGCCCGGAGGGGGTGGACGTTCGATCGTTCCGTTGCCCGTTCATGATTTCTTAGGATACCGCTACACGGTATCTCTGCTGGGTGAACAGCTCGTGTACCGCTTGTGTCGCCGCGTCTCAAAGATCTTGGTAAGCAGGTTTCCCTTGACCTCGATCATGACTGTCGCTTAACTGAAGCCGAACTCGCCATAGATCTTGGAGAGGACGGTGGCCATGCGGCCCATCGCGAACACGCACCACGCCGAGGCATGGAACGGCTGGGAAGGCGTCCATCGGGCGCAGAACGCGGGTCGCTACAACGCGATCGTCAACGCCTTCAACGACGATCTTCTTCATGCCGCCGCGATCACCCCTGGCGACCAGGTGCTCGATGTGGGATGCGGCACCGGCCACGTCACGCTGCTGGCCGCGCGCTGTGCGTCCGATGGGCAGGTGGTCGGCGTGGACCTGTCGCTGCCGATGCTGGAGCGGGCACGTGCGGATGCGGCCGAGCAAGGCATCGCCAATGCCCGGTTCGAACAGGGAGACGCGCAGGTCCATCCATTCCCCGAGGGCGGCTTCGACGTGGCGATCAGCCGGGGAGGTTGCTTGTTCTTCGAAGACCCGGTGGCCGCCTTCGCCAACATCCTGTTCGGCCTGCGACCGGGCGGACGGCTGGCGTTCCTGGTTCCGCAAGCAGGAACGTCCGACAGCCCCATCGCCTGTGCCACGGCGGCGTTGAAGCCGCTGCTGCGCGAACCGGCGCCCACCGCTCGCGGAATGGATTCTCTGCTCGATCCGGCCCGTATACGCGAAGTGCTCGGCGCGGCGGGTTTCGCGGACGTCACCATCGCGGCGGTCCAGGCGCCCATGCACTTCGGGCAGGACGCCGAGGACGCGACCGAATTCATCTTCAGCCAGGGGGCGGTGCGCCTCAATCTCCAGAGTGTCGACCAAGCAGTCGCCGAGCAGACTCGGAACGAACTCCGGGACGGACTGCTCGCCTTCGAGACTCCGGAAGGCGTCCTGATCCCCGGAGATGTCTGGCTGGTCAGCGCCGTCCGTCCCTGAGTCTCCATGGCACCGGGCAGAGCCGCGGTCCTCTCCGCGGACCGAGCCGTCGGATTCCGCCGGCGGACCTCATCCGCGGTGAGGATCTGCTCCACCCCCATCGAGCACGGCAACCTACGCATCATCGGGATAGCCGACTCAGCAGGTCTTTTTCGTCGACCTTTCCATTAAGCGTCAGCGGCAGTTCGGAGAGGGGGACGTACACTGTCGGAATCATGTATGCCGGCACGTCGTTCCGCAGAGCCGTCCGTATTTGTTGGGTGGGCATGGGCTCTCGCTGGACGAGATAGGCCACCAATCGGGGAGCGGCCGGGACCGTGTCGAGGAGCACGTGGCAGTCGAGGACCCCGGGCAGGCCGCGCAACGCGGTCTCCACCTCCCCCAACTCGATTCGATAGCCGTTGAGTGCGACCTGCCGGTCCAGTCTGCCGAGGTAGGTCAGTCGGCCGTCCTCGGAGGAGATCACCTGGTCACCGGAGCGATACCACCGGCAGCCCGGTTCAAGATCTTCCCGGAACCTGGCTGCGGTCAGATCAGGATCACCTAGATAACCGAGGGCGAGTCCGGCACCAGAGACCAGGAGTTCCCCCGGCGTCCCCGGCGGAACGGGTCGCAGACGTTCATCGACGACACGTACCCGCAAATCGGAAAGCGGGCGGCCGATGACGCTTCGGCCCGCTGTCATGGCATCACGGGGTGACAGCTTGACGAAGGTTGCGTGGACGGTCGTCTCAGTTATGCCGTACATATTTACGAGCTCAACTTGTTCCCCCATAAGGTCGTACCACGGTCGTAGTGTGCCGGGGTCCAACCTCTCTCCACCGAAGATCACTTTCCGCAGGGCCAGCCGAGGCGCGTGATCAGTGGTGATGACGGCACAGAGCTGCCGAAAGGCAGACGGTGTCTGGTTGAGTACGGTCACCCCTCGGGTACATAGGAACTCTGCGAAGTCGGAGGGGTTTTTGCGTGTGGAAGAGGGAACCATCTCGAGTCGTCCGCCATTGAGAAGGGCACCGAAGATCTCCCACACCGAGAAGTCGAAGGCAGGTGAGTGGAAGAGGCACCAGACGTCCTGGGGATTGAAACTCATATGCTCCTCACAGGCATGGAACAGCCGCATCACGTTGTGATGGCTGACCACGACGCCCTTGGGCACACCGGTGGACCCGGAAGTGAAGATGACGTAGGCGGAGGTTTCCGGGAAGAGGTCTGCCGGAGGTTGCGCGGGCCAAGGGGTGGCCCCCTCGGTCACTTCCGGCAGTCGCAGCACCCTTGCGCTCTGTGCTGCGGCCAGCCGGCCCGCCAGGTCGTCTTCCGCGAGGACCGGCAGCGACATGAACTGACTGAGGATCCGGTCTATGCGGTCCGGTGGTCCGCCGGGGTCCAGTGGAACATAGGCCTTGCCCACACGTAGCACGGCGAGGATGGCCACAATGAGTTCGATGCTCGGCCGCAGCGCCAGACCCACATAGGGACCGGGCGCTGCGTGCTTGAGACGATCCGCAAGTTCGCCGGCCGCAGCGTCGAGCTCTCTATATGTCAGCTCCCGTCCCTCTTCGCAAACGGCAACGTTGTGAGGGCGACTCATCGCGACGATGCTGAAAGCTGCGTAAAGCGAAGATGGCCTGTCGGCCAACGATTCAGAGTCGCGCACGATCTCGTGCGGCTCCCGGGGCATAGAACCTCCTCTGGATGGATGACTTGACTCGCCTGGTCAGGCGCGTGTTGTGGTCATGTTCGGGTGGCGTCGATGCCCTGACCATACCTGCGGCTGTAGATGGTATACGCAAATCCGGTCTTGACTCACTTGATCCGTGGAGTTAGGTTGCTACCGTTGCCCGTTCCAAATGGCCGAAGCACATCAACGCGATCGGCGTCGCTTGAAGGGTTCTGTTCATCGAGTGAAACGAGGCTTTTGTGAAGTGTTGGATCAATGGTGTGCTGTACGATCCAAAAGAAGCTTTGATATCGGTCTTCGACCACGGCCTGATTGCGGGAGACGGAGTTTTCGAGACGATTAAGGCTGTGCGTGGCCGCCCGCTTGTCTTGGCGCGGCACTTAGAGCGCTTGGGACGTTCTGCTCACGGCATGGGGTTGCCCGCCCCCGCCTTGGACGTCATCGAGCGCGGTGTCATGGACGTCCTCGCCGACGCTCCAGCGTGGCCCGTCGGCTGGATCCGGATCACGCACACCAGCGGTATCGGTCCCCTGGCGTCGAACCGAGGCGACCACGGACCCAACACCGTGGTGGCGATCGCCGAGGGCAAGCCGTTCCCGCCGGCCGCAAGCGTGGCGGTGGTTCCGTGGCCGCGCTGCGAGAACGGGGCCCTCGCCGGGCTGAAGACCACCTCCTACGGTGAGAACGTCCTGGCTTTGGAGTACGCACGCCAGCGGGGGGCGGATGAGGCGATCTTCGCCAACTCGGCAGGAGGACTGTGCGAGGGAACAGGAAGCAACATCTTCGCGGTGCTGGACGGAAGCCTGATCACTCCGCCCTTGTCCTCCGGCTGCCTGGCGGGGATCACCAGGGAGTTGGTGCTGGAATGTTCCGGCGGAACAGAGGCGAATGTGGCGATCGGTCGACTTCAGCACTGTGAAGAAGCGTTTCTGACTTCGACGACCCGTGACGTGCAAGCGATACGCATGGTGGACGGTGTCGAGCTCCCCTCTGCTCCCGGGCCGATCACCAGGCAAGTGAAGAACATCTTCGACGTGCTCAGCGCGAAACTCATCGACGATCCCGCCGCTACATTCATCTGACGTGGCGGGGAACCTCCCCGTCATCGCCACCGGATCGATGTCGGCCGCATGGGGACGATTCGTCTCACAGACTCCTTGAAGTGCATCGCTGTGGGCTCTTGCCAACACCTTTTCTGGTCGTGCCGGAGCCGAGCGGAGGAGAGAGAATGTCAGAGCCCATTGGTTCGCCGTACCACCCGTCTTTTGTTGATGCTTTCGTAAGATGTGCTCGCGCACATCCCGACAAGACCGCGGTGGAGTCCGACCAGGGCCGACTCACTTATAGTGAACTCGACGTACAGAGCGGCGAACTGGCCTCCGCGTTGCGCGACGCCGGTGCGGCCCCGGGTGACCGGGTCGCTCTGGTCATGGATCGAGGTGTGCAGGTGGCGGTGGCCCTCCTCGCGACCTTGCGGGCCGGTGCGGTCTACGTCCCGATGGACATCTCGTGGCCGGACAACCGCATCCGCACGATCCTTGACGATGCGTGTCCGTCGGTGGTGCTCTGCGACGATGCCAATGCCGCCCGCAAGTGCTACTCCGCTCATCAGACCAGGGTCAGGGTCTCCGATCGCAACGGCGCCGTCTCGTCGGACCACGTGCCGGAATATTTCGATCCGGCATATATCATCTACACGTCCGGGAGTACGGGACGCCCAAAGGGCGTCGTGGTGCCACACGGGGCATTGGCCGCTCGCCTGTACGCATTCAAAAACGTTTTCCAGTTGACCGGCCAGGAGCGCTTTCTGGCGCAGTCGTCGGTGGCGTTCGACGCAAGCATCCTGGACATGTTCCTTCCGCTATCGTCCGGTTGCGAGATCGTGATCGCCTCCGATGCGCAGCGGCGCGACCCGGATGAACTGAAGAGCCTTCTGGAGCGCCGTTCGCTGAACGCGACCTTCGCCACGCCCACTCAATGGCAGTCCCTGGTCTCGGTGGGGTGGCGGGGATGCCCCGGCATGAAGATGCTTTCGAGCGGCGAGGCGATGCCGCCGTCGCTGCTGGCGGCGCTCGCCGACCGAGGGACGGTCTTCAACGCCTATGGACCCACCGAGGCGACGGTCGTCGTGTCCGTGGCGAAGTTGGGACATGGCGACGAGGTCCACCTCGGTAAACCGCTTCCCGAGGTGGAACTTGCCATCGAGGACGAGGAGGGGGAGCGTGTCACCGAGGTGGGACGTGTCGGTGAGCTCTTCATCGGTGGCCCACATCTTGCGTCGGGGTATTGGAACAACCCCGAACTCACCGCGGAGAAGTTCGTCGGGGGCCGGTATCGAACCGGTGACCTGGCATCGTGGGGCCCCGCCGGGTGCCTGTTCTATCACGGCAGAGCCGACGATCAAGTCAAGGTCCACGGTCATCGAATCGAGCTCGGTGAGATCGAAGAGGTCGCCCGATCGCAGGGGCTCGTCAACGAGATCAAGGTTCTCCTGGACGACCGGGAGTCCGTCAGACTGGTGGCCTTCTACGCTTCAGCGGGCCGGACACCAGACGAGATTCGAAGCGCGCTCGGCGCCGAACTGCCGTCTTACATGGTGCCGGGGGTCTGGATTCCGGTCAGGGCTCTTCCGCTGGGAACGACCGGGAAGGTCGATCGGCAGGCTCTGCTGGCACTACTCGCCGAGTGGAGGGCACAGGGATCCGCGAACGGTGACCGGTCGAGCACACCGCCGAGGATGCGGGTGGTGCCGGAATCGGGCGGACCGTTCGAAGCGAAGCCGCGGTCGAGGGCAGACTCCGTCGAGGCCGTCCTGCTCGGTATATGGCGGGACGTCCTGCAGATGCCGGACCTGACCGCTGAGAGCGACTTCTTCGCCAGCGGCGGCAACTCGGTGCTGGCGGTCCGCACCGTGAACCAGGCACGGGCAGCCGGTATCGCCTGCCGTACTTCGGACCTGTTCGCGAACCCGACGGTCGGGAAACTGGTGGCGGCCGGAAAGGCCCTTTCTGAAACATCGGACGCCCGGGCCGCGACTGGCGATCCGCAGCGGTTTGAGCTTTTGCCGAACGCCGAGCAGCTCCTGCGAGGGGGTGGGTTGGATGTGGCGATCGTACGGGATGCCTACCCGCTGACCTCCCCCCAGGAGGGAATGCTTGTCCGCTCGCTTGCAGCACCGGAAAGCGGCGATTACTTGATCCGAATCTGGTGTGACGTCCATGGTGAGATGGACCAGAACGTCTTCCGACAATCATGGGAAGCCGAGATAGCGAGCCAGGACCTGCTGGGTTCCGTCTTCCGCTGGCATGGTCCGTTTCCCTTCCAGGCGGTTCTCGAACGGCCCGAACTAAGATGGGAGAGCCACGACTGGAGTTCGTCGGGACGGCAGGCGGCAGAGGAGGCCTTCCACGAGTTGAGTAGCGCTCGTTTTGCGGCGGGGTTGGAACTCGACGAGAAACCGCCGTTGCGGTTCGACTTCATCGACTGCGGTGGGGAACGAAGTCGTCTGCTTCTCACCTTCCACCATCTGCTGCTCGACGGCCTGAGCATCCCGCTCCTGATGCGGCGGGTCCTTCGCCGATACAACGGCGACAGCTCTGTCGCGGAGGAGCGAGTCTTGCGTTTCCGTGACTATGTGGCCTGGTCGCGCCGGAGCGCCGGGGAGTCGGCGACCGTGTTCTGGCGGGACCATCTGGGCCACAACGCGAAGGAGGCCACAACGTCTCTGCTGGCCGATCGGCTGGAGAACGACGCCGGGACCGGTGCGGGAGGCGGGCACCTGACGAACGCTGTTCATCTGAACGCGTCCCGGTGGACCACCGTCGTTCAACGTTGCCGCCGAGCAAAGATCACTCCTAACGGACTGCTCCAGGCGATCTGGTGCCGGGTCACCCAGGCATACACCCAGGCGGACCGTGTCATCTATGGTCTGACACAGAGTGGCCGTGGCCCCGTGCCGACAGGGGTACACGAGGCGGTCGGTACGTTCGTCGCCACCGTGCCGGTCGCAGTCGACCTGGACGCTCACGACTCCCTAACCTCTATCAGCCGTTTCGTGCAACAGGTCAACGCCCGTGCGGCGGAACTGGACCATGTTCCGCTGAAAGAAATCCAGCGGATGGCCGGAGCGAGTCCGGTCCGCCCCCTCTTCGACTGCCTGCTCTCTTTCGACCAGGAGTGGACTCCGCTCACCATCGGCCGGCTTTCGGTCGTCTCCAGTGAGACGCGGGAGACGACGGAGTATCCGGTGACCGTCAACGTGCTGGAGCGGCAGAACGGCGCTTGCGATATTTCTTTCAGCTTCGCGCGCCGTCATGTCAGCGCCTTCCGCGCCGAAGGAGTCAGCAGCCTCTTCGAGAATCTTCTCGAGCAATGGGAAACGGGCGCCTCCGACCTCCTTTCGACGCTGCCCACCGTTCCGGCACGAGACGCAGAAGTACCCGTCGGCCGTGATATGCGACTGTACATCCTAGATCGGCGGCTGACCCCAGTGCCGATCGGTGCGCCGGGTGAGTTGTGTCTGGGGGGTATTGCACCGGCTGGCGAGAGGCCATTCGCTCCACTTGTTTCCGCCTCGTGGGGCGGTGCGCAGGGACTGATCCGTACCGGGCATCGGGCACGGCTGCTTCCCGATGGCGCGGTCGAGTACTTGGGTGTTCTCGCGGCCGAGGCCCACGGCCGGCCGCACCCCCACGAGTCGGCGCCCCGACCCGCGGGAGAGGCCGCGCATGCCGAGCCCTTCGCTGGACGGATCGGATCCGTTCCAGCGGCCGATCCTCCGCAGACCGTGGCCGAGCAGGCGATGGCTCGTATCTGGCAGGAAATTCTCGGTATAGAAGCCGTCGGCCGCGACGACAGCTTCTTCGCGCTCGGAGGCGACTCCATCTTGAGCCTCCAGGTGCTGGCCCAGGCAAGGGGAGACGGCTGGGTGGTGGATCTGCGCGACCTGTTGCGCACCCCGAAACTGCGCGATCTCGCCGGCACGGCTCGCCGGGAGGCAGCCGGTGTCACACTCCGCGACCGCGCCCCCGCCAGGCCCGCCCAGGACGGCCGTACCGGCTTCGAGCTCATCGGAAAAGCCGACCGGGACGCTCTTCCGGACGGAATTCAGAGCGCGTTCCCCCTGACCACCTTGCAGTCCGGCATGGTGTACCACACGCACTTGGATCAGCGCGGTGCGATGTACTGGGACGCCTTCGTCTACGAGATCGACGGTCCCTTCGCTGAGCAGGCGTTCCGCGGCGCCCTCGCGGGACTGGTCGCCCGTCATCCCCTCCTGCGCGCACGCTTCGAGCTCGCCGCCTTCAGCGAGCCTTTGCAACTGATTCAGGAGACGGCCGAGCCCATCGTGACCGTGGCGGACTGGCGCGAGGTGCTGTACATCGAGCAGCGGCGGCGGCTGGCCGCCTGGCGGGAAGACCTGTCGGTGCCCTTCGACCCCCAGCGGGCGCCGTTGTTCACCGTGGACGTCACCATCCTTGCCGATGACCGTTTCGCCGTGGGGCTGCGGCTGTACCACGCGATCGCCGACGGCTGGAGCCTGGCATCGACGATGACCGAACTGCTGCTGGACTACCAGCGTCGGCTCACCGGTGAGGGTGAGCCCATCGCGGCGCCCCTGGCGGACTACGCCGACTTCGTCGCCCTTGAGCGCGTCGCGGTGGCCGACCCGGGTCAGCGGGAGTTCTGGTCGTCATATCTGGGTGATGCGGAGACGATGCGCCTGCCCATACGCCGCAGGGTCACGGAGGTCGACCGCCGCGGCACGCGGGAGTTGCGCAGGTACGCGCTTCCCCGGGAGTTGGTGAGCGGGCTCGACTCCCTTGCCGCTGAATTGGACGTGCCCGTCCGCCGGCTCTTTCTGGCGGCGCACTTCCGGGTGCTGTCCATGCTCTGCGGGCAGACGGATGTCGTCTCGGGCGTCGTCATGAACGGCCGCCCCGAGATACTGGACGCCGACCGGATGATCGGGCTGTTCCTCAACGCCGTGCCACTGCGGCTCGAACTGCGCGGCGGCCGGTGGCGGGACCTGGTGCGCGCGGTCACCGACGAGGAGCTCACAGTCGTGCCGTACCGGCGCTACCCGGTCTCGGAGATCAAGCGGCATTGTGTTTCGGGGGACCTGTTCGATGTCGCGTTCAACTATGTGGATTTCCACGTCTATACAAGGGCCGCCGAGCGGCTTCACACGGTGCGGATCCGTGGGATGGAGCACCGGGACGTCATGAACTTCGCGTTCTGCGCGACCTTCTACCGTGGCTGGCCCTACGACAGCGAGCTCACCCTCGCCTACGACCCGGACCTTTTCGGCGCCCGCCAGATCGACGACTTCGGCCGCTACTATCTGGCGGCGCTGAGAGCCATGGCCGAGTCCGGCGACGCCGTGTACGAAGCTCCCCTGCTGGACGCGGAGGAAAGGGATCGCTTGACCCTTGTCGGCTCGCCCCCTGCCGACACCACATCACTTCTCGCCCGCGTGTGGGAGCACGCGACCTGTACCCCGGACACCCCGGCGGTCGGCGATGGCGTACGGGCCCTCGGCTATAAGGATCTGGCCGAAGTGACCATCGCCATCGCATCAACCCTGCGGGACGCACGCATCGGCCCCGGTGATGTGGTCGGGGTGAAGGTGCGCCGAGACACGCGCCTGCCGGCGGCCCTGCTGGGGGTCATGGCCGCCGGAGCCGCCTACCTTCCTCTCGACGGCCATGCACCGGCCGACCGCGAGCGCTTCATGCTCGCCGACAGCAGGGCTGCCCTCGTGCTCTGTGACGGTGACACCCGTGGCACGCTCTCCGCAGGGACGCCCACCCTGAACCTGGACGAGATCGAGCCATCGGGTACGCGGATCGGGGCTGCTCCGCTCCTCCAGCCGGACTCCTCGGCTTACCTGATCTACACCTCCGGCTCCACCGGATGGCCGAAGGGCGTGCTGGTACGGCATCGCAATCTGGACAATCTGCTGGCGGGGATGGCCGAGACCCCCGGACTCGGGGCGGCCGACCGGCTGCTCGCCACCACGACGATCGGCTTCGACATCGCGGCACTTGAGCTTTTCCTGCCACTGCGCCAGGGAGCCCAGGTCATCGTGGCCTCGGACGCGGCCTCGCGGGATCCCGTGGCAATCATCGACCGGCTGAGGGAGCACGACGTCACGGTCATGCAGGCGACACCGTCCCTATGGTCCCAGCTGCTGGACACAGACTGGGTCGGAAAGGCCGACCTCAAGGCGTTGTGCGGGGGCGAGGCCCTGCCCGCGGCGCTCGCTGAGCCTCTGCGGAGGGCCTGCGGCGAGTTGTGGAATCTATACGGCCCCACCGAGACGACCATCTGGTCTTCCTGCGCCCCGGTCGAGGCGGGGGAGCCGATCCGGATCGGCATGCCCATCGCCGACACCCGCATGTACGTGCTGGACGCGCACCTGGCTCCCGTTCCGCGAGGGACCACCGGTGAGCTGTGCGTCGCCGGCGGCGGAGTGGCGGCCGGTTACTGGAACCGTCCTGAGTTGACCGCGGATCGCTTCGTCTCCGACCCGTTCCACGGCGGCACCATGTACCGGACCGGTGACCTCGTCCGGATCGACGAACGGGGCACGGTCGAGTACCTCGGACGACTTGATCATCAGGTCAAGATCCGCGGCCATCGGATCGAGCTCGGAGAGATCGAGAACATTCTCGAACGACACCCCGACGTCGGCAAGGGGGTCGCCGCGTTGCATCGGCACCCCGAGCGGGGCGAGGAACTGGTCGGCTACTTCACGCTCTCAGCCGGGGCGCTGTCGCGGCGTTCCGTCGACCTGCACCACGTGCAGGTCGCGCATTGGGAGGACGTCTGGTCGTCTGTCTACTCCACAGGCTCCGGTCCGATGTCGTCCGGGTTGCTCAACCTGGCGGGCTGGACCAGTAGCTACACCGACGAGCCCATGCCGAACTCGGAAATGCTCGAGTGGATCGACGCGACAGTCGAGCTGATCCGCTCGCTGGGCGCCCGCCGAATCCTGGAGATCGGCTGCGGGACCGGCCTCCTGCTGGGCCGGCTGGCCCCGCACTGCGATCACTATGTCGGTACGGACGTGTCCGCGGCCGCTCTCGAGTACGTCCGCGAGGCAGTTCTGACCGCCCCGGAGCTGTCGGGCTGCGACGTACGGCTGGAACAGACGCCCGCCGACGACCTGACCCGCCTCGATGACGAGCGCTTCGACCTGGTGGTGCTCAACTCGGTGGTCCAGTACTTCCCTGGACGCGACTACCTCGACCAAGCAATCGGTCAGGCGGTCGCGATGGTCAACGGGTCGGGCCAGGTGCTGGTCGGCGACGTGCGGCACCTGGATCTGGCCGCCGCGATGTACATATCGATCGCGGACCACCGCGGTGCCGCGACTGGGTCGACGACCGATGAGATCGTGGCGCACGGCTGGTCGCAGGAGAAGGAGCTCCTGGTGGCTCCTGGCTACTTCACACACCTGAATGAGCCCGGCGTCACCCGAGCGGACATCATGTTGCGCCGTGGGACCACGCACAACGAGCTGACGCGGTTCCGCTACGACGCCGTGCTCCACGTCCGCGGCCACGTACCCGCCGTCGAGATCGACTGGCTGGAGCAGGACGCCCGGCCATTCGATCTTGCGGAGATCGAGCGGCACCTCGCCACCGGGGAGCCCTTCGGTCTACGGCGGGTCGCCAATGCCCGGCTGGCTCGAGAGAGGACCCTGCTGGGAGAGGAGCACTCCGAAGGCGAGGCGTCCGGGCTGGACGTCGAGGTGCTGAGCGTCCTTGCCGACAAGCACGGCTACCACGCCCGCACGAGCTGGGCCGCGGAATACCCGTTCGGCGCGTTCGATGTGGCCTTCGTCCCGCGTACCCGGGAAGGAGTACCCGACTTCCCCATGGCCGCGCGACGTGACCGACCGACCAATACGCCGCTGTTGCCGGAGGTGGAGCGCGGATTGGCGGGCGAATTGCGCCGGGCATTGACCGCCGATCTGCCGGAGCAGGCGGTGCCGACGCGACTGGTGTTGCTGGAGGCCATGCCGCTCACCCCCAATGGCAAGGTCGACAGAAAGCGTCTTCCCGATCCCCGGTCGGCGTCCGGTGACAACGCCTACGTGGCTCCGCGAAATGACGTCGAGCGGCGGCTGTGCGGGCTCTGGGCCGATCTGCTGGGGGTGGAGCGTGTGGGAGTGGACGACCACTTCCTGCGGCTGGGAGGGCACTCGCTACTGGCCACGAGACTGATCAACCGCGTCAACCGGATGTTCGACCGTGATCTGCGATTGCGTGATCTGTTCTCCGTGCCCACCGTGGCCGGGCTCGCCGCGGAGATCGACCGACGTGACCGGCCGCCCGGACACCCGCGGATTCAGCGCCGCCGACGTGGTTCTCGATGACCTCACCGAGCGACGACCGGAGATCTCCCATGCCGCCTGACATCCTTCCCTTGTCCTTCGCTCAGTCGCGTCTGTGGTTCCTGGAACAGCTGTTCCCTGGCAGGGCGACGTACCATCTGCCGCTGTTCTTCACGCTGCACGGAGTCGTGGACGTGGACGCACTGCGTACGGCCCTCGAAGTGGTCGCCGAGCGGCACGAGGCCCTGCGCTCCACCTTCCCGGACAAGGAGGGCGAGCCACGGCAGTTGGTCCATGACAGGACGGTGGTGGACTTCACGGTGGCCGACGTGGCAGGCGACGTCGACGCCCACCTGCTTCGGCTGGTCGCGCGCCCGTTCGACTTGGCGGCCGGTCCACTGTGGCGGGTGCGTCTCCTGCGGACCGGGCCCCGCGATCACGTCCTCGCTTCGGTGTTCCACCACCTGATCAGCGACGGTTGGTCGATGGGGATCTACACGAGGGAGCTGGGGCATCACTACGACCGGGCGGTACGCGGCGGCGGGGGCGTCCTGGCCGAACCGGAGATCCAGTTCGGCGACTTCGTGCTCTGGGAACGGGAGCATCTGTCCGACGACCGCCTGGCGCGCGGCCTGCGGTTCTGGAAGGAACAGCTGAACGGCGCCCCCGATTTGCTCGCCCTTCCGACCGACCGGCCGCGGCCTCCCGTGGCCTCCAACGCAGGACGGCTGTACGGTACGCGGCTGCCGCGCGAGCTGACACGGGACGTTCGCCGACTCGGTGAGCGAGAAGGTGTGACGCCCTTCATGGTGCTGCTGGCCGGGTATTCGGTACTGCTGAACCGCTATGCCCAGTCGTCGGATCTAATGGTGGGCGTCCCTACCGCCGGCCGCTCCCAGCCTGAGACCGAAGGCGTGTTCGGCTATTTCGCCAACACGGTGCCCCTACGTCTGCAAGTACACCGGCGCCAGGATTTCCGTGAGGTGCTCCAGCAGGTTAGGCAGGTCGCTGTAGACGCCTACGACCATCAGGACATTCCGCTGGACGTGATCGTCGACGAACTCGGGGCGGCCCGCGACCTGAGCCGCAACCCGTTGATCCAGACGCTGTTCGTGCTCTTGGAGAAAGGACGCTCCACACTGGGGGCCGGACACAGCGGCCTGGAGCTGCACGGGGTGACGACCAGTGCGCGTCGTCCTGTGACCGGTCACGCCAAGTTCGACCTATCGCTGGTGGCCGAGGAGACCGAGCAGGGCTACGCACTGGAGTTCGAGTACGCCACCGATCTGTTCGCTGAGGAGACCGTACAGCGCATGGCGGAGAGCTATGCGCGGCTGCTGGCCTCGGCGGTCGCCGCTCCGGATCGTCCCGTCGGCGAGCACGTTCTGGAGGCGCCCGCAGAGGTGGCCGAACGCGTCCGGGCCCTGGACGGCGCGAATCTGCCCCACGATCAAGACATCCTGTTGCACCAGTACGTCGAGCGCTTCGCGCGACGCACGCCGGACGCCCCGGCGATCCGAGAAGAACGCGGCGAACTGACCTACCGTGAGCTGAACGAGCGAGCGAACCGGTTGGCAAGGGCCCTGGCCGTCCGCGGCGTTGGCTCCGGCATCGTCGTCGGCATCGCGCTTCCGGCCGGAAGCGAATTGATCACCGCGATGGTCGCGGTGCTGAAGACCGGCGGAGCGCACGTCGCGCTCGACGTGGACCATCCGCGCGCGCGGATTCGGGCGGTCTTGGCCGACGCCGACGCATCACTCGTGATCACTTGTCCCGCACTGCGCGACGCCGTGGCGGGGATCGCCGACGCAGTGGTCCCCGCAGACCCCGTCGAACGCCAGGACATCGACCGGTTCGAGCCGACGGACCTGGCGGTGCCGGTCAGGGCCGACGAGATGGCGTACCTGGTGTACACCTCCGGGTCCACCGGCGAGCCCAAGGGTGTGCCCATCACACACCGCAACGTTACACGGCTGTTCCCAGCCCCCGACCCGCTGTACCGCTTCGGGCCGGACGACTGCTGGACGCTGTTCCACTCTTGCGCCTTCGACCTCTCGGTGTGGGAGATCTGGGGAGCGTTGAGCCATGGCGCGGCCCTGAGCCCTGTACCAGTAACGGTCAGCCGATCTCCGGAGGAGTTCGCCGAGTACCTGGTACGGCACGAGGTCAGCGTGCTGAACCAGACTCCGGCCGCCTACGAGCAGTTGCTGAGCCACTTCGTGCTGCGTGGAGTCCCGGAAGCACTGTGCCTGCACACCGTGATCTTGGGTGGTGAGGCGTGGGGGGCGGAACTCGCCGAGCGGCACCGGGCCCTGCTCGGCAGGACGGCGTTGTACAACGAGTATGGACCGGCCGAAGCGGCGGTGTGGACGACGCACCGCCGCGTCTACGACCCCGAAACCAAGCGGTTGCATCCGGTGGACCTGGGCGTGCCCCACAGTCAGAGCCTGGTCGTGGTGCTCGATGAGGACGGCAGACCCGCACTTCCCGGGACTGTCGGCGAGCTTTGCCTCGGGGGAGAGGGACTGACCCGAGGGTACTGGAAGCGGCCGGAGCTGGATGCGGGGGCGTTCTTCGAGACGGTCCTGCCCGGGGGCGGGACGCACCGGCTCTACCGCACCGGGGACCTGGGCCGTTACACCGCCGACGGCAGGGTGGAGTTCGTCGGTCGCAAGGACCGTCAGGTCAAGATCCGTGGCTATCGGATCGAGTTGCGCGAGGTGGAGAGCGCGCTACTGGCCCTGCCCGGGGTCCGGGAGGCCCTCGTCACCGTCGCCGACGGGCTGAGTCTGGTGGCGCATGTGGTGCCCGGGCTCGGAGCCGACGTGACCGAGGCCAGTGTGGCCGAGGGGCTGAGGGCCAAGTTGCCCCTCTACATGGTCCCCTCCCGCATGGTCCTGCTGGACGCCTTCCCGCTGACCGCCAATGGAAAGATCGACCACGACCGTTTGCCCGCGCCGCGTCCCGTCCGCCGTGCCGTCCACGTCGAGCCGGGCACCCCGACCGAGAGGACGGTCACCGAGGTGTTCGCCGAGATCCTCGGCATCGCCCCCTTCTCGGCCGAGGCCGACTTCTTCGATCATGGCGGACACTCGCTGCTGGCGACCCAGGCGGCGGCCAAGATCGCCGGGCGGACGGGCCTGCCCTGCCCTGTCCGGGCGCTGTTCGAGTGCGGCACGCCCGTCGCACTGGCCCGGCGGCTCGACGACGCACGGGCCGAGGCGGGCATGCTTCCGGACCCGACCGGACCCGTGCTACCCGAGGTCGTCGCCGATCCGGATCGGCGGCACGAGCCCTTCCCTCTGACCGACGTGCAACAGGCGTACTGGGTGGGGCGGACGGGAGCGCTGGACTTCGGCGAGGTCTCCGTCCACTGCTACGTCGAGTACGACGTGCCGGATCTGGACGTCGCCCGCCTGGAGCGCGCGTTCAACCGGCTCGTCCTGCGGCACGAGGCGCTGCGGCTGGTGGTGGAGGAGGGCCGCCAGCGCATCCTTCCGGAGGTCCCCGTTTACCGCATCGAGATCACCGACCTGGAAGGGCACGAGCCGGAGGCCGCCGAGCGGGCGCTCGCGACCATCCGTGAGCGGATGGCACACCAGGTGCTGCCCAGCGAATGCTGGCCGCTGTTCGAGATCGTGGCGAGCCGCCTGCCGAACGGCCACCGGCTGCACCTCAGCCTGGACGCGCTTGTGCTGGACGCCTGGAGCCTGAACCTGATCCTCAACGAATGGGCGCTGCTCTACCGCGAGGAGACCACGGAACTCCCGGTCTTGGAACTCAGCGTGCGCGACTATGTTCTGGCGGAGCAGGCGGTCACTGAGACGGAGGCGTTCCGGCAGTCCAGAGACTACTGGACTGCCAGGCTGGACACCTTGCCCAGTGCTCCGGTGCTCCCGCTGGCGCGAACCGTCTCGACCGGGCCGTACCGCTTCGACCGGGTGGAGCTTCGTCTCTCGGCAGCTGAACTACGGGCTCTGCGGGAGGGGGCCGAGCGCCACGGCCTCTCCCTGTCGGCGGTCCTGGCGGCGGCCTTCGGTGACACGCTCGCCACCTGGAGCGCTGAGCCGCACTTCACCGTGACCATGACCCTCTTCAACCGTCTGCCGGTCCATCCGCAGATCAACCAGATCGCCGGCGACTTCACCTCGGTGAACCTGCTGGAGCTTGACTTGTCGGAGCCGGACGTGCCGTTCTCGGAACGCGCGGCGCAGACCCAGCGGCGCCTTTGGGAGGACCTCGACCACCGCTGTTTCAATGGAGTCCGCGTCCTGCGTGAGCTCGGGAGGAGACGAAGGCTCGACGGGGGACCGCTGATGCCGGTGGTGTTCACCTGCCTGCTGGGCGGTGAGGGGCAGGCGTGCGAATGGGAGGATCTCTTCCCCGACGAGGTCTTCAACATTACCCAGACGCCCCAGGTGTGGCTGGACTACCAGGTTTACGAGTCTCGCGGCGAACTGGTGGTCTGCTGGGACCACTTGGCGGGGCTCTTTCCCGACGGCCTCGTACACGATATGCACGCGGTCTACTGTGCAGCGCTGCGCGCTCTTGCGGATGACGAGGGTGCCTGGCGAGCGGTGCGGCTCGCCTCGCTTCCGCCTGAGCAGACCCGGCGCAGGGCAGACGTCAACGAGACCGCCTGGGCTCAACCGGGCAGGCTCCTTCATCAGCTCTTCGAGGACCAGGCCGCGGCGGCCCCCGACGCCGTCGCAGTGGTCGCCGAGGATCACACCCTGAGTTATCGGCAACTCAACATCGCCGCGAACCGGGTGGCCCGGCGGCTGACGGCCGCGGGTGTCGGGCCGGGGGACCGCGTGGCGGTCCTCGTCGGCAAGGGGTGGCGCCAGGTAGCGGCGGTCCTGGCAATTCTCAAGGCGGGCGGGGCCTATCTGCCGCTCGATTCCGGTGCGCCACAGCGACGAGTAGAGCTCATGCTCCAACAGGCCGAGGCGCGCGGGGTCCTGGCGGCTCCGGACGTGCTCGACCGTGTCACCGGCCTGACGGAATGGTGCTCGCCGGGCGCCGCAGCCGTGCTTTCGATGGGCGAGGATCTGCTGGAGCGTGCCGCCGAGGACGAGGACATCACCGATCCGGCGGCCTGCCGGTCCCTCACCGACCTCGCGTACGTGATCTTCACCTCCGGGTCCACCGGCGAGCCCAAAGGCGTGATGATCGACCACCGGGGTGTGGTGAACACCGTCCTGGACATCAACGACCGTTTCGGAGTCGGTCCGGAGGACCGGGTCCTGGCGTTGTCGGCCCTCGGATTCGACCTCAGCGTGTACGACGTCTTCGGCCCGCTGGCAGCGGGCGGCGCGGTGGTCGTCCCACCGGACGACCAGGTGCGCGAGCCGGCGCTGTGGGCCCGCTGGCTGGTCGACCACCGCGTCACGGTGTGGAACACGGTGCCCATGCTGATGGAGATGTTCGTGGAGGCTTTGAACGGTCGCCACGACCGTATCCCGGACGACCTGACGAACACCCTGCGGTTGATCCTGCTCAGTGGAGACTGGATCCCGACGGATCTGCCCGGCCGGGTGTCGGAGGTCTTCGGCGACCCGCGCGTGGTGAGTCTCGGTGGCGCCACCGAGGCCTCGATCTGGTCGATCCTCCACGAGGTCGACGACGTGGACCCGCAGTGGAAGAGCATCCCGTACGGACGGCCGCTCCGTAACCAGACGTTCCACGTGCTCGACAGGGACATGCGCCCCCGTCCCGATCATGTGCCCGGCGATCTCTACATCGGCGGAATCGGCTTGGCCCAGGGCTACTGGCGCGACGCGGAGCGAACGAACGCGGCCTTCGTCCTCCATCCGCACACCGGTGAACGGCTGTACCGCACCGGTGACCTCGGGCGATACCTACCGAGCGGTGACATCGAGTTCCTGGGCCGCGACGATCTGCAGGTCAAGGTGGGCGGCCATCGGATCGAGCTCGGCGAGATCGAACATTGTCTGGCCCAGGTGCCGGGACTGCGGCAGGGGCTGGCGCACGTCTTCACACCGGACGGGCGAACCCCGCGGCTGGTCGCGTACCTGCATGCCGACGTGCCGGACGCAGATGACGAGGCCGAGGCGGCGGCGGTCGAGTTCAGGATCGGGCAGCATGGGCTACGCGTCGTCGACGGAATATGCCAACCCATCGAGGCCGACCCTGACGTGAAGGCCCTGAGCTCGCGAAAGAGCTTCCGGGTCTTCACGGGGGCGCCGGTACGGCGGGGACTGGCCGCCTGGCTCACCGAGGCGCTCGCGCCCAGGCCAGCCCGGGGCGCCGAGTGGACGATCAATGAGGCCATCCGGCCACTGCTGGCCTGCTGGACAGAAGAGTCCGCGCTGCCTAGACGGCGCTACGGATCGGCTGGCGCGCTGTATCCGGTCCAGACCTACCTCGTCAGCGGCAAGAATACATCGGACGTGCCGGCAGGGGTCTTCTACCTCGACCCTGTAAAACGCCAATGGGGCCAGGTAGGCGCTGTGGAGGCGGCCGTTGCCTGGCGGACCGCCCGCGGCGGCCGAGGGCCGGCCCTGCTGCTGGTGGCCAAGGGAGCGGCGATCGAACCGCAGTACGGCGACCGGGGACTGCTCTACAGCGCGATCGAGGCGGGTGCGATGGCAGAGCTCGTCATGGAAGCGACCCGTTCGAGCTGGCTGCTGCGGCAGGACCACGACCCAGGTGGGCTGGCGTCGCTGGTATTGGAAGGACCTGACTGCCGACTGCTGGGGGTCCTCGAACCAGGGACGTCCTCCGAAGAAGCCGACGGCACCCTTTCCGGCTCGCTCCCGACTGGCGTCACCGTGTTGGTCCATGTCAAGCCGAATGACCTCCGGCCGGACGTCGCCGGTGCCTTGTCGGCCGGATGGTGGCGTTGGGAGGAAGGCCACTGGGTCGGTCTCGACGGACCCGAGCCCGCACCCGACCTGTCGAACCCTGACAACTGGTCCATTTACCAGAGCGCTTCGGCCTCCGTGTTCGTCGTCGACCACACTGCGGGGTGCTGCCCCGTATGGGCTGCGGGGCTCCCGGTGGGCATGCTGATACAGCGCCTGGCGGAGACCGGCGCGCGCTACGGGCTCGGCGGTTGCTCAATCGGTGACCTCGACCCGACGAGTGACCGGATCGTACGGGCCGCCGCCGGGGGCGGAACGGTACTGCACGCCTTCTTCGCCGGGCCAGTGGCCGACACACAGCGCGCCGATACGCGGGTCAGTGAGGCCGTCCCGTTCCGGCAGGTGCTGTCCCAGAGGGCGCGAGCAGCACTGGAACGCGACCTCCCGTCCTACATGGTGCCTGAGCACTATGTGGTGTTGAGTCGCCTGCCTTTGTCGCACAACGGGAAGCTCGATCGTAGCCGCCTGCCGGCACCGGCGGTTGCGGAGGGAAAGTCGCGGACTGCGGTCGGCGACCGGCGATTCGATGCCACTGAGCAAATCCTCGCGGACCTGTGGGCCGAGTTGCTGGGAGTCACGCCCGGGCCCGACGACGACTTCTTCGCCCTTGGTGGCCACTCGTTGACTGCGACGCTCCTGCTCAACCGCGTCCGAGAGGTCTTCGGGGTCGACCTGCGGCTGCGCGGCATATTCCTCAACCCCGACGTGCTCGCGCAGGCCAGGCTCATCGAGACCTTGCGCGCCGACGTGTCAGACATTGATACGGATGCGGCGCTGCGGCGACGGTACGCCTCACGATCTCCGGCTTCCTCCGGGCAGCAGCGGTTGTGGTTCGCCGAGCAGCTCGTCCCATCCGAGCGGCGCGGCTCCGTCTACGCCATGCCCTCGGCCGTCCGGATCGACGGCGAGATGCGCTGGCCGGAACTGCGGCGGGCCGTGGAACGGATCGTGAACAGGCACGAGGTGCTGCGTACGACCTTCCAGGCCGCCGACGGGCGGATCTGGCAGGTCGTGCATGAGCGGATGCCCGTTGAGCTGGAGGTCGAAGATTGCCCGGGCGCATCGGAGGCCGACCGGGCGGCATACGCCGATCGACGCTTGCGAGAGTTGGCCGGGTGCCGGTTCGATCTGGAGCACGGCCCGATGTTCCGCTTCCATGCGCTGCGCCTGGCCGAGGACCGGCACCTACTGTTCACCGCGCTGCACCACATCGTCTCTGACGGCTGGTCGGTGGGGGTGTTCGCCGCCGAGCTGGACATCGCCTACCGGGCCGAACTCGAACACCGCGAGCCCGAGCTACCCGAGCTCGCGGTGCAGTACGCGGACTACGCCGCCTGGCAGCTGGAGCGCGGCACCCGGGAGAACGTGACCAGACGGCTCGCCTTCTGGCGTCGGGCCATGGCCGAGGCACCGACGATGTCAGTGCCACCGGTGGACCTGCCCCGGCCCGCTCGGCAGGACTTCACCGGATCCAGCGTCAGCCGGATGCTGTCGTCCGAAGTGGCCCGCGGTATCGAGGAGCATTGCCGGGGTCTCGGAGTGACACCCTTCGCCTTCTACTTGGCGACCTACACCGCCTGGCTCTCCCATGTCACCGGCCAGGACGAAGTGGTGGTGGGCACCCCCGTCGACATGCGGAACCATCCTTACCTGGAACGGCTCATCGGTTTCTTCGCCAACATGCTGGCCCTCCGTGTCCGCCCTGCGGCGGGCGGCACGTTCGCCGATCACGTACAGGCCGTACGAGACCAGGTTCTGGTCGCCCACGAGCATCGGGAAGTGCCGTTCGAGAACGTGGTCGACGGTCTCGGTATCGACCGTGACACCTCCCGGCATCCGCTCTTTCAGACCACGTTCGTCTACGAGAACGCCGACCGGATCTCCACGCTGCCCGCCGCGATCCCCGTACCGCTCGAGTCGACCGCGGCCCGTTACGAAGTCAGCGTGCTCCTCCGGCCGCGGGACGGACGGTGGGAGCTCACCATCGAGTACGCGACCGGCCTCTTCCTGCCCGAGACCGCGGAACGCTGGCTCAACGAGATCTTGAATCTACTCGACGCTGTGGCCGCCGACCCACAGATGCCCCTCAGTGAAACGGCCACCGTGCTCGACCGCGCGGACGACTCCGACACCGGAGGTCTCAGGGGTCCACGCCGCCCGATTCCGGAAATCACCGTTTCCGAACGCTTCGAGGAGATGGTGCGTCTCCATCCCGACGAGTGCGCGATCAGCACCCCAGGGGCCACGGTCGGGTATCGGGAACTGAACAGCCGGGCCAACCGGATCGCACGGCTCCTGCTCGCCGACGGTGCGGGACGCGGTCGCGTGGTGGCCGTCTGCATGCGTCGATCGGTGGACCTGTTCGCCACATATCTGGCGGTGCTCAAGATCGGAAGCTGCTACTCGGCGATCGACGGCGGCAACCCCTCGTCCCGCATCGCCGCGCTGCTGGACGATCTGGCGCCCGACCTTGTCGTCACCGACAGGGCCAACGCCGACAAGATCGGCCACCGAGGCTGCCGCCTGGTGCTGGACGAGCGGACGACGGCCGACCTCGATGACGGTGACCTTTCCGTCGAGGTCGGACCCGATGACCTGGCCTACATCGTCTATACCTCGGGCTCCACCGGCGAACCCAAAGGGGTGCGGATCCGGCACAGAGGAGTGGTCAACCTGGCCCTCTCCCAGCACGACCACTTCGGGGTGGGACCCGGCCGGAACGTGCTGTCGCTGGCCTCGTGCGGCCACGACGGATCGGTCTGGGAATGGAGCACCGCGCTGCTCAACGGGGCGGCACTCACCGTGGTGGCAGACGCCGCCGCAGAGGTCGTGAACCGGCTCCATCATCCGGACCGGCATCCTCCCGTTCACGTGGCCGCGCTCACCCCCACCGTTCTGGCCGCCCTGCCGCAGCACGCCCTTCCCGACGTCGAGGTGCTACTGGCCGCGGGGGAGAGCTGCCCGCAGAGTCTGATCGACGACTGGAGTGGCCGGGCGCGGATGTTCAACGTGTACGGGCCTTGCGAGGCGACCGTCACGACCACGGTGTTCCCGGTTGACGTCCACCATGTCGCCGACACCATCGGGCTGCCTGTCCGAAACACCGAGGTGTGGTTGCTGGACGAACGTCTTCGACCGGTTCCCCCCGGTACCGCCGGGGAGATCTGTGTCGGCGGAGTCGGACTGGCCGAGGGCTACCACCGTCTGGACGAGGCCACGACCGTCTCGTTCGTCGAGGCCGTGGTCGGAGGCCGCCCTACGCGGCTGTATCGCACGGGCGACCGCGGGCGCCGGTCGGCCGACGGCCTTCTGGAGTTCCTCGGTCGGCTCGACGACCAGGTGAAGATCCGCGGCATCCGGGTCGAACCTGGCGAAGTGCGTGCCCGACTACTCGAACTGCCCGGTGTCGACCAAGCGGCGGTGATCTTCGACACCGAGGCAGGGGAGGCCCGGTTGCTGGGCTATCTGGTCGCCGAGCGGCCACTCGACACGGGCGGGTTGCGCGATCGGCTGAGGCGGACGCTGCCGGACGCGATGGTGCCCGCCTGGCTCTGCCAGGTCGACGAGCTGCCCCGCACACTGAGCGGCAAGGTGGACGCGGCGCGGTTGCCGCGCCCCCAGACGGTTCTGGACAGGAACAGACCCGCCCAAGAACCCAACCCGACCGAGCGCAGGCTGCGAACTCTGATGGAGACCGTTCTGGAAGGTCGGCAGCTCGGGCTCGACGACGACTTCTTCCGCAACGGCGGGCATTCGCTGAAGGCCGTCCAACTCGTCACCGCCGCGTACGAGGAGTTCGGGATCGAGTTGGAAGTCCGAGACGTGTTCGACCAACCCACGGTGGCGCGGCTGGCGCGACTGATCGACGACAGGGGACGACGTTGATGACCAGCACTCCCACCGGCGCGCGACGTTTGCCGATGTCGCGGTTCCAGCGGCAGATGTGGTTGGCCGAGCGGATTGCACCGGCGCCGGGCACCTATAACGTTCCGGTGGTTCTGGAGCTACGCGGAGCGCCGCAGGTCCCCGCGCTGGCCGTCGCCGTACGGACACTATTGGAACGGCACGCGGTGCTGCGTTGGCGGTTCCTCGAGGACGACGGCGAACCCTACGCCGAGGACTGCGGCAACCCGGTGGTGGCCGTTGTAGAGCTCGACTGGCAAGACCTGCCCGAGCAGGACCAGGAGACGCGGCTCGCGGAGTTTCTTCGGAGACCGTTCGAACTCGACCAAGGACCGCTCGTCAGAGCGGCGCTGGCACAGGTCGAACCGGACCGCTACTGGCTCGCGCTGTGCGTGCACCATCTCCTGGTGGACGGGTGGTCGGTCGGCATCCTACTGCGTGAGTTGGCCTCCTCCTACAGTGCGGCCGTCCTGGGAAAGAACGCCGAACTGCCCGCTCCGGGCATTGCGTTCGAGCAGGACGTCGAGCGTGAGCCTTCCGACCTGACCCGGCAGCTGGAATTCTGGAAGAAGGGCCTGGCGGATGCCCCCCACCGGCTCACCCTGCCGTTCGAACGAGAACGAACCACCTGGCCGGGCGAGGCCCGTCGACACGACTTCAACCTATCCCCACAGCTGAGCGGGCGGCTGCGCACGTTCGGCGAGGAGCATCGCTCCAGTCTCGCCATGACGCTGATGACGGCGTACCTGGCGGTCCTGGCCCGCTTCGGCGACACCACCGACATTCTTGGAACGGTTCCAGTGGTGAATCGGCTGCGGCCCGGTCTCGGCGATACCGTCGGCCTGCTCACCAACACGCTTCCGGTGCGACTGACCCTCAAGCCCGGGATGGGCTTCGCCGACGCGCTGGCCCAGGTTCGCAACGGCCTCCTGAACAGTATGAGCAACGCCGACGTGCCGTTTCAGCAGATCGTCGATGCGGTCGCGACCGAGCGCGAGGCGAACGTGCCCGCGCTCTCCCAGGTGCTCTTCACCTGGGGGGAAAGTGGGCAGCCGCTCGGCCTACACGGCCTCGAAACGATGTTGAGGCCGTCCCCCGAGATCGCGGTCAGATTCGATCAGATGCTGTTCGCCGGCGAGCGAGACGGCCGTATCGAGTTCCGGCTGGAATACCCCGTCGAGCTCTATGACGACGACTCGGTGGTCGAACTGGCCGAAAGTTATGTCGCGTGCCTGACGGCGATGGCCGACGATTGCGAGCAGGCGGTCGAGTCCGCGCCGTTGCTCTCTACCGGACAGCGTAGCCGGATGGCCGGCTGGTTCCGGTCACGACCGGACTATCTGCAGGTGCGCACCGTTCACCAACTGATCGAACTGCGCGCCGCGACGACTCCGAGAGTCGTCGCGCTACGTCACGGTGGACAGACCTGGGACTACGCCTGGCTAAACGCCACGGCCAACCAGCTCGCCCGGAGGTTGCAGGCCGCCGGGGCGGGGCATGGTGACGTAGTCGCCCTCTGCATGAGGCGTTCGATCGAACGGGTCGTGGCCTGGCTGGCGGTCGTCAAGGCAGGTGCCGCCTACGTGTCGATCGACACGGACGCCCCGGTATCAGACCGGAGGCACACGCTTGCCGACGCAGGAGCCTCTCTGCTGCTGGCACACGCTGCCGTGGCAGTGGGCTTCGGCTCCGATGACCGGCTTCTGGTCTGGGAGCAGATCGAGCCGGAACTGCCGGGACTGGATGAGACCGACTTCGATTCTGGCGTGGATCCGGACGACCTGGCATGCGTGATCTACACCTCCGGCACTACAGGAGATCCCAAGGGGGTCCGTCTGCCGCACCGTGGCATCGTCAACCTTGCGTTGAATCATCGGGACTCCCTGGGGATCGGACCCGGCAGTGTCGTTCTCCAGTTCTCCGCCGCCACGTGTGACGCCTCGGTGTGGGAGTGGACGACCGCGCTCGCCAACGGTGCCGAACTACGGCTCCCGCGAACACACGACACCTGCGGCTCGACGGACGTGGGCATTGCGGCACTGCATGAACCCGGCGTGACCGTGGTCGGTCTGCCGCCCAGCGTCGCCGAGACCCTTCCGGTAGCCGCCCTTCCCGACGTCAGAACGCTCTTGCTGTGGGGCGAGCCGTGCCCATCCGGCCTGCGCGCCACCTTGGCGGCGCGTGTACCGGTGGTGACCGACAACTACGGGCTCGGAGAGGTGACGGTCCTGACCACCAGCTTCGTCCACCGGGCCGGGCTCCCGGCCCGAACGGTGGGGTCCGCGCTGTCCAACCTGCAGATCCACATCCTGGACGACGCGGGACAGCCCCTGCCTCCCGGCATGATCGGCGAGATCTGCGTCGCCGGCGCAGGGCTGGCGCTCGGCTACCTGAACCGACCGGAGCTGGACGCCGAGCGGTTCACGACCCTTCCGCTCGGCCCGGGCGGCAAGTCGGTGCGGATTCATCGGACCGGAGACATGGGTCGTTGCCTGCCCGACGGCAACCTGGTCTTCGAGGGTCGCCGCGACGACCAGATCAAGCTGCGTGGTCGGCGGGTGGATTTCGACGTGATCGTCCGGACGCTCCGTACCCACCGGAAGGTGCTGCGCGCCGCGGCGGTCGTCTCCACTGAGGGACGGAATGCCCCGTACCTCATCGCGTATGTCGTACCCGAAGACGAGACCGACCTTGTCGCGGACGAGGCACGCGCGAGGTTACGGCTAGATGTGAGAGACCACCTGGCCGAGCGGCTCAGTGCTCACCTGGTTCCCGAGGTCTACGTACTTTTGGACGAGCTGCCTCTGAACCGGAGGAGTTCGAAGCTCCAGCCGCGTGACCTTCCGCCGCCCGAAGCGGACGACTTCCTGCGCCGGGACCCGTCGAGTCTGCGCACCGCTACCCAGCGGAGGCTGGCCGCGATCTGGACCGACCTTTTGGGGGTGGAGACGGTCGGGCCGGACGACGGGTTCTTCCTCCTACGTGGCAACTCGCTGCGAGCGGTCAAGCTCGGTCACGCGATCACCGGACACTTCGGTGTCGAGGTGCCGGTGCGGCGGATATTCGAGCGGAGCACGCTGCGCGAGGTCGCCGAAAGCGTCGACGAGGCGTTGGCCGCCAAGAACGTCGTGGACCCTGAGGGCCGACGGCAACCGGCGGAACCCATCCCACCCGCAGCGAACCGGTCGGAGTGGCCATTGTCGTTCGCGCAGGGACGGATGTGGTTCCTCGACCGGCTGACCGAGGGCAACCCGGCCTACCATGTTCCGCTGGTCCTCAGACTGACCGGACGTGTGTCGACCGTAGAACTCGGTCGGTACCTGTCCGCTCTGTCGAAACGCCACGAGGTGTTGCGGACCGCCTATGTCGAGGGGATTCGCGGACCCGTGCAGCGGATCCTCGAGGCGACGCCCGTCAACGTCGAGATCAGCGATCTGCGCGAACTGGACCACCCGAGTGGTGAGCGCGAGTGGCGCCGTCTGGCGGCCGGCGACCTGGCCCGGCCGTTCGCCCTGACGGCCGGGGGGAATCTGCGGGCCAGGCACGTGCTGTTGGACGACGAGCACAGCGTCCTCTTGGTCTGCCTTCACCACATCGCAGTGGACGGCTGGTCCGCTGAACTTCTGCTGTCGGAGCTCGCCGCCCTGTCCCGTGGCGAGACGCTCTCGCCGGTGCCGCTGCGCTATGTCGACTACGCCAGCTGGCAGCGAGAGATCGGAGCCGATCGGATCGATGAGCAACTGGCGTTCTGGAAGGCCCAACTCGCCGGTGCTCCCGAGCGGCTGGAGCTGCCGACCGATCACCCTCGGCCGCCTGTACAGGATTACAGCGGCGTCACCACGTTCCGTCCGTTGGCCGAAGACCTGCGCTCGGCCCTGCGGCAGCTGGCCGCCGACTGCGGTGTCACGGAGTTCGTGCTGTACCTGACGGCCTTCCAAGTGTGGCTGGGCCGGATGGCGGCCAGTGACGACGTCGTGGTGGGCACGCCGGTCGCGGGACGACACTATCTGGGAACCGATCGGCTGGTCGGCCTGCTGGCCAACACCCTCGTTTTGCGACTGCGCTACGACGAGACCGAGCGTTTCACCGACCTTGTCGCCAGAGTTCGGGAGACGGTCGTCACCGCCCAGGACAACCAGGATCTGCCGTTCGAGCTTCTGGTCGACCATCTGGACGTGGCCCGGGATCTCAGCCGTACTCCGGTTTTCCAAACGATGTTCACCCTCGCCGACGATCTTCCCGGGCGGCTCGACCTCGGCGGTGTCACCGCCGAGCTGCTGACGCTCGACGCAGACACCGCCAAGTTCGACCTGTCGTTGCACGTCCAGACCGGCGGCGTTGGAGGGCCGTTCCTGCGCGCCGACCATGCCACCTCGGTCCTTACCTCGGCCACGGTCGAGGAGTGGCTGGAGGGGTTCGAGACATGCCTGCGGTCCGTCGTCTCCTGTCCCGACGGCCCGGTGCGCGACCTCCGCATGGTGTCCGTGAAGACCCGCGAATCCCTGCGGGGCATCGGTTCCGGACCCGTCCGCGACTATGGGCCCGAGCTGACGGCCGACCTGGTCGCCGAGTGGGTCCGACGTGTCCCCGACTGCACCGCTGTCGAGGACGCACAGGGCCGGCTGAGCTACCGCGAGTTGTCGGAGCTTGCAGACCGAGTGGCCATCGGCCTCCGGCGGCAAGGCGTGACCCCTGGCGAACCGGTCGTCGTGGCGTTGCCCCGCGACCGCAGGCTTCCGGCAGCGCTGATCGGGATCCTGCGGGCCGGAGCCTTCTTCGTACCCGTGGACGCTGAACACCCGGCCAAGCGGATCGCGTACGTCATTGACGACTGCGGGGCCCGCGTGGCTCTGGGCGATCCAGGCTTCTCCGTGCTGCCCTGCGTGACCTGGGAAACCATTACCGCAACGGGTGGACCGCCCGAATCCGTGGAGATCGGCCCCGCCACGGTCGCGTACACCATCTACACTTCGGGGTCCACCGGCCGCCCCAAAGGCGTGGTGATCTCTCATGGGAGCCTGGTCAACTGCCTGCGGGGGATGGCCGAAGTCCTCGGTCTCGGCGCGGCCTGCCGCCTTCTGGCGATCACCACCATCGCGTTCGACATCTCGGTGCTGGAGCTGCTTCTCCCGCTCAGCGTCGGGGGAACCGTTGTCGTGGCAGACGAGCCGGCCCAGCGAGACCCGCACTCGCTCCTAAAGTGGCTGGATCGGCACGACATCAACGTCCTCCAAGCCACCCCGGCCACATGGCAGACACTGATGGACACCGGGTGGAGCGGCCCTCGGGGCTTCACCGCGGTCGTCGGTGGCGAGGCCTTGCCGCAGACCCTCGCGGACCGGCTCGGCGAGGAGACGGACGCCGCATGGAACGTCTACGGCCCTACCGAGGCCACCATCTGGAGTACCGCTGCTCGGTTGACCCGCCATGAACGCGTGCACCTCGGCTGTCCGCTACCCAACACGCAGGCGTACGTTCTGGATGATTCCGGCAGGTCGGTGCCGAAAGGCGTGGTGGGAGAACTGCATCTGGCGGGAGCCGGGCTCTCCGCTGGCTACCTCGGACGCCCTGACCTGGACGCGGCGGCGTTCGGGACCGACCCTGAAACCGGTACTCGCTTCTATCGGACCGGTGACCTGGTCAGAGTGCGCGCCGACGGGACCCTGGAGTTCCTCGGCCGCCGCGACGCGCAGGTCAAGATCCGGGGGTTCCGGATCGAACCCGGTGAGGTCGAGGTGACGCTGTCCGCAGTCGCCGGTGTCGAGCGGGCTGTCGTGACCACACTCGGTTCGGGGGAGCATGCCCGGTTGGTCGCGTTCATTCAGAAGGGCGATCCGGCGGGCGATTCGGCCGGGGATGATGGTCGCGACGACCGCCTGGCCCACGACGCCGGCCGCCATGCCGACGAGCATCTGCCCGAGTACCTGCGACCGACCCAATACGTGGTGCTGTCGGAGTTGCCGCTCACACCTAATCGGAAGGTGGACGTCACCGCGCTTCGCGCCCTCGCCGCCGATCGGGTGACCTCCGACCGTCCCGACGATCCCATCATGATGACCTCGGTCGAGTACGCGCTGCGGGGGTTGTGGCGGGCTGTTCTCGGCGGGCCCGCGCCGGGTCTGCGAGACGACTTCTTCGCCTCCGGGGGCAGCTCCGTGCTCGCCGTCCGGCTGGCCGGGGACATCGAGCGAGAGTTCGACCTGGACATCCGGGTGGCCGACATCTTCCAATGCCGCACCGTCGAACGGCTGGCGGAGTTGGTGAGCCGGGCCGGAGGCGGCCCGACGCTCCCGACGTTCATCGAGTTCGGCGCCGGAGCCGTGTCACCGCCGAGCATAGATGGGCCGGCCCTCTGCATGATCCACCCGGCTGGCGGCATGGCGTACTGCTACCAGCCCCTGGTGGACCTGCTTCCGGACCTGCGCTGCGTGGGGGTGAACAACCCGTCCTTCGATGACCTGGAGCATCGGTTCGGATCGCTACGGGAGACAGCAGAGGAGTACGCCCGGCTCATCAAGGGGCATCTGCCCGAAGGCCCGTATCGTCTGCTGGGCTGGTCATTCGGCGGCACGCTGGCCTACGAGATCGGACAGGTCCTCAGGGAATCGGGGGAGAGCGTCGCGGGTGTCGTGATCCTCGACGCCCACAACATGGGCCCGCGGGCCGAGGCGCTCTCTGCCTTCGACGTCGGTGACCTACTGGAACGCCGTCGGCGAACCGGTGAGCATTTCGACCGCTTCATGGAGAACGATATCCGGGAGAGTGACCGATTGCTGCGGGCGAGCACCGCGACGAGGGCGGACATCGACGTCCTGCTCTTCAAACCCATCGACCGGGGCGAGGTCGACCCGGTGCTGTTCGACGACGAGTACAACGGCTGGCAGGGCCTTCCCGCCGGGCTGTCCCTGCGGCGGCTCCCGGGCGACCATGGCAGCCTCCTACGGCCGCCGTCGGTCGAACTGATCGCCGCGGACGTTACCGACTTCTTCGGAGTGGCGAGATGATCCCGGCTCGACTCGAGAGCACTGTGTTCGGAATCTATGGCACGCATGCCCTGCGCTTGGCCGACCGGCACGGTGTATTCACCCACCTGTCGCGCCACGGCCCGGCGACCGCGTCGGCCATCGCCGCCGACCTCGGGCTCGACGCCGAGACCCTGGAGCGGTTGATGCTGCTGCTGAAAGTGCTCGGCCTACTGGAAGAGGCGGGAGGCGGCCGATACGGCCTCCCTGCCGCGGTGACGGCCTTCCTCGTCCCGGACGCCGATCGCTATCTGGGCGGATTCGTCGACCATTTGGTGACCGACGCGTCTCGCCAGCTGGAGCTGCTGGACGAGTACCTGCGTCGCGGCAAGGAGGTGGTGGACGCGGGGATGCCGGATGCGTTCACCCGTATCTACCGGGACGGGCCGTCGACCGAGCGGTTCATGGCCGCCATGTGGCAGTTGAGCCACCACGCGTCCGGACGCCTGGCCGACCTCGCCGACCTGGGCTCGGTGACGCGGCTCATCGACGTCGGCGGGGCCTGCGGCCCGTTCGCCATCGCCGCACTGCGCCGCAATCCGACGCTGCGGGCCACCGTTTTCGACCTGCCAGAGGTCGAGCCGTTCTTGAAGGCCAGACGACGTGAGTACGGACTAGAGGGACGCCTGGCCTTCAGAGCGGGGGACTTCTTCCGGGACCCGCTGCCCCAAGGTGACTGCGTCGCCTTCGGTTACATCCTCTCGGACTGGACCGACGCCGCCTGTCGTGAGCTGGTGCGTTCGGCCTTCGAGGCGTGCGTACCGGGCGGCCGGATCCTGGTGATGGAGCGCCTGTTCGCCGACGACCGCAGCGGCCCCATCGGTGCTGCGGTAATGAACCTTTCGATGCATGTGGAGACGCAGGGACGCCACCGATCGGCTCGGGAGTACATCGAGCTGCTCGAATCGGCGGGATTCGCCGAATGCGAAGTGCGTCGCACCGATGGGGACAAACACCTCGTCATGGCACGTCGGCCCGCCTAGGAGCGGCCAATTCCCGAGCTTCTCAAACCGCCTGCTTCCTGCGGAGGTGACCCATTGTCGCTGCGCCTACCCGAAAGATGCGAGCATATTATCAGAATTCAGTGCGAAAGAGGCCGCGCGGCGCTCACACCCCAACGGCTCGATGAACTGTCCCGCTTCTACGACGAGGCCGCGGCGGCGGTCTGCGATGGAGCGGAAAGCGATACCGAAGCAGAGCTGCTCGAACTGCTGACCCGCCCGTTCAGCCGAGGATCGCCGATTCCAAGGTACTACCGGTATACCAATTTGCACGTCTACAACTGGTTCTTGGCCCGATACCCGGACGACCCGATCACCGGCGCCGCAGAGGCCTTGGCCGTCACGCTCTGCGATCTGCTCGAGGTGGAAAGGCGACCGCCGGACGGCGCGATCGACCCGGCTGTCTCGATGGAACGGCGGCGAAGACTACGGGCTCTTCTGGACCGGGTGTACGAGCTGACCCTCGATCCGGCGGGCGATCTCGCGCTACTGGCGGTCTTACGACGACGGCGGTTCGACCCACGGAGGCGCTGGAACCGATTCGTGCTGGCCCGGTGTACAGACTTCCCGGAGTCCGACAAACACGATGAACATCTCTTCCTCAGGTCCGTGCACGCCTGCGAGATGATCTTCTTTCTGGTCCGTTCGTTCGTGCTGAGGTCCGCCGAAGTCCGCGCAAGCGACGTACAGGAGGCACGGGTCAGGCTTCGGCAGGCCACGCTCGCGGCCACGCTGCTGAACGAGGTATTCGGCGTGCTGTGGACCATGTCGCCCGAGCGTTTCATGGGTTTCCGTGACGAGACAGGTGACGCCAGCGCCGTGCAGTCCATGAACTATCACGCCATGGAGATCGTGCTGTACGGCCTCGACCCGGAGAAGCAACTGATCTTCGAGCAGTTCGACCACCTTTCTGGGCTGCGCGGAATCCTCGCCGAGGAGTGGGAGAGGCTGGGCGGACGGGTCCGGTCCGGGGATGACCAAGAAATCGAGCATAATTTTAACGAGCTGCTGCAGGTGCTGCGTCAATGGCGCGGACGTCATTATGGTTTTGCAATCAGATATCTGACGGCCGAACGCACCGGATCAGGAGGCACAGAGGGTGCGAACTACCTCAAGAAGTTCATAGAAAAGGCGAGCCCGTCGGAGCGCAGTGAGTTGCAGGGCGTCAGAGCATTCCTCAACTGCTGAGCATTGTGAAAGCGAAGTATGTGAAAAGGGCGAATCGATGCCATTTGTGGACGCTCCGAGCCTGCGTTCGCTCAGGACTGGACGCGGGGCCCGCACACGCGTTGTCTGCTTTCCCCACGCCGGTGGCGCGGCGCGCTTCTTCGCGCCCTGGCAGCGAAGGGTGCCCCACGGCGTGGAACTGCTGGCGGTGCAGTACCCCGGCAGGGAGGACCGCCTTGCCGATCCGCTGGTCGGCGATGCGGTGCTGCTCGCCGACGGGCTTGTCGATGAGATCGGGTCTCTGCCGATCGTCCCTACCGTGTTCTTTGGCCACAGTATGGGAGCGGTGGTTGCCTACGAGACCGCCCGACGACTCCGTCCCGGCAATGGTCGACCGGCTTTGCTCGCGGTCTCGGCGCTACCCGCCCCGCACATTCAGCGCGCAGGCGGAATCCACCTGTGCGACGACGAGGGGCTCGTGGCGGAACTGGCCAAGGTCGGAGGGAGCGCCGCAGCCTTGGCGGATCAGGATTTGCGCGACCACATCCTGCCGATCGTGCGCAACGACTATCGCCTCCTCGAGACCTATCGACACGCGCACGACCATCCTTGTGATCTCCCCATCGTCGTGTACAGCGCCGATCAGGACACCGAAGCAACCACCGAGGAGCTCGCGGGGTGGCGGGAGGTGACCTCGGCGGAGTGCGTTTTCCGGCGCTTTTCCGGCGATCACTTCTATCTGCTGCCACATGCATCCGAAATACTCGCCGATCTTCTGGAGCGGGCTGAGGCCCTGCGCTGAGACAGAGAATGAGGAGACCATGTCGTCCAAGCCCTATCCATTGGTGTGTCTGCCCTTCGCGGGGAGTGGGGCCGGTTTCTATCGCTCTTGGGCAGAAATACCGACGAACGGAATCACCGTGCTCCCGATGCAGTTGCCGGGACGTGAGGAACTGTTCCTGGACGATCCCTTCACAGACGTGATCGAAGCCGCTGCGTATCTGGCCACCCGCATCGCCGACCTCACCGCAGAAATGCCGAGCTTCGGGCTCTTCGGCCACAGCCTCGGTGCCGTGCTCTGCTACGAGATCGCTCGTGAACTCGAGCGGGCCGGCCACCGGGGTTTGGCGCACCTCTATGTCAGCGGTTCACCCGGCCCGTGTAACGGGCGTGACATCAGAGCGACCGGGCTCGACGACGCCGGTTTCCTAGAGCGCGTGCAGGAGTTCGCGGGTTACAGGCATGAGGCCTTCGATGATCCGGGCCTGAGGGAGCTGCTCCTGCCCGTGCTCCGGGCGGACGTGGCAATGCACGAGAACTACAAGCCGGCCCCCGAAGCGCACCTCCGTGTGCCCGTAACCTCGCTGCGCGGTGAAGAGGACGCCCTGGTCACCAGGGAGCACGCACTGCAGTGGCGCGACGTCACCGAGGCGGACTTCACATATCTGGAATTGTCGGGCGGCCACATGTATCTGGTCGACTCACCCGAAGTGCTGTTGCGGACCATCGCGGGAAGCTGATCGGAACAGGGACGGTGAGCCATGGGCATGTCCCTGGAGGGCAAGACCGTTGTGATCACGGGAGCGGCACGTGGGCTGGGCCGGGAATGCGCCGTCCGGTTCGCGCGCGAGGGCGCCGACCTGGTGCTCACCGATATCGCCGCCGATCTGGCCGGAGTGCGCTATCCACTCGGCAGTCGCAGCCAATTGGACCACTCGGCACGGTTGTGCGAGCAACTCGGCAGCGCCGTGATCGCAGCCACCGTGGACGTGCGGGATGCGGGATGCGTGGCCGCCGCGGTCGAAGAGGCGCTTGGACGCTTTCACACCATCGACGTGCTTATCAACAATGCTGGAATCGCCGCGCCGTCCGGCGTCGCCATCCATGAGATGAGCGAGTCTGAATGGTCGCTGATACTGGACGTGAATCTCTCCGGCGCCTGGCGAATGGTCAAGGCCGTCGCCCCTGTCATGGTCGAGCAGGCGTGCGGCAGCATCATCAACGTTTCGTCGACCGCCGGAGTGGTCGGCTACCGGTATTTCGGTGGCTACGTTGCTGCCAAACATGGCCTTATCGGTCTGACCAAGGCGGCGGCGCTCGACTACGCGCCGTACCGGGTACGGGTGAACGCGCTGTGTCCCGGCTCCGTGCGCGACGACCCGCTCGTCGAAGGCCGGATGCTTTCGGAGATCGCCCGTTCGCTCGAGCTGTCGGCAGATCAACACGAGGAGGTCTTCATACGCGATCAGCCGATGAACACGCTCATCGAGGCCTCCGACATCGCGGGCGCCGCGGTCTGGCTTGCCGGAGACGACTCCCGTCAGGTGACCGGGACGGTGCTCACCGTCGACGGAGGATTCACCAGCAGATGAAGTCACGGGACAGCTCCGGCACCGGCAGGAAAGCGACCATGACCCCAGGTACCGAAGAACCACCGTGCACGGTCGGCCGAGTCCGGCTCTCCGCAGCGCGGGAGAGACCCCTGTTGCCTTTCCGCCGCAGATTGGAAGCGCAGGGACGCGCCTGCCACAGCTTGCTCACACGGCTGTCCGGCCCGGTCAATGCCCCCGTTATCAGCCGGCGGCTGGACGAGGTGGCTCAGCGGTGGCCGGCGTTGAGACGACCGCGGCTCTGGGAGACCGCCGTGCCGACTCCGCGTGAAGCCCAGGTGGCACATGAGCGGACGCTACGAGAGGTGCTGCGACCAGTCCGAAACGATCAGCCGCTGCGTACTGTCTTGCTGCGGTACGCCGACGGCAACGCCGACCTTGTACTCGTCGCCGTTCGACGACGTGTCCCGCGCGCCTCGCTGGACGGGGTGGCGACAATGCTGCTTTCCGATTCGGAGGCGGCGGAGGAGACACCTCTGTTGCCCGAGACCTCAGTCGAATCGGCTGCCCGGTGGGCCTCCATCGACTGGGGCCTTGGTGACTCGAACTGCGGTGGCGTCGTCAGCGCCCTTGATCTGTCCTGCCGTGGGGCGAACACAAAAATGCTTTTGGGCGCCGTCGCCCTCACTATGGCCAGATACTCCGGGAAGGGAACGATCGAGGTCGGGCAACTCGATCTGCTTCGCGAACAGCAGGAGACCACCCTGACCGTCCGGGAGATCGACGAGGACCAGAGTGTCGAGGATTACCTCGCACTGCTCGACACCGTTACCGGTTCTGAGGCGGAATACGAACTGCCCGGAGTCGGCGTACTTATCTCAGAGGCAAGCGATGACCGCACATACGTGCCCTGCCTGACTCCTCCGTTCCCGCTCACGGTCCACGGCGCGGAGCGATCGGACGGCGGATTCGGTGGGTCGTGCTGGTTCGACGAAGGCATGGTCTCAGCGCGGGTCGCGGAGACGTTCTGTGACTCGGTCGAGCGGCTGGTGTCACGATTCGTGGAGGGCTCAGGCGAGGCGGCCTTGTCGACGATTCCAGTCATGGGGCCGAAAGAGACGCGGGAGGTCCTGCATCTGGGAGGCCGCGGCCACGACCTAGGTGCCCAAGAGCGGATCGACGTACGTTTCGAGGACATCGCGCATCGCTTCTCAGACGCCGTAGCGCTCCTGGACGGACGCGGCGAGATCACCTATCGGCAGCTCAACGAGCGCGCCGATCGGGTCGCCACGGGTCTGCGCGCCCTTGGCGTCGCCCCCGGAAGCAGGATCGGGATTTGCCTGGACCGCGACGCCTCCCTGATCGTCGCTTTTCTGGGCGTCCTCAAGGCAGGATGCGCCTACGTGCCGATGGACAACCGGTATCCGGAGGACCGTCTGAGGTACATCACGGGAGACGCGCGCATCCCCCTCGTCATCGGTGACGACGAACACTTCCCGGCTGTCGCGAACGTTCGGATCGTGGGCGTCGACGAACTGAGCGCGCGCGGTGCACCCGGCAACGACCCGGTACACCCGCGATCCGGAACCGGTGACGATCCCGCCTATGTGATCTACACGTCCGGCTCGACAGGCCGTCCCAAAGGAGTGGTCATCCCCCACCGGAATCTGATCGCCCTAATGGAAGCCACCACCGTGGACTTCGCGCTGGGACCCCACGACGTATGGTCCTTCTTCCATTCGAGCGCATTCGACTTCTCGGTGTGGGAGATCTGGGGATGTCTCCTCACCGGCGGCAGACTGGTCGTCGTCCCTTACTGGACGGCGCGGGACACCGACGAGTTCCACAAGCTTCTCGTCGAGCAACGAGTCACCGTGCTCAACCAGACCCCGTCGGCCTTCTCTCAGCTCATCCGCGCAGACCGGTCGGAGCGGGCCGAACTGTCGGTGCGACTCTTGGTACTGGGAGGCGAACCCCTCGATGTGCGGACACTCAGCCCCTGGTTCGCCCGGCACTCTCACACCTCGTGTCGCGTGGTGAACATGTTCGGCATCACTGAGACGACCATCCATGTGACCGCACAGACGATCACTCCGTCGGACCTCGTGGCAGGCTCTCGCTCGGTCGGTCGTGCTCTGCCCGGCTGGTCGCTGTCAGTACGGGATGAGAGGGGGCGCGTGCTTCCGCCAGGAGCGGCAGGAGAAATCTACGTAGGCGGCGCGGGCGTCGCCCACGGCTACTTGAATCACCCCGAACTGACCACGCAGAGATTCGTCACCGACCCCGAGACCGGTGCACGTCTCTACCGCAGCGGGGACAAGGGCAGACTCCGACCTGACGGACGCCTCGATCACCTCGGGCGCCTCGACGACCAGGTCAAGATCCGCGGACATCGCATCGAACTGGACGAAATCCGATCGGTGCTGGCTTCCGACCCCACCGTAAGCACCGCGGTCGTCGTCGCCTCCGAGCCCTCTCCCGGTGACCCTGCGAGCGGTCGGCTCGACGCGTACGTCGTGCTCACGCAGCAGACCGATACCTGGCGAATACTCGACAATGCCCGCCGCATCCTCCCCGATTACATGATCCCTTCCACGCTCACAGAGATCTCTGCGGTACCACTCACAGCCAACGGGAAGCCGGACCTCTCCCAACTCCCCGCCCCGGCTACCGCGGGAACGGTAGGAAGTCTGGAACAGTGCGCGTCCGGCCCCGCCTCGGCGGACGCTGCGCATCCTGAGGATCTCGCCGAGAAGGTCTTGGGCATCTGGAGCCACCACCTGAAGACCGAAGTGTCCATGGAGGACAACTTCTTCGAAATGGGTGGCAATTCTCTGCTCGTAGTCCGGGCCCTCACCTCGATGCAGGAGGCCGGGCTGCCCAAGATCACGCCTCGCGACTTCTACTCCAACTCGACAGCCGACCAGTTCATCAAGCTTGTCGACGAGCTACGGGATCGGCGGAGGTAAGGTTGCGTTTCTCAATTTCTGTGCGTGGTTCTGAGATCAACTCGCCAATTCCGGAGCCGAGGGCTTTCCTTCTTGTATTAGTTCGATCGCAGAACCGTGCCTCTCTACCTGGAGTGCCCGGGCGGCATGGGGAAGCAATTCTTGATACGTGATCACTTCGATGTGCATGAGGTGGCTATCGTAACTGCGAAATGCTGAAGAGACCACCTCGGGTGAATAGTCTTCGCCTATGAATTTCGGAGGACCGGCGACGATGGTGGCGAAGGTCCGGCGACAATCGATCTCCGCAATCGGCAAGAACGGTGGCTCTTTTCTCGTCCTATAGCCTCAAACCCTTCGTGGCCCGGGTGGACTTCTGCCCCCGCTGAAGGGTGAACTCGGTGCCGTTCGAGGAGAAGACGCGAGCACCGGCATGCGGTAAGTCCACCAACGGCCTTCCTTGCCGATGACTCTGGCCGCCACGAGTGGGTCCATCCATGAAATCTATAGCTGCATCGATGTTCTGCTGAATCGCGTCTATGTTAGTCATTCCATGTGTCTCTATTAGTAATTGCCCAAGGGGGGAATCCTGCCCGAGAGCCCATGCTTTCTATCTGAGACCATCGAATCCCGGCGCCTGAGAAAGCAGCCAGACGTCTCTGGCCACGGTCGGCCACGTCGCCCCGTGTCACGGATGGGGCATAGGAGACCCTGTGTACAGGGTTATGTGCGCATTCCTTGCCGAAAATGATCTGATCTACACCGCGGCGCCATACAGTCTCCTGTGTCCCGTTGTGCGGAAGTGAGAACGTTAGTTTTGACATCAGGTGGGCAGTGTTGTCCGGCCCGCACCATGCCTCGTGTCCAGGCGAGGAAGAGGGCGAAGCGTTCGCTCGTCTTGCATGGGCGGAGGAGCGGGGCGCGCGGGAGGCGGCGTTTGGTGCCCCTCGACGAGGTGGAGCGGGAGAGGCAGCCTCCGTCGGTGGCTGCTGGGGCGGAGAAGTGGAGGGCGAGGTAAGGCGTGTTCGCTGCTCACCTCGCCCTGCATCCTGGATGACCACGACGTCAGCGCGTCCGGCCCTCCGCGTCTCAACCGGTCGGACCCGCCGCAGAGCCGTCGTGACTCCGACGAGCCGGAGGGGACCGTGGTGGCTGGCCAAGACGTCGGTTTCCTGTGTGGGCGCTGGAGGAGTCCACCAATTGACGAGCTGGTACCGGTGTTCAGGCTCGGTTGACGTCGGAGAGGAGGGCGTCGGCTCGGACGTCGAGGCTGGCGGCCCGGCGTACGCCGCAGTTGCGGGAGTTCGCCCCCTCTTGGCGCGTCTCGGTCACGGCTTTGCGGGTATGAATCGAGTGCACCTTGGCCATGAGAACCAGAGCGCGTCTCATGGCTTGCGCGTCGGATGGATGTCTCTTGCTTCAGGTCCATCCGGGCCCTCTAGGGGATGCTAGGGCGTCCATCTGGGGGTTCGTTGCCGTCCGGGCGTGAAGTCGCCGTGTGCCCAGAATGCCTGGCTGCGTTCGCTGGGTCGTTCAGCGGGATCCTCTGGGGGCTGGCGCCGTCATCGAGCTCGTGTGAGTGCTCCTTCTGTGCTGGCGCGGGACCGTCGGTGTGGAGCATGGCTAATCGTTGACGGGGTGGGTGACCAGCGGATCGGGGGTGTGGTGCAGGAAGGCCGAGCCGTCGGTGCCTAGGCGGGCGGCGGCCTTGTTCAGGCTTCGTGGCGTGGCCAGCGTGCCCCATCGTCCGGTGATCGTGCGGGCATGGATCGCCTCGACGGCGGCCAGCGTCTCGGCGACGGTGAACCGGCAGTGACCGGCGCGGTCGACGTACGCCTGGCGCAGGAGCCGCGCGCGGCCCGCCCGGGTGACACGGTCGGCGTAGACGGTCTCGTGCCCGGTCGCGGCCAGGTTGTCGGAGATCGTGTGCAGGGTCAGGCTGGGCACGTTCAGGCGTCCGGCCGGCACCGAGGTGCGCAGCATGTTGACCAGCGCCGCGGGTTCGGCGCGGATCGACGCGGTCCGGGTCAGGCGCGTGAGGTCGTCCTTGAGGTTCAGGCCCGCCTGCCGGTACAGGGCCCGTATCGCCGGACGGTCCGCGGAGCGGTGCAGCAGATCGGCGTAGTCGACTCCGGCGTTCCACGCGCTGTTGCCGCCGACGGCCGACTCGATCCAGTACCGGCCTCCCATCACGAAGCGCAGAGTGTCCCCCGCGGTCAGCCACTTGTACTGCTGCACTTCGCGCCCCGCGTCGTCCGCGGGTTTGGCCTCGCCGGGGAACCAGGACGGGAGGTTCAACAAGGCGGACGCCAGTGCTATCCGCGCCCGGCCGCCCGCCGTGCGCTGGGCATCGGTGACCAGATCGGTGAGCCGTGCTCCGGACGCGTTCGCCTCGTCGGGGGTGGTGAACCCGGTGAGCTTGATCTGCTTTTCGGGTGCCAGCAGCTGCGCGAGCGCATGCTCGCCGTTGAGCTGGTAGTTGTTCAGGTCGGCGGCGCCGCCGACCATGGAGCAGGTGGTCAGCGCGCCGTCGACGGCCCGTGTCTCGGCGATCCGGGCGCTGACCAGGCCGCCCATGGACTGTCCGAACGCGATGGTGTACTTCGGACGGGCGACGCGCCGTCCGAAGTCCGCGGCGGCGCCCAGGGTCGAGGCGACGGCGGTGTTCATCGCCCACATCGATCCCGGGGCGTAGGACGATCCGACCAGCGCGAAACCGCGTGTGAGCAGCGCCTTGGCGCTCACGGGGTCGGGGGCGTCGACGGGGACGAGAGGCCCGAAGCCGTGGCTGTAGAGCAGCAGCGTCCCGTTCCAGTGCTCGGGTACGTCGGCGACCCAGCTGGACCCGTCGGGCAGGGTCCCGGTGAAGTGGCCCGACGGGACGGCGGCCCCGGCCACCGGCGCCGGGGCCGTCAGGCCGCTCGCCGTGGCCAGCACCGTGAGGATCGCGAGGGGTGGTGCCCACTGCCGGGGACGTCTCATGAGTGCTCCTCGTGGGGAGGCGGGGAGGGAGGCATCCGCAATATTCGGCAGATTCTTAGCGAAAGTCAAGAATCTGCCTAACTTCACTCTGTGCGGGATCGGCCTCCGCCCGGATTGGGTCGGTGACCGGGAAGAGGCTTCAAGGCTGCGGGCTGCGGCCGGGCACGTTCGGTTCGCGAGCAGTGCACGACCCGTCGTGGATCAGGACGCAGAAGGCCCTTGACCAGCGGCGGGGCGGCCGCGGACGACGGTCGTCCGTGCCCCCCCCGATCACACTGCGGCGCGATGCGCGGTTCAGCGGAGCTCGATCAGCTCGATCGTGCGTTCGGCGATCTCGCGCGCCCCGTCCTGATAGCGGTCACGCAGCGTGTACAGCAGTTCCTGGGCGCGGATCGCGGGCCAGTCGGGCGGCAGGTGACGCAGCGGGATGCGCGGATCCACGCGGATCAGGTTGAGCCACTCGGTGGTCAGCAGCAGGTAGCGGACGAGATCGTCCGGGGCGTCGGGGGCGGGCTCGGGCCGGTCCCAGCGGTCCAGCCAGGTCTGGTAACCGGTGGAGATCGCGCGCAGGTCGAACGCGTCCCGGATCATGCGCGCCTCGTCGGTGGGCGGCAGGGACGGCCCGGCGAACACCTTGACGTGCGCGTCGAGGCCGAGGTCGGCGGTCACCTCCGTGACGTCCACCCGGGCGGGCGAGATCCACAGCCCGTTGCCGGCCGGGCCGAATCCGGCCCAGCTCAGCCGGGACCTCAGCTCGTGCCGGTGGCTCTGCCACGATTCCGGGAGCGAGAACGCCAGGACGGTCCAGTGGCCGTCCCAGTCGTCGTTGATCACGCTGCGCCGCCAGACGCGCTCCTCGCCGTCGGCCAGGATCCGGCGGCACCGCTCGGTCAGCCCGGAGTACACGCGGCGGCCGTGGCGGTGCCGGGTGAGGAGATCGCGCGCCACCATCCGGGTCAGCATCGAGCGGACCGCGTGCTCGCCGATCCCGAACCGGCCCAGCACCTCGATGAAGCTTCCGGAGAACACCGCGACATCACGTCCGAGCACGTAGTTGCCCAGGAACGTGAACATCAGCGACTGCGGGCGGACCTTGGGGACGCCTGCGTCGGCGGTCTCGGCCACCGTTTCGGACACGGATTGCGGCACGACCAGATCCTCTCACGAAGAATAGTTCGTCAGATTCTTGACGGCAGTGAGCAATAAGCCTAAGTTCACGGTACTTTCCGTCATCCCGACCGGGAGTCGTCCGATGCGCAAGATCCTTCCTGTCCTGACCGCCGCGGTGCTGGCCCCGGCGATGGCAATGACGGCCTGTGGTGGCTCCACCGGCGGCGCCACCATCAAGATCGGTTTCATCGAGTCGCTGAGCGGCAACTACGCCCCGCTGGGCGGCGAGGCCAAGAAGACCGTCGACCTGGCGGTCGAGCAGATCAACGCCGGGGGCAGGATCGGCGGCAAGCGGATCGAGCTGATCACGCTCGACGACAAGACCCTGCCCGACCAGGGCGTCCTGCACTACAACAAGCTGCGGTCGCGCAAGGTCACCGCGATCCTCGGATCCACGTTCTCCAACGTCGGCCTCGCCGTCGAGCCGCTCGCCGAGCGCGACAAGATCCCCTACGTCTCGCTCGCCCCCGCCGACAAGCAGGTCCACCCCGTCCGCAAGTACACCTTCGTCGTCCCCGCGCTGTCCTCCCAGTACGCGGAGGCGATGCTGCAGTACTTCCAGGCCCACAAGATCACCAAGGTGGCGGTGGCCTACGACACCAAGAGCGCCTACGCGCTGGCCGGACGCGACGGAATGACCGGGCACGCCGCCGCCTACGGCGTGACCCTCGTCAAGCAGGAGCCGTTCGAGACGACGGCCAACGACTTCAGCCCGGTCTTCGCGCACGTGCGCGGCACCGACGCCCAGGCGCTCGCGGTGTGGGCCAGCGGCGCGCCCGGAGTCACCATGGCCAAGCAGTACCCCACATCGGGCCTGAAGCTGCCGCTGTTCATGACCGGCTCCCAGTCCAGCCGTCTTTGGCTTCAGCCGGTCGGCGCGGCCGCCGAGGGCGTCTACGTGCAGAGCGCGATCGGCGTCGTCGGCGACACCCTGCCGAGCAGCAAGCTCAAGAGCGCCGTGACCGAGATGTCCCAGCCGTTCCGGCAGAGATACGGGTACGAGCCGCCACAGTTCGCGATGGACGGCTACTCCGGCGTCAAACTGCTCGCCGCCGCCATCCAGAAGGCCGGCGGCACCGACCGGGGCAAGATCCGCGACGCGCTGGAATCCCTGACGCTGGTCACCCCGGCCGGCCGGTACGCCTACAGCGCCACCGACCACTCCGGCCTCAAGCCCACCGACATCTCAATGAACCAGGTCAAGGGCGGCAGACTCGTGCCGACGCCGTGGTCGGCGACCCGGCTCGCCGCGACCGCCGAGGCCGCCGGATGACGCCGCTCCTGGAGGTCGAGGGCCTCGGGCGGGCCTTCGGCGGCGTGTACGCGGTCCGCGACGTCAGCCTGACCGTCGTCCAAGGCCAGACCCGCGCGGTGATCGGTCCCAACGGGGCGGGCAAGTCAACCCTCTTCAGCTTGATCAACGGTCACCTTCGTCCCGACCACGGGGTCGTGCGCTACGGCCGGCGGCGCATCGACAGGCTGAGCCCTCACGGACGCGCCCGGCTCGGCATGGCGACCGTCTTCCAGGGCGCACGGCTCTTCGCCGGGATGACGGCGCTGGAGAACATCATGGTCGGGGCCCACGCCCGGACCCGGCACGGGTTCGCCTCCGGGGCGCTGCGCCTGCCCGCGCACCGCCGCGAAGAGGCGCGGATCAGGGCGGACGCGTTCGAGGCCCTGGACCGTGTCGGCCTGCAGGACTGGGCGCACCGTCCCGCCGAGGCGCTCCCGCTGGGACAGCAACGCTCGCTGCAGGTGGCACGGGCGCTCTGCGCCAAGCCCCGATTGCTGCTGCTGGACGAACCCGCCTCGGGTCTCCGCGCGGCCGAACGCGAGGCGCTGGCACGGCTGGTGGAGGGCCTGCGCGCCGACGGCCTGACGATCATGCTGGTCGAGCACGACGTCGCGTTCGTCTCCCGGCTGGCCGACCGGGTCAGCGTGCTCGATCTGGGCGCGCAGGTCGCGGAGGGCACACCGGCCCAGATCCGGCGGGACGAAAGGGTCATCGCCGCCTACCTGGGATCGGGGCACACGTGAACCCGGTGATCGAGGCGCGCGATCTGACCGTGCGATACGGAACCGCCACCGCTGTGGACGAGGTCTCGTTCACCGTGGGGCGAGGCGAGATGGTCGCGCTGATCGGACCGAACGGCGCGGGCAAGACCTCGCTGGTCAACGCGGTCATGGGCCTGCTGTGGCCGGTCGGCGGCCACGTCGCCGTCCACGGCCGGGCCGCCCTCGTCCCCGAGGGCAGGCAGGTGTACCCCGACCTGCCGGTCGAGGACAACCTGATCCTGGGGGCCTGGCGCAGCCGCCGCGACAGGCGTTCTCGCGACACCGACTGGGTCTACCGGCTCCTGCCCGACCTGGTCAAGGTCCGCGACCAGAGGGCAGGCAGCCTGTCGGGAGGCCAGCAGCAGATGGTCGCCGTCGGCCGGGCCCTCATGGCACGTCCCGACGTGCTGGTCGTCGACGAGCTGTCGCTCGGGCTGGCCCCGAAGGTCACCGCCGACCTCGTCGCACACCTGACCGGCCTGAACGCCGAACAGGGCCTGGCCGTCCTGCTCATCGAGCAGAACGCCCGCCTGGCCCTGGACGTGTGCGCCCGAGGCTACGTCCTGGAAGCGGGCCGTATCCGCGTCGACGGCACCGCCGCCGAGCTCCGCGACAACTCCGAGGTCGCCGACGCCTACCTGGGGGACGGGACGTGAGCGCGTTCTTCCAGTACCTGATCTCCGGACTCGCGGTCGGATGCGGGTTCGCGCTGCTGGCGAGCGGCCTCGTGACGATCAACCGCGTCACCCACGTCGTCAACTTCGCCCAGGGCATGTTCGCGGTCGTCGCCGGCATGACCGCCGGCTCGCTGCTGTCGGCCGGACTCCCGCACGGGCTCGCCGAGGCGGCCGCCGTTCTGGTGGCCGGCCTGGTGGGACTGCTCGTCGGAGTGGTCACCCTCACCAAACCCGGTGCCGGCACCCAGTCGGCGCTGATCGTGACCCTGGGCGCCGGATTCGTGGCGTACGCGGCCGAGATCCTCCTCTGGGGCGATGACCCGCGGTCGTTCCCCGGACTGAACGGCGCGGTCAGGGTCGGCGACGCCTTCATACAGAAGCAGTCGCTCCTGGTGATCGGCGTGACCGCGGCGATCTTCGGCCTGCTCATCCCCTTCTTCACCCGGACCTACCTGGGCAAGGCACTGACCGCCTGCGCGTCCAACGCCTATGCGGCGCGGGCCGTGGGGATCGACGTGACCCGGATGGGCCTGGTGGCCTTCACGCTCGGCGGCCTGCTCGGCGGAACGGCCGGGGTTCTGCTGACCCCGCTGACGCCCATCTCCTACGACACCGACGTCCTGCTGATCACCAACGGGTTCGCGGCCGCCGTCTTCGGCGTGCTGACCCGCCCGGGTCCGGCCCTGGCCGGCGCACTGACCCTGGGCGTCGTCGAAGCCATGGTCGCCGGGTACGGGCAGGCCTCCTACCAGACCGTCGTCGCGCTGGCGCTCATGCTGGCGATCATGGTCTGGCGAGCCGCCCGCCGCACCCCGCTTCAGCACGAGGGGGCACGATGACCCTGTCCACACTGGTCCTGGCGCTGCTGGCCGCATCGGTGGCCGTCGGGCTCTCCCTGCTCATGGGCTACGCGGGACAGGTGTCACTCGGCCAGGCGTCCTTCTACATGATCGGCGGCTACACCGCCGCGCTGATGGCCACGAACTCCCTGCCGACCTGGCTCGGCCTGCTGGCCGCCCCCGCCGCGGCGGCCGTCGCCGCGGCGCTGCTGGGCGTCCCGCTCCTGCGGCTGCGCGGCCACCAGCTGGCGTTCGCGACACTGGCCGTCCAGCTGATCCTGCTGAACCTGGCCGGGCAGCAGTCCTGGACGGGCGGCGACATCGGCCTGCAGGCCATTCCCCAGCTCACGGTCGCGGGGTACGAGTTCTCCGGCGACGTCCCGTACGCGTGCCTGGCCCTCGTCACACTGATCGTCGTCGCGCTCGTCAGCCGCAACATCATCGCGTCCCGTCCCGGCCGCGGCCTGCGCGCCCTGGCCACCAGCGAGGTCGCCGCGTCCTCCTCCGGCGTCCCGGTGGCCGCCTACAAGCTGGCCGTTTTCAGCCTCTCGGCCGCCTTCGCCGGACTCGCGGGCGGAATCTACGCCTTCTACATCGGCTACGTCTCACCCACCTCGTTCCCGGTGCTGCTGTCCATCGAGTACGTCGTCATGGTCGTCGTCGGCGGCACCGGCAGCATCTGGGGCGCGACGGCGGGCGCCGTCGCCATCACCGTGCTGCTCCAGGTCCTCAACGATCTTGGCGCCCGCGAAGGCATGCCCGCCACGGCACCCACCGTGTTGTCCTACGGCCTCTTCGGAACACTCCTCATGGCAATGATGCTCTTCGCCCCCCGAGGACTGGTGCCGACCACCGTTGCCCTATGGCGGCGCCGCACGAACCAAGCCGCACCACCGACCCCGAAACCCGCACAGATCCCGACAGAAACGTAGCAACCGAGACAGAGAATGAGCCTCGTGAAGCAACGGCGACCTTGCACTTGCCCAAGAGTACGTCCGAGAGGTGAGGAACGTAGAGTTGCAAACCGTGGCACCCGGACCCGGATAGCCACAGGAAACCATCACCGCTGTCGGCGTGCGGATACTCTCCACCCCTTGGATTGGGCAAACTTGGCGTCTACTGCGCGCCCCTGGTGCAGTTGTCGTCCACCATGGCCACCATGGTGATCGATCGCTGCTGTCCCGGGACTGTCTGGTTTCCGAGTACCCAGGTAATACAGGACACGGCGGGGCGTTGAGCATCAGGCGATCGGGACATCGGGAGACGCATCGTTGAGCCAAGCCCGCAAAGCGGGCGGGGATCAACAAGGCGACACCCGAAAGGAATCCAAAATGACCGAGGCGGTTTCTTACGAATTCACGGCCGAGGAACTGGAGGAGCTCGTCAACCTGACTCGCGAGGCCGGGTTGGACACCGACGCGATCGAGACGGCCGTGGCCGTTCTCACCGGGAACCGGGCGGCGTCGGAGGCGGAGCTCAAGGGAGCCCGGATCAAGATCCTGATCGCCGCGCTCCGGTACGGCGGCCGGATACTGGCCGATATCGTCGGCCACCTCAGCGCCGAAGCGGGCGCCTTTCTGCGGTCGGTGGCGACGCGCCTGGCCGACGCCATCTCCACGGGGTACGTCCTGTCGGTGGCGGCGCTGGTCAACTGGCTGGTCAGGATGGGAGCCAACCAGAATGTGGCGCAGATGATCGGGACCGTCCTCAGCTGGTTCTTCTAGTAAGGCGCGGGAACGGCGCACCACTCTCGGGTGCGCCGTTCCTGTCACACCTTTGGCGGACCGCCGGTCCCGCACTACTGGACCGCAACTGACCATTTCTGGGCTTACGGCAGCGGGCGACGCTCGCCGGGCTGAACGCGAAGGCGAAGCAGGTATCGGTAACGCGTGCCGAGGCGGCGAATCCGAGCAGCAAAGATCGGAGGTCGACGCCTTCTCCTGAAGTGCTGGAGACCGCCTATCGCCGCTGGGCTCCGGCTGCCTGAACGGCGCGGTCATCCGGGTCGCCGAGGCCGGCGTCCCGGGCCCGGGCGACCGCCGCTGAACGATTGTTGACCTGCAGTTTCTCGAAGATGCGGGACACGTGATTGCGTACGGTCTTGTCGGCGATGAACAGGGTACGGGCGATGTCCCGGTTGTCCTTGCCGCGGGCGAGTAGTGCGAGAATCTCGCGTTCGCGCGTCGTCAGCATGGGAAAAGCACTCTCGGCCCCGTGCCGGTGGCCTCCGGTGAGCAGCGCGGTGATGCGCGTGGCGATGCCGGAACCGAAGACCGCGCCGCCGCCCGCGACAGTGCGCACCGCGTGCAGCACCTCCTGCCGGCAGGCGCCTTTGACGAGATAGCCGTTGGCCCCGGCACGTAGCGTCGCCAGCAGATCGCCGTCATCACTGGACGTGGTGAGCACCAGAATCGCGACCGGCGGCAGTTCCGCGACCAAACGCTGGATGGCGTGGATTCCGGACGACTGAGGACAGCCCAGGTCCAGGTCCATCAGCACCACATCCGGCGATGTGGCCGCCGTCACGGAGACCGCTTCCTGCGCGGAGGCCGCCTCGGCGACGACGGCCACATCGTCGGCGCTCTCCAGCGCTGCGCGCAGACCCTCGCGAAAGATCGGGTGGTCGTCCACGATGACCACCCGAAGCCGCTGATCGTCTCTCCAGTTCGGATGCATTCAATGCCTCTTGGTCAGAGATGGCTGTATCGACCGGGATACGCCGCGACTACGGTCTGCGCACCGCCGTCATCGCTGCAGGCTGCCGGTGGCCCCCCTCGGTCAGGGGGAAGCCACCGGCAGCGGCGCTAGACGCTCAGCGGTTGGTCCACAGGTTCCACCGCCACGGCCAGGTGCCATCGGCGCACTGGAAACTGTCCCAGTGTCCGCGCTCGATGCCCTGCCGGCCGGCCGTCTGGCAGGCGCCCAGGGTCAGGTACTTGCCGCGGTGGACATCCAGGCCGTCAGTCGTCTGCACGGCGGCGATATGGGGCCGGGCCGCCGAAGCCTCCGCATGGGCGGGCCCGGCCGTGACGGGGGCGGTGGTCGCCAGGCCGACGGAGAGCGCCATTATCCCGATCACGTGATGCCACTTTTTCATGAGATTCCTCTTTTCGGCTTGTTGTCCGTCCCTGGTGTGGGACGTGATGCACCGTTTGTAGCCGCTAACCTGTTGTTCAGGGCCGGTCGGCCGATGGTGAACAAACGGATGCCGAACAACCCGTGTGACTCCGGGGAAGGGCGGACGCATGCCGCGGGGGGAAAGTCCTCTGGACCCGGACGGCGGTCCTCTGATCGAATTCGCAGCGCGTTTGCGGAAGCTGCGAGAACAGGCGGGCAGCCCCACCTACCGGGATCTTGCACGGGATGCGCATTACGGGATCGCGACGCTGTCCTCGGCTGCGGCAGGACGGCAGCTGCCCAGCCTGGCCGTCACCCTGGCGTATGTCCGTGCCTGTGGCGGTGACGAGCGAGAGTGGAAGCTGATCTGGCAGCGGACGGCTGACGCGTGCGCCGGCAAGGGCATATCGGACGGAACCGGCGCAGATGGTCGGCGAGGGAACCGCGCCAGGCCGCCCTACGCCGGTCTGGCCTCGTTCACGGAGGACGACGCCGGGTTGTTCTTCGGCCGCGAGAAGCTCACGGCCACACTCGTCGAACATTTGAGGGAAAAACGTCTTCTCGTCCTGTTCGGCGGATCGGGATCCGGTAAGTCATCGGTGCTGAGGGCAGGCGTGCTTCCCGCCTTTCCTGATGTTTCCTCACTGGTGTTCACGCCCGGCCCGCATCCGCTGGAGGAATGCGCCGTCCGGCTCGCTGCCCGCGCCGGCACCGCGCCCGGCCCGGTGCACGACGCACTCGCGGCCGAGCCGCACACCTTCCACCGGATGGTGCGGCAGATCATCGCCGGGCGGCAGAAGGCAGACTCCCCGGCGGACCACCTGCTCGTCGTCGTGGACCAGTTCGAGGAGGTGTTCACCGTCTGCCGCGACACCAAGGAGCGGGAAGGGTTCGTCGCCGCACTCGTGCACGCGGCCCAGGCCCCCGACAGCCGCACGCGGGTCGCCATAGCCGTGCGGTCCGACTTCTATACGCACTGCACACGGCTGCCCGCCCTGGTCGACGCCCTGCCCCACGCCCACCATCCCGTCGGCCCGATGACCGCCGAGGAACTGAGAGCCGCGATCGTCCAGCCCGCCGCCCGCTGTCGGCTGACCGTCGAGAGCGCCCTGCTGACGACCCTCACGGCCGACGCCCACGGCCGGCCAGGCGCACTGCCCCTGCTCTCGCACGCTCTGTTGGAGACCTGGAAGCGCCGGCGGGGCAACGCTCTGACATTGGCGGGCTACCGCGCGGCGGGCGGCTTTGAGGGCGCGCTCACCCAGACCGCCGAGGAGTTCCACCACGCCCTGAGCGAGAACCGGCAGAAGGCCGCACGGCGGCTGTTCCTGCGGCTCGTCGCGCTGGGCGAAGGAACCGAGGACACCAAACGCCGTGTGCCGCGCCACGAACTGGATGACGGTCCGGACACCCAGATCGTCCTCGAACGGGCGACCCGGGCCAGGTTGCTGACCGTCGACGGCGACCACGTGGAGATCGCCCACGAGGCGTTGATCCGCTGCTGGCCTCGGCTCGGGGACTGGCTGGAGAAGGACCGCAGCCAGGAACGTGTGCATCGCGCGCTCACCGAGGCCACCACGCTCTGGCAATCCCTGGACCATGACCCCGACGCCCTGTACCGCGGGGTTCGCCTCGCCGCCGCCCAGGACCTCCCGCCACAGGCGCTGACCGCCCGGGAACGCGCCTTCCTCGACGCCAGCGCCTCGGCGGCACAGCGGGCACAACAGCGCGAGAGCCGCCGTCTGCGCCGCCTGCGCCGGTTGGTCGCAGCCCTGGTCGCCCTGCTCGTGTGCGTCGTGGCCGTCACCGGTTTCGCCGTACGAGCACAGAACACCGTCATCCAGCAGCGCAACGAGGACGTGGCCGTGCAGGCCGCCGACAAGGCCGTGCTCCTCGGCCCGTACGACCCCTCGCTGGCCATCCAGATCGCGCTGGCCGCCTACCGCCAGACCCCACAGGAACACACAAAGGACGCCCTGCTCAGCACCCTGTCCGTCGCGTCGATCGACCTCACGACGACCGGCCCCAAGCCGGCCGGGCTGGCCCCGGCCGTGACCGGTGACGGACGCACCCTGGCCATGGCCAACAGTTCGGAGATCGTCCTGTGGGACATCAGGAATCCACAGCAGCCGCGCCGACTCGGCACCACCGACATCGGCGGAGCGAGCCTGGGCCCGATCGAGTTCACCGCGGACGGCAACACGCTGCTCGGAGCGGACAACCACCGCACACTCTGGTCGTGGGACGTGACCAACCCGCGTAACCCCACGCTGTTGTCGAAGAAGCCCGCAGTGCACACCGACGCCGTCTACTCCATCGCCGTACGCTACGACGGGCGCGTCGCCGCCACCAGCAGCTACGACGACACCATCCGCCTCTGGGACATCACCGACCCCAAAACCCCCCGCATGCTCGACCAGCTCACCGGGCACGCCGCCAACGTCAAGCCGGTGGTCTTCAGCCCCGACGGAAAAGCCCTGGCCTCGGGCTCCGACGACCACGACATCCGCCTCTGGGACGTGAGCGACCCGCACCACGGCGCTCCCGTCGCCGTCCTCAAAGGGCACACGAATTTCGTGGACGCCCTCGCCTACAGTCCGGACGGCCACACATTACTGAGCGGGAGCGACGACCATACGGCCGAGCTGTGGGACATCAGCGACCTCCCCCGGTACCGCAGGCTGGGTGAGGTGGCGAGACATGCCGATATCGTCACCGGCGTGGCCTTTGCCTCCCATGGACGCACGGCGGTGACCGTCGGTGTGGACGGCGTGGTAAACGTTTCGGACATGACCGATCGTGCGCGGCCGACTCCCGTGGCCCACCTCACCAATCCCCGCGGGACGATAAAGGAAGTGCGCTACCTCAAAGCAGACGGCACATTCCTCACCGTGACCGCCCACTACAGCGTCCAAATCTGGTACACCGACCTAGACCGGGCGCTCGCCGACGCCTGCGGCCGCATTCACGGCACCATCAGCCGCGCCCAGTGGAACCACCACTTCCCCCATCTCGACTACGCCCCACCCTGCAATCACTAACGAGTCGAGGAACCTCCAAGACCCCCATTCCATTCGACAAGCGGACGGCAACCACGCCTTGCGCGGAGACGGTCGATTGGTGGTTGGCGCCCGAGAAGCTGTGGGAGCTGCTTCAGCGGCTGGTGCTGCTTGCCCGACGCGCCCGCAAGCGGGCGCGCGGCGTCGGCACGGCGATCGCGAGGTGCTGGCGGCGATCATCCTTGTGGCCACCAGCGGTTGCACCCGGCAGCAGTTGCCGCCGGTGTTCGGGCCGTCGAGCCCCATCGCACACCGTCGCTTCACCGAGTGGACCACCGCTCGGGTCTGGCCAAGGTGCACCGCGTGGTCCCGGACAACCCGCGAGGGGGAACTGGTGCGGGGCATTATGCCAATCCACTCGCGTCGCGGCTCGCGCCGACACCGTCCCGGCAAGCTGCACGGTCACAAGAGCTATGACCAAACCGGCTGCGTCGCCGACTGCGCAGCCGCGGCTTTGTCGCGCGCATCGCGCGTCGTGGCATCGACTCCTCTGATCGCCTGGGCTGACGCCGATGGATGGTCGAACGCAAGGTGTCATGGCTCAGAGGCTGCCAACGCCTGCACTGCGCTACGAACGCAAGGCCCGAGCGCCTTCTTGCCTTCGTCGGCATCGCCGCCGTTTTGATCTGCCACCGCCGACTCACCAAATGAGGTGGTATCTGAGAGCCCCTTCTCGTCGTAAGGTCGGTTGCCGTCTGCTGACGGCTTGGTCAACTTCTATGACCATCGGGATTCGTGAGGTCATGGATGGTGCGTGGTGTTGGTTCAAATGGGAATCGAGTGACAATAAATGATGGTCGCCCTCGTGAACGCCAGATCAGCGAGTCAAGATCATCCCTGGGTTCGGGTTGAAGGGCGTAGTCGTAGATGCCGATTCGAATCTCCCAGCCGCTGGCCGGTTGCTTCCGTTCGTTCGTTGAGTAGCCCGGCCCGTCGCCTTCTTCGGCCGCCCACACATACAAGGATGTGGAAGGGCCGTGCGACCAAAGACGTTCGAGATCGTCATCTGCCCATAGCTCTCGCCATACTTCGGTCCATGCACCGATCGAACTTTCAAAAATGACGACGCCACCAGGTGGTATGCGTACTCCCCGATGATCTTTCATGGGTTCAGGGAGAGATTCAGGCCAAAGTGGAGTAGATCCGCCTTTGCAGGCCCAGCTGTCGCCTAGTACGACGGTGCGGTTGTCCTCGTTGACGACGATCCCGCGGACGGAGGTTTCTAGCATATTTCTCTCGAAATCAATTTTACTGCGGAACCTGGCAGGGCTCAGATCGGAAACTTCCTTTCCGCAGTAGTTGAGTACCCAACGCCGCGGTGCTTCCAGGCTGACATAAACACGTACCCGTCCTGTATCGCTTTCGTTCTTGGCTTGCTGGATCGCCGCAATCTCATCGGCCTGTGCACTGCGAGCCGCTGCACGGGCGGAGTCCGCAGATGACGTGGCGGAGCGTCTCGCGTACACCAATGAGGCCAGCGCGATAACGGCAGCTATTGCGGCGATTAGATCGGAGAAGTTCACAGTCTGATCCTAATAGCGTCGTCGGCGGGGCAGTTGTCGACATGAACCTTGAGCTGGCTAGCTCGTATGCGGCCGAGTGTCAGGCTCGGGAGCGTGCGGGTCAGCAGAGTTGCTGTGCGTGGCTACCGGTGTCCACGCCACGCCGGGTCGACAAGGCGCTTCGGGGAGCGGAGCGGGAGACGAAGTCCGGAGGTGAAGGTGCCGGTGGGCGATTGAGCGTGCGCTGCGACCGCCCAGGCGGCGGCGGCACGAGGGTGTCGTCCATAGCCCATGTTCAGACGGGCAAGGGTGGTCGGGGGAGTAGATGAGGGAGCGCGAGGTCTGGACGTGGTCCCGGGTGTCTTGGCGTGGGTGGTCGGCGCGGTTGGCGGGCTGCCGGTTGCGTCGGGCTGCACGTATGGAAAAACCCGCGTGGCCTGCTCTTCCAGGTCGTTGCGGGTTTCGGGTGATTGTTTCGGGGTGCCCCCTGCAGGATTCGAACCTGCGCACACGGCTCCGGAGGCCGTTGCTCTATCCCCTGAGCTAAGGGGGCTTGCGCGCTGGTGGGCGGCGCAGGAGAAGGCTACCAGGGTTGGCGGGGTGACGCGCACGTGGGCGTTCGCCGTGCGTTGGGGGGACGAGTCGACTAACTTCGTGGCCGTGACCGAGCCACTGGGACGCGTGCTGGTCGTCGATGATGACGAGGTGATCCGCCAGCTCATCGCCGTGAACCTCCAGCTGGAGGGGTTCGAGGTGTTCACCGCGGTGGACGGGCAGGACTGCCTGGACAAGGTGGTGGAGGTCGCGCCGGACGTGATCACGCTGGACGTGATGATGCCGCGGCTGGACGGGTGGGTCACGGCGATCCGGTTGCGGGAGGATCCGGGGACCGCGCACATCAGGGTCGTGATGATCACGGCGCGGGCCCAGGAGCACGATGTGCGGCGGGGGAACGAGATCGGTGTCGACGCTTATGTGACGAAGCCGTTCGACCCGAACCAGCTGATCCAGACGGTGCGGAAGCTCGCGGCTGTGTCCGGATAGTGGTCGGATAGTCTCGCCAGGGTGACTCCAGCCGGTGTGAGTGATGCCCTTGTGGACGCGGTGCGGGACGCCGTGGCGCAGGGGGAGCTTGCGGTGCCCGTGCCGGGGGAGGTTCCTGTTTTCTCTGGTGGGGCCGGGGTGTTTGAGAGTCCTGTGGCGTTGCGGCTGGGGGTCGATCCCGGGGTGATCGCCCGGCGGGTGGGGGGCGCTGTCACCGGGCGTGGGTTCGTGCGGGTCGAGGTCGGGGTCGGGGCCCTTGTGGACGGGGTGCTGCGGGATCCCGGGTATGGGCTCGCCCAAGTACCGGCCGGGGGGTGGGACGAGTGGCCGCGGACGTTCGAGAACCCTGGGTTCTCCGTGCGGTACGCCTATGCGCGGGCTTGCTGGGTGGGGCGCTGGGCCAAGGAGATGGGTATTCCGCGTGGGGTCTTCGGGGGGCCTAAGCCTGAGGAGCTTTCTTTGGTGGAGGCTCTGGGGGACGTTCCCGGGCGGGCTGCGCAGGCCGAGCGGGAACGGGATGCGGGGCCGTTGGTGTTCTGTTTGGAGAGGGTGGCAGGGGCGTACCACGACGTGTATGAGCGGTGTCCCGCCGTGCCCCAGGGTGATGGGAAACCCGGGGCGGTGCATGCGGGCCGGGCCAGTTTGGCGGGGGCCGTGCGCATCGCCCTTGGCAACGGACTGCAGATGATCGGTGAGACCCCTAGAGAGCGGATATGAGTCGAGTTCACCCGGCCGGGCCCCGGCACGCGGACGTCCTGCCCGAAGACCACCCCGCTGGGCCGGCGGACGATCTGAATGCTCTGGATCCGCATATCTGGCCGCGCAATGCCCGTCGGGAGGAGGGCTCGGTCACCGTTGGGGGGATCGACGTCCGGGATCTGGCGGAGCAGTACGGGACGCCTCTGTACGTCTATGACGAGGAGGACGTGCGGAGCCGGGCCCGGGAGTATGCGGCGGCGTTCCATGACGGGGACGTGCACTACGCGAGCAAGGCGTTCCTCTGTACGGCCATCGCGAAGTGGCTGAACGAGGAAGGGCTCGGGCTGGACGTGTGCAGTGGGGGTGAATTGACCATCGCCCTTGCCGCAGGGTTCCCCACTGAGCGGATTACCTTGCACGGGAGTAATAAGTCGTCCTGGGAGCTGGAGAAGGCCCTTGAGGTCGGGGTCGGACGGATCGTGCTGGATTCGTTCGAGGAGATCGCCCGGTTGGGGTATCTGGCCCGGGAACATGGGGCGAGACCCAAGGTGATGGTGCGCGTCACCACCGGAGTCGAGGCGCATACCCATGAGTTCATCGCGACGGCTCATGACGACCAGAAATTCGGGTTCTCCAGGAGTTCCGGGGCTGCTCTGGAGGCGGTCCGCCGGGTTCTGGACCTCCAGCAGCTTGAGCTTGTGGGGTTGCACAGCCATATCGGGTCGCAGATCTTCGATGTGGACGGTTTCGAGGTGGCGGCGCACAGGCTGGCCGAGCTGCTCGTCGCGATCAGGGACGAGCACGGGATCGAGCTTCCGGAGCTGGACCTGGGCGGCGGGTACGGGATCGCCTACGTGCCGGGTGAGGAACCCCACGACCCCAAGGCGATCGCGGACGGGCTGAGGGCGATCGTGGCGCGCGAGTGCCGGGCGTACGGGCTGTCGCTGCCGCGGCTGACGGTCGAGCCGGGACGGGCGATCGTGGGGCCCGGGGGCGTGACCGTGTACGAGGTCGGGACGGTCAAGGACGTCGAGGGGCTGCGGACGTACGTGTCGGTGGACGGGGGAATGAGCGACAATCTGCGCACCGCCCTGTACGGCGCCGAGTACACCGCCGTCCTGGCGAGCCGCGCGTCGGACGCGGGGCCCATGCTCAGCAGGCTTGTCGGCAAGCACTGCGAAAGCGGGGACATCGTCGTGCGGGATCTGTGGTTGCCCGAAGATCTTGCGGCGGGGGACCTGGTGGCGGTGGCGGCGACCGGTGCGTACTGTCGGTCGATGGCAAGCAACTACAACCACGTCCCGAAGCCCGCCGTGGTGGCGGTGCGGGACGGCAGGTCGCGCGTGATCGTCCGCCGGGAGAGCGTGGAGGACCTGCTGCGGCTCGATGCGGAGGTCGAAGCGTGAAACCCGAACGTGGTCCGCTGCGGGTGGCGCTGCTCGGATGCGGTGTCGTCGGCACGGAGGTCGTCCGGCTGCTGCGCGAGCAGGCGGACGATCTGGCCGCGCGCGTGGGGGCGCCGCTGGAGCTGGCGGGGATCGCAGTGCGGCGGCCGGACAAGGTCCGCGCGGGCGTCGACCGGGACCTGCTGACGACGGACGCCCAGGCGCTGGTGACCAGGGACGACGTCGACATCGTGGTCGAGGTGATCGGCGGTATCGAGCCGGCGCGCGGGCTGATGCTGGAGGCGATGAAGACCGGCAAGTCCGTCATCACCGCCAACAAGGCGCTTCTGGCCGAGGACGGCGCGACGCTGTTCGCGGCGGCCAGGGAGTACGGAGCGGACCTTTACTACGAGGCGTCTGTGGCGGGGGCCATCCCCCTTCTGCGGCCGCTGAGGGAGTCCTTGGTCGGCGACCACGTCCACAGGGTGCTCGGCATCGTGAACGGGACGACCAACTACATCCTCGACCAGATGGATACGCACGGGGCCGGTTTCAACGACGCGCTGGAGGAGGCCCAGGCGCTCGGCTACGCGGAGGCCGATCCGACCGCTGATGTGGAGGGTTTCGACGCGGCTGCCAAGGCGGCGATCCTGGCGCAGCTGGCGTTCCACACTCCCGTGACGGCGGCGGACGTGCATCGCGAGGGCATCACCGAGGTGAGCGCGGCGGACGTGGCCGGCGCCAAGGGGATGGACTGCGTCGTCAAGTTGCTGGCCATCTGCGAGCGGGTCCCCTCGGAGGACGGACGGAACGGGCGTGGCGTGTCCGTCCGCGTCTATCCGGCGATGATTCCCCGGTCGCATCCCCTGGCGAGCGTGCGTGAGGCGTACAACGCGGTGTTCGTGGAGGCGGAGTCCGCCGGATCGCTGATGTTCTATGGCGCGGGTGCGGGCGGCGCCCCGACGGCGTCCGCGATCCTGGGGGATCTCGTCGCGGTCGCCCGGAACGTGGTCGGCGGCACGGCGGGGCCGGTGGAGGTGACGTACGCCAAGCTTCCCGTCCTGCCCATGGGCGAGACGGTGACCCGCTACTACATCCAGCTGGACGTGGCGGACGAAGCGGGGGTGCTCGCCACGGTGGCGGAGGAGTTCGCCCAGCACGACGTGTCGATACAGGCCGTACGGCAGGTCGGGCTCGGCGAGGAGGCGCAGCTCGTCGTCGTGACCCACCGGGCGCCGGACGCGGCACTGTCGGCGACGGTGGAGGGCCTGCGTGGTCTGGGGATCGTCCGCGAGGTGGCGAGCGTCATGCGGGTCGAAGGCGAGGAGTGATCCCGCCCGGACGCGACGCCGGACGCGACGCCGGACGCGACGCCGGACGCAACGAAGGTACGGCCGCCGTCCCGAGGGGGTCGGAAAGCGACCGCCCGCCGGGCCGGGTCGGAGCCGGTCGGCGCGCGGTCGCCCCGGTAGAATCCGCACGACATCGCAGGTCATCAAGGAGAACGACGTGAACGCGAACGCTCGGGCGTGGCGTGGGCTGATCGAGGAGTACCGTGACCGGCTGCCGGTGACGGCCGCGACGCCCGTCGTCACGCTGCTGGAGGGCGGCACCCCCCTGGTCCCGGCGAACCGGGTGTCGCAGCTGACCGGCTGCGAGGTGCACCTCAAGGTCGAGGGCGCGAACCCGACCGGCTCGTTCAAGGACCGCGGGATGACGACGGCGATCAGCAAGGCCGCCGAGGACGGCGCCAAGGCGGTCATCTGCGCGTCGACCGGCAACACCTCGGCGTCGGCCGCCGCGTACGCGGTGCGGGCCGGGATGACCTGCGCGGTGCTCGTCCCCAACGGCAAGATCGCGATGGGCAAGCTGGCGCAGGCGCTGGTGCACGGGGCGCGGCTGCTCCAGGTCGACGGCAACTTCGACGACTGCCTGGAACTCGCCCAGAAGCTGTCGGTCGACTATCCCGTCGCCCTGGTCAACTCGGTCAACAAGTACCGGCTCCAGGGCCAGAAGACCGCCGCGTTCGAGATCGTGGACGCGCTGGGCGACGCGCCCGACGTCCACTGCCTGCCGGTGGGGAACGCGGGCAACATCTCCGCCTACTGGATGGGCTACAAGGAGTACGCCGCCGACAGGCTGGCGTCCAGGACGCCGCGCATGCTGGGCTTCCAGGCCAGCGGGGCCGCGCCGTTCGTGAAGGGCGAGCCCGTCCTGAAGCCGCAGACCATCGCCACCGCCATCCGGATCGGCAACCCCGCGTCGTGGGACCTGGCGATCGCCGCGCGGGACGAGTCGGGCGGGGCGATCGACTCGGTCACCGACCGGCAGATCCTGTCCGCGTACCGGCTGCTCGCCCGGGAGGAGGGCGTGTTCGTGGAGCCCGCCTCGGCGGCGAGCGTGGCGGGGCTCCTCCAGGCGGCCGAGCAGGGCGTCGTGGAGCCCGGTACCAAGGTCGTCTGCACGGTGACCGGCAACGGGCTCAAGGACCCCGACTGGGCGATCTCCGGGGCGCCCGCCCCCACGGTCGTGAAGGTGGACGCGCACACCGCGGCGTCCGCCCTCGGCCTCACCTGAGGTCCGCCGGAGGGTAAGCGGGCACGTCCACGCGGACGCGCCGATGGCGCATATCCCGCGAGGTATCCACGGGCGTTCGAATTCCCCACTGTACGGAGTCGCAATGGGCGGCCCGCCGGTGCGCGCATCGGCATCACACGACCGGACGCGGTCACTTCCGAGGGAGGCGGCGATGAGCTGGCCGGACGAGCCGGTACTGGTGCGGGCACCCGCGACGAGCGCCAACCTGGGCCCGGGTTTCGACTCGCTGGGCCTCGCGCTATCGCTCCACGACGAGGTCGAGGTCGCGGTGACGGACGGCGGGCTGTCCATCGAGGTGGACGGCGAGGGCGCCGAGACCGCCGACCGCGGCGACCGGCACCTCATCGTGCGCGTGCTGCGCCGGACGTTCGACGTGCTCGACGGGCTCGCGGCGGCCGGACCCGGCCACGCGCCCGCCCGGCCGGAGGGGATCCGGCTGCGGTGCCGGAACCGGATCCCGCACGGCCGCGGCCTCGGGTCGTCCTCGGCCGCGATCGTCGCGGGCATCCTCGCCGCACGCGCCTTGCACCCGTCCGGTGACCTTCTCGACGACGAGGCCGCGCTGGGCCTCGCCACCGAGATCGAAGGGCATCCCGACAACGTCGCGCCCTGCCTGGCGGGCGGCCTGACCATCGCCTGGACGACCCCGGCCGGGCCCAGGCTCGTCCGGCTGGAGCCGCAGGTCACAAGGGTCGTGGCATACGTCCCGGAGCAGCGCCTGGCCACCGAGCGCGCGCGGGGGCTGCTCCCTGAGACCGTCCCGCACGGCGACGCCGCCGCCAACGCCGGGCGCGCCGCGCTTTTGATAGCCGCGCTCACCGGGGACCTCGGCGAGGCGGTGCTCATGGACGCGACAGAGGACCGGCTCCATCAGGGATACCGGGCGGCCGCGATGCCCCGCTCCGCGGAACTCGTCGCCGGGTTGCGTGCGGCGGGTGTGCCGGCAGTGATTTCCGGGGCAGGTCCTACTGTCCTGGCCTTCACAACCGCATCACAAGTTGATTCGATGGTCCCGGAAGTGGGTAATGGGTGGCACGAACACCCGTTGGACGTCGCGTCCCGTGGCGCCCGCGTCGTGGCCGGTGGAGCACAGGTCCGGCGGTGACGCCGGAGCCGAGGGCGGGGGCGGGGCGACGCTCCGGTCAGTGCGGGTTCCAGCAAGATCCAGCTAGGTAAAATGCGAAGACATCGACCTCTGGGGAATAGCAGTGTGCCCTGGTGATGTTAGGCTGAATGCCGCACCAGATGCCCCGTTCGGGGCAGCGTGCTCGTCAGCCGCGCGTCGCCTGTCCGGCCCTTCGGTCGTGTCGGTCCCGCGTACCAGGCTCCCCGACACCGTGACATTCCGTTGTCAGGCTTTCCAGCGAAACTTCGGACGTGGCGGTGACGGGGGTCGCGCACGAGCGAACCGTCCCGACCACCATCTGGCTGTACCCAGAACCCGCCGATCGCGGTGCCATCGTGATCGGCGGAGCCCGACTCGGCGCCCCCGCCGGGCCGCACCACCGGGTTGACTGGCCGAACGCCGGCCAACGCCCGCTCCCTGGGAAGGACCCTTAGTGAGCGAATCCAGCGAACTCCTTACGGACGCATCCAGCACGGCACCCGCAGCCGACGCCGCTCCGGCCGGCTCGGAGCCCGCCACCCCCCGGCGCCGCCGGCAGGGCACCGGTCTCTCGGCCATGGTGCTGCCCGAGCTGAAGGCGCTCGCGTCCAGCCTCGGCATCACCGGCACCACCGGGATGCGCAAGAGCCAGCTCATCGCCGCCATCCAGGAGAAGCAGGGCGGCCAGGCGCAGGGCTCGGCTGGGGAGCAGGGAGCCGCTGCCACGGCGAAGACCGAGCGCCCCCGCAGGGGACGCGCCGCGACCGCCAAGCACGAGGTCTCCGACGATCAGGTCACCATCGCCGAGGCCGCGCCCGCCGCCGAGCAGGCCCCGGCCGCGGACAAGGCGTCCGACCGGGCCACCGAGAAGGCGTCCGACAGGAACGACCGTTCCGACCGCGCCGAGCGCGGCGAGCGGCAGGGCCGCCAGGGTGCCAGGGCGGGCGGCGAGAAGCAGGACCGGGGGGCGTCCGAGGGCCGTTCCGAGCGCGGCGAGCGGCAGACCCGCGAGCCCGCGGCGGCGCAGGGCGGCTCCGACGACGGCGAGTCCCCGGCCGGTGGCCGCGACGGCGGACGTGACGGCGGCCGCGAGGGCCGCGAGGGCGGCGGACGCCAGCGTGGACGCGGCGGCCGTGAGCGCGGCGAGGGCCGTGAGCGCGGCGAGGGCCGCGAAGGACGTGACCGCGGCGACCGCGGGGACCGCGGCGACCGCGGGGACCGCGGCGACCGAGGGGACCGCGGCGACCAGGGCGGGGGCGGCCGGCAGCGCGGCCAGAGCCAGGGCGGCGGGGGCCAGAACGACGACGACGAGAGCGGTGGCAGGGGACGCCGCGGCCGCCGGTTCCGGGAGCGCAACCGGGGCCGTGGCGGGCGCGAGCGCTACGAGGAGCCGGTGATCAGCGAGGACGACGTCCTCATCCCGGTCGCGGGCATCCTCGACATCCTGGACAACTACGCGTTCGTCCGCACGACCGGCTACCTGCCCGGCCCGAACGACGTGTACGTCTCGCTCGCGCAGGTCCGCAAGAACGGCCTGCGCAAGGGCGACGTCATCACCGGCGCGGTCCGGCAGGCCCGCGAGGGCGAGCGGCGCGAGAAGTTCAACGCGCTCGTCCGCCTCGACACCGTCAACGGCATGGAGCCCGACCAGGCCAAGGGCCGCGTCGACTTCACCAAGCTGACGCCGCTGTACCCGCAGGAGCGGCTGCGGCTGGAGTCCGACCCGGGCATCCTGACCACGCGGATCATCGACCTCGTGTCGCCGATCGGCAAGGGGCAGCGCGGCCTGATCGTGTCGCCGCCCAAGGCCGGCAAGACCATGGTGCTCCAAGCCATCGCCAACGCGATCACCAAGAACAACCCGGAGTGCCACCTGATGGTCGTCCTGGTGGACGAGCGTCCGGAAGAGGTCACCGACATGCAGCGGACGGTGAAGGGCGAGGTCATCCACTCGACCTTCGACCGTCCCGCCGAGGACCACACCACGGTCGCCGAGCTGGCGATCGAACGTGCCAAGCGGCTGGTGGAGCTGGGCCACGACGTCGTCGTGCTGCTCGACTCGATCACCCGGCTGGGCCGCGCCTACAACCTGGCGGCCCCCGCGTCCGGCCGGATCCTCTCCGGCGGTGTCGACTCGACGGCGCTGTACCCGCCGAAGCGCTTCTTCGGCGCGGCCCGCAACATCGAGAACGGCGGCTCGCTGACGATCCTCGCCACCGCGCTGGTGGAGACCGGCTCCCGCATGGACGAGGTGATCTTCGAGGAGTTCAAGGGCACCGGCAACATGGAGCTCAAGCTCAACCGGTCGCTCGCCGACAAGCGCATCTTCCCTGCGGTGGACGTCGACCAGTCCAGCACCCGCAAGGAGGAGATCCTCATGGCGCCGGAAGAGCTGCGCGTGGTCTGGCAGCTCCGCCGCGTCCTGCACGCGCTCGACACCCAGCAGGCGCTGGAACTCCTCATCGAGAAGATGAAGGAGACCAAGTCCAACGCCGAGTTCCTGCTCCAGGTCCAGAAGACCACGGTCTCCGACGACCGCTGAGCGGTTCAGCCACAACGAACGCCCCCGTCCACCCCACCGGACGGGGGCGTTCCGCATCAAAGCCCACCCGCCGTGCCTGTGATCCCCGAGATGTCTCGCGCGCTACCAGTCGGCTGGGCAAAGCCGGAGGCGACCCGACGCGGGCCGGGGGCGTTCTGCATGAAGCCAGCTCCTTGTCGCCCTCCGGGGCCAGGGCCCAGGAACGGATGTAGGGGGACCTCAGCTGGCACGCGAGCGCGCTACCAGCCCGCGGGAGGCAATGCCGAAGGCGAGCCTCACGCGGGATGATCGCGGAGCGATGTCGCGCTCGCCCAAGCACGGTCGAGCGGGCGAGCCGCCAGGCGAGCCCGCTCGGGCCGGGATTGCAGTGAACACCGCCGCCAGGCGAGCCCGCTCGGGCCGGGATTGCAGTGAACACCGCCGCCAGGCGAGCCCGCTCGGGCCGGGATTGCAGTGAACACCGCCGCCAGGCGAGCCCGCTCGGGCCGGGATTGCAGTGAACACCGCCGCCAGGCGAGCCCGCTCGGGCCGGGATTGCAGTGAACACCGCCGCCAGGCGAGCCCGCTCGGGCCGGGATTGCAGTGAACACCGCCGCCAGGCGAGCCCGCTCGGGCCGGGATTGCAATAAGTAGGGCTAGCCCCACCATCGAAGGGGCGGAGGACATCATGGTGGGGGGAGGCCGTGCCCGGCAAGCTGGGGTCATACGGTTGAGCGGGCACGGAGGGACGACGTGGGCGAGCTGAGCAGGGACTCCGGTTTCCCGGGGACCGCGGCGGGCGGGGCGCGCAGGGCCGCGCCGGGGGGCGGCGGGGCCGCGGCGACCGTCTTCGACGGCGCGTGGCGTCCGCTCGCGATGGCCAGGTCGTCACTGACCTGGCGTTCGGCCCTCTATCTGGCGACGAGTTTCGCGTTCGGGCTCGGCTGGTTCGTGACGCTGGCGGTGGGGCTCACGCTCTCGGTCTCGCTGCTGATCATCTGGGTGGGGCTGCCGCTGCTGGCGATGCTGATGGTCGCGTGGCGGTTCGGCGCGATGCTGGAGCGGTTCCTCGTCCAGGCCGCGTTCGGCGTGGCGATCCCGGCGCCGTACCGGCGGATGCCGCCGGGGCGCAACCCGCTGGTCAAGCTGAGGGCGATGGCGGCCGACCAGGCGACCTGGAAGGACCTGGCGTATCTGCTGCTGCTGTTCCCTGTCGCGCTGGTGGAGTTCGTCGTGTCCCTGACGGTCTGGGGGGCGACGTTCACCCTGCTGTTCATGCCGGCGATCGTCGGCTTCGGCTCGGGGGGCGTGGAGGTGAACCTCGGCGTCTTCTCGTACTGGGCCGGGAATCCGGTGGAGGCGCTGCCCGTCTCGGTGGGCGGGCTGGTGTTCCTCGTCCTGGCCATGTACGTGACCCGTTCGCTGGCCGTCGCCCACGCCGTGATCGCCAAGCTGCTGCTCGGCCAGAGCGTGTCCCAGGCCGAGAACAGGCGGCTCCGTGAGCGCACCGCGCATCTGCAGGCCAGCCGCGCCCGCGGTGTGGACGCGGCGGAGTTCGAGCGCCGCCGCATCGAGCGCGATCTGCACGACGGCGCGCAGCAGCGGCTGCTGGCCGTGGCGATGGACATCGGACGCGCCCGCGCCAAGCTCGACGACGATCCCGAGGGCGCGCGGACGCTGATCGAGCAGGCGCACTCGGGCACCAAGGAGGCGATCTCCGAGCTGCGGGACCTGGCCCGCGGGATCTACCCGGCGATCCTCACCGACCGCGGCCTGGACCCGGCGCTGTCCGGCCTGGCGGGCCGCGCGCCCGTGCCCGTCGAGGTGGAGGTGGACCTGCCGGAGCGCCCGCCCGCGGCGGTCGAGAGCATCGCCTACTTCATCGTCGCCGAGTCGCTGGCCAACATCGCCAAGTACGCCCGTGCGACCCGCGCGTCCGTCCGGGTGGCCCGTGAGGACTCCTGGGTGGTCGTCGAGGTGATCGACAACGGTGTCGGCGGCGCCGTCGCCCGGCCCGACGGGGGCCTGTCCGGGCTGGCCGACCGGGCCGCCACCATCGACGGGATGCTCATCGTGGACAGCCCTCCCGGCGGTCCCACGATCATCCGCGCCGACCTGCCCTGCACCTGGTAGCGCCGCGGGGAGCCCGCAGCGGTGCCCGGAGCCCCGATAATGGGCGCATGCGGGTAGTGATCGCCGAGGATTCGGTGCTGTTGCGGGAAGGGCTCGTCCGGCTGCTCGCCGACGCGGGGATCGAGACCGCGGCGACGGTCGGGGACGGGCCGGGGCTGCTCGGCATCGTCGACGAGCACGCCCCCGACCTGGCCATCGTGGACGTGCGGATGCCGCCGTCGTTCACCGACGAGGGGCTGCGCGCGGCGCTGGCGGTCCGCGAGCGCAGGCCGGGGACCCCGATCCTCGTCCTGTCGCAGTACGTGGAGGAGCGGTACGCGACCGACCTCATCGGCGGCGGCGCCGAGGGCGTCGGCTACCTGCTGAAGGAGCGGGTGTCCGACGTCGCGGACTTCATCGACGCGGTCCGCCGCATCGCCGCCGGGGGGACGGTCATCGACCCCGAGGTCATCGGGCAGCTGCTCGGCCGACGCCGCACCGGCGACCCGCTGGAGGCGCTGACGCCGCGGGAGCACGAGGTCCTCGGGCTGATGGCGCAGGGACGGTCGAACGGGGCCATCGCGAACGACCTGGTGGTCACCGAGGGCGCCGTGGAGAAGCACATCTCCAACATCTTCATGAAGCTCGACCTGCAGCCCGCGCAGGGCGGCCACCGGCGCGTCATGGCCGTCCTCGCCTACCTGGGCCGCGCGGACGCCTGAACGGGGGCAAGATCGGGAATGCCCGGTGACCTCGGCACGTTCGGGTATCTGGCACACTTGGAGTGCAACCGCTGCGGTACCGGTTCACGCCTCCCCCATCTCCCATGGCACCGCCATGTGGGCCGGAGGTGCCCGGCGACCGCCTGAGGCGAGGAGAGACCCCATGAAGCCCGACATCCACCCGAACTACGTCGTCACGACCGTGACGTGTACGTGCGGCAACACCTTCGAGACCCGCAGCACCGCCGAGAACGGCGTGATCCACGCCGACGTGTGCTCGAACTGCCACCCGTTCTACACGGGCAAGCAGAAGATCCTCGACACCGGCGGCCGGGTCGCGCGCTTCGAGCAGCGCTTCGGCAAGAAGAAGGCCGGCAAGTAGGGCGAGCGCCGCACGACGACCACAGGGACGGCCCGGGGACCTCTCCAGGTCCCCGGGCCGTTCGGAGTCGGCACCCGGTCTCGGGCGCCGGGACGGGCCAGGACACAGCGTGAATCTCGACGATCTCATCAGCGAATACGCGGGCATCGAGGTACGGCTCGCCGATCCGTCCGTCCATGCCGACCAGAACCTGGCACGCAGGCTCGGCAAGCGCTACGCCGAGCTGCGGCCGATCGTCGAGACCCACCGTGACCTGGCGGTGACCGAGGACGACCTCGCCGCCGCGCGCGAGCTGGCCCGGGAGGACGAGGCGTTCGCCGCCGAGGCCACCGAGCTGGAGAAGCGCCGGGAGGACCTGGAGGAGCGGCTGCGGCGGCTGCTCGTCCCGCGCGACCCGAGCGACGGCAAGGACGTCATCCTGGAGGTCAAGGCGGGGGAGGGCGGCGAGGAGTCGGCGCTGTTCGCCGGGGACCTGCTCCGGATGTACCTGCGGTACGCCGAGCGCTCGGGCTGGAAGACGGAGGTCCTCGACTCCCACCCGTCCGACCTGGGCGGTTACAAGGACGTCACCGTCGCGGTGAAGGCGAAGGGCGGCCAGGAGGAGGGGGTCTGGACGCGGCTGAAGTTCGAGGGCGGCGTCCACCGGGTGCAGCGGGTGCCCGCCACCGAGTCGCAGGGCCGCATCCACACCAGCGCCGTCGGCGTCCTGGTGACGCCCGAGGCCGAGGACGTCGATGTCCAGATCGACCCGAACGACCTGCGCATCGACGTGTACCGCTCGTCCGGTCCGGGCGGGCAGAGCGTGAACACCACCGACTCGGCCGTGCGGATCACCCACGTGCCTACGGGGACCGTGGTCTCCTGCCAGAACGAGAAGAGCCAGCTGCAGAACAAAGAGCAGGCGCTGCGGATCCTGCGGTCGCGGCTGCTGGCGATGGCGCAGGAGGAGGCGGACGCGGCGGCCGCGGCCGAGCGCAAGAGCCAGGTCCGCACCGTCGACCGGTCCGAGCGCGTCCGCACCTACAACTACCCGGAGAACCGGATCTCCGACCACCGCGTCGGCTACAAGGCGTACAACCTCGACCAGGTCCTGGACGGCGACCTGCACAACGTGACGCAGGCGCTGGTCGACGCCGACATGGAACGCCGGCTGGCCGAAGCCCAAGGATCATGAAGCTGCTGCTCGACGAGATCGCCAGGGCCACCGCGCGGCTCGCCGACGCCGGGGCGGCCTCGCCCCGCGCGGACGCCGAGGAGCTCGCCGCGGCCGTCCACGGGGTGAAGCGGTCGGAGCTGCACGGCGTCCCCGACAGCTCGTTCGACGCCCGGTTCTGGGAGTTCGTCGCGCGGCGCGAGGCCGGTGAGCCGCTCCAGCACATCACGGGCCGCGCGTTCTTCCGCTACCTGGAGCTGAAGGTCGGGCCCGGGGTGTTCGTCCCCCGCCCGGAGACCGAGGTGATGGTCGGCTGGGCGCTGGAGACGCTCCGGGACATGGACGTCCGCGACCCCTTGGTCGTCGACCTCGGGACGGGCTCCGGGGCCATCGCCCTGTCGATCGCACTGGAGGCGCCCCGCGCGCGCGTGCACGCCGTGGAGAAGGACCCCACCGCCTTCGTGCACGCCACCCGCAACGTCGAGGAATTGGACGAGCGCGGACGCGTCCGCCTGCATCTGGACGACTTCGGTTCCGCGCTGGCCGAGCTGAACGGCACCGTCGACCTCGTCGTCAGCAACCCCCCGTACATTCCGATGAGCGAGTGGGAGTACGTTCCCCGCGACGTCCGCGACCACGACCCGGCCGACGCGCTGTGGGGAGGCGGCGACGACGGCCTGGACGCGATCCGCGTCGTCGAGCGCACGGCCCGCCGCCTCCTGCGGCCCGGCGGGTACGCGGCGGTCGAGCACAGCGATCTCCAGGGCAACGGCGTCTACTGGGTCTTCGCTGAGGAGAACGGCTGGCGGGACGTCCGTAACCGCCGGGATCTGACCAACCGCGACCGGTTCGTCACCTCCCGGCTGGCCTCGGACTGACCGGTCCCCGCACGGGCGGTGCCGTTGATCGACAACGGGGGGCGCGGCGGGCCCCGCGGCGCGGATATCCTGGGCGTGCTGATCCGACCAGCGCCACGCAGATGGGAAGACGGGCGACCGTGAGCCGACGATATGACTGCTCCGATCCGATGGAGCGCACCCGGGGAATCGCCGAGGCGTTCGCGGCCTCCCGGCGTGGCGAACTGGTCGTCCTGCCGACCGACACCGTGTACGGGGTGGGCGTCGACGCGTTCATGCCGATCGCCGTGGAGGCGCTGCTGGAGGCCAAGGGGCGGGGACGCGAGATGCCGCCGCCCGTCCTGGTCGGCTCCGTCCGCGCGGCGACCGCGCTGGTGGACGATCTCGGCTCCTACGGCCAGGACCTCATCGACGAGTTCTGGCCGGGCGCGCTCACCCTGGTCTGCCGCGCGAATCCGACGCTGATGTGGGACCTCGGCGAGACCAAGGGCACCGTCGCCCTCCGCATGCCGATGCACGAGCTCGCCGTGGAACTCCTCAAGGAGACGGGCCCGCTCGCGGTCAGCAGCGCCAACCTGACCGGGCAGCCCGCCGCCCGCACCGCCGCCGAGGCGGAGAAGATGCTCGGCGACGCCGTCTCGGTCTACCTGGACGGCGGCCCGTCCGGCCACGCCGAGCCGTCCACCATCGTGGACCTGACCGGCTCGGTCCCGCGCCTCCTGCGCGCCGGGGCCATCCCCGAGGACAGGATCCGCTCCGTCGTCGGCGTCCTGCTGACCGACGAGGACGAACCCGATGAGGACGACCGCGACGCAGACGGCCATAGCGAGCCGTCCGGCGAGAAGCCCTCCCTGATCAAGGACGCGCCGCAGGACGACAAGCCGTCCCTCACCAAGGACGAGCCCGCCGCCTCGGCGGCGAAGCCGTCGCTGACCAAGGACGAGCCGGGCACGCCCGCGGAGAAGACCGACTGAGAGGCGGGGGCCCGCCCCGCGGGTCTACGGGTCCGTGCGCCGCACGGCGAACAGCGCGAGGGCCAGCGCCACGGCCGCGACGACGAGCGCGTACGCGACGCCCCCGGCCGCTCCGTACGGCACACGCGTTCCCGTCCCCGGGTCGGCGATGCCGCCGACGACGGTGAACGGCGACCAGCCCTCCAGGGCGCCGCCGACGCACGGCAGGAACCCGATCGTGCTCTCGCCAAGCATCGTCCAGACGAGCAGGACGGTGATCGCGCCCGCCCCGCTGCGGACGAGGGCGCCCACCGCGACGCCGACCACGGCGGCGAAGACCCAGATGACGGCCGTCCCGAGGACCGCGCGCCATTCCTGGGCGGTGTCCAGGCTCGGGCGGGGCCGCGACGCCGACAGCGCGGTGACGGCGAAGCTCGCGAAGGACAGGCACAGCGCCACGATCCCGCCGGCCGCCGCCATCGTGAGGGGCCTTCGCCGCCACCAGCGGCCAGCGCGCCGGAATCGCCTGGTAGGCGAGCCGGACGGTGTCGTGCTTGTACTCGCCGGTGACCGACAGCGCCGCGAGCACCAGCAGGATCATCTCCCCGAAGATCAGCCCCGCGACGGAGTCGACGACGGTGACCGGCTCTCCCTCGGACTCCGGGACGCGCGCGGCCAGCACGGCGGAGCCGAGCGCGAGGGCTGTCGCCGCACCCAGGCACCACCATGTGGACCGGCTCGCCACCAGCCGGATCCTCTCGGCGGCGACCGCCGCCCGGAACGCGCCACCCCGTTTCCGCGCCGCCGCCCGGTCCCGTCTCGTCTCCCGGTGCTGTTCCGACATCTGGTCCGCTACCTGCGTCCTTCCCGTTCGCGGATCCGTCGCCGTCACATCGCACCTCCTGGCCGATCTGCGAGTGGACTCGACTGGTACTCGACCGCCTCGCGTGTCGTCTCCATGAACGCGTCCTCCAGGGAACCGTGATCGGTGCGCAGTTCGCTGAGGACGAAGCCGTTCTCCAAGGCGATCTCACCGATCCGCGTGGAGGCCGCGCCCCTCACGGCCAGGGTCCCGTCGGGCTCCCCGCGCACGTCGAGCCCGAGCCTCGCGAGCAGCGCCTGCAACCGCAGGACGTCCGGGGCGCGGACGATCACCCGGGGACGGGTCGTCCGCTCGATGAACTCCCGCGTGGGCGCCTGCGCGATGAGCCGTCCTCCGCCGATCACCACGACCTCGTCGGCGACCAGGGCCATCTCCGACAGCAGGTGGCTGGAGACGAGCACCGTGCGCCCCTCGGCCGCCGTCTCCCGCAGGAACCGCCGTATCCAGTGGATCCCCTCGGGGTCGAGCCCGTTCATGGGCTCGTCCAGCAGGAGGATCCGGGGCCGTCCGAGCAGCGCGGCCGCGATCCCGAGGCGCTGCCGCATGCCGAGCGAGAGGTCCCCGACCCGCTTGCGGGCCGCCCGGGCGAGGCCGACCGCTTCGAGGAGCTCGTCGGCGCGCTCGGGCGGTGTCCGGGTGACGCTCGCCAACCAGCGCAGGTGCGTCCGCGCCGTGAAGGCGGGCCGCGCCCATCCCGCGTCGAGCAGCGTGCCGACGGTGGACGGGGGGTGGGGCAGCTCGTGGTAGCGCCGTCCCGCGACGAGCACCCGTCCCGAGTCCGGCCGGTCCAGCCCGACGATCAGCCGCATGGTGGTGGATTTTCCCGCGCCGTTCGGCCCCAGGAATCCGGTCACCCTCCCCGGGCGCACGGTGAACGAGAGGCGGTCGACGACCGTCCGCCTCCGGTACCGCTTGGTCAGATCCTCAACGACGATCACGTTCCGCCTCTCCGGCCATGACGGCGCTTCCGAATGACGACCAGCCGGGCGGCACGTGAGTGTGCTGACCAGCCCCACGCTCATCGACACGAGGGCCGCCCGCGCCGCGTCGGTCTGACGGGCTCCGTCGCCGCAGGCCGCTGTGGCCCGCGGGTCCAGGTCACCGGGCGGGCGTCTCCGTGCCGCCTCCCGGTCGCTTCGCGGCCGTCGTCCCGGCGGCTCGGCCGCGTCGTTCCCGCGCATTCCGCGGGCCCTGCCCGCAGGTCAGCGGCAGGCGGGAAGGTCGTGAGGATTTCCGGTGGGAAGGTTCTGCCAAGGGCTCGGGAGGCGGAGGGCCGGCTAGAGGAGGTCGTGTCCGACGTAGGCCGTGGCGCCCACGAACAGGGCGCCCGCCGCGATGGTGATCAGGGTCTCGTACGCCCGCCGCCGCACGGCCGTCACGATCACCGCGACGGTGGCGATGGCCGCGAGGACCCCGAACCCCACGGCCACCCAGCCCCAGACGCCCTCGTCGTTGAACGCCCGGACGCCCTTCGCCGCCAGGAACAGGACGGCTGGCAGGATCCACTCCGCGTCGGGGAGCCTCTCGTCCGGCTCCGCGTCGTCCGGGTCCGGCGTTCCCGCGGCTGCGCCGCCCGTCGGTCTCACCTCTTGTTGGGCCATGGGTCAAGGGAACCGTGCCGGGACGGGCCCGCGCTTCCTGCGGCGGAAGGGAGCGCCCTCGACCGTCCGGTAGACCGGGGGTCAACCCTGGGGCGGAGGCGCGGTCGCGGCAGCGGCGGTCAGGGCGGGTGCCCGCCGGGCCGGACGAGGCCGGCGTCGTAGGCGAAGATCGTGGCCTGGACCCGGTCGCGCAGGCCGAGCTTGCCGAGGATCGCGTTGACGTGGGTCTTGACGGTGGCGGTGCCGATGCCGAGCGCCGCGCCGACCTCGGTGTTGCTGAGGCCGCTGGCCACCTGGACGAGGACGTCGCGCTCGCGGTGGGTGAGCAGGTCCAGGCGCTCGTCGGCGGGCGGCGGGACGACGGCGCCGGTGACGAACGCGTCGATGAGGCGGCGGGTCACCGCGGGGGCGAGCAGCGCCTCGCCCTCGGCCACCGTGCGGATGGCGTCCACGAGCTCCTGTGGGTCGCAGTCCTTGAGCAGGAACCCGGCCGCTCCGGCGCGCAGGGCGCCGAAGACGTATTCGTCGCGGTGGAACGTGGTGAGCACCAGCACCCGCGCGGGCGATCCGGCGGCGGCCAGTTCCGCCGTGGCCGCCAGGCCGTCCATGCCGCTCATCCGGATGTCCATCAGCACCACGTCGGGCCGCCGCTCGGCCGCCGCGCGCAGCGCCTCGGCGCCGTCGCCGGCCTGCCCGACGACCTCCATGTCGGGCTCACCGTCGATGATCGCCGTGAAGCCCGCCCGGACGACGGCCTGGTCGTCGACCACCAGGACCCGGATGCTCACGTCTTCCCCTCCAACGACTCCAGGAGCACGCGCATGTCGGCCAGGGCCGCCCGCGCCTGCTCGGCGATCACTTCGAGGGCCGCCCGGGCCTGGCCGTCGGTCCCGGCCAGGCCCGTCTCGGCGGCCCGCGCCAGCCGCGCGACGCGGTCGAGGACGGTCCCGCTCAGCCCGGCGGCGACGCGGGCCCGCTCGGCGTGGACGACCGCACCCGTCCGGGCGGTCATCGCGTCGAGGACGGTGATCTCCCACCGCCGGCTCCTGATCGCGACCGCCCGGCCCCAGGTCCACACCGCGGCCAGGACGGGCGCGGTGACCAGCACCGTGACAGCGAACCCGAACAGGAACGCGAGGTGCGCCGCGCCGTCCGCCGCCACCTCCGGGTCGGCGGCCAGCGCCGTGCCCAGGCCGACGCCCCACGGGAGCGGGGCGATGAGCACTCCGGGCCACGTGCGCCGGGCGCCGTGCCCGTAGCAGGCCAGCGAGTAGACGGCGACGAGCTGTGCCGGGCACGCGAAGACGAACAGCGCGAGGGGCTCCAGCGGCCACAGCACGCCCGCGACGGCCAGGGACACGTCCACGGTGGTGAGCACGGCCAGGGCGGCGTAGGGGGCGCGCCGCCGCCACCACAGCGGCACCGCCCGGGCGACCAGGACCGTCATCACCAGCGCCACCCCCGCGGGCGGCCATCCCGAGCCGAGGGGCTCCGGGGGGAGGAAGCCCAGCAGGGGCAGGGCCGCGCAGAACGCGATCGTCACGGCGTCCAGGGTCTCCGGCCAGCCCGCGCCGTACTCGGACGCGGTCTTCGTCGGCAGGCGCGCGGTCACCGACCAGCCGCCCCCCGGGGCCGGTCCCGCGTCGAGGTCACCGTGGAGCTGCGCCGCCCGGTCGCGCATGCCCTGGACGCCCCGGCCGCCGCCGAGTGCCGGGACGGTCCCTCCCCCTGCGGGGGCCTCGTTCTCGACGGCCAGCTCCACCGTCCCGGAGAGATAGCGGACGGTCACCCGCACCGGCGCGCCGGACGCGTAGCGCATGACGTTGGTGAGCGACTCCTGGACGATCCGATACGCGGTCGTGGTCACCTCGGCGGGCAGTTTCCGCGCACGTCCCTCGACGACCAGGGACACCGAGATGCCCAGCCGGTTCAGCCCGTGGCACAGCGGGGGGAGTAACTCCTTCAGGCCGCCGCCGGCGGCCGCGTGCGGGCTCACCACGTCCACCAGGCGGCTGAGCGACCGCAGCACCTCGCGGCCGGTCTCGGCGGCGACGGCGAGGGCCTCGCGCGTCAGCCCGGGATCGCCGCGGCGGGCGGCGGCGCCGCTGTGGACGACCACGGCGCTGAGGTGATGGCCCGCCACGTCGTGCAGGTCCCGGGCCAGGCGCTCGCGTTCGGCCCCGGCCGCCGCGCGGTGCTCCTGCTCGATCCGCGCCAGCCTGCCGCGCAGGTCGCGCCGGGCGGCCTCGCGCCGGCGGCGGAGCTGTCCCAGCGCGACGATGCCGAGGTAGTAGACGCCGTCCAGGACCTCGTTGGACAGCAGGTCGCCCGGCCCCTCCACATGCCACAGGTACGCCGGCGACGACGCGGCGTACGCCGCGAGGCAGCCGATGACCGCCTGCCGCCGCCCCCGCCGGGCCGCCAGTGAGTACAGCGCGACCCCGTCGGCGATCCCGCCGACGGGCGCGTCCGTGCCGCCGGCCACGACGACGGCGAACGCGCTGGACAGCGCCGTGATCACCAGGACCGGCACCGGCGCGGCGCGGCGCCACACCAGCGCCACCGCCGCCACCGCGGCCGCGGCGGCGAGCCCCGTCCAGCGGGCCTGGCCGAGGGGCGCGCCGGCCCCGTCGGTCAGGAGCCAGGCGGCGAGCAGCTGCGCGCCGAGGAGCAGCGGTGGCACGCCCCAGTCGGCGGCGCGCGGCCATCGCCCGACGTCTCCGTCCACCCGCACACGACGACCCTATGGGCATCCGGCGGCCGGGGCGGCCGGTCGGACGCTCTTTGGAATTCGCCTTTTCCGGCGAGCAGCAGAACGGCCGTCCGGCGCATCTACTGTGCATGGATGATGAAGAGACCGACGAACCGGGGGCGTCCGGCGGCGCCCGGGTGGAGGTGCTGCCGTCCTTCCGCTGCCACTTAGGCGGCAGGGAGGTGCGGCTGTCCCGGGCGCTGTCCTCGCTGGTCGTGACGGTGGCGCTCGAACCGCGGGGGCTGACGAGGGAGGGCCTGCCCGCCAGGCTGTGGCCGGACGTGGACCCGCCCGACGCGTCCAAGCGGCTGCGGCAGGCGCTGTGGCGGATCCGCCGGGAGACCGGCGACCGGCTGCTGGAGGTGACGCCCGACCTCGTCGCGCTCCGGGGGGAGGTGACCGTCGACCTGCGCCGGGGGGAGCGGCTGGCGCGGCGGGTGATCAAGGGGGACGTCCCGGCGGGGTGGTCGGGCACGGGGATGCTGGGCAGGCAGATGCTGCCGGGCTGGCAGGAGGAGGAGGTCTGCGCGGCGCGGGACCGCTGGGACCGGCTCCGGCTGCTCGCGCTGGAGGGGCTGGCCGAGCACACGCTCGCGTCCGGTGACGTGCCGGCGGCGATCGAGCTGGCCGAGGCCGCCACGCGCGTGGACGAGCTCAGCGAGGCCCCTCACCGGCTCGCGGCGGCCGCCCACCTGACGCGCGGCGACCACGTGAGCGCGTGGCGCGTGTTCCTGCGCTACCGGAGACTTCTCGCCGAGGCGATCGGCCTGGAGCCCAGCTCCGGCTTCCGGGACCTCGTCGAACGCGTCCGCCCGGACTCCCTGAGGTTCGGATGAGCCGCGGCGGCGGGGGCGCGGGCGCCCCCCGGGGCGGGGGACGCCCGCGCCTTCCGCTGGGATCAGCTCCAGGTGCGGGCGCAGGTCGTGGCGCGCTTGTCTTTCACGCACGCCTTGATCCAGTAGCCGGAACCCTTGTCGGTGTCGCTCCAGGACTTCTTCCGGCCCTTGCCGTCGACCCAGCCGATGTAGCGCTGGGGGACCATCTGCCTTGGCCGCTGGACGCGGATCCTGACACCGGCCGCCTTCCGGTCGTCCTTGGTGTCGTAGGTCACCCCCGTCGCCCTCACCCTGGTCCGGCTCCAGCAGATCTTCGCGGTGACCCGGGCGCCGGTGACGGTGCTCGTCACCGTGTGGCAGCGCCATCCACGGGCCGCGTCCGCGGCGGCGGGCGCCTCCGCGGCGATCCGGGCCGCGGACCCGCCCGGGACCGCGGCGGGCTCGGCGTGGGCGGGTCCGGCCAGGAGGCCGCAGGAAAGCGCCGCGGCCATGCCCCCGGTCGTTGTGAGAATGGTCGTCTTCCGCATTGCATCACCCCTGTGTTCGGTGGGTCCATCCCTTCGATCCAGAGGAAAGCGGCCGTCCGTCTCCGGAGTGTTCGCGGTGTGTCTCCGCCTCGTCTTGGCGCCGTCGTCCCCCGTCCTGCCGGTGCGCGTCTAACGCCCTCCGGAATGCGCGAGGAGTTGATCAACTGTGTTCTTGACTCCCTTTCCGGATCTTGGGGAATCGGGCTGAGACCGTGTGGCGCGCACACCTAGAATCGGCCCGTGGTGATCCCCCAGAGCCGCGACATCGTCGCGCTGTACGAGGAACACCAGTCCGGGCTGATCCGGATGGCGGTGCTGCTGGTCGGCGACCGGGCCACCGCCGAGGACGTCGTGCAGGACGTCTTCCTGCGCATGCAGGACAGGGCCCCGGATCTGGACGACCCGGGCAAGCTCCTGGCCTATGTCCGCGCCGCGGTCCTGAACGGCTGCCGGATGGCGCTGCGGCGGCGCAGGATGCTGTGGCGGCACACCCAGCCGCACGAGCCGCCCGTCTGGTCGGCCGAGTCGGCGGCCATGCTCGGCGAGCAGCGCCGGGAGGTGATGGCGGCCCTCCGGCGGCTGCCCCGCCGGCAGCGTGAGGCGCTGGTGCTGCGCTACTACCTCGACCTCAGTGACGACGAGGTGGCCGGCGCCATGGGCGTGCGCCCGGGGACGGTCCGGTCCACGATGGTCAGGGCGCTCGCCGCCCTGACCCGCGAACTGGGGGAGGAGGAGGCCCGATGAGCGGCATCGAGGACCGGCTGCGCGACGCGCTGCGCGCCACCGCGGACATGGTGGACGAGCGGCCCCGGCCCCTCCCGGCGCGGCGGCGCCCCCGCAGGGAGCGCATCGCCCGTGTCGCCCCGCTGCGCGGCTGGGTGCTGCCGCTCTGCGCCGTGCTCGCCGTCCTCGCGCTGATCGCCGGGCTGGTGGGTTTCCGTGAGCTGGTCCGCGAGCCCGAACGCCGCCTCCAGAAGGTCCCGACGATGCCGCGGTTCCTCTTCGCCAGCTACCTGGGCGAGGGGGGTGGACCGTCCCGGGTGGAGGTCCGCGATCCGCGTACCGGGCGGCTGCTGGGGTCGAGCGCCGCGCCGCAGGGGCGCACCTACCTGGACCTGGCCGCCTCCGGTGACGGCAGGACGCTGTTCGCGCTCATGCGGGAGCAGACGGCGGAACGCTGCGGCAGCACCATCGTCAGATTCACGGTGAGCGAGACGGGCAGACTCGGCGGCCACCGGCCCGTGCCCGGTTCCGCGGTGACGGGAATTCCCTACGACAATGGCTCGCTCGCGGTCTCGGCCAATGGTGACAGGCTGGCTTACACCGTCGCGTCCTGCACCGCCGACGTGCCGCTTGGAAAGGCGGCCATGGGCAACCGTCTCGTGGTTCTCGACACGGATTCGGGTACGCGCAGGGAGTGGCTGGAGACCCAGAACGCCGCCGATGGGGAATTGTCGCTCTCGGGCTCGGGGGAGTGGTTGTTCTTCGTCCGGTCGAGACCCGTCGGCGGTTCTCAGACCCGGCCCAGGACGGCTCTGGAACTGCGGAGGCTCCCGGTGGCCACGGCGGCGCCCGGCCAGGTGACCGCCGCCAGCCGTACCGTCCGCACGATCGCGGAGGGACGGCGGGTGACCGGTGTGGCGGCCGGCCCGGACGGGCACAGCGTGATGATCACGGAAGGGGCGGAGGCGGGGTCCACCGGCGGCGAGGCCGTGTCCCCTCGCGTCCTCTCCCACGGGGTCGAGGCACTGGAGGTCTCCGCCGGCGACGGGCGGGTGCTGCGGTCGATCCGCCGCGACGGCATCGGGCCCGCGGACGACGAGATACTCCGGAGCGACGCCTCCGGGCGCTTCGTGATCACGGGTTCCGGGCTGTTCGACGTGGACGACGGCCGGGTGGCGATCAGGCTTCCCGGCGCGGTGGCGGACTCCTACGACCTGGAGTGGTGACCCCGGGCGGCCCGGATCAGTAGATCTTCTGCCAGTCGGCGCACTTGGTGGTGCGCTTCTTGTCGGGGGTGACGCCGCATTCGCGGGCGTAGAGGTGGGTCGTGTAGTCGGAGGTGAAGAACTTCCCGTAGTCCTGGCGGTACTTCAGGTCGGCGGGAGTGCCGTCGGCGAGGAAGAAGTACACCTCGCTGGTGTGCCGGCCGTCGCCCTCGGTCGTCCGGAACTGCACGGCGGCGGCCCAGCCGTTGGCCTTGTCGTCCTGGAGCCAGCCGCTGATGGTGACCTTGCCGGATCCGCGCTCGTAGGTGCCACCCGCCGCGACGGCCTTGTAGGCGCCGGTGGTCGCCCAGGTCGTGGCCGAGGCGCGGGCGGGCGGGGCGCCGAGGCCGGTCAGCGCGAGTCCTGTGGAGATCGTCACGGTGGCGATGCGCCGCATGGTGGCCTCCTGCCGCTGGTGGGAGCGCTCCGAAAATAGCAGTCGGGCGGGCACGGGGAGGGCCCCGCCGCGGAAACGGCGGGGCCCTTGTGACTCAATGCGGGGGAGTCGTGGACGGCTCGGGGCGACTCAGAAGAGGCGCTTGCCCTTGCCGTAGACGTACTTGCCGGTCTTCTTGCTACGGCCGCACTCCTGCACGTACAGGTGGCCGCTGTAGGTGGAACTGGTGGAGATGGAGACGGTGGCCTTGCCGTCGAAGTTGGACTGGACGCCGTTCTTCACGGCGATGATCTTGTGGCGCGACCAGTAGCGCTTGCCGCCCTCGGTGAACAGGAAGCGCACGCAGGCCGTCCAGCCGTTCGCGCCACCGTCGCTCAGCGTCCCCTTGACGTACACGCTGCCACCCGAGCGGGTGTACGTGCCCTTGGCGCTGATCTTCGGGTAGGAGTCGTACGGCGCCCAGCTCTTGGCGGCGGCCTTGGTGGTGATGGTCGCCTGGGCGGGGGTGCCGACGACGGCCATGCCGGTCATCAGGGTGCCGGCGGCCAGTGCCACGGCAGCAAATCTCCGCATTGGTCCCTCCGTATGGTGATCTTCCGGGGTTTAGCGCGGAAACCTAGCAGTCAAGGCAAGATCATTTTTACGGTGAGCTTAGATCGAGATCATGGTGGCCGAAACCGGCGGACCGGCGAACCGCAACGCCGCCCCCATCGTCCAAAGGTCTCGGAGGCCCTCCGCCCTGCCGGGACGGGCGGGCCGCCATGACCAAGATCACACCGGAATCATGCCTCTTCAAGCGCGTCCAGGAGGGCTCTCATGTCGAGCAGCGCGGTCCGCGCCAGCTCCGTGACGGACGCCAGCGCCGCCCTCGCGTCCTCCTCGGTTCCGGCCATGCCCGCCTCCGCGGCGCGCACGAGGCGCGCGGTGTGGTCGAGGACGGTGGCGCGCAGCCCGAGCGCCACCCGGTGCCGCTCGGCCTGGACGGCCTCGCCCGTCCGCGCCGCCATGGTCTCCCGCGCCGTCGCCTCCCAGCGCTGGCCCCGCCCGGTGACCGTCCGTCCCCAGGCCCAGAAGGGCAGCAGGACGAGCACGCCGAACAGCCCGCCCGCCCCCAGCGCGAACGGGATGACGCTTGAGGTCTGCTCGGTCTCGGGGTCGGTCACGAGCAGCACCGCGAACGCCGCCGCCCACGGCACCGCGCCGATGAGCGGGGCGGGCCAGGTCCGGCTGCCGCGCCGGGCGTGACCGCCCACCGCGTAGACCGCGATCATCTCCGCCGGGGCGCCGACCAGCAGCAGCGCCAGGAACGGCGGCGTGTGCGCCCCGGCGGTGAGCGCCCAGGCGACGTCCATGGCGGCCAGCGTCCCGAGGGCCGTGTAGGGGGCGCGCCGCCGCCACCACAGGGGGACGCCGCGCAGGACCAGCATGACGAGCATGACCGCCGCCATCCCGGCCGAGGTCCGTCCGAGGATCGGCTCGGGCGGGATGAAGCCCACCAGCGCCGGCAGGAACGCGCAGGACGCGGCCACGGTCGTGTCCAGCACCTCCGGCCATCCCAGGCGCCGCCGGCCGCCGGAGGTCGGGAGCACCGCCCGGACCGTCCAGCCCCGCGGCCCGGAGGGCGCGGTGTCCCGCACATCGGTGAGCATCGTCTCCCGCGAACGTGACACTTCACTGGAGTCGCCGTCCTCCGAGGCGCCTTGGGAGCGCCCGAGCGGGACGTCGAGGAGGTCCGCCGGAGCGGCGGTCAGCGTGCCGCCCAGGGACTCCGCGCGCTCGCGCATCCCGGCGATGCCGCGCCCCGTGCCGAGCGCGGGAACGGCGGCGTCCTCGGCGGGCGCCTCGTTGGCGACCAGAAGCTCGATCGCGCCCGGCACATGGCGGACCTCGACCGTCACGGGGGCGCCGGGGGCGTAGCGCATCGCGTTGGTGAGGGATTCCTGGACGATCCGATAGGCAGCCATCCCCACCTCGGGACGCAGTCGCCGCGTCCGCCCCTCGATCGCCAGCGAGACCGGCACGCCGAGCCGAGACAGGCCCTGGCAGAGCTGGGGCAGCCCGGTGTCCAGGCCGCCGCCCAGATCGTCGGGGCCCATCACGTCGACCAGCCGGGTGAGCGCCCGCAGGACGTCGCGGCCGGTGTCGGCGGCGGCCGACAGCGCCTCCCGGATCAGCTCCGGATCGCCCGTCCTGGACACCGCGCCGCTGTGCACGACGACGGCGCTGAGGTGGTGGCCCGCGACGTCGTGCAGGTCCCGGGCGAGCCGCTCGCGCTCGGAGGCCGCCGCCGCGCCCCGCGCCCGCTCGGCCTCGGCGAGCTGCGCCGCCAGCACCCGCCGCCGCTGCTGGTACTGCCGCCTGAGCTGCCCGAGCGCGGTGATCACCACGTAGGCCAGGACGCTCAGCGTGCAGTTGAGCACCAGCTCGGACGGGCTGCGCACCGAGGGCAGGACGGTGGCGATGGCCACCGTGCCCGCGGCCACCGCGCCGATCATCGCCTGCCGCCGGTCCCGGTGCACCGCGAGCGAGTAGAGGGCGACCGAGTCCGACAGCCCGCCGAACAGCGTGTCCGGGGTGTCCATCACGAGCACACCGGCACCTGAGCAGGCGACGGCCGCCACGAGCACCGGCACCGGCGCCTTCCGCCGCCAAATCAGCGCGACGCCCGCGACGATCACGCAGGCGATCGCGGTCATCCACCGGCCCTGGCCGCGGTGGATGTCCGACAACGCCGCGAGCCCCCAGGAACCCGCGATCTGCACGGTCGCCAGAAGCGCGGGCACGGCGAAATCCGGCACGCTCGGCCACGGCGCAGACCCCCTGGGCGCCCCCGGCGGCCGGGTGACCTCGGCTCCCTCGCGTCCCCCAGTCCCCACGGGATGACCCTATGGCCGGTTCGACGGGCGAACCCCAGCGAGTGGAGTGGAGGTGATCCGTGCTGCGCGGCCGGGCGCCTGGGGGTAGACAACCCGGCAGGTTGAGCTTCAGCCGACGGTTGAAGCCCGGCCACCGGTTGCAGGGAGGCACGTGGAGCGAGCGCCAGCGAGCGCCCCGGGCATGCCCGGTGCGCCGCGTCCCCGCAATGGAGCGAGCGCAGCGAGTGGAATGGAGGAGACCCGTGCCGCGCAGCCGGGGGGTTTGGGGGGTCGCCCCCCGGATGGGGTGCTCGGCTTGCGACTCGGAGCGTTCCTGGGGCGTCTCCCCGTTGAAGAAGGGAACGGGTGCCCGGGTAATCGCTTCGTTACGCGGGCGTCCTGACGGTAACGGTGGAACTATGCCTGACGTGCGTGCTCGCCTCCGGGGGACCGCGGCCGCGGCGGCGATGCCGCTGGTGGCCGTGCTGTTCGCCCTGCCCGGCACCAACGCCGCCGCCTCGTCCGCCCCCTACCCCCCGGCCCGGCCGGGCGTGCAGCCGCCGGGGCCCGTCCGGCACGAGAGCATCCCGACCTACGACGTCGTGCTGACCCTCCGCACCGACGGGATCCTGCAGGTCAGGGAGACGATCACCTACGACTTCGCGCGTGGGGGGGAGCACGGGATCGTCCGGCGCGTCCCGTTCCGCCATGCCGACCGGCTGTACGACGTCCGCAACGTCAGCACCAGCTCCTCGACCGGCGCGCCCGCCCGTGCCAGGACGCTCAAGCTCCTGCACGACGTGCAGATCACCGTCGGCGACCGGCACCGTGAGGTGCGCGGGCGTCAGGCGTACGTGATCGAGTACGAGATGGCGTGGGTGTTCACCCCCTTCGCCGACCACGACGAGCTCGTCTGGGACGCGCTGGGGACGGCCTGGGACGTGCCCATCGGCAACGCGGCGGTGCGGGTGGAGGCACCGGTGCCGCTGCGGAACGCGAGCTGCCGGGCGGGCTCGGCGGACGAGACCACCCGGTGCGTGCGCGACCGCGACGGCCCCTACGCGGTGGACTTCACGCAGAGCGCGCTGCGCCCGCACGAGGGGATGACCGTCCGGGTCCGGCTGCCCAAGGGGGCCATCTCCGTGCCGCCGCCCCGGTACGCGCCGCCGCACTGGACGGGGACGTGGCCCGGGACCGCGGTGCTCGCGCTGGCCGTCGGCGCGGTCGTGGTGGCGGCGCGGCGTCCGGTGCCGCACCGGCGGGCGGGGCGGGCCGTCGCGGCGGCCGGCGCGCTGCTCGTCGCGGCGGACGTGGGCGACGACGTCGCGATCCGGGGGCCGTGGGCGTTCTCGCTGGGCGACCGGAGCCTCGCCGGGCTCGCCCTCATGATCGTCGGGATGGCGGCCGTCCGGGCGCATCGGCCCGGTCTCCTGCGGGGGGAGGGCCCCGCGCGCCCCACCGCCCGGTCCGGGACGGCCGAACATGCCGCGAGCACCCTCCGGGAGGACTACAGTTGATCGGTCGCCGGGGCGAACTGAACGTCCCGGGCGGACGTCTACCAAGGTGACGGACGTGGGACCCGGCCGAGGCGGCCGGGCCGGGACGGCGGAGGGAGGCGCGCGCGAGTGCGGGAGTACCTGCTCACGATCCTGGCCGCCGCGCTCGTCGCCTACGTCCTGACCCCCGCCGTGCGGCGGTTCGCGGTCTGGTTCGGCGCGCAGGCCGTGCCCCGCGACCGGGACGTCCACGTGATCCCGACGCCGCGCCTTGGCGGGCTCGCGATGTTCGGCGGGATGGTGGCCGCGCTGGTCCTCGCGTCCGGGCTGCCGGAGATGCGCAAGTACCTCGGGGACGGCGAGGTCGACGTCGGCAAGGCGCTGCTGATGTCGGGCGGGCTGATCGTGCTGATCGGCATGGCGGACGACCGGTGGGAGGTGGACGCGCTCACCAAGTTCGCCGGCCAGGTCGCCGCCGCCGGGATCTTCATCATGCAGGGCATCCAGGTCTACGTGATCCCGCTGCCCAACGGCGAGTCGCTGTCACTGCCGCCCGCCTACGGGGTGCCGCTCACGGTGCTCGTCGTCGTCGCGACGATCAACGCGGTGAACTTCATCGACGGCCTGGACGGGCTGGCCGCGGGCGTGGTGGGGATCGCCGCGCTGGCCCTGTTCTCCTATGCCTACCTGCTCTCCAAGAGCAACGGGATGACGACCCTGAGCGGTGCGACGCTCACCGCGGCGATCCTGTTCGGGATGTGCGCGGGCTTCCTGCCGCACAACTTCAGCCCCGCCAAGATCTTCATGGGCGACACCGGCTCGATGCTGATCGGGCTGCTGCTCAGCGCGTCCACGATCATGCTGACCGGGCGGTTCGACCCGGCCGTCCTCGCCAACGGGCTCTTCCCGTTCTACGTGCCGCTGCTGCTGGTCCCGGCGGTGGCCGCGGTCCCGTTCATGGACATGCTGCTGGCCGTGTGGCGGCGTACCAACCAGGGCAGGTCGCCCTTCTCGCCCGACAAGCAGCATCTGCACCACCGGCTGCTGGAGCTCGGCCACTCCACCCGCCGCGCCGTTCTGATCATGTACTTCTGGGTGGGGCTGCTGGCCTCCGGCCTGGTCGGGCTGGCGCTGTTCGACGCCGCCTGGATCACGCTCGGCGTCACCGTGACGATCGCGCTCGCCGGGATGCTGCTGATGCTGCTCACCCCCTGGCGCCGCCGCCGCGGCACCGTCGCCGACCGCGCGGGGAGCGGTGACCGGGAGCGTCCGGCGGAACGTCCCACGATGCCGGTCTAGTCGGAACTGATCTAGTTACCGTAGGTCTAGTCATTTCGTCCCGGTCCGCCACGTTCGGCACCCGATATGTCACGACATGACTGAAGAGTGACACTTTGTCAAACTCCTCCGAAATGGCCATCCCGGACGGGTGTAGGACGGGTGTCCCGGGGTAGACACTGTGAACCTTGAGCAAGCGTCACGCGGCGTGTTCGCCCCCGGTCGCCGCGTCGGCGGCGCGTCCCGCACGTTCCGCGGAAACCGTGGTCCGGCCTGGGTTAAGGTCCGTGGTGCGACGCAGTGTGAGCGCGGTGCGAGCGCGTCCCGGATGTGCGCCCGGCATCCGCCGTCACGTTACCTCTAGGGTAATTGTGGACATTCCGGACGCTTGTGATACCTTTCACGAACAAGAGACGAACACTGACCGTGACCAGCCGGAGCCCTCATGCAACCTTCCGACGCCCGGATCGTCCGCGGCGCCGCGCTCCCGACAGCGGGCGTCGGGGTGGGTGCCGTACTGATCGGCCTGCTGACGGCCGGCGCCAAGGGCGCCCTCGCCGCCGCGCTGGCCGCCGTCGTGGTGATCGCCTTCTTCTCGATCAGCGCACTGGCGGTCTCCTGGGCCGCCAAGGTCTCCTCGCAGACGATGATGCTCGCCGCGCTGGCGAGCTACCTCGTGAAGATCCTCGCCGTGATGGTGCTGGTCACGACCATGGACGGCGTCTCGATCTGGAACACCACGGTCTTCGGCTGGACGGTCGTCGGGCTCGCCCTGACCTGGATCGCCGCCGAGTTCCGCGTCGCCCTGCAGAAGGGGAGGCCCTACATTGACGAGCCCGGGAACGTGCTCGACCGGAGCCCGTGATGCCTCGCGCGCGGATGGTGCTGGCATCTTCGGACTACTCCAATATGACCACCGCCGGGATGGCCTGCTATCGTCCGGAGCGCGATGAGCGAGCAGAAACGTCGGCCGGAAGACGGCCAACGGGAATTCGCCGACGCCGCTTGGTCCGCGCCCAGCTACCTCCTGTCCGGGATGTTCATTTGGGGTGGGCTCGGCTGGTTGCTGTCCAAGTGGACGGGCCTGATCTGGTTCACCCCGATCGGCCTGGTCATCGGTGTCGTGCTCGCCATCTACCTGATCTACGTGAAGTACGGTCGCCATCCCCTCTGAGCGGCCCCGCCGCCGAGGAAGCCTTCGTGATCCATCACCACATTGATGAAGGGAACGCCGCGTGAACGCGCTGACGGTCCTCGCCTCCGGAGGGGAGGAGTTCCAGGCCCCGGGGCCCGAGCTCTTCGACTTCCCGCCGCTGTTCGCCGGCGGCCCGGAGTGGCTCACCAAGCCCCTTGTCTTCTCGGTGGTCGGCGCGCTCGTGGTCTGCGTCTTCCTCTGGAGCGCCTTCTCCAACCCGAAGCTGGTGCCGCGGGGCGTCCAGAACATCGGCGAGGTCGGCTACATGTTCGTCCGCGACCAGATCGGGCGGCCGTTCCTCGGCAAGGACACCGAGCGGTGGATGCCGCTGCTGATGTCGCTGTTCTTCCTGATCTGGACCTGGAACATCTTCTCGGTCGTCCCGATCATCCAGTTCCCGATCGCCTCGCACATCGCGTTCCCCGCCGTCCTCGCGCTGAGCGTCTACTTCCTCAAGATCTACCTGGGCATCAAGCACCAGGGCCCCGCGAAGTACTTCACCAACCTGATCCCCAAGGGCCTGCCCAAGCCGATCTACGTGCTGCTGGTGCCGATCGAGTACCTGTCCACGTTCCTCCTGGCCCCCTTCACCCACGCGGTGCGGCTCTTCGCCAACATGTTCGCCGGTCACATGATCCTGGCGTTCTTCAGCCTCGTCGGCTTCTGGTTCATCTTCGAGAAGCCCACGCCCCTCGGGTTCGGCGTCGGCGTCATCGGCGTGATCATGACCATCGTGATGACCGCGTTCGAGATGTTCATCCAGTTCCTGCAGGCGTTCCTGTTCACGATGCTCGCCGCCATGTACATCCAGAGCGGCCTGCACGCGGACCACTAGGCCCATGGGACGCAGTGCCCCCCAGGCGCGCGGCCCAAACCCGACCACCTCGACAAGCCAGACCGGCGGACACTCCGCCGGCCGACAGAAAAGGAAGAACCCATGACGGGAGTCCTCGCCGCCGTCGAAGGCAACGTCACCGCTATCGGGTACGGCCTCGCGGCCATCGGCCCGGGCATCGGCGTCGGCATCATCTTCGGCCAGGGCGTGAACGCCATCGCCCGCCAGCCCGAGCTCACCGGCGTGATCCGCACCAACATGATGCTGGGCTTCGTCCTCACCGAGGCGCTCGCCCTGATCGGTCTGGTCGCGCCGTTCCTCTTCAAGAGCGTCTGATCACGGGTCACATACCTGAGGAAGGGCTGCGCACATGATCACAGCAGCTTCCGTTATCGCGGCGGAGGAGAACAACCCCCTCATCCCGCACACGTACGAGCTCGTCGTCGGGATCTTCTCGTTCCTCGTCGTCGTGATCGTCGTCGGCAAGATCCTCACCCCGCGCATCCAGAAGACCCTTCAGGAGCGCACCGACGCGATCGAGGGCGGACTCATCCGGGCCGAGAAGGCCCAGGAAGAGGCGCGGCAGACGCTGGAGCAGTACAAGGCCCAGCAGAAGGACGGCCAGCTCGAGGCGTCCCGCCTGCGCAAGAAGGCCGAGGAGCAGGGCGCTCAGATCATCGCGGAGATGAAGGAGCAGGCCCAGGCCGAGGCGCGCCGGATCATCGAGGCCGCCAAGGTCCAGATCGAGGCGGAGCGCCAGCAGGCGCTCCAGTCGCTGCGGGCCGAGATCGGCGCGGTGTCGGTGGAGCTCGCGAGCCGGGTGGTGGGCGAGTCGCTGCAGGACGGCGCCCGCCAGAGCAGGGTGGTCGACCGCTTCCTCGAAGAGCTTGAGGAGCGCGCTCGCACGCAGGAGCAGATCACATCATGACCATCACGGGAGCGGTGAGCAGGGCGTCGCTGGCCGAGGCGCGGGAGAGGTTCGAGGCGGTTGTGGCCTCGGGTTCCGATCTGGCCGGGCTCGGCGGCGACCTGTTCGCGGTGCTGCACCTGATCGACCGCGAGCACGGGCTGCGGCGGGCGGTCTCCGACCCGGCGCGGGACGGGGCCGACAAGGCGCAGCTCGTCCAGATCCTGCTGGAGGGCAAGGTGTCGCCGGCCGCTCTCGGGCTGGTCGCCGACATCGTGCGGCTGCGCTGGTCGAAGCCGTCGGAGCTGTCGGACGCGGTGGAGACCCTCGCGGTCACCGCCGAGGCCGCCCGCGCCGAGGCCGACGGGCGCATCGACGACCTGGAGGACGAGCTGTTCCGGTTCTCCCGGGTCATCGAGGGCGAGGTGGCGCTGCGCGGTGCGCTCGCCGCGCCCGGGCTGCCCGACGAGCGCAAGCTCGGCCTGGTCGGGGCGCTGCTGGAGGGCAAGGTCACCCCGTCGGCGCTGACGCTGATCACCGAGCTGGTGCTGCGGCCGCGAGGACGTAGCCTGGAGGGCGGGCTGGCCGAGTACGGCCGGATCGTCGCCCAGCGCAGGCAGCGGCTCGTCGCGCTCGTCCGCAGCCCGGTGGAGCTGTCGGAGGAGCAGCGCGGCAGGCTGGCCGCGGTGCTCGCCGCCGCCTACGGCCACGAGGTACACCTGAACATCGAGCTCGACCCCACGGCGATCGGCGGCCTGTCGATCGAGATCGGGGACGAGATCATCGACGGCACGATCGCCGGACGGCTGGACGATGTCCGCCGGCGGCTCGGCACCGGCTGACGCCGCCGAGCTGACCCCAAGGGAGCAAGAGAGGAATCATGGCGGAGCTGACGATCCGTCCGGACGAGATCCGGAACGCGCTGGAGCGCTTCGTCCAGTCGTACGAGCCTGAGGCCGCCGCGCGCGAAGAGGTCGGCACCGTCGTCGATTCCGGCGACGGTATCGCCCACGTCGAGGGGCTGCCCTCCGCGATGGCGAACGAGATCCTCGAGTTCGAGGACGGTACTCGCGGCCTGGCTCTGAACCTGGACGTGCGTGAGATCGGCGCCGTTGTCCTGGGTGACTTCAGCAAGATCGAGGAGGGTCAGAAGGTCCGCCGGACCGGCGAGGTCCTCTCGGTCCCGGTCGGCGACGGCTTCCTCGGCCGTGTCGTGGACTCGCTGGGCAACCCGCTGGACGGCAAGGGCCCGATCGAGAGCTCCGAGCGCCGCGCGCTCGAGCTCCAGGCACCCACCGTCGTGCAGCGGCAGTCGGTCAAGGAGCCGTTGCAGACCGGCATCAAGGCCATCGACGCGATGACGCCGATCGGCCGCGGCCAGCGCCAGCTGATCATCGGTGACCGGCAGACGGGCAAGACCACCGTCGCCGTGGACACGATCATCAACCAGCGCGAGGCGTGGGAGACCGGCGACGAGAGCAAGCAGGTCCGCTGCATCTACGTCGCGGTCGGCCAGAAGGGCTCCACGATCGCGAACGTCCGCCGCTCCCTGGAGGAGGCCGGCGCGCTGGAGTACACCACGATCGTGGCGGCCCCCGCGTCCGAGCCGGCGGGCTACAAGTACATCGCCCCCTACACCGGGTCGGCGATCGGCCAGCACTGGATGTACCAGGGCAAGCACGTCCTGATCGTCTTCGACGACCTGTCGAAGCAGGCCGAGGCGTACCGTGCGGTGTCGCTGCTGCTGCGCCGCCCGCCGGGCCGCGAGGCCTACCCCGGTGACGTGTTCTACCTGCACTCGCGGCTGCTGGAGCGCTGCGCGAAGCTGTCGGACGACCTCGGCGCCGGCTCGATGACGGGTCTGCCGATCATCGAGACCAAGGGCAACGACGTGTCGGCCTACATCCCGACGAACGTCATCTCGATCACCGACGGGCAGTGCTTCCTGGAGACGGACCTGTTCAACCAGGGCGTCCGCCCGGCGATCAACGTCGGCATCTCGGTGTCCCGGGTCGGCGGCTCGGCGCAGATCAAGGCGATGCGCAAGGTCGCCGGCACGCTGCGCCTGGCGCTGTCGCAGTTCCGCGACCTGGAGGCGTTCGCGGCGTTCGCGTCCGACCTGGACGCCGCGTCCCGCGCCCAGCTCGACCGCGGCGGCCGCCTGGTGGAGCTGCTGAAGCAGCCGCAGGGCAGCCCGTTCCCGGTCGAGCAGGAGGTCGTGTCCGTGTGGGCGGGCACCTCCGGCGAGCTCGACGAGGTGCCGGTCGCGGACGTGCGCCGCTTCGAGCGCGAGTTCCTCGACTACGTCGAGCGCGAGGAGGGCGGCCTGCTCACCTCGATCCGCGAGACGGGCCAGCTCTCCGACGACGGCCTCACCAGCCTCAAGAACGCCATCACGGAGTTCAAGAAGGGCTTCCAGACCAGCGAGGGCGACCTGCTGGGCGCGGACGAGCCGGTCGAGGCGATCGAGGACGAGGCCGTCGAGCAGGAGACGATCACCCGCGTCAAGAAGGGCTGATCGGCCATGGCCGCACAGCTTCGTCAACTCCGGCAGCAGATCAAGACGGTCAAGTCGACCGCCAAGATCACGCGTGCCCAGGAGATGATCGCCACGTCGCGGATCGTCAAGGCCCAGCAGGCGGTGGCGGCGTCCAAGCCGTACGCCGACCAGATCACGCAGGCCCTGACCGCGCTGGTGAGCCATCACGTCGGTATCGACCATCCGCTGCTGCACGAGCAGCCGGCCGACAACCGCAGCGCCGTGCTGATCGTCACGAGCGACCGGGGATTCTGCGGCGCCTACAACGCCAACGTCATCCGCGAGGCCGAGTCGCTGATCAGGTCGCTGCGCGAGGCCGGGCGCGAGCCCGTCCCTTACGTCGTCGGCAACAAGGGCATCACCTGGTACCGGTTCCGGGACCGGGAGGTCGCCGAGACCTGGCACGGGTTCAGCGACCGGCCGGCCTTCGCGGACGCGGAGGGGATCGGGCGGCGGCTCGCGGCGGACTTCCTCAAGACCGACGCCGAGGGCGGGGTCGGTGAGATCCACGTCGTCTACACCGAGTTCGTCTCGATGCTGACGCAGAACGTCCAGGTCAAGCGGCTGATGCCGCTGGAGATCACCGACAGCGAGAGCGGCTCCGGCGTCCCGCCGGCCTACGAGTTCGAGCCGTCCGCCCAGGACGCGCTCGACCTGCTGCTGCCCAACTACGTCGAGAGCCGCATCTTCCACATGCTGCTCCAGTCGGCGGCGTCGTTCCAGGCGTCCGTCCGGCGGGCCATGAAGTCGGCGACCGACAATGCCAACGAACTGCTCGGGGTCTACACGCGCCAGATGAACCAGGCGCGGCAGGCCGCGATCACCCAGGAAATCAGCGAGATCGTCGGTGGCGCTGACGCGCTCGCCGAATCTGGCGGGGAGTGATAATGACTGCTCAGGTAGAGACGGCGACCGCCACCGGCCGCGTCGCGCGCGTCATCGGGCCGGTCGTCGACGTGGAGTTCCCCGCCGACGCCATCCCGGACATCTACAACGCACTGCACGTCCAGGTCACGCTGGGCGGCGAGGAGAAGACCCTGACCTTCGAGGTCGCCCAGCACCTGGGCGACAACATGGTCCGGGCGATCTCGATGCAGCCGACGGACGGGCTCGTCCGCGGCGCCCCGGTGAGCGACACCGGCGAGTCCATCGCGGTGCCGGTCGGTGACATCACCAAGGGCCACGTGTGGAACGCCCTCGGCGAGTCGCTGGACGTCCCGACGGCGTCGCTGGAGGTCAGCGAGCGGTGGGGGATCCACCGCGGCGCCCCGGCGTTCGACCAGCTGGAGTCCAAGACCGAGATGCTGGAGACCGGCATCAAGGTCATCGACCTGCTGGCCCCGTACGTCAAGGGCGGCAAGATCGGGCTGTTCGGCGGCGCGGGCGTGGGCAAGACCGTCCTCATCCAGGAGATGATCCGGCGTGTCGCCCGCAACTTCGGCGGCACCTCGGTGTTCGCCGGCGTCGGCGAGCGCACCCGTGAGGGCAACGACCTCTGGGTGGAGATGGACGAGGCGGACGTCCTCAAGGACACCGCCCTGGTCTTCGGCCAGATGGACGAGCCGCCGGGCACCCGGCTGCGCGTCGCGCTGGCCGGGCTGACGATGGCGGAGTACTTCCGCGACGTCCAGGGCCAGGACGTGCTGCTGTTCATCGACAACATCTTCCGGTTCACCCAGGCGGGCTCGGAGGTGTCCACGCTGCTCGGCCGCATGCCGTCCGCGGTGGGATACCAGCCGACCCTGGCGGACGAGATGGGCGTGCTCCAGGAGCGGATCACCTCGACGCGCGGTCACTCGATCACCTCGATGCAGGCGATCTACGTGCCCGCCGACGACATCACCGACCCGGCGCCGCACACCACGTTCGCGCACCTGGACGCCACCACGACGCTCGCGCGGAGCATCTCCGAGAAGGGCATCTTCCCGGCGGTGGACCCGCTCGACTCCACGTCGCGGATCATGGACCCGCAGATCCTGGGGACCGAGCACTACGAGGTCGCCCAGGAGGTCAAGCGGATCCTGCAGAAGTACAAGGAGCTGCAGGACATCATCGCGATCCTCGGTATCGACGAGCTGTCCGAGGAGGACAAGGTCACCGTCCAGCGGGCGCGGCGCATCGAGCGTTTCCTGTCGCACCCGATGTACGTGGCCGAGCAGTTCACCGGTCAGCCCGGTGTGACGGTCTCCAAGGACGAGACGGTCGCCTCGTTCAAGGCGCTCGCCGAGGGCAAGTACGACCACCTGCCCGAGCAGGCGTTCTTCATGTGCGGTGGCATCGAGGACGTCGAGAAGAAGGCCAGGGAACTGGAGAAGTGACCAGCTTCGGTGGGGCCGGGTTCGGCGCGGACCCGGCCCCACCGGATCCACTCCAGTATGCGGAGGAGAGACAGTGGCAACCCTGAAGGTCGGGCTGGTGTCGCCGGAGCGTGAGCTCTGGTCCGGCGAGGCCACGACGGTGGTCGCGCAGACCATCGAGGGCTCGCTCGGCATCCTGCCGGGCCACGCCCCGGTGCTGGGCGTCCTCCTCGACGGCAGCGTGGTGAAGATCGAGCCCGCGAACGGCGGTGAGACGATCATCGCGATGGTCGGCAGCGGCTTCTTCTCCGTCGCCGGGGACGAGGTCGCGGTGCTGGCCGAGCAGGCCGAGCTGAGCGGCGAGGTCGACGTCCCCGACGCCCAGCGGGCCCTGGAGGAGGCGCTCGGCGGCGAGGACGCGACGGCGGAGCGCCGGGCCCGTGCGCGCCTGCGCGCGGCGGGCGTCGAGGCGTAGTTCTTCAACGAACGGCGGGGGGATTTGGGCGGGCACCTGGCACTCGATGCGGGCGGGGTGCTCGCCGCCGTCATCCTGGCGGCGGCGCTGGTCTTCGTGGCGATGACCGTCCGCCGGTGGCTGTTCGTCCGCGGCGGCGGCGCCGTCGAGTGCAGCCTGCGGGTGCTGCCCGCGGAGGGCGCGCCCGGGGCGTGGCGGCTCGGCATCGGCCGCTACAAGGGCGATGTCCTGCACTGGCATCGTGTGTTCGGCTTCCGCCGCAGGCCCCGGCAGGTGATCCACCGCCGGGGCCTCGTGGTGTCCAACCGCCGGAGCCCGGACCCGGGCGAGGCGGAGGGGCTGCTGCCCGAGGTGAGCGTCATCGAGGTTCGCGACGGGGACCTGACCGTCGAGCTGGCGATGGGCGCGGCGGCCCTCACCGGCTTCCTGGCCTGGCTGGAGGCGGCCCCGCCGGGCTTCCCGGTGGACATCCACCCCCCGGACGGGCCGTGACCGGGTGCGGCGGGGCTCCGCCAGGAGGGTCCGTGCCACGGCGGGCCCCGGACCGTCACAAGCGAGCGTAAGGGCCGGGTATCGGGTCGGTGCGGGACGGGCGCGTCCGTTGAGACGGGCGGGACGCGGGACCAAGATCGCAGCTGGTCAGCTCCCTTCCTCTCGCAGGAGTGCACGTGCGCAAGCGACTCATCGGCGCCACCGGGGCCCTCCTGGCCGCGGCGGCGCTGCCGGCCGCCCTGATGTCCGTCCCGTCCGCGGGCGCGGACCCGGCCAGGCCCGGCCTCGCGACGCTGGTCACGCTCAAGGACCTGCGGCGGCATCTGGCCGCGTTCCAGGAGATCGCCGACTACAACGGCGGCAACCGCGCCGCGGGACGGCCCGGCTCCGACATCTCGGTCAGGTACGTCGAGGGGCGGCTGCGGAAGGCCGGGCTGAAGCCGGTCGTGCAGAGGTTCACGTTCCCGTACTGGCGGGAGAAGTCCGTGGCGGTGCTGTCGCGGACGGCGCCGCACAAGGCGTCCTACAAGGCGGGGCGCGACTTCCTGACGATGGCGTTCTCCGGTTCGGGTGACGTGACGGGGCCCGTCGCCGCCGTGGACGTCCCGTCGTCGGGGGAGGGCACCAGCGGGTGCGAGGCCGCCGACTTCACCGGCCTGCCCGCCGGGGCCGTCGCGCTCGTCCAGCGCGGCGCGTGCTCGTTCGAGACGAAGGCGTCCCGGGCCAGGGCCGCGGGTGCGGGCGCCGTGCTGATCTTCAACCGGGCGGGGGAGAAGGGCCCGATCGCGGGCACGGTCGGCACGCCGCAGGCGCTCCCGGTGCTGGGCGTCTCGCACCGCCTGGGGGCGGAGCTGGCCAAGGCGTCCAAGACCGGCGCGGGATCCCAGGCGGTGAAGACGTCCGAGCAGGCCGGGGCATCCAAGCGGGCCAAGGTGGCAGGGCGGGCGTGGGCGGCCGGGCCCACGGTGCGGGTGAAGACGCACACGGTGCACGGGAACAGGTCGGCGTCCAACGTCGTCGCCGACACCGAGCACGGGCGCGCCGGGAACGTGGTGCTGGCCGGAGCGCATCTCGACAGCGTCCGCGCGGGGCCGGGGATCAACGACAACGCCACCGGCGCGGCGGCGCTGCTCGCCGTCGCCGAGAAGATCGGCGCGCTCGGCGCGAAGGGCCTGCGGAACCGGGTGCGCTTCGCCTGGTGGGGGGCCGAGGAGGAGGGGCTGCGCGGCTCGTCCCACTACGTCCGGACGCTGACCGACGCCGAGCGGCGCAGGATCGCGCTGAACCTCAACTTCGACATGCTCGGGTCGGTGAACGGCGTCCGCGGCGTGTACGACGGCGACCACTCGACGCGCGCCGGGTCGAAGGCGCCGTCCGGGTCGGGGGCGATCGAGAAGATGTTCCGGGACTACTTCGCGCGGCGGGGGCTCGCGACCGTCCAGGCCGAGTTCAATGGCCGCTCCGACTACGGGCCGTTCGTCGAGCGCGGCATCCCGGCGGGCGGGCTGGAGTCCGGCGCGGACGGCGTCAAGACCGCCGCGGAGGCGAAGGCGTTCGGCGGCAGCGCGGGCAAGGTGTACGACCCCTGCTACCACGCCAGGTGCGACCGGCTGAAGAACGTCGACCTCAAGCTGTTCGACACCAACGCCGACGCCGTCGCATGGGTCGTCGAGCATCTCGCCGCCACCACCGTCGCGGTCAACGGCCAGTCCCGCCTGGACGCCGCGCGCGGCCCGCGGTACGCCCCGGCCTGGCAGGGGCCCCTGCTGGTCCGCTGAGCGCGTGGGCGCCCGGCCGGAGCCGTCCTCGGGTGGCCGACGGTCAGGCCGGGGACACGAGGATGTCGCCGTCGCCGGTCGACAGCTTGACGTGGCGGGGCGACGCGGAGTCGCTGTGGACGGCCGGGTCGACCCTCTTGCCGCCGGTGTCGGTGCTGAGGTCGAGCCTGTAGGGCTGGCCGTCGGGGAGCCTGACCCGGATCGCGCCGGTACCGGTGGTGGCGCGGACGTTGCTAGGCGGAACGGCGAGCGCGAGGCTGATCCGGCCGTCCCCGGTCCGGGCGACGAGCCGTTCGGCGGTCAGGCCGTCGGCGTCGATGGAGCCGGTGTCGGTGCGCAGCTCGGCGGTGGTGGCGCGCCCGCTGAGGCGGATGGCGCCGTCGCCCGAGCGGGCGCTGACCCGGTCGGCGGTGAGGCCGGTCGCGTCGATCACGCCGGTGCCGGTGCGCAGGTCGGCGGTGCCGGCGCGGCCCGAGACCCGCAGGGCGCCGTCGCCGGCGCTCATCGACACCGACGTCGCCCGCAGGTCCTTCGCGGTGATGGTGCCGGTCCCGGTCCTGAGGCGCACGGCCCCGGCGAGCCCGGCGACGTCGATGGCGCCGTCGCCGTTGACGATCTCGACGGAGGTCGCCCGCGGGACCTGGACGCGGTAGGACACGCCGCAGGAGGTCCCGAAGCCGATCACGGTCCTGCCGCACTCGGCCGTCAGGGAGTACGTCCCGTCCTCGGTGGCCTTCTGCGTCTTGGGCTTGTTCCGGTCGTTGGACCAGCGCCGCTTCTCCTGCACCCTGATCCCGGGGGAGTCGGACGCGACGATCTCGACCCGCCCGCCGCCGCCCTTCACCCTCAGCCTGGTGACGTTCGCGGGCCCGTCATAGGAGGTGGTCTCCTCGTGCCGGCCGACGCTCAGGCCGCATCCCGTCAGCGTCGCCGCCAGGACGGCAAGCACCGTCAAGCCGATCAGGGTCCTCACGTCGCCACTCCCGTCGCCTCGTATCCGGTCGGTGACCAGCTTCCACCTGCGGGAAGGGCCGTCACCAGGAGGCGGGCCGGTATCTCCGGGGTGGGGCTAACCCCACCCCCGGCCACGGTCAGCGTTCCCCGCCGGGCTTCCACAGGACGTCCCCGTGCCCGGCGTTCGCGACCCGGCAGAGGATGAACAGCAGGTCCGACAGCCGGTTGAGGTAGCGGGCCGTCAAAGGGTTCACGCCACCCTCGGCGGTCTCCGGGGCGGCCTCCGGCCCGTCCTCCGGGGCGTCTCCGGCGCCGTCCGGGGGCGTGGCCCCGTGCGCCTCGATGGCCGCCCACGCCGACCGCTCGGCCCGGCGGGTCACGGTCCGCGCGACGTGCAGCAGCGCGGCGCCGGGCGTCCCGCCGGGGAGGATGAAGCTGCGCAGCGGCGCGAGCCCCTCGTTGTGCTCGTCGCAGGCCGCCTCCAGCCGCTCGATGTAGGACGGGTCGACGCGCAGCGGCGGGTACGGGGGGTCGGGCACCACGGGCGCGCACAGGTCCGCGCCCACGTCGAAGAGGTCGTTCTGCACGCGGATCAGCAGCGCGGCCAGTGCCTCGGGGAGCGAGCCGAGCGCCAGCGCGGCCCCGATCGCGGCGTTGGCCTCCTCGACGTCGGCGTAGGCCGACAGGCGTGGGTCGGTCTTGCCGGTGCGGGACCCGTCGCCCAGCGCGGTGGTGCCGCCGTCGCCGGTCCGGGTGTAGATGCGCGAGAGGACGACGGGGTTCTCCCTGTTCTTCGCCATGCCGATCACCCTAACGCGCAGTCTCTAGAAGACCGTTCGGTAGTGTTCACCGGAGGAGACCCCCGGAGGCCGCCGTGTACGACTACATCATCGTGGGAGCCGGCAGCGCGGGCTGCGTGCTGGCCGCCAGGCTCACCGAGGACCCTTCGGTGAAGGTCCTGCTGCTGGAGGCGGGCCCGCCCGACGACGCGCCGGAGATCCGCATCCCGGCCGCGGTCGGCTCGCTGCTCAAGGGCCCGTACGACTGGGACTACGCGACGGTCCCGCAGGAGCACGCGGCGGGCCGCAGCGTCTACTGGCCCCGGGGGCGGACGCTCGGCGGCAGCTCGTCCACCAACGCGATGGTCTACATCCGCGGGCACCGCCACGACTACGACACCTGGCGCGACTCCCACGGCTGCGAGGGCTGGGGATATGAGGACCTGCTGCCCTACTTCGCCCGTGCCGAGGACCAGCAGCGCGGCGACCTGCCGTACCACGGCGTGGGCGGCCCGCTGCGCGTGGAGGACCTGCGCTACAGGCACCCGCTCACGCGGGCGTGGGTGGCGTCGGCGAAGGCGTTCGGCCTGGCCGCCAACCCCGACTTCAACGGCCCCGACCAGGACGGCGTGGGCTTCTACCAGGTCACCCACAAGCGCGGCCGGCGCTGGTCGGCCGCCGACGGGTACCTGCACCCGGCCGCGGACCGCCCGAACCTCACCGTGGTCACCGACGCGCCGGCCACCCGCGTCCTGATCGAGGGCGGGCGCGCCACCGGCGTCCGCTACGAGGTCCGGGGCGAGACCACCGAGGCCCGCGCGGAGGCCGAGGTCGTCCTGTCGGGCGGCGCCGTGAACAGCCCGCAGCTGCTCATGCTGTCGGGGATCGGGCCCGCAGACCACCTCCGCTCGCACGGCATCGACGTCGTGGTGGACTCCCCGGTCGGCGAAGGGCTCCAGGACCATCCGTACGTGAACGTCATGTTCGCCACGCCTCGCACCAAGGGCCTCTGGGAGGTCGCCAACGCCCGCGCGCTCGGGCTGTACCAGGCGCTCGGACGCGGCCCGTACGCGTCGAACGTCGCGGAGGCGGGCGGGTTCGCCCGGACGGTCGAGGGACTTCCGGCACCGGACCTCCAGTACCACGTCCTCCCCACCCCGTTCATCGGCCAGGGCTTGGTCGAGCCGTCCCAGCGGCTCCTGTCGGTCCTGGTCACCGCCGTCGCCGTCGCCAGCCGCGGCTCCCTTGCGCTCCGCTCCGCGAGCCCGCACGCCAAGCCGCTGATCGACCCCGCCTACCTCGCCGACAAGGGCGACCTGGACATCTTGGTCGCCGGTGTCCGGCAGGCCCGCGAGATCGCCGCCTGCGGCCCGCTGGCGTCGCTGGTCGGCGGCGAATGGGCGCCGGGCGAGCAGGTCGAGGACGACGCGGCGCTCGCCGAGTTCGCCCGCCGGAACTGCGCGACGCTCTTCCACCCGACGAGCACGTGCGCCATGGGCGGTTCGGACGGCACGGTCTGCGACACCGACCTGCGCGTCCGGGGCGTGGAGGGGCTGCGCGTCGTGGACGCCTCGGTCATGCCGTCCGTCCCGCGCGGCAACACCAACGCCCCGACGATCGCCCTCGCCGAGCGCGCCGCCGACCTCATCCGCGGCCGGGCCCCGCTGAAGCCCGCCGGTGCCGCGCGGTCCCGGAGATGAGAAACGCCCCCGCCGGGCGGCGGGGGCGTGTGAGGAGGTCCTTCGGCACGGACCGGACAGTGCGGCGGCGTCACCGCTTGAGCGCCTTGGCCAGCCGCGCGCGGCGGGCGTTCCTGGCCTCGGCCCGCAGCTGCTGGACGCGGTCCTTGACGAGGTCCCTGGAAATCTCCGGACGGATCATCTTCGTCTCCTTGTCCCTGCCGGACCCTCCTGGCCCGACATGTACAAGGTTCGCGCTAAGGCGCCCCGCCCCACATCGGGACTTAGCCCTATCCCTCCGCCTCAGGACCGCCCCGGGAACGCCTTAGGGTGCGCGTCCGGCCGCCCGGCCTAAGCATCGGCGGCCGGGACGGCGTCACCGCTTGTAGCGCCGTCCGTGGATCAGGTTGACGAGGCCGAGGACACGCGCCATCTCCTGCTCCGTCCGGGAGAAGGAGGCCAGGTTCATCGCCGTGAACCGCTGCCGGGTGATCGCCTTCGGCCGGGCGAACTCGCGCAGCCCGTCCGCGCCGTGGACGCGGCCGAAGCCCGACTCGCCCACCCCGCCGAAAGGCAGCGCCGCGACCTGCGCGAACCCGGCGAACGCGTTGATGGACGTCATGCCGGAGCGCATCCGCCGGGCGGCGTCCATCGCGCGGGACCGGCTGCCGGAGAAGATCGTTCCGGCGAGGCCGTAGCCGGTCCGGTTGGCCTTCTCGACCGCCTCGTCCAGGTCCTTGACGCGGTGCACGGTGACCGTCGGGCCGAACGTCTCCTCGCGCACGGCGGCCGCGTCGTCCGGCACGCCGGTGAGCACCACCGGCTCCACGTACGGCCCGCGGACGGACCCGGCGCCGCCCACGACCGCCCTGGCGCCCCGGTCCAGCGCGTCCTGGATGTGCCCTTCGATGACGTCGAGCCGGCCCGGCATCGTGATCGGCCCGTAGGCGGCCTCACGGTCGAAGCCGGGGCGCAGGTCGCGGGCCCGGTCGGCGAGCGCGCCGAGGAACCGGTCGTACACCTCGTCCACGACGTAGATCCGCTCGACGCCGATGCAGGTCTGCCCGGCGTTGGCCATCGCGCCCCACAGCGCGGCGTCCGCGGCGGCGTCGAGGTCGGCGTCGGCGTCGACGATGCAGGCGTCCTTGCCGCCGCACTCGGCGACGATCGGGGTGAGGTTCCGCGCGCACGCGGCCATGACGAGCCTGGCGGTGCGCGCGGAGCCGGTGAACGCGATCTTGTCGACGTCCGGTGACGCCGCGAGCGCCGCGCCGGCGGGGCCGAGGCCGGTGACCGTCTGGAGGACGGGATGCTCCGGCACCACCGCCGCGACCAGGTCGGCGAGCAGAACGCCGACGCCCGGGGTGAACTCCGACGGCTTGAACACCACGGCGTTCCCCGCGGCCAGCGCGTAGGCGATCGAGCCCATCGGGGTGAAGACCGGGTAGTTCCATGGGCCGATCACCCCGACGACCCCGAGCGGCTGGTACTCCACGACGCACCGCTGGTTGATGGCCATCAGGCCCGGGTAGACGCTGCGGGGGCCCAGCACCTTCCCCGCGTGGCGCGCCGCCCAGTCCAGGTGGGAGATCGCCATGACCGTCTCCAGCTGGGCGTCCTGGAGCGGCTTGCCGGTCTCCTGGTGGATCAGCTCGGCCATCCGGTTGAGGTTGCGCGTCAGGGAGCCCTTGACGTTCAGCAGCCGGAGCCGCCGCTCCTTCCAGCCGAGCGCGCTCCACCAGCCGGCCGCCTCCCGGGCCCGCGCGACCGCCCCGGCCACGGCCGCGTCGTCGTGGACGGCGTGCTCGCCGACGACCTCGCCGGTGGCGGGGTTCAGGGACGCGAACGTCCCGGCGCTCTCCGTGGCCACGGACATGGGAACCTCCCGGGAGGAGCCTGGTAAGTGAGTGCTTGCGGGACTACTCGCTGGTACGCACTCTAGGGCCCGTCAGCGGAAGTCGTCGGCGTGGTCGGCGGCCCACTCCGCGAACGTCCGCGGGGGACGGCCGGTGATGCGCTCGACCTCGGGGGAGACCTCGACCGGCGCGTCCACGGCCCTGGCGCGCAGCCGGAGCAGTGTGTCCACCAGGCCATCGCGCATGTAGGGCTGGGCCAGCATCTCCTTGCGCGCCTCCTCGGGCGTGATCTCCTCGAAGCGCGCCGGGCGCCGGACGGCCTCGCCGATGATCCGGACCATCTCCGGGTGGGTCAGCACCTCCGGCCCGGTGAGCACCGGCCTGGCGCCGACGAGGTCGTCCGCCGTCAGCGCCCGCGCCGCCACGGCCGCGATGTCGCGCTCATGGATCGGCGTCGTGCGTGCCGCCGGGAACGGCCCCCGGACCGGCTCGCCAGCGCGGATCGCCTCGGCCCAGGCCCGCGCGTTCGAGGAGAACTCGCCGGGACGCACGAACGTCCACTCCAGCCCGGAGTCCTCGATGGCGTGCTCGACGCCGAGGTGATGGGCGGCGATCTGGTTGGACGGGTCGGTGTCCAGCGCCGCGCTGGACGACAGCATCACCACGCGCCGCACTCCGGCGGACTTCGCGCGGTCGAGCACGTCCCCCAGGCCATGCCAGAACACGGCGGGATTCAGGAACAGGGACGTGACGCCGTCCAGCGGCATCTCGTCCGTGGGGGCCACCTCGACGTCGGCGGGCAGCCTCGCCGACGCGGGATCACGGCTCAGCGCGCGGATCCGCACATCCGAGCCGAGCAGTTCCCCCACGACGTGGCGGCCGACGTTCCCGGTGGCTCCGGTGACAAGGATCATCGATTCACGACTTTCTGGTCGTCTAGGACGGACACGCCCAGCTTCAACCAGATGGATGAACATGTCAAACAGCCGGATGGATGAAAAGGGCGGACGGACGGCTACGATGAGGGCGTGTCCGAAACCACGAAACGGCCTCGGCGCACGCCCGGCCCGCACGAACGCAAGATCGACGCCGAGCGTTCGCGGCGGCTGCTGCTGGACGCGGCCCTGGACGAGTTCTCCGCCAAGGGCTTCGCCGGGGCCCGCGTCCAGGACATCGCCGACCGCGCCGGCGTCAACAAGCAGCTGATCAACTACTACTTCGGCGGCAAGGAGGGCCTGTACTGCGAGATCGGCCGCCGCTGGCTGGCGCGCGAGGCCGAGTTCAACGACCCGTCCGTCCCGCTGGAGGAGCTGATGGCCCGCTACCTCGCCCACGCCCTCGCCGACCCGCGCGGGACCCGCCTGAACGCCTGGCGCGGCCTCACCGAGGACCTCGACGACATCCCCGGGGACCGCGAGGACCTGTCCGACATGGAGCGGCGCAAGGCCGCGGGCGAACTCGCCGACGACCTCGACCCCGCCGCCGTCATGCTGGTGATGATGGCCGCCGTCGCGGCCCCCGTCGTGATGCCCCTGGCGGTCCGCCGCGTGTTCGGCGTCGGCCCCGACTCACCCGAGTTCCAGGACCGCTACGCCGACCAGCTCCGCCGCATCGTCCGCCGGCTGGCCGGCGACCCCCCGGCCCAAGGGGGCTGATCGGCTCAGTCCCACCAGGTGAAGAGTGAGTGGCCGAACTGGATCGCCAGCTCGCCGATGCCCAGGGCGCCGGTGATGTTGTAGACGCCGTCGAAGAAGGCGCGGTTGAACGGGCCGATCCACAGCAGGGCGATCAGCGCGAGGAAGACGTAGCCGCCGTAGGCGGACGCCTGGTCCACCCACCGCCGGGGCAGGTAGGGCTCGATGATCCCGAAGCCGTCCAGGCCGGGGATCGGCAGCAGGTTCAGCAGGGCGGCCGTGACCTGGAGGAAGGCCAGAAAGGCAAGGCCCAGCCAGAAGACGCCGTGGTCCTGGTGCGCGAAGTTCTTGTACAGGACCGCCAGCATCACCGCGAAGATCGCGTTGGACAGCGGGCCCGCCGCGGAGATCAGGCTGTGCCGCAGCTTCCCGCGGATCGCGTGCCGGTCGATCCAGACGGCGCCTCCCGGCAGGCCGATCCCGCCGATGAGGATGAACACCACCGGGATCAGGAAGCTGAGGACCATGTCCGAGTACTTCAGCGGGTTCAGCGTGAGGTAGCCCTTGGCGACCACGCTCCGGTCGCCCGACCGGTAGGCCATGTACGCGTGCCCGAACTCGTGCAGGGACAGCGACAGGATCCACGCGGCGATCACGAAGCCGAACAGCGCCAGCCGCGCGGGACGTCCCGGATCCTCCCCGTACCGCCAGGCGGCCAGGCCGAACAGGGCGGTCGCCCCCACGATCGCGAGGAACACCGGGCTGGGCCGGACCGCCGACCGCCCCCGCCGCTCGGGAACCGCCCCCATCATCATCCTCCAGGCCCCTCTCACCCCGTCCGCCGCCCGTGAATCCGGGCCCCTCGAAGCTACCGCCTCGCGCGTGTGGCCGGTGTCAGCCGCCCGCGGTCACCGGGAACAGCGGGGCCCTCCCGGCGCCTACTCCAGCGTGTACTCCAGCGACCAGGAATGACCGCCGTCCTCGGCGACGGTGATCTGCCCGACGCCCCGGATCCCGGCCAGCTCGCCGGTCCCGGTCGTGGGGACGATCAGCCAGCGCAGCCACTGCGTGTCGGCCGTCCCGTCCTCGCTGCCCGCGCTGTGCTGGAGCACGAACGTCCCCTCGCGCCCGTGCAGGATCCCCTGGACGTGCTCGACCGCGACATAGGCGACCGGTCCCGCCTGCGACTCCACGGTGATCAGTTCGGTGGTGCTGGTCCCCACGAGGTCACCGTGAAAGGTCTTCCGGACGTGCGCCAGGGTCAGCTTGTTGCCGCCCTGCTCGTCGTAGGGCTTCTCGGCTTCCCAGTCGTCGATGTCGAACGTACCGCCGGCGTGTAGGGTCATGCCGCCATAATGCCGGACGCCCCCCACCTCACGTGCCGCTTCCGCGCGCGCCTAAGCCACCACGCGAGCGCGCTACCAGCCCGCGTGAGGCAAAGCCGAAGGCGAGCCTCACGCGGGATGATCGCGAAGCGATGTCGCGCTCGCACAAGCACGGTCAAGGGGCGAGCCGCCAGGCGAGCCCCTTGGGCCGGGATTGCTAAAAAAGCGTGCCCTCGTGCTCGATGCCGCGGAGGGCGTCGTAGTCGAGGGTGACGCAGTGGATGCCGCGGTCGACGGCGAGGACCCGCGCCTGCGGCCTGATCTCCTGTGCCGCGAAGATCCCGCGGACGGGCGCGAGGTGCGGGTCGCGGTTCAGCAGTTCCAGGTACCGGGTGAGCTGCTCGACGCCGTCGATCTCGCCGCGTCGTTTGATCTCGACCGCGACCGTGCCGCTGTCGGCGTCGCGGCACAGGATGTCGACGGGGCCGATGGCGGTCGGGTATTCGCGGCGGACCAGTGACCAGCCGTCCCCGAGGGTGGTGATGTGCTCGGCGAGCAGCTCCTGGAGGTGGGCCTCCACGCCGTCCTTCCGGAGGCCGGGGTCCAGGCCCAGCTCGTGGCTGGTGTCGTGAAGGATCTCCTCGATGGTGAGGATGAGGCGTTCGCCCGACTTGCCGTGGGTGACCGTCCAGCGGGCGACGGCGCCGTTCTCCTCGAAGGGCTCCTCGCGCAGGGAGCACGGTGGGTTCATCCAGTTGAGGGGCTTGTAGGCGCGGTCGTCGGCGTGGACGCTCACGCTTCCGTCGGCCTTGATCAGGATCAGCCTGGGGGCCATCGGCAGGTGGGCGGTCAGCTTGCCGGCGTAGTCGACGCTGCAGCGGGCGATAACGAGACGCACGCTGCCCCACCTTAGTGACGCCGCCGGCCCGCCGTGTCCCAAGCGCGGACACCCGCCCGTTCGTCCCTCCTGAGCTGGGCGGGGACGGCTAAGGCGGTCAATCTAGGGCGTCGTCCCCATGTGGGAGGGGGTGCCTTAGGGCGAGGCTCTCCTGTACGGGCCGGGTCCGGCGGCCCTCAGACGGAGGAGAGCAGTGTTCCACAGCGACATCATGCGGGGGATCATGCGGGAGCGGGCCCGTGATCTGCGCGCGGAGGCCCAGGCGGCGCGGAACGCAAGTTTCGCGCGGCGGGCCCGGGAGTTCTGGGAGGAGCAGGCCCAGCTCGCGGCGTCGCGGGTGCGGCGGCGGCCCCGCGGCCCCGTCCGTCCCCGCAGCGCCGCGCACACCCGGTGCACCTCGCGCTCGGGGACGGTGCAGGCCCGTTAGCCCGCGCGGCCATGTCTCAGACGGGGTCCTCCTGGGGGGTGGACGTGGTCAGGGCCGCCCTGACCTTGGGGAGGACCTCGGCGCCCAGGCGGGTGATGTTCTCCAGGGTCGCGTCATGGGATCCGGCGGCCTCGACCAGGAGGATGAGGTGGCGGATCCCGGTGCGTTCGACGGTGGTGACCAGGGATTCGACGCAGTCGTCCGGTGAGCCGACCGGATGCAGGTCGCACATCTGGCGGGTGTAGGCGAGGGCGTCGCGGGGTGGGCGCGGACGGTCGTCCACGGGTACGTAGCCCTCCAGGCCCGGTCCGAGCCAGCGGGGCATCTCGTCCAGCAGGGTCGTGACCGCCTCCTCTCGCGTGTCGGCCACCTGGGCGAGGTGGGTGGAGATGTGCGGCGTCCCGGGACGGCCGTGGCGGGCGACCGCGGCCGCCTTCTCCTCGGCGCCGATGTGCATGCCGAGCAGCATCGGCAGGCCGCGCTCGGCCGCGAGCGCCTCGGTGGCGGGTGACGTGCAGGCGACGGCGACCGGCGGGGGGACGGGCGCCCGCGGGACGACCGGGACCTCGCGGAACTGGAACTGCTCGCCCTCCCACGCCACGCGGTCCGAGCGCAGCCACTCCAGGAGGAGGTCGAGGGACTCGGCGAAGCCGCCGTCGTAGCGGGACAGGCCGGTGCCGAAGACTTCCAGGTCGCGCCAGGGACCGCCGCGGCCGACGCCGAGGCGGAAGCGTCCGCCGGACAGCAGCGACAGCAGCGCCGCCTGCTCGGCGAGCGCCACCGGGTGCTGATTGGACAGGACGCTGACGGCCGTCCCGACGTGGACGCGGCGGGTCAGCGCCAGGACGTGCCCGGCGAGGACGGTCGCGGACGGGACGACGCCGTAGGTCATGAAGTGGTGCTCGGCCAGCCAGACGTCGTCGAACCCGGACCGCTCCGCCGCGACGGCGGCCTCGACCGTGCGGGCGAGCGCGGCGGCGTCGTCCTGGTGGGGGAAGCGGGCGGTGAGAAGGAAGATTCCAAAGCGCACTTTCCGGTCGTACCCGACATCCGGGATGGCCGAGCATTCTGCGAGACTGCCGTTCATGACTGGTGCTTCGTTCGGCAGGGTCGGGGTCGTCGGGCTGGGGACGATGGGCGCGGGCATCGCGGAGGTGCTGGCACGCGGCGGCCTCCCGGTCGTCGGGGTCGAGGTGGACGGGGACGCGCTGGAACGGGGGCGCGGGCACCTGGAGCGCTCGACCGGGCGCGCGGTCAAGCGCGGGCGGCTGACCGAGGAGGGACGGCGGGAGATCCTCGACCGGGTCGCGCTGTCGGTGGGTTTCGCGGAACTCGGCGACTGCGACCTGGTCATCGAGGCCGTCCCGGAGCGGCTCGACCTGAAGCGGCGCGTGTTCGCAGAGCTGGACAAGGTGTGCCGGCCCGACGCCGTCCTCGCGACCAACACCTCCTCCCTGTCGGTCACGGACATCGCGGTCACCACCGGGCGCCCCACCAAGATCGTCGGGGTCCACTTCTTCAACCCCGCGCCGGTGATGAGGCTCGTCGAGGTCATCCGGACGGTGCTGACCGAGCCCGAGGCCGTCGAGCGCGTCGCGGCGCTCGCCGAAGCGCTCGGCAAGACGCCCGTGACGATCGGCGACCGCGCCGGGTTCGTGGCGAACCGCCTGCTCTTCGGCTACCTGAACCAGGCCGCGGCCATGCTGGACTCCGGGCACGCCACCCGCGACGACATCGACACCGCCATGACGGCCGGGGCGGGACTGCCCATGGGCCCCTTCGCCCTCATGGACCTGATCGGGCTCGACACCTGCCTGGGGATCCTGGAGGCCGTCCACGCCGAGACGCGCGATCCGCGCCACGCCCCCTCGCCCGCGCTGCGTGAGCGGGTCACCGCCGGGCTGCTGGGGCGCAAGAGCGGTCACGGCTTCCACGTCCATGACGGACGGGCCGTCCAGGACGAGGCGGCCGGGCCGGGCACCGGGGCGTCCGCGCCGACCGTGGGCGTGCTCGGCACCGGGCCGCTCGCCGACGCGGTGGCCGCCCTCTGCGACCGCGCGGGCGGCCGGGTCAGGACCGCCGCCGCCGACCTCGGCGACTGCGACCTCGTGATCGAGTGCGCGCAGGACGCGGAGGCCGGGCGGGCGCTGCTGGCCGCGGCGGCGGAGTCGGTGAAGGACGGCGCGGTGCTGGCCGCCACGTCCACCGGCGTCCCCGTGGTCGAGCAGGCCGTGGCCACCGGGCGGCCCGGCGACGTCGTCGGCCTGCACCTGCCCGAGGCGGACGGGACGCTCGCCGAGATCGCCGCGACCGTCGTGACCGCGCCCGGCGTGGCGGACAGGGCCGCGGACCTCGCCGGGCGGCTCGGGCTGACCGTCGTGCGCTGCCGCGACCGCGCCGGGTTCATCGTGGACGCCCTGCGCTTCCCGTACCTGAACGACGCCGCCGCCATGCTCGGCGCCGGGTACGCCGGCGCCGACGCGATCGACGCGGCGATGACGCTCGGCTGCGGCTACCCGTCCGGCCCGATCGCCGACCTCGACCGGCTCGGCCCCGGCCGGGCGGTCGCCGTCCTGCGGGCCCTCTACGCCGAGACCAGGGACGCGTCCTTCGCGCCCGCCCCGCTCCTGGTCGAGCACGCGACGGCGGGCCGCCCGCTCCGCTGACCGCCGCACGCCGCACGCCGCCCGCTCGACCGCCCGCCGTCCAGGAGGCGGCCTTTCGGGACGGCCCAATATCCTGGACGCATGAGCCCCCGCAAGAACCGCCGCGCACTGCCGGACCCCCGTCCGCGAGGCGGCGGTGGCGGCCTGGCCGAGGAGACCGAGGAGGGGCCGGACGGCGAGTGGGTCGTCCGGATGGTGGCCGGGGCGAACGCGGTCAAGGCGTACCGGTGCCCCGGCTGCGATCAGGAGATACCGCCCGGTGTCGCCCATGTCGTGGCGTGGCCGGCCGGCGCGCGCGATGCCGGCGACCGGCGGCACTGGCACCGGCCGTGCTGGCGGGCCCGCGGCCGCCGCGCCCCGCGCGTGCGCCGCTCCCGGGACGCCCCGCGGTACTGATCCGCCCTCGCGGCACGAGGGCCCGGCACCGGACGATCACGAGAGGGAGAGCGATGGGGGACATCAGGGCGGCGACCGTGCTGCCGGCGCGGCGCGAGGAGATCACGCTGCACACCTCCGACGGGCTGGAGCTGGTGGGCGAGCTGGCGCTGCCCCCGGAGCGGCCGCCGGTGGCGACACTGGTCTGCCTGCACCCGCTGCCCACGGCCGAGGGCATGATGGACAGCCACGTCCTGCGCAAGGCGTCCTACCGGCTGCCCGCGCTCGCCGGCGTGGCCGTCCTCCGCTTCAACACCCGGGGGACCACCTCCGCCCGCGGCACCAGCGAGGGCGAGTTCGGCGAGGGCGAGACCGAGCGGTACGACGTGGCCGCCGCGCTGGAGTACACCGAGTACCACGACCTGCCGCGCCCGTGGCTGCTCGGCTGGTCGTTCGGGACCGAGCTGGCCCTCAAGTGGGGACGCGACCCGCTGGTCGAGGGCGCGATCCTGCTGTCCCCGCCGCTGCACCGCGCCACCGACGCCGACCTCGACGCGTGGGGCGCCGACGGGCGGCCGGTGGTGGCGCTCGTGCCCGGGCTCGACGACTACCTGCGTCCCGCGGAGGCCCGCGAGCGGTTCAAGCGCGTCCCGCAGGCGGAGGTCATCGCCGTGGACAACGCCAAGCACCTGTGGGTCGGCGAGCCCTACGTCCGCATCGTGCTCAACGAGATCGTCCGGCGGGTGGCGCCGGACGCCTTCCCGCTGCCCACCTCATGGGACGGCCGGGACGGCTGAGCGGACGCGAGGCTGAGCGGACGCGACCGATCACGGCCACACGCGTTCACCGGGCCCCGTTCGGGGCGACGATTGCGTCATCGCCGGATGGGCGGCGGCCAGCGGTGACGTCGACGTGAGGACGCAATGACCGTGCAGCTCTACGCAAGGGACGTCGGCTCCGGCACACCGCTCGTGCTGCTGCACGCCTTCCCGCTGTCGTCGGCGATGTGGCTCGCGCAGCGGGAGGGGCTCGCGGGACGGTTCCGGGTGATCACCCCCGACCTGCGCGGCTTCGGCGGCTCGGTGCTCGGCGCCGGGGAGCCCTCGATCGACGCGATGGCCGACGACGTGGCCCTGCTGTTCAAGCACCGGGGCGTCCCGCGGGCCGTCGTCGGCGGCCTGTCCCTGGGCGGCCACGTCGCCATGGCGCTGTGCCGGCGCCACCCCGACCTCGTCTTAGGCACCGTGCTCGCCGGCACCCGCGCCGGCGCCGACGGCGCCGCCGAGCGGGAGCGGCGGCTGCGGCAGGCCGAGCGCCTGGAACGCGACGGGACCGTCCAGGTCCTGATGGAGGAGATCCTGCCGGACCTCGTCGGGCCGACCACGCTCCGGCAGCGGGCCCTCATCTACGGGCGGGTCCGGGGGCTCGTGCAGGCCACCCCGCCGCAGGCCGCCGCGTGGGCGCTGCGCGCCATGGCGGGCCGCGCGGAGGTGGCCGGGACGCTGCGCGACCTCCGGGTGCCCGCGCTGGTGGTGGTCGGCGGCGAGGACTCCTCCACCACCGAGGACGAGGCCCGCGCCCTGGCCGGTGCCCTGCCCGACGCCGAGGTGCTGGTCGTCCCGCGCGCCGGGCACCTGTGCGCCGTCGAGCAGCCCGACCTGTTCAACCAGGCCGTGGCCGAGTTCGCCGCCGCGCTCGCCCGCACGTCCCCCTGACGCCGGGCTAGAGCGTCTCCTGACGCGGCATGACGACCTCGCGGATCAGCAGCGAGATCGCCGCCGCGGTCGGGATCGCCAGCAGCGCGCCGACCACGCCGAGCAGCGCCGCGCCGATGAGGGCGGCCACGATCGTCACGGCGGGCTGGACGTCGACGGTGCGCTTCATGACGCGCGGGTAGACGACGTAGTTCTCGACCTGCTGGTAGATCACGTAGAAGGCCACGCAGATGATGCCGTCGGTGACCGTCCCGGTCAGGAAGGCGACCAGGCAGACCACCACCGCGCCGATCGTCGCGCCGACCAGCGGTATCAGGTCGGTCACCGCGACGATCAGCGCCAGCGCGAGCGCGTACTTCACCCCCATGATCGTCAGGAAGACGTAGGAGGTGATGCCCGCGATGAACGCGATCGTGAACTGCCCCGCGACGTACCCGCCGATCCGGTCCAGGATCTCGTCGCCGAGCAGCGCCACCCGCGCCCTCCGGGAACGCGGGGCGAGCTGGTAGAAGAACGCCTTGATCTGGGGTAGCGACCCCAGGAAGTACAGCGTGAGGATCAGGATCGTCACCGTCTGGAAGACGCCGTTGATGGCGACCTTCCCGATGCCGGTGGCGGTGTCGGTGAGGCTGTCCTGGAAGCCCTTGCTGTTGACCGCCTTCTGGGCCCGGTCCAGCAGCCCGTAGCGTTTGTCCCATTCGGCGAGGCGCTCGTTGTTCTGCAACTGCGTGACGTAGTCGGGGATGTTCTTCCGCAGTTCCGTGACCTGCTCGGACACCGGCTGCACCAGCGAGGCCACGAAGCCCGCGAAGAACAGCAGCACGCCCATGAACACCGAGCCGACGGCCAGCCCGCGCGGGAGCCCGAACCTGCGCAGCCGCTCCACCGCCGGGTTCAGGCCGACCGCGAGGAACATCGCCACCACGATCATCACGAGCACGGACTTGGCGTTCGTGGCGGCCTTCACCAGCATCCAGGCGGTGATCACGCCGAGCGCGCCGGTGAAACCGAAGATGAACGGGTGCGCGCGGCCGATCGGCTCGCCGGGCCGCCCGAACGGGAACCGGTGGTCGACGCCCGCCTCGCGCTTGCGCTGCTCGATGTCGTGCGCCGGGTCCGGCGCGCCCGGCTCCGGCGCCACCGGCTCGGTGACGGTCGCGGGCACCGGGCGCTCGACCGGTCCGCCGGTCGCCGGGTCGCGCTCCCCGAACGGCTGGTCCGCCTTCTCCGGGTCGAGCGCCCCGCTGGACCTGGTCTCCTCCTCGTCGCCCCGCGCGGCCTGCTCGTCGTCCCGCGCGGCGTCGTCGTCCTCGGCGTGGCCCTTGTCGTCCCGCGTCGCGTCGTCGTCTCGCGCCGTGCCGCCCTTGCGTGCGGCGTCGGCCTGCGGGTCGTCGGCGGGCGGGGAAGGGGAGGGGACCGCGCCGCCGGCGGCGGCCGGGCCGTCGCCGGACGGAGCCGCGAGGCGGTCCTCAGGTGGGGTGTCGTCGGGCACGCGGCTTCTCCTCTTCCGTGCTGCCATCCTCCGGACGCCGGCCTGGACCGAGGCCGCGTCATGGGGATGAGATGACGGAAAGCCTAGAGGCAGTCGGTGCCTCTAGGCTTTCCGGTGATGCGTCGGGCGGGGTCAGGCGCCGGTGGGCGCCCGACGGGCCGTCACTCCTGCCACCAGTCCTCGTCGTCCTCGTCGGACTTCTTGCCCTGGGCCCCCTTGCCGGGCGCCCCGGCCTTGGCCGCGGCGGGCTGCTTCTGCTGGGCCTGCTGGGGCGGTGCCGGCTTCGGCTCGGCGGCCGGGATGGCCGCCTTCTCCGGCGCCGCGCCCAGCTCGGGGTCGCCGCCCATCGCCGGGGCGACGCCGCCGATGAGCTGGCGCAGCTGGTTGAGGTGGCTCGTGATGCTGTCGCGCTGCCGGGTCAGCTCGTCGACCTGACGCTGCGCGGCGGTGCGGACGCGGTCGGCCTCGGCCTTGGTCTCGGCGAGCAGCTGCTCGGCCTGCGACTTGGCCTCGGCGATGACGTTGTCGGAGTTCTTGCGCGCGTTGGCCATGAGCTGCTTGGCGTGCGAGTCGGCCTCGCGCCGCGTCTGCTCGGCCTGCTGGGTGGCCTTGGCGGCCCGCTGCTCGGCGGACGCCGCCCGCTGCTCGGCCTCGGCGACGAGCTTCTGGGTGGCGGCCTGGGCGGCGGAGTGGCGCTCGGCGTCCTGCCGGTCGGCCTCCTCGCGGCGGGCGGCCAGCTGGATCTCGAACTCGGCCTCGGCCTGGGCCCGCTGCGCCTCGCTCTCCTCCAGGATGCGCTGGGCCTGGGCCCGCATCTCGTCCGCCTGCCGCTTGGCGGTGGTGAGGATCTCGTCCCGCTCCCGCTTGGTGGACGCGCGCAGCTGCGCGACCTCCCGCTCGGTGGTGGTCCGCAGCTTGGCGATCTCGCGCTCGGCCGCGGCGCGCTTCTCGGCGACCTCGTGGTCGGCGGTCGCGCGCAGCTTGGCGACCTCGCGCTCGGTCGTGGAGGTCAGCTCATCGGCCTCGCGGCGGGCGGAGGTGCGCACCTCCTCGGCCTCGCGTTCGGCCGCGCCCCGCATGTCGTCGCCCTCGCGCTGCGCGGTCGCGCGCAGCTCGGCGGCCTCGTTCTCGGCGGTGGCGCGCTGCTCGGCGGCGTCGACCTTGGCCGCGGCCTTGATCTCGTTCGCCTCGGAGCGCGCCGCCTGGACGAGCTCGGTGGCCTGTTCCTCGGCGAGTCTCAGCAGCTGCTCGATGCGGGCGCCGAGGCCGGAGTAGGTGGGACGTTCCTGCTCCTGCAGCTGACGATGGGCGTCCGACAGCTCCCGCTGCAGGGCCTGGGTCTGCTCGCGGGTCTGCCGCACCTCGTTGTCGAGCTGTTTGATGTGCTCGTCGACCTGGTGCCGGTCGTAGCCGCGAAGCACCACGTCGAACTCGCGCGGGGGCGTGTCTTCAAAGAAGTTGCTGAGCTGGGCGTCGATGTCGGACTGCATGTGGCTCAATCCTGATGTGACGGGGCTACGGGTGGTTCCGGGGACCGGTTGATCGCCTGGCATGACGGGCGCAGGGCCCCAGACCTCTTCCGGCGAATGAAGCGTACTCCCGACACTGCCGTGTTGGGGGCTCATCTTGACGCGCTGCGTGTTTTGTCTGTTTTGTAACCTGACTCGCGTCGTTCTCAGGTGCCCAGGTACGGGCACCACAAATGCACCAAATGTGTCTGAACGGTCACAGAGCTGCGGTCCGTGTCCGGTCAGTGGCTCCGGTGATATCGAACACGTCACGATCCGGTCGCGTCCGTGTGCCGCCGTCCCCGGAAGATCATGTGGTACCGGAAGCCGCGTCCGGACGGCGTCAGGGCTTCTGGACGATCTCCGTCAGCACGCCGTGGCAGTCCTTCGGGTGCAGGAAGTTGATCAAGGAGCCCATGGAGCCGTTCCGGGGCGCCTCGTACAGCACGCGCACGCCCTTCCCGGCGATGCCCGCGGCCTCGTCCGCGACGTCCCCGTCGGTGCCGAACGCGATGTGGTGGACGCCTTCGCCGTTCTTGGCGAGCCACTTGGCGACCGCGGAGTCCTCCCGGATCGGCTCGATCAGCTGCAGGTAGCTCGCGGCGCCGTCGCCCGTGTCGTTGATCTTGAGCATGGCCTCGCGGACGCCCTGCTCCTCGTTCACCTCGTAGTGCGGCTCGTCGAAGCCGTAGGTCCGCTTGTAGAACGCGACGGTCGCCTCCAGGTCGTGGCAGGCGATGCCGATGTGGTCGATGCGCGTCAGCATGGGCGTTTCTCCCTCAGAAGTACTCAGACAGGGGCGAACGGAAGCGCGTGCGGTCGTGCTGGGTATGGTGGCAAACGTCGCCGCAGCGCCACCCCGGGAGGCCCTCGAATGACCACCACGTCCGTGATCGTCGCCGGAGCCCGCACCCCCGTCGGCCGTCTGCTCGGCTCGCTGAAGGACTTCTCCGCCGCCGACCTCGGCGCGCACGCGATCAAAGCGGCGCTGGAGCGGGCGGGCGTGTCGGGCGACCAGGTGCAGTACGTGATCCTCGGGCAGGTGCTCCAGGCGGGCGCCGGGCAGATCCCGTCCCGGCAGGCGGCGGTCAAGGCCGGCATCCCCATGAGCGTCCCGTCGGTCACGGTCAACAAGGTGTGCCTGTCCGGGCTGAACGCGATCGCCCTGGCCGACCAGCTGATCAGGGCGGGCGAGTTCGAGATCGTCGTGGCGGGCGGCATGGAGTCGATGACACAGGCGCCGCACCTGCTGCCCAAGTCGCGCGGCGGCTACAAGTACGGCTCGGTGGAGGTCCTCGACCACATGGCGCTGGACGCGCTCACCGACGCGTTCGACGGCGTCTCCATGGGCGAGTCGACCGAGCACCACAACGCCAGGCTCGGCATCTCCCGCGAGGAGCAGGACGAGTTCGCCGCGCGGTCCCAGCAGCGCGCGGCCGCGGCCATCAAGAACGGCGTGTTCGACGAGGAGATCGCGCCGGTCGAGATCCCGCAGCGCCGCGGCGAGCCGGTCGTGTTCGCGACGGACGAGGGCGTGCGCGGCGACACCACCGCCGAGTCGCTCGCCCGGCTCCGCCCCGCCTTCGGCAAGGAGGGGACGATCACCGCGGGCTCGTCGTCGCAGATCTCCGACGGCGCCGCCGCGGTCGTGGTGATGTCCAAGGTGAAGGCGCAGGAGCTCGGGCTGCCCTGGCTCGCCGAGATCGGGGCGCACGGCAACGTCGCAGGACCGGACAACTCGCTCCAGTCCCAGCCGTCCAACGCGATCGCGCACGCCCTCGGCAAGGAGGGCCTCGGCGTGGACGACCTGGACCTCATCGAGATCAACGAGGCGTTCGCGGCGGTCGGCGTCCAGTCGGTGCGCGACCTCGGCGCCGATCCCGAGAAGGTCAACGTCAACGGCGGCGCCATCGCCCTCGGCCACCCGGTCGGCATGTCGGGTGCCCGGATCGTCCTGCACCTGGCCTACGAGCTGCGGCGCCGGGGCGGCGGCGTCGGCGCGGCCGGCCTGTGCGGCGGCGGCGGCCAGGGCGACGCGCTGGTGATCCGCGTGCCCGCACCGTCCGGCGCCTGAGCGGCGGACGGACGGGCCCGCACGCCCCCTCACCCCGGCGTCCCCTACCCCGTGCCCCCGCTCACTGGGCCGCGGACTGGCGGACGGTCACCGTCGTGAACCCCAGCGCCTTGAGCATGTTCTCCAGCATGAGCCTGGTGTTGGCGTCGGCCCGGCGGCGCAGGTCGCTCTCGGTCGCGGCGGCTTGGATCTTCTGGCCCGCCAGGACGTAGAGCTGCTGCTGGTCGTTGGGGTTGCCGCTGAAGAAGTCGCCGAAGCGGTTGAACAGGCCCCGTTCGGTGGAGAAGACGTAGCTGCCCTTCTGGTCGAGGTTCGTCGGCTCCAGCTGCGCGCCGGGGAGGGTGATCGTCGCGGATGTCCGCTTCGGGTCGACCTTGATGGCGCCGGAGTCCAGCCGGGAGAAGTCCACGTAGGCGTCCACGGAGCCCTTGCCCACGAAGAGCGTCCGCTTGCCGCGCACGGCGTCCGGCAGGAACTTGGCGTCCTTCTCCAGGTCCACGATGACCTGGAAGTTGCCGGTGGCCGCCTCGTAGCGGTGCAGGTCGCGGATCGACTGGAGCAGCGCGGGGCCGCTGCGGTCCTTGGTCTCCTCACCGAACGGGTTCATCCAGTGGGGGAGCTTGCCGAGGGCGAGCTGGGCCACGAGCACCAGCGCGACGGTCGCCGCGATCAGCAGCAACGGCGCGCGGAGCCCGCGCCAGGGCAGGGGGCGGCGCCGCGGGGGCGCCGTCCTCTCGGGCACGGGTTTGTGAGGGGCGTCCTTACTCGAATCCGAGCGAGCCATGTACGGGACATTCCCGGACGGGCGCCGTCCTACCTCATCCCGTCGTCCTCATCCCGCCGTCCTGCTGTGAGCAGGGCCATAGGACGCAACTGAAACCTCATGCGTCCCACGCGCGTTGAGGGGGCGTGGACATCGTTCGTGCGTTCCGGGTCGTCTCCATCGGCGAGGCGGTCTCGTTCCTGGTGCTGCTGCTGATCGCCATGCCGCTGAAGTACATGGCGGACGCACCGGTGGCGGTGCAGATCATGGGTCCCCTCCACGGAGTGCTGTTCATCGCCTACACCGGGATGGTCTTCCTCGTCCGGGAGCAGCTCCGCTGGGACATCAAGCGCACCGTGCTCGCCCTGGCCGCCGGAGTCCTGCCCGTCGCGCCGTTCTTCGTAGAGCACTTCTGGGCCAAGCCCGCCCCCGCGGGCGAGGCCACCGCGCGCGCCTGATTCCTCCGGCGTTCGTGGACCCCTCTGGCTGCAGGCCGCGCGCGCTTGGGGAGAAGGACCGGAAGCGTCCTCCACGTGTTGCGGAAGTCCTGCGGCCCGAGCGCGCAGGCCCGGTAGTACGCGAAATGCTTCCGCAGCCAGTCGCGGCGCCGCTTCTCGCCCCAGGACGCGAACTGGCGCGCCACACGCGCGTCGGTGATGGCGGGGACCTCCTCGCCGACGAGCCACGCGTCCACGAGAGCCCTGTAGCCGTCCGAGCCGGGACGGCGGGGTGCGGCGCACGCTCCGGCGTCCATCAGGCCGTCACGGATCTCCCTGACGGCGCGTAGCTCGTACCCACGCGCGAGGGTCTCGTCCAGGTGGACGGTGGCGACGCCGTCCGCGACCGTCGCGGGCGCCCACGACGGTCGCTGCACCACGCGGCTGAACGCGCCGGGCGTCCCGGCCAGCCTTGCGGCGAGCGGCGTCGCGGCGGCCATCAGTGCCGGCAGCGCGCTCCGCAGCGCCGGATGGACGCACACGGTGAGCGGCCACTCGCGGCACACCGGCCGCGCGGACGCGGGCGCCACCGCCCCGTCCGCGGACTCGTGCAGGCGCAGCGTCGCGGCGGCGACCGCGCCCAATGACAGGGCGAGCGGCAGGACGAGGACGAGCCGCCGCGTGACCCACAGGACGTAACCCAGGATCAGCGCGCCCGTCGCCCCGGCCGTCCAGACGGCCTGTTCGACCAGGACCGCCGGCCGCAGTGTCGTGAACAGGTGGAGCTGGTGGAACGCGGCCGGGGGGAGCAGGCTCAGCCATGACACCCCTGGGACGCGCAGGGCCGCCCACAGGAAGGTGACCACGAGGACCACGGCCGTCGTGGTCCGGTGCGGGACGGCCCGTCCGGACAGGTAGCCCGCCACGATGTGCAGGACGAGCGTTCCGGCTCCCACGAGCATTCCCAGCGGGTGCGGGTGGCCCGCGTCCTGCTGGAGCAGCGTCACGACGACCACCACCGTCGTCACCGCGACGTAAGAGGCCAGTGCCGCCGCCGACAGCAGGAACAGGTCGAACAGCACCCCGGTCGCGGGGGAGCGGGTGGTGAGGTCGCGCAGGTAGTCCAGGGGACGCTCCCGGACGGCCGTCCACGCCGCCAGCCCGGCGGCCGCGGGCCCGAGGAGCCGGACCGCGTTCAGCAGCGTGACGACGGAGTTGTCCCAGTACGCGACGGAGGCGACCAGCGAGGGCACCGCCGCCGCGACCCCCACGCCGGTGAGCGCCGGCACCGCGGCGAGCAGGGCCGCGCGGCGGGCGTCCAGCCGGAGGATCCGCCCCAGCTCAGACACCGGCGCCGCTCCGCGCGGGCTCCCGCACCCCCCGCAGCCGCGCCATCTGCGGGAACACCAGCCGCGCCGGGCGGCGCCGCCCTCGCGAGGGGCCTTCCCCGGGTCCGCCCTCCGGTTCGGGTCCGCTGTCAGGTCGGGACGTGCCCACGAGCCCGGGCGCGACCGCGGGCCCCTGCACGGCGGCGGGGGACCAGGGCGCGGAGGCGTCGGCACGGTGGGCGGGCAAGCGGCGTCCGGCCGGAAGGCGGCCCCGGCCGACGGCGGCCGGGCGGGCGGGGAGCTCGGCCAGCTTGCCGCGGGTGAGGGTGAGGAGGCGGTCGCACCAGCCGGTCAGCGTCGCGGCGGCGTCCGCGGTGACGACGACCGTGGGCGCGAGGGAGCGGAGCAGCGGAGCCAGCTCCGCCATGGCCGTGATGGACGCGCCCGGGTCGCCCCCGCCCCCGGGCCAGGGCCCGGCGGCGGCCTGGAGCCACCCGGACGGGTCGTCCAGCAGGGCGATGGCAGGACGGTGGACGCAGGCGGCCGCGATCCCGGCGCGGAGCCGGACGTCGGGCGGCAGCAGGCAGAGCTCCGTGCCGGCGGCATCGGCGAGGTCCAGCCGCCGCACCATGTCGCGCGCCGCGGACGCGCCGGCGCGCTTGTAGTAGGCCGCGTAGGCGACGAACTCGCCCGCGGTCATGTTCTCCGCGCGGGACAGCCCGCCCGGCAGGTAGCCGATGAGGGCACGGGCGGCCCGCAGATCGGCGTTGTTCGTGATGTCGTGCCCGAGAATGTGCAGCGCGCCGGCATTCGGCCGGCGCAAGGTCGCGAACGTGGCCAGCAGAGTGGATTTACCGACACCAGGTGGACCGGCCAGGCCGACCACGCCTTCGGCCACGCCGAAGGTCACCGGGCGCAGGAGCCACCGCCCCCTGCGGCGGACACCCATTCCTCGGGCCACGATCGCGGAATGCTCCGCGATCACTTCTTTCCCCCCGTTGCTCGTCGTGCGGTCGCGGCCACCGGCGGGCTTCCCCCTGCCACACGGTGCCGGATGGCCCGGCCCCGGGCTCGTTTTGCCGTGCCGCGATGCATCGACGACGTGACTATAACCGGGCTTGGTGATCGCTGTCATCAATCTTTTCGCCTTTACGGTGGCCCACCTGGATTCTTTGCCATCGGCGCCCGGCGTGGGAATTCGAAAAAGCCGGACAATTAATGCAGATATGAAGGGAGTGGGACGACTCGGGCGCCATGCGGGGCGGCGCGCTCCGCTCGCAGCGGACGGACGTACAGGCGGGGGCGGTCATGGGGCAGGATGGACCCATGCCTTCTCGGGACTTTTCGTTGCACGGGGCCATTGACCTGGGGGCCCGCCAAGCCGCCACCAGGAAGCAGCAGGAGCGCCAGGCCCAGGGCGGTGCGCCGTCCGGCGCCGCCGGCGCGCAGTACGTCATGGACGTCACCGACGAGACGTTCAACACCGAGGTCGTCGAAAGGTCGCAGACCGTTCCCGTCCTCGTGGATTTCTGGGCCGAGTGGTGCGGGCCGTGCAAGCAGCTCGGCCCCATCCTGGAGAAGCTCGCCGCCGAGGCGGCCGGCAAGTGGGTCCTGGCCAAGGTCGACATCGACGCCAACCCGCAGCTCGGCGCGTACATGCAGCAGATGGGCGTGCGGGGCATCCCGTTCGTCGCCGTCGTCGTGGGCGGGCAGCTGCTGCCGTTCCTGAACGGCGCCGCGCCCGAGCCGCAGGTGCGCGAGGCCATCGACCAGCTCTTCGACGCGCTGCGCAAGGAGGGGATCCTCCCCGAGGGCGCCGAGGCGGAGCAGCAGCCCGCCCCCGTCGGCGAGGAACCCCGCCAGCAGGGTGCCGACCCCGTGTACGGGGCGGCCGAAGAGGCCCTGCAAAGCGGCGACCTGGAGGGCGCGAAGGAGGCGTTCCAGCGGATCCTCTCCTCGAACCCGCGCGACGGGCACGCCAAGCAGGGGCTCGGGCTGGCCGAACTGAGCCTGCGAGTGCGGTCACTGGACGCCGAGCGCGCGCTCCGCGAGGCCGCCGAGAAGCCGGGCGACGTCCAGGCGCAGATCAACGCGTCGGACGTCGAGATGGTGTCGGGACGGATCGACGAGGCGTTCGCGCGCCTGCTGGCCTCCGTCCGGGGCAGCGCGGGCGACGACCGCGACGCCGCGCGCAAGCACCTGCTGGCGCTGTTCGACCTCCTGCCCCCGGAGGACCCGCGGATCGCCAAGGCCCGGCGTTCCCTCCAGGCCGCCCTGTTCTGAGCGGCCGAGGGGCGTCCACCGCCGGATCCGTGCGGTCCGGCGTTGTCCCGGGACAGGAACGGGCATGAAATGAACGTGAACGTTCGAGTTGTCACCATCTCGGCCACTTTCGGGGCGGGCGGCGGCACCGTGGGGCCCGCCGTCGCCGAGCGGCTGGGGCTGCCGTTCGTCGACCGCGCCATCCCCGAGACCGTCGCCGGGGAGATCGGCTGCACGCTGGAGGAGGCGCTGGCCCACGACGGCCGGGCCGAGCGCGGCATCGGCCGCATCCTGGCCGGGGCCGCGCGGCTGCCGAACGTCGCGCTGGGCGGGATGGAGGTCTACTTGCCCGACCGGGCGGTCGTGCCGCCGGAGGAGTTCGTCGCGCGTACCGAGCAGCTCATCACCCGGACCGCCGACGGCGAGGGGGGCGTGCTGCTCGGACGGGCGGCCGCGGTGGTGCTGGCCGACCGCGCGGACGTGCTCCACGTCCGGCTGGACGGTCCCCGGGAGCGGCGGCTGGCCCTCGCCGCGGCCGAGACGCCGGGGCCGGGTGACAGGAGCGGGACACCGGGACGCGATGTGGAGCGTATGCTCGATGACAACGACCGCGCCCGCACGGCCTACGTGAAGCACTTCTACGGGGCCGACCCCGCCGATCCGCGGCTCTATCACCTCGTGATCGACACGACGAGGCTGCCCGCACCCGCCGCCGCCGACCTCGTCGTCACCGCGGCGAGGGCGTGCTGAGCCGCCGGGGAGGCCGGGCCGCGGCCCCCGGACGCGCGTCCCGCCATGGGACGATACGGCCGGGACAGGGACGTACCCGGTAGCAGAGGGAGCAAGTGTCGTGGCGAGCGTGCCCAGCGTGTCGTATTCCATCACCGTCCGGCTGGAGGTCCCGGCCGGCGGCAAGGCCGTCAGCCAGATCACCCATGTGGTCGAGAGCGCGGGCGGGATCGTCACGGCCCTCGACGTCAACACCGCGGGCCACGAGACGCTGCGCATCGACGTGACGATCGCCACACGTGACACCCAGCACGCCGAGGACATCGCGGGCGCGCTGGAGAAGATGTCCGCCATCAAGATCCACAAGGTCAGCGACCGCACCTTCCTCATGCACCTCGGCGGCAAGATCGAGATGCAGTCCAAGGTGCCGCTGCGGACCCGCGACGAGCTGTCGATGGCCTACACGCCCGGCGTCGCCCGCGTCTCGCTCGCCATCGCCCGCAACCCCGAGGACGTCCGGCGCCTGACGATCAAGCGCAATAGCGTCGCGGTGGTGACCGACGGGTCGGCGGTGCTCGGCCTCGGCAACATCGGCCCGGAGGCCGCCCTGCCGGTCATGGAGGGCAAGGCCGCGCTGTTCAAGCGGTTCGCCGGGATCGACGCGTGGCCGATCTGCCTGGACACCCAGGACACCGACGAGATCGTCCGGACCGTCCAGATCCTCGCGCCCGCCTTCGGCGGCATCAACCTGGAGGACATCTCCGCCCCGCGCTGCTTCGAGGTGGAGGCGCGGCTGCGCGAGCTGCTCGACATCCCCGTCTTCCACGACGACCAGCACGGCACCGCCATCTGCGTGCTCGCCGCGCTGACGAACGCGCTGCGCGTCGTCGGCAAGGACATCGGCGCGGTGCGGATCGCGATGGCGGGCGCGGGCGCGGCGGGCACCGCGATCCTGAAGCTGCTGATGCACGCGGGCGCCCGGAACGTCGTCGTCTGCGACTACCGCGGCGCCGTCCACAAGGGCCGCGACGACCTGGACGACTCGCTCCGCTGGATCGCCGGCCACACCAACGAGGGCGGCTACGCGGGCGACCTGCGCGGCGCGGTGAAGGACGCCGACGTGTTCATCGGCGTCTCCGCTCCCGGCATCCTGACCGGCGACGACATCGCGACGATGACCGACGACGCGATCGTGTTCGCGCTCGCCAACCCCGAGCCCGAGGTCTCCCCGGACGAGGCGCGCGAGCACGCCGCCGTGGTCGCCACCGGCCGCAGCGACTACCCCAACCAGATCAACAACGTGCTGGCGTTCCCGGGCGTCTTCCGCGGGCTGCTGGACGCGCAGGCCGACGGCGTCACCCAGGACATGCTCGCGGCGGCGGCCAAAGCCCTCGCCGAGGTCGTCACCGCGGACGAGCTGGGCCCGAACTACATCGTCCCGAGCGTCTTCCACCCCGACGTGAGCAACCGCGTCGCGGGCGCCGTCCGCGAGGCCGCGGGCGGCCGCCCGCGCACCGAGGCGTAGCGACCCCGGGGCGGGCGGGCCTCCCGCTCAGCCGGTCCTTCTTCTTCGGCCGGGCGCTCTCGCGGTCTTCTAGTCGGTCTTCTTGGCGAAGACGCGCTCGCGGCGGCGGGGCCAGATGCCGCCGTACCAGAAGATGATCATTCCGGTGAGCAGGATGGCGCCGCCGGTCGCGGCACGGGCCCACAGGACGTCGTTGTCGGGTCCGGTGTGGGGGAGCTTGCGCGGCGGCGAGGCGGGCGGCGCGGCGCCGCCGCCCGACTTCTTGCAGTCGGCCCGGAGCGTCCGCGTCTCGACCTGCTTGTTCGCCCAGTTGACCGTGACGCGGGTGCGGCGGTCCTCCCGGAGGGTGACGGTGACCGTCCTGGACGAATGCGCGGCGATCTGACCCGGGACGGAGGCGGTGTCGTCGTTCTTCTCGATCCCGTAGTCCTCGCGCTGGCCCCCGGTGTTGCGGATGGTGACCTTCACCTCACGTCCGGGACAGCTCACCGATCCGATGTCGGCCGAGAGGGGACGCGTCGACGCGGGCGGCTTGGGCGAGCGGGACGGCTTGCCCTTCGTCGGCGTCGGCGAGGCGCCGGAGGGCGCCGGGCTCGGGGACGTGGGGGTCGGGGTCGCGGACGTGGACGCCCTGGACTCCGACGACGTGGCCTTCATCAGCGCGGGAACGGCGATCAGTGCCGCGATGACGAAGAACACGGCGGCGATGACGACCCTGGGCAACTGCATCGCGTTCCTCCCCGGCCCGCTTCGCGGCTGACCAAGCGGGTGGCCGATTATCCTAGATCATTCTTAACCTAGGTCCTTCTCGTGCCGATATCCCCATCGATAGGAATGCGTAACAGGCTAACGAGTGGGGGGACGTGCCGCCGGGGGTCCGCGCAACGCATCATGGAGCCCATGGAAGACGGCATCCGGGTGGGGGTTCTGCTGGTCGCGACCCCCCAGCTCGAAGATCCCAACTTCAGGCGCAGCGTCGTCCTGGTGGTCGAGCACGACAGGGAGGGCGGCACGCTGGGCGTTGTCCTCAACCGGCCGACCGAGGTCCCGGTCGACCAGGTGCTGCCTCCCTGGGCCGAGCTGGTGACGGGTCCGTCGGTGGTGTTCCAGGGCGGGCCGGTGGCGCTGGACAACGCGCTCGCGCTCGCCCGCCTGCCCGGCGAGGACGAGCCGCTCGGCTGGCGCGCGCTCGACGGCGGCGTGGAGGTGTCCAGGGTCGGGCTCGTGGACCTGGACGCGCCGCCCGCGCTGCTGGCGCCCGGGCTGCTGCAGCTGCGGGTGTTCGCGGGGTACGCCGGATGGTCGTCCGGTCAGCTCCGCTCCGAGATCGAGGAGGGCGCCTGGTACCTGGTGCCCGCCGAGGCCGGCGACGTCTTCGCCGGCGACCCGGACCGGCTGTGGCAGACGGTGCTGCGCCGGCAGGGCGGCGACCTCGCGTTCGTCTCCACTTTTCCCGAGGACCCGACGCTGAACTAAGGTGTATCCCGTGAGTACGAAGATCCTGCCCGACAGTGACACCCAGAGTGATGTCAGGCCCGACCTCTCGCACGGTGACGGTGACCACGAGCGGTTCGCGCACTACGTGAAGAAGGCCAAGATCACCGAGAGCGCGGTGTCCGGCACGCCGGTGATCGCGCTGTGCGGCAAGGTCTGGGTGCCCAACCGGGATCCGAAGAAGTACCCCGTCTGCCCGGAGTGCAAGGAGATCTACGAATCCATGCAGCCGGGCAAGCAGGGCGACGACTGACGGACGGCCGGCGGCCGGCGCCGCGTCCCGAGCGGGCGCAGCGCCTCTGACATGCGCTGACGTGCGCTGACGTGCTCGACGTGCTCTGACATGCCTGGATGATCCCGTGGCCGCCGGTGGCGGCGGGCCGCGGGATCTTCGCGTTTCCGCGAAGGACCTACGGGGGGAAGATGCGGCGTTCTGCCGTGGTTTCGCTATGCGCACTGCCGGTTACGCTGTGTGCGTCGTCGAGTTCGATGAGTGAGGGGCCCGCGCGGAGCGCCGCCGCGGCGCAGCGCGGGTCCTGCGCGCCGCCCGCCGCCCGCCTGGCCCCGGGGGCGGCCGTCCGGGACGGGGAGGACCTCGACCCGCGCGAGGTGGACGCGCTGCTCGCCGATCTGCGCCGCACGCTCCAGGGCCGGTTCGGCACCGCCGACGAGACGCGGATCGAGTCGGGCCTGCGTTCCAGGGGCCGCCTGATCGTCCCCGTGCGCTTCCATGTGGTCGCCAGCGGACGGACGGGCAGGCTCTCCGCCGCGGCCGTCCGGCGGCAGATGGCGACGCTGAACGCCGCGTACGCGGGCCGCAGGGGCGGTGCCGACACGGGGGTCGGGTTCCGTCTCGCCGGATACGACGTCACCGACCACCGCGAGTGGTTCCGGCACCCGCGCCGGTACGAGGGGCCGATGAAGCGGCACCTGCGCAAGGGCGGCCGCAGGACGCTCAACGTCTACACCGCGGCGGTGGGCACGGACGTCCTGGGCTTCTCCACGTTCCCCCAGTGGTACGAGGGCAAGCCGTCCATGGACGGTGTGGTCATCGACTACCGGAGCCTGCCGGGCGGATCCAACAAGCGTTTCGACCGCGGTTACACGGCCGTCCATGAGATCGGTCACTGGCTGGGGCTGCTGCATACGTTCGAGAACGGGTGCGTGCCGCCGGGGGACGGCGTGTCCGACACTCCGTACGAAGCCTGGCCCGTTTCGGGTTGCCCGCAGGAGAGGGACACCTGTCCGCAGTGGGGCGCCGACCCGGTGCACAACTTCATGAATTACGCCTATGACGCCTGCATGTGGGGATTCACCGCAGGCCAGGGGCGTCGGATGCGGGCCTCCTGGGCCGCCTACCGGGACGTCGGCCGCCGGTCCTCGCGCGGCCCGGACGCGGCGCGGACGCGGGCCGGCGCCGCGCCGACGCGGGCCGGCGCGGCGCGGATCGTGACACCGGAACTGCCACCGAGGCGCGATCTGTCGGCGGGGCTCGGTAGCCTTCAATGACCGTGAGCACCTTCGCCGCATCGAGCATGCCCCCCGCATTCCCCGAGCGGGCCGCCTGGGGGACCGCGTCGTCCCTGCGTGCCTGGCAGCAGCAGGCGCTTGAGGCGTACTTCGGGGGCGCGGGGGACCAGGCCCCCGGGTCCCCGCGCTCCGGGCCGCGCGACTTCCTGACCGTCGCGACGCCCGGCGCCGGCAAGACGACCTTCGCGCTGCGCCTCGCGCGCGAGCTGATGGAGCGCCGCGTCATCGGCGCGATCACCATCGTCTGCCCCACCGAGCACCTCAAGCGCCAGTGGGCCGAGTCGGCGGCCCGCGTCGGCATCAAGATCAACCCCGAGTACCAGAACGGCGACGGCCCGGTCGGCAAGGACTTCGACGGCGTCGCCGTCACCTACGCGACCGTGGCGGCGCGCCCGGCGCTGCACCGCAACCGCACCGAGTCCCGCAAGTCGCTGGTCATCTTCGACGAGGTCCACCACGCCGGTGACGGCCTGTCCTGGGGCGACGCCGTGCGGGAGGCGTTCGAGCCCGCGACGCGCCGCCTCGCGCTGTCCGGCACGCCGTTCCGCACCGACATCAACCCGATCCCGTTCGTCCAGTACGAGGAGGGCCCTGACGGCGTCAGGCGCAGCCAGGCCGACTACACCTACGGCTACGGGCCCGCCTTGGCCGACGGCGTCGTCCGCCCGGTCATCTTCCTGGCGTACGCGGGCGAGATGCGGTGGCGCACCCGCGCCGGCGACGAGATCACCGCGACGCTCGGCGAGCCCCTCAGCCAGGACCAGACCTCCCAGGCGTGGCGGGCCGCGCTCGACCCCAAGGGCGACTGGATGAAGCAGGTGCTGGCGGCCGCCGACCGCCGGCTGACCGAGCTGCGGCGCGCCATCCCGGACGCGGGCGGCCTGGTCATCGCCACCGACCACGAGGCGGCCCGCGCCTACGCCAAGATGCTGCGCGCCGTCACCGGGCAGGGCGCGACCATCGTGCTGTCGGACGACCCGTCCGCGTCCAAGAAGATCAAGGCGTTCGCCGAGACCGAGGACCGCTGGATGGTCGCGGTCCGGATGGTGTCGGAGGGCGTCGACATCCCGCGCCTCTCGGTCGGCGTGTACGCCACGTCCACCAGCACGCCGCTGTTCTTCGCGCAGGCCGTCGGGCGCTTCGTCCGGGCCCGCAGGCGCGGGGAGACCGCGTCGGTGTTCCTGCCGTCGGTGCCGACGCTGATGGGGCACGCCGCCGAGATGGAGACCGAGCGCGACCACGTCCTCGACCGGCCCGTCCGTGAGGACGGCCTGGACGACGAGCTGATCGCCGAGGCCAACCGGCGGCAGGACACGCCCGACGTCGGCGAGGAGCTGCCGTTCGAGACGGTCGAGGCGTCCGCCACGTTCGACCGCGTCCTGTACGACGGCGGCGAGTTCGGCATGCAGGCCGAGCCCGGCTCCGCCGAGGAGGAGGAGTTCCTCGGGATCCCCGGGCTGCTGGAGCCCGAGCAGGTGACGGCGCTGCTGCGCAAGCGGCAGGCCGAGCAGATCGCCGGGGAGCGCAGGCGCAAGACCGGTGACCCGCGCGCCGACCGGACCGCCGCCGAGGATCTCGCGGCCCTCCGCCGCGAGCTGAACGGCCTGGTCAACGCGTGGAACCACCGGACCGGGCAGCCACAGGGCGTCATCCACAAGCAGCTGCGCGACGTCTGCGGCGGCCCCGCCGTCCCGCAGGCCGGTGGCGAGGACATCCGCAAGCGCATCGCCAAGATCCGCGAGTGGGCCGCCAAGCGGCGTTCCTGACCCGGGCCGAGATCCGGGATCCTCCGCCCGGCCCGCGTCAGCGGCAGGCGGGCGTGAGGTCCAGGGCCTCGCGGATGTGGGCGACCGTCTCGCCGGGGGAGCCCGTGATGTGGGCGGTGAGGACGTTCTCGTCCGGGGACGGGAGCTCCAGGTCGGCGAACTGGGAGTCCAGCAGCCCGGCGCTGAAAAAGTGCCCGTTGCGCTTCCTCATGCGCGCGGCGATGGTGTCGCGGTCGCCGTCCAGGAGCACGACGGCCACCTCGGGACGCCCCCGGGTGAGCAGCTCACGGTAGGAGCGCTTGAGCGCCGAGCAGCTGACGACGCCGGGCTCGCCCTTGGCGAGGCGCTCGTCGATCCAGGCGGCGATCAGGCGCAGCCACGGGAGGCGGTCGGCGTCGTCGAGGGGGCGCCCGGCGCTCATCTTGGCGATGTTGGCGGGCGGGTGGAACGCGTCGCCCTCGGCGTAGTCCCAGCCGAGGCTCTCGGCGAGCAGGATCCCGACGGTGGACTTGCCGCTGCCCGACACGCCCGCGACCAGGATCACGCGGGGCCCGTCCGGCGCACGGCCCGGAGGGGTGGGCGGCTCGGTCGGCGGCATGGTCAGGAGCCCACCACGGGCTCGCCGGACAGGGCGACGCCCTCGTCCTTCAACTCCGCGAGCGCGCGGTCGGCGCTGGCCTTCCCGACGGCGGCGGTGAGGTCGAGCAGGACGGTCGTGCGCAGGCCCGCGCGGGCGGCGTCCACGGCCGTGGCCCGGACGCAGTGGTCGGTGGCGATCCCGACGATGTCGACGGTGTCCACCCCGCGCGCGCCCAGCCAGTCGGCGAGCGGCACGTCGTCGTCGGTGGCGCCTTCGAAGCCGCTGTAGGCGGCGGCCTCGCGGCCCTTGCTGAAGACCGTCTCGATGGGGGCGAGGGCCAGGTTCGGGTGGAAGTCGGCGCCCGGCGTGCCGATCACGCAGTGCGGCGGCCACGAGTCGGCGAAGTCGGGGGTGTCGGAGAAGTGGGCACCGGGGTCCAGGTGGAAGTCGCGGGTCGCCACGATGTGCGCGTACTCGTCCCGGCGCGCGGCCACGTACCCGGAGATCGCCGTGGCCACGCCCGCGCCGCCCGCGACGGCCAGCGAGCCGCCCTCGCAGAAGTCGTTCTGCACATCCACGATGATCAGAGCCTTCTTGCCCATGGCCGCTCCCTGAACCGGTGTCTCCTCCATCGGGTTAGCGTCCCCCGACATGCAGGACGCTACCCCTCGTCGGCCCGTCGCTTCAGCCTGCCGCCCCGGGGCTCCGCGCCCGGGTCAGCGGCGCGGGCCGCCGTCGACGAACTCGGTGGGGACGGCCGGGTCGCCCTTGGAGAGCTGGAGCGCGGTCGGCGGCAGCTCCGCCAGCGCCCGCGCGTGGTGCTCCCGGGCCGTGCCGAGCGGCTCCCGGCCGACGATGTCGCCGTTCAGCACCAGCGGAACCTGGAGGACGCGGTCGCGGGGCCCGGGGGCGGGTTCCCCGGTCGTGACCGTCTCGGCGTAGGCGGTGCCGTGCCCGTCGACGCGCCGGACGGCCGCCTTGCGCCCGCCGCGGCTCGGCTTGCCCACGGAGCGCTTGGCCACGGGGCGCATCGGGGCCTCCGGGTCGGGGGCGTCCGACCGGGCGACCAGCTTGTACACGAGCGACGCCGTGGGCGCGCCGGAGCCGGTCACCAGGGACGTGCCGACGCCGTATCCGTCCACGGGGGCCGCGGCGAGCGCCGCGATGCCGAACTCGTCGAGGTCGCCGGTCACCACGATGCGCGTGTCGCGGGCGCCGAGGGAGTCGAGCTGCTCGCGCACGCGGCGGGCCATCACGCCGAGGTCGCCGCTGTCGATCCGGACGGCCCCGAGGGACGGCCCGGCCAGTTCCACCGCCGTCCGGACGGCCCGTTCGACGTCATAGGTGTCGACCAGAAGGGTCGTGTCCTCGCCCAGCGACGCGAGCTGTGCCTGGAACCCATGCCGCTCGCTGTCGTGCAGGAGGGTGAAGGAGTGCGCGGCCGTCCCCGCGGTGGGCACGCCGTAGAGCCGCCCGGCCTCCAGGTTGGACGTGGTGGCGAACCCGGCGATGTAGGCGGCGCGGGCGGACGCCACGGCGGCCCGCTCGTGCGTCCGCCGCGATCCCATCTCGATGATCGGCCGGCCGTGGGCGGCCTGGGTCATCCGGGACGCCGCCGAGGCGATGGCGCAATCGTGGTTGAGGATCGACAGCGCGACCGTCTCCAGCAGGACCGCCTCCGCGAACGTCCCCTCGACCACCAAGATCGGCGAGTCCGGGAAAAAGCACTCGCCTTCCGAATATCCCCAAACATTCCCCGAGAAGCGGTATTTTTCCAGCCATTGCGCGGTGGGCTCGTCCACGATGCGGTTCGCCGTCAGGAAGTCCAGCTCCGCCCGGTCGAACCGGAACGCCTCGATCGCGTCCAGCAGCCTCCCGGTGCCCGCGACGACGCCGTACCTGCGCCCGGCGGGCAGGCTCCGGGCGAACACCTCGAAGACGGCGCGCCGCCCGGCCGTCCCGCCGCGGAGCGCGGCCTGGAGCATGGTCAGCTCGTAACGGTCGGTGAGCAGGGCGGTGCCGTCGCCAAGGTCCACAACTGGCACCTTACGGCCCGCTGTGTGCACCATGGACGTGCAGGCCGTCACACCCCGCCGGGCCGGGGACGCATAGCATCGGGGGTCGGGCGGACCGACCCACCGGGGAAAGGAAGGGGAGACGCGGCCAATGAGCGCCATGAGCACGGCGCCGGCGCCGGTCGAGCTGGAGCGGCCGGACGCCGAGGAGGACGTGAGCGCCGATCGGCCCTGGCTGGCGATCGTGTGGAACGACCCGATCAACCTGATGTCCTACGTCACCTACGTGTTCCAGACCGTGTTCGGCTACGGCAAGCCCAAGGCCGAGAAGCTGATGCTGGACGTCCACCACAAGGGCCGCGCCGTCGTGGCCAACGGCACCCGCGAGGAGATGGAGCGCGACGTGGAGATCCTCCACTCCTACGGGCTGTGGGCCACCGTGAAACGGGACGACTGAGCGATCCATGAGCGATGTGAGGAAGACCCGCCACGGCGTGAGGGTCCGGCTGGAGGCCGAGGAGACGGCCCTGGTCCGGGCGCTGATGGAGCAGCTCCTCGCGCTGCTCGGAGACCGTCCCGGCGCCGACGACGGGCTCGCGGACGAGCTGGCCTCGCTCGGCATCGCCGAGGACGCCACCAAACCCGACGACCCCGTCCTCGCGCGGCTGTTCCCCGACGCCTACCGCGATGACGGCGAGGCCGCCGGGGAGTTCCGCCGCTACACCGAGATGGGCCTGCGCGACGGCAAGCGCGAGGCGGCCACCACGGTCCTCGGCTCGCTCAGGGAGCCCCGCGCCGACATCGTCCTCGACCAGGAGCAGGCGCAGGCGTGGCTGCGCGCGCTGAACGACGTGCGGCTGGCGCTGGGCACGCGGCTCGACATCCGCGAGGAGTGGTACGACGAGGCGTCGCGGCTCGATCCGCGCGACCCCCGCACGCCCATGTTCGCCGCGTACGACTGGCTCACGATGCTCCAGGAGAGCCTCGTCCGCGTCCTCTGGTAGCCGCGCGCCCGTCCCGCGGCGCCCGGCCGCGCCTGCCGTCTCCGGACGACGCCCGACCTGCCCGGCCGCACTCGGCCACTGCCGACATTACCGATTGTCGGGACGGATGTGCGGTCCGTGGTTAGCGTTGTCCCGAAGGGATGCCAGCGCCCGCCCAGCTCCCGCCCGGACGGGCCGTGACGTATTCGGAGGCCCGTGATGACCGACCGGCGGAAGGCCGTCCGCGAGATGGAGCTCGGCGACCATCTGTGCCTGCTCTTCGACAACGACGAGGAACGGCGGTCGATCATGGCCGCCTACGTCCGTGACGGCGTCCGCGCGGGGCACAAGATCATCTATATCTCGGACGCCGTGCGCGCGGGCGACGTCCTCGGCTGGCTGGCCGGGGACGGGCGGGACGCCGTCATGCCCGAGGAGGGCGCGCCGGTCGACCTGGCCGAGGCGATGGAGGCGGGGCACTTCGTCGTCCGGACGGCGGAGGAGACCTTCCTGGCCAGCGGGCGGTTCGAGCCGCAGGAGAGCATCGAGCTGATGGCGACCGAGATCGACCTCGCGCTCGTCCAGGGGTACTCCGGCGTGCGCGTCGCGGGCGAGGCGCGGTTCTCCCTGCGCCGCTGGCCCGGCACCGACCAGCACGGCGACTTCGAGCGGATGCTCGACCAGGTCTTCATGACCACCGACATCAAGGCGATGGCCATCTGCCAGTTCGACCGGCGCTGGTTCAACGCCGGGTACCTGGCGGAGCTGGAGTCCTGCCACATGGGCCGGGTCCGGGTCAACGACTACTACGACGACGGGACGCTGCGCATCACGCCGATCTTCAGCCCGCCCGGGGTGGAGCTGTCCGGGGTGATCGACGGGGCGACCGGCCCGGCGGCGGAGAAGGTCCTCGCGTCGATCTCCACCCGCACCGGCCTGCTCTGCCTGGACCTCGGCGGCGTCACCGGCTGCGACGACGACGGGCTGCGGCTGCTGACCCGCGCCGACCGTCCCGACCTCGGCCCGAACCGGGGGCTGCTGCTGCGCGGCGTCCCCCCGGGGCTCGGCGAGCGGCTCCGCTCGTCCGGGCTGGCCGCGGCGCAGGGCGTGGCGATCGAGGACGGGCCGGGCTGAACGGCGCCGGGCCGAACGGCACCAAGCCGGACCGCGCCGCGCCGGACCGCGCCGTGCCCGACATGACCAGGACACGCCCCTTTCGTCCTTCCGGATCCCCGTCCGTCCCTTCTTGGTAGGTTGACGGCTGACCGGCTCCCCCCAGGAGGTCGCATGGCGCACTCCAAGGCGGTCGGCGGGATGCTGCCCGGCGACCACGCGTACGTCGCCTACGACACCGACGCCGAGCGTGACGCGATCATGGCCGCGTACGTCCGGGACGGGCTGCGCGCCGGCCACGCCGTCATCCGCCTCGTGGACAGTGCCCCGGGAGGGCCCGCTGCGGCGCGTCCGCCCGCCGGGACCGGCGGTGACGACGACGGCGACGTGATCGTCCTGCCCGCGGACATCGGCCTTACGGGCACCGGCCTCGCGGACGCGATCGGCGCCGCGACGCGCGGCGGCCGCACGGGCGTGCGCCTCACCGCCGAGGCGTCGCCGTCCCCGCGAGGCTGGCCCGGCACCGAGGCGTTCGCCGCGTTCGAGGCCGCGCTCCACCGCGCCGCCACCGCGCCCGGGTCCCGGGTGATGGCGCTGTGCCTGTTCGACCGGCGCTGGTTCGGCGCCGCGCACCTGCGGATGCTGGACGGCCGCCACGGCGTCCGCGTCCGCGCCGACGACCTGTTCGACGACGGCGTCCTGACGATCACCCCGCTATTCGCGCCGCCCGGGCTGCGGCTGTCCGGGGCGATCGACGAGTCCACCCTGCCCGCCCTGGTCGCGGCGCTGCGCGACTACGACCTGCGCGCCGGGCCGGGCGACGCGCACCTGTGCCTCGATCTGGCCCGGCTCGACTTCTGCGACCTGGACGGGCTGCGGACGCTGATCGAGGCCAACCGGACCAGCGCCGTCCTCGACCGGCAGGTGATCCTGCGCGCGATCCCCGGCTGCGTGGAGCTGATGCTGCGCGCGTCCGGCTGGGAGACCGCGCCGGGCGTCGTGCGGGAGGCGGCCCTGTGAGCGCGTACCCCGCGGAGCCCCCGGCCAGGCCGGCCGGGGGCGCAGGGCCGGTCCTCGGCGAGGTCCTCGGCGACCGGGCCCGCGACGTGCTCGTCCACCGGGCGCTGCCGTACGCGACGCGCGGCGAGTTCGCGCTGACCGCCGTCCCCTACCTGCGGGCGGGATGCCGCGCGGGCGACGCCGTCGTGGTCGTCTCCGCGCCGGACACGGCGGCGCTCCTGCGCGAGCGGCTCGGCGCCGGGACGGCCGCGCGGGTCGAGTTCATCGACTCCGCCGACTGGTTCCAGGGCCCGATGCACGCGCTGGCCGCCTACCACGACCGGACGCGCGCCGACTGGTGGCCGCGCGGGCGGGTCCGGCTGCTCGCCGAGCCGGTCTGGGACGGGCTCACGCCGCTGGAGACCCGCGAGTGGAAGCGGCACGAGGCGATCCTGAACGTGGCGTTCGGCGGCACCCCGACCTCGATCATGTGCGCCTACGACGCGTCCGCGCTGCCCGGCCACGTCCTCGCGGACGCGGCCCGCACCCACCCCGAGATCGCCGGGCCGGACGGGGTGCGGCCGAGCGAGCGCTTCACCGACCCGTCCGCCTTCTACGCCGAGTGCAACGCCGTCCCGCTGCCGCCACCGCCGCCGGACGCCGCGCGGAAGGCGTTCGCCGCCGGGGAACTGCCCGGCCTGCGCGGCTTCCTGGGCGCCGAGGCGCTCAGGCTCGGGCTGCCGGACGACCGCTCGCTCCCGTTCGTCCTCGCCGTCAACGAGGTCGCCACGAACATCATCCGCCAGGGCGGCGGCCGGGGCTCGCTGTGGGTGTGGGCCGAGGAGGGCGGGCTCGTCTGCGACGTCAGCGACCCGGGGCGGGCCCTCACCGACCGGTTCCTCGGGTACGCGCCGCCGCGCGGGCAGCGCAGCGGCGAGGCGGTGATGTGGGCCGTCCGGAGGCTGTGCCACATCGTGGAGATCCGCTCCGGTGCGGACGGCACCCGCATCCGCATGCACGTCAGGTTCGGGTGAGCGCGGCCGTGCGCCGGTACCGGGCCGTTCCGGGTGGTCCGGGGCGGTGCAGGCCGTCGCCCCGCACGAGGCCGGTGCGGGGTGCGGCCGGTCCGGTGGCGCCCGGTAGCCTTCACGTCATGCTGACGATCGAGCGGGCCCTGGTTGACCGGATCGTCGCGCATGCGCGCGCGGACCATCCCGACGAGGCGTGCGGCGTGATCGCCGGCCCGATCGGGTCCGACCGTCCCGTCCGGTACATCCCGATGACCAATGCCGAGCGCTCCCCGACGTTCTACCGGTTCGACTCCCTGGAGCAGCTCAAGGTGTGGCGGGAGATGGACGACCGGGACGAGGAGCCCGTCGTGATCTACCACTCGCACACCTCCACCGAGGCGTACCCGTCCCGGACCGACATCTCCTACGCCTCCGAGCCGAACGCCCACTACGTCCTCGTCTCCACGCGCGAGGAGGGCGAGACCGAGTTCCGGTCCTACCGGATCGTGGACGGCGAGGTGACCGAGGAAGAGGTCGCGATCGTCGAGCCGTCCGCCTGACGATGGCGGGGGAGGGCCGGATGACGGCCGGTAAACTGGTCGTCATGGGGACGAGCGGGTACAGGGCGGGCGCACGGCGCCGCATCCGTTCCGCCGTCGTGTCACCCGTGCAGAGCTTCCTGTTCGGGCATTCGCGCGCGGCCGTCGTCTACGACTGTCGCTGACGCGCCGACCACACGCCCGGAATTCCCGCGCGCCCCGCCCGGTTGTGACGCTGGGGCGGGGAGCCCCGTACGACCTAAGGAGATCATCGCCATGGCGATCGAGGTCCGGATCCCGACGATCCTGCGCAACCTCACCGACGGCGCCAAAGCCGTCGAGGGCAAGGGCGCCACCCTGGACGAGCTGTTCAGCGACCTGGACGCGCGGCACACCGGCCTGCGCGCCCGGCTGGTGGACGACAAGGGACTGCGCAAGTTCGTCAACGTCTACCTCAACGACGAGGACGTCCGCTTCCTCGGCGGCCTGGAGACCGCGGTCGCCGACGGCGACAACGTCACGATCCTGCCGGCCGTGGCCGGCGGCTGACCGGCGCCGGGACGATCCGATCATGCGTTTCGACTCGCTGCTGGACTCGCTCGGCGGCACGCCCCTGGTCGGGCTGCCGCGGCTCTCGCCGTCCGCCGACGTCCGGCTCTGGGCCAAGCTGGAGGACCGCAACCCCACCGGCTCGGTGAAGGACCGGCCCGCCTTCCACATGATCGAGAAGGCGGAGAAGGACGGGCTGCTCACGCCGGGCTGCACGATCCTGGAGCCGACGTCCGGGAACACCGGCATCTCCCTGGCCATGGTCGCCAAGCTCCGCGGCTACCGCATGGTCTGCGTCATGCCCGAGAACACCTCCGCCGAGCGCCGCCAGCTCCTGGAGATGTGGGGGGCGCGGATCATCTCGTCCCCGGCCGCGGGCGGCTCCAACGAGGCCGTCCGCGTCGCGAAGGGCCTGGCGGCCGAGAACCCCGACTGGGTCATGCTCTACCAGTACGGCAACGAGGCCAACGCCCTCGCGCACTACGAGACGACCGGCCCGGAGCTCCTCGCGGACCTGCCGTCGGTGACCCACTTCGTCGCCGGGCTCGGCACGACCGGCACGCTGATGGGCGTCGGCCGCTACCTGCGCGAGCACGTCCCCGGCGTCAAGATCGTCGCCGCCGAGCCGCGGTACGGGGAGCTGGTGTACGGGCTGCGCAACATCGACGAGGGGTTCATCCCCGAGCTGTACGACGACTCCGTCCTGACCAGCCGCTTCTCCGTCGGCTCCCGGGACGCGCTGCGCCGCACCCGCGAGCTGCTGGAGCAGGAGGGCATCTTCGCGGGCATCTCCACCGGCGGCGCCCTGCACGCCGCGCTCGGCATGGCGGCCAAGGCCGTCAAGGCGGGCGAGCGCGCGGACATCGCGTTCGTCGTCGCGGACGGCGGCTGGAAGTACCTGTCCACCGGGGCGTACGGCGGCACCCTGGAGGAGGCCGAGGCGCGCCTCGAAGGCCAGCTCTGGGCGTGACACCGCCGCGGCGGCGTCCCTGAAGGCCCCCCGCACCGGCCCCCGCACCGGCCCCCTGCACCGGACGGCCCGGACGGCACGGTAGAGTCCGTTTCGAACGAGATTCTAGAACCGGGCCGGCGGGCCGCCGCCGGGAGGGGGGCGGAGCGCATGAGCGGGTTCGGCGACGCCACCGCCGTCGAGCGGACCGGCGAGGGCCGCTACAAGGTCGAGCTCGACGGGGACTACGCGTTCGCCGGGGCCGTCAACGGCGGCTATCTGATGGCGGTCCTCGACAGGGCGGCCGTCGACCTCTCCCCGCACGAGCACCCCGTCTCGACCGCGGCGACGTTCCTGCGCGTGGCCACGGCCGGGCCCGCCGAGGTGATCGTCGAGCCGCGCAAGACGGGCCGCACCACCGCCACGTCCCTGGTCACCCTCGTCCAGGACGGCCGCCGCGCCGTGGACGCGCTGGTCACCACCGGCACCCTCGACACCGGCACCGAGGCGTCCTGGACCGGCCCGCGGCCCGTCCCGTCCCTCCCGCCGCTGGAGGAGTGCGCCGACTTCGCCGCCACCACCGGTGAGCAGGGCTTCGCCGCCCAGGTCGACATGCGTTTCGACCGTTCCACGATGGGCTGGCTGGAGGGCCGTCCGAGCGGCAGCGCCGAGCTCCGCGCCTGGTTCCGGCTCCGCGACCCCCACGAGCCCGACGCGTTCGCGCTCGCCCTCGCCGTGGACGCGCTGCCCCCCGTCGCCCTCAACCTCGGCGCCAAGGGCTGGGCGCCGACCGTCGAGCTGACCTGGCACATGCGGGCCGTCCCCGCGCCCGGCTGGCTCACCCTCCACGGCGGCGGGCGGCTGCTGTCCGGCGGCTGGTTCGACGAGGAGGTCGAGGTCTGGGACTCGGCGGGGCGCCTCGTCGCGCAGAGCCGCCAGATCGCCCGCGAGGGCCGCTGAACCGTCCCACCGATCAGTGATCGGGCACCCGGCGGACGGATCACTCGTGAAGCGTTTCACCGGCGTTTCGTGCCGTCCGGCGACCGCATCGGCCGCGGCCCCTGTGAACTGCGCCTATTACCGGCCCGTTGCCGTGTGATGTACGACGCATGGCGCGCTGAGGGGCGGCGAACTCGCCTAGCCTTATGCACCATGTCAGACTCACCAGGCGGCGATTCGCCGATCGGCATCTTCGACAGCGGATTCGGCGGGCTCACCGTCGCCCGGGCGATCCTCGACCAGCTGCCGAACGAGCCGATCGTCTACCTCGGTGACTCCGCCCGGCAGCCGTACGGGCCCCGTCCCATCGCCGAGGTGCGCGCGTTCGCGCTGGAGATGCTCGACCAGCTGGTCGACGAGGGCGTGAAGATGCTGGTGATCGCCTGCAACAGCGCCAGCTCGGCGATGCTGCGCGACGCCCGGGAACGCTACGACGTCCCGGTGATCGAGGTCATCAACCCCGCCACCCGGCGCGCCGCACGCGCCACCGGGAACGGGCGGGTCGGGCTGATCGCCACCGAGGCCACGGTCAACAGCCGGGCCTACGAGGACGCGTTCGCCGCCGCGCCGCACATCGAGCTGGTCAGCGCCGCCTGCCCGCGCTTCGTCGAGTTCGTCGAGTCGGGCGTGACGATGAGCGCGGAGCTCCTGGACGTCGCCCGCGGCTACCTCCGGCCGATCGCGGACGCCGGATGCGACACCCTCATCCTCGGCTGCACGCACTACCCGCATCTCACGGGGGTCATCTCCTACGTCGTCGGAGACGGGGTGACACTGGTATCGAGTGCCGACGAGACCGCCAAGGACGTGTACCGGGTGCTGCACGACCGCGGGCTCGCGCGCGCGGAGTCGATGCCGGAGCCCCGTCACCGCTTCCGCGCGACCGGGGACCCCGAGGTGTTCGCCACGCTCGGCCGCCGGTTCCTCGGGCCGGAGATCGGCTCGGTGGAGACCACCCTGAGCAAGGCTCTGACCACCTGATTCCTCGGGACACAAGAGAGGAGTGAGCGTGCGGGTCACTGTGATCGGCTGCTCCGGCAGCTTTCCCGGGCCGGAGAGCCCCGCGTCCAGCTACCTGATCGAGGCGGACGGCTACGCCATGCTGCTCGACCTCGGCAACGGCGCGCTCGGGTCGCTCCAGCGCTTCCACCCGCTGTACGAGATCGACGCCGTCTGCATCTCGCACCTGCACGCCGACCACTGCCTCGACCTGTGCGGCTACTGGGTGGCGCGGACCTATCGGCCGAGCGGCCCGCCGCCGCGGATCCCGGTGCACGGCCCCGAGGGCACCGCCGCCCGCCTCGCGCGGGCCTACGACCTCGACCCCGACCCCGGCATGACCGGGACGTTCGACTTCGAGACGCTGCGCCGCGGCCCCTATGACATCGGCCCGTTCCGCGTCACGACCGCGCTCATGCCGCATCCGGTCGAGGCGTACGCGTTCCGCATCGAGCACGGCGGCAAGGCCCTCGCCTACTCCGGCGACACCGGCGCGTCCGAGACGCTGGTCGACCTGGCGCGCGGGGCCGACCTGTTCCTGTGCGAGGCGTCCTTCCTGGACGGCCCCGGGCTGCCGTCCCGGCTGCACCTGACCGCGCGGGAGGCCGCCGAGCACGCCGCCGCCGCCGACGTCGGACGGCTCGTCCTCACGCACCTCGTGCCGTGGAACGACCGTGACGTCTCCCTCAAGGAGGCCAAGGCGGGCGACTACCGCGGCGACATCGAACTCGCGTACGTGGGCGCCGAGTACGACCTCTGAGTGCCGTTAGGGTGGAGCGCATGGCTCGCCCCGATGATCGCGCATCCGACCAGCTTCGCCCCGTCCGCGTCCAGCGCGGCTGGCTCGACCACGCGGAGGGGTCGGCGCTGATCGAGTTCGGCGGCACCCGGGTGCTGTGCGCCGCCTCCGTCCAGGACTCGGTGCCCCGCTGGCGGCGCGAGAGCGGCCTCGGCTGGGTCACCGCCGAATACGCGATGCTCCCGCGCGCCACCAACACCCGCAACGACCGCGAGTCCATCCGCGGGCGGGTCGGCGGCCGCACCCACGAGATCTCCCGGCTCATCGGCCGCTCCATCCGCGCCTGCCTGGACTTCAAGGCGCTCGGCGAGAACACCGTCCAGCTCGACTGCGACGTGCTCCAGGCCGACGGCGGCACCCGCACCGCCGCGATCACCGGCGCCTACATCGCGCTCGCGGACGCGATCGCCTGGATGCGGGGCCGCAGGCTGCTGCGCGGCGACCCGCTGATCACTTCGGTGGCGGCGGTCAGCGTCGGCGTGGTCGGCGGCGAGGCCCGCCTCGACCTGTGCTACGAGGAGGACTCGGCCGCCGAGACCGACATGAACGTCGTGTGCACCGGCGACGGCCGCTTCGTCGAGGTGCAGGGCACCGCCGAGGGCACCCCGTTCGACCGCGCGGAACTGGACGCGCTGCTCGACCTCGCCGCGGGCGGCTGCGCCGAGCTCACCCGCCTTCAGGCCGCGGCGCTCGCCACGTGACCCGGATCGTCCTGGCGACCCGCAACGCGGGGAAGGTCGCCGAGCTGCACCGCATCCTCAACGGCATCGACGTCGCCGGACTCGACTCCTTCCCGGACGCCCCCGACGTCCCCGAGACCGAGCTCACCTTCGAGGGCAACGCGCTGCTCAAGGCCCGCGCGATCACCGCGCACACCGGCCTGCCCGCCGTCGCCGACGACTCGGGCCTGTGCGTGGACGCGCTGAACGGCATGCCGGGCGTGCTGTCGGCCCGCTGGTCGGGACGGTTCGGCGCGGAGACCGGTGACAAGGACGCCGCGAACCTGCGGCTCCTCCTCGACCAGATCGCCGACGTCCCCGACGGCTCGCGCGGCGGCCACTTCGTCTGCGCCGCCGCGCTCGTCCTGCCGAACGGCGTGGAGCACTGCGTCGAGGGGCGGATGCGCGGCACCATCCTGCGCGCCCCGCGCGGCACCGGGGGATTCGGCTACGACCCGGTCTTCCTCCCCACGGGCGAGTCCCGCACGACCGCCGAAATGCCCCCGGCCGACAAGGACGCGATCAGCCACCGCGGACGCGCCTTCCGCGCCCTCGCGGAACTGCTCCCCGACGCCTTGGCCGCCGCCGGGCTGACGTGAGCGTACGTCCGCGAGAAACTCCGCGGGCATGACAACCGGCGCGCGGGCGGCGGGGGTTATCGGGGTGTAGGGAAACTTCGCCCCGAGGAGCAACATGATCGACAAAGGTCGCGTCCGCCGAGGGCCCGCGCTCGCGCTGGCCGCGCTCGGCGGGACGGGCGTCCTGGCCGCCGGGATCTGGCTGGCCGCGGGCCAGGGCGGGTCGTCGGAGGTGAGTCCGGTCTCCGCACAGGGCGCCGCCGCGCGCTCGCCCGAACCCAGCCCCTCGCCCACCGGCCCGGCGTGCCCGTCGCCGTCCGCGCCGCCCCGCCCGACGAAGGCACCCGGCTCCACCGAGCCCACGTCCCGCCCCGCGCCCCCGCGGGCGCCGCGGCCCGCGCCGCCGGACGCCCCTCCGACCTGCGGCCCGACGCCGCGTCCCACGCCGACCCCGCCGCGTCCGACGCCCACCCCGCCGCGTCCGACCGCGACCCCGCCGCACCCGACGGCGACTCCGCCGCGTCCGACCGCGACCCCGCCTCGGCCGACGCCGACCCCGCCGCGCCCGACGCCCACGCCGCCGCCTCCGGCGCAGACGGCGGCCCCCGCCCGGGGGTAGGTGCGGTCTGTCCACGTCGAGCACCCAGGAGACCCGCGGGGCGGAGACCACGTTCGAGGAGTTCGTGGCCGCCACCGCGGGCCGCCTGCTGCGCACCGCCGTGTTCATGGTCTACGACCGGCATCTCGCCGAGGACCTGCTGCAGATCGCCTACGAGCGGGTCGCGCGGCGGTGGCGCCGCGTCGCGTCGGGCAACCCCGAGGCGTACACGCGGCGGGTGCTGGTCAACCTCGCGATCGACGAGAAGAAGCGGCGGTCCCGCCGGGACACACCGGTCGGGTCCGTGGCGGATCTGGACCGGATCGCCGGGCCGCCCCCCGCCGGGGGCCTCGCCGGGGGCGATCTGGACGAGGTGCTCCGCGCGCTGCCCGCGAAGCAGCGCGCCGTGGTCGTGCTGCGGTACTGGTGCGATCTGAGCGAACACGAGATAGCCGAGACCCTCGGCGTCTCCCGGGGGACGGTGAAGAGCCACACCGCGCGCGCCATGGCGGCGCTGCGGGAGCATGTGAGGGAGGGCCGGGCCCATGAGCGATGAGCTCGACGCCCTGCTGCGCGACCACTACCGCGCGGCGGCCGACCGCGTCCACGCCGACGCCGAGACCGTCCGCCGCTTCCAGGAGGCGGGACGGGCCGTCCCGCCGTCCCGCGGCGTCCGGCGCTGGACGATCCCGACCCTCGCGGCGGCCGTCACCGCCGCGGTCCTGGTGGCGGTCGCCTTCCTTCTGTGGCCGGGCCGCGGAACGGAACGGCAGGAGCCCCCGAACCCGGTGGCGCCACCCGCCTCGACCGCCCCGGAAGTGCCCCTCCCCCCGCAGCCGAGCAGCCCGCCGAAACCGTCGCGCACACCGGAGCAGACCCCGACCCCGGACCCGCCGCCACAGACCCTGGGCCCGACCCCGGGCCCAGGTCCGTCCACCCAGGAACCACCGCCCGTGACACCGCCCAGCCGAGCGTCGCCAAGCACCCGGACAACACCGTCACAGACCCCGTCCATCCCCTGACAGCGGGTGCTGTTGCTACAGCGGTCATCCCCTTCGCCACGCACGCGAGCGCGCTACCAGTCCGCGTGAGGCAATGCCGAAGGCGAGCCTCACGCGGGCTGATCGCGAAGCGATGACGCGCTCGCCCAAGCACGGTCAAGCGGGCGAGCCGCCAGGCGAGTCCGGTTGAGCCGGGTTTGAATTAAGCACCGCGGGGATTGAAACGGCGCAACCGGGCAGCATCGTCCAGCCGACGGTCTCCAGCACGGCGTGCAGTTGCGGTGACATGCGGTCCAGGACGAGGCGGCCGGGGCCGGCGCGGCGGACGGCGATGTCGGCGAGGATGTTGATGGCGCCGAGGTCGATGAACCCCAGTCCGGCGAGGTCGAGGTGGATCTCGCGGGTGCCGTCGCGGGACAGTGCGGCGGCCAGCGCCTCGTCGAGCACCGCGTGGCGGGAGGCGTCCAGCTCGCCCGACAGGGACAGGCCCGCCGGGTGGAACGTCCGGACGATCTTCAGGACGGCGTCCTCGAACTCGGGGTCGGGGGTGGCCAGCACGGTGTGGCTGCCGCACAGCGCCTCCAGTTCGGCGCGGCGGCAGCGGCGCCGGTCGACCTGGCAGACCGCGGTGACGTGGGTGCTGGGCGGTACCGTCCGCTCCAGGTGGCGTTCGAAGACGAGGGTGCGCTCCAGGCCGTCGGGGGAGCGCAGCGCGGAGGTCAGGTCGGCCGCGATCCGGATGGCGCGCAGGCCGCGCCGGTCCGCCTGCTCGATCTCGCCCGCGACCGCCCCGGCGGCGGCGCGCGGGTCGAAGGGGCCGCCGATCGGCAGGAACGTCAGCAGCCCCGCGGGCACGTCGGACGGCACGCCGGGGACGGCGTCCTTCACCGAGCCCGCCAGGTAGACGACCTTCTCGCGGGCGAGGAGCCCGTCACGGACGAACGCCCCGGCGACGTGGCGCTGCTCCTCCTCGTTGGCGTAGGCGAGCCATGCGTGGTCTCCGGGCCGCAGGTCGCGGACCGGTCTGCGAACGGACCAGAGGGTCTCCATGACCTGTCCAGGTTACGACGGGTGAGCCGACCGGCGCGGTGTGCTTTTCCGCCAGGGTTTTCCAGTATCTGAGACTTAGTACGAAACAGGCCGCCGCCGGACGCGCAGGCGGACGAAGGTGCCGTCCCACCCCGCGCGCAGTTCCATCAGGTCGACCAGGAGCCGGACGGTCCACAGGCCGAAGCCGCGTTGCAGGGCCGAGTCGGGGGGGATGAAGCCGGTGAGCGGGCTCGGCTGCCAGAACCCGTTGTCGCCGATCTCGCAGACGAGGTCGTCGCCGTCGCGCCACGTCCACAGGCCCATCGGCGGGATGCCGTGCTGGAGGGCGTTCGCGGCGACCTCGTTGACGGCGGTGACGAGGTTCTGCGCGGGCTGCCTGGCCAGCCCGTGCGTCAGCGCCCGCTCGGCGACGAACGCGCGCAGCCCGTGCAGGTCGGCGCCCTCGATCGTGACGTACTCCGCGGCGTCGGGGCGGTCCGTGCGGCGGGCGCGGTCGCAGCCCGCCCCGAACGTCGCCGGGTCGATGTACTCGTCGTTGACGTCGTTCCGGCCGTCGCTCAGCAGCAGCGGATGGGTCCGCAGCGCCACGTCGAGCACGTGCGGGGACAGCTCGCCGCTGTCGTAGGGGCACAGCGCCCGCGCGCCCGATCCCGCGAACACGACGTTGATCAGCGACTCGTAGCGGATCCACTCCAGCCTCTGCCGCTCGTCCCACCCGTCCCAGACGGGCTCGGCGAGCGCGCAGACGGTGCGCGGCAGGCTCGTCGCGACGATCGTCTGGTAGTCGCGGAGGGTGTGGACGGGGTGGCGGTAGAACTCCGCCGAGTCGAAGTACCGGATCGCCGCGCCGTGTCCGGCGAGGATGTCGCGCAGCGCCGAGAGGTGCGGTTCGCGGACCACCGCGACGACGGCCTGGTCCTCCTCCAGCCCCGCCTCCAGGTAGGGGACGGTGAAGGACAGGAACTCGTCGGTGCCCTTGTACAGGAGCGCCCTGTGCTCCAGCGTCATCGGCCGATGCCCTCCCTCGCCGGGAGCGCGCCCTCGTTCCCCCGGGCCAGCCCGGGAAGCCGGTGCCAGCCGACCATCTCGATGACGTTCTCCACGTCCGGCGGGAGATGGTCGAGGACCAGGGCGTCGTCGGCGGGCAGCCCGGTGGCGTGCTGCGCCAGCAGGTTGAGCCCGCCGAGGTCGATGAAGCCGAGCCGGGAGAAGTCCAGGTGGACGCGGCGCCGGCCCTTGCCCACCTGGGCCAGCTTCTCGGCGAACACGGCGTGCCGGGCGGCGTCCAGCTCGCCCTCGACACGCAGACCGTCGGGTTCGAAAGTGCGCACGATCTTCAGGATCCCGTCGTCGAATTCGGGGTTCACTTCCACCAGGACCTCGTGGGTATCCCTTAGGGCGACCAGTTCGTCATGGGGGCGGGCGCGCCGGTCGACCTGGCAGATCGCCATCGCCATGGTGCTGGGCGAGACGGCGTCGCCGACACGGTGCTCGCAGCCCAGCATCTGGCGCAGGCCGGAGCCGCCGCGGCCGTCGAGCACCCAGCTGTGGTCGGTCGTCAGCCGGACGGCGCGGAAGCCCTCCCCGAAGGCCGCCTCGACCTCCCGGCCCAGGGTGTCGAGCATCTTCGCGGGGGCGAACCCGCCCTGCCGGTCGAGGCAGGCGTCCCGCCGGGGGATGACCCGCAGCTGACCCGTCCTCGTATAGAGGGCGACGTCGATGGGGCCGCGGGGATCGAGCCCGGGCAGCCGCTCGGGCGGCGCGTCCGTCACGTACACGACCTTCTCGTTGGTCGTCAGGCCCTCCCGCACGAAGGTGCCGATGACACGGTCGCGTTCCTCCGGGCAGGAGTAGGCCAGCCAGCCGTGGTCACCCGGCCGCACTGCACTGACGGGTCTCTTGGCGAACCAAGGTGTCGACATGGCCTGCCCATCGAGGTTGTCGCGGATCCGTCCAGCGTACGCCGATCCCGGTGTTTTGGAAGCCCAACGCATGGGTTCACTCACGCTCCGTTGATGGACGCGGCGGGGACGGCGGGCAGCCGCAGCCTCAGCCGGACGGCCGTGCCGCCCTCACCCGCCCGGATCTGGACCACCGAGCACAGCAGCCGGACCGCCCACAGCCCGAACCGGCCGCCGGATCCGGTGCCGACGGGGCGCGGGGGGACGAGCCCGTATCCCGACGCGGGATCCCACCGCCCCTCGTCGGTGACCTCGCACACCAGGGCGGGCTCGCCGGACGTGTCGGCCCACATCCGCAGGACGATCGGCGGCTCGCCGTGCCGCAGCGCGTTCGTGACGACCTCGGTGACCGCGACGAGGAGGCGCTGGAGGTCCTCCTCGTGCAGCCGCGCCTGCCGCGCGTAGTCGCTGACATAGGCGCGCAGCCAGTACAGGTCGGGACGGTCGATCTTCAGCGAGTCGGCGCCGGAAGGCGGCGGCGGAAGCGGCTCCCGGTCGCAGTGCGCGTTGTAGGCCCAAGGGTCCATATAGCCGGGGTTCGCGAGCGCCGTGACGCCCCGGACCGTCTCGGGGTGGGTCTGCCGGGAGGACGCGACCACGCCCGCCGGGAGCGACGAGGAGTACGGGCACAGCAGGGCCGCCCCGGTGTCGCGGAACGCCACGTTCAGGATCGCCTCGGTCCGCTGCCATTCCAGGACTTCGAGCGGCGAGCGCGACGCCCACACCGGGTCACCGAGGACGCGCAGCCGCCGCCCCTGCCACGCGGTGTTGTCGGCGTCGGCCAGGCAGTCGGCGAGCGTCCGGGACGGGTGCGTGTACCAGGTGGCGGCGTCGGTGAACTCGACCCCGGCGGCCGCCGGCCCGAGCGCCTCCCGCAGCAGCAGCTCGCGTCCCACACCGGCCACCGCGAGGACGCGGTCGCCGGCGTCCACCCCGTCCCGCAGGAAGGGCAGCGCGCCGCCGAGGAACTCGTCCACCCCGTCGTACGGCAGCACGCGGTGGGTGAAGGACTCGCTCACGGTGGCCCACCCGGGTTCGATCATGGCGACACCACCCGCTCCGGCACGGGCGGACCAACCCAGGGTAGGACGCCGCGCCCCGGCGGCGCAGGCGGCGTTTTTTCACATACCGCGGTTCGGGGCGGGCCCGAAAATCGCCCCGCGTCCGGGCGGGCCGGGACGCTAAGCTGGACCGGCTCCCTTCGCGGAGCGCCGGCGGGCGTGGCGAAGTAGGTATACGCGGCAGGTTTAGGTCCTGTTGGTGGCGACACCGTGGGGGTTCGAGTCCCCCCGCCCGCACCCGTCCGAACATGTACCGGTGCTGCCCCGCCCCCGTGGCGCTGGGGCCCGTTGATACTCCACCGCCCGTCCGGCGGCGCTGACGAAGTGTCATGAGGCACACGTGGTCCAGCGCGGTACCTGTGGACTCTGTTACCTGACCACCGATCTGTGGATGGCGAGCGGTACGCGTCGGCGTCACCCAGGAGTTACTAGCTGTTCATCACCTATGACAGCTAGTAATTAAAGTGCCCTACGGGCCGAGCCCCCCGATTCCGGGGACGACTGGGAAGGATCCCGCATGTCCGCACTTCGCTTCACCACGAAACTGCTCGCCACAGCGGCGGCCGCCGCCACCGCCGTCACGCTCCCGGCCGGCGCCGCCCTGGCCGACAGCGACGCCCCTTACGCCCGGGCCGCGGCCTCCGTCCGCGCCAACGGAACCCTGGAGCACGGCAAGAACATCGTCTCCAGCTACAAGGCGGGCACCGGCAGCTACTGCGTCCAGGTCGGCAGCGACATCAAGCTGGGCAACGCCGTGGTCCTGGCCACTCCAGGAAGCTCGCGGGCCATTCTCGGGGTCGTCGCGGGCCCGACCGGCACCTGCCATAGCAGGACCGACACCGTGACGGTCTACTCCTGGGCCTACAACGCGGCCATGCTGGACACCTCCTTCCACCTCAGCATCCCCTGACGCTGATGCGTATGCGGGCAGGGCAGGCGATCTGCGGATCTGCCGCAGCTGGTTTGACCACTGCCCGGATGTGATTCCCGGGGCTGCGGCAGACCGCGGCCAAAACGACAATCGACCGGCGTAGGAACGGAGCGTCTCGTTATTGGGCCTGGTGGGGGCGACGGTGACGGGCACGGGACCGGCCCGGCCGCATCACCGTCCCCCTCCAGGCGACCCGTCATCGGGAGACGTCCGGCCCGAAGACGACGAGAGGCCGCCGGTCGTGCTCGGTCCGGAGGTGTCGAGTCGTACGCCCGGTCGGGCGGGTTCGAGTTCCCCGCCCGCACGCAGGAGCGCCGCGTCCCGAAAACCCCCGGCGTTCCCCCTAGACGGCGAGGTCCCGGCGGAGGCGCTCTACGTGGCCGGTGGCCTTCACGTTGTAGTACGCCTTCTCGACCTTGCCCTCCGGGTCGATGATGAAGGTGGAGCGGATCACGCCGACGACCACCTTGCCGTACAGCTTCTTCTCACCGTACGCGCCGTAGGCCCGCAGGACCTCGGTGCCGGGGTCGGACAGGAGGGGGAAGCTGAGGCCCTCCTTCTCGCGGAACTTGGCGAGCTTGGCGGGCGCGTCGGGGGAGACGCCGACGACGGTGGCGCCGGCGGCCTCCAGGTCGGCGAGGCTGCTCTGGAAGTCGACCGACTCCTTCGTGCAGCCGGGCGTCATGGCCGCCGGGTAGAAGTAGAGGATCACGCGCTTCCCGCGCAGCGAGGCCAGCGACACCGGGGAGGCGTCCGCGTCGGGAAGCTCGAAATCGGGGGCGACGTCGCCCGGCTGAAGCCGCTCGGACACCCTGTTCCGCCTTTCGCTCGGTTGGTGGATCCAACGGTACCGCTCGGGACGGTGGCCGGTGCGGACGGGCGCCGCGGGGGAAGACCTGCAAGACTGTTCGGATCATGCGTCGCCCGACACGATAGGACACGGCATGGCTGACAGGGCCCGCGACCCGGAGGCGCTGGAGCGGGAGATCGAGCGGACCCGGCTGGAGCTCGCCCGCACGATCGACGAGCTCGCCGACCGGGTCAACCCGCGGAACGTCGCGCACCGCGGTGCCGAACGGCTGAAGGAGGAGGCCGCCCAGGTCGTGCGGGCCGCCCGGTCGATCGTGCAGGACGACGGCGACGACGGCGAGGGCGGGCCGGGTCAGCTCGACAAGCGGCTGCTGCTCGCGGGGGTCGGCGCGGCGGTCACCGTGACCGCCCTCGTCCTCTGGCGCCGTAGGCGCAGACGCCGCTGAGCCTGGTCGACCGCTCGGCGGCGCGTGTCCCCCGTGTGGCGGTCCGCCGTACCGGGAGGGTCCGCGCGAGCACGTCGGCGACGCCGCGCAGCTCGGCCAGCTCGGCGCGGCACCGCGGGCAGCCGGTCAGGTGGTCCGACAGCGCGTCGGCCTCGGCGCCGGCGAGCCGCCCGAGGGCGTAGACGCCGAGGCCGAGACGGTAGGCGCCGCAGTCCGTTGGTCCCACGTCCTCAGTACGGGGACGGGCGCGGGCCCGTTCAGTCCAGCGCGGGCGCGGTGGCGGTGAAGCGGGCCTCCACGGCGGCGCGGACGATCTGTGAAGCCGGTTGCAGGTCGATCGCCTCGGGCTGGTCCGGGGCCGAGCCGGGCACGGCGCCGTACGCGGCGGCCAGCGTGACCGGCCCTCCGGCGTCGGTGCTGGTGAGGCCCTCGTCCGCGAGCTCGACGAGGCCGGTGAGGCGGGCGCCGAGCGCCTCGGCGTAGCTGCGGGCGCGGGCCACGGCCTCGTGCGCGGCCTGGCGGGCGGCCCGCGCGTAGACCTCGCTGTCGCGGCGCAGCGCCCACTCGGGGCCGTTGACGGCGGTGCGCTCCAGGTCGCCGAGCCGCGTCACCAGCTCGCCGAGCACCGCGAAGTCGCTCACCGTGACCTTGATCCAGGTGGTGCCCTGGTAGGCGCGGACGTCGCCCTCGCGGCGGCGGTGCCGCAGCAGCGGGGTGATGGACAGGCCGCCGGTCTCCAGCTTCTCGACCGCGTCGCCGTAGGACCTGACGAGGTCCAGGCACTGCTGGTTGCGCTCGACGAGCCGGTCCAGCGCGGCGCGCCTGTCGTTCTCCTGCGACTGGACGTACACCGACAACCGGGCGATCTCCGGCTCGACCTCAAGGACGGCCTCGCCGCGGACACTGATCAGGGGAGTGTCGCTCATGCGCCCCAACCTAGCCGCCCGGGCGTCAGAGGAACGTGTGGCCTTCGCCGCGGTAGGTGGGGACGGTCCGGACGAACCGGTCGCCGTCGATGAGGTGCAGCGCGGCGAACCGCTCGCACAGCTCGCCGGCCTTGGTGTGCCGGAACCAGACGCGGTCGCCGAGGTCCAGCAGGTCGGCGGCGCGGCCGAGCAGCGGGGTCTGCACCTCGCCCGCGCCCTCGTCGGGGTCGTAGCCCAGCCCGGCCGGGAGGTAGGGCTGGGGCAGCCGGGCGTCGTCGGCGGGGCCGGAGGCGAGGTAGCCGCCGCCGAGGCAGGTGACGGTGCCGGGGCGGGGGCGGCGGACGACGGGCAGCGCGAACAGCGCGGCGGGCCGTCCGGTGAAGCCCGAGTACTGGTCGAACAGGTGCGGGTGGTAGAGCCCCGACCCGGCGGCGACCTCGGTGACGGCGCGCTCGGCGGCGGTCGACTCGACGCTGCCGGTGCCGCCGCCGTTGACGAACTCCAGGTCGGTGAGGTCGCGGACGGCCTGGACGATCGCGGCGCGGCGCCGGGCCAGCTCGATCCTGGACCGGCGCTGCATGGCGCGGATGGCGAGCGCGCGGGCGGGACGGCCGGGCGGGAGGTCCCCGACCCCGGCGATCTGCGACTCGTAGGCCATCAGCCCGACGAGGGCGAGGGACGGGCGCGCGAGGATCCGCTCGACGAGGGCGCGGACGTCCGCGGGCGTGTGCAGCGGGGAGCGCAGGGCGCCGATCCTGACGCGGCCGCCGAGCGGGCGGTAGGAGGCGTCGATGTCGATGCACACCCGGATCGGGTGGGCGCCGGCGGCGTCCTCGATCAGGTCCAGGTGCGCGGGGGAGTCGGCGGTCAGCGTGATCGCGCGGGCGGCGGCGGGGTCCGCGGCGAGGGCGGCCAGCGCCGTGCGGTCGGTGGTGGGGTAGGCGACGAGGACGTCGCCGGTCACCTTCTCCCGAACCAGCCAGAGCGCCTCGGGGAGGGTGAACGCCATGATCCCGGCGAACCCGTCCATGGCGAGGACCTCGTCGAGGACGGCGCGGCAGCGCACCGACTTGCTCGCCACCCGGATGGGCTTTCCGGCGGCGCGGCGGACGAGCCCGGCGGCGTTCGCGCGGAGGGCGGCCAGGTCGACGACGGCGAGCGGCGCCTCAAGGCCGCGGGTCGCGGTGTCGTAGCGGTCCCGGAGGGTCATGGCGGTCACCCCGCCAGCCTAGCGGTAAATATGAAAAGATCTCATATCTTGGCGGTCAGCGGTCACGCGGGTGCGCGGCGAAGAAGTCCCACAGCGCCGCGGCCGCCCCGGACGGCCAGGAGTGCCCCCCGCCGTCGATCCGGCAGAAGACCACCTCCGCGCCGCCGCGCCCCTTGCCCGTGCCGCCGCACTCGGCGCCGCGGACGCGGGAGCGCACCCTCCGGTCCGGTGCGGGCAGGCCCCCGACCTTGCGCCAGAAGCCGACGGCGGACGACACGGGCGGGAACGGCCGCCCGTCGTCGATGTCGCGCCGTCCCCCGCCGTCGAACGGGACGCTCCGGTCGGCCGTCCCGTGGAAGATCATCACCGAGACGGGGCGGCGCGGGTCGCAGCGGGTCGCCAGCGCCCCCTCGACCACCCCGATCGCCGCGACCTCGGCGGGCCGCTCGCAGGCCAGCCGGTAGGCCATCCCCGCGCCGTTGGAGAATCCGGCGACGTACACGCGGCGCGGGTCGGCGAGCCCCGCGCGGGTCAGCTCGCCGATCATGCGGCTCAGGAAGCCGACGTCGTCGACGTGCCCGATCTTCGCCGGGCCGCAGCAGTCCCCGGCGTTCCAGGTCGTCATGAACCCGTCGGGGTAGGCGGCCAGGAAGCCCTTCCCGTCGGCGAGGGCGTCGAAGCCGGTCAGCTCGCGCATCCGCCCCATGGTGGCGAGCCCGCCGTGCAGCGCGACGACGAGCGCGGGCGGGTCGGCGGGCCTGCCGTCCCGCCACTTCCCGTCCGCCACCGCGGGCGGCACGTGCAGCAGGTACTCGCGGTGCCCGATGGTGCCGACGTCCAGCTTCCGCTTGTGCGTACCCGCGCCTGTCGGGATGCCGTCGATCTCGGCGGGCCGCCCGCCGTCCGGCCGTCCGGCGCCCCCGGATCCCGGGCCCTCGCAGCCCGCCAGGACGAGGCCGCCCGCCAGCGCCAGGCACAGGAGTCGCCGCATCGCAGAACGGTAACCCCGGCGGCCGCCGCCGGGCTACCCGCCGGTAGGACGAGGGGGCCGCCGTCACTCCGGATTGGTGGCGCGGGCGAGGACGATCCCGGCGATGATCAGGCCGAGCGCCGCCGCCCGTCCCGCCGTGACCGGGTCCTTCTGCACCACGACGCCGAGCGCGATGGCGCCGACCGCGCCGATCCCGGTGAACACCGCGTACGCGGTGCCGACCGGCAGCGTGCGCATCGCGTGCGACAGCAGGTAGATCGAGAGGGCGCCGAGCGCGAAGCAGGCGAGCGTGGGCAGCGGGCGGGTGAAGTTCTCCGTCGGGCGGATGCTCTGCGAGAAGGCGATCTCGACGAGCCCCGCCAGCCCGAGCACGGCCCAGCCCATCAGTACCCGCCCCCGAGCGTGCGCGCCGTCCGCAGCGCGTCCGCGTACGACTGCTCGTGGACGGCCCGCAGCCGCTCCAGCGCCGGGTCGAGGCGGCTGTTGACCAGCTCGGCGGCCACCGCCGCCACGTCCTGCACCCCGAAATGCCCGGCGATGAAGTCGCGCAGGAACCGCTCCTGGTGGTCGTAGGGCTCGCGGGGCGCGCCGGGCTTGTACGAGCCGCCGCGCGCGGAGGCGATGACGAACCGCCGCCCGGCCAGCGACATCCGCGGGAACGTGACCTGGTCGATCCACGCCTTGAGCGACGCGGGGACGGAGAAGTTGTACATCGGCGTGGCGATGAGGACGACGTCGGCGGCGACCAGCTCGTCCAGCAGCGGCTCGACGATCCCCCACGCCTCGGCCTGGGCCGGCGTCCGGACCGCCTCCTTGTACCGGGCGATCTCGGTGATCTCGTGGGCCAGGACGTGGTCGCACAGCTCCGTCCACGCCTCGCCGATGAAGGGGACGGGATCGGCCGCCAGGTCGCGGTGGACGTAGCGGCCCTCCGGGTTCGCCTCCCGCCAGGCGCCGGCGAAGGCGTCCCCGAGCTCCCGGCTCACGGAACGGCGGCGGGCGCTGGAGTCCAGGTGCAGCAGCGTGGTCATGGATCCTCCCCATTCAAGTGGACATGATGTCCGGTTAGTGCCGTCGCCGACTCTAGCCTGCATGTGGACGGCTTGTCCACTTATCGGAGTGTCGGTTACAGTCGGCGGGATGGAACGCCGCACCGACCTGCTCACCGGCCGTCCGGCGGGCGGAGGCGCCCGCCCGCGGGAGCGCGCCGACGCCGCCCGCAACCGGATCCGGGTCCTCGACGCCGCGGCCGAGCTCTTCGCCGCGGGCGACCCGCGCGCCGTCACCATGGACGACATCGCCAAGGCGGCGGGCGTCGGGCGCGGCACGCTCTACCGCCGCTACCCCGACACCACCTCCATCGCCCTCGCCCTGCTGGACGAGCACGAGCGCCGCCTCCAGGAGCGGCTGCTGCGCGGTGACCCGCCCCTCGGCCCCGGCGCGCCGCCGGACGAGCGCCTCGCCGCCTTCTACGCGGCCATGGTCGAGCTGCTCGAAGGCCACATCGACCTCGTCCTCGGCGCCGAGGCGGGCGGGACGCGGCTGACGACCGGCGCGTACGGGTTCTGGCGGGCCCACGTCCGGATGCTGCTGGCCGCCGCGGGCGTCCCCGGGCCGGACACGCTCGCCGACGTCCTCCTCGCCCCCCTCGCGTCCGAGCTCTACGCCCACCAGCGCGCCCAGGGCCGTACCCCCGCGGAGATCACCGCCGCCCTCACCGGGCTCGCGCGGGCGGTACTCGCCGGGCGATAGGCCCGGATATGGCCGCCGCGACCGGAAGGCCGGTGCCGCCGGCGGCGCGGAACGGGCGCGGGAGGACGTGCGGCCACGTAAGCTCGTACCACTCCTCCCGGGCTTCCACCGGGCTCTGAGCTGCGGCTCCGTGCCCGGCCGACCCGGGCCCACCACCGACCGCGCGAGAGGGACACCGTGAACGACTATGTGCTGACCCTGTCGTGCCCCGACCGGCCGGGCATCGTCGCCGCCGTCTCCGGGCTGCTGGCCGAGCGCGGGTGCAACATCCTGGAGAGCCAGCAGTTCAGCGACCGCGAGTCCGACACGTTCTTCATGCGCGTGCAGTTCACGGGGGCGCCCGGCCCGGGCGGCGGCGCGGTCGCCGGCGCCGACGAGCTGCGCGGCGCGGTCGCGTCCCTGGCGTCCGACCTCGGGCTCCAGTGGCACCTGCACGACCTCGCGTCCCGCCCGCGCATGATGATCATGGTGTCGAAGGGCGGGCACTGCCTGAACGACCTGCTCTACCGGCAGCGGTCCGGGCTGCTCGACATCGACATCGCCGCCGTCGTGTCCAACCACCCGGACCTGCGGCCGCTCACCCAGTCGTACGGGATCGACTACCACCATCTCCCGGTGGGCACGGGCGGCAAGGCGGCGCAGGAGGCCGAGATCCTCACCCTGGTCGAGCACTACCGCGTCGACCTCGTCGTCCTCGCCCGCTACATGCAGATCCTCTCCGACGGCTTCTGCGCCAAGCTCCCCGGCAAGATCATCAACATCCACCACTCGTTCCTGCCGAGCTTCAAGGGCGCCCGCCCCTACCACCAGGCGCACGCCCGCGGCGTCAAGGTGATCGGCGCGACCGCCCACTACGTCACCGCCGACCTGGACGAGGGTCCGATCATCGAGCAGGAGGTCGCGCGCGTCGACCACGCCCACAGCCCCGAGGAACTGGTGGCCGTCGGACGCGACGTGGAGTGCCTGGCGCTGGCCCGCGCCGTCCGCTGGCACGCCGAGCACCGCGTCCTGCTCAACGGCGACCGGACGGTCGTCTTCCGCTGAACGTCTTCCGCTGAACCGGGCCCCGCCCCGCGTGGATCCGGCGGCGGATGTGCCGGATGTCGGCATGGCGTGTTTCACTCCGCGTGACGATGCCTCACCATGGGTAGCGATGTCCGGACGTGCCGATGCCCACGGGGGTGGCGATGGCCGAATCTCTGGTCAGAGACCTGATCCACGAGACGCAGAGCAGGCAGCAGGCGCGGCGGCTCGCCGCACGGGAGCTCCGGCCGCGCCGGATCGTCGCGGGGCTGGCCGCCGCGCTGCTGGTGACCGTCGCCGGAGGGGCCGCCGCGATCGAGCTGCTGGCCGCCGCGATCGGCTCCGGCGTCCATCCCGTCCCGGGCGCCGGGCGCGCGGTGGACGTCCTCGGGCGGCTGCCGTGGCGGCATCCCGGCGTGCGGGCGGGCGCCGTCGTGCTCGCGGTCACGGGGCTCGCGCTGCTGCTGGCGGCGGTGCCGGGCCGGATGCGCGGCGTGCCGCTGGACGGCGCGGACCCGCGCCTCGCGGGCGTGCTCGGCCGCACCGCGCTCCGCCGCTCCCTCGCGGACGCGGCGCTCGGCGTCCCCGGGATCGAGCGCGCCCGGGTCCGGGGGGCGGGCCTGTTCCGCCGCCGGGTCCTCGTCCGCGCCGCGACCCGCTACCGCAACCCGGCGAACATGGAGGAGCTCGTCCACCGCGCGGTCGACGAGCGGCTCGACGGCATCGAGCCGATGTACCGGCCGCCCGTCGACGTCCGGCTGAGCTGGCGGAAGGACTGACATGCCGGCGGAGGGACTGACATGAGGGCCGTGCTGGCGGTGACCGGGGCGGCGCTGTTCACCTGCGGGGCCGCCGCGCTCGTGCTCGGCCTCGGGGGTTTCGACGGGCTGCCGGGCGTGCCGGGCGGTCTCGCGGCGCGCCCGGCGCTCGATCCGGCGCTCGCCCGGTTCGCGGGCGGCAGCGACTGGTTCCTGCCGGCCGCCGCGGCGGTCACCGAGCTGCTGTCGCTCGCGGGGCAGATCTGGCTGGTGGTCCAGGCCCGCGCGCTCGTCCAGCGGTGGCGGCCCGACCTCGACCCGCGGACCCGTGACCTCGCCCGCACCGCCGCCGCGGACCTGGCGCGCGACGCCGCGGCGCTGCCGGGCGTCAGCGAGCCGCGCGTCCGCCTCACCGGCTCGCTCACCCGGCCGCGGCTGCTGGTGACCGTGACGTGCGACGGCGGCGCCGTCCTCGGCGAGGTGTACGGGGAGCTGGGCGCGGGGCCGGTGGAGCGGTACCGCCGGGCCGTCGGGATGCCCGATCTGCCGGCGGTGGTCCGGCTCCGCCCGGAGTTCCCCCGGCCGCGCCGCCGGGGGCCGCGGATGGAGACCGCCTAGCGCCGGGAGCGGGGGGCACCGGCGCTAGGCGGTCGGCTCATGGCGGGCGGCTCATGGCGGTCGGCTCGCCGCGCGGCCCGTGGCGCGGGCCGTCGCGTGGCCGTCGCGCCGCGGGTCAGGCGGCCGCGGTGGCCCTCCCGTCCGCCCGTCCGCCGGACGTGCCGTCCGGCGCGGTCGTGTCGTCCAGCAGGGTGGACTCGTTGAAGGGGTCCTGCCCGGACAGGACGTGCGCGGCCCTCGCGGCGTCGAACCCGCCCGTCCAGTGGCCGATCACCACGGTGGCGACGGCGTTGCCCGCGAAGTTGGTCAGCGCGCGCGCCTCGGACATGAAGCGGTCGATGCCGACGATGAACCCGACGCCGTCCACCAGCGAGGGCTTGTGCGACTGGAGGCCGCCCGCGAGGGTGGCGAGCCCGGCGCCGCTGACGCCCGCCGCGCCCTTGGACGCGATGATCATGAAGAGCAGCAGCGGGATCTGCGCGCCGAGCGACAGCGGCTCGTCCTGCGCGGACGCGATGAACAGCGTCGCCATCGTCAGGTAGATCGCGGTGCCGTCGAGGTTGAAGGAGTACCCGGTCGGGACGGTGATGCCGACGACCGGGCGGGCGACCCCGAGGTGCTCCATCTTGGCGATCAGCCGCGGCAGCGCCGACTCCGACGACGAGGTCGACAGGATCAGCAGGAACTCGCGGGCGAGGTAGCGCAGCAGCGGCAGGATGCCGATCCGCGCGGTCAGCCACAGCACCGGGCCCAGCACGGCGAACACGAACACCACGCAGGTGAGGTAGAACCCGAGCATGATCACCGCGAGGCTGCGCAGCGCGGACCAGCCGCTGGAGCCGACCACGGCGGCGATGGCGCCGAACGCGCCGGCGGGCGCCGCCCACATGATCATCGCCAGGATCCGGAACACCAGCCGCTGCGCGTGCCCGACGGCCTTCAGGATCGGCTCGCCCGCGGGCCCGAGGCTCTGGAGCGCGAACCCGGCGAGCAGCGCCACGAGCAGGGTCTGGAGCACCTGGCCGCCGGTCAGCGCCGACACCAGCGTGGACGGGATGATCCCGAGCAGGAAGTCGGTGGTGCCCTCGGCGTCCTCGGCCTGCTCGTGGGCGGCGGCGACGGCGGACGGGTCCAGGTGGACGCCCGCGCCGGGGTGCAGGACGTTGCCGACCGCGAGGCCGATGGCGAGCGCGAACGTCGACATCACGAGGAAGTAGGCGATCGTGACCAGGCCGACCCGGCCGACCTTCGCCGCCTGCGCGACCGAGCCGATGCCGAGCACGATCGTGCAGAAGATGATCGGCGAGATCATCATCTTGATCAGGTTGACGAACGCGGTGCCGAGCGGCTTGAGCTCGACGGCGGCGTCGGGCGCGGCGATCCCCGTCGCCACGCCGAGCACGACGGCCACGACGACGGCGAGGTAGAGGTAGTGCACGCGGTCGGCCCGTCCGGAGCCGGTGCGTCCGGAGCCGGTGCGCGGGGAGCCGGTGCTTGGAGGGCCGGTGCGCGGGGAGCGGGGGGAGCCCGGACGAGGGTGATCGGGACGGGAGGGGTCCGGTGTGGCGGCGCTATCGGACACGTCGGACACGTCGGTCTTCCTGTGTTCGGGCCACCCGTCTGGGATCCGCGCCGCTGGCGGGCGCGCGGATCCCAGACGGGCCTGCGGCTTGGCAGACGCCCATGCGCCGGCGGGGGACAAGCGCATGCACACTTCGGGCGCCTGCGCCAGTGGAGGCCGCGCAGGGGTGAAAGCATGGTCGGCGGGCTTGCTGTGCATCAGTGACTATGCGCGGTCCTGTGACCGTGGTCACGCTTGTGTACATTTCGTTCACGACGTGGTGGAGACGAGAGGTTCGAGAGTGCGGCGTCCCGCATGGACGGTGCCCGACCGCTGGAGCCTGGCGCGGCAGCTGCTCGCGCTCCAGGCGGTCATCGTCGGGCTGCTCGTGGTGGTCGGCGTGACGCTGGCCTACCTCGACGCGGGCAGGACGGTCGACGACCGGGCCACGCAGACGGTGACGGTGGTCGCCGCGACCATCGCCGACGCGCCCGACGTCCGCGGCGCGCTCACCAAGCGCTCCCCCAGCCGGGTGCTCCAGCCGTACGCCGAGCGGGTCCGCCGCGACACCGGTGTGGACTTCATCACGATCATGAGCCCGGAGGGGATCCGCTACACCCATCCGAACCCGGCCAGAATCGGCCAGCGGTTCATCGGCAACACCGCGCCCGCGCTCGCGGGGCACGCGTTCACCGAGACCTACACCGGCACGCTGGGCCCGTCCGTCCGCACCGTCACGCCCGTCTTCGGGAAGGGGCGCCGGGTGGTGGCGCTGGTCGCGGTCGGCATCACGATCGAGGCGATGTCGGCGGAGCTGCGCCAGCGCCTGGTCCTGCTGGTCGCCATCGCCGCGGCGGTGCTGGGGGCGGGCATGGCCGGCACCTACCTGGTGTCCGCGCGCCTGCGCCGGCAGACCCGGGGCGTCGCGCCCGGCGAGCTGCGCGAGATGTTCGAGTACTACGAGGCCATCCTGCACTCGGTCCGCGAGGGGCTGGTGCTGCTCGACCGCTCGGGACGGGTCGTGCTGTGCAACGACGCCGCCCGCGACCTGCTCGGCCTGCCCGCCGACCCGCGGGGGCGCCCGGTCGCCACGCTCGGGCTGCCGCAGGAGCTGGCCGCGGCGCTCGCCTCCTCCGAGCCGAGGCCGGACGAGATCCACATCGGCGACACCCGCGTCCTGGTGGTCAACACCTCGCCCGTCCGGTCGCGGGACCGCGCGATGGGCAACGTGGTCACCCTGCGCGACCACACCGAGCTCCAGGGCCTGACCGGCGAGCTGGACACGGTCCGCGGGTTCGCCGAGTCGCTGCGCTCGCACGCGCACGAGGCCGCGAACCGGCTGCACACGGTGGTGTCGCTGGTCGAGCTCGGGCGTCCCGAGCAGGCCGTCGGGTTCGCCACCGCCGAGCTGGAGACCGCGCAGCGGCTCACCGACCGCGTCGTCGGGTCGGTGACCGAGCCGGTGCTGGCCGCGCTGCTGCTCGGCAAGTCCGCCGAGGCGTCCGAGCGCGGCGTGGAGTTCGTGATCACCGACGACACGGCGGTCGAGGGCGCCGTCGAGGCCCGCGACCTCGTCACGATCCTCGGCAACCTCATCGACAACGCGGTCGAGGCCGCCATCGAGGGCGGGCACATCCGCCCGCCGCGCGTCTCCGTCACGGCGCGCGCGGAGGGGCGCGAGCTCGTGCTGGAGGTCTCCGACAGCGGGCGGGGCGTCGATCCCGGCGCCGTGCCGGAGATGTTCCGGCGCGGCTGGACGACCAAGTCGTCCGGCGGGCCGGTCGGGCACGGGCTCGGGCTCGCGCTGGCGGGCCAGGCCGTCCGCAGGCACGGCGGCACCATCGAGGTGCGCACCGGCGCGGGCCGCGACGCGGGCGCGGTGTTCACCGTCAGGCTCCCTCTGGATCGGCGAACGGAGCCGCGATGATCAGAGTCCTGGTGGTGGAGGACGACCCGGTGGCCGCCGAGGCGCACCGCACCTACGTCGAGCGCGTCGCCGGGTTCACGGTCGCCGGGGTGGTGCACTCCGGCGCGGACGCGCTGCGGTTCTGCGAGCGCAACGGCGTCGACGTCGTCCTGCTCGACTTCTACCTGCCCGACACCCACGGCCTCACCGTCTGCCGCGCGCTGCGCGCCGGCGGGAGCGATGTGGACGTGATCGCCGTGACGTCGGCGCGGGACCTCGCGGTGATCCGCACGGCGGTGTCGGTCGGGGTCGTCCAGTACCTGCTGAAGCCGTTCACGTTCGCGTCACTGCGCGACAAGCTCGACCAGTACGCCCGGTTCCGCGAGCAGGCGGCCCGCACCGGCCAGGTCGCCGGGCAGGCCGACGTGGACGGCATGCTCGCCACGCTCCGCACCCCCGGTCAGCTGTCCCTGCCCAAGGGGATGAGCGGGGAGACGCTCCAGGCCGTCACCGAGGCCCTCGCGGGCGCGCCGGACGGGCTGTCGGCCGCTGCCGCCGCCGACCTCACCGGGGTCTCCCGCGTCACCGCGCGCCGCTATCTGGAGTACCTGGCGGAGAACGGGCTGGCGCGCCGCCGTCCCCACTACGGCCAGATCGGGCGGCCCGAGGTCCGTTTCTACCCCGGGTAGACGATCACCGGCCGGGGTACCTATGGGACGAACGATTCGTCAGTGACACGGGGGAGTTGTCGTGAACGACAAGGCGGACCGCGAGACGGAACGGGTTCGGGCCGAGGCCGTGGAGCCGGAGGGCGAGAACCGGAGCGAGGCCCGCACGAGGAAGAGGCCCGGGGACGACAAGCGGAAGCTGAGCGACGCCGCCAGGAAGATGCGGGCGATGTTCGAGAAGTGAGCCGCGATCCCGGCCGGGGAGGGGCCCGCTGAGGTCCCGTCCTCCTGGCCGGACGTCCGGCGGGGCCGCCTCGGCTTCGTCCCGCCGGACGGGGGGCCGCTTCCGAACGGGCCGGTCGTTACCGGGCAAAGCGGTGTTGACCTGATGTTTGGTTTCTTTCCGCTCCCTCCGAGCATTTAACGCACAGCGCATGAGCATCGGGGGGTGCCGTGAACGAGGAGCGGAAGAGCACGGGGGCCGGGGCCGCACCGGCACCGGGGGGAAGCACGGGCGGCGGGCTCGTCACGTCCGGCGGCAAGACGCACATCGCCGACGGCGTGGTCGCCAAGATCGCGAGCAGGGCCGCCAGCGACGTCGGCGGCGTGCACTCGATGGGCGACGGCGGCGCCTTCGGCAACGTCCGGGAGCGGCTGCCCGGCGCGGCGGGCGCCAACCGCGGGGTGTCCGTCCAGGTCGGCGAGCGGCAGGCCGCGGTCGATCTCGACCTGGTCGTGGACTACGGGGTGTCCATCCCCGAGCTGGCCAACGCGGTGCGCGACAACGTCATCGGCGAGGTCCAGCACATGTGCGGGCTGGAGGTCGTCGAGGTCAACATCGACGTGGAGGACATCTACGTCCAGGGCGAGAACGAGCGCGAGTCCGACTCCGACCAGCCCCGGGTGCGATGACCGCGCCCGCGCGGGCGCCGGGCGAGGAGCGCGCCGCCGCCAGGTCGCAGGCCGAGCGCATCGCCGACGCGGCCCTGTCCTGCCCCGACGTCCCGTCGCTCACCGCCGGGCCGATGGCCCGCATCGTGACCTACCGGGCCGGGCTGCCGTTCACCGGTGTGGCCGTCCACCCGGACCGCGTCGAGGTGGGCATCGTCGCCCGCGCGAGCCGCCCGTTCCCCGAGACGGCCGAGGACGTCCGGCGCCTCGTCCGTCCCGTCGTCGGCGACCTGCCGATCGACGTCCTCGTCGGTGACATGGAATGAGGCGATCATGATGAGACTCCAGTTGTGGCCCCTCGTCGGGCTCGCCTTCGGCACCGCCCTCGGCTTCGCGGGCGCGTTCGGCGGCTTCGGCGCCTTCTTCATCGTCCTGTTCCTGGGCGCCCTCGGCTTCCTCGTCGGCCGCGCCGTGGAGGGCGACCTGGACATCGGCCAGCTGCTGTCGCCGCGGAACACCGGCAAGCGCCCGCGATGACGGACACCGAGCAGGAGGACGCGCCCGCCGCCGCCCTGGACACGGGACGCGGGAAGACGACCATCAGCGACCGGGCGGTGGCGCGGATCGTCTCGAAGGTGGTGGACGAGGTCGAGGACACCGGCGGGCTCGCGCGGACCGTCCTCGGCGTGCCGGTGCCGGGACGCCGCCCGGCCGCGACCGACGTCCGGGTGGACGCCGGGATCGTCACCGTCAAGATGGCGATGTCGGTCGCCTACCCGAAGCCGGTGCGGACGGTGGCCCACAGCGTCCGCGAGGGCGTGCGCGGGCGGGTGGAGAGGCTGACCGGGCTGTCCGTCCGGCAGGTGGACATCGAGGTCGCCGAGCTGCGCCGCCCGGTCAGTGAGAGGACCGTGTCGTGATCGCGCGGGCCGACCGGGCGGCGCGGCACGCGTTCCGCCCCCGCAGGGTGTGGCCCGCGCTGATCGCCGCGCTGCTGCTGACCGCCGCCGGTGTGATCACCGCCATCGAGATCGTCTCCGCGTGGGCCGGGAGCCCGGCGCACATCGTCCCCTACGGGAGGGTCCGGGACTGGGCGGAGGACACCGCCTGGGAGGACACCGCCTTCCTCGCGGCCGCCGCCGGGCTCACGCTGCTCGGGCTGCTGTTCCTGCTGGCCGGGCTGCTGCCGGGCCGGACCCGCGTCGTCCCGCTGCACGGCGACGACCCGTCGCTGCTGATGGGCGTGACCCGGCGCGGCCTGAAGGGCGCCGTCGCCTCGGCCGCCGGGGACGCCCCGGGCGTGTCCGGCGTGCGCCGGGTGAAGCTGCGCCGCCGCCGCGTGCGGGTGGTCGCCGAGACGCCCGTCCGCGAGTCCGCGGACCTCGGCGGCCGCGTCGGCGCGGCCGTCGGCGAACGCCTCGACCGGCTCCGGCCGGTGCCCGACCGCTCGGTGTCGGTGCGGGTCAAGCTGCGGGAGGGCTGATGGACCGCCGTCCCGCCCACCTCAACCGGACCGGCCTGATCCTCTTCGGCCTGCTCCTGGCACTCCCGGGCGCCGCGGCGCTCGCACGCGGCCTCGGCGCCTTCGGCGACCGCCGGGCGTCGTCCGCGGTGCTCAGCGACCGGGTGCGCGACTACGCGGGCGACCACTCGTGGTTCTGGCCCGCCGTGACGGCCGCGGCCGTCGTGCTCGCCCTGCTGGGGCTCGCCTGGCTGCTGGCCCAGGCACGTTCGTCCAGGCTGCACGCCCTCCGGCTGGAACCGGAACCCCGCGAAGGCGGCACGCGCCTCCCGGCCAAGGCGGTGACCGACGCGCTGGAGGCGGAGATCGGGGACTACCCGGGCGTCCGGAACGTCCGCGCGCGCCTGCTCGGCACGTCCGGAAGGCCGAGGCTGCGCCTGAACGTCGCCTACGGCCGCCACGCCGACCTCTCCGACCTGCGGCACCGCATCACGGACGAGGCGCTCCGCCGCCTGTGCACCGCCCTGGAACGCGAAGAGGTCCCGGCGGTCGTCCGCCTCCGCCTCGTCTCCGACGAGTAGGACACGATTGACAACACCTTTGATGCTATTTGGGCGCCTATATCGCCTTACATGGCTAGTGTCCGAAGTGACCCTGACGTCAAGCCCAGCGAGGAGGCGGCTTTGGCCGACCATCAGACCCGGGCGGCTCCACCGAAGGGGCTCTTCGACGCATGGAGGGAACCAAGACACCACGGCACGGGCCCCTGAGCAGCCCGAACGACATCGCGCAGCATCGCGCGGGACCATCCGATTCGAAGTGACGAAGTACCCCGGATGAGCCCCGCCCCGGTGCTGCGCGGTGCTGTGAACGGCGAAAGGCTCGTCAGTGACCTGTCGAAGGCAGCGCAGCGTCACCACCAGGCCATGGCCGCGTCCGCCCTTGCCCCTTAGTGTCGCTTCCGTGTCCCAGGAGCGAGACCGCCGTCCCCGCAAATGCGCCGCCGGCGGCCACTACGCCGAGGTCAACGGCCAGAGCAACGAGACGGCCCGCGTCGAGCGCCCGTGGGTGACGTGCACCGCCTGCGGCGGGGGAGGGGCGGTCTGATGGACGACTGGGATGCCCCCGCCTGCAAGCACTGCCGCGGCATCCGGCGGCTGGTGATGACCGGCCGCGCGTCCTGGATTGAGGTGGGCTGCTGGCACTGCGAAGGCACCGGCAACCGCGACGGCACAACCGACCCGCCCGCCCCACCGGACCCAGCCGCCCCGCGTCCTCCCCTGGGGCAACACGCCGCCGTCACCGAGTCGGGCCTGTGCCCGGCATGCCTGGGCGCGGGCGAGGTCGTGAGCCTCCAGGAAGGAATGCGCGGCCGAGCCCCCTGCCCCCGCTGCACTACTCCACCCCCATGACATAGGCCAGCTCACTCCCGGCCAGCATGATGTGGGGCACTGATCGAAGTGCGGGTCAGTGAGGGGGGAGGGTCGCTTCTTTTGCGGCCTGTGCGAGTGCCGCCTGTGCGGGGCCGGTGATGCCGATCCGGTTCCAGTGAAAGATCACGTGGAGGGTGGTCACAGCGCGGATCCCCCGTGTGAGCCGGCCGCTTTCTCGCAGGGCTCTCAGTTGTCTGCCTGTCTTCTCGAATGCGGTGAGCCAGTCGTTTCCGATGTCGGCCGGCCGGGGCCTGCCGAGGAGGAGCCGCCGGACGTCGTCGGTGAAGGAGGCCCAGGTGTCGGGGGCTGGTGGTGCGCCGCGCAGGGCGGAGCGTTGTTCGGCGATGCGGGCCCACACGTCGCCTTGCTCACCGAGTTCCAGGCCCGAGGCCCGCATGAGTGCGGTGAGCAGGATCAGTGACCGTTCTCTGCGGTCGCTGGGCGCGCCGTTGAGGAACGTGAGGACGTGACGGCTGTCGGCGTGGAACAGGTCGTGCGTGCTGTCCATGCTGGCGGGGCCGCCGAAGGCGTGGATTTCGGGCTCGTAGATTTCGCTGGTCCAAGCGACGCCCTGGGTGAGCAGAGAACGGACCGAGCGGTCGCCGGGTTCTGCGGGAAGGTAGCGGACGCGCCAGCGGTCCTTGCGGACGAAGAACCACGAGGTGATGAGGCCATCGGCCTCGGCGGCGGGAAGGATCCGCGCCAGGTGGGCGGCGGCCTGCCGTTCACGCTCACGGGCGTCCTTGCCGGGGAAGGCGATGTTCACCTGGTTCCAGGAAGAGCGTTCGCAGGGGATCTCGTCCATGATCTGGCCCTTCGTCAGCACAGCAGGAGGCAGGCGTCCCAGGAGGTCGTGTTTCCCGCGACGGTCACCTCGGCTCCGGCCGTCCCGTCGAGGAAACCGGGTGCCTCGTCGGGTGCGGGGGTGGTTTGCCGGTGCAGGTTCAGCAGTGGGGAGAGGGGGATCGGCGTGCGTGCGTCGGCGACGATTCGCCGTGCGATCGCCACGAGCCCACCTGTTCCGTGGCAGAGGCCGCGGCAGGTGAGGCGGGCCAACTGCCCGGGGTCGTTCACGCACGCCGCGAATGCCGCTTCGGCCTTGAGCCGGCGCGCGGTATCGCCGAGGGCGCGGGCGGCGAGTTGCTGGGCTCGGGCGATGCCTGGAGTGCCGTAGCACCACGACGGCCGCAAGGGGCCCTGTTGCCGGGTGGTGCCCCGATGTAACTCGTCCAGCGTGATGATCTCCGGCCACCACGCGTGGCCGCGGTCGGTCTGACGTTCCCAGTGATCAAGCCACTGGCAGATGCGGACGAGGGCCGCTGGCTGTCCGTCGGCTTGGACGCCATCGCTCATCGTCAGTGCCATCAGCGCGAGGGGCCCGGCGATACCGTGAGCCATCCCGTGGTTGCCGTGGCCTCCGGCGGGACCGGGCTTGGCGTATTCGGGGCCGGTCGGGCACCACCAGCCGGGGAGCCCGTCGAGCGGCTCGGTGAGCCGGACCAGGTAGGCCAGCACCTCACCGAGCAGGCCGAGAGCGCCGATGCGGCGAAGGGCGACGCCGAGTCCGGTCAGCCCGCGGATGAGATCGAATTCGGCGTAGACGGGGCGCCGGCGTTGGTCGATGCGCCGGTGGGCGGCTTCCAGGCGACGGCGCGTCACCGTCGCGGTCCCTGCGGCGGTGACGGCCTTGGCGTGGGCGAGGCCTGCCTGGTCGGACGCGGCGAGAACGAACGCGAGGGCGGGCGCGCCGTAGTAGAGGCTGGCTCCGGCGGCGATGCTCACGCCTTCGGAGGCCGCCTCCTGCAGTGCTGCGTACGCGGCTTCCCAGTCGCCGGTTTCCAGGTGGAGGAGGGCGATGCCGGCGGCTCCGTCGGCAAGGTTCTGCCCTCTGCTCATAACGCCCTGCTTGTGGAGCCTCGGTCGCGGCGTCCGGTGTGGCGGTCGCTGTTGGCGATGGCGCGGGCCAGCCGGAGGCAGTGCCATTCGGACGAGGTGTCGATGCCGATCATCCGGGCGTGGTGCAGGTGCAGCAGGTCGGCCAGGATTTGGTCGGTGTCCAGTCCGTCGCAGTGGGCGAGCGCTCGGTAGGTGGCCAGCGTCCCCGCTAACTCCGCGTCGTGGTCTGGGTAGGCGCGGATGCGGGCGAGCTGGGCTGGATCCAAGCGTGACCCGGTGCGGTGCGGCACGTGATCGACGAGCCACTGCGCGCCGTCGCCGCCGGTGAACCCCTGAGCGATAGCGATCATCCCAGCGGCTGTGGCGGCCTCCCGATCACCCGCCAGCCGCCCGAGGACGGCGCGGGAGTCGGCGGCGAAGACCGCTTCGGCCGCGGTCAGGGTCGGGCCGGTTCCGTGGCGGGTCTCAGGCCGGTAGGTGGCCAGGGCATAGTCGGCCATCAATCCGTCGTGGTGCAGCTGATCGGCCCAGAGGGCGAGGTCCTGGGCGGTGCCCGCGAATCGGCTCGTGTCGCACAGCGGTATCCGGAGGCGTAGGTGGGGTGCCGGGTCGGGGTAGCGCAAGAACCACCAGCCTGCGGGGAGTTCCGGGAGACGGGCGAGGATGTCGGTGAGGACGGCCTGGGATCGGCCGAAGAGCCGGGCGTCCAGCCACCGCGACCGTCCGGGACGGTGCTGGAGGGTGCTGACGGGACGGGCGGGCCGGGCGGGTCGCCGCGGGCCCGGCGGCGTCGAGGTGAGGGTGAGCAGGAGCTCGGCCGGTCTGCCGCCGATCCAGCCGGACGATGCGGCGGCCTCGGTGAGGGCGGCGCCACGGTGCCGGTGAAGGTGGCCGCGCAGTACCGCCAGGTGGGCGGGCTCGTCCAGATCCAGACGTAGCCGCATGTCGTCGAATCCCCGGCTCTGACTGATCAGCACCTCGCGCGGCACCTCATGCCGTTCGCGGTACCGCTGCCACGCGGCCCGCCAGTGCGGCCACGGCGCGGCGCGGCCGGGCAACTCGGCCTTGGAGACGGCCCAGCGGGCCGGGTGCAGGACTGAGCGGCCCCGCCGGATCCTCGGGAGGAAGGGCAAGCCGCTCGCGTGCCCCCAATCGAACCGGGCGCACGGGGCGGTCCACGCCGTCCAGATCTCGGTCAGGAATCGGACCAGGGGCTGCTGGGCGTTCGGCAGCCGCACGCAATTGAGCAGCAACGGTTCGACCGGTCGGCCGGTGATGCGGGATACCAGCCACAGCCGCTGCCCGTCACCGGCCACTGCCAGGTCTGCGAGGGTCAAGGGCGGATCGGGGTGGAAGTCCCCGACGGGCAGGACGGGGAGCAGCTCGGGCGCGCGGGCGACGGTGGCCAGGCGGGCTCTGAGCGGAGGTCCCGACAGTTGGACGGTGTCCGCGCCGGCCATGGCGGTGGGCAGGTCCGCGTAGACATCGCGGAAGCGCTCCAACTCCTCTGAAGTAAGCAGGTGCAGGAACCGGGCGGCCGAGACGCCGGCGTGGCGGGCACCGCTCACCACGGTCAAGATGAACGCGCCCCGGTCCAGGTCGTGGAGCGTGCGGGCGGCGAGGGTGAAGCGGAGTTCGGTGTGGGGGATCGGTGGCCGGTCGTCGTCGCCGCGCAGCGACGCGATCAGATCGTCATCGAGGACGACCTCTGTGCAGCCGCCTAACGCCGATCGCTGGGCGAGGTCGGCGAGGAGCGCGTCGCGGGACGTGAAATCCGCGGAGGCACGATGATGTGAGCCCCGGTACCCGGCGGGAAACCCGAGGATCGTCACCACTTCGCCCAGCGGCACGGCTGCGCCCGGCCCCCACCGTTCGATGAACGCGCGATGGTAGGCGGCCCAGCCGGGCAGGCGCGGCGCCACCGCGGTGAGCGCGCCCGCCGCGTCCTCGGCTGCGGCCACCACCGCGGGAGGCAGGGTCGCCGAGCAGCCGACACGCAGGTCGACCGCGATCCGGTCGCCAGGGTCGGGCAGATCCATGTGGCGGCTCAGATGCGCGGACGGGTCGGTCACGGTCATCGGCGCCCGGATCGCCGATAGCAGCACCCCGGCGTCCACCAGTGCGGCCAGTAGCCGCTCGGCCTCGGCCATACCGCCTGGCAGAGTGTCGGCGACCCTGGCGGTCAGGTCCCCGAACGGGATCGCGGAGACGGCCGTCTCGACCGCCGTTCGCACCGGAGCGGTCAACTCGATCTCAACGTCCCACAGCCTGTCGTGCTCGGTGCGGGCGCACGGCAGCACCCACCTGCCACCACGGGCGTATCCGAGGGAGTTCGTCATCACCGCGACCGTGCGCAGCACCGGTAGTGTCCGCTCGGCCAGCGCGGTTCGCTCGGCGATGAAACCGTCGTCGGGACGGGTCACGGCATGATGCCGCCCGCTCCAGCGGACCGACGCGCGTGAGCCGAGCTCGACGGGCGCCACACCGGCGAAATACCCGAACGGGGTCGCCCGGGTCGTCCACCTCAGCAGGTAACGGACCGTGGCCTCCACCAGGCGCCGCAGCCGGCGTGTCCTGACCGGTTCGCCAGCCAGAGCGCGCGTGATCTGGGCCGCGAACTCGGGAGCGGCAACTGTGACGGTCGTCGCGAACCCCGGCAGCGTCCACGCCTCCCGCAGCCACTCCAGCCACTGTCCGGGCCGGTCGGCGGACAGGTCAGGCCAAGCGGGCAAGACCAGATCATCGGAGTAGGCGGCGGCCCTGATGAAGGCCACGTCCGCCGCGTGGAACACGGGTCGCTCACCGTACCGAAGGTTGGAAGGGCAGCCGTGCGACAGGCCGGGACCCGGCCCTCAGCACGCGAGGCCGCGGGTAGCAAGCCCCGCCAGGGTGAGTCGGGCGTCAGCGCCTGTACGTGTCGACCTCGTCGGCGTTGGTGGTGCAGGCGTCCGAGCCGGTGTTGCCTGAGCCGCAATCGTCATCGGTGCTGGTGGCGTGGCCGCTCATGGTGTCCCCAGAGTCGACCAGACGGACGTTCAGCTGGTACTGCTCATCGTGCTCCATCAGGGGCTTTCCCTTCTCATCGAGAGGTGACGGTGGGGAAGTTCAGAACCATGCGGCTGTGCGGCTTGTCCAGGACGGTCCCGCCCGGCAGGTCGCCCTCGGGAGTGCGTGCCGGCAGGACGTTCAGAATCGGGGATGGACCGTCGGCCTCCAGCCACGCACGCATGTGCTCGACCATCTGCCCGGCCGCCGCAGCGGCGCGGGGCCCGTGGGCGATCGCGCCCAGATCAAACAATCTGCCGGTCCAGCGCAGTGCTGACCGGTAGGAGAACGCGCCCCCATCGAGGATGGCGGGGGCTCCGAACCGCCACGACGGCGCGACGATGCCGGACTCGACGGCCGCCGCCTGCGCCGTCAGAACCACGAACTCACCCGCCTCGGCGGCGAGGCGGGCGGCCAGCCACAGATCCAGGTCGGACAGCACGGTGCGGGGCGGGAGGCTCACACCGGCCCATGCCTGCTCGCGGGGCTGGGTGAGCAAGTCGGCGGCCATGCCACCCAGCGCCTCTGGGGCCATGTGTCGGCCCTCATCGAGCCGCAGGTGGACACCAGGGGCGATATCGACGTACCGCATCCGGTGGGCTCCGTCGCCCTGCATCGAGACGAACCCGCACTGGCGGTGGCTGTGACTGGCCAGCCGGTTCCCCGAGCGTTGCAGCGCCCACGACCGGGTCATCCCGAATGTGCGCAGCGGGACCACCAGCACGCCATCTGGGGTGAGCTGTTCACGCCACACCGCCGGGATGTCCCAGGCCGCTGCGGTGACGATGATCAGGTCGTAATGGCGGCCCGGTTCGACCGGGTGCTCGGCGTCCGCGCACACAATGGTGACGTCGTTGTAACCTGCCCGCTTAAGGCAGGAGGCCGTCCGATCGGTCACCTCGGGGTCGATGTCGACGGTCGTGACCGACCCTGCCGACCCGACGAGTTCCCGTAATAGCGACGCGTTGTAGCCGCCGCTCCCGATCTCCAGAACATCGCGGCCCTCCAGGCCGCCGAGCGCGTCGACCGCCTGACCGAGCATTTCCGCGATCAAGTACGGCGCCGACACCGAGCCGGTGGTCTCTTCACCGCGCCTGCTGGTGATGACCGCGGTGTTCGCGTACGCCTTTTCGAGCGGGACGCCTGGAGTGAACACCTCGCGGGGAACCTTCCGCATCGCCCGCTCCACAACGGCGGGCATCTTCAGGCCCTTGGCCGTGTGGTCGACGATGATCGTGTCGACAAGGGCGTTACGGAGCTCCTCGGCCCGTTCGGCGCTGCTCGCGGTGTCCACGCCCACGACACCTCCTGGGGACGGTGAGAACCGGTTTGTGAACCGGCCACGATGCGATGTCATCGCGGGAGAGCTTCCTTGCCGTACCCGACCACATGCGGCGCGGCCAGAAGGGATCTTCGAGGGTGCTGGATCCGGTCGGTCATGGCGCTCTTCGATGACGACGGTCGTCTTAGCTTCCGGTGAAGTCGGACTGAAGTCGACCTAGGAGCCGCCACATGTTTTGCTCTCTGCCGACACTGCCCGGCGAACGATGAGACGTGACAGTCGATCATCGCCGCCGAGACCTGCTCCGAGGACTGGGGCTGGGAATCCACACCTTCGCTCGGTTCGTCGAGTGAACGGCCTTGAGTAGCCGAATCATCGATGATCTCGGCTTCACATGTGACCCAGTGAACCCGGTGGCCTCTCATCCGAACGGCAGCGCCCCCGGCGGCTGGCAGCGACCATGGGCAAGTTTGGCAGAGGAACGTCAGCACAATCAACGATCTTGTCGGTGCCTTCGGCGCAGTCGCAGTACCCGCGTCGACTTCCGATGAACGGACCCAAGATCTGTCTCGTGATCCTAAATTGTGCATAATTCTCCCTGACCGACATGCCAGCATAAGCATGGATCTCAGCGCTAGTCTGGTTGGCAAAGGTCACGTCCGTCCGCAGCCTCCAGCTGGCTCGACGCTATCCACATTGTGACCCTTGCCGCTGAGGTTATCCACGATTGCACCTCGCAAGGTTGGCCGTACCCTCGCTGGCCTAGATCGGCCTGGCCCAGGCATCTTCGAGCTCGGCGGCTCGGCGATCCGGCCTTGCGCTTGGGACGTGATTGATGAATTGTCGACCGGTTGATTTCGTGGTATGTGCGGGCCAGGGCGCCTTTGGGGTCATTCGGTCGTTCTTCGGGCTCACGAGAGACCGTGAACCTTGTGGGGTGCAGGCGATTACAGACTCACTATGTGCGATCAAGGTGAGCGACCAGCGGTGCGAACTGACGGGCCGAGGGTCGGCGAAGCGGAAGGTCCATTGATCAAATGCCACGTGCTCCAGTTGTCACTGTTAATGACCTTTGTTCATTGGTCAAGAACACCAGCCGGAGGCGGGCAGAGGGTAAGGAGAGGTGGGATCCATGCCGGGTACTGAGGAACCGCCACCACGACGGTCATCGTCGGCACCGTCTCCTTCGGTGTCTGCGGTGGGGCGTCAGGCGGTCGGCGCGGTGCCCGTTGACGGGTCTAATACGGCGCTTTTGGAGGGTCCTGGGTGCGTCGCCATGGATGGGCCTTGACTGAGGAAGTAGTGCTGCTCGTGCAACGGCCCTGACGAGGTAGGGCCTTGCGCCGTAGCCTGTGGTTGTCGAGACGCTCTGGAAGGGTGCAGGCCGATGTATGACGAGGCCACCATCGGGGCCCGACTCCGGGCGCTGCGCCGCTGGCGCGGGATGACGCTGGACCAGCTCGCCGGGCAGGCGGGGCTCAGCAAGAGTTTCCTGTCCCGGGCCGAGCGTGGCCATCGAGCGCTCGATCGCCGCTCGCACATCTCCGCCCTCGCAAGGGTGCTCCGTGTCTCGGAGACCGATTTGGTGGGCGCTCCGCACCTGACCACCGACCCGGCTCAAGCCGAGCCGCACACTACGGTCCCCGCCATCCGCGCTGCGCTGACGACCAATACCCTGACCGCACCGGTGGCCGACCGGGCGCGCCCCTTGCCCGAGCTGGTCGCCGAAGTGGTGCGGATCGACCGTCAGAACCATCTCGTCGAGGTCGGACGGGAGCTGCCCGCGGTCATCGACGAGCTGCACGTGCACGCGTGCGCCCCCGCCGATGAGGCCGCTCATCGGGTCGCGCTTGAGGCGCTGATCGAGGCGTTCCAGAGGGCCGTCTTCACCAGCAAGGATCTCGGATACAGCGACCTCGCCCATATCGCTGCGATGCGCGCAGCCGAGGTGGCGGGCATCCTCGACACCCCCGTCACCACCGGCAAGGCCGCGTCACTGCGCATCCACACGATGCCCACGACCACCCGAGAGCTGAGCCTCACCGCGGCCGAGGACGCGGCGGACGCCCTTGAACCTCACGTCCACGACGACCTCGGCGTGCAGGTGCTGGGGATGCTGACGCTGGCGGCCGCCCTCATGGCCACGGTGCTCTACAAATACGACCGGGCGGAGCACTGGCTCGATCAGGCCGCGGAACTCGCCGCATGTACAGCCGACGACCCCGGCGGGAACTGGGGGGCGTTCTCCCTGACGAACGTCGGTGTCTGGAAGGTCAGCCTGGCGACCGAGCGCGGCGAAAGCGGGAGGGCGTTGCTCGACGTGGCCAAGGCCGTCGACGAGGAGAAGCTGATCCCACGTCGGGGGCGTCACGCCACGTTCCTCGCCGATGTCGGCCGTGGGCTGGCACGCGAGCCTCGTTCGCAGCGCGACGCCATGCAGTGGCTCCGCCGCGCGGAAGCCGTCGCACCCCACAAGATCCGCAACTCGATGCCCGTCCGGGAGACGGTCGGGGCGATGCTGGCCCGTGCCGCGGACGCCGCCGGTGGTCGTGAGCTGCGCGGGATGGCGGCGCGGATGGGCGTCCCGCATTGATGATCTCGCGGGCCGTCGCAAGCGGCCTTACGAGAACGGCAGCGCGCCGTAGCCTGTGGTTGTCGAGACGCTCTGGAAGGGTGCAGGCCGATGTATGACGAGGCCACCGTCGGGGCCCGACTCCGGGAGTTGCGCCGCTGGCGCGGAATGTCCATGCAGACGCTCGCCGATCTGGCCGGGCTCAGTCAGGGACATCTGTCCAAGCTGGAGAACGGGAAGGTCGCGCTCGACCGCCGGTCCCATATCGCCGGCCTCGCCGCGGCGCTGAGGGTATCGGAGGTCGATCTGGTCGGCGGTCCGCACCTCACACCTGATCCGGTGCAGTCGGCTCCGCACGGTCACATCCCCGCCTTACGCGCAACCCTTCAGGCGAACGCCCTCATGTTGCCGACGACGGATTGGGCCCGGCCGTTGGCGGATCTGACCGCCGCAGTGCTGGACGAACTGGAGCCGCTGCGGCGGGCCTGCGACTATACGGCGATCGGTGAGCGACTTCCCGACGTCCTGGACGAACTGCACGTCCATACTGCCGACCCGCACGACGAGCAGGCACAGCGGATCGCGCTGCGCGCCCTCGTCGAGGCGTGCGTCTGCGCGACCTTCACCGCCAAGAACCTCGGGTACCCCGACCTCGCCTACGCCGCCGCAGCCCGTGCGGCGGAGGCCGCGCACCGCTTGGACGAGCCCGTGCAGGTGGGCAAGGCCGCCTTCCTGAAGGTGCAGACCATGCCGAAGACGTCGCAAGAGCGGACACGCCTGATGGCCGGGCACGCAGCGGACGCCCTGGAGCCGTATGCCGGTCGGCCGGGAGCGCTGGAGACGCTCGGCATGCTGACCCTCTCCGCGTCGCTCGCCGCCGCGACGCTGCGCGACAAGGCGGGCGCTGAGCACTGGCTTGCCGAGGCGGCGCGCCTGGCGAAGCGCGTGCCGGACGAGCCCATGACGAACTGGCAGTCCTTCAGCACCACGAACGTGGGCGTCTGGCGGGTCACGATCGAGGTCGAGCAAGGCGCCGCAGGGGCGGCGGTCCTGGAACTGACGAAAGGGATCGACGAGGCGAAGCTGGGGCGGTCGAGCCGCAAGGCTTCGTTCTTCGCCGACGTCGGCTGCGGGCTGGCCCGGGACCGGCGGACGCAACGCGAGGCCCTGCACTGGTTCGGCCGGGCCGAGAAGGTGGCGCCGCAGCGGATCCGCAACAGCCCCACCGTCCGCGAGGCCGTCGCGGTCATGCTGGCGCAGGCGAAATCCGTGGCTGTCGGCCGTGACCTGCGGAGGATGGCGGCCCGGATGGGCATCCCGCACTGACATTCATCTCTGCATAACCCTCTGTCATCACACGATTACCGTCCTGTCTCATGGAAGCGACGACGGCCGCGCATTTGGAACGGTTAGGGACTGAGCTGCGGGAGCGTGGGTGGCACGCCACTGTGTGCACCGGGGCTGGTGGTAGGCAGGCGCTCAATGACGAGATCGTGGCTGATGAGGCCGTCTTCCGGTGGGGCTGGGGGCAGGGCATCGGCCCGCTGACGGAGACGCCGGGTGTCGCCGATCGCATCATGCACGTCTTGCGTGGGGCGGGCGTATGAGCGTGGGCGCGGTGTCGCGGGCGCGATAGGACGCCGCATCCACTCAACTGTCGTGCAGCTGGACGCCTGGGCGGACTGGGAGGCACCCGCGAGCGAGGCTGCGCGACCGGCACGGGTCTCCTGCCGAGGCGGTGATGGATCCGTGCTCGCCGCCCGGCCGACACCGCCCCCGTCGGCCGGGCGGCTTCTTGCTCCGGCGCGTCCGGCAGGACGGGGTGCCCGGGGCGCCACCATGGAGGAGCCCTCGGCTGAGGGAGAACTGCTCATTTGACGGTCCTGACGAGAACGGCAGCGCGCCGTAGCCTGAGGTCGTCGAGACACTCCGGAAGGGTGCGAGGCCGATGTACGACGAGACGACCATCGGTGTCCGACTACGAGCGCTGCGCCGCTGGCGCGGGATGTCCATGCAGGCCCTCGCCGATCTGGCCGGCCTCAGCCAGGGGTTTCTGTCCAAGGTGGAGAACGGCAAGGTCGCGCTCGACCGCCGGTCCCATATCGCCGCCCTCGCCACGGCGTTGAAAGTGTCGGAGGTCGATCTGGTCGGCGGTCCGCACCTCACTCCCGACCCGGTCCAGTCGGCGCCACATGCCGCCGTTCCCGCGCTGCGGGCAGCGATCCAGACCAACTGGATCGGAGACGCGGCGGTCGAGCGGGCGCGTTCGCTGGCCGAGTTGCTCGCCGAGATCCGGTCGCTCGACGCGGTATTCCACTCCTGCGACTACCTCGCGCTCGGCGCACGCCTGCCCAGCGTCATCGACGAGCTGCACTGGCACATCGCGGAACCGGTGGACGAGGCCACGGAGCGCGGCGCGCTGACCGCGCTCGTCGAGGCTTACATGTACGCCACGTTCCGGACCAAGGACCTCGGCTACGCCGACCTGGCTCACCAGGCGGCGTCGCGTGCGATGGAGGCGGCCCGGCTGACCGGCGATCCGGTGACCGTGGGCAAGGCCGCCTATCTGCGGGTGCAGACCATGCCCCGCGAGTCCTCGTGGAGCCGAGCGCAGGTCACCGCCGAGCGGGCGGCGGGGGTGCTGGAGCCGCACGCGACCGAACCGCTGGGCCTTCAGGTGCTCGGCATGCTGAGCCTGTCGGCGGCGATGGCATCGGCGGTGCAGCACAAGACGGCTGCGGCTGAGGGCTGGATGGGCGAGGCCCGAACGCTTGCCGCCCGCGTGCCCGACGACCCGGAAAACTGGTCGGCGTTCTCCGCCACGAACGTCGGCGTCTGGGACGTCGCCATCGGCGTCGAGGTCGGTCAGAGCGGGGGCGCCGTCCTGCGACTCGCCGAGGCGGTCGACGAGGAGACGATCAGCGTGAGGCGGTCTCGGCATGCGGCATTCCTCGCCGACGTCGGCCGGGGCCTGGCACGGGACCCGGGCTGCCAGCGGGAGGCCACCGGGTGGCTACGCCGGGCGGAGGCGGTCGCACCGCAGAGGATCCGCAACTCGACCGCGGTCCATGAGACCGTCGGCGTGATGCTCGCCCAGGCCAAGGCCGCTGCCGTCGGTCGTGAGCTGCGCGGGATGGCCGCGCGGATGGGCGTCCCGCATTAGTGATCTCACGGGCCCTCGCCTAGCAGCCTGACGAGATGCGAACGCGCGCCGTAGCCGAGGTTGTCGAGACGCTCTGGAAGGATGCGGGGCCAATGCATGACGAGGCCACCGTCGGGGCCCGACTCCGGGAGTTGCGCCGCTGGCGCGGAATGACGCTGGACCAGCTCGCCGGGCAGGCGGGGCTGAGTAAGAGTTTTCTGTCCCGGGCCGAGCGTGGCCATCGCGCGCTCGATCGTCGTTCGCACATCTCCGCTCTGGCGTCCGCGCTGCGGGTGTCGGAGACCGACCTTGTCGGCGGGCCCCATCTTGGTGCCGACCCGCTTCAGGCCGACCCGCATACCGTGGTCCCCGCGATCCGGGTCGCCCTCCAGACCAACACCCTTGCCGCGCCTGGCGTCGAGCGCGCCCGGCCGATCGAGGACCTGGTCACCGAGATGCACCGCATCGAGCCCTACCACCAGGCATGCGACTATCTGGAGGTCGGAAGGTCGCTGCCGTGGCTGCTGGACGAACTCCATCACCACGCCTGCGATCCCGCCGACGAGGCGGTCTACCGGACCGCACTGGAGACCCTCGTGGACGCGTGTGTCGCCGCGACGTTCACGTGCAAGGACCTCGGTTATCCCGATCTGGCGCACCTGGCCGCCGTCCGGGCCGAGGAGGCCGCGGGGATCCTGGACGATCCGGTGCGGCGTGGGCAGGCCGACTTTCTTCGCGTCCACACCATGCCGCGGGCGGGCTCGTGGGACCGGACGCTCCTCGCCGCCGAGCGCGCCGCTGATCGCCTGGAGCCGCACGCGGATGGTGGGAGCGGACGTGAGGTCCTCGGCATGCTGACCCTGTCGGCCTCGCTCGCGGCGGCGGTGAACCGCGACCCGGACCGCGCCGTCGACTGGATCGGCGAGGCTTCACGCCTGGCCGCGCGGCTGCCGGACACTCCCGACGACAACTGGATGAGTTTCTCGGCGACGAACGTCGGGGTGTGGAACGTCGCCGTGAACGTGGAGTGCGGGCAGCGTGGCGGCGCCGTCCTCGATCTGGCCCGCGAAGTGGATGAGTCCAAGCTCGTGCACAAGAGCGGTCGGCACGCGGCCTTCCTCGCCGACGTGGGCCGTGGGCTGGCCCAGGAATCCAAGACCAGAGCCGAGGCGGTGCGGTGGCTGTACCGCGCAGAGGCCACCGCCCCGCAGTGGATCCGCAATAGCAAGCCGGTACGCGAGACCGTCGCCGTCCTGCTGAAGCAGGCCCGAGCAGCCGCCGGAGGCCGTGAGCTGCGCGGAATGGCCGCGCGGATGGGCGTCCCCCACTAGTGATTTCGCAGTCTGTTGTCACTTGGCAACCCAGCGTGTTCAGTGGCCCATACCGTTCTGACCCATGGAAGCGACGACGGCCGCGCATTTGGAGCGGTTAGGGACCGAGCTGCGGGAGCGTGGGTGGCACGCCACTGTGTGCACCGGGGCTGGTGGTAGGCAGGCGCTGCATGTCTGCAACCCCCGCGCGCCTGGGCTCAATGACGAGATCGTGGCTGATGAGGCCGTCTTCCGGTGGGGCTGGGGGCAGGGCATCGGCCCGCTGACGGAGACGCCGGGTGTCGCCGATCGCATCATGCACGTCTTGCGTGGGGCGGGCGTATGAGCGTGGGCGCGGTGTCGAGGGCGCGATAGGACGCCGTGCCCACCCCTTCGTCGCATCGCTGGACGCCCGGGTGGAGTGGAAGCCCCCGTGGGCGAGGCTGTGCGACCGGCACGAGCGCTCTGGCGGCACCGGCGCCTCGTGTCCGCCGCCCGGCCGGCATCACGTTGTACCCGCCCCCGCCGGCCGGGCGGCCCTTCTGCGACGCGGCGGTGCGTGCTTCTTCCCGTGCCACGCGCCGCCGCGTCCAGGACGGGAGGTGACCGGTGCCTTTAGGTCCCGAGCGTGCCCGGCGCCTTGGTGAGGCGCTGGCCGCCTACAACCTCGTCCTGGACAACATGCTGACCGCCCGCCGCCACTTCCAGGGCGAGCGCGTCGAGTCGTCCGGGATTCGGGTGTGGGGCGACATCGTCGAGCGTGCCGCCGCCCGGCAGCGTGAGGCCGAGCGGTAGAAGCCGGGGCGGCGCCGCCGGGGCAGGTGACCACCGGCGGCGCCGCCCCACCCAGCGGCATTGTGCTCAGACGGCGCTGACCCGGTGGGCGGCGATGGCGGTGCGCCCGTCGGTGTTGCCGAGAGGGGAGGGTTGTTTTCTCGAACTTGCTCAGCGCATACTGAGTTGGAAATACAGACGGAGGTGGGTCGTGCGGGACGCGGTGATCGTGGAGGCGGTGCGGACTCCGGTGGGACGGGGCAAGCCGGACGGGGCGCTGCACGCCGGGCATCCGGCGGACCTGCTGGCGCGGACGCTGGCGGTGCTCGTCGAGCGGGCGGGGATCGACCCGGCGCTGGTGGACGACGTCATCGGCGGCGTCGTGACCCAGGCAGGGGAGCAGGGGGCCAACATCACGCGGACGGCCGTCCTCGCCGCCGGGTTCCCCGAGCACGTGCCCGCCATGACGGTCGACCGGCAGTGCGGGTCCTCGCAGCAGGCGCTGCACATCGCCGCGCAGGGCGTGCAGAGCGGCGCGTACGACGTCGCCATCGCGTGCGGGGTGGAGTCGATGTCGCGGGTGCCGATGGGGTCGGCCGTGCCTCCCGGTGTCGATCCGTACGGGACGATGCTCGCCGAGCGGTATCCGGGCGGGCTCGTGCGGCAGGGCATCAGCGCGGAGCTGATCGCGGCGCGGTGGGACCTGCCGCGTGAGGAGCTCGACGCGTACGCGTACGAGTCGCACCAGCGGGCCGCGGGGGCGTGGAAGAACGGCGAGTTCGACCGGGAGGTCGCCTGGACGGGGTGGCGGGACGAGTCCGTCCGCCCGGGGACGTCGCCGGAGGCCCTCGCGGGGCTCCCGCCCGCCTACCGGGACGAGCGGGTCGCGGAGCGGTTCCCCGAGATCGGCTGGCGGATCACCGCGGGCAACGCCTCCCCGGTCAACGACGGCGCCGCCGCGGTGCTGGTCGTGGCCGCGGACGTCGCCCGGCGGCTCGGGCTGCGTCCGCGGGCCCGGTTCCACGGGTTCGCGGTGACCGGCGACGACCCGCTGCTGATGCTCACCGCGATCATTCCCGCCACCGGGAAGGTGCTGGCGCGCTCCGGCCTGGACCTGGACGACATCGACCTGTTCGAGGTGAACGAGGCGTTCGCGCCGGTCGTCCTGGCCTGGCAGCGCGAGACCGGCGCCGACCTCGCGCGGGTGAACGTGCGCGGCGGCGCCATCGCCATCGGCCACCCGCTGGGCGCCAGCGGCGCGCGCCTCATGACGACGCTGCTGCACGCCCTGGAGGACCGCGGGGGACGGTTCGGGCTCCAGACCATGTGCGAGGCCGGGGGGCTCGCCAACGCGACGGTGATCGAGCGGCTGTGACGGTGAGCGGGGCGGGTCCGGCGGCTAGGCTTCCCGGTATGCCGAAGGACGCCGATCCGCGCGAGTGCTCCATCGCCGACACCCTGGACCTGGTCGGCGAGCGCTGGAGTCTGCTGGCGATCCGCGAGCTCAGCTATGGTGTGCGGCGCTTCGACCAGATCGTCCACAACACGGGCGCGTCCCGCGACATCCTCACGGCGCGGCTGCGCAAGCTGGAGTCCCACGGGGTCATCCGCCGCGAGCGCTACAGCGACCATCCCGTCCGGCACGAGTACCACCTGACTGCGGCGGGCGCGGAGCTGTGCGACGTCCTGCTCGTGCTGATGCGGTGGGGCGACCGCCACCTGCATCCCGACGACCCGCCCGTCCGGTGGCAGCACTCCTGCGGCGAGACGGTCAGCCCGCAGGTGGTCTGCCGCCACTGCGGCAAGGAGGCGCGGGAGGGCGCCCACTCCCCGACGGGACGGGGCGCCCGCGTCGGCTGACCGTCAGCACTCGATGACGTTGACGGCGAGGCCGCCGCGTGAGGTCTCCTTGTACTTGTCGAGCATGTCGCGGCCGGTGTCGCGCATCGTCTTGATCGCCTTGTCGAGCGAGACGAAGTGGCGGCCGTCGCCGCGCAGCGAGATGCGGGCGGCGCTGATGGCCTTGATCGCCCCGATCGCGTTGCGCTCGATGCAGGGGACCTGGACGAGGCCGCCGACGGGGTCGCAGGTGAGGCCGAGGTTGTGCTCGATGCCGATCTCGGCGGCGTTCTCGACCTGCTCGGGGGTGCCGCCGAGGACCTCGGTGAGCCCGGCGGCGGCCATCGAGCACGCGGAGCCCACCTCGCCCTGGCAGCCGACCTCGGCGCCGGAGATCGAGGCGTTCTGCTTGAACAGCACGCCGATCGCGCCCGCGGTGAGCAGGAACCGGACCACGCCCTCGTCGTCGCGGCCGGGGACGAACCGGTCGTAGTAGTGCAGGACGGCGGGGACGATGCCCGCCGCGCCGTTGGTGGGGGCGGTGACGATGCGGCCTCCGGCGGCGTTCTCCTCGTTGACGGCCAGCGCGAAGAGGGTGACCCAGTCCATGGCGTGGAGGGGGTCGGACGCCTTCTCGGCGGACAGCTGGCGGTGCAGCTGCGGCGCGCGGCGGCGGACCTTGAGGCCGCCCGGCAGGAGCCCCTCGCGGGTGCAGCCGCGGGTCACGCAGGCGCGCATCACCTCCCAGAGCCCCAGCAGGCCGTCGCGGATCTCCTGGGACGAGCGGCCGAACGCCTTCTCGTTCTCCAGCATCAGCGCCGAGATGGACAGGCCCGTCTCGTGGCAGCGTTCGAGGAGCTCGGCGGCGGTGTCGAACCGGTGGGGCAGGACGGTGTCGTCCGGTTTGATGCGGTCGGCGCCGGTGGCGTTCTCGTCGACGATGAAGCCGCCGCCGACCGAGTAGTACACCTTGGCGCGGATCTCCTCGCCGGACTCGCCGAGGGCGGCGAACCGCATCCCGTTGGGGTGGCCCGGCAGTGACTCCTTGCGCTCGAAGACGAGGTGGTCGTTCACCACGAAGGGGACCTCGTGGTCGCCGAAGAGGCTGATGACGCCGCGTTCGCGCATCGCGGCCAGGCGCTCGTCCACCTTGTCCACGTCGACGAGCTCGGGCTTGTCGCCTTCGAGGCCCAGCATGACGGCCTTGTCGCTGCCGTGGCCCTTCCCGGTGAGGCCGAGGGAGCCGTAGAGGACCACCCGCACGGACGCGGTCTTCGCCAGGAGCCCGTCCTCGTGCAGGCCGCGCGCGAAACGGTGCGCCGCCGCCATGGGGCCGCCGGTGTGGGAGGACGAGGGGCCGATGCCGATCTTGAAGAGGTCGAAAACGCTGATGGCCATGGCTACCTCCGTGTGGCGCCCCCTCCGCGGGCGCGGAGGGGGCGGAGGGCGCTTACAGGTCCGGGTACAGAGGGTGCGCGTCGGCGAGCGCCTTCACCCGGGCCGCGAGCGCGTCACGGTCGGGGGAGGGCTGCAGGGCGAGCGCGATCACGTCCGCGACCTCGGTGAAGTCCGCGGCGGTGAAGCCGCGGGTGGCGAGGGCGGGGGTGCCGATCCGCAGGCCCGAGGTGACCATCGGGGGACGCGGGTCGTTCGGGACGGCGTTGCGGTTGACGGTGATGCCGATGCCGTGCAGCAGGTCCTCGGCGTCGCGTCCGGTCAGCTCGGAGCCGACCAGGTCGACCAGGACGAGGTGCACGTCGGTGCCGCCGGTCAGCACCTTGACACCGGCCTTCGCCGCGTCCTCGGCGAGCAGGCGCGCGGCGAGGATCCGCGCGCCCTCGACGGTGGCGGCCTGCCGCACCCGGAACTCCTCCGACGCGGCGATCTTGAGGGCGACCGCCTTGGCGGCGATCACGTGCTCCAGCGGGCCGCCCTGCATACCGGGGAACACCGCGGAGTTGATCTTCTTGCCGTACTCCTCGCGGGCGAGGATCAGGCCGCCGCGCGGTCCGCCGAGCGTCTTGTGGGTGGTGGTCGTGACGATGTCCGCATGCGGGACGGGGGAGGGGTGCAGCCCTGCGGCGACCAGCCCGGCGAAGTGCGCCATGTCGACCATGAGCAGCGCGCCGGCCGAGTCGGCGATCTCGCGGAAGGCCGCGAAGTCGAGCTGCCGCGGGTACGCCGACCAGCCCGCCACGATCATCTTCGGGCGGTGCTCGGCGGCGAGCGCGGCGACCTCGTCCATGTCGACCAGGCCGTCACCGGCGCGGACGTGGTAGGGCACCACGTTCAGCACCTTGCCGGAGTAGTTCAGCCGCATCCCGTGGGTGAGGTGCCCGCCGTGGGCCAGGTCGAGGCCGAGGATCGTGTCGCCCTGCTGGAGCAGGGCGAAGTAGACGGCGGTGTTGGCCTGGGCGCCGCTGTGCGGCTGGACGTTGGCGTGCTCGGCGCCGAACAGGGCCTTGGCGCGGTCGATGGCGAGCTGCTCGGTGACGTCGACGTGCTCGCAGCCGCCGTAGTAGCGCCGGCCGGGGTACCCCTCGGCGTACTTGTTGGTCAGGACGGAGCCCTGCGCCTCCAGGACGGAGACGGGCGCGAAGTTCTCCGACGCGATCATCTCCAGCGTGCCCTGCTGGCGGCGCAGCTCGGCGTCCAGTGCCGCGGCGACCTCGGGGTCGGCCGTGGCGAGCGGGTCGTGTAGGCCCACGGTCAGCCCTCCTCGATCAGCTTGCCGTACTCGGCGGCGTCGAGCAGGTCGCCCGGCTCGCCCGAGACGCGGACCTTGAAGATCCACCCCTCGCCGTACGGGTCGTCGTTGATGATCTTCGGCTCGTCCACGACCGCGGCGTTGACGGCCGTGATCTCGCCGCTGACCGGGGCGTACAGGTCGCTGACGGACTTGGTGGACTCCACCTCGCCGCAGGGCTCGCCCGCCTCGACGGCGTCACCCTCGGAGGAGTGCAGCTCGAGGTAGACGATCTCGCCGAGGGCGTCGGCGGCGTGCGCGGTGATGCCGACGGTGACGATGCCGTCCTCGGGGACCTGCTGGGCGGGGCCGAGACCGGCGACCCACTCGTGCTCTTCGCTGTAGCGGAGCTGCTCCGGAACGCTCACGTTTCTTCTCTCTCCAGGGTTTCAGGAACGCTTGTAGAACGGCAGGGCGACCACGTCGACCGGCTCGTGCCTGCCGCGGACGTCCACGGCGAGGCCGTCCTCCCCGACACCGCTGTCGAGGTAGGCCATGGCGATCGGCCTGCCCAGTGTGGGCGACGGGGCGCCGCTCGTCACGACACCGCACGGCGTGCCGTCCGACGTGACGACCTGGTACCCCTTGCGCGGCGCCCGGCGCCCCCGGGCCACCAGGCCCACGAGCCTACGGCCCGGGGGCGTCTGCGCCTGCGCCGCCAGGGCGGCCTTCCCGACGAAGTCGCCGGGCTTGTCCAGCTTGACGACGCGGCCGAGGCCCGCCTCGAAGGGGGTCGTCTCGGCGGTCAGCTCGTTGCCGTACAGCGGCATTCCCGCCTCAAGGCGGAGCGTGTCGCGCGCCGACAGGCCGGCGGGGACGACACCGCCGGCCTTCGCCAGCGCCTCCCACAGCCGGACGGCGTCGGAGGCGTCGACGAACAGCTCGAAGCCGTCCTCGCCGGTGTAGCCGGTGCGGGCGACGAGCGCGTCGATGCCGGCGACCGCGGCCGCGAGGATCGCGTAGTACTTCAGCCCGGCCAGCGGCGCGTCGGTGAAGCCCTCCAGGATCGCCTGGGAGCGGGGGCCCTGGAGGGCGATCAGCGCGTAGTCGCCGGAGCGGTCCCGCACGGCGGCGTCGAAGCCCGCGGCCCGCTCGGTCAGGGCGTCGAGGACGACCGCGGTGTTCGCGGCGTTCGCGACGACCATCCACGTCTCGTCGGCCAGCCGGTAGACGATGAGGTCGTCCAGGACGCCGCCGTCGGGCGCGCAGATCATCGTGTAGCGGGCCTTGCCGACCGCCATCGGCGACAGGTTGCCGACCAGCGCGTGGTCGAGCGCGGCGCCCGCGCCCGGCCCGGCGAGGAAGATCTCCCCCATGTGGGACAGGTCGAACAGCCCGGCGCCCTGCCGGACGGCCTGGTGCTCGGCGGTCTCGCTCGCGTAGCGCAGCGGCATCAGATAGCCCGCGAAGTCGACGAGGTTGGCGCCGAGATCCTGGTGGACGTCGTGCAGCGGCGTCTTTCTGGCGGTGGAATCGGCGGACATGGGTTCGGCTCCTTCGTCGCGGGCGCGCGTGGACCCATCGTCCCACCCGCGCACCGGGCGTTTCCGGTGCCTCCCCCTCTGTCATCGGCGCCTGAGAGCTTCACCCGCGCCGTGCGCCGCGGGCTTGCACCTTCGGCGGGGGACGGACGTCCCCGCTTTCCAGAGGTCGCCTGGTCCGTGCGGTCCGTGGGCCTGAGAGGTTCCGGGGAGGATTTGCTCCTTCGGCGTCCCCCGCTGGCGGCCGGGGACTCTCCCGCACGGGATCATCGGCTCCGGCCAGGCTAGCAGCGGCCCAGCTCCGCGACCAGCGGGGCGGGTGCGCCCGGTCGCGGACGAAGGGGCCGCCCACGGCGCCGGAGCGCGATTGCGGGCCGTCCGGTAAGGACGGTCCGCCGCGTCCCATGATCACGTCAAGACTCAACGAAACGCACGCCCGTGACGTACCCTTTGGGGACTGCTGGATACCACCCCCCGGTGCGGGGTGCACGACCGGAGGGGCATGCATGGGCTGGCTGGCGGGAGTGCTGATCCTGTTCTTCGGCCTGCTCGCGTCCATCGCGCTGCACGAGCTCGGGCACTTCTCGTTCGCCAAGCTGTTCCGGGTCCGGACGACCCAGTTCATGGTCGGGTTCGGGCCCACGATGTGGTCCCGGCGCAAGGGCGAGACCGAGTACGGGCTGAAGTGGATCCCGCTCGGCGGCTACATCCGCATGATCGGGATGCTGCCGCCCCGCAAGGGCGACGCCCCGGGCCAGGTCAGGCGGATCAGCACCGGGCCCTGGCAGGGCCTCATCGAGTCCGCGCGCGGCGCGGCGCTGGAGGAGGTCAGGCCCGGCGACGAGGACCGCGTGTTCTACGCCAAGAAGTGGTGGCAGAAACTGCTGATCATGTTCGGCGGCCCCGCCATGAACCTGATCCTGGCCGTGGTCTTCTTCGCGATCCTGCTGATGGGCCTCGGCGTGCAGCGCGCGCAGCCGGTGATCCAGGAGGTCTCGCCCTGCATGGTCCCGGCGAGCCAGTCACGGCTCGACAGCTGCCCCGCGGACGCGGCGCCGACCCCCGCGCAGCAGGTCGGGCTGAAGGCCGGCGACCGGATCGTGTCCTACGACGGCAGGCGCGTCGATGACTACGCCCAGCTCCAGAAGCAGATCCGCGACTCCGCCGGGCGCACGGTCCCGATGGTCGTCGACCGCGGCGGCCAGAAGATCTCGCTGAACGTGCCGATCACCCGTAACAAGATGCGCGACCTCGACAACGAGAACAAGATCGTGGACGTGGGGTTCCTCGGCATCACCCCCGCCAGCGCGCTGGAGCGGCAGGGGCCCGGAGCGGTCGCGAGCACGATGGGCGACCTCACCAAGCACACCGCGGGCGCGCTGGTGCGGATGCCGCAGAAGATGGTCGGCATCTGGAACGCCGCGTTCAGCGGGGAGAAGCGCGACCCCAACGGCCCGATCGGTGTCGTCGGCGTCAGCCGGATCGGCGGGGACGTGGCCGCCTCCGACAAGCTCACCGGCGGCGAGAAGGTCTCCTACTTCGTGATGCTGCTCGGCTCGCTGAACCTCGCGGTCGGGCTGTTCAACCTCGTCCCGCTGCTGCCGCTGGACGGCGGGCACATCGCGGGCGCGCTCCTGGAAGCGATCAAGAAGGGGCTCGCGCGGGTGTTCCGACGCCCCGACCCGGGCTACGTCGACGTCGCCAAGGCCCTGCCCGTCACCTACGTGATGGCCGCCGTGCTGATCGTCATGGGCGGGCTGCTGATCTACGCCGACCTGGTCAACCCGATCCGCTTCTCCGGCTGATCAGAGAAGGTCCGTCGGGGGCATCTCGCCGGTCTTCAGGAAGCACTCCAGCGCCGCCAGGTAGGGGCCGATGTCCAGGCCCTGCCCCTCCAGCCACGCGTCCGAGCCGTAGGTCCCCGCGTACCGCTCGCCGCCGTCGCAGATCAGCGTGACCACGCTGCCGCGCTCCCCGTCCAGCCGCATCCGCGCGATCAGCTCCGCCGCGCCCCACATCGCCGTGCCGGTGGAGCCGCCGACGCTGCGGCCGGTGACCTCGGCCGTCCAGCGCATCGCCGCGACGGACGCCGCGTCCGGCACCTGGATCATCCGGTCGATCACCGTCGGCAGGAAGGACGGCTCGACGCGCGGGCGGCCGATGCCCTCGATCCGCGAGCCCGCCGCCGTCCGGGACGGGTCGCCGTCGGCGAACGAGCCGAAGAACGCCGAGCCCTCCGGGTCGACGACGGCGAGGCGCGTCTGGAACCGCCGGTACCGGGCGTACCGGCCGATGGTGGCGGACGTGCCGCCGGTGCCCGCGCCGACCACGACCCAGGACGGCTCGGGGAACCGCTCCAGCCGCAGCTGCTCGAAGATCGACTCGGCGATGTTGTTGTTGCCGCGCCAGTCCGTCGCCCGCTCGGCGTAGGTGAACTGGTCCATGAAGTGCCCGCCGCACCGGGCCGCGAGCCGCCGCGACTCGTCGTAGATCGCGGACGGGTCGTCCACCAGATGGCAGTGCCCGCCGTGGAACTCGATCAGCCCGATCTTCTCGGGACTCGTCCCCGCCGGCATCACCGCGACGAACGGCAGGCCGAGCAGCCGCGCGAAGTACGCCTCCGACACCGCCGTGGACCCGCTGGACGCCTCGATGATCGTCGTGCCCTCGCGGATCCAGCCGTTCGCCAGCGCGTACAGGAACAGCGACCGCGCCAGCCGGTGCTTCAGCGACCCGGTCGGGTGCACCGACTCGTCCTTCAGGTACAGGTCGATGCACCACTCGGGCGGCAGGGGGAACACGTGCAGGTGCGTGTCGGCGCTGCGGTTGGCGTCGGCCTCGACCTTGCGGATCGCCTCGGAGATCCACGCGCGGCACGCGGGATCGCAGCGGTCCACGGTGCGGCTCACGGCGGCATTCCCCCTCGATCACGGACTGATCACCGGTATCCCTACGATATCCCCGCATGTCACAGGGCATGATGGGGCCCACGGGGGGTAGATGATCGACCTTTTCAGGCAGCGCATCGTGGACACCGGACGGCTGCCGCTGTTCGGCTTCTTCGTCGCGTTCATCGTCACGTTCGTCCTGACGCGGGTGAACGTGCGGCTCATCAGGGCGAACGTCCGCTGGTGGTTCCGCAACGTCACCACCGGCGACCTGCACATCCACCACGTGGTGTTCGGCGTCGTGCTGATGCTCGTGGGGGGCGTGTCGAGTCTCGCCGTCCCCGACCCCTATGTCGGCCTCGACCTGCTCTCGGCCGTGGTGTTCGGGATGGGCTCCGCCCTCGTCCTGGACGAGTTCGCCCTGATCCTGCACCTCAGCGACGTCTACTGGACGGAGAAGGGCCGCACGTCCCTGGACGCCGTGTTCGTCGCCATCGCCGTCACCGGCCTGCTGCTCCTCGGCATCCGCCCGCTCGGGTTCGAGGGCGTCACCCCCGACCCGGGCGACTCGACGCTCACCGGCCTGTACGCCGCCTCACTCGCCATCAACCTCGCGCTCGCCGTCCTCACGCTGCTCAAGGGCAAGATCTGGACGGGCCTGATCGGGCTGTTCGTGCCCGCGCTGCTGATCCTCGGCGCCATCAGGCTGGCGCGCCCCGGCTCGCCCTGGGCCCGCTGGCGGTACACGCCGGGCTCGCGCAAGCACACCCGCGCCGTCCGCAACGAGGAGCGGTTCCGGCGGCCCCTCATCCGCGCCAAGATCTGGGTGCAGGAGTTCATCGCCGGACGCCACGACCTCATCCCGCCCGAGCTCCGCCAGCGCGGCACCGCGGCCGAGCGCACCCGCCGCCGCAAGGCCGCCCGCGCCCAGCGCAAGGCCGTCTCCCGTGCCCGCCGCCGCGCGTTCTCCGGCCAGCGCCGGAAGAACACCGTCCATTTCCCCAGAAGCCGCCGGAAGTAGCCGCCGCCCGAGCGGTCAGCCGCCGGACGGGTCGGTCTCGGACGGCTCGGTCTCGGCCGGAAGGGTCGGAGACACCGACCGGACCGTGTCGATGGTGTCGGCCTCGGCGGCGGACTTGTCGGGGCGGTAGCGCAGGACGCGGGCGAAGCGCAGGGCGATGCCCCCGGGGTAGCGGGGGCTGTGCTGGACGCCGTCGAAGGCGATCTCGACGACGAGCTCGGGACGGACGTGGACGGTCCAGGCGTCCTCGCGGACGGCCAGCTCGCGGAGCCGCTTCGTCTGCCAGGCGAGCAGCTCGTCGGTGAGGCCCTTGAAGGTCTTGCCGAGCATGACGAAACCGCCGGTCGCGGGGTCGCGGGCGCCGAGGTGCAGGTTGGACAGCAGGCCCCGGCGGCGGCCGTGGCCCCACTCGACCGCGAGGACCACCAGGTCGAGGGTGTGCCGGGGCTTGACCTTGATCCAGCCCGCGCCGCGCCGCCCGGCGGTGTAGGGCGTGTCGAGCGACTTGACCATGACGCCCTCATGGCCCCGCGCGACGGCCTCGTCGAAGACCTCCTTCGCGCGCGCCGGGTCGCCGGTGACGACGCGCGGCATGCGCAGCTCCGCCGGGACGACGCGGGCCAGCGCGGCGTCCCGCTCGGCGCCGGGCGCGTCGAGGAGGTCGGTGCCGTCGAGGTGCAGGACGTCGAACAGGAACACCGCGAGCGGCACCGGCGTGACGTTCCTGGCCGTCCTGGTGGCGGTCCGCGCGGCGGTGACCTGGAACGGGTGCGGGTGCCCGTCCGGGCGCAGCGCGATCAGCTCACCGTCGAACACCGCGTCGCGGACGGGCAGCCCGCGCACCGCCCCGGTCACCTCGGGCAGCCGGGCGGTGATCTCGTCGAGCGTCCGGGTGAAGATCCGGACCTCGCCGCCGGAGACGTGCACCTGCGCGCGGATGCCGTCGAGCTTCCACTCCACGGCGACGTCGGTGCCGGACCCGGCGGTGAGCTTGCCGAACGCCTCGTCCAGCGACGGGGCCGCCGCCGCCAGCATCGGCTTGATCGGGCGCCCGACCTCCAGGGTGAAGGCGTCCAGCCCGGCGGTGCCCTCGGCCAGCGCCGCGGCGGCGACCGGGCCGAGCGAGCCGCGCAGCATGACCGCGCGCCGGACCCGCGCCGCCGGGACCTCCGCCGCGGCGGCTATCGCCTCGGCCATCACGCCGTCCAGCGCGCCCTGCCGCAGCTCGCCCGCCAGCAGCCGGATGAGGAAGTCCTGCTCGGGACGGGTGGCGCGGCCGAGCACCGCGGCGAGCAGCTCGCGCCGCCGGGCCACCGACCCCGGCCCGGACACGCCGCCGATCCCGGTGAACGCCGCGTCCACCTCCAGGACGGTCAGGGACGCCCCGGACGCGGGCGGCGGCACGTCGCGCAGCGCCGCGTAGCCCACGCCGATCTGCCGCTGGGGCAGCTCACCGGACAGGTAGGCGACCACGACGGCCGCCTCGCCCGGTTCCGCCGCGCGCAGGCACCCGGCGAGGGCGGCCACCTTGGCCTTGCGGCCCGGGGTGCCCGCCACCGCCGCCGACGTCGCGGCCAGCTCGGCGATGCGCACCCTCCCATTGTGACCACCCGGTCTGACAATTGATCCCGCCGGGGGGTTGGTCGGCGGCGGCACGCCTGACTACCGTGACGGTGAGGGCCATGAGAGCGGTCGGAGGAGTGAGGAGCGGGGTGTGGGGCTTCCGCGTCCGCAGGAGTCGTTCGAGCGCCCGTACTCGGCGCCGGATCCGCCGTCCGCGGCCCGCCGGCCGAAGCTGCTGGCGCTGCTCGTCGCGCTCGTCTCGTTCGCCGTGGCCGCCGTCGTGGTGTTCCTGGTGATGCCCATGGGCGGGGACGGGAAGCAGGCCCGCACACCGCCCCGCGACCTGACCGGCGGGACGCCGGACGCCTCGTCCGAGCCCACCTCAGGCGCCTCGTCGGAGCCCACGCCGGGGGAGTCGCCCGCGCCGGGTCCGACGCCGGCCCAGCCGATTACCTCGCTGCCCAAGGCGTGCGGGACGGTGTCGAAGGGCACCATCGGCCAGATCATCCCGGGCGCGCGGCCGCGGGAGAGCGCCAACTCGACACTGACCACGTGCACGTACTCCGCGACGGGGCGGGCGTTCCGCTGGCTGCGCGTCGAGGCCCACCTGTATGCCCCGGGCAACTCCGACGACCCGGTCAAGGACGCCCAGAGCTATTACGAGACGCAGTGGACGCAGGCGCACAACGCCCCGCTGGTGCGGACCATCAGGCTGGAGCCGCAGGCGGGCATCGGCGACCAGGCGTACCGGTGGTTCAAGGCCGACAAGGGGCAGCCGACGGTCGTCGGGCAGGTGACGGCCCGGTTCCGCAACGCGGTCGTCACGGTCAGCTACAGCGAGGACGCGCCGCGGGGCGGGCAGGACGGGCGGGAGCGGTCGTGCCTGGCCAACGCGGCGCGGGTCGCCCGGGAGACTTTGGGTGCACTGCGCTGACCCATTTCTGACCTGAATCGGCCGATCATGGCATAATTTCTGTCAACAGCTCCTAAGGTGATGACGGAAAAAAGGGGAGGAGTGCGCCGGTCATGCTCCCGCTCCATGATCGGTGATCGGCGTGCGAGTGCCTGGGAGGAGGAGGTCGACACAGTGACCGTGCCATCGGTTGGAGTGTCCTGGGTGAGGTGAAAAGCCCAGGTCAGAACAGGCTCTCACCTGCGGGCCGCGAAGTGGACCCCGCTTCGCGGCCCTTTCCGTCTCCCCCGGGCGGGCCATCGCGTCCGCGATTTACCGCCCTCCGTCGAACAGATTTAACAATTGACGTATGCGAGATCGTATATATGAAGTTCGACATCGTGACAAAAGGCGGGGGAGGAAAACCCGGCCACCGTTCCGCGGCCCGTCCGGCGGCCGGGAGTGCCTAACCCTGAGGTATTGGAATTCTGGCCAGCAGGCGCAAGGACGATGGCGACACCCGTGACAGCGTGTGCAGCAGGCGGCCCTCGAAGTTGACCGGGACCACGGCCCGGTTCTTGATGATGGCGCCGACGATGTGCTCGGCGACCTTCTCGGGCGGATAGTGACGCAGCGCGAGGGCCTTGTTGCCGCGCCGGCGGACCCGCTCGCGTCCGTCCTCGTCGATGCCCACATAGGTCGCGTGGTCGACGATGCCCGTCCCGGAGAAGCCCGGGCAGACGGCGGTGACGCCGATCCGCGACCCGGCCAGCTCGGCGCGCAGGCACTGGCTCAGCATCAGGACGGCGGCCTTGGTGGTGCAGTAGGCGGGCAGGGCGCGCCAGGGGGCGTACGCGGCGGCCGACGCGATGTTGACGATGTGCCCGCCGAGGTTGGGCTTGTCGGGCTTGTTGGGCAGGGCCTCCACGCGGTCCGCCATCTGCTTGCCGAACAGGCGCGAGCCGTGGACGACGCCCCAGAGGTTCACGCCGAGGATGCGCTCCCAGTCGGCGACGGCCGTGTCGAGGAACGGCCCCGCGACGGCGATCCCGGCGTTGTTGACCACGATGTCGGGCACCCGGTGCGCGTCCTTCACCTCGGCCGCGAACCTCTCCATCTGGGCGGCGTCCGACACGTCCACCCGGTAGGCGGCGCCGCCCGGGCCGACCGACTTGGCGAGCGTGACGGTGCGTTCCGCGGCGGGCAGGTCGACGTCGGCCGCGACCACCGTCGCGCCGCGCCCGGCCAGTGCCAGCGCGGTGGCCCGGCCGAGCCCGCCGCCTGCTCCGGTGACGACGGCGAGCGCTCCGTCGAAGTGCGCGAGGGGCATGGACACCTCCGTGAGTGCGATGATCCAGTGTTTACTACAACCCCGGTCACTCGAACCACGACCTAGGGTGCCGAGACGTAGAGGCTCAGGCCGTTCCAGCAGAAGTCGGTCATGTAGCGCGCCGCGTCCTCCGCCGAGACCTCGGGGCGATGCGTGCACCACTGCGCCAGCCGCTCGCTCGCGCCGATGATGATCTCGGTGAACGCCTCGACGGCGTCCCGCGGCGCCGATGGCGCGAACGTCGTGAGCACCCCCGCGATGAGCGTGCTCTGCTGCCGCCGCGTCGCCTCGATCGCCTCCAGGGTCTGCGGGGACGCGGCGAACGGCTCGCGCAGGAGCATGTCGAAGGACTTGCTGTGGGCGTCGATGAACGAGAAGTAGGCGACCATCCCGCGCCACAGGATGTCCTCGGGCGCCGTCGCCCCGGCCATGGCCTTCTGGGTGACGTCGAGCAGCTCGGCCTTCGACCGGGTGATGCAGGCCAGGAGCAGGCCGTCCTTGGAGCCGAAGTACTCGTACAGCATCGGCTTGGACACCCCGCAGCGTTCGGCGATCTCGTCCATCGAGGCGGCCTGGTAGCCGCGGTCCCCGAAGACCTCCTCCGCCACGTCGAGCATCTGCCGTTCGCGCTCGGCCCGGGACATCCGCCGCCGGCGGGGCGGTGGCGATGTGGCGCCACTCACAGGAGATCCTCCCTGTTGGACCTACCGTCAGTAACCTACTGCCGGTAACTTACCAGGAGTAGGTTACGTGGAAGGACGGGTCATGGGCGAGCGCACCGCGTCGATCGTCATCATCGGCTCCGGTTTCGCCGGCCTCGGCATGGCGATCCGGCTCAAGGAATCGGGTTTCCACGACTTCGTGGTGCTGGAGAAGAGCGAGGCCCTCGGCGGGACGTGGCACGACAACACCTACCCCGGCTGCGCCTGCGACGTCCCCTCGCACATGTACTCCTTCTCGTTCGAGCTGAACCCCGGCTGGTCGCGGATGTTCGCGCCGCAGCCGGAGATCCGCTCCTACATGGAGCGCACCGCCGACAAGTACCGCGTCCGCGAGCACATCCGCTTCGGCAGCGCCGTCGACGCCATGGAGTACGACAACGGCGCCCGCCGCTGGAACGTCACCCTCGCGGACGGGACGGTCCTCACCCCGAAGGCCGTCGTCTCCGGCATCGGTGCCCTGCACATCCCCTCCTACCCGGATCTGCCCGGCATCGAGCGGTTCCAGGGGACCACCTTCCACTCCGCCGAGTGGGACCACTCCTACGACCTCACCGGCAAGCGCGTCGCCGTCATCGGGACGGGCGCGTCCGCGATCCAGTTCGTCCCGCGGATCGCCGGGCAGGTGGAGGAGCTCGTCCTGTTCCAGCGGACGCCGCCGTGGATCCAGCCCAAGCCGGACCGGCCCATCCCCGCGTCCCTCCGCAAGGTGTTCGAGAGGGTCCCCGGTGCCGCGCGCGCGTTCCGCAACGGCATCTACTGGGCACTGGAAGCGCGCGCGGTCGGCTTCACCATCGACCCGCGCCTGTCCCTCCCGCAGGAGAAGCTCGCCCGCTGGCACATCGCCAACCAGATCTCCGACCCCGTCCTGCGCGCCAAGGTGACGCCCGGCTACACCATCGGCTGCAAGCGCGTCCTGCTGTCCAACGACTACTATCCGGCGCTCGCCCGCCCCAACGTCGAGGTGGAGACCTCCGGCATCGCCGAGGTCCGCGAGAACTCCGTCGTCACCGAGGACGGACGCGAGCACGAGGTCGACTGCGTCATCTACGGCACCGGCTTCAAGGTGACCGACGCGCTCACCGACCTGCGCGTCACCGGCCGCGGCGGCGTCAAGCTCCAGGAGATCTGGGCGGACGGCATCGAGGCGCACCGGGGCACCACGATCCCGGGGATGCCCAACTTCTTCATGCTGCTCGGCCCGAACACCGGCCTCGGCCACAACTCGGTCGTCTTCATGATCGAGGTGCAGATCCGGCACGTCCTCAGCTGCCTGCGCCTCCTCCAGAAACGCGGCGCCGACGCGATCGAGCCCAGGCCCGAGGCGTCCCGCCGCTTCAACGACCGGATCCACAAGCGCCTGCGCCGCGCCGTCTGGAGCGAGGGCGGCTGCCAGAGCTGGTACCTGGACGAGCACGGCGTCAACCGCACCCTCTGGCCAGGCCACACCTTCGAGTTCTGGTCCGCCACCCGCAAGGCCGACCCCGACGAGTACACCTTCTCCTAGCCGCGTCCGCCTCATGGCCGGTCAGGACGGCGACGCGCGGCCCCAGGACCGCGCGTGGGTCACTTGGCCGGGGCGAACATCGGCTTGACGCCGGCGACGATCTGGCGGATCACGGGCCGCTGCTCGGCGGGCGTGCGGCCCCGCAGGTCGTGGATGGGGTCGAGGCCGTCGTAGTAGGGGGCGAGCGCCAGGAACGGCAGCAGGGTCAGGATCAGCGTGGCGAGGACGTCGAGGTCGGCGTCGTCGCGGATGTCGCCGTGCTCCTGCCACAGCCGCAGCGTCGGGTGGATGACCTGGAGGTAGTGCTGGTTGGCGGTGTCGCGGACGACGGAGCGGACGCCGTTGTCCAGCTCGAAGTTCGTCGCGGCGGTGACGGCCCGCTCCAGCGGATGGTCGGCCATGTACTCGGTCCAGTCGCACAGGACGTCGAACAGCCACTCGTCGAAGGGCTGGTCGAAGTCCAGCCGGGAGATGCGCCGCTCCATCTCCTCGCGGACGCCCCGGGACGCCTCGTCGCACACGAACGCGAAGAACTCCAGCTTGTCGCTGAAGTACTGGAAGAGCGAGCCCTTGGCGATGCCCGCCTCGCGGGCGATGGTGTTCAGGCTGCCGGTGGAGTACCCGTGCTCGCCGAACTCGCGCATCGCCACCTCGAGGACCCGCTCGCGTTTGGCGACGTTGAGCCGGAACCACGTGGACGTCGGCATGAACCCCTTCGACTTTCCGTCAGGAAGCGGTAACCCACAGGTCAGGATAACGGTCCGGGGCGTCCCGTGTGACCTGAAACATCACCCGCGTCCGGCCGCCCCGGGCAGGTGCCGGAGCGTGAACCCGGCCGACGCGAAGCCTCCGCCCTGCGGGGTGCCGACGGCGACGAACGTGTCGGGCAGGCCGTAGGAGGCGGCGTCGTCGAGCGGCTCGTAGCCGAGGCGTGTGTCCAGCTCCCAGAAGCGGCGCGCGTTGGCCGACACCGCGTAGGCGGCGAGGAAGCCGGGCGACGGGACGGTCAGCGCCGCCTGCACGAAACCGGCGCAGTCGCGATGGCTGAGCCAGGTCGCCAGATGGCGCGGCTCGGACGGGTGGAGTTCGAGGCTGCCGATGCGCAGGCACACCACGTCCAGGCCGAACTTGTCGGCGTAGAGTCGGCCGAGGGCCTCGACGGCGACCTTGCTGGCGCCGTACATGCCGTCCGGCCGGGGCGGCATGGCGGGGGAGACGCTCTCGGTGGAGGGGTAGCAGCCGGTGACGCGATTGCTGCTGGCGAGGACGACCCGGGGGACCCCGGCGAGCCGGGCGGCCTCCAGGATGCGGTGGGTGCCGAGGATGTTGCCCTCGACCAGGTCGGGGAACGGCGCCTCGTCGGGCACCCCGGCGAGGTGGACGATCGCGTCCGCGCCCTCGGCGATGCGCACCGCGTCGGGCAGGCCGAGGTCGGTCCGGTGGACGGTCTCGTTCGGCGCCTCGACGTGCAGCGGCGCACGGTCGGCGAGCACGAGCCCGGCCGCCGCGTCGCGCAGCGGGGTCCGCAGCGCGGTGCCGACCCGGCCCGCGGCACCGGTGAGGACGATCGTTCCCAGGAGCATGCCGTCAGTCTCTCGTACGCGAGAATGGCTCCCGGAGGGTGACTGTTAACTGACAATCCGTCCGGCTGGGGTTGAACCGTCCAATCAATGCATGTTTCCTTTTTGTGACATACCGGATGGCGGAGGTGACGGCGGTGCGAGCAGCATCGGGCGGCAGGGTACTCGCGGGGGCCGGTGTGGCGGCCGTCCTCGCCGTCTCCGGGGCGGCGCCCGTGGTCGCCGAACCCACCCCTACATCCAGCCCGGCGGAACCGTCCCCCACACCGACGGAAACGTCGAAACCCACGCCCACCCCTACGCCGACACCTACCCCCACTCCTACGCCGACTCCCACGCCGACTCCCACCGCGACCCCGACGGCGACGAAGCCGCCGAGCAAGTCCCCCGGCAAGAAGCCCACCAAGTCGCCGACCAAGGCGCCCAGCAAGACGCCCAGTAAGACGCCTGGCAAGACGCCGAGCAAGACGCCCGCCAAGAAGCCGGGCAAGTCCCAGGACAAGACGCCCGGCAAGCAGCCCGCCGGTGTCCCGGCGCCGAGCGCGCTCCCGTCCGGCGTGAACGCGGGCCCGATGCCGGCCGCCGCGTTGAGGCCCGCGAGCACCGGCTCCCTCCCGGAGGCGAGGGGACCGCAGGTCGCGCCGCCGGTCGCCGCGCCGCGCGTCGCGTCCCAGCCGATGGCGCCGGTGCCGATGTCCAACCTGCGCCACGTCCCCGGCCGGGAGCCCGTCGTCGACGAGCTGACCGCGCTGCACGCCGGGGCGCTCGCAGGGCTCGGGTCCTCGGTGACGCTGCTGCTGTTCCGGCTGCGTCTCGTCCGCCGCGCGAGAAGCCGCCACACCCACCGGCCTGGCTAGCCCGCCAGGCGGATGAGGATGCGGCACACCTCGTCGATGATCTCGGCGGCGTCGGTGCCGCCCTCGGCGGTCGCGATCTCCCGTCCGGCCTCGCCGATCACGGTGGTGAGCACCAGGCTCAGCACCTGGCCCGCGCGTCCCGCCTCGGCCGGGCCGGACGCGCCGTGCAGCAGCCGGGTGTTCTGCGCGATCCACCGCTGCGCGCGGCTGCGCCGCATCAGCGACGAACCGGGCGGGCCCTCCCCGCCGTGGAACAGCCGCGCCGCCTCACGCCGCTCCCAGCACACCCGCAGGTACGCGCGGGCGCCCGCGATGAACAGCGCGATCGGGTCGGTCTCGCCGTCCCTGCGCGCGTCGGCGACGGCCTGCGCCGCGCTGCGCTCCTGCTCGGCGGTGAGGTCCTCCCACAGCGCCACGTACAGCCCGGCCTTGCCGCCGTAGTGGTGGTAGAGGCTGCCGACGCTGATGCCGGACCGCTCGACGATCTCGGCGATGCCCGCGCCGTCGTACCCCCGGTCGGCGAAGACGCGCTGGGCGGCGCGCAGCAGCGCCTGCCGGGTGGCGTCGGCGCGCGCCCACTGGCGCCCTCCGCCGGTCCCGGTGCCCACGCCTCCGCCGGTCCCGGTCCCGCCGCCGGGACCGCCTGCCGTGCCGTCGTCCCGGTCGTCGTCGGGGCGCCGTCCGTTCGTCCGCATCCCGCCATCGTGTCAGGTCAGGGGTGGTGGACGCCGCCCGGCACCGGCCGGCGGCTCAGTACCAGTTGTGCGCCTGCCACCAGGACCAGGCGCCGCACGGGTCCTTGTAGCGGGCCTTGATGTAGCCGAGGCCCCAGGCGATCTGGGTGGGGGAACTGGTGCGCCAGTCCGCGCCGGCGCTGGCCAGCTTGGAGCCGGGCAGTGCCTGTGGGATGCCGTACGCGCCGCTGGAGGGGTTGACGGCCCGCTCGTTCCAGCCGCTCTCGTGGTTCCAGAGCGTCAGCAGGGACGGCCAGCAGCGGCCCCAGCCCTTGAGCGCGTTCATCTTCTTGCCGTACGCCTTGTTCTGCCCGGCGCTGGGGTTGGACTTGGCGAGCCGCTCGCGTTCCTGCTCGGCCTTGAGCTTGGCGCGCGCCGCCGCGTCGCGCTTGGCCTTCTCCTTCAGTGCCTTGAGCTCGCGGACGTGCTGCTCGTAGGCGCGCTTCTTGGCGGCCGCGATCGAGTCCGCCGCGATCGGGTCCATGTCGGAGCCGGTCAGCTTCGCCAGCATGTCGTTGGCGGACAGGCCCTCCGCGGCCATCTTCGGCGGCTCGTTGGTCCCGCCCATCCGGTTCAAGTCCACCAGGACGAGCGCCGCCGCGAGCCCGCAGATGGCGACGATGGTGATGGTGACGTTGCTGGTGAGCACCCGCCGCAGCCGCCGCCGCGGGACGGGCGGGGGCCCGCCCCCGTACGGGTCGCGCGACGCGTGCGGGCCGTACGGATCGGGCGGATCACCGGAGCCGGACGCCGAACGCGGGGGCGGCACCCGGCCGTCGCCGCGTCCCGTCCGGGCGCGTTCCCCGCTCCGCCTCCGTCCGGATCCTCGCCGATCGGAACGGGTGCGCTTCGAGGGGGCCGGGGGTCGACCGCGTGTGCCGTGGCTCTGTGGCATAGGAGAAGACTGCCTTATCGGCCGGGATTGGTGTCGTCTCGGACGATGTACGTGCGCCAGGTGGCCCGTGGTTCACGCTCCGGCACGTCCGGGGCCCGGATTCTAGAGCTCCACGTCGCCGGCCGCCAGCCTCGCCGGCTGGAGCGCCTCGAACAGCGCGCGGTACATGCCGCCGAGCCCGGCGAGCGCGCCGTCCGGCGCTTCGAGGGCCTCGTTCGCCGCACCCGCGCGTTCGCGCCCGCCGGGGGTGATGGCGACGAGGGTCGCGCGGCGGTCGCGGGGGTGCCGGGCGCGGGTGACGAGCCCCGCCGCCTCCAGCTGGTCGACGGTGAGCTTCACCGTCGTCGGATGCATCATCAGGATCCGGGCAAGGGTGCTCAGCCGGGCGTGCCCGTTCGCGGTGAGGGCGAGGGTGGTGAGAAGGAAGTACCCGGTGCGGCCTAGACCGAGCCTTTCCAGCTCGGCGTCCAGCCCCTTCTTGAGAAGCTGCTGGAGCCGCCCGACCGAGCAGATCGCCATGAACGGCCACGGCCCGCCCGGCAGGCCCTGCCCTTCCCAGCGGTCCCTGATGCCTGTGACCAGCGGGTCCACGCTGCCTGCCGTGTCCGCGCCGGTGTCGTGTCGAGCCTGGGTGTGCACGTGATGATCGTAACCGCGGAAAGGAACGATGTAAGTACTCGCTTTTTAGAGCTTCCTGCCCTAGAGTGCTCCAGATCACACGTGGGGCCGGTGTCGCCGGGAGGGCGGCCGGGGCCGCGTGTGATCGATCGGATGAGGGCCGACGTCCGAGCACGGAGGAGGCTGGAATGGCCCTTCGCCCCACCCTCGCCGGGGAGGTCCCCGGCTGATGATGCCGAGCCTGGCCAGGGCCCCGGGCCTGGCGCGCAGACGGGTCGAGCGCTCGCTCGACGAGACCGGCCTGCTGTGCGTCACCTTCCTCGAAGGGTTACGCCGGACCTGGGACGTGCGACGGTGGTGGGGCGAGTTCGTCGGGCAGTGCTGGTTCCTGGTGCGGGTGACGGGCCTCCCGGTGATGCTCATCGCGGTCCCGCTCGGCGCCACCATCTCCCTCCAGGTCGGCGACATCGCCCGGCAGCTCGGCGCGCAGTCGGGCACCGGCGCGCTCCTGGTCGCCGCCATGGTCCAGCAGGTGGCGCCGCTCGCCGCCGCGCTCCTGGTCTCCGGCGTCGGGGGCTCGGCGATCACGTCCGACATGGGCGCCCGCAACATCCGCGACGAGCTCGCCGCCCTGGAGGTCATGGGCATCAACCCGGTCCACCGCCTGGTCACGCCACGGCTGTGGGCCGCCAGCACCGTCTCCGCGCTGCTCTGCCCGGTGGTGATCATGGCGGGCGTGCTCGGCGGCTACTACTTCAACGTCATCGGGCAAGGCGTCAGCCCCGGCGCGTTCTTCGACGGCGCCACCGCGCTGCTCCGGTTCCCGGACCTGCTGATCACGCTGTTCAAGGCGTGGGTGTTCGGCTTCATCGCCGCCGCCGTCGCCTGCCACACGGGTATGACCTGCGGCCACGGGCCCGTCGGCGTGGGCCGCGCGGTCAACCGGGCGGTGGTGGTCACCTCGGTCGTCGTGTTCGCCGTGAACTACGTCCTCACGATGATCTACCAGGTCCTGGTCCCGCCGAGGTCGTGATGGCCGCCTCCGCCCCCGCCCGCATGCTGGGCCGCGCCCTGCGGGGCCGGGCCGCGGGCCTCACCGCGTCCACCGGCCTGCCGGTCTTCCTCGGCCGTGTCCTGTACCACCTGCTGGTCGACATCATCATCCGGCGCAGGTACGGCCGGACCCTCGCCCGGCAGGTCAGCGACATCACGGTGGGCGTGGGCGCGCTGGTGATCGGCGGCGGGATGATCTTCGTGATCGCCACGATGTCGCTGGCCACCGGCGCGATGGTGGGGCTCCAGGGCTATCCCGGGCTGGAGCGCATCGGCGCGGAGGCGTTCACCGGGCTCGTCGCGAGCTACTCCAACGTCCGCGAGGTCACCCCGATCATCGCGGGGGTGGCGCTGGTCGCGCAGGTCGGCACCGGGTTCACCGCGGAGATCGGCGCGATGCGGATCTCCGAGGAGATCGACGCGCTGGAGGTCATGGGCGTCAATTCGCTGGCGTACCTGGTGTGCACGCGGGTCGCCGCCGGGGTCGTCGCGCTGGTGCCGCTCTACCTGGTGTCGCTGTTCATGGCGTTCTTCGCCACCCGGTTCATCACGATCCGGTACTTCGGGCTCTCGCCCGGCGTCTACGACTACTACTTCCACCTCTACCTGCCGCCGATCGACGTGTTCTACAGCGTCGTCAAGGTCGCGGTGTTCGCGTTCATCGTCATGTTCGTCCACTGCTACCGCGGCTTCTACGCCTCGGGCGGCCCGGTCGGCGTGGGCGTCGCAGCGGGACGCGCGATCCGGGAGTCCACCATCCTGATGATCTTGATGAACCTCGTCCTGTCCTACGTCTTCTGGGGTCACGGCGGCACGGCGGGGCTGACCGGATGAGCGACGAGACGATCTCCGCGCGGGCCCGGCTGCTCTTCGGGCTGGCCGGCACCGGGGTCATCGCCGCCGCCGCGGCCCTCGTCGCGGTCGGCGCGGCGCCGTCGCACCCCGGCTCGACCCACTACGACGCGACGTTCGGACGGGCCGGCCAGGGCCTGGACCCCGGCAGGTCGGACGTGAAGATCCGCGGCATCGCGGTCGGCGCCGTCGACGCGCTGCGGCTCGGGCGGGACGGACGCGTCACCGTCCGGTTCCGGCTCGACCGGGGCGTGCGGATCCCGGGCACGACCGTCGCGACCATCGAGCCGGTGTCGGTGTTCGGGCCGAAGGACCTCGCGCTGGACCTCGGCGAAGACGAGGCGACCGGCCCGTTCCTCCGGGACGGCGGGCACGTCGCCCGCACGCGCGACCCCCGGGAGCCGTCCGACGCGGCCTGGCCCGCCTACCGCCTGACCAGGGCCATCGACCCCGACGACGTGGCCACGGTCCTGCGCGTCTTCGCGGCCGGCCTCTCCGGGCAGGGTCCCGCGCTGCGACGCACCGTCGACAACGGCGCCGTCGTCGTCGACGCGACGTGGCGCGACCGGCAGGCGATCCGGGCGCTGCTGGACGACATCAACGGCCTGTCCGGCACGCTCGCCGACCGCGGCGGCACCCTCACCCGGCTCACCGCCGACTTCAACCGGCTCTCGGCCGTCATCACCGCGAGGCCCGACCAGGTCGGCCGGCTGCTCGACCGGTCCGCTGAGCTGGGCGAGCGGGTCGGCGGCACCCTCCGGCGGGAGGGCGCGGACCTCGGCAGGATCATCGACGGCGCGGGCGACGCGGCGGCGGTGCTGAACGGCCGCCGCCGCGACATCCCCGTCCTGCTGGACGGCCTGAACGGCTTCTTCGCACTGCTCGCACGGATCATCCGCGTGTCCGGCCCGGAGGGCACGCTGATCGCGCAGGTCGTCAGCACGCTGCCGCTGGGGCTGTGCGAGATCTTCGTCGACGTGTGCCCGTCCCCGCCCGGAGGCCCGCGGTGAGCCCGCGTGCGGGCGCGGGGTCCGCGCGCGGACCCGGGTACCCGACGCTCCTGAAGTTCCTGGCGTTCGTGGCGGTGACCGGGCTGCTCACCTTCTTCATCGGCCAGCAGATCCTCGGCACCGCCTTCCACGGCCGGTACCGGCTGACCGCGACGTTCGACGACGTCACCGGGCTCGTCGAGGGCGACGCGGTGAAGGTCGCGGGCGCCCCGGTCGGGCGGGTGAGCGGCATCGAGGTCGTCCTCGGCAGGGCCGTCGTGCGGATGGACGTCGACGACGGCGTCCGGCTGCCCGACGACTCCACCGCGGCGATCCGCTGGCGCGACGTCATGGGCCGGCGGGTCGTGTACCTGGAGCCGGGACGGAGCCGGGGCAGGCTCGGCGACGGCGGCCGCGTCCCGCGCACCCGCTCGGCGGTGGACCTCGGCGACATCGTCGACAGCCTCGGCCCGCTCACCCGCAACCTCGACCCGGACCAGATCAACAGGATCCTCCTCGCGTTCTCGCAGGCGCTGGACGGCAACGAGCGGAACATCGGGCGGCTCACCGACGACCTCGACGCGCTCCTCCGGACCTTCGCGGCGCGCCGCGAGACGATCCGGAAAATGATCGGCGACTACGAGACGATCGGCCGCGCGGTCGCCACGCGGGACCGGCAGATCGCCGACAGCGTCACGAACCTGGAGTCGCTGAGCCGGGTGTTCGCGGGCAACCGGCGGCTGCTGGAGGACGCCGTCGTGGAGATCTCCGGTGTCACCACGAACCTCGACCGGGTGCTCGGCGGGAACGACGCGCAGCTCGCCCGCATCATCGCCAACCTCGCGCGGCTCAGCGGGACGTTCCGGCTGAACGTCGACCGGCTGGAGCGGATGGTGCGGAACCTTCCCCTGACGCTGCGGCAGCTGTTCGCCTCCGCGAACGGCGGCCACTTCCTGCGGTCCAACGCGCTGTGCATCAACCTCGCCCAGGGGCCGTGCCCGTTCCCGATGCGGCTGCCGAGGTCGCCGGGCGCGGGACGGCCGTCCGGGCCCGACCTCGCCAGGCTCAAGGCGATGCTCGCGGGAGGCGGCCGCTGATGGCGCTCGGATCGCTGCGGGACGCCGACCACCGGGTCGTCGCGATCGTCACGGTGGCCGTCCTCGCCGCCGCGTGCGCGGGGGCGTTCGCCGTCGGGCGGTTCCACCTGCTCGACCGCGGCTACACCATGAGCGGCGAGTTCACCGACACGGCCGGGCTGAAGAAGGGCCAGGACGTGCGGGTCGCCGGGGTGCGGGCGGGCCGCGTCACCTCCGTCCGGCCCGACTTCGCGCACGGGCGGGTCGTCATCACCTGGCACGTCGACGCCGGGATCGACCTCGGCCCCGCCACCCGCGCGGAGATCCGGACGACGACGCTGCTCGGCGGCCGGTACCTGCGGCTGAGCGGGCCGGTCGCCCGCCCCTACATGGCGAGCGTGCCGGAGCCGCGGCGGCGGATCCCGCCGACGCGTACCGGCGTCCCGTTCACCGTCCCGGACGCGCTGGAGGGCACGCAGCACGTCGTCGGCAGGCTGGACAAGAAGAGCGTCGACCGGCTGCTCACCGAGGTCGCCCGGATCAAGGCGCCGGGGTCGGCGAAGCTGCGCAGCGTCCTGGCCGACGTCCAGAGCCTCTCGCGGATGCTGAACGACAGCCATCCCGACGTGCAGAGACTGATCGAGGACAGCAGGACGATCACCGGGACGCTCGCGGGCAAGGACGACGAGCTCCGCGGCATCATCGACTCCAGCCAGGTGCTGCTGCGGACGCTGGTCGAGCGGCGGGACGAGCTGGCCGCGACGATCGGGAAGGGCAGCCGCACCGTCCGGACCCTGTCCGACGTGATCTCCCGCAACCAGCGGCGCCTCGACGACCTGCTGGACGACCTGCACCTGCTCACCACCAGGCTGGCGCCGAACATGGACGCGCTCAACACCGACTTCTCGCTCCTCGGACCCACGTTCCAGCAGGTCGCGACCCTCAAGGGCAACGGGCCCTGGATCGAGGGGATGCTGACCGGGCTCGGCCCGATCCAGCCGCCCGGCCCGATCTCCACGCGCCGCCCGCCGGGAGGCGGCTGATGCGCGGGTTCCGTTCCGGCAAGGGGAGGACGAGGGCGGCCGTCCCGGCACCCGGCCTCGCCCTCGCGGTGTTCCTCTCAGCGTCTCTCGCGGTGTCCCTCGGCGGCTGCTCCCTCGTGCCGTCCGGAGGCGGCGAGCGCACGATGGTGGTGTACGTGCCGAAGGCCCGCTCCTTCTACAAGGAGTCGAGGGTCAAGGTCATGGGCGCGGACGTCGGGCTCGTCGACGACGTCCGGAGCGAGGGCGACAAGATCAGGGTGACGTTCCACATCCGCCGCGACGTCCCGCTGCCGAAGGGCGTGCAGGCGTCGATCGTCCCGCTGAACCTGGTGGGGGAGCGGAACCTGGTGCTGCATCCGGTGTGGCGGCCGGGGCAGCCGAAGGAGACCTCCGACACCATCCCGATCGAGCGCACGCACGTGCCCGTCGAGGTGGACGACGCGCTCAGCTCGTTCACGCAGCTCGCCCGCGCGCTCGACCCGCAGACGACGCGGACGGCGCTGGACCGCGCCGCCGGCACCGTGCGGGGCAACGGCGGCGAGTTCAACGCCACGCTGGAGCAGGGCGCGCGGCTGGTCGAGAACGTCGCCGGGCAGGACCGGGAGCTCATCCAGGTCGCGCGGAACCTCGACCGGCTGGCCGGGGTGGTGCGCGGGCGGGAGCGGATCCTCGGCACGATGATCCGTGACTTCGGGCAGGCGGCCCGGGTGCTCGCGTCCGAGCGCGGCGATCTCCAGCGGCTCGTCACCGGGATCCTGGACCTGTCCCGGAACGGCGGGAAGCTGCTCGACAGGTACAAGGGGCGGCTTCCCCACGACCTGGCCGTGCTGACGCGGACCGCGCTGATGCTGAAGGGCGATTCCGCCCAGATCGCCCAGCTCCTGGACGCGCTGCCCGGCGTCAGCGAGGCGTTCATCGGCGGCTACGACCCGAAGGACAAGGCGCTGCACATCCGCTTCGCCACCGATGCGTTCCTGCGGACGTGGCTCAAGGGCCTGACGAAGGACGACGGGGTCGGCTGCCCCCTGCCCGCGCCCAACTCCAACTGCCCCTGGCAGAACGGAGGAGGCCGATGAAACGGGTCCTCGCGCTCGCCGCCGCCGTCGCCCTGGCCGTCCCGGGCTGCTCCTACAAGACGGCGGGCGCGCCCAAGGGCGACCTGACGCTGACGGCAACGTTCGACGACGCGCAGGGCCTCGTCGCCGGGCACAGCGTGAAGATGTCCGACATCACGGTCGGCAGCGTCACGAAGGTGGAGCTGGACGGCTACCGGGCGAGGACGACCCTGTCGATCGAGGACGGCGTCCGGGTCCCCCGCGGCACCAGCGCGGAGATCAGGGTGACGTCGCTGCTCGGCGAGAACTACGTGGAGTTGCGGCTGCCGCCCGGCGGGATGGACCGGGGCCCGTTCCTGGCGAAGGGCGCGGCGATCGCGGGCACGTCCGTGCAGCCGGCGTTCGAGCAGGTCGTCGGGCAGGCCGGGCCGCTGATCAAGGCGCTGGCCGGGGACGACGCCGCGACCGTCGTCAACGCCGGCGCCACCGCCCTGGACGGCGAGGGCCCGAGGCTGAACACGACGATCGCCAAGGCCGCCGACCTGCTGAGGATGTTCGCCGAGCAGCGCCGCGAGCTGGGCGAGTCCGTCGACCGCTTCGCCCGGCTCGGCCGGTCCCTCGCCGCCGGGGACGCCACGCTGCACGAGGCGCCCGCCCGGCTGGCGCGCACCACGCGGCTGCTCGACGACGACAAGGAGAAGATCCTCAGGACGGCCGACCGGCTCACCCGGATGGCCGCCCAGCTGAACGACAAGGTCCTGGAGGGACGCGTCCTGCGGTTCCGGAGGCTGCTGGACGACGTCGACCCCGTCCTCCAGGAGCTCGGCGGCAACCGCAGGCGGCTCACGGACCTGGTGAACGGCCTGGTCTCCTTCACCGACAAGCTGCCGCGCGCCAGCTACGACGGCCAGATCCTGCTCTACCCGCTCCTGCGCATCGTCTGGCCGGACGGCACGCCGGTCCTCCCCGGCGCGCCCCCCGCGAAGAACGGGCCCAGGGCGCCGGGCGGCCTGGAGGGCGCCCTGCCGGATCTGGACCGGCTCCTGGGGCGACGATGACGGGACGGGTGGCGGTCAACCTCGCGGTCTTCGCCGCGCTCGCCGTGACGATGGTGGTCTGGGCGTTCGGCAACGTCGTCCGGTTCGACTTCATCGACCGGCCGTACCACGTCACGGTCGAGTTCGCGTCCTCGCCGGGCCTGCACCCGGGCTTCGAGGCCGACTACCTCGGCCTGCGCGTCGGCAAGATCGACTCGGTTCGGCTGGAGCGGGGGCGGGTCATCGTCCGGCTGGACATCGAACGCGGCGTGCGGATCCCCCGGAACGCCACTGCCGCCGCCGCCCGCAAGTCCGCGGTCGGCGAGCCGGTCGTGGAGCTGTCCCCCGGCCCGGGCGGGGCGGGCGCGCCGCCGCTCGGACCCGGCGCCCGCATCCCGGTGTCGCGGACGACGGTCCCGCCCAAGTACGGCGACCTGTTCGGCTCGGTCGTGGACGCGCTCAAGGCCGTCGACCCCGGCGACGCCAGGATCCTCACCCACGAGCTGGCCGCGGGGTGGGCGGGCCGCGAGAACTCCCTCCGGAAGATCGTCGACGGGGGCGACCAGCTCACCGGCACCTTCGCCGCGAACACCGAGCTGCTCGACAGGCTCACCCGCGACCTCGGCCGCGTCACCCGCGTCCTGAACCGCAACCGCGCCGCGCTCGGCTCGGGCGTGGACGACCTCGCCGCGCTCGTCACCGCCCTCGCCCAGGTCCGCGGGCGGATCGCCGACCTGCTCGACGAGGGCCCCGGCCTGCTCTCCACCGTCGACACGCTCCTGGCGAGGACGGGCCCGGACGTCGAATGCGCCGTGGACGCCCTCGGCAACTGGGGCCTGCGCAAACACGATCCCGACGTCCTGGCCGACCTGCGCAGGACGCTCGCGCTGGCGCCGCAGCTCAAGACCGTCCTGGACAACGTCATCGGGATGGACCAGGGGCGGCCCATCCTCAACGTCGTGTTCCTCGTGACGCTGAGGAAGCTCGCGACACTGGAGTACAAGTACCCCCTCCCGCAGCCGGGCGTGACCAGGACGCCCACATGCGCGGGCGGACGCATGCCCGCCCAGACCGCGCAGAAGCCCTACAAGGCCAGGAACCCGGGCGACACGATCCCCACCCACGACCCGTCGGTCGGCGGGCGGGACGTCCGCGCCGGGAAGGCCGCGAACAGCGGCGGGGAGCCCGCGGGCGGACCACCGGCGTGGCTGGTGTACGTCCCCCCGGTCATCGCCCTGCTGGTGCTGATCAGGGTCGCGACGGGCTCGGTGCCCGTGGTGTCCCGCCTCCGCCGGAAGAAGGACTGACCCCGACCCGAGGAGTACCGACGTGACAGCCAGGACCGGCAAGGACGAGGCCGAGGCGGTCCCCGACACGCAGCAGGAGCCCGCCGCCGCGGAGGAAACCGCCGCCGCGGAGGAGCCGCCGGCGCGTCCCGCCAAACGCAGGCGCCGGGTGCGGGTCATCGAGGTCATCGACGACGAGGACCTCGACGAGGTCCTGGAAGCCCTGGACGCCGAGGACGAGGAACCGCCCGCGCCTGCTCGTAAGCCCTTGCCCGCTCGCAAGCCCGCGGCCGCCCCCAAGCCCCGTCCCGTCCCTGCGAAGGACGAACCCGCGGAACGCCGCCCGGGGCTCCTCGGCCTGGGCCCTGCGCAGGCCGCCGCCGTCGCCGTGGTCGTGGCGCTGCTGGCCAGCGTGGCGATCTGGCAGTGGCGCAGCGCGAGCGGCCTGTCCTCGGAACAGGCCGACCGGGACGCGGTCGAGAAGGTCGCCCGCGCCTACGGCGACGTGGCGTTCAACTACAACGCCGCGAACTACCGGTCGCAGAGCGCCAAGGCCGAGGCCCTGATGGCCGGCGACCTCCTGGAAAGCTTCAAGGGCGACACCGTGGCGAGCCTGGCGGGCGCGTTCAAGACCGACCCCCAGGTCGGCCTCACGTCCCGGACCGACCAGGTCTTCGTGGGCGGCGTGGACGGCCGGTTCGCCACCGCCGTGGTGATGGTCGACGTCGGCTACAAGACCAAGGACGGCTCCGTCTCCTCGCCGTCCACCCTGCTGCGGCTGGCCCTCGCCAAGATCGGCGGCAAGTGGAAGATCACCCGGCAGTACCCGTCCGGCGTCAACGACCAGAACCGGGACCAGGAGGGACGGCTCCCGGCCGTCCCGTCGGCGACCCCCAAGACCGGCAAAACGGGCGATTAACGGGTCACGGACGGCCGATCGGCCCCCGCGCGGGCGGAAGCCGTGCGGGATGTCGCGCGTTGCACGGATGACGGGGCAGGTAGAAGGCGGGGATGATGTCGGCGGTGACGGAACACGACGGCGCGGTGGTGCCGGACGAGCTGGTCAGGGAGTTCGGGGAGCTGCTGGCCGCCGCCGAGCTGCTGGAGCGGATCGCGGGCCGCGAGCTGGAGCGGCGCTGCGGCATCCGCCATGCCGTCTTCGAGGTGCTGCTGCGCCTGTCCCGCGAGGGCGAACGTTCGTGCTCGATGGGCGGCCTGGCCGGTGAGCTGATCCTCACCAGCGGGGGCATGACACGGCTGGTCGACCGCATGCAGGAGGCCGGTCTCGTCCGCCGCGAGCCCGCCCCCGGCGACCGCCGCCGCCAGATGGTGGCCCTGACCGACGCGGGCCGCGCCAAGCTGGACGAGGCCCTCCAGGTCCACGCCGAGACCCTCCGCCGCCACTTCGCCGCCCCCCTCACCACCGAGCAGCGCCACGTCCTGGTGGACGCCCTCAGCACCCTCCGCACCACCGCCCGCCAAGAACTAGGCGACCTCCACTGACCGAGCCGTCCCAGCCCGCCGCACGGCCGATCGGCACCAGGGGATATCGGAGTGGTGACGGCCCGTCACGCGGCGCATTCCCCATTCGGACAGTGTGATCCCGGCTTCTCCATCTCGCAGTAAAAGTCAAGAGTGATCCATGTCTCAAAAAGGGACGATCTCGGAAACTTGCCTGGAACTCTGCCCAAGGTGAAACTTTATTCAGCCTTTACAGAATGGCAGGAAGGAGCTTCCCGCACTCCCAGTGCCATCGCGAGAAGAGGGGGAATGTGAGCTACAGCGGAACACATTCAGCCTGGCGTACCACCATCGCACTTCCGGTCGTCATCGCCTGCGTGGCGGCGCTTTTCACAGTGCTGTCGGGGGTGCCCGGACCTGCCGCCACCGCCCACGCGGACACGGCCGACGCCCAGTTCCACACCATCACACCGTTCGTGCTGGCGGACACGCGCAACGGGACGGGCGGGGTCCCCGTCGCCAAACTGCCGCCGGGAGCCACGATCACCTTCCAGGCGGCAGGGGCGGGCGCCATTCCGGCGACCGGGGTCTCCGCGGTCGTGACCAACCTGTCGGTCTACGGCGCGAACGCATTCGGCTGGATCAACGCCTATCCCTCCGATGAGCCGACGACGGTCAGCACCCTGACTTACGCCGCCAACGAAACTACCAATACGGAAGACTTTACGAAACTGACCGGTACCGGCCAGATCACCGTGAAGAACAACGGCAGCGGGACGGTCGATATCGCCGTCAGCGCCCGGGGATACTTCCTCGACGCCGCGTCCTCCACCGCCGGAAACGAGTATTACCCCGTCGACACGGCCTTTCTGTACGACACACGGGTCGGCAAGGTCACGGGATCGCCCGCCCACGCCGCCGCGCCCATTCCGGCGAACTCCTCGGTGACCGTCGATGTCGCCGGGCAGCTGGGCATCCCCGCTACCGGCGCCACCGCGGTCGCTCTCAACGTGGCCGCCCTCAACCAGACGGCGCAGGGCGCGCTGACGGTGCGCCCCTCGGACCAGACCGACACCAATCTTCCGGTGGTCAACTACAACCCGAGCGAGACCGACAGCAGCTTCGTGGTGACGCAGCTCACCGCGACCGGGAAGCTCATCTTCCGCAACAGCGGCACCGGCCCGGTGGACCTCGCGGTCAGCGTGCGCGGCTACTTCAAGGGGGCGGCCGACGGAGACGGCTCGACCTACACGCCGACCGCCACGACACTTCTCCTCGACACCATCGCGGGCCTCAATACCAGCGGGGGGAGCACGGCGGCCGTCGCGGCGGGCCAGACGCTCACCTTCGACGCGATCGACGCCGCCGGTCTCGGCAGCGTGGACCAGAACAACCCCGTCCTGGCTCTGAACATCGATGCGCGGCAGCCGACGCACCAGGGATGGCTGGCCGTCTACCCGACCGAGGACGGCGACCCGCTCGTCAACAGTGTCAACTTCGACAACGGCGGTGAGAGCACCAACGGGTTCGACCTGGTCAAGCCGGACTCGCACGGCAAGATCTCCATCACGAACCACAGCGGCGGCACCGTCCACCTCCAGGTCTCCCTGCGGGGATACTTCACGATCCCCGCACCGGCCGAGGAGACCACCGAAGGCATCGACGACGAATCGAACGAGGTCCCGGACGGCGGCGCCTCCGCCGACGGGGGCCGTTACATCGACATCGTCAGCATCGTCCTCTGGCAGCAGCGCGGCGAGGGATGGGGCTGGCTGTACTGGGCCGGCTCGGCGCCCTACAGGGTCTCCACCAAGTTCACCGTTCAGGACGAGAGTGCAGATAGTTACTGCATTGCGATGGTCATCTACGGGGATGGAAAGAACCTGACCAACAAGGAATGGGCCATCTGTGGCGCGGCGAACCATAGGACGCTGAACTACACGCTCAGCCGTCGGCTCTACAACGCCAAGATCAGGCTCTGCCGGGCCAAGTGGAGCAAGAGCATCGGAAACTACAAGTACAGCGGCTGCACGGCACCCGAATAGCCGCATGAAGCATCTGTCCGCCCGGTTCCCGCCCTTCGCAGGGAGGGAACCGGGCGGCTCGTCTATTCGACCGGGCTTTCCTCGACCCCGGTCTCGATGGGGGAGGAGGACTTCGGCAGGAGTTCGGCGACGGGAGTCGTGGTCCAGTCCGCGTTGCGTATCACCTCGTAGTACCAGCGGACACCCGAGGGGAGACCGGCGTTCAGCCGTCCCGGGGTGGCGATGATCTGCTGGCTGGCGATGAGCCTCCCGTTTCGCGGGTCGATGATGAGCTGGATGTCCAGGGTCCCCGACTCCTCGGACACCTCGCGCATCGACACGCCTTGTCCGCTGCGTCCCATGGCGTCGGTCGTGGTGACGGCCCGGACGTTCTTCAGGCTCGCGAGAAGCCGGTAGGTCGCGATCCGCACCTTGTCGCTGACCGGTGCGTCCACCAGCAGGAAAGAGGCGCTCCTGAAAAGGTAGAGCTCCGGGTCGGGTAGCCGCTTGTGGTCGAATCGGGTGGCGTAGTTCAGCAGCCATGCCCGCAGTTCGGCGGGGTCGGTGGGAAGCCGGCGTGCCGTGTCGTCGCTGAAATCCAGCACCGGCCCTCCGCCCATTTCGGGGCCGACTGACGCGCCGGGCGAGTCGATGTGCAGGTCTTCGGCTTCCGGCCGTAGGTCGGTCTTCCATTCCGTCCGCGCGGCGGGCGTCGCCGGGCGCACCCTCAGCCGATCGCCGGGCCATTCGAGATGCCGTGTCGGGTGGGAGGAACCGTCGGCGGTGAACGGCTTCCGGGTCGAGGCGAGGAGGAAATCGTCTCGTTCGACCTCCATCGGGTAGGTGACGCCGGCCCGGTAGGGCGACTTCGCCATGACGGTCCCGCCGACGGCGGCACGCCGGTACCACAGCTGCCCGTCCCCGGCGTTGCGCGCGCGTGCGTCGGCCGCGGCGAGAAGGAACGTCGCGGCGGGCCCGCTGTATCCGGCCAGCGGCTCCGGAGAGTAGAGCGGACGAGTGTGCCACGACCAGAATCCCCAGCCGCCCGCGACCAGCGCGGCGGCCGTCGCCCCCGCGATGAGGGACACCCGCCATCTGGCCGCCCGCGGCCGCACGTTCTTCAGGCGGCCCCGTCGGGGCTTCGCGGTCGAGCCCATCTCGGAGATCAGCGCACTGCGCGCCGCGGCGGTCGTCTCCGCCGACGGTGGCCTGGTCGCGGTGTGCAGCCCGGCGATCCGGTCATCGAGGTCACGCATGGATCCCTCCCTCGTCGGGTGACGTCGTCGCCGTGTCCGGCAGTGCCGCCTTGACCTGGCGTCGTGCACGATTGAGACGCGAGCAGACGGTGCCGTAGGCGATCCCCAGCGCCTGTGCGACCTCGGTGTAGCTCAGGTCGCCCAGGGCGACGAGGAGCAGGACGTCCCTGTCGCCGTGTCCGAGCGCGGCCAGCGCCTCGCTCAGCGGTCCGTCCACGGCGTGATCGCCACCGGGTGCCCGGTCGTCGCGCTTTTCCGCCGGGGCCCGCGCCTGGAGACGCGTGATGGCCTTGTACTTCCGCATCTCGCTTCGCCGGTGCCGGCTCACGAGCTTGGTCGCGATGCCGTACAGCCACGGCCGCGCCGATCCGCTCTCCGGCTGGAACCTGACGCGGGACCGGAACGCGACCAGGAACGTCTCGGCCGCGATGTCGTCGGCGATGTCCGGGCCGAGCCGCCGGTCCACGTACCGGTGGATCTCCGCGTAGTACCGGTCGAAGATCGCCGCGAAGTCCTCCGGCCGCCGCCACGAGCCGACGATGGTCTCGGCGTCCGGTGGCGGCTCCGCGGTCACATCCGATCCATGACTGACCCACTGCCGATCATCGACACTCCTTGCGAGGCTACGGGGGTTGGGCACACTGGTGATTGCCCGCTGCGCCCTCGATCCTTCTCGCTGGGCGCGCCTCGGCGGCCGGTGTGAGGCACGTCACGCTCAGAGGCGCTGGTACATGATGTGGAGGCCGACGTAGCCGTGGGTGGGGTGGAGGTAGCCCTCCGGCAGGGTCGTCATCACCTCGAAGCCGAGTGACTTCCACAGGGCCACCGCGCGGGTGTTGGTCTCCACGACGGCGTTGAACTGCATGGCCCGGAAGCCGTCCCCGCGCGCCTGCTCCAGGACGTGCCGGCCGAGCGCGCGTCCGACGCCGCGTCCCGAATGCCGGGGGTCCACCATGAAGCTCGCACCGGCGATGTGCGCCGCGCCGCCCATGTGGTTCTGGACGCTGTTGGCCGTTCCCAGGACGGTCCCGCACTCGTCCACGGCGACGAACGTCCGGCCCGGCGGCTTGGGGAACCAGAACTCCTTCGCGAGGTCCTCGGGGGTGTCGCGGTCCCAGGAGAAGGTCTCGCCCGTGCGGACGATGCCCTCCATGAACGCCCATATCGACGGCCAGTCGCGGGACGTCGCCTCTCGGATCACCATGCCCGCCAGCATGGGTCGGCGCGGTCGGCGCGGCAACCGGAATTCCGGGCGCCGCGCCCGACGTGCCCGGCCGGGGCGATGCGCTTCCCGTCGCCGTCAGCGGGAGTAGTGCTCCACGACGAGCTGCTCGTCGCAGATGACGGGGATCTCTCTGCGCTCCGGCAGGCGGGCGAAGCGCGCCGCGAGCGCGTCGTGCCGCACCTCCAGGTACGGCGGGACCGTCTCGGTGTGCCCGCCGGCGGCCGCGACCTGGAACGGGACCATCGCGCGGCTGCGCTCGGCGACCGTGATGACGTCGCCCGGGCGGAGCCGGTAGGACGGGCGGTCCACGCGCCGGCCGTTGACCAGCACGTGGCGGTGCACGACGAACTGGCGGGCCTGGTAGATCGTCCGGGCGAAGCCGGAGCGCAGGACGAGCGCGTCCAGGCGGCGCTCCAGGTCCACGATCAGCGCCTCGCCGGTCTTGCCCTCGACCTTGGCGGCCTTCGCGAAGGCGTTGCGCAGCTGCGCCTCGCGGATGTTGTACTGCGCGCGCAGCCGCTGCTTCTCCCGCAGCCGGACCTTGTAGTCCGACTCCTGCTTGCGGGCACGGCCGTGCACGCCCGGCGGGTAGGGGCGGGCCTCGAAGTACTTGACGCTCTTCGGGGTCAGCGGGATGCCGAGCGCTCGGGACAGCCGCACCTTGGGCCGGGACTTGTTCATTCCGCTCCTCAATGGTTAGGTGATCCTAAGTTAGGTAAGCCTAACCTGAGACGTCAAGGAGGTCAGGGTGCAGGCGGAGACGACGGAGGGGCAGGCGGGCGGGCCCGGCGCGGCCGAGCGCGCGCGCACGCTCGCCTATGGCATCGCGGACGGCGTCCTGGTCGCGCCGGGAGTCCCCCACGCGCCCGTCCCGGCGCACACGACGGACCGCGACGGCCGGCCGCTGCTGCTCGTCCGCGCGGACTCGCCGATCGTGGCCGCGCTGACGGGGGAGCCGGACCTGCCCGCGACGCTGCGCGTGGCCGACGTCTCCCCGGTCGCGCTGCCCGACCGGGTCCGCGGGCGGGCCTGGCTGCACGGCTGGCTCACCGAGCTGCCCGCGGGGGAGCTGCGCGCCGCCGCGATCCGGCTGTCGCGGCCGCATCCGCGTCCCGAGCTGCTCGACCTCGCCGACGGCGACCGCGACGACCGTGAATGGACGGTGCTGGCCCTGGAGGTCGCGCAGGTCGAGGTCCAGGACGCGTGGGGCGGCGCCACCGTCGAACCCGAGGAGTACGCCGCCGCCGCGCCGGACCCGTTCGTCGCCATCGAGGCGGGCATCCTCACCCATCTCGACTCCTGCCACCGCGAGGAGCTCACGCGGCTGCTGCCCGAGGCCGTCGCGGCCGAGGACGCACCGGCGCCCGCCGTCCGGCCGCTGGCCCTGGACCGCTACGGGATGTGGCTGCGCTGCTCCGCGGCACCGTCGCAGGCACCCGGCTCGTTCGATCTGCGCCTCGCCTTCGCGAAGCCTGTCAGTGATCTCCACCAGCTTCGGTGCGTGTACCGGCACCTGTTCGCCCACGCCACCCCGTAGCCCCTAAGGGTGCGGGTACGGGGAACCGGCCCGGAAGCCAGTGATCCCCCGGATGGTGGAACCACCTCCCGGCGGGCGATGCTCATGACTGCCGGTCGCGGGACGCCGAAGCGCAGCGTCCGGAACGGGACCTGATCGCCGGCCCGCCCTCGCGGGGTGGGTGGGCCGGTGACGGGGACCGTACCGGACGGGAGGGCATCGGCGACCCCGGCCGGGCCGGTGGTCCGGCCGCGGTGTTGAAACACTGACGCGGGGGGCGTGGTCCGGGCCACTGGTCGCGATTGGATATGCCCGCCCGGGGGAACACATCGCAGGCTGGGAGCATGACCCGACAGCACCCGCACGACCGCGACGTCCATCCGCAGACCCGGGCCGTCCACCCGCAGGTGATCACGCCCGCCACGAGCCGGCCCCTCGGGGTGCCGATCTACCAGGGACACCTGTTCGGGTTCGACAGCGCCGACACGCTCGCCCAGTCCTTCGCTTCGCCGGACGAGGCGTTCATGTACGCCCGCACGGGCAACCCGACCGTCCGCTCCTTCGAGCGGGCCGCCGCGGAGCTGGAGGGCGGCGCGGGCGCGCACGCCACCGCGTCCGGCATGGGCGCCGTGAACGCCGTCCTGATGGCGCTGCTGCGCTCCGGCGACCACGTCATCGCGCAGAGCTCCCTGTACGGCGGGTCGTACGCGCTGCTGCACGACCTCGCCGACCGGTGGGGCGTCGAGCTGACCCACATCCCCGGGGACGACCCGGACGAGGCGCGCGCGGCCCTGCGCCCGAACACCCGGCTGCTCTACCTGGAGACCATCTCCAACCCGGTCACGCACGTGACCGACATCCCGGCGTTCGCCGGCGCCGTCCGAGACGCGGGCGTGCTGACCGTCGTGGACAACACCTTCGCGCCGCTGTTGTGCAGGCCCATCGAGCACGGCGCCGACGTCGTCGTGCACTCGGTGACCAAGTTCATCGGCGGGCACGGCGACCTCATCGGGGGCGCCGCCGTGTTCGCGGACGCCGACGTCCACCGGCGCGTGTGGAAGCACGCGGTCGAGCTCGGCGCCACCGCCGACCCGTTCGCCGCGTGGCTCGCGATCCGCGGGCTCGCCACGCTGCCGATGCGCGTCGCCCGGCAGAGCGCGAGCGCCCTGGACATCGCCCGGCGCCTCGCCGCGCACCCGGCCGTCGCCCGCGTCCACTACCCGGGACTTCCCGGCCATCCGCAGCACGACCTGGCGCGGCGGCTGCTGCCGGACGGGAGCGGCGGCGTCATGGCGTTCGACCCCGCCGGCGGGCGGGAGGCCGGACGGGTCTTCACTGAGGCCGTCCGGCTCATCGCGCTCGGCCCGTCGCTCGGCGCGGCCGCCACGCTCGTCATGCACCCGGCGAGCACCTCCCACCGGCAGCTGGACGCCGCGTCGCTCGCCGCCGCGGGGGTCGGCGAGGGCACCGTCCGGCTGTCGGTGGGCCTGGAGCATCCCGACGACCTGTGGGCCGACATCGAGCAGGCCCTCTCCAAGGCCGCCTAGAGGTAGAAGCCGGTGGCGGTGGCGGGCGCCGCGCCGCCCTCCGGACGCTTCTCTCCCTTGCGGAGCGCGGCCAGCTCCGCCAGCGTCGCACCGTCCGGGCCGATCTCGTCCGCCGCCGCACCGGCGCCGGCGGTGTCCGGCTCCGCCAGCCAGGCGGTCGCCTCGTCCCTGGTCAGCGGGCCGACCTCGATCTGCGCCAGGCACCGCCCGGGACGGACGACGGCCGGGTGCAGCATCGCGAGGTCCTCGTTGGTGGTGATGGCCACCAGCACGTCCCGGCCCTGCCCGAGCATCCCGTCGGTGAGGTTGAGCAGCCGCGACAGGCCCTGGCCCGTCGACTGCTTGGCCTCGCCGCGGATCAGCTCGTCGCAGTCCTCCAGGATGAGCAGCCGCCAGCGGCGGGCCTCGTCCTCGTCGTCGCCGACCGCGACCTCCATCAGGTAGCTGGGCGTGCCGAACAGCGCCTCGGGGTCGAGGACGCAGTCGGCCTGGCACCAGCCGTTCCAGGCGCGGGCGAGCGCCCGCAGCGCGGTGGTCTTGCCGGTGCCGGGCGGGCCGTGCAGCAGCAGGAGCCTCCCCGACACCTGCTCGCGGGTGAGGTTCATCACCTCGTCCAGCGCGTCCGCGACGGGCGCGGTGTAGTTGCGGCGGATGTCGGCCCACGAGTCGGCGGAGATGGCGCGCTCGGTGCGGACGGGCCCGTGCGAGCCCATGTGCCAGAACCCCATCTCGACGTTGGTCTCGTCGGTCTTCGGCGGCTCCGTCGCGTCCTTGACCGACTCCTCCAGGACGCTCTCGGCCAGCTCGTCGGACACCGCCGACACCGCGAGGTAGGCGGCGCCGTTCTTCCACCGGTTCGTCAGCAGCGTCCAGCCGTCGCCCTCGGCCAGCACCGATTCCTTGCCCTTCTCGTGGGCGACGCGCACCAGCCGCGCCCCGTCCGGGCGGAGCGGCGCGTCCGCGCGGACGTGCTCCAGCCGCGTGGACCGCGACCACGGCTGCTCCCCGGACGCGAACGGCCGCAGCGACAGCACGTCCATCACGTCCGCGGGCGAGTTGTTGTCGCTGAGGTTGAAGACCACGGGCACGGGCGAGCCCGCCTCGATGTCGGTCACGCTCTCCCGAGGCTCGATGAGGTGCAGGACGTCCTGCGGCATGGTCATGACGTCGATGATCAGACGCGGCGCGCGGCGGCGTCCACCGAATTAGCCGTTCAGGCCCCGGACCCCCGGGCCGCCTTGCGGGCCTCGGCCTCCTGGAGGTCGAGCTTCTCGGCCTCGCCGGGCGTCGGCGCCGATCCGCCCAGGTAGGCGGGCTGCCACCACGTCTCGCCCGGGCGCGGCACGTCGGGGTACTCGCGCTGCGCCTTCTCCAGCAGCGCCGACATCGCGGCCCGCAGGTCGCGGGTGACCTGGTCGTAGTCGTCGCCGCGCTTGGGGTACAGCGGCTCACCGACGAGGACCGCCACCGGGACGTTGCGCTGGAGCAGCCGACGCTTGCGGCCCTTCGTCCACATCCGCTGCGGGCCCCACACCGCGACGGGGATCAGCGGCACCTTCCCCGCCACCGCCATCCGCACCGCGCCGCTCTTGATGTCCTTCACCGTGAACGAGCGGCTGATCGTCGCCTCGGCGAACACGCCGACGATCTCCCCGCTCTTGAGCGCCTTCAGCGCCGCCGCGTACGACGACGCGCCCGCCTCCCGGTCCACCGGGATGTGATGCATCCCGCGCATCAGCGGCCCGCCCACCCGGCTGTCGAAGATCTCCTTCTTGGCCATGAACCGCACCAGCCGCCCGGCCGGGTACGCGGCGAGCCCCGCGAAGATGAAGTCCAGGTAGCTGACGTGGTTGCTGACCAGCACCGCGCCGCCGGTGCGGGGGATCTGGTCGGTCCCCTCCAGACGGACCCTGATGTTCAGGGCCTTGAACACTCCGAGAGCCGTCTTGATCACCGGCGGGTACACGATTTCGGACATGGAAGCACCGTACTTGAGCCACCCCTGATCAGCGAGCGGGGCGCAGGATCGCGATGGATCACACAACCGGCCGGAACTCTGAGAAGGTTGGGGGGTGACGTGATCGGTGAAAGGGGATGAGCATGGAACCGTTGGACGCCGCGGCGGACGTGCACGCGCTCATCCGTGACGTGCTCCCGGACCTCGCGCCGACCGCCTGGTTCGACTCCGGCACCTCGGAGGTGGTGCTGCCCGTCGGGAGGTCGGAGGCGCGCGCCTCCAGCTGGACGGTGCTGGAGCGCTGCGCCCGCGAGCCGCGCTCGGCCTGGCCGAAGGTCGTGGACGAATGGGTCCGCGAGGTCGGCGACCGCGCGTTCCTCGCCGTCGGCGAGATGGAGCTGTTCGGCGACGTCCGCGAGCTGCTGCGGCTGCGGATCGTCCCGAAGCTCGCCCCCCGCGACCGCGAGGGCCTGGTCGTGGTGCCCGCCGGCGACCACTTCGACGCGATGGTGATGATCGAGCACCCCCGCTACGGCGGCCCCCTCACCAAGGCCCGCGCCGGCCTCCTCGGCCTCCGCAAGCTCGGCTACGTGATGACCAACACCCACGACCGCGAGCTGGCCGACGTCGCCGTCCGCGATCAGCCGCTGCTCCCGGGACGCAACGTCCGCGTCGTCACCAAGCCGGGCAGCCGCTACGTGTCGGCGCTTCTCAGCGAGGTCGACCAGTTCCTCCCGGGGCCCAACCGCCATGGCGCCCTGGTCGGCGTCCCCTGCCACAGCACGCTCCTGCTCTACCCCATCACCTCGACGGCCGTCCGCGAGGTGCTCCCCGTCTTCGCCGACGTCGTCCAGGAGATGCACGAGGCCGCCGACGACCCCTGCGCCCCCGGCGTCTACTGGAGTCACGGTGAGCGCCGCCTGACCCCCCTCCCCGCCACCAGCCTCCCGGAGGGCTCCGACGAGTTCGCCGCCCTCCTCCGCCGCCTCCCGCGCGATTAGGACCCGGGGCTGGGCTAGGGGACTTTCCAGTCGACTTAGGGGAGTTTCCAGTCGACGGGGTGGGCGCCCTGTTGTTCGAGGAGCTGGTTCGCGCGGCTGAAGGGCCGGGATCCGAAGAAGCCGCTGTCGGCGGAGTAGGGGCTCGGGTGGGGTGACTCGATGCAGGGGACGCCGCCGAGCATCGGCCTGAGGTTGCGGGCGTTGCGCCCCCAGAGGATGGCCACCAGGGGACGGCCGCGGGCTGCGAGGGCGCGGATGGCCTGCTCGGTGACCTCTTCCCAGCCCTTGTCGCGGTGCGAGTTGGGCTTGCCCGGCATCACGGTGAGGGCCCGGTTGAGCAGCAGCACGCCCTGCTCGGCCCAGGGGGTGAGGTCGCCGTTGGACGGCTGGGGATGGCCGAGGTCGTCGCAGTACTCGCGGAAGATGTTGATCAGGCTGGCGGGGAGCGGGCGGACGTCCGGGGCCACCGAGAAGCTGAGGCCGACGGGGTGGCCGGGCGTCGGATAGGGGTCCTGCCCGACGATCAGGACGCGCACATCGTCGAAGGGCTGGGTGAACGCCCTGAGGATGAGGTTCCCGGCGGGGAGGTAGCGGCGCCCGGCGGCGACCTCGGCGCGCAGCCAGTCGCCCGCGGCGGCGATCGTCCCGGCGACGGGCGCCAGCGCCGTCGCCCAGCCCGCCTCGACGATCTCGGAGAGTGGTCGTGCGGTCATGGAGGACCACCCTAACGGGGTGATCTTGCCGCCGTTCCCTGATCGGGCCTGTGAAGTTCCCTGACCGCATGAGGCCGGAAGAGTGACGGAAATTTTCAAGGTCATCCGAAATTTGTGGATTAACAGGGTGAAACGCCTCGTTAAGTCGGCGTAACTTCTGGGCCCAGCCGTTGACCGTCCGCAGCAGCACCACATACCACCTAGAAAGGTAGGACAGGAACAAAGCCACCGGACGGGACGAGAATGAGCCAGCTGACCACCGTGGACGCCACCTTCCTCAACGCCGAGACCGGCAGCACCCTCGCCCACATCGCGGGCCTGTGCGTTCTCGACACGTCCTCCCATCCGGGCGGGAGGCTCACCGCCGAGCAGGTGACCGAGCTGGTCAGGGCCCGCGCGCACCTCGCCCCGCTCCCGCTGCGGCGGCGGCTCGTCCAGGTGCCGCTCGGCCTGGACCTCCCCTACTGGGAGGACGACCCGGACTTCGACCCCGCGCGCCACGTCCACGAGATCGAGCTGTCCCCGCCAGCGGACGGGACGCGGCTCGCCGACGTCGTGGCGCTCCTGCACGAGCAGCCGCTCGACCGGTCGCGTCCGCTGTGGGAGATGGTGCTCATCCACGGGCTGGAGGGCGGGCGGACGGCGCTCTACGCGAAGGTGCACCACGCGGCCGTCGACGGGGTGATGGCCGCCGAGGCGCTCGCCGCGCTGCTGGACCTGTCTCCCGAACCGCGCGATCTGCCCTCGGACGAGCCCGCTCCCGCGCGCGCCCCCGCGACGGCCGACATGCTCGGCGCGGGGTTGCTGAAGGCGGTGACGTACCCCATCCGGACGGCCGTGTCCGTGGCGCGCACCGTCCCGCAGCTGGACGACATCCCGGGCATCGCGGCCCTTCCGGGTGTCGGGCCGCTGGCGTCGGCGGTGCAGGGCGTCCTGCGCCGCGGCGGCGTGCCCCGCGCGCCCCGGCCGAGCGCGCCGTCCACCCTCTTCAACCGGCCGATCGGCCCGCACCGCTCGGTGGCGTGGGGCGGGCTGCCGCTGGCAGAGATCAAGGAGATCCGGCGGGCGCTCGGCGGCAGCGTCAACGACGTCGTCATGGCGCTGTGCGCGGCGGCGCTGCGCCAGTGGCTGGACAAGCGCGGCGACCTGCCGGGCCGTCCGCTCGTGGCCGGTGTCCCGGTGTCGCTGCGCCGCGGGGCGTCCGGCGGGGCGTCCGGCGGGGCCTCCGGCGGCGCGTCCGGCGGGGCCTCCGGATCGGGGAACCAGGTGTCGCTCATGACCGTGCCGCTGGCCACCCACGTGCCCGACCCGGCGGACCGCTTCGCGGCGGTCCGGCGCGATATGGACCTGGCCAAGCGCCGGTTCACGATGTCCTCGGGGGACTGGGTGCGGGAGGTCAGCGGGCTCCTGCCCGCGCCGGTCGCCGGGCCCGCCACCCGTCTCGCCCTGCGCGCGGCCCCGTCCCTCCCGCTGCGTCCCCTCAACCTGATCGTCTCGAACGTGCCGGGCCCGCAGTTCCCGCTGTACATGTGCGGCGCCCGGGTGCTCTCCTACCACCCGCTCTCACTCGTCAGCGACCTCAGCGGCGGCCTCAACATCACCGTGTTCTCCTACGACGGCACGGTGGACGTCGGCGTCGTCGCCTGCCGCGACCTCGTCCCCGACCCCGGGGAGATCGTCGACCATCTCGTGGACGCGCTGGACGAGATGAAGGCGCTCACCCGGGCGTGATCCCCAGGGCCGCCCGATGCCGCCACGCCAGCCGGAGCGCGGCGGCACCGGCGGGCTGCATGGGCTCGGGGACCGTCCCGTCGAACGGCGCGGTCGAGACCGTCCCCTCGTCGTTGACGTCGACGAGCCCGCCGAACAGCGCGCCGAACGCCGCGTCCTCGAACACCACGGCGGTGAGGAGGTCCAGGGCGAGCGTCAGCGGATCGACGCCCAGGCCGAGGAAGTAGGCACGGACTGCGTCGGACGCCCGGGCGGCGGTCAGGTCCCTGTGGAACGGCCACTCGTCCTGGACGAATCCGGGCGGATAGTCCTCGCCCGCACCGAGGAGCTCCTCGGCGTACTCGCGGACCATGCACCGCCACAGGTCGAGGTCCCGGTGCCCGTCGTCCCGGCGCTCGCCGTCCAGGGGTTGGAAGACCCCCACGGGCATGACCTGGTGGAGCCCGCCCGCGTGCGCGACCTTCGCCGGGTCACGCCAGTGCAAGACGTAGGAGCCGGACACGGTGACGGTCAGCGTGGTGATCGCGGTCAGCGCCGCGCGCTGCCCCAGGTCACAGGGGTCACCGATCCGTTCCCGCAGCGGCAAGCCGTCGCGGTCGCCGTCGCCGTCGGTGGCGTCGTCAGTGGCGGTGGCGGCGAGTTCGTGGGCCACGGCCTCGCCCACGTTGACGCCGTCGAAGTAGCGGGCCGGGCCGAACCGCAGCACCGGTGGTGCCGCGCCGATCAGGCGGTAGCTCGGACGGTCCTCGAAGACGGCGGGCGGGGCGAGCGCCGCCATGGCCTCGGCGTACGTCCGGTGACCGCGGGGGAGCCCGTCGGACGGGCCCGCGACGGCGGCCGGGGCGGGATCGGCGTCCCATTCCAGCCGGACGTCCTCCAGCGGGATCGGAGCCGCCGGGATCCAGCCTTCCCGGCACATCAGCGGCGTGCCCTCGACGCGCGGCACGCCGGGGTACAGGCCGGTCGCGATCCGCCCGAGGCGGTCACGCCCGGAGTTCAGCGCGGCCCGCCTCTGCTGCCACTCCCGCTCGCTGGTCCCCATGCCGATCACTCTCATCGTTGCCGAGAAATCGCTGATTCCTGACCTGGACGGAACTGAACACTCACGGGGACGCCACCCCCCTCGCCCGGCGACGCCGAGGAACAAACTGAAGAGTATCGGAGAAGATAAAGGACCGTCACCCCTTAGGAAAGGGCGCTCCCATGACGATTTACCCGACCGTCCGTCCCTTATCGGCGGCTCTGCTCGCCGGAACAATGATCGCCGTCTTCGGCCCGGCGTCCGGCACCGCGAGCGCCGGGACGGCGACCGTCGGCACGGTGTCCGCCGGTGCCGCCGCCGTCCCCGCTTCGCCCTCGCAGCGCGGGGAGTGCGCGTTCGGGGTGCCCCCGGGGTATCGATCCGTCACCTTGCTCTTCACCTGCGGGTGGTGCGATCTCACCGGTCAGGCCGGTGTGACCAACGGTGACTGGCGGGAGTACCGGTGTGTGCCCAAGTCCGTCGGCCTGGACCTCTTCTACGAGCTCTGGGTCCGCTGAGCCGCGCGCGGGGGCGACCCACACGGAATATGTGCGAGCGGCGCCGGTGAAAAGCCATTGAACTTTCATCGCAAAGCGTTCGCTTTAAGGGGAGGGGTGCACTTTTACCCCCTACTTCCCTGTGGGGTGTTGTGGGATCGACCTGGCCTTATGGATTCTGGGATAAGAAGTCGTTCGAGGAGTGATTGACATGACTGAAGCAAGTGCCACAGAAGCCACAACGGGTCATGCGCCGCCCTACCCCGGTCACCCGCTCAAGCAGCCGCCGCCGACGAAGGGCGAGCAGGTGCGCACCTGGCAGAAGCAGATGGTCAAGCGTGGGTTCGACCTCAAGGTCGACGGCATCTACGGGCCGAAGTCCGAGGACGACGCCAGGGACCTTCAGAAGATGGCAGGTCTGAAAATCGACGGGAAGGTCGGAGAGAAGACCTGGAAGTGCACCTGGGAGTGCAACATCACACTGCCGAAGTAGCGCTCCCCGGAGGCGTGCCGGTGCCCCCGTGCCGGCACGCCCGCGCTTGCGCCGGACAGGTACGGGCCTGGCCTTCATCACCTTCCTGATTTGACAAACGACATTGCCGTTCCTGCAATGAACGCATGGACACGACGGAGGATGTGCTCGCCGGTGTCGGGCCGAGGCTCCGGCGGCTGCGGCAAGAACGGGACGTGACGTTGGCCACGCTCGCCGAGGCCACCGGGATCTCGGTCAGCACCTTGTCCCGGCTGGAGTCGGGCAAGCGGCGCCCCAGCCTGGAACTGCTGCTGCCGCTCGCGCAGGCGCACCAGGTGCCGCTGGACGAACTGGTCGGCGCCCCGGCGGTCGGCGACCCGCGGATCAGGCCGCGGGCGCAGCGGCGGGGCGACATGATCGTGCTGCCGCTGACCCGCCGTCCCGGCGGCGTGCAGGCGTTCAAGATGATCGTCCCGGAGCGGGCCGAGACCGACCCGCGGACCCACGAGGGCTATGACTGGCTGTACGTGCTGAACGGGCGGCTGCGGCTCATCCTGGCCGGGCGCGACATGGTGCTGGAGCCGGGCGAGGCCGCCGAGTTCGACACCCGGCTGCCGCACTGGTTCGGCGGCGCGGGCGGGCCGGTCGAGCTGCTCAGCCTGTTCGGCCCGCAGGGGGAACGGATGCACCTGCGCGCGGCCCCCCGAGGCAGATGACATAACTTAGTTATCCGTGCAAACCGTCCAAAACCCCCAGGTCTCCCGGGAGGCACGGAAACAGGGCGCCGCGCCCCTCGCCTGGGCGCTGTGGTCCGTGGGCGTCCTCGCCTACGTCGCGGCGATCCTGCATAGGACGTCCCTCGGCGTCGCCGGGCTCGACGCCGTGCACCGCTTCGACGCGTCCGCCGGGATGCTCGCGTCCTTCACCGTCCTGCAACTGCTGGTCTACGCGGGACTCCAAATCCCCGTCGGCCTCATGCTCGACCGCGTCGGCCCGCGCCGCATGATCGCCGGGGGCGCGCTGCTGATGGCGGCGGGGCAGGCGCTGATGGCCGTCTCCACCGGCATCGGCGGCGCGGTCGCCGCCCGCGTCATGGTCGGCGCGGGCGACGCGATGACGTTCATCAGCGTGCTCGCGATCGTCGCGTCCTGGTTCCCCGGACGGCAGGTCCCCGTCGTCACGCAGCTCACCGGGCTCCTCGGCCAGCTCGGGCAGGTGCTCAGCGCCGTCCCGCTCGCGGCGCTCCTGCACGGCCCCGGGTGGGGCGCCGCCTACGGCTCCGCCGCCGCGCTCGGCACCCTCATCGGCGTCCTCGCCCTCGCCGTTCTGCGGGACGCGCCGCGCACCACCCGGCCCGCGCCGCCGTCCCTCCGCGAGATCGGCCGCGACGTGCGCGCCGCCTGGCGCCGTCCGGGAACCCGGCTCGGCCTCTGGACGCACTTCGTCACCCAGTTCTCGTCCAACACGTTCGCGCTGATGTGGGGATTTCCGTACCTGGTGTCCGGCCAGGGCATGAGCCCCGCCGCGGCGTCCACCCTGCTGACCCTGTTCGTCCTGGCCAACGTCGTGTCCGGGCCCCTCGTCGGCAGGCTCGTCGCCCGCCGTCCGCTGCGGCGGTCCCGGCTCGTCCTCGGCATCGTCGCGGTCAACGTCGCGGCCTGGGCGGTCACCCTCGCGTGGCCGCCGCCCGCCCCGTCCTGGCTGCTCGTCCTGCTCGTCCTCTGCGTCGCGCTGGGCGGCCCCGGCGCGATGATCGGCTTCGACTACGCCCGCACGTTCAACCCGCCCGGGAAGCAGGGCACCGCGACCGGCATCGTCAACGTGGGCGGATTCACCGCCGCCCTGGTCACGATCCTGCTCATCGGCCTCGTCCTGGACGCCCTGTCGCCCGGCCGGGACTTCACCCCGGGCGCGTTCCGCGCGGCCTGGACCGTCCAGATCCCCATCTGGACGATCGGCGTCGCGGGCGTCCTGCGCACCCGCCACCTGGTCCGCCGCGAGCGCGCGGCGGACCAGGCCGTCAGCTGATCACGGACGGAGCTCCAGCGTGCAGCACTTGGGCCCGCCGCCCGCCTTGCGCAACTCCGACAGATCGACGGGAACGGGCTCGTATCCGTGGCCCCGCAGCGTGCCGATCAGCTCCACCGCCCCGGCGTCGACGACGACGTTGCGCCCGTCGCACACGGCGTTGAGCCCGAGCACCGCCGCGTCCCGCTCCCCGGCGAGGACCGCGTCCGGGAACAGTCTCTCCAGCACCGCGCGGCTGCCCGGCGAGAACGCGCCGGGGTAGTACGCCACATTGTCGCCACCGAGCGGGAACAAGGCCGTGTCCAGGTGGTAGAAGCGCGGATCGACCAGCCGCAGCGTCACTACGGGCCGTCCGAGGAACTCCTGCGCCTCCTGGTGGGCGGCGATGTCCGTCCGGAAGCCCGTCCCGGCCAGGATCACGTGGTCCAGCGTGAGGAAGTCGCCCTCGCCCTCGTTGGTGTGCTCCGGCTCCAGCACCTCGGCGAACCCGTTGCCCCTGAGCCAGTCCGCGTACGCGGGGCCCTCCGCCCGCCGCTGCGGATACCGGAACCGCGCGCCGTACGCGCGTCCGCCGACGACCAGCGCGCCGTTCGCCGCGAACACCATGTCGGGCAGCCCCGCGATCGGATCGATCAGGCTCACCTCGTGACCCAGCGCGACGTACGCGGCCCGCAGCGCCTCCCACTGCTCCACGGCCCGCCCCGCGTCGGCGCCCGCCGCCGGATCCATCCACGGGTTGATCGCGTACGTGACGGCGAAGTGCTCGGGACGGCACATCAGGTAATGCCGCCGCAGCGCGGTCCGCGCGGGGACGGTGCTCGGCTCCATGGCCGGCATGACGGACATGCGTGTCTCCAGGAGTGTCCGAAGAAGAGGGAACGATCGCAAGCCTAAGAAGAGAACCGCTGTAAACCAATGCGCCGAACTTGCGCTGAGCTGGTATTTCGTTGCTTCTTCAAGGCTCTTCGCGAGGATTCGTTGCACACGGCGTCACCGCTGCCTGGACGCCGACAGCGCCCTCGCGATGAGCGGCGTGAGAAGGACGCAGATCCCCTCCTCGGCCCGCGCCGGCTCGGAGCACGGGGCCAGCAGGACGCCCGTCGAGGACCGGAACCACGGACCCCGGTTCCCCGTGGCGTCCGAGACGAGCGTCACCACGACGCCCTCGCCCACCGTCGGCGCCCGCAGGTCGGTGACCCGCAGCACGGGCAGCGTGCCCACGCGGGTCAGGGAGACCGCCCACCCGTGGGCCTTGAGGACGTCCGCCAGCCGCGCGAGGTACAGGTCCGCGCGGATCGAGGGCGCGTGGACGGGACCGCGCACGTCACGCCTGCGATGGCGGGCCATCACCGGCCTCTGGCCAGCAGGACCAACACCGCGCGGCCGCACCCGTGGATCAGCCGCCGACCCGCCCGCCGGCCGCCGCGCGTCACGTCCTGCGTCCACCAAACGGTCTTGCCCCCGCCCGGCCCCGGCCGCCACCCCCACCGGCCCGCGCACGCCGCGACCACGATCAGGCCCCGGTGCCCCTCGTCGTTCTCCCCGGCCGCCCCGAGCCGGGGACATCCCGGCTCGGGGTCGGTCACGTCCACCCTGAGCCGCCCGCCCGTCACACGCACCCGGACCCTCACCACCCCGCCGTCCCGCAGCTCGCGCCGCACATGCCGCACGGCGTTGGTGACGACCTCGGACACCAGCAGCACCACGTCGTCCGCGTCGGCCTCCGCCACGCCCCACCGGTCCAGCAGGCCCGCGACGGCCCGCCGCGCCGCCCGCGGCGTCCGCTCGTCCAAAGGCCACACATATATCTGGCTTTTCGGACGCACCCCGGCAATGTCCGGCCGCCGCAACGGCCGGGCTTTCCGATCGCCCACGATCCGGCCTCCGCTTTCTGGATCAAGAACCCGGCCCGGTGCCGAATAAGCACCGAACCCCGCTCGGCTTCAAAGGACGGGCGAGAATTCCCGTCTTTACTCAGTGAAATCGAGTGCGCACGGACCGAGAAAGGCGACACTGGCGGTGTGAGAGGGGTCCCGGGTCCCCTCCGTCTCCCCGGCCGAAGGGCGTCAACCGATGACTGACCAGCAGCTTCCCGCCTGGGCCGTCCGCATCCGCCGCGAACGGCTCGCCCGCGGCTGGGGCCCGTTCAAGACGGCCCGCCGCATGTACGCCGCCGTCGGTATCGATCATCCCGACACGAGCCAGGTCAAGCACCTGGCAAGGCAGAACAACCGCCACGAGAAAGGCGAGGTCTTCCCCGCCGACTGGGGCCACGCCTACGCGATCGTGTTCGAATTGACAGAAAAGGAGCTGTTCGGACAGGAGTCCATCGATCAGGCCATGGGTACCGTATCGGGAAGCCATGCTCCCGACGACAGGGACCACGACGTGAAACGCCGCGCCGCACTCCGGTTGTTCACCGCAACCAGCGCCGGGACCGCCGTCCCGGCCGGGGTCATGGAGGAGATCTTCTCCGGTGTCGATCGGGCCCTCGACCACACCGTGAACGTGGACGAGTGGGACCAGGCCGTCCACGAGTACGGACAGCGAATCACGGCCAGGTCGGCCGGTGCGCTGATCCAAAATCTGGTGGCCGACGTCATTACCGTCGGACAGCTACTCGAACGGACACACGTGCCCTCGGACCGCGCCGGGCTCATGCGGGTCAGCGCAGGGTTGTCGGGCCTCCTGGCCGTCGAACTCGATGATGTCGGAGATGATCGTGCCGCGCGTATCTCCTGGAACATCGCCCGCCGGGCGGCGGACGCCTCAGGTAACCGTGACGTGCGGGTATGGATACGCGGCAGAGCGGCACAGGCTGGCTATCGGGTCGAGCGGTCTGATCAGGCTGTCATCAACCTGACCGACGAGGCCATTAGGATCGCCGATGGCAGGCCATCGGCGGGACTTGCCCGGGCCCACGCGGCGCGGGCCTGCCTCGCGGCTGAGCGTGGGGATGGTGAAGGCGCGCTCGCCGCGATCGAGAAGACAAGGGAGACGTTCGAAACCCTTCCGCAGGGAACGGACGGACAGACCACCCTTTCCTTCAGTGAGAGCCAACTGCTTGGGGCGGAGACCTTCGTCTTCGTCCATTTGGGGGATAAACGAGCTTCAGCAGCGCTTGAGCATGCATTGGCCCTCTACCCGCCGAAGGCCCAGACGTCGATCACCAGCCTGCAGATGATGCGGGCGGCGTCCTTGGTGAAGGCGAGGGACATCGACTCTGGCCTCCAACATGCGGTCACGGTCATCCAGGATCGCCGCGATGCTGTGAAGGCAGGCACCAGGCTTTTGGCGCGCCAAATCCTGCACATGCTCCCCGACCAGGCACGCGCGCTCCCAGCGGCCCGCGAGCTCCGCGCCCTCATGTCCGCCGCGCCGGCCCCAAAAGGCCTGTGACGAGCTGTTATAGGGATGGGCTACATCGCGGTAGTCATCAGGGAGCAGAAGACGGACTCGTGGGCCAGTAACTGCGGGCTTGACGGTCGGTACCGTAACTTCGAACCCTGTTCCCGGTGGTGGGGAAGTCGACGTGAAACGGCGTGCCGCACTCCAATCGGTCGCTGCGCTGGGAGCTGGCGCCGTCGTCTCGGTGAGCCTGTCCAGCGAATCCTTCTCCGGTGTCCACAAGGTTCTGGATCACACCGTAGACGTGGACGAGTGGGACCAGGCCGTCCACGAGTACGGACAGCGGATCATGACCCAGCCGACCGGGGCCCTCGTCAACAATTTGACCGCTGACATCCTACGCGTGAGTCAGTGTCTTGATCGAACGCAGGACCTGCGTGATCGCGCCGGGCTCATGCGGGTCAGTGCCGGGTTGTCGGGCCTCCTGGCCATTGAAATGGGTGACGTGGGCGATACGAGGGCCGCTCGGGTCTCGTGGTCCGCCGCGCGCCACGCGGCGGACGCATCGGGTGACTGCGCGCTCAGAGTCTGGGTTCGTGGCAGAGCGGCCGAGGATGCCCACTGGGCAGGCCGAACTGATCAAGTAGTCACCGACCTCGCGGATGAAGCCATCGGCATCGCCGCGGGGAAACCTTCCCCCGGCCTGGCCCGCGCCCACGCGGCGCGGGCCGCCGTGGCGGCGAGCAGAGGCGACGACAAGAGTGCAATAGCCTCCATCAGGAGGATCAACGAGACATTCGAGCGACTCTCGCGTCCGACGGATGAGCAAAGCGTCCTCTCCTATCGCGAGAGCCAGTTGCGCTGGGCGGAGTCCTTCGTCTTCACGCGCTTGGGCGATCGTCGGGCTGAGTCGGTGCTCGCACAAGCCTTGGCGCTTTACCCGGTAGACGCTCAAGGGCCGATCACCAACCTGAAGCTCATGCAGGCCGCAGCGCTCGTGAGAGAGGGGGACGCTGATTCCGGGCTACGACATGCGGTCACGATCATCCAGCATCGTCCCGACGCGGTGACCGCAGGCACCAGACTCCTTGCGAGGCAGATCCTCCGAGCGCTTCCCGATCGAGGCCGGACGCTTCCCGCGGCCCGCGAGCTCCGCGCACTGACGTCCGTCGCCTGAGTGTCGAAGGTGCCGTGACGCCTTATGACTGGGGCGGACTACATTGCGGTAGTCATCTGGGAGCGGAAGGCGGGCCGTTTGGTCAGAGCCTACGGACTTGATGGTCGGTACCGTGAGTCCGAGCCCTGTTACCGACAGTGGGACGGATGACGTGAAACGGCGTGCCGCGCTCCAGTTCGTCACTGCTCTAGGCGCCGGCGTCGCAGTCCTTCCCGGCGTATTGGATAAGGTCCGTTTCAGCGCCGACAAGCATTTTGATCGCGCCGTGGGCTTGGACGATTGGGAGCAGGCCGTCCACGAGTACGGGCAACGGGTCATGGGAAGGCCCGCCGGGTCCTTGCTCAACGATTTGGCGACGGACGTCATCGCAGTGGGGCGGCGGCTCGACCGGCCGCACGCGCCCTTGGAGCGAGCGGGGCTGCTGCGGACCAGCGCCGGACTATCGGGCCTGATGGCCATCGAGCTGGGTGATATAGGTGACACGCGTGCCGCACGGGTCTCCTGGAGCATTGCGCGCCGTGCGGCAGACGCCTCAGGTGACAAGGTTCTGCGGGTCTGGGTTCGGGGCAGAGCCGCACAGGACGCTTACTGGGGGCAGCGGTCTGACCAGATCGTCTCCGACCTGACGGATGAGGCCATCGGCATCGCTGGGGGGAAGCCGTCTGCCGGACTGGCCCGAGCGTATGCCGCTCGGGCCTATCTGGCGGCAGGGCAGGGCAACCGCAACGAGGCGCTCGCGTCCATCGAGAAGACCAAGGAGACGTTCGAGCGGCTGACACAGGGAACGGACGGGCCAACGGTCCTGACCTACCGCGAGAGCCAATTGCGGTGGGCGGAGTCCTATGTTTTCACCCGTCTGGGGGACGATCGAGGAATGACGGCACTCACGCGTGCCTTGGATCTCTTCCCGCCGGACGCCAGAGGGGCGGTCGCCAACCTGAACCTGATGCGGGCGGCCGCTCTGGTGAAGGCACGGGACGTCGATGCCGGGCTCCACCATGCGGTCACCACCGCTCAGAAGCTCTCCGAATCGACGACCGTCCGCACACGGCTTCTGACCGGCCAGATTCTCCGCGCACTACCCGACCAGGTGCGCGGGCTTCCGGCGGCCCACGATCTGCGCGCCCTCACATCCGTCGCCTGAGCGTTGGAGGCGCGGTACGCCGTACATCCCGGTAGTCATCGGGAATCGGAAGGCGGACTGTTTGGCCAGGGTCTGCGGATCTGATGGTCGTCGGTACCGTGACTCTGAACCTCGTTCCCGATCGCGGGGGACGACGAAAGGGAAACGGCGTGCCGCGCTGCGTTTGTTCGCGGCGATCCGTCCCGGAAGAGCGTCCGGCGCAAGCCCGTGCAGGATCCCTTCTGGCATGGACGAGGGTGGCGATCGCCAGGGCTTGCTCCGCTCCTCTGACTCTCTCGCGGTAGACCGCCGGTAACCGGCGATCGTCCCCTCGAACCGTCGCAAGTCCACTATGTCGCTCGGCGCAATTCCGCGCACAGGTCGTCCGCATACTCATCACCTGCCCACGGCGCTCACACCGGGCGCCACAGTGGTCACCGGGCCAGCAAGCTGTGCGCGAGCCGGTCAAGGGGCTCGGCCAGGGCACCGATGTCAGCGTGGCGGCGTAGCTGGACGCACACGCACAACTGCGCGATACGCCCATCGGGGGAGTCCAGTACGTGCCGGTATCGCCGGTGGACATCTGCGGCCATCTCCGCGGCCAGCAGGCTCGTGCAGTACAGCGTCGCCGCGTCCGCGCCGGCCGGGGCCAGGCCCCAATGCTCCCAATCCAGCAGGTACGGCGTGCCTGCGGTGACGTTCGTCCACCGCAGGTCGCCGTGCTGGGTGACCCATCGCCGGACCGTCGAGGGGACGTCGGGGCCGTAGGCGTTCCGCATCGCCGCAGTGATCTGCTGCTGCGTGCGGGGAACACGAGTGGTGTCGTAGGCCGCCAGACGGTTCAGTGACTCGTCCAGGCTCCGCCACCATCCTGGGCCGAGGTGCAGTGCGCGGGCCTGCGCTGGGGTGAGTTGCTCGTGGCTGGAGCAGACCGGCTCGTCGACCAGTTCCCACAGCTCGGCCCGTACCACCTGACCGGCGTCGTCCCGCGGCCTCCACGTACCCCAGGTCAGAAGCTCGGGACGGCGTAGCCCGGCCAGCGTGGGCGCCGCTATCGGACCGTCCCAGATCGGACCGTGCGCCCGACTATCGGGCAGTGCGAGGACGCGCAACCAGCGCGGAACACCGTCTTCGACGACGCGGCCGCTTCGGGTCCGGTCGGCGACACCGCGCACCGTCTCGCCATCCGGCCGCGCCGTCAGGAGACGGGCAGCCCGGTCGAACTGGACACTCATCCACCAGGCACGGTCGACTCCAATGCTCCGGTCAGGCACCGGCGCTGCGGTCGGCTCGGTCACGGGCGGCAGATGTCCTGTTCGGTGTGGGCGCGGCGGGCATCCAGAGTCTCGCAGCGCAGCACCATCCGGTAGCGGACGCCGCGCCGCCGGTACACCGGAAGCGGCGGTCCCGCCAGCTCGTCGCCGGGCCGCAGCCACCCCGAATGCCCCGCCCGGTACGACAGCAGGACGCTGCCGTCGCTGAGTGTGTAGCGGGCGGGGAAGAACACCCCTGCCCGCGCGTCCAGCACCCACAGGCCGGTGAGCGGCTCGGGCGCCTGGGCGGTGTACTCGCCGCGCACCAGCGCCGCAGTGATGGCGTGCTCGCCCACCAGGTACCGAGGGTCGAACGTGACCTGGCTGCCCGGCAGCCGGAAATGCGGGGTGTGCGGATGGTCCAGGTGCCGAGGCGGCGTCGCGCCCGCCGCGCGGGCGTGGACGCGCCGCGACGCCGCCCACCCATAGATGACCACGTCGAGGTCTCCCTGCGCGGCACGATCCTTGTAGGCCGCCGAACCGTACACGCCGATCTTGGCGGAGCAGATGCCGGCGCTGGCCGCGAGCTCGTCCAACGCCGTCGAGTGCTCGGCGAGCAGCGCGGGGTCCCGGGTGGACACCGTTGCCACGAGTGTGGCCGGGTCGATACGGGCGATGCGGCCGAGCGCGGGCACCAGCGCGCCGGGCTGCCGCGCGGCGACGAGGGGAGCGTACGCGTCGTAGGACATGTTCAGGGTGCGCAACCAGTCCCGGCCCGAGAATGCGACCCGCGCCGCCTTTGCGGTCGCATCCCCGGCGTCGACGACGTAGCCGACGAGGCCGTATGAGCTCCCGTCCACGCTCGCGACCTTCGCCGCGAGCAGCCCGCCGCGTGTCAGCACCATCGAGCACGACGGCAGGTCCTCATGCGGCGGCGGCCGCCGCCACAGACGCCCGCAGAGATCCGGCCCGACGTCCACACAAATGTCCATACGATCCCTCCGGTCGGACCTCAGTGTGAGTGCCCCATCACCCCACGTCAACGATAATGCCGACGGCCTGGGCTGCCGAGCCTCCCGGTCAGCGTCGATGACCCGAGTCGCCCAGCTCCGCGTCTCGAACTCTCGGACATCGTCCTCGCTTACGCCCAGGTGTAACGCCGGTTCCGAGCATCCGGTAGGGCATGATCAAGGGCTAGGCAGTGAGCCGACGACGATGCTTCCGATGAACGCCGTCGGCGATGGCGACGTTGCGACGTCTGCGGCGATTTGTGGATCAGTGCCGCCCGCTGGCACGCGCAGTACCGCTCGCTCACCCCCGTCTCTCCTGTGCGGTGACGGCGTTTTTCCTCGTCGGTGACCCACGCAGTCGCCTTTTACTCTTAGGGGACCAAGGCGCGTGCCTTTCTCTTCTCCTCCAGCGGGTGGAGGTCCGGGCACGCTGCTACCAGCGGACGTAGGCGCCGCATCAGCAGGGCGAGTGAGACGAGGGTGACCAGGCCGATCGTCGGGATGACGATTCCCAGGGGCACCCGTCCGTCGGCCGCGGCGAGGATCAGCCCGACGAGCGGTACCGGGGCGAAGTTCAGCATGTGAATCGCCGCGACCGTCCGGCCGAACTCGTCGGGTCTGACCACCGTGATCCGGACGATCCTGATCACGACGGTGAACATCGAGTCGCCGATCATGAAGACGGCCACGAGACCGGCGAACACCCAGAACAGCGAGGCCGATGTCAGCAGGGTGAACACGACCGCCTGGGTGAGCGACGCGGCCGCGGCCACCGCCAGCAGGCCGAACCTGCGGATCAGGCGGTTCATCGCGGGCATCGCCGCCATCGCGGCGATCCCGGCCACCGTGTACATGGTGCCGAGGACGCCCTCGGAATGCCCGTACGACCGGACGACCAGGTCCGGCGCGGCCGTCTGGATGGCGCCCAGCAGCAGGTTGACCAGCATCGTCGCCACCACGATCCCCAGCAGCACGGGGATCCGCCCGATCGTCCGGAGACCCGTCGCCAGTTCGCCCGCCAGGCTGGAGAGAGAGCCGCTGATGGGGCGGTCCGGCTTCTCGGTCCTTCTCCCTTCGGGGAGGCTGAAGGCGATCGCCAGGCTTACGAAGAAGAGCATCGTGATGACCAAAGCGGTCCAGACCGTGTCGAGGAGGACCAGCCCGCCGCCGATGGCCGGTGCTAGGAGCAACGCGCCTTGCTCCAGGGAACCCAGCAGGCTCTGGGCACCGGGCATGATCTCGGGGGGGATCAGACGTCCCGCCAGTTTCTCCCCCGCCACGAGGGTCTGCTCGCAGCAGACCCCCGCGACGACGGAGAAGACGATGACGGTGGCGCCGGCCTCGTCAGGGAACAGGATGATCGCGAGGACGCCCGCGAGCCCGGCCATGCACCTGACCAGATCGTTGACCACGTAGAAGGCGGTCACATCGAAACGGTCGGCGAGCAGCCCGCCGACCGGCAGGGCGATCAGCCGGGGCGCCCATTGCGCCGTCAGGGCGATGCCCGACCACGCGAGGCTTCCCGTGAGCTTGAAGGCGAGGACGGGCACCAGGAAGAGCAGCAACTGATCGGCCAGCCAACCGATCGCCCTCAGCGCGTAGTAGCGAGAGCGAGGACCGCGCATGGACGGCTCCAGAAACGGTGTGAATTCGCGGACAGGTCGACTTGCCGGACGGGCTCAGATGACACGGATCGCGTCTCCGAGCTCCCGCCATGTCCGCTCCGCTTGCCGGGCGGAGTCCGCGGTGAAGATGGCGTAGCCGATCCGTCCCCGGAAGTCCTCCAGCGAAGGAATGTCATCGCCCGGACGGAAGCTCAGGCCCGTCTCGACGACATCGGGGCGCGCACCCAGTTCCGCCCAGCCTTCGAGCCTGGTGAAACTGCGTTTCCCGTTCGCGTCGAAGAACCTGATGCCGGCGCACTTCGCCTGCGCCGTGCCGAAGGCGTCGGCGGATTCCGGTGGGAGACCGAGGTAGCAGGCCACCATGACCCGCGACAGGGAAACGCCCGTGGCCATCTCGATCAGATCCGTGATCCGGTCACCCGGCAGCCTGGCCCCGATCTCGATCAGGATCGGCCCATCGGCGGAGAGCCGCAGTTCGCAGTGGAAAGGACCGAACGAGATCTGCAGCGCCTCCAGCACCTGCCGCACATACCGCTCCACCTGGTCGATGACCTCGGGTGACGCGTTCTCGGACGAGACGATGTGCCCCAGCTCGACGAAGTAGGGCTCGGGACCGAGGAATTTCCGGGTAAGCGAGCAGAGCGAGACACGGCCGTCCAGGACATATCCGTCCGCGCTGTATTCCGGGCCGCAGACGTATTCTTCGACCACGACATGGGAACCGGCCGTGCGTCCGAGATCCAGCCGCCGATCGTGCTCCATCCGCAGATAGGACCACCGCAGCTCCGACAGGTCGTCGGCTCGGCTGACATGGACGCTTCCCGAGGAGTCGACCGGTTTGAGGACGCAGGGAAATCCCACCTCCGCGGCGGCCTTCTCCAATTCGTCGACCGAACGGGCCTCCGCGAAGCGGGGGACCCGCACTCCCATCGCCGCGGCCCGGCTGCGCATCAGCGCCTTGTTCCTCACCCATGCCGCCGTCTCCGGCGACAGGGAGGTCACTCCCAGCCGGTGGCCGACACGAGCGGCCGCGGGAATGCCGAGCTCGACCCCGGGCAGGACCGCGTCCAGCGGCAACGCCCGATCGACCGCCCGCACGAGCGCTTCCTCGTCGTTGGTCTCCACCACCAGGACCTGGTCCGCGAGGTCACGGAGCCCATCGGAGAGGAGCCGGTCCCCGCTGTCGGCGGAGGCCACCACGACCTGCGCGCCGAGGGCACGGCAGTCCTCGACGAGCCTCGTGCCGGACGAGACGGGCTCGACGATCAGGATCCGTGGCGGACGCTCGCCCATCATCGGTCGCCCCCAAGGCTCCCGTGCTCGAACGGGCATTTCCAGTCCTCCTCGACTGCACGGCCCGAGTACTGCCGTGCTTCGGATTGCTCGCCGAATTCGGCGAGATTCGGATTGACGGAACCCTGCAACCGCATCTCGCGCTGACGGATGCGACGCTGCAGCCCGTCGTAAAGGCCGCTCTCCTTGAGGCGGTGGAACTGACGGTGCGAGTTGAACGCCATCGCCGGCTTGGAGAACCGTCGCGAGACGCGGGAGGCGCCGGGGTGCAGGCCCACGACGAAGAAGGGGTGACCGGCGACGCTGAAGGCGAAGGTGGCCGAATCCGGGTCGGAATCGACCCCCTGCGCCCACGGGTACCGGCTCCGGTCGAATTCGCGGAGCGCGGACAACTGGGCCCACAACGCCGCCTCGAACTGATCCTCCGTCAGCCCGCCGGGCCCGTCGAAGACGGCGACGAACGTGGTGAAGTTCTCACTCTCGGTGAGGGTTTCCGTGACGAAATGCTCCAACCCGCGATGCAGCTCCGGAACGGTCCGTTGTTCCCCCAGGCCACCGACCGCGACCTCGGTGACCAGCCCCCGGCGTTCCGCCGCCTTCGCACCGAGGCAGGAGAACTCCGAGCCTCTGATCCAGCCCGCGATAGCGGATTCGGCGGCACCGGCAGATCTATGTGTTTTCGGCTGACGCATGAAGTCATCCCCCGAAGACGGCCCGCCATCGGCACTGTCACACTGAAGGGTCCAGCCCCCCACGCGTTCCTCCTACAGAACCGGGACGAGGATGTATTGCAGGACGAAGTCGCCCTGGGTCATGGAAACCAGCCGATGGGCGGCAGCGACCTCAGGAATTCCGGCCGGAGGCACCAAGCCATAGCCGTCGCCGCGACAATGGGCACCGTCACGGCGCCCGCCGCAGAGTGCTTCCCCACTGGTGACTGCGTGGGCCTGCCTTCCTGATGTGAAGGGGGAAGCCGGCTGGTTTTGCGGGGTATTCGTCATGCGACCGTGCCTGGATGACAACTAATTTTCGGGAGCCCCCGTGGACGTGGATGAGCAGGGCAAGCCGTCCACGGGCGCGGGCAGCGGCTCACGGCCCAGTCGACCGGGGTCATCGTCGACGAGATGACCGCCGGCCCTCGGCGGAGTCACTCCTTGATCGCATGCCCGTTCCGCGTGATCGCGCCGGACTCGTCCGGCTCGGCCTCGTGAACCGCGCGCCGTCGCGTCCGTCGCCCCTCGAATCCCTCCCCGGAGGTCGTGAGGCGGCGAGACGGGCGTGCGCGCCCGGGGCGGACACCCGCCGGGATGCCCCGGGGCCGGATCCTCTGCGCTCGCCGAACCGGGCTGGACGCTTCCGGCGGCACGCAAGTTCAACGGCCTCACGTCCGTCGCCTCATCCTCCTGAGCACCAAATGCGTTGCCTCATGTCCCTTATCGGTGGCGATGGTCGGCCGGTTTTCCAGAGTCCACTCCGCCCCGTGATCACTTGTGAGTCCGGCGTAGGCGAATCGGTGCCGGGAACGGCCCCCGCCGCCATTGGGCGCGAATGGAAAAATTGGACTGTTCAGACAGGGGTCAGTGGACCCATGCGCGGGTACCGTTGCTCCAAGCCCTGCTCCCAACAGTGGTGACGGCCATGTAGAACGCTGCGCTGCGCTCCCATTACCGGCTTCTCGCGGATTGCAGGTCCATCGGTCCGCGACTTTGTCATGCCCCGTTTCGTGCGCAATTCGGCGTGCCCGCAGAAAGGGAGAGAACATGCTGGTCAGGCGGATTCTGTTCGTGTCGCTCGCGGCTCTTGCGGCGGGTATAGGCGTGGTACCCGCCGGGTCGGCCCTGGCCGATGAGGTGATCACGTCCAGCTTCGACACGATGGAGCCGCGTCCGGGTACGACGGTGAACTTGAAGGTGACCTTCAAGAATCCGGAGACCTACGATGTCATGTTCACGTTCCTGACGGTGAACATGACCTACGACACCATCACCGATGGCACGAAGTTCAAGAAAGGGGAGTGCACAGGCGAGATCGTCGATTGCGACCACTACACCACGCCGATCCCTCCCGGCGCGACGCGCACCTTGACGATGCCCATCCAGATCGAGGCCGACTCTCCCTGCGGCACGAACATCAACCTCGGATTCTTCTTCTACAACTACCGTGAGTCCGCGGCAGGTGCCTTCGACCTCGTCGCGTATTCACCCGTCGCCACCGTCATCTGCTGACGTCCCACGGCGGTCCGGCCGGGCCCCTGGAATCCCCGGCGGAGACCCCTTGACAGCGGGCCCGGCCTGGCCGGTGCCGACCAGGCCGGGCCCGCTCCTCGTAGTTGGGCAAGCGGGAGGGGATGTTCGGGCACACCGCACGGTGAGGTGAGAGGAAAGGCGCTGAAGGTGACGGCCTTGCCTGCGGTCAGCGTGACGGGTCCGTCTAGGCGGGTGTGCAGGAGTAGCAGGAGGACGTCGTCGACGAGGTGCTCGACGAAGCGCCCCGCCATGCCGACCGCCTGCTTTCGTTGCGCTACGGTTGCTTATCGAAAGTGGTCCGTGTCGGCGCGAGAGGTCGATCACGGCCCGCTGCCCATGGCCCGGCCTCTGCAGATATACCGCCCCGACCGGGGAGGTAGCGGCCGTGGCCGGTACCGCCGCGATCGGGGCGGCGAGGCATCTGGGGGCTGACCTTACTTCAGGTGCCGGTTGAAGAACGCGGTTGCGGCGTCTCCCTCGAACTGCGGGACGCCGGTGTGCCCGCCCATGTTGGCGTGCAGCGTCTTCTCCTTGGCGCCGAAGGCGTCGAACAGGTCCAGGGCCGCTTGACGGTCGTTTCCTTCGTCGTCCCACTGCAACAGGACGTGCAGGGGAATGGTGACCTGGCGGGCGTCCTCGAATGTGGCGCGAGGTACGAAACTTCCCGCGAACAGAACGGCGGCCGCTATACGCGGCTCGACGAGCGCGAGCCGGACACCAATGGCGATGACTCCGCCCGAGAAGCCGACCGGGCCGCCTATCCCGGGCAGTGAAAGAAGGGCGTCCAAGGTGGCCTGCCATTCCGGAACCGCCGTGTCGACCAGGGGCAGGACGAGCCGGTCGATGATCTCTTCGTCGACCGGCCCCCCGGCCTCCAGCGCCCGGCGCAGGTCGGCGCGGGCCTGCTCGGCTGCGGCGGAGCGCGGCCGGTCACCGACCCCGGGGAGTTCGGTGGTGGCCGCGGCGAAGCCGTGCTCCGCCGAGTGCCGGGCGCGGGCCGTCAGCCGGGGGCGCATCTTGTCCAGCCCGCCGGGGTGGCCCAGCAGGATCAACGGGGCCGGTGCGGATGCGGACGCGGGCGTCCACAGGATTCCGGGGATCTCGCCGAGGGTGAATTCGCGTTCGAGGACGCCGTCGTCGAGGCGCTGCTCGGAGGTGAATTGCATGGTCGTGCCTTTCGGGAGTGCTCTGGTCGGCGCTCCCGGACGACCTACCGCCCGACCGTGGCCCCAGAGGGGAGCACCCATGTCGATACTGCGTTCACGGGTACCACCTCCTCGTTCTCTTGCACGGCCTCCGGAAAGGTAGCAGTGGTCACCGTGGTCCGCCAACAGGTTTGTGCGGAGGCCCCGTGGGCGGATGCCGCCGAGCCGCTCGCAGCCGGAACGGGCGGTGTTCGAGGGACGCCTGGCGAAGGCGTCGCGTCCGGGCTCTGTGCGTGTTCACGCGGTGGAAACACGCGCTCGTGTTTCCTGGTCCGCGACCGGGGAGGGCCTCCGGGGCGGCGGCAGAAGGCGAGACCAGGTATGGCGTTCGCGTGGGTGGATAACGACCCTGACGCACTCTTCAAGGACGGGAGGTTCGGGCGGTTCGGGTTCGAGACGCTCGCCGATTTCACGCTGGAGTTCGTCAAGCGTTCGCGCTCACCTTCGACTTCGTCAATATGGACCTCTGCCTTTCCCGCAAATAGGCGGCCGACGGCGTGTGGAGAAGGGAAGGAGAGCGGTCTGACAACGCCGTGGCGTGTCCGCCGGGGCGGACACGCCACCGGGGTCAGAGGTTGATCATGTGGCCGGCGAGGCCGTGGACGGCCTCCTTGACGGCCTCGCCCAGGGTGGGGTGGGCGTGGACGTTGCGGGCCACCTCGTGGACGGTGAGGTCCCACTGCTGGGCCAGGGTCAGCTGGGGGAGCAGCTCGGTCACCTCGGGGCCGATCAGGTGGGCGCCGAGGATCTCGCCGTACTTGGCGTCGCTGATCACCTTGACGAAGCCGTCGCCCTCGCCCATGCCGAGCGCCTTGCCGTTGGCGCTGTAGGGGAACTTGGCCGTCTTGACGTCGAAGCCCTGCTCCTTGGCCTGCGCCTCCGTCCAGCCGAAGCTCGCGACCTGCGGCTGGCAGTACGTGGCGCGGGGGATCATCACGTAGTCGAGCTCCATCGTCTCGGCGTCCGCGATGGTCTCGGCGGCGACGATGCCCATGGCCTCGGCCGCGTGCGCCAGCATCAGCTTCGCGGTGACGTCGCCGATGGCGTAGATGTGCGGGACGGACGTCCGGCAGCGGCCGTCCACGTCGATCGCGCCCCGGTCGGTCAGCGCCACGCCGGTCTTCTCCAGGCCGTAGCCCTCCACGTTCGGCTGGAAGCCGATCGCCTGGAGCACCTTGTCGGTCTCGATGACCTGCTGGGCGCCGTCCTTGCCGGTGACGGTGACCTTGACCTTCTCGCCCGAGTCGTCGATCGCGTCCACGCGGGTGGAGGTCAGGACGTCCACGCCGAGCTTGCGGTAGCGCTTGGCCAGCTCCTTGGAGACGTCCGCGTCCTCGTTCGGGACCATCCGGTCGAGGAACTCGACGATCGTGACCTTCACGCCGTAGTTGTGCAGGACGTACGCGAACTCGACGCCGATGGCGCCCGCGCCCGCGATGACGATGCTCTCCGGCAGCTCCGAGCTGAGGATCTGCTCCTCGTAGGTGACGACCCGGTCCGACAGGGACGTACCGGGCAGCAGCCTGGTGTGCGCCCCGGCGGCGATGATGCAGTGGTCGAACGTCACCGTCTCGCCGGACCCGTCCGGCCGGGCGACCTGGAGGGTGTTCGGGTCGGTGAACGTCCCGCGCCCGTCGAAGGACGTGATCTTGTTCTTCTTCATCAGGAACTGGACGCCCTTGACGAGCTTGTCCGAGACCTGGCGGCTGCGCCGGTACGCCTCGCCGTAGTCGAAGGACACCTGCCCCTCGACCTTGATCCCGTACGTCTTCTGCTCCTGGGTGAAGATGTGCGCCAGCTCGGCGTTGCGCAGCAGCGCCTTCGAGGGGATGCAGCCCACGTTCAGGCACACCCCGCCCCAGTACCTCTCCTCGATGATCGCCGTCTTCAGCCCGAGCTGCGCCGACCGGATCGCGGCGACATATCCACCCGGGCCCGCGCCCAGGACCACGACGTCAAAGTGTTCGCTCATATCCATGGACGATATTCGGCGGCGCCCCGTGCTCGCATCCCGGGGCCGCAGCGGTACACGCCGGGGTCGTGGCGAGGCCGCGCTCGGGTCGTGGCGGGGCCGCGCCCGGGTCGTGGCGGCGCGTCTCGGGGACGCGGCGGAGGGCGCTTCGGGTCGCCGGTCACATCCTGTTAGGGTTTCGAGCGGTCTCCCGCCGGTGACTTTCAGCGGGGAAGGGGCGGCGCGCGCGGCGCGCCCCGGGCCGGAAGGCGCACGGGCTTCCGGCGCCCCTGCCCGGGCGGACGGCGCGTCTCCCGAACACGGCGCCGGTCCCCGGAGAGCACAATGCCGCCCCGAGGACGGGGCCGGTTCAGAGCACGGGCCGCTTCCGAACACGGGGCGTTTCAAATCAGGGGGCGGTTCGGAACACAGGGCCCCGCCGCGATCGTTGTCGGCAGATCGGCCCGTTCCGTCATGAGGGAAAGCGGAGGAGAAGGCGAGTGAGGATCCCGAAGCGCGTCAACGCCGTCCTGGACTGGATGGAGAAGCACTTCGTCGCGCTCGCGGTGGTCGTCGTACTGATCGCCGTCGCCCTGGTGGCCACGCTCGCGCCGCCGGTCATCGGGCTGCCGGCCGCCGGATTCATCGTCGGCCTCGCCGCCGGAGGGTTCCCCGTGCACGTCCGGATGAGCCGGCGGGTGACGCGCACCCGCGCCGAGGTGGACGACCTGCTCCGCGAGAACGGCGCGCTCCGGCACCGCAACACCGTCCTCGCCAGCGGGGTGATCACCCGGGAGGCGCAGGAGACCCAGGCGCTCGTCGCCATCCCCGAGGCCGAGCACATCCTGGACGGCGACCCGCAGCGCACCGCCCGCCTGCCCCAGCTCACGGACGAACTCCTGAACAGCGTCGTCGCGGTCGCGGAGCCCGTCCCCGTACCCGTCGAGCCCGAGCCTGAGCCCGAGCCTGAGCCCGAGCCTGAGCCTGAGCCCGAGCCTGAGCCCGAGCCCGAGCCCGAGCCTGAGCCCGTCTTCGACGCCGCTGCCGACGACGACGAGAAGGACGCCGACGCCCTCGTCGATGAGAAGGAAGAGGACGAGAAGGAAGAGAAAGAGGACGAGGACACCGCGGCGAAACGTCGCGAGGCTTAGCGGTAGAGGCGCCGCCCCAGCACTGTGCTCCGCAGGGCGATCGGACCGTCGGTGCTCCATGGTGTCACCGGTCCGATCCGTCGCGTTACCTTCGTCGATCTTCGGGCAGACCGGAAGCCGGAGGTGGCGGATGAACGCTGATTCCGGCGCGGATCCGAGGCCGGCCCAGGCGGGGGCCGGGACGGAGGCGGGCGAGGCGGACCTGCCGGCGGTGCACAAGGCCGTCGTCGCGTCCGCCATGGGCAACTGCATCGAGTGGTTCGACTTCGGCGTGTTCAGCGCCGGGGTCATGACCTCGATCATCGGGACGGTGTTCTTCCCGCCCGACGAGTCGGGCAGCGCGACCCTGCGCTCCTTCGCGCTGATCGCGGCGGCCTTCCTCGCCCGTCCGTTCGGCGGGCTGTTCTTCGGCCCGATGGGCGACCGGCTCGGCCGCAAGAAGGTCCTGGCCGTCACGATCCTGCTGATGTCCGGCTCGACGTTCGTCATCGGGATCCTGCCCGGTTACGGCACGATCGGGGTCGCGGCGCCGCTGCTGCTGCTCGCGGTACGGCTGACGCAGGGGTTCTCGACGGGCGGCGAGTACGGCGGCGCGGCGACGATGATCGCCGAGTACGCGCCGACCAACCGGCGCGGGTTCTTCGGCAGCTTCCTGGAACTGGGCACGCTGACCGGCTACATCATGGGCGCCGGGCTCGTCCTGCTGGTGGACCTCGCGCTCTCGGACGACCAGATGCACGGCTGGGGCTGGCGCATCCCGTTCCTGATCGCGCTGCCGCTCGGCCTCGTCGGGCTCTACGTCCGCACGCGGATCGAGGACACCCCGTCGTTCCAGCACATGGAGGAGCGGGGCGAGAAGCTCCGGTCGCCGCTCAAAGAGACCCTGGAGCACCATTGGCGGCCGATCCTCATGCTGATCGGGATCGTCGTGCTGCTGAACGTCGCGGACTACACGCTGCTGACGTTCATGCCGTCCTACCTCGTCGACTTCCTGCACATGGACGACGTGACGGCGCAGCTGATCACCATCGGGGTGGAGGCGGCGATGATCGTGGTGATCGTGCCGCTCGGCGCGCTGTCGGACCGGATCGGCCGCAAGCCGCTGCTGGCCACAGCCGCCGTCGGCTACATCGTGCTGGCCTGGCCCGCGTTCGCGCTGATGCAGACGAACCACCCGGCGGGCGTGGCGGCGGGCTACGCGATCATCGGCGGGCTGCTGGTGCTGATCCTGGCGGTGATCGGGGCGACGTTCCCGGCGATGTTCCCGACGCGGGTGCGGTACGGGGCGTTCGCGATCGGCTACAACGTCTCCACATCGCTGTTCGGCGGGACCGCGGCCGTCCTGGTGGGGTCGCTCATCAAGGCGACGGGCTCCAACTACGTCCCGGCCTACTATCTGATCCTGGTGGCGGTCGTGGCGCTGGTCCCGATCGTCATGATCCCCGAGACGGCCCGGGTGCCGATCGACAAGATCGGGACGAAGGAGGCCCCGGAACCGGCGGGTTCCGGGGCGCGTTCCTAAGCCCTCCTGATGCGGGCGCCCGCCCGGGTCAGTCCACGACGTCGAGACGCCCTTCCCGGACGTCGAGATGTTCTTCTGCGGCGTCGAGATGTTCCTCTAGGGCGTCCAGGCGGGAGGCCCAGGCGCGCCGGTACTTGGACAGCCAGGCGTCCATCTCGACCAGCGGCTCCAGCCGCACCTCGTAGACGCGCCGCTGTGCCTCCTGCCGCGCCCGGACCAGACCGGCGTCGCGCAGCACCCTCAGATGCTTGGACGTCCCGGGCTGGCTGAGGCCGATCCGCTCGACGAGTTCCCCCACCGGGCGGGGCCGCTCCAGGAGGAGGTCGAGAATGCGGCGGCGGGCCGGCTCGGCGAGCACGGTGAACGGGGAGGGCATGGAACTGATGATAACCCGCCATTCATATATCTCATCGGGCATGTTCGATGGCGCCCCCAGTGGGCTCGCGATCATGTTCATGCAGGTGGGGGGCTTGTGGGGCGAGTGGGATTGAAGACGACTTTCGTCCGCTATCGCGCCGAGGTTGGTCTTGTGTAGCGAAAAGGCAAAGAAGAGGTGAGGGAGATCGCCCGTTGCGATCAAGCGATTACCGTGTGTAGCGTCACCTCTGGCAAGGCGATCGGCCGCAACGGAACGGCATCGTCGAACATCGGTGCTTTCTCCTTTGCCTCCTCCTCGTCTTTCGTGCGGCACATTCCTGGAAGAAACCGGCGATGAATCGGTGGTGTGGACGTGACGGATCAGCAGTTGAGCCTCGGTACCGCGGCGGCACGGAACCTGGCGACCACGACCAAGTCCGTGCCCCAGATGCAGGGCATCAGCTCGCGGTGGCTGCTGAAGTTGCTCCCCTGGGTGCAGGCGTCCGGCGGTGCCTACCGCGTCAACAGGCGCCTCACCTACACGGTCGGTGACGGCCGGGTGACGTTCGTGACCACCGGTGCCGACGTCCGGGTCATCCCCCGTGAGCTGGGCGAGCTGCCGCCGCTGCGAGGCTACGACGACGACCTCGCGCTCGACGCGCTCGCGGGCCGCTTCACCCAGCACGAGTACGAACCCGGGGACGTCATCGTCGAGCGCGGCCGCCCGATCGACCAGGTGATCCTCGTCGTGCACGGCAAGCTCAGCAAGGTCGGCGCCGGCGAGTTCGGCACCGAGGCCGTCCACGGGACGCTCGCCGACGGCGACTTCTTCGGCGAGCGCACCCTCGTCGGCGGTGACGAGCCCGGCGAGTGGGAGCACACCGTCAAGGCCGTGACGGCGGTGACGATCCTCAGCATGAGCGAAGCCGACTTCCAGGAGACCCTCGGCCAGTCCGCCTCCCTCCAGGCCCACCTCGAAGAGTTCCGCAACAGCCCCGACCGCGCCGTGAACCCGTACGGCGAGGCGGCGATCGAGCTGGCGTCCGGGCACGACGGCGAACCCGTCCTGCCGGGGACGTTCGTCGACTACGAGGGCGCCCCGCGCGAATACGAGCTGAGCGTCGCGCAGACCGTGCTGCGCGTCCACACACGGGTCGCCGACCTCTACAACGAGCCGATGGACCAGATCGAGCAGCAGCTCCGGCTGACGATCGAGGCGCTGCGCGAGCGCCAGGAGGACGAGCTCGTCAACAACCGCGACTTCGGGCTTCTACACAACACGGACCTGTCCCAGCGCATCCACACCCGCAGCGGCCCTCCCACCCCCGACGACCTGGACGAGCTGCTCACCGTCGTCTGGAAGGACCCCGCGTTCTTCCTCGCCCACCCGAAGGCCATCGCCGCGTTCGGACGCGAATGCAGCGCGCGCGGCATCTACCCCGAAAGTGTGGACGTCGGCGGCAACAAGGTCCCGGCCTGGCGCGGCGTGCCGATCTTCCCCTCCAACAAGATCCCCGTCAGCAAGACCAAGACCAGCTCGATCCTGCTGATGCGCACCGGTGAGGCGTCCCAGGGCGTGATCGGCCTCCACCAGATCGGCCTGCCCGACGAGTACCAGCCCGGGCTGTCGGTCCGCTTCATGGGCATCGACGACAAGGCCCTCCTGTCCTACCTGGTCAGCGCCTACTACTCGGCCGCCGTGCTCGTGCCCGACGCGCTGGGGATGCTGGAGTCCGTCGAGATCGCGCACGGCGGAGCGGCGTAGTGCAGGCGTTCGACCCCCCTGGGTCCTCCACCCCCCACCCCGCGTGGCCGGACCCGCATGCCGACCGGGCCCACAGGCATGTGTGGGCCTGGCCGCATGAGGTGGGCACCTCGGGCCCGGACGACCCCGGGCCCGGGACAGGGGACGAGAACGACGCCCACGACTTGAGTGTGCCCACCGCCTCCCCCCACCCCGACGCCCCCGGTACCGGCCCTGACCGCGTGATCGACCGGTACGCGGGAACGTCGCCCTTCGACCACTCTGCAGAGAGGTACAAGCGGCCCCGCGCTCTCGCCGGGGCCGACGGGTGCCTCGCGCGGCTCCCCGCCTTCATGCCTGTGGAGGCGGGGGCCGCCCCCGGCCCGTCCGTTCTGGAGGCGATCAACGCCCCGCACGGCGCCCGTGGTGTCCTGGGCCGTCCTCGGCTCCGGGCCCCCGCCGCGACACCGCCTGCGGACACGTCAGGCATTCCCACCATCCTGCTGGTGGCCGGTCCGGCCGGGCCGGGCGCCTCGGCCGCCCGTCCCAGGCCGTCCCGCCGGCCGAACCACGGAGGCAGCCGCCCATGACCGAACAGCAGTTGAGCCTCAGCACCTCCGCGGCGCGCAACCTCGCGACGACGACCAAGTCCGTCCCGCAGATGCAGGGCATCACGCCGCGGTGGCTGCTGTCGGTGCTGCCCTGGGTGCACGTGGAGGCGGGCACCTACCGGGTCAACCGCAGGCTGACCTACCGGCTCGGCGACGGGCGGGTGCCGTTCGTCAACGACGGCGCCGACGTGCGGGTGGCCCCGCCCGGCCTGACGGAACTGCCCGCCCTGCGCGGCATCGACGACACCGAGATCCTGGACGCGCTCGCCGGGCGGTTCGTCCAGCGCGAGTACGACACCGGCGAGGCGATCGCGGAGGCGGGCCGTCCCGTCGACCACGTGTACCTGATCGCCCACGGCAAGGTGGCTCCGACCGCCGCCGGGCGGTATGACGCCGCCGTCGAATACGACGTCCTGGACGGCGGGCAGTTCTTCGGCGACCGGGCGCTGCTCGGCGCGGCCGGCGAGTGGGAGCACACGTACCGCGCCATCACCCCCTGCACGGTCCTGGCGCTGCCCCAGGAGGCGATCGACGAGCTGACCGGCCGTTTCGACTCCCTGCGCGGCCACCTGGAGCGGTACCGCGACGCGCCCGTCCCGCCGCGGACCCGGCATGGCGAGGCCGCGATCGAACTGGCGTCCGGGCACGACGGCGAACCCGTCCTGCCCGGCACGTTCGTCGACTATGAGCCGTCGCCCCGCGAATACGAGATGGCCGTCACCCAGACGCGGCTGCGCGTCCACACCCGCGTCGCCGACCTGTACAACAACCCGATGAACCAGCTGGAGCAGCAGCTCCGCCTCATCATCGAGGAGGTCAGGGAGCGGCAGGAGCACGAGCTGATCAACAACCGTGACTTCGGCCTGCTGCACAACTGCGACGTGCAGCAGCGCATCCAGACGCGCGGCGGCCCGCCCACCCCCGCCGACATGGACGGGCTGCTCGCCCGCCGCCGCAAGACGAGGCTCTTCCTGGCCCACCCCCGGACCATCGCCGCGTTCGGCCGCGAGTGCACCCGGCGCGGCGTGTACTTCTCCGGCGTCGAGCGGGACGGCCGCCGCCTTCCCGCCTGGCGCGGCGTGCCCATCTACCCGTGCGACAAGATCCCGATCAGCCCGCGGGGGACCAGCTCGATCCTCGCGCTGCGCACCGGCGCGGACGACCAGGGGGTCGTCGGCCTGCGCCAGACCGGCGTCCCCGACGAGGTCCAGCCCGGCCTGTCGGTGCGGTTCACCGGCATCGACGACCGGGCGATCTCGACCTATCAGGTCAGCGCCTACTACTCCGCCGCGGTGCTGGTGCCCAACGCCCTCGGCGTGATGGAGAACGTCGAGATCGCCCGCTGACGAGAAGGACGACGACATGTCCGTGGAGACCTCCGCCCGCTCCGGCCGGGACATCCTCGACTGGAGCCGCAGCCTGGTCGACCCCGCGCTCCGGCATGCCGTCGACGGCATGCCCGGCACGATGCGCGGCATCGCCGCGTTCCACTTCGGCTGGCGGGACGAGCGGGGCCGCCCCATCGCCGGGTCGGGCGGCAAGGCCGTCCGCCCCGCGCTGACGCTGCTGGCGGCCGAGGCCGTCGGCGGCACCGCGGACGCCGCCCTGCCCGCCGCCGTCGCGGTCGAGCTGGCGCACAACTTCTCCCTCCTGCACGACGACGTGATGGACGGCGACCTCACCCGCCGCCACCGCCCGACCGCCTGGACCGTCTTCGGCCGGAACGCCGCGATCCTCGCCGGGGACGCCCTGCTGGCCGGTGCCGTCGAGGCCCTCGCCGGCGGCTGCGCCCCCGCCGCGGGCGTCCGCGTGCTGAGCCGCGCCGTCCTCGACCTGGTCGAGGGCCAGTGCGCCGACGTCGCGTTCGAGAGCCGCTCCGACGTCACGCTCGACGAATGCCTGACCATGGCCGCCCGCAAGACCGGTGCGCTGCTCGGCGGCGCCTGCGCGCTCGGGGCCGTCCACGGCGGCGCCGACCCCGCCCGCACCGCCCGGTACCGGGCGTTCGGCGAACGGGTCGGCCTGGCGTTCCAGCTGGTGGACGACCTGCTCGGCATCTGGGGCGACCCCGAGGTGACGGGCAAACCCGTCCACAGCGACCTGCGCAACCGCAAGAAGTCCCTGCCGGTGGTCGCGGCCCTCGCCTCCGGCACCCCCGCGGGCGACGAACTGGCCGCGCTCTACCTGCGCGACGCCCCCCTCACCGGCGACGACCCCGACCGCGCCGCCGCGCTGATCGACGCGGCCGGCGGCCGGAGCTGGGCGTCCGCCCGCGCGGACATCCTCCTCACCGAGGCCCTCGCCGAACTGGACGCCGGCGAGCCCACCCCCACCGCCGCGGCCGAACTGAGAACCCTCGCCCACCTCATGACCCACCGCGACCACTGACCCCGCACGGCCCAGACGCGCCCCCGCCCTGACCTACCGACCCCGACGGCCCGGTGCCGACCTGCCTCCCGGCGGCCGGCCCGTGGCGGCCAACTTGTCTTCTGCCCCGGACAGGGCGAGGAGGGCACGCCACCCGCGTCGACCAATCCCGCGCAGCCTCCGGCGCCTTCACCCGCAAACGGGGGGCCGCCGAGAGACCGCACGTTCCGCCCACCCGCAACGCCCGGCGCGACGACCCGACGCCGAGCCGACGGATGTCTTGCCTGCGGTTCCCCGCGGTCGTGCGTGGCCGCCTGCTGCCTGGCCGTCGTGTCCGTCGCCGGGACGTCACGCCATCGTCAGGGCGTCGTGTTCGGCGTCAGGACGTGTCGCCCGGCGTCGGGTCGTCGCGGACGCAGCGCGGACGCAGCGCGGACGTCGTGGTCTGCGACGGGTCGTCGCGCCGGGTGTCGGGGCGGTGCGGATGTTGCGCGGCCGTCGTTCCCGGAGACGAAGTGGGCTGGAACGTCGACGGCCCCCGGGGGTGCGTCCTCCGCGCCGGTCCCGGGGGCCGTCGGGGGTTCCTACTTGAACGCCTCGCGGCAGGCGGCGATGGCGTGGTACTGGCCCACTCCGATGTGGATCAGCATGTCCCGGCACTGCGCCCCTCGGGCCGGGCCGTTGTTCGGGTTGGCCGCCCAGGTGCAGGCATGGGTGGACCTCGGTCCGACGGTGTAGCCCTGCGACCTCAGGTACGCCTGGCAGTGAGCGACGTTGGCGTGTGCCGGAGCCGCCGCGATCAGCGGTACCGCGGCGGCGGCCAGCACGACGCCGGTCACACGCATGGCGGCCTTGCGCGTTCGCCGTGTGGTCTGCTTGCCGGCCGTCGCGAGCGGGACACGAAGGTGCATGTGTTCCTCCGAACGTGGTGATCAGAGCGTGAGGGATACGGTCTGTAATCGCCTCCGTGCACAACCGTGAACCGCCCGGTGCCCCGGGCGCATGGGGCACACGCCCCATCGCCGCCTGAGGGCGAGGGCGGGGCATCGGCGCGATGTGATGGCGGACGGCCGCCTGAGGAGACCGGCCCGAGGTCGATCGTATGTTCGAGTAGAGTGTCGTGTCGTGCAGGCGAACCCGGCGGGGCCCACCCGCGAACACGTGCCTTTCCTGTGCCCGCGGGGGCACCGGCTGGAGCCCGGCCGGGTCATCGTCGGCTGGTCGCCGTGCACGTGCCCGCCGTGCTCCGGGCGCGGGCGGGGGCTGCGGGGGCACCGCACGTACCTGTGCCTGGACTGCCGGGACCAGCACGTGACGAGCAAGTGCTACCAGCCGCACCACGTTCCGGCCGAGGGCACCGCCTACCGGTGGCCGTGACTCAGTACGGCAGGATGCGGCCGGACGGCGTCCTGAGGTCGAGGTCCACGGGTCTCTCCCGGCGGACGGTGGGGCGTTTGCGGACTCTGATGCGGGTCTGGCGTTCCATGGCGTCCTCCTCAGTGTGGTGTACGGCACCATCACCCTGATTCGCCTAACGCCACCCTTGCGGATACCTCCGACAGCGCGCATCCCGCCATGGGCGTGCATGCGTCTCAGCCTTCCGGCGCGGGTCCGGGGGTCGGTGTACGCCCAGCGAGGTAGGGGACGGCGCGGTCAGTAGGACAGGCCGTGGCCGTAGGGGTAGAGGCCGGCGATGGTGACGGGGAGACGCCCGCCGGGTCGCCTGCCGAAGACGACCTCGGCGGCCGCCTTGTGCATGGTCAGGTCGACGCGCTGGATCCGGGCGGTCGTCCCGTAGGTGGCGATGTAGGCGGGGACGTCCGGGTAGGAGGCGATGTCGTAGGGGAGGCCGATGCCGATCGCGGCGACGGGTTTCCCGGTGGCCTGGAGGGCGCGGACGAGCTTCGCCTGACCGGCGGGCAGCGGGCCGGAGGAGTAGGTGGCGACGAGGATCCGGTCGGCGTCCCCGGCGCGGCGGACGGCGTCGGCGATCTCGGCGTCGGTGGGCGCGGTGGTGGCGGACTGCCAGGCGGTCACCGGGCCGTGGGACGCGGCGTCCACGGCCTTGGCGAACGGCTCGACCTGGGCGGCGCCCGCGACGAGTGTGCGTGCGCCGGAGGCGGGGTCGAAGGGGAGCGTGCCGCGCTCGTTCTTGACGAGGGTGGTCCCGGCGACGCCCATCGCGAGGGCGCGGCGCTGGAACGCGGCGTTCCCGGAGAGGCGCCCGGCGGCCCGGGGATCGACGTACCGGGCGCCCGCCACGTCGTATTCGCACTTCAGCGCAAGGACGCGGCGCACCGACTCGTCCACCCGCGCCTCGGTCAGCCTGCCGTCGCGCAGCGCGTCGAGCAGCGCGTCCACGGCGTCCACGTGCGTGGAGTACTCGCCGGTCGACATGATGACGTCGGCGCCCGCGTTCACCGCCATCACGGTCGCCTCGCGGGTGCCCCAGTTCTTGGCGATCGCGTCCATGTCCATGGCGTCGGTGACGATGAGCCCCGTGAAGCCCATCTCGTTGCGGAGGACGCCGGTCAGCACCTTCGGGGAGAGGGTGGCGGGCAGGTCCGGGTCGACGGCCTTCACGACGACGTGCGCGGTCATGATCGAGTCGACGCCGGCGGCGATGGCGGCGCGGAACGGGGGCAGGTGGACGCGGTCCAGCGTCGCGCGGTCGTAGTCGACGCTGGGCAGGCCGAGGTGGCTGTCGGTCTTGGTGTCGCCGTGGCCGGGGAAGTGCTTGGGCGTCGCGATGAGGCCGGCGCGGTGGTAGGCCCGCACCTGCGTCTCGACGAGGTCCCGGACGAGGTCCGTCCGCTCCCCGAACGACCGGACGCCGATGATCGGGTTGGCGGGGTTGGTGTTGACGTCGGCGACCGGCGCGTAGTTCCAGTGGAAGCCCATCGCGCGGGCCTCGGCCGCGGTGATGACCGCCGCCTCCCGCGCGTACCGGGGGTCGCGCGCGGCGCCGAGGCCCATGGCGTTGGGCAGGGGCGTGGTGCCCTCGCGGACGTTGTGGGTCGTCCCGAACTCGAAGTCGCCCGACATCAGCACCGGCAGCCCCAGCCGGGTGTCCCGCGCCCACCGCTGCACCTGGTTGGAGTAGCGGGCGGCGAGACCCGGGGTCCGCGGCTCGGACGTGATGACCGAGCCGATCTTCAGGTCCTGGAGGGAGCGGCGCGTCAGGTCGTCGGGCATGCCGTCCGGGCCGTCATGGGTCACGGCCATGACCATCTGGCCGACCTTCTCCTCGGCGGTCATCCCGGCGAGGCGGGCTTCGCACGGCCGCGGTCCCGCCTGCGTGTCCGCGCCGGCCGCGGGGGCCGCCGCGAGTCCGAGTGCCACGGTGGTGATGCCGGACACCACGATCCGCCGTCCGATCCTCATGCCGCCTCCAAAGCCGGTCGCCTTCTGGTCTAGACCAGTTGACGCGGGCTCCGAAAGCAAGGGGGAAACCTGCCAAGATCGGCGGGTTCGGATCAGCCTTTGATCTCCGTCCAGGCGCGGGCCCAGCGGGCGTACTCCACGCATGCGCCGCCTCGGTCGTCGCCGCAGTCCTTGACCGGCGTCCGCCAGAACGCCAGGCGCCCGTAGAACGCCGGGTCGCCCACGTGGTAGGTCGAGCAGAAGCCCTTGGGGGTGTGGGCGCACGCCTTCGGGTTGGCCGGGGCCTCGCCGAACCACTGGGCGACCTGGGCCTGGACGCGCGGCGTGGTGATCCAGCCCATCCACTTGTACATGCAGTGGGGATGCTTCGCCCGGGACGCGATCATCCAGGTGTCGGACCAGCCGGTGGCGCCCTCGGACGGGAGCGTGGTGGCGACCGGCGCCTTCTCCGCCAGCGCCATGTTCGCCGTCACCTGCCAGGCGGTCCCGGCGTAGTTGTCGGCGCTCTTGAACGACTGGAGCTCGTCGAGGTAGTTGGCCCAGTACTGGTTGACGTTGGGGCGCTGGCGCTTGAGCAGGTCGACCGCGGCGTCGAACTGCTCGTCGTCCAGGGCGTAGACGTCGCGGATCTTCAGGTCGGGCCGGTGGGCCTTCAGGTAGAGCGCGGCGTCGGCGATGTAGATGGGGGAGTCGTAGGCGACGACGTGCCCGGCGGCGGGGGAGTCCTTCTCCCAGACGACGTCCCATGAGGTGGGGCGCTGCTGGAGCTTGTCGGTGCGGTACATCAGCATGTTCGCGCCGTAGCCGTGCGGGACGCCGTACATCCGGCCGTCGACGGAGTTGTACGGCTGGTTCTTCAGGTAGGGGGCGATGTCCCCGTATCCACTGATCAGGCCGGTGTTGACGGGGGCGACGGTGCCGCCGTAGATGAGCCGCAGGCTGGCATCGCCGGAGGCGGACACGCCGTCGTAGCGGCCCGTCTTCATCAGCTCGACCATCGAGTCGGACGTGTCGGCGACCTTCGCCTGGACGCGGCAGCCGGTGGCCCGGGTGAACGGCGTGACCCAGTCGACCTGTTCGTCGGTCGACCCGTTCTCGGCGTAGCCCGCCCACACGACGAGATCGAGGCGGCCCTCTCCGGCGCCGACGTCCTGCTGCATCGGGACGTCCGGAACGACGACCGCCTTGTCCGTTTTGTCGTTACATCCGGCCACCGCGGCGGCCACGAGCGCGGAGGCGGCGAGGGCGAGCGCAGGGCGGGAGCGGGGCCCGGTCCAGGTCACACGCGGGTCCCTTCTTGGTTTGAAATTTTCCGCATTTTCGGACACTGATGATCTGCTCTGCTTTCGCGTACGGATGATCACGTAGGGGGATGGTAGGGGTATTTCGGGCATCCACGTATACATAATGTGATGATCTGGAAACTGTCGACACGTGGTGGCGCGCGGTCCTAGGCTCTCCTGCATCCCCCGCCCCCGTCCACCCGCCGAGTGAAGGTTTTCACGAAGTGCCAAATCGAGGCCGCCCCATGGACTCAGACCCCGGCCGCAGGAGAGCGGGCCCGAAAGCCAAACGATTCAGATCCATCAGATTCAAGGTCGTCCTGATGGTCACCGTCTCGGTGATCTCACTGGGTGTGCTGTGGGCTTTCGCGGCGAGCATCGCGCTCGGCGAAGGGCTCAACCTCCGGCACGTCGAGACCGTCCAGGACCACTACGGCTACCCGTCCGGCGCCCTTGGCAGCGCCTTGCAGAACGAGCGCCGATTGTCGCTGGTGTACCTCGGCGGCCACGCCGAGGGCGACCGCGCCGCGATGGAGTCGGGGCGGCTCGTCACCGACCGGCAGGCCGCGCTGTTCCGCTCCCTCGTCCGCGACCCCGGCGCCCGGGACGCGGCGCCCCCGCCGACCCGCCGGTTCGCCGACAAGATCCTCGGTGCGCTGGACGCGCTGGCGGGCGGCCGCCGCTCCATCGACTCCGGCGCGACCGGCAGGGCCCGCGCGTTCGCCGACTACAGCGCGCTGCTCGCCGACGTCGGCTCCCTGCAGGGCTCGCTCGCCACCCTCGACCACTCCGAGGTCGCCAAGGACGCCCGCAACCAGGCATCGCTGACCCGCGCCCGCGAGACGCTCGCGCAGGAGGACGCGCTGCTCGCCGGGGCCCTCGCCGCCGGCCGGATGACCCCCGCCGAGCACGCCCAGTTCGTCAAGCTCGTCGGGACGCAGCGCTCGCTGTACGAGTTCGTGGCGGCGGAGCTGCGCCCCTCCGACCTGGCCTACTACGGGCGTATCGCCGAAATGCCCGAGTACGGGCGGCTCCGCTCGCTGGAGGACCGGTTCGTCGGGTCCGCTCGCCTGGTCAAGGCCGGTGGCGCGCCCGGCACCCTGTGGAAGACCACCGCCGACTCCAACCTCACCCGGCTGCGCGGCCTGGAGCTCGCGGTGTCCGCCGGCGCCGAGCGGCGCGCCGAGCCGATCGCGGACGGCATCATCCTGCGGGTGGTGCTCGCGGGCGTGCTCGGCCTGGTCGCCGTGGCGGCGTCCCTCGTCATCGCGGTCTGGGTCGCCCGCTCGGTCATCCGGGACCTGGCCCGGCTGCGCCGCGAGGCGATCGACCTGGCCGACGCGCGGCTGCCCGGGGTGGTCCGCCGGCTGCGCCGCGGCGAGGAGGTCGACGTGGCCGCCGAGGCGCCGCCGCTGGCGTTCGGCGCCCGCGAGATCGACCAGGTCGGCGAGGCGTTCAACGCCGCCCGCCGCACCGCGATCCAGAGCGCGGTCGAGGAGGCGGCGCTGCGCCGCAGCGTCAGCGACGTGTTCGTCAACCTCGCGCGGCGCAGCCAGACGCTGCTGCACCGCCAGCTCAAGCTGCTGGACGCGATGGAGCGCCGCATCGAGGCCCCCGACGACCTGGAGGACCTGTTCCGCGTCGACCACCTCGCCACCCGCATGCGCCGGCACGCCGAGGGCCTGATCATCCTGTCCGGGCAGCCGCCCGGCCGGGGCTGGCGCAGCCCGGTCGCGATCGTGGACGTGGCGCGGGCCGCCGCGTCCGAGGTCGAGGACTACACTCGCGTCAACGTGACGCCGATGGGCCGCGCCGCGGTCGTCGGCCCGGCCGTCGCCGACGTCATCCACCTGCTCGCCGAGCTGATCGAGAACGCCACCGCGTTCTCGCCGCCGCACACCACCGTGCAGGTGCAGGGGCAGGCCGTCTCGCACGGCTTCACGCTGGAGGTCGAGGACCGCGGCCTCAGCATGGACGAGGCGGGCCTCGCCGCCGCCAACGAGCGGCTCGCCACCGCCGCCGAGTTCGACCTGTCCGACAGCGCGCAGCTCGGGCTGTTCGTCGTCGGGCGGCTCGCGCGCAGGCACGGGATCAGGGTCACGCTGCGGACCTCGCCGTACGGCGGGATGACCGCGATCGTGCTGCTGCCGGCGGCCCTCGTCGTCCGCGCCGAGGGCGAGGAGCCGCCCGCCGACGCGCGCGTGCTCACCACCCGCCGCGCCGAGGAGGCGCTCGTCCCCGCCGGCGCGATCGCCGCCGACCGGGGGCACGCCGTGCCGTCCGAGGGCGGGCAGGGCGGCTCGGTGCTGCGGCTCCCCGCCGGACGGCACGCCGCCGCCGGCCCCGTGGGGTCCCCGCCGGCCGGGCCTCGGCGGGACGGCGGCTGGTCCGACGGGCCGCCGCCGGACGGCGCGTCCGCGGCGACGGGCCCGCGGCCGGTGTTCCAGGAACCCCTGCACGGGCCGCCTCCGGCGCACCGGGACGTGCCCTCGGCCTGGGGCGGGCCGCCGGCCTGGGGCGGGCCGCCGGGGCCCGGTCCTGTCAACGGGACGGAGCAGGGCCCGCCGTCCACGCCGCAGCGGCTCCCGCGATCACCTCGCGAGGTGAGGCGGCGGCCCCCCGGCGCCGCCGCGGCCGACCGGCCGGCGCTCCCGAAGCGCGTCAAGCAGGAGAACCTCGCCTCGCAGCTGCGGGAGGAGCCAGCCGCCCCCGCGGCCCCGGCCGCCCCGCCGCGCGCGGACCGCTCGCCCGAGGAAGTGCGGGCCATGATGTCGTCGATCCAGCAGGGCACCCGGCGCGGACGCGCCGAGTCCCTCGACACCGAGGACTCGTGACGGGCGATGAACGGTCCTGGCAGCGAATGGATCGATGAGGACGCCGGGCCGATCGTGCGGTCGTACGCGCTCACGCGCGGGCGCGCCCGGCCGTCCACCGGCGAGCCCTTCGACATGATCACGATCATCGCGACCTCGGCGCGGCCCCGCTCGGGGCCGCCGGGCATCGGCCCCGAGCATCTGGAGATCCTGGAGATGTGCCTCCAGCCGCAGCCCGTCGCCGAGATCGCGGCCCGGATGGGGCTGCCGCTGGTCGTCGTCCGCGTCCTGCTCGGCGACCTGCTGCACCATCGGCTCATCGCCGTGACCCGTCCCCAGCCGGAGAGCACGCTCTCCACGGAACACCTGCTCAGGGAAGTGCTCCATGGACTCCAGGCCCTCTGACCCCGGCGCGGCCGCCGCGGGCCCCGCCCCGGCCGCGGATCCCGCCGTGGCCGGAGACCCGGCCACGGACCCGGGCGCCGTCGCGGACCCGGCCGCCGTGCCGGTCGCGATGAAGATCCTCATCGCCGGCGGGTTCGGGGTCGGCAAGACGACGCTCGTCGGCGCCGTCAGCGAGATCCGCCCCCTCCAGACCGAGGAGCTGCTCACCGACCGGGGCACCGGCGTCGACGACATCGAGGGCGTCGAGCGGAAGACGACCACCACGGTCGCGATGGACTTCGGCCGCATCACGATCCGTGACGGGCTCGTCCTCTACCTGTTCGGCACGCCCGGGCAGGACCGCTTCTGGTTCATGTGGGACGAGCTGTCCGTCGGCGCGCTCGGCGCCGTCGTCCTCGCCGACACCCGCCGCCTCGCCGACAGCTTCCCCGCCGTCGACTACTTCGAGAACCGGCGGCTGCCGTTCGTCGTCGGCGTGAACCGCTTCGACGACGGCTATGACTACACCGGCGACGAGATCCGGGAGGCGCTCGACCTCGGCGAGGGCATCCCGGTGGTCGTGTGCGACGTGCGGGAGCGCGCGTCCGGGAAGGAGCTGCTCACCACCCTCATGCGGCACGTCCTCTCCGCCCGCCGCGCGCGGAGCCGCGACGTCCCGGCCGTCTAGGCTGGGCGGGACCGACGGCGGCGGAGGTGATGTGCTCTCCAAGGTGACGCGCACGCGCGCGCGGCTGTCGGACGGCCGCGAGATCGTCTACTACGACGAGCGGCCGGGCCGGATGCCGGTGCCCGACCCGCGCGGCCTCCCGCCCGTCGAGCCGCTGTGCGAGACGCGGCGCGACCCGCTGACCGGCGACCACGTGACGATCACCGCGCACCGCAACGCCCGGACGTTCCTGCCGCCCGCCGGGGAGTGCCCGCTGTGCCCCGGCGGCCCCGCCTCGGAGATCCCCGACGCCCGCTACGACGTCGCGGTGTTCGAGAACCGCTTCCCGGCCTTCGACGCCCGCACCCCCGGGGTCCCGCCGGCCGTGGACGGCGCGGCGGTGTTCGAGCGGGCCCGCGGCGCGGGACGCTGCGAGGTGGTGTGCTTCACCGACGACCACTCCGCGATCCTGCCGCGGCTGCCGGTGTCCCGGTTCCGCACCCTCGTGGAGGCGTGGGCGGACCGCACCGCCGACCTGTCCGCGCTGCCCGGCGTCGCGCAGGTGTTCGTCTTCGAGAACCGCGGCGTCGAGATCGGCGTCACCCTGCACCACCCGCACGGGCAGATCTACGGCTACCCGTTCGTCACCCCGCGCACCGGGCGGATGCTGGAGCAGGCGGCCCGGCACCGCGCGTCCACCGGCGGCGAGCTGTTCGGCGACGTCCTCGCGGCGGAGCGGGCGGGCGCCCGGGTCGTCCTGCCGGGCGAGCACTGGACGGCCTTCGTCCCCGCCGCCGCGCGCTGGCCCGTCGAGGTGCATCTGATGCCGCACCGGCACGTCCCCGACCTGGTCGCCCTCACCGACGCGGAGCGCGAGGAGGTGGCCGCGCTGTACAAGGAGCTCTTGCGCCGCTGCGACGCCCTCTACGACACGCCGCTCCCGTACGTCGCGGCCTGGCACCAGGCCCCGATCGGCGAGGGCCGGGGCCTCGTCCGCCTGCACCTGGAGCTGTTCTCCGTCCGCCGCGCCGCCGACAGGATCAAGTACCTGGCGGGCTCGGAGTCGGGCATGGCCGCCTGGATCAACGACGTCCCGCCGGAGCGGCAGGCGGCGCGGCTGCGTGACGTGGGCTGACCGAGGCCGGGCCGCGTGCGCCCCCTCCCGCGTGCGGGTGTCGTCGAAACCTAGGCGAACGGAGTGACACCCCGCCGCCTGCACGGCGTCCGCCGCGGCCCGGCGGCTTTTCCGGCACAAGCCAGAACGATCGCGAACCGGTGCCCTAACCTCCCACGCATGCTCCAAAGCGTGCCGGCCGGCCCGTCGGCGCCCGGAATGTTCGACGGTGTCGCCGTGACGGCGGCCGGGACACCCCGCGCCTTCACCTCCCAGGCCGGGACGGGGGCGAACCTCGGCCAGGCGTGGGACCTCGCGTCCGGCGCGCCCGCCGGCCCACCCGTCCCGGACTTCCCCGACGACCGCGCCGACTGGGCGTTCGGCCTCCCGGACGGGGCGCCCGTCGTCGCGTGGACGCGCCGCGACCGCATCCACGTCCACGACCTGCGCACCGGGGGCGAGGTCACCCTCGAACCGGACCGTTCCGCCCCTCCCGACCTGGTGGGGCTGTCCGCCCATCGCGGGCGGGGCGCCGTCGTCGCCGTCTTCGGCCCGGCGCACGACGCCGAGGTCGTCGTGTGGGACGCCGCCACCGGGGACCGACTGGCCGAGTTCGGCGTGTGGCTCGGGCACTCGTCGGCCATCGGCCGCCGCCTGCTGCCGGTGGCGGGCCCCCTGGTCGCCCTCATCCGCGACACCGGACGCGCGGACGGCGCCGACGGCGCGGCCGGCTGTTCCGTCGGCGTCCTGGACGTCGAGCGCGGGGAGGAGGTGGCCTGCCCGCCGTCGCTCGGCTCAGGCCGCGCGGCGTTCGCGGAGTGCCCGGGCGGGCCCGTCCTCGTCCAGCCCGGCTCGACGGGCCTGGTCGCCCGCCACCTCGACGGCACGCGGTTCGCCGTGCTGCCCGCCCCGCTCGCCTGCGACCAGGTCGCCGCCGCGTCGGCGTCCGGCCGCCTTCTCGCCGCCGCCGGCGTCTCCGGCGGCACCGTCCTGGTCTGGGACGCCGCGGACCCGGGCCGTCCCCGGCGCATCCGGATCCCCGCCCCCGTCAACGACCTGGCCCTGTCCCCGGACGGCACGCTCGCCGCCGCCACCGACGACGGCCTGTACACGGTCCGGCCCGGCGACTGGTGACGCTCCCGAAGTGGCCTCGTCCACGCAAAACGCCGGGGCCCGTCCGGAATACGGACGGGCCCCGGCGAAGCCGCGGTCAACGAGCGGCGAGTTCGTCCTCGGCCGCCGAGGACTCCGCGTCGGCGGGCCGTCCCGCGTGGTCGGCGTCGGAGTCGGCCTGCCGCCGCGACGGCCAGGCGTCGAGCTTCGTGCGACGAGGGTTCGCCAGAGGGTTGTCCATTGCTGCTGCTGTCCTCCCGTAATCCAGACGGCGGTTCCGGATCGCGCGGCATCCGGCCCGCCCGAAAAGGAGATCTTCCCCGATGACCCACCCGGTTTAGCAACTTGGTCTAGACCTGGGCTCTTCGACCAGTGATAACGCGGGCATCCATCGTTCCATTCCGGGTCGCGCGGCCTACCGCCCGGAGAAGAGGCGGAGCGCGGAAGTGCCCAGGCCGGTGGGCTTCAGGCGGTGCGACAGCGCCGTCGGGGACCGGCGTTCGTCGTAGCGGCGGGTCTCGTGGTGCCACTTGTGGACGCCGGCCATCCAGTCGCGGAGCTCGCCGGCGTAGGCGGCCAGCGCGGCGCGGACCGCGCCGTCGAGGCCGAGCTCGTCGGCCAGGGCGGGGAGCTCGTGCGCGACGAGGTCCTCGAACTGGCGGCGGCGGGCCGTCATCAGGTCGTTGACGATGGGCAGGGCCTCGTCGCGGCCGCAGCCGAGGAAGTGCTCCACCGCGAGGACGCCGTTGCTGAGCTCTCCTTCGTACTCCAGTTCCTTCTGATAGGAGAAGACGTCGTTGAGCAGGCAGCCGTAGTCCATGACGGACGCCTCGATCTCGCGCAGGATCCGGGTGCGGAAGACGTGCTCGGGCACCGCGGCGGCGCGTTCGATGCGCGCGAGGGACAGGGTGAGCTCGGAGCCGAAGGTCCGGCGGCGCATCTCCAGATAGTCGACCGGGTCGGGCACGCGGGACTGGAGGTGGTTGCCCAGCTCCCACAGCCAGCTCTCGACCATGTGCTCGACGGCCTGCCGGAACTCGCGGCGTCCCCGCCGGTCCATGGGGGACGCGGTGCGGTGCCACAGGTCGGCGAGGCCCGCCTCGAAGGGGTTCTCCGGGACGGGGGTGGCGCCGCAGTCCAGTGGCATGAAGGCGGGGACGCGGGCGTGGAACCGCTTGGCGCCCGGGATGTCGCGGTCGCGGTGGAAGACGGCGGGGAAGTAGTCGTCGCCCCAGGTGCCCCAGGCCAGCCACTGGGTGCCGAGGTCGAGCGCCTCCGCGCCGGCGTCGGGGACGAGCGAGGCGGCGCAGACGGCGAAGTCGAATCCCGCGAGCAGCTCGGGCGTCCAAAGGGGGGCCGGGTGGCGCGGCTGCGGCCCGTACATGCCCATCTCGCGGCACCAGGCGTCGACGTTCCGGCGGGCCCGGCCGAGGTGCGCGTTCACGCGGGCGGTGTAGGGCATGTCGAACGCGGGCAGCGGTGTCGGGCCCACCCGCCGGAAGGGGACGTGCGGGCGGCTGAACCTGGCGGACCGGAGCAGGCCGGGGATGCGGCCCGCGGACATGCCGCGGGGGACCGCCTTGTTCATGTAGCGGCTGGAGCGCAGATGCCATTCGTGGCCGCCGGACTGCCAGTCCTGGAGGCCCTTGACGTAGGCGGAGACGTCCGCGCGCTCGGCCGCGTCCAGCCCGTGCTCCTCGTACAGCGCGGGCAGCTCGGCGAGCGCGGTGTTCTCGAACTGGCGCAGGCGCGAGGTCAGCAGGTCGTTGACGGTGTCGGCGGCGGCCTGCGGCGTGAGGCCGAGGAACTGCTCGACGACGAGGACGCTGTTGTTGATCTCGCCCTCGGACTCGGTCTCGCGCTGGTAGGAGAAGATGTCGTTGCGCAGGTGCACGCCGTCGGAGAACGTGTCCTTCAGGACGCGCAGCGGGCGCGTCCCCACCAGGCGCCCGGGGACCTCGGCCCCGGCGGCGTGCTCGACGAGGTCCGCCGACCAGGGCGCGCCGCCGACCTTGCGCCGCATCTCGACGTACTCGACCGGGTTCGGGACGCGGCCGCCGGTGATGTTGGCCAGCTCCCACAGCGACTCGCGGAGCAGGTTGCCGGTGCTCTCGGCGAACCGGCGCCGCCACGCGGCGGAGCGGGAGGGGACGGTGCGGGCCCACAGGTCGGCCAGCCCGCGCTCGACGGCGTTGGCGGGGTCCGGCGGCGCGTCCGCCATGAACAGGGGGAGCCGGTCGAGGTACATCCTCGCGCCCGTCTGGTCCTGGGTCCGCTTGAAGACCTCCAGGAAGTGGTCGTCGAAGTAGAACACCCACACGTACCAGTCGGTGATGAGGTCGAGTTCGGCGGCGTCGCAGTCGGGGTGGGTGTAGGCGCACAGGAGGGCATAGTCCATGGCGGCGAGCGCGGGCCCGTCCCAGATCTCGGGGGTGCCCGGATCGCGCGTGTCGTCGAGCATGCCCATCGCGCGGGCCCACGCCGTGCTGTGCGCCCGTGCCCCCTCCAGGTGCGGGTTCAGCCGGGCCGGATACGGAACGTAGAAATCGGGCAGCTCGAACGGTTGCATCGGAGCGGTCCGGCCTTTCGTCGCGAGGGGCGTCTGCTTCCGCAACGTACAGCAAGAGCAAAGTGACCAAGGGTGACAACGTCCTGGCCCGAATCCTTTGCCTCATGGTGGGTAAAGCGTGGTCATGACGGAGTCACGCGAGGCGGCCAGGGTCGAGGACGACCCGGTGTCGCAGAACCTCGCGCTCGTCCGGCACGTGGTCGAGGCGGCGCAGGAGGAGATGCTGGCCAAGGCCAGGCAGCGCATTCCCGCGGTGCGGCTGGGAGCGCTGGCGGGGGCACTCGGGCTGTGCGCCACGGCCGCGACATACCGGATGAACGTGCAGTTGCTGGAGCGGAAGCTTCCGCCCGAGCTGGCGTCCTTCGTCACGGCGCTGGCGTACGGCGGCGGGGCGGGCGCGGCGGCGCTCGCGGCGTCCCGCAAGTGGCGCGGGCTGCCCGCGCCGCTGCCGACCGAGACGGTGCGCAAGGTCACCGAGATCCTCACCGACGACGACTGAACGCCCGCGGGCTGACCGCTACCGGTCGTCGCGCCAAAAGGGGACGGCAGGGCCAACCACCAACACAGGCGTACACTCCGGACATAGCGGCCGGACCCTCGGCCGCGCGGGTCATCGCCCCCTGCCCGGGGCCCGCGTCCGGCCCCCGCCCCGTGGGGGCCGGGTGCCGTCCGTGATCCGGGGTAGGGATCGCCTCATGGACTCCGAAGCCACCCCGGTGCACGCCGACATCACCCTCACCGTGAACGGGCGGGAGCACCGGCTCAACGTCGACACCCGCGCGTCCCTCCTGGACGTGCTGCGCGAGGACCTCGGGCTGACCGGCTCGAAGAAGGGCTGTGACCACGGGCAGTGCGGCGCGTGCACGCTCCTGCTGGACGGGAGGCGCGCGAACGGCTGCCTCGCGCTGGCGGTCGCCCATGACGGCGCCGAGATCGTCACCGTGGAAGGGCTCGCGCGGGGCGGGCGGCTCAGCCCCGTCCAGGAGGCGTTCGTCGAGCACGACGGTTTCCAGTGCGGCTACTGCACGCCCGGCCAGCTCTGCTCCGCGACGGCCGTCCTCGACGAGGCGGAACGCGGCTGGCCCAGCGCGGTGACCCGGGACCTCGGCTCCGACCCCGACCTGGACGACGAGGAGATCCGGGAGCGGATGAGCGGCAACCTGTGCCGGTGCGGCGCGTACGTGGGCATCGTCGCCGCGGTCAAGGACGCGGCGGCGCGCGGCAAGGCGGCCAAGGAGGCGGCGGAAGCATGAGGCCCTTCGCGTACGAGCGCGCCACGAGTGTGGAGGACGCCCTGGCCCGGCACGGTGACGGGGCCCTCTACCTCGGCGGCGGGACCAACCTGGTGGACCTGATGCGGCTGGGCGTGGAGGAACCGTCCCGGCTCGTGGACGTCACGCACCTGCCCTACGACCAGATCCAGCTGAAGCCGGACGGCGGCCTCGTCATCGGCGCGACGGTGAGCAACAGCGACCTCGCCGCGGACCGGACGGTGCGCGAGGGGCATCCCGTCCTGGCGCAGGCCGTCCTCGCGGGCGCGTCCGGCCAGATCCGCAATCTCGCGACGGTCGGCGGCAACCTTCTGCAACGCACCCGCTGCTCCTACTTCCAGGACGCCTCGAAGCCGTGCAACAAGAGGGACCCCGGCAGCGGATGCCCGGCCAGGGAGGGCGAGCACCACAACCTCGCGATCCTGGGCCATTCGGAGGCGTGCGTGGCGACGCACCCGTCCGACATGGCGGTGGCCTTGGCCGCGCTGGACGCGGAGGTCCAGGTCCAAGGGCGCGCAGGAGAGCGGAGCATCCCGTTCGAGGACTTCCACCGGCTCCCGGGCGGCGAGCCGCAGCGGGACACCACCCTCGCGCCGGGCGAGCTGGTCACGGCCGTGGAGGTGCCGCCGCTGGAGATGCCGTCCCGCTACCGCAAGGTCAGGGAACGCGCGTCGTTCGCGTTCGCCCTCGTCTCGATCGCCGCCGCGCTGCGCGTGGAGGACGGCCGGGTGGAGGACGTCCGCATCGCTTTGGGCGGCGTGGCGCACAAGCCGTGGCGGGCCAGACGCGCCGAGGACGCGCTGCGCGGGGCGCCGGCGACGGAGGAGTCGTTCCTGCGCGCCGCGGAGGCCGAACTGGACACGGCCGAGCCGCTGCGCGACAACGCCTACAAGGTGCCGCTGGCGCGCAACCTGATCGTCCGGACGCTGATCGAGCTGGGGGAGGGCACATGACGGACCGGCTGGAGAGCCGCGAGAAGGTCACCGGGGAAGCGCGCTACGCGGCCGAGTACCCCGTCGAGGGCGTCGCCTACGCGGCGGCCGTCCAGGCGGGCGTCGGCCGCGGCGAGGTCGTCTCCGTCGGCACGGACGAGGCGTCCCGGCTCCCCGGCGTGCTGGCCGTGCTGTCGTGCGAGAACGCGCCCCGGCTGAACGGCGTGGACGACGGGGAACTCGCCCTCTTCCAGTCCCGGAAGGTCTCCTACCGCGGCCAGTTCGTCGCGGCGGTCGTCGCCGAGACGCTGGAGACGGCGAGGGAGGCGGCCAGGCTCGTCCGCGTCGACTACAGGTCCGAGCCCCCGGACGTGCGGCTCGGCGCCGACCGTCCCGACCTGTACGAACCCGGCTCGGTCAACCCCGGCTTCCCCGCCGACACCGGCAAGGGCGATCCCGATGGCGCGTTCGCGAGGTCGGCCGTCCGCGTGGACGCCACCTACACGACCCCCGCCGAGCACAACAACCCGATGGAGCCGCACGCCACGATCGCCCTGTGGGACGAGGACGGAACCCTCACCCTCTACGACTCTAACCAGGGCTCGTCGATCGTCCAGACCACGCTCGCCAAGGTTTTCGGCCTGGACAAGGACCGGGTGCGCGTCGTGGCGCCGCACGTGGGAGGCGGATTCGGCGCCAAGGGGACGCCCAGGCCGAACGCCGTCCTCGCGGCGATGGCCGCGCGCGCCGCCGGGCGTCCCGTGAAGTTCGCCGTGCCCCGGCAGCAGATGTTCGCCACCACCGGCTACCGGACACCGACCATCCAGCGGGTCCGGCTCGGCGCCGACGCCGACGGCCGGCTCAACGCGATCCTCCACGACGCGATCGGGCAGACGTCCGTCGTCCGGGAGTTCGCCGAGCAGACCGCGACGCCCACCCGCGTGATGTACCGGGCCGAGCACCGCCGGACGTCGCACCGGCTGGTGCGCCTGAACGTCCCCACGCCGTCCTGGATGCGGGCGCCCGGCGAGACGCCCGGCATGTTCGCGCTCGAATCGGCGATGGACGAGCTGGCCGTCGCGGCCGGGATCGACCCGGTGGAGCTGCGCGTCCGCAACGACACCGACCGGGACCCCGAGAGCGGCGTGCCGTTCAGCTCCCGCAACCTCGTCGCGTGCCTGCGCGAGGGCGCCGGCCGGTTCGGCTGGGCGGCGCGCGACCCGGAGCCCGGCGTGCGCAGGCAGGGCCGCAGGCTCCTCGGGACGGGCGTCGCCGCGGCCACCTATCCCGCCTACATGCAGCCCAACCGGGCGACCGCCCGCGCCGAGCCCGACGGCACGTTCACCGTCCGGATCGCCGCGGCCGACATCGGCACCGGCGCCCGCACCGCGCTCACGCTGATCGCGGCGGAGGCGCTCAAGGCGGACCTCGACCGGGTCCGGGTGGAGATCGGCGACAGCGCGTTCCCGCGGGCGTCCGTCGCGGGCGGCTCCGCCGGGACGTCCAGCTGGGGGACGGCCGTGGTCCGCGCCTGCGAGGCGCTGCTCGGCAGGATGAACGGCACCGTCCCGCCCGGGGGCCTGGAGGCGTCGGCCGACACCGGCGACGAGGTCAAGGGGCGGGAGGAGTACGCGCGGCACGCGTTCGGCGCGCAGTTCGCCGACGTCGAGGTGGACGTCGACACCGGCGAGGTCCGCGTCCGCCGGATGCTCGGCGTGTTCGCGGCCGGGCGGATCATCAACCCGAAGACGGCCCGGTCCCAGTTCATCGGCGGCATGACGATGGGCCTCGGCATGGCGCTGCTGGAGGAGAGCGTCATGGACGCCGAGTTCGGCGACTACCTCACCCGCGACCTCGCCCAGTACCACGTCCCGGCCTGCGCGGACGTGCGCGACATCGACGCGGTCTGGGTGGAGGAGTCCGACCCGCACCTGAACCCCATGGGCACCAAGGGCATCGGGGAGATCGGCATCGTCGGGGCCGCCGCGGCGGTCGCGAACGCCGTCCACCACGCCACCGGCGTCCGTGTCCGCGACCTGCCCATCACCCCGTCCCGGCTTCTCCCCGAGCTCTGAGGAACGACCGGCGAAAGGGGCGGCGAGTCGGTTATCATCCACTCTCCGGAACGTCGAGCGCACCCCCGCCGCCGGTGACCGAGGACCGTCGTTGACCACACAGATAGAGGCGCGACCCCCGTTCATGGGAGCGCGCCCCTTCGCCGCGTGCGACGAGCGGCGGTTCTTCGGGCGGACGGGCGAGACCGGCGCGCTGGCCGGGCTCTGGGAGGACCACCGGCTGACGATCCTGCACGGCCCGCCCGGCGTCGGGAAGACGTCGCTGCTGAGCGCCGGCGTCATCCCGAGGCTGAGGGCGGGCAACGCGCGGGTGCTTCCGGTGGGCCGCGCGGCCTACCGGCCGACGCTCCCCATGGGCTACCAGCCCGACCCGAACCCCTACGTGCTGACGCTGCTGCGCGGCTGGGACCCCGCCGAGGCCGTCCGCCGCCGTCCCGGCCTCTCGCTCGCCGAGTTCCTGCACGACTACACCGCCCGCGGCCGGGACGGCGGCCGCGCGCCCACGTTCGCCGTCATCGACCAGGCCGAGCTGGTGCTGCGCGTGTCCCGGGCGCACGAGGACCGCAGGCGCCGCTTCCTGCGGCAGCTCCGCGACGCGCTCGTGTCCCGCCCGGACGCGCGCATCCTCCTCGCCGTCCGCACCGAGGACATGGGCGAGGTGGCCCGGCTCTGCGCGGGGCTGGGCGACGTGCCGGTCGCCGAGTTCCCGCTGGACCCGCTCGGACCGGGGGCACTCACCGAGGTCGTCCGGCGCACGCTCGGCGTCACGGGCCGGGAGCCCGCCGCGGACGAGCCGCGGCGGCTCGTCGACGAACTGCGCGCCGGGCCGGGGCGGGGCGGCGGCGCGGGGCCGTCCGCGGACCTCACGCTCCTCCAGGTCGCGGGCACCCGCCTGTGGGGCGGTGAGTCCGCCGAGGACACGCCCCCGGAGCGGCTGCGAGCCGAAGTGGACCGGGCCATCGGAGACTACTGCGCGGGCGTGCTGTCGGAGACGGCGGCCGTCCACGACGTCCCGCGCGGCCAGGTGGCCGCGTGGATGCGCGACCTCGCCCGCTCCGGCGTGACCATGCCGTCCGGGCGGGCCGGGGCGGTGATGCGCACGCTGGAGGACCGGCACCTCGTCCGGCCCCGTCCCGCGGGCGGCGCGACCGTCTACGAGCTGCAGCATCCCCGGCTCGCGGGGCCGCTGCTCGGCCTCGGCCGCTGGCCCGATCCCGACCTCGGCGTGCCCGGCCACCTGCGCGCCGCCGCGGTGGCCTTCGCCGACGGCGACCTCGACCTGGCCGCCGACCACGCCCGGCGGGCCGCGGGGGCCTGCGACCCGGACGGCACGCGGCAGGCCGCCGAGGTCGAGACGTTCCTCGCGGACATCGCCTACGAGCGGGCGGCGGCGCATCCGTGCCCGCACGCCGCGCTGGCCGAGGCGGAGCACCGCTACCGCACCGCCGCCGCCATGCGCGAGGCGCTCGGCGACGGCACGGCCGCCGGTCGCCTGTACGCCGCGGCCGGGCGCGGCCGGCTCCGGCGCGACGGGAAGGGCACGGCGCTGGAGGAGTTCCAGGTCGCGAGCGTGCGCCTGCCCCACGACCCGACGATCCGGATCGGGCTCGCGGAGGCGCTGTGGCAGGCGGGCCAGCCGCGGTACGCGATCGACCGGCTGAACGAGGTCATCGACCGCGACGGCGCGATCCCGGAGGCGCTGCGGCTGCGCGGGGAGATCCGCGCCGACCAGGGCCTCGCCGAGTCGGCGCTGCGGGACTTCGCCCGGATGGGCGACCGGACGCCTTCCCCGTCCACCGCGGCCGCGCTCGCGCTCGCGCTGGCCACGCTGTCGCGGACCGAGGCGGCGATGCGCGAGCTGGACGGCGCCGACGTGGACGGCACCGACGACGGGCCGGTGCTGCTGCGCGCCGCCCGCGTGCGGCAGCTGAGCGGCGACGCCGAGGGCGCGGTCCGGCTCGCCGACCGGGCCGTCTCCGCCCGGCATCCGTCGCTGCCGCCCCACCAGGTCCCCGCGGCCGAACGGCTGCGCCGCCCCTGACCGTCAGCGGACGACGTGGTCAGGTCCGTCCGTCATGGCTGAACAAGCTGGGCTTGGAACGCTCCCTATTGTTGCCGGACGTCGGTTTTCCGCGCGCGGGCCTCCAGAAGGTGGGCACAGATGAGAACCTGGCCTGGACGGAGCGCCGCCAGGGCGCCACGGCCGGAGGGCGAGGAGCGGATGACGGTCTGGCGGATCACCGGCGGTGAGGGCGGCCCGGTGCCGCGACCGGCTCCCCGGTACGACCGGCTCGAACTCGACACCGCGCTCCTGCGCATCGCGTCCGCGAGCGGGTCCTCGTGGCTCCGGCTCACCGGCGACGTCGACGTCTCCAACGCCCCCGCCCTCTCCCGCGCGCTGCGGGCGGCGGAGGCCCGCGCCCCCGGCGACGTCCACCTCGACCTGGCCGGCGTCGATTTCATCGACGTGGCCGGGCTGCGCGCGATCACCAAGGCCGCCCGCGACCTGGACGAACGCGAGTGCATGCTCGTCCTGCACTCGGTCTCCCCGCACCTGGACAAGCTGGTGCGGCTCATCGGCTGGGACGCCACCCCGGGCCTGCTCACCCACTGCAGGGCCCGCCAGTCCCCGTGACGGCGGCGCGCCCGGTGACGGCGGTGCGCCCGGAAAGTTGCGAATCGGTCGCCGGTGGCCGCGGGGCACGACCGAAATCCACGGCGGACGCGGGGCGGGGTTCACTAGGCTAACCGGCATGCCGGAACTGTCCGAATACCCCGACCCGGAACGGCTGCTCGGATGCCTGCTCGGCGGGGCGATCGGGGACGCGCTCGGCGCCCCCCTCGAAGGGCTCTCGCTGGACGTCATCCGCGACCGGTACGGCCCGGACGGTCCCGGCGGCTTCGTGGCGGAGCGGTTCGGGGCGGGCGCGGTCACCGATGACACGCAGCTCACGATGTTCACCGCGTACGCGCTGGTCCAGGCGTCCGCGCGGGCCAGGGCGAAGGGCATCGGGGGCGCCGCGCCCGGCATGCTCCAGGTCGCGTACCTGACCTGGCTGCGGGGCCAGGGGGAGGAGTTCCCCGAGCAGGACATGGTGGGCGGCGGCTGGCTCGTCCAGGAGCGGGCGCTGATGACGAGGCGCGGGCCGGGACGGTCCACCCTCGGCGCCCTGCGGAAGGCCGCGGAGCGGCGGCGGCCGGGAGTGCCGCTCGGCACCGTCGGCGAGCCCATCAACGACTCGAAGGGATGCGGCGGCGTCATGCGGGCCGCGCCGTGCGGGTTCGGGTTCTCCGAGGCCGCGCACGCGTTCGACATGGGCTGCCAGGCCGCCGCGATCACCCACGGCCATCCGAGCGGATACCTGCCCGCCGGGGTCCTCGCCGCCATGGTGTGGGCACTGCTGCGCGGCGCCGAGGTCCGCGACGCCCTGGAACTCGCCCGCGGGCACCTCCAGGGACGTCCCGGCAACGGCGAGACGGCGGACGCGCTGGCCAGAGCCGTGCGGCTCGCCGGTGAGGGCCCGGCGACGCCGGAGCGGCTCCAGACGCTCGGCGGCGGCTGGACCGGCGAGGAGGCCATCGCCATCGCCGTGTACGCCGCGCTCGCCCCCGGCGGGGCCGGCGCGCGGGTGCGGCTCGCCGTCACCCACGGCGGGGACAGCGACTCCACCGGCGCCATCTGCGGCAACATCCTCGGCGCCCGCCACGGTGCCGGGGCCTTCCCCCAGGCGTGGCGGGACGGGGTGGAGGTCCGCGAGGCCGTGGAGCGGCTCGCCGCGATGTGCTCCGCCGAGTGCGGCCCGAACCCCCCGGACACGCGGTGACCACCTCCGGGTGAGCCCCCCGAGCAACGATCCGCCCAGCGAGAACCCGGCAGTGAGGAACCCATGAGCAGCCCGGACAAGGGGAACACGTATCTGGAGAAGGTCGTCGCGCAGCAGGCGGTGCTGGAGGACGACCTGCGCTCTTCCCGCCGCCCCGCGGCGCCGGCCCCGCCCGGCGCCATGCCGCCCCCGCCGCCCAGCCCGATCGCCAAGCGCAGCCGGGCGCTCGGCGCGCCGCCCGGCGAGGTGTCCCGCCCCGGGCACGTGGAGGTGCGGATCAGCGGGTTCTGGCGGTGGAAGAACGTCCTGGTCCCGCCGAACGCGTTCGTCGTGCACACCCGGCGCGGGCGGGTGGAGCCGCTGCACGTCGGGCTCGGCGTGTCGTTCCGGTTCAACCCGTCCACCGACTCGTTCCTGGTGGTGCCGGGCGCCACGCAGACGATCCTGATCAACGCGTACTGCATCTGCCGCGAGCTGCAGGGCGTGCTCGTCCAGGGCTACGTCCAGTGGATCATCCAGGATTTCGGCACCGCCTACCGCAAGCTGGACTTCGGCGCCGAGGACGACCCGATGCGGCTGGTGAACGTCCAGCTCAGGGAGCAGGCCGAGGCGGCGATCAAGGACAAGGTCTCGACCATGGGCGTCCGGGACGTCCTGAGCGACAAGCAGCCGATCATCGAGGAGCTGACGGCCCGGCTGCGCGCGGTCGCCGAGGGGCAGGACAACGGCGACCAGGGTCTCGGCCTGCGCATCGTCACGGTCCAGATCAAGGAGGCGGTGGTCAGCTCGTCGCGCCTCTGGGAGAACCTCCAGAAGCCCTACCGCGCGGAGCAGGGCCAGATCGCCCGGCTCGCCGAGCTGGAGGCGCAGGAGGTCGTCGAGCAGCGCGAGATGGCCGCCGCGCGGATCAAGGAGACGCAGCGGCTGGAGCACGAGCGGGAGCTGGCCGAGCTGCGGGCCCGCAACGAGGCGGAGCTGTTCGACACCGAGGTCGCGGAGCGGCTGCGCCGCACCAAGCGCGAGCACGACGACTCCCGCGAGGTCGCCGAGCTGCAGACCGAGACCACGCGGCACGCGCTGCGGATGGAGCGGGAGCGGCACCAGGAGGAGGCCGAGACGGGACGGCTGCGCGCCGAGCGCGAGCAGGAGCTCAGGCGCATGGAGCTGGACGCGGAGCTGGCGATGTCCGCCGCGCGCGCCCGCTCGCGGCACGAGCAGGAGCTGCTGGAGCTGGAGCGGGAGCGGGCCCGCGCGGAGGTGGAGAACGGGCGCACCCCGGCCGCGCTGCAGGGGCAGCTCGTCCGCACGCTCCCGGAGATCATGTCCCGGCTGCCCAAGCCGGACGAGCTGCGGACCGTCACCGTCAACGGCGCCGACCAGGCGAGCGTCGCCGGGCTCGTCACCCAGCTCGCCGCCGTGATCACCGCGCTCCGCGCCGCCGCCGGGGCGCCCGGCGAGTGACGGCCGGAGAAATCTGGGAGAGGGGGCTGCCACGGTGTGGCAGGGGGAGCGGCGATCGCCGTGGAGTGAACCGAGGGTGAAGAGGCAGGTCACGGGGTCTGTGTGAACCGGGAGGCGGGCGCGCTCGCCCGGCTTCCCGACAGTGCCGGACGTAACCGGCGCACGGGAAGTAACCGGAATGGCACGCATTTCTATTCTGCGAGGGCCTCCGCGGGGTTAATATTCGCTTGATTCCAGTCGACGGGGCAGAGGCACGGTCAGGAGACGCGCGTGGATCTCGGTCCCCATCACCTCAGGATGATCGAGGCCGTCGCCGCGACGGGCAGCATCAGCAAGGCCGCGGCCCGGCTCAACCTGACCCAGCCCGCGGTGAGCACGATGCTCCGCAGGGTCGAGGGTCACCTCGGCGTGCAGCTTTTCGTCCGCTCCCCGGAGGGGGTGGTGCCGACGCCGGTCGGCGAAGAGGTGGCGACGCGGGCCCGCGCCGCGCTGGCCTGCATCGACGACCTCAACGCGGCGCTCGCGCACCGGCGCAGCGATCCCTCGCCCCTGCCGCTGCTGCGGATCGGGGTGCAGGCGTGCCCGCCGCTGACGGGGCTGAGCGACCACCTTGACGGGCTGGCCCCCGGGGCGCGGCTCCAGTTGCGCGTCGACCAGGGGGGCGGGCGCATCCCGGCGCTCCTCGCGTCGGGCGCGCTGGACATCGGGCTGTTCCAGGAGCCGGTGGACTACACGGCCCCGGTGCTGGAGGGCCTCGAACGGCTCGTCCTGGTGGAGTGCGAGCCCGCCCTCGTCGGCATGTCGACCGCCAGCCCGCTCGCGGCGTCCCCGACCATCGACCTGGCGGACCTGGCCGATCAGGACTGGCTGGACGATCCGCTCGACGACGGCCCGTGGCCGGCGTACTTCCGCGGGGTGTGCGCCGGCGCCGGCTTCCAGCCGCGCGTGCGGTTCTGGTCCACCGACTGGCAGATCGCCACGTCGCTCATCCGGTCGGGGCGCGCGATCGGCATCTATCAGCCGACCGCGGCCCCGCGCGACGGGATGGCCTTCCGTCGCATAACCGGCGACCCGCTGGGGCAACGGGTCGTCCTGGTGTGGCGGCCGGAGGTGGAGCAGGCGGCGGGCCGCCTGCGGGGATACTTCAACGACGTCTACATGGATCTCGTCCGCGCCCAGCGCGTCTACGGCGAATGGTGGGACGAGCATCCCGAGGCACACCCGGCTTTGCCGGTCGCCACGTCCTGAAGCGCTCCACCCCGGCCACCTGGGCCAGGGGGGGGCGGCGGGTCCCGGGGCAGCGGTCCCCGGGACCCGCACGTTCATCGGCCGGACCCTCAGCCCTGCACCCGGCGGCGCCGGGCGACGACGATGCCGGCCGCCGCCGCCGCGGCGCCACCGGCGCCCAGTGCCATCAGGGCCGGTGCCGGGCCCCGATCCGGCGCCGGCTTGCTGACGCCGGTCGAGGGCGAGTAGCCGCCCAGCTGCCCGGACTTCTGGTACTGCGAGCCCGGGAGTTTGTCGGCGTACCGCGTGTGGACCATGCGCTGGTACGCCGCCACCGTCACGCCCGACTTTCCGACAGACGAGACGGCGGTGTCATTGAGCCCGGTGACCCGGCCATCGGCCAGGCGGTACCAGGCGTGGATCTGCGGTTCGGTGAACACCGTGCCACCCGCCGCCTTTGCCGGGTACACGGCCTCGTCCAGGCCGGACGCGATGTTCCACACGTTCCAGCTCTTGCCGCTCTTGCTCAGCCACATGGTGGCCTGCTGGCCGGTCGCCGACTTCGCGCCGACGGCCATGTAGGCGAACGTCGCGACGGGCGCGTTGGCCTCGCCCTTCACGAACGCCGGGCTGAGCGAGTAGACGGCCTGGGCGGAGCCTTCGAGGCGGGGGGCCTTGGCCGCGGCCTGGGCCTTGGTGACGGTCTTGTCCGTGACCAGCTGGCCCTGCTGCTGCCGCTCGTAGCGGACGAAGAAGGAGCCCAGCTGCTGCTGGACCGCCTGCGACGACGCGGCCTTGGTGGCGGCCGCCGAGTCGGAGGGCGCGGGGCCCGCCGCCATCGCGTTGCCGCCCATGAACATCGTCACGCCGAGACCGGCCGTGAGGGCCGCCGCGGAGAGCTTCACAGTGCTACGCATCGTCACGCCCCCACCTTGTAGAGAGCCTGTCCCCAGCGGAACTGACTGTTGTTGGTGTAGCTGCTGTGCGACATCTCCGAGTAGCGGGGGCTCGCGGGCCACGGGTCGCCGTAGGCCAGCGTCTGGCCGGTGTAGCCGTAGATGACCTGGGCGTGTCCGCCGCCGGCCGTCCAGTAGATGCCGGTCTCGATCGGGCGCTTGCCGTCGATCTCTTCCTTCACGGCGTTGTAGGAGAGCGGGTTGCTCACCTGACCGACGGAGAGGCCGAGCTTACGGAAGGCCGTCTGGTCCCATTCGAGCTGACCGGGCTGGTTCGGGCACTGGGTGCCCGCGGTGCGGTTCCGCGCGAGGTTGCAGAACTCGTTCTGGCTGACGTTGCCCTTACCGTGGAACTTGGCGATCGTCAGGCCGCTCGCGGCCCAGCACCACTGGTTCTGTTCCTGGACCTCCTGATTGATCTTCAGGTTGTCCGCTGAGGCGATCCCGGGGGACGCCGCGACGGTGGCTGCTGCCAGCCCCGCGACTCCGCACGCGATGCGCCAACGTGCCCGGGCGGGTCGGGTACGCGTTGCCATTCGCTTCCGCCTATTCTCCCGGCCTTGCGGCATGGAACCTCACGCACGGGGATCAGGGAGCAATTCCCCACCGGTGCCGGGGGAATTCCGGGTGGGGTGGCCCGTGCGAGAGATCGAAGGAACGCCATAACAGTCTCATTTGCCGCAAAAGCCAGGTAATGCCAGCAGGGCATAAGCGGGGTGAATGGCCCAACGACGGGTAAACGCCGCAGGTCAGGCGATCAAGACGGGCTACGGCGACGGCAGGCGGACGGTCACGCGCAGCCCGCCGTCCCGTCCGGGGTCGGCGGTGACGGTCCCGCCGTGCGCGCGGACGATCGACTGCACGATCGACAGCCCGAGCCCCGCGCCCTTGGCGGTGACGACCCGGTCGGAGCCGAGCCGGCGGAACGGCTCGAACAGCGCCGGGATCTCGTACGGCGGGACGGCCCGGCCGGAGTTCACCACCTCCAGGACGGCCCGCCCGCCGCCGGTGCGGCTGCGGACCCGGACCCAGCCGCCCGGGCCGGAGTTGTGCCGGATGCCGTTCTCGACCAGGTTCTGCACGACCCGTTCGAGCAGGAGCGCGTCACCGGACGTGACGGCCTCGCCCGGCTCCGCCCGGACGTCCACCCCGGCCTCCTCCGCCTCCGCGGCGGTCTGCGCCGCCACGTGCCCGACGACGTCGGCGAGGTCCACCGGCGCCCGGCCGGTGATCTCGTTCTCGGACCGGGCGAGCAGCAGCAGCCCCGCGATCAGGCGCTCGTGCCGCGCGTTGATCTGCAGCAGCGTCTCGCCGAGCTGCAGGACGTCCGCGGACGCCGACCGGCGGTGCATGGCGACCTCGACCAGCGCCCGGCCGAGCGTGAGCGGGGTGCGCAGCTCGTGCGAGGCGTTCGCGACGAAGCGGCGCTGCCCGTCGAAGGACCGGTCGAGCCGCTCGACCATCGTGTCGAAGGTGTCGGCGAGCCGCTTGACCTCGTCGTCGGGCCCGCTCAGCGCGATCCGCTCGTGCAGCCCGCGGTCGGCGGCGGGCGCCACCGCGATCCGCCGCGCCGTCTCGGTCACCCGGTGCAGCGGCGCGAGGACCTGCCCCGCGATCAGCCAGCCGAAGCCCGCCGCGACGCCGCCGACGAGCAGCAGCGCGATCGACCCCTGCGTGATCAGCGAGGTCGTCGCGGCCTCGCGCACGTCCTTGCGCTGCCCTTTCATCCAGCCTTCCAGGTCGTCGATGGCCCCGGGCCCCTCCTGGCCGGACGGTGTCGTCCCGGCCGGGACGGGCCGCCCGGTGCCCCCCGTCCCGCCGGTGTTCCCGGTGTTCCCGGTGCTTCCGGTGGCGCCCGGCGAGGGCAGGGAGGTCCGCGCGAGCACCTTCGTACCCTCGCGGGACATCTGCTGGTCGAACAGCGCGTAGGTGACACCGAGCAGGACGAGGCCCGCGACGAGGAACAGCCCGCCGTAGGTGAGCGTCAGCCGGGCCCGGAGCGACGGGTGGCGCAGCGTGATCCGCCGAGGTCCGATCATGGGATCCGGTACCCCGCCCCCTTGACGGTCTCGACGACCGGCGGCTCGGCGAGCTTGCGGCGCAGCTTCAGGACGGCCAGCCGCACCGCGCCGGTGAACGGGTCGGCGTGCTCGTCCCACGCCTTCTCCAGCAGCCGCTCCGCGGAGACGACCGCGCCGTCCGCGAGCAGCAGCTCGGTGAGCACGGCGAACTCCTTCTTCGCCAGCGGCACGTACCGGCCGTCCCGGAAGACCTCGCGGCGTGCCGGGTCCAGGGTGATCCCGGCGCGGCGCAGCACCGGCGGCGCGGCGGGGCGCGCCCGCCGGCCGAGCGCGAGGACGCGGGCCGCCAGCTCCGGGAACGCGAACGGCTTGGTGAGGTAGTCGTCGGCGCCGAGCCCGAGCCCCGCGACCCGGTCGGTGATCTCGGCGGCGGCGGTGAGCATCAGCACCCGCGCCGCCCCGTCCCCGCGGACCAGCTCGCGGCAGACGTCGTCGCCGTGCACGAGCGGCAGGTCCCGGTCCAGCACGACGACGTCGTAGTCGTGGACGCCGGCGCGCTCCAGGGCCGCCGCCCCGTCGTAGGCCAGGTCGACGGCGTGCGCGTCGTCGCGCAGCCACTCCGCTATCGCGTCGGCGAGCAGCCGCTCGTCCTCCACCACCAGTACCCGCATCTCTGTCCTCCCGGTGCACGGTCCTCACACGTGCCCTGACCGGCGATGCTGCCTTACGGGCCGTTTCCTCGCCGTTAGGAGATCCGGGCGGCGGCGCGGAAACGCGGGGGAAACGCGCCGTCGCGTTGCATCGCCTTCCGTCCGGCCGGAACCGATCGGCCGGGGACGAGAGGAGACGGTCGGATGCGACTGCGGATCCTGGCGGCACTGCCGCTGGTGGCGGGCCTGGCGCTCACCGGATGCGGCTCGGACGACGGCGACGGCGGGAAGGTGGCCTCGGTCAAGGGCGCCGGAAAGAGCGGGCCTGCCGCCGCCAAGAGCCTGAGCCCCGACGAGATGGGCGTCAAGTTCGCCCAGTGCATGCGGCAGAACGGCATCCCGATGGAGGACCCGAAGCCCGGCGGCGGCGTCCAGCTCAGGCTCGACGGGCGGACCAAGAAGGAGACGGTCGACAAGGCGATGCAGGCGTGCCGCCAGTACGACCCGCAGGCGAACGGAGCCGGGAAGGACGACCCGAAGCGCCAGGAGCGGGGCCGCGAGTTCGCCGAGTGCATGCGCGAGAACGGCGTGGAGAAGTTCGCCGACCCCAAGCCCGGCCAGCAGGGGATCATGATCGACGGCAACGTCGCCGAGGACCCCGAGTTCAAGGCGGCCCAGGAGAAGTGCCAAGAGATCATGGCGGGCGGCCGCAAGTGAGGGGCCGCCGGCGGGTGGCCGTCGCCGCCGCGGTGGTCGTCGCGGTCGGCGGTGGCGGCACCGTCGCGGCGCTCGGGTCGGGCGGCGGTTCCGGCGGCGGCGCCGCGTCCGCGCTGCCGCCCAACACCACGAGGGTGGCGCGGCAGACGCTCAAGGACACCCAGACCGAGGACGGCCGGCTCGGCTACGGCCCGTCCTCGACCGCGACGAGCCGGCTGCGGGGCACGATCACCTGGGTCCCCGAGAGCGGCGACGAGATCACCCGGGGCCGCCCGCTGTACGAGGTGGACGGCGACCCGGTCATGCTGATGTACGGGTCGCGGCCCTCCTACCGCCCGCTGCGGGCGGGGACGGAGGGCGCGGACGTCCGCCGGTTCGAGAAGAACCTGGCCGCGCTCGGCTACGACGGGTTCACCGTCGACGGCGCCTACACCTCCGCGACCGCGGACGCCGTCCGGGAATGGCAGGACGTCCACGGGCTGGCGGAGACGGGCGTCGTCGAGCTGGGACGGGTCGTGTTCGCTCCGGGTCCCGTCCGGGTGGACGGGCTGCAGGCAGGCGCGGGCGACCCGACCGGCCCCGGGCAGAAGGTGCTCACCTACACCGGCACCGACAAGGCCGTGACGGTGGAGCTGGAGACCACCGACCAGCGGATGGCGAAGAAGGGCGCGGCGGTCGAGGTCACGCTCCCCGGCGACGAGACCGTCCCCGGGAAGATCGACGAGGTGTCCACGGTGGTCGAGCCGGGGTCGGCGCAGGGCGAGGACCCGACGACGAAGGTGGAGGTGACCGTGTGGCTGAGGTCGCGGAAGGCGCGCAAGGCCGCCGCCGCGTACGCGCTCGCGGCGGTGGACGTCACCTTCACCGCCGGGCAGCGCGGGAACGTGCTGACCGTGCCGGTGGCGGCGCTGGTGGCGCTGGAGGAAGGCGGCTTCGGCGTGGAGGTCGTCAAGGACGGCGCCTCGTCCTACGCGGCGGTCACGACCGGGCTGTTCGCGGACGGGAAGGTGGAGGTCTCCGGCCAGGGGATCGCCGAGGGCACCGTCGTGGGGATCCCCAAATGATCACTTTGCGGGAGGTGACGAAGCTGTACCCGGGCGGTGTCCGCGCCCTCGCGGGCGTGTCGCTGCACGTCGAGGCGGGGGAGCTGGCCGCGATCGTCGGGCCGTCCGGCTCGGGCAAGTCGACGATGCTCAACGTCCTCGGCACCCTGGACCGGCCGACGTCGGGCGAGGTCCGCATCGACGGGCATGACGTCGGCCGGCTCTCCGACGCCGGGCTGTCGGCGCTGCGCGCGAGCCGGATCGGCTTCGTGTTCCAGCAGTTCCACCTGGCGCCGGGCACGCGGGCGCTGGACAACGTCGCCGACGGGCTGCTGTACACCGGGCTGCGGCCGGCGGCGCGGCGGCGGCGCGCCGCCGAGGCGCTGGACCGGGTCGGGCTCGGGCACCGGATGGGCCACGAGCCGCACGAGCTGTCGGGCGGCGAGCGGCAGCGCGTCGCCATCGCCCGCGCCGTCGCGGGGGAGCCGCCGCTGCTGCTCGCCGACGAGCCGACCGGCGCCCTCGACTCGGCGTCGGGGGACGGGGTGATGGCGCTGCTGCGCGGGCTGCACGCCGCCGGCACCACCGTCGTGATCATCACGCACGACCGGGAGATCGCCGCGAGCCTGCCCCGCCAGGTCCGGATGCGGGACGGGCTGGTCGTCTCCGATTCCACGCAGGCGTCCGGCGCCACGCCGACGGAGGTGCGGTGATGGCGGCCTCCGTCCCGTCCGCTCCGGCGGCCGGCGAGGGGCTGCGGCCGGCCCGGCTGTCGCCGCGCGACGTGCTCAAGGTCGGCGCGGTGGGGCTGCGGACCCGTCCGATGCGGGCGTTCCTGTCCGCGCTCGGCATCGCGATCGGGATCGCGGCGATGGTCGCGGTGGTCGGCGTCTCCTCGTCCTCGCGGGCCGACCTCGACCGTGCGCTCGCCGCGCTCGGCACCAACCTGCTGACGGTCGCGCCCGGCAGCACCCTCACCGGCGGGAAGGCCCAGCTGCCCCTTGAGTCCGAAAGCATGGTGGGACGTATCGGACCGGTCCGGGAGGTGTCGGCGGTCGGCCTGGTCGACGAGGCCAAGGTCTACCGGACCGGCAAGGTCCCCGAGACCGACACCAACGGCATCGCCACCTACGCCGCCCGCACCGACCTGCGCGACGCCACCGGCGCCGAGCTCCGCAGCGGGACGTGGCTGAACGCCGCCACGGGCACCTTCCCCGCGACGGTGCTCGGGTCCTCGGCGGCGGAACGGCTCGGGATCGGCCACGCGGGACCGGACGTCCAGGTGCTCGTCGGCGGGAAGTGGTTCACGGTCGTCGGCATTCTGAAGCCGGCGCCGCTGGCCCCCGAGCTGGACGCCGCCGCGCTCGTCGGGTGGCCGGCGGCGACGTCCCGGCTCGGCTTCGACGGGCATCCGACGACCATCTACACCCGGTCGCGGGACGCGAGCGTCGAGCAGGTCCAGAGCGTGCTCGGCGCGACCGCCAACCCGGAGGCGCCCAACGAGGTGGAGGTGTCGCGCCCGTCGGACGCGCTGGCGGCGCGGAAGGCGGCGGGCGAGGCGTTCACCGGGCTCCTGCTCGGGCTCGGCGCGGTCGCGTTGCTCGTCGGCGGCGTCGGGGTGGCCAACACCATGGTCATCTCGGTGCTGGAGCGGCGCTCGGAGATCGGGCTGCGCCGGTCGCTGGGCGCGACGCGCGGGCAGGTCCGCACGCAGTTCCTGGCGGAGTCCCTGCTGCTGTCGGCGCTGGGCGGCGCGGGCGGCGCCCTGCTCGGAGCGCTGGTGACCGGCGTCTACGCCCTCTACCAGGGCTGGCCGGTCGTCATCCCGGCGTGGGCCGTCCTCGGCGGCGTCGCCGCCACCCTGCTCATCGGCGCGGCGGCGGGACTGTACCCGGCGATCCGCGCGTCCCGTCTCAGCCCCACCGAGGCGCTGTCGGCCTCCTGAGCGGCACGCCCGTGCATGGACATGGTGTTTCGGGTGAGAGATCCGGTATGCCGGAAAATGAGGAATCCGAGCCCGTTACGGTCGTGTTCACCTGGGACGTCAAGCCAGGGCGCGAGAACGACTTCGAAGAGTGGGCGGAGGGCATCCACCGGACGGCGAAACGTCACTCGGGCCACGAGGGGGCGACCTGGCTGCGCGCCGAGGGGTCCAGGCACCGGTACTACACCGTCCTGAACTTCGCCGATCAGGAGCGGCTCGACCGGTGGCTGGACTCCCCGGAGCGCAAGGCGTGGCTCGACCGGGTCGACGGGATCGCCCGCGAGCACCGGCAGGGCACCAGCGGCATGGAGACCTGGTTCAGCCTCCCCGGCGAGGCCGTGCCGGCACCCTCCAAGATCAAGATGATCATCGTGACGTTCGGCGCGGTCTACCCGCTCAGCCTCGTGTTCCAGGGGCTCCTCGCCCCGCAGACGCAGGCGTGGCCGCTCGCGCTGCGTGCCCTGACCTTCCCGGTGATCATGGTTCCGCTGCTCACCCTGCTGGTCATGCCGGGGCTGAGCCGGATGTTCCGCCGCTGGCTCTACCCGCCGGGCCGGTCCCAGCGCCCCGCCCGTCCGGGCCGCTGACCCCTCACGCCTTCGGCTCCAGCAGCTCCTGGAGCTCCCGGATCGCCACGCGCAGCTCGCGCGCGAAGTCGTGCATCGCGTCCGCGACGGGCGCGGGGGTGCTGAGGTAGACGTTGAAGCTGTCCGGCAGCAGGACGTAGGCGACGCCGATGCACTGCTCGCTCGTCGACCCGAACCCGAAGTACCGGATGCTGGCCGACGGTGCGGAGCTGGTGCTCAGGTAGTCGTCGCGCATCGTCACCCAGCCGGGCGAGTCGAACAGCGGCAGCGGGCCCGTCACCCCGAGCTCCGCGCCCCGCCTCTTCTGGATCAGCTGGAGCTCCCAGAGGTGCTGCTCGGGCGCCTCGCCGGCCTGGCACTGCTTCGCGCGCCGGACGTGCGCCAGCGCCGCCTCGCGGAAGGCGGCCGCGCGGCCCGCCGCGTCCGCCGCCGGATCGTCCATGGCCGCCACGAAGCGCAGCACCTCCGGGGTGACGACGCGCATCGCCTCGGTGCGGCCGTTGCGGTACTGGCGGGTCGCGATCGACTCGTAGGTCGTGCCGACCAGGCCCTTCGCGCGCTTGTGCGCCAGCTGGTAGGCCATCTGCACGAACGCGTCCGGGGACATGCCGAGCGCCTTGGCGCGCGCGGCGCCGAAGTCGTCGAACCCCACGGCGCGCGTCGCGGTCGCGGCGGCGTAGGCGGCGAAGGACGCGGCGGCGTCCCGGATGTCGGCGCGCAGGCCGTCGTCGAGGACGAACCGGACCGGCTCCGTCACCGGCAGCCCCTGGGGCCGCGCACCGGACTCGCGGGACTGCCGCTCCGCGGGCGTCCCGAGTACCGCGTCGACGAAGGAGAGGACCGTCGTGCCGTCCAGCTCGCAGTGCTCGACGTTGATCCCGGCGCGGCCGTCGCCGAACACGACGAACGACACCGCCTTGTCGAACCACCGCCCGGCACCGTCGCCGTACAGGAGCTGGTCGCACGCCTCCTGCGTGTCCGCGGGCGCGAAGTCCTCCAGGCAGACGCAGAACAGCGCCGTCTCGACCTCCTCCAGCGCGGCCCTGTTCCCGGGGTCGAGGGCCAGGAGCGCCTCCCGGCTCGCCGCCCACTCCGCGCGGGCCTTGGTGGTGAGATGCCCGACGGACGGCTCCAGCGCCGGCTCCGCCTTCGTGATCGCGCTCAGGGCGCTCTGGAGCTCGTCGAGGGTGTGCGGCCGCCCGTCCGGGCCCACCACGTCCATCCGGATCATGTTGCCGCGGAAGAACACGAGGATGTGCCGGGCCGTGGACGGGCCGGGCTCGTCCGCCGAGTACGGCGCGCGCACGGTGTCCTGCTCGGCGCCCGGGATGCGCGTCGTGGAGAACAGGAACCGGTTCTGCTCCATCGACAGCGGGCGGCCGCGCTGGACGGCGGGCGGGATCTCCTCGGCGTCCAGCCGCAGCTTGTAGGCCACGGCCCCGGCGATGAGCCCGGCGGCCCGCTCCACCTGGTCCTCGCCGGTGTCCTCGAAGAGGAAGAAGAAGTTCGCGTTCAGCGCGATCCGGTCGCGGCGGCCCAGGTACCGGTAGGGCCAGAACGTGTCGAGCCAGCTGCGGACGCCCTCGCCCGCCTCGTAGCGTTCGAGGGCGGCGTGCAGCGTGCGGCCCGGCCCGCCTGGGCGCAGGAACGAGGCCAGCGCCGCCCGGGTCCGCTCCAGCCCGGCGGCCGAGAGCAGCGGCGCGCACCACTCCAGGAACCGCTCGCCGGTCGCGTCGAGCGAGGGGAGCGGCACGCGCGGCAGCCCGTCGTCGTTGCCGAAGGTGCGGGGGGAGGGCTGCCGCTGCGCGGTCTCCCCGGGGTCCTCCCCGGCGGCCTCACCGCTGCCCTTCTCCGCCGTCCCTCCGTTGCTGTGGCTCGTGTTCACTGCGTCCCTCGATCTCTGGGGTTCCGGTGCGGCCTCTCAGCCGGGCCGCGAAATGTAGAGCTGCGCGTACAGCCAGCCGCCGGTCTCCAGGCCGCTCGGATCGACGCCGACGTCCGACAGCCGGTCCAGGACAAGGGCCTTCTCCTCCAGGGTGGCGAACCGCCGCTGCCGGAACAGGCCGTCGCGGCGGACGGTCCGGTATCCCGCCTCGGCGAGGCGGTCGGCGACCGGGTCGAACGGGAACATGCGCAGTACGAAATGCGCCATCCACGGCCGCCGCGCGCCGCGCGACTCGATGATGCGGGAAATGGTCTTCTCCGTGACGTATCCGAGGCAGCCGGTGGAGATGACGAGATCGGTTTCGGCGATCCGTTCGCGTTGTTCGCCGGTCGGGTCGCCGTCCTCCAGATCCGCGTGGACGGCGCCGTCCAGGAATCCCGCCTCAAGGGCATACGAAAGGGCGTTGTCGGAGGCGTCCAAGCCGAGGAACCGGACGCGGTTCGCAGGTTCACCGGAACGGACCAGCTCCCGGTCGAGGGCCAGCAGGGTTCCGCGCGTCTGCCCGTGCGCGGCGGGCCCACTGTAGCGATCGTAGAGCTGGGCCATGGTCGCGCCGTATTTGAGCAGGGCCGCATTGATACCGTAGGAGCAGCCGATATCGAGAACGGTGGGAGCTGTGATGCCGTGTGCCTCGCGATATTCCGTGATGAGCCGTGAGAAGTGCGGTTTGGCCAGTTCTGGAATGTTGTAGTCGAGGTCGCGCAGCGTGGTGAAGTACGCGCGGGGATCGGGCCGCGTGTAGATGTGGCCGAGGGAGATCTTGCCGGTCGTGTCGACGCGCACGGTCGCGTTCCTTCCTGGCGGGGCGAAGGGTGGATCGACGTGGCTCGGACGCTCAGGTCGTCGGCGGCCCCCTAGTCCAGCAGCGCGTCGACCCGGACGGCACGCCCCTCGGCCGCCAGGTGCTCGGGCAGCACGCGGCCGAAGAGCTGCCGCGTGCGCTCCACGCTGCCGATGACCCCCGGGCGCTCGCTGTAGGCGAGGATCGCCGTGTGCCGTGCCCTCCCGCCGCGCACCGGGGTCACCCGGTGCAGCGAGTAGCGGCCCTTGAACAGCTGGAGGTCCCCCGGGCGCAGCGCCAGCCGCCGCACCAGATGCCCGCCGTGCCCGGTCAGGACGCTCCGGACGTCCGCGAAGTTCTCCGCCTCCGCCGACCTGATGTTCGGGCAGTACTCGAACACGCCGCCGCCGTCCGGCTCCTGCGTCACCACGGTCACCGTGAACTCGTTGGTGTCGAAGTGCCAGGGGTGCCCCATCCCCGGGGCGACGACGTTGAGGCACAGCCCCGACAGCGGGTCGCCGAGCTCGTGCACCCGCACCAGCCCGAAGCAGCTCGCGACGAAATGCTGGAACAGCGGGCTCGAATACAGCCGCTGCACGATGAAGTCGGCGGGAATGTCGTCGCGCGCCACGAAGGCGTTACCGCGCTTCACGGTGATACGCCCGGGATGATCGTCCGGCAATGGAGAACGCACATCGATGTTGTAGGCGTTGACCGTTTCCACGTCGTAATGCGCCAGCGGCGCGACCTTCGCGCATTCTTCTCGCAAGGCGCCGAGCAAGGAAGGGGCGATGAAGTCGGGCAGCACGCTGCATCCGGAATCGGCCAGGTCGTCACGCACGCGGGAAACGGCACTCGCCCACGCGGCCCCCTCCGGTTCCGCGAGCGGATACCGAGCCGCGTTGATCATCTGTTCGACCGCCCGAGCCTGCGCCGCGACCATGAAGATCCTTCCGCGTGAGCGAACCTCAACCGGGTTTTAGCACAGTCCTCCGGACAATTCACGGTGGTGTTCTCGGACACGGCCCTTCGCGCACGGATAAGCCGCGCCCGTGACCTGTGACTTCGAACGTTCCCGCGCGGACGGCCGGTCTCCTCGCGCGTTCACGGGATGTGTCCCATCTCACGCGCCCGCCACGGGACGCCGCCGTCCCGTCACACGGCGGCGTCCCCGGCGCGGCGGTGCCCGCGTCCGAAGACTGATCGACTTTCTGCGAACCTTCCCTTACGCGGCGGCGTCACCCTCTGGTGGAATGCCTGGTCGAGGACGAATGAGGGGCGGACGTGGCGGACTGGCGGCTGTCGGAGTTCATCGAGGTGCGCGAACTCGGGCGCGGGGCGCAGGGACGGGTCGTCCTCGCCCACCACGCCGAGTCGCGCACACCCGTCGCGATCAAGTACCTGGCGCGCGGCGACGCGCAGGCCCTCGCCGGGCTGCGCGCCGAGGCGCAGATGCTCGGGCGGCTGACCAGCCCGTACGTCGCGCGGCTGTACCGGTTCGTGGAGAGCGGGCACGGCGCCGCCATCGTCATGGAGGCCGTCAACGGGGCGTCCCTGAAGGCCGTCCTCGCCGAGCACGGGGCACTGGCACCGGAGGCGGCGCTGCTCGTGCTGAAGGGGTCGCTGCTCGGCCTCGCGGCGGCGCACTCGGTCGGCGTCGTCCACCGCGACTACAAGCCCGCCAACGTCGTCGTCCAGCCGGACGGGCTCAGCAAGCTCGTCGACTTCGGCGTGGCCGTCCTCGCGGGACAGGGGTCGTTCGCCGGGACGCCCGCCTACATGGCTCCGGAGCAGTGGCGCGGCGAGCCCGCCACCCCGGCCACCGACGTCTACGCCGCCACCTGCGTGTTCGTCGAGTGCGTCACCGGGCGGCGGCCCTACGCGGGCGACGGGCGGGCGGAGCTGCGGGACCGGCACCTGACCGCGCCGGCCGACGTCGCGGACGTGCCCGGGCCGCTGCGCCCGCTCGTCCTCCAGGGCATGGCGAAGGGCCCGGAGGAGCGGCCGCCGGGCGCGGCGGCGTTCGTCGCGCAGCTGGAGAGCGCGGCCGTCGACGCGTACGGGACGGACTGGGAGCAGCGGGGCGTGCGCACGCTCGCCGCCGCGGCGGTCGCGCTGGCCGCGCTGTTCCCGCTCGGCGCGCTCACCGTCGCCCCGGGCGCGGCGGGCGCCGCGGGCGCGGCCGGTGTCGGCTCGGCGGGCGCCGGCTCGGCGGGCGCGGGCACGGCGGGGGCGGGCTCGGCCGCGGGAGGCGGCATGGGGACCGCAGGGACCGCCGGGACGGGCGTCGGCAAGGGCTTCCTCGCCACCGCCGTCGGCAAGGGCACCGTCGCGGTGGCCGGCGCCGCCGTCGTCGCGACGTCCGCCACCGCAGCCGTCTACGCGGCCAAGGACTCCCCGCGCAAGGATCCGCCGCCCGTGGCGCTCGTCAACGTCGCGTCCCAGACCCAGACGATCGGCGACGTCCAGGTCCAGAACGCGAAGTACGTGACCGTCGGCGGCCTCGGCGACCCCGCCCTGGAAAAGCGCGTCAACCAGACGCTCCGCGCGCCGCTGGACCGGCTCATCCAGATCGGGACGAGCAGCGCCGCCCAGTCCCGGTGCGCGGGCAAGCCCACCAAGGTCCTCACCCAGGCGCAGGCGGGGCTGCGCGGCCCGCGGCTGGTGTCCGTCCGCTACTTCATGCTCTCCGACTGGTGCCAGCAGGCGGACGGATCGCCCGGCGGCGAGGTCGTCACCGTCGACCTGCGCACCGGCCGGCGGCTCACCGCCACCGACGTCTTCCGTCCCGACGCGCTGACGTCCGCGGGCGTGGCCCGGCTCCAGTCGCTCGTCACCCAGCGCGACACCGGACGGGCGCGGCGGTGGGCGGACTGCTCGCCGGGCGGCAGGTTCACGCGGGCCGACTTCTTCCCCGTGAAGTCCCAGGTACGCACGATCAAGGGGATGGAGGTCGACCCGCCGCGCCTCAGCGCCTTCCTGACCCCCGCCGAGTTCCGGCTGTCGTGGCTGCACGGGGGCAGCGACGGCTGCGGCGACCTGGACTTCGGCGCCTCCTACGCGAGTGTCCGTCCGCTGCTGAAGCCGGAGATCGCGGCGCTGCTGCCCCGGTGACCGGCCGCCCGCCGCCCCGGGCGACGCCCCTGGACGCCGCGGTCCGGGCGGGCCGGCCGGAGGCGCGCCGGTGATGGGGGCGCCGTGCTGGGTAGGGGTCCTCAGCGAGGCCCGTGACCGGCGGACGCGACAGGGGAAGGGCGATGGGGCAGGGCCGCGGTGAGCGGATGCTGGGAAGGCTGCTGGCGGCGAGCCACCTGATGGCGCTGGAACAGCTTCCGACGGTGGTGGCCGAGCACGCCGCCCGCGCCGGGATAGACGACGTGCTGATCTACGTCGTCGACCTTCAGCAGTCCGTCCTGCGCCTGCTGGGGGCCCGCGACTCCGCCCGCGACTTCGCCCGCGACGAGGAGCCGGAGCTCCGCGTCGACGGGACGCTGGCCGGCCGCGCCTTCCAGAACGTGCAGGTCGTGACCGGCCAGTCCTCCGACGGCGGCACCCGCCAGTGCTGGGTGCCGATCCTCGACGGGACCGAGCGGATCGGCGTGCTCCGCGTCAGGCTCCGCCGCGACGACGCCGAGGCGCTCCGGGACGCCGAGGACCTGGCCGGCCTGATCGCGCTGATCATCGTCAGCAAGGGGCCGTCCAGCGACTCCTTCGCCCGGCTGGTCCGGCGGCATGACATGACGGTGTCGGCGGAGATGCAGTGGCGGCTGATGCCGCCGATGACCTTCGCCACCGACCGGGTGGTCATCGGCGCGGCGCTGGAACCCGCCTACAAGCTCGGCGGGGACACCTTCGATTACGCGCTCGCGGGCGACATCGTCCGCCTCGGCGTCTACGACGCCATGGGCCACGACACCTCCGCGGGCCTGACGTCCAACCTCGCGGTCGCCGCCTGCCGCAACAGCCGCGTCCAGGGCGCCGGCCTGACAGAGGCCGGACGGGCGATCGAGGAGGTGCTGATGGAGCAGGACTCCTCCGGCCGGTTCGTCACCGCCGTGCTCGCGGACCTGGACCTCGGCACGGGCATCCTGACCTGGGTCAACTACGGCCACCCCGCGCCGGTCGTGATCCGCGGGGGCCGCTGGGTGGCCACCCTGGACAGCTCCCCGGGCACGCCGCTCGGCACCGGTCTCGGCATCGAACCGGAGACCTGCCGTGAGCAGCTCGAACCCGGCGACCGCCTGCTGCTCTACACCGACGGGATCGTCGAGGCGCGCGACCCGGAGAAGCAGGAGTTCGGGCTCCAGCGCTTCGTGGACTTCATCATCCGCCACAACGCCGACGGCCTGCCCGTCCCCGAGACGCTGCGGCGGCTCATCGCCGGGATCCTGGAGCACCACGCCGGGCGCCTGGACGACGACGCCACCGTCCTCGTCCTGGAGTGGCGCGGCCCGGCACCGCCCGGCAGTGCCGCGGAAAGATTGGCGCGGCTGTAACGATCTTTTTGCCCGCCCTTGTGCGAACACGCGCCGGACGCCTCTCCCCGGGGCGTCCGGCGCGTGCCCGCACCGCGATCGGATGTTCCGCGTTCCGTGCCCTACCGGGCATCGGGGACCGGCTCGGTGGCGGGCCCCTGGATGTAGCGGACGGCCAGCCGGACCAGCAGGCGCCCGAGCTGGAAGAAGATCAGCGCCAGCCCGACGAGCGGGAGCGCGAGCAGCAGGATCTGCAGGCCCGAGGTGATCAGGTCGAGCGCGCCCGCCCCGGCCGAGGCGGCCGTCCACAGCCGCTGCATCATCCACCAGTCCTTGGCCACCAGGTTGGGGACCTGCATCGTGATCAATCCGAGCTGGAAGAGCAGCACCGGGATGATGGTCAGGACCCAGAGGGTGACGAACAGCTGCGGCCAGCGCTTGAGGTCCTGGAGACGCTCGTCCGCGGGGCGCCTGAGGACGGCCCGGCGCAGGATCGGCCCGATGTACTTGAACAGGTCCGGCACGCCGACCAGGTCGGACATGATGTAGTACCCGTCGAACCGCAGCGTCGGCAGGAGCTGCTGGATGATCTCGATGTTCACGTACAGCACGGCGACCAGCAGCGGCTCGTAGCCCGTCCGCAGGTACAGCAGGGTCAGCGCGACGATGAAGATGCCGTTGAAGTAGACGCCCGCGAGGTCCGCGCGGAGCCGCCCCCCGCGCCCGAGGCGGTAGGACTCGGTGATGTCGGTGTAGAACGCCGGCCAGACCAGGTAGATCCCGCAGCCCATGACACCGGGGCGGACGCCGCCGTAGCGGCAGGCCGTCGCGTGCCCGATCTCGTGGAACGCGCACGACGCGACGCCCAGGGCCATGATGAGCAGGATGCTCTCGGGGTTGTAGATCACGTGCTGGAGGGCGTTCACCAGTGACCGGGTGGTGAGCAGCCACGCCTCGCTCACCAGGATCGCCGCCACCGCGAGGATCAGCATCACCGGCCGGAACAGCCAGCCGAACACGCCGCCGATGAACCAGGTGACCGACTCGGGGAACACTGCGAGCTTGAACCGCAGCGCGAGGAACGGGTCGGCCCTGACCAGCGGCGGTGAGGTGCCGTCGCTGTAGGTCGTGACGCCGAGCGGCGCGAGCTTGCGGTCGACGAGGTAGACGACCTGCTCGCCGGTGAGCCGGGCGCCGGCCTGCTCGCTGACGGTGGCGGCCACCCGGTCGAGCGCCGTCTCGACGTCGGTCCCGGCGAGGTGCCGGTGCTCGTGCAGGGCCTTCGCGACGAGGAACAGCAGGGGCGGGAGCCGCACGAGCTGCCGGTTGGGCAGGCAGACCAGCTGGGGTTGTTCGCGGTACCCGGAGTTCTTGAACTCACCGACGAACTCGGTGCCCTCCACGAGGGCGGGAAGGGTGAGGGCGGAGGGAGGCTCGGCGCCGTCCACGCCCGGTGTCGCCGTCGTGCTCATGAGTGGTGCTGCACCACGGTTCCGGGGACGCAGGTCAGGGAGGAGTACGCCGGCTGGGCGAACAGGCCCGTCCCGAGCAGCCCAGTGGTCCCCGGGGAGCTGGTCGCCTGGCAGGCGTAGACGATCGTGGTGTCGGACCCGCCGCCGTCGGTGGTGGTGGCGGCCGACAGCAGCAGCCTCTGGGGGAGGACCTCGGGGACGAGCCCGTCGAGATCCGCGTAGCTGAGCGTGCGTGGGTGTGTGTGGCGCATCGGTTCGCTTTCGCGTCGTCCGGAAAGAGGGGGAAGGGCTGGCGGGAGAACGCCAGCCCTTCCCAAGCGGGCCGGAGCCCGCGGTCATGCCCGATCGGATCAGTGACCCGAGACCACCGAGCTGCTCGCGCAGGTGAAGGAGGTGCTGGGGTTCTCCGAGCTGAGGCCCAGGGCCCCGATGAGCCCACCCTGCGAGTGGTTGATGTTGCTCTGGCAGTTCGGCACGACGGCGGTGGTGCCGCCGTGGCCGTGGCCGCCGCCACCGTGGTTGAAGTTGAGGTTCTCGTTGTCGTTGTCGCTGCCGCCGCCGACGAGCAGCGTCGACAGGACGGCGCGCTCGGGCAGGATCTCGCCGGCCAGCTTGTCGAGCTCGGTGTAGCTGAAGGACTTCATGTGGTTCCTTTTCTTCCTTGTCACGCCCGGATCTCAAGGTGGATACCGGATGTCCCATCCCCCGCCCCGGGTCGAAGCGAGGTAGCTCTACGTATAGCAGATGTGACGGACGGTGGCCATATTCGGGTGGCGGGACGCGCCGTGTCGGGCGCCGCGACGCCCGATGCGGTGGGGGTTGAGGGCCTGCCATGCCCTTTTCGGCACCGCCCGCACCGTTCGCGGGCGCATGGCCCGTCCCCAGTGGGTAGGCACTGGTCGCAGCGGATTGATCAGGAGGCACGGTATGTCCGACAGCAGCTTCAGCATCGACGTCGCGGCGATCCGGCAGCGGGCCCGCCAGAAGATGGCCGACGGCCCGGTGACCGAGGGCTACCGCAGGAGCACGGGGGAGGTCATCGGCGTCCTCAACGACGTCCTGGCCACCGAGATCGTCTGCTGGATGCGCTACAGCCGGCACGCGATCAGCGCGACGGGGATCGACCGGGCCCAGGTCGCGGCGGAGTTCGCCGAGCATGCCGACGAGGAGCGCGACCACGCCATGCGCGCCGCCGAGCGCATCAGCCAGCTCGGCGGCGACCCCGACTTCGACCCCAAGACCATCGCCGAGCGCGCGCACACGACCTACGAGACGTTCGACGACGGTGACCTGCGCGGGATGCTGGAGGAGAACCTCGTCGCCGAGCGGATCGTGATCGAGTCCTACCAGGAGATCATCCGCTGGCTCGGCGACGGCGACGTCACCACGCGCCGGCTGATGGAGCACATCCTCGCCGAGGAGGAGGAGCACGCCGACGACATCATGGACCTGCTGGGCAACTGACCTGGCGTGTCGTGAGGGTTCGCCGCGGACCGGCGGGTATGCGGCCATCATGGAATTCGGATACACACTGCTCTGCGAGCAGACACCACCGAAACAGCTCGTCACCGACCTGGTGGAGGCGGAGGAGTCGGGGTTCGGCTTCTCGGTCATCTCCGACCACTACTTCCCGTGGCTGGAGGATCTGGGCCACTCGGCCTACGCCTGGTCGGTGCTCGGCGCCCTGGCCCAGGCGACCGACCGCATCCCGCTGATGACCTTCGTGACCTGCCCGACCATGCGCTACCACCCCGCCGTGGTGGCGCAGAAGGCCGCGACCATGGGGGTGCTGTCGGACGGGCGCTTCACGCTCGGGCTCGGCGCGGGCGAGAACCTCAACGAGCACGTCATCGGCCGGGGATGGCCCTCCGTGGACGTCCGGCACGAGATGCTCACCGAGGCCGTGGAGATCATCAAGGCGCTGTTCGGCGGCGACTACGTCAACTACCGGGGACGGCACTTCACCGTCGACTCCGCCAAGCTGTACGACCTGCCCGAGCAGCCCGTGCCCATCGGGATGGCCGCCGCCGCCCCCCGCGCCGGCCGCCTCGCCGCGCGGCACGCCGACGCGTTCATCTCCGACCAGCCCGTCGGTGACGTCGTCCGCCTGTTCGCCGAGGAGGGCGGCGCGGGCAAGCCGGTCTACGGCCAGATCCCCGTCGCCTACGGCACCGACCACGAAGAGGCGAAGGAGCGCGCCTACCGCACGTGGAAGTTCTCCGCCCCGGGCTGGAAGGTGATGTCGGAGCTGCCCGGCCCGGTCAACTTCGAGGCGGCGTCCGGCACCGTCCGCCCGGACGACATCGCCGAGTCCGTCCCCTGCGGCAACGACCTCGGCCGCTACATCGAGGCCGTCCGCGAATGGGCCGACGCGGGCTTCACCCACATCTCGTTCTGCCAGTCCGGAGCCGAGCACCAGAAGGACTTCCGCACCTGGGCGGAGTACGACCTCCTCCCCGCCCTCCGCGAGCGCTTCCCCTGAGAGGGACGCGTCCGAAAGAGCCGTTGGCAGCTAGACCTGGAAGCGACATGGTTCGGAGAGCGCGACTTCGGCGCCTCGCAAGTCGGCAAGCCGGGCGGACAGCGTCGCCTCGGCAAGGCGATCCGGCAGGGCCTCGTTGAACTTGAGTCCCCGCAAGGCGTTGATGTCGACCGAGGGGAGGCAGAGGCGCTCACGGGCTTCGGAGCGGGCGGCCTTCCAAGCACCGGGCGCGGCTTCGCCGCGGATCTCGGATCAGTGCTCGAACAGCCTCCACGCCGGCAGGCGGACGGCGCGGCCGTGCCCGGTGTCGACCAGGTCGCGGCGGCGCAGGATCAGGCGGAGGTGGCGGGCGGGGTCGGTGTTCGGGGCCGCGCCGGGATCGAGCAGGACGGAGATGGAGTCCGTGTCCGTGCGGACCACGGCGTCCACAAGGTGACCGTTCGCGGTCAGTCCCAGCTCGACGGTCCCATCCGGATGCCGACCGGACAACGTCTTGTAGAGGCGGGCCAGCATGTCCGGGTCCTGCTCGGACGCGGCCGTCTCCTCGGATCTGGACGAGGCGAGCAGGGCGGCTCCCAGACCCGCCCGGCGTTGCCACAGCCCGGCGTCGCCGACGACGATCAAGTGGGAGCGGGCGCGGGTGACCGCGACGTTCCACAGGTTCAGCCGGCTCTCGGCCCAGCGGATGGTGCCGGAGCGCATGCCCCTGCCCGCGACCAGGGAGAAGATCATGACGTCGCGTTCGCCGCCCTGGAAGGTGTGCACGGTGCCGACCCGGACGCGGTCCCGGCCGACGCGTCGTTGAATGGCGTCGGCCTGTGCCTTGAACGGGGTCACCACACCGATGGTGGCGTCGGGCGGCAGCTGCCCCAGCAGGTAGGCGACGGAGTCCACCACTTTGCCGATCTCGGTGCGGTTGACCCATGAGGAGCCCTGGCGCTCGGCCTGGCCCGGGACGTCGGACCAGAGGAGGGCCGGGCGGCCGGGCAGGGCGGGACGGCCGCGCACGTCGGTCAGAATGTTCAGCCCGCCCCCGTAGAAGCGCTCGTTGGCGAAGGCTGCGATCTTCGGGTGGCAGCGGAAGTGCTCGTCGAGCAGGAGACTGCCGCCGGTGGCGCGTTCGGCGGCGTGGAAGGCGGAGTGTCGCCGGAAGGCCAGGCGGTACTTCTCCAGCCACTCCGGGCGCAGGCCATGCTCGCTCCGGAGCATCGCCTCGCGTTGGGCCCCCACCATGGTGATGTGCGGTAGCTGCATGACGTCGCCGATGATCAGCGCGCGCCGGGCACGGAACAGCAGGGGGAGGACCTGCGGGATACCGCATTGGCTGGCCTCATCGATGATGACGAGGTCGAACAGTGCGGCGTTCGGTGGGAAGCGGCGTGCGGAGAGGCAGGTCACGGCCCAGCCGGGCACGGCGTGCAGGGCCTGGGCGAGGGCGGACCAGTCCGAGCCGTTCGCGGCCTGTGCCTTGATGAGAGCGGTGATGAGCGCGCGCCTGTCGCGGGCGGAGGTGCGCACGGTACTGGAGAGAAGGGCGGAGGAGGCGTCCTGCACGCCGGTCTCGGCGGCGGAGAGCGCCGCCGCGAGGGCATCGTCGTCGAAGGCGGCCGCCATCCGCGCCATCTCGTCCCGCCAGCCGGCCTCGGCCCGGCCGAAGCCCGCGAGTGCGGCACAGGCGGAGGCCGTGCCTGCCGGGGGAACCGGCACGCCGACGCGGCGCAGCAGCCGGGCGCGGCGCCATTCGCCGAAGAACCTGGCCGAGGCGGCCTGTTCGGCTCGCCGGGCCAGGTCGGGTGGGACATGGCCGGTGAGCCGGTCGACCGCGACTCCCAGTGCGGCGGCGTGCCGTTCCCGGGCCTGCCCGTGCTCAAGGAGCCTTCGTTCCGCCGTTGCCCTGCGGGCGAGGTCCGCGCGCGCGGCCGCCATTGCCTCTTCCGCGACCGTGAGGCGGACGCGCGCCGTCTCCGGGTTGCACTCGGGCGGCGCGACCGAATGCAGTGCCTGGAGCGCGGCTGGCTCCGTCCTGCCCTTGTGCTCGGACGACCCCGTGCGGACGAGGCTGCCCGGGACGAGCTTTTCGCACCGCTCCCACACCTCGTCCACGGCACGGTTGTTGGTCGATGCCACCAAGACCTTCTCCCCGGCGGCCTCGGCGGTGGCGACCAGGTTCGCGACCAACTGGCTCTTGCCGGTGCCAGGCGGGCCGGTCGCCACCGTGAGGCGGTGTGTCATGGCCGACACCAGGACCTTCTGCTGGGACTCGTTGCAGGGGAGCGGCGTCACCAGCCGGACACTCTCCTGCGCGCGCATGGGAGGCGGCTCGGCCCGTTCTCGGGCATCGGGTGAGAGGGCGGCCAAGGCGGTGGTCGTGATCTGGCCGGCCTTCTCCTCGATGGCGTCCAAGTCCTTGAGCAGCTTCTTGGTGGCCACGATGTCGCGCGGGACGAGGAACAGGACGGAGGCGTTGCGGGCGCCATCGCCGGGGCTGGTGATGTCGATCTGTCCGGCGAGTGCGTCGGGGCGGGGCTCCTGGACGCAGGGCAGCTCGTACTCCTGGGTCAGCAGGTGCCGCACGTCCACCGCCATGCGGTCGTGCTGGCCCGCATGCCATGAGGGCTGGTAGGTCGCAGCGAGATCCTCGGCCGCCTCCTCACCGAGCTTTTCCTTGGCGAGCTGCGGATGGGGCAAGACGGGACCGTACGGCCTGAGGCGTATCTCGTCCCCGTCGACCACGGGCTCGACCGCGCGGATCAGCAGCGGCGCGAACCTCGTCGTCCCCCGATGCCGCGTGCCGGCGGCGCCTTGCAGGACCACGGCGGGGTAACCCGCCCACAATTCGGCGCCGCCCTCCTCGACGGCCTTGATCAGTGGCGCGGCCTTCGCGGGCATGGGGATGCAGAGGTCCTCGTCGAGCTCCCCGGAGAGCAGGCGCTCGGCACCCTCCAGGCATACGTAGGAACGGTGGTCGGTGACCGACAGCAGCGGCGGCTCGCTCACGTCCGAGAGGACACAGTCGCGGTAGTACCCCAGAAGATCCTTCCACCTTGGCTGGGAACGCGGGGACGTGTTCGGCGGCGTACGCGGTGTCCTGCCGTCGGCGACGACTCCGGGTGCTGTGGTGCGGGTTAGCGGCGCGAGCTGGGGGGCTGTACCCAGTGGGCAGCCGGCGATGACGATCCGGTCGTCGACGCCCTGGGCCGAGTGAACCGGGACCTGCTTGGAGCCGGTCGTCCGCATCCGCCGGTTGACGTACTCGAACAGATCGGCGACGGAGACCTCTCCGGTCCCGTCCCGGCCGACCTTCCCCGTCCGCAGGGCCTGGACCACCTCGTGAGTGAAAACCGATGGCTCGGGACCCTCCGGGCGATCGGCACCCGAATAGGAATCCTCGCCTGCCCTGGACGAGGAGAGTACGTACACGCCGCGGCTCGTGAGCAAGGCGGCTTCACCGGATTTGGCCGTCGGCGGGGGGACCGTGTCCGTTGTGCGCAAGCCGACGGCGAAGCCGCCGCTGCGGCAACAGTCGATCATCACGACCTTCTGTGGCGCCGCGCACTGCTCGAGCAATTCGTTGACGAACCCCGCGCTCACCGCCGTCTCGGCGACGTGGTCGAAGTCGGTGTCCACGGCGATGAAGTGGAACTGGCCGCCGGCTTGGACGAGCCGCGCCCCATGGCCCGATACGTAGAGCAGGGCCAACTCGTCCTCGCCGCAGTCGTCGAGGAACTCGGCGATCTCGTAGCGCATCTGGTCGCCGGTGAGATCGATCGCCGACCTGACTTCGAGGAACGCACCGATGTTCCGGTGCTCCAAGACCTGCTGCATCTGCCAGACGTCCGCGCGTGCGGACGGCAGCTTGGCGAAGCGGGCGTCCTCATGGTTCTCGTTGCCGATCAGCAGCGCCCTCCGGCGCGTCGGCGCGCTCACTCCGTCCTGTTCCGGCGGTCGATCCGGTCGAGGAACTCGCGGACCAGCCGCTCTTGCGCATCGTCCGGGCGCCCGGTGAGGGTGACCTGGTCATCGCCGTAGGAGATCTCGACCCTGCGGTGCCGTTCCCGGGTACTCCACTCCTTGATCAGAGTGATCAGTACCTGGGACGCCGGCCTGGCGGTCGCGGCGCCGAGCACCCACAGCGCCACCTCGCCCCCCGCGCCCTTGCGCCCCTCGCGGTCAGGGCCGGCCTCCTCCAGGAAGCCGGTCTCCAGCGCCGGGGATTCGAGCAGCTCGGCGTGAAGATCTCGGGTGAGGCGCTCCTGCCGCAGGGTGTCGCCGTTCGTGAGTACCTTCAGGTGCCATTTCTGCTGCTCACCCATTGCTTCCGCCCTCTTCGATCCTTGCTGATTACGGCTTTCTGTTGATTCAGCACACTCCGTAGCTGATTGTTTCGCAACAGATGGTTTGCGGAGGCTGACTCCGGTAGTTGGAGCGTGGCCGCAGTCGGCCATGCGTGGCGCCGAGGTCGGAGGCCACCGCGGCGAAAATTGAAGATCATCCCGAAGGATTGCGGGGTGTCGGGCGCTATTGCACTGTTTGGCAATACTTGCGGGTAGGGCCTACGGGACAGTAGTTTCGACGGGCGTCTGGAGTGTCTGGCCGGGGCCGGCCCGACCGGCTGGAGAGCCCATGAAGAAGCGCACGGACAGGAAGATCGCCATCGCGGGCTCCGCGGCCGCGGCCGTCCTGCTGCCCGCCGTGATGGTGGGGCTCGTCCAGTCCGGTGTGGGGACCCCGGCCGGGAGGAACGAGGCGGCCGGGCAGAACGAGACGGTCCCCTCCTTCGGGCCGCTGGACGAGCCGGACCGCCCCGGGGCGCCGTCGCCGTCGCGTTCGGCGTTGCCGAAGCTGCCGGCCCGCGCGTTGAAGACGAACCCGTTCCAGACGGGCGGCGGCGCGCCGCTGCCGACCGATCCCGACCGCGACGTGGGACAGCACGGCAGGAAGCCGCACCTGCCGGGCGGCGTCCGGCCCGGGAAGTACAAGAAGGCCGACGACGGCGCGACCATCACCGGCGTGAAGAAGGTGAACGCCGCGCAGTTCGATGTGTCGATCGCCTCCCCGGCGCTGGGCGCCACCGTGCGGACGCGGGTGATGGTGCCGAAGGGGTGGAAGGCGTCGTCCGCGCGCACGTGGCCGGTCGTGTACGCCTACCACGGCGGCAACAACCGGTACACGTCCTGGACGAAGGACTCCGACATCGAGCGGGTGGCGGGCCCGTACGACGCCATGGTCGTCATGCCCGAGGGCGGCTGGAACGGCTCGTACACCAACTGGTGGAACGGCGGGCGGGGCGGCATCCCCGCGTGGGAGGACTTCCACATCGGCGAGGTGATCCCGCTGATGGAGCGCAACTTCCGGGCGGGCACGCGCCGGGCCGCGATCGGGCTGTCGTCCGGCGGGCAGGGCGCCGTCACCTATGCCGAGCGGCACCCGGGGGTGTTCCGGTACGTCGCGTCCTACAGCGGGCCCCTCAACATCACCGCGCCCGGCATGCCGGCGATCCTGACCGTGATGAACAGGGACGCGGGCACCGCGATCTGGGGCGACCCGATCGCCGACCACGAGAACTGGCGCGCGCACGACGCGGCGGTCATGGTGTCCAGGCTGAGGGGCACCGGCGTCTACGTCTCGTCGGGTGACGGCCGGCCCGGGCCCTACGACCCGCCCGGCACGGTGCCCTGGCACGCGGGGCGGATCGGCGAGCAGCTGTCCGGCGTCATGAACGGCAACTTCGTCCGGGCCGCGCGGGACGCGGGCATCCCGATCACCGCGAACATGTACGGTCCGGGCATGCACAACTGGAAGTACTGGAAACGCGAGCTCGCCAGGAGCTGGCCCGCCATCGCCGCCTCCGTCGGCGCCCGCAGATCCTGAACGGGTTCGCGAGGCGGGAGTTCCAGCTGGTCCTGCTGCGGCGCATGGCCGACTACCAGCCCGCCATGGCGGAGGACGCGGCCCGCGCGCTCGGCGCGTCCCGCACGGAGATGCGCGAGGTGAACGCCCGCTGGCAGCGGATCCGGCGGTCGCGGACGTTCCCGCGCGGGCGGCGCCGGTACGAGGCCGTCCTCGGCCCGGCGGCGGACGTGGAGCGGCGGGCCGTCGGCGACGTGTCCTGCGAGGTGGCGTGGTGGCCGCCGCTGCCGCTGTGGCCCGGGCTGCGCTTCGAGATCGTGATGGCGCCGGACGGGTCGGTGATGCAGGAGTGGCTCGTCCGCGACGCGGGTGTGCCGGTGCCGCGGCTGGAGTCCGCCGCCGACCTCGTCCCGTGGTCGTGCGTCATCGGCGACCTGGAGGCGCGCTTCGGGACGGTGGCCCACCAGGACGGCGACGCGCCCGGCCGCTGGCACGTCACGTTCACCACACCGGACGGTTCGTCCTATGTCGCCCATTTTGTGTGGGGTCTGCTGCAGGCCGTGGCCGCCGTCTGATTTGGCCGATGATTGGAAGAGCGGGACCGCTGCTATTGCGTCCGCCTTCGTAGCGTGGTGTCCATGTGCGCTCTGGAGGACCGCCCATGCCCACGGTGACCGGGTATCTCGCGGGTGACCCGTGCTGGGCGGATCTGGCCACCCCGGACCTCGGCGCGTCCATGGCCTTCTACTGCGAGCTGTTCGGCTGGAGCTCCTACACCCTGACCGTCGGGACGCTCGGCGACTACGAGATGTTCACCCTGGGCGGGACGCAGGGGCCCGCGGTGGCGGGCATGCAGGTCCTGGACGACGACACCCAGCCGCCCTCGTGGACGTGCTACGTCCACGCGGACGACACCGACCTCACCCACCGGGCCGTGTTGGACGCGGGCGGGGGCACGCTCATCGAGCCCACGTCCGTCGCCAACCTCGGGCGCATGGCGGTGTGCGCGGACACGCAGGGCGCGGACTTCGGGATCTGGGAGGGATGGGACCTGCCGGGCGCCGATGTGACCGACGAGCCCTCGGCGATGTGCTGGTTCGAGCTGTGCTGCGTGGACACCGGGGAGGCCAAGCGCTTCTACGACGAGGTCTTCGCCTGGAAGGGCGTCGACCGCGTCTACGACCGCTGGAGCGCGTCCGAGCAGGGCTACCACCCGGCCGTCTACACCGACTGGATGCACGGCGACCGTCCGGTGGGGGGCATGTTCTTCATGGACGAGCTGTGGCCCGAGCGCAGGCCCGCGTACTGGATCCCCTACTTCTGGGTCGCCGACTGCGACGCCTCCGCCGCCGCGGCCCTCGACCTCGGCGGCGAGATCGCGATCCCCCCGAACGACGCCGTGCACGGCCGGTTCAGCATCCTGACCGACCCCACCGGCGCCCGCGTCGGCATCTTCACCCCGAGCGCGGCCGTCCTGGAAGACGTCCGGACACGCCCGCGCCACATGGAGCCCTAGCGGGAGCCGCCCCCTCCGGCCCTGTGACGCGTTCGCCGATCTCGGTGAGCACCATCGCGCCCGCGCAGGTCAGAGGTAGCCGTTCATGGCTGTGCGGATCATGTCGCGGGTGTCGGCGGGGGAGAGCGCCACGTCCTCGATGAGGGACCAGGTGCGGGACAGGTCGCGGCCCGCCAGGTCGATGCCGAGGGCGGTGTGGACGAAGGAGATCTTGTCCTTGATGATGGGGAACTCCAGCACGTCGAAGGAGCCCTGGAGACCGGCGTGGGCACCGGCGTCGAAGGGGATGACGCGGACGCTCGCGTGCTCGTCCTCGGACATCTCCAGCAGATGGGCGCACTGCCCGTGCAGGACGTCCGGCGGCCCGTTGCGCAGTGCGGCCTCGCAGAAGATGACGTCGAGGGTGCGGGGGCGGCCGCCGGGCCGGTGCCGCTGCCGGTGGTCGAGCAGCTCCCATTCCTCGTCCGCGTCGACCTCGGGGATGCTGTGCTCGAAGCCGAGCCGGGCGTACCGCTCGGACCGGACCAGCTCGGGCATCACCGGGATGCCGTAGGTGTGCACGACCGTCGCCTCGGACTCCAGCGTGTACAGGTCGCGGACCAGCGCCTTCAGCCGTGCCGCGTGCGGGGCGAGCCACGGCGGACCGGACGGGCGGGACGCCAGGTCGATCACCACGGTCCGCATGGCGTGCGGCGGGACCCCGTAGCCGTCCAGCACCTCGCGGGCCTGCTCAGGGGTGACCCGCTCGAATCCGGTCTCCAGCCGGATGAGCCAGTCCGCGTCACGGCCGAGCCGTGCCGCCGCGGCGTCGTAGGACAGTTCGAACGCCTCGCGGATCTGCCGGAAGTGCAGACCCAGCCTCCTGGCGTTGATGTTCGGTGCGCGATAGTCGACCGGCATGCCTCTATCGTGCGCCACCGGCGGACGCTCTGCGCACCGAATCGGTAACACCGCGTGAGTGGATCTCATCCGGAGGGAGGCGCCGCGAGACCGATCCGTGGCGCCTCCGGCGCGCCAATGGTCCATTCGGAACCCGCCCGGCGGTGCCGTTCGGCGGTGCCAGCGTGCCGGTTGGCGAGTGGATGGTGCCGCTCGTCCGCAGGCGCCCTGGCCGGGAACGGCCGCCCGGCTTACGTTTCGGGCCTCTGATGTCGGGTGTGAAAGGCGTTCATCATGAAGCCGAAAAGGTGGCGGCTGGTACTGGCCGCCGTCGCGTCGGCCGGAGCGGCCACGGTGGCGTTCGCGGTGTCGGCGCCCGCGGACGGGACGGAGCTTCGGGCGCCCGCCTGCGCGGACGGCACGGTCGTGCAGACCGATCGCGGGCCGGTGTGCGGCCTGACCGCGGACGGCCTCAGCTCATGGCTCGGCGTGCCGTACGCGGCGCCGCCCGTGGGCGCGCTCCGGTGGGAGCCGCCCGCGCCGGCCCCGCAGTGGACGGAGACGCGCCAGGCGACGGAGCGGGGCAGCCAGTGCCCGCAGCCGCAGGGCCTCGGGCCGGGGTCGGTCAACGAGGACTGCCTGAAGCTGAACATCGTCCGGCCGCAGAAGGTCGACGCGCCGCTGCCGGTGATGGTCGAGCTGCACGGCGGCGGGTTCCGCCTCGGCGGGCCGTCCGACGGGACGCATCTCGTCAAGAACGGCGGCGTCCTGCACGTCGGGGTCGGCTACCGGCTCGGGCTCTTCGGATTCCTGGCGCATTCGGGATTCGGGAAGAACGCGGGCAACTACGCGATCCAGGACCAGCAGGCCGCGCTCAGGTGGATTCAGGCCAATATCGCGAAGTTCGGCGGCGACCCGAAGAACGTGACCATTTACGGTGCGTCCGCCGGTGGGTCGAGCGTCTGCGCCCACACCGCTTCGCCGACGTCCAAGGGACTATTCCACAAGGGCATCGCGCAGAGCGGTGAGTACAACTCGCTGCGCGGCGTCGACACCATGTGGCAGCCACAGGACTGCAAGGCGAAACTGCCCACCGAAGCGGAGGCCCAGGCCGCCGGCGAGCGTTTCGCCAAAGCGCTCGGATGCGCGGACGCGGCATGTCTGCGCGCACTTCCCGTGCAGAAGCTGCTCGACCAGGGCGGCAATGGGATCGGCCCCGACCGCGGCACGCAAGGGCCCGTGGTGGACGGCAGGACCCTTCCCCTCGCGCCCGGTGAGGCATTCGCCAAGGGCCAGGTCAACAACGTCTCCATCATGCACGGGGTCGACCGCGACGAGGTGCAGCTGAGATTGGCGAACACGCCGGCGGAGTACCAGGCGCTGGTCCGTGAGCAGTACGGGAACGTCGCCGACGAGGTGCTCAAGCTGTACCCCCTTGAGCGGTTCCCCGACCCGGCGCCGTTCATCGCCACCCGGACGATCGTCGCCGATTCCAACTCCGTGTGCCCCGCGCTGCTCAACGACAAGCGCCTGGCGCGTCATATTCCGGTGTTCGCCTACCAGAACGACAACCCGGACCCGCCGCCGATGTTCTTCGTCGACGCGACGAAGCCGAACGGCTCGTATCACATCAACGAGGCCATGTTCCTGTCGCCCTTCCCGAACGGCCCTGCGCTCACCGCCAACCAGAAGGCGTTCGGCGTTCAGGTGACGGCGCAATGGACCGGTTTCGCGCGAACCGGAAATCCGACGGTGGACGGAACGCCGCTCTGGTCGCGGTTCACCGACACCGACAACGCGGTGATGTCGCTCGTTCCCGCAGGTGACAGCCAGCTTACGCGGGAGATCGCCGAGCAGCACCACTGCGGATTCTGGGACCGCTACACCCCCTTCAAGCGCTGAATTGTCGGGGAACGTCCAATGTTTTGCCCTACGTGCCAGAGCAGCGGCGGCCCATTGAACAGTGGCGGGCGCATGGATTCCATGAGTGCATGCACGCCACAGTGGTCGCCGGCGCGTGCGGCCTCGCCGCGATGATCATCGGCATGCGGTCCGCCGCCCGCCACCGCCCTCCCGCCCCGCCTCCGGGCGGGAGGGCCGCGCCCCGCCCAGCGGTCAGGTTCGCGCCCGTGCCGGCGCACCAGCGCCGCGAGCCCGCCTGGACCGCGGGGTCCGACGCGAACCGGGACGCGGCGCTGCTCGCCGTCCGCGGTGTCGCACGGGCGGCGGACGCGCTGCGCGGCGGGCCGGCGGCCGGAGGACCCGAGGCGGCCGCGCGGCATCTGCGGCTGGCCCTCGGCTGCGCCGCTGTGGCGCTGACGGACGGTGCGCGCCCGCTGGCCTGGGACGGGGCGGGCGCGCATCACGCCGCCGACGCCGTCGAGCACATCCGCACCGGTGAGGTGCGCTGCGAGGACCCCCGCTGCCCGGTGCGCCAGGTGGTGGCCGTGCCGCTAGGCGACGGGACCCTCGCGGCGTACGGACCGCCGGTGACCCGCGATGTGCTCGGCGACGTCGCGCGGCTCCTCGCACCGGAGCGGCGGCCCCGGCCGCCGGTGTCCGAGCAGCGGACCCGGCCGCCCGGACGGCCGCCGGAGCGCACGCCGATCCGCCCGCCGGGACGGCCGGCGGCGGGCGCCGAGGTGATCCCGGCAGCGGTGGGCGGCGTCATCCGCTTCGTCCGGCGTTCGGACGTGCGGTACGCCGAGGCGCACGGCGATTACGCGCGGCTCTACACGCAGGCGGGCAGCCACCTCGTGCGGGTCTCGCTCGCGGCGCTGGAGGAGGCGTGGGGCGACGCCGGCTTCGTGCGCATCCACCGGTCGCATCTGGTCGCCCTCGCCCATGTCGACGAGATGGTCCTGGACCACGGACGGTGCACGCTGCGCGTCGGAGGCGCGCGGCTGACCGTCAGCCGGCGCAACACGGGCGCGCTCCGCGACCGGCTGGTCCGCAACGTCCGGCCGGGCCCGCTCTGAGCGTCCGGCCGGGGCTCCCCGCCAAGTGAAAGGGATCGACGATGCAACCGATGGGACGCGGCCGCCTGCTCAAGGCGGCCGCCGCACTCGCCGTGGCGTGTACCGCCGTGGCGTCGAGCGTGACCGGCGCGTCGGGTGAACCGGCGTCCGGGGACTGGCCGACCTGGACGAAGGACCCGCGGGGCTCCCGATACAACCCGCAGGAACGCACGATCACGCCCGAGAACGTCGGCGGGCTGAAGGTGAAGTGGGCGTTCGGTTTCCCCCGGCAGTCCGGGCCGCCGCACAGCCAGCCCGCCGTGATCGGCGACACCATCTACTTCGGCGGGCCGAACGGGCTGTTCTACGCCCGCGACGCCAAGACCGGCGCGGAGAAGTGGCAGTTCGACCTGTCCACCGTCGGCACCGGGTTCGCGCAGGTGCGCGACGGCGCCTCGGTGGCGGACGGACGGGTGTACTTCGGCGACACCCGCGGCTACCTCTTCTCGCTGGAGCAGGCCACCGGCAAGCTCGCCTGGTCGCAGCGGATCGACGACCACGTCAGCGCCGGTGTGACCAGCTCCCCGCACGTGTTCGGCGGCCGGGTGTACGTCGGCGTGTCGAGCGGCGAGAACCTGATGGGCAAGGACCACGCCTGCTGCACGTTCCGCGGCCACCTCGACGCGCTGGACGCCAAGACCGGCAAGCTCGAATGGCGTTACTACACCGTCCCCGAGCCGAAGCAGGACGGGACGTGGCCTAACGGCGTGCCCCGCTACGTGCCGTCCGGCGCCGGGGTGTGGAGCTCGCCCGTCATCGACCCGGACACCAAGACGGTGTACGTCGGTACCGGGCAGAACTACAGCGGCAGCGGCGGTGACTTCGACTCCGTCCTCGCGCTGGATGCCGAGACCGGCAAGGCCCGGTGGACGCGCAAGATGACCGACGTCGACACCTGGCGCCGGGAATGCAGCAGCCCCACCCCCGAGGACCAGAAGTACTGCCCGAACCTGCCCGACGGCACGGCCCTGGACTTCGACCTCGGCGCCACCGGGAACCTCTTCACCGCGGACGGCAAGCGGCTGATCGGCATCGGCCAGAAGGCCGGCGTCTACCACGTCCTGGAGGCCGACACCGGCAAGATCGTGTGGCAGCGGCAGCTGTCCACGCCGCGGCCGGGCGGCGGGCTCAGCGGCATCCAGTGGGGGAGCAGCTTCGACGGCCAGCGCCTCTACATCGCGACGTACCAGGGCAACCCCGGCACCCTGTACGCCCTCGACCCGGCCAACGGCCACGTCATCTGGACGACCCCCAACCCGGCGGACGGCTGCACCACCGGCGGCGCGGCCCAGTACCCGAACGTGTGCAAGCTCGGGCACCCGACCGCGGTGACCACCACGCCCGGCCTGGTGTGGGTCGGCAGCATGGACGGCAAGGTGCGCGCCTACTCCGCCACCGACGGCAAGGTCCTGTGGGCCCACGACACGATCGCGGACGTGCAGACCGTCAACGCCGGCGTCGCCCGCGGAGGATCCATCTCCGGCGGCGGCGGTGTGGTCGTCTCCGGCGGCATGGCGTACGTGTTGACGGGCGACATGTTCACCCCCTACCCGAACGACAAGGGCTACGCGCTCCTGGCCCTCGGCCAGTAACAGCCCGTGGCTCCTCCGGTGACCGGTGACCCAGTGCCCTCGTGACCCGGTGTTCCGGCAGTTCCCCAAGACCGGGCGGCCCGCTGAAGAAGCTCTCCCAACAGGCGGGCCGCCCACTCTTGTCCGGGTTCGTACCGCCGCCACTCTTGTCCGGCGTCGTGCCGCCGTCCACTCTTGTCCGGCGTCTTGTCGCCGTCCTCCCCGTTCGGCTGGATCAAGACGGGCTCAGTCCTTCCGTTGCCCGGAGCTTGACCGTGTAGGCCAGGGTCAGGCCGCGGGGCGGTGTGCATTTCACGGCGGCGTCCGTGCCCGATCGGATGATCTCCGGAGGATCCCACCCGTCCGGCACCGAACCGTCGTCGGAGCCGAACGCGTCGACCACCCGCGGTTCGGACGACCACGGGGTGACCGTTCCGCCGATGTTGCTCAGGCCCTGTTCGATGACCCAGGTCGCGGCGCGGCCCGTCGTGTCGGCCGCCATGACCTCGGCGCGGTAGCGGCTTATGCCCGCAGCCACGGGGACGGCGGCCAGCGTGATCCCGCTGGACGTCGTGCCGCTGCCCTGGGTCTCGCGTTCGCGGGCACCGATGCGTCCGGTCGCGGTGTCGAAGGCGAACACCCAGTCGCGGCCGCCCAGCCACTGGGTCTGGCCGCCGTCGGTGGTGGACACGCAGCCGCCGAGGTGGGACACCCTGTGCGCGTCCTGGGGCGGCGTCCACGGTGTGTCGAAACCGGTGGTGCAGCCGATGATGCGGACCGGTGCCGGGCCCCGGCGTCCGCTGAAGACGATGTTCGCGCGCGTGCTCACGCTCGGGACGAACTCGCAGTTCATGAACGTCGACGCGGTGGGAAGCTCCAAGGGCGGCTTGGGCGGCTCCTGGCCGACGAGGAGCACCGAGTTGTCGATGATCACCGGCGGGCAGTCGAGCCGGTCGAGGAAGCCGGTCTCCAGCACCGAGTTCTCCAGGGTGAAGTGGTGCAGATCGGACGTCGCCACCGCGCACCGCCAGGTCTGCGGGTGGCCCTGGGTCCCCTCGGAGCTGATGCTCACCCCGACGCCGTGGAACGAGCCGTACGGCGCCGCCGAGGTCAGCATGATCGGCATGATCGAGCGGTGGCCGCCGATGTACCAGTCGCGGGCGGTGACGCCGACGGCGTCGGTCGCCACGAAGTCGTACTGGGTGCCGATGATCTGCAACCGGCCGACCCTGGCGAGCCCGCTGCCGCCCAGCGCGAGGCCGAGCCGGGTCGCGCTGACGTAGAGGTGCTCGATCTCGGAGAGGTAGGAGTTGTTCCGCAGCCTCATCCCGTCGCGTGCGGCGGTGACGCGGAGATGGCCGAACACCGAGCCGTTCGAGAGCTGCCCGTGGATCCCCGCGCCGAAGGGGCACTGGAACTCCAGGCGCCGGACCGTCGTGAACGACCCGGCGACGGGCGCCCCGGCCCACTGGTACATCAGATAGACCGGTGTGGGGTCCGCGGACGGGCCGCCCGGCCGGTACCAGGTCGAGCCGACGGTGAACGCGTCGACGTCGCGGTCGAAGTTGATCAGCATCCTGGTGTACAGGGGCTTGTCCGGGTCGGCGGGATTCGGCCGGACGTTGGTGCGGAAGTCGGCGGGGAACTTCGCCGTGGGCGCGGTGAGCTCGCGCGACGTGGCGTCCCGGTCGATCACGAAGTCGCTGATCCGGATGGAGTCGATGCGGCCGCTGAACGGGCGTGTGAAGTCCGCGTACTCCGGCCAGCGCTGCTGGCTTCTGGCGCCGAGGTAGATGCCTTCTTCGACGGGCATGGTCAGCTTCGCGCCGGGTGGAGGACGATGCGCCGCCGGTGGCTCGGCGGGTTGCAGGACTGTGCCGGGCGGCCCGGCGTAGAGGTCGAGGTGGGTGCCGTCCCAGACGAGGGAGAGGTGGAACGTCTGCCCGACGGGGAACCCGCGGGGATGGGTGATGCCGTAGTCCTCGCCGTTGAGCCGGGCGGTGGCGGTGACGGTGATCTGCCCCGTCCCCGAATCGCCGAGGAACATGCCGAACGCGCAGGTGGCCGCCTCGCTGTTCAGCCGCCGTCCCGAACTGGAGATGACCGGCTCACCGCCGCCGCCGGGGAGCGCCTCGGGGCGCACCGTGCACGAGACCGAGAAGGACGCCGCGCCGTCCAGGTCGTCGAACGCCGGGCTGTCCCGCAGGTTGATGGTGCTCCTGTTGTCCTTGCTGAGGAGACCGGCCTTGCCCGGTCCGGTGAGCAGGGCGTCGGACGTGGGCAGGTGCCCCAGCGACCCCGGCGAGATGCACAGCGCGGGGCCGTGCCCGGCGAAGAACCTGATGGTGGTGGTGTGCTCGCTCGCGCCGAGCAGCTCGATCTTGCCCCTCTCGCGGTCGATGACCAGCGGGCGGCGTATCCGGTAGTAACCCGCCGGGAAGTAGACGACCCCGGGCTGCAGCGGGTGAAGGGAGCGCATGGCACGCGTGATGGCGTCCCAGTCGTCGCTCTGGTCGTCGCCCTTGGCGCCGAAGTCGAGGACGTTCGCGAAGTCGTGTTTCGGCGCGACGGTCACGTTCCCCTGTGCGTCGCACTCGCCGACGATGAACGCGCCTCGCGACACCGGGAACTCGCGCGCGCACCGGCCCTGCCCGTCGGCCACCACGGCGGCCGGCAGCCCGGCACCGAGTCCGGCGGTCTGAGCGGGCACGACCTCCGTCTGCGCGAAATAGCGCACCGTCCCGCCCGCCGCCGCGGCGGTGGCCGCGACACCGGTGACCATCGTGCCCGCGGTGAGCGCTGCGGGCACCGCCTTGGTCAGCGTCGCCGGTTCCTGCGGATCCAATGCGGAGCAGAGCACGTCACCTGCGCGGACCTCGACCGCGACGACCGCCGTCTCCATGGACCCTCCCGCCTCGGGTAGGGCGGCCGGCGCGGTGTGCGCGTGACCGGTGGGCTCCCAGTGCCTGGAGCGACCACCCTAACAGGACTCTATGTAGCTGAATGGTGACATCTTGCGGTCGCCGGGGGAGGGGTCCTGGGGCGGTGGCGCCCCGGCGTCAGACCATGTACTGGTCGTGCCGGCCGTAGATGTCGGCCCACTCCTCCTCGCTCGGCGTGCGCCCGGACGCGGCGATCTCCGCCAGCTCCTCGAAGTACCCCTCGCGCGGCGCGCCGGGCGTGAAGAGCAGCAGCATCGAGGCGGGCTCGCCGGACTCGTTGCGGAACCCGTGCACGCCGCCCTCCGGGACGAACAGGAAGTCGCCCGGCACGGTGTCCTTCCAGCCCGTCCCGTCGTGGAGCCTGACCGTGCCGGACAGGATGTAGAACGACTCGGTGATCGTCCGGTGGAAGTGCGGCATCGGCCCCGACGGCTCCGCGCCCATCTCCCACCGGTACAGCCCGAACGCCCCGTTCGTGGTGCCGCCCGTCCCCAGGTAGGTGACGCGCGTGCCGCTGTGGACGCGGCCGGCGTCGCTCGCCCCGATGTCCAGGTCGGGCGGGGTGCCGGCGGGCCGGAGCACGGCGCTGCTCTCCCCGCCGTCGCCGAGGTAGCGCGGTTCCGGATACGACATGATCTCCCCCTTACGTTGCCAGGAATCCTAGATCAGCGCCTGGGAGGGATCAGGGGAGCCGCGCGACCCCGCAGAAGGCGTCCACCCGCGGCGGCTCCCCGAACGGCGAGGGCTCCGCGCGCCAGCGCGACACCGGGACGACGCCCGGCTCGACCAGCTCCATCCCGTCGAAGTACGCGGTGATCCGCTCGGGCGGGCGCAGGTGGTAGGCGGTCCCGCCGGCCTCCACGTAGCGGGCGATGGCGCGGGCGCGGGCCGTCTCGTCCACACCGCCGCCGTCGTTCCCCCCGTCGTCGCCGCTTTCGGATTCGTCGCCCCGCGCGCCGAAGACGTCGGTGCCGTCGTTGATGACCACGAAGCTGCCCGGCGAGAGCGCCGCCACCAGCCTCGCGAGGACGCCCTCGGGGTCCTCGTCGTCGGAGAGGTGGCCGAGGATGCCGAGCAGCAGCAGCGCCACCGGACGGGAGAGGTCGAGCGTGCTCCCGGCCCTGGCGATGATCGCGTCCGGGTCGCGGATGTCGGCGTCGAGGTAGGCCGTGACGCCCTCCGGGGTCGAGGTCAGCAGGGCGCGGGCGTGCGTGAGCACCAGCGGGTCGTTGTCGACGTACACGATCCGCGCGTCCGGCGCGACACGCTGGGCGACCTCGTGGGTGTTGTCGACGGTCGGCAGCCCGGTGCCGATGTCGAGGAACTGGCGCACCCCCGCCTCGCCCGCGAGGTACCGGACGGCCCGTCCGAGGAAGGCCCGCGAGTGCCGGGCGATATCGACCTGACCCGGGAAGATCTGGACGAACGCGTCGCCGACCGCGCGGTCGATCGGATAGTTCTCCTTACCGTTCAGCCAGTAATTCCAGATCCGCGCGGAATGCGGAACGGACGAGTCGATCTCCATGGGGGCCTCCGGCGGCCGTCGGGGATCTCCATCCTCGCGTGCCCGGCGGCCCGGACGGCACGAATGGCCGCGGGCGGACGGCCGGGCCCCCGAAGCGCCGGCTTGGGGCCCTAGGGCCCTAGGGCCGCGACGCCGCCGTTCCTACCTTTCTTACATGGGCGCGATCACGAATGGCGCCCGGCCGGAAAAGGGACCGCGATGGGCCGACGCCCTCCCCTTCGATCTCGGCAACGGCAAAGGAGATTCCGACATGTCCTTCCTCGCGCGATGCGCCGCGAGCGCCCTGGCGGTGGTCGTCCTCACCGCGGGCGGCTCCCAGGCGTGGGGCTACACCGCCAAGTACGGCGCCAACCGTGCCTACACCAAGAACAAGGACCGGCAGGTCGTCATCTGCGACGGCAGCCAGAACAAGGCCGACGTCAAGGTGCAGTACGAGCGCAGCAGCGGCAACGGCGGGTCCAAGTGGAACCGCGGCGACCGCGGCTGCAGCGAGACCGGGCCCGGCAAGACGATCACCCAGATCCGGGTCTGCGAGGCGCACTGGGGGCCCGACCCCTGCGGCCGCTGGAAGTACCGGTAACCCGCAGGAACGCACGTCACGCAGGTCATCCGCGTCACGCAGGTCATCGCGTCGCGCAGGTCATCCGCGTCACGCAAGGAACGCCCGGTGCCCGCGCCGACCGGCGGGGCACCGGGCCACCCCACCTCGAGGAGGCACCGTGGACGCCGTCCCGCGCGGGCTCCGCTTCCTGGCCCTGGTCCTGGCGTCGGCCGCGCTCGCGCTCGCCGCGTCGGCGGGGCTCGCGGTCGCCGCGTCCTACGACGGCCGCGCGGACCGCGACCGCCAGCGCAGCCCCCGGCTCGCCGTCCGGCATCCGGACGAGCAGGTCACCGCGCTGTGGTCGGGACGCTTCGACGCCGTCGGCGACCGCCAGCACTCGGTGGTCCACGTCGTCCCGCTGGTGTCGGACGCGGCGCCGCCGCCGGGGCTGTCACGCTGGCCGGCGCCCGGGGAGGCCATGCTGTCCCCGGCGCTCGCCGAGGCCGGACGGGACGAGCGGATCACCACCCGGTACGGGCGGTTCGCCGGGCTCATCGGGCCGAAGGGCCTGGCGTCCCCGTCCGAGCGGCTCGCCTACGTCCGCCCGGCGGCGGACACCGGCGGGCACTGGCAGCGGATCACCGGCTTCGGGGACCCCGCGGCGGTGCGGTTCGGCGAGTCCATCACCGTCGGGCCCGTCGGCGAACCGCTCGCTGCGGTCGCCCTCCTCATCGGCCTCCCGGCCGCCGCCCTGCTGGTGGTGGCGGTCCGGACGCCGGGACCGGCGCGCCGGCACCCGGTGGCGATCGGCACCGCGCTCGGCCTCCTCCCGGCCATGGTGGCGCTGGTGACCGACCTCCGGGTGCCGGGGACGGGACACGTCCTGTCGGCCGCCCACCTGCGCGGGGCGGCGTGGCCACTGCCGTTCGTCGCGGTGGGCGTCCCGCTGCTGGTCGCCGGCGCGGGGGCGACGCGCCGGGTTCCCCGGCCGACCGTCCGGCCGGGGGCGCGCCGCGCCGCCTGGCCGGCCGGGGGCTCGGCGCTCGTCGCCCTCACCGCCGGGGCCGCCGGGCAGTCCCGCGCCGCCATCGCCCTCTTCACGCTGGGCGCGGCGGGCGTCCTCGCCGCGCTGCCCTGGGCGGCGGGCGGGCTGGCGGGGCTGCTGCGCACCCGTCCCGTGATCATGACGAGGCTCACCGCCGCCGCGCTCCTCGGGCTCGCCCCGGCCGCGCTGCTCGCGGTGTGGGCCGGCCATCCGGGCGACCAGGCCGCCCAGGCGCGGCGGACCTTCGCCCGGGTCGGCACCTCCGTCCAGCTCGTGGACGCCCGAGGGCTGACCGCCGACCGGATCGCCGCGTTCTCCCGGAGGCTCCCGCCCGGGCCGCGCCTGCTCACCCTGCGCGAGGACGGGAGCGGGGACCCGGTGCTGCGGGGCGGCTGCCCGGCGCTGCGGGACCTGGGCCTCGGCTGCCCGTCCGCGCCGTCCGCCATCCCGGCCGGGCACGCCGCCGACCCCCGCCTCCAGGAGTTCCTCTTCTGGGCCGGCGGCCCCGGCGGCGCGCTGGTCCAGCGCGACGACGCCCGCGCCGACGCCCGCGCCGACGCCCGCGCCGACGCCCGCGCCGACGGCCGCACCGACGGCCGCGCCCCCGAGCCCGACGCGCTCGTGGTGGTGACGGACGTCCGCGACCCCGTCCCGGAGTGGGTGGTCAAGGCCGCCGCGTACGCGACCCTCCCCTCGGACGTGAAGGTCGAATCCCTCGGCGCGGAGTGGCGCACGTCCGGCGGCCCCGGCCCCTGGGTGACGGTCCTCGCGCTGCCCGGCACGGTCGTCGCGCTCCTCGCCGGGCTGGTCGGAGCGGCGGCGGCGCTGCCGCACCCCGCCGACGTCCGGCGGCTGGCCGTCCCCATGCTGCCGGCCACCACCGTCGCCGCCGCCGCGGCGTGGTGGCTCGCGGGCCTGCTCAACGGCCGCCTCGGCGGAGGCGGCACACCCCCCTGGCCGATCCTCGCGGGCGGCGTGGCCTCGGCCGCCGTCCTCGCCCTGCTCGCCACATGCCTCGGCGAGCTCCACCGCAGGGTCTCCCGGCCGCCGGGAGCCCGCACCCATGAGAGGAAGACCCCCCGATGAACCTCAGGACCAAGCTGGCCGGAGGCGTCCTCGCCGCGACCGCCGCCGTCTCCTCGGGCACCGCGCTCACGGCCGCCGCGGCGCAGGCCGAACCCGCCCAGCCCGGACCCGTCCAGGCCGCGCCCGTCCAGGCCGCGCCCGCCGCCGCGACGCGGGTCCAGGCGCCCGACCAGACGATCACCGTGGCCGGTTTCAACTGCGAGGGGAAGAGCCCGCAGCGCATCCTCGCGAGGTACGGCCACGTGAGCACCAAGTACGGATACCCGGTCGCCCTGCGCTGCGGCAATTCGAGCTGGGGCTACAAGCACTTCTACAAGCGCTGGAGCAACAATTTCGAATCGCACCTGGAGCGGACGCTGAACTATCCGACGGCGGTCAAGCAGGGCGGCAACAAAGTGATCGTCTGCCGCAAGGTCAGTCGCAGCGGCGCGAAGAAATGGTTCAAGGTCGTCCACACCACCTTCTACAGCAAAAAGGAGATCGGCATCATCACGGCGGTCTGGGAGAGCAAGACCGGCACCTGCGAGAAGTGGTGACCTCTCACCCAGAGGCGGCGGAGCGTCCGAGCCAGGACTCCAGGCCGTCGAGCACGCGCTCCAGGCCGAACTCGAAGCCGGCGTCCAGGTTCTTCCCCATGCTGACGTCGCCGTTGTCCCGCCACCACGCGGCGAAGTCGGGATAGTCGGCGCCGATGCGCGCCACGTAGTCCCGCATCTGCTCGATCATGTCGTCCGCCGGCCTGCCCGTCCGGGCGGTCATCCTCCGCATGGCCGCCTCGGACGTGGCGGTGCCGATGGCGTGCGACATCAGCAGCGAGCTGGCCCACGCGATCTCCTGGCCGGTGAACCCGGCCGCGGACAGCACCCCGATGGCGCGGTCGCTCGCGCGCATCGCGTTGGGCCCGATGTTGGGCTGGACGCCGAGGAGCCCGAGCGTCCACGGGTGCCGCAGCATCATCGCCCGCATCGCGCGCGCGAACCCGGCCGCCGCCTCCCGCCACCCCGCCTCGGAGGCGGCGGGGAACTCCAGTTCGCCCATGATCTGGTCGACGGCGAGCTCCAGCAGCTCGTCCTTGTTGGCGACGTAGAAGTACAGGGACGTCGCGCCCGCGCTGATCGTCGCGCCGAGGCGGCGCATGCTGAGCCCGTCCAGGCCCTCGGCGTCGAGCAGCTCGACGGCCGCCGACACGATCTCCTCGCGGCTGAGCTGCGGCCTTCCCCGCCGTGACCGGGGCGGACGCACCCAGACCGAGTCGGCGATGGGGTCGGTGTCGCGGGACATGCGGGTCCTCGGGGCAGACGGAGGCGTGGCCCCCCAGCCTACCGTCTTGCGAACACTGTTCGAAGATTAGTACAGTGTGCGAAAATTCGCCCGCTGTACCAATGGAGTGCCATGTCGGCCCCGCACCCCCGCCGGTGGTGGATCCTCGGCGTCCTCTGCCTGAGCCTGCTCGTCGTCGTCATCGACAACACCGTCCTCAACGTCGCGATCCCGTCGCTGATCCGCGACCTGCACGCGAGCAACTCCGACATCCAGTGGATCCTGGACGCCTACATCGTGGTGTTCGCGGGCCTGCTGCTCACCGCGGGCGCGCTGTCCGACCGTTTCGGCCGCCGCCGGGGCCTGGTCATCGGGCTGATCGTGTTCGGCGGTGCCTCGGTGCCCGCCGCGCTCGCCGACTCGCCCAGCCAGCTCATCGCGGCGCGCGCGCTCATGGGAGTGGGTGGCGCGTTCCTCATGCCGGGCACGCTGTCGATCCTCACCACGGTCTTCGACGACAAGGAGCGCAAGAAGGCCATCGCCATCTGGAGCTCGGTCCTCATGCTCGGCGCGCTCGGCGGCCCCATCGCCGGCGGCCTGCTGCTGGAGCACTTCTGGTGGGGGTCGGTGTTCCTCATCAACGTCCCGATCACCGTCCTCGCCGTGATCGCCGCGATCGTCGTCATCCCGGAGTCGCGGGGCCCTGCGGCCCGTCCCGACCTGGTGGGCGCGCTGCTGTCGACCGTCGGCATGACGGCCCTGGTGTGGAGCGTCATCTTCATCCCGCGGGACGGCACCGGATCCGCGCAGGTGCGCGTCGGGTTCGCCGCCGCCATCCTGGCGCTGGCCGGGTTCGCCTTCTGGGAGCGGCGCGTCCGCGAGCCCATGCTCCCGGTGAAGCTGTTCCGCGACCGCGACTTCACCGGCGCGAGCCTGTCGATCGTGCTCCTGTCGTTCTCGTCCGCCGGCCTGATGCTCGCGCTCACCCAGTACCTCCAGTTCGTCCTCGGATACGGCCCGATGAGGACGGGCGTAGCGCTCATCCCGCTGCTGGTCGCCGCGATGGCCTTCAACGGCGTCGGCGTCGTCGTGGACAAGAGGTTCGGCGCCCGCGTGGCCCTCGCGAGCGGCCTCGCGCTCCTCGGCGGCGGCTTCGGGCTGCTCGCGACCCTCTCCCCGGGCGACGGCTACCCCCGTCTCGTCCTCGCGCTCGTGGTGCTGGGCGTCGGCAGCGGCATCGCGGGCCCGGCGGCATACGGGACGCTGCTCGGCGCCCTCCCGCCCGAGCGCGCGGGCGTCGGCTCGGCCGTGAACGACACCGTCCAGCAGGTGGGCCAGGCGCTCAGCGTCGCCGTCCTCGGCAGCGTCCTCACCGCCGCCTACACCGACGCCATACCGGACGACGTCACGGGCACCGCCCGCGAGTCCATCGGCGACGCCCTGGCCATCGCGGCGGCGAGGCACGACCCGGCCCTGGCGTCCACCGCGAAAGACGCCTTCGTCGACGCGATGTCCCTGACCGCGATCGCCGGCGTCTTCGGAGGCATCGCCGCCGCCGTCCTGGCCTACACCGTCCTCCGCCCACCCGCGCCCCTCATCTCCGTCTCGGCCTCGGCCTCGGCCGAGCCGGAGACCGCGCCGAACGCGGAGGAGCACACCACCCCCTGACGCGCCACGCCCGTCCACCGCGGCCTGCGGGGCTCCTCAGCTTCGCACCTGGTACAGCTCCGGTGTTCGCGCCGTCACCATCGACCGATGAAAGATCCTGGTCGCCCAGCCCTCCGGCCACACCGTCCCCGCTCCGGCCGATGACATCGGCCGTGACCAGAACATTTCCGCGAGGACGGCGCCGTCCAGGGACGCGCCGTCCAGATTCGCCGCAGCCAGATTCGCGCGGGTCAGGTCCGCGCGGGTCAGGTCCGTCCCCGAAAGGTCCGCGCTGTGCAGGTTCGCGCGCGCCAGCCTCGCGCCGTGCAGGTTCGCGCCGGCGAGGCGCGCCCAGACCAGCGTCGCCTCGCGCAGATCCGCACCGACCAGGTTCGCGCGGTTCAGGCGTGCGCCGCTCAGGTTCGTATTGACCAGCTTCGCATTGATCAAGGTCGCGCCGTCAAGGTTCGCGCCGTCCAGGGACGCGTGGGACAAGGTGGCACCGTTCAGATTCGCCTCGCCCAGGTCCGGGCTGTTCACGGACGGGCCCGTCGGATCTGAGTCGACCGGGCTCGCGTGGGTCAGATCCGCGCCGGTCAGGTCTGCGCCCCGCATGTTCGTGTCGATCAGCCGCGCGTTGACCAGCCGCGCTCCGACCAGGTTGGCGCCGCTCAGCCGCGTGCCACTGAGATCCGCCTCCGTCAGGTTGGCGCCGCTCAGGTTGGCGCCGCTCAGCTCCGCGCCGACCAGAAGAGCGCTGGTCAGATCGGCAGCGTTCAGGTTCGCGTGACTCAGGTCCACACCGGTCAGGTCCACGCGCCTCAGATCCGCGTAGGGGTGGAGCCGGTCGCGGGTGATGCCGGGTGCGATCTCGATCTCATCCACCGGCCGCCGCCTGCCTCGTCCACGCCTGCATACGACCAACCGTAGAACCCCGCGTCGTCACCCTGTCCAAAGCAGCCGCAGATCGATACCGGTCTGCGGCTCGCCCAGCGGGGGCCGACCGTCAGCAGCGCTCCCAGTGGAAGTGATAGCTACTACCCGGGTTGCGGTCGATGTCGTCCAGAGCCATGTAGCTGACCGTGGACGGGTCGGACGCGCCCTCATCGGCCTTCAGTTCGGTGAAAAGCCTGTTGGTGCTGGGCTTGTCGCACGGCTTGATACGAACTTCGGATATATCGCTCTTATCTGACAATTGCCATGATCCGCGGTACGGGCCGCGAGCCAGGTGCTTTGCCCCCTCGGGCAGGTCCTCGCCCAAGAAGGCGAAAGACGACCTCATCGAGGCGGAGGCGCCGTCTTCCAACTCGCCGGATCCCCTGTGTTCGACCTTGATGATGCCGTAAGTGAACTCCGGCGGATGTGAGACCTTCACGTCGACCCAGCAGTTCTTATGGGAGTCCCTAGGCGTCTGATCTCGACCGGCCGTCACGATGTACTCGGCGTAGTGGACGGTGAAGGACTCAACGTTCGAGCCGAGCCAAACACGCCCTGGCAGGCACCCCGAGCCGTAGAGGGCCGCCACCTCGACAGAGACGCTCCCGGGCGGCGGGACGTCCGGGTCCGCGGCGGCGGGGGAGGGGTTCAGCAGGAAAGCGGCACCCAGCACCGCGATCGTCGAACGTCCAGCGTTCATCATGCGAGCCTTCCAGGTGAGATGAAGTCCGTGCCAAGGCACGGCGACGACGATCCTGGCGGGCCCGCGAAACCCATCATTATGCTAAAACCGAAAAAGAGGACTCGTCAATGTCTATCTCCTTCTGTCCTTAGTCAATTTCAACTTTGTGACGAGTTCCGGAAGTCTCCTGGTGAGTGCCCATATCGCACTCTGGTGGACGTCCATTTCAGGGGCACTGCTAATTCGGCACCGGTGACGCGGTCGTGGACTGGACCTGCAACGGCCACGCCCACCAGACATGGGAAACCTGCTGACCAGGTGACCGGCGCCCCACCAGTCGGCGGCCCTAGGCAAGATTCTCTCCAGGAGCCCTACCGTGGGTGCTGGGAGCAGCGTGAAGAGCGGCCCCGACGCCTCGCTCCAGCCGCCCGTCCGACCGGCCCGTGCCCGGTCAAGAAGCGCGTGGAGATCTGTCTTGCGGGGGTTGTGGCGGTGCCCACCTCGGACGCCTGCAAAATCGCTCGTCCAGCATCGGGGCACGGCTCGCCTTCCACGCGAACGGCGTTGGCGGCGGACTTGGTCGTGCTGGAAGCGGACCTCGGGTAGGCACGGGGAAGAAGGAAGCCTGCGAGCGAGAATTGCAACGTCCAGGCGCCGCACGTCGGTGACGACCTCGGCTGGGCGGCGTCCTCCCTCGCCGACGGGCGGGGACAGCGATGCTGTTACGTCGCGAGGGCACCGTCTCTGGGGTCGTGGCGCTCGCCATCACCAGCAGGCCCAGATCAGAGTGTGCCTTGACTCCCAGAAAACGCTGCGTTGTTGTAGGTGACCGATGTGGCCATTTGATCACTTTGATGCACACGGTGATCGTGAGTAACAGTGCGCACAGGCGACCGGTGCGGGGTGTGTCTCTAAGGGTGTCTGCGACCGTCTGCTCAAGCTCGTCCGCCAGTCGGTCCGAGTTGATCACGTCGGGCTCACCTTCGCGGGGAATGTCGCTGAGAGTTCATCCTTGCCGCTCTTGGGCGCGTCTGTGCCCTTGTAGATCCTCAAAGTTGTCTCGCTAGGGAGCTCGGCGATACTTTGGAACAACACAGCATGTGTTGCCATGTCTGAGTTGGGAGGAAATCGCCCTCGTTGAGCATGGTGATCGCTGTGTCCGTCGGCGCTCTGCTTTGAGCTGGGCGAGGGTCGCAATCATGGGCTGGTGGTCCGCGAGCGTGTGGCTTGGGCGTGTCTGCCTGAGCCATACGGCTCTCGCCTCTCTGGCGCAAGCTGGCCAGCGTCTTCCGATGACGGTGCGGTGAATGTCGGTCCCAAGTCGTATGGTCTCGTTGCGTCGGCCGTACGAGACCTTGGGAGCAGGTTGTGGACCATGAATTATGGGCACATAGTGCGAACCCTGCGGGTGTTCGTCATGGGCTCGTAGATCATTTACGTGGCACAGCCGCCCGTGCGGTCAAGTTCGCTTCGGTGTTCGGGGCGGGAGAGCTGGCTGGCGGTTTGGGCATTTTGCACGATATAGGCAAGTCAGTGTGTGTCTGGCAGGAAGGTCTGAAATGGGCTGAAAGCCGCGGTAGTCGGGTCGTCGATGCAGGTGGGGCCAGCATCGATCACAAGCTGGCTGGTACGTGGTTAGCGGTTCGCAAGGCGAATCTCGGGCCCTTCGCGTTATCGATTCTGGGACATCACGGCGGTCTTTCGTCGCGCCGAGCCTTGAAGGACGCAATGTCTTCTGCCGAGGCGGAGGCGGCTGATCGCGTGCAAGAGGCGGTGCGTCGGGTCTCTGGCCTGATCCCAGAAATTCTGGACGACCGGAGATCGGCTGTCCCTGCCTGGGGCTGCTCCAGTGATGATCCCTATGCGGCCGAGCTTCTGTTGCGCATGACCTTCAGCGCCCTTGTCGATGCGGACTTCCTGGACACCGAGTCACATTTTACGGGCGAGCGGTCGGCCGTGCCTTCGCTGGCTTCGATGGTGGAGACGTTCGAAGGGGCTCGGGACAGCTACCTGGGAGATACGCGTTCACCAATCGATCTGATCCGTTCGGAGGTCTATGACCAGGCGGTTCAGGCAGCCGGAGGTCCGGTCGGCATCTTTCCGTTCCCGGCGCCGACCGGGGCGGGCAAGACCATCGCGGCCGGCGGATTCGCGGCGCATCACGCGGCGCGGCATGGCCTGCGGCGTGTGATCGTGGCGGTCCCGTTCCTGTCAATCACCGAGCAGAACGCACAGGTGTACCGCACGTTGTTCGGCGCTGACAACGTGTTGGAGCACCACAGTGGTGTAAACCTGGACGAACTCCCGGCGGCCTTGCGTTGGCAACGGCTTGCTGCGGAGAACTGGGATGCACCGGTGGTCGTGACCACGACGGTGCGCCTGTTCGAGTCGCTGTTCAGCCGCAAGCCGTCGGCGATGCGGAAGCTGCATCGGCTCGCAGGAGCGGTCATCGTCCTCGACGAAGTCCAGTCGCTACCGGACGGCATGTTGCCGCCGATCCTGTCGGCGCTGCGTACCCTGACCGAGCACTTCGGGACGAGTGTGCTGCTGGCTTCGGCGACGCAGCCGGAGTTCTTCTCACTGGGGGTGTTCGCGGGCCTCCAGGCACGCTCCGTGATCGTTGAGCCGAAGCCGCTGTACAAAGGTCTGCGGCGAGTGAAGTACGAGTGGCGGATCGACCCCAGGCCCACGTTCGCGCAGGTGGCAGAGGAGGCCGCGCAGAAGCCGCAGGTGCTGGCGATCGTCAACACCACCAAGGATGCAGCCACTCTCCACGAGTATCTGGAGAAGATGATCGGGGAGGACGTTCTGCACCTGTCGACGCGGATGGCGGGTGGGCATCGGCGGAGTGTGCTGCGAGAGATCCGGTCCCGCTTGAACGAAGGACTACCTGTCACCGTCGTCAGTACCCAGCTGGTGGAGGCGGGGGTCGACTTGGACTTCCCGGTGGTGTTCCGCGCATTCGCGCCAGCCGAAGCATTGCAGCAGGCAGCGGGACGATCCAACCGCAACGGCCTGCTCGCTTTCGGCCGTGTGATCGTGTTCGACCCGGCGGACGGCAGTGTCACTGGTGCGCGCCGGGTATATGGCGCCGCGCTCGACACGACTCGGGTTTTCTTCGGCCCTGGACTGGCCGACCCTGATGATCTGGATGCTCTCAGTGCCTATTACCAGGCGCGATACGCCTTGAAGGACATCGAGAAGGTCGGTCCTGGGGCGGAGATCCAGCGTTATCGAGCCGAGTTTGACTTCCCCGAGGTGGCCGAGCGCTTCAAGCTGGTCGATGAGCAGACCGTCCCGGTGCTTGTTCCTTACGGTGACGACGCCGAGCGGGAGCGTCTTCGTGGATTGCTGATGAGCCCTGGTGGTGCGGATCCGTGGGTGTTTCGCAAGCTTCAGCCGTATTTGGCGACTCTGCCGCGAAGGCGGGCTGCTCAGGCCGTGAAGGAGGGGCTGGCCACCGAACTGCTGGGTGGTCTGATCGAATGGCATGGCGAATATCACCGGCGCCGCGGTGTCGAATTCACCGATCCGAGCGGAGAGGACTTCGTCTGGTGAGCTCTCACCCCTACTACCCCAATTCCCCTCTGACGGTGGAAGTGAGCGGAGAGTTCGCCTGCTTCACCCGCCCGGAGTTGAAGGCGGAGCGGTTCAGTTATGAAGTGATGACTCCGTCCGCCGCCCGTGGTGTCCTCGAATCGATCTTCTGGCGTCCAGAGTTCGAGTATGTGATCGTGAAGATCGAGATCCTCAAGCCGATCGCCTGGTTCTCGATACGCCGCAACGAGGTCAAGTCACTCGCCTCTGACGAGTGGATCCGGCGGATGATGGCGGACACCTCGGTGCGCTACGACGTCGAGACCGACCGGGACCAGCGCAACACGATCGCGCTCCGCGATGTCGCCTACCGGATCTTCGCGCAGGTTCGGCTGCGCCCGCAGGCGACGGGTAATGAGGTCAAGTACCGCGAGCAGTTCCGACGCCGCGTGGACAAAGGCGCATGCTTCTCCCAGCCGTTCCTAGGGACCCGCGAGTTCTCAGCGCGCTTTGGGAAGGCCAGCCGCCTTGAGCCGATCCGCGAGACGCGTGCTCTCGGTCCGATGCTCCACAGCATCCACTACCAGGATGGCAAGGAGACCTACCACTGGTTCATGGCCGAGCTGAGCAACGGAGTGCTGGAAGTACCGCCCCGGGGCCTCGAACTCCCCGCCGCAGGCCCTGCCGGCTCCAGGAGTTGAGCGATGCTGATCCAGCGACTGGTCGAGCATGCCGCAACGACGGACGGCACCGCGGCTCCTCGATATCACCGCAGCCGCGCCGTCCGATGGACGGTTCGGATAGACGAACACGGAACCGGGTCACTTATCGATCGGGCTGACTCGAACAACAAGGCGGGCGCCCAGGAGGCCACTCCCTATCTCACCCGCACCAGCGGGATCGCGGCGATGCTGCTGGTCGACACCTTGGAATACGTCTTCGGGATACCCAAGGATGAGACGGATAAGGCTAAGAAGGCAGCCCAACGACGCAACGACGCGTACTTGACGATGCTGCACGAATGGCGCGACGCTACCGCTGATCCGGTGGCGGCGACAGTCTGTGACTTCTTCGATGCGAAGCGTCATATCACGCTTGCGGCCCAGCTACCTGCCGCTGCCGCTGCGTCCGAGATCGTTGCGATCATGGTCGGGAACGAATTCGTACATCGGCGTTCGTCGGCCATTGATCACTGGAGTGGAGTGGCGCGTCGGCGGAAGGGTTCGGGGGACGAGGGGATCTGCCTCGCGTGCGGCTCGATTGGGCCTCTGCTCAAGACCGTGCCAGACATGGTCAAGAGTTCCTTAATCCCAGTCGGCATCGATACCTCCGGGCGCTCGAAACGCGGTCGCGATGCCGCGCTCATTTCAGTTAACACGGGAGCACAAGGCCGTGGGGGCGTGCTGCAATTGGCCAACACTCCCCTCTGTGAGACGTGCGGCTCCCAAGCCATGGCCGCACTGAACCATCTCCTCGGCAACGAGCGGCATCGACGTCGTGGCGATGACAGCGTTCTCACCTGGTGGCTCCGCGAACCGGCCGAGTTCGATCTGATGGTGATCGACAGACCGGAATTGGCAGACGTCAAGGCGCTGCTGAATGAGGTCAGTAACGCGAGGCCCGGCACTTCTGTAGACCACAACGCCTTCCACGCTCTCACCCTGTCGGCCAACCAAAGCCGGATCGTGGTCCGCGACTGGATGGACATACCAGTCCACGACATCAGAGCCCGCCTCGCGGCCTGGTTCAACGACCACGGCTCGACCGATCACTGGGCCGATGGCGTGCACTACGTCCCGCTCTGGAAACTCGTCCGGGCCAGCGGCCGTTGGAACCGCTCCGCCCAGCAGTACGTCCCTGGAAGCGTCGCGCATGGTCTTGAACGGGACCTACTTCGTGCCGCGCTCCACGGAGTCCCGCCACCGCCGCACCTTGTTCCCCGACTGTTGCACCGCATCCGGAACGACCACCACGTCGATCTTCCCCGGGTCGCCCTGCTCCGGCTTGCGCTGACCCGGCCTCCCTACAAGGAGAACGTCATGTCCGGCCTCGACGAGACCGAAGACGACCCCGCATATGTGTGGGGACGGATTTTTGCTGTGCTAGAAGCGATCCAGCGCCGCGCCCTGCCCGATGTCAACGCCACCATCCGCGACCGCTGGTTCGGGCTGGCTATGACTCAGCCCGGAGCGACGCTGTGCATGCTGAGCCGCAATGCAATTGGGCACATCAAGAAGCTCGTCGGTAAGGATGAGACCCGCGCCGCCGGTCGCGCCCTCGACGCGCGGCTAGCGGACCTCATCAACCCCCTCAACTCGAAAACAGGGCTGCCCTCACATCTGGACGTTCGTGGTCAGGTGCGATTCATCATCGGCTACAACCACCAGCGCTCGGCCGACCTATCCGCTGCGCGGGCGGCCAATGCGGCCAAGAAGGCCAAAGAGGGCGATGGCTCCGCCGACGGGCCGTCCGCAGATCAGTGACCAAGGAGATCTTCATGACTGACGCAGTACATCTCAACCCCGAGCGCAAGCACGACTTCGCTCTCCTCTTCGACGTCAAAGACGGCAACCCCAACGGGGACCCGGATGCCGGTGGTATGCCGCGTACCGATCCCGAGACCATGCAGGGCCTGGTCACCGACGTCGCCATCAAGCGAAAGATTCGCAACATGGTGGCCCTTCTCGGCAAGGACAAGCCCGGTTACGACATCTACGTCGAGGCCGGGGTTTCCTTGAATTCTCAGCACGAACGCGCCTACACCGCCCTCGGCATCACAAAGACCAAGGAGAAGAGCAAGGACGTCTCCGCCGAGACCCGGGCGCGAGAATGGATGTGCAAGACCTTCTTCGATGTTCGGGCGTTCGGTGCCGTCATGACAACGGGCAGCCAGCAAGCCGGTCGAGTCCAGGGGCCGGTCCAGTTCACCTTTTCTCGGTCCATCGACCCGGTCATCCCCCAGGAGCACGGCATCACCCGCGTCACCCGCACCAAGACTGAGGACACCAAAGAGACAGAAATGGGAGGCAAGCACGCCGTCCCCTACGGCCTCTACCTCGGGTACGGACACTTCAGTGCGCCGCTCGCGGCCCGTACTGGCGTGAGCGGGGACGACCTCGCCATGCTGTGGCGCTCCATGGAGCTGATGTTCGAGCACGACCGCGCCTCCACCCGCGGTGAGATGGCGCTGCGCGGCCTCTATGTCTTCACGCACGCCGATGGCTTCGGGTCCGCGCCGGCCCACACCCTTTTCGATCTCATCACCGTCCGATCCCAGGTCGACGGCCCCACCCGAAGCTTCGGCGACTACAGCGTCAAGATCGTCGAGGAGGCGATTCCCCAGCAGGTGACCCTCACTCGAATCATCGGATGACACCCGAACCGGACCGTACTCCCGCTCTCGGCGCCCAGGTTCCTGCTGCAGTGTCCGAATGCTCGGCATCGCTCAGCCGCTCCCGCACGATGATGCACTGATCATGTAGCAAACCTGGTATCTCAGCGGCTGACCGGTCCGCACGCTCGGCGGTGTGACGTCGATTCCAACATCGGTGAGCGCGGATCGTCGCTTCTGGAGCTGGGTATCGCGGTGGCCGGTTCAGTTCGGCGGCTGGACGTTTGTTCTCGTCCGGTCATAGTGGCGGGCGGCTTTGGCGCGATTGCCGCAGATGGCCATGGAGCACCAACGGCGGGTGCCGTTCTTGGTCGTGTCGTGGAAGTGCAGCACGCAGGCGGGGTGCGCGCAGGACTTGACGCGGTCGGGGCTAGCAGTCATGAGCCGCAGGTAATCGGTGGCGGCCAGCCAGGACGGGAGCCAGGCGGGCGAGTCGGTTCGCGGGTGCTCTTCCGAACCGTCGGGGCCGAGCCGGTAGTGCAGCGCGCCATGTTCGAGGACCCGGTTGAGCGCGTCCATCGTTTCGGGGGAGGGCGCCTGATCGAGAAGCGCCAAGAGGATCTCGCGGGTCTGCACAGTTGCGTCGAGCGTCTCCCGGTCGGCCGCCGCCTGATCGTCCAGCCCGGCCGAACGCAGCCAGATGGCCAGACCGCCGGTGGAGTCGAGCAGGTCGCGGAGGACGCCGTCGTGGACCCACCGCGTATTGAGCAGGTCGAGGAACAGCGGCTCCCCGACGAGCGGACGGGGATCCACAACCTCCTGCTGCGACGGATGCTCTGACTGCACACCGCGAGTCTACCCGGCTATCACGTCTTAGCCGGTTGACGATCATGCCTTAACCGCTTATCTTCAAATAGCCAGTTAGGACGATGCCGGGCGGGATAGCCCCGGGTTGCGAGGTAGCCATGGAAACGTCCACCATCAAGGCTCTTCAGACGGGACACGTCGGACTGAACGTGACCGATCTGGACCGGTCACTGTCCTTCTACCTGCGCGTCTTCGGGCTCGACGTCCAAGCCGAAGGCAAGGAGCCCGATCGCCGCTGGGCCTTTCTGGGGCGCGACGGGCGGCTGCTGCTGACCCTGTGGCAGCAGAGCGACGCCCCGTTCGCGACCGGATCGGCGGGCCTGCACCACCTGTCGTTCCAGGTCGAGTCGATCGAGGAGGTCCAGGCCGCCGAACGGGTGCTGCGTGACCTGGACGCCGAGTTCGCCCACGACGGCGTCGTACCGCACGGCGAGGGCGTCTCGTCCGGCGGGATCTTCTTCACCGACCCCGACGGGATCCGCCTGGAGATCTACGCGCCCACCGGCGCCGACACCGCGCCGGCTCCCAGCGGAGCGGCGCCGACCTGCGGCTTCTTCTAACCTCACCGGTCTATCGAAAGGAGGCCGCTGTGGCGGCCGACGTCTACCACCAAGGCGAGCGAGCCGCCCGGCGGCGTGCCGGCCTGGGCGATCAGGGTGAGGTGTCCGCCGGCGCCGTCCGCGCGCAGATCCCCGAGGTGGCGCAGAGGTTCCTGCTTCAGCAGCCGATGCTGGTGCTCGGCGCCGCCGATGACCAGGAGCGGATGTGGGCCACCCTGCTCACGGGACGGCCCGGTTTCCTGCGCGCCGAGAACGGCGGCATTCTCACCGTCGAATCTCGCCCCGGGCCCGGTGACCCGCTGCACGACCGGCTTTCCAGGCCCGCTCCGGTCGGCATGCTCGCCATCGAGCCCGCCCGGCACCGCCGGATGCGCATGAACGGACGTGCCGTCCCGACCGCGCATGGCATTCGCGTCACACTCGATCAGGTGTATTCAAATTGCTCTAAGTACATTCAAAAGCGCGAACAGAAATGGGTGCCGACTACCGCGGCCCAGCCGAAACGCACCCGCGCGCTGACCGGCGACCAGGAGCGGTGGATCACCGGCGCCGACACCTTCTTTATAGCCACCGCTGACCGCGATGGCAATGCCGACGCCTCCCACCGCGGCGGCAACCCCGGATTCGTCCAGGTGATGTCACCGACTTTGCTGCGCTGGCCTGACTACGTCGGCAACGCCATGTTTAACACCCTGGGGAACCTGGAGATCCATCCCCAAGCCGGACTGCTGTTCTGCGATTGGCGAACCGGCGCCGTTCTGCACCTGTCTGGCACCGCGCGTACCGACTGGGACCCTGCGCACGCTGCGGCGGTGCCCGGCGCCCAGCGGCTGGTCGAGTTCACCGTCACCGAGGTGATCGAAATTCTCGGCGCCAGTCCACTGCGCTGGAGTGAGCCTGTCGTGTCCCGTTTCAATCCGCCTGCGTAGCCCGTCAACGAACCCGTGTGAGGCTCGCCGTCCACAACGGCGTCATTGTGGGGGTAGACGGGAGGGCAGGAGCGCGCTCAGCGTCGTCGGCCGTCTCATCGGCTACTACCAGGGGTGTGCTGAGCCGGTGGAGGATTGAGGTCGGTGACGGTGGTGCTGGCGATGGCGGTTCGTCCTTCCCGCTTGTCGGCTCCGTGGACACCGCAAGAGCTTGAACGACACAATCATCTCCAGGTCACCTCCTCCTCCCTGGCCGTTAGGCTCACACCGTGCCAAGGGCCACTGGATCTCCGTCGCCGTCGGTATCGCAATGCTTCGGAACCCCAATAAACATATGATTCCTGGGAGGTTCCGACTGCTTTTGGAGTGCTTTGCCGGTTTTGTGAACTTCAGGAAGATGTTGCGCAGAACATGTTCAGTAGTTCCTGCCGGTCAAGTGCCGTGGCGCCCGCCTTCACCGGTGGACGAGGATCGCAACTGGATCACCTGGTACTTGTCGGAGACCACGCCGAGGTGGCGCCCGCCTTCACCGGTGCACGAGGATCGCAACCTGATCACCAGCCGGCTGCGGGAGGGCTGGCACGACATGTGGCGCCCGCCTTCACCGGTGGACGAGGATCGCAACGTCACGATCGGCGGCCGTGACCTGCCGGTGCTGACGGGTGGCGTCCGCCTTCACCGGTGGACAAGGATCGCAACTGCAACCCCGAGGACGGGTGTCGCTCACGCGGTGGCGTCCGCCTTCAATGACGGGCGAGGACCACGTCTTACCGGCAGGCCCACCCGGCCGCCGCCTCACGGCCGCACGCCCGCCACAAAGTTGCCTGCTCCAAGCAGGCCACGTAAAGGCCGAGGCACCGCAGCGGTATGTCCGCGAGGACCGCACCCGCGGCGCCGCCGGAAGCCGCGTCTAGGGGCTCGACCTGTGCAGCGTGGAGGCCACGCCGACGCCATCACGCCATCGAACGCGATGGAACCCGTTCAACATGCCGCCCGCTGCGACAAGTGCGAACACCACGCCACCTGCGCCGCCGCTTACGACGCCCAAGGTCTCCGCGAACTGGTGCACGGCGTCCAATCCCTAGCATCGCGCGGCGGCCACGGGAACGGTCACGTTGTCGATGGAGCCGCCGATGTGTGCGGCTCCCCAGTGCGCCAGCTTGGCGGCCAGCTTCGGCGTGGGGGCCTCGCTGACGGGCCGCCAGCCGTAGCCTTCGACCTCTTCTGCCTGGAGCACCACCTTGGGCCCCTGGACCCAGAGAGCCCAACGAAAGTCGGCGTGCCAGTGTTCGGGTTCGTCCTTGGCTGGGTTGGCGGGGATCGTGTGCACGTCGATGTCGACCGGGGTCACGTCGTGGCCGGGTGGGGCGACCGCGCCATGCCAGGAGATCCCGGTCTCCTCCTCCAGTTCACGCAGCGCCGCGTAAGGCAACGTGTCGTCGCCCGGCTCCAGGTGCCCGCCGGGCAGGAGCCACCGCTGAAGCGCGATGTGCTGGATGAGCAGCAGGCGCCGGGTGCCGTCGATGACCACCGCACCACATGTGGCGTGACATCGGCCAACCGCTGCCGGGCGGCTTGCGCGGACGACGAGGGCGAGGTGGTCACAGGATCGGCTGAGCGGTGGTTAGGGGCGGTAATCCGCGTGGTCGATCCCGCGACCCCAGGCCGCCGCCACAGCATCGACACAGCGAGACACGATCGCCGGGTGCGTGCTTGCTTGGGAGCCGACCGGCTCACCGTCCGGGGCGAAGAAGTAGAACAGGGCGGTCTCGTCATCGACCAGCCACAGGTCACAGCCTGGGAGCAACAGATCCCACGTACGTGCGCGGGAAAGCCACCTAATTCGTTCGCCGCCCGCGACGTTTACGCGCTCAGTCACCGCGTGCTCGAAACGGATGTAGTCGCTTACCGGCTCGGACACGACCCGCACGCGTCGCACGTCCAGTCCGCGGGCTACCGCATTGCGGACCGTGTCCGTCCAAGGCGAGTACAGCCGGTAGGTCTCCTCCGGCTCACCTTTCTGTCACGCCAGGTAGGCCGGATCGTTCGGCAGATAGACGTCACGCAGCTCCAGCTTCAGAGCCGACCGCTTGCACACCTTCAACAGGTCGCTGAACGACTTCGGGGTGGGCTGCGAGGAACTCACGGGCGGCCTCCATGATGATCGCCGCCATGTGCGGCGGCAGGGCGACGACGGCCTCCCCGGGCAACATCGGGCTGTGCGAGGTGCTCTCGTCCAGGAGCTTGGGTTCAGTCACCTTGTCACCTTGGAAGTAGATCCGCTCAGGCGCCGGATGCCAGAACACCGCCGGACACTGATCCGTCTTGTTGCCTTTGCCGTAGAACCGTAAAGCCATCAGCCCCTCCACGGGTGGGGGTTCGCCTTGGGGTGCCCATCAAGCGTTGCCTGCCCGCGCGGGGCCGCAAGAGGGATGCGAACGCTCTGTCATCCGAGTGTCGGTACCGGTCCGACGGTGGTGTGACCATTACACCCGCCGCTGCGCAGCCACGTTGATCCGTGGACACCCCGGTTTGCGTTTACGTGAGCCCTCGGCAGCTCCAGCCCGGCCCGGGGCCAGCCCGGCGGTAACTGTGGATAGCCGTGGGGCGATGACGGCCGGTGGCGTGGCGTCCGCCCTCGCCAGCGGACGAGGATCGCGACGAGGTGATCTCCATCGACCTCGCCGCACTCTTGGGGGCGTCCGCCTTCGCAGGCGGGCGAGGAATGTAGCAAGGTCAGACGGTTTAGGATGGCAAGCGGGTTATCGGGTCCATCACTCCAGGTCAACCATTCCTTCCTGGCCGTTAGGCTCACACCGCGCCAAGGGACACTGGAAGTCCGTCGCCGTCGGTATCTCGATGCTTCGGAACCTTCAATGGACATAGGATTCCTGGGCGGTTCCGAACTTCTTTTGGGGTACTTTGCCGGTCCTGTGAACTTCAGGACGATGGTTCGTGGAACACGCTCAGTAGTTGTTGCAGGTCAAGTCCGGTGGCGTCCGCCCTCACAGGCGGACGAGGATCGCAACTCTGTGTCCTCCACCACCCCCACCACGTGGCCGAAGATGGCGTCCGCCCTCACCGGCGGACGAGGATCGCAACGCCATAGAGGCGATCTTCGCGCCAATCTCCTCTGGGTGGCGTCCGCCCTCAGCGGCGGAGCGCTACGGCCGATGAGGTGGCGTCCGGACGCCCCGCCGCTCGCGACTCCAGGTAGGTCAGCGCGTGATCGGGATCGGCGAACGCCGTCCCGCCGATCAGTGCCAGCGCCACCGGTTCCGGGGACAGCGGAGCGAACGGGGTGGCGTACACGGCGCCGTGAACCAGGGCGGGCCACCAGCGCTCGACCTTGCTCTTGGCAATCCAAGTCGACTGAGGAGGTCGTCACCGACAAGGTGGGCGAAGATCGCCAAGTTCATGATGTTTGGTGTGCGGGCGCACCTCAATGGTGGATCGCCGGCCTCAGGAGGCGGCGCGGCCAACCGCAGCGGTTGGTATCGCGGCCGCGCCGCCCCCGGCACTATTCGCGCCCGTAGGACGTCTCGTCCGACTCGGGCACGAGGATCCCTGACATCAGGCCATGGCCCCGGGCGGATGCTCACCCGGCCGCCCCGAGGCCATGGGGTCTAGCGCTGGAGTCGCCGGACGACGTCCAGGTGCAGATTGGGCAGGTGCGCCGGGACGAACAGGCGGCGGACCCGGCCGTGCAGGATGCCGCGCCACCACCGCGGGTCGTCCTCCTCGGAGTAGGCGGCGCCCACTACATCCCCGGTACGGGCGTCCACGACGATGATCATCGTGGTGTCGCCGATGACCTCGTAGCCGCCGCTCACCGGGCCTGCTCCTGCGGGAGGGTCGCGCGGCGGCGGGAGGAGGGGTCCTCCCGCCGCGACGCCGTCGTACGGCTGGCTGCGGCCCCGCTCTGCGGCGTCGGCCATACGACCATCGGGTAGACGTGTCGGGGGGTGCCCAGCAGCCACCACCACGTCCAGGCTCCCGCTACCGGGTCTTCCAGGGGTCCGGCCTCATAGACGCGCACCAGTGCCCCCTGCGGTGACGGGGGCCGCGCCGCGCGGCGCCGGGACCGGGGCCTGGGGGTGGTGGCCCGGCCGGGCGCCGCGCGACGGCCCGGGTGAGCAGGCCGCGACGGCCCGGGCCCCGTGCCCGGTGGGAAGGGGCGGCGCGGCTGCTGCGGCGCCGCCCCCGGCTCCTGGCACGCCGCCGCCCCGCGCGGCGATGCTTTCCAGCAGCTGCTCGACCTGTTCGGCCAGGTCGTCCAGGGTCACGCCCTCGACCAGCCGGTAGCCCACGTCGTTCCAGGGCCAGGGCACCAGCGCCCAGTAGCGGCCGGTGGCCTCGCCGCGCCAGTGCCGCACCCGGCCCGGGAACCGCGTCGGCGCCTGATGGCCGGACGTCAGGGCGAGCGGGGTGAACGGGGCGTCCGGCGGGATCGGCGCGCTCACGACGAGCCCGCCTTCGCGGCGTCGGCGACGTCCTGCACCGCGCGGTCCATGCCGGTGACGGGCCCGATCTCCTCGCCCATCGCCCACCTGAACACCGCGCGCCCGCAGATGACGATCAGCTCCCGCTCGTCCGGCCCGGTGACGATCAAGTTGGCCTGGTAGGTGCGGACGGTGACGCCGCGCTCGCCCAGCCTGGCGGCCAGCGTCCGCACCGCCAGCCGGTGGTCGCGGTCCTGCGCCGCCTCCAGCAGTTTCCGAAGCACCAGGAGGCTGTCGGCGTAAGTCGCGACGATCCCGCCGTGGTCCGGCGCCGGCGGACGGCCGGCCTGCCAGTCGATGCCGAGCGCGTCGTCACTGCCCTCGATCTGCCAGCCGGGGAACTCCCCGCCCATCGCGCGGATGACCGCCTCGTGCCCGCTCACCACGCGGGCCTCCCGTCGGCCTCGGCGTCGGTGACCTCGCGCAGGTTCTCGCGCAGCCCCTCGGCGGTGTCGGCGTCCAACTCGCTCGCCGGCCGCCCCCCGAAGGGGCCGCGTCCCTCGGTACGCCCGGTCGGCCGCGTCGCCCACCACCGGCCGGTGTCGGTGGTGTGGATGATCGACCAGCCCGGGAACTCCTCCCGCAACGCCGCCTTCCACTCCCGTACGGCGTCCGCTCCCGGCGGCTGCTGTACCTTGCCCATAGCCGAAGTGCCTTTCGGTCAGGCCCCGGCCGGTGGGTGAGATCACCGCGTCCGGAGCCGCCCTATTGATTGCTGCGTTTGCGGGTCACGTGACCCGCACGACTGCTGTCTCGCTGGTTCGAGGATCCGAGCGGCGAGGATCTCCTGCTCATCAAGCTGAGCGCGTAGCCCCCGCCTCGGTAGCCGCGCGAGGTGTGTGAACCAGGCCCGCGCATCTCTGACTTGGTCAGGAACCTGAGGCGTGTCGCCTAGAGTGTCTGAGCTTCTCCTGGCCGGCCTTCCGCTGGCCGGCCTTCCGCCCAGAGCGACCACCCCGTGCGTCGGATGTCTCGTCGAGAAGCAGCCATGTCCTCCCTCCAAATCGGGGGTGGATCCAGGAAAGCCGCTTCTAGTGCCAGCGGGCAGGTGTGAACCGAGGTGCTCCCTGACACGCGTTTCACACGGGGTGTGAAACAAAATTCGGCGAGCGCTTCAACACGCACAGAGGTCGCTCCTACACTGCCGGTGACGAGGGAAGGTATGTCGTGGCAGAGGCCAACTTGCTTCTAGACGCCCTGATCGACGAGGCCGGCATGTCCTACGCCGGTCTGGCCAGTCGCTTAAACCAGGGCCGCTCCACCCGCTACGACCATGCCTCTGTGCGACGCTGGGTGCGAGACAACGCCATCCCGCGTGGCGAGGCGCCTCGCCTTATCTGCCAAGTGTTGGGCTCGGCGGTCGGCCGGACGCTCACCTTCGCCGACATCGGCATGGACCGTGGCGGTTACCGAGACCTCTCGGATACGCCACTCCGGGCGGCGATCGACCAGGCCACCGCGCTGTGGCGCGGGGACCACCTTCGCAGCGACGCGGTCGAGCGGACTCGGCCTCTCGTCGGCCCCGCCTCGACGGCCCCTGTCTTTGCATGGGAGAACCCACCCGATGACACCGATGTGTCACATCACGGGCCGCGCGCTGTCGGCCGAAGCGATGTGGCACGGGTGCGTGCCGCCCGCGACCGCTACGAACAGATGTACCGCCGGGTCGGCGGCATCCCGGTACGGCCTCGGATCGTCGCCTACCTGCACGACCAGGTCGGACCACTAATCCGTGGTGGCTACAGCGACAGCACCGGCCGCGAGCTGCTACGCGCAACCGGCGGACTCGTCGCACTCGCCGGCATCTCCGCCTACGACGCCGACCGCCAGGCCCTTGCGCAGCGGTATTTGCTGTTCGCGCTGCGGATGGCCAAAGCTTCAGGACGCCGTGGGTTCGGAGGTTACTGCCTGGCCCTGCTGGCGAACCAGGCGATGTACCAGGGTGAGTATCGACGCGTCCTCCAGTACGCCCAGACGGCGCTGCGCGGCGCTCATGGTCATTTGTCCCCCGCCCTGGCCGTGGACCTGCACACGTTGCAGGCCAGGGCATATGCGCGGATTGGCGATACCTCCAGTAGTCACCAGCACATGACGAAGGCAGAGCAGATCCAGATCAGGCCGGAGGACGAGCCGCCGGAGACCGGCTACGTCCAGCCCGGCCTGGTGGAGACCCAGCACGCCGATGTCCTGCGTCGCCTTGGGGACCTGGCTGCCGCGCAGACCTACGCGGAAGAGTCGGTTCGAGCCTCGGAAGGGACGCATCTGCGGGGGCAGGCGCACCGGCTCGCGACCCTCGCGCACGTCCAGGGGGAGCGCGGCAACGCCGAGGGGGCCGCCGCGACCGGGCATCGAATGCTGGACCTCACCGAGGGTATGGAGTCTGGCCGTATCCATGACCGCGTGACCGGCCTCGCTCGCGCGCTCGCCCCCTATGACACTAGTGACGTACGCGCCTTTCGGGGACGCGCCCAGCTTCAGACACAAAGCGAGCAGTAGCGTACGAGCGAGCCGCGCCATCGAAATGAGGGAGCTCGCCTGTGCGCTGGAAGGTCCACTCCGAAAAGCCGCTCTACACCGATCCGTGGCTCGACATACGCCTCGCCGACGTAGAGATCACCGGTGGACGGCATCTGGAGCACCGGGTCATCCGGTCCCGCACCGGCGGCGCAGGCGCCGTTGTGCTGGACGCTCAGCGGCGAGTGCTCCTGGAGTGGCGGCACCGCTTCATCACCGACGCCTGGAGCTGGGAGATACCGATCGGCGGGATCCGCAACGAGGAGACTCCCGCGGCCGCCGCTGCGCGTGAGGTCGAGGAAGAGACCGGCTGGCGTCCCGGCCCCCTGCATCCCTTGACGGTCGTGCATCCCACACCAGGGATCTCCGACTCCCGGCACCACATCTTCTGGTCCGCCAGCGCCACCCACGTCGGTCCTCCAGCCGAGGATTGGGAGGCCGAACGCATCGAGTGGATTCCGCTTAAAGAGATCTCCGGCCTCGTCGAGGCCGGAGAGATCGTCAGCGGCACCAGCATGGCGGCCCTGCTGTTCGCCGCCACACGCCTGTAGCCCGGCAGGCGAAAGTATTTCGGGGCCTGCCAACCGCATCCCCAAGAGTTCCCGAAGCCATCCCGGCAGGGCACATCCAGGGCACTTCAACCCGGGGCCTCGCATGGCAGACACCTATCCACCGCAACTCTGCTCACTGGCGCCGTTCTGCACCTGTCCGGCACCGCGCGTGCCGACTGGGACCCTGCGCACGCTGCGGCGGTGCCCGGCGCCCAGCGGCTGGTCGAGTTCACCGTCACCGAGGTCATCGAGATTCTCGGCGCCAGTCCACTGCGCTGGAGTGAGCCTGTCGTGTCCCGTTTCAATCCGCCTGCGTAGCCCGTCAACGAACCCGTGTGAGGCTCGCCGTTCACAACGGGGTCATTGTGGAGGTGGACGGGAGGGCAGGAGCGCGCTCAGCGTCGTCGGCCGTCTCATCGGCTACTACCAGGGGTGTGCTGAGCCGGTGGAGGATTGAGGTCGGTGACGGTGGTGCTGGCGATGGCGGTTCGTCCTTCCTGCTTGTCGGCTCCGTGGACACCGCAAGAGCTTGAACGACACAATCATCTCCAGGTCACCTCCTCCTCCCTGGCCGTTAGGCTCACACCGTGCCAAGGGCCACTGGACCTCAGTCGCCGTCGGTATCGCAATGCTTCGGAACCTCCAATGGACATAAGATCCCTGGGAGGTTTCGAACTGCTTTTGAGGCACTTTGCCGGTTTTGTGAACTTCAGAACGGTGTTGTATGGAGTGCGTTCGGTAGTTCTTGCAGGTCAAATGCCGTGGCGCCCGCCTTCGCTGGCGGGCGAGGATCGCAACACTTGGCACCCTGCCCAAGGCACACCGGGCACGTGTGGCGCCCGCCTTCGCTGGCGGGCGAGGATCGCAACTTGAGTGAGAGGTGGGATTATCGTCCGGGGGAGCAGTGGCGCCCGCCTCGCTGGCGGGCGAGGATCGCAACCCGCACCCACGTGATGCCGTGGACGGTCACTCCCGGTGGCGCCCGCCTTCGCTGGCGGGCGAGGATCGCAACCTGCGGGGGATCTATCTCCTGGTGGAGGCGACGGGGTGGCGCCCGCCTTCGCTGGCGGGCGAGGATCGCAACGCCAGGTACGCCGCCGCCCGATGCGGATCGGCCACCGGTGGCGCCCGCCTTCGCTGGCGGGCGAGGATCGCAACCTGATCAGCTCCTGGATTTCGGGGGTGGCGTAACTGAGTGGCGCCCGCCTTCGCTGGCGGGCGAGGATCGCAACGCCCACGGTGACCAAGCGCGCGGTCACGCAGGGGCAGTGGCGCCCGCCTTCGCTGGCGGGCGAGGATCGCAACGCCGACACCGACCTGTCGACGGTCGTCCCGCCGGGCGCCGGTGGCGCCCGCCTTCGCTGGCGGGCGAGGATCGCAACTCCACCAGCATCAGCACCACTGCCTGCCCGTCGTCCAGTGGCGCCCGCCTTCGCTGGCGGGCGAGGATCGCAACCTCGTCACCGAGGTGGAGAGTCGGTGGCAGGTCGCGGGGTGGCGCCCGCCTTCGCTGGCGGGCGAGGATCGCAACGTGGCGGCGGGGGGTGGCCTGCTGGCGTGGCTGGCCTTGTGGCGCCCGCCTTCGCTGGCGGGCGAGGATCGCAACTTCTTCGAGCCGCTGGAGAGCGGCGGCCGCGAGGGTGGCGCCCGCCTTCGCTGGCGGGCGAGGATCGCAACGGCGCGTTGCAGGGCCAAGGTCGGCTCCGGGCCCAGCGTGGCGCCCGCCTTCGCTGGCGGGCGAGGATCGCAACTTCGTGCGGGTCGGGTCATGGTAGCGGCCGTGTGGGGGTGGCGCCCGCCTTCGCTGGCGGGCGAGGATCGCAACCGCTCCGAGGGTGCGGCTCGGACCCGGGCGGACGAGTGGTGGCGCCCGCCTTCGCTGGCGGGCGAGGATCGCAACCGCACAGCCGATCTCGCAGGCCGGACACGGCCGCCAGTGGCGCCCGCCTTCGCTGGCGGGCGAGGATCGCAACCATTGGTCTATGGGGATGGGCTTGAACTGACGCAGGGTGGCGCCCGCCTTCGCTGGCGGGCGAGGATCGCAACGGGTTCAAGACCACCGGCGTCGGCAAGTACGCCGACCTGTGGCGCCCGCCTTCGCTGGTGGGCGAGGATCGCAATCGCAATACCGGCCGGTGCGTCCCAATGGTCGTCAACAGGTGGCGTCCGCCTTTCCCCCGCGGGCGAGAATCGCACTATGAGAATGCGGTTGAGGACGGTACCCGCGAATGCAGTGGCGCCTGACTTCTAGCCGCCCCCCGGTTGACTACGCGTGCCCTGCCGTGTGGACGGTGTCATGCTGGTTGGGGCGGTTTTGGTTGAGGAGGGCGTGGAGGTCTTGTGCGGCGGGGCGGGTGCGTTGTTCGCGTGGGATGGCTTGCAGGATCGCTCGGCCGGTGTCGTTGATCATGTGGCTTTGCTGGGTGGACGGGAGGGCGTCGAGGATTTGCGTGGCCTGGCGGGCGCCGGTGTCGGTTCCGCCGTTGACGACGGTGCATAGCGCCTCGTGAAGCCGGACGTTGGCGCCGTATTGGTAGTCGCGGGTCCGTGACAGGACGAGCTCACGGGCCGCGTCCGCCTTGGCCTGGTCTCCCTCGTGTGCGTAAACCCAGCTCTCGGCGAATGGTGCCTGACTTCCCGTTGCGAGTCCGGGGAGGATGCTGGTGCGGGCGTCGTCGCCTTCGTATCCGACGAAGGTGTTCAACGCCTGCTTAGCCTCAGTGAGCCTGCCGAGTCGGGCCAACGCCTTGGCCCTGGTACCTGAGAGGTCGGCCAGCCAGAAGGACGGGGTGGCACCTGCGATCCGCTCCGCGTCCTCGATGAGACAGAGCACCCCCTCCATATCGCGCTGGCCGTAGAGCCCGTAGGCGGCCTCCTCGCAGCGGACCATCAACCGCAGGTCGAGGTCGCCGGACATATCGGCTGCAGAGCGCGCTGTTCGGGACCAGTGGATCGCGGCGCCCTGGTCGCCGAGACGGGTGAGCGCGTTCGCGTGGAGTATCGACAGCGCGGCGATGACCCGCCGTAGGTCTGTTGCATCATCATTTCCGTCGTGCAACTGACGCTGGGCGGCGATGAGGTCGATCATGAGACTGGTGCTGACATGTGCGGGCGCCCGGGTGCGGAGGGCGTGCAGGTGGTCGGAGACCGTCAGGTGCCAGTCGTGAAGGTCGCGCGATTCGCTGTCGAGCGCTTGGGCGAGCAGTTGCCGGACGGGTTCTCCGGTGGAGCCGAACGCACCGGCGCCGATGCCAAGTGCGGCCAGTTGCATGAGGGCGCGACGCTCCATCTCGTCGTCTCCCGCGTGGAGGGGGGTTGATATCTCCACGTTTACGTCTGCTTGGGCGAGTGTGTCCAGCTTCTTCTTGTTGAGTCTTTCGGACTGCCGCGGGGGTGGTTCGGGGTAGAGTTCGTGCAGGGGGATGCCGAAGGTCTCGGCGTAGACCGGGGCCCAGGTGCCGGGGTAGTTCTCGCCGTTCTCCCAGCGCAGGATCTGGCGGTACATGTTCCTGACCCGGCTGAGGGAGGGGTTCTCGACGCCGACGGTGCGCAGGAGCTGGCGGGCCATGTCGAAGGGGCCCCAGCCCCGCAGTTCGCGCTCCTCCTGGAGCCGGATGGCCCAGGCGGGACGTTGTGTCTTGAGCATGTGGACCTCTGCCTTCTGCCATGCGACGGTCCGGGGGTGCTTGGGACACCCCCTTCGGATGTCAACTCATTGTCCGCGTTCTGTCACGCATTGTGCAGGGCTTTGGTTCAAGTCGCACGCATATGGAGGGGCGGCTCCTCGATGTCCTCGGCTGAGTGCTTGAGGTGCGGCGTGTGGTTCAGGGCACTGGGGTGTCTGGTGAATTCAGCCAGATGGTCTGTGTTTCGGGGGTCACCGTCAGGCCGAATCGCGTGGGTTTCGGCTTTCCGGCGTAGAGCCACCACGCGTGGGCCTGCTGGAGCTCGTCCCAGAGTCGGCGCGGGCCGTGCTGGCGCACGACGTGTTCACCGGACGAGGGGGTGAAGGCCGCCCAGGACCCGGTCAGGTGATGCGACAGCCGGTAGGTCTCACCACCGTCGCGGTTCCTTGTCCTGCCGTCGGTCACGCCGGGGAGCGCTGCTCCCACCGCGAACCTGGCGTCCGAGCCCGGTGTGAAGACCTCATGGGGGAATTCGCTCGCGGTGCTCTGGGTGTAGTCGCCGTCCCGCTCGTCGTCGAGCCATGGCACATGCCTTGGCCGCTGCTCCCGTAGGCGCATGAAGGAAACGGGCCTGGTGAACCGGCCGGTGGCGGTGCCGTCGGCAAGGACGGTCAGGGGGAGCAGAACGCCGCCCGAGTAGAGATCACTGCCCCACGGCATCAGGATCCGGGCGTGAGTGACGCTCTGCGCCACCCAGGCATAGGGGACGTCCCGCACCGAGGCCGTCACGATGACCCGGTCGTACAGTGCGTTCTCCGGACTGCCGAGGGCGCCGTCTCCGGTGATCACCGTCACCGGGAACCCTGCTTTCTCCAGCGCGCGCCCGGCGTGGTCCGCGATCTCCGGATCGACCTCGATCGTCGTCACGTTGCGGGCGCCGGTGATCCTCGCGAGCATCGCCGCGTTGTAGCCGGTTCCCGTGCCGATCTCCAGCACGCGCATCCCCGGTTCCAGGTCGAGCGCATCGATCATGTGCCGCATGATCGACGGAGCACTGCTGGAACTCGTCGGCTGCGCGCCCATTTCCGCAGCGCCGTCGTCCACCTGCGTGACGATCGGGTCATCGCTGTCACAGAGGCGGGCCCACCCTTCCGGGTCGTCCTCGCGGTGGAGAGGGATCATCCAGCCGTCGGCAGAACGGACCCACACCGTGTCCGGGATGAACTGCCGCCGATTCATGCCTCTCCAGTCCCTCCGCACCCCGGGCAACTTCTTGTTTCCTGGCTTCGGCTGTCCTTGCCATCCGAATCGACGACGATCGTGCCAGACCCGCCACAGCGTCGACAGGTCTCCTTCGTGCTGTGCTTTCCCATGACCGGAGCCTCTTTCTTCAGTCGGAGGGGCGGGGGGCTTCGGGGCCGTCTTTGCCGAGGCGGAGCATTCTGGAGATGCGCAGGATGCGGAACTCGCGGTCCATGATCGTGAAGGTGTGGTCGGTGGTGGCCTCGATGTGCTTGGACGCCTCCGCCCACCGGGCGCGTTCGGCCGGTGGGACGGGGTCGCCCTGGAACTCGCGGAGGCGGGGGAGGACGTCGCAGAAGTGGCGGGCCAGGCGGCGGCGGGCCTCCTCGGGGCGGTCGCCGCCGGTGAGGGGGCGCCAGGTGTCGCCCTCGACCTCCACCACCGTGAAGGAGGGCGGGAGCAGGACGACGCCGGGGTGGGTGAGGATGGCGTGGTGGGTCTCGGTCCGGGCGGCGTCGGAGGCGGTGCTGGGGAGGGCGGTGAAGCCGACGAGGTTGAGTCGCAGCTGGGCCTCCCAGTGGCCGGCGGGGGCGCGGGGGTCGATGAGGTGGCCGGCGAGGGGGTCGTCGCCGCGGAGGGTGTCGTCGCAGCCGCGGGGTGGTTCCATCGTGCGGTCGCCGATCAGCGCGAAGCGCTCCATGCGGATCACGCGGTAGCGGCGGTCGCCGATCTCCCATTCGTCCTTGGGGAGCTGCTCGCCGTCCTCGGGGTCGAGCCGGTCGGCGGCGGCGCGCATGGCGTGGGCGGTGGGGTCCTCCCCGAGGTCCGCCGCGTCCCGCCTGAGGTCGAACGCGAGGGAGTAGCGGGCGGAGGACGGGTCGGACGAGCCGGACGAGCCGATCCGCCATTCGGTGCCGGTCTGCACGGCGTGGCCGAAGTCGGGGGAGCCGGCCGGGAGGAGCTTGGGGTAGTCCCGGATCCGCTCACCGAGCTCGATGTCCCGCAGTGCCGCGCCGGGGTCGAGGTCGGCGACCACGTTGATGTGGTCGTAGCCGGGCATCAGGGGGAAGGGCATGACCCATCCTGGACACACCGGGGGCGCGCCGAGCGGGGAGTCCGGGGATCTGCGGACGGAATCTCCGCAGCTCAGATGGACATGAGGCGATAAGTTACGACAAGGTTGGTCACTCTGACCACGACCGGTCAGCATCCGGGTCGCGGCGGGTGCGATGGTGCACGCTGTCAACCAGCTTTGGACGGTCCGGGGGAGGATGCGGTGCGGCCCGATCTCAGCGGTACCACGTTCCTCGGCGCGGACGCCCCCGTGCCGGAGGGCGAGGGCGTCTCGATCATCGTCCTGACCTACCGCAGCGCCCGCTACATCGGCGACTGCGTGGCGGCGCTGCGGCACGCGGCCGGGCGGTATCCGGCGGAGCTGATCATCGTCGACAACGACTCGGGCGACGAGACGCCGGACGTGGCGCGGGCGGCGGCGCCGGACGCGCGGGTCATCGAGACCGGCCACAACGGCGGGTTCGCGCACGGCTGCCATGCCGGCGCCGAGCGCGCCCGGTTCCCCTGGCTGATGTTCGTCAACCCCGACACCGTGCCCGCGCCCGGCAGCGTCGAGGCGCTGCTGGACTGCGCGCGCTCGGACCCGGCGATCGGGATCGCGGGCGGGCGGTGCGTCGGGCGCGACGGCTCGGCCGATCCGCGGTCGTGGTGGGGGAGGCCCGGGCTGTGGCCCGCGTTCTGCTTCGCGTTCATGCTGTCGTCGGTGTTCCCGGGCAACCGGATCTTCGACCCCGAGTCGCCGCGGCCCTGGACGGGGGAGGACCAGGTCCGGCGCGTCCCGGTCGTCACCGGCGGGTTCATGCTCGTCTCGCGGCGGGCCTGGGACGAGACCGGCGGGTTCGACAAGGGCTTCTTCATGTACGCCGAGGACGCCGACCTGTGCCTGCGGGCCGCGGCCCGCGGCTACCGGCCGACGGTCACCGGGCGGGGCGTCTACCAGCACGACGTGGGCGGGTCGTCCAGCAGCATCGGCAAGCTGGTGCTGCTGTTCACCGGCAAGGCCACCCTGCTGCGCCGGCACCTTCCGCCCGGCCTCGCCCAGGCCGCCGTCGGCCTGCTCGCGCTCGGCGTCCTCGCGCGGGCGACGCTCAGCCGCCTGCTGTCGGCGCGGCCGGAGCGGCAGGGGCGGGCGACCGCGCGGGGCGAGGACTGGCGCCGCCTGTGGGCGGCACGGCGGGAGTGGCTGCCCGGGTGGCCGCGGCGGTGAGGTCAGGTGCGGCTGCTCTCGTCCCGCTGCCAGGTGCCGTAGTCGCCCTTGCGGCGGGACCTCCGGGCGCGGGCCAGGACCGTCACCGACAGGAAGACGGCCATGTGCGGGGCGAGGCGCGGCTCGTGCCGGACCATCGCGACGAGGTCGGACGGGCGGGTGCGGGCCGATCCGCCGGGCTGGCCGAGCTCGGCCTCCTCCAGCTGCTCGACGCCCGCGGCGGCGCGCTCCCTGCGGCGCAGCAGGTCACCGAGGGTGCGCGGGGGGTGCACGACGACGACGGCGGAGTCGACGACGGCCCGCTCGGAGGCGCCGAAGGCCAGCGAGGACGCCAGGTCGTCGGCGATCACGCGGGGGAGCGCGGCGAGCCGGGCGTGGCCCGCCTCGGTGACGCCGACGACGCCGCGGCCGAACAGCCCGCGGCGCACCTCGGGCAGCCGCGTCCACACCCGGTAGTAGGAGCGGACGGGCCAGGCCCGGCCCGTCATGTCCAGGCGGCGGGACGGCGCCGCCGCGGCCACTTCCGGCCGGTCGAGGGCCTGCGCGAGCGCCCGCACGTCGGCGGTGCGCAGCTCCACGTCGGCGTCGACGTACAGGCGGGGGAAGCCGCGGGCGGCCTCGTCGCCGAGCCGCAGCGCCGCCGCCTTGGACGCCTCCGGCGACTCCACCACCCGGACCGGAGGGCCGTAGGAGCCCGCGACCTGGGCGGTCTCGTCGGTGCAGCCGTTCGGCACCACCACGATGTCGAACTCGCCGGGCTCGGCGGCCTCCAGCAGCCCGTCCAGCAGGCGGCCGATGACGCGGGCCTCGTTGTGCGCGGGGATCACGATGCTCACCACAACGGCAGAGTATGAACCAGTCACCTTCCGGAGGCACCTTGATGGGCGAAGCCCGCATCCTTCCCAGCGCGGACGTCGACGAGCGCGCGACCCTCGGCGGCGGCACCACGATCTGGCATCTGGCGCAGGTGCGCGAGGACGCGGTCCTCGGCCGTGACTGCATCGTGGGGCGCGGCGCCTACGTCGGCCCGGGGGTCCGCATCGGCGACCGGGTCAAGCTCCAGAACCACGCGCTGGTCTACGAGCCCGCGGTGCTGGAGGACGGGGTGTTCATCGGGCCCGCCGCCGTGCTGACCAACGACCTGTACCCGCGCTCGGCGGACGTGGACGGCGGCCTCAAGCGCCCCGGCGACTGGGACGCGCTCGGCGTCACGGTCCGGGAGGGCGCCTCGGTCGGCGCGCGGGCCGTCGTCGTCGCCGGGCGGACGATCGGCCGCCACGCCCTCGTGGGCGCGGGCGCGGTGGTCACCCGGGACGTCCCGGATTTCGCGCTCGTGGTGGGCAGCCCCGCGAAGCGGATCGGATGGGTCGGCCGCGCCGGGGAGCCGCTGAAGCCCGAAGGCGACGGCCGATGGCGCTGCCCGCGCACCGGAGAGGAGTACGCCGAAAAGGACGGAGCCTCCGGCGGACGCCTGATCTTGCTGAACAGGTGACGCAGGTGTACCGCCGAGGCCACCACCGGCCAATCCGGCATCGCCCCGTGCGGCCCACCTTATAGTCGGAGTGCTTTCGCCGGGCCGGCTATTTGCCGGCCTGTTTCATCGAAAGCGGGCCGGGGGTCTCGTTCAGGGGAGCCCCGGTTCTTGTGGCGGGGGCGGAGCCTTGAGGGGCACTAATGGTCTGGTCGAGGGTGTCGTGAATCGGGGCGGGAAGCAGCGGGCGAGCCGGGTGACGGTGCTGTTGCTGCTCGTGTCCGGGCTGGTGGTGACGGGGCTGGCCGCGCTGGGCCAGCCGGCCGTGCTGGCGGCCGCCGGTCCGTGCGACAGCGGCGGAAATCCGATCGCGTGCGAGAATTCCAAGCCTGGTTCGCCGTCGTCGGAGTGGGAGAAGATCTCCGGTGGCGGGCAGACCATCGAAGGTTTCTCAGCGAACTTCAGTGTCAATGTCGGTCAGCAGGTCCAGTTCAAAGTGAACACGCCCGCGAGCCGGTACTCGATCGACATTTACCGGATGGGCTATTACGGCGGCAACGGCGCGCGGAAGGTCGCCTCGGTGACGCCCTCGGCCGCGCTGCCGCAGCGCCAGCCGTCCTGTCTCACCGACGATGCCACCGGTCTCATCGACTGCGGCAACTGGGGCGTGTCGGCGAGCTGGCAGGTTCCGGGCGACGCGGTGTCCGGCGTCTACTTCGCGCACATCTCCCGCACCGACGGGGCCAACGACGACAACCACATCATGTTCGTCGTCCGCAACGACGCGAGCCATTCCGACGTGCTGTTCAAGACGTCCGACACGACCTGGCAGGCGTACAACAGGTGGGGCGGCAACAGCCTGTACTTCGGTGACAGCACCGCCGCGCCGGGACGGGCCGTCAAGGTCAGCTACAACCGCCCGTTCGACACGCGCGAGGGCACCCCGTGGGGGCGTGACTTCGTCTTCGCCAACGAGTACCCGATGATCCGCTTCCTGGAGTCGAACGGGTACGACGTCAGCTACATGGCCGGCGCCGACGCCGACCAGCGCGGCCCGCTGCTGAAGAACCACAAGACGTTCCTGTCGGTCGGGCACGACGAGTACTGGTCGGGCGCCGAGCGCGCCAACGTGGAGGCCGCCCGCGACGCGGGCGTCCACCTGGCCTTCTTCAGCGGCAACGAGGTGTTCTGGAAGACGCGCTGGGAGAACGGCACCGGCGGCGCCGCCTACCGGACGCTGGTGACCTACAAGGAGACCCGCGCCAACGCCAAGACCGACCCGACGAGCACGTGGACGGGCAGCTGGCGCGATCCCCGGTTCAGCCCGCCCTCGGACGGAGGACGTCCCGAGAACGGGCTGACCGGCACGATCTGGACGGTGAACTGCTGCGGCGTGGCGCTCAAGGTCCCCGAGGCGGACGGCAAGATGCGGCTCTGGCGCGGCACACCCGTCGCGGAGCAGGCGTCGGGGACGACGATGACGCTCGCCGACCAGACCGTCGGGTACGAGTGGGACGAGGACCTCGACAACGGCGCCCGCCCGGCGGGCCTGTTCCGGATGTCGACGACGACGGCGGACGTCCCCGAGAAGCTCATCGACTACGGCCTCAACGTCGCGCCGGGCAGGGCGACGCACTCCCTGACGATGTACCGGGCGCCGAGCGGCGCGCTGGTGTTCGGCGCGGGGACGGTCCAGTGGTCGTGGGGGCTGGACGCCGAGCACGACAAGCCGTCCGAGGCGCCCTCGTCGCCCGACCCGCGGATCCAGCAGGCGACGATCAACCTGTTCGCCGACATGGGCGTGCAGCCGTACCAGCTCCTCGACAGCAGCCTGAAGCGCGCGACGGCCTCGACCGACCACACCGCGCCGGTGTCCACGGTCTCCTCGCCGGTGGCGAACACGCAGATCGTGAACGGCCGGACGGTGACCGTCACCGGGACGGCCACCGACGGCGGCGGCGGGCGGGTCGCCGGAGTCGAGGTGTCCACCGACAACGGCGCGTCGTGGCATCCCGCGACCGGCCGGGCGAGCTGGACCTACAAGTGGGACGCGACCGGCAACGGCCCGGTGGCGATCAAGACGCGCGCGGTGGACGACAGCGGCAACATCGAGACCCCGGGCGCCGGGACGGCGGTGGCCGTGGGCTGCCCCTGCCGCCTGTTCGGGGACTCGGTCGTCCCGGCGACGCCCGCCGACAGCGACACGGTGTCGCTGGAGGCCGGGGTGAAGTTCAAGTCGGCGGTGTCCGGCTGGGTGACCGGCGTCCGGTTCTACAAGGGCACCGGCAACACCGGGACGCACACCGGGACCCTGTGGAAGGCCGACGGCACGAAGCTGGCCTCCACGACCTTCACCGACGAGACCGCGACGGGCTGGCAGACGGCCATGTTCCCGATCGCGGTGCAGATCGACGCGGGCGCGACGTACGTGGTGTCCTACTTCGCGCCGAACGGCCACTACGCGGCCGACGGCAACTTCTTCGCGATCAACGCGCTCGAACGTCCGCCGCTGACCGCGCCGAAGGCGGAGCCGGACGCCGGGAACGGCGTCTACCGGTCGGGCAGCAGCGGCTTCCCCACCTCGACCTACAGCGGCGGCAACTACTACGTGGACCCGCTGTTCGTCACGGTCAAGCCGCCGGACACGATGGCGCCCACCGTCGTGGACAACACCCCGTACGCGGGCTCGTCCAGCGTCAAGACCTCGACGAAGCCGACGGTGACGTTCAGTGAGCCCGTGCAGGCCGGGAGCCCGGTCTTCACCCTGAAGAACGGCACCTCGACCGTCGCGGGGACGGCGAGCCTGGACGCCTCCAGGACCGTCCTGACCTTCACGCCGTCCGCGCAGCTGCCCGACAACACCAAGCTCACGGTGACCGTCACCGGGGGCAAGGACGACGCGGGCAACACCATGCAGGACTTCACCTACTCGTTCACGACGGCCAAGCCGACACCGCAGCCGGGCGCGTGCCCGTGCAGCATCTGGAACGACTCCACGACGCCCGCGGTCGAGGGCGTCAACGACCCCAACGAGCTGGAGCTCGGAGTCCGGTTCACCGCCGACGCCGACGGGTTCGTCAAGGGCGTCCGCTTCTACAAGGGACGCAACAACGACGGGACCCACATCGGCACCCTGTGGACGGCGGGCGGGCAGCAGCTCGCGTCCGCGACGTTCTCCAATGAGTCCACGCTCGGCTGGCAGGACGTCACGTTCTCCACACCAGTCCACGTCACCGCCGGGACGACGTACGTCGCGTCCTACCACACGACCAAGGGCTGGTATTCGGCGAACTACGGCGGCCTGAGCAGCGCGGTCGACAACCCGCCGCTGAAGGCGCTCGCCAGCAGCGACGGCGGGAACGGCGTCTACAAGTACGGCGCGCGCGGATTCCCGAACCAGACGTCCGGCGCGACGAACTACTGGGTGGACGTCGTCTACGACCCGCCGCCGGACACGACGGCCCCGTCCGTCACCGCCAAGCGGCCCGGCAGCGACGCCACCAGCGTCCCCACCGGGAGCAAGATCACCGCGACGTTCAACGAGCCGGTCCGGTCCGGGTCGCCGGTGTTCACCGTGGCGGGTCCCGGCGGGCAGGCCGTCTCCGGCACGGTGGCGCTCGACTCGTCCGGGCGGGTGGCGACGTTCACGCCGTCCTCCGGGCTGGCGGCGGCGACCACCTACACCGCGAGCGTCAGCGGCGCCAAGGACATCGCGGGCAACACGATGTCCGGCACCACGCAGTGGTCGTTCACCACGTCGGGCTCGTGCCCGTGCACGCTGTTCCCCAGCGACGCGGCGCCCGCGACCCCCTCGTCCGGTGACGGCAACTCCCTCGAAGCGGGCGTGAAGTTCACCGCCGACCAGAACGGCTGGATCTCCGGCGTCCGCTTCTACAAGGGCCCGGGGAACACCGGGACGCACACCGGATCCCTGTGGAAGACGGACGGCACCCGTCTCGCCACCGGGACGTTCACCGGCGAGACCACGTCCGGCTGGCAGCGGCTGACGTTCTCCGCTCCGGTGCCGGTGAGCGCCGGCGTCACCTACGTCGCCTCCTACTTCGCACCGAAGGGCAACTACTCGGCCGACGGCGGCTTCTTCGGCAACGCCTACGACAACGCGCCGCTGCACGCCCCGTCCAACGACGCCGCGAGCGGCAACGGGGTCTACGTCTACAGCGCGACCTCGCGGTTCCCGAACCAGACGTACGGCGCCGCGAACTACTGGGTGGACCCGGTGTTCTCGGTCGTCGCGCCTGGCGACACCTCGCCGCCGACCATCGACGTGGTCAGCCCCGCGGACGGCGCGACGAGCGTCCCCCGGGCGGTGCACCCGTCCGTGACGTTCGACGAGGCCGTCCAGGGCGCCACGGTGCAGTTCACGGTGACCGGCCCCGGCGGCGCCGCGGTGCCGGGATCGGTGGCCTACGACCCGGCGACCCGCACGTCCTCCTTCACGCCGGCGTCCGCGCTCGGCTGGCGGACGAAGTACACGGTGAAGGTGGAGGGCGCCAAGGACCTCGCGGGCAACACGCTGGCGTCGGCGCGGACCTGGTCGTTCACCACGGCCAAGCAGACCACGCCGGGCACGTGCCCGTGCTCGGTCTGGGCGGACGAGAGCGCGCCGCAGGTCCCGAGCGTGGACGACAACGGGTCGGTGGAGCTCGGCATGAAGTTCCGCGCCGACTCGGGTGGCTGGGTCACGGGCGTCCGCTTCTACAAGGGCGCGGGCAACACCGGGACGCACACCGGGTCCCTGTGGAAGCCCGACGGGACCAGGCTCGCCACTGCGACGTTCTCGAACGAGTCCGCCGAGGGCTGGCAGGAGGTCACCTTCTCCAGCCCAGTGCAGGTGACGGCCGGGACGACCTACATCGTGTCCTACCTCGCGCCGAACGGGCACTACTCGGCGAACATCGGCGGCTTCGCGAACGCGGGCGTCGACGCCCCGCCGCTGCACGCCCTGCGCGCGGGGGAGGACGGCCCGAACGGCGTGTACGCCTACGGGTCCGGCGGGTTCCCCGGCAACGCGTCCACGTCCAACTACTGGGTCGACGTCGTGTTCACCACCACCCAACCCTGATGAGGAGAACGCCCTGATGGAACCCATCGGCCTGGCGGTGGTCGGCGCCGGATACTGGGGCCCGAACCTCGTCCGGACCGCGCAGGCCACTCCGGCGCTACGGCTGGAGTGGCTGTGCGACCTGGACGAGGAGCGCGCCCGCGCCGTCCTCGGGCCGTACACGACCGTCCGGGCGACCTCGTCGTTCCAGCAGGTGCTGGACGACCCGGACGTGGCGGCCGTCGCGGTCGCCACCCCGGCGGCCACGCACTTCGACCTCGTCCGGGCCGCGCTGGAGGCCGGCAAGCACGTGCTGGTGGAGAAGCCGCTCACCCCCAGCGCCGACGAGAGCGCCAAGCTGGTGGACCTCGCGGAGCGGTCGGGGCTCGTGCTGATGTGCGACCACACCTACTGCTACACCCCGGCCGTCCGGAAGATCCGCGAGCTGATCCACGGCGGGGAGATCGGCGACGTCCAGTTCGTGGACTCGGTGCGGATCAACCTGGGCCTCGTCCAGCCGGACGTGGACGTCCTGTGGGACCTCGCCCCGCACGACCTGTCGATCCTGGACCACGTCCTGCCCGAGGACGTGCGGGTCGAGGCGGTCGCCGCGCGGGGCAGCGACCCGATCGGCGCGGGACGGCTGTGCGTGGCACACCTGTCGGTGCAGCTGTCCACCGGCGTCATGGCGCACGTCCACGTCAACTGGCTCAGCCCCACCAAGATCCGCACGACGGTGATCGGGGGATCGCGCCGCACGATCGTGTGGGACGACCTGAACCCCGTCCAGCGGCTCGCCGTGTACGACCGCGGCGTCGACCGGGCCCCCGCGGGGACCCTCGGCCCCGACGAGCGGCACGCCGCGCTGATCTCCTACCGTGTCGGTGACATCCTCGTCCCGGCGCTGCCCGAGCGGGAGGCGCTGCGCGAGGTCATGGCCGAGCTGGCGGCGGCGATCAGCGAGGGCCGCCCGGCGATGACCGACGGCGGCGCGGGCCTGCGGGTCGTCGCGCTGCTGGAGGCCGCCACCCGCAGCGCCGAGGAGGGCGGCGCGCTTGTTCCCGTGCAGGACGTCACGAAAGGACGCACATGAGCGAAGCGAACCGGGGGGCGCGGGGCCCGGGCCCCGCACAGGCGGGCCACGCGATCGCGGGGACCCGCTGCCTGGTCACCGGCGGCGCGGGGACCATCGGATCCACGGTCGTCGACCAGCTCGCCGCGGCGGGCGCCGCCGAGGTCGTGGTGCTGGACAACCTCGTCCGGGGGCGCCGCGCCAACCTCGCGGCGGCCCTCGCGCAGGACGGCCCGGGGACGGTGCGGCTCGTCGAGGGCGACATCCGCGACCGCGGGCTCGTCCGCTCCCTCATGGACGGGATGGACCTGGTCTTCCACCTGGCCGCCATCCGCATCACCCAGTGCGCGGAGGAGCCGCGGCTGGCGCTGGAGGTCCTCGTCGACGGGACCTACGAGGTGGTGGAGGCGGCCGCCGACGCCGGTGTCCGCAAGGTCGTCGCGTCGTCGTCGGCGTCGGTGTACGGCATGGCGGAGGACTTCCCCACGGCCGAGGACCACCACCCCTACGCCAACGACACCTTCTACGGCGCCGCCAAGACGTTCAACGAGGGGATGCTGCGCAGCTTCCACGCGATGCGCGGCCTGGACTACGTGGCCCTGCGGTACTTCAACGTGTACGGGCCGCGGATGGACGTCCACGGGCTCTACACCGAGGTGCTGATCCGCTGGATGGAGCGGATCGCCGACGGGCGCCCGCCGCTCATCCTCGGCGACGGCGAGCAGACGATGGACTTCGTGTTCACCGAGGACATCGCCCGCGCCAACCTCCAGGCCGCCGAGGCCGACACGACGGACGCGGCGTTCAACATCGGCAGCGGCACCGAGACCAGCCTGCGCGGGCTGGCCGAGGCGCTGCTGCGCATCATGGACGCCGAGGACCTCGGGCTGGAGTTCGGCCCCGCCCGGGCCGTCAACGGGGTGACCCGCAGGCTCGCGGACGTGTCCGCCGCGCGGCGCGACCTCGGCTGGAAGGCGCAGGTGGACCTGGACGAGGGCCTGCGCCGGCTGGTCGAGTGGTGGCGGGCCGCCCGGCGGGAGACCGAGTGATCGTTTACTTCGCGGGGACGCCGTACGACGGCGTGGCCGGCACCGACCGGCAGCTCGCGGACCGGCTGAACGCGCTGCACCCCGTCCTGTACGTCGACCCGCCCGTGTCGCTGCTGACGCCGCTGCTGCGCCCGCATCTCGCGGGAGCGTTCCGCCCGGGGATGCGGCTGCGGCAGGAGCCGTCGGGGGTGTGGCGGATCCGGCCGCGGGTGCTGCCCGGCATGTACCGGCCCGGGATGCACCACGTGACGGCGGCGCTCGTGCGCCGCGCCGCGCGGCGCACCGGGCGGCGCGTGGCGCGCGGGGCGGGCGACCGGGTCGCGGCGGTGGTGGTCGCGACCCACACCGACCTGCTGGACGCGGTGCCGGGCGCGCGGCGGCTGCTGTACGTCACCGACGACCTGGTCGCGGGCGCCGAGCTGATCGGGCTGCCGCGGCGGCGCCTCGCCGCCGCGCGGGACCGGATGGCCGCCCGCGCCGACACCGTCGCGGTGGTGTCGCCGCTGCTGCGCGACCAGTTCGAGGCCCGCGGGATCGACGCCGAGCTCCTCCCGAACGGCTGCGCCCCCGAGGCGTACGAGGGGATCGGCGCCGCGCCCTGGCCGGACGACGTCCCGCGCTTCGACCGTCCCGCCGCCGGGTTCGCCGGGCACATCAACGCGCGGATCGACCTCGGGCTGCTGGAGGCCGTCGCCGGCGAGGGGCACCCGCTGGTCCTCATCGGCCCGCACGACCCCGGCCACCACCCGGCGCGGTTCCGGGCGCTCGTCCGCCGTCCCAACGTCTGCTGGACGGGCCGCAAGAGCTTCGCCGAGCTCCCGTCGTACCTCGGCACGATCCGGGTCGGGCTCACCCCGTACCTGCTGGACGACTTCAACCGCGCGAGCTTCCCCATCAAGACGCTGGACTACCTGGCCGCCGGCCGCGGCGTGGTCTCGACCGACCTGCCCGCGACCCGGTGGCTGCGCGCGTTCCCCGGCGGCCGTGAGCTGATCAGGTCCGAGTCCACCCCGCGCGGGTTCCTGCGCGCGGTGGGGGAGGAGCTGGCCGCCGGGCCCGCGCCGGACCTGGTCGCCCGGCGCCGCGAGTTCGCCGCCGGGCACGACTGGTCGCGGCGCGCCCGGTCGCTGGCCGGGCTCGTCGACCGCGACCCCCTCTCATGCGCTCAGGAGGAACCCGCACCGTGATCCCCGTCATCAAGCCCGTGCTGGGCGAGGAGGAGGCCGCGGCGGTCGCCGAGGCCGTGCGCTCGGGATGGGTGGCCCAGGGGCCGCGCGTCGCCGAGTTCGAGGCCGCGTTCGCCGCGCGCGCCGGGACGGCGCACGGCGTGGCGGTGTCGTCCTGCACCACCGCGCTGCACCTGGCGCTGTTGCTGGCCGGGGTCGGCCCCGGCGACGACGTGGTGGTCCCCTCGCTGTCGTTCATCGCCACCGCCAACGTCGTCCGGCACGCCGGCGCCCGCGTCGTGTTCGCCGACATCGACCCCGCCACCGGGAACATGGACGCCAAGAACGTCGAGGCCGTCCTCACCCCCCGGACCCGCGCGGTGATCCTCGTCGACCAGGGCGGGATCCCCGCCGACCTCGACGCCGTCCGCGCGCTGTGCGACCCGCTGGGGATCACCGTCGTCGAGGACGCGGCGTGCGCCGCCGGCTCGACGTACAAGGACCGGCCGACGGGCGCGGGCGCCGAGCTGGCCGCCTGGTCGTTCCACCCGCGCAAGCTGCTGACGACCGGTGAGGGCGGGATGCTCACCACCCCCGCCGACGCGCTGGCGCGCCGCGCGCGGCGGCTCCGCGAGCACGGCATGAGCGTGAGCGCCGCCGACCGGCACGGCAGCGCGAAGGTCGTCATCGAGGAGTACGACGAGACCGGCTTCAACTACCGGATGACCGACATGCAGGCCGCGATGGGGCTCGTCCAGCTGACCCGCCTCGACGGGGTCGTCGCGCGGCGCCGGGAGCTGGCGGCACGGTACCGGCGGCTGCTCGCCGACCTGCCCGGCGTCGCCTGCGCGGGCGACCCGGCCCACGGCACGACCAACTACCAGTCGTTCTGGATCACGCTGCCGGACGGGTTCGGCGCCGGCCGCGACGAGCTGCTCCAGCACCTGCTGGACGCCGGGATCTCCGCCCGCAGGGGGATCATGGCGGCGCACCGCGAGCGCGCCTACGCCGACGTCGAGGCGGACCTCCCGGCGACCGACCGGTTCACGACCCGGTCGCTGATCCTGCCGCTCTTCCACGACATGACCCACGCCCAGCAGGACCGGGTGGTGGAGGCGGTGGCGGCGCACGCATGAGGATCCTGGTCTACCCGCACGCCATGGAGATCGGCGGCAGCCAGCTCAACGCGATCGAGCTGGCCGGGGCCGTCCGCGACCTCGGGCACGAGGTCGTGGTCGCGGGCGAGCCCGGTCCGCTGGTCGAGCGGGTGCTGGACGCCGGGATCGAGCACGTGCCGCTCGACGCGGGACGGCGCCGCCCGTCCCCGTCGACCGTCCGCTTGCTGGGGCGGCTCGCGGAGGAGCGCGGGTTCGACGTCGTCCACGGCTACGAGTGGCCGCCCGGCGTCGAGGCGTTCTACACCGCGCGGCGCCGCGCGGGGACGGCGGCGGTCTGCACCGTCATGTCGATGGCCGTCGCGCCGTTCCTACCGCCGTCGCTGCCGCTCGTCGTCGGGACCGAGCAGATCCGCCGGGACGTGCTGGCGCGGCGCGGCCGCCGGCCCGGCTCCGTGCACCTGATCGAACCGCCCGTGGACGTGCGCGCCAACGCCCCCGGCCACCCCACCGCCGCGTTCCGTGAGCGGTTCGGCCTCGACAAGGGCCCGCTGGACGTCGTGGTCGTCTGCCGCCTCGTCGCCGAGCTGAAGCTGGAGGGGCTGCTGACCGCCGTCGACGTCGTCGGCGACCTCGCCGCCGGCCTGCCGCTGCGGCTCGTCGTCGTCGGCGACGGGCCGTGCCGCGACCAGGTCGAGGCCCGCGCCGCCCGCGCCAACGCCCGCGCGGGCCGCCGCACCGTCGTGCTCACCGGCCAGCTGGACGACCCGCGCCCCGCCTACGCCGCCGCGACGATCGCGCTCGGCATGGGCGGCTCCGCGCTGCGGGCGCTGGCGTTCGGCCGGCCGTTGATCGTCCAGGGCGAGCGCGGCTACTTCGAGCCGCTCACCCCCGGCACCGCCCCGACGTTCCTCGCGCAGGGCTGGTACGGCGTCGGCGGCGGGGGCGCGGAGCGGCTGGCGGAGATCCTGCGCGACCTGGCCGCCGACGAGGTCCGCCGCAAGGAGCTGGGCGAGTACGGCCGCCGGCTCGTCACCGAGCGGTTCAGCCTCGAACGCGCCGCCCGCGTCCAGGAGGCCGTCTACCGGGAGGCGCTGTCGGCGCCCGGCCGGGCCCGCCGGGACGCGGCGGCCACCGCCGCGCGCGTCGCCGGATACAAGATCGCCCGCAAGGCCCGCAAACTCCGCGGGCCGGTCGCCCGCGACGACTTCAACGCCGTGGCGCGGGGGGAGACCCGGTGACCAGGCTGACCGTCGGCGACGAGGACTCCCTGTTCGGCAAGGCGTCCCGCGCGCTCGGCTGGAGCCTGGTCAACACGGCGGTCGGCCGCCTCGGCACCCTCGCCATCGGCGTCGCGCTCGCGCGGCTGCTCGGCCCGGCCGAGTTCGGCGTGTTCGCGGTCGCGATGGTCGCGCTGCTCGCCGTGCTCAGCTTCCACGAGCTCGGGGTGAGCCTCGCCATCGTCCGGTGGCCCGGCGACCCCCGCGAGATCGCCCCCACCGTCGCGACGATCTCCGTCGCGTCCAGCGCCCTGATCTACGCCGGCTGCTACCTCGGCGCGCCCGCGTTCGCCTCGGCGATGGGCGCGCCCGCCGCGTCCGGCGTCATCCGGCTGCTCGGGCTCAGCGTCGTCGTCAGCGGCCTGGTCGCCGTGCCCGCGGCGCTGCTGCAACGCGGGTTCCGGCAGGATCGCAAGATGCTCGCCGACCAGGTCAACAACTGGGGCGGCGCGATCGTGTCGATCGCGCTCGCCGCGACCGGCATGGGCGCGATGAGCCTCGCGATCGGGCGGCTCGTGGGCTCGGCCGCGTCCGCCGTCCTGCTCGTGCGGGCCTCGCCCGAGCCGCTGCGGTTCGGGTTCGACCGCGGGCGCGCGCGGGCGCTGCTGCGGTTCGGGCTCCCGCTCGCCGGGTCGAGCATCGTGGTGTTCGCCGTCGCGTCCGTCGACCAGCTGGTCGTCGGGAACGTCCTCGGCGCGACCGCCCTCGGCTTCTACGTGCTGGCCTTCAACCTGTCCAACTGGCCGGTGACGATGTTCTCCCAGCCCGTCCGCAGCGTCGCGCCCGCCGCGTTCGCCCGGCTCCAGCACGACCCCCCGGCGCTGCGCGGCGCGTTCCTGTCGACCGCGGGCCTGCTCGCCGGGCTGACGCTGCCCGTCTGCCTGCTGCTGGCGGGCGCCGCCGAGCCGCTGATCCGGCTGGTGTACGGGGACCGGTGGGGCCCGGCGGCGGACGCGCTGCTGTGGCTCGGCATCCTCGGCGGGCTGCGGATCATGTTCGAGCTGGTGTACGACTACTTCGTGGTCCTCGCCCGCTCCCGCGCGGTGTTCACCGTCCAGCTCGTCTGGCTGGTCGCGCTCGTCCCCGCCCTGGTCGCCGGGGCCGAGCTGCACGGCATCCCCGGCGTCGGCGCCGCGCACGTCGCGGTCGCCGCGCTCGTCGTGCTCCCCCTCTACCTGTGGGAGCTGCGCCGGTCCGGGGTGGGCGCGCGGGCCGTCCTCGCGCGGACCGCGCCGCCCGCGCTGATCGCCGCGGCCGTCGGGCTCACCGCCGCCGCCGCGCACGCGACCATCTCCCTGGACATCGCCGCGCTCGCCCTGGCCGGGCTCACCGCCCTGGCGGCGATCGCGCTGCTGTTCCACCGCTCCCGCGGCGCCCTCGGTGGTCTGCGGAACCTGGAGGGCGCCGATGCCTGACATCCACGACCTGGTGATCTACGGCGCGGGCGGCTTCGGCCGCGAGACCGCGCAGGCCGCCACCGCGCTGCCCGGCCGGCGGGTCCTCGGCTTCGGCGACGACGACCGGGGCCGGCTCGGGGAGCTCGTGGACGGGCTGCCGATCATCGGCGGCACCACGGAGGTCGCCGGCATGGAGGCCGGTGTCGTGGTCTCCACCGGCAGCCCCGCCGACTACGACAGCCGCCGCCGGATCGTCGCCCGCCTCGGCCTGCCGCCGCGGCGGTACGCGACGCTCGTCCATCCCGCCGCGTGGATCGCGCCGTCCTCGCGGATCGGGCACGGCACGGTCGTGCTCGCCCAGGCCGTCCTCACCGCCTCCGTGCACGTCGGCGCGCACGTCGCGATCATGCCGCACGTCACGCTGACGCACGACGACGTCATCGACGACTACGTCACCATCGCCGCGGGCGCCCGGCTCAGCGGCGGCGTGCACGTCCGCGCGGGCGCCTACATCGGCACCGGCGCCATCCTCCGGCAGGGCGTCACGATCGGGCCCGGCGCGCTCGTCGGCATGGGCGCGGTCGTCCTGCGGGACGTGCCCGCCGGAGAGGTCTGGGTCGGCTCGCCCGCGCGCTACCTGCGTCCCGCACCGCACCGGAAGGAAGTCCGATGACCGAGGTCCCCTTCGTCGATCTCGCCGCCGCGCACGCCGAGGTCGAGCGCCAGGTCCGCGCGGGGTTCGACCGCGTCATGGCCAAGGGCGCGTTCGTCCAGGGCCCCGACGTGGCCGGGTTCGAACGCGAGTACGCCCACTTCAGCGGCGCCGTGCACTGCGTCGGCCTGGGCAACGGCACCGACGCCCTCGAACTGGCCCTGCGCGCCCTGTTCCACGAGCGGGGGGCCGACGGGCCGGGCGCCGCCACCGACGTCGTCATGCCCGCCAACACGTTCGTCGCGACCGCCGAGGCCGTCGTGCGCGCGGGCGGCCGTCCCGTCCTGGTGGACGTCGATCCCGACGACCTGCTGATCGACCAGGACCTGGCCGCCGCCGCGACGGGCCCGTCCACCGGCGCGATCATCCCCGTCCACCTGTACGGGCGGCTGGCGCCGATGGAACGGCTCCTGGAGCTCGGGCCGCCCGTCCTGGAGGACGCGGCGCAGTCGCAGGGCGCCGTCCGCGACGGGCGGGGCCTCGCCGGCGCCATCGCCGCCACCAGCTTCTACCCCGGCAAGAACCTCGGCGCCTACGGCGACGCCGGCGCCGTCATCACCGGCTCGGACGAGCTGGCGCGGACGGTGCGGCTCATGCGCGACCACGGCAGCGAGCGCAAGTACCACCACGAGATCCTGGGGTTCAACTCACGCCTGGACACCCTCCAGGCGGTCGTCCTGCGCGCGAAGCTGCGCCGCCTGGACGGCTGGAACGAGCAGCGCCGCGCGGCCGCCGCGCGCTACGCTGAACTGCTCGCCGGCATCCCCGGCCTGGTCCTGCCCCGCCCGGCGGGCGGCGAGCACGTCTGGCACCTGTACGTCATCCGTGTCCCGCGGCGCGACGAGGTCGCGGCGCGGCTGGCGGAGCTGGGGATCCGGACGGGCATCCACTATCCGGTCCCCGTCCACCTCCAGCCCGCCTTCCGGCATCTCGGCCACGGCCCCGGGGACTTCCCGGTCGCCGAGGCCGCCGCCGGGCGGATCCTGTCGCTGCCCATGTTCCCGCAGATCACCGAGGAACAGCAGCGCAGGGTCGCCGACGCCCTGCGGAAGATCCTCGGATAGAGGGAGAGACCCCCATGGCTCTGCGCAAGGTCGTGCTCGCGTTCACCGTCGCCGCACTGTGTCTCGGCGCCTGCTCGAACGGCGGTGAGAACAAGCGGGCGGGCACCGCCGCGGCCGCGCGGCCCACGGTGTCCTCACCGGCGGCGCCGTCGGGGCCGACGGTGTCGGTGCCGCCCCTGAAGCTCCGGTCCGCGCCGCCCGCCGGCGGCGAGGGCGCCAGGATCACCTGGCCGAACCTGAAGACGGTCGGGGTGCCGGCCGGGCGGAAGCTCAAGCCGAGCGGCCCCATCACCGTCCGCAAGCGCGGCGCGGTCATCGACGGGCTGCTCGTCCGGACGGAGATCAACGTCGTCGCGAGCGACGTCACCATCCGCAACACCCACCTCATCGGCGCCGGGCAGTGGGGCATCATCCAGCGCAAGGGCGCGTCCGGGCTGCGGGTCGAGAACAGCGAGATCAACGGCGACGGGCGCCGCAAGGTGCAGTACGGCATCGTCAACCAGGGCGGGATGCTCACCGTCCGCAAGACGCACGTCCACACCGTCGCCAACGGCGTCAACACCGACCACGGGCTCATCGAGGACTCCCTGATCGACAAGCTCAAGGAGTTCCCCGGCGACCACGTGACCGGCGTCCAGTCCAACGCCGGGCCCGCGGCCGGGCTGCGCCTCGTCGTCCGCCACAACGTGGTGCTGAACCCCGTCTCGCAGACCTCCGCCATCTCGGTCTACCAGGACTTCGGGCGGGCGCACGACGTGACGATCGACGGGAACCTGCTGTCGGGCGGCGGCTACGCCCTGTACGGCGGGAAGGGCCGCTTCGGCCGCTCGACCAACATCAAGATCACGCGGAACGTCTTCAGCCGCGCGATGTTCAAGAAGAGCGGCTACTTCGGGCCGGTCACCGCGTTCGAGCGGTCCGGCACGGGCAACGTCTGGAGCGGCAACATCTGGGCCGAGACGGGCAAGGCCGTTCAGCCCTGATCTCCGGGGGCGCCGCCGGAGACGGCGGCGCCCCCGAGGGCCCCGTCCTCCCCGTCCTCGCGGGTGAGGCGCCACAGCGCGCCGCAGCAGCCGAGCACCAGGAACGCCAGGGTCGCGACCATCGGGAAGCTGAACGCGTCGAACGTCCCGAACGAGAACAGCGCCACCGCCATCGACGCCGCGAAGCACTGCGCCATGTGCGCGGTCTCGCGGTCGCCGGTGGCCAGGCAGGCGCGGCGCGCCGACCGGGCCAGGATCCAGCCCGAGACCAGCACGACGACCAGCGCGGTCACCCCGACGACCCCCGTCTCCACCAGTGACAGCAGGTACTGGTTGTCGAGGATCCGGTACGTCTGGGGCAGGTAGGTCCCGAAGCCCTGCCCGAACCACGGGCGGTGCGCGAACGACTGGTTGATGACGATGTAGTCGTTGGTGCGGGTGACGGTGCTGGAGTCCGAGCCGATGTCGGACACCAGGCTGGTCAGCGTGCCGATCAGGCCGGGGACGAGGGCGCGCAGCGCGACCATGAACACCCCCAGCACGAGCAGCGCCGTCACCCGCCACACCGCGGGCCAGATCGGCAGCACGACGATGCACACCACCGCGAGCCCCAGCACGGCCGACCGCGACACCGTCATCGGCAGCACCAGCAGGATGACGGAGGCCAGCAGCCAGCGGCGCCCGCGCCGTCCCTCCCCGGCGTACACGGCGCCGTGCAGGGCGAGCGGCAGCAGCATCGCCAGCACGACCCCGAACTCGATCGGGTGGGTCGCGGTCGCCATCGGCCGGTTGAACTCGTCGCGGCTCAGCAGCGAGGTGTAGGACGTGCTGGTCGACAGCCCCGGGAACGCCAGGTGACCGGCGAGGTCGAGGCCGGTGAAGAACTGCACGCAGCCGAGGACGGCGATGAACCCGCCGCCCGCCACGAGCCGCCGCCGCACCGCCTCCAGCCGGTCCAGCCGGGGGATGCCGTCGGCGGCCAGCAGCGCGACCCCCGCCCAGCCCGCCGTCAGGATCAGCCCCCGGTCGGCGGCGTTGGCCTCCAGCCCCGGGAGCTGGCGCTGCATCGCCGCCGCGTAGGAGGCGAGCATCGTGCAGGAGAACAGCACGATGACGCCGCGGACGGGCTGGCGGCCCCGGATCGGCGACGTCCGCGCCGCGATCATGGAGCTCAGGTACCAGCCGAGGCAGAGCACCGCCATGATCCCGGCGGGCGTGCCCGCCGCGCCGAGCGGGCCCACGACGAACCGCGCGGGCACCACCGTGAGCACGAACACGAAAAGGCTGAGCACGGTGACGACGTCCACCTGGCGGATCAGGGGGCGCGTCCCGGGCGGGCTCTCGTCGGGGGCGGTGAGCAGGGCCATCAGCGGTTCAGGCGTCCGGCTCGGACATCTCGGACACGTCGGGCCGCTTGTGCGGGCCGCCGCCGTTGGGCGCGGCCGGCGCCGGGGAACCCAGCAGGCCGTAGGTGTCCGGGGTGTCCGCACCCGTCGCCTTCGGCCTGGCCTTGGGCTTGCGGGCGGGCACCGGCGCGGCCGAGTCGGGGAGGGTCTCGTCGGGCCGCCCCACCGCGCTCATCCGCGGCAGCGCGCCCCGCTTGACCGGCCGGGGCGCGGCCTCCCGGGTGCTCGGCTTGGGCGTCTCCAGCGCGCGCGTCCCGCCGGCGGGCGCCTCCGATGCCTGCGGCTCACGGGTGCGCGGCCCGGTGGGGTGCGGGCCCGAGGACCGCGTTCCGGCGGGGTGCGGACCGGAGGACCGCGTTCCGGCCGGGTGCGGACCGGAGGACCGCGTGGCCGGGACCGAGGGGTCGGGGGCCTGGGATCCGGGGGCCTGGGATCCGGGGGGGCGTTGTGATCCCGGGCCATGCGTGCCAGGGCCCTGCGGGCCGGAGGCCCGCGGTTCCGGACGGTCCTTGGGCGCGTCCGCCCCCGGCCGGCCGCGGCGGCGGCGCTCGGAGAACACCTCGGCGAACAGCGGGACGGCCACGGTGACGACGATCCCCAGGAACAGCGTCATCACCACCAGGCGGATCTTGTCGGTGGCGACCATCGCGGCCTTCGGGCTGGCGCTGATCACGTTCATCTTGATCTGCGCGCGCGGGGCCACGGCCTCCTGTGCCTGGAGCTTCGCCAGCCGCTCCGGGACGGTCGCGAGCAGCGCGTCCAGGGTCGCCTTGGTGCCGGCGGCGTCCGTCCCGGTGACCTCGATGGCCAGAACCGGCCCGGTCGAATCGGGTGCGACCCCCACCATGTAGGTGGCGTTCAGGCCCTTGGCGTGCAGCGCGGCGGCCGTCCGCTCGTCCATCATCTCGCGGCCGACCACCTCGGCGGTGACCGTCAGCGAGCTGTCGAACACCAGCCATGGGTTGCCGCCGGCCTCCTTGGCCTGCACGGGCGAGGCGAGCAGCACCGCGGTCGCCTTCGCCTCGTACTTCCACGGCGTGACCATGGCGATCGCGCCCGAGCCAGCCAATGCCACGAGAAGGAGGGGCACCGTCAGCCACCATCTCCGCAGCAGGGTCCCCACCCAGTCGAGCAGATCCACCGATCCCCCTTCACGACCCTGTCGTCCGGTCAGTCCCGCCGTCCCGGCCGCGCCGCCGCGTGGCCACACCCGGCGAGCACGTTCTGCCGCACTCTGTTACATGCCACCATGTCACGGACATGCGGGAATGGAGTGGTTTGTGGCCATACGAGATTTCGGGGCGGCGCTGCGGCGTCACCCTCTGGTGACGGCCGTCGCCGTGGTCCTGACGGCCCTCGCCGTCCTGCGCGTGCAGACGGCGCCGATGCGCTACGAGGCCCGGACGGTCGTCACGTTCCTCTCGCCGCAGTCGCCGTTCCCCCGCAACTCGTTCGCCAGCTTCACCCCGTCGCTGGTGACGATGGCCGAGGTCTCCAGCCGCTGGCTGGACTCGTCCGCCGGGCGGCGCGCCGTCCGGTCGGCGGGCGGCACCGAGGCGTTTCAGGTGCTGCTCGCCAACCGCGGCAACCAGGAACAGCCGATTCACGACCAGCCGTACCTCACCCTGTCGGTGACGGCGGGGACCCCCGCCAAGGCCCGCGGGACGCTGCTGAAGGTGCTCGCGGTGCTGCGCGAGCGGCTGCGCCGCCAGCAGGCCGTCCAGGGCGCGCGCCCCGGCTCGTACATCTCCTGGCAGGTCGCGGCGGGCAGCGACCGGGCGGTGCCGGTGCTCGGCCGCCCGTCGCGTGCCCTCCTCGCCGTCCTGCTGATCGGGGGGATCGGCGGGACGTACGCCGCCGTCACCGCCGATCGCCGCCGGAACCGGAAGAGCGCGGCCGCCCCCGCGTGAGCCCGCGGACGAGCTCACGGGCCACCAGCAGGACGAACGCGAAGTTCGTGGTGAAATAGCGCGGCCCGAGCCGCATCGGCTCCTGGAGGCAGCGGTAGAGCCACTCCAGGCCGTGCCGCTGCCACCACTCCGGCGCCCGGCGCACCTCACCGGCCAGGACGTCGAACGTCCCGCCGACGCCGTGCACCACCTGCGACCCGGTCCGGGCCGACCAGTCCTGGACGAACAGCTCCTTCATCGGCGACGACACCCCGATGAACAGCAGGTCGGCGCCGCTCTCACGGATCTCGTCGGCGACCTCCGGGGCCTCGGCGGACGAGAAGTACCCGTTCCGCGACCCGGCCACCTCCAGCCGCGGGAACCGGCGGAGGATCTCCGCCACCGTCCGGTCCAGCACCTCCTGGCGGGCGCCGAGGAAGAACACCCGGTGGCCGCGCCGCTCCGCCTCGGGCAGCAGCGACAGCATCAGGTCGATGCCGGCGACGCGCTCGGGCAGCGGCCGGCGCAGCAGCCCGGCCGCCCACACCACGGACTGGCCGTCCGCCAGCACCAGGTCGCAGCCCAGCACCGCCTTGCTCAGCCGGGGGTCCTTGCGGAGCCGCACGATCTTCGCCGCGTTCAGCACCCCGATCGTGATCGGGGACCGCTCCTCGACGGCCTTCACGCAGCGGGCGACGGTCTCGTCGATCGTCAGCGGGTCGAGGTGGACGCCGAGGAAATGGGCCCGCTGGAGAGGGCGGTTGGGCTCCGAACGCTGTGCCTTCATCGTCACTCCCTTGAGGTGGGGGCGAGCCAGGTGTGCAGCAGCCACCCGAGCTCGTAGGGGCGGCACTCCCGGTCGACCACGACCGGGGGGAACCTTCTGTCAAGGGAGCCGATCCGCCATCCGGGGCGCAGCCTGGTGGTCGCCGCGCGCACCCCCCGGACGGCCTTGCGCGGGTCGTTGCGGGCGACCTTCCTCCATGTCATGACCGGTTCGCCGGGCTCGGCGCCCGGCAGCATCGACGCGCCCGTCTCGGCCGTCCCGGCCAGCCAGCGCACGCCCTTGGCCACCGCGAGGTGGTGGGCGGTCCCGCCCGCGTCGGCGAGGTCGAGCAGCGCCATCGGCGCCATCGCGTGCTGGTGGACGCTGTAGACCGGGTAGCCCTCGACGACCTCGCCGGTACGGGCGTCGTAGTGCCACCACCACTGGCCCTCGGCGCCCTGCACCGCGCAGATGCCGTTCGCGACGGCGTCGGCCGCGGCCACCGCCCGGTCGTCCCCGACCCTGGCCAGCGCCTGGACGGGGTACACCTGGTCGGCGAAGCAGCCGACGTGCGCGCGGTAGCGGGGGACGAGGCCGGTGCCGCCCACCTCGTGGGCGTACAGCGACCGTCCCCTGAGGCCGTCGAGCAGCCGGTCGCGGGCCCGGCCGAGATGCTCCTCGGCCCCGGGCGCGCCGCCCGCGTCCCGTACGGCCGCCAGCGCGGAGGCGACCCACGCCGCGTCCACGGTGAAGACCGGGCCGCCGCCCGCCGGGTCCGCCGCGGCGAGCCGGGCGAGCGCCAGTTCCAGCTTCCCGTGCCCGGCCTCCGCGGCCGCCCAGCAGATCAGCGCCACGTCGCCGAGCGAGGTGACCGCGCCGGGGCCGGTGTCCTCCAGCCGGTTCACAAGGGCCCCGACCAGCTCGTCCACCGTGTCGCCGCCGAGCGCGGCGCGTTGCTCGTCGGGCGCCAGCAGCCGGGCGCCGAGGGCGACGATGGCCGCGTAACGCAGGCTCGTGCCTTCGGGCGCGACGGCCAGGTCGACGCGCCCGTCCGGGGCGGTCCCGGCGCGCATGGTGAACACGAACCCGCCGGGCGCATCGGTCCGCATCCGCGGCAGGCCGCGCACGGCCCGCCCGATCAGCCGGGCGATCAGGTCGCGGGCGGCGGGGTCGGTCTCCGCCAGCCGCCGCATGCGGGGGGAGACGCTCACGAGCGCTTCACCGCGATCAGCGACTTCGTCAGCCCGGCGACCTTCTCCGAGCGGATCGAGGAGTGCGGGAAGTAGGCGCGCATCTCGGTGCGGCTGAGCAGCTCCACGTCCAGGACGGTCCGCAGCGCCTCGGCGCGGTCGGCCGGGGGCGTGTGCACCAGCGGCCAGTGCCGCGCCACGGTCACCCGCGCTGCGGCGGGCAGGAACTGCATCCCCGGGCACACCCAGTGCGGTTCCACCGGGAAGTAGCGGTACGGCGTCTGCACCCAGTGCCGGTCGGCGAGCTCGTGCACCGCGTCGGCGAACATGCTGCGGCGCGCGTGCCCGCCCACGTGCTCCAGCACGGAGTTGGAGATCACCACGTCGTAGTCGCCCGCGAGGATCTCCGCGGGCAGCTCACAGGCGTCGGCGTTATCGGAGCGCAGCCACGACGGCAGGTCCGGCGGGGGCTTCTCCAGGTTGACGATGTGCACCCGGGCGGGCTGGACGGGCGCGCGCCGCCACGCCTCCGCCGTCCCGCCGAGGTCGATCACCGACATCTGGTCGAGCTCGGGAAAAGTCGCGCGCAGCCAGTCCCACCGGCGCGACCGATAGCGCGCGCCAAGGGAACCCGGCGCGTCAACGAATTTGTTACGGAAAGTGTGCAGCCGAGTCAATCGTTCACCCCGTCCAATGATTCGGCTCATTATTGTTCGGAGAACCACTGAAAACGCCAGGGTTCACCGTGGCCGACTTTGGACATGGGGTGCCGGTAAACTTACCCCCAGGGTCCGGAGACCGTCCGCGAAAGTGAGGGCGGTGTGCCGCAAGCGCTGCGCCACAAGGGGATACCGACTGGTAACAAATGGGGCTCCGGACACCCGGAGGCGAGATTCGGTCGCCGCGTCATCGGATTGCGGCCGGAGAGAAGGCGTCGGCGAGCAGCAGGCGTGGCGCGCCCGATCCGTCCGCGGGCACCGTCCACACGTCGGTCCCCGTCTTGGCCGCCCCCTTGCGCAGCAGCCCGTAGGCGACGGTCCCGTCGTCGATCCAGACCGCCTGGTCGTCCACCGACGCGGTCTCGGCCAGCGCCGTCTCGCGCATGGTGCGCAGGTCGAGGGTGTGCAGCCGCCAGGGCCGGGACGGGTCGCCCGTCGCCTTCTTGAACGCCAGCCGCGTGCCGTCGGGTGACAGCGACGGGCACTCCAGGTTCGTCCTCAGCGTCCGCATCGCGCGCGTGCTCACCCGCCCCTCCACCAGGTAGGTCTTCTCCTTGGTACGCACGGTCGCATAGAAACGATCATCGTCGCGGGTGAAGGTGACGCCCCAGTAGTTGAGATCGCGCGACCAGTTGCGCCGCCCGTCCTGGACCAGCGTGAACTTCTCCAGGTCGAGCCAGAGCCGCCCGGTCTTCCTGTCGAAGACCCCGGTGCGCGTGGACAGGTTCTTGCTCTGGTAGTTGTGCCCCTCGACGAACGTCGTCCACGAGACCATCCGGCCGCTCGCCGACACCTGGGCGCGGCTCGGCACCCCCTCGATCGGGAACAGGTGGGAGCGCCGCCCGTTCCCGTCCAGGATCTCGGCCGACGTCTGCGCCACGGCCTTGCGCTCGACCGTCAGGCACACTCCGGTGCCGCCGGCGGCGTGCACGCGGACACAGGACGTGCCGGTGATCGTCCGCTTGTCCGGGGCCGTCACCACGGGCGCGCCGGGCGGGCCGGACAGCCGGACGGCGGCGAGCCTGCCCGCCGACGGGCCGGTCCCACCCTGGCGGAACACCAGCTGGCCCGGCCGCCGCAGGTCGAGCGCCACCGCGCCGACCGGGGCCGCGGGGCCGGGGCCACCGTCGCCGTTCCCGGAGCCGCAGGCGGCCGAGAGCAGGGCGGCCGACACCGCGACCGCCGCGGGCGTGAGGGTCCTCCAGAGGTGGGGCACGGCGTCAGGGTAGGTTCCGGTCACCCCCCGGCCCGCCGTACGACCGATTCCGGCCATCTGGGTGGTTCAACGTTGAGGCGGCCTCTTACGGCCAGGGGTAACCTTCGTGCATTACCTTCCCTTTAACCGTGGAAACTGGCACCTTAACTGTCGTGTCAGTCCTGCCATTCGTTCCTTGGAGGGGGAGCGGGGCGGGACCTCGGGGAGGGGACGGGGGATGCCCGCATGAGTGTGGTCGATCGTTCGGAAACGGCCGCCCCGCTGTGGCGGCGCCGACGATCGAGAAGCGTCGGCTGGGTTTCGGATCATGTTCGCCTGGCCATTACCGTAGATTTCTGCTGTGCTCTCGCGGCCGGTGTGGTCGGCTTCCTGTTCCGGTTCGGCGACGACACGGCCGCGCCCCGGCCGGACGCGATGCTCGCGGCGGCGCTGCCGCTGATCTGGGTGGGCTGGGTCGCCGCGACCCGCGCCTATGAGTCGCGGTTCTTCGGCGCCGGCTCCGAGGAGTACCGGCGCATCCTGGACGCCGGGATCAGCCTGACCGCCGCCGTCGCGATCCTTTCCTACGCCACCAAGGCCGAGGTCGCCCGCGGGTTCGTGGTGGTGACGCTGCCGACGGTGACGCTGCTGAGCCTGCTCGGGCGGTACCGGCTGCGCAAGCACCTGCACCTGCGCCGGGCCCGCGGCCAGGGCATGCGCCGCGCGGTCGCGGTCGGCCACCGCGAGGCGGTGACCGAGCTGGTCCGCGAGTTCGGCCGCGCCCGCCACCACGGCATGCAGATCGTCGCGGCCTGCCTGCCGGCCGACGGCGGCGCCGACCGGGTCGGCACCGTCCCGGTCGAGGGCGGGATGTGGGAGGTCGCCGACGTGGTACGGCGGTGCGACGCCGACGCGGTGGCCGTGCTCGCCTGCCCCGAGCTGGCGGGCGTCGAGCTGCGGCGGCTCGCCTGGAAGCTGGAGCGGACCGACACCGAGCTGCTCGTGGCGTCGGCGCTGCTGGACATCGCGGGCCCGCGCACCTCGATCCGCCCCGTCGCGGGGCTGCCGCTGATGCACGTGGAGCACCCGCAGCTCGCGGGCGTGAGGCGGATGCTGAAGGCCGTGTTCGACCGGACGGTCGCGGCCTTCGCGCTCGTCCTGCTGTCCCCCCTGTGGGCCGTGACGGCGCTGCTCATCCGGCTGGACGACCCCGGCCCCGCCTTCTTCTCCCAGGAGCGCGTCGGCCTCGGCGGGCACGGGTTCCGGATGCTGAAGTTCCGCACGATGGTCGTGGACGCCGAGCGGCGCCGCCGCGAGCTCGCGGCCCGTGACACCTCCGGCAGCGTGCTGTTCAAGCTCAGGGACGACCCCAGGATCACCCGGATCGGCTCGCGGCTGCGGCGCTGGTCCATCGACGAGCTGCCGCAGCTCGTCAACGTGCTGCGCGGCGAGATGTCGCTGGTCGGCCCGCGCCCGCCGCTGCCGGACGAGGTGGACCGCTACGGCGAGGACGTGTTCCGGCGCCTCGCGGTGAAGCCCGGCATGACCGGGCTGTGGCAGGTGAGCGGGCGCTCCGACCTGTCGTGGGAGGAGTCGGTCCGCCTCGACCTGCGCTACATCGAGAACTGGTCGCTGGTGCTCGACATGCAGATCCTCTGGAAGACGCTCGCCGCCGTCTTCCGTGGTTCGGGGGCATACTGACGGCTCCCGCCCACGGAATCCATGGACGGCATCGAAGGGACACAATGATCACCTCGCTGACGCACGTGCTCGGCACGCGGCCGAACCTGGTCAAGGCCGCGCCGGTGGTCGCCGCGCTCGACGACCTGGACCAGACCGTCGTGCACACCGGGCAGCACTACGACGAGAAGATGTCGAAGGTCTTCTTCGACGACCTGGGCATGCCCGAGCCCGATGTGAACCTGGGCGTGGGCTCCGGCGGGCACGCCGAGCAGACCGCCGCGGTGATGGTCGGGCTGGAGCGCGAGTTCCTCCGCCGCACGCCCGACCTGGTCGTGGTGTACGGCGACGTGAACTCGACGATCGCCGCCGCGCTGGTCGCGGCCAAGCTGCACATCCCGGTCGCCCATGTGGAGGCCGGGCTGCGCAGCTTCGACATGACCATGCCCGAGGAGGTCAACCGGCGGCTCACCGACCAGCTGTCCGACCTGTGCTTCGTGACGAGCCCGGAGGCGATCGGGCACCTGGCCAACGAGGGCGTCCCGGTGGCCCGGGCCCACTTCGTCGGCAACCCGATGATCGACACGCTGCTGGCCAACCTCGACCGGTTCGACACCGGCCGCGTCCGGGCCGCGCACGGGCTGCCCGAGCGGTACGTCCTGGCGACGATGCACCGCCCCGCCAACGTCGACGCGCCCGGGACCGCCGCCGCGCTGGTCCGGCACCTGCACGGCGTCGCCGACCTGGCCGACCTGGTCATCCCCGTCCACCCGCGCGGCCGCGCCACCCTGCTGGCCGCCGGGCTCGACGAGCACCCGCGCGTGCACGTCCTGGAACCACTCGGCTACATCGACTTCATCGCCGCCGTCCGCGGCGCCGCCGCGGTCGTCACCGACTCCGGCGGCCTCCAGGAGGAGACCACCATCCTCGGCGTGCCGTGCCTGACCGTCCGGCCCAACACCGAACGGCCCATCACCATCACCCACGGCACCAACCGCCTCGTCACCTTCGAGGAACTCGTCCCCGCGGCGGCCAAGGCGCTCGGCGGGACCGAGCGGCCCGACCGGACCCCGCCGCTGTGGGACGGGCACGCCGGCGTCCGCATCGCCGACGTCGTCCGGCGCTGGACGGGGGTGGCGTAGTCATGGACGTGGTGGTCATCGGGCTCGGCTATGTCGGGTTGCCGCTGGTCCGCGCGGCGTGCCGGGCCGGTCTGAAGGCCGGGGGGCTGGACCGCGACGCGCGCGTGGTCGCCGGGCTCGACGCCGGGCTGTCGCACATCGACGACGTCTCGGCCGCCGAGGTCGGCGAGATGCTGGCCCACGGCTTCACGCCGACCCTGGACGAGGGCGTCCTGGACGGCGCGCGCACGGTGGTGATCTGCGTGCCCACGCCGCTGTCGGAGGAGGGCGGCCCGGACCTGACCGCGGTCCGCGGCGCCGCCGAGACCGTCGCCCGCCACCTGGAACCGGGCATGCTGGTCATCCTGGAGTCCACCACCTACCCCGGCACCACCGACGAGGTCGTCCGCCCCATCCTGGAGACCTCCGGCCTGGCCGCCGGCGAGGAGTTCCACCTGGCCTTCTCCCCCGAGCGCATCGACCCCGGCAACCCCGTCTACGGCATCCGCAACACCCCCAAGATCGTCGGGGGGTTCACCCCGGCGTGCGCGTCGGCGGCCTCGGCGTTCTACGGCAAGTTCGTCGACCGGGTCGTGGAGGCCAAGGGCACCCGCGAGGCCGAGATGGCCAAACTCCTGGAGAACACCTACCGCCACGTCAACATCGCCCTGGTCAACGAGATGGCCGTCTTCTGCGACGAGTTGGGCATCGACCTGTGGGACGCCATCGACTGCGCCGCCACCAAGCCCTTCGGCTTCCAGCCCTTCCGCCCCGGCCCCGGCGTCGGCGGCCACTGCATCCCCATCGACCCCAACTACCTGTCCTACAAGGTCCGCTCCCTGGGCTACCCCTTCCGCTTCGTCGAACTCGCCCAGGAGATCAACGAACGCATGCCCCGCTACGTCGTGGAGCGCGCCCAGCAACTCCTCAACCGCGAAGGACGCGCCCTCAAAGGCGCCAAAGTCCTGCTCCTGGGCGTCACCTACAAAGCCGACATCGCCGACCAACGCGAATCACCCGCACGCCCCGTCGCACGCCGCCTGATCCGCCTCGGCGCGGAACTGACCTACCACGACCCGTTCGTCGCGTCCTGGCAGGTGGACGGCACCGACGTGCCCGGCGCGGGGCCGCTGCCGGACGCGCTGGAGGCCGCGGACCTGACGATCGTCCTCACCGGGCACAAGACCTACGACCCGGCGACGCTCACCCGGCACGCCCGGCTGCTGTTCGACGCCGTCGGCCACACCCGCGCGACACCGGACGACACCACCGAACTCCTCTGACGCCCCCGGCCGGGCCCCCGCCTCACACGATCAGGAGGGGGAGCCCGTGCCGGGAGCGCAGGACGGCCGCGAGGCGGCGGCCGCCCGCCCGCGGAAGCGGGCGGCGCGGGCGCGGCACCAGCACCCAGTCCGGCGGATGCCGCCGGGCGAGGCGGACGATGCCCCGGGCCGGGTCGCCGTCGACCACCGCCATGCGCCAGCCGACCCCGGCCGGGTCGAAGATCGCCGACAGCCGGATGAGCGCGGCGATCTCCAGGTCGCCGTTGCGCCAGCACGCCATCGCCGACGGCTCGAACGCCGCCGCCCAGGGCGGCCGGGTCAGCAGCGCCATCGTCACCGTGCCGCCGGAGGCCGCCGCGAGACGGGCCGCGCGGTGGGCGGCGGCCATCCCGCAGCGGCCGTCGGCGACGGCGACGGCGATCAGGTGGTCCCGCGTCCGTGCCGGGACGGGCGGGGACGGGGCCTGGTCGGGATCCGGCATCGGCTACACCAGCCCGTTCTCGTAGGCGTAGATCACGACCTGGACCCGGTCACGCACGCCGAGCTTCTGGTAGAGGTGCTTGACGTGCGATTTCACGGTGCTCGCGCCGAGGGTGAGCAGCTCGGCCATCTCGTCGTTGCTGTGGCCCCGCACGAGCAGCTTGAACACGTCCAGCTCGCGGTCGGTCAGCTCGGGCAGCTCCACCGTGCGGACGGTGGACAGCGTGGGCCGGCGCGCGAACTCCCGGACGAGCCGCCGCGTCACCGACGCCGACAGCAGCGCCCCGCCCGCCGCGACCTCCTGCACGGCCTCCACGAGCGTGCGCGCCGGCGCGTCCTTGAGGATGAAGCCGGTCGCGCCGATGCGCAGCGCCTCGAAGAGGTGCTCGTCCTGGTCGAACATCGTCAGGATGATGACCTTGGCGTCGATCCCGGAGCCGGGCGCGCAGATCTCGCGCGTCGCCTCCAGCCCGTCCATCCGCGGCATGTGGATGTCCATCAGCACGAGATCGGGTTTCAGTGAACGGACGCCGCGGACCGCCTCGACCCCGTTGGCGGCCTCGCCGACGACCACGATGTCGGGTGCGCCGTCGAAAGTGGCCCGCAGCCCGTTGCGCACCAGCGGCTGATCATCGACGATCAGGACGCGGATCTCATCCATCTGCCTCTCCTGCTCTCCCAGCGGGCCGCGGATTCGACCATCGGAATGCGCGCGCGGAGCAGGAATCCACCGGTCGGCGGCGTTCCGCATTCGAAGGAGCCGTTGACCGCGTCGACCCTTTCCCGGAGCCCGGCGAGGCCGTGGCGCACATTCTGGCGGTGCTCGGTGAAAGGGACGATCGGCAGCGCGTGGATATCTCCGCCGGTGCTGCTGGCCGCGCCGCTGGCGACGCAGAGATGGAGTTCGTCGCCGAACCGCAGCGAGGCGCGGACCGGTCCACCGTCGTGCTTCACCGCATTGGTGAGCCCTTCCTGCACGATGCGGTAGGCGGTGTGCCGCACCTCGTCCCTGAGCAGGTGCTGGACGCCGGCGTTCTCCAGCGCGACGCTGAAGTCCGCGCCGAGCGTCCGGACGCCGAGCTCGGTGATGCCGCCGGCGAGGGTGGGCCCGGGTCCGGGCTCGGCGGCGCCGTCCCACGCGTGCCCCCGCACGCGCCCGGTGCCGGTGCCCGGGCCCTCACGTAACTCGCCGACCAGGCGGCGGACATCGTTCATCGTCGTGTGGACGGCGTCGTCGATCGCCTCGGCGACCGGCTTGGCGCGCGGGGCCGCGAGCGGCAGGCGCCGCGCGCTCATCGAGATGAGCAGCATTCCGTGGCCCACCGTGTCGTGCAGTTCCCGCGCGATCCTCCTCCGTTCCCCGTGGACCGCCGCGCCCACCTCCCGTGCGGTGTGCTGGCGCCGCGACCAGACGACCCCGGCCAGGACCGAGGCGCCGACCACGAAACCGATCAGAAATTCGAGATCTACCGCGAACTCCCACGTCAAATGCGGTGTCACTGTATAGGGCATCACTTTCCCCCATGGCCCCGAGGACATCTGACAATTGGTGCAGGTAGTGCGGGGATTGGGAGTGACCGATGTCACAGATCGCTTGCTACCTCGCTAGGAGGCCACCCCGTCGCCGCCGACTCTATACCGGTGCACATTGTTCTGCAAGAAGTTTGTAAGTTTATCCTCAGTATCGGCCACCGGTTCGTTGGGCCATTGCTACACTCTGATCAAGTCGCCTTACTGGCCGTGAGAAATGCGGAAAAGGTGAATCGGGCTCATGAGCGTTTACTAATAGGCAAATCCGGCGTTATTGTCGGGCACCGTCCAGGGGAAGCCGAATCCGGACGAGCGTGCCGCCCGCCGGCGCGGCCTCCAGGCGGACCTCGCCGCCGTGCGCCGACACCACCGCGTCCACGATCGACAGGCCGAGCCCCGCGCCGCCCCGGTGCCGTGAGCGGGCCGCGTCCGCCCGGTAGAACCGCTCCAGGGCGTGCGACCGCTGCTCCGCGGTCAGGCCGGGCCCCTCGTCCTCGACCTCCAGCACCGCGCCGCCCTCGCGCTCGCCGTACCGCACGACCGCCGGGGTCCCCTCCGGGGTGTGCTGGCGCACGTTGGCCAGCAGGTTCGCCAGCACCTGGCGGAGCCGGTCGGCGTCGCCGCTGACCACGAGCGGGCCGTCCCCCCTGAGCTCCACCGGACGGTCCGGCGCGACGGCCCGCGCGTCCGACACCGCGTCGCCGGCGAGCGCGCCGAGGTCCACGGGCTCGCGCTCCAGCGGCCTGCCCTGGTCGAGCCGGGCGAGCAGGAGCAGCTCGTCCACCAGCACGCCCATCCGCTCGGCCTCGGACTCGATACGCGCCATCGCCTTCGCGAGGTCCTCGGGACGCTGCGCCGCCCCGCGCCGGAACAGCTCGGCGTACCCCCGGATCGTGGCGACGGGGGTGCGCAGCTCGTGCGAGGCGTCGGCGACGAAGCGGCGCAGCCGGTCCTCGGCCGTCCGCCGCTCCCGGAACGCCGCCTCGATCTGGGCGAGCATCCCGTTCAGGGCCTGGCCGAGCCGCCCCACCTCGGTCCGCGGGTCGGCCCGCGTCACCCGCCGGGTCAGGTCGCCCGCGCCGATGGCCGCGGCCGTCGCGCCGAACTGCTCCAGCGGGCGGAGCCCGCGCTTGACCACCGTGCCGGCCACCAGCGCCACCCCCAGGAGCGCCAGAAACCCGAACACGGCCATCGAGCCGGTGGTGCGGCCCTCGAACTCCTCCGACTCGATGCTCTGGACGCCGATGACGAGGAAGCGGGAACGGTCGGGCAGCCAGGCCACCCGGACCCGGAAGCTCGAGTCGCCGCCGGTGTCGATCGTCCTGAACCGCTCGCCGTCGGGATTGTCCGCCGTCACGCGGCGCGGCGCCAGGCCGCGGGGCAGCTCCGGCGCCGGGCCGTAGTTCACCGTCTGCAGGATCGTGCCGTCCGCCGCCCGGATCTGGAACAGCGACGGTATGCCGCCGTCGGCGGCGAGCGCGCGCCACAGGGTCGTCACGTCGTCCGGCGCGGACGCGACCGCGAGTTCCCGGCGCGCCCCGATGACCTCCGCGGCGTGCCTGCCGGGGGAGGCGAGCATCCGGTGGTCGCGCTCGGACGTCCAGTCGCGCACCGCCGCGAACGTGGCCAGCCCGGACAGGAGCAGCCCCAGCGCCGCCAAGGCCACCGAGGACAGGATCAGCCGTCTTCGCAGTGACACGTCTGTGAGTCTCCCGTCGCGTTCTGGCCTGACGCTGTGCGGACCCTTAGAGAACGGTGTGATTCGCGATTCTCTGCGTTTTCTATGAGCACCCGGACGGCGGCTGAAGTTCGGTCCGCTGCACTGGGCCTCATGGAAACATTCTCCAGGTTCGTGCTACGGCACAAGTTGTTCGTGGCCATGGTCTGGCTCGCCGTCACGGCCGCCGGAGCCTTCGCGGTCACCAAGGTCAGCGACCGCCTTGTGGAGGACTTCGCGCCGGCGGGCTCGGCCGCGCGCGACGCCAACCACGCCATCGACGCCACCTACCGGAGCGGCGGCGACAGCGCGCCCACGGTGCCGGTCATCGTCCTGCCCCAGGGCAAGACGGTGGACGACCCGGCGGTGCGGGCGGCGCTGGCCACCGCGTTCCAGAACGCCGCGAAACGGCTGGACGCCCGTGTCGTCTCCTACGCCGACACCGGCGACCGCCGGTTCGTCGGCGCCGACGGCCGGACGACCTTCGGGTTCGTCTACCCGCGGCATCCCGCCGGCAAGCCGGTGGACGAGGGGCCCGATCTCAGCAAGCCACTGACACAGATCATCCAGCCGTCCCTGCCCACGGGCTCCACCCTGCGCGTCACCGGGATGGACCTGCTGTCGGAGGGCGGCGGCGAGGAGGGCGTCAGCGTCCTCACCGAGACGCTCGTCGGCGGCGTCGGCGCCCTGCTGGTGCTGGCGTTCGTGTTCGGCTCGTTCCTCGCGTTCGTCCCGCTGCTGATCGCGATCGTGTCCATCCTCGGCTCGTTCCTCGCCGTCTACGGGCTGACGGAGATCGGCGAGGTCAACTTCCTGGTGCAGTTCGTCGTCGCGCTGATCGGCCTCGGCGTCGCCGTCGACTACTCCCTGCTGCTGGTGACCCGCTGGCGGGAGGAGCGCGCCCACGGCCACGACGGCGAGGAGGCCGTCCACCGGGCCATGGCCACCGCCGGGCGCTCGGTGGTGTTCAGCGGCGTCGCGGTCAGCATCGGGCTGATCGTCATGCTGGTGCTGCCCGTCCCGTTCCTGCGCAGCATCGCCTACGGAGGCATGATCATCCCGTCGGTCAGCGTGCTGGCCACGCTGACGCTGCTGCCGATCATCCTCGCGACCGCCGGTCCCCGCCTCGACTGGCCGCGGCTGCGCAAGGACTCCCACGCCAGCCGCGCCTGGGCGGCGTGGACCCGCGGCGTCATCCGGTTCCGCGTCCCGGCGGCGCTGGGCGCGACGCTGGTGCTGGTCGCGCTGGCCCTCGGCGGCCTGAACATCCACCTCGGCGAGGCGGGCAGCGGCGCGCTGGCCAAGTCGGGCCCCGCCTACGAGGGCGTCGCCGCGCTGAAGTCCGCGGGCGTCACCTCGGGCGTCCTCACCCCGGTCGACGTCATCGTCCCGCCCGGGACGACGCCCGGTACGGCGGCCGCGCGGCTCGCGGGCGTGGACGGCGTGCGCACGGCCGTCGCCCCGTCCGGCGAGGCGTGGCGGCAGGGCGGGACGGCGCTGCTGACGGTGATCCCGGTGGACGAGGGCGGCACCAACGCCGGCCACGACACCGTCCGGCGGATCCGCGACGCCGTGCCGTCCGGGTCCCACGTGGGCGGCGAGGCCGCGAGCGACATCGACTTCATCAGCCAGGTGTACGGGGTCTTCCCGTGGATGCTCGGCCTGATCGCCCTGCTCACCTTCGTGCTGCTGGCGCGGGCGTTCCGGTCGCTGGTGCTGCCGCTCAAGGCGGTCGTGCTGAACCTGCTGTCGCTCGCCGCGGTGATCGGCTCGGTCACGCTGATCTGGCAGGAGGGGCACGGCAGCGACGCGGTCTGGGGCGTGCCCGCGACCGGCGCGATCGGCGCCTTCATCCCCTGCCTGATCTTCGCGTTCCTGTACGGGCTGTCGATGGACTACGAGGTCTTCATCCTCGCCCGGATCCGGGAGGAGTACGAGCGCACCGGATCGACCCGGGAGGCGATCGTGGAGGGCCTCGGCCGGACGGGACGGCTCGTGACCAGCGCCGCGCTCATCCTGTGCCTGGCGTTCGCCTCGATGGCCGCCGCGCCGATGACCGAGGTCAAGATCTTCGCCACCGGCCTCGGCCTCGGCATCCTGCTGGACGCCACGATCATCCGGGGCATCCTGGTGCCCGCGCTGATCTCGCTGTTCGGTGACTGGAACTGGTGGCTGCCCGGGTGGGCCGCGCGGATCCTGCGGGTCGCGCCGTCCTCGGCGGTCAAGCCCCAGGCGGTGCCGGAGCTCGTCCGCGTGCCCGACCCGACCGGTACCTGATCCCGCCGGTACCCGATCCGGCCGGTGCCCGATCCCTCCTGGTAAGCGAAAGGCCCGGGATGCCCTCCCCCCGCATCCCGGGCCTTTCCGCGTCCCCGCCGTGAGGCGGGGCCGTCAGTGCTCTTTCGACGCTTCCTTGGGCAGCCGCAGGACGTACCCGACCCGCGGGATCGTGTGGATCAGCGGCGGCTCGATCGCGTCGACCTTGCGGCGCAGATAGCTGACGTAGGTCTGCACGACCCCGTCATTGCCGCCGTGGTCGTAGTTCCACACGTGGTCGAGGATCTGCCGCTTGGTCAGCACGCGGCCCGCGTTGATGACGAGATAGCGCAGCAGCTTGAACTCGGTCGGCGTCAGGTCCAGCGGCTCGCCCTGGCGCCGCACCTCGTACGCCTCCTCGTCGATCACCAGGTCGGCGAACGACAGCCGCGCCTCGGCCGGCTCCGCGCTGCTCGTCCGCCGCAGCACCGCCCGGATCCGGGCGATCAGCTCCTCCAGGCTGAACGGCTTGGTGACATAGTCGTCGCCCCCCACGGTCAACCCGGCGATCTTGTCCTCGGTGGCGTCCCGCGCGGTGAGGAAGACGACCGGCGCCGCGCATCCCTCGCGCCGGAGCCGGTGGCAGGTGTCCAGGCCCGACCCGTCCGGGAGCATCACGTCGAGCACGATCAGATCCGGCCGGAAGTCGGTGACCCTCGCTGTCGTCTCGGCGCACGTTCCGGCGACCTCTGCGGTGTACCCCTCGTACCGCAGGGCCGTGGCGACCAGATCGGCGAGATAGGGCTCGTCGTCGACGACGAGAACGCGCTGTGCGGACTGATTCATGGCTCCAAGTGTGAACGGTGGACCTTGGAGAACGCAGAGAAAGCTGTGTGAGGGGTCTCTGCGTGCACGGGGACCTTATCCGCGTGCACGCCGGGCGGCTCCGGGCGGCGCGCCTCCCCCGCCGGTATCCCGACCGGCCTGAAGGGGGACGAAGGGCCTCGCCCCGCAGGTGGAAGACGATGCGCTGTCCGTTCCGTAGCGTGCCTTCCGATCCGACGGAGTTCCGACGGAAGGTGCGGTTCATGAAATCCGAATTCGACCTGTCCGGTGAGCACATCCTGGTGACGGGCGGGACGCGGGGCATCGGCCAGGCGGTCGTCCTGGCGCTCGCCCGGGCCGGCGCGCGGGTCACCGCGTCCTACGTGACGGGCGGCGAGGCCGTCTCGGCCCTGGACAAAAGGCTCGCCAACCTGGGCGCCGACTACCAGCTCGTCCGCGCGGACGCGGCGAAGGCGGCCGACGTCTCCGCGCTCGTGGAGCGGGCGCACGAGCGTTTCGGCGGCCTCGCGGGCGTCGTCAACAACGCCGGCGTCGTCAGCCACCGCACCATCGAGGACCTGGAGCCGGAGGAATGGCACCGCGTCCTGGACGTGAACCTCACCGGCATGTACCTGACGGTCCAGGCCGCGCTCAAGCGGCTGGAGCCGGGCGCGTCCATCGTCAACGTCACCTCGGCGGTCGCGTTCCGCGGCATGGCCGGGCGGGTGCACTACACGGCCGCGAAGTCGGGCGTCACCGGGCTCACCCGCTCGCTCTGCAAGGAGCTGGGGCCGCGCGGCATCCGGGTGAACGGCATCGCCCCCGGGCTGGTGGAGACCGACCAGATGAGCGGCGTCCCGCAGGCGGCGCGGGACCGCTACTCCGGCATGATCGCGCTCGGCCGGATCGCCGACCCCGGCGAGATCGCCGGGCCGGTGCTGTTCCTGCTCAGCGACGCCTCCCGCTACGTCACCGGCGCCACCCTCCACGTGGACGGGGGGATCTGATGATCAGGGCCACGCTGCGGATGCGCGTCCGCCCCGGCGGGGAGCGCGCGTTCGAGCGGGCCTTCGACGCCGTCGCCGCCGCGACCAGCCGGGAGCCCGCCAACCTCCGGCAGTCGCTGCTGCGCGGCGACGAGCCGGACACCTACGTGATCACCAGTGACTGGGAGAGCCTCGATGCGTTCCGCGCGTTCGAGCGCAGCCCGGACCAGGACCGGCTGACGGCGCCGCTGCGCGAGCTGCGGGTGTCGGCCGAGATGCGCGTCGACGAGATCGTCCGGCACGTCGACGCCGACGGGACCGGTACCGGCCGGACCGAGCATGAGAGGGAGTCGAGATGACCGTACGGGTGATGGTGTTCGCGTCCGTCAAGGAGGACCAGCGGGGGCCGTTCGAGGCCGCCTACACCGAGGTCGCGGCCAAGGTCGCGGGCACGCCGGGCCATGTCCGCGACGAGCTGCTGCGCGACGGCGACCGTCCCGGCGGCTACATCCTGCTCAGCGAGTGGGAGAGCGAGGAGCAGTTCCTCGCCTGGGAGGACGCGCCCGTCCACCGGGAGGCGACGACGCCGATGCGGCCCTACTGGGCGGGCCGGGTGGAGCGGAAGATCTACCCGGTGCGGGCCACCGCGGACGGGGTACGGCCGGGCGGCGGAGCATGACCGACGGTGGTTCCGGTGGGGACCCGGGCGACGCCGCGCCGCCGCCGGGCGACGGCGGGGTCGCGATCGTGGGCGGGGGCATCGGCGGGCTGACCGCCGCCGTCGCGCTGCGCGGCGCGGGCGTCCGCGTCACCGTCCACGAGCGGGCGTCCGACCTGGACCGGATCCAGGCCGGCGGCGGCCTGATGCTGTGGCACAACGCCGTGCGCGCCCTCGGGCTGCTCGGCCTCCAGGACGAGCTCGCCAAGATCGGTCACGAGATCCGGGTGCAGGAGTTCCGGTCGTGGCGGGGCCGGCGGCTGGCGCGGTGGCCGGTGAGCGAGGTCAGCGAGCGGTGCGGCGTGCCCGTCTACGCGGTGAGCCGCCCGGAGCTGCACCGGATGCTGACCGGGCAGGTCGGCGCGGACCTGCGGCTCGGTGCCCGGTGCGCCGGTTTCGCCGCCGACCCCGGCGGCGTGACGGTGACGCTGGCGAGGCCGGGCGGGAGGCGGGAGGAGATCCGGCGCGACCTGCTCATCGGCGCCGACGGGCTGCGCTCGACCGTCCGGGCGGCGCTGATGCCGTACGAGCCGCCGCCTCGCTACGCCGGGTACACCGCGTGGCAGGGCGTCGTCCCGGACCCGGGCGTGCGGCCGGGGACGTTCGTCAACATCTGGGGGCGGGGCCGCCGATTCGTCTACTACCCGCTCGCGGACGGCCTCGTCTACTGGGACGCCATCACCAGCGACCGCATCGGCCACGGGCTGGACGCGCTCGGCAGCACCGGCGGGCAGATCGTGTCCGAGCAGTTCGCGGGCTGGCCCGACCCGGTCGCCGCGCTCATCGGCGCCACCCCGCCCGCGGAGATCACCCCCATCGACATCTACGACCGCACCCCCGTCCGCCGGTGGACCGCGGGCCGGGTCACGCTGCTCGGCGACGCCGCCCACCCGATGGCCTTCAACCTCGGGCAGGGCGGATGCCAGTCGATCGAGGACGCGCTGGTGCTCTCCCAGTGCGTGGGCGCGGCGTCGTCGGAGGGCGAGGCGCTGGAGCTGTACGAGCGGCGGCGGCTCGGCCGCACGACCACGATCGTCCGGCGGTCGCGGGCCATCGGCTCGCTCAGCCGCTGGGAGCATCCCGCGCTGTGCCGGTTCCGTGAGGCGTTCATGCGGGTCGCCTTCAGGCGCGTCGTCTACCGCAAGACCTTCGACCTGATCACCGGGACCGACTTCTGAGGAGGGGACCGCCATGCTCGCGAGGACGCTGTCCATGGTCGTGCTGCTCGGCAGCGGCACGGTGGCGGGCACCCTGTTCGCCGTGTGGCGCGCGATCGTGCCCACCCTCGTCGCGCTGCCGGGCGACCGCTACGCGCAGGTGCACCAGCTCCTCGACCGCCGGTTCGACCCGCTGCTGCCGTGGGTGACCCGGGTGACGATGGCCACCGCCGTCGTCCTCGCGCTGCTGCCCGTCGGGCTGCACGCGCGGCTGCTGTGCTGCGCGGGGCTCGCCATGTCCGTCCTGGTCGCGGTGGTCTCCGACACCCGCAACGTGCCGATCAACCGGACGATCTCCGCGTGGGACCCGGGGGAGGTCCCCGCCGGCTGGGCCGAGCTGCGCGCCCGCTGGTGCCGCGCCAACTCCGTCCGCACGGCGTTCGCGCTGGCCGGGTTCGGCCTGTACGCGCTCGCCGCACTGTCCATCGACTGAGGAACCGCCACCCGAGGGAAAGGACCGACCACCGTGGAACGCCACGCGATCATGTTCAGGATCAGGCCCGGCACGCAGGACAAGGTGAAGGAGCTGCTGGCCGGGTACGCGCCGCCCGAGTGGACGGCGCCGGACGGCACCCGCCTGGTCAGCACGTCGGTGTTCGTCAAGGACGACCTGGTCGTCCGGATGATCGAGATCGACGGGAACCTGCCCGGGCTGATGGCGCACCTGTCGTCCCAGCCCACCATCCAGCGGGTCGAGCGGGAGATCGCGCAGTACCTGGCCGACGAGCGCGACACCAGCACCCCCGAGGGGACCCGCGACTTCTTCATCAGCTCGCTCATGCAGCACGTGACGACCCGCCGCTCCGACCCCGCGGAGACGCCGGCATGAGCCCGGCCGGGACGGTTCCGGCCGGGACGACGATCGACGTCCACGGGCACCTGGCCGCCGAGGGCGCGGGCGGGCTCGGCCCGCCGAGCCTGTTCGACCCCGAGGGCTCGATCGAGGCCAAGCGCGAGCAGGGCGTCGGGCTGACGGTGATCGGCAGCCCGTGCGGCGCGGGCTCGATGCTCCCCGGCGCGGCCGCGGAGAACTACGCCCAGCCCGTCGCGAAGGTCCGCGCGTACAACGAGGCCATCGGCGGCCTCGTCGACCGGTTCCCGGACGCGCTGCGCGCCTACGCCTACCTCGACCCGCTCGGCGGGGACGCGATGCTGGAGCAGGCCGCCGAGCTGGTGAAGGACCCGCGGTTCGTCGGGCTGATCGTCAACAGCAGCGTCGCCGGGGAGTACCTGAGCACGCCCCGCGCGGACGGCTTCTTCGCGATGGCGGCCGAGACGGGGGCGCCGGTGCTGGTGCACCCGCCGGCCGAGCCGGTCGGCACGGCCGCGATGGGCGGGCACATCGGCCTGGTCGAGCACGCGGTCCGGCCGTGCGACATCACCGCGGGCATCGCGGCGATCGTCTGCGCGGGCTGGCTGGAGCGCTATCCCGCGCTCCGGCTGATCGCCGCCGGCGGCGGCGGGGGGCTGGCGCACCTGCCCGAGAAGCTGGACGCGGCGATGCGCCCGTGGCCGGGGCAGCCGCCGGCCGGTCCGCACGGCTCGCCGGGCACGGCGGTGCCGAGTGAGTCGCTCGCCCGGATCTACGTCGACACGTCCTTTCCGAACGCGGCGCAGCTGCGCGCCAACCTGACCACGTTCAGCGCGTCCCACATCCTTGTGGGAACGGACGCACCGCCATTGATGGACCAGGTGAAGCCCATTATGGACATCATCGCGAGCGAACTGCGCGACCCGGCCGACCGCGAGCGCGTGTCGTGGCGGAACGCGGCGGAGCTCTTCGACCTGTCCTGACCATTCCCCGAATCGACGGCCGCGCGCTCGCCCCCGGAGCGCGCGGCCGTCGGCATGCCCGGCCACATGGGGCTTCTCCACCGCGCGGGGGACATTCCGGCTGCCGGGAGGAGGTCACATTTCACATCGGAGGGGGAAGACCGGCCTGATTCTGACATTTAGCGTGAAGGCGATTCCCAGGGAAACCTAAGGAGAGCCCAGTGACCGACCGGATCCTCATAGTCGCACGAATGCGGCCCGATTCCGCGGACGACGTGGCGGGGCTGTTCGGCGCGTCCGACGAGACGGAACTGCCCCGGGTCCTCGGCGTGACCCGCCGGAATCTCTTCCGGTACCGCGACCTGTACTTCCACTACGCCGAGTTCAGCGGCGCCGCGTCCGAGGCGATGTCCGAGGCGCGCCGCAGGGACGACTTCCGGAAGCTGAGCGACGACCTCGGCGCGCACATCGCGCCGTTCGACCCGGCGACCTGGCGGAGCCCCGCCGACGCGATGGCCGAGGGGTTCTACGAGTGGACGGGGGCCCCGCGATGACCGCCGCCGGGGCCCCGGGCACGGCGCTCGCCGCCGATCCGGAGGACGAGAAGTGGCTGCGGTGCGCCCAGTGCGCCGCGTCCGTCTACGTCCCGCGCCTGGTCCGCAACCAGCACGTGTGCCCCGAATGCGGGCACCACCGCCGCCTCGGCGCCCGCGAGCGGCTCGGCGTCCTGGTGGACGAGGGGTCGTTCCGCCCGGCCGAGCAGGTGCGGGGCGCGGACCCGCTCGGGTTCAGCGACTCCCGCCCGTACACCGAGCGGCTCGCGCAGGCACGGCGCCGCACCGGCCTCGACGACGCGATGCTCTACGGCACCGCCGCCATCGGCGGGCACCCGGTCATGGTCGCCGTCATGGACTTCGGGTTCATGGGCGGCAGCATGGGCTCGGCGGTGGGCGAGACGGTGGCGCGGGCCGCGGAGGAGGCCGAGGCGCGGCGGTGGCCGCTGGTCCTCAGCGCCGGGTCCGGCGGCGCCCGGATGCAGGAGGGCGCCCTCTCGCTGATGCAGATGGCGAAGTCCGCGCAGGCGCTCGAACGGCTCCGCGACGCGGGCGTGCCGTCGGTCTGCGTGCTGACCGACCCGACGTTCGGCGGCGTCACCGCGTCGTTCGCGACGCTGGCGGACCTGCTGGTCGCCGAGCGCGGCGGCCTGATCGGGTTCGCCGGGCCCCGCGTGATCGAGGCCGCGACCCGGGAGCGGCTGCCCGCCGGCTTCCAGACGGCCGAGTACCTCAAGGGCCAGGGCATGCTCGACCGGGTGGAGCCGCGGGACGGCGTCCGCCCGCTCCTCGCCCGGCTGCTGACCCTCCTCGGCGGCGACCGCACGCCGCCGCCCGCCGCGTCCGCCGCTCCGTCCGGGCCTGCCGCTCCGGCGGGCGCCGCGGGACGGGCCGCCCGCGTGCCCGGGCGCAGCGCGTGGGAGACCGTCCGGCTGGCCCGCGACATCGACCGGCCCACGACCCTCGACTACATCTGGCGGATCTGCGGCGACTTCGTGGAGCTGCACGGCGACCGGAACTTCCGGGACGACCCGGCGGTGGTCGGCGGCATCGGCGACATCGACGGCGTCACCGTGATGATCATCGGGCATCAGAAGGGCCACGACACCAAGGAGCTCGTCGCCCGCAACTTCGGGATGCCGGGCCCTGAGGGGTACCGGAAGGCGCTGCGCCTGATGCGGCTCGCCGACTCGCTCGGCCTCCCGGTCGTCACCCTGGTCGACACGCAGGGCGCGGCGCCGGGCGTCGGCGCCGAGGAACGCGGCCAGGCGTGGGCGATCTCCGAGTGCATCGCCGGGATGACGCGGCTGCGGGTGCCGGTCGTCGCCACCGTGACGGGGGAGGGCGGCAGCGGCGGCGCGATCGCGCTGGCCGTCGCCAACACCGTGCTGATGATGGAGAACGCCTGCTACTCGGTGATCAGCCCCGAGAGCTGCTCGACGATCCTGCACGGCGACCCGTCCCGGGGCGCCGCGATGGCCGAGGCGCTGCGCATCACCGCGCCGGAGCTGCTCGGGCTCGGCGTCGTCGACGGTGTGGTGGACGAGCCGGACGGCGGCGCGCAGGCGGCGCCGGCCGAGGCCGCGGCCGCCCTGAAGTCCGCCGTGCTGTCGGCGCTCTCCGGCCTCGCCGGGCTCGGCGCGGACGAGCTGCGGGAGCAGCGGCACGCCAGGTTCCGCCGCCAGGGGGTGGTCGCCGATGTCTGAGCACAACGAGCCCGCCGGGTCCGTCGAGTCGGCCGAGCACGCCCGCCCCGCCGCGCAGCCCCCGCCGGGGCACGAGTCGCTGCGGCTGCTCCGCGAGGAGGTGAGCCACCTCGTCAAGACCGTCCCCGGGCCGGTCACCAGCGTCTCCGCGCGCCTCGGGGAGTGCGTGCTGGAGGTCACCTGGGCGCAGCACGCCCCGGAGGCCCCGCGGACCGTGGTCGCCGCCCCGGCCGCCGCCGTGGCCGGGGTCCCGGCGGCGGGCGAGCCCGCCGCGCCGCCCGTCGACGACACCCTCAAGCGCGTCGTCGCCCCGCTGGTCGGGACGTTCTACGTGGCGCCCGAGCCGGGCGCGCCCCCGTTCGTCCAGCCGGGCGACCGGATCGAGGCCGGGCAGACGATCGGGATCGTCGAGGCGATGAAGCTGATGAACCCCGTCGCGTCCGACTGGTCCGGCGAGGTGCTCCAGGTGATGGTGGCCGACGCCGAGCCGGTGGAGTTCGGCCAGGTGCTGGTCCGGATCAGGACGGACGGGCCATGAGCCGCACCATCGGCACGGTGCTGATCGCCAACCGCGGCGAGATCGCCCTGCGCGTCGCCCGGTCCTGCCGCGAGATGGGCGTGCGGAGCGTGGCGGTGTACTCGACCGCCGACCGCGACTCCGCGGTCGTCCGGTACGCCGACGAGGCGGTGCACATCGGCCCCGCCCCGGCCCGCCGCAGCTACCTGTACGTGCCGAACCTCATCGAGGCGGCGCTGCGCACCGGCGCGGACGCCGTCCACCCCGGCTACGGGTTCCTGTCCGAGGACCCCGACTTCGCGCAGGTGTGCGCGGAGAACGGGCTCGCGTTCATCGGCCCGCGCCCCGAGGTGATGGAGTGCGTCGGCGACAAGGCACGGGTCCGCTCCCTCATGGGCGCCGCCGGCCTCCCGCTGCTGCCCGGCAGCGACGGCAGCGTGCCCACCCTCGCCGACGCCGAGGAGATCGCCGCCGAGATCGGCTACCCGGTCATCGTGAAGGCGGCGGCCGGTGGCGGCGGACGCGGGATCGAGGTCGCCCGCGACCGCGCGGAGCTCCAGGAGGCGTTCCGGCGGACGACGGCGCTCGCGCGGCAGGTGTTCGGGATCGGGGACGTCTACCTGGAGAAGTTCGTCGCCGCCGCCCGGCACGTGGAGGTCCAGCTCCTCTGCGACGAGCACGGCGCGGCCGTCCACCTCGGGGAGCGGGACTGCTCGCTCCAGCGCCGCAACCAGAAGCTGGTGGAGGAGTCGCCGTCCCCGGCGCTGTCCGACGGGCTGCGCGCCGAGCTCGGCCGGTACGCCCTCACCGGAGCGCGGGCCGTCGGCTACACCGGCGCCGGGACGATGGAGTTCCTCGTCGACGACGACGGCGCGCTCACCTTCATGGAGATCAACGGGCGGATCCAGGTCGAGCATCCCGTCACCGAGATGATGACCGGGATAGATCTGGTCAAGGAACAGATCCGGGTGGCCGCGGGGGAAACGCTCGGATTCGGGCAGGACGACGTCCGCCCGCGCGGCGCGGCGCTGGAGTGCCGTATCAACGCCGAGGACCCCGCCGCCGGGTTCCGGCCCACCCCCGGCCGGCTGGAGCTGTTCCGCCCGCCGGGCGGCCCCGGGGTCCGGATCGACTCGGGGTTCGCGCAAGGTGACTCCGTCCCGCCGAACTACGACTCGCTCGTCGCCAAGCTCGTTGTATGGGCTCCGACCAGGCAAGATGCGATCGAGCGCGCCTCACGCGGGCTGGCCGAGTTCGCCGTCGACGGGCCCGGGATCGCCACCACCATCCCGCTGCTCCGGCGGCTCCTCACACACCCGGCGTTCGTCCGGGGCGAGCACACGACCCGGTTCGTCGACGAGCTGATGGCCGGGCGGAGACCGGCCGAGGAAGAGGAAAGGGAACCGCAATGCCTGTAGAGAAGATCACCGACGAGGACGTCCTGGAGCTGCTGGTCGCCGTGGGCCTGGACAAGGCCGCCGGCGCCGAGTCCCTCGCCCGCTCCTTCGAGGAGCTCGACCTGGACTCCCTGGCCCGGATGGAGATCGCCACCCGGATCCAGGACCGCTACGACATCGACGTCGAAGAGGACCTCACCGCCGAGCAGACCCCCGAGGGGCTGAGGCGCATGGTCACCGAACGCCGGCTCGCCGTCTGACCCGCCCTGACCGAGCCCGAACGCCTGAGGGAGCCACCGTGATCGGACACACCGACAACGCCATCGAGATCGACGCGCCCGTCCCGTTCGTCTTCGCGCAGACCAACGACGTGCGGACCTGGCCGGACCTGTTCTCCGAGTACGCCAAGGCCGAGGTCCTGGAGGAGGACGAGGACTCGGTCACCTTCCGCCTGACGATGCACCCGGACGAGCAGGGCCGCGAGTGGTCCTGGGTGTCCACGCGCGCCTGGGACACGAGCACCTGGACCGTCCGGTCCCGGCGGGTCGAGAAGGGCCCGTTCGAGTTCATGAACATCACCTGGACGTTCGAGGAGCTCGCCGCCGACCGCACCCGGATGCGCTGGGTGCAGGACTTCGAGATGAAGGACGGCGCGCCGCTCGACACCGCCGGGATGACCGACCGGATCAACGCGAACACGGCGGTCCAGATGGGGCTGATCAAGGACAAGGTGGAGCGGCGCCGCCGGACGGCCGTCGGGTTCCACGACGTGCCCGCCAACCGCAAGCGCGGCGGCGACGTCCGCACGATGGTGTCGCCCGCCACGGCCGGGTCGACGTCCGGGTTCTGCGGCGCCGTGCGGCTCGCGCCGGGCGAGAAGGTCACCGAGCACTACCACCCCTACTCCGAGGAGTACCTGTTCGTCGCGACCGGCGAGCTGCGGGTCGAGCTGGACGGCGAGCCGCTCGCCGTCGGCGCCGAGCAGGCGCTGCTCATCCCCCGCAACGTCCGGCACCGGCTGGTGAACGAGGGCGACGCGGAGGTCCTCGCGGTCTTCCAGCTCAGCCCGCTCGCGCCGCGCCCCGAGCTCGGCCACGTCGACACCGAGTCCTATCCCGAGGAGGTCTCATGAGGAGGGTGGCGGTCACCGGGATCGGGGTCGTCGCGCCCGGCGGCCCGTCCCGCGAGGAGTTCTGGCAGCGCATCGTCGACGGCAAGCCCGCCGTCCGGCGGATCACCGCGTTCGAGCCGTCCGGTTACCGGTCGCGGATCGCCGCCGAGATCGACTTCGATCCGGCCCGGTACGGGCTGACGCCGCGCGAGACACGGCGGATGGACCGGTTCGTGCAGTTCACGGTGGCGTGCGCGGACGAGGCGCTCGCCGACTCCGGCATCGAGTTCACCGACCGCGACCGGGTCGGCGTGTCGATCGGCTCCGCCGTCGGCGCGACGATCACGCTGGAGGACGAGTACGTCGTCGCCAGCGACCACGGCCGCGACTGGGTCGTCGACCACCGGCACGCCATGCCGTTCCTCTACCAGGCGCTCGTGCCGTCCAGCGCGGCGGCCGAGCTGTCGGCCCGGTACGGGGTGCACGGCCCGGCCGGGGTGGTCTCGACCGGCTGCACGTCCGGGATCGACGCGCTCGGGCACGCCCTCCAGCTCATCCAGGACGGCGAGGCCGACGTGATGATCGCGGGGGCGTCCGACGCGCCGATCTCCCCGATCACGGTCGCGTGCTTCGACGCGATCCGCGCCACGACGCCGTCCAACGACGACCCGGAGGGGGCGTCCCGGCCGTTCGACAACGACCGCAAGGGCTTCGTGCTGGGGGAGGGCGCCGCCGTCCTCGTCCTGGAGGAGCTGGAGCACGCGCGGGCCCGCGGGGCCGAGGTGTACTGCGAGGTCAGCGGGTACGCGGCGCGCGCCAACGGCTTCCACATGACCGGGCTGCGGCCCGACGGGTTCGAGCTCGGCGAGGCGATCGTGGACGCGCTGGACCAGGCGTTCCTGAACGCCGACGACATCGGCTACATCAGCGCGCACGGCTCGGGCACCAAGCAGAACGACCGGCACGAGACCGCCGCGTACAAGCGCGCCCTCGGCGAGGCCGCGCGGGACGTGCCGATCAGCTCGATCAAGTCGGTGATCGGGCACTCGCTGGGCGCGATCGGCTCCATCGAGATGGCGGCGTGCGCGCTGGTCATCGACCGGGGCGTGGTGCCGCCCACCGCGAACCTGCACACCGCCGACCCCGACTGCGACCTGGACTACACGCCGCTGGTGGCGCGGGAGGCGCGCGTCGACCACGTCCTGTCGGCGGGCAGCGGCTTCGGCGGGTTCCAGTCCGCGATGGTGTTCAGCCGGGCGGGGGCGCTGTCATGAGGGCCCGCCGCGCCGTCATCACCGGCCTCGGCGTCGTCGCGCCGACCGGCATCGGCGTCACCGGGCACTGGGAGGCGACGCTGGCGGGCGACTGCCGGATCGCGCCCGTCCGCGACTTCGACGCCTCCGCGCTGCCGGTGCGCCTCGCCGGGCAGGTCGAGGGGTTCGAGCACTCGGAGTTCGTCGAGAACCGGCTCGCCGTCCAGACCGACCGGTGGACGTGGATGGCCCTCGCGGCCACCCAGCTCGGGCTCGTCGACGCCGCGCTCGACCCGGCGAAGGAGGACCCGTTCAAGCTGTCGGTGCTGACGGCGAGCGCGTCCGGCGGCAACGCCTTCGGGCAGCGGGAGATCCAGGCGCTGTGGAAGGACGGCCCCCGCCAGGTGAGCGCCTACCAGTCGATCGGCTGGTTCTACGCGGCGAGCAGCGGCCAGATCTCCATCAAGCACAAGCTCAAGGGCGCCTGCGGCGTGCTGGTGGCCGACGCCGCCGGGGCCGTGGACGCGCTGGCCGCGGCGCGCCGGCAGATCCGCCGGGGGCTCGCGGCGGTGGTGACCGGCGGCACCGAGGCGCCGCTGTCGCCGTACGCGCTGGCCTGCCAGTCCGGCACGGGCGCGCTGAGCGGGGAGACCGACCCCGCCCGCGCGTACCGCCCGTTCGCCGCCGACGCCACGGGCCACGTGCCGGGGGAGGGCGGCGCGATGCTCGTCGTCGAGGAGCAGGCACACGCCCGCCGCCGCGGCGCGCCGCAGGTGTACGCCGAGGTCGCCGGCACCGCCTCCACCCACGACGCGTTCCACGTCACCGACGCCGCGCCCGACCACGGGCAGCTCGCGCGGGCGATGCGGCTGGCCCTCGACCGCGCCGGCGTCGCGCCGGACGGCGTCGGCGCCGTCTTCGCCGACGGCGCGGGCGTCCCCGAGTCCGACCGGCTGGAGGCCGCCGCGCTGCGCGAGGTGTTCGGGCCGCGGCGGGTCCCGGTGACGGTGCCGAAGACCATGACCGGGCGCCTGTGCTCCGGCGGCGCCGCCCTCGACCTGGCCTGGGCCGCGCAGGCGCTGAGCACCGGGATCATCCCGCCCTCGGTGAACCTGGACGGGCGGGACGACCTGGACCTGGTCACCTCCCCGCGGGAGGCGCCCGGGCTCTCCGCCGTCCTCGTGGTGGCGCGCGGCGCCGGGGGCTTCAACTCCGCGGCCGTCCTCAGGACGCCCGATGACTGACGAGAGGACTCGCATGCGGTTAACGGCCATCGGCTCCGCCCTGCTGCTCACCGCGCCGCTGGTCGCCGGCGCGGGGGGCGCGCGGGCCGACACACCCCCCGGCCATGTGGAGGGCACGCTCCCCAGCGGCGCCACCTGGGCCATGGACGTCCCGTCCGGCTGGAACGGGACGGTGCTGCTCTACAGCCACGGCTATGTGGCGGAGGGGCAGCCGAACCCGGCGCGCAACACCACCACCGACGCCGTCCGGGACGCCGCCCTCGCCCGCGGCTACGCCCTCATCGGCTCGTCCTACTCCCGGACGGGATGGGCCGTGGGCGAGGCCGTCCCCGACCAGCTCGCCACCCTCGACGAGTTCACCCGCCGCTTCGGCGCGCCGCGGCGCAAGATCGCCTGGGGGACGTCCTACGGCGGGCTCGTGACCACGGCGCTGGCGGAGCGGCACGGCGGGCGCTTCGACGGGACCCTCGCGCTCTGCGGGCTCCAGCAGGGCGGCGTCGCCCACTTCAACGCCCTCCTGGACACCACGCACGCGGTCAGGACGCTCATCGGCGGCCTCGACGACGTGCCGCTGACCGGCGTCCCCGACCAGGCCACCGCGGCGCAGTGGGCGGCGAAGGCGACGGCCGCGGTGCGCCGGGCGCAGGAGACCCCGGAAGGGCGGGCCCGCGTCTCCCTGGCGGCCGCCCTCTACAACCTTCCTCCCTGGCCGGGCCCGATGGTGCCCGAACCGGCCCCGGACGACTACGACACCTGGGAGGTCAACCAGCAAAGGCACATGGTCGGCCCCTTCTTCAACGTCGCCTACACGTGGCGGGCGGAGATCGAGGCCCGCACCGGAGGCAACGTCTCGTGGAACCGGGGCGTCGACTACCGCTCGCTGCTCGCCAAGTCCTCTGACAAGAAGGAGGTGGAGACGCTGTACGGCAAGGCGGGTCTGTCGCTGAAGAAGGACCTGACGGCCTTGAACAAGGGCGCTGCGGTGCGGGCCGACCCGTCCGCGGTGGCGCGCCTGGCCCGGGGCAGCGTGTTCGCCGGGACGCTGAGGACGCCGATGCTGACCGTCCACACCACGGGCGACGGCGTGGTGCCGATCCAGGTGCAGAACGGGTACCGGCGCCTCGTCGGCGACGACGCGCTGCTGGGGCAGGCGTACGTGCGGCGCGCGGGCCACTGCAATTTCACCACCGGTGAGGTACTGACGGCGATCACGACCCTGGAGGCCCGGCTGGACGGGGCGACCTGGACGCTCGACCCGGCCGCGCTCAACCGCGCCGCGCAGGACATCGACCCGGCGGTCCCGGCGTTCACCGACGCCGACCCCGGCCCCTACCTGCGCCCCTTCGACGCCCCGCACCTGCCCGGCGGCCGGGGAGGGTCGTGATGCGGCTGACGGTGTTCGGCGCGACGGGCAGCACCGGCGGCCCGTTCGTCCGCCAGGCGCTCGACGCGGGCCACGAGGTGACCGCCGTGGTCCGCGGCGACCCGGCGGCCCTGGCCGACCGGATGCCGGAGGCCGGGGGACGGTTCCTCGCGGTCCGCGCCGACGTCATGAACCCGGCCGAGATCGAGCCGTTCGTCTCCGGGCGCGACGCGGTCGTCTCCGTCCTCGGCTCGGCGGGGAGGGCGCCGTCGCGGGTCCGCGAGAAGGCCGCCGAGAGCGTGACCACGGCGATGGCGAGGGCGGAGGTGAGGCGCCTGGTGATCGTGAGCGTCAGCGCCGCCTACACCGAGGCGAAGGACGACCCGTTCGCGCGCCTCGTCGTCAAGCCCCTGGTCCGGCGGATCCTCAAGCATCCCTTCACCGACGCGCGCGCGATGGAGCGGGTCGTGCGCGGGTCCGGCCTCGACTGGACGATCATCCGGCCGCCCCGGCTCACCGGGGGCGCACTCACCCGCGACTACCGCATCGGGGTGGAGGGGGGCCTGCGCGGCGCCTACCGCATCTCCCGCGCCGACCTGGCCGACTGTCTGATCGGGATCCTCGACGATCCCGACTTCCACCGGGCCACCGTCTCCCCGGGCTACTGACCGGGACCGCTCGCGCCGGGCCGGCCCTCGCCGGCCCGGCCTTCCGCCGGGCCGGCCGGCCGGGCCGCCGTCGCCCCGGCATGGCCCGGCACCGGCCCGGCCCTCCGGTCCTCGCCGGACGCGAGGACCGGAGGGCGGTCCCGGGCGGCTCGGCCCCGGGTGGACTCAGCCCTTACCGGACTTGCCCGACTTGCCGGACTGACTGATCACGCCGCACGCGGCGCGGCCGCCGGCGTCGCCCGTGGCGAGGGTGCCGGCGTCCGGGCCCTTCTTGCCGTCGGCGGTGGCGTAGCGGTCAGGGATGTTGGCATGGTTGTCCGGGTTCACGTGGATGATGATCGCGCTGCCGTCGGCGTCCATCAGGTTCTCCGCGGTGAAGCGGTCGGTGATCGCCTCGCCCTGCCCGCGCCCGTCCTGGTTGACCAGCAGGTTGGGCAGGTCGCCCGAGTGCGAGGGATGGGTGTGCGTGGAGTCCAGGTTCAGGTGGGTCCCGGCGGTGAAGAACGGGCTGACCTTGCCGGTGCTGGGGTCCACGGCATTGGGGTCGCACTTGCCGGTGGTGTGGATGTGGAACCCGTGGAAGCCCGGCGCGACGTTCATGACCCGCACGCTCAGCCGTTCCTGCTTGCCCATCGGCGCGACGGTCAGCGTGCCGACGACCTCGCCCTTCACGTCGCGGATCTGCGCCGTCAGGTCACGCCGTCCCGCGTCGGTGGCCGCGTTCACGGCCGCCGAGACCGCCACCGTCCCGGCCAGCCCGCCGAGGGTGGCCAGGGCTGTCAACTGGGCGATCGACACAATCCTCTTCATCTCGTCACCTCTCCAGACCGGCGGGCGGAACGGGGTTAGGCGCCCACCGGGTGCCTTGGTAGCGCCGGGGGCCCCCGCGGGGCAATGCGCCGCGCCGGATCGGGCAGGCAGCGAACAGGGGTTGGCAGCGAAGGTCACTTTGATGGTGGAAAGGTCTAGCCAGAACGGTGAGCCAATAGGAAACTTACCGATCAGATGGCTTACCCTGTCCCCCGCCAATGGGAGCCCCCATGTCCGTCAGGACGCATCCCACGCCCCCCGCCCATCGCACCGCCGACACCCAGGCCCCCTACGCCTGGGCGGCCGGCCGCCTCTGCCTAGGCTGGATCTTCGCCTGGGCCTTCCTCGACAAGCTGCTCGGTCTCGGGAAGCCCGCCACCTCCGGCTGGCTGGACGGGACGTCCCCGTCCAAGGGCTTCCTCAGCCACGTCGAGGGCCCCTTCAAGGGGATGTTCCACTCCATGGCCGGCCAGACCTGGGTCGACGTGTCCTACATGTTCGGACTCGCCGGACTCGGTGTCGCACTCCTCCTCGGCATCGGACTGCGGATCGCCGCGGCAGGTGGAACGATCCTGCTCGCGATGCTGTACGCGGCGTCCCTGCCGCTGGAGACCAACCCGTTCATGGACGAGCACTGGATCTACGCCGCGCTGCTGATCGCGGTCGCCTGGGCCAACGCCGGTGACACGCTCGGGCTCGGCGGCCCCTGGTCCCGCATCGGCCTCGTCCGCCGCTTCCCCGCCCTGCGCTGACCGTCAGGCGTCCGCCGCCGGGCCGGTGCCCGGCGGCGGACGTCCCGGTCAGTCACGCAGGGGGGCGGGCATCCGGGTGAGCGCCGCCGCGTACTCCTCGGCGAGGGTCCGGACGATCACCTCCGCGGGGAGGATCGCGTCGATCAGCCCGGCCGACTGGCCCGCCTCGACCTTGCCGCGGACGACGTCGCCCTCGAAGGCCGCCATCCGCAGCGTGGACGCGGCGAACTCCGCGCGGCGCCGCTCCAGCGCCGCGGCGGTGCGCTCCAGTTCGGTCATGCGGTCGGCGAACTCGTTGGCCAGCAGCCGGATCATGCCGATCTGGTGCCCGACCGTCCGGGTGTCGCCGACCCCGGCGGCCAGCACGGCGGCCTTGTACGCCGGGTGCAGGTCGGACTCCTCGCTCAGCAGGAACCGCGTGCCGAACTGCGCCGCGCCCGCGCCCAGCGCGAGTGCGGCGGCCAGCCCCTCGCCGTCGGCGAAACCGCCGGAGGCGATGATCGGGACCTCCGGCGTGTGCCGGGCCACCGCCCTGACCATCACCAGGGTGGACACCAGGCCCGCGGGCGGATGGCCGCCCGCCTCGGCGCCGACGACGACGAGGGCGTCCACCCCGGCGCCGGCGGCCTTGGCCGCGTGCTCCTCGCCCGCCACGACGTGCAGGCAGAGCGTCCCGGCGTCCTTGAACCGCTCGATGTAGCGCTTGGGGCCGCCCTGCGAGGCGATCAGCACCGGGATCCGCCGGGCGCACAGCAGGTCCATGACCTCCTCGGCGCCCTTGCGGTACAGCGGCAGGTTCACCGCGTACGGCCGGTCGGTGCCCGCCTCGACCTCGTCGATGGCGCGCGCCAGGTCGGGCAGCCGCATCGGCCCCGCGGCGATCACGCCGAGCCCGCCGGCGCGGGACACCGCCAGCGGCAGCGCCGACCCCGACGACGCCCACGACATGCCCGCCTGGACGATCGGGAGGTCCACGCCCAGCAGCCGGGTGACGGGCGTCTCGATCCTCATCGGCCCTCCGACTCCAGCAGCAGCCGCGCGTGCTCGGCGAGGTGCCGTTTCTGCACCTTGGAACTCGCGGTCATGCCGATCTCCTCGAACCCGGCGACGACCCGCAGGTGCCGCGGCGCCTTGAACCCGGCCAGCCGCTCGCGCGCCCAGCCGAGGATCTCCTCCGGCCCGGCCTCGCAGCCCTCGGTGAGCACGACGAACGCGAACGGGACCTCGATCAGCCGCGCGTCGGGCACCCCGACCACCGCCGCCTGCTTGATCTTCGGATGCCGGTGCAGGACGTCCTCGACCTCGGTGGGGGCGACGTTCTCCCCGCCGACGCGGATGAGGTCCTTGGCGCGGCCGGTGAACTCCAGCCGCCCGTCCGGGCCGAGCCTGCCGAGGTCGCCGGTGGACAGCCAGCCGTCCGGCGACAGCGCCTCCGCCGTCTCCTCGGGCATCTCGTAGTAGCCGCGCATGACGTTCCAGCCGCGCACGAGGATCTCCCCGGTGTCCCCGGCGGGGACGTCGAGGCCGGTCCCGGTGTCGCGGATCCGGACCTCGACCCCCGGCTCGGGCAGCATCCGCCCGGAGACCCGCACCTCCTCCGGCTCCCACCAGGCCGACTGCGCCACGTTCGGGGACGCCTCGGACAGCCCGTAGCCGACGACGCACTCGGCCGCGCCGAGCTCGTCGATGATCCGCCGGACGATCGCCGGTGACGCCGCCGCCCACGCCCCCCGAAGCCGCAGCCTCCGCCGGGGCAGGTCCGGATGGTCGAGCAGCATCAGCGCGATCGTGTCGTTGCCGGAGAAGTGGGTGCAGCGCTCGGCCTCCATCAGCCGCAGCGCCTCACCGGCCTCGAACCGGTCCATGGTCACGAGCGTCGCGACGTGCTGGAGGCACGCCAGCACCGACAGCGTGCTGCCCGCCGCGTGGAAGAACGGCCGCGCGCTGTGGAACCGGTCGCCGGCCCGCAGCCCGAGCCGCGTGCCGGAGAAGAACGCGTCCGCGCACATGTTGCGGTGGGTCAGCAGCACGCCCTTCGGGTAGGACGTCGTGCCGGAGGTGTACTGGATCAGCAGCACGTCGTCGGGGTCGGAGCACGGCTCCACCTCGGGCGCGGGCCCGGCGAGGAACGTCTCCCAGGACCGCGCGCACTCCGGCACGTCCTTGCCGAGCACGACCACGTCCCGCAGGTGGGGCAGCGCCGGGTCGGGCAGGGACGAGCCGACGCCGGGGCAGATCCGCCGCAGCATCGCGGTGAAGTCGATGTTGAGGAACCGGTCGGCGGTGAACAGCAGCGTCGCGCGGGACTGCCGCAGGACGTAGGCGATCTCGTCCTCGCGCAGGCGGGTGTTGACCGGCACCGTCACCGCGCCGAGGGAGCCGATCGCCACGAACAGCGACACCCACCGAGGACCGTTCCCGAGGCAGACCGCGACATGGTCGCCGCGCCGCACCCCCGCCGCGGCCAGCGCGGCGCGGACGGCGGTCACCTCGGCGTCCAGCTCCGCGTAGGTGATGTTCCCCTGCCGCGAGACGACGGCCTGCACGTCCGCCGCCACGTCCGCCGCCCGCCGCAGCGCGGCGTCGGCGGTCAGCGGGCACACCCCGCTCAGATTCACAGCCCAGCTCCGTCCACCGGCTCCCACCGCCCTGTAGTTCCTTCCCCGTCCGCCGGCTCCCGCCCCCGGTCGCCGGAGGCGGGACGGCCAGCCGGTGCCGCGCCGCCGTCGCGCGGCCCGGGGCGCGCCCCGGCGTTGAAGGCGCCGACGCCCTCGCGCCAGGCGCCGTCGGCGAGGCAGCGCTCGATCGCGGCCATCTCGATCCTGATCCCGTTGGCCAGGTCGGTCTCCGAGCCCAGGTCGATCGCCTGCTTGGTCAGCGACATCGCCAGCCCGGGCGCCCCGGCGATCGCCGCCGCGAGCTTCTCCCCGGCCGCCGCCAGGTCCGCGGCGGGGACGAGCCGCTGGACGAGGCCCACCGACAGCGCCTCCTCCGCCTCCATCGTCCTGGAGGTGAACAGCAGCTCCTTCGCGCGGCGCTTGCCGATGACGCGCTGGAGCCGCTGCGTCGCGCCGACCGTGCCCCAGTGCGGCTCGGGGAACCGGAACGAGACGTCGTCGGCGGCCACGACGAAGTCGCAGGACATCGCGATCTCGCCGCCCGACCCGACGACGGGGCCGTGCGCGAGCGCGACCACCGGCTTGGAGCACCGCTCGATGGCGTCGTAGGCGGCGAACGAGGCGATCCGGCGGGCGCGGACCCAGTCCTCGTCGCGGCCCTTGCGCTCCCGCAGGTCGGCGCCCGCGCAGAACGCGGGGCCGTTCGCGCGCAGCAGGACGGCGCGGACGGCGGGATCGGCGTCCAGCGCCGCGAACGTCTCGCGCAGCCGGTGGCACATCGCGAGGTTCAGCGCGTTGCGCGCGGCCGGCCGGTTCAGCACGGCGTGCACGACGGCGCCGTCCCGCAGGACCAGTACGGGATCCTCGTCCATGTCTAGATCGTCCCTTCGTCGCGGAGCCGGGAGATCTCCGCCTCTCCCAGGCCGAGCAGCTCGGTCAGAACCGCGTCGGTGTCGGAGCCGAGCAGCGGCGGCGCCGCGGGCTCCGGCCGGTCGTACCCCTCGATGCGCAGGGGTGCGCCCAGCGCGGGGAACCGGCCCTCGCCGGGATGGTCGAAATGCCCGACCATCCCGCGTTCGATGGTGTTGCGGTCGGTGAGCGCCTCCCGGACGGAGTTGACCTCGCCGGCGGGCACCCCCGCCGCGCGCAGCGCGTCCGCCAGCGCGTCCCTCGGCCATGTGGCGAAGGCGCGGGTGAGGCCGGCGGTCACGCGCTCGCGCTGGGCGACCCGCCCGGCGTTGGTGGCGAGGTCGGGGTCGGCGGCCAGCTCGTCGAGGCCGAGCACCGAGCACAGCGGCCCCCAGTGGTGGTCGCTGCCGCTGATGTGCAGGTACCGGCCGTCCGCGCACTCGAACGCCGCGGACGGCACCCGGCCCGGATGCGCGGTGCCGGTGCGCGGCGGGTCCTCGTCCAGCGCGAACAGCCGGGCGGCGGCGACCGCCAGCAGGCTGACCTGGACGTCCATCATCGCCAGGTCGGCGTGCCCGCCGCGCCCGGAGGAGCCGCGCCCGGCGAGCCCGGCCAGCGCCGCGATGACGATCCACAGCCCGGACGTCAGGTCGGCGATGGGGACCCCGGCCTTGGCGGGGGGCGTGTCCGGGTGGCCGGTCAGCGCCATGACGCCGGACAGCGCCTGGAAGACGGTGTCGTACCCCTTGCGGTCGGAGTACGGGCCGGACTGGCCGAAGCCGGTGGCGGACACGTAGACCAGGCGGGGGTTCTCCTCCGCGAGCGCCTCGTAGCCGAGGCCGCGCTTGTCCATGGAGCCGGGCAGGAAGTTCTCCACCACGACGTCGGCGTGCCGGGCGAGGCCGCGGGCGATCTCCTGCCCGCGCGGGGTCGCCAGGTCGAGGGTGATCGAGCGCTTGCCGCGGTTGAAGGCGAAGAAGTAGGCGCTCTCACCGCCGGGCAGCCGGGGCTCGAACCGCCGGGACTCGTCCCCGCCGCCCGGCCGCTCCACCTTGATCACCTCGGCGCCCAGCTCGGCGAGGATCTGGGTGGCCATCGGCCCGGCGAGCACCCGGGAGAAGTCCAGCACCCGGATCCCGTCCAGCGGCCTCACGTGCGGAACCCGCGCATGATCGCGTTGACGTCCCCGCCGGTCCGCATCGCCTCTTCGAAGGGCAGGTCGGCCACCCGGTAGAACAGCCCCTTGGCCGCGCACATCGCGTCCGCGTTCACCTCGGCCCAGGCCGTGGCGATCTCCAGGGCGGCGGCGACCTCCTCGCCCGGCTCGACCACCCGGTTGGCCAGGCCGTGCGCGGCGAGCTCCCGCGCGTCCAGGATCCGGCCGGTGCTGATCAGCTCGAAGGCGAGCTTGCGGCCGAGGTGGCGCTGGAGGCCGGTCATCACGATCGCGGGGACGAGCGAGTGCCGCAGCTCGGGGTAGCCGAGCCGGGTGTCGGACGCGGCGACGACCATGTCGCAGCCGAGGGCGAGGCCCGCGCCGCCGCCCATGGCGTGCCCCCGCACCGCGGAGACGACCGGCTTGGTCAGCTGCTGCGGGAGCATCTGGGTGCGCATGGTCAGCTCCGCGCGCCGGACGACCGCGCCCTGGTCGTCGGGCGTGAGGTCCGTGAACTCCTTCACGTCGGCCCCGGCGCAGAAGGCCCGCCCGGCGCCGGTCAGGACCACCGCGCGGACCGCGCCGTCCGTGTCGGCGGCCCGGAGCCCCTCCAGCAGGGCGGCGGTGAGCTCGGTGTTGAGCGCGTTGAGCTTGGCGGGACGGTTCAGCCGCAGCACCCGGACGGCGCCGTGGTCCTCCGAGACCAGCACGGGCGGGTGCCCGGGGCCGGGTGAATCGTGCTCAGGCATCCTGGAACTCCTTCCGGCCGGCGGGGCCGAAGCCGGCCCGCGCGACCATGCTGTACAGCCGGCGGCCGAGCACCCGCTCGCACATCCGTGACGCGTCCATGAGCTTGCCGAGGTCGAGCCCGGTGCCGACGCCCTCCGACTCCAGCAGGTTGACCAGGTCCTCGGTGCACACGTTCCCGGTCATGCCCTGGCCGTACTGGATGCGCGTGGGGTGGCCGCCCACGCCGCCGAGGGAGCTGTCGAAGTCCCGGCACCCGGCCTCCAGCGCCGCGACGCAGTTGGCGATGCCGGAGCCGCGGGTGTTGTGGAAGTGCGCGATGAACGGGACCTCCGGGTGGGCGGAGGCGACCCGCCCGAACATCGCCTTGACGGTGCTCGGCGTCGCGAGCCCCGTGGTGTCGCCGAGCGTGACCATGTCCACGCCGAGGTCGGCGAACCTGGCCGCGTCCTCGGCCACCACCCCGGGGTCGACGTGCCCCTCGAACGGGCATCCGAACGCCACCGAGATCACGCCCACCAGCCGGAAGCGGCCGCCGGCGAGCCGGACCATCTCGGCGACGGCCGCCCACTGGCGCTCCCGCGTCGTCCGCATGTTCCGCTCGGTGTGGGACTCGGTCGCCGAGACCAGCAGGCTCAGCTCGTGCGCGCCGTGCCCGGCGTCCAGGTCCGCGAGCGCGCGCCGCACGGCGCGCGGGTTCGGGCAGGTCGCCTTGTACGACACGCCCGCCGGCCGGGGGAGCCCGGCCAGCACCTCGCTCGCGTCGCGGAACGCGGGCACCCGCTCCGGGTGGCTGTACGAGGTCGCCTCGACACGGGTGAAGCCGGCGTCGGCGAACGCGCCGATCAGTCCGATCTTGGCGTCCGCCGGGACGTCGGTCTCCTCGTGTTGCAGGCCGTCACGGGCGAAGCATTCGCAGATCGTGACTCGGTCGGTCATGTGCGGCCGCCCTCCTGAAGTGTCGCCACGCGGGTCGTCACTTGCAGGGATACATGGCAGGTGTTGATGATGTCAACACCATCTCACGGCCGGTGGCCGGTGTCACTCAGTGTTCGGCACGCTCCAGTGCCCGTCCGACCGCGGCCAGCTTGCGCAGCGCCGAGTCGAGAACCTCCTGCTCAAGCGGCGTGAGGCAGGCCAGGAACGCCTCGTTGCGGTCGTTGGCGGCGCCGATCAGGCCGCGGTAGAGCGCCTTCCCGCTGCGTGTGAGGCTGAGCTGCGTGCTGCGCCCCGGACCCGGCTCCCGTTCGACCAGCCCGCGCTCGGTCAGCTTGGCGGCGACCCGGCTCATCTGCGCCTTGTCCAGGCCGGCGAGGCGGGCGAGCTGGTTGACCGCCTGTGGCTCGTCCGCGCCGAGCAGTGCTACCGTCCGCCATTCGTGCAGGCTGACACCGTACTCTCGGCGGTAGCGGAGGGCGGCACTGCGGGACAGCGCGTTCGCGACCCGGTGGAGCCGGTAGGACAGCAGCTCCCGGATCGGCAGGAGCGCGGTCGCCTCGGCGGCGGGATCCGCCGAACGGGCGGGATCTGGGTTCATGTGCCCACTGTAAAGCCGGAAACGGATCCGGTGATAGGTGTTGACAAATACAACACTGGCCTCCAAGACTGCTGACCTGTAGCGATTCACCGGCCGGCCATCCGCCGGCCACGGCGCATCCGGGATTCGGCGTTTCCCGGGATTCCCGGGACATCGGCGCGAGCCAGACACGAGGAGGGGCACATGCCCGTAGACCCGTCCACCGCCACCCTGCTGATCGACGGGGACTGGCGAACGGGCGCCGCCACGTTCGAGGTGCTCGACCCCGCGACCCTGGAGGTCGTCGGGCACGCCGCCGACGCCGGGCCGGAGGAGGCCCTCACGGCGCTGGACGCGGCCTGCGCGGCCTTCCCCGCCTGGCGTGCGACGAGCGCGGAGGAGCGCGCCACCGCCCTGCGCGCCGGCGCCGCCGCGATCCGCGCCGCGGCCGGCACGCTCGCGGCGATCATGACGGCGGAGAACGGCAAGCCGCTGCACGAGGCGCGCGGCGAGGTCATGGGCAGCGCCCGGATGCTCGACTGGGCCGCCGAGGAGGGCCGCCGGGCCGGCGGGCGGGTCACCCCGCAGGCCGCCGGAGGCCCCGGGCTGGTCCTGCGCGCCCCCGTCGGCCCCGCGCTCGCGATCACCCCCTGGAACTTCCCGGCGAGCATGCTGGTCCGCAAGGTCGGGCTCGCCCTCGCCGCCGGCTGCCCGGTGATCGTCAAGCCCGCCGAGCAGACCCCGCTGATCGGCACCGAGCTGGTGCGGATCATCGCCGAGGCGGGCGGGCTGCCCGCCGGGGTCCTCCAGTCGATCACCACGACGCGCCCGGCCGAGGTGGTGGGCGCGCTGCTCGCCGACACCCGGCTCCGCAAGGTCAGCTTCACCGGATCCACCGAGGTCGGCCTGAGCCTGATCCGCTCGACGGACACCCACCTGCGGCGGACGTCGCTGGAACTGGGCGGGCACTCCCCGGCCATCGTGCTGGAGGACGCCGACCTCCCCGCCGCCGCCGCTGCCGTCTCCGCCGCCAAGTTCGCCAACGCCGGGCAGAGCTGCATCGCCGTCAACCGGCTGTTCGTCCACCGCACGGTGTACGAGGAGTTCCTGCCGCTGCTGCTGGAGCGCGTCGCGGCGCTGCGCGTCGGGCACGGCGCGGACGAGGGCACCACCCTCGGCCCGCTGATCGACTTCGCCGGCCTGGACAAGGTCGAGCGGCACGTCGCCGACGCGGTCAAGCGCGGCGCCGCCGTCGCGGCGGGCGGCCGCCGCTGGAGCCCGCCGGAGGGCGGCGCCAGGGCCGGGCTGGGCGGCGCCTTCTACGAGCCGACCGTCCTCACCGGAGCAGACGACACCATGCTGATCAGCTCCGAGGAGACCTTCGGCCCGGTGCTGCCGGTCTACGTCTTCGACGACGAGGACGAGGCGATCGAGCGCGCCAACACCACCGACTACGGGCTGGCGGCCTACGTCTTCGGCTCGGCCCTCGCCCGGCTGTGGCGCGCCGCCGACCGGCTGGACTTCGGCATCGTCGCCGTGAACGACCCCGCCCCCGTCCGGCCCGAGCTGCCGTTCGGCGGGATGAAGAACAGCGGCCAGGAGCGCGAGGGCGGCAGCGAGGGCATCGACGCCTACCTGGAGACCAAGTCGATCTCGATGAAACTGTGAGGGCGGTGTCATGACGCTGGAACAGCAGGTCGCGCAGGACCGGGCCGGGGCGGACCGCACGCGGGAGCTCGCCGAGCTGGACGCGCGGACGATCGTCCATCCGCACAGCGTGATCGGGGCGCCGGCCGAGGCGCTGGTCCTCGACCGCGGCGAGGGCGCGATCGTGTGGGACGTGGACGGCCGCTCCTACATCGACGGCACCTGCGGGCTGTGGCAGTGCCCCGTGGGCCACGGCCGCCGGGAGCTGGCCGAGGCCGCCGCCGGGCAGATCGCGAAGCTGGAGTTCTACTCCTCCTTCGGCGACTACTCCAACGAGCCCTCGATCCGGCTGGCCGAGCGGCTCATCGGGCTGGCCCCGGCCGGGCTGTCGCGGGTCTTCTTCACCAACGGCGGGTCCGAGGGCAACGAGACGGCGATCAAGCTGGCGCGGCTCGCGCAGCACCACGCCGGGCACCCCGAGCGGACCGTCGTCCTCGCCCGCTCCGCCGGGTACCACGGGATGGGCGGCGGCTCGCTCGCCGCCACCGGCATCGACCGGCTCCGCGAGGGCTTCGGGCCGCTCGTCCCCGGCATCGAGTTCCTCGGCAAGCCGCACGCGCTCGCGGACGATCCGGGCGCGGCCGACCGGCTGATCGCCGAGCTGGAGGAGCGGATCGAGCGGATCGGGCCCGAGCGGATCGCCGCCTTCATCGGCGAGCCCGTGCTCGGGGTCGGCGGCATGGTCCCGCCCCCGGACGGCTACTGGCCGCGGGTGCAGGAGATCCTGCGCCGGCACGGCATCCTGCTGATCGTCGACGAGATCGTCACCGCGTTCGGACGCACGGGCCACTGGTTCGCCAGCGAGCGCTACGGCATCGAGCCCGACATGATCGTCATGGCGAAGGGCCTGTCCAGCGGTTACATCCCGATGGGCGCGGTGCTGATCGGCGACCGCGTCCTCGACCTGGCCGACGGGGCGGCGTTCCTGCACGGCTTCACCTACAACGGCCATCCGGTCGGCGCGGCGGTGGCTCTCGCGAACATCGAGATCCTGCGCCGCGAAGGGCTCCTCGAACGGGCCGACAGGCTCGGCAGGCGGCTGCTGGACGCGCTCAAGCCGCTGGAGGAGCTCGACCACGTCCTGGAGGTGCGCGGCGTGGGCCTGATGCTCGGCATCGAGTTCGCCCGCGGCGACACCTCCGGCGTCCAGGCCGGTGCACGGGCCGAGGGCGTGATCGTTCGCGCCTCCGGCACCAGCATCGTGCTCTCCCCACCTCTGGTGATCACCGAGGAGCAGGTGGACACCCTTGCGCGGATACTGAACGAGCAGGTCAGAGCCGCGCACTAGCAAGACAAGATCCGTCGGGGATCCATTTACCGAGCACTGGAGGAGACCGTGCGTCGGAACAGAGGCATCAGGACCAGGGCCACGGCCGCCGGTCTGGCCGTGGCACTGGTCGCGGCCTGCGGGATCGGCAACCCGTCGAGCAAGAGCGACGCGTTGACCTTCGTGTCGACCGGGAGCCCCTTCCAGGACTACCAGAACAAGGCGTGGGCGGAGCCGTTCACCGCGCAGACCGGGGTGAAGGTCCGCAACGACGGCCCGGTGGACGAGGCGCGGATGAAGACCATGGTCGAGGCGCGCAAGGTGAGCTGGGACGTCGTGGACACCAGCGCCGCCGCCGCCGTGCAGTACTGCGGCAAGTACCTGGAGAAGCTCGACTTCTCCGTGATCGACAAGAACGTCTTCCCGAAGGGGACCGTCGGGGACTGCGGCGTCCCGGCGTACAACTACAGCCTGATCTTCATGTACGACAAGGAGAAGTACAAGAACGACCCGCCCACCAAGATCGGCGACTTCTTCGACGTGAAGAAGTACCCGGGACGGCGGATCGTGCCGCCCGAGATCGCCGTGGGGCTGCTGGAGGCCGCGCTGATGGGCGACGGCGTCCCCGAGAAGCAGCTCTACCCGCTGGACCTGGACCGCGCCTTCCGCAAGCTGGAGCCGATCAAGAAGTCGACCACCTTCGCGAAGACGTACGGGCAGCAGCAGCAGATGATGGTGGACCGGCAGGTGGACATGGCCCTCGTGCTGTCCGCCCGCGCCTACCAGTCGCTCAAGGCGGGGGCGCCGTTCCAGCCCGTCTGGGACAAGACCGTCGTGAACTGGGACGACCTCGTGGTGCCCAAGGGCGCCCCGAACAAGGAGCAGGCGATGAAGTTCATCGCCTTCGCGTCCCGGAACGACCCCTCGGCCAAGCTGGCGCAGCTGGCCTCCGTCCAGCCGATCAACGAGAGCATCGTGCCGAACTACGACCCGATCCAGCAGCGGGTGAACCCGTTCACGCCCGACCGCAAGCACTCGATCGTGCGGTCGGACGCCGAGTGGTGGGGCCAGAACTTCGACGCGGTCACCAAGCGCTACACCACCTGGCTCGCGGGGTGAGGTAACCCATGACGACGACGATCACGGCACGGTCCCGGGGGCGCGAGGCGGCACGCCCCCGGGGGCGGGCGGCCTGGTTCGTCCTGCCGGCGACGGCGCTGTTGCTGGTGTTCTTCTTCTATCCGATCGCCACCATCGTGTGGCGCAGCTTCACCGAGCCGGCCGCCGGTTTCGGCAACTACACCGGCCTGCTGCACGACGGCCTGTCGGTGAAGGTGCTGGTGCGGACGCTGGTCACGGCGCTCATCGTGGCCTCGGTCACGCTGGTGATCGCCTACCCCTACGCCTACGCGATGACGCGGGTGAAGCCCCGGACCCGGGGCGTGCTGACGGTGATCGTCCTGCTGCCGTTCTGGACGTCGCTGATGGCCCGCAACTTCGCCTGGTACATGCTGGAGCAGCGCGGCGGGCCCATCGACCGGTTCCTCGGCCTGATCGGGTTCGACGGCGTCGTGCTGCTCGGCACCGTCGCCGGCGTGACGGTCGCGATGGTGCAGGTCATGCTGCCCTTCATGGTGCTGCCGCTGTACAGCGCCATGGAGCAGATCGACCGGCGGCTGCTGGACGCGGCGGGCAGCCTCGGCGCCCCGCGCTGGCGGGCGTTCGCGCGGGTCCACATCCCGCTGTCGGTGCCGGGGATGCTCTCCGGCTTCTCGCTGGTGTTCATCATGACGCTCGGCTTCTACATCACCCCGGCGCTGCTGGGCTCGCCGCAGAACTCGCTGATCTCCCAGGTGATCGGCGAGCGGGTCAGCAAGCTGCTGGACTTCGGCGGCGCCGGGGCGCTCGGCACGGTCCTGCTCGGGGTGACGCTGCTGGTGCTGTTCATCGTGTCGCGGTTCGGCGGCCCGGCGAAGGCCCTCGGAGGGGCGGTGACCCATGAGTGAGCAGGTGATCGACCAGGTGGAGGGGCACACGGGCGGCTCCGCGGCCGAGCCCGCGAGCCCGGTGAAGGTCCAGCGGGACGGCGGGATCGGCTGGGGCCTGCGGACGGCGGTGGCGCTGACCGCGCTGCTGCTGATCGCCCCGACCGTCGTGGTCATCCCGATGAGCTTCTCCGGCGCGTCCACCTTCGAGTTCCCGCCGAAGTCGTGGTCGCTGCGCTGGTACAAGTCGTTCTTCGGCTCCGAGAAGTGGATGTACGCGCTGCTCACCTCGGTGCAGATCGGGCTGCTGGTCGCGGTCACCGCGACCGTCCTCGGCGTCGCGGTCGCGCTCGGCCTCACCCGGTCGCGGTTCCGCGGGCGGGGCGCCGTCCGGCAGCTGATGATGGCGCCGATGATCATGCCGGGGATCGTGGTCGCGATCGCGATCTACGGGGTGTTCATCCGCTGGCAGCTCAACGGCACCGCCATCGGGTTCGTGCTCGCGCACACCGTGCTGGCGCTGCCGTTCGTCGTGACGGCGGTGTCGACCAGCCTCGCCGGCTACGACCGGACGCAGGACATCGCCGCCGCCACCCTCGGCGCCACGGCGTGGACGACGTTCTTCCGGATCACCGTCCCGCAGGTCGCGCCGGGCGTGCTGTCCGGCTTCGCGTTCGCGTTCGTCACCTCGCTCGACGAGGTCGTCGTCGCGCTGTTCCTCCAGACGCCCGACATCCAGACCCTTCCGGTGCAGATGTACAACTCCATCACCCTGGAAATCGACCCCACCATCGCTGCGGCGTCGAGCGTGATGGTGGTCGCCACCACCCTCGTCCTGCTCATCCCGCAGTTCGTTCGCCGCGAGCGGAGGACATGATGAACCCGACCAGCAAGGACGCCTCCCGCGGAATCCGGATCAAGGGGGTGTCGAAGCACTATGCGGGGACGCCGCGGCCGGCGGTGGACGACGTCTCGCTCGACATCGCCGACGGGGAGTTCATGACGCTCCTCGGGCCGTCCGGCTCGGGCAAGACGACGATCCTGTCGATGCTCGCCGGGTTCGTGTCGGTGTCCGCGGGGTCGATCGAGATCGACGGCCAGGACGTGTCCCGGCTGAAGCCGCACAAGCGCGACCTCGGCGTGGTGTTCCAGCAGTACGCCCTGTTCCCGCACCTGACGGTGGCGAAGAACGTCGCGTTCCCGCTCCAGCAGCGCAAGATGCCCAAGGCCGAGATCGCGGCCAAGGTCGCCGAGACGCTGGACCTGGTGCACCTCGGCGACTACGCCGACCGGCTGCCCCGGCAGCTGTCCGGCGGGCAGCAGCAGCGCGTCGCACTGGCCCGCGCCGTGGTGTACGAGCCGCGCGCCCTGCTGATGGACGAGCCGCTCGGCGCCCTCGACAAGCGGCTGCGCGACCAGCTCCAGCGCGAGATCGCGCGGATGCACCGCGAGCTGGGGATGACCTTCATCTTCGTCACCCACGACCAGCACGAGGCGCTCACGCTGTCCGACCGCATCGCGGTGTTCAACGAGGGCGGCATCGAGCAGGTCGGCACCCCCGCCGACCTGTACGAACGGCCGGAGACGCTGTTCGTCGCGCAGTTCCTCGGCGAGTCCACCGGGTTCCGCGGGACGGTCGACAAGGCCGCCGGGATCCTGCGGTGCGGCTCGCACGCCCTGCGGGCGCCGCGCCTGGACGCGGGCCTCGACGGCGCCCCCGGCGTCGCGGTGGTCCGCCCCGAGCGCCTCGTCCTGCACGCGGAGGCGTCCGCGGTGGCCGCCGACCACAACCACATCGGCGCCACCATCACCGAGATCGTCTACGTCGGCGACCGGCACCAGGTGGGGCTGCGCTTCGACGACGGGACGCAGGGCGTCGCCTCGCACCCCGTCGGGCCGTCGCTGCCCGCGATGCCGGGGGAGCGGGTCGCCGTGAGCTGGGACCCGCGCCACCAGGCGATCGTCCCCGACCGTCCCGGCGGCGCGGCCACCGAGGTCGTCCCGGCGGGCGCATGAAGCACGACCGACCGAGTCCGGTCATCCGAGTCCGACCACCGCGAATGGAGTTCTGTCCGTGGCACCGCACACCGACGACGGCACCGTGACCGACGCGCGCTACGAGCGCATCACCGCCGGCCCACCCGAGGTGAGCGACGCGTTCCTGCGGGACGTCCTGCGCGAGGGCTTCGGGCTCGACCCGGTCACGCTCCGGCCCCTGGCCGGCGAGACCGACCGCAACACCCATGTCGTGGACGGCGCGGGCGCCGAGTACGTCCTGAAGGTCACCGGGCCCGCCGAGCGGCGGGCGGCGGAGTTCCAGACGGCGCTGCTCGGCCACCTCGCGGGCCAGGACCTCGGTTTCGCGGTCCCGGAGGTCGTCTTGGACCGTTCCGGGGCGCCCTCGCGGGACGTGGACGGGCTGCTCGTCCGGCTGCTGACCTACGTGCCGGGCCGACCGCTCGCCGAGGTGCCCCGCAGGTCGGCCGAGCTGCTCGCAGACATCGGCGCGGTCGCCGGCCGGCTCGGCGCCGCCACGGGGACGTTCGCCGCGGCCGAGCCGCCGCCCGCCCACTACTGGGAGTTCGCGCACGCGGGGACGGCGCTCGGCGCGTCGCTGCCGCACGTCGGGGACCCCGGGCTGCGGGCGGCGGCCGGGCTGATCCAGGCGCGGTACCTGCCGCTGCTGGACGAGCGGCTCGGCGCGCTGCCGGTCGCGGTCGTCCACCACGACCTCAACGCCTTCAACCTGCTTGTCCGGCGGGACGGCTCCCGCACCCGCGTGTCCGGCGTGATCGACTTCGGGGACGCGGCGCCCGCGCCGCGGATCGCCGACCTCGCGGTGCTGGCCTCCAGCGCGATGCGCGGCGCGGACCGCCCGCTGGCCGTCGCCGCCGCGCTGACCGCCGCCTACCACGCGGCGTGCCCGCTCACCGAGGCCGAGATCGACCTGCTGTTCCCGCTGATCGCCGTCCGGTCGGCGGCGGTCGCGGCGACCACCGCCCGGCTCGCCGCCGGGCGGCTGCACGGCGACCCCCGGCACCGCTCGTCGGCGGCCGCCGGCCTCGTCCGCACGCTCGCCGACGTCCCCGCCGAGGTGGGCGCCGCCGCCGTCCGGCAGGCGTGCGGGCTGCCCCCGCACGCCGCCACCGCGGCCGCCGCCGCCTGGCTCGCCGGGCACGCCGGGCAGGCCACCGCGCCGGTCGCCGGACGGCTCGGCCCCCTCGACCTCGCCATCACCGGCGACTGCTACGACGGCGCCGACCCGCGCGAGCCCGACGAACTGCGCGCCGCCGCCCGCGAGGCCGTCCTCCACCACGGGGACGGGACGCCGGTGGGCCGCTACGGCGAGCCGAGGTTCCTCGTCCCCGCGCGGCGCGGCGCCGACGTCACCCTCGGGATCGACCTTTTCGCCGCGACGGACACGCCGGTCCTCGCGTCCCTCGCCGGGCGCGTCGAGGCCGTGGGCGCCGCCGGGACGGACCTGATCCTGCTCCACGAGCCGGCCGAGGGCGTACGCTTCCGCACCCTCTACACCGGCCTGACCACGGTGCCGGCGCCCGGCACGGACGTGCCCGCCGGCGGACGGCTCGGCGAGGTCGCCGCTGACGCCCGCGACGGCCTGCCGCCCCGCGTGCGGATCCAGGTCACGGCCGTCCCCGTCGCGGACGGCGCCGCCACGTCCTGGACGGCCGTCCCGCGGGAGGCGCCCGGCGACGAGCAGGAGCTGTGGCGGGCGCTGTTCCCCGACCCGACGCCGCTGCTCGGCGACCAGGACGCGGTCACCGCCTGGACGCCTGCCGGGGACGGGGCGCTGGCCAAGCGCCACCGGCACCTGCCGAACAGCCACCCCACCTACTTCAGCCGCCCGATCACCATGGTCCGGGCGCGGAACTGCCGGTTCTACGACGAGCACGGCCGGTCCTACCTCGACGCGCTCAACAACGTCACGCTCGTGGGACACAGCCACCCGCGCCTGGTCGAGGCCGCCGCGCGCCAGCTCGGCAGGCTCAACACCAACACCCGGTTCGTCTACGACGTCCTGTCGGAGTACGCCGAGCGGCTCACCGCGACGCTGCCGGACGGCCTCGACGTCGTCTACTTCGTCAACTCCGGCAGCGAGGCCAACGACCTGGCGCTGCGGATGTCCCGCTACCTCACCAAGCGGGAGGACGTCGTCATCATCGACGACGCCTACCACGGGTACACCTCGGTGGTCGCCGACGTCAGCCCGTCCCGCTACCGCCACTACGGCAAGCCGGACACCACCCACCCCACCCCCAACCCCGACCGCTACCGGGGACGCTACGGCTACGACGACCCCCAGGCGGGCGCGCACTACGCCGCGCACGTGACGGAGACCTTCGACCGCCTCGCCGCCGAGGGCCGCGCGCCCGCCGCGTTCCTGTTCGAGGCGCTGCTGGCGGGCGGCGGCCAGGTCGTCCTGCCGCCCGGCTACCTCGCGCCGATCTTCCAGACGGCGGCCCGGCACGGCGCGATGACGATCGCCGACGAGGTCCAGGTGGGCTTCGGGCGGCTCGGCGAGGCGTTCTGGGGGTTCGAGACGCAGGACGTCGTCCCGGACTTCGTGACCATGGGCAAGGCGATGGGCAACGGGTTCCCGGTGGCGGCGATGGTCACCACGCGGGAGATCTCGCAGGCGTTCGACCCCGCCGGGCGGTTCTTCTCCACCTACGGCGGCAACCCGGTCGCCTGCGCGGTCGGGCTGGAGCTGCTGAACGTCGTGGAGGAGGAGAACCTCCAGGACAACGCCCTGAGGACGGGCCAGTACCTGCGGGACGTGCTGGCCGCGCTGGCGCCCCGGCACGAGATCATCGGCGACGTCCGCGGCCAGGGCTTCTACAGCGGCGTCGAGTTCGTCCTGGACCGGGAGACCAAGGAGCCCGCCTCCGAGGAGACGCTGATCATCTGTGAGCGGCTCAAGGACCGCGGCGCGCTCGTCTACCCGACCGGCCCGGCGTGGAACATCCTCAAGCTCAAGCCGCCGCTGACGTTCACGCCCGCGCACGCCGACGAATTCGCAGCGGCGCTGGACGCCGTGCTTGAGGAGGGATGGTAGATGACCACGGCGACGACCCAGGCCGACCTCGTCCTGCACGGCGGCAATGTCGTCACCCTCGACGGGGCCTCGCGCACCGCGACCGCCGTCGCGGTGGCGGGCGACCGGATCCTCGCCGTCGGCGACGACCGGCACGTCCGCTCCTTCGCGGGCCCGTCGACGTCCACGCTCGACCTGGACGGGCGGACGGTGCTGCCGGGGATCAACGACGCGCACCTGCACCTGGCGATGTTCGGGCTGTCCGGCTACGCCGTCGACCTGAACGGCGTCGATTCGCTCGCTGCCCTGCACATCGCGCTCGCCGGGGCCGGCGCGGGGCCCGGCGGCGGCGACTGGCTGGTCGGCGAGGGCTGGCGCGAGGCGAACATCGCGGAGTTCGACCCGACCCCGCACCGCACCCACCTCGACCCGGCCACGGGGGGCCGCCCCGCCGTCCTGCACCACGCCTCGCGGCACTCGGTCCTGGTCAACACCGTCGCGCTGGAACTCGCCGGGATCACCCGCGACACCCCGGACCCGCAGGGCGGCGTGATCGTCCGCGACCCGTCCGGCGAGCCCACCGGCCTCCTCCTCGAAGCCGCGAAGGACCTGGTGACCCGGTACGTCCCGGAGCACTCGGAGGAGGAGCGCCTGGACGCGATCGTATCCGCCATGAGCACGCTCAACTCCCTCGGCATCACCAGCGTCACCGACCCGATCGTCTGGCCCGGGCTGCTGCGCGACTACATCACCCTGCGCAGGCAGGGCCGGATGACCGTCCGCGTCAACACGCTGCTGCACTGGGACTGGCCGTCGCCGTCCAGTACGTCCGAGGGTCTCGCGAGGGCGCTGTCGTACGCGGGCCTGTCCACCGGGCTGGGCGACGACTGGCTCCGCGTCGGCGGCTGCAAGCTGTTCGCCGACGGGGTCCCCACGCAGTGCACCGCCTGGCTGCACCAGCCCTATCCCGAGGGCGGGACGGGCCACCTGGTCACCCACGGGGACGACGAGGAGGCCCGCTACGACGAGCTGATGCGCATGATCGAGCTGGCGCACCGCAACCGCCTCCAGGTCCAGGTGCACGTCACCGGCGACCGCGCGGCGGACGCGGCGATCGACGGGCTGGCCAGGGCGCTCAAGGCCGACCCCTGGCCGGACGCGCGGCACGCCCTCATCCACGGCACGCTCCTCACCGAGGACTCCTACGCCCGGCTCGCCGAGCACGGCATCGGCGTGATCACCAGCTCGCTGATGAAGTCGCACAGCGGCGCGTCCATGACCCGCTCCATCGGGGCCGGCCGCTGGTCGCGGGCGTTCCCCGCCGGAGCGCTGCTCGCCGCCGGGGTGCACGTGGCCGACAGCTCGGACGCGCCGGTCTGCTTCCCCGACTGGCGCCGCGGCGTCGCCACCTTCACCGGCTCCCCGCCCGGCCCGTACGCCGACGTCCCGGACGACCTGCGGCTCACCCGGGAGCAGGCCCTGCGCCTCTGGACGACGGACGCCGCGCACTTCGAGCACGCCGACGACCGCAAGGGGGCGATCGTCCCCGGGTACCTGGCGGACCTGGTCGTCCTGGACGGCGACGCGATGACCGTGGACGCCGGACGCCTCCAGACGCTGACGCCGACGCTCACCCTCGTCGGAGGCCGCGCCGTCCACTCACAGTGATCATTTTTAATGCGCCATAACGGGTGGGAAACAGGTGGCTTGGCCGGAATACCGGCCAAGCCGCTTGTGGCCAAACGTGCCGATCCGACCGCCGGGATCGCCCGTCCGGCCCGATAATGTGACCCGTTACTCGGATACCGCAGGGTGGGCAAATGACCGATGGTGCTCCGGAGCGGGACGGCACCGACGTTCCGGTGGACGGCGGTGCGGGTCCGGCGATCAGGTCCTTAGCGGAGGAGCTGCGCGGGCTCCGGAAACTGTTCGACTCCAAGATCCGCTATGACGAGGTCCGGGAACGCCTCGTCGAGTCGATGAGCGACGAGCTGGACCGGCACCGCCAGGGCTTCCACCAGACCCTGCTCCGGCCCGTCCTGCTCGATCTCGTCTCGCTCCACGACGATCTCACGCAGGTCATCGACGCCGCCGAGACCCCGTCCCCCACCGCGGGCACCCTCGCCTTCTTCCGCGACACCGTCGAGCAGATCCTCGTGCGCAACGGCGTGCGGCGGTTCTCCGTCGACGGCGACGCCCTGGACCGTGCCCGCCAGCAGGTCGTGAGCACGGTCGACACCTCCGACCCGGCCCTCGGGCGCACGGTCGCCCGGCGTCTCCGGGCCGGTTTCTCCTGGGACGAGAACGTCCTGCGCCCCGAATGGGTGAGCGTCCACCGCCATGTCGCCGCGGCGCCCGCGAACGGCGCGCCGGAGCCGGACGCGCCTACGCCCGCGCCCGCGGGCACCGATGCGGGCACTTCCGCGGGCGAGGACGCGGACGTGGGGTCCGGTAACACCGCATTAGCCGACCACACAGAAAAAGGAGCTCCCAGTTGAGCGAGAACCGTGTCTACGGCATCGACCTGGGAACGACCTACACGTGCATCGCCCATGTCGACGACACCAGCGGCCGTCCCATGGTCACACCGAACATCGAGGGTGAGCTCACCACCCCTTCGGTCGTCCTTTTCGAGGACGACGAGACCCGCGTCGTCGGCCGGGAGGCCAAGAACACCGCGCTCCTTGAGGCCGACCGCGTGATCGAAATGATCAAACGCGAGATCGGCAAGCCGAACTGGCGGCGGGAGTTCTTCGGCCGGGAGGTCTCCCCGGAGGAGATCTCGTCCTACATCCTCCGCAAGGCCGTCGACGACGCCGAGCGGCACGACCGGGTCCGCCCGCAGAAGGTGGTCATCACCTGCCCGGCCTACTTCGACGTCCCGCAGCGGGAGGCCACCGCCACCGCCGGCCGGATCGCGGGCCTGGACGTCCTGGAGATCATCAACGAGCCCACCGCCGCCGCCATCACCTACGGGATGCAGGACAAGGGCGACCAGACGCTCCTGGTCTACGACCTCGGCGGCGGCACCTTCGACATCACGGTCATCGAGATCAAGGACGGCGCCATCCGGGTCGTCGCCACCGGCGGCAACGACCAGCTCGGCGGGCGGGACTGGGACGAGGAGATCGTCAAGTACTGCGCCGCGCAGTGGGAGGCCGAGTACCCGGGCGCCGACGGCGGGGTCCTCTCCTCGCCCGACACCGTGCAGGCCCTGTGGCTGCGCGCCGAGAGCAGCAAGCGCACGCTCACCGCGATGCCGCAGGCCAGGATCCCGGTGGTGCACGACGGCAAGCAGGTCGCGGTGTCGCTCACCCGGGAGAAGTTCGAGGAGCTGACCGCGCCGCTGCTGGAGAACACCGTCACCTACACCAAGGCGGTGATCGAGACCGCGAGGGAGCTCGGCAGCCCGAGCATCGACCGGCTCCTGCTGGTCGGCGGCTCCACCAAGATGCCGCAGGTCGCGGCCCGTCTCCAGAAGGAGTTCGGGATCGAGATCGAGAGCTTCGAACCCGACTTCGCGGTGGCCAAGGGCGCCGCGATCTACGGCCAGAAGCTGGCGATCAACGAGCGCATCCGGCACGAGATCGGCAGGCGGACCGACACCAGGCCCGAGGACGTCGACGTCGAGACGACCCCCGACGTCGTGCGGGAGGAGGCCGAGGAGGTCGTCGCCGACACGATGGGCCTGCGGCTCGGCACCGTCAAGAAGATCGGCGGCATGGCGGTGACGAACGTCTCCAGCCACAGCTTCGGCGTGCTCGCCTTCCTGCCCGACGACACCCAGGTCATCGCGAACCTGGTGCTGGCGCAGCAGGCCCTGCCCGCCGAGAGCACGATGACCTTCGGCACCAAGGACGGCGGCGCGCCGCTGATCGAGCTGAAGATCTTCGAGAACACCTCGGGGGAGAAGATCGTCCGGGATCTCGACACCGGCGAGGAGGTGACCAGCGCCGTGCTGGAGATGCAGGCGGGGCTGCCCCCGAACTCGCCGATCGACGTCACCTTCCGGCTCGACGGCCAGGGGCGCCTGCACATCACCGGCCAGGACAAGGCCGAGGGCGGCAACATCGTGCGCGCCAGCGTCGAGACCGACCGGGTGCTGTCCGCCGAGGAGGTCGAGCAGGCGATCGAGTACGGGCGCGGCATCCGCGTCATCGGGTGACGGGCCCGGCCGCGGTGGAAGGACGGCAGGCGGAGGTCGCGGTCGGCATCGACCTCGGGACCACGTACTCGGCGGTGGCCTGGGTCAACGGCGACGGCGACCCGGAGATCATCCCGGACGTGCTCGGTGACCCGCTGACGGCCTCGGTCGTCGGCCTCGGCGCGGACGGCCGCCCGGTCGTCGGCGGGGACGCCAAGCAGGGCCAGGCGGACGGCGCGGACGAGGTCGCGCACCTGTTCAAGCGATGGATGGGCAACCCGGCCTTCCGGTTGCCGCTCGGCGGCCGGGAATGGACCCCGGCCGAGCTGTCGGCGCTGGTGCTCGGGCACCTGAAGGCGCAGGCGGAGGACGCGCTCGGCCGTCCGGTGACGCGGGCGGTCGTCACGGTGCCCGAGTACTTCACCCACCCCGAGCGCGCCGCCACGCTGGAGGCGGGCCGTCTCGCCGGGCTGGAGGTGCCGCGCCTGATCAGCGAGCCGACCGCCGCGGCGCTCGCCTATGGGCTGCGCCCCGCGCCCGGCACCCGCCGGGTGCTGGTGTACGACCTCGGCGGCGGCACCTTCGACATCTCCCTCGTCGAGATCGGCGAGGAGGAGATCACGGTCGTGGCCGCCGAGGGCGACCACGAGCTCGGCGGGCGCGACTGGGACGACCGGCTCGCGGGCGAGGTGCTGCGCGGCCTGCCGCGCGAGGACGCCGCGGCGCTCGGCGCCGCGCCCGGCGCGCTGCTGGTCGAGGTCGAGCGGGCCAAGCAGGCGCTGTCCGCGCGGCGGTCGGCAGAGGTCCGCGTCACCGCCCGCGGGCGGACCGTCCGCGCCGAGGTCACCCGCGAGGCGTTCGAGGAGGCCACCCGGGACCTGCTGGAGCAGACCGGGCAGCTCGCCGCCAAGCTCCTGCGGGAGACCGGTCTCGACTGGGACGGCATCGACGGCGTGCTCCCCGTCGGCGGCTCCACCCGGATGCCGATGGTCGGCCGGTGGATCGAGCGGACGTCGGGCCGGCCGCCGATGGGCGGCATCCATCCCGACCACGCCGTCGCGCTCGGCGCCGCCGCCCAGGCGGCGATCCTGCTGGAGGAGGAGGCGGCGGCCCGTCCGCGCCTGCCCGGCCCGGCGGGGGATCGGGCCGCGGACGCGCCCATCCTGCGGCTCGGCGCGCCGCGCCGCATCAGCAACGTCGTGGCGCACAGCCTCGGCATGATCGCCGAGAGCGCGGAGGGCGACCGGTACCTCAACAGCGTCCTGCTCCCGCGCAACCAGCGCATCCCCTCCGTCGCCACCCGGCCGTACCAGTTCGGGCTCAAGGGGGACGGGGGCGACGAGATGGAGGTCTTCCTCACCCAGGGCGAGACGGAGGACGTCGAGGACTGCGCCTACCTCGGCCGGTACGTCGTCACCGGCTTCCCCGCCTCCCGCGGCGGGCGCAGGACCGTCGTCGACGTCTCCTACGCCTATGACGACAACGCCCTGGTCGGGGTGACCGCGAGGGAGCGGGGGACGGGCACCGATCTGGAGGTGACCGTCCACGACCTGCCCCCCGACGTCCCCGACCGGTTCCTGGAGGCCCCGCCCCGCACCGCCTCCCGGGAGCCGATGACGGTCTACCTGGCGTTCGACCTGTCCGGGAGCATGGCGGGCCATCCGCTCTCGGAGGCCCAGCGCGCCGCCAGGACGTTCGTCGGCCAGCTCGACCTGACCACGACGGCCGTCGGGCTCATCGGCTTCTCCGACCGGGTCGACGTCGCGCTGCGGGCCACCAACAACGGCGCCGACGTCTCCCGCGCCGTCAAGCGGCTCGAGGTCGGCACCACGGGCATCGGCAACGCCGCCGACCCGTTCGACACGATCCTGGAGCTGCTCGGCGGCACCGGTGGCCGGCGGTTCAGCGTCGTCCTCGCCGACGGGGTGTGGGCGTACCAGCGGCAGGCGACGGAGCGGGCGCGGCGCTGCCACGAGGAGGGGATCGAGATCGTCGCGGTCGGGTTCGGCGGCGCCGACCACGAGTTCCTGAAGGGGATCGCCTCGTCCACCGAGCAGGCGCTGTTCACCCGGCTCGGCGAGCTCAGCACGGTCTTCGGGACGATCGCGCGGGAGATCACCGAGACCGGCGGCGGGCGATGACCGCAGGCGGGGAGCGGCCGAACTACTTCGTCCTGCTGGAGATCGACCCCGACGCGCCCTGGGACAGGATGGTGTTCGAGCGGACGCTGTCGGAGGCGCAGAAGCAGTGGACCCGCCGGTCGATGGGCCTCCAGTCGCTCCCCGCGACGGCCGAGGCGAAGCGCCTCCTGGGGCTCCTCAAGGACATCCGCCAGGTCATGGGCGACCCCGAGCAGCGCAAGGCGGAGGGCGACCGGGCCAGGAAGCAGGCCAGGGCGGCCCGCCTGGCGCGGCGCAAGGAGTTCAAGGCCAGGTTCGCCCTGATGGCCAGGCGCGGGTTCGTCCTCCAGACGGAGGTCACCGTGCTCTACGAGGACTTCGGGGACATCCTGGCCGCCGACCCGGGCCTGCGGGAGCAGCTCGACGGCGCGCCGGTCCGCCCCGTCCAGGACGGCCCGGCCGGGTCCCGGCTCGACGAGCGGACCGAGACGCAGCTGCGCGATCTGCTGGAGAGCGCGCGGGAACGGTCGATCTACGACGTGCTCAAGACGGCGGATCCCGCGGTCAACGAGCAGAGCCCCCGGGAGACGCTGCTCGCCGCCGCGGACATGCTCTACCTGAGGCAGCACCACCGCAAGAACAAGCAGGACCCCGCCATCAAGGCGCTGGAGCGGCTGAGCGGCCTGGCCAAGACGAGCCTCTTCCAGTCCGACGAGCAGCGCGCGCGGCTCGACGCGTCGATGCGCCTGGAGAAGCTCCGCGAGCTGGTGGAGTGGTTCCTCGACGTGCTCGGCACCGCGAGGTCGGTGAGCGGCGGCCAGGTCGAGGCGTTCCTGGAGGAGGCGCGCACCCGCGGCGTCGACGACCTCTCGGTCGCGCTGGGATACCTGCGCGAACGGCTGGCGAAGGACGGCTGGGCCGTCGAGCTGCCCGCACCCGAGGACGAGGACCGGGTGCGCGGCATGGTGCAGTGCCCCCGCTGCGCCGGCCTCAACGGGACCGACGCGGAGACCTGCTTCGTCTGCGCCTTCCCGCTGCGCGAGCCGTGCCCGAGCTGCGGAGCGGTCGAGCCCCGGTTCGGCGGCTGCCGCTGCGGCTTCCCCATCGGCCAGCGGGACGTCGTCGACGACCTCGCCGTCCAGGCGAGCGAGGCCCTCGACGCGCACCGGCTGGCGCAGGCGGAGACGTACCTGGACCGGGCGGAGCGCATCTGGCGGCTCCCCGCCCGCTCCGAGGACCCGGTCTCGGTCAGGCTCGCGAAGGTCCGCACCCGCTGGACCGCCGCGACCCGGGAGATCGAGCGGCTGCTGGCGGCGATCGAGCCCCTGATGGGCACCCGGCAGTACGTCGCGGCGGCCGGCCTGCTGCGCGCGGCGCCGGACGGGCTGCCGCGCCGCCGGGAGATGCTCGCCCGGGCCGAGACGATGATCGGGGAGGCGCGGGAGCTGTGCGAGGTGGCGCGGCGGCAGGCCACGCCCAAGGCCCGCAGCATCGAGCTGTACAGCGAGGCGCTGCGGTTGTGCGCCGACCTGGAACCGGCGCGGGTGGAGCTCGCGGGCATCCCCCCTGACCCGCCCGCCGGGGTCCGCGCCACCGTCGCGGGCGAGGCCGCGGAGGTCCTCGTCACCTGGGAGAAGTCACCCGACCCCGACGTCTCCTACGTCGTGGTCCGGCGGTCCGGCCCGGACGCGCCGGAGTCGGCGGACGACCTGCCCGGCCAGCGTCGCGTCGCCGAGGACGCCGAGCCGCCGCTGCGCGACCGGTCCGCGGCCGAGGTCGCGGGGCGGCCGCTGACGTACGCGGTGTTCGCCGTGCGGTTCGGCGCGCGCTCGGCGCCCGGCGTCGCCGCCACCGTCCTCGCCGCGCTCGACGCGGAGGTGCGCTGCGAGGCCGGCGACGGCCGCATCACCCTCACCTGGGAGCCGCCGCCGCGGGCGGTGCGGGTCGAGGTGACGAGGCGGGAGCCGGGCGGGACCGGCCCGCCGGTCGTGCTGGAGCCCACCGGGCCGTCGCGGCTCGTCGACACCGGCGTCCGCAACGGCGTCCGCTACGAGTACACGGTCCGCGCGGGCTATCCCGGCCCGGACGGGCTGTGCTGGTCCGCGGGCCGCTCGGAGCAGGCGACGCCGACGCCGCGGCCGGCCCCGCCCGGCCCGCTGCTGCTCACCGGGTCGAGCGCGCGGTACGGGCTGTACGCGCACAAGACCGACATCCGGTTCCCGCTGCCGGAGCGCGGCGAGGTCCGGATCGTCCGGCAGGACGGGGCGGGGTCGCTGCGCGAGGGCGACGAGGGGCCGCGCGACCGGCTGCGCCTCGACGGGTTCGTCCTGTCCGGCGAGCCGCCGCTGTCCGACCCGATCTTCGACCGCGGGAGCGAGTTCCTGTCCTACGTCCCGGTCCTGATGCTGGACGGTATGGCCTACGTCGGCAGGCCGCGCCGGTACGCCATCCGGGAGGAGGTGGTGGACCTGCGGGGCGAGTTCGCGGGCCGGACGCTCGCGCTCGGCTGGTGGTGGCCGGAGGGGAGCGGCCGCGCGCTCGTCGGCCACCGCACCTCCGGTGAGCTGCTCGACGTGACGGCCGTGGACCGGCCGCTGACCGTCACGCGGGCGGCCGGTGAGACCACCGGCGGATGCGCCGTTCCCGTCCCGGCCGGTGAGACGGCCGTCAACGTCATCGTCGCGCTGGTCGTCCAGAAGGACGGCCTGGACTTCGTGACCGGCGGCGTGCGGCGGGAGTTCACGCGCCCGGAGACCCGCGTCGAGTACCACGTCCGCCGGTCGGGCGGGCGCAGGCCCGTCCTGGTGCTCACCGCGTCCGCGCCGGTCGACCTGCCCGCGCTGGTACTGCGCGGGCGGTCCGGCGGGGCGGTGTTCACCCGGGAGGACGGGGACGTGGTCGCGGCCATCGGCCCGGTGCGCGTGGACGGCCACCACACGGTCCCCCTGCCGAAGTCCGGCGCCCAGGACATCGACTACCGCCTGTTCACGGCCTCGCCGGGCGCGGCGTCGTCCGTGGAGCTCGTCCTCCGGACGGTCACTGCCTGAGCAGGTAGATGTCCAGCGTCAGCGTTTCCGGTGCGCTGTTGAAGCTGACGAAGGGCCGGTACACCGTGCCCTGGAACACGAAGCGCTGGTCACCGAGCTCCCGGAGGGCGGCGTCCGCGCCCCTGGCGATCCGGGTGCCGTTCTCCAGGCCGCCGCCGAACGACAGCACCAGCCCGGCCTGCCGCCCGTTGAGGGAGGCCGTCGCCCGCACCTTCTTCTGGACCTCGGCCTTAGCGGACGTCTTCTCGGACATCAGCCCCTGCCAGTCCACCCGCATGGTGATCGTGACGGGATCGCTCTCCAGCCCCTTCCGGAACGTGGGGGACGGCGTGGGGGAGCGCCCGGCCTTGGCCGGGACGGACTGCCCGAAGGTCGTCGCCACCAGGAACGCCATCGCCAGGGCGAGCATCAGGTCGGCGAACAGCCATCCGATGGTGCCGAACACGAGGTTGCCCGGGTCCTTGCCCGGCACGTTCCTGCGGCGCCTCATCTCATGCACCGAACATGCGCCTGAACCGGCTCCGGCGCGGCGGCGCGGCGGGGCCCGGGGGCGGGGCGCCAGGCCCCGGAGCGGCCGAGGCACCGGGTCCCGGCGGAGGGGTTCCGGGACTCGGCGGAGAGGCGCCGGAACCCGATGCGGGCGGGGTGCCGGAGCCTGAAGCGGACGGGGTGCCGGGGCCCGATGCCGACGCAGGTGCAGGGCCTGGCGGCGGCGTGGGTGTGGAAGCGGGGGACGGCGGGCCCCCGCGGCGCGAGGACAACGGGCCGCCACGGCCGAAGCGGCTCCGGCGTGGCGGCGCCGCACCGGCGGCCTTCCCGATCTGGGTGGCCGCCATCGCCACCGACGCGGCGGCGCTCGCCAGGTCGGCCGCGGTGGACTGCATGGTGTGGGTGACCGCGGAGAGGGACGTGCCGGCCGCGGCGAGGTCGCGCTGGACGGCGACCAGGCTGGCGCCCGCGTCGACGACGTTCCTGGTGAGCTCCTCCAGGCCGCCCTTCATGTCGCCGGCCACCAGCTCGGCGACGCCGCGCAGCTCCGTGGTCGCCGCGGCCAGGCCCTCGGAGTGCTCGCCGATCCTGTCGACGAGCCCGGTCTGCGAGGTGCCGATCACCTTGAGCCGCTCGTCGATCGACGCGGCCGCCTCGGTGAAGCCGCCGACGCCGCCCGCCAGCCCCGCGGCGGCGGCCGTGAGGTCCTTGACCCCGCCGGACAGGGCCGCCGCGCTGGCCCGGTACACCTCCTGGTCCCCGCGGTAGTCCGCCAGCGCGTCCTTGAAGCCCTTGAACAGCGGCACCATCTGCTGGTCGATGAGCTGCCGGTTGGCCTCGCCGGCCTGCCGGAGGACGGCCGTCGCCTCCGCGCCGACCCGGGTGGTCGTCTGCTCGCCCTGCATCTGGAGGGCCGACAGGACCTCACCGGTCTCCTTGCTGACCCCTTCGAGCAGCTTCTTGGCGTGCACCTGGAGCTCTTCGAGCCGGTCCGTCGCGGCCTTGGAGACGGCGCCGTTGTTCTCGGCCAGCCGCGCCGTGTCGCGCACCGCCAGCCTGATCATCTCCTGGGTCTCGGTCAGGACGCGCTGCGCCGCCTCCGCCCATTCCCTGGCGTTCTCGGGCGGTTTGACGTCGCCGCTCTCGACGGTGAGGCCGAGGTGGTCCAGCGCGTCGTCGGCGAGGGCGCCGACCTCCGCCAGCTCCGCGTTCGCCGCGCTCTCCAGCCGGTGCGCCCAGACCGTGAGGGCGAGCACGGCGAGCAGGAGCACGAAGGACAGCAGGGCCGTCTCCGCGAACGTCGGCAGCGGGCTGCCGTCGAAACGGCGCTGCCACAGGACGAGGAACGGCTGCGTCGTCAGCTCGGGGTGCGCCCTTACGGTCCGTTGGTAGTCCCAGCTGGCGACGGCCAGCGCGATCCACGTGATCATCAGGGGGAGCAGCGCGGTGGCGTTCCGCCAGCCGACGATCCGCCGGACCCTGGCGTGCTGGACCTTCGCGAGCTCGTGGAACGTGAACCCCGCCGCCGCGTACCGGCCGAGCATGGCGAGATCACGTCGTCCGGCGGCCTTGTCCACGGCCGCGAGGCGGGCCGCGTCGTCGTGCGCTCCGAGCCGTAGCAGTTCCTCCTGTAACTCCGCCAGTTTCCCGGCCGCCTCGCCGCCGTGCTCTCCCAAGGCCGCGACATGGGGGAAGCCGGTGGCTGGCGCTGCGATCATGGTGTTCCTCCGATGATCTTCGAGAGCCCGCGGCGGAGCCCGGTGGCGGGGGAGGGCGGCGGGCGACGGCGGCGCGCGGCGTGCCACGGAGGGCAGCCGGAATCCAGGCGGTTCCGGCCAGGGTTTCTCCCTGCCTATTTTAGTCGGGATAGGTGCCGCTCATAAGCGCGCCCACTGACCTGATTTGGTCTACGGCGCCGTTCCCGACTCGCCGCGCAGCGCCTCCAGGACGGGATCGTCGGGCGGGAGCCGCTTCTCGGCGATCCTCAGGGCGCGCTCGGCGAGTTCCCGCGCCCGCGCGTGCCCGCCGTCCATGCGGTGGCTGGCGGCCAGGTCGCGCAGCCACGGGATCAGCTCGGCCGCGTGCGGCCCGTGCGTCCGCTCGGCCAGGGACAGCGCCCGCGTCTCCACCGGGATCGCGTCCTGCGGCCGGTCGAGCTGGTAGTACAGGTTGCCGACGAGCCCCAGCGCCCCCGCCACCTCCATGTCGTCCGGCTCGGGTCCGGCCTCGATCAGCTTCAGCGCCCGCACCCGCAGCGGCAGCGCCTCCTCGTACTCCTCCAGCGCGTAGTGGCTGGCCGCGAGGTTCTGGAGCCGCAGGACGACGTCGGGATGGTCGGGGCCGAGGAGCGTCTCGGTGAGCTCCAGGCAGCGGCGTTCCACGGGCACGGCCTCCTCGTACCGGCCCGCCGAGAAGTAGTTGTTGCCGAGCGCGCCGAGCTGCCCGGCGACGTCCGGATGGCCGGGCCCGTGCACGGCCTCGGTGATGGTCAGCGCCCGCCGCCACGGGGGGATCGCCTCCTCGTACCGCCCGGCCTCCCGGCAGGTCCCGGCGAGCTGCTCCAGCGCCGGCACCAGGGCGATGCCGGAGGCCCCGACGACGTCCTCGGCGGCGGCCACGGCCCGCCGCAGCAGCGGGACGGCCTCGTCGAACCGCCGGAGCTCGCGGTAGGTGGTGGCGAGGTTCTCCAGCCTCAGGCGGAGGTCGGGGTGGCCGGGGCCCGCCGCGTCCACGAGGGCGAGCGCGCGCCGCTCCAGGGGCGCCGCCTCCTCGAACCGGCCGAGGCGGAAGCAGGTCGTCCCGAGCGCGCCGAGCCGGTCGGCGACGCGGACGTCCCCGCGGCCGTACTCGGCCTCGGCGACGGCGAGCGCCCGCCTGCGCAGCGGCACCGCGTCCTCGTGCCGGTCGAGGTCGCGGTAGGTGGCGGCCAGGTTCTCCAGCCGCAGGAGCAGGTCGGCGCCGCCGAGCCCGTCCCGCTCCGCGGCGGCCAGCGCACGCCGCTCCAGCGGTGCGGCCTCCTCGTGCAGCCGGAGCTCGCGGTAGGTGGCGGCGAGGTTCTCCAGCCTCAGGAGCAGGTCGGGGTGACCGGGGCCCGCCGCGTCCACGAGGGCCAGCGCGCGCCGCTCCAGGGGCGCCGCCTCCTCGAACCGGCCGAGGCGGAAGTACACCGTGCCCAGCCTGCCGAGGCGGTCCGCGACCCGCGGGTCGGAGGGGCCATAGGACTCCTCGGCGATCGACAGCGCCCTCTCCAGCAGCGGCACCGCCCTGGCGTGATCCTCCGCCTCGCCGTAGGCCGCCGCGAGCGTCTCCAGCTTCGGCAGCAGCTCCACCGACCGCGGACCGTGTTCCAGGTCGACGACGGCGAGCGCCCGGCGCAGCAGCGGCAGCGCCGCGTCCGGACGGTCCAGCCGCCGGTGCGCCCACGCCAGGCTCATGAGCCGCGCCACCACGTCGGAATGGTTCGGGTGCAGTGCCTCCTGGGCGATCCGCAGCGCCCGGCGTTCCAGCTCGACCGCCTCTTCCAGGCGGCCGAGGTTCTGGTACGCCGTCGCGAGGTTCCCGAGCCATGTCGTGATGGTGAGGTGGTCGGGGCCGTAGGTCAGCTCGGCGATGCCGATCGCCCGCCTCAGCTTCGGCGCCGCCTCCTCGTGGCGCTCCAGCGCCATCAGGCTGCTCGCCAGCCCGACGAGCCGGCGCGCCACGTCCCGGTGGTCGAACGGGTAGGCCCTCTCGATGACGTCCAGCGCCCGCCGGTCCAGCGGCAGCGCCTCGTCCGGGCGGTCCAGGTGCCGGTAGACGGCCGCGAGCGCGCCCAGCCGGAACGCCACGTCCGGGTGGCCGGGGCCGTGCGCGGCCTCGACGATCCGCAGCGCCCGGCGCTCCAGCGGCAGCGCCTCCTCCGGGCGGCCGAGGTCCAGGTAGGTCGCGGCGAGGTTGCCGAGGGCGGTCGCCAGGTCCGGATGGTCCTCGTCGAGGACCTCCTCGGTGATCCGCAGCGCCTCCTCCTCCAGCTCCAGCGCCGTGTCGAGCTCGTCCATGTCGCCGTGGCTGCCCGCGAGGCCCCCGAGGAACCGGGCGACGTCCGGGTGGTCGGCACGCAGCGCCTTCTCGCCGATCGCGCGAGCGCGCCGGTTGAGCTCCAGCGCGTCGGCGACGCGTCCCAGCTCGCGGTAGCTCGCCGCCAGCGCGCTCGCCCGGTACGCCACCGCGATGTGCTCGGGGCCGTGGACGGCCTCCGTGATCGCCAGGGCCCGCTCCTGGAGCGGCGCGGACTCCCGCGTCTGCCCGAGCTCGCTGTAGAAGGCGGCCAGGTTCGCCAGCGGCAGGGCCACGGACTCGTGCGCGGGGCCGCTGGCCGCTTCGGCGATCTCCAGCGCGCGGGTCTGCAGCGGGATCGACTCCGCGGTCCTGCCGAGCGAGCTGTAGGTGGTCGCGAGGTTGCCGAGCGCCGTGATCAGGCGCACGTCCCCGGGCCCGCCCGTCCGCTCGATGAGCTCCAGCGTCCGCAGCTCCAGCCCGACGGCGTCCTGGGGGCGTCCCAACGCCGAGTACGCGGCGCCGAGGTTGCCCAGCAGCGTCGCGAGGCCCCTGTCGTCGGGCCCCAGGAACCGTTCGCCGACGGCCAGCGCCGTCCGCGCGAACCGCAGCGTGACGTCGTGCCGCCCCTGCGCGGAGCTGAAGAGCCCCGCCTGGTTCAGCAGCCGGCTGAACTCCCCGTCGGAGTTGCCGTCGCCGATGTTGCCGGCCAGCGCCTCGACGTGCGGCAGCAGCCTCCACCAGCGCGGCCAGCCCGCCATGTTGGACGCCGGGTCGGGCGGCGCCGCCCCGGCCAGCAGGTCCACCGCCTCCGCGGCGTACACGCCGAGCCCCGACGAGGTCGTCTCGGACCCGCCCATCCGCAGCACCGCCTGCACGAGCCGGTGGACGCCGACCGCGTCCTCGGTGAGCGTGATCATGCTGTAGGACCGCAGGAGCGCGAGCATCCGGTTCGCGGTGACGTCGTCCCCGGCGTGGGCCTCGACCAGGTCGCGCGGCACGTCGTCGGGTCCGAGCCACGCCAGCACGCGCAGCAGGTCCACCGCGCCGGGGTCGGCCGCGAGCAGCGCCTCCAGCGTGATGTCCCACACGCGGGTGATGGCGCGTTCCTGCGCCCCGTCCGGGTCGACCTCGCCCAGGATCCGGCCGAACCGGTCGACGAGCCTGGACTCGTAGTGCGCGATGCCCTCGCGGTTGCGGTTGATGTAGGCCGCCGCCTGCTCCAGCGCCAGCGGCAGCCCCCCGAGCGCCTCGGCGACGCGGCGCGCGGCGTCCCGGTCGTCCTGCCCGGTGCGTTCCAGGAGCATGTCGGCGGCGCGCTCGGTGTCGAGCATCCCCAGCTCGACCGGGGCGAGGCCCCGCCTGCGCCAGTCGATGTCGCGCCGGGTCGTCACCAGGACGCGGCCGTCGTGGCCGGCGCCGAGGAAGTCGCCGATGGCGTCGGGGTCCTCGACGTTGTCCAGGACCAGCAGCCACCCGCCGTGGACCAGCAGCCAGTTCAGCGCCCACTGCGCCGCGAACTCCGGGTCGGTGATCTTGAACAGCGGGTTCAGCCTGCGCGCGATGTCGACCAGGCCCGCGGCGATGTTCTGCTCGGTGTCGGCGGTGATCCACCAGACCGAGGAGTACCGGTCCCGCTTGGCGTACGCGTAGTGCAGCGCCAGCTCGGTCTTGCCGACACCGCCGAGCCCGGCGACGCTCTGCCCGACGACCCCGGCGCCCGCGTCCATCACCCGGTCGAGCCTGTCGAGCTCGTCCTCCCGCCCGACGAACACGTGCGAGCGGACCTGCCGCACGCCGAACAGCCCCGACGGGCGGACGGAGCGGACGTCGGGCAGCCTGCCGCCGAGGTTGTAGTAGTTCGTGATGTTCCCGGTCAGGACCGTGCCGCTGATCTCGCGCGCGGCGACCGAGCGGTCACCCGACGCGGTCGGACCGTTCATCGCCGAACACCACGTCCCCGTATTCCGGAAATCACCGAGCGCCGGAGCGGAGGGGCGGCCTCGGAATGGAAGATCGGCGCCGTCAAAGGGGGCAGGGACCCCCGCGCCGGTTATGCCGGTAAGTCTATCGCCATGGACCTCTCGGGCCGGAAAGCCAAGCGGTGGCCGATTCCGGTTGGCCTCGCGTCACGGTGAATTCCCGATCACCGGGTGATCTCCGCGCCGTCCCCCGTGGACGCGACACCGGAAATCGTGTGCGCCGCGATCGACCGTTCTCCGCTCGCGGTCACGCTCACCGCGCCCGCCGCGGGGGCCTCGTCGAGAATGGCGCGGATCCGCCCGGCGAGTTCCCCGTCGGCGGCCAGCGCCTTGCGTATGCGCACCCGTAAGACGGCCTGGAGGTCCTCGTCGTCGGGGCTTTCCGCGAGGTCGGCCAGCGCCCGGGGGGCGTCCGCCTCGTCCCGGACCCCGAAGACCTGCCGGAGCAGCCGCCGCCCGACCCGTGCCGCCGGGCCCGCGTCCCCGTGCCCGGCGTCCTGTTCCGGGGCCAGCACGGCGGTGCCGTAGGCGTGCACGGCGGCCGCCACGTACGGCCGCGCCCGCGGATCCAGCTCAGCGCTCATCGTCATCGCCCTCCGCCTCGCGGGACCGCCACGGGGCGCGCGCCCGCGGTCCTCCGCACCGCGACACTAACCCGGCCTCCGCAGCGCGTTCTGTGAATTCCAACCGGTAACGGCACGCGAATCGCGCGTCCCCGGCACCGCCCCCATCCATGGACCGGCGTGCGGCGAACAGTAAGGGCCGGCCACGAACCCTTTTTCGATGGAGACGACCATGAGCGAAGCCGCCGCCGGGACCGGTGTGAGGATCCGGCTGGCAGGGGTGTTCCGGGTCGAGCGGGACGGCGCGCGGCTCGACGACCGGGCGATCCGCGGCAAGTCCCGCACGCTGCTCGGGCTGCTCGCCGCCGAGCGCGGCCGTGTCGTGCCGATCCACCGGATCGAGGACGTCCTGTGGGCGGGCAGCCCGCCGAAGCGGCCCGTGAGCAACGTCGCGACGCTGGTGAGCCGGCTGCGCAGGCTCCTCGGGCCCCGCGTCATCCTGGGCGGGCGGGTCGGCTACCGGCTCGGCGCGCCGCCGACGGTGAGCGTGGACGTCGACGAGGCCGCCGCGCTCACCGCCGAGTCCGAGGGACGCCTGGCGGCGGACGAACCTGCCGTCGCCGGGGCCGCCGCCGCCCGGGCGCTCGACCTCCTCGGCGGCGGGACGGCGCTCGAAGGGGAACCCCGCGCCGAATGGGCCGAGGCCACCTCCCTGGAGGTGGCCGACCTGCTCCGGCGGGCACGCCACGCGGCGGCGACGGCGGCCGTCCTGGGCGCCGAGCCCGAGGTCGCCCGCCGGGCGGCCGGGGCGGCGGTGGCGGCCGACCCCTTCGACGAGACGGCGCACCGGCTGCTGATGAAGGCGCACGCCGCGGCCGGGGAACCGGCCCGCGCGCTACAGGTCTACGAACGGCTCCGCGGCGCCCTCGCGGACGAGCTCGGCGCCGACCCCGCGCCCGAGACGCGGAACCTTCACGTGGCGATCCTCCAAGGCCGCCCCCGGCATCCCCAGCCGCAGCCGTCCACGCCGCGCCTGTCCGTGCCGGCCGCGCCCGCGCCGATCGCGCCTGCGGGAGGCGTGTTCGTGGCGGCGGGGGACGGGGCGCTGGTCGGCCGTGAGGGGGAGATGGTCCGCATCGCCCGCGCCTGGTCGGAGGCGAGGGAGGGGCGGCCGGTCGTCCTCGTGGTCGCCGGGGAGGCCGGTATCGGCAAGTCCCGGCTCGCGGCGGAGGCGGCCCGGCACGCCGCGTCGACCGGGGGCACCGTCTTGCAGGCGGCCTGCCATGAGACGGAGCGCTCCCTGTTCCTCCAGCCCTTCGCGGACGCGTTGGCCCCGCACATCGCGGGGCTCGCCCCGTCCGTCCTGGGGGAGGCCGTCGGCGTACATGCGTCCGCGCTCGGCCTGCTCGTACCGGACGCGGCGCGCGCGCTGGGGACGTCGGGCGGGCTGGATCTGGGGGAGTTCGGGCGGAACCGCGTCTACCAGGCCGTGGCCGCGTTCCTGCGCGGCGCGGGGGCGCGCGCGCCGGTGCTGCTGATGCTCGACGACCTACACAACGCCGGGGAGCCGACGGTCGGACTGGTGGCCTACCTGGCGCGCCGGGCCGCCTGGTCGCGGCTGCTGTGCGTCGCCACGGTCCGCCTGGAGGAGGGAGAGGACGTGCTCCCGGCACTCGACGGCGTGGCGCGGCGGATCGACCTCGGGCCGCTGGCTCCCGCGGCCGTCACCGCGCTCGCGGCGGCGGCGGGGAAGGACGGTCCGGCGGACCGGGTCTTCCGGCGTACCCGCGGGCACACCCGTTCGGTGGTCGAGATCCTCAGGGGCCCGGGCGACGAGTCCGTCGTCCCGGACGCGGTGCGGCGGGACGTGCTCCGGCGAATGCGGCGGGCGGGGGAGCCGGCCGACCGGCTGCTGCGTGCGGCGGCGGTCCTCGGCGAGGCGTTCGACCCCGTGGACCTCGCGGCGCTGGTGGACCTGCCCCCGCACGAGGTCGCCCGCCACTGCGAGCGCGCGCTCGCCGCCCGCCTGCTCGTGGTGTCGGGCCACAGGTACGAGTTCGCCAGCGAGCTGACACGGCAGGCCGTGCACGCGACGACCCCCGAGCCGACGCGGCGCGTCCACGAACGGCGCGCGTCGGACGTGCTCGGAGGACCTACCGGCCCGACCCGCTCCCGCATTTCGCTTCCGTGCCCGCTGTGAATGGCGGCGGAGGGCCACCGGAATGGCGTGCGCAGAAATCCGGTCAATGGCGTTGCAGGACGGTTGCAAGGCGGCTCGTCCCGCCGGTTCCGCGACGTCGCCGGGCCGCCGGGCGCTGCAACGCCCGTGCAATCCCCCTTGGCAGAGTTCTGATCCACCTCGCGAAGGATTCCCTGGCGGAATCGGGGGAGCGGGTCATGTCCGAGGTGGGAGCGCGTGCACGACCGGAGCCCCAAGGGCTCCTTTCTCCGCGTCCATCGGCGTGATCTCCGGTGCTCCGGCTCTGACCCGGACCGACGGACGGACGGAGAGACCATGCTCGACGAGCCCCGGCAGCCCAGCCGGATCGGCGTGTTCTGCGGCGCCCGCCCCGGGGTGGACCGGCGGTACGTCGACTTCGCCACGGACTTCGGCGCGGTCCTCGCCCGCCGGGGCGCCGGGCTCGTGTACGGCGCCGGTGGCGTCGGCATCATGGGGGCGGTCGCCGCGGCGGCCGACGCGGGCGGCGCCGCGGTCACGGGGGTGATCCCGCACCGCCTGCACGAGCGTGAACGCGGCACCGACGCCCGCGGGAGGATCTTCATCGTGCGGTCCATGCACGCCCGCAAGGCCCTCATGTACAGGCTGTCGTCGGGCTTCGCCGTCCTGCCGGGCGGGTTCGGCACGCTGGACGGGCTGCTGGAGGTCGCGACCTGGAACCAGCTCGGGCTGCACCGCAAGCCCCTGGTCCTGGCCAACCACAACGGCTTCTTCGATCCCCTGCTGGAGTTCTTCGACCACATCGTCCGGGAGGGGTTCCTCGCCCCCGCCGAGCGCACCCGCATCCAGGTCGCCGACGACCCCGAGGACGTACTGGACCGCCTGACCGGCGAGACCCAGTCGGACCCCCCATGACGCCCAAGACGTGACCGCGCTCGGCGGAGGAGAGGGGGGCAGGGGGGAGGGGGCGTGAGCCCCCTCCCCCCGCCTGCGCGTGAGCGCCCCCCGGCAGGCGCGTGGCGGGCTGCCCGCGGTGGGCGGGCGGGCCCGCCCGTTTTTACCTGGTAGGGAAAATCCTCACACACCGGTCACGGGGGCGGCCGTCAGGGCTCGTAGCTCGCGCGCTGGAGGCAGGGCACGTGCGGCGCGGGGAAGGGCGGTGAGCAGCGCCTTGGCGATGAACCTTCCCCCGGCACTGCCGCGCTCTTGGGCCAGTACCGTTTCCAGGGCCTGGTCCAGGCCGGCGGTGTCGTGGGTCTTGACGCGGACCAGGGCCTCCATCAAATTCAGATTGGCGCGCGCTGCGAGTGCATGCGGCGGGTACAGGCTGCGGGTCTGGTCCAGGACGGTGAACGCGTGCGGGTTTCCGCTGAACGAATAAGCGAACGCCTCGGACCACCCCAGCTGCGTCTCACGGTAGGTGAAGCAGGATTGCGCGGTTTCCGGCTCGGGGAGGCGTTCGGCCGCCCTGTGGAGGTCGGCGAGGGCCTCGGTCACCCGGTGGCCCTGGATCGCGGCGAGGTCGGCGCACGCGGCGTACGCTCTCGCCAGTCCGTGCACGGGTGCCTTGCCCGCCAGGCTGATCGCTTCGGCCGCGAGGTTGGCCACCACCTGCGGAGCCCGCCCAGCCCAAAGGGCATCCTCAGCCGCTCTGCCTCGTGTCCATGCCCGCATCGCGAGATCGCCCGATGCGTCGGCGGCGCGCATTGCGGTATCCCACGCAATCCGGGTCGCGCGATGATCCCCGGCGTCGCCCAGTTCGATGGCCAATAGCCCCGCGAGCGCAGCGCTGATACGAAGGAAACCTGCTTTTTGCAGCGGGGAAAGCTGACGCTCGAAAACGGCGCCCATCGCGATGATGTCGGTGTTCAGATCGTCGATAAGTGCGCCTGCCGGTGCGGAGTGGATACGGTGATCGTAGTCGGCGACTGTTCTTTCCCATTCGGGGAGGTCATCGTCTCTGCCGCCGAGCGCATCATCGATGCCGGACAACACCGTTTCGACGGCTCCGGGCGGGACTGCGGCACCTGCGCTGATAGCGGTGATGATCTGGAGTGCGGCGCGTCGTTTCACGTTGTCGCTCCCCTGGTCGGGAGTTGGACTCTGGTCCACGGTACTCGTCCCGCCCGCTGGTGGCTTGCGCCTGGTGCGTGGGGGAGAGCGCGACTAACCGGCCGTCCGCGCCGAGTGCCTCTCCGGCGTTCCCGATGGTGCGAGCGTGCCCCCGCCGTCGCCGACCCGTAGTAACCGACGGTCGCGCACTCGGCGGCGACGCGCGGCCCGCGCCGCGCGCGAGCGACGCGAGGCGTCGCGGCGGGGGGAGAGGGGCAGGGGGGAGGGGGCGTGAGCCCCCTCCCCCCGCCTGCGCGTGAGCCCCCCGGCAGGCGCGTGGCGGGCTGCCCGTGGTGGGCGCGGACCTCGACGACATTTGCCCGTCCTCCCTTTGGGGAGGCGAACGCCCGTCAGGGCGTGAGCCGTGGGCGGGTGGGCCCGTCTTGACCTGGTTGGGAAAATCCTCACACAGGTCGTTTCTCCGCCCTGGTCAGTCCCTCTTAATCTGCACGCGATAGACGAAGTTGCCCCAGAGATGGACCGGACCACGGTGCCATGACACTTCGACGACCCGGTCAGTGGCGTCGTACGCGACGTGGTACATCTCGAATACAGGTTGATCGTCTTGGATGTTGAAGTAAGCCTGCTCGTCGCTCGTAGGCGGCCTGGATAGCGTGAGGTACTCGTCGGCGTAGACCTCTTCGTACCCAAGCTCTTTCATGCGCGTGAGCATTCCGCCTTGGGGCTGGGTGAGATCTTCCAGCTGAGTGCCGAACGCGATGTCGGCGGGGATGTAGCTGGGTGCACGCTGTACGAGCACGTCATCCGCGTACATGTCCCGATCGCGAACGAGTACCTCGGTGTTCGGCTCGCTGCCGAGTAACTCGGCGATTCGGGCGGGCGGGACCTCCCTCCGCACAGTAGTTTCGGAGCGCGGTGTCATGCCTTGGCGACGGACTTCGGCCGCGAAGCCGCCACGGTCCTCTGCGCGTTTAGCCGCACTGTACCGGTCGCGGGCGTCTCGGGTGATCTGTGGCATGTAGGTCACCTTCGTCTTTCTTCCTTGTCAAGCCCTGTCTGCGAAGCCCCTGTAAGGATCTGTTGATCGTATTGTCGGAGACGCCGAACTCAACGGCCAGTTTTCACTGGCTAGGAAAGTCTGACCCTCGGGGATACGGCGAATCCTCTCTGAGGATGCGATCAAGCAAGATCGCTGCGATGCCGTTAGCGCTGAGGGTCCCACCCACGGCGATGATGTCGGCGGTGAGATCGGGGATGAAGGCGCCCCACGGCTGCGTGTCGATCGTGTGGTGGTACTCCTCGACCGCTTTTTCCCAGTCGGTCACGTCAGCCGGGGCATCCAGCGTGTTAACCACGTCGGACATGATGCGCTCTAGTCCACCTGGCGGGATCATTTGTCCTGCACCTAGCGCGGTGAACATTCGGGTCGCGGCGCGGCGCTTCACCTCATCGTCCCCCCAATCGAGAGGAGTAGGACTCGGCTCCGCGGTACCCACGCTGTCATCCTCCGGGCGACTGCGGACCTTGATAGGGCGTGGCCGTGGAGGACAGCGGAGACGGGCAAGTGTCCCCGCCGCCCCAAGTGCCTCATCCAACGCCTTGCGCGAGCGACGCGGGGCGTCGCGGCGGGGGGGAGGGGGTAGGGGGCGTGAGCCCCTACCCCCGCCTGCGCGTGAGCGCCCCCCGGCAGGCGCGTGGCGGGCTGCCCGTGGTGGGCGGCGGGCCTGGACGACGGCTGTCCGCTCTCTGTGGGAGACGCACGTCCGTAGAGCGTGAGCCGTGGGCGGGCGGGCCCGCCCGTCCTTACCTGGTAGGGAGAATCCTCACACAGTGAGTCCGGCTGCGAGTGCCCTGACGTCCCGGGCTTCGGGGAGCCTCCGGTCCTGGCTGGGTAGCATCGCCAAGAGCTCGGCAGCTAGGCGGCGCTGCGTGGTGTTGGGCTTAGCACCATCGAGGCTGGCGAGAGCGTGGCGGAGCCCCTCCCCGGATGTCCCCTGCCGGACCAGGACCAGCGCGCGGATGACCTGGAGATTGACCACTGGAACGAGGGCATTAGGCGGGGAAAGCGCGAGGGCGCGATCGAGTATTGCCCCGGCTCGCGGATCATTGGTCAGCGCATAGGCGTACGCTTCCCACCAGCGGAGCACCCATTCCGATGTGGCTCCGGACTCGGCCGTTTCAGACAGGCGCTGCACAGCGGCCTGTGTGGCCGCTCCATCACGTTTGCGGGCTGCCAGCGTCAGCTGCGTGATCCCTGCCATTGCGGCGGGGGCGGAGGGCTTCTCTCCCGCGAGGTGGGTGACCCGATCTGCTAGTGATGTGATCGCATCGTCGGCACGGGATGTCCACAAGGCGACCTTGGCCTCCCTGCCGATCACCCACGCCAACAGGTTCCGGTCTCCCGACGCGTGGGCCGCCCGGCGGGCGACGTCCCATGACGTCCGTGCGGCCCGGCGCTGGCCCACGTCATCGAACTGGACAGCCAACAGGGCGGATAGTCTGGCGCTCACGCGTAACAAGTCCGCCTGAGCGGCGGGAGGGTAACGCTTTCGGCTGAGGATCCCACCCACGGCGATGATGTCGGCGGTGAGATCGGGGATGAAGGCGCCCCACGGCTGCGTGTCGATCGTGTGGTGGTACTCCTCGACCGCTTTTTCCCAGTCGGTCAGGTCAGGCGGGGCATCCAGCGTGTTAACCACGTCGGACATGATGCGCTCTAGTACGCCTGGCGGGATCATTTGTCCGGCACCTAGCGCGGTGAACATTCGGGTCGCGGCGCGGCGCTTCACCTCATCGTCCCCCCAATCGTGAGGAGTAGGACTCGGCTCCACGGTACCCGCGCTGTCATCCTCCGGGCGACTGCGGACCTTGATAGGGCGCGGCCGTGGAGGACAGCGGAGACGGGCAAGTGTCCCCGCCGCCCCAAGTGCCTCATCCAACACTTTGGCCAGCTTGACGGAGGGTCGCGCCCCGTTGGAGACGCGTGAGAGGTGTCCCGCATCGAAGGACACGCGCTCGGCCAACTCCCGCAGCGAGATGCCCCTTTCGCTCCGAAGTGCACGGAATCGTTCAGCGAAGGCCGTCTCGGTGATCTCTTCTGGGCTCGGGGGCATGCGATTCCCGTCTGTCGCCAACAGTTGCGTTTCCCTGCCGCGGCCTTGCGGAGCAACACGGGGCAACACCTTCACGGTAACAGCTGGGGAGCGTTTACATGGGGCCACTCAAAATAGAGCGGCCCCGGTCCCGACGTTCGAGCGTCGGGAGGGTCCGGGGCCTAAACCCGACGCTGGAGGTCGGATCTTATGGGCAATCCTAGGGGCATCCCGTCAGGGGTGAGGCGGTCAAAGGTCACATATCGGCGTAGGTCTCTCGCGGCGGGGGGCCGGGGATGTCGGGTGTGATCCTCGCTCATGAGCCGGAAAGCAGCGCGGCGGCTCGGGAGTTCGTCCGGAAGGCTGCGGCTGATTGGCCCGTCGATTTCGACGATCTCGTCATCGTTGTCGGTGAACTGGTCGGGAACGCGGTACTTCATACGCGGGGCGAATCGATCGTGGTCCGGGCTTACGAGTTGCCTGCGTGGTACGTGGTGGAGGTCTGGGACTACTCCCCCCGGATGCCTGAGCCCCGGACGCCGGATCTGGCCTGGGAGTCGGGGCGCGGGCTGGTGGTGGTGGCGGAGCTTGCGGGCGAGTGGGGCGTGCGGCGGCTGCCCGCTGGTGGCAAGGCGGTCTTCGCGCGGTGGGCGCGGTGACCACGCCCGAGGAACGGGCCGTGGACGCCCTGTATCTGCGGGCGGTGATCCGGGTCTATGAGCGGTGGGCGCGGGGCGCGGCGGGGCCGGTGGTGCCCGACGGTGAACGGCTGCGGGCCGAGCGCATCGTCCGCAGCGCCTCCGAAATCCTAGAAATGCGTGAATCGGATGGCGGGCCGGACGACGGTGCCGCTCTCAGCAAGGAATGGAAAAGGGAGGCAAATGAGGAAGGCTGAGATTCCGGCTGAATGGGCGGCGCTCGATTGGTTTTGCGAGGGGGCCACGCTGACTCCGGGTGAGGCGTCCGAAATTCTGGGGTTGCCGACTCGGACGGTGCGGCGGTGGGCGGTGCTCGGTCACGTGCGTGGCACCGGGCTGGAGCCGGACCGGGCCCCCTGGTCTCACACGCTGTACTCGGGTGCGGACGTGCAGGCGCTGGATGCGCTGCTGGAGGGGGCGAGGGAGTCCAGGGGCCCGGCGTCGCCGGTGACCTTGCGGGATGTCGCGCGGGTGCATGTGCCGTATCAGATGTACGAGCCGGTGGACGGTGCGGCGCCCGGCGGTGGCCGGGAGGGCGTCCGCCACCAGTTGGAGGCGGCTGTCGCGCTGGTCTGCGATGTGTACGCCGGGGTGCTGGAGGCGAAGCTGGACGATGCCCAGCGCGCGGAGATCACGGCGGCGGCTGAGACGGCGTTGCAGCGGGTGCTGCGGCGGGTGCCTCACGGCCCGGCGGGCAGCGCGGGAAGTGACCAGATCGCGGGGAGTCAGGCGACGGACGGTCAGAGGTGAGAAGGGCGACGCTCCCGATTTCCAGCGTCCGCAGATTATGACCCGGATTCGCGAAAGGGGATGAAAGGACAAGTGGAAGAGGCGGAGGCGCCTGGGGCTCGGGCGCTCAAATGGCACTCGCTTGAGTGGTATCGCCAGGGGGATTTCCTCAACTCGGGGCAGGCGGCCGAGCTTCTGGGGGTGTCGCGGCGGAAGGTTCGGCGGTGGGCGTTGCACGGTCACGTGCGCGGTCTCGGGGTGGTGGACGAGGGGTGCCGGACGAGCTATTCGGGGGAGGACGTGCGGGCGCTGGCCGCGCTGCTGGGGGTGGTCCGGGTGCTCAAGGGCGACCCGCCGCCCACCTTGCGGGATGTCGAGCGGGTCCACCTGGCATATGAGCTGTACGGGCCGGGGGACGTCCAGACCGGCAATAGCGGGGGCTGGCTGCTGATGGAGGCGATCCGGGTGGTCTCGGCCGCCTATGCCGGGGCTCTGGAGGAGGCGGGGCTGGACGCGGCGCTGCGCCGTCCCATCACGGGATCGGCTGATGCTGCGGTGCGGCGGTCGCTGCGGATGCCCGGCAAGGACGCGTGGTGAGGGCGGCGCGGGATGGCCATGGCGGGGGCGCGGTGAGCGGGGAGGTACCCGGCCCGGGTGCTGCGGATGGTTCGGCAGGCGGGGTGCCGGTGCCGGTGGCTGGGGTCTGTCCGGGCTGCGCACCGCTGGGTGGGGCGTGCGGCGCGGTGGGCTCGCATGCGGCGGCGTCGGTCCTGGAGGGTCTGCGCGAGGTGTCGATCCGCCTCGATGCGGCGGTTTCGGCGTCGGGGTCGGGCGTGCCGTGGCTGACGCTGGGGCAGATGTGCGTCTTCGTGGAGATCGTCAATGACGTGTTGCTGTCGGCCTGGCAGGCGCTGGGACTGGCGGCGGACCGGACGACGGGCATCCGCCAGTGCGAGGTGCGCGACGCTGCGCGGGGGCCGGTGGTGGCGCCGGGGACGAACTTGGCCGCGAAGCTCACCGCGCCGCGTGGAATCGAGGGTGACCGGCTGGAGGAGACGGATGCGGCGCTGACCCACCTGGGAGCGGCTCAGGATGGGCTGGAGGTGGCGCGGCACGTGGTGAACATGGCCACGGGGGTGCTGTTCGATCTGCCCGGGGACACCGGCCGCGCAAGTCCTGGGCGGATGGGCGACCGGGGAGTGTGCGCTGTGTGCAGGGTGCCCTGGTGGACGCCGTCTGGGTGAGACCGCGCTGCGGGTGTGAGGGGGCCGTTGCCTGAAAGGGCCGCGGCCCCCTTTTTCGGCGTGCGTGAGGGCTGGGCGCCGGGAGGGAGGACGCGATCAGGCCCCCGGGCGGGGCCCGCCGGGGTGCCGGCGGGCCGGGGTCTCCGCCCGGGGGCCTGTCCGCGGTCTCAGCGACCCGCGGGCTTGACCTGCGGGAAGCGGAGGATGCGGTCATCGCTCGCGTCGGGCCTGCCGCGCCCGTCGCGGTTGCTCGTCGTCACCCAGAGGAAGCCGTCCGGGCCGAAGGCGACCGTCCGCAGCCGCCCGTTGGTGCCCTGGAGCACCGCGGTGGGGCTGCCCTTCGTCCCGCCCTTGCCGTCCAGCGGGACCTGCCACAGCCGCCGTCCGCCGAGGCCGGCGACGTACAGGGTGTCGCCCGCGACGGCCGCGCCGCTCGGCGAGGCGTCCTTGGTCGCCCAGGTGGCGATGGGGGCGCGGAACTTCGGCTCGCCGCCGGGGCCCTCGACCTCCGGCCATCCGTAGTTGCCGCCCGCGACGATGTAGTTGGCCTCGTCCCAGGTGTCCTGGCCGAATTCGGCGGCGTACATCAGCCCGGCGCTGCTCCAGGCGAGCCCCTGCACGTTGCGGTGCCCGAGGGTGTAGATCACCGTCTTCGGGTCGGGGTTGCCGGGGGCGGGGGACCCGTCCGGCTTCATCCTCAGGATCTTCCCGGACGGGCTGGCCGGGTTCTGGGCGTTCGGCTTCTGCCCGGCGTCTCCGGTGCCGGCGTAGAGCATTCCGTCGGGGCCGAAGGCGATACGGCCGCCATCATGGAATGAGTTCTTGGGAATTCCGGAGTAGACGACCTCCTGCTGCGGGGAGGCCGCGAGCTTGAAGCGGACGATCCGGTTGTCGGAGGCCGCGGTGTAGTAGGCGTAGACGTAGCCGTCCTGCGCATAGGTCGGCGAGACCGCGATGCCGAGGAGCCCGCCCTCACCGGCGGGCTGCACCCCGGTGAGCTTGGCCACCTCGACCGGCTGCGAGCCCGGGACCACCTTCAGGATGCGGGCGCTGTTGCGCTCGGACACCAGGGCACTGCCATCCGGCAGGAAGGCCAGCCCCCAGGGGACCGTCAGGTTGGACGCCGCGACCTGCGGGGCGGAGAAGTCGAACGCGGGGTCCGCGGCCGTCCGCTGTGCCGTCCGCGTGAGGGCGGCCTGCGGCGTGACGGCGGCCTGCGGCGCGGGGGACGCCGGGGCGATCACGACGGACGCCGCGGCGAAGACCGCGGCCGGGGCCAGCGAGCGCATCGTCAGGGGCATGTTCATTCCCAGTCACCTCGAATCAGTTCGTGCGCCCGAAAGAACTACCGGGCTGAATTCGCGACCGTTGAGGGACTGTCCGGCGGGGTGGTCCGGCGGGACAGATGTTCTCCCGGGTCTGTCGGCGGCATAAAGCCTGCTGAGGGACGGGACGGCACTGGGAGCCTCACTGCTGTGCCTTTTTTTGTGGCGGGCAGGGCGCTTGGGTCGCAAGATGTTGGAGCGCTCTGTATCGCCTCGTAAGGTACCCGCCACATCGTCCGATGTGAAGACTCCAGTTTTTCACCTTTCACATGCGGCCATCCTGTGATAATCGAATATCGGCGTGACCTGGAAACTCTGGCGGTCGCGGCACAGATCGCGGCCGGTGCCGTCACGCCCGCCTTTCGAGGCCCCTGGAGGGCGGCCCGCGCCCGCGCCGCGGACGGCCGGGAACTCTGCAGTTGGACGCGCGCCCGGCGTCGGCGCTGGTCACCGCCGTCCCCCTTGGACGCTCGTTGGCCGCGCCGAGAGCACCGGGTTACCGTGACCCGGCCCCGCCGCGGGGCCCGTGGCTCCGCGGCAGAACCCCCCGAAAGGCGGCAAAAGGTGCCGGAGATCAGAGTCAAGCGATTAACCAGGAGCAAGACCCGGATGTGGGGGTGGACGTTCCGATGACCATCAGCATCGAGCGGCCGGAGACCGCGCCCGCGCGGCCCCTCGCCGTCCCGCGCCGCCGCGGCGCCGCCGTCCCCGCCCGGATCGCCGGCGTCGGGACCGCCGTCACGGCCACCTCCTACGCCCAGGACGAACTGCTCGACCTGCTCCAGATCACCGACCCGAAGATCCGGTCGGTCTTCCTCAACAGCGCGATCGACCGCAGGCACCTCACCCTTCCCCCGGACGGCGGCGGGGGCGCGCGGGAGCCCGAGGCACAGGGCGACCTGCTGGACAAGCACAAGAGGCTGGCCGTCGAGATGGGCGCCGAGGCGCTCGCCGCCTGCCTGGAGCGGGCGGGCGCCGGGCTGGCGGACCTGCGCCACCTGTGCTGCGTGACCTCGACCGGGTTCCTCACGCCCGGCCTGAGCGCCCTGCTCATCCGCGAACTCGGCATCGACCGGCACTGCGGCCGGACCGACATCGTCGGGATGGGCTGCAACGCGGGCCTCAACGCCCTCAACGTCGTCGCGGGCTGGGCCGCGGCGCACCCCGGCGAACTCGCCATCGTGCTGTGCGCCGAGGCGTGCTCGGCCGCCTACACCTTCGACTCGACGATGCGGACGGCCGTCGTGAACAGCCTGTTCGGCGACGGCGCCGCCGCGGTGGCCCTCATCGCGGACGCCCCGGACGCCCCGGATGCCCCGGATGCCCCGGACCCACGTCCCCTGCCTTCCGGGCGGCCGGGACCGCGGATCCTCGACTTCGCGAGCTGCATCATCACCGACGCGGTCGACGCCATGCGCTACGACTGGGACCGCGACCAGGGCAGGTTCAGCTTCTTCCTCGACCCGCAGATCCCCTACGTGGTCGGCGCGCACGCCGAGATCGTCGTCGACCGCCTCCTGCACGGCAACGGCCTGCGCCGCAGCGACGTCGCCCACTGGCTGGTGCACTCGGGCGGCAAGAAGGTCATCGACGCCGTCGTGGTCAACCTCGGGCTGAGCCGCCACGACGTCCGCCACACCGTCGGCGTGCTGCGCGACTACGGGAACGTCTCCAGTGCCTCGTTCCTCTTCTCCTACGAGCGCCTCCTGCTGGAGGACGCGGCCCGGCCGGGCGACTACGGGGTGCTCATGACGATGGGTCCCGGTTCCACGATCGAGACGGCGCTGGTCCAGTGGTGAGCCCGGCGGGATCGGACGGCCGCACCGTCCTGCGGATCGATGGCGCGCAACCCCTCTCCGCGAGCACCGTGCAGATGGTGACCGCGGTCTGCGACCGGGTCGAGGACCACGGCCGTCCCGGCGTCGTCGAGGTGCACGTGTCCGGCGCGCCCGGCCCGCACTGGACGAGCGGCCTCACCGCGCCCCTGGTGACCAAGTGGGAGCGCGCGGTGCGGCGCCTGGAGCGGCTGCCGATGACGACGGTCGCGGTGGCGTCCGGCGACTGCGGCGGGACGGCGCTCGACGTCCTGCTGGCCGCCGACCTGCGCGTCGCCGAGCGCGGGACGCGCCTCCTGGTCGCGACGGACGGGTCGGTGACCTGGCCGGGAATGGCCCTCTACCGGCTCGTCCAGCAGGCGGGCCCGGCGGCGGTGCGGCGCGCGGTGCTGCTCGGCGCGCCGATCGAGACCGGGCAGGCGCTCGCCCTGAACCTCCTCGACGAGGTCGTCGACGACCCGGCCGGGCAGGTCGCGGCGCTGGCCGCGTCCGGGCTGGTGTCCGAGCGGGAGCTGGCGATCCGGCGGCAGCTGATGTTCGAGGCCGCCACCACGAGCTTCGAGGACGCGCTGGGCGCGCACCTGGCCGCCTGCGACCGGGCCCTGCGCCGGGGCGCGGACGGGCCGCCGCGGCCGGGCGTCGCGGCCGGGGCCGCCGGGGCCGCGGGAGCGGTGTCGTGAGCGCCGCGGTCACGGCGCCGCCGGGGGAGGACCTCCGGCGCGCCGCCGCCGCGCTGGCGGCCGCGGCCGAGCGCGTCGACGAGCAGCTCGTCTCACTGCCGCCCCCCGGATCGCGGTCGCCGCGGCAGCGCGCCGCCGCCGCGGCGGCGCACGACGGGGCGCGGGCGCTGCGCGTCCGGTTCATGGAGGAGCACGGGACGCGGGTCTACGACCGGCTCACCGACGGGCGCGCCCGCCGGCTGCGGCTGGCCGAGCTGGTGGAGGCCGCCGCGACGGCCTTTCCCGGGCTCGTCCCCACCTCCGGGCAGCTCGCCGCCGAGCGGAGCCGGGCGCAGGCGGGCAAGGAGGGCCTGGAGATCGACCAGGGCATCTTCCTGCGCGCCGTGCTGCGCTCGCCCGTCGCCGGTCCGCACCTGCTCGACTCCATGCTGCGGCCGACGCCCCGGGCGCTCGGGCTGCTGCCCGAGTTCACCCGCACCGGCCTGGTCGAGATGGAGTCGGTGCGCCTGGAACGGCGCGACGGCGTGGCCCGGCTGACCCTGTGCCGCGACGACTGCCTGAACGCCGAGGACGAGCGGCAGGTCGACGACATGGAGACCGCGGTCGACCTGGCGCTGCTCGACCCGGGCGTCCGGGTCGGGCTCGTCCGCGGCGGCGAGATGAGCCACCCCCGCTACCGGGGCAGGCGGGTGTTCAGCGCCGGAATCAACCTCAAGAGCCTGCACGCCGGGGACATCTCGCTGGTCGGCTTCCTGCTGCGGCGCGAGCTCGGCTACATCGGCAAGCTCGTCCGGGGCGTGCTGGTGGAGGGCGACGGGAGCTGGCACGCGCCCACCGTCGAGAAACCCTGGACGGCCGCCGTGGACACCTTCGCGATCGGCGGCGGCGCGCAGTTGCTGCTGGTGTTCGACCAGGTCCTCGCCGCCTCCGACTCCTACTTCAGCCTTCCGGCCGCCCGGGAGGGCATCGTCCCGGGCGCGGGCAACCTCCGCCTCGGCCGGGTCGCCGGGGCGCGGCTCGCGCGCCAGGTGATCCTGGGAGGCCGCCGGATCTGGGCGACGGAGCCCGAGGCGCGGCTGCTGGCGGACGAGGTCGTCGAGCCCGAGCTGCTCGACGGCGCGGTCGAGGCGGCCGTCCTCCGGCTCGACGGCGAGGCGGTCGTCGCCAACCGGCGGATGCTGAACCTCGCGGAGGAGCCGCCGGAGGAGTTCCGCCGGTACATGGCCGAGTTCGCGTTCCAGCAGTCGCTCCGGCTGTACGGCGAGGACGTCCTGGAGAAGGTGGGGCGCTTCGCGGGGCGGCCGCGATGAGCGGGAGGCGGCCGCGATGAGCGCGGCGGACGGCGTCCGGGTGCGCTACGAGAAGAAGGACCACGTCGCCCGCGTCACCCTGGACAGGCCCGAGGTCCTCAACGCGATGGACCTGCGGACGCACGAGGAGCTCGCCGCGGTCTGGGACGACGTCGAGTCCGACGACGCGGTCCGCGTCGCGGTGCTCACCGGCGCCGGCGACCGGGCCTTCTCGGTCGGGCAGGACCTGAAGGAGCGGGCCCGGCTGGACGGGCGGGGCGCGCCCCCGACGACGTTCGGCAGCCGGGGGCAGCCCGGCTGGCCCAGGCTGACCGAGCGCTTCACCCTGTCCACACCGGTGATCGCGCGGGTCCACGGGTACGCGCTCGGCGGCGGTTTCGAGCTGGCGCTGGCGTGCGACCTCATCGTCGCGTCCGAGGAGGCGGTCTTCGCGCTCCCGGAGGCGGGGCTCGGCCTCGTCCCGGGGGCGGGCGGCGCGTTCCGGCTGGCGCGGCAGCTGCCCCTGAAGGTCGCGATGGGGTACCTGCTCACCGGACGCCGGATGACCGCGGCGACGGCCCTGCGGTTCGGGCTGGTGAACGACGTCGTCCCGTACGAGGACCTGGACCGGTGTGTGGACGAGTGGACCGGCGACCTGCTCAGGAGCGCCCCGCTGTCGGTGCGGGCGCTCAAGGAGAGCGTCCTCCGGTCGGTCGACATGCCGCTGGAGGAGGCGTTCTCGTCCCGGTACGTCTGGGAGGAGCGGCGCCGGGCCAGCGCTGACGCGGTCGAGGGGGTGCGGGCCTTCGCCGAGCGGCGCGAGCCCGTCTGGTCCGGACGCTGACACCGGCGGCCCGGCGTCCCGAATGGGCGTTCGCCTCCGGCCGGGAACACGCGCCCGCGATCATCCCCGCGGGAACACGTCCTCCCTGGTCGCCATTGTTTCGACCGTTCCGATTGCAGTGATCGTGATGTCCGCCGGGACGACGCGGCAAGACCGCGTCACTCACCGTGATTCGCTAGAGAGGGGCAATTTGCCCTGTTCATTCACTCTTCGCACCCGCCAGGCCCCTGGAGTGCGACGATGGCCGAAATGACCGCATCCGGCCGTCGTCTATGTCCCTTAAGGAGGGATCGAATAGCATTAACTTCTGTTAAAAGCGATCGGGGTAATCCGTTGAAAATTGTACAACGGGTGATCGCGCTGTTTCTGGCCGTCATTTCCGGACCGTAGTTAAAGGGGGATATGTTCTGCGCCGTACACGCTGATCAGCCAAAATGAAGATAGTTCAACTTTGTGCGACCGAGGAATCGGTACCGATGGCCACCGCCAACGGTGTGTACCCCGATCCCTACAACCCCCGCTGTCTGTTGTCATCAGCCCACAAGGCGCGATTCAGATGCTGAGGAGTTGACTTGCAGTCCGCACCGAGTCAAGTTGACCTACATTCGGTGGAAGAAGTCGAAATAAGCTCGCTTTCGGCGGGTGGTTCTCCGCGAATGGCGGGGGAGAGTCCCGCACACGTGGAGACCCTCGTCACCTGTGCGGCGCAGCTTCCACCGATCATCGTGCACCGCCCCAGCATGCGCGTCATCGACGGCATGCACCGGCTCCGCGCCGCGGAACTGCTCGGCCGGCGGAAGATCGCCGTCCGGTTCTTCGACGGGCCGGAGGAGGACGCGTTCGTCCTCGCCGTCCAGTCGAACATCGCGCACGGTCTCCCGCTGTCCCTGGCCGACCGCAAGCACGCCGCGGAACGGGTGATCGCCTCTCATCCCCAATGGTCGGACCGGATGATCGCGTCGGTCACCGGGATCTCGGCCAAGACGGTCGCCGAGATCCGCAAGAGCGCCGGCGCCGACTCCGCCGGAGGGGCCGGGCGGATCGGCAAGGACGGGCGCGTCCGGTCCAGCGACGTGACCGAGGGACGGCGCCTCGCCCACGAGATGATCATCAAGAACCCCGGCCTCTCCCTGCGCCAGGTCGCCCGGGCCGCCGGGATATCGCCCGAGACCGTCCGGGACGTCAAGAACCGCGTGATGCGCGGCGAGGACCCCCTGCCCCAGGGGCGGTCGAGAGAGCTGCTCGGCCAGGGCGCCGCCGGAACGCTCGCCACCTCGGCGGCCCTGCCCGTGACCCCCGCTTCCGCACCCGGCTCGGCGCCGCCGTCCTCGGCGGTGATCGAGCGACTGCGGGCCGATCCGGCACTGCGATTCAACGAGAACGGCCGCGACCTCTTACGGCTGCTGAACCTGCACACCCTCCGGACGGAGGATTGGAACAAGATAGTCGACAGCGTGCCTCCGCACCGTAAGGAAGCGGTGGCCCATCTCGCGCGCGACTGCGCACGCAAGTGGCTGGAACTCGCTTCACTGATCGAACGAAATGTGGTCCAGGCCTGACGCCGTCCGGCGAGCCGCCGCCCCGCCGGCCCGCCCCTCCGGCCCGGCCCGCCGAGGGTCACCTGAATGTAATCCGGCCGATCCCCTGACGCCGGTTCGACATATTTCCCCCGCATGTCCAAGTGATGGGAACGCTCAGTTGGGCGGCCGCGACTTCGAGGGCCGTCCGCATGAATTGACCGATCCGCAGCGATGGCGCCCGGCCCGGCCGCCGGGCGTCACCACGGAGGTGGCACATTGGAGATCCGGTCGGTGGACCACATCGAGGTGTTCGCCGGGGACGCGGACCGTTCCGCGCGCGAACTGCGCGACTGTTTCGGTTTCGCCCTCGCCGGCCGGGGCGGCCCGGACACCGGCCTGCGGGGCTGTGAGTCCGTGCTGCTGCGCCAGCGCGACATCACCCTGCTGCTGACCTCCCCGACCGACGCCCGCCACCGGGCCGCCGAGTTCGTCCGGGCGCACGGGGACGGGGTCGCGGTCGTCGGCATCGGCGTCGACGACGCGCGGGACGCGTTCGCCGAGGCCGTGGAGCGGGGCGCCGTCCCGGTGTCCCCGCCGGAGACCTCCGGGCCCGCGGGCGCCCGGGTCACGTTCGCCTCGGTGATCGGATTCGGGGACGTGGAGCACCGCTTCGTCTCCCGGGACCGGCCGGAGGCGCCCTTCGCGCCCGTCGTCGACGAGATCGGCTGCGGCCGGTCCGGTGGCGGCCTCCTCCGGTCGGTCGACCACTTCGCGGTGTGCGTCCCGGCGGACGCGGTGGAGGAGACCGTGCACCGCTACCGGGAGGCGTTCGGCCTCATCGAGACCTCCTGCGGCCGGACGGTGCCCGGCCGCCGGGTGGTCCGGAGCGCATCCGGGGAGGTGACCTTCACCATCGCCGGGCCGGTCCGCGGTGCCGACAGTCCCGGTGCCGACAGTCCCGGCGCGTTCGTCGAGTCGCACGGCGGGGCCGGGATCCAGCACGTCGCCTTCCTGACCGAGGACATCGCCGCCGCCGTGCGCACCGGCATGGAGCGGGGGACCCGGTTCGTGCCCGCGCCGCCGGGCTACTACGACGCGCTGACCGCTCGGCTGGGCCCGATCGGCGTGCCGGTGGACGACCTCCGCGGGCTCGGCATCCTCGCCGACCGCGACGCCTCGGGGGTCCTGCTGCAGGTCTCCTCGCGGTCGGTGCACCCGAGGGGCACCCTGTTCTACGAACTGATCGACCGCCGGGGCGCCCGTGTTCACGCATGATCGTTCATGGACGCCGGAAATAGACCCGGAACGCGTGTGCGGACAGGTCCGCCACCGCATCGCCGACAGGTACCCCCCATCGGATTCGAACCGACAACTAATCCCTTTTAAGGGGACCGCCTCTACCATTGGGCCAAGGGGGCTTTGATGGTCTGATCCTAACCACGGGGCACGGTGTATATCGACCATTTTTCGGTCGATCGTTGGACGCTTGCGGGTGAGGCCGTGAACGCGGGACGGCCTGCGGGGAGGGCGTTCCCGCATGCCGGAATTCGGCGGAGTTTTGCGTGCTTCCTGCCTCCGGAGGCCCCTCCGGGCGTCTCTTGGAAATGGAGTACCTTCATGTCCGTGTATTCTTGATCGGCTGCGGAGGACAGGCGATGGAAATAACGCTGAGCGGTATCGCGCGGCTGGCCAGGGAAGGGCTCGACCCCGTGGCCTGGGATTTCATCGACGGCGGCGGGGACCGCGCGCTCGACGCCAATATCGAGGCATTCGACAGGATCCGATTACGGCCGTCCGTACTGCGCGGCACGGCATGTCCGGAGACCGCGACGACGCTTTTCGGCCGCGCCTGGGACGCGCCGGTCGCGGTCGCCCCGCTGGCCCACCAGACCCTCGCGCACCCGCTGGGCGAGGTCGGCACCGTGCGCGGGACCGCCGCCGCGGCCACGGTCCCGGTCGTCGTCAGCGCGCTCGCCGGCCGCGACCTGGAGGAGATCGCCGGGGAGTCCGGTGTGCCGCTCTGGCTCCAGCTCTACTGCCTGCGCGACCCTGCGGTCACCCGGAGCCTCGTCGAGCGGGCGGCGGCCGCGGGCTTCGAGGCGCTCGTCCTCACCGCCGGGTCGCCGCCCCCCGGTCCCTGGCCGTCCGGCGACGGGCACGGACCCGATGGGCCGGGCACGCGCGCCCTGGCCGACACCGACCCCCGCGCCGACTGGTCGGCGGTCGGGCGGCTGCGCTCGATCAGCCCGATGCCGGTCCTGGTCAAGGGGATCATGACGGGCGCCGACGCCCGGCGCGCGGCCGACGCCGGGGCGGACGGCGTCGTGGTGTCCAACCACGGCGGCGGACGGCTCGACGGCGTCTGCGCGTCCCTGGACGCGCTGCCGGAGGTCGCGGCGGCCGTCGGCGGCCGCGTCCCCGTCCTCCTCGACGGAGGGGTGCGCCGGGGCCGGGACGTGGTCGCCGCTCTCGCGCTCGGCGCGGACGCGGTCCTGCTCGGCCGTCCCGTGCTGCACGGCCTCGCGGCCGCCGGTGCCGAGGGCGTGACGAGGGTGCTGGGCCTCCTGCTGGAGGAGCTGGCCGGCGCGATGGCGCTCGCGGGGATCGCGGACGTGGCCGGCATCGGGCCCGAGACCGTCACGACGGTCCCGCCGCCCCGGCCGGAGATCCGCGGTGCCCGTCCCGCCGGACAGGGCGTCCGCCCCCTCACCCGTCAGGCACCGGCGACCGGCGCGCAGCGTGCCAGCGAGGTGGAGCGTGCCGGTGCGGAGCGTGCCGGTGTGGAGCGTGCCGGTGGGACGGGCGGTGTGGTGCTGCACAAGGAGGACCTGCACCCCAGTGTCGCCGACCCCGTCATGGACACGATGAACTTCCTGAACGAGGTGACGCTGCGCTATCCGGACGCGGTGTCCTTCGCGCCCGGGCGCCCGTACGACGGGTTCTTCGACACCGGGATGGTCTTCGCCTACGTGCGCCGCTACCTCGACCATCTGGCGGAGAGCGGCAACACGCCGGAACAGGTGCGCGACGCGCTGTTCCAGTACGGCCCCTCCGCGGGACGCATCCGCGATCTCATCGCCACGTCGCTGCGCCTGGACGAGGGGATCGACGTGCCGCCGGAGGCGATCGTCGTCACCGTCGGCTGCCAGGAGGCGATGTTCCTGGCCGTCCGCGCGCTCATGTCGGGGCCGGACGACGTGCTGCTCGTCTCCAGCCCCTGCTACCCGGGCGTCACCGGCGCGGCGCGGCTGCTGGACGTCGGGCTGACCGCCGTCCCCGAGGGGCGGGACGGCCTGTCGTGCGCCGACCTGGAGGCCGCGGTCCTGGCCGAGCGGGCGCGCGGGCGGCGGCCGAGGGCCGTGTACGTCATCCCGGACCATTCGAACCCGTCCGGTGTCACGATGCCGCTGCGGGCCCGGCACGAACTGCTGGAGCTCGCGGGACTCCTCGACATCCTCATTCTGGAGGACAGCCCGTACCGGCTCGTCAGCCCGGGTGCGCAGGTGCCGACGCTGAAGTCCCTCGACCGCGAGCGCAGGGTGGTCCACCTCGGCTCCTACGCCAAGACCATCTTCCCCGGCGCGCGGGTCGGCTACGCGGTCGCCGACCAGCCCGTGGTCGCGCCGGACGGCCGGACGGGCCTGCTGGCCGCCGAGCTCGCCAGGATCAAGAGCATGGTCACGGTGAACACCTCGCCGCTCAGCCAGGCGGCGGTCGGCGGCGCGCTGCTGGGCGCCGGCGGCCGCGTCTCGGAGCTGAACACCGAGACGGCCGCCTACTACGAGGACACGATGCGGCACACGCTCCGCTGCCTGGAGGAGGAGTTCCCGGCCGAGCGCCGGGCCCGGCTCGGCATGGGCTGGAACGAGCCCGGCGGCGGCTTCTTCCTCACCCTCCGGGTCCCGTTCCGCGCCGACAACGCCGCGCTGGCACGGTCCGCGCAGGACTTCGGGGTCATCTGGACGCCGATGGCGTACTTCTACCCGGAGGGCGGCGGCCACCACACGGTGCGGCTGTCCACCAGCTACCTGACGCACGCCGACAGCCGCGAGGGCGTCGCCCGGCTGGCCGGCTTCATCGAGGCGGAGGTCGCCGCCGCCGCACGCGCCCCCGCGTGAGGCCGCATTACCCGGAATGGCACGGATGGCGAATGTCCAAGTGCCCAAGTCCGCGCTTGGACAGATGATGGCAGATGGCGGTCATTTTCCGCGGTCCCGCAATGGGATAACCGGCGTGATCGCGGCCGTGCGGAGATCGCCACTTGTCAACGGCCCTTGATATTTGTCAAGTGCTAACTTAAATTACGAGGCGATGGGTTGAACTTTGCGGCAGTGCCGGCCGTGACCGAGGGTCCGGGCGGGGGGAGAGGTCATGTCGCGCTCTTACGTACGGGAGTGGCATTGGAAAGCCCAGGTCAGAACCAGTTATGCCTTATTTCTCAAGATGAACCGGTAATGGTGCCGGTCGACGTGCTTGAGCGGGCGGACTCTCCCCGCCTTGAGGGCGAGAACACCGAGCACATTCGTGCGCTCGCCGATATGGACTCCGCCCTGCCGCCGATCCTCGTGCACCGCAGGACGATGCGCGTGGTCGATGGAATGCACCGGCTGCGCGCGGCCGTTCTCAAAGGACAGCGCGAGATCAGGGTGCGCTACATCGACGGCGCCGACTCCGATGTGTTCGTCGCCGCCGTCCGGGCCAACATCGGGCACGGGCTCCCGCTGTCGCTGTCGGACCGGGAGGCCGCGGCGGCGCGCATCCTGACCACGCACCCGCAGTGGTCGGACCGCGCCATCGCCGAGGCCGCGGGCCTGGCGTCCACGACGGTCGCCCGGATCAGGAGCCGCACGACCGACAAGGACTCGCAGCCCGACATGCGGATCGGCAAGGACGGGCGGGTCCGCCCGATCAACGGCGCCGCCGGGCGGCGGCTGGCCGGGAGGCTGTTCGCCGAGCGTCCGGGCGCCTCGCTCCGCGAGATCGCCGAGATGGCGGGCATCTCCCCGGCGACGGCGAAGGACGTCCGCGAACGCCTGCGCCGCGGCGACGACCCGGTGCCCGCCAAGCTGACGCTCGCCGAGCGCAAGAGCGAGGCCGCGGCCCGCGGCGACGGGCGGGAGCCGCCGGTCGTCAGCACGCTGCGCAAGGGGCGCATGCCGGACGCCGACCAGATCCTGCGCAAACTGCTCCGCGACCCCTCCCTCCGCCTGAACGACAACGGGCGCCTCCTGCTGCGCTGGCTGAGCGCCCGTTCGGTGAACACCCAGGAATGGGAGGGCATCGAGGACGAGATCCCGGCGCACTGCGTTCCCCTCGTCGCCGATCTGGCCCTCGGCATCGCCTATGAGTGGGAAAGGTTCGCCGAGGTCCTGAAGAGAAGGGCGCGTGCCGAGATGGCGTAGCGGACCCTTACCGGGCCCGGCCGGCGCCCGTCACCCACTCACCGGCGGCGGCACGGGTCGGGCGGCCGCCGCCGGTGCGGAATGCGCCGTACCGCACCGAGATCAAGGGCGCCGGGGTTACCATCGCAGTGTTCCCGCGGGCCGGAAGTTGAAATCTCCGCATTGTTCCAATCCGGTGTCCGGTGCGTGGCGGGGATTATCTCGTTGGACGAGGCGCGCTGTTTGTTTGTGGAGGGGTGGGCATGGCGAAGACCGGTAAGATTCTGCGGTTCGATGACTTGCGCGGATACGGGTTCATCGTTCCCGATGGCGGCGGCGAGGACGTCTTCGTCCACGCCAACGACCTTCTGGACGAGAAAGTGGCATTCTCGCCGGGAACGCCCGTGGAGTTCGAGGTGACCCAGGGGGAGCGCGGCCTGAAGGCGTTCGCCGTGCGCGTCAAGGAGGCGGAGCGCCCGCCGGGCGCCGAGAGGACCGCGCCCGTGAACGGCCACGCCGACACGGCGGGGAAAGGCGCGGACAGAGGCGCCCTCGCGCACAGGCACGACGAGGACGACGGGCTCTGCGACGTCCTGTCCGAGCGGGAGTTCGTCCAGGAGCTGACCGAGCTGCTGCTGGCGGAGGCACCCGAGCTGACCGGAACGCAGGTCACGCACCTGCGCCGGAAGCTCCTGGACTTCGCGCAGAGGTACGGCTGGGTCGAGGGCTGAGAACACGCCCGCACGACACGTCCGTAAGACACTCCCGCGGGACACGTCGGCCTCTCGGCCGTCCGGGGACACGGTTCAGGGCGGGGCCCCGCAAGGCCCCGCCCATCCGTTGAATCGCCCGCGCGTGATCCGCCCGCGCGCCGGGATGCGCGGACCGTCCCGATCACGCCGGATCACCGCGGGCCGGGACGTCCTGGCACCTCCTACGCGCCTTCCGCCTGCCGGTCACCCTCGGCGTCGCCGCTCGTGCTCTCCGCGTCAGCGGCCGAGGCGTCCGCGGGACCGTCCTCCCCGGACGGCGCGTCGCCGGCCAGCGCCACCAGCAGGTCGTTGAGGTGGCCGACGAACGACGCCGGGTCGTCGATCCGCGCGCCCAGCGTGAGGACGGCCTGGTTGAACAGCACGTGCGCCCAGTCGGCGAGGCGCGGGTCGTCCTGCCGCCGGTTGAGCCGCTCCACCAGCGGATGCTCCGGGTTGATCTCCAGCACCGGCTGGTTCGGCAGGCCCGAGCCCCGCATCCGCTGCGCGAGGCCGAAGTCCGTCACGGCCTCGTTGGCGACGATGCAGGCCGGCGAGGTGGTGAGGCGGCTGGTCACCCGGACGTCGTACGCCTGCCCGGCCAGGATCGCCTTCAGCTTGCCGAGCAGGGCGGCGTACTCGGCGGTGGCCTTCTCCGCCGCCTCCTTCTCCGCGTCGTCCTCCAGCCCGCCGAAGTCGGGGACGCCCTGCGCGACCGACTGGAGCCGCTTGCCGCCGAACTCCTGGACCAGGCCGGTCACCACCCAGTTGTCCACGGCCTCGCCGAGGAGGAGCACCTCGATGCCCTTCTTGCGGAACGCTTCGAGGTGGGGGCTCGCGGAGGCGGCGGCGAGGGTCGGGGCCAGCAGGTAGTAGATCTTGTCCTGGCCCTCCTTCATCCGGTCCACGTAGTCGTGGAGCGAGACGTCCGCGTCCTGCGTGGAGGAGTGCGTGGACGTGAAGCGCAGCAGCTCGGCGATGTCCTCGCGGTGGTCGTAGTCGTCGGCGATGCCCTCCTTGAGGACGGCGCCGAACTCCTTCCAGAACGCGGCGTACTTCCCGGGGTCGTTCGCGGCCAGGTCCTTGAGGAGCCTCAGCACCTTCTTGACCGCGCTCGACCTGATGTGGTCGACGGCGCGGCTGCTCTGGAGCATCTCCCGGGAGACGTTCAGCGGCAGGTCCGCGGAGTCGATGACACCCCGGACGAACCGCAGGTACCGCGGCATCAGCTGGCCCGTGTCCTCCAGGATGAAGACCCGCTGGACGTGCAGCTTCACGCCGTGGCGGGACTGCTGGATCCACAGGTCGTAGGGGGCGCTGGAGGGGACGAACAGCAGCATCGTGTACTCGTACCTGCCCTCCACCTTGGCGTGCAGGTAGGCGAGCGGGGGCGCGAAGTCGTTGCTGATGTGGCGGTAGTAGTCGTGGTAGTCGGTCTCGGACAGCTCGCTCTTCGGGCGGGTCCACAGCGCCGACGCGCGGTTGACGGTGGTCTCCGCGACCGCCGTGCCGCCCGCGTCCGCCGCCCCGCCCGCGTCGTCCGCGCCGCCCTCCGCGCCTGCGGCGTCCGCGTCCGTCTTCGCCGCGCCGCCCCCGTCCTCGGACGGCATGACGATCGGCAGGCTGATGTGGTCGGAGTACCGCTGGATGATCGTCCTCAGGCGGTACCCGTTCAGCAGGTCGTCCTCGCCCTCGCGGAGGTGGAGCACGATCGTGGTGCCCCGCTCCGGCCGCTCGACGGACTCCAGGGTGTACTCGCCCTTGCCGTCGGACGTCCAGCGGACGCCGTCGCCCGCGTCCAGCCCGGCGCGCCGGGTCGTCAGGACGACCCGCTCGGCCACGACGAAGGCGGAGTAGAAGCCCACGCCGAACTGCCCGATCAGCGCGGCGTCGCTGCGCTGGTCGCCGGTCAGGGCCTTCAGGAACTCGGCGGTGCCGGACTTGGCGATGGTGCCGATGTTCTCGATGACCTCGTCGCGGCTCATGCCGATACCGTTGTCGGAGATCGTGATCGTGCCCGCGTCCTTGTCGTGGTCGACGCGGATCTGGAACCGTTCCCCCTCGTCGGCCAGTTCGGGCCGGGAGAACCGCTCGAAGCGCAGCCGGTCGATCGCGTCGGAGGCGTTCGAGATCAGCTCGCGCAGGAAGATCTCCTTGTTGCTGTAGAGCGAATGCGCCATGAGGTCCAAGATCTGCGCGACCTCGGCCTGAAAGGTGAAAGTCTCTTCATCCGCCTGTACGGTCACCGGCTACCTCATCGTGATGTCGGACAGCTGGCCCGCGGCCCCCGGGAATCAGGCGGGCAACGCCGGCCATTGATCGGGCCAAGCCTAAAATTGGGGCGTTTGGCCGGTCAACCGTCCTTCACGGCGTGCCGGGGGAATGCGCGGCCGAGCCGATGTCCGCGCCGTTCACCGCCTGGCCGGCGAATTGCGTCCGGTATAGGTCGGCGTAGAGCCCGCCCGCGGCGAAGAGCTCACCGTGCGTCCCGCGTTCCCGGATCCGGCCGCCGTCGAGGACGAGGATCTGGTCGGCCTCGTGGATGGTGGAGAGCCGGTGGGCGATGACCAGGGAGGTCCGCCCGGCGAGCGCGGTCTTGAGGGCGCGCTGGATCGCCGCCTCGGACTCGGAGTCCAGGTGCGCGGTGGCCTCGTCGAGGACGACGATCGGCGGGGACTTGAGCAGCAGCCGCGCCAGGGCCACCCGCTGCTTCTCCCCGCCGGACAGCCGGTAGCCGCGGTCGCCGACGACGGTGTCGAGGCCGTCGGGGAGCGCGGAGATCGTGTCCCAGATCCGCGCCGCGTCGCACGCCTCGACGAGCTCGGCCTCGGTGGCGTCCGGGCGCGCGTACAGCAGGTTGGTCCGGATCGTGTCGTGGAACAGGTGCGCGTCCTGGGTGACGACGCCGACGGCGTCGTGGAGGGACCGCATGGTCAGGTCCCGCACGTCGTGGCCGCCGATCCGGACGGTCCCCGAGGTCGGGTCGTAGAGCCGGGGGACGAGGTGGGTGACGGTCGTCTTCCCGGCGCCCGACGGGCCGACCAGCGCGGTCAGCCTCCCGGCGGGGGCACGGAAGCTCACCCCGTCGAGGACCTGCGGGCTGCCGTGCTTCTCCGGGACGGGCAGCGCGATCGACTCCAGCGAGGCCAGGGACACCTCCTCGGGCCCCGGGTAGCGGAAGGACACCTCGCCGAACTCGATGTCCGGCGCCGTCGCGCCGTCGTCCTCCGGGGCGGGCAGCGGGTGCGCCGCGGGACGCTCGGCGACCAGCGGGCGCAGGTCCAGCATCTCGAAGACACGGTCGAAGCTGACCAGCGCGATCATGACGTTGACCTGCATGTTCGATAGCTGGTTGATGGGTCCGTACAGCCGCAGCAGCAGCGTGACCATCGCCACGAGCGTGCCGATCTGCAGCGTGCCGTCGATGGCGAGGACGCCGCCGAGGCCGTAGACCAGGGCGGTGGCGACGCCGGTGATCAGGGTGGTGATGATGAAGAGCATCCGCCCGAAGACGGTCGTCGAGACGGCGATGTCACGGACGCGCGCCGCCTTGCGGGTGAAGGTGCCGGTCTCCTGGTCGGTCCGGCCGTACAGCTTCGCCAGCATCGCGCCGGCGACGTTGAACCGCTCGTTCATCATCGAGCTCATGTCGGCGTTGAGCTGCATGCCCTCGCGGGTGAGCCGCTGGAGCCTGCGCCCGATGACCTTGGCGGGGAGGAGGAAGAACGGGATCATGACCAGGGCCACAAGGGTGATCTGCCATGACAGTAAGAACATTGTGGCGAGGACGAGGACCAGCGTCAGCAGCGTGGACACCGTCTGCGTGAGCAGCGTCGTGACCGCCTGCTGCGCTCCGACGATGTCGGTGTTGAGCCTGCTGACCAGGGCCCCGGTCTGCGCGCGCGTGAAGAACGCGAGCGACTGCCGCTGGACGTGGGCGAACACCTTGCAGCGCAGGTCGTAGACGATCCCCTGGCCGACCCGTCCGGAGAACAGCGTCTGGACGTAGATGGCGCCCACGTCCACCAGCGCCAGGCCGGCGATGACCAGCGACAGGCCCACCACGACGTCGTCGTGGCGGGGCATGATCCCGTCATCGATGATCATTTTGAGCAGGACGGGGCTGGTGGCGACGATGACCGCGTCCAGCACCGTCATCAGCATCAGCACCACCAGCGACCAGCGGTAGCGCATCGCGTAGGGCACGATGCGCCGCACGGTGCCGGGTTTGATCTTCTGGCGGGTGATCGATCCGTCGACCCCCGGCCGCATCGGACCCATGCGCGGGCCACCCATCATGGCCATGGAAACCCCACTTTCGCGCCGTCGCGATCCGTTCGGCGGACGGCTGGTCGGTGTCGGGGAACGCCGGTCCCGCGCAGGCGCGGCCGGCCGCCCGCGCTATCCGGCGGCCCGCGCCGTCCCGGTGAGCGGACCCGTCCCGGTGAGCGGACCCGTCCCGGTGAGCGGGCCCGTCCCGGTGAGCCGCCCGATCAGCAGGTCGGTGAAGGCGGCCACGGTGGGGAAGTCCCACAGGGCGTCGGGGTCGATCTCGAAGCCCACGCGCTCCTCGGCGTCGGCGAGGAGCATGATCGCCCTGACCGAGTCCAGCCCGTAGGCGGCCATGGGCTGCGCCGGGTCGATCGACCCGGCCGGGATCCTCAGTTCCTCGGCCAGGTAGCCGCAGATCCATTCTTGGAGTTCGGCGCGGAGGTCGCTGCTCCCCGAAACGTGCATCGCTCTCCTCGGGTGGGACGGGAAAAGGATGAGGATTCCCGAATGCCGTGAAATCCGTCTGCGGAGGTCACGATTCAACGCGCGGCCCCGGTCGTTCAACCTCATCGGAGCAGCAGTTGAACAGCGGGGCGGGCGGGGCGGGCGGCGCGGGCGCCCGGTTGACGGTCCGGACGGCCACTGGCGACGATGACGGCCTATTTCACCCACCCGAGAGGACGGTCCGTGCCGATTCCATTCGGGCTTGCCATGGAACAGGACTGAGGGCCGATGACCGTCACCGAATCCATGCCGTGGGACTTGACATCCGCGCAGCAGGGCATCTGGTACGCCCAGCAGGTCGCGCCGGAGGGCACGGTTCTCAACATCGCCGAATGCCTGGAGATCGGCGATGTGGACGTGGACGTCTTCGTGCGCGCGCTGCGGCACGTGCTGGCCGGAGCCGAGGTCTTCCGATTACGCTTCCGCATGGCCGGCGGGGAGCCCCGGCAGTTCATCGACGAGAACGCCGACGTCCCCGTGCAGTACGTCGACGTCAGCGGCGAACCCGACCCGCGGGCGGCGGCGGAGCGGTGGATGCTCGCGGACCTGCGCCGCCCGGCCGACCCCCACGAGGGGCCGCTGTTCACCTGCGCGGTGTTCCCGCTGGGCGGAGGCGGGCTGCTCTGGTACAACCGCGCGCACCATCTGATCCTGGACGGGCACGGCGCGGGCCTCCTCGCCGTCCGCGTCGCCGAGGTGTACTCCGCGCTGGTGACGGGCGAGGACCCCGGCGGGCACGGCCTCGAACCGTTCTCGGTGCTGCTGGAGTCCGAGCGCGCCTACCGGGAATCGCCGGACTTCGCCGAGGACCGGGCGTTCTGGCTCGGCACCCTGGACGGGCTGGGGGAGCGGCCAGGGCGTGGCCGCCGCGGCGCCCAGGCGGGGCCGAAAGCACAGGTCCGGGACTCCGCCGACGTCGGCATGGACGGTTCCGTCCGGCTCCGCGAGGCCGCCCGCCGGATGAGGTCGGCCTTCGCCGTGCTGGTCATCGCCGCCGCCGCCGTGCACGAGCACCGGACGACGGGCGCGCGCGACATCGTCCTCGGGATCGCGGTCCACGGCCGGGCGGGATGGCGGGAGCAGCGGACCCCGGGCATGACCGCGAACATCATGCCGATCCGGGTGGAGGTCACCCCGCGGACGACCGTGGAGGAGGTCGTCCGGCGCACCGGCCGGGCGATCGGCGCGGGCCTGCGGCACCAGCGGTACCGCTACGAGGACATCGCCCGCGACCTCAAGATCGTCGGTGGTGCCCCGCTGTGCGGCCTGATCGTCAACGTGCTGGGCTTCCCGTACCCGGAGTTCGGCGGCGTCGAGGCGCGGGGCCGCAACCTCGCCCTGCCCCCGGCCGAGGACCGGCGGATCACCGTCCACGACCGGTCGCCCGGGTCGCCGGTCCTCCTCGACGTCGACGTCGACCGGGCCCGGCACGAGGCGTCCGCGGCGGCCGGGCTGTCGCGGCGCTTCCGCCGCGTCCTGGACTGGATGGCGGACGCCGCGCCCGGCGATCTCGTCGGCGGGGCCCGGATCCTCGGCGACGACGAATGGCACCGGGTGGTGCACGGCTGGAACGGCACCGGGCCGGGCGGCGCGGGGAACGGCGCCGTGGACCGCGTCCCGCCCGCGGGCGTGCCCGAGCTGTTCGCCGCGCGGGCGGCGGAGGCCCCCGGCCGGGTCGCGCTCGTCGCGGACGGCGCCACGGTGTCCTACGCGGAGCTCGACGCGCGCGCCGGCCGGATCGCGCGGCGCCTCGGCGGAGCGGGGATCGGGCCCGAGTCGGTCGTCGCGCTCTGCCTGCCGCGCGGCGCGGAGATGGTCGCGGCGATCCTCGGCGTCTGGCGCGCCGGCGCCGCCTACCTCCCGGTCGACGCCCGCCAGCCCGCCGAGCGGACCGCGTTCATGCTCGCCGACGCCCGCGCCGCGCTGCTCGTCGCGCCGGACGGGACGGTGGACGGCACCGCCGCCGGGCGCGTGCCCGTCCTCTCCCCGGACGACCTCCTCTCCCCGGACGACCCCGCCGACTCCGGTGCCCTCCCCGCGGCGGCCCGGCCCGGCGGGCTGGCGTACGTCATCTACACCTCCGGGTCGTCCGGCGCGCCCAAGGGGGTCGCCGTGACGCACGGCGCGCTGGCCGCCTACGTGGCGTCGGTGCCCGAACGGCTCGGCTTCGGCGGGCCCGGCGCCCGGTACGCGCTGCTCCAGCCGCAGGTGACCGACCTCGGCAACACGACGCTGTTCTGCTCGCTGGCCACCGGCGGCGAGCTGCACATCCCGGACCCCGGCAGCGTCCTCGACCCGGACGCGGTCGCCGGGTACCTCGCCCGCCACCGGATCGACCACGTCAAGGCCGTCCCCTCGCATCTGGCGGCGCTGTCCGCGCGCGCCGGGGCCGGGGGCGTGCTCCCGGCGCGGTCGCTGGTGCTCGGCGGGGAGGCCGCCCCGCCCGGCTGGGTCCGCGGGCTGCTGGAGGCGGCCGGGGACCGGGGGGTCTTCAACCACTACGGCCCCACCGAGACCACCATCGGCGTCACGACCACCCGGCTGACCCTCCGCGACGTCGAGGACGGCCGGGTCCCCATCGGCGCGCCCATCGGCGGCGCCCGCGTCTACGTCCTCGACGGCGCGCTGGCGCCGATGCCCGCCGGGGTCACCGGCGAGCTGTACGTCGCGGGAGCGGGCCTCGCGCGCGGCTACGCGCACCGGCCCGGCCTCACCGGCGAGCGGTTCGTGGCGTGCCCGTTCGGGTCGGGCGAGCGGATGTACCGGACCGGGGACCTGGCCCGCTGGGGCGACGACGGGCGGCTGGTGTTCGCGGGCCGGGCCGACGACCAGGTCAAGATCCGCGGCTTCCGGGTCGAGCCCGCCGAGGTCGGCGCGGCGCTCACCGCGCACCCGGAGGTGGAGCGCGCCGCCGTGGTCGTCCGGGACGACGTGTCCCCGGAGCCGTGCCTGGTCGCCTACGTCGTCCCCGCCGGCCGGGGCGGCGACGACCGGGACGGCGACGGCCACGACCGGGACGGCGACGGCGACGCTCTCCCCGAGCGGGTCCGCGCGCATCTGGCGCGCCTGCTGCCCGCCCACATGCTTCCGTCCGCGGTCGTCGTCCTGCCGGACCTGCCGCTGACCGGGAACGGCAAGCTCGACCGCGCGGCCCTTCCCGTCCCGGACCGCGTCACCGGCGCGGGCTCCGGCCGGGCGCCGGGGAGCGTGCAGGAGGAGATCCTCTGCGAGGAGTTCGCGGAGGTGCTCGGGCTGGACGCCGTCGGCGTGGACGACGACTTCTTCGCGCTCGGCGGGAACTCCCTGCTGGCGGTGCCCCTCGGGGAACGCCTCCGGGTGCGCGGCGTGTCCATCTCGGTGCGGGCGCTGTTCACGAACCCGACCCCGGCGGGCCTCGCCGCCGTCGCCGGCCCGGAGCCGGTGCGGGTGCCGGAGAACCGGATCCCCGAGGACGCGACCGAGATCACCCCCGCCATGCTGCCGCTCGCCGACCTGGACGAGGCCGAGATCGCGCGGGTCGTCGCGAGCGTCGACGGCGGCGCCGCGAACGTCGCGGACGTGTACCCCCTGGCGCCGCTCCAGGAGGGCATCCTCTTCCACCACCTGGCGCGCACCGGAGGCGACGCCGACGTCTACCTGAAGTCGGCGGTGCTGGAGTTCGACTCGCGGGAGCGGCGGGACGCCTTCCTGGACGCGCTGCGCCAGGTGGTGCGGCGGCACGACATCTACCGCACCGCGATCGTCTCCGACGGGCTCCGCGAGCCCGTGCAGGTGGTGTCCCGGCGGGTCGGGCTGCCCGTCGAGGACGTCGCGTTCGACCCCGCCCGGGACCCGATGGAGCAGCTGCTGGACGCGGGCGGGGCCCGGATGGCGCTGGACCGGGCCCCGCTGCTGCGGGTGCACGTCCTCACCGAGCCCGCCGGCGGGCGGTGGCTGGCGCTGCTGCTCGTCCACCACATCGTGCAGGACCACCTGGGAATGCAGGTGCTGACCGAGGAGGTCCGCGAGATCCTCGCGGGCCGCGGCGAGCGGCTCCCGGCCGCGCTGCCGTTCCGGGACTTCGTGACGCAGGCCCGCCTCGGCACGCCGCGCGAGGAGCACGAGCGGTACTTCGCCGGGCTGCTGGGCGACGTCACCGAGCCCACCGCCCCGTTCGGGGTGCTGGACGTGCACGGCGCGGGCGCCGCGGTCGTCCACGCGGGCGGGCCGTTCGGCGACCGGCTGACCGGGCGGGTCCGCGCCCTCGCCACGACGCTCGGGGTGAGCCCGGCGACGCTGTTCCACCTGGCCTGGGCGCGGGTCCTCGCCGCGGTGTCGGGACGCGACGACGTCGTGTTCGGCACCGTCCTGGCCGGCCGGATGAACGCCGGCGCGGGCGGCGACCGGGTGCTCGGCCTGTTCCTCAACACCCTGCCGATGCGGGTGCGCGTCGACGGGAGCGGCGTCGGCAGGGCGCTGTCCGACCTGCGCCGCCGCCTCGGCGAGCTGATGGAGCACGAGCACGCCCCGCTGTCGGTGGCCCAGCGGGCGAGCGGCGTGCCCGCCGGCGTCCCGCTGTTCACCTCGATCGTCAACTGCCGCAGTGACCGCGCCATCGAGGAGGTGGACGGCGGGGGGATCCCGGGGATCCGGCTGCTGCTGGCCCTCGAACGCAACAACTACCCGGTGACCCTGATCACCCGCGAGACCGCGTCGGGATTCGACGTGACGGTCGACGCGCTGCCGCCCGCCGACCCCGGGCGGATCCACGCGATGCTGCTCACCTGCCTGGACAACCTCGTCACCGCCCTCGGCGACGCCCCGGGCACCCCGTTCGCCGCCGTGGACGTCCTCGACCCGGCCGAGCGCCGCCGCATCGCCGAGGCCGGGAAGGGGACCGCGGCGCCGGTGCCGGACCGGACGGTCCCCGAGCTGTTCTCCGAGCAGGCCGCCCGCACCCCCGGCGCCGTCGCCCTCGTCGGCGGGGACGACGAGATCGGCTACGGGGAGCTGGAGGCGCGCGCCAACCGCCTGGCGCACTACCTGCGCGGCGTCGGCGCGGGACCGGAATGCGTGGTGGGGCTCTGCCTGCCGCGCGGCACCGAGATGATCACCGCGATCCTCGGCGTCTGGAAGGCGGGCGCGACCTACCTGCCGCTGGACCCCGCCTACCCCGCCGCGCGGACCGCGTACATGCTCGCCGACAGCCGCGCCATGGTGGTCGTCGGGACCGCCGAGGCGCTGGAGGAGATGCCCGCGACCGGGCGGATCCGCATGGTCACGGTCGATGACCCGATCATCGCGGCGACGCTCGGGACGCAGCCCGCGACGGCGCCGCGGGTCGCGGCGGACCCCGGCCGGCTCGCCTACGTCATCTACACCTCCGGGTCCACCGGCCGTCCGAAGGGCGTCGGGGTCACCCACGGGAACCTGGCGAACTACGTGGTCCACGTCCCGCCCCGGGTGGGGCTCGGGGCGCCCGGCGGGCGGTACGCGCTGCTCCAGCCGGCGGTGACCGACCTCGGCAACACCTTGGTGTTCGCCGGCCTGACCACCGGCGGGACCCTGCACGTCCTGGACGGCCGGGAGGTGGCCGATCCGGCCGCCGTCGCCGATCACGTCGCCCGGCACCGGATCGACTACATGAAGGTCGTGCCCTCGCACCTGGAGGCGCTCGGCGCCTCGGGCGACCTCGGCCCGCTGCTGCCGGGGCGGGCGCTGGTGCTGGGCGGCGAGGCCGCCGACGCCGGCTGGGTCCGGCGGCTGCTCGACGCGGCCGGTGACCTGCCCGTGTTCAACCACTACGGCCCGACCGAGGCCACGATCGGCGTCGTGACGGGACGCCTGGACGCGGGCGTCGTCCACGGCGGGACGGTGCCGATCGGGACGCCCGCCGCGAACACGGCCGCCCACGTGCTCGACGACGCCCTGCGGCCGGTGCCCGACGGCGTCGCCGGTGAGCTGTACGTGGCGGGGGCCCAGGTCGCGCGCGGCTACGTGCGCCGCCCCGGCCTGACGGCGGAGCGGTTCGTCGCCTGCCCGTTCGCGCCCGGGGAGCGGATGTACCGGACGGGCGACCGGGCGCGCCGTCGTCCCGGCGGCGACCTGGAGTACCTCGGCCGCGCCGACGAGCAGGTGAAGATCCGCGGGTTCCGGGTGGAGCCCGGAGAGGTCCGGGCGGCGCTCGCGGCGCATCCCGGCGTGGCGCGGGCCGCCGCCGTCGTCCGCGAGGACGCGCCGGGCGGCAGGCGCCTGGTCGGCTACGTCGTCCCGGCCGGGCAGGACGCCGCCGACGGCGGGACGGCCGGGCCGGCGGAGCTGGCCGAGCTGGTGGTCTCGGTGCGCCGGCACGCCGAGGAGACCCTGCCGCCGCATCTGGTGCCCGCCGCGATCGTGCCGCTCGCCTCGCTGCCGCTGACCGGCAACGGGAAGCTCGACCGTGCCGCGCTGCCGGCGCCGGAGCGCGCGGCGGCGGGCGCGGGCCCGGAGCCGTCCAGCGAGCGCGAGAAGGCCCTGTGCGGGGCGTTCGCGGAGATCCTCGGGCTGCCCGCGGTCGGCGTCGAGGACGACTTCTTCGTGCTCGGCGGGCACTCGCTGCTCGCGACGCGGCTGGTCAGCCGCGTGCGGGTGGTCATGGGCGAGGAAGTGCCGATCCACGAGCTGTTCGACAAGCCCACGCCCGCCGCCCTGGCGGCCTGGCTCGCGGGCCGCGCCGGAAACGGGCAGGAGACGAGACCGTTGCTGCGGCCGATGCGGTAGCACGCGTCCTCCGGTGATCGGTCTGGGGCCCGCCCGCGCGGCGGCCCGCCTCCGCGTCGGGTCCGCCTCCGCGTCGGGTCCGCCTCCGCGTCCGGTCGGCCTCCGCGTCGGGCCCGCATCCGGGCCCGGCCCGGCCCGCCTCCGCGTCCGGCGCACGGCCGCCCGGCGTGCCGGGCGGCCGCGCCGCCGGACGCGTGGCGCGGGGGTCGTTTGGCGCGGCGGTCAGTTCGGCGCGGGGACTTCCTTGTTGCAGGTCGCGTACGCCTGCACGAGCTTCTGCTCACTGACCGGGGTGCCCTGGTCGATCGTCACGTCCGCCGTCCCCGTCGCGGGGTCCTTGGCGGCGATCCCCTGCTTGCGGAGGCACTCGGCCATCTTCAGGGCATGGTCCTGCAACGCGGAGGAGATCTTGTCCTCGCCCTCCAGCTTCGGGACGAGATGCGCGCACGCCGCCTGGGCCGCCTGCACCTTCGGGTCCGCGGGCCCGGTGGCCTTGACGTTCTCGCCGGACTGGCGCGGCGGAAGCTTGCCGCGCAGGCCGTGCTGCTCAAGGCAGTGGGCGTACTTGACCATCTGGTCCTGCACGTCCTTCGGGGGTGTCTTCCCCGCGGTCGGCACCCCGCTGGAATCGCCGCCGCCACCGCATCCGGTGAGACCGAACGCGGTGACGGCGGCCAGGGCCACCGCGGCCATCGAAAGGGTCTTCATATGTTCAGGTTGGCCGTCACGAGGTTCCCTCACGGTGACCGCCGACGTTAACCCGCGCCTTATCTGCGATCGGCCCCGGCGGACTCGCCCGCACCGACATCGGACATCGCCACCAGGACCCGGCGCGTCCCCTCGAACGGCCGCCGGCCATGGGCGACGAGCACATTGTCGATGAGCAGGACGTCACCGTTTCTCCAGTCGACGTCACAGGCGCACTCAAGGCCCCGGTCGCGGATCTGCTCGACATATTCGTCGGGGATCGGCGACCCGTCGGCGAATGTCACGTACTGGGGGAACTCCTCGGGCGAGAGGATCTGGTAGAGATCCGCGGACGTCCGGTCGCCGAGCCCGGCCGGGTGCCATTGATCGGCCTGGTTGAACCAGACCTCGGCCCCGGTCACCGGATGCCGGATGGTGGCGGGACGGAGCTGGCTGATGCGCAGCCCGTCCGGACCCCACTCCCATTCCGCCCGGGAATCCCGGAGAAACGCCTCGACGGGTGCGCGGTCCTCGGTCTCGAACGTTTCCTGCCAGCTCTTGCCGAACCCGTACCCGTCATGCAGATTCTGCACGTAGCGGATTCCTCCGGCGAACGCCTCGCGTATCTCGGCGTCGAGTGATTCGAGCCACAGCCCGCCGTCGAGCACCGATGTCGCGCCGCCGCTCTCCGCCGCCTTCTCACAGTAGAAACCGAGCCGCGTCGGCCACCGGTGGGCGTAGCTCAGCTCGTTGTGCATCGAGATGGTGTACTCCTGCGGGTACTCGGTCGAGGTGTAGAGGTTCTCGCTCACCCGGGTGCGCGGCGAGTTGCCGTGCACGTACGGCAGCCGGTCCGGCACCAGCCGGTCGAGCACCGGCACGATGCCCTCCGGCGTGACGCCGAAGCCCCGGAACACCAGCGCCTTGCGCTCGGTGAGCAGGCCGGCGAGCCCCTCGGCGCCCAGGGCGTCGAGCCGGGCGGCGAGGTCCGGCGCGCCGGCGCCCTCGTAGACGATCTCGTGCGGCCGCCATCCGCGGCCGGATCCGGCGGTGTCCATCGCGTCCTCCTGTTCGGCGTTCGCGGTCCAGGGCGGGCGGCCACGCGCGGACGTCGAACAGGCCGACGGCCGGGAGGGCCGTCGGCCTGTGCACAACGCCGCGGGGGGCGCGTCCGCCGCTATTTTCCTTCCATCGCCTCGATCAGGCTCCTGGGCCGCATGTCGGTCCATGACTTCTCGATGTACTCCAGGCACTCATTGCGCGACGCCTCCCCGAACACGGTGTTCCAACCGTCGGGCACGTCCACGAAAACGGGCCAGAGAGAATGCTGATTCTCGTCGTTGACCAGGACCAGGTAGCTGGCGTCGGGATCCTCGAACGGGTTTGGCACCGGACTGTCCTCACAAGTAGACGGCAAGGGCAAGGCACAGCTGGCCGGCAATCAGGCGCCGTGGGCACCGCCGCGGTCAGAGGCGAATCCACTGTGGCGCCGGGGACGCGGCCGGTCAAGGCATTGTCCGGCCGGTCCGCAACGGCTTGCCGATAAGGCCGGACGGCCCCGCCGTTCAAGTGCGCGCGCGCTCCAGTCGCACACCCCGCCCATCACGGCGTTGACGTTCCGAGCGGCATTGTGATGCCTTGTAGTCGCGCATGGAGCAGGCATATCGCGCGTGCCCGGGAACCGGGCGCGGAATGGACCCGCGACGATCGGCGCCGCGGCGGCGCCGCAGGACGATTCCGAAAGAGAGGGACGAGATGCCCGACGGTCAGGAGCGGATCTTTCTGCGCTCGAATGCGATCATCGAACCGCTGGTCGACAGGTTCTACGCCTGGATGCACATCGTCGCCCCGGCCCAGGCCGCCCTGAACCTGGCGAACGTGCAGGTTCCGCTGCTGGAGTCGTACCTGCACTCGCCGCAGGTGCACATCGCCGCGAGCACCAACCCGGCGCTGCGCGGCGGCTACTTCGTCGGCGTCGGCCAGGACCGCGCCACCGAGGTCGGCGACCTGCTCGACGGCATCAAGCGCGACCGCGCGGACATGCTGGCCTTCGCCGCCGCCGTCGCCGAGGCCGACGAGCTGCTCCGCCAGAACGCGACGGGATTCGACCTCACCCCGCTGTACCCGAAGCTGCCCGCCGCCCTGAACGGCCTGGTGGAGCTGGCCTACGACACCGGCAACCAGGCGTCGCTGCGTCTCATCGAGCCGCTCCTCTACCACAGCCCCGTGTACGACGAGGGCCGCCAGTCCGTCCAGCTGTCCCTGGACGACGGGGTGGAGCGCCCGTTCATCCTCAGCACCCCGCGGCTCCCCTCACCGGACGTCCTGGACCTGCCGATCCCGTTCCGCCACGAGGGCCTCGACGAGCTGTTCACCGCGCGCGTCGCGGGCACGACCGCCGCGCGGCTGCGGGAGGCGCTCGGCCTCGACGACGCGCAGGCGGCGTGGCTGGACCGGCTCTTCACCTCCGAGCCCAGCCTGTCGCCGGACCGGCATGTCGAGGGCGGCGGCCGGATCCGCTACTTCGGGCACGCGTGCCTGGTGCTGCAGAGCCCCGAGGCCGCCGTCGTGGTGGACCCGTTCATCAGCACCGACAACCGCCACGGCGACCGGTACACCCTCGACGACCTGCCCGACCACATCGACCTCGCGCTGATCACCCACGGCCACCAGGACCACATCGTCCTGGAGACGCTGCTGCAACTGCGCGCCCGCACCGACGCGGTGGTCGTGCCCCGCGCGTCCCGCGGCAACCTGTGCGACCCGTCCATCGGCCTCTACCTCAAGGCCATGGGCTTCACGGTGATCGAGGTCGACGACTTCGACGAGATCGCCCTGCCGGGCGGCGGCGCGGTCGTCGCCACGCCGTTCCTCGGCGAGCACTCCGATCTGGACATCCGCGCCAAGTCCACCTACGTGGTGCGGATCGCCGGGCGGTCGGTGTTCATCGGCGCGGACTCCTCCGGCATCGACCCGGCGCTCTACCGGTACATGCGCTCCCACCTCGGCGACGTCGACATGGCCTTCCTCGGGATGGAGTGCGACGGCGCCCCCCTCACGTGGCTCTACCAGGGGCTGCTGACCCGCCCGGTCACCAAGAAGATGAGCGACTCGCGCAAGCTGTCCGGCTCGAACGCCGAGCAGGCCGCGGCCATCATGACCGAGCTCGGCACCGACCAGGCGTACGTGTACGCCATGGGCGAGGAGAGCTGGCAGGGCCACGTCATGGCGACCACGTACACGCCCGACACCTACCAGATCAAGCAGATCGAAGAGTTCCTGACCTGGTGCAAGGACCACGACGTCGCCGCGGAGCACCTGTTCAACAAGCGCGAGTGGCGCTGGTAGCGGGCCCCGGCGATGCCGTACGCGCGCGCCAACGGGATCCGGCTCGCCTACCGGCGGTCGGGGCGGGGCGAGGACGTCCTGCTCGTCATGGGGTCGGGGGCGTCCGGCCACCAGTGGGACATGCACCAGGTGCCGGCGCTGTGCGAGGCGGGGTACCGGACGGTCACCTTCGACAACCGCGGCGTCCCGCCGTCGGACGCCCCGCCGGGCAGGTACGCGCTGGCGGACATGGTCGCCGACACCGGCGGGCTGATCGAGGCGCTCGGCCTGGCGCCGTGCCGGATCGTCGGGACGTCCCTCGGGGCGATGATCGCGCAGGAGCTGGCGATCGGCGCGCCGCACCTGGTCCGCGCGGCGGTGCTCATCGCCACCCGGGCCAGGCCGGACGCGCTGCGGCGGGCCCAGCAGGCGGCGGCCCTGGCGCTGCGGCGCGAGGGCGTCCGGCTGCCGCCCGCGCACCGGGCCGTCGACTCCGTCCTGCACATGCTCTCCCCGCGGACGTTCAACGACGACAGGGCCGCGGCGTCCTGGCTGGAGATCTTCGAGCTGGCCGCCGCCGGTGAGCCCGTCGCCGCCGGCCAGGACTGGATCGACACCGGCGCTGACCGCCGCGCCGCGCTCCAGGGGGTCACCGCGCCGTGCCGGGTCATCGCGTTCGCCGACGACGTCATCGCCCCGCCGCACCTCGGCGCGGAGGTGGCCGACGCCATCCCGGACTGCGACCTGGTGGAGATCCCCGACTGCGGTCACCTCGGATACCTGGAGCGCCCGGAGCCGGTGAACGAGGCGATCGTGGAGTTCTTCGGCAAGGTCTGAGCCCGTGCGGGCCCTGTTCAACCGCGGCGTTCCGGCAGTCGAACGGCGGGGGCGGCGGCGGATCCCGATCCGCGGCCGCCCGCCCTTGTTACCGGGCCGGTGATGGGTTGGAATTGCGTGGTCCGCGGGGCCGACGTGAAAGGCTTCCAGTAAATGGCTTCCAGCGAATGGCCCGGACGGCTCTTCGGTGCGGCGTCCGCCGCATAAGGAGACACTTCGATGATCCCGTTGTCGTTCGCACAGCGCCGCTTATGGTTCCTGGCCCAGCTCGAAGGCGCGGGCCGCGCCTATAACAGCGTCATCGCCATGGAACTGCGCGGTCCGCTGGACGTCGTGGCGCTGGGCACCGCGCTGCGGGACGTCCTGGAGCGCCACGAGTCGCTGCGCACGGTCTTCCCCGCCGTGGACGGCGAGCCGCACCAGCGGATCCTCGCGCCGGGCGAGCTCGACTGGGACCTCCAGCTCCGCCAGGCCGCGCCGGAGGACGTGCCGGACGCCGTGGCCGCGGCGGGACGGCACGTCTTCGACCTGTCCGCGGACGTGCCGATCCGCGCGTGGCTGCTCCAGACCGCCGCGGACGAGCACGTCCTGCTGCTGGTGCTGCACCACATCGCGACCGACGCGTGGTCGCACCGGCCGCTGGGACGGGACCTGGCCGTGGCGTACGCGGCGCGGCTGCGGGGCGACGCGCCGGGCTGGGAGCCGCTGCCGGTGCAGTACGCCGACTACACGCTGTGGCAGCGGGAGCTGCTGGGGGAGGAGTCCGACCCGGGCAGCCGCTCGTCGATCCAGCTGGCCTACTGGCGGCGCGCCCTGGACGGGATACCGGAGGAGCTGACGCTGCCCGCGGACCGGCCGCGTCCGGCGGTGGCGGGCCACCGCGGGCACCGCGCGCCGTTCGAGGTGCCCGCGGAGACGCACCGGCGGCTGGTGGAGCTGGCGCGGGACGAGAGCGTGACCCCGTTCATGGTGCTCCAGACGGCGCTGGCGGTGCTGCTGTCGCGGCTGGGCGCCGGAACCGACGTCCCGATCGGCTCCGCGGTCGCCGGGCGCACCGACGAGGCGCTGGACGACCTGGTCGGGTTCTTCGTCAACACGCTGGTGATCCGTGCGGACCTCTCCGGCGACCCCCGGTTCCGGCTGGCGCTGGCGCGGCTGCGCCGCACGACCCTGGACGCCTTCGCGCACCAGGACGTCCCGTTCGAGCGGCTGGTGGAGGAGCTGGCGCCGGCCCGGTCGCTGGCCCGCCACCCGCTGTTCCAGGTGATGCTCGTCCTGCAGAACGCGGGCGAGGCGTCGCTGGACCTGGCCGGCGTCACCGCCCGGCCGCTCCCGTCCGGCATGCCGGTGGCGAAGTTCGACGTGGAAGTGGCGGTGGAGGAGACGTTCGACGGCCGGGGCCGCCCCGCCGGGCTGCGCGGGACGGTCATCGGCGCCGCGGACCTGTTCGACCCGCCGTCCGCCGCCCGGATCGCGCGGTGGTTCGCGCGGGTGCTGCACGTGGTGACGTCCGTCCCGGACGTGCGGCTGCACGCGGTGGACGTGCTGTCGGAGGACGAGCGGGCGCAGGTCGTCGCGGACTGGAACGACACGGCGGCGGAGATCCCGCCGGGGACGCTGCCGGACCTGTTCGAGGCCCAGGCGCGGCGCTCCCCGGACGCGGTGGCCGTCGTGTTCGAGGGGACCGGGCTGACCTACGCGGAGCTGGACGCCCGCGCGGACCGGCTGGCCCGGCACCTGACCGGCCGGGGGGTGGGGGCGGAGTCGGTCGTGGCGGTGGCGCTGGACCGCGGCGTGGAGCTGGTCGTGGCGCTGCTGGGCGTGCTGAAGGCCGGGGCCGCGTACCTGCCGGTCGACCCGGGGTACCCGGCCGACCGGGTGGCGCTGCTGCTGGAGGACGCGGCGCCCGCGCTGGTCCTGGACGACCCGGACACGGTGGCGCGCTGGTCGGTCCCCGACGGCGGCGGACGCGCACGCCGGAGCCTCGACGGCCGGTCCGCCGCGTACGTGATCTACACGTCCGGGTCGACGGGACGGCCGAAGGGCGTGCTGGTCGGCCACCGCGCCATCGTGAACCGCCTGGAGTGGATGCGCGGCCATTACGAGATCGGCCCCGGGGACCGGGTCATGCAGAAGACCCCCACCGTCTTCGACGTTTCCGTCTGGGAATTCTGGTGCACGCTGATCTCGGGTGCCACGCTGGTGGTCGCGCGGCCCGGAGGCCACCGGGATCCGATCTACGTCGCGGATCTGGTGCGCGAGCAGCAGGTGGGCATCCTGCATTTCGTGCCGTCCATGCTCGACGCGTTCCTGCTGGATCCCGGCGTGGGCGGGCTCCCGAGCCTGCGAAAGGTGATGTGCAGCGGCGAGGTATTGCCGCTGGAATTGCAGACGCGTTTCTTTGACGCGTTCGATGGTGTCGAACTCCACAACCTCTATGGACCGACGGAGGCCGCCGTCGACGTCACCGCCTGGCGGTGCCTTGCCGGGCAGGACGAGGGGCCCGTGCCGATCGGCGCGCCGGTGGCCAACACCCGCGTGCACGTCCTGGACGGCCATCTGAAGCCGGTGGGGCCGGGCGTCCCGGGTGAGCTGTACCTGGCCGGAGTGCAGCTCGCCCGGGGCTACGCGAACCGCGCGGGCCTGACGGGCGAGCGGTTCGTGGCCTGCCCGTTCGGGCCGTCCGGCGAGCGGATGTACCGCACCGGCGACGTGGTGAGGTGGACGGGCGGCGGGCAGCTGGTGTTCGTGGGCCGCGCCGACGAGCAGGTGAAGATCCGCGGGTTCCGGGTGGAGCCCGGGGAGATCGAGGCGGTCCTGCGCGCCCACCCGGCGGTGGCGCGGATCGCGGTGGTCGCGCGCGAGGACGTCCCGGGCGACCGGCGGCTCGTCGCCTACGTCGTCCCCGCCGAAGCGGGCGCCGACGGGGGAGCGGACGGCGGCCCGGCGGTCGACGGCGCCGCGTTGCGGGAGTTCGCGGCCCGGCGGCTGCCGGAGTACATGGTGCCCGCCGCCGTCGTGGCGCTGGCCGAGCTGCCCCTGACCGCCAGCGGGAAGCTCGACCGCGGGGCCCTGCCCGTCCCCGACCACACGGCCGATGCCGGGACGGGCCGCGCTCCGGCGACTGTGCGGGAGGAGATCGTCGGCGGCGCGTTCGCCCACGTGCTGGGGCTCGACGCGGTCGGTGTCGACGACGGCTTCTTCGACCTCGGCGGGCACTCCCTGCTCGGGGCCCGGCTGGTCGCGCGGCTCCGCGCGGCCCTGGGCGTGGAGCTGCCGCTGCGGGTGCTGTTCGAGAGGCCGACGGTGGCCGGGCTCGCCGCGGAGATCGCGGAAGCGGACACCGGCCGTACCCGCCCGCCGCTGGCGGCCGGGGCGCGCCCGGATCGTCCGCCGCTGTCGTTCGCGCAGCGCCGGCTGTGGTTCGTCGACCAGCTGGAGGGCCCCGGCCCGACCTACAACATCCCCGCCGTCCTCCGGCTCACGGGGCCGCTGGACGTCGCCGCGCTGCGCGCCGCGGTGCGGGACGTCATCGGGCGCCACGAGTCGCTGCGGACCGTCTTCCCCGCCGCCGACGGCGAGCCCTACCAGCGGATCCTCGCCCCGGAGGACGCGGGAGGGGACGTGGCGCTCCGCCGGGTGGACCCCGCGGAGCTGGACGGCGCCGTCGCCGAGGCGGCCCTGCACGCGTTCGACCTGGCCTCCGAGACGCCGATCCGGGTGTGGCTGTTCCAGACCGCGGACGACGAGTACACCCTGGTCCTGGTGCTGCACCACATCGCCGCCGACGGCTGGTCGATGACCCCGCTCGGACGTGACGTGTCCGCCGCCTACGCGGCGCGGGCCCTCGGCGAGGCCCCGGGCTGGGCACCCTTGCCGGTGCAGTACGCCGACTACGCGCTGTGGCAGCGGGACCTGCTGGGCGAGGAGACCGACCCGGAGAGCCTGCTGTCCACGCAGGTGGAGTACTGGCGCCGGGCCCTGTCCGGCGCGCCCGAGGAGCTGGCGCTCCCGGCGGACCGCCCGCGCCCGGCGGCGGCCGGCCACCGCGGGCACCGGGTGCCGTTCCAGGTCTCCGCGGGGACCCACCGGCGGCTCGTCCGGCTGGCCGGCGCCGAGGGCGTGACCCCGTTCATGGTGGTGCAGGCCGCGCTGGCGGTGCTGCTGTCGCGGCTCGGCGCGGGCACGGACGTGCCCATCGGGATCCCGGTCGCGGGACGCGCCGACGAGGCCCTGGAGGACCTCGTCGGGTCCTTCGTCAACACGCTGGTGATCCGGACGGACCTGGCCGGCGACCCGGAGTTCCGGCGGCTGCTGGCCCAGGTGCGGGAGACGACCCTCGACGCGCTCGCCCACCAGGACGTGCCGTTCGAGCGGCTCGTCGAGGAGCTGGCCGTGACACGCTCCCTCGGCCGGCATCCGCTGTTCCAGGTCATGCTCACCATGCAGAACACCGAGACGGCGGTGCTGGAGCTGCCCGGCGTCGACGCCGTGACCCCCGCGTCCGCGCCGGGTGCCGCGACCGGGTCGGCGGCCCGCTACGACCTGCACGTGACGATCGGGGAGACGTTCGGCGACGAGGGCCGCCCCGCCGGGCTCCGCGCGTTCGTCACCGCGTCCGCCGACCTGTTCGACGCCGCGACGGCCTCCCGGCTCGCCGCCTGGTTCGTCCGCGTGCTGGAGACGGTGACGGCCGACCCCGGGACGCGGCTCCACGCGGTCGGCGTCCTCGACGCCGAGGAGCGGGACCGGGTGCTGCGCCGGTGGAACGACACCGCGCTCCCCGGCGCGCACCCGCCGGTGACGCGCCTGTTCGAGGAGCGGGCCGCCGCGGCGCCCGACGCGACGGCGGTCGTCGCGGGCGGCACCCGCGTGACCTACCGGGAGCTGGACGACGCCGCCGCCCGGCTCGCGGCGCGGCTGCGCGGCACGGGCGCCGGACCGGAGTCGGTGGTCGGGCTGTGCCTGCCCCACGGCCTCCAGATGATCACCGCGATCCTGGCGGTGTGGAAGGCGGGGGCCGCCTACCTCCCGCTCGACGGGCAGGCGCCCGCCGAGCGGATCGCGTTCATGCTCACCGACAGCGGCGCGCGGGTGGTCCTGGCGGACCGCGGCGCCGGGGACACGCCGCCGTGGTGCCCGCCCGGCGTCCCGGTGCTCCGGTTCGGTGACCCCGCGGCGGAGGAGCCGCCCGCCGCCGCGCCGCCGCCGACGCCCCCGTCCTCGCCCGCGGCGGACCGGCACGGGCTGGCGTACGTCATCTACACGTCCGGATCGACGGGGACGCCGAAGGGCGTGGCCGTCACCCACGGGTCACTCGCGAACTACGTCGCCTCCGTGTCCGGCCGCCTCGGATGGGGCGGCGCCGGGGCACGGTACGCGCTCCTGCAACCGCAGGTGACCGACCTCGGCAACACCGTGGTGTTCATCAGCCTGGCCACCGGCGGGCAACTGCACGTCCTGGACCCCGACGCCGCGGTGGACCCGGACGCGGTCACCGGATACCTGCGCGCGCATCGGATCGACTTCGTCAAGGGCGTGCCGTCGCACCTGGCGGCCCTGTCCGCCGGCGCGGGCGCGGGCGCCGTCCTCCCCGCGCGCTCGATGGTCCTCGGCGGGGAGGCGGCCCCGGCCGCGTGGGTGGACGGCCTGCTCCGCGCCGCCGGGACCCGGCGGGTGTTCAACCACTACGGCCCGACCGAGACCACCATCGGGGTGGCCACCGCCGAGCTGTCGCCCGCCACCACGTCCGAGGGCGTCGTCCCGATCGGCACGCCCATCGCCAACACCCGGCTGTTCGTCCTCGACGACGTCCTGGCCGCGGCGCCGGTCGGGGTGCCCGGCGAGCTGTACGTCGCGGGCACCGCCGTCGCCCGCGGCTACGTGGGACGGTACGGCCTGACGGGCGAGCGGTTCGTGGCCTGCCCGTACGGCTCCGGCGAGCGCATGTACCGCACCGGGGACCTCGTCCGGTGGACCCGCGACGGGCAGCTGGTGTTCGTCGGCCGCGCCGACCAGCAGGTGAAGGTCCGCGGATTCCGGGTCGAGCCCGGCGAGATCGAGGCCGTGCTGCTCACCCACCCGGGCGTGTCCCGCGCCGCGGTGGTCGTCCGCGAGGACCGTCCGGGCGAGGGGCGTCTCGTCGCCTACGTCGTGCCCAGCGGCACCGAACCCCTCAACGGGGGGCTGCGGGAGTACGTCGGACGGCGGCTCCCCGACCACATGGTCCCCGCCGCCGAGGTCGTCGTCGCGGACCTGCCGCTCACCGCCAACGGGAAGCTCGACCGCCGCGCCCTGCCCGCCCCGGAGGAGGCCGCGGGCACCGGCCGGGAACCCGCCGACGAGACCGAGGCCGCCCTCTGCGGCATCTTCGCGCAGATCCTCGAACGGGACGCGGTCGGCGTGGACGACGGCTTCTTCGACCTGGGCGGCCACTCCCTGCTCGCGATCCGGCTGCTGTCGCGGATCAGGACCGAGCTCGGCGCCGAACTCAAGATCCGCACACTGTTCGAGACGCCGACGCCCGCCGGACTGGCCGCCCGGATCGCGGCCCCCGGGAAGGACCCCGTCCGCGCGGCCCTACGCAAGGGGCACCGCCCGGAACGGGTGCCGCTCTCGTTCGCGCAACGCCGGATGTGGTTCCTCAGCCAGCTGGAAGGGCCGAGCCGCACCTACAACGTCCCCCTGAGCGTCGCGATCGAGGGGAACGTGGACGTGGCGGCCCTGGACGCGGCGCTCCGGGACGTCATCGGCCGCCACGAGGCGCTGCGCACCGTCTTCCCGGCCGTCGGCGGCGAGCCGTACCAGCGCATCCTGGACGCCCGCGACCTCGACTGGGAGCTGATCGTCCGCTCCGTCCCGCCCGGCGGGCTGCTCCAAGCCGCCCAGGAGGCCGCGCGCCACACCTTCGACCTGTCGGACGAGATGCCGATCCGCGCGTGGCTGTTCCTGACCGGCGCCGACGGCCCGGACGAGCCCGGACCCGCCTCCTCCGGGGAGTCCCTGCTCGTCGTCCTCGTCCACCACATCGCCGGTGACGGCTGGTCCATGGCGCCGCTCGCGAAGGACGTGTCCCTGGCGTACGCGGCACGCGCACGCGGAGAGGAACCGGACTGGGAACCGCTGCCCGTCCAGTACGCCGACTACACGCTGTGGCAGCGGGACCTCCTGGGCGAGGAGTCCTCCCCGGAGAGCCTGCTGTCGGCGCAGGTGGAGTACTGGCGGCGCGCCCTGGCCGGGACGCCCGAGGAAGTGCCCCTGCCGGTGGACCGGCCCCGCCCGGCCGTCCCGGCCCACCTCGGTCACCGCGTGCCGGTGCTCGTCCCCGCCGACGTGCACGAACGGCTCACCGGCCTCGCCCGCGCCGAGAACGCCACGACGTTCATGGCGTTGCAGGCGGCGCTGGCCGTCCTGCTCTCCCGCCTCGGCGCCGGAACCGACGTCCCCGTCGGCGCGGGCGTCGCCGGACGCACCGACGAGGCGCTGGACGACCTCGTCGGCTTCTTCGTCAACACCCTGGTGATCCGGGCGGACCTGTCGGGCCGTCCGCCGTTCCGCCAGGTCCTGGCCCGGGTCCGCGACGCGAGCCTGGGCGCCTTCGAACACCAGGACGTCCCGTTCGAGCGGCTGGTGGAGGAGCTGGCACCCGAGCGGTCACTGGCACGGCATCCGCTGTTCCAGGTGGGGCTGACCGTCCAGAACACCCGCCGCGCGGCGCTCGAACTGCCCGGCCTGCGCGTCTCCGGCACGACCCCGCCCACCGGCGGACCCGCCACGGTCCCGGTCAAGTTCGACATCGACGTGGTCGTCCGGGAGACGTTCGACGAGCAGGGCCGCCCGGCCGGGATCCGCGGCTCGCTGACGGCCGCGTCGGACCTGTTCGAGCCCGCCACGGCCGAGGCCGTCGCCCAGAGGTGGATCCGGGTCCTGGACGCGGTGACCGCGGCCCCCGGCATCGCCGTCCACGCGGTCGACGTGCTCGGGGCCGGCGAACGCGACCAGCTCCTGCGCGACTGGAACGACACCCGGGCCGACGTCGGCCGCGCCTCGGTGGTCGAGCTGTTCGAGCGGCAGGCGGCCCTCACACCCGGAGCGGAGGCCGTGGTGGCGGACGGCGCCGGGCTGACGTACGCCGACCTGGACGCCGCCGCGAACCGTCTCGCGGGCTACCTGCGCGACGTGGGGGTGGGTGCCGAGTCGGTCGTGGGGCTGTGCCTGCCGCGCGGCGCGGACGCGGTGGTCGCGATCTTGGGGGTGCTGAAGGCGGGCGCGGCGTACCTGCCCGTCGACGTGCGGCTGCCCGCCGAGCGGGTGGCGTTCATGCTGGCCGACAGCGGGGCGCGGCTGGTGCTGGGTACCCGGGACGCGCTCGACGGTCTCCCGACCGGGAACGTCCGCACGGTCGCCATCGACGACCCGACGACCGCCGTCCTGCTGGGGGCCTATCCGGATGCGTCCCCGACTGCTGCGGTGGACCTGTCGGGTCTGGCGTATGTGATCTATACGTCGGGTTCGACGGGGACGCCGAAGGGTGTGGGGGTGACGCATGGCGGTGTGGTGAATCTGGTGGTCGGGCAGTCGCGGCATTTCGAGGTGGGGTGGGGTTCGCGGGTGTTGCAGTTCGCGTCGGCGGGGTTCGATGCGGCGGTGTCTGAGGTGCTGGTGACGTTGTGCTCGGGTGCGGCGCTGGTGATGGCGTCGGCGGATGAGCTGATCCCGGGTGCGGGGCTGGCAGGGGTGGTGGCCGGGCAGGGCGTGACGCATGCGACGCTGCCGCCTGCGGTGCTGGGCGCGTTGGACGAGGCGGATCTGGGTTCGGTGGAGACGCTGGTGTCGGCGGGTGAGGCTTTGGATGCGGGTCTGGTGGGGGTGTGGGCGCCGGGTCGTCGTCTGATCAATGCGTATGGTCCGACGGAGACGACGGTGTGCGCGTCGATGTCGGCGCCGCTGGTGGCCGGGGATGATCCGGTGATCGGCACGCCGATGGTGAACACGCGTGTGTTCGTCCTGGACGACGCCCTCAATCCGGCTCCTGTCGGTGTGGTGGGTGAGTTGTATGTGGCGGGTGGCGGTGTGGCCCGGGGGTATGTGGGACGGTCGGCTCTGACGGGTGAGCGGTTCGTGGCGTGCCCGTGGGGTGCGTCGCCGGGCGAGCGGATGTACCGGACCGGTGACCTGGGCAAGTGGACGCGGGACGGCCGGTTGATGTTCGTCGGGCGCGCCGATGACCAGGTGAAGATCCGGGGCTTCCGGATCGAGCCGGGCGAGGTCGAGGCCGTCCTGCGGAGTCACCCGGATGTCGCGCAGGCGGCGGTGGTCACCCGGGAGGACACCCAGGGGGACAAGCGGCTTGTCGCCTATGTCACCCCCGCCGACATCGACACGTCCGAACTCCGGGAGTTCGCAGGCGAGCGCCTGCCGGAGTACATGGTGCCTGCCGCGATGGTGCTCCTGGCGGATCTGCCTCTGACGGTGAGCGGCAAGCTGGATCGCCGGGCCCTCCCGGCGCCGGACTACGCCGCCGCTGCGGGAGCGGGCCGCGGCCCGGCGACCGCACAGGAGGAGATCCTCTGCGGTGCGTTCGCCGACGTCCTGGGCTTGGACGCGGTCGGGGTGGACGACGGCTTCTTCGACCTGGGCGGCCACTCACTGCTGGCGGCCAGGCTCGTGTCGCGGATCAGGTCCGCGCTGGGCGTGGAGATCGGGGTCCGGGCGCTGTTCGAGGCGCCGACGGTCGCGGGGTTGGCGGCGCGGCTGGCGGGGCCGGATGTCGGACGGGCGCGTGCGGCGCTGCGGGCGCGCGTGCGTCCCGAGCGGGTGCCGTTGTCGTTCGCGCAGCGGCGGCTCTGGTTCCTGGCGCAGCTGGAAGGGCCCAGCCCGACCTACAACATCCCCGTCGTGGTCCGTCTGACGGGCGAGCTGGACGTGGCGGCGCTGACCACGGCGTTGCGGGATGTGATCGTCCGTCACGAGTCGTTGCGCACGATCTTCCCGTCCGCCGAGGCCGAGCCCTACCAGCGGATCCTCGACCCGCAGGAGCTGGAATGGGACCTCCAGGTGTCCGAGGTGGAGGCCCGGGACCTCGCGCGGGTGGTGGGCGAGGCGTCGCGGTATGCCTTCGACCTGTCGGCCGAGATCCCGATCCGGGCGTGGCTGCTCCAGTCCGGGCCTGATGAGCGGGTCCTTGTGGTGGCGATGCACCACATCGCGGGAGACGGATGGTCGACCGGCCCGCTGAGCCGGGACGTGTCGTCGGCCTACGCCGCCCGGCGACGCGGCGAGACGCCGGAGTGGGAGCCGCTGCCCGTCCAGTACGCCGATTACGCGCTGTGGCAACGCGAGCTGCTCGGCGACGAGTCCGATCCCGGGAGTCTGCTGTCGGCACAGATGGATTACTGGCGGACGGCGCTGGCCGGGGCGCCCGAGGAGCTGGCGCTGCCCGTGGACCGGGTCCGTCCGGCGGTGGCCGGTCATGTCGGTCATCGGGTGCCGTTGCGGGTCCCGGCCGAAGTGCATGGGCGGCTGGTGGAGCTGGCGCGGGCCGAGGGTGTGACGGCGTTCATGGTGGTGCAGGCGGCGTTGGCGGTGACGTTGTCGCGGCTGGGTGCGGGCACCGATATCCCGATCGGGACGGCGGTGGCGGGACGCGCCGATGAGGCCGTGGACGATCTGGTGGGCTTCTTCGTCAACACGCTGGTGATCCGTACCGACCTGTCCGGCGATCCGGAGTTCCGGCGGGTCCTCGGGCGGGTGCGCGAAGCGGGCCTGGAGGCGTTGACGCACCAGGATGTGCCGTTCGAGCGCCTCGTGGAGGAGCTGGCGCCGTCACGGTCGATGGCGCGGCATCCGTTGTTCCAGGTGATGCTGACGGTGCAGAACACCGACCGGGCGGTGCTCGAATTGCCGGGCGTCGGCGTAGGCGTGCCGTCGTACGACCGGACGACCGCGATCGCGAAGTTCGATCTGGACGTGTCGGTGGGGGAGGAGTTCGACGGGCAGGGCTGTCCGGCGGGTCTGCGGGGCGCGGTGGTCGCGTCCACCGACCTGTTCGACCGCGCGACCGCGGAACGGCTGACCGGATGGTTCGCCCGCGTGCTGGAGACGGTCATCACCACTCCGGACGTTTCCCTCCACTCGGTGAATGTCCTTACCGAGGACGAACGGTCCCAGATCCTCGACGACTGGAATGACGCGGCAGCGGACGCCGGCGATTCGGAATCGACCATTGTCGACCTGTTCGAGCGATGGGTGGCGGCCGACCCGGACGCGGTCGCGGTGGTGGCGGAGAACGACGAGCTGACATACGCCGAACTCGACGTCGCGGCGAACCGGCTGGCACGTCATCTGCGCGTTTCGGGAGTGGACGCGGAGTCGATCGTCGCGGTGATGATGGAACGCGGAGCGGACATCGTGGTCGCGTTGCTCGCGGTCCTGAAGGCCGGGGCGGCGTATCTGCCGATCGATCCGCGCTATCCGTCCGAGCGTGTGCGATACGTGCTGGGCGATTCCGGGGCGGCCTGTGTGCTGACCTCGGTGGAATGCCTGCCGCAGGTCAGCGGCCAGGTGCCCGCCGATGTGCCGGTGACCGTCGTGGACGACCCGGGATCAGCGACGGAATCAGCCGCCCTGGACGCCACGCCGGTGCCTCGGAACACGCGCCCCGACCACCCGGCCTACCTGATCTACACCTCCGGCTCGACGGGCCGGCCGAAAGGTGTGATGGTCAGCCACCGCAATGTCGTGGGCCTGTTCGCCTCGACGCGGGAACTGTTCGGCCTCGTCCCGTCCGACGTATGGAGCTGCTTCCATTCGTTCGCGTTCGACTTCTCGGTATGGGAACTGTGGGGCGCCCTGGTGCACGGGGCGCGGGTCGTCGTGGTCCCGTTCGAGGTCTCCCGCTCGCCGCAGCAGTTCTCCCGGTTGCTGGAACGCGAGCGGGTAACGGTCCTCAGCCAGACCCCGTCGGCGGTGTACCAGCTCCTCGCCACGGAGGAGTTCAGCCCGGCCGCCCTGCGGCTGGTCGTGTTCGGCGGCGAGGCGCTGGACCCGTCCCGCCTGGACGGCTGGTGGACCCGCCACGACGGCGGCACCTCTTTGGTGAACATGTACGGGATCACCGAGACGACCGTGCACGCCACGCACCGCCGACTGGGCCCGGGCGACGGACGGTCCGGGAGTGTGATCGGCCGCGGGATCCCGGGCGTGCCGATGTACGTCCTGGACGATGCGCTGAGCCCGGTGCCGCCAGGCGTCGTGGGCGAGCTGTACGTGTCCGGCACCGGAGTGGCACGCGGATACGCGGGCCGCCCGGCCCTGACCGGGGAACGGTTCGTCGCCTGCCCCTTCGGCCCGGCCGGGACGCGGATGTACCGGACCGGTGACCTGGTGAAATGGGCCGCGGACGGTCAGCTGGTGTTCGCGGGCCGCGCCGACGCGCAGGTGAAGATCCGCGGATTCCGCATCGAACCCGGCGAGGTCGAAGCCGCCCTGCTGGCCCATCCCGTCGTGTCCCAGGCCGCCGTGCTCGCCTGGGAGACCGCCCCGGGCGACGAACGGCTCGTCGCCTACGTCGTCCAGGCCGACACCGCCACCGGCGCCCCCCACAGCGGTGAGCTGCGGGAATTCCTGGCGCAGCGGCTCCCCGACTACATGGTGCCCGCGGTTGTCGTCGCCTTGCCCGTTCTCCCGCTGACCGCGAACGGCAAACTCGACCGCGCGGCCCTGCCCGCACCCGCCGTCACGTCCGGCGCCGGGACCGGACGGCCCCCGGCCACGGTGCACGAACAAATCCTCTGCGGGGCGTACGCCCAGGTGCTCGGGCTGGACGCGGTCGGGGTAGACGACGGCTTCTTCGACTTGGGCGGCCATTCCCTCCTCGGGGTCAGGCTCGTGTCGCGAGTGCGCGCTTTGCTGGGCGTGGAAGTCCCCTTGCGGATGCTGTTCGAGACGCCATCGGTCGCCGGGCTGGCCGCGCGTCTCGCAGGACCCGAGGTGGGACGGGTCCGGGTGCCGTTGCGCGCCGGCGCCCGCCCCGCCCGCGTCCCGCTGTCGTTCGCTCAGCGGAGGCTCTGGTTCCTGGCCGAGCTGGACGGCCCGAGCCCGACCTACAACATCCCGCTCGTCCTCCACCTGACCGGCGACGTGGAGCCCGGCGCCCTGAACGCGGCGCTGCGGGACGTGCTCGTCCGGCACGAGTCGCTGCGGACGCTGTTCCCGTCCACGGACGGCGAGCCGCACCAGCGGATCGTCGACCCGCAGGATCTGGAATGGGACCTTCAGGTGTCGGAGGTCGATACCGCGGAATTGGAGGATCTCGCAGACCAGGCCGCGCATTACGCGTTCGACCTTTCGGAGGAATTGCCGATCCGCGCGTGGCTGCTCCGAACCGGCCCCGCCGACCACGTGCTGATCGTGGTGATGCACCACATCGCCGGCGACGGATGGTCCATAGGGCCGCTCGGCCGGGACCTGTCGACGGCGTACGCGGCGCAGCTGCACGGCGAAGCCCCGGCATGGGAGCCGCTGCCCGTGCAGTACGCGGACTACGCGCTCTGGCAGCAAGAACTGCTGGGGGAGGAGTCCGATCCGGACAGTCTGCTGTCGGCCCAGATCGGCTACTGGCGGACGGCACTGGCCGGCGCCCCGGAAGAACTGGCACTACCGGTCGACCGGCTCCGACCTCCGACCGCGACCCATCGGGGCCACCGGATTCCGTTGCGCGTCCCGGCCGAGGTCCATGGGCGGCTGGTGGAGCTGGCGCGGGCCGAGGGTGTGACGGCGTTCATGGTGTTGCAGGCGGCGTTGGCGGTGACGTTGTCGCGGCTGGGTGCGGGCATCGATATTCCGGTTGGTTCGGCGGTGGCGGGGCGTACCGATGAGGCTGTGGATGATCTGGTGGGCTTTTTCGTCAACACGCTGGTGATCCGTACTGATCTGTCGGGTGATCCGGAGTTCCGTCAGGTTCTTGGGCGGGTGCGTGAGGCGGGTTTGGGTGCGCTGGCGCATCAGGATGTGCCGTTCGAGCGGCTGGTGGAGGAGCTCGCGCCGTCGCGGTCGATGGCGCGGCATCCGTTGTTCCAGGTGATGCTGACGGTGCAGAACACCGACCGGGCGGTGCTCGATTTGCCGGGTGTCGACGTGGGCGTGCCGTCGTTCGACCGGGCGACCGCAATTGCGAAGTTCGATTTGGATGTGTCGGTGGGGGAGGAGTTCGACGAGGAGGGCCGTCCTGCCGGTCTGCGGGGTGTGGTCGTCGCGTCCTCGGATCTGTTCGAGCGTAGGACGGCTGAGCGGCTGGCGGGCTGGCTGCTGCGTGTGCTGGACACCGTGACCGCGACTCCGGACGTTCGGCTTCACGCCGTGGACGTCCTGGACGCGGATGAGCGCGACCTGGTACTGAACGGCTGGAACGACACTGCGGTCGAGGTTGCGGGTGTTTCGGTGGTGGGGTTGTTCGAGCGGTGGGTGGCGGCTGGGCCGGGTGCGGTGGCGGTGGTCGCCGATGGTGTCGAGGTGACTTATGGCGAGTTGGATGTGGAGGCGGGTCGTCTGGCGCGGTATCTGCGCGACATGGGTGTGGGCGCGGAGTCGGTGGTGGCGTTGTGCCTGCCGCGCGGTGCGCAGATGGTGACCGCGATTCTGGGTGTGTGGAAGGCGGGGGCGGCGTATGTGCCGATCGATGCGGGCCTTCCGTCCGAGCGGGTCGGGTTCATGCTCGCCGACAGTGGCGCTGAGCTTGTTCTGACGGTTCGGAGCGAGGGAACGGTTGACGGTTTCGCGGGAGTTCCGGCCGTGTGTGTGGACGAGCCGGGCCTCCTTCCGGAGGGGGCTGGGGTTTCGTCTTCGGTGGCTGTGGGTGGGTTGGGTTTGGCGTATGTGATTTATACGTCGGGGTCGTCGGGGGTTCCGAAGGGTGTGGCGGTGTCGCACCGCTCGCTGGTGAATTTGGTGTCGGTGTTTGGTCCGGTGATGGGTGCCGGTCCTGGTGTTGGGGTCTTGCAGTTCGCCTCGTTCAGTTTCGACGCCTCCGTTCTGGATGTGGCGGTGGCGTTGTCGCAGGGTGCGGCGTTGTGGGTGGCGGGTGATCGTGAGCGTGCCGAGCCTGGGCTGCTTCGCACCTTCGCCGGGGTGGGGACGGCGAGTGTGGTGCCGTCGTTGCTGGGGGTGGTGGAGCCAGCGGATCTGGCGCAGGTTGAGACGCTGCTGGTGGGTGCGGAGGCGATCAGCGAGCAGGCGGCGCGGGTGTGGTCTGCGGGTCGGCAATTGGTGAACACCTACGGGCCGACCGAGGCGACGGTGATGGTCGCGGCGGCTGAGGTGGATCCCGACCGTCCCGGCCCGGTGCCGTTCGGCCGTCCGATCTCCAATACCCGGTTGTTTGTGCTGGACGGATCGCTTGGTCCAGTTCCTGTGGGCGTGGCCGGGGAGTTGTATGTCGCCGGTGCCGGGCTGGCGCGTGGTTATGCAGGACGTGCGGGGTTAACCGGGGAGCGGTTTGTCGCCTGTCCGTTCGGGGCGCCGGGTGAGCGGATGTATCGGACTGGGGACCTGGCCAAGTGGGCTCCGGACGGGCAGCTGGTCTTCGCGGGCCGGGCGGATGAGCAGGTGAAAATTCGAGGGTTCCGCGTCGAGCCCGGCGAGGTCGAGGCCGCGCTGCTGGCGCACTCGGACATCACCCAGGCCGCCGTGGTGGCGCGCGAAGACGACCCGGGAGACAAACGCCTTGTCGCCTATGTCGTCCCCGCCGACCTCCAGGCTGCCCCCGACCATGAAGAGCTAGGTCGGTTCCTGGCGGGGCGGTTGCCGGACTACATGCTCCCGTCCGCGCTGATGGCGATACCGGAACTGCCGCTGAACGCGAACGGGAAGCTGGACCGCAAGGCATTACCCGTTCCGGAATACACGGAAAGGGTGGGCGGCCGGGGGCCTGCATCGGTGCAGGAGGAGATCCTGTGCGGCGCGTTCGCCGACGTCCTCGGATTGGACGCCGTCGGGGTGGAGGACGACTTCTTCCGGCTTGGTGGGCATTCGTTGTTGGCGGCGCGGTTGGTGTCGCGGGTTCGGGTTCTGCTTGGGGTGGAGGTGGAGGTTCGGGCGTTGTTCGAGGCTCCGACGGTGGCGGGGTTGGCTGCTCGTGTGACCGCAGGCGGGGATGGCCGGGTTCGTCTGCCGTTGCGGGCGGGGGTGCGTCCCGAGCGGGTGCCGTTGTCGTTCGCGCAGCGTCGGTTGTGGTTCCTTGGCCAGTTGGAAGGCCCCAGTCCGACTTACAACATCCCACTCGCGATCCAGTTGACCGGCGAAGTGGACGTCGTTGCCCTGGAGTCCGCGCTGCGGGACGCGGTCATCCGTCACGAGTCGCTGCGGACGCTGTTCCCGTCTGTGGAGGGTGAGCCGTATCAGCGGATTCTCGAGCCGCAGGAGTTGGTGTGGGATCTGCGGGTGTCGCGGGTGGAGGCGGGGGATTTGCTGCGGGTGGTGGGTGAGGCGTCGCGGTATGCCTTCGATCTGTCGGCGGAGGTTCCAATCCGGGCGTGGTTGTTCGAGGCCGGTCCGGATGTGCGGGTGCTGGTGGTCGTGGTGCATCACATCGCTGGTGATGGCTGGTCGATGGTGCCGTTGGGACGGGATGTCGCGGTGGCGTATGCGGCGCGGCTTGAGGGCCGGGAGCCGGTCTGGGGTTCGTTGCCGGTGCAGTACGCCGACTATGCGTTGTGGCAGCGCGAACTCCTCGGTGAGGAGTCCGACCCCGAAAGTCTCCTCTCGGCACAGGTGCAGTTCTGGCGGACGACCTTGGCAGGGATCCCGGAGGAATTGCTGCTTCCAACGGATCGGGTTCGTCCTGCGGCGGCCGGCCATGCCGGTCATCGGGTGCCGTTACGTGTATCGGCCGAGGTCCATGGGCGGCTGGTGGAGCTGGCTCGGGCCGAAGGCGTGACGACATTCATGGTGTTGCAGGCGGCGTTGGCGGTGACGTTGTCGCGCCTCGGAGCGGGCACCGACATTCCGATCGGTTCGGCGGTGGCGGGGCGCACCGATGAGGCCGTGGACGATCTGGTCGGCTTCTTTGTCAACACGCTGGTGATCCGTACCGACCTGTCGGGCGATCCCGAGTTCAGGGAAGTTCTTGGGCGGGTGCGTGAGGCGGGTTTGGGTGCGCTGGCACATCAGGACGTGCCGTTCGAGCGCCTCGTGGAGGAATTGGCTCCCGAACGAGCACTGGCGCGGCATCCGTTGTTCCAGGTGATGTTGACGGTGCAGAACACCGATCGCGCAATGCTCGATTTGCCGGACGTGGTCGCTGAGGCGCTGCGTTCGGACGGCCCGGAAACGGTGGCGAGATTCGATCTGGATGTGTCGGTGGGGGAGGAGTTCGACGGGCAGGGCTGTCCTGCGGGACTGCGGGGCGCGGTCGTCGCCTCCACGGATCTGTTCGACCGCGCGACCGCTGCACGGCTGGCCGAATGGTTCGCCCGTGTGCTGGAGACCGTCACCACCACCCCGGACGTTCGGCTTCACGCGGTGGACGTCCTGGACGCGGATGAGCGCGACCTGGTGCTGAATGGCTGGAACGGCCTCGTGACGGACGTGTCGGGGTCGTCAGTGGTGGGGTTGTTCGAGCGGTGGGTGGCGGCTGAGCCGGGTGCCGTGGCGGTGATCGCCGACGGCGTCGAGGTGACCTACGGCGAACTGGACGCGGAGGCGGGTCGTCTGGCGCGCTACCTGCGTGGTTGTGGCGTGGGCGCCGAATCGGTGGTCGGCCTGTGCCTGCCGCGCGGGGCGCAAATGGTGACCGCGATCGTGGCCGTATGGAAGGCGGGCGCGGCATATCTGCCGATCGATGCGGACCTTCCACCCGAGCGGGTCGCGTTCATGCTCGCCGACAGTGGTGCGGAGCTGGTACTGACGGTTCGGGCCGAGGACGCCGTCAGCGAAGAGGGCTTGGCCGGAGTGCCAGCCGTCCGATTGGACCAGCCCTATCCGTCTACGGAACACCCTGCATTCGAGGCGTCAACCGAGGTACACCCGACCGGCCTTGCGTATGTGATTTATACGTCGGGGTCGTCTGGGATCCCGAAGGGCGTGGCGGTTTCGCATGGGTCATTGCTGAATTTGGTGTCGGTGTTCGGTCCGGTGATGGGTGCCGGGCCGGGTGTTGGGGTGTTGCAGTTCGCCTCGTTCAGTTTCGATGCGTCGGTTCTGGATGTGGCGGTGGCGTTGTCGCAGGGTGCGGCGTTGTGGGTGGCGGGTGATCGTGAGCGTGCGGAGCCTGGGTTGCTTCGCGCCTTCGCCGGGGTTGGGGCGGCGAGTGTGGTGCCGTCGCTGCTGGGTGTGGTGGACCCGGTCGATCTGGCGCAGGTGGAGACGCTGCTGGTGGGTGCGGAGGCGATCAGTGAGCAGGCGGCGCGAGTGTGGTCTGCGGGTCGGCGGCTGGTGAACACCTATGGGCCGACGGAAGCGACGGTGATGGTCGCTGCTGCTCCCGTGGATCCTGACCGTCCGGGCCCCGTGCCGTTCGGCCGTCCGATCTCGAACACCCGGCTGTATGTGCTGGATGGGACGCTCAGCCCGGTGCCGATCGGCGTGGCCGGGGAGTTGTATGTCGCCGGTGTGGGGTTGGCGCGGGGTTATGCGGGACGCCCGGGGTTGACGGGGGAGCGGTTCGTCGCCTGTCCGTTCGGGACGCCGGGTGAGCGCATGTATCGCACCGGGGACCTGGCGAAGTGGGTTCCGGACGGTCAGCTGGTGTTCGCGGGCCGGGCGGATGAGCAGGTGAAGGTTCGAGGGTTCCGAATCGAGCCTGGCGAGGTAGAGGCGGCGCTGCTGACCCATTCCGACGTGTCCCAGGTCGCCGTGGTAGCGCGTGCGGACGGTCCCGGCGACAAGCGTTTAGTCGCCTACATCGTCCCCGACGATCCTCAGGCTGCCCCTGCTCCCGAAGAGCTACGTCGGTTCGTGGCGGCGCGGTTGCCGGAGTATATGGTCCCGTCCGCGCTGGTGGCTTTACCGGAACTGCCGCTTACCCCCAATGGAAAGCTCGACCGCCGCGCGTTACCGGCGCCCGAATACAGCACCGGTGAAGGCCGCGGGCCGAACAGCGTCCAGGAGGAGATCCTTTGCGGCGCGTTCGCCGATGTCCTAGGTGTGGACGCGGTGGGGGTGGAGGACAACTTCTTTGATCTCGGTGGGCATTCGTTGTTGGCGGCGCGGTTGGTGTCGCGGGTTCGGGTTCTGCTTGGGGTGGAGGTGGAAGTTCGGGCGTTGTTCGAGGCTCCGACGGTGGCGGGTTTGGCTGCTCGTGTGGCCGCAGGCGGGGATGGCCGGGTTCGTCTGCCGTTGCGGGCGGGGGTGCGTCCGGAGCGGGTGCCGCTGTCGTTCGCCCAGCGTCGGCTATGGTTCCTCGGCCAGTTGGAAGGCCCCAGCCCGACCTACAACATCCCTGCTGCGATTCGACTCACAGGCGAGATCGATGTCGGTGCTCTCGGAGCGGCTTTGAGGGACGTGGTCATCCGTCACGAGTCGCTGCGGACGCTGTTCCCGTCTGTGGAGGGTGAGCCGTATCAGCGGATTCTCGAGCCGCAGGAGTTGGTGTGGGATCTGCGGGTCTCGCGGGTGGAGGCCGGGGATTTGCTGCGGGTGGTGGGTGAGGCGTCGCGGTATGCCTTCGATCTGTCGGCTGAGGTTCCGATCCGGGCGTGGTTGTTCGAGGCCGGTCCGGATGTGCGGGTGCTGGTGGTCGTGGTGCATCACATCGCCGGTGATGGCTGGTCGATGGTGCCGCTGGGGCGGGATGTCGCGGTGGCGTATGCGGCGCGGCTTGAGGGCCGGGAGCCGGTCTGGGATTCGTTGCCGGTGCAGTACGCCGACTATGCGTTGTGGCAGCGCGAACTCCTCGGTAAGGAGTCCGACCCGGAGAGTCTTCTGTCGGCGCAGATGGACTACTGGCGGACGACACTGGCCGGCGCTCCCGACGAGTTGTTGCTCCCGGCGGATCGGGTTCGTCCTGCGGCGGCCGGTCATAGCGGTCATCGGGTGCCAGTGCGGGTCCCTGCCGAGGTCCATGGGCGGCTGGTGGAGTTGGCGCGGGCCGAGGGTGTGACGGCGTTCATGGTGTTGCAGGCGGCGTTGGCGGTGATGTTGTCGCGGCTGGGTGCGGGCATCGATATTCCGGTTGGTTCGGCGGTGGCGGGGCGTACCGATGAGGCTGTGGATGATCTGGTGGGCTTTTTCGTCAACACGCTGGTGATCCGTACTGATCTGTCGGGCGATCCGGAGTTCCGTCAGGTTCTTGGGCGGGTGCGTGAGGCGGGTTTGGGTGCGCTGGCGCATCAGGATGTGCCGTTCGAGCGGCTAGTGGAGGAGCTGGCGCCGTCGCGGTCGATGGCGCGGCATCCGTTGTTCCAGGTGATGCTGACGGTGCAGAACACCGACCGGGCGGTGCTCGAATTGCCGGGTGTGGTCGCTGAGGCGCTGCGTTCGGACGGCCCGGAAACGGTGGCGAAGTTCGATTTGGATGTGTCGGTGGGGGAGGAGTTCGACGAGGAGGGCCGTCCTGCCGGTCTGCGGGGTGTGGTCGTCGCGTCCTCGGATCTGTTCGAGCGTAGGACGGCTGAGCGGCTGGCGGGCTGGCTGCTGCGTGTGCTGGACACCGTGACCGCGACTCCGGATGTTCGGCTTCACGCCGTGGACGTCCTGGACGCGGATGAGCGCGACCTGGTGCTGAACGGCTGGAATGACACTGCGGTCGAGGTTGCGGGTGTTTCGGTGGTGGGGTTGTTCGAGCGGTGGGTGGCGGCTGGGCCGGGTGCGGTGGCGGTGGTCGCCGATGGTGTCGAGGTGACTTATGGCGAGTTGGATGTGGAGGCGGGTCGTCTGGCGCGGTATCTGCGCGACATGGGTGTGGGCGCGGAGTCGGTGGTGGCGTTGTGCCTGCCGCGCGGTGCGCAGATGGTGACCGCGATTCTGGGTGTGTGGAAGGCGGGGGCGGCGTATGTGCCGATCGATGCGGACCTTCCGTCCGAGCGGGTCGGATTCATCCTGGCCGACAGCGGTGCGCAGCTCGTTCTGATGGTTCAGGAAACCGGGGGCGTGGTAGATGCGTCGGCCGGATTGCCGGTCGTGTTCCTGGACGACCCTCAGGTGACGGAGGAGCCTGGGGATTCGATTTCGGTGGCTGTTGGCGGGTTGGGTTTGGCGTATGTGATTTATACCTCGGGGTCGTCGGGGGTTCCGAAGGGCGTGGCGGTGTCGCACCGCTCGCTGGTGAATCTGGTGTCGGTGTTCGGTCCGGTGATGGGTGCCGGTCCTGGTGTTGGGGTCTTGCAGTTCGCGTCGTTCAGTTTCGATGCGTCGGTGTTGGATGTGGCGGTGGCGTTGTCGCATGGTGCGGCGTTGTGGGTGGCCGGCGCCGAGCAGCGAGATCATCCACAGAGATTGCGGGAGTTGGACGGTGTGCGGGCGGCCAGTGTCGTGCCGTCGCTGCTGGGGGTCTTGGAGCCGACCGATCTGGCGCAGGTTGAGACGCTGCTGGTGGGTGCGGAGGCAATTAGCGAGCAGGCGGCGCGGGCGTGGTCTGCGGGTCGGCAATTGGTGAACACCTACGGGCCGACCGAGGCGACGGTGATGGTCGCCGCGGCTGAGGTGGACCCTGACCGTCCCGGCCCGGTGCCGTTCGGCCGTCCGATCTCGAACACCCGGTTGTTTGTGCTGGACGCATCGCTTGGTCCAGTTCCTGTGGGCGTGGCCGGGGAGTTGTATGTCGCCGGTGCGGGGCTGGCGCGGGGCTATGCGGGACGCCCGGGATTGACCGGGGAGCGGTTCGTCGCCTGTCCGTTCGGGTTGCCGGGTGAGCGGATGTATCGGACCGGGGACCTGGCCAAGTGGGCTCCGGACGGTCAGTTGGTGTTCGCGGGCCGGGCGGATGAGCAGGTGAAGGTTCGTGGGTTCCGCGTCGAGCCGGGCGAGGTCGAGGCGGCGCTGCTGGCGCATTCGGATGTCGCGCAGGCCGCCGTGGTGGCGCGGGAGGACGACCCGGGTGACAAGCGACTCGTCGCCTATGTCGTGCCCGCCGACCTCCAGGCCGCTCCCGAGCCCGAAGAGCTACGGGAGTTCGTCGGCGACCGGTTACCCGACTACATGGTCCCGTCCGCACTGGTGGCTTTACCGGAACTGCCACTAACCGTGAACGGGAAGCTCGATCGCAGGGCATTGCCCGCTCCGGAATACACGTCCGGGGCAGGCCGGGCGCCGTCATCGCTGCGTGAAGAGATCCTGTGCGAGGTGTTCGCCGATGTCCTCGGGTTGGACGCGGTCGGGGTGGAGGACGACTTCTTCCGGCTGGGCGGGCATTCGCTGCTGGCGGTGCGTTTGGTGGAGCGGCTGCGGGTTCGAGGTGTGTCTGTTCCGGTGCGGGCGCTGTTCGCGTCGCCGACCCCCGCCGGTCTGGCGCGCGTGACGGGCACCGATTCGATGGTGGTGCCGGAGAACCTGATTCCTGAGGATGCACAGGTCATCACCCCGGACATGCTGCCGTTGGTGGAATTGTCACAGCCGGAGATCGATCGCCTCATCGCCGGGATCGATGGTGGCGCGGCGAATGTCGCGGACGTGTATCCGCTGGCGCCGATCCAGGAGGGCATGCTCTTCCACCACCTCATGGCTGGTGAAGGCGCGGACGTCTACATGACGGCGCGCGGCCTGGAATTCGATTCGCGGGATCGCCTGGAGAAGTTCGTCCAAGCGATGCAACTGGTGGTGGACCGCCATGACATCTACCGGACGGCTGTGGCCTGGGACGGTCTGAGCGAGCCGGTCCAGGTCGTGTGGCGGCGCGCCGTCCTGCCGGTCGTGGAGCACGAGATCGGCGCCGAGCGTCCGAAGACGGCGGAGGCGTTGCTGGCCACGGTCGGCTCGGCGATGGACCTCGGCCGGGCGCCGCTGATGGACGTCCACACCGCCGAGCTGGACGACGGCCGCTGGGTCGGGCTTGTGCGGATGCATCACATGCTCCAGGACCACATGGGCATGGACGTCCTGCTGCGCGAACTGAGAATGGTCCTCGCCGGGCAACTGGAGCAGCTGGCGCCGGCGTTGCCGTTCCGCAATTTCGTGGCCCAGACGCGGGGCGTGCCGCGGGCCGAGCATGAGCGGTTCTTCGCCGATCTGCTGGGTGACGTGACCGAGCCGACCGCGCCGTTCGGGCTGATGGACGTCCGCGGCGACGGCGGCGGTGTCATCTCCGACTCCCTCCTGGTGGACGCCCGGATCGTCGCGAGGCTGCGCGAGGTGGCGCGGCACCTGGGAGTGAGCACGGCGACGGTGCTGCACGTGGCGTGGGCGCGGGTCCTGGCGACGCTGTCGGGACGCGGCGACGTGGTGTTCGGCACCGTGCTGTTCGGCCGGATGAACGCCGGGGCGGGCGCCGACCGCGTCCTCGGCCCCTTCATCAACACCCTGCCGGTACGGCTCCGGACGGCCGGGACGGGAGCTCGCGCGGCCGTCGAGGAGATGCACGCACAACTGGCGGGACTGCTGGAGCACGAGCACACGCCGCTGGCGGTCGCCCAGCAAGCCAGCGGAATCGTCGGCAACACACCGCTGTTCACCTCCCTGTTCAACTACCGGCACAGCGACCAGCAGGCGGGCGAGGACCAGCGGCAGCCGATCGACGGAGTCCGCAGTGTCCTCGCCCGCGAGCGGACCAACTATCCGCTGACCGTCGCGGTGAACGACCTGGGACCGGACCTGCTCAGCCTCACCGTGGAGGCCGTCGCGTCCATCGACGCGAACGCGGTCGGGGAGCTGCTGCGGACTACGGTGTCGAACCTCCTCGACGTCCTGGCCGGGACCCTGGACGGCGGCCAAGACGTCGCCCTCCTCACGATCGGCATCCTCGGCGCCGAGGAACGCCACCAGGTAGTGGACGGCTGGAACGACACTGCGGCTGAGGTTGCGGGTGTTTCGGTGGTGGGGTTGTTCGAGCGGTGGGTGGCGGCTGGGCCGGGTGCGGTGGCGGTGGTCGCCGACGGCGTCGAGGTGACTTATGTCGAGTTGGATGCGGAGGCGGGTCGTCTGGCGCGGTATCTGCGCGACATGGGTGTGGGCGCGGAGTCGGTGGTGGGGTTGTGCCTGCCGCGCGGTGCGCAGATGGTGGCGGCGATTTTGGGTGTGTGGAAGGCGGGGGCGGCGTATGTGCCCATCGATGCGGACCTTCCGTCCGAGCGGGTCGGATTCATGCTCGCCGACAGTGGCGCTGAGCTCGTTCTGACGGTTCGGAGTGAGGGTGCGGTCGATGGTTTCGCGGGGGTTCCGGCTGTGTGTGTGGACGAGCCGGGTCTTCTCCCGAAGGAGCCGGGGGATTCGGTTTCGGTGGCAGTGGGTGGGTTGGGTTTGGCGTATGTGATTTATACGTCTGGGTCGTCGGGGGTTCCGAAGGGTGTGGCGGTGTCGCACCGTTCGTTGGTGAATCTGGTGTCGGTGTTCGGTCCGGTGATGGGTGCCGGTCCTGGTGTTGGGGTGTTGCAGTTCGCGTCGTTCAGTTTCGATGCGTCGGTGTTGGATGTGGCGGTGGCGTTGTCGCATGGTGCGGCGTTGTGGGTGGCCGGCGCCGAGCAGCGAGATCATCCACAGAGGTTGCGGGAGTTGGACGGTGTGCGGGCGGCGAGTGTGGTGCCGTCGTTGCTGGGGGTGTTGGAGCCAGCGGATCTGGCGCAGGTTGAGACGCTGCTGGTGGGTGCGGAGGCGATCAGCGAGCAGGCCGCGCGGACGTGGTCTGCGGGTCGGCAATTGGTGAACACCTACGGGCCGACCGAGGCGACGGTGATGGTCGCGGCGGCTGAGGTGGATCCCGACCGTCCCGGCCCGGTGCCGTTCGGCCGTCCGATCTCCAATACCCGGCTGTATGTGCTGGACGATCTGCTGAGTCCGGTGCCGATCGGCGTGGCCGGAGAGTTATATGTCGCCGGTGCCGGGCTGGCGCGGGGTTATGCGGGACGCCCGGGATTGACCGGGGAGCGGTTTGTCGCCTGTCCGTTCGGGGCGCCGGGTGAGCGCATGTACCGGACCGGAGATCTGGCGAGGTGGGCTCCCGATGGCCAGCTGGTCTTCGCGGGCCGGGCTGATGAACAGATCAAGATCCGTGGGTTCCGCGTCGAGCCCGGCGAGGTCGAGGCGGCGCTGCTGGCGCATTCGGACATCACTCAGGCCGCCGTGGTGGCGCGCGAGGACGACCCAGGCGACAAGCGACTCGTCGCCTATGTCGTCCCCGCCGACCTCCAGGCCGCTCCCGATCCTGAAGAGTTGCGGGAGTTCGTCGGCGACCGGTTACCCGACTACATGGTCCCGTCCGCGCTAGTGGCTTTACCGGAACTGCCGCTCACCCCCAATGGAAAGCTCGACCGCCGCGCGCTACCGGCGCCCGAATACAGCACCGGTGAAGGCCGCGGGCCGACCACCGTCCAGGAGGAGATCCTGTGCGAGGTGTTCGCCGACGTCCTCGGATTGGACGCGGTCGGGGTGGAGGACGACTTCTTCCGGCTGGGTGGGCATTCGCTGCTGGCGGTGCGTTTGGTGGAGCGGCTGCGGATGCGGGGTGTGTCGGTTCCGGTGCGGGCGCTGTTCGCGTCGCCGACCCCCGCCGGTCTGGCGCGCGTGGCGGGCACGGAATCGGTGGCGGTGCCGGAGAACCTCATCCCGCGAAACGCCGACCGGATTACGCCGGACATGCTGCCGCTGGTGGAGTTGTCGCAGCCGGAGATCGATCGCCTCATCGCGGGGATCGAGGGTGGCGCGGCGAATGTCGCGGACGTGTATCCGCTGGCGCCGATCCAGGAGGGCATGCTCTTCCACCACCTCATGGCCAAGGGCGGCGATGACGTCTACGTCACCGCGCGGGTGCTGGAATTCGACTCGCGGAACCGTCTTGACGGGTTCGTCCACGCGTTGCAGCAGGTGGTGGACCGCCATGACATCTACCGGACGGCGGTCGTCTGGGACGGTCTGAACGAGCCGGTCCAGGTCGTGTGGCGGCGTGCCGCGTTGCCGGTGACCGAACACGCCCTTCCCGTCGAATGTCCAGGTGAGGGCGTCGGCCTCCCGGGTGCGGTCGACGCGCTGATGGCCGCGGCCGGGACGGCGATGGACCTCGGCAGGGCACCGATGATGGACGTCCACATCGCCGAGCTGGACGGCGGCCGCTGGCTGGGCCTGGTGCGGATGCATCACATGCTCCAGGACCACATGGGCATGGACGCCCTCCTGCGGGAGATGCGGGCCGTGCTCGCGGGCCGTCCGGAGGAGCTGGCCCCGGCGCTGCCGTTCCGCAACTTCGTCGCCCGGTCCCGGGAGGTGCCGCGGGCCGAGCACGCGCGGTTCTTCGCCGATCTGCTGGGTGACGTGACCGAGCCGACGGCGCCGTTCGGGCTGATGGACGTCCGCGGCGACGGCGCCGACGTCGGTTCCGAGCTGGTCCCGGTCGACGACGAGGTGGTCGCCCGGCTGCGTGAGGTGGCGCGGCTGCTGGGCGTCAGCCCGGCGACGGTGCTGCACGTGGCGTGGGCGCGGGTCCTGGCGACGCTGTCGGGACGTGAGGACGTGGTGTTCGGCACCGTGCTGTTCGGCCGGATGAACGCCGGGGCGGGCGCCGACCGCGTCCTCGGCCCCTTCATCAACACCCTGCCGGTGCGGCTGCGGACCGGCGGGACGGGGGTCCGGGCGGCCGTCGAGGAGATGCGCGTCCAGCTGGCGGGGCTGCTGGAGCACGAGCACACGCCGCTGGCCGTGGCGCAGCAGGCCAGCGGGATCGCCGGTGACACGCCCCTGTTCACCTCGCTGTTCAACTACGTCCACGCCGACCAGGTCCCCGGCGGGCAGGCGGGCGCGGCTGCCATCGACCAGGAGCCCGCCGACCGGGCTTCCGACGGCCGGGCGGCGGACGCGGCGCGGGAGCTGCCGGTCGAGGGGATCCGGAGCCTGCTCGACCGGGACCGGACGAACTACCCGCTGACCGTGGGCGTCAACGACGACGGCACCGCGAAGATGAGCGTGACCGTCCAGGCCGTCTCGTCCATCGACGCCCCGGCGGTCGGCCGCCGGCTGGGCATCGCCGTCCGCGCCCTGGTCGAGGCCCTGGCCGGGACGTTGCGCGGCGATCCGGACGTCCCGCTGCGGACGATCGACGTGCTCGGCCCGCGCGAGCGGGAGCGGCTGCTGACCGGCTGGAACGACACGGCCGCGGCGCTGCCGGACTCCTCGGTCACGGGGCTGATCGAGCAACGGGCGGCGGTCGCGCCCGACGACGTGGCGGTGGTCGCGGGCGGCGCGGAACTGTCGTACGGGGAGCTGAACGCGCGGGCGAACCGGCTGGCGCGGTGGCTGATCGCGTGCGGCGCGGGACCGGAGCGGTTCGTCGCGGTGGCGCTGCCCCGCTCGGTGGACCTGCCGGTGGCGCTGCTGGCGGTGGCCAAGTCGGGCGCCGGCTACCTGCCGGTGGACGTGGACCACCCGGCCGAGCGGCTCGCGATGATGGTCGCGGACGCCGCGCCGGTCGCGGCGGTGACCTCGGCCGGCCTCGCCGGGCTGCTGCCCGCCGCCGGGACGGCCGTGGTCGTGGACGACCCTCACACCTCCGCCGCGGTCGCGGCGTGCCCGGCGGCGGACGTGACCGACGCCGAGCGGCTCGCGCCGGTCACCGACGCGCACCCGATGTACGTGATCTTCACGTCCGGGTCCACCGGCCGTCCCAAGGGCGTGGTGGTCTCCCGGCTGGCGCTGCTGAACCTGCTGACCGGCATGCAGGAGCAGGTGCGGATGCGGGTGGGCGAGCGGCTGCTGGCGGTGACCACGGTCGGGTTCGACATCGCCGGGCTGGAGCTGTTCCTGCCGCTCGTGCGCGGAGGCACGGTGGTGCTGGCGGACAAGGACGTCCTGTACGAACCGGACGCGCTGGGACGGCTGGTCGAGGACGCGGGGATCGGCGTCGTCCAGGCCACACCGAGCCTGTGGCGGTCGGTGCTGGCGGGCACCGGAGCCGACCTGGCCGGGCTGCGGGTGCTGGTCGGCGGCGAGGCCCTGCCCGCGGACCTGGCGGCGGCGCTCACGGCGTCCGCCGGTGAGGTGCTGAACGTGTACGGGCCGACGGAGACGACGATCTGGTCGACGTCGGCGTCGCTCGCGCCCGAAGCGCCCGAAGCGCCCGAAGCGCCCGAAGCGTCCGGGGCGGGCAAGGCACCCGGTGCGGCCGGAGACCCGCCGATCGGACGGCCGATCGCCAACACCCGCGTGTACGTGCTGGACGCGGCGCTGCGGCCGGTGCCCGCCGGTGTCGCCGGGGAGCTGTACATCGGCGGCTGCGGGCTGGCCCGCGGGTATCTGCGCCGCCCGGGCCTGACCGGGGAGCGGTTCGTCGCCTGCCCCTTCGGGCCGTCCGGGACACGGATGTACCGCACCGGTGACCTGGTCCGATGGGACGCCGGGGGCCTGCTCACGTTCATCGGCCGGGTCGACGACCAGGTCAAGATCCGGGGTTTCCGGATCGAGCCCGGCGAGATCGAGGCCGTCCTGCTCACGCATCCGTGCGTGGCGCGGGCGGTGGCGGTCTCCCGGGAGGACACGCCGGGCGACAGGCGACTCGTCGCCTACGTCGTCCCGGACGGCGGCGGTACCGGGGCCATGCCGGACGGTGGCACCGCGGAAGGCGACCTGCGGGGGTTCGTCGCGCGGTTCCTGCCGGAGTACATGGTCCCGGCCGCCGTTGTCGCCCTGCCGGAGCTGCCGCTGACGCCGAACGGGAAGCTGGATCGCCGGGCGCTGCCCGCGCCGGAGTACGCCGCGGGGGAGGGCCGGGGCCCCTCGACGGTCGAGGAGGAGCTGCTGTGCGGCGCGTTCGCGCAGGTGCTCGGCGTGGAGTCGGTCGGGGTGCACGACGGGTTCTTCGACCTCGGCGGGCATTCGCTGCTCGCGGTCCGGCTGGTGTCCCGCCTCCGGACGGTGCTCGGCGTGGAGGTCGAGGTCCGGACGCTGTTCGAGGCGCCGACGGTGGCGGCGCTGGCCGCGCGCCTGGCCGGTGACGGCGCGGGACGGGCGCGGACGCCGCTGCGGGCGGCCGCGCGGCCCGCGCGGGTGCCGCTGTCGTTCGCGCAGCGGCGGCTGTGGTTCCTGGCCCGGCTGGAGGGCCCCAGCCCGACCTACAACCTGCCGATGGTCGTCCACCTGACGGGCGGGCTGGACGTCGCGGCGCTGTCCGCGGCGTTCCGGGACGTGATCGCGCGCCACGAGTCGCTGCGGACGGTGTTCCCCGTGGCGGACGGCGAGCCCTACCAGCGGATCCTCGACGTCGAGGACCTGGACTGGGCGCCCGAGACGCGGCGGGTCGTCCCCGGGGAACTGCCGGACGCGGTGGCGCGGGCGTCGGCGCACGCGTTCGACCTGGCGGCGGAGGTGCCCATCCGGGCGTGGCTGTTCGAGACGGCCGCGGACGAGCGTGTGCTGGCGGTCGTGGTGCACCACATCGCCGGTGACGGCTGGTCGATGGGCCCGCTGGCCCGGGACCTGTCGGAGGCGTACGCGGCGCGGCTGGAGGGCGGGGGGCCGGGCTGGGAGCCGCTGCCGGTGCAGTACGCCGACTACGCGCTGTGGCAGCTGGAGCTGCTCGGCGAGGACGACGACCCGGACGCGCTGCTATCGGAGCAGGTCGCGTACTGGAGGCGGACGCTCGCGGGCGTCCCGGAGGAACTGGCGCTGCCCGCCGACCGGTCCCGTCCGGCGGCGGCCGGCCACCGCGGGCACCGGGTGGCGACGCGGGTGCCGGAGCCGGTGCGGGAGCGGCTGGCGGAGCTGGCCCGCGCCGAGGGCGTCACGCTGTTCATGGTGCTCCAGGCGGCGCTCGCGGTGACGCTGTCGCGGCTCGGCGCCGGAACCGACGTCCCCGTCGGGACGGCCGTCGCGGGACGCACCGACGAGGCCCTGGACGACCTGGTCGGCTTCTTCGTCAACACGCTGGTGATCCGCACGGACCTGTCCGGCGACCCGGAGTTCCGGGAGGTGCTCCGCCGGGTCCGCGAAGCGGGCCTGGACGCCCTCGCGCACCAGGACGTGCCGTTCGAGCGGCTGGTGGAGGAGCTGGCGCCGTCCCGGTCGCTGGCGCGGCACCCGCTGTTCCAGGTGATGCTCACCGTCGAGGACATCGGCCGCGCGGCGCCGGAACTGCCGGGGGTGCGGGTCGGCGGCACGTCCCCTGCTGCGGAGGACGGGTCCGCGGAGGACGGGCGGGTCTCCAATAGAACGGTCGCCCGGGCCGAGCCGGAGCCGGTGCCCGCGAAATTCGACCTCGACGTGGTGCTCGGCGAGGCGGTCGGCGGCGACGGCCGGCCGGACGGGCTGCGCGGGTCGGTCACCGGGTCGGCGGACCTGTTCGACGCGGCCACGGTCGAGGACCTCGCCCGCCGCTGGACACGCGTCCTGGAGATCGTGGCGGAGGCCCCGGCGGTGCGGCTGCACGCCGTGGACGTCCTGGACGCCGACGAGCGGGACCTGCTGCTGACCGGGTGGAACGACACCGGGCCGCCCCGCACGGACACGCCGGTGCACGTGGCGTTCGAACGGCGGGCGGCCGAGGTCCCGGACGCGACGGCGGTGGTGGCCGACGGCGCCGGGCTGACGTACGGGGACCTGGACGCCGACGCGAACCGGCTCGCGCACTTCCTGCGCGGCCAGGGGATCGGCGCCGAGTCGGTGGTGGGCCTCTGCCTCCCCCGGGACGAGCGGATGATCACGGCGGTGCTGGGGGTGTGGAAGGCGGGGGCCGCCTACGTCCCGGTCGACGCCCGGCACCCGGCCGAGCGCGCCGCCCTCGTCTTCGGCGACAGCGGCGCGGAACTGGTGCTGAGCACCCGGGACGTCCTGGACGGCCTGCCGCCCGGCCGGGCGCACGCGGTGGCGCTGGACGACCCGGACACCGCGGCGGCGCTCGCCGCATGCCCCGCGACGAGGATTCCCGACGTCGGTGCCGGTCCCGCCGCGCTCGCCTACGTGATCTACACGTCGGGGTCGACGGGCACGCCGAAGGGCGCGGCGATCACCCACGGCTCGCTCGCGAACCTGGTGTCGGTGTTCGGCCCGGTGATGGGCGCGGCCCCCGGCGAGGGGGTCCTGCAGTTCGCCTCGTTCGGCTTCGACGCGTCGGTCCTGGACGTGGCGGTGGCGCTGGCCTGCGGCGCGACCCTGTGGGTGGCCGGTGAGCGGCAGCGGACGCAGCCACGGTCGCTCGGCGGGCTGTCCGGGGTGACGGCGGCGAGCGTGGTGCCGTCGCTGCTCGGCGTGCTCGACCCGCCGGACCTCGCGCACGTGCGGACGATCCTGGTGGGCGCCGAGGCGATCGGCGAGCGGGCCGCGCGGACCTGGTCCGCGGGGCGACGGCTGGTGAACACCTACGGGCCGACCGAGGCGACGGTGATGGTGGCGTCGGGGCCGGTGGACCCGGACCGTCCCGGCCCGGTCCCGTTCGGCCGCCCGATCGCGGGCACCCGCCTCTACGTCCTGGACGAGACGCTCCGGCCGGTGCCGGTGGGGGTCGCCGGAGAGCTCTACATCGCCGGGGCCGCCCTCGCCCGGGGCTACGTGCGCCGCCCCGGCCTGACCGCCGAGCGCTTCGTGGCGTGCCCGTTCGGGCCCGGCGGCGAGCGGATGTACCGGACGGGTGACTTGGTCAGGTGGTGTCCCGACGGTCAGCTGACGTTCGCGGGCCGCGCCGACGAGCAGGTGAAGATCCGCGGGTTCCGGATCGAGCCCGGCGAGGTCGAGGCCGTCCTGCACGCGCACCCGGACGTCGCGCAGGCGGCCGTCGTCGCCCGGGAGGACACGCCCGGCGACAGGCGCCTCGTGGCCTACGTCGTACCGGCGGCCACCGCCACCGTCCCAGGCTCCGGGGCACCGGATCCCGGGGAGACGGAAGACGGCGGCCTCGGCGCGCGGTTGCGGGAGCACGTGGCGCGGCGGTTGCCGGACCACATGGTCCCGGCCGCCGTGGTGGCCCTGCCCGGGCTTCCGCTGACGTCCAACGGCAAGCTCGACCGCCGGGCGCTGCCCGCCCCCGAGTACGGGGCGGGCGCCGGACGCGCCCCCGAGACGCCGCGGGAGGAGATCCTGTGCGCGGCGTTCGCCGAGGTCCTCGGGCTGCCGTCGGTGAGCGCGGACGACGACTTCTTCCGCCTGGGCGGCCACTCGCTGCTCGCGGTGACGCTCGTGGAGCTGCTGCGGACGCGCGGGGTGACGGTGTCGGTGCGGGCGCTGTTCGAGTCCCCGACCCCGGCGGGCATGGCGCGCGCCGCCGGTGCCGCGCCGGTGGAGGTCCCGGCGAACCTCATCCCCCCGGACGCCGGGCGGATCACCCCGGACATGCTGCCGCTGGTGGACCTCACCGACGACGAGGTCGCCGTCATCGTCGAGGGCGTCCCGGGCGGCGCCCCGAACATCGCCGACGTCTACCCGCTCGCGCCGCTCCAGGAGGGCATGCTGTTCCACCACCTGCTGGCGGGCGGCGGCGCGGACGCCTACCTGACGGTGTGGGGGCTGGAGTTCGACACCCGCGCCCGCCTCGACGGGTTCGCGGCGGCGTTGCAGCAGGTCATCGACCGGCACGACATCTACCGCACGGGCGTGACGTGGGAGGGGCTCCGCGAGCCCGTCCAGGTGGTGTGCCGGAGGGCGGCGCTGCCGGTGCGGGAGCACGTCCTGGACGATCCCGGCGTCGGCCCGGTGGACGCCCTTGCGGCGCTCGCGGGTCCGAGCATGGACCTGGGCCGGGCGCCGCTGCTGGACCTGCACGTCGCGGGGCTGGGCGACGGCCGGTGGCTCGGCGTCGTGCGGATGCACCACATGGTGCAGGACCACCAGGGCATGGACGTGCTGATGGGGGAGCTGCGGCGGGTGCTCGCCGGCGGGGAGGAGCGGCTCGCGCCCGCGGCGCCGTTCCGCAACTTCGTCGCCCAGGCCCGTGAGGGCGTCTCCCGCGCCGACCACGAGCGGTTCTTCGCCGCGCTGCTCGGCGACGTCACCGAGACGACCGCGCCGTTCGGCCTGATGGACGTCCACGGCGACGGCAGCGGCCAGGTCAACGAGCTCGTCCGGGTCCCCGCGGACGTGGTCGCGGGGCTGCGCCGCGCCGCGCGGCGGCTCGGGGTCAGCGCGGCGACGGTCCTGCACGTCGCGTGGGCGCGCGTGCTGGCGACGCTGTCGGGACGTGACGACGTGGTGTTCGGCACCGTGCTGTTCGGGCGGATGAACGCCGGTGAGGGCGCCGACCGGGTGCAGGGCCCGTTCTTCAACACCCTGCCGGTGCGGGTCGGGACCGCCGGGACCGGCGTCCGCGCCGCCGTCGAGGAGATGCGGACGCAGCTGGCCGGGCTGCTGGAGCACGAGCACGCCCCGCTGGCGGCGGCGCAGCAGGCCAGCGGGATCACCGGGAACACGCCGCTGTTCACCTCGCTGTTCAACTACCGGCACGCGGGCCACGAGACGGACGGCGCCGGACGGGACGCCGTCGAGGGCATCCGGCAGGTCTTCACCCGGCTCCAGAACAGCTATCCGCTGACCGTGTCGGTGAACGACCGTGGTGAGGACGAGCTCAGCTTCAGCGTCCTGGCCGTGAAGCCCATCGACGCGCGCGCCGTCGGCCGCCTCATCCGCACCGCCCTGACGAACATGGTCGGGGCGCTCACCGCCGCGCTCGACGGCGGGCCCGACACGTCCCTGCGGACCCTGGACGTCCTCGACGCCCGGGAACGCCGCCGCCTGCTGCTGGAGTGGAACGACACCGCGGCGGCGGCGCCCGCGCCGAGCGTCCTGGCGCTGTTCGAGCGGGCGGCCGCCGCCGCCCCGGAGGCGGTCGCGCTCGCCGACGGCGGCACCGCGACCACGTACCGGGAACTGGACGAGCGCGCGGACCGGCTCGCGCGCCGCCTGCGGCACGCGGGCGCGGGCGCGGAGTCGGTCGTCGCGCTGTGCCTGCCGCCCGGAGCGGAGACGATCACCGCGATGCTGGGCGTGTGGAAGGCCGGCGCGGCGTACCTGCCGGTCGACGGGCGGCTGCCCGCGGAGCGGATCGCGTTCATGCTCGCCGACAGCGGGGCCCGCGTGCTCCTGTCCGGCGGCGCGGACACCTCCGCCCTGACCGGCGCGGAAGCCTTCGCCCTGACCGGCGTGGATACCGGCGGGCCGACCGGCGGCGCCGGGACCGGAACGGGCGCCGGGAGCGTCGCCGGTGTGCCCGTCCTCCCCCTTGACGGCCCGGACGCGCCCGACGGCGGCGCCGCGCTCCCGTCCTCGGCGTCGGCGGACCCGTCCGGCCTCGCGTACGTGATCTACACGTCGGGGTCCACGGGGACGCCGAAGGGCGTGGCGGTCACGCGCGGGTCGCTGGCCAACTACGTCGCCTCGGTGTCGGACCGGCTGGGCTGGTCCGGCGAAGGCGCCCGGTACGGGCTGCTGCAACCCCAGGTGACCGACCTGGGCAACACCGTGATCTTCATCGCGCTCGCCACGGGCGGGCGGCTGCACGTCCTGGACCAGGCGGCCGTCATGGACGCCGACGCCGTCGCCGGATATCTCGCCGAGCACCGCGTCGACTTCGTCAAGACGGTCCCCTCGCACATGGCCGCCCTGGCCGCCGCGGCGGGCATGGAGCGGATCGTCCCGCGCCGGTCGGTGGTGATCGGCGGGGAGGCCGCCCCCGTCGCCTGGGTCCGCGACCTGGTCCGCGTGGCCGGGGACCGGCGGGTGTTCAACCACTACGGGCCGACCGAGACCACGATCGGCATCGCGACCGCCGAGCTGTCGGCCGCCGCGCTCGCCTCCGGCGCCGTCCCGATCGGCACGCCGATCGGCGGCACCCGCCTGTACGTCCTGGACGACGCGCTGATGCCCGTCCCGGCCGGGGTGGCCGGGGAGCTGTACGCCGCGGGGACCCCGGTGGCCCGCGGCTACGTCGGCCGCCCGGGGCTCACCGGGCAGCGGTTCGTGGCCTGCCCCTTCGAGTCCGGGCAGCGGATGTACCGCACCGGCGACCTCGCCCGGTGGACCCAGGACGGGCAGCTGGTGTTCGCCGGGCGCGCGGACGACCAGGTGAAGATCCGCGGGTTCCGGATCGAGCCCGCCGAGATCGAGGCGGCCCTGCGCGCCTGCCCCGGCGTCGAGCAGGCCGCCGTCGTCGCCCGCGACGACACTCCGGCGGGCACGCGCCTCGTCGCCTACATCGTCCCCGCCGACGGATCCGGTGACGGGTCCGACGAGGGGGCCGGAAACGGGTCCGTCGACGGGTCCGCCGACGCCGCCTTGGGGGTGCTGCGGGAGGAGCTGGCCGGGCGGCTGCCCGAGTACATGGTCCCCGCCGCCATCGTCGCGCTCCCCGAACTGCCCCTGACCCCCAGCGGGAAACTGGACCGCAAGGCCCTGCCCGCGCCCGGCCACGCGGCCGACCGGCACGCCGCACGGGAGCCCGCGAACGAGAACGAGGCGGTCCTCTGCGAGGTCTTCGCGGAGGTGCTCGAACTGGAGTCCGTCCGGGTGGACGGCGACTTCTTCGACCTGGGCGGGCATTCGCTGCTCGCGATCCGCCTGCTGTCGCGCATCCGGTCCCGGCTCGGCGCGGAGGTCAAGATCCGGGCGCTGTTCGAGGCGCCGACCCCGGAACGGCTCGCGGCGAGACTCGGGACCACGAGGAAGACACGACCGGCACTACGTCCGATGCGTAAGGAGGATCAGTGATGATTCCGTTGTCGTTCGCGCAGCGCCGGCTGTGGTTCCTGAACCAGCTGGAAGGCCCGAGCCCCACCTACAACCTCCCGCTGATGATCTCGCTCTCCGGGGACCTGGACCCGGCGGCGCTGAACACGGCGCTGCTCGACGTGATCGTCCGGCATGAGGCCCTGCGCACCACCTTCCTGGTCGCCGACGGCGAGCCGTACCAGCACATCCTCCGCCCCGAGGAGCTGGACTGGGCGCTGGAGGTGCGCCATGTGGCGCCCGGCGAGCTGCACGCCGCCGCCGAACGCGCCGCGTGGTACACCTTCGACCTCGCGCGTGAGGTGCCGATCCGCGCCTGGGTCTTCCTCACCGATGACGGCGAGAGCCTGATCGTCATCCTCGTGCACCACATCGCCGGGGACGGCTGGTCGATGGCGCCCCTCGCCCGCGACGTCTCGGCGGCGTACACGGCGCGGCTGGAGGGTCGCGAGCCGGGCTGGGAGCCGCTGCCCGTCCAGTACGCCGACTACGCGTTATGGCAGCGTGAGCTGCTGGGCGAGGAGTCCGACCCGGAAAGCCTGGTGGCCGAGCAGGTCGAGTACTGGCGGCGGACGCTCGCCGGCGCGCCCGAGGAGCTGGCCCTGCCCTCGGACCGGCCGCGCCCCGCGGTGGCCACCCACCGCGGATACCGGGTGCCGTTGCAGGTCCCGGCCGACGTGCACGAACGGCTGGCGGAGCTGGCGCGGGCCGAGGGCGCCACCACGTTCATGCTGGTGCAGGCGGTGCTGGCCGTCCTGCTGCGGCGCCTCGGCGCCGGAATCGACATCCCCATCGGCGCGGTCGTCGCGGGACGCACCGACGAGGCCCTGGACGACCTGGTCGGCTTCTTCGTCAACACGCTGGTGATCCGGGCGGACCTGTCGGGCACCCCGGCGTTCCGGGAGGTCCTCGCCCGCGTCCGGGAGGTGAGCCTGGATGCGATGGAGCACCAGGACGTGCCGTTCGAGCGCGTCGTGGAGGAGCTCGCCCCCGTCCGGTCGCTCAGCCGGAGCCCGCTGTTCCAGGTGGCGCTGACCGTCCAGAACACCCGGCGCTCGACGCTCGCCCTGCCCGACGTCAGCGCGGGCGGTGGCGCCTCGGTCGCGGACAGGCACGTGATGGTGCCGGTGAAGTTCGACCTCGACATCGCGGTGTGGGAGGTGCACGACGAGCAGGGCCGCCCTGCCGGGCTGCGCGGCTCGATCGCCGCGGCGGCCGACCTGTTCGACGTGGAGTCCGCCGAGACGTTCGCGCGGAGGTGGGAGCGCGTCCTCGACCTCGTGACCGCGGCGCCCGACGTCCCGGTGCACGCCCTCGACATCCTCGACGCCGGGGAACGCCGCCGGATCCTCGGCGACTGGAACGACACCGCGACTCCGGAAACCTCGGCTCCGGACACGGCGCCCTCCGTCGTGGAGCGCTTCGAGCGGCAGGCCGCCGCGTCCCCCGCCGCGGACGCCGTCCTGGCCGGCGACGCCCGCGTGTCCTACGCGGAACTCGACGCGTCGGCGAACCGCCTGGCCGGTCACCTGCGCGGGCTCGGCGTGGGCGCGGAGTCGGTCGTGGGCGTGTGCGTGCCGCGCGGCCCCGAGCTGGTGACCGCGATCGTCGCCGTGCTGAAGACCGGCGCGGCGTACCTGCCGATCGACGTGCGCCATCCGGCGGAGCGGATCGGGTTCATGCTGGCCGACGGCCGCGCCCCCGTGGTGCTCGGCACCGGCGACGTGCTCGACGAGCTGCCGCTGCGCGGCGTCCTGCCCGTCCCGATGGACGACCCGCACGTGCGCGCGCAGATCGCGGCGTGCCCGGACACCGCGCCGGACGTGACGATCCATCCCTTTGGCACGGCCTATGTGATCTATACGTCGGGTTCGACGGGGACACCGAAGGGCGTGGCGGTCACGCACGCCGGGGCGGCGAACCTGGTGGCGGCGCAGGCGCGGCATTTCGAGGTGGGGCCCGGCTCGCGGGTGTTGCAGTTCGCTTCGGCGGGTTTCGACGCGGCGGTCTCCGAGGTGCTGGTGACGCTGTGCTCGGGTGCGGCGCTGGTGATGGCGTCGGCCGATGAGCTGATCCCCGGCGCGGGGTTGGTGGGTGTCGTGGCGGACCATGGGGTGACGTGTGCGACGTTGCCACCTGCGGTGCTGTCGGCGTTGAGTGCTGATGACCTGGCCTCGGTGGAGACGCTGGTGTCGGCAGGCGAGGCTTTGGACGCGGGTCTGGTAGGGGTGTGGGCGCCGGGTCGTCGTCTGATCAATGCGTATGGTCCGACGGAGACGACGGTGTGCGCGTCGATGTCGTCTACGCTGGCCGCCGGGGACGCCCCGACGATCGGCACGCCGATGGCCAACACGCGCGTGTTCGTCTTGGACGACGTCCTCAACCCGGTTCCGGCGGGTGCGCTGGGAGAGCTGTATGTGGCGGGCACCGGCGTCGCCCGCGGATATGTGGGACGGTCGGCCCTGACGGGTGAGCGGTTCGTGGCGTGCCCGTGGGGTTCGTCGCCGGGTGAGCGGATGTACCGGACCGGTGACCTGGCCAAATGGACTCCGGACGGCCGGTTGATGTTCGTCGGGCGCGCCGACGACCAGGTGAAGATCCGCGGCTTCCGCATCGAGCCCGGCGAGATCGAGGCCGTGCTGGCGGCGCGTCCTGACGTGGCCCGGGCGGCGGTGGTCGCCCGCGAGGACACCCCGGGGGACCGGAGGCTCGTCGCCTACATCGTGCCCGCCGGTCACGACCCCGGCCCGGGCCGCGGCCCGGACTCCGGCTCCGATTCCGGTCCCGGCTCTGGTCCCGGCTCCGACTTCGGTGATCTGCGGGACTTCGTCGCGGAGCGGCTGCCGGAGTACATGGTCCCGGCAGCGGTGGTCGTGCTCGCCGAGCTTCCCCTGACCGCCAGCGGCAAGCTCGACCGCAAGGCCCTGCCCTCGCCCGACTACGCCTCCGGAGCCGGGGCGGGCCGCGGCCCCTCGACGGCGCAGGAGGAGATCCTCTGCGGGGCGTTCGCCGATGTCCTGGGCCTCGACTCGGTGGGCGTTGACGACAGCTTCTTCGAGCTGGGCGGGCATTCGCTGCTGGCGGTCCGCCTGGTGTCGCGGATCAGGACCGTCCTCGGCGCCGAGGTCGAGGTCCGCACGCTGTTCGAGGTGCCGACGGTCGCGGCCCTGGCCGCCCGCCTGGCCGAGGGCGACGTGGACCGGGCCCGTGTTCCGCTGCGCGCGGTGGAGCGTCCGGAGCGGGTGCCGTTGTCGTTCGCGCAGCGACGCCTCTGGTTCCTCACCCAGCTGGAAGGACCGAGCCAGACCTACAACGTCCCCACCCCGATCCGCCTGCCGGACGTGGACGTCGCGGCGTTGCGGGCGGCCTTGCGGGACGTGATCGGGCGCCACGAGTCGCTGCGGACGATCTTCCCGTCCAGCGACGGCGAGCCCTACCAGCACATCCTGGATCCGCAGGATCTCGACTGGGACCTGGAGGTCGTCCCCGTCGAGGCCGGTGACCTGGCCGACTCCGTGAGGTGGACGTCGCATCACGTCTTCGACCTGTCGGCGGAGATCCCGATCCGCGCATGGCTGTTCCAGGCCGGGGACGGCGGTGACGCCGGGGAGGTCGGTGAGGCCGGGCGGCCGGACGAGCAGGTGCTGGTCGTGGTCATGCACCACATCGCCAGTGACGGCTGGTCGCGCGGTCCGCTGGGCCGGGACGTGTCGGTGGCGTATGCGGCGCGGCTCCAGGGCCGGGCGCCTGAGTGGGAGCCGTTGCCCGTCCAGTACGCCGACTATGCGTTGTGGCAGCGCGAGCTGCTGGGGGAGGAGTCCGACCCTGACAGCTTGCTGTCGGCGCAGGTGGAGTACTGGCGGCGGACGCTCTCCGGGGCACCGGAGGAGTTGACCTTGCCGGCGGACCGGCCGCGTCCGGCGACGGCGAGTCATCGCGGTCACGCGGTGCCGTTGCGCGTTCCGGCCGGGATCCATGGGCGGCTGGTGGAGCTGGCGCGGGCCGAGGGCGTGACGACGTTCATGGTCGTCCAGGCGGCGCTCGCGGTGACGCTGTCGCGGCTCGGCGCCGGAACCGACATCCCGATCGGGTCGGGTGTCGCCGGACGTACCGATGAGGCGCTGGACGATCTGGTCGGCTTCTTCATCAACACCCTGGTCATCCGCACCGACCTGTCCGGCGACCCGGAGTTCCGGCAGGTGCTGGGGCGGGTCCGTGAGGCGAGCCTGGGCGCGCTGGCGCATCAGGACGTCCCGTTCGAGCGGCTGGTGGAGGAGTTGGCGCCCGAGCGGTCGATGGCGCGGCATCCGCTGTTCCAGGTCGTGCTCACGTTGCAGAACGTCGAACGCGCCGTCCTGGACATCCCCGGCGCGCGGACGGGCGCGGGAGCCGTACGCGGCCTGGAGACCGCGGCGGTGGCGTCGGTGAAGACCGACGTGGACGTGATGGTCGGGGAGGTGTTCGACGAGGACGGCCGTCCGGCGGGGTTGCGCGGCTCGGTGACGGTGGCGGCGGACCTGTTCGACGCACCCGCCGCGACGCGGCTGGCCGGGTGGTTCACGCGTGTCCTGGACGTGGTGACCGCGGCTCCGGGCATCGCCCTGCACGCGGTGGACGTCCTGGACCCGGAGGAACGCGATCAGGTCCTCGCCGGATGGAACGACACCGCGATGGCGGCGGCGGGCACGACCGTCCTCGACCTGTTCGAGCGGCGGGTCGAGGACGCCCCGGACGCCATGGCCGTGGACGGCGCGTGCACCGGGCTTACCTACGCCCAGCTGGACGCGTCGGCGAACCGCCTGGCCGGTTACCTGCGCGACCTGGGCGTCGGCGCGGAATCGGTCGTGGGCCTGTGCATGCCACGGGACGCGCGGCTGGTGACGGCGATCATGGGCGTTCTCAGGGCGGGCGCCGCGTATCTGCCGGTCGACGTGCGGCTGCCCGCCGAGCGGGTGGCGTTCATGCTGGCCGACAGCCGAACCCAGCTGGTGCTCGGCACCCAGGACGCGCTCGGCGACCTGCCGGCCGGGCGCGTCCGCATGATCGCGATCGACGACCCGGTGAACGCCGCCGTCCTGGACGGGTACGCCGACACTCCTGTGGACGGCGCCGTGGACCCGTCCGGCCTCGCGTATGTGATCTACACGTCCGGCTCGACCGGAACGCCCAAGGGCGTCGCGGTGACGCATGGCGGCGTGGTGAACCTGGTCGCGGCGCAGTCACGGCACTTCGAGGTGGGGCCGGGTTCCCGGGTGTTGCAGTTCGCGTCGATCGGGTTCGACGCGGCGGTGTCCGAAGTGCTCGTCACGCTGTGCTCCGGTGCGGCGCTGGTGATGGCGTCGGCTGACGAGCTGATCCCCGGAGCCGGGCTGGCAGAGGTGGTGACCGGTCAGGGCGTGACGCATACGACGCTGCCGCCCGCGGTGCTGGGCGCGCTCGGAGCCGACGATCTGGGTTCGGTGCAGACGCTCGTGTCGGCGGGTGAGGCCCTGGACGCGGGCCTGGTGGAGGTGTGGGCGCCGGGCCGTCGTCTGATCAACGCCTATGGCCCGACGGAGACGACGGTGTGCGCGTCGATGTCGGCACCGCTGGCCGCCGGGGACGATCCGACGATCGGCACCCCGATGGCCAACACCCGGCTGTTCGTCCTGGACGAGGCGTTGAGCCCGGCACCTGTGGGCGCGGCGGGCGAGCTCTACGTCGCGGGGACGGGCGTGGCCCGCGGCTATGTGGGCCGGCCCGCTCTGACGGGTGAACGGTTCGTGGCGTGCCCGTGGGGTTCGTCGCCGGGCGAGCGCATGTACCGGACCGGTGACCTGGCCAAATGGACGCCGGACGGCCGGTTGACGTTCGCAGGCCGCACCGACGACCAGGTGAAGATCCGCGGGTTCCGCATCGAGCCGGGCGAGATCGAGGCCGCTCTGCTCACCCACACCGACGTGGCGCGCGCGGCCGTGATCGCCCGCGAGGACACCCCGGGTGACAGGAGGCTCGTCGCCTATGTCCTCCTCGACGGCACCGGCCTGGACGGTACCGGCCTTACCGGCGGCGGCGCCGAGGCCGGTGAGCTGCGGGAGTTCGTGGCGGGACGGCTGCCGGACTACATGGTCCCGGCCGCGGTGGTCGCCCTCGCCGACCTGCCGCTGACCCCCAACGGGAAGCTCGACCGCCGCGCGTTACCGGCTCCGGAGTACAGCGCCGGTGGAGGCCGCGGCCCGGCCACCCCACAGGAGGAGGCCCTGTGCGGGGCGTTCGCCGATGTCCTGGGCCTCGCTTCGGTGGGCGTTGACGACAGCTTCTTTGAGTTGGGTGGGCATTCGCTGCTGGCGGTCCGGCTGGTGTCGCGGATCAGGTCGTTGCTGGGTGTGGAGGTCGAGGTCCGGACGTTGTTCGAGGTGCCGACGGTGGCGGGGCTGGCCGCCCGTCTGGCCCTGGGCGATGTGGACCGGGCTCGTGTTGCGTTGCGTGCGGTGGAGCGTCCGGAGCGGGTGCCGTTGTCGTTCGCGCAGCGACGGCTCTGGTTCCTCGCCCAGCTTGAGGGCCCGAGCGCGACCTACAACGTCCCCACTCCGATCCGGCTGCGGGGAGTGGACGTCCCGGCGTTGCGAGCGGCGTTGCGCGACGTCATCGGGCGCCACGAGTCGCTCCGCACGGTGTTCCCGTCCGTGGAGGGCGAGCCCTACCAGCGCATCCTCGATCCGGACGAGCTGGAGTGGGACCTGACGATCAGCGAGGTGGAGCCCGGCGATCTGGCCAGGGCCGTCGAGCGGGCCACCCGGTATGAGTTCGACCTGTCGGCGGAGATCCCGATCCGCGCGTGGCTGTTCCAGGCCGGGGACGCCGGGAAGGCCGGAGACGCCGGGCAGGCGGACGAGCAGGTGCTGATGGTGGTCATGCACCACATCGCCAGTGACGGCTGGTCGCGCGGTCCGCTGGGCCGGGACGTGTCGGTGGCGTATGCGGCGCGGCTTGAGGGGCGGGCTCCGGAGTGGGAGCCGTTGCCCGTCCAGTACGCCGACTATGCGTTGTGGCAGCGTGAGCTGCTGGGGGAGGAGTCGGACCCGGAGAGTCTGCTGTCGGCGCAGGTGGAGTACTGGCGGCGGACCCTGTCCGGGGCGCCGGAGGAGTTGGCCTTGCCGGTGGACCGGCCGCGTCCGGCGGTGGCGAGTCATCGCGGTCATGTCGCGCCGCTCCGGATTCCCGCCGAGATTCATGGGCGGCTGGTGGAGCTGTCCCGGGCCGAGGGCGCCACGACGTTCATGATCGTGCAGGCGGCGCTCGCGGTGACGTTGTCGCGGCTGGGTGCGGGGACCGATATCCCGATCGGGTCGGGTGTGGCGGGCCGTACCGATGAGGCGCTGGACGATCTGGTCGGCTTCTTCCTGAACTCCCTGGTGATCCGGACGGACCTGTCGGGTGACCCGGAGTTCCGGCAGGTGCTGGGGCGGGTCCGTGAGGCGAGCCTGGGCGCGCTGGCGCATCAGGACGTCCCGTTCGAGCGGCTGGTGGAAGAGCTGGCGCCCGAGCGGTCGATGGCGCGCCACCCGCTGTTCCAGGTCGTGCTCACGTTGCAGAACGTCGAACGCGCCGTCCTGGACATCCCCGGAGTGCAGGCCGGAGCCGTGTCCGGCCTGGACGCCGCGGCGGTGGCGTCGGTGAAGACCGACGTGGACGTGATGGTCGGGGAGGTGTTCGACGAGGACGGCCGTCCGGCGGGGTTGCGCGGCTCGGTGACGGTGGCGGCGGACCTGTTCGACGCACCCGCGGCGGAACGGATCGTCGGCTGGTTCACGCGTGTCCTGGACGTGGTGACCGCGGCTCCGGGCACCGTCCTGCACGCGGTGGACCTACTGGACCCGGACGAGCGCGATCGCGTCCTCGTCGGATGGAACGACACCGCGGCGGCGGTGGCGGGCGCGACCGTCCTCGACCTGTTCGAGCGGCAGGTCGCGGAGGCCCCGGAGGCGGTGGCCGTGGCCGGCGGGCACGCCGGGCTGACCTACGCCGACCTGGACGCGTCGGCGAACCGCCTGGCCGCTCACCTGCGCGGGCTCGGAGTGGGCGCGGAATCGGCCGTCGGCCTGTGCATGCCGCGCGGCGCGCGGCTCGTCACCGCGATCCTGGCGGTGCTGAAGGCGGGCGCCGCGTACCTGCCGATCGACGTCCGGTACCCGGCGGAGCGGGTCGGGTTCATGCTGGCCGACAGCCGCACGCTCGTGGTCCTCGGCACGAAGGACGTCCTCGACGAACTGCCGCTGCGGGGCGTCCTGCCGGTGGCGGTGGACGATCCGCGCGTCCGGGACCAGGTCGCGGCCCACCCGGGCACCTCGTCCGGGCTCGCCGTGGACCCGTCCGGCCTGGCGTATGTGATCTACACGTCCGGTTCGACCGGAACGCCCAAGGGCGTGGCGGTCACACATGCCGGTGCGGTGAATCTTGTGGCGGCGCAGGCGCGGCATTTCGAGGTGGGGCCCGGCTCGCGGGTGTTGCAGTTCGCGTCGGTGGGGTTCGACGCGGCGGTGTCCGAGGTTCTGGTCACGCTGTGCTCGGGTGCGACCCTGGTGATGGCGTCGGCGGACGACCTCGTCCCGGGCGCCGGATTGGCGGACGTCGTGACCGGCCAGGGCGTGACGCACGCGACGCTGCCCCCGGCTGCGCTGAGTGCGCTCGACGCGGGCACCGTGCCGTCGCTGGAGACGCTGGTGTCGGCGGGTGAGGCCCTGGACGCGAGCCTGGTGGAGGTGTGGGCGCCGGGCCGTCGTCTGATCAATGCGTATGGCCCGACGGAGACGACGGTGTGCGCGTCGATGTCGGCTCCGCTGGCCGCCGGGGACGCCCCGACGATCGGCACACCGATGGCCAACACCCGCGTGTACATCCTGGACGGGGCGTTGACCCCGGCGCCCGTCGGCGTGGCGGGCGAACTGTATGTGGCCGGTGACGGGGTGGCCCGCGGCTACGTGGGTCAGCCCGTCCTCACGGGTGGGCGGTTCGTGGCGTGCCCGTGGGGTGCGTCGCCGGGTGAGCGGATGTACCGGACCGGTGACCTGGCCAAATGGACTCCGGACGGCCGGTTGATGTTCGTCGGGCGCGCCGACGATCAGGTGAAGATCCGGGGCTTCCGCATCGAGCCGGGCGAGGTCGAGACCGTCCTGCGCACCCACCCGGACGTCACGCGGGCCGCCGTGGTCGCCCGCGAGGACACCCCGGGTGACAGGCGCCTCGTCGCCTACATCGTGCCCGCCGACGCCCGAACCGGAACCGACATCGACACCGGCGGCCTGCGCAAGTTCGTGGCGGGACGGCTGCCGGAGTACATGGTCCCGGCCGCGGTGGTCGTGCTCGCCGGGCTTCCCCTGACCGCCAGCGGCAAGCTGGACCGCAAGGCCCTGCCCGCCCCCGACTACGCCTCCGCGGCCGGGGCGGGCCGCGGTCCGTCGACGGCGCAGGAGGAGATCCTTTGCGGGGCGTTCGCCGATGTCCTGGGCCTCGATTCGGTGGGCGTCGATGACAGCTTCTTCGAGTTGGGTGGGCATTCGCTGCTGGCGGTGCGTCTGGTGTCGCGGATCAGGTCGTTGCTTGGTGTGGAGGTCGAGGTCCGGACGTTGTTCGAGGTGCCGACGGTGGCGGGTCTGGCCGCCCGTCTGGCCCTAGGCGATGTGGACCGGGCCCGGGTCGCGTTGCGTGCGGTGGAGCGTCCGGAGCGGGTGCCGCTGTCGTTCGCGCAGCGGCGGCTCTGGTTCCTCGCGCAACTGGAAGGGCCGTCTTCGACCTACAACATCCCCGCCGTGCTCCGACTGGCGGGCGAGGTGGACACCGATGCCCTCGCCACGGCCCTGCGGGATGTGATCGGGCGCCACGAGTCGCTCCGCACGGTGTTCCCGTCCGTGGACGGAGAACCCCACCAGCACATCTCGGACGTGCGTGACCTTCAATGGGACCTGGAAGTGTCCCGCGTGGCGGCCGGGGAGCTGGCCGAGGCGGTGGCACAGGCCGGGCGGTACGAGTTCGACCTGTCGGCGGAGATCCCGATCCGCGCATGGCTGTTCCAGGCCGGGGACACCGAAGAAGCCGGGGACGCCGGGCGGCCGGACGAGCAGGTGCTGGTCGTGGTCATGCACCACATCGCCAGCGACGGCTGGTCGCGCGGCCCGCTGGCCCGGGACGTGTCGGTGGCGTATGCGGCGCGGCTCCAGGGCCGGGCCCCCGAGTGGGAACCGTTGCCCGTCCAGTACGCCGATTACGCCTTATGGCAGCGCGAGCTGCTGGGGGAGGAAACCGACCCTGACAGCTTGCTGTCGGCGCAGGTGGAGTACTGGCGGCGGACCCTGTCCGGGGCGCCCGAAGAGCTGACGTTGCCCGCGGACCGGCCACGCCCCGCAGTGGCGAGCCACCGTGGCCACGCGGTGCCGTTGCGGATACCGGCGGAGATCCACGAGCGGGTGGCCGAGCTGGCGCGGGCCGAGGGCGCCACGACGTTCATGATCGTCCAAGCCGCGCTCGCGGTGACGCTGTCACGTCTCGGCGCCGGAACCGACATCCCGATCGGGTCGGGTGTGGCGGGCCGTACCGACGAGGCGCTGGACGATCTGGTCGGCTTCTTCATCAACACCCTGGTCATCCGCACCGACCTGTCCGGCGATCCGCGGTTCCGGCAGATTCTGGGACGGGTCCGCGAGGCGAGCCTGAGCGCGTTCGCGCATCAGGACGTCCCGTTCGAGCGGCTGGTGGAGGAGCTGGCGCCCGAGCGGGCGATGGCGCGCCATCCGCTGTTCCAGGTGATGCTCACCTTGCAGAACGTCGAGCGCACGGTGCTGGACGTGCCCGGCGCACGCATGGGAGCCGCCCCCGACACCGCCCCCGGCGCCACCGTGGCCGCGTCGGTGAAGACCGACCTCGACGTGATCGTCGGAGAGGTGTTCGACGATCGGGGCCGCCCGGCGGGACTGCGCGGATCGGTGACCGCCTCCGCCGATCTTTTCGACGCACCCGTGGCGGAGCGGATCGCCGACTGGTTCGTCCAGGTCCTGGACGAGGTCACCGCCGCCCCCGACATCGCCCTACGCGCGGTGGACCTGCTCGACGCCGAGGAGCGCGAGCGGCTGCTCGTCGCCTGGAACGACACCGCCGCCGCATTGCCCGCGGCGACGGTGCTCGACCTCTTCGCGCGGCAGGTGGCGGAGGCCCCGGACACGGTGGCGGTGCTGGTCGGCGAGACCGCGACGACCTACGCGGAGCTGGACGCGGCGGCGAGCCGTCTGGCCGGTCACCTGCGCGGCCTGGGCGTCGGCGCGGAGTCGGTCGTGGGGCTGTGCCTGCCGCGTGGCGCGGGCCTGGTGGCGGCGATCTTGGGGGTGCTGAAGGCGGGCGCCGCGTACCTGCCGATCGACATGCGCCACCCGGCGGAGCGGATCGGGTTCATGCTGGCCGACAGCCGTGCCCGGCTCCTGCTTGGGACCCGCGAGTCGCTGGACCATCTCCCGCCCGTGGACGTCCCGATGATCGCCGTCGATGACCCGGAGACCATCGAGGCCCTCGTCGGCCAGTGCGGCACGGCCGCCGCCGACGTGGTGGACCCGTCGGGTCTGGCGTATGTGATCTATACGTCGGGTTCGACGGGGACGCCGAAGGGTGTGGGGGTGACGCATGGCGGTGTGGTGAATCTGGTGGTCGGGCAGTCGCGGCATTTCGAGGTGGGGCGGGGTTCGCGGGTGTTGCAGTTCGCATCGGCGGGGTTCGATGCGGCGGTGTCCGAGGTTCTGGTGACGTTGTGCTCGGGTGCGGCGCTGGTGTTGGCGTCGGCGGATGAGCTGATCCCGGGTGCGGGGCTGGCGGGGGTGGTGGCCGGGCAGGGCGTGACGCATGCGACGCTGCCGCCTGCGGTGCTGGGCGCGTTGGACGAGGCGGATCTGGGTTCGGTGGAGACGCTGGTGTCGGCGGGTGAGGCTTTGGATGCGGGTCTGGTGGGGGTGTGGGCGCCGGGTCGTCGTCTGATCAATGCGTATGGTCCGACGGAGACGACGGTGTGCGCGTCGATGTCGGCGCCGCTGGTGGCCGGGGATGATCCGGTGATCGGCACGCCGATGGTGAACACGCGTGTGTTCGTCCTGGACGACGCCCTCAATCCGGCTCCTGTCGGTGTGGTGGGTGAGCTGTATGTGGCGGGTGGCGGCGTGGCCCGGGGGTATGTGGGACGGTCGGTCCTGACGGGGGAGCGGTTCGTGGCGTGCCCGTGGGGTGCGTCGCCGGGTGAGCGTATGTATCGGACCGGTGACCTGGGCAGGTGGACGCGGGACGGCCGGTTGATGTTCGTCGGGCGCGCCGATGACCAGGTGAAGATCCGGGGCTTCCGCATCGAGCCGGGCGAGGTCGAGGTCGTCCTGCGAAGCCACTCGGACGTCGCGCAGGCGGCGGTAATCGCCCGCGAGGACATTCCGGGAGACAAGCGGCTCGTCGCCTACGTCACGCCTGACGACATCGACACGTCCGGGCTCAGGGAGTTCACGGCCGGGCGGCTGCCCGAGTACATGGTGCCCGCCGCCGTCGTGGCGCTGGACGGGCTGCCTCTGACGGTCAGCGGCAAGCTCGACCGCCGGGCCCTGCCCGCACCCGACTACTCCACCGGCGCGGGGGCGGGGCGGGCGCCGTCCACTCCCCAGGAGGTGGCGCTGTGCGCGGCGTTCGCCCAGGTGCTGGGCCTGGAGTCGGTGGGCGTGGACGACGGCTTCTTCCAGCTGGGCGGGCATTCGCTGCTGGCGGTCCGGCTGGTGTCGCGGATCAGGTCCGCGCTGGGCGTGGAGATCGGGGTCCGGGCGCTGTTCGAGGCGCCGACGGTCGCGGGCTTGGCGGCGCGGCTGGCGGGGCCGGATGTCGGACGGGCGCGTGCGGCGCTGCGGGCGCGCGTGCGTCCCGAGCGGGTGCCGTTGTCGTTCGCGCAGCGGCGGCTCTGGTTCCTGGCCCAGCTGGAGGGACCGAACCCCACCTACAACGTCCCGATGCCGATCAACCTGCCGGGCGTGGACGTCGCGGCGCTGCGGGCGGCGTTGCGTGACGTGATCGGGCGCCACGAGTCGCTGCGGACGGTCTTCCCGTCCGTGGACGGCGAGCCCTACCAGCTGATCGTGGACATGGACGACCTGCGCTGGGACCTTGAGGTCGTCCCGGTCGAGGCCGGGGAACTGGCCGGGGCCGTGGGCCGGGCGTCGCGGCACGCCTTCGACCTGTCGGCCGAGGTGCCGATCCGTGCGTGGCTGTTCCAGGCCGGTGCGGACGAGCAGGTGCTGCTGGTGGTGATGCACCACATCGCCAGTGACGGCTGGTCGATGGTGCCGATGGGCCGGGATCTGTCGGTGGCGTATGCGGCGCGGCTTCAGGGGCGGGCTCCGGAGTGGGAGCCATTGCCCGTCCAGTACGCCGACTATGCGCTGTGGCAACGCGAGCTGCTCGGCGAAGAGTCCGATCCGGAGAGCCTGCTGTCGGCGCAGGTCGCCTACTGGCGGCGGACCCTCGCCGGAGCGCCGGAGGAGCTGACGCTGCCGGCCGACCGTCCCCGCCCGGCGGTGGCCGGACATCTCGGGCACCCCGCGCTCATCGAGGTGCCCGGCGAGGTGCACGAGCGGGTGGCGGAGCTGGCTCAGGCAGAGGGCGCCACGACGTTCATGGTGTTGCAGGCCGCCCTCGCGGTCACCCTGTCGCGGCTCGGCGCCGGAACCGACATCCCGATCGGGTCGGGTGTCGCCGGACGTACCGACGAGGCGCTGGACGACCTGGTCGGCTTCTTCATCAACACCCTGGTCATCCGCACCGACCTGTCCGGCGATCCGGAGTTCCGGCAGGTCCTGGGACGGGTGCGCGAGGCGAGCCTGGGCGCGATGGCCCATCAGGACGTGCCGTTCGAGCGGCTGGTGGAGGAGCTGGCGCCCGAGCGGTCGATGGCGCGGCATCCGCTGTTCCAGGTCGTCCTCACCCTGCAGAACATCGAGCGCGCGGCGCTGGAGCTGCCCGGCGTGCGCGCGGGAGTCGCCTCCTCTGGAGGCGGCGCCGCCGCGACCCCGGTGAAGACCGACATGGACGTGATGATCGGGGAGGTGTTCGACCACGACGGCCGTCCGGCGGGCCTGCGCGGGGCGGTCACGGTCGCCGCCGACCTGTTCGACGCCCCGGCCGCCGTCACGATCGCGGACCGGTTCGTCCGCGTGCTGGACATGGTGACCGCCGCCCCGGACCTCGTCCTGCACGCCGTGGACGTGCTGGACCCGCGCGAACGCGACCAGGTGCTCGTCGAATGGAACGACACCGGCACCGCGCTTCCGGAGATCTCGGTCGTGCGGCTGTTCGAGCGGCAGGTGACGGCCACCCCGGATGCGGTGGCGGTGGTGGGCGACGGCGTCGAGTCGACCTACGCCGATCTGGACGCTCGTGCGAACCGGCTGGCCGGTTACCTGCGTGGGCTCGGCGTCGGCGCGGAGTCGGTCGTGGGGCTGTGCCTGCCGCGCGGCGTGGACTTGGTGGCGGCGGTCCTGGGCGTGCTCAAGGCGGGCGCGGCGTATCTGCCGATCGACGAGCGGCTGCCCGCCGAGCGGATCGCGTTCATGCTGGACGACTGCCGCACGCTGGTGGTGCTGGGGACCCGTGACGTCCTGGGCGAGCTGCCGCCGCACGGCGCGCGTCCGGTGGCGATGGACGACCCGGGGGTCCACGAGCAGATCGCCGCCTGCCCGGATACGTCCCCGGGAATCGCGGTGGATCCGGCGAGCCTGGCCTACGTCATCTACACGTCGGGTTCGACCGGGACGCCCAAGGGCGTGGCGGTCACGCACGGCGGCGTGGTGAACATGGTGTCGGCGCTTTCACGGCACTTCGCGACAGGGCCGGGGGCGCGGCTGTTGCAGTTCGCGTCCGTCAGCTTCGACGCGGCGGTGCCCGAGATGCTGGTGCCGCTGTGCTCGGGCGCGACCCTGGTGACGGCGTCGGCGGACGACCTGACTCCGGGCGCGGGCCTCGTGGACCTGGTCGCCGGCCACGGAGTGACGCACGCGACGCTCCCCCCGGCGGTGCTGTCCGCGCTCGGCGCCGACGATCTCAGGTCGGTGTCCACGCTGGTGTCGGCGGGCGAGGCCCTGGACGCCGGCCTGGTGGAGGCGTGGGCGCCGGGCCGTCGCCTGATCAATGGCTATGGCCCGACGGAGACGACCGTGTCCACGTCGCTGTCCGCGCCGCTGGCCGCCGGGGACGCCCCGACGATCGGCACGCCGATGGCCAACACCCGCGTGTTCGTCCTGGACGGGGCGTTGACCCCCGCCCCGGTCGGCGCGGTGGGCGAACTGTATGTCGCGGGCGCGGGTGTGGCCCGCGGATACGTGGGCCGACCGTCCCTGACGGGTGAGCGGTTCGTGGCGTGCCCGTGGGGTTCGTCGCCGGGCGAGCGGATGTACCGGACCGGTGACCTGGCCAAATGGACGCGGGACGGCACGCTCATGTTCGCCGGGCGCGCCGACGACCAGGTGAAGATCCGCGGCTTCCGCATCGAGCCCGGCGAGATCGAGGCCGTCCTGCGGACCCATCCGGACGTCGCGCAGGCGGCGGTGGCCGCCCGCGAGGACACCCCGGGAGACAAGCGCCTCGTCGCCTACGTCACCCCTGCCGCGACGCCCCCGGGCACTGGCGCGGCCGTCGACACCGCCGGGCTGGCGGCCGTAGACACCGCCGGGCTGCGGGCCTTCCTGGCCGGGCGGCTGCCGGCGTACATGGTCCCGGCGGCGGTGGTCACCTTGGCCGAGCTGCCGCTGGCGGCCAGCGGCAAACTCGACCGCCGGGCACTGCCCGCCCCCGACTACGCCTCCGGCGCCAAGGAGGGCCGGGCCCCGGCGACCGCACGCGAACACGCCCTGTGCGCGGCGTTCGCCAGCGTGCTCGGCCTGGAGTCGGTGGGCGTCGACGACAGCTTCTTCGAGTTGGGCGGGCACTCGCTGCTGGCGGTCCGGCTGGTGTCGCGGATCAGGTCCGCGCTGGGCGTGGAGATCGAGGTCCGGGCGCTGTTCGAGGCGCCGACGGTCGCCGCTCTGGCCGTCCTCCTGGAGGGGACGGCGCCGGGGCGGACCCGTCCGGCGCTCCGCGCGGGCACCCGCCCGGAACGGGTGCCGCTGTCGTTCGCGCAACGCCGCCTGTGGTTCCTCGGCCAGCTGCAAGGGCCGAACCCCGCCTACAACCTCCCGATGCCGATCCGGCTGACCGGTGTGGACGTCGCGGCGCTGCGTGCGGCGCTGCGGGACGTGATCGAGCGCCACGAGTCGCTGCGGACCGTCTTCCCGTCCGTGGACGGCGAGCCCTACCAGCGCGTCCTCGACCCTCACGAGCTGGACTGGGACCTTGAGGTGCGCCACGTGGAGGACGGGGGACTGGCGGAGGCCGTGACGGAGGCCGCGCGGTACCCGTTCGACCTGTCGGCCGAAATGCCGATCCGGGCGTGGCTGCTCCAGACCGGGTCGGACGACCAGGTGCTCATGGTGGTGATGCACCACATCGCCAGCGACGGCTCGTCGATGGTCCCAATGGGCCGGGACGTGTCCGCGGCGTATGCGGCGCGGCTTCAGGGGCGGGCTCCGGAGTGGGAGCCGTTGCCCGTCCAGTACGCCGACTATGCGCTGTGGCAGCGCGAGCTGCTGGGCGAGGAGACCGATCCGGACAGCCTGCTGTCGGCGCAGATGGAGTACTGGCGCCGGACCCTCGCCGGAGCGCCCGAGGAACTGACGCTCCCGGCGGACCGTCCGCGCCCCGCCACGTCCGGCCACGTCGGATACGCCGCGCCGCTGCGCGTGCCCGCCGAGGTGCATGGGCGGCTGGTGGCGCTGGCGCGGGCCGAGGGCGCGACGACGTTCATGGTGTTGCAGGCCGCGCTCGCGGTCACGCTGTCGCGGCTCGGAGCGGGAACCGACATCCCGATCGGCTCGCCGATCGCGGGCCGCACCGACGAGGCGCTCGACGACCTGGTCGGCTTCTTCCTGAACACGCTGGTGATCCGGACGGACCTGTCCGGTGACCCGGGATTCCGGCAGGTGCTGGGACGGGTCCGCGAGGCGGGCCTGGGCGCGCTGGCGCATCAGGACGTCCCGTTCGAGCGGCTGGTGGAGGAGCTGGCGCCGTCCCGGTCGATGGCGCGGCACCCGCTGGTCCAGGTGGTGCTCACCATGCAGAACACCGGTGACGCCGCACTGGACCTCCCGGGCGTGCAAGTTGGCGCGGGTGCGGGTGCGGGTGCGGAGTCGGGGGATGGCATGGGCGGTCGCGGCCCGGCGCTGACTCCCGCCAAGTTCGACCTGTACGTGGCCGCCGAGGAGGTCTTCGACGACCAGGGCCGCGCCGCAGGAGTGCGCGGGTCGGTGACGGCTGCCGCGGACCTGTTCGACGCGCCCGCCGCCCGCCGCATCGCGGGCTGGTTCGAACGCGTCCTGGACTCGGTGGCGATGGACCCGGACCTCGTCCTGCACGCGGTGGACGTGCTGGACCCGCGCGAGCGCGACCAGATCCTCCTCGAATGGAACGACACCGAGACCGGCACGGCGAGCCCCACCGTCCTCGAACTGTTCGGGCAGCGCGTCGTGGCCGCCCCCGACGCGGTGGCGCTGGCCGCCGACGGGGACGAGACGACCTACGCGCAGCTGGACGCGCAGGCCGACCGGCTGGCGGCCTACCTGCGCGGCCTGGGCATGGGCGCGGAGTCGGTGGTCGGGTTGTGCCTTCCGCGTGGTGCGCAGATGGTGGCGGCGATCCTCGGGGTGTGGAAAGCGGGCGCGGCATACCTGCCGATCGACGGCCGTCTCCCGGCCGAACGGCTGGCGTTCATGCTCGCCGACAGCCGCACCCAAGTGGTCCTGGGAACCCAGGACGTCCTGGACGACCTGCCCGCCGGGCGGGTCCGGCTGGTGGCCGTCGATCACCCGGCGATGGTCGCGTTGATCGAGGCCATGCCCGTCTCGGCGCCGGAGCAGGTAGTGGCTTCGTCGGGGCTGGCGTATGTGATGTACACGTCTGGGTCGTCGGGGACGCCGAAGGGTGTGGCGGTGACGCAAGGTTCTCTGGCGAACTATGTGTCGTCGGTGTCGTCCCGGCTCGGGTGGACGGCTGTGGGTGCGCGGTATGTGCTGTTGCAGTCGCAGGTGACCGACCTGGGCAACACGGTGGTCTTCGCCAGCCTGGCGACAGGCGGACGGCTGCACATCCTCGATCCGGACGCGGTCACCGACCCCGAGGCCGTGGCCGATTGTGTGGAGGGTCAGCGGATCGACGCGTTCAAGGTGGTCCCGTCGCATTTGGTCGCCTTGTCGGCTGTGGCGGGTGTGGAGCGGGTGCTGCCTGCGGTGTCGGTGGTGCTGGGTGGTGAGGCCGCTCCGGTGGAGTGGGTGGGTGAGCTGGTGGAGGCGGCCGGTGACCGGGGTGTGTTCAATCACTACGGTCCGACCGAGACCACGATCGGGGTGGCGACGACGCGGGTCACCGCGCAGGACGTGGCGTCCGGTGTCATCCCGGTGGGCACGCCGATCGCCAACACCCGGCTGTTCGTCCTGGACGGTGGGCTCGCCCCCGTCCCGGCGGGTGTGATCGGGGAACTCTACGTCGCCGGTGCGGGTGTGGCGCGCGGTTATGTGGGCCGTCCGGGGTTGACCGGTGAGCGGTTCGTGGCGTGCCCGTTCGGTGCGCCGGGGGAGCGGATGTACCGGACCGGTGACCTGGCCCGCTGGGGGTTGGACGGCCGGTTGGTGTTCGCCGGGCGCGCGGACGAGCAGGTGAAGATCCGCGGGTTCCGTATCGAACCCGGCGAGATCGAGGCCGCCTTGGTGGCGCATCCGGGTGTGGCGCACAGCGCCGTCATCGCCCGCGAGGACACCCCGGGTGACAAGCGTCTGGTCGCCTACCTCATCCCGGAAGCGGAGAACCCGGCCGACGTCGCGGACCTGCGGGAGTTCCTCGCCCGGCGGCTGCCCGACCACATGATCCCCGCCGCGCTCGTCCCGCTCGCCGAACTCCCTCTCACCGCCAACGGCAAACTCGACCGCAAGGCGCTTCCCGCCCCCGACTATGCGGCGGGCACCGGTGCCGGAACGGGCCGCGGCCCGGCGACGGCGCAAGAGGAGATCCTCTGCGGGGCGTTCGCCCACGTGCTCGGGCTCGACTCGGTCGGAGTCGAGGACAGCTTCTTCGATCTCGGTGGGCACTCGCTGCTCGGGGTGAAGCTGGTGTCCCGGATCCGGGTCACGCTCGGCGTCGAGGTGGACATCCGGACGCTGTTCGAGGCGCCGACGGTGGCGGCGCTGGCGGCCCGCATCGCCGGTCAGGATGCCGTCCAGGCCCGGACGGCGCTGCGGGCCGGGGAACGCCCGGAGCGGGTGCCGCTGTCGTTCGCGCAGCGGCGGCTCTGGTTCCTGACGCAGCTGGAGGGCCCGAGCGCCACCTACAACATCCCCGTCGTCGTCCGGCTGACCGGGGCGGACGCCGATGCGCTCGCCGCGGCCCTTCGCGATGTGATCGGGCGCCACGAGTCGCTGCGGACGGTGTTCCCATCCGTGGACGGCGAGCCGTACCAGCACGTCCTCGACGTCCAGGATCTGGACTGGGAGCTGAACGTCTCGGAGATGGACGCCGGGGACGTGGTGGAGGCCGTGAGGCAGGCGTCGCGCCACACCTTCGACCTGTCGGCGGAGGCGCCCATCCGTGCGTCGCTGTTCCAGGTCGGGACGGACGAGCAGGTGCTGGTGGTGGTCATGCACCACATCGCCAGTGACGGCTGGTCGCGCGGTCCGCTGGGCCGGGACGTGTCGGTGGCGTATGCGGCGCGGCTTGAGGGGCGGGCTCCGGAGTGGGAGCCGTTGCCCGTCCAGTACGCCGACTATGCGTTGTGGCAGCGTGAGCTGCTGGGGGAGGAGTCGGACCCGGAGAGTCTGCTGTCGGCGCAGGTGGAGTACTGGCGGCGGACCCTGTCCGGGATCCCGGAGGAACTGGCGCTTCCGGCGGATCATCCGCGCCCTGCGGCGGCCGGCCATCGCGGTCACGTCGCTCCCTTGCAGGTTCCGGCCGAGATCCACGGGCGGCTGGTGGAGCTGTCCCGGGCCGAGGGCGCCACGACGTTCATGATCGTGCAGGCGGCGCTCGCGGTGACGCTGTCGCGGCTGGGTGCGGGGACCGATATCCCGATCGGGTCGGGTGTGGCGGGGCGTACCGATGAGGCGCTGGACGATCTGGTCGGCTTCTTCCTGAACTCCCTGGTGATCCGGACGGACCTGTCGGGTGACCCGGAGTTCCGTCAGGTGCTGGGACGGGTCCGTGAGGCGAGCCTGGGCGCCCTCGCCCATCAGGACGTCCCCTTCGAGCGGCTGGTGGAGGAGCTGGCGCCCGAGCGGTCGATGGCCCGGCATCCGCTGTTCCAGATCGTGCTGACCTTGCAGAACGTCGAACGGGCGGCCCTGGAGTTGCCCGGCACGCGGGCGAGCGGCGTGTCCGGCCTGGACGTCGCCACGGTGGCCGTCGTGAAGACCGACATGGACATCATGGTCGGGGAGGCGTTCGACCGCGAAGGGCGCCCGGCCGGTCTGCGCGGATCGGTGACCGTCGCGGCGGACCTGTTCGACGCGCCGGCCGCCGCGCGCTTCGCGGGCTGGTTCGTCCGCGTGCTGGACGTGGTGACCGCGTCGCCCGGCACCCCCCTGCACGCGGTGGACCTGCTCGACCGGCAGGAACGTGACCAGGTGCTCGTCCGCTGGAACGACACCGCGGCGGCCGTGCCGGACGCGACCGTCCTCGACGTGTTCGAGCGGCGGGTGGCGGAGGCTCCGGATGCGGTGGCCGTGGTGGGCGACGGCGTCGAGCTGACCTTCGCCGATCTGGACGCTCGCGCGAACCGGCTCGCCGGTTACCTGCGTGGGCTCGGCGTGGGCGCGGAGTCGGTCGTGGGGCTGTGCATGCCGCGCGGCCTGGATCTGGTGGCGGCGCTCATGGGCGTCCTGAAAGCGGGCGCGGCGTATCTGCCGGTCGATGAGCGGCTTCCTGCCGAGCGGGTCGGGTTCATGCTGGACGACAGCCGCACGCTGGTGGTGCTGGGGACCCGGGACGTCCTGGACGAGCTGCCGTTGCGAGGCGTGCTCCCGGTCGCGGTGGACGGCCCGCAGGTGCAGGAGCAGATCGCCGCGTACCCGGATGCGTCGCCAGGAGTGGCGGTGGATCCGGCGGGCCTGGCCTACGTCATCTACACGTCGGGTTCGACCGGTACGCCCAAGGGGGTGGCGGTGCCGCATGGCGGCGTGGTGAACCTGGTCGCGGCGCAGGGCGAGCGTTTCGAGGTGGGGCCGGGTTCGCGGGTGTTGCAGTTCGCGTCGGCGGGGTTCGACGCGGCGGTGTCCGAGGTTCTGGTCACGCTGTGCTCGGGTGTGACCCTGGTGATGGCCTCGGCGGACGAGCTGATCCCGGGTGCCGGACTGGCGAACGTGGTGACGGGCCAGGGCGTGACGCACGCGACGCTGCCCCCGGCGGTGCTCACGGCTCTCGAAGCCGACGATCTGACGTCTGTGCAGACGCTGGTGTCGGCGGGTGAAGCCCTGGACGCGGGTCTGGTGGAGGTGTGGGCGCCGGGCCGTCGTCTGATCAACGCCTATGGGCCGACGGAGACGACGGTGTGCGCGTCGATGTCGGCGCCACTGGTGGCCGGGGATGCCCCGACGATCGGCACGCCGATGGCCAACACGCGCGTGTTCGTCCTGGACGGGGCGTTGACCCCCGTGCCCGTCGGCGTAGTGGGCGAACTGTACGTAACCGGTGCAGGAGTGGCCCGTGGCTATGTCGGGCGGCCTGCCCTGACGGGTGAGCGGTTCGTGGCGTGCCCGTGGGGTGCGTCGCCGGGTGAGCGTATGTACCGGACCGGTGACCTGGCCAAATGGACTCCGGACGGCCGATTGCTGTTCGCCGGGCGCGCCGACGACCAGGTGAAGATCCGCGGCTTCCGCATCGAGCCGGGTGAGATCGAGATCGCCCTGCGGACCCACCCGGACGTCGCGCAGGCGGCGGTGGTCGCCCGGGAGGACACCCAGGGGGACAGGCGGCTTGTCGCCTATGTCACCCCCGCCGACGTCGACACGTCCGGGCTCAGGGAGTTCGCAGGTGAGCGCCTGCCCGAGTACATGGTGCCCGCCGCCGTGGTGGCCCTGGACGAGCTGCCGCTGACGGTCAGCGGCAAGCTCGACCGCAAGGCCCTGCCCGCCCCCGAGTACACCGCCGGCGCCGGGACGGGCCGGGGCCCGTCGACGCCGCAGGAGGAGATCCTCTGCGCGGCGTTCGCCGACGTGCTGAAGCTGGAGTCGGTGGGCGTGGACGACGGTTTCTTCGATCTCGGCGGCCACTCGCTCCTCGCGGCGCGGCTGGTGGCGCGCATCAGGTCCGTCCTCGGTGTCGAGGTCGAGGTCAGGACGCTGTTCGAGCTTCCGACGGTCGCGGGCCTGGCCGCGCACCTGGCCGAGAACGGAGGAGACCGGGCACGTCCGGCGCTGCGGGCCCGGCCCCGTCCGGAGCGGGTGCCGCTGTCGTTCGCGCAGTGGCGGCTGTGGTTCCTCAGCCAGTTGCAGGGGCCGAACCCCGCCTACAACATCCCGATGCCGATCCGGCTCTCGGGCGTGGACGTCGAGGCGCTGACCGCCGCGCTGCGCGACGTGATCGGCCGCCACGAGTCGCTGCGCACCGTCTTCCCGTCGGTGGACGGGAGGCCCTTCCAGCGGATCCTCGACCCCGAGGATGTGGAATGGGACCTCCAGGTGTCCCAGGTGGACCTGGCGGGGCTCGCGGACGCGGTGGAGGAGGCGAAACGCCGTCCGTTCGACCTGTCGGCCGAGGTGCCGATCCGGGCGTGGCTGTTCCAGACGGGGGCGGACGATCAGACGCTCGTGGTCGTGATGCACCACATCGCCAGTGACGGTTCGTCGATGGCTCCGCTGGGACGCGATCTGTCCACGGCGTATGCGGCGCGGCTCCAGGGCCGGGCTCCGGAGTGGGAGCCGTTGCCCGTCCAGTACGCCGACTATGCGCTGTGGCAGCGCGAGCTGCTCGGCGAGGAATCCGATCCCGAGAGCCTGCTGTCGGCCCAGCTCGCCTACTGGCGGCAGACGCTGGCGGGTGCGCCGGAGGAGCTGACGCTGCCGACCGACCGTCCCCGCCCGGCGCTCGCAGGCCACGTCGGGTATGCCGCGCCGTTGCGTGTGCCCGCCGAGGTGCATGGGCGGCTGGTGGCGCTGGCGCGGGCCGAGGGCGCGACGACGTTCATGGTGTTGCAGGCCGCGCTCGCGGTGACGCTGTCGCGCCTCGGCGCGGGAACCGACATCCCGATCGGATCGGGCGTCGCCGGACGCTCCGACGAGGCCCTGGACGACCTGGTCGGCTTCTTCATCAACACGCTGGTGATCCGGACGGACCTGTCCGGCGACCCGGACTTCCGGCAGGTCGTCGCCCGCGTGCGTGAGATGAGCCTGGGCGCGCTGGCGCATCAGGACGTCCCGTTCGAGCGGCTGGTGGAGGAGCTGGCGCCGTCCCGGTCGATGGCGCGGCACCCGCTGTTCCAGGTGCTGCTGGCCGTCCAGAACGTGGAGCGCGCGACACTGGACCTCCCCGAGGCGAAGGCCGCGGCGGCGCGGCTTGAGCGCGGAGCGTCGGGCGCCAGATTCGACCTGGACTTCACCCTGGCGGAGACCTTCGACTCCGACGGCCGCGCGGCGGGCCTGCACGGATCGGTGACGGTCGCGGCGGACCTGTTCGACGCGCCCGCCGCCGGACGGTTCGCGGGCTGGTTCGCGCGGGTGCTGAAGTCGGTGACCGCCGCGCCCGACCTCGTCCTGCACGCGGTCGACGTGCTGGACCAGCAGGAACGCGACCAGGTCCTCCTCGCGTGGAACGACACCGGGACCGCCACCGAGGCCGAGGCCGTCCTGGACGGTTTCGAGGCACGGGTCGCGGCCGCCCCGGACGCGGTGGCGCTGGTCGCCGGCGACGTCGAGATGACCTACGCCGAACTCGACACGAGCGTGAACCGGCTGGCGGCCTACCTGCGCGGCCTGGGGGCCGCCGCGGAGTCGGTCGTGGGGCTGTGCCTTCCGCGTGGTGCGCAGATGGTGGCGGCGATCCTCGGCGTGTGGAAGGCGGGCGCGGCGTACCTGCCGATCGACGAGGCGCTGCCCGCCGACCGGATCGCGTTCATGCTCGCCGACAGCGGCGCCGACCTGGTGCTCTGCACCCAGGACGCACCGGACGGCCTCCAGGCCGACCGGGTCCGGCTGGTGGCCGTCGACGAGCCGATGACCGCCGTCCTCCTGGCCGGAATGCCCGACTCGGCGCCGGAGCGCGCGGTCGCCTCATCGGGGTTGGCGTATGTGATGTACACGTCTGGGTCGTCGGGGACGCCGAAGGGTGTGGCGGTGACGCAAGGTTCGCTGGCGAACTATGTGTCGTCGGTGTCGTCCCGGCTCGGGTGGACGGCTGTGGGTGCGCGGTATGCGCTGTTGCAGTCGCAGGTGACCGACCTGGGCAACACGGTGGTGTTCGCCAGCCTCGTGACCGGCGGGCGGCTGCACGTGCTCGAAGCGGACGCGGTCACCGACCCCGAGGCGGTCGCGGAGCACCTGCTGGACCGGCGGATCGACGCGTTCAAGGTGGTCCCGTCGCATTTGGTCGCCTTGTCGGCTGCGGCGGGGATCGAGCGGATGCTGCCTGCAGCCTCTGTCGTTCTGGGTGGCGAGGCCGCTCCGGTCGAGTGGATGGGTGAGCTGGTGGAGGCGGCCGGTGACCGGGGTGTGTTCAATCACTACGGTCCGACCGAGACCACGATCGGGGTGGCGACGACGCGGGTCACCGCGCAGGACGTGGCGTCCGGTGTCATCCCGGTGGGCACGCCGATCGCCAACACCCGGCTGTTCGTCCTGGACGATGCCCTCGCTCCCGTCCCGGCGGGTGTGATCGGGGAACTCTACGTCGCCGGTGCGGGTCTGGCGCGCGGCTATGTGGCCCGTCCGGGGTTGACCGGCGAGCGCTTTGTGGCGTGCCCGTTCGGCGCGCCGGGGGAGCGGATGTACCGGACCGGTGACCTGGCCCGCTGGAATCTGGACGGCCGGTTGGTGTTCGCCGGACGCGCGGACGAGCAGGTGAAGATCCGCGGGTTCCGTATCGAACCCGGCGAGATCGAGGCCGCCTTGCGGGCACACCCGGACGTCGCGCAGGCGGCGGTCATCGCCCGCGAGGACACCCCGGGTGACAAACGCCTGGTCGCCTACCTCGTCCCCGAAACACTGGAGGCGATCGACGTCGGAGACCTGCGGGAGTTCCTCGCCCGGCGGCTGCCCGACCACATGATCCCCGCCGCGCTCGTCCCGCTCGCCGAACTCCCTCTCACCGCCAACGGCAAACTCGACCGCAGAGCACTGCCCGTCCCCGACTACGCCGGGGCCGCGGGCGCGGCAGCCGAACGCAACCCCGCAACGGGCCTGGAGGAGATGGTCTGCGAGACGTTCGCCGAGGTCCTCGGGATACCGGAGGTCGGGGTGGACGACGACTTCTTCCGGCTCGGAGGGCACTCACTGCTGGCGGTCACGCTGCTGAAGAAGCTGAAGGACAGGGGCGTCACGGTCTCCGTGCGCGACGTGTTCGCCACCCCGACCCCGTCGGGGATCGTCAGCAGGCTCGGCCTGTCGTCCCTGGGCGACTCGCTCGGCAGGATGCTGCCGATCCGGGCCGAGGGGACCCGGCCGCCGTTCTTCTGCATCCACCCGGCGGGCGGGCTGAGCTGGTGCTACAGGCCGCTGGCCAGGGTCGTCCCGGACGACGTTCCGCTGCTCGGCATCCAGGCCGCCGGGTTCGACGGCGGCGACCTGGCCGGGAGCATCGAGGAGATGGCGGCGGAGTACATCGAGCGGATCCGGGCCGTGCAGCCGACCGGCCCCTACCACCTGCTGGGCTTCTCGTTCGGCGGGATCCCCGCACACGAGATCGCAGTGCAGCTCCAGGCCGCCGGGGAGACCGTCGCCGCGGTGGTCATCCTGGACACCTACCCGTCCGTCAAGCGGGACGAGGACCCCTCCGGGCAGCCCCCGCCCGGCGGGGCAACCGGGCCGCCGGACGCGGACGGCGACGTCCACGACCACGGCGCGATGACCACGGAGGACCACCAGCGGCGCATCGCCGGGATGTTCCGGGAGGAACTCGGCGAGGTACTCGGCGGCATCTCCGACGAGGAACTGCTCCTCGGCGCGAAGATCTTCCACAACAACCTGCAGATCAAGAGGACCCATCGGCCGGGCGTCTTCGACGGGGACATCCTGCTCTTCATCGCCGACGTGCGCGGCGGAGGCGGGAACCCCCCGGACGGCGGCCTCTGGGAGCCCTTCGTGCGCGGAGAGGTCACCGAGGTCAGGCTCCCCTGCCGGCACAGGGACATCGTGCAGCCGGAGATGCTGCGGCAAACCTGGCCCGCAATAGCCACATGGCTGGAGTCCCAAACCTGAACCACAACACCGCGAACCGGCGCGCCGCGTGCGGCAGTGTCCGGCCGTCAGGCGCGGGTCCCGGGGTCAGAAGGTGGCGATGGGGTTGACCGGGCTGCCGGACGTGCCGGCGAAGCGGACCGGCGCGACCGCCAGGTGGAAGTCCCACTGGCCGAGTTCGGCGGCCGTCGTCGCGCACGCCTCCAGGTCGCAGTTGTCGAGCAGCCACAGGCCCATCGCGACGAGGCCCACGGCGTGAACCGGCATCAACACGTCGTCGTACCCCGACGGCTGGACGTCCTGGGGCGTGTCGGCGCCGATCAGCGCGACCCCCCGTTCATGCAGCCACGGCAGGCAGGACGCATGCCAGCCGGCCTGCGTGAAACCACCGCTGTCACCGGCCTCATGCCGGACGCGGCCGTAGCCGGTCCGCAGGAGCACCGCGTCACCGGATCGCACCCGCACACCCTGGCGGCGCTCGGCCTCCTCGAGATCGTCGGGGAACACACCCTGCCCCGGCTCCAGCCACGGCACATCGCGGACCTTCGCGACGTCCAGCAGGACACCTCGCGTGATGATCCCGTTCGCCGCAGCCGTCACGGCCGCCCACGCCGATCCCGTGGCGGCATCGACCAGCGAGTGCGACCGCCCGTTGTACATCGTGCCGTCCCAGTAGAGGTGACACGGTGAGTCGACGTGGGTGAGGGTGTTGCCGTGGAACGTGATGCCGAGCCGCTCGGACGAGAAGCCCCAGCGCCGGTCCTTGTGGAACGCGGGCACCGGCATGTTCTCGGCCCCCGGCATGTCGGCGGCGCACGGGCACGTCGTCGTCGACCGCTCCATGTCCCCCGGGACGGCGACCTCCCACGCGCACGACACGCTCCTGCCGTGACGCACCGCCCGCGCCGCCGCCAGACGGACGTCGTCGGTGATGTGGTTCAGGGTGCCGCGCTCGTCATCGTCGCCCCACCGTCCCCAGTTCGACAGCGTGTCGAAGTATCCGAGCACGTCGTCCTGGGTGGGCATCGGTCGCCCTGCCGTCATCCTGGCACTCCTCCGGTCACGTGATAGAGGCACCAAGCCCCGCTGAACTGGCATGACCTTAGATCACGGGTCCGACAGCCGGCCACCGTCGACTGGGTCGTCCCGACAGGCGGCGGCTATTTCTTCACGCCGTCGATCAGTGCGCTGCGCACCGTCCTGGGCGGTTCATAAGCGGCCGGTGTTTCCATGGGCCGGTGACGCCGGGCGTCGTCACTCCCGCCCTCGGGCACGTCATCCGCCCGCGGCGTCGTCGGCTTCCCAGCGCAGCAGGTCGCCCGGCTGGCATTTGAGCACCTCGCAGAGCGCGGCGAGGGTCGTGAAGCGCACGGCCCTGGCGCGGCCGTTCTTGAGCACCGCCAGGTTGGCGGGCGTGATCCCCACGCGGTCCGCGAGCTCGCCCACGGACATCTTCCGCCTGGCCAGCATCACGTCGATGTCGACGGCGATCGGCATCAGATCACCTCGTCCAGCTCGGCCCGCATCCGCGCCGCCTCGACGTCGCGCGCGACGGCCTGGGCGAGCAGCATCCGCAGCACGAACACGAGGAGCGCGCCCCCCAGGATGGCCACGCCGACCCCGCCCATGATGACGGTGACGCCCGGGTCGTCCCGCTGGTCCGGCGCGTTGATGGCCGTGACCGTGAACCACACGAGGGCGGCCGCCACGATCGCGCCGATGATGATGTCCACGTACCGGAAGGCGGCGTGCGAGAACACGGTGCCGCGTCGCACCATCGTCACCAGCCGCCAGATGCAGACCAGGGCGACCTGGACCGTCCCGATGCCCAGGATCGTGATCACGCGCAGCGGGGTCAGCGGGAGCGAGCCGTCCTCCGGGTCGGTGGCCAGCGCCCACACCATCAATGCCTGTACGAGCACGGTGCCTGTGAGCACCACCGCGAGCACGGCGCGCAGCCCGCGCACTGCCAGCTCTCCCATGAGTCGCCCTCCTATCGAGTTACGATGACAATCTATCGATCCTCGATAGGAGTGGCAAGAACTGGGACGTTGATCGTCCGGTGGAGCGAAGGTTCAGGCTTCGGTTCGTCCAGGGGCGCGAACGTCGGCTCTGCCCGTGTGCAGGTAGCGCGCGCGACCCTCACCGTCGTCTCCCAGGAACGCGACGGGGCCGTGGCCGGGCTTCGCGGGCAGCAGGGAGTTTCCGCGCCAGCCGAGCAACTCCGTCCGGTACGGCTCACTGCCGATCTCCACCGCGAAGCCGAGGGGGACCTTCTCCAGCCACAGCCGTCCCCGTTCGTCCTCGCTCACCGTGGTCTCGCTGGTGCTCGACAGGTAGACGCCCGCGCAGCGCCGGGCGTCGGGACGCGCCGCGCGATCCGGGACGGGCTCGGCGGGCGACTCCACGACCCTGCCGAGGATCTCCTTCATCAGCGCCTTGCCGTCGCCGCCGTTGACGCAGATCGCCACCGCGAGGTCGCGGCCGGGGTCGATGCGCAGGACGGCCGACTGCCCGATGCTGTTGCCCTTGTGGCCGAACACCGGGCCGCCCGGCAGGTCGTGGAGCTCCCAGCCGAGGCCCCAGGCCGTCCCCCAGCCGATGTCCGGCAGGACGACCTGCGGCTCCCGCATGGCCCGCAGCCCCTCGTCGGTGAGATGCGCCCGGGCGAAGGTCACCAGGTCGCGCGGGGTCATGGCGAGCATCGACCCGGCGGGCGCCTCCGAGCGCGGCCCCGACCAGACCGGGACGGGCCGCCCTCCTCGGTGCCCCACCGCCGCGCGATGGAGGATCGCCTCATACGGATCGTTCGCCGCGTGCGTCATGCCCAGGGGCGTGAACAGGTGGTCCCGCATGCACCGGCCGAACGGCTCGCCCCGCGCGACCTCGACGATCCGTCCGAGCACGCAGTAGCCCGCGTTGTTGTAGGAGAACATCTCCCCGGGCGCGAAGATCTGCGGCATGTCGGCGAGCAGTTCCACGTATTTCTCCAGGCAGTCGTCCCCCTTGCCCGTGTCGGTGAACACGTCCCCCTCGAACCCGGACGTGTGGCACAGCAACTGCCGGACGGTCGCCTCCCGGAACCCGGGAACGTACCTCGCCACCGGCGCGTCGAGCTCCACCAGCCCCTCCGCGACGAGCCCCATCACCAGCGTCGCCGTCAGCGCCTTCGTGATCGACCCGATCTGGAACACCGAGTCGGCCGTCGCCTCGACCCCGGTCGCCGTGCTCAGCACCCCCGCCGCCGCCTCGACCACCCGCCCCTCGACGCCGACGGCGACCGACACCCCCGGCACCCCGTGCTCCTCCGCCAGCCCCGGCAGCCGCTCCCGCAGCCACCCCTCGACCTCAGCGAGCTCCACCCTCATCCGCCCACCGTAAACGGCCCCGACAACACCCACGCGCAGCCGTGTTCCCGAGGAGCCTGACCACAGGGCAGGGAGAAACACGTCCGGCTAATAGAACTGAATTGCTAAGCGACCACGAAGTGGTGCTCGATAGCATGACCTCCACCCGAGTGGAAGGTTGCCGTCTTATGGGCAAGCACGGCAAAAAAGTTGTTTGTGGCATGTGTAATGGAACTGGTAAAATTCAGACCGGCGGTAACGGAAAAGGGAAGAAGCAAGAGGTCGTGTGTGTCGGGTGCGGGGAACAGGGATGACCCCAGAGGACATCCGCCGCGCCGTACCCCGCGAGGCGTTCGTCCCCGATACCCTCTGGATTCGCCAAGACGACGGCTGGGCGGTCCCCATCACCCGCCAAGAGCACCCAGAGGAATGGACGCGGCTTGTCTGCGATGACGAGCAACCGGTGATCACACAAGTGGACGACGGGGTGGCCGACAAGGGGATATGGCCGACCTCGTCCGGCAGTTCCCCGGAGATCATGGCCGACATGATCGACGCGCTCGACGTCCGGCCCGGCCTGCGCGTCCTGGAGATCGGCACCGGAACCGGGTACAACGCGGCCGTGCTGGCGACCGTCGTCGGAGCCGGCAACGTCACCACGGTCGAGATCGCCCCGGAGATCGCGGCCCATGCCCGCGCGGCGCTCGGCAGGGCCGGATATCCGGTGAACCTGGTGATCGCCGACGGGGTCGGCGGATACGCGCCTGGGGCGCCCTATGACCGGATCATCGTGACCGCCGCCGCCCACCGGATCCCGGCCGCCTGGATCCGGCAGACCAGGCCCGGCGGCGTGATCGTCGTGCCCTGGGCGCCGACCTTCCACCCCGACTGGCCGCTCTGCCGCCTGACCGTCCGGCCGGACGGCACGGCGGCCGGGCGGTTCCTCGGTCCCGCGTCGTTCATGCCGCTGCGCGGCCAGCGCCTCCCGCAATCGGTCATCCACGACACCGAGCGACGATGGCGTCAGGCCGGGGAACCCGCCTGCACCCGCTACGGGATCACCGTCACCGACCGGGAACAGCGGATCTGGCTCGACGTCCCCGACAACGTCGTCGCCTGAGGGGCGCGCGAGAGCCGCTGGTCGCCCGTGATCTCGTCGCGTACCTGGGCGGGGCGGCGGCCGGTCTTCGACTTCCTCGACGACCGGCGCGGCGTTCACGGGGCGGGAGGGTTGTGGCGGTGCAGGGCGGCCGGGACGGCGATCAGGGTGGGCAGGGTGACGGTGACGGAGAGGCCGCCGTCCGGGTTCGCGGTGGCGTGGACGGTGCCGTCGTGGGCCTTGGCGATGGCGGCGACGATGGACAGGCCGAGGCCGGCGCCGTCGGACGAGCCGGTCCTGTCCCGGTGCAGCCTGCGGAACGGCTCGAACAGCTCGTCCACCCGGTCGGGCGGGACGTGGGGGCCTGTGTTGCAGACCACCAGGCCGGTGTCGGGGGACAGTTCGACCAGCACGTGCCCGCCCGGGTGGTTGTGCCGGATCGCGTTCTGCACGAGGTTGGCGACCAGGCGGGTCAGCAGCACCTCGTCGCCGGCGACGGTGACGGGGTGGGCGGCGACGGCGACGTCCACCTCCCGGGGCTCGGCGAGCGGCATGTGCTCGCCGACGACCTGGTCGACCACGACCGCGAGGTCGACCGGCGCCCGCGCGTCCAGGCCCCGCTCGCCCTGCGCGAGGACGAGCAGGCCCTCGATCAGCCGCTCGGACCGCTGCGTGGCCCGCAGCAGCTCGGCCCGGATCCGCGCCACCTTCGCGGGCGAGGGGTCGGACAGCCCGATCTCGATGGCCGTCCGCTGGATGGCGATGGGGGTGCGCAGCTCGTGGGAGGCGTTCGCGACGAAGCGGCGCTGGCTCGCGATGGCGTGCTCCAGCCGGTCCAGCATGGCGTCGAAGGTGTCGGCGAGCTTCTTCAGCTCGTCCTCGGGGCCCGTCATGGCGATGCGCTCGTGCAGTGTGGACAGCGACAGCCGCTGGGCGGTGGCGGTGATGCGGTTCAGGGGCCGCAGCAGCCGCCCGGTCAGCCACCAGCACACCGCGAACGCCAGCACCGCGATCACCGCGAAGGCGATGACGGTGGTGAGGCGCTGCGAGTCGAGCAGGCTCTCCCGCAGCTCCGTCCTCCGCTCGGTCGGGACGATCCCGCCCCCGGTGGCGTCGGACGGGCACGGCGGCGCCGGGGGCCTCCGATCGCAGACGCCCCCCTCCGTGCCGACGTTGGCGAAGTTCGCGAGCTTCCGGACGACCACGCTCTGCTGGAACTGCTGCGCGGCGATCAGCACGCCCAGGCTGATGACGGTGAAGACCCCGCCGTACAGCAGTGTCATCCGCGTCCGCACCGAGCCGCCGAACCGCAGCCGAGGGCGGCGGAGGGAACGCGCAGCCGTCATAATCTGTACCCGCTTCCTGGGACGGTCGCGATGACGGGCGGGTCGCCGAGCTTGGCCCGCAGCTTGCTCATCGTCACCTTGACCACGGTGGTGAATGGGTCGGTGTGCTCGTCCCAGGCCCGTTCCAGGAGCTCCTCGGTGCTGACGACCGAGCCCCTGGCCTGCATCAGCACCTCCAGCACCGCGTACTCCTTGCGGGACAGCGGCAGGTAGCGGCCGTCGCGGTGGGCCTGGCGCCGCGCGGTGTCCAGGGTGATCCCGGCGCATTCCAGCACCGGTGGCAGCGGCGGCCCCGCCCGCCGGGCCAGCGCCCGGATCCGCGCCACCAGCTCGTCGAACGCGAAGGGCTTGGCCAGGTAGTCGTCCGCGCCCAGGTTGAGCCCGGACACCCGCTCGTGGACCGCGCCCGACGCCGTCAGCATCAGGATGCGCACCTGGTCCCCGCGCTGCGACAGCTCCCGGCAGATCTCGTCGCCGTGCACGAGCGGCAGGTCACGGTCCAGGACGAGGACGTGGTACTCGTTGACGGCCAGGCGCTCCAGCGCCGCGGCGCCGTCGTAGGCCACGTCGACGGCCATCGCCTGCTCGCGCAGCCCCTCGGCCACCAGGTCGGCGAGGAAACGCTCATCTTCGGCCACCAGAATCCGCATGCCTTCATTGCCGCAGATCCACGATAAGGGCGCGGTTAACACATGCGGTCACCGCCGGGAAACCGGCCGCCGTCCACGCTGATCGCCATGAAGTCATTCTCACGGAATGACCGGAGGACGACCATGCTGGACTCTGACATCGACCAGCCCGTCCGGGACGGGCCGCGGGCGCCCCTGCTGCGAAGGCGGCGGGTCCAGGTCCTGCTCGGCGGGGCCGCCGTCCTCGCGGTCGGCTCGGTCGGCGCGGCACTGGCGCTCCGGGACGGCGGCGGCTCCGCGTCGGGCAAGACCTCGACGCTGCCGACCGTGGCGGTGGTCCGCGCCGACGTGACCAACACCACCGACGTGGACGGCACCCTCGGCTACGCCGAGAGCTACACGGTGCTGGCGGGCGGCAAGGGGCGGGTCACGTGGGTGCCGAAGGCCGGAGACGTGATCGAACGCGGAAAGCGGGCGTACGGCGTGGACGGCCACCGCGTCCCGCTGCTGTACGGGAGGACGCCGTTCTGGCGCGACATGGAGCAGGGGACCAAGGGCTACGACGTGCTGGAGCTGGAACGCAACCTCGACGCGCTCGGCTACGGCGACGACATGACCGTGGACCGCTCGTTCACGTGGGCGACCGAGCAGGCGGTGATCGACTGGCAGGACGACCTCGGGCTCTCCGAGACCGGCGTGGTCAAGGCCGACGACGTGGTCGTCCAGCCGGGCGCGATCCGGGTGACCAAGCTCCAGGTGCTCCTCGGCGGCAGCGCCCGCGGCGCCCTCTACACCGCCAGCAGCACCCGCCGGCTGATCACCGTGAACCTGCCGGTCAGCCAGCAGGAGATCGTCAGGAAGGGCGCCAAGGCGCGGGTCACCCTGCCGGGCGGCAAGACCACCACCGGGCGCGTCTCCTCGATCGGCTCGGTCGCCACCGCCGGGTCCACCAACTCCCAGTCGCAGGCCGGGCAGGGCACCGAGACCGCGACGATCCCCGTCTACGTCACCCTGGACGACAAGGGCGGCGCCGGCGGCCTCGACGGCGCGCCCGCGACCGTCGGGTTCTCCAGCACCGAGCACAAGAACGTGCTGACCGTCCCGATCAACGCGCTGCTGGCGCACGCGGACAACAAGTACGCGGTGGCGGTGGTGGACGCCTCCGGGAACGTCCGCGAGGTGCCGGTCAAGCTCGGCATCTTCGACGGCGACAACGTCGAGGTGTCCGGCGACCTCACGGCGGGCGCGAAGGTGCAGGTGCCGAAGTCATGACCGATCTCACGGCCGGGGACGGGCCCGCCGTCGTCCAGGTGGAGAAGGCCGGCAAGGACTACCCCGGCGGCGTGCGGGCGCTCCGGGAGGCGTCGCTGACCGTCCACGCCGGGGAGCTGATGGCGGTGATCGGGCCGTCCGGGTCGGGCAAGTCGACGCTGCTCCAGCTGATGGGGACGCTCGACACCCCGACCACCGGCCGGGTCCTGCTCCGCGGGCACGACGTCGCCGAGCTGCCCGACCGGCTGCTGGCGGCGGTGCGGGCCCGCTGGATCGGGTTCGTGTTCCAGCAGTTCTTCCTCACCGCGCACCTCACGGCGCTCGACAACGTCGCCACCGGGCTGCTCTACCACGGCGTCCCGCCGCGGCAACGCCGCCGCCAGGCCCGCGTGGCGCTGGAGCGCGTCGGCCTCGGCCACCGCCTGCACCACCTGCCGCACCAGCTGTCCGGCGGGGAGAAGCAGCGCGCCGCCATCGCCCGCGCGGTCGTCGGCGACCCGCCGCTGCTGCTCGCCGACGAGCCGACCGGCAACCTCGACTCCGAGTCCGGCGCGGGCGTGCTGAGGCTCCTCACCGAGCTCAACGGCGACGGCACCGCCGTCGTGATCATCACCCATGACCGGGACGTCGCGGCGGCGCTGCCCCGGCGCCTGGAGATCCGCGACGGCCAGATCCGCGCCGACACGGGGGTCCCCGCATGATCGCGCTACCGGAACCGGCCCGCCTCCGCGCGGGCGACCTCGCCGTGGTCGGCCTGGACGGGCTGCGCGGCCGCCCGCTGCGGGCCGTGCTGTCCGCGCTCGGCATCGCCATCGGCGTCGCCGCCATGGTCGGGCTGGTGGGCATCAGCACCGTCAGCAAGGCCGGGCTGATGGCCGAGATCGACGAGCTCGGCACGAACATGCTCACCGTCACGCCCGGGACGTCCCTCGTCGGGAAGAGCTCCCACCTGCCCGAGGGCGCGGAGGGCCGCGTCACCCGGATCCCCGGGGTGACGGGCGTGTCGGCGATCGGCCTGGTGCCCGAGGCCAGCGTCCGCCGCACCGACAAGATCTCCTCGGCCACGACCGGCGGCATCGCCGTCCAGGCCGCCCGGACCAACCTGCTCCGACCCCTCGGCGGGACGGTGCGCTCCGGCGCGTTCCTCAACGAGGCCACCAGCCGGTACCCGTCGGTGGTGCTCGGCTCCGTCGCCGCCGAGCGGCTCGGCGTCGACCGCGCCGGACGGCACGTCTACATCGCGGGCCGCTGGTTCATGGTGACCGGGATCCTCAACACGCTCAAGCTGTCCCCCGACCTCGACCGGTCGGCGTTCATCGGCTGGCACTACGCGATGGGACTCGGGTTCGACGGGCACGTCACCACCCTGTACGAGCGGTCCACCGACGCGACCGTGAACTCGGTGCGGGACGTGCTGGCCAACACCGTCAACCCGCAGCACCCCGACGAGATGGAGATCAGCCGCCCGTCGGACGTCCTCACCGCCGAGGCCGCCGCCAACCGCGCGTTCAACGCGCTGTTCTTCGGGCTCGGGGCGGTGGCGCTGCTCGCCGGCGGCGTCGGCATCGCCAACATCATGGTGATCTCGGTGCTGGAGCGCCGCCAGGAGATCGGGCTGCGCCGGTCGCTGGGCGCGACCCGCGGGCAGATCCGGCTGCAGTTCCTCACCGAGTCGGTGTCGCTGTCGGCGCTCGGCGGGGCCACCGGGGTCGTCGTCGGGCTCGTGGTCTGCCTCGGCTACGCCGGGTACCGGGGCTGGCCGCTCGTCCTGCCCGGGCAGGCCATCGCGGGCGGCGCGCTGGCGGCCGTCCTCATCGGCGCCGTCGCCGGCCTGTACCCCGCTCGGCGCGCGTCCCGCCTCACCCCCACCGAGGCGCTCGCCACCACCTGACCCGGGAGTGCCCCCGTGCCTGCCGGGGAAGGGGGGGCGGGGGCACTCCCGCTTGTACGGCGGACGTCCGCACGCGGCCTCATCGGGCCACCTGCGGCCCGCCTCCGCGGCTATATGATCTTCATTCCGGGGTCAGCCGATGGAGGCCGCGTTGCTGCACGATCCGAAGATCTCCGAGCCGTGGGGCATCGCGACGTTCGGGGCGGCGACCGTGGCGGCCGAACCCGACGTCGCGCGGGTGATGGTGCGGCTGGCCAGCGTCGAGGAGGCGCCCGCCGAGGCGTTCCAGTCGGCGCGGCGGCTGATCGCCGGCTTCCGGGCGGTGCTCCGCGCCCACCGGGTCCCGGTGGAGGGCGTGTCGCCGTCCCGTCTCAAGCTCGCCACGCACTACGACTACGACCCGGCCGGCAACGTCCGGAAGAAGGACGGGTTCGCCTGCGAGGCGGACTACGAGATCGAGACCACGTCGATCGGCACCCTCCAGCAGCTGCTGATCGAGGTCGTCGACGCCGGTGTCGACCAGATCAACGGCATCGAGTTCGACGTGCGGGCCAAACGCGCCCTGCGCGCCCAGGCCCGCCGCGACGCCGTGGGCGCGGCGCGCGCGAAGGCGGCGCTGTACGCAGACGCGGCCGGGGTCAGGCTCGGCCGGGTGCTGCACATCGAGGACGTCGACCCCGAGCGGCTCAGGGCCCACGGGCACGGCGGGGTCCACGGCGGCATGGAAGAGGACTTCGCCCCCGGCCAGATCGTGATCTCCGCCGCCGTGTCCATGGGCTTCGCCATCGCCCACTAATGCTCCGATAAAACGGACCATGGCGTGTGCGCCGTCGCCGCGCGTCTTCTTTCCGGGTGAGACCGGACCAGTCATTATTGACGGTAAGTAATCAGCTTCTCATTCCCCGTTCAGATCCCTTACCGCTGACTGTCCGGCTCTCTACCTAGCTTTTACATCGGTTGTGACGGCCATCACTCCTCCGAGTTCCAGCCCAGCTCAGAGAGGTTCGCCCGTGGAACGCCGTACTTTCCTCCGCGCCTCGGTGATCGGCGCAGGCACCGTCGCCTTCTCCGGAAGCCTGTGGCGCGAGGCCGCGCTCGCCGCACCGGCCCAGCTCGACCCGGCCCCGCCGTACGGGGCGCTCCAGCCCGCCGACGCCAACGGCATCCAGCTGCCCGCCGGGTTCACCGGCCGGGTCGTCGCCCGGTCCGGCCAGACGGTGCCCGGGACGACCCACACCTGGCACGACGCCCCGGACGGGGGCGCGTGCTTCGCCGACGGCACGGGGTGGATCTACGTGTCCAACGCCGAGGTCGGATCCGGCGGCGGCGGCGCCTCGGCGCTGCGCTTCGGGTCGGGCGCCACCATCACCTCGGCGTACTCGATCCTGTCGGGGACCAACCGCAACTGCGCGGGCGGCGCGACGCCGTGGAACACCTGGCTGTCGTGCGAGGAGGTCGACACCGGCTACGTGTGGGAGACCAGTCCGTGGGGCGGCGCGGCGACCCGCCGGGACGCGATGGGCCGGTTCAACCACGAGGCCGCGGCGGCCGACCCCGTCCGCCAGGTCGTCTACCTCACCGAGGACAAGACCGACGGCGGGTTCTACTGCTTCGTCCCCACCACCTGGGGCAACCTGTCGTCCGGGACGCTCCAGGTGCTCAAGGCGGGCACCGGCACGTCCGGGTCCTTCACCTGGGGAACCGTGCCCGACCCCGACGGCTCGCCCAAGGCGACCCGCAAACAGGTCCCGGGGATGAAGGTCTTCAACGGCGGGGAGGGCTGCCACTACGCCGACGACACCGTCTGGTTCACCACCAAGGGCGACAACCGGGTGTGGCAGGTCGACCTCGCCGCGGGCACCTACGCGCTCGCCTACGACGACGACCTCGTCAGCCCCGGCCCGGCGCCGCTGACCGGCGTGGACAACATCACCGGCTCCGCCTCCGGCGACCTGTACGTGGCCGAGGACGGCGGCAACATGGAGATCTGCATGATCACCCCGGACGACAGGATCTCGGTGTTCCTCCGCGTCAACGGGCAGAGCTCCTCGGAGCTGTGCGGCCCGGCGTTCAACCCCGCGGGGAACCGGCTGTACTTCTCCTCCCAGCGCGGCACCAGCGGGTCGTCCTCCGGCGGCATCACCTACGAGGTGACCGGGCCGTTCCGCACCTGACCCCCGCACGGGGTGCCGGCCGGGGCGCGGGCCGGCACCCCACCCGCGGGCGGACGCGGGGCCGGCGTCCGATAGGGCGGCCGTGGCGGCGAGGGGCGTGCGGAGGACGCGGCGGTGGAGGAGGCCGCGCAGGCGCCGGTGGACTGCCGGGCCGCGGCGGGCAAGGTGGGCGTAGTGGGCGTGGCGGGCAAAGCGGGTGTGGTGGGCGTGGCGGGCAAAGAGGGTGTGGTGGGAGGTGGCGGCGTCGGCGGGCATCGGGTGGGGCGGGGTTCCGGCGGGTGCGCGGGACGGGTTGGGGACGCCGGGGGAGAAGGAGCTCTGCTCGTCCGCGCCGGTGGGCGGAGGTGGTCGTCGGCCCAGAAGTCGATGAGCGCGTCAGCCGGGAGGTCGTGCAGGAGCGGGACGCGGCCGGTGGGGTACGGGTGGGCCAGCCCGCGTCCGGTGAAGAGCATCCACTGGACGGTCAGCGCCGTCGCCATGACGATCTCGTCGGCCGAGCGCGGGCCGTGGGGCGGGGACGCGCGCGGGGACGTTCCGGGTGGCGCGTGCATCGATGACTCCCTGCGTGCGGGGGGCGGTACCAGGGGCGAGTACCTGTAGTCATCATCCGATTACGGGGCGAGGTGCCCTGGGCGGCGGAACGAACCCGGCCAGAAAAGTCGGATCGTGGCCGTGCGTGAACAGTTCAGGCCATCCGCCCGGCGGCGTCCGAAGTATCCGGAGGCACGCGGCGGGCCGACGGCGCCCTGCCGCCAAACAGGGCTACCGCCGCCGACCCGCCTGCGTGGTCAGGGTCGCCCGGTCGGTGGACCAACCCATAGGAGAAATATGCCGCGAATGTGTCATATGACGCGGTAGTTCTCTCCGGTTCGCCTCCGGATTATCGCGGGAATCGACGGGCCCCCGCCGACAGAACAAAAGTGAACGGTTCCCGAGGTGAGGGAACAGTGGCGGCGGGACGACGTCCGAACCCGCTTGGCGGAGTTCAAATCCCGGACGGTGTTCTGTTTTGCACATACGGCGACGAGTCGGGCCGAACGTCCGTACAGTCCGGATCCCATGGGTCATGATGCTCACAAGCCGCCGCTCGTTCACCGCCAATCGACGGTGGCGACACGAAGAACCGAACAAAGCCCCGGTCGAACTTTGGACCCCCGTTTCGGAGACGACACATTGAACAGCGCGCTCACCTGCGTAGCCATGCCCACCTTGCAGCCCGCCGAGCCGCCGCGGGCCGCCCCGCCGCGGCCGGCCGCGGGCAAGGGCGCCGATGACGGCGGTTCCCGCGTGCCCGGGTGGCCGGCTCCCGGGCCGCGGTCCCTCTGAGCCCGGCCGATCATGGGACTGACGCCCTGGCGCCGCCGGCCCGTGCCGCTCCTCCGGGGCAGGCGCCACGCCCGCACGCGCGAGAAGCTGGAGCGGTTCCTCGACGGGGTCTACCCCGGTGGCGTCTCCGACGCCGGGGACAAGCTCAAACTGATCATCCTGGGAATCCTCCTCCAGCATCCCGACCACGACCGGGTCATCGCCTGCGCGCGCCGCCGCGGCCTCGACGACCAGCGGACCCGGCGGTTCCTGCGCGGGGAGGTGGCCTCCGGGTTCCGCCACCAGACCCTCGCGGGGCTGCTCGGCGACTGCGACGCCGACCCGGTGACCATCGAGGTCGCGATGGAGTTGTTCGAGGTGGTCATCCGGGAAGAGGCCGGGCCGCGCCGCCCGGTGCGGCCCGGCCCCGCGCCGCCGTCCGCGCCGTCCGCGCCGTCCGCGCCCGCGTCTTCCGCGGCGTCCGACGCGCCGTCCGCGGGGGACGGCGAGAACGGCGCCGCCGAGCCCGCCGTGCGTGATCGCGTCCCCGGTGGCCCGCCGGAACCCGAGCCCGACGAGCCCGGCCCGCCCGCCTCGAAACCCGATCCGGGCACCGCCGCCACCGCCTCCGAACTGATGGCCCTGCTGCGGGCGTACCGCCTGTGGACGGGCAAGCGGAGCTACCGCAAGATGTCCGCGGCCATCGACCATCGCTACGCCCACACCACCCTGTCCGGGCTGCCGCGCCGCACGACCCTGTCCACCCTCGACATCTTCCTGGCCTACATCGAAGGCTGCGGCGGCGACCCCGCCGACCTCGGGCAATGGAAGGCCGCCTGGCAGCGCATCGCCGTCAGCGACGCCTCCCCGCCCGAGGACGGCGAGGACGGCGACGGCGTCCCCGGCCCGCCCGGCTGAGGAGGGGAGGGGTCAGCGGCGCGAGGGCTCGGTGGAGTCGAGGCTCATGATGGCGGCGTGCAGGGACGTGCGGACGTCCGCCGACTCCAGGCCGACCCCGAGGACCCGCTCGATCGCCGCGAGACGCTGGTAGAGGCTCTGCCGGGACAGATGGGCGGCGGCCGCCGCCTCCGACTTGTTGCCCCCGTGCGCGACGTAGGCGCGGAGGGTGTCCAGCAGCCCGGTGCCGTGCCGGCTGTCGTGGTCGAGCAGCGGCCCCAGGGTGCGTTCGACGAACGCCTGGAGCCTCGGGTCGTCGCCGAGGATGAACAGCAGGCCGCGTAGCTGGATGTCGGGAAGCTCGTAGTACGGCCGGTGGTGGGCGTTGCGCGGCGGCGGCGCCGCGTCCGCGATCTGGTGGGCCTCGGAGAACGAGCGCCGGACCTCGGCCACCTCCCGGGCCGTGGTCCCCGCCGCGACGGTGGCGGGACGGCCGAGCCGTTCGCGGACGCCGCGGGCGAACCGCTCCAGGACGCGCGGACGCTCGGCCGGGTCCTCCAGCGCCAGCAGCGCGCCGACGCGCCGGTCGTCCAGGGCCCCCACCAGGGCGCCCGCGCCGGCGGCGCGGGCCGCGGCGGCGACGGGCTCGGCGGCCCCGCCGGGACCCCCCTCCGGCTGGACGATCACCGCGATCAGCGCGGACTGCGCGATCGGGACGCCGAGCGCGGCGGTGCGCGCCTCGATGTCCGGCGCGGAGGAGTACCGGCCGTCGATGATCTCCGAGAGCGTGGAGCGGTGCGCCTGGCGCTCCAGGGTCTCGCGGTTGCGCTCCAGCAGCCGGTTCAGGGTCAGGGCCGTGGCGCCGCGTTCGAGGATCAGCAGCTGGGTCGCCGTGGGCTCGCCGGACGGCAGCAGGACGAGGCGCCCCCAGGTCTCGCCGCGGGCCTCGACGGTCGTGACCGCCCAGCGCTCGGCCCCGCAGACCGCCGTCCGCGCGTCCGCGCGGGCCATCCGGGACCGCGCCTCCCAGTTGCGCAGCAGGTCGTCGACCGGCATGTCCGCCGCCGCGTGGCCGACCACGCGGTGCATGAGGTCCTCGAACACCACCGGGCAGCCGGTCATCCCGGCGACCGCGTCGACGATCTCCGCGGGCGAGGCACCGCGGACGCTGAGCGCCGTGAACGTCTCGTGCGCCTGCTCGGACGCGCGCAGGGCGTTGAACTGCTGCTCGACGATGCACGTGTGGATCGCCTCGGTGATCTTGACGTACCGGACCTCGCGGTGCAGGGCCACCAGCGGCAGCCCGCCCCGCTCCATCGCCGTGACGAGCGGCGGCGGCAGGCTCCGGAACCGGCGGCCGAGCTCCACCACCAGCCCCGCCGCGCCCGCCTCGATCAGCTCGGCGGCGTAGCGGCGCAGGTCGTCGCCGTCGGGCAGGGCGATGCCGGTGGACAGGATCAGCTCGCCGCCGAGCAGCAGCCCGGCGATGTCGGGGATCTCGCTGACATGCACCCACCGCACCGGCCGGTCGAGGTGCTCCCGCCCCGCGAGCACCTCGGGGCGCCCGACCCGCACGGCGGGCAGATCGAGCACCTCGGCGACGGTCGGCAGGGCCACCTGGACGAGGGGGTCGTCGGTCTCGGCTCGCATCTGCGTGCTCCTTCCACCCGCGTCTCCGAACAGCCTGCTCAGGACCATTGTCGACGAACAAAGTGTCACTAGAGAACACCGAGCGTGGGCACTCTGTTCGTTGTGGCGGCCGTCACTCCCCACGCAGACTCGAAAGCCAGCCGTCCGGCGGACAACCCCAGGTCACGGGGGTGCGAAGGGAGGCCCATGACGGTGACGGCCGAGGCCGGCGTCACTCGGAGGTCGCATCCGGTTCCGCAGGTGCTGGTGCTGTGCGCGGGCGCCGTGCTGCTCAACCTGGCGATGAACGCGGCCGAGGACCACCTGTCGGCGCTGGGGCCCGCGGCGGCCACCCCGAACGGACGGGGCGCGGCCGCCTGGCTCGACTGGATCCTCGGCGACACCACCGAGGCGCAGTTCTACCAGGCGTGGCTCGCGGGCGCGGGCCTGCTCGGCGCCGCCGCGGTGGCGCATCTGGCGGCGCGGCGCCGGTGGCGGGGCCGGGGATTCGACATCGCCTACGGGACCGGCCTGTGGCCCTGGGTCCTGCTCGCCGCCGGGACCGGGCTGCTGCTGTCGAACGCGCTGTGGGGCTGGACGATGGCGGACGGCGAGTGGCAGCCGACGTTCGTGCCGTTCGTGTCGGTGCCGCCCGCGATGGTGCTGGTCTACGGCGGCGGGACGCGGATCGCGCTGACGGCGGGCGCGCTGGGCGCCCTGCTGGTCACCCCGGCGTCGCTGCTGATCTGGCACCACGTCTGCCCGCCACTGGACCTGCCCGCCGTCGTCGCCAACGTGGGCGGCATGTCGGCGGGCGCGCTGCTCGCCTTCCTCGTCGCCCGCCACCTGCCCTGGATGCCCACCCCGCCGCCGCCCGACGACCCGCGCACCGAGGCGGCCGACGAGACCCCCGGTGAGACCGCTGCCATGGACGGGCCCGCCGCCATCGACGGGCCCGCCCCGTCCGGCACATCCGGCACGTCCGCCGCGTCCGGTGCCGTGGACGGTGTCCCCGCGCGGCCCCGGATGTGGGTGGCGCGGCGGGCGCTGGCGGACTTCAGCGAGGCCCAGTTCTACGGCAACGAGTGGGCCTCGGCCGGGCTCCTGGCGGGGCTGCTGCTGGCCTGGGTGATCGACCCGCTGGGGCCGTCCTACGGCAGCGGCCTCGTCCCCGACCTGCTCACCGCGCAGATCCTCACCGCCGTCTGGGGGGTATGGCTGCACTCCGGACGGTGGGAGCGCCACGGCTGGTACCCCACGTTCGTGCCCGTGGTGTCCCTGGCCCCGGCGGCGGTGCTCGTCACGGGCGGCGGCTGGCGGGTGATCGTCCTGGCGGCGGCGGCGGGCGCCGCTGCCGGGCCGCCGCTGGCGAGGGCCGTCGCCGTCCGGCTGCCCTCCGACTTCCATCCGTTCATAGGGAGCGTCATGTCGATGACCGTCATCAGCGCGCTGGGGATCCCCGCGCTCAAGCTGCTCGACTCGGCGGGCCTGGTATGACCCGGGCCGAGGAGGGGCACCGGCCGCAGGTGGTGCGGGCACGCCGGGTCGTCACCATGGGCGGGCACACGGGCGGCGCGGCCGACGCCCTCGTGACGCTGGGCGAGCGGGTGATCGCCGTGGGCGCCGCCCCGGAGCTCCTCGACCGTTTCCCCGGCGCCGACGTGGTGGACCTCGGCCGGGGCGTGGTGGTGCCGGGCTTCAACGACGCGCACGCCCACCCGTCGGTGCTGGCCGACGGCGGGCTGTACGTCGACCTCGCGCCCACCGTGACCGGCAGCGCCGAGGAGGTGCGGCGGGCGCTGGCCGAGCGCGCGGCCCGCACGCCGGACGGCGCGTGGGTCGTCGGGCACAACTTCGACGTGTCCCGCACCGAGGACGGCGGCGCGGTCGGCCGTGACCTGCTGGACCGGGTCTCCGCCCGTCACCCGGTGCTGATCATCCACTACTCCTACCACGGCGCGGTGGCCAACTCCGCGGCGCTCGCCGCCGCCGGCTACGACGAGGGCACGCCCGACCCGGTCGGCGGCGAGCTGGTGCGCGACGGCGGGCGGCTGACCGGCGTGGTGTGGGAGCGCGCCTGGACGGAGGGCTTCTTCGGGCACGGCGCCAAGCCCGCGCTCGTCCCGGTGCCGACGGCCGAGGCGCGGGTGGAGTCGCTGCGCCGGATCGTCGGGGAGATGAACGCCGCGGGCATCACTTCGATCTGCGACGCCATGGTCCACCCCGCCGACTGGGAGCTGTACCAGCGCGCCCGCGACGGCGGTGCGCTCACCGCCCGGATCGGGATGCTGCTGTGGTACGAGCACTTCGACCCGGCGCCCCGGCTGGGCCTGGGCACCGGCTTCGGCGATGAGTGGCTGCGCTTCACCGGCGTGAAGATGATGGCCGACGGCGCGGTCTCCGGCGGCACCTGCCTGTGCTCGCGCCCCTACAACGGCGCCCAGGGCGAGCCGACCGGCGGCATCCAGGTCATGCCGGACGAGGAGATCACCGAGGTCGTCCACCGGGTGCACGCCGCCGGAGGCAGGCTGGCCGTGCACGCCAACGGCGACCTGGCCATCGGCAAGGTCCTGGACGCGATGGAGGACGCCGCCGCCCGCGTGCCCGCGCGGCCCGGGCAGGCGCACCGCATCGAGCACTGCTCGGTGGTGGACGAACGGCTCGTGGAACGCATCCGGCGGCTGGGGGTGATCCCGGTGCCGTTCGGCGCGTTCGTCCGCTACCACGGCCGCAACCTGGTGGCCCACTACGGCGTCGAGCGGGCGGCCCGGATCAGCCCGCACCGCACGTTCCGGGAAGCGGGGATCACCGTGGCGGGGTCGTCCGACCACCCCTGCGGCCCGCCGGAACCGCTGTACGCGCTCCAGTCGATGACCACCCGCCGGAGCCTGGACGGCACCGTCCTCGGCGAGGACGAGCGGCTGACCCCCTACGAGGCGCTGGAGGTGTACACGGCCGGGTCCGCGGCCGCCTCCGGTGAGGAGCACTTCAAGGGACGCCTCCTGCCCGGGTTCCTGGCCGACTTCACCGTCCTGGCCGAGGACCCGCTGCGCGCCGACCCCGAGGGCCTGGCCGGCATCCCCGTCACGAGCACCTGGGTCGGCGGGCGCCCTGTCTGGGAAGGACCCGCCTGACGTGATCGACCACGACCCGCCCCGCGGAGGAGCGACGATGCCGAACGACGCGGTCCTGGACGGCTCGATCCGCGGGCTGCGGACCCTCTACGACGACGGGAAGGCGTCGCCGGTGGACGTCGTCGAGGCGGCGCTGCGCCGCGTCGCCGGCGACCGGCTGCGGGCCGTCGCGCATCCGCGCGCCGGCCGCGCCCGCGCCGAGGCGGCCCTCGCGGCGGAGCGGCTGTCCGCGGGGCGGGCGCTCGGCCCGCTGGACGGCGTGCCGGTCGCCGTCAAGTCGATGATCGCCATGGAGGGCATGCCGCAGGACGCGGGCTCGCGGGTCCTCTCCGGGGCCGTCGCGTCCGGTGACGCCTCCGTCGTCGCCGCGCTGCGGCGGGCGGGCGCGGTCGTCGTCGCCTCGACCACCCAGGACGAGTTCGCCCTCACCACGCTGGGCCCGGCGCGGAACCCGTTCGACGCGACCCGCACCGCGGGCGGCTCCAGCGGCGGCTCGGCGGCCGCGGTGCGCGCCGGGATGTGCTTCGCCGCGCTCGGCACCGACACCGGCGGCAGCGTCCGCATCCCGGCCGCGTGCTGCGCGGTCGTGGGCCTCAAGCCCACCTACGGCCTCCTGCCGACGGACGGGATCGTCCCGCTCGCCTGGTCGCTGGACCACGCCGGGCCGATCGGCCGCACCGTCGAGGATGTCGCCGTGACGCTGGACGCCCTGCTCGCCGGGACCGGCCGAGGCGGCGACGCCGTCCGCGCCGGTGATGCCGTCTCCGGAGCACCCGCGCGCCTGGCGGGCATGCGGATCGCCGTCCCGTCCGAGGACTACCTCGACGTTGTGGACCCCCACCTGCGTGAGGAGTTCACCGCCGCGGTGGACGCCGCCCGCGCCGCGGGCGCGGAGCCGGTCACGGCGGACCTGCCGGACCAGGAGGACGTCAAGGCCGTCCACTGGCCCGTCCTGTCCGCCGAGATGGCCGCCTACCACCTGCGCCGCTTCGGCGAGCCCGACGACCGCTACGGCCCGGCGATGCGGGACGGGATCCTCGCGGGCGCCGAGGTCGGCACCGGCGCCTACCTCGCCGCGCAGCGGGGCCGGATGCTCCTGCGGGCCCGGCTCGACGAGATCCTGGCGGGGGCCGACGTCATCGCGCTGCCCACGATGGCCGTCGACCCGCCACCGCTGGGACGGACCGAGGTGGAGCTGGCCGGGCGCCCCGAGGACGCCGTGGCGGCCATGGTCCGGCTCACGTCCCTGGCCAACCACACCGGCCACCCCGCCCTGTCGGTCCCGCCGGGCACCGCGCCCGCGGACCGCCCGGCGGGGATCCAGCTGATCGCCCGGCACTACGCCGAGCACGACCTCCTCGCCGCCGGCGCCGCCTTCGAGTCCCTGGGACGCTGAACCCGGGCCACCGCACCCGCGGGGCCCGGGCCGCCGCGTCACCGGGTCATCGCGTCACCGGGTCATCGCGTCACCGGCCGAACGGCGCGAGCCGGTTCCAGAACGCGCAGTTGTGCTGCCGGGCGATGTCGAAGTTCATCTGGCTGTCCCCGGCGGGCAGCAGCGACATCACGGCCTTGTCCTTGGACGAGAACCGGGTCCACAGCGGGGTGCCGTCCACGGTGGGGTCGCCGGTGCGGGCGAAACCCGACCACTGCGCGGTGAGCTGTTCCAGGAACGGCCGCTGGTTGGGGTTCAGCGGGGGCTGGCCCGGGAACGTGCCGTGGAACAGGTAGCCGAACTCGCCGACATGCAGGGCGCCGGCGGGCTTCGACGAGTCGACGAACGGCAGCGGCGGCGGGTTCGTGTCGTCGAACTGGTAGGCGTAGACGGGGACGTGCTCGGCCAGGCGGCGGTCGTTGAGCAGCGCCGGGCAGACGGAGTTGGCGTCGGCGAGGATCGTCCGGGACGCGATGTACGCCGCGGGCTGCGGGAACCGGGCCAGCGGGTAGCGCTTCAGCACCTCGGGCGCGTGCTCCCCGTATTGGCGTCGGACGAGCTCCTCGTACGCGGCGGGCGTCTCGGCGGGGAGGATCTGCGTCTCGTCCCTGGCCACGCCGTGGATGACCGGGACCTTGTTGAACGTGCCGGACGCGAACGCCTTGCCCGGCGACGTGGTCAGGGTCTTGCCGTCGACGATGGGCGCGATCGTGCCGCTGTCCGCGCCGAGCCCGTTGCCCGCCTTGTCGAGCAGGGTCTGCACCGGCACCCCGCGCAGGCAGGCGGCGACGTCCGCGGCCGTGCCGCACCCGACGGCGGCGGCGAAGCGGGCGCCCGCGCGCTGCGCCTCGGCCCGCGTCGGCAGCCGGGTCGCGCAGTCCTGCGGCTGCCAGGTCGTGTCGACGCCGCGCAGCGAGCTGTACTCGCCGCTCTCGATGATCCCCTTGTCGAACAGCCCGCGGGCGGTGGGGGACGCCATGTTGGCGCACACGCTGGAGCCCCCGGCGGACGGCCCGAAGATGGTGACGTTGCGGGGGTCGCCGCCGAACCGGGCGATGTTGCGCCGCACCCAGCCGAGCGCCGCCTGCTGGTCCTGGAGCCCGTAGTTCCCGGAGTTCGCGCCGAGGCTCGCGTGGGACAGGAACCCGACGATGCCCAGCCGGTACTCCATCTCCACCTGGATCACCTGCCCGGCCTTGGCGAGACGGGTGCCGTCGGAGGGGGTGCCGAGGCGGAACCCGCCGCCGTGCAGCTGCACCATGACGGGCAGCGGCCCGCCCCCGGAGACCGCGGGGACCCGGACGTTCAGCTTCAGGCAGTCCTCGTTGGTCGACCCGGGCCTGAAGTCCGACGGCTGCGGGCAGGCGCTGCCCGGCTCGGTCGCCTGGAGCGGCGACGTCCAGCCGGGATGCCGCGAGGGCGGCTTCCACCGCCGGCCCGCGACCGGCGGGGCGGCGTACGGGATCCCCAGCCAGTTCGTGATCCGGTCTCCGGCGGTGCCGCACACGGGACCGGCGTCGGTCTGGACGAGCGTGCCGTCCGAGCACGCCGGAGCGGCCGCCGGGGCCGCAGCCGCCGCGCGCGCCGCCGTCATTCCGGTGGCGGCGACGGCGACGGACAATATCAACTTCAGGGTGATACTGGACCTCATCTGGTCCTCCGGTCGAAACCATGCGGATATGGGGCTTCTCCGATCATTGCAGCGGCGCCGGGCGCAGTGAAATATTGAATGGACAATTTGCGCGCGTTTGTTTCCTTGTCAACGTCCGCGCGGCCGGATCGCATTGACGGAGCCGGGCCATTGCGCCCCCCAGGAGCCGCTCATTGACTTCCCGGTCCAATTGCGGGGCACCGCGCCTTGGCCCATCATCATGGGGTCCGGAACGGCATCGGCCGGGACGCCGCGCGACGCGGCGGGACACCGGGCATCAGGCCGCCGAACAGCAGGAGGAGACCGTCCATGCCGAGCGTGCGCGAGAGCAGCGAGGTCGTCGTCATTGGAGCGGGCCCGGCCGGGCTGACCCTGGCCTGCCTGCTGCGGCGGGCCGGCGTGGCGTGCGTGGTGCTGGAGCGGCGGAGCCGGTCGTATGTGGAGCGGCGGCAGCGCGCGGGCGTCCTCGACCACGCCGGGACGCGGATCTTCGAGGAGGCGGGGCTCGGCGGGATCCTGGCGGGCGCCCCCGGCGACGGCACCCTGGAGATCCGCGTGGACGGGGAACCGCGCCACCTCGACGTCCCCGCGCTGTCGGACGGCAGGACGGGCCGGATCGTCCCGCAGCAGGTGCTGGTCGGGCGGCTCATCGCCGCGTTCCTTGAGGACGGGGGAGACCTGCGCTTCGACGCCGCCGAGGTCACACCGCACGACCTCGGCGGCACCGCCCCGCGGGTGACCTACCGCGACCCCGGCGGGACCGTCCGCGAGATCGCCTGCGCGTACGTCGCCGGATGCGACGGCCAGCACGGCGTCAGCCGGGCGTCGGTGCCCGCCGGTGCCCTGACCGCCTTCTCCTACGACCACGGCATCGGCTGGCTCACCGTCCTCGCCGACATCCCGCCGCCCCGCCACCCGCTCTTCGCGATCACCTCGCACGGCTTCGCGGCGCAGTTCCCGCGCGGGCCGAGGGCCAGCCGCTTCTACCTCCAGTGCCCGCCGGACGACGGCCCCGGCGACTGGGACGACGAGCGGGTCTGGGCCCAGCTGCGGCTGCGGCTCGCCGACGGGGACCTGCCCGCGGGGCCGATCACCGAGAAGGGCGTCGTGGACATGCGCAGCCTCGTCGTCGACCCGATGCGGTACGGCTCCCTCTTCCTGGCCGGGGACGCGGCGCACATCGTCACCCCGATGGGCGGCAAGGGCATGAACCTCGCGATCGGCGACGCGGACGTGCTCGCCCGGGCGCTGCGCGCGGCCGTGCGCGACGGCGACGGCTCACTGCTCGACGCCTACTCCGCGACCTGCCTGCGGCGGGTGTGGAACTACCAGGAGTACTCCTGCTGGATGACGGAGATGGTCCACGAGGCGGGGGACGCCTCGCTGGCCGGGACGTTCCGCCACCGGCTCGCGCGGGCCCGCTTGGACCGGCTGTTCACCTCCGAGCCCGCGGCCCGCGCGTTCGCCGACCTGATGGCGGGCGGCTGACCCGCCGGCCCGATCCTGGAACGCCCCCGGCGGCGGACGCGCACGGCGGACGTGCGCGGCGGACGTGCGGCGGACGTGCGCGGCCGCCGTCAGGCGGGCGAACCGGGCTGGCAGGCCAGGGAGAGCAGCGAGGCCGCCGACAGGCAGGGGATGGCGCCCGCCCGTTCGAGCAGTCTCCGCGCGCCGTCCCCGGCCATGAAGGTGAGGAACGCCGAGGCCGGGGCGCCGTTCGCCGGCGGCCCGTAGGTGTAGAGGACCTCGGGGGCGGCGAACGGGTAGCGGTTCTCCACCGAGGAGATCGCCGCCCGCCTCCCGTCGAGCGTGAGGATGCGCACGTTGGGGTAGAGGCGGGCGTTCGCCGCGGCGTGCAGCTCGGCGTAGCCGATCGCGCCCGGAAGCTGGTCGACGGTGCCGAGGACCTGCGCCTGGCTGCTGCGCTCGCAGCGGATCACGTGGGCGGCGGCGCGGATCTGGTCCTTGCGCCGGCAGTCCCGGGACGACAGCTCCGGCTCGGGCTCGTCGAGCACCTGCTCCTCGAAGATCGTCCGGGTTCCCGAGCCCTCGGTCCTGCTGACCATCCGGATCGGCACGTCGGCGCCGCCCGGGAACCGCTTCCAGCTCGTGGGCCCGCCCCGCGGGGAGTAGACCGACCGCAGCTGCTGGACCGACAGCCCCGTGATCTTCGTGTCCTTGTGGACGACGACGGCGAACGCGGTCAGCGCGACCGCGTAGCCGCGGAAACCCCGTGACTTGACCTCGTCCGAATCGGCCGCGAGATACCCGTCGTGCATCGCGATCGTCGTGGCGGCGTTGCCGAGGGTGAGGGCCCGCAGCCCCTCGTTGGAACCGATGGCCCGCACCTCGACGGCCGCGTCCGGGCACGCGGCCTCGTAACCCCGCGCGATGGCGTCCGCCGTCCGTTCGAACGCGGTGGAGCCGATCAGCCGGAGCCTGCCGCTGAAGCACTCCGGGTCCTGCGACGCGGAGCCGTCCCCGAACGCCGCCCCGCCCACCCCGACGCCACCGGCGAACAGCAGCACGGCGGCCGCCGCGGCCAGCGGCCCCCGCGTGCGCGGCCGCCACCCGCGCGGCCCCCTCTGACCCGGCGCGGGCCCGCCCGGTTCTCGTCGTCCCGCCTCCGGTGGAGCGCCCAGGGTGCCCGGCGCCCCCGCGGGCGTCCGTGCCTCTCGCGTGCGTTCCCGGCCCTCGGCCGCGGCCAGGCGCCCGCGCAGCTCCTCGGCCGTCGCCTCGGACTCGGCGAGCCGCAGCCGCAGCGCCGCCGCCTCGGCGCGGGCCTGCGCCAGGTCGTCGGGCGGCGCGACGTGCCGGAGCCGCTCGTACGACTCGGCCCAGAGCGCCGCCTCCGCCTCGGGGAGCCCGCACGCCGCCGCGAAGTGGCCGATCCTGACGCGCTCGCGGTCGCTGGTCGTCCGCCAGCGGTCCTTCTGGAGCATCGCGCTGATCGTGGCGTCGGGCAGCGTGCCCCACGAGCGCCTCTCGATCTCCGACTGCCGCGGCGAGCCCGCCCAGACCTTCAGCTCCGCCAGTAAGCGGTAGAAGTCCCGGATGTCACGGGCCGCGGACGGATCGGGCAGCTCACGCTCGGCGGTGAACGCCGGCATGGCCCACGGCTCGAACACCACGGGATGCCGCGAGGTCAGCCGCCGCCACGGCACCTTCGCCCGGTACGTCTCGACGATCTTGGCGGGCTTGCCGTTCCGGTTGCGTTCGAACGCCGCGAGCAGGCCGGCGCCGCGCTCGTCCCACAGGGCCCGCTCCGCCGCCGCCCACCGCTCGCGCACCACCCCGGCCGCGGTGCCGCCGGCGCCCGCCGCGGCCAGGCACGCGCTGACGACCTCCCAGGACGGCAGCCCACCGTCGCCGGCCAGCAGCGCCCGGACGGTCGCCTCCCGCAGCCCCGTCCGCTTCGCCAGCACGGCCGGACCGTTCCCGCCCAGCTGGACGACCAGCTCGCGGGTGAAGTCCGCCAGCCGGTCGAGATAGGAGTCCACCGCCCGCTCCGTCCCTCTCCCGCCGTCCCCCCGTTCGGGCGCCCGACCCGGCCCCCGAACGGGCGCCCCGCCACGGGGGAGACGATCCAGCATGAAGGCGGAACGGGTGCGGGCTCCGCGAGTTGTCCCAAAGTTCGCGTACTGGTGCCCATCTGGACGATCGGCGGCCCCTCCCCGGACGCTTCCAGGAACACCCGGAGGCTTCCTGGAAGGCACCAGGAAGCCCCGGAGCCGACCAGGACGCCCGCGGGCCGATCACGCGGGGCGGGCTTCCACCACGCTGGAGCCATGAGCCGAGGACGCAGCCACCGCTCCGTTTCCTACGCCGACCTTGCGGTCGACCGCTTCGCCAACTGGCCGCTGAAGGCATGCCGGGCCGCCTGCCCGCCCGGCCGTGCCCTGGCGCTTCCGGGGTTGCAGATCGTCCACTTCCACCAGGGCGACCTCGCAGAAGTATTCCTCACCCCGGACGTGATCGGCCGCCTCACGGCGACCCTCAGCGGCTCCGAGCGCATCGACGTCTTCCCCGACATCGGCTGGGTCCAGGTCCATCTGGACACCGACGGCGACCTCTTCCTCCTCCAGTCCCTGGTCAGCCTCGCCATTCAGGCCAACGACCCCGCCGGCGGACCCTCGCGCCGCGCGGCGGCGGACTGCCCGCGGACCGCCCCGGGGACGGCCGCCCGGTTCGTCTCCCGGGCGGCCGCCAGGTCCGCCGCCGAACACGCCGTCAGGACGGCCACCAGGACCGCGTCCCTGCTCGGCCGCTGACCCCGCCCGGCACCGCCCGCCACCGCCCGCCCTCCGGTCGTCCGCGATCTTTCCGGCTCGGCCCGCCCCCTTTACGGCGCGCGGCTATAGTGCTCCGCTGGAGGGGCCGGGAGCCGGGGCGGCGGCTCGTGGTGCCCGCGAGCGAAAGGCAGGACCGCGCATGTCGGATGCCCCGGACGGTACCGACCACGATCCCCGGGAACCGCTCGACCAGATCGACCTCCAGACCGACCGGCCGCACTCGGCGCGGGTCTACGACTTCATCATGGGCGGCAAGGACAACTACGCCGCCGACCGGGACACCGCCGCGCAGGTCCTGGCGGACTGGCCCGGGCTGCGCACCTCGATGCTCGCCAACCGGGCCTGCATGCACCGGATGGCCCGCCACCTCACCGGCCTCGGCATGCGGCAGTTCATCGACGTCGGGACCGGCATCCCGTCCTCGCCGAACCTGCACGAGGTCGTCCAGGAACGCGCGCCCGGCGCCCGGATCGTCTACGTCGACAACGACCCGATCGTCCTCGCCCACGCGCGGGCGCTGCTGACCGGCACCCCCGAGGGACGCACCGCCTACATCCAGGCGGACATGCGCTCACCCGGGTCGCTGCTCGGCGACCCCGTCCTGGAGGACGTCCTCGACCTGTCCGAGCCGGTCGCGCTCACCCTGATCGCGGTGCTCCAGTTCGTCGAGGACGCCCAGGCCCTGGTGGAGGCGCTCGTCGAGCCCCTCGCCCCCGGCAGCCACGTCGCCCTCACCATCCCCACCGGCGACCTCGCCCCCGAATCCCGGCGCCTGGCGGCGGAGTACACGCGCAGGGGCATCCCGATGTACCTCCGCGACCGCTCCGAGGTCGAACGCCTCCTCACCGGCCTGGAGATCCTCGACCCGGGCGTCGTCCCCATGCCGCGCTGGCATCCCGCGCCCGGGGACAGGCCGCTCCCCGACACCGCCACCAACATGTACGCCGCCGCCGCCCGCAAACCGTGACGTCCCGAAGATGACCATCAGGAATGGAAGGGTCCCGCAGTGGCCATTCCGTTCTTGTGGCCTGGGCATTTCCTATCCGGGTGTCTATCCTCGGTCAGGTGGCTGACGAGCGTACGGTCGAGGATCGCGCCGAGAAGGCCCCGCCGATCTCCGCGGTCCAGTACTCGGTGACCGGCCCGACGATAATCACGGACGCCACCGTGACAATGGACGGTCCCTACCATCTGGATCTGCTGAGAACGGCGGCGGAATCCGTGTGCCGCGCGCACGGGGCGGCGCGCACCACCGTCGATCTCGACGAGGGCCGGCAGGCGGTGCACCCGTACCGGGACGAGGCGGTCGGCTTCGAGGTCCACCGGGCGGCCCCCGGCACGCTCATGGCGATGGTCGACGATCTGGCCCGGCGGCCGATCGACCCGGCCGCGCTGCCGGTCTTCCGGGTGGTGGCCGTGGTCGAGTCGCCGCGCAGGCTGGCCGTCCACCTCGCGCTGCCGCACGCCGTCGCGGACATCGCGTCCATCGGCGTCGTCGTCAGGGACTTCCTCAACGCGTATGCGGCGCTGGCCAGGGGGGACGTCCCGGCGCTGCCGGAGGCGCCGCAGTTCGCCGACCACATCGCGCACCGTCAGGCCGTCTGCGACGACGAGCGCACCTGGCGGGAGGGCGGGCCCGGCGCGCGTGCCGCGGCCTTCTGGGCGAAGAAGCTGCGGGGGGCCGCGCCGCCGCCGTTCGAGCGGCCACGGCGGGGCGGCGCGTCCGGTGAGCGGATGGTCTTCCTGCGGGAGCGGATCGACCCCGGCACCCGCCGGCTGCTGGAGGAGGTCTGCGAGCAGCAGCGCTGCTCCCTTTTCCACGCGACGCTCGCCGCGTTCGAGGAGACGGTCGCCGGGCTGACCGGAGAGGCCGACGTGACCACGATGTGCATCGTGCACGGCCGGGGCGGCGGCGCGTTCGAGGACACGGTCGGCCTGCTGATCTCCGACGTCGTCTTCCGCCGCACCGTCGGCGCGCCGAGCCGCCGCGCCGCCCTGTCGGCGGTCGCCGCCGACGCGTGGCTCACGCACATGCACCAGGACATCAGGATCTCGGAGCTGCCGTCGCGCGTGGAGGAGGTCGCGCGGCTCTACCGCGAACGGCATTTCCGGGCCATGTTCCTGCAATTCCGGCCGCAGCGGACCGGAGCCGGGATGCGGGACGCCGTCGAGGGCGTCCGGCTCTCCTTCCCGCCCGGCCAGCGCGCCATGCGGGCCTGCGTCTGGCCGGGGAGCGCGCTGTGCAACGTCGACCTCGTCGCGGACGGCCTCGACGTGGAGCTGATGTTCGACCGGCTCCGCTGGGCCGAGACGGAGATGCGGGAGCTGCACGGCAGGTTCACCCGCTGCCTGCGGGCCTACGCGCGGGAGCCCGACGCGCCGGTCAGACCCGTTCGAAGATGATCCTCGCCAGCCCGAGGTCACGGCGCTCGAACTGGCGCACGCAGGCCGACAGGTAACGCAGGTAGTCGGCGACGACCTCCGTGCCCACCTCCCGCTCCGCCTCCGCGCGCCGGGCGGCCAGCGCGTCGTGCCACGCCCGGCACGTGCGGGCGTAGTGGTCGGGGTCGTTGCGGACGGTCACCACGTCGAACGACCGCTCGGCGCCCTCGACGACCTCGCTGAGCGGCGGCATCACCGACTCGGGGAAGATCTTCTCGATGATGAACATCATGTCCCCGACGGCCCGCCGGTCCAGGGGCCGCGCCCGGCCCGCGACGTTCGTCTGCAACGCCAGCCGCCCGCCCGGCGGCAGCCAGCCGCGGCAGCGCCGGAAGAACGCCCGGTACGCCTCCAGCCGCTCCGCCCGGCTCATCCCATGCCGGGCGAAGTGCTCGAACGCGCCCAGCGAGACGATCGCGTCGTAGCCGCCGTCCTCGTGGTCGGCCCAGTTCTGCACCCGCACGTCGTACCGGTCGTCGGCCCACTCCTCGATGGACGACCGCTGCGACGGGCTCAGCGTGAGGCCCACGACCCGGCCGACGCCCTGCTCCTCGACCAGGTGCCGCAGCATGCCGCCCCACCCGCAGCCGATGTCCAGGACGCGGCCGGCGCCGGTGGCCCGCGCGCCCTCGGCCATGTAGGCGAGCTTGCGCCGCTGCGCGGAGGCCAGGTCGTCGCCGGGGCCGTCCCACAGCGCGCACGAGTACGTGCGGCTCTCGTCCAGCCACAGCTCGTAGAAGGCGTTGCCGAGGTCGTAGTGGTGCCGGATCGCGGTGTCGGACGCGCCGCGGTAGCGGTCGCCGTGCAGCGCGGGCTCGGACGGTGGTGTCACGGCCGGTCTCCCGTCAGGCGGTCGAGTCGAGGCTGATGGTGGCGATCGTCGGGAGCTCCTCGGCGAGCAGGAGCTGCCGGGCGCGGTAGCGCTGGATCTTGCCGCTGGGCGTCTTCGGCACCGCGCCGCGGCTGAGGAACACGCATTCGTGCAGCGCGATGCCGGCCTTCGCCATCGCCACCGCGCCCGCCGCGCCCGCGACGGCGCGCAGGTCGGCGCCGTGCTTGCGCAGCTCGGTGACGAGCACCAGCCGTCCCACGTCGAGGACGGCCGAGCAGCCCGGCCGGATCGGCGCGAGCCCGTCGACCGCCAGCTCGATCTCCCGGGTGTTGACGTTGCGCCCGCCGACGGAGATCACGTCGTCCAGCCGCCCGACGGGGAACAGCTCGCCGTCGTGGCGGAAGCCGAGGTCGCCGGTCCGGAAGCCGTCGGCGGTGAACCGGCTGCGGGTCAGTCCCGGGTCGCCGTGGTAGCCGTCGGCGAGGCTGGGCGACCGCAGGACCAGCTCGTCCACCGTCCCGTCCGGGGGCGCGGCGACCTCCACGCCCGGGCACGGCGTCCCGCAGCCCACGAGCCAGGACGCCGCGGGCGCGTCCGGGTCGGCGGGAACGACCTTCCCGTCGGCGAGCTCGATGCCGTCCACGGGGAGGAACCGGGGTTCGGCGCCGGGGGCCGTCGCGGACACGGCGAGGGTCGCCTCCGCCATGCCGTAGGCGGGCACGAGGTCCCTCAGCGCCAGGCCGCTCGGCCCGAAGGCGTCGACGGCCGCCAGCAGTGCCTCGCGCTCCACCCGCTCGGCGCCGACGATCGCCGTCCGGACGGCGAGCCGCCGTGCCAGCGGCCGTCCCCGCTGCGCGCGGGCGGCGAGGCGCAGCGCCGTGTTCGTGCCCGCGGTCATCGTGCCGCCGAACTCGGCCAGGTCCGCGAACCAGCTCCGCGGGCCGAAACCGAACCGCTGCGGCGTGGACAGCACCAGCGGCATGTCGAACGCCCACGGGAACATCAGGCACCCGAACATGCCCATGTCGTGGGAGAGGGGGAGCCACGACACGACCGTCTCCCGCCCGGGGACGGCGCCGGTCATCTCCCGGATCATGCCGAGCTGCGCGGCGATGGCGCGGGGTGTCAGCACGCAGCCCTTCGGGCGGTCGGTGCTGCCCGAGGAGAACTGGACGAACGCGGGCTCGTCGTCGCCGGGCGGCCGCGCGGGGACCGTCCCCGCGCCCACCGAGTCCCACGCCGTGGCGCGGACCCGCGCCCGCACCTTCTCGGGGATCGTGCCGGCCGTCTCGCCGTCGGTCAGCAGGAGCGGCGATCCGACCAGCTCGACGAGCGTGGCGATCTGCCCGGCGTACTCGTCCGGGCTCATGCCCCGGGCCGGGACGGGCAGTGACACCACCGTCCCTCCCGCCAGCCACACCGCCAGCACCCCGCGGACCGCCTGCGGGGAGTTGGTGAGGACGGCGGCGACGTGCACGCCCGGCCGCACGCCCAGGCGGCGCAGCCCGCCGGCCATCGCGCGCGCGTCGGCGGCCACCTCGTCCCAGCCCGCCGTCACGAAACCCTGCCCCGTCCAGCAGTGGAGCCGGCCGTGCCGCGCGCCGAGGACGTGATCCCAAAGTGAGTCCATAAGCCTGCTCGAATCCCTCGGGTCCTGTGGAACTTTCCGGTCTGGTGCTGTGCGCGCCTACTCGATGTCACCGGCGTCACCGGGATCCGGCTCCCGGGAACGCGGGCGCTCGGCGAGCGGCACCGGCGGGGTGAGGGGGGCGTGCCGCCCGGATCCGGCCCGGACGAGCCCGGCGGCGCGCGCGTCCTGCCGCGCCCGGTCGATGGTGATCACGTCCCAGGCCAGGTTCGCCCGGGCGAGCGCGAGGATGAACAGCCCGCTCAGATCGGCCTCGTACCAGCGCATCCCGTGGCCGGCCGCCCGCGGGAAGGCGTGGTGGTTGTTGTGGAAGGAGTCGCCGAAGGTGGGGATCGCCAGCCAGCCGATGTTGCGGGACTCGTCGGCGGTGCTGAACCGGCGCCTGCCGTAGACGTGCCCGATGGAGTTGACCGCGTACGTCGTGTGGTTGAGCAGGAACAGCCGCACCAGCCCGCCCCAGACGAAGCCGGTGGCCGCCCCGGCGGGGCCGCCGGTCAGCAGGAATCCGAGCACCGCCGGGGCCGCGAGCCCGGCGAGCAGCAAAGAGACGAAGTGCCTGCTGATCCAGCGCAGGTGGCGGTCGCGCACCAGGTCGGGGCAGTACCGCACGGGGTCGGACGTGAGCCTCTCGTCGAGCAGCCATCCGAGGTGGGCGTGCCACAGGCCCCTGAGCACGGCCGTCCGGGTGCGCTCGCCCTGGAAGTACGGGCTGTGCGGGTCGCCGTCGCGGTCCGCGACCCGGTGGTGGCGGCGGTGGTGCGCGACCCAGGTGATGGCCGGGCCCTGGCCCGCGATCGTCCCGGCGACGGCCAGCGCGTCATGGACGGGCCGGTACGTCCGGAAGGACCGGTGCGCGAGGAGCCGGTGGTAGCCCGTGCTGATCCCGATCCCGGCGACCGTGTACATCACGGCCAGCGCGACGAGGTCACCGGGGCCGAACACGCGGTTCCACAGCAGCACCATCGCCGCGGCCGTGCCGACGAGCGGGACGACCGACGCGGTCACGATGAACAGCCGGTGCTCCCTGCCGTTCACGGCGGGTCGCCCCCCGCCCCCCGCCGCCCGCCCAGCGCGACCAGGACGCCCGCGACCACGCTGACCAGCGACACCGCCCCGCAGAAGAGGTACACGTCGAGGTAGTCGCCGGGCTCGGCGGCCGCCCCCAGGGGCAGGATGGCCGCGAGCGCGGCGATCCCGAGCGCGCCCCCCACCTGCCGCGCGGCGGTGTTCAGCCCGATCGCCGCGGCGAACCGCCGCGGGGCCACGGCCATGGCCGCCGCGCTGGACACCCCGCTCGCCAGCGCGCCCATCCCGACCCCGACGACGAGCCCGGTCGGCAGCCAGAAGGTGAGGAACTGCGGGTGCGGGGTCAGCAGCGTGTGGATCCAGGCCGACACCCCGATCATGATCGCCGCGCCGCCGCTGATCGCGACCCACGGCCCGTACCGGGCCGTCACCCGGGACACCATCAGGGCGCTCACGGCCGCGGTGACCGCGCCCGGGCTCTGCGCGAGGCCCGCCTCCAGCTCCGAGTAGTGCCACACCTCGGTGAGGTAGAGGACGCCCACGAGCAGCCACGGGAACAGCGCGGCGCCGTAACAGAACGACCCCAGGTTCGCCATCGCGTACTGGCGCGTACGCCACAGCACGGTCTCGATCGCGGGCACCGGATGCCGGACGGACCGCAGGAGCGCGAACGCCAGCATCAGCGCCCCGGCGGACGTCGAGCCGACCGTGCGGGCGTCCGTCCAATGCCAGCTCTGGCCCTGGGCGACGCCCAGCACCACCGCCCCGATGCCGAGGCCGAGCAGGGCCGTCCCGAGCAGGTCGGGCCACTTCCCGCCGCCCGCCTCGGACCGGGGGAGCGCCGGGATCAGGCAGAGCAGCACCACCCCGACGGGCAGGTTGACGTAGAACAGCGAGCGCCAGTGCAGGGCGTCGACGAGCACCCCGCCCGCGCTCGGCCCGATGGCGGCGGCGACGGCGCTCGTGGCGCCCCACAGGCCGATGGCGCGGGCGATGCGATCGGGCGGTGTGTAGCGCAGCAGCAGGGCGAGCGACGCGGGCACCATGACGGCCGCCCCGGCGCCTTGCAGCGCCCTCCCGGCGAACAGCGCCGGCAGGTTCGGGGACACCGCGCAGAGCAGGGACGCGACGGTGAACAGCCCCATCCCCACCAGGTACACGGTGCGGTGCCCGAGGACGTCCGCCAGCCGCCCGGCCGGGGCCAGCAGCGCCGCGAACACGACCGCGTACAGCGTGATGGTCCAGGTCAGGTCCGTCACGGTCGCGGAGGTGTGGTCGCGGGCGAGGTCCGGGATGGCGAGGTTGATCACCGTCGCGTCGAACATCGCCAGGAACGCCGCGCCCACCGCGACGAGGGGGACGGCGGCGGCGAAGCGGGAGTCGGGCCGCGGGGCGGTCCGGGTGACCGTGCGCATCCTCAGCACCTTCCGGCGGGACGGGCCGCGGCGGGGACGGCCGCCTGAAGCGCGAACGTGGCGTCCAGGATCTCCAGCGCGCGGCCGATCTCCGCGTCGGTGGCCACCATCGGCGGCAGCAATCGGATCGTTCCCGGTGAGCCGAGGCACGGCGACACCAGCAGGCCCGCGGCGGCCAGATCGGCGATCACGGGCCCGGCCGCGCCGCCGCGCACGTCGACGCCCCAGAGCAGGCCGGTTCCGCGCACGTCCGCCACGATGCCGGGATGCCCGGACCGCAGCGTCCGCAGGCCCGCCTCGACGGCCGCGCCGACCTCCCGCGCGCGCTCCGCGAACTCCTCGATGGCGGTCAGCGCGGCGGTGGCCGCGGCGCAGGCCAGCGGATGGCCGCCGAACGTGGAGCTGTGGTAGCCGGGGTTCTCGGCGAGCGGCTGGAACAGCTCGGACGTGGCGACCATCACCGAGATCGGCATGATCCCGCCGCCCAGCGCCTTGCCGAACAGCACCGCGTCCGGGTTCCAGCCCCGCGCCGTCGCCAGGCAGAAGTCGCCGCAGCGGCGCAGCCCCACCTGGATCTCGTCGCTGATCACGAAGGCGCCCGCCGACCGGGCGTCGGCGGCCCACCGCTCCGCGATCTCCGGCGCGAGCGGCCGGACGCCGCCCTCGCCGCGGATCGGCTCGACCACCAGCGCCGCGACGTCCCCGGCGGCGGCCTCGCGGGCGACGGCCTCCGGATCGTCCTCGGGCAGGTGGGCGACGTGGCGCAGGAGCGGCTCCAGGCCCTCGTGGTACACCGCCGCGTGGGTCAGGGCGAGCGCGCCGAGCGTCTTGCCGTGGAAGCCGCCCTCGACCGCGAGCAGGCGCGTCCGGCCCGTCACCCGCATGGCGAGCTTGGTCGCGACCTCGACCGCGTCCGCGCCGTCGCTGCCGATCCACACCCGGCCGAGGTCCGGCTCGCACCGCTCGGTCAGCCGCCGCACGAACTCCGCCACCGCGGGGTTGGCGAGGGAGCGCGTCGCCGCGGGCATCGTCCGGAGCTGCGCGGCGACCGCCGCGGCCACCGGCGGGCACCCGTGGCCGAGCAGCGTCACCCCGTAGGAGCCGAAGTCGACGACCTCGCGGCCGTCGGCCAGCCGGACGGTCGCGCCCGCCGCCGTCTCCTCGTGCGAGCCGTGGCCGGCGTCCCGGTACACGGCGGCGAGCCCGGGGGACATGTGCCGCCGGACGGTCCTGAACACCGTGGAGCCGCTCACCGCGACCATCGCTCACCCCGGTCCAGGGAGCCCGCGTAGCGGCGTGCCACCGCTCCTCGGTCGATCTTGAGGGTGCTCGTCATGAGGCCGTTCTCTCTGGTGAACTCGTCCCTGGTGAACAGGACACGGTGGATCTCCGAAGCGGCCGGGAGATCGGCGTTGATCCCGGCCACGCGCCTGCCGATCCGGTCGGCGGCCTCGTCGGGCGCGTGCGCGCGGAGCGCCACCACGACGCCGACGTAGCCGAGGTCGCCGCCGCCGAGCAGCACGGCCTGCGCCGCGGCGGGATCGGCGAGGATCCGCTGCTCGATCGGCGACGGCGCGATCTTGTACCCGGCCCGGGTGATGATGACGTCCTTCTTGCGGCCGATGACGTACAGGTACCCGTCGCCGTCGAAGCGCCCGAGGTCGCCGGTCGCGATCCAGCCGTCCGGACGGTACGTCGCGGCCTCGACCTCGGGCGGCTCGCCGAGGTAGCCGGGGCTCTGCGGGCGCGGCCAGCGCACCAGGATCTCGCCATCGGGCGCGATCCGCACCGAGCCGGGGAACACCGGCCGCCCCACCGACCCGACGCGGTTGGCGGCGGGGCTGTTCCAGGCGATGAAGCCGGACTCGGTCAGCCCGTACAACTGGAACAGCGGCAGGCCCGCCATGGCGAACACCTCGGCGGTGGACGCGCGCAGCGGCGCCGACCCGCTGAGCATCAGCCGCATCCGGCCGCCGTACGCCGCGTGCGCCTGGCGGAACACCAGGGCGAGGGCGCGGCGCCGGGCCCCGGCGGGCAGCGTGCACCGGATCACCCGGGACAGGGCCCGCAGCGGCGTCCTCAGGTAGGCCGGGCGGCTGCCGAACCGGTTCTCCAGCAGTTCGTAGAACGCCGGCGGCCCGCCCATGATCGTGGGCCGGGCCCGCTTCAGCACCATCAGCATCAGCGGCGAGGGGTCCACGATGACCGCGTCGAACCCGTACCAGAGCGCGCAGTACAGCATGATCCGCTGCTGGAACGTGGCCAGCGGCAGGCCGACGAGGATCCTGTCGTCGCTCCTGAACGCGTGGTGGCGGGCGAACTCGGCGAGGCAGTCCTCGGTGGCGGCGCGGCTGATCTGGATGGCCTTCACCGCGCCCGTCGTGCCGGAGGAGAACACGACCGAGAACACGTCGGGGCCGAGCGGCTCCGGGCTCGGACGCAGCCGGATCTTGCGGCCGTCCGGCGGGCCGGTCGTCAGCGGTGCCACCGCGTCCCCCGCGCCCGCGCAGCGGTCCTCGTCGGCCAGGAGCAGTTCGAGCCCGTACCGCTCCGCGAGCTCGTCCGCGGGCACCCCGGCGAACTCCGCCGACGGCAGCGTCACCGTCACGCAGCCGAGGTCGAGCAGCGCCAGCTCGTGCGCCACCCAGGCGTAGGAGTTGCCGCCCCACAGCCCGACGCGGGTGCCCGCGGCGACCCCGGCGTCCTTCAGCCGCTCCTGGATCCGGCGGACGTCGGCGTACAGCTCCGGGTACGGCCGCCGGACGAGCTCGGTGCCGACGAGGTGGTGGACGGCGCCGTCCTCCAGCTCCAGCAGCCGGGGCACCAGGTCGGCCAGCGCCCTGGCCCGCGTCTCAGCCGGCATCGGCCAGCTCCTCGACCACCGCGACCAGGTCGTCGATCGTCTCGATCTCGGCGCGCCGCCCGGCGAGGGCGACCAGGTCGATCTCGAACTCCTCGGCGAGGCGGACGGCCAGCGCCGCCGTCGCGAGCGAGTCCATCCCGAGGTCCTGGCCGAGCCGCGCCCCGCCGGCCGCCGCGCGGGACGCCGACTCCGGGCGGACCTCCGCCAGCAGCGCGACCACCCTGCGGCGCGCGCTTCGTTGCGGGAACAGCCTCATCGTGCCTCCGAACCGGATCTCGTGAGCAGCCCGCGGAACGAGCCGAACGCCGTGCGCATCGCCTCGGCGCAGGCGGGGGACAGGACCGGGAGCTCGAACGACCCGTGCACCAGGGCGTCGAACCGGTGCCGCACCACGGGCACCCCGGCGCCGGCGAGGGCCGCCGCGTACGCCTCGCCCTCGTCGCGCAGCGGGTCGTGGCCCATGGTCACCACCACGGCGGGCGGCAGGCCGGCGAGCCGGCCGAGGATCGGCGACGCCAGCGGCGATGCCGCGCCGGGCCGGTAGCACGACCGGAACCAGCGCATCGCGTCGGCGGTGAGCAGGTGGCCGGTCCCGTACGTCCGCCGCGACGGGTAGCCGGCGTCCTCCCGCATGTCGGTCACCGGGTAGGTGAGCAGTTGCGCGCTCGGCCGCGGCCCGCCGCCCCCGGCGCCCACCTGCGCCGTCACGGTCGCCAGGTTCGCTCCGGCGCTGTCGCCCGCGACCGCCGGGGGGCCGGGCAGGCCGCCGAGGGCGTCCACGTTCCGGGCCGCCCACGCGACGGCCCGGACGGCGTCGTCCACCGCCGCCGGGAACGGCCACTCCGGGGCCCGCCGGTAGGCGACGGAGACGACGGCGGCGCCGGTCTCGCGGCACAGCCACCGGCAGTGGTTGTCGTGCGTGTCCAGGTCGCCGAGGACGAACCCGCCGCCGTGGAAGTACACGACGGTCGGGACGGGGCCCTGCGACTCCGGCCTGTAGACGCGGGCGTCCATGCCTTCGACCGAGAGCGGCTCGACGGCGCGCACGGACGCCACGGAGGCGGGCGACCGCGCCGTGACGGTCAGCGCCCGCAGGCCCGCCCGCGCCCGCTCCGGGTCGAACCCGCCCTCACCGGGCCCCTGGGCCAGCGCCAGGATCGCCCTGACCGTGGGGTCGACGGGCACCGCGGGATCCGCCCCGACCTGACCGATCATGAGCCGGGTCCGGACATCCGCACGTGGACGCGGGGACGCGTCCGGTCCTGCGGGGCGAACCCGACCACGAACGCGGCGCCCGCGCGTCCGACCGTGGCGGTGGTGGCCTCGCCCGCCGCGAAGCCGAGGCGGTACCAGCCCTCCCACACGTGCCGGTCCGGCACCGGGATCCCGGCGTCGGCCAGGGCGTTCTCGGCGCGCTCGGCGTAGCTGGGGAAGGAGACGTGGCGGTTGGTCACGTCGGTCTCGCGGGCCGTCCAGCGGAACGAGCCGGTGGCCACCGGCTCGCCCGCCTCCGGGTACGGCTCGATCGGGGGCAGCTCCTCGAACGGGCAGTCCAGCCCGCCGGGCGGCGCCGCGGCGACCTTGGGCGACCCGTCGCGGACGTCGACCCACACGGTGTCGGAGGTCAGGTCGGCGATGACGAGGCCGTCGGCGTCGCGCCGGACGGCCAGGCGGTCCACGAACCCGAACTCCGGGTCCCGGCCGGGACGCGGCCTTCGCCCGTGGGAGATGGCGTGCTCGACCGTCACCGCGTCGCTCGGGCGGCAGCCCCCCTCCAGGACGCGGACGACGGTGTGGCGGGCCATGAGGACGTGCCCCGTGGACGTCCAGAACTCCTCGCGGGTGGTGCCGGAGACCGGCAGCCACCACTGCGGCCCGGTGCGCTCCATGAAGCGGAAGAGCTCCTGGGCCTGGAGGGTGCCGCGGCCGGTGATCCCGTAGAAGACCAGTTCCTCCGCCGACCGCAGGGGGCCGGTGCCGTCGTGCCGCACGGTCACCCCGCACCCCCGCCACCGGTGCCGCCGGCCTCGATCGCCGTGTCGATCTCGCGCTTGCGCTGGGCGAGCTCGATCTCGCGGGCGGCGCGCTCGTCGGCGGCCATGATGTCGTGCAGGTCGCCCTTCGCGAAGCGGAGCAGGCCGAGCCTGCCGAGCCCCTCCTGCATCTTCGGCCCGAACAGGTGGATGCTCTTCAATGCCGGGACGATCCGCGAGAACAGCCGGTAGCGGAAGACGCGCAGCGACGCCGACTCCCTGGTGATCTCGATGCACTCCCGCGTGCCGTAGTCGAGGTTGGACCAGAGCTCCTCGCCGGCGAACCGGTCGTGCAGCACGTGGCACGCCTCCAGGGCGAACTCCTCGCGCTCGCTCCGCTCGGCGTCGGTGATCTCCCGGTAGTACTCGCTCAGCGCGTGCTGGCCGAACGCGACGTGCCGCGCCTCGTCCTGGAGGACATAGGCGTTGAACGCCTTCGCCAGCGGGTCGGTCATCATGTCGCGCTGGATCCCGAAGGACGCCAGCGCCAGCCCCTCGATCAGGACCTGCATTCCCAGGTAGGTGAAGTCCCACCGGCTGTCGCGGACGATCGCCTCCAGCAGCCCCTGGAGCGAGCTCGTGACCCCGTAGCCGACGCCGATCTTCTCCCGCAGGTACCGGCTGAATCCCTCGACGTGCCGCGCCTCGTCCATGACCTGGGTGGAGGCGAAGAATTTGGCGTTGATATCGGGGACCATCTGCACGACCCGGGCGGCGCAGACGAGGGCGCCCTGCTCACCGTGCAGGAACTGCGAATACGTCCAGCCGGCGGTGTGCACGCGCACGTGCGCGCGCTCTTTCTCGGGCAGCCGGTCCCAGAGTTCGGAGTCGGCGATCCAGATCAGCTCGTCGGGCATCCCCAGCGGGTCGGACGGATCGACCTCGTGGCTCCAGTCGAGCCGCTCGTCCGCGTCCCACTGCCGCTGCTTCCCCTTGGTGTACAGCCGCAGGAGCCGTTCTGCCGGACGGTCGTACTCCCATGTGAACAGCGCCTCGCCGCCCGCCGGGACGGCCCAGGTCCCGGCCAGGTCCGCGAGGCCGGCCGCGGTCTGGTGCTCCACCGGTCCCCGCTCACGCCTGGTGTTCGGAGAGGGCCTGGTTCGCGACGGTGACGATGTCGCCGACGGTCTTCATGGCGAGCGCCCTTTCCAGCTCGAACTCGAACTCGAAACGATCTTCCAGGGCGAACACGACGTCGGCGATCTGGAGGCTGGACAGCCCCAGTCCCTCCAGCTCGGTGTCCTGGTCGAGTTCCGCTCCGGCGGGAATCTTGTTCCGCAGCTTCTTCCGGATCATGGCGATCACTTCGTCGGGATTTATCAAGCTGACCTCATTCCAGCGGCTGCGTCACCTACCGACGTTATAAGCGATTCCGTCACCGCCCAACAAGGAGCGGCGACTCGGGTGTACCCACCGTGTACCTTGCGTAGACCTGCCATAGACCGAGTGAGAACCGAAAGAGGACCGTGATGTCGGACTATGTAGGTAATTACAAATGCGCGATCGTGGGGGCGCGCATCGGACGGGAACGGGGGTCACGAACCGGATGGAATTGCTGCGATTCGCGCACGGGGACGGTGAACTGAGCGTCCGCGACATGATCGAGGACGACATCGGGGCGTTCGTCGCGTACTGGCACGACGGAATCGCCGACCTGGACTTCCTCGGCATCGACCGGGCGAGGCTCGGCACCCGGGAGGAGACCCGGGAGCGCTTCCGCGCGATGTGCCGCCGCGACGGGCGGCGCGACGCCGCCCTCGGCTACACCTTCCGCCGGGACGACGACGTCATCGGCTACACCAACATCAACATCCTGGGGCGCCCTTACGGCTACGTCCACGTCCACCTCACCGACCCGGAGGCGCGCGGGCGCGGCTTCACCTCCGCGATCCTGTGGCACAGCCTGCCGGTGATCGCCGATCACGTCCTCGCGGAATACCCGATCGACGGCCTGGTCCTGGAGACCCGGACCCGCAACGAGGGGATCGGCCGCGTCGTCCGGGGGATCGGCCTGCGGCCGCGGTTCACCGGCCATCTGGAGGACCCCGACGGGCTGGCCGGCCCCGGGGAGTTCGCGGTCTTCCACCTGGACGCCGTCACCATCAAGACGCTGATCGCGGAGGCCGGCCGATGATCGAGACCGAGACGGCGCTGGCACCGCTGGACACCGACGTCCGCTACCGGCTCCGCGTCCTGCACGACGACGCCGCCGAGGACGACCGGGCGGTCGCGCTGGGCCTGCTCGCGGCGGGCCGCGCGGGGGGACCGGAGACGTTGGCGGAGCCGGGCGGCGACCGGGCGGCCGTCGCCCGGATCCTCGACCGGGTGGACGGCCGCGACCGCGCGCTGTTCTACGACGCCTGGTACCGGATGAAGATCCCCTACGGGGAGGCCGAGCCGGACTCCTGGTACGTCCTGGCGCTCGCGCTCGGCCGCACGTCCGGGGACCTGCCCGCGGCCCTGGACCTGCACGCCCGCGTGCTCCTGCTGCTGGCGGACGCCGAGGACCCCGCGGCGGTCTTCGCCCGCGAGTTCGGGCTCACCGGCGAACCGGCGGGAACGCTGAAGGACGCCGTCCTCGCCGGGGCCCCGTTCTTGCGGGCGACCCCGAAGCCCTGGCGGGCGCGCCTGCGGGATCGGGCGCTCGCCGTCTGGACGGGCCTGCGGGAGGAGGAGCGCCCGCTGCTGCTGCTGGAGTTCAGGCAGCGCGTCGAGGGCTTGGAGCAGGTCAGGTTCTTCCTGGACGGCCGGACCGAGGACAACCGCGGCGTCGGCGCGGTGCTCCAGCGCTGCGCGAGCACCGACCCGGCGGCGTGGACGGACTCGCAGCTGGCGGTCGCCACCCTCGCGCTGATGTGGCGGGAGGCGGGGTTCTGCCTCCAGGAGCTCAACCAGTCGATCATCTCGCTGCCGCTGGTCGCCGATTTCGTGGTCCGCCGCGTGCGCGCCTACGAGCAGGTGCTCGGCATCCCCCCGGCGCCCCTGCCCGAGGGGATCGCGGACCTCGCCAGGCTGTACGGCGGGCTGCGAGTCCGGATCGAACGGGACCATCTGCGCTGCCTCCAGTTCGACGGCTCCAACTGGGAGCGCCGCGAGTTCCTCGTCCCGCGCCGGTCCTGCGCGGAGGCGCTGCCGCTGCCGGCCACGCTGCGCGGGCGGCTGGAGACGGCGTTCGGCGCGCCGCTGGCCGGGGAGGGCCCCGCGGCGTGGGCGGCCGCCGTGGACAACGCGGTGGCGGCGGGCCTGACGCCCACCGACGTGATCAGGACGCTGGGGGCGTGGGCGGTCGCCGACGAGCTGCTGCCCGTCGACTACGCGATCTTCACCGCGCCGATGTCGAACGCCAAGCTGGCGGCGCCCTGGACGCTCGATTACGAGGACGTGTTCTGCTACACCGCCTTCGCCGGCGGATTCGACTGGTCGGCCGAGGGCGTGCCGTTCGACTTCGTCAGGATCGCCAACGCGATCGGCCAGCGGCTCCGTTACAACGTGGTCAAGAAGGCGCAGAACTACACCCTCGTGCGCCGTTTCAAGGCCCAGTCCTTCAACGTCCCGGACATCGCGGTCGCCGAGGACGCCAACCACGAGGGCCACCGCGCGGCCGGGATCCGGATGAGCTGCCGTGTCCCCACCCACGTGCACCACGAGGGGATCACCTGGAAGGGCCTGGCGGACATCCGGCTGAACCGCACGTTCTACCGCGAGCACCTGGAGTTCCGCCCGTCCGACATTCCCGCCGCGAGCCGGCTGGCGGAATGGCTTGGATGGATCGCGGACGCGGTGTACGAACGGGGCCTGGAATTCGACGCGAAGTACGGGAAGAAGCTTCCCCGGACGGAGGGGGCCGCGTGATGTCACCGGAACGCCTTTCCGACGGCCGGCTGGTCGTCCGGTACGAGGGACGCGAATACGAGATCCCGGAACAGTGCCCGCACCGCGGCGCCCCGCTCGCCGAGGGATATCTGAACGGGCCGTTCCTGCGCTGCGCCTGGCACGGCGCGACATTCGACGTCCGGACCGGTGACCGTCTGCGCGGGCCGGCATGCCCGAAACTGCCGGCCCCCGCCTCCGCCGGCACGGTCGAGAGAAGCTGAGAGGGGATTCCGAGAATGGCGTTCGTGATCACACAGCCGTGTGAGGGAGTGAAGGACGGGGCGTGCGTGGACGTCTGCCCCGCCGACTGCATCGAGACGGACGAGGCGGCCGAGCAGTACTTCATCGATCCGGAGCGGTGCATCGACTGTGACGTGTGCGTCACGGTCTGCCCGGTCGACGCGATCTACCGGGAGTCCGAGGTGCCCGAGGAGTGGCTGCCCTACATCGGGCGCAACGCGGGGTTCTTCGCAGTGGAGGAGGCTGAGGCGTCGTGAAGGCGCCGGTCCGCAAGGAGGAGCTCACGATCCTGCGCTGGGCGGACAGCGAGATCGGCGCGGGCCTGACCACGCTGTCCATCCCGCACCGGGAGTGCCCGGTGACGATGCACGGGGCGGTCGACGCCACGGGGCGGGGCCTGGTCGGGAACGGCCGCATCGGGGCGGACGTGATCCGGCTCGCGGCGGGTGCCGGCTTCGCGCCGCACACCCATCCCGGCCACCACGTCCTCGCCGTCCTCGCGGGCGTCGGGACGATCACCTACGGCGGGCGGGTGCACCGGACCGAGGCGGGCCAGATCTATCTCGTCGAGGGCGAGGTCCCGCACGCGGTCGGGGCCATCAGCGATCATCTCATCCTCGCCGTCGGCGCACCGCACAAGCCGGTCGACTCGGCCGACCGGATGGACCTCGTCCCGTACACCGAGGTGCTCGCGCCCGACGGCGACCTGGACTGCCTGATCTGCGAGATGTCGGCCGCGCTCCCGGACCGCCTGCACGACCGGGGGTGCCCGCACTGCCCGTGCACGGCGTGCGTCAGGACGGCGTGACCCGGTCCGCCCGCCGCCGGGGGGCGGGCCGGGCCGCACCCGTCCCCCGGGCCGGACGTCCTACAGCGGGTCGTCGAGGAGGATGCGGCTGTGGAGGGTCCGCAGGTCGCGGCTGGGCTCCAGGCCGATGCTCTTCACGATGATCGCCCGGAACTCCAGGTAGGCCGCGAGGGAGTCGGCCCGCCGTCCCTCCCGGTGGAGCGCGACCATCAGCAGCGACCAGAGCCGCTCGCGCAGCGGCTCCTCGCAGACCGCCGTCCGCAGGTAGTCGATGGCGTCCCCGTAGCGGCCGAGCCGGATGAGCGCCGCCGCGAGGTCCTGGACGACCGCGAGCCGTTTCTCGTTCAGGCGGGTCGCGGCGTCCCGGATCGGGCCGCCGCAGGGGAGCACGTCCTGGAGCGCCTCGCCGCGCCACAGGGCGGTGGCCCGCTGTAAGTGCTGGACGGCCCGCGCGTCGTCCCCGTCCTGCGCGGCCCGGGTGCCGGCCTGGACCAGCGCCTCGAAGAGCAGCACGTCCACGAGTTCCACGGGCACGAGGAGCCGGTAGCCGCGCGGGACGGTCTCGATCAGGGCCCCGGCCTGGCAGACCTGGGGGCGCAGCACCGAGATGTAGGTCTTGACGTTGCCCTTGGCTGACGACGGCGGGTCGCCCGGCCACATGCCGTCCACGAGCTGGTCCGTCGAGACGGCGTGGTTGGCCCGGAGCAGCAGCAGGGCGAGGAGCTGGCGGTGTTTCACGCGGTTCACCCTGATGCGGCGGCCATTGATGTCCTGGACTTCCAATCCCCCTAGGAGGAAGAACCTCATCGTGAGCCCGCCTTGATCAACTTCGGTCGAAGCCCCTGCCGAGTTGTTCACTCCGCACATGGCTGCGTGGATGGGGGCCGGCGGGTCCCCGCTACCGCGCCGACCGGGAGCTGCCGCCGGCCGTGCGGCGCTGGGGGCCGCGATGGTCCACGCTGGCGACAGAACCATTATGCAGGCGCCCGACAATCCGCCGAGTTGAACCGGCAGCCGACAGTGCCCTCCATTCCGTCCGCTTCCGTACGACGTCGGAGCCGTGACCCACCCGATCGTCCGTCCTGAGCGGCCCGCGCGGGCCGGTCGCGGGCCGGGCCCGCGCCGCATGGCCGGGTACGGTCACCGGCCGGTGCCGGAACGCGAGGCGCCGAGCATCGCCCGCACCTCCTCGGCCTCGGGGACGCCGAGCTCGGTGTAGGCGGCCAGCGCCTGTGTCCACCGCTCGGCGGCCTGGCGCCGGTGCCCGAGCCCGTGGTGGGCGCGGGCGATGCCGTCGAGGGCGCGGGCCCGCTCGTACCGGCTGCCGATCTCGCCCGCGAGCGCGAGCGCGTCCTGGTGGCGGGTGAGGGCACGGCCCGGATCGCCGGTGCGCCGGGCGGCCTCGCCGAGCCCGTTCAGCGCCTCGGTCTCCAGCGGGCGGTTGGCGGTCTCGCGGGCCAGGTCGAGCGCCTCGCGGAGACGCGCTGCCGCCTCCTCGTCGTCCCCGAGGCGCGCGTGGGCGGTGCCGAGCTCGCACAGCGCGGAGCCTTCGAGCAGGCCGTTCGCGGTCTCGCGGGCCAGGTCGAGGGCCCGGCGGAGGTGCGCGACCGCCTCCTCGCAGCGTCCGACGCGCCCGTAGATGGCACCGAGCTCGTACAGTGCCAGGCCCTCCAGGAGACGGCTGGCTATCGGCTGGGCCAGGTCGAGTGCCCGGTTGAGGTGCGCGAACGCCTCCTCGTGGCGTCCGATCCGCCCGTAGACGCCGCCGAGTTCGTTGAGGACGAACGGCTCGCGCCTGCGGTCGCCGATGTCGCGCGCCAGGTCGAGGGCCCGCTCGTAGTGGGAGATGGCGTCGTCATGGCGTCCCTGCCGCCGGTACAGGCTCCCGAGGCCCTCCAGCGCCCCGCAGTGGAGGGCGAAGTCGCCGGTGTCGCGCGCCGCCGCCAGCGCCTGCCGGTAGTGGACGAGCGCCTCCTCGCCGCGTCCCAGGTGCCACAGCGTCGGGCCGAGGTTGCCGAGGATGCGGCCCCGGAGGGTGCGGTCGCCGGTGTCGCACGCCAGCGTGAGGGCCTGCTCGTAGTGGACGAGGGCCTGGTCGTTGCGCCCGTGGTGCCGGTGGAAGAGGCCGAGGTAGTGCAGCGCGTGGCCTTCGAGGTCGCGGTCGCCGGTGTCGCGGGCCGACGTGAGCGCGTGCGTGTACAGGCGGAGGGCCTCGTCGTGGCCGCCCCGGTGCTCGAAGTAGCACCACAGGGTGTTGGACAGGTCGGCGACGTGGGCGGGCCAGCCGTGCTCGGCGGCATGGGTCGCGGCCGCGACCAGGTTCGGCCGCTCGGCCTCCAGCCACGCCACGGCCTCGTCGGGGTCGGCGAACGAGGGGGCCGGGGTCGAGGACGCGGGGATGCTGGGCAGGTACGGCTGGTCGTGGCAGTCGACGGCCTTCACCGCGAGCGCGGCGGTGTGCCGGTAGTGGTCGAGCGTCCGGGTCAGCGCCGCCTGCCGGTCGGCTTCGCTGTCCTCGCCGTCGGACAGGTGGACGGCGTGCAGCCGGAGCAGGTCGTGCAGGCGGTACCGGTCGGCGTGGGGCTGCTCCAGGAGATGGACGTCGACGAGGTGCTCCAGCACGCGGGCGGCCTCGTCCAGCCCGACGTCCGCGAGGGCCGCGGCCGCATGGGCGTCGAAGTCGCCGCCCGGGTGCACGCCCAGCATCCGGAACTGGCGCCGCTGGTCGCGGGTGAGGTGCTGGTACGACAGGGCGAAGGCGGCGGCGACGTCGCGGTCGCCGACGGCCAGCTCCGTCAGCCGCCGCTTCTGCCGCAGCCGCTCGATCAGGTGGGCGAGGTCCCAGACGGGGCGGGCGCGCAGGCGGGCGGCGGCGATGCGGATCGCCAGGGGCAGGTAGCCGCACAGCCGCACCACCTCCTGGACGTCCCGCGGGTCGCCGGGCGGGCGGGTGTCGCCGGCGACGCGGGTGAACAGCGCCGCCGCGTCCTCCGGGGACAGCACGCCGAGGGACAGGGTGCGGGCGGCCTCCAGGTCGGGGAGCCGCCGGCGGCTGGTGATCAGCACCAGGCAGCCGGGCGTCCCGGGCAGCAGCGGGCGCACCTGCGCGGCGCTGGCGGCGTTGTCCAGGACGACGAGGGCACGGCGCCCGGCGAGCTGGGCGCGCCACAGCGCGGCCCGCTCCTCGACCCCCTCCGGGATCTTCTCCGAGGGGACCTCCATCGCGCGCAGTAACGTCTCCAGCGCGGCGGCGGGGCCGAGCGGCTCCTGCTCGGCGGTGTGGGCGAACAGGTCGATGAACACCTGGGCGTCGGGGTACCGGTCCGTCAGCCGGTGGGCGGCGTGCACGGCCAGGGTGGTCTTGCCGATCCCGGCCATCCCGTCGATCGCGCTGATCACCACGGCGCCCGCGGCGTGCCCGTCCGCCGGCAGCGCGGAGCGGAGCCGCTCCAGCTCGGCCGTGCGCCCGGTGAAGTCGGTGATGTCACGCGGCAGGAAATGGTGCGAGCCGCGGGCGGGCGGCGCGGCGAGACCGGCCTCACCGGCGAGGATCTGCTGGTGGGACCGCTGGAGCTCCGCCCCCGGCTCGATCCCGAGATGGTCGACCAGCACCCGCCGGGCCTGCTGGAACGCCTGGAGCGCCTCGGCCTGCCGCCCGGCCCGCGACAGCGCCAGCATGTACAGGCCGGTGAGGCGTTCCCGCAGCGGATACTCCCGCACCCACTGGGCCAGCTCCGTCGACAGCCGGTGGTGCCGGCCGAGGGTGAGCTCCAGGTCGGCGGACTCCTCCAGGACGGTGAGGCGCTTCTCCTCCAGCAGGGCCCGCTGCGGCTCCAGCGCCGGGCTGTCCAGTCCCGCGAGGGCCGAGCCGCGCCACAGCGCCAGCGCGGCGCGGAACCCGGCGACGGCGTCCCCGGTCTGGCGGTCGGCCGCGTGCCGCCGGGCCCGTGCGACCCTGTCGTCGAAAAGGCTCGCGTCGAGCGCGCCGGTGTCGACGCGGAGCCGGTACCCGGTCTGGCCCGCCGACATCAGCCCCGCCTCACCGGTGCCGTTCAGCAGCCGGCGCAGATCGGAAACAATGTTGCGGACCTGTTTCCTGGCGGTCGCCGGCGGATTCTCATACCAGGCGACATCGATCAGCCGGGACACCGGGACCACGCGGTTGGCGGACAGCAAAAAGGCGGTCAGCACCTTTTGGTGGCGTGCCGGTCCCGGATCCAGCAGCTGCCCGTCCTTTCGGATCTCCAGCGGACCCAGGATCCCGAATTCCATCGCCACTCCCCCTCGGGTCATGATCTTCGACCGCGACGCCCCCCAACCCCACACCCCGCCCCATCGCCTCAGCAAGCGATTCGGATGCTTGCGACCGTTTGCAGCCAACATCGATCCAGCGGCGTCCGTCCGGCGAACACCTACTGAAGGTGGCCGTCCGGTGTCCTTGAGGCACTCGGAGTAGCCGCCCGGGTGCGGAGCGCGTGCGCCGTCCCGTCCTTTCGCCGTCCTTCCCAGCTCAGGGTCCCGGGAGGACCGGACAAGGACCGCAGCAGGACCGCGGCCTGGACGCTGTCCAAATGCAGAACACCCTGGACTTTTCCACCCTGCTGCGGCTCACCGCGGGATTGCTGGCCGAGGTCGCCGACGAGGAGTCGGCCCGGACCCGGATCACGAGGGAGATCGAGGCCGGCGAGAGCGCCTACGAGCTGTTCGGCCAGGCGTGCCGGTTCGAGGGGCCTTACGCGGCGAGCTGGGTGCACGGCCCCGGCGAGAAATCGCCGTACCTGTCGCTGGAACTGGCGGCGTCGTCGCTCGACGAGGGACGGTACCGCGCCACGCTCGCCGACATCGTCCTGTCCACGTCGGCCGGCATCCCCTACGACTACCGCGCCCTGGCCGCCGAGGAACTGCTCCTCCTCGGCCCCGGCGACTTCACAGCCGCCCTGCAGAAGGCGGTGGACTCCTTCGAGCCGCTCGGGTACCGCAGCCTGGAGACGAAGGTCGCCGTCCCCACCGACGGCACTGACGACCTCTTCGAGATCCCGGAGACGGTCACGGGCAGGATCGCGGTGCTGACCGCCGCGAGCAGGGCCAAGACGCTGGAGAGCCGGTACCTGCTCGCCCGGCGCGTGCTCGGCCGCGCCCCGCGGGCGCAGGCGCCCGCGACGGAGGCCGAGCGCCTGATCTCCGAGGACGCCGGGACCGAGATGGTCTCGCCGTCGGACTACCTGGTCCCCTGGGACCAGGAGTTCCCGAGAGGGAACGGCGCTGCGCTCACCCTCGCGGAGCTGCTGCGCATCGTCCTGCTGTGCCCGGAGTTCAAGCTCCCGGACGCGCGGGTGCGGCCGATCCTCGTCGACTTCCACCGGTCGGTGCTGCGGACCGGCGGACGCTCGATCATCGGCCTGTCCGCGGGCGTGTTCCACGTCGAGCACGGCACGCTCACCACGCCCTCCTACTACTACCAGGGGCGCGACTCCGTCCTCGGCAAGGGACTGGTGATCGACTGCGTGGGCGGCGCGATCCTGCGGAGCGGGTCGGTGCTCGGCGGAGGGTTCATGCCGATCCTCATCCACACGCACAAGCACATCCGCGAGAGCGGTGAGGCCGGCGCGTCCGAGCGCGAGCGGATCCTGCCGTGCGTCTTCGCCGCCGAGGCCGGCGCCCGGTTCCCGATGGACGCGATCGGCCTCTTCGAGACCGTGGATTATCTGGAGAAGGACACCCCGTTCGAGGGGATCCGCGCGATTCCGCTCAACGACTGACCGTCGGGCACATCGCGGCGCGTGCGGACGGGCCGCCGAATGTACGACGAAAGTCTGACCGGGCCCGCGACCTGAGGTGGATGCCGCGAAGCCGGCGTCCTTCCCGGTCGCGGGCCCGCGGCGGAATGGCGGTCGGCGGGCGGAAAGCAGAAGGTGACGCACGGTGCCCCGGCGTCATAATCGCCGCCGTCCTTATGATCAAGCCCCCTGGGAACGAATCGCGTGGCCGGAAGGAGCCACCACTTCCCGACCCATTTTGACAACCCGGGTCGGAACCCCGGTGATCTAAGCCCTCAGCAGCAAACCGATCACCACGTCCAGGGGGGACCGAGACGATCATGAAGAGGGAACTGTCTCCGGGGGCACGCGCGTGGCGCCGCCCCGGCACGCGCATCGCGGTGGCGCTGGCCGGCGCGGGGCTGGCGGCGCTCGCGTTCTACCAGCTGTCCGACCCGTCCGCACCCGTCAGGGCCGACCGCGACGCGCACGCCCGCGCCGCGCAGGGCAGCGGGCTCGATCCGCTCTCCGACCAGGAGATCCAGAAGGCGCAGCGCGCGGCGCTGGCCGACCAGCCGCGCGCCCAGGGCGTCACCGGACGCCCGCAGGTGGCGTTCGTGAGCGCCAGCCGCCTGGAGGGCCCGGACGGCGGCCCGCGCGTCGCCGACGTCCGGCTGTACGACTACCGCACCGACGAGATGATCGTCCGGCACGTCGACCTGGCCTCGTCCCAGGTGATCAAGACGGAGCGGGCGACCGGGACGCAGCCGATCGCGAGCGTCGACGAGCTGCGCCGCGCCGTCGAGCTGATCCTGGCCGACCGCCGCCTCGGGCCGGGCCTGCGCACCTCCTACAAGGGCGCCGCCGGGCACGAGCCGGCGTCGGCGTCCGACATCCACACCCGGGGCCACATCTTCCGCGCCCCGCAGGCCGCCGGCGCGCGCAACGCCGCCGCGGTCGCCCAGTGCGGCGCCAAGCGCTGCTTCACGGTGGACCTCCAGCTCCCTAACGGGACGTGGATGGACACCGGCCGCATCGTCGTCGACATGTCCGCCCAGCGCGTCGTCATCCTGGACCGGTAGGGGGAACCGAGCCATGACCACCTTCGAACGAGTGCGGGCCCGGCTGCGGTCGGGGATCGGCTTCGGAGCGGCGGCGTCATGCGCCGCCCTGCTGTGCGCGGCCGCACCGGCCGCGTCCGCCGCCCACGCGCCCGCCCACGCCTCCGCCGCCGCGGCGCCGGCCGACTGCGCAGGCCAATACAAGATCGACAAGAGATTCCCGAACGGGGCCCGGTGGCAGATCTGCTGGGAGGCCCGCGACGGCGAGGGCCTGCGCATGCTCAACGTCCGGTACACCCCCAAGGGGAGCGGCGAGGTCAAGGTGCTGCGGGACCTGGCGCTGACCCAGGTCCACGTGCCCTACGACGACGACTCCCAGCGCCACCTCGACATGCCGCTGGACCTGAACTACGCCGCACGGCTCCTGCCGCGCGACTGCCCGGGGGGCGAGATCCGCAAGCACAACGGCCGTCCCCTGGTCTGCGTCAACACCAACGGGCGCGGCTACGGCTACAAGAAGACCGACGTCGACGCGGACAAGGAGAAGCAGCGGCAGTCGAGCGAGCTGGTCGTGTTCGGGGTCTTCGAGGTCGGCTGGTACGACTACATCCTGGAGTACCGGTTCACCGACGACGGGCAGATCACCCCGCGGCTCGGCGCGACCGGCTCGCTGGCGTCCGACCGTACCTCGGCCAAGCACGGCTGGCCGATCGGGCGGGGCAACACCCACTACTCCCCGAACCACTTCCACAACGCGTTCTGGCGCGCCGACTTCGACCTCCAGGGACCGGCCGGCGACAAGGTCGAGCAGTTCGACTTCTCCGGCCAGGGCGCCCTCAAGCGCACGATCCTGCGCAAGACGCTCACCCGGGAGACGGCGGTCAAGCTCGCGCCCGACCGCTTCTGGCGCGTGGTGGACCCGGCCGTCAAGAACGCCGACGGCCACCCCATCTCCTGGCAGATCAGCGACATCGCCAGCAGCCAGTTCCGCGGGCCCGCGTCGGCCGGCGAGCAGTTCACCCTCTCCGACCTCTACGTCACCCAGCGCAAGGCGTGCGAGCGGCTGGCCGCCCAGAACGAGGAGCCGCGCTGCGCCAAGCAGGTCGACAAGTTCGTCAACGGGCAGGCGCTGACCGACCCGATCGTCTGGGTCAGCGTCGACTTCCACCACATCCCCCGCGACGAGGACCACGACCCGCTGCCCGCGCACTGGCAGGGCTTCACGATCAGCCCGCGCGACGTCACCGCCAAGAACCCCTACTGATCGCGTGAGCCGGCGGACGCCCCGGGGAACCGGCCCCCGGGGCGTCCGCCGACCCCACCCGGAGGACACTCATGATCGAGGGAGACGGTGCGCCGCCGGCCCGGCCGGCGCACCGCGCCGGATACCGCCGCGCCCCGGTCGCAGGCGTGCCGGCCAGGGACGATGGCCGGCGGTACAGCAGGCTGTACCGGCGAATGGATAGCGTGCGGCACTGCCAGGCCCGGCGGTCGTCGGCGAAGCTGAACGGCATGACAACAGGTGTGATCTCGGGGGCACGCGCGTCCGGCGCGAAGGGGACACCGGCGTCAGCGTGGACGCGTGCCCGCGCGGGCGGCGCTCCACGGCGGCGGGACGCGGTCCGGCCGGTGCGCGAGGCGGGGGCCCGCGCCGTCACGGCCACGGACGTCCGCGGACGCGGCGGAAGGGGCGTCGCGTGACCTCCGCGCCGCCGCGCCCGCTGCTGAGGGCCGGCGCGGCGTCCGGCGCGCTGCTCGTGGCCGCCGTCGCCACGGTCGCCGCCGTCTCCGTCGCCGCCGTCCCGGCGGACGCGAGGGCCGCCACCGCATGCCGCGACAACAAAGGCTGGTGGTGCCTGTACGGCAAACCGGACCTCCAGGACGGCGGCGGGCTCATCGGCACCAACAACGGTGACACCGACCTCAAGATGGAAAAGGACTGGTCGTTCTTCAACGACGGGACGCGGTCGGCGATCAACCGCACCGACAGCTACGTGGGCCTGTACGACGACATCGAGTTCAAAGGGCTGATCTCGTGCCTGCCGCCCAGGACACGGCTGCGCGAGTTCCGCGGCGGCGTCAGCTCGCTGCGCATCCACCCGAGCCGCGGCGCGGCGTGCCTGGGGTCGGGGGGCGCGGTGCAGCCGGAGCTGCTGGACACCGGGCCGAGCCCGACCGCGGCGCCGAGGAGGTCGCCCAGGCGGGAGCAGCCCGCCCGTCCCACGGCGAAGCCCGAGCCGACCGCGACGCCCGAGACGGGCGAGCCCTCACCCGAGCTCGCCCTGCCGTCGGTGGACGGCCCGGCGTCGCCGCTGCCCAGCCCGCCGCCCGTCAAGATCGCCGTGCCGCGGTCCGCCGCCGGGAAGGACGGTGTCTCGTGGCAGCCCGTGGCCGCCGTCGCGGCCGGTATGACGGGCGTCCTGGCGCTCGCCGTCCTCGGGGTCGGCGGATGGGTGTTCGGCCGCCGCTACCGCGCCGGCCAGGGGCCCCGCACCGCGGCCGACCCCGGCGCGGCCCTGCGCGTCCACCGCGCGCTGCTGCTGCTGGCGGTCGACTGCGAGCAGGACGGGCGGGAGGTGCCGAAGGCGCGCGCGGTGACGATCGACGAGGCGGAGGTGGCCCTGCACCTGGCCGCCGCCGACGAGAACGCCCCGGAGCCCTGGCGGGTCGCGCCCGGCGGGCGGCGCTGGCTGCTGTCCGTCGCCGACATCGACGAGATCACCGGCGACTCCGTCCCCGCCGCGCCCTATCCGCTGCTCGCCCTGGTGCGGCCTGGCATGTGGGTGAACCTGGCGGCGCTGCCGGGGCCGATCGCGCTCGCGGGCAACCGCAAGGCCGCCCGCAAGGCGGCGCTCGCGCTGGCGCGGGGCATGCGGGAGAACCCGTGGCGCGAGGGCGTCCGGGTCCGGACGGTCGGCTTCCCGCCCGAGGCGGTGACCGGGCCGGAGGACGGCGCCGAACGCGGCCGGGTCGTGATCATCGACGACGGCATGCAGGTGCCCGCCAAGACCCCGCCCGGATCGGCCGTCGTGGCGGTCGGGCGGCCGGAGCGCGTCGGGACGACCTGGCGGGTCCGGTTCGACGGGTCGATCGTGCCGCCGGCCGAGGTCCTGGAGAAGGACCCCGCCCCGGCGACGGCCGGCCCCGCGGCGGCGGGAGCGCAGTGACGTGAGGGAGACCATCGCCGTGGCGGTGCACGCGCCCGACCCCATCACCTACGCGGGCGTGGTCGGCGGGCTGCGCCACCACCCGGAGCTGAACCTGGTGGACGAGACCGACGCGGTCGTCACCGTCGTCGTCGCCGAGGCCGTCGACGAGCAGGTCAAAGGGGTGCTGCGGCGCTTCTCGCGCTCGATCGGCTCACGGTCGGTCCTGATCGTCAGCGATCTGAAGGAGGCGCACCTGCTGGAGGTCGTGGAGTGCGGCGTCGTCGCGATGCTCTGGCGGCGCGACGCCGGGCCCGACGGCATCGCCCGCGCCATCGTCGCCGCCGCCGGCGGCCACGGCAGCCTGCCCCCGGACCTGCAGGGGCGGCTGCTGAAGCAGATCGGCCGCATCCAGCGCGGCGCGGGCGCCCACGGCCTCACCGCCGCGGGGCTGGCCGAGCGGGAACGCGACGTCCTCCGCCTCATCTCCGACGGCCTGGACACCTCCGAGATCGCCAGGAAGCTCGCCTACTCGGAGCGGACCGTCAAGAACGTGCTGCACGGCCTGATGACCCGCCTGCAACTGCGCAACCGGGCCCACGCCGTCGCCTACGCCATCCGGGAGGGCTACATCTGATGCTCCACGAAGTGGACGCCGCGCTGCGGACGCTGGTGAGCACCCGGGCGCTGGCCGGCGGCGACGTGCGCCTGGTCTTCGACGCGCCCACCCGCGAGTGGGCGGCGCAGCGCAACATCCCGACCGTCAACGCCTACCTCTACGACGTCCGCGAGGACATGGCGCGCAGGGAGCGCGGGCCGGCGCGGGTGCACGGCAAGGACGGCCGGGTGACCGCCTACCGGCAGCCGCCGCGCTTCTACCGCCTGTCCTATCTCTTCACCGCCTGGACCAAGCAGCCCGAGGACGAGCACCGGCTGCTGTCGGCGGTGCTGGGATGCCTGCTGCGCCACGAGACGCTGCCCGCTGACACGCTGCCAGCCGGGGGGATGCTGGCTTCGGCGGGACTGTCCGTCCCGATCACCGCGGCCGTCCCGCCGCCGGATCCGCGGTCGATCGCCGACATCTGGTCGGCGCTCGGCGGCGAGCTCAAGCCGTCGCTGGACGTCGTGGTGGTCGCGCCGTTCCTCGTGTCGCCCGAGTACCCCGCGGGACCGCCGGTCACCGAGGTCGAGGTCCGGGTGCGCGACAGCGTGTACGCGGTCACCGAGGTCCGCAGGGAGCCGCTCACGTGACCGACTCGACCGGCTACCTGCTGGCCCGCGTCGAACTGCTCCGCGCCCGGGTGCGGCTGCTGGTCGAGGAGCGGGCGGGCGCCGACCCGTCCGCCGGCGACCGGTTCCGCGGGCTGTACGTCGGGCCGGAGACGGCACGGCGGCTCGCGGACGGCCCGGGGCCCGGCGCCGTCCCCGACCCGGGCTACGAGCACGCCGTCTTGGAGCTGGCGGAGACCGTCGGCACCGCGACCCGCGCGCACCGGCTCGCCACGGCGTTCGGGCTCATCGACCTCGACATGGAGATCCTGCTCGTCGCGCTCGCACCCGACCTGGACCGCTCGTTCGAGCCGCTCTACGGCTACCTCAACGACGACGTGAGCCGCCGCCGCGCCTCCGTGGGCCTGGCCCTGGACCTGTGCGGCACCCCCGTGACCTCCGCCCCCGCACGCGCGCGGTTCGCGGCGGGGGCCCCGCTGACCGCGGGGAGGCTCCTCGTCCTGGAGGACACCGACCGCCCCTTCCTGAGCCGTGGCCTGCGGGTCCCGGACCGGGTCGCGGCGTTCCTGCTCGGCGACGACGCCCCGGACGGCGACCTCGCCGGGGTGGTGCGGCTGGACGGCGGCGGTGTCCCGGGACCGGACGTCCCGGGGCCGGACGTCCCGGGGCCGGGCCTGACCGGCTTGGCGGCCCGGCTGCGCGGGGACGATCCGCCGCTGGTCTACCTGCTGGAGGACCGGCCCGGCACGGGTGTCGCGGCGGCCCGCTCCGCGGCGGCGGCCGCGGGGCTGCCCGTGCTGGTCGCCGACCCGTCCCGGCTGGACGCGGCGCTCGTCCCGTCCGTCCTGCGCGAGGCCCTGATGCGGGGGGCGGCCGTCGTGGCCGGGCCCCTGGCGGACGGCGTCCTCGTGCGGACCTTCGCCGGCGCGCCGCTCAAGGTCCCGGTGCTCCTCGCCGGGCCGCTGCCGTTCGACCCCGCGTGGAGCGAGACGCAGCCGCTGGTCCTGGACGCCCCGGCGCAGGCGCCCGCCGCCGGAGTCTGGCGGGCGGAGCTGCCGGGCGAGCTGGGCTTCGACCTGGACGCGGCCACCGCCACCTACCGCTTCACCGCGGGCCAGATCCGCCGCGCGGCCCAGGCCGCGCTCGACCATGCCGCGCTCGACGGCGCGCCCCTGTCCGCGGCGCACCTGCACCGCGGGGCCCGGCTCCAGAACGCCGGGGGCCTGCACAAGCACGCCAGGCGGATCGTCCCCGCCGTGGGCTGGGACGACCTGGTCCTGCCCGGCGAGGTTGCCGGGCGGCTGCACGAGCTCGTCCAGCGGGCCCGCCACCGCGACCGGGTGCTCGGCGAGTGGAGGCTGCGCAGCGGCGGCGGCCGGGGACGCGGCGTGGTGGCGCTGTTCGCCGGGGAGTCCGGCACCGGCAAGACCATGTCCGCCGAGGTCCTCGCCGCCGAGCTCGGCCTCGACCTGTACGTCGTCGAGCTGTCGGCGGTGGTCGACAAGTACGTCGGCGAGACCGAGAAGAACCTCGAACGGATCTTCACCGAGGCCGACCGGATGGACGCGGTGCTGCTCTTCGACGAGGCCGACGCGGTGTTCGGCAAGCGCTCGGACGTCAAGGACGCCCACGACAGGTACGCCAACCTGGAGAGCGCCTACCTCCTGCAGCGGCTGGAGTCGTTCGGCGGCATCGCGGTCCTCACCACCAACCTGCGCGCCAACATCGACGACGCCTTCACCCGCCGCCTCGACCTCGTCATCGACTTCCCGTTCCCGGACCCGGCGCAGCGCCGGGCGCTGTGGGAGCACTGCCTGGCCCCGCCGGTCCCGGTCGGCGGCGACGTGGACCTCGACCGCTGCGCGCGGGAGTTCGAGCTGGCGGGCGGCGCGATCCGCAGCGCGGTGGTCACCGCCGGCTACCTGGCGGCCGCCGCCGGGCACCCGGTCACCATGGACGACCTGCTCGCCGGTGCCCGCCGCGAGTACCGCAAGCTGGGCCGCCTGCTCCCCGGCGACATCTAGACGGTTCCCCGGTGATCCGGCGGTGCGGGCCCGGCGGCTCGCACCGCCGGATCACTCCGCGTCGGATGACTGCGCGTCGGATGACTCCGGTGGGTCATTCCGGGGTCGGCTCGTAGGGGATGCGCAGCGCGGAGATGTTCTCTTGGCCGCGCGGCACGTTCGCCCGCACCTCGATGGGGGAGTTGCCCGACCGGATCCAGAACCCGACGCTCAGCTTGCCGCCGTCGAGGTCGCGGTACTCCTCGCCCTCGGAGAAGTCCGAGCCGACCAGCTCGGTGTACCGCTGCCACTCCTGGTTCGGTTCGAGGCGGAACGCCTTGAAGACCTGGCGCCGCTCCAGCACGTCCTTGCCGTCGAAGGTCCAGTCGAAGATCACGGAGATGCTCGCGTCGGGATCGCCGTTGGAGCGGACCCAGAAGTCGAAGGTGGGCTCGGTCCCCGCCTGGTAGGTGTCGTGCAGGCCGCAGATGGTGAACCGCACGGGACTGTAGGTGCACTTCCACTCGTTGCCCGTCCGGGCGAAGCCGGGGCTTTCGACGGGGATGGTCCGGCTGGTGGGCTGCTCCTCCGCCGGGGCGGCCTCGGGCCAGGGCCCGGCCTTGTTCAGGTAGAGCAGGTGGTGCCCGGGGCCGCCGAGCGGACGTTCGCCGCCGTCACCGTCGCCCTCTCCCTCGCCCGCGCCCGGCTCCTCGTCTCCGCCGTCACCGGGGAGCGGCTCCGCGGGGGCCTGCCGGGGCTCCTGGTCGGGCGCCGGGGCCTTGGCGGACGGCTTGTCGTCGGGGAGGCTGAGCGGGTTCCCCACCGGGACCATGCCGCCCTCGCGGGCCCGCGAGCCGAAGTTGGGCTTGAAGGTGAACCACGCGATGGTGAACGCCAGCGCGGACGTCAGCAGCAGCCCCATCAGGCCCAGCAGCCAGCGCGGCATGACCGCCCGCTGGAGGAAGACGCCCTCGACCTCGACCGGTTCCACGCCCGAGCGCAGCACGTTCACCTTGTAGGGGTGGGACTCGCGGTTCCCGAACCAGGTGATGGCGCCCGGCTTGATCCGCCCCCGGACCCACGCGGCCCGTCCCGGCTCGACCTGCACGTTGGCCGGGGACAGCTCGAAGCCGAGCTGCCCCCCGTTGTCCTTGCCGGTCAGCGACGCCGTCAGCCGGGTGTTGCCGAGGTTGTCGACGGCGAACCGGGGCTTGCCGCGGAACCGTCCCCGCACGGTGTGCGGCAGCAGCTCCGCCCGGACCTCGGTGAACGGCGTGACCGTCAGATGCCCTTCGACGACCGTCTTGTCGCCCGGCTGCTCGGTCGGGATCACGTCCACCGCGAACGGATGCCCGCCGACCGTCGCGTCCGGGGTGCGCGGCGGCCGGAAGGTGATCTCGGACGTGCCGGTCGTCCCCGGGTAGAGCCGCAGCGTCCGCGGCTCCACCTCCGCCCACACCGCGGGCTCGCCCGCGACCGTGATCCGGTACTCCTCCACCAGGTCGGTCGTGTTGCGCAGCCGCAGTGCGACCGTCACGGCGCCGCCGGGATCCACGGTGGCCGACGCCGGATCGAGAGAACTCCAGATACTCACCGATCGGACTCTAGATCGCGGCGGACGCCCCAGGAATGACCGCTCGTGCACCCCGGGGTGCACGCCTCCCTGCCCCAGATCGCGGGGCGCGGACCGCGCCCCCTGCCCGCGTGGACGGGAGCCGGGGCGACGCCGTCCCAGGCGCCGGGCCCGCCGACGGCCGTCCACGCGGTCATGCCCTCACGGGCATCGCACGGTGCCCTCCGGAAGGGACGAACGGACGTTTCGGAGCAGCCGGGCGGAACGGCATCGTTCAGGTGAACTCAGACGTCCAATCGGGGGAGTAGCTGCCCATGCCCACCTATCTGTCGCCCGGCGTCTACGTCGAGGAGGTGGCCAGCGGATCCCGCCCGATCGAAGGGGTGGGCACGTCCGTGGCGGCCTTCGTCGGCTTCGCGCCGGCAGGCCCGCTGAACGAGCCCGTGCTGGTCACCAACTGGTCGCAGTACGTCGCCGCCTTCGGGGACTTCACCGACGGCTACTACCTGGCCCACGCGGTGTACGGGTTCTTCAACAACGGCGGCACCACCTGCTATGTGGTCCGCGTCGGCGGGGCGGCGGACGACGGCGGCGACGCGCCCAAGCAGCTGGACGCCCCCGCGCCCACCCGGCTCGGCGGGTTCCACGTCGCGGCCGTCCCCTCGGGGGCCACCGGGACCGTCACGGTGGAGGTCGCCGACATCGACGGCGGCGACAAGGCCGGGGAGAAGGCCGACGACCGGTTCAAGCTCGTCGTCAAGGTCGACGGCAGCGTGGCCGAGAGCTTCAACGTCTCCACCAAGAAGAACACCCGCACCTACATCGTCACCCAGGTGAAGGAGCGCTCGAAGCTCATCACCGTGACCGAGGCCGCGCCCACCGGGCAGCTTGCCAGGCCCGACAACCAGAGCGTGACCCTGCCCGCTCCGGCGGCGCCCGCCTCGCCCGTCGCCGACGGCCGGACGATCGGCCCCGAGCACTACCTCGGCGACGCCGCCGACCGCACCGGCTTCGGCGGCCTGGAGGCCATCGACGCGATCACCATGGTCGCGGCGCCGGACCTGATGAGCGCCTACCAGCGCGGCGCCATCGACCTGGAGGGCCTCAAGGCCGTCCAGCTCGGCATGATCGCGCACTGCGAGCTGATGGGCGACCGGGTGGCCATCATCGACCCGCCGCCCGGCCTGAACGCCCGCCAGGTGTACGAGTGGCGGCAGGACACCGCCGGGTACGACTCGCGCTACGCCGCCCTCTACTACCCGTGGATCAAGGTCTTCGACCCGTCCTCCGGGCAGACCGGGCTGATCCCCCCGAGCGGCCACCTCGCCGGGATCTGGGCCCGCAGCGACGCCGAGCGCGGCGTCCACAAGGCCCCCGCGAACGAGGTCGTCCGCGGCGCCGTGGACCTGGGCCTCCAGGTCACCAAGGGGGAGCAGGACCTGCTCAACCCGATCGGCGTCAACTGCATCCGCTCGTTCCCCGGCCGCGGCGTGCGGGTGTGGGGCGCGCGGACGCTGTCCTCGGACCCGGCGTGGCGGTACCTGAACGTCCGCCGCTACTTCAACTACCTGGAGGAGTCGATCCTGATCGGCACCCAGTGGGTGGTGTTCGAGCCGAACGACCACGCGCTGTGGGCCAGGATCCGCCGCAACATCTCCGCGTTCCTGGTCACCGAGTGGCGGGACGGCGCGCTGTTCGGCGCCAGCGCGGAGGAGGCGTACTACGTCAAGTGCGACGAGGAGACCAACCCGCCCGAGTCGGTCGACCTGGGCCGCGTGGTCTGCGAAATCGGCGTCGCACCGGTCAAGCCCGCCGAGTTCGTGGTGTTCCGGCTGGCGCAGATCTCCGGCGGCGGCGAGCTGGAGGAATAGCCCCGCCTCGCATTCTTCATCACTAACCAGAAGGAGAGACCATGGCACGTTTCGACAAGGCCGACTCCGCGGCGGCGCACAATTTCGGATTGCAGATCGACGGCGTGATGGTCGAGTACCTGCACAAGGTGTCCGGGCTCGGGCAGAAGCAGGACGTGATCGAGTTCAAGCAGAACTCGGCCCAGGGGCACCCGATGACCGGGAAGCTCCCCGGCGTCTCCCAGGCGGGCGAGTGCCAGGTCGTCCGCGCCACCACGGGCAGCAAGGTGTTCTCCGACTGGATCAAGGAATCCTTCAAGGGGAACATGGGCCAGGCCCGCAAGAACGCCACCATCATCCAGATGGACTACGAGAGCAATCCCGTCCGGCGCTTCAACCTTCGCAACGCCTGGTGCTGCGACCAGCAGTTCGACGATCTGGAGGCCGGCAGCACCTCGCCGGTCACCGAGACCGTCACCATCACCTACGAAGAAATGACGATCGAAGAAAGCTGATGCGCCGTTCCGCCCCAACAGCAGGCTCGGGCCCGATGCGGACGGAGTTCGCCTTCGAGCTCCCGCGCGGGTACGTGGACGAGAGCGGGACCGTCCACCGTGACGGCGCGATGCGCCTCGCCACGGCCAAGGACGAGCTGGTCCCGCTCCAGGACGTGCGCGTGCGGGAGAACCCGCCCTACCTGTCGGTGGTCCTGCTCGGCCGGGTGATCACCCGGCTGGGCACCCTCCCGCAGGTGCACGACGGCGTCGTGGAAGGCATGTTCGCCTCCGATCTGGCGTTCCTGCAGGACTTCTACCGTCAGATCAACGCCGAGGGTCACACCCTGGCCACTGTGGCATGTCCCTCCTGCGCGGAGTCCTTCGAGGTGGACTTCGCCGGGAGCCGCCTGGGGGAATCGTGACGTACCCGCCGGAACGCCTGCACCACGAGATCGCCTACATCGCCTACCACTTCCACTGGTCGCGCGCGGAGATCATGGACTTGGAACACCCGGACCGGCGCCGGTACGTCACCCAGATCGCCTCGTTCGTGAGCGGCTGACCCGTGGGAATCCGTGACCTGTTCTCCCGCCGCCCGGCCGCCTCCGCGGAGGCACCCGGTGCCCCCGGCACCCCGGACGGGCCCGGGACCCCGGACGGGCCCGGCGCCGGCTGGCGCACCCTGCCGGCGTCGGAGCCCCCGTCCCCGATGGGCACGATCTCCAACGCGTCCTTCGGCATGACCCTGTCCACGTGGCAGTCGCCCTCCTTCTCCAAGGAGATGACCCGTCACGTACGCCTGGACGCACCGCGCAGCGTCCAGGACCCGCCGCGTCCGATACAGGCGGGCTCGTCCCCGCCGATGCCGCTGGCCCAGCAGGACACCGAACCGGAGCCGTCACCGTCGGTGTCGCTGCCACCGGCGACGTCCCCGGCGCCCCGTCCCGCGACGCCTCTGACCACCGCCCTCGGCGTCAGCCGACCTGCCCGCCAGGTCCGCGCGGTCAGATCCCGGCCACCGGCGCAGCCCTCCGGCCCGGCGGTCCAGCGCAGCGCGGACGCCGCGGAGCCGAGCGTCCCCGCGCCCGGACCCCGGCCCGCCGAACCTCAGACCACCGGGCGCCAGACGCCCCCTCCAGGACGGCCCGCCCCGCGCCCCGGCCTGAACGCTCCGCTGCCGACGACGCCGGAAGCCCCCTCACCCGAGGATCCGCCGCTGCCCGTCCAGCGCTCCGCATCGGCGCCGGGCGAGAAGCCCGGGCCGCCCGGCCGTCCGGTCATGAGGGGACGCGCCGCCGCGAGGCCCTCGCCACCCCGGCCACCGGTACAGGGTCTCCAGGCGCCGAGTCCGGGCAAACCCGCTGACGGCCCCGCCCCACCCGGCCCGCCCCCGGCGCCGGAAAGCGAGACGCGGGGACGTGGTGCCGAGGGCACCCCGTCCCCTCCTCCGATCCAGCGTTCGGCGAGCAAGCCCACCTCACCGAGCCGTCCGGCGCAGCCTTCGCGGAAGGGAAAGCCAGCGGGCAAGACGGAAGGCGCCTCGTCCACCGGACCTGCGGCGCCGGGACCTGGCCTTGAAGGCGTGCCGCCTCACACGGAGGCCAGGCCGCCTGCCGAACGCCCCGACCAACGCGCCGCGCAGGGCAACGCGCCCGGACGCGATGCCGCACGTCCAACGCAAGCTACGGGCGGCGGGACTCCTGCCACCGGAGCGGGAAACGCCTCGCCTGGACGGCCGGTGGTGCCGGGGCCTGGCACCGAGTCCGGGTTGCCCATCCAGCGCTCTGAGGCCGGATCCGGTACGGGCGCGCCTGCTGGCGACCCCGTGCGACCTGGTCGTACGGCCGCACCGGGCGCTGCGCCGAGACGCGATGTCGTTCGTCCGGCGGCGCAGACTTCGGGCAGCGGGACGCCTACCGGTGGGTCAGAGGGTGCTTCGTCCGGACACTCGGGTTTGCCAATTCAGCGTGAGCCTGGGTCCGGTGTGAGTGCGTCTGGTGATTCTGTTCGGTCTGGACGCGGTGTTGTTCGTCCGGCGCAGGCGCCGTCTGCTGGTGGGTCGGAGGGTGCTTCGTCTGAAGGATCGGTCTTGCCGGTTCAGCGCTCTGAGGCCGGATCCGGTGTGGGCGCGTCTGGTGATTCTGTTCGGCCTGGTCGCGGCGTTGTGCGTCCGGCGCAGGCGCCGCCTCCTGGAGAACCAGGTTTGCCGGTTCAGCATCCTGATGCCGGGTCCGGTGCGGGCGGGCTGGGGCGTGGTGCTGTGCGTCCGGAGGTGCAGGCTTCGGGTGGCGGGACGTCTGCTGGCGGGTCGGAGGGTGCTTCGTCTGGAGGGCCGGGTCTGCCGGTTCAGCGTTCTGATGCCGAATCCGGTGCGGGCGCGTCCGGTGGCAAATCCGTTCGGCCTGGACGCGGTGTCGTTCGTCCGGCGCAGGCGCCGCCTGCTGGTGGGTCGGAAGGTGCTTCGTCTGTAGGACCGGGGTTGCCGGTTCAGCGTCCTGATGCCGGGTCCGGTGCGGGCGGGTTGGGGCGTGGTGTTGTGCGTCCGGAGGTGCAGGCTTCGGGTGGCGGGACGCCTGGCGGTGGGTCGGAGGGTGTTGCGTCTGGAGGGCCGGGTTTGCCGGTTCAGCGTGAGGCTGGGTCCGGTGTGGGTGCGTCTGGTGATTCTGTTCGGTCTGGACGCGGCGTTGTGCGTCCGGCGCAGGCGCCGCCTCCTGGAGAACCAGGTTTGCCGGTTCAGCGTTCTGATGCCGGGTCAGGTGCGGGCGCGTCGGCTGGTGGATCTGTCCGGCCTGGTCGTTCGGCTGGGCCGGGTGGTCCGTCGGGGTCAAAGGGTGCCTCTTCTGGGCGGTCGGGTTTGCCGGTTCAGCGTTCTGAGGCTGGATCCGGTGCGGGCGCGTCTACAGAGGAGCCTGTTCGGCCTGGTGGATCGGTTGCGCCGGGCAATGCGCCAGGACGTGGGGTGGAGGGTGTTTCGTCTGGGCAGTTGGGGTTGCCTGTCCAGCGTTCGGAGACCAGGTCCGGGGAGAGCGCGTCGCCGCCTCGTGCGGAGTCCGGGCTGCCTGTTCAGCGTTCTGTGGCAGGGGCGAGTAAGGGTGTCCCTACCGAGAAGAGTGTTCCGCCTGGACGATCGGAGACGCCCAGCGGTCCGTCGGAAGGGGCGGCGGCCCCTGCTGGAGCCGTGTCGAGCGAGGCGTCGGGTCGTAGTGTTGTGCGGCCTGTGCCGGGGTCGGCTCCCGGTGTGGAATCGGAGTTGCTTGTTCAGCGTTCCGAGACCGCGTCCGGTACGGGCGTTCCTCCTGGCCGACCGGCCGCGTCGAGCGGTTCGCGTGGCGAGGCGTCGTCTGCTGGTGAGGCGTCGTCTGGGGTGCCCGTCCAGCGTTCTGGAGCCGGATCGGGTCCGGGCGTGCCTACGGCAAGGCCCGTGCAGCCTGGTGTGCCCGCGCGGAAGCCCGTTCCGCCTTTGTCGCGGCGGGTCGGGTTGGGGGCGCCGTTGCCTTCGGTTCCGACCGCGGGACGGACGGGCCAGAGCGAGGTCGGGCAGCGTGACGTGACCGGCGGAGTCACGCGTCCGTCCGAGAGTGTGGTTCCGCAGGCGGCCTTGCCCGTCCGGCCGGAGCAGGGTTCGAAGGCGGAGCCCGGCACCGGCCGGTCCGAGCCTCGTCGCCCGGGGCCGGGGCCGGGGGCGCGGGGACGCGTCGCACCGCCGGTGCGGCGTGCGGGGCTGGGCGCGCCTGTCCAGCGTTCGGTGGCGGGGCCGGAAACGTCCGCTATATCTCCGCCGGTCCGGGGTCCCGCGCCCGCCGCGCCGCCGCCTACGGCGACACCGGGGGAGGGGCCCGCGAAGCCGGACGGCCCCTCGGCCGGAGTCCCGGTCCAGCGTTCGACGGGCACGCCCCTGCGGGTGGCGGCGTCACTTCCTGTACTGCGGGCCGGTCACACCGGTGCGCCGCGGCCGGGGCGGCCCGGACGGCGGGGGACCGTCCGGCCCATTCAGCGATCGGCGACGGCCGCCGACCGTCCCGCACGCCGGGCCGATCGTCCCCGTCCGGCCGTCCGGCCCGTGCCGGGCGTTCCGGCCGCCGGATCCGGGACGGGAGGCGGGGCCGGGTCGGCTCCGCGGACGGCCCCTTCCATGACACCTGCCGGGACGGTCTGGCCGACCGTCCCGGCTCCTCCGCCGGTCCAGCGTGCCGTGGCGCCCCCGAGCCTGGCCGCGTCCGCTGGTCCGGTGAGCCGGGCATCCGGGATCCGACCCGTTCCGGAGACGCCCGGCGTCGGCCCGGTGGCCTCCTCTCGCGGTACCGCCGAGGAGGCCACCGGGTCCGTCCCCGCGCCCGTTCCGGCGGTGCAGCGGGCGATGCCTTCACCGCCGAGGCCGTCACCGCCGAAGCCGCCGCCCGCGCGGGCGGCGGCGCGTCCGGAACCCCGGGTGGGGGGACGCTCCGACGACGCCGAGCTGGACGAGCTCGCCCGGCGCCTGGTCGTGCCGCTCTCGCGGCTGCTGCGGGCGGAGCTGCGGATGGACCGGGAGCGGGTCGGGCGCCTGCGTGACCTGCGGACCTATTGAACGGAGTGCGATGACGACGAAGAGGGATCCCGGCTCGACGGTGTTCTTCAGGCTGACCATCGACGGGGAGAGCCTGGGGAACTTCAACGGCTGCGAGGGGCTCGCCGCCCAGGTGGACATCGAGCAGCGCGAGGAGGGCGGCAACAACGGGTACGTGTGGCAGCTGCCCTCCCGGGTCAGGCACTCCAACGTCCGGCTGACCCGGCCGATCAACAAGGAGACGGCCCAGGTGATGGCCTGGATCTCCTCGGTGGCGACCGGGATCCGGCGGCCGACGGCGCAGATCGAGGCGCTGCGGGCGGACGGGTCGCTGGTCGCGCGCTGGGGGCTCCTGGACGTGGTGCCGGTGAGCTGGACGGGGCCGACGCTCGACCCGTCCAGCCCCGCGGTGGCGACCGAGGTGCTGGAGATCGCGCATCACGGGTTCACGGGCTGATGGCGGGCAAGGCGAGCCATGTCCGCGCGTCGCTCAGCATCCACAACCCGCCGGCGGGGAACGGGACCAAGCCGGGCGGGCTGATGAAGAAGATCAGGTTCCAGTTCAACCCGGCGCAGCTGGAGCTGACCAAGTCGGCGAACTGGCGCTACAGCCCCGCGGTCGCGACCAGGGCCGGGGCGCAGGTGGAGTTCCTGGGCAGCGAGCAGCAGGGACTCGACGTGGAGATCTTCCTCGACGCCTCGGACCGTCCCGGGCACACCCGCGTGCGCGACGACGTGGAGACGCTGTTCTCGTGCCTGCGGCCGGCGCCGTCCAGCCTCCCGGACCGGGGCTCGCCCCCGTGGGTGATCTTCGAGTGGGGCGAGTTCACCACCGTCCGGTTCGTCGCGTACGTGCGGCAGGTGAGCGCGTCGTACACGCTGTTCAGCTCCACCGGGGCGCCGGTGCGCGCGACCTGCCGGGTCTCGCTGGAGGAGATCCCGCAGGACACGCCGGGGCAGAACCCGACCTCGGGGGCGCTCACCGCGCGCAGCGTCCACCGGCTGGTGGCGGGCGACACGCTGCACTCCCTGGCCTGGTCGGAGTACGGCGACGCGACGGCGTGGCGGGTGATCGCCGAGGCCAACGAGATCGACGACCCGATGCGCCTGGAGCCGGGGCGGGAGCTCCTGCTGCCCGCGGCCGAGGACATCGGGGACCGGGGGGACGCGTGACGAAGGGCAACTACACCAGCCAGCTCAAGGTGCGCATCGACGGCCGGGTGCTGCCGGTCACCGTGACCAAGAGGCTGATCGAGGCGTGGGTGGACACCAGCGTGAACGTGCCCGCCTCCTTCCAGCTGACGTTCCGGGACCCGTCCCGGCGGCTGCTGGCGGCGATGCGGGTGAAGATCGGCTCCAAGGTGGTGCTGCACGCGCAGGTCATCGGCAAGGACGGCGGCAAGCCGCTGCTGACCGGGGAGGTCACCGCGCTGGAGGCCGACTTCGACGGCACCGGGAAGTACAGCGTGGTGCGGGGTCACGACCCGGGGCACCGGCTGCTGCGCAACCGGCGGGTCAAGGGGTACCAGCAGATGACCGCCTCCGACATCGCCAGGATCCTCGCACGGCAGAACGGGCTGAAGATCGGCCGGATCGACAAGACCCGGACGGTCTATCCGATGATCACTCAGCCGAACGTCACCGACTGGGAGTTCCTGACCAGGCTGGCCAGGGAGAACGGCGTCGACGTCTACTTCTCCGACGAGGGGGCGTTCCAGTTCGTCGACCCGCAGCCGGCGTCGGGCGCCCCGGGCCAGAACGTCACCGCCGCGTCGAGCCCGTACGTGCTGCAGTTCGGGGACAACCTGCTGCGCTGCCGGATGGGCGTCACCGCCTCCGACCAGGTGCGCGAGGTGCAGGTGCGGGGCTGGGACGTCCAGCGCAAGAAGGGCGTGGTCGAGCGGAGCCCGGCCGTCTCGAACCCCGAGCTGCAGATCGGGCTGACCGGGGGGGAGGCGGTCAAGGCGTTCAAGGGGGGCGGGCTGGTCAGGACCGACGTCCCGTACGACACCAGCGCGCAGGCCAAGGAGGCCGCGGCGTCGCTGGCCGCCGATGTCAGCTCCGCGTTCGCCGAGCTGGACGCCGAGGTGCTCGGCGACCCGAAGCTGCGTCCCGGGCTGCCGGTCGCGGTGAACAGGGTCGGACGGCCGTTCGAGGGCAAGTACACCGTCACCGCGGCCCGGCACGTGTTCCTGGCCGGCGACCGCTACGAGACGTGGCTGACGGTGTCCGGGCGCCAGCACCGCTCGCTGTTCGGGCTGGCCTCGGGCGGCGGGGTGTCCGACGCGCCCAGGCTGCACGGGGTGGTGTCCGCGATCGTCACCGACATCCGGGACCCGGACCGCCAGGGCCGCGTCAAGCTGACCTTCCCCTGGCTGGACAAGGACTACGTCAGCGACTGGGCGCGGGTCGTCCAGTACGGCGGGGTCCGCGGCGGGGGCCTGCTCATGCCCGAGGTCAGGGACGAGGTGCTGGTGGCGTTCGACCGGGGCGCCCTGGACCATCCCTACGTCATCGGCGGCCTCTACAACGGCCGCGACAAGCTCCCCAGGTACCAGAGGATGCCGGTGGTCGCGCCGGACGGGCGGGTCAACTGGCGCAGCGTCGCCTCGCGTACCGGCAACCGGGTCGAGCTGGTGGACGCGATGGGCCGCCGGGGCGTCAAGGTGGCCAGCGGCGACGACCGGATGACCATCGAGCTGCAGCAGACCGGCACCCGGCTCAGCGTGCACAGCGACGGGTCCGTGGAGATCTCCGGCACCCGGGCGGTGACCGTCAGGGGCGCGGTGGTGACGGTGAACGCCGCGACGCGGGTCGCCGTCCAGGCGCCGAGCATCGGCCTGACGGCGGCGAACATCACCCTCACCGGGATGGTGGAGATCCTCGGCAAGGCGAACGTCACCCCGCTCCTGACACAGAAGAACGCACCGGTCGTGACGCTGCCACCGGCTTGAACGAGGAGGGGTCATGGGGGAACAGTTCGTCGGCGCGGGCTGGGGGTTCCCGATGCGGGTCAGCGCGTCGGGCGGGATCGTGCTGGTCACCGGGGAACGGGAGATCGAGGAGGCGATACGGCTGGTGCTGGTCACAGCGCCGGGCGAGCGCCCGACCCGTCCCGAGTTCGGCTGCGCGATCCACGACCTGGTGTTCGCGCCCGTCAACGAGGAGACCGCCGGCCGCATCGCCTACGAGGTGCGCGCCAGCCTGGACCGCTGGGAGCCCCGCATCGAGGTCTCCGACGTCCGGGTGACCGGGACGCCCGACGACGGCACGGTGCTGTTCATCGACGTCCGCTACGAGATCCGCGGCACCAACAACCCGCGCAACCTGGTCTTTCCGTTCTATGTGATCCCGTCGCACGACGACCCGTCCCCCGAGAGCGAAGCCTGATGCCCCTGCCCGCGCCCAACCTCGACGACCGCCGCTTCCAGCAGTTCGTCGACGACGCCAAGCGCTACATCCAGCAGCGCTGCCCGGAGTGGACCGACCACAACGTCTCCGACCCCGGCGTGACGCTGATCGAGGCCGTCGCGCACATGGTCGACCAGCTCGTCTACCGGCTCAACCGGGTGCCGGAGAAGAACCACGTGGCGTTCCTGGAACTGCTCGGCATCACGCTGCTGCCGCCCGCCGCCGCCCGCACGGACGTCACGTTCTGGCTGTCGGCGCCGCACGACGAGGACGTGCTGGTGCCCACCGGCGTGGAGGTCGCCACGCAGCGCACCGAGCAGGAGGAGGCCGTCGTCTTCACGACCGTGCGCGACCTGCGGATCGTGCCGTGCGAGCTCTCCGGGATCGCCGTGCAGGCCGGCGGCGGCCCGCCGGCCGACCACACCGCCGACCTGCGCGCCGAGAAGGACTTCGCCTGCTTCTCCGCCGCGCCCCGTCCGGGGGACGTGCTGGCGATCGGGCTGTCGGCGGCGGTCCCGTCGTGCGCGGTGATGGTCCGCATGGACAGCCGCGTCGACGGCGTCGGCGTCGACCCCCGGCAGCCGCCGCTGCTGTGGGAGGCGTTCACCGGCGAGGGCTGGCGGGAGTGCGAGGTCGCCTCCGACGGCACCGGCGGCCTGAACCGGCCCGGGGACGTGGTCCTGCACGTCCCGGACGGGCACGTGATGTCCCGCGTGGGCGTCCAGGAGGCCGGGTGGCTGCGCTGCCGCCTGACCGAGGCCCGGCCCGGGCAGCCGTTCTACTCCGTGTCGCCGACCGTCCGCGCCGCCGAGGTCTTCACCATCGGCGGCACGACGGGCGTCGTCCACGCCGAGACGATCGAGGACGACCTGCTCGGCGAGGCCGCGGGCGTCCCGGGGGAGCGGTTCAGGACCGAGTACGCCCCCGTCGTGGCGGGCGACCCGCCGCTCGTGCTGGAGACCTCCGACGGCGAGGGCTGGCAGCGCTGGGAGGCCGTCGAGCACTTCGCCGCGTCCGGTCCCGCCGACCCGCACTTCCGGCTCGACGCGGCGACCGGCGAGGTCTCGTTCGGTCCCGCCGTCCGCACCCCGGACGGGCTGCTCCGCCAGCACGGCGCCGTGCCGGGCAAGGGGGCGGTCGTGCGGGCCGGCCGCTACCGGACGGGCGGTGGCCGCCTCGGCAACGTGGCCCGCGGGGCGTTGACCGTCCTGCGCACGTCGGTGCCGTTCGTCGCGCGGGTGGAGAACCGGGAGGCCGCCCGCGGCGGCGTCGACGCCGAGACCCTGGAGGAGGCCAAGCGGCGCACGCCGGTCGCCCTGCGCGCCCAGGACCGGGCGGTGACCGCCCGCGACTACGAGGAACTGGCCCGCCGCGCCGCCCCGGACACCGCGCGCATCCGGTGCCTGCCCGTCGACGAGGCGGGCGCGGGCGCGGTGCGGGTCCTGGTGGTGCCGCAGGCGGTGCCCGACCCGGGCGGGCGCCTGCGGTTCGAGCAGCTCGTGCCCGGCGACGACCTGCTCCGCCGCGTCACCAGGCACCTGGACGAGCGCCGCCCGATCGGGATCCGCCTGGCGGTCGGCCCGCCGTTCTACCAGGGCGTCACCGTCGTCTCCACCCTGCACGCGTTCGTCGGCGCCGAGGCCGAGCGGGTCCGTCTCGCCGCCCTGGACGCGCTGTACGGCCACCTCGACCCGCTGACCGGCGGCGCGGACGGCCGGGGCTGGCAGTTCGGCCGTCCCCTCCAGGCGGGCGAGGTGTTCGCCGTGCTCCAGCGGGTGGCGGGCGTCGAGCTCGTCGACGAGGTGCGGCTGCACGCCGCCGACCCGCTGACCGGCAAGCGCGGCGACGCGGTGGAGCGGATCGACCTGGACGCCTCCGCCCTGGTCTTCTCCTACGACCACAAGGTCCGGGTCCTCGGGGGAGCGTCATGAGGGGCGCCATCGACGGACTGCTCTCCCCGCACCCGCTCGGCCCCCGGCTGCCCTCGGTGTTCGCGGAGGACGACCTCGCCCAGCGGTACGTCGCGGGACTCGACGACCTGTTCGCCCCCTTGCTCGCGGTGCTGGACTGCCTGGAGGCGTACTTCACGCCGCATCTGGCCCCCGCCGACTTCGTCGGCTGGCTGGCCGACTGGGTCGGCGCCGAACTCCACGGTGACGAACCCGAGGCGCAGGCCCGCGGCGCGGTCGCCGCGGCGACCGCGCTGCACCGGCTGCGGGGCACCCCGCGCGGCCTGGCCACGGCCGTCCGGATGGCCTTCGGGGTCACCCCCGAGATCGTCGAGAGCGGCGGCGCGTCCTGGTCGGAGCGTCCGCTCGGCGCGATCCCGGGCGAGGCGGAGCCCCGCCTGGAGGTGGTGCTCAGGGTCCCCGACCCCGCGGCGGTGGACGCGCGCCGGCTGGAGGCCCTGGTCGCCGCCGCCCGTCCCGCCCATGTCCCCTATGTCGTTCACATCGTCGAGAGAGGAGCGGGGCAGTGACCTCCGCCGGAACCTGCGCGGACTGCGGGGCCACCGATCAGAGCGGGTCGTTCTGCGACCGCTGCGGCGCGGTGCTGAGCTGGGTGCGCCCCGAGCCCCCCGCCGCCCAGCCCCCGCCCCCGGCCCGTCCCGCGCCCGCCGAGCCGCCCCCCGCCCCGCCCGCCGAGGCACCGCCTGCCCCGCCCACCGGGGCATCGCCTGCCCCGCCCGCCGGGGCACCCCCTGCGCCTCTTCCCAGCCCCCCGCCCGCGCCTCCTGCCGAACCGCCGTCCCCCGCCCGGCGGCCGGCCGGCGACGCCCGGGACACCCCGTTCCAGGCCACCGCGCGGACGGAACACCCGCCCGCGCGGGACGAGCGGGCACGGCGCCTGCTGGTCCCGGTGGCGCCCGAGAGCGAGCAGCGTCCCGCGCCGCAGGGCCCCACGCCGGTTCTTCCCGGCCGTCCGGAGGCCGCCCGCCCGCGCATGCGCGCCACCGAGCACCCGGACTGGTCCGGCGGCGTCCCCTGCCCGTGGTGCGACACCCCGAACCCGCCCGACCGGCACTTCTGCCGCCAGTGCGCGATGCGCCTGGCCGCCGCGGACAAGAACGGGTCCCGCACCCGCACCTGGTGGCAGCGGATCTTCGAGGGCGGCCGGGACCGGGAGGCGCCCTGGGCGGGCGAGCGGCCGAGGCTGCGCCGCACCCCCGGCCGCGTCCTGCCCCTCGTGGCGATGTCCCTGCTGGGCGTCGCGCTGCTCTGGACGGCCATCGTGAAAGTGGACGACGTCGGGAACGGCATCGTCGACCATTTCGTCAGGCGCGTGCCGGTGACGTCCAACGCGTCGGCCGCGTCGCACTCCGACCCCAAGCACGGCGCCAAACTCGCCTTCGACGGGCTGAGCGACACCTTCTGGGGCACCGGATACGCCGGCGGCGGCCAGGGTGTCTTCCTGGAGGCGTCCTTCGTCCAGCCCCGCCGCCTGCTCAACCTCATCATCACGCCGGGCATCTCCAAGCAGCCGGACCGCTACGCCACCCAGGCCCGCCCCCAGATCCTGGACGCCACGGTGATCTCCTCCGACGGCACGGCCAGGACCACCGAGCTGCAACTCGACGACGCCCCGGGCCCGCAGAAGCTCAAGCTCCGCGGGAACAACGTCGTCCGCGTCCGCCTGACGATCCGCTCCGCCTACGGCGCCGCCCCCAACCGACAGGTCTGCATCGCCGAAGTCGAGTTCTTCACCCGCGCCGCCATCAAAACCCTCTGACCCGACCCGGGCGCCGGTGTGGGGCCGTCACTTGGTGTGGGCACCGTCTGCGGACGGGGTCGACGGCGCCCCGCGCCGGGGCCCGTGGCGGGTTGCGATACCAATCATGCCCTTTCTTGCCGACAATTGAGTTCTTGCATTCCGTGAAAGGCATAACCGTCTCGCGGGTGCCGGCGAGCCGTTCAGGCAGGTCAGCATTGTCTCCCCTGGGGATCAACTCGGGGCTAAAGCGGATCCGGCCGATCTCGGGTGCCATTCGGGTGCCGTTCGCCATCGTCATTTGCGGGCGGGACGGGTACTGTGACGAAGGTCCGCGTGGGTACCCGGTGCGCAGGAGGGCGAAGTGCGGATCGCTGTGATCGGTGGCGGGGCAGGGGGGCTGTACTTCGGCATGATGGCCCGCCGGTTCGATCCCGGGCATGAAATCACCGTCTGGGAACGGAATGCTCCCGATGAGACGTTCGGATTCGGCGTGGTGCTGTCCGATCAGACGCTCGGCGATATCGAGCGCGCCGATGCGCGCGTCCTCTCCGAATTGCGGCCTATGCTCGCCCGGTGGGACGACATCGATGTGCGTTTTCGCGGCACCGTCTTCAGGGCCGGCGGTAACGGGTTCGCCGCGCTGAGCCGAGCCGGGCTGCTCAAGGTCCTGCGCGGGCGCTGTGCCCGGCTCGGCGTCGCGGTGCGGTTCGGCGACGAGATCACCGATGTGGACGCCCTCGCCGCCGACCATGACGTCGTCGTGGCCGCCGACGGGGCGAACTCCCTGGTCCGGGCGCGGTACGCCGGGACGTTCCGGCCGCGGGTGCGGGACGGCAGGTGCCGGTACATCTGGCTGGGCACCGACCTCGTGCTCGACGCGTTCCGGTTCTACATCGTGGACACGCCGGGCGGGGCCGTCCAAGTGCACGCCTACCCCGATTCCCCTCGGAGCAGCACCCTGATCGTGGAGTTGTCCGAGGACGCCTGGCGCGCGGCCGGGTTCGCCGACGCGGCGCCTTCGCGGCTCGCGCCGGGGCAGAGCGACGAGCGGTCCATCGGGATGATCGCCGAGCTGTGCAAAGAACTGCTGGACGGCCACCGGCTCGCCGGGAACAACTCGCGCTGGCTGCGCTTTCCCACGGTGCGGTGCGAGAGCTGGCGGCATCGGAACGTCGTGCTGATCGGCGACGCGGCGCACACGGCGCACTTCTCCATCGGCTCGGGCACGAAGCTGGCGATGGACGACGCGTTATGCCTGGCGCAGAAACTTCGGGACCAGCCGGACGCGGAGGCGGCGCTCGCCGCGTACGACGCCGAGCGGCGCCCGGTTGTCGCCGCCGCCCAGCGCGCCGCGGACAGCAGCCGCGCCTGGTTCGAGGACATCGACCGGTACACCCACCAGGACCCGCAGCAGTTCGCGGTGAACATCCTGACCCGCAGCCGCCGGGTCTCCTACGCCGGGTTACGCCGCCGCGACCCGGGCTTCGTCGCGCAGGCGGAGCGGTGGTTCGCCGCCGACAGCGCCGCCGACAGAGCCGCCAACAGCGCCGGCGAAGGCGCTGACGGCCGGGCGGGGCCGCCGGGCCTCCAGCCGTACACGCTCGGCGGCCTGGCACTGGCCAACCGCGTCGTGATCTGGGCCGATGTCCCGGGCCGGGCCCCCGAGGGCGTGCCGGGCGACCTGCATCTGGTGTCCGTCGGCGGGGCGGCGCTGGGCGGGGCCGGGCTGGTGTTGACCGCGGCCGCGTCCGGCGGCGCCGGGCTGCGCACCGAGCGGCAGGCGGACGGGTGGCGGCGGGTCGTGGGCTTCGTCCACGCGCACTCGGCGGCGAAGATCGGCGTCCGGCTCGGCCATCACGGGACCGGCGGCTCCGCCGGATCCCCGGACGAGCTGCGGCGCGAGTACGCCGCCGCGGCCCGGCGCGCCGCCGCCGCCGGGTTCGACCTGCTGGAGCTGGACTGCGCCTGCGACGGCCTATGCCCCCCGCCACCGTCCCAGGCGCCGTCCCCGTCCGGCGGATGCCGTGACGGCGGCACCTCAAGCGGCCTGCTGGACCGCCTCCGCAGGCCGCTTGGGGTGCTCGACGCGATCCGGGAGGTGTGGCCGGGTGAGCGTCCGGTCAGCGTGCACCTCTCACCGGCGCAATGGTTTCCGGACGGCGCCGTCGCCGAGGCCGCGAACGCGTTCGCGGCGCACGGCGCGGCCGGCGTGCACGTCTCCGGCGGGACGCCCGACGGGCGGGACGCGCACGCGGACCGGATCCGCAACCAGGCCGGACGCGCCGGCGGGTTCGCCGTGATCGCGGCGGGCTCGATCTCCGAAGCCGACGTCGACACGATCGTCCTGGCCGGGCGCGCGGACCTGTGCGTGGTTGACCGGCCCGCGGAGGGCCCGCCGCGCCGTCCGCCGCGCGGGACGCCGGACCCCCGGCCCGGCGGAGAGTGATCAGGCTTTTCGAAGGAGGAGACGTGCCCCCCATCGCCGACCTCGGCCTACTGCCGGAAAGCGCCGCCGAGCACCAGGGCGGGACCACGCTGTGCGCGGACGCGCCCTGGGCCTCCGCCTGCCGCGACCCGGACACCGTGGAGGGCTTCGCGGCGGTGGTCGCGGACTACGCCGACCGGCTGTGGGCCGCCGGGGTGCGTCCGGGCGAGGTGGTCGCCCTGGTCAAGGCCAATCACCTCGACATCCAGGCGCTCCAGTGCGCCGCCGTCCGCATCGGCGCGCTGCCCGCGCTGCTGTCGGCGGCGATGGATCCGGCCGATCTCCTGGACTGCCTCAGGGATCTCCGGCGGCCCCATCTGCTGACCGACGCCGTCGGCGCGGAGGTCCTGCGTCCCTGGCGGGAACAGCTGGGCGCGCTCGTCCCGCGCCTCCTCACGCTCACGCCCGGAGCCGGGCTGGACGGGGCGGTGGAGCTCGGCGAGACGGCACCCCACCGGGTCACCCGCCATCACGGCACGGACCCGACCCTCATCACGCACTCGTCCGGCACCACCGGGAAACCCAAGCTCGTCGTCCACACGGTCGATTCGCTGTACGCCCACGTGGCGTCCCAGATAGGCGTCGTGCGGTCGCTCGACCATGCGGGGATCAGCGCGAAATGCCTGTCCTTCGTGCATGTCCGGATGTCTTCGGGGCTCCTCACGGTGCTCAACACGGGGATGCCGTTCCTCGGCATCACCTCTCCCGGCCCGGCCCGGGTGTGCGAGACGCTCCTGCGGTACCGGCCGCAGGCTCTGGAGGCCCATCCGAACATGTTCCTGCGCTGGGAGGCGCTCGCGCACAACACGCCGAACCCGTTCGCCCCGGTCGAGCGGTTCATCAGCAGCTTCGACGCGATCCATCCGCGGACGCTGCGGACGCTCCTGGAGGCATCGGACCATCCGGACCCGGCGTTCATCCAGGCCTACGGGCAGTCGGAGACCGGCCCGGTCACCGTGCTGATGCTCACGCGGTCCGACGTCCGGGGGGCGGGGCTGAGCTCCCGCGACGTCGGCGGGGTGTTCCCCGGCATGACCGAGCTCCGCGTCGTGGACGACGACGGGTCGGCGCTGCCGGACGGCACGCCCGGGAACATCGAGGTGCGCACCCCCGCCCGTGCCGAGTCGATCGTCGGCCGTGCGCCGCTGCCCGGCCGCGACACGTGGTGGCCCATGGGCGACGTCGGCGTGCTCCGCCCGGACGGGCATGTGGAGCTCCACGACCGGCAGGTGGACCGGGTCCCCGGCGTGCCCAGCACCCTCCGCGCCGAGGACGTCCTGCTCGACGAGCTGCCGGAGCTGGCCGAGGTCGTGATCATCGCGGTGGAGGGGACGGTCACGGCGGTGACGGCCACGGCCGGCGGCACGCCGGTCGAGGAGGAGCGGTGGCGGCGCGCCCGCCGGGCGGCGGGGCTGCCGGAGGACACCGCGGTCGACCACCGGCCGTGGGAGGAGTTCCCGCTCACGGGCACGATGAAGGTCCGCCGGAACCGGCTCCCGTCACGCGCGGCGCTCGGGTGAGCGGCCCGGCGGCGCCCGCGTCCCCGCGTCTCCTCGCGGCGGAGAGGAGGGCGGCGGCGCTCGTGCTCGGCGCGGCGTTCATGCTCCTCGCCGACACCTCGATCGTGAACGTCGCCATCCCGAGCATCCAGCGGGACATCGGCGCCACCGTCCCGGATGTGCAGCTGGTGGTCGCGGGCTACGTGGTCGCCTACGCGGTGACGCTCATCACCGGCGGACGGCTCGGCGACCTGTTCGGCAGGCGCCGGATGTTCGTCATCGGCGCGGTGTCCTTCACCCTGGCGAGCCTCGCCTGCGGCCTGGCGCAGAGCCCGATCGCGCTTATCCTCGGCCGGGTCTGGCAGGGCCTCTCGGCGTCCGTGCTGTACCCGCAGGTCATCGCGACACTGCACATCGCGGTGGCCGCGGAACGGCGGGGCCGTGCGTTCGCGCTGCTGGGGGCGGTCGTGAGCTGCGCCACCATCGCGGGCCCGGTCATCGCGGGGCTGATCATCGCCGCGGACCTCGCCGGCACGGGATGGCGCCCGATCTTCCTGATCAACATTCCGGTCGGCGTCGTCCTGATCGCGCTGGCGCCCCGCATGGTGCCGCCGCACAAGGGGACGCGCCTCCGCCTGGACTACGCGGGCTCGCTCACCGTCGTCCTGCTGCTGGTCGCGCTGCTGGTGCCGCTCACCGTCGGACGTGATCGCGGCTGGCCGCTATGGGGCTGGCTGCTGCTCCTGTGCGCGCCCGTGCTGTTGGCCGCGTTCTTCTGGCTTGAGGCGGCGCTCGAACGGCGGGGGAGGTCCCCTTTGCTGCGGCCGGGATTGTGGGCCGATCCGGTCTTCCGGCTGGGCCTGGCCCTTTACCTGGTGTACTTCTCCGGGGTCGTGCCCTTCTTCCTCTACTATTCCCTCACCCTCCAGTACGGCCTCGGGTACGGCGCGCTCGCGACGGCCGCCGCGATGGCGCCCTACGCGGTGGGAAGCACGGTCACGTCCCTTTCATCGGCGCGTATCGTGGCGCGCCTCGACGCGCCCCCCGCCATTCTCGCCGGGTGCGTCATCAGCGCCGCCGGAAGCGTCCTCATGATCGCGACGATCGAGGGGAGCGGCTCGGGACGGCATCTCGGGCCGCTGATGACACCGGCGATGCTGGTCACCGGACTCGGCCTGGGAATGGTCCTCGGGCCGTTGCTGAACTTCGTGCTGGCCAGAGTGCGGGACGACGATTCCGGAGCGGTCGCGGGGCTGCTCTCGACAGCGCAGCAGATCGGCTCGTCGCTGGGCGTCGCCGTGATCGGGCTGGCGTTCTTCCGCGGGTTCCACGGCGATCTGACGACCCTGGGATATCCGGCGCTGCGGACGGACATGGCGCTCGGGCTCCTCGTGGTGGTGACGGCGTTCCTGCTGGCCACCGGGCTCGTCTGGCTCGTCGCGCGCCGTGGGCCGGCCTCATGACAGGGAAGGTGCGAACGGACGTGGACGGATTCCCGCCGTCAGACGCGCTGACGATGCGGCAGAAGATGCTCGTGGAGATAGCCGCAGGCGCCACACCGGTTCCGGAGTACGTCGAGCGCCTTTCACTCCACGTCGTCGCGATGGAGTGGAGTTCGGGGTTCGTCGCGATCGACTTCCACATCCCCTCCGGTTTCTGCGTGGAACCGGGTGTGGTCTTCGGCGGCCATGTCGCCGGCATCCACGACCAGGCCGCCGGGTTCGTGATGTTCGGTCTCCTTGAGGACGACATGGTGTTCGCCACGACCCGGCTGAACGTCGCCTACCTGACGGCGACGCGTCCCGGGGACGTGCGCGCCGAAGCCGAACTCGCATCGATGGACGAGCGCTCCGCCGATGTGCGCGTCCGGCTGACACAGGCCGGAGAGGTGACGAGCGAGTCGCTCGTCACCGAGGCGATAAGGAAGGTCAGGAAATGACCCGGGCCTCCCGCGCGGGCACGTGGCCGGATCGCCGTTGATGGACGAACGTGCGTTGGCGAAGGAGAGAAGGATGCCGATGATGACCGACCGGGATGTGCAGGAGATCGTGGCGTCCATCCTGGACGTCGATGTCTCCGACATCGGGATCGACACATCGTTCTACGTGGACCTGGAAATGGACTCGCTGCACAAGGCGGAGTTCATCGTGCGGTTGGAGCGTGCCTCCGGCGCCGAGCTCGGCCCCGCGGAGGCCGCGGAGATCGACAGCGTCGGCGACGCGATGCGGATGCTCCGCGACAGGCCCCGGGTGTCATGAGCCCTGCCACGGGGATCGCGAACCCGGTCGGGTTACTGCTGCTCGGGCATGCCGGGGACCGGCGCTGCGGCGTGGACCGCCGGGTGGGCGAGGTCACCTACGCGGACATGCGGGACGCAGTGACGGAGTACGCCGGGCGCCTGAGGGCCGCGGGGGTGCGGCCCGGCTGCCGCGCGGCCGTCGTCTCCGACGACTGCGTCGCGGCGGTCACCGCCGTCCTCGCCCTGTGGTGGCACGGGTGCGTGCCGGTGCTGCTGCATCCGATGCTCCGGCCCGCGGAGCTGGCCTTCGTCCTGGAGGACTCCAAGGCGGAGTTCGCGGAGCTGAACATCGCCCCGCAGCGCCGTGCGGCGCTGCGGGCGGAGCTGACCGAGATCGACGAGACGAGACGCGCGGAGGGGCGCGCCGGGCTGCTCACCGGGCTCGGCCCCGGCCGCGCGGTGCGGTCCGCGCCTCCACCGGCCGTCTTCGGGGAGACCGATGAGCTGCTGGTCCAGTACACGTCCGGCAGCACCGGCAGGCCGAGGGGCGTGCGGCATTCCCTGCGGGCCGTCCGCGCGGTCCTGGACGGCGTCGGCAGCCTGCTGGCGCTCACCCCCGACGACGTCGTGCTGTCGACGGCGAAGCTGTCGTTCGGCTACGGGTTCGGGAACTCGCTGCTGTTCCCGTACGCGGCGGGCGCCTGCTCGGTCCTGCTCGACGGGCAGGCGGAGCCCTACAGCGTGGCGGCGGCACTGGCCGAGTACCGGCCGACCGTCCTGTTCTCCGTGCCCCGGCTCTACGCCAGCCTGCTCAGGCTCGCCGAGCAGGGCAAGGCGGTCGACACGACCTCGCTGCGGCTGGCCGTGTCCACCGGGGAGCACCTGCCGGCCGACCTGGCGGCCCGTGTCACCGCGACGTTCGGCGTGCCGCTCATCAACGGCTTCGGCGCGACCGAGGTCCTGCACACCGTCGTCGCGGCGGACGTGGGACGGGACGGGCCGCACGGCCCCGGATCGATCGGCACCCCCGTCCCCGGGGTGACCGTGACCATCCGCGACGACGCCGGGCGGCCGGTCGGCGACGAGATTCCCGGCCGGCTGCACATCGCCGCGGCGTCGGCCGCGCTCGGCTACCTCGACCGGCCGGAGGACACCGCCCGCGCCTTCGCCGACGGCGGCGTCTACACCGGCGACGTCGCGTTCCGCGCGCCCGGCGGCGACATCCGCCATGTCGGCCGCGCCGACGACATGCTCCTGCTCGGCGGATACAAGATCGCGCCGGCCGAGATCGAGCACGTGGTCCGCGGGATCGCCGCGGTCGCCGACTGCGCGGTCGTCGGCGGCGCGGATCCCACCGGGCTCGAACAGGCGACGCTGTACGTCGTGCCGCGCGACCCGGACCGTCCGGACGAGGCACGGGCGGAGGTGCGCGCCGCGCTGCTCGCCGGCCTGGCGCCGTACAAGCGGCCGTCCCGCGTGGAGATCATCGAGAGGCTCCCCGTCACCGCCAACGGCAAGCTCGCGCGTTTCCGCCTCCGTCCCCCGTCGGGCGGCCCCTCCGGCGACCTGGAGGGCACGCCATGAGCTGGGAGGTCATCGGAATGGGCGCGGTGTGCTCGCTGGGCGACACCGTCGCCGGCATCCACGGGGCGCTGTGCGCGGGCCGGTCCGGGCTGGCGCCGCTCTCGGCGTTCGACGCGTCCAGGTACCGCGCGGGGTCGGCGTACGAGGTGCCCGACCGGGCGAGCCCCGGCGTGGACGAGCCGCTCCGGGCGACGCGCTGGCTGATCCGCGTCGTCCGGGAGGCGCTGGACGACGCGGGCCTGCCGGACCCGGACCCCTGGCTGCCGGTCCTGGTCGGCACCACGCACCGGGAGATGCGGACCGCCGAGCTCTGGTGGCGGCGCGAGGCGCCCCTCGCGCCCGCCGATCTCCACTTCACCGCGGCCCTGCGGTCCGCCCTCGGCCTGCACAACGTGCACACCGTCGCGAGCGCCTGCGCGGCCTCGCTGTACGCGCTCGGGATGGCCGCCGACCTGATCGCGTTCGGCGAGACCGACACCGTGGTCGTCGCGGGCACCGACGCGATCACCGAGAGCTCGTTCGGCGGGTTCGACCGGATCCAGTACCCGCCCCCGGACGCGATCCACGCGTTCGACCGGTCCCGCCGCGGCATGATCATGGGGGAGGGCGCGGTGGCGGTCGTCCTGCGGCGGGCCGGCGCGCACACCGGGCGCGTCCACGGACGGGTCCGGGGCGTGGGCATGAACTGCGACGCCTCGCACCCGACGGCACCGGATCCCGCGGGGATCGCCCGGGCGATCGAGGACGCCCACGGCCGCGCCTCGGTCGTCCCCGCCGACATCGACCTGGTGCTCGTCCACGGAAGCGGCACGCCGCAGAGCGACCTGGCCGAGGCGGTCGCGCTGCGGGAGGTGTTCGCGGGCGCCGACCCGGGCCCGCACGTGTCCGCGATCAAAGCCGGCATGGGCCACATCTCCGGCGGCGCCGGGCTCCTGAACCTCGTGGTGGCCCTGGAGGCGATCCGCACCGGCACCCTGCCGGCGGTCAGCGCGCTCATCGACCCCATCGAGGAGGCGGCGGACCTGCGGGTGGTGTCCGGCCCACCGGCCACGGGACGGTTCGGCACCGCGCAGGTGCACGCCGTGGGCATGGGCGGGATCAACGCCGTCGCGATCGTCGAGGGCGCCGCGCGTCCGGAGGTCGCCGCGTGTCCGGAGGGCGCCGCGCAGGACGACGCGGCCGTACGTGACGAGGGGGCCGTGCGATGACGACTCCGGCCGCCTTACGGACCGCCATCACCGGTGTGGGCTGGGCCGTCGCGGGACCGCACTTCGACCCGGCGACCGCGCTGGCCGGGCGCGGGATGCGTCACAAGGACCGCGCCACGCGGTTCGCGATACGGGTGGCGCGGCGGACGCTCGACGACGCCGGGCTCCTGGACGCGCCGGGACTCGACGGCGCGGCGGTGGTCGTCTCGTGCAACTACGGCAACCTCGGACCGGTGTGCGACCTGTCCGCGACGGTCGCCGTCGGCGGCAGCTCCGAGATCAGCCCGATGCGGGTGCCGCACCTGTCGAGCGCCTACACGGCGGCCTGGGTCGCGATCGGCCACGGCATCCGCGGCCCGAACCTGACGCTGTGCAACGGCGCCTCGGGCGGCCTCGACGCGGTGGCCTGGGCGCGGAACCTGATCGCCGCCGGCCGGGCCACGGCCGCCCTGGTGATCGGCGTGGAGCCGGACACGCCGCCGGTGGCCCGGCTGCACGGGGAGACCGACGGCGCCCGGTGGATCGACGGCGCCGTCGGCCTGATGATCGAACCCGTCCCGGCGGCGGAGGGCCGCGGCGCGCGGATCCGCGCGGAGATCGCCGGATACGGCCGGGGCGGCGACGAGCGGTCCGCCGTCCGCGCGGCGGGCGCCGCGTCCCTCACCCGGCGGCTGGACGGCGAGCCGGCCGAGCGGTTCGGGCGGTGCTCGGGCGCCCTGGGCGTGGTGCAGTGCGCGATCGCCGTGGAGCGGCTGGACGACGAGGCGGTGCTCGCCGTCGCGGGCGCCGGTACCGAGGAGGGCGACGGGACGTCGGTCTCGGCGCTGGTCCTCACGCCGCCGGGGAGGAGGGCACCATGAGCGCGTCCGGCCGCCGCCGCGTCGTGATCACCGGCCTCGGCGCGATCTCCTGCCTGGGCGGCGGCGCCGCCGCGCACTGGGACGGCCTGCTCGCGGGCGGCGGGGAACCGGCCGAGGTCCCGCTGCCGGACCTGAACATGCCGACCACGAGGATGTACCTCGTCGACCGGGCCGGCGTGCCGTCCGAGCCGTCCTCCCACGCCGGGGTGGAACTGGGGAGCAGCTCGCGCCTGGCGGTCGCCGCGGCCGGGCAGGCGCTCGCCGACGCCGGGCTGGGGCACGGGTCGTGCGCCGCCGTCCCCGTCGTCCTCGGGGTCGAGCTGGGCAACGCCGACGCGCAGGAGATCCAGCGCAGCGCCGGACGGACGGCGTGGACGACGCTGACCCCCACGGCCGCCGTCGTGGGCGCGGCGATCGGCTCGCGCGCCGAGGTGACCAGCGTGGGGAACGCCTGCTCGGCCAGCGGCTTCGCCCTCACCATCGCCCTGGACATGATCCGCGCGGGTGAGGCGCCCGCCGTCCTGGTCGGCGGCGCCGAGGGCGTCACGCGGGCCGGGATCGGCGCCTTCAACCGGCTGGGCGCCGCGGACCCCGTGCGCTGCCGGCCCTTCGACCGCGACCGGGCCGGGACGATGTTCGGCGACGGCTCGGCCATGCTCGTCCTCGAAGCCGCCGACCACGCCCGGCGGCGCGGCGCCCGCGCGTACGCCGAGCTGGCGGGCGCGGCCTGGAGCTGCGACGCGCACCATCCGACGGCCCCGGACCCGTCGGGCGACCAGATCGTCCGCGCGATGACCGAGGCGCTGGCCGACGCGGGGCTGAGCGCGTCCGACGTGCGCTGCGTCATCCCGCACGGGACGGGGACGCCGCTCAACGACGTGGTCGAGAGCCGGGCCCTGCACCGGATGTTCGGCGCGCGGACACGCGGGCTGCCGCTCTTCTCGCTCAAGGCGATGATCGGCCACACGACGGGCGCGGCGGGCGCGTTCGGCTGCCTCACCGCGACGCTGATGGTGCACCACGGGAGGACCCCGGCGAACGTCCCGATCGATCAGGATCCGGAGTGCGACGTGTGGCTCCCGCAGGACCGTCCCGTGCCGCTGGACGCGCCCGCGGTCCTGGTCAACACCTATGCGTTCGGCGGCAACAACACCTCGTTCGTCGTCAAGCCTTTGACCGGGGATGCCGGAGGTGGTCACGGTGGGCACCGGTGAGCTGGCCGTCACGGGCATGGGCATCGCCGCGCCGGGGATCTCCGGCCCCGGGGACGCGCTGGCGCCGCCCGCGGAGGCGGCCCCCGGCTGGTTCCGGACGGAGACCGCCCTCCCCGGACGCGGCTACCGGCGGCTGCCCGCCGCCTGCAAATATCTGCTCGCCGCGTCGAGGCTGGCCGTCGCCGACTCCGGGGGCCGCTTCGCGGAGACCGGACGCGACCACCGGGCGGCGGTGGTGGCCGTCAACCACGCCGGCGCCGCCCTGCTGGAGGAACTGGACCACACGATCATGCGGCGGGGCGCCGCGGAGCTGCCGCCGTCCACCAGCCCGTTCATCGCGATGAGCTCGTTCGCCAGCCGGCTCTCCCTGGAACACGACATCACCGGCTTCAACCTCACCGTGAACTCCCCGGTGACCGCCGGGATCGAGGCGATCCAGATCGCGGCCCGCGCCGTCGCCGCCGGCCGGGCCCGGGCCGTCCTGGTGGGGGCGGCCGAGGAGACGCTGTCGCCCGGCCAATCGGCCGCCGGGCCGCCCGCCCGGCCGTCCGGGCCCGGATCGCAGGCGGGCGCCGCCGTGCTCCACTGCGAACCCGCCACGGAAGGGGACGCGCGCTACGGCACGTGCATGGCGCGCAGCGCCTTCTTGGACCCCGCCGCCGCGGCTGCGGGCGCCGCCACCGTCCTCGGCCCCCTGGTGGGCGACGACCCGCCCGGCCGGATCCACGCCGTGCTGGACGACTCCGCCGTCGGGACGGCCGTCGCCCGCTGGCTGGACCGCCTCACCGGCGAGTGCGACGTCGTCGCCGTCCCGGCCACACCGCAGGCGGGCTGCCTGGTCCCGCTGCAGCGCGTCATGGGCCTGCTCGCGCAGGAGCACACGGCCCCCACCCGGAGCGCGGTGCTGGCCGCGTCCGCCGAGGGCACGATCGCACTCGCCGAGCTGACCGTCGCGCCACGCCGTGCGGCGGCCGTCCCGGCGGAGGAGAACAGGGAGGAGACCGATGTTCGTTTCCCTTGAGGGCGCCTGGGCGCTGATATTCGGCGTCTCCAGCGGAATCGGCAAGGAGACCGCGCGGGCGCTGGCCGACGCGGGGTGCAACATCATCGGCGTGCACTTCGACCTCGCCGAAGGGCAGCAGCAGGCGGAACAGTACGCCAAGACCCTGGGCGAGACCGGGGTCGAGGCGCATTTCTTCAACCGCAATGTCGCGGCGAAACAGTCGCGGGAGGAACTCATCCCCGTCATCGGCGATCTCACGTCCGGCACCGGGCCCCGGGTCGTCCTGCACTCGGTCGCCTACGGGACGCTGACGTCCCTGCTCCCGGCGCCCGGCGGGGGTCCCGGGGTGACGGCGAAGCAGCTGACGATGACGGTCGAGGTCATGGGCCACAGCCTCGCGTACTGGACCCAGGACCTGCTGAAGGCATTGCTGCTGCCACGGGGCGCGAAGGTCTTCGCCATGACCAGCGTCGGCGGGACCCGGGTGCTGCCGGGCTACGCGCCCGTGTCGGCGGCGAAGGCGGTGCTGGAGGCCCATGTCCGCCAGCTGGCGGTGGAGCTCGCGCCGTGGGGCGTGGCGGTGAACGCGATCCGGGCCGGGACGACGATCACCCCCGCGCTGCGGAAGATCCCGGGCAGCGAGAAGGTGATCGCCCACTGCCGGGAGGTCAATCCGGGCGGCCGACTGACGCTCGCCGAGGACGTGGCCGACGCGATCGTCACCCTGTCGTCCACCGACTCGTCCTGGCTGACCGGCAACGTCATCGGGGTCGACGGCGGAGAGGCGCTCGTCGTCTGAAGCGCGATCAGCCGCCCGAACCGGGATCAGCCGTCCGAACCGAGAACAGCCGTCCGAACGAGAGCAGAGGAGCTGTCATGCCAGCCGACCAGACGGCCGTCGACATCGAGGACCTGCGCGCGCTCGTCGCCGAGGAGGTCGAGCTCCCGGTCGAGGAGGTGACCGACGACGCCGACCTGGCGGAGGACCTCGACGTGGACTCGCTCGCGGCGATGGAGATCGCCGTCCAGCTGGAGAAGAGGTACCGGATCAAGATCAGCGAGGAGGAGATCACGTCGCTGACCACGCTGCCGGCCATCCACCGGCTCGTCTCCGCCAAGGTCGGGACGGCCTGATGACGGGCGCGGACCGGCCCGTCGCGGTCGTCACCGGCGGGTCGCGGGGCATCGGGCGGGCCGCCGTGCTCCGCCTGGCCGCCGACGGATTCGACGTCGCGTTCTGCTACCTGTCCGGCGAGGAGGAGGCCGGTGAGACCGCGGCCGCCGCGCGCCGCGCGGGCGCCCGGGTGCTCGCCCGGAGGACCGACGTCTCCGTCCCGGGCCAGGCCGGAAAGCTCGTCTGCGAGGCCGAGGACGAGCTCGGGCCCCTGGCGGCGGTCGTCGCCAACGCCGGGATCGTCCGCGACCGGCCGCTGGCCCGGATGGCCGACGACGAGTGGGACGCGGTGATCCGCACGAACCTGGACGGCACCTACCACCTCTGCCGCGCCGCGGCGCGGCCGCTCATGCGGCACGACGCCGGGAGCATCGTCACCATCTCCTCGGTGGCGGGCGTCCACGGCAACACCGGGCAGGCGAACTACGCCGCGTCCAAGGCCGGGATCATCGGGTTCACCAAGTCGATCGCGCAGGAGCTCGGGCGGTTCGGTGTCCGGGCCAACTGCGTCGCGCCCGGGATGATCACGACGGACATGACCGCCGGGCTCGGCGACGCCCGGCGGAAGGAACAGCTCAAGAGGATCGCGCTGCGCCGCCCCGGCACGCCGGACGAGGTCGCCGACCTCGTGTCCTTCCTCGTCTCCTGCCGTTCCGCCTACATCACGGGCCAGGTCCTGGGGATCGACGGAGGTCTGTCCCTCTGATGGACATCACGCTGGACATCACGCGCACGGTGGCGTCGTTCGATCCGGCCGCGCTGGAGCGGATCGCCGGGATGGTCGACTCCCGGCGGGGCGGTGTGCTCAGCTCCGGCATGGAGTACCTGGGGCGGTACAGCCGCTGGGCCATCGCCTACGTCGACCCGCCCATCGAGATCACCGCGACCGGGCGGCGGCTCACCGCCCGCGCCCTGAACGAGCGCGGCCGCCTGATCCTCCCCGTGGTCCTCGCGGCGATGCGGCGGGCCGGACGGCGGGCCGGCGGGCACGCCGTCGTCATACCGGAACCCGGCCGGCCCGCCCCCGAGGAGGAGCGCACCCGGCGCCCGACGGTGTTCAGCGCCCTGCGGGAGATCGTCAAGGAGTTCGGGACCGACGACCCGCACCTCGGCCTCTACGGGGCGTTCGGCTACGACCTGGCGTTCCAGTTCGAGCCGGTGCGGCAGCGGCTCGACCGGGCGGAGGCGCAACGCGACCTGGTGCTCCACCTGCCCGACGAGATCTGGGTGGTGGACCGCAAACGGGAGACGGCGCACCGGTACTCCTACGAGTTCGAGGTGGACGGCGCCTCCACGGCCGGCCTGGGACGGGACACCGGCCCGGCGCTCATGTCGGACGCGCCGCCGCCGCACCCGCGAAGCGGGGAACCGCGGCCCGGGACGTACGCCAAGGTCGTCGAGCTGGCACGGGAGCGGTTCGCGCGGGGGGACCTGTTCGAGGTGGTGCCCAGCCACGTGTTCCACGGCAGGTGCGACGCGCCGTCCGCCTTCTACCAGTTGCTGCGCCGGCGCAACCCCGCCCCCTACGAGTTCCTGTTCAACCTGGGGGAGGGGGAGTACCTCGTCGGCGCCTCACCGGAGATGTACGTGCGGGTGACCGGCGACCGGGTGGAGACCTGCCCGATCGCGGGCACGATCCAGCGCGGCGAGGGCCCGCTGGAGGACGCGGCGAACATCGCGGCGCTGCTCGGGTCGGCGAAGGAGGAGTCCGAGCTGACCATGTGCACCGACGTGGACCGCAACGACAAGGCGCGGGTGTGCGTCCCGGGCTCGGTGCGGGTGATCGGGCGGCGGCAGATCGAGATGTACAGCCGTCTCATCCACACCGTGGACCACGTCGAGGGGCGGCTGCGGCCGGAGTTCGACGCCCTGGACGCGTTCCTCACCCACATGTGGGCGGTCACCGTGACGGGCGCGCCCAAGGCGCGGGCGACGCAGTTCATCGAGGACCACGAGGACACGCCGCGGCGCTGGTACGGCGGCGCGGTCGGCAGGATCGGGTTCGACGGGTCCCTGAACACGGGCCTGACGCTGCGGACCACCCACATCACCGGCGGCGTCGCCGCGGTCCGGGCCGGCGCGACGCTGCTGTACGACTCGGTGCCGGAGGCCGAGGAGCGGGAGACCCACATCAAGGCCCGCGCCCTGCTGGAGACCATGGCGGAGGCGGCCTCGCAGGACCGGGCCGGTCTCTTGTGGGGGGACGACCCCCCACATCCCCCGGGACGGGCCGGCGCCGGGCAGGCTTACGGACGCGCCGCCGGCCGGGGGAGATCGGGCGTCCCGCCGGGCCACGCGGCGGCGCGCGTGCTGCTGGTCGACCACCGGGACTCGTTCGTCCACATGCTGGGCGACTACCTCCGGCAGGAGGGGGCCGACGTCGCCACGCTCCGGTTCGGGTTCCCGCCCGCGCTGCTGGACGAGTACGCGCCCGACCTGGTGGTGCTGTCGCCGGGTCCGGGCCGTCCGTCGGACTTCGGCTGCGCCGCGCTGCTCGACGAGGTGTACCGGCGGCGGCTGCCGGTGTTCGGGGTGTGCCTGGGGCTCCAGGCGATGGTGGAGCACGCGGGCGGGACGCTGTCGGTCCTGCCCCGGCCGGTGCACGGCAAGCCGGGGCCGGTGCGGGTGTCCGGCGGCGCGCTGCTCGGCGGGCTCGGCCCGGAGTTCACCGCCGGGCGCTACCACTCCCTGTACGCGCCGCCGGGCGAGGTGCGCGGCGGGTTCACCGTGACGGCGGCTGCCCCGGACGGCGCGGTGATGGCGATCGAGGATCCGGCGGCGGGCCGGTGGGCGGTGCAGTTCCACCCGGAGTCGATCCTCACCGCGTCCGGCCGGGCCGGGCACCGGGTCATCGCGAACGTGCTCGCCCTCTGCCGGGAGCGGCCGCGCGCGGCCGCGTCCGGCGCGGAGGCGATCGTTGGCTGAGCACGCGTACGCCGAGGACAGGCCGGTCGTCTGGGCGGACACCGACGCGGGCGGGCGCGTCCACTGGTCGGCCGTGTTCCGCTGGGCTGAGGCCGCCGAGCACGCCTTCCTCCGGACGCTCGGCTGGGACCCCGGCGAGGCGGGCACCTATCCCCGGCGCTCGGCGGAGGCCGCCTATCACCGGCCGCAGCGCTTCGGGCAGCGATGCGAACTGCGCCTCGACGTGGAACGCGTGAAGAACTGCAGCGTCACCTTCGGCTGGACGGTCGTCTGCGAAGGGCGGACATGCGCCGCCGGAAGGCACACCGTGGTCCACGTGAACGAAGACGACCGCCCGGCGCCGTGGCCGGACCACCTCCGCACCGCCCTGGTCAGTGCCGCCGCGGCGCGGAGGGCCGAAGGCGGCTACGCCTGCCCGGCCGCGGATTCGCGCAGCAGATAACGCTGCACCTTCCCGGTCAGCGTCCGGGGAAGGGAATCGACGAACTCGATCGAGCGGGGATATTTGTACGGCGCGATCGTCCGCTTGGCGAAGTCCTGGAGCTCGGCCGCCTTCTCGGGACCGGGGGACGCGCCGTCCCGCAGCACGACGTACGCCTTCACGATCATCTGCCGCAGCGGATCGGGCGCCCCCACCACGCCGGCCTCCAGCACGTCCGGATGCCTGACGAGGGCCTGCTCGACCTCCGGCCCGGCTATCTTGTAGCCCGCGGAGACGATCATGTCGTCGCTCCGGGCCTGATACCAGAAATAGCCGTCGGCGTCGCGCACATAGGTGTCCCCGGTGATGTTCCAGCCGCCGGCGACGTAGCCGCGCTGGCGGTCGTCGCCGAGGTACCGGCATCCGGTCGGGCCCTTCACGGCGAGGCGGCCGGCCACCCCGTCCGGCACCGGGCGCCCCTCCTCGTCCAGGACGGCGGCCTCGAAACCCGGGACGACCCGTCCCGTGGACCCCGGCCGGATCCGGTCCGGGGCGGCCGAGATGAAGATGTGCAGCAGCTCCGTGCAGCCGATGCCGTCCACGATCTCCAGTCCCGTCTCGGCGTGGAAGTCCCGCCAGACCGTCGCCGGGAGGTGTTCCCCCGCGGACACGCACGTGCGCAGGCTCGTCAGGGCCCGGCCCTTCCCGGTCGCCAGCAGCGCCCGGTACATCGTCGGCGCGGTGAACACCGTGGTCACGTCGTGGTCCACGATGAGGTCCGCCAGGCCGTCGGGAGTGGCGCGCTCCATCAGCACCACCGCCGCCCCCGCGCTCAGCGGGAAGACGACGAGCCCGCCGAGGCCGAAGGTGAACCCCAGCGGCGGCGTGCCGGTGAAGACGTCGTCCGGCCGCGCGGCGAGGACGTGCCGGCCGAACGTGTCGTTGATCGCCAGGACGTCGCGGTGGAAATGCGCCGTGATCTTGGGGATGCCGGTGGTCCCCGAGGTCGGTGCGAGCAGGGCCACGTCGTCCGCGGCGGTGGCGACCGCGGCGAAGTCCGGGCTCCTGGCCTCGCTGCGGCCGATCAGGTCGTCGCCGGAACCGCCGCCGTAGACCACGGCGGGCACCCCGGGAAGGGCCGCCTCCACGTCGGCGGTGTAGCGGTGGTCGCACACGACGAGGTCCGGCTCGGTCCGCGCGGCCAGCGCCGCGATCTCACCGGCGCGCAGCAGGTGCATGGTGGTGACCGCCACGCCCCCGGCCTTCAGCACGGCGAACCACGCCGCGACCAGCCAGGGGCCGTTCGGCCCGCGCAGCAGCACCCGGTTCCCCGGCACCAGGCCGAGATCCTCGGCGAGCACCCCCGCGATCTGGTTGGCGCGCCGGAGCAGGTCGCCGTACGTCCAGGTCTCCGAGCCGGTCAGCAGGCAGGGACGGTCCGCCCCGTGGCGCGCCACGGCGGCGTCCAGCAGGGCCTCCGCGCAGTTCAGGCGTTCCGGATAACGCAGCTCCGGCAGGCCGAAGAGCAGTTCGGGCCACTGCCCGGCGGGCGGCAGGTTGTCTCGGCAGAACGTGTCGATATGGGCCGAAGGTAACCGCATGGTTCAGTGTCCCGTGCCGCCCGCCCCGGATCCATGTCGCTATCGGAATGGAAAAGCCTCGCCTATTGCCCGCATTCGCATGAAACAAGGAGCGCGATATTTCGACGAGGCAGACCTTGACAGTTTTTCAGTCGGGGGAAATGATTGAAAGAGCGTTCATCAGTGCCTTTGACCGTCCCGCCCGGACACATGCCGAAGCCTCACGGATCATCTCATTCCGCGCTCGTTCCATCAGGCTCCAGCGCACGACGCCGCACCAGCCGCGGGGCCGCTCAGTCCACGAGAAAAGAGGCTCTGCACAATGGATCAGCAGGTAGCATCGCGGCTGGAGGCCGACCTCTTCCTGTTACACGCGCCCAGCGTCTACGACTTCCGCGAGCGCGACGACATGCTGTTCGCCTACCTGAGCGACAGTGACAGCGTCAACGTCACCTCGGTCTACGAGATCTACCCGATCGGCTGGTTCTCGATCAAGCAGCGGCTGGCCGACCACGGCTTCGACACCAAGATCATCAACGTCGCGTCGCTGATGCTCATGCATCCCGGGCTGGACGTCAAACGGCTGCTCGGCCGGCTGGAAGCGCCGATCTTCGGGTTCGACCTGCACTGGATGGCGCACTGCCACGGCTCCGTCGAGCTCGCCGCCGCCCTCAAGGAGGTGCACCCCGAGGCCATCACCATCTTCGGCGGGATCTCCGCGACCTACTATGCCGAGCAGCTCATCCAGTACCCGAGCGTCGACGTCGTCTTCCAGGGCTACGACACGCTCGAACCGGTCACGGAACTGGTCTCCCGGGTCCGGCGTGGCGACAGGGACTTCCGCTCCATCCCGAACCTTCTCTACAAGGTCGATGGCGAAGTGCAGGCCACCGGCTTCACCCACAAGCCGAAGACCGACTACAACAACGTCCGCAACGACTGGTCGTACTACCGGGAGACACCCGACGCGGGGCCGTCGGGCTCCAAGCTCATCATGACCCTGCCCAACACCGGATGCGCCCACGACTGCGGCTGGTGCGGCGGATCGCGGTTCGCCTACCGCAACATCATGGGCGTCCAGAAGACCCTCGTGCAGAAGGACCACGACCTCGTCGTCGAAGAGCTCCGCACCATGGAGGAGGCGGCGAAGCGCACCTCGATCTACGCCCTCCAATGCTATTCCGAGAACAAGACGCGGATGCATCAGTACCTGGACGCCGTGAAGGAGCTCGGCTACAAGAGCGTCCACTTCGAGCAGTTCAACCTGACGCCGCCCGACATCCTGAAGAAGATGGGCGAGTCGACCGAGTCCCACATCATGCTCTCCCCGGAGTCGCACGACCTGAAGATCAGTGCGGCGGCCGGCCGGGGGAACTACACGATGAAGCAGATGGAGGAGTGGATCCCCCAGGCCCGGGACGCCGGCGTGAAGAGCGTCATGATCTGGTTCTTCATCGGCATGCCGTACCAGGACCGGCAGTCGGTCATGGACACCATCGCCTACTCCGAGCGGCTGATACGCAAGTTCGGCGGGTGGGCCGCGCTCCCGCTCATCTGCCCGATGGTGCCCTTCCTCGACCCGGGCTCCCAGTTCTTCGAGGAACCGGAGAGGCACGGCTACCGGATCTACCACCGCACGCTGGAGGAACACCGCCGGGCCATGGTCGAGCCGCTGTGGTACCGGCGGCTGAACTACGAGACCCGCTGGCTGAACAGGCGCCAGCTCCAGGACGTCTCCTACGAGGCGATCACCCGCCTGGTGGAGATCAAGGGCGAGTACGGCGTGCTGCCCGCCGGGTTCTGCAAGGCCGTCCTGGAGACCATCGAGGAGACGCGCGAGCTGCTCGGGGAGATGGAGCGGGCCCTGCTGCTCGACAAGGCGCTGCCCGCTGGGCTCCGGGACGACCTCCGCGACTACAACCGGAAGATCCTCGCCTACTCGACCGACCAGATCATGCCCGTCCCCCGGCCGTTCGGCGGCCGCTGGTTCGACGACGCCACCGTCCCGCAGCAGATGATCGAGGAACTCCTGACGTCCTAGACACCCCCGCCGCCCCGGCACGCAAGCCCGGGCCGGGGCCCCGCCCAGGGGGCTCCGGCCCGGCCCGCCGGGGCTCCTCGGCGGCTCCCCGGCGGATGGTGGACGACCTTCGGCGACCGGTCAGTACGCTGGTGGTTCAGAGTTTGTGGACATCAGTGGAGAGTCGGGACGATGGCGCTGAATGGCGGGGCACTCGCGGAGTTGCGGCGTTCGAACCTGGAGAAGGTCGTTTCCGCACTACGGCAGGCCGGGACGATGTCGCAGTCGGAGCTGGCGAGGGTGACGGGGCTGTCCGAGGCCACGGTGTCGAATCTCGTCCGTGTACTCGTCGAGGACGATCGGGTCAAACTCTCGAAGGGACGGCGGAACGGCCGGAGCGTCAACCTGGTCGAGCTGGGCGCCGCCGCCGAGGAGCTGGCACTGGCGGTCACGGTCGCGCGGGAGACGATGACGGCGGCGGCGGTCGACCACGAGGGCGCGGTCCTGGTGGAGCGGTCGCTCCCGCGGGGGGCGGACCTCCCCTACGACGAGGAGCGCTCGCTCCTCGTCCAGCTGATCGACGAGGTGCGCCGGGCCGAGGGGGTCGCGGCGCGGCCGATCGCCGGTGCGGGGCTGGCGCTGTGCGTCTCGATAGACCCCGTCTCCAACACCGTCCCGGACGGGCTCGGCGCCCGCCAGCCGGCGTTCGCCCCCTCGTGGTACGGCGCCGACGTCACGGGCGATCTCGGCGCCGAGATCGGCCTTCCGGTGCGGCTGATCAATGATTGCGACGCCGCGCTGCTGGCCGAGGCGCGGTGGGGCGCCGCGCGAGGGTGCCGGGACGTCCTCTACCTGCATCTGAGTTCCGGCGTCGGCGGCGCGATGCTCCTCGGCGGGCTCCTGTACCGGGGCGGGCTGGGCGGGATCGGGGAACTCGGGCATTCCTCCACCGACACCAACGGCCGGCTCTGCGTCTGCGGGAACCGCGGCTGCCTGGAGACGAAGGTCGGCGGGCAGGCGCTGCTGGGCCACGTCACCGCCCTCCACGGGAACGACCTCACCCTCGCCCGGCTCGCCCGGCTGGCCCGTTCCGGCGATCCCGGCTGCGTGCGGATCGTCGCGGACGCCGCGCAGGACATCGTCAACGGGCTGGCCAACGTCGTCGCGGTCCTCGCACCCGAGCGCTTCATCCTGGGCGGCGAGCTGGCGGACGCCGGGCCCGCGCTCCTGGATCCGGTCGCCGACGGGATGCGGAGGATGGCGAGCCCGCGCAACTGGCGCGGAGGCGTCGCGCTGGCCGAGCTCGGCGGGCAGGCCACGGCGCGTGGCGCCGCGCGGTTCGCGTTCGATGGTGGTGACCTTTGCCTTCAATCTTTGAAGTGATTAACGCGATCTGAATTTTTATCAATTTAGAGCTTGCGGTGAATGCCGCACGCGTCCTACGGTGTGGCCACGGTGAGTGACCTGCACCGAAGTGCCATCTGGCCTGGTCGCGTGCGAGTCGATACTCCTCGATTACCTTCAAAGTGTGGAGAGATCGTGGCCGACAACAAGAAGACCCGCCGCTCGATGGCGCCGCGCCATGCCCGCCGGACGAGCGTCCTGTGCTGCGCCGCGCTGGTGGCCGCGCTGACGGCCGCCTGCGGCGGGAGCGGCGGCTCCGCGGGCACGCCCGCACGGCAGAACCCCGACACGCTGACCATCGCGGTCGGGGCCCCGCCGCAGAGCCTGAACCCCGCGCTGGCGGGCAACGGCGACCCCCTGGTCATCCCCGTGGAGCTCGCGTACGACCCGCTGATCTACCTCAAGCCCGACGGAAGCCTCGCCCCCGGGCTGGCGACCGAGTGGGGCTTCGTCGGATCCGGCAACAAGGTGTTCGACCTGACGCTCCGCCCGGGCGTGAAGTTCAGCGACGGGGCGACCCTGACCGCGCAGTCGGTGGCCGACTACTTCGCCTACTTCGCGAAGGCCGGCGGCCTCGGGGCGTCCCGTGTCCAGAACTTCGAGCGGGTCACCGTCTCCGGGCCGCTCAAACTGCGCATCGAGCTGAAGGCGGCGAACCCCGAGCTGCCCTACATCCTGACCCAGGGCTTCGCGATCGGTGACGTGATCAGCCCGCAGGGGCTCAAGGACCCCAACAGGCTCGGCACCTCGACCGCTGGCGCCGGCCAGTACGTGCTCGACGCCGGTGGGAGCGTCACCAATCAGACGTACGTGTTCACCCCGAACCCGAACTACTGGAACCCCAAGGCGATCAACTGGAAGAAGATCGTCGTCAAGGTCATCCCGGACTCCAACGCGGCCCTCGGCGCCATGCGCACCGGGCAGGTGGACTACATGATCGGCGACACCAAGGGCGCCGACGCCGCGAAGAAGGCCGGCTTCTCCGTGAGCACCTGGCCCTACCTGTTCGGCCACATCCAGCTCCTCGACCGCGCGGGGACGCAGGTCAAGCCGCTCGGGGACGTCCGGGTCCGCCAGGCCCTGAACTACGCGATCGACCGGAAGGCACTGGCCAAGGCGCTCTTCGGGAAGTACGCCTCCCCGAGCGACCAGATCCTCCTGCCCAAGGCGGACGGCTACGACCCGTCCCTGAACGGCACGTACCCCTACGACCCCGCCAAGGCGAAGAGCCTGCTGGCGCAGGCGGGCTACCCCAACGGGTTCTCGCTGGTCATGGCCGCCTTCAACCTCCAGCCGGGGGAGACCGACGCGGCGCAGGCCGTCGCCAGCTACTGGTCGAAGATCGGCGTCAAGGCCAAGATCGATGTCCCGGTCGCCATCAGCGCCTACACCAGCGGGCTGACCGGCAAGAAGTACCAGGCCCAGATGTTCGAGTACGGCGGCCTGCCGATGTACCTCGTCGCCGACCAGCTGCTCAGCACCGGAAGCCTGTTCAACCCGTTCAACAACACACATCCGGAGATCGCCAGGCTGATGCGCGAAGGCGCCGCCGCCGACGACGCGTCACGTCCCGCGATCTACAAGCGGCTGCAGAAGGTCATCGTCGAGCAGGCGTGGTTCGTCCCCTTCGCGAGCATCGACAAGGTCACGGTCGCGCGTCCCGGACTCGAAGGCGTCACGGCGTCACCGAGGTCGCTCGACCCGAACCCGGTGTTCTTCACCGCGTCCCGAGGCTGAGCCTTCATGGCGCGTCCTCTCCGAAGGAAATCCCGATGAAACGCATCCTGATGCGCAGGCTCCTGCTGTCGGTGCCGCTGCTGTTCGTGGTGTCGATCGTGGTCTTCGTCCTCCAGTCGCTCATCCCCGGTGACGCCGCGAGCCAGCTGGCGGGCCTGCAGGCGACGAGGCAGGACGTCGAGCGGCTGCAACGGCAGCTGCACCTCGACGAGCCGGTCTGGGCCCAGTACTGGCACTGGCTCGACGGTGTGTTCCACGGCTCGCTCGGCAACTCGCTCACCAACAAGGAGGCGGTGACGACCGCGTTGGCCACGAGACTTCCCGTCACGCTCTCCCTCGTGATCGGGGCGACCGTCCTCGCCACGGTGCTCGGGGTCGTCCTCGGCGTCGCCAGCAGCAAGGCCGGGACGGTCGCCGGACGGCTGGTCGACCTGCTCAGCATCGGCGGCCTCGCGATCCCCGGCTTCTGGCTGGGCCTGCTGCTGATCTCGCTGGTCAGCGTGCGGCTCGGGCTCCTCCCGGCCACCGGGTACGTCAAGTTCACCGACTCGCCGGGCGGCTGGGCGCGCTCGCTGCTGCTTCCGGTCACCGCACTCGCCCTGAGCGGGGTCACGGCGATCGCGAAGCAGACCAGGGAGGCGATGCTCGACGTCCTGCGCCGCCCCTACATCGACAACCTGCGGGCCAACGGCGTGCCGGAGCGGCGCATCGTGTTCAAGCACGCGCTGCGCAGCGCCGCCATACCGATCACCACGATGTCGAGCATCCTGCTGGTCGGCGCGCTCGGCGGCTCGGTCGTGATCGAGCAGGTCTTCGGGCTGCCCGGGCTGGGCAGCCTCGCGGTCAGCGCGACCGGCACGAAGGACATCCCGGTGATCCAGGGCGTCGCCGTGTACTTCACGCTCCTGGTCGTCGCGGCGAACCTGGTGACCGACGTCGCGTACGTGCTGATCGACTCCCGGGTGCGGGCCTCATGACCGCCCCCACCGGCATGGAGCCCGCCGCCGGTGCCCCGGCCAGGCGGCCCGGCCTGGCGCGCCGCCTGCTCCGCCGTCCGGCCGCCGCGGCCGCGCTCCTCTACCTGGCCGCCGTCGTCCTGCTCGCGGCCCTCGCCCCGGTCTTCGCCCCGTACGGCCCGCAGGCGGCGGACTTCGCGCACGTCCTCGCGACGCCGTCGGCCGACCACTGGCTCGGCACGGACGCGCTGGGACGCGACATCGCCTCCCGCCTGATGTTCGGCGCGCGCCCGGCGCTGCTCGGCGTGCTCGTGACCGTCCTGGTCTCGGCCGTCATCGCCATCCCGGTCGGGCTGTCGGCCGCCCTGGCGGGCGGTGTGGACAGGGTCGTGTCACCGCTGGTCGACCTGCTCATGTCGATCCCGGCGATCGTGGTGCTGCTGATGGTGCTGGCGACCTTCGACCAGGAGCTCGCCGCCGCGATGGCGGCGCTCGGCGTGCTCACCGCGCCCGGCCTCGTCCGCGTCGTCCGCGCCGCGGCGCTGACCGTGGCCGGGGAGCCGTACGTCGCCGCCGCGCGCGTGTACGGGTTCGGCGGGGTCACCATCGCCTTCCGCCACGTCCTGCCGCGCATCGTCGGCCCCATCCTCGTCAACCTGTCGCTCGTCGCCGCGACCGCGCTGCTCACCGAGACCGGGCTGAACTTCCTCGGCCTGGGCGTGCACCTGCCGGAGGCCAGCTGGGGCGGCATGGTCGCCGACGCCTCCACGGTGATGAACCAGCAGAACTGGATGCTGGTCCCGACCGGGGCGGCGGTCGCCTGCACGGTGATCGCGCTCGTCCTGCTCGGGGACGGCGTCCGCGACGCGACGGCGGAGGGCTGGGCACGCCCGTCCTCCGGCACGCGGATCCGCCCGTCCCGCGACGCCGCGAAGGAAGGCGCGCGCGGCCCGCGGGCGAAGGGCGCCCCGCCGGTGGACGGGCCGCCGGTCCTGCTGCGCGTCGACGGCCTGACCGTCGCGTTCCCCGGGCCCGGCGGACGGCCGACACCGGTGATCGACGACGTGTCCTTCGAGCTGCGGGCCGGCGAGACGCTGGGCATCGTCGGCGAGTCGGGATGCGGCAAGACGATGACCGGCCGCGCCGTCCTTGGCCTGCTCCCCGACGGCGCGCACGTCGTCGGCGGCTCCATACTGGTCGACGGCGCCGACGCCACCGCCATGGGCCGCCGCGAGCGCGCCGGGCTGCGGGGCTCGACGATCGCGTTCATCTCGCAGGAGCCGATGGCGGCCCTGGACCCGCTGTTCACCGTGGGCAGCCACATCGCCGAGGCCGTCCGCACCCACACCGGCGCCGGACGGGCGCAGGCCCGGCGGCGCGCGATCGAGCTGCTCGGCCAGGTGCGCCTGCCCGACCCGGACCGCGTCGCGAAGATGTACCCGCACCAGCTGTCCGGCGGGATGGCGCAGCGCGCCGCCCTCGCGATCGCCCTCGCCGGAAGCCCCCGGCTGCTGATCGCCGACGAGCCCACGACCGCGCTGGACGTCACCGTCCAGGCCGAGATCCTGCGGTTGCTGCGCACGCTCCAGCGCGAGACGGGAATGGCGATCCTGCTGATCAGCCATGACTGGGGCGCGGTCGGCGAGCTGTGCGAGCGGACCCTCGTCATGTACGCCGGGCAGGTCGTCGAATCGGGACCGACCCCGACGATCATCGCGGCGCCGCGGCACCCCTACAGCGAGGGCCTGCTGGCCGCGAACCCGCAGCTCGGCACCCCGGGCGTCACGCTCCGCGTCATGCCCGGCGGCGTCCCCGCGCCGGGGGAGTGGCCCCCGGGCTGCCACTTCGCGGCGCGCTGCCCCTATGTGATGGACGCATGCACCGCGCACCCGGTCGCCGTGGCGGAAACGGCCGGGCACGGCAGCCGCTGCCTGCGGCAGGTGCCCGCACGGATGATCGAGGCCGACCATGACTGAGCCGCTGCTGACGATCGAGGACCTCACCGTCCGCTACCCGCGCCGCCGCGGCGGACCGGTCACCGCGCTGGACGGCGTCTCCCTCACCGCCGGCCACGGACGCACCGTGGGCCTCGTCGGGGAGTCCGGCTCCGGCAAATCGACACTCGGCAAGGCGATCCTCGGCCTGGCGCCGGTCAGCGGAGGATCGATCACCTTCGACGGCCGGGACATCACCCGGGCCGGACGGCGCGAGCGCCGCGAGCTGAGCAGCCGGATCCAGGTCGTGTTCCAGGACCCGTACGGGTCGCTGAACCCGGTCAAACCCATCGGCCGGACGCTCGGCGAGCCGCTGCGCGCCCAGCGGACCCTCGACTCACGCGCCGTCCGGGACCGGGTGCACGAGGCGCTGGAGCGCGTCGGCCTTCCGGCCTCGGCGGTGGACCGCTATCCCGCCGAGTTCTCCGGCGGCCAGCGGCAGCGCGTCGCGATCGCCCGCGCCCTGGTCATGCGGCCGCGGCTGATCGTCTGCGACGAGCCGGTGAGCGCCCTGGACCTCTCCCTCCAGGCGCAGATACTCAACCTGTTCAACGAGCTCAAGGCCGACCTCGGCGTCGCCTACCTGTTCATCTCGCACGACCTCGGCGTGGTCCGGTACCTCGCCGACGACCTGGTCGTCCTCTACCACGGCACCGTCGTCGAGTCCGGCGACGCGCGCTCGGTGTACGACCGCCCCCGCGCGGACTACACCAGGCGGCTCATCGCCGCGATCCCCAAGGCCACCCGAACGTCGCAGGAGAAGGCTCCCCCATGCAACAGCGAGTCATAGTCGAGACCACGTCCGGGAAGGTCGGCGGCGTCCGCCATCGCGGCGTCGCGTCGTTCCTCGGCATCCCCTACGGCGCGCCCACCGGCGGCCCGGCCCGGTTCCGGCCGCCGGAACCGGCGAAGCCCTGGCACGGCGTGCGGGACGCGACGGTCTTCGGCAGCGCCGCGCCGCAGAACGACATCCGGCTGGCGGCGACCGGCTCGTGGGCCGAGGCGATGGACTACCTCTACCCCCGCACCGGCTCGGCGCTCGAAGGCGTCCCGATGGGGGAGGACTGCCTCGTCCTCAACGTCTGGACGCCCGAGGCGACGCCGTCCGGCAGGCGGCCGGTCATGGTGTGGTTCCACGGCGGCGGCTACCAGCACGGCGCCGGCTCCGAGTCGATGTTCCTGGGCGACCGCCTCGCCCGGCTCGGCGACGTCGTCGTGGTCACCGTCAACCACCGCCTGGGGATCTTCGGCTACCTGGCCCTGGACGCGCTCCTCGGCGAGGAGTTCGAGCACTCCGGCGTCGCCGGGCTGCTCGACCTCGTCCTCGCCCTCACCTGGGTGCGCGACAACATCGACGGCTTCGGCGGCGACCCCGGCAACGTCACCGTGTTCGGCCAGTCGGGAGGCGGCGACAAGGTCCGCAACCTGATGTCGATGCCGTCGGCGTCCGGCCTGTTCCACAAGGCGATCATCCAGAGCACGCCAGGCCCGTTGCCGGTCTCGGACGAGGCGGGCCGCGACCTCGCCGACCAGGCCCTGCACCTCGCCGGCCTGGGCACCGCCCGCGCCGGGGAGCTGACCACGTGGGGCACCGGGCCGCTCCTCGAACTCCAGCGGGGCCTCACCGGCGACGTCATGGGCGGCTTCACCCTCGACCAGGACCTGCTGGACGCGGCCCAGGCGTCCTTCGCGCCCCACGTCGACGCTGCCGCCCCCGCCGCGGGGCCCGGCATCCCCGTCCTCATCGGCCATACCACCCACGACGCCTCGCTCATCCTCTGCAACGCGCCGGAGTACGCGACGTTCTCGGACTCCCAGCTGCACACCTGGACGGCGAACCGGTTCGGCGCCGCCGCGGACGACGTCATCACCGGCGGGCAGAACGGCCCCGGCCCCGAACCGGCGCGGCTGCGCCTGGCCCGGATCGTCACGGACATGACCTTCGCACCGGCCGCCATCACCCTGGCGTCGGAGCTGTCGGCACGGCACACCGTCCACTGCTACGAGTTCGCCTACCAGACCCCGATCCTCGGCGGGCTGCTCGGGGCCACCCACAGCCTCGACCTGCCGTTCGTGTTCCACAACGCGGAACTGTCGCCGTTCGCAGGCGACCGCGGCGACCGCCGCGAGGTCTCCACCCGCATGGCACAGGCGTGGACGTCCTTCGCACGCGACGGCGCCCCGGGCCACAGCGACATCCCCACGTGGGAGCCCTACACCCCGGAGAAGCGGGCCACCATGCGCATCGACGCCGAGTGGAGCCTGTACACCGGCCGGGACCCGCGCGACCTTCCGGCGGGGACGGACGCATGACGCGACCGCCACCGTCCGGACCGCGGCCTCAGTGATCTCCGGGAGTGAACCTGATCTTCCAGTTGCCCTCGGCGCGCACATGAAGGTAGGTCGGGCCGGACAGGTGGGCCTCGGCGAAGGACGCGCCCGTCCCGGACAGGACGTGCCGCCCTTGCCAGAGGTCCGCGTCCAGCTCGGTGACCGAGAAGTCGCCCTTGTCGGCGTGGCTCATGTGGACGATCGCGGGCCCTCCCGCGTACCGGAGAACGAAAGAACCACGTGAGGAGATGCCGTCCTCGACCGCCGGGACGGTGGCCACGGGTTGCAGCCACGCATTCCATTGGCCCGCCGACTCGATACGCAGCCGGACGTGCTTGTCCTCGCTCAAGGGAATGGGTTCCACGACGCGACTCCGTCCCCGGGCCCGGAGCAAGGACCGCGCGCCCCCGTCCTCGATGACCTCGACGCTGTTACGCGCGCCACCATGGAGACGCACGACCAGCACCAGGGGGACGCGCGGTTCACGGTGGGAAAGCCTGGGCTCCCTGTTCCCGCGTCCCTGCACCTGCTGGCCCTTGCGGACGCTCGGCGGGCACGTCTTGAAAGGCGCGGGCTCCCGCCGAGGTCCCGGCGCCGGATCAGTGCGCCGGGCGACGTCCGGCCGGGACTCCGGCGCGGGCGCGCGCTCGGAGACGCGCGGCCGGGGCGGACGCGCGGGCGTACGCCGCTGCGGCTCCGGCGGCCGGTGGCGGCTGGTCGCGATGGGCGACATGCCCTCACTGAGCCTCACCGCATCGGCGGCGCACACGTCGATGATCCGGGTGCTGCCGCCCTCGGGGGTCCAGGCGACCCGCTCGGCGGACGCGCCATGGCGCGGATCGAAGAAGCACGGGGGCGTGCCGGGCGGCGCGGGAAGGCCCGCCAGACGGGCGTCGACACAGGCGAGCGCATGGCGTCCCTCGGCCAGCGCGAGCATCACGTCCACGGCGTCCGCCCGGTCACGATCTCCGACGAAAGCCCGTTTGGCCTGGTCATAGGCGTCGAGCGCGCGCGTGTAGTCCGCCAGGAGCCCGGCGTCGGCGGCGTGCTCCTCGGGCACGAGCGCGTGCTGGGCCAGCGCCTCGCCGAAGGCCGTGATCTCGGCGTCGATGAGCGCCAGCTCGTCCTCACGCCGCCGGCGGAAGACTCTGAATACAGACTTCACCCTGTCACCCCAGAATCCCCGCGAAGGACGCGTCGTCCCACATAAACGGACTACAGCGTAATGCAGCCACATCAGTAAGAACGCTGCCTTCGGGGCCCTGACCGCCGCCACAGCGCGACGACGGTCAGCGACCCCGGCGCCAAGGGTTCGCCGGGACGTGGTCACACCAGAACTCCTCCAGCTCCCGGACGCTCAGCGCCGCGTACGGCCGTGCCGGAATCGGGCGACCTGTCCGTAGTGCCCAGATCGTGTACAGGCAGAGGGCGAGGGCTTCGTCATCCGCGCCGATGTCCCGCGAGCCCCGTGACCCTGGACCCGCCTCTCTATTCGAAGGGTCTTCCCCCCGCGCCGTCGGTGGCGGTGTGGGCATGTGTCAACGCTGGACCATCTTCAGTCCCATCGGCACCGAAACGACTGTTATCCGGATAAACCCGGATACAGCACGGTTGCACGTACCGAATTACCGCTATTCGGATGATCCGAAGAGGATGAATGATCAATTATCGCGGCAAGTGTGCCAGGTGACCTGTTCCGATTCCGGCGAGGATGGCAGGATGTGCGCCGAATAGGCGCAGCGGTTCGTGACACTCTCTCGGAGTCCACATGACTGACGAGGCCAAGCAGCGCGTGATCGACGGCTTCCTCGCCACGTTGGACGCGGCACGGGCGGTGGCCGCGCCGTCGTCCTACGCCGCCATCGAGGATTGTGCGGAGGCGATACGGAGGCGACCGCGGCGGCCGGCGGGCGGACCGGTGATCCCGCTGCGCAGTTCGACGGTGCACGATCTCTTCACCAAGCCGCGTCGGCAGTTGCCACGGTGGGAGATGTCCCTTTCCTTGGTGATCGTCTTCCGGGAGATGACGGCCCGCCGCGGCCTGGATCCCGACGCCACCGTCGGCACCGTCGCCGAGTGGAAGCAGCGGCACGAGGCGGCGACGAAGGAACTGGCCGGTATGCGGCGGGCGGCCCGGCGGCGCAACGATCCCGAGACGTCCGACTCCCCCCACGCTCCGAAGCCCGCCCCGTTCTCCTTCCCGAACGGACACGACGGGCTGTTCGACGTCGAGGACGCGAGACGGGCCGTCCTCTTGGACTGGGCGAAAAGGCAGCGGCCGGCGTCGACCGGCGCGGCGGGCTCCCTCCAGTCCTGCCTGGTGCTTGAGGAGTGGTGCTCCCGCCTGCGCATCTACGACCCGCACGGCATCCCCGCCCACCTGCAGACCGCCGAGTTCGCCGCCCACCTCCAGCTCACGTCTCGCCCGGGCGCCGAGGACGGCGCGGACCCGCGAGGTCTGCAAGCGCACGGCCAACGCATGCTGCGACGCGGAACCGCGGTGCTGCTGTGGTTCGTGCTGGAGGAAAGGACGCTCCGCCGACCGCCCTTTCGGGACATGCCCGCCGACGTGTGGCGCCGGCAACTGCGGCACATGCTCGAACTGACCGAACTCAACCAGGTCACCATTCAGATCCGTCCCGCCGGCAGCCCGCATTTCTGTGCCCATGGCCCGATCCGGCTCCTGCGCTTCCGTGAGCTGGATTCCCCGGACGTTCTCGTGCTGCACCAGTGGCACCACGCGCTCTACCCGCACGAATCAACGCTGGTCTGCAAGTGCTACGGACTGGTGAACGGACTGGCGGTCTCAGCGGCCCCACCAGACGAATCGGTCCGAATACTGCACAAGCTCCTCACCTGACTACCACGGCCCTTCCGGTTCGCTGTCGCAGAGGCTGACGAAGCGCTAGGGTCATGGGCGCGCGAGACCCGCGGGAGGTCGCTGTGAACAGCCCCGACGATGAGTTCGCCTCGCATGAGGCCGAGAAGGACCTGTACGCCGGGATCGACACCTCGGTGCCGCACTCCGCCCGGATCTGGAATTACTGGCTGGGTGGAAAGGACAATTTCCCGGTCGACCAGCAGGCCGGCCAGGAGTACGTCCGCGTCTTCCCCGGAATCGTCGATCTCGCCCGCCATTCCCGGGCCTTTCTCACCAGGGTCGTCCGGTACCTGGCGGAGAAGGAGGGAATCCGGCAGTTCCTCGACATCGGAACGGGCCTGCCCACGGAGGACAACACCCACGAGGTGGCGCAGCGCGTGGCCCCGGACTCGCGCATCGTCTACGTCGACAACGACCCGCTCGTCCTGGTGCACGCGCGAGCGCTCCTCACCAGCACCCCGGAAGGCGCGACCGCCTACGTCGACGCCGACCTCCACGATCCGTCCACGATCTTGCGCGAAGCCGCCACGACCCTGAACTTCGGGCAGCCGATCGCCCTGATGCTCATGGGCACCATGGGGCACGTCCCCGACGACGCCACGGCCCGGGAACTCGTCCGGCGGCTCTTGGCCGGCCTCCCGCCGGACAGCTTCCTGGCGCTGAACGCCGGCACCGACACCGACGAGTCCTTCGCCGAGGCACAGGAAGGCTATGACGAAACCGGCGCCGTCCCGTACCGCCTGCGTCGGCCAGATCAAATCGCGCGCTTCTTCGACGGATTGGAAATCGTGGAGCCGGGCATCGTCCCGGTCAACCGCTGGCGCCCAGAACCGAGCCCCTTCGAGCCGGTACCGGACGCCCACGCCTACGGCGGCGTCGGCAAGAAGAAATAAACACCCACCAACCGCTCGGCCCGTCAGGCAATCGACCAAGGCCCCTGGCCGTCCACCTGGAAATCGGGCCACCGCCGGAATCTACTTCAGCTGCCCACCTTCGGAGCCCTCAACGTGGCGCAGCCCTATAAGGAAGGCCCGCGACCGCCACGGCGGGTTCCCGGCGTGTGGACGGGCGTGACGCTCGCGGCTTCAGCCGGACGCTTTCCTTCGAAGGGCGACGTGGGAAACCCTAGATCCAACCGCGCGACGGCGCTCGGCAGATGCTGGCCGCGGCGTTGCGGGCCGAGGTCGCCGCCTGCATCGACGAGCCTCGTGAGCCGGCCACCGTGGCGGGTGCAGTGAGGACTGGGCCGGCCACCCCGTCCGCACCTGCTTCGTCGGCCGTGAACGGTTCCGCCATGCCCGGACGGGCGACCTGGAACCGGCGTTCGGAATCCTGCACGTTTCCGACCACGGCCGGCAGCGGATCATCACCTTCCACGCCGTCCGTCCCCGGCAGCCCCTCCGACGATCTCGGCCGGACTCGACACCATACATACTAGTATGTATGGTGTTCCCATGACCCCCACCCGTACCGCACACGAGACCCGTGTGCACTATGCGAGCCTGCTGGAAGTCGCCGCGAAGCTACGCGCACGCGAACTCACGCCAGTGGAGTTGACCGAGACACTGCTGGCACGGATCGACCAGGTCGATCCGGTGCTGCGCAGCTACGCCACGGTGACGGCGGACGTCGCCCTTGCTCAAGCCAGGAACGCCCAGGCCGAGCTGGCAGCGGGCCGGTACCGAGGCCCCCTGCACGGTGTGCCGATCGCTGTGAAGGACCTCTGCTTCACCGCCGGCATCGTCACCGCGGCCGGTACCACGATCCGCTCCGGCCACGTGCCCGCCTACGATGCGACAGTGGTCCAGCGTCTCTCGCAAGCCGGGGCCGTTCTGCTCGGTAAGCTGCAGCTCACCGAAAGCGCATTCGCCGAGCACCACCCGTCCGTCACACCACCCCGCAACCCGTGGAACCCCGAGTACTGGTCCGGCGCCTCCTCAAGCGGTTCCGGCGTCGCGGTGGCGGCCGGCCTCGCCTTCGGTTCCCTGGGCACCGACACCGGCGGGTCGATCCGGTACCCCTCCGCGGCCAACGGCATCACCGGCATCAAACCCACGTGGGGACGGGTGAGCAGGCACGGCGTCTTCGCGCTCGCCGCGAGCCTCGACCACGTCGGTCCGATGGCACGCTCGGCGCAGGACGCGGCCGCGATCCTGGGAGCGATCGCCGGAGCGGACCCGCATGACCCGACCGCGGCCGCCATACCGGTGCCCGACTACCTGGCCGGCCTCGGCGCCCCGATCGGGCCGGTACGCATCGGAGTGGACCGCGCCTACAACGAGACCCGTGTCGACCAGGCGACCATCGGCATGCTCGATGACGTCATCGCTCTGCTGCGCCGCCTCGGCGCGACGATCGTCGAGGTCACCCTTCCTGATACCAGCACCATCAATGCCATGTGGCCCCGGTACGCCGGCGTGGAGGCCGCGATCGCCCACCAGGAAACCTATCCCTCGCGCGCCTCGGAATACGGTTCAGCCGACACACCCGGCTCGATCGCCGGGCTCATCACGCACGGCCAGACCGTCTCCGCGATCGAGCTGATGCACGCGCACCATCAGCGGCTCGCGTTCACCGGCGGACTGGCGCGTACCCTGTGCGACGTGGATGTCCTGCTGGCTCCGGTGCAGCCGACCACGAGCCTCACGCTCGCGCGGAAGGAGGCGGTGTATGCCGATCCCGAAGCCCTGACGGACTTTCTCCGCTTCGTCACCCCGTTCAATATGGCCGGCGCCCCGACCATCACTCTGCCGGGCGGTTTCGGCGAGGATGACATGCCGCTGGGGTTCCAGTTCGTCGGCCGGCCGTTCGAGGAACAACTACTGATCCAGCTCGGCCACGTCTACCAGCTTGAGACGGACTGGCACCTGCGGCATCCGGCCCTGTAATACGGGCCGCTAGGCACCGCACTGCATTGCTGGGAGGCACCATGAAACCGAACGCCCGGGAGCGCTTGATCGAGGGCACGCGGCAACTGCTGTGGGAGCGTGGATACGTCGGCACCAGTCCGACCGCGATCCTGGCGCGCTCCGGCGTCGGCCAGGGCAGCATGTACCACCACTTCGATGGCAAGCCGGACCTGGTGTTGGCGGCCGAGCAGCGCAGTGCGGAACTGATGCAACAACAGATCGCCGAAGCGTTCGCCGTGGAAGGCACTGCGCTCGAACGCATCACGGGATATCTAAAGCGCGAACGCGATGTGTTGCGCGGGTGCAGTGTGGGACGGCTCACCGCCGATCCGGAGGTCATGGCCGACGACACCTTGCGCGCACCGATCCGGGAGGCCTTCGAGGTGCAGCACGAACACCTTCGGCGCACGATCGCCGAAGGTGTGGCGGACGGTGAATTCGCCGGCGACCTGGACATCGACGAGACCGCTTCCGCCATCGCCGCCGTCATCCAGGGCGGCTACGCCCTGGCCCGCGCGGCGCAGGCGGTAGAGCCCTTCGACCGCGCCATCAGGGGAGTGCTCTCACTTCTGCGGGCGAGCGCTCCGCGCGCGAACTGAACCGAAGCACCACCACCCACCGGCCAGGGCCCTCGACGAGTTCGAAGGCCCTTCTCATGCCCGCAAGACACCGACTGGCGTAGGCACTCGGGGCTCCAGTCGCTACTCGCTCGGCCATAGCCCCCTCGGATAGCGACACCACTGGCACCGGGTCTGCCCATTGACCTTCGCCGGCTCCAGCGCGTGGCCAAGCAGATGGCACCGCCACAGCCGTCGTCTCCCGACGAAGGTGTGTTTCCCCTACCTCCATCGGAGTGACCGTGTCATCTGACGCTGCCCGAAATCGGCTACCACCACCTGCTTCTGCCACCAGCCGGACGCTGGGCCTCACCGGCCTGTGTCTCGGCACCGCTCTGATCGTCATGGAAGCGAACGTCATCAACGTCGCGATCCCAGTGATACGTGCCGACCTGCACGCGAGCCTGGCCGGCGGACTGTGGGCCATCGACGCCTACACGCTCATGTTCGCCGCCCTGCTGCTGTCCGCAGGCCGGCTCGGAGATCGGATCGGTGCCCGACGCGGCTACCTGGCCGGGCTGGGGTTGTTCGCCGTTGCCTCGATCGCCTGCACCGTCGCTCCCAACACGGGCCTGCTCGTCCTGGGCCGCGCCTGCCAAGGTCTGGGAGCAGCGCTCCTCGCCCCGGCACCGCTGACCTTGATCGCCCACATCTTCACCGTGCCGGCCGAACGCACCAGAGCGGTCTCGGTCTGGGTGAGCGTAGGCGGTATCGGCTTCGTGATCGGCCCGTTCATCGGTGGACTGCTGGTCGACACTCTCGGCTGGCGGAGTATCTTCCTGCTGAACGTCCCGGTGGCCGCCGCCACCGGCTGGCTTGTCGCCCGACACGTGGCGGAGGTCCCACTGCAACGCGTGTCGTTCGACCTCCGCGGGCAGACCCTCGCGATCGTCGGCCTCGCCACGATGGTGTGGGCGCTGGTCGAGTCGAGTGTCACAGGCTGGCTCGACCCCGCCGTGCTCACGGCTCTCGCGGGCGGCACCGCGGCCCTCGTCGTGTTCGTCGCAGCACAGTATTCCTGGGCGCGAGACGGCCGGCAGGTCCTCCTGCCCCCCGCCATCATCGCCGCGCGTCCCGTGCTCGCCGGCCTGCTCGGCGGTGCGACGTACAACTTCACGCTCTACGGGATGCTGATCGTCTATACGTTCGACTTCCAGCAGCTACGCGGCTACTCGGCCTTGCGGACCGGGTTGGCCTTCCTCCCCTTGACCGTGGCCGCCACTCTCGCCTCGACCCTTCTCGGTGCCCGTTTCATCACCGCGTTCGGCCCGCGTACCGGCTTGGCCACCGGAATGACCCTCTCGGCCATCGGACTCGTACCTCTCACCGTCGCCTCCGCACCATATCCGCTGATCGCGGCCGGCTTCTGCGTCTTCTCCACCGGTATGGGGCTCTCCGCGCCTTCCCAGACGCTCGCCGTCATGACGTTCGCCCCCGACCGGCACCAGAACATGGGATCGAGTGCCCTGAACACGGCCCGGCAGACAGGCGGCGTAATCGGAGTCGCACTACTCGGCGCGGTGGTCGCAACAGACCCCGTCAGAGGCACCCTCACAGCCATCACCATCGCCATCGGCATGTGCCTGATCGCAGCCGCGACCGCCCTGCGTCTCATTCCACGAGAGATCATCCGCGCCGGCACGAGCCGATGATCCGAGCTCGAACCGGCGCTCTACCGCCCAGTCCGCACCAGCGGCCCACCAGACACTCCGGACTCAGCGGACTTTAATCCACGGGGGTCTCGGTCCTCTGGAGGATCATCCGGCTCAGAGGCCGTGAGAGGTGTACGACCAGGTAGAAGCGGAGATCCAGAGGAAGGACTCTTCGGCCCGGTGGAGCCTCTTCGAGCCGCACTGGGTCCCCTCCGTGGAGATCGAATGGGGACCGATGGGGGTGACGGGCCTCATGAGAGGAGACCCCCGGCTTCAGCCGGGGTTCTTCTTGTTCGAGGGACTTCTTTCTTCCTCACCCAGTGGGCGGGCTCTCGGTCTCGCTCCCCGCACTCCTGTCATCCGGTGTCAACAGCGCAAGAACCATCGCCTTGGGGTACCTTCGTTGTCCGCTGGGTGTCTTGATGTACTCAATCCGTCCCTCGTTACCCCACCGCGTGACGCTTGCGGCGTCGACGCGGAATAACTTGGCAACTTCACCTGTCGTGTACAGAGGTTCGTACTCGGGCGATTCTCTCGCCATGCCTGTAGCTCTTCTCTAGCACAGTGACAGGCCCCGCCCACGGGGAAGGCGGCGGGGCCTGCCGGTCTGCCGGGGGCTTAGCCGCAGTCGCCTGCGTCACGGAAGGAAGATCCTTCGGGGTTCCACAGGTCCTCGTCGACGGGCAGCCCCGCCCGCCGCATCAGGGCCGCGGTCTCCTGGACTTCGTCGGCGTTCTGTTGGCCGAGCGATACCGGCTCGTAGTGCAGGAACCCGCCGAGCCTCGCGCAGAGCTCCGCGTACACCTCGGTGTGCAGGATGAGTGCCCAGTGCCCGAGGCTTACGTCCTCTGGCGCGGCGAGCCGACGGCCACGATTTTCGGCACACAACTGGGTGAACGCCAAGGCTTGCTCGACGATCCTCCGAGCGTCGCGCGGGTGCACGTAGTGTTCGCGCGCCACATAGCGGACAACCTTCTCGAAACTCTCTGATGAAACGAGAGTTCTCGAATCGAAGATGGTCGTAGTCAACTTCCTATCCCTGATGTTCTGTGAATCGTGCTGTATCCAGGGCGGAGGGCCGCCACCAAGCGGACTCTCGTGATGGCGGCCCTCCTGGGCCCCTCCCTAGAGCGGGACCCAAACCTGATCCGGTGTGATTGGATACGCCCTCAACCGGGTTGTCCGGACCAGGTTGAGTTGAGACCTAGGGCTGCATAGACCACCTTCCTCCTACGGACGACGGGTGCGGCCTCGCCCTTACGCAGCGGTCAACGGCTCAGAGCGAGGGACGGGGCCTCCGGACACGACGCGGACCCCCTCGTGAACTCCCCTTAGGGGCGAAGGACGCAGTGCCCGGAGGAATTCAAGGGGCCTTGGTCCGCGTTGCGGCGGTCATTTGCAAGACCGCCCAGACGGTCTTGCCGCCGTGCTCCTTCTTCACCCCATGCTGCTTCGAGAGGTACTTCACGATCCCCATTCCCCAGCCGTGGGGGTCCGGCGCGTCGTCGGGGACATGGTGCGTAGGGATCGTCAGGTCCGGTGAAGCCTGCTTCGGGCTCTTCGGGGAGCAGTCGTGGACCTCGATCAGCAGCCCGTCTCTTACGGCCGACATGCGAAGAGTGATCGGCTCATCCGTGGCTCGTACCGCGTTGGTGACCAGCTCCGAAGCCACCAGTACGGCCGCTTCGACGGTCGTCTCGCCGACGTTCCACCGGTTACCGGCGGCCCCTACGATCAGGCGGACCTCCGCGACCACGCTTGCAGTGCCGGCTACCTTGTAGCGGAGGGCCTGGAATTCAAGTGCCTGTTGTCCGGCCGACGTCTCGTCCAGCGTTGAAGTCATTCCCCATTCGCTTCCGGCCGGGCGCGGTCGGCCAGCTCGTCTTGTTGAGCCATCAAGGCGGAGAGCGTTGATTCGTCGGGCGCGGTGAGCGTGTCCAGGAGGCGAGGATCGTCCCCAATCGAGCAGGGACGTCGCAAGTGAACCGTCCACAGCTCGGTTTGGGCTGACTGGTACGGCTCCGCCCAACGGCTCGTGTGCTCGCCGACGGCCGGGAGCGGGTCAGTGTGGTCGACGTGCGGTACACCGTTGCTGCGGGGACCGATGAGGGACACGACCGCTGCCTCCCGATTTCGATTCGGCGACTCTGTGTCACACGACACTGACCTAGCGGCCGACCCCAGGTCGAGAAGAATGCAGCAGAATGCAGCAGTGCTCTAGTCGCTTGGGGCGGTGAAGACCTCCAAGGCACGGAGCACCAGCACCCGAGCCTGCTCCCCGAATACCGCCATGCCGCGCAACATCTCGAAGGTACGGAGGTAAACCTCCAATTCGCGGGGCTGCGTGACAGTCACCTGGGCTGACGGCAGCTCAGTCGTCAGCCTCTCGGAGTCGAACAGCCAGAACCCGTTGACCGGCCACATGGCTTCGCGGAAGCTGCTCGCCGGGATGATGCCGAGGGCCACGTTCGGCATGGACATCACGCTCAGGACGTGGCCGAGCTGGCCTGCCATGATCTCGCGGTCACCGAAGGCCGTCCGAAGGACCGATTCCTCCAGAACGACAACGAATCGATGGTTCCCCTCGCGAAGGACGCGTTGACGAGCGATGCGGGCTGCGACGGCCTCGTCGAGGTCGTCGGGTATTCGGCTGAAGTCGATGATGACCCGCATGAGGGCCCGCGCGTACTCGGGGGTTTGGAGCAGTCCCGGCATCAACGCCGGTTCGTAGATCCGGAACAGCTCGGTCCGCTCGTAGAGCGGCACCGCCGCCTCCTGGACGCGCCGCATCCCAGTGCGTTCCATCCGGCGCCATTCGACGTACGCCGACTCGACACTCCGCGCCGAGGCGACCAGGTCCTCGGCCTGTTCGGGCACGTTGCAAGCCTCACACCAGACACGGATGTCCTCCGCCGAGGGAGAGGTGACCGTGTGCTCTAGCTTGGAGACCTTGGTGGGGTGCCATCCCACCACCTCGCCGAGCGACTTGGCGCTGTGACCTGCTTCCTCTCGGATCTCACGAAGGCGATCCGCTAGTACCTGCTTAGCGGCCTGGACTGAGGAGGACGGGGACTTGCGCACGGTTCGAACTCGTGCGTTCCGTCAGCAGGACCGCAGCCGGTGTTCGGCGTGGTCTGTTCCTAGCCTCCAGACCTGCTCGAAAGCCGTCGAGCACAGCGCAACGACGTCGTCGTCGGCGGAGAGCTGTCGCCCAATGGGGCGGCCTGTCCCGTCGAACAGCAGAAAGAGGACGCGGGAGGCGTCGATGAGCCAGAAGTCATTTCCAGGGAGAGCGATCGCTGACGCCCGCCCGCGGGGCAGCCATCGGACCTGCTCACCGAACTCCACGTTCTGCCAGGTGCCGGCGTGCTCGAAGGCTATGTACTCGCTGACGGGCTCGGAGATGATCCTGGCCCTGCGTATCGAGACTCCTCTGGCGACTGTGTCGGCCGTCAAATTCCACCATGGGTGGTCTTCCCGGGGCAGAACCCCGGTTCGCCCCCCGGCGACCCACTCCTTGTAGCGCTCGTCCTCGTAGTCCACCAGGTAGCCGTCGCGCATCTCTAGGTGGGCGAGACTTCGTGTTGCGGAGCCGAAGAGTGAGACCCACTCATCGAATGAGAGTCTGCGTGAAACTTCATCCATCCGCGGTACGCTGCTCACCTTCCAGCACCTCCAGTGCCCTTAGCAGCAACGGGGCCATCCTCGCCGGGATGCGGACGACCTCTTCGTGGCTCGGGATCTTGCCGGTCTCCAGACACAGAGAGCGCATCTCGGGATCAAGTGTCCAGCCCTGTAGCACAAGCTCCTGAGCGCTTGGCTCGACCCACACCGTGGGGGACTCCCCGTGGCTGCTGTTCGGATCTTTTCCGATGAACTCTAGGCCCATGATCGCCTCCGAGGTAGAGAGGATGCAGCAGAATGCAGCATCCGATGGGAAGCTTCACCCGGGCAGAAGCCACAGTCAAGAGAGCATCTATGTAACGCTGGGTAGAGGTATCTGCACAGGGAGGCTATGTGGAGGTCGTCATGAACCCCTCTCCTCGGTGGCGCAAGTCGTCCCACACCGGGAACTTCGACTGCGTGGAGCTAGCCGGTTTCACGGCCGGTGTGGAGATCCGAGACTCCAAGGATCCTGAGGGGCCTCGGCTGAGGATCAGCCGAGGTGGCCTGGCGACGCTGCTGCGCCAAGTCAAGGCCGACGAGGCAGCCATCTAACATCTGATACTCGAAAGCCCCCTCTGCGGAGGGGGCTCTGTAGTTCCGGAGGAATGCGTAGCGTCCGCGGGGACGAAGACGGGGAGGTTTGGGGCTGTAGTACCCCGAGGAAGCACACGATCGTCTCCTACGCCCGGAAAAGCGGTGGCCGCTGGCCCAGGTTGAGCCTGGTCTAGCCGGAGAAACTGCTTGAGCACGTCTGGGGGCGCGCAACCTCAGGCGCGGGACCGGTCTCCGTTGAAGAGGCGTAGAACCGTCGACTCGATGTAGAAACTAGACCTCAACCGGTCCCACAAGGGACCCACCTTTGCGGGACGGCCCCTTGTAGCATCTCATAGCTGGATCGGCCCTGCTAAGTTGACTTCGGACTTGTCCTATCAACCAGTCGGCAGGGCTACATGATTGAGAACGTGCCTCCGGCGCAGGGCCGGGCCGCTGCTTGTAAGACTCTGGCACGTCGCCGGATCAAAGCGGCCTGATTCCCCACTCGTGGGGATCTAAAGAGGGGCCGAGACCCTATCTGGGATGTTCCTGCGTTTCGGGTGCGCCGTCAGGGACTTGAACCCCGAACCCGCGGATTAAGAGTCCGCTGCTCTGCCAATTGAGCTAACGGCGCCTGTCAGCAGGGGCTCCGGCCGTGGCCGGTGTCCCTGGCGACAGGAAGAACAGTAGCAGCCGCTGCGGACCTGCGCGAATCGGTTACTCCTTGGCCGGAAGCAGGCTCATCATGCCGCGCCAGGCGCCGATGGCGGTGGCGCGGGAGCTGACGCCGAGCTTGGCGTAGATGCGGTTGACGTGGTTCTTGACGGTCTTCTCGCTGAGGAAGAGCTGGCGGGCGATCTCGCCGTTGGAGCGGCCGGTGGCGATGAGGTCCATGACCTCGGACTCGCGGGCGGACAGGCCGAGCGAGAGCCGGGACGCGTCGCGGACGCCGCGGATCAGGTCGCGGACGGTGAAGACGCCGGGGACGAGGTGGCCGGAGGCGCCGCCGCGCAGGGCGGTCTCGACCCCGGTGTCGCCGGGTGAGGCGAGGACGAAGACGCGGGACGCGCGGCTGAGGGGGGCGGCGTGACCGGTGCGGGCGGCGTCGGCGTCCAGCAGGACGATGTCGGGTCTCAGACGTTCGGCCAGGTCAACGGCGTCGCCGGCCTGGGCGGTCTCGGCGATGACCTCGAGTTCGTCGCTGGTCTGGAGTAGGGAGATCACGTCCGCTCGGACATGCGGGTCGCGGTCCACCACGAGCACGCGCAGTGGGGCCGTTGCGTCGACACTCATCCGTTGCCCTTGGGTGTCGTTGGGGGTTATAGGGACGGAGCATAACCGTCCGATCATTCTGAGTCGATGAAACGCGCCGTGTTAAGGGGTGATTTCGACGGGTGACCGCAGGGTCACCCCTTGCGGACGACCGCTCGTGAGAGCCTGGACGGTATGTCAGCGGCTGGCGAGACCGGCTTGATCGGGATCGGCTACCAGGGACACGATCTCCCGTCCTTCCTGGCGCGGCTCTCCGCCGAGAACGTGTCCCTGGTGGTGGACGTCCGGCTCAACCCGATCTCCCGCAAGCGCGGGTTCAGCAAGCGGGCCCTGTCGGAGGCACTGGAGTCCGCGGGGATCGGCTACGAGCACGCCCAGCCGCTGGGCAACCCGAAGGACAACCGCGCAGGCTTCGGTGGTTCCCCGAAGGAACTCCAGGATGCCAGGCTGCGCTACGCCGAGGTACTCGACGCCCCGGCTGCCCGCGAGTGGCTCACGGCCATCGCGACCTGGGCCATCGACCGCAAAGTGGCGCTCCTCTGCTTTGAAGCAGACCAGACACGCTGCCACCGCGACATGGTGGCCACCGAGGTCCACCGCCTGAGCCGGATCTTCAGCAGCGAGCACGGAGGCGTGACGCCTGGGCCTCGACCGCCTGCATAGAGCGTTACGCATGGCGGTTGGGCCCCAAAAGGTGTCCATTCGGCAAGGTCCCGCTCGCAGTGTCGCGGGTACCCCGGGCGAATGCCCTCTGACTTAGTGATGCAGCGTCACAGTCTTTGCTGCTAGATGCCTGTTCAATGGAGTGCTGTCGAGGCGTTCCGAACTGCGTGCGGGTCGGCTTCAGGCGGGGGTGGGCCGCCACTCGTCACGCGTACGTCCGGGCCGCCCTCAGTGTCCGCCGACCTACGCAAGGGACTCCTGCGCGGTGGCAGGCTCGGCCACCTCTGTGGCCAGCGGGACCTCGCCTCCGGTCTTGCTGTAGCCGAGGGCCTCGACGATCAGGCCATCGCGGACGCGCATGAGGTTCACGCCCCGCACCGAGTCGGCGGGGCCATCGCCGTAGGTATAGCGCCAGCGGATCGTCGCCCGGTCGCCGAGAACCACCACTTCCTCGGGCGCGAACTGGGAGGTGTGGTCCTCGGCGAGCGCGCGCCAGAACGTCAGGCAGTCCTCGCGGCCTTCGTAGCGAGCACCGTCGGGGGCCGGCTGGATCGCCTCCATCACGCAGTCCTCACCGATCAGGTCGTTGAGGACTGCCGGGTCGTGCTCGACGAAGGCGCGATTGAAGCGGTCGATGACATCGGCCGTGGTGTGGTCGGACATGAGATCCTCCTAGTAGATAGAACATTCGGTCTATTTGGACCATATAGACCGGTTGATCTACTCGTCAACCGGTGGCAGCCTTGAGAACATGAGCGCCCACCCCAGGCCCGGCCCGCGAGAACGTCTGCTGGACGCGGCCCAGAAGCTGACCTACTCCCACGGCGTGAGCGTCGGAGTCGACAGCATCCTCAAGGCCGCGAACGTGGCCCGGCGCTCTCTGTACGAGCACTTCGGCGGCAAGGACGAACTGATCGTCGAGGTCCTCAGACGCAGCACTGCCGAGGACGAGGCGCGCTACCTGGAGACCATGCAGGCCGCGGGCGACAACCCGCGCGACCGCCTGCTGGCCGTCTTCGACGAGCTCGCCAAGGTCATCGCCGAGCCCGATTTCCGCGGCTGCCGCTATCTGGCCGCCGATCTCGCCCTGGCAGACCCCGAGCACCCTGGGCACGCCGTTACCCGCGACTACCGTCAGCGCGTGCACCGCCTTCTTGAGCACGAACTCGTCGAACTCGGGCATCCGAACGCCTCACATGCGGCCGACCAACTTCTTTTGCTCATCGACGGCACGCTCGCGGCCGGAGCCACCCGTCCCGATCGTCACCGCGCGGCGGCCGCTCGCGAGGTCGCCGAGCAGATTCTCGACGCCGCACTCAAGGTCGGACCGTGACCGTTGCGAAGCTTGGTCCGAAGGCCCTGAGCGGGAGCTCGTGAACGGGCGGACTGCGGTCATCTGAGCGCACACCATCAGGTGATCCTTCGATTCGGGTGCCTGGCCGGGAACGTCGTAGACGTCCTGGCTCTCCTGTGTGGTGCGCCGTCGGCATCATGGTCGCGCTCTGTGTGATCGGCGGCGGTGAGCGCCGGGGCGTGGTCGTCGTTGAGACGGTCTGACCGGAAAGCGGGAATTTGGCGAGGGATCGCGACCCCGGTCGAAGCGCACGTACCGTGCCGACCGGCTGTCGGCCCTGGCGTCGAGACGCAGGGCTGAGCCTCGTCGCCGCTGGCCATCCCTCCATGTCTCTCGACGAGTGACCCGGCGTTCCCATCGGGGCCTGCGGACGAGCTGAGGTCTCTCCACCTCTTGCGTCAATTACGGACATGGATTTAGAGTCATCCCCATGAACCTGTCAGACAGCTTGGCTGCCAACCAAGAGCCGTCGTTTGTGGCCACTCCCGTGGCCCGCTGGAGCGCGGTCGATCAAGTCATCGCGCAGCTTCGCGAGGGGATCGCTTCCGGCGCGCTGCCCGTGGGCTCGAAGCTGCCGTCCGAGACCAAGCTCGCGGCCTCCCTCGGGGTGAGCCGGCCGGTGATCCGCGAGGCACTCGGCTCCCTGCGGACGCTCGGTCTGGTCGCCTCCAGCGTCGGCAAGGGCTGGCAGGTGACCAGCGACACCGTGAGCAGCAACCTCGTGTTGGCCGACTCCTACCTGCCTGAGCATCTGTACGAGGTACGCCAGCACCTGGAGGTACCGTCCGCCGGTTATGCGGCGTTGCACCGCACCGACTCCGACGTCGAGAGACTGCGTCAGATCTTGGAGGACGAGGGCGGCGCCGCCGACCCGACGAGCGCGGTGGCCTTGGACGGGGCGTTCCACATCGGCATCGCGCGCTGCTCCGGCAACCCGTTGCTGGAGCGGCTGGTCGAGTACATCCGCACTGGTCTGGAGGAGCAGTCGCGTGCCTTGACCACCCTGCACGGCCGCGGTCAGCAGGCGATGGCCGAGCACCAGGCGATCCTGGACGCGATCAGTGCCGGTGACCGGCAGGCGGCCGAAGCGGCGATGCAGGCGCACCTGGATGCGGTGATGCGGTCGGTGGCCTCCCTGGGCACCGTGACCGGCGATGGCCGCCGGGCCGGCGACGGCCTGGTCGGCGACGGTCCGGCCGGCGGGAGCGCGGCCGGGGCCACAGCGAGCGGGCTGGAGCCGCGGTCATGACGGGCGGTGCGGACGGCCCGCGCCGGGTCGTGATCGTCGGGTTCCCCGGCTACCGGGAACTGCACGTCTGGTATCCGCTGCTGCGCTTCCGCGAGGAGGGCGCCGACGTGACGCTCGCCGCGCCCGACGGCGTGCGGACGTGCGAGGGCACGCTCGGCTACCCGCTCATCCCGGAGACGGCGGTCTCGGCGCTCGACCCCGCCGGGATCGGGACGCTCGTCCTGCCGGGCGGCCATGGCGCCGGGGACGCCGCCGCGGATCCGGCGCTCGCCGAGTTCGTTCGGCGGGTCCACGGAGCAGGGGCGGTCGTGGCCGCGGTCGCAGAGGGCGCCGCCGTGCCGGTGGCGGCCGGGGTGCTGCCGGCCTCCCGCGGTGCCGGAACCGGTGAAACCAATGGTCAGGGGCCTGGCGCCGAGAACGACGTCATCGAAGAGGGACGGGTGATCGTGGCGCGTGACACCGACGCGCTGCCCGCGCTCGTGCGCCGGCTGACCACGTCCCCTGGCCCACACGCACAAGAAGGCTGAGCCATCGCAGAAAGGACGGCTGTCATGCCCACCATCCACACGGTCCTCGGAGATATCGATCCGGCGCAGGCGGGAATCACCCTGACGCACGAGCACATCGTCTACGCCAATCCCGGTTGCGAGTTCGACCACCAGACGGTCTATGACGTGGAGGAGGTCGCGAGCGAGGTCGGCGAACTGCTGAACGGGGCGCTGGGGACCTACGGGATCCAGACGATGGTGGATCTGACACCGATCGAAGTGGGTCGCAATCCGCTGCTGCTGAAGGCGACCGCGGAGAAGACAGGCGTGCACATCATCGGCACGACCGGATTCTTCCCCGAGCGGATCGGGATTCCCTACCACTTCCGCAAGCAGGACATCGGCTACCTCAAGGACTTCTTCATCCGCGACCTGACCGAGGGAATGGCGTCGGCCAATCAGCGGACGTCGGTGCGGGCCGGGATCATCAAGGTCGCCACCGGCTCGGGGGACGGGCACGAGGGGATGACCCCGCTCCAGCCGTCGGGCCTGCGGGTCACCGCGCTGGAGGAGCGCATCGTGCGGGCCGCGGGCCGTGCCCAGGCCGAGACGGGCTGCCCGATCAACACCCACACCGAGCCCGCCGACTACGCGGTCACCAATCCCGGGATCGAGCAGCTCGACCTGCTGGAGGCCGAGGGCGCCGATCCTGCCAAGATCCTCATCGGGCACGCGCTGGTCAAGCCCGACATCGAGCAGCTCAGCGAGATCTGCCGGCGCGGGGCGAACCTCCAGATCGACCACATCGGGATCCCCTGGCGCAACACCTCGGCCGAGCAGCTCGACGACCTCATGGCACGGCACATCGCCGAGCTGGCCGACCGCGGCTACCTGGAGCAGATGACCTTCTCCTACGACCGGTTCTTCCGGCACGCCCGGGGCCCGGTGGACGAGCTCGAACCCGACATGCTCAACGAGCGCGTCGACCTGGACCACCTTTTCGAGAGCTTCGTGCCGCGGCTGGCCAAGTACGGCTTCGACGACGCCGCCGTGCGGCAGGTGCTCGTGGTCAATCCGGCCAAGTACCTCGCGTTCTGACCGGGCGCCCTTTCCCCGGACCAGATCCTCGTCGCGGAAACTCCTCACAGGAACAGAGGGTTCGCAATGCACATATCCGATGCCACGGTGGGCGTCCTCGTGGAGAACCAATACCAGGAGATCGAATTCTGGTACCCGGTGCTGCGCTTCCGGGAGATGGGCGCCAACGTGATCGTGATCGGCCCGAGCGCGGACGCCGTCTATGGCAGCAAGCTGGGCCATCCGGTGCGTCCCGAGTTCGCGGTGGGCGACGTGCGGCCCGAGGATCTGGACGCGGTGCTGATCCCGGGCGGGTTCGCCCCCGAGGCGCTGCGGCGCAACGCGGGCGTCCTCGACCTGGTGCGGGCGGTGCACGACCGCGGCGCGGTGGTCGGCGCGGTGTGCCACGCGGGCTGGGTGCTCGCCTCGGCGGGCCTGGCCAAGGGACGGCGGCTCACCTCGGTGAGCGTCATCCGGGACGACATGGTCAACGCCGGCGCGCAGTACCTGGAGGACGCGGTGGTGCGCGACGGCAACCTGGTCACCGCGCGGCTGCCCAACGACGTGGGCTCGTGGTGCCGGGAGATCCATGCCGCCATCGAGGACCTGCCCGCCCGCCCGGCTCGGTCACGGCCGCTCACGCCGACACGGCGCGTCTCGGCCGTCTACGACCTGCCCGTCCGGGTCAAGCAGCGGGCCGTCGCGCCCGGATCGGCGAACTACACGCAGTACGCGGCGGCGGGTGAGCCCGCGTGAACGGGACGCCGCGGCCGCCGGTGCGCACCGTCCGCCTGCACGGATCGGCGTTCGAGGCCGGAGTGCGGTACGGGACGGGGGCGCGGGCCGAGATCCGCACGTCGATCACCCGCTACGCCGCCGTGTTCGCCGCGGCTGGGCTGGGCTCCTGGGCCGACGCCGTGTCGGCTGCGCAGCGATACGCGCAGCCGATCGCGCACCACGCGCCGGACTCCCTGGAACAGATGCGCGGCATGGCCCGCGGGGCCGATCTGGAACTGGGCGACATCCTCGCGCTGAACGCGCGCAGCGAGCTGATGTTCGGGATCTCCCCGTCCACCTTTCCGGACGACGGCTGCACCTCCCTGGCGGTGTTGCCGGAGCGGTCGGCCGGCGCAGGGATGCTGCTCGCGCAGAACTGGGACTGGATCGTCGGGGCGCGCGAGTCGGTGGTGCTGCTCGTCCGCGAGGAGGGGGAGCGTCCCGGTTACGTCGCGCTGGTCGAGGCCGGTCTGCTGGCGAAGACCGGCATCAACACCGCCGGGCTCGGCCTGTGCACGAACACGCTGGTCAGCACCACCGAGGACGGGACGTCCGGCGTGCCGTACCACGTGCTGCTGCACCAGCTGCTCCAGATGGAACGGGTGTCGGACGGGCTGCGGCTCCTGTACGCGGTGCCGCGTGCCCTGTCCGCCAATTACCTCCTGGCGCACCGCGACGGCACGGCGGTGGACGTCGAGACGGCACCGGGCGGCCCGGACGGGGTCGCGCTCCTCACCCACGACGACGGCGTGATCGCGCATACCAACCATTTCCGCGACGCCCGGCTGAGCCGGACCGACCTGCGGCTCCGGGAGAGCCCGCACACCGCCATACGGCTCGACCGGGTGACCCGGCGGCTGGCGGCGGTGACCGGGGAGATCGGCACAGCGGAGGTGCTCGACGCGCTGACCGACCATGCCAACCATCCGCTGAGCGTCTGCCTGCACCCCGATACGCGACGTCCGCCGAGTGCCCGGTTCGCGACTTTGGCGACGGTCGTCTACGAGCTGGCCGACGGCGGTATCCGGCTGGGCGTCGGGCAGCCCTGCACCGCGGAGTTCGCCCGTCTCGATCTGGCAGGGCTGCTCACCGCAGGCGGCGGTGCCGAACGCGCGCCCCGGCTGACGGTGGCCGCGCGCCCGTGCGGGTCGCAGCCCCCGTCCGATGCCCCGCCCATCACGGGTGGCACCGGAGGCGGCACGGCCGTGGCCGGATCCACCACCGGAACCGTGTCCTCCAAAACCCAGGCCACCTTGAACACCGTGCTCGGCCCGGTCGACCCGGCCTCGGCCGGGCAGATCCTGCCGCACGAGCATATGTTCGTCGATTTCCGGCGCAGGTTCTCCGAGCCGCACCCCTCGGTGTCGGCGCTGACCACTCGGGAGCCGGTCCAGCTGGCGAACCTGGGCTGGGTGCGCTACAACCAGCGCTGCAATATCGACAACCTCGTGCTGGACGACCTCGACGTCGCCGTCACCGAGCTGGTGGAGTTCGCCGCCGCGGGCGGGACCTGTGTCGTCGACCTCACCCCGCCGTGCCTCGGACGCGACGTCGCCAAACTGGTGGCCCTGTCGCGCCGGACGGGGGTCGACGTGGTGATGGGCACGGGGTACTACCTGGACGAGTTCCAGTCCCCGGCGGTCAGGTCCATGAGCGTCGAACAGCTCGCCGACTCCATGATCGCCGAACTCACCACCGGGGTCGCCGGCACCGGGGCCCGCGCCGGCGTGATCGGTGAGATCGGCTGCTCGTGGCCGCTGACGGGCAGCGAGCGCAGGGTGCTCCGCGGTGCCGCGCTGGCCCAGCGGCAGACGGGCGCGGCGATCTCGGTGCATCCCGGCCGCGACCCCGCCGCGCCGTTCGAGATCGTCGAGATCCTGCGGGAGTCGGGCGCCGACCTGGAACGGGTGGTCATCGGCCACCTCGACCGGACCATCGCCGAACTCGACCCGCTGCTGCGGCTCGCCTCCCTGGGCCCCTACCTGGAGTTCGACCTCTTCGGCCAGGAATCGAGTCACACCCGATACGGACCCGTCGACCTGCCGAACGACCTCGGCAGGCTCAAGGTGATCGGTGAGCTGGTACGTCGTGGCCATGGGCACCAGGTGCTGGTGTCCCACGACATCGCCCTCAAGCATCGCCTCGACCAGTACGGCGGCCATGGCTACGCGCACCTGGCCCGCCGTGTCCTTCCTCGCATGCCCGAGGTCGGCCTGACCCCCCGGGACGTGGACCTGATCGTCCGCGGCAATCCGGCGCGCATGCTCGCGTTCCCGCGGGTGGACGACACTCCTCGTCCCCTGCCGGAAAGGCCAAGCGGCCCCACCCCATCAGTAATGTCCGCCTAGGAAGGCACGGCCATGCACACTCCGACCAGCACTCACCCGAACCTCAGGCGGCATCTGCCACTGGCCGCCGCCCTCAGCCTCTGCACGGCGGCGGCGCTGCTGTCGGCCTGCGGTACGCCGGACGACGACGCGCCCGGCGCCAAGACCGGGCAGGGGGCCGTCAACCTGACGGTCGACAAGGCCCTGCAGGCCAAGCTGCCGCCGGACCTTCGGGCCAAGGGCAGCGTCGATGTCGCCGCGGTCTCCGACTATCCGCCGCTCAGCTTCTCCGGAGAGGGCAGCACGACGATCGTCGGCTTCAACATCGACTTCCTGAATGCCGCCGGACGGCTGCTCGGCCTGACCTTCAACCCCAAGGACACCTCGTTCGACTCACTGATCCCCTCACTGCAGAGCGGGCGCGTGGTGCTCGCCAGCGGCGGTGCCACCGACACACTGGAGGCCGAGAAGGCGACGATCCTGGTGGACTACCTCAAGACCGGGGCGCAACTGTCGGTCAAGCCGGGCAACCCCAAGAAGATCACCAGCCTGGACGCCGCCTGCGGGCAGAAGGTCGCCACACTGGCCGGGTCGGTGCGGTACATGACCGCTCTGCAGGCGGCGACGAAGAAGTGCCAGGACTCCGGTAAGCCTCCGATCCAGATCAGCACGTTCAAGACCGCCGACCAGGGGATGCTGGCGCTCACCTCCGGACGGGTCGACGCGAAGTTCGACTCCAGCATCGCCGCCGCGTACCGGATCGAGGTGGGGCAGAAGATCGAGCTGGCCGGGCCGGCCTACCTTCAGACGCACATCGGCTTCCAGGTCGCCAAGGGCAGGATGCCGCTGGCCCTCGCCCTCCAGGACACCTTCCAGAAGCTGATCGACAACGGCACCTACAAGACGCTGCTGGACAAGTGGAAGATCCGCGGCGCCGTGGACCGCATCGAGATCAACGCCACGTCCAAGACCGCGTCACCGACGCCGACCACGTCCGAAGGCTGACATCCGCGTCCTTCCTCAGCAGTCTGAGCAGGTGAAGTCATGACCAACGCGAGACCAGTAACGGCGAAGGCCGCCGCCGCGCTGCCGGGTGGCGCGCGACCGCCCAAGACGCCGGCGTTCAGAACCACGCTGGAGCGGCTCTGGCGCTCGCAGCGGCGCACCGACTGGGTGCTGACCGCCCTCGTGGTGCTGATCGCCGTGGCGGCGGGCAACTCCGTCGCCCGCAACGACAATTTCGAATGGGGGGTCGTCGGCGACTACCTGTTCTCCCGGCCGCTGATGCTGGGCCTCGGCCGCACCCTGCAACTCACCGGGCTCAGCACGGCCGTCGGATTCGTCCTCGGCGTGGTGCTCGCCGTCATGCGCCTGTCGAGGTCCCCGCTGCCCGTCGCCGCGAGTTCCCTCTACATCTGGTTCTTCCGGGGCACGCCCCTGCTCGTCCAGCTGGTGTTCTGGTTCAACCTCGGTGCGCTCTACCAGCAGCTGAGCCTCGGGATCCCGTTCGGGCCGACGCTCCTGACGGGCGACGCCAACGACCTGATCACGCCGATGAGCGCCGCGGTCCTCGGACTCGGGCTGAACGCGGGCGCCTACATGTCGGAGATCGTCAGAGCCGGGATCCAGTCCATCCACCACGGCCAGACCGAGGCCGCCCAAGCCATGGGCCTGTCCGGGCTGGCGACGATGCGCTACGTGGTGCTGCCGCAGGCGATGCGCGTCATCGTGCCGCCGATCGCCAACGAGGTGATCAGCATGCTGAAGTACTCCTCGCTGGTCAGCGTGCTCGCGGTGCCGGAACTGCTGTACTCCGCGCAGCTCATCTACGCGCGCAACTTCAAGACGATCCCGCTGCTGATCACCATCAGCGTCTGGTATCTCGCGATCACCACCGTGCTCACGATCTTCCAGCACTTCCTGGAGCGCCGCTACGCCCGCGGCGTGCGCGTGGCCGGCCGGTCCCGCAGCGCGACGTCCGCGACCGCGATCGAGCCCGGCGCCGACATCCCCGGCATCTCCAAGGCCGCGCGTCCAGCCGGTGCCCCACCCACCTCTGGAGAAGACCGATGACCGCCGCGATCGTCACCGACCAGCTCGTCAAACGCTATGGAAGCCACGAGGTGCTGCGCCGGATCGACCTGGAAGTGCTGCCCGGGCAGGTGGTGTGCGTCATCGGCCCGTCGGGTTCGGGCAAGAGCACCCTGCTGCGCTGCATCAACCACCTGGAGCAACCCGACGACGGCACCGTGTCCGTCGACGGAGAGGTCATCGGGGTGACGCACAGGCGGGGCCGGACGGTACCGCTGGGCGCCGCCGAACTGCGCAGGCAGCGCGCCGAGATCGGGATGGTGTTCCAGAGCTTCAACCTCTTCCCGCACATGACCGTCCTGCACAACCTGGTCCTGGCGCCGATGAAGGTGCGCGGCCAGAGCAGGGCCGAGGCCGAGCGCCGGGCACGGGTCCTGCTCGGCCAGGTCGGGCTCGCGGACTACGCCGGCGCCTACCCGGTCCAGCTCTCCGGCGGCCAGCAGCAGCGGGTGGCGATCGCGCGCACCCTGGCGATGGAGCCCAAGGTCCTGCTGTTCGACGAGCCGACCAGCGCCCTCGACCCCGAGCTGGTGGGAGAGGTCCTCGACGTGATGCGCAAGCTCGCCCACGCCGGGAAGACGATGATCGTCGTGACCCACGAGCTGGGATTCGCCCGAGAGGTCGCCGACCGCGTCATCTTCATGGACGAGGGCCTCATCGTCGAGGACGGTCCCGCCGACCAGGTGCTGTCGAACCCGCGGGAGAAGCGCACGGCGGCCTTCCTCAGCAAGGTCCTGTGACCGGCATGGCGGCCCCGCCCACCACCCCGCCTCCGGTCGACGTCCATCACCACGCGATCCTGCCCAGGTACCGGGCCGAACTGGAATCGCTGGGCATCGGAGCCCAGCCAGGGGTCGGGTTCCCCCCGTGGACCCCGGAGGCGTCCCTGGACTGGCTGGACTCGGCCGGCATCGGCAAGGCGCTGCTGTCGGTGGCCTCACCTGGATTCTTCTTCGGCGACCACGCGCAGACCGTCCGGCTCACGGCGATGTGCAACGAGGATCTGATGCGGCTCCGCGACCGGCACTCAGGCAGATTCGGCGTCTTCGCGACCGTGCCGCTGCCCTGCCTCGCCGAGTCGCTGGACGAGGTCGAGCGCGCCCTCGGCCGCCGCGCGTTCGACGGCGTCGCGCTGCTGACCCACTACGGCGGCGGCCGGCTCGGCGAGCCGCGGTGGTCGGAGCTGCTGAGCCTGCTCGACGACCACGGCGCCCTCGTCCACGTCCATCCCACTGTGCCGCATGAATGGCCGGCGGACGCTCCGTTGCGGCCGTCCCTCCTGGATTACCCGTTCGAGACCACCCGCACATTCCTCACCCTGGCCTCTCACCGTGCCTTCAGCCGCTACCCCCGCATCCGCTGGATCTTCTCGCACGGCGGCGGAACCGTTCCCTTCCTGGAAGACAGGCTCACCGCCGGTATCGACGGAAGCCCCCTTGGCGGCGGTGACACCATGCGGCAGGCGATGACGGTCAGCTGCTTCGATACCGCCTTGCTGGGCGACCCCGCGCTGGCCGCGCTCACCACATTCGCGGGCCGAGACCGGATCCTTTTCGGCTCAGACCTGCCTTTCGTGAACACCACCCGGGCCACCGCCCTAGCCACCCGCTATAGCCGGATGGCAGAGACCTACCCCAGTGAGCGGCACCGCGTTCGGTGAGCCTCCCTGCCGGGTCATGATCTCGGCTGGCAGGGAGGGAATGACCGTCGACGGCGCACAGGTGCTCGCCGCCAGGCTCGTCCGGCCCAGACGTGCGCCGGACGTGCATCGGACGGGCCTGGAGCCGTGTCAGGGCTTCGCTCGCATGTGCTGCTGAGCCCATTCTTCGAAGCCGGTGAGCGGAATGCCGAGGTCTCTGGCGTAGTGGGGCCGACCCGGCTGGCCGACCACGTTCAGCCATTCGTGCGAGGCGCCCATCGGTGGCATTCCGGCGGCGAGGGCCTGCTGTTCGGTCATGTCGGGTGCGGCCAGGTGCGTGCCCAGCGTCCGGGAGAGAATATCGGCGATCTCGGTCATCGACAGGTAGTCACCCGCCAGTTCCAGTTCGATTCCGTCGAATCTTTCCGGCGCGGCGATGGCCGCAGCGGCCGCCCTGCCTATGTCGTCCACCGCGGCCAAGGACAGCCGGGTTTCGGGGTTCAGGACGCTCACCAGGCCGCCTTCGATGCCGCGTGGGAAAAGGAACGCCATGGACGGCAGGAAGTTCTCCATGAAGAAGCCCGGCTTGAGGAGCGTCCAATGGGGGAAATCGGCGGCGCGGAGCCGGTCTTGGACCGCGCTTTTGGCGCCCAAGGTGGGCTCCATCGTCGCCCAGCGGCCTTCTGCCCAGCCGGGAGCCCGGGTGTGCTGGCCGGCGCCGCTGACGGAGGTGTGGACGAACTGCGGCACCCCGGCGGCCTTGGCGCCCTCGATGAGGTTGACACCCTGTGCCACCTCACCTTCGAAGTCGAAGCCGTCCGCGGTCATCGCGGGCATCTGCACGGAGAAGACGGCGCGAGCGCCTTCGGCGGCCCGGATCACCGAGCCGAGGTCGTGCAGGTCGCCGGTGACCAGTTCGGCGCCGAGTGCCTCGACCGCCTTGGCGAGGCCGGTGGCCGGGTCGCGCACCAGCGCACGGACGGGAACGCCCGCCGCGCGCAGGGCGCGGGCGGTGGCCCCGCCCTGCCTGCCGGTGGCGCCGGTGACCAGGACAGGCATGGAATCTTCGGACATGACGCTCCTCAGGTCCTCGTCCACTAAACGGCGGGGCCCGCCGTTTCGTCTCCGCTACAATATGGCGGGCCCCGCCACTTAGCAAGGAGGTGACGCTCATGCCCGACCGCCGGCGCGCCGACGCCCGGCGCAACTACGCGCGCATCCTGGCCGTGGCCGAGGAAGAGGTCGCCGCCAAGGGCGCCGACGCCTCTCTGGAACAGATCGCCCGCACCGCGGGGGTCGGCTCGGCGACCGTGCGCCGGCACTTCCCCAGCCGCCGCGCACTGCTGGAGGCGGTCTCCCGGAAATGGATCGAGGCCCTGTGCGTCCGCGCCCAGGAACTGACGGGCAGGTCCGACAGCCGGGAGGCGTTGCTGGAATGGCTGGGCGACGTGGTCGCCTACGGCGTCTCGGTCCGGGGGCTGGCGGCCGCGCTGGCCTACGACGACGTCGCCGACCCGGTGCACGAGAACAGCTGCTCGGCGGCAATGCAGGAAGCGGGAGACCCTCTGCTGCGCCGCGCCGTGCAGGACGGCGCGGTGACAACAGGCGTCACCGTCGCCGACCTGATCACGCTGATCGTCGGCATCGTCCTGGCCACCGAGCACCACCCCGACCCGGCCGCCCGGGCGGACCGGCTGTTCCGGCTGGCCATGGCGGGCCTGAGCCCGCAGACCTGAGCGACCGGCGCAGCCGAAAACGGGTCCGAACGCCCTGCTCGCAGCGTCCGCCAGCCGACTCGCCCTCTCACCCCGGCCTCGACTGGACGACGTCCGCGCGCCATCCCTTCACTGCACTCGCCCTTTTCTGGAGATGCCCTGTGACGAGGAAGAACAGGGGTTCCGGTCGCATTCCGCCATCGGTGGATTCCGACCCGTCACCGGCCGTCCTGTTGAAGCCGCAATTAAATGAGAAGCGCTATTTGAGGGCGTCCGTTATCGTGACGACTTCGGGCCCGAACGGCGGGAAGGGGGCAGCAGGACGCCGGGGTCGCTCGTCCTCGGCATGCCACCACTCAGTCGTCCGGGACCGTTATCCGCTGTCCGACCTTTGGCTGCAGGAGGCTCCTATGACCGTCTCATCCCGTCTGGCCCGCTACGTTGTGAGGGCCGCGCTGACCGTCCCCGCCGCGGTGGGAGTGGCCGCCTTCACCGGCGGTGCCGCCCACGCCGTTTCAGTCGACTCCACTGGCACCAGCATCAGCGCCGAGCACACCACCGTACAGGGTGCTACCAGCACCATAAGTGGCACTGCCGACTCCCGGTAACGAAGCAGGTCGCCGGTCACTGACGGCCGGTCGCCCTTTGTCGAACGAGTTCGTCGACGCGGGCAGACCCTGATCGGCCGGTTCCCACTCCATGGGAACCGGCCTCTGCCGAGTAAAGCGGAGATCACTGGCGGGCACGGTCCCGCTCGACGAGGGGAGACGGCCGTGGCCGAACGGGAATCCGTGACGTCGGACGAATCCGCCGTCGACCAAACCCAGGCCACCGCCCCGGATTCGATGCGGCAATGGTGCACGACCACGCTGCCGACGCTGCTGAACACCGAATACGGTGTCCCCGACACCACCGCCCACCAGGCCGGAGCCGCGATCTGGGCCCAGGCCGACGCCTTCGCTGCCGCCGACGGGCGGACGCGCCGGACCCTGTGCGCCCCATTCGTCGAAGAGGTCTTCGACCACACCCCGGCGGAGCTCTCCCGATGGGAAAAGGCCGCCGTCACTGTGATAGTCCGGAACAGCCCGCTGGAGGACCTGCATTACCAAGGCCAGCTGTCCACCGAGGCGATCCAACACATCACGACCCTGGCCGCCGCAGCCGTCACCGATCTCCTGGGTACTCCCCAACCGTGGCGCCCCCTCGCCCGGCTCCGATGGCGCCTGCTGGCCGCGCGCTATCCGCGGGCCTGGGCGTGCCTGTCCTGCCTGGCCGACCACCTGGACTCCGGCGGCGGCTGGCGCTACCGGCCACCACGACGTGCCCACCGCCCGGCCTTGCCCGGCCCACGCGAACGGTACGAAGCACCCGAGGACGTCAACCGCTCCGGCGTCGTCCGCAACGGCATGGACCCGCGATACCACCAGAACATGATCAACCTCATGCGTCATGCGGCGGCCCATCAGTCCAGCCTCGAACACTTCTCCGCGCTCAGCCGCCTTTCCCGCTCAACACCCACCATGCTCCGCACGCTGGAGTTCTTCCTTGCCCACGACACCCACCTGCTGACGACGAACTATCTGCTCACCAACGGCGAGGTCCATATCCGCCAGGGGAAACTCGTCAAACCCGAGAGCTGGAATCCCCGGCAAGCCCTGGATGACCCCGAGGGACTCAGCCCCACACACGCGGCTTTCGCCGCACGCTACCGACAGGCCACCGCACCCCCATCCGTCCCCTGAACGTGTGCGATGGTCTCGCGCACATTACTCGCGCCCTGAGCGTGAGAGGGCTGGCACTGCCGGTGCGTAAGCCGCCGATCACGGCGCACTTCGCGGCATCTCGGCGATCAACATCCGCTCACGCTCCGTCAGGAAGCACTCGGAGACGGCACTGATGTTCGGCTGCTTTGGCGCCGTCGTCGTGTTGGTTCGAGTCGCGCTTGGCGGCGCGGGCCGTCGCTCTGCGGGCAGATCACCAGGCAGCATGCGAGGGTGACGGGTTGCATCTACTGTCGGTGTATGCAGGAGTGGATACGGCCACCGGAGGAGGACGACGGATGGATCGCTCCCGGCATCACCCAGGATGACCTCCACCCCTTCGCGGATCTGGCCGGCGTGGACTTGGCCGACGCGCACCTGAACGAAGTGTCTTTGACCGGTGCGGATCTGAGCGGTGCGAATCTGGCCGCGGCGAATCTGTCGGGTGCGAACCTGAGCCGCGCGAACCTGTCTTACGCGGATCTGCGCGACACCATCATGACCGGCGCGACATTGGTGAGCGCCACTCTCACCGGGGCTGAGTTGACCGGCGCGAATCTGGCCAATGCTGATTTGACCGGCGCGGACCTGACCGACGCCGGGCTGTCGGGCGCGAACCTGACCGCCGCCGGACTCAACGGCGCGACCCTGCGCAACGCCGACCTCCGCCAGGCCGAACTGATCGAGGCAAGCCTGTCCCATGCGGACCTGACCTACGCGAAGCTGGACTTCGCCGACCTGACCGGCGCTAGGCTGATCTGCGCGAGGCTGACCGGCACGTTCCTGCTGCGCGCGACCTTGCGCGATGCGGACCTGACCGGTGCGGAACTGCATCAGGTGGCACTGGGGGGCGCGGACCTGACCGGCGCGATCCTGCGTGACGCCAGGCTCCTGGGTGTGATCTGGGCGCGGAAAGAAGCGGCCGACAGCGGACCCGGCGAGGACGACCACAGTGACCTGGCGCGATACCCGACGGTGTGGCCAGCGGGCTGGGAGACCAGGTTGCTGCGGCGGTCGGAGCCGGGCGCACCGGGTGTGTACTTGGTGATGAGTGAGGACGACTTCGGCCAGGCGGACGCACCGCCGACCTCGTGAAGCCGTCGGCGTCGAAGTCGACACCGCTGCTGAGGGTCCGTCGAGCGGGTCAGGCGGAGTCGGCTCATGACTTCACCGCCACCGCTCGGCCACCGCCGCGCAAGGTTTGTACGAGCCCTGGCACGGCACACCGGCGACGGCCGGGCTTCGCCACGTGGTCTCTGGTCGGCCGCGTCGGGTGGTATCGCGGCCTCGTCGGCGAGCAAAGGAAATGGAACGATCCGAAGACCGTCCCACAGATTCCCACAGGAGAACGTCTCTGCTCTCCGCTCGAAGCCCAAAAACGGGTTTGGCCTTGGGGCAAATGAAGGATTGAACCCCCGGCATGTTGGACCACAACCAAGGAAAAGTATCCCGTCGATCTGTGTTGATCAAGGAACGCCCTGGTGGAGCATGGAGCTTGGAGTGGCTTGACCCAAGGAGTGTCCCGTAACGCTAGGAGATCAAGATGGTTGATCTTGGTGTGGACCGGGTGATCAGGAACGATCGGGACGAGTGGGTGCCGATGTTCACCGGCCCGTCGGCGCGGCAGTTCCGCCGCCTGGTGCGGATCGCGGCGGTGACCGGTCTGTGGCAACTGGTAGCGGCATGGCGTGATCACCATCGATGATGGATGTATGACAAGGCGTATTCGGATGCGCCGGCGCCTGGCCGACGGCAAGGTTGCATTATCCGCCGGTTCGTTCATGGTCGGCCTTAGCGGACCTCCGGGCATACGGGGATCACATGACGCCACGACCTCCGGTGTTGCCGGATGAATCAGGTGGCCTCGATCCAGCCTGTTCACCACTTTTGCGCAAGTGGTTCGGAGATGGGCGCGACGCGGCGGCCGGGCGCTGTCGTCGCCGGCGCGACGGGCGACCTGTCCATTGATCCCGAGTCAGGAGGTGGCCGATGATCTGGCCCTTGGTCGGATTGGTGCTGCTTGTCGGTTCGGCGGCTGGAATCGTGATACTTGTGCTGCTGGCACCCGATCAGGACGCTGTCGGGGGGCTGGTGCAGACAGTGACGGCCGTATTGGTTCCGATGTTCAGCGCGGTGGTGTGGTTGCTGGCGCGTAGACCGCGCCCCGGGGCACCAGATCTGTCTTTGGGGCAGGCAGCGGACGATTTGGCTGAGCAGGTGCTGATGCAATGGACCGAGGCGGCGAGGGAACGCCGATTGATGTATCCGGCGCCGGTGCCGGTGAGATGGAGACAGTCGGAGCTGCCGGTGGCGAGCCCGGTCGCCGAGGCTGTGGGTGGAACGACCGATTGGCCGAGGTTTGGCTCGCTGCCGGGGATGGACATAGTCACGAGAGAGCAGTTGAGGAGTGGAGGAATTGCCGACCTGCTGGGCGTATACGGCGGTCTGGAATCGGGGCGGATGATCCTCCTGGGAGCGGCTGGGGCGGGTAAGAGCGCGGCGGCGATCCGACTGCTGCTCGACGCGTTGGCTCATCGTCGGGCACTCCCGGACGAATTACGGTCGAGAGTCCCGGTGGTGGTGTTGTTCACCATGCATGGCTGGAATCCGAGTAAACAGGCGCTTCTGGACTGGCTCGCGGCCCGGCTTGCAAATGATCACACGTTCCTGAAGTCCCGGGATTATGGTTTCGACGCTGCAGTGCAATTGCTCACCGGTGGGCATGTGTCCATCGTGCTTGATGGCTTGGACGAGATGCCGGAAACGTTGCGGTCCGAGGCGCTCCAGGCCCTGGATGAACAGGCGGTGTTCCGGCTGGTCCTCTTGACCCGGAGCAGCGAGATCCTTGCCGCCATACCCGGCGGCCACCTCATCGGAGCGGCCGCACTGGAACTACTGGCCGTCAGCGCACAGGACGCTGCTGATTACCTGCGTCGGTGCCAGGTCCATCCGCTACCCGAACAATGGCAGCGCTTGGTCGACCACATCAGCGCCGATCCAGGCAGCCCGGTCGCTCAAGCCCTGGACACACCGCTTATGCTCACGCTGTTGCGTGATACCTATCAGCTTGGTGGCCGGGCCGATGAGCTCATGGACTCGGGCCGTTTCACCGATCGTGAGGCAGTTGAGGACCATCTGCTCGGCCGTGTCCTGCCCACCGCGTACGCGTCCCGGCCAGGCCAGCCAGAACCGCGCTTTCCCTTGGAACAGGCTGAATGCTGGCTGAGCAGTATTGCCGACCGGATGAACAGCGAGGTCAGCCGTGACCTCGTCTGGTGGCACCTGCCGCGCTGGGTCCCGAGTTGGCCCAGGGTCGTCTTCAGCGTTGTCGTGTTCAGTCTCCCTGTGGGGCTCTTCTACACTTTGCTGTTCGGGCTCATCGTGGGCGTGACCGCTGCCGGGATGGTCGGCACGACGACACTCCTGTCGTTGCTGCAGGTGCACGTGGCAGACACACCCCAGCTAATGGGCCGCATCCAATGGCGTTATGCCGTCGTCCGCGAGAATCTCAAGCTCGGGATGACCGGTGGGCTGTCGGTGGGACTGCTGGCAGGGGCTGGCTTCTTGCTGTTGTCCGGAGATCCGTTCTGGCTCCTCGCGGGTTCTCTGGCGGGTACTGCGGCAGGAATCGTCGGCTCGCTCATCGGTGGGATGGCCAATCAGGATGCGGATGCCCGTACTCCCATCGACCCGGTCACCTGCTGGCGGCAGGACCGTCAGGTCACCTTGCTGGGTGCTCTGTCAGGAGGCACGCTGGGCGGTCTGGCAGGCGGGTTCGTCCTTGGTCTTCTTACCAAGGCCGCTGACAAACAGGTGCTCGGGCTCGTCGAGGGGATCTGGTCCGGCATTCTTATCGGGTTGACACTCGGGGTCTCATCCGGCTTGCCGCTCGGGCTCGTGGGCTCATCAACGTGGCGCACGTTTTTGGCGTGCCTCCAGCTACGTCTGACCGGCGAGACCCCCATTCGAGTGGTGCGCTTTCTTGAGGACGCGCGCGAGCGCGGTGTGCTGCGCACCGTCGGTCCCGTCTACCAGTTCCGCCATGCCCGCCTGCAAGATCGCCTTGCTGCGTCGGCCCCTCGCCGTCACAGGCGAGATTGACCCACTCAAACCTTGCCGCCCACCCAGACGATCCGCTCTACCCGGCCCGCAGTGCGATCGGGAACGAGATGACACCCCGGACGAAGGGACTGGGGAGAATCCGAGGGCCATGCCGGTCGGCGAAAGCGACCTCATCTACCCTGGCCAGGAACTCCTCAAAGAAGATCTGCAGCTCCAGGCGCGCCAGCGATGCGCCTAGGCAGAAGTGCGGCCCGAGCCCGAACGCCAGATGACCCCCAAGAACGGTGTGGATTGGGCGGGTCACATCGAACTCCTCCGGCCGGTCGAAAACCGTCTCGTCTTGATTGGCCGATCCGTACATGAGCAGGACCTGTGACCCTGCGGGGATCAGTACACCCGCGAGCCGGTTGTCCTGGGTGCTGGTCCTGCACATGTTCAGTATCGGCGTGCTCCAGCGGACGAACTCCTCCACCGCGGCCGGGAGCAGGGCAGGCGCACGCCGCAGAAGCTGTCGCTGCTCTGGATGCCTGATCAGCGCGTCGATTGCAATGGCGATGACCGTCCGCGTCGTCTCGGCTCCGCCGACCAGCAAGAGCAACGCCTCATGCACCAGCCGTTCCTGGTCGTACAAGTCACTCCCTGCCCATACGGACAGCAGATCATTCGCAGGCCGCGCCCGCCGCTCATCAGCCAGCTCCAGCGTCACGGCCGCGAATTCGCCTGCGGCCACCGACGCCTCATGCGTGATGTACCGGGGCCCACCGCCCGCCACCACCAGCGTCTGTGACCAGCGCACCAGCTCCGGCAACAGCTCCTCGGGATATCCGAGCAACCAGCCGATCACATGTGCCGGAAACGGAGCTGCCAGCTCCGCCACCGCGTCCACCGTGCCCGCCGCCAACGCCTGCGTGATCAGCGGGACGACCATCGCCCTCATCCGCTCGGCATGTCGCACCACACTCCGTGGCGTGAACCGGCCGGCCACTAGACGTCTGCAGATCCCATGCTCAGGGTCGTCCCTTCCCAGCATCGACGGATCCGCAGGAAGCCCCGGCCGGTACCCTCCGGCGTTGCGCCACGACCCGGTGTCACGCTCCACCGTCACCACATCGGCATGCCGGGATACCCCATATAAACCATTAGCAGTGTCGTGAAACACTGGTGCATTCGCTCGTAGCCAGGCGTACGTCGGTAAAGGGTCGCCGCTATAAAGCGCTCCAGATAATAGATCGATCTCCACTTCCATCCACCGTCCTCAAGGCAACCAACTCAATCCGACAATAGCTGGTTCCTCGAAGTGCGGGAGGGGTCGTGCAACGGCCCCTCACCACGCCGCCGCTCGGGCAGCAACGTTCAGACCGTCCACCGCGACCCGGCGACCATGGGCTTTGCGTCACTACCCCGCGCGCTGGGTCGTCGAGCGGACGTTTGGCTGGCTGATGCTGACCAGTGAGTCGGCGACCAGGTGTACTACCTAGGCAGGTTGATCGAAGTCGTGTTGCGACGTGCATGGAGCCGGCCGTTGATGGCGGCCGGGGCGCATGCCTTGGCTGCGAGGGCGGACGCTATAGGGTCGGGCAGATGCACTCCACGCGGGTTTCTCGCCGTGTGCGCGCACCGCGCTCGGTCGTCTACCAGGCGCTCGTGGACGCGGACGCGATCGCCAAGTGGCGGGTGCCGTCGAACATGAGCGCCCACGTCCACCAGTTCGAGGCGTGCGAAGGGGGAGTGTTCCGGATCTCGCTCACCTACGACGTGCCAGGTCCGACCGGCAAGTCCGCCCCGCGCACCGACACCTATCACGGCCACTTCGCCGAGCTCGTCCCGGACGAACGCGTGGTGGAGGTGCTGGAGTTCGAGACCGATGACCCCGCGCTGCGCGGCGGCATGACGATGACGACCACGCTCGCCGATATCGACGGCGGCACCGAGGTCGTCATCGTCCACGAGGGAATCCCTGATGCGGTCTCCTCCGCCGACAACGAGATCGGCACCCACATGGCTTTGGCCAACCTGGCAGCCCTCGTCGAGTCCTGATGAGGCCCGAAGACCGCACTCGCATCGGTGAGCAGACGCCCAGCTCAGGTGCACCCTCCGAACGAGCCAAACCCGTCCGGAACGCCACACGCGGTTGGTCGCTTTCCTAGAGGGCTCGGCTAATCGGCAAGTGATGCGGGACCTGCGTTGCGCCAGGCGCGGGGGGTGAGCCCATATGCCTGGCGGAAGCGGCGGGTGAAATGAGTGTGGCTGGTGAAGCCCCAGGAGCGGGCGATGGCGTCGATGGTGCGGTGGGCGTGCTCGGGGCCGGTGAGGTCGCGGCGGGCGCCTTCGAGACGGCGGCGGATGATCCATTGTTCGAGGCTCAGGCCGCCGTCCTCGCAGAGCCGGTAGAGAGAGCGCAGAGAGATGTTGTGGACGTGGGCGATGCGCTGCGGGGTCAGTACGGGGTCGGTGAGGTGGGCGCGGAGGTAGGCCAGGACACGGGTGAGGAGGGTCTCGTCGCCGACGATGCGGCGGACGCCCTCGTCGAGGGCGACGGAGGCGACCAGGGCGCGGGTGAGGTCCAGGGTCGCATCGCCCACCGCGTGGGCGCCGGCGTCGGCGGAGAGCCGGTCGGCGTCCTGGTGGATCATCCGGATGTGGTGGAGCAGAAGCGGCCCCATGCTGCTGTTCGACAGTAAGGGAATGGCTGTACGGACCAGATGCTCGGGCATTCCTAGGAGATCGGCGTCGACCATGTAGGCCACCGACAGTCCGTTGCCTGACCAGCTGTACTCGTAGCCCGCCGTCTTATGCGCGAGGACCATGGTGTTGGGTGTGACGCGCTGCTGATGACCGTTCCAGGCGAATGAGCCGGTGCCGGTGCTCTGGGTGATGACCGAGACGCTGTTCATGGAGTCGAAACGGGCGTGTCTGGGGGTGCGCCAGATCCGCATGCCGGAGCCGTGGGTCGCGAAGAGGGTCAAGGGCCCGAACTTCCATACCTCCACGCGCTTCCATACCCCTTCGCCGGGACGTTCGTGCTCGATGGAGCAACTGCCGCTCTCGCCCGCGGCGGCGGCGTGGAATGCCTCCAGGCGTTCGGATGGCGGGTAGTCGTTGGTATCCAGGACGAGCATGCGGCCACTCCCGACAACTGCGAGGGTCCATCGTGAGACGCCCGGTCAAACCATCACCCTTGCCTATGTTTGCTCATCGGGGAGGGCCTGCCTAGCGCCGGATAGGAACCTGAGCCGCCGGAACGCCGCCTCGTCCTGGCCGGCTCCATGAACCGGTGCGCGCCTTGCTTGGCGCCGACAGTGCAGGACGCGGCGGGCACAGTCCAGACCGACGGCCCGTCCGGCTTGACGATTCCTTGCGTCGGAGCAGTTCGCCTGCCGGAAAGGGGCAGCGGATGCCTTACGTCAGTACACGCGACGGTACGGAGATCTTCTACAAGGACTGGGGCTCAGGGCGGCCGGTGGTGTTCAGCCACGGATGGCCACTGAACGCCGACGCCTGGGATCGGCAGGCGTACACGGTGGCTTCGGCCGGATACCGGGCGATCGCCCATGACCGGCGCGGGCACGGCCGGTCCGCCCAGCCGTGGCAGGGCAACCACATGGATCAGTACGCCGATGACCTGGCCGAGCTGATGGAATCGCTGGACCTGCGGGACGTGGTGCTGGTGGGGCACTCGACCGGCGGCGGGGAGGTCACCCGCTATGTCGGCCGGCACGGCACCGGCCGGGTGGCCAAGGTCGTGCTCCTGGGGGCCGTACCGCCGCTGATGCTCAAGACCGACGCCAACCCGCAGGGACTGCCGATCGAGGCGTTCGACGCCATCCGTGCCGGGGTCATCGCCGACCGATCGCAGTTCTACTACGAGCTGTCCGTTCCGTTCTACGGCTTCAACCGAGACGGGGCGCAGGTGTCCGATGGGGTGTCGCGGGCGTTCTGGGCGCAGTCCATGCAGGTCGGCATCAAGGGCGCGCTGGAGTGCATCAAGGCATTCTCAGAGACCGACTTCCACGACGACCTGAAGAGGATCGACGTGCCGACGTTCATCGCGCACGGCGACGACGACCAGATCGTCCCCATCGTCGCGGCCGCGCTGGAGTCGGCCAAGATCGTCAAGGACGCCACGCTCAAGGTCTACCCCGGCGCCCCGCACGGTCTGGTCGGCGCGTTCGAGACCGAGTTCACCGCCGATCTGCTGGACTTCCTGGCCGATTGAACCCCGAATCCCGAAAGGGGTGGTTCGTCATGGGCATCACACGGGTGCTGGCCGTCCTGGCCGCCGCCGTCCTGACCGCGACCGGGGCCGTGTCCTCGGTCTCCGCGCAGGCCGAGGGCCGCGGGCCCAAGCCCACCGTCGTGCTGGTGCACGGCGCGTTCGCCGACGCCTCCGGCTTCAACGACACCATCACGATCCTGCAGCGGGCGGGCTTCCCGGTGATCGCGCCGGCCAACCCGCTGCGTGACAGCGCCGGGGACGCCGCCTACGTCTCCAGCCTGCTCACGACGATCACCGGGCCGGTGATCCTGGCAGGGCATTCCTACGGCGGCATCGTCATCACCAACGCCGCCCGCGGCCACGCCAACGTCAAGGCCCTGGTCTACCTGGGCGCGTTCGCACCCGACCAGGGGGAAAGCGCGCTGCAGCTCGCCCAGCGGTTCCCGGGCAGCGAGCTGGGCACCGCGCTGATCACCCGGGACTGGGAGCTGGACGACGGCACCAAGGGCACCGACGGCTATATCGATCCGGCCAAGTTCCGCGCCGTATTCGCCGCCGACCTGCCCGAGCACACCACCCGGCTGATGGCCACCACCCAGCGGCCGGGCAGCGTCGCGGGCCTGGCCGGGCCCAGCGGCGCACCCGCGTGGAGGAGCATCCCCTCCTGGTATCTCATCCCGACCCAGGACAAGGTCATCCCCCCGGCCGCCCAGCGTTTCATGGCCGAGCGCGCGGGCAGCAAGGTCCGCGAGATCCGCTCCTCGCACGTGGTGATGACGTCCCATCCGGACGCCGCCGCGGCGACGATCCTGGCCGCCTACACCGCTACCCGCTGACACCAGGACGCAGCTGATGAAACCTGACACCATCGTTCTCATCCACGGCTTCTGGGTCACGCCCCGCAGCTGGGAGCACTGGATCACCCGCTACAAGGCCAAGGGCTTCCGCGTCCTGGCCCCGGCCTACCCCGGCTTCGAAGTCGAGGTCGAAGCCCTCAACGCCGACCCCACACCGATCGAACGGCTCACCGTGCCCGGGGTCCTGGACACCCTGATCAAGGTGGTCGAATCCCTGGACTCCCAGCCCATCCTCATCGGGCACTCGGCCGGCGGGGTGTTCACCCAGCTGCTGCTGGACCGCGGCCACGGCGCGGCCGGCGTGGCGATCAACTCCGCCCCCACCGAAGGCGTCAAGCCGGTGCCGCTGTCGCAGATCAAAGCGACCTTCCCCGTCCTGAAGAATCCCGCGAACCGGCACAAGGCAGTCGGCTTCACCTACGAGCAGTGGCGCTACGCCTTCACCAACACCTTCCCCGAAGACCAGGCCAAGGCCACCTACGAGCGCTACCACATCCCCGCTTCCGGACATGTGTTCTGGGGCGGCGCCCTGGCCAACATCCACCCCGGCCACGACGATACCTACGTCAACTACAAGAACCCCGACCGGGCGCCGCTGCTGTTCATCTCCGGTGAGAACGACCACCTCATGCCGCCCAAAATCCAGCGGTCCAACGCCAAGCACTACAAAGCACCCGACACCATCACCGAGGTCACGCAATATCCAGGCCGATCACACCTGATGCCCGCCCAGGACGGCTGGGAGGAGATCGCCGACTACGCCCTCGCCTGGGCCCTCGACCACACCTGACCGGCAGCCCCCGGCCATGCCGGTCCATGTCATGGCCGGGGGCGTCCACACACTCATGACGACCGGGAGGCGCCACGATGAGCGACGTCGGCTTCAGCCACATCGGCGGCCCCACCGTCCTGATCGAGTTCGCCGGCTGGCGGCTGCTGACGGACCCGACCTTCGATCCCCCCGGCCGGAGGTACACGTTCGGCTGGGGCACCTCATCACGCAAACTCACCGGTCCCGCCATCGCCCCCGCCGACCTGCCGCCCATCGACGCGGTGCTGCTCACCCACGACCACCACGCCGACAACCTCGACGACGTCGGCCGTGCCCTTCTCCCGGCCGCCGGAACCGTCATCACGACCGTCTCGGGCGCCCGCCGACTGGGCGGAGACACCCACGGTCTGCGCCCCGGCCAGAACCATCACCTGCGAACAGGCGACAAGCCGCCGATCACCATCACCGCCACCCCCGCCCGGCATGGCCCGCCCCTCAGCCGCCCCATCAGCGGAGACGTCATCGGCTTCGCCCTTACCTGGCCCGGCCAGGCCAACGGCCCTCTCTGGATCACCGGCGACACCGTCGCCTATCCCGCCGTGCGCACCGCCGCGCGAGCGCTCCGGCCCGGAACCATCCTGCTGCACCTGGGCGCCGTCCGTTTCCCCCACACCGGCCCGCTCCGCTACACCATGGCGGCCGCCGACGCACTCGACCTGCTGGACGGCCTCACCCCCACCACCGTGCTGCCCGTCCATTACGAAGGCTGGACACACTTCACCGAGAACCGTGCCGGTATCACCCGCGCCCTCGACCAGTTTCCAGCCGACCTCGCGCGTCCTTTCACCTGGCTGCCCTTTGGCCGAACCCACCACCTCACGGTCTAAGCCATCAAAGGCCCGCACGCCCAGTCCCAGCCACACAATGCTGTGGTGAGTGATGTCCTTGACTGAGCAGTTGGCGGAGGTACAGAAGCAGAACGAGTTGGCTTGTCGTCAGGCCGCCCGGGGCCGCCCGCGACCTCGCCCAGCGCACCACGCATCTGGAAGCCCTGCGCACTCGAATGGGGAGGGCACCTGCCCGCCGCAGCGCCGACGCCAGCGCCGCGCAGCTCAAAGACGACATCCATCGGCTGCAACAGCAGATGATCGCCGAACAGAACAGGGTCCAGCGGCTCGTACAGCGGATTCAGCGCCGTGACGCCATCACCGACGGCGTCTTGCAGAGGCTAGGTTGCCGACCTGGCCGTCCGTGCCGCCATCCGGGGAGATCACGTCCGTTCGGCGATTCCAGGATCCCGGCCATCTGTCGACACCCGGACCCGGAGTCAGCTCTCGGTTATCCCCTCGGCCAGGATGGAGGCTGCCCCAGAGACCGAAGGCAAACGGAACGGAGCCCGATCAGAGTAGGGCGCTCGATGCTGGACCTAGCAACCCGGCAAGCCGCCGTCCTCCGGCTCTTGCAGGCAGGGTGATGTTGCCCCGGTTTCACGGACTCGCCGGTGAGGAGATCAGGTTCAGCGGGTGGGTGGTTTCGAACTGTATCGGGCTCATGTAGGCCAGAGCGGAGTGGCGTCGGCGGCGGTTGCAGAACCCTTCGATGTACTCGAAGATCGCGTTGGCGAGTTCGACGCGGGTTCGCCAGTGTTGCCGGTCGAGCAGCTCGGTCTGCATGCGCGCCCAGAACGACTCGGCCACGGCATTGTCGTAGGGGTCGCCAACGGTGCCCAGAGAGAGCAGCAGCCCGGCTCGGCGTGCGTGTTCGGTGAAGATCCATGAGGTGAACCGGGTGCCGTGATCTGCGTGGATGATCCCGTCAGGGATCTGTCCGGCGGTGCCGCGGGAATCGATCGCCATGCCGAGCGCGGAGGTGGCGGTCCTGGACAAGATCAGAGTGCGCGGCCCGGCCGGTCGCCCCCGCACCCGGCCCCGCGCGGTGGCCGGCGACAAGGCATACTCCTCCCGCGCCAACCGCGCCAACCGCGCCAACCGCGCCAACCGCGCCAACCGCGCCAACCGCGCCAACCGCGCCAACCGCGCCTACCTGCGCCGCCGCCATATCAAGGCGGTGATCCCGGAGAAGGCCGACTAGGGCCTGTTTTGTGGATCGTGGTTGAGCCAGAGGATGAGGCTGGCGATGGTGACGACGGCGCGGTAGTGGGCGGCGAGCTTGTCGTAGCGGGTGGCCAGGCCGCGGAAGCGTTTGAGCTGGTTGAAGCAGCGTTCGACAACGTTGCGGCGGCGGTAGCGGTCCGGGTCGAAGGCGCAGCGGCGGTGTCCGCGGCGGGCGCGGGCGGCGAGCTGGTCGCTGCGTTCGGGGATGGTGTGCGGGATGCGCCGCTTGCGCAGGCAGGCGCGGATGATGCGGGTGGAGTAGCCCTTGTCGGCGATCAGGTGCCCGGGCCGGGTGCGCGGACGGCCCGGCCCGGTCCGGCGGATGGCGATGGCTTCGGCCACCTCGAGCAGCCGGGTGCAGTCGTTGATGTTGCCGGCGGTCGCGGTGAAGGCCAGCGGCAGGCCGCGCCCGTCGCAGGCCAGGTGGATCTTGGTGGTCGGTCCGCCGCGGGACCGCCCGAGTGCCTGCCCGCCTGCCGGTGATGCCGGGTTCGTCCCCGGCCGTTCCCCTTTTTGCGGGCGCCGGCGGCGTGCTGGTGGGCGCGCACGATGGTGGAGTCCACGCACACCGCCGACCAGTCCACGGTTCCGATCGCATCGTCGTGGACCTGGACGTGCGCCAGCAGCCGCTCCCAGGTCCCGTCCGCGCTCCAGCGGCGGAACCGCTGGCAGAGCGTCTGCCACGGCCCATAGCGTTCGGGCACGTCCCGCCAGTCCGCACCGGTCCGGACCTTCCACAAGATCCCGTTGATCACCTGCCGGTGGTCACGCCACCGCCCACCAGGCCCCGAAGCGACCGGCAGCAACGGCTCGATCGGCGCCCAGGCCGCATCGGTCAGCTCATGTCGCCGCACCATGGCCACCATCAAGCCACAACCCAAAGATCCAGATCCGCAAAACAGGCCCTAGGCCGCCAACCGCAAAAAGGGACGGTCCGGCGGCCGTCCGGTCGGTCTGGACACCGGCTTGTACAAGGATCGCAACACCGTCGAACGCTGCATCAACAAGATCAAGCAATGGCGGGGACTGGCCACCCGCTACGACAAGACACCTGGAAGCTACCTCGCAGGACTCCACCTGTGCGGATGCCTCATCTGGCTGCGTAGCCTGCCAGCCCCCCATGATCTCAACTACGAACACGACCTAGGTCACCGCCATAGCTCTCCACGAAGCACCTTGTGCACGGTTGCGCGCGAGACCCCAACGATCGAGGCGACGGTCGTGACCTCGGTGCGTCCGCGACCGAGGAGACTTTTCCTCTGAGCCTGTCGTAGCAAGCTGCCCAGGCGGTACTCCCACATGCTGGCGCGGACCTGGGCGGCGCAGCGCCTAAGCGCAGTAGCCCTGATCCTGGCTTCCAGGTTGTCCTGCACGAGTTCTTCGGCGTAGACATCGAGCAGGTCGGCCGCGCGTGTCTCGGCATCGAACCTGTGGCGATGTTCCTCAGCCCCCCACTTGTCGGCCAACCGCCAGACGACTGCCCAGCCCTGCTCCAAGTCGCCACTGATGCTCCCTTGCCGAACTACGACCACGTCGTCGTCTTCTTGCCATATGCGTGGATGTATCCGAGCTTCTTCGACTACAAGGTGCTGGTAGGCGCGTTGCGCATCACGCTGCCCGGCGAAGGGCCAAGCCGTTGACTCATCATCTTCATCGCGGTAGCGGTAGACGATCCAGAGTCCGTCGTCGCTCTGGAAGAGAGCCAGATGGGTTTCGGGACAAGCAAAGGCGATGTTCTCGTCCAGCGAGTACTCATCCCAGGGGTTACCAAGTGCGTCAACCTCTTCTTCGCTGAGCGGCTCGGGCCAAAAGAAGCGTATATTCACGAAGTCTCCGGGTGTGAAAAGAAAGTAGACTTGGCTTGCGTAGATTGAGAAATCTTTCCTAAAGATTTAGTCGTTACCTTTCATTTTGAATTATTCGTATTCGCTCATGTCGTCTATCCTTTTTACTTTGGAAAAGTTTTTGTTGCAAACATTGTGTATGTATAGATTGTTTACACTAAGAATAGTCGTCATTGGCCTGTGTTCTGGTGTGGAGGGAAGTAGAGTGTGGGGTGCTAGCGACACCCTCAGTGCTGTTGCTGCCTCACTGGCTCGGTGCCTCCCGCCGCCCTAAGCTGCCCAGCGCGGACGGGCGGGAGGCACCGCCATCTCAGTGCGAGATGAAGGGCAGCAGCTCCCTGATGACGCGCCAACCGGCCCACAGGCCAGTCTTAAGCACCTCAAGGAGGATGCGTACCCGCCAGTAGGTCCTGGAGTCGTTGCTCTCGGACCTTCTGTCGCCGCGCATGGCGGCCCCCTTCCGTGTCGGTTACAAGCGAGACACAGGAAGTAGAGTCCGCGAACGCGGCTGTTGGAGACGTTACTCCACCCTAGTGCATGCTGCACGAGAATCGTGGAGAAATGGTCAGGTGTGTTCGCTGAGGTCGATGTCGGATGCGTACAGACTGCTAGCCCACGGCATCGACGGCCCGATCTAAACGCCTTTCTTGACGTGGAGGCGGTTCTTTTCAACCCTCACCCGTGCGCGGTCGTCCCCCTGAACCGGTAGGCGGGGCTCTGTGGTCTGTTCCCGAGAAGCCCGCCGGGCTCTCCGTGTCCTCGTCCACCGATACGGCGTGGGTGTTAGTGCGCCCGTCAAGGTTCGTGAGCCTTCGGGGCAGCTCCCTGCGCCGCTGGCGGCCCGTGAGTGAGCCGTTTCCACCTTGGGAGGGCTGGTCACAAGCTGGATGCGGTTGGTCGATTGTGATCGTCAAGTAGTGAAGCTCCTGGTAGTTGCGGAGTCGACCAAGACTGGACCGCACCACCAGGAGCTTCAGTGCTGTTCTATCGCGCTGCGCTGGATCTGTCGCCCGCGTCCCGCAGATACGTGGCCGGCCTCATCCGCGAGCACCGCCGCCGGATCGGCTCACGCTGGCGGGCGCTGCCGTCCGAGCGCCAGGCCCTGCTGGTCCTAGTGCACCTGCGCCGCAACGAGACCTTCCCGGCCCTGGCCGCCGCGTTCGGCGTGGGGCTGGCGACCGCCCACCGCTACGTCACCGAGGTCGTCGAGCTGCTCGCCGCGCTGGCGCCCGCCCTGCGTGCGGCGATGCGCATCGCGGCCCGCAAAGCGTTCGTCATCCTGGACGGCACGCTGGTGCCGATCGACCGACTCGCAGGCGCCGACGACCGGCGCTTCTATTCCGGCAAGCATCGGCGGCACAGCGTGAACGTCCAGTTCCTCACCGACCCGCACGGCCGCCTGATCTGGGCCTCGCCCACACTGCCCGGCTCCACCCACGATCTGACCGCCGCCCGCTTCCACGGCATCATCGACGCCCTCACCCAGCGGGCGATCGCCTGCTACGCCGACAAGGGATACATCGGCGCCGGCGGCGCGATCGGCACGCCCTACCGCCGCCGCAAGGGCCGCAAGCTCGGCAAGCGCAACAAGCTGTTCAACCGCCACCACGCCAAAATCCGCGCACTGGGCGAACAGGGCGCCGCCGCTCTCAAACGCTGGCACATCCTCCGCCACGCACGCTGCTCACCCGCCCGGCTGACCGCCATCGTCCAGGCAATCCTCGCGCTCCACCATCACACCAACTGAGGATGGAAAGAGCTCAGTGCATGACAATGGTCTGGACGGCGGCTGAGCTGGCTCAGGTCAGGATGGGCAGTTCACGGGCGAGTCGCCTTGCCGTTGATCTGATCTCTGTGAGCTGGGCGTGGAACGCGTTGTGCTTGTTCTGGTCCAGGTTGAGAGGGAGATCAAGCTGGTTGATGAGCTGGCTCTCCAAAAGCCAAGGCTCCGGGTGGGGCGTCCAGCACACGAAGGCGTGCTCGGCCATCCAGGCCGTGAGCTGCTGCTCGCCAAGCTTGCCGAACGTCATGCGCTTGCCGCTCCCCACGCGTCGGAGTTCGAGGCCGAGCAGGCAGCCGAGCGTGCGCCGGAGCGTGGACCCCTCTGCGTTGCCGCGATAGTGGTAGCGGACCCGCGTGCGCAGGTTCTGCCGGCTACGCCGAGAGGTCATCTTGCGCGGGGCGATCCCCACGTACAGCAACTGCTGGGCCGGCAGGGACGCGAATGGCGCGACGTCGAAATGCCAGCCATAGACGCCCGGAGCGATCGGGACAGGGCTGGGCTTGGCGAGGACCTCGGCAGCCGTCCAGAGCCGATCTGGGGCGGCGAGTAAGGGGCCGAGCGATTCTTCAGGGGGCGTCACGACAAGATCACTCCCAACGGGCTCGCTCCCAGAATCGGACACCGAAGACTGTCGATCACGGGTCCTGAGACGAGAAAGGGCCCGGCCACCCTCGGTGACCAGACCCTCTGCTTGGGGTGAGTGAGGGGACTTGAACCCCCGACATCTTGGACCACAACCAAGTGCTCTGCCAGCTGAGCTACACCCACCGTGGCCGGGCTTGGGGCCCGGCTTCCAAGTAGTGTAGCGGGTTCCGCGGGGTGGGTCAGCCGGTGATGCCCGCGGCCAGGGTGCGGGCGGTCTCGGAGTCGGGGCCGGGCTGGGGGACGAAGACGGCGGCGCGGTAGTAGCGGAGTTCCTGGATGCTCTCGGTGATGTCCGCGAGGGCGCGGTGGCCGCCCTTCTTCTCGGGGCTGGCGAAGTAGACGCGGGGGTACCAGCGGCGGGCCAGTTCCTTGATGGACGAGACGTCCACCATGCGGTAGTGGAGGTGGGCGTCGAGGGCCGGCATGTCGCGGGCGAGGAACGAGCGGTCGGTGGCGATGGAGTTGCCGCAGAGGGGGGCCTTCTTGGGGTCCTTGACGTGGGTGCGGACGTAGTTGAGGACGATGTCCTCGGCCTCGGTGAGGGTGACGCCGCCCGGGAGGGCCTCCAGAAGGCCGGACGCGGTGTGCATGTCCCGGACGACCTTCGTCATCTGGGTGACCGATTCGGGCGGGGGTTTGATGATGACGTCCACGCCCTCGTCGAGGATGTTGAGTTCGCTGTCGGTCACCAGCACGGCTATCTCGATGAGCGCGTCGTGACGCAGGTCGAGTCCGGTCATCTCGCAATCAATCCAGCACAGCCGCTCGTTCATGGGTTTCACCCTACGACCATGAACGACTGCGCGGGGCATCGAGTTGGATCGATTTACGAGGTCGGAGCCGTTTCGGTACCGAGCCGGGCGATGTGGCCCGGGACGGGGACGCCGGGGCGGAGCCGGGGGTCGGGGGCGGGCGGGCCGAACGTCTGCCGGACGGGGAGGACGCCCGCCCAGACGTCGAGGGCGTAGTCCTCCTCGTCGTCTCCGGGCGGGCCCTGGCGGATCTTGACGGACGCCTCGTCCAGGGGGAGGGCGAGGACGGCGACGGCGGCCATCTCCTTGCGGGTGGGGGCGCGGGCGACGTCCCACTGGCCGGGGGCGAGCGCCTCGGTGATGACGCGGAGCGCGGTGAGCTTCTCGGTGGCGTCGGTGACGAGGCGGGGCGTGCCGTAGATCATGGCGCTGCGGTAGTTGATCGAGTGGTGGAAGAGGGAGCGGGCGAGGACGAGGCCGTCGACGTGGGTGACGGTGACGCAGATCTCCTGGGACGGGCCTGCCATCAGGCTGCTCGCGCCCGTGGAGCCGTGGAGGTAGAGGGTGTCACCCGCACGGCCGTAGCAGGTGGGGATCACGCGGGGGGTACCGTCCACGAGGACGCCGAGGTGGCAGATCATGCCCTCGTCGAGGATCTCGTGGAGGGCGGCGCGGTCGGTGGCGGCGCGGTCGGGGAGGCGGCCGAGCCGGGTACGGGCGGTGGCGGACAGTGAGGTCATGCTCGTTACGCTAGGTCCGAAGTGGCCTGGTCGGTAGGGCCACTTGGAGCCGAATGCTGGAGACCTGTGTGTCGATCGATCTGCCGCTGGCCGTGGACCGGGACGCCGGGGAGCCGATGAACGCCCAGCTCGTGGCGCAGTTGCGCGCGGCGATGCGGGAGGGGCGGCTGGCGTCGGGGGAGCGGCTGCCGGGCAGCCGGGCGCTGGCCGGGCTGCTCGGTGTGAGCCGGACGGTGGTGACGGAGGCGTACGAGCAGCTGTACGCGGAGGGCTGGCTGGAGGGGCGGCACGGTTCGGGGACGTACGTGACCGCCGGGGTCGCGGCCGATCCGGCGCCGATCGCCCGGCCGGTGCCCGAGGCGCGGCGGGCGGACGCGGCGGGGGCGCTGGACCTGCGCCCGGGGATCGCCTGGATCGGGGCCCTGGACACGCCCGCGTGGCGGCGGGCGTGGCGGCTGGCGGCGGGGATGCCGCCGCGGCAGCGGCAGGAGCCGCACGGGGTGGCCGAGCTGCGGGCGGCGCTCGCCGACTACATCCGGCGGAGCCGGGGGGTGACCTGCCCGGTGGAGCGGCTGCTGGTCACGCGGGGCGCGACGAACGGGCTGGACCTGCTGGCGGCGGCCGTCCTGCGGCCGGGCGACCGGGTGGGGGTGGAGGAGCCGGGGTATCCGCGGGCGCGGGAGGTGCTGGCGGGGCGCGGCGCGGTGCCGGTGCCGTGCCCGGTGGACGGGCACGGGCTGATCGTCGACGGGCTGCCGGACGGGCTGCGGCTGATCCACACGACGCCGTCGCACCAGTACCCGCTGGGCGGGGTGCTGCCGGTGCCGCGGCGCCAGGCGCTGCTGGCGTGGGCGCGGCGGACCGGGGCGCTGGTGGCGGAGGACGACTACGACGGGGAGTTCCGCTACGACGTGGCGCCGCTGCCGGCGCTGTACGACCTGGACCCGGACGTGGTGGTCTATCTGGGCACCACCGCGAAGATCCTCACCGCCGACATGGGGGTCGGCTGGCTGGTGGGCAGGCCGGACCTGGTGGCGGCGGTCGCGGCGCGGCGGGAGCAGCTGAACGACCGGACGGCGGTGGTGCCGCAGCACGCGCTCAGGCTGCTGCTGGAGCGGGGCGACCTGGACCGTCACGTCCGGCGGATGCGGGGGGAGTACGCGCGGCGGCGGGAAGTGGTCGTCCGGGTGCTGGACGGCCTGCCCCTGCGCGGCGAGACCGCCGGGTTGCACCTGGTGGTGGAGCTGCCCGGGGGCGTCGCCGAACGCGTGGTGGGTGAGGCGGCGGAGCGCGGCGTCCTGGTGGAGGCGATCGGCCGTGGCCTGGTGATCGGGTACGGGGCGGCGCCGGCCCTCGCGGACCTGCGGGAGGGCTGCGAGGTCGTCCGCGACCTCCTCAGCCGGACATGACGGACGAGCGGGACGCGAGCGGCGGGCGGTCGGGGCCGGGTGAGGAGTGGCCCGTGGCCTGCGCGGGACGCTGGCCCTGGGGCGTGTGGGCGGCGTCGCCGGCGCGGGTGCCGCGGGCGGCGAGCCGGGTGACGGTGGCCGGCTCGGGGATCGGGACGCGCGGCTTCGGGATGGGCGCGACGGGGGTGTCCGGGCCGGTGATGCGCCGGATGTCGATGGCGCCCGGGTCGGGACGGTCGACGACCGGGACCTGGGAGGCGCCGAAGTGGCCGCCGCGGGCCCAGTCCTTGCGGGCGCGGAGCGAGTGGTAGGACTGCGGGGAGGGCAGCGGCGGGCCCGCGGGCCAGCGGCGGTCGATGCCCCACGCGTCCAGCCAGCGGACGATCTGGTCCAGGCCGTTCAGGAGCATGCCGGTGAAGGGGACGCGGGCCTGGCCGACGACGGCGATCTGCAGGCAGGCGCGTCCTTCGCGGCCGACGTGGTCGCCGAGCAGGCGGGCGGCGCGGGTGGCGGGCAGGAGCTGGAGGATCTCGCCGGTGCCGGGGTGCCACACCAGGTGGGAGGGCCTCTCCTCCTTGACGAGATCGGCGGCGACCGACCGCCCCGACACGGTGCGGGGATCGGTTTCGCTGGCGAACCAGACGACCCGGGGGGCACCTCCCTGCAGTGCTCCTCCGTCCTGTCGTGCCGGCATGCGGCCGGCTCCCGGCAGCCATGCGTCTGCCACGGTGCGTCCCCCCCAATCGGGCGGCCTAGTCCCGAATGGTCTAGTCCTGTGTTCTCGCCCAGCGGGACACGTGGGTCCAGCTCGCCGTCATGGGCCGGTTATGACGGCTATCGACCTCCGTGGCAATGTGTGTCCACTCTGCTCGGCTGTCGTCGCAGAGGCGTACCCCGGCCGTCCTCCGAATCCACCTGGCGGCGGGCGATTCCTGGGCATTCATCATGCTCTTCGTCCGGTCTTGAGGGTGTTCGTGCAGGTCAGAGCCTAAACCGAAGATCGGTGGGATTCCCGCCGGACGACGGCCGGAAGTGGCCGGGCGATCACCGGCCCCCGGTCCCCGCGGAGGCAGGGGGCCGGGGGCCGGGAGGCGGACGAAGCCGCGTCTGGCAGGTACGTCAGCAGTAGGAGACGCCCACGGAGCCGCCGGGGGAGAAGGACACCGAGCCGCTCCGGCGCCCGAGGCACAGGGTGTTGGTCCGCTCCACACGCACCCGCGCGGAGCCGCCCGCCGGCAGGTGGCCGCCGCCGCCCGCGCTCAGGTCGCCGTACGTCCCGGTGACGCGCCAGTCCACCGGCCCGTCGACGGCGGTGACCGTGACGGTGCAGGCGTCGTCGGCGCCCATCCCGCATCCTTGGAGCGACAGGTGTCCGGGCGCGGGCGGACGGGGCGGCCTGCTGTCCGGTGGTTTCGGCGTCTTCGAAGGTGTCTTGGACGGGGTCTTGGACGGCGAGGGCGACTTCGACGGCGAGGGCGACTTCGACGGGGACGCCGACGACTCGGTGGGCAGCGGGTCGGTCGGCGTGGGGTCGGGGTCGCCGCCGCCGGACGGCTCGCCGCCGCCGCTGCCGCCCGGCACGGGCCGCTTCCCGGCATCGTCGGTCCGCGGCTCGCCGCCGAAGGCCGTCATCGCGCCGGCCAGGAGCACGGCGGCGGCGAGGGCCGCGGCGGCGGCGCCGATCAGCGGGCCGCGGCGGCGGGGGGCGCGCTCGCGGGCGCGCGAGGGGGCGGGCTCGTAGGGGAGCGGCCAGCCGTACTCGTCGAACGGCTCGGTCCAGGCGGCGATGGCGCGGCGGTTGTCGGCGCGGTCCGCGGCGGTCGCGGCGGTCAGCACGTCCAGCCGCAGGTCTGCGGGGATCGCGGCGATCGGCAGCACCGACAGCAGCCGGTCCGCGGGCAGCGGCGGGGTGTCGCGCGCGCCGCAGGCCGGGCAGCTCGCGACGTGCCGGACGAGCGACGACGACGTCTGCGGCGACAGCGGCCAGGACTCGGTCAGCGCGGAGACGCTGGGGCAGTCCTTCCAGTGGTTCTGCGCGATGAGGGACGCGTGCAGCGCGGCGGCGAGGTCCTCGCGGGCCTTCTCCACCAGCCGCAGGGTGTCCTCCAGCGGGATCCCGAACACGCCCGACAGATCGACCTCGTCCAGCTCGTGCCGGACCGACAGGTCGATCGCCTCGCGCTGCCTGCCGTTCAGCGCGGCCAGCGCGCTGTGCGCGAGCAGCCGGCGCTCCTCGCGGCGGGCGAGCTGCTCGGTGCTCAGGTCGTCCTCGGACTCCGGGGCCTCCTGGCCGACGTGCCGGTTCGGGCTGTCGCGGCGCCGCATGCACTCCTTGCGGGCGATGGCGTACAGCCAGCCGCGCAGCCGCTCCGGCTCCTGGAGCCGCTCGGCGTGCTCGCGGGCCGCGATGACGCAGTTCCGCAGCGCCCCCGCCGCCTCCACGCGGTCGCGCAGGAGACCGTGGCAGTAGTCGTAGAGGAACGGCGCGTAGGTGTCGTAGACCTCCGTCAGCGCGATGACGTCCCCGGCCCGCAGTGCCTCTGCCAGCCGCTGGTCGTCGGACCGTCCGGGCCCTGCCTCACCGGCCACGGGAATCCTCCAGGTGAAGTCGGTGTCGTTGAACGTGCCCCCGGAGAGCCGCCGACGCCTATCGGCCCGCTCTGGTTGCCCGATCTTGCCACCAAGTTCCTGGAATTTCTTCCCTCTGTGCCGATTTATGTGACCGAAGCGGTACGCCCCGTGGCCGTCTCGCCTCGTAGATCCGCGATTACACCGATGAATGTGATGTGGATCACTAATGATCTTCCGGGTCAGCCCTGCCCGTCCGAGTCGCACTGCAGTGTGATCGACGCGACACCGTTGGGGGAGAAGCTGACCGACCCCGTCCCGCCGCCCGCGGGGCACTGGCCCTGGAGCGTGACGGTGACGGTCGAGGTGGCGTTCTCGCCGAGCCGCCCGCCGCCACCGCCGACGCTGAGGTTGGGGGAGTGGCCCGTCACCGACCAGCGGACGGGGCCGCCGACGGCGCGCACGCTGAACGAGCAGCTGCCGGAGTTGACGATCGTGCAGCCGCCGACCGACAGCGTCCCGGTCCGGGTGCGGGTCGGGGTCGGGCTCGGCGGGCGGCTGGACGGCGTCCGGGTCCGCGTCGGGGTCGGCGTCGGGGTGGTGGGCGTCGGCGTGGGCGTCGGCGTGCTGCTGCTCTTGGTCGGGGTCGGTGACTCCGACGGGCTGGGGGACTCCTCCGGCTCCGACGGGTCGGGCGTGGACGCCGCGATCCCGGCGGGGCCCTTCGCCGCCGTCTCCTTCTTCGGCGAGCCGGGCATCAGGAAGAAGGCACCCGTGACGATGAGCATCACCGCGGCCGCGGCGGCGACGGCCGGCAGGAGCGCGCGCGGGGTGCGGCGCCGCGGGGCCTCGTCCGGGACCGGGGCCTCGGTGCCGACCGGCCAGCCCCAGGAGTCGAACGGCTCCGCGCGCTGCGCGATGCCCGCGAGATCGGGCGCCAGCGCCGGGTCGGTGGCGGTCGCCATCACGCGTCCGCGCAGGTCGGTCGGCATCATCGCGACCGGCAGCACCTGGAGCAGGCGCGCCGCGGAGACGCGCTCGCGGCGCGCGTGGCAGACCGCGCAGCCGCCGATGTGCTGGACGATCCGCTGGGTGACCGGCGGCGGGAGGGGGAGCTCGCCGTCGGCGGCGAGCACGGCCAGCTCGGCGCACTCGCCCCGGCCGGTGCGGGCGAGGAACGCGGCGGCGAGGGCGTCGTCGAGCCGGGCGCCGGCCTCCTCGGCCAGCGCGGTGGCCTCCCGCACGTCCATGCCGAGCACGCCGGCGATCTCCGTGGCGTCCAGGCCGTGCCGCAGCATCAGGTCGAGCGTCTCGCGCTCGCGGCCGCGCATGCCCGACAGCGCGCTGTGGACGAGCTGGCGGGCCTCAAGGCGGCGGACCCGCTCCGCCTCGTCGACGAAGCCGTCCTCGACCTCGGGGGCCTCGTGCCGCTCGGGCGGGCGCTCCGGGTCGCGCAGCCTGCGCAGGCACTCGTTGCGCACGAGCGTGTAGAGCCAGCCGCGGAACCGGTCGGGCTCACTCAGGACGGAGACGTGCGCGTACGCGGCGATGAGCGCGTCGTGCAGGGCGCGGGCGGCGGACTCCTGGTCGCGCAGGAGCGCGTGGCAGTAGTCGTAGAGGCGCGCCGCGTAGCGGTCCATCACCTGGATGAGGGCGCCAGGGTCGCCGGCGGCGAGCGACCGCGCGAGCCGTTCGTCATCGGCGCGGTCGAGGCTGGGCCAACCGGACACGAGGTCCTCCCGCGAGATCAGGATAGGCCGGGTCCGCCCGGCGGTCCGCCGGGTCCCGGCCTTTCGATGAGGGTCTCGCCCGGGGCCGGGGGTCGGCCTGCGCGCCCGGGGCGTTATGCACAAGGAGCTTCTCCCCGGCCTGGGGGCCGGTCGGTCAGCTCGGCGCCTTCTGGGGGCCGGTGGCCGCTCCCCGTCTCGGGCCGGGGAGGGAGCTTAGGTCGGAGGCCCGACGGCCCCGCTCCCCGTCGGGCCTCCACCTAGATTGACGATCGGATGAGTCGTGGGGTTGACACAGATCGCAGGAAAAATCGAGAAATTCGATACGTGTTCGGAAGATCACGAAGTGATGCGGCGGGACAGCATCTTGAGGAAGATCTTGGACACCTCCTGTGGTGTCATCGCGATCTGCACGTTTCCGTTGGTGGCCGCCGCGATCTGCTCCAGTTCGCCCCGGTCCACGCCCTTCCCGAACCCGATCATGTTGACCTGGATCGGCTTGTTCGGATCCTGCATGGCCTTGAGCTGCTTCAGCGTCTCCGCCAGGGACGGGCCGTCGGGATCGTCGTTCTTGCCGTCGGTCAGCAGCAGGATGGAGTTGCCGAACTCCGGCTTGTACGTCCTGTTCATCTGCCTGTACGCGGCGAGCATCGTCCGGTAGAGGCCGGTGTCGCCGTTCGGCTTCGGCTTCATCTGGTTCAGCATCGACAGGACGAGGTTGCGCCGCGTGTTCGACCCGACCCGCTCGCCGAGGGGACCGATCGACACCGTCTCCCGGTAGGGCTGCTTGCCCACCATGTCGGTCGAGAACAGCCACTGGCCGAGCTCGGTGTCGTTGGACATCATGCTGAGCCCGCCCTGCGAGACCTGCGCGATGGCCTGGAGCCGGTTCGTGCGCGGCCCGACCTCCTCGGCCATCGAGCCCGACACGTCGATCAGGGTGAGGATGCGCAGCCCGAGCGACAGCTTGGACCACGCCTGCATGACCTGCGCGACCTCGGCGCCCTTCGGCACGGGGAGCTGGCGCGGGCGCGCCGGGCTCACGCCCGCCTTCGGGCCGAACCCGCTCGGGGCCTTGCCGTCCGACGACCGGAACCCCGCGTCGCGGACGTCACCGCGCGTGCGCTCGGTGCCCATCGCCCGCTCCAGCATCCCGGCGGCCTTCTGCTTGTCGCCGTCGTCGCTGGTCACGGTGAAGGGATAGTCCAGCGACAGGGTGCCTTCGATCGGATACAGCGCCACCGCGGGCTCGGCCGGGCGGCCGCGGTTGTAGCTCCACAGCGCTTGCTCCGAGGACAGCGAGATCGGCTGCTTGCCCGGCCGGTCCTTGCGGAAGTGCGTGAACTCCTCCGGCACGGTCGGGACGGTGCTCTCCCGGACGGTCCGGACGATGCCCGTGAAGATCGACTCCCGGTTCGGGTCGTTCGCCAGCAGCGCGTTGGTGATCATCAGGGAGCCCATCCCGGCCGCGTTCCGCGTCGGGTCCGGCACGAGCAGCCGCACCGACCCGGCCGGGATCATCTGGTTCTTGGTCACCGCGCCGCCGGCGACACCGCCCGCGGCCTTCAGCAGGTTGTCCCAGGACGGGGTGGCGGTGACGCCCTGCTGCCTCAGCCGCCCGGCGAGCGTCTCGGGGAGGCCGACGACGATCGGGCTGGACGCCACGGACGTCTTCGTCGGCACGACCTTGCGGGCGTCGCCGCCCGATCCCTGGGCGAGCGCCGTCCACAGGGAGGAGTCGGGGATCCACACGTCCGGGCTGCGGTTGGAGGGGTTCGCCACGCCCTGCCCGGACAGCAGCGTCGCCACCGACGCCGGCTCGGCCCTGTGCACCTCCGCGCGGACACACCGGCCGCCGACCTCGTGCTTGCCGCCGTTGAAGCGTTCCGCGGCCTTGACGATGACCGGCTCGATGTCGGGCGCCGCCGCGACCGACAGGGTCAGCGCGCCGTCGCCGCCGCAGCCGCCGCCGCTCTCGGCGAACGCGTACACCCCGACGCCGAGCAGCAGTGCCAGGCCGACCGCGCCGGCCATCGGGCCGATCAGCGCGGCGGCGCTCCGCTTGCGCTTGCGCCGGCCGTGCCCGCCGGTGCCGTGCTCGCCTGTGCCATGCCCCCCGGACCCGCCGGACCCGCCGGACCCGCCCGGTCCTCCGGGGCCGCCTCCGCCGGATCCTCCGGCACCGGCCGCGCCACCGCCCTCCGAGGGCCCGGCGCGTCCGCCGAAGAAGCCGGTCGGGCCGCCGTCGGAGCTGCGGATGGAGTCGTACTCGCCGTATCCGGTCCCGGCCGACGAGAAGCCGGGGCCCCGGGCGGGGCCCTGCATGGGCGGCACCGGCGGCACGGCCGGATACGCCGAGGAGCCGGTCTGCCCGAACGTCCCGAAGCCGCCGGTGCCCGCCGGGCCGCTGTACTCACCGGACGGCGACCCGTAGACGGCCTCCTCGGACGAGTGCCGTGGCGTGAACCAGTGAGGCGTCTCACCGGAATCGGCCGCGGGGCCGCCCTGCGGTGCATAGGGCGCCGCGTAGGGGCCGGGCGGCGGGCCGGGGACGGGCGGCCCCTGCGGTGGTTCGGCATAGGCCGAGCGCTGGCTGTCACGTGTGGCGAACCAGTCGGACGACCCGTCGTTGGCAGGGCCGAAGACGGGTGTGCCGGGGTCGTGACCGTCGTCGTCCGCGCCGTCGGGGAAGTCATTGCGATGACGTCCGCTCATGGCTGCCTCGATTCACCAGAAACCCGCCGATGTTCCCCGGCACTGTAGTAGTACGAACCAGAGGTTACAAAGAACTCAAAACTGATGATGACGCAGGTCATGCGCTTATGTCCCGACAACCCCGGCATCTCGGGTTGCTGTGACGCCCCGCGATCGGAGCGGTACTTTACGGTACCGTGATGCGCCGCCGGGCCAATCATGATCCATTTCCTAGAATGGGGGGCATGGCCCGCCTGGTACCCGTCGCCGACCCCGCCGACCCCCGCCTTGCCGACTACGTCCGGCTCCGGGACGTGAACCTCCGCAAGAGCCTGGAGGCCGAGCACGGGCTGTTCGTCGCCGAGGGCGAGAAGGTGATCCGCCGCGCGGTCGCCGCCGGGCACCCCGTCCGCTCCCTCCTCATGGCCCGCCGGTGGGCCGGTCCGCTGTCGGACCTCCTGGACGGTCTGGACGTCCCCGTCTACATCGTCGACGACGCCACCATGGAGGGCCTGGTCGGCTTCCAGGTCCACCGCGGGGCCCTGGCGTCCCTGGAGCGGCTGCCGCTGCCCCAGGCCGGTGCGCTCGTCGCGGGCGCACGGCGCGTGCTGGTCCTGGAGGACCTCGTCGACCACGGCAACGTCGGCGCCATCTTCCGGTGCGCCGCCGCGCTCGGCGTCGACGCGGTCGTCCTGTCGCCGCGCTGCGCGGACCCCCTCTACCGCCGCTCCGTCAAGGTCTCGATGGGCGCGGTCTTCGCCATCCCCTACGCCCGCATGGACGACTGGCACGGCGGCCTCGCCGACCTCCGCGCCGCGGGCTTCACCCTCCTGGCGCTGACACCCGATCCGTCGGCCGTCCCCCTGGACAAGGCCCCCGCGGGCGAGAAGACCGCGCTGATGCTCGGCTCTGAGGGCGACGGGCTCTCCTCCCGCTGGCTGCACGAGGCGGACGAGGCCGTCCGCATCCCCATGAGTCCCGACGCCACCTCGGCGGGCGTGGACTCCCTCAACGTCGTCGCCGCTGCGGCGATCGCCTGTTACTCGCTCGTCCACACACCTCGCCTGTGACCACATGACCACATGACGCCGTCAGGCGCCGCGGCAGGGGTGCGGGCCGGCCGAGGTCACTTGGCGAAGGTGCCGCGCCTCGCGCGCCGGTGCGTGCCCTTCACCCGCCGTGCCCGCGCGGCCGCGGCGGAGCGGGGCGCGTCGCGGCGGCCGAGCCGCAGCTGCGTCATCAGCAGGAAGAACGCCACCATCAGCGCCGCGAGCCACGCGATCTGCGTGCTGGCCATCCGGTCGAACGTCAGCTCCTGCGCGACGGGCGACTTGTTGTTGCGCAGCCGGCTCGCCGGTGCGGCCGGCTGCGGGCTCGGCGCCACCGACGGGTTCGGCGCCGCGATCGGCGGCAGCGCCACCTGCGGGTTCTTCGGGTCGAACGAGGAGTTCGGCGCGGGCGGGACGTAGCCGCCGGGGTTCGCCGCGGGGCCGCCTCCGCCGGTGCCGCCGGTTCCGCCCGACCCGGACCCGCCGGTGCCGCCTCCGGACCCGCCGGAGCCCGACCCGCCCTTGTCCTTGCCGCTCTTGCCGTCCGATGGGCCCTCGCCCTTCCCGGGCGACAGCGTCGGCGTGGGCTTCGGCTTGGGCTTGTAGGTGACCTTCGCCGGCACGGGAAGGGACTTCGTCCCGGTCGCGCCGACCGTGACGGTGAGCGTCACCGTCAGCTTCTTCTTGACCGACTCCGGAACGAGGAGCGTCGAGATGACGGTGTCGCGCTCGCCGTCCTTCAGAGTCCCCACGGTGCAGGCGCTCATCGTGAACGGCTTCTTGCACTCGCCGCCCAGGACGGCCTTCGTGTTGTTGACCTGGATGCCCAGGACCTTGACGCCCGTCACGGTGCCGCCCTTGGCCGACACGTGCGTGTTCACCTGGACGCGCTCGCCGAGCGTCACGTCACTGTCGACGGGGTCCACGCTCACGATGAGCTTGCCCGGCGGATCCGCCGGCGGCGCGGTCGACGTCGAGGTCGGGGCGGGGGTGATGGTCGGGCTGGGCGACGTGGACGGGGACGCCGAGCCGTAGGCGATCGCGGAGCCGGAGCCCGCGGCGAGGACCGCGGCCGTGCCGATACCCAGCAGGATCGGTTTCGTCGCCGATCGATTGGCCACCGTCGCCGCACCTCCGCCGCATCGTCATTGAGCGCCTGAGCCCCGTTGACTTTACCCCGGGGTGTCCACACCGGAATCATGCGAACACGGATCAACCGGTCAAGGCAACCCCGGGGGGACCATCACGGCAGTCAGGCGAACTCCTCGCGCAGGTCCTCGATCTCCGAACCCGGAGCCCATGCCTGCCAGATCCCCTGGTCGATGCGCTCCAGGCCGAGACGCTCGGCCACCGGGGCGCGTCCACCGGAATACTCCACCCGAAACCAGGTTTCGTGCTCGCCCACAATGACGAACCTCTCGCCTCGCCATGTGCACGTCGTCCGGACGTAGCGTAGCTCCTCGACCTCCGACGCCGGAACGATGCGCCGGAACCGTCCCGGACGCAGTTCCTCGAACCCGTCGGTGACCTCGGGCGCGTACAGCCGGATCTCGCCGTCCGCGCCCGGGGCGGCCTCGAAGTCCCGCCCGAGCCAGCGCGCGACGTAGCCGTCCCGGATCACTGCGCCGCTCCCGTCCGCCCGTCGCGGCCGTCGGGACCGGCCGCCGCGTCGGGGCGCAGCCAGGCCAGCCTGTCGGGGTCGTACATGGCGATGAACCGCTCGGTCCGGTCCGAGCCGAGGTAGTACATCTCCGCACCGTAGGGGAGCCGGACGCTGTCCACCTTGTACTCGCGGATGGAACCGGCGCTGCCCGGCGCGAACCCCGTCCCGAGGAACGGCGGCCGCTCGATCACCCAACCGGCCTCGCCCCAGGTCGCCATCTCCTCCTCGTCCCGTCCGCCGAACGGGACCCTGTACAGGTCGGGGCAGTACGCGGGCCACCGGATCACGTAGACGCCCTCGTCTCCCGGTGCGAACGACGAATCCTCGTACAGCAGGCCCAGCGCCTCGTAGAGCTGCACGGGCGTCTGCAACTCGGCGACGTCGTTCGTCGGGTGGACGAACCCGCCGATCCGGTCATAGCCCTGCTCCAGGTACCAGCCGACATGGCCGTGCGGGACGACCTTCTGCATGATGGTCGGCTGCGCCACCCGGTCGGTCTCGAACTCGGTGAACGCGGCTGACGTCACCGCGTCGTGCACGCCGTCGTATGCGCTGTCGTGCACACCGTCGTGCACGCCGTTCTGCGCGGGCGGCGGCAGGGGCGTGGCGGCGGGCGACGGTCCGGGCCGTGGCTCGGGCCGTGCTTCGGCCGACGGCTCGGGCGGCAGCGGGGCCTCGGACCTGGGCTGGACGAGTCCGACGCGCGACGCCCACTCGCTCAGCTCCCGCACCTGGTCGCCGCGCAGGGAGGCCCCTATGCGCGTGCCGGGGTTGAGCAGCATCGCCCAGTCCTCCCGGGGCCACGCGCCGATCAGCTCCCGGAAGTCCGCGTACACGAACCGCGATTCCGGCAGCACCTCCCGCAGCCGCACCAGGGACGTGAAGACCTGCACGGACGACCCGTCCTGGAGCGCCGCCTCCCACCGGAACTCCCGCTGGACCGGCGTGACCTCCAGCGGCGCGTCCTGCGGGATGGGCACCAGCACGTTCGCGTTGAGCAGCACTCGCAGGAAGGAGTCGGAGTCCCCGCCCAGCGTGGCCTCGTACAGCTCCTGGTCGATGCGGTTACCGGGCTCGAAGTCGGGCTCCGCAGGACGCGGCCTCGGCGCGGGTACCGGCTCCGGGTCAGGGTCGGGAGCAGGGGCGTTCGCCCCGGCTCGGGGGCCGATCGATTCTGCTGCGGCGGACGGCAGCTCTGCCTCGGGCCGGGCGTCGGCCGCGGGCGGCACTTCGACGGCGCCCGCGGGCGGAATGTCCGCCGGGGGCGACTGTGCGGGCGGCACCGCGGCGGCGGACGGCACCTCGGCGGGCGAGGGGATCTGGCCGGGCGGCACCGCGGCGGACGCGGGGACCTGGCCGGGCGCGGGGATCTGGGCGGCGGGCTGGGGAACGGCGGGCCGGGGAGCGGCGTCCGGTGCCGGGACCTCCGCCACCGCAGGCGGGGGCGTCTCCGCCACGGCCGGTGCCGCCGCCGCGGGCTCCGGTACGTCCTCGGGCATGCCCTTGGACGGCCCGCTCAGCGCCCGCACCTGCGCGCCCGGCATGGCCGCGTCGATCGGCGTGCCGGGATTGAGGACCAGCGTCCAGTTCGCGTCCGGCCACGCCGACACCATCTCCAGCAGGCTCGGCATGACGAACCGCGACGACCCGATCGCCTCGTTCATCCACTTCAGCGACGTGAACAGCTGGATGCACACCTCGCCGTGGACGGCCACCGGCCGCCACGGGAAGTCCGCGTCGTCCGGGGCGATGCCCCAGGGCGTCTCCTGCTCGGCGGGGACGAGCACCTGCGCGCCGAGCAGCACCTTGAAGAAGGTGTCGGTGTCGCGCCGCAGCGCCGCGTCGAAGAGCCGCTGCTCCACGTCGTTCTGCGGTTCGAACCCTTCCGTCATCCGCTGCGCGGCGCGCTGGTCCGCCCACCGGGCGAGCCCCGGCAGCTGCTGGGCCAGGATCGTCCCGCCCGCCGGGGAGCCCGAGTTGATCGCCAGGACCCACTCGGGGTCGGGCCAGTACCGCAGCGCCACCGTGAACGGGAGCTTGATGTACTCGGTCCCCGCCCCGGCCGCCTCGACCAGCCGCTCCGCCGAGGTGAACACCGGCACGACCGTCGCGCCGTCCACCTCCCGCGTCTGCCAGGGGAACCCGCTGCGGCCAGGACGCAGCGTGTAGTCCATGTCCTCGGGCGTGGGCAGCAGCACCTCGGCGCCGGCCATGGTCTGCAGGAACAGGTCGTGGTCGTTGTTCGCCGCCGCGCGCAGCAGTTCCCGCTCGACCTCGTTGGCCGGCTGGAACGCCGGGCGGGGCTCCTCCCGCGCCAGCTCCCGGTGCTGCGCCTGCAACTCCTCCCAGCCGGAGTCGTCCGGCTCGGGCGCCGCCGCCGGCCCGGCCGGGTCGGCGTGCACCGCCGGTTCGGGGTGCACTGCTTGTTCGGGGTGCACTGCTTGTTCGGGGCGTGCGGCCTGCTCAGGCCGCACGGGCTGCACGGGCCGGTCGGGCTGCGTCGCCGGGCCTGCGGGGACCGTGTAGTCGCCGGACGGAAGGTCGGCCCGCGTCGTCAGCGCGTCCTGCGGCACGGGCCCGCTCTGGGCGGACGGCCCGCTCGGGGGCGGGCCGGTGGTCGCCGCCGTCCCGCTCTGCGCGGGCTCGGCCACGGATGGCGCCTCGGGTACGTCCTCTGCGGGCGGCCTCTCCTGCGGGGGCGTGCCGACCTGCGGGACGTGACCGGACGGCCCTGGGGTGTCCTGGGCCACGCGCTCGTCCTGGGCGGGGGCCGCGAGGTGGGGGAACGCGCCGCTCGTGGACGCGGGGCCGCCCAGCCCGGCGGCGCCGCCGTCCGCAGCGGGAACCTCCTGGGCGAGGTGATCGGTCCGCGTTCTCGACGGGTCCTGTGCAGGAGGGACGTCCTGGGATGGAATGACGGTCCGCGGATCGTGGGCCGCGTGCCGCGCGACGTCCTGCCGCACCCGCTCGGCCGCCTCGGCGTGCGCCCCGGGCGCGTCGGCCGCGGGCGCGTCGGGCGCGTCGGGCGCGGGCGCGTCGGCCGCGGGTGCGGGTGGGGGCATGAGCTCGGGGCGTCCGGCGCGGGGCGGGCGGACGTCGCCCTCGGCGACCTGGCGGACGAACCAGGCGGGCAGGCGCGCCTCGATCGGCAGGGGCCCGGCGGTGCCATGGCCCGGCGCGTCCTGGCCGGTGGCGTCGACGGCGAGCCACCAGCGCGCGTCGGGCCAGCTCTCGGCCAGGGCCGTGAAACGGAGCGTGAGGTAGTGCCGGTACGACGGCCCGAGGCAGGCGCGCATCGCCGAGGCCGAGGTGTAGGCCAGCACGTGGACGCGGCCGTCCTCCTCCCGGGTGGGCCAGGAGGGCTGGGCCTCGTTCGCCAGCACGCCGTCGACGAGCTCCGGCGGGACGGGGACCACGAGCTCGCTGTCGGCGAGGAGGCGGAAGAAGCCCTCCTGGTCCCCGGTCCGGACGCTCTCCTGAAGTCGGCGCTCCAAGTCCGACGTGGGTCGCCAGGCGTCGGCCACGGTCGGCACCCCCTGATTCCTGTCTTGCTTTCCCCGGCCCGCCGGAGCGGAACTGCCTACGCTACATGGGCGAAGAGGACCAATCGTCCGTGTCGGCGACTTCGCTGGCCAGACGGCCGAGCGCGGCGAGCAGACGGTCGATGTGCTCCTTGGTCGTCCCAAGACCGAAGCTGGCGCGGACGGCGGTGCCATCGCCCGCCGGGGTCCCGCCGCCCGCCTCGGTGCCGTTCACCGACAGCAGGTGCCTGACGAAAGGGTGCGCGCAGAACTTGCCGTCGCGGACGCCGATGCCGTGCCGTTCCGACAGGGCCAGGGCGACCTCGCGGGCGGGCACGCCGTCCACGGTGAAGGAGACGATGCCGACGCGGGGGCCGCGTCCCCACAGTGTGAGCTCGCGCACACCGGGGATGGCGGCGAGGCCCGAGCGCAGCCGGACCAGGAGGCGTTCCTCGTGCGCGGCGAGCGCGTCCCAGTGCGGGGTGAGGGCCTCGCAGGCGGCGGCGATGGCGATGGCGCCGAGGACGTTGGGGGTCCCCGCCTCGTGGCGCTGCTCGGCGGCGGGCGCCCAGCGGGTGCGGGACGCGGTGACGGACGCGCTGGCGCCCCCGCCCTTGAGGTAGGGGTCGGCGGCGCGCAGCCAGTCCGACCGCCCGGCGAGGACGCCCGCGCCGAACGGCGCGTACAGCTTGTGGCCGGAGAACGCGACGTAGTCCAGCCCGAGCGCGGTCATGTCGAGCCGCCGGTGCGGGACGAGCTGCGCGGCGTCCACGGCGATGCGGGCGCCGTGCCGGTGCGCGACCCGGGCGAGCTCGTGGACCGGCCACAGCTCGCCGGTGACGTTGGACGCGGCGGTGACGACGAGCAGCCGCGGCCCGGCGGGGGAGCCGGCGAGCGCGCGGTCGGCGAGCCCGATCGCCTCCGCGGGCGTCGCGGGGGCCGGGAGGCGGACCGCGCGCCGCCACGGCAGCAGGGACGCGTGGTGCTCGGTCTCGAACACCACGACCGTCGTGCCGCGCGGCACGGCGTGCGCGAGGAGGTTCATCGCGTCGGTGGTGTTGCGGGTGAAGACGACCGCCGCGCGCCGCCACGCGCCGAGGAAACCGCGGACGGTGTCGCGCGCCGCCTCGTAGGCGTCGGTCGTCACCTGCGAAGCGTGGCCCGCGCCGCGGTGGACGCTGCTGTAGTAGGGCAGTGCGCGGGTGACGGCCTCGTGCACCGCCTCCAGGCACGGGGCGCTCGCGGCGTAGTCGAGGTTGGCGTAGGGGACGCGGCGTCCGTCGGCGAGGGGGACGAGGGCGTCGGCTCCGATGACCTTCGGGCGAACCCGGACCCCGGGACCGTGCGTCACAGTGAGCGGGGAACGGACGGGGGCGAGCGTGGACATGCAGGACCTTTCCGGGTCAGGGACCCGGGGGACGGGTCCGCGCTTGCCGGGGCGCGGAGTCGCGCCCGGCCAGGTCCTCACCCGGGGCACCCCATCGCGGACGAAGGGTTGCCGGCCAGCAAGCCGGGGCTTTGCGCTGGCACTCATGACCTAGTGCGGAAGTATATGCGGAGCCTGTCGGGGATCAGAAGGGCCCGTCGGAAGTCGAGAGGGAGTGGGCGATGCGGTACGGGGTGGCCCGGGCGCTTGCGGGCGGTGTGGCGGCGCTCGGCGCGTCCGTCCTGCTGGGAGGGTGCGGGGTGCTGGGCGGAGGTGGCGGCACGGCCCAGGTGTGCGCGGACACCAGGAAGGCGTTCGAGCAGTACGTCACGCAGGTGCGGACCGTGTCGGCGGCCGAACCCGGCCAGTGGAGGCAGGCGACCGAGCAGCTGGCGGGACGCCTGGACGGGCTCGCCGGGAAGACCGGCGACGGCGACCTGAAGAAGGCGCTGACGGCGGAGGCGGTCCGGCTGCGCGCCGCCGCCACGGCCGTCGGCACGGGCGACGCCTCCCAGCTCAACACGGTGATCAGCGACACGCCCGCGCGGATCGGCAGGGCCTGCGACTGATCACGCGGACGGCCCGGCACGCCGAGGAGCCGGTGCGGAGGAGGGTCCGGCGCGCGGACGGCCCGGCGCGCGGAGGTGTTTCCGCGCGCCGGGCCGTCCGGCGTCAGCTTTCGGAGCGGGGGCGGGTCGGGAGACCGCCTCCTCCGGTGCCTCCTCCGCCGGTGCCGCCGCCTCCTCCGCCGGTCCCGCCGTCGTCCCCGTCGCCTCCGGGCTCGTCACCGCCGCCGGGCTCGCTCGGGCCGGTCGTGGGACCGCTGCTGGGCGGCGTGGGGTCGTCGGGGCCGTCGGGCTCCCCGGTCGGCGGGTCGCGCGGCGGCAGGGACGTGCGCGGAGGCTCCGTCCCGCCCGGCCTGCCATCGTACGGCGGCCCGTCGTAGCCGCCGGTCTGCACCGACGGCGAGCCGAAGGACTTGTGCTCGTACCCCTTGATGTTCACCGCGTCGCCCATGTACGCGTTCCAGATCTGCGCGGGGAGCTGGCCTCCGTACGCGCCGTATCCGGGGATGTTCAGCGGCTTGTTGTCGGTGCGGAACATCGCGACGGACGTCGCCATCTGCGGGATGAAGCCGTTGAACCAGATCGCGCGGCCGCCGTTGGTGGTGCCGGTCTTGCCCGCGACGTCGCGGCCGTCGGGCAGCTGCGCGGCGCGTCCGGTGCCGCTCTGCACGACCCGCTGCATGGCGTACGTCGCGTCGCGGGCGACCTGGGTGCTGAACGCCCGGTTGCCCTTCTCGGCGAACGTGCGCGCCTCGCCCTTGTCGTCGGTCACGGCCTTGACCACGAACGGGGTCCGGTGGACGCCCTCCGCCGCGAACGTCCCGTAGACCCCGGCCTGCTGGACGGGGTGCAGCGACACGACGCCGAGCGGGAACGTGGGCGCGGCCCGCTGCGCCGGGGTCATCTGGTCGGCGGGTATGCCCATCTTCTCCGCCATCTCGGCGATCCGCCGGGTGCCGATGTCCTGGCCGAGGTTGACGTAGGCGGTGTTGACCGAGTGCTCGGTGGCGGTGACGAGGTCCACCTGCCCGAAGCTCTCGCCGCTGTCGTTCTTGATCGCGGTGTTGTTGAAGTACTGCGGCGAGCTGCCGTCGTAGGTGCTCATCAGGCTCTTGCCGTCGTCCAGCGCGGCGGCCAGCGCGATCGGCTTGAAGCCGGACCCGACCTGCGCGGTGTCGTAGAAGGCGCTGCTGGCCATCTCGTCCAGGTAGTCGCGCCCGCCGTAGAAGGCGAGGACCTGCCCGGTGGACGGGTCGACCGACACGACCGCGGTCCGGATGCGCTTGCTCATCCCGTCCGGGGTGCTGGCGGTGACGGCCTGCTTCACCGCGTCCATCAGCCGCCTGTCGAACGTCGTGGTGATCTTCAGGCCGCTGCGGTTGATCTCGTCCTCGCTGTAGCCACGGCGCTCGACGAGCTCCTTCTTGGCCACGTTGACCATGTAGCCCTTCTGGCCCTTGAGGATGTCGGTGATCTTCTGCCTCACCGGGACGGGGAACCGCATCGCGGACGCGTCGGCCTGGGTGACCGCGCCGTCGCGCACCATGTTGGCGACGACCGCGCGCCACCGCTGCTCGGCGTAGGGCCGGTGCGCGCCGGTGGGGTCGGAGAAGTTGCTCGGCTGCTGGATCGCCGCGGCGAGGTAGGCGCCCTCCGCCGGGGTCAGTTCCGAGACGTCCTTGCCGTAGTACGCCTTGGCCGCGGCCTGCACCCCGTAGGCGTCGCGCCCGAAGTAGATGGTGTTGAGGTACTGCTCCAGGATCCAGTTCTTGGACTTCTCCCGGCCGACCTTCAGGGAGACCATGATCTCTTTGAGCTTGCGGGTGACGGACCGCTCCTTGCCGATGCCGCCGTAGTAGTTGCGGACCATCTGCTGGGTGATCGTGGACCCGCCCTGGAGCTGTTCCCCGGTCACCGTCGACCAGAACGCGCGCGTGGTGCCCTGCACGGACACGCCCGGGTCCTGGTAGAAGCTGCGGTTCTCCGCCGCGATGACCCCGTTCCGGACGCCCATGGGGATCTTGTCGAGGGTGACCGCGTCGCGGTTGACGCCCGTCTTGGCGATGAGCGTCTTGCCGTCGGAGTAGTAGAACGCGGGGCCCTGCGCGATGGCCTGCTCCTGCGGCGAGGGGACCGGCGTGAACAGGTAGGCGATCCCGAACGCGGCGATGCAGAAGCCGATGAACCCGAGCACGATGAACAGGAACCGCCGCGCGTACCGCGCCTTGCGGCTGCGCGGCTTCTTGCCGCCCCCGCCGCCCTTGCCCCGTCCGGCGGGCCCGCGCGGCGGCCGCCCGCCCGCTTCGCCGGCCGGCGTCTTCCCTCCGGTGGCCTTCACGGCTTTTGTATCGGGGGAGGGCGCCGACTGGTTCAGGCCCGCTTCGGTGACGTCCTTGTCGCCGTTCCGAGATCTGTCGTCTTCGCCGGAGAATTCCGATTCCTGGGGGGAATCGGTGCCGGGTCGCTCGGAATCGTCCGCGGTCAGCGTGGCGGTGGCCCGCCGCGCCGGGGTCTGCGACTCGGCCGTCTCGTCGTCCTCCGCCGATGCCGTGACCTGCTCGCCCGTGGTCTCGGTGGTCTCCGTGGCGGCCCCGCCGCCGTCCTCGGGCGGCCGCGCCGCCGAGTCGTCGCGATTCACTTCGCCCTGCCCGCGGGGCTCGTCGCCCTCCGGGCCCTTTCTGCCGATGCTCACAAGCCCCCCGTGATTAATGCGTTACCGACGATACCTGAGGGCGTCCATGCGTCGGGCGGGTCTCATTGAAGGCGGGCACGGCACACTCTCGGCCTCATCAATAGGAAGACGATCGATGCCGCCGTCAGGTTGACGTGACGCGCGTCGCACGGCCGGAAGGCGCTCCCGCACGCCGGGCTGTACGGCGGGCTGTACGCCGGGCTGTACGGCGGGCCGGACGCCGGGACGGGCCCGGACGTCGAGCGGCGGGGCGCCCCTACCGGACGCCCCGCCGCTCCCTCCACCCCGGTGCCGCCGCCGAGGCTTGACGGCGGCGGGGGTCACTTGGCCATCTTGGCCAGAATGTCCACGACGAACACGAGTGTGTCGTCACCCTTGATACCAGCCTGCGGGTTGCCGTTCTTGCCGTAGCCCTCGGCCGGCGGCAGCACGAGCATGACGCGGCTGCCGATCTTCGCGCCGGTGAGGCCCTTGTCGAAGCCGGGGACGGTGCCGCCGGTCCCGATCGGGAACTTCGCCGGCTGGCCCGACGTCCAGCTGGAGTCGAAGACCTTGCCGTTCTTCCAGATCTGCCCCTGGTAGTTGACGACCGCCTCGTCGCCCTTGGCCAGCGCCGGGCCGGTCCCCTCGACGAGGGTCTTGACCTGGAGCTTGGACGGCGCGTCCTCCTTGGGCATCGTGACCTTGGGGGCCTTGCCGGCGCCCTTGTCCTCGACCTTGGGGAGCTTCTTGTCGTCGAGCTTCTTCTCGGTGCCCTGCGGGGCGGCGTTCTTGTGGACGGTCGCCTGCACGTCCACGACGAACAGGACCGAGTCCTTGTTGCTGAGCCCGAGCTGCGTGCCCTGCTCGCCGAAGCCCATCGACGGCGGGATCTCCAGGACCACGCGGCTTCCCGCGGTCTGCCCGACCAGCCCCTTGTCCAGGCCCTTGACGCCGCTCTTGCCGACGACCAGCGGCCGGTCGGGCTGCCCCTGCTGCTGCTGGTAGGACGAGCCGAGCTGCTTGCTGGTGCTCTTGTCCTTGGAGTCGTCGGAGGTCTTCGCGGACCACTGGTAGAAGACGTACTTGACGAACATGGTGTCGCCGTCGGCGATGGCGGGGCCGTTGCCCTTGATCGCCGTGGTCACCTTGAGCTTGTCCGCCGGTTCGAGGCTCTTGGGGATCTTGACCTTGGGCTCGGCGGCGAACTTGCCGCTGACCGAGATGTCGGGGCCGGGGCGGGTCACCCAGTAGGCGGTGCCGCCGATGATGGCGGCGAGCGCGACGACCACCCCGGCGGTCGAGGCGATCCGGCGCTTGCGGGCCTGGGCCGCGGTCAGCCCGGACGGCCGGGACGGCCCGCTGCCGCGCCCGGCGCTGATGCCGTGGGGGGTGAACTCCGGGCTGCGGATGCTCTTGGCGTTCGGGATCTTCGCCTTCGCCTTGACCGCCGGCTCGCCGCGGGGCTTGTCATCCTCGGACATGTTTCCTCACTCGCTCCGGCTTCGACGACATCACGAACTGTGGCCACCCTTCCACCGCCGGTCTAAGCGCAGCGTGAAAACCGAGCAAAGTAGCCGACCCGCAATCTACCGGTCAAAACGATGGCCGGTGCCGGTCCGGGAGGGCACATGGCAGGGGAACGGGAGCCGCCAGGATACTGCCGCGGGGCGGCGGTCTCACGTCACCGCGGCCTGGCGGGGTGGCAGGCTGGGAGAATGCGTCTCGCGACATGGAACGTCAATTCGGTGAAGGCACGGCTGCCCCGCCTGCTGGCCTGGCTGGAAGAGGCGGGACCGGACGTCCTGTGCCTCCAGGAGACCAAGTGTCACGCGGGCGCCTTCCCTTCGGCAGAAATGGCGGAACTGGGCTATGAGACCGCGGCCCATGGCGATGGCCGCTGGAACGGCGTCGCGGTGCTCTCCAGAGTGGGCCTGGAGGACGTCTCACGGGGTTTCCCAGGCGAACCCGGCTACGGCGGCGAGGATGCGGACCTCGAAGCCGAGAAGACGGGTCAGGCCCGTCTCCCCGATCTGGCCGAGCCCGTCCTGCCAGGCCCTGAGGCCCGGGCCATAGGTGCCACATGTGGCGGGGTGCGCGTCTGGTCCCTTTACGCTCCGAACGGCCGCACCCCGGAATCGGCGCATTACTCCTACAAGCTCGACTGGTTCGCGGCCCTCCGGGCGGCGCTGGCGGAGGAACTGCGGCACGACCGCCCGCTCGTGGCCTGTGGCGACTACAACGTGGCGCCGACGGACGCCGACGTCTGGGACCCGTCCGCCTTCACGGGATCGACGCACGTCACCGTCCCCGAGCGGCAGGCCCTGGCCGACCTGCTGGACCTCGGTCTCCGCGACGTGGTCCCCACCCCGATGAAGGGCCCCCACCCCTATACCTACTGGGACTACCGGGCCGGGATGTTCCACAAGAACATGGGCATGCGCATCGATCTCTTCTACGCGAGCGAGCCGCTCGCCGGAAAGGTCCGCTCCGCCTATGTGGACCGTGAGGCGCGCAAGGGCAAGGGCCCGTCCGATCACGCGCCCGTGGTCGTCGACGTCGATCTCGGCTGACCGGGCAGGCGGGCCAGGAGACGGCGTTTGCCGCTCTTTGGGAGGTCGGCCTGCTCCAGGACGGCGGATCCGGCCGGGAGCAGCGACGCGGGCTCGCCCTCGGCCAGGCACCACTCGCCCGGAAGCGACGGGCGTGCGCTCCTGGCGTCCAGGGTGAACGCCTCCCAGGCGAGCAGCCCGCCGGGCATCACCGCCCGGGTGGCGGGCTCGAAGAGCGCGCGGTCCCAGTAGCCGGCGCACAGCACGAACGCGAAGGCGCCCGCCTCGGGCCGCCAGACCTCCAGATCGGCCTCCTCGGTACGGACGAGGCCGGAGACGCCGCGGCGCCGCGCCTCCTGGTCGAGGCGCCGCAGGGCGACGTCGGAGATGTCCACCGCGAGCACGTCGCGCCCATGCCGGGCGGCCAGCAGTGCGTTCCCGGACGGCCCCGACGCCAGATCGAGCATGGGGCCGTCCGGAAGCGCGAGCGACAGCGCGCGCGCCGTCAGCGGATGCGCCGTGAACGGCGCGTCCGCACCTCCCTCGTACTTGGTGTTCCACCGCGTCCGGTCCGTGTCGGCCACGCGCCGGACTCTACGCCCGCCCCTGCGGGCGCCCGCCGGGGCCGCTCAGCGGCGCTCGGCGATGAGCAGCATGAACATGGCCGTCGGGAAGCCCCGGCGCCACCACGGGTCGTTCGCCAGCTGGTCTTCCGTCGGGTGCGGCTCGCGCAGGTCGGCGATGACGAAACCGGCGTCTCGGAGCGTTCCAGAGTAGAATTCCAGCGGCCGGAGCCACGATGTGATCATCGCCGGTGACTCCAGGCCGTCCACCAGGAAGTGCTGGTCGATGCCGCGTGCGGCGAAGTACTGCGCCGCCGGGACGGCGTGCATGGCGCCCCGCTCGGAGTGCTCGACATAGAAACAGGGGTGCAGGGTGAGTATGATCAGCCGCCCCCCGGGTTTCAGCACCCGGCCGAACTCGACGATCGCGTCCGTCGGATCCGGCAGATGGCTGAACAGGTGGTTGCAGACGACCAGGTCGAACCCCTTGTCGTCCACGGGCATCGCGTCGACGCTCGCGCAGGTGAACGCCAGCGAGCCCCCGGACGCGTCCGCGTGGACGGCCCCCGCCGCGTCGACCAGGCTCCGGCAGGCGTCGACGCCGACGACGTCGGCGCCCCGCGAGGCCAGCGTGCGGGCGAGGTAGCCCTCGCCGCACCCGGCGTCCAGGACCCGCAGCCCCTCGCACGGGCCGACCGCGTCCAGGACGGCCGCGTCCGTGAGCTCGGTGCGGTACCGGTCCCGCCGCTCCCGAATGATCTTCACCCAGTAGTCGGCATTGGACTCCCATCTCTTGTGTGTCAGGTTCGCGAGTGCTCGCGCCGTGTTTTCCACCAGCTCCCCTCCCTCGGCATGGGGGTTCAAACCATGCCCTTGAGCCGCCTCACCAGTGCGTGGCAGGTTTCGCGGATTTTTCTGTCCTGGCAGTCGGCCCCGCGCAGTTCCAGCGTCAGGATCAGCTCTTTGAGCTTCCCGCCGAACGTGGGGTCGCGTTTCAGGGCCAGCGGGATGTACGTCGACGCCAGGTAGTACACATAGGCGTCGTTGTAGACGACGATCTCCCGCAAGACCTCTCGTGCCGTGTTGACGAGCACCAGGGAGCTGGGCAGTGTGAAGTCGGAGCTTAGTCGCCCATCGCGCGAGTAGGTGGGGAAGGCCCATTCCTCCAGGGCCGCGTACACCGGGGTGTTGTCGAGCTCCTTGCGGTATCTCTCGGCGAGTTCGAGGTCACCGGAGCTGATGAGGTAGCCCATGACGACGCCGCGCATCATGAACGCGGTCTGCCGGCCGGGCACCTCGAAGCCGAGGTCGGCCTCCAGCGCCCCGGTCACTTTGCTGACCTGGTGCGTGAGGACGTTCAGCGCCAGGATCGAATGGAACGAGTAGGTCTTGCGGTTCAGCCGGGGCGCCAGGTCGATCGACGACTCGTACAGCTTCTGCGGGTCGTCCAGCAGGCCCTCGCCGGGCTGGGTGGAGTAGAGGGCCGACAGTGCGCGGTCCTGCTCACGGCCCCAGAAGCGGGCGATGTAGGAGGAGGTCTTCTGGGTCGCCTCGCCGCGCATGATGTACAGCGCCGCCTCCAGGGCGTTCAGCAGGTGCTGCTGGGAGACGGTGGATTCCTCGAACGCCTTCAGGTCGACCGTGAGCCCCTCGGAGTGCAGGTCGGCCACGAGCCCGTCCCGGCGTTTGCGGACGGCGTGCGCCTTCGAGTACTCGGCGATTCCCGGTACCGACGACATGAGGCTCTGCAGGGATCTGCCGCTGACCCTGTCAAGCCATTCTGTGTTGTCCCAAAGTCGGAAAATGGTGCTCTCGTCCAGCCCGGAGAAGGCCGCGACGTCGGACATGTTGAGACCCATGTCCTTGGTGATTTCGGAGAGAGACCTCGGCTCGCCGTCCGTTGTCATGACTCGCCCTTGGACCTGGACTTGGTGGAAGTCCGATCCTAGCGAAGCCTCAGACGGGCGGAACAGATCGCCGGTGCGGGTGGGCTTGCGATCACTGAGCGTTAATATCATGGCGGAGAGTCACTCTGGCTTGCGTCCGATGAAACCGGTGAGTGGCAGCGGGTCCCCGCCGGAGATGATCGGCGGGTGCTCGCCGGAGTCGTCCAGCATTTCCAGGCCGGCGCGTTTCTCCAGGCCGGCGCAGATGCCGGCGATCTCGTCCGGGCCGCGGGGCGTGAAAGGCACCCCCGCCTCCTGGAGGAGCACCGCGACGGTGTCCAGGGCGGGCGTCCGCTCGGCATGGGTGAGCGCCACATGGCTCCCCGGGGCGAGGCCCGCCACCAGCCCGGCGAGGACGCCGCCGGGGTCGTCCTCGTCGGTGAGGTGGTCCAGCACGCCGAACAGCAGCAGCCCCGCCGGCCGGTCGGGGTCGATCACCCGCAGCAGCTCCGGATGGGCCAGCAGCCCGGCGGGGTCACGGACGTCCGCGGCGACCGCGCACGTCCCCGCGTCCACGGCGAGCAGCGCCCGCGCGTGCGCGATCACCATCGGGTCGTTGTCGACGTATCCGACCCGGCAGGCCCCGCCTGAGGCGCGGACGGCGCCGGCGACGCCGTCCGTCCCGGGAAGCCCGCATCCGACGTCGATGAACTGCCGCAGCCCCGCCTCCCGGGCGAGGTGGCCGACGGCGTGCCGGGCGAACTCCCGGCCCGCCCGGACGAGCCGGGAGATGACCGGCGCCTTCAGCAGCGCCCACTCCGCCATCTCCCGGTCCGCCGCGTAGTTGTCCTTGCCGCCGAGGAGGTAGTCGTTCATCCTGGCGGCGCTCGGGGCCGGCGCGCTCGATCCGTCCAGGGACCCCGGCCAGGCGGGCCCGGCCGGAGACCCCGGGTGCCGGTGGGCGTCCTCCGCGAAGGAGGCGACGGCCCACCGGCTCAGGTCGAGCACCGACCCGGAGTTCACGGGGATCGCCATCCTTCCCGGACGGCCACCCCGAACCAGAACGTCGACGTGCCGTTCCGGTTGCGGTGCGTGCCGTGGTCGGCGGCGAGCGCCCGCATCAGAACCAGCCCCCGTGTGTGGTTCTGCGAGGGCTCCTCCGGCGACCGGGTGTGCCCCCGCAGGCCACCCCCGTCGGTGACCTCGACCCGGATGAACCGGTCGATGTGCAGCGCTGACAGCATGACGGTCCCGTCCCGGCGCGGCCGTGCGTACAGGACCGAGCCGGTGAGGGCCTCGCTGGTCAGCAGCTCCAGGTCGGCGAGCTCCGACCGGCCGGCGCCGAAGTACTGGCCGACCAGTTCGCGGACGTAGGAGCGGCCGAGCCTGACGGCCGCCGGTGTCGCGGCGAGGTCGATCTCGCCAAGGAGGCGCCCGGTGGACTTTCCGTTGTTCCAGGCGGACGAGGTAGCGATTTCCAGCGAAGGGGCGGGCGCCGGGGCCGGTACCAGGACCGGGGTCCCCGACCATGCGTCTGGTGCGTTCATGGCAGCGACGGCTTCACGTCTCCGTGTCGGGCTGTAAGCGAACATTGCTTCCAATGGCCTGCTGGGAGTCGGACATCGGCCCTTGCATGCGGGCCGGAAGAGCCGCGCCCACACGACAGTCACTTTTACGCACGGCGCCGGGGTGAGTCACCGGCACTTGCACGCGTGCAAGGGCCTTGCGCCATCCTGCGGAGAGTCACTCCCTGTGCTTGATCCGTGACATTGGCCGGGTGCGGGCACCCCCCGCCGCCTGGCGTCCGGCGGACCCGCCGGACGACGCGCGAAGTCGCTGAGCTGCGGTTTTGGATGCCTTTCGGGCTTCGCAAACCCTGCTTTCGGGCGGTGGCGCAGCCGATCCCGGCCCGGGGGGCCACGGGCGCGCGCCTGCGGGCGAGGGGCACCGGAGGCACACGCTTCGGACGGGACAGACGGTGGGCCGAAGCCCCGGCCCCGGCCCGCCGACCCGTCCGCCGCACCGCGATCCCCGCCCGCCGCACCGCGATCCCCGCCCGGCGCGATATGTCCGGCCGACGGGTCACGAGGACGGCCCCGCCGAACCGCCCTACGGCTACCCCACGTGACCACTCCGCCAGAGCACTACACGTTCGGTGAGGGATCGCTGGCGTCAAAGAAAGACATCTCTGCCCTCCCCGCCCAAAACCACGCCCGCCCCCAACCCGCAACGCCACCCCCCCGCCCGCGCCGTCTCCTGGCTGGGCCGTCCCCCGGCTGAAGCCTCACGCCTTCCTGCGCCCGCGTCAGCGTTCCTGATGTCTCAGCGGGCGAGCGCGACAAGGCTGAGGAAGAGGTGCATGGACTCGGCGTGCCAGAAGGCAGAGTGCGCGCCGGTGAACGACGGCCAGGAGCCGCCGCGGTAGCGCCAGCTCGCGTCCACGTTCACGATCCGCGACTCCAGCTCGGACCGGCCGTAGTCCTCGTCCAGGCGGTGCAGCCGGATCGAGCCGATCCTGCCCGGCGGGGCGTCGGCGCCCACGCTGCCGATGCCCGCGACGCCCTCCGCCCTCCGGTGCCAGAGCCCGGCCGCCCGGTCGGAGTCGGACCGCGTCAGGACGATCGGGCAGTTGATCGGCGCGTCGCCGAGCAGCCTGGGGAAGATCGTCGCGAAGCAGTCGGGCCTCGCGGCCATCTGGAAGACGAGCAGGCTGTCGACCGTGTAGGGGTAGGCGGCGTCGCGCCACGGCCAGTCCAGTGTGGGCGGACGGCGCGGGTCGGCCGCCTCCTGGATCGCCTGGCAGAGGAAACGCCCGCCGAACGAATGACCGGCGCAGTGAAGGTACTGGCCCGCGGCGGTGCGCAGGCGCGCGGGGCCGCGGCCCGGCGGCCGCCGGTTCCGGTTGAGATAGCCCAGGAGCTGCGCGATGACGGCGGCGGCCTCCCCGCGCGTGGTCATCGCGTGCGCGCGGTCCCGGATCCGCTCGTACCCCCGGCGGCCCCACGGGCTCATGGAGGGCCAGCGGACGATCACGTTGTACGGGCGGTAGGCGGGGAGGGCCGGGTACCGGTCGCCGGTCGTCTCCCAGTGCGCCAGCACGTCACCGAAGAACCGCCGCGCCTTCCGCTCCGCCTTTTTCCGGGACGTGCGCCATCCGTGGACGAAGACGACGATGTCGGTGGCCTCGCGCGGGACGCGCAAGAGCCGGTGGAGGGCGTCGGGCACCGCCGCGGCGCCGACCGGGGCGCCGGTGGCCGGGTCCAGGAGCGAGCCCCGCTCGTCGAGGTCGAGCAGGACGGTCACGCGGTCTCCAGGATCCCGGCGGGCGCCAGGTGCGTGTCGAGTCCGCGGTAGAGCGAGATCGCCAGGCCGAGTGGGTTGGCGTGGTCCAGCAGCAGGCGTCGCGCGAGCCGGTGCACGACGTCGCCGATGCGGGTCCCGCGCTCGAAGAACAGCCGGAAGAACTCCATCGCGTACTCGCGCGCGAACCGCGGTGTCACGTCGACCTGGGGGCCGACCAGGCAGTTCGCGCCCGCGCCCAGCAGCAGCCTGCCGAACGACGGGTGGTACATCGAGCCGAGCCGCCCGCCCTTGCACGCGTTGAAGAAGATCACCGGCCCGGAGCCGAGCCGCTGCCCGCCCAGCCAGCCGAGGATGTCGATCTCCCGCACGGCCTCGCCGTCGCCCAGCTCGAACCTGGTGGGCGCCACGCCGCCGTGGCCGTTCGATGAGGCGTGCAAGCCGAAGTAGCTGATCTCGTCCTCCAGCCGCCCGTCCCGGTAGGCGCGGGCCAGGGAGTGCCTGTCGATGCGGACGTCGGTCTGCCGGGCACGGGACCGGAAGAATTCGATCATCGGCCCCACGCAGGGGGTCTGCGGGTACTGGTCGTCCAGCCGGGGATCGACGTTCATGCCGACCACGGGGAGGTCTCCCGCCGGGCACAGCCGCGAGCTGAACTGCGAGTCGCGTTCCGTCACGTGCTCCAGCAGGTGGCGGCACCCCCAGAAGCCCTCGGGATCGCAGTCGGAGTCGATGCCGTCGACCTCGTCGTCCGGGTCCGTCGCCGTGTACAGCATGGTCCAGGGCACCGAGAGCATGTCGGCGCGGATCCGGATGCGCTGCTGGCGGCTGCGGAGCGCGTGCCGGAGCACCTTGGCGATCTCTCTCAGCCCGGCGTCGCCGTCCTGGAAGAGGAACTCGAAGAGCAGGTGCCCCTGCCAGGCCAGCCTCTGCCGCATCCTCCGCTGCGCGGCGACCGGGATGATCGGGGAGACGTCGATCCGATCCTCGAACGGGAATCCCGCCGGCTGCTCCTGGTAGTAGGAGATGACCTGCTCGTCCCAGGTCTCGCACATGCTCATGACGGCGTTCTCGATGAACTCCCTGGGACGGCGCAGCATGCCCTCCAGCTCACCGCCGCCGTCCTCGCCGAAGTCGGCGCACCTGGCGATCAGGCGGAGCCTGTCGCCCAGCTCGTCGAAGCGCAGGTCGATGGTGCGGCTGCGGCCGAGCCGGTCGGAGGGGATGGGGCGTGTGCTGTTGTCGTAGGAGGGGCGGAAGGAGGGGTCTTCGATCATTGAGGCGTACTCGCTCTGGCTCCCGGTCTGATGTCGAGTTCCCCGGTGACTTCGTGCAGCAGGAAGCCCGTCCGCGCCTCGTACACCTTGACGGACACGGCCAGCGCGCCGGGACGCCCGGGAATGAAGGAGAAGGCCAGGGGCCGGTCGATCCCGTCGGGCGTCAGCGTCGCCGTGGCGGAGGCCGGGCTCACCGGCAGATCTCCGGCCAGGACGATCGTCCGCAGCCGCAGGCCGCCGGGGACCCGGTCCGCGCCCGCGCCGTCGCGCCATCGCACGTCGACGTCGAGCGTCAGGTCCTCCCCTGTCGCCATCGCCGCGCCGTCCTCGCGGCGGACGGCGACGGTGAGCCCGGGAAGCTCGCCGGCGGGAGCGGGAGCGGGGGCTGGGGCGGTGGCAGGGGCTGGGGCTGGGGCGCCGTCGCCCGGCCGCCGCGCGTCGGCGTGAACGCGGCCCGGCGGGGCCGTCCGCCGGGCGAGCCGTGTGCGGAACACGCAGCGGCGCATGGCCCGCGCCGCGACCTCGTCCCCGTGCTGCGCGAAGAGGCGCTCCGCGGCGCGGTAGCGGGCCAGCGCCCCGGAGAGGTCGCCCAGCCGCCGGGACGTCTCGCCGAGCAGCGACAGCGTCACGGCGTACGAATAGGGCTCGTGCTCGGCGAACCACCGTCCGGCCCCCTCCAGGGACGCCAGGGCGGCGCGCCGCTCGCCGAGCCGCAGCAGCACCTCGCCCCGGATCTGCGCGAGGCCCGCGGCCTGCCGCCGTGCGCCCACGTCGGGCACCTCGCACAGTATCCGCTGGGCGTCGTCCAGCTGGCGCACGCACTCGTCGGCCTGACCGGCGTACAGAAGCGCCCGCGCGTAGGCCAGCCGGGCGCGCACCCGCCCGATCGGCCGTCCGATGCGGTCGAACGACCGCACCGCGCGCCCGGCGAGAACCGTGACGTCCTCCGCCTCCGGTGGCCTCCCGTGGGCCCGGGGGCCTGGCGTCCGGCAGTGCAGGTACAGCTCGACGCGCTCGCCGTCGAGCGCGGCCCCGTCGGCGAGTTCCTCGCGGCACAGCCGGCGCGCCGCCTCCAACGCCCGCTCTGCTGCGGTCACGTCCCGCCGCCGCCTGGCGCGCCTGGCCTCCAGCATCCCCGCGAGGATGCGCGAGGCGGGCGGCTCGTCGGCGCCGAGGTCGGGAACGGACGCGCCGGACACCCAGCGTCCGGCGCCGTGCCCGGTGCCGCGGCCCGCACGGGCCTCGTGATGCACGGCGCATAGGAGCAGCCCTTCGGCGCCGACCTCGGCGTGGGCGTCGGTGGGGGAGACGGCGCGGACGGCCTCGTCGGCCTCCCGGTGCAGCCCGATCTCGTGCAGCGCGTGGCCGAGCCGGCGGCCCACCTCGACGCGGCGGGCCCCGGACAGCGGCATCTCCTCCAGCGCCCGCAGCTCGCCGATCGCCATCGGATAATCCGTGACCGTGGTGAGGTAGCCCGCCCGGGCGATCCGGACGTCGATCTCGCCCTCGACGGAGCCTTCCGCCCGCGCGGACTCCACGGCGAGGGCGAACGCCTCGCGGACGGTCTGGTGCCGGACGGGGGAGGCGTAGCAGTCGCCGATCCGCGCCGCGATGTGCCTGCAGGCCGCGTGCTCCCCGAGCCTGTGCGCCTCGTGGACGGTGCGGACGAGGTTCCCGAACTCCGCACGGACCCACGAGCGCAGGTGCTCGGCGATCATCGAGTCCCAGCCGGGGATCTCCGGGAACCAGTGGTCGGGCGCGTCGTCGCTCCAGGGCGGCTGGATCTCCGGGATGCCGAGTTTGGCGAGCACCCGCAGTGATCCGGCCAGGTAGGCCCGCCGGAAGGCCGTCCGGGCGAGGGCGAGCCTCTCCCGTGAGATGTCGCCGCGCGCGATCTGCCGCCTGGCGAACAGCCGCATCAGCGGGCTCAGGTGGTAGCGCGCGAATCCGGCGACGTCCTGGCCCTCGATGTCCAGGAGCCCGACCCTGCTGATGGACGTCATCAGGTTCCCCGCCTGGTCGGAGCCGATGCCGAGCAGCGGCTGGAGCACCCAGGGCACGAACGTCCGCGACTCGGGGATCGTCAGCAGCAGCAGGGCCTCGCGTTCCTCCTGCTCGAGGTCGGCGTACTCGCTTTCGAACCGCTCCGCGACGTCCCGGCCGCCGTAGCGCAGGAATTCCAGTCGCCTTCCCTCGTCCCGCAGGTGCGCGAGGGTCGGCTCGAGGCCGTGCCGGCGCGACCGGTCGGCGGCGACCCGCAGCGCGTTCGTCTGGCGGCCGCACAGCTCGACGGCCTCGGCGACGAGGTGCGGCGGCGGCGGGTCGTCGGTGTCGGCGGACCAGCGGAAGATGCGGGTCGCCTCCTCCTCGCTGGGCACGCCCAGGGCCACGGTGTGCTGCGCGCGGCCCGCCATGAAACCGGCCCTGCTGGTGATGATGACCGTGCAGCCGCTCTCCCCGGGCAGAACGGCCAGGACCTGCTCCAGGCTGCGCGCCGCGTCGAGCACGATCAGCATGTCCCGGTGAACGGTCATGGCGCGGAACATCCCCGCGAGCGACTGCGCGTCCAGACCTTTCAGCTCGCCCTTGGAACGGCCGAGCTGCCGGAGGAGGTCGTACAGGACGTCCCGTGGTGGGCGGGGGCCTCCGGCGGTGCCCATGTTGGCGAAGAGCTGCCACTTCCCGTAGTGCGGGCCGATGCGCAGAGCGAGCTGCTGCGCCAGCGCCGTCTTCCCCACCCCCGGCGGACCGTGGATCGCCAGGATCAGAGGTGTGCCCGGGGGCGGGTTGCGGCGCCGGGCGTCGTGGAGGTCCGTGAACTCCCGGAGCTGCTCTTCCCGGCCGTGGAACGACGGCAGCTCGATCCGCTGCGGCCGGGCCACCGGCACGGCCGGGGGCCGCCGGTTGCGGAGTGGGACGAGCACCAGGCAGGACAGGCCGAGGCCCAGCGCCGTGAGCCGCAGCCACTGGTCGGGCAGCAGCAGGGGCAGGGCGAGCGCCGGGGGGAGCCCGGCGAGGACGGCCCACCGCCATGGCGAGAGCCTGAGGGCCGGGCGGCGCGGCAGAAGACGGCGGCGGGGCGCGCCGCCGTCGCCGTGCCGCCGTCGCCGCCTGCGCTCCAGGAAGAGCCGGAGCTTGCCGGGCCGGACGAACCACAGCCGCGTCCGGTGCCGCGCCTGGGACACCCGCTGCCATCCCGGCGCGTAGCCCAGCTGGACGTAGGACCTGCGGGCGGCGCGCAGCAGCCTGCGGCTGTCCCCGAAGCGTGCCCGCGCCTCGTAGGCCAGTGCGAGCTCCATCCTCGCGTGCGTCCAGATCAGCAGGTCGCCGCAGTTGCTGAACGTCTCCACGGCCTGCCGCAGGACGCGGACCGCGTCCCGTGCCCGATCGGTCCGCAGGTACAGGCGGCCGAGCTCGTAGTGGCAGTGGGCCATGCCGAAGCGGTGCCTGAGCTGCGTGAACGCGTCCAGGGACTGGAGTGCGTGCCGCTCGGCGTCCTCGTGTTCGAGGCGCTCGATGGCGATGACCGCGCGCAGGTGGCCGATCCACGCGGTGTACGGCGACGGGCGGCCGCTCCTGGCGATGTGCTCGGCGGCCTCGTCCAGCGCCTTCGAGGCGGCCGGGTGATCCCTTCCGAGGGACAGCACCCGCGCGTACGTCCACAGCACCGCGGGCGTCAGGTGGCCGCACTCCGCCTGGTAGACCTCGCAGTGGCGCCTGGCCTCGATACAGGACTGGAGCGCGTTGATCGCGTCGTCCGCGGCGCCGCGCACGCACAGCGCCATGGCGTCCGCGAGGAGGGCGCGGACCTGCTCGGGCCGGTTCTCCAGGGCCCGCGCCATCTTCACCGCCTCGGACGCGTGCCCGACCGCCGCGTCCGGCCGGTTGCGGTGCCGTTCGATGCGGCTGAGGCAGCGCCGCGCCTGGGTGATGCTCGCCGCGTCGTTCAGCGCGCGGTAGGCCAGGTCCTCGGCGACGAGCAGCTCGCCCAGCTCGGCGTACAGCTCCGCGAGGGCGCCGCAGGCGAGGGCCTCCTCCGCGCGGTCGCCGTCCTCCCTCGCCGCCCCCATGGCCTCGCGCATGGCGTAGATGGCCAGGGTGAACCCGCGGTGCTCCCATAACAGCTCGTCGAGGCCGCGGATACGGCCGTGCGCCGGCCGGGGAAGCAGGCCCACGGTCCGCCCGCCCGGCCGGCCCCACCGCATGCGATGCCGCTCCGGCGTGCCGCGCAGCAGGGCCGCGTACCTGAGGACGGTCTCCTCCACCCGGTACGACGTCGCGGCGGAACTCGGGTTGTAGCGTTCGACCAGCCCGGCGTCCGCCAGGCGCGCGGCGAGGCGCCCGGCGTGCCGCTCGTCGGTCCCGAGTGCCTGCCCGAGCATCCGCGGCGTGAAGAGCGGGCGCTCCAGCCTGTAGAGGGCCCCCAGCGCGGCCTGCTCGTTCCTGGTGAGCAGCGCGTAGACGGCGTCGAACCAGCGGGGCTCCTGGTCGTCGCCGCGCCGTACGAGGGACAGCGGGTCCCCGGCCGGGTGCGGCGACTGTGCGAGGACGAGCTGGAGGGCCCAGTTCGGCCGGCTGGCCAGGGCGGTGCCGGCCATGCGCAGCGCGAGCGGCTGCCCCTGGCACTGGCGGGCGAGCGCCTCCGACTGGTCCAGCTCGTTGTCGACGCGGTGCGCGCCGATCGTGGTGCGCAGCAGGTCCAGGGCCTCGTCGTGCCGGAGCGCCATGAGCGAGATGTCGGTGGCGGGGGAGCCCGCCAGCCGGGGCCTGCGCGGGCAGGTCGCGATCAGCAGGCTCCGGGGGCCGCTCGGCAGCAGCGGCGTGAGGTCGAACTCGGGGCCGACATCGTCGAGCACGATCAGCACCCGGCCCGAGGTCAGCTCGGCGTAGCGCTTCCTGAGGGCGGCCTCGCCCGAGGGCATCTCGTCCTCGGGCTTCTTCAGCGCCCGGACGAACTTCTCCAGGATCCGCTCGGTGAGGTCGGGCGGGCCGTCCTGCGCCCACACCCGGATGTAGAGCTGGCCGTCGTGGAACTTGCCGGCGACCTGGTGGGCGAAGGTGATCGCCAGCGCCGACTTCCCGATCCCGCCGGGCCCGTGGATGATCGCGATCGACGTGCGGGAGCGGCGCGCGGGCGGCAGCTCGTCCCTCAGCCTGCGGATCTCGTCGGCCCGCCCGACGAAGACCGGCGGGGCGGGCGGCAGCTCCCGTGGGACGAGGTAGGCGGTCGCGGGCACTCCGGCCTCGGCGGCGCCGAAGGGCAGGATCGTTCTCAGGGCCTGTATCCGCCGGACGACGGCGAGACCACCGGAGGCGGCCATCGCCAGCACAAGCCCGGCGGTGAAATAAAGGCTTCGCTCATGGGAGAGAGGGGGGACCGTGAGCAATCCCAAAGGGATCGCCGGGATGGCGAGCATCAAGCGCGTACTTCGTGAATAAGGGCCGCCATCGAACGGTCGTTTCATCGGGACCCCCGTCGTCCGATCGTGACCCAATGGTGAGGCATCGGCAGCCGTATGTCAGCGTCATGGGAAGGGTTGTCAGGAAATCGCGTGATTTCGGGTCGGGGGGACCGGGTCCGGCCCACGACCGAAACCGGGACACGGAAAGATCGGCTCGCGGGCACGGCCGGCCGGAGGGTCAGGTGGATCCGCGGGCTGCCTGTTGGGAGTTGAGGAGCGCGCGGAAGAAGGTTTCGGCCTCTCCCCGCCGCACCTCCAGGAGCAGCGTCATGAGTTCCTGGGCCGCCTGGTCGCGTAGCGCCGCCGCGTCGGGCGCCGACGACCTCGCGAAGTCGGCGTCCTTGCGTTTCCATGTGACGTAGGCGTCGTGCACGACGATCTCGGTGTTGCGGAGCATGACCCAGAGCTGGTCCCAGTGGTAGAAGGAGCGCAGCGCGGTCAGCACCGAGATCGTGACGCCGGCCAGGGCGAGCGTCAGCGACTTGCCCTCGTACTGCAGGCCGGCGGCGAGCGGCAGGGCCGCGCCTATGAGGATCACCAGGATGCTCGTCACCCGGAAGAAGCGCCGGTGCCACCGCGCCCGGTGATCATAGAAATCGCGGATCTTCAGCGCGTACGCCTCGACCGAGGCGGGGAACGCCGCTTCGGGGGTCACCGGGGGCGGCTGGAACTTCGGCGGTCCGGGGGAACGCGGGATGCGCATCCACATATCCGTTTCTCGGCTGGCTATCGCTGCTTTTCCCCACTCTCATACACTCTTGGAACGTACCCGTCGAAGAGGAAGCCGTCGGCGGCCCGGCCGCGCATCGGGCCGTCCTGGGTTCACCGCCGCCGTCAGCCGGCCGGGTGCGGCAGGTGCGAGGAGAGCCAGCGGCCGAGGGCGTCGTAGGCCGCGCGCCGCGCCCCGTCCCCGGACAGGAACACGTCGTGCACGGCGCCCTCCACCTGCTGGACGGTGACGTCGGCGCCGAGCCGCGGCGCCAGCCTCCTGATCGCTGCGACGTCCAGGACGCAGTCGGAGCGGCGCAGCAGGGCGGCCGGCGCCCGGCGCCCGCTGCTGCGGTCGCTGCACAGCACCAGCACGGGCACCGTGACGCCGAGGCCCGCGCGCACGGCCCGCTGCCCCGCGTGGACGGCGGCGAGCCAGCCCAGGCGCAGGCGGGTGCCGCTCGTCGACTTCCAGCCCTCGTCGAAGTCCCACGTGCCGTGATGGGACCGGTGGAGGCTCCGCGGGTAGCGGGGGGACAGCCGTCCCGGGAAGGCCGCCAGCGGGCGGCGGCCCGCGGCCCTGACCAGCAGCGGGTCCATCACGGCGCGCAGCGGGCGGGGCACGCCGCTGCTGAGGAACGGGCTGTTGAGGCACAGCGCGGAGACGGGACCGTCCCCGCCCCTTTCCGCCAGCCACAAGGCGCTGACCAGACCGCCCATGGAATGGCCGACGAGCAGGACGTCGTCATGCCCGTCGACCTCCGAGATCACCCGCATGGCGGCGTCGATGTCGTCCATGTAGTCGCCAAGGGACCGGCAGTGGAGCCGGGTCTGGTGGGGACGCCAGGAACGGCCGCACTTGCGCAGGTCCAGGGCGTAGAAGTCGCGTCCGCGGGCGGCGAGGAAATCCGCCAGCCCGACGTTGAAGAAATAGTCGTTGTAGCCGTGCAGGCACAGCACCGCGCCGGTCCCCGCGCGCGGTGCGGCCCGCCGGACGAGGGTCGCGCACACGGGCCCCTCGCCGTCCTCGCCCATGGGCAGGTCGATCGCCTCATAGCCGGGCCCCAGCACATCGGGACGCGCGTCGGACCAAGGGCTCACGCCCCGCAGCCTAGGCGAGAAGACCGCCTTCGCCCAGACGCCCATTCGACGTTCCCGCCCTTAAACGAACGGTGATGAGCGCGTCTACTTCGCGTAATCGCTTCTCATCCTGGTAAGGGGAGGGCAGAATGGGGCCTACGGCCATCACGGCAGGTCAATACCGTCACAAGAATCCGAACCCCTCGCTCCCGCGCCGGAAAAGGCCGTGCCCTTTCCAGGGCACGAGACGAGAAGGGGAGGGACATGACCTCCACGCATATCGACGCCGCCGCGGTGACGGACCTGCACGCCGGGTTCGCGGGCGACGTGATCCAGCCGGACGATCCCGGCTACGACGAGGCCAGGACGCTGTTCAACGCGATGATCGACCGGCGCCCGGCCCTCATCGCCCAGTGCGCGAGCGACGACGACGTCGCACGGGCGGTCCGGACCGGGCGGGACCTCGGCCTGGAGATCGCCGTGCGCGGCGGCGGGCACGGGGTCGCGGGGACGGCGCTCAGCGACGGCGGCCTGGTCGTCGACCTGCGCCGGCTGAACGCGATCACCGTCGATCCCGAGGCCGGGACCGTCCGCGTCGGGGGCGGCGCGACCATGGCCCTGATGGACCGCGCGACCGAGCCCTACGGCATGATCGCGATGGGCGGACGGGTCTCCACCACGGGCGTCGGCGGCTTCACGCTCGGCGGCGGCTCCGGCTGGCTCGAACGCAAGTACGGCCTGGCCTGCGACAACCTGCTGGAGGTGGAGGTCGTCACGGCGGCCGGTGAGAAGGTCAGGGCGACCGCCGAGGAGAACCCGGACCTGTTCTGGGCCCTGCACGGCGGTGGCGGCAACTTCGGGGTGGCCACCTCGTTCACCTTCCGCCTGCACGAGCTGGCGACGGTGACGCTCGCGTTCCTGCTGTGGCCGCCGGAGGCCGGCCCGGAGATCGCGGCGGCCTACCGCGACACCATGGCGGACGCGCCGGACGAGCTCGGCGGCGCGGCGCTCTACCTCACGCCGCCGCCGGAGGAGTTCGTTCCGGAGGAGATGGTGGGCAAACTGGCCTTCGCCACCCTGCTCATCTACGCGGGGACGGGCGCGGACGCCGACGCGGCGCTGGCGCCGATGATGCAGCTCGGGCACACCGGCGGAGTCGTCCTGGAGATGCCGTACGCGGACATGCAGTGCATGTTCGACGACCCGCCCGGCCTGCGGAACTACTGGTCGGCGGAGTACCTGCACGGGTGCCCGGACGAGGCGCTGGCGGCGTTCACGGTGCGGGCGCGGGAGATGGTCGTGCCGTCACCGTCGCTGCACACGCTGATCCCCGGCGGCGGGGCGATGGCCTCCTCCGGCTCCGACTACCCGATCCCGTGGCGGAACGCGCCGTGGGTCGTCCACCCGCTCGCCCTCTGGGAGGACGAGGCGGACGACGAACGCGCCATCGCCTGGGTGCACAACGTGCGGGCGGCGGTCAAACCCTGGTCGACGGGGGCCGTCTACCTGAACTTCATCGGCGACGAGGGCCGCGGGCGCGTGGAGGCGGGCCTCGGTGCCCGCAACCATCAGAGGCTGGCGGACGTCAAGACCCGCTACGACCCCGGCAACCTGTTCCACCTGAACCACAACATCAGGCCGAACTGAAGGCGCATGAGGCCGAGGCGACCGGGCATCGGGCCGAACTGGAGGGGCGATAAGCGTTTCAGGTCGCCGGATCGTTCGGTAACCTCGGGAACAGGCCGAGAGGCGCTGCAACGGGCTGGGAGCCCGCCACGCTCGGCCCGAAGGGCGGTGCGCGCCGTCCTCCCTGTACACCAAGGGCGCCTCCCATGAGCGGGAGGTGGCCAGTGCACAAAAACGATGACGCGCTCCGGAGGCTCCTGGACCGGAGGGTGGCGGTGCTGGACGGCGCCTGGGGCACGATGCTCCAGGGCGCGGACCTCACCCCCGCCGACTACCGGGGCGGGCGGTTCGACGATCATCCGCGCGACGTCACCGGCGACCCGGACCTGCTCAACCTGACCCGCCCGGACGTGATCCTGGACGTCCACCGGCGGTACCTCGCGGCGGGCGCCGACATCACCACGACCAACACCTTCACCGCCACGAGCATCGCCCAGGCCGACTACGGGCTGGAGGCGCACGTCCGCGAGATGAACCTGCGCGGCGCCGAGCTGGCCCGGCAGGCGGCGGACGAGGCCGGCGGCGAGCGCTTCGTCGCCGGGTCCGTCGGCCCGCTGAACGTGACGCTGTCGCTGTCGCCGCGGGTGGACGACCCGGCCTACAGGTCGGTGACGTTCGACCAGGTCAAGGACTCCTACGCCGAGCAGATCGCGGCGCTCGCCGAGGGCGGCGTGGACGTGCTGCTGATCGAGACGATCTTCGACACGCTGAACGCGAAGGCCGCCATCGCCGCCGCGCGCGAGGCCGCCCCGCGGCTGCCGCTGTGGATCTCGGTGACGATCACCGACCTGAGCGGGCGGACGCTGTCCGGCCAGACCGTGGAGGCGTTCTGGCGCTCGGTCGAGCACGCCGAGCCGCTGCTGGTCGGCCTGAACTGCTCGCTCGGCGCCGAGGAGATCCGCCCGCACGCGGTCGAGCTGGACCGGCTCGCCGACACCTACACCGCCTGCTATCCGAACGCCGGGCTGCCGAACGCGTTCGGCGGCTACGACCAGACGCCGGACGAGACGGGCCGCCTGCTCGGCGGGTTCGCCGAGGCCGGGATGGTCAACGTCGTCGGCGGCTGCTGCGGGACGGGGCCCGAGCACATCGCGAAGATCGCCGCGGCGGTGGCGGGCCTGGCGCCGCGCGAGGTCGCGCCGGTGCCGTCGGCCACCCGGTTCAGCGGCCTGGAGCCGTTCGCGATCGGCGCGGACACCGGCTTCGTCATGATCGGCGAGCGCACCAACGTGACCGGCTCCGCCCGCTTCCGCAAGCTGATCGAGGCCGGCGACCACCAGGCCGCGGTGGACGTGGCGCTGGAGCAGGTCCGCGGCGGGGCGAACCTGCTGGACGTCAACATGGACGCCGACCTGCTCGACAGCGAGCGGGAGATGACGACGTTCCTGAACCTCATCGCGACCGAGCCCGAGGCCGCCCGCATCCCGATCATGATCGACAGCTCGCGGTGGAGCGTGCTGGAGGCGGGGCTGAAGACCGTCCAGGGCAAGGGCGTCGTCAACTCGATCAGCCTCAAGGAGGGCGAGGAGCAGTTCCTGGAGCAGGCCCGCCGCATCCGCGACTACGGCGCCGGCGTGGTCGTGATGGCCTTCGACGAGCGCGGCCAGGCCGACACGACCGAGCGCAAGGTGGAGATCTGCGGGCGCGCCTACGACCTGCTCACCGGGAAGGCGGGCTTCCCGGCGGAGGACATCGTCTTCGACCCGAACGTGCTGGCCGTCGCGACGGGCATCGCCGAGCACAACGGGTACGCCAAGGCGTTCATCGACGCGCTCCCGCTGATCAAGGAGCGCTGCCCCGGCGCGCGGACCAGCGGCGGGATCTCCAATTTGTCGTTCTCGTTCCGCGGGAACAACGTCGTCCGCGAGGCGATGCACTCGGCGTTCCTGTTCCACGCCGTCCGCGCCGGGCTGGACATGGGCATCGTCAACGCCGGGCAGCTCGCCGTCTACGAGGACATCCCCCGCGACCTGCTCGAACTCGTCGAGGACGTGCTGTTCGACCGCCGTCCCGACGCCACCGACCGGCTCGTGGCGTTCGCCGAGACCGTCACCGGCAAGGGCACCGCGCGCGCCGTGGACCTGTCCTGGCGGGACGCGCCGGTGGAGCAGCGGCTCGCGCACGCCCTCGTCCACGGGATCATCGACTTCATCGAGGACGACACCGAGGAGGCCCGGCAGAAGCTCCCCCGGCCCCTCGACGTCATCGAGGGCCCGCTCATGGACGGCATGAAGGTCGTCGGCGACCTGTTCGGCTCGGGCAAGATGTTCCTCCCGCAGGTCGTGAAGAGCGCCCGCGTGATGAAGCGGTCGGTCGCCTACCTTGAGCCGTTCATGGACGCCGAGAAGGAGGGCAAGCCGGACACCCGCGGCCAGGGCAAGATCGTCCTGGCGACGGTGAAGGGCGACGTCCACGACATCGGCAAGAACATCGTCGGTGTCGTCCTCGGCTGCAACAACTACGACGTCGTCGACCTCGGCGTGATGGTGCCCGCCGCCCGCATCCTGGACACCGCCGTCTCCGAGGGCGCCGACGCCATCGGCCTGTCCGGCCTGATCACCCCGTCGCTGGACGAGATGGTCTCGGTCGCCGCCGAGATGGAGCGCCGCGGGCTGCGGCTGCCGCTGCTGATCGGCGGCGCCACCACGTCCCGCCAGCACACCGCCGTGCGGATCGCCCCCGCCTACGACGCGACGACCGTCCACGTCCTGGACGCCTCCCGCGTCGTCGGCGTGGTGTCCAATCTCCTCGATCCCGAGCGGGCGGCGGCGCTGGACGCCGACAACCGGGTGGAGCAGGAGCGGCTGCGGCGGGAGCACGAGACCAAGCAGCGCCGCCCGATGCTGTCGCTCGCGCAGGCCCGGGCCAACCCCGAGCGGGTGGACTTCGGGGACCTCCCCGTCCCCGCCTTCACCGGCGTCCGCGTCGTCCAGCCGGACCTCACCGCGCTCCGCGAGATGATCGACTGGCAGTTCTTCTTCCTGGCCTGGGAGCTGAAGGGCAAGTACCCGGCGATCCTCGACCAGCCGGTGGCGCGCGAGCTGTTCGACGACGGCAACGAGCTGCTCGACCAGATCATCAAGGCCGGGACGCTCCAGGCCCACGGCGCGTACGCGTTCTGGCCCGCGCACTCCGAGGGCGACGACATCGTCCTGGACGACGGCGGCCGCTTCCCCATGCTGCGCCAGCAGACGTCCAAGCCCGCCGGCCGCCCGAACCGCTGCCTCGCCGACTACGTCGCCCCGTCCGGCGACCACCTCGGCGGCTTCGCCGTGACGATCCAGGGCGCCGACGACCTCGCCTCCGGCTTCGAGGAGGCGGGCGACGACTACCGCTCGATCATGGTGAAGGCGCTCGCCGACCGTCTCGCCGAGGCGTTCGCCGAGTACGTCCACCTGGAGGCGCGCCGCGCCTGGTTCGAGCCGGACGCCGACCCCGCCCTGGAGGACCTGCACGCCGAGCGCTTCCGCGGCATCCGCCCGGCGCTCGGCTACCCGGCGAGCCCCGACCACAGCGAGAAGGAGCTGCTGTTCGACCTGCTGGACGCGGGGCGGCTCGGCATGAAGCTGACCGAGTCGTTCGCGATGACGCCCGCCGCCAGCGTCAGCGGCCTGATCTTCGCCCACCCGTCCTCGCGGTACTTCACCGTCGGGCGGATCGGGCGCGACCAGGCCGAGGACTACGCCCGGCGCCGCGGCGTCCCGCTGCCCGACGTGGAGCGCTGGCTGCGCCCCAACCTCGCCTACGACCCGGAGTGAGACCCCGCCGGAAATTCTTTTTCCGGCAATTCGAACAAATGGCGTCCGTGGTTTTATGGTTCCTTTTCCGGGACTGTAACTTCGCCATACGGCGTGCCGCCGCCTCCGCTGTCATACGCTGATCGCTTCCCACAGGGCGGCGGCACGCCGCCGACCCCGGCAGAGGTCCTAGGGCCATCGGACGTGCCGGACCGGTCCGGCGGCCGACGCGGACCGGGCCGCCCCCGGCGGAGCATGGTCGTATGACCACGACCCATGAGCCCGAAGCGTCCCCGAAGGCGGTGGGACGCGCGGCGGGATCCACCCCCGGCTGGGCCGCGCTGCTCGCCGCGTCCATCGGGCAGTTCCTCGTCGTCCTCGACATCTCCGTCGTCAACGTCGCCCTGCCGGGCATGCGCGCGGGCCTCGGCCTCGGCGCCACCGGCCTCCAGTGGGTCGTCAACGCCTACTCGCTGACCTTCGCGGGGTTCCTCCTGCTCGGCGGGCGCGCCGCCGACCTCTTCGGGCGCAGGCGTGTCTTCGTCGCGGGCCTCGGCCTGTTCACCGCCGCCAGCCTCGCGGGCGGCCTCGCGCAGGACGCGGGCACGCTGATCGGCGCCCGCGCCGCGCAGGGCCTCGGCGCGGCCATCCTCGCGCCCGTCACGCTCTCCCTCATCACCGCGACCTTCCCCGCCGGACCGGCCCGCACCAGGGCCATCGCCACGTGGACGGCCGTCGGCACCGCCGGAGGCGCGACCGGCGGCCTCGTCGGCGGGCTGCTGACCGACCACCTCGACTGGCGCTGGGTCCTGCTGATCAACGTGCCGGTCGGCGCCGTGACCGCCGTGATCGCCGCCCTGTGGCTGCGCGACGACCGTGCCCCCGGGCCCCGCCCGCGCCTCGACCTGCCCGGCGCCCTCCTCGTCACCGCCGGGGTGGCCCTGCTCGCCTTCGGCATCGGCGAGACACAGTCCCACGGCCGGACGGCCGCGGCCGCGTTCACCGCCGGTGCGCTGCTGCTGGCCCTGTTCGCCGCCGTCGAGTCCCGCGTCGCCGAGCCGCTCGTCCGCCTCCGGCTGTTCCGCCTGCGGAGCGTCGCGGCCGGCAACCTCGCCACCCTCGTCAGCACGATGGCGGGCTTCGCGCTCTGGTACCTGCTCTCGCTCTACATGCAGAACGTCCTGCACTACAGCGCCGTCCGCACCGGCCTGTCCTTCCTGCCGCACACCGCGGGCATCATCGCCGGCTCCAAGCTCGCCCCCGTCCTGATGGCCCGCGTGGACGCCCGGCTCCTCGCGGGGACCGGCGGTCTCCTGGCCGCGGCGGGCTTCGGCTGGCAGAGCGCCGTCCTGGACGCCCACGGCACCTTCCTCGGCTCCATCCTCGGCCCCGGCGTCGTGATGGCCGCCGGGTTCGGCCTCCTCATGACCCCGCTGGTGGAGGCGTCCACCGCCGGGACCGCCCGCTCCGAGGCGGGCACCGTCGCCGGGATCGTCAACACCTCCCGCACCATCGGCGGCGCCATCGGCCTCACCGTCCTCGCCACGGTCGCCGCCCGCTCCGGCGCCGACCTCGCCGCCGGCTACGCCACGGCCTTCCGCGCGGCCGCCGTCATCACCGCCGCCGGCACGGCCCTGGTAGCCCTCCTCCCCAGCCCCCGCCCCTGACCCCCCGGGGCGGTACATGGCGGTACCGGCGGGGCAGGACGGATGATCACGCGGAGCCTATTGGCCACTGTAGGTCAATATGGCGGAACTTCTGCGGTAGGGGGAGCATGACCAGCGCTTATGGCCTTGTGCCACGTCCTCGCATTACATCGTTGCGCAGGACGGGGCAGGAGAAGAACTCCCAACAGGAGGGCAGTGGCTCACCTGGTCATTAACCGGACATTGATCTGATTCTGTGCCAGAATCGCGTTAATTGAAAAGACGTTGTGGTCCGCGACGGGGAACGAGCCCTATCATAGGCGACCCGGCCGACTCCTTTTCGGATCGGCGCATAAGCGGAGAGGTGCCTTCACAAATGTCGGACTATGCCTGGGATCACTCGGACAGCCTCGCCCACAAGGTCGAGGTGACCGAGGAGACGCTGCCCAACCGTGTCGCACTGACCGCGACGCAGATCATTACGCGTGGTGAGGACGGCCGGCAGGTACTTCTCGTCGACCCGCATCCGGCGGGCACCTGGGATACATGGATGACGCCCTATTCCTCGCTGGTCCTTGAGGAGGGGGCGCTGAGGGCGAGGGGCCGCGATCTCGGTGCGGATCTTCAGTTCTTGCAGCTCTCACCTGGTGATTCCCTCAAGAGGCTGGCCGACGCGCTTGACCAGCTGGCGTCGGTCTATCAAGAGGAGTACCGGCAGGCGCTCAAGCAGGATCTGAACAATGTGCTTCCCGAGTTGACCGGGGGCTGGCAGGGGGATCCCTTCTACACCAGCTACTCCTTGAAGTTCTCTCAGACTTCGCACAGCTACACCGCGTATCGGTTTGCGTTCTACCGCTCAAGTCCGACCGTAACCGAAGTTGCGGTCGACCATATCTGGGTGGACGCATCGGACTTCCGTGACGTCGAGACCTCTCCCACGCACATCAACGGCAAGGAGGTAGTCTCGAACGTTCCGGTGGCCCTCCGCCAGCTGCTGAACGCGAAAGAGTAGTAAGGAGCGTCGGTGACCTATCAGATCATTGACACCGACCATGTCGACACGCGGCTCACCGAGACACCGTCACAGATCTGGGTGATCTCCTCCCTCGAAATCACCGTGAGGCAGGGCGGCCGGACGTACCTCCTGCTCACATTCCCCAGCTACCCGCTGAAGACCGGCAACGATTCCCCATTGCACGACGAGGGGTATTGGACGCCTCCCTTCGTCGCCTATCCGGTCCCCATGTCGTTCTCCCCGCCGACCACAGTGGGCTCGCTGCAACGGTCCGCGGCCGAACGCTGCGACAGCGTGAACCTTGCAGGAGACCTGTCCCACCTCGCCTACCAGATGGGCCTGCGGGACACCGAGCTGGAGTATCGGGGCAGCTTCATCGAGTTGAAGAGATCGCCCAGGTCGCCGGAGCTCGTCAAGGCATACAAGATCGTCCGGTACGGCCTGGTCGGCGTGGACGCGGCCTGCCAGCGCAATCTCGCGGACCCGGACATGCGGCGGGGCTACGTCTACCTGCCGCTCGACGGATACGAGGAGATGACCAGGCCGGTCCACAGCGCGTTCCATGGCCGTACCGAGCGGTGGTTCCTGGGGAAGCCCCTCATCAGCGACGTGGAGCACATCGTCTCTGACAAGGGCGCGCGCAGCACGATGACGGCCTCCGCGATCGAGATCGATCCGGCGATGTTCTCCCGCCGGGAGTCGGGGATCCTCTGCGTGGTCGACCTCGCCGGCTACGGAGCGGCCCTCAAGTATGCGCGGGAGAACATGCACTCCTTCAGTGAGACGACCAACGTCATCCAGGAGACCTTCCGCAAGTCCATCGCCTCCCAGTTCGACCAGATGCTCGCGAGGCTGGGGACGATGCAGGTGCAGACCGCCGGGGACGGCTTCCTCGCCACCTTTCCGCGCCGGTCGTTCGACGCCGCCTGCGACGTGGTCGACGAACTGCTCGCCGAGTGGCGCACGGTCGTTCAGCGGGTCGGGCTGCTCAACGAAGCGATCAAGAATCCCGCGTACCGGGTCGGCTCGCGCATGGCGTTGCATTTCGGTGAGTACGAGTACGGACGTATCGGCGGGGTCGGCAGTTCCGCCCCGGCGTTCGACGGAGCGGCGATCATCGAGGTCTCCCGGCTCGAGCAGGCGCTCGCGATCGCCGCGAGGGAGGGGACCGTGCCCGAAGGTTCACCGACGGGGCGAGCGCTGGTCTCCCGCGATCACAATGTGATCATCAGTACCGGGATGCGGCAGGAACTCGGAGACGGATGGCGGCCGCGCGACGTCGCCTACCGGCATCTGGGGGAGATCGACCTCTCGGCGAAGGAGTTCGCGGGGCACGGCGAGGTCTGGGCGGCCGGGACATGAGTCACCGGCTTCGCTCCTTCCCGTGCGGACTGGCCGAATCACTGGCCGGTGCCCTCCTGGAGTCCGATGGCGATGTCCGCGGCCTCGCCGTGGATCTCGTCGCGGAGACCGCCGCCCTCGCCGGTGTGGGCGGCGGCTCGCGGGCGGATCCGCCGATGCGATCTCGCGGGCGCATCCATGCCAACGGCTTCCTCAAACTGATCCTGGTAGCGGCGGACGAGTGGTCGGTGCCGGGACTGGCCGGTCACAAGCTGGTGATGCACGTATGGGACGAGTCAACGGCGGGCCGCAGCGAGAACGTGCATGATCATCGCTGGTCGTTCTGGAGCACTCTGGTCTGTGGCCGGCTGCGCTGGGAAAGCTACTCGCTCTCCGGTGACCCCTCCGCCGAGCCCTCGCATATCGAATTCGAATACCGAAGCCCGGGAGACGCCGACCGGTACGCGATGCTTCCGAAACGCCGCGTCCCATTAGAATGCGATTTCATGTTCACGGCTCCGGCTGGAGCGACGTTCCGCATGTCGGAGAACGAACTGCATAGGGTGACCAGGGCGGACACGGATATTTCAGCGACTCTCTTTCTTCAGGGCGCTCCGGTCCGGGACACGACCAGGGTCTACATGCCTGTTTCGGTCGGACCTCACGAAAGGGAAGGGTCCTTCAGTACCGTCGCGGTCGAGGAGAAAGCGAGCCTGCTGTCGTCGGATTCGCTTCGCCGTCTTCTCGAAGGCGTACTCGAAGGATGCTGAGGTTTCTCCACCGAGGACATTGGTGGATGTTATCGCTCTCCGTCCGTCAGAAGGCCCATTTCCCGGCGTACCGCGCCCTCCAACCCTCCCTTGTCGCCGACTCGCCGGAAGTCTTCCTCCCGCAGGTTGCGGAACATCACCCCCGGCTCTCGGTGCGTCACGCTCACCCCGATGGCGGCGAGCTCACAGACGTCGCCCGGGGGCCCGGGCAAGTCGCCGGAAACGACGAACATCCGGAGTGAACGCATGCCGGCACGGTACGCGGCCAGCGATCGGTGAACGCCGTCCACCAGTACGAGACGGTCCCCATGTCGTTCGGCGACAGGGGGGATGATGAGGGACGGCCCGGGCTCGCCGACCGAGCGGGCAGGGACGTAGGGATCTAATCGCCCGGCGCGATAGCGGCCGAGAAGGCGGCCTGCGGCGTGAAGCCTCTGAGAGCGCGCCACATGGACAAGCGACCGCACTCCGCTGATCTCGACTTCGTGCCACGTCAGTGACGCGCCCGCGTAGGGGACAGGCCACATCCGTGCCAGCGCGGAGGCGATCACGGGGCGGACGGTTTCCGGCGCCACTCTCTCCAGCACGTCCTCATCGGCCTTCGGCGTGTCCGGCCGACGTCTTCAGCTGTGCGATCATCGCCTCTCTCGTCTCCGCCGCGAGCCCCTCCACGACCGTGATCGCCTCGATGCAGAGGCGGCCCAGCATCCAGTGGGCTTTGGTGAGTGACATCTCCGCCACGGCTTCGTGGACGCCCGCCGCGAGGAGGGCCGAGGGATCCCGCAGGGCGTCGTCGGCGACGCAGTGTCCGTACCACCAGTGGTCGTCGGCCGAGCCGTGCACCCCCAGCAGCAGGTTGACGATCTTGGAGATCCGGTAGCGGGCCTGCACCGCCCGTCCTCGCGCGACGCTCTTCGTCGCTCCCGCGTACTCAGAGACGAGCTGGACGGCCATGCGGGTCGTATGAGCGTTTCGCGTTCGGGGATTCCGGCATTCCGCGAGGAGGGCGTCATTGAGGGCGCTGAATCGGCCATCCGGATCCCACACCATCTCGGTTCCCTCCCGGAGTGGCGTCGGAAAACCGCCGGCATCCTCGAAGAAAAGATCACACAGACCGATTGTGCTGCCCAGGACGGTGTACTTCAATCCGAACTCTGGAACGAGGCTGGCGTACGTTTCAGTCACACGACCAGGGAGGAGATCCGTGAGAAAGGAAGGCGGCTTCCTGAAGAGCGCGGTCAGCTCGTCCGGGTCGATCAGGAAGAAGAGGTCGATGTCAGAGAATTCATCGGCTGTTCCCCGGCCATACGATCCGCCCATGGCGATTCCGAGAACCCGTCCGGTCGCCGCGGCGGCGTCGAGGAATGAGGAGAGCCAAGCGGACTCCACGCTCCTGGTCATCTCACATCTCTATCGTGCGGCGTGACAGCGGTCAATGTGATGGGTTGATTGGCCCTTCCCGGTCACGCGGGCCGCACCGCACGGTCTTTCCCGTCCCGTCCGGCCCCATTTGTTCCGGCGGTCAGGGGGTGACCAGGCCGGTTTCGTAGGCGGCGATCACGAGGTGGACGCGGTCGCGGGCGTCGAGTTTGGTGAGGAGGCGGGCGACGTGGGCCTTGGCGGTGGCGGCGCTGATGTGCAGGGCGGCGGCGATCTCGGCGTTGGACAGGCCGCCGCCGACGAGGGTCAGGACCTCGCGCTCGCGGCCGGTGACGGCGTCCAGGCGCGGGCCGCCGGCGCGGCCGCGGCGCGGGGCGGGACGGGCCGCGAAGTGCTCGATGAGGCGGCGGGTGACGCTGGGCGCGATCAGGGCGTCCCCAGAGGCGACCACGCGGATCGCGCCGAGGATCTCCTCCAGGGCCATGTCCTTGACGAGGAAGCCGCTCGCGCCCGCCCGGAGCGAGCCGTAGACGTACTCGTCGTCGTCGAACGTGGTGAGCATGAGGACGCGGGGCGCGCCGGTGGCGGCGGTGATGCGCCGGGTCGCCTCGATGCCGTCCAGGCCGGGCATGCGGATGTCCATCAGCATGACGTCGGGACGGACGTCGCGGGCCAGCGCGACGGCCTCGGCGCCCGTGTCCGCCTCGCCGGCGAGGGCGAGGTCGGGATGGTCGCCGAGCAGGACGCGGAGCCCGGCGCGGATCAGCGGCTGGTCGTCGACGAGGACGACGCGGACCGTCACCGGGCCTCCAGCGGCAGCCGCGCCGCGACCCGGAAGCCGCCCCCGGGGCGCGGGCCCGCGGTGAGGTCGCCCTTGAGCAGCCCCGCCCGCTCCCGCATGCCGACGAGGCCGAAACCGCCGCCGGTCGCGGCGGGGCCGCGGCCGTCGTCGAGGACCTCGACCGTCAGCTCCTCGTCCCGGTAGCCGACGCGGACCTCGCAATCGCGGGTGCCCGCGTGCCGGACGACGTTGGTGAGCGCCTCCTGGATGATGCGGAACGCCGACAGGTCGATGTCCGGGGGGAGCGGGCGGCGCTCGCCGTGCCAGCGCAGGTCCACGGCGACGCCCGCGTCGCCGGTCGCCGCGACGAGGCGGCCGAGGTCGGCCAGGCCCGGGGCCGGGTCGAGCGGCGCGGCGGACCCGGGGCCGGGATCGGCGTGGCGGAGCGCGCCCAGCATCCGGCGCAGCCCCGACAGGGTCTCCCGGCTCGTGGCCTCGATGGCGTCCAGCGCGTTGCGGGCCTCGCCGGGCCGGGTGTCCAGGACGCGGCTGCCGACACCGGCCTGGATCGCGATGACGCCGATGCTGTGCGCGACCATGTCGTGCAGCTCGCGGGCGATGCGGAGCCGCTCGGCGGCGACGGCCTGGGACGTCGCGCGCGCGGCCATCTCGGCGGCGTGCTGGCGCCGCTCGCGGGCCGAGCCGCCCACCGTCCAGGCGGCGACGAGGGCCGCGACGACGAGGACGGCCCTGGTGAGCACGTCCGTCCCGGGGTCGAGCACGGTGGCGGCGGCCTGCGCGGCGAGGGCCATGCCCGCGGCGGCCAGGGACGTCCGGCGCCGGTGGGCGAACGCGACGTAGCACACCGCGAGGTCGGTCACCAGCATCTGCAGGGCGCCGGCCATGAACGAGTCCAGCGCGAGGACGGCGCCGGTCCAGGCGATGACGAGCACCCCGAGGGCGGGCAGCGGCCACCGGCGCAGCAGGCGCGCGACGACGGCGGTGAGGGCGGCCGACACGACCACCTTGACGGCGGTGAAGCCGTACCGGGAGCCGCTCATCATCACGAACACGGCGGACGGGTAGAGGGCGGCGCCGGTCCACGCGAGACCCGTCCAGAGGGCCCGGCGCTGCGAGGAGGCGGAGCTCCGTCCGGCGGCCATGCGCCAGATCGTAGCCGCGGGGCCGGACGCGGGCATCGGCCCGCAGGCGTACGCCCGCGGGCCGATCCACCGTGGCCGGCGGCCCGATGTCCCGCGCGTCCGCCCGCGGAACCGTTGATCCATGCTGAAGCGCTGCGTCTACTGTGTGCTGGCGGCGGAGGCCGCGGCGGTCCTGGTGTTCGCCGTCGTCTACGACTCCCTGGACTTCCGTATCTACATGCTCGGCGGACGGGCGGTCACCGGCGACGCGCGGCTCTACACCGATCGCCTCGCGGAGCACTGGTTCACCAACACGCCGTTCATGGCCGCCCTCTTCGTCCCGCTGTCCGAGGTCCCCCTCACCGCGGCGCGGGTCGGCTGGCAGCTGGCGTCGGTCGCGGCGTTCGCGTGGGCCTGCGCGGAGGTGCTGAGGCTCGCGGGCCGCCGCGTCTCCCGCCGGTCGGCCGCCGCCGCGGCCGCCGCCGGGATGGCGCTCCAGCCGATGTGGCAGACGATCTTCCTGGGGCAGGTCAACCTGTTCCTGCTCGCGCTCGTCCTGGCCGACGTCCGCCGTGTCTCGGACGGACGGCCGGCGGGGATCGGCATCGGGATCGCGGCGGCCGTCAAGCTGACCCCGGCGATCTTCGTCGTGCTGCTCCTGGCCGCCGGGCGGGTCAGGGCGGCGGCCACGGCGGCGGCGGCCTTCGTCGTCTGCGGGCTCCTCGCGTACGCCATCGCGCCGGGTGCCTCCCGGCTGTACTGGCTCCACACCTTCTACGACACCTCCCGGGTGGGCGTCCCGTACATCAGCAACCAGTCGCCCTACGGCGCGGCGGCCCGGATCCTGCGCGGCGAGGACAACATCGGCGGCTGGTACCCCCTCCTCCAGGCGGCGATCGCGGTCGCCGGCCTTCTCGTGGCGGTCCGCTGGGCCAGGAGAGACGACTGGCTGGGCGCGGCGGCGGTGACCGGTGTGACCGGGCTGCTCGTCTCCCCGATCTCCTGGGCGCACCACTGGGTCTGGGTCGTGCCCGCGCTGGCGGTGTTGCTGCGCGAGGGGAGCCGGGTCCTCGCCGCGGGCGGTTATGTGCTCTTCGTCCTGTCACCGCTGTGGTGGACGCCGAGCCACGGCTCGCCGGGCCAGTACGGCTTCCACGGAGCGCTGACGCTGGTCGCGAACTGCTACCTGGTGGCGGGGGTGCTCTTCCTCGTCCACATGTCGCTGCGACTAAGGAGAGTCCCTAGGCCGCCCGCTCCCCGGGCGGCCGGCGGAGGGCTTCCCGGAGAGGTCAGCGGCCCGCTGTGGTGCCGATGATCTGCAGGATCTGCGCGCGGTAGGCGGTGACGTCGCCGTAAGTGGCGGGGGAGACCGCGCAGGGCTCGGACGTGCCGCGGCTGGTCGCGCCGATCAGCTTCCAGGCGCCGGGCCCGCCGGTGACGGCCGGTCCGCCGGAGTCGCCGTAGCAGGCCCCCTTGCCGTCGCCGCCGTCCACGCACAGCTCGGTCGCGCCGGTGATCCCCGAGCAGCGGGAGTCCTCGACGATCCCGGTGTCGAGCTGCTGGAGGTCGACGGGTGCGCCGCCGCAGCCGCGGCTCGCGCACGTCTGCCCCCAGCCGATGATCCGGGTGGCCACGCCGGCCGGCGCGCCGTCGGCGATCTCGATGGGCGCCGACGTCGCGGCGGAGGCCAGCTGGAGCAGGGCGACGTCCCCGCCGACCGCCCGCCGGGCGGCCACCTTCACGACCTCGCCGCCGGCGTTGTAGGTCGTGCTGCCGATCCGCACCTGGGCGGGCTGGCCGCAGTGCCCCGCGGTGACCACCCAGCGGGGGGCGACGAGCGAGCCTCCGCAGGAGTGGTTGCCCCCGGCGCCCTGGAGCGAGGCCATGAACGAGTAGGTCTCCGTGGCGGGCACGCCGCCGACGATGCCGGCGGGGGGCGACGGCTCGGCGCCCGCCACCGGCGTCCCGGACAGGGTGAGGAGGGCGAGGGGCACGGCGGTCAGCAGGCTGCGCGTTCTCATGGCTGGGGGTTCCTTTCACGCGAGCGGGGGGCGTGCCGGCCGCAGGGCCCTGCCGGTCACCGGCCGCGCGGCGCTTCTGGGAGCGGGTGCGCAGCGCGACCGGTCACCCGACTATCGACCACCCGTCTGGAAGTTTCCATTTCCAGATTTCGTGTGAACCGGTCCAACAGAAGGAACCGCAGCACGAGAAGGGATGACCACCTGCGAAAATTCGAGGGGTCCTCGGGGACAACTGAATATTCGCTGATTTTCAACTCGGAGAAAGCCCGCACACGCGACACGTCCGCCGGTGGTCTCCCTTGAGGGACCGTGTTCCGGCGGACGTGGGGCGGACGTGGGGCGGACGGGAAGGGCGCGGCCTGCGTTCGGGGCAGGGGAACGCAGGCCGCGCCGGGAGCGGGATCAGGGGCGGATCAGAAACCGGCCGTGATCTTGGAGAACTCCCAGGGTTGCTGGTCGGTACCACTGCAGGTCTCAGTGGTGCCACCGCCCGGGCAGGGACGGTCGCGGTTCACCGACCAGAACGTGAAACGGACGAGGCCCTTGGACTTGGCCCAGTCGCGGATCTTCGTCCAGGTGGCGGTCGAGGTAAGCTCGTTCTGGTCCGACATGCCGTTCATGCCGGAGATCCCCATGTGCTTGTAGGCGACCTCGTCGGTCCACTTGAAGGCCGACTTGAGCGCGTCGCGCAGGCCCTCGGAGGACTTGATGGTGTTGGCGTACATGTCCGCGCCGCCGTTGAAGTCGAACGGCATGATCGTGAACACGTCGACATCGGCCTGCAGCTTCGCCGACTGGTCGATGAGGCGCTTGCCCGTGGCGTTCGGGCCGCTCGTCAGGGTGGGGAAGGTGAGGATCGTCTGGATGCCGGGGTTCTTCTGCTTGACGATCTTCAGGGCGCCGAGGATGCGGTCCTGGACGGTCGCGTTCTCGAACTCGTCGGTGTTCTCGATGTCGATGTCGATGGCCTTGAGCTTGAAGGCGTCGATCACCTTCTGGTAGGCGCCGGCGAGCGCCTCGGGCGAGGTGCAGTTCGGGCCGAGCTTGTTGCCCGACCAGCCGCCGATGGACGGCAGCACGTCGCCGCCCGCCGCGCGGATCTGCGAGATCGTCTTCTCGTCGATGCCGCCGGTCAGGGGGCGCTGGCCGTCCCAGCCGGGGTTGCAGCCGCCGCTGGACAGGATGAACGCCATCGTGAACCACTTGACGCCGCTGGCGCTCATGACCGTGGTCGGGTTGGGCGGGCTGCCCCATCCCATGTACAGGTACGGGGCGGCGGCGCCGACGGCGGAGGTCGAGGGCCCGGACGGCTTGGTGACGGAGGTGGTGGAGGCCGGCGTGGCGTGGGCCTGGCCGGGGACCATCAGGGCGAGGTCCAGCGCGCAGAGCGCGGCGAGTGCGGGCAGGAATCTTCTCATTTTCGCTCCCGGGTAGGAGATGCGGACACGGCGGGAATCCCCCGGACCCCGAGTTCGGTCATGATGCGCGGGGACGGATCACGGCTGGCGGGGAGAGCGGGCCACCTTCCTCCTCGAATCATTAGGAAAGTTTCCTATAAGTTCGCCTGCACAGTAACCAGCTCGTAGCCGACGGGCAAGCCCTTCTTGGGCTCGCGGTCATACGCCCGTCCGACCACCCCAGCTAGAAGGCCGAACCACCAGGCCCAAGGCGAAAATCGGCACAATATGACAAGGTGCCGGGGGGCGGTTGGCAGGGAATGGGAAAAGGCGGCCTCGCGGGGCGCGATAGGGCCGGAGTGACACCGTTCGGCGGCCGAGGACGTCGGCGTTCAGCGGCCGAGGGTTCCCGCGCTCAGCGGCCGGGGGAGCCCGCGCTCAGCAGCCGAGGACGTCGGCCAGCTGCGGGAAGCCGGTGACCGTCAGATCGCTCGTGGTGGCGGACGCGCGGTCCGCCTCCCGCGCGGGCCCCTTCTCTAGCGGGCGCTCCAGGAACGCGGTGGCGAGCCCGGCCGCCCGGGCGCCGTCGATGTCCCACGTATGGCAGGCGACCATGAGGATCTGCGAGGGGGCGACGTCCAGCAGCCGCGCGGCGGTGAGGTACGCCTCCGGGGCGGGCTTGTAGGCGCGTGCCAGCTCCGCGGACAGGACGCAGTCGAAGGGCAGTCCCGCCGCCTTGATGAGATGGGTCATCAGCGCGAACCCGCCGTTGGACAGGGCGGCCACGACATGGCGCCGCCGCAGCCGCGCCAGGCCGTCCGCCGCGTCCGGCCAGGCGGGAAGGCGGTGCCAGACGCGGACGAGGCGGTCGCGCGCGGCGCCGTCGAACGCGTCCGCGAGACCGCGGTCGCCGAGCAGGGCGTCCAGGGACTCGCGGTGCAGCGTGTCGAGATAGGCCCAGTCGCGCAGCCCGTCGTTGACGCGCCGCATGGACGGCAGGTACCGGTCGCGCCAGTCGTCGGCGAACACCCCGCCGTCCAGGTCCACGCCGTGCTCGGCCGCCACCGCGGCCACCTGCCCGGCGACGCCCGTGCGCCAGTCGACGGTGGTGCCGAAGATGTCGCAGGCCACCACCCGCACCGCGGTCGCGTCGAATCCCGTCATGAGCACCCCGTCCCCCTTGTATCACGGGGCCCCGCCCCCGGGCGCGGACGGCGGGCCCGTGACGGCCCTCAAAAGGGTTTGCCCGCGGCGCCGCCGCCTCCCTACGCTCGCGCCACGTGACCGACGAATCGGCGGCGATCAACCGCGCCAACTGGGACGTCTGGGCCGCCGCGCACGGGCAGGACGCCTACTACGACGGCGAAGCGCTGCTGGCGGGCGCCGACTCGCTGACCGACGTGGAGGACGCCGCCGTCGGGGACGTGACGGGGCTGGACGTCCTGCACGTCCAGTGCCACCTCGGCTTCGACTCGATCTCCCTGGCCCGCCGGGGCGCCCGCGTGACCGGCGCCGACTTCTCGCCCGTGGCCCTGGAGAAGGCACGCGACCTGGCCCGCCGCTGCGGCGTGGACGTCCGCTTCGTCGAGGCCGACGCCACCGCGCTGCCTCCCGCGCTGCACGGCCGCTTCGACCTCGCCTACGCCACCATCGGCATCCTGTGCTGGATCGCCGACGCCGGCGCCTGGATGCGCTCGGTCGCCGCGACGCTCAGGCCCGGCGGGCGCCTCGTGCTGATCGACGGCCACCCGCTCGCGAGCATGATCGCCGGTCTCGACCCCCTCGTCCTGGACTTCCCGTACGCCTTCGACGGGCCCCACGAGTTCAGCGGGACCGCCTCGTACGCCACCGAGACGGGACCCACGACGTCCGTCGAGTTCGCCCACTCGCTGGGCGAGATCGTGACCGCCGCGGTCACGGCGGGCCTGCGCGTCACCCGCCTGGAGGAGCATCTCGACACGCCCCTGGACCCGGGCTGGGGACGTCCGCCCGGCCCCGGCGGACGCCACCGCCTGCGGGTGAGCGGCCACGACCTTCCCGTCCTGTACACCCTCCTGGCCGAGCGCCCGGCCCCCGCCTGACCCTCCGCCGCGCCACCGCTCCGCTCCGGGGCTGGACGGGTTGATCATCTTTCGTTAGCTTGCGGGCCATGAAGCCGATCGCCCGGATGTCCTCCCTCGCCGGCGTGTGCGTGATCGCGGCGTCCCTCACGGTCCCCGGCACCGCCGGTGCCGCCTCCGCCGGGCCGTCGGCCCGTCCCGCGCCGACATGGCGGTCCACGCCGACCGGGACGGACTCGCGGCTGCGCGGTCTCGCGGCGGTCAGCCGGAAGGTCGCCTGGGCGGCGGGCAGCGGCGGCACCGTCCTGCGGACGACCGACGCCGGACGCACCTGGCGCACGACCGGCCCGCCCGACGCCGCGGGGCTGGAGTTCCGCGACATCGAGGCGTCCGGCGCCGACCGGGCCGTGGTGCTGGCGATCGGCGAGGGCGAGGCGTCACGCGTCTACCGGACCTCCGACGGCGGCCGGACCTGGGAGCTCGCCTTCAAGAACGACGAGCCCCGCGCGTTCTACGACTGCATGACGTTCTTCGACCGGCGCCACGGGCTCGCCGTCAGCGACCCCGTCGACGGGCGCTTCCGCATCATCTCCACCCGCGACGGCGGGCGCAGCTGGAAGGTGCTCCCCAACACGGGCATGCCGGACGCCTTGCCGGGCGAGGCCGCGTTCGCCGCCAGCGGGCAGTGCCTGGTGAGCCAGGGGCGGCGGGACGTGTGGCTCGCGACCGGGGGCGCGTCCAAGGCGCGGGTGTTCCACTCCCGGGACCGGGGCCGCACCTGGACCGTGGCCGACACGCCCCTGCCGAGCAGCGCGTCGCAGGGCGTGTTCGCGGTCGCGTTCCGCGACAGGCGGCACGGGATCGCGGTGGGCGGCGACTACCGCCCGGGGGAGCCGTCCCCGTCCGCGGCCGCGACCACCTCCGACGGGGGTCGCACATGGCGCCCGGCGCCGCGTCCCCCGGCCGAGTACAGGTCCGGCGTGGTGTGGCCGGTGTACACGGGCCCGGCCGCGCTCGCGGTGGGCCCGACGGGCAGCGACGGCACGCTCGACGCCGGGCGGACCTGGACGCGCTTCGACACCGGCAGCTTCGACACCGTCGACTGCGCGCCCGACCGCTCCTGCTGGGCGGCCGGGGAGAAGGGCCGCGCGGCCACCCTGCTGCTCAGGGACGACGGCGGACAGTAGCCACAGCGGCACACCCCGCATCAAGATCATTCCTGAGCTGGCCGGTCACCACCCGCCAGGAGGCCGGAAGCGGCCAGCGGGGGTTACGCCCGTTCCGCTGGATGAAACGATATCCGTGTGACGTAATGGACTCCTGTTTCGCCAGCTCAGCGCCGGTCGCCCAGTGCCATGGGGTTCCGCCGCCCGCCGCGGTGCCGCCGTCCGGGCGCCAGGGGCGTCATGCGAGCCCTTTGTATCGGTCCAGAACGCTCTGACGTTACCGTTACCTGCCTACTGTCACCGAATGTCCCCTATAGGCCACGCTAGGCCGCCCGGATTCGCGGATACCCTCTCGGCAAGTTCGCGCGGGCTTACCGTCAGCCGCGGGACGGAATCATCGGGGGCGCGCTTCATGACACACGTTCATCACTTCACCTATGGGCCGCTCACCCCGATCGCCGCCTACGTGATGTCCTTCGTCGGGGCGCTACTCGGGCTGCAATGCACGTCCCGGGCGCGGGTGGCCACGGGACGGTCGCAGGCGTCGTGGCTGGCGCTCGCGGCGGTGTCCATCGGCGGCACCGGCGTCTGGGTCATGCACTTCATCGCGATGCTCGGGTTCAGCGTGGGCGGCATGGACATCCGCTACAACGTCCCCCTCACGCTGTTCAGCGCCGTCATCGCGATCGGGGTCGTCGGGGTCGGGATGTTCCTGGTCGGGTTCGGCGGCGAGAAGGCGCGCTTCATCCTCCCGGCGGGCATCATCACCGGGCTCGGCGTGGCCAGCATGCACTACGCCGGCATGGCCGCCATGAACATGCCCGCGGACGTCTCCTACCAGCCCGGCATCGTGCTGCTCTCCGTGGTGATCGCCGTCGTGGCGGCCAGCGCCGCGCTCTGGTTCACCCTGCGGGTCCGCCGCACCGCCGCGACCGTCGGCGCCGCCCTGATCATGGGCGTGGCCGTCTCCGGGATGCACTACACCGGGATGGCGGCCATGCGGGTGCGGTCGCTGCCGGGCGCGGACCCGGCGTCCGGCGCCCAGGCCGGGAACCTGCTGATGCCCCTGATCGTCGGCGTCAGCATCGTGGCGGTCGCCCTGCTGGTGATCGTCTCGGTGTACCCGAGCGAGAACGAGGTCGCCTACATGGCCGAGCTGGAACGCCAGCTCCGCGACCGGAGGGCGGCATCGCAGCCGCCCGCGCGCTCACCGGGCGTCCCGCCGGGCGGCGAGAGGCAGGCGGGCGAGTGGTTCGGCGGAGGCCCGCCGTCACAGCGGTGACGCCCTGACGGCAGGCGTATCAGCCGCCGCCCTGCCCCCCACCATGCTCGAAGCGCGAGGGACGGACGCTCTCCGCCAGAGCCGTCCGACGACGATGAACCCGCCCTCGCCCTGCCCGCTCCTCCAGCGCGCACGCACCACGGACGGGACCAGTGCCACCGCCGAAACCGCCGACCGGTTCCCGAGGAACCGGGACGCGAGGAAGAAGACCGCCAGCAGCACGGCGATGGCGAAGGTGCCGCCTGCCGCGATGTGCGCGGTCATCCGCGGGCCGAATCCGGCGACGGCGTATCCGGCGATGAGCGAGCCCAGGGCGGTCGCCCCCGCGGTCAGCAATCTGTCGGCCCGCATCACCCGGCCGAGACGTTCCGGCCGAACCGAAGCGATCCGATGGACCGCGAGCACCACATTGATCTGCGTTCCGACGAAATTGCACATCGCCCAGGCCAGCATTGCGGTGAGAGGTTGACGAAGCGTCCCGCTCACCACAAACAGCAGCGGCGCCCAGGTCAGGAAGCAGGCGAGGAGGAACGACCGTTCCGGCAGGATCTGATGGATCCTCGGCGCGGCCAGCCAGCCCGCCACTCCTGCGACCGCGGGCAGGGCGAAAAGAACGCCGATGAGCGCGGGCGGCATGGTCTGCCGGACGGCCGTGTCGAGCAGGAGCAGAGGGACGGCCTGGACGAGGAACACGGCCGTCGAGCAGGCGATGGCGGCGGCGCCGAGAAAGGGGTCGCGGCCGATGATCCTGAGACCGTCCAGCGTCGCCGCCCCCGGCAGAGAGGCGCGCGACGATCGGCCCGGTCGGTGAGGCAGAGAGGCCCGCCGGACTCCGGTGCGTGAAAGCCGCAGGGTGATCGCAAGGGAGGCGAGAGACGTCACCGCGTCGAAGAGGACGGGAAGGGCGGCGTTGAGGCTCAGGAGGACGCCCCCGAGCACGCGGCCCGGGATGGCCATGACCTTGGGATAGATCTCACTCCTGGCCAGGGCCTCCGGAAAGACATCCTGCGGAATGAATTGCCTCAGCGCCTCCGCCTCCGCCGCCGTGCGGAAGCACTCCCAGCACGCGTTCAGGAAGGTCGCGATGATGAGCGGCCACACCGGCTCTTCGACCAAGAGAAAGGCAATGCCCAGCGTCTGTGACGTGAGGATGCGGGCCATATGGATCATGACCAGCGATCTCCTGGGGTCCACCCGGTCCGCCATCGCCGCGGCCAGCGGGCCGAGGAGGAACGGGGGGATGAGCCCTGCGGCGACGGTGAGGCCCGTGAGGATCGGTGAGCGCGTCATGAACAGCACGAGGAGCGGGCTCGCGACACCCATCCCTGCGGACCCGAGGGTCGAGATCGCGGAGCCGGTGGCGAGCGTCCGTGAGGCGCGGCGGCGAACGGCCATCTTGACGCGGATCCTAGCCCGGGGGGAGGCAGAGGAGGGCGGTGAATCCACCGGCCATGAGGAACGGTGTCAGCGGGATCTGGCTCTCGCCGGTCACCCGTCCGGCGAGGAGGAGGGCGAGGGTCGTGAGCATGGCCATGGCGATGGCGGCGGCATAGGCGGCGGCCGCGCCGGGCCATCCGCAGAAGGCGCCCACCAGGACGGTGGCCTTGACCGCGCCGAGGCCGATGGCGTCCGGGCGGAGCAGGAACAGGCCGACCATGACGGCGGCCGCCGCCCCTGCGGCCACGCACACGCTGACGAGGCCGTCCGCGCCGAGCAGGGTGCCCGAGGCGATCCCGGCGGCGATCCCCGGGTACGTGAGGGCGGACGGTGTCCAGGCGTGCTCGGCCAGCGCCGGGATCACCAGGAGCGGGACGGCGAGCAGAAGGAAGATCACGGCGCGCGCGAACTGGGGGCCCGGGCCGAGGACCCGGAGGGCGAGCAGGACCCCGCCGCCGAACAGCAGCTCGGTGACGGGGAAGAGGAACGTCCGGGACCGCATGAACTCCGCCGCCGTGGGCCCGAGCAGCAGCCGCACCGGACCGGCCAGCGCCCACCACGCGTGCGGGCCGGTGAGCCTCGTCGTGCGTGGGCGCAGCTTCTGGCTGATGAGCATGTCGAGCACGGCGGCGAGCACGACGCTCAGCACGAACGCCCGGAACGCCAGGGTGGTAGGACTCAACGCACTCCCGTCCAGTACCAGTAGAGGCCCGACACCACGGCGAGGACGGCCAGAAGAGCCGCCAGCCTCGGGTCGCCCCACCGGCTCGGCGGGGCGGCGTCGGCGCCGAGGTCGCGCAGCGCCCGGTACGCCCGCCGGCGCCTGACGTAGGATCCCGCGCCTCCGGCCTGCTCGCGGAGCCGCTGTTCGAGGTCGCCGGTCGGCTCGCCCGTGGTCCGCGCGTACCGGAGCAGCTCGCGTATGACGGCGGCGTGGGTGAGGTCGTCGAGGTCCGGGCCGTCCAGCAGGTCGCGCAACATCCCCATCGCGGCCGGTGACGCCAGATCCCCGAGGTGCTCGACGGCCTCCAGCCGGGTCTCGGGGGAGGCCAGCCGCAGTTCCAGCTCCCGCAGCGTCCGCGAGCGCGGCAAGAGCTGGTTGGCGAGGGCGGCACGGGTCAGCTTCCCGACCGTGAAGTCGTCGGCGATGGCCGCCTTGAGCTCCGTCAGCAGGCGGGTGGCGCCGACGTCGTCCAGCATGCGCAGCGCGGTGATCCCCGGCCGTATGTGGCGCCTGACCGTGACCTTTTCGAAGCGCAGCAGGACGGACGCGTAGAGGCGGAAGAACGCGACGAGCGCGATGAGCCCGATCGGCACGACCGTGAGCACGCCGCCTGGCAGGGAGTCGATCACCGAGCCCGGGACGAGCCAGAGCGCCGAGCCGTAGCAGGCCGTCAGCACGTAGGGGTAGCCGCGCTGCCAGCCGACGATGACCGTGATCCGCCGCCGCAGCCGCACCGCGAACCGCTGCCGCAGCCTGTCCCAGCGGGGCCCGTCGTAGCGTTCGATGCTGCTCAGGCCCGTGACCGCGAGGAGCCGGTCCCGGCGCCACATCCGCACGACGCAGCGGTAGGCGTCGTCCTCCGGCAGCAGCCCGGCGGCGAGCGCCAGCACCTCCCGCCACGCCGGGTCGCGACCGTGCCGGCGCAGGTAGCGGCGCAGGTCGCCGCTGACGTGGGACGCCGCGAAGTACTCCTGGAACGTCTGATGCCAGAAGCGGACGCGGCCGGTGTCCGCGTCCCGCAGCAGCAGCGGGGTCCGGACGAGGCCGCCGAGCGCGGCGCCGCACGTCTCCTCGGCCTGGCCGGTCGTCAGCTCCAGGCCCTTGAGCCGCATCTCGTACCCGAGCCTCGCGAGGAGCGCGTGCTGGGCCGGGTCGTCCAGCAGTTCCCGGACGATCGTGTCGAGCAGCCGGGCGCGGCTCCCGGGGAGCCGTCCCGCGGTGCCGTAGGCGGTGACCATCAGATGGAGCAGCAGCGGGTTGAGCGCCAGCCGCCGCAGCGGCGCCCGCGCGTCCAGGGCCGCCATCATCCCGTCGGCGTCGCCCGGCGCGAGCCGCGCCGCGACGAACGCGCGCACGCCGTCGGGGTAGTCCAGCTCCAGCAGCTGCAGGACGCCGAACGGGCGGTCGGCGAACCGCGACTCGAAGCCGTGGGTCCGGGTGGCGATGATGACGATGTGCTCGTCGTGCCCGTCCAGCACCTCCGCGAGCCCGTCGAGGAACGCGCCGGCGTGCGCCGCGCCGATCTCGTTGAGCCCGTCGAACAGCAGCGCCAGCCGCCCGCGGTCGAGCAGCGCCCGCACGTCCGCGTCGGTGATCCCCGGGTGCGTGCGGCGGAACGCGTCGCCGATGAGGCGCTCCACGCGCTCGGACGCCGTCCCGCCTGTCCCGCCGCCGCGGGGGAGCCAGACGTAGACGGGGATGTGCCCGGACGCGGAGGACTCGGCCGCGAAGGCGTCCAGCAGGATTCGCAGCGTCGTCGTCTTGCCCGACCCCGGGTCGCCCAGCAGGACGCATCGCCGCGCCTCCCGGATGGCCGCGATGGCGCCGAGCCGTTCGGGCGGGCGGACCCCGGCGGGCGGCTCCAGCCCGAGCCGCACGTCCAGGTCCGTGCGCCGCCGGACCGGCAGCTCCAGCGGCACGTGCTCCGGCTCCGGCAGGTCGGGATGCCCCGCCAGCCGGCCGAGGTAGTCATGCAGCCGCTCCTCCAGCCCGCCGGGGAGCCGCTCCGGTGCCGTGTCGCCGGGGCGCAGCGCGCGGAGCCGCTCCAGCGCCGCGGACAGCACCGCCTCCCCGGCCCCGCGCCGCCGCGCGCTCCGGATCACGGCGGGCACGTCCTCCGGGGCGGCGTGCGCCACGATCTCCGCCCAGGCCGCCGCGGGGATAGGCAGCGGTCCCCGGCCCGCCGACCCGGTCCGGTCGGCCCGCTCGACGAGATAGTCGAACGCGGTGTAGGACGGCTCGGGTTCCTCCTCGACCTGCTCCAGCGCCTTCGCCGGCGAGTCCTTCGGGACGGTCAGGGCCCATGCCAGGCCCTCCTCCAGCCGGGCGGCCGCGGGGAAGCGGTCCGTGCCGCGCTCCGCCGCCAGGTAGTGCGGGACGATCCGGGCCAGCGCCCGGCCCGGGACGGGACGGCCGATCCCGGCGCGCCGCCAGTCGATCGCCGCGCGGATCACCGCCCACCGCGCCGGGTCGTCCGGGCCCAGCTCGTACAGCTCGTCGTGCGCCCAGGCCGCGACGAGCTCCTCGCCCGGCCCGCGCTGGAAGACCTCGTCCGGGTAGAGCCGCCTGGCCTGCTCCAGCTCACCGGGTGTCAGGCCGGGGGACAGGCTCAGCACCGTCGCCTCCTCGACGACCTTGAGCGTGTCGGCGGCGGGGGCCGCCGGGTCGGGGTCGAGGACGTCCCAGTAGGCCCGGCTCGTCATCGTGGCGACGACGACGAGCCCCGGGTGGCGCCGCCGGAGCCACAGGAGGAGGGCGTCGGTGAGGCGTTCGTCGCCGGTCAGGTACAGGCCCAGGTCGTCCAGCCACAGGACCAGGGGGCCCCGGCGGCGCGCCCGGAGGCGCCCGCACCGCCGCAGCGAGGCGAGCCGTCCCGGCCGCGGGACGAGGACCGCGGCGCGGGGCAGCCGCCGCACGGCCTCCCAGGCGGTGCGCGATTTGCCCGCCTTCGCGCCGCCCACGACCAGCACGATGTGGTCGCGGGCGCCGGTGATCGCCGCGTCGAGATCGGCGTCGAACGGGTGCCGGGGGATGTAGGTATCGCGTTCCGGCACGTAGCCCAGCCGCGGCCCGTCGCCGGCGTATCGGGAGCGCGACACGCCGATCCGGTACGGGTTGACGTCGGTGGCCGCGGGCGGCCTCCCGCCCGGCGCGACGACCGACAGCAGGTCGCCGAGCAGGCGCGTGCGTGCCCGGCGCGCGATCTCCCACCGGCCGAGGCCCGCCGCCAGCGCGAGCGCCGCCGCCGTCCCGTACCGCGGCCACGCGGGTAGGGGCGCGAAGGGCAGAAGGGCCGCGACGAGGACGAACCCGCAGGCCAGGACGGTCCACCGGCGGCGTACGCGTTCGCCCGGCGCTCCCCGGGCGGGCCCGCCGCCCTCGTGGACGACCATGTCCCCGGCGACCTGGAAGATCCGCGCGAAACCGTAGGCGGTCCCGTGCTGGGTCACCTCGCCCTCGCGGCGGGTCACCGCCCGTCGACGTGCAGGTCGCCTCCGACCTGGTAGACCCGGCTCCTCCCCGACGCCCGCGCCCGCTGCTGGACGACGGTGGCGCCGTCCCCCGACGACACGACCCCGTTGTTGTCGCCGCCGATGGCGTTGGAGCGCTCGCCGGAGCCTTCCGCCCGCGCGGCGGTGTCGCCCCCGGCCGCGCGGCGGTCGACGATCAGCCCGTACACCGCGACGGCAAGCCCCGCCACGGCGACGCAGGCCCCCACGACGCTCGCCAGCTTGTCGGCCCTGTCCAGGCCCGCCGCCGCCGAGTACGCCACCATCCCGGCGAGGGCCGCCACCGCGACCCCACCACCGCCCCAAACCAGTACGCGACCTGCCATACCCTCCATCATCCGTCAGCCGTCCGGTCCTCACGCGGTCCTTTGACACGCTCGGGCGGTTTTCCCGGGCGGGCCGGGTCTCCCGTTCGGTGACCTGCGGGTCCAGAAGCCGGTACAGCTGGCTGTACCACGGGCATACGTGTTCACTCCCACCGAAGATGGGCGCCCGCTCTCTCGTGGGCCGTCGTTTCCCTTTCTACGGTGATGAGCGCATCGCATGAGCGGTGTGATCACCGATTCGCGAGGGAGTTTCGTCACTCATGCACGTGAGAATCGGCAAAAAGATTACTTTCACCGCACTCGCCGCCATCACGGCGGCCGGGGTCGGCCTCGGGCAGCCGGTCGCCGCGGCGCCCGCGCCGCGGCTCGACTCGCTGCAGGACCGCGTGAACGCGATCCAGGCGACCAAGGCGGTCGTCGGGGTGCAGGCCCAGTCGATCGGGCCGGGTGGATCGCGTTACGCCACCGCCGGGAAGTCCGACCGGGAGACCGGGGAGGCCGTCGAGGCGGGCGAGGCCTACCGGACGGGCAGCACCACCAAGACGTTCGTCGCCACGGTCGTGCTCCAGCTGGTCGGCGAGGGCAAGCTGTCTTTGGACGACACTGTCGAGCGGTGGCTGCCGGGTGTGGTGAAGGGGAACGGCAACGACGGCTCCAAGATCACGATCCGGCAGTTGCTCCAGCACACCAGCGGTATTTTCAACTACACCTTCGACTTTCCCCCGTTGACCGACAAGAAGGCGTTCGAGGAAAACCGTTTCACGACCTGGACCGGGGAGCAGCTGGTGGCCATCGCGATGCGGCACCGGCCGGAATTCCCTCCCGGCAGCAAATGGAAGTACTCCAACACGAACTACACCCTGGCCGGAATGATCATTGAGAAGATCACCGGGAGGCCCTGGTACCAGGAGGTGACCCGGCGCATCATCCAGCCGCTGGGGCTGCGGAACACCTCCGCCCCCTATGACCAGCCCTTCATCATCGCCCCCCACATGAGGGGCTACTCCGCCTTCCCGACCCCCGAGAACCCGGACCCGCCGGTCGAGGACGCGATCGACACCAGCGACTGGAACCCGTCGGGCGGCGGCGCGGCCGGGGCGATGGTCACCACCACCGCGGACCAGAACCGCTTCTTCATCGCCCTGGTGAAGGGCGAGCTGCTGCCTCCCGCCCAGCTGGCCGAGATGAAGACCACCGTGCGGGCCGAGGAGCTGGAGGTCGTGTGGCCCGGGGCGCGCTACGGGCTCGGGCTGCTCCAGGCGTCGCTGACCTGCGGCGGGAGCTACTGGGGCCACCCCGGTGACGTCGCGGGCTACGCCACCCGCAACGGCATCACCGACGACGGCGCGCGCTCCGTCGTGGTGGAGACGACCGGTGACGGCACCAACTCGGACCTCTCCACCCTGCGCGCGCAGAACGCCCTGATCGACAAGGAGTTGTGTGCGGCCCCATCGAAATAAAAGCGTCCGGCCGAAATAGGGCCACCCGAGAAAAAGGCGCGCCGGAACCATCGCCGAGACCGTCCACAAGTGGACGGTTTCGGTGGTGGTCCTCGCGGTCCGGCCCGGACCGCGGTGTTCCGGACGTCCGTCAGCGGCGGCGGTTCCGGTAATGCTGGATGATCAGAGCGGTACCGCAGGCGACGGTGGCCGACGCGAAGGCGGCCTGCACGGCGACGGCGGTGCCGTGACCGGTGGTCGCCGTCACCCCGGCCGCGCCGGTCACCAGCAGCACCCACAGAACGGGCCGGCAGAGGGCGCCCCGCGTGCGCGCGGACGGAGCGGAGGAGGGCGCGGATGACGTCTCGGAAGGATCGTCGGGGTCCGTCATTTGCGTTCTCCTCATTCAATGATGCGATTGCCGGGAGACACGCTAGGAACCGCGATGGCGGAATGCGATCCAGCCACCGAGCCGTTTTCGGTACAGCAGGCTGTACCGCGTCCGTGGCCGCAGGCGATCCGCGGTCCTGGCGTCACGGGACGAGGAGGCGGAGATGCTCGTGAACGAATCCGGACCGGCCGTTCCCCGGCGCGGCGGAGGGTTCGCCATCTCGCGTGCCCGTGCCATCCTCGACGCCCTTGAGCACCTCGTCGGCGGCCTCGGCACGGCCATGCTCGCCCTCACGGCCCTCACGTGGATGTTCACGGTCGGCCTCTTGTGCGTCGTCGGCGTGGGCTTCCTCTTAGCGCGTACCGTGCCGCGCGTCGTGCGGACCGCGGCCGACCGGGAGCGTGCACGGCTCTCCCGGTGGGGCCCCGAGATCATCTGTGAGGGACCTCCGGCCACCCGCGCGCGCGCCGCGCTCGCGGATCCGGTCTTCCGGCGGGAGCTCCGCTGGGTGTTCGCCCACGGGACGCTGGGCCTGTTCCTCAGCCTGGTCGGCGCGACCACCGCGATCAACGCCGCGCAGGACATCACCTACCCGCTCTGGTGGAGGCTGCTGCCGGAGGGCAAGGCCACCCCCAACCTGGTGTTCTGGACCGTGCGCGACACCACCGACGCCGTGGCGGTGTCGCTGCTCGGGGTCGGGCTCGGCGTCGCGTTCCTGGTGCTCGGCACGGGCATGGCCTGGTTGCAGGCGCTGCCGGGGCGGCGGCTGCTGGTGCCCACCGCCGATTCCGACCTCGCCCTGCGGGTCGCGCAGCTGTCCGCGACCCGGGCCGCCGCGCTGGACGCCCACGGGGCGGAGCTGCGGCGCATCGAGCGCTCGCTGCACGACGGCGCCCAGAACCGGCTCGTCGCGGTCACCGTGCTGCTCGGCGCGACCCGCCGCGCGCTGGCGCGCGACCCCGCCGGCGCCGAGGCCGTCCTCGAACGCGCCCAGGACGCCGCCGAGCAGGCGCTGGCCGAGCTCCGCACGGTGGTGCGCAGCATCCTGCCGCCCGTCCTCGCCGACCGGGGGCTCGCCGGAGCGCTGGCCGGGCTCGCGGCGGACTGCGGGATCCCGTGCCGCGTGGACGTCGACGTCCCCGTCCGCTGCGCCGCGTCCGTCGAGGCCACCGCCTACTTCATGGCGGCCGAGGCGCTCACCAACATCTCCAGGCACAGCCGGGCCCGGCGCGCGAAGGTGACCGTCCGCCGAGTCGGCGACGTCCTGACGCTGCTGGTCGAGGACGACGGCGTCGGCGGCGCGGAGGAGAAGGCCGGCACCGGGATCGCCGGCATCCGCAGCCGGATCGAGGCGCACGACGGCCGCCTCACCCTGATCAGCCCTCCCGGCGGGCCGACGACCCTCCGAATGGAGCTGCCATGCGGATCGTGATCGCCGAGGACGACCCGCTGCTGCGGGAGGGGGTGGCCCTGCTCCTGCGCGCGGAGGCGCTGGACGTGGTGGCCACCACCGACTCCCCGGCGACGTTCCTCGCGGCCGTCGACGCGCACCAGCCCGATGTCGCCGTCGTCGACGTGCGGATGCCGCCGACCCACACCGACGAGGGGATCAAGGCGGCGGTCGAGGCGCGGCGCCGCCGTCCCGGCCTGGCCGTCCTGGTGCTGTCGGCCTACGTCGAGCACGCGTTCGCCGCCGAGCTGCTCGCGGGCGGCGCCGACCGGCTCGGCTACCTGCTCAAGGAGCGGGTCGGGCGCGTCGAGCAGTTCCTCGACGCGCTGCACCGGGTGGCCGCCGGAGGCACCGCCATCGACCCCGACGTCGTCGCGCAGCTGCTGACGCGCATCCGCCCCGACAGCGCCCTGGAACGGCTGACCTCCCGGGAGGGGGACGTGCTCGCGCTGATGGCCGAGGGCCTGGGCAACACCGCCATCGCCGAGAGGCTCTACGTCACCGAGGGCACCGTCCACAAGCACATCCGCAACATCTTCGCCAAGCTCGACCTCGCGCCCACGGACCGGACGGACCGCAGGGTCACCGCCGTCCTGCGCTACCTGGAGGAGACCCAGCGCCGGGTCTGACGGCCGAGCCCCGGATCTGACACCCCGGCTTCGCGTCCCCGCGGCCGGAGCGTCGTGGACCGTTCTTCGTTGGGGACGACCGAACCGGGCCGCGTTCCTTGTGCTCCTCAACGAACCGGGGCCGTGGACGCCCGACCTACAGTTCCGAATGTCGCGCTTCGACGACCCGGGGGGTGGGTGTCCTGTGCCGAGGGTGAACGAGCCGGGCGGGTGCGTCCGATGACCGGCGTCTCCGCCGCCGCGGACCTCGGGGTCACGACGGCCGTCATCGGACGGGCCGGGGGGATCACCGGTGACGCGGTCGCCGCCGCCGACGCGGCGGCCTCCGCGGCGGGCGTCCGCGTCCGCGCGGTCGGCGGCCCGGCCGAGCTGGAGGCGGTGCACCGCCTGTTCGAGGAGATCCGGCCGTCCGGCGGAAGCGTCCCGGTGACGAGGGAACTGCTGTGCGCGATGGCCAATGCGGGCGGTTACATCGCGGGCGCCTTCGATGAAGGAGACCTGGTCGGGGCCTGCGTCGGGTTCTTCGGCCCGCCCCCGGACGAGATCCTGCACAGCCACATCGCGGGCGTGCCGGCGCGGGCGCGCCGCCGCGGCATCGGGTTCGCGCTGAAGACCCACCAGCGCGCCTGGGCGCTGCTGCGCGGCGTCACCGACGTGTCGTGGACGTTCGACCCGCTCGTCCGCCGCAACGCCTACTTCGCCATCGGCAAGCTGGCCGCCGTGCCCGTGGAGTACCTCCGCGACTTCCACGGCCGGGCGGACGGCGTCGTCAACGGCGGCGGCGACACCGACCGGCTCCTGGTCAGGTGGCGGCTGAACACCTCCGAGGTCGCCGCCGCCTGCCACGGCCGCCGCCGGGACGGGGACGCCCGGGCGGCCGGGACCGCGGGCGCCGTCGCCGGGCCCGGCGAGGCCCCCGGCACGTGGCGGCTGCCGGAACGGATGGACGGCCCTGCGGTCATCATCACCGTCCCCGACGACGTCGAGGTGCTCCGGCGGTCCGACCCGGCGCGCGCGGCGGACTGGCGCGGCGCGGTGCGCGAGGCGCTCGGCGGCCTGCTCGCGGAGGGGTGGCGGGTGACCGGCTTCGACCGCACCGGCTGGTACACCCTCGGACGGGAGGACGGGTCATGGGGGCCGCCGGCGTCGAGGCCGGGCACGCCGGCGCGCCACGGCCGTCCCGGACCCGGGTGGGCCTGACACGGTGACGGCCGACGAGGGGCCGATCCCGATGCGGGTGCGCCTTGTCGGATCCCCCGGGCCGCGAGCAGAATCCCGTTGTGCGGAACGAACAGCGACGGCGGCGGCACCGGCGCCCGGGGATGTGCCCGCCGTTATGACCGACCGTCCGCGAGCGAGCCTCGGACGGATCCTGGAGGACCTCGGCGCGACCCTCCTCGACCTCGTCTGCGGCGACCCCGACGGGGCCGACGCGATCGGCGGGGTCGTCATCCACGATCCCCTCGACCAGCCGCAGCTGCCCCGGCAGGCCCTGGTCCTCGGCGTCGGCGTGACCGGGGAGGAGGTGCCGCGGCTGCTCACCGAGCTCGGCGCCCGCGGCGCCGCCGCCCTCGTGATCCGCGCCCCCGCGCCCTGCCGCGAGGACGTCGCGGAGGCGGCCGGCCGCGCGGGCGTGTGCCTGCTGACCCTCACGCGGGGCGCGTCCTGGTCGCAGCTCGCCGCGATGCTCCGCTCGATCCTCGCCGAGGGCGACATCGGCGAGGCCGGCCCGCAGACCCTCGGCGGGATGCCGTCGGGCGACCTGTTCGCGCTGGCCAATGCGGTCGCCGCGCTGCTGGACGCGCCGGTGACGATCGAGGACCGCAGTTCGCGGGTGCTCGCCTTCTCCGGCCGCCAGGACGAGGCCGACGCCTCCCGGGTGGAGACGATCCTGGGCCGCCAGGTGCCCGAGCGGTTCGTCCGGATGCTGGAGGACCGCGGCGTCTTCAGGGCCCTGTACCGCAGCGACGAACCCGTCCACGTGGACCCGCCGGAGACGGGGTGGGAGACGTTCAAGCTGCCGCGCGCCGCGGTCGCGGTGCGCGCCGGGGACGAGGTGCTCGGCTCCATCTGGGCCGCCGTCCCCGGGCCGCTGAGCCGGGAGCGGAACCGGGCGCTGCGCGAGGCCGCCAAGCTGGTCGCCCTCCACATGCTGCGGCTGCGCGCCGGCGCCGACGTCGAACGCCGGCTGCGCGCCGACCTCGTCGGGACCGCGCTGGAGGGCGGCCCCGGCGCGCCGGAGGCCCTCGGCCGGCTGCGCCTCACCGGGCAGGCGACCGTCGTGCTGGCCCTGGCGCCGTTCGACGTGCAGTCCGCCGCGTCCGCCGGTCTCCAGGCCCGCCACACCGCCGAGCGTCAGCGGCTCGCGGACGCGTTCGCGATGCACCTGAGCGCGGTGCACCCCCGCGCGGCCGCCGCGATGATCGGGGACGTCGTCTACGGCGTCCTCCCGGTGCACGCCGACGGCCGGGCCGAGGAGCGCGTGACCCGCGTCGCGTCGGACTTCCTGGAGCGCGTCGGGGAGCGGCTGCGCCCGCTGGTCGGCATCGGCCCCACCGCCGCGGACGGCGCGGCGCTGCCCTGGTCACGCGACGGCGCCGACCGGGTCCTGCGGGTGCTGCGCGGCCACGGCGGGACGCGCCGGGTGGCGTGCCTGTCGGACGTGCACGTCGAGGCGATGCTGCTCGAACTGGGGGACCTGGCGGCCGAGCGGGGCCACCTCCCCGCCGGGCCGCTCGCCCGGCTGGCCGCCTACGACGCCGAGCACGCGACCTCCCTCGTGGAGACGCTGCGCGCGTGGCTGGACGCGTTCGGCGACGTCACGGCCGCGTCCGCCGCCATGTACGTCCACCACAACACCTTCCGCTACCGGCTGCGCCGGCTCGCCGAGATCGGCGGGATCGACCTCACCGACCCCGACGCGCGGTTCGCGGCCATGCTCCAGCTGCGCCTGCTGCCCCACGGCGACCCCCCGCGCTGAGCCCTCACAGGCCGTGCCGGCGGTCGCCCAGCACCCGCTCGCAGTTGCGGGCCTCGGAGGCGGCGGAGAACCCCCGCCGGGCGACCGCGTCGCGGGTCTCCTCGGCGACGAGATCGGCGTTGATCTGCACCGCGGCCAGGGCGCCCGCCGCGGCCGCCGCGCCGACCTGCGCCATCAGGTCGGTGACGTTCCCCGCGACCCACACCCCGGGCACCTCGGTGCGCCCGGCGGCGTCGGCCGGGACGTGCGTCCCGGCGCCCGACGGGTGCTCCACCGGCCGCAGCCCGAGCCCCTCCAGGAACCCGGCCCGCGCCACCATCCGGGGCGAGACCACCAGCGCGTCCCGCGCGACCACGTCCCCGCCGGCCGGCCGCACACCGGCGAGCCGGTCCCCGGTGACCTCCAGGGACTCCACCTTCCCGTCCACCACCCTGACACCGCGCGCCGCCAGCTCCTCGGCCTGCTCGCCGTCCGGCGGCGCGGTGTGGGAGAAGTACACGATGTCGTCGCTCCACTGGCGGAACAGCAGCGCCTGATGGACCGAGAACGGCCCGCCGCCGAGGACGCCGATGGCCCGGTCGCGGACCTCCCAGCCGTGACAGTACGGGCAGTGCAGCACGTCCCGCCCCCACCGGTCCCGCAGCCCCGGGACGTCGGGCAGCTCGTCGGCGAGCCCCGTGGTTACCAGCACCCGCCGCGCCCGGACGCCCGCACCACCGGAACGGTCACTTGTGGGGGGACGACCCCCCACACCCCCCGGAACGGACCGTTCCACCACGAACCAACCCTCCACGCGGGCCACGGAGCGGACCGTCCCCCGCAGGATCCGGCCGCCGTAGCCGCGCACCTCCTCCCGCCCGCGCTCCAGCAGCTCGCCCGGGCGTGTCCCGTCCAGGCCCAGCAGCCCGTGCACGCCCTCCGCGGGGGCGTTCCGCGGCTCGCCCGCGTCGATCACCACCACCGACCGCCGCGCGCGGGCCAGCATCAGCGCCCCGCTCAGCCCCGCGGCGCCGCCGCCGATCACCACCACGTCACACTCGTCGGCCATCTCGACCACCTCCGACCCCCACCATGCGGACCGCCCGCCGATTCACGCAAGCCACGTTGCCAAACCGGCAAACCAACGGCCTAGTGCCACAGGTCGATGGGGACGTGGCGGACGGCCCGCCCGGCCTGGTCGAGGATCCAGCCCATGCGCTTGGTGTTGGCCAGGGTCAGGGAGCGGCCGAGGATCGTCACCTCGGGAAACCGCCGGGCGATGAAGGACTCCAGCCGGTGGCTGTCCGGAATCGACCGGAGCCAGCCGTTGACGACCAGGTTGTGTTCGGAGGCCACCGAGGCGCACATGCGGACCTCGGGGAGGGCCGCGAGCGCCGGGCCGATGCGCTCCAGCGCGTCGGACTGCACGGTGGCGTGGTAGGTGACGAAGACGGGATAGGGCGAGACGCTGTGCGCGACCTCGCAGCGGAGGACGAGGACCTTCGCCCGGAGCAGCCGGCCCACCCGCCGCCGGACCGTCGACTCGCTCATCGCGGTGAGGTCGGCGAGGTCGCTGTAGGCCATCCGCCCGTCCGCCCCGAGCGCGAGCAGCAGCGCACGGTCCTCGGCGTCGGGCTCCGGCGGCGGCCCGCCGCCGGGCCGTGACGCGGGTCCCCGGATGCCGTCGCGCTGGTCGCCGCTGATGGCGCCGATCTCCCAGCCGGCCCCCTCGGCGAAGAAGCGGGTGACGATGTGGCTGCGCACGGCGGTGACGCCGGGGAGCGGCCCGAGGACGTCGGTGTGCAGCCGGGGGAGCGCGCCGAGCCCGGAGACCATCACCGTCAGCAGCAGGTCCCGCCGTCCGGACGCCTGCTCGACGCTGGCGATACCGGGGTGCTCGGCCAGCCGGCCGGCGATCCGGGAGATCTCGCCGGGAGCGCAGTCGACGTCGACGAAGGCCAGGCAGTGGTCCTGGTGGACGAAGTGCCCGCCGTAGGCGGTGATCCAGGCCAGTCCCGCGGAGCGCAGGCGCTGCCAGCGGCGCGCGGCCGTGACCGGGCTGACGTCCATCGCCTTGGCGATCACGGCCCACGGCGCGCGGGGGGCGACCTGCAGTGCGTTGATCAGAACCAGGTCGGCCTCATCCAGTTCGGCGGAATCCTTCATGTCTTGCCTGCTCCTGCCGGTTTCATCGAGTTTTTGCCGAGTTCCCGTCGGAGAGTCTCATGATTTCGGCACTGTTCGGCAACGGCCACCGGGTGGATCCCGGTGGCCCGGCGTTTCGGAGGCCGTCGTGCGGCTTGCATGGTCCGTCCTCGGTGTGCCTGTCGCGGCACTGCTCGCGACCGTCTGGCTCCCCTTTGTCAACGGCCCGCGCCTCTGGCTCGGGCTGCCGTCGATGCTGGTGTGGTCCGTCGCGTGGGTCCTCATGGTGACCCCCGCGCTGGCGTTCCTGGAGCGGCGCCGCCCCTCCGGGCGCTCTGAGGGGGAACGCTGATGTCCATCGTCCTGGTGGTGTCCCTGGCCGGGATGGTCCTGATCGGTGTGATCGGCGTCCTGGGCCGGCGCAGGCCCGCGTCCAGCCTGGAGGAGTGGAGCGTCGGCGGGCGCGACTTCGGGTCGCTGACCACCTGGGTCCTCCAGGCCGGCGAGATCTACACCACCTTCACCTTCCTCGGCCTGGCGGGGCTGGCCTACACCGCCGGCGTCGCCGTCGTCTACGCCCTGCCGTACCTGCCGCTGGCCTACATCGGGCTGTACCTCATCGCCCCGAGGGTGTGGCGGATCGGACGCGACCGGGGGCACGTCACCCAGGGCGACTTCTTCGCCGACCGGTACCGCAGCCCGCTGCTCGGCCGGCTCACCGCCGCCCTCGGGGTGGTGTTCCTGCTGCCCTACCTGCAACTGCAGATCACGGGCCTCGGCCTGGTCATCGGCCTGGTCACCGGTGACGAGGCGGCGGGCGACATGGCGATGATCGTCGCCTCGGTCCTGGTGACGGTCTTCGTGCTGTGGGCCGGCATCAACGGCGTCGCCAGGGCGGCCTACCTCAAGGACGCGCTCATGCTCGTCGTCCTGGTCGTCCTCCTCGTGGCCGTCCCGGTCCACTACGGCGGCTTCGGCCGGATCGGGGACAGGCTGCTGGACGGCCACGCCGCGCTGCTCACGGTCCCGGACGCCGGCCCGCACGGCACGGCCTGGTTCTTCACCTCGATGGTGACCAGCCTGATCAGCGTCCTGTTCCTGACCATGCCGCAGCAGTGGCCCGCCGTGCTGTCGGCCAAGGACGAGAAGGCCCTGCGCCGCAACAGCATCTGGATGCCCGTCTACGGCGCGACGCAGGCGATCCCCATCATCCTCGGTCTGATCGCCCTCACGGTGCTCACCGCGCCCGCCGAGGCCAACGGGGTCCTGCTCACCCTGGTGTCGCGCACCTTCCCCGAGTGGATGGTCGGGGTGGTGGCGGTGGCGGTGGCCGCGACGGCGATGGTGCCGGCCGCGGGGATCGTCCTCGGCATGTCCACGCTGGTCACCCGTAACGTGCTCGCGGTCGGCGGGAGGCGGGCCGGCCTGCTCGTGAACTACGTGACCGTCGTGGCCGCGGTCGGGCTCGCCCTGGTCCTCGGCATCACACGTCCCGACGCGCTGGCGAACCTGCTGCTGCTCACCTACGGGGGCCTGGCGCAGATGGCGCCGGGCACGGCCTGCGCCCTCGCCCGCCGGGCCCGGCTGCGGGCGGCGTCGGTCACCACGGGGATCGTCGCCGGTGAGGCCGTCCTGATCGGGCTGACCTTCGTCCATGACTACCACGGGACGGTCAACACCGGCCTCATCGCCCTGGGGTGCAACATCGCCGCCGCCCTCACCGCCGAGGCCGTCCTGCGCGCGTCGTCACCGCTCGGCATCGCGAGGAGGGGAGGCCCCCATGGCGCCGGGCACTGAGCCGCCGCACCCGCTCCGCCTGGTGTCCGCCCGCCGGGTCGTCACCATGACCGGCGCGGACAGGAGCGGACCGCAGGGGCTCGTCTGCCTCGGCGACCGGATCATCGCGGTGGGGGACCGGGCGGGCCTGGCCGCCCGGTTCCCCCGCGCGGCGCGCACCGACTTCGGTGACGCCGTGATCGTCCCGGGTTTCAACGACGCCCACATGCACCCGTCCCTGGTCGCCGAGGACGCCCTGCACGCCGACCTGTCACCCGGCAGGATCACCTCGCCGGAGGAACTGGCCGCCGCGCTGCGCGCGCAGGCGGCGCGGACCCCCGAGGGCGCGTGGGTCCGGGCGTCCGGCTACGACCATGGCAAGACCACCGGCGGGCGGATCATCGACCGTCACGACCTCGACCGGATCTGCCCCGCCCACCCGGCCCTGGTGATCCACGTCGCCTGCCACTGGGCCGTGGCCAACTCCGCGGCCCTGGCGGCAGGCGGGCTCGACGACGACAGCGCCGATCCTCCGGGCGGGGGGCTGGGCCGTGATCCCGCCGGGCACCTCAACGGGATCCTGTACGAGCAGGCGATGTTCGACTACGCGGTCGCGGCGATGGCCCGCGGCGGCACGCCGATCATCCCCCCGAGCGGTCCCGCCGACCGGCGGCGTGCCCTGCGCGGGGTGCTGACCTCGCTCAACGCCGTCGGGATCACCTCGGCCGGGGATCTGCTCGTCGGACCGGACGCCATCGAGACCTACCAGGAGGCGCAGCGCCACGGGGAACTGCCGGTGCGGCTGAACCTCATGGTCGCCCACCCGCATTTCGACGCGCTGCGCGGGCTGGGGCTGCGCAGCGGGTTCGGCGGCGACCGGCTGCGGCTCAACGGCGTGAAGGCGTTCGTGGACGGGGCGATCGGCGGCGGCACCGCCCTGCTGGCCGAGCCCTACGAGGGGCGCGCCCACGATCACGGGCAGCAGGTCCTCACGAGCCGTGAGCTGAACGACCTGGTCCGGGCCGTGCACGCCGCCGACACCCGCATCGCCGTGCACGCCAACGGCGACCGGGCGGTGGACCTGCTGCTGGACGCCTACGAGGGGGCCCAGAGCGCCGATCCCCGCCCCCACCTGCGGCACCGCATCGAGCACTGCACCGTGGTGACGGAGGACATCGTCCGCCGTATCAAACGGCTGGACGCCGTCGTCGTGCCGTTCGCCAGCTACGTCGGCTATCACGGCGACAAGCTGCCCGGCTGGTACGGCGGGCGGCGGCTGGAGCGCATGTTCGCCCACCGCTGGTTCCTGGACGCCGGCATCACCGTGGCGGGCGCGTCCGACCACCCGTGCGCCCCGCCCGATCCGCTGCTCGGCATCCAGAGCTGTGTCACCAGGACCGCCGCCGACGGTGCGGTCCTGGGCGGCAACCAGCGGATCTCCCCGCGTGAAGCGCTCCGGCTCTACACCGTCGGCGCCGCCGAGGCGTCCGACGAGGCCGCGGTGAAGGGACGGCTGGCGCCGGGCCATCTCGCCGACTTCACCGTCCTCGGCGACGACCCGCTCGCCGTCGATCCCCGCACCATCGCCTGCATCCCCGTCCTCGCCACCTGGGTCGGCGGGGAGCAGGTCTGGTCCGCCTCCTGACACATCCGCCCCGTGAACACCCCTCATCCGGAGGACACGATGAAACGATCACCCCGCACCCCGGCCGTCCGCCGCGCAGGGCTGGCGCTCGCCGCCGTCCTGGCCGCGACCGTGCCGCTCGGCGCGGCGCCGGTCCCGGCCGCCGCCGGCGAACCCGGCCGCACCGGTCCGCGCAACGCCATCACCGACGTGCCCGGCATCGAGGTCGGCCACTACACCGACCGCGCGAACATCACCGGGACGACCGTCCTGATCATGCCGAAGGGCGCCACCGCCGGCGCGGACGTGCGCGGCGGCGCCCCCGGCACCGTCAACACCGACCTGCTCGACCCGGTCGCCCTCCAGCCCGACGTCCACGGCCTGTTCCTCTCCGGCGGAAGCGTGATGGGCCTCTCGGCGTACGCCGGCGTCGTGCAGTACCTGCGCGAGCAGGGACTGGGCATGAAGTTCGGCGGCCAGACCGTCCCGGTGGTGCCCGGCGCGATCGTCTTCGACCTCGGCCAGGGCGCCGACGCCCATGACCGCATGGAGAAGACCCCCGGCCTGGACGCGGGGTACCAGGCGGCCAAGGCCGCGACGTCCGGGCCGGTTCCCATGGGCAGTGTCGGCGCGGGCACCGGCACGGGGACCGGCGGTCCCTCCGGCGTGCGCCTGAAGGGCGGGGTCGGCACCGCGAGCATCGATCTCGGCGACGGCCTGTACGTCGGGGCGCTGGTCGTCCTCAACTCCGCCGGCAAGGTCTACAACCAGGCCGCGGGGTGCGAGCTGTACTCGCTCTACATGGAGGTCGGGAACGAGTTCGGCGACACCCGGCGCCCGCCGGGCGGCTGCCGGACCTCCGGGCCGGGTCCCAAGTCCGCCTCGCGTCCGGGCCGGACGGACCGGAAGGTCGACGAGAACACCACCATCGGCGTGGTCGCCACCAATGCCACCCTCACCGCAGCCCAAGCGCAGAAGATGGCACAAGTCGCCCATGACGGTCTGGCGCGGGCGATCCGTCCGGCCCACACCATGGGCGACGGCGACACCACCTTCGCCGTCAGCACCCGCATGCGCGGCGCGGCCGACGACCGCACCTTCGAGGCGCTGCTGGACATCGCGGCGGGCGCCTTCAGCCGCGCGTCCGCCCATGCGGCCCTCGCCGCGACCCCGCTCGGCGACCGCCCCACCTACTGCCAGGTCTTCCCCGGCGCCTGCGCGCCCCGTTCCCACGGCCCCAAGTAGCCGTCACGCCCCTCTGCCCGGCGCCACCCGGAGCGCCGGGCAGGGGGGTCATCCGTTGGCCGGGCTCGTCGTCGCGTGGCTGCTGTGCGGGCGCGGTGGTGAGGTGGCCCGCGGGTGTGTCCCGTCCGGGGAGGTCCTGGGGGGCGGGACGCCTCGGGGGTGGGGGTGGACGAGGCGGCTCAGGGCGGGGGAGGGGACGATGCCCAGCTCGCGGCGGATCAGGTCGGCGTAGCGCCGGTGGCTGTCGCGGGCCTCGACGACGTTGCCCTCGGCGAGGTGCGCCTCGATGAGGGCGCGCTGCGCGCTCTCGCGGAGGGGTTCGGCGCTGACGGCGAGCATGGCGGCCTCGACGGCGTCGGCGTGGCGGCCGATCCTGGACAGGCGGCGGCTGAGCGACTCCAGCGCGTGCAGCATCCGCTGGCGGAGCCGTTCGCGTTCCAGCAGGGCCCAGTCGTCGTAGTAGCCGGGCAGCAGGTCGAGGGCGTCCATGCAGGTGGGGGACACGTCCAGGTCGGCGCGCTCCTCGGCGCCCGCGATGAGCCGCCCGGCCCAGTCGCCGACGAGGTGGGCGTCGACCGTCACGCCGCCGTTCAGCCAGATCGACCACTTGTCGGAGGCGAGCACCTCGATCCGCGCGCCGCGCAGGCGCCACAGCGCCGAGCGCAGGTTGCCCGAGGCGCGGTCGCCGTCGCTGCCGGGCCACAGCGCGTCGGCCGCGCAGCGGCGGTCGACCCGCCGCCGGTTGAGGGCGACGAACGCCAGCAGCCGCCTGCTGCCGCGGGGGATGTCCTGGCGCCGGCCGCCGACGGTGACGTACGGGCCCTCGAACAGATGCAACATCGACGCCTGCGTGTCCATTGGCTCCCCTTGCCGTGGAACGGGGTCACGTCACGGTAGGCCACCTACCGTCACTCGTCCGTCACGGTCCAGGTCAACGCTACGCGCCGCGTTCTGTTCCGTCCTGCGTCATGGACCGGAGGAAGTCGGCCACCACGTCGGCGGCCGCGTCGGCGTCGGAGAAGTGGCGGGAGGGCTCGGGACCGCCGAGGGTGACGTCCCTGGTGATGATCAGCGAGATGAGCAGGCCCGATGGCTGGCTCTCCACCCTGATGAGGCAGACCGCGGCGTGCGTGCGTGGTCCGTGCATGCCCCCACCATGGACCCGCGGGCGTCACCGCGCTGTTATGCGACGCGGTGGTGACGCGGTGGTGACTGCGCGCGACCTAGGGTCCCGGGCATGGACGAGTCGCGACCCGCGGGAGCACCCCGGTGACGAGCCTGGTCGTCCACGACATGACGGTGCCGTGGAGTTCGGCCGACCCCGCGCTGCGCATGACCGCGGAGCCGCGCCCGTTCTTCGGCGCCGAGACCGCCGCCGGGCGGCTGCGCCACGACGGCGGCGCCGCCGGGACGGCCGAGTTCGTGCCGCCGGACCCGCTCGACCTGGCGGGGGCGGAGGAACTGCGGCTGTGGATCCAGGCCGACCGCCCGGCGGACGGGACGGCCGGGCGGCCCTACTACCTGGCGCTGAGCTACCAGGACGCCGCCGACGGCCCGTCCGACCGGCACCGCTGGTACCTGCCGGTGGCCGCGCCGGGCTCCTGGGAGCAGCGCCGCATCGGCATCGAGGGGGACCGCCGCGGAGCGGTCCGGCGGCTCGCGCTGGAACCGCTCGGGCCGGAGCCGTTCACCGTCCGGCTCACGCCGCTGCTCGCGGTGCGCGAGGAGATGCTCGGCGACGTCGAGCGCGCGCTGCAGGACGCGCTCGCCGGGGTGGAGCCGCCCGGGCTGGCCGGCGTCCCCCTCGCGGGCGCGGCGGGCGCCGGGGCCACCGCCGTTCCGGTGGCGGCGCCGGGGTTCGCGGCGGGCAACCGGGTCCGGCTGGACGGCGGCACCGCGGGCGCCGAGGTCCACGACGTGATCCAGGCGGTGTCCGATCCCGCGACGGGACGGACCACGCTCACCCTGGCCCGGCCGCTCGCCGGATCCTTCACCGCGTCCGCCACCGTCACCGTGCTGGTGCCGGTGACGGACGAGCCGGTGAACCCGCGCATCGTCCTGGCATCCCTCGACGTGCGCGAGGACCCGGCCCGGTCGTGGCATCTCGACCAGCGCGACAGCTTCCGGCCGCGCGGCGCGCTCACGGTGTGCAGCGTCCGCGGGCCGGCCCGCGCCTACCTCGCCGACTACCAGGTCGAGGTCGTCACCGCGCGGGACCGGTCCGCGCTGGTGGGGGCCGTGGTGCACCGGCTGTCGGCCGACCGGGTGCTGTGGGTCGACGGGTCGCCCGCGCCGGTGTGGATCGTCCAGGCGCCGCTCCTGGAACGCGACTCGCGGGGCCCCGCGCCCGTGTACGTCCGGGTGGGCGCGCACGCCGAGACGGCGCCCCGGCGCGAGGTCGCGTGCGTGGCGCGCGTCGAGTCCCGGGCCGGTCAGCTGCGGGAGGACGGGCCCGCACACCCCCCGGCGGGGCTCGGGCGGCCGGGCGTCGGAGACGACACCGAAGGGACGTCATGACATGGCAGTGAACGTGGGCGTGAACGTCGCCGAGTCCGACGGCTCGGCGGTGCCCGCCATCGCGGCGGCGCCGACCTCGGTCGCCGCGCTCGTCGGGCCGGCCGAGCGGGGGCCCCTCGACCAGCCGGTGCGGCTGACCGGGGCGGCGCAGTTCCGCGACCGGTTCGGCCGCGGCGGCGGGCTGCTCGGCCACGCGCTGGAGGGCTTCTTCCGCAACGGGGGCGGGACGGTCTACGTCAGCCGGGTCGCCGGCGCCGACAGCGTCCCGGCGACGCTGACCCTCGTCAACCGGCAGCAGACGGCGGCCCCGGCGCTGCGCCTCGCCGCGGGCCACCGGGGCCGCCCGGATCCGGGCGAGTGGGGGGAGCGGCTGCGCGTCGAGGTGTCGGACGACCCGCGCGGCGGCACCAGGCTCGCCGCCGACACCGGCTCGAACGCCACGAGCGCCCGCCTGGTGTCGCTGGCCGGGATCGGCGTCGGCTCGGTGCTGCGCTTCTCCGGCGGCACCCCCTCGGCGGTGCACCGCCGGGTGACGTCGGCCGACCCGGTCACCGGGACGGTCGGCTGGGCGGACGCGGTCCCCGCCGCGCTGGCGAGCGCGAACACGGCGGTGACCACGGCGGAGTTCCGGCTCACGGTGCGCCACCAGCCCGATCCGTCCGCCCCGCCCGCCGTGGTCGAGACCTGGCGGAACCTCAGCATGGAGGCCGACTCGCCCGACTACGTCGTGGCCCGCCTGAACCACACCTTCAGCGGCTCGCGGTACCTCACCGTCACCGACGTGGCCGGCACCGCGCCGGTGGGGGAGCGGCTCCCGGCGATCGTCACGAACAAGGCGCTGGAGAACGGCGCCGACGCCGCGCCGACCGCGGCGGACCTGATCGGCGACGCCGCCGCGCGGACGGGCCTGTCCGCCCTCGACACCGTCGCGGTGCAGCTGATCGCCGTGCCCGACGCGCACGGGCTGCCCGACGCGGGACGCGACCAGGTCGTGCGGGCGGCGCTGGACTACTGCGCGGGACGCGGCGACGCCGCCTTCGTCGGGTCCGTGCCCGACCGGGGCAGGCGCGCCGGGGTCGCCGTCGCGCGGGCGCCCGCCGACTACGCGCAGGCCGAAAGCGACTACGCCAGGACGGCCTCCGAGTACGCCGCCCGGTTCCAGGGCGCGAAGGTGTACGGCGCCCTGTACACGCCGTGGATCCAGGTCACGGACCCGGACGGGCCCGGCGGGTCGTCCGCCCGGTTCGTGCCGCCCGACGGCCACATCATGGGGGTGTACGCGCGCACCGACGCCGAGCGCGGGATCTGGAAGGCGCCCGCGGGCACGTCCGCGCAGGTGCGCGGGGCCCTCGACGTGGCCGCCCGGTTCACCGACTCCCAGCACACCGACCTGGTGCGGACGGCGCGGGTCAACGGCGTCAGGCCGCTGCGCGGGGCGGGCATCGTGGTGGCGGCGTCGCGCACGCTGTCCACCGACACCCGGTGGCTGTACGTCAACGTCCGGCTGCTGTTCAACTTCGTCAAGTCCTCGCTGCGCGACGGGCTCCGGTCCGTCCCGCAGCAGCCGCACACCGAGCGGCTGCGCCGTTCGGTCCGCGCCAACCTGATCACGCCGTTCCTCATGGGCCTGTGGCGGCAGGGCGCCTTCGGCGGCGACCCGCCGGAACAGACGTTCACCGTCAAGTGCGACGCCGAGAACAACCCGCCGGACCAGGTCGACCTGGGCGTGTTCCGGGTCGAGGTCTCGTTCTATCCCGTCCGCCCCGCCGAGACGGTGCTCATCGTGGTCGGCCAGCAGCCCGGCGGCGGGTCCGCCGCGGAGAGGTAGGAGAGGCAGCCATGGCCCTCAACATCGGCGTCAACGTCGTCGAGACCGACGGACCCGCCGTCCCGGCCATCGCGTCCGCGCCCGTCTCGGTCGCCGGGTTCCTGCTGCGCGCCGAGCGCGGGATCCCCGACGTGCCGGTCGCCGTGCGCAGCCCCGGCGACTACGCCGCCGCGTTCGGCGGGTTCGTCCCGGACGTGTTCGGGCCGCACGCGATGCGCGGGTTCTTCGACAACGGCGGCAGCGAGGCGTACGCGGTGCGCGTCGTGGACCGGGCGAACGCCCGGGCCGCCCAGGTGACGCTGGCCGACCGCAAGGGCACGCCGACCCTCCAGGTGACCGCAGGCTCGCGCGGCCGGGAGGACCCCGGTGCCTGGGGCAACGCGCTGTCGGTGCGCGTCGCCGACCACCCGCGGGCCGTCGTGGCGGTGCCCGCGCAGGTCGCCGGGACGAGGACGGAGCCGTTCGCGCTCACCGACGGCCAGGTGCTGGAGATCAAGGTCAACGGGGTCGCGCCCGCCGTGCCGGTCACCTTCCGCGCGGCCGACCTCGCCCACCCCGGCGCCGCGTCGGCGGCCGAGGTCGCCGCCGCGGTGGCGCGGCAGACGCTGCGGGTGCGGGCCGCGGTGACCCCGGACGGCCGGGTCCTGCTGGCCTCCGCGGCGCCCGGCCCGGCGTCGCGGCTGGAGCTCGCCGGGTCCGCCGCGGCCGTCCTCGGGTTCACCGGCCCGGCCGCCACCACCGACGGTGCCCTCGCCGACGTCGCGCTCGCCGCGGTGGCGGCGGTGGGCGGGCTGCTGCCCGGCGCGGCGGTGGTGATCGAGAGCCGGGGCCGGGTGGTCGGCACCGCGCCGCCGGGGCAGAGCGTCCCCGCCGACTCGTCGATCAACGTGGCGGTCGACGGCGCCCCGCCGGTGCCGGTGGTCCTGCGCGCGGCGGACTTCCCGAACGGGCCCGGTGACGTGAAGCCCGCCGAGCTCGTCGCCGTCCTCAACCGGCGCCTGCCGTCCGGGACGGCGGGGCTGGACGCCGCGGGCCGCCTGGTATTGATGTCGGACGGCCACGGGCCCGACTCCAAGATCGCTATCACGGCCGGGACGGTGGACGCCACCGCCGCGCTCGGCCTGACCGGCGCGACGCCGGTGCCCGGCGCGGCGCAGCGCCGCACCCTCGCGGTGGTGGCCGAGGACGCCAGGTACGTCACCTGGACCGGCGCGCTGCCGGGCACCGGGATCCCGGCGAACGCCGCGCGGATCCGGTCGGCGGAGTTCGACCTGATCGTCGGCCGCGACGGCGCCGAGGTCGAGCGGTTCGAGTCGCTCACCATGCAGGACGGCGCGGCGCACCACGTCGGCACGGTGGTGAACGACCAGGCGTCCGGCTCGCGGTACGTCACGGTGGCCGACCAGGGCAGCTCCTCGGGCCCGGTGGACGACCTGCCCGCGCCTGGCCTGTTCCGAGTCGGCGCCACCCGTCCCGGCACCGACGGCAGGGCGCCCGGGGAGACCGACTTCGCCGGCGACCCGGCGGCCCGTACCGGGCTGTACGCCTTCGACACCGTCGACATCCAGCTGCTGGCCTGCCCCGACTCCACCGCGGCCGGGGTCGCGGGCGCGTGCCTCGGCTACGCCGAGCGGCGCGGCGACCTGATGTACGTGGGCACCGCGCCGTTCGACCTCGACCTCGAAGGGGTCAGGGCGTACGCGGCGCCGCTGCGGGCCCGCAAGGTCTTCGGCGCCCTCTACGCGCCGTGGATCGAGGTCCTGGACCCGCTCGACCGCACCGGGGCGGCCCCCCGGCTGTGGGTGCCGCCGGTCGGGCACGTCCTCGGCATGTACGCCCGCGTCGCCGGGGAGCGCGGGGTGTGGAAGGCCCCGGCGGGCGCGGAGGCGGGGCTGGCGTCGGCGCTCGGCGTCCGCTTCGACATGACCGACGCCGACCACACCGGCCTGGTCAAGGACGCCGGGGTGAACGGGGTGCGGGCGCTGCCCGGGCTGGGGATCGTGGTGGACGCCTCGCGCACCCTGTCCACCGACACCCGGTGGCTGTTCGTCAACGTCCGGCTGCTGTTCAACTTCGTCAAGTCCTCGCTGCGCGACGGGCTCGGCTGGGTGGCGCAGGAGCCGAACTCCGCCGGGCTGCGGCAGCGGGTCCGGCTCAACGTGGTGACGCCGTTCCTGCTCGGCCTGTGGAGGCAGGGCGCCTTCGGATCGGACCCGCCCGGGCAGACCTTCACCGTCAAATGCGACGAGGAGAACAACCCCCCGGCCGAGGTGACGCTGGGCAACTTCCGGATCGAGGTGCGGTTCTACCCGGTGAGACCGGCCGAGACCATCGTCGTCACCGTCGGCCAGCAGGACGGCGGCGCGTCCGCCGCCGACGCGTGAGCGGCCGCCGCCGAGGCGTGAGAGGAGAGATGGCATGACCGAGCTGACGTTCAGCGAGTCCTACCGCACCCACGGCTTCCTGCTGGAGGTCGCGGGGACGGCGTGCCCGGTGACGAAGGTGACCGGGCTCAGCGAGGGCTCCACCGACACCATCGAGCAGCCGGTGGGCGGCTCCCCGGTGGTCCTGAAGATCTCCAGCGGGGTGGTGAAGTTCGAGACGCTCGTGATCGAGCGCAACATGGACGGCAGCCCGTTCGACCGGCTGTTCCAGGACTGGTTCAAGGAGATGTTCGCGCTGAACGGCGCGAGCGGGGGCTCGTCCGTCCGCCGCAACGGGGCGGTGATCAAGCTGGAGAACGGCCAGGAGGTGCTCCGCTTCGCCTTCTACGAGGGCTGGGTCAAGTCCTCCAAGTTCGCCGACCTGGAGGCCGGGTCGACGAACCTGTTCAAGCAGACGGTCGAGATCGAGCACAACGGGCTGGAGCGGGTCGCGTGACCGCGCCCGCCCGCCCGCGCGAGTTCGAGTTCGAGCTGCCGGTCGGCTACGAGGACGGCGACGGGCAGGTCCACCGGACCGCGGTGCTGCGCAAGATGACCGGACGCGACGAGGCGGTGCTGGCCGACCGCCGCCACCGCGCCAACGGCGCGCGGATGATCTCCGAGCTGCTCGGCGGCTGCCTGGTCCGGCTGGGGACGCTGGAGGCGCCCGGGATCCGCGCCGCCCAGGGCCTCTACTCGGCCGACCGCCAGTTCCTGCTGATCCGGCTGCGGGAGATCACCTTCGGCCCGGAGATGCGGGCGAGCTACGCCTGCGGCGCCTGCCACGAGTCGACCACCCTCGTCGAGGACCTCTCCGAGCTCGACGTCGTCCGGCTCGGCCCCGGCGAGGTGCCCGGCGACGTGACCGTGAAGCTGGAGGACGGCTACGTCGACCGCACGGGTGAACTCTACGACGTGCTGGTGTTCCGCCACCCGACCGGCCTGGACGAGGAACGGGTGGCCGGCGTCATCAGGGAGAACGCGTCCCAGGGCAAGAACGCCCTGATGGCGCGCTGCCTGAAGGAGATGGGCGACATGCCGGGGCCGAAGCTGGAGGCGCTCGGCACGGCCGTGTTCAAGGACATGACGCTCTCCGACCGCGGGCTGGTCGACCGGGCCCTCAACGACGGCGGGCCGGGCATCGACCTGCGCCGCACGGTGGGCTGCGGCGGCTGCGGCCGCGAGTACACGGCCTCGCTGGACATGTCGAATTTCTTGGCGGCCTCGTAGGGGAGGAGGACCGGCTGCGCCGGGAGGTGTTCTTCCTGGCCTACCACCTGAACTGGGGCGTCGAGGAGATCCTCGGCCTGCCCACCGAGGAGCGCTGGCACTACCTGCGGCAGCTGACCGGGCAGCTGGAGGGCGAGCGGGACGCGATCGAGGCGGCGAGACGGAGGTGAGGAGGGGCGGTGAACGTGGAGTCGGTGGTGTCGATGCTGGACCAGATCCACGCGGTCCTGCGCGAGTCCGGCCTGGCCGGGGACGTGCTCCACTCGTTTGCGCAGGTCGCCGACGCGCTGCGCTACAAACTCCAGGACAACATCGCCGAGATCAACAAGGTGGTGCGGTTCGAGACCATGACCGCGTCCGGGGAGGTCAGGGAGCTCATCCGGATCGTGGACGTCTTCGTCCGCAAGGCCGGCGAGGTGGACCTGCACATCGAGCACAAGACCGGGTCGCTGGACAAGGCGTTCCCGAGCGTGGCCACGGCCATCCGCGAGGGCAACATGCAGCTGCGCAACGACCTGCTCATCGCCGGGGGCGGCGCGGCCCGCAACGTCTGGAAGTTCTCCGGCGAGCCGATCGAGAACTCCATGGCGCTCCTGCAGCGGCGGCTGACCGGCTGGACCGACCATCTGCGGGAGGAGTTCGGCTTCTCCGAGGCGAAGATCAAACGCGCGGTGGAGAACCTCCGGATCGAGGACACCTTCGGCACCGCGATCGAGTTCACCTGGAGCCCGCAGGGCCCGATCGCCCGCAAGGCGCTGGACGCGGCCAGCCACAGCCCCGACTTCGGACCCGCGATGGCCGTGCTGTTCGGCGCGTCCGGCAAGCTCGCCGACGCCGCGCACGACGCGGCCACCGGGGCCAGCTTCACCGGCGCGGAGGAGACCTTCGAGAAGAAGATCGAGGACAGCGTCGCCGCCGCCCTCGACGAGGCCGGCGCCAACGCGTCCGCGCACGCCGCGAAGTCGCTCGGCGAGAAGGTGACCTCCGGCGTCAACGCCCTCGGCACCGCGCTGACGGCGGTGCCGCAGTTCTACGACTCGGTGACCAAGCTGGGCGAGGCGTGGAACAAGCCCCTCACCTCCACCAAGGACTACATGGACCTGCTCGCCGCGGGCGGCGGGGTCGTGGGCCAGGCCGGGCAGGTGCTCCAGGCGTTCACCGGGATCACCGAGATCGCCGCCGCCGCGCAGGCGGTGTTCAACGCCGTCATGGCGCTGAACCCGGTCGTGCTGGTGGTCATCGCGGTGGTCGCGCTGATCGCGGTGATCGCGCTGCTGATCGTCTACTGGGATCAGGTGAAGGCGGCGCTGCGCGACAACCCCTGGCTGGCCGTGATCGCGGTGATGCTCGGCGTCGTCGGCATCATCATCGTGATCATCGCGTACTGGGACGAGATCAAGCTGGCCGTGCTGGTCGCGGCGAACTTCGTCTCGATCCAGGCCCAGCGGATCGGCCAGTACATCCTCGGCATCGGCACGATCGCGGGCCAGGTGTGGGGCTGGATCACCGCCACCGCCGAGAACGCCGGGATCGGCGTGGTCAACGCGTTCATCACGGCCGGCACCGCCGTGCAGAACTTCTTCATCGGCGTGATCAACACGCTGCTGGAGGCGTACAACGCGTTCGCCGACAGCGCCGTCGGACGGCTGGCCGGCCTGGACAGGGCCGCGCTGATCCCCAAGATCGACGTCCAGAGCCGCCTGCTGCCGCCCAAGGAGGTGCCGACGATCGACGTGGCGGCGGCGTTCACCCCCAAGCAGGTCACCGGCGGGCTGGAGGAGCAGATCACGGCGCAGGAGGCGGCCGTCGCCAAGGGACGCAAGGAGGACGAGGAACGCCGCGCCAAGCAGGCCGCCGCGCCACCCGCGGGAGCGCAGCCCGCCGCGCCGGCGCCCCCCGGCCTGCCGGGGGCACCGGGCGTCCCCGCACCCCCGGGCGCCGCACCTGGCGGCGCACCGGGCACCGGGCCCGCCGGACCGCCGCCGATCCCCGCGGCGCTCCCCGGCGTCGCCGCCGTCCCCGGCGTCCCGGGCGCGGCCGGGCTGCCGGGCCGTCCGGCGCTCCCCGCCGTCCCCGCCGCGCCGCCCGCCGCCGGGCCCGCCGACCAGTCGATCCGGGTCGAGGGAGGGATCACCGTGAACGTCAACGCCGAACGCCTGGAGGCCGACGCGACGCGGCTGCTGTCCGACGAGATCATCCGGGCGATCCAGGAGCGGCTCGGGGCGCTGCGCTCCGAGCAGGACTTCCGGACCGGCAACCGCGCCGCGGCGCCGGCGTGAGGGGGGAGGGCCGATGCACACCCTGCGCGAGCCGGACCGCGGCTTCCTGGTCGGGCTCATCCCCGACCCCGGCGTCCCCGACGTGGTGATCGAGTTCCAGTACAACCCCGCGCAGCTCGGCGACCGGCGCGCCGTCGGCTACGCCACGCTCAACGCCCCCGGGCGGCTGCTTCCGCTGCGCCAGTACACCCAGGGCGGCGACCGCACGATCAGCTTCACCGTCCGGGTGGACGGCCTGTACGCCGGGCCGTCCGGCGACCGGATCCCCATCGGCCGGGACGAGGACGGCGGCATCACCCCCGAGCTGAACAAGTACCGCGCGCTGCTGTGGCCGCGCAGCCGCTCCTGGCCGGACGCCGGGGGCACGTTCACCGCGCTGTACGGCCGGGACGAGGGCTTCGCCGCGCCGCCCGACTGCGTGTTCGGATTCGGCGGGCGGGTCATCGACTGCGTCGTCACCGAGATCGCGATCACCGAGACGCTGTTCACGCCCGCGCTCGCGCCGCTGCGCGCCGACGTCGCCGTCACCCTCGTCGAGCGGATGCCCGACGAGGCCGTCCCCACCGCGCCGCTGCCGGGAGGTGCCTGATGCCGCCGAGCCCCGAGTCCCGCTACGCGGGCCTGCCGATCCTGACCGTCACGGCGCCCGACGGGGGCCGCCGCCGTGTCGTCGCGCTGCGGCTCACCCGGCCGCGGCCCGCCGCCGCGGGCCGGCACCGCGTCGTCCAGGGCGAGGGCCTGGACCTGCTGGCCCACCGGTTCTACGGCGGCGAGGGGCTGTGGTGGCGGATCCTGGACGCCAACCCGCTGGTCTTCCCGCTCGACATCGCGCCCGGCGACGTCCTCGACCTGCCCGACCCCGGCCCCGCCACCCGCGCCACGCGCGCGAGGGGGTTCTAGAGGTGGGGACGCGGGTGCCGTACGTCAACGTCCGCCTCGAAGGGCAGGACGTCACCGACTGGGTCACCTCGGTCACCGTGACCGAGGACGACCGGCAGGCCGACAGCGTCGCCATCGCCGTCTCCGACCCCGCCCTCGTCTACGCCGACGGGCTGTTCGAGGGCAGCGTCGCCGAGGTGGACCTCGGGTACGCCGAGCCGGGCCAGCACGCCCTGCTGATCCGCGCCGTGATCACCAAGGTGGAGGTCGGCTACCCCGACTCGGGGGTGCCCGCCGTCTCCCTCAAGGGCGAGGACAGGTCGATCGAGATGGGCCTGGTCGAGCGCAAGCGGGTGTGGCGGGAGCGGACCGTCACCGACATCGTCCGCGCGGTCGCCGGGCCGTACGGCTTCGCGCGGGTGGAGGCGTCGCTCAGCCCCGACCCGACGGTCAGGAGCAAGCCGATCAACCAGGACGGCAAGACCGACCTGGCCTTCCTCCAGGAGCTCGCGCAGACCTACCACGCCAAGTGCTTCGTCGAGCTGGACGAGTCCGACCAGGAGGTCCTCTACTTCATCCCCGAGCGCCGGGTGGTGACGCTGCGCCGCGCCGACACGCTGGTGCTGCGCTTCCGGGACGGCCCCGGCAGCAACCTCGTGAGCTTCTCGCCGGTGTTCGACAGCGGCTACATAGACCGGCTCAAGGAGGTCACCGACGTCGACCGGCAGGGCAGGCAGGTCGGCTCCAGGCCGGCCGAGCCCGCCGAGGTCGTGATCTGGGAGCTGGACGAGGGCCGCCTCGCCCGCGTCGGCCCGCGCGACCGCGACCGGCTGCGGATCCTGTACGCGCAGGGCGTCCGGCGCAAGCGCGAGCTTCAGCGCAAGCTGTCGGCCCGGCGGCCCGCGGTGGGCCTGGTGGTGCCCGACCAGGGCGAGCTGGAGGCGACCGACGACTCGCTGGAGTCGCGCCGCCTCGGCATGTCCGCCTCCGGCAGCACCACCGGGACGATCTGGCTGCGCGCCAAGTCGACGGTCGTCGTGCGCGGGGTCAACGACAGGTTCAACGGCGAGTGGTACGTCTCCTCGGTCACCCACAAGGTCGACGGCGGCGGCTACCGCACCGACTTCAAATGCGTGAGGTGAGGAGCACGATGCCGGGACAGTACTTCGGGAAGTACACGGGGATCGTCAAGGACAACCGGGACGGCGAGGGCCTCGGCCAGGTCAGGGTGTCCGTCCCGGCGATCTTCCCGCCGGACGAGCTGATGGTCGCCCGGCCCGCGCTGCCGTACGGCCACTTCTTCGTGCCGGAGAACGACGCGAAGGTCTGGGTCGAGTTCGAGGGCGGCGACCCGGGGCTCGTGCTGTGGACGGGCGTCCAGTACGTGCCGGGGGAGTGGCCCGACGAGGCCAGGGCCGATCCGCCGCACCGCCGCGTCGTCCGCTCGGCGGCCGGGCACCTGCTGCTGTTCGAGGACGCCGAGGGCGCCGAGGCGGTCCGGCTGGCCGAGGCCGCGCACGCGCACGACCTCACCTTCGACGCGTCCGGCATCACGCTGAGCGACGGCGCCAACGGCCACAGCGTCACGCTCGACGCGGACGGGATCCGCCTGAAGGCCGCCGGGGGCGCCGAGATCGCGCTCACCGCCGACGGGGTCCGGCTGAAAGCCCCCGGCGGTGCCGAGGTCGCGCTCGCCGCCACCGGCATCGTGGCGGACGCCGGGCCCGGCGTCGCGGAGGTGAAGGGCGTGCAGGTCAAGCTCGGTCCCGGGGCGTCGCCGGTGATCCGGGTCGGCGACTCGGGGGTCGGGAACCTCGGCGCCCCGGTGGTCATGACGGTGACCACGAACACGCAGGTGCTCGCGTGAGGGACCGGCGATGACCGGCCGGCTGATGGGCCCGGCGTTCCCGTTCCGGATCGAGGCCGGCGGGGTCGCGCGGGCCGCCGGCCACGCCAAGGTCGAGGACGGCCTGCGGCATCTGCTGGCCGGGCGCGCCGGGGAGCGGGTCATGCTGCGCGACTACGGCACCGCGGTCCCGGCCCGCCTCCAGGAGCCGGGGTCGGCGGCGCTCGCGCCGCTGCTGCGCCGCGACATCGAGCGGGCGCTGGCCCGGTTCATGCCCGAGGTCCGGCTGACCGCGCCCGTCCGGGTGACCGTGGACGGGGAGCGGCTGACCGTCGCGGTCGAGTACGCGGTGCGGCCGGACGACGTCGTCCGGCGCCTCGAACTGGACCTGCCGTGAGCACCCCGACCCCGCCGTCCGCGCGGGCACCGGCCGACTACACCGGCATCGGGTACGACGCGCTGCGCGCCTCGATGCTGGAGATGGCCCGCGCCAAGCTGCCGGAGTGGACCGACCACAGCGAGGGCGACCTCGGGGTGCTGCTCATCGAGCTGTTCGCCTACGCCGCCGACCTGACCCTCTACTACCAGACCCGGATCGCCGCGAACCTGCTGCCGGAGACCTCCGACGAGCCGGAGGCGCTGGTGCAGCTGCTGCGGCTGATCGGGTACGAGCTGGCGCCGCCGGCCCCGGCGTCGGCCGACCTGGAGGTCGCGTTCGACGCCGGGGTCGTCCCGCCCGTCACGCTCCCGGCCGGCACCGCGTTCACCGTCTCCGCCCCCGGCGGGCGACGGCTGCGCTTCGAGACGCCGGCCGAGGTGGTCGCCGAGCGGCTCTCCCCGCCCGGCGCGGACGGGCTGCGCCGCTTCTACCCGCTGCCGGTCGTGGAGGGCACCACCGTCGTGGACGACCCCGTGGCGGTGTCCGACGGGCGGCCCAACCAGCTGTACCCGCTGCGCCGGGGACCGGTGATCCGCGGCTCGATCTCGGTGACGGTGGACGAGCCCGGCGGGACGACGGCGTGGACGGAGGTGCCGAGCCTCGCCGCGAGCACCCCGGTCGACCGGCACTACGTGAGCCGCCGCGACGCCGCGGGCGGCGCCGAGATCCGCTTCGGCGACGGCGTGAACGGGATGGTGCCGCCGCCCGCCGGGCCGACCAGCCCGGTGCTCATCACGGCCCGCTACCGGGTCGGCGGCGGGCGGGCCGGGAACGTCGGCGCGGGCCAGGCGTTCGTCCCGGCGGGGCAGCAGATCAGGCAGGCCGTCAACCCGCGGGCCGCGGCGGGCGGCGCCGAGGCCGAGGACCTGGAGCGGGCGCGGGCGCTCGCCCCCCGGCTGTACCGCAGCCAGGACCGCGCCGTCACGCTGGACGACCACGCCGACATCGCCCGGCTGGTGCCCGGCGTCGGGAAGGTCAAGCCTGTCTCGGCGAGCTGGAACGAGGTCGTCTTGCACGTCGCGCCGGCGGGCCGGGTCGCACCGCCGTCCGAGACGCTCGTCCGGGACGTCCTGGCCCATTTCGAGCGGTACCGGATGGCCACGCAGCTGGTCACCGTGGTCGGCCCGGCCGAGGCCGACGTCTACCTGGCGGCGCGGGTGTGGGCGCAGCCGTACTTCACCCGGGCGGCGGTGCGGCGCGCGGTCGAGGAGGCGGTCGGCGGGTACCTCGGCTTCGAGCAGGTCGACTTCGGCCAGCGGATCTTCCTGAGCCGGATCTACGACCTGCTCCAGGACCTGGAGCAGGTCGCGTCGCTGACCGTCGTGAAGTTCGGCCGCGATCCCGCGCTGCCCGCCGACATCGTGACAGCGCCGCAGGTCGAGCCCACCGGGATCATCGAGCTCGCGCCGCACGAGCTCCCCCGCCCCGGCTACCGTGACAACCCGCCCGCCACGTCCGGGTTCGACCTGTCCGGCCGCCCCGCGATCGTGACGATCATCGAGGGCGGGGTGGCGTGAGGACCGTGGCGGCCGTCCGCGCCACCCCCCACCTGGAGGGCGGCCGGATCGACCTGGCCTGGCGCAACCCGCCCGCGGCCGAGTTCGCCGGGCGCCCGCCGCTCGCCGGCGTCCGGGTCGTGCGCCGCGAGCGGACGTTTCCGCTCGACCCCGACGACGGCGCGGTGATCTACGACGGCCCGGTCGTGGACCGCGTCTCCGATCCCGCGGCCCGTCCGCTGGCGACGCACTACTACACCGTCTTCACCCGCGACGCCGCCTCACCGCCCGCCTATCGCGCGGACGGCGCGTCGCAGGCGAGCTCCTACGCCAGCGCCGACCACGGCGTCCCGGCCAGGCTCTACCGGATGCTGCCCGCCGCCCACCAGCGCGCCGACCTGCCCGCCCCCGGCCAGCTGTTCCGCTTCCTGTCCGCCGCGGCGGCGCCGCTGAACCTGGCCCGCAGCACCGCCGAGGGGCTGCGGGCCCTGCACGACGCCGAGACCGCGCCGCCCGGCTTCCTGCGGCCGCTCGCCCACTGGCTCGGCTGGGACCTGGACCGGACGCTGCCGGTCTCCGCGCAGCGCAACGAGATCGCCGCCGCCCCGCACCTGTACCGGGGCGTCGGCACCGTGCCCGCGCTGCGGTCGATCGTCGTCCGCTACACCGGCTGGGACGTCCGGGTCGCGGAGACGGCCCAGTCGGTCGTCCGCGCGGGCGAGGCGCCCCGGCTCAACGTGTTCGCGCTGGCCGGGCCGGACGCCGAGCCCGCGCTGGTGACGCTGGAGGGCGCCCCGGGAGGGCGGCTGAGCGCCGTCGTGACCGCGGGCGGGCGGCTCCGGCTCTTCTACGAGACCGTCCCGCCGCGCGGATCGGGACGCGTCCTGCGCGTCAAGACCCTCGACGGCGGCGCGTGGGGCGACGCGGTCGCGGTGCCGGTGGGCGCCCCCGCCGGTGCGCCCGCCGCGGCGGAGCTGCCGGACGGCCGGGTCTTCCTGGCCTGGCTCGACCGGCCGGAGGGCGCCGCCGCCCGGCTGCGGTTCGCGGTGGGCACCGCCCGGCGGCCGGAGCCGGCCCGGCTGCGCACCGGCCACACGGCCCCGTTCGCGCTGTGGCCGGGCGCCCGGCTGGTGGTCGGGGTCGACGGCCGCCGCCAGGGGGTCGTCTTCACGGCGGGCGACTTCGCCGACCCGTCCGCCGCGTCGGCCGCCGAGGTGGCCGCGGTGCTGACCGCCCGGCTGACCGGCGTCACCGGAACCGCCGCGCCGGACGGCGCCGTCGTGCTCGCCACGACCGCCGCCGGAGCGGGCCGGCGCCTCACGGTGGAGCAGGCCGCGTCGGATGCCGCCGGGGCGCTCGGCTGGACGGGCCCGGACGGCACCGCGGACGGCGACCCCGGCGACGGCTTCGACTGGACGCCTCCGCTAGACGTGCCGGGCGTGCCCGTCGGCCGCGTCGCCGACCCGTGCGCGGTGGCCGACGGGCCGTCCCACGTCCGGCTGTTCTGGTCCGCGCACGACGGGACGCGGTGGACGGTCGCGGCGGCGCGCTGGACCGGCACCGGCTGGGACGCCCCGCAGGTGCTCGCGGACGGCGGCGGCGGCAACCGCGAGCCGGCGGCGGTCCGGGTGCCGGGCGCGGGCGGCGACGCGCTCTGGCTCATCTGGTCACGGCTGCGCAGCGCCGGCGACCCCGCGGACGTGCGGACGCTCTCCCGCCGGATCCTGGACCCGGCCACCGGCACCTGGGGCCCGGCGGACGAGATCACCCGCGTCCCGTCCGCGACGGGCCGCTGCGCCGACCGGGAGCCGTCCGCGATCGTCGCGGCCGGAGGCGAGGTGCGGGTCTGGTTCCGCTCCGACCGCTCCGGCGGCCCCGGCCTGTGGTCGGTCGGCGTCCCGGCGGGCGGCGGCGCGCCCCGCGACCCCGTCCCCGTGCTCACCGGGCCCGCCGCCGACCAGGCCCCGGCCGTGGTCGCCGCGCCGGGCGGCGACGCGGGCGCCGGGCCCTGGGTGCTGTTCCGCAGCGACCGCGGCGTCGAGGTCGCCGGGCTCGCGGACCCGCCGTCCGACACCGGGACACTGCGCCGGTTCGCCGGAGGCACGACCGTCGTCCTCGGCGACGCGGCCCGCGCCGGGCGGCGCCGCCAGTGGGACGACCAGCTCTGCTACACGCCGTGCAAGCCGCGGGCCGGGGACCGGCTCGACGACACCGACCTCTACACGCGCGGCACCGTCGCGCTGTTCCTCAGCCCGCTGCTGCCCGACGCGCCGCTGTCGGCGCAGATCGAGGAGCGGCTGCGGCCGCTGCTGGAGCGGTTCCTGCCGGTCAACGTGCGGGCCGTGCTCGTGTTCGCCCCGCGGATCCACGTCGAGGCCCTCTACCCGGCCGGGACCGGGATCCAGGAGACGTTCCAGGACGTGCATCCCTTCGTCGAGCGGTACGCGGGACCGTCCGACACGACCGCTGCGGCGCTGCCCGACTGGTCGTTCCTGCTGGCGACCACGCCCGGCCACGTGACGGCCGCCCGCGCCGACCCCACGACCCTGCGGCGGCGGGCCTGGTTCCCGCCGCCCCGCTGACCTGGAGGCAGGATGATCGCCGGCTACTACCGAGACGTGCTGCTGGACCCGGGCGGCGGCGTCGCCTGGGACGGCGGCGTCCGCAGGAACGTGATCGTGGCCGACTGCCGGCGGCTGCTGACGGGCTTCCTGCACGGCGCCGGCACCACGGCGGGCGGCATCACCGGGCTCCAGGTCGGCAAGGGCGACCCGGCGTGGGACCGGCCGCCCGGCCCGCCGCCGGCGACCGCGGGGCAGGCCGCGCTGGTCGACCGGCACCCGTTCACCGTGCCGCGCGCCTCGCTGCGGGTCGACTACCTGACCGGCTCGACGGTCACGTCCGCGCCGACGAACCGGCTGCAGATCGTCGCGACGCTCGGCCCGGGCGTCCCCGCCTGGCCCGACGCCGACCACACCGACGCCACGCTGCGCGAGTTCGGCCTGGTCGGCGTGCTGGACGGCGCCACCGTCCTGATCGACTACGTGATCCATCCGGCGATCCCGCGGGATCCGGCGAGCACCCTCCAGCGCACCGTCTGGCTGGTCCTGTGAGCGGGCGGAGAGTCCCATGGCAGTGATATCGACCGACACCTTCGACCCGCTGCGACGCTACGTGCGGGTCCGGCTTCAGCAGGGCGTGCCGATCGTGGACGCCGACGTCAACGAGCGCGAGGACATCCAGAAGTTCGAGCTGCGGGCGTTCCTGAAGTGGTTCGTCGGCGACGGCGTCCCCGACGGCAACGACGGGTTCCGGATCGCCGGGACCGGCGCCGACGACGACTTCGAGATCCGCGCCGGGGTGAGCGGCACGGTCGACCCGCTGCGCCGGATCGGCCGGTGCCTGGTCGACGGCCTCGACGTGATGATCGAGTCGACCGTCGCGTTCACCGCGCAGCGGCTGCACGAGTCGCACGGCGCGGCGGCCGCCGCCGAGGCCGCCCGGCTCGGCGTCCCCACGATCACGGCGCTGCCCGCCGGGGGCGGCCCGGTGCTGGTCTACCTCGACGTCTGGGAACGGCTGGTCACCCCGTCCGAGGACCCCGCCCTCGTCCACGGCGGCCTCGGCACCGAGAGCTGCGCGCGGATCAAGCGCGAGTGGGCGGTGCGGGCGCGGCGCGGCGCCGCGCCGCCGGGACCGGGCGACCCCGACGTCACCGCCGGGCACTCCTACACGCCGCTGGCCTCGCTGGACCGTCGCCCCGGGGACGCGGCCGTCCGTCCCGGCGACGTCACCGACCTGCGGCGCCGGCGGCTGCTCCTGCCGCCCGCCACGCTGATCGAGGACGTCCTCGGCACCCGGGCGGAGGAGTACCTCGCCGGGCGGGGCAGGCCGCCGATCAGCCTGCGGGAGGCGGTCAACGCGCTGCTGCGCGGCGAGCTGCCGACCACCCCGGACGCGGCGGTGGACGCCTCCACGGCCCTGGACGTCATGCGCCGCGCCTTCTTCGCCGACGCGACCGGCGGGCTCGTGGCGTTCTGGTACAGCGACCGGACCGCGGGCGTCGAGCAGGTGTTCGCCGCACGGATGAGCCTCGCGGAGCCGTCCCGCGGCTTCACCGCGCCCCCGCTCCAGGTGACGTCGGGCACCGCCCACCTCGTCCCGCACGCCGCCGGGCTCCCGGACGGCGACGCGCTGGTGGTGTACCAGTCGGGCAGCGGCGCGGGCGCCGACGTGATGATGCGGCGCGCGCCGCTGGCCGGGTTGCCGGTGACCGCCGAGGTCACCGTGACCGCCACCGCCGGGTCCGCCGAGACCAACCCGTTCGTGGCGGTCACGGGCGACCTGGCCACCGTCTTCTTCCACCTGTCGTCGTCCACGGCGAGCAAGTGGCAGTACCGGCGGTGGCGGCTGGCGGCCGGCGAGTGGGCCGACGCGGCGGGCGCGGTCGAGCTGTCGGCGACCCCGAGCACCGCGTCGAGCCACTTCCACGCCGCCGGCGGACGCGCGGGTACGGTCTGGGCGGTGTTCAAGGCGACCGGCGGGCTGCGCGTCCTCCAGCTCGACCCGGCCACCGGCACCGTCTCCAACGAGACCACGCTGGCCTCCGACAGCGCCGACCCGCGGCCCTTCCTCCTGGCCTCCCAGAGAGGCGAGGTGTGGGCGTTCTGGGCGTCCTCGACGGGCCTCCAGGCCGCCCTTTTCCGCTCCGGCGCGTGGGAGGCGGCCCAGACGCTGCCCGGGACGAGCGGCACCGACCGGCAGCCGTGCGCGGTCGAGGACGCCGACGGCGGGCTGTGGGTCTTCTGGACGCGCGGCTTCACCGGCTCCGGCGACCTCAGCGCCATGCGCCGCGACCCGGCGCGCCGCCGCGAGCCGCCGGGCAGCGCCTGGGGGGAGGCGCGCCGGCTCACCGCGTCCGTCGGCGACGACAACTCCCCGCACGCGCTCGTCGCCCCCGACGGCGCCATCTGGATCTTCTGGTCGACGGACCGGGACGGGAACGCGAGCAACTACTACAAGCGGCTGGTCACGGTCGTGTAGGGAGGCAACGATGTCCACCCCGAAGATCGCCCCGACGGGCCTGGGGTCCCCGATCTACACGGTCACCGACTCGCGGGGGCTCGTCGCCGACCTCCTGCTCGACGTCACGACCGGCGCGCCGCCCCTCGTCGGCCTGCGCTACCCGGCGGGCGCCGCCGTCACGGTCACGCTCGAATCGCCGGCGCTGCCGGCGCCGCACACCCTGCCGTCCGACCCCGTCGGCTACAGCAAGCCGCTCGGGAACCGCCGCGTCGGCGCCGACAGCGCGCTGGACGGGACGGACCGGGTCCTCACCCTGACGATCCAGGCCCTCTCCGGCAACCAGCGCGAGGCGTGGACGGTACGGGCGACCGCGGCGGCGCCCGCCGCCCGATGGCAGCTCTCGCAGGGCGACAACGACCCGGTCCAGCCGACCGTCACCCGGATCATGTGCGACCCCGTGGCGGCGTTCACCCTGTCCGCCCCGTCGCTCACCGGCGGAGTCGTCCGCGAGGGCGACCCGGTGCAGCTCACCGCGGCGTCCGCGCTCGGCACGCCCGCCGAGCCCACCGTCGTCGGGGCGCCCGTCCCGGCCGTCGCGTACCGGTGGGGCAAGACCGGCGGCGTCGCCGTCACCGACTTCCCGCAGGCGTGCTCGAACGGCACCACCGCCGTGTTCACCGCCCCGGGCGTCTACCGGCCGCACACCATGGAGATCACCGGGCGGGTCTGGTTCGAGACGGGCTGCGCCGGGCCGGTCGGCTTCCTGTCCGCCTCGTCCGCCGCGCAGCTGACCGTCCAGGCCAGGCCGCGGCACCTGGCGCTGGTCCTCGACCGCTCGGGGAGCATGTCCGGCGCCCGCTGGGACAACGCCGTCACCGCCGCGCGGATCCTCGGCCACCTGTACGCGGCCATGCGCACGTCGGTGAACCCCGCCGACCGGCTCGGCGAGCTGGTGTTCGAGGACACCTCCTGCGGCTGGCGGCCGACGGTGCCCGGCGCGCCGCGGCCCGCACCGGATCCGCTGATCGGGCCGGTGCTGGTGCTCACCGACGTGCCCACCGCCGGGGGCGCGGTCTGCGGCGTGGACTACGGGAGGCCGGGTGCGTGCACGCCGATCGGCGACGGCCTCGTCCGCGCGATCGACGAGCTCGGTACGCTGGGGACGGCCGGCGACCCGCGTTTCACCATCGTCCTGCTGACCGACGGCCACGAGAACTCCGGCACGGTCGCCGTGGACCCCTCCACCGCCGCGCCCGGTGTGCTGAACTTCGCGATCGAGCGGCAGGCGGGCGCCCGCCAGGCGGTCGACTCACGGCTGTCGCTCTACACGATCGGGCTCGGGCCGACCGTCCAGGAGGACGTCCTCGACCGGCTGGCCGTGCCGCTCGGCTACCGGCACGTCGTCCAGGTGTCGCAGGTGGCGGACGCGATGGCGCAGATGGTCTGCTCCTCGCAGGCGGCGCAGCGGGTCCCGGCCGAGCCGCAGATCCCCGGCGACCCCGTCCGGCTGGTGAGGGTGGACCCCCGCGTCGAGCGGCTCGCGGTCGCTGTGCTGTGGGACGGAACGGGCTCGATCGAGCTGTCCTACCGGCTCCAGGGGCAGCCCGCCGCGCCGTTCCAGCCGGTGGCGGTGCCGGTCGCCGCGTGCCCTGCGCACGCGTTCGCGGCCGTGGACATGACCGCGCTGCTCGGCGTCCCCGAGGAGCAGGTGCCCGCCACCGAGTGGCGGATCCTGCGCCGCGACGCCGCCGGCGGCCCGCGGCCGCTGCCCGACGGCGACCTGCTGTTCTTCGTCGACCTGTACGTGCGCGCCGACGTGGTGTTCGACCGGGACGGGTACTCCACCGGCGACCCCATGGTCCTCACCGCGCGCGTCCGCGCCGGGGACGATCTCGTCACCGGCGCCCGCGTCACCGTGGAGCTGGTCCGCCCCGGCGAGTCGCTCGGCACCTTCCTGTCCGAGCGCGGCGCCCATTACCGGCCCCCGCCGACGGCGCCGCCCGACCCGCCCGCGCCCAAGGCGCTGATGATCGGGGAGCTGCTGCGCCGCGCGGACCTGCCCGGCCTGCCGCAGGCCACACCGGCCGGGGTGTTCGAGGACGGCACCGACGAGCTGCGCGACACCGGTGACGGCGACTACACCAACCGGTACCTGGACGCCGACCAGGAGGGCTCGTTCACCTGGCGCTTCACGATCTCCGGGACGCTCCCCGACGGCAGCGTCTTCAGCCGGGTGCAGACGGTCTCCACCTGGGTCGGCATCCGCCCGGACCCGAGGCGGTCGGAGATCCGCACCGCCGTCGCCGACGGCGCGACGGCGATCACCGTGATCCCGCGCGACCGGAAGGGCGAGTACCTCGGCCCGTTCCGTCCCGGCGACGTGGTCTTCCGGTCCGACTCGTGCCCCTTCGACGAGGAGGAGCCCGAGCCCACGCCGGAGGGCGTCCACTTCCCCTGCCGCGGCGGCGGCACCGTCCTCAGCCGCTACGACGGCGGCTACACCCGGGTCGTGCGGTGCCCGGACAAGGCGGGGGGCACGGTCACCGTCACCGTCTGCGGCGTCCGGATCCGGAGCGTCCGCGTCGGCGGCCGGGGGGTGACGGCGTGACCTACCTGGCGCGGCAGATCGTCTCCGTGGCGAGCCCCTCCGTCGACCCGGTCGTCCCGTTCAGCCCCGACGGCCGCTGGGCGGCCACCTCCGCGCAGGTCTTCGCGCCGGCGACCGGGGCCCGGCGGTGCGCGCTGCCGCCCCTGCCCGGCTGGGGCCTCGTCGCGTTCGCGCCGGACGGCGGCCGGGTGGTGACGAGCCACTGGGAGGGCAACGCGGTGGTGATGTCCGACGCGGCCACCGGGGCCGAGCGGTGGAGGGTGACCAACGACCAGGCGGTGTACGAGGTGCGGTGGAGCCCGGACGGGCGGTGGGTGGGCGCCGTCTCGGACGCGGCGGTGCGGGTCCTCGACGCCGCCACCGGCGTCGAGCGCACGCGGTGCGCCGGCCTGCCCGAGCCCGACCAGACGAGGACCTTCTCGTGGAGCCCGGACGGCACCCGGATCGCCGTGGGCCACGGGGTCGGCTTCTTCTCGTCCGCCCAGGGCGGCGTGCGCGTCTTCGACGCGGCGACCGGCGCGGAACGGAACCGGATCGAGCTCGGCACGTGGGCCAACATGACGTGCTGGAGCCCGGACGGGCGGCTGGTGGGCGCCGGGTGCGGCGACGGCGGCGCGGTCCTGGTCGACGCCGCGGCCGGCACGCTCCGGGTCCGTCTCGTCGAGCCTCGTGGCATCGACGCCCAGGTGGAGGACGTCCGGTTCGACCGGGACGGCAGGCGGGTGGTCACCGCCGGGCGGGACGGCGCCGTCCGCGTCTTCGATGTCGCGACCGGGGCGCCGCTGTCCCTCTACGACCACGGCCACCAGGCGTTCCACGCGGTGTTCAGCCCCGACGGGCGGTGGGTGGCGGCGTCGGGGAGCGGCGGCGCCGTGCTGTTCGACGCGGCGACCGGGGCCGAGCGGTGCCGCCTGACGCGCGGATCGGCGGGGCCGGTGACGTTCGGCCCCGACGGCTCGCGTGCGTCCGTCGGAACGTACCTGCGGGCGCGGATCTTCGACCCGGCGGCGCACCAGGAGCGCCTCACGGTCCGGCACGGCGGCGCGGTCGGCGCCGTCGCCGTGTCACCGGACGGGCGGTGGTTCGCCAGTGGCTGCGCCGATGGTGTCGCGCGGGTGCTGGACGCCAGGACCGGCGCGGAGCGCTGCCGCCTGGCGCACGGCGGGCCGGTGCGGGGTGTGGCCTTCGCCCCCGACGGCGCCTGGGTCGCCACGGCCGGCGAGGACGCCACGGCCCGGGTGTTCGACGCCGAGACCGGATCGCAGCGCGCCCGGTTCGACCACGAAGGCGCCGTCCTCACCGTGGTGGTGGGCGGGGACGGCGCGATCGTGGCGACCGGGAGCGAGGACGGCACGCTGCGCGTGTTCGGCGTCGCCGGGCTCGCCCAGCGGTTCCGCCGTTCGCATGGCGGGGCGGTGCTCAGTGTGGCGATCAGCCGGGACGGTGAGCTGGTGGCCACCGGCTGCGCCGACGGCACCGCCCGGGTGTTCACCGCCCGGACCGGCACCGAGCAGGCGCAGTTCGCCCATGAGGGGGTGGTGGGGTCGGTGTCGTTCACCCCTGACGGCGCCTCCCTGGCCACGGCGTGCGCGGACGGTTTCGCCCGCCTCTTCGAGATCGGCACCGGCACCGAACGCCTCCGCCTGGAGCACCTCGACGACGACTTCGACGATCCGGTGCGCGTCGCGGTCGAGGCCGTGGCGGTCAGCCCGTCCGGCACGACCCTCGCGACCACCGCCGCGGACACCCGCCTGCGCCTGTTCACGCTGCCCTCGGGGGAACTGCGCACCGCCGCGTTCCACTGGTCGCGGATCTGGCCACCCGTCTTCAGCGCCGACGGCGCCCTCCTGGCCGTCGCCTCCGACGACCAGACGGGCACGGTCTACGACACCACCGGCAACCAGCGGGCCCTTCTGGTGCACGACTCCGGCGTCCGCGCGGTCGCCCTCGCCCCGGACGCCACGTGGCTCGTCACCGGCTCCGCGGACGGCACGGCCCGGATCACCGACATCACCTGACCCGCCACGGACCTGGGTCGATAGCAGGGAGTTACTCTTCGCTTACCCGAAGGGCCGGTGTCCGGCCGAAGCCGCCATGAGCGCGTGAACGGTTCCTAGGCTCGGCGGGAAGCCCGGGGTCCGGCGCGGCCGCGCCGACGGGCGGGACGCTCCCGAAAGGCGGCCATGACCTACCTGGCCCGGCAGCTCAGCTCCGTACGGTCCGACCCCTCGTACTTCGGCGTGCCGTTCAGCCCGGACGGCCGGGTGGCGGCCACGTCCGAGATGGTCTTCGACGCGGCCACCGGAGCCCGGCGATGCGCCCTGCTGACATCGTCCGGATGGGGCGACGTCGCCTTCGGCCCGGACGGCGCGCGGGTCGTGACGACCAGCTGGCAGGGCCCCGCCGTCGTGATGTTCGACGCCGCGACCGGCACCGAGCGGTGGCGGACGGCGATCGGCGAGACCGCCTACGGCGTGCGGTGGAGCCCGGACGGGACGCTGGTCGGCGTCGGCTCCCCGGTCGCGGTGCAGGTCCTGGACGCCGCGACCGGGACCGCGCGCGTCCGGTGGCCCGGCCAGGGCGAGCCGCTCTGGATCACCGGCTTCTCCTGGAGCCCGGACGGCGGCCGGATCGCCGTCGGGTACAGGGTGGACCTGTCGTCCGAACCGGGAGGCGTGCGGATCATCGACGCCGCGACCGGGACGGAGCGCACCCGGTTCCAGCTCGCCACCTGGGTGGAGGCGACGTGCTGGAGCCCGGACGGCCGGGCGGTGGGCGCCGGGTGCGGCGACGGCGGCGCGGTCCTGGTCGACGCCGCGGCCGGCACGCTCCGGCTCCGGCTGGTCGAGCCCGCCGGAAGCGCGGACGCCCGCGTGGAGGACGTCCGGTTCGACCGGGACGGCAGGCGCGTGGTCACCGCCGGGCGGGACGGCGCCGTCCGCGTCTTCGACGCCGCGACCGGGGCGCTGCTGTCCCGCTTCGACCACGGCGTCTCCGGCGACCCGCCGTTCCGGGCCGGGTTCGGTCCCGAGGGGCGGTGGGTGGCGGCGTCGGGGAGCGGCGGCGCCGTGCTGTTCGACGCGGCGACCGGGGCCGAGCGGTGCCGCCTGACACGGGAACCGGCGGGTCCGGTGGCGTTCGGCCCCGACGGCTCGCGCGCGTCCGTGACGACGTACATGCGGGCGCGGATCTTCGACACCGCCGTGCCCCAGGCACGGCTCTCGGTCCCTCACGGCGGCGCGGTCGGGGCGGTGGCCGTCTCGCCGGACGGGCGGTGGTTCGCGAGTGGCTGCGCCGATGGTGTCGCGCGGGTGCTGGACGCCAGGACCGGCGCGGAACGCTGCCGCCTGGCGCATGGCGGGCCGGTGCGGGGTGTGGCCTTCGCCCCCGACGGCGGCTGGGTGGCCACGGCCGGCGAGGACGCCACCGTCCGGATGTTCGATGCCGTGACGGGCACGCAGCGCGCCCGGTTCGACCACGAAGGCGTCGTCCGCACCGTGGTCGTGGGCGGGGACGGCGCGATCGTCGTCTCCGGCAGCGAGGACGGCACGATGCGGGTGTTCGGCGTCGCCGAGTCGGCGCAGCGGTTCCGCCGTTCGCATGGTGGGGCGGTGCTCAGTGTGGCGATCAGCCGGGACGGTGAGCTGGTGGCCACCGGCTGCGCCGACGGCACCGCCAGGGTGTTCACCGCCCGGACCGGCACCGAGCAGGTCCAGTTCGCCCATGAGGGGGTGGTGGGGTCGGTGTCGTTCACCCCTGACGGCGCCTTCCTGGCCACGGCGTGCGCGGACGGTTTCGCCCGGCTTTTCGAGATCGGCACCGGCACCGAACGGCTCCGCCTCCAGCACCGGGACCGCTCGCTCACCGCGGCGGCGGGCGTGGCGGCGGACGCGGCGGCGGGCGTGGCGGTGGACGCCGTCGCGGTCGGCCCGTCCGGCTCGGTCCTGGTGACGGCCGCCCGCGGCGACCTGCGGCTGTTCGACCTGCCCTCGGGCGACCTGCGTCAGCTCGTGAACCAGGGGCCGCGGCTCACGCCGGTCGTCTTCAGCGCCGGCGGCGCCCTGTTCGCGGCGGGATCCGGCGACGGCCAGGGGGCGGCGTACGACGCCGCGGGGAACCAGCGCGGGCTGCTGGTGCACGGCTCCGCCGTACGGGCGGTCGCCTTCGCCCCGGACGCCGCGTGGTTCGTCACGGGCTCGGACGACGCCACGGCGCGGGTGTCCGACCTCAGCTGACGACGAACTCCAGCACCTCGGCCCATCCGCCCTCCGCGGGCGCGGCGATCGTGTGGGTGGCGAGGCCCAGCGCCTCCTCGCAGGCCGACGCGGGGACGCACGCGATGGCCGCCGCCGCGAGGAGGTCGAGGTCGTTCATGCCGTCCGCGACCGCGAGGACCCGGTCCGGCCGGATCCCCTGCTCGCGGCAGTACGAGGTCACGCCGGACCACTTCGTGGCGCCGCGCGGCCTGGCGGACAGGCTGCGGCCCCCGTACCGCACGTCCGGCGTCAGCGTGGCGGCGGCGACGTCCTTGACCTCGTCGAACACCGCGACCAGCCGGTCGTCGCCGCCGCAGATCAGCAGGCTGAGGACGTTCCACCGTGCCGCCGCCTGCGTGAGGTCGATCCTGCGGGTGTTGTGCGCGTTGTCCGCGAGGTGCTCCGGATGGGTCGCCGGATTCCGCCCGACGCCGCAGGATCTGGCGTCGTCCAGATTGACGACGGGCTCCAGGCCGAAACGCAGAAAGATGTCCAGGATCTGCTCGTAGGTCTCCGCGTCGAACGGCAGGTAGTGAAATCGGGGGCCGGACTCGGCCAGCAGCCCGATCGCCCCGTCGAACAGGACCGCCGGCATCAGGAAATCGTTTTCCCGCATCTTTTCGAAGGCGCTGGACGGGCGGCGGCCCGTGGCGGCGATCACTGGGACGGCCTTGGACATCTCCGAAAGCGCGCGCAGCGTATTCGGATGCGCGCGGCACGTGTGGTCCCACAGGGTGCCGTCGAGGTCCGTGACGACCAATTCGACGCTCTGGCTCGGCATGGCGTTATGCTACGTCAGCGTCGGATTCCTGTCCAAGGGCTCATTCCGGGCGCGGTGAATTCTCGTGGACGTTGAGCCTGATATCCCGGCCGCCCGCCCGGTGCAGTTCTATTGCGCGCAAATCCGCCACCGGGCCGATATGGACGCGCGAACTCCCGATCCCCGCGCCGACGCCGAGGACCGTCGCCCCCGCCAGGGCCGCGGCGCGGGCGCCGGCGCCGGAGTCCTCGAGCACCACGCAGCGGCCGGCGGGGACGCCGAGGCGCCGGGCGGCGAGCCGGTAGCAGTCCGGCGCGGGCTTGCCGGCCGCGACGTCGTCCGCCGCGATCATGACCCGAGGGCACGGCAGGCCCGCGGCGGCGAGCCGCGCGCGGGCGAGGGCGCGTGAGGCCGAGGTGACGACCGCCCAGTCGGCGTTGAGGAGCCCGCGCACGGCGTCGCCGGCCCCGGGGACGGCGCGCACGCCGCTCGCCGAGCGCAGCTCCATGGACGAGAACCAGTCCACCTCCCGGTCCAGCCGCCCGGCCGGGATCAGCTCCGCCATCGCCTCGCGGATCGGCCTGCCCTCCAGCGCCTCGACGACCGAGTGGTCCTCGATGCCCACCCGGTCCAGCCATCGCGTCCACGTCTCCCGGCAGATGGCCTGGGAGTCGACGAGCACCCCGTCGCAGTCGAACAGGACCGCGGCGAAGGGCCCGTACCTTGCCCGGGCCGCGACCGGCTGGTCGCCTAGCGTGGACATGGTGCCGGGGGAGCGGCCCGCACGCCGTCCCGCGCCACTACCCGGCCCATTCGCGCAGGATCAGCTCGGGGGCGATGGACTGGATCGAGACCACCGTCGGCTCGTCGGCCGTCACCTCGGCGTCCCAGCCCGGGGGAACGGTGAAGATCTGCCCGGGTGAAACGGTCCATTCCCGATCGGCGAACGCGCAGCGCACCGCCGTCGAGGTCGGCACGACGACCTTCACCCAGCCCACGGGCGCCGGCAGGCGCGGGTCCGCTCCCGGCCCGATCCGCAGCCGCCGTCCCAGCAGCTGCCCCGGCACGTCGATGATCGGCTCCGAGGGCGGCAGGTCGGCGCGGATCCACCCCGAGCCGGCCCGGCCGAGAGAACGCCGGGGCAGATCTGGGTGCAGGTTCTGGAGCATCGCGCGGATCTCGGGGTGCCGTGCGGGCAGTTCCAGCCCGGCCCGGTCGTTCTGGTCCAGCAGCCGCTCCACCGCGTCGAACGAGGTCGTCGCGTACTCCTCCAGGGTGCAGCCCACCACCGTGTGGACGATCTCGGTCGAGGTGATGCGCGCGATGTCGCCCGGCCGCGGGCTCCACGTGTGCGAGGACCGGATCTCCGCGTCGCCCTCGGACCAGACGACGGCGTCCTTCTCCCCGGACTCCAGCCATTCCGGATGGGACGACAGGTAGATGAAGCCGCCCGGATGGGCGTGCAAAATGTGAAATGCCTCGTATTTCGGTTCCAGATGGAGCTGGAAACTGAAGCCCTGGCCGGGATGCAGATCGAACAGCGAATAGCCGAAAGGAGAGGCCGCTTTCACTCCATAAGGCTTGTACTTGTACAGGAAACCCAGCGCGAGAAAAAAGTCGGCGAACGACCGCGCCGCGAACGGGTCGTCGGCGTCCGGCTTGACGAGCTGCTGGCGGAACACCCCCATCGCGGCCCGCTCGACGGCCTCCACCGCCCCCATGGGCATCGGGTCTTTCAGCACATCGACAAAGGCGTGCGGCAGATCAGGGTCAAGCGGGTCGGCAAGGCACTGAGGCGGGGAGGTATCCGCCTCCGCAATACGCCGCAGTTCGTCGGCCATAGCTCTTCTCACGGGACCACTGTAGCGAATCTCCTCGCAGGCGAGGCCGTGGATACTCGGAGGTCCCCGGGGGACGCCGGAGAAGCCGCCCGCCCGGCACGGAGCGTCACGGAGAGCAGGGCCGTCCCGCCGTCCGGGTGATCGCCGGGACGCGGGACCGCCCTCCTCCGGCACCGCCGCCGGAGAGGCCCGCGAGCGGGCCGAGGGCGAGGGGACCCGGCCGCTCCGCGAGATTCTCATCGACGACCGGCTCGTCCCATGACGCCCGTGAATTGCCTAATCGCCCGGCGTCCGAGAATTGATTTCGACGTGCCGTGGAATGGATTGCGCAAATGGGTTCGGCGGGTCGTTGTCACCGGTCCAAGGAGCGCGGTGTCGCGGCGGCCGCCGGGTGGCTCGCGGCGTGTCCTGGGACGGGCCTGGCCGTTACCGGCCGCACCCCGTACGGCCACCATCTCGCAGGGGCCGGTGAGCGCCAGGCGGGCCGTAGCGCACCGGGCGGGACCGCCGCCGGAGCGCGGCCGATTCGACGACGAGCCGATCATGCTCCGCCTCCCACGCAGCCGGCCCCGGCAACGCTCCGTGGACGTGTCGCCGTCGCGATCCGATGTCAGAGAAGCCGTCTGACGTGCCCGCGATGCCGCTCCCTGACCTGCGGCTGACTCTCCGGCCTCGCGCGTGCGGCGGATGTGGCCCAGAGGTACCCGTGCGTCCAACGAGCCGGCGCGGCCGTCCTCCTCCACGGCCATCACCGTGGAGAAGGCCGCCCCCAGGTGTCGGAGACGGCCGTGCTTCCGCCGGTGATTCAGGTCCTGGAACCTCGATGTGCGGGGCACCATGACGGTCGCGCGAGGATAGGCTGTCCCGGGAAGGAGCCTTATACTGACCGTCATGCCGAGCCGGAACAGGTTAAGCGCGCGGCCTTCACTCTTTTCGGTCGTGATCTGCGATCTCTGTCCACGGTCTGCGACGAGGGCGACGCGCCGGGCTCGCGCATGTTGGGGGTTGTGAGCACACGCAATGGGTTCGCTGGATTTCGCCGCCGCGTCCGGCATTGAATGGGGCGCGGTCAGCGGGTGGTTCTCGGGAGCGGCGACAACCGTCGCGGTCATCGTCGCGCTGACCTTCTCGCTGCGGTCGGAGCGGATGCAGAGGAATACGCAGTACGCCTCCGTCCACGCGTGGGTCGAACTCACACCGGGCCCCGGGCGGACGGGGACCCTCTGGCTCACCAACCACACCGAGTACCCCATTTACGAATGGGCGATAACGGTGTCGTGGACCGATGAGAAGGGTGCGGAGGCCCAGGCCGAGACCGGCTCGGCCGAGCACGGCCTGCTGCCTCCCGGGCGCCACAGCTTCACGTTCGACGGTGCCCACCTGGTGCTGCCGAGCAACGACGCCCTGGTACGGGTACGGCTGGAGTTTCGCGATGCGCAGGGCCGACGCCTGCGTCGGCTGCCGAGCGGGAAGCTGGAGAAGTTCTGAGATGAGTCAGCCCACCTTCAGGCCGGGTTCGGGGTGGCGCGGCCCGCGGCCGGGGCCGCCCGCGGCCGGGCCGCCCGCGGCGCAGCCGCCGGCGCAGGCGGACGCGCCGCTGGAGCTGCCCGACATCCAGGCGGCACTGGCCGCGAAGTACGCGCTGCGCGATCTCGTGGTCGTCACGGCGGCCTCGGGCGACGAGCTGTACCAGAACCTGGGCGCGGGCGCCGCGATGTATTTCCGCGGTCATGTCGAGCGCAATTTCCGGGTGGGATTCTCCTGCGCCAACACCATCCACACGATGGTGCGGAACATCGAGCCGTTCCGGCTGGCGATGGACGCCTTTCCCATCTCGTTCAACGTGGTGCCCGAGCTGACCAGCGTGATGTCGTCGTACGCGGCACTGATCGAGCTTTGGCAGCGCAATCCGGAATGCCGTGCCCACGCGGTCAACTTCCCCTCGTTCTTCGCGACGGAGAGCGAGCGCTCGGCCTTCGAGAACCGGCCCGACGTGCGCACCATCATGGGGCAGGTCCGCGACGTCAACATGGCCTTCTACAGTTGCGGGTCGTTCGGCCCGGGTTCGTCCTACGGGGTCGTCAAGGAATACGTCAACCGGTTCATCGACCCGGCCTTCGACCCCAACCAGCTGTACGAGGCCGGAGCCTGCGGAGAGGTCAACTGGCATCCGTACGCGATCGACGGCCGGATCATGACGCATCCGGTCCCGTACTCGTTCGGGTTCATCGACCTCGCGGCGTTCCGGGAGCTGTCCGGCCGGCCGGACCGGCACATGGTCCTCGTGGCCGGGGGCACCCAGAAGGTGCAGCCGATCGTCGGGGCGCTGCGCGGCGGGTTCCTGAACGTCCTGATCACCGACGAGCGGACGCTGCGGTCGGTCGCCGAGGCGGACGCCGCGCTGATCTGAGCCGCGGCCTGCCCGACGACGCGGTCCTCAGGGGCGCGAGCCCCCGGCCTGCGCCGCCCGCTCGGCGATGATCAGCGCTCCGGCGCTCGACGTGAGCGTGCCGTCCATGAGGACGTCGAACCCGGCGGCGGTGAGGTCCGCGGCCAGCCCGGGGGTGGCGTTCCCTCCGCAGAGGACGATGGGGGCGCCGGACGTCTCGTCCTCACCGAAGGCCCCGGCGACGACCTCCCCGGGGGACGGGGAGGCCGCCGCCGACCAGGCGAGCGGCGGGGCGTCCAGGCCCTGGACCCGCCGCGCGAAATGGGGATCGACCAGTTCGGCGTACCCGCACCGCACCGGCGACTCCAGGCCGAGGCGCGGCGGTGCCTCGGGGCCGCCTCCGATCATGCAGGCGAGGGCCGTCCCGCATTCGGCGACGCGCAGCGGCCAGGCGCCGGCCGAGGCGCAGGCGCGTGCCGTGGCCTCGTGGTCCCCGAGCACCGGGAGGCAGATCCCGCCGGTGACGAGCGGTTCGGTGAGCACGTCGGGCAACTGGCCCGGCGGGATCCGGGCCTCGGCGCACACGCGCTCGTCCCAGGAGCCGGCGGTGGTGTCCCAGGCGCCCGTGAGCCAGGCGAGGCTCTCCGCGCAGGCCGGCCTGCCCGTCAGGCGTTCCGCCAGCCAGACGTCGAACGTCTGGAACCGGCCGGATCGCAGGCGGACCGAGTCCGCCCAGCGGTGGATGGGCGCCAGCGGGTTCAGGACGTCGAGCCGCCCGCCCGTCTCCACCCGGACGACCGGCTCCGGAGGGCTCGACCGGGCGAGCACGAGGGTGCGGTCGTCGACGACCAGCGCGCGGCGGAAGGCGGAGAGCCCCACCACGCCGGGCGGCGCGTCCCTCAGCAGGCGGTCGACCACCCTCATGATCTCGATCGGCGCGGACGGGGTCGGCGCCACCCGCTCGGTGACGATCCCGCCGGACCCGGCCCGCCGGGACAGCTTGATCGTGGACGTCCCGATGTCAAGGCCCACGACACCGGGCATCAGAGGGCCCCTCGACCACGCATCAGAGGGCTCCCTCGACCACGTCCAGGATCCCGGCGGCCGACAGGCCGGCGATCTCGTACAGCCGGGACGCGTCGTCGCTCCCCAGCGGCCAGGGCGCGCCGATGCTCCGGTGGACCCGCGCGCCCGGCAGCAGCGATCCGGCCATTCTGCCGATCCCCGAGAGCGCGGAGTGGTCCTCGACCGTCAGGACGACCCGGGCCGTCACGCCGAGCGGCTCGGCGGGGAACCGCCCCAGGTGGAAGGCACAGGCGTGCACGCCCTTCGACAACAGGCCCTCGACCGCGTCGCAGGCGATGTTCCAGGTGACGCCGTGGCTGAGGACCGCCACGTCCAGCGGGCCCTCCAGGCCGTAGGAGGCGGAGAAGCCCGTGCTTCCGGCGCGCTCCCTCCCGCCCGGCCGGTTCCCGGCGGGCGGCACCCACTTGCCGAGCCGGACGTAGTACTGCCCCGGCGTGGCGACGCAGTACCTCAGCGCGTCGACCGCTTCGGGGACCGAGCGGGGGGAGAAGCAGGCCACCCGTTCCACGGAACCGAAGACGCCCAGGTCATCGGTGCACTGATGGGTCCCCCCGTTCGGGCCCGCCGACAGTCCGCTGTGCGAGCCCACCAGGACGACGTGGAGGTCGTCGTGGACGGCCAGATGCCTGAACACCTCCACCGCGCGCAGGGCGAAGGACGCGAAGGTGACCGCCACCGCGGGGCGGCCCGTCGCGGAGAGGCCCCCGGCGGCGGCCACCAGCATCTGCTCGGCGACCCCGACGTTCAGGAAGCGGTCCGCCCGCCTTTCGGAGAAGCCGACGAGACCGAGCGGGGTGGCGAGGTCCGCGGTGACGACGTAGGGGCAGTCCGGGTCGTCGACGACGCCTGCCAGGTACTCCGCGATCGCCGTGCTCGTCATCGGTCTCCACCGTGCCCGTTTCCACCGTGCCCATCTCCCACGTCGCCGGAGACGCTGTCGATGAGGATGCGCGCGTCGGCGTCGGAGATGCGCTCGCCGTAGAGCTCGGGGCCCTTCCGGTAGGCGGCGGGCAGCCCCGCACAGCGCCGGGTGCGCGCGACGACGGCCACCGGTCCCGAGTGCCCGCCGTGCTCCAGCGCCCGCCCGATGTCGCCGGTGTCGTGGCCGTCGGCGCCGACGACATCGAGCCCGACCGCGCGGAGCAGCGGGGCCGGGTCCGGGCCCACCGGGCCGTCCGTCTGCCATCCGTTGTGGTCGACCAGGACCGTGAGCAGCCGCGTCCTCTCACGTGCCGCCAGGCGGAGCGCCTCGAAGCTCAGGCCCGCCTGGAGCTCCCCGTCGGACACGATCGTGATCACGCGCCGCGAGCCGCCCTCCCGCGCGAGGCCGATGGCCCGTCCCACGCTCCAGGCCAGCCCGATGCCCAGCGAACCCGTGGAAACCGGGATATGCGGAAGCGAATGCCGGGACGGGTGCCCCTCATAGGGCCCCGGCATTCGCCGGAGACGCCCCTGCAACGGCGGCATTTCAGGGGAGAGGACGCTCAGCGCCGCATAGTAGGCCGGTGCCGCATGACCTTTGCTGAGAACGATGTCGGCGCTTGGCCGTCCGGTCTTCTGGTCCCATGTGCGCCACAGTGCCGTGCAAATAAGGTCCAATGCGGACAGCGCGGAGCAGATGTGCCCGCTGCGCCGTTCCACGATCGCCGCGACGAGACGGCGCCGGGTCTCGTCGGCGAACTCCGCGTAGGTCAACCGCCCTGGGTCCCCGTCGTCGCGGGCGGTGCCGGCGGGAGGCCGTTCCGGCGGACGCATCGGCCACCTCCGGCAAGAATTCCCGTGCCATTGTTATTGACAGGCGCCCCGCGCGGTCGTATTTGCGGCCCATGGGCATCCGAGACGAGCGAAAGCACCTAGGGAGCCTCGCAGGCACACCAGTTCCAGTCAAGTGCTGATAAGGCTTGTGTGCATAGATACGCGGTCACCGGTATGGCGGCCGGTCCGCTGTTCGATTTCACACGCCGATCGTGGAACGGCCCCGTTCGCGATTGCCCGCCGATCCGGTTTCGCGCCGTCCCGCCGATCGGCGACCCGTCCTTTCGGGACGGTGCGGAGCCCCTGCCCGCCGCCCGCCCGTCCCCTTGACCCCCGATGCCCGGTCATGCACACTCTCGTCAACTGACGCACAGCTGTGCGTCAGTTGAACCGAGGTGCTCGATGACGTCCCGCCCTGCCGTCCCTCCACCCTCCCTCCGGGCCGCCGCCCCGCCGCACCCGGACCCCAAGGTCCCCGCCCTGCGGCTGCCGCCGGGCAGCTGCGACGCGCACTGCCACATCTTCGGTCCCGGCGACGTCTTCCCCTACCCGGAGGACAGGGCGTACGACGCTCCCGACGTCACCAAGGAGGACCTCAGGCGCCGACACGACCTGCTGGGAGTGGACCGTGCCATCATCGTCCAGTCCGCCGCGCACGGCACCGACCACGCGGCGCTGCTGGACGCCCTGCGCTCCGACCCCGGCAGGTACCGGGGCGTCGCGCTGGTCACCCCGCGCACTACGCCCGCCGAGATCGCCGGGCTGCACCAGGCGGGGGTGCGCGGCGTCCGCCTCCAGTTCATGCCGCACCTGGGCCCCGGTCCCACCCCCGCCGAGCTGCGCGCGGTCCTCGACCTCGTCCGGCCCTACGGCTGGCACGTGGCGTTCCACATCGCGGGCGACGCTGTCGTCGACATGTCCGGGACGCTCCGCTCCACCGGGCTGCCCGCGGTGATCGACCACATGGCGCGGGTCGACCTCCGCGCCGGCCTGGAGGGCGCGCAGGTGCGCGCGCTGCGCAGGCTGCTGGACACCGGTGACGTGTGGGTCAAGCTCAGCGCGCCCGAGCGTCTGTCGTCCGGGGGCCCGCCGTACGCCGACGCGCTGGAGCTGGCGCGCGCACTCGCCGCGCAGGCGCCCGAACGCTGCCTGTGGGGCACCGACTTCCCGCACCCCAACGTGCGCGAGATGCCCGACGACGGCGTGCTGGTCGACCTGATCGAGCGGATCGTCCCGGACGAGGCGGCCCGGCACCGGATCCTCGTCGCCAACCCCGCCGAGCTGGTCGGCTTCCCCTTGGCGGGCCGGTGACCGGCGCGGCCCCGCCTCCCGGGGAGCGGCCGTCCATGCTGCCTCCGCGTGGCACGGTCCACACCCGGGCGCCGCGGCCGCGGGACGACGTCCTGCGGGCCTACGGCGGGCTGGCGGTGGCGTCCGTCCACGAGGCGATGGGGCAGCGCAACCTGCTGCGCGGGCCCCGTCCCCTGGCGCCCGGCACGCGGGCCGTCGGACGGGCGGTCACCGCACTGGACCTGAGCGGCAGCAACCTGACCCTCCACGCGATGCTGGAGGTCGCCGGACCCGGGGACTTCCTGGTGTGGACGTCCCAGCACGGGCCGGTGGACTCGGCCGTGTGGGGCGCGAACGTCAGCGAGTCGGCCGCGGCGCGCGGGCTGGCGGGTGCGGTGATCGAGGGGCACGCCCGCGACATCGCCGGCATCGAGCGGATCGGGTTCCCGCTGTGGGCACTCGGCGTGACCCCGGCCGCCACCGGCAAGACCCGCGTGGGCTGGGGCAACGTCCCCGTGGTGTGCTGCGGTGCGTACGTGCGGCCCGGCGACGTCATCGTCGCCGACGCCGACGGCGTGGCGGTGGTGCCGCTGGAGGACGCGGCGCGGGTCGCCGAGGGCGCCGCCTCCCGGGACCTGCGCGAGACCACCACCCTGACCCCGCGCGTGCGCGCCGGGGAGTCCCTGTTCGCGGTACGCGACTGGAGCGGCAACTTCCCCGCGGACGGCGGGCGCTTCGTCGACGCCGCCTGGGACCGGCCCGCCTCGCGGGAGGCCGGAGCCGCCGACACGGAGAACGGAGGGTAGATGAAGGCGGCCCGGCACGGAGGCCGCATCGCGGTCGAGGGCGGACGGCGGACGGCGCGGGCGGTCACCGGCGGGGGCGGCGTGGCGGCCTGTCCTCACCGAGGGCGCGCCGGAGCCTGCCGAGGGTCTCCTCGTCGAACCCGGCGTCGGCGAACATCCCGGCGAGCGTGACGGTGAGCAGCCGCTCCCCGGCGCCGGGGCCGTACAGCGCCAGCGCGGCGCCGAGCAGGGGGGCGGGCGGCAACGTCGCGCCGGCACCGACGACCCGGTCGAACTCCTCGGGCGACAGCGCGGGGCCGTAGCAGGCGGCGAGGAGACCGGTCAGCTGCCTGACCTGCACGTCCCCGCGTCCTGGGTGGACGGCCGCGAGCTGGTCGGCGAGGTAGCCGTGGTGCCGCAGGGCGGGCTCCGCCTCCGCCCCGTCCTTCCGCCGCTGGAGCTCCGCGCACACCGGCCCGATGAGCCACCGCTCCGCGGGCGGCTCGGCCGCGGCCTCGACCAGGTCCCGGGCGGGCATCCGCGTGATCACGTCGCCGAGGCGGCTCGGGCCCCGGTGGTGGGCCAGGATGCCCGCCCCGACCTGGCCGCCGGCCTCGACGCGGACACGCCACCGCAGGTCCCCGGTCACGCCCCCGGCGCCTCGTCTTTCGCCCAGCGCAACGTCACCTTGAGGTGGCCCTCGGCGGCGGCCTTCGCCAGCACGGCGCCCGCCTCCGCGTTCAGCTTCAGCCCGAACTCGATCTCGATCTCGTCGGGGCGCAGGGCGTCGTCGCGGAAGACCGTGAGCGCCGAGGCCGCGGAGTCGCGGAAGGTCTTCAGCGCCTCCTCGAACCGCACGTTCACCACCCGCGCGACCTCACCCGGGTTCCGCACCACCGGCGCGAAGCCGACCATCTCGTCGTCCCCCTCGACGACGATCGTCCCGGAGTCGGTGTCCCACCGCTGGAGCTCGGTCACCTGAGTATCCCCGTCCCCGGCCGGCATGGCCGCTGCTCAATGTTGAGAACCCCCTCCGAAAGGGGGGACCCTAACAAGCGAAGAGAGACCGAGTGTCCCAAATGCGTAGCCGGAAGGTGCCGTCCAGGCGCATGTCGGCGGACGGTCCGGGCGGCCGTTTCCGGCCGCCCGGACGGGATGAAAGGGCAAAAGGGGGGTAAAGGGCCCGTCAGTCGATCGGGCTTGAGGTTGAGGAGTGAGGACGATGGGCTTGTTGGACCGGTTCACACGCGGCCGTTCGCCCCGCCGTGCCCGCCACGCCGCCGCGGCGCGTGAGCGGAAACGCACCCCGAGCTTCCGGGAGATGCGCGCCCGGCTGCGGACCGAGCAGGCCGAGAGCAGGCTCCTGGAGACCGAGACCCAGATCCACGCGGAGGCCGCCCGGATGCGCCTGCGGCTGCGTCCCCGCCGGTAGCCGCCGCCTAGCCGGCCGGGGTCTCGTCGTCGTAGAGCCTGGTCGTGACCGTGCCGTCCTCGGTCACGTAGCCGTTGATGATCCCCTTGGTGCTGTGCGGTGACGCGAGCGTCCCGCCGGTGTCCAGGGCGATCACGCCGCCGGTCGCGCCGAGCGCGGTGATCTTCTGGTTGACGACCGTCGCGGCGGCCCTGGCCACGGGCACGCGCGCGTATTCCATGAGGGCCGAGACGTCGTGCGCCGCGACGCCGCGGATGAAGACCTCGCCGGTCCCGGTGCTGGAGACGGCCACGGTGCGGTTGTCGGCGTACGTCCCGGCGCCGATGACCGGGGTGTCGCCGACCCGGCCGGCCTGCTTGTTGGTCAGGCCACCCGTGGACGTCGCGGCGGCCACGTTGCGCGAGCCGTCGACGGCGACCGCCCCGACCGTCCCGCCGCTCTCGGACCGGGCGCCGTCCGCCCGGAGGCCGCGCTTGGCCTCCAGGAGCTGGTCCCACCGGCGCTGCGTCCAGAAGTAGTCCTGGGTCGTATAGGGCACGCCGTTGCGCAGGGCGAAATCGTCGGCGCCCTTGCCCGCCATGAAGACGTGCGGCGACTTCTCCATCACCAGCCGGGCGAGGGAGACCGGGTTCCTGGTGTGGTGCACTCCGGCCACCGCGCCCGATCTGAGGTCCTTGCCGTTCATGATGGAGGCGTCCAGCTCGTGCTCGGCGTCGGTGTTGAACACCGCGCCCTTGCCCGCGTTGAAGTTCGGGTCGTCCTCCAGGACGTTGACCGCCCGCTCGACCGCGTCGAGCACGGGCCTGCCCTCCTTGAGCAGGGCGTATCCGGTCCGGAGCGCCTTGGTCAGCCCGTCGCGGTAGGACTTCTCCTGCTCGGGCGTCAGGCTGCCGCGCGGCAGCGAGCCCGCGCCCCCGTGGACCGCCAGGACGACGTCGTGCACGCCGGGCCCCGGCGGGGCCTGGACGCGGGCCGGGGCGCGCACGGCGGCGCCCGCGGCGAGCTGGGAGCCGGACAGGCCGGTGACCAGCGCGGCGAGGCCGGCGGCGATCAGGTAGGCGCGTGGGCGGGACGGCATCGGGACCTCCTCGGTGGATGACCATGGTCGTCGTCCCCTTGGCCGCCCCGGACCACACCCGCAATTCCTGACAAACCGGACACTTATCACGTTCGACGGACATCGCTCTGGTCCGGTTTGCGGTCGTTGTTACGGGAAATCATCGAAGGCGCACTCGCTGTGCGGGCCTGTGTCGAGTTGGGGGGCGAGCCATGGGTTTCTGGCGGAAGTGCGCGCTCGGTGGCGCGGCCGTGCTGCTCTGCACCGCCGGGTGCGGGGGAGGGGAGGGCAAGCCGTCGGCGACGCGGCTGCCGATGCAGTCGAGCGGGCTGGACGTCGGCGGGGACGTGCAGCCCAAGGCGACGGACACGATCAAGACCCGGATCACCGACACGCAGGCGAAGCAGATCACCGCCGCGTGCCGCGACGCGGTCGAGATCACCGACACGAGCCAGGACGCGTGCGGCCGCGCCATCAAGGACGGCTTCGGCAACGGCGATCCCTGTGTCCAGGGGGAGGCGTGCCTGATCGCGGACAACGGGGTGTCCAAGACCAAGGCGGCCGGATCCGCGGAGTCCTCCGAGACCAAGGGGACCGCGCTCAGGAAGCGGCAGGGCCTGGCCGGGAAGGTGACCATCACCGACGAGTCCTGCAGGGTCGGCCCCAGCGATGTGTGCATGCGGGTCGGTGTGGCCTCGAAGGAACTGTGGCAGGAGCTGAAGACCACCGCCGCCCGGGCTTCCGAGTCGCCTGGGAGCGAGACGTCCCGTCCGTCCGAGGAACCGACGTCCGAGCCGGGCACGCCGTCGGGCGGCGTCGACTCCGAGACGCCGGAGACTCCGACGCAGTCGGAGCCGTCGGACGAGGGGCCGTCGGACGGGGACGACGGGGACACGCCTCCGGGCAACGCGCCCCCGGACGACGCGCCGGGCTCGGACGGGAGCTCCTGACCCGGTGGCCGCCGAGCCGGCCGGACCCTCCGGTGACGACAACGCGTTCGGTCGGCTGATCGGTGTGGCCGGGCGCGTCCTGGCGTCCACCGGCGTGCTGACCGCGATCCTGTACTACTTCGGGTACGTGCGGGAGCAGGCGCTCTTCGACTACTTCGGTGTGGACCTCGGCGCCGTCGGCTTCTCGACGACCGACTACCTGGTGCTGAGCGCGGGACCGGTGTTCTCGCCGCTGGCCTCGCTCGCCGTGTTCAGCGTGGGCCTGCTCATCGCCCACCACCTGGTCCTCCAGCTGATGAAGAGGGCGGGGCGCCGGTGGCGGCAGGCCGTGTGCGCGTCCCTCGCCGTCGTGGGCTTCGGCATGCTCACGCTCGGCGCCATCAGCCTGCACCGCCTGGGCGACGCCCTCACCGGCCCCTACCTCTCGCCCGCGCTGCTCGGCGGCGGGACGGTGGTGCTGGAGTACGCCGCCGAGAGCGCGACGCGGTACGGGCTGGTGCGGGCCGGCATGGCGGAGATCCTGGACGGGACCCGGGACCTGCGCCGCGCGCTGCTCGTCGCCCTCGCCCTCGTCGCGGCCTTCTGGGCGACGGCCAACGTCGCGCAGGAGCACGGCGTCGACGCCGCGCGCGCCGTCGAGCTGTCGCTGGCCGGCCGGTCGCAGGCGGTCGTGTACGCGCGCGAGCGCCTCCAGATCAGCGGGCCCGGGGTCGAGATGGTGCGCCTGCCGGGCAAGGACGCGGGTTTCCGCTACCGGTACAACGGCCTGCGGACGCTCGCGCATGTGGACGACCGCTGGTTCCTGCTCCCGGTCGGCTGGACGCACGACAACGGCGCGACGGTCATCCTGCTCCCGGACTCCAAGGAGGCGACGCGCGTGGACGTGGCCCCCTGACGGCGCGCGGGGACGGCGGCGCGGGGGGCGCCGCTCACATCTCCAGTCCGGCGGCCATCTCCAGTCCGGCGGAGTCCATCAGCGGCCGCACCTCGACGCAGCCGCGGCCGCGGGGGAGCAGGGCCGCGAGCTCCAAGGCCCGTTCCCGGCTGTCGCAGTCGAGGAGGTACTGCCCGTCCGCGTGGTCCGGCGCCCGGAGGTAGGGGCCCTCGGTCACCGACGCGACACCGCCCGCCGTCCGGACGACGGCGCTGGTGGACGGATCGGCGAACGCGTGCCCGCCGATCAGCTCACCCGCCTCCCGGCTCGCGCTCAGGAAGTCCTCGTGCCCGTGCTCGCCCCCGGGCGGCGCCGGGGGATCCAGGTAGAGGCTCAGCAGGAACTTCACGTCGTCTCCCTCACCGCATGGACGGCGCTCTGCGCGGCGCCCCTCGGAGACTGGTCGGAGCCGATGCCGCGATCCCGACATCGTCCCGGGCACCGGACCGCAAGAATCGCCCGGCGGCTCCGACCTGTCTTCGAAGGGACGCCGCACTGGCGGCCCCACGACAACCCACCGGAGAACGAGATGGACCTTCCCCGCATCGGCGTCACGCTGCCGAACTTCGGCCCCCACGCGGGCCCCGACTCCGTCGTCACCGTCGCGCGGGCGGCCGAGCGGCTCGGCTTCCACGCCGTGTCCGCCAGCGAGCGGCTGCTCATCCCCGTCGACCCGGGCTGGAGCAACGACGCCGGCCTGCCCGAGTCCCATGTGTGGGACACGCTGGAGCTGCTGACCTGGGCCGCCGCGCACACCCGGCGGATCCGCGTGACGACGGGCATCGTGAACGCGATCTTCCAGGCGCCGCTCGTCCTGGCCCGCAGGCTGGCCACCCTCGACCGGCTGTCCCGGGGACGGCTGGACGTCGGCGTCGGCCAGGGCGGCGGCACCCGGCAGCCGCCGTTCTACATCCCCGAGGAGTTCGTCGCGGCGGGGGTGCCCGCCGCGCGCAGGGGCGGCGGGTTCGTCGAGAACCTGGCGGCGATGCGGGCCTGCTGGGGGCCCGACCCCGTCGAGTTCGACGGCGAGCACTACCGGATCCCCCGGTCCATGGTCGGACCGAAGCCGTGGGGGACGACCATCCCCCTGTTCATCGGCGCGCTGACCCGCACCACCATCGAACGGGCGGCCCGCATCGGCGACGGCTTCATCACCGTCGCCGTCGACTGGGACGACACCCGGGGGCAGGTCCGCTGCTACCGGGACGCCGGCGGCACCGGCACGGTGCTGGTCTCCGTGATCGTCCAGGGTTCCGGTGACCGGATCACCGCCGCCGCCTTCACCGACGCGGTGCGGCGCGACCTCGACCGCGCCGCCGCGCTCGGCGCCGACGAGGTGCACCTCGCGCTGAACTTCCTGCCCGACCACCCCGACCGGCAGGTCGAGCTGCTGGAGGCGCTGGCGGACCAGGTCGGCCTGCCGGCCCGCGTGCCGGTGCCGTAGGGACGGCCCCGGGCGTGGGCTCGGGGGCCGCCGGCCCGTGCCGTCACCAGCGGTGGGCCGCGAAGTCGACCGGCCGCGGGCGGAGCCCGCGGGTGCGCTCGGCGAGCCCCCGGAGCCGCCGGGACATCTCCTCCGCGGGAAGCCTCCTGCGGTCACCGTGGCCGGGAAGCAGCCACTCGAAACGGAGCCGGCCGACGGTGCGGGACAACGAGGCGGCCAATTCCTCGATGGAATACCAGGTGACGTGCTCGGCGACCTCGATGTCCCCGGTGGTGCGCGACCAGTAAAGGCTGTCCCCGCTGAAACAATGGCGCTGGTCGGCGATGTAGAGCACGCTGCCCTCGGTGTGCCCGGGAAAGGGATGCGCCACGACGCCCGCGGCGACCTCGACGGCGTCCAGCCCGCGCAGGACACGGTCGGCGTCGGGCGCGGCGTCCAGGTCCCCCTCGTGGATCCACAGCCGGGCGCCGTAGTGGTCGGCGTAGACCCGGCCGTGCGCGGCGTGGTCCCGGTGGGTGAGCAGGACGTCGGTGACCGGGCCGAGCGCCGCCCACCGTCGGGCCAGTGACCTGCTCCAACGCGGTGTGTCGATCATGAGTGCGGACCCGTCCGGGCGGCGCAGCAGATAGGAGTTGGCGGCGGCGGTGCGCGGGGAGTTGTGGCCGCACAGGTGGACGCCGCCGTCCAGGGGCAGCGGGAACGGGTCCAGCGCCGGATCGAGCACCCCGGACGGCGGGCGGATCGAGCGGGTGTGGCACGCGTGCGCCGTCATGTGCAGGACGCGTTCCTCGGCCTCGTCGCGCGGCTGGCGGAGAAGGCGCGACCGGCCCTTCACCTCGCCTATCAACCCGGGGGCCAATTGCCGCGCGACATCGCAGTTGGTGCAGCGATCGTCCACGGACCAGCCGTTCTCCGCCGGGCTTTCCTCGCGCATGGGCGGATTCCTTTCAGGGCTTCCGGTGGTGGTCCTCTCAAGGGTCGTCCGCCGTCCCGGAAAGGGGAAGGGGTCGGCGATCTTGTAGTTCTCCCGGCACTTCCATCTCTCCGGAGGCCCCTGGACGGAACCGGGCGGAAGATCACGGCGGCGCGCGGTGTTGTCGATCATCGAGCCCGCCGCGGCCATCCAGGCGAGCCGGGGGACGTCCGACGCACGACGATCGCGAAGGTGGGTGCCGTGGCAACGGGACATCGGGTGAGCGCGGCCTCCGGCCGATCCGGGCGGCGCGCCGGGCACCGCCCCTCGCGCCGGACCGCCGGGAGCGGCGCCTCCTTATCGGCGTTCCTCCACGCCGTCGTCTTCGAGGCCGTCCTCGTGCACTTCGGCGCGGCCGGCTCGCGGGCCGGGTTCCTCCTGTGGCTGTGCGCCGTTGTGCTCCAGCTCGTCGTGGTCGCCCACACCGCCGCCACGTGGTGGACGACCCGGGGACGGCCCGCCACGGACGAGGTCACCGTGGGCGACTGGGACGGCGGGATCGACGTCTTCGTCACCGTGTACGGGGAGCCGCTCGGCGTCGTGCTCCCGGTCGTCCGCGCCGCCCGCGACATGGACCTCGCGCACCGCACCTGGGTCCTCGACGACGGCGGGAGCGCGAGGCTGCGCGAGGCGTGCGACCGCGAGGGGGTCGGCTACCTCCACCGTCCCACCCGGGAGAACGGGAAGGCGGGCAACGTCAACCACGCCCTCGCCCGCACCCGCGGCGAGCTGGTGGCGATCTTCGACGCCGACCACCGTCCCGACCGCGGCTTCCTGCGCCGTACCGTCGGGCACTTCGCGGACGGGCGGCTGGCGTTCGTGCAGACCCCGCAGAGCTACGGCCCGAGCAGTTCCGGCGCAGGGGAGCGACCCACCGTGCCCGACAAGAACTGGTCGCTGGCCGCGCGAGGCGCCCGCGAGGCGCAGGACGCGTTCTACCGCCATGTCATGCCGGGGAAGGCCGCGCAGGACACCGCGATCTGCGTGGGCACCAACGTGGTGTTCCGGCGCGCGGCGCTCGACCGGATCGGCGGTCTCCACACGGGAAGCCAGTCCGAGGACGTGCACACCTCGCTCCGGCTGCACGCCCTCGGCCTGCGGTCGCTCTACCTTCCGGAGGTCCTGGCCCGGGGGCTGCCGCCCGCGGACTGGGCGGCGTACCTGCGGCAGCAGCGGCGCTGGGCCCGCGGGGCGTTCGAGATCCTCCTGGACCGCCGGCTCTGGGGCCGCGGCGGGCCGGCCCTCCGGCAGCGGCTCCAGTACGGGCTGCTGGGGACGCACTACCTCGCCTCGATCATCGTCCTGCTCATGGCGCTGCTGCCGAGCGCGCACCTGCTGGCGGGCGTGTCCCCGGTCGCGGCGCCACCGGGGGTCCTGCTCGGGCTCGTCGCGAGCGCGGCGGTGACGGCGGCGGCCGCGAACAGGGCGCAGAACGGGACGTACGGCCTGGCCGCGGCCGTCACGCACGCGGTCTCCAGCCCGGCCTGCGTCCTGGGCCTCCTGGAGGCCGTGGCGGGCCGCCGCTCCCGCTGGGCGCCCACGCACGGGGCGGCGCCGGGGCCGTCCGGGGCCGGGGACGCCGCGGTCCGCGGTGGGATCGTGGCCGTCAACCTCGCGGCCGTGGTCGCCGGCACCGCGGCCGTCGCGGCCCGGCTCGGGCACACCGGCGCGGCCGCCGCGCTCGGCCTGCCCGCCGCCCGGGACGTGTGGGTCGCCTTGCCGGTGGCGTGGTGCCTGGCGATGGCGCTGACCCTGCTCCTCCCGCCGGGCCGTTCCGGGGGGAGTGGAGGGTCGTCCCCCCACAAGAGACCGGCCCGGGTGCTCGGCCTCACTCCGCCCGCCCTGCCGCTGCGCTGGTCCGGCGCGGTGATCGCGTGCGCGGGCGTGGTGCTGGCGGCGGACGTCGCCGAGCGGGTCTCCTCGCCGCTGCCGCCCGCGCCCCGTCCCACGTCGGCGGCGGTCTGGCGCGACGACTTCACCGGACGGGCCGGCGCGCCGCCGGACGCGCGGCACTGGGTGCTCGCCACCGGCCACAACTACCCGGGCGGGCCGCCGGACTGGGGGACCGGCGAGATCCAGGAGTACGTCCGGTCCCCGCGGAACGCGCGGCTGGACGGCGACGGGCATCTCGTGATCACCGCCACGGCCGGGCGGGACGGGACGTACCGGTCCGCGCGGCTGGAGACGCGGCGCAGCGACCACCGCCCGCCGGAGGGCGGCACGCTGCGGATCCAGGCCAGGGTGCGGCTCCCCTCGGCGCGCGGGTCGTGGGCGACGTTCTGGGCGCTCGGCCGCTCGTACCGCGCGGACCTGCGGTGGCCCGCCTCGGGCGAGATCGACGTGCTCGAGTACCGGGGGACGCGGCCCGGCGAGGTGTACGGCGTCGCGCACTGCCCGGACTGCGGCGAACCGCACGGCAGGCGGGCGGCCCACCGGGCCCCGCAGAGCCTCGCGGGCGGGTTCCACACCTACACCGTGGACCGGCACAGCGACCCGGACCCGTCCCATCAGAGGGCCGACCGGATCGACTGGTACGTCGACGGGCGGCGTTTCCACTCGGTCACCCGCGCCGAGCTCGGCGAACGCGCCTGGGTGTTCGACCAGCCGGTCTTCGTGCTGCTGAACCTCGCGGTCGGCGGGGACTGGCCGGGCGCCCCGGAGCCGGCGGACTACCCGTCCGCGATGACGGTCGACTACGTGGAGATCAGGACCTGCCTCCGGGAGTGCCCGCCGCATCCACCCGGCGGCGGTTGATCGTCAGGCGCTCGGCGGGTGACCACCCGCGATCAGCGGGTAACCCCGGAGAGAGGCGCCCGCAAAGGGGACACGAAGGGGGGCGCCGACGAGGCGCGGGCCGCGCGGGCATGAGGGGCGAACAGGGGGCGAGGGCGGTGCAGACCTTCCTTCCGCACGCGGACTTCGCCGCCACGGCCGGCGTCCTCGACCGGCGGAGGCTCGGCAAGCAGCGTGTCGAGGCGCTCCAGGTGCTGCGCGGGCTGACCGTGCCGGGTTACGGCTGGCGGCGCCATCCGGCGGTGCGGATGTGGGCCGGGTACGAGGAGGCGCTGGTCCGCTACGGGCTGGAGATCTGCCGCACCTGGTGCGATCTCGGGCATGGCGACACGTGCGCCGCGTCGCTGACGTCCGGGCTGTCCGCGGCGACGGGCATCGGGCGGCCGCGCGACCAGGAGCGGCTCGCCGCCGCCGCGGAGCTGCCCCCGTGGCTGGGTGATCCGGCGCTGCACCTCAGCCACCGCTCCGCCCTCGTCCGCAAGGATCCCGGGTACTACGGCCCGCTCTTCCCCGGTGTGCCGCCTGATCTGCCCTACGTCTGGCCCCGCTCCGACCGCGAGGCGGCCGAAGACGGGTGACGGCCGAGGGCTGTGACGGCCGGACGGGTTCAGGACCGGCGCGGCATGCGCAGGACGGGCTTGATGACCTCACCGGCGTAGGAGCGGTCCAGGGCGGTCTGGACGTCGGCGAAGTCGAAGTACTCCACGAGCCGGTCGAACGGGAAGCGGCCCTGGGCGTAGAGGTCCATGACGCAGGTGATCAGCTCCTCGCTGCGCCCGCCGCCGCCCAGCACGCCGACGATCCGCTTGCCCCAGAGGGTCGAGAGGTGGTCCAGGGTGAACTCGGCGGCGGCCGGCGCGCCGCCGATGAGGACGCAGGTGCCGAGCATGCCCACCGAGTCCGCGGCCTGGCGGACGACGCTGATCACGCCGGTGCACTCCAGCGCGTAGTCGGCGGGCCCGCCGCACAGGTCGTGGACGGCCTCCACGACGTCGATCCCGGTGGCGTCCACGGTGTCGGTGGCGCCGAGCTCGCGGGCCAGCTCCAGCCGGGACGCGTGCCGGTCGACGGCGATGATCCGGGTGGCGGCCGAGTTGCGCGCGGCCATGATCGCCGCCAGCCCGACCGTGCCGGTCCCGAACACCACGATCCGGTCCCCGGGACGGGGGCGGACGGTGGTGAAGACCGCCCCGGCGCCGGTGGAGATCCCGCACGCCAGCGGCCCCATCAGCTCCAGCGGCATGCCGTCCGGCACCCGCACCAGCGCGGCGGCGGCCGCCAGCGAGTGCGTCGCGAACGAGGACTGGCCGAAGAAGTGGCTGGAGACGGGGGTCCCGTCCAGGCGGTGCAGGGCCGTCCCGCCGTCGAGGCGGCCGCCGCCGGTCAGCGCCGCGCCGAGCCGCAGGCAGTAGCGGGGCTCCCCGGCCCGGCAGTTGCGGCACGTCCCGCACGAGGGCCAGCCGATGACGACCGGGTCGCCCTCGGTGAAGCCGGTGACGCCGGGCCCGACCGCGGCGACGGTGCCGGCGCCCTCGTGGCCGAGGACGCCGGGCAGGGGGAAGGGCAGGTCGCCGTGGCGGGCGAGCCCGTCGGTGTGGCAGATGCCGGTGGCGGCGAGCTCGACCAGGACCTCGCCTGGGCCGGGGTCGTCCAGTTCGAGTTCGGTGAGGGTAAACGGCGCGTCCAGGCCCTCGACCAGGGCCGCTGTGATCCGCATGGCTGGACGATACAGGTGGTGACGTGGTGGAGGACACGCCGGGCAGCGCCTTCGTGGTGCCCGACGACCATGAGGAGCCGAATCCGTCGTGGATCCGCGCTCCCGGCGCTAAGAGCGCCGGGAGCGCAGCAGCGACACGGCGACGTCCCGGAACCGCCGGGCGGCCATCGGCAGATAGGCGTCCTCGCGCCACACCATCGTCAGGACGCGCGCGCAACCGGGCGCGTCGACGTGCAGCCACGCCACCGGGCCGCCCGCGGCCGCCCGCCGCGCCGTCACCGGGATGAGCCCGATGCCGAGGCCCGCGCTGACGAGGTCCTGGATCGCGCCGGTCTCGTCCCCCTCACAGGTGATCTTCGGCTTCGTCCCGGTGCCCGTGAACAGCCGTTCGAGCAGTGTCCGCTGCCAGTGCCCGGGACGGGTGGTGACGAACGGCTCCTCCGTGACGTCCCCGATGCCGACCCGCTCGCGCCCGGCGAGCGGATGCGCGAGCGGGACCGCCAGCAGAACCTCCTCGCGCAGCAGCTCCACCGAGCGCAGCGAGGGTCCGGCCAGCCGCTGGGAGGCGACGCACAGGTCCACCTCGCGGTCGGCGAGCTGCCGCACCATCGCGTCCGCGTCGGCCTGCCGCAGCCGGACGCTCACCTCCGGATACTCCGCCGAGAAGCGCGACAGCGGGCCCGTGAGGGTGAGCAGCGTCTCCGCGGCCACCGAGACGCTGCCGTTCTCCAGGCCCGCCTCGTCCGAGAGCTCCTGGCGCGCCTCGTCCAGCTCGACCAGGGCCCGGTCCACCCGTTTCAGGAACGCCGACCCGAACCGGTTGAGCCGCACCTGCCGGCCCTGCCGGTCGAACAGCGGGACGCCGAGCTCCCGCTCCAGCCGGGCGATCGTGCGGCTCATCGACGGCTGGCCCACGTGCATCTCCTCGGCGGCGCGGCTGAGGTGCTCCCGGCGCGCGACCGCCTGGAAGTAGCGCAGTTGCAGCAGATCCATGCCGCCCCCTCACATCCACCGGGGATCGGTTCACCGCGGAGGCCGTCCCGGTCGCCGGCCGCCGGTCTCAGCCGCGGTTCGCGGCGGGTGTTCTCCAGCTGATTCGCATCCGGAGCGCCGTTGGACTACGGAAGATGGGATTCGGCAGATAGTCGATCTCCTCGGCCGCCGGCCGGAGGAGCGTGGTCTCGGCCAGCAGGACCTCCAGCAGCAGGCGGCTCTGCGTCCGCACCAGGGACGAGCCCAGGCAGGTGTGCGGGCCGTGGCCGAAGGTGAGGTGGCCGGTGGCGTCCGTCCGCCCCGGGTCCAGGGCGACCGGATCGGGCCACCGGGCCGGGTCGAGGTTCGCCGACCCGAACAGCACCAGGACCCGCGCGCCCGCGGCGATGGGGACGCCGTTGATCTCGCAGTCGCGGGTCGCCCTCCGGTACAGGCCCTGGAGGGGGTTCTCCAGGCGGAGGGTCTCCTCGACGAACCCGGGGATCTCGCCGGGGTGGGCGCGGAGCCGGTCGGCGAGCGCGGGGGAGCGGGCGAGGGCGTGCGCGGCGCTGGTCAGGTAGGCGGTGGTGGTGAAGTTCCCGGCGACGAGGAGGTCGATGACGAAGCGGGCGGCGTCGTCCGGCGGGATGCCCGACCGCGCGATGACGGCCAGGACGCCGTGGCGCGCGTCCTTCAGGCGGCGGGCGAGCCGCGCCGCGAGCGGGCGCCCCGGCGGGACGATCCGATCCGGGTCGAACTCCCGCACCCCCACCGTGGCGACCACCAGCTCCTGCGACCATCGCAGCAGGTCGGGCAGGTCCTCGTCGGGCAGGCCGAGGACCCGCATGATCGCGGAGATCGGCAGCGGGATCGCGATGCCGCCGACGAAGTCGATCTCCTGCCGGGGCCGCAGCCCGTCCACCAGCCGCCGGCAGATCTCCCTGATCGCCGGTTCGTGCTCGGCGACGCGCCGGGGGGTGAACGCCCGGTTGACGATCGCCCGGCGGCGGGCGTGCTCGGGGTCGCCCAAGGTCAGCAGGTAGGGCAGATAGTTGGACATCTCGGTCTCGGGGCCCGGGGCCGGGGCGCCCAGCGCGTTGTCGGACGAGAACGCCTCCGCGTCCAGCACGACGCGGAGCACGTCGTCGTGGGCGCTGACCACCCAGGCGTCCATGGCCGCGGAGAAGTGCACCCCCCGCTGACGGGCCCGGTCGTAGACCCCCGCGGGGCAGGCGAGGGCGGCGGGGTTGCCGCTCAGGACGTCGTCCATCGGCCCTCCTCGCCCCGCAGGATGTTCATCCGGTACATCAGCCGCTCGTGCGGGTGGTAGTCGGCGACGGCGTAGTGCTGGAGGCAGCGGTTGTCCCAGATCAGGAGATCGCCGGGCTGCCACCGGTGCCGGTAGACGAACTCGTTCGTCTCGATGTGCCGGTAGAGGAAGTCGAGGATGGCGCGGCCCTCCGCCGCCGACAGGCCGTCGATGGAGGTGACGTAGGGCGCGGAGATGTAGAGCGCCTTCCTCTTGGTCTCCGGGTGCGTCCTGATGATCGGATGGTGCACGGCCTTTCCGCCGCCGAACCTCTCGTCGACCTCGATGGACTTTTTCTTGAGCATCTCGCCCAGTTCGGGGTAGTCCTCGCCGAACGCCTTCTTGGCGTCGTGGGTCGCGGTCAGCCGGCCGAGCATCTCCTGCATCGGCGGGGACAGCTTCTCGTAGGCCAGGTACATGTTGGAGAAAAGGGTGTCGCCGCCGATCGCGGGCGTCGTCTTCGCGTACAGGACGGTGCCGAGGGGCGGGTCGGGCCATCCGCTGTTGTCGGTGTGCCAGGTGTTCAGGCCGGGGGGATTGTCCGCGTCATTGTGCAGGCGCATGCATTCGGGGTAACCCTCGACCGTCATCGGCAGCAGGTGCTCGTGCACCAGCAGGTCGCCGAACCGGCGGGAGAAGCGCTTCTGGTCCTCGATCGACAGCGTCTGGCCGGGGAAGACGAGGACGCTGTGCCGGTGGAACGCCTCCCTGATCTCCTCCCACTGCCGCTCGGTCAGTTCCTGGGAGAGGTCGACGTCGGTCACCCGGGCACCGAGCGCGGGGCTGACCGGTTCAACGGTGGGCATGGTTCGGCTCCTCCTGGGAGGCGTCGCTGAGGACGCCCAGTAGATTCGGGAGATCGATCGTCGCGCCGCTGACGACGGCGCACGGAGAGGTCCAGTGGCAGGCGCCGGAGTACTTGCGCGCCGCCGCGAGGGCGGCGGCCCCGGCGCCCTCGGCCAGCATCTTGTCGTCGAGGAGCAGCGAGCCCAGCGCCTCGGCGACCTCCTGCGGCGTCACGGTGAGGACGCCCGCGATCACGTCCTTGACCCGGTGGAACTGCTGCGGGAGGACGAAGCTGGCGCCGATGCCGTCCACGAACGACGAGCGGTACTCCACCTCGACGGGCCGCCCCGCCTCCAGCGAGGCGGACAGCGGCGCCCCCGTGGTGATCTCGACGGCGTAGACGCCGACGCCCTGCCCGGCGAACAGCGTGGCGAGACTGTAGGTCAGGTTGCCGCCGCCGTAGGGGACCAGGACCGCGTCGACCGAGGGCAGGTCCTCGGATATCTCCAGCCCGATCGTGCCGTTCCCCTGCGTCACGAAATCGTCCGTCTCACAGGAAAGGAAGAACCCCGCGAAATCGGGGTGCTCGCCGTTCACCATCGTGTGGCGCCACGTCTCATAGGGGACGCGGACGATCCGTGTGCGCGGGTTGTGCGTGATGATCCCCGCCATTTTCGCGGGCGCGATCCGCTCGGGGACGATGACCGTGTAGTCCAGCGAAAGGCGGGCCGTCGCGTACGCCAGCGCCTGGGCGAAGTTCCCCGAGCTGCACGTCACCACCCCGTGCGCCCTCATCCGCGACCACACGTCGGGATGGAAGCGCCTGTAGCCGAGGAGGCCGCTCAGCGCCCCGCGCAGCTTGAACGACCCGGTGAGCTGGAGGTTCTCGCACTTGAGGTGGACGTCGCCCCCGCCCGCCGTCCGGACGAGGGGCGTCCGGCGGATGTGCGGGGAGATCATCTGATGGACGGTGGCCACCAGCGAGGACACCGGCGCGTGCAGGGTCATGGCTCCACCACCGCGACCTCGTAGCGGAAGTCCCGGGTCAGGCCGATCCTTCGCGCCACCGCCACGCTCGCCGCGTTGCCGGCCAGGCACGACAGCACCGGGCGCAGGCCGTGCTCCGCGCCGTACCCGATGATCTGGGCGCTCATGGCGGCGTACAGGTTCCGCCGCCGGTAGTGCGGGTGGGTGAACCCGCCCAGCTCGACCAGCCCTCCGCCGACGACCCCGTGCCCCTCGGCCGCGACCCGCCCGTCCTGGACCAGGCAGAAGCCGTACCCGTGCTTCACGTAGCCTTCGGCGGACCCGAAGATCGACAGGACCATGTCCCGCCAGTTCAGCTTCTCGAACAGCCGCTCGTCGATCCTGACCAGCTCGAACCCCTCGGGCGGCGCGGGCGCGGCCCCGCCGGGCTCGGCACGGCTGAACTGGATGCGCTCGGCTTTGCCGAAGCCGGCCGCCGGGGCGACCCCCTGGTCCGCCGGATAGACCAGCGTGACGGGCGGACGGTCACGCAGCAGCGCGTAGATCCCGTCCATCAGATCCGTCGTGAGGTCCCCGGCGGCGAAGCAGAAGTGCGACCGGGTGGCGATGAGGCACGCCGACACCTCGTCGCCCTCGTGCCGCGCCCACGCCCTCGCGGGGATCCTGCCCTCCAGGGCGGCGTGGACGAAGGCCAGGTTGGGATAGGAGGGTCCGAACAAGGGAGCGAGCGTCGCGTACCGGTCCGGGCTCACCGGGTCCAACATCGGGTCCCCCTGGCGGCCGGTGTGCGCCGGGAGCACGGCACGGTGACGCGCGGGGCGCGGCACCGGGGCTCCGGCGGAGCGCTCTTGCCTGACTTGCATCGATCAGTCACCCGTGCAGCATGGGAGCCTCCGTCCCGGCGTCGTCCCGGCCCGGTCCTCGTCCGGTCCCTGGCCCGCCCGCCCGGCCGAGGTGGGGGAGGGCTTTGCACGATTCCCACAACTTGAGACGTCCAGCATGCGACGTCTGCGACATGGCGCCGCCGCCCGGTAGACGGAAGGGTGAGCACGGAAGGGTGGAACGTCGCCGGGACCGCGGGGCCCCGGCGCGCATGTCGCTGGTCCAGAGGAGGGCTCGGTCGGTGTTCAGTCGTGTCGCCATCGTCAACCGCGGAGAGGCCGCCATGCGGCTCATCCACGCCGTACGGGACATCGCCGCCGAGCTCGGGACGGGGATCGAGACCGTCGCCCTGCACACCGACGTCGACCGCACCGCCACCTTCGTCCGCGAGGCCGACCTGGCCTACGACCTCGGTCCCGCGTCCGCCCGCCCCTACCTCGACCTGGAGGTCCTGGAGCGCGCCCTGGTGGAGACCGGGGCCGACGCCGCGTGGGTCGGCTGGGGCTTCGTCGCGGAGGACCCGGCGTTCGCGGAGCTGTGCGAGCGGATCGGCGTCACCTTCGTCGGGCCGGGCCCGGAGGCCATGCGCAAGCTCGGCGACAAGATCGGTGCGAAGCTGATCGCCGAGGAGGTCGGCGTGCCGGTCGCGCCGTGGAGCCGCGGCGCCGTGGAGACCCTCGACGCCGCCCTCGCGGCCGCGGACGAGATCGGCTACCCGCTGATGCTGAAGGCGACCGCGGGCGGCGGCGGACGCGGCATCCGCGTGGTCGCCGACGCGGCCGGGCTCGCCGACGCCTACGAGCGCACCAGCCAGGAGGCGGCGCGCGCGTTCGGCAGCGGCGTGGTGTTCCTGGAGCGCCTGGTCACCGGTGCCCGGCACGTCGAGGTCCAGGTGATCGCCGACGGCCAGGGGACGGCGTGGGCCCTCGGCGTCCGCGACTGCTCGGTGCAGCGGCGCAACCAGAAGATCATCGAGGAGTCGGCGTCGCCGGTGCTCGAACCCGGGCAGGTGGCCGAGCTCAAGGAGTCCGCCGAGCGGCTGGCCGTCGCGGTCGGCTACCGGGGCGCCGCGACGGTGGAGTTCCTCTACCACCCCGGCGACCGGCTGTTCGCGTTCCTGGAGGTCAACACCCGCCTTCAGGTCGAGCACCCGATCACCGAGTCCACCACCGGGTTCGACCTGGTCAAGGCGCAGCTGCGGGTGGCCTCGGGCGGGCGCCTCGAGGGCCGGCCGCCGCAGGAGCGCGGGCACGCCATCGAGGCCCGGCTGAACGCCGAGGACCCCGACCGCGACTTCGCGCCCTCCCCGGGCCGCATCGCGCGGCTGGACCTGCCCGCCGGGCCGGGCATCCGCGTGGACACCGGCGTCCGCGAGGGCGACACCATCCCCGCCGACTTCGACTCGATGATCGCCAAGATCATCGCCTACGGGCGCGACCGCGACGAGGCGCTCGGCCGCCTGCGCCGGGCGATGGCCCAGACCACGGTGATCATCGAGGGCGGCGCGACGAACAAGAGCTTCGTGCTCGACCTGCTCGACCAGCCCGAGGTGATCGACGCCAGCGCGGACACCGGCTGGATCGACCGCGTGCGCGGCGAGGGCCGTCTCGTCTCGCACCGGCACTCCGCCGTCGCGCTCGCCGCCGCCGCCATCGAGGCGTACGAGGAGGAGGAGCGCGTCGCGCGGCAGCGGCTGCTGTCGACCGCGTTCGGCGGGCGCCCGCACGTGCGGCACGAGAGCGGGCGGCCGCTGGACCTCAAGCTGCGCGGCGCCGGCTACCGGCTGCGCGTCGCCCGGGTCGGCGCGAACCGCTTCCGCGTCGGCGTCGAGGCGGGCGGCGGCGTCCGCACCGCCGACGTCGAACTCGACCGGTTCGACCGGTACGCCGGGCAGATCGTCGTCAACGGCACCCGGTACCGCCTCCTCACCGGCACCCACGGGCCGATCCACCTGGTCGAGGTGGACGGCGTGGCGCACCGCGTCAGCCGCGACGAGGGCGGCGTCGTCCGCTCGCCGGCGCCCGCGCTGGTCGTCGCCACGCCGCTGAAGGTCGGCGCCGAGGTCGAGGCGGGCGCGCCGGTCCTGGTGCTGGAGAGCATGAAGATGGAGACGGTGCTGCGCGCGCCCTTCAGGGCGCGGCTGAAGGAGTGCGCCGTGTCCGTCGGCAGCCAGGTGGAGACCGGCGCCCCCCTGCTGCGGCTGGAGCCGCTCGCCGACGGCGCCGAGGCAGAGGACCCCGCGTCCGCCGGGGCGGCCGAGCTGGACCTTCCCGCGGCGCCCGCGACCCTTCCCGCGCGCGAGCGCGCACGGCGCGGCCAGGAGGACCTGCGCTGCCTGCTGCTGGGCTTCGACGTCGACCCGCACGACGAGCGCCGGGTCATGGACGACTACCTCGCCGCGCGCGGCGCCGCCCTCGACGACGGCCACCGGCCGCTGGCCGAGGAGCTCGCGCTCCTCGACGTCTTCACCGACCTCGCCGAGCTGAGCCGCAACAGGCCCGCGGGCGGCGACGGCGGGGACGGCCACGTCTACAGCGCCCGCGAGTACTTCCACACCTACCTGCAGAGCCTCGACGTCGAGCGGGCCGGCCTGCCGGAGGCGTTCCAGGACAAGCTCGCCAAGGCGCTCGGGCACTACGGCGTCACCGGCCTGGAGCGCTCTCCCGGCCTGGAGGCCGCCGTCTTCCGGATCTTCCTCGCCCAGCAGCGCGCGTCCGCCGACGCCGCCGTCGTCACGACGCTGCTGCGCGCGTGGCTGCGGGAGCCGCCGCCGGACCGGGCGCTGCGCGAGCCCGCCGGTCTCGCGCTGGAGCGGCTGGTGGCCGCGACACAGGTGCGCTTCCCCGCCGTGTCCGACCTCGCCCGCGGCGTCGTGTTCGCCTGGTTCGCCCAGCCGCTGCTGCGCCGCAACCGCGCCCGCGTCTACGCCGACGTCCGGCGGCACCTGCGCCACCTGGACGCGCACCCCGACGCGCCGGACCGCGCCGAGCGCATCGCCGAGATGGTGCGCAGCACCGAGCCGCTGGTGCGGCTGCTCGGCCGGCGCCTCGTCCGCGACGACCGGGACAACGCGGTCATGCTGGAGGTCCTGACCCGCCGGTACTACGGCAACAAGGGGATCACCCGCGTCCGCACCCGCGACGTCGCGGGCCGCACGTTCGTCGTCGCCGAGCGCGCGGGCTCGTGCGTGGTCTCCGCCGCGGTCGGCTTCGAGGGGTTCGGCGCGGCGCTGCGCGGGCTCGCGGAGCTCGCGGACGGCGAGGACGCCATCGACGCCGACATCTACCTCTCCTGGGAGAACCAGCCGGAGGACTTCGAGTCGATGGCCGCGGCGCTGCACGAGGTCATCGGGGCGAACCCGCTGCCGGACCGGGTCCGCAGGCTCACCGCCACCGTCGCGGGCAGCGGCGGCGCGGTGATGCACCACCACTTCACGTTCCGCCCGTCCGCCACCGGGATGGCCGAGGAACGGCTGATCCGCGGCCTGCACCCCTACATCGCGCAGCGGATGCAGATGGAGCGGCTGAGCGGGTTCGACCTCACCCGGCTCCCCTCGTCGGACGAGGAGGTCTACCTCTTCCGCTGCGTGGCGCGCGACAACCCGTCCGACGAGCGCCTCGTCGCGTTCGCGCAGGTGCGCGACCTGACCGGGCTGCGCGACCACGACGGCAGGCTGGTCGCGCTGCCGACGGCCGAGGACACCATCGCCGCCTGCCTCGACTCGATCCGCCGCGCCCGGTCGCTGCGCCCGTCCAGGGAACGCTTCGACACCAACCGGATCGTCGTCTACGTCTGGCCGCCGAGCACTATCACCCGCGCGGAGCTGGAGACGATCGCCGGGCGGATCCTCCCGACGACCGCGGGCGCAGGGCTGGAGGAGGTGCTGTTCATCGCGCGGCAGCGCCACCCCCGCACCGGCGAGCTGGCCAAGGTCGCCGTGCGCATCTCCTTCGACGCCACCGGCGGCACCGAGCTGACCATCGGCGAGCCGTCCGGCGACCCCGTCGAGCCGGTCGACGGCTACCGGCAGAAGGTGCTGCGCGCGAGCAGCCGCAACACCGTCTACCCGTACGAGCTGACGGCCCGGCTCGGCGACTTCGTCGAGCACGACCTCGACGGCGACCACGCGCTGGTCCCCGTCGACCGCCCGAAGGGCCGCAACACCGCCGCGATCGTCACGGGCGTCGTCACCACCCCGACCCCCGCCACCCGCAGGGCGTCACCCGGGTCGTCCTGCTCGGCGACCCGACCAAGTCGCTGGGCGCCCTGTCGGAGCCGGAGTGCCGCCGCGTGATCGCCGCCCTGGACCTCGCCGAGCGCATGCGGGTGCCGGTGGAGTGGTACGCGCTGTCCTCCGGCGCCCGGATCTCCATGGAGTCGGGCACCGAGAACATGGACTGGGTCGCCGCCGCGCTCAAGCGGATCGTCGAGTTCACCCAGGACGGCGGCGAGATCAACATCGTGGTCGCGGGCATCACCGTCGGCGCGCAGCCGTACTGGAACGCCGAGGCGACGATGCTCATGCACACCAAGGGCATCCTCGTGATGACGCCGGACTCGACGATGGTGCTCACCGGCAAGCAGGCCCTGGACTTCTCCGGCGGCGTGTCGGCCGAGGACAACTTCGGCATCGGCGGCTACGACCGCGTGATGGGCCCGAACGGCCAGGCGCAGTACTGGGCCCCCGACCTGGCCGGCGCGCGGGACGTCCTGATGTCGCACTACGACCACACCTACGTCGCGCCGGGCGAGGACGCGCCCCGGCGCGCCGTGACGTCCGACCCCGTCGACCGGGATGTCTCCGGCTTCCCGCACGCCGTGGAGGGCAGCGACTTCACCACGGTCGGCGAGATCTTCTCCGCCGAGGCCAACCCGGACCGCAAGAAGCCCTTCGACATCCGGACGGTGATGCGCGCCCTCTCCGATCAGGACCACCCGGTCCTGGAACGCTGGGCGGGCATGGCCGACGCCGAGACCGCCGTGGTGCAGGACGTGCACCTCGGCGGCATGCCGGTCTGCCTCCTCGGCATCGAGTCGCGCTCGGTGCCGCGGCGCGGCTTCCCGCCCACCGACGGCCCCGACGCCTACACCGCGGGCACGCTGTTCCCCCGGTCCTCCAAGAAGGCCGCCCGGGCGATCAACGCCGCCAGCGGCAACCGCCCGCTGGTGGTGCTGGCCAACCTGTCCGGCTTCGACGGCTCACCGGAGTCGATGCGCAAGCTCCAGCTGGAGTACGGCGCCGAGATCGGCCGCGCGATCGTCAACTTCCGCGGCCCCATCGTGTTCTGCGTGATCTCCCGGTACCACGGCGGCGCCTTCGTGGTGTTCTCCAAGGCGCTGAACCCGGACATGACCGTCCTGGCGCTGGAGGGCTCCTTCGCCTCGGTGCTCGGCGGCGCCCCGGCCGCGGCCGTGGTGTTCTCCCGCGACGTCGGCGCCCGCACGGCGGCCGACCCCCGCGTGCGGGACCTGGAGGCCCGCGTCGCCGCCGCGTCCGGCACCGACCGCGCCGCGCTCACCGCCGAGCTCGACGAGCTGCGCTCGTCCGTCCGCGCGGAGAAGCTCGGCGAGGTGGCCGCGGAGTTCGACCGCGTCCACGACATCCGCCGCGCGGTCGAGGTCGGCTCCGTCGACGCCGTCATCAGCGCCGCCGACCTGCGCCCGAGCATCATCAAGGCCATAGAGTCCCGCCTCCCCTCCAAGTAGAGAACAGCCCGCCGCCCCCGGCCCCGGCCTCCGGGGCCGGGACTGGTGTGCCGCCCTCAGACCTCGCCATCCTGTGGACGTTCGATCTCCTTCACGTCGAGATGGCCGTCCTCCACCATCCGCAGCGTGGCGAGCGTCTTCGTCGGGCAGGGTCTGCCGACGTCGTCGTACTTCTTGCGCGCCCGCTCGATGTAGGTTTCGACCGTCCTGGGGGAGACGCCCAGCCTCTTGGCGACCCGCGGTATCGACGCCCCCGCGCACCAGGCGCGCAACGCACGGATCTCGCTCTCGGCGAGCGCGGGCCGGTCGGGCGCGGTGACCATGATCCCGGCCTGTTGCGGGCCGGTGTAGGTCCCGCCTCGGGCGACGGCCTCGATGGCGGGCACGAGGTGCTCCTCGCCCTCGTCCTTGGTCACATAGGCCATCGCCCCGAGCTCCATGCATCTGAGCACGCTGTCCCGGCCGACCTCGCCGGAGAACACGACGACCCGGCGGCCCTGCCGGACGAGCCGGTCCAGCTCCTTGAACTCCGGCTCCTTCTCCACGCGCATGCACAGGTCGAAGACGACGACGTCGGCCTCGCCGCCCTCGCCCGTCCACACCCGCGCGAGCCTGTTCCCGGCGTCGATCAGCCGGATGGGCGGCCGGGCCCGCTCGCACCAGGTGCGCACGCCCGCCGCGATCACCGAATGATTGTCGATGATCACTGCTGTGATGAGGGGTTCCTCCATGTCGCCTCCACCCAGAACTCGTTCTCGTCGACCAGGTCGTCGACCACGACGGTGATCTCCGGCTGCTCGGGAATCCTGACCGGCCCGCAGTCGCTGACCACGGTGACCGACACGACGCCGTAGGCGTCGATGACCGTCACCCGGGCACGGGTCCCGGCCTTGGCGAGGGCGGCCAGCGGCACCTCGGTCAGCGCCCGCCTGATCTCCCTCGGGATCGGCCCGAGGTCTCCGTGCGCCTTCAGCTCGGCCTTGACGCCCTTCTGGACGGCGATATCGACGCATTCGGCGAGTTCGTGCAGCAGGGGGCTGTCCACATCGTCGGTCTCGGCGAACAGCCGCCTCATCCGTGCGGCCTCGATCCAGCAGAGCCGCTGGACCTCCGGGTCGTCCGGCCGGAGCGTTCCGCCGGCCAGGCCCGCCAGCAGCGGTGCCACCGTGACGGACAGATCCGCGTACCGCTCCTGCCATACCTCGTGCCGGACCGCCTCGATCTTCGCGGCCCTGCTGTGCGCCTCCGCCTCCTTGCGCTGTGCCTCGGCCCTCTCCGCGACCCCGCGCAGGACGGTCGCCGCGATGCCCGTGGCGAACGGGAACCCGATCGTCGTGATCGAGCCGGCCGCGAAGTTGAGGACGGAGTCGAGGTCCCGCCCGCCGGAGACCAGGAGGGCCGTCAGGTTGATCGTCTCGTGCACGGCGAGGAACCCGATCAGCCAGCCGAACCGCCGGTCGAGCAGCACGGCCACCCCGAGCCAGCCGACGGTGCCGAACGCCCAGTTCGCCGCCGTCCCGGCTCCTCCGGGCGGGAGAGAGGCGCAGGCCGCGGCCGACGCGCCGAGCGCCAGGGCCGCCGCGGGCCAGCGCATCCGGCCCCATCGCCCGCGGGTGAGGATGAGGACGAACTCGGCGGCCGCGATGGCGAGCAGCACCCCGTACGCCGTGGCCTGCACGGCGAGCGGACGGTACGCGTCAAGGTGGCGGCCCATGCTGAACGAGCCCAGGATCGTCAGTGCGATCACCACCACGGCCCAGCGCAGCCCGACGAGGAACTCCGCCTCGGTCATCAGAGGGGAGCCGGGTGACCGCCGCGGGGCCTCCTGGGCGTCCACCGACCACCGCAGCGTGACGCGCGTCCCGGCACCGGGCGCCGACCCGATCGCCGTGCTGCCGCCGACCATGGCGACCGGTCCCGCTATCGATCCGCGCAGACCCCGCCGGACCGACGGCACCTTCGCCGGGTCGAATCCGTGACCGGTGTCCACGACGTCCACCTGGAACCGTTTCGACGATCCCGTCACGCTGATCTCGCAGCGGTCCACCCCCGCGTGCTTGACGACGTTCCGCAAGGCTTCGCGGCAGGCGTCGGTGAACGCGAGCACGACCTCCGGCGGCAGTGTGAGCCGGGGCGGTCCGATGGCCGAGACCGCGAGCGGGTACTGCCCGGCCAGGTCGCGGATCCCCTCCATGAGATCGGTGCGCGACGGCCTGTTCTCACCCCAGGTGTGCAGGGCCTTCAGGTTGGCACGGGCCTCCGCGGCCAGCAGCCCGGGCGGCCCTGTCTCCTGTCCCGTCCCGACGATGAGCAGTGTCTGTGCGGCGTTGTCGTGCAGGCTGCGGTTGTGGTCGCGCTCTGCGACCTGCTTGCCCTCCTGTTCCAGGAGCTGCGACCGCGCTCGTTCCGCCTTCGCCGCCATGGCGTCCGCGCGCCGCCCGCCGCGGTCGACGAGCGTCCACAGGATCCGGGCGAGGACCGCGACGACGCCGGTCCAGCACGCGGTCACCAGGCTGTCGCCAGGCGCCCCGCCGGGTAACGCGCGCACCGTCCCGGTGATCGCCGCGGCCACCACGATCGTGGCGGCCGCGGCGCCGACCAGCGGCCGCGCGTAGTACTGGTAGCCGACGCAGGCGAACGCGACGAGCGGTAACAGCCAGGACCTCCCGTCCGCGAGCCATCCGGCCGGGACGGTGAGCGGGGCGCTCAGCCCCAGACCGGCCAGCACCCCCGCGTCGAGCAGCGTCATCCAGGGACGTGTGCCGTCGGCCCGTCGCAGCCACCGCACATAAAGGCCGCTCCACGCGCACAGGACCGCCATGATCGCGAAGACGGCGGCGGGATGGGGCACGTCCCCTGCCACCAGAAAGGCGATCAAAGTCAAAGGGATCAATGTCGCAGCGCGGATGGCGGCCCCGTAGCCATGGCCGAGCCGGTCGAGATGGGCGACCGCCGTTCCGGCAGTCGTGCCGTCCGTTCTCCCTGACATGCCCCGCCCGCCCTCGTCGCGCATCCCGATCCTATGGTGCGATGGGCCGAGTATCGTCCGGAAACGGCGTCGAAGATGTCGGTCGATCGCCCGACCAGATGTGCGGTGAATCCTCGGTACCTTCTGCGGTGTCGGATCAACGACTCGAATCCGGAGACGCAATGATCAGCATGAGGAGGCTCACGGTGGCGCTGGCGGCCACCGTGGCACTCGGGACGACCGTGGTGGCGGGAGCGGGACCCGTGTGGGCGACGACCGAACCCGGGGTGAACGCCACACCACACAACGAGGGTGGCGAATGGTGGACGACCGACGGCTGCACCGCCGTTCCCGACTCGGGCAGCGACCTGGGCACCGCCTACGACTTCCACCACGCCTGCAAGCACCACGACGGCTGCTACCGCTACCACTGGTCCGACCGCGCGACCTGCGACCAGTGGTTCTACAACGACATGCTCGCCTCGTGCGAAGCGCTCGGGTCCGGCAGGCCCTGCGAGATCAGGGCCGGTGCCTACTACCAGGGTGTCCGGAAGTTCGGGCAGCCCTCGTGGGAGTCCTACTCCTACACCGCCCCGATGGGGAACGTCGCCTGACCGGCGGCTGAGGCGGCGGAAGGGGCCGGACGGGAATCCGGCCCCTTTTCGCTCCGTCCGATCACCTGCTTTCCTCCACGCGCACGAAACGGAGTATCAGCGTGCCCAGGAAACCGCGGCTGCTCGCCGTGATGAAGAACGCCTCCCAGGCCGTGCGAGTCAAGGCGGGGCCTTTGATGGCCCCCGCCGCATGCGGAGGCACCGCGTCCGCCGCCACGGCGGCGTCGTTCTCCCTGAATCCGATGCTCGGCGCTTCCGTGGCCACCGGATTCAACGTCTTCGGTGCCGTTTACGTCGTCGTCCAAGGAGCAGGGCGCTGAACCAGCTGACCTGGGAGGTGTATTCGTTCGCCGCACTATCGCAGGAGGCGGGTTCGCCAGCTCGGTCGGGCGGATGAGGAGTGCGTCTCGTTGTTCTAGTGGCGGCGCGTGGCCTGGTGGTCCGGCGGGTCTGGCAGGGCGGTGCGGATCGCCGCGAGTTTCCACCCGTGCCAGCGCCGCAGCACCGCGATCTGCAGGCTCGCTGGACATGCTGGTCGGTGTAGTGGCGTTTCCCGCCCGCGGTGGCGCCGCTCGGCGCCCCCGACCTCGGCACGCTTGCGCTCGGCGGCCGCGCCGACTTCTGCGTCCTTACTGGGGACCCCCCAACGAGTTAGGCGCCCTCGCCGACCGCGTCCACACCGTCTACCGGGACGGTCGGCGGGCGGGCGGCGGCGCCTCCAAGGAAAGGACATGAGATGAGCGGGTGCGCGACCCGCCGCGCACCCGTGGCGGACGGCTCCGAGATCCCCCGCATGTTGCCCGTGTCCCTCGCCGGGAGACGGGTACCTGGTGATCAACCTCAACGGCCACCCCTACGTCAGCATGCGGGAGAAGGCCGGACTCTGGGAGTACTACCGGGAGCGGACCGACTTCGTCAGCAGGCCCGACGTGCGGATCATGTGGCTGGAGGTGCGAGAGGACATCGCGCGGCTGGTCCCTCGGCGGCGAGTTCACCTCGTTCACCGCCCGCGGCATCAGGTTGGACCATCCGCCTGAGAGCCGTCCGTCCCTCTACGCCGGAGTGAGCGTTCGAAGGCGCTCCGCCAGTCCGGCACGGAGGCGGATGGCATCATCTTGTCCGTCCTCGCCGGTCCCGACTACGTCCGCTGGGCGCGCGCAGCTCGCCGGGGGCGGTGCGGGTCCCGGGCACCGGCTCGTGGTGTACGCGTTCTGCTCCATCGCCGAGGACGGTGAGGCGGACGCGGCCCGCGACAGCCTCCGAGAGCTGTTCGCCGTCTACCTGGCGACCGCGCCCCGCAACTCCATGACCGAGCGGATCGGCGTCGCGGACGCGGCGGGGGCACTCGCCGCACGCGGCCCGACACCCTCCGCCGTACCGGAGCACTGGCGGACGCCATGGCCGCCGCAGGCTCACCCCGCGACTGCGCGGACGGTCTCGCCGCGCTGCGCGTCGTCTCCGCCCGTCCCGGCGCGCACGCCGCGGACGGGGTCGAGGCGGACCTGCGCGTCGACGACCACGGCGATCCGCTCGGCGAGCTCGGCCGCCTGCTCGACCTGCACCGCGCCTACACCGGCATCGGCGTCATCTTCACCCCGGCCTGGTCACGGGGGAGCGGCCCCCACCCGAGGACACCGTCACCGAGGCGCTCACGGCCCTCGACCGGGCGGCCGCCGTGCTGCCGGGCAACGCCGAGCCGCTCATGCGGGCCGCGGTCATCGCGGGCCGTGCGCGGCAAGACCGGGTCGTCGCCGGGGACCCGGGCCTCGGTCGGCTGTGCGGTGACGGGGTGCTGCCACCGGATGGCGGCCGTGGCGAATGGGGCACGAATACCCGGTGGCGTTCGATCGTTCCAATCGAGCCTCTTTTTCACTTTCACAAAGCGCGCTGAACAGGCGGTTTGATTATTGAGGCGCCGATCCGGGAAGGGTGTTCTTCGATTTCCGCCCCATCTGGGAAAGGGTGTCGAAATTCCGCCTGAAACTGGAATTCGTCACACATTGCCGTTTACCGCGCTTCTCGTCGCGCCCTACCGTCCACGGTCATCCCCCCTCTGGCGCGCATGCGCCAGAGCCCCCGCAGGAGGGAATGACGAATGCGCAAGATGAAACACAAGGCCCTGCTCGGCGCGGCGGCGCTCGGCGTCGGGCTGGTCACGGCGCTGACGGGCGTGCCCGGCGGCGCCTCGGCGTCCACGCCGGCGCCGGTGGCGGCCGCCGTCCTGTCGCCGGACATCCCGGCGGCCAACTCGATGGCGCACGCCCAGCAGTTCCAGTCCATCGCCGCCGCCAACAGCGGCAACCGGGCGCACGGCAAGCCCGGCTACCGCGCGTCCGCCGACTACGTGAAGGCCAAGCTGGACGCGGCCGGTTTCCAGACCACGCTCCAGTCCTTCACCCACCAGGGCGCCACCGGCTGGAACGTCATCGCCGACTGGCCGCAGGGCGACCCCAACCAGATCGTGTTCCTGGGCTCGCACCTGGACAGCGTCCCCGCCGGGCCCGGCATCAACGACAACGCCTCGGGGTCCAGCGCCGTGCTGGAGACCGCGCTCGCCGTCGCGCGCGCCGACGCCAAGCCGACCAAGCGGCTGCGGTTCGGCTGGTGGGGCGCCGAGGAGCTCGGCCTGATCGGCTCGAAGTACTATGTCTCCCAGCTGCCCTCCGCCGAGCGGACGAAGATCAAGTCCTATCTGAACTTCGACATGGTGGGCGCGAAGAACACCAAGACCTGGGGCGTCTACACCGACTCCACGACCCTCGGCGCGACGTTCACCGAGTTCTTCCGCAGCAAGAACATCGCCACCAAGGGCATCAACATCTCCGGACGCTCCGACCACGCCTCGTTCAAGAGCGCGGGCATCGAGGTGACCGGCATCACCAGTGGTGACGACCCCTGCTACCACTCCAAGTGCGACGACATCAACAACATCGAGTCGTCCGTCATGGGGCACAGCACCAACGCCGCCGCCTACGCGGCGTGGAAGCTCGCGGGCATCCCCGGCGTCGCCGCGCAGCCCGGACCGCGGCAGCGGCCGGCCGCCTGACGCCTCCCGGCGCATCCCCGGAACCGGCCTCAGAAGCCGGGACCCCGCCTTCGCCCGGTCCCCCCGCACCCGGGTGAAGGCGGGGGCCGGTGATCCGCCTGCCCGCCGCCCATGGCGTGCCGGAGATCGCCCACGATGCCCCGTGCCGCGCGCGGCGGCCGGCCGTCCCGGTGGAAGCGGTCGAGGGTGGCCGAGAGCCTGGCCAGGGGCCTGCCGGAGCGCACGGTCCGCAGCAGCGGGACGATCTCGCGGGCGGTGGGTTCCGCGTCGCGCCACGCCCCCGCCTCCAGCTGGGCGTGCATCAGGACGCACAGGTAGAGGAAACGTTCCCGGTGCGCCTCCGGGGGAGCGGCCGCCAGGGCCCGCTGGATCGGGTCGATCGCCGCCTTCCAGTCGCCGAGACCGCCGAGCATCGCCCCGGCGGCGTGCGTGAAGCCGCGCTCGGACACCCACCACGCCCAGCCGGGATCGCGGTCGTGCACACCTTCCGAGAGCAGCCCCGTGGCATGTGCGAGCGTCCTCGTCGCCTCGGTCCTCAACCCCATCTGCGCGTATGCGCGCGCCACCCGCAGGCGGAACATCGCCTCCAGCCGAGGGGTCAGGCCGCCGCGGTCGAGGACCGGCGCGGCCAGCGCCAGGGTGGTCCGCGGACGCCGCAGATACGTGGCCTGAAGGCTCATGTTGTGGACGACGAACAGCTCCATCGACGAGTCGCCCGCGGTGCGCGCGAGTTCCAGCGCCCGCCGGTTGACCCGGTACGACGGCCCCTGCCGGTTCGCGTCGCACAGGAGCCAGCCGGTGACCTCGGCCAGCTCCGCCACCGCGGCCCGGACGTCGCGTCCGGCCCGCCTGCGGATCCCCCGCCGCTCCAGGTCGCGGTCCACCGCGGCCAGGGCGCGCAGGGCGAGGACGGACGTGTGGTCTCCGCCGAACCGCACGTCGAGGCCCACCAGGCTCTGCACTCTGCCGCGTAACCCGGCGGCGTACTCGTCGTCGGCCGGTGTGAGGTCGCCCACTTCCCCCGGCGCCGAGACCAGGGTGCGAACGTCCTCCCCGGCGTACGGGAACGGCGGCGCGGTGTCTGCCATGGGCCTCCAAACGGCAGGAGCGTGGGCGGCCGGCCGTCCCCGCGTATCCTAAAATGAGAAAGGCGATCACGTCGCCGGCGGTGACGTGGACGGGTCCCGGTACTTTCGGGCGGCTACGGAAAGTGACAGGGAGCAGGAGCGTGGGATCCAAGGGCACGTCGCGTCCCGCGCGCAAACCCACGCTTCTGGACGTCGGGCGCCTCGCGGGGACGTCGACGGCCGTCGTGAGCTACGTGCTCAACGGGGGCCCCCGGCCGGTCTCGGCCAAGACGCGGACCAAGGTCGAAGAGGCCATCCAGATGCTCGGCTACCGGCGCAACCCGCTCGCCGGCGCGCTGAGCGGGGGACGGTCCAACCTCATCGGCCTGCTCGTGCCCGACACGGCGAACGCCTTCTTCGGCGAGCTGTCGCGCCACATCGAGACGGAGGGACGCAGCCGGGGCCTGCTCACGCTGCTCGGCAACACCGGCTACCTCACCGCGCTCGGCCAGGAGTACGGCGAGGCGTTCTCCGAGCTGCGCCCGCGCGGGATCTTCGTGACGACCGGGGAGGAGCCCGCGCCGGGCGACGAGACGCCCCGCGTCTACGTGCAGTGGGCCGCCCCCGACGCCGCCTCGCCGAGCGTGACCTTCAACGACTTCCAGGGCGCGAGGCTCGTCGTCGAGCACCTGCTGCGGCACGGCTACGAGGACATCGTGTGCGTGGCGGGAGAGCTCGAAGGCGGGCCTGCCGCCGGGCGTGAGGGGGGCTGGCGCCGGGCGATGGAGGGCGCGGGCCTGTCCACCGACGGCAGGCTCGTCCGGGTCTCGTTCGACCGGCTGGAGGCGGAGGCGGCGATCCGGCCGGTCCTGGAGAGCGCCCGCCGGCCCCGTGCTATCTACGCCACGACCGACGAGCAGGCGTTCGTGACGATCCGCACCGCGATGAGCCTGGGGCTGGACGTGCCCGGCGATCTCGCGGTCGTGGGCTTCGACGGCATCCGCGAGGCGCGGCTCGGGAGCATCCCGCTCACCACCGTCAGCCTTCCGCTGGAAGAGCTCGCGGCCCGCGCGTTCGACGTCTTGGAGGAGACCTTCTACGAGGGCGGCGGCCCGGGGAGGTCGGTGGTCCTGGACGGCACGCTCAGCATCGGCGTCACCTGCGGATGCGAGCCCGCCGCGGCCGACGGGACTCCACCGGCCGCCGCGCCCGCGTCCCTGTGACGCGGCGCGGGGGGCACGCGTCGGCCCCGCCGCGCGGGCGACGGGGCCGGGTCTTCGGTACGCCCTACTTCTTGGGCTCGTGCTCGTCCGACTCGTAGTTCGGGCTCAGTGACAGCGCGCTGAAGCGGAACGGCCGGTCGACGCGGTTGAAGCCGAGGGGGCAGTGCCGCATGCCCGCCGGGATGTAGACCGAGCCGCTCGTCGTGATCGTGTGGCGGACGCCCTCGATGTCGAGGTAGATCTCCGCCCCGAGGTCGTCCACGTTGTCGGGGTCGTTGCCGTGCCAGATCAGGACCTCGTCGTAGTCGTGCTCGTGCTCCTTCACCCACTGCACGGGCTCGTCGCACTTCCCGATCCAGGTGTAGGTCAGGTGGATCTTGCTTTCGGGGACCTCGTTCGACCGCATGAGGGCGAGCGGCGTGCCCACGTTGTCCGGATCGACGACGCCGGCGGCGGCTCCCTCGTTGACGAGGTCGTCGATGCAGTTCTGCATCTTCCTCACGAACAGGTGCTCGTACGGACTGGTCATCGTCCCTCTTCTTCCATGTGATCCTCCCCGGTGGTCTGCGCAGAAGGTAGCACGATCTAAGCGATTAGACAGTGCCTGGTCAACGCTGACGAACGATTCTCAGGACCCCCTTCCCCCAGGCCAGCCGTGGACGTACTCTAGGGCGCAGTTCGTCCGGGCTCAGGCGAAGGCGAGCTGATCTAACGGCTTAGAGCCTTGGCCGTTCTCTTGGAACTGGAGTAGCCCATGGTGCGTAGAACCTCACGCCCCGGACCCGCCGTCATGACACGCGCGCGGTCCGGCCGTCCCTTTTTCCGGGTGCTCGGCGCCGCGACGGGCGTCGCCACCGCGGTGACGCTCGCCGGCTGTGCCCCGGCGGACCGCGCGGACGGCGGGAGCGGGAGTGGAACGCTCCGCATCGCCGCCTCCACCGACGCCGGCGAGTCGCTGAACCCCTACGCGAGCAACCAGAGCCCCACCCAGGAGCTGCGCAGCGCCCAGCTCTACGAGGGCCTCACCCACCTCGACCCCGCGGGGAAGCTCGAATGGCGCCTCGCCACGGAGATGACCCCGAACGCCGACCTCGACGAATGGACGATCAAGCTCCGCCCGGGCGTCAAGTTCACCGACGGCACCGAGTTCACCTCCGCCGACGTCGTCGCGAGCATCAAGTACCTGCGCGATCCCAAGCACGCCGTACAGGGGCTGGCGTACATCGAGAAGGTCGACGCGGGCAAGGTCGAGGCGGTGGACAAGCTGACCGTGAAGGTCGGCCTGACCAAGCCCTTCGGCCCGTTCAAGGAGATCTGGGCGAACGCGTTCCTCCCGATGACCAAGGCGGGTTCGGTGCCCGCCAAGCCGATCGGGACCGGGCCGTTCGTGGTCAAGTCCTTCACCGCCGGACGGCAGTCGACGCTGGAGCGGTTCGAGGGCTACTGGGGCACCAAGCCCAAGCTCGGGACGGTCAGCATCATCGAGTACCAGAGCCAGCAGGCCCAGGCGAACGCCCTGCTCTCCGGCCAGGTGGACGTCGCGTCCGGCGCGACCCCGACCATCGCGAAGTCGCTCCAGGGCAAGAAGGACATCGGGCTCCTGGACAGCAAGGGCAACTTCGTCCTGCGGATCGGCCTCAACACGACGGTGGCGCCGTTCAACGACCCGCGGGTGCGGCAGGCGCTGCGCCTCCTCGTCGACCGGCAGCAGGTCGTGTCCACGCCTTCGGCGGATACGCGCGGGTGGCGAACGACCATGAGGCGGCGACGCCGTGTCCCGCCCCCGGCCTGCCGCAGCGCACCCAGGACATCGAGCAGGCGAAGAGGCTCCTCGCGCAGGCGGGCCAGAGCGGCCTGTCGTTCTCGATCACGACCGACGGGCTGCTGCCCGGGATGCGGGAGCTGGCCCAGGTCTTCTCCGAGAACGCCGCGAAGGCCGGGGTGAAGGTCAAGGTCAACATCGTGACCGTCCCGGAGCTGCTGTCCAAGTGGGGCAAGTGGCCGGTGTTCATCGACTTCAACCCCTACCCGTACCTGCCGACGGTGATCGGCAACCTCCTTCCCGAGCGCGTCGGGAACGCCACGCACTGGGACAACCCCGCGTTCGTCAAGCTCGCAGACCAGCTGTTCCTGGCCGACGAGAAGAAGCAGTGCTCGATCATGAACGAGATGCACCGGATCGAGTACGAGCAGGGCGCGGCGATCCTGCCCGCGTTCGTCGACGTCCTCATGCCCTACCGCAGCGGCGTCCGCGGGCTCGTGGCCGACGTGAACGGCCAGCCGCTCTCCTTCCTGACGAACGTGACCGTCGGAAGCTGACGTCCACCCCTTGTACGGAGGGGGTGCCGGGGCGGCGTCCGGCCCGGCACCCCCTCACCCCACGGAACGGCAGATTGTCATGGTTCAACTGGCGACGCGGATGCGCCCCTTCCAACGCAGCTCACCGGCGGATCCGAAGGGCGCGAGGCTCCGATGGCTGGCACGCAGGCTCGTCCTCGGCGTCCTCGTGCTGTTCCTGGTGTCGGTGCTGCTCTTCCTCGTGACGCAGGCGCTGCCGGGCGACCTGGCCAGGATCATCCTCGGCAAGGACGCCACGGCGCAGCAGGTGGCCGACCTCCGGCGGCAGCTCGGGCTCGACCGCCCGATCGTCGCGCAGTACTGGCACTGGCTCTCCGGCGTGCTCACCGGGCAGATGGGCGACTCCCTCCAGAACGGCGAGCCCGTCGCCGACATCATCGGCCCGAGGATGTTCAACTCCTTCACCCTGGGCCTGATCTCGATGGTCCTGATCCTCCCGCTCGCGGTGGTCGTCGGCGTCTTCAGCGCCTACAAGCGCGACGGCATCCTGGACAAGGCGTTCATCGCGGTGTCCTCGCTCTTCACGGCGCTGCCCGCGTTCGTCGTGGGAATGCTGCTGATCGCGTTCTTCGCCACGTCGGTCCTCGGCGTGCTCCCGGGGGTCTCGGACATCCCGCCCGGCGACCTGCCCTGGTGGCATCCGGCGGAGCTCGTCCTCCCGGTCACGACGCTCACGCTCATGGGCGTGATGTACCTCGGACGCCTCGTCCGCGCGTCGTTCATCGACGCGATGGACAGCGAGTACGTCCAGACCGCGAGGCTGAAGGGGCTGAGCGGCCGCCGCATCCTGTTCCGGCACGCCCTGCCCAACGCGGTCGCGGCGAGCCTCCCGGCGGCCAGCCTCGTGGCGGCCATCACCATCACGGGCGTCGTGGTGGTCGAGTACGTCTACTCCTACCCGGGCCTCGGCACACAGGTGGTCAGTGCCGTCAACGCCCATGACCTGCCCGTTCTCCAGGCGTGCATCCTCATCCTCGCGACCGCGTACTACCTGTTCAACCTTCTCGCGGACGTGTTCGCGGTGCTGAGCAGGTCGCGATGAAGGAGCGAACAGTGACGACGAACCAGACGCCCGCGCCTCCGGCCGCGGGGGACACCGCGGTCGCCGTGGCGGCGCCGCGGGGCGACGCCGCCGCGGCGGGCGCGAAGAGCGGCATGACGGTGCTCGGACGCGCCGTCCGCACCGGCCAGGCCCGTCTCGGCCTGGCGCTGCTGGGGGTGGTCGCGCTCGTGGTCGTGTTCGGGCCGCTCTTCGCGCGGCACGCCCCGGACGCCATCGTCGGGCCGCCCCTCCAGGAGCCCAGCCAGAAGTTCCCCCTGGGCACCGACATCCTCGGCCGCGACGTCCTGAGCCGCCTGCTCCAGGGGGGCCTCGACCTGTCGTGGATGGCGCTGCTCGCCGCCGGGATCGGCGTCGTCCTCGGCTGCCTGGTCGGCCTCACCGCCGCCTACCGGGGCGGGGCGGTGGACGCGCTGCTGATGCGCGCCATGGACGTCCTGCTGAGCTTCCCCGAGATCATCTTCGTGCTCCTGTTCGTGTCCATGCTCGGACGCAGCACGCTGCTCACCGCGGTCCTCGTCGGCGTGGCGTTCGTGCCGGGCGTCTCCCGCGTGATGCGCGGGGCCGCGCTCCCGGTGATCGGCAGCGAGTACGTGCTGTGGGCGAAGGCGAACGGGCTGCCGTCGCGGCACATCCTCGTCCGCGAGGTGCTGCCCGGCGTGACCTCGCCGCTCATGGTGGAGACCGGCATGCGGCTCGTCTGGGCGGTCGCGGCGATGGCGTCGCTGAACTACCTCGGCTTCGGGATCGCGCCGCCCGCGGCGGACTGGGGCCTGATGGTCGGTGAGAACCAGGACGGCCTGCCCGTCGCGCCGCTCCCGGTCCTGGCGCCCATCGTCCTCATCCTCATGATGGCGCTCGGAGGCAACCTCATCGCCGAGTCCGTCGCCCGGACGGTCGGCCGCACGGAAGGGAAGGGCTGAAGTGGCGAAAGAGGTCCAGGTCTCGGGCGTCACCGTGACGGTCGACGCGACGGGGGGCGACATCGTCCGCGACGTCGGCTTCGAGCTCGGCCGCGGCGAGGTCATGGGGGTGGTCGGCGAGTCCGGCTCCGGCAAGAGCACCCTCGCGCTGGCCCTGCTGGGGTACGCCCGGAAGGGCGCGACGATCACCGGCGGGCGCGTCGTCATCGACGGCGTCGACCTGCTCTCCCTGCCGGAGGGGCGCCTGCGGAAGGCGCGGGGGAGCACGGTCGCCTACGTCCCGCAGGACCCGGCGACCGCGCTGAACCCGAGCCTCAGCCTCGCGACGCAGCTGACCGAGGGGCTGCGGTCGCCGAGGCGCGAGGCGCTGCCGCGCGTCCGCGAGCTGCTGGAGACCGTGGGGCTGCCGGGCGACGACGCGTTCCTCAAGCGCCGCCCGCGGCAGCTGTCCGGCGGCCAGCAGCAGCGCGTCGCCATCGCGATGGCCATCGCCGCCGGCCCGCGGCTCATCGTGCTCGACGAGCCGACGACCGGGCTCGACGTCTCCACCCAGGCGCGCGTCCTGGAGATGGTGCGCGACCTCAGCCGCGAGCACGACATGGCGGCGATCTACGTCTCGCACGACCTCGCGGTCGTCGCCGACGTCGCCGACCACGTGACCGTCATGTACGGCGGGGAGGTGGTCGAGAGCGGCACCGACCGGGACGTGCTCGTCCGCGCCGGCCACCCCTACACCCGCGCCCTGCTGTCGGCCGTCCCGTCGGCGACCCACCGGCACCGGCTCGTCCCGATCCCGGGGCGCGCCCCCGGCGTCGAGGAGGACCGGCACGGCTGCGTGTTCGCGCCGCGGTGCGGCCACGCGGCGCCCGAGTGCGAGGAGACCCGTCCCAAGCTGGTGCCCGCGCCGTCGGGGACGCTGACCCGGTGCCTCCGCGTGGAGGAGGTGGTGCGGACGCCCCGCGTCCCGCCGCGTCCCGGCGAGGCGCACGCCGCGGCCGCCGGGGGAGAGGCGGTGTTCTCGGTCTCGGGGCTGAACGCCGGCTACGGCGGCAGGCAGATCCTCTTCGACGTGTCCTTCGACCTCGGACGGGGCGAGTGCCTGGCCCTCGTCGGCGAGTCCGGCAGCGGCAAGACCACGATGTCGCGCTGCCTCGTCGGCCTGCACGAGGAGCAGGAGGGGACCCTGACGTTCGAGGGCGAGCCGATCCCCGCGGCGGCGGGCAGGCGCGCCATGAAGACCCGCCGCGAGGTGCAGTACATCTTCCAGAACCCCTACGGGTCCCTCAACCCTCACCGCAGCGTGGAGAGCAGCCTGGTCGTGCCGCTGCGGCACTACTTCGGCATGAGCGCGCGCGAGGCGCGCGGACGGGTGGCCGAGGCGCTGGAGCGGGTGGAGATCCCCGCGCGGCTCGCCGGCCGCCGCCCGGCCGACCTGTCCGGAGGCCAGCGCCAGCGCGTCGCCATCGCGCGCGCCCTCGTCTGCGAGCCGAAGCTCCTCATCTGCGACGAGGTGACGTCGGCCCTGGACGTGTCGGTGCAGGCGTCCGTGGTGGAGCTGCTGCGCTCGCTCCTGGACGACGGGCTTTCGATGATCTTCGTCACGCACAACCTGGCCGTCGTGCGCAGCATCGCGGACGGCGTCGTCGTGCTGAGCCAGGGCCGGGTCGTCGAGTCGGGCACCGCCGACCTGGTGCTCTCGGCGCCGTCGCACCCCTACACGCAGAGCCTCATGGCCGCCACGCTCGAAGTGCCCGACGCGGTCGAGCGCGCCGGATAGCCGACGGCCGGCCGGCGGCGCCGGCCGGGCCTGTTACGAGGACTGGGCGGGACGGGCCTCGGGCGGGAGCTGACGCGTCCCCGCCGGGCGCGCCCGGTCTGCGCCGGGCGCGTCCGGCCCCCGCCGCACCTCACCAGGTGACGAGGAGTTCCTTGGGACGGCGGACGAAGCGGTCGACGTGCCACTCGATCCGGTCGGGCTCCGCGAGCCCGAGCCCGGGAAGCCGCTCGGTGAGCGTGGCCAGGGCGACCTGGAGCTCCATCCGCGCCAGGGCCGCGCCGACGCAGCGGTGCATGCCGTGGCCGAAGGCGATGTGCGGGTTGTCCTTGCGGGTGACGTCCAGCGCCTCGGGGTCGTCGAAGGCGGCCGTGTCGCGGTTGGCGGCGGCCAGCTCGACGAGCACCTGGTCACCGGCGCGCAGCCGCACTCCGCCGACCTCGACGTCCTCCAGGACGAAGCGCGTCAGCGACCCCTGGGTGAGCAGCGGCACGTAGCGGAGCAGCTCCTCCACCGCCGTCGGCACCAGCCCGGGGTCGGCGGCCACCCGTTCGTATTCGCCGCTCTCCAGGAGCACGTACATGAAGTTCGGGATCTGGGAGGCGGTGGTCTCGTGCCCGGCGCCCAGCAGGATGCGCAGCAGGTTTTTCACCTCGTCGTCGGTGAGCCGGTCGCCCTCGATCCGCGCGCGCACCAGCGCGCCGATGAGGTCGTCGGTCGGCCGCTGCCGCCGCCGGGCCGACAGCCCGGCCAGGTAGGCGTTCATCTCCTCGACGCTGGCCACCGCCTCCTCGGTCGTCCCCGTGCTGTTCAGCAGGGCGTCGGACCACTCGGTGAACAGCTTCCGGTCGGCGAGGGGGACGCCGAGCAGGTCGCAGATGACCTCCAGCGGCAGCCCGAGCCCGAACCGCTCGAACAGGTCGAGCGGCGGCCCCTGCGCGATCATGCCGTCGACGAGGCGGTCGGCGATGCGCCGGGTGGCGGGCCGCAGGGCCTCCACCCGGCTCGGGGTGAAGGCGCGGAACACGAAGCGCCGTAACCGGGTGTGGTCGGGCGGGTCCTGGGCCGAGAAGGTGTCGCTGGTCACGTCCAGGGGCGTCACCCGGGAGATGTGGTCGGCCGGGACCCCGGCGCGCTCGTGGTCGCGGCCGAAGACGGGGCTGCTCAGCACTTGGCGCGCGTCCTCGTAGCGGGTCACGAGCCAGGCCGGGTCTCCGTAGCGGGGCTGGACGCGGATCGGAGCGTGCCCGCTGCGGGCTTCGGTGAGAAGGGGGGAGGGTCGCAGGGCGTGTTCTGCCGGAAAGGGGAAGGCGGGATGGGTGGGCACGGCGGCTCCAACGGTGCGTACTGGGGGCTTATGCCATGCCGTGCCCGATTTATCCCTCCGCAACATCACCGGTATGACACTCCCGGCTGACGGGAGCAGCATGGGGTGTTCACTCCACCGGTATTGACATCTCCGCGCTTGGAGCGACGCGCAGATCAGCCCGGTCCCGGTTGAGTACCTCACCCGGGTCCGGCTAGGTGTTCGCGCTCATGTGCGCCCCTCCCGCCCGGCCTTAGCGTGGCGGGCATCGGCGGTCGGATCTCGGTGAGGGGCACCATGGGCAGGTCGGGCAAGAAGGGGCTGCGCCGTCCAGTGCTCGGCTCGTGCATCGCCCTCGTCGCGCTGCTGGCGGGCGGGTGCGGCCTCGGCACCGGGGACGACAAGAGGCGCGCCGCCGAGCTGGCGGAGCGCCACCACCCGGGGCAGCTGAGGCTCATCGGCGCCCGCACGCTGTTCCCGGAGACCGGCGGATCGGAGGTGACGTTCGCGGTGCGGGACGACCCCGACGCGGTGGTGCGGCTGCGCATCGACGCCGGCAAGGGCCGCTGCGGGCGCGAGCGCTGCGAGGACGCGCTGGCCGGGGCCGTCGCGCGCGGCCGCGAGCAGGCCGCCGGGTTCCGCCTGCTGCGGACCGCCTTCGCCCGCTGCGGCCACGAGATCATCGGCCTCGGGCCCGCCGCCGGGGAGCCGTGGATCGCCGCCGCCCTGACCAACGACAACGTCACGGCGGTGCTCGGGGAACTGGGCCGCTGCGCCGCCGGGTGGTCGGCGGCGCTCACCGCCGCCGGGTCCCCGCCGCGGTCGGACGGCTCGTACGGGCTGCCCGCCGGGAGCCGCGCCCTGCGCGTCAGGCTGGTCCGGCCGGACGTCGCCCGCAAGCGGCCCGCGGGAGACCCCGCGTCGCCGACGCTGGCCCGGCTGACCTCCTCCAGGCTCCAGGCGTCACTGGCCGGGCGGACCTACTTCACCGCGGCCTTCACCCTGCGCGACGGCCGGGACGAGCCGGTGACCTCCGGGCTCGCCATCTCGCGGACGTTCGAGGACCGGCAGGCGTTCGGCAGGCGCGTCCGCGAGCAGGTCGGAGGCCGCCTGCGGCTCACCGAGCCGCGGGCCGTGATCGCCTCCTACGACGGCGTGTGGAGCCTGGAGCCGGGCCGGATCGACCGTTTCACCGGGTATGTCCTTTTTTGCGAGGATCCCGCGCACGACCGCACCTGCCTCGGCGACCACGCCGTCCGCGTGACCGTCGACGAGGACGGACGCCCGGTGAGCGATCTCCAGATCGTCCGCGACGTGCGTGAGGGCAACGGCCCTCTTCGCCTCCCCACGAGCTGACCCGGGACCGCCGGGCGACCGCGGCGGCGGCCGGGGCGGCGGCCGGGAGCGGCGGCCGGGACGCGGGGGTCAGTCCGAGCCCAGCAGCAGGCGGATCGCCTCGGTGATGTCGCCGCCCGACGGCGGCTCCTCCGGGTCGATCAGCAGGCGCATCATCAGCCCGGTGAGCAGCGCCTGGCACAGCGTTCCGATCAGCCGGGCGCTCGCGGGGTCGCCGGGCGCGCCCGCCTCGCCGAAGATCTCCGCCAGGCCGGCGCGCCCTTCGGCCATGCTCGCGGTGAGCGACTCGCGGAGCGCGGGGACGTGCTGGGCCTGGACCATCATCTCCGACAGGGCGGCCCACAGCGGGCGGTCGGACTCGAACGACGCGACGATCCGCGCCCAGATCAGCTCGAAGCGCCGTGCCGGGGACGCGGTGCCGTCGGCGACCTCCCGCACCGCCTGCCCGAGGCGCTCGCCCCACTCCTCCATCGCCTGGTGGAGGGCGGTGTTCAGCATCGCCTCGGTCGAGCCGAAGTGGTAGCCGATGGCGGCCAGGCTCGTCCCCGCCGCCGCGGTGACGTCGCGGGCGGTCGTCCGCGCGTAGCCCTTCTGTTCCAGGCACTCCCTGGCGGCGACCAGCAGTTGCTCGCGGTTTCCCATGGCCGGATGATATCAGCGTCTGAGAGAAGCGTCTGAGACAAATGTCTTGAAATTTGTCTCAGACGCTGTATACGTTGCGGGGGCGCCGCGATCCGGCGGCGAGCATCCGGAGCGGGGGAGTCCCATGCCACATCCGATCTCACGCCGCGGCGTCCTCGTCGGCGGCGCCGCGGCGGGCGCCGCGCTGGCCGTGGGCGCGTCCCGTGCCCCGGCCGCCGCCGGTCCCCGGCCCCGCCTGGCGCTGCGGGGCGTCACGGTCATCGACGCCACCCGCCCGCGGCCCCGGCCGGACAGCACCGTGCTGATCGAGGGCGACCGCGTCATCGCCGTGGGACGCCGCGACGAGGTGCCGGTGCACCACGGGGTCACGGTCCTCGACCTGCCGGGCAGGTACGTGATCCCGGGGCTGTGCGAGATGCACGCGCACAGCATCGGGACCCACGAGATCTCCCCGCCGCTCTACCTGGCCAACGGGGTCACCACGGTCCGCGAGATGGCCGGTTCCCCGGTCGTCCGGCGGTGGCGCGAGGACATCGCGCGCGGCGTCCTGGCGGGACCCCGGTGGACGATCGCGAGCACGATCATCGACGGCTCGCCCTCGCTGCTGGCCGGGCCGGACGATCCGGACGGCGCCCTCCTGGTCACCGGGGAGGCCGAGGCGCGCCGGGCGGTGCGGCGGGTCAAGGCGGAGGGGGCCGACTTCGTCAAGATCTACTCCAGGCTGGACGCGGCGTCCTTCCGGGCGGTCGCGGACGAGGCGCGGCGGCAGGGCCTCCCGCTCGCCGGGCACTGCCCCGACAAGGTCGCCCCCGCGTGGGCGAGCGACCTCGGCCAGCGCGGCATCGAGCACGTCCACACGCTGTGGTGCGCCACCTCGGCCCGCGACCGGCAGGTCCGCAAGGCACTGGACGCCATCACGATCGAGCCGGGCGACTACGCCGGATGGTTCCGCCGGTTCCACAAGGTGGAGTGGCTTGCCAGCGGGCATCCGGACCCCCGGCGCGCCGCCGCCCTCTTCGACCGGCTGGCCGCCAACGGGACCCGGGTGACGCCCACGCTGAGCATGCACCTCATCGTGGACCGTCCCGAGGACCTCTCACTGGACGATCCGCGGCTGAAGTACGTCCCCGCCGAGGACCGGGAGTGGTGGCGGTGGGCCGTGGACAACATCTACCTGCCCGGGCGCACGCCCGAGGAGGTCCGGCAGCAGCGCGAGCTGTTCGACCGCAGGCTCCGCTTCGTCGGCGCGATGCGGAAGGCCGGGGTGGGGCTGATGGGCGGCAGCGAGGCGGGGTTCATCTACGCCTACCCGGGCTTCAGCCTCCACGAGGAACTGGCCCTGCTCGTCCGCGCCGGCCTCACGCCCCTGGAAGCGATCGCGACCGCCACGCTCGAACCGGCCCGGTACCTCGGCGCCGAGCGGGACCTGGGGTCGGTCCGTCCCGGCAGGCTCGCCGACCTGGTCGTGCTGGACGCCGACCCCCTCGCCGACATCGGCAACACCACCCGGATCCACGCGGTCGTGGCCGGCGGACGGCTGATCACCGCCGAGCACCGGAGGCGGATGCTGGCGGACGTCGAGAAGGCCGCCGCTGCGCCGCGCGAGGGCCTGCGCGCGGCGCGCGTCGGCTGCGGCTGCCATGCCCCCTACAAGCGCGCCCCCTACAAGCGCGCCCCCTACAAGCGCGCCCCTTAGCAGCGCACCCCCCCTGCAAGCGCATCCTTGACGGGCAGGTCCTTCGCACGCTGACCGGCGGCGGCTAACAGTCTCGTGCCGAACGGGCGCGGCGGGACGTGGACGGTCGCCGCCTGGGCGGGGATCTGCGCGCCGACCATGGCGGCGGCCGTCCTCTGGCTCCGCCGCTTCGACCGCGGCCCCCTCGAACTGCTTTGGCGCCGCGCGTACCGTCCCCCTCGTCCCGCACCAGAGCCCGCCGGCCGCTGACCGATCGCCGGGTGTGGGCGGGGGCGCCTCGTGGGGCCTTCGCCAGGCGCGGGCGTCAGTCCAGGCGATGCAGGGCGTCGATGACCCGCTGGCGTTCCGCGGGACGCATCAGCTGGAGGTGATGTGCCGCCTGGCCGGGGTGGACGAGGAGGATCTCGGCGACCCGCGAGGCGTCCATCCGGTCCAGCACGCCGCCGAGCCGCTCGCGGGGGAACGCCTGGACGAGGACGGCCGCGCGGCGCGGATCCCCGGGGGCCTGGTCGAGCAGCACCGCGGCCCGCCGGGGGCTCATCCGCGCGAGGACGTCCGCCGTGCGCGCCGGTTCCAGGACCTCCAGGACGGCGATGGCCTGCGCCGGCGCGACGTCGTTCAGCACCCGCGCCGCGTGCCCGGGGGGCAGCGCGCGCAGGAGCCGGGCCGTCGGACGGTCGTCCGGGCGCATCGCGGCGAGGATCGCGGCGACGCCCCTGGCCGGGACCAGGACCAGCAGCCGGACGGCCCGCTCCAGGTCGAGACGGCGCAGCATCGCCACGGCCGTCTCCGGACGGGTGTGCCCGAGCACCTCCGCCGCGAAGGCGGGGCCCAGCGCCGTCACCACCGAGAGCGCCTCGTCCGAGCCGGGTTCCAGGCGGTCCAGGACCCGGGCCGAGGCGCGCGGCCCCTGCTCGCGGAGTAGCGCCGCGGCCTGCTTCGGGTTGCGCGCGACGATCGCGGCGAACCCGCCCGGCGGGCGCCAGGAGGGCGGCACGTCCGCCGGAGCGGCCCGTCCGTCCCGTTCGCCCTGCTCGGCCGGTCCGTTCTGCTCGGCCGGTCCGTCCTGATTGGGCTGTTCGTCCCGCCTGCTCTGTCCGACCTGCCGGGTCGTGGCCGGGCGGGGGGAGGACCCTCCGGAGACGGTGCGGCGAGGGGCCCGCGGGGGCGGCGGGCCCACCGGCCCCGCGAGGACCTGGCGGAGCATGTCGCGCGCCGTCCGCGCGTCCAGCCGGCGGCCCGGGTCCTTGTCGAGCATCTGGACGATCACCGGAGCCAGCCGCCCCGCCCTGGCCATCGGGTCCGGCGGCTCGTGGAGCAGCGCGTAGATCAGCTCCGCCTCCTGGTCGCGGGCGAACGGCAGGCGGAGCTCCATCGCCTGGTACAGCGTGACCCCCAGGGACCACAGGTCCACCTCGGGGCCCGACGCGCGGCTGAAGCGCTCGGGCGCGACGTAGGCCAGGGTGCCGATCAGGGAGCTGCGCGTGGTGAGCTGGTGGCCCTCGATCGCCGCGTTCCCGAAGTCGATCAGCCGGACCCGCGGCCCGAGCGGATCGCCGGGCGCGGTGGCCCGCTGGATCAGGATGTTCGCCGGCTTGATGTCCCGGTGCACCACCCTCTCCGCGTGCGCGGCGATGAGCGCGTCCAGCACCGCGATGCCGATCTCGGCGACCCGGTCCTCCGACAGCGCGCCCGGCTTCCGCGTGATCCACTCCGCCAGCGACTCGCCCTCGATGTACTCCATGACGATCAGCGGGGCGTCGGCGCTCTCGATCAGCTCCAGGATCTGGACGATGTTCGGGTGCCGCAGCCGGGAGGCCGCCCGCGCCTCCCGCAGCACCCGGGACGACGAGAGCGGCGGCCGCCCGCCGCCCGCCGGCACGCCCGTGTGCATCTCCTTCACCGCGACGTTGCGCTCCAGGCTGCTGTCCCAGGCGAGCCAGACGCTGCCCATGCCGCCCTCGCCGAGCTTGCGCACCCGCTCGAACCGCCCGCCGCCGGATTGAACCGCCACTCAGGGCACTCCCACTGTCGTCGCGAATCGTCCGCCCGGCCGCCGGATCAGTTGTCGAACTCCAGCAGCCGGTCGGTCCCGTCCTCGGTGTCGAGCCGGGACGTGGCCCGTTCCTGCCGGGGCTCGGGCATCGGGGACCTGGTCCTGCTGGACCGCGGGCCCCCGGCGGCCGGTGATCTCGGAAGGTCGGCGTTGCCGTCCTCGCGGCCCGGTGCCGCGGGCGGGAGGACGTCGCCGAAGTCCTGGTCCTCGTCGCCATGGCCGTACACGTGGTCGTCCGGCATGTTCATCAGCTGCTCGGCGTCCCAGCGGTGCGGGCTGCCGGTCTCGTGGGGGAGCCCGGCGTTCCATTCCCGTCCCGGATCATCGTCGTCGTCGAGGATGCCGGTTCCCTTGGCCGGCGTCCCTTCCTTCTCCGGCTCCGCGGGGATCCCCCAGATCTCGCGGATGGCATCGTCGATCTTGGCGTCCGCGGTCCCGGAGGATGTGCGGATCAGCAGTTTGGCGCGGGCGAGGTCCTCCTTCTCCTGCACCTTCGAGAGCTTGTCGTAGGTGCTCTCGGGCAGGAACAGCATCAGCAGCTTGACCAGCACGGGCAGGATCTCGATCACGGTGAAGAGCAGGATCAGCGCGCGGTGGGCCGTCCGCATGGAGCCGTCCTGCGCCGCGAGCTGGTCGAGCGCCTTGATCCTGATGAGCAGGCCGTTGGAGCTCTGCTGCTTCGCGGTGAAGGTCTTCTGCAGCGCCTCCTGCCGCGCGATCTGCTCGTCCAGCCTCTTGCGCACTCCGGGCAGGGCCGTCTTGGCGTCGGCGACGCGCTGCGCGCGGCTCTTGTCGTCGTTGGACGCGAGGCGGCGCTTGCGGTCCTCGATCTGGCCGTTGATCGAGGCGACCTGCCGCTGGGCCGAGTCGTACGCCTTCTGCGCGGCCTCGGCGAGCGGGCCGCGCCCCTTCGGCTTGCAGGGGCCGTAGAGCTGGCACTGGAGCTTCTTGTAGGCCGCCTCGCTGCCCGCCTGCGCCTGCTTGAGCTGGGACTGGAGCCCGATGATCACTGGGTCGTCACCGGGGTTGCGCGGCGCGTCGCCGCCGCTCGCGATGATCTTCTCCAGGCCGCCGCGCTGGGCCGTCAGCGCGGCGATCTCCTTGCCCAGGTCCCCGTTCTTCTGGCGCTCCTGGAAGGAGTCGGCGTCCGCCTGGTGGATGCGCGCGATCTCCGCCGCGATCTCCGGCTCGAAGATGCGCAGGACGATCGGCGTGGAGATGACCAGCCCGAACAGCACGGCCAGCGCCAGCCGGGGCACGGCCGTCAGCAGGTTCTGCCGTTTCGAGCCGCGCTGGATGGAGCTGACCAGCCAGCGGTCCAGCATGATGATCCCGAGCGCCCACGCCAGCCCGAAGGCCACCGCCAGCGGCGTCATGACCTGCACGGCGCTCTGCAGGGCGAACGCCATGGCCACCCCGGCGATCGAGCCGGTGATCAGAATGGCGCTGCCGACTCCGACGTATTTCGGCTTGTCGCCCGGGCTTAATTCGAGGACCTCCGCGCGGGCGCCGGAAAGCCACACCAGAACGTTCTTCAATAGCCTCCCCCTTGCTGCCGCCACCGGGCCCGGTGTGATCCGTTCGATCTTTCTCGGCCCCCGTCGGCACCGGCCCCGGCGAGTGTACGGACGGACGCCCACGCCGAAAAGGTAGATGTACGCATTCGGACGATCAATCGCGCGAATCCACGGATCTAGCTGTACCTCATCGCGGGTGCCGGATCCCGCTCCAGCCGGGGGACGGCGGTGACCGGTTCCGGACAAAGGCAGGTCTGGTGCGCTTTTGCGGACAGTGGGTCCGGTGTGCCTACTATGCCGGAGTGGGGGGCCCGGCATGGCAACACCGTGCCGGGTGAAGGGGTTTCGATCGAACGGGGCAGTCGATTATTCGCGGGGGCGCGCGAGCCTGTATGAAAAGATCAGTGATCTCCATCCCACCCGGCTTTGGGCGACAAACATGCGATGCGAGGGAAAACCTCTATGTCGCATCATGAGGTTGACTATGTGGAATGTCCGGTTTGTTTTGCTTTAAGTGACACGAACGCGCCCTGCGCATGCGGATGGTGGCCGTCGTCCCCGAGTACGGCCGGGCACCCGGAGGGTCGGGGGGACGGCCCGGACGAGGGTGAGCGGCTCACGGCGGCACAGCGGGCCTTCGACGCCGTCGCAGCCGCCCGGATGTCACCGTCCGGCGGGCGTGACCTGCCCTTCATCCGGGGCGGCCGGCCGAGCACGGCGGAATGGGACGAGGCGCTGCGCCGGGCCGAGGCCGGAGGCGACCCGGCCGAGCGGTTCCGCGGCCGCATCCAGCAGGCCATCGCCGAGCTGTCCGACCGGGGCCGCCTCGCGATCGCCGAGGCGGGCGAGTCCGGGATCACCGTCACCGTCATCGTCATGGACGGGTTCGGCCTGCCCCGCCCGCGTCCCCGCCCGGCCGTGCCCTGGACGGCGCTGGTGCCGATGCTGGCCACCGGCTCCCTCCAGGAGCTGAGGTTCCGGCTGGCGGGCGGCCTCGGCGGCGTCGACCACGCGCGGCTGTGGAGCGAGCTGCGCCGGAACCTGGAGGAGCAGGTCGCGCCGCCGGACGGGCACCGGCTCGAACTCGTCTGCACCGCGCCCGGGTGGCCCGTGCCCGAACGGGCGCTGGCCGACCTCGCGAGGCTGGCGGGCGACGCCGGAGGGAACGCGCCGGACGCGTGGACGGCGCCCGATCCGCACGACCACCGGCGATCGCCCTCCCGCCTCATCGGCGTCGACGTCGCCGCCGCCGTCGGCGACGCGGTCGCGGCCCTTCCCCTTCGCGCCCCGCTGGACCTGGTGGTCGTCGAGATCGAGTCCTCCGGCAGGATCCTGCCGATCGGGACGCAGCTGTTCGCCGCGGGCGACGAGGTCGGCACCGAGAGCGCGGTGAGCCTGCGCTGCGTCCACCCGCACGACGACGGGACCGTCCTCGCGGTCGTGACGTGGCGGGACGACGGCCCCCGCGCGCTGTTCACCGGCGTCGTGCGGCTCCCCGCCGGACGGCACCGGCTCCGCGCGGTCCTGGCCGGCGCGGGGCAGGTCAAGTTCGTGGAGCCCGGCGGGGTCGAGCCGGAGCGCCGGTCCTGGTCGGAGCTGATGGCGACGCTGCCGGACCGCCTCGTCCCCGAGACGACCGAGCTCGACGTCATCTGCGTGATCGACCGGTGCGGCGGCGGGTTCGAGTCGCGCCGCAGGCTCGCGACCGAGTTCGTCAAGCTGGTGAAGCGGCGCTTCCCCCGCCCCGAGCAGCTCGGCGTCGCGGTGGTCGCCTACGGCAGGCACGACTTCCGGCTGGAGCAGGAGCACGCCGGCGTCCTGGAGGGCGCCTGGCTCGCGCCCGCCGCGTCGGCGCTGGACACCCTCGCCGGGCTCCGCTCGGTCCGTCCCGACCGGGTGCTGGGCGCGCCCGTCGAGGAGGCCCTCGGGCTGGTGGCCCAGGGCGTCCGCAAGATCCCCGCCAAGCGGAGGGTGGTGACGCTGTTCTTCGGCGACCGCCCGCCGCATCCCCCGCGGGACGACCCGGACGGCGTCCTCCCCTGCCCGCGCGGGGTCGACTGGCGGCGGGAGCTGCGGCGGATCGAGCGGCATCCCCGCCTGACCAGCGCCGTCGTCCTCGACTCCTCCGAGCGCCTCGACGCCGCGTGGCGGCGGCTCGGCCGGACGGCGCTGCTGCGCCTGGACCAGGCGGACGCCGGGCGCCTCGCCGCCGCGACGCAGGTCGTCGTGCCCGACTCCGGCCGGCTCGTCTTCCCGATGCTGGACCCCGAGAACTGAGGTGACCATGAAGACCGGTTCGGTGAACGGGCTGCCGCGCCCCCAGACGAAGATGGCCAAGATCGGGCTGTGGGGGGCGTCGGGCAGCGGGAAGACCTCCTATCTGGCCGCGCTCTACGTCGCGGTCACCCAGAACGGGAAATGGAACATCGGGGGAGTCGACCAGGAGTCGGTCGACTTCCTGACCGAGAAGACCGACACGCTCACCCAGCAGCGCCGCTTCCCGGACAAGACCGAGGGCATCCAGAACCTCAGCTGGAACGTCATGGGCGAGACCGAGGAGGTCGTCGGCGGCCGTTTCCGCAGGCGCGTCGAGACCGTCCCCCTCTACTTCCAGCTCGACATGCTCGACGCCGCGGGCCAGCTCTTCAAGGGCACGACCGAGGAGGACGCGACGGACGGGGACATCCTCGACTTCAACGACGCCGGAAGCGGCTCCGGGAGCGGCCCCGAAGAGCTCATCGACCAGCTCGCGAGCTGCGACGGGATCGTCTACCTCTTCGACCCCGTCCGGGAGAATAAGGAGGGCGACGAGTTCCGTCACGTCCAATGGGCGCTGCAGAACATCGTGCACCGGGCGTCCAACGAGGGAAGGCTCATCGGCAGGCACCTGCCGCATTTCCTCGCCGTCTGCATCACCAAGCTGGACGACCCGAAGGTCTTCCACACCGCCTACAAGCGGGGCTACCTCACCGCCGACCCAGACGACCCCCACCTCTTCCCCCGCGTGCGGGAGGACAAGGCGGAGGATCTGTTCCGGGAACTGGGCAACCTCTCCCCGACCAGGAGCGCGCTGATGGTCCACAACGCCATCAACGCCGCGTTCCTCCCCGACCGGGTGTGCTACTTCGCCACCTCGTCCGTCGGCTTCTACCTCGCCCGCACGTCCTCCCGCTTCCGCGCGGCGAACTTCCAGAACGTCGTCCCGCATCCGACGCAGGAACGCGAGTACACCATCCGCGGGGACATCCACCCGATCAACGTGCTGGAGCCGCTCCTGTGGCTGGGCGAGAAGACACGGCAGCGATAGGCGGCGCCCCATGGTGACGATCGAGATGGAATGGGCGCTGTGGAGCGAGCGGCCGGGTGCCCGGGACGACTACACCGTCCTTTCCTGTAGCGAGGGACAGCTCCGCCCCGCCCATTTCAAGAAGATCATCACCCGTTTCTCGCCGGGCACCGCCGAGGCCCAGTGGGGACTGCCCCGCGTCACCGTCGTCGCCGTGGACGTCGCGCAGAGGCCGCATATCGGCATGGCCATCCAGGCCCGGTCGGACCAGCATGACGGAACCGGAAGGAGGATCGCGCCGACCCGGTTCTTCCTCTTCCCCTATGAGGCGCTGGACGGGAATCCGGTCTCCTATCACGCCCTCTACTCGTCCCTGATCGGCCTCCCCCTGCCCGAGGCGGGCGACAGCCGGCTGCTGCGGGTCGAGGTGCCCGGCTTCGACGCCTCGGTGGTCGCGGAGGACCTGGAGCTGCTGGGCGCCGACTCCACCTTCGCCGCCGCGCACCTCCTGCACATGGAGCGGCTGTGCGTCACGGGCGCCGAGCAGGCCACGACGGACGAGCGGCTGCGGTACCTCGACGCCGCCGTCTCGCTCCTGCCCTACGGCTACCGCGCCAAGATCACCGCGACGACCTGGGCCAACAGCGCCACCCGCCACAACCTGCGGATGGTCTTCTCACGGCGTGCCAACGACCCCGGCACCGTGGAGGTGCCGTGGGAGGGGCCCACCGCCGCCCCTCCGGCCAGCGCCTTCGCCAGCCGCCTGAAGGAGATGCTCGGCCGCTTCCCGCACCCCCAGGTGATCGGCCTGCTCGCCGGGCACACGGCCCCGCGCGCGTTCGACGACCCCCACGGCGCGTCCGACACGCTGCACACGATCGAGGACCGGCTCCAGCGCGACCACGCCCTCTCGTCCGGCGACCCCGCCCCTTCGGACCTGCGCAGATGGCTCGACGAGGAGGACCTCTCCGACGGCGACGCGGCGCGCATCCTCCGCAAGCTGCTCCCGGTGGCGCAGAGCAAGGACGTCGAGCGCATCGCACGGTGGCTCCCTGTCGTCTCCGCGAAGAACCTCGCGTCGTGGCGCAGGCCGCTGTCCATGGCGTCCAAGAGGCTGCTGTGGAAAGAGGGGGCGCGGCTGGCGCCCCTGCTCAGGGCGCTGAACGACGACAAGGAGACCGACACCCTCCTCGCGGATCTGATCGGAACCCGGCCCACCGAGACCGCGCAGGTCACGAACGGCCTCGGCGCGATCGCGCACCTGCTCGTAGAGCTGGTCCTGCCGAACACGCAGGTCTATCCGCTGACGGGGGAGGCGGTGAGGGGCGACGGCCCCGTGGTGCTCGCGCTGGTCTTCGCCCTCTATGCCGACAATGGGGGGCCCCCGGCGCTCGAATGGGCTTGGGAGCGGTTGCCCGACGGCCTGGTGACCGCTGCCGACCGTCTCCTCGGAACGCTGTCCGAGGAGCCTCTCGACGTGGCGGTCATCAAGGACATCGCCCAGCACGGTGACAGCTGCGTGGCCACGATGCTCCAGATCGCCTGCCTGTGGAACAGGCTTGGTCTTCTCGCCGACGGGTTCGTGGAATGGCTGGTCTCCACCGGAGGGTGCGAGCCGGCGAGCAGCGGCTACTGGGGGAACGTCCTGTCGTCGTTGACCCCGGACGACCCCTCGATGCTGGCGATGATCGACGTCGTGCTCCTGGCCACCAGCCACCGCCCTTGCTGGATGATGGTCGTGGTACGCGAGCAGTGGATGGATTATGAGGACTCGTTCGTCAGCCACTGGAGGCGTCCCTGGCCCAACCCCGAGCTGATGATCATAGAGCTGGGAGATCATCTACGGTCCCAGTCGTGGCACGACGTTCCCGGCAGGGCAACCGACATCGTCTCCAGCCTGATCACGGTGCTGGAGCTGCACGACCAGCCGCTGGTGCGCAACGCCTTGATCGAGAGCCTCTCCAACGCCCATGATCTGTCGAACGACCCCTTCGCCGAAGAGTGGTTGAAGGCCAGAGGAGGCCGGCCCAAGAGCCCGGCGCCGACGCCCCACCCCGAGCCGCCCGTGGACCCGGAACCCCTGCCGCTTCCGGCCCGGCCGGGAGCGATATCGGAGAGAGCGGCATCCATCGTCGAGTACATCGGCGCCTGTGAGCGTCGCGGAGCCACCTCGTCCCAGGTGTACGCCCATATCAGGGATCAGAAGATGCTGACCGACGCCCGCGTCGCGGTGGAGGTGGTGACCTCGCTGGCCGTGTCGATCGGGCAGCGTGACTCGCTGAACACCGGCATCAACTGGAGGAACCACCTCATCGACTTCCTCTGCGAGGAGCAATTCGGCTCGGCGCTCGCCCAGGAGTTCAAGAAGCGGTATCTGACCATCCTCCTGCGAGGCATGTCGGATCAGATCAGGCTGCTCCAGAACTTCAGGGACGCCTCCGCGGAGTTCCTCGACGAGAAGGAGAACGCCGCGAAGATCAAGTCGGCCGCCGACGTGCTCCTCAACGTGATCAATGAAAAGGCCAAGGGGGCGAAGCGTCGGCGCCGCGGGCGGGACAGGCTGGACGAGCAACCGTCGGCGCCCCGGTCGGCGCCGCCCAAGGACGCTTTCGCGGATCAGGGCCGGGTGGAATGACCTCGCTGGAGGCGGAGTGGGCGCTCTGGGGCCTCCCCGCGGACGGCGGCGCCGGCTACGCGGTCCTGGCGCGCAGCGACGGCCGGCTCCGCGGAGCGCACTTCGAGAAGATCATCACCAGGTTCTCCCCGGGGACGCCCGACACCGACGGCGCGCTCCCGCGCGTCACCATCGGGGCCGTGGACATCTCCAAGGTCCCCCACCTCGCCGTCGCCCTCCAGACCCCGCGGCCCGTCCAGGAGGGGCAGGGCGTCACGACCCGCCTGTTCGTGTTCCCCTACAGCGTCCTCAGCAGCGAGCCGGTCGGCTACCTGGGCCTCTACCGGCATCTGGCCGCCGCCGACCTCCCCGAATCCGGGACGGGCTCGCCGGTCACCGTGCGGCCTCCGGCGCTGGACACCACGTCCGTCGCGGCCGACCTCCAGGAGCTGGGCCCGGGGCCCGCGTTCGCCGCCACCCTGCTCGTCCGCGACCAGAACGTCTGCGTCGTCCAGGCGGAGTCCACCTCGCTGGACGAGCGGCTCCGCTACCTGGACGCCGTGGCCGCGCTGCTCCCGTACGGCTACCGCGCCCGGCTCACCGCGACGACCTGGGCCAACAGCGCGACGCGCCACCCCTTCCGGCTGTTCTTCGCACGGCACGCGGGGAGCAACGCCCTCGGCGTCCCCCTGCGGGGATCGGCCATGCTCCCCGGCGAGCCCGACACCGAGCAGGAGCACCTGCGCCCGCTCAAGGCGGCACTCGACCGGCTCGGCGCCGAAGAGGTGATCCGGTCGTTCCTGAAGGACCCGGCGCCCCGGTTCTGCGACGACCCCGGGCCCGCCGTCCGCGCCGTGCAGGCCATGACCGCGCCCCCTCGCCCGCTGCCGGAGGACGCCGGCCTCACCGAGCTCCGGGACCTGTTCGGACGTCGCGAGAGCGTCCTGGCCATGGACCGCGGAACCGCCCGGGCGGCGATGTCGCGCCTCGTCGAGCTCGCCGAGCCGCAGGACTGGCCGACCATCGACGTCTGGTGGGCGGAGCTGGCGGGCGACGACCTCGTCGGCCTGCTGACCCCGGCGTTCGAGCGCTGCCACGCCCGGCTGTGGTCCGGCGAACCGGGCAGGATCCAGACGCAGTTGCTCATCGCCTACCGGTACGACCAGGGCGACGACTTCCTCGCGGCGCTCGTCGTCCCGCCCCGCATGTCCCGCGAGCGGATCGAGAACGGGCTGGCCGCCACGGCCCAGCTCGTCCACGAGAGCGTCATCGCCTGCGACGCGGCGGACGCGCACCCCCGCACGCTGCGCAGCCTGGTGGACCAGCCGCAGGTGATGTGCGAGCTGGTCGCGCAGCTCGCCACGTCCGACCGCGCCCGGCTGGCACGGGGCCTCGGCTGGCTCGCGACGGCGCGCGCGAAGGACCCGCGGGTGCTGGCGGTGCTCCGCGACGTCCTGACCTCCCGCGAACCGGACCCGCTGCCGTCGGAGCGCCTCAGGGGCCTCGCCGAGTCCGGGCGCGGCTGCGTCGCCGCGCTGCTGGACGCGGCCTGCGCGGTGGGGCGGCTGCCGCTGGTGCTGCGGGCCTTCGTCGAGCTCATGATCGAGGGCGGGACGATCCCGCCCGAGGAGGACCGCTACTGGGCCGACCGGGTCGGTGACCTGCGGGCCTCCGACCCCCAGGTCCAGGGGGCGATCGACGTCCTGCTCCTGGCCTTCGGCGGCCGCCCCGACATCGCCGGCGGGCTCGCCGGGGACGCGGACGGCTCCTACCGCCGCGGCTTCCTCGGCACCTGCGGGCTGCCCTGGCCGAAGGGACGCGGACCGGCCGCCGCGATCGCCGCGCTCCTCGACGACCAGGGCGGGCGGCGGGACGCCCGGCGGCCCCGCGGCCGTCCCGTCCCGCCGCTTCAGGAGCTGCTGGCCCTGGCCCTGGACCCGGCCGCCCACGGGCCCGCCGGTGAGGACGCCGACGCGATCGTCGACGGCCTCGTCGCGGGCCACCGGCGGGGCATGACCGCCGGACGCTGCCTCGACGGCCTCACCCCCGGCACCTGGACGCCCGCTCTGGCCGTGACCGTCGCCTCCCGGCTCGAACCCGCACTCGTCGGCCAGGGCGCCGCGCTCCGAACCGCGCGGGAGTGGAGCGCCGCCCTGGTCGGCCACATCGTCTCGGGGGCGCGAGGGCAGGACCTCGCCCGTGACTTCCCCGCGCGTCTCGCCGAGCACGTGGCCGCCGATCTGGAGGGACGGCTGTCGCTGCTGCGCGCCGTCGCCTCCGGTGACAGGGCCCGCCGTGACCTCGTCCGTGTCCAGACCCTGCTCGACCAGGTCGTGAAGACGATCAGCACCGACGGCGGGGGGACGGGCGGCCCCTGAACGCCTCGCGTCAGCCGGCCTGCTGCCACAGATCGGGCCCGAACACCTTGGCGGGGATGCGCACGGTCAGCGCGCCGAGGTCGATGCACCCCGCCATGACCAGGCCGTCACCCGGCGCGTCCGGTTCCTCGTACCAGGTGACCCGGTGCAGGTCGGTCATCCGGCCGGCCGCCTGGGCGGTCTGGACGCGCAGCGCGTGGACGGCGGGGCGCCGGTCGGCGTGCAGCGCGATGACGCGGCGGCCGGGCTGCACGGCCGCGAGATGGTCCAGCATCGCGGCGATCGGGGTGATCCCGATGCCCGCGCTGACCAGGACCAGGGGGTCGGGGCCGTCGTCGAGGACGACGTCGCCGAACGGCGTCCCGGCCAGCAGCTCGTCCCCGGCGCTTACCTCGCGGTGCAGGTACGTCGACACCGCCCCGTCGGGGGCCCCGCCGCGGCCGCGCACCCGCCGCACGGTGATCTGCATGGAGACGCCGTCCGCCGCGCGGGACAAGGTGTACTGGCGCGGCTGGCGCAGGCCGCCCGGGAGATCGACCGCCACCGACACGTACTGGCCGGGCCGGTGCGGGGCGGCCTTCCCCCCGTCCGCGGGACGGAGCACGAACGACACGACGTCCTCCGCCTCCTCGCGGCGCTCCGTCACGCGCCACGGCCGGAACCCGGCGGCGGGCGCGTGTCCGGCCACCTGGTAGAGCCGGGCCTCCTCGGCGGCCAGCAACGTCGCGAACAGCCAGTAGACCTCCGTCCAGGCCCCGCGCACCTCGGCGGTGACCGCGTCCCCGAGCACCTCGGCGACCGAGTCCATCAGATGGCGGCCGACGATCGCGTACCGGTCGGGGGCCCGCCGGGAGCCCGTCCGGCTTCGGATCGCCTCCCACGATGGCCCCGCACGGCACGCACGCCCCAGAGACCTTCGTCCCCGCCCCGGAGGACCTCCGGCCCGCCCCCGCCTCCCCGGCGCCGCCGTCAGCGGAGCGGGGCGAGGCCGCGTTCGAGCGACGCGCGGACGTGACCGAACAGGTGGTCCAGGTCGGTGCAGTAGACCGAGCGGTGGTCGAAACCGGAGCCCGCGCGGTAGCGATGCGCGTAGAGGCCACCCCCGCAGGTCCCGGCCCACAGGCACGGGGCGCAGTCGGCGGGCACGCCCGCCGTGCCGAGCTGGCGGACCACGGTCGCGGGATGGTGGAGCGCGGCCTCGAAATCGTCCCGGACGACGTCCAGGCCGAGGTCGGCGGCCCCCTCGTAGGTCGAGGCGAGGATGTCGGACTGCTCGATGCGGCCGTCGGTCTCCACCACGATCATCGCCGCGGGGCTGGTCCCGACGCCCTCGACCGCCGAGCCGCCCCCCAGCAGCACGTTGATGATCTCCTCGAACAGCCGGACGCCCGTCTCCCGGACCGGCGCCCCGAACCACCGGTCGAAGATCGGGATGAGCCAGTCCGCGTAGGCGCCCGGCGGGCCGGCGGGCCGCCGGCTCCACGAGGCGTGCGGCAGCAGCAGGTCGATCGCGGGCGGCGCGTGCCGCAGCAGCGACTCGTAGGTGTCGATCGGGTCGGCGTCCAGGTCGACGACGCACAGCAGTCCGGCGAACAGACCGCGGAACCCGGGCCGGCCGAGCTCCGCGAGCGCCTGCGCGACGCGTGCGTAGCTGCCCGGCCTCGCGCGGTCGTGGGCGGCCTCGGTGCCGTCCACGCTGATGCCGATCCGGACGCCCAGCTCGCTGAAGAGTTCGAGGAATGACCGGTCGAGCAAAGTGCCATTGGTCTGCAACGAGAAATGGACCGTCGCCCGTTCTCCCACCGCGGCGCGCACGGCGGACACCAGATGGCGCAATCGGTCCGGTCCGGCCAGCAGCGGCTCGCCGCCATGCAGGATCACCGACACTTCGGCCAGGTCATGCGTGGCGACGTGTTCGGCGATGCGATGGGCGGTGGCCTCGGCGATATGCCCGGCCATCGCGGGCGGGCGCCGCCGCCAGCGCTTGTCGGCCATCGTGTAGACATAGCAGTAGCCGCACGCGAGATTGCATCGACTGTGGACCTTGACGATGAACTGCCGAAAGGGCGTCGGCGTCCAGTCCGTCCGATCTCGGCCATGCCGATGGTCGATCATTGAATCGCATCCTCGATGGCCTGTCGTCACATGAGTGTCGCACGCCGGTGACCCCCGGGCAATGCGGAAAAGCGTCGCCGGGGGAACCGTGCTATGTCTACGATGGGCGGGTCCGGACGCAGGCGGTGAGGGACATGGACGAGCCTGGGCAGACGGCCCTGGTGGACCTTGCCGGGATCGATCTCACCGCGCCGGTGCTCGGCGACGGCTCGGTGCTCGACCGGGCGCTGGAGCGCATCATCCGGGAGCGGGGCACCGAGGTACCGCAGTACGCCAGCTTCATGAACGAGTGCGCCCGGACCGGAGACCGCGCGGGACCGGCGCGAGACCGCGCATGAGCCGGCCCGGCCGGACGCGGTGCGTCACGTTCCTGTCGGCCGCGCCCGGCCCGGGCCGGACCGCGGTGGTGGCCAACGCGGCGGTCGTGCTGGCGGGCGCGGGATCACGGGTGCTGATCGTCGGCTGGTCCGGCGGCCCGCCCGACGTCCGGGCCTACTTCGACGGCTTCCGGTCCGGTGCGCACGCGGACTCCGAGCCTCTCGCGCGGCGCCTGGGCGAGCTGACCGTCCCGTCCGGCGTGTGGCGGTCCGAGCGGCTCCGGCTGCCGGCGGACATCGGGGTGATCGACGTCATCGCCCCGGCGGGGCATGAGGCGTCCGCGCCGCCCGCGCTCTCCCGGACGGACGCGATCGAGACGGTCTCCACCCGGCTGCGCGCCCTGATGAACGAGTCGGCGCACGAGTACGTCCTCGTGGACGCCCCCGCCGACCCGGCGCCCGGCTACCTGGAGGTGATCGCCAGGGTCGCCGACATCGTGGTCGTGGTCCTCACACCGGGCCGGCTGCCCGCCACCAAGGCGTCCTGGCTCGCGCAGACCGTCCAGGAGCGCTCCGTCACCGGCGTGCCCGTCGTGCCGATGCTCGTGCCCGCCCCGGACGCCGGCCAGGCCGCTCCTCCCGCCCCGGCCGAGTTCCTCCGCCAGGTGTTCGGCGAGTTCCTGGAGCGAGGGCGGGGGGAACTGCTGGAGTTCCATGCCGGGCCGCCGCGGGGCGGCCCCCCGCTCCTGACCACGCTCGCCGAGGAGCCGGACTCGGCGGCCGTCCGGTCCTACGCCCGGCTCGCGGCGCTGGTGACGGAGGGCGCCGTCACCGGGATGCGGGCGGTGCCGCCCGGCCTGCGCGCCGGCTACCGGGCGGCGGCGGGGCTCCAGGAACCCGCCGTGACCGGCGACTTCACCCTCGTGCACGCCTGGCCGGACCGCCGCTGGGCCGACTGGATCCGCGCGACGCTGCGCGAGTGCGCCGCCGAGGTGACGCTGGCCGCGCCGGGCGAGCCGGTGAGCGGCCGGGTCATCGCGCTGGTCTCACCGGACCTCACCGGCGCGGCGGTTCCGGACCCCGATCTGGCCGTGGTCCTCCCGGACGGCGACGCCACGTCGGTGGAGGCGAAGGCGCTCTTCGAACCGGCGCCGGGCATGACGGCCGACGAGGCGGCCCTCCAGCTCCTCGGCCGCCTGGGACTCGTGCGCGTCCCCGCGCAGCACACGACGTTCACGCCGCGGTATCCCGGCGACGTCCGCTCCGCGCCCCCGATCACCAACCTCGCGCAGAACCCCGATCCCGGCTTCGTCGGCCGCGCCGCCGAACTGGCGGCGGTGCGCGAGTACTTGACCACCGCCGCCGACGGCTGCGTGCCGTATGTGCTGAGCGGCCCGCCGGGAGTCGGCAAGACGGCGATGGCCAGGGAGTACGTCCGGCTGTTCGGCGACGACTACGACCTGCTCTGGTGGCTCGATGCCCGCACTCCGGAACTCGTCCAGCAGGGCCTGGCCGACCTGGCCCACCACCTGGGGATCCCGCCGGAGGGGGACGTCACCAGGGCGGTGGTCTCCGTGCTCCGCACCGAGGAACGCCGGCCCTGGCTGATCGTCTACGACGACCCGGACGATCTCGCCGCGGTCGAGGACCTCGTCCCGTCCGGCGGGCCGGGCCATGTCATCGTCACCACCCGCGCCCCGGCCGGCCGCGCGCGGCCCGGCGCGGCCCTCACCGCCCTCGACCCGGTGCCCGGCGCCGAGCTGCTCCGGCAGGGCGTCGGCTCCGTCACCGTCGCGCAGGCCGCGGACCTGGTGGCGACCCTCGGCGGGCTGCCGCTGGCGGTGCGGCTCGCCGGCGCCTGGCTGCGCCGCAACAGCCGCATCCTGAGCGAGCGCGGCGCGTTCACCGAGGCGGCGGCCGCCTGGGTGGCGGAGGAGTTCCTGGCCCAGTACGAGAGGGCGGCGGCCGAAGGCGGCGAGCCGGTCGACGCGTGCCTCGCCCTGACGCTGCGCTCGATGGCGGAGGAAGGCGCGCCGGGACGCCTGGCCGTCCGGCTGGTGGAACTGTGCTCGTGGCTGGCGCCCGAGGGCGTCGGCCACCGGCTGCTGTCGACCCGGTCGTTCCTGGACGCCCTCGCGTCCGCCGCGGGACCCGACGAGCCGCTCGTCCACAGCGACCCCATGCTGCTCGACCGCGCGCTGCACCTCTGCGAGCAGTACGCGCTGGCCGAGTGGATACGGGGCGGGGGCGGGGTGGTCCGCCTCCACCGGCTGGTGCAGACGGCGGTGCGGGACGGCATGGGGGAGACGCTCGGCGGCAGACGCCGGGAACAGGTGCTCCAGGCCCTCGCCGAGTCCATACCGCCGGAGGTCGGCGGCCCGGTGGTCGCGAGCCGGGCCGTGTTCACCGAGCTGCAGCGTCACTTCGGCCCGTCCGGTGCCGCGGAGAGCCGGGCCGACGCCGTCCGCCGCTGGGCGGTCAACCAGGTGAGGTTCCAGTACGCCCAGGGCGACCGGGGAAGCTGGCCGGTCATGCTCCCGCTGGCCGAGCGCCTCGCGGAGACCTGGCCGGAGGACCTCCTCACGGGGCGGCTGCTCGGGCAGGTCGCCAACATCCGGCGCGGCCTCGGCGACTTCCGCGCGGCGCTGGAGGCGGGGGACCGCGCGCTGGCGATCCTGCGGCCGCTCGGCGAGGAGGGACGCTACGGGTCCATGGTCGTCAGCCGTGGCCGGTCCGCCGACCTGCGCGCCCTCGGCCGGTTCGCCGAGTCGCTGGGCGAGATCCAGGCCGTGTACGAGGAGGCGCGGGAGCTGTTCGGCGAGGGGCACCGCGACGCGATCCTCGCCAAGATCAATCTCGCGGAGGCCAGCCGGATCGCGGGCCAGCACGACCTGGCGCTCGACCTGATCCTCTCCGCCCGGGCCCAGCAGGTCGCCGAGTTCGGCGCCGACAGCGTCCCCGCCCTGCACTGCGCCGCCCTCGCGGGCCGCTACCTCGGGGAGAACGGGGACCGGGAGGCCGCCGGGCGGCTCCTCGTCGACAACCTGCGCCTGGTGCGCGACAGGAGGCCGGCCTCGCCGGAACTCGAACTGAGCCTGCTCGGCGGCCTGGCGATCGTCCAGCGCCTCGAACCGGGCCGTGAACTCGACCACCGCCGCATCAACGAGGTCAGGAACGGCTTCCGGGAGTACCTGGGGGCCGACCACCCGGCGACCGTGTCAGCCGAGCTGAGCCTGGCGATCGAGCTGCACATGGCCGGCCGCCCGGGACCGGCCCTGCGCATCGCCGACCGCTGCCTCGAACGTTTCGAGCGGACGTTCTCACCCGGCCACCCGTTCGTGCACCTGTGCCGGCTCGACGCCAACCTCTTCCGGCTCGACGCGGGAGCGGTCACGCCGGCGATGGCGCTGGAGGAGGCCAACGCGGCCGAAGCGGCCCTCGCCCGCGCACTCGGCGAGCAGCATCCGTGGGCGCTCGCGGCCGCCGTCCACATATCGCGCTGCCAGGTGGAGCTGGGCGACGTCGAGGGGGCACTGGCACTGGACGAGACGACCGCGGCCGACTGCCTGGATTTCCTCGGCCCGGACCACCTGTACACCGTGATCGCCTCCGCCGCGCGCGACGACAGCCGGAGCAGAAGGCGGGGCGGCACCGGCCGCGGCCGGCCGGTGATCTACCTGGACGTGCCGGCCGTCTGATGGGACAGAGGGGACAGCCGATGGCGGATGAGCATGTGACCTTCCTGGGAGGCAGGCCAGAGGTCCACGCCGCCGCGGTCGATCTCTTCCGAGAACGACTCGCGCTGACGCCCGTCCTCCACCACCTGGCCAGGTACGACCACGGCGCGATCGGGTTCACCGTCGACAGGCTGGACGATCCCGGCGCGGACGCGGCGCAGGCCGGTGCCTCGCCCGAGCGCCGGCCCTTCTACCTGGCCGCCGAACAGCAGCTCGCCTTCCTGGTGACCGCGCTCGACCGCGAGCTGGATCCCGCCGAGACGGGCAGGCTGATCAGGGTCGTGCTGCACGCCGAACAGGGGGCGATGTTCTGCGGCTCGGTCACCCCCCGCACCTGGGTCCTCGGCATCGCCTTCGGGCAGGCCGCGGCCCGGCCCGGACGTCCTCCGCAGGTCCTCCCGCGGGTCGGGCTGGTACGCGACGCCGACATCGCCCTGAGCGGCCTCTCGACCGAGTTGCGGGACATCCTCAGCCTGCCCTCCCAGAACCTCGGCGGCTGGCTGACGGCACCGCCGGACGGCCCCGGCCCGTCCCGGGACGAGGCGCCGCCCGACGGCGACCACCAGGCCGGGCTCCTCGCCACCGGGACGTCACCCCTGGTCGACCGGCTGGCCGACCTGCTGGACGCGCGCGAGCTGGTCTACGCCGCGCACGTCGCGTCGGGGAAGGTGACGGGATCGGCCGACCTGTTCGGCAACGTCGCCGTCGCGTCGGCGCGGCCCCCCGGCATGGACGCCTCCGCCTCGCGGGCCTTCTACGGGCAGCTGGCCGGACAGGTCGCGGTCCATGTCCGGATGCTCGGCCAGATCGCCCGCCAGGCCGTGCGGGGCCGCCTGCTGCGCGTCGTGCTCGACGTCGAGCAGGGCGCCGTCTACTACTACCGCCTCGGCGCGTCGGACTACCTGGTGGGCGTCACGATCAACCAGAAACGCGTCTCCTCCGCCGACGACCGGATGGGCGAGCTGGCCACCGGGCTGAGGCGGGCCGCGCGGTCCCCGGCGGCCGACTGATTGCCGCCGGGCCCCTGGGTCCCTACCCTCGGACTGAGGGCGTCGCGTCCTCTTCGGAGCTGCGGAAGCCGGGCCTTGGTGACGAGACGTTTCGCGTTCATCCTCGCGGTACTCGCGGCGGGCGCGGCGCTGGGCGGGCTCACCGGCCACGTCGGCGAGCTGCTCGGCGGCCCGCTCTACCTGCCCGCCATGATCGCGCTGCAGGTGGTCGGCCTCTACGGCAGCACCCAGGCGATCGATCTGCGCGCGGTGCGCCGCGACCTCGGGACGATCGTGGCGGCGGTGACCGTCGGCGTGGTGGTCAAGGCGGCGCTCATCACCGCCGTGATGGTGGCGCTCTTCCCGCATCCGGCCTCGCTCGTGCTGGGCATCGCGATGGCGCAGATCGACCCGCTGTCGGTGGCGGCGCTGCAGCGGGGTCCCCGGCTCTCGCGCCGCGGCCGGGCCCTGCTGCTGGCCTGGGCGTCCTTCGACGACCCGGTCACCAGCCTGCTGACCGTCTACGTCGCGGCGCTGGCATCGGCCGCCTCCGGCGGCTCCGTCCTCGGCCTCGGCGGGCCGGGCTCCTGGGCGGCGGACCTGGCCGCCAACCTCACGCTGGCCGGCGTGGCGCTGCTGATCGAGTGGACGGTCCGCAGGCGGCTGCGGCGATGGCCGGCGTTCCTCGTCCGCTGCGTGCTGCTGACCGGGGTGGCCGTGATCGCCGTCGCCCAGGTCTGGGTGCTGGCGGCCGCCCTGGCCGGGCTCGTCGTGCGGCCGCGATGGCCGGGACGGCCGCATGCCGTCGATCGCTTCCTCGGCAGGGCGACGGGCGCGGCCCTGCTCCTGGCCACGGCGCTGCTGGGTTTCATCCTGTCGGCGGGCGTGTCACCGTGGGCGGGCCTGGTCCTCGGCACGGCCGCGTTCGGCGTCCATGCCGTCGTGAGCCTGCCCCTCACCCGCCGGCAGGCGCCCTCCGACCGGGTGCCGATGGCGCTGGCCCAGCAGAACGGGATCACCGCGATCGTGCTGGCGCTCCTGCTGGAGCCCGCGTTCGGCGGCACGGTGGCGATCGTGGCCCCGGCCGTGCTGGTCACGAACCTGCTGCACCTGGCCGCGAACGCCTGGCACGGGCGGTCGGCGCGTCGGCCGGACGTCTCAGCCGTCCCGCGCGGCGGCCGCTTCGAACGTGACGCGGATCTGGTGCCCGAGGTCGTTCAGTAGCCCGTTGACGTCGGACTGCCGCAGCCGGGTGCCCCGGTCGCCGGGGCCGCCCCGGGACGGCGCCTCGCGCAGCGGGCTCAGCTGGTGGATCGGCGTGCGCTCCAGCACGTCCTCGTAGGTCCGGCACAGCCCGCGCAGCCGGGGGAGGTCGGCGGCCGTGGGCGCGGCGCCGAGCCGCGCGTGCCAGTCGCGCACCCCGTCGCGGAAGGCGAGGACCACGCTCTCGACGAGCTTGGCGAGGCCGGCGGCGCGTGCCGCCTCGCCGTTCCGCAGCCGGGGCAGCATCCCGATCGGCGCCTCGGACGGAGCGGACCCGAACATCTCGCCCAGGACGGCGTCGAGCCCCGTGAAGTCGCGCAGCCCGGTCAGTGCGCCGGTGAAGAGCGTCTCGGCCTCCGCGGGCAGCGGCCGGGCCGTCTCGCCCCGCGCGGATTCCGGCGAGGGCTCCCGGTGCAGCCGGATGGACAGCTGCTCGACCTGGGCTCCGAGCAGTTCGAGGTACTGCTGCGTGCTGTCCTGCATCGCCGTGAGACGCCGCAGCTCGGTCTGGACCGCCGCGTTCGGGTCGCCGTGATGGTCCAGGCCGCCGATCGCTCGCCGGAGCGTCTCGTCGAGCCCGGCGGAGAACCGCTCCGGCGTGACGAGGAGCGGCGGCCCGCCGAAGGCGTCGTCCAGGGCCGGGGCGACGGTGGCCGCCACGAAACCGCCGATGAGCAGGAGCGTGCCGGCGCCGGGGACCGCCTCGCGCACCGCGTCCGCCGCCGCGCCCAGCGCCCGCGCGGCCGTGGCGTCCAGGACCGACTCGCTGAGGAACACGGCCAGCCCGCCGCGGCCGGCGGGCACCCAGAAGTCGGGCCGGGGGGCGCCGGTCCCCGGTCCGACGGGGTGATCGGTATGGAAGGGACGGCCGAGCCGCTGAAGGGCCTCGGCGACGCGCTCCCGCACGGTGGCGAGAGGGACGGTCTCGAAGCACTCCCGCACGGCCTCGCGGACCATGTACCGGGTGACCTGGCCGGTCGGCAGCGACATCCGGTAGCAGGGGCGGCACAGCCGGATCGTGTCCCGGGCGTTCCCTCCCGTCAGCGCGACCATGTAGTCGACGATCTCGGGTTCGAACGGGCCGGGACCGGCGCCGGGGCCGGCGCCGTGGCGGGTCCGCGCCATGCGGGCCTCGATGTAGGCGGCGACCTCGTCCCGGGAGAGGGCGTCCACCTCGACGCGTTCGATGTGCGCCGCGTCCTGCCGGTCGAGCAGGGACAGGAACTCCGGCCGCCCCGACAGCACCAGGAAGACGCCCTGGTCGCGCGCCATCCGCAGCAGCCCGTGGAAGGCTTCGAGGGTCTCCTCGGACGGGCTGCTGCCGCTGGGCAGCACCTTCTCCAGGTCGTCCAGGACCAGCACGAACCGGCGTGACCGGCCGCCGAGGGCCCGGACCAGCGCCCCGATCGCCTCCAGGGCGAGGGCGCCGGTGGCGATGCGGGTGTCGATCCGCCGGTCGCGGAGCAGCTGGTCGGGGGCCCCGCCGCGCAGCCATTCCCAGACCTGGTCCCCGGCCTCCGGGCGCAGCAGGAGCATGAAGGCGGTGCCGAACTCCCCGCTGCCGGTGACCTTCGACAGCTGACCGCCGAGCTCGCGCAGGAAGGTGCTCTCGGCGAGATGGAACCGCGCGACGAACCGCTGGGGATCGACGCCGGGCTCCCGCAGCCGCTGGGCGATCTCCGGTGGAAGACCGGTGTGCTTGAGGGAGTCGGCGACGATCTCGGCGTAGTAGCGCCGGACGCACGCCGTCAGCCGGCCACGCGTGACGGCCGCCAGGAACGCCGTCTTATAGAGGCCGAGGAAGCCGCCTTCGGCCGCCGCGGCGTAGGCGTCGTGATCGGGTCCGCCCGTCCGCTCACGCCACCGCCGCAGCAGAAGCGCCGCGAGATGGGTCTTGCCGCAGCCCCGGCCGCCGGAGATCGCCAGGACCGTGCCCAGGCCGTCGCCGCCGAGGTACTCGTCGAGCAGCCGCCCGGACCGCAGGGTGGCCGGGGTGGGGACGCTCACCGTGTCGCCGCTGTCGTCGCCGGTGTCCGGTGCCTTGGCGGCCGCGTCCCGCGGGAACGGATCGTCGTCCGGCATCCCCACGGTGATCACCCTGCCCGGTCTCCGGCGTGGTCCCTGAGGAACCGCTCCAGGAAAAAGGCTCTCAGATCATCGACCGTCACGGTATCGCCGGACGGCCAGGGTGGGTGCGGCCGGCGCAGATAGGACTCGTAGAGGTCGAACAGCATGGCCTGGGCGAACCCGATGGACATGGCCCCGTCACCGATGATCTTGTCGAGGGCGTCGACCTCCATGTCCGGGAACGTGGCCTTGCGCCCCGGGACGTGGATCCTCGCGCGGGTGAACGTCGCGCCGTCGCCGGGCCGCAGGAAGCCCATCTCCAGGCAGGCCGACCGCGCCCCCCGGGCGTGGCCCCACTCGTTCCTGATCTTCTCCTTGCAGTCGACGTTGGAATGCTCGACGAAGATGAGCAGCTTGGGGTAGGTGGCGGCCCAGTAGCGCTGCACCTCCACCAGGTCGATCGCCGGCGCGGGCACCGGCGGGGCGACCAGGATCACGACGACGTTCTCGGCGAGGCTCTCGCTCAGCCGCACCAGGCGTTCGGCGAGGTCGGCGGGCTTGTCGTCGTCCGCCCGCAGCACGGCGGGATCGTGGATCTGCTGGTTGCGCGACACGAGCGTGGTCAGGCGGAGCCCGGTGCGCGTGGTCCGGTCGTCCATCGTCATGCCGGGGGAGCGGCCGATGTCGCTGAGATCGCAGGCGAGCACCCTGATCGACTGCCGACGCAGCGTCCGGTGGGCCCAGGTCACGCACCTGTTGATCAAAGAGGTCTTGCCGCATTTCGTCGGGCCGCCCACGGGCACCAGCAGACCGTGGCGTTGCAGGCCGCCGAGCTCGGCGAACCTTTCCTGGAACTCCGCGAAATTGGCCTCGGCGGTGTCGATGCTCAAATGGCAGTCGCACGGCGGCGGGTGCTCGCATTCCAAGGGCGGTGCCGGGACGCCGCCCGCCCCGGGGTACCTGAACGGATTGACCCGCGCCGGGGCCGTCATGGCGCGCCCGCCCGGCGTCCGCGGAACATGGACGGATGGGGCCGCCCCGGCCGCTCGACCGCGGCGACCACCCGCATGAGGTCCAGCTGCAGGTGCTCCAGCCGCTCCAGGTACGCGTTCGCCGCGGGAGCGGGATCGTCCGGTGGCCACGCGGTGGCCCTGATGTCGTGGTCGAGTTCCCGCAGCGCCTCGTGCAGCCGGAGGGGGGCCCGCCACCGGCGGTGCTGCCCCGCACATCTGCGGAGGACGGCCTGCAGGTCCTCGAAGGGCTCTTCCATGGCGTCCTCGAACTCGCGGCCCCGGCCATAACGCCAGGCGGTCAGGCATCTGCGGCAGGCGCGCGCGTAGGCGGTGACCGCCGCCTGCAACTCGTCGGCGGCCCGATCGGAGCGTGCGCTGCGCGCCGTCCGTATCCCGAAGATGTAGGCCAGTATCGCACCGATGACGGCGGACAGGACGGGAATGAGCTGGTCGAGGAGCCTGCTCCGCGGCTGGGCGGGCAGGAGGCGGGCGGCGACCAGCGCGGCGCACGCCCGGCCGAACCCGTCGGGGTCGCGGCGGGCCCACTCGGCGACCGTCAGGTCCACGCCGATGCCGCCGCGGACGGGCGTCAGCTCCGTGCCCGTGGCGCCGCCCGTCGCCAGCCCCAGGGCCACGGCCGCCTTCACGAGGGGACGCTCGTTGCCGGACCTGACGCAGTAGACGGTCCGCGAATCCCCCGCCGTGTCGGTGGCGTCCGCCCGGCCCGCGGCCGAAACGATCATTCCCAGCAGGGCCGCCAGCATGACCGTCCAGCCAACCCGCCGCGCCATGCAGCATCCCTTCGCCACCCGGTTCCCGAACACGATAGACGCGGCGGAGGAGGAAGAGGAAGGGATGGCGCCGGACGGGGCAACGGTCATCTCGCGGTAAAAATGCACTTTCGCGGAGCCAAAATCTGAATGGCGTCCGCGGCTGCCGCGAAGACCGCCGGAAAACCGGTCGATCGGTGCTTTTCCTCCGGGTCAGCTCAGGAGGTCGTGGAGGAAGCGGCGGTAGTCCTCGTGGAGGTCGTGGCACGCCTGGCGGGCCGGTTCGAACGCGCCGGTGAGAACGCCGTCGGCGAGGACGCGGTGGCGCTCCAGGGTGGCCTCGTCCATGGCGTTGCCGCTGGGACTGATCTTGATCACGGTGGCGATCTCGCTGGTGAAGTCCTCCCAGAGGCGGACCGCGGTGGGGGACTGGGAGGAGGCGACGATCGCCCGGTGGAACCGGTGATCGGCGCTGCTGGCCTCGGCGCCCTGCGCGACGCAGCGCTCCAGCTCGGCGAGCGCGGCCCGGACCTCGGCGATCTCGGCCTCGCCGGGACGCCGCGTCGACACGCCGAGGGCGCCGCATTCGAGCACCTCGCGGACCGCGGTCACCTCGATGAGGGAGCGCTGGGCGTCCTGGGACTGGACGGTGACGTCCTTGGCGGTCACGAAGGCGCCCCGCCCGACCTGGATGTCGACCAGCCCGAGCGAGCTCAGCATGCCGAGCGCCTCGCGGACGACGGGCCGGGAGACCCCGAAGGTCTCCGACAGCCGCCGCTCGGAGGGGAGCCGCTCGCCGGGGCCGTACCGCCGGGCGCGGATGTCCTGCAGGAGCTGGTCGGCGACGCGTGAGCGCTGTGTCCCGTCGCTCACCTCTGCCCGCTGCCCGGTCGCAGGGGCACCGGGCCCGCTGGGGCGTACCGGCCGCCCGGCACGTCGATATCGCGCCTGATGATCACTGGGTCGACTCTCCTCTGTTCGCTCCGCGGCCTGCCCGTGCGGCGGGGCCTGCCGCGCGCCGTCCTGCCCGTCCCGCCGGTGCGATCACCCGGTGCGCGAGAGGCGCCATGGGCGGACGACCGGCCATGGCGCGGCGACGCATGTGCAACATACCGGGCGTCTCGACCGGGGTAGGCACGAATATGACTCCGTTCCGCGAGCAGTCCCTGGACAGGAGCGGTGACGCGTTGCTACATTCCCCACAACTGGTAAGACCAGTAATACCAGAGTATGGCGTGGAGTGAGAGAAGGGACCTCACCGGTGCGTGACATCAAGCCCCAACCCGAGGCCGCGGAGGCGCCGTGGGCCCCGCGCATCGGGGCCGACGGCCGCAAGTTCCCAGGCGCCATGCGGGGCGGATGCCACGACACGCTCACCCGTGCCCACGAGGCGGGCTTCGGCGGGGTCTTCTTCCGCACCGTGCTGGACATGAGTCCCACCCTCGACGCCGCCGAGCTGCAGGATATCCGCGACCACGCCGACGGCCTCGGGATGTACCTGGAGGCGGGCCTGGGCAAGGTCAACCCGTTCGCCACGCCGGAGATGCCCGAGCTGCGGGCCGTCGGCGACGGCGACATCCTGCTCGGGTTCCGCCGGATGATGGAGGCCGCCGCGCGGATCGGCTGCGTCGAGCTGTGGGCGGCCACGACCAACTACCAGGTCGGCTACCCCGGCAAGTTCGTCTGGGACCGGTTCCGCACCGACGTGACGTGGTCCGCCCAGCTCGCGGCGACGCGCCGCTTCCTCCAGCGGCTGCGCCCGATCGCCCTCGACCTCGGGGTGCACATCAACCTGGAGACCCACGAGGAGATCACCTCCTTCGAGCTGGTCGAGCTGGTCGAGTCGGTGGGCCCGGACGCCTGCGGCATCGTCTTCGACACCGCCAACCCGCTCCAGCGGCTGGAGCACCCCCAGGCCACCGCCGACCGGGTCGCGCCCTACGTCCGGCAGACCCAGCTCAAGGACTGCGCGATCACCCCCGTCGAGGGCGGCTACCGGTTCGACCTGACGCCCTGCGGCGACGGCCTGGTCGACTTCGCCTACATCCTGTCGACGCTCGCCCGCAACGCCCCCGCGGTGAACCTGACGATCGAGAACCAGGAGTCGCGCGACGACTTCCCCGGCCCGGTGCCGGTCACGGTGCTGCCGATGCGCGACTCGGACTTCGTCAGCTCGCACGCCGACCTCACCGTCCCCGAGTTCAGCGCGTTCACCGGCCTGGTGTACGAGCACGCGCTGCGGGGCTCCCAGTCCTGGTCCGCGGCGCCGCCGGCGGAGTTCGGCCACGCCGAGGCCATGGCCGCCGTGCGGCGCAGCCTGGACCACATCACCGAGGTCCGCGACCGCGTGGCCGCGGTGAGCCGCTCCCTGGCGGTGCCGGCATGACCGCCGTGCCCGCCGGCCCGCCGGCATCCACATCAGCCCCCACCCAGGAGGACGCCTCCCCCATGCAGGTCGGAATCGACGGACGCAAAGTGCCCGGAGCCACGGGGCGGCCGGCCATCGAGCGGTTGGACCTGGCGAAGGAGCTGGGCCTGGACGGCGTGTTCTACCGGACCGTCTTCGACATGGACCCCGCCCTGGACCCCGGCCGCCTGGCCGAGCTCCGCGCCCACGCCGACGATCTCGGGATGTACCTGGAGGCCGGGGTCGGCCTCGTCAACCCGTACGCGCTGGCCGAGCACCCCCATCTGCGGCGCGCGGGCGACGGCGACACCCTGCTCGGCTTCCGCCGCGCGATCGAGGCGGCGGTCGGCATGGGGTGCCGTGAGCTGTGGGTCGTCACCGGCGGCTTCAAGAGCTTCCCCGGCCGGTTCGCCTACGACCGTTTCCGCACCGACGTCGACTGGCAGGCGCAGCTCGCCGAGACCGCGCGGTTCCTGGAGCTGCTCGCGCCGATCTGCCGGGAGCACGGCGTCCACCTGAACCTGGAGACCCACGAGGAGATCACCTCCTTCGAGCTGATCCGGCTGATCGAGGGCGTCGGCCCCGACGTCCTCGGCATCACCTTCGACACCACCAACCTCCTGCAGCGCGGGGAGAACCCGCTGGACAGCGCCCGGCGGGTGGCGCCCTACGTCCGCCAGACCCACATCAAGGACTGCCTCCTCGGCCTCGGCGCGGACGGCATGCGGTACCAGCTGCGGCCGGTCGGCAGCGGCTCGCTCGATCTGGCGGGGATCCTGCGGATCCTGCGGGACGCCGGGGCCCGGCCCAACCTGAGCCTGGAGACCCTCACCTCGGCGACGGAGTCCGGCGGCGGCGAGGACTGCCTGCACCCGTACCTGCGCCCGCTGACGATCGAGATGTACGACCCGGTCTGGCACGCCATGCACCCCGACCTGGGCTCCGCCGAGTTCGCCGCCACCATCCGGCTGGCCGTGGAGGGTGAGCGCAGGGTGGCCGAGGGCGAGGTCGAGTCGCTCTCCGCGTTCGCCCGGTGCCCGTTCACCCACGCCGACGCGGTGGCGTTCGTCAAGGCGGGCGCCGCCCACCTCCGCTCGCTCACGTCCGCCGGGAGCGTCCCGTGTACGACGTAGCGGACAGGACGGGGACGCTGGCGGCCCGCCGGGACGAGCTCTGGCGGCGGGCCGGGGACGGCGCGCTCGACGCGATCGTGGTCCTGGGCGCCCCGGCGTGCCTCGGGCCGTCCGCCGACTCGCCGGGCAATGTGCGGCTCCTCACCGGCTGGATGCCGCCGCTCAGCCCCGCCGCGCTCGTGCTCCGCCGCGACGAGACGCCGGTCGTCCTCGCGATCGGGCCGCACGACGTCCGCGGCTTCCGCGCCCGGCTCGGCGACACCGCCGAGGTCCGGCAGGTGGCCGGGGCGGGGCCGCTCGTCGACGCGCTGGTGGACCTCCTCGGGGCACCGCGGGCCGCCCGCACCGGCGTCGCCGGGCTGGCGGAGCTGAACGCGGGGATGGCCGACGCGCTGCGCGGGCCCCTGGAGGGGGCCACGCCGGTCGACGGGCACCTGCATGCGATGCGGATGCTCCACTACGCCGACTTCTCCGATCTCGCGCAGTCCGTCGCGGCGATCTCCGATGCGATGATCGACCGGGTCTTCGCGGCGGCCGCCGAGCGCCCCCGCTCCGGCGCGGAGCTGATGCTCCTGGCCGAGCAGGTCGGACGGTCCCTCGGCGCCGAGTCCGCCGGGTGCTGGATCGCGACCGGGCAGGCGCCGCCCACCACCTACTTCGAGCCCCGGGAACTGCAGGAGGTCCTCACCGACGGGGACCGCCTCCAGATCGGGACCACCGTCCGCTACGAGGGCTTCTACGGCCAGAGCCTCAGGACGGCCGTGGTGGGCCGCCCGCCGGCGGAGCTGGAGGACCACGCCCGGCTCCTGGTGGACATGCAGGACGAGATCGCCGCGCTCATGCGGCCCGGCGCGCGGCTCGCGGACGCCGCCGCCCGGATGGCCGAGCTCGTCGACCAGGCGTGCCCCTACCCGGCGGGGGAGGACCCGTTCCGGTTCCAGTTCTGCCACGGGCTGGGGCTCAGCTACTCCGAGCCGGCCATGCGCGGCGTCAGCGGCGCCGGCCAGGCCGACCCCCGGTTCGCGGACGCCGTGTTCGCCGAGGGGATGGTGGTGGAAGTCCACCCGAACTACTCCGTGCCGGATCTCGGGCATGTATGTGCCGGGGACATGGCACAGGTGACCTCGACCGGAGCCGTCTGGCTCACCTCGTCGGCCCGGGGCGTCGCACGCCTCGGCACCGGCCCCGGATAGTCCCACCCCGACCCATGAAGGGCGCCACCATGACCGAACAATCCAAGATCATTCCTGGTCCGGCCGGCGCGGCGCCGGAAGGCTCGGCCCAGTCCCGCCGCGGCTTCCTCAAGACCGTGGCGGCGGGGTCGCTGCTGGCCGGCGCCGGGTCGCTGGCGGCGGCCTGCGGGGGCGGCTCGACGAAGGCCGGCCCCGGCTCGGCGAAGCTCAAGGTCGCCCTGGGATGGGTGACCAACATCGAGTTCGCCGGGTTCTGGCTCGCCGCCGAGCGGGGCTACTACCGCGACGAGGGCCTGGACGTCGTGTTCAAGGGCGGCGGCACCAACTCGCCGCTCCCGCACGTCCAGCTCGCCTCCGGCGCGGCCGACTTCGCGGTCGACCCCAACATGCGCCAGGTGCTCGAGGTGATCGGCAAGGGCAACGACCTGGTGATGCTCGGCGCCCAGTTCCAGACCGACCCCAACGGCCTGCTCTCGCTGGCCAAGCGCCCGCTGACCAAGGCCAGCGAGCTGCCCGGCCTGCGGATCCTCAGCCAGCAGGGCACGCAGCCGGTGATCGAGGGCCTCTACAAGGCCAACCATCTCAAGCCCGACTTCAAGTTCATCCCGACGGGCTTCGACCCCGGGGCGCTGGTCGAGGGCAAGGGCGACGCCTACAACTGCTTCGTCACCAACCAGCCCATCACGCTGGAGACCAAGTTCGGCCTCCAGCGCGGCTCGGGCTACGAGGTCGTCACCTACGGCGCCCTGGGCTGTCCCGCCTACGCCAACATGATCTCCTGTAAGCGCGCCATGCTGACGCAGAAGCGCGACGTCGCCGTGAAGTTCATGCGGGCGTCCGCCCGCGGCTGGCAGGACAACCTGGCCGACCCCAACGCCGCGGTGAAGCTGGTGATCCAGAAGTACGGCGTCGACCTCGGCCTCAACGAGAAGCAGCAGAGCCGGGAGAACCAGCTCCAGACCCCGCTCACCGAGAGCGCGCTGACCAAGAGCAAGGGAATGCTGCGCATCGACCCGGAGGTCATGAAGACCCAGATGTACCCGTGGCTCCGGCTGGCCGGCGCGCAGCAGCTGCCGGACCTGGGCAAGGCCGTCGACACCTCCGTCCTCGACGAGGTGTTCAAGAACGGCCCCAGGCTTTGAGCGGCGCCATGGTCGACAAGGGGCGTCACTCCAGGCGGAACGGGCGGGCCGCGGACCACGCCGCGGACCACGCCGCGGTCGAGCTGCGCGGCGTCGCGAAGGAGTTCGACCTGTCGCGCCGCCGCGAGGCGCTGCGCGTGCTGGACGGGATCGACCTGACCATCGCGCGCGGCGAGTTCGTCGCCCTGCTCGGGCCGTCGGGCTGCGGCAAGTCGACGGTGCTGCGGATGATCGCCGGGCTGGAGACGCCCACCTCCGGCTCCGTCGAGGTCGAAGGCGGCGCCCCGTCCGCGCTGATCGCCGAGCACCGCCTCGGCGTCGCGTTCCAGGACTCGGCGCTGCTGCCCTGGGCGAGCGCCTGGGACAACATCGCGCTGCCGTTCCGGCTCGCGGGCCGCTCCGTGCCCGAGGAGCGGATCCGCGCCCTGCTGGAGACGGTCGGACTGGAGGGTTTCGCCAAGGCCCGGCCGAAGCAGCTGTCCGGCGGGATGCGGCAGCGGATCTCGATCGCCAGGTCCATGGCGCTGGACCCCGACGTGCTGCTGCTCGACGAGCCGTTCGGCGCCCTGGACGCCGTCACCCGCCGCCGGCTCAACCTGGAGCTCGGGGGCGTGTGGGCGCGGCGGCGCACCACCACCGTGCTGGTGACCCACGACGTGGCCGAGGCCGTCCTGCTCGCCGACCGGGTGATCGTGCTGACCGGCCGCCCGGGGTCGGTGGCCCACGTCGAGGAGGTCCCGGCGCCGCGGCCGCGCGGGGAGGACTTCACCCGCAGCCACGGGTTCCACGAAGTCGTCGACCGGCTCATCTCGCTGCTCGACGACCCGTCCGGGGGAGGGAAACCGTGATCGCCGTGCGCAGGATCGGCACCAGCGTCCTCGGCGTCCTGATCCTGCTGGGCCTGTTCGAGCTGGTCGGCCGGACCGGGGTGGCCGGGGAGACCTGGCCGCCGCTGACGTCCGTCATCGACTACGGCGTCGGCGAGCCGGGACGGGTGATCCTCACCCGCGCGGTCAAGGCGACCGCGGCCGAGGCGCTGACCGGGCTCGCCATCGGCGTCCTCGCCGGGGTCGTCGCCGCGGCGCTCGGCCTGGTGATCCCGTGGCTGCGCAGCGGCATGAACCAGCTGGCGATCCTGCTCAGCACCCTGCCGCTGATCGCGCTCGGCCCGGTCCTGGTCAACACGGTCGGCAACGAGCGGACACCGGCGGTGATCGCCGCGCTCGGCTCGGGCTTCGCGGTGTTCGTCGCGATGTCGTCGGCGTTCTCGCGCCCGGCGACGAACCTGGACGACCTGTTCGCGGTCCTCGGCGCCTCCCGGACGACCACCATGGTGCGGCTGCGGGCCCCCGCGGCGGTCCCGGCGTTCTTCGACGGGCTGGCGCTGGCGGCCCCGGCGGCGCTGCTCGGCGCGGTCGTCGGGGAGTGGTTCGGGGCCCCGCGCGGCATCGGGCTCCTGCTGGTGAGCTCCATGCAGAACTTCGAGATCGTCCAGCTGTGGGCGGCCGCGCTGTGCGTCTCGATCGTGTCCCTGGCCGCCTACGGGACGTTGACCGGTGTCCGCCGGGCCTCCGTCCGCCGATTCACCTGAGGAGGAACGCGTGAACATAGCGCGCACGTCGCAGATCCCGGTGCGGATCCTCCAGCTCGCCTGGCCGACCGTCCTCCTGGTCGGCGGATGGGCGCTGTGGGTCCAGGTGAACGGGTACACCGAGCTGGTGGCCCCCATGCCCCAGGCCGTGGCCGCGGACATCCTCACCCACGCGGACGCCTACGTCGGGCCGGTGCTCACCACGACCTGGACGGCCCTGGCCGGCCTGGTCATCGGGACGCTCGTCGGGGGGCTGCTGGCCGTCCTGGTCTGGTCGTCCCGCCTCCTGACCGCGGTGCTCACGCCCGCGGCGGTGCTGATGCGGTCGGTGCCGGTCGTGGCGATCGTGCCGGTCATGATCGGGCTGCTCGGCACCGGCAAGCCCGCGGTCGTCGGCATCACGGTGGTCGTGACGTTCTTCCCGGCGTTCAGCCTGGTCGCCTCCGGGCTCAGCTCGCCGTCGGTGAGCACCCGGGACGTCTTCGCGGTGCTCGGCGCGTCGAAGTCCTCCACCCTCGTCCGCCTGCTGATCCCGTACGCGGTGCCGAACGCGCTGGTGGCCGTCCGCATCGCCGCCCCCAGCACGATCCTGTCGGCGATGCTGGCCGAGTTCCTCATCGGCAAGAGCGGCCTGGGGTTCATGTTCGTGGACTCCGTGTCGTACGCGCACTACGCCCGGGCGTGGGGGACCGGCGTGGTCGCCACGGCGCTCGCGGTCCTGGCGTTCGTCGCCGCGACCCGGCTGGAGCGCTGGACCCTGGACCGGGTGACCTGACCCCGTCCGGGCGCGGCCGGGTGCCCTTCCCCCGGGCACCGCATGAAGAGAGGAACAGATGCACGACGACCGTGTCTGGCAGATGGACGGGGTGTACCGGGTCAGCCCGTTCAACATCCGGCCCGAGCTGCACGACGGATACGACTGGCCCGACCCCCTCACCCTCATCGACAGCACGCTCCGCAAGACGCTGTTCACCGCCGGCACCGTCACCACCATCGACGGGTTCCTGCGGATCGCCGAGGAGCTCGCGCTGGCCGGGGTGCGGCACGAATGCCTCAACGTGGACTGGACCGGCGCCACGGCGCCGCCCGAGCGGCAGCTCGAACTGGTGCGCGCGATCGGCTCCCGCGACTTCGGGTTCACCCTGAACGTCTTCGCCGACACCCTGCTGTCCGACGGGGCCCGCGTCCCGCCGGTCGGCATGCGCGAGACCGCCGAGCTGCTCGTCGACCTCGGCGCCGACACCCTCGCCCCCGGCATCGTCCCGGCGCCCGGCCCGGACGCCCGGGCACGGCAGCTGGACGAGCTGGAGGAGCTGTTCGACGTGGCCCGCGGGCTGGGCGTGGGCGTGACCGTCACCGTCGCGCAGGCGGGCCTGCGCGACCTCGGCGAGATGCTGCCCGTGGTCAACCGCGCGATCGAGCTCGGGGTGCTGCGCGTCGACCTGATGGACTCGGTGAGCAGCCTCGGCCCGGAGGCCATGGTCCTGTTCGTCCGGACGTTCCGCGACGGGCTGGTGGCGCCCGTGCCGCTGACGATGCACACCCACGACGACTTCGGCCTCGCCACGGCGTGCACGATCGCCGCCGCCACCGCCGGCGCGTCCCCCGACGTCGCCGCCGGAGGCGTGTCGTACCGGTGCGGGTTCGCGGCGATGGAGGAGGTGGTCCTGTCCCTGGAGACCCTCTACGGCGTGCGGACCGGCATCGACCTGTCGGCGCTCACGCGGCTCGCGCGGACCGTGGAGCGGGAGTCGGGCCTGCCCATCCCGCCCCTCAAGCCGGTCGTCGGCCGGTACGCCTACCTGCGCCACATGCCCCGCGACGTCGCCGCCGCGCTGCGCGACGGGCCGGACGCGTTCCCGCCGCCGTCGTCGTGCGTGGCGCCCGAGGTGGTCGGCGGGCGGCTGGAGTGGGTGTGGGACGGCCTCGGCACCGACGACATGGCCGAGGCGCTTGCGGAGTCGAGGGGCCTGTCGCTCACCGCCGAGGAGATCTCCGCCGTCCGGCGGGCGCTCGACGAGGCCGTCGCCGGCATCGAGCGGTACCCGCGCTGGCTCGAACCGGAACGCGTGAACGAGATCGCCGACCGGACCCTCGCGGATTTGCGCCGCCGGGAGGTGTTCGTCCCGACCGACACGACCGACGCCGCCGTCGACGCGGGCGTCGCGGCCCTCAACGCGCTCGACACTCGCCGGTTCACCGAGCTGGTCTACGCCTGCTGCTGCTGGGCGCCGTGGGCGGACCGGCTGGCCGCCGGGCGGCCCTACCGCACCTGGACGGCGCTGGACGCGGCCGCCTGCGAGGGCCTGACGGCCCTGACCGACGACTCGCTCGCGGCGCTGGTGGACAAGCACCCGCCGATCGGCGCCGACACCGGCGGCGCGGACCTCGCGTCGAGCTTCTCCACACTGGAGCAGTCCTCCCTCGCGGCGTCCCCGGAGGCGCTGCGCGAGGTGGCCCGGCTCAACGCGGAGTACCGGGCCCGCTTCGGGTTCACCTACCTCGTCGCGGCCGAAGGGCGCACCACCGCCGAGCTCGCCGCGGACCTGCGGCGGCGCATGGCGAACACCAGGCCGCAGGAGCTGTCGGTGGCCCGCGCGGAACTGACCGCGATCGTGCGGAGACGGCTGCGCCGCACGGCCGCCGTGACCGCGCCGCTTCCCCGGCCCGCCCCCGCGTGACGACCCGGGTGCCGCCCCCCACGGCGGCACCCGCGGCCCCGTCCAGCGCGTCTCACGACACGCTGATCGGTGGTGCCTCTCCGACCGGGACGACGTCGCTCATGGGGGACTCCTCGGGCATCCGACGGTTCCTCTTCGAGCATCTCCTCCACGTGGCGGATCGCTGAGGCGGTCAGCTATCCGGGCGACCAGCACGCCGCCGACGCCTACTTCTGGCGTGTCTATCCGCTCGCGCCGATCCCGAGGCGGCTCGCCCGGAGACGGTGACGACGCCGGGGCCTCTCACCTGCGGCGCTCCGGGGGCTTGAACTCCGTCCGGCAACAGGGCCGTATTGCCACGCACAGATCGGACCTTGGAGGACACATGAGGCGCCGTAACGCCGCGAGGAAAAGCCCTGTGCGCACCGCGGCCACGTGGACCGCTGTGGTCATCGGAACCGCCGGCCTCGCGGCCGGCTCGCTGTACGCGGTAGGAAGACCGGACATGTCGGCCGGCGGCGGGCAGCAGGCCGCGCTCGCCGGCGACAGCGCGGCCAGGCCGGCGAACGCGTCGGCCGCGGCGCTCGCCGCCAGGCTGGCGGGCCAGCTCGGCAGACGCACGGCCGGCGCCTATCTCGACTCCGCCGGCCGGCCCGTCGTCACCGTCACCAACGCCGCGGACGCCGCGAAGGTGCGCGCCGCGGGCGCCGTCGCGAAGAAGGCGCGCACGAGCCCCGCGACCCTGAACCGGATCACCGCGACGCTCCGCAGGTCGACGTCCGGCATCTCCGGCACCGGCTGGGCCGTCGACCCCGTCACGTCCAAGGTGACGGTGTGGACGGACGACACGGTCACCGGCGCCCGCATGGCCGCCGTCCAGCGGACGACCACGAAGATGGGGGCGTCGGTCCGGATGGTCCGCGTCCCCGGCCGCCTGCGCACCCTCGCGCTCGGCGGCGACGCGATCTTCGGCGCGGGCGCCCGCTGCTCCCTCGGCTTCAACGTCAAGCGCGGCAACCAGGACTTCTTCCTGACCGCCGGGCACTGCGGCAACGCCGTCAAGGCGTGGACCACGGACCAGCAGGGCGCGCAGGCCCTCGGCAACACCGTGCGGAGCAGCTTCCCCGGCGACGACTTCGCGCTCGTCCAGACCAACGCGGCGGGAGAGGGCGCCGTCAACCTCTACAACGGACAGAAGCAGGACATCACCCAGGCCGGGGACGCCGTCGTCGGCCAGCGGGTCTTCCGCAGCGGGAGCACCACCGGCCTGCGCAGCGGCTCCGTCACCGCCGTCAACGCGACGGTGAACTATCCCGAGGGCACCGTCACCGGGACGATCCAGACGACCGTCTGCGCGGAGCCCGGCGACAGCGGCGGGTCGCTCTTCAGCGGGAGCACCGCCCTGGGCCTGACCTCCGGCGGATCCGGCGACTGCACGAGCGGCGGCGTCACCTTCTTCCAGCCGGTGACCGAGCCCCTCAAGGCGTTCGGCGCCCGGGTGACCTGACCGGCCGGCAGACCAGCACCGGGAGAGGCCGGCCCCGCCCCGCGCGGGACCGGCCTCTGTGCATTTCCCCTCCGGCACGGCGTTTCGGCGGAGACGGGCGGAAGGCGTACCAGTACGTGTTCTCGGCCCCGCGTCCCTGGAAGCATCCGCGTCCAGGGCACGGTGGTCCGGCGCAGCCGTTCGCCTCCGCGCCTTCCGACCACGCCGGGGGCGGTGACGACGATGATCAGACCTTTCGCTCCCTTTCCGGGGCGGGTGCGACAGGGGATCGCGCGGGGGCTGCTGGCCGCCGCGATCGCCGGGCTGCCCCCGGCGTTCCCGCAGCGCGCGGACGCGCGGGCGCCGGAGCCGACGCCGCTGGACCTGGTGGTGGCGGTCGACGAGTCGGGCAGCCTGACGGCCGGCGACGTGCGCGCCGAGGCGGAGGCGGCCGCGACCATCGTGCAGAGCGGGCTGAACCCGCGGACGCGGGTCACCGTGCTGGGCTTCGGGAGCGCCGGCGCGAACGGCCGGAAGGCGGTCACCCAGTACTGCCGGCCCACGGTCGTGACGACGGCCGGGCAGCTCCAGTACCTGTCGTCTTGCGTCAAGGGCCTGCATCCGCGGACGGAGGCCGAGGGGAACGACACCGACCACGTCGCCGCCCTCGCGGAGGCGCTGCGGGTGCTCAGGTCGGGGGGCCAGGGCAACGCGGTGAAGAGCGTCTTCCTGCTCACCGACGGGCGGACGGACGTCGGCGCGTCCGGCCCGGGTGACGGCGCGACGCAGGAGCGGCTCCGGGACGAGCTCGGCACCGCCCGGCGTGAAGGGGTCGGGATCTGGCCGCTCGGGTTCGGTCCCTCGGTGGACCAGGCCGGCCTCGACGGCTTCGCCGAGGGTGGGGCTCAGAGGGGATGCGACCAGCGCATCGAGTCCCGGCCCCGCGCGCGGCGGGTGCGGGACTCCCGGCAGGTCGCGCGGTCGCTGGTCGAGGCGTACGCCGCCGCGTCCTGCTACCGGGTGAGCCCGCCGTCGGAGGGCGACCTGCCGCCCGGCGGGACGCTCGACCTCCCGCTGGCGGTCCCCGCCGTCGCGTCCGAGGCGACGCTGACGGTCGCCAAGGGAGACCCCCGCGTCCGGGTGGAGTTCGTCGCCCCGGACGGACGCACGGTCCCGGAGGGCGGCACGCCCGGGCGGTTCACCCGCAGCGGCACCGGCGGCACCATCGAGGCGCTGCGGGTGGCCGCCCCGCTGAACGGCCGGTGGCGGATCAGGCTGACCGCGCCCGCAGGGGTCGCCGCGCAGCGGGTCGGCGCGACGACCATGTACCAGGGCGTGATCCGCTCGACGCTCGTGGTGGAACGGCCGACGGCCCGGACCGGTGAGCAGGTCACCGTCCGGCTGTCCCTGGTGACCCGCGCCGGCTACGTCCAGGACCCCAAGGAGCTGGTCGGGCTGAACTTCGCGGTCACCGCGACCGGCCAGGCACTCGGCGCCGGGCGGGCGGTGCCGATGCGCGATGACGGGCGGCCCCCCGACGACGCGCCGGGCGACGGCTCGTACGCGGGCGTCCTCACCGCGCCGGGCACGCCCGGCAAGGTCACCCTGACCGGCAGGGTGGAGGGGCCGGGCCTGCGGTCCGGGTCGAACCCGGCCGCCACGGTGAACGTCATCGCGCGGCCACCGGAGATCCAGGGCGAGGTGCACCTGGACGGGAGGACGGCGCATCCGGGCGGCGCCGTGCGCGGCACCATCCGGCTGCACAACTCCACCTCCCGGACCGTGCGGGCGCGGCTCGTCCTGCGCGCGCCGCCGAAGGCCCAGGCGACGGTCACGCCGGGCACGACGCTGACCGTCCCGCCCGGCGGCTCCTCGCATCCGTTCGCGGTGCGGTTCGGCGAGGCGGCCGGGCTCGGCCGGGCCTCGGTGACGGTCCAGCTGGTCGACGAGGCCGATCCGGCGAAGGTCTATCTCGCCGGGCAGCGCGGCATCGGCGTCGAGGGGCCCCCTGGGTGGCTGGAACGGCACTCCTGGCAGATCCTCGGCGGCATCGCGCTGGTCGCGCTGGCGCTCGCCGCGGCGTGGCTGAGACGGCACGCCGGCCGCGTCCGGGGGGACGTCCGCGGGCTGCGGGTCGAGCTGCGCCACAACGGCGAGCGGGCGGGCCGGGAGCTGCGGCCGCAGCGCGGCCGGTGGTCCGACGAGTTCCGGTTCGTGATCCGCGACGCCGGGTCGAACCCGCTGCTGGACCATCCCGCGCCGGGGGAGGAGGCGCTCGTGGCGCGCCGCGCCGGGGACGGCCGCGTCATGGTGCGCCGCCCGGAGGGCACCGAGTTCCAGGTCGCCCTCGGCGCGGAGAGCGAGGACGTCGCCGGCGGCTCGCGCCTCGTCTTCGAGCGGGTCGCCTCCGGGCACGCCCCCGGCGGGCTGCTCGGCCGGCTGTTCCGGCGCGGCCGCCCTCCGGGGCCTCCTCCCCGGCCCTCCGGGGCCGGGGTCACGACGCCGGACGCGCCGGCCGCGCCCGATCCCGTTCCGTCCGATCCGTCCGACGACTGGCTGTGAGCCCACGGGGAGACACGCGACCATGAAGCTCTACCACCCACTGATGTTCATCGGGCTCGGCGGCACCGGCTGCTGGATCGGCTCGGTGCTGGAGCGCCGGCTCCGCGACGAGATCTGCGGCCCCGACGGCACCGGCTTCCAGCACCTGCGCCCGGACGCGCTGCGCCACGAGCTGCCCGCCTTCACGCAGTTCGTGTACGTCGACGTCAACCAGGCCGATCTGGACCGGCTGCCCGCGCGGGCGGTGCCGGATCCGCGGCACGTCCCGGCGACCCGGGCCACCGCCCACTACATCGGGCTGGAGACCTACGCCGACAGCTACCCGGAGCTGGCGCGCAACCTGCGGCTCCGCGCCGGTCCCGAGGTGGCGGGCTGGCTGCCGCCGCAGGCCGGGGAGCCGCACGTGACCCCGCTGCGGAGGGGGGCCGGGCAGCTGCCCACGATCGGCCGCGCGGTGTTCCACGACACCTTCTCCCGCGGCCCGGCGCCCGCCCTCGGCAAGCTGCGGACGGCGATCGGGCGGCTGTCCTCGGCGCAGGCCGCCGCCGACCTGAGCGGCATGGCGGGCGGCGGCGCGGGCGACCCGGCGGTGGTCGAGGTGTTCGTGGCGTTCTCCGTCGCCGGTGGCACCGGCGCCGGCCTGTTCTACGACTTCCTGCATGTGGTCGCGGAGATGTTCGCCCGCACGTCGATCAAACCGAAGATCCACCCGCTGGTGCTGCTCCCGTCGGCCTTCCCCGACGGCATGGGCGGCGGCCGGCCCGCCGAGCTGAACGCCGCGCGCGCCCTGCTGGACCTGTTCCAGCTGGTCGACCGGCAGAACAGCGGCAGGTCCGAGGGGGCCCTGCTGTCCCTCGGCGGCCACGGCCCCGCCACCGCGTCCGCCGGTGCCGCCCTCGCCGTCGCCGGCACCGGCGGCGAGGGCCCCGGCGGCGGCGCGGCGTCCACCGACGACGAGGTCGGGGTGCGGCTCCCGGACCTCGGGCGGATCGAGATGCGGCCGGGGATCGCGCAGACCGCGTTCCTGTTCTCCCGGCCGGTCGGCGTCGAGCCCGAGGACCTGCGGCGCTCGGTCGTCGCGCTGATCCTCTCGCTCGTCGGCACCGAGCTGAACGACCGCACCGCGGCGGACGCCGACCAGCACCAGTCGTTCGCCGACAGCTTCCTGAACTCCGCCAACGAGCGGCAGATCCAGGCGAGGGACGGCATCGGCGACCAGGGCGTGTCGACCGCGCTGGCCGCCTCCCTCACCGTGCCGGCGGACGAGCTGGCCGACATGGTCGCGGGACGGCTGCTGGCCGACGGCGTCGAGCAGCTGGCCGTCCCGCTGGGCGCCGCCGAGGCGAACCGCTCGCCGATCGAGCGGTTCTTCACCTACACCGGCTTCCACGACCTGCTGACCCGGCCGAAGGAGGACTTCACGGAGCCCGAGCCGACGCACGGCGCGCGGAACCTCACGGTCGCGCTCGGCGACCGCGCGGAGTCGATGCGGGCGGCGCTGGCCCGGCAGCGCTCCCGGCTCGACCGCGCCGTGCCCGAGCAGGTGGAGGCGTTCGACCCGGGCGACGCCGTCGCCCGGCTCCTCGCCGACCACGACCCGTTCCGCGTCCGGCGGATCGTGTTCGGCCACGACGGGCTCGGCAGCGAGATCGAACGGGAGGGCGCGCACGGGCTGATGGTGCGGCGCAGGGAGCCGCCTCCCCGGCCGAAGCTGGACGACGGCCGGGAGGTGACGCCGGTCGCCCCGGACCTGCGTGACCGGATGGGCGGCTTCGTCCCCGTGCGCTGGGACCACCCGGCGCCCGCCCGGGCCCGCCAGGACCAGGACGCCTGGTACCAGTGGCAGACGCGCGTGCTGTGGACCGAGCCGTGGTCGAAGCTGGCCCGGAGCTGGCAGCCCAGGCTCGACCGGGCGAAGGCCACCCTGTCCACCCTGATCGAGGAGCTCTCCGAGCGGGCGCGGCGGGAGCGGGAGGACCCCGGCGGCCGCGCCGAGCGGCTGAGCCGGCACCGCAGCGGCGTGTCGTACCTGCTGCCCGCGGGCGGCGACCTGGAGCGCTTCCACCAGACCGCGGTCCAGCGGATGATCGCGGCGCGGGTCGCGGCGGGCACGCTGCCGGGCGGCGCCCGCGAGGGCGACCTGCTGCACGATCTCCTTGCCCCGGACGGCTGGCGCGAGGCGTTCGCCGGGCTCCGCGTCGACGGGTCGCCCCGGGCCGCCGAGCGCGTGGTGGACGGCCTCAGGAAGCATCTGCGGAACGAGATCGCCGCGTCCCTGCGGACGGCGGGCCCGGACCACGGGCCGTTGCTCCCCCGGCTGGCCGACCTGCTGGCCGAGGCCGCGCAGGGCGCGGGACGGCTGGCCGAGGACGAGCTGGCGCCGTTCCGCGCCAAGCTGGCGGGCCTGGTGCCGCCCGCGTTCACCCCGCAGGGCCGCGGGCCGCTGAAGGTGCTGGTGACCTACCCCGCGGCGGCGCCCGACCCGGCGACGGAGGAGTACCTGCGGCGCACGATCGACCTCCCGGCGGGCGAGACGGCCACCTACCAGTTCACGGCCACCTCGGCGGAGTCGATCTCGGTGGTGCTGTTCCGCACCTCGATGGGGATCACGGAGGTGCGCGAGGTCCGGGACCTGCTGCGGACCTGGGCCGGCGCGGTCGAGCGGCCGCAGCCGCACGACTACCTGAGATGGCGGCAGCGCACCGGCTACGGGTTCGGCCACCTCGCGACCCGCGAGGAGCACCGGGTGCAGATCATGCACAGGTTGCTGGCCGCCTGCTGGAACGGCCGGGTCACGGTGGACGGCGACCCCGCGTCCCCGATCAGCATGACCGTCCGGCTGACCGACGAGGTCGCCATGACGATGGACCTTCAGCCGCTGGATCGCGCGTCGTCCTGGGGGAGCGTGCTGCACGCCTACGAGCTGTGCGCGATCGCCGACGACACCGACCTGCGCCGCGACTTCTGCGCCCGGCTGATGCGCGAGGTCCCCGACGGGGTCGGCACCCAGCCGAAGCCCCCGGACGATCTCTACCGGCTGCTCCGCGCCCTGGCCGCCGAGCAGATCACGGTCATCGACCGGATGCTGGACGGCCTGCACCCGTCCGTGCGCGCCAGGGCCGCGCACATGCGCGAGTTCTGGGCGCGCACCCTGCCGGCCGCGCTGGACCGGGAGTTCACCGAGGTCATGGCGATCCGCCGGAACCTGCGGGAGCTGGAGGGCGCCGTCGCGGAGCAGGGGTCGTGACGGGTTGGGCGAGCTGAGAACGCCGCCGGCGGTGGCCGAGCTCGACCTGCGCGGGGCCGGCGCCGCGCAGGCGCTGAAGCTGCTCGACGAGCTCTGGGAGAACGACGGCGCCCCCACAGGCCGGATCCTGGTGACCGACGAGACCGGCCTGCTGATGCCGCACGCGGAGGTCTTCGCGCGGTTGCGGTCGCCGCTGGTGCGCGGGCTGCTGTGCGTGGCGGTCGGCGGCGTGCCCGGGGCGGACGGCCTGGAGGTCCCGGGCCCGCTGCTGGCCGGGCAGGACGCGGGCCTGCTGTGGGTGCCCGACCCGGACGGGCACGACTGGCGCCCGTCCGGCCCGGTGATCACCGCCCGCCCGCACGGGCCCGGGCCGGGGCTGGACCGGCTCCGCGGGCTGCTGCGCGTCCCGGAGGTGTTCGACCGGACGGCGGAGCTCGCGGCCGCCGTGCCGGGCGGGGTGTCCAACCCGGGGCTGCGGCTGGCGTCGGCGCTGCCCGGCGACGCGGAGTGGGCGTCGGCGCTCATGACCGCCGTCTCGGAGCTGCTGGCGCCCGGCCCCCCGCCGCCGCCGGACATCGCCCCGGTGGACGCGGCGGGCGGTCCGGGCCGTCCTCCTGAGGGCGGGCTGCCCCGTGCAAGCCTGGGGATGGCCAGGGAGGTCGTGCGGCTGCGGGACGAGAGCCCCCTCATGCAGGCCGGCCAGAGGGCCGAGCAGGCGGTCACGGCCGCCCGCCGGGCCGCCGCGCGGCTGGGCCGTCCGTCCTCGCTGCTGCCGTATCCCCGGCGGACGCCGGCCGCCGAGGCCGCGGCGGACGCCGGGCGGGCGGTGGCCGACCTGCGGGCGGGATGGGGGCGTCTGTTCACCGAGGTCCCCGCGGACACCGAGCCGCTTCCCGGGCAGAGCCGGCTGATCGAGGACCAGGGCGTCCTGCCGCCGGACGGGGGGCCGGATCCGCGGCGGATGCACGCCGCCTTCGGCGTGTACGCGGCGGAGGCCCTGGCGCGCGGATCGTCGCTCGCCGGGCTCGCCGAGGGCCTGCGCGAGCAGAAGGGGCGGCTCGCCCCGCCGCGCGTGGACCCGGGAGCCGAGCTGGACCGGGCCTGCCCGCCCCGCCTGGTGACGCGGCTGTGCGAGGGCGGCCCGCTGCCGCCGCCCGAGCCGTGGCTTCCGCTGCCGGGGCTGGTCGCCGCCGCCCTCGCGGCGCAGAGCGCGGCGGGCCCGGCCGCCGGGCTGGTGGTCGCCGCGGTCTACACGCTGCTGGTGGGCCTGACCGTCGTGCGCGGCCCCCGCGCCCGGCTCCGCGACGGGCTGCTGCCGGTGGCGGCGACCGGCGCGGTCGGCTCCGTGGGCGCGGTCGCGGGGGCCACGGTCGCCAAGGGCATGATCGCGGAGGTCGCCGCCTGGCTCACTCCGGGACTGCGGACGGCGGCCGTGGCCGCCGCGCTGGCCGTGGCCGCCGCGGCGGTGCCGTGGTCGTGGCGTTCCCGCTCGCGCCGGTGGACCCGGGAGTCGGGCTTGGACGACGCCCCGGCCGCGCTGGCGGACCTGCGGGACACCGCCGCGCGGCTCGCCTCGGGCTGGTCGCGTGCCGCGCGCGGGCGCGGCGGCGCGGCGGATGTGATCCGGGCGACCGCCGCCCTCGACGGCGTCCGGGAGGCGCTGCGGCGGCACGCCGGAACGCACGGCGCGCCGTGCGCCCGCGAAAGCGCGCAGGAGGGAAGCGCACAGAACGGCCGGGCGCGGGAGGAGTTGCTCGCGGACGTCCGAGGCCATCTCAGACGCCTGGTCCTGCTGGCGCTCGAACCGTGCTGGGGCGACCCGTCGGCCGGGATGCCGCATGCGCACCAGGACCGCGCCCGCGCCGAGACCGCCGGCCGGATCGCGGCATGGGAACGGCACGTCGCCCGGCACGGCGCGCTCGAACCGCCGCCCTTCGCGGCGGACGCGGCACCCTCCGGCGAGGACGCGGCGGCCCCGGGCGCGGCGGGCGCGGGAGGCCCGCCGCTCTCCGAACAGGACCTGGTCGCGCTGGGGGACGCGGTGACGCACGGCGCCGACGCCGTGATGTGGCAGCTGCTCGGCCCCGGCGACCTGCCCATGACGCGTTCCGGTGACCGTCCGGCCTGCGTGCGGTTCGCGCCGCTGGCCGTCCGGGACGCCCTGGCCGGGCGGTGCCCCGCCGACACGCTCTGGGTGCGGCCGTCCCGGCACGCGGGAGTGCTGCGCCTGGTGCCCGTGCGTCCCGGCCTGGTGCGCCCGCGCTGGTCCACCGACGACGAACCCTGGGAGGCATCGTGAACGAGGAGCCCGGCCCGCCCCCGCCGCGCCGGCGGCTGACGTACCTGGACGCCCGCACCGGACGTCCGGCCGAAGCGGAGGTCGTGGCCACGGCCGGAGACGGCGCCGTGAAGCTGGAGACCCCCGGCGGCACCGTCGAGGCACGGCTGCTCGAACCCGGCGGCGCCGGGCACCGCGCGCTCGACAACGAGATCATCACCGGCCTGCGGGTCCGGCGCTGCCTCGCCGGGCGCCCCCATCCGGCCGAGGTGCCGGCGCTGATCGGCTACGACGTCTCCGGCGACGGGCCGTTCGCGCTGGTCGAGCCGTACCGGGGGAGTCCCTGCGGCGCCGAGGCGGGCAGGCTCCTGCCCGAGGACCTGCACCGGTTCCAGGCGAGCCTGCTCGTGGGCGTGCGGGTCCTCACGGCGGCCGGGATCGCGCACCGGGCGCTGGGCCCGCACACCGTCCGGTGGGACGGCGAGCGGGTGCAGATCACCGGTTTCGCGCGCGCCGCCCTCCTCGGCGAACCGCGCGAGGCGGTGGGCGTGCCCCCGTGGAGCGCGCCCGAGCAGCGTCCCGAGCAGGTTTCCGGGGACGTGACCGACCGCGACGATCTGTGGGCGGCGGGCCGCCTCATCCTGTACATGGCCACCGGCGAGGAGGGCGCGGAGCCGGACGCCGCGGCGCTTCCGCCCGAGCTGGCACGGCTCGTGGACGGGCTCTTCGGGCCGCCCGGCACACGTCCCGACGTGACCGGCATGCTCCGCCGGATCGAGGCGGCCGATCCCGTCCCGTACGGCCCGGAACCGGAACCGGGCCTGGTGGAGGGGCGGCGGGAGTTCTTCCGGATCCGGCAGGCCAAGCACGCCGAGACCGCGCCCGGGGTGCCGGACGAGGAGCCCGGGCCCGACCCCGGTCCGCGTCCCGGCCGGTGGCGGATGCCGAGGGTGTCACCGCACTGGGCCTGGCTCGGCGTCGCGCTGATCGTGCTGCTGGCCCTGTCCGCCCACCTGATCGGAGGTTGAGGACGATGCCGAATCCGTGGGTGCTGTGCCCGGTCTGCCTTGAGCGGATCCCCTGGGACGACCCCCCGCTGCACCGCTTCGACGCGGGGACGGGCGAGTACGTCGAGCAGCCGGTCCCCGCGGGCGCCGGGCCCGAGCAGTCGGCCAGGCTCCGCCGGGTGGCGTGGGTCCGCTGCCCGAACGAACGCGGCGAACCCCACCATCTGCCCGCCTCCTACGGCGAGTCCGGGCCGCCGCTGGTGTTCGGGATGGTGGGCGCGAGCGGCTCGGGCAAGACCCACCTGCTGACCGCGATGATCGGCGCCGTCGAGCGCGGCGACCTCCACCGGCACTACGGGCAGGCGTGCTGGCCGCTGGAGATGCGGCTGCACCAGGAGTATCTGCGCGACAACGTCGGGCCGCTGGCCGGGGAAGCGCGCGAGCTGCGGCCGACCCCGCCGGGCCGGGTGATGTTCGCCGACGGGTTCATGGTCGCGCAGGGCGAGGGCCCGCCCCGTCCCGTCGCCCTGTTCGACGTGGCGGGCGACGACCTGCTCCGCGTCGCCGACGCCACCGCGTTCCTGGACGCCGCCGACGGGCTGATCTTCGTGGTCGACCCGGTGCGGCTGGACGAGGCGGGCGGACGCGACCGCACCTTCGGGGTCGTCCTGGACCTGCTGCGGGCGTCCGGCCGCCTGCCGGAGGTGAGCGCCGCCGTGGTGGTGGCCAAGGCGGACCTCCTGCGCTTCGAGGACCCCCTCGCCCTGTGGCTGCGCCGCGACACCGCGGCGCTCGACCCGGAGGAGTCGCTGAGCGAGAGCGCGGACGTCTACGCCTACCTCCACGGCCGCGGAGCCCACGCCTGGACGCGGCCGTACCGCGAGTGCGCCCGCGCGACGCTGCACGTCGCGTCCGCGACCGGCTCCGGTTCCGTGCGCGGGGACGGGGACGGGACGGGGGACGCCCGCTTCCCGCGCGGCGTCCATCCGCGGCGGGTGCTGCGGCCGCTGGTCTCCCTGCTGGCCATGTCAGGCGCGCTCGCCTCACCCGAGGCCGAGCGGATCGGGATCTGAGAAGGAGACGCTGTGCGGCGGTTGTTGCTCTCGGTGGACGCGAAGGGGTACGGCGGCGCCACCGACCGCAGGCAGGAGCGGATGCAGGTGGACCTGCTCGCGGTGCTGGACGAGGCCGCCGAGCGGACCGGGCTGAGCCGCAGCGGCTGGACCAGGCAGCCCGGCGGCGACGGGGAGCTGGCGATCCTGCCCGACACCGAACCCGAGGCCCGGGTCGTCGAGGACTTCCCCCGGGCGCTGGCGGGCGCGCTGCGCGCCCGGAACCGCGACGTTCGTCCCGAGCTGCGGCTCCGGCTGCGGCTTGCCGTCCACCACGGCGTGACGCTCGACGCCCCGAACGGCCACGCGGGCGCGGGGCCGGTGGCGGTCAGCCGGTTGTGCGACAGCCGGCCCCTCAAGGACGCCCTCGCGGCGTCCGGCGCCGACCTGGCGGTCATCTACTCGCGGCAGGTCTTCGCCGACACCATCCGGCAGGAGCGGACCGGGCTCGGGCCGAAGGAGCTGAGGGAGGTCCGGGTGGTCCAGAAGGAGTTCGACGAACCCGCCTGGATGTGGATCCCCGGCCATGACGTGCACGCCCTCGTCCTGCCCGCGTCAGACGAACCGGGTTCCGATCCGGAGCCCGGTCCCGTCCTCGAACCCGTTCCCGATCCCGGCGGGGAGATCGACGCGGTGATGTGCTTCGCGGAGCAGGACGTCGCGACCGTCGAACGGCTCGCCCTGAAACTGCGACGCAGGGGCGTGACGGTCTGGATCGAGCCGTGGGTGGAGCCGGGTCTGGTCGTCCTGCTGGAAAAGGAACGGGCGATCGGCGCCGCGTCGAACGGCATCCTGGTCTTCAGCCGGGCGGCGGTGACGCAGCCCGGGGTCCTGGACGACTACGCCGCGCTGCTGGCCCGCGTGCACGAGCCGGGCGGGCGCCGGTTCGTCCCGGTGCTGATCGAGGACGTGCCGCTGCCCCGTTTCGCCGCCCTCCGCCGCCCGCTGGACCTGACCGGAGATCGTTTCGACGAGGACGGCCGAATTGATCTCCTCGCCCGCGCGATCGGTATTGACACAACTGGTTGAGGGCGGGTCCTCTGTCAGAAATTACGCTGTCCGTTCGCCGTCCTGAAACGGTATTCGGCCTGTGACGGCTCGTCTCCGGCGTTAAGCTGGCGATCACCCGAACCCTCACCGAAAAGCCGATCATGGCGAACCACAATGACGCTCCCCGCCCGGTCGGAGGATGGCCGCGGCGCAGTTTCCTCGGGACGCTGGACGCCCCCGACCGGGCACGGCTTCTGAAACTGGGCACCTCCCGGCAGATCGCCGCCGGGGAGACGCTCATCATGGAAGGCACCACCGAGCCGCGCGAGGTCTTCGTCCTGCTCCAGGGCTGCGCGAAGGTCACCAGCGCCACCGACGGCGGAGACACCGTGCTGCTGTCCATCCGCGCCGACGGGGACCTGGTCGGCGAGCTCGCGGTCCTGGACGACTGCCCCCGGCTGGCCAGGGTGACCACGATCGGGCCCTGCGTCGTCCGGCGGATCGGCCAGCCGGAGTTCCTGGAGTTCCTCGCCGCGTCCCCCGGCGCGTTCCTCGCCGTGAGCCGCATCGTCTCCGCCAGGCTGCGCAACGCCACCTGGCACCGGGTCGAGTACGGCGGCTCCTCGGTGCCGGTCAGGATCGCCCGCATGCTGATGATGCTCGCCCGCGAGCACGGGAGGCCCGCGGCCGAGGGCACCCTCATCACGCTGCCGCTGACGCACCCCGACATGGCCGGGCTGGTGGGCGCGAAGGAACCGACCGTGCAGAAGGCGCTGGCGTCGCTCAAGCACAGGAAGGTCATCGACAAGGGCTACCGCGAGATCGTCATCCGCGACTGGCCCGCGCTGCACACGGCCGCGGGGATCACCGAGATCCCGCCGGAGTACGGGATTGACTGACGCCGTACCCCCGATAGTGAGTGGGTCCTGACCGGCGCGGCGCGGAGAGGCCCAGATGCACGACTCGGACCCCGTACGGAGACTCTGCGCGGCGGTCGCCGTCCACCGGCGCCCACCCGCCCCCGAGGCGGGCGCCCGCGACCCGCTGTACCGGCGGATGCTGGCGGCGGTGAAGAGCGCCTGCGCGAAGGCCGGCCTGGAGCGTGCCTTCCTCCAGGAGCGCCGCCCGTCGCCCGACGAGCGGCGCCCCGAGACCGGTGCCGTCCTCCTCCTGGTGCCCTCCGGCATGAACGAGGCGCGGGTCATCACCGACCTCGTGCACGGGCTGGACGACGCCCTTGCCGAGGACACGCCCGGCGCCGCCGGGCCGCTGCGCCTGGTGATCGCGTTCGACCAGGGGATCACCTGGCTGACCGAGCGCGGCTTCGAGGGGCGCGTCCTGACGGAGGTGTACCGGCTGTGCACCGGCGACACGACCTGCGCCGCCCTGCGCGGCGGCCCCGACCAGGGCGTCGGGGTCGTCATCTCCGCCGCCCTGCTGGACGACCTGACCCCGCCCCCGCCGGGCCCGGGCCCGGGCCGCGTGGCACGGAACGACCTGGCCCCGGCGGGGTTCGATCCGCTGCCGGCCGAGATCGCCGAGCGGCGGATCGCGGCGTGGTCGCATCCGCCCGGCCGGCGCCTCCGGCTCCCGGGACAGAACTGATCGCGACCTGGAGGCCACGTCGACATGGTGCCGGGACCCCACCGGAATCTGCCCCCATCGCTGCTGTCCCAGCGGATCCGGACGCTCGCCGTGCTGCTCGGACCGGCGCTGGCGCTCGTCCTGATCTTCGTGCTGGCGTCGCGCGGGGGCGGCCCGTGGCCGAGGTCGTCCCTCCCCGGGGCATTCAAGAAGCCGGGGAAAGCGGCGTCGGCCATACCCGACGGCCCGTTCGGCGTCTCCTACGGCGGAGCGGCCGCGCGCCTCGCCGACCTGCCGAAGGGGGAGGACCAGGAGCAGATCCGGGACTGGCTCCGCACGGCGCTGGCCGCCCACCTGAGGCTGGACACCGCGCACTACCGTCCGGCCGCCCTCGACACCGCCCCTGTGCGCGACGAGGGGCTGGCCGACATGACCGCGCAGCCGACCGGGCCGGGCCGCGCCCTGTTCGACGAGCGTGACGGCCGCCTGCACCTGCTGCTCCCGGCCGGCGACCGGTACGAGCCGCGCACGATCGCGCTCCTGCTCGACCAGCACCGCACGGACCACGGCTCCGACCCGCGGTCCGTGCAGATCCACCACTACACCGACGACGCGCGCACACAGACGATCAAAGTCGGGGCGGACGCGGCGCGGCCCCCGGAGCAGGTCCGCGCCGCGAACGGCTACGTCACGATGCGCGTCGACCGGCCCGGCGGGCTGCGCGACTTCCTGAGCCGCACGCGGCACCTGTCCCGGCTGGAGCGCAAGGGCCAGGAGATCTGGGCGGGCGGCTGGAAATGGCGGGCCGGGTCCGCGCCGCCGCTCACGATGGCGGACGTCACCGCGATCCAGCGGGGATATCTCAAGGAGACCGGCAGGCTTCCCGCGTTCTCGCTCGACCCGCCGAAGTCCGCCGCCGGCCTCCAGGCCCTCGAACAGGGAGGGCTGTACCACCAGGCCCGCTACGAGGGCGGGCTGCGGGGCACCGAAGTCGGGATGACCCTCTTCTACACCGATCTCGTGGCGAAGCTCTGGGTGAACGGAATCGGGTCGGGCGTTCCCGACAAGGCGGTGCAGGGCTTCGTGCCCGACCCCGCCGCGGTCGTCCCCCTCGGGCACTGCCCGGCGGCGGGGACGTCCCCGGCCGAACACGGGCGGCTCTGGTTCGGGCAGAACCAGGCGGGGTTCCTGTTCGAGGACGACCACGTGGAGATCGGGGCGCGGGCGACCCGCCTGTTCATGCGGACGTCCGCCGCCGACGGCCGCGAGACCGATTCGAGCTACGGGTTCGGGCGCGGCCTGCGGTGGTGGGACGCCCATTTCCAGGAGGTCGCCGACTACGAGCCCCAGTACTCGCGCCTCGAAGAGATCATGCGGTGGAGCGCCGCCGCGGAATGGCTCGGCGCCGAGCCCGGCGGCCCGCACCTGCCTCAGCTCGGCGACCATGACGTCCGGGACGACCAGCGGTTCAGGACCTGGCACGCACGGCATTCCGAGCTGCGTGAGCGAAGCGGGTTCACGTTCGTCGGGCCGCCGTCGTCGCGGCGGGAGACCCTGAGCACCAAGGGTTCCAAGCCGTACGAGTACTGCGGTCACCATGTCGTCAGCGGAGGCGTCTCGCTCGCCGACACGGTCTCCAACATGAAGGGCGGGACGTGGCGCTCCGAGGCCGTGCCCGTCGGCGATCGCCGTGGCGGGCTCTACGAGCCCTCGTCCCAGCTGGACGCCGGGACCGGCAAAGGGCGGATCACCCAGGTGTGGGTGGGCGAGAACGGCCGGGTCGTCGACAGGCTCGAACGCCGGTTCTCGACCACCGGCAGCGGGGCCTCGGTCGTCGAGACCATCGGCAAGAAGCGGCGCAGCGAGTCGTTCGGCAGGCTGAAGGTCCTGCGCGGCAAGGGCACGCAGCGCAGCCTCCGGATCGAGCGCGGCGCCAAGGACGGTTTCATCTCCGAGAGCATCGCCGTCGAGGGCCGCGACTGGGGACGGCTCGAAGCGGACGCGGGCGGGGGATGGGTGCTGCTGCGCTGGGTCAAGGGGCCGCTCGACCGCGTCCGGCGGGCGCTTCAGTCGGCCCAGGACGGCTCGGAGCCCGCGCCCGAGACCGTCCTCTACAGCTACAACGGCTCCTACAAGGTCGGCGGGAAGGACGCGCCCTGGCTGGAGATCGTCAAGGACGGCACGGCCCCCGGCGGCGACATGGCGTTCCGCCTGGGCCGTCCGCGTCCGGGCGGCTCGCCCGAGTTCCTCGTGGGCCGGTTCACCCCGCCCCCGGGGCGGGGCCCGTCGGCTCCGCGCGGCCCTCCTCCGGGGACCTGGCTCGAATTCCGCCCGGAGCGGCCGGGCGGCCCGGTCGTGGCCTTCCCCGTCCACCCCTCACGCGACGCGCAGACGATGCGGGTGGAGACCACCGACGGCAGGGCGACCCGGATCCATGTGAACGGGAAGCGGGCCCAGGCACGCCTCGACGACCCGATCGTGGGCTTCGGCGGCCCGGAGGCGGGCGCGGCGCTCCTCCGGGACTTCCCCAGGGTCGCCGAGGCGCGGAACGAGGCCGTGCAGGCACGTGACGGGATGCTCCGCGGCGTCCGGCTCGGCGACGACGGCGTGGCGCTCGTCGGCGCCGACAAGACGATCATCGCCGGACCCGGCGAGCCCTTCGGCCGCCGCGTGCTCCAAGCGCTCGGCCTGGACCTCGGACGGTCCCGGCCGCTGATCGCGATCGAGTCGGGGCATCCCGTCCACCACGGCCGCGGCGAGGTCGTCCCCGGCGCGCGGCGGGGGACCATGGACCTGTCCGACCTCGCCTCGCTCGGCGACAACGTGCTGGTGAGCGACCGGATGCGCTCCCTGGTGCTCCACGACGGCGCGATCATCCCCAACTGGATGGACCGGAACGTCAAGGTCACCGTGCGGGAGGGGACGGTGGCGATCGACCCCGCCACCGAGAGCACGATCATCCTCGCCGACAGCTACCGGCAGGGACCCGGCGGGCAGCGGACCGGCTCGGACCAGTCGCGGACGTGGCTGCGCGCCACCGGCCCGGGCGTCCGCGCCGCGTCGGTGAACCCGGGTCCGCGCAGGCCGCCCGGCTGGAGGCCCGGCCCGGGACCTCAGACCACGAGCCCGTCCCCGTCCCCGGTGCCCACGGGACCCGGGCAGGGCGGGCCGGGCGCCGGCCTCGTCCTGGTGCCGGTCGTGCTCGCCTGCCTCGACGAGGACACCCCGGACCCCGCGTGCGCGTCCTGACCACTGGAGAGAGACGATGCAGATCTTCTCGGACGACCCCGCCGCGGAACACGTCACCAAGGCCGGGGAGTGCTACGAGGCCGGGGACGTGGACGGTTGCGACGCCGCCTACGGCCGCGCCGTCCGCGCCGCGGAACGGGCGGGCCTGCGCGAGGAACTGCAGGAAGATCATCTGAGTGTCCTCATGAAACTCAGGAAGCGCGAGCTCGCGCTGAGGCGCTGTGAGGAGTACCTCGGCGAGCACCCGCCAGGTCCCACGGGACTGCGGGTGCTGCACGCCGAGATCCTCACCTCCCTGGGCGACCACGGACGCGCCGACGCCGAGGCCCTCGCCGTCTCCCAGCACGAAGGCGAACTGGACGCGGAGGAGGTCGCGCGCCTGCATCGCGTCCGCGGGCTCGCGCTCGCGAACGACGGGTCCAGCGAGGCGGCGATGCGGCATCTCTCCGCCGCCAAGGAGCGGTTCGGGGACCTGGGGACCTCCGACCTCCTGCTCCAGATGTCGGAGGAGATCGAAGTGCTGCTCAAACGTGAGGGGCATATGGCCGCGACGATCGGCGGGGTGCCCGAGACCGTCCCGGACCATCTCCTCCGGGCCGAGGAGCTCAGGCACCAGGCCCGCTACGAAGAGGCGTTCTGGACGCTCGTCCGCGCCCTCCGGCTGCCCGACCTCGAACCCGCCCTGTACTGGCCGGTCATGCGGGAGATGACGACCCTCGCGTGGGCGCTGCGCCTGCCCGGCCTGGTCGAGCGGCTCGGCCCGTTCCTGTGGGAGGCCGCCGGCCTGGCGCCCGAGCCGCAGGCCGCACAGGCCGAGGCGGTCTCGCTCCGGCGGCCCGGCGCGCCTAAGACCGGCCCGGTCTCGCGGCGCTTCGACGCGGGCGTGGCCCACGTCCGCCGCCTGCTCGACGATGCGCGGCAGGCGGACGCCGAGGAGAGCCTGAAGGAACTGCGGGACAGGGCCGCCTCACCACGCGACCTCGCCCTGTGGCATCTGGCCGCCGCCGAGGCCGAGCTGATCCGGAGCCGGCACGTGCGCGGCGACGCCGCGCCGTCCCGCGAATGTGCGGGCCACGCCGCCCTCTCCGCGACGTACGCGTGGACGGACTCCCTCCTTGAGGTGCGGATCGCCGCGCTGCGGATCCTCGGCCACGCGCTCGCCGGAATGGGCCTTCCCGACTCCGACGACCGCGCCGTGGACTGCTGGGGGCAGGCGCACCGGCTCGAAGAGGAGATCGCGATCCGCCAGCCCGGCGACCCGATCAGGATCCATATGCTGCGCGCGATGCCCGACGAGCACGACGAACGCGTCCGCTCCGCGCTCGAACGGACGCAGCGGCTGGAGACACCCACCGCCGCCGGCATCGCGGTCGCCCTGGAGGCCGCGCGCGGAGCGCTGATCCTGCCCCGGATCCTGCCCGGCGGCCCCCGCGCCCGCGACCTGCCCCGTCCGAGCGACTGGGCGGGCGCCCGGGACTGGGTGGGCCGGATGGCCGCCGCCCTGCCGCGCGACCAGGCGGTCTGGCTGATCCACGCGACGCCGGACAGGGTGCACCACGTCGTCATCTGCCGGGAACTGCTGCACCACACCTACGTCCAGTCGAGCCGTCAGGAGCTGTACCAGGCCATCGGGTCCCTCGCGCGCTGCTGGGAGAGCCCCGTGACGCTGGAGGCGAGCGCCGCGTCGGGCGAGTTCGCCAGGCGCCTGAAGGGGATCGCCCTGCGGCTCGGCGTCGGCGCGGTGACCGGCCGCCTTCCCGCGCAGGTGCGGCGCCTCGCCGTCGTCGCCGGGAACGAGCTGTCGGACGTCCCGCTCGCCGCGCTGCCGCTGCCGGACAGTGAGCCGCTGGGCCTGCGCTACGCGCTGTCGGACCTGCCGTGCCTGTCGGCGCTGGCGCCGCTGCGCGAACGGTCGGACACCCGGCGCGGCGATGACGCCCTCCTGGTCCGGCCGGACGACGACGGCCTGGCACCCTCGCGCGCACGCGTCCTCGACACGCTTCCCGGGGCGGCCGCCACACCCGACGGCCTGCGGGAAGGGCTCGCGGCGCGGCGCCACCAGATCGTCCGCATCGACGGCCACGGGGTCTACGGGCACGACGACGCGAGGTTCTCGGTCATCAAGCTGTGGCCCCCGGGCATGCCGGGCCATCTGCGTGCCGAGGACCTCGAAGGGATGGACCTGCACGGCTGCGGGACGCTGGTGCTCGGCGCCTGCGAGTCGGGGATGGCCCAGCGGCTCGGCCGCGACGAGCGGCGCGGCTTCGTGCGCGCCGCGTTCAACGCCGGGGCCGCCTCGGTGGTCGCGGCCCGGTGGATCGCCCCGGACCTCCCGGCCGCGGAGCTGCTCGACAGGTTTCAGGGGCACCTGCGCCGCCTGCCGCGCGATCTGGCCCTGCGCGCGGCGATGCGCGACGTCCACGCCGGGGACGTCGCCGTGCCGTTCCCGCGGGACCCGTCCCGCTGGGCGTGCTGGAGTCTTTACGGGGACTCCGGGCTCCAGACGAAGGCCGGGCCGCTACGGCGGTGGATGCGCCGATGGATCGTTCAGAAGGGACACTGATGGCACTGCCGCTCAGCATCCGGTTCGACCTCCCGCAGGTCTTCCTGTGCTACGCCGACGCGAACCGGCTCACGGCCGACGACCTGCACCGCGACCTGGACGCCCACGGTGTCCGCATGTTCAGCCCGCAGCGCGACACCCTGCCCGGCGACCAGATCGTGCAGGCGGTCGAGGAGCACATCGGGGAGTCCGACTACTTCGTCCTCCTGTGGTCGCACGCCTGCGTCGGCCAGTCCTGGGTCCGTGACCAGTGGCAGGCCAAACTGCACGACAGCGGCGGCTTCCTCCTGGTGTTCCGGCTGGACGCCACCCGGGTCCCGTCGCTGCTCGCGGCGCGCCGGCAGTTCAACGCGTTCGACGGCTGGAGCACGGCCGTGAAGGAACTCGCCGCATCCTGGGAGACCGACCGTGCCCACGGCCTCCCCGTCCTGCCTGCCCCCGGACCCCACAGCCGCCCGGACGGGCCCACGGTCACCCTCTACATACGCAACCGCGCGCTGGGCGTCTCCCACGTGCTGGCCGTGCCCGCAGCCGCCACAGGGGCGCGGCTGCGGGCACAGGTCCGCACCGAACTGGCCCTGAAGGACGAGGTCAGCGACTTCGGCGGCAGGCTCGGCTTCCGCTTCTCCTACGACCTGCTCAAGGACGAGCGGCCCCTCCCCGATCTCCCCCTGGGCCGGTTGGGCGTCGGCGACAACGCCACCCTCGACCTGGAGATCACGGCGCGGTCGTTCACCCCGGACGGCGAGCACACCCCCGTCGCCTTCCGCCGCGACCCGGGCGCCGGACCCGCCCTCGACCCCGTCGGCCGCGGCTCGGACGCCGTCCATCCGGGCATGAGCCCCGACACCCGCCGTTCCCTGCTGACGGAGGCGTTCGGCCACCTGATGCCCCGGAGGAACCGCTGAGGGACGGACCACGCGCTCAGCCCTCCACCGGCTCGCCGCCCTTCAGCAGGGTCGCCATCCGCGCCGCGTTGCGCTGGGAATGGTCGGCGCAGCAGTTGTTGAAGACGACGTGGGTCGCCGCCGTGTCGACGGCCAGTTCCTGAATGCGGCGCGCCCACGCCCTGAGTTCGTCCTCGTCGTAGAGATAGGCGTACTTGTCGTAGACGTTGCGGCTGTCCCAGCGCGGGCTGTGTCCGTGGAACCGGACGACCGCCAGATCGGACGTCGCCGCCAGCACCGGCGGCACCGACGAGGAATGCCCTTGGGGCATGTCCACACCCACGTACGGCACGTCCAGCCGGGTCAGGAACTCCAGTGTCGCGTCACGGTTCTCCTCGTCCAGCCAGCTGTGGTGCCGGAACTCCACACAGATCCGCACCGGCGCGCACCGCTCTTTCACCTCCGCGATGTAGGCCCTGTTCCGCTGCCCGAACGGGAACCAGCGCGGGAACTGGAACAGCACCGCCCCGAGCTTGCGCGCCTCGTACAACGGCCACAGCGCGCTCAGGAACCGCTCCCACACCTCCTCGGCGACCGGCTCCGGAACGTCCTTGAGATAGACCGACTGCTTGGCGGGGACCTGTCCCCGCAGGTCCTTGTAGAGCGCCTGGACACGCGTCGGATGCTGCGTGAGCAATGAGAACGCCTTGATGTTGAACACGAAGTCCTCGGGCGTGCGGTCACGCCACAGACGGGCCGTCTGCTCCGCGAGGGGCGCGTAGTACGTCGCGTCGACCTCGACCAGCGGGAACTGTGTGGCGTAGAACCGCAACCGGTCCTCGGCGGTCTTGGCCGCCGGCGGATACCACCCCGATTCCAGCAGCGTCTTGTCGGTCCAGGAAGCCGTGCCCACCAGAATCTCAGCCACGCCGAGAAGCTTAGGAAGGTGTCCGGCCTTTTTCTGAAGTACCGGTCAGTCGTGCGCTTTGATCCAGGTGAGGACTTTGTCACGGAGGCCGGGGACCTGGAAGAGGGCGCCGCCGTGATAACCGCCGGTCGTCGTCTCGGTGGTGCAGGCGACACGGGCTTTGGTGAGGGCCGCGCAGAGCTGCGCGGAGTGCGCGGCCGGAACGAAGTCCTGCTTGGAGTGAATGAGGAACATCGGGGCGTCGCCTGCTCCGGCGTGCTGCCTGGCGGCGGCGTCCGTCCACTGGTTCGTGCAAGAAGGACTGCCAGGCTCGGGAGAGCAGCGGGTGAGGAGGGTCGCGTTGTCGCGGAGTTTGACCTGGGCGGCGGTGGCGCCCTGCGTCTGGCCGGTGGTGTAACCGAGAGCGGGGTCGGCGACGGGGGAGAGGGCGACGACGCCGCGGAGGAGCTTCGACCCCTGGCCGTGCGTCCCCGCCATGACGGCGAGGTGCCCGCCCGCAGACGAGCCGAGCATCACGACCCGGTTTGGATCGGCGGAGAAGGCGGCGGCGTTCTGCCGGATCCAGGCGACGGCGGAGGCCACGTCGTCGCGCTGGGCGGGCCAGGGGGCGTCGGTGTTCAGCCGGTAGTTGATGGAGAAGACGGCGTAGCCCTGCCCGGCGAACCAGCGGGCCGTCGCGGCCCATTCCTGCTTGTCTCCCTCGTACCAGTGCCCGCCGTGGACGACGACGAGCGCCGGCCGCCGCTCCGAGCCGGTTCGGTAGTACGCGTCCAGCTTCTGACGGGGATGGTCGCCGTAGGCGTGGGCCGTCTCGGCCGCCGCGGCCGCGGGACGGGGGAACACGCGCGCCGCCGGAGGGTCACCGGCCGCCATCGTCTTCTGCCGGGCGGGCGGTGGCGGGTCCGCCGCCTGCTTCGCGGCAGGCGCGGGCCCGGACGTCCGCGCCTTGATCCACGCCAGGGTCTTCGGTCTGGTGACATCGGTGAGCAGCTCTCCGCCGCTCCGCGAGCCCGCGACGATCTCGGTGGTCGCGGCCACGCCCTTGGCCCTGAGGGCGCCGGCGAGGTCGTCGGCGTGCCCGGCGGTGACGTGGGAATCGTGCTCGCCGGTCAGCAGGTACACGGGCGCGTCGTCGGCGGAGACGCGGGCCTTGGCGACGGTGTCGGCCCAGCGGCTCCAGCACGCCTCGTCCGCCTGCGCCGGATGGCAGCGGGAGAGGATCACCGCGTTGTCCCTGATCTTGCGCCGCAGGGCGGACGAGGTGCCGTAGGGCGCGCCGCTCCAGGACCGGTAGGGCGAGGCGATGGCGGACAGGCCGATCACGCCGCGGACGGTGGAGCCGCCCGCCCCAAAGGTCCCGGCGGCCGCCGCCAGATGCCCGCCGGCCTGCGAGCCCATGATGACGAGCTTCCCCGGATCCAGGTCGAACCGGGCCGCCTCCGCCTTGATCCACGCGATCGCGGCGAGCACGTCGTCCCGCGGCCCCGGCCAGGCGACGTCGGTGTTGAACCGGTGGTCGATGGAGAACACGGCGAGCCCCTGACCCGCGTACCAACGTGCCGTGTCCGCCCAGCCGCCCCCTCTGCCGCCGCCGTTCCAGGACCCGCCGTGCACCAGGATCAGCCCCGCCCGCGGAACCGCGGACTTTTGCCAGTAGGCGTCGAGCACCTGCCGCTGATGCCCCCCGTAGGAGAACGTGCCCTCCCGGACCTCCACGGCGCGGGCGCCCACGGCCCCCGACACCAGCACGAGGACCGCGAGGAGAAGTGAGGTGGCCAGGCGCTTCATCGAGGCTCCTCGGGCAGTGAGATCCGCACACGCTGGAACGCCAGAAGATACCGGTCGTGCAGCACGTCGCCGTCGATTTCCAGCAACACGCCATCGTCGCCAGACCGCCAGAGACCTCGGCGGGACCTCACCGCGCGAAGGCACGCTGTCGGCGGATCGCAATAGCCTGTGCCGATGGGGGATTACCGGTTCCCACGTGGCCGTAAGGCGGACGCGGCCGTCGCCGCTGTGGCGTTCGCGGTGGACATGGCCGATCTGCTCATCCGCGCGGTCGATGACGTGCCTCCGTACCGGATCGCCGGGGCGGCGGCCGCGCTGACCGTCGCGGCCGCGGCGCTGGTGGCGCGGCGGGACAGGCCCGTGGTGACGCTCGTCGTCGTGGTGGTGGCCGACGTCCTGCTGGGGCTGCTCGCGGGACCGCAGAGCGGGCTGGTCGGCACGGTGTCCCTCGTCGCGCTCTACACCGCCGGCCGGTATCTGCCGCTCGCCCTGGGCTGGACGGCCGGCGGCGGCGCCGTCCTGCTGCTGACCGTGCCGGTCGCCGTCCGGGCGGACTTCGGGGAACTGGGGCCGGACGTCCTCGGCAACTTCCTCGTGATCGTCGTGGGTCAGCTGGTCGGGGCGCGGGAGGAGCTCGCGCGGCGCCAGCGTGCCCAGGCGGTGGACGCGGCGGTGCACACCGAGCGGCGCCGGATCGCCCGTGAGCTGCACGACGTCGTGGCGCACCACATCAGCGTCATGAACGCGCTGGTCGGCGCGGCCCGCACGACGATGACGCGCGCGCCGGAGATGTCCCGGGAGGCGCTGGAGGCGGCGGAGCGGACCGCCCGGGAGGCGATGTTCGAGATGCGGCAGATGCTGGCGGTGCTCCGGGCCGAGGACGTCGGCATCACCGAGACCGGCGAGCCGGCGACGGCAGGCGGCGTGACCGCGCTGGTGCGGCGTGCCGGGGAGACCGGCGTCCCGGCCGGCCTGGAGGTGGACGGCGATCCGCTGCCGCTGCCGTCGGCGGTCGACCGCGCGATCTACCGCGTGGCGCAGGAGGCGCTGACCAACGTCCGCAAGCACGCGGACGGAGCTCCCACGACGGTCCGCCTGCGCTACGCGCCGGACGCGGTGACCCTGGAGATCGTCAACGACGGGCCGCCGCGGGGGCTGCCCGCCGCGGGGCCGGGCCCGCCTGACGGGGGATACGGCCTGGTGGGAATGGCCGAACGGGTGGCCCTCTGCGGCGGGACGATCGAGGCCGCGCCCCGTCCGGAGGGCGGGTTCCGCGTGGCGGCGCACATCCCGCTGCCGGTGCCGGTGAGACGCGGCCCCGGCGCGCCGGGCCCCGGCCCATGATCCGCGTCCTGATCGCGGACGACCAGGCCCTGATCCGGGTGGCGTTCCGGATGATCGTGGGCGCGCAGCCGGACATGGAGGTCGCCGGTGAGGCCGCCGACGGCGTCGCCGCGGTCGCGCTGGCCGAGCGGCTGCGGCCGGACGTGGTGCTCATGGACGTGCGGATGCCCGGGCTGGACGGCATCGAGGCGACCCTGCGGATCGTCGGCGCCCAGCCGCGCGTGCGGGTGCTCGCGCTGAGCACCTTCGACCTGGACGAGCACGTCGTGGCGGCGCTGCGGGCCGGTGCGTCCGGTTTCCTGCCGCTGGACGTGTCGCCGGAGGAGCTCACCGAGGCGATCCGGATCGTCCATCGCGGGGACTCGGCCGTGGCGCCGCGCTTGCTCACCTACCTGATCGGCACGTTCATCCAGACGTCGCGGCCCCGGCAGGCCGTCGTGCCGCCCAGCCTCGCCGGCCTGAGCGCGCGCGAGCTGGACATCCTCGTGCTCATCGCCCGGGGGATGTCCAACGCGGGCATCGCCGGGACGCTGGCCATCGCCGAGTCCACCGTCAAGAACCACGTGACGAGCCTGTTCGGCAAGCTGAGGATCAGGGACCGCGCGCAGGCGGTCATCGCGGCGTACGAGGCGGGCCTGGTCACGCCGGGCGCGGGCGGCCCCGGCGGGACGTCACCGGCCCCCGCCGCTGCACCGGAGGAGTAGGAGCCAGGTCCCAGGGCGGTGCGCGGAGGTCGTCGGACGGGGCGAGGAAACGCGGGGAAAAGGCGGTTAGCGTTTTTTCCGTGAACGCAGCGATAACGACGCCGGACCCGCCCGTCACCGTTTCACCGCACCGCATCGCCGGGCTGGACGCCCTGCGCGGTTTCGCGCTGTTCGGCATTCTGATCACCAACGTCATCGTCGTCTCGACATTGCTGACGCTGGTGGGGGTGGGAGAGGACGCCCTGCTCTTCGACGGGACCGCCGACCGGGCCGTGCTGACGGTGGTGGACGTCCTTTTCCTCGGCAAATTCTTTCTGCTCTTCTCCTTTCTGTTCGGGTATTCGTTCACGCTTCAGCTCGAAGCGGCGGACCGCGCGGGGGTCGCGGCCGTGCCGCGTTTGCTGCGCCGATGCGGAGTGCTGTTCGCGATCGGCCTCGTCCACTGCCTGTTCCTGTGGTTCGGCGACATCCTCACCCTGTACGCGATGCTCTGCCTGATCCTCATCCTGCTGCGGAAGGTGCGGCCGCTGACGGCCGCGCTCCTCGGCGGCGGCCTGCTCGTCGCGACGTCCGCGCTCGGCCTGCTCCCGGACGACGGCAGCGACTCCGACCTGGAGTTCCTCGACTTCTCCTGGGCCCACGAGGCGTACACCGGCGGGCCGCTGGACACCCTCTCGGCGCAGCTCACCTTGGCGCCCCACTTCATGGGCGTCATCTGGGCGGGACAGGGCCCGCAGGCGCTCGGCATGTTCCTCCTCGGCCTGGCCGCGGGCAAGAAACGGCTGCTGGACGGCGGGCCGGGCTTCTCGGCGTGGCTCGTCCGGGCGCAGTGGACCGGGCTGCTGGCGGGCGGCCCGGTGGTGGTCTGGGTGATCGCCGCGGCCTCGGACGGCGGTGACCTGCCCGCCGCCGGCGAGGCGCTCCAGAGCCTCACCAACCCGCTGATCACCTTCGCCTACGCCGCCACCGTCCTGCGGCTCGCCGGGCGCGGCGAGCGGTCGCGGCTGGTCGCCGTGCTGGCCCCGGCGGGACGGATGGCGGCGACGAACTACATCGTCCAGTCGCTGGTGTTCGCCCTCGTCTACACCGGCTACGGCCTCGCCCTCGTCGACCGCGTGCCGCCCCTCGGCGTCATCGCCATCGCGGTCGTGACCTACGTCCTCCAGCTCGCCGCGAGCGCGTGGTGGCTGAAGCGGCATCCCTACGGCCCCGTCGAGTGGGTCATGCGCGCCGTCACGAACGCGAAGATCCCGGCCTGGCGCACGCGGACCTGACCGGCGGGCTCACGAGACGCGCCGAGAGGACGTCGCTCTTCTCCCGCTGATGACCCGATCCCCGCCGTACGGCCTGAAAAAGTTAGGAGACGGGAGATGACCACCGACCAGACCGGGCCCGGCCTGGATCGACGCACCCTCCTCGGCGGCGTCGGGGCGCTCGGCGCCACCCTGGTGCTGCCGCACGGTGACGCGTACGTCCACACCGGCGGCGAGGTTTCCGATGGCGGTCGGCTGGCGCGGGCGTTCCGGAATCCCGGACCGCGGCTGCGGCCGCGTTTCACCTGGTGGTGGCCCGGCCCGGTGGTGGACGACGCCGAACTGCGCGCCGAGGTCGCGGAGATGGTGGCGGCCGGGTTCGGCGGCGCGCAGCTCTTCGAGGCGCCCGGCCTCGTCGACCCGTCGGGGCCCCGGCCTCCCGAGCGGCTCCGGTGGGGCACCCCGCATTGGGCCCGCAGGGTGGAGGCGGCGCTGCGCGCGGCGCGGGACCACGACTTCCGCATCGACTTCCAGGTGAGTTCGGGCTGGCCGTGGAGTAGCCCCGCCGTGTCCGGCGAGCACGCGGCCCTCGCGCAGCAGCAGCTCGTCTTCGGGCACCGGGAGGTGACCGGGCCGTCCACGTTCGGCGGTGTCCCGCCGCTGCCCGGGGGCGTGGACCGGCGGGACGCGCGGCTGGTCGCCGCCGTCGCGGCCCGGCTCCGGTCGAAGGCGGTCCTGGACCCCGGGCACGTCACCGACCTGACGCCGACGCTGGACGCGCAGGGCCACCTCCGCTGGGCGGTGCCCGGCGGGCGGTGGGTCGTGTTCGGGTTCTGGCAGGCGCCCACCGGCCAGCGGGCGAACGACAGCACCGGCCCGGAGGATCCGCTGGTGCTGGACCAGCTCGACGCGGACGCCACCAGGGCGGCGGCCGCCGACCTCGACCGGCGTCTCCTCGACCGCCTGGGCCCGCTCGCCGCCGAGGTCGCCGACCGCTTCCACGAGGACTCGCTGGAGTTCGGGTTCACCGGCCTGCTGTGGACCGGCCGTTTCCTGGAGGAGTTCCGCGCCCGCCGGGGCTACGACCTGACCGTCCACCTCCCGGCGCTGGCGGTGATCGGCTGGCACTCCGACGACCTGGAGTCCGCCAGGCAGGTCTACGACTTCTCCGGAGACGCCGGGCGGCGCATCAGGCACGACTACAACACGACGCTGACGGAGCTGTGGGTGGACAACCATGTGCGTCCCGCGCGCGCGTGGGCACGCGGCCACGGCCTCGACTTCCAGGGCCGTGCGCACATGCTGAGCATGGACGTCGTCGCCGCCAACAAGGCGTACGCCGCCCCGGACGCCGACCCGTTCGACGGCCCGATCGGCTTCACCCGGACGATCACGTCGGGCGGACGCCTGGCCGGGAACACGATCGCCTCGCTGGAGGTCGGGGACATCACCTACGGCGACTACATGATCACCTTGGAGGCGCTGAAGTTCATGGCCGACAAGGGCTTCGCCGGTGGCGTGAACGAGCAGGTCCTCCACGGGTTCCCGTACAAGTTCGCGGAGGGCGCGGGCTGGCCGTCGTGGTGGCCCTGGTCGTCCGAGCACCACCTCGGCGGACGGGACTACGGGTTCGGCGAGGGCTTCACCCCGGCGCTCCCGCTCTGGCGGCACCTCCGGCCGCTCGCCGACTACCTCGCCAGGGCCCAGACGGTGCTCAGGGCGGGACACCCGATCACCGATATCGCCATCTACCGTGACATCCACGGATACGGACGGGTGGACGATCCGCACACGGACGAACGCGGCGATCCGCTCCTGAACGCCGCGCTCGCCGCGTCCGGGTACAGCTTCGACATCGTCGACCCGGGCACCCTCGCCCAGGAGGAGACGGTGGTGCGGGACGGCCGCCTGGTGGTCGGCGCGCCGGGCTACAGCGCGCTCGTCGTCGAGCTGGACGCGTCCAAGAACCAGGGGGTGCTGGACGGCTCCGACGCGATGCCCGCGGCCGTGGCGCGGCGGCTGGTGTCGTTCGCGCGTGACGGCCTGCCGATCGTGTTCGTCGGCCGCTTCCCCGGCCGCGGCGTCGGCTACCGCGACCCCGGCGCGGAGGACGCGGCGGTGCGCGGGGCCGTGGCGGAGCTCCGGCGCTCGCCGCGTGTCCGGCTTGTGCGCGAGGAGGCCGCGGTCCCCGCGGAGCTCGAACGGCTCGGCGTCCGGCCCGACATGGCGTTCGACCGTCCGCAGCAGGTGTACGGCGTGCACCGGCGCACCGGCACCGGCGACTACTGGTTCCTGTGCAACACCTCGGGCGGCCTCGACGAGACCATCCGCCTCGCCGGCGGCGCGACCGCCCGCTTCACGGCCTCCTTCGCGATCACGGACCGGGCCCCCGACCTCTGGGACCTCTGGACCGGCGAGATCCGCGAGATGGGGCTGTTCCGCGCGGACGGCGGACGGGTCGCCGTGCCGGTCGAGCTGGCCCCCGGTGAGAGCGTCGTGATCGGCTTCGAACGCCCGACCGGGCCGCACGTCGAGTCCACCACCGCCGAGTCGGTCGTCGTCCGCGGCGGCGGTCTGCGCCTGCGCTCCACCAGACCGGGTCCCGCGTCCGCCCGGCTGGCCGACGGGCGGACGGCCACGGTCGACTTCGGGAGCCTCCCGCGCCCGCTGGAGCCGTCGGGCTGGACGCTGCGCGTGGACGGCGCCGTCCCGTCCGGGGAGGACCGCCACACCCTCCGGCTCGAACGGCTGGCGGACTGGCGGACCATCCCGCGGCTGCGCGAGACGTCCGGGACGGGCACCTACCGGACGACGGTCGTCCTCGGCGACGGGTGGACCGGGGAGGGCAGGGGCGCCTACCTCGAACTCGGCCGGGTCGAGGGCGGCGTCCAGGTCCGGATCGGCGGGCGGCGCGTCCACCCGGCCAGCGTCGCCCCGCCCCGGATCGACGTCGGGCCCTTCCTGCGCCCCGGCCGGAACGTGATCGAGGTCGAGGTCACCACCACGCTCAAGAACCGGCTGACCGCGCTCGCCGAACGGGGAGTGCCCGGCTACTCCCGCTTCCTGAAACGTCCCGTCAAGACGCAGCCCTACGGCCTGCTCGGGCCGGTACGGCTCGTCCCCTACGCCGACAAACCGTGCGAGCCGGAAAGGCGCCGGTAAAGTGCCGAAAATCGTCCGAAACGCAATCGTCCCGTCCCTTCGGGCGCCTGGATCATGGCTCAGTCGCGCGAATAATGGCGGAGCCAGAGTTTCTCGATGCGTGAGGAAAGGAAGAGCAGGAGAAGCGTCCAGTAGCCCAGTCCCGGAATGATCAGGACGAGGAGCAGGGCGGTGGCGAGAAGCGCGGTCACGGTGAGGGAACCGGCGACCTGCTCGGGGGTCACCGGACGGCTCTCCGAGGCCACCTCCGGGTCGGTCCGCGCGATCAGCGTCAGCGCGAGCTGGAAGCCGGTCGCGACCAGGATCGTGCCGATGTAGAAGAGGGGGGTGAAGCGCTCACCGCTGTAGACGCCGGCCATCTCGGTCGGGAACGGCAGCACGATGATGGTCAGCAGCCAGCCGAGGTTGCACACGATCAGCGGCGTGGAATAGGCCCGCACGTGCTGGAAGAGACGATGGTGCGCCATCCACAGCCGCATGATGACCGCGAAGCTCAGCAGGAAGCTCCAGATCTCGGGCTGGTGCTCGGTGATCACCTCGATGGCGCTCTGGCCCGCCTCGGACGCCTGGGGCACCACGTCCACGAGGGGCAGGACGAGCAGGGTGACGGCGATCGCGACGACGGCGTCGGTGAAAAGGACGAGCCGGTCGGGTTCCCGGGGAATGGCCACCGCATCAATCTAGCGACGGACCGGGCCGGTCATGTGGTTCGCGGGGGAACGGGTCAGCGCGATGTCGAGCGCGTCGAGACCAGTTCTTGGGGCGTATTGCGCATCAGGGTGTAATTGCGGCCTATTTCGCTCGCCGCAAGCAGGACGAGGGGGAGGAATTCCTCTGTCATCTGGTCCCCGGTCACCTCGGCGGCGATGGCGCTCAGGTTCACCGCGGCGATCACCTCGCCGTCACCGTCCCGGATGGGCGCGGCGATGGAGCACACCCCCGGGGACATCTCCTGGTCGGTGGCCGCCCATCCCCGCGACCGGATCTCGCGCAGGTCGTCCTCCAGCCGTTCGATCGGCTGCTCCCGGAACGCCGGGACCCGGGACGCGGACGGTGTCGCGAGGGCGCCGGCCAGGTCGTCCGGCGTCAAGGAGGACAGGAGCATCTTCCCGAGCGCGGTGCTCCGCGCGGGGAACCGCGTGCCGACGTCGATGGTCGTGGCGACGACCTTGGGGACGGCGGCGCGCGCGACGTAGATGATGTCCGAGCCGTCGAGCTGCGCGACCGAGGCCGCCTGGTTCGTCGCGACGACCAGCTGCCGCAGATGCGGCTGGGCGATCTCCCAGAGGCCGGCCGAAAGCGTGTAGGCCACGCCGAGTTCGAGGACGCGTGCGGTGAGCAGGAACCCGGCCGGCGTCGAACGCACGTATCCGAGCTGCTCCAGGGTCAGCAGGATCCGGCGCGCGGTGGCGCGGGCCAGCCCCGTCTCGCCCGCGACCTCCGTCAGCGGCATCGCGCGCTGGTGGGAGCCGAACGCCTTGATGACGTCGAGGCCGCGGGCCAGCGCCTCCACGAAGTCGGGACCGGTCTTCTCTCGCGCCATGAAACCTCTCCTGCACGTCAGTACACACCGATGCCAACCGTATAGCGCACGACTGTACGACGGAAGCTTTCGGCCTCTGGGCTGCACATAAGCCGCTCCTCACCCTTGACACTGGTGACGCAAGCCACCTAGTTTCGACCGCACTGCGCACAACTCGCCGCTGTGCGAACGAGAGTGGGGATCAGCGATGGGGAGCATCGACGCGGGCGTCACCGTCACCGTCACCGGCGAGCGAGTTCCGCGGGTCCGGCGCGGCCCCTCGCCGCATCGGCCCGCGTCGTCACGGCGTCCTGCCCGCCGGTGGGCGGGAACGCGTCCGGATATCGCGTTGAAAGGCCCTGGCCCGACGGCCCGGGCGGAAAGCAGTCCACCTCCGAATCCAGTCCCCTCTGCCGCCGGCATCCGCCGAGGCGTCGTCTCCGGTGCCGATGACCGCCGCCGGGTCCGTCCCTCCCGCGGCGGCGGGACCGTCCTTCCCTAGGCGCCTCGACGCGGTTCCCCGCGTCCCCGAGGGGCCACTCCGATCTCGTCCACCCCTGCTCCGGCATGCCCGGAGTCCCGCCTGCGCCGGCCGTCCGGCCGGCAGGCCGGCACGACACGGCCCCGCGCACGGCGCGGGCCAGACCTAGGAGTACGACCATGGCGGGCTCACACCGCGTGAAAGCGATCGCCGCGATCGGTGTCCTCACACTCGCGCTCGGCGCCTGCGGATCGAGCGGATCGTCGTCCGGCGCCGCGCCGACGACCACGAGCGCGGACCTTGAGGCGCTGACCGGGACCGGCACCTACGGGCGGCCCCCGGCGAAGGCACCGAAGGCGGCGCCCGGGAAGAAGGTCTGGATCGTCTCCTGCGGCCAGAGCGCCATCGGCTGCCAGACGGGAGCGGAGGCCGCGAAGAAGGCGGCCGAGGCGGTCGGGTGGACCGCCCAGATCTGCGACGGCAAGCTCAACGCGGGCGGGGCGTTCGCCGGTTGCGTCCGCCAGGGCACCGCGGCGAGGTTCGACGCGATCATCACCGAGGCGATCGACTGCGTGGCCGTCAAGGAGCCGCTGAGCGAGGCGAAGGCGGCCAAGATCACCACGATCAACTTCTGGGGTTTCGACTGCGACACGGGCGCGAGCGGCACCGGCGAGCGGATGTTCACCCGGTCGGTCGTCCCCTCCGAGAAGTATCCGACGAACGAGGCGTACCAGGAGGCGATCGGCGCCGCCCGCGCCGAGTGGATCAAGGTGCGCTCCGGCGGGAAGGCCACCGTCGTCGAGCTGGACTTCGTCGGGACGAACATCGGGGCCGCCCTGCACAAGGGGTTCCAGCGGGCCATGAAGGGCTGCGCGGACTGCACCGTCAAGACCGTCGAGGTGACGCACCAGACGTTCGGCAACGCCCGGCAGATCATCGAGTCCGCGCTGCTGAAGAACCCGCAGGCGAACTGGGTCGCGGTGCCGCTGGACTCCCTGGTGCTCGCCGGCGCCGGCCAGGCCGTCGCCGGGTCGCCGCGCCGGGCGGACCTGAAGCTGGTCGGCGGTGAGGGGCTGCCGCCGAACCTCAACCTGATCCGCCAGGACCAGGGGCAGAGCGCGGCGATCGGGCAGCCGATCGACTGGTACGGATGGGCCTCGATCGACACCCTCATCCGGGCCTTCGCCGGGGAGGACCCCGCACCGGCCGGCATGGGCTTCCAGATCGTCGACGCCGAGAAGAACCTGCCGGGCACGGGCGCGTACCAGGCGCCGGTCGACTTCCGGTCGGCGTACCGGCGGGCGTGGGGACTGTGACGACCCCGCGGCCGGACGACCCGGCGCCGGTCACCGGGCACCCGCCCTCGCTGGTGGTGACGGACGTGAACAAGTCGTACGGGCCGGCGTCGGTGCTGCGGGGCGTGTCCTTCAGCCTCACCCGGGGGCACGTCCACGCGCTCGCGGGCGGCAACGGCTCGGGGAAGTCGACCCTGATCAAGGTCCTCGCCGGGATCGAGCGCGCCGACGGCGGCGTGCTCGGACGTCCCGGCCGTCCCGAGGCCGAGCTGTCCGGGTTCACACCGGCCCGCGCCTGGGACGCCGGGCTCCGGTTCGTGCACCAGGACCTGGGACTCCTGCCCGACATGACCGTCGCCGAGAACGTCGCCTTCACCCGCGGCTTCCCGAGGAGCGGCGGCGGGCGGATCGCGTGGCGGAGACTGCACGAGACGACGGCGGACCTGCTCGGCCGGTTCGAGGTCGACGTCGATCCGGGGGCGCTGGTCCGCAGCCTGCGCCCGGCGGACCGCGCGATGGTCGCGATAGCCCGCGCCCTTGCCGATGACAGCCCCGACCAGGTCCTGGTCCTGGACGAGCCGACCGCCAGCCTTCCGCACCACGAGGTCGACATCCTCCTCGGAGGGCTTTCCAGGCGGGCGCGGCAGGGACAGACCATCCTCTACGTCAGCCACAGGCTCGACGAGGTGCTGTCGCTGGCCGACTCGGTCACCGTCCTCCGCGACGGGGTCGTCGCCGCCACCCGCGGCACGCGGGGGCTGGAGCAGATCCACCTCGCCGAGCTCATGGCCGGCCGTTCCCTCGGCAGGCTCTACGGCGACGGCCGCCGCCCGGACCCGGCCGAGGCCCGGACGTCCCCGAGCCCGCCTCCCGTGCTCCAAGCGCGGGGGCTGACGGCGGGCCGGATCAGCGGCGTCGACCTCGACGTCCGGGCTGGTGAGATCGTCGGCCTCGCCGGGCTGCTCGGGTCCGGCCGGTCGACGCTGCTCAGGACGATCTTCGGTGCCGTCCGCCCGACGTCCGGGACGCTGACGCTCGGCGGTGAGGTGATGACGTCGCCCTCGGTCAAGGCGGCCATGCGCCGCGGCGTCGCCCTCGTGCCCGAGGACCGTCTCGCGGACGCCCTCTTCCACGAGACGTCCGTCGCGCAGAACATGACCATCGCCACGCTGTCGCGCTACATGCGCTGGCTGCGGCTGTCCCGTTCGCGCGAGCGCGCCACGGCGGCCGGGGTCATCGGCGACCTGCGGATCAAGGCAGCGGGCCCGGACCAGGCGGTGATCCGCCTGTCGGGCGGCAACCAGCAGAAGGTCGTCGTCGCGCGCTGGCTCCAGCGCGCCCCCCGCGTCCTGCTCCTCGACGAGCCGACCCAGGGTGTCGACGTGATGACCCGCGCCGACATCTACGAGCGCGTGCGCGCGGTCGCCGCGTCCGGCACGTCGGTGATCGTCGCCTCGTCCGACGTCGAGGAGCTGGCCCACCTCTGCGACCGGGTGGTCGTCCTCCGGGCCGGGCGCGTGACCGCGGAGCTCTCCCGGGAGGAGATCTCCGTCCCCGAGATCGTCAAGTACTCGTACGCGGACAAGGAGGCGTCATGAGCGGGACCCGCCTGCGCGAATCGGAGCGGGAGACGGCGGCGGACGGGCCGCCCGCCGCGCGGACCGGGCGTTTCGGCGCGCTGGGGGAGCGGTACGGGCTCGTCCTCCTGCTCGCCGCGGTCATCGTGTTCTTCAGCGTCCTGCCCGCGAGCTCGGCGGCGTTCACCAGCACCGCGAACGTCCAGTCGGTGCTCGCGAGCATCGCCGTGGTCTCGGTGCTCGCCGTCGCGGCGGTCTTCCCCCTCGCGTGCGGGCAGTTCGACTTCTCGATCGCGGCCACGTCGCTGGTGTCGTCGATCGTCTGCGCGGCGACGATGTCGGACCACCACGCGCCCCTGGCCGTCGCGGTCCTGTGCGGCGTGGGCGCGGGCGTGCTGATCGGCCTGGTCAACGCCGTGCTCGTCGCCCTCCTGCGGCTCAACGCCTTCATCATCACGATCGGGACGGCCACGCTCCTGCCCGGCCTGGTGCAGTGGTACACGCACGGCGTCGACCTGGTCCGGGACGTCTCGCAGCCGCTGCGGGACTTCGGGTCGCTCACGTGGCTCGGCCTTCCCCGCGTGATCTGGCTGGTGGCCGTCCTGACCGCCGTGTGCTGGTTCGTCCTCGCGCACACCGCGTTCGGACGGCGGCTCTACGCGGTCGGGAGCAACGCGTCCGCCGCCCGGCTGGTCGGCATCCCCGTCACCGCTCTGACGTTCTGCGCGCTCACCCTCTCGGGTGGCCTCGCCGGCGTCGCCGGTGTGATCCTCACCGCCCGGAACGGCGGCGGCCTCGTCAACAGCGGCGTCGACCTGCTGTTCCCGGCGCTCGCGGCCGTCTTCCTGGGGGCCACGGCAATCGAGCCGGGCCGCTACAACGTCCTCGGGGCGGTCGTCGGCACCCTGTTCGTCGCCGTCTCGGTGAGCGGGCTGACCCTCGCCGGAGCCGCCGAGTGGGTCCCCGCCGTGTTCAACGGCGCGGCGCTGATCGTCGCGGTCGCGGTCTCGACGCTGCTGGCGCGCCGGCGCGGCGGCCCCCTCGCAGGCGCCGGCTGAGCGGGGACACGCCTTCAGGGCAATCCGGCCTGGTCCAGCTCCTTCTGAAGGGCGGACTTGGTCTTGTGCCGGGTGCGGAGCGCGGCCAGCTCGCGCCGGAACCCCGCGTGCCCCCCGTTCCGCTCCACCAGCGACCGGGCCTCGGCGAGCAGCTGCGCGGCCCGTGAGTAGGCCCTCTTCTGCTTGCCCGCGATCTCCTGCTCGGCCACCCCGACGAAGACCGGGACCACGTCGTCGGGGTGGCCGAGCCCGCGTTCCCTGGCCACGTCCAGCAGTGTCTCCCCGCCGACCTCGTGATCCTGGACCACCCGCCAGGCGCCGTCGACGTCGCCCTCCCACAGCAGGATCTTCGCCAGCGTGCCGAACTCGTCCTGCCGGCCGGGCTCGGCCGCGTGCTCGCGGAGCAGGGTCAGCGCCCGTCCCCGCCAGCGTGCCCAGTGCTCGCCGGCGGCGCCGGCGAGCAGCTGGTATCTGCGCAGGGTGGGCGCGCCGATGAAGCCCGGCCACAGCAGTTCGACGGCCCCGCGGCGATCTCCCGTCCGCACCAGGCACTCGGCGCCCAGCTCCCGCAGCTCGGCGTTGCCGGACAGGCGCTCCAGGGCCTCCCTGACCCGGCCGGCGGCCTCCGTGAGCCGTTCCTCGGCGATCAGGGCACGGACGACCCGGAGCACGTCCTGCGCCGGGGCGTCCGCGGGGAGCAGCGCGATCAGCGCGTCCGCCCCGCCCCGCTGCTCGGCCAGCCGGTTCCTCATCCGCCTGACCGCCCTCGCCGTGGGCGAGGCGTTCGCGTCGGACGCGCCGCCGTCCGCGTCCAGCTCGCGCCACGCCTGGTCGAGCCGGTCCCCATACCGGGCCAGTCCTTCCGTCCCGAGCGCGAGGACGTAGTCGGGGACCGCGTCATGGGGGACGCCGCGTGCCAGCGTCCTGTCGACCAGGCGGTCGGCGAGCGCGACGGGGTCGGGGTGGTAGTCGGCGCACGCGGCGCGGTGGACGCGCCACACGGCGTACGCGAGATCGTCCACCTGCTCGGTGAGCCGGTCGGCCGCCCCGTCCCGGAGCGCCGGCAGGTCGAGCGCGAACTCGGCCAGCTCGACGGCGACATGGGCGAACCCGGCGTCGACCAGGTCGGCCACCTCCCGCAGGACGGCCTTGGCCCCGGCGAACCGCTCATCGACGTCGTCGTAGGAGGAGAGGCACGCGACCCTGATCGCGTGGCTCAGGCGATGGCGCAGGGCCCCGGCGTCGAGGACGTCGTGCATGTCGCCGCCCGCGGTCACCTCCAGCCGGACGCGCACCATCGGGTGCATCCTGGCCGCGCACAGCAGCTCCTCGACCAGCCATCCGGGATCCTGCCCGGCGAGGAAGGCGCGCAGCCGCTCATCGGAGATCCTCTCCGGCGGATCCGGCAGGACCAGCGATCCCGCCTGGTCGAGCCAGGCAAGGGCGGTCGCCACGCAATGCTTGCAGAACCGGCCGCCGGCCCCCTGCGGGCAGGTGCAGCCGCCCACGAGCCCTGCGGCGGCCAGATAGAGCTCCACCTCATAGGAACCCGAACCGGCGATCGTGGCGGACGCGGTGGACTCCGTGACCGACAGATCTTCGACCCGCCCCTCGTCGAAGTAGACCTTCCCTCGGTCGAATGTCTGTGAACCGGACAACTGCCGGATCTTCTGCTTGGTCACCACCTGTTGCGCCATCGGCACCTATTGTGCCGCGAATGGGGAAACGTCGCGTGTTACAGGGCGGTCGAGGCGAGGCCGAGGAGGGCGCAGGCGGCGAGGGTGCGCAGGACGGACCAGCGCAGGGCGAAGACGGCCAGGAGGGCGGCGGCGGTGATGGCCAGGGCGATGAGGTCGATGCTGTCCGGCTGGGGCAGGGTGAGGCCGAGAAGGCCCCAGGTGTGGTGGTGGGTGGTGGTGAAGAGCGTATGCAGGGTGAAGTAGAGGGCGAGGTTGGCGATGACGCCGACGATGGCGGCGGTGATGCCGGTGAGGGCGGCGGAGATGGCGGGGTTGCCGCGCAGGCGCTCGACATAGGGGGCGCCGAGGAAGATGAACAGGAAACAGGGGACGAAGGTGACCCAGGTGGTGAGGAGTGCGCCGAGGAGGGCGGCGACCCAGGGGTCGAGGCCCCCGGGGTCGTGGTAGGCGCCGACGAAGGCGACGAACTGGACGACCATGATGAGGGGGCCGGGGGTGGTCTCGGCGAGGGCGAGGCCGCGGACCATTTCGCCGGGGCCGAGCCAGCCGTAGGTCTGCACGGCCTGCTGGGCGACGTAGGCCAGGACGGCGTAGGCGCCGCCGAAGGTGACCAGGGCGGTGCCGGAGAAGAACAGGCCCTGCTGGGTGAAGACGCTGCCGGTGCCGGTGAACAGGGCGACGGCGCCGATGGGGATCAGCCACAGCGCGAGCCCGAGGGCGAGGATCCTGGCGTTGCGGACCGCTGAGGGCGGCTCGTCATGCAGGACGTCGTCGGAGATGAGCGGCGCGGGCCCGTCGTCGTCACCGCCGTGGCCGTCCGTCGAGGTGAAGGCCGCCGGCCGGGCCTTGGCCAGCAGCCAGCCCGCCAGGCCCGCGAAGAGGATCACGACCGGGAACGGGACGGCGAATACGGCCAGGGCGACGAACGAGGCGATGGCCAGGCCGATGAGGAACGGGTCGGTCAGGGAGCGCTTCGCGACGCGGATGACGGCTTGGGCGACGATCGCCAGGACGGCGGGGGCGAGACCGACGAACAGCCCGGTGATGAGCGTGGTGTCGCCCCAGCCGACGTAGGCGGCCGACAGGGCCAGGAGCGCGACGACGCCGGGCAGGACGAACAGGATCCCGGCGACGAGTCCTCCGGCGGTGCCGTTGAGGAGCCAGCCGATGTAGACGGCCAGTTGCTGGGCCTCGGGACCGGGCAGGACCATGCAGTAGGAGAGGGCGTGGTTGAAGCGCCGCTGGCCGATCCAGCGCCGTTCTTCGACCAGGGCGCGCTGCATGACGGCGATCTGGCCGGCCGGGCCGCCGAAGGTCTGCAGGGAGATGCCGAACCAGGCCCGCACGGCCTGGCGGAACGGCACCACGTCGCTGCCGGCGGGACGGTCCTTGCTCGGCACGGTCACGGCGATACTCCAGGGGGTGAGGGCGGGGGATGAGGGGGCAGGCGGGTTCGCGGCCGGGCAGCAGCCCGCGGCGGGTCGCCCACCTCATGACCGCTCCTCCGCCTGTTCCTGCTCGCGGGCCAGGGCGAGCGCCTGCACCGCGGTGACGGCGGCGTCGCGCTCGGCCGGGGGGAAGTAGTCCCGGCGGCCGATGCGCCGCAGCTCGGCCCGCAGCCGCCGTACCATCGAGGCCCGCTCCGTGTCCGCCAGCCCGGCGGCCGCCTCGGCCTCCTGGCGGATCGCGGCGTACTCCACGGCCCGGGCGGCGGCCATCCCTCCGGCCAGCTGCCGCTCCTGGGCGGCCGTGGTCGGCCGTGCCAGCCACACCACCGCGCTGCCTCCGGCCTGCACCGCGTCCTCGGCCACCCACTCCAGCTGCTCCCGCGTGCGCGCGTCCGCCGGAAGCGCGACCACCCCGTCCCCCAGCTGGGCCACCCCGAGCTGCCGGAGCTTGCGCCAGATCGCGATCCTGGGCGACGACGGCTCCCTGGGCACCCGGTAGGACAGCAGCACCCAGGCACCCGCCTCACCGGCCCCTTGTTCCCCGAGCACCGCGTCCAATGTAACCACGGTTACATCCTACTCCTGGCAGATCGCGGACTGCCATGAATGCACCTGGAGTGGCCGGCCCGATCGCACGCGGCTTCCTCCCTATCTGCGCCCTCACGCTGGCACGACCCCCTTCCGTGTCACCGGCACTCGTCCGAAACCAATGGCGGTGGCGATGCCTTTTCTGCCATTCACCGCGATGGCCGAGGCGCGGTCCGGCTGATATTCATTTTTCCTATCAGATGGACATGGAAATGGTCCGCATCCATCCGCTAAGCTTCTGGGGCGGGCAATCTCCGGGGCGAGACGTCGATTTATCCTAGTGGCGTCAGATATAACTTACTTTTATGACCTAATGACATTACCCCGTACGCCCTCCGCGCTCAATGATAGGTCTGCATTCGGGGCCTGATCATCAAATCGGCCCGCGATGGCAATGCCGGCGGCACAGTACGTGAATCCCCACGCTCCCGAGGATGTGCGCTCATGAAGATCCGCAAGCAAGCCCTGGCCGCGATCGGTATCGGCGTGGCCGCCCTGGCCGTGTACGGCGGCGGCACCGCTTCGGCCGGCACCGGCGACGACAAGCCGAAGCCCCCGGTCACCTGCACCCTCAAGGCCGACGCAGGCCCCTTCGTGGCGGCGGCCTGCATGGGCGAGGGCGCGGTCCAGCTCACCGTGTTCTGCCCGGCCGAGAAGCACTCGGACTCCACCATCGACATGTTCACGGGCCGTTCGATGCTGCTCGACGACCAGTGCGCGAAGGGCCCCACCCTCGCCGCCCTGACGATGTTCGACATGAGCACCCACAAGCCCGGTGAGACCCTGGTGCCCATGCAGCAGATCGCCTGACACCAACCCGATCCGCCTGCACCACGAAGCGCCACCCGGCCGACCGGTCGGCCGGGCGGCGCCCAGCCCCCCGCCGCGCCCGTCGTCATCGATCTCATCCATGCCAGGCCGCGCGTGGTCGTGGCGGACGTGCCGAACGGCGGCCCGGCGCAGCAGCGGCGGTGGTTCGCGGAACTCGCTCAGGGGTCGGTTTGATCGGGGGCGGGGTCGGGGGGTGCTCCTGTGCGGTGGTAGACGCTCAGCCAGCCTGTCGCCTGGTAGTCGCCGCGGCGGCTGAACAGGGCGGCGCCCGGTTCGGCGTTCTCGGCTTCGGTGTTCGCGGGGAAACGCAAGGTGAGCTGGTCGGCGTCGATGCGGGCGCGTGTGTGGGCGTTGCCCTTCCAGGTCGCGGCGACCGCGCCCGGTGCGCCGGTGATGAGGGCGTCGCCGGCGGAGAGCGCGAACGCCGCGCCGGTGAGACGGTCGCGCAGGAGCGTCCGGTAGGCGGCCGTGTCGAGGTGGCAGCCGGCCGGGCGTGCGCCGGGCGGCCAGTCGGGATTGTCGACGCCGCGCCGTGTCGCGGCGTGCCACATCTGCGGGACGGCGGTCTCGGTGTGCAGCGGGGTCGCCATCTGCTCGCACATCCACAGCAGGCGGCCGGCGCCGCGGGCCGCGCCGAGGCGGCGCCAGCGGATGCGGCGGGCGAGGTCGGCGGCGACGACCGCGACCCACGGGTGGACGGTGCCGAGGTAGCCCTGCCCGGCCAGCCAGCCCAGGTAGTGGGGCGCCTCGTCGAGGAGCGGGTGCATCGCCGCGGCGGGGATGCCCGCGATGAGGCGGCGGCGGGAGGTGAACGCGCCGGGCGAGTTCGCGGCGGTGAGCAGGGTCGCCCTCGCCAGGTCGCCGGCCTTGTACGGGGCCTTGCCGGCGAGGCCGCCCCCTCGGTAGGCCCGCGCGGAGCCGACGCGGCGCAGGTGCCCGCGGGCGTTCAGGAGCCGCGCGACGGCCGGCCGGACCTCGTCGGCGACGGGGGCGTCGGCCAGGCCCGCGACCAGCACCGACACCAGGAAGATCAGCAGCTCCTCGGCCTCGACGTGCCCCGACGGGACGGGGACCAGCGCCAGCGCCTCGCGCAGGTCGCGCCCGGTCTCGGTGGACACCATCAGCCGGGCGGTGAGCGACCCCAGGTCGGTCACGGTGATGTCCGCGTCGCCGGCGGCCTCCGCGGGCGCGGTGGTCGTGATGTAGCCGCCGGCCACGAGCGCGTCGACGGCGTAGTGGAGGGGGTCCAGGCTGTGGATGCCCTGGTAGTGGGCCAGCGTCTGGATCCACCACGCCTCGGCCTCGCGCAGCGTCGCGACGCGGCCCTGCACCGCCTCGGCCAGCACGTGGTCGGACAGCGTCGCCACGATCTTGGACGAGACCTGGTAGCCGTCGACGAGCCGGGCCTGCCAGGCCGAACGCCTGTTCTCGTCGACGATCAGGTACGCCCAGCCCTCGGTCTCGCCGGCGCCGATCCGTCCGGCGCGGCCGAACATCTGCTGGACCTGGGCGACGTCGATCGGGTCGCGTCCGAGGGTGGTGTCGCGGACGATGACCGCGCGGGCGGGCAGGTTCACGCCCGCCGCGACGGTGGTCGTGGCCACCAGCACGTCGAACTCCCGGTCGCGGAACGCGCGCTCGGCCTCCTGCTTGTGCTCCCAGTCCTTGTAGTGCAGCCCGACGCGCGCCGCGGCGCAGACCGCGTGGACGCGGTCCTGATCGTCGGGATCGACCCTGCCGATGTCGGCGCCGCGGTCCGCGGCGATGGCGAGGGCGGTGAGGCGCACGCCCCTCTTGCTCCCGCAGAACACCAGCACGCTGCCGTCGTCGCCGGTGACCCGGCGGGTGACCTGGCAGGTCAGCCGGGTCCGCGCGGCCTGGGCGGCGGCGGGGTCCGAGCTCGCGGGGATCGTGAGGAGCTGCCAGGTCAGCCGGGTCGGCCGCCACTCGATCGCCACCGGCTCGGCGCCGAGCCATCCGGCGATCTGCCCGGCGTTGGCGACGGTCGCCGACAGTCCCACGACCCGTACCGGCGACCCGATGCCCCGCACCCGGGCGAGCAGCGCCTCCAGCACCGGGCCGCGGCCGGGACTGCCGAGCAGGTGGACCTCGTCGACGATCAGGCAACCGACCTCGGCGATCGCCTCCTGCATCGACGACGCCCGGCACAGCGACTCGAACTTCTCGGTCGTCGCCACCCACAGGTCCGCGTCCCGGGTCCGCTCGACGTCGACGGCGTGCTCGCCCGACAGCCGCTCCACCCGCAGGCCCCGCGCGCGCCAGGTCTCCAGCTCCCGGTCCAGCTCGTCGGTCAGGGACCGCTGCGGCACGAGCCAGGCGGCCTTGCGCCCCTCCGCGAGGATCGCGCGCAGCGCGGCGATCATGCCGATGACCGTCTTGCCGGCCCCGGTCGGCGCCGTCACCAGCAGATGGTCGTCCCCCTCCCGCAACGGCGGCGACGCCTGCGCCTGCGCCGGGTTCAGGGACGGGAACGGCAGGTAGGGCAGCCACGCGGCGGGCACGTGCTCGGCGGCCGGGACGAGGACCGGCGGCGTGATCTCCTGCTGGTGGGCGTCCCAGATCACCTGGAAGGCGTCCCGGGCGGCCGCCGCCGCGAGTCCCTCGCTGGTCACCGGGTGGCGCGCGACGCCGAGGCCGTTCCCGAGCACGTTCAGCCGCGCCGACGCCGTCAGCCCGGCATGCCGGCCGTGCGCGTCCACGGAGGTGACGGTCTCGGCCTCCAGCCAGTACCGCACGGACCTGAACGGGACACCCAGGTTCTCTAACCGCTCGCGGACCGGCTCGAAGGAGGCACCTTCGGGCAGCAGCACCCGGACGTCCACGCCCGGGCCGGTCTCGGGCAGCGGCTCGTTCGGGTCGTTGAGCTTCACCCAGCGCAGCAGCCGGTCCTCGCGCGCCTCGATCTGTTCGACGAGGTCCATGGACCGGTCGTCGGACGCGACGAGCCGCGCCCCGCGCCGGGCGAGCACCCTGCGCAGGTGATTGCCGAGGCGGTTGTCGTCGAACCCGTCACCGCTGGACAGGGGAGAGGGCATGCCGGACGCCGCCGATGTGGCGCGAAGCTGTTGTTCGACCGCCTCCCGATACCGTTTCAGGCCGACGTCCGCGACCGTGAAACTCTTCGGGCAACGCCGGCAGACGAGGGCGACATGCCGGTACCGCTTTCCGTCACTGACATACGCCTTGTGGAACGAATGCAGGCCGTCGCCGCAATCGGGGCAGGTCACGGCCACGTCCTCGCCGTAACTCCAGCCCGGCTCCGCGAAGACGGCGGACGCCGGTTCCGGTCTCACTCCCCAAAGCGCGTGCGCCAGTTCCCCGACCGACATCTGTTCCGCGTCCACCAGACGGCCCGCTTCCCGCTCGCTTCCCGGCTCCGACCTGTGCTCGCCTCAGATCTCCCGCATAACCACCCAATGAACGACATGCGTCATCAACGGCACCAGTATGCCCGCGCCGCGATCACATGTCCGTCCCCTTGCCGCCCGGATCGGGACCGGAGTCCGCCGGCGCGGCAGGGCCCAGGGCGATGACCGGCCCGCCGATCGGGACCCTCGTGACGCCAATGGGACGAAATACGCGTCGCACTCCCACCGATATCGATTTCGGCCAGAGGCGGATTATTCCCGCGTGACCGGTGCCGGACGGCAAGATCGAAAAGAACGTTCCAGCTGCTAGCGTCGGAAACCACTGATCTCCTTTTGCGAGGACCAGGCGGGGGCATGGACGAACAGATCAGTCGCGCGTACCTGAGGTTGGCGGATCTGCGGGCCGAGGCCGATGGCGGTGGGCCGCCGGCCGGGACCGCGGCCGTCAGGGCGGTCGCGACTTCCGAGGACGAGCGCATCCGGGTGACCGCGGTGAACCGCCGGATCGAGGGCATCGACATGGACGCCCGGCTGCTGCGCCTCGAAGCGGCCGATCTGGCCGCCCGCCTCGTCACAGCGGTGAACGCCGCGTTGGAACAGGCGCGGCCATTGCCGCCCGAAGGCGACGACGTCCCGCCCGTGGATGTGGAATCGATCCGGCAGGGCCTCGACGACGTCTTCAGCGAGGGCATGATCGGAATTCAGAGAGTGACGAATTCCCTCGGAGAGGCCGTCGCCCAGATCAATCGGCGTGCCACGATGCACGGTTCTTTCGAGCCGCCGGACCTGGAGGCGTTGTTCGAGCGGACGCGGGCCGTGATGGCCTCGGCCCGCAAGGAGCGGGCGGACGAGCAGGCCGAGGCGTCCGCCGCGGGCGGCCGCGTCCAGGTCGCCGCGGCCTGGGACGGACGGATCGTGCGGCTCGTCCTCGACCCCGCCCTCGGGCTCGTCGGCGTCACCGACGGCGTGCGCGCGGCCGCCAACGAGGCGCTCGCCGAGGCCGAGAGCCGGGCCCGCCGGGCCGCGCGTCCCTCGGCCGAGTTCACCGACGGGGCCCGTGCCGTCCAGGAGAGCGGGGTCGCGCTGCTCCGGGACTACGCGGCGGCCCTGCAGAACCTGATGAACAGCGCGCAGCCCAAGTAAGTTCGCGACACCTGGAGATCTCATGGCACCCGAACTCAGGGTCGACCACCAGCAGATGTTGAAGACCGGACGGCGCCTCGGCGAATCGGCCCAGGGGGTGCGCGGCCATTGGGAGCAGTTCCGCGGTGAGCTGGAATCGTTCGGCCAGCCGTGGGGCCAGGACGTTATCGGCTCCCTCATCGGTGCCTGCTACCAGGCTATTTTCGAGGTCTTCCAGGAATGCCTGGGCGAGAACGCCGACGCGGTCGGTGAATACGCCACGGGCGTCCAGGAGATGGCGCACGGTTACCGTGAGGCGGAGGACGTCTCGCACCTTGAGGTCAACCGTGTCAGGGAATTCCTCTGATGGGCCTTCAACTGCCCGGCGAACTGCGGGGCCTGCTGTCGATGCTCGGTTACGACTGGCCCGAGGCCGACGAGACCAAACTGCTCGACATGGGCCAGGCGTGGCTCCGGTTCGCCGGGACCCTCGGCGAACCGGTCGGGGACGCCCATGGATATGCCCAGCTGGTCTGGTCGGCCACCCAGGCCGACGGGGTCACCGCCTTCCAGACGGCATGGACGGGCGCCGAGGCGCCCCACGCCAACCTGGAGGACGCGCGCACCGCGGGCCAGCTCATCGGGGCGGGCCTGATGGTCTGCGCGGCGATCGTCCTGTTCCTCAAGATCAACACGATCGTCCAGCTCGTGATCCTGGCCTATGAGATCGCCCAGGCCATCGCCACGGCGGCCGTGACCTTCGGGGCGTCCCTCGCCGAGATCCCGATCTTCAAGGAGATCACCGGGTTCGTCATCGACCAGCTCATCGATCTCGCGCTCAACGCGATCCTCAACGACTAGGGACGCCGGGGAGGTTCGCTGTGGGGAGCAGGCGTGGCGGCAGGGGGACGCGCGGGGGCGGCGGTGTCATCGGCCGCGCGGCCGCGCGGTTCCTGCGCCGTCCGGGACGGCATCGCGGCCCCTTTCCGCGCGGTGCACACCGGAACAACCTCGGCGGTGCGACGCCCAAGCGGCCGCACAATCCGCGCGACATCCAGAACAGGTGGGGAATCCGGCGCAAGGACCAGAAGAAGTTCCAGGACTACGCCGACCGCAAGAAACTGCAGATCGACGTGCGCCCGGTGAACCCGGAATCGCTGAAGCACCTCAAGCACGGCAACGCGATCCCCAAGCCGCAGTTCGTCAAATCGAAGACCATCAATGACTACGACGTGATGCTCAAGCCCGACCTCAAGGGCAAGGAGGGCCAGGTAGGGTATTTCAAACCCGACCCGCCTCCGAAGACCAAGCCGGACGGCATGTCCGACAAGGACTGGGACGGGCTCAACGACCGCTACCGGCAGCGGCACAAGGAGTATTACGACCAGCAGGGTGCGATGGAGGAGTACGGGCAGAAGGGCAAACTGCAGGTCGGCGACGACGGCGTCGTCCGCGGCACCGATCCGAGGGACGGCCAGACCAAGCCGTTCGCGGGGGACAACGACCTCTATGACGTCCGCCATCATCCGGGCGGCGAGCGGCTGACGCCCGACGAGTACAAGCAGACGGTCCAGGAGATGATGGACAACGACATGGGCGTCAACCACGGCGCCCACAAGTACTGGGTGCCGGAGAACGACGTCAACCAGGGCATCTGGGACAAGATCGAATACAACCACTCGCCGGACAACCCGAACATGGAGCCCGTCGTGCGCTTCACCCCGAACCAGCCGGTGTCCGTGGTCGGCGGAGACGGAGCACCGATATGAACGGCCCCTTGGACGCCGGACGCCTCGCCGCCCGGGCCGAACTGCTCGACCACGGCAACCGGTGGAAGGCGGAGGCCGAGCGGCTGTCCGAGGAGGACACCGAGTCGGACGAACTGGACCGCGCGCTCGCCGAGGCCCAGAAGAACCGCAACGAGCTGACGCACCGTTACCGCGAGTGGCTCCCCGAACTCCCTTTGACGCGCGACCCGCACACCGGAACCGCGGTCGACTACCCCATCGACCCGGTCGACCTCGACGGCTGGTTCTGGAATTACGAGGCCCCGGTCCGCCGGCGTCCCGCCGTGCTCCCTCGCACCTGGCTCACCCTGACCGGCGCGATGCGGATCGCGACCCCGGTGACGTATGCGCCGTTCATGTGCCAGCCCGGCCCCGGCGCCCCGTACGTCGTGCCGCGCATTCTGGAGGCCCCGGATATCCGCGCCGTCATCTCGCAGATCACGGTCGGCGGCCACACCGGCTGGGCCATCGCCTATTTCGGCCCGCGGCCCGGTGTCCGGCTGGAGAACGTCTGGGGCACCCAGGAATACGACGTCTACGACGAGGCGGGGGAATGGAAGGGCTGGGCGGACAACATCCCCTGGCCCGCGGACTGGGACTTCGACCTCGAACCCTGGCTCGCCTCGGGGCGCCTTCTCTGGATCGCGCCGGACGATTCCACCCTCACCTTGCGCGAGGGACCCGCGTCCTGCCCGTATCTCGGTATCGAGGGCCCGCACGACCTCGCCTACATCAGGAAAGGCTCCCTCGCCTACCACTGAGCCTGGAAGGCAGGGTGTCGCGGGGCTGCCTTCGTGAGCCTGTGAGGTAACGGCTTTCTGGGCGAACGCCCGGTCCGTTTCACCGCGTCTTCACCGCGTCGCGTCGAGAGGGCGCGCCGTCCGGCTGTCGCTGCACCACTACACCACCCTCGCGGACGTGACGGTGGTCTGCGCCGCCATCGCGGAGTACCGCGCCCGCACCTCAGAGGCATCGCGATCCTTGTGAATCGATCGATCGATCGGTTAGTCTGCCCGCACGTCGCCCGGACGTGGCGGCGGCCTTGGAGGCGGCGATGGATTCCGAAGGGTCGGCGGCGCGGCACTGGAGCCCGTTCCTGAGCATGGTCGGCATGTCCACGGTGCCGGGGGCGACGCCGGAGGACATCGCACGGTTCCACGGCTTCTACGACGAGGTGCACGTCAAGGAGGTGCTGGCGGCCAACCCCGGATTCGGGGCGCCGTCGCGCTACGAGCTCGACCATGAGCCCGACCCCGTGACGCCCCGCTGGCTCGCGCTCTACCCGATCGAGGAGGAGCGGCACGTCGACGGCTATCTGGAGAGGCAGCGCGATCCCGGTCTGAACGCCCGCACGTACTCCGCCGGTCCCGAGGTCTGGAGCACCGCGACGTTCGTCTGGCGCGCGGTGTGGCGCAGGGTCACCGCCGGGGACCCGCCGGCCGGGCCGGTCACCGGCCTGCTGGTCGCCGGGGTGGACCCGCCGTCCGGCGCCACCGACGCCGAGCTGGCCGAGTTCACCGACTTCTACGACACGGGCCACATCCCCGACATCCTCCGGCACGGCGGCTACCGCAGCTATGCCCGGTACGAGAAGGTCGCCGACCTGCCCAGCGCCTTCCGCGACCACCCGCGCTTCTGCTCGGTGTACACCACCGACGTCCCGCGCGACGAGGCCGACCCCGAGTCCGCGCTCGCGAAGGCCGGGCGGGCGGGGCTGCTGTCCCGCGGCCCCGAGGTGTGGCAGCGCCGCACCACCCGGTGGCGGCTGTGGTTCACCCCCCTCACCGGCGCCGGCTGACGAGACGGCGGGCGACGCCGACCACCGATCGGGGGCCCATCCGCTCCACCACCTGGAGGACCGTCATGAGCACCACCCCGCAACCTCCGCTCGAACAGGTGCCGGAAACCGGGACCCGGCGCGCCGCGCTGACGACCGGGACGCTCGTCGGAGCGACCCTCGCCGGCCTGGTCGGGCAGCTCGCCCTCGCGGTGCCCGGCGTCCTCAACGGGCTGTTCCAGGCCGACCTCGGCCCGTCCTCCTCCCAGCTGACCTGGATCTCGGCGGCGTTCCTCGTGCCGGTGACCCTGCTGGAGCTCACCTTCGGCGTGCTGGGCGACCTGTTCGGACGCAAGCGGCTGCTGATGATCGGCGCGGCCGTCACGGCGTTCGGCGAGTTCGTCTCCGTCCTCACCCCGGGCGCGGGGACCTCCACCGGCGGGCGGGTCGCGGTCCTGTGGGTCGGGCAGGCGCTCGCGGGCATCGGCGCCGCGATGCTCTTCCCGACCGCGCTGGCCATGGTCGCCGCGGGCACCTTCACCGCCCGGGAGCGGGCCCGCGGCCTCGCCGTCTGGGGTGTCGCGGTGCCGCTCGGAGGCACCGTGTCGGTGCTGCTCGGCGGTGCCGTCAGCAAGCTGGAGTTCAACGGCAGCGAGACGGCGAGCTGGCGGTGGACGCTGCTGATCGTGCTGGGGGTGGCGCTGGTCAGCCTCGCGGTCACCGCCCTCTGCACCACCGACTCGTCGGCTCCGGAAGGGCGCTCGCTCGACGTGCCCGGCCAGGTGACGATCGCGATCGCCCTGTTCGCGCTGCTGTTCGCCGTGGTCCAGAGCCCGTCCGACGGATGGGGCGATCCGCTCATCCTCGGCGCGCTGGCCGTCGCCGCGGTGTTCTTCGTCCTGTTCGTCGTCGCCGAGACCCGGTCCACCGCGCCGCTGCTGCAGTTGCGGCTGTTCCGCGACCGCAACTTCGCGATCGTGTCGATCATCACGGTCGTCGCGATGTTCGCCCAGCTCGGCACCGGCTACGCCGTCAGCATCCGGATGGCGGTCATCCAGGGGCACTCGCCGCTGGACGTCGCGATCGGCATGCTGCCGCTGACCGCGGGGGCGGTGGCCATGCTCCCGTTCAACGCGTGGATGCTGCGCCGCTACCCGGCCAAGTGGCTGCTCGTCCTCGGCACATCCCTGCTGGCCGTGGGCGCGTTCTGGGCGGCGGCGATCCCTGCCGCGCACACCTCTACCGGCAGCGTGGCCCTGCCGATGCTGGCGAGCGGCTTCGGCTTCGGGATCTCGGTGACGGCGGCCACGGCGGTGGCGGTCAACTCCGTCCCGCCGCACCTCGCGGGCATGGCCAGCGGGACGACCAGCATGCTGCGCGACTTCGGGTTCACGCTCGGGCCGACCGTGCTCGGCGCGATCGCGCTCTCCCGCGCCGAGTCCGCCATCCGTGACAAGGTCGCCGCGAGCCCGGCCCTCCAGAGCGCGCTCGCCGCGTTCAACGCCTCCGCCGACAAGGCGCCGCCCGGGGACCGCGCCGCGGTCCAAGGCGCCATCGAGGGCGTGAACTCCGGGCCGCTGGGCGCGGTCTCGGTGCCCGCGACGGTGCCGGGCCCGGACGGGTCCCCGATCCCGTTCAACCCGCTGAAGGGCGTGGCGTTCGACTCGCTCGACCACGCCTACTCGCTGGCCTTCGTCATCTGCGGAGTCTGCGCACTGGTCTCGACGCTGCTGGGCGCGGTGTTCCTTCCCCGGACCAAGCCGGACCCGCGTTAACCGAACGTTCGATAGAAGGGTGTCAGATGGAGTCCGCACTCGTGCCCCTGGTGGTGCCCCTGCTCGGGACCGCCATGGACGAGGTCGCCGTGTCCCGGTGGCTCGTCACGGTCGGTGACGCCGTACGGCGCGGCGACCCCGTGGTCGAGATCGAGGCCGCGAAGGCCACCAGCGAGCTGGAGGCGCCGGTCGACGGCGTCGTGACGGCGATCCACGTCGCGGAGGACGCCGAGGTCGAGGTCGGCCAGCTCCTCGCCGAGTTCCAGGAGCGGTCATGAAGGACGATCGGGCGACCCGCCTCTACCGGACGATGGCCCTGATCCGGGGCTTCGAGACCGCCGCCGCCCGCCTGCTGCGCGCCGGCGAGCTCAGCGGGAACCTGCACCTGTCGCTCGGGCAGGAGGCCGTGGCGGCGGGGGTCTGCGACGTGCTCGCCCCGTCCGACACGATCACCACGACGCACCGCGGCCACGGGCACTGCCTGGCCAAGGGCGGGGACCCCCGGCGCATGTTCGCCGAGCTCACCGGCAGGGTCACCGGCTACTGCAAGGGCCGGGCGGGCTCCATGCACATCGCGGACCCGGGCAGCGGCATCCTCGGCGCCACCGCGATCGTCGGCGGCGGGCTGCCGATCGCCGTCGGCGCGGCGTGGTCGGCGCAGGTGCGCGGCACCGACGAGGTGGCGGTCGCCTTCTTCGGGGACGGCGCGGTGGCCGAGGGCGCGTTCCACGAGTCGCTGAACCTCGCCGCGCTGTGGCGGCTGCCCGTGGTCTTCGTCTGCGAGAACAACCAGTACGCGGAGCTGCTGCCGACGGACATGCATCTGGCCGCCGAGCCGTACCGGCTGGCAGAGCCGTACGGCATCCCCGGCGTGCGCGTCGACGGCAACGACGCGCTCGCGGTGCGCGCCGCCGCCGAGGCGGCCGTGGGACGTGCGAGGAGCGGCGCGGGGCCGACCCTCCTGGAATGCGTCACCTACCGGACGAGCGGGCACTACGAGGGCGACCCGCAGCGGTACCGCGACCGTGCCGAGGTCGAGGAGTGGAGGCGCCGCGACCCCCTCGACCGGCTGCGCCCGGCGCTGCCGGACGGTCTCGCCGCGGAGATCGACGCGCTGACGGAGACGTCGCTGGAGGCCGCGGCCGCCGCCGCGCTCGGCGACCCCGAGGCGACCGCCGTCGACCTGCTGGACGACGTCTACGGCGAGCACCGGGGCCCGGTCCCCGCCGCCCCGGTCCCCGCCACCGGCCCCGGCGCCGGGCACCGGTCCGGCCGCACGATCAAGTACCGCGAGGCGGTCGCCGAGGCGCTCGGCGAGGAGATGGAACGCGATCCCGCCGTCGTGGTCTTCGGCGAGGACGTCGCGCGCGCCGGCGGCACCTTCCTCGCCACGAGGGGCCTCCTCGACCGCTTCGGCGGGTCCCGGGTCCGGGACACCCCGATCAGCGAGGGCGCGCTGATCGGGGCGGCCGTCGGCGCCGCCATGACGGGCCTGCGCCCGGTCGTGGAGATCATGTTCGCGGACTTCCTGACCCTCGCCGCGGACCAGCTCGTCAACCACGCCGCCAAGATGCGCTCGGTCTCCGGAGGGGAGTTCTCCGTCCCGATGGTGGTGCGGGTGATCGGCGCGGCCGGCAAGGCGGCGGGGCCCCAGCACGGCCAGAGCCTGGAGGGCTGGCTCGCGCACGTGCCCGGCCTGAAGGTCGTCGCGCCGGGCAGCCCCGCGGACTTGAAGGGCCTGCTGAAGTCGGCGGTCCGCGACCCCGATCCGGTGATCGTGCTGGAGAGCCTCGCGCTGTGGGGCCTGAAGGGGGAGGTCCCCGGCGGCGATCACCTGGTGCCCATCGGACGCGCCGCGGTGACCCGTCCGGGCACCGACGTCTCGCTCGTGACCTGGGGCGCCGCCCACGCCCGCGCCACCGAGGCCGCGCGGCTGCTCGACCTCGACGGCATCGACGCCGAGGTCGTCGACCTGCGGAGCCTGATGCCGCTGGACCGCGAGGCCGTCCTCGCCACGCTGCGCCGCACCGGGCGGCTGGTGGTCGTGCACGACGCCGTCGCCCCGTACGGCCCGGGGGCGGAGATCGCGGCCCTGGCCGCCGGGCCGGGGTTCGCCTGGCTCAAGGCGCCCGTACGCCGCGTCGCCCCGCCGTTCGCGCACGTCCCCCTGCCCGAGCCGCTGCAGCGGGCCTACTACCCGGGGGCCGAGGAGATCGCCGCGGCGGCGCGCGAGTCGCTGACGGCGGCGCCTGCGGGGGCCGGCCGATGATCACCGCCACCGACCTGCGCGGCGTGGTCGGCATCGTGCCCACGCCGGCCACCCCGGACGCCGGGCGCTGGGACGCCGAGCACACGGTCAACCTGCCCGAGACCGAGCGGATGGTCCGCGCGGTGATCGGCGACGGCATCACGACGCTCATGACCACCGGCACCTTCGGCGAGTGCGCGACCCTCACGGCCGGGGAACTCCAGGAGTTCGTCGCGTGCGTCGTGGCGTCGGCCGGCGACGCGGTTCCCGTGTTCGCCGGGATCACCACGCTCAACACCCGCGACACGATCCATCGCGGCCGCGCGCTCGTCGGGGCCGGGGCCACGGGCCTCTTCGTGGGACGGCCGATGTGGCTCGCGATGGACGACACGGCGATCGTCCGCTACTACCGGGACATCGCCGAGGCGCTGCCCGGCGTCCCCCTGGTCGTCTACGACAACCCGCCCGCGTTCAAGGGCAAGATCTCGGCCGAGGCGTACGAGCGGCTCGCCGCCATCCCCGAGGTCATCGCCGCCAAGCACACCGGCGGGCCGGCGCTGGAACGCGACCTCGTGGCGGTCGCCGGGCGCCTGTGCGTGCTCCCCAACGCGCCGGACTGGTACCCGGTCGCGCGCGACCATCCGGACCTCGCGTCCGCCTGCTGGTCGGGGGCGGTGGCCTGCGCGCCGGCGGCGATGGCCGCGCTGGAGACGGCCGTCCTCGGCCGCGACTGGGGACGGGCCGAGGAGGTCTCGCGGCGCGTCGCCTGGGCGGAGGAACCGATGTTCGCGGGCGGCGGGCTGGCCGAGTTCGTCGACTACAGCATCCAGCTCGGGCACGTCCGCTTCCAGCACGCCGGGCTGGTCGACATCGGCCCCAGCAGGCCGCCCTACCTGGAGGCCCCGCCGCGCTACGTCGAGGGTTCGGTCGAGTGCGGGCGGCGCTGGGCCGCGTTGCAGCGCGAGTTCGGGTGATCCCGGTGCCGGTCGAGGAAGTCCAGGACGGCGTCGTTGAACGGTCCCGGGAACTCCCAGAAGCCTACGTGCCCGGCCTCGGGCAGGACGACCAGCTCCGCCCGCGCGATGTTCCGGGCGAGCTCCCGCGCCTTCGGCGGCGGCTGGTAGGGATCGGCCCCTCCGGCGACCACCAGCGTGGGCACGGACAGCCCGGCCAGCGCCGCGACGGTGCCCGCGCGGGTGACCGGCTGCGGGACGGCCGGGCGGGGGAGCGCGGTGAGCTGCGCGTAGCGCCGCGTCCCGGCCGGGTCCGCCGCCCGGTAGACCGGGCCGAGCTCCTGGACCTCGGCGGGCAGATCGTCCCAGCCCGGCGGAAGCGCGCCCGCTCCGCGGATCCCGGCCAGGCTCGACGCCAGCGTCATCGTCGTGACCCTGGAGGGGAAGCGCAGCGCGTAGTCCACGGCGTAGGCGCCTCCCAGCGCGGCGCCGACGAGGTGGAGGCGCTCCAGCCCGAGTTCGGCGCGCAGCGCCTCCAGGTCGTCGGCGCCGGACGGCAAGGTCCCCGCCGTGTCGCCCGGGTCCGCCGTGTCCGCTTTGGGGGGCGGTGTCGTCTCGGACGGCCAGTGCCCGCGCCGGGAGTAGGAGATCGTCCGGTAGCCGCGCGCGGCGAACCTGGCGTGCTGGTGCGCCCAGACCGCCCCGTTCCCGGTGTGCGGGTGGAGCAGCACCACCGCCGGGCCGGGCCGGCGCGTGTCCCAGTAGGTCAGCCTGGCGCCGGGCACGGAGAGGTCGGCGCGCACACCGGAGAACGCCGGCTCGGGCACGTGCGCGGCCGGGTCGCTGGTCGGGGACATCGTCCGAGGCTAGCATACCAAGCGAACGTTCGATCTATTTCGGGAGGTCAGGGGTGGAACGAGAGGTCGGTGCGGCCCGGGAGGACGAGATCGCGGCGGCGCTGCTGGACCGGTCGCCGCGCACCGGGCCGACGCCCGGGGCCATCGACGGGCCGTACTGGTTCGACGTGGACCTCGTGCGCGCCGACCTGCGGGAGGACCGGCGCGGCCTGGAGACCCGCCTCGTCCTGCGCGTCCTTGAGACGCGCGGCGGTGAGACCGGGCCGTTCCGGGGGGTGTGGGGGGTCGCCCCCCCACAAGAGACCGTCCCGGTCCACGGCGCGATGGTCGAGGTCTGGCACTGCGACGCCGCCGGCGTCTACTCCGGCTTCGAGGAGATCTCCCGGATGGAGATACCGATCCCGATGGGGGACGACGGGCTCCCTGCCGGCCCCATGCCGGGCGGGGACGCCGGGCCCTCCGACGGCTCGTACAGCCGCGGCGAACCCGAGTCCACGCGCACCGATGACGCCACCTACCTGCGCGGCGCCCAGCCCACCGACGCCTCGGGGATCGCCCGCTTCACCACGATCTATCCCGGCTGGTACGTGAGCCGCACGTCGCACGTCCACGTCAAGGTCCACCGGGAGCGCCGCAACGTGCTCACCGCCCAGCTCTACCTCGACGACGGGCTCAGCGACGAGATCCACACGACCGTGGCGCCCTACACCGACCACGTCGCCAGGGACACCCGCAACGAGACCGACTTCCTCTTCACGCCGGAGTGTCGGCTGGAGGCCGAGCGCCACGGCGACCGGGTCATCGCCGCGATCGACCTCGTGCTCGGCCCTGAGGCGGTCCCGGGGTGTTGACCGGCGCGAATCGCACGTTCTAAGCTGATCGAACGATCGATCGGGTGACAGTCGAGGAGGACCATGGATTTCACAGTCCCGGCGGAGCTCCGCGAGCTCGTCGACCGCACGCGGCGGTTCCGGCTCGAGGAGCTGGCACCGCTGGAGGCGGCCTTCCTGGAGTCGGGCACGCTCGACAACGCGAGCCGGCGCGACCTCCAGGCGAGCGCCAGGAAGCGCGGCCTGTGGGGTGTGGACGTGGAGCCGGAGTTCGGCGGTCTCGGCCATGGCCACCTCGGGCTGTGCCTGACGATCGAGGAGCTGTACCGGTCCCCGCTGCGGCTGGAGTTCGGCGGCAGCCCGGAACCGTGCCTGTTCCTGGCCGACGAGGACCAGCGCGAGCGCTTCCTCCGCCCGGTCCTCGACGGCGCCAAGCAGAGCTGCTTCGCCTTCAGCGAGCCGCAGGCGGGGTCGGACTTCGGCCACCTGGAGACGGTGATCGACGATCCCGGCGGCGACATCGTCCGCGTCACCGGGCGCAAGATGTTCATCGGGCTCGCCGACGTCGCCGACTTCGTGATCCTGTTCGCGACCACCGATCCGGCGGCCGGCGCGCACGGGGTGACGTGCCTGCTGGTCGAGAGCGGGTCACCCGGGTACGAGATCGTCCGCCCGATGCCGACCATGGGCGACGACTGGCTGCCGTTCGAGCTGGCCTTCCACGACTGCGCGGTGCCGAAGAGGAACATCCTCGGCGGCTGGAACGCGGGCTTCGCGGTGGCCGCGAAACAGCTCACGCACGGGCGGCTCAAGATCGCCGCGATCGCGCTCGGGATCGCCCGGCGGGCGCTGGACGAGGCGGTCGCGTGGGCGAAGGAGCGCACCACCTGGGGCAAGCCGATCGCCACCCGGCAGGGCGTGCAGTGGATGCTCGCCGACTCGCTGGTCGAGCTGGAGGCGGCACGGCTGCTGGTCCACCGGGCCGCCTGGATGGCCGACACCGGGCAGCCGATCCAGAACGAGGCGTTCATGGCCAAGCTGGCCGCGACCGAGATGGCCGACCGGGTCACCGACCGGTGCCTGCAGGTCCTCGGCGGCCGCGGCTACCTGCTCGACTCGCCCGTCCAGAGCCTCTACCGGCAGGCCAGGCTGTGGCGGATCGGCCACGGCACCTCCGAGATCCACCGCTGGATGATCGCGCGCAACATGCTCGGTCTCGGCGCCCGGGACGACTGATGCTGGACATGCTCGGACACCGGACCCTGACCGACCTGCTTGAGGAGCGGGTGCGGCGGTACCCGGACAAGCCATGGCTGATCTGCGAGGACGACGCCGGCGAGGTCACCCGCTACACCTACGCGGGGTTCGCGGAGGAGACCCGCGCCGTGGCCGGGGGGCTCCGCGACCTCGGGATCGAAGCGGGCGACCGGGTCGCGCTGGCGCTCGGCAACTCGCCGGAGTTCGTCATCGCGTACTTCGCGGTGATCAGGCTCGGGGCCGTCGTGGTCCCCTGCAACATCCGCGACCACCCCGCGGAGATCGCGTACGTGATCGAGAGGTCGGGTGCCCGGCTGCTGATCGGCACCGACGCCATGCTCGAACGCCTGGAGGACGTCCTGCCCGGCACGGACCGGCTCGTCCGCGTCGGCCGCTGGTCCTGGGACGGGCTCCGCGTGGCCAAGCCCTGGGACGGACGGGCGGAGGCCGGCGAGGAGGAGCCCGTGCAGATCCTCTTCACCTCCGGCACCACGTCCCGCCCGAAGGGCGTGCTGATCACCCACGCGAACTGCATCTTCGCCGGGGAGATGGTGGTCCGCTCGTACCTGCTGGACGACACCGACCGCCTGCTCACCGCGCTGCCGCTCTACCACCTCAACGCGCAGGCCCTGTCGATGCTGGCGGCGCTGACCGCCGGCGGGACGCTGATCGTGCTGGAGGGCTATCACGCCTCGGTGTTCTGGGAGCGGATCCGCGAGTACGACGCGACCCAGACGAGCCTCGTGGGCATGCTCGTGCGGACCCTGCTCGCCCGGCCGCCCGCCGTGAGCGACCGGCGGCACCGGCTGCGCCGGGTCGCGTTCGCGCTGAACGTCACCGACGAGGAGCGCGCGGCGTTCGAGGAGCGCTTCGCGGTCGAGCTGATCAACGGCTACGGGCTCTCCGAGGCCGTGGCGGGGGTGTCGGTGTGCCCGGTCAACGGGCCCAAGCGGTGGCCGTCCATCGGGCTCCCCGCCATGGAGCGCCGCGTCCGGCTGGTCCGCGACGACGGACGTGAGGCGGGCCCCGGCGAAGTCGGGGAGATCCTGGTGCACGGCGTCCCCGGCCGCACGCTGATGCTCGGCTACCACCTCGATCCCGAGGCCACCGCGGCGGTGATGGGCGACGGATGGCTGCGCACCGGCGACTACGCCACCGCCGACGCCGCGGGCTACCTCTACTTCTTCGACCGGAAGAAGGACGTCATCAAGCGGGCGGGGGAGAGCATCTCGGCCAGCGAGGTCGAGGCGGTCCTCGTGGGGCATCCGCTGATCGCGCGGGCCGCCGTCGTCGGCGTGCCCGATCCGATGCGCGACGAGGCGGTCCTGGCGGTGCTCGTGCCGGAGCCCGGCACCGCGCTCAGCAAGGCCGAGCTGCTCGCCTACTGCCGGCAGCGGCTCGCCGCGTACAAGGTGCCCACGATCGTCGAGTTCCGCGCCGCGCTGCCGCTGACCTCGGTCGGCAAGATCGACAAGCGGCTGCTGCGCGCCGATGTCAGGAAGAGGAGGCCATCGTGACCGAACTCACCACGGCCTATGAGCGGCTGCGCGCGATGATCGGGACGTCCGGGCCGCCCACCCGCGGACGCGTGGACCGGCGCGACTTCGTGCGGTTCGCGCTCGCCGCCGACGACCCGGACCCGATCCCCGAGGACGTCGCGCCGCCGATCTTCGTGTCGTCCGTCCAGGAGTGGGGGACCGGCAGGCCGATGTCGGCGCTGCGCGCGGACGGCACCGGCAGCGAGCGGACGGGATGGCTGCCGCTCGACGGGTTCCGCCTGATGGGCGGCGGCCAGGATCTCGACCTGCACGAGCCGGTCTTCGACGGCACCGAGCTGACGATCTCCTGCACGCTGGAGGATGTCTCGCTCAAACAGGGCCGTTCCGGTCCCTTCCTGGTGCTGTTCCTCGTCACGACCTACCGCAAGCCGGACGGCACCACCGTGGTCACCTGCCGTGAGACCCCGATCGTCAGGGCCGCGTGACACCGTGGAGATCCCCCCTGAGCTCGCCCGGATCACGCCCGTCGAACGGGTCGCGACCCACCTCCAGGCGTTCCTGTTCAGCGCGGCGACCTGGAACCCCCACCGCATCCACTACGACCGCGACTACGCCCGGAGCGAGGGCCACCCCGACGTCCTCGTCCAGGCCCACCTGCACGCCTGCTTCCTGAGCCAGGCCCTGCTCCGCACGGTCGGCGACGGGGCCCGGCTGGTGCGCTTCGGCTGGCGGAACCGGGCCATCGCCTGCCCCGGCCAGCGGCTGCTCATCAGCGGCCGTGCCGTCTCGGCGGAGCCGGCCGACGGGGGACTGCGCCTCGACTACGAGCTTGAGGAACGTCACGAGTCCGGCGCCGTCGCGGCGGACGCCTGGGCCGGCGTCGTCGTCCCCTGGCCGCCCGGCGGACCCGAGGAGAGGAGAACGTCATGAACATCGCGCGGGAGCGCCGGTCCACGGTGCCCGCCCACGTCAGGGACGCCATGGCCGCCGCGCACGTGGTGCCGCTGTGGGAGAGCCCGACCGCCCACCAGACCGACCGGGGCGGAGAGCAGGCCCACCTGTGGCCCTGGCGCGAGCTCGCCCCGGTGCTCAGGGAGGTGGCGTCCGTCACCTCCCCCGAGGTCGTCGAGCGCCGGGTGCTGTCGCTGGTCAACCCGAAGTCCGCCACCCCGGAGGACGAGGCGACCACGGGCCTGGTCAGCGCCGCGCTGCAGCTGCTGCTGCCCGGCGAGCGGGCCCGTCCGCACCGCCACTCGATGAACGCGCTGCGCTTCGTCCTGGAGGCGTCGGGCGCGGCCACGGTCGTCGACGGCAAGGTCTGCCCGATGGAGCGCGGCGACCTCGTCATCACGCCGGCCTGGTGCTGGCACGAGCACGTGTCCGACGGGACGGGCCCGACCGTGTGGGTGGACGTCCTCGACGTCGCGCTGCACCTGGCGCTCGGCACCGACGAGTTCCAGCCCGGCCCGGTCGTGGGCGCCCCCGCGCACCCGGCCGACGCCGCGTACGCCGTCGCGAACATCGCGCCCTGCGGCGGGGAGTCCGCGGAGGCGGCCGGGCGGACCCACTCCCCGGTCTTCCGCTATCCGCTCGGCGACGTCGTGCGGGCACTGGAGAACGCGCCCGCGGCCCCCGACGGGTCGCGGCGCGTCCGGTACGTCAACCCGCTGACCGGCGGCCCGGCGATGTCGATGCTGGACTGCACGATGCTCCAGGTCGAGGCCGGGGAGTTCACGGTCCCGGTCCAGTCGACGGCCAGCACCGTCTGCGTCCCGATCGAGGGATCGGGGGAGTCGGTCATCGGCGGCCGGCGTGTCTCGTGGACGGCCAACGACGTGTTCACGATCCCGTCCCGGATGCCCGCCGCGCATCGCGCGGTGGACGGCCCGGCGCGCGTCTTCCAGGTCAGCAACCGCGAGGTCTACGAGCGGCTGGGGCTGCTGAGTGAGTCACATGGCGAACCCGGCAGGCGCTGAGGAGCGGGTCGTCGTGGTCGGTGCCGGGCAGGCCGGCGGCTGGGTCGCGGCGAGCCTGCGCGAGCACGGCCACCGCGGGGCCGTCACGCTGATCGGCGACGAGGCGTACCCGCCCTACGAGCGGCCACCGCTGTCGAAGGAGTTCCTGCTGGGGCCGATGCCGGCGGAGCAGGTGGCCATCAAGGCGGCGTCGTTCTACGCCGGCGCCGGCATCGACCTGTGGCTCGGCCGGAAGGTCACCCGGCTCGACCGGCACCGGCGCGTGCTGTCGCTGCACGGCGGCGGTGAGATCCGGTACGACCGGCTCGTCCTCACCACGGGTGCGCGGCCACGCCGCCTGTCCGTGCCGGGCGGGACGTCCGAACGCGTGCTCTACCTGCGCGGCATCGCCGACGCGGAGCGGCTGCGCGCCGTGCTGGCGGACGGCCGGCGGCTGATCGTCGTCGGCGGCGGCCTGATCGGGATGGAGGTCGCGGCCGCGGCCGCGCGGCGGGGCCTGGAGGTGACCGTGCTGGAACAGGCCGCGCGGCTCATGGAACGCGTCCTGCCGGCCATGGTCGGCGACCATCTGGCGGACGTGCACGCCGCCCACGGCGTCCGCCTGCTGCTCGGGGCCCGGATCCACCGGATCGAGACCGGCCCGCGCGGGGTGCACGTCCACCTCGGGGACGGCGACGTCGTCACCGCCGGCCACGTCGTCGCGGGCATCGGGGCCGTCCCCAACGACGAGCTGGCGGCGGCGGCCGGGATCGCGGTCGCCGACGGCGTCCTCGTGGACGAGTTCGGCGCCACCAGCGACCCCCGCGTGTACGCCGCGGGGGACGTCGCGAGGTTCCACCACCCGCCGCTCGGACACGGGATCCGTCTCGAATCGTGGCACAACGCCCAGAACCAGGCGATCGCCGTCGGGCGCGGCCTCGCCGGCGACCGGCGGCCGTACGAGGAGGTCCCGTGGTCGTGGAGCGACCAGTACGACGTCAACGTGCAGGTCGCCGGCGCGGTGCGGGGCTGGCCCGATCCCGTGTGCCGCCGGGACCCGGCCGGGCGCGGCTTCACCGTCGTCGCCCTGCGCGACGGTGTCCCGGTCGCCGCCGCGACCGTGGACCGGCCCCGGGAGATGCGTCCCGCACGGGCGCTCATCGCGCGCGGCCGGCCCGTCGACCGGGCGGCCCTGGCCGATCCGGCGGTCCCGCTGGCGGCCCTGGTGAGGAGCGGCTCATGACGGACGATCCGGGCCGGGTCGTCGCGCGCAGCGACGAGATCGCCGACGGCGAGATGCTCGACGTCCGCGTCGAGGGGCTCGACATAGCGCTGTACCGCGTCGGCGGCCGGCTCTACGCCACCGCCGGCATCTGCACGCACGGCAGGGCGATGCTCACCGACGGCTGGCTCGAGGACGGCGTCATCGAGTGCCCGCTGCACGGTGGCCGGTTCGAGGTGCGCGACGGATCCTGCCTCGGCCCCCCGGTCGACGAACCGCTGACGACCTACCCGGTGACCGAGCACGACGGCGAGATCCGCGTGACGACGAGGACGGAGGCCCAGCCATGATCGACGACCGGCACGCGGTGCAGGACCTCTACGCGGTGCAGGATCTCTACGCCCGCTACAGCGAATGCGTCTGCGACGACGCGCTGGAGGACTGGCCGGGCTTCTTCGTCGAAGAGTGCCTCTACCGCATCGTCCCGCGCGTCAACCACGACCGCGGGCTCCCGGTGTCGCTGGTCCTGGCCGAGAGCCGGGGCGGCATCATCGACCGGCTGACCGCGATCCGGAACACGATGGTGTTCGCCCCCCGGTACATGTCGCACGCGGTGACCTCGGTCCGCGTCACCGGGCGGGAGGGCGGCGACCTCCTCAGCCGCAGCATGCTCACCGTGCACCAGACGATGAGCGACCAGCCCACCGGGCTCCTGCTGGCCGCGCGCACCTTCGACCGCCTCCGGTTCGACGACGGCGTGCTGCGCTTCGCCGAGCGGGTCGTCGTGTGCGACACCGAGTCCCTGCCCAGCACGATCATCTACCCGCTCTAGGGAGGCCCCGATGCCCACCGACCTCGACGAGCGGCCCTGGCCGTCCGAGGACAACAGCCGGATCCCGAACTGGGTCTACTCCGACCCCGACAACTACCGCCGCGAACTCGACCGGATCTTCTACGGCCCGTTCTGGAGCTTCGTGGGCCTGGCCTGCGAGATCCCCGAGCCGGGCGACTACATGCGCTCGGTCGTCGGCGAGAAGTCGGTGCTGGTCACCCGCTCCGCCGACGGCGAGATCGGCGCGGTGCTCAACATCTGCTCCCACCGCGGGCTGGAGGTGTGCCGCGACAAGTTCGGCCACGGCAGGGAGCTCATGTGCCCCTACCACCAGTGGACCTACGATCTGCGCGGTGACCTGATCGGCGTCCCGTTCCGGCGCGGCGTCAAGGGCAAGGGCGGCTACCCGCGGGACTTCGACCCCGCCGACCACGGCCTGCGCCGGCTCCGGGTCGAGACCGTCAACGGCGCCGTCTTCGCCACGTTCGACGAGAACGCGCCGGCGATGCGCGACTACCTCGGTGAGGAGATCTGGGCCCGCCTGACCCGGGTCTTCGACGGCCGCGCGCTGGAGGTGCTCGGGTACCACCGGCAGCGCGTGCGGGCCAACTGGAAGCTCTACCCGGAGAACATGAAGGACTCCTACCACGCCAGCCTGCTGCACGTGTTCCTGATCAGTTTCGGGCTCTACCGCATCGACCAGAAGGGGGAGCTGCTCCAGGACCCCCGGACGAGGGCGCACAACGTGGTCTCCTCGATCCGCAACGACCTGGACGACGTCGCCGGCACGGAGGAGATGCGCTCGCTCAAGCGCGACTTCCAGCTCAACGACATGCGCCCGCTGGCCTCGGTCAAGGAGTACGACGACGACGTCACCATCCAGATCGTGACGATGTTCCCCGCCTTCACCGTGCAGCAGCAGAACAACCTGCTCCAGTGCCGCAACGTCGTCGTCAAGGGGCCCGAGGAGTTCGAGCTGGTCTGGACCTTCTTCGGCTACGCCGGCGACGACGCCGACCTGCGGCGGCGGAGGGTGCGGATGGCCAACCTCGTCGGCGCCGCCGGGCTCATCTCCATCGACGACACCGAGGTCTTCGAGTTCTCCCGCGCGGGGATGTCCGCCAACCCCGACCGGAACTGCGTGGTCGAGCTGGGCGGCCGCGGGATCGAGCCGCCGGTGGCGGGGGACATGGTGTCCGAGGGCCCGATCCGCGGCTTCTACGACCTCTACCGCCGCATCATGTACGACCGGCGGTCATGACCGGCGGGCCCGGCTCCGTCCCGTCCTCCCCGGCGCGGGCGGTGGCGGGGCGTCGGCCTCGGCCAGCCGCAGCGCCAGCTCGACGTACAGGTCACCGACCTCGTCCGGTGTCATCCCGGCGCCCAGGTGGTACCAGGAGGTGACCGACGAGCACATGCCGTGCACGGCCCGCGCCGTCTCCCGCGGTCGGGAGCAGCGGAACCGGCGCGCCTCGACCCCGGCGAGCAGCGTCGAGCTGAAGATCGCCTGAACGCGCTCCACCTTGACCTGGACCTCGGCGCGGGGGACCGGTTCGAGGCTGCGCAGCTCGGTGTTCACGATCGAGCTCTCGGGCTTCTCACAGTGCAGCACCACGTGGACGCGTACCGCCGCCGCGAACCGCTCCACCGGATCGTCGACGCCGTCGACGGCGGCCTCCATCCGGCCGAGCAGATAGTCGAACTCCGTCTTGAGCGTTCGTTCGAGAAGTTCGGCCTTGCTGCCAAAGTGATGGAAGAGGGTGGCGATCCCGACATCCGCCTCGCGGGCGATGTCGCGGATCGAGGTCCCCTCGTATCCCTTGCTATGGATCAGCTTGATGGCCGCCTGCTGGATGGTGTCCGCGGTGTCTCGACCCGTCCGGGTGGGCTCCATGCCTCATGTATACCAGTCGATCCGGGTGTTCCGACATCCGCTTGTGATCGAACGATCGATCGGCTACGGTGAACCCCATGCCCGTTGATCCGGAAGCAGTCGTCGCCATCGACATGCACACCCACGTACAGCGCCGGGCCGACGGCGCCCCCCTCGACGAGACGGCGCGGACCTTCGCCGACGCCGCCGCGCGCTACTTCGGCGGCGAGGTCGACGAGCCGACGGTGGCCGACCTCGCCGGGCACTACCGGACGCGGAACATGGCGGCGGTCCTGTTCACCGTCGACTCGGGCGCGGGCAGCGGGCAGTCCGGCATCCCCAACGACGAGGTCATCGACGCGGCCGCCGAGCACTCCGACGTGCTGATCCCGTTCGCCTCGGTGGACCCCCACAAGGGCGTGCTGGGCGTGCGCGAGGTGCGGACGTGCATCGAGCGCGGGGTGCGCGGCTTCAAGTTCCACCCGAGCACCCAGGCGTTCTGGCCCAACGACCACGCCCACTACCCGATGTACGAGGAGATCGCGGCCGCCGGGCTGGTCGCCCTCTTCCACTCCGGGCAGACGGGGATCGGCGCCGGGCTGCCGGGAGGCGGCGGGATCCGGCTGAAGTACTCCGACCCGATGCTCCTCGACGACGTCGCGGCCGACTTCCCGGGCATGGACCTCGTCATCGCCCACCCGTCCTTCCCCTGGCAGGACGAGGCGCTGGCGGTCGCGACCCACAAGCCGAACGTGTACATCGACCTGTCCGGCTGGTCGCCGAAGTACTTTCCGGAGATCCTCGTCCGCCACGTCAACGGCCCGCTGAAGCACAAGGTGCTGTTCGGCTCCGACTATCCGATGATCACCCCCGACCGCTGGCTCGCCGACTTCGCCGCGCTCGCGATCCGCGACGAGGTGCGGCCGCTGGTCCTCAAGGACAACGCGGCCCGCCTGCTCAAGCTCGGGAGGACCGCGTGACGGGCTGGCCGCGGCTGCCGCTGCCGGAGCGGATGTCGCCGGAGCAGGCCGCGATCCACGACTCGTCCGTCGCCCGGTTCGGCGGCCCGTACGGACCCCGGCTGCCGCTGGTCCTCGCGCCTGGGCTGCACGCGCCGTGGGCGGAGATGTCCGAGCGGCTCGCGGCGGGCGCGCTGCCCGGACGGCTGCGTGAGCTGGCGATCCTCGTGACCGCCCGCTTCTGGGGCGCGGACTTCATCTGGTACGCCCACGAGGATCCGGCGCTCGCCGCGGGCCTGCCACCCCGAACGCTCGATCTGATCCGGGCGGGCAAGCCGGTCGAGGGCACCGCCGCCGAGCGGGCCGTCGCCGAGGTCGTCACGGAGCTGCTCGAACGGCACCGGGTCGGCGACCGGACCCACGCGCGGGCCGCCGAGCTGATCGGCACCGGGTGCCTGGTCGAGCTGACCGTGCTGGTGGGCCACTATTCCGGCGTCGCGTTTCTCCTGGCCGTCCACGCCGCGCCGCTGCCGGGCGACGCGGGCCGGCCGCTGTCCGCCCCGACCGAAGAGGAACGGCCATGAGAGAGTACTTCGCCCAGACCAAGGACGTCCGGCTCTACGTGCGGGAGGACGGCGATCCCGGCGCGCCGCCGCTCGTCCTGTCCAACTCCCTGGGCACCGACATCACCATGTGGGATCCGCAGCTCGACGCGTTCGCCGAGGGGCACCGGGTGATCCGCTACGACATGCGGGGCCACGGCCGCTCCGAGGCGTCGGCCGGCGGGTACGACATCGAGCTGCTGGCCCGCGACGCGCTCGCGGTGTTCGACGCGGCCGGCGTCGCCACCGCCGACTACTGCGGGCTGTCGCTGGGCGGCATGGTCGGCCAGTGGCTCGCGATCAACGAGCCCGGGCGCCTCGGCCGCGCCGTCGTCGCGAACGCGGGCATCTTCATCCCGCCGCAGGCCATCGCGCCGCGCCTGGAGGCGATCCGCGACCTCGGCCTGGACGGGCTGGTCGAGCAGATCGTCCCGCGCTGGTTCACCCCCGCCTTCATCACCCGCCACCCGGACGTGATCGAGGACCTCAAGCGCGTCTTCCGCGCGAACTCCGAGGACGGCTACTACGGGTGCAGCGCGGCGCTCGGCACCCTCGACCACCGGCGGCAGATCGGCACGGTCAGCGTGCCGATCCTGGTCATCGGCGGCGAGCACGATCCGGCCACACGTCCCGAGCACAGCGAGGAACTCGCCGAGAGGGTGCACGGCGCGGAACTGCTCATGCTGGACGCCGCGCACCTGTCCAACATCGAGCAGCCCGAGCGGTTCACCGCCGCCGTGCTGGGATTCCTGGCCCGCGGGGAGTAGCCCCCGTGGACGCCTGGGCCCCGCGGGTGCACGTCAGCCTGGCGGTCAACGACTACGACCATGTGAGGGACCTGTGCACGGGGTCCGTCCCTGTCACTGGGGTGGCGCTCACCGTGCTGAACCATCCGGTGGAGGAGATCTTCTTCCGGTTCGCCCGGCACCGGGAATGGGACGTCTCGGAGCTGTCGATGGCGAAGTACTGCGCGCTGCGGGGGTCCGGTGACGACTCGCTGACCGCCATCCCCGTCTTCCCCTCGCGCCTGTTCCGCCACTCGGCGATCTTCATCCGGGAGGACGGGCCGGCCGACGACCCCGCCGCGCTGCGCGGCGGCCGGATCGGCGTCCCCGAATGGACGCAGACCGCCACCGTCTACGCCAGGGACCTGCTGGAGTCCGACCACGGCGTCCGCCTGGAGGACGTCACCTGGGTGCAGGCCGGGACCCACGAACCCGGACGCGTCGAGGGCATCCCCTTCGAACCGCCCGCCGGGATCCGGATCGAGCGCCGGCCCGACACGACCCTCGGCGACCTGCTGACCGCCGGTGAGGTGGACGCCGTGATCGCCGCGCATCCGCTCCGGGACACCGGGCGCATCCGCCGCCTGTTCACCGACCCCGAGGAGGTCGAACGGGCCTACTTCGCCCGCACCGGGGTCTTCCCGATCATGCATGTGATCGTGCTGCGGGCCGTCCTGCACGACCGGCACCCCTGGGTCGCCATGAACCTCATGACGGCCTTCGAGGAGGCCAAGCGGCGCGGCCTGGAGCGGGCCGCGGAGGTGAACGCGTCGCGCATCCCCGTCCCGTGGCAGGCGGCGCACACCGAGCGGGTCCGGCGGCTGTTCGGCGGCGACTTCTGGCCGTACGGCATCGAGCCCAACCGCACCACCCTGGACGCGTTCCTGCGCATGTGCCGGCGCCAGGGGCTCACCACGAACCCGCTGACGGCCGAGGACCTGTTCGCGCCCGAGGTCCACGATCACTACCGCGTCTGAGGACGGCACGATGCCCCGCGACCCGAAGCTCCTCATCGGCGGCCGGCTGGCCGACGCCGCCTCCGGTGCCCGCTACGAGACCGAGAACCCCGCGTCCGCCACCCCGCTGGCGGACGTCCCCGACGCGGGCGCGCCGGACGTCCGGGCCGCCGTCGCCGCCGGCCGGCGGGCCTATCCGGGCTGGGCGCGGCTGGCTCCGCGCGAACGGGCCCGGACCCTGCGCAGGCTCGCGGCCATCGTCGCCGGGCACGGCGAGGAGCTCGCCACCCTCGACGCGCTCGACTGCGGCCATCCGCGCACGGCGATGCTGGGCGACGTCGCGCTGGCCGTCGACACCCTGGAGATGTACGCCGACTGGGCGCTGCGCCTGGGCGGGGACACCGTCCCCTCGACCGCCGACCTGCTGCACTTCACGGTCCGGCAGCCGTACGGCGTGGTCGGGCGGATCGTCCCGTACAACCATCCGGTGATGTTCGCCGCGTCGAAGATCGCCGCGCCGCTGCTCGCGGGGAACGCGGTCGTCCTCAAGGCCCCGCCGCAGGCGCCCCTGTCCGCCCTGCGCCTCGGCGCGCTGTTCGCCGGGGAGCTGCCGCCCGGCGTGCTGTCGGTCCTCGCCGGGAGCGGGCCCGCGACGGGCGAGGAGCTCGTCCGGCATCCCGACGTCCACCGCATCGGGCTCATCGGCAGCGTCCGCACCGGGCAGGCCGTGCTCCGCGCGGCGGCCGAGAGCGGGATCAAGAACATCACGCTGGAGCTCGGCGGCAAGAACGCCATGATCGTCTTCCCGGACGCCGACCTGGACGCGGCGGCGGAGGCCGCCGTCCGCGGCATGAACTTCCACTGGAGCGCCGGGCAGTCGTGCGGCTCGACCAGCCGGCTGCTCCTGCACGAGTCCATCGGCGCGGACTTCCTCGACCGCGTCCGCGGGCTGACCGAGGACATCCGCGTCGGCGACCCCCTGTCCGCGGACACGCAGATGGGCGCGCTGATCTCCGCCGCGCACCTGGAGACGGTGAACCGCCACATCCGGGCGGGCGTCGAGGCCGGGGCGGAGGTCCTCACCGGCGCGTCCAGGCCGTCCGGCGAGCCGTTCGCCCGCGGGCACTGGCTGCGTCCCACCGTCCTGACCGGCGTCCGCCCGGAACACGGCGTCGCGCGGGAGGAGATCTTCGGCCCCGTCCTGTCGGTCCTGCGCTACAAGGACGAGGACGAGGCGGTACGGATCGCCAACGCGCTGCCCTACGGCCTCACCGGCAGCGTCTGGACCCGCGACGTCGGCCGCGCCCTGCGCGTCGCCCACCTGCTCGAAGCCGGCTACGTCTGGATCAACGAGGTCTCCCGGCACTTCGCCGGGACGCCCTTCGGCGGCTGGAAGCACTCCGGCCTGGGCCGCGAGGAGTCCATCGAGGACCTGCACTCCTACACGCAGCTCAAGAGCGTCCACGCGCCGCTGCGGTGACCTGCCCCGGGCGGCCGGACGCCGCCGGCGCGGCCCGGCCGTCCCGGGGCGGGAGACGCTCCGTCGCCGGTCAGGTGGTGCAGTTCTTGTTGGTGTCCTTGCGGACGGTGGCGCCGGTGAACTCCTCAAGGATGGCGATGTTCGCCGGGGAGTAGTTCGTCGCGGTGATCTTGTCGGCGTCGGGGCCGCCGACCTTGCCGGTGTAGGGCGCGGACTTCTCCAGCCAGTAGGCCGTCCGCAGGAACTGGGTCAGGACGAACTCGCGCAGCTTCGGCTCGGCCTTGATCTTGGCCCAGTAGTCGGCGTGCTTGTCCTTGGCCACGCGCAGGTAGAGCAGCAGGTAGCGGAGGTTGGTGGCCGCGATGTCCCGGGCGTTGCTGGCCCCGACCCCCTTGATGAACTCCTGCACCACGGTGACCGCGGGCAGCCCGGTCAGACCGGCGTTCTGCTCGGCCAGCACGCCCTGGAGCTTGTAGGTGCCCTGCTGGGAGTCCCGCAGGTAGACGCCGTCCATGCTGTCGCTCAGCTTGTCGGTGATGAGCGGCAGGATCTCCTTGCGCGGGAAACCGCCTTGCAGCGGGACGGCGGTCGCCTGCTGCGAGGCGTTGATCCAGGCGCCCATGTGCACGTCCCACTTGGTCCGGGACGGATCCAGGTCCCACATGTGGGTCTCTTCGTGGATCGCGACCATCATCGACTCGGCGAAACCGTCGAAGCTCTTGGTGTTGACGAACTGCGTCCAGTACTTGTCGTTCGCCTGCGCGATGGCCAGCTTCTCCCCGCTGGGCCAGCGCCGCTTGTACATCTCCTGGAGCGTCGGCATCCAGTTCGAGGAACTGAACTTCGACTTGAGGTCGCTGATGTCGGCCCCGGGGGTGGAGGGCTCCTCGTAGCAGAAGGGGGCGGCCGCCGGGGCGGCCTGGCCGCTCGCCGTCGTCGAAGCCCCGGCCCAGGGACCGGGCACCAGCGACAGGACGACAGTGGCGGCCAGCAGGGACAGACGGCCGGTTCGTTTCACGGGGGACCTCGCTTCGGCGGAGCCGTGTCGCCGCGACCCGGGCTGACAGGACGCGACCTATGTCTGATTCGGGGATGGTAATTTGCTTCGATCTCCGCCGCCTTCGACGGCCGATGTGAATAACCGTAGAATGATCTACAAAATCCCAGCTCAACCCTTCGCCCCGCGGAGTGGAAAATCTGGAAATCCCACTTCAACTGAAGATCGTTTCCACAATCCCGCGCCCGGGGTCAAAACTTCAAGCCGGGAGGGCGCCCCGTGGGAACCGCCTCCTCGAAGTCCTCGACGGACCATCCCTGGGCCATCCCTGGGCCATCCCTGGGCCACCGCGCCGTCCGGCAGGCCGCGGGAGGCCGTCAATCGGTCCCCGGCATGATCTTTCGGAGGGGATGTCGGCCCGGCGGTGGTTCACGGGACCGAGTGGTGCACACGAGAATCAGTGCACCAATCCGCACTTTGCGCGGATAAGGCATCGATCCCCACGAAGGGAACCGCATGCGCCTGAGACACAGCATTCTCGCGGCCGGCCTGGTCGGCGCGGTGCTCGTGCCCGCCTCGGCCGTCACCGCTTTCGCCGCCCCGGGCACCCCCCACGCCCCGTCCGGCGATGTCACGAGCCCGGCCGAGCAGAAGCGCGTCGACAGTGTGCCCACCCCCAAGCCCGCCTGGTACAAGTGCTACGGCGACGCCGAATGCGCGACCGTCCGGCTGCCCTTGGACTACGACGACCCGAAGGGCAAGACCACCGAGATCGCCGTCCTCAGGATGAAGGCGCGGAACGCCAAGAAGCGGATCGGCAGCCTGTTCGTCAACCCGGGCGGGCCAGGAGGCCAGGGCACCGCCCTGGCCTACCAGTCACGTGAATTCCTCGGCGCGGACGTCCTCGACCGTTTCGACATCGTCGGCTTCGACCCGCGCGGCGTCGGGTTCAGCTCCAACGTCACCTGCTTCACGTCCACCAGGGACCAGACGCTCGCGCTGGCGGGACTGAGCGTTGCGTTCCCGGTCGGGACGAAGGAAGAGGCGGCCTACATCAAGTCGGCGAAGGCGCTCGGCAAGGGCTGCTCGACGACCGGGAAGAAGCTGGCCGGTGCGATGTCGACCGCCGAAGTGGCGCGGGACATGGACGTCCTGCGCCGTGCGGTCGGCGACGCCAAGCTGTCCTACTTGGGCTTCAGCTACGGCACGGCCCTCGGCCAGTACTACGCGAACATGTTCCCCGACCGCCTGCGGGCCGTGGTCGCCGACGGTGTCCTCAACCCCGTCTCCTGGGTCGGCACGCCCAAGACCTCCGACCAGATCCTGGACGACCGGCTGCGTTCCGCCGACGGAGCATATAAGGCGCTGAAGGAAATACTGATCCGCTGCGGCAAGGCGGGCAAGAAGAAGTGCCTGTTCGCGGAATTCGGAGACCCCGTCAAGAACTTCGACGTCCTCACCAAGCGTCTGAAGGCCAAGCCCGCCGACATCGACGGCGTGAAGGTCACCTATGCCGATCTCATCGGCGGCGCCCTCGGTGAGCTGTACGCCCCGGACGGCTACCAGATCATCGACGCGATGGTCACCGACCTGTGGAAGGCGACCTCGTCCACCTCGACGGCGGCGGAGGCGGCCGCGGCGCGTAAGGCCCTCGCCGCCCGCATCGCGCAGCGCCGGGCCGAGGTCAAGCGGCGGAAGGACACCGCGGAGAAGGTCGTCGCCAAGGACTTCCCCTACGAGAACGGCCTCGACGCGCTGAGCAGTGTCGTCTGCACCGACGGCTCGCACCCCGGGAAGGCGGGAAACTGGCCCGCGCTGACGGCGGCGGCCGACAAGCGGGCCCCCTACTTCGGCCGCGCGTGGGGCTGGGCCAGCGTCCAGTGCGCCGGTGACGCCTGGAAGGTCCGCGACGAGGACGCCTACACCGGCCCCTTCAACCGCCGGACGAACGCTCCCGTCCTGTTCGTCGGCAACTACTACGATCCCGCCACGAACTACGACGACGCGGTCTCGTCCAGCAGGCTGCTGCCCGGCAGCCGGCTGCTGTCCAGCAACAGCTGGGGCCACACCGCGTACGGCACCTCGGCGTGCGTGACGACCGGCGTCGACGGCTACCTCGTCAACGGGACGCTGCCGCCCGCGGGCAAGGTGTGCGTCGGCGACGTCCAGCCGTTCGAGCGGGACACGGAACCGGCCCCCGGGACCAGGGGACCGGCGGACGCGAGCGCGATGGCCACCCAGGCGGGCACCGCCGGGACCGGCACGAAGCTGCCGCCGCTGGCGACGCGGGTACCGCCGTCCGTCCTGCTCGGGACGCGATGACCTGAACGACGACGACGCCGGGCGGGCCGCCCACAACGCCCGCCCGGCGTCCGGCGTCGGCGTGTTCACTATGCTCGGAGGCATGACGATCAAGCGGATGGACAACGTCGCCATCGTCGTTGACGACCTGGACGCGGCGGTCGCCTTCTTCGCCGAGCTCGGCATGGAACTGGAGGGCAGGGGGCGGATCGAAGGCGTCTGGGCGGATCTCACCGTCGGTCTCGACGGGGTCCGGAGTGAGATCGCCATGATGCGGACCCCGGACGGCCACGGCAAGCTGGAGCTGACCAAGTACCACGACCCGGCGGCGTCCAGCGCCGAGCCGAAGGTCCCGCCGCCCAACACGCTGGGCCTGCATCGCGTCATGTTCGCCGTCGACGACATCGACGACACCATCGCCCGCCTGCGCGCCCACGGCGCCGAACTCCTCGGCGAGGTCGCGCGGTTCGAGAACATGTTCCGGCTCTGCTACCTCCGCGGCCCCGCGGGGATCATCGTCGCCCTGGCCGAAGAGATCGGCTGAGCCCGCCGACGGGCCGGGTCAGCGGACGGCGCCGTGGAGCAGCATGTCGATGAGGTGATCGGCGCGGGCGTCCGGATCGCCGGGGGCGCCGTGGTCGGTGGCCCAGGCGATCGCGGTGGCCATCGTGACCAGGTCATCGCTGGTGAGGCCCGGGCGGAGGCGATCGGACCGCTGGAGGCGGGTGACCAGGGCGCGGGCGGCGGCGAGCGTGGCGGTGCAGTGCCGGCCCAGCGTGCTGTCGGGGACGGCGAGGGCCCGCGCGATCTCGTCGGCGAGACCCCGGACCCGGCGGATGTGGTCCACCAGCGCGGTGATCCACTGCCGTAGCGCGGCGACCGGATCGGTGCACGTGAGCAGGTCCCCGGCCAGTGCGGTCACCTCGTCGAGGCTCTCGCCGACCACCGCGGCGATGAGGTCCTCGCGGCGGGGGAAGTGCCGGTACAGGGTGGCGGGGCCGACTCCCGCCCGGCGCGCGATCTCGTTGAACGACGCCTCGACCCCGTCGGCGGCGAACGCGGTGCGCGCGGCGGCCAGCAGGCGTGCGCGGCTGCGCCGTGCGTCCGCCCGCACGCCGCCGGGCGGACGCGGTCCGGGATCGTCCACGATCAGGCTCCTTGCGAAAGTGGAATGCCACTCCATATATTCGGAGTGGCATTCCGATTGTACTCGTCAGGATGGTCATGATGTCGCTGCCGCTGCGCCTGCCCGCGACCGGGCTCTGGACCACCGGGCTGGACCTGTACCCGCCGGGTGAGAGCGCCGAGCTGGCCGCCGAGCTGGAGGAGCTGGGACTCGGCGCGCTGTGGCTCAGCGAAGGGCTCGTCCACGACCCGTTCGTCGCCGCCGCCGGGCTCCTCGCGGCGACCAGGTCGCTCGTGGTCGGAACCGGCATCGCGGTGATCTGGGGCCGGCACCCGCACTGGCTGCGCGCCTCGGCGCGGGCGCTGCTGGACGCCCGCCCCGGCCGGTTCGCGCTCGGCCTGGGCGTCTCCCACGCCCAGGTCGTGAACGGCGTGCTCGGACTGGACTTCCAGCGGCCGCTCGCCACGCTGCGCACCTACCTCGATGACCTCGACGCGCCGGACGGCATGCGCGCCATGCTCGGGCTTCCCGAGGCCGGCAGGCCGCCCCGCGTGCTGGCCGCGCTCGGGCCGCGGGCGCTGGAGCTCGCCCGCGACCGCGCCGACGGAGCGATCACCTACCTCGTCCCCCCGGAGCACACCGCGCGGGCCCGCGCGCTGCTCGGCCCCGACCGGACGCTCATCGTCGAGCAGTCGGTGGTCGTCGGCACCGGTCACGACGACGCCCGGTCGAGGGCCCGCGAGCATATCGCCTCCTATCTGGGCGGCCCCGCCTACCGGGCCAGCTGGCAACGGCTCGGGTTCACCGACGCCGACCTCGAAGCCGGGGGAAGCGACAGGCTCGTGGACGCGCTGGTGGCCGTCGGCGAGGACCAGGTGGCCGGCCGGATCGCCGCCCACCTGGCCGCGGGCGCCGACCATGTCTGCTTGCAGGCCCTGCCCGCCGAGCAGTTCACGGGCGTGCCCGCCCGGCAGTGGCGGCTGCTCGCCGCCATCGGACGGCCGGCGGCCGCCTGACCGGCGTCAGCCCGCGTCGGGCGTGAGCAGGACGGCGAGCGAGAGGTGCCTGTTCGAGGCGGTGGTGGCGGACGCGACGATCTGGCCGGCGTCGTTGATGCCGTAGGCGGCCGTGATCTTCAGGCCCGTGTCCGGGGGGATCAGGGTGTTCAGGTCGGTGCGGACGCCGTTGCTGTACACCCACCCGTAGCGGCCGTCACCGACGATCGTCCCGGCCTTGTTGATCGCCTGGGCCGTGCCGAACGTGCTGCCGCCGAGGTCCGGCCACAGGTCGATCACCTTGCCGCCCGCGAACATCGCCGGGTGCCGGGGCGCGAACTCGCCGCCGCCGACCGCGGCCGCGCCGACCGCGATCCCGCCGGAGTTCATGGCGTGCGCCTCCGACCACGTGCCGCCGGGCAGGGTGCCGAGGTCGGACGGGGTGCCATCGCGCCACACCGTGGCCTCGGCCTTGGTGGTGTCGTTCGAGGTCGAGGACAGTCCGAGGACCTGGCCGTCGGCCGTGATGCCGAACGCCTCGGCGGCGTGGCCGCCGGGCAGCGGCGCGAGCACGGTGGTCTTGCCGTTCTGGTAAAGCCAGGCGTTCCCGGTGTCGAAACCGGTGCCGGCGATCTGGCCGGCGTCGTTGACCGCCCGCGCCTGGACGTGGCCGTCGGTGGGCAGGATGTGAAGATCGGTCGGGGTCCCGTTCCGCCAGACCACCGCGGACTCCCGTACCGGCAGGGTCTCGTAGGCGGAGCCGACGACGACGTCGGAGGAGTTGAGGCCGTACGCCGACGTGGCGTCGGCCAGGGTCGGGTCGCCCGGCACGATGCCGGGCAGGTGGGTGAGCTGTTTCGGGTCGGTGCTGAGGTAGGCGGCCTGAGCGCCGTGACCGGGGAAGGTGCCTTCACCGGCGGTGTGGCCGGCGGCGTTGATGGCGCGCGGGACGTTCCCGGACGCCCCGTCCGGAGCTTTGATCATGGTGAGCTGGTAGTGGACGGGAGCCGCGGCGGACGCCTGGGCGGGCGCGACGGCTGCCGCGACGGCGAGGGGCGTTGCCAGCAGGGCCAGGGCCTGCGTTATCCGGTTCCACATGGTCTCTCCCTACGAAAGTGGGTCGGCATAGGGAGATAGGCACGCGGGATACAGAACGGGCGCGGGTGTCAGCCGTCGATGAAGGCCGCCGCACGCGGAGAGGTGTGGACGATCCACACGTGCGCCTCGTCGCTGACCGCCTGCCAGCGGTGCGGGCAGTCGGCCAGATAGGTGACGTAGTCGCCCGCCGAGACGTCGACCTCGTGGCCGATCGGCCCGAGCCGGATCGTCCCGGCGTGGACGAGCACGTGCTCGCGCGTCCCCGCGCCGTGGGAGTGGGAGACCTCCGCGCCGCCCACCCGGAACCTCTGGGAGTGGATCTCCAGGGTCCCGGCGCCGATCACCTGGCTGCGCAGGACCTCGCCCTTGGACTGGTCGTCGGACAGGTCCAGCCCCTCACCGGCGTGGACGACGTCCACGACCGGCGAGGGCGCCATGGTCAGCAGGTCGATCACGGTGACGTCGAAGGTGTCGGCGATCGCGGTGAGCGTGTCGAGCGTGGGGTTGGTCTGGCAGCGATCGATCTTGAAGAGGGTCGCCTTGGCGATCCCGGACCGCTCGGCCAGCTGCGACAGCGAGAGCCCGTGCGTGGCGCGGAGCGCCCGGATGTTCTCCGCCAACGCCTGCAACTGGTCCACGCGGACTCCCGTCTCCGTCGCGTCGGCCCGCCGGTCACCGGGCACGGTCACGGCCGCCATTATCGCGTCCTCACAGGTGCTTTCCGCCGTCGACCACGAAGGTGGTCCCGGTCGCGACCCGCATGTTCCGCACCACGCCGAGGACGGCGTCGGCGATGTCGTCGGGGTGGACCAGCACCTTCAGCGGCGTGGACGCCGCCTGCGCGGCGATCGCGTCACGGCCCCGTCCGGCGACGAAGTCCGTCTCGACGGCCGCGGGGGCCACGCCGACGAACCGGATCGCGGGCCCGAGCGCGCGCCCCAGCGACATGGTGAGGTTGTCGAGGGCCGCCTTCGCCGCGCAGTACCCGACGTTGCTGCCCGAGGCGGTCATGCCCGAGATCGAGGAGATGTTGACGACGACGGCGTCGCCGCTCGCCCGCAGGAGCGGCACGAACGTGCGGGTGACGGCGAAAGGGCCGCGCACGTTGGTCCGGAGCATCGCGTCGAAGAGCTCGTCGGTCATCGCCTCCAGGTCGGCGTGGGCGACCTTCGCCGTCGAACCGGCCGAGTTCACCAGGACGTGGACCGCGCCGAAGCGCCCGGAGACCTCCGCCGCCGCGGCCTCAAGCGCCGGAGTGTCCTCGATCGGCAGGTGAAGGGCCTGGTGGCCGTCCCCCGGGAGCGCACGGACGACGTCGTCCGCGCGCTCCCGGCCGCTGTTGTAGCCGGCCACCACCTGTGCGCCGGCCCGTGCCAGGGCCCGTGCGGTGGCGGCGCCGATGCCGCTGCTCGCCCCCGTCACCACGGCCACCTTGCCGCGGAGGTCGTACGGCCCGAGGCCGCCGCTGCGCAACCGGATCTCTGTCATCGCCTGCCTCTCAGCCGAGGTGGCCGGTGAACCCGGCGGTGCGGTTGCCGATGGAGATGAGCGTGGACGGCTTGCCGGCGCGGTGCTCCTTCGCGTCGCCCAGAGCGCGCGCGGCCCAGATGACACCGGAGCCGATGTAGCGCAGCGGCTCCGGCTCCCACTTGCGGCTGCCCATGTTCGTCCAGGGCAGGCGGGTCATCTCGGTGTCGCGGCCGAGAATGAGGTCGCGCATCGTCCGGCCCGCCATGTTGGACGGGGCGAGGCCCTCGCCCACGTAGCCGCCCGCGACGGCGAGGCCGGTGGCACGGTCCAGGCTGACATTGGGGGCCCAGTTCTTGGTCGTGCCGAAGACGCCCTGCCAGGTGTCGGCGATCTTGATGCCGTCCAGGAACGGGAACAGCTTGATGAGCTGCCCGTAGTAGTGGTCGCGGACCTTCGGCGTGGCGGGGCCGTCCGGGTTGGGCGCCGAACCCCACCGGTAGGGCACGCGCGGGTCGTCCCCGCCGATGGTGATGCGGTCGTCGCTGGTGAACTGCAGGTGGAGGAAGGGGTGCTCGGCGAGCAGCGCCTCATGGCCGCCCCAGCGCAGCTCGGCGATCTGCTCGCTTGTGAGGACCTCGGTGGCCAGCATCGAGGTGTGGATCGGGACGACGGTGCGCTCCTGCCCCTTGATCGACTCGCTGTAGGCCTCGGTGGCGCGGACGACGAACTCGGCGCGGACCGTGGCGCGCGCCGTGATCGCCCTGCCCGGCTCGATGCGGATCACGGGGGAGTTCTCGTAGATCACCCCGCCCCGCCGCTCCACGGCCGCGGCCAGGCCGCGCGCGAGGCGGCCGCCGTCGACGCTGGCGCAGTGGGAGCTCCAGCGCGCGCCGATCGCCCCGTCCACGTTGACCTTCTCCAGGACCTCCTTCCGGGAGAGGTAGCGGGAGTCCTCGGGCCCGAAGCCGTACCGGCGGTCGTCCTCGACCCCGGCCTTGAAGCGCCTGGCCTCCAGTTCGGTGCGGGCGACCATCAGCACGCCGTTGTGCGCGTAGCCGCACTCGATGCCCTCGGAGGTGATGACCTCGCCGACCTCCGTGACGGCCTGCTGGACGGCACGTTCCATGTCGATCGCGGCCTGCCGTCCGCCGCGCCCTGCCCAGAACGCGCGCGAGCCGTTGAGCTGGGCGATCACGGCGCCGCCGTTCCGGCCGGACGCTCCGTACCCGGCGACGTTGGCCTCCAGCAGGACGACCTTCAGTTCCGGTGCGGACTTGAGGAGTTCCAAGGCCGTGTAGAGGCCGGTGTAGCCCGCGCCGACGATGGCCACGTCCGCCTCGTCGTCCTGGGCGAGGGCAGGGCGTTCGGGAATGGGGCCGCCGTGAGCGGTCTCCATCTTGTGCCACCAGTGCGACAGGGTGGACTTGTCCATGGGTCTCTCCTGGATGGGGATTCCGCGGGCGCCAGGGCGCCCGCCGGTGCGGCCGCCCTCCGGCTCAGCCGGAGGGTTCGGTGAAGGCCGGCAGTGACTCGGGATAGGTGGTGACGTTGAGCAGGGCGCCGACCGCGCCGAACTGGTGGTGCAGGATCTCCCCGGTCCGGGCCTCCCAGCCGAACATGCGTCCGTGGGTGCGCATCTCGGCGAGGTCCACGAACAGCATGGACTCGACGGGCTGGACGTGCTCGCTCCAGCCGAAGAAGTACAGGTCGGGGGCCACTTCGTAGGCGCGGGTCCGGTCGAGTTCGGTGAGCCCCTGCTCGATCCCCGAGACGCACTGCCAGGCGAAGTTGCGGGCGTTCAGGTAGACGTGGTCGTAGCGGTCGGTGTCGCTGTACTGCCACATCACGCGTTTGCCGACCATGCCGTCCGAGAGGGGATGCGCTCCGCCGGGGGTCCCGTCGAGGAACCAGTGCTCGTCGACGCTGCGCACCCAGCGTGAGCCGTCCGGCCTCTCGTGGACGTAGGACGTGACGCTCGTGACGAGGCCGCGGTCGACGTCGAACGCCCACGTCTCCTCGCCCGGCAGCCCGGCGACCGCGTCCTCACGGGGGGCGGGGATCATGATGTCGACCAGGTAGATCCCCGGGCGCACCACGGTCGCGTCGTACTCGCAGGCCGTGGTCGTGTCGGCGGTGGCCGTGCCGGCGGTGGCCGTGTCCACGGTGATCGTGTCCGCGGTGGTCCGGCGCAGCCTGTGGGCGTCGTCGAAGACGTAGGAGACCCGCGCCCCGGCCGTGTTCACGAGCGTCAGCTCGCTTCCCGACAGGTCGTCCACGAACGGCGCGCGGTACTGGGTCTGCCGGCTGATGCCGACTGCGAGAAGCGGCAGGTCGTCCGGCGATTCCCAGTCCTCGTAGCCCATGCGGCACCCCTATTCGGTCCGGCGGCGGGAGGGGGCGTCCCTCCCGGAGTCGTTACTTTAGATGATACGGTCGTACTCCTCAAGTGAACAAGGCCGGTGATGCAGACCACGTCGCACGGCGCCGAAGGAAGGCCGAGGCATGAAGCCGACATCCATCACGCTGCCCGCCACCGAGCTGTTCGTCGACGGCGGATGGCGCCCGGGGAACGGCGCGGCGTTCGCCGTGCAGAACCCCACGGACGGGACCGTCATCACCGAGCTGCACGCCGCGGACGCCGGTGACGTGGACCGCGCCGTCGCGGCCGCCCGCCGCGCCTTCGACTCCGGGCCCTGGCCCGCGATGCCCGGCGCCGAGCGCGGCAGGATCCTGTACCGTCTCGCCGACCTGATCGAGGAGAACGCCGGCCGCTTCGCCGGGCTGGAGGCGCTCGATGTCGGCAAGCCCTACCACGACACCCTGGCCATCGACGTCGACATGGCGGTCCAGACGTTCCGGCACTTCGCCGGATGGGCCGACAAGCTGCACGGGACGACCGTCCCCGTGCCCGACCACATGGGACGCCCGCGGTTCTCCTACACCGAGCGCGTCCCGGTCGGGGTCGTCGGCGCGATCACCCCCTGGAACGCCCCGACCATGATCACCAGCTGGAAGCTGGCCTCGGCGCTCGCCGTCGGCTGCACGGTGGTGCTCAAGCCCGCCGAGGACGCGCCTCTGGTCTCCCAGCTGCTGGCCGAGCTCGCGGCGGCCGCCGGGCTCCCCGCGGGCGTGCTCAACGTGGTCAACGGCCCGGGCCGCGTCACGGGGACGGCGATCACCGGCCACCCCGGCATCGACAAGCTGTCGTTCACCGGGTCCCCCGAGGTGGGCCGGATCATCGGCCGCGCCGCCGCCGACCGCTTCACGCCCGTCACACTCGAACTCGGCGGCAAGTCCCCGCAGATCGTCTTCAAGGACGCCGACGTCGAGGCCCTGGCGCCCGTCGCGGCCGCGTCGCTCTTCGCCAACAGCGGCCAGACCTGCGCCGCCGGGACCCGCGTCCTGGTGCACCGCAGCCGCGTCGATGACGTGGCGGAGGCGCTCGCCGCCCAGGCCCGCGGGCAGCGGCTCGGAGATCCGTTCGACGCCCGGACGACCATGGGCAGCCTCATCAACGCGGCCCAGCGCGACCGCGTCCTGGGCTACGTCGGCGCGGGCCTGGAGCAGGGCGCCGACCTGGTCACCGGCGGGACGGCGCCCGACCGTCCGGGCTACTTCGTCGAGCCGACGCTGTTCGTCGGGACCAACGACCTCAGGATCGCCCGGGAGGAGATCTTCGGGCCGGTGGGAACGATCATCCCGTTCGACGACGACGATGAGGCGATCCGGCTCGCCAACGCCACGGAGTACGGGCTGGCCGCGGTGATCTGGTCGCGGGACATCGGCGAGGCGATGACCGCCTCCCGCGCGCTCCGGGCGGGCGCCGTGTGGGTGAACTCCTGGGGTGCCCCCGACCCCCGGGTCCCGTGGGGCGGGATGAAGACCAGCGGACTGGGCCGGGAACTCGGCCTCGCGGGCCTGCACGCCAACACCGAGGAACGCCTGGTCAACATCGTCTACTGAGCGCCGTCCGAGGACGGTCGGCGCGCGGGCCCCGCCACCTCGGCGGGGCCCGTGCCGTTCCGGCGTGGCCATGGCGACCGCTGGCCGTCCCGCTAGGCGCGCAAGGGCTTGCGCAGGTCCTCGACGTGGGCGGTGCGCACGTCGACGACGCCGACGTCGGGGATCCGGGCCTTCGGAGGGGTCTTGGTCTCGGTGCGCAGCGCGCCGTACTCGGCGTGCGTGGGGGCCGTCCGGGGATCGGCCTCGGCCCACACGGGCCTGCCGCCGGGGCCCCGGAAATGCGGGATGACCTCCTCCGACATCAGCGTGAGGCTCTTGCGGATGAGCCAGTTCGGCATGGCGCCGAAATCGGCGACGTGGATGAGCTTCCCGGCTCCGAGCTCGTCGACGAGCAGGCCGAGCTTGTCCACGACCGTCTGGGGGGAGCCGACGATGGCCCACCCCTCCTCCGTCATCTCCTCGAAGGCCATGTCGCCGATGTCGCGGTCGCGGTAACCGCCCTTGGTCATGAATCCGCGCAACGACTCGACGCTGAAGTGGCCGGGCGGGAACGCGTCGGGCTGACGTGACCGGTTGATGTTCTGCATCAGGAACAGCAGGTGGGGCTCGGCTTCGAGACGGGCCTGGGCGTCGGTCTCCGCGACGTGGATGAACACCACCGCCGCCACCTGGTCGGGGCCCGGGGTGTACCCGAACTTCTCGGAGGCCCGGCGGAACGTGTCGACGTTGCGCTTGAGCACCCGGCGCGGGGAGAAGAGCGCCTGATAGGTGTAATGGAACTCGGCGCACTTCTCCAGTGTGAGCTTCGACCCGGCGGCGGGGATCCACACTTCCGGATAGGGCTGCTGAAGGGGCTTGGGCCACAGGTTCGCGTAGGGCACATGGAAATGCTCGCCCTGCCATTCGAAAGGCCCCGGGTCCATGAACGCCTTGCGCATGAGGTCGTGGCCCTCCCAGTAGCGCTCGCGGGCGAACGCGGGGTTCATCGTCGCCGCGCTGTGGTAGTTCATCCCGTGGCCCATGGGAAGGCCCACGATCAGGCGTCCGCCGGAGAGCTGGTCGAGCAGGGCGATCTCCTCGGCGGCCCGCATCGGGTTCTGGAAGACGTTCAGGATCGGCCCGAGCGTGCCGATCTTGATCCGCTCCGTCTTCGCCGCCAGGTACGCCGCGGTGAGGTTCGCGCTCGGAGTCATCCCCACCGGCCCGCCCATCTGGGTGGTGGTGTGGATGCCGTCGAAGCCGAGCTTCTCGCCGAACACCAGCGTGTCGAGGTAGGAGTCGAGGTACCACTTGCCCCGCACCGGGTCGAACAGCTCGTTCGGCAGGTCGATGTACGAGGTGTTCTCCACCTCGTCGTAGAGCGGGATGTCGGGGTACGCCCCGTAGTTGAAGAGATGGAACTCCAGTGACATGGCTGCCTTCCTCGATGGTGGGGCCCGTCGTGCCGACAGCGTAACATTACGATCGTAATGTCTTCCTGGCGTGCTGACGGACGGTGGAGGGCCGGCGGGCCCTGGCGCGGCAGGGCCCGCCGGAGGACGGACCTCGCTCCGCCCGTGCGGCGGACCGGTCCAGGTGTGCGGCGATCAGTCCAGGCGTGGGGTGATCAGTCCAGGCGTGGGGTGATCAGTCCAGGCGTGCGGCGAAGTCGACGCCGCGCGGGCGTACGAGGCAGATCCCGAGCCCGGTCGCGGCGGCGACCGGGATCAGTAGGAGCAGCCAGGCGGCGTTGTCCTGGGAGCCGACGAAGCTGTCGTAGTGGCGGATCGCCATGTAGGTGATCACCACGAAGCAGGCCGCGGCGGCGATGGGCGAGATCACCGTGGCGAACAGGCCGTGCGCGCCCGGCTGCTCGCGCCGGAAGAAGACCGGCACGGACAGGCTCGTCAGCGCCAGGATGACCAGGAGGGCGATCGTGCCCAGCCCGATGAGCCACTCGTAGATGACCAGGTACGGGTCCGCGCCGCAGACGGTGAACAGGATCAGGACCGTTCCGAGGATGACGCTGATCGCGGCCGACGCCCGGTGCGGGTTCTGCGTCGTGGCATGGGTGCGGCCCAGGGCCGAGGGCATCAGGCCGGCCCGTCCGAGCGAGAAGAAGTACCGGGCGAGGATGTTGTGGAGCCCGAGCAGCACGGCGAAGAAGCTGGTGATGACCTGGATCTGGAGCCAGACGGACCAGAAGTGGGCGATCTTGTCCTCGGCCTGCTCGAAGATGAAGCCGTTGGGATCGGTCATCGCCACGTGCGCGATGTTGCCGAGGCCGAAGGCGTTGGAGAGCGCCCACGTCACGAAGACGTAGAAGACCCCGACGGAGATGACGGCGCCGTAGGCGGCGCGGGGGATCGTCTTCCGGCGGTCCCGGGCCTCCTCGCTGAAGACCACGGTCGCCTCGATGCCGACGTACACGCCCGCGGCCCAGAGCATCGCCACCCCGAGATTCCCGTCGAGCCAGTGCGACGGCGCGAACCCGGCGACCGAGTTGCCCGATTCGCCGCCGCCGCTCACCACGATCGCCACGGCCACGGCGCCGAGCGCGATGATCTCCAGGACCAGCAGGACGGTCAGGAACTTCAGGCTGATGTCGACGCCCCTGTAGGACAGGAGGCTCACCAGCGCGAGGGTGACGAAGACGCACCAGTACCACTTGACGTTCCAGTGGAAGACGTCGGCGAGCGCGCCCTGCGCCAGGACGCCGAAGATCCCGTAGAACGAGCACAGCAGGGTGGTGTACATCAGCACCGAGGTCGCCGCGGTGGCGGAACCGGCCTTCTCCCCGAAGGCGCGGGCGATGTAGGCCACGAAGCCGCCGGCGTTGGCGACGTAGTGGCTCATCCGCGAGTAGCCGATGACGAAGAGGACGTAGACGATCGTCATCAGCACGAACACCATCGGCGCGCCGGGACCGGCGGCGTCGAAGACGAGTGCCGACGCGCCCATCATGCCGGACATCGGCCCGACGGCGGCGACGACGAAGAAGATGATGGCGGGCACACCCAGGCGGTTCGCGCGCAAACCTGAAGACGTGGTGGGTTGAGGGGAGCTTTCGGTGGTCGTACTCGGGTCCATGAGGAGATCTCCGCACTGGGGTTGGCGACTGTGGACAGCCCGAACTGACGCCCCCTTCGCCGACGTGTTCGTTTATCGCACTTTCATGTGCGATGTTCGACACATTGTGGAAGTCGATGGCCCGTTCGTCAACAGGTTCCGGGCACGGAATGTGACGGTGCGGCGCGCTTCGCCGGGCTCGTGCGCTCCGGCCGCCCCCGCGGCGCCTAGGATTCGGCCATGGCCAGGAGGAGTGATCACGACGACCGCCGCAGGCAGCTCGGGCGCGCGGTGTGGCGGGTGGTCCGGTCCCAGGGCGTCAGCGCGCTGACGGTGCGCCGCGTCGGGCAGGAGGCCGGCTGGACCAGCGGCGCCGTCCAGTACTACTTCGCCTCGCGCAACGCCCTGCTCGAATACGCCTTCCAGCTCGTCCAGCAGCAGACGCTGGACCGTCTCGCGGCCGTCGCCGAGACGGCGGGGGACGAGGAGGCGGCGCGGACGGCGTTCCACCAGGTGCTGCCGTCGAGCGACGAGGTCCGCGCGGAGGCCGAGGTCTGGTTCAGCTTCCTGGGCCTCGCCCTGGGCGACCCCGGCCTGCGCGAGGTGGGCCGCAAGGGGCAGCGGATCGTGATCGACGCGATCGCGGCCGCCGTGGGACGGAGCCAGCGCGCCGGCGTGATCTCCCGTGACCTGGACCCGCAGATGGTGGCCGTCGAGGGCATCGCGCTCGCCGACGGCCTGTGCGTGAACGCCATGTACCACCCGGTGCGCCTCAAAGAAGGCGACGTGGTCGGCCTCTTCGACCGCTGGCTGGCCGCCCTGCGCTAGGGCTCGCCACCTGTTCGCCCAGGTCAGACACCCTTGTTCCGATGAATTTCGGCTCAGGCGCTTGCCAGAACATCACAACTGTAATGTATGGTCGCTGCGTCCGCTCGCCCTCGCCCGAGGCGCATCGCGAGCGAGAGCGCCCGCTGCCCATCGACCGAAACGAGGCTGGCATGACGACGACGAGTGAAGCCGTCCGAACCTGGGCGAACTGGACCGAGCCGGAGTGGGTCGACGTCGACGGCGTGCGGGTGGGCTACCGCCGCAAGGGTTCCGGGCCTGTCCTGCTCTACCTGCACGGCGCCGGTCTCACGCGGCAGTGGCTCCCGCTCTACGAGGAACTGGCCCGGAGCTTCGACGTCGTCGTGCCCGAGCATCCCGGATTCGGTGACACGGCCCTTCCGTCCCACATCCGGACCTTCGACGACCTGGTGCTGCACTACGACGCGCTCGTCCGCGACCTCGGGCTCGACGGGGAGATCCACCTGGTCGGGCACTCGATGGGGGGCTGGCTCGCGGCCGACCTGGCCGTCACGTATCCGACGCGCTTCGCGACGCTCACGCTGATGGCCCCGATGGGGTTGCGGGCGCCGCACAGTACGCCGGCCGACCCGTTCCGCTGGTCGCCCGAGCAGGCCGACCATCACGTGTTCAGCGGCGTGGCGGAGAAGTACCTCGACTTCCTCGTCCAGGAGGGCGGGGTCGAGGACTACATCCACGAGTACGGCGAGAGCATCCCGTTCGCGCGCCTGACCTGGAACCCGCGCTACGACGTGCGTCTGGAGCACCGCCTGGCCCGGGTGCAGGCCCCGACCCGGGTGATCCACTTCGCCGACGACAACTTCATCCCCCGTGAGCTGTCGGCGCGCTACGCCGAACTGGTGCCGGGTGCCGGGCTCGTCGTCCTCGACGGTGCCGGCGGGGAGCCCGCGTCGCATGTGTCCATCGTCCAGCAGCCGGCGGCGATCGCCGCGCTGATCGCGGAGCACGCGGCCTCCCCGGGCCGCTGACCCGGGCGAGGGCCGTGACCGGCGATGAAGACGTTCTGGACGAGGAGGTGCCGCGATGCCGGACCATGACGCGGGGGCCGTCGCGACGGGGGTGACGGCCACCGACTTCCCCACGGCCACCGCCGAGAAGCGGGCGAAATGGTGGCGCACCGTCATGGGGGAGTACCCCACGGGCGTGTGCATCGTCTCCGCCCTCGACGACTCGGGCCGTCCCCAGGGGCTGGTCGTCGGCACCTTCTCCTCGGTGTCCATGGACCCGCCGCTGGTGGCGTTCATGCCGATGCGGAGCTCCCGTTCCTACACGGCCGTCGCCGGCTGTGACCGGTTCCGGGTCAGCGTGCTCGGCGCCGGCCACGAGGAGCTGTGCCGATCGTTCGCGTCGGCCGCCCCGGAGCGCCGGTTCGACGTCGGCCGCTGGGTCACCGACGAGCACGGGATCCCCGCGCTCGAGGACGCGGTGGCCTGGTTCTCCTGCCGCCGGACGCGGACGATCGAGGCGGGCGACCACGACATCGTCCTCGCCGCGGTCGAGGACCTCGGGGTCGGGGACGGCTCGGCCGGGATGCCGATGCTCTTCCTCAAGGGCGGCTACGGGACCTTCACCATGCCCCGCGTCGACTTCGACGCCGACCGGCTGGGCTCGCACCTGCGGGTCGCCGACCAGATGCGCGGCGAGGTCCAGCGGCTGGCCGAGTCGATCCCCGCCCTGGTCACGCTGTGCTCACTGGCGCAGGACCGCATCGTCGTCCTGCACGCCTCGAACCTGCGGGCCTACGAGCCGCAGGTGCTCGGCGTCGGCACCACCTTCCCCTTCGCGGCGCCGCTCGGCGTGGTCTTCGCGGCCTGGGGCGACGATCTGCGGCGCGCGATGTGGAGACGCGCCGGGCGGGACGTCGAGCTCCTCGACGACGACCTCGTCTCGACCATGCTGGCCGAGGCGCGCGAGCGCGGCTACGCGGTCAGCCTCGGCCCCGCCATGGCCGAGCGCTTCGACGAGATCGTGTCGAACCCCTCGAAGGGGCAGGGCGAGCTGCGGCGGCTGTGGTCCGACGCCGCCGGTGACTACGCCGTCCTCGGGGGCGCGGCGGACTGGCCGGTCGCGGTGAGCTCGATCCAGGTCCCGATCTTCGGCCCGGACGGCGTGCCCAACTTCGCGCTCGCCGTGTCCCGGCTCCCCGCCGGGCTCACCGCCGGAGCCCTGGACGCCATCGCGGCACGGTGCCGTGACGTCGCCGCCAAGCTCGCGAAGACGATCGCGGAGGAGACGACGTGAGCGGGACGCGGGCGGGCGTGCGCGGCCACGTCGCTCATATCGCGGTCAGATAGCCGCTCTCCACGTCATGGGCGGCGGAGGTGAGGAGCGGCACGCGCCGTTCGAGGTCATGCGTGCGGCTGGTCGGGACCAAGATCGCGAGGCTCGCGAACGCGGTGCCGTCCGCCGCCCGCAGCGGCACCGCGATCCCGTGGACGCCGAGCTGGAGCTCGTCATGGGACTGCGCGTAGCCGCGCCTGCGCACCGTGGCCAGGCTCTTCTCGACCGGCGCCGGTTCCTCCTCGGCCTTGAGGATCCTCGCCACGGCGTCGGCGGGGAGGAAGGCGAGGATCGCCCGGCCGCTCGCGCCGACGGTGAGCGGGTGCCGCGCCCCGATGCGGTGGCTGACCTGGACGACGTGGCGGGTGGCGACGGCCTGGTCCAGCACGACCGCCTCATGCCCGTCGAGGGAGTGCAGGACGACGGTCTCGCCGGACGCCTCGGCCACCCTGTCCATGACCGGGCCGGCGACCGCGCGCAGATCGGGCTGGATCGTCTCGGCCAGGCGGGCGAGCGCCGGGCCCGGCCGGTAGAGGTTGTCCTGCCGTGAGACGAAGCCCCGGGCGGCCAGGGTCTTCAGGAGCCGGTGGACCACGGTCCTGTTCAGTCCCAGGCGCTGGGCCAGCTCGGTCGGGCCCAGGGGACCGGCCTCTCCGAGCTCCTCCAAGATCCGGAGCGCGTGGTCCGCGGTCTGTGCGATCTCAGTCACGGACGCAGCGTACCGGTAATCGGACCGCGATGTTCGCTCGATAGTTCGATTAACGGTCGATATTGACCGGATAACGAACTACAACTACTCTGCCTGGGGCAATGGACGGCGAGTGAGGAGTGCAGGGGATGACGAGCCTCGAAGAGCGCCCGGCGGACCTGGAACCGCGGGCGGCCGGCCCGGGCTACCTGCCGGGCTTCGGAAACCAGCACGTCACGGAGGCCGTTCCGGGAGCACTGCCCCGCGGCAGGAACAGTCCCCAGCGGGCCCCGCTCGGGCTCTACGCGGAGCAGATCAGCGGCACCGCGTTCACGGCGCCGCGCCGCACCAACCGCAGGACCTGGGTCTACCGGATCCGTCCTTCGGCGAAGCACCCCCGGTTCCGGCGCGTCGACGCGGGCACGCTGATGACCAGCCCGATCCCCAACGCCGCACCCGAGCCGAACCGGCTGCGCTGGGACCCGTTCCCCCTCCCCGGTGAGCCGCGCACCTTCGTGGAGTCGCTCTTCACCGTCGGCGGCACCGGCGACGCCCGGAGCCAGGACGGCGTCGCGATCCACATGTACCTGGCGACCCGTCCGATGGACCGCGAATATTTCGTCAACGCCGACGGCGAGATGCTCCTCGTCCCGGAGTCGGGACGCCTGCGCATCGCCACCGAGCTCGGCGTCCTCGACGTGGGGCAGGGCGAGATTGCCGTCATCCCGCGCGGCATCCGCTTCAAGGTCGGGCTCCCCGACGGCACGGCGCGCGGGTACGTGCTGGAGAACTACGGGGACCTCCTCCGGCTCCCCGAGCTCGGCCCGATCGGCGCCAACGGGCTCGCCAACCCGCGCGACTTCCTCTCACCCGTCGCCGCGTTCGAGGACCGCGACGACGAGGTCGTGGTCTTCCAGAAATACCTCGGCAACCTGTGGGCGGCGGACTACGACCATTCACCCCTGGACGTGGTCGCGTGGCACGGGAACCACGCCCCGTACAAGTACGACCTGCGCACGTTCATGGTCATCGGGACGATCACCTTCGACCACCCGGACCCGTCGATCTACACCGTCCTGTCATCGCCGAGCGCCCAGGAGGGGACGGCGAACGCCGACTTCGTGATCTTCGCCCCGCGCTGGCTCGTCGGCGAGGACACCTTCCGGCCACCGTGGTTCCACCGCAACGTGATGAGCGAGTTCATGGGGCTGCTGTGGGGCGTCTACGACGCGAAGGCCGAGGGCTTCCTCCCGGGCGGCGCGAGCCTCCACAACTGCTTCACCTCCCACGGGCCGGACGAGGAGACCTACGAGCGGGCGAGCAGCATCGAACTCGCCCCCCGCAAGGTGGACGACACGATGGCGTTCATGTTCGAGACGAGGCTGCCGATCGTGCCCACCCCGCAGGCCATGGCCGCGGCGAACCTCCAGCCGGACTACGACGACGTCTGGCGCGGGATCCAGCGCCACTTCCCCGCGGGCACCCGATGAGGGACGAGTTGGACGTGATCTCCTCCGACCGGGCCGGGCCCGCGCGATGGTGACCGTCGGGGACTTCGGCGACGCGACCCTGCCGTACGGCGTCTTCCGCGCGGAAGGCGGATCCCCCCGCGTGGGCGTCGCGGTCGGCGGGCTCGTCCTGGACGTGGCCACCGTCGTCGGCGCGCCCGAGGAGTTCGTGCGGCCGGACCTCAACCGCTTCCTCGCCCGGGGCCCGCACCGGTGGAAAGAGGTGCGGAAGGCCCTTCAGGAACGGGCGGCGTCCGGGGTCTCACCCGGCCAGGAGGGCGTCCACCGCATCGCCGACGTCCAGATGATGCTGCCCGTGGAGGTCGCCGACTTCGTCGACTTCTTCTCGGGGATCGAGCACGCGACGAACGCCGGGCGCATCCTCCGCCCCGGCGAGGAACCGCTGAAGCCGAACTACCGGTACCTCCCGGCCGGCTACCACGGACGCGCGGGCACCGTCGTCGTGTCGGGCACCGACGTCGTCCGTCCCGAGGGGCAGATACGCCACGGCGAGCACGTCACGGTGGGGCCGAGCGCCCGCCTGGACTTCGAACTCGAACTCGGCTACGTCGTCGGCACGCCCTCGACGCAAGGTGTCCCGGTACCGGCCGAGGACTTCCGCGACCACGTCTTCGGCGTCGTCGTCCTCGTCGACTGGAGCGCACGGGACATCCAGGCATGGGAGTACCAGCCGCTGGGCCCCTTCCTCGCGAAATCCTTCGCCACCACCATCAGCCCGTGGGTGGTACCGCTGGACGCCCTGCCCTGGGTCGACGGCCCGGTCCAGCGCCCGGCCGTGCTGGACTACCTGAACACGCCCGAACCGCGCAATCCCGCCGTCGAGATCGAGGTCGAGCTCAACGGCGTGGTGATCAGCCGCGTCTCGGCGGCGGGCCTGTACTGGTCGCCCGCGCAGCAGATGGCCCACATGACCCGCGGCGGCGCGTCCCTGCGGACCGGCGACCTCTACGGCACCGGCACGATCTCCTCCCACGACCCGTCCTCGGCGGGCTCGTTGCTGGAGATCTCCTGGGGCGGCGAACGCCCTTTCCGGCTCTCCGGCGACGAGACGCGCACCTTCCTGGAAGACGGCGACGTCGTGATCGTCCGCGCGTCCGTCCCGGGAGAACCAGACCGGTCTCTTGTGGGGGGACGACGCCCCATAGGAGACCGGTACATCGGTGAGGCCCGCACGGTGATCAGACCCGCACCGTCCGCGCGGTGGCACCCGCACCCGTCGTGAACAGCCCAAGGACACACGCGATCCGCGCCGTGTCGTCGATACCGAGAAGGAGAACGATGGTGTCGGAACCGACGCGCGACCTATCCGTCCGCGACATCGTCCCCCAGGACGAGCGGTACGGCGGGCTGTTCCAGCCGCTCCGCATCGGCCCCAAGGTCGCCGCGAACAGGTTCTGGTCCGCCCCCTACGCCACCGGCTGGAGGATGGACCAGATCGACAGGGAGGCCGCCCACCGGCGGGTGCGCGCGGAGGGCGGCTGGGCCGTGGTCAACACCGGTGAGGTGGCCTTCGACCCGCACTCGCGCAACGCCTGGCTCGACGGCCTCGAACTCATGGGCGACGACGACGCCCGCGCGCTCGTCCAGATCGTCGAGGCCGTGCACGCGCATCACGCGCTCGCCGCGATCGAACTGGTGCACCTGGGCGCCGCCGCGGACCCGAAGCAGGACCGGCTCCCCGCGTTGGCGCCGAGCCAGATGCAGGGCAACGGGCTGTTCTTCTCCCAGGCGATACCCCGGACGATGGACGCCGACGACATCCGGCGCGTCCAGGCCGACTGGATCACCGCGGCCCGGCGCGCCCGCGACGCCGGCTTCGACATCGTGAACATCCACGCCGCCCACGGCTACCTGCCCGTCCAGTTCCTGACGACCTACCACAACCGCCGGACCGACGGTTACGGCGGCCCGCTCGCCGACCGCGCCCGGTTCCTCCGCGAGATCCTCGAAGGCGTCCGCCGCGAGATCGGCGACGATGTCGCCATCGCCGTCCGGTTCGCGATCGAGGGCCATGGCCACGGCGCCCTCCCGGCCGACGAGGCGCTGGAGGTCGTCCGGCTGCTCGACCACCTGGTCGACGTCTGGGACGTCGCGCAGGGCGGGCTCGCCACGACCGAGTACGACCTGACCCCCTCGCGGCTCTTCCCCGAGGGCTTCTCCCTCACCTGGACGAGACGGATGCGCGAGGCCACCGGCAAACCGGTGGTCGGGACCGGGCGTTTCACCGACCCCGACCTGATGGCCCGGGCCGTCGCGTCCGGCGACCTCGACCTCATCGGCGCCGCCAGGCCGGGCATCGCCGACCCCTTCCTGCCCCGCAAGATCGCGACCGGCGCCCACGCGCAGGTCAGGGAGTGCATCGGCGCCAACCACTGCGCGCGCAGCCAGGCGCGCGGCCAGCTCGCCTGCAGCCAGAACCCCACGACGGGCGAGGAGTCCCGCCGCGGCTGGCATCCCGAGCGCCTGCCGCCCCGGCCCGAGCCCGAGCCGTCCGTCCTCGTCATCGGCGCCGGACCCGCCGGGCTCGAATGCGCCACGACCCTCGCGCGGCGCGGCTTCTCCATGGTCCACCTCGTCGACGAGCACGACGAACCCGGCGGCCACCTGCGCTGGTTCCGCCGCCTTCCGGGCCTCTCCCCATGGGGCCGCCTGGTCGAGCACCGCGAGGCGCTGCTGAAGGAGTTCCCCGGCGCCGCCTTCGTCCCGAACACGCGCATGACCGCCGGCGACGTCCTGGAATACGGCGCCGAAGTCGTGGTGGTCGCGACCGGCGCCCCCTGGTCGAGGATCGGCGTCTCCTTCGTCGACAACGAGCCCATCCCCGGAGCGGACGCGTCGCTGGCCAACGTCGCGACCCCCGAGCAGCTTCTCGACGGCAAAGCGCTGCCCGGAAAGCGCGTCGTCGTCTACGACTGCGAGGGAGACCTCACAGGGATCGCGGTCGCCCAATGGCTCCAGCGGAAGGACCACGAGGTGGAGATCGTCACACCCCACGGCCAGGTCGCCGCGCAAGCCGACCAGGACAACGTCGGCCCGGCCCTGCGCGCCGAGGTGATCGCCGCCGGCGGCACGCTGAGCGCGGCCACCCTGCTGGTCCAGGTGGGCCCCGGCGAGGTCGTCCTGGAAGGAGAGTCCGGCGCCCGCCGCGGCGTCCCGGCCGACGGCGTCGTGCTCGTCATCAGGCGAGAGTCCGACGACATGCTGTACCGACGACTCCTGGCCCTCGACCCGGCGCAACTCCGCGCGAACGGCATCGACGAAATCCACCGCGTCGGAGACTGTGCCGCCCCCACCAACGTGGCCGACACCATCTTCGACGCCCACCAAGTAGCCCGAAAGATGGGCTCTAAGCACCAGTAGAACTGGACGAGGGGCCGCAGCCCCGGGTTTCGGGCGTTGCCTGCGCGGCCGGACGAGACACGCCAAGATGGCGAGCGTGCGGAGTGTCAGGGAATGTTTGCCGTGGGTAGCGGCCGGGGTGGCGGTGACGGGCCTGGTGCTCCTGCTCGCGGTGACGGCGCTTCCGCTGACCGGCGCGGATGGACTGCCGGCGTCGGCGGACACCGCGCAGCTGACCGGGCTGCTGGTAGCCGTCGGCCCGGCGGCGGTCGGGGTGGTGGTGTGGGCGTGGCGGACCACCCGGCAGGCGGGGGCCGTACCGAGCACGGACACGCTGACGCGGGCCAAGGACGTGCTGGCCGGGGTGGTGGCCGAGCAATGGAAGCAGGAGGCCAGGCTGCGGTCGCTGGACGATCCGGACCCGATCCCGGTGCGCTGGCGCACCCCCGAGGTCGCGGCGACCGCGCTGATGGACCACCCGGCCAACATCCAGACGGCGGCCTCCGAGGGGCCGGACGACATGCGGTGGACGGCGTCCAGCGCCGACATCGCCGCACTGGCCGACCGGTTCCGCCGCACCCGACGGCGCCGCCTGGTGATCCTGGGCGCACCGGGCACGGGCAAGACCACCCTGGCGATGCAGCTGCTCCTGCGTCTGCTGGCCACGCGCGCCGCGGACGAGCCGATCCCGGTGCTGTTCCCGGTGGCCGGCTGGGACACCGAACGGTTTCCCCGGCTGCACGACTGGCTGGCCGACCGGCTCGCCCGCGACTACCCGGCGCTGCGCTCGCCGGGGCTGGGCGACGGCGTCGTGCGGACCCTGGCCGCCTGCGGGCACACCCTGCCCGTCCTGGACGGCCTGGACGAGCTGCCCCCGCCTGCCCAGGCCAGGCTGATCACTGCGCTGAACCGGTCCCTGGGCGGTGATGACCAGCTGATCCTCACGAGCCGCACCACCGAGTTCGCCGACGCGGTCGCCGCTGCCGGAGACGTGGTGACCTCCGCCGCCGTCCTGGAACCACGCCCGCTGTCCCCGGCGGACGCGGCCGACCACCTCACCCGGTGCCTGCCGCCCTCCCCGGGGCCGGCCTGGCAGCACGTCCTGACCGAGCTGCGCGGCACGCCCCCTCCCGATCAGATCACGCCTGGTACGGCGCCGGGCAGGACAGCACGAGCGCTGGCCGGTGTCACCGCCACTCCACTCGGGCTATGGCTGCTGCGCTCGGTCTACTCGGCGCCCGGCGCCGACCCGGGCGAACTGGCGGATCCCGCGCGCTTTCCCACCGCCGCCGCGCTGCGGGCCCACCTGTTCGACCGGCTCATCCCCGCCCTGATCGCCACCCGGCCGCCGGGTGATGTCCGAGCAGGTCCCTTCCGGCCGCGCAACCGCCACGATCCCGTCCAGGTGCGGCGCTGGCTGGGCCACCTGGCCCACCACCTCACGTGCCAGCCCGCCGCGGCCCGCGGGGGAGCCGGCGGCGGCACCCGTGACTTCGCCTGGTGGCGGCTGGCCGCCGCCACCCGCGCGATCACCCGCACCACCGCGGTCACCTTCGCCGTGGTCGCCGCCCTGACCGTCGGCCTCACCAACGGCCTCGCGGGCGGGCTCGCCAACGGGATGGCGTTCGGGCCCCAGGCCGGGCTCGTGTTCGCCCTCGCGAACGGGATCGCCTACGGACTCGCCGTCTCGCTCGCCGTCGGTTTCGGGGCGATGTCGTGGGCCCGGCACTCGCCGGGGTACGCCGACCTGCGCGTCCGCCGACGCCCGGCCGAACTCGCGCGCAAGCTCACGATCGGGCTCGCGGGCGGACTCACCATCGGGTTCGTGCTCGGGCTCATGGGCTGGCTCGCGGTCAGGATCGCCGAGAAGCCCGTGGGCGGAGTCGTGCGCATCCTCTCGACCGAGTTCAGCTATGGGCCTGCGACCTGGCTCGTGATCGGCCTCGCGGTCGGCCTCGCGACCGGGCTGGTGGCCTGGGCGGAGACGCCGGCGCGGATCGGCCACGCCACGACGCCTCTGTGCAACTGGCGCGCCGACCGGACGCTGAGCCTGGTCCGCATCAGCACCACCGCGCTGGCGGCCGCACTGGCGGCCGGGATCACGGCCGGGCCCGTCTTCGGGCCGGCGGGGGCGTTCGCGTACGGGCTCACGGCCGGGCCCCTGTTCGGCCTCGGCGTCGGCCTCACGGTCGGGCTCGGGTTCGGCGATCACCGGGCATGGCCGGCCTACCTGGTCGCGACCTGGAGGCTGGCCCACGCCGGTCTTCTGCCGCGCAGGCTGATGCCGTTCCTCGACGACTGTCACCGCCTCGGCCTGCTGCGCGCGGTCGGCCCCCTCTACCAGTTCCGCCACGCCGAACTCCACGACCATCTCGCCGCCACCCACCGATCTTCGGACGCCTAAGGCGCAAGCGGGCGCCGTGCTCGCCGATCGCGGCCGGGGCCCGCGGCTCGCCGGCACCCGCGGGCCTCGGCCGCAGGTCGGTGGTGGGTGGGGTCGGTGTGGGGACATCCCTCGTACCCGGGCCCGGTGCGTCGGCGCCACCCCGTCTCACCTGCGATGACATGGGGCCATAGCCATGGGTTATCGCCTGCTGGCATTACCTGTGTTTTGTGCCGAATGAGACCGTATGAGCATTCCTTCGGCCTCTCGCCTGGGGCTCCCGCCCTGACGTCGCCGCCCCGGCCACCGAAGGGACCCGCACGGTGTGCGATTCGTCCTCCGGCTGCCACAGCTCCCGTCCCGGCAGAGGGCGTCGACGCACCCGCGCCCAGGTGAGAGGCCCTACGGCGCAAGCCAGGAGAAAGGCGGAAGCGCATGAGAACGCCTAACCGTCCCGCCCGGACACGCCGGCGATTCGCGGCCGGTGTCGCGGCGGTGGCCGCCGCCACCTTCACGGTGTCGTCCGGAGTCGCCTCGGCCGGGATCCTCCAGATCGACCAGGAGGTCCAGGAACAGGACCAGTGGTGCTGGGCCGCCAGCGGACTCACCATCGCCAAGTTCCACGGCAAGGGGAACGTCAGCCAGAACGACTTCTGCAACCTCGCCCGGAACGCACCAGTGGGCAGCGACTGCCCGAACGAGGGCGGTGAGCTGGAGTGGGACCAGGTGGCCTTCCGGGCACTGGGCCTCTCCGCCGGCCAGGTCACCGGAGCGATGGCGTACAAGTCCGTCGCGACCGAGATCGACGCGAAGCGTCCGATCGAGACCGGCATCTACTGGACGGCCGGCGGCGGTCACGCCCAGGTGATCTACGGCTACCAGGGCCAGACGCTCTCCTATGGCGACCCGTGGCCGTACAGCCCCAGGTACGGCGAGATGAGCCACAGCAGCTACACGAGGAACGGCGAGTTCCGCTGGGGCGGGGCCCTGTCGAAGGTGGGTGCGTGACATGCGGACCACAGCCAAGATCACCGCAGCGGCCCTGATCGGCGGGACTGTCGTCATGGGCGCGAGCGCGGCACAGGCCGCGGGACCGCCCTCGGACGAGGCCGCCGCGCAGAAGGTCGCCTCGGCCGCGTCGACCCAGCAGCGGCTCGGGCGGTTCTTCGTCCACCTCGACCGGCACCAGCGTGGTCAGCTCATCAACCAGCCCGTCACCGCGGCCGCGATCGCGGCGAAGGCGCCGCGGCTGGAGGGTGACGTCCACCGCGTGTACTCACTCAACCCCGAGTTCGTCAAGGGGACGCCGAACGCGCCCGCCGCGAGGTTCGCCTACATGGCGGTCGGCGCGAAGTCGGCGACCGGGCAGCACGCGACGGTGTGGCTGACCAAGTCCGGCGCGAGCTGGACGATCATGAACATGATGTCCGGCTCCGACGAGGCCGTGTACCCGGCCAAGGCGGACGGCGGCATCGTGTTCACCGAGCCGCAGATCCACGCCTGGTACCGGCTCAAGGACGGACGTGTGACGGCGCTGAACGAAACCGCCAAGACGTCCGTCGCCAAGGGCGTCACGGTCGGGTCGTACCAGCAGCTCGTGCACGGCCGCTACGCCGACAAGCTTCCCGGCTCCGCGTACCAGCGTTCCGGGAAGATCGGTGGCTTCTCGCCCTCCACCGGCGTCAGCAAGCAGGCGCCGGACAGGGGCGCGGCGCCCGTTCTGCTCGCGCTCGGCGCGAGCGGCATGGTGATCGCCGGAGGTGTCGTCATCGCGCGGCGACGCCGTTTCGCCGGTAGCCACTAGCCGCCGCATAGCGGGTTCCGGGAAACGCTCTCCTTCCCGGAACCCGCTCCCCGGCCGTGGTGTCCCGCACACGGAGAACGGAAGGTCAAGGGTGACGGCGGACGCGTATCCGGCGGATCGCCACGGCCCCGCCGCCGATGACGAGGATCAGCACCAGCCCGGCGATGCCGAACGTCACGACGGGCGGCCCGCTGTCTTCGGCGGGTTCCGTGGCCGACGTGCCGGCCACCGGGCTCGATGACGTCTCCGGTGGCCGCAGGCTCGGCGCGGTGCCGTTCTCGGCGCGCGCGGGCGCCGGAGTGCGTTCCGCGGGCTGTCGGCGGCCGGTGAAGGTGACGTCGGCGCAGGAGTAATAGGTGTCGGGCGTGTCCGAGGTCTGCCAGATCGTGTAGATCAGGTGGCGTCCCGTCTTGCCGCGGGGGAGCCGTCCGGAGAAGACGTATGCGCCGTTTCGGCGTGGCGGGTCTTTGACCTGGAGGAATGGTTTCGCTTCCAGAGCCGACCAGGTGAGCGGGGCCGTCGGGCGGTAATCGTCGCGAGTGACGTACAGCCGGAAACTGCCCTGATGCGGGATCGATACCCGGTAGCGGAAGGTGTGCTGCGCGGTCGCGGCGAGCCGGGTCGCGGGCCAGTCCGCGCGCGGCAGATCCAATCCGCGGAACCGCTCAAGGCCCGCGCTGCACAGTTCGCCGTCCGGGATCATCTGACGGTCGCGGCCGCCCACATCCGGCACGCGCAGTTCGTCCCACTCGGCCAGTGCCGCGCCGCTCACCTTCGCGGCGGCCTGGCAGGCGGCTCCGGTCCGGGCGGCGCCGCGGCCCGGTTCGCAGTTGATCGCTCGGCTCGCCGGGTCCTCCAGTGCCCCGTGCGCTCTGGCCGGAGCCGCCGGGACGGTCGTCCCGAGCAGGATTCCAAGCGCGGCCGCAGCGGCCGGCATGCGAGCGCCCACTCCCAGCCCCTCTCGGATCGGAGACTCTCAGGAGTACGGGCCCGCCCCCAGGATGGGTTCACGCCATGGCCCGCGTCCGCCGGTGATTCGCTTCTGGAACCGGTGCTGAAGACCGGTCGTCCCATTCCTACCGGCTGCTGACGCGCGGCTTGAGAGATCCGGGAGACGGCCTTGATCCCCAACATGATCGCGATCACACTGTCCGCTCTCGCGCTGGTCGTGTCGAGCTACCTGGCGATCGGGCAATGGACCGCTCAGAGACGCGCGAATTTCACTTCCGCCTACCTCCAGTTACTTGGCGAGTACCGGTCGGTGCGGTTCCAGGACAATCTACTCTACATTTATCACCGGCTCAATGCCGAAAACGACCCCCAGATGGGATTTCTCAGCCTCCCCGACGACGTCCGCGAGAAGTTCTATGACGTCGTCTACTTCTTTCAGCAGCTTGCCATTCTTCACCACATGGGGATCTTCGACGACTTCATTCTGGCCGGGACGCACCGTCAAGTGGTCCGGACATGGGATTCGATCGCCCCTTTTGTGCTTCGCCAGCGTGAACTCAGCGGTGATGGCCCCTCCTACCTCCTCAGACCCCTGGAAAAATTCGCCGAAGAAGCGCGGCGAACCGACCCGGAGCTGATGGACAGGATCCTGGCGAAGAAGCGCCTGCGATGGTGACCTCTGGCCAGCGAGGAGAGCCAATGGAATGGCTCAGGGGCAAGGGCCGTGGCCGTCCTCAGCCGTCGCGCCCGATACCGCGGTCGGGTGCGCTCATGTCCCCTGTGCCCGGCGTGCCTTCGGCGAGCGCATAGCGCAGATGGACGGTGCCGTTCGGTCCGGCCGCGGGCGGTTCGAGCAGTGTGACGTTCGTGGGCACGGCGCCGTCATCGAAGACCTTCTTCCCGACGCCGAGCACGATCGGGTGCACCCAGAGGTCGAGACGGTCGAAGAGCCTCTCCCTGAGGAGGGTCTGTACCAGGTTCAGGCTGCCGACGACCTTGATGTGCTCGTGCCGGTCACGGATCTCGCGCACCGCTCCAGGCAGATCCGGGCCGAGCTGCGTGGACCCCGCCCACGAGAGGTCGGCCCTGCCGCGGGAGGCCACGTACTTCGGGATGCTGTTGAACAGCGCGGCGAACTCGTTGTCCTGCCCGCCCTCCTGGTGCGGCCAGTAGGCGGCGAAGATGTCATACGTCCGGCGGCCGAGCAGGAGGGCGTCGGTCCCCTCGTAAGCGGCCCCGATCTGCGCGCCGGTGGACTCGTCCAGCAGAGGAGCCTGCCAGCCGCCGAACGGGAACCCGTCCGGGTCCTCCTCCGGGCCGCCGGGCGCCTGTGCGACGAGGTCGAGCGTTGCGAACATTGCGATGTGGATGAGGCCCATGGCTTGCTCCCGATGAAGTCGGCTGGTCTCGGTCGGGAGGTAGACCGGTGGACGTCGGCAGACTCATCGCTGCCGCCGCCCCCGGCTTCATACCCGTTGACCGCCTCGGCCAACGGGTAGGCCACCGGGCCGATCGTGCTGGGTGTCGCCTTGCGCTCACCATTGGTGATGGCATTGGGGCTGAGCAGCCAAGTGTTGAGGGACGATCCCGTAAGTCCGGTCACCGGGCGCCCATGGATCGCTCTGGTCTTGGCCTTGTATTTGATAGTCGGTCACGACAGATCTTGGCAGTTTTGACCCTTGTAGCGGACGTCCTCCTTTCAGCACAATTCCGGGAACCGCCATCCTGGGCCGACCCCCACCCGCCATCCCCAGGAGCTCCTGTGAGATCCCTCCCTCTGATCATGCTCTTGAGCGGTACGGCCGTCCTTGTCGCCACGGCTCCCTACATGATCGCCCAGGCGCCCGACTCCACCGCCGGCCCGGGCCGGTCTCCGCTCCCCGAGGCCGTTGCCCTTCCCGACCCTGTGCCGACCGAGGAATCCGACTCCGTCTACGATTCCATGCGTGACCGTTTGACCGACCGCGCCCGCCCGGTCGACCCGCCCCGTGCTCGCGCAGGCCGGTCGTCCGCCGCCGCGCCCGGCCGCGGGTCCGCGCCTGCCCCTGATCCCGCGGCGCCACCCGCCGCCGCGCCTGCGCCCTCCCGCGCTCCCGTGACGAAGCCCGACCCCGCGGCCCCGTCCGGCCCTGTGACCTCGCCCCGGCCCGTGACCTCGCCTGAACCGGTCACCTCGCCCCGGCCTGTGGACTCGCCCGAACCGGTGATCACGCCCCACCCGGTGATCTCGCCCGAGCCCGAGACCTCGCCCAGCCCCGTGACGAGCCCGGCACCCGAGCCGAGTCAGGCCCCCGAAGCCGGGACGGACGAGAACCCCGGCCTGGTCGCTGTTCCGAGCGCCGAGGGCGGAGAGTCGATCTTCGCGCGCGGTGGCGTCCGTTGCACTCTGGGCTTCAATGTCCGCAGGTCCGGCACCTACTACTTCCTCACCACGGGCGCCTGCGCCGAGGTGGGCCTGAAGATCTACGCCGATCGGGCCCTGACCGTCGAACTCGGCACCGTCGTCGCGGTCACGAACACCACCGCCCTCGTCCGCTATGTCAGCCCCCGTGTGGAGAGGCCCGGCAGTGTGCGGACGCCCGCGGGATCCCAGGACGTCGTGGCGGCGCGCAGCCCGAGGGTCGGCCAGCGGATCTGCCGCACCAGCCCCATCACCGGCATCACGTGCGGCACCGTGACGGCACGCGATCAGAGCATGCGTTTCCACGAAGGGACGCTTTCTGGCCTGGCAAGGACGACCACCTGCGCAAGGCTCGGTGAGACCCCAGGAGCGCCCTACGTCTCCGGCCCCTACGCGCTCGGCCTGCGGATCGGCGTCGGCGGAAACTGCTCACGCGGTGGATCGTCGTTCTTCCAGCCGGTCGACGACGTCCTCAGGGCCTTCGGCGTCAACGTCTACTGAGCCTCTGCCGTCGTCCTTAAATGGACGTCGTCGGTGACGTGATCGGCGAGCCTCACCAGCCGGATATCCCAGTGCCGCGCGGTCTACACGGGATCGGTGGGGTCTCAGTGGAGCGCGTCGGAGGCGGCATTCGTGTGTGCGCAGGCGAAGCGCTCGATCTCGGCGGCATCGGCCTTGTCCGAGATGAGCGCGAGGATGTGCGAATGCTCGACCACCGTACGGCGGGCGCGGCTGGAGACGTACGTGTAGGACGAGCGGCGCATGTGATCCAGGAGGGTCCACTGCTCTTCGAGCAGGGAACGCAGACGCGCGTCCGGGCAGTGCCGGTAGATGGAGAAATGGAATTCGCGGTTCAGCGCGGTGAAGGCCGGGGGGTCGAAATCCACCAGCGCCCCCACCATACGATCGTTGATCTCACGGGACGCGGAGATCTGCGCGGCCGTCATGTGCGGTGCGGCGGCGGCGGTGGCGTAGCCCTCGAGGCGCGCCAGGATCTGCAGCGTGTGCTCCGCCTGCTCGGCGTCGAAGACCGCGACGCGCGCGCCGACGTTGCGCACCACCTCGACCAGCCCGTCGGACTGGAGCCGGCGCATCGCCTCGCGCAGCGGAATCGTGCTGACCCCGGTCTCCCGGGCGAGTTCCTTGACGACCAGTCGATATCCAGGAACGTACGTGCCGTCCAGGACGCGCGACCGCAGCAGCTCATAGCAGAACTCGGCCTTGCTCTCCTTGATCGTGCCCGGCTTCGTCGCGGAACTCACCCGGTTCTCCTCATCTTCGCCTCACGTCCCGGTCGCATCGTCAATCGCCACTGCGACACGGCCAAGGCAGCGCCACAAGCCGTGGGCCCTGTCGCCCGGTTCGCGGCGTCTTCGTGACCGACGACGGAGACAAGGGGGGTCGTCCTGTCGCGCAGGTGCTCACGAACGGGTGGCGGACCCTTGGCATGTTGTACGAGATGCGCCTCAGGATCGGTCCACACGGCCCGGATACCGGTGGCGCCTCCGCGCCGCCAGTGCCGAGGCGGTCGCCGAGAGTCATGGGCGGCGGGTTCGCGGGGGATGTGCCTGAGCTTGCGAGCCTGAAGATCACACACATCTCCCTAGATGATTTCACATACGATTTCCAATATTACTCGATCGTCGGGAGCTTACTCCGCCCGCCCATGCGGCCGATCGAACCGTTCGATCCCAAACGATCCGACCGTTCGCGTCCAAACGATTTGCCCTGTCGTACCTGCTTCTTTGTGATCCTGGACGCAGCCTGGACTGGAGGCATGTAGATACGATTGAATACATAGAATCAGATACGATTTTGTTCGACAGCGGCCCGCAGCCCGGCGACCGTGGAGGTGACGATGCACGCGGATCCAAGGTCGCGGCAGCGCGGCAGCGCGGCAGCGGCCTTCGATGTCGGCCCTCGCGGCGAGCGCGGACGCGGCGTGCCGGATCTCCCGGGCCCTGCGCGGCGCTGACACCGACGCGGCTGGACTCGTCCGCCTGCGGTCTTTCCGCTGAAGATCCGCTCGTAAGGGTGTGACCAACGACACTCGAAAAGCGAGCGGCGCGGCTTGGCAAGGCTGAGATTGTGCTTATCGAGTTCGCACCCTTTCATGCCCCGCGAATACCGCCATGCGGCCTGTTCGGCAGCTTGGGACGGTACGCCGCCGGGATGCAACGGACCGGGCCCGTCGTCATCACGCCTCAGGACGGATGGTCCGCGACCAGCGGAGTATCGGCGCCGATCACGCCGTACGCCTGCGCGCCGCCCGGATCGCCCATGGGCTCCCAGCGTCCCGGCAACGTCTTCCAGGTCTCCGGCCGCGTACACGCGCGGCAGGTTGGTGCGCATGCTCCGGTCGACCGCCACGGACCTGCCCCTGAACTCCAGGCCCCATCGCCGCCCCCGGGGCTACGAGCGCATGCTGCGCGACGTCACGACCGCGGCGATCATGCCGCCGAATGCGTACGCCTGCGCCGAGATGGCCGGGCTGATGACGATGGGCCTGTACCCGGGCCAGGGGCCCCCTCGCTGGTCACGGCCTGACGGCAGGTGGCCGAGATGGAGGACGTCGCCGCGCTCCGCCGCACCTTCGGGTGCTTCCCGTCCGGGGTGACGGCGGTGTGCGCCCTCGTCGACGGCACGCCGGACGGCATGGCGGCGAGTTCGTTCACCGCGGTGTCCCTGGCCCCGCCGCTGGTGTCGATCTGCGTCCAGAACACCTCGGAGACCTGGCCGCGCCTGCGGCACGCGCCGCGGCTGGGCCTGAGCGTGCTCGCGGAGAACCACAACGAGGTTTGCATGCGCCTCTCCCGCAAGGAGGGCGACCGCTTCAGCGGCGTCGACTGGGAGGCCCGGCCGGGCGGCGGCGTGTTCGTCCTCGACTCCACCGCCTGGCCGGACTGCCGCCTCCACGAGGAGATCCCGGCCGGCGACCACGTGATCGCGCTGCTGGAGGTCCAGGCCCTGCTCGCCAGTCCGGAAACCCCTCCACTGGTCTTCCGCACCAGCCGCTTCCGCCGACTGGCACCGGCCTGAGAAAGGACTGACCACCCCCAACAAGGCACGGGCACCGGAAACCCCCGGTGCCCGTGCCGTTGTCTCTTAGGTTGTCAATGGGTGGGAGCCGTTCAGTTCTGCGTGGATTTCCTCTTGGACTTCGCGGATCTCGGTCTGCTTGGCCTCTTGGCCGAGTTGCCGCCAGATGGCGAGGCTCGCCTCGGCGTGTCCGAGGGCCTGCTCCAGCTGCCCGAGTTGCCGGGTCGCCTGCATCAGTTCCTGGAGGGCCAGTGCCTCCTGGAAGGGGAAGGCGCGGGCGCGGCTGGCCTTCAGCGCGGCGTGGAAGTCCTCGACCGCCTCGGCGGGACGGCCGAGGGCCACCCTCGCCCGGCCGCGGTTGATCATCAGGTACAGCCAGGCGTAGGGCTGCCCTCCGACCCGGTCCACCAGCTCCAGCCCCCGCGTCACCCAGGCCAGCGCCTCCTGGGGACGTCCGCCGACGATGATATGGAGGGCGGCGATGTTGTTGAGGATCTCCAGCTCCGACCACCAGTTGCCGGAACGCCGGCAGGCTGCCAGGCCCTCCTGGAAGATCTCCAGCGCCTCCTCGTAGTTCTGCCGGGCGGAGGCGAGCAGGGCGGACACGTTGAGCAGCCGCTCCGGGATCGCCTCGTCCCCGCCGTCCTGGGCGGCCCGGATGCCGCGGCGGATCTGCTCTTCGCCCTCGTCGAGGCGGTCGATCTGCCAGAGTCCGCCGCCGAGCATGTACCGCGCCCGCGCCTCGGCGCGGGACTCGCCGCGTGCCCGGGCGGCGTCGGCGACCTCGGCGGCGGGGCCGTTGAGCCGCGGCCACAGGAACGCCACGTCGCCCATCGGGTCGAGGGCGAGGAGCAGGTCCGCGGCGACGGCGATCGGCGCGCCGGGGTCCGCGGCCGCCATGCGGATGGCGCCGAGGATGCCGTCCAGCTCGTTCGACACCCAGGTCTGTCCCTCGGCCAGGTCGCTGAACGCGATCCCCGCCGACCGGGTGGCCACCATCGCGTCGACGAGCGTGCAGCCGTTCCGTTCCAGCCGGTAGACGCCCTGGAGGGATGCGAGGTAGTGGTCGAGGACGCGGCCCAGGGCGGCGCGCCGGTCGGCCTCGGTGTCCTCTTCGAGGACGAGCTGGGCGGCGTAGGTGTGCAGCAGGTCGTGGAAGCGGTACCGGCCGACGGTGTGCTGTTGCAACAGGTGGATGTCCAGCAAATCCTCCAGGAGCGACTCCGCCTCCTGGACGGTGATGTCGGCGACCGCGGCGGCGGTGTACGCGTCGAAATCGGTGCCCCGGTGCAGGCTGAGCAGCCTGAACAGCCGCTGCTGGACGGGGGTGAGGTGCCGGTAGGAGAGGGAGAACGCGGCGGCCACGCTACGGTCCCCGGTGGCCAGCTCGCCCAGCCGCCGCTGCTGGTCGGCGAGGCGTTCGATCAGATGGGCGAGGGTCCAGGTGGGACGGGTGCGCAGCCGTGCGGCGGCGATCCGGACCGCCAACGGCAGATGGCCGCACAACCGCACCACCTCCTGCACCGACCGCGGTTCGGTGACGGCGCGCGCGTCGTCGGCGATCCGGGTGAACAGCGCGACCGCGTCGGCGGGCGGCAGCACCTCCAGGGACAGCGTGCATGCGGCCTCCAGGTCGGTGAGGCGGCGGCGGCTCGTGATCAGCACCAGGCTGCCGGGGTTGCCGGGCAGCAGTGGCCTGACCTCTTCGGCGCTGGTGGCGTTGTCCAGCACGATCAGTGCCTTGAGGTCGGCCAGTTCTGCCCGCCAGAGCCCGGCCCGTTGATGCAGCTTGTCGGGGATCTGCTCGCCCGGCACGCCCACCGCGCGCAGGAGCGTGTCCAGGGCGGCGGACGTGGTGCCGAGCTGCTCTCCGGCCGTATGCGTGTGCAGGTCGATGAACAGCTGCACGTCGGGGAAGCGGCCGGCCAGCCGGTGCGCGACGTGCACGGCCAGGGCGGTCTTGCCGATACCCGCCATCCCGTCGATGGAATTGATCACGACCGCCGTGGCCTCTTCCCCCTCGTCCGGCAGGGCCGAGACGAGGCGGTTCAGCTCGGCGGTACGGCCGGTGAAGTCGGCGAGGTCGTGGGGCAGCTGGTGGACGCGCTTGCGCCGATCCGGTGGCGGCGCCGCCAGGCCGGGGTCGCTGGCCAGGATCCGCTGGTGCAGCCGCTGTAGCTGCTCGCCGGGGTCCAGGCCCAGTTCCTCCGCCAGCGTTCCGCGGGTGTCGTGGAAGACCCGCAGTGCCTCGGCCCGCCGGCCGGCCCGGTGCAAGGCGAGCATCAGCTGACCGGCCAGCCGTTCCCGCAGCGGGTGGGCGGCCACCTGCTCGGTCAGCTCGCTGATCACGCTGTGGTGCCGGCCGAGGTCCAGCTCCAGATCGATGTCCTCCTCCAGCGCCGCCGTCCGTCTCTCCTCCCAGCTGGTCACCTGCGGCTGCAACGCCGGGCACTCCAGCCCCGCCAGCACCGGCCCCCGCCACAGGTTCAGGGCCGCGCGGAACTCGGTCACCGCCTCCGCCGGTTCCCCCTCGGCGGCATGCCGGCGGGCCCGCCTCACCCGGCGGTCGAAGACGGCGGCGTCAAGGGCGTCCTCTCCGACGTCGAGCCGGTATCCGGCACCCGCCGCCACCGGCCCGTCAGAACCCCCGTCGCCGAGCAGCCTCCTCAGCTCGGAGACCAGATTCCGGACGCGCTTCTCCGCGGTGGGGGGCGGATCCTGCGGCCAGACCGCGTCCACCAGACGGCTCAACGGCACCACATGACCCGCTGACAGCAGCAACGCGGCCAGCACCCTCTGCTGCCCGGCCCCGCTCAGGCGCACCCGCTCGCCGCCGGTCCAGACCTCTAACGGGCCCAAGATCTTGAATTCTCCGGCCATACGGCATCAACTCTCGGCATCGTGGCGGGCAAGGTCGATCGCCACCCAACTCGACAATGCCCCGAAACACAATACTGTGACAGATATGTGTCACATCGGGCAATGAAAGCATTCTTGGTGTGCTTGGCACGGTTTCGCCGTCCGATATCACGCCTGGTGTCATCTCGTGACGGTGGGTCTCGGTCAGATCCGCTGACATGTGGCCCAGATCACAACCGGGCGAAGAATATATTCTTGATAATCTCATTTTATTCCGTCATGTTCGTCCGCCTTTGATGACGCGCCAGCGGGCACGCCGGGCGGCCCGGCCACCGCGGACGGACGAGCCCGCCTGCGCGGCCTCCGGAGCATCCCGTCCCGCCCCGCTATGGACCGGGCATGGACCAGGCATGGACGGCGCCCGCGAAGCTACTCGCATGGAAGCGTCCCAGCAGCTGAGAACGCCTGAGCATCGGGGGCACAGGCGTCCGGCGCGCATCGGCGGGCCGCGGGCCCGGCGGCATGGGGGGACGAGGACGAGCAGCAGAAGGTGGCTGTGATCACGGAAGGAAGCGTCATCGTGCGGATGCTGACATCGAGAAGGACCGGGATCGAGATCAGAACCTGCCATCTGGGCACCACGGTCTGACGCCATGACCGGCTACGACGGCCACGCCCTCAAGCGCGCCACCCGCTCCCGCCGGCCACGGCTCACGCGCAACGACACGTCCGCGCTGGAGGCGGTGGCCCTCCTGTGCGGCCTCGCCCTCGTGCCCGTCATCGCCGCGCTGCTGGCCGCCATGATCGCCCCCGCCACCGCCGACCCCGCCCCCGGCGGGCAGGCCCCGGCCGACACGACCACGGCCCCGCCCGGCCGGACGCTCGACCACGGCAGCGCGATCGGCGAGACCACCGCGTTGTCGACGACCACCGGCCGCCGGTGGACTCCCGTCACCAACGCCACGATCACTTTGGCCGGGCAGGGCGTGTACGAGGTGACCCAGCAGGTCCGCGGCCAGTTCGTGACCGCGCAGGACCGGCTCACCCGCGCGTGGATCGTCTCCCGCCTGTTCAACGTCACCACCGACACCCCGGTCGGGGAGAGCGACCTGCTGGTCGCCATCAGCGCCGGCCGCCGTCCCCTCGCCGACGACCCCGTCTACGGCTCCACCGCCACCGGCCACATCTTCATCCAGGTCGACAGGCCCATCACCCTCCGGCTGGAGGCCATGCAGGCATGGGACGTCGAGACGGTGAGACAGAGCCGGATCATCACCGATCCCGACGGCTTCACAAAGCTCCTCTATAAGAGGCTCACCTGACCGTCTTCGCCAGTTCCCCACGGGCTATGAGGATCATTTCAGGCTTCCGGCGGTGACGCCGCCCACCACCCATCGGTTGAACACCACGTAGATAAGGAATTCGTTCCAGCTGGTGAGCGCGGAGAAGATGGCGACGGTGGCCAGGCCCGGTTTCAGGAGCGGGACCACGATCATCAGGAAGACGCGCAGGTCGCCGGCGCCGTCGACGCGGGCGGCCTCGAAGAGCTCGAACGGCAGCGCGTCCAGGTAGACCTTGAGCAGGTACGTCGCCAACGGCAGGCCCATCGCGGTGTACGGCACGATGAGCGCCCAGCGGGTGTCGGTGAGACCGAGGTCGGTGAAGATCGTGTTCTGCGTGATGAAATACGACTGCAACGGGAGCAGGAGTCCCAACGCCAGCAAGCCCATGAAGGCGCCGCGACCGCGGAACCTGAATCTGCTGAACGCGTAGGCGGCGGCGGATTCCAATACCAGAATGGCCAGTACCGAGGACGCGGTGACGACGAGGCCGTTGACCACATATTGGCCGAGTCCGCCGACCTGCCAGGCGGTCTTCCACTGCCCGAAGTCGATGTCGCCCGGTGGCGCGAACGGATGGGAGAAGATGTCGGAGTTCGATTTCTAGCCGGACAGCGTCATCCAGATCATCGGGAGGAAGAAGATCAGGGCGAGCAGCCCGAAGCAGAGGCCGAGGAGCGAGCGGGAGATCCGCCGAACCCGCACGGCCGGGGCGGCGGTCACTGCCGTGCCGCGCGTCCGGGGCCTCGTCATGGTGCCGTTCATGCCGCCGTCCTCCCGCCCGGGAACGCAGGCGCATGAAGACCAGGCCCGCGAGCACGACCAGCGCGGTCATCACCACGGCCATCGCGGACCCGTAGCCGACCGTCGCTGAGCCGGACCCGCTGACCGCCCACACGGAGTTGGAGCAGCACCGCCGCCGCGCCCTCGACGGTGTCGTCGAGGGCGGCGGCTGGGCATGCTGCGAAGTGGAACGGTCCTCCCCGTGGACGAGCGAGTGGTCAGCCACTGGAACCACGACCCCTACAGCTCGACCAGGGCAGCGCAGGCGGCACCGAAGACGACGGAGCGTCCTACCTCCTGCCCTACTGGATGGGCCGCTACCACGACCTCATCACCGAAAATAACCCGCGGGGGACGGGCGTCCACCCCCTCTCCCCGACGCCCGCCCCCCATACGCATACGGGCATCTCTGACGAGGCCAGGAAGTGCTCGGGCTTGCGCTCACGGCGGCGGCGGATGCTCATCCGTGCCCCGGTTCGTTCCACCACCGGTGCCGGCCCGGCGGGGCCGCGGGACTCGATCGTCGCCCCCCGATCGCGGCGACCGACAGATCCGGGCGCGTCACATCTGGTGGCGCGAACGCCAGCCCCCGCCTCGCCCGCCTCCGCGGAGTAGACACCGCCGGATCTGGCCGTGGCGGCCCGTCTGGCGGATGCGCGTGGCGGGCATCATCCACCCGGTAGAGAGGGGCGCGGTGATGGTCGACGGGCGCGATGGAGACCGATGTCTCCCTGACAGTCCGATTATGAAAGGGGCCGACGCGCAACAGGCGCCGCTGAGAAGGCTTCATGACTTCCTCGACGAGATCTCATGGGCGGACCCCCTGGTCGAGGAGGCTCTCAGCAAGGCGCGGAGGGCAGCCAGGACAGCCCACCCCGAAACCGTGATGGCGCGCGTCTGGCCATTTCTGAGGTTTGAGGAGCCGACCTACTCCTACCAGTTCATCCGGCTGTTGCTCGAAAACGACACAGAGACGGCTGATGACGGAAGCGAGTGGCGCGAACCGGCTCACCGTGGGTGGCGTACTCCGGGGGTTCCGGCCTTCGCCGACCTGGCGCCGTGCCTCACCGCCGGGGTTCTCGAAGGACTTGTGCTCGCCTGGCGCAAGCCCGTGCCGACACCACTGCTTCGGCAGGACCTTCTGAGGGATCTGGCGGCCCAGAACCACGACGATCTTATTATCGAGATCAATGGGGAGCGGGGAATCGGCAAAAGCGTCTTCGCCAGGGCCCTGGCGCGGCGGGTGATCGACCCCCAGGCGGCGCATGTCGTCGAGGTCGGGCTCTCTCGCAGGCTGCCGGACGGACGACTGGGCCTGCCCAGACCGGTGCAGGAGGTGCAGAGGGAGATTCTGCACAACCTCGGCGTGCCCCCCGCGGAGCTACCAGATGATCCCGAGGACCTGAAGGAGGAGTTCAGAGCGGTGACCGCTGCTGCGCCGGATCGGGTGTACGTGCTGGACGACGTTCCGGAAAGGGAGGACTTCCTCATCGAGGAGGTCCTCCCCGAACGAGCGGCGCGTGTCATCCTGGTGAGCCGGGAGCGGCTCGGACTGAGCGAGATCACAAATCGGCGGGTTGTCGAGAACCGCCTCGGCCCACTTGACGAGGAGCAACAGAGGGAACTGCTTGGTTCTGTCTGTGGGGAGCTGCCCTTAGCCGCCGAACCCGGCCTGCGTCACATTCTGATGACGTGCCGCGGGGTAGCCCGGGCCGTCCTCCTCGCCGGTGCGGCGATCAGCCTGTATGGAGTCGAAGCGGTCGGGTCGATGGCGGCTCGGCTGGACAGGGACGGCACCTCGGCCGTCGACACGCTTCTCGATCTCCATGGCCGGCTTTCGGGCGAGCCTGCGAGCTCTCAGGCCAGGGTCCTTGGTGTCGTCGCGCATTTCCAAGAGAGAGTGATCGACCAGCGCGCCATCGCGGTCGCCTCGGGTCTCAGCACCTCTCAGGTCGAGCGGGAAATGGACCGCCTCGCCGAGGCGAAGCTCGTAGAAAGGGTCGAGGTCGGCGACCGTTCGCTCTGGGTCGGGGATCTCGGCGGGCGGGTGCGCTGTCCCGACGTTGTGGCCGAACGGGCGCAGGCTCTCGACCATCAACGCCAGCGGTCACTGGATGACGTGATAGAGGGTTCGCGTAGTAACCGCTTCGTGGAGGTCAGGGACTGGGCGAAAGGCGAGCAGGCGGCGCAGAGAGTCGAGCCTGGAAGGCTTCCTCCCGAGGTCGCCACCCGGGCGTTGCCCGATGAGATCGGAGCGTGCCTCCCAAAAGTTCTCACCCATCCCCTCAAGAGCGAACCGCGCGTGATACGGACCAGCCTGAATTTGGCCTCCGTCCACGAGGAGGTGGCGCAGCTGAGCCTCGAAGAGAAGTCAGCCCCGTCCCGGCAAGTCCCAGGCGAGCACCTCATGTTCGATCAGAAGTTCAGGGCGGTTCTTTGGGAGGAGGCCGTGTGGCCTCTGAGTCCCAACGAGCAGTCGAAATCGAGCCTACAGATGCTAAGCGAGAGCTCCGGGTTCGACGAGAACCCAGACGCGGGCGTGGTAGCCGCGATGGACCGGGAGGTTTCGGTTGACCCGGTGCCGCCGCTCATTGACGATTGGCCCGATATCATCTGAGGGGGCGCGGTGGTTCTCGCCAGGGAGCAGTTGGAGGAATGGTCAGAGCGAGGCGACTTCCTTCAGGCGGCGCACACCTACGAGACGATCAAAGAAGCCTTGACATCAGCGGCTCTTGAAGATTGCGAATACGAGATATTTTGCCAGGGATCGTATGCGGGGAAAACGAATATTGTCGGCGACAGCGACGTCGACGTCGTGATCGCTCTCAAGGACCCCTTCTATGCGAACACCGATCGGCTCCCTCCGGTGCAGAAGGAGAAGTACCTGAAGCTTCACGAGTCATCGACCCGCACCTGGGAGTGGTTTCGGGGAAGGGTCATTCCGGTGCTGCAGGAGCGGTTCTTCGGCGTGCAGGTGAGGAATAAGTGTGTAGAGGTCCCCGCCAAGGCCCTCGCCTTGAAGGCCGATGTGCTAATTTCGCTCGACTTCCACCTCTATACCCTGTTCCATGACCACCTGCATCGGTACTTTGAGGGGGGCATCGAATTTCATAATGGCCGCACCCGTGTCGTCAACTATCCCATGCAACATCGTCATAACGGTGAGATCAAGGATTTGTTATGCGGAGGAGTCTTCAAACCCGTTGTCCGAATCGCCAAGAACGCCCGTAACCGGCTCGTCGAGGACGAACGATCGTCCGTTGTCAAGAAGGGCGCGCCTTCCTACTTTGTGGAGTGCCTCTTCTATAACGTCCCCAACCTCTGCTATATCGGCTGCCGCGAGCCGGATGCCTACCGCAATGCGGTGGTGTGGCTGTGGGAGAACCCGATGAGCCGATCGGACATGCTCTGCCAGAACAGGATGACCTCCTTATTCGGCGGTACCGCAGAGACCTCATGGAACCTCGATGACGCACGGCTGCTCGTCAACGGACTTTACGTGCAGCTCACGGACCATGACGGCCCGGGAGGTATGGCGTGAGCGGGCCGTACCATGTTCTGACCCTGGACGGCGGAGGACTCAGGGGAATTTTCACGGCGGCCGTCCTGACGGAGATCGAGAGCGCGTTGGGCCCCGCGTTCGTCGACGTGTTCGACCTGCTGGTGGGCACGTCAACCGGAGGGATCATCGCCCTCGGGCTGGCTTCCGGCCGGACCTGCAGGGAGATGCTGGACTTCTACCGCGAGGCGGGCGCTTCGATCTTCGGCCGGCCGCGGCGGCTCCGCAGGCTCAACGGCCCCAAGCACGATCGGACGGCCCTGGACGCGGTCCTTCAGCGGCGATTCGGCGAGATGCGCATGAACGATCTTGCCAAACCCGTCTGCATCACCGCCTATGAACTCGTACACGGCACGCCCCGGGTCTGGAAGGACGACCACGCACCGGGTCTGCGGTGGGGCGGCGATCAGTTGGTGTGGAAGGTCGCCGCGTCCACCTCCGCCGCGCCCACGTATCTCGCTCCCGTCCAGATGGGAGAGGCCGACAGCCTGGTGGACGGCGGCGTTTGGGCGAACAACCCGGCGATGGTCGGCGTGATCGAGGCCATCAGGTACAACGGCAGGGGCCTCGGCGACCTCCGTCTCCTCTCGGTCGGCACAACCAGCCAGCCCATGCGTATCGCCGGTCACCACAAGGCGCTGTCGATGGGCAGCCTCAAATGGGCCATCAACGCGCTCTCCTTACTTCAGGGCAGCACGTCCGCAGCGGTGGACCACCAGGTAAGGCTCCTTCTCGGCGACGCCTACCTCCGGCTCGACAGTGAGCGGACGAGGAGGATCGCTCTGGACGATGTCCAGGCATGCGGACCCCTCCAAGAATGGGGACACGGGGTCGGCCGCATGAACCTCGACAAGGTGCGAAAGCTGCTCGATCTCCGGTAGCGCCCAGCTCAAGGCCCGAGCCGTACCGCTGGTTCCAGATCAGGACGCGGTCGAGCAGTTCGCGGTGGCAGCATCGAGATCTTAGGCAGCACGGCCGCTCATCGGCGCGTGACGACCGCCTCGCCGCGGTCCGTCCCTGCAACTGACGTTTTCTGCGTCGAGTTGGCTAGCGCGCCCGCCATCTGACCCGGGGCTTGGAGCGCCGGATCTCTGTGGGATGGCCGTGTTCAACGCCCTCCAAGGATGCGAAATTGACCCATGGATATCGCCGCTGAATGAACCATGTGATGGGTCTTTGTGCGCCGTAGATTCGTCGGTGTCAGCAAGAAGGGCCTGGTGAGAAGCCGGGCCGGACACCCGGGAGAATCCATGAACGCTGTTTCGAACCAGCCGACCGCCCCCGTCCTGGTCCGCGCCGCGGACGCCGAGTTCCTGCAGGACGGCGCGACGAGCCTGATCACGCTGCTGGCCGACGCGGGTGCGACCGGCGGCGCGCTCACCGCCAACAAGGCCACGTTCCAGAAGGGGTCGCCGGGCGCTCCCGCGCACTTCCACACCAAGGCCACCGAGATGTTCTTCGTCCTGGACGGTGCGGTGCGCATTCTGGTGGACGAGGAGATCGTGACCTTGGGACGGGGCGATTTCCTCACCGTCCCGCCGACCGTGCCGCACGCGTTCGCGCCCGCTCCCGGTACTGAGGCCGAGATGCTGGTGGTCTTCACCCCCGGCCTGCACCGCTTCGACTACTACCGGCTGCTGGAGCGCGTCTACCGGGGCGAGGCCACGGTGCAGGACATTCGCGACAGCTCCCAGCAGTACGACAACCACTACTTCGACAGCCCCGTGTGGGCCGAGGCGCTCGCCCAGCGATGAACCCGCAGCCGGGCCGCGTGTCCCAGCGGCCCGGCACCCACCCCCCGGCACCTTCTCCGGAAAGCGGTCTCCTCATGCCTTCGACCATGCCCCAGGCGCCCCGGCGCCGCCGCCCGGGAGCGATCCTGGCGTTGCTGGCGTTCGCCCAGTTGATCATCTCGATCGACTACAACATCGTGTACGTCGCGCTGCCGGAGATCGGCTCCGGCCTCGGCTTCTCCGCACAGCACCTGCAGTGGGTGATCAGCGCGTACGCCGTCGCGTTCGGTGGCTTCCTGCTGCTCGGCGGGCGGGCGAGTGACCTGCTCGGACCGCGGCGGATGTTCGCCGTCGGGCTCGTGCTGTACGCGGTCTCCTCGCTGCTCGGCGGTCTGGCCGAGTCGGCCGCCGTGCTGGTCGCGGCCCGGGCCGCGCAGGGGGTCGGTGGCGCGTTCCTGTTCCCCGCGACGCTCACTTTGGTCTCCACGAAGTTCGCCGAGGGACGCGAGCGCAACCGGGCGTTCGCGGTGTGGGGCACGGCGGGCGGCAGCGGGATGATCCTCGGCTCACTGCTCGGGGGCGTGCTGACGGAGGCGTTCGGCTGGGAGTCGGTGTTCTTGGTCAACGTGCCCCTCGCCGGTACCGCCGCGCTGCTCGCCTTCGTGTCGATCGCACCGGACGCGTCGCGTGCCGACGGCCGCTCGATGGACGTCGCTGGGGCGCTGACCTCGACGATCGGTATCACGGCCGTGGTGTTCGCCCTGGTGCAGGGACCGGAGTCCGGATGGCTGTCGCCCGCCGTACTGGCCACCGCGCTCGCGGGCGCGGCCCTGTTCGCGGTGTTCGTCGTGATCGAACGGCGTAGCGCCGATCCGCTGCTGCCGCTGCGCCTGTTCACCAACCGCAACCTGAGCGTGGGGACGGCCGTCACGTTCCTGTACATGGGTACCTTCGGCACCCTGCTGTACTTCCTGACCGTGTACTTCCAGGGCGTGCACGGCTACGACGCGCTGACCACCGGGCTGGCGTTCCTGGTGCCGATGGCCGCCATCGCGGTCGGTTCGCAGACCGCGGGCAGGCTGGCCACCCGGCACGGGATCCGGCCGGTGCTGGTTACCGCGCTGACGGTGGGCGGCCTCGGCGCCGTGATCGTCGCCGCGACGATGGCGACCGGTGCCTCGTACGTCGCGCTGATCCCCGGCCTGGTCGTCCTCGGGGTCGGCCAGGGCGCCGGGTACACCCTGATGTTCGGCGCCGCCACGCTCGGGGTGGCCGCCGAAGAACGCGGCATCGCCTCGGGCGTCGCCTCCACCAGCCAGCAGGTCGGCGGCGCGGTCGGTCTGGCGCTGCTGGTGGCGGTCGCCAACGCGGGCCTGGACGGACTCGGCGGCCGAGCGCTGCGTGCCGCGACGACCGACGGGCTGCGCACCGCGATGGTGATCGCGGCGGCGGGCATCGCGGCGACCGCGCTGGTCGCGCTCGGCCTGCGCAAACCCGGCGTCAAGCCGAACACCGAGCAGGTCACCGAGGGCGAAGCGCAGGCTGGCGACCGCCCGGCCGTGCACGTCTGACCAGCACAGATTCGGTGTGGTGCCGCCCCTTTTCGGGCGGCACCACACCGGCGTCCTGGGCTCCTTCCGGCGGGCGCGGCGCGCAGCTCAGGCGTCAGGGGGTGGTGGCAGGGCACGGCACAGCGCGTCGAGCGCCGGCCGGTAGCGGTGCTCGGGCGGTGTGGCGTGCCCGACGACCAGCCCGTCCCAGTGGGGTTGGGGGCTGTCGGGGTGGCGGAACGCCGCCAGGCCGTCGAGGGCCACGCCCATCCCGGTGGCCGCCTTCACAGTGGACGGCTCGGTGCCCGGGGGCAGGCGGAGGACGGCGTGCAGCCCGGCCGCGATTCCGGTCACCGCGATGTGCGGGGCGCGTTCGGCCAGCGTCGCGACGAGCTGGTTGCGGCGGGCGCGATAGCGCTGCCGCATACGGCGGATGTGCTTGTCGTAGTGCCCGGAGGCGATGAACTCCGCGAGCGCGAGCTGGTCGGTGACGCCCGTCCACGCCTCGCGCAGTCCCTTGGCCGCGAGCACGAGGCCGACCAGGTGCGGCGGCAGAACCATCCAGCCGAGCCGGATCGCCGGGGACAGGCTCTTGCTGACCGAGCCGATGTAGACCACGTGCTCGGGATCAAGCCCCTGAACCGCGCCCACCGGTTCCCGGTCATAACGGAACTCGCCGTCGTAGTCGTCCTCCAGCACCACACCACCGCGACCGCGCGCCCAGTCGACGGCCGCGGCGCGGCGCGCCGGATGCAGCGGGCCGCCGATCGGGAACTGATGAGCGGGAGTGAGCAGGACAGCACGTGCTCCGTGCCGCCCCGAGGTGCCAGGACGCGACGCCAGTTCCTCGGTCCGTGCGCCCCGTTCGTCCAGGCCCAGCGGGATCGTGCGCACTCCGGCGTCGCCCAGGACGCCGCGGTGGAAGGGCAGGCTGTAGGGCTCGACGGCCAGCGGCCCGGACAGCACCCCGCCGCCGAACAGCAGACGCAGCCCGTGCGCGAACCCGGCGCAGACGACGATCTGGTCCGGTGAAGCAGACACGCCACGCGTCCGTGCGAGGTACTCGGCCAGCGCGCGGCGCAGTTCGGGACGCCCTTGAGGGTCGCCGGGGGCGAAGGCGTCATGTGGTGCGGCGGTCACCGCGCGGCGAACGGCCGCGGCCCACGCGGCGCGCGGAAAGGACGTCGCGTCCGGCTGCCCCTGCCCCAGATCGTGGACGGCGCCGTCCCCACGCCCAGGGGCCTTCCTGGGAACACGCCGTGGCCTGGCAGCGACGCGCTCAGCGACCCGGGTTCCGGATCCCTGCCGGGCTGTCAACCAGCCTTCGGCGACCAACTCGGCATACGCGTCCGCGACCGTGTTGCGTGCGACCCCCAGATCCACCGCGAGTGAGCGGTACGGCGGCAGCCGGGTCCCCGGCGCGAGCCGCCCACTGCGCACCGCGTCCCGCAGCGCCGCCGCCACCGCCGCCCGGCGAGGCCCCGTGGGCGACAGCTCAAGATGCAGGTCAGAGCCCGCCTCACCGACGAAATTGACCCGGGGATGCGGCACCCGACTGCCCCCTTCGATCGGTCTTTCGCGTCCCTAGGCTAGCCGCACGACCAACGCCCCTGAGATCTTTCACTCCTGGTCCAGGCCGCTCAGGCTCGGGTAGGCAGTGCCCTCCGTCTCCGCCAGCCGCTTGGCCAGGCCCTCCGCCGCGTGCAGCAAGACGGGCGCGAACTGGTCCAGATCCTCGCGCAGCGCGTAGCTGACGATGCCGATGGCGGCCTTGACGGTCCCGCCGACCAGGACCGGCGCGGCGATGGAGGTGGAGCCCAGGTGGTACTCCTGGTGGCTCTGGGCGTAGCCCTGCTGCCTGATCTGCGCGAGCTGGCGGGTCAGCACCCGGCGGTCCGTGATCGTCTCCGGTGAGAACCGCTTCAGGGGCATGGCCAGGATCGCCTCGGTGAATGCCTCGGGCCTGAACGCCAGCAGCGCCTTGCCGATGCCGGTCGCGTGGAGGGGGATCCGGGCGCCGATGCGGCTCTCCACGGGGACCGACAGCTCGGAGGTGAGCTTCTCGATGTAGATGGCGGCCGCGCCGTCGCATACGGCGAGCTGCACGGTCTCGCGGCAGTCGTACTGGAGGTTGAGCAGGAAGGGCAGGGCCGTCTCGCGCAGCCGGCCGTGGATGGGCGTGAGCACGCCCATCTCCCACAGCCGCACGCCGAGCCCGTACCGGCCGGAGCTGTTCCGGTCGAGGAAGCCGCCGTCCTCCAACTCGCCGGCGAGCCGGTACACGGTGGCCACCGGCAGTCCCGAGCGCCGGGCGAGCTGGCTGAGCGTGAGCAGTGGATGCTCGACGTCGAACGCCGCCAGCACGGCGAGTGCCCTGGCGGTGACAGACTTCGGGGGGCTCTTGGACGGCTCACTGCTCATGGTCGATGGTGTCCTCCTCGCTGTCGTACGGTGGTGGGCTCGCGTGTCCCGGAGGATCGGCAGGTCTGGCCAGAGCGGTGGCGAGGGCATGGGCCACGCTGTGGAGCTCCGATACCAGGCTCTTGACTGCGGAGGCCGGCAAGGGATCGGCCTTGGCCCCCGCCGCCCGGGTCGGCGGGGGACTGACGGAGAGTGCCATGGGCGGGCGGCCCTCGGCGTCGACGGCGACGGCGTATTCGGCCTGTCCGTCGGAGCGGGCAAGCCGGACCCAGCCCTGTCGCCCGTACGCGGCGATGGCCTCCTCCACCTCGTCGAACTGCGCCCGGGTCAACGGCAGTGACTTCCTGGCCGCGGGTGCCATGCGGACGAGGAGGACCCGGCCGGCGGCCGAGTCGGCCAAGGGCAGGGTCAGCCCCGGCCCGCCGCCGGAGGAGCTGGCGCCGTTGGCCAGGACCTCCTCCAAACACAGCGCATTGTGGCTCTTGTAAGCGAAGACCCGCACCATCATGCCGGTCCTGGCCGCCAGCCGGACCAGCAGCGGACGGGTGCCCTTGCCAGTCACGTCATGGGTGGGGGCCAGGATGCCGAGCTCCCAGACCCTGGGGCCGATGCTGTACCGCCCCGCCGTGTCGCGCTCGACGGCGTCGATCACCTCAAGGTGGTTGAGCAGCCGGAAGGTGGTGGCCACGGGAAGACCGCTGCGGCGCGACAGCTGAGACAGCGTCAGGTACCGGTGGGCGACGTCGAAGGACATCAGGACGGCGAAGGCCCGGTGGATCACCGACTTGCCGGGGTTGCCGTTCTCTGCTGCTGCCATCGCTTCTCCTGGCGGGTCGTTCCTGTGGTGGCTGTGATGGCTCCGTGCGGTGGCTTCGTCGTGACTGTGTGCGGCGTCCGGGCGACGCGGAGGCCAGCCTAATCAGCACTTCACTGAATGAAAACGTCCGGCTGATGATCACGTTCCGAAGTGCAGGATCGCGGACTCGGGGTCTGTTGTTTTTTACTCAGTGGAAAGCTTGCTTGGCGATCTGAGCCACAGGCCCCATGGTGACTCCTACGTGCAAGCCTCCGGTGGACGTGAAGGAGCAGCCAGTGACCACTGCAGACGGCGAACGGAGCCAGACTCCTCCTTCCGCGCAGCCCACTCCCGGCCGCGGCTTCCCGGACCCCTACGAGATCTCCACTCCGGAAGGGGCCGAGGGCTGGGAGGAGATGTACGCCTACCACAACCGGTTCCTGTACGCCCGGCGCGCGGAGGACTCAGCGAAGACCTGGTTCCGCAACTCGCTGCACTTCCCGGAGGTCTCCTACCCCTTCGACCAGCTGATCGTCGACGGCGCCTTCACCGGCACCGGCGTCACCAACACCCGCGTGTTCGTCCTGCCGCCGGCCAAGGGCCTGGACGTGAGGGTCGTCAACGGCTACACCTACATGTCCACCATCCCCAGCCCGGACGAGGAGGAGCAGGCCCGCCGGGCGGAGGAGTTCGCCAAGCGCGCCGGCCACTACTTTCGGAACTGGGAGACCCTGTACGCGGAATGGCAGGACCGTGTCACGGACGCCATCCGCACCGTCCACGACCTTGAGGTCCCTCCGCTGTCGGAGTTCGAGCCGATCGAGCGCGTGCTGGAGGAGCGTGGACCCAGCCAGGGCAACCAGCTGCTCGCCGCCTACCACCGGCTGCTTGAGCACGGTGACCGTATCTGGACCCTGCACTCGGAGTTCCTGAACCTGGGCTACGCCGCCTACCTGCGGTTCCTCACTCTGTGCAAGGAGCACTTCCCCGAGATCGACGATCAGACGATCTCACGGATGGTCAGCGGCATCGACGTGCTGCTCTTCCGCCCCGACGACGAGCTGCGTGCCCTCGCCCGCAAGGCCGAGGAGCTCGGCGTGGGCGATGCCGTCCGCGCCGCCACCACCGGGGAGGAGCTGATCACCGGCCTCGGCGGGACCGGCGCCGGGCGCCGGTGGCTGGCCGCCCTTGAGGAGAGCAAGGACCCCTGGTTCCACTTCTCCTACGGCTCGGGTATGTACCACTCGCACCGCAGCTGGATCGACGACCTGACCCTGCCCATCCAGGCCATCGGGGACTACATCGACCGCCTGCGCGAGGGCGACGACCTCGTCCGCCCGTTGGAGAAGCTCCAGGCGGAGCGCGACGCCCTGGTGGACCAGTACCGCTCACTCCTGGACGAAGAGGACCTCCCCGGCTTCGACGAGGCGCTCGGCCTGGCACGGCTGGTGTTCCCCTACGTGGAGAACCACAACTTCTACGTGGAGCACTGGTTCCTCACCAACTTCTGGAACAAGGTGCGCGAGTTCAGCGCACTGCTGCAGAAGTGGGGCTTCTGGGAGGACGTGGAGGACATCTTCTTCCTGCGCCGCGCCGAGGTCGAGGAGGCGGTCGTCGACCTGCAGATGGCCTGGGGCGCCGGGGGCGATCCGCAGGGCGGCCACCACTGGCCGGAGGTCATCAGGCGGCGCAAGGAGATCTACGCCGCGCTGAGCGGCTGGAACCCGCCGCCGGCCCTGGGACCGGTTCCGGAGGAGATCAGCGAGCCGCTGACCATCATGCTCTGGGGCATCACCCCGGAGACCGTGGAGCGCTGGCTGGCCGCCCAGGGCGACGGCGCGAACGGCACCACCCTCTCCGGCTTCGCCGGCTCGCCCGGCGTCGCCGAGGGCCGCGCCCGCCTCGTGCTGCGCCCGAGCGAGCTCGACGCCGTCCAGGACGGCGAGATCCTGGTGGCCCCGGTGACCAGCCCGAGCTGGACCCCGGTGTTCGGCCGGATCCGCGGGGCCGTGAGCGACATCGGCGGCATCATGTGCCACGCCGCGATCGTCTCGCGCGAGTACGAACTGCCCGCCGTCGTCGGTACCGGCTTCGGCACCTCGACCATCAAGACCGGCCAGCTGATCCGGGTCGACGGCGACACCGGCACCGTCACCATCCTGGACGAGGCCGCCGACGTCTCGTGACGCGCACCCGCGTACCCGCCGCACCCGCCGGACAGCCGCGATGGCCCGGCACCGCCCTCCGCCTCTGCGGCACCCACCCGAATGGGGCTGACCCAGCTGACAAGGACGAACACGTGGGAACCTACACGAGAAGATTTCACGAGCTCGGCTCGGCGGACCGGTCCCTGGTGGGCGGCAAGTGCGCCGGCCTCGGCGAGATGTTCCAGGCCCGCCTGCCCGTCCCGGACGGGTTCGCCATCACCGTGGACGCGTACGAGGACTTCCGGGACGCCTCGGACCTGCGCGAGGAGCTCAAGCGCCTGGTACGCGGCGCCGACCCGGCCAGCCCGCAGTCCCTCCAGGCCGCCCATGAGCGGGCCACCGCGCTGATCCTGGGCCGCGAACTGCCGGCCGCCGTCGAGGAGGAGATCCGCGGGGCCTATCTGGAACTCGCCCGGGAGACCGCCCAGCGCCGCGGTGCGGGCGACCCCGACCGCGGCCCGGTCGCCGTCCGCTCGTCCTCCGTCGATGAGGACGGCGACGCCGCCAGCTTCGCCGGACAGCAGGAGACCTACCTGTGGGTGGTGGGCGCGGACGCCGTGCTCGCCAAAGTGCGCGAGTGCTGGGCGAGCCTCTACACGCCCCAGGCGATCGCCTACCGCTCCGGCATGTCGGACACGGACGCCACCGAGGCGTCGAAGATCTCGGTCGCGGTGCAGCTGATGGCCGGCGCGGACGTCGCCGGGGTCACCTTCACGGTGAGCCCCCGCACCGGCGACCGCTCGGTCATCGCCGTCAACGCCAGCTGGGGGCTCGGCCAGGCCGTGGTCTCGGGCGAGGTGACCCCCGACGAGTACTGGCTGACCAAGGCCGGCCCCTCCGTCACCAGCCGCCGGATCGCCTCCAAGCAGCACGAGTACGTGCCCGCTCCGGACGGCACCGGCGTGATCCGGCGCGACGTGGAGGAGTCCCGCCGTGACGTCCCCTGCTTGAGCGAGAGCGAGCTGATGCGGCTGGCGGAGATCGCGCTGCGCGTGGAGAGGCACTACGGCTGCCCGCAGGACATCGAGTGGGCGCTTGAGCGGGACGCCGATGGCGTTCCCCGGGTCATGCTGCTGCAATCCCGGGCGGAGACGAACTGGCGGAAGCGCAAGCAGAAGAGCAGGAACACCACCAAGGCCACGACCGACCTGCTCGGCTTCGTCGCTGCCGCGGTCAAGGGAGAAACCCGATGAGCACCGAGACCACCCCGAGCTGGCAGGACATCCTGGACCTCGTGGCGCTGCTGGACGAGGGCTCCTACGAGTCCGCCGTCGTCGAGTTCGGCGACGTCCGGGTGCGGATGTCCCGTTCGGCCGAGCCCCCGCAGCTGCAGCAGCCGGCCCCGCTCGCCCAGCCGGTCCAGGCCGCCGCTCCGGCCCCGGCGAACGCCGCCCCGGTGGCACAGCACGCCGCCCCGGCACCGGAGCCCGCAGCCGCACCGGCCCCCGCTGTCCCGGCCACCGCTGTCCGGGCCCCCGCCGTCCCGGCCGTGGAGGGCACGACCATCCCCGCCCCCATGATCGGCGTCTTCTTCCGCTCGCCCTCTCCCGGCGCACCGCCCTTCGTGGCGCCGGGCGCCACCGTCGAGCCGGACACCACCATCGGCATCATCGAGGTGATGAAGCTGATGAACCCGGTCACCGCCGGGGTCGCCGGCACGCTCACCGACTTCCTGGTCAAGGACAACGAGCAGGTCGAGTTCGGCCAGCCCCTCGCCGTCGTCGCCGAGGCGGGCGCGTCATGAGCAACGCCACCGCCCGTACGACCCCCGGGACCCGCAAGGCCCCCGTGGTACTCGTCGCCAACCGCGGGGAGATCGCAGTGCGGATCATCGCCGCCGCCCGGCGCATCGGGGCCGGCCCGGTCCTGGCCGCCAGCGCGGCCGACACCGGCTCCCGGGCGGCACGGCTGGCCGATGACGTCATCGTCATCGGCCCGCCGCAGGCCGGACGGTCCTACCTGCGGCCGGAGTACATCGCCCAGGCCGCCGTGCATGCGGGCGCCGACGTCGTCCACCCCGGGTACGGCTTCCTGAGTGAACAGCCCGAGTTGGCCGAACTGCTCGCCGCCGAGAACATCGCCTTCGCCGGCCCGCGGCCGGAGACGCTCCGCGCGGTCGGGGACAAGAGCAGCGCGCGGAAAGCAGCCGTGGCGGCCGGTGTCCCGGTGGCCCCCGCCGTCGAGGTCGACGACGTGCACGCCGTGGTCCCGCTCGCCGGGACCATCGGCTACCCGCTGCTGATCAAGGCCGTCCACGGCGGCGGCGGCCGCGGCATCCGCCTGGTGACCGACGCCGAGGAGCTCGCCCGGCTGGCACCGCAGGCCGCGGCCGAGGCGCAGGCGGCCTTCGGCAACGGCGCGCTCTACCTGGAGCGCTTCTACCCGGCGGCCCGCCACGTGGAGGTGCAGGTCTTCGGCGACGGCAGGGGCGGCGCGCAGGTCTTCGGGGACCGGGACTGCTCGGTGCAGCGCCGGCACCAGAAGCTCATCGAGGAATGCCCCGCACCGGGAATCTCCGAAGCCCGGCGCGCCGTGCTGCACGACTCCTCCCGAGCACTGGTACGGGCCCTGCGGTACCGCGGCGCCGGAACCGTCGAGTTCCTGGTGGACACCGAGTCCGAGGACGTGGTCTTCCTGGAGATGAACGCCCGCATCCAGGTGGAGCACCCCGTGACCGAGGAGGCCTACGGAATCGACCTGGTGGCGGCCCAGCTGCGCCTGGCCCTGGGCCGGGACCCGCAGCTGCCCGACGTGCCGCCGGTCCCCCCGGCCACCGCGATCGAACTGCGGATCAACGCGGAGGACCCGGACAACGACTTCCGGCCCACCCCCGGAGTCGTCGACCGCGTGCGGTGGCCTGCCGGGCCGGGGATCCGCGTGGACACCCACATCGAGGACGGCTACCCCTTCCCGCCGTTCTACGACAGCCTGATGGCCAAGCTGATCGTCCGTGCTCACAGCCGCCCCGCCGCGGTGGCGGCGGTGCGCTCCGCCGCGCAGTCCGTCGTACTCGACGGCGTCAGGACGACATTGCCACTGCATCGGTTCGTCCTCTCCCACCCCGACTTCATCCACGGCGGAGTGAGCACCTCGTGGTTCGGCCCGGCCTGGGAACAGCGGCAGAACCGGCGAAAGGAGGCCGTCCGATGACCACGCTCGCGACCGAGCCGGCCGCGGCGGGGGCCCGCACCGGGTCCGACGGGCGGCAGAAGACGATCCGCCTGGTGGACACCAGCCTGCGGGACGGCAACCAGAGCCTGTGGGGCGCCACCGGGCTCACCACCGGCATGGTCGAGGCCGTGGGACCGCTGCTGGACCGGGTGGGCTACGAGGCGATCGACTTCACCAGCTCGACCAACCTCGCCATGGGCGTGAAGTGGCACCGGGAGAACCCGTGGGAGCGCATCTCCCGGATGCGCGCCGTCATGCCCGCCACCCCGCTGTCTGCCATCACCACGGGCATGCGCTTCATGTCCTGGGAGAGGGCTTCGGAGACCGTGATGCGGATGGCGCTGCGGCTGATGGCCGGGCACGGGCTGCGCCGGCTGCAGATCGCCGAGCCGATGAACGACGCCGACTCCCTGCTCCGGGTGGCCCAGTGGGCCAAGGAGGAGGGGATCGAGCAGGTGGTGGCGGCGGTGACGTTCACCGAGAGCCCCGTCCACACCGACGAGAGCTACAGCCGCAACATCCGGGCGTACCACGCCAGCCCGTACGTGGACTCCCTCTACGTCAAGGACCCCGGCGGGCTGCTCACCGTGGAGCGCACCCGGCAGCTGATCCCCGGTATCCGCCAGGCCGCCGGTGCCAAGCCCCTGGAGCTGCACAGCCACTGCACCACCGGCGCCGCCTCGCACCTGTACCTGGTGGCCGCCGAGCTGGGGGTGGACGTGCTGCACACCGGGCTCGGTCCGCTCTCCAACGGCACCGCCCAGCCCAGCCTGGAGAATCTGCTGGGCAACCTCGACGCCCTCGGCATCCCGGTGCAGGCGGATCGCGAGGCGGCCGCCGCTGCCGCGGAGATCCTCCACACCGTCGCCGACTCCCAGGGCCTGCCGGCCGGTGCGCCCACCGAGTACGACCTGAGCTTCCACGTGCACCAGGTCCCCGGCGGGATGATCTCCACCCTCAAGCGCCAGCTCGGCGAGCTGCGCATGCTGGACACGCTGCCCGCCGTCATCGAGGAGGCCGGACGTGTCCGCGCGGAGCTCGGGTACCCGATCATGGTCACGCCCTTCAGCCAGTTCGTGGGCAGCCAGGCGCTGATGAACGTGCTGGCGGCCGGGTCCGGCCAGGAACGCTACAGCCGCATCCCCGACGAGGTGGTGCGCTTCGTCCTCGGAAACTTCGGCACCCCCCAGGGGGAGATCGCGCCGGAGGTCCTGGAGAAGGTGGCCGCGCTGTCCCGGGCCCGTGAGCTCGCCGTGACCCCGGCCGAGAAGTCCCTGGCCGAGCTGCACGAGGAATACGCGCGCCGGTTCGCCCGCGAGCTGCCCGAGGAGGAGCTGCTGCTGCGCCTGGTGCTCCCGCAGGATCAGGTGGACACCATGCTCGCCGCGGGGCCCGCCCCGCGCTGGTCCCCGTCCGACGCCGGCCGCGGCACCGCCCCGGTGACCGGCGTCGCCGACTTCATCCGCGCCGCCCACCGGCTGCCCAGATGGACGTACCTCTCCGTGACCCGCGGCGCGGAGCGGATAGAACTGCGCCGCACCGAGACCGGAGACGCCCGGTGAGCGCGGCGGGCACGGCGCACCGGGAGCAGCGGCGAAAGGAGCTCGCCAGGCTTGCCGAGGTCCGCGGCGTGATGTTCGACATCGACGGCTGCCTGGTGCTCTCCGACGGTCCCAGTGGCCACGGCGGCAGAGCCCTCCCCGGCGCCCGGGAGGCCATCGACCTGGTGCGTGCCACCGGGCGGAGCATGGCCGTGTTCACCAACGGCTCCATGCAGACCCCCGCCCGGATCGCCGAGACCCTGCGCTCCCTCGGCCTGGATGTGCGGGACGAGGAGGTGCTCACCCCCGCCGTGGTGGCTGCGGAGACGATGCGGACCCTGTATCCGGGGCGGCCCGTCCTGATCTTCGGCGGCCCCGGCGTCCAGGAGGAGTTCCTGCGGCACGGGCTCCCCCTGGTGGACCTGGACCGGGCCCTCGCCGGGGAACCGGCGGACGCCGCCGCCGTGGTCATCGGCTGGGACACACAGTTCGGCCGGGAGAAGCTCCAGGTGGCCGCCGAGGCCGTCCTGGCCGGAGCACCGATCTACTGCACCTCCGACGCCCCCTCCTTCGCCTCCGAGCGCCGCTTCAACGTGGGGGTGTCCGGCTTCATCGCCAGCGGCCTCAGCCATGTCACCGGCCGTCCCTACCACGTGCTCGGGAAGCCGTCGCGGGAGGCCCTGGAGCTGCTGACCCGGCGGCTGCGGGTCAGGCCGGAGCAGATGCTCATCGTCGGCGACGACCTCGACCTGGAGTGTGCGATGGCACGGACGGCCGGTGCCCTGGGATGTCTGGTCACCACCGGCACGAGCTCCGCCGCCGACGCCGAGGCGGCACCGGCCGACCGGCGCCCGGACTTCGTGGCCGACGGCCTGCCCGAGGTGCTGGAGCTGCTCTCGCTCGCGTCGCAGGACGCGGCGCCGCCGTCGGCGCAGACGCAGTAGGTACAGAGGACGAGCTGGGACAGGGGATCGGCAGGAGAAAGAGGTGGCGACGATGTCGACCCGCAACGGCGCGGTGCATGACGGTATGGCGGACGGCCGGCAGCTGACGTGGCTGCCCACTGAGGAACAGCGGAGGGCGTCCCGCCTGTGGGACTTCATGGCCTGGGTGACCCGGCACCGGAACGTTCGGCCGGCGGACTACCGCGAGGTCTGGCGGTGGTCGGTGCGCGAACCGGCGGACTTCTGGGACGCGGTGCGGCAGTACTTCGGCGTGGTGGGCGAGGGCTTCCAGGGGCCCGCACTGGCCGAGGAGCGCATGCCCGGAGCGGTCTGGTACCCGCACGCCAGGCTGAATTTCGCCGAGAACGTCCTGCGCCATGCGCGGGATCCGCGGCTCGCGGAGACCACCGCGGTGCTGACCGTGGACGAGGACAACGCCGCCTCGGCGCTCACCTGGCGGCAGCTCGCGGCCCAGGTGACGTCGCTCGCGGCGCACCTGAAGCGTCTGGGCGTCGAACCGGGGGACCGGGTGGCGGCCGTGCTGCCGAATCTGCCCGAGGCCGTCATCGGGCTGCTGGCCGCCGCGAGCATCGGCGCGGTCTGGACGATCAACTCGCCTGATCTGTCCGCCCCGTCCACCCTGGACCGTTTGCTCCAGCTCGAACCGAAGATCCTGATCGGTGTGGACGGCTACCGGTTCAACGGCAAGGACGTCCACCGGCTGGACCATCTGGCCGAGGTGGAAGCCGGCCTGCCGGGGCTGCGGCACACCATCCTCGTCCGTCACCTGGACCCGGCCCCGGAACCGGGAGCCGGGCCGGTGGCCTCCGGCCGCCTGGACTTCGCCGCGCTGGTGGCGGACGACGTCGAGCCCGCCTGCCTGAGGGTGCCCTTCGACCACCCGCTCTGGATCCTGTTCTCCTCCGGTACCACCGGCTCGCCCAAGGGGATCGTCCACGGACACGGCGGCATGACCCTGGAGGCCCTCAAGGGGACCGCTCTGAACCAGGACATGGGTCCGGGCGACCGCTACTACGTCGCCGCGAACACCTCGTGGATGGTCTGGAACACCCTGGTCAACACCCTCATGTCGGGCGCCTCCGTGGTCACCTACGCCGGGTCGCCCACCCACCGGCGCAAGGACCGGCAGTTCGAGGTCATCGCGCTGACCGGCGCCACCATGTTCGCCACTGGCGCCGCCTACCTGTCGCTGGTGGAGAGGTCCGGCCTGGAACCCGGCACGGAGTGGGACCTGTCCCTGCTCCGCTCCATCCTTTCCACCGGATCCCCCCTACCGGACTCGACCTGGCGCTGGGTGCACGAACAGGTCAAGCGAGACGTCCACCTCGGCTCCGACACGGGCGGTACCGACATCTGCAGCGGATTCATCGGCTCGAACCCCCTGGAGCCGGTGCACCTGGGCCGGCTCCAGGGGCCACTGCTCGGCGTGGCGGTCGAGGCCCGGTCCGAGGCCGGGGAGCGGGTCGTCGGCGAGGTCGGGGAGATGGTCATCACCCGTCCCATGCCGTCGATGCCGGTGTCCTTCTGGGGGGACGAGGACGGCGCCAAGTACCGCGGCTCGTACTTCGAGAAGTTCCCGGGCGCCTGGACTCAGGGCGACTGGATCACCGAGACCCCCGAGGGCGAGTTCATCGTGCACGGGCGGTCGGACGCCACCCTCAACCGGCTCGGGGTCCGCCTCGGCAGCGGCGACATCTACGCCGCGCTGCGGCACGTGCCCGAGGTCCGCGACGCCCTGGTCCTCGGACTGGAACAACCGGACGGCGGCTACTGGATGCCGCTCTTCGTGGTCCTCGACGACGAGCTCACCGATGAGCTCAAAACCAAGATCAACACCACGATCCGGGAGCACACCTCACACCGGCACGTCCCGGACGACATCATCGCCGCGCCCGCCGTCCCGGTCACCCACGCGTTGAAGAAGATCGAGGTCCCGATCAAAAAGCTCTTCACCGGACACGACCCGGCCACCGCCGTCAACCGCGGCTCCCTGGCCAACCCCGAAGTGGTCGACTGGTACGTGGACCAGGCACAGCGGTTCCGTACCGAGGGCCGTCCCAGAACCCGCGTGCGCTGACCCGTCGGCAACGGAAGCCCCGTCCCCACTCAACAACGGAAGGCAAGACAACGATGCCATCGCTGGACCCGGACGAACTCGTCGCGATCGACGTGCACACGCACGCGGAAATCTCCAAGGACGGTCACGGGGCGCTGAGCCCCGAGCTGTTCAGTGCCTCCGAGGAGTACTTCAAAGCCCACGGGCACCGCCGGCCCACCATTGAGGAGATGGCCGCCTACTACCGCGAGCGCCGGATGGCCGCGGTGGTGTTCACCGTCGACGCCGAGCACGCCACGGGGCACCCGCGGATCGCCAACGAAGAGGTCGCCGAAGGCTGCGCCGCCCACCCCGACGTACTCATCCCCTTCGCCAGCATCGACCCCCACAAGGGCCGCGCCGGGGTGCGCGAAGCCCGCCGCCTGGTGGAGGAGTACGGGGTGCGCGGCTTCAAGTTCCACCCCAGCCTCCAGGCCTTCGCCCCCAACGACCGCCTCGCCTACCCGCTGTACGAGGCGATCGAGGAACTCGGCGTGCCCGCGCTGTTCCACACAGGCCAGACCGGCATCGGCGCCGGCGTGCCCGGCGGCGGCGGGATCCGGCTGAAGTACTCCAACCCCATGCTGGTCGACGACGTCGCCGTCGACTTCCCGCAGCTCCGGATCATCCTGGCTCACCCCTCCTTCCCGTGGCAGGACGAGGCGCTGGCGGTGGCCACCCACAAGCCGTATGTCCATATCGACCTTTCGGGCTGGTCGCCGAAGTACTTCCCGCCGCAGCTGGTGCGGTACGCGAACACCCTGCTCAAGGACAAGGTGCTCTTCGGCTCGGACTACCCGGTCATCACCCCCGACCGCTGGCTGGCCGACTTCGACAAGCTCGAGATCAAGCCCGAGGTGCGGCCCAAGATCCTCAAGGACAACACCGCCCGCCTGCTCGGCCTGACCAAGAGCTGAGCAGTCCAAGATCACCGCACGGCGTCTCGTCGTCGCCGGCCGCCAGGATGCCGCCCCCCGCCCGTCCTCGCCTGCCACCTGGCCTCTCATCGGAAGACGCCCGGAAAACCGTTGACGGCCCGATCTGGTTGCCGCCATTCTCCCCGCATGGGCTTGGGGGAACGCGTCCGCTACCAGACCTCCTTTACGGACTCGGCCCGCTGGGATGGGTTCGTGTTCCGTCCCGGCGACATCGTGATCAGCACCCCGGCGAAGTGCGGCACGACCTGGCTGCAGATGATCTGCGCCCTGGAGATCTTCAAGAGCGCGACATTCGACCGGCCGCTCGACCAGATCTCGCCGTGGCTGGACGTCCTGCTGCGCCCGCTCACCGCAGTGCTGGCCGACCTCGAGGCACAGGCGCACCGGCGGTTCATCAAGACCCATGCGCCCCTGGACGGACTGCCCTTCGACGACCGGGTCACCTACCTCTGCGCAAGCCGGGACCCCCGCGATGTGGCCGTGTCCTTGGACCGCCATGCCGGCAACACCGACCGGGCCGTGTCCCTCGCATTGCGGGAGGATGCCGTGGGCGCCGTGGTCCTGGAGGAGCTGCTGGCCGCCGCTCCGTCCCTGCCGAGCGGGACCGCGCGCGAGCGCTTCTGGTCCTGGGTCGATCCGGCCGCGCCCGGGAAGGCCGTGTCCGACCTGGAGATCATGCTGCACCATCTGGACACCTTCTGGCAGGTCCGCGACCAGCCGAACATCGTGCTGCTGCGCTACGAGGACCTCCTTGATGACCTCGAAGGACAGATGCGCTACATAGCGGCCCGGCTCGGAATCGCCATCACCGAGACGGCCTGGCCGGACCTCGTCCAGGCCGCCACGTTCGCGGCCATGAAGGGCCGGGCCGGTGAACTCGCGCCCGAAGCCAGCCACGACGGCTTCTATCACGACCACAGCCGGTTCTTCCACAGCGGATCGACAGGCCAGTGGCGGCAGGTCCTCAGCGAGGAGGAGCTTCCCCGGTACGCCGCCCGAGTCGCCCAATGCGCACCCGCCGACCTTGCCGCCTGGATCCATCGGCCCGCGCTGCCGGCGGCAGGCGACCTCTAAGGGCGCGACGCATGAGTGAAGGCGCTGCCGGCGTGTGACCTTCTGGAGACCGTGAGCCTCACCGGCGCCCGCATGTACGTTCTGGCGGTCATCGAGCACCTCAGACCTGCGGCAGGCTGCAAGGAACGGTGAGGCGTTCGACCCGGACACGGGCCTTCCGGTGTTGATGTTCAGTGCTTCGGCAACATGTGTTCGTCCCGGACGAGCGTCGTCCGGAGAGGTCGAGTAGCGGGCGCCGGCGTCAGGAGCCGTTGAACCCGGTCCGTGATTGCGCGATCACGTTTTCCAGCCCGGCGATGCCCACGTGCGCGTCGTGTCCCTGGGTCCGTCGGGGTTGGACGCGGGCCAGGTGCTCCTCCGCGGCGACGCGGGTGCCGTCCGGGTCTCCGGCCTTGATCATGTCGATGATCCGCTGGTGTTCCTCGACCGATCGCTGCCGGCTCTTCGGTCCGCGATCCACGCCGCGTTCGGTCTCGCCGGTCACGTCCTGGTGCACATGAGCGGACCACAGCGACTCCAGGGCGCCCAGGAGGATGACCATGGTCTGGTTGCCGCAACTGCGCACCAGCTCCTCGTGGAACAGCCGGGAGATGTCGGTGAACTTGATCGAGTCGTTGATGGCCGCGATGCTCTGCTCCTGAAGTCCCTTCAGGCGCTTGAGGATCGCTGCTTTGCCGGTCGGGCGTGCGGCGCACATCTCCGCGCACTGCGGCTCGAGCACCCGGATCGCCCGTGCGAGGTCGTCGAGCGGGACCTTCTGCCGCACGAGCACCAGTCCGAGGGCGTAGGCCGCGCGCGCGGGCTGCGGCGTGTGCAGGATCGCGCCGCCCTGCTGGCCGCGCATCACGGTGAGCAGGCCTTCGGCCTCCAGGATGCGCATGGCCTCGCGGATCGACTGCTTGGAGACCGGGTACTCCTGGCGAAGGTCGTCTTCCTTGGGAAGTCGATCACCGTCGCCGAGCTCACCGCTGAGGATCCTGGCCCGGAGCCTGTCGGCAACGACCTCCGCGACGCGCCGCGAGCGCAGCGACGCCGCTGTGGCCGCGGTCTTCTTCTGATCGGTTGTCTCGCGCACGCCGTTCACCGTCCCCACAGTAGCCGGTCGTTGCGAAGATTCTTGACTGTCTTCACTCTAACATCATAATCTATGAAGACAGCATAATCTTTATGAAGTATAGAAGGATGAGCTCAGCGGGAGGACGCGCATGGATCTGGACAGCCTCAACGTTCGAGCGTTCTGGGAGGACGCGGTGGCGGCGGTACCGGACCACCCGTTCCTCGTCTGGGAGGACAGGCCGGTCTCGTACCTGGAGTTCGACGACCGGGCGAACCGTGCCGCCACCGTGTGGAGCGAGGCCGGTGTGCGGAAGGGGGACCGGGTCGTCTTCATGGTCGGCAACTCACCCGACTTCCTGACGGCCTGGTTCGGGCTGATCAAGATCGGCGCGGTCATCTCCGCGGTCAACACCGGCTTCAGGCGCGAGGAGGCGGCCTACCAGATCAGGCACTGCGATCCGGTCGCGGTCCTGGTCGACGCCGCTCACGCCGACGTCGCCGGACCGATCGCCGAGGGCCTGAACCGCCCGGTGTTCCACCTGGGTCCGCATCCGGCGTACACCGATTTCCTGGCCGCCGCGGCCGCGGTCAGGCCCGACGTCGCGGACGTCGAGCTGAACGGGGCCGACCTGATCTCCCTGATCTACACCTCGGGGACGACCGGGCCCTCCAAGGGTGTGATGCAGACCCATCGCAACTTCGTGCTCACCGGGCACGGGTACCGGTACTGGCTCGGCATCGGCCACGACGATCGTCTCTACGTGTGCATGCCGTATTTCCACATCAACTCGCAGGCGTACTCGACGATGGGTGCGATCGGCGCGCGGGCCACGATCGTGTTGTCGCCGAGGTTCAGCGCGAGCCGGTTCTGGCCCGAGGTGCGTCGCCACCGGGTCACGCACTTCAATTTCGTCGGGGCGATGACGGCGATCCTGTCGCGCAGGGAGCCCGACCCCGAGGACGGCGACAACGTGGTCCGGATCGCCTACGGCGGTACAAAGCTGCCCCGGGAGATGCAGTCGGACGTCGAGCGGCGCTTCGGCCTCAAGGTCATCTCCGGCTTCGGGATGAGCGAGACCACCTTCGGCATGATCGAGGACATCGCCGGCGAACGCCGGCCCGGGTCGATCGGCAAGCCGCGTCAGCACCCCGATCCGACCGTTCCCCGCAACCAGGCCCGGCTGGTCGACGATGACGGCAACGACGTCGCGGAAGGCGAGATCGGTGAGTTGCTCTTGCGGAACCCGGCGATGGCCAGCGGCTACTTCCGCGACCCGGACAGGTCCGCGGAGACGTTCCGCGACGGGTGGCTGCACACCGGCGACCTGCTGCGGCGCGACGAGGACGGCTTCTACTTCTTCGTGGATCGCAAGAAGGACATCATCAGACGGCGCGGCGAGAACATCTCCTCCGGGGAGGTCGAGCGGACTCTGGCCGCCCATCCCGACGTCGCCCACGCCGCGGTGGTCGCGGTGCCTTCGGAGTTGCTGGACGACGAGGTGCTCGCCTACCTGATTCCCAGGCCGAACCGCACCATCGATCCGGCGGCGCTGCTGGAATGGGCCTTCGAACGGCTCGCCCCGTTCAAGGTGCCGCGCTACGTGCGGATCGTCAGCGAGTTCCCCCGGACCGGGTCGCACAAGGTGCGCAAGGAGCAGCTGCGCGCCGACTGGCGGGACCCGGACCTGTACGACCGTGAGCAGGCGGTCCAGGCGGCAGGCGAGCGATGACCGAGTTCTACGATCTCTCCTCGACCATCCGCAACGAGCCGATGGAACGGGCGCCGGTGCACATCGTGACGTCGGACTACCGTGCGACCCTGCGCGAGCTGAGCCGCTCTCTCGGAATGCCGGTCTCCGAGCTGCCCCTGGACGGACTGTTCGCGGCCGACGAGTGCGCCACCCTGTCCAGCCACTTCGGCACTCATCTGGACGCTCCCACTCACTACGGCGATGTGATCGAGGGAGTCCCGGCCGAGTCCGTGGACGAGATGGCGCTGGAGCCGCTGCTCACCCATGGGGTCAAGGTCGACTTCAGTGACCGGGGGGTCAGTCTGATCACCGAGGAGGACCTTGCCGGCGCGCTGCGCCGGATGGACTACGACCTGCGCGCCGGCGACCTGGTGATCACGCACGTCGGCATGGGTGACAGGTACGACGACGACCCGGGGATCGCGCTGCTGGGCGCGGGCATGAGCGGCGCGGCCGTCGAGTGGCTGCTGGACCGGGGCGTCGGGATCACGGCGACCGACTCGATGACCGCCGATATGCCGATCCCGTGGATGGAGGAGCGGTTCCGGGCGGGTGACCGGGACGCCTACTTCCCGGTGCACACCGTCGGCGGACGGCGTCGCTACGTCCACGTTGAGAAGGCCCGTGGGCTGGAACGGCTGCCGGTCGCCATCGGCTTCGGGGTGTCGGCGCTGCCGATCAAACTGGAGGGTGCGAGCGGGGCGTGGACCCGCTTCTGCGGCCTGCGGGCCCTGCCGGCGGCGCTGGAGCGGGCCGTGATCGTCGACCTCAGCCAGCCGATCCGCAACGTCAGCATGGAGCCGCAGGTCTCCGTGATCGAGAGTCACGGTCGTGAGCGCAGGCGCCGGCAATGGGCCAAGCACCTGGGCGTGCCGGTCGGTGAGGTCGCGGCCCGCGGATCCTGGGACCTGGTCACCGCGTCCACCCGGGCGGGTACGCACATCGAGGCGCCGTTGCGGTTCGGCCCGTCATGCGCGGGCCAGGACGCCCGCCCGATCGATGAAGTGCCGCTCGACTGGTGTTTTGGACCGGGCGTGCTGCTGGACGTGCGCGGCGGCGCCGGTGAGGCGGGCATCGACGAGGCCGAGATCGATCGCGCCCTGGAACGCATAGGGCATCGGCTGTCGCCGGGGGAGATCGTGATCCTGCGGACCGGGGCGGGGGAGCGGTTCGACGGCGACCCCGGCTTCGCCGCCGCTGGACGCGGGTTGACCCGGGGTGGGCTGCTGTCGTTGCTGCGCAGGGGCGTCACCATGGTCGGCACGGACGCCGAGCTTCTGGACCGGCCGCTGCCGGCGATGGCGGCGGACCTGCGGCGTGGCGAGCACGAGTCGTTCTTTCCGGTGCATCGGCTGGCACGCCAGATCGAGCACTGCCAGTTGCTGAAGCTGGGCAACCTGGGTGCACTCGGGGATCCGACCGGATTCTTCGTCTGGGCACCGCCGATCAAGCTGGAGCATGCCGGATCGGGCTGGGCCCGAGCGATCGCGCTCATTCCGCGACAGGGAGCAGGGTCCGGGTGGAGGAGCCGGTGATGAAGTGGAGGAGTCGGTGATGAACCGGAAGGACCTGACCGGCGGACATCTCTCGGACGTCGCCGCCGGGATGGTGTTCAGCGGCACGGTGACCCCGCACGATCTGGACACCGGCCGGCTGGTCACCGGCACGGCCGGGCTGGCCACCGCGGCGCCTGGGCCGGATGTCGGCCTGATGTTCTTCGACGTGCCCGAGGACGCGGCGCGCGCGCAGGCGTTCCAGCTCTATGAGAATCTGACCGCTCTGCTCGGCACGCGTGGCCTGGCGCTGGGGAACATCGTCCGGCAGCGGTTGTTCCTGACCGACGTCCGGGACCTGGCGGCGATCGAGCGGGTAATGGACGAGGCCCTGGCCGGGCCGTTGCCGGCCACGTCGGTGATCGTGGTCCCGGACCACCTGATGGATCCGGAGATCAAGGTCTACCTCGACGTGGTGGCCGCCGCGGATCCGGAGTGGGCCCGCGGGGGTTCCGTGGTCGGCTCCGGGGACCGGCGCTACCCGGACGCGATCCGGTGCGGCGACCTGCTGTTCGTCTCCGCGATCGACGGCCTGCCGGCAGCGGGCGATCCCGCCGATGTGATGCCGCCTTCGTTGCTGCGCACCGACCGTGAGCGGCAGGCGTTCGGTGAGACGATCCGCACCTTTGAGCGCCTCGCGGAGATCCTGAAGAACGCCGGTGGCGACATCGCCGGAGTGCTCAAGGTCAACGGCTGGGTGCGGCTGCCGATGCGGGAGTACGGCAGCGTCGTCCTCGCCCGCAACGAGTACTTCGACAGCAGCGAGCGCACGATGATGGCCAGCACGGGCCTCCAGGTGGCCGGGGTGGGCTCGGCGCAGGCGCTTCTGGCCTTCGATGCCATCGCTTTGGCCGGCCGGGCCGCCGGCAAGAAGGTCACCGGCGCGGCTTCGGCGATCTCCAGCCCTTACGTGGCCGGCGCGGCGGCCGGAGGGGGCCTGGTCATCACCAGCGGTGAGATCCCCGTCGACATCGGTGATCGACGTGTGCTCGCCGCGGTGACCGACCTCGGCCCCGCCGGGCGGCTGCTCCGCTTCGGGCGGCTGGACGCGGAGTCGGGGTTCGAGGCACGGGCGTTCAAGGTGTACGAGGTACTTGAGGGCCATCTCGCCGCGGCCGGACGGACCTTCCACGACGTCGTGCATCAGAGCGTGTTCACCACGGATCCGCGGCTGGTTCTCGAGCTCGAGACGGTGGCGCGCCGGTTCTTCGGCGGCGGGCAGCCGCCGACGACGGTGATCCCGATCGTGAGCACGACGCCCTTCCCCGCCGCGCGGCTGGAGATCGAGCTGATCGCAAGCGGCTGACCTGGAAGCACGCCCAGAACACCATTGACAGACCTTCTAATCTATATGAAGATTATGAAGTCGGGCACGAAGGAGGACGGCCGGTGACGACCAACAGCCAGCAAGCGCGCAACCTGATCGGCGGCGAGGAGCGTCCGGGAATCGACGGCGGCGAGTTCCAGAGCGTCGATCCGGCCACCGGGGAGGTGCTCGGCTCCTTGGTCGCGAGCACCGAGCGGGACGTGGACCTCGCCGTGGCCGCGGCGCGTGCCGCAGTGGACCGTGACAGCGACTGGCAGGTGCCTCGGAATCGGGTCATCGTGCTGAACCGGATGGCCACCCTGATCCGCGAGCGCGCCGAGGGGCTGGCCGTCCTCGAATCACGGGACACCGGGAAGCCGCTCCTCCAGGCCCAGGCCGACGTGGCCGGGGCGGCCCGCTACTTCGAGTTCTACGCGGGTTTCGCGGACAAGCTGGACGGGCGCAGCATTCCTGTCGGACCCGACTTCGTCGACTTCACCGTCCGCGAGCCCTACGGCGTCGTCGCGGTCATCACCGCCTGGAACTACCCGATCCAGATCGCTGCCAGGACGGTCGCTCCCGCCCTCGCCGCCGGCAACGCCGTGGTGGTGAAGCCCGCGCCCGAAGCGCCGCTGTCGACGCTCGAGATCGGCCGCATCGCGCATGAGGCGGGCGTCCCCGCCGGCTACCTGAACGTGATCACCGGCGGTGGACCCGAGGTCGGGATGCCGCTTGCGATCCACCCCGACGTCGACCTGGTGGCCTTCACCGGATCGCGTGATGTCGGCAAGCTGCTCGGGTCCGCCGCCGCGCGACTGATCCGGCCGTTCTCGCTGGAACTCGGCGGCAAGTCGCCGAACGTGCTCTTCGAGGACGCCGACCTGGAGAAGGCGATTCCCGCGGTGGTGAACGCGATCGTGCAGAACGCCGGGCAGAACTGCGCGGCCGGATCGCGCCTCCTGGTGCACCGTTCGATCCATGACCAGGTGGTGGCCGCGGTGGGAGAGCGCATGGGCTCCCTGCGCTGCGGCCACGGGATCGGCAACCCGGACCTGGGGCCGCTGATCACTCAGCGCCAGCACGCCAAGGTCGCGGGCATGGTGCAGGAGGCCGTGGCGGCCGGCGCGCGCATCGTGGTCGGCGGCGCCTCTCCCGAGGGAGAGGAGTTCAGCGGCGGCCACTTCTACCTCCCCACCCTGCTCAGCGGGGTGGACTCCAAGATGGCGATCGCCCGCGAGGAGGTGTTCGGCCCGGTCCTGGTGGCGATCCCCTTCGACTCCGACCAGGACGCCGTACAGATCGCCAACGACACGACCTACGGGCTCACGTCCGCCGTCTGGACGGCGGACGTGGCCCGGGGGCATCGCATCGCCCGCCGGATCCGCAGCGGCCAGGTGTACATCAACACCTATGGCGTCGGTGGCGGCGGCAGCGCCGAGCTCCCGTTCGGCGGCTACCGGCAAAGCGGCCACGGCCGGACCAAAGGTCTCGAAGGTCTCCTCGAATTCACCCAGATCAAGAACGTCTGCGTTGCGTTGTGACCACACGCATCACGCTGTAGGCGAGCACACAAGGGAAAGGACCATCCCGTGATGAGACAATGGCGTCTCCCTGCAATCATGCTCGCCGCGCTTACCGCGGCACTCACCGTACAAGCGTGCTCGGGCACGTCCGACTCGTCCGCGGGGAAGAACTGCGGCACGAACGGGAACCCCGACTACTCGGGCCGGACCATCACCGTCCAGGGCTGGGGCGGTGCCGTCGCGGAGGCCATCCACAAGGCCTACTACGTGCCGTTCGAGCAGAACACCTGCGCGAAGATCAAGGTCGTCGAGGTGACCGGCCAGACCCCCGCACTGCTGAAGGCGGCGCATACCGCCGGCAAGGCCAGGTTCGACATGATCGATGCCTGGGGCAGTCCTGCGATCTTCCAGATGGCCGGCGACGACCTTCTCAAGCCGGTCGATCCGGCCAAGGTGCCCGGCTTGACGGGCCTGGTCCCCGGTGCGAACTCCGGCGTCAGCGTCGGGCATCTGCTCAGCGTCATGGTCGCCGGCTACCTCCAGAAGGACGGCGTCAAGCCGCTGACCTCGGTGTCGGACTTCTTCAACGTCAAGGACTTCCCCGGCCGGCGCGCGGTCAGCAACTGGGGGGACGACGAACGCAACATCGCCGCCGCGCTGCTCGCCGACGGCGTCCCGCGAGACCAGCTCTACCCGCTGGACATGAACCGGGCGCACAGGGTCTGGGACAGGGTGAAGCCGTCGGTCAAGCTCTGGTACCAGTCCGGAAGCGAGCTGGTGTCTGCGATGGTGGACCAGCGCATCGACTACTGCCTGTGCTGGGACGGCCGTGCCCAGCAGGCGATGGCGAAGAACCCGAAGTGGACCTACACCCTCCAGGGCGGCTATCTCGGGTTCGAGAACATGGCGATGGTCAACGGGACCAAGAACGCCGATGTGGTGCAGGCGCTTCTCCAGTACTTCACCGACCCGAAGCGGCAGGCCGTCTTCTACCAGGGTTTCCAGGTGACCCCCACGAACCCGAAGTTCATCGACTACCTGCCGGCCGGCTACATGACCCCCGAGAAGCTCAAGTTCGTGCCGACCACCGCCGAGAACAAGAACAAGTGGTGGACGCCGACACTCGACGAGCTCAAGGGCATCGCCAAGGTGAAGACGGGCCTGGAGGAGGAATGGGCGACCTGGATCTCCAGCTGATCCATCCCCTCCATCAGTGAATCCGGAAAACGACCTCGGGAAAAGGCGAGCGGAGCAGGTATGAACAGCGGAAGACTCTCCGTCAGAACATCGGTGCTACTGGTCCTGCCCCTGCTCGTTCTCCTGTCGTTCGCCTACGTCGCGCCGCTGGTGACGCTGATCCCCTCCAGCCTTCCCGACGGGGACACCGGCAAGTACACCCGGATCTTCACCGAGCCGCTGTTCCGCTCCGTGCTGCTCCGGACGCTGCGGATCTCGTTCGAGGTCACCGCGATCGTCCTGGTCGTCGCCTACCCGCTGGCACTGATCACCTGGCTGGCCGGGCGCTGGCGGCGTCTGCTGATCCTGATCGTGGTCTTTCCGCTCTGGACCAGTGTCCTGGTCCGCAACTACGCCTGGGTCGTCATCCTCGGCCGGATGGATCTGCTCAACACCGAGACGGCGGTGCTCATCGGCATGGTGCACGTCATGCTGCCGTTCGGCGTCCTGCCCATCTACGGGTCGTTCCTCCAGCTCGATGCGTCCTTGCCGAAGGCCTCCTCAAGCCTGGGTGCGTCACGGTGGCAGACGTTCCGCCGGGTACTGCTGCCGCTCACCGGGCCCGGCGCCGTCGCCGCCGGAGCCCTGGTGTTCGTGATGTCCCTCGGCTTCTACATCACGCCGGCGATCCTCGGGGGCCCGCACTCGATGTTCATGGCCAACCTCGTCGACCAGCAGGTGAACCGGTTCCTGGACTTCGGGCAGGGCGCCGCGCTGGCGTTCGTGCTGCTGGCGGCGACCTTCCTCTCGGTGCTGATCGCCCGCCGGGTGTTCAACATCGACTCGATGCTGAGGAGCGGCCGATGACCGGGACCCGCCTGCTGCGCCTCGTCGGACTGCTCTACATCCTGGTGGTCGCCGGCTACCTGCTGGTCCCCTCGGTCCTGGTGACGGTGATGTCGTTCGGCAAGGGCGAGCTGCTGCGGTTCCCGCCGGAGCTGTTCAGCCTGCGCTGGTACGACGAGTTCCTCGGCAGTGCGGACTGGCGCGACGCCGCGGTGCGCAGCATCCTCGTCGGCCTGGGCGCCGCCGGCCTCTCCGCGGTGCTGGGCACGGCGGCGGCCATCGCCGTGGTCCGGGGGCAGCTGCCGCTGCGCCGTGTGTTCGCCGCGCTGGCGATCTCGCCGATGGTGGTACCGCCGGTGGTCATAGCGGTCGGCGGCTACAAGACCTTCGACCGCTTCCACCTGATCGGCTCGCTGCCGGGTCTGGTGCTGGTGCACACCGTCTTCGGAGTGCCGGTGGTGATGCTGCTGGTGACCGCGTCGCTGCTGCGGCTGGACGATCGGCTCGAACTGGCCTCGACCAGTCTGGGGGCCGGGATGTGGACGACGTACCGGCGGATCACGCTGCCGCTGATCGCCCCGGCGATCCTCTCCGGGGCACTGTTCGCGTTTCTGACCTCGTTCGACGAACTGGTCGTCGCGGTCTTCCTGATCGGTGCCGCCGGCTCGACCCTGCCCATGAAGATCTTCAGCGAGATCACCTTCGGACTGTCCCCGGTCGTCGCGGCGATCTCCGCACTCCTGCTTCTGCTCACCGCGGTCATCCTCGGCGCCGCCGGGGCCGTCCGGGGCGGTCCGGAATCGGCGACAACGGCCGCACAGGCGCAACGGAAGGAACTCGTGTGAGCGACAAGCACCTGGGCGCTTCGATCTCCCTGCAAGGGCTCGTCAAGCGATTCGGCTCGGTGACCGCGGTCGACGGGATCTCGCTCGACGTCGGCGAAGGCGAGTTCCTGTCGTTGCTGGGGTCCTCGGGTTCGGGGAAGTCCACCACGCTGATGATGCTCGCCGGCTTCGAGCGTCCCGACGCGGGCCGGATCCTCCTGGACGGCCGTGACATCGGCGACGTGCCGGCGAACAAGCGCAACCTCGGGATGGTGTTCCAGAGCTACGCGTTGTTTCCGCACATGTCGGTGTTGGAGAACGTGGCCTACCCGCTCCAGATGCGGAAGGTCCGCGCCAAGGAGATCCGCGCCAAGGTGCGGTCGGTGCTGGACCTGGTACGGCTTCCGTTCGAGCAGTTCGGCGAACGCCGTCCGGCCCAGCTCTCGGGGGGTCAGCAGCAACGCGTCGCCCTGGCCCGAGCGCTGGTGTACGAGCCACGGGTCCTGTTGATGGACGAGCCCCTGGGCGCCCTGGACAAGCAGCTCCGCTCCGAGATGCAGCTGGAGATCAAGCGGATCAACACCCGCCTCGGGCTGACGGTGGTGTACGTGACCCACGACCAGCAGGAGGCGCTGACGATGTCGGATCGGATCGCGCTGCTGCGAGACGGCCGCATCGAGCAGGTCGGCGACCCCGAGACGCTCTACGAGCGGCCGACCAGCACCTACGTCGCCGATTTCCTAGGTGAGTCCAACTTCTTCCCGGTCGTTCGCGACGCCGCGGACCGATCGATCTGGCATCTGCGGAACGGCCGGACGGTGAACGTGCTCCAATCCCCGTCCGGCGGGACGGCCGATACCCGCGTGCTCGCGATCCGCCCGGAGCGCGTGCGGCTGACGCCCCACCCCGGCCCGGGTTGGCTGGACGGGCAGGTCGCCGAGGCGGTCTACGTCGGCGACCACCGCCGGATCGAGGTCCGCTGCGGCGAGCTCGGTCGCGTGGTGGCGTTCCTTCCGGCCCACGGCCCGTCGGCGCGCCTCGCCGTCGGCAGCACCGTCTCTGTCGATTGGGACACCGATGCCGCCGTGCTGCTGCCCGAGGCCGATGCCGTCCCCGAGGCGCCTGCCCTGGCCGCCGGCGAGGTGGCACCGGGCACTCGCGAAGACTTCCTCTCCCAACGCGGTCCGAAATGACGATGGCCTTGGACCCGCCGCCGGTCAGCCCGGCAGACGCCGCGGCCGCGACGATGGCGGTCTACGGCCGTCAAGGGACGGCCCGGCGACTCGCCGGCGAGCGCACCGGCTGCGTGTTCCTGATCGAAGGCCGTCACGGTCCCGAGCACGTCCTCAAACTCGGCGTACCTGCCGAACAAGGGGCTTTCGACCTTCAGGCGCGGCTCATCGAGTGGATCGGTGCCGTCGATCCCTCGCTTCCCGTGCAGGAGGTGCGTCGCACCCGCGACGGCGAGCTGACGGGCGAATGGTCCGCCGAGGGCTGGACGCACCTCACCCAGCTGCTGAGCTTCCTTCCGGGGGCCGGGCGCACCACCGGGAGCGGTACCGCGGTGTACCACCGCCGTACCGGCAACGTCGCCGCCCGCTTGGTGCGCGCCTCGCGCGGGTTCTTCCACCGGTCGGCGCGGCGGCCACTGCTGTGGGACATCGGCCGGGCCCAGGAGCTTCGGCCACTGATCGATTCGCTGCCCGATCGATCGATGCGGCGCGCGGTCGAGCACGCGCTGGCCAGGTTCGAGACCGATGTGCTGCCGCAGTTCCCGGCCCTGCGCGCTCAGGTCATCCATGGCGACGTGAGCCCGGCCAACCTGCTGTGCGCCCCGGACGACCCGGAGCGGATCGTGGGCGTCATCGACTTCGGCGATGCCATGTACGCGCCGCTGGTCGCGGAACCGGCGATCGCCGCGAGCTTCCTCGTCTGCCGCCAGGATGACCCGCTCCAGGTCATCGACGAGGTGCGCCTCGGATTCGAGGACGTCGTCCCTCTGGAACCGCTCGAACGATCGGTGCTGCTGGACCTGGTGATCACCCGGCTGGTGATGAGAGTCGTCATTCACGAGTGGCGCGCGAGCCGGTCACCCCGCCCGCCCGAGGACCCGGGGTTCTCTAGCGCGGACTCCCTGGAGGTACTGGAGCGGCTCCAGACGCGCGGTACCCGCCGGCCTCCGGCCGTGCCGGCGCCGGCGGGACTGCCGTCGCCATCGGCGGTGATCGAGCGCCGGGCCAAGGCGCTCGGTCCCGGGTTGCGGCAGTTCTACGACCAGCCGTTCATGCCGGTGCGCGGACACGGAGCCTGGGTCCAGGACGAATCGGGCCGCCGCTACCTGGACGCCTACAACAACGTTCCGCACGTCGGTCACAGCCACCCGCACGTGGTGGCGGCGGTGGCCCGGCAGTTGCGGGAGATCAACTCCAATACGCGGTACCTGCATCCCGCCGTCGTCGAGTACGCCGAGCGACTGCTCGCGACGATGCCGCCCGAGCTGGACACCTGCCTGTTCACCTGCACCGGCAGCGACGCCAACGACCTGGCGCTCAGGCTGGCCCGCGCCTACTCGGGACGCGAGGGGATCGTGGCGACCGAGTCGGCTTACCACGGCAATACGGTCGCGGTCAGCGCGCTTGGTCCCCTCAGCGGAGGCGATCGTGTGCCGTGGGTCTCGCTCGTGCCCCATCCTCCGCATGGCCCGCAACCAGACCCGGCGGCCGGCGGCGCGGAGTTCGCCCAGGCGATGCAACGGGGGATCGATGAGCTGGGCTATCGCGACGTCGAGCCGGCAGCGTTCATCTACGACACCGTGTTCGTCAGCGACGGGTTCCGCATCCCCGAGCCGGAGGTGATGCGGGCCGGTCTGCGTCCGGTGCGCGAGGCCGGAGCGCTGGTCATCGCCGACGAGGTCCAGGTGGGCCAGGGCCGGGTCGGCGACACGTTCTGGGGGTTCGGGCTCTACGGCGCGGTGCCGGACCTGGTGACCATGGGCAAGCCGACCGCCGCTGGGATTCCCGTGGGTTCCGTGGTGACGCGGCGCGAGATCGTCGACCGCTTCCTGGCCGCCGGGCACCACTACTTCAACACCTTCGCCGGCAGTCCGGTGGCGGCCGCCGCCGGGCTGGCGGTGATGGACGTGCTGGAACGCGAGGGCCTGCAACGAAACGCCCGTGTCGTCGGCGGCCGGCTGCTGGCGGCACTTGAGGAGCTGCGTACCCGGCATGGATCGGTCCGCGCGGTCCGTGGCCGCGGGTTCGCGATCGGGGTCGAGCTGCGTGCCCCGGACGGCGGTCCCGGGACCGGCGAGGCACGTGCCGCGATCAACGCGCTGCTCCGGCACGGTGTGCTGGTCGGCCTGGCCGGTCCGGCGCGCGACGTGCTCAAGATCAGGCCGCCGATGGTCTTCGGTTTCGCGGAGATGCGGTACCTGCTCGACGCGCTGGACCAGGTGCTCGATGAGATCGAGGGGTGCGACACCCCGGCCGGCGCATGAGCCGGGACACCGCGGCCACCGCTCGGATCGGCTTCCTGCACGTGCTCGGTCAGGTGGCCCTGCAGGGCGGGTTCTACGGCTTCGTGGTGTCGATGCCGGTGGTGCTCTCCCGGTCGGGCGTGGCGGACGCCACCATCGGGATCGTCGTGGGCATCGCCGCGGTGGTGCAGATCCCGGCTGCGATCGTCGGCGGGGCACTGGTCGACCGCTTCGGCCCGATCCGGCTGCTGGCCGTGGGCGCACTGTCCTACGCGGCCGGGGCCTGCCTGCTGATGCCACCGCTGAACGGCAGCGAATCGCTGGTCCCGTTCGTCGTCGCCCGGGTCGCCCAGGGGATCGGCTTCGGACTGATCGCTCCGGCCTACTTCGCGGCGCTGATCGAGGTCTCCGCGGCGAGCCGGCGCGGGATCACCCTCGCGCTGGCCGCGAGTGCCCAGACGCTGAGCCTGACGATCATGCCGCCGTTGTCCCTGCTGGTGCTCGGCTCGCGCGAGCACCTCACCGGCGTCTCACTGGTCGTCCTCGCGCTGGTGCTGACGGGGGCGACGCTGGTCATCGGCCGGTTGCGCGGGATGCGCGCCTCGACCGTCCCCGCGCCGGGCCGCGCGGCGGCGCGCCGATTCGGGATCGCGATGCGTCGCTCCTGGGCCCCGCCGCTGGCGATCATCCTGCTCTACCTCGTGCACTGGGGCTCGATCACGGCGTACCTGCCTCAGCGCGCGGAACAGGCCGGGACGGATGCGGGTGTGTTCTTCATCGCCGACGGCCTGGCGGTGCTCGCCTCGCGGATCCCCTCCGGATGGCTGGCGGACCGGCTCGCGAGCCGGTGGCTGGTCCTGTCAGGTCTGATCGCCACCGCCATCGCGCTGTGCCTGCTCACACTGTGGGTCACCGTGCCGGGCCTGATCATCGCCGGGGTCCTCACCGGCGGCGGCTCCGGACTGGTGGTGACTCCGTTGTACGTGGACCTCTCCCACCTCAGTGATGAGGGCGACCGGGGGAGCGCGTTCGCGCTGGCGTCGGCCGCGCTCGCCGGGGCTCTGGTCATCGGCAGCGTCGGAGCCGCTCCGGTGGTCGCGGTCGCGGGCTTCGGCGGAGCCCTGATGACCACCCTGGTAGCGCTCGGGCTGGCCGCGGTGGTGGCGATGGCTCCCACCTCGGAAAATAGGCGGGCACACCAGATCGCACACACCGTGAAACATTAGTATAATACTAATCTATCGTATGAAAACGGTGCCGGTGCGGCGCCGTACCAGCGGACGAACCGACGCGAGGTGCCCGATGACGTCAGGGAAGCTCTCAGCCGCAGAGATCATCGCGCTCTCGAAGGAGCACACGTTCTTTCCCTGGGCCGCCCAGCAGAGCGTCGATCCACTCGCCATCGACCGCGGCGAGGGCGTGTACCTGTACACCGTCGACGGCGACCGGATCCTGGACTTCAACAGCCAGCTGATGTCGGTGAACATCGGGCACGGCGACCGGCGAGTGGCCGATGCCATCGGTGCGCAGGCCGCAAGGCTCGGATTCGTCCAGCCCGGGTTCGTCACCGAGCCGCGAGCACGCCTGGGCCGGAAGCTGGCCGAGATCATGCCCGGCGACCTGGACAAGGTGTTCTTCACCGTGGGCGGCGCCGAGGCGGTGGAGAACGCGATCAAGCTGGCCCGCCAGTACACCGGGCGGCACAAGATCCTGGCCCGCTACCGGACCTATCACGGGGCGACGATGGGCGCGTTGTCGCTCACCGGCGACCCACGACGCTGGGGGAACGAGGCGGGCGGCGGTGGCGGCGTCGTCCGGTACCCCGACACCCACCGCTGGGGCGAGAAGGACCCGCGTCCGGTCCAGGAGAGTCTTCAGGGGCTCGAAGACGTGATCCGCTACGAAGGCCCGCACACGATCGCCGCGGTGTTCCTGGAGACCATCGTCGGCGGCAACGGCATCCTGATCCCGCCCGACGGCTACATCCAGGGCGTGCGCGAGATCTGCGACCGTTATGACCTGCTGATGGTCGCGGACGAGGTGATGGCCGGGTTCGGCCGGACCGGGCGATGGTTCGCCGTGGACCACTGGGACACCGTTCCCGATCTGATGACGATGGCCAAGGGGCTGACCAGCTCCTACCTCCCGCTCGGCGCCGTGGCGATGCGAGGGCACGTGGCCGAGGCGTTCGACGACAGGCCCTACTCCGGTGGGCTGACCTACAACAGCCATGCGGTGGGCTGTGCGGCCGCCCTGGCGACGATCGAGGTCTACGAGCAGGACGGGCTCATCGAGAACGCCGCCCGGTTGGGCAAGGTGATGCGCGCGCACCACCAGCGCCTCTACGACAAGCACCCCTCCGTCGGCGCGGTCCGGAACCTGGGCCTGTTCGGCACGATCGAGATGGTGCGCAGCCGCGACCCGTTCACGCCGATGGCGCCCTACAACGGGACGTCGCCGGAGATGCGCGCGGTGGCGGGCCATCTCCGTGAGCACGGCCTGTTCACCATGGTCGCCAATCACATGGTGCACACCAACCCGCCCCTGTGCGTCACCGAAGAGCAGCTGGAGGAGGGCTTCGCCATCCTTGACGCGGCCTTCGAGATCACCGACCGGGCCGTCGGCGCCTGAGCAGCCGGCCATGGACGACTCCACGACCGGACCCTTGCCGGCGGGCGACCTGGTGCTGCGGGGGCATGCCCTGGTCGACGAGCTGATGGGAGTGCGCACGCTGTCGGAGGTCACCTACCTGCACCTGGCCGGGCGGCTGCCGACCGTCGCACAGGCCGCGGTCTTCGACGCGATGCTGGTAGCGCTGATCGACCACGGCATGACCGCGTCGGTACTGGTGAGCAAGCTGACCGCTTTCGGGGCTCCGAACGCGCTGCAGGGCGCGGTCGCCGCCGGCCTGCTCGGTGTCGGCGACCGTCTGGTCGGGTCGATCGAGAACGCCGCGTACCTGCTGGACGACCTGCTGAGCGCGGCCCCCACCGGCGCTGCTCTGGAGGACATCGCCGAGGCCGCGGTGGAGGCGGCGTCGGCCGAAGGGCGGATCCTGCCGGGAATCGGGCATCGGTTCTACAAGTCGCTCGACCCCCGGGCCGGGCGCCTCTTCACGATCGCCCAGGAGAACGATCTCGACGGCCCGTATGTGGATCTCGTGCGGATGCTGTCGGAGTCGGCGAGCAGGCGACACGGGCGGCCGCTGGTCGTCAACGTCACCGGCGCGATCGGCGCCCTGGTGAACGAGGTGGGCCTGCCGTGGCAGGCGGGCCGGGGGCTCGGCCTGATCTCGCGCACGGTCGGCCTCGTCGGCCGGCTCCTGGACCCCGACGGCGTTCCGATCGCCGAGGTGCTGGCGGCGGCACAGGCCAGGCCCTCGCGCTAACGGATCGCGGACCGATCCGAGCCGGGGGGAGTGTCCGGCCGGAACAGGGCCCGGACGGGTGCCGCCTCCACCCCGTGGATCGCGATGGGCGCCGCGATCAGCAGTCCGCCGTCCGCCGACACCTGATCCAGGCGCAGACCCGCGAGCACCACGATGCCCGCGGTGCAGAGCGCGTGGCTCAGGTAGTAGCGGCGCGGCCCCTCCGGTGCGTCCTTCGCGTGCGAGAAGTCGACCCCGATCAGCGCCGGTGCCAGCCGGCACAGGTGGTCGACGGCTTCGACGGTGAGGTACGGCGAGCCCTCCCGCCACCCCGGCTGCCCGAACCGCGCGTTCCACCCGCTCTTCAGCAACAGCCGCGAGCCTGGAGCAGCGCGCTCCCCGATGGCGCGACGCAGCAGGCCGACGTCGATCGGCTGGCCGGGTTCGAGGCCGCCGAGGGAGACCACCACCGCCGGCCCCACATAGGTGCCGAGCGGAATGTCCATGACCTGGGCGCCCGCGGGCACGTAGTGCTCCGGGGCATCCACATGCGTTCCCACGTGCAGCCGTGCCGAGATCGCCCGGATCACCTGGCCGTCGCCGTCGGTGTCGGCGTGCCGGCGCAGCGTCTCGATCCGCAGCCCGGGATCGGCCGCGAGTCCCGGCATCGAGGGATGCGCGAACCCGGTCCCGACCGGGAGACTGATGTCCTGGAACAGCGCCTCGGCCCGGCTCTCCCGGTTCATGCCCGCGCTCCACTGAGATCGGCTTCCCAGACCCCCAGCCGGCCGAGCACATCAGCGGTGGCCTCGACGCGCCCGAACAGACGCCGCACGTTGCGCAGCGACGCCTCATGCGACTCCCGGTCGAACGCGGCGCAGGCGTCGTCCACCAGGATGCAGTCGTAGGCGCGGTCCGAGGCGTCGCGCAAGGTCGACTCGACGCAGTTGTTGGTCGCGACCCCGGTGAACACGACGGCCCTGACACCGATCATCCGCAGAACCTGGTCGATGCCGCTGGAGTTGAAGGCGCTGGTGGTCAGCTTGTTGATCACGATGTCACCGGCCACGGGCGCGACCCCGGGCAGCTCCGCGCGCTCGATGCTGCCCTCGGGGTAGATGCCCGGCGGTTCGCCGGTGATCGGGAACCGCTTGGCCATCTCCCGGCGGCGCGCCCGGGTGCGCGGAAGCAGATCGGCGCCGTCCTGGGTCAGCGGGCCGGTGACCACGTGGACGACCCTGCCGCCACACTCCCGGAACGCCGACGCCAGGCGCCGCACCTGCGGGACGACCACGGAGTCGATGCGGCCGAAGTAGTACGCACCGCCATCAGTGCTGGCGCCGCCCTTGATCGCGGGACCGAGCCCGTGATCCGGGTGCGCGTCGAAGTACTGCAAATCGATGATGAGGAGCGCGGACTGGCGGGGGTGAAGGTCGACGCTCAGTTCGGGAAGCCGGGAATCCTGGGGCATCGCGCCTCCTTCGTACAGTCCGACTTACCACCGAATCTATATGCAGTATGGTAAGAAGGTCAATGACGAAGGAGGCGGGGCATGGCGGACGTGATGACGGTGCTCGGCCCGGTCGCCGAGGAGCAGCTCGGCCTGACACTCCCGCACGAGCACATCTACATCGACATGCTCCAGGAGGCCCGCGCCGACGGGCTCCTCAGCGACCGCCGCCTGATGGAGCTGGAACTCGGCGAGTTCGTCGGACTGGGCGGACGGACCCTGGTCGACTGCACCACCATCGGTCTCGGCCGGGATGTGAGCGCGGTGCGCGACACGGCCGACGCGACCGGGTTGAACATCGTCGTCGGCACGGGGTTCTACCGGCACCCCTATCTCGACCGGGACTGGTTCGACCGCACCTCGGTCGACCAGATCGCCGAGCTTCTGGTGGCCGAGATCGAGAACGGCATCGACGGAACCGGCATCCGCGCGGGCATCATCGGCGAGATCGGCTGCGATCGGCACGTCAGCGCAGCGGAGGAGCGCTCGTTCCGTGCCGCCGCGCGGGCCCATCGGCGCACGGGGTTGGCGATCACCACCCACGCGGCGCGCTGGCCGGTCGGGAGGCAACAGCTCGACCTGCTCCAGGAAGAGGGCGTCGACCCGCGGCGAGTGATCATTGGGCACTGCGACCGGGTCTTCGATGAGGAGTACCACCTGGACATGGCACGCCGCGGAGCCTTCGTCCAGTTCGACGGAATCAGACCGACGGCGCCCTACGACATCGAGCGAGCAGTCCGGTACGTGATGAACATCGTGCGAGACGGACGGCTTGAGCAGGTGCTGCTCTCCCACGACGTCTGCCTCAAGAGCCACCTACGCGCCTACGGTGGCGGCGGCTACAGCTTCCTGTTCACCGACTTCGCCGGTCACCTGCGAGCCGCCGGACTCTCCGATGAGGAGTTCCGGGTGATCACCGTCGACAATCCACGACGTGCGCTCACCAGCTGACCGTCTCGTCGCTCACGGCGCCACCCTTGGCCAGATCGAAGGGTGTCGCGCCCCCGAGCATCGCCGAGCCCGCGAAATCGGCCTTGCCGTTGATGCTTACATGCGTTACTTCGTTCCCCAGGAAGTCGGCGGACGATCGCCGTGGCGGTGGCTCACGCCCAGGCGGAGAGATCGCCGACGCCCTTGACCAGCGAACTAGGGATGCTCAGCCCGGTCGAGTCCGGTGTTCCGACAATACGAACTCGGGTACATCACCGCCGACTCCGAGGACCGTAACCGGATCGTCGAGCTGATCACCGCCACCCCGCGGCGGGCACAAACGGCTCCCCGAGGCCGAGGAGGTGCGCCGTAAGGTCGGACTGCCCTCAGGAGGTCTGCCCAAAGCCTTGGTCTGGGCACCTGAACGCGTCCGCGAATGGCGGCAGGCTCACGAATCGTCGCCGACCCCGACAGCGCCGCTGTTGGCGTCCAGGCTGGCGGTGCGGGGCGTGGTGGTCAGGTCAAGCCGATGGACGCCTACGTCAGCACGCCGCGACCGTCGGCGGTGATGGTGTGGACACCGGAGCAGACCGGGGTCTTCCTGACCGCGCGGCCGGACACCGGCTGTATGCGCTTGACCTGCACCCGCTGGCCATCAGAGTCCGCGGTTCAGCCCGGCGGGGGTGCGGACGCTGGTCCCCGGGCTTCGAGGGGAGAGCGTGCCGGAGGCACGTAAGCCGGTGCCGGATGGGATCTGTGCGACCCGGAGTCGGGGTTGGGTGCGTGGGTGGCTGCGGGTGGTCGGGGGGTTTGCGGAGGGTGATCGCGACCGGGGTCGAACATCGAGCGAACACGGGGGCATTCCGGGCGTGATCGAACGATGTGGTTACGGTAAAACCGCAGGTCAAGAGCGGCGCGCCCGGCAGGATTCGAACCCGCGACCGTCGGTTTAGAAGACCGATGCTCTGTCCAGCTGAGCTACGGGCGCTCGGCGGCCCGGCGGGGCGCCGGGACACAGTGTATGGGTGTGCGTGGCTGGGCTCCACATCTAAAACGGCCGTAACGGGCGGAGCGGTGGGTGGGGGGTCATATCTTGGGGTGCTGTGGTGGTTGACGGTGAGGTGCCGCTCTCCGGCGGGGACGTGACGGAGGGTGTGGTGCGGGTCGGGGACACGGTGCGGAGGCCGTTGGGGGCGCACAGCCCGGCGGTGCACGGGTTGCTGCGGTATCTGGAGCGGGTGGGGTTCGAGGCGCCGCGGGTGCTGGGGGTGGACGGGCGGGGGCGGGAGATCCTCAGCTGGGTGCCGGGGGAGGCCGGGAGGCGGCCGCTGGCGGCCTATGTGGTGACCGAGGAGGCGCTTCAGGGGGTCGGGGAGTTGCTGCGGGGGTACCACGAGGCCGTCGCGGGATACGAGGCTCCGGCCGGGGCGCCGTGGGACGTGGAGGCGTCGAACCTGGACGGGGCGCCGGAGATCATCGGGCACTGTGACGTGACGCCGGAGAACGTCGTCTTCCGGGGTGGACGGCCGGTGGCGTTGATCGATTTCGATCTGGCGCGGCCCACGACGCGGTTGTACGACGTGGTGACGGCGCTGAGGCATTGGGGGCCGATCGCCGATCCGTGTGATCGGGACGAGTTGCTGTACCAGGTGGATGTGGGGCGGCGGTTGCGGGTGTTCTGTGATGCGTACGGTGTGGGGCCGGAGATGCGGCGTGAGGTGCTGCCGGCTTCGCGGGTGCGGTTCGAGCGGTCGTACCGGGCGATGGAGGCGCGGGCCCGGGGCGGGGGTGGCTGGGCGCGGATCTGGCAGGGCGGGGCGGGGCCGCGGATCCGGCGGGCCCAGGATTGGCTGGAGGCGCACTGGGATGAGCTTGATGCGTGTCTCTCCTGAGGGGCTGCTGTTGGGCGTCGCTCTGGACGCGCTGTTCGGGGATCCGCGGCGGGGGCATCCGGTCGCGGGGTTCGGGCGTGTCGCCTCGTGGGTGGAGAAGAAGGTCTATTCGGATTCGCGGGGGCGGGGTGTGCTCTACACCGGGTTGCTTGTGGGTGGTGTTGTTGCGGGTGGGGTTGTTGTTGAGCGGGGGGTGCCGGGGGAGTTTTCGCGTGCTCTGGTGACGGGGGTCGTCACCTGGGCTGTTCTGGGCGGGACGTCGCTGGGGCGGGAGGGGCGTCTGATGGCCTCTGCTTTGGAGCGGGGGGACGTCGAGGCTGCTCGGGGGCGGTTGTCTCATTTGTGCGCCCGGGATCCTGAGGGGCTCGGGAGCGCGGAGCTGGCCCGGGCCACGGTCGAGTCCGTGGCGGAGAACACGTCCGATGCCGCCATCGCGCCCTTGTTGTGGGGGGCGGTGGCGGGTGTGCCGGGACTGGTCGCCTATCGGGCCGTGAACACCTTGGACGCGATGGTGGGGTACCGGAATGCGCGGTATGAGCGGTTCGGATGGGCTGCGGCGCGGCTCGATGATGTCGCGAACTGGGTTCCGGCGAGGGTGACGGGGTTGCTGACGGTGGTCTGCTCGGGCAGTGGTGAGGCGTGGCGTGTGCTGAGGCGTGATGGGGGAAATCATCCGAGCCCTAATGCCGGACGGTGTGAGGCGGCCTTCGCTGGGGCCCTCGGGGTGACGCTGGGTGGGGCGAACTCGTACGGGGGAGAGGTGGAGCGGCGTCCTGGGATGGGGGACGGGCCTGCTCCCGGGGTGGCGGACGTCCGGCGGGCCGTGCGGCTTTCGGGGAGGGTCGCCCTGGCGGCGGCCGGGGTGGCGGCGGCTGTGGCGTGGGTGCGGCGGTGAGCGGGGCGCTGCTGGTGGCGGGGACGACGTCCGACGCGGGCAAGAGCATCGTGACGGCGGGGCTGTGCCGGTGGCTGGCGAGGCGGGGCGTCAGGGTCGCGCCGTTCAAGGCGCAGAACATGTCGCTGAACTCGATGGTGACCTCGGACGGCGCGGAGATCGGGCGGGCGCAGTACATGCAGGCGCAGGCGGCGGGGGTGGAGGCCCGCGCCGTCATGAATCCCGTGCTGCTCAAGCCCGGCAGCGACCGGCGCAGTCAGGTCGTGGTCCTGGGACGGCCGGTGGCCGAGGTCGACGCCCTGGAGTACGGGGCGCACAAGGAGCGGCTGGCGGGGGTGGTGCAGGACAGCCTCGCCGAATTGCGGGACGAGTTCGACGTCGTCGTCTGCGAGGGGGCCGGCAGCCCGGCGGAGATCAACCTGCGGGCCGGGGACATCGTGAACATGGGGCTCGCGCGGGCGGCGGACATCCCCGTCGTGGTGGTCGGGGACATCGACCGGGGCGGGGTCTTCGCGTCGCTGTACGGGACGGTCGCCCTGCTGGAGGAGGCGGACCAGGCGCTCGTGGCGGGCTTTGTGATCAACAAGTTCCGGGGGGCGCGGGAGCTGCTGGAGCCGGGGCTGGAGCAGCTGCGGGCGCTCACCGGGCGGCCCGTCCTCGGGGTGCTGCCGTGGCGGCTCGGGTTGTACCTGGACTCTGAGGACACCCTGGCGCTGGACGCGCCGCGGCCCGGGGCGAGGAGCCCGTTCGGGAGGGAGACGCTGCGGGTCGCGGTGGTGCGTTTCCCGCGGATCTCCAATTTCACCGATGTGGACGCGCTGGCGTGCGAGCCCGGTGTGGTCCTGCGGTACGCGGCGAGTGCGGGTGATCTGGCGGAGGCGGACCTGGTCGTCCTGCCCGGCACCCGCGCGACCGTGAGTGATCTGGCGTGGCTGCGGGAGCGGGGGATGGCGGCGGAGATCGTGCGGCGGGCGGAGGAGGGGCGGCCCGTGTTCGGGATCTGCGGCGGGTACCAGATGCTCGCCGGGGAGATCGTGGACGACGTGGAGTCCGGCGCCGGGAGGGTGGACGGTCTCGGCCTCCTGCCCGCGAGGGTCGTGTTCGGGGAGGCCAAGACGCTCGGGCGGCCGGAGGGACGGGCCTACGGCGAGGACGTCCGGGCCTACGAGATCCACCACGGGGTCGTCACCGTCGAGGGAGGGGAGCCTTTCCTCGACGGGTGCCGTCATGGGCCGGTGTGGGGGACGACCTGGCACGGGGCGTTGGAGAACGACGGATTCCGCCGCGCCTTCCTGGGAGACGTCGCGCGGACGGCGGGCCGGGATTTCACTCCCGCGCCGGACGTGGCGTTCCAGGCGCTGCGGGAGGCCACGCTGGACGCGCTCGGCGATCTCGTGGAGGAGCATCTCGACACCGGCGCGGTGTGGCGGCTCATCGAGGGCGGGGCGCCGGGCGGGCTGCCGGTCGTCCCGCCGGCCGGGGCCCCGGCTATCTGACCAGGCCCTGGGAGCGCATCCAGTCGCGGGCGACGAAGGCGGGGTCCTCGCCGTCCACGTCGACCTTGCTGTTCAGCCCGCGCATCACGGTGGTCGTCAGCCTCGGGCTGATCTTGGCGAACAGGCCGGTCAGCTCCGGGTGCGCGCGCAGCACCGGCTCGCGGACGGTGACCGCCGGGTTGTAGTTGGGGAAGAAGTGCCGGCTGTCGGACAGCACGCTCAGGCCGAGCGCCTGGATGCGCCCGTCGGTGGTGGTGACCTCGCCGAACACGCAGCGGCCGTCGGTGACGGCCTGGTAGATGACGCCCTCGGACATCTGCCGGACGTTCCCGGCGGGCACGGACGACCCGTAGGACAGCCCGTACGCCGTCAGCATGCCACGGAAGCCGTCGTTGCGGGCGAGGAACTCGGGGGCGACGCAGAACGTCCGGCGGCCGGGCGGGAGCCTGGCGATGTCGGCGAGGTCGCGCAGCCCGTACCGGTTCCGCGACGCCGCGGTGACCGCCATCGCGTAGGTGTTGTTGAACGGCGCGGGCGGCGGCAGCCACACGATGTGGTTCTTCTTGAGGTCCAGGTCACGGACGGCCTCGAACTGCTTCTGCGGATCGACGATCGGGTCCTCGCGGCCGAGGTAGGTGATCCACCCGGTGCCGGTGTACTCCCAGCCGAGGTCGTTCTCGCCGCTGGTGATCGACTTGCGGAAGGTGACGCTGCCCTGCGCGTTCGTGTGGTCCACCACGTCCGCGCCGGCGGCCTTCAGCGCCAGCACGGCGATCTTGCCGAGGATGAGCTGCTCGGTGAACTCCTTGGACGTCACGCGGATCCGGGCGCCCTCCAGGTTCGCGATCGGGCGGATGTCGCCCGGTTCGACGGCGGGGATGAACGCCGACGCGGGCTTCAGGCCGCAGGCGGCGAGCGCGAGCAGCAGGACGGGGCACAGCGCGGCCGCGAGCGTCCCGCGTGTGTCCGGTGGGGTCCCGCGTGGCATCACAGTCCCTTCGGCGCCAGGAGCCGGGTCGCCATGCCGCCCAGCCAGTCGATCAGCAGGGCGAGCAGGGCGATGAGGATGCAGCCGGTCAGCAGGATCGGGGTGCGCTGGGTGGAGACGCCGGTGGTGATCAGGTCGCCGAGCCCGCCGCCGCTGATGAAGGACGCGATGCTCGCCGTCCCCACCATGAGCACGAGGGTGGTGCGGATCCCCGCGAGGATCACGGGTGTGGCGAGCGGCAGCTCGACGCGGCCGAGCACCATCGCCGGGGACATCCCGATGCCGCGCCCCGCGTCGGTCAGCGTGGGGTCGACCTGCTGGAGGCCGACCATGGTGTTGCGCAGCGCGGGCAGCACCCCGTAGGCGACGAGCGCCACGACGGCCGTCCAGAAGCCGATGCCGATGATGACCGCGAGCAGCACCACGACGCCGATCGCCGGGGCCGACTGGCCGACGTTGGCCACCGCGAGCACGAACGGCGTCGCCGGGCGCGCCCACACGCGGCTGAGCACGATGCCGAGCGGGATCGCGATGGCCAGCACGACCAGCGTGGACACCACGGTCAGCTCGATGTGCTGCCAGGTCTTCTCCCACACGTAGCGCGGCTTGAGGGTGCGCTCCTCGATGCTGTCGAGGTCGGAGTTCTCCACGTACAGCATCCAGGCGGCGCCGACGGCGACGACCACGAGCGGTTCGAGGAGACCGCGCCAGGAGCGGCTCGTGGGGGAGTGCAGGGCGGTCCTCGGCTCGCCGGTGCCGCCCGTCCCCTCCGCCCCGGCGGCGGGCGGGGCGGCGGTCCGCGCGGACGGGTCGCGGGGCGGCGCGCTCATGATCCGTCCGCCGTCCGCCGGTCCCGGGACCGGGCCTTCATCTCCTTGATCGCCTGCTGGAGGGTGCCGAGGGTGACGGTGCCCTGGTAGGCGCCGCGCGGCCCGACGACCGGGACCCAGTCGTGCTCGATCAGGATGAGCCGTTCGAGGGCCTGCTGGAGGGTGGAGCGGGCGCGGATGGGCGTGGCGGTGTCCATGCCGCGCGTGCCGATCGGCCCGGTGACCCCGCCGAGGTCCTCCGGGTGGATCCAGCGGACGGGGCGGCGCGCCTCGTCCAGCACGATCCCGAACGCGGGGCGGCCGGCCTGGATCCGCTCCAGGACGGCCGCGGCGTCGTCGTCCGGCGCGGCTTCGGGCACCTGCTGGAGCGGCACGTCCGCGACGCGGCTGAACTGCAGCAGCCGCATCGTCTGGCCGCCGCCGATGAACTGCTCGACGTAGGCGTCGGCGGGTTCGAGGAGGATCTCCAGCGGCGTCGCGTACTGCGCGACGCGCGAGCCCTGGTCGAGGATGGCGATGCGGTCGCCGAGCTTGAGCGCCTCGTCGATGTCGTGGGTGACGAAGACGATCGTCTTGCCGAGCTCCTCCTGGAGGCCGAGCAGGGAGTCCTGGAGGTGCTCGCGGGTGATCGGGTCGACGGCGCCGAACGGCTCGTCCATCAGCATCACGGGCGGGTCGGCGGCGAGGGCGCGGGCGACGCCGACGCGCTGCTGTTGACCGCCCGACAGCTCCCTCGGGTAGCGGTCGCGGAACGTGGCGGGGTCCATGCCGACCAGGTCGAGTAGCTCGTCGACACGGCCGGCGACGCGCCGCTTGTCCCATTTCAGCATCTGCGGGACGAGGCCGACGTTCGTCGCGACCGTCATGTGCGGGAACAGCCCGGCGTTCTGGATGACGTACCCGATGTGGCGGCGCAGCTCGGTCGGGTCCAGGCCGAGCGCGTCCCGGCCCGCGACGATGATCCTGCCGGAGGTCGGCTCGATCAGCCGGTTGATCAGCCGCATCATCGTGGTCTTGCCGCTGCCGGAGGGGCCGAGCAGCACGACGATCTCGCCGCCCGGGATCGTCAGCGTGACGTCGTCCACGGCGGGGGTCCGCTGGCCGGGGTAGCGCTTGGTGACGTTGATGAGCCGGATCGCGCGGTCGGCGCCGTCGTCGATCCCGCCGGACGGGGCGGCCGCCGCGGTGGCGCCGGCGGGAGGCTGCTCTGGCACGGTGTCAGGCACGGATGCCCCTCGGGGTCGTCAGGCGGCCGATGAGCATGAAGCAGCCGTCGAAGATCAGCGCGAGCAGGACGATGCCGAGAGTCCCGGCGAGCGTCATGTTGATCGCGTTGGCGCCGCCCAGCCGGGCCAGCCCGGAGAAGATCTGCTCGCCGAGGCCGGGTCCGTTGACGTAGGCGGCGATGGCGCCGATGCCCATGGCGAGCTGTGTGCTGACGCGCACGCCGGTGAGGATGACCGGCCAGGCGAGCGGCAGCTCGATCCGTAACAGGACGGCGGTGCGGGTCATGCCGATGCCGCGCGCGGCGTCCACGAGGGTGCGGTCGACACCGGATAACCCGACGATCGTGTTCCGGAGGATCGGCAGGAGCGAGTAGAGGGTCAGCGCCACGACGCTGGGCGCCACGCCCAGCCCGAGCGGGGTGATGAGGAGCCCGAGCAGCGCGAGCGAGGGGATCGTGAACAGGACCCCCGCGGTGCTGGTGGCGAACGCGGCCATCCGCTCGCTCCGGTACACCGCGATGCCGGCGAGCAGGCCGATCACCAGCGCGACCAGGACGGTCTGGAACACCATGCTGGCGTGCTGCCAGGTCTCGAAGACGAGCCGCTCCCGCCGGCTGCCCAGGTACTCCCAGAAGCTCACGGTTCCCTCCAGGGAGATCATTACCCCCGGTCCGCCATGGGTCACACATGCACAGGTCAGGGATCCGGCGGGCGCCCCCGTCCCGGCGGTAGGGTGATCCACTCCGGAAGGCGCGCCCAAGGCCGTGTGGATCGGCATAGGAGGAACGTCCCGTGACCGAGCCGCGGTCCAGTCTCGTCGTCCCGCTGATGAAGGCCCGGGTCCCGGCCGAGGTGCAGCTGGAGTTCCCCCTGCCACCGGGCGAGGAGCCGGTCCGCGAACCGTTCGCCGGCGACCTCTACGTCACCTACGCCCTGGAGCTCGCGGACGAGGCCGCCGCGCTCGGCCGCCGCTACGAGCACGTGGCGCGGCGGCACTGCGCGGAGCTGGGCGTGGCGGAGGGGGACCTGCGCCGGCTGGCCACCATCAACCTGCGGAACCGCCGCCCGGATCTGAGCCTGAGCTGGTATCCCGATGTGCGCGCCGTGACCGTGACCCTCGGCGACGCCGGTCCGCCGCCCGCGCCCGGCGGTGTCGGCGGGGCCGCGGCCGGGGGCTCCGGCGCGAGGCCGCGGCGGGGTGGCCTGGAGGCGGGCCTGCTGCTCGACGAGGGGTTCCTGGAGAAGCTCGCGCAGGACGTGGAGGGCGACCTCGTCGTGGCGGCGCCCGCGCGGGACGTGTTCGTCGCGTCCGGAACCGGCCATCCCGACGGCGTCGACAAGCTCCGCTGGGCGGTCGCCCAGGTGTGGGCCGAGGACCGGGGCGACGGCGCGGATCCCGCGTGGGACGTGCCCGCCGGGAGCCTGCTCACCCACCGGCTCATGGTCCGGCGCGGCGGCGTCTGGGACACGCTGCCGGACTGAACCGCGCGTCTGCGCGTACGTAACAACGTGAACCGGCCGTGCCGCACCGCCTACTCGGCGTAGTCTCCGCATGTCGCTCCCGGCGTGTGGAGGTTGTGATGGAGGGGAACCTCGCGGCGGAGCTGGCCGACCGCGCCTACGCGCGCAGATGGCTGGACCGGCCGCTCTACTACTCGGACGACGCCGTCTTCAGTCACGGCGAGGTACACGACGCGGGCGCGCGCGCAGCGGGCGTCTTGCAGGCGGCGGGTGTCCATGCGGGCGACCGCGTGCTGATCGCGCTTCCCGACTCGATCGGTTTCGTGGCGGCGTTCCTCGGCACCCTGCGGCTGGGTGCCGTGGCCGTCCTCGCCGGACCGGAGCAGAGCCGGGCCGAGCACGCGTCCATGGTCGCGGACGCCGCTCCCGTCGCCGCCGTGTGCACGACCGGATTGGCCGCGCGTTTCACGTCGGCGTGCGTTCTGACCGAGGACGATCTGGCCGCCGGTGCCGGCGCGACTCCGGAGCCGGTTCTGGTGCCGTCGGACGCGTCCGCCTACGTCCAGTACACGTCGGGTACCACGGGGCGGCCGAAAGGCGCCGTCCACCGGCACAGTGACGCGCATGCCTACTTCCAGGCGATGGCGGTGGGCGCGCTCGGCATCACCTCCGGCGACATCACGTTCTCGCTGTCGAAGGCGTGCTATCCCCTCGGGCTCGGCGCGACGGTGCTCTTCCCCATGCTCAGCGGCGGCGCGGCCGTCCTGTGGCCGGACGCGCCCAGCGTGCGCGGGGCCGTCCGGCAGGCGCGCAGGCGCCGTCCCACCCTGCTGTTCACGTGCCCGACCTGGTACGCGCGGCTGGTCGGCGAGCCGCACCGGAACGCGGTGCGGACGGCGTTCGGCTCCCTGCGGGCGGCGGCGTCCGCGGGCGAGCCGCTGCTGCCGACGCTCGCCGACCGGATCGAGGACGTCCTCGGATGCCCGGTGCTGGACGGGCTGGGAAGCACGGAGGTGGGCCACACGTTCATCTCCAACACCGTGGACCGGCGCCGCAGAGGCGTGCTGGGCGTGGTCCTGGACCCGTACGAGATCGAGGTCCGCGCGGAGAACGGGCCGACGTGCCCGGCGGAACCCGGCGCCCTGTACGTGCGGGGGCCGTCGGTGATGAAGAAGTACCTGGGCAGACCTGACGAGACCGCCGAGGTCCTCTCCCCGGACGGCTGGCTCCGGACCGGCGACCTCGTCCGCGTGGACGCGGAGGGGTTCGTCCACCACCACGGGCGGATCCTGGACCGGGTCACGGTGGCGGGGGAGGAGGTGCTCCCGCTGGAGGTCGAGAGGGTCCTCGGCAGGCATCCCGCGGTCGTCGAGGTGGCCGTGATCGCCGTCGGCGGGCCGGTACCCGGCCGCGGGCTCCGCGCGTTCGCCGTCGTCGAGGGGGAGTCCCCGGCGGCGGACGCGCTGGAGCGCGAGCTGCTCGATCTGGCGCGGGCCGAGCTGCCCCCGCACAAGGTGCCGGATTCGGTGACGTTCCTGGACGAGCTGCCCCGCACGTCCACCGGCAAGATCCGCCGCGGCGTCCTCGCCGTCCCCTCGTCCCGCCCCGCGCCATCCACGCGTCCGGCGTCGCGGCGCCCTGGCTAGCCACGACATGCGGCACCGGGCGTGTGCCCGCGCCCGTGTGCGCGCGGGGCGGGCGCCCTGGCCCGTCGTCCACGCCGTACGCTGAGGGCTCCGCGGACCACGAGGGGGAGCGCCATGAACGTGACGGCGGACGTGCTCGGGCCCGGGTACGAGGCGATCGAGCTGCCGATGGGCCGCGACGACGAGGGCGAGGTCGTGGCCACGCTCGTCCGGCGCCGTGCCGGAGACACGCCGGCGCCGCGGGCCGTGCTGTACCTGCACGGGTTCATCGACTACTTCTTCCAGAAGCACCTGGCCGACTTCTACGTGGACCTCGGCTTCGACTTCTACGCCCTCGACCTCCGCAAATACGGGCGCTCGCTACGTCCCCACCAGACCCCGAACCACATCGGCAGCCTGTCGGACCACTTCCCCGAGATCGACGAGGCGGTCCGCATCATCCGGGACGTGGACGGGCACGACGCCCTGCTGCTGAACGGCCACTCGACCGGCGGGCTGATCGCCGCGCTGTGGGCGGACCGCGTGCGGGGCAAGGGACTCGTGGACGGCCTGTTCCTCAACAGCCCGTTCCTGGACATCGCCGAGCCGCTGCTCATGCGCAAGCTCGGCGCGGGCCTGGCGCGGGCCCTGCGCCCCCGCTTCCCGAAGGCGCGGCTGCCCGCGGGCGTGTCCGACCGCTATCCGCGCAGCCTCCACCGCGACCACGACGGCGAATGGGACTTCGACCTGGCCTGGAAGCCGCTGCCCGGGTTCCCGGTGCGCGCGGCGTGGCTCGCCGCCGTGCGCCGCGGGCAGCTCCGCGTGCACCGGGGCCTCGGCATCGACGTGCCCGTGCTGGTGATGGCGTCGGCGCGCAGCGTCCGCGCCACGCGCCGGGTGCCGGACGTGACCGGGGCCGACGCCGTCCTGGACGTCGAGCACATGGCGCGCTGGGCGCCGCGGCTCGGGCGCCACGTCACGCTCGTCCGGATCGACGGCGGCCTGCACGACCTGGTGCTGTCCGCCGAGCCCGCACGGAGCCGGGTGTTCGGGGAACTCGCCCGCTGGACGAACGCCTACCTTCCCGGCCCCTGAAGGTGCGTCAGGGGGAGCGCCGGGCCTTGGGCAGCGGCCTGAACGGCGGCAGCACCTCGCCGGTGAGCCCGAACGCGTAGGCCACGACACGGCTCGACCAGCGCTGGCAGCCGACGGCGAGCCCGAAGAGGGCGCGCGGGTAGCGGCCGGTGAACGGCACGACGAGCCAGCTCGGCACCATCACCAGCACCAGCAACGCGTACATGAGGAGCATCACGACCAGGTGCGGGACGACGAGCAGGCCGCGCAGCAGCATGAACCACCGCTTCGGGCCGCGCCACACCTCCGGGTAGGGCAGGTCCACCAGGACGGTCCGCGTGTCCGGGGCGGGCTCCGCGGGCGCCGGGACGGGGATGGGCTCGTGCTCGTGGACGGCGGGCCTCGGCGGGGGGACGCTCGCGGTGATGTCCGGCCGGGGCGGGGCCTTCGCCTTGCCGTTCCCGGGACCGTGCCATGTCGCGGAGAGCGCCTCCGCGACCCGCTCGGGGTCGGCCTCCTCCTGCCCGACGAGCCGGGCCAGCAGGTCCCGCGCGGACGGGCGGGCGGCGGGGTCCTTGGTGAGGGCGGCCGCGACGATCGCGCGGAGCCGGGCGTCGAGGCCGTCCAGGTCCGGCTCGGCGGAGCCGATGAGCTCGAACGTCTCCGAGACCGACCGTCCCTGGAACGGTGGATGGCCCGTTCCCGCGTAGGCGACGACGCAGCCCCAGGAGAACACGTCCGACGCCTGCTCGACCGGCCCGCCGCGCAGGACCTCCGGCGCGATGTAGGCGGGGGTGCCGACGAACTGGCCGGTCCTGGTCGGGCCGTCGGGGGCGTCCAGCGCGCGGGCGATGCCGAAGTCGATGACGCGCGGGCCGGTGGACGACAGCAGCACGTTGGACGGCTTGAGGTCGCGGTGGACGATCCCGGCGCCGTGGATCGCGGCGAGCGCGGTGGCGACGCCGACCGCGAGGCCCTCCAGGTCCGAGCCCGGCAGCGGCCCCCGGTCGCGGACGGCCTTCTCCAGGCTCGGCCCGTCGATGTACTCGGTGACGATGTAGGGCGGGTCCTGGTCGAGCCCGGCGTCCAGGACGGGCGCCGTGCAGAACCGGTGGACGCGGCGGGCGGCGGTGACCTCGCGGCGGAACCGGGCGAGGAACGCCGGCTCGCCGGACAGCTCCCTGTTCACCACCTTCACCGCGACGCGGCGGCCGGTGGGCTCGGCCCCGAGGTACACCGTTCCCATGCCGCCGCGGCCGAGCCGGCCGAGCAGGCGGTAGGGCCCCAGGACGCGGGGTTCGTCGTGCTCGAGCGGTCCGGCGGCATACGTCGTCATGAGGGCTCGGGCTCCTTGGTGATCGTCTCTCCCGCGTCCAGCCTAAGCGGAGGCGGACGCCGGAGAACGCCGATCACGGGACGAGCAGGAGCTTGCCCGTCGTCCTCCGCGCCTCCAGATCGGCGTAGGCGGTGCCGGCCTCGGCCAGGTCGTACCGGTGCCCGACGTGGACGCGCACGGCTCCGCCGGCGACCCATCCGTACACCTCGGACGCGCGCCGCAGCAGCTCACCGCGGTCGGCGATGTGGTGCACCAGGCTCGGCCGCGCCAGGTACACCGAGCCGGCGGCGTTGAGGCGCTGCGGGTCGAACGCCGCCACCGGGCCGCCCGCCGCCCCGTACAGCGCGAGGGTCCCGCGCGGCCGCAGGCTCGCCAGGCTCCCGTCGAACGTCGGCGCGCCGACCCCGTCGTACACGGCGGCGACGCCCTCGCCTCCGGTCAGTTCCCGGACCCGGTCGGAGAAGCCGTCGTAGCCGAGCACGTCGTCGGCGCCGGCGTCCCGCGCGAGCTTCTCCTTCTCCGGCGTGGACGCCGTCCCGATGACCCGGGCGCCGAGGTTCTTCGCGACCTGGGTGAGCAGCAGGCCCATCCCGCCCGCCGCCGCGTGCACGAGGACGGTGTCGCCGGGCCGGATCTCGTACGTCGCATGGGTCAGGTAGTGCGCGGTCGCCCCCTGAAGGAGGGTGGCCGCCGCGTCCTCCAGGTCCACCCCGTCCGGGACGGGCACGACGCTCGCGGCGGGGATCGCGGCCCGCTCCGCGTGGGCGCCCTGGACGTTGACCCAGGCGACGCGGTCGCCCACGGAGAACTCCTCGACGCCCTCTCCGAGGGCCGCGACCGTCCCGGCCGCCTCGACGCCCGGGACGTAGGGAAGCGGCTGCTGGTACACGCCGGTCCGGAAGTACACGTCGACGAAGTTGACGCCGCTCGCCGCGACGTCGATCAGCACCTCGCCGGGCCCGGGCGCGGGGTCCGGGCGCTCGCCCGCCTTCAGGACCTCCGGCCCGCCGTTCTCGGTGACGACGATCGCTCGCATTTCCAACTCCTCCAGTCGGGATTACCAGTCGGCAACCGCGCGGCCGGGCACCCTATTCCTGTCCCTGATCCCTCGATTCCCGCCGCGGCTCAGACCCAGTCGCGCATCGTCTCGCGGGCGAGTGCGACGGTCTCCTCGACCAGCGCCGCGACCATCTCCGGGTCCCAGATGTCCTGCCGGGCGCAGTCCTCGAACGCGACGCGCGCCGCCGCCGAGTGGAAGGCGACGACGATCTGGGGGCGCAGGTCCCGCCGGGGGTCGACGCCCTCGCGGCGGGCGATCTCGGCGGCCTGCGCCCGCTCGGACGCCGAGGAGCGCGCCACCTGCGCGGCCTGCAGCGCGGGCGTCGCCTCGATCACCCGCCGGATCCGCCGGAACCGGGCGCTGTCCTCGGGGTCGCTGTCGGCGATCGTCCGCAGCACCACCCGCAGCGACTCGAACAGCGCGGTGAACGGCCGCTCGCCGGGCGGGCGCGACGCGAGCGCCTCCTCCAGCACCTTGTCGTACTCGCCCAGGAACGCGGTGACGACGTCCTCCTTGGTGGCGAAGTAGCGGAAGAACGTCCGCTGCGACACCTCCACGGCCGCCACGATCTCGTCGATCGTCGTCTCCTCGTACCCCTGGGCGAGGAACAGCTCCAGGGCGGCGTCGATCAGCGCGAGCCGCGTCCGCTGCTTCTTGCGCTCGCGCAGCCCGGCCAGTGCGCGGCCGGGCGGCTGCGGGACGGGCCCGCCCTCCGCCGAACCTGGGACGTCGCCGGAGGGGGCGGCGGTCATCGAGGTCTCCTTCGACTTCTCGCGGGGACGCGGCTCGGGGCCCGTCTCACAGAGGCTTCTATCACGGAACCCCTTCCATATCCGGACGTTTCCACACCATGTGGATCATCGATTGGCGCCACCGGGCGCGGCGCGTCGTCCCCGCCTTCCCGGTCCAGTCCCGCCCACCCGGGAAAACGCCTGCGGACTCTGCGGGTTTCCGCTGCGCAGGCGCGGTTCTCGGGTCATGCTGGACCTCTGGTCACCAGTTGTCGCCGCGTGATCGCCCATGGTCATGCACGGCGGCCCCGACCCCGGTGCTGAGGCGGCTGATCGAAGGTGTCTGTAGTCGGTGGGCGCGATACCCCGGAGGTGCGCAGGCGCCACCTCGCGGCGCTCGCGTACGAGGTCGAGGCGCGCGGTCTCTCCTGGCGGTTCGCCGGTCCCGGCGAGTCGGTCCTGACCGTGCTCGTCCCGCGGACGAGCCGGCAGGTCATGGTGGTGGCGACCCCCGTCGGCGACGGCTGGTCCTACCTGTGGCCGGGCGGCGGCATGGCCGACGTCGCCGACGTCCCCCTGGTGGCGGACCAGCTCGCCCGTCTCCTGGGCTGACGTCTCCCGGGCCGGCGTCTCCCGGGCCGGCGGATCGGCCTTGCCTCCCCGTCCGGGGCTTCCCTAGACTCTCGATGCGAACGTATGTTCGAGCTTGGTTCCGCATGTCTTCCCCCGTGCGGTGAACGCGAGGGGGAGGCAGATGACGCGGGTCTTCGGCGATCCGGTGGACGTGTGGGTGAGCGACGGGCGTCCCGTCCGGTTCGTCTGGCGCGGCCGGCTCCACACCGTGCGGCGGGTGCTGGAGCACTGGGTCACGACCCGGGACTGGTGGCGGGAGCGGCATCCCGACGGCGAGGCCACCGGCGAGCGCGAGTTCTGGCGGGTCGAGGCGGGCCCGGACCGGGAGATCGGGGTGTACGAGCTGCGCTATGACGCGGCGTCCGAAACCTGGCTCCTTTCCCGGGTATGGGACTAATTGTGCACCTTCATGTCGCTTCGGGGTATTCGCTCAGGTACGGGGTGGCGTCGCCCGCCGCCCTGGCCGGGCGCGCCGCGGAGCTGGGCATGCGGACCCTGGCGCTGACCGACCGGGACGGCCTCTACGGCGCCGTCCAGCACGTCCAGGCGTGCCGGGACGCGGGGCTCGGAGCCGTCGTGGGTGCCGATCTCGGCCCGCTCCCCGGTGGCGGGCGGGTCGTGGCGCTGGCCCGGGGGCGGTCCGGGTGGCGGTCACTGTGCCGGCTGGTCACGGCGGCGCACGCGGCGGGGGAGCGGGGCCGTCCGGCGATCACGCGGGACATGGTCGGCGCGCACGCCGAAGGGCTCGTGGTGCTGCTCGGGCCCGCGTCCGACGTGGGCCGGGCCGTCGCGGAGGGCCGGCCCGGCGAGGCCGCCCGGCGGCTGGCCGCCTGGCGCGCGGCGGCCGAGTGCGCGATCGAGATCGTCGACCACGGCGCCGACGACGGGCGCCGGGCCGCGCGGATGCTCGCCCTGGCCCGCGCCGCCGGTATGCCCGCGGTGCTCGGCAACGCCGTCCGCTATCTGGAACCCGCCGACCACGCGGTCGCGCGGGTGCTGGACGCGACGCGCAGGCGCCGTCTCCCCGCCGGGGAGGACCGGACCGGGCAGGCGTATCTGAAGTCGGTGCCCGAGATGCGCAGGGCCGCCGAACGGGGCTGCGGCGACGAGGCGGACACGCTGCTCGCCGCGACGCGGCGGCTGTCCGAACGCTGCGTCCTAGACCGCCGCGACCTCGGCATGGACGCCGTGCACCTGCCCGAGGTCGAGGGCGACCCCTACGCCCGGCTCGCCGCCCGCTGCGGGGAGGGCCTGGCCCGGCGCGGGCTCGCGGGGTCGCGGACGGCGGCGGAACGGCTCACCGCCGAGCTCGGCGTGATCGCCCGCAAGGGCCTGGCCGCCTATTTCCTGACGGTCGCCGACGCCGCCGCGCTGATCCGGGGGCGCGGCATCCGCTGCGCGATCCGCGGCTCCGGCGCGGGCAGCCTGGTCAACCACCTGCTCGGCATCGGCGACCTCGACCCGCTCCGGCACGGCCTCCTCATGGAACGGTTCCTCGCCGACAGCCGCGAGGGGCTACCCGACATCGACCTGGACGTGGAGTCGGCGCGGCGGCCGGAGGCGTACGAGGCGCTGTTCGCCCGGTACGGCGCGGACGCCACCGCGTGCGTGTCGATGATGGAGACCTACCGGGCGCGCAGCGCCATCCGCGACGTCGGCAACGCCGCGGGCCTGCCGCCGCGGGAGATCGACGCGATCGCCAAGGCGTTCCCGCGGATCAGGGCGAGCCAGATCCGCGCCGCGCTGGAGGATCTGCCGGAGCTGCGGCAGAGCAACCTGGCGCGGGGGCGGCTGGAGGAGATGTTCCGTGTCGCCGAGCGGCTGGACGGGGTGCCCCGCCACATCGCGATGCACCCGTGCGGCGTCCTGCTGTCGAACGCGACGCTCCGCGACCGGACGCCGGTCGAGACCAGCGCGCTCGGGTTCCCGATGAGCCAGTTCGGCAAGGACGACGTCGAGGCGATGGGGCTGCTCAAGCTCGACGTCATCGGGGTGCGGATGCAGTCGGCGATGGCGCACGCGGTCGCCGAGGTCGCGCGGACGACGGGGAGCGGGATCGACCTGGAGGCCGTCCCGCGCGACGACCCGGCGACGTTCGGGCTGATCCGCACGTCCCGCACGCTCGGCTGCTTCCAGATCGAGTCGCCCGGGCAGCGGGAGCTGATCGGCCGCCTCCAGCCGCGCGACCTGGACGACCTCGTCCTCGACATCTCCCTGTTCCGCCCCGGGCCCGTCAACTCCGACATGGTCGGCCCGTTCCTGGAGGCGCGCGCGGGGACGCGCGAACCCGGGTACCCGCATCCCGACCTGGAACCCGTGCTGCGGGAGACCCTCGGCGTGGTGGTCTTCCACGAGCAGGTGCTGCGGATCTTCGACGTGATGACGGGCTGCGGGCCCTCCCGCGCTGAGGCGGCGCGGCGGAGCCTGAACGACGAGCGGGGCCAGGCCGTGGTCGGCGCGTGGTTCCGCGCGCGGGCCCTCGCGCGCGGCTACGGCGAGGACGCCGTCGAGCGGGTCTGGCGGACCCTGACCGCGTTCGGCGCGTTCGGGTTCTGCAAGGCGCACGCCGCGTCGTTCGCGCTGCCCACCTACCAGTCGGCGTGGCTGAAGCGGCACCACACCGCCGCGTTCTACGCCGGGGTCCTCACCCACGACCCCGGCATGTACCCCAAACGCGTCATCCTCGACGACGCCCGCCACTTCGGCGTCCCGATCCTGCCCCTGGACGTCAACCGGTCCGCGGCGGCGTGGCACGCCGAGCCGGTCTCGGAGGGCGGGCCGTCCGGCATCCGGGTCGCGCTGGGCGAGGTCAGGGGCATCAGCGACGCGGAGGTCGGGCGCATCGTGGACGGGCGTCCCTTCACGTCGCTGTCCGACTTCTGGCGCCGAGCCCGGGTGTCGCGGCCGACCGCCGAGCGCCTCGTCCTGGCCGGGGCGTTCGACGGGCTGTACCGGACGCCGCCGGTGCCGCGCCGCGACCTGCTCTGCCAGGTCGGCGCGCTCCACCGCGCCGCCCGCCGCGCCGCCGCCCGCGACGTCGCCGAGGGGCAGCTCCCCCTCGGCGGGCCGGACCTCGCCGAGCGCGTCCCCGCGGGCGGCCTGCCGCCGATGACGGCCGCCGAGGTCGTCGAGGCGGAGCTGGACGTCCTCGGCCTGGACGTGAGCCGGCACGTCCTGCGGTTCTACGACGCGTTCCTCGACGACCTCGGCGTCGTCCGCGCCGCGGCGCTGCCGGGCCGCCGGGGCGGGAGCGAGGTGCTGGTCGCGGGGGTCACGGTCGCGACGCAGACCCCGGAGGTCCGGTCGGGGCAGCGCGTCATCTTCGTGACGCTGGACGACGCGACCGGCCCCGTCGACCTGGCGTTCTTCGAGTCGGTGCAGGAGAGGTGCGCCGCGACCGTGTTCGGCTCCCCGCTGCTGGTGGCCCGCGGCCGCGTCCGCCGCGCCGGCGCGCACGCCGTCTCCCTCACCGCCACCGCGTGCTGGGACCTGACGACCCTGAACGGGCTGTGGCGCGACGGCGGCCTGGACGCCGTGCACGCCGAGATGGCCCGCCCGGGCCCGCCGAGCCGGCCGGTGGGCCGCCGGATCGTCCAGCCCACCGGCTTCGCCATGTCCCCGTACTCGGTGTCCACCGGGGGGCGGCCCCCCGATCCCCCGGACGCGTGGCACGGCTGTCCTCGCTCCGCTAGAAACCCACCCGGGGCGGCTAGGGGTTGCGGCCCACCTGGAGGCGGGTGATCTGGAAGACGGTGGCCATGCACATGGCGGCGGCCAGGGCCTGGAAGGCGGCGGCGGCCACGCCCATGTGCACGTCGAAACGCGCCTCGGCGAGGGTCTCGACGCTGCCCGCGGCGAACACGCGGGCGAGCAGGAGGCCGAGGAGGACCGACGCCCACCAGCCCGCGACGACGAGGGCCGCCGCCTGGCGCTCGGCCGTCCGGTACCGGCCACTGTTGACCCAGATCTCGTAGACCAGACGCGGCGGCAGCCACAGGTTGACGATCGGGCAGAGCCAGCCGAACACCACCCAGGCGCGGTGGTGGCGGTGCGGGCCGGGGGACTGCCCGTAGGCGCGCCACAGCCAGCCGAGGTACAGCAGCCCGGTGACGGCGGCCATGATCGCGCAGATCAGGAAGACGTCGGTGTAGGGCGCGAGGGCCCTGCCGGTGGCGTCGGGATCGTAGGTGTCGTGCGTCTCCCCGCGCAGCGGATGGGCCATGCGGAGCAGGCTGATCCCCGAGCCGAGCGCGATGAACGCGTTGAAGCCGAGCAGCATGAACACGGCCACGCCGACGGCGCGGAAGTCGCGGCGCCGGGCCCACGCGCCGCACGCCGGGCACCGGGCGACCTCGGTCGGGATGATGTCGCCGCACAGCGCACACGGCATGATCCACCTCCGCGCCTTGGTCCCGTGTTTCTTCGGATACTACGTACGTTTGACTTGTCCCGCCCAGGGAGGGTTCGCACGTCCGCCGGGTTCATCCCAGGATGAGGCGGCCCGCGAGGAGTGTCGCGGCGGCGGTGACGGCGGCCCAGGCCGCCAGCCGCCCGAGGCCGCCCGTCGCGAGCAGCCGCTCGGGGCGCAGACCGGTCACGAGGATCAGCGCCCACCACTCGGCGGCGAGCGCGATCGAGGCGTAGAGGGATCCGAAGCCGACGAGCGAGAACAGCAGGACGACGGCCGCGGGCGTCAGGGTGTGGGCGAACAGGGCGGGCCCGCGCGAGGGGCCGCGCAGCCCGCGCCGGAGCCCGGCGAGGACGGCCGCCCAGCCGAGGACGCACAGCACCCACACGGCCAGGACGGTCACGGGCAGGCCGTTCATCGACTCCGGTGCCAGTGCCGTCCCCTTCGTCGTGCCGTCCCGCGGTGTGCTTGCCCGGTCCCGCCGTGTCCCCGCCCCGTCCTGCGGGCCTCAGCCCATGAGACCCGACTCCCACGCCCACGCCGCCGTCTCGGCGCGGTTCCGGGTGCCCAGCTTGCGGTGCACGCTGCCCAGATGCGTCTTGACGGTGGACAGCGACACGAACAGCTCGCCCGCGATCTCGTCGTTCGTCCGCCCGCGCGCGACGAGCCGGACGACCTCAAGCTCCCGTTCGGTGAGCGGCTCGCGCGGCTGCGCGGCCGTGCGCGCGGCGGGCGCCGCCAGCTGCTCCAGCAGCCGGACGGTGATGGACGGCGACACCAGCGCCTCCCCGTTCGCGGCGGCGCGCACCGCCTCGACCAGCAGCGCGGGCCCGCTGTCCTTGAGCAGGAACCCGACCGCGCCGCCGCGCAGCGCCCCGTACACGTACTCGTCCATGTCGAAGGTGGTGACGATCACGACGCGGAGCGGGTCGTCGACGGACGGGCCGGCGAGCAGCCGGGTCGCCTCCACGCCGTCCATCTTCGGCATCCGGATGTCGAACAGGCACACGTCGGGGCGGAGCCGGCGGGCCTGCTCGACGGCCTCGGCGCCGTCGGCGGCCTCGCCGACGACCTCCATGTCGGGTTGCGAGTCGACGATCATCCGGAACCCGGTCCGGACCATCTCCTGGTCGTCGGCGATCAGTACGCGGATGGTCACGCCCCGATTCTCTCAGGCCCCGCGGGGGCCCGGGACGGGAAGGACCGCGAGGACCTCCCAGCCGCCCTCCGGCCGGGGGCCCGCCCGCAGCCGCCCGCCCAGCGCGTCCACCCGCTCGGCCAGCCCGGACAGCCCGAACCCGCCGGACGGCAGCCGCCGCCCGCGTCCCTGCCCGTCGTCGCGGACGGCCGCCTCGACCGACCCGTCGCCGAGCCGCGCGACCGTCACCCGCACGGCGGTGGCGTCGGCGGCGTGCTTGCGGACGTTGGTCAGCGCCTCCTGGACCACGCGGTGCACCGACGTCGCGACCTCGGGGGGCAGGGCGCCGAGGTCGGACGCGAGGGACAGGGTGGCCGGGGGGTGGGTGAACCCGTCCACGAGCCGCCGCAGCTGCGCGAGGTCCCCGACCGGGCGGGTGGACGAGCCGCGGTCGCCGGCCGCGGTGCCGCCCCGTGCGTCCCCGCCCCGCCCGTCCCCGCCGCGTGCGTCCCCGTCTCGCGCGTCGGCGTACTGGGCGTCGCGCAGCAGGCCCACCATCCGGCGCATCGAGGTCAGAGCCTCGGTGCCGGCCTGCTCGATGCCCGCGAACATCGTGTCGAGCTGGTCGTGGGTCTGCGCCGAGCCCGACCGGGCGGTGAACCGCGCCGCCTGCGCCTGGACGACGATTCCCGTCACGTGGTGGGCGACGAAGTCGTGCAGGTCGCGGGCCAGCTCCAGCCGCTCGTCGCGGCGCGCGGCGGCCAGGGACCGGGACCGCCGGGCGTCCACCGCGCGCAGGTAGATCCCGGTGCCGGCCGCGAGCGCCACGCACAGGCCGAGCGGCGCGGAGAACAGCACCGCGCCGACCACCGCCCAGCGCAGCGGGAGGACCAGCACCGCCGCGCCGAGCAGCGCCGTGACCGCGGCGAGCCGGTCGCGGGGGGCCTTCCACGCCACCCGCGCGATCATGATGAGCAGCCCGCCGAGCTCGGCGAACACGCTGGGGCTGCCCAGGTCGGGGTGGACGGCCGTCCCGAGGTACAGGGTGCTGAGCGCCGACAGCACCGCCGCGGACGCCGCCCACGTGAGCGGCCGCCGGACGGTCACCGCGCCGATGTTGGCGACGGCGGCCAGCAGGACCATCCAGAGGTCGACGGCGTCCTTCGGCATGCCGATCAGGCAGGCCAGCAGGTACAGGCCCGCGAACGCCCCGTAAGAGGCGCGCACGAGGCAGCCGCCCACGGAGTGGATGCGGTCCAGCCTGGCCCCCGGGTCGTTCATGGACATGAAGGCTACGACCCGAGGCCGATGCCGGGGATCGACCGTTCGGCTGATCCCGCGGCCCCGGGTGTGGCCCCGAGCCCGATGCCGCCGGGGGGCCGCCCGCCGCACGCTGGAGGCATGTACCTCATCTACGCACCCGTGTTCCTGGCGTTCGTCGCCTTCGTCGTCTATGGCGGGATCGTGCTGCCCGCCCGTGAGATCACCGATTCCGTGCGGAGCCGCCGGTGACCGTCCTGTCCGGCCGCGGCCTGGTCAAGCACTTCGGGCCCGCCGTCGCGCTGGACGGCGTGGACCTCGCGGTCGGGCGCGCCGAGTCCGTCGCGATCATGGGCCCGAGCGGGTCCGGCAAATCGACCCTCCTGCACTGCCTCGCCGGGATCATGCGCCCGGACGCGGGGGAGGTGCACCTGCTCGGCCGGCGGATCGACACGCTCGGCGAGCGCCGCCGCAGCGCGCTGCGGCGGTCCCGTTTCGGGTTCCTCTTCCAGTTCGGGCAGTTGCTGCCCGAACTGCCCGCCGAGGAGAACGTCGCGCTGCCGCTCATGCTGGACGGGACGCCCCCGCGCGCGGCGGTGCGGGCGGCGCGGTCGTGGTTCGGGCCGCTCGGACTCGCCGGGCTGGAGCACCGGCGGCCGGGGGAGCTGTCCGGCGGCCAGGCCCAGCGCGTCGCCCTCGCCCGGGCGCTCGCGCCCGGTCCCGCCGTCGTGTTCGCGGACGAGCCGACCGGCGCGCTCGACCAGGCGACCGGCCACGACACCATGCGGCTGCTCGTGGAAGCCACCGCGCACAACGGCGCCTCGCTGATCGTCGTCACCCACGACCCGGCCGTGGCGGGCTGGTGCGACCGGGTCGTCGAGGTCCGCGACGGGCGCGTCCTCGCCGCGGCGGCCCGTCCCGCCGCGCCACCCGTCCGGAAAACGCCCTGATGCCCGCCGCGCTCGCCCTGGCCTGGCTCCTGCTGCGCGGCGGCGGGCGCCGCACCCTGCTCGGCGCGCTGCTCACGCTCGCCGCCGTCGCCGTCTCCACCGGGCTGCTCCTGTTCGCGGTGGGCGCCAACCACGCCTTCCTCCAGCGCGCCCACGCCGACGCCTGGCGCCACCCGGACGGTGCCGCCGCGTCACCGGCGGCGATCGAGGCCCTGTCGACCGACTACGTCCGGGGCCGGCCGATCTCGGTGATCGACCTGGCCGCGCTGAACGGCACGGCGCCGGTGCCACCGGGTATGCCGCGTTTCCCGAGGCCGGGCGAGTCGTGGGCGTCGCCCGCGCTCGCCCGCCTGATGCGGGACCTCCCCGCCGACCGGCTCGCCGGGCGGTTCCCCGCGCCCGCCGGGACGCTCGGGCGCCGGGCGCTCGTCCACCCCGGCGAGCTCGTCATCGTGATCGGACGCGACGCCCGCGACCCGGCCGTGACGGCGCCCCGCGGCGCCTCCGAGGCGCGGGAGACCACCGCCGGGCCCACCCCGATCGCCCGGTTCCCGACCGGCGCGTCCCCGCTCGCGGTCGCCTACCTGTCGCTGATGGCGGTGGCGTCGGTGCTGATGGCCGTCCCGCTGCTGGTGTTCGGCGGCGCGGCCGCCCGGCTCACCGTGGCGCGCCGCGACGGCCGGCTCGCGGCGCTGCGGCTCGTCGGCGCGACGCCCGGCCAGGTCGTGGCGATCACCACCGCCGAGGCCGTGCTGACGGCGGTGGCGGGCGCGGTGGCGGGCCTGCTGCTGTACGCGGCGGCGATGCCGGCGCTCGCGCGGATCACGATCCAGGGCGGCACGTGGTTCACCGGCGACCTGTGGCCCGGGCCGCTCGCGTCCGCCGCCGTCCTCGCGGGGGTGCCCGTCCTCGTCGGCGTCAGCGCGGTCGCCGGGCTGCGCCGCGTGATCGTCGGCCCGCTCGGCGTCGCCCGCCGCGAGACGCCCCCGGCGACGCGGGCCGTCCGGCTCGGCGCCCTCGCCGCCGTCCTGATCGCGTTCGGCGCGGTGGGCGGCGGCCTGACCGCCTTCGGCCGGGCGGCCCTGGTGATCCTGCTGGTCTTCCTGGCGCTGGCGTTCCTCGCGCTCAACCTCGCCGGGCCGTGGGTGGTCGCGCTGATCGGGCGGGTCGCCGCCGGCACCGCGCGCACCCCGGCGCGGCTGCTGGCCGGGCGCCGCCTGCTGGACGATCCGCGCGCCGCCTGGCGGACGGTCGCCGGTGTCGCGCTCAGCGGGTTCGTCGCGGGCTTCCTCGCCCTGCTGGGGGCGCCGCCCTCCGTCACCGCGCCCGGCGACCGGGACGCGCTGCGGCTGACGCTCCCGCAGGCGGGGTCCGCCACCGCCGTCGCCCGGGTGAAGGACAGACTCGCCGGGATGGACGCCCGGATCACGGTGAAGGAGACCGTGACCGAGGACGATCCCCTGGCCGAGCACGGCACCGTGACGCGCAACGTGATCGTGACGGCCGCCGTGCCCGGCGGCGCCGCCGCGCTCGACCGGGCCCGGACCGCGCTGGCCGGCGCCGTCCCCGGCCGGGTCGCCACCACCCCCGCCGACGAGGAGGTGAACGGCGACGTGCTGGTCGCCGACCTGCGGACGGGCGCGCTCATCGTGCTCGCCGTCTCGTTCCTCATCGCCGTCACGAGCGCGGGGATCACCGGCGCGTCCGCGGTCCTGGACCGCAGGCAGGCGTACGCGATGCTGCGGCTCGCGGGCACGCCGCTGCCGGTGCTCGACCGCGCCCGCCGCCAGGAGACGCTGATCCCGCTCGCGGTGATGGGCGGCGGCTCGGTGCTGACGGGCCTGTTCCTCGCCTCGCCGTTCGCCACCGGGAGCGGCTCGTCGGGTCTGGTGACGCTCGCGGTGTCCGTCGTCCTCGGCTTCGGGGGCGTCCTCGGCGCGGGCGCGCTCAGCCGCCCGCTCCTGCGCTCGGTCACCCGCGAGCCCGCGCCCCGCCCCGACTAGCGCCGGGACCGGTCCATCCCGCCGAAAACACGTTCGAGAAATGTCGGTGATGGTGCGTAACTTAAGGCTGTGATCTCGGAGACCACCGGGAACACGGGTCGAACCAGGTGGCGTGTACACACGTATTCGTGGGTATGTGGCAACCGGTGGCTTCCGCACAGCCGCGGCCCACCGGCAAGGAAGGGGTGTTGGCAGTGAGCGAAGCGACCGGCACATTCCATCTCTCCCGTACACGGCTCGACGGGCCCGCCGAGCGGACCGTGGTGCAGCCGTGGCTCACCGAGTTGTCCCATGCGGCCCTGAACGCCTACGCCGAGACCGCGCCCGCCCCGGCGCTCGCCCTCGTCGAGGCGCTTCCCGTCCAGAGCCCGATGCCCGTGCCCGTGCACGTCTCCGGACGGCGCGTGGCACTGGCCGCCTAGCGCGGACGAGCGGCGGACGAGGCCGGGGCGGGGCGCCCCGGCCTCGTTCCATGTCCGGGGTAGGGCCGCAAACCAGGTGATCTCATATAATGAGACCCACTTCTCGGTATTTGAGAATCGACGTAGGGTGGGGACACCGCACGAGAGGTGATCCCATGAGCGCGAACGCGTCGTACACCCACGGCCACCACAAGAGCGTGCTGAGCTCGCACCAGTGGCGGACGGTCGAGAACTCCGCCGCCTACCTGACCGCGCATCTCCGGCCCGGGCTGTCGCTGCTGGACGTCGGCTGCGGGCCGGGCACGATCACCGCCGGGCTGGCCCGGCGCGTCGCCCCCGGGCAGGTCACCGCCGTGGACGCCGCCGAGATCGTCCTGGACGAGGCCCGTAATAACGCCGAGGGCCTCGGCAACGTCGCGTTCGCGGTCGCCGACGTCCACGCGCTGGACTTCCCGGACGGGACGTTCGACGTCGTCCACGCCCACCAGGTCCTGCAGCACGTCGCCGACCCCGTGCAGGCGCTGCGCGAGATGCGGCGGGTCACCCGGCCCGGCGGGATCGTCGCGGCGCGCGACGCCGACTTCGGCGGCATGGTCTGGTATCCGAACCCGTCCGGAATGGATTCCTGGCTGCCCGTCTACTACAACGTGGCGCGCGCCAACGGAGGCGAGCCCGACGCGGGGCGCCGCCTGGTCTCCTGGGCGCGCGAGGCCGGGTTCGCCGACGTGACCGCGTCCGCGTCGAGCTGGTGCTACTCCACACCCGAAGAGCGGGAGTGGTGGAGCGAGTCGTGGGGCGGGCGGCTGGTCCGCTCCTCCCTGGCGGACAAGGCCGTCGCCGGAGGCCACGCCACCCGCGACGGCCTCCAGCGGATCTACGAGGGGTGGAAGGCGTGGGCCGCCGCGGACGACGGCTGGTACGCCGTCACCCACGGCGAGATCATCTGCCGCCGCTGACCGTCGCCCGGGCCTCCTCGTTCCGCGCGGCCGGCCGGCCGAAGGCGCGGCGGTAGAGCTGGGGGCTGACGCCGGTGGTCTTCTTGAAGCGGTCGCGGAAGGCGGTGGCGGAGCCGAAGCCGACCTGGGCGGCGATGCGCTCGACGGAGTGCTCCGTGGTCTCCAGCAGGTGCTGCGCCTGGCGGACGCGGGCGCGGTGCAGCCACTGGAGCGGGGTGGTGCCGGTCTGCTCGCGGAACCGGCGGATCAGTGTCCGGGTGCTGGTCCCGGCCTGGGCGGCGATGTCGGCGAGGGAGAGATCGCGGCCCAGGTCGTCCTGAAGCCAGATGAGCAGCGGTTCGAGGGCGGAACCGCGCGGCGCGGGGACGCGGTCGTGGACGATGAACTGCGCCTGCCCGCCCTCGCGTTCGAGGGGCATGACCGACAGGCGGGCGGCGTCGGCGGCGACGGCCGAGCCGTAGTCGCGGCGGATCATGTGCAGGCACAGGTCCAGGCCCGCGGCGGCACCGGCCGAGGTGAGGAACTGGCCGTTGTCGACGTAGAGGACGCCGGGATCGACGTCGAGCCCGGGATGGGCGGCGGCAAGGAGGTCCGTGGCGTTCCAGTGCGTCGTCACCCGGAGACCGTCGAGCAGGCCCGTCGCCGCCAGGGGGAACGTGCCCGAGCAGATGGACGCGATACGCGTGCCGCCTTCCGCCGCGGTCCGCAGCGCGTCGCGCACGGGCGGGGGGAGCGGTGCCGTGGCGGCGGCGGTGCCGGGGACGATGATGGTGTCCGCCCCTTGGAGCCCGTCCAGTCCCCAGGGCGCGCGCAGGACGAAGGCGCCGGCGTCGGTCTCCGGGTGCTCGGCGCACACGCGGATCTGGTAGCCGGGGCGGCCGTCCGGAAGGCGGGTGCGCGTGAAGACCTCGATCGGCGTGGACAGGTCGAACGGGATCACCTGGTCCAGCGCGAGGACGGCCACGGTGTGCATGGCCGGAATCTACATCTCCGCCGACATCGGGTCACCGCCGAGAAGACCTGGAATCCGCACATCCGCGCAGTTCAACGTCTCGAATCTCCTGTGGCACTAATCCGTTGAATGCTGTCGCTATTGCCACTGGGGGTTGAGGGGAGTCCCGCCTAGCCTCGGCCGTGAGCCTGGCGCCGGCCGGGTCCGCCGCTGCCGAAGGAGCCGTCATGCATGTCCAGATCGTCCTGTTCGACGGGTTCGATCCGCTCGATGTCATCGCCCCCTTCGAGGTGCTGCACTGCGGCGGCGCCGCGTCCGGCGCGGTGAGCGTGGAACTGGTGTCCGCCGAAGGGCCGCGCGAGGTGGTCGGCGGAACCGGCGGGCTCGCGCTGAGGGCGACCGCCGCCCTCGATCCCGGGCACGCGGATCTGATCCTGGTGCCCGGAGCCTCCGGCCGCGTCGGCGAGCCCCACGAGGTGTCCGGGAACGACGCCGGGGCCGGGGAACGGCCGCGGGACGAGTCCATACCCGTGCTGCTGGGCCGTGCCCTGGCCACCGGCCTGCCCGCGCTGCTGAAAGAGGCGATGGACGACCCGGACGTGACGGTCGCCGCCGTGTGCGGCGGCTCGCTCCTCCTCGCCATGGCAGGGCTGCTGGAAGGGCGTCCCGCCACCACCCACCACCTCGGGCTGGAACTCCTCGGCGCCGCCGGTGCCGAGGCGGTGAACGCCCGCGTCGTCGACGACGGCGGCCTCGTCACCTCCGCCGGTGTCACCTCCGGGCTCGACCTCGGGCTCTACCTGCTGGAACGCGAGGTGGGCCCGCGGATCGCGCACGCCGTCGAGGAGCTGTTCGCCCATGAGCGCCGCGGGACGGTCTGGCGCGCCCAAGGCCCGGTGCCCACCGGTCTCTGACCGGCGTCCCATGGCACCCGATCCGCGCCGTCCCTCCACGTGTCCGGCGGGACGGCCGTCAGAACGGGCCGGTGAGGTCGCCCAGCTTGTCGGTGAGCCGGAGGTTGTGGGAGTAGTCGACCGGCACGGCGACGACCGACACCGCGTCGTCGGCGAGCGCCTTGCGCAAGGTGGGCAGCAGCTCGTCCGCGGAGCCGACGCGGTACCCGCGCGCGCCGAAGCTCTCCGCGTACCGGACGAAGTCGGGGTTGCCGAAGCCGATGTTGGAGCTGGTCCCGAGGTCGAGGTCCATCTTCCATTCGATCAGCCCGTACGCCGAGTCGTCCCAGACCAGCACGGTGATCGGGACGTTCTCGCGGACGGCGGTCTCCAGCTCCTGGGAGTTCATCAGGAACGCGCCGTCGCCCGTCGCGGCGAGGACCTTGCGGTCCGGGCGGGCGAGCTTGGCCGCGATGGCGCCCGGCACCGCGAACCCCATCGACGACAGCCCGTTCGACACCAGCAGCGTGTTCGGCTCGTACGTCGGGTACAGGCGCGCCATCCACATTTTCACGGCGCCGGTGTCGGCGAGAACGATATCGTCGCGTCCCATCGCGGCACGGATGTCGGCCACGATGCGGCGGGGCGAGATCGGGTGGCCGTCCTCGACGGCGCCCTCGGCCAGCTCCTCGGCGATCATCCGGCGGATCGTCCGGCCCGTCCCGTTGACGTCGAAGCGGCGGTGGACGGCGTCGGCGAGCGCGCGCAGCGAGCGGGAGACGTCGCCCTGGATGCCGACCTCGACCGGATAGTGGTCGTCGACCTCGGCCGGGAACTGGTGGATATGGATGATCTTCTTGTCCGCGTTCGGGTTGATCTTGACGGGGTCGAACTCCTGGAGCTCGTAGCCGACGGCGATCAGCACGTCCGCCTCGTCGAACCCGAAGTTCACGTAGTCGTGGCGCATGAACCCGACGGCACCGAGCGCGTGGCGGTGGTCGTCGGGGAACACGCCCTTGCCGTTGAACGTGGTCGCGACCGGCAGGCCGAGCCGCTCGGCGAAGTGCACGAGCGCCTGGCTCGCCCCGGCGCGCGCGGCGCCGTGCCCGGCCAGCACGATCGGCTGCCCGGCGAGCGCGATCACGTCCGCCGCGCGGGCGATCTGCGAGGGCGACGGCTCCTGCGGCCGGACGACGTTGACCGGCAGCGGGCCGAGGTCCGCGGAGACCTTCGCCGACTCCACGTCCTCGGGGATCGCCAGGTACACCGCGCCCGGCCGCTCGGTCTGCGCCGTCTTGAACGCCTTGCGGACCATCTCGGGCAGCGCCTCGGCCGTCGGCGCCAGCTCCGACCACTTGGTGATCGGCCGGAACAGCGACACCAGGTCGATGACCTGGTGCGACTCCTTGTAGATGCGGTCCAGCCCGACCTGCGCGGAGATCGCGACGACGGGCGTGCTGTTGGTGGTCGCGTCGGCGACGCCGAGCTGGAGGTTGATCGCCCCGGGGCCGAGCGTCGCCGACGCCACCCCCGCCCGGCCCGTCAGCCGCCCGTAGATCTCGGCCATGAACGCCGCGCCCTGCTCGTGCCGGACGAGGACGTAGCGGATGGGGGAGTCGTTCAGCGCGTGGACGAAGTGGATGTTCTCCTCGCCCGGAATGCCGAAGACGTACTCGACGCCCTCCGCCTCCAGGGTCCTGACGAGCAGCCGGGCGGCGTCCTGCTGTGCGGACGTGTCGTGCCGAGCGGACATCGTGTGCCCATCTCCAGTCTCTGATCGGTCTCTCGGGGCCGTTGGATGCAGCGCCCCCGCCGTACCTCCCATTCCATCGCGCGGTGTGCGATCGGGCACGTCCGGGGTCGTCAGGCGTCCACCAGGCCCTTGAGCGCGCGCAGGGTCGGCTCGTCCCGGACCCCGGCGACGAGGACGGTGGTGACGGGGCTGTCGCGCCAGAGCTGGAGCCGTTCCTTGATCCGCCCGATCGGGCCGAGGAGGGAGACCGAGTCGGCCAGCTCGTCCGGCACGGCGGTGATCGCCTCGGCGCGCCGGCCGTCCAGGAAGAGCTCCTGGACACGCCGCGCGGGCTCGGCGTAGCCCAGCCGGCCGATCATGTCGAGGTGGAAGTTGCGGTCGCGGGCGCCCATCCCGCCGATGTAGAACGCCAGCGGGATCTTCGCGAACTCCAGCGCGGCGGGCAGGTCGTCGGTGACGATCGTGGCGACGGTCGCGGCGATCTCGAAGCCGTCCGGGCGCCCGGCGAGGGACGCCCCGAAGACCGGCTCGATCTGTGCGGGGTCGACGAACAGCGGCAGCCAGCCCTGGGCGATCTCGGCGGACAGCGCGACGTTCTTCGGCCCCTCCGCGCCGAGGTAGACGGGGATGTCCGGGCGGACCGGGTGCGCGATCGACTTCAGCGGCTTGCCCAGGCCGGTCCCGCCGGGGAACGGCAGCGGGTAGTGCGGGCCGTCGCTGGTGACCGGGCCCTCGCGCCGCCAGACCTGGCGGACGATGTCGAGGTACTCGCGGGTGCGGGCGAGCGGCTTCGGGAACGGGCGGCCGTACCAGCCCTCCACGACCTGCGGGCCGGACGCGCCGAGCCCGAGGATCACGCGCCCGCCGGAGAGCGCGTCGAGCGTGAGGGCGTGCATGGCGGTCGCGGTGGGGGTCCGCGCCGACATCTGCGCCACGGCGGTGCCGAGCCTGATGCGGGACGTGCGGGCGGCGTACCAGGTCAGCGGGGTGAACACGTCCGAGCCGTACGCCTCGGCGGTGAACACCGAGTCATAGCCGCACCGTTCGGCGGCGAGGACGGTCTCGGTCTGGTCGTCGGGGTCGCGATGCCAGTAGCCGACGTTGATGCCGAGCTTGAGTTCCGCGGTCACGATGCACCCTCCGGTTGTCGACACCGCGAGCCTAAGCCGTGCCCGCCGCGATTCCGGCCGCCCTTGCACGCGGGCGGACGCCGATGGGCGGCGCAGATGGGCGCCGATGGGGCGCGCGGATGGGCGCGGCCTGGAAAGGAACCCGGAAATGGTCCAGATGGACAGAGCCTGACAATTGGAAAGATCGTGACAATTCCGGTGGAGGCCCGGGGGCCGCGGCATGTGCCGCGGCCCCCGGATCGTGTGTCGCGGGTGTCAGACCTCCCTGATCGATGCCAGGAGCGTCCGCCAGGCGTCCGGCGTCAGCACCAGAGCCGGGCCGCCGGGGTCTTTCGAGTCGCGCACAGCGTGCAGATCACTGGAAAGGGGGGCCACCTCGACGCACTGGTCGCCACTTCCGCTATGGGACGACGTGCGCCACGTGGCTCCGCTGAGTGCGCGCTGCAGGTTGATCACGGGCTGCTCCTTGCTGCCTCGGCGATGAGGTGCGCGGAATCCTCGGGGGACAGGGCGGCCGCCTCGATCCGATCGAAGCGGTCCCTATGTTTTGCTATTTCCTCGGCACTCTCAAGGTAAACGTCACCCATGGTGCCCTCTACGTAGGCGATATCGGGGTCAGCGGGGTTCGGATACGACAATATGGTGAAACGTCCGTCAAGTCCGGCATGTGCCTGTGCGGTATAGGGAAGTACCTGAATCGTCACGGATGGGCGGGTCTTCACGGCCAGGTTGAGCGCGTCCAGCTGCGCGCGCATCACCTCCCGGCCGCCGATGTGGCGGTGCAGCACCGACTCGTCGAACACCACGTGCAGCCGCGGCGCGCTCTCCCGGTCCAGCAGCGCCTGCCGGATCTTGCGCGCGGCGATCCTGCGCTCGATCTCCTCCGGGCTCGGCAGCAGCCGGCCCGAGGTGATCACCGCGCGGGAGTACGGCTCGATCTGCAGCAGCCCGTGGATCAGCTGCGGGTCCCACGTGCGGATGTGGGACGCCTCGTCCTCCAGCGCGACGTAGCTTCCGGTGAACACGTCCTGGTAGGCCGTCCACCAGCCGCGCTGCCCGGCCTGCCGGGCCAGGGTGATGAGCGCGTCCCGCGCCGGGCTCGGGACGCCGTACAGGTCGAGGATGTCGGCGATGTCGCCGGGACGCGGCCGGGTCTGGCTCGTCTCCAGCCGGGACACGGTGGCCCGGGACCAGTCGAGCCGGTCCGCTACCTCCTGCAGGGTCAGCCCCTGCTCCTCGCGAAGCTTGCGCAGTTCCCGGGCCAGCCGGCGGCCGCGGACCGTAGGGCGGTAGGTCATGGCAGTGGAGTCTCCTCACTCTGGCGCCGCCCCACAACGCGAATGGCCAACCCCGCGCGGGGACAGAGCAATCTCGGCAAGGCGGTTGCGAAGGTGAGAATCTCACGAGACGCTTGAATCTGTGACGACTCGGGGACTGAAAGTAATCGACGACGCAGGAGCGCGCACGAGCGCGCCACCCCGGGAGGACCCGTGAAGACCTCGCCTGACATCACCGACGCCGCGCGTGTGGTGCCGCCCCGCCGGGCGCTGCTCGGCGGCAGGATCAGACCCGGCCGGGTCTGGCCCCTGCCCGGAGGGCCGGGTTGCGCCGGATACGCCCGGCGCGCCCTCGCCGAGGCGCTCACCGCGCTGCGGGCGTCCAGGGACGTCATCGCCGACGCCCAGCTGATGGTCAGCGAGCTGGCCACCAACGCCCACCAGCACGCGTGCGACCACAGCCCCCACGAGCTGTGGTTCGATCCGTGCGACGACGGCGCCGGGGAGGCGCGCTGCGCGGTCTTCGACGCCTTCGCCGACGCGGGGCTTCCGGGCTATTCCTGGACGTCGGGCGACTGCGGGCGCGGGCTCAGCATCGTCCGGGAGCTGTCCGGAGGACGCTGGGGCATGCTGCGGGCCCGGTCGCGGACGGGGGCTCCCGTCCACGGCAAGGCCGTCTGGTTCGCCGTGCCGGTGCGCGTCCCGGCGGGGCCGCCCCTCGCCGCGTCCTGACGTCCCGCCGCGTCCCGGTGCCTCGGGGGCGCGCCCGGGGGCGGGGGGCGCGACGGCGGCGGGTGTGCGATCCTGTGCCTGCGACGGAAGCGGAGGAACCCGGTGCGAATCCGGGGCTGTCCCGCAACTGTGACCAGGGGAGCTCTCCCTCGCTCGCGCCACGGCGGGCCCGCACGGGCCGGCTGGAAGGCCGAGGGGGAGCGGGGATCCGGGAGCCAGGAGACTCCGGCCGTCGGACAGGAACCGCCACGGGCGTGGACACCCGAGGAAAGGACGAGGCATGCCCCCTGATGCGCCGACGGGCACCGACGGGCCGAGGGAACGCGGGGGGACCGCGCGCTACCCCTTCTCCGCCGTCGTCGGGATGGACGACCTCAAGCTGGCGCTGCTGGTCAACGCCGTCTCGCCGGGCGTGGGCGGCGTGCTGGTGCGCGGCGAGAAGGGCACCGCGAAGTCGACGATCGTCCGGGCCCTGGCGGCGCTGCTGCCGCCGGTCGCGGTCGTCCCCGGCTGCCGCTTCTCCTGCGACCCGCACGCGCCCGACCCGTCCTGCCCCGACGGCCCGCACGGCGTCCCCGGCCCCCAGCCGGACGCGGGACGGGCGGACGCGGCGGCGGAGCGGGCCGCGCGGCTCGTGGAGCTGCCGGTCGGCGCGTCGGAGGACCGCCTCACCGGGTCGCTGGACATCGAGCGCGCCCTGACCGAGGGCGTGCGGGCGTTCGAACCGGGCCTGCTCGCCGCGGCGCACCGCGGCGTGCTGTACGTCGACGAGGTCAACCTCCTGCACGACCACCTCGTCGACCTGCTCCTGGACGCGGCGGCGATGGGCGAGTCGTACGTCGAGCGGGAGGGCGTGTCGGTCCGGCACGCGGCGCGGTTCCTGCTGGTGGGGACGATGAACCCGGAGGAGGGCGAGCTGCGCCCGCAGCTCCTCGACCGGTTCGGGCTGACCGTCGAGGTCGCCGCGACCCGCGACCCCGGGGAGCGCGCCGAGGTCGTCCGGCGGCGGCTGCGGTTCGAGGACGACCCGGCGGCGTTCGCCGCGGGCTGGGCCGGGGACGAGGCGGCGCTGGCCGCGCGGATCGCCGCGGCGCGGGACCGGCTGCCCGGCGTCGAGCTGACCGACGCCGCGGTCCGCCAGATCACGGCGGTGTGCGCCTCGTTCGAGGTGGACGGGCTGCGCGCCGACCTGGTCACGGCGCGCGCGGCCATCGCCCTGGCCGCCTGGCACGGGCGGCCCGCGGTCACGTCCGAGGACGTGCGCACCGCGGCGCGGCTGGCCCTGCCGCACCGGCGGCGCCGCGACCCGTTCGACGCGCCGGGCCTCGACCGGCAGAGACTCGACGAGGTCCTCGACGAGCACGCCGAACCGGACCGGGAGCAGGATCACGGGCCGGAGCCGGAAGACGGGGACGACCGGGGGCCGGAACCGCCCGACGACGACCCCGGGCCCCCCGACGGCGGGCCGGGCGGAGGCGCGGCGGACGAAGGTGCGACGGGCCCGCAGGACGGCGCGGAGCGCTCCGGCCCGCCGGAGCCGTCCGCGGAGAGCGGGCGAGGGCAGGCGGCGCAGGACGAGACCGCTCCCGCCGACGCCGCCTACAAGCCACGGCTGTTCACCGTGCCCGGCGTGGGCGCGGGTGCCCCCGGGCGCCGCTCCAAGGCACGCAGCCCGCACGGACGCGTGTCGGGTGCCCGTCCGGGCGCGCGCGGGCTGCACCTGACCGCCACGCTGCGCGCCGCCGCCCCGTACCAGAGCGCGCGCGGGCGGGTCGGCGCCGGGCTGATCGTGGTCCCGGGTGACCTGCGGGAGACCGTCCGGGACGGGCGTGAAGGCAACCTCGTGCTGTTCGTCGTGGACGCGAGCGGGTCGATGGCCGCACGCAAGCGGATGCGCGCGGTCAAGGGAGCGGTGCTCAGCCTGCTGCTGGACGCCTACCAGCGCCGCGACAAGGTCGGGCTCATCACGTTCCGGGGCTCGGACGCGGCGGTGGCGCTGCCGCCGACGTCGTCGGTGGAGGCCGGGGCGCGGCGCCTGGAGCGGCTGCCGACCGGCGGGCGGACCCCGCTGTCGGCCGGGCTGGTGCGCGCCGCCGAGGTGCTGCGGGTCGAGCGGCTGCGCGACCCCGCCCGCCGTCCGCTGCTGGTCGTGGTCACCGACGGCCGCGCCACGCACGGGCCCGATCCGGCGCGCGCGGCCGGGCTGCTCTCCGGCGTCGCGTCGGTGGTCGTCGACTGCGAGTCCGGGCCGGTGCGGCTCGGCCTGGCGGCCGCGCTGGGCGCGCGGCTGGGCGCGGAGGTCGTCCGGCTCGACCGGCTGGGCGCCGACTCGCTCGCCGGGGTCGTCCGGGACGCGCGGACCGTCGCGTGAGCCGCCTCGGCCGCCCGGGGCGCGCGTCGCGCCCGACCCGCATGACCCGCATGACCCGCATGACCCGCATGACCCGCATGGCCTGGTGGAAGGACGGGGACTGAGATGCCGCAGGGCAAGCCGGAGTACGTGCCGAGCGACGGGCTCACCACCCGGGAGCGCCGCAACCGGCCGCTGGTGATGGTGCACACCGGTCCCGGCAAGGGGAAGTCGACCGCCGCCTTCGGGCTCGCGCTGCGCGCCTGGAACCAGGGCTGGCCGATCGGGGTGTTCCAGTTCGTCAAGTCCGCCAAGTGGCGCATCGGCGAGGAGAACGCGCTGCTCGCGCTCGGCCGCCTGCACGCCGAGACCGGCGAGGGCGGGCCGGTGTCCTGGGCCAAGATGGGCGAGGGCTGGTCGTGGATCCAGCGGCCCGGCACCGAGGCCGACCACGAGGCGGACGCCCGCGAGGGCTGGGAGCAGATCAAGCGGGACCTCGCCGCCGAGACCTACCGCCTGTACGTCCTGGACGAGTTCACCTACCCGATGAAGTGGGGCTGGGTGGACGTCGGGGACGTCGTCGCCGCGCTGCGGGACCGGCCCGGCAACCAGCACGTCGTGATCACCGGGCGGGACGCCGACCCGCGGCTGGTGGAGGCGGCCGACCTCGTCACCGAGATGGGCAAGGTGCGGCATCCGATGGACCGCGGGCAGAAGGGCCAGAAGGGCATCGAGTGGTGAGCGTCCCGCGGCTCGTCGTCGCCGCGCCCTCGTCGGGGAGCGGGAAGACGACCGTGGCGACCGGGCTGATGGCCGCGTTCGCCGCCCGCGGGCTGGAGGTCTCGCCGCACAAGGTCGGCCCGGACTACATCGACCCGGGCTACCACGCGCTGGCGACGGGCCGCCCGGGACGCAACCTCGACCCGTGGATGACGTCCGAGGAGCTCGTCGTCCCGCTGTTCCTGCATGGCGCCGCGGGCGCGGACGTCGCCGTCGTCGAGGGCGTCATGGGCATGTACGACGGAGCGACCGGTCCGGGGATGCCGGGTCTCGGCGCGTCCGGTTCCCTGGGCGGCGGGGACCCGGCCTCCACCGCGCACGTCGCGACGCTCCTGGACGCCCCGGTCGTGCTCGTCGTCGACGCGTCGGCGGCGGCGGGACGGTCCGTGGCGGCGCTCGTCCACGGTTTCCGCTCGTTCGGCACGGCCCGCGTCGCCGGGGTGATCCTCAACCGGCTGGGCTCGGACGGGCACGAGCGCATGTGCCGCGACGCCGTGGAGGAGCTGGGGCTGCCGGTGCTGGGCGCGCTGCGCCGCCGTGAGGACGCGGCGACGCCGTCCCGCCACCTGGGCCTCGTGCCCGCCGCCGAGCGTCACGCGGACGCGGTGGACGCCGTGCGGCGGCTGGGCGCGCTGGTGGCCTCGTCCTGCGACCTGGACGCCGTCCTGGCGCTGGCCCGCACCGCGCCCGCGCTGACGGCCGCGCCGTGGGACCCGGCGGAGGCGGTGGCGGAAGCGGGGAACGCGACCCCCGGGGAGAGGCCGCGCATCGCGGTCGCGGGCGGCCCGGCGTTCACGTTCGGCTACATGGAGAACGAGGAACTGCTGGACGCGGCGGGCGCGGAGGTCGTCCGGTTCGATCCGCTGCGCGACGAGGCCCTCCCCGAAGGGACGCGTGGCGTCGTCATCGGCGGCGGGTTCCCCGAGGTGTACGCGTCTGAGCTGTCGGCGAACGAGCCGCTGCGCATGGAGATCGGCGACTTCGCGAAGGCGTCGCGTCCCGTGTACGCCGAATGCGCAGGTCTCCTCTATCTCGCGCAGGAGCTGGACGGCGCGCCGATGTGCGCCGTCCTGGACGGCGTCAAGGCGACCATGGCCCCGCGGCTGACGCTGGGCTATCGTGCCGCGGTGGCGGTGGCCGATTCGGTCGTCGCCCGCACGGGGGAGAGGCTGCGCGGCCATGAGTTCCATCGCACGGTGACGGAACCGGGTCATGGCGCCGGGCGGCCGTGGCAGGCGGCGTGGCAATGGTCCACGTCGGGTCCGGAAGGTTTCGTGAAGGGCGGGTGCGTCGCGTCCTACCTGCACCTGCACTGGGCGGGGGCGCCCTGGCTCGCGGGCAGGCTGGTCGCCGCCTGCGGAGGGGAGCGCGTGTGAACGCCTTCGAGGGGAGCGTGCGCCTGGAGGGCGAGCGGCTCGTCCTGCGCCCGTTCGACCTGGACGACGCGGCCGACGTGATCGAGGTCATCCGCGCCGGGGAGGACTTCCTCCCGCCCAACTTCCCGAACCGGCTGGAGGCGCAGCCGCTGGCGTGGTTCCTCCGGGAGGGCGTCCACAACGTCCAGCGGCTCGGCGTGGGGATCCACCTGGCCGTCACGGACCGGCCCAACGAGCGTCTCATCGGCACCATCGGGCTTTTCCGAACCGACTGGAAGCAGCTCACCTGCGAGGTCGGCTACGGGATGCGGCCAAGCGCGCGCGGGCACGGATACGCGACGGAGGCGCTCTCCCTGGTCTCCCGATGGGCGCTGCGCGAGTGCGGGCTTTTCCGGGTGGAACTGCGCGCCCTGGTCTCCAACCACGCGTCGATCCGCGTGGCGGAGAAGGCCGGGTACCACCGCGAAGGGGTGGCGCGGGGAGCGGAGGTCGGCCCCGGCGGCGCCCACGAGGACATGGTGGTCTTCAGCATGATCGCGACCGATCCGCAGCCGGGGATCCCCTCCTGCGGGCTCGTCGCCCACGACCGCGGGGAGGGGCGGGCATGATCGCGCCGGACGCGGCGTCGCGCATCGCGGCGCAGGGCGGGACGACCCTGGTGATGTACGGGAAGGGCGCGGACGAGACGGCGCGCGCGATGCTGCCGAAACTTCCGGCCGTCTGCTTCGCGCCCGTCGACCTGCGGGAGCTGCGGGCCGCCGTCGAGCACGGCCTCGCGCAGGTCGTGCTGATCGCCGGGATGGACGAGCTGGCCGCGGCCGCCGGGGACGGTGGCGTCCTGGAGGCGATCACCCTGGACATGGACGGCGGGCGGGCCCTGGCCGACGAGGTCGCGGGGGCGCCCACCGCGCTGCGCGCCTACGAGCTGTGGGAGGCGGCCGGGAGGCTCGGGCCGTGCGGGCGCGAGCTGTGCCGCCGCGTCGCCGGCGAGCTGGAGCGCCACGCCGCCGAGGCCGCCGGGACGGACACGAGCCCGATCGCCGCGCAGGCCGTGCTGGTCGACTCCACGGGGCGGCGCATGGTCGGCATGTTCGGCCGGATGGCGCGATGATCCGCTCGTCCCTGGCGGAGCTGGCCTTCGCGCGGGCAGGGCTGTCCCGGGACGGCGCGCTCGTCGTGTCGGTGGACGAGTTCCGGCGGGCGGTGAACGTCTGCCGCGCCCATCCCAAGGTGGCCGTGCTGACGAGCCCTGGCGCGGGCCCGGCGGAACTGGCGCGCGCGCTGTTCCCGCAGACCCCGCGCTCGTTCGTGGTCTGCGAGGACCTGGACGGGCCCCGGGAACGCGTCGTGCACGTCCGTCCGGCCGAGGCCACCACCCGTCCGTGGAACGATCCGGACGTGGTCCTCGTCCTGGACGAGCGCCGTCCCCCCGACAAGACGGGCTGGATCTCCGGTGCCCTCCTGGGCCCGCCCGGATGGGCCCTGCCCCACGAGGCGTTCGGCGGCTCCGCCCTGGCACCCGAAATCCGGGCGTTCGTGCTGGCCCGCCTGGGGCCGCGCCTAGGCGACATGGTCTGGGACGTCGGTTCGGGCGATGGCTCTGTGGGCATCGAGTGCGCCCGCTTCGGAGCGGCCGTGGTCGCCGTCGAAAGCGAAGAGACGGCGTGCGAGCGCATACGGCGGAACGTCCGCGCGCACGGCGTGCGGGTGGCGGTGGCGCGAGGCGAGATCGCGCCCGGCGAGATCGCGCCCGGCCACGGGCATTCCGTCCTGGAGCACCTTCCCGGACCCGACGCCGTGTTCGCCCGGCACGGTGGCCAGGAGATGTCGGCCGCCCTCGCCGTGCACGCGGCGGAGACCCTGAGCCGGATGGTCGTCCTCGCGGCCGCCGAGGAGGCGCGGGCCATCCTCGACGTCCTCACGGAGCAGGGCTTCACCGCCGGTGCCGTCCGGCTCCAGGTGACGCCGCTCGCCCCCGCCGCGGCCTCGGGCGGTTCCGTGGTCGCCGTCTGGGCGCGGCGGGGCGGAACCGTCCCCGTGCCGCGCGCGCCGAGGACCGCCCGCCCGACGGAGACGGTCCCGATCGAGGGCCGCCTCCCATGAGCGGAGCACAGGATGACGAGTCGGCCGCGGAGTCCTCGCAGGCCGCGGTGACCTCGCGGTCCGCGGAGTCCTCGCAGGCCGTCCAGACCTCGGAGACCGCGGTCGTCGGCGTCGGGGCGTCGAGCGGGGCGAGCGCCCGCGAGGTGGGCGGCCTGATCGACCTCGTCCTCGCCGAGGCGGGCCTCGCGCCGCGGCAGGTCCGCTGTGTCGCCACCGCCGACGGACGGGCCGCCGAGCCGCTGCTGCGCGCCGCCGCCGGTTCCCGCGGGCTCCCGCTGGTCACCTACCCTGTGGCCGTGCTGGCGCGGGTCGGCGTGCCGCATCCGTCCGACGCCGTCCGCGCGCGGACGGGCACCGCCAGCGTCGCCGAGGCGGCCGCCCTGCACGCGGCCCTTCCCGCGGGCCGGGCGCCCGGCGGCGGGCAGGCCCGTCTCGTCGTGCGGAAGCGGCGGTCGGCCCACGCCACCGCCGCGGTCGCCACCGCGGCGCGCGAAGCCCCGGACGAGGACCCGGCGCATCAAGTCCGGCAAATCCTGTCCAACCGCCTTATGTCCGACAAGCCGTGAAACCCTGGTGCGCGACGCGGGCGCGGCCCGAGCGCGACGACAGACCGACCGGCGGCATCGAGGACCGCCGCGACCAGCCTGGAGGCTCAGTGACCGTACGCCAGCCCCATCCGATCGAGGTCCGGTCGTATGAGATCCTGCGCTCCCGCGTCGACCTGTCGCCGATGCCGCCGCTCTGGCGCGCCGTCGCCGAGCGGGTCATCCACGCCACCGCCGACCTGGAGTACGCGGTGGACCTGGTGACCTCGGAGGAGTCGCTCGGGCAGGGGTGGGCCGCGCTGCGGGACGGCGCTCCGATCGTCACCGACGAGGGCATGGTCGCCGCCGGGATCAGCGCGCGCGAGACGCTCTGCCACGCCACCGACCCCGCGGCCGCCCGGATGGCCCGCGCCGCGGGCATCACCCGCTCGGCCGCCGCCGTGCGGCTGTCGTACGCGGAGGTCGGGCCGGGCGCGGTCTGGGTGGTCGGGTCCGCGGCCGAGGCCATCGCCGAGATCATCGAGCGCGGGGTGCGCCCGGCGCTGGTGATCGGCATGCCGGTGGGCTTCGTCGGCGCGTCCGACGCCAAGCGGGCGCTGCGCGCCAGCGGCCTGCCGCAGCTCAGCAACGTCTCCGAGAAGGGCGGCTCGGTGGTCGCCGCCGCCGCCGTCAACGCGCTGCTCTACCACGAGGCGGCGGGCTGATGGGGACGCCGGACGAGGTGGACCTGCGCCACCACGGGGACGCCGAGGTCGGCGACGGCCTCGCCGACTTCGCCGTCAACGTGCGGACCGGCACGCCCCCGGCCTGGCTGGCCGAGCGGCTGCGCGCCTCCGTCGCCGACCTGGCCGCCTACCCCGACCCGCGCCCCGCCCGCCGGGCCGTCGCGCGGCGTCACGGCAGGTCCGCCGGGGAGGTCCTGCTCACCTCCGGTGCCGCCGAGGCGTTCGTCCTGCTCGCGCGGGTCCTGAAGCCGCGCCGGGCGGTCGTCGTGCATCCCCAGTTCACCGAGCCGGAGGCCGCGCTGCGCGCCGCCGGGCACGCGGTGGAACGGGTCGTCCTCGGCAAGGACTTCACCCTCGACCCCGACGCCGTCCCCGCCGACGCCGACCTCGTCGTGATCGGCAACCCGACCAACCCGACGTCCGTGCTGCATCCGGCGGCGGCCGTCGCCGCGCTCGCCGCGCCGGAACGGCCCGGTCTCTTGTGGGGGGGCGACCCCCCACACCCCCCGGAACGGATCGTCGTGGTCGACGAGGCGTTCATGGACTGCGTCCCCGGCGAGCCGGAGACCCTGGCCACGCGCCTTCCCGCCGGGGTCGCCGTGATCCGCAGCCTCACCAAGACCTGGGGGCTCGCCGGGCTGCGCGCCGGATACGTCCTGGCCGATCCCCGGCTGGTCGCGCGGCTGGCCGAGGCGCAGCCGCTCTGGGCCGTCTCCACGCCCGCGCTGGTGGCGATCGAGGCGTGCTCGTCCCCGGACGCCGTCGCCGAGGCCGGGGAATGGGCCGTCCGGCTGGCCGCCGAACGGAACCGGCTGGCGGCCGAGCTCACCGGACGCGGCCTCTACGTGGTGCCCGAGGCGCGTGCGTCGTTCCTTTGCCTGCGCGTGCCGGACGCCCTGGGCATACGGGCCCTGCTGCGCCAGCGCGGATACGCCGTCCGGCGGGGGGACACCTTCCCCGGCCTCGGAAAGGACTGGCTGCGGATCGCCGTGCGCGACCGCGCGTCCAACGACGCGCTCCTGAGGGTGCTCGGTGAACTCGGGATCTAGCGGCTCGGCACCTACGAACTCGGTGTCCAGCCCACCCTGGGACACACCCGACCGGGAAGCGGTCTACCGGGTCATCGCCGAGCGGCGCGACATGCGAGAGGGATTCCTACCCGAGCCCGTGGACCACTCCGTCCTGACCCGCGTCCTGGAGGCCGCCCACAGGGCCCCATCGGTCGGACTGACCCAACCCTGGGACTTCCTCATCATCCGGGACGCGGCCAAGCGGGAACGCCTCCGCGCACTGGCCGAACGGCAACGGGCCTCGTACGCGTCCACGCTGCCGCCCGCGCGCGCCGCCCGCTTCGACGGGCTCAAGGTCGAGGCCATCCGCGAGGCGCCGGTCAGCATCGTCGTCACCTGCGACCCCACCCGGGGCGGAAGGAACCCGCTCGGACGCCACGTCCAGCCCCGGACGGCGCACTACTCGGTGGCCTGCGCGGTCGAGAACCTGTGGCTCGCCGCACGCGCCGAGGGGCTCGGCGTGGGCTGGGTGAGCTTCTTCGACGAACGGGAGCTGGCCGCCGAGCTGGGCCTCCCCGCGCACGTCGAGATCGTCGCCTACCTGTGCGCCGGGCACGTGGCGGCGTTCCCGCCCGCGCCGGTCCTCGCGCTGACCGGCTGGGCCCGCCGCCGTCCCCTCGCCTGGGCGGTGCACGAAGAGGAGTATGGGCGGCGTGGGCTGCCCGGGGAGGACACCGTGAACCTGCTAGAGCAGACCGCCGCCGCGATCGGGCCGCCCGACGCGACCGCCGTCCGGGACGCCCGCAACCACCAGGCCCGCCTCACCAAGCCGCCGGGCTCCCTCGGCGTCCTGGAGGAGGTGTCCGCGCGGCTCGCCGGGCTGGCCGGCCAGTGCCCGCCGCCGCTGCCCGAACCCGCCGCCGTGGCCGTCTTCGCCGCCGACCACGGCGTCCACGCCCAGGGCGTGACCCCCTGGCCACAGGAGGTCACCGCGCAGATGGTGGCCAACTTCCTTGCCGGAGGCGCGGTCGTCAACGCGTTCGCGGCGCAGGTCGGGGCCGAGGTCAGCGTCGTCGACGTCGGTGTCGCCGCCGAGCTGGACGCGGCGCCCGGCCTCCTGCCGCGCAAGGTCGCAGCGGGCACCGCCGACATGACGCGCGGCCCCGCGATGACCGCGGACGAGGCCCGCCGCGCCGTCGAGACCGGCATCGAGGTGGCCCGCGACCTGGTCTCCGCCGGCGCCCGCTGCCTGGTCACCGGCGACATGGGGATCGCCAACACCACCGCGTCCGCCGCCCTGGTCGCCGCCTTCACCGGGCTGCCGCCCGAGCAGGTCACCGGCCGCGGCACCGGCATCGACGACGCCACCCACGCCCGCAAGATCGAGGTCGTCCGCACCGCGCTCGCCCTCCACGGGCTCCTCCCCGGCGACCCGCCGGAGGCAGGCGCCCCACCCGCCGTCTCCCGGCGAGAGGCGCTGGAGGTGCTCGCGGCGGTCGGCGGGCTGGAACACGCCGCCATCGCCGGTTTCGTCCTCGGTGCGGCGGCGCTGCGCGTCCCGGTCGTCCTGGACGGGGTGATCGCGGGCTCCGCCGCCCTCGCCGCCGCGGCGCTGTGCCCCGACGTCCTCGCCGCCTGCGTGGCCGGGCACCGCTCCGCCGAACCCGGCCACGCCGCCGCCCTCGCGGCGCTCGGCCTGCGCCCGCTGATCGACCTGGAGCTCCGGCTGGGCGAGGGGACGGGCGCGCTGATGGCGTTGCCGCTGGTCCAGGGGGCGGTGCGGGTCCTGCACGAGGTGGCCACGTTCGACTCGGCCGGTGTCAGCGGCAAGGAATCCGGGGACGGTAACGACGTGATCACGGAATGAGTCACGCTCGGCTATCGACTGGCCAGAGGCCCTCTCCATGAACTCCCCAACCCGAGTACCGTTGTTCCGCGAAGACAGATGTCCGTCACCGGCGTCCGCGCGCCGCCTTGATCATCCGATCGTGAGAATCACCACGTGCCCCCGTACCTGCTAGGTCTGCGACTCGGCGGGCGACGCGTCCTCGTCGTCGGCGGGGGCCGGGTCGCCCAGCGCCGCGTGCCCGCGCTGCTGGCCGCCGGTGCGGACGTCGTGCTCGTCTCGCCCGAGGTCACCGCCTCGCTGGAGGGGCTGATCGACGCCGGGCGGGTCCGCTGGCACCGGCGGCCCTACAGGCGGGGCGACTGCGCCGGCGCGTGGCTCGTGCAGGCCGTCACCGACAACGCCAAGGTCAACGGGGACGTGGTCGCCGAGGCCGACGCCGCCCGGATCTGGGCCGTCCGCGCCGACGACGCCGAGTCGTCCCCCGCGTGGACGCCCGCGAGCGGCCAGGCGGGCGACGTCACCGTCGGGGTCCTGCTCGGCGGCGACCCCCGCCGCGCCGCGGGCATCCGCGACGCCGTGGTCGACGGGCTCCGCGACGGGGCCCTGGAGTCCCGGCACTCGCGGCGCAAGCCCGCGGGCGTCGCCCTCGTCGGTGGCGGCCCCGGCGACGCCGGGCTCATCACCGTCCGCGGGCGGCAGCTGCTCGCCATGGCCGACGTCGTCGTCACCGACCGGCTCGCGCCCGGCCCGCTGCTGGACGAGCTCGCCGACGACGTCGAGGTGATCGACGCGGCCAAGATCCCCTACGGCCGGACCGTCACGCAGGAGCGCATCAACGACCACCTCGTCGAGCAGGCGCGGCAGGGCAAGTTCGTCGTCCGGCTCAAGGGCGGTGACCCGTTCGTGTTCGGGCGCGGCGGCGAGGAGGCCCTGCACTGCGCCCGGCACGGCATTCCCGTGACGGTCGTCCCCGGGATCACCAGCGCCGTCGCCGTGCCGTCGGCCGCCGGGATCCCGGTCACCCACCGGGGCGTCGCGCAGGAGTTCCACGTCGTCTCCGCGCACGTCCCGCCGGGCCACGCCGAGTCCACCGTGGACTGGGAGGCCCTCGGACGCGCGAACGGCACGCTCGTCCTGCTCATGGCCGTCGAACGGATGGCGCTGATCGCACCGGCCCTCATACGCTATGGTCGGTCGTCCGACACGCCGGTCGCCGTGATCCAGGACGGTACCCTTCCAGGCCAGCGGACGCTCACGGCGACGCTGGGAACGGTGGCCGACGCGATGGCCGCCGGGGGGGTCCGGCCCCCGGCGATCGTGGTCGTCGGTGACGTGGTCGACGTGGCACGAGAGATCGACATGATTCGAGCCGACATGGGACGGGATCCGTGACACCCCCGGCAGAGCAGAGCGCGGTTCACGATGAGGAGGCGGGCGCCGGCCCGGGAGGCGGGGCCCACGACCCCGCGGTCCCCGGCGACGACGCGCCCGGTGGTGGCGCGATGCCCGGAAACGAGCCCAGAGACACCGAACCCGGGAAGCCCGAGGCCCCGAAGCCCCGGGCCCGGACGTCCCGGGCCCGGAAGGCCGCGCCCGGGAAGCCCCAGGCGGGCAAGCCCGCGGCGGGGACGCCCGAGCCCGGGAAGCCGGACCCCGCGGGACGGCCGGAGCCCGCCGCCCCGAAGGCGGCGAAGCCCGCAGCGGAGGAGACCGATGCGGGCGGTCCCGCCGCGCCGAGGACCGGCAGGTCCCGGGCCGCGAAGGCCGCGTCCGGCGAGCCGGAGTCCGGAGGCGCCGAGCCCGCGAAGCCCGCGGGCGGGGCGGCGAGGTCCGGCAGGTCCGGAGCGGCGAAGGCCGCGTCCGCCGGGTCGGGGACGGGGCCTTCCGAGCCCGCGAAGCCCGAGCCCGCGACCCCGAAGGCCGGGGCGGCGAAGGCCGGGGCGGCGAAACCCGCGTCCGGAGCGCCCGCCGCGAAACGCCCCGAGCCGGTGAAGCCCGCGGCCACCGGTCAGGAGCCCGCCGCGGCGAAGCCGGAGGGATCGGCGGCGGGAAGGTCCACGCCCGGGAAGCACAGCGCCGCACGCACCGAGGCCGACAAGGCGGCGGGGACGTCCGAGCGTGCCAGGCACCGCCGCACCGCCCGCTCCGGGCCCGCGAAGATCGGCGCCCACCGCGGCGGGACGGTGCGGCAGGGCGAGCTGATCCGCGCGCTCACCACCCTCCGCGAGCAGCTCGGCGCCTTCGACTTCGTCCTGGACGTCCCGGACGTCGAGGAGGCGCGCGAGGCCCGCTCCGAACTGCGGGGCCAGCTGGAGGACTACGTCCTCCCGCGCGTGCAGGCGGCCGGCGCGCCCATGCTCGTGGTGCTCGGCGGGTCCACCGGCGCGGGCAAGTCGACGCTGGTCAACACGCTCGTGGGGTCCCGCGTCAGCGCCACCGGCGTGCTCCGCCCCACCACCAGCAGCCCGATCCTCGTCTGCCACCCCGACCACGCCGACTGGTTCCTGGAGGGGCCGCTGCTGCCCGGCATGGGCCGCGTCCGCGGGCCCGCCCCCGACGCCATCGCCGGTGACCAGCTCGTCGTCATCAGCAGCGACGTCCTGCCGCCCGGGCTCGCGCTGCTCGACAGCCCCGACTTCGACTCCGTCTTCGAGGACCACTACGAGTTCGCCACCAAGCTGATGGCGGCCGCCGACCTGTGGCTGTGCGTCACCACCGCCGCCCGGTACGCCGACGCCCAGGTGTGGCAGATGCTCCAGCGGGCCAGGGAGAACGGCGCCACCATCGGCGTCGTGCTGTCCCGCATCCCGCAGAGTGAGGGCCCCGGCGACCGCTCGGGCGAGACCGGCTGGGGCGGCGCCGAGGTCGTCCGGCACTTCGGCGAGATGCTCGACGAGCACGAGGTCGGCGAGGCGCGGCGCTTCACCGTCCCCGAGACCCGCGTCGAGGACAGCCGTCTCCCCGAGGAGGCCGTCGAGGACATCCGCGCCTGGCTCGTCGGCGTCGCCGAGGACACCGAGGACCGCGAGATCATCGTCAGCGACACCCTCGTCGGCGTCCTCGACAGCCTCCGCACCCGCGTCCCGGAGGTCGCCCGGCACGTCGAGGCGCAGGTGGAGCAGCGCGCCGACCTGGCCCGCCAGGTCGAGACCGCCTACGCCACCGTTCTCGCCGAGCTGGACGAGGCCACCCGCAACGGGTCCCTGCTGCGCGGCGAGGTCCTCGCCCGCTGGCAGGACTTCGCCGGTACGGGCGATCTGCTGCGGGCCCTGCACGTCCAGCGCCCGCGCCGCGGACGGTCCGCCAGCCGCCGCCACCGCAGCCCCGCCCGTGTGCGCGCGCTCAAGGCCGCACTGCGCAGCAGCCTCGAATCGCTGATCCTCGCGTCCGCCGAGCACGGCGCCGAGCAGGTCCTCGCCCGCTGGCGCGAGCACCCCGCCGGCGGCGAGGTCATGGCGGGCCCCGCCGCGGCGCTCGGCGGCGTCTCCCCGGAGCTGTCCCGGCGCGTCACCCGCGCGGTCAGCTCCTGGCAGGACCACGTCCAGGAGCTGATCCGCACCGAGGGGGTGACCAAACGCTCGGTCGCCAAGCTCGTCTCGTTCGACACCGAGGCGGTCTCCCTCGTCCTGATGATCGGCCTGCTCGGCTACGGCACGTCCGACGTCGCCGTCGAGGGCGGCAACAGCGCCGTCCCGCAGCGGCTGCTGAAGGCCCTGTTCGGCGCGGAGTCGCTGCGCGGCATGGGCGCCAAGGCCCGCGCCGACCTGCGCAGCCGCATCGGGATGCTGTTCGACGAGGAGGCGATCAGGTTCGGGCAGGCGCTCGACGCCGCCGGCATCCCGGACGAGACCGTACCCGTCCAGCTCTACCAGGCCACCTACAACCTCGAGGTCGCCCGATGACCACCTCGGCCATCCCAGCGAACACGCCCATGGGTCCCGGCGGCGCCCCGATCCTCGGGACGCCCGTGGCCGGCGCCGCCGTCCCCGCCGTGGAGGCCCCCGGGCTCACCGACCGCCTCGACGGCCTCGACCGGCTCGTCGCGGCCGGCGCCGGGCGGCTCGACCGGCCGCTCCTCGATGACGCCGCCGCCCTGCTCGACCGCGCCGGGCAGCGGCTGCGGCTGTCCGGCGAGCACACGGTCGTCACCCTCGCCGGCGGCACGGGCAGCGGCAAGTCGTCGCTGTTCAACGCCATCTGCGGGCTGGAGCTGTCGCCCACCGGCGTGCGCCGCCCGATGACGTCCAAGGCGCACGCCTGCGTCTGGGGGCTGGACGGCGCCGGGCCCCTGCTCGACTGGCTGGACGTCGAGAAGCGCCACCGCTACGCCCGCGCGAGCGCCCTCGACATGGAGCGGGCGGACAGCTCCCTCCAGGGCCTGGTCCTGCTCGACCTGCCCGACCACGACTCCATCCAGGCCCTGCACCGCGCCGAGGTCGACCGTTTCGTCACCATCGCCGATCTCCTCGTCTGGGTCGTGGACCCCCAGAAGTACGCCGACGCGGCCCTGCACCGCAACTACATCGTCCCCTTCGCCCGGCACACCGGCGTGACACTGATCGTCCTCAACCAGGTCGACCGCCTCGGCCCCGACGAGATCGACGACTGCGTCGCCGACCTGCGCCGCCTGCTGGAGGCCGAGGGCCTCACCCAGCCGCGCGTCGTCACCACCTCCGCCGTCAGCGAGGACGGCGTCACCGGCTTCCGCGACATCCTCGTCGACACGGTCGCCGCCCGCCGCGCCCGCAGCGAGCGCCTGTCCGCCGACGTCGACAGGCTCGCCGAGCGGTTCGCCGTCCACCGCTTCACCGCCGACCCGCCCGTCACCCTCGAAGAGGACCGGCAGCTGGAGCTCGTCCAGTCCCTGACGGACGCCGCGGGCGCCCCCGCCGTCGCCGAGGCCATGGAGAGCGCCTACGAGCTGCGCGCCGCCGACTTCGTCGGCTGGCCCGTCGCCGCCCTCATCGACCGCCTCCGCTCGGACCCGCTGCGCCGGATGCGCCTCACCGAGCTGCGCGAGGAACTCCGCAACGCCTTCACCGGCCCGATCGGCGCCCAGCAGGGCGACGTCGACAACGCCCTGCACACCGTCACCGACGGCGTCGCCGCCGAACTGCCCCCGCCCTGGGCGCGCTCCGTCCGCGCCGCCGCCCGCTCCCACGCCACCGAGATCCCCGAGGCCCTCGGCGAGTCCCTCAAGGCGGCGCTGCCCACCTTCAACCAGGTGCCGCGCTGGTGGTGGCTGGTCAAGACCTGGCAGTTCTTCCTCGTGCTGGTCGCCGTCCTCAGCGTCGCCTGGATCGGCCTCCTCGTCGCGTACGGCATCGTGGAGATCGGCGGCGACGACCCGCCCGGCCTGGTCGGGGAGGCGGGCCTCATCCCGTACGTCGCGGTCCTCGCCGTCTGCACGCTCGGGATGGGCTGGCTCACGTCGTCCGCCTGCCGGAACCTGGTGGCCCTCTCGTCGGCGAAACACGGCGAGAAGATGGAACTCCACATGAACGAGGGCATCGAACGCGTCGCCGAGGAGAAGGTCGTCGCCCCCGTCACCGCCGAGCTGGAGCTCTACGCACGCTTCCGCCGCGACGTCGAGACCGCCCTGGGCCGCGTCACCCGCTGAGTTATCCACAGTTGCCCGGACGGCTTCCGCCGACCTCGCGGTTGCGCCACCGTTGATCTCATAACCGAGAGCGACGGAGGAACCATGAACGAGGCGCACGTCACCATCATCGGCTGGATCGCCGCGGAGCCCTACTACGCCGTGACCTCGAACGGCACCCCGCTGCTGTCCCTGAGGGTCGGCTGCACGCCGCGCCGCTACGACCGTCAGACCGGCCAGTGGCAGGACGTCGAGACCATGTTCCTGACCGTCAACTGCTGGCGCGGCCTGGCCGACAACATCAACGCCTCCGAGTTCCAGCGCGGCCACCCCGTCCTGGTCACCGGCCGCCTCCGCATCCGCCAGTACGAACGCGACGGCCAATGGCGCTTCTCCGCCGAGATCGAGGCCACCACCCTCGGCCACGACCTCAGCCGCGGCACCGCCGACTTCCGCCCCGTCCAGCGCGGCGGCGCCCTCACCGACGAAGACCGCCAGCAGGCGCGGGAGGCCGCCGACCAATGGGCCCTGGCACCCCCCGCAGAAGAAGAAGCCAAACAGGCCGCCTAACCCCAACCCACCACACCCGGGGACGCCAGCTATAGGGGGGAGGCGACAGCCCATCAGGTCTCGCAGTTCGGACGGAGAAGACCGCGAACAAATGCCTGACCTCCGGGCCGTGAGCGCGGCGGTTTAGGAGGCATGGGCCTCGGAATGACGTGAACAGGAGGTGGTGCAACTGCGTGGTCGCGGAGTGTCAGCGCGGACGGGCGGGGGCCATGCCGTGGACCTCGGGGAGCGGGGAGCGGGGGCGTCGCCGGGTGGACGATCGTTGGTGGCGCCCCCGCGCCGGTGGGGTTCTGCGGCCTGCCTAGATCCAGGAAACGCCGCGCATGGTGAACTCTCCCCCTCGGGATGTGCTGGAGTCCGCGAGTCCGCGGCCCCGGTGCGGGTGCCCTTGAGCGGCCAACTCCGCATGTGCGCTCCTGAAGGTACCTGTTTCCCGCCCACTCCGCACACGTTGCAACTATCGTGTTACACAACGTGATGCGTGTAAGGGGGAAGGATGACGGCAGTGCAGTCGTCCGCCGAGGACCGGGGTGGGGAACTGGCCCGCACGCCCCGGCGCCGAGCGTTTCCAGGGCGCCTGTCCCTGCTCGTGGTCTACGTGCCGCTGGTCGTCGCCGTCCATCTCGGGCTCATCGTGGCCGGGCTTCTCACCACGCCCCTGCGCCTCGAAGATCTGCTGACCTTCGTCGCGCTGGTCGCCTGCGGGGCGGTGTGCATCGAGGCGACACGCCGCCTCGGCATGCCCGCGGGCGTCGCGCGCGACCTGCTGTCGGCGTGGTGGCTGCCGGTCGCGCTGCTGCTGCCGCCGGTGTACGCGCTGCTGATGCCCGTGCCGTTGCAGGCGCTGCTGCAGTTCCGGGTCCGCCGGACGCTCGTCTACCGGAGGGTGCTCACCGCCTCGGCCCTGGGCGTCGCGGGCGCGTGCACGTCCATGGTGTTCCACCTGGTCGTCAGCGAACCGCTCGCCGGTCCGCCCATCTGGCTGGTCGACGCCTATCCGGGCATCCCGGCGGCGGTCGGCTGCGCGGCGCTGTTCGCCGTGGTGAACTCGGCACTGGTCGCGGTCGCGGCGCACGCCGACAACCCCGAGGGCCGGTGGCGGGACGTCCTGTGGACGCGCGAGAGCCTGCTGCTGGACGTGGTGGAGCTGTGCGTCGGGATCCTCGTGGCGATCACGAGCGCGCTGACGCTCGGCCTGCTCCTGCTGGCGCTCCCGCCGGTCATGCTGTTGCAGCGGAGCCTCATGCACCAGCAGTTGCAGGCCGCCGCGCGGACGGACTCCAAGACCGGCCTGCTGAACGCGGCGACCTGGCAGCGGGAGGCCGGCACCGAGCTGTCCCGGGCACAGCGCACACACGACCCGCTGGCCCTGCTGCTGATCGACATCGACCATTTCAAACGCGTGAACGACACCCATGGGCACCTCGTGGGCGACCAGGTGCTGATCGGAGTGGCGAGCACGCTGTGCCACCAGCTCCGTGACTACGACGTGGTCGGCCGGTTCGGCGGCGAGGAGTTCGTGGTCCTGCTCCCCGGCACCGACACCGTCGAGGCGTGCCGCGTGGCGGAACGGCTGCGCGGCAGGGTGCGGCGGCTCGCGGTGCCCGCGGAAGAGGGAACGGTCGCCGTCACGGTGTCGGTGGGCGTCTCCCTGCTCCGCACCCACGGTGAAGACCTCATCGAGCTGCTCGCCTCCGCCGACCTCGCGCTCTACCGAGCGAAGTCGTCCGGCCGCGACAGGGTCTGCCTCCCCGCACTGGACGGCCCCGAAGCCTCCAGCGCGTAGAGCAGACCTCGCGGGAGGAGATATCGACCAGCGCCGTCCCGCCAGCGCCCACTGATCGACGCCCCCCCCGGCGACAACGCCCGGCGGTGGCGCCCGGCGGTGGCGCCCGGCGATGGTGTCCGCCGGTGCTGGTCCAGCGGTGCTTGAGCGCTGGGTTCAGTCGTTGGGCCTTCTCCGGCGTCATCGCGTGCTGGAGCCCGGGCGGGGTGTCCGCATGGAGTTGTCAGCGTCGGAAAGAGCGGGCCCTGGGAAACGTCTGCATCTCGTGCTTAGCCTGGGAGCTGTCATCGTCCGAGGAGGTATGCGGCCCATGCGTGAACGTAGCGCGCGGTACGCCATGGCGGGTTGCGCTCATGTTCGATGATCTGGCCGGGCAGCGGACCGGCAGACGCATTCAGATCCTTCGGGAACGCAGGGGCCTATCGCGCCCTACCCTTGCCGGACTCGTCGGCATGTCGGGCTCGTGGTTGAAGGATGTGGAGCGCGGTCGGCTGCTGCCTCCCCGTCTTCCCACGCTGGTCAAGCTGGCCGAGGCCCTGGGCGTGGGCGACGTCGCGCTTCTGGCGGGCACGGACATGAACATCGGCGATGCCGCTTCGATCCCTATGGCGTCCTTCGCGCGCATCCCGCACGAAGCGATCCCCGCCATCCGCCAAGCCGTCCGCGACCCGTTGCTGACCGTCCCTGGCGCGGACGGACCCCTCGACATCGCGGCTTTGGCCGATCGTGTCCGGCACGCCTGGCGGTTGTGGCATGGCTCGAAGACGCACCGCACCGACGTGGGACGGATTCTGCCGGCATTGATCCGGGATGCGCGGATCGCCGAGCGGGTCGCCGAGCCGGAGCAGCGCCGGGAGGCGAACGCCGTCCTGTCCGACGTGTACGCGCTCGTTCAACATGAGATCGTCTGGGCGTCCGAGCCAGAGCTCATCTGGGTCGTGGCCGACCGCGGTGTCAGCGCCGCCCACAGCGCCGACCGGCCTGTGGCCTTGGCCGGAGCCGCATGGACGCTCGCGATCGTGCAGCGCTCGATGGGCGATCTCGACGGCGCCATCCGACTTGTCGCGGATGCGGCGGCCCTGCTCCGCCCTCGACTCGATGACGGCCCCGTCGGACTGCAAGCGATGTACGGCGCGCTGCAACTCCACGCGGCCACGACCAGCGCGCGGGCCGGCAGGGAGGGTGACGCGCTGCGGTACCTCGATGAGGGCGGCAAGGCGGCCGAGCGGCTCCCGAAGGGCTATCACCACCCCTGGACGCAGTTCGGTACCTCCAACGTCGCGGTGCACGCGGTATCCGTGGGCGCCGATCTTTCCAAGTCGGCGACCGCTCGCGACCGTGCGCGGCAGATCGACCCGGACACCATCCCGAGCCGAGAGCGCCGCGCTCGACTGATGGTGGAGACGGCCCGCTCGTATCACCAGCAGCGGGACTACTCGGCCGCCCTGGACTGGCTGGAGCGCGCCTTTTCCGCCTGCAACGACTCGGTGCACTACTCCCCGCAGGCACGCCAGATGGCCTCCGACGCGGTCGACCACGGCGGGCCGATGATCGATCGGCGCGCCCGCACGTTCGCGCGACGGCTCGACCTGCCGGTGTGAATCCGAAGGGTGGAGACTCCACCCCATCCACCGACGAGCAGAGTGCCCCCTAAGGCCCATGGGTGTGACCTGCGGCTCGTAACACAGTGACGTCCCATCATGCTCTGCGTAACCGGAACGCCAAGGCGCATTGCAAGGGAGACGAGCATGGAAGATTCCTTCGACGGTACCGAGCATCCGCATGCTTATCCGCGGCTCTATGAGCTGATGAGCACGTTGCAGGTGCGTGGCCTCACCACGGACCTGCGGGCCCGGACCCTGACCGTGAGCCGTCCGGACGACCCCACGCGGGCGACCCGGGTCATCACCTGCAGGCCGAGGCCCACCGATGGCGACCGGCTCTGGTTTTTCGACGAGGCGACGGGCGACCCGATCGAGCAGGCCGGGCACATCGCCGACGCCGCCGTGATCGTCGCCGGAAGCCTGGCGCCCGCGCCGTGAGCGGTGAGGAGGCCGCGATCGTTGTCGGCGGGTTCGTCTTCAAGGGGCGTGACGGGGTCTATCTGCTGCTCGATCCGGAGACCGGGGACCCGCGCGCCACGATCGTCTCCCAGGGCGATGGGACGTGGCGGGCCCGTACGCCGAGCAGATCATCGGGGAGGGGCCGGATGCGGGGCGGGCCGAGCGTTGATCCTTGCGGGCCGGTGGACGCCCTGTACGCCGCGGTCAGGCGGAGGGCACCGCAGGTCGCCGTAGCACGCGCCCGAGTCCTTGAGGGGTACGGCGTCCCTTGGCTCGGGACGTTCGAGGTGTCCGGTAGGTGAGTGTTCGGTGGGTGGTGGCCGTCGGAGGAGGGCGCACGGCGTCCGGTGCCGGGGACACTGCCATAAGTACCGCGTCCGACCCCCTAGTCTTGACGATATGGCCGAGTACATCTACACGATGCAGCGTGTGCGCAAGGCACATGGCGACAAGGTCGTCCTGGACGACGTCACCTTGCATTTCCTTCCGGGTGCCAAGATCGGTGTTCTGGGGCCGAACGGCACCGGCAAGTCGACGCTGCTGCGCATGATGGCCGGTCTGGAGCAGCCGTCCAACGGCGACGCGCGTCTCATGCCCGGGTACACCGTCGGGATGCTGCAGCAGGAGCCGCCGCTGAACGAGGAGAAGACCGTCCTCGGGAACGTGCAGGAGGGCGTCGCCGAGACCAAGGCGATGGTCGACCGGTTCAACGAGATCGCCGAGAAGATGGCGACGGACTACTCCGACGAGCTCATGGAGGAGATGGGCAAGCTGCAGGAGCAGCTCGACCATCGCAACGCCTGGGATCTCGACAGCCAGCTTGAGCAGGCCATGGACGCGCTGCGCTGCCCGCCGGGGGACGCCGAGGTCGCGAAGCTGTCCGGGGGCGAGCGGCGCCGGGTCGCGCTGTGCAAGCTGCTGCTGGAGGCGCCGGACCTGCTGCTCCTCGACGAGCCCACCAACCACCTGGACGCCGAGAGCGTGCAGTGGCTGGAGCAGTTCCTCGCCAAGTACGAGGGCACCGTCCTGGCCGTGACGCACGACCGGTACTTCCTCGACAACGTGGCCACCTGGATCCTGGAGCTGGACCGGGGGCGCTGCTTCCCCTATGAGGGCAACTACTCCACCTACCTGGAGAAGAAGGCCGACCGGCTGAAGGTCGAGGGCAACAAGGACGCCAAGCGCAAGAAGCGCCTCCAGGACGAGCTGGAATGGGTCCGCTCGAACCCGAAGGCGCGGCAGACCAAGTCCAAGGCCCGCCTGGAGAGGTACGAGGAGATGGCCGCCGAGGCGGCCAAGACCCGGAAGCTGGACTTCGAGGAGATCCAGATCCCGCCGGGGCCGCGCCTGGGCAACACGGTGATCGTCGCCGACAAGCTGACCAAGGGGTTCGAGGACCGGGTCCTGATGGACGACCTGTCCTTCAACCTGCCCCCGAACGGCATCGTCGGCGTGATCGGCCCGAACGGCGTCGGCAAGACCACGCTCTTCCGCATGATCGTGGGGGAGGAGAAGCCGGACGCGGGCGCCCTGCGGCTCGGTGAGACCGTCCAGGTGTCCTACGTCGACCAGGGCCGGGGCGGGATCGACCCGAAGAAGACCGTGTGGCAGGTCGTCTCGGACGGTCTCGACCACATCAACGTCGGCCAGGTCGAGATGCCGTCCCGCGCCTACGTCGCGGCGTTCGGGTTCAAGGGCCCGGACCAGCAGAAGCCGTCGGGCGTGCTGTCGGGCGGCGAGCGCAACCGGCTGAACCTGGCGCTGACCCTCAAGCAGGGCGGCAACGTGCTGCTGCTGGACGAGCCGACCAACGACCTCGACACCGACACCCTGTCCAGCCTGGAGAACGCCCTCCTGGAGTTCCCCGGCTGCGCCGTGATCACCTCTCACGACCGGTGGTTCCTCGACCGGATCGCCACGCACATCCTCGCGTGGGAGGAGGGCTCGAACTGGTTCTGGTTCGAGGGCAACTTCGCCGACTACGAGAAGAACAAGATCGAGCGTCTGGGCGCCGACGCCGCGCGGCCCCACCGGGTGACGCACCGCAAGCTCAAGCGCGACTGACGCCCGGACGGCGGCCGCGCGACCCGCGCGGCCGCCGGTCGCGGATGCGGTCGCGGGTGCGGGCGCGGCGCCCGGGAGCGCTCCAGGTAACATCGGGCGAACCGGTGAGAACCCCCGTCATCGACCCAGGCGAGGACATGCAGCAGACCGACCTGCCCGTGGCCGACTACCGGCACGTCTACGAGTTCGGCATCCGCTTCGGGGACATCGACTCTCAGGGCCATGTGAACAACGTCAAGTTCCTCGGCTACCTGGAGGACGCGCGGCTGGAGATGTTCCACGGCGACCCCGTCCGCAAGGGGGAGCAGCCCGTCCGCGGCATGGTGATCGCACGGCACGAGATCGACTACCTGGCGCCGCTGCTGCCGACCGTCTACCCGATCCGGGTGGAGACGTGGGTGACGGAGGCCCGCCCCGCGTCGTTCAAGCTGGCCTACGAGGTGCGCGACGACGACACCGTCTACGCCGCCGCGACCTCGACGCTGGTGGCGTTCGACGTCTCCGCGAACCGCCTGCGCCGGTTCACGCCCGAGGAGCGGGAGTTCATCGCACGCTACCTCCCGCCCGGGGCATGACGGCCGTCACCCGCCCGGAGCTGGGGGACGGCCCGCACGACCCGCCGCCCGGATACGGCGTCGAGCTGCGCCTCGTCCAGGAGACCGACGCGGAGGCCCTCGCGGTGCTCTACCGGGAGAACCGCGGGTACCTGCGCCCCTGGGAGCCGGAGCGCGCCGACTCGTACTTCACCGTGGACGGGCAGCGGACCAATCTGCGTGCCCTGCTCGACGCGCACGGGGTGGGGGAGATGTGGCCGGCCCTCATCCTGATGGACGGCGAACCCGTCGGGCGCATCACGCTCAACAACATCCTGCGGGGCCCACTCCAGAGCTGTTTCGTCGGCTACTGGGTGGCGCGCGCGCACGCCGGGCAGGGTGTGGCGACCCAGGCGGTGCGGCAGGCATTGGACATCGCGTTCGAGGTGCTCCGCCTGCACCGGGTGGAGGCGTTCACCCGCGTGGACAATCACGCCTCGCAGCGTGTCCTGGCGCGCAACGGTTTCACGGTCGTCGGGACGTCCCGTCACCACATCCATGTGGACGGGCGCTGGCACGACGAGCGCATGTTCGAGCGGCTCGCCCCCTGGGACGACGGCGTCGCCCTGGTTCCTCCGCCGCGTCCGGCGTAGCGATCACGCCGCGTCCGGCATAGCGATCATTCTTGCCGGGTATTACCGGAAAGAATGCGTCGGACGGAATCGAGAAGCCATGTCCCCCTATCTCGCCGCATGGGTCCTGTGGATCCTGATGTTCTTCGCGATCGAGCTGCCCGCGGTCTTCAACCGCCAGAAGGACGACACCCTGTCCGAGCTGGTCTGGAACGTGTTCGCCATTCGCGGCAAGCCCCTCGGATGGCAGGTGCGACGGCTCGCCCTGGTCGTCGGACTGGGCTGGCTCCTGGCCCATTTTCTCACGGGCGGCGCCATCTGACCCCGCCGTGGGCGGAAGGACGGATCCCCAGGGACCCGTCCTCCCCTCTGGGCCGTCCTTCCGGCCTGCGGCGGTGTGGGTGCCGCGCGGCGGTCCGAGCCGCCCGCGGCGGTGCGTCCGGTCAGCGTGAGGCCAGCCACGGATCCTTCAGGTCGAGATAGGTGAAGTCGCCCTCGTAGAACCGGCGCATCTCCTCCATCTCGGCCTGCATCTCCGGCGGCGGGGGCTGTGCCTCGCCCCTGCGGGCCTCCGCCTCGGACGTGAAGTAGACGGCCTCGGTGAAGCCGCCGTCGCCGTGGGCCGCCCAGAGGCCGCCCAGGATGTCGGGACGGAAGCGCCGCAGCGCGTCGAGGTCCGCCCGGTCCATCCATGCCCGCAGCCCTTCCAGGTCGCGGACGCGGCTGTGCATGATCTGGACGAAACCGGCGTCATCGGAGCCACCGGCCATCCAGGTGCCGCTCTGGGCGCAGTCGTGGAAGACGACCTCGCCGGTGAAGAGCTTGGACAGCTCGGTCCACCACTGCTCCTGCTCCTGCCGGTGGCTGTTGCTCCGGGCCGCCTCCGGCGACTCGAACCGGGCCAGCGTGACGAACGTGCCGTCCTCGGTGACCCCGGAGGTGCTGCCGAGCCAGCCGATCGAGCCGGGGGCCAGGTCGCGGACCCAGCGGTCCATCGCGTCCTTGACCTCGTCGCGGTCGATGACCGTCCCCTGGATTACCTGGATGAACATCGCGCCCCCCTTGTCGCGATCGTTGTGCGAACCGGTCGTATGGACCGATCCCCCCTGAATTCCGACGCTACGCCGGATGCGAGGGGATAACCACTGTGTCGTCACGGGTCTGTAACAAGCGTGGTAGGGATCCGTTTTTGCCCTACTTATCCCTCTAGGGTCGCCTCGCGAAATGTGGAGATCCCACGTGGAAGGGGCATGATGCGGCGCGTCTCAACAGGAGCGATGGCACTGCTGCTCGCCGCGGGGCTGACCGGGACCGGCGCCACGGCGGCGCAGGCGACGGCGACCGCGCGCACTGACACGGTCCGGGCGGTTCCAGGGGGTGTGGGGGGTCATCTCCCTACAAGAGACCGGACCGGCCTGGCCCAGGCGGACGACATCCTCGTCCAGCTCAAGGCCATTCCCGGAATGCAGGTGACGGAGAAGACCTCGACGTTGCCGGGCTACCGGTGGTTCTGGCTCACCTACCGCCAGCCGGTCGACCACCACGACCCCAAGGGGAAGTGGTTCGAACAGCGGATCATGTTGCAGCACAAGTCCGCGGACCGGCCGATGGTGCTGTACACCAGCGGCTACAACACGCCGGAGACGATGTTCACCTCCGAGCCGACATCGCTGATCGACGGCAACCAGATCTCCGTCGAGTACCGGTACTTCACCCCGTCGCGGCCCGAGCCGGCCGACTGGACGAAGGACACGATCTGGCAGGCCGCCACCGACGAGCACCGGCTGATCGGCGCGCTGAAGAAGATCTACAAGGCCCGGTGGATCTCCACGGGCGCCAGCAAGGGCGGCATGACGGCCGTCTACCACAAGCGCTTCTACCCCCGTGACGTCGACGGCAGCGTCGTCTACGTCGCGCCGAACGACGTCGACAACGACCAGGACCGCGCCTACGACAGGTTCTTCCAGACGGTCGGCACCGACCCGCAGTGCCGCGCCCACGTCAAGGCGCTGGCGCGCGAGATCCTCAAGCGCCGTCCCGCGATGCTGGCGCGGTTCAAGGACGCGGCGGCCAAGAACGGCTGGACGTTCGGCATCCTGAAGACGCCGGACCGCGCGTTCGAGAACTCGGTGATGGACTACGAGTGGGCCTTCTGGCAGTACAGCCTCCAGTCCGACTGCCCGGCGCTGCCCGCGGTGGACGCCTCGGACGACGCGCTCTACGGAAGCCTCGACGCGATCTCCGGGCTGTCGTTCTACACCGACCAGGGCCTCGCGCAGTACATCCCGTACTTCTACCAGGCGGGCACGCAGCTGGGCTGGCCGACACCGCAGTTCACGCACCTGCGTCCGCTGCTGCGCTACGAGAGCAGCTACCAGCCGCGCACCTACGTCCCCGCGGACATCCCGATGCGGTTCGACCGGGGCAAGGCGATGCGCGACATCGACCGCTGGGTCCGTGAGCACGGCAGCAGGCTGCTGTTCGTGTACGGCGGCAACGACCCGTGGGGTTCCGAGCCGTTCCGGCTGGGCAAGGGCAGCCGCGACTCGGCCGTCCTCACCGCTCCCGGCATGAACCACAGCGGACGGCTCATCGCCCGGCTCGACGCCGACGACAAGGCCGACGCCATCGCCGACCTCCAGCGCTGGGCGGACGTCAAGCCCGGCGCGCGTGCGCTGACGGCGCCCCCCGCCGACGACGTCCTCCAGCTCCAGCGCCCCCCGCTGTGACGTCCCCCCTGCCCGCCGCAGCGCTCCCGCTGTAGCGCCGGTCCACGGCGCGCCGTCCGTGCGCAGACCCCTCGCGCGGACGGCGCGCCGTGCTTGCCCGCAGGCACGGTGCGTCTGCGGGCGTGCCCCTCGGGCGGCATGGGCCCGCCGCGCCGGAGGTCAGGGGGACGCGAGCCAGGCGGCGGCGTTGCCCGGGAGCAGGTCGCCGTAGGGCGGGATGCTGGTCAGCAGCGGACGGCCGGGCGGAAGCCGGACGGGGTTCTCGCCGCAGTTCAGCGCGCAGGTCAGCGGCCCGCGCTTAAAGAACACCGCCGTCGCCGGGGAGTCGAGCCACTCCAGGTCGTCCGGCAGGTCGGGGACGAGACGGCGCCGCAGCGCGAGGGCCGCGCGGTAGAACGCCAGCGTCGAGGACGGATCGCCCTCCTGCGCCTCCACGGTCAGCGACGCCCACCGCGCGGGCATCGGCAGCCAGGGGAGGACGCCCTCGGCGGTGAACCCGAACGGCTCGGTCTTCCCCGACCAGGGGAGCGGCACGCGGCACCCGTCCCGTCCCGGCTGCCCGCCGTCGCTGCGGTGGAAGATGGGGTCTTGGCGTGCCTTGTCCGGCAGGTCCGTCACCTCGGGAAGGCCCAGTTCCTCGCCCTGGTACAGGTACGCCGATCCGGGCAGCGACAACAGCAGCAGCAGCGCGGCCCTGGCACGGGCCAGTTCGAGCCCCGGAACCCCCTCCGGCTGCTCGTACCGCGTGACATGGCGGATGGAGTCGTGGCTGGACAGCACCCAGGTGGGCGCGGCCCCGGTCGGCGCGACGGCCTTCATCGCGGACGTCACCACGTCCTGGAACGCCGGGGCCGACCACGGGGCGAGCTGGAGGTCGAACTGGAACACCTGGTGCAGCTCGTCGGGACGCAGGTAGAGCGCGAGGTCGTCGGGGCCGTCCGTCCACACCTCGCCGATGGCCATGCGGCCGTCGTACCCGTCCAGGACGCGGCGCCAGCTCCGGTAGATCTCGTGGACCTCGGGACGGCTGGAGAGGGGGCCGTTCGCCGTCCGCGCGTCGCGCCCGGCCAGATCGCCGAAGGCGTCGTCCTTCACCAGGCCGGCCGCGACGTCGATGCGGAAGCCGTCGACACCGCGGTCCAGCCAGAACCGCAGGATGTCCTCGAACTCGTGCCGGACCCACGGGTTGCGCCAGTTCAGGTCGGGCTGCTCCGCCGCGTACAGGTGCAGGTACCACTCGCCGTCGGGCAGGCGCGTCCAGGCGGGGCCGCCGAACGCCGACGGCCAGTCGTTCGGCGGGTCCTCCTCGCCGGGACCCTCCCCTGGCCTGCCGGAGCGGAAGATGTAGCGGTCACGTGCGGGCGAGCCCGGCGGCGCGGCCACCGCCTCCCGGAACCAGCGGTGCCGGTCGGAGGTGTGGTTCGGGACGATGTCGACGATCAGCCGCAACCCGTGCGCGTGCGCGTCCGCGACCAGCGCGTCGAAGTCGCCGAGCGTCCCGAACCGGGGGTCCACGTCGCGGTAGTCGGCCACGTCGTAGCCGCCGTCCGCCAGCGGCGACGGGTAGAACGGCGTGAGCCACAGCGCGTCCACGCCCAGGTCGCGCAGGTAGCCGAGCCGGGACCGGATCCCCTGGAGGTCGCCTTCACCGTCCCCGTCCGAGTCGGCGAAACTGCGGACGTAGACCTCGTACACGACGGCGTCGCGCCACCAGGGGGTTCGTGTCATACAGGGCGATCTACCCTTATGTCGGGGCGTTCACCAAGCTGCGCGCGGCCATCGTGAAGTAGTCCCAGAGCATCTTCTCCAGCTGCTCGGGCAGCTCCAGCTCGTCCACCGCGTCCCGCATGTGCCGCAGCCACGCCTCCCGCTCGGCCTCGCCGATCACGAACGGCACGTGCCGCATCCGCAGCCGGGGATGCCCGCGCCGCTCACCGTAGGTCTTCGGGCCGCCCCAGTACTGGATGAGGAACAGCCGCAGCCGCTCCTCGGCCGGGCCGAGGTCCTCCTCCGGGTAGAGGGGGCGCAGGACGGGGTCTTCGGCGACCCCCTGGTAGAAGCGGTGCACCAGCCTGCGGAACGTCTCCTCGCCGCCGGCCGCCTCGTAGAAGGTCACCTGTTCGCTCATCGCGTCCCCAGCCTATGTGATCAGGCGGACGGCGCGGGCGTCGCGACGGAGACCCCGGCCTCGTCGAACGCCCGCTTGACCCGCTCGCGCAGCTCCCGGGCGACGTCGGCCTGCCGGCCCGGCGCGGTCTTGAGCACGACGCGGATCACCAGGGCGTCGCCCGCCAGCGCCTGCACGCCCCACACCGACGGCTTCTCCAGGATCACGCCCTCCCAGGAGGGCGTCTCGGCCAGTTCGTCGGCCGCGGCCTGGAGGATCTCCTTGACCTTCTCGGTGTCCTCGCTGATGTCGACCGGGATGTCCAGGACGGCCCGTCCCCAGTTCTGTGACTCGTTCCCGACCTTCTTGATCTCCCCGTTCGGGACGTACCAGACCACGCCGTTGACGTCGCGCATCCGGGTGACGCGCAGCGTGACGGCCTCCACCGTCCCTTTGGCGCTGCCCACGTCGATGACGTCGCCGACGCCGTACTGGTCCTCCAGCAGCATGAACAGCCCGGCGAGGAAGTCCTTGACGATGTTCTGCGCGCCGAAGCCGACCGCGACGCCGATCACGCTCGCGCTGGCCAGGATCGGCGCGAGGTTCAGGCCGAGCGAGCCGAGGATGCTGAACGCCGCCGTCCCCATGATCAGGATGGAGGCGATGGAGCGCAGCACCGACCCGAGCGTCTTGGCGCGCTGGGCGCGGCGCTGGTTCAGCAGGGCGGGGCTGCCGTCGAAGACGGTCCGGGACCGCTCCTTGACCTTCTCCGACATCGTGCCCTCGGCCATCCGCACCGTCACCTTGGTGATCATCCGGTGCGCGATGTTCTTGACGATCAGCGCCACCACGAAGGTGAGGGTGATCCACAGCAGGGTCGCGAGGGGCTTGTCGAGCCAGGTCGCGTAGAACCTGGTGAAGTCGGTGTTGTGTGAGACGTTCCACACCAGCCGGCACGCGGCGGTGGGCGTCCGGTCGGCTCCGGCGGACGCCTGGCATGCGGTCTCGACCGTCCCCTTCTGCGCCCAGGGCAGCGACGCTTGGAGAACGAGTGACATCGGTCAGACCCTCCCCGGCCTTTGTGGGTGTCACGCCACCTCGCCGTGGACCCGCGGCGGGTACCAGCCCGATCGTAGGGGACGGTGACGACCGGTTCGTACGACGCCGGGCGAAGTGGCGTTCCGTGGCCGGGGAGGGACTGGCCGGACGAACGTGCCCCGCGGGTCCGCGGCTGCCGCGCCGTTCCGGCCGCGGCCCGCGGGGCACGCCCGGTCCTAGGAGCGGCCCACCGGCCGCTCGTGCCTGTCCCACCGGCCGGCGCGCCCGCCGAGCGGCTCCCTGCTCAGGACCTCCCGGACGAGGGTCTCGCGGCCCGGTGCCCGCCGGACGGGACCGTCGCCGCCGTGGGACTCCTTGCAGTGCGCGTCCCGGCGGAGCGGCTGCAGGACGTGCGCCAGCTTCCCCGCGGCGCCGCCCGGGTCGTCCACGCCGTGCATGCGCTCACCCCACGACCACCAGAAGTAGTGGTCGGGCGACTCGGGTGCCGGTGCGCAGGTGACGTCCTCCGCGAGGCTCGCGGCCTCCGGGTTGACCACGCGCAGGAACACCGGCCCGGAACGCGTCCGGACGACGCGGGCCACGAGCCCGCGCGTGCCGAGCTCGCGCTCCAGATCCTCCAGGTAGCCGACGCGTCTGTCGCTGACCACCTTCGCACCCCCTCCATCTGCCGTGCCGTGAGGACTGCCTGGCCGATTCCCGCGTGACCGCCCGCGGCCGCCGTGCGGACGACTGATCGACTCTGCGGATCCGGCTTGTTACCCGCGGCGAGAATTGCAACTCCCGCCGTCCACGGTCAAGGGCGCGCCCGGCCGCCGGAGTACCGAATCACCCCACCTCAGGCAAAGGTTCCTCCCCCTCGGAGGAAGAATCTCTACTCTGGAGGTCGGGGACGCATCCTTGGCCCACGCACTTCACAGGAACCGCTTGGCCTGTACCTGTGCGGGGGTTACGCTGCGTGCGCGAGCAATCATCTGTCGTGGCCATCTAGTTACCGGTCGCCGTGGCAAGGGCGCGGGCCCCTCCCCCGGGGGCCGGCGCCCCGGCCCAGCGGTGAGGAGGCCGGAACCACATGTCGGAACCCCCTCGGAAAGAGACGGACGTCGCCCGCAGGATCCGCGCGCACGGCCTGGCCCGAGGGCGCTTCCCCGTGGACATCGCCCACGACATCCACGAGCAGTGCGCCCCCCTGTTCGGCACGAGCCGGGTGAAGGCGCACCGCCTCGCCCACGGGGTCGCGCTGTCCGACATCGTCGCCCAGGTCAGGGCGCTGTACGAGGTCGACGGCAAGCCGGCCCCCAGGCTCGGGGAGACCCTGCTGTCGGCCTACGAGAGCGGGTACAAGAGACCGGGCCCCGAGTACCTGCACTACCTCTGCGCCGTCTACCGCGTCGAACCCGACTCGCTCGGATTCCGCAGCCCCTGCATCTGCGGCCGCGGCCACGGCGTGCGCCCGGGCGCCGCCACCGTGCCCCAGCCGCGGGCACCGGAACGCCACGGCGTCCGCGAACCCGACGTCCCGCTCGTCGGATCCATCGTCACCAGGGCCGAGGAGCGGCCCTGGGTCACCGTCAACGATCTCCGGGGCCCCGACCGCGCCGACGGCCCCCTGTCCATTGATGTGGGAGAGGAGGACATCGTGCTTCGTAGAACACTTCTGCAACTCTTGGCCGGAGCGGGCGTGGCGCTCGACGGCCAGTTCCTGGGGGCCGTCGACAACCTGCGGCGCAAGATGGACGACACGCTGGTCGGCGCGACCGTCTCGCCGACCATGCTCGACCAGTGGGAGGAGACGACCTACGGGTACGGCCAGCAGTACCAGGCCACCCCGTCCCTGCGGATGCTCTGCGACGTGCTGCTGGACTTCAGCGAGGTGCGGCGCATGTGCGACAAGCGCCAGCCTGTCGAGCTCCAGGAGCGGCTGTGCCGCATCGCGGCCCAGCTGTCCGGGCTGTCCGGCCTGATCATGATCAACCTGGGCGACCACCGGCTCGCCCGGTCGTTCTTCCGCACCGCCCGCACCGCCGCGGACGAGACGGGCGACCGGCAGCTGCGCGCCTGGGTGACCGTCCGCGAGTCGCTGGTCCCGATGTACTACGGCGACCCGCGGGAGGCGCTGCACCTGGCCCGCAAGGCCCAGGACCTCGCCGGGCGCACCCCCAGCGTGGCCGCGGCCATGGCCCCCGCCGTGGAGGCGCGGGCGCTCGGCATGCTCGCCATGCGCGGACGCGGCGACGCCGCGCCCAGCGCCCGCCGCGCCCTGGTGCGCGGGCGCTCGGTGTTCGACCAGCTGTCCAAGACCGACACCGGCGACCTGGTGTTCGGCTTCACCGACCGGCAGATGGCCTTCTACGAGGGCGACACCTTCACCAGCCTCGGCGACCACAAGCACGGCGACGAGGTCCTCAGCCACGCGCTGACCCTGTACTCCACCACCGACCGCGTCGACCTCACCCTCGTCAAGCTCGACCGGGCGACCTGCAAGCTGCACGCCGGGCACCCCGAGGCGGCGCTGAACGCGGGCCAGGAGGCCATCCTCGACCTCCCGCCCGACCACCGCTCCGACATCCTCGTCCACCGCGCGCGCCAGATCGGCGCCGCCGTCTCGGCCAAGCATGGCGACATCCCGGCGCTGAAGGGCTTCTACGAGGCCCTCGCCGGCCCGTGGGTCACCAGCCCCGTCAACGACAGGTCCGTCCCACCTTCCGAACAGGTCTGACCCGGCCATGGGACCGGCAGAAGGCGCCCCCCGGCACGAGCACACGACGCCGGGGGGCGGGCAAGACGACCCCGAAGACGGGTCCCGGACACTCGTCCGGCTCCGGCAGGAGCCGCCCGTGTGGGCGTTCGCGGACCTCCGGCTCAGGCGGTACCGTGCCGCCGACCACGCCACCGTCCTCGCGCTGCACCGGGAAGGGCTCGCCCAGGTGGGCCTGCGCCCCGGCGACGGCGTCTACTACGACCACGACTTCTTCCGGATGGAGGACATCTACCTCCGCAACGACGGGGAGTTCCTCGTCGGCGAGGCCGGCGGCCGGATCGTCGCCATGGGCGGCCTGCGCCGCGCCGACCTCGTCCCCGGCGGCAGGGCCCGCGCGTTCGGCGGCTACGCGCCCGGCACGCCCGCCCTCGACGCCGTCGAGATGGTGCGGCTCCGCGTCCGCCCCGCCGTGCAGCGCCGGGGCTACGGCACGGCCGTGGTGCGGGCGCTGGAGGAACGCGCACGCGAGTACGGCTACCGCGTCCTGCGCGCCGACACCACCGAGCTTCAGGCACCGGCCCTCGCCCTCTACCAGGGGTTCGGCTGGACGGAGACGCGCCGGGAGGTGATCGGCGGCATCGTCAACATCTACCTGGAGAAGCAGCTGTGACCGGCCCGCGTGCGGGTCACGGGCGCCGGGCGGCCACCAGCTGCATGAGCGGGTAGCGGTGGCGCCTGACGCCGGTCAGGCCCCGGTCGGCCAGGGCGCCGGTCACCTCACCGTCCCCGAAGACGTTCAGCCCGGTGGCGCGGCGCACCAGGTCACGGCCGACGTCGGCGGGCAGGACGAGCGGACGGCGGGAGGTGAGGATGACCAGGTTCCCGCCCGGCCTCAGGACGCGGATCATGCCGTCGACGGCCGTCCACGGATCGTCGAACAGGTACAGCGCGCCGAAGCAGCAGACGGCGTCGAACGTCCCGTCGCGGAAGGGCAGGTCCACCGCGTCCCCCCGGACGTAGCCCACCGGCGCGGCGCCCGCCCCGGCGCCGCGGGTGTCCGGGCCGCGGGTGCCGGCGTGGGCGTCGGCGCGGGTGTCGGCGGCGGCGCGGGCGAGCATGGTCGCGGACGCGTCCAGGCCCACGACCAGGCCGTCGCCCGCGACGCCCGCCGCGAGGGCGCGGGTGACGTTGCCGGGGCCGCACGCGACGTCCAGGACGTCCGCCACCGGTTTGACGATGTCGTCCGGCCGCCCGAGGCCGAGCCGGTCGCGCGCCATGGCGTGCTCGGCGGCGGTGTCGGGGCCGAACGGCCAGCCCTTCGCCAGGTTGAACCCGACCGGCCGCCACACCCTCTCGTAGATCTGCGGGAGGAACGCCGACTGCATCGCCCTCTGCGCGGGGGTCGGCGGCGGCGACGCGGACGGGCCGAGCAGGTCCAGATAGCCCGCGGACATGTCGGGTTCCTCCGGCGGCTCCCGGAGCAGGCCCGCGATCCGGGCGGCGAGCGTCCCCGCCGTCACGGCGCCTCCGCGTCGTCGGGCAGCGGCAGGCCCGTCTGCGCGGCGGTGAAGGCGAGCGTGTCGGCCATCAGCTCGACCGAGCGGCTCACCGAGCGGGCCGCGTGGCCGACCTCCGCCTCGTCGCGGAGCAGGATCGGGGCACCGGACGAGGTGGCGTGCTGGAGCGCCGCGCACAGCTTGCGGGCGTGCAGCGGGTCCACGCGGGTGTCGCTGCCGAACGTCGTGAAGAGGACGGCCGGATAGGCGGTCCCGGGATGGACGTGGTGGTACGGGGAGTAGCCGATGAGCCAGCCGAACTCCTCGGGGTCGTCCGCCGTCCCGTACTCGTCGTTCCAGGTCTGGCCGAGCCCGAACCTCTCGTAGCGGACCATGTCCAGCAGCGGGGCCGAGCAGACGACCGCGCGGTACAGCTCGGGGCGCTGGGTGAGCGCGACCCCGACGAGCAGCCCGCCGTTGGAGCCGCCCGAGATCGCCAGCCGGTCCGTGGTGGTGAGCCCGTCGGCGATCAGCCTCTCCGCGGCGGCGTGGAAGTCGTCGAAGACGTTCTGCTTGTGCTCGCGCATCCCCGCGCGGTGCCACTCCTCGCCCTCCTCGGACCCGCCGCGCAGGTTCGCGACCGCGTACACCCCGCCCGCCTCGACCCAGGCGAGGATGCCGGCCGAGTACGCGGGGGTGAGGGAGATGTTGAAGCCGCCGTAGCCGTAGAGGATCGCCGGGCGCGGGCCCGTGACGCCGGGCCGCGACGCCACCAGCATCCGCACCTCGGTCCCGTCGGCGGAGGTGTAGACGACCTGGCGGGTCTCGATCTCGGGGACCTCCACCGTGCCCGGCGCCGACGCCCACAGCTCCGTCTCGCCGGTGCGGGCGTCGTAGCGCATCACCGACGACGGCGTGACGTTGTCGGTGTAACCGAACCACGCCTCGTGCCCGCCCTCGGGGCGTTCGATGATCCCGCCGATGGAGCCGAGGCCGGGCGTGGGGACCGTGCCGAGGCGCTCGCCCGTCGCCAGGTCGTGCACGGTGATCTCGCTGATCGCGTGGCGCGTCCACCCGGCGAGCAGGACGGGGCGGGCCAGGTCGTCGAGGATCGCGAAGTCACTGAGGACCGCCTCGGGGTCCTCGGGGATCAGGTCCCGCCACGTCCCGTACGACGGGTCGGACGGGTCGGTGACGCACAGCCGCGACCGCGGGGCGTCGCGGTCGGTGAAGACGTAGGCGCGGCCGTCGCGGCCGACGTGCAGGCCCGTCTCGGCGTCCACGCCCTCCTGGACGGCGCGCAGCGCGGGCCGCTCGGCCGGCGAAGCGGACAGGTCGGCGATCCACAGGTCGTTGCGCGGCGCGGTGCCCTGGGACGCGGAGATCGTCAGCCAGCGGCCGTCGCGGCTGACGGCGACGCCGTAGTAGTTGGTCTTGTCGCGGCCCTCACCGAAGATCAGGATGTCGTCGGTGTCGGGATCGGTGCCGAGCCGGTGCAGGTAGACGCGCCGGTGGTACTGCTCCTCGCCCTCGGGGACGTCCTCGGCGGCGAGCCGCCGCCCGTAGTAGAACGCCTCGCCGCCGGGCAGCCACGCCACCGAGGAGTAGCGGACGCGGTCGATGGGGCCCTCCACCCGCCCGCCCGTCCCGACGTCGATCACGTACAGCAGCGACTCCTCGTCCCCGCCGGTCGAGACCTTGTAGGTCAGGAGGCGGCCCTCCTTGTCGGGCTGCCAGCCGTCCAGGGTGGTGGTGCCGCCGGGGTCGAGGACCATGGGGTCCACCAGGACGCGCTCGGCGCCGTCCGGGTCGACCGTGTAGAGCACCGGGTGCTCCTGCTCGGCCGTCCGGCGGGTGAAGAACCGGCGCCCGCCCCGCCACACCGGCGACCCGACGCTCCCGGCGCCGAGCAGCTCGCCGAGCCGGCGCCGCAGCCGCGCGCGTCCCGGCAGGGCGTCGGCGGCCTTGCGGAACAGCTCGTCCTGTGCGGCGAGCCACTCCCTGGTCGCGTCGCCGGCGGGATCCTCCAGCCAGCGGTACGGGTCGGCGACCCTGTGGCCATGGATCTCGTCGACGATGTCCTGGCGCGGCGCGGGCGGATACGGCGTCATGGGGTGAACTGTATTGGCCCGCGGGGGCGGCTCAGAACCCGCCACAACGCCGTCTCCACGGCGGGTCCGGCGGTGCCGGGGTGTGTTTTTGCGTTCGATCTGGCACGTGGTGGGGGATTATTGGGGTAGCGGACGGGCTCCTCAGACGCCACACTGATTCCGGGTCGGTTCGCCCCTGAGGAGGACCTCATGGCGAGTGCGCAGGTGCCGGAGACAATAATCGGGCCTCGGTGGGAGGCGCGCCCAGCCGCGTCCGCCGAGGCCAACGGACGACCATGCGGAGAAGGACCGCGTCGCGGCGAGCGGCGTCGCGGACGCCCGGTGGAGGGCGTCTGATGCGGCAGGTCCTCCTCCTGAACGCGACATACGAACCACTCACGACCCTCCCGCTCCGGCGGGCGGTCTGCCTCGTGCTCCGGGAGAAGGCGGAGATCGTCCACCACGACACCTCCGGCGCGGTGCTCCACTCGGCCACCATGGCGATCGACGTCCCGTCGGTGATCCGGCTGCGGCGCTACGTCCGGATCCCGTTCCGCACCCGCGTCCCGCTGACCCGCGCGGCCCTGATGCGGCGTGACAACTTCCGCTGTGTCTACTGCGGCCGCCGCGCCGAGACGATCGACCACGTCCACCCGCGCAGCCGCGGCGGCAAGCACATCTGGGAGAACTGCGTCGCGTCCTGCATGACGTGCAACCACCGCAAGGCCGACCGTCTCCTCGAAGAGCTGGGCTGGACGCTCAGCATCACCCCCGGCGTCCCCCGGGGTGCCCATTGGCGCCTGATCGGCCTCGTCCACGACGGCGACCCCCAGTGGGCCGCTTACGTGACGGAACCCGCGGCCTGAAGGCCGCCGCGCACGCCCGGCGTCGCCGCGCGCTCTCGTCCGCCGCGCCCCCACCCCGTATCCTGGGGGCGTGCCACGCTATGACTACCGCTGCCGCGCCTGCGGGTCGACGTTCGAGGTCTCCCGCCCGATGATCAACTCCTCGGACCCGGCGCCCTGCCCGGACGGCCACGACGACACGGTGAAGCTGCTGTCCACGGTCGCCGTCACCGGCTCCGCCGGCGCCCCGAAGCCCCCGCCGTCGTCCGGCGGAGGAGGCTGCTGCGGAGGAGGCTGCTGCTCCTAAGCCCTCTCAGAGCGCATCGAACGGCGGCACGACCCGCACAACGATGAGCAGCGGCGCCCCTCCCTGGGGGTCGGGAGGCGCGGTGACGCCCGGGTCAGGGGCGGTCCAGCTGGGTGACGTCGCGGGCGGCGCCGGTGGAGGCGGAGGTCGCCATGGCGGCGTAGGCGCGCAGGGCGGCGCTGACCGGGCGGTGACGGTCGCGCGGGCGGTAGCCGCCGAGGTCGGCGAGGAGCTTCTCGCGGCGGATCTCCAGCTCGTCGGCCGGGACGTCCAGCTCCAGCGTGCGGTGCGGGATGTCGATGACGATGCGGTCGCCGTCCTCGACGAGGGCGATGACGCCGCCGCCCGCGGCCTCGGGGGAGGCGTGCCCGATGGACAGGCCGGACGTGCCGCCGGAGAAGCGGCCGTCGGTGATCAGCGCGCAGTCCTTGCCGAGGCCGCGGCCCTTGAGGAAGCTCGTCGGGTAGAGCATCTCCTGCATGCCGGGGCCGCCCTTCGGGCCCTCGTAGCGGATCACGACGACGTCGCCGGCCTTGACCTTGCCGCCGAGGATGCCCTCGACGGCCTGGTCCTGGCTCTCGAAGACGACGGCGGGGCCGGTGAAGGTCCACAGGTCCTCGTCCACGCCCGCGGTCTTGACGATCGCGCCGTCGGGGGCGATGTTGCCGCGCAGGACGGCGAGGCCGCCGTCGGCGGTGTAGGCGTGCTCGGCGTCGCGGATGCAGCCCCCGGCGCGGTCGAGGTCGAGCTCCTCCCAGCGGGCGCTCTGGCTGAACGCCGAGGTGCTGCGGACGCCGCCCGGTGCCGCGTGGAACAGGTCGACGGCCTCGGGGAGGACGTCGGGGGAGCGGACGTCCCACTTGGCGACGAACTCCTCCAGGGACGCGGAGTGGATCGAGTGGGCGGCGGCGTTCAGCAGGCCGGCGCGGTGCAGCTCGCCGAGCAGGGCGGGGATGCCGCCGGCGCGGTGGCAGTCCTCGACGTGGTATTTGCCGGTGGCGGGGGCCAGCTTGCAGATGCAGGGGACGCGGCGGGACAGCGCGTCGATGTCGGCGAGCCCGAAGTCGACGCCGCCCTCGTAGGCGGCGGCGAGGAGGTGCAGGATCGTGTTGGTGGAGCCGCCCATGGCCACGTCCAGGACCATGGCGTTCTCGAACGCCTCGCGGGTGGCGATGCTCAGCGGCAGGACGGAGGCGTCGTCGCCGTCGTAGTAGCGGCGGGCGATCTCGACGACGGTGCGGCCGGCGTCCTCGTAGAGGCGGCGGCGGGCGGTGTGGGTGGCGAGGACGGTGCCGTTGCCCGGCAGGGCCAGCCCGATCGCCTCGGTGAGGCAGTTCATGGAGTTGGCGGTGAACATGCCCGAGCAGGACCCGCAGGTGGGGCAGGCGCTCTCCTCCATCTCCAGGAGCTTGTCGTCGGCGACGGAGCCGTCGGCGGAGGCGATGATCGGGTCGATCAGGTCGAGCTTGTTGCCGCCCATGACGCCCTCGACGGGCTTGCCGGCCTCCATCGGGCCGCCGGAGACGAACACGGTGGGGATGTTGAGGCGCAGCGCGGCCAGCATCATCCCGGGCGTGATCTTGTCGCAGTTGGACACGCAGACCAGGGCGTCGGCGCAGTGGGCGTTGACCATGTACTCGATGGCGTCGGCGATCACCTCGCGGGAGGGCAGCGAGTAGAGCATGCCGTCGTGGCCCATGGCGATGCCGTCGTCCACCGCGATCGTGTTGAACTCGCGGGGGACGCCGCCGGCCTCGCGGACGGCGCCCGCGACGACCTTGCCGACCTGGTCCAGGTGGACGTGGCCGGGGACGAACTGGGTGAAGCTGTTGGCCACCGCCACGATCGGCTTGCCGAAGTCCTCGCGTTCGACGCCGCTGGCCCGCATGAGCGCGCGGGCGCCCGCCATGTTCCTGCCGTGCGTGACCGTGCGTGACCTGAGGGCGGGCATCTTCTGACCTCTCCAACGTGTGACGTGCCGTGGCGCCGGGAGCCCGGCCGCACCGGTGCCGTTCGGGCGGTGCGGGGCGGACGTGGTGTCCGCAGCGGCGGATCGCGGCGCTGCCGGCCGGCTCAGCGGAGATCGCGCGCACCGGCCCGTGTTCCTTCGATGCTACACAACGCCGGGCCTTGCTCCCGGTGGGCGATCGTCGCACGTGCGGGCGGCGCGGAGAGGCGGAAGCGGCACCCCGGCCGCGCGTGCGGGCGAGGTGCCCCTCCGTACCGGTCATCCGGAGGATGCGTCCGGTCGTTCGGGGCTCGCCGTCGAGCCTTGTCGGGGCGGCCCGGGGAAAGGCGGGCCGCCCGGTCGGCCGCTCAGTCGGTGTACTTCGGCGGCAGGGCCTTCTCGGCCGCCTCGAAGATCCGGTCGACGTCGGTGTCGGTGAGGATCTTCGGCCGGCGCCGCAGGTACGCGCGCGCCCGGTTGCCGGCGTAGACGTCCACGTCCCGGACCCGCATGACCTTCCACGGGATGGACGGGCCGTAGATCGCCACCGACGGCTGCACGGGCACGTCGAAGCCGACCTGCCCGCCGATGATGCGGCTGGCCTGCTCGGCCTCCCAGCGGGCCTCGTCCAGGCGGTCCTTCTTGTTGAAGGGGCCGTGGAACAGCTTGAGGTGGGACATGGTGCGCACCGGCAGCCGCTTGTCCCACTTCTCGGAGTCGATGGCGTAGACGCCGCTCGGCCCGATCACCAGGTGGTCGATCCGCCCGTCGCTGACGCCCTCGTCGTCGCGGGGCACGGCGCGTGCGTGGAGCACGAGGTACCCGTTGCGCTGGAGGGACTTCAGCTGCTTCTCGGTGCGCCGTTCGGCGGCCGAGGACTTCTGCCAGGCGGGGACGCTGGAGTCCTTGCGCGAGGTGCGGACGGTGTCGCCGATGATCACCAGGACGAGCGCGGTGAGACCGCCGCGGATCCCGAACACGAGGGAGACCACGATGCCGGCCGCGACGGCCGCGCCGACGCGCCACATCCAGCGGCGGATCTGGGCGTCGCCGAGCAGGGCCCCCGGCGCCCGCTCCTCGGTCGTCTCCTTCACCGGGGCCTCGTGGGGGTGCTCACGCGACTCCTCCGACTGGCCCTGGGGCTGACCTCGGGCCTCTTGCGTGTTGCCCCGATCCATGATCGCCATGAGTGACGCTCCGTATTCCTTCCACATCGGGGGCATGATCCTCCGAGCGCAGAGTAATCATTGCTACGGTGGCCTACTAGTAATGCCGGGTTAATACTTTTGTCGCCACCGAGGGGTGATTCACTGACGGCGCCGACGGGTACGATGGTACTTATCTTCTCTTCCGGAGCGATACCCGGTCCTGCCATCTTTGATGCCAGTCCGCCCGGCGTCTACCGTTCGGCCTTGTGACCCATATCCATGACCTCAGCGTCACGCGGATGGCCGAGGCCGTCCGCTCCGGCGAGCTGTCGCCGGTCGAGCTCACCGACCACTACCTCGACCGCATCGAGCGCCTGGACCCGCAGGTCGGCGCCTATGTCACCGTGACCGCCGAGATCGCCAGGGAGCAGGCGCGGCAGGCCGAGAAGGCCGTGTCGGCCGCCCCGGACCCGGCCGCTCTGCCGCCCCTGCACGGCGTGCCGGTGCCGATCAAGGACCTGAACATGGTCAGCGGGGTGCGGGCGACTTACGGGTCGGATGTTTTTGCCGATATGACCGGTTTCCTGGACGACAACGTCGTCTCACTGCTGAGGCAAGCGGGTTCTGTCCTTCTGGGTAAGACGTCGGCCCCCGAATTCGGTCTGCCCTGTTACACCGAGAGTGCCGTCGCACCCCCCGCCCGGACGCCATGGGACCTCACCCGGTCGGCGGGCGGCTCCAGCGGCGGCGCCGCCGCCGCGGTGGCCGCCGGGCTCGCGCCGGCCGCGCAGGGCAGCGACGGCGGCGGGTCGATCCGGATCCCGAGCAGCGTGTGCGGGCTCGTCGGGATCAAGCCCACCCGCGGCCGCGTCTCGCAGGGGCCGATCATCCCCGACCTCTTCGGGCTGTCCACGAACGGCCCCATCGCGCGGACGGTCCGGGACGCCGCGCTCCTGCTGGACGTGATGGCGGTCCCGATGCCCGGGGACGTCTACGCGGCGCCGCCCGTCGAGGGGACGTTCCTCTCCTGCGCGGACCGCGCGCCGGGACGCCTGCGCATCGCCCGGAGCCGCGAGCCCGCCGTGCCCGGCACCGTCGTCCATCCCGACTGCGTGGCCGCCTACGACGCCGCGTCCGCGCTGCTGGAGGAGCTCGGGCACGAGGTCGTGGAGCTGCCGCCGGTGCTCGGCTCCGACCTCGTCCCGCACTTCGAGCTGCTGTGGGGGGTGATGGCCACGATGACGCCGGTTCCGGACGACAAGGAGCACCTCCTCCAGCCGCTCACCCGCTGGCTCCGCGAGCGCGGGCGGGCCACGAGCGCGACGCGGCTGTTCCAGGCGCAGGCGGCGCTCCAGGCCGCGCTGCGCACGGCGTTCCCCGTCATGGACGAGTTCGACGCGATCCTGCATCCCACGCTGGCCCAGCCGCCGGTGCCGGTCGGGTACTTCCACGACCGGGAGCCCGCGGAGAACTTCCAGCGCCAGAAGGACTTCACGCCGTTCTGCGCCGCCTACAACGTCTCCGGCCAGCCCGCTGTGAACGTGCCTCTGTACTGGAGCGAAGGCGGTTCCGGGGAGTCCGGGGCGCCGTCGCCCGGGGGAGGCGGCGAAGGGCTGCCGATCGGGATCATGCTGGCGGGGCGGCTCGGCGGGGAGGGGACGCTGATCTCCCTGGCGGCGCAGCTGGAGGAGGCCCGCCCGTGGCTCGGCCGAAAGCCCGCCATCTGGGACGCCTGACCCCTTTTGACCCTTCCGTGAAGGGGCATGCCTGCAAGCGTGTCCGACGACGAACTGATCACACTCGCCGGGCGGCACGGGGTCGCGACGCGGTACGCCGACTGGCGGGGCCGTGAGGTCGCTGTACCGCGGGAGACCCTGGCCGCCGTCCTGGAGGCCCTCGGAGTGGACGCCTCGTCGCCGCCCCCGCCCCGGCCGCTGCTGCCGCCCGTCGCCGTCCTGCGGCAGGGCGTCCCGGCGCGGTTCGCGGACGCCCTGCCGGACGGGCCGCCCGAGCTGAGCGTGGAACTGGACTCCGGCGACGTGGTCCCGTTCGCCGAGGACGGCCTTCCGCTGGGCTGGCACCGGCTGCACGCCCGGCGGGGCGACCGGCGGGAGACCGCGCCGCTGCTGGTCACCCCGAGGGCGCTGGAGCCGCCGCCGCGGATGTGGGGGTTCACGGCGCAGCTCTACTCGGTGCGCTCCGGGGCGTCCTGGGGGATGGGCGACCTGCGCGATCTCGCGGACCTCGCCGCGTGGAGCGCCGCGGAGCCGGGCGCCGGGTTCACCCTGATCAACCCGCTGCACGCGTCCGAGCCCGTCCCGCCGGTGGGGTCGTCGCCCTACTCGCCGATGAGCCGCCGCTTCGCCGCGCCGATCTACCTGCGCGTGGAGGACCTCCCCGAGTACGCGGCGCTGCCACCCGCCGACCAGGAGCGTCTCGCCGCCCTGGCCGCCCCGCTCCGCGCCGCCTCCGGCCCGATCGACCGCGACGCGGTCTGGACGGCGAAGCTGGAGGCGCTCGAACTGCTGTACCGCCTCCCGCGCGACGAGGAGGCCCGGCGGCGCTACGACGCGTTCCGCGCCCGGGAGGGACGGGCCCTCACCCTGTTCGCGACGTGGTGCGCGCTCGCCGAGGAGCACGGGGCCGACTGGCGGCGCTGGCCGGTCCCGCTGCGCGAGTCCGGGAGCCGGGCCGTGGCGGACGCGGCGCGCCGGCTCGCCGCCCGCGTCGACTTCCACGCCTGGTCGCAGTGGCGCCTGGACGGCCAGCTCGGCGACGCCCAGCGGGCGGCCAGGGAGGCGGGGATGCCGGTCGGGATCGTCCACGACGTGGCGGTCGGCGTGGCCCACGGCAGCGCGGACTCGTGGATGTACCGCGACCTGATGGCGCCCGGCATGAGCGTCGGGGCGCCGCCGGACGAGTTCAACCAGCGCGGCCAGGACTGGGGCCAGCCGCCGTGGCACCCGCACCGCCTCGCGGAGGCCGCCTACGTCCCGTTCCGGGAGATGCTGGCCACCGCGCTCCGGCACGGCGGCGGGCTGCGCCTGGACCACGCGATGCAGGTGTCGCGGCTGTGGTGGGTCCCGGAGGGCGGCTCACCGGCCGACGGCACCTACGTCCGCTACGACCGGGAGGCGCTGCTCGGCTGCCTGGTCTGGGAGGCGGCGCGGGCGGGCGCGGTCGTGGTGGGCGAGGACCTCGGCACCGTGGAGCCCGAGGTCCGCGACGACCTGGCCGACCGGGGGATCCTCGGCACGTCCCTGCTGTGGTTCGAGCGAGACGAGACAGGGGCCCCGAAGCCCGCCGGCCGGTGGAGGAGGATGTCCCTGGCGACGGTCGGCACCCATGACATGCCGCCGATCAGAGGCGTCCTGCACGGCGACCACATCGCGCTCCGCGACCGTCTCGGCCTCCTCACCCGCGCGCCGGGCGAGGAACTGGAGGAGCATCGGCGCGGGCTCCTCGGCTGGCTCGCCCTCCTGCACGACGAGGGCCTGCTCGCCGCCGAGCCGGAGGAGGTCGCGCGGGCGCTGGACGAAGGCTCCACCGCATGGGACGAGCAGGTGGTGGCGGCCCTGCACGCCTTCCTCGGCCGCACGCCCGCGCGCCTCATCGGCGTGTCCCTCGCCGACGCCGTCGGGGAGCGCCGGACCCAGAACCAGCCCGGGACGGTCGACGAGTACCCGAACTGGCGTGTTCCCCTGGCGGACGCCTCCGGCAGGCCCGTCCTGCTGGAGGACCTGCCGGCGAATCCGCGGGTCCGGGAGGCCGTGCGGGGCCTTCCGATCAGCCCAGCGTCGCCGTGATGCGCTCGGTGACGTCGCGGAGGAGGGTGTCGGGGGTCAGCCGGGCATCGGCGATCGTCGAGAACAGCGACGGCAGGCCCGCCAGCGGATAGGGATCGTCGTCCGTGCCGTCCAGGGCGGTGTGCCCCAAGGGCTGGTGCACCAGGGACTTCCGCGCGCGCGTCCACGCCGTCTGGACCTCCTCGGGGGAGGGGACGCCGAAGCCATGGCCCACCGGCGCGGCGTGCCGGAGCTTCACCAGGGCGCTGTCGGTGAAGTCGGCCGCCAGCTTGCAGCGCTCGGTCAGGCGCGTGCGGACGGGGCCGTCCAGGCGGGTCATGACGGTGCAGGGCGTGCGGCAGCGGGCCGCGCAGTCGCCGAGCGCCGACGCGACCTGGCTGTGCTGCCGGTCGAGGTAGGCGCGCCAGCCGGGCCCCGGCTCCTTGGACACCCGCAGCGTCCGCTCGCAGGCGGAACGTTCCGGGCGGGTGTGGTCGCAGTTCCGCGCCGCGCCGGGCTCGATCGGGACGCCGAAGCGGCTGCCCTCGCCGTTCACGGACGGGCCGATCAGCGCGGGGTCGCCCGCGTGGCCGAGGACGGGCTCCCACGCCAGCAGCGGCAGGTACTCGCTCGCGATGTGGACGGCGGCGACGAGCGCCGCCATGTCGCGGCGGTACCAGCGGATCGCGATGACCTCCAGCAGCAGGGAGTAGGCGGGGCGCAGGCTCGCGAGGGCGCCGCGCGGCCGCTCCCGCGCCGCCTGCGGCATCCGGCTGGCACGGGCCCGGTCGAGCAGGTCCCGCGGGACGTCCCCGACGGCCTCGGGCATGCCGAAGTCCTCCGCGTCCAGGTCCAGCACCCGCTGGCCGAACGCGCACAGCGCCGCCACGGCGGTGGACCGGGCCCCGGCCCCGGGCGTCCCCTGGGTGATCAGCGCCTCCAGGTCCCCGAAGGCGTACCGCCGTGCCAGTGCCGTCAGAACGTCCCGCGCCGTCTCCACGCTCCCACCCTTCCATCCCGTGACCATGCGATCCATCCGCTGCCGTGCCGGAAGCGGTCACATGGCCACGGGGATGGGCGGGTCACCCGGCCGTGCGGTCCTTGGCGCGGGCGCGCAGGGCGCGGGCCACGCCGTCCCGGCCCTCCGACAGGAGCCGGACCAGCGCCGCGGGCGGCCGCTGCTCGGCGATGTAGGACTCGGTCCGGTCGACGGTGGACTGCTCGATCACCAGGAAGGGGTAGGCGACCTCGGCGAACGTCTGGGACATGTCGCTGCTCCACTCCTTCCAGATCCTGCCGACCTCGGCGAAGTAGGCGTCGACGTAGGGGACCAGGAGGTCGGCCTGGTCGGGCTCGACGAACCCGCCGAGCGTCGCCCGGAAGACGGCGTTGGGCAGGTCGCCGGAGACGATCCGCTCCCACGCGGCGGCCTTCGCGGCGGCGGTGGGGATGGCGGCCTTGCAGGCGGCGGCGTGCCGCTCGCCCGCCGCGGTGCGGTCGCGCTCGTGCTCGGCGTCGATCTCCGCCTCGCCGGCCTTCCCGGTGACGACCAGGCGGCGCAGCAGCGCCCAGCGCAGGTCGGTGTCGACCTTGAGGCCGTCGAGGGTGTCCGAGCCGTCCAGCAGGCCCCGGACGAACGCCAGGTGCTCCTCGCCGACGGCGGACGCGGCGAACGCCTGGACGTAGGCGAGCTGGAAGTCCGAGCCCGCCTCGGCCTCCCGGGCCAGCGCGGCGAGCGCGCCGGCCATCAGGCCGAGGCCCTCCCGGCGCCACGCCGGGTCCGCGAACTGCTGGACGGCGGTGCGCGCCTGCCGCAGCAGCGTCTGCGTGACCGAGATGTCGGTGACGCCGCGGATGCCCTGGACGACGAGCCGGATGTAGTCGCGGGTCGCCATCTCGGCGTCGCGGGTCATGTCCCACGCCGCCGACCAGCACAGGGCGCGGGGAAGGCCGTCCCTGATGTCGCCGATGCCCTCGACCAGGGTCTCCAGCGAGCGGGCGTCCAGCCGGATCTTGGCGTAGGTGAGGTCGTCGTCGTTGACCAGGACGAGGTCGGGCCGCCGCTGCCCGGCCAGCTCCGGGACCTCGGTGCGGGCGCCGACGACGTCCAGCTCGACCCGCTCGCGGCGGACGATGCCCTCGGCCGTCCTGTCGTACAGGCCGATGGCGACCCGGTGGGAGCGGAGCGTCGGGTAGTCGGCCTTGGCCTCCTGCACCACGGCGAACGCGGAGAAGCCGCCGTCGGCGTCGACCTCGTACTCCGGGCGGAGCGTGTTGACCCCCGCCGTCTCCAGCCACTCCTTCGACCACGACGCCAGGTCGCGCCCGGACGTCTCCTCCAGCGCGCCCAGCAGGTCCGTCAGGACGGTGTTGCCCCACGCGTGCCGGTCGAAGTAGTGCCGCACGCCCTCCAGGAAGTTGTCGCGGCCGACGTAGGCGACGAGCTGCTTCAGCACGCTCGCGCCCTTGGCGTAGGTGATCCCGTCGAAGTTGACCTCCACCGCGCGGATGTCGGGGATGTCGGCGGAGATCGGGTGGGTGGAGGGGAGCTGGTCCTGCCGGTACGCCCACGCCTTCATCAGGTTCGCGAAGGTCGTCCAGGACCCGGTCCACTTGGTGGCCTCGGCCTGGCACAGGACGCTCATGTACGTGGCGAACGACTCGTTCAGCCACAGGTCGTCCCACCAGCGCATGGTGACGAGGTCGCCGAACCACATGTGCGCCATCTCGTGCAGGATCGTCTCGGCGCGCCGCTCGTAGGCGGCGTCGGTGACCCGCGACCGGAAGACGTAGTCCTCCAGGAAGGTGACGCAGCCCGCGTTCTCCATGGCGCCCGCGTTGAACTCCGGGACGAAGAGCTGGTCGTACTTGCCGAACGGGTACGGGCGCCCGAAGACCTTCTCGAAGTAGGCGAAGCCCTGGCGGGTCACGTCCACGATCGCGTCGGCGTCGAGGTGCTCGGCGAGGGAGGCCCGGCAGAACACGCCGAGCGGGATCACGGTGCCGTCCTCGCGGCGGTACTCGTCCCTCACCACGTGGTAAGGGCCTGCCACCAGCGCGGTGATGTAGGTCGAGATCTGCGGGGTCGGCAGGAAGCGCCACGTCCCGCCACCGGAGGACTCCGGGGCCTCGTTGGTGACGACCTGCCAGTCCTCGGGCGCGCGCACCTCCAGCTCGAAAGCGGCCTTGAGGTCGGGCTGGTCGAAGCAGGTGAACATGCGGTGCGCGTCGGCCGTCTCGAACTGCGTGTACAGGTACACGCTGTCGTCCACGGGGTCGACGAACCGGTGCAGGCCCTCGCCCGAGCGGGAGTAGGCGCAGTCGGCGACCACGCGGAGCTCGTTCTCCGCGGCCAGGCCCGGGAGGGGGATCCGGCCCTTCTCCGCGTCGTAGGACGCCGGGTCCAGGTCTTGGCCGTTCAGCGTCACCTGCCGCACGAGGGCGCCGTGCAGGTCGACGAAGGTCGACGCGCCCGTCTCGGCACTGCCGAACCTGACCACCGTGGTGGAGCCGAACCGGTCCTCACCCGCCGTGAGGTCCAGCTCGACGGCGTACGACTGCACGGTGAGCAGCCGGGCCCGTTCCCGCGCCTCGTCGCGCGTGAGGTTGCCTGCCACATGAACTCCTTGGTCGGCTTATCTGTTTGGTGTCCCCATATCTACCAACCGGTCGGCGGTCCGGTCCCGGCGCCACGGCCTTCGGATGCGCCGCGGGCGGGAATCAGCGCCGCCGGAGCCGGGTTGTCGCCCCTGGAACCCCTGTTCGCCCTGAGGAGGCCGACGTTGACGAAGGACGCCCCCACCCCCGTGGACTTCTGGTTCGATCCCCTGTGCCCGTGGGCATGGATGACCTCACGCTGGATCCTGGAGGTCGAGAGGCTGCGGCCGATCGAGGTGCGCTGGCATGTGATGAGCCTGTCCGTCCTCAACGAGGACAAGGACGTCTCCGAGAAATACCGCAGGCTGCTCGCCGAAGGGTGGGGACCCGTGCGGGTCGCGATCGCCGCCGAGCAGAAATACGGGCCGGAGGTGCTGGGCCGCCTCTACACCGAGCTCGGCACGCGTCACCACCATGACAAGCGGGAGTTCGGCCCCGAGCTGTACCGGGAGGCCCTGACCGCGGCGGGACTGGACGCCGCGCTGGCGTCGGCCGCCGACTCCACCGAGTTCGACGAGGCGCTCCGGGCCTCGCACAAGGACGGCATCGACCGGGTGGGCCAGGAGGTGGGCACCCCGGTGATCGAGGTGGAGGGCAGCGCCTTCTTCGGTCCCGTCGTGTCGCCGATCCCGCGCGGCGAGGCGGCCGTGAAGCTGTTCGACGGCGTCGTCGCGGTCGCCTCCACCGACGGCTTCTTCGAGCTGAAGCGGACCCGCACCCGCGATCCGATCTTCGACTGACCGTCCGCGCCGTCCGGCACCGGCCGCGGCCTGTGATGCGGCGCACCAGCAATTGCGAAAGTATTGCAACTGCCACGTAGACGCCGTCAAACTGGTTCTACAGCCAGTTACAGGTAGGACGGTGAGGCACGTGCACGTACCGGACGGATTCATCGATGCTCCGGTCTCCATCGCGGCCGGGGCGGTCGCGGTGACCGGAGTGGCGGTGGCCCTGCGCGGCGCCCGGCGCGAGCTGGACGACCGCACCGCCCCCCTCGCCGGGCTCACCGCGGCGTTCGTGTTCGCCGCGCAGATGCTCAACTTCCCGGTGGCCTCGGGCACGAGCGGGCATCTGCTCGGCGGGACGCTCGCGGCGATCCTGGTCGGCCCGTACACGGGCGTGCTGTGCGTCTCGGTCGTGCTGCTAATGCAGGGGCTGCTGTTCGCGGACGGCGGCCTTACCGCGCTCGGCGTCAACATCACCACCATGGCGCTCGTCACGGTCGTCGTCGGGTACGGGCTGTTCCGGCTGCTGCTGCGGGTGCTGCCCAGGACGCGCGCCTCGGTGGCCGGGGCGTCCTTCGCCGCCGCGGTGGTGTCGGTCCCGGCCTCGGCCGTCGTGTTCACGCTCATCTACGCCGCCGGCGGCACCACGGACGTCTCCGTGGGCAAGGTCGCCGCCGCGATGATCGGCGTCCATGTCCTGATCGGCATCGGCGAGGCGCTGATCACCGCCGTGACCGTGTCCAGCGTGCTCGCCGTCCGCCCGGACCTGGTGTACGGCGCGCGCGGCCTGATGAAGCCGCTCGGACTGCGCACCGCCGGGGCGGGGACGGCCGGCGGGCCCGCCGAGCCGTCGCGGGCCTGAGACCGGGTGTGAGGAGACTCCAGATGACCACCAAGCGCTTCTTCGCCGGATTCCTGCTCGTCTCGCTGATCCTGGCGGGGATCGTCAGCTACTACGCCAGCGCCAGCCCCGACGGCCTGGAGAAGGTCGCCGAGGACAAGGGCATCAGCGCCAAGGAGAAGGACCACTCGCTCAAGGACTCCCCGCTCGGCGACTACGGCGTCAAGGGCGTGGACGACGCACGGCTGTCCGGCGGCCTCGCCGGCGTGATCGGCGTCGGCGCGGTGCTGCTCGTGGGCGGCGGCCTCTTCTGGGCCGTCCGGCGCCGTGACGGCGCGCCCGCCGGGCGATCCGGGACCCCGGCCGAGCCCTCACGGAACGACTCCTAGTGGGCGCCGGCCACGCGCACCGCCTCTACGTCCCGGGCGCGTCGCCGGTGCACCGGCTGCCGCCCCAGTGCAAGCTGGTCGCCGTCCTGGCGTTCGTCCTGCTCGTCGTGGCGACGCCGCGCGAGGCGCTCTGGGCGTTCGGGGCGTACGCGCTGCTGCTCGCGGCCGTCGCGGCGGCGGCCCGCGTGCCGTTCGGGACGGTCGCGCGGCGGGTCGTCATCGAGGTGCCGTTCGTCGCGTTCGCGTTCCTGATGCCGTTCGTCGCGGACGGCGAGCGGATCACCGTGCTCGGGCTGCGGCTGAGCGAGAGCGGGCTGTGGGGCGCCTGGAACATCCTGGCCAAGGGCACCCTCGGGGTCGTCGCGTCCATCCTGCTCGCCGCGACGACCGAGCCGCGCCTGCTGCTGCTCGGCATCGAGCGGCTGCGGATGCCCCAGCTGATCACGCAGATCGCCACGTTCATGCTCCGCTACGGCGACGTCGTCGCCGCCGAGGTGGGGCGGATGAGGGTCGCGCGGGCGTCCCGCGGCTTCGAGGCGCGCGACCTGCGCGCCACGCGGGTCCTCGCCAAGTCGGTCGGCGCGCTGTTCCTGCGTTCCTACGAGCGGGGCGAGCGCGTCTACCTGGCCATGGTGAGCCGCGGCTACGACGGCCGGATGCCCGTCACGCACGACGTGGGCGCGACCGCCGCGCAGTGGACGGCCGCCTCCGCCCTGCCCCTGGCCGCCGCCCTGGTGACCCTGGCCGCTTGGATGGGACCATGACACCGCCGTCCGCCGACGCAGCGTCCGGAGCCCCCTCGCTTGAGGTCAGGGGCCTCGCCTACGCCTACCCCGACGGGACGCAGGCGCTCTACGGCGTGGACGTGACGATCGGGCGCGGCGAGCGCGTCGCCCTGCTCGGCCCGAACGGCGCCGGCAAGACCACGCTCGTCCTGCACCTGAACGGCATCCTGCACGGCGGGCTCGGCGAGGTGCGGGTCGGCGGGCTCACCGTCGACCCGAAGGACCGCGCGACGCTCCGGGAGATCCGCCGCCGCGTCGGCATCGTCTTCCAGGACCCCGACGACCAGCTCTTCATGCCGACCGTGCGCGAGGACGTCGCGTTCGGCCCCGCCAACCTCGGCCTGCGCGGCGCCGAACTGGAGCGCCGCGTCCGGGACGCGCTGGGCCGGGTCGGGATGCTGGACGTCGCGGACCGCCCGCCGCAGCACCTCAGCTTCGGCCAGCGCCGCCGCGTCGCGGTCGCCACGGTCCTGGCGATGGAGCCGGAGATCCTCGTGCTGGACGAGCCGTCCTCCAACCTGGACCCGGCCAGCCGCCGCGAGCTGGCGCAGATCCTGCTCGGCCTGGACGTGACCGTCCTGATGGTCACCCACGACCTGCCGTACGCGGCGGAGCTGTGCCCGCGGTCGGTGATCCTGTCCGGCGGCGTGATCGCCGCCGACGCCCCCACCCGCGACCTCCTGACGGACGCGGAACTCCTGGAGGCGCACCGCCTGGAGCTGCCCTTCGGCTTCGACCCGGCCGCCGCGCTCCGCTGACGCGTCCCACCCGTCCGGCGCGTTCCATGTGAACCACCGGTGAACCGCCGGTGAATCAAGGGTGCCGCGGACGGGGCTCCCGCGCCGTCCTTCCGCAGGTGATGCACCGTACCAAGCGGGGTTCCACAGGCGACGTTCACAGCCGGTGAATTTTCGGTTCGGGGTTTCTGCTTGCGCGGCCCCGCGCGCCTTGCCACACTCGGGACGACCACTGAAAGTGGCAACGGTTATCATCTCCGAATTGAGGCATACGTGAAGGTTGCGTTCGTCGGCAAGGGCGGCAGCGGCAAGACGACCCTGTCGTCGCTGTTCGTGCGGCATCTGGCCGGCCGCGGACTGCCCGTGGTGGCCATCGACGCCGACATCAACCAGCACCTCGGCGTGGCCCTCGGCCTCGACGAGGAGCGCGCCGCCACGATCCCGGCCCTCGGCGACCACCTCGCCGAGATCAAGGAGTACCTGCGCGGCGACAACCCCCGCATCTCGTCCGCGAGCGCGATGGTCAAGACCACGCCGCCCGGCGAGGGGTCGCGGCTCCTGCGCTTCCGCGGCGACGACCCGCTGCACGCCCTGGCGCACGAGGCGGACGGCGTCACGCTGCTCGCCACCGGCCCGTTCAACGACGACGACCTCGGCGTCGCCTGCTACCACTCCAAGACCGGCGCGGTGGAGCTCTACCTCAACCACCTCACCGACGAGCCCGGCGAGTACGTCGTGGTCGACATGACGGCCGGGGCCGACACGTTCGCCTCCGGGCTGTTCACGCGGTTCGACCTGATGTTCCTGGTCGCCGAGCCCACCCGCAAGGGTGTCGGCGTGTACCGCCAGTACACCGAGTACGCCCGCGACTACGACGTCGCCATCCGCGTCGTCGGCAACAAGGTCCAGAGCGAGGACGACGTCGCCTACCTGCGCCGGCACGTCGGGGACGACCTGCTGACCTGGCTCGGCCAGTCCGCGTCCGTCCGCGCCCTGGAGCAGGGGCGCCGCGGCGTCGCGCTGGAGGAGGCGAACGAGGCGGCCCTCGCGCGGATGCTCGCCGAGGTCGACACGCGCGTCAAGGACTGGGAGAAGTTCCAGCGGCAGGCCGTGGAGTTCCACGTCAAGAACGCGCGCAGCTGGGCGAGCAAGGCGGCGGGCGAGGACCTGGAGACGCAGGTCGACCCGGGGTTCCGCTTCCCGGTCGCGTACGCGCGGTGATGAGGGCCCTACCGTCGGCCGACGATCTTCACTAACCTGCCCGCCATGACGACGCGGCGGATGTTCGTGATGGCGGGCGGCGCGCTGGCCCCCGTGCTCCTGCTCACCCTGCTGTTCAACAACCAGTGGGTCATCGACGCGATCCGCAAGAGCGACTTCGAGTACGACGAGGGCATCGGCCCGCTGGTCAGCTGGTTCCAGTTCCCGCAGTGGCGCCTCACCGGCGGCGGCGTCCACGCACCCGGCAAGTTCATCTTCGCGGTCGACTTCGGGACGCTGCTCTTCTTCGTCCTGCTGGCGCTGCTCGCGCTGGCGGCCTCCCGGCCGGTCGAGCCGCGCCGGGGGCTGTTCGGCGCGGTGGTGGCCGGATGGTGGGCCACGGTCGTCGCGGGCGGGCTGTCCGGCATCGTCCTCGGCGTGCTGATCGACTGGAGCCTGGACCTCCCCGGCGGGGCCGAGACCGGCCGCACGATCTGGAACACCATGAGCCACGGCGCGAGCTTCGGCCTGGCGTACGGCTGGCTGCCCGGGATCGGCGCGCTGGTGGGCTTCCTGCTCACCCGGCCCGCCGACCACGTCCAGCAGCCCGTGCCCGGCCCGGTGCTCCCGCCGGGCGGGCCCGTGCCGTACGGCGCGCCGGGGCACTCGGGCGCGCACCTGCTGCCTGGCGCGCAGCCGCCGCAGCCGCAGATGCAGCCGGGCCGGATGCACCAGGGGCAGATGCAGTCGGGCGCGCACATGCAGCCGGGCCAGATGCAGCCGGGCATGCCGATGGCGCCGTCACCGCACGCCGGGCAGGGGCTGCCTCCGCAGCATCCGGCCGCCGTCCCGTACGTCCCGCCGCCGGGACCGCAGCAGCCGCAGTGGGCCGGCGCGCCGCTCCCGCCCCAGGCTCCGCAGTATCCGGGCGCGCCCGTACCGCCGCAGCCTGGGCCCGGCGCCCCTCAGCAGCAGTTCCAGCCGTCCGCGCCGCCTCCCGCCGCGCAGGCGCCGTCGCCTCCCGTGCCCACCCCCGCGCCGCCCGCCGACGACGACGCGGCCGAACCCGCTGAGGCGCCCCGGCAGGACGAGCCGGCGGAACCGGCGGAACCCGCCGAAGCGGCTGACCGGCCGCGGACCGAGGCGGAGACGGCGGCCGACGGGACCGAGGACGACGCGCCCGGCGGCGAGGCCGGGGCGGGCCACGGGCCCGACGACGACCGGCCGCTGGCGCCGCCCCGCTGACCCCGTCGCGCACCGCCCCCGGCCACCTGCGAGAATCGGCGCCATGCGCGTCTTCCTGGGATCCGACCATGCCGGTTTCGAACTGAAGGAGCACCTCGTCTCCTGGCTGCGGGCGAACGGGCACGAGCCCGTCGACTGCGGGGCGTTCGAGTACGACGCGGTCGACGACTACCCGCCGTTCGTGCTGCGGGCCGCCGAGCGGACCGCCGCCGAGCCCGGGACGCTCGGGATCGTGCTCGGCGGCTCCGGCAACGGCGAGGCGATCGCCGCGAACAAGGTGCGGGGCGTCCGCGCCGCCCTCGTGTGGAACGAGGACACCGCGACGCTCGCCCGGCAGCACAACGACGCCAACGTCATCAGCCTGGGCGCCCGGCAGCACGACGCCGCGACCGCGACCCGTTTCGTCGAGCTGTTCCTCGGCACGCCCTACTCGGGGGAGCCGCGCCACACGCGCCGGATCGAGATGCTCGGCGAGTACGAGACCTCGGGCAAGCTCCCGCCGCTCCCGTCGGGGGGCTGACGCCGGACGGACGGGACGGCGGCCCGGGCGCGGGGCGTCAGGCGCCGCCGTCCACCGCGGGCTTACGGGTACCGCCGCGCTTGCCGAGACGGCGCCGCTCGTTCTTGGCGGCCTTGCCGTTCCTCGCGCCCGCGGTACCGGCGGCCGTCGCAGGGCCTGCGGGCTCGGACGGGCGGTCGCCCCGGCCGGTCCCCGCGGGCTCGGTGCCCGCGGGCCGGGGACGCGAGATGTCCCGCGCCCGCATCGCCGCGTCCACCGTGATGCGCATGCCCGCCTGGCCCATGTGCCGCCTCCTCGCGCCTCGGGAAGACCCGCCCGCGGGCCGGTCTGCCTGGTCATGTTCCCGTTTCCATTGGACACCATCCCGGCGGGTTCCGGCCCCTCACCAGGTGGTCCATGTCACGTGGCTGGAGCGATGCAACGGGGCGGCCCTGGCGCGGATGCCCGCCCGCCGGAGCCGCGGGTCGGTACAGTGCCGGAGTCATGCTTCAACGACTGGTGCACCTTCTGCCGCCGAGAGTGCGCGCCGTCCTGCGCAGGATCCCCGTCCTGGTGGGCCTGTACCGGTGGCTGCGGCGGGGGAAGCTGACCAGGGAGCGGTACGTGTTCGCCGCGCTCGCGATCCTCGCGATCGTGCTGGGCGTGACGGCGGCCACCGACACCCGCGGGCTCGCGCCGTCCGGCGCCCTGGTGCTCATCGTGCTCGGCGGCGGTCTCCTGCTGCGGGTGCGCAGCCTGGTCGCGCTGCTGTGCGTGGTCGTGGCGATGGTGGCCTACGACGCCTGGCACGACATCGCCGCGATCGGGCCCGGCATGATCGCGACCCTGGTGATCACGACGGTGCTGGCGCTGACGCTGGCGCGCACCCGGCAGAAGCTCGGCGTCCAGGGCCTGCGGGGCGACTCGATGCTGCTGGAGCTGCGCGAGCGGCTGCTCCGCCAGGGCGAGATGCCCGACCTGCCGGACGGCTGGGACTCCCAGGTCGTGATGCTCCAGGCCGGCGGGTCCTCGTTCGGCGGTGACTTCGTGGTCTCGACCTGTGACGGGTCCTCGCTGGAGGTCGCGCTGGTCGACGTCTCGGGGAAGGGCACGGACGCCGGCACGAGGGCACTGATGCTGTCCGGTGCGTTCGGGGGCCTTCTTGGATCGATCCAAGCCGATCGGTTCCTGCCCGCCTGCAACGGCTACCTGCAACGTCAGCGCTGGGACGAGGGGTTCGTCACCGCGGTGCACGTCGTCGTCGACCTGGACACGGGCGAGTACACGGTCGAGTCCGCCGGGCATCCCCCGGCGGTGCAGTTCGACGCCGCGACGGGGGAGTGGAAGGTCAGCCCGGCCAAGGGCGTGGTCCTCGGCGTCGTCCCCGACCTGCGCTGCGTGCCCGAGAAGGGGCAGCTCCGTCCCGGCGACGCGCTGCTGCTCTACACCGACGGGCTGGTGGAGTCGCCGGGCAGCGACCTGGACGCGGGCATCGACCGGCTGCTCGGCGAGGCGGAGCGGCTCGTCCCGCGCGGCTTCGCCCACGGCGCGCGGGAGCTGGTGGAGACGATGGCCGCGGCCCGCGACGACGACTGCGCGCTCGTGCTCATCTGGCGCACCTGATCCCGCGCCGGTATCAGCGGTGCCGCCCCTTCGGCTTGCCGCGCTTCGCCTGTTTTCCCTTCTGCTTCTTCTGCTTCGGCCGGGGCGACTTCGTGACCGTGCGGGGGTGCGCCGCCCCCGCCTTCTTCGTGGGCTGCGCGGACACGCCCGGGCCGGACGGGATGGACGGGGCGGGCGGGGGGCCGGGTGCCTGCCTGCCCTCCATCAGCCCGAGGACGATGGCCCCCAGCAGGACCGTCCCGGCCGCCGCGCCGACACCGGCCAGCAACCGGGTGCGGGTGGACGACAGGGCCTCTGTCAGCCCCAGCCCGATCGGCGTGAACGCCTTGGTGGCACCGTCGTCGCCGGGAAGGTCCGGCTGAGTGGCCCGGGCGGACGCCCGCGATGCGACGCCCGCGATGCCCGCGGCTCTCGCCGGGACCGGAGGGGCGGTCACGGGCCCGTGGTGCCCCTGCTCGACCAGCGCCAGCAACAGGTCGGACGCGGACGGACGGTCGGCCGGGTGCTTGGCGAGCGCGGCGCGGACGCTGGGCAGCAGCGGCCCGGGGAGGCCCGCGAGGTCCGGCTGCCCGGTCGCCGTCCGCAGGGACGCGGCGTCGCCGCCGAACGGGAGGCGGCCGGTGCCGGCGTGGGCGATGAGGCAACCCCAGGCGAAGATGTCGGCGGCCGGGGTCGAGGGGCCCCCGACGAGCACCTCGGGCGCCATCCAGCCGGGGGTGCCGAGCACCGTCCCGGTGGCGGCGGTCGTGCCGCAGGAGTCCTGGCTGCGGGCGATGCCGAAGTCGATGACGCGGCAGCCGGACAGGGTCAGCATCACGTTGGAGGGCTTGAGGTCGCGGTGGACGAGCCCGGCCGCGTGGATCGCCGCCAGAGCCGAGGCCACCCCGACGGCGACGCCGTGCAGGTCCCCGGGCGGGAGCGGCCCGCCCCCGGCCAGGCGGTGGCGCAGGGAGACGCCGCCGACGTAGTCGGTGACGAGGTAGGGGCGCCCGTCCTCCTCGCCGTGGGCGAGGACGCGGGCGGTGCAGAACGAGGCGACGCGTCCGGCGAGGTCGGCCTCGTCGCGGAAACGGCGGCGGTAAGACGGATCGTCGGCCAGATGCGGGTGGATGGTCTTGACGGCGACACGGCCCCCGGACGCCGGGTCGGCGCCGAGGTAGACGGTGCCCATGCCGCCCGACCCGAGCCTCCCCAGCAGCGTGTGCCCGCCGACCGTGCGGGGATCGGCCGGTTCGAGCGGCCGGATGTCACCGTTCATGGAATGTCCCTTGTGTCGCTTCCGTCCGTCCATCCCCGATCGAGGGCAAAGTATGGCGGGATGTAGCACCAACAGTGGAAACGCCTACGTCACGCGGATGTGGCCGTGAGTGCACCGAAGGACGGCAGAGTGGGGGATCCGGCAGCGGACCCGGCCCCGCCGATTCCTCTCGGCGCGGGGGCGGGCGGCCGCCGGCACCGAAAGCGATGTCCGCGCGGACGGCACCCCAGGGGTGGGAGGCGCCGGCCCGCGCGGGCATCGGTCCGGAAGGCGGGTCTTTTCCCGGTTAATCCTATTGACTTAGTAGGTATTGCGCACCAGTATGGGGATTGCGAGTTCCGCGCTCGTCGTCCCCGCCGTTCGGGGCGCTCTTACAGCGGGGACCGCCGGATGACCGGGACGGTGCGGCACGGCCCGTTCCGGTCACCGGCGACGCTCGCCCGGTCCACCGGCCCGTGAGGTTTCACCAGGCAGGGCCAGGTAAGAACCACTTTGCGCATTCCCCCCAGGCGCTGGGTCGTGGCGCGGCGCCGGCCGCCGCGCGCGCCGGGAAAGGGGGAGGGGCGCCGGGGTGCCGATTCTGGGGAGAACGCTGTCACCCTCGTGCTGGTCGGTGCGGACCCGCGTGACCGTCGTCGCGACCCTGATCGTCGGCGTCCTCCTCGTCGTCGGGGTGACCCTCCTCTACCAGGCCGTCCGGCACACGGTCTTCGAGGAGCTGCGCACCCGGGGCGTCCTGGCCGTCTCCGACGTGTCCATGATCGTCCGCGGCGGGGACCCGCACGGCGTCCTGCCCGTCCAGGACGCCGACTTCTCCCTGCTCCAGGTCGTGGACGAGCGGGGAAGGGTGATCGCGTCGAGCGACGCGATGCGCGGCCGCCCCGCCCTGGACGTGCCGGTGCCCGCCGTGCCCGACCGGCCGGTGGCCCGGACCCTGCACGTCCCGGGCGTGGCGGCCGACGTCTACGTGGTCAGCGAGCGGGTGCGCGGCCCGGCCGGGCTCCGCACGGTGCACGCCGGCGCGCCGATCACCGAGCTGACCCGCAACAAGAACTTCTTCGTCGCCGCGCTCGCCGCCGCGGTGCTGCTCGCCACCGCGGCGGTCGCGTGGATCGTGGCGACCGCGGTACGGCGGGCGCTGCGCCCGGTGCGCGAGATGCGCGGGGAGCTGGCCGACATCACCGGCGGCGACACCGACCGCCGCGTCACCGTCCCCGACCCGGTCGACGAGGTCTCCGACCTCGCCCGGGCGGTGAACGTGACGCTGGGCCGGCTGGAGGACGTCGTGGTCCGCCAGCGCGGGTTCGTCGCGGACGTCTCGCACGAGCTGCGCAGCCCGCTGGCCGGGCTGCGCGCCCAGCTGGAGGTGGCGCTGGAGCACCCCGAGGACGAGGACTGGCCCTCGGTGGCCCGGGCGGCGCTGGGCGAGGCCGACCGGCTCCAGGGCATCGTGACCGACCTGCTGATACTCGCCAAGCTCAGCGCGGGCGTGCCCGCCGAGCGGGAGCGGGTGGACCTCGGCACGCTGGCGGCCGCGGAGGCGGCCCGGCGCGTCCGCCGCGTGCCGGTCGAGGTCGAGGCCGCGGAGGGCATCGTGGTCCTCGCCGACCGTGACCACATGGTCAGGCTGCTGACGAACCTGCTCGACAACGCCGAGCGGCACGCGGCCTCGCTGGTCCGGGTGACCGCGGCGGCCGAGGACGGGGAGGCGGTGGTGGTGGTCGCCGACGACGGGGCGGGCATCCCGCCCGAGGACCGCGAGCGCGTCTTCTGGCGGTTCCACCGGCTGGCGGAGGGCCGCAGGCGCGACCGCGGCGGCACCGGCCTCGGCCTCACGATCTCCCGCGACATCGCGCAGTCCCACGGCGGCACCCTGGTCGCCGCCGACGGCGGCGGCGCGCGCCTCATCCTCCGCCTCCCCCTCGCGCCTGCGCCTGAGAGCGGGCGCTAGGGCAGGACGGGCCGGCGCAGCCCGTGGCCGGTGGCCTGCTCGAACACATGGCCGATCCGCAGGACGGCGAGGTCCGCGCGGTGCGGGCCGACGATCTGCAGGCCGACCGGCAGCCCGTCCGCGGTGAACCCGGCGGGCACCGACAGGGCGGGGCATCCGGTCGCCGAGACGAGGTAGCAGGACCGCATCCACTCCAGGTAGTCGGGCATCGGCCGCCCGGCGATCTCGTCCGGGTACTCGGCGGACGCGTCGAACGGCGGCACCTGGCTGACCGGCAGCAGCAGCGCGTCGTAGCGCCCGAAGAACTCGCGGACGCGGTGGAACAGCGCCGTGTGCAGCACCTCGGCGCGCCCGACGTCGCCGCCCCGGAGGGCGCGCCCGGCCTCGATGTTCTCGCGGAGCGCGGGCTTGAGGTCGTCCGGGCACGCCTCCAGCAGCGGGCCGAGGGAGAGCTCGAACTGCCAGGCCCGCAGCGTCCGGAACACCTCGTCCGCGCCGGAGAGGTCGGGGCACGCCTCCTCGACCGTGGCCCCGAGGCCGGCGAAGACCTCGGCGGCCGGTCCGAGGACGGCGGTGACGGCCGGGTCGACCGGGACCCGCCCGCCGAGGTCGGGCGACCAGGCCAGGCGCAGCCCCGCGAGGTCGCCGCCGAGGGGGACGCCGAACGCGGAGCCGGGCGTCTCCAGCGCGATCGGGCTGCGCGGGTCGGGCCCGGCGAGCACCGACAGCAGCAGCGCCACGTCCGCGACCTCGCGGGCCATCGGCCCCTGCACGCCCATCGTCGACCAGCCCGCCGGCACCGGCCAGGACGGCACCCGGCCGGGCGACGGGCGGAATCCGACGACGTTGCAGAAGGAGGCCGGGTTGCGCAGCGAGCCGCCCATGTCGCTGCCGTCCGCCAGCGGATGCATCCCGGCCGCCAGCGCCGCGGCGGCGCCGCCGCTGCTCCCGCCCGCCGACCGCGACAGGTCGTAGGGGTTGCGGGTCACGCCGAAGAGCGGGTTGAACGTGTGCGACCCGGCGGCGAACTCCGGCACGTTGGTCTTGCCGAGCGTGATGACCCCGGCGGCGCGCATCCGCTCGATGACCAGCTCGTCGGCCGGGGGCACGTGGTCGGCGAAGACGGGGGAGCCGGACGTCGTCCGGATGCCCGCGGTGGCGTGGGTGTCCTTGTGCGCGACCGGCAGGCCGTGCAGCGGCCCGGGTTCGGCGCCGGACGCCAGCCGCTCGTCGGCCTCGCGCGCCTGCTCCAGCGCCCTCTCGGCGACCAGCGTGACCACGGCGTTGACGTGCGGGTTCGTCGTCTCGATCCGGTCGAGATGCGCTTGGACGACCTCGCGCGCCGACAGTTCCCGGGCGCGCAGCCGCCGCGCCAGCCCGCGCGCCGAGAGGTAGTGGATCTCGTTCGGCAAGGAGCCTCCCCTTCCCCGAGGGGCACCCGGGGTGCCCGGCCGTCCGGTGACGGCGTCATCATGCAGGGAGGAACATCATGCAGCCTGGACGCTGCCCGAGGTGACGGAGGGGGGCCGGTGACGGGACGGGTCGGCGCGCGCGGCCTGCTGCGCCGCGTGCTGGACGGCGGCGAATGGACCTCCTGGGACACCGCCCCGGCGGCCGTCGCCGAACCGGGTTCCGCCTACGAGGGCGACCTCGCCGCCGCGCGGGGGCGCAGCGGCTGCGACGAGGCCGTCCTCACCGGTGCCGGGCGGCTGCGCGGCCGCCGGGTGGCGTTCGTCGTGTCGGAGTTCCGGTTCCTGGCGGGCTCGATCGGCCTCGCCACCGCCGACCGGATCGTCGCCGCCGTCGCGCGCGCCACCGCCGAGGGCCTGCCGCTGCTGGCCGCCCCCGCCTCGGGCGGGACGCGGATGCAGGAGGGCACGGCGGCGTTCGTCCAGATGGCGCGCGTCACCGCCGCGGTGACGGCGCACCGCGCGGCCGGGCTGCCCTACCTGGTCTACCTGCGCCATCCGACGACCGGCGGGGTCTACGCGTCCTGGGGGTCGCTCGGGCACGTGACCGCGGCGGAGCCGGGCGCGCTCATCGGCTTCCTCGGCCCCCGCGTCTACGAGGGGCTGCGCGGCGAGCCGTTCCCGGCGGGGGTCCAGGTCGCCGAGAACCTCGCCGCCAAGGGCCTGCTGGACGCCGTGGTCGGCCTCGACGACCTCGCCTCCGTGGCCTCGGACGCCCTGGACGTCCTGTGCGCGGGGCCGTCGCGCTCTCCGCGTTCCGGACGGGCGCCGGGCCCACCCGCGACCCTGGCGGCGTCCCCGCCCGCGTCGGCGCCTTCTCCGGGCGGCACGGCATCGTCGGGCGGCACGGCGTGGGACTCGATCGAGCGGTCGCGCCGTCCCGGCCGCCCCGGCGCCCGGGACCTGCTGCGCCTCGGTGCGACCGCCGTCACCCCGCTGTCCGGGACGGGGGAGGGCGAGGCCGATCCCGGCCTGCTCCTGGCCCTCGCCCGCTTCGGCGGCGCGCCCTGCGTCATCGTCGCGCAGGACCGGCTGAGCCAGCGCGGCGGCCATCCCCTCGGGCCCGCCGGGCTCCGCGTCGCCCGGCGCGGCATGCGGCTGGCGGCCGAGGTGGGCCTGCCGCTCGTGACGGTCGTGGACACGCCGGGCGCGGCGCTGTCGGCCGAGGCGGAGGAGGGCGGGCTGGCCGGTGAGATCGCCCGGTGCCTGGCCGACCTGATCACCCTGCCCGCGCCGACGCTGTGCCTGCTGCTCGGCGAGGGGACGGGCGGCGCCGCGCTGGCCCTCCTCCCGGCCGACCGCGTCCTCGTGGCCCGGCACGGCTGGCTGGCCCCGCTCCCGCCCGAGGGCGCGTCCCTGATCGTCCACCGGACGCCGGACAGGGCGCCGGAGGTGGCCGCCGCCCAGGGCGTCCGGTCCGCCGACCTCCTGCGCGGCGGCCTGGCCGACGCGCTGGTCGACGAGCTCCCGGACGCGGCCGACGAGCCCGGGGCGTTCTGCCGCCGTGCCGCCGCCGCGATCGGGAGCGAGCTGGGCGGCCTGCGGGCGGGTGACGCCCGCCACGCCCGCTACCGGGCCCTTTCCCGTTGACCATATTTCGTTTGGGTACGTACGATCTTTGGTGACGAGCCCCCCGAGGAGGAACCCTGTGCGCGCCCTGCTCATCAAGCACGACCACCTGACGTTCGCCGGCCCCGTGGGCGAGCGCTTGACCGAGCTGGGCTGGGACCTGGACGAACGCCTCGTCGTGAGCGCCGAGGACCACCACGCGCCGGGCGTGCAGTTCGACTTCCCCGACCCGCTCGATTACGGGCTGATCGTCCCGATGGGATCGCCGTGGTCGGTGAACGACCCCGGTGTCGCGTCCTGGGTGACCCCCGAGCTGGCCATGCTCGGCAAGGCCCATGCCGCCGGGGTCCCGGTCCTCGGCGTCTGCTTCGGCGGCCAGGCCCTCGCCGCCGCGCTGGGCGGCGCCGTCGAGCGCGCGCCGCGTCCCGAGCTGGGCTGGGTGGACGTCGAGACCGACGACCCCTCCCTGGTCGCCCCCGGCCCCTGGTTCCAGTTCCACTACGACCGCTGGCGCCTGCCGCCCGGCGCCGTCGAGATCGCCCGGACCGCCGTCGGCTCCCAGGCGTTCGTCATCGGCCGCTCGATGGGACTCCAGTTCCACCCGGAGATCACGCCGTTCGAGCTCGAATGCTGGCTCGGGCACGGCGGCGACGCCCACATGCGCGCCGCGGGCGTGGACCCGGACGCCGTCCTGGAGGAGGTCCGCCGGACCGAGGCCGACTCGGCCCGCCGCACCCGTGCCCTGGTGGACGCCTTCCTCACCCGGGTCGCGGCCGGCGACCGCTGACCGTGCGCCTCTAGCCGTACTGGGCCTGGGACTGGGACTGGGAGGCCGGCCGCGCGTCCGGCTGGGGCGCGGTCACCTCGTGGCCGTGGCCGTCGATCTGGCGGCGGGGGTCCCGGTGGGGAACGCGGCGGGGCTCCCGGCGGGGCGCCCGACGGTGCCGGCCGCCGCGGGGGGCCAGCGCGGCGAGGGCCGCGAGGCCGAGCCCGCACAGGATCGCGCCGAGGACGAAGGCCGCGATCTTGAAGAACCTGCATCGCCCGAATGTGTCCGCCATGTCGTTAGCTGTCCCGTCTTTGGGGTTTCCAACGCCTTTCTTGTATTACATACTGTCAGAGATCGGCTACGCCACGCATCGTGGCGAACCCTTACAGTCGGTGACCGCCCCCGGCGGAGGCGCGGACCAACGCGTGGAAAAGGGACTGCTGCGAGCGGTCCGTCGCGGCGGTGTCCTCCGGATGCCACTGCACGGCCAGGAACCAGCCGCGGGGATCGGCGAGTTCGGCGGCCTCCACCGTCCCGTCCCCGGCGTGGGCGGTGGGCGTCAGCCCCGGGGCCAGCGTCGCCGTCGACTGGTGGTGGTAGCAGGAGGCCATGGTCTCCTCGCTGTCGAGGATCTTGGCGAGCAGGCTGCCGGGGGTCACGGTCACCGGGTGGACCTTGTGCCGGTGGTCGCGTTCCATGTGCTGGTTGAGCGCGCCGCCCAGCACCGCGTTCACCACCTGGAACCCGCGGCAGACCGCGAGCGTGGGCAGGCCCGTCTCCAGGACGTGGGAGGCGAGGGCGAGGTCGAAGGCGTCCTGCTCCTCGTCCACGTCGTAGAGGGCCTCGTGCTCGGACGTCGCGCCGTAGTGGCGGGGGTGCAGGTCGCCGCCGCCCGGCAGCAGGACGCCGTCGCACCGTTCCAGCCGGGACGGGTCGAACGGCGCGGCCGGGTGCATGACGAACGGCTCGCCGCCCGCCCGGTAGACGGCCTCCACCAGGGCGCGCGCCGCCACCTCCGCCGCGTACCGCAGCGCGGACGCGCTCGCGGAGAAGCGGGCGGGGATCGCGATCAGGGGCCTCACAGTTCGATCCAGGTCGTCTTCAGATCGGTGTACTTGTCCAGGGCGTGCAGGGACTTGTCGCGCCCGTGGCCGGACTGCTTCACGCCGCCGAACGGGACGCTCATGTCGCCCTCCTCGTAGCAGTTGACCCAGACCGTCCCCGCCTTCAGCGCGCGGGAGACGCGGTGCGCGGTGGACAGGTCGGAGGTCCAGACGGCGGCGGCGAGGCCGTAGTCGGTATCGTTGGCGAGCGCGACCGCCTCGCCCGGGTCGTCGAACTCCAGGACGGCCAGGACCGGCCCGAAGATCTCCTCGCGGGCGACCCGCATCCCCGGCTCGACCTGGTCGAAGACCGTGGGGGCGATGAACGGGCCGTCCGCGCGGGCCCCGGCGCGCAGCCGGGCGCCGGAGGTGCGGGCCGCCTCGATGTGCTCCATCACCCGGGCGTGGTGGGTGGCGGAGACGAGCGGCCCCATCTCGGTGGCCGGGTCCAGCGGGTCGCCCACCCGCAGCGACTCGGCCCGCGCCACGATCCGGTCCAGGACGCGGCCCGCGACCGAGCGGTGGACGAGCAGCCGCGACGGCGCCGTGCACATCTCGCCCGCGTTGAAGAAGATGCCCCAGGCGGCGGTGTCGGCGGCGGCGTCCAGGTCCGGCGCGTCCGGCAGGATGATGTTGGGGGACTTGCCGCCCAGCTCCAGCCACACCCGCTTGAGGTTGGAGGAGGCGGCGTAGCGCAGGAAGTGCCGGCCGACCTCGGTGGAGCCGGTGAACGCCAGCACGTCCACGTCCGGGTGCTCGCCCAGCGCGCGCCCGGCCACCTCGCCCGGCCCGTTGACGACGTTGAACACGCCCGGCGGGAGGCCCGCCTCGGCGGACAGGGCGGCCAGGTGCAGCGCCGACAGCGGCGACTCCTCGGCGGGCTTCAGCACGACCGTGCAGCCGGTCGCGAGCGCCGGGGCGATCTTCCAGGCCGCCATCGTCAGCGGGAAGTTCCACGGGACGACCGCCGCGACGACGCCGACCGGCTCGCGGGTCACCAGCGCGAGGGACGAGGCGGACCCGCGGGGCGCCTCGTCCAGCTGCTTGTCGGCGGCCTCGGCGTACCAGCGCAGGCAGTTGATCAGCGCGCGCAGCTCGATCCCGTAGGAGTCGGTGATCGGCTTGCCCATCTCCAGGCTGACCAGCAGCGCGAGGGTCTCGCGGTCGCGCTCGACGAGGTCGGCCCAGCGCAGCAGGGCCGCCTTGCGCTCGGCGGGCGCCAGCCGGGGCCAGGGGCCGGTGTCGAAGGCGCGGCGCGCGGCGGTGACGGCGGCGTCCACCTCGGCCGTCCCGGCGGACGGGACGTGCGCGATCGTCCGCCCGTCGCGGGGCGCGACGACCGGGCTCGTCACGGGCCCGTCCAGGAACGCGCCGTAGACGTGGTGGCCGGTGTGCGGGGCGAGCCCGTCGGCACGGGCACGCCACTCTTCGTACGGGACGTCGGTCACCGACCCTCCTCCAATGTCGTTTGAACCCGAACATTAGCCGGGACGGCTTGACCGCCGCCATCCCGCTTCCTAGATTATTTGGGACCAAACAAACTGGAGGTGCACACCGATGGCAACAGTCGCGGGCGTCGCCGTCGAAACCGGGCACTGGATCGGCGGTGAGCGCGTGGCGTCGGCCGGCGGCTCCGCGTCCGCGCCCCAGCCGACGTTCACCGATGTCTCCCCGATCGACGAGCGGCCCCTCGCCGAGATCGCCCGGGGCGGGGCGCGGGACGCCGAGGCCGCGGTGGAGGCCGCGCGCCGGGCCTTCCCCGCCTGGGCCCGGACCGGCCGGGAGGAGCGCGCCCGGCTCCTGCACGCGATAGCGGACGGCGTGGAGAAGCGGATCGAGGAGCTGGCGCAGGTCGAGACCGCCGACAACGGCGCGCTGATCCGCTCGCACCGCCGCGGCGTCATGCCGCGCGTCGCGCACAACTTCCGCTTCTTCGCCGACTGGCTGCTCAAGCTCGGCCACCAGGACTTCGAGACGCGCGGCCACACCAACCACGTCAGCTGGGACCCGGCGGGCGTCTGCGCGCTGATCACCCCGTGGAACGCCCCGCTGATGCTGGCCACCTGGAAGATCGCGCCCGCGCTCGCGGCCGGGAACACGGTCGTCCTCAAGCCGGCCGAGTGGACGCCGCTGACGGCCTCCCTCCTCGCCGGCATCACGGCCGAGGCCGGGCTGCCGGACGGGGTCTTCAACGTCGTCCAGGGCTACGGGGCGGAGGTCGGCGGCCCGCTGACCGCGCATCCCGACGTCAAGCGGATCAGCTTCACCGGGTCGGTGCCCACGGCCCGGATCATCGCCGCGTCCGCCGCGCCGAACCTGACGCCGCTGTCGCTGGAGCTCGGCGGCAAGTCGCCGCTGATCGTCTTCGCCGACGCCGACCTCGACCTCGCGGTCGACCTGGCGGTGGAGCAGTACGACAACGCCGGGCAGGTCTGCCTCGCCGCGACCCGGCTGCTGGTCGAGTCGTCCATCGCCGACGAGTTCACCCGGCGGTTCGTCGAGAAGGCCGGCCGCATCAAGCAGGGCGACCCCCGCGAGGAGACGACCGACATCGGCCCGCAGATCCACCGGCGGCACCTGGAGCGCGTGGACGGCTTCGTCCAGCGGGCCAAGGCCGCGGGGGCGCGCGCGCTGATCGGCGGCGGCCCGAACGACGAACTGGGCGGCCTGTACTACCGTCCGACCCTCTTCACCGACGCGCCGGAGAACGCCGAGATCCTCACCGAGGAGGTCTTCGGCCCCGTCCTGACGCTCCAGACGTTCGACACCGAGGACCAGGCCGTCGCCATGGCGAACGGCACCCGCTTCGGCCTGGCGGCCACCCTCGCCACCGGCGACCCAGAGCGCGCGCGGCGCGTGACCGGGCAGCTCGTGGCCGGGACCGTCTGGGTCAACTGCTTCTTCGTCCGCGACCTCCAGGCACCCTTCGGCGGGGCCCGCCAGTCCGGGGTCGGCCGGGAGGGCGGCGACTGGAGCTTCGACTTCTACTGCGACCTGAAGAACACGGTGACGGCGCCATGGGCGAGGTAGTAGGCGCGGGGCTCCTCGCGCACGTTCCCACGATCGTGCTCCCCGAGGTGACGCGGCGCGAGCTGAACCACGGCAAGGACACCACCCTCGTCCCGGGCCTCCAGAAGCTCCGCAAGGACGTCTTCGAAAGCGACGACTACGACACCGTGGTCCTCCTGGACTCCCACTGGGCGACCACGGTCGAGTTCGTCACCACGGCCCACGACCGCCGCGCCGGGCTCTACACGTCCGAGGAACTGCCGCGCGGCATGTCCCGCATGCCGTACGACATCCCCGGTGACCCGGAGCTGGCCCGCGCGGTCGCCGACTACGCCGGCAAGCACGGGACGTACATCACCCCGATCGACGACCCGTACCTGCCGATCTACTACGCGACCGTCAACCTGTGGACGCATCTCGGCGTGCGCGACAACCCCTACCTCGGCGACCCGGGCAAGCGGTGGATCTCGATCGGCGTGTGCCAGACCGCCGACACCGAGGACTTCCTGCGCCTCGGACGCGCCCTGGGCGACGCGATCGCGGCCACGGACCGCCGCGTCCTGCTGATCGCCTCCGGGGCCCTGTCGCACACGTTCTGGCCACTGCGCGTGATCCGCGACCACGAGGCGGCCGGGCCCGAGCACATCTTCTCCCCGCAGGCGCGGGCCGCGGACGAGGAGCGCATACGCTGGCTGCAGGCCGGTGACCACGCCCGGGTCCTGGACACCATGCCGGAGTTCCTGACCTTCAAGCCGGAGGCCCGCTTCGGCCACTACCTCATGATGATCGGCGCCCTCGGGGAGCGTGCCTGCACGGCCCCCGGCCGCCTGTACAGCGAGTACGAGAACTCCGTCGGAACCGGCCAGGTGCACATCTGGTTCGACCGCCCCGAGAACGGATGGACCAGCTAAGTGACGATCGAGTACCGGCGCATCCTCCTGGAGGGCGCCGCCACGCAGGTGATCCGTGACGGTGACGAGCTGGTCGCCGCGGACGGCCGGCGCGTGCGCGCGGAGGACGCCGTCCACCTGCCGCCGTGCGAGCCGTCCAAGGTGGTGGCGGTGCACCTCAACCACCGCAGCCGGGTGGAGGAGTTCCAGACCTCGCTCCCGCCCGCGCCCACCTTCTTCCACAAGCCGATCTCGGCGCTGAACGCGCACGGCGGCGCGGTCGTCCGGCCCGAGCGGTGCAAGTACCTCAACTACGAGGGCGAGATCGCGATCGTCATCGGGCGGACGGCGCGCAACGTCTCGCCGAAGGAGGCGGGCGACTACATCGCGGGCTACACGGTCGCCAACGACTACGGCCTGCACGACTTCCGCGACACCGACGCCGGCTCGATGCTGCGCGTCAAGGGCTCCGACACGCTGTGCCCGCTCGGCCCCGGCCTCGTCACCGGCTGGGACTTCCGCGGCAAGTATCTGCGCACCTACGTCAACGGCGAGCTGGTGCAGGACGGCAGCACCGACGAGATGGAGTGGGACATGCACTACCTCGTCGCCGACATCGCCCGCACGATCACCCTCTACCCGGGGGACGTGCTGCTGTCGGGGACGCCCGCCAACTCCCGGCCCGTCCAGCCCGGCGACGTCGTCGAGGTCGAGGCCGAGGGCCTCGGGCGGCTCCGCAACCACATCGTCGCCGGGCCGGTCCCGGTCCGCGACGACTGCGGCGCGCAGCCGACCGAGTCCGAGGAGGTCATCTCCACGACCTTCGGCGGCGACTGGGAGTTCCGGGGCATCCGGGCGCCGCGCCGCTAGGGCGACCGGAACGGGACCGGCCGGGCCGCATCCGCGGCCCGGCCGGTTTCGCGTCGCCCCCGGTGGGGGCGGTGCCTGTTCGGGGAGTGCCCCGCTCAGGAGAGGAGGGCGTCGGTCCGCTTGATGACCTCGCGGCAGAACGCGCCGACGCCGTCCGGGTCGTCGGTGAACTGCGACGGCTTGATGCAGAACGTCGTGAACCCCTGCGCGATCTTGCCGGGGACGCCCTCCAGCGCGGGGGCGAGCGGCGACACCGAATGGTCGTCGGGGAAGACCGGGCGGCAGCCCCCGATGCGCTCCAGCTCGGCGATGTCGCGTCCGGCCGCCGCCATGCCCGCGGCGAGCCGCTCCAGGTCCTCCGGCGTCGGGTGGCCGAGCGGGTGGAACCCATGGCCGTACTTGACGAGGCGGTCCAGGAGCCGGTCGTGCATGTGCTGCCCGCCGAACCACATGCGGGGCCCGTCGGGGCGGTAGGCGCGCGGCTCGAAGTAGACGTCCTCGAAGGAGAAGTGCTCGCCGCTGTAGGAGACGGGCGACCCGCGCCAGAGCAGGTCCCAGATCTCCAGCTGCTCGTCGAGGATCCTGCCCCGCTTGCCGAAGGGGACGTTCAGCGCGGCGTACTCGTCCCGGCTCCAGCTCACGGTCGGCTGGACGACGAGGCGCCCCTCCGACAGCAGGTCGAGCGTGCCGATGTCGCGGGCCAGCGCGAGGGGGTGCTTGAGCGGGGCCAGCACGGCCGCCGCCGCGAGCCGGATCCGGGTGGTGACCGAGGCGATGGCGCTGAGGAGCATCAGCGAGCCCGGCCAGGGGGTGAAGGGGTCCTGGTTGCCGGGGAGCGCGTACTCGCGCGGGTTGCCCATCACGCCGTCCGCGCCCGCGTCGGGGCCGAGGACGACGTGCTCGCTGACCATGACGGCGTCGAACCCGGCGTCCTCGGCCTCCCGCGCCCAGCGGACGAGGGTGGGCAGATCGCGGCCGGTGGTCATCGTCCAGTTCTCGCTCAGCACGAGTACGAAGCGTGGCGTCATCGGGCTATCGTACGGGCCCAAACGATTCACCCACAAGGGCCGTGCGCGGCGTGCGGACCCGGCGGGCGAGGCTCAGCCGCGGGGGCGGCGGCCGGAGCGGCGCGGCGGCGGCGGGGACGCGGCCCGCAGCGCCGCGCGCCGGGCGTCGCCTTCCTCCTCCAGGTGCTCGACGACCGACCGGAGGGTCTGCGCCAGGGCCCGGTTCCCGTCCTCGTCCAGCCGCTCGACCACGAACGCCTCCTCGGCGTTGAAGGCCGGGAACAGCCCGCACATCAGCTCGTGGCCTTTGTCGGTCAGCCGCAGCAGGACGAGCCGCCCGTCGGTCGCGTGCGAGCCCCGCTCGATGAGGCCCCGCCCCTCCAGCGTCTTCACGACGCCGGTCAGCGTCCCCTTGGAGATGCCCGCCTCCTCGGCGACGTGGCGCGTCTCCATCTCGTCCCAGATCCACACCACCCAGAGCACGACGAAGGAGGTCCAGGTCAGGTCGGCGCCGCGCAGCACCGAGCTCTCGAAATGCTGCCGGATCGCCGCGGCGGCCCGGTAGATGTTGGAGACCGCCATCATCGCGTCGTGGCGCAGCGGCACGTCACCGAGCCGCCGCTGGATGGCCTGCTCGGTCTCTTGCAGTGTGTGATGCCCGGTCACGTACGTCCTCCCCGCGGGCCCGGTGCGGACGTCTTCCGCGGGCCGAGTGCGAATCTACCGTTGTCAGTTGTCGTTTGAGCCCGTACGATCCGAGCGATTCCGCATATCGTGCGGGCCCAAACAATCATGCGGGGGCCCGTACCGGCAATGGAGCCGCGCATGGCGATCGACGAAGTCGAGTCCCCCTCCTCCCCGGAAACCGGGCGACGGCGCATCGGCGTCCCCGAGATCGTGTTCTTCGTCGTCGCCGCGTCGGCGCCGCTCACCGTCGCCGCCGGCGGCCTGCCGACCTCCTTCGCCGTCACCGGCGTGGTCGGCATCCCGCTGCTGTACGTCGTCCTCGCCGTCCTGCTCACCGTCTTCACCGGCGGGTACGCCGCGATGAGCCGGTCGATCGCCAACGCCGGCGCCTTCTACGCCTACATCACCCACGGGCTCGGGCGCGTCGCCGGGGTCGGCGCCGCGTTCGTCGCCCTCATCTCCTACAACACCATGCAGACCGGCCTCTACGGGCTGTTCGGCTTCACCACGGCCGATCTGCTGAAGTCCAAGCTGAGCCTTGACCTGCCCTGGTGGGCGGTCGCGCTGGCCGGGGTCGCGGTGGTCGCGGTCCTCGGCTTCCGCCGCATCGACCTGAACGCGCGCGTCCTCGGCGTCCTCCTCGCGATCGAGTTCCTGACCGTCCTGGTCTTCGACCTCGCGCAGGTGGCCGACGCCCCGTCCGGGGTGTCCCTCGGCCCGCTCGGCTTGGACGCGGCGAGCTCGGGCGCGGTCGGCGCGGCGTTCTGCTTCGCGATGGCCAGCTTCATGGGCTTCGAGGCCGCCGCCCTCTACAGCGAGGAGTGCCGCGACCCCCGCCGGACGGTCAGCCGCGCCACCTACATCGCGGTCGCCGTCATCGGCGTGTTCTACGCCTTCACCGCCTGGGCGATGACCGTCGGCACCGGCTCGTCCCAGATCATCGCGCGGTCGCAGAAGGACGGCCCCGGGCTCGTGTTCGCCCTCGCCGAGGAGCACGTCGGCAAGATCTTCGCGGACCTGGCCCAGATCTTCCTCGTCACCAGCGTCTTCGCGGCGCTGCTGTCGTTCCACAACGCCGTGGCGCGGTACTTCTTCTCGCTGGGCCGCGAGGGCGTCCTCCCGTCCCCGCTGAGCCGCACCCACGCCCGGCACGGGTCCCCGCACGTGGGGTCGGTGACCCAGACCGCCCTGGCCGCGGCCGTGGTGGTCGTGTTCGCCGTGTCCGGCAAGGACCCCGTCCTCACCCTCTTCAACTGGTTCACGAACCTGGGCGCCCTCGGGGTGATCCTCCTGCTGGCCCTCACCTCGGCCGCCGTCGTCGCGTACTTCGCGCGCGACCACCGGGGCGAGAACCCGTGGAACCGCCTCGTCGCCCCCGCGATCGCCGCCATCGGCCTCGGCGCCGTGTTCGTCGTCAGCCTGCTCAACTTCGACGCCCTCCTCGGCGCCGAGAAGGGCTCGTCGCTCACCTGGGTCCTGCCCGGGCTGATCTTCCTGGCCGCGGCCGGGGGCGTGGCCTTCGCGGCGTACCTCCGCACGGCCCGCCCGGCGGTCTACACCCGGATCGGCGGCCACTCGGGGGCGAGCACCGACCACACCTCGGTGGTCTGCCGCACGCCCCGGAACGGATAGTTCTCCCGCAGGACGCCGTCGCGGGTCATGCCGAGCCGCCGGGCCACGTTGATGCTCGCCGTGTTCTCCGACGACACCTGCCACTCCACCCGGTGGATCCCGCGCTCCCGGACCGCCCAGTCGATGATCACAGCGGCGGCGCGGGTGGCCAGGCCGCGCCCGGTGGCGTCCGGCTCCAGCCAGCAGCCCGCCTCGCAGGTCCCCGCGCCGGCGTCGAAGACCCGGAACAGCACGCCGCCCACGAGGACCCCGTCGAGCCAGATGCCGTAGAGACGGCCGGAGTCGGCGGCGGCCTTGTCGGCGTAGGAGCGGAGCCAGTCCCGCGCGGACTCCAGGTCGGCGGCGACGTCGGGGAGCCCCACGTGCGCGCCGATGTACGCGCGCCCGCGGTCGATGTGGGCGAGGAACTCCTCGGCCTGCCAGGGTTCCAGGGGCCGCAGCTCGGCTCCGTCGCCGAGGGGAATCGCGAACATCTCGTCCTCCACCGGGGGTCGCACGTGATCTTCGGATCCTCGCACGGCGCCGTCCGCGGACCGGAGGCGGCGGCGCGCCGCGCCGGATACCGTGGGTCTCGTGACGGAACCCGGCCTCACCTGGCGGCGCGTGACCGAGGCGGACTTCGGGCTGCTGCGCGAGTGGCTGGCCCGGCCGCACGTCGCGCGGTGGTGGAACCACGAGACCTCGCCCGAGGCCGTGATGCGCGACTTCGGCCCCGCGGCCCGGGGCGAGGAGCCCTCCGAGGACCTCCTGGCGCTCCTGGACGGCGCGCCGGTCGGCCTGCTCCAGTGCTGCCTGCTCGCCGACTACCCGGAGTACGTCGCCGAGCTGGCGCCGCTCGTCGACGTCCCGGCCGGGGCCATGTCCATCGACTACCTGGTGGGCGACCCGGACCGCATCGGACGGGGCCTCGGCACGCGGATGATCGCCTCGGTCCTGGACCGGATCTGGGCCGTCCATCCGTCCGCGACCTGCGTCATCGTTCCCGTCGCGGCGGCGAACCGCCGGTCCTGGCGCGCCCTGGAGAAGGCGGGCCTGCGCAGGATCGCCGAGGGCGAGATGGAGCCTGACAACCCTGTCGACGGCCCTGCCCATTTCCTGTACCGCGCCGACCGCCCATCGGCGCCCCGCGCCGTGCCGGGGACCGGGGCATAGGACGGCCCTCCCGCCGCCGGCTCCGCATCGCTTCCGAGCGCGGCGGCGGACCGTCCGCACCGCCCGGAGACGGTGTGACAACGCCCGCCTCCGCCCTTGCATGGTCCCCGATCCGCGGCAGATGATCCCCTCTCGCGGAGGACCAATCCCCGGGTCCTCCACCCATCGGTCCAAGGAGGACGGATACAGATGAGGTCATGCGCACTAGCCGCCGCCGCCGTCACTGCCACTGCCACCGTGCTGGCATGGGGGAGCGGCGCCGCGGGGGCGGCGACGCCGCCGCCGGCGCCGGCCGTGCTCGCCGACCACACCTTCGACTATGAGAGCGGCACCGAGGGGTGGACCGCCAAAAAGGACGGCAGGCTCCGGGACGGCGACGTGACCTGGTCGTCGGACGTGGCCAAGAGCGGGGCGCACAGCCTCGACTTCTGGCTGGACGGGCGCCGCGGCGACGGCACGCTGTGGGTGGAGCGCGCGTTCCCCGTGCCGCAGGGGCAGCCCGGCATCACCGTCGAGCTGTCGGTCTGGGAGTGGAACGGCGGCACCGGAGAGGCGGCCGGCTGGCCGGTCGTCGCGCACGCGGACCGGGCCGCGCCGGCCGTGGAGGAGGACTTCGTGGAACTGGGCCGCACCGACTTCGACGGATGGCGGCAGTACACCTACAGCACGACCATCGACGTCCACGACGTCGGGACCTTCTACGTCGCCTTCGGGCTTTCGGCGGACAAGGAGAGCCCGCGAGCCCACTACTTCGACCTGGCGAGCGTGACCGTCACCTGATCGCCGGCTGATCACCGGCCGAGCGTCCGGGCAGAGCGGCGCCCGCCAGGGCAGAGGCGGGCGCCGTTCCACGGGCCGGAGCGCGTGCCGCTAGGCCAGGCGGCGGCCGCCGTTCCAGACGACGCCCACCTGGCGGTAGTACGCGCCGATGGGCTCGACGATCTCCAGGCGGGACAGCTCCTCCGTGGGGGAGTCGAAGAGGCGGAGCTCGGCCTCGCCCGTCCAGGCGGGCCCGGCCTCGAAGCCGGCCGCGCCGGACTCGATCAGCTCGTCCAGCGCCGGCGCCCCGCCCGGCTCGATGGACGGCAGGAAGCGGTGGTGCGCCATGGGATGACCGTTGACGAAGCCGTTCGTCTCGGACGGGGCGCGGAGGGTCACCACGGCCTCGGCCAGGCGGCGGTCGGCGGCGGCCAGGGTCGCGCCGAAGCGGCCGCCTTCGGCGATGCGGGGGGCACCGCGCCCGTACGGGTGCGGGCGGGTCTGGTGGATCGAGCCGAGCTTCTTCGGGTAGCCCTGGTGCAGGCCGCGGGCGATGGCGAAGTCCTTGTCCACCCAGATATAGACGCAGCGGGAGTACGTCCGCCCCTCGAAGGAGCAGCGGACGACGACGAAGCACTCCTTGTACTGGGCCCGTACGGGGTCGAGCAGCTCTTCGGCCGACTCCGAGCACGACTGCCAGTCCGCCCAGATGATCGCGACGGCGCCCGGATCGTCCGGGGCGGGGGACAGGGGGGCGGGCAGCAGCTCGGCCACGCGCGCGGGGTCGGTGCGGTACTCGACGGTGAGCAGGTCGCCCGAGTAGTGCCACGGCGGGCTCGGGATCAGCGACGACCGCCCTGTCGCGGTCTTGGGGTGCAGGAAACCTCGGACGGGTGCCACCGCGCTCCTCCTGAAATGTCGTTTGGGTCCGTACGATAGGCGCTGCGATGTGGTTTCGCCACCCGCCCCCCGCCGCCCGTGACCTGCCCTCCCGGGTGGCCGGGCATGTTCGGGCGCTCCCCGGAGTTGTTCCCTGAAGGATGATCGAGCGTGTCCCGGCCGAGTCTTGTCAGGACCCGTCGGCCCACATATGGTTTGAGCCCAAATGAAGTTCGTTCCCGAGGAGAGCCCGCGTGAGCCGACAGGACCCCTCAGTCCAGGACGTGGTGGAGCGGCTGATCGCCGACGGCATCGACATCGTCCGGGTCGGCTACACCGACCTGCTGGGCACCGAGCGCGCGCGTGACGTGCTGGTCGAGCGGCTGCCCTCGGTGATGGAGCACGGGCTGTCCTTCTGCCGGGCGATTTACCACACGACCCCGATGGGCGACACCGTCGAGGTCGCGGGCGGCCTCGACGCGGGACTGCCGGACATCTGCGTCCGCCCCGACCTGTCCACGCTGGCGCCCGTCCCGTGGGAGACCGGCGTCGCGTCCTGCCTCGGCGACGCCTTCGAGCCCGACGGCGCCGAGCCCTGTCCCGAGGCGCCGCGCGAGGTCCTGCGCCGCGCCATCGCCCGGCTGTCCGAGCTCGACCTCGACCCGGTCACCGGGCCCGAGCTGGAGTACTACCTCTGCGAGCCCGACGCGTCCTCGCCCTCCGGCTGGCGCCGCTACGGGGACGCGCCCGGCAACGTCTACACCGCAGGCCGCAAGGGCGACCCCGAGGGCCACCTCCTGCGCACCCTCCGCCACCTGCGCGACCTCCGCCTCGGCGTGACGATGGGCAACCACGAGTTCGGCGGCGGCCAGTTCGAGATCAACCTCGACCACTCCGCCGCCCTCGACGCCGCCGACCGCGCGTTCCGGTTCAAGTCCGCCGTCCAGGAGATCGCCCGGGGGGACGGGCTGCTCGCCACGTTCATGGCCAAGCCGTTCAACGACGAGGGCGGCTCCGGCTTCCACGTCCACCTGTCCTGCCTGGACGGCGACGGCCGCAACGTCTTCCAGGGCGAGGGGCCCGACGGGCTGTCGGAGACCGCGCACCAGGCCATCGCCGGGGTGCTGGAGCACGCGCCCGCCCTCGCCGCGCTGTTCAACCCGACGATCAACTCCTACAAGCGGTTCGGGCCCGACACCCTCGCCCCCTGGCTGATCGACTGGGGGCTGGACAACCGCAGCGCCATGGTCCGCATCCCGCCCGAGCGCGGCGCCGCGTCCCGCCTGGAGGTCCGGCTCGGGGACGCCTCCGCCAACCCCTACCTCGGCATCGCCGGCCTCCTCGCCGCCGTCTACCTCGGGATCCGCGACAAGCTGGCCTGCCCGCCGCCGCTGGAGGGCTACGGCTACGACACCGCGAAGGCGCCCGTCCTGCCCGGCGACCTGCCCACCGCGCTGGACGCGCTCGCCGCCGACACCGCGCTTGTGGAGGTGCTCGGCGAGCCCTTCGTGTCCGCCTTCCTGACCTACAAGCGGGACGAGGTCGCCCGCTTCGGCAGGCACGTCACCGACTGGGAGTTCCGCGAGTACTCCTACCACCTGTGAAGGAGCCCCCGTTGTCCGCCGACACCCTCGCCGTCGACCTGTCCGACCCCGACAACTTCCTCGACGGCGAGACGCCCTGGCGGATGTTCGAGACGCTGCGCCGGAACCGGCCCGTCCACTGGAACCCCGAGTCCGACGGCGGCGCCGGCTTCTGGTCGCTCACCCGGCACGCCGACATCGTGGCCGCCGACCGCGACCAGGCCACCTTCACCTCCGAGAAATTCGTGAACCTGGAGGAGGTGGACGAGCGGCAGGCGGCCATCCGCCGCTCGATGCTGGAGACCGACGGCCCCCGCCACCTGGCGCTCCGCCGCCTCCTGGCCCGCGAGTTCACCCCGCGCTCGGTGGCGGGCTACGCGACGTTCCTGCGCGGCCTCACCGCGCGGACCCTCGACTCGGCGCTCGCCAAAGGCACCTTCGACTTCGTCAAGGAGGTCGCCGCCGACTTCCCGATCAACGTCCTGGCCCGCATGCTGGACGTCCCGGACGACGACACCGGGCGGCTCATCGACTGGGGCAACCGGATCATCGCCAACACCGACCCCGACTACGCCGACGTCCTGCTGCACAGCGCCGAGAGCGAGCGCTACCGCGACCTGCCGTTCCGCAGCCCCGCGTCGCTGGAGGTCTTCGAGTACGGCCGCGAGCTCGCCGCCCGCCGCCGCGGCGGCGCGGGCACCGACCTCGTCAGCCGCCTGGTCAACGAGACGCCGCGGGACGGCGAGGCGCTCACCGAGCGCGACTTCGACAACTACTTCCTGCTGCTGGTCGTCGCGGGCAACGAGACGACCCGGCACGCCATCACCCACAGCATGCGCGCGCTGATCGACCACCCCGGGCAGGCCGCGCGCCTGCGCGACGACCCGGACCTGATGCCCACGGCCGTCGAGGAGTTCCTGCGCTGGGCGTCGCCGGTCTACCACTTCCGGCGCACCGCGACCCGCGACACCGAGGTGGGCGGCACCGCGATCCGCGAGGGCGACAAGGTCGTGCTGTGGTTCGCGTCCGGCAACCGCGACGAGGACGTCTTCACCGACCCGCACCGCTTCGACGTCGCCCGCACCCCGAACGACCACATCACCTTCGGCAAGGGCGGCCCCCACTTCTGCATGGGCGCCGCGCTCGCCCGCCTGGAGATGCGGATCATGTTCGAGGAGCTGCTGCCGCGCCTGGCCGGCATCCGCTACGCGGGCGAGCCGCGCCGCGTCCGCTCCAACTTCGTCAACGGCATCAAAGAGATGCCGGTGACCGTGACCCTCGCCTGAGCTCGGGGCCCGGGGGCGCGGCGGGGCCCGGGACCGGGCCCCGCCGCACTGGGGGTCAGAGGGGCAGGCCCGTGAGGATCAGGACCTTCTCCTCGGTGTAGTCGGCCATGGCCGACCGGAGGCCCTCGCGCCCGACGCCCGAGTCCTTGACGCCGCCGTAGGGCATCTGGTCGGCGCGGTAGGACGGGACGTCGCCGATCACCACGCCGCCCACCTCGAGCTCGCGGTGGGCGCGGAAGGCGATGTCGAGGTCGCGGGTGAACACACCGGCCTGGAGCCCGAACTTGGAGTCGTTGACCAGCGCGAACGCCTCGTCCACCCCGTCGACGGGCTGGACGGTCATGACCGGGCCGAAGATCTCCTCGCGGGACACCTTGGCGTCGGCGGGGACGTCGGCGAGGACGGTGGGGGCGTAGGCCGCGCCCTCGCGGGTGCCGCCCGCCAGGATCCTCGCCCCGGCGGAGACCGCCTCGTCCACCCACGCCTCGACGCGCTCGGCCGCGTCCTCGCTGACGAGCGGGCCGACCTGCGTCTTGTCGTCCCAGGGGTCGCCGGTGACGAGCCCGCCGACTGTGTCGACCAGCTTGGGCAGGAACGCCTCGTACACCGACCGGTCGACGTAGACGCGCTGGACGGCGATGCAGCTCTGCCCGGCCTGGTAGTTGGAGAACAGGCCGATGCGCTGCGCGGCCCAGTCGAGGTCGGCGTCCGGGAGGACGACCGCGGCGCCGTTCCCGCCGAGCTCCAGCGTGACGTGCTTGCGTGGGACCTGGTCGTTGATCGCCCAGCCGACCGGGACGGAGCCGGTGAACGACACGATCGGCAGGCGCGGGTCGTCCACGAGGCCGCCGGCGCGGTCGTTCGGGACGGTCAGGATCGAGAACATCCCGGCGGGCAGGCCGGTCTCGGCGAGTAGCTCCCCGAGCAGCAGGGCCGACAGGGGGGTGGCCGGGGCGGGCTTCAGCACGATGGGCGCGCCGACCGCGATGGCGGGCGCGATCTTGTGCGCGGCCAGGTTGAGCGGGAAGTTGAACGGGGAGATCCCGAGCACCGGGCCCTTCGGCACGCGGGAGATGTAGGCCATCCGCCCCGTGGCGGCCGGGTCGGTGTCGAGCCGCTGCGTGGTGCCGCTGAAGCGGCGGGTCTCCTCCGCGGCGAACCGGAACGTGGAGATCGCGCGGTTCACCTCGCCGCGCGCCCACAGCAGCGGCTTGCCGTTCTCACCGGTGATCAGCCGGGCGACCTCCTCGGCGCGCTCGGCCAGCCGCGCCGACACGTGCGCGAGCGCCTCGGCCCGCACGTGCAGGGGCAGCGCCGCGGCCTCGGCGCGGACCGCGTGGGCCGCGGCGAGCGCCTCCTCCACCTGCCCGGGGGACGGCACCGCGGCGGTCCCGACCACCCGGCCGTCGTAGGGGTGCGTCACGGTCAGCTCGCCGTCACCGGTCTCGGCCCGGCCGGCCAGCCAGAATGGGGTCACGTTCATGCGTTCACGCTATCTCCGGAGGCCGGGGAGGGGAGTCGCCAGGCTGTCCAAACCGGCCGTCCTCATTGGACGTGACGGCCAGCGCGAACCACAGCTCGGCGCGGGCCGCGGGGTCGTCGAGATCGCGGTCGAGCAACTCGGCCGCCTTGCGCATCCGGGTCCGCAGCGTGTGCCGGTGGACGCCCAGCGCCCTGGCCGCCGCCTCGCCCTGGCCGTTCGCGGCGACATAGGCCCGGACGGACTCCAGCAGGCCCTCCGCGCGCAGCGGCGCCAGCAGCCCGTCGGCGAACGCGCGCGCGGGCCCCGGGTCGAGCAGGCCGAGCACCCCCTGGCCGGGCAGGTCGGCGTAGGACTGCACGGCCTCGTCCCGCCGCCGCGCCGCCGCCAGCGCGTCCTCGGCCTCCCGGAGCGCCGTCACCAGCGCCCCGCACCCGGCCGGCTCCCCGTCGCCGGCGGGCACCGGGTCGCTGACGCCGATGGGGCCCGCGAAGGAGAGCAGCGACGTCACGGGCCCGGTCAACCCGTCGGGGACGATGATCGCCGTGTGGCCGGGGAGCGGCAGGGCCAGGCAGCGCTCACCGGCGGGGTCGGAGTCCAGTGCGTCCAGGACGGGTCCCTGCCCGCCCGAGCGCCCCCCGCACGCCAGGACGCGCAGGGCGCCGCGCGGGACGGCGGGGCTCTCCGGCGGCAGGCCGAGGAGCAGCGCGGCGAGCGCGGCGCGCTGGTCACGGCCGCCTCGGGGCGCCTCCGACTGGAGCGTCAGCAGCGCGACGGCCGCCCCCACGATCGTGTGCGCGACGTGGGGCAGCGGCGCGGCCGTGCCCACGGCGAGGAAGCCCCGCGGGCGCCCCCCGAGCCCGATCCGCTGGAGGACGATGTGCTCGCCCGGCACCGACAGGGCGACGCTGGCCAGGGCCGCGCCGTCCGCGGGCCGGGCCTCCGGGCGGCGCCGGAGCCGGGCGACGTCGGCGGCGAGGTCGGCCGCCCGGCCCGCGGCGGAGGCGGGCTCGGCGTGCCGGACCGCTCCGGACGGGTCGAGCAGCAGCACCCAGCCGCCGAGCAGGCGCGCGAGCCGGGAGGCCAGCGCCCCGGGGCCGGCGGTGGCGGCGCGGGTCAGCTCCCGCTGGGCCTGGAAGGCGCGGGTGACGTCCTCGTACCACTCGGCCGCCAGCATCCGGGACACGGCCTTGCCGATGGCGATGAACGGCGTCGGGCGGGGGACCTCCAGCAGGACCAGGTCCCGGTCGTGGGCGGCGGCGACCAGCGCGGGCGGCACCCGCGCGTGGATCACCCCGACCGCGAAGCCGAGGCCGGCGACACCGCGTCCGACCAGGCGGTCGACGTAGCCGGCGGCGTTCGCGGAGGTGAGCCGCATGCCGGTGGTCAGCACCAGCTCGCCGCCCTCAAGGAAGGGCGTCGGGTCCTCCAGCTCGCTGACCGCGACCCACATGACGGGCGTGTCGGGGACCGGCCCGGCGGGCGCCCCTGCGGGCGCCCCCGCGGGCGGCCCGGTGAGCGGTCGGAGCCCGAGCTGCGGGAGTGCGGCCACGGCGGCCAGGGTGGGCGGCATCGCGTTCCTTGTGCAGGATGTCCATTCCGGCGGGCCGATTTCGCCGCGCCGTACTGTTCATCGTAGGCGCCGCCCGGCCTATGTTCGCGCCATGACCAGCCAGGATCCCGGCGGCGCGAGCCGCCTGCCGCAGGAGCGTCGTGTCGTGACGGAGATCCCGGGGCCGCGGTCCCGGGAGTTGCAGGAGCGCCGCCTCGCCGCGGTGCCGCCGGGCGTCGGCAGCGTGCTGCCCGTGTACGTGACCGACGCCGACGGCGGCGTGGTCGTCGACGCGGACGGCAACAGCCTGATCGACTTCGGTTCCGGCATCGCGGTGACCAGCGTGGGCAACGCCAACCCGCGGGTCGCCGCGCGCGTGAAGGCCCAGGCGGACCGGTTCACCCACACGTGCTTCATGGTCGCGCCGTACGAGTCGTACGTCCGGGTGTGCGAGAACCTCAACCGGATCACCCCCGGCGACCACGAGAAGCGGTCGTTCCTCGTCAACAGCGGCGCGGAGGCGGTGGAGAACGCCGTCAAGATCGCGCGGTACGCGACGGGCCGGCAGGCGGTGGTGGTGTTCGACCACGGCTACCACGGCCGGACGCTGCTGACGATGACGCTGACCGCGAAGAGCATGCCGTACAAGCACGGTTTCGGGCCGTACGCGCCCGAGGTGTACCGGATGCCGCTGGCCTACCCCTTCCGGTGGCCGACCGGGCCGGAGAACTGCGGGCCGGAGGCGGCCGCGATGGCCGTCGACCAGATCGGCAAGCAGATCGGCGCGACGAACGTGGCCGCGGTCGTGATCGAGCCGATCCAGGGCGAGGGCGGGTTCATCGAGCCCGCGCCGGGGTTCCTCCCGGCCATCGCGGAGTTCTGCCGCGAGAACGGCATCCTGTTCATCGCCGACGAGGTCCAGACCGGGTTCGCGCGGACGGGCCACCTGTTCGCCTGCGAGCACGAGGGCATCGTGCCCGACATCGTCACCACGGCGAAGGGGATCGCGGGCGGAATGCCGCTGGCGGCCGTTACCGGCCGCGCCGAGATCATGGACGTGGTGCACGGCGGCGGGCTCGGCGGCACCTACGGCGGCAACCCGCTGGCGTGCGAGGCGGCCCTGGCCGTCCTGGAGGAGATCGAGGAGGGCAAGCTCACCGAGCGTGCCCGCGCGATCGGGGAGACCATGCTGCCCCGGCTGCGCGCGCTGGCCGGGCGCCACCGGTCGATCGGCGACGTCCGCGGGCGCGGCGCGATGATCGCGATCGAGCTGGTCAAGGAGGGCACCACGGAGCCCGACCCGATGCTGACCCTGGAGATCGCCCGCCGCTGCCACGCGCGGGGCCTGCTCGTCCTCACCGCCGGGACGTACGGGAACGTGCTGCGGTTCCTGCCGCCGCTGGTGATCCCCGACCATCTCCTCGCCGAGGGGCTGGACGTGATCGAGGAGGCGTTCGCGGGCTGATCCGTGGTGGAACGGGCCACCGGCACCCTTCGGGGGCGCCGGTGGCCTGATGCTGCCTAACCGCCCCGTGAACTGCGTCACTCTGTTATACCTTCGTGATTGACCGTTCATCGTTTGGCCCCATACGTTCGCAATACGTTTGGGCCCAAATCAAGGAGCAGGGGCGCACATGAACAACTCCCCGGACCTGGTGCTACTGGACGGCGAGGTCCTCACGGCCGACGCGCGTTTCTCCGTGGCGCAGGCTGTGGCCATCACCGGCGGGAAGATTACCGCGGTCGGCTCGACCGATGACATACGGGCACTGGCGGACGCGCGCACGCAGGTCGTCGACCTCCGCGGGCGCACGGCGCTTCCCGGCATCAACGACTCGCACCTGCACGGCTGCGCGTTCGGCTTCAACCGCCCGCCGCTCGCCCTGGAACTGGGATACCCGGCGGTGCGCTCGATCGCCGACATCGTGGCCGCCGTGAAGGAGGCGGCGTCCCGGACCCCCGAGGGGCAGTGGATCCGCGGGAACGGCTGGGACCCCGGCTACCTCGCCGAGTGCCTGGACGGCGGGCGGATGCCCGACCGGTCCGACCTCGACGCGGTCGCGCCGTCCCACCCCGTCTACCTCCAGGACTTCAGCGGGCACCTCACCTGGGCCAACTCGCGGGCACTGGAGCTGGCGGGCGTCACCGCCGGCACGGAGACGCCGGAGGGCGGCCGCATCCACGTCGACGGCGCGGGCAACCCCACAGGGCTGCTCGCCGAGAGCGCCCAGGACCTCGTCCAGCGCCACCTGCCGCGCTACACGCGCGAGCAGGTGGAGAAGGCGATCCGCGAGGCCGTCGCCGCCATCCAGCGGGAGGGGATCACCAGCTACACCGAGCCGGGCCTCGGCCCGGGCGGCACGAGCCTGTTCGCGGGCGCGGCGAGCCAGCTGACCCTGGACGTCTACGGCGACCTCGCCCGCTCCGGCGACCTCGGCGCCCGCGTCAGCGTGCTGCTGCTGCTCACCGGGATCGGCGGCTCGGCGGCCGAGATCGCCGAGGGCCTGGCCAACGCCAAGGTCCCCGAGGACGTCGACCCGCGGATCCTCAACGTCATCGGCGTCAAGCTGTTCGCCGACGGCATCCCCCCCAACGAGACCGCGTGGATGCGCGAGGAGTACCCCGGAGGCGACTTCGGCTGCCTGTGCGTGCACGGCGCCGCCGACGCGCTGCGCACCCGCGAGCTCAACGAGATGGTCAGGCTCGCGCACATCGCGGGCCACCAGCTCGGCGTGCACGTCACCGGCGACCGCGCCATCGACGCCGTCGTGGACGCGTTCGAGGCCGCGCAGGCCGAACACCCCCGCGACGACCCCCGTCACTACGTCATCCACGCGGACCTGCTCGGCCCCCAGAGCATGCGCAAGCTCGCGAAGCACGGCTTCGGAGCCAACATGAACCCGGCGATCAAATGGATGATCGCCGACATGCTGGAGGAACAACTCGGACACGAAAGGGCCGCCTACCAGTACCCTGTCCGATCGGCGATCGAGGCCGGGATCCCGGTCACCGCCAGCTCGGACGCGCCCGTCGCCCCACCCAATTGGCGACAGGGCGTGGCCGCGATGCTGCTGCGCGAGTCCAAGGCCAGCGGACGGACGTTCGGTCCCGAGGAGCGGGTCGGACTGCCCGAGGCTGTGCGCGCCTACACCGTGAACGCGGCATGGCAGGACTTCGCCGAGGACTGGAAGGGCACCCTCGAATCCGGTAAGGCAGCCGACGTCACCGTCCTGGACGGGACGCTCACCTCCCTTGACCCCCACGACCTCCCGGACGTCCCCGTCGCGATGACCGTCTTCGACGGCCGGGTCGTCCACAGCACCGAAGGTGTCTGACATGCGATTCACACCCCTCTTCGCCGCCGCTCTTCTCGCCCTTCCCCTGGCGGCCTGCGCCGACGACTCCACGGGGTCCGACTCCGGGCCCATCAACATCGGGTCGGTCTCCACCCTGAGCGGCCCGGTCACCTTCCCCGAGGCGTCGCAGGCGGCCCGCGCCGTCTTCGACGAGGTCAACGCGAACGGCGGCGTCAACGGCCGCAAGATCGCCTACACCACCGCCGACGACAAGGGCGACCCGGCCAGCGCCGCGCTCGCCGCCCGCGACGTCATCCAGAACAAGAAGGCCGTGGCCCTCGCGGGCGGTGCCAGCCTGGTCGACTGCCAGGTCAACGGACCGCTGTACGACCGCAACAAGATCACTGACGTCCGCGGCATCGGCGTGGACCCCGGCTGCTTCACCTCGCCGAACATCTCGCCGGTCAACACCGGCCCGTTCTTCGGCTCGACCGTGACCCTCTACTACGCCTCCGAGAAGCTGAAGCTCAACAAGATCTGCGCCTTCTTCTCGATCATCGGCAGCACGGCCAACGCCTACCGCGAGGGCGTCGACCGCTGGTCCAAGATCACCGGCAAGAAGCTCGTCGTCAACGACCTGAGCCTGTCGGCCTCCACCACCGACTACACCCCCTACGTCCTGCGGGCCCGCAGCGCCGGCTGCCAGGCGGTGCTGTTCAACGGCGTCGAGCCGATGTCCATCGGCTGGGTCAAGGCCGCGCAGGCGCAGAACATCAACAACATCAAGTGGCTCTTCCTCGCCTCCACCTACACGGTCGAGGCCGCGAAGGCGCTGGGCCCGGCGGGCAAGAACGTCGTGGCGCTGTCGGAGTTCGAGCCCTACACCGACGTCCGGTCCGAGGCCAACAAGGACTGGCGGGCGACCATGACCAAGCACAAGGTGCCGCTCACCGCCTTCGCGCAGGGCGGCTACCTCGCCGCCCAGCACCTGGTCACGGTGCTGAAGTCGATCAAGGGCGACATCACCCGTGAGGCCGTCACCAGCGCGATGAAGAACCTCAAGCCGCTGGACTCGGCCATGACCGGGATGCCGTTCGCGTTCGGGTCCGGCAGCACCCACGCCTCCAACCTCGCGGCGAAGTTCGTGAGGCCGGACGCGAAGGGCGACTGGACGGTCCTGACGCCCGAATGGGTCAAGCTTCCCAATGCTTGAGGGTGCCATCGCGGGCCTTGCCGGGGGCGGCGCGTACGCCGCCCTCGGCCTGTGCCTCACACTGATGTTCCGCCTGGTGAGGGTCGTCAACTTCGCGCAGGTGGCGATCGGCGTGATCGGCGTCTACACCATGGCGGTCGCGTCCGAGCACGGCTGGCCCTACGGGGCGGCCGCGCTCGCCGGCCTGCTCGCCTCCGGCCTGGTCGCCGCCGCGCTCGGCTGGGTGATGGGCAAGTGGTTCGGCGAGGCCGGCGCCGACCAGCGCTCCGCGATCTCCATCGCGTTCCTGGTCGGGCTGCTCGCCGTGTCGTTCCTGGTCTTCGGCACGGACCCGCGCCGGATGCCGGGCAAGTTCGGCGGCTCGCTGTTCACCCTCGACGGCATCACGGTGACGCAGGCGGCGGCGGTGTGCACCGTCGGCTCGGTCGTGGTCGCGGGCATCGCCTGGCTCGTCCTCACCCGGACCGTCCTCGGCCTGCGGCTCCGCGCGCTGTCGGAACGCCCGACGACCGCCGAGCTGCACGCCATCCCGTCCCGCCGCCTCGGCGTCGGCATGTGGGCGGTCACCGGGCTGCTGGCGGCGGCGGTCCTGCTCGTCATCGCGCCGCAGCAGACCAGCGACCAGACGTCGCTGGCGCTGATGGTCATCCCCGCGGGGACCGCGGCGCTGGTCGGGGGCTTCCGCAGCCTCGGCCGCACGGTCGCGGGCGGCCTCGGGCTCGGCGCGCTCCAGGGCGCGCTCGCCCACGTCACCGAGCTCCAGCAGTACCGGGACACGGTGCCGTTCCTGGCGATCCTCGCCATCTTGATCTGGTCCCAGCGACGGGAGGTGTGGGATGCGGCACGCTGATGCGAAGACCGCCGGGCGCCCGGCAGGCGCCGCGCGGCTGCCGCTGCCCGCGGTGACGGGCGTCCTCGGCCAGCCGGCCGCGGCGCTGCTGGTCGTCGTGGTCGCGGCGATCGTCGTCCCGCAGTACTGGCTGTTCCTCGCGACTTCGGTGCTGGTGTCGGCGGTGGCCCTGCTCGGCCTCGGCATCGTCGGCCGCGCCGGGATGAACTCGCTGTGCCAGCTGTCGTTCGCGGCGGTCGGCGCGTGGACGGTCGCCCAGCTCAACGTGTGGGAGTCCCCGGGGACGCTGATCCTGTGGACGTTCGCGGGCGGCCTCGCCGCGATGCCGTTCGGCGTGCTGATCGGCCTGCCGGCGCTGCGGCTGCGCGGCGTGCACCTCGCCGTCGTCACGCTCGGGTTCGCCGCCGCCGCCGACGTCGTGATCGCCGCCGTGAACTTCCCGGGCGTGGACACCTACCAGCAGGTCATCCGGCCCACGTTCATCGCCACCGACCGGCAGTACTTCGTGTACGCGGGCCTGATGTTCGTGGTGGTCGCGCTGGCGGTCGAGCTGCTCGGACGCACCCGGATGGGCGCCGCGTGGCGCGCCGTCCGGTTCTCCGAGCGCGCCACCGCCGCGTCGGGGACCAGCGTCGCCCGCGCGAAGCTGTCGGCGTTCGCGCTCAGCGCGTTCGCCGCGGGCCTGTCCGGCGGCCTGCTCGCCGGGCAGGTCGGCATGATCACGGCGCAGAACTTCGGGACGATCGGCTCGCTCGCCCTGTTCGTCGTCGCCGTCATGGCGGGCACCGAGTACGTCGGCGGTGCCCTGTTCGGCGGCGTCCTGATGGCGTTCGTGCCGGAGCTGTTCCGCCGGGCCGGGGTCTCCCAGGACTGGGCGAACGTGCTGTTCGGCGTCGGCGCCGTCCAGGCGCTGTCGCAGGGCAGCAGCATCAGCGAGGGGATGGCCCGCAAGCTGCGCGCCCGCCGTCCCGCGGCCGTCCCCCCGCCGCGGACGCCGTCGGACCCCGGCGCCCCGCCGCTCGGCACCGAGCCGCTGCTGGAGGTCACGGGCCTCGGCGTCCGGTTCGGGCAGGTCGTCGCGCTCCAGGACGTGGACCTCGTCGTGCCCGAGGGCACCGTCATGGGCCTCATCGGCCCGAACGGCGCGGGCAAGTCGACCCTCACCGACGCGCTCTCGGGGTTCCTGCCGTCGGCGACCGGGTCCGTCACGCTCGGCGGCCGTTCCCTGGACGGGCTGCCCGTGCACCGCCGCGCCGCCGCCGGGCTGCGGCGCACGTTCCAGCAGGACCGCGTCCCGACCGGGCTCACCGTCGGCGCCTACCTGCGGTTCGCGGCGCACCGCGCCGTCACCCGCGACGAGCTGGAGGAGGTCCGCGACTTCCTCGGCTGCCCGTCGCTGGAGGCGCACGTCTTCGACCTGGACGTCGGCAGCCGCCGCCTCCTGGAGGTGGCCGCCACGATCCTCGCGCGGCCCAGGCTGATCGTGCTGGACGAGCCCGCCGCGGGCCTCGCGCACGCCGAGTCGCTCGCGCTCGCCGACCGGCTCATCGAGGTCCCGGCGAGGTTCGGCGCGTCCGTCCTGCTCATCGAGCACGACCTCGACATGGTCCGCCGGGCCTGCGCGAGCGTCGTCGTGCTGGACTTCGGCGCCGTCATCGCCGCGGGCCCGCCCGCGGAGGTGCTCGCGCGGCCCGAGGTCGCCCGCGCCTACCTGGGAGACGAGGTCGCGCTCACATGAAGGAACTGAGACTGGAGGACGTGGCGGTCGCCCGGGGCGGCGCGCCGATCGTCCGGGACGTCACGCTGACCGCGTCCGCCGGGGAGGTGACCGTCCTGCTCGGGCCCAACGGCGCGGGGAAGACGACCCTGCTGGAGGCCGTGGCGGGCGTGCTGCCCCTCGCGTCCGGGCGGCTGACCGGGGACGGCGAGGACCTCACCGGCCTCGACCGGGTGGCGCGGGCGCGGCGCGGCATCGCGCTCGTCGAGCAGGGCCGCACGGTGTTCACGCAGCTGACCGTCGCCGAGAACCTGCGGGCCGTCCGCCGCTCCGCGACCGACCGCACCGTCGAACTCTTCCCCGAGCTGGAGAAGCGCATGGACGTGCAGGCCGGGCTGCTGTCCGGCGGCGAGCAGCAGATGGTGGTGCTCGCCCGCGCGCTCGCGATGGACCCGTCCGTGCTGCTGATCGACGAGATGTCGCTCGGCCTCGCGCCGGTGATCGTGAAGCGGCTGCTTCCGGCCGTTCGGTCGCTGGCGGACGAGGGGTGCGCGGTGCTGCTGGTCGAGCAGTTCGCCACGCTCGCCCTGGAGGTCGCCGACACCGCGCACGTGCTGGCCGGGGGGCGGCTCACCCACAGCGGCCCCGCGGCGCCCCTCCGCAAGGCCCCCGACGTGCTGCACGCCGCCTACCTTGGTGAGGCCGTGAGCGAACCCGAAGCGAGGAGTTGACATGGGACGGGTGCTGATCGTCACCGGCGGGGGCAGCGGGATCGGCGCGGCCGTCGCGCGCGGCGCCGCCGAGGACGACCACGTGGTGATCTGCGGCCGCCGCAAGGAGGCGCTGGACCGGGTCGCCGCCGAGACCGGCGCCGAGCCGCGGGTCTGCGACGTGGCCTCGCCGGGCGCCGTGGCCGAGCTGGTGGAGGGCGTCGTCGCCACCCACGGGAGGCTGGACGGGCTGGTCGCCAACGCCGGGGTCCTGCGCAACGGCGCCATCCTGGACCTGTCGCCCGAGGACTGGCAGGTCACCGTGGACACCAACCTGACCTCGGTGTTCCTGCTGGCCAAGGCGGCGCTGCCGCATCTGATCGAGGCGCGGGGCGCACTGGTGACGGTCTCGTCGGTGGCCGCGCTGCGCGTACCGACGGGCGTCGCGGCCTACGCCACGTCCAAGGCGGGGCTGACCATGCTGACGCAGACGATCGCGGCGGACTACGGGCCGCGCGGCGTCCGCGCCAACGTGGTGTGCCCCGGCTGGATCCGCACCGAGATGTCGGACGCGGAGATGGAGGTCTTCGGCGGGCCGCACGGCCTCGGGCGCGAGGAGGCGTACGAGGAGGTCACGCGGCTCGTCCCGCAGCGCAGGGCGGGCTCGCCGGAGGAGGCCGCGGCGGCGGTGCTGTGGCTGCTCGGCCCGGAGGCGTCCTACGTGAACGGCGCCGTGCTGAGCGTGGACGGCGGCACCGCGCTGCCCGACCCGGGGACGGTGCCGTTCGAGTTCCAGATCACGCCCCGCCCGTCGTCCTGACCGCGGGCACGAGGCCGTCCCGGTAGAGCCCGGCGAGGATGTCGTAGGAGCGCAGGCGGTCGGCGTGGTCGTACACCATCGTCGTGACCATGACCTCGTCGGCCGCCGTCCGCGCGATGAGCGCGTCCATCCGTTCGCGGACGGTCTCGGGGCCGCCCACCACCTGGTCCCGGATCCGCTCGTCGATCATCCGGCGTTCCAGCGGCGTGTAGGGGTGCGCCGCGGTCTCCTCCGGTGAGGGGAGCGGCCCCGGGCGCCCCTGCCGGAGCCGCACGAACGCCAGTGACTGCGGCGCGGCCAGCTCCTGGGCCCGCTCGTCGGTGTCGGCGGCGGTGACCGAGACGCCGATCATCGCGTACGGCTCGTCCAGCGCACCCGGCCGGAACGAGTCGCGGTACAGGGCCAGCGCGGGCACGGTGTTCTCGGCGCTGAAGTGGTGAGCGAACGCGAACGGCAGCCCGAGCAGGCCGGCGAGCCGCGCGCTGTAGCCGCTGGAGCCGAGCAGCCACACCGGGGGCCCGTTGCCCGCCGCGGGCGTCACCTTGCTGTCGTCGGCGAAGTAGCCGCGCAGTTCCACGACCTGCTCGGGGAAGTCGTCCACCGACAGCGCCTCGGGGGAGCGGCGCAGCGCGAGCGCGGTGGCCTGGTCGGTACCGGGGGCGCGCCCGAGGCCGAGGTCGATGCGCCCGGGATGAAGCGCCTCCAGCGTCCCGAACTGCTCGGCGACGACCATCGGCGCGTGGTTCGGCAGCATGACGCCGCCCGATCCCACCCGCATCGTGGACGTCACCGCCGCGACCTGCCCGATCAGCACGGCGGTCGCCGAGCTGGCGATCCCCGGCATCGCGTGGTGCTCGGCGAGCCAGTACCGGTGGAAGCCGAGCCGCTCGGCGTGCCGGGCCAGGTCGAGGGTGTCGCGCAGCGCCTGGGCGGAGGTGGAGCCGCTGACGACGGGGGCGAGGTCGAGGACGGAGAACGGGACGCTCATGACGGGTGACAACCGGCCCGCCCGCCGTCCTCTTCCCGCGTCATCCCACGGCGGACCTGATGACGGTCACGATCAGCAGGACGGTGCCCGTCACGAGGAGCGGCAGCACCGTGATGCAGAGCCACGACCAGATCACGAGGACGCGGCCGCGCCGGAGGTCGTGCTCGGCGAAGCGGTTCTCGGCGCTGGTGTACAGCAGCGCCGCCACGACCACCAGCGGCAGGCAGACGATCATGGTGAGGAGCCCGAGCACGAAGGCGGCGATCTGGCCGCCGAGCGTGTAGGTCCCGTCGGGGCCGATGCCGAGGGCGGGACGGGCGGCGGGGGCGGGCTGGGCGGCGGGCTGGTGGGGGACGGCCTCGTACATGGAACACCGATCCGGTCACGGGAACTGTGATCCGGATCATACGCTCGGTGATCTCGGATGGCGAGAGGCCCGGCGGTCCCATTCCGGTCGATCCGGTTCCGGGGGATCCGGTTTCCGGGCGATCCGGTGGGCCACCGGACGGCCTATCCCCGTTCCAGCAGGGTGACCATCCGGGCGAGGCCGTCGGAGCCGTGTCCCTCCGCCACGGCGCGGTCGAGCAGGTCGCGCAGCGGGAGCAGGTACCAGGGGTCCACGCCCTGGTCGCGGCACGTCTCGATCAGGCCGGGGAAGGCGACCTGGCTGGTGGTGATGCTGGAGACGTCGGTGCCGAACTCGCCGGTGTCGACGGCCCGGCCGCCCGCGGGCAGGGAGCGCAGCATCGCGGTCAGCCAGGCGACCGCCATCGGGGTGAACTCCGCGGCCTCGACGTTCTCGGAGCGGACGAGCGCGAGCCCGTGGTAGAAGCCCGCGAGCATCCCGTACATGCCGTCCAGCAGCGCCAGGTCGTACAGCGGCGCCAGCCCCGGGTCGCCGCCGAGGTGGCGTGGCTCGGCGAGGGCGGCGAGCACGTCGCGGTGCTCGGTGAACGCCGCCTCGTCGCCGCTGTAGAGGATGAGCGCGCCGGGCTTTCCGATCATCTGCGGGACGGCCATGATGCCGCCGTCGACGTACCGGCCGTCTCGCCCGGTGACGGTCTCGGCCAGGGCGCGGGCCTGGCGCGGCGTGCCGTTGGTGAGCTGCACGACGGTGCGCCCGGTCAGGCTGGCGCCGGCGAGCACGTCCCCCGCGTCGGAGTAGAGGGACAGGCACACGATCACCAGCGGGCCCGCGGCGAGCGCCTCGTCCGGGACGGACGCCTGGACGGCACCCTTGGCCACCAGCGGCGCGGCCTTCGCGGGGGTGCGGTTCCAGACGGTGACGGGGTGCCCGGCCGCCAGCAGTGCCTCGGCGAGGGCCGATCCCATCAGTCCCAGCCCGAGGACGGTCACGGGAGTCTTGTCGGTCATGTCGGGTCTCCTTGGATGTGCGATCCCGGTCAGGGCCAGCCTGCGATGGGACGGTTCGGGAACCGTTCGGGCGGCGTTACGGTGGCGGTATGCGCTTCGGGGTGCTCGGCCCGCTGGAGGTGCGGGCCGAGGACGGCACGCCGGTCCAGGTCGCCGACCTGAAGGTCCGCGCGCTGCTGGCCGCGCTGCTCGCGCACGCCGGGCGCGCCGTCCCGTCCGGGCGGCTCATCGACGACCTGTGGGGCGGCGGCGCGCTGCCCGCCGACCCGGCGGCGACGCTCCGGGCACGCGTCTCGCAGCTCCGCCGCACTCTGGAGGACGCCGAGCCGGGCGCCCGCGCCTTGGTGCGGTCGCGCCCGCCCGGGTACCGGCTGGACGCCCGCCCCGACGACGCGGCGCGCTTCGCCGCCCTCGCCGCGCGTGCCGCGGGGACCGGCGATCCGGCGGAGCGCGCGGCCCTGCTGGACGAGGCGCTCGGGCTGTGGCGCGGCCCCGCCTACGCGGGCTTCGCCGACACCGCGTCCGCCGGGCCGGAGGCCGCCCGCCTGGACGACCTGCGCCTGGCGGCTCTGGAAGGGCGGGCCGAGGCGCGCCTGGACCTCGGCGAGCACGAGTCCCTGGCCGCCGAGCTGCGCGGGCTCGTGGACGAGCATCCGCTGAGGGAGCGGCTCCGCGCGGCGTACATGCGCGCCCTCTACCGGACGGGCCGCCCGGCCGAGGCGCTCGCGGCCTACGACGAGCACCGCCGCAGGCTGCGCGACGAGCTGGGCGCCGACCCGGGCCCGGCGCTCGCCGCCCTGCACCGGGCCGTCCTCCGCCAGGACCCGGCCGAGGGCCCGCGCGCGCCGGTGGCGGCCCTGCCCGCCGAGGTGACCCCGCTGATCGGCCGCGACGCGGCGCTGCGCGAGATCACGGGCCTGCTGGACGGGGCGCGGCTGCTGACCCTGCACGGGCCGGGCGGCGTCGGCAAGACGCGGCTGGCGGTGGCGGCGGCCGGGCGGGTCCTGGGACGCCATCCGGACGGTGTCTGGTTCGTCCCGCTGGACGAGGGCGCGCCGCCGGGCGCGTCCGCCGACGACGTGGCGGGGGTGGTCGCGGGCGTGCTCGGCCTGCGCGACGACGCCGGGACGCCGGGCACCCCCGGCGGGCGGCTGGCGGAGGCGCTGCGCGGCAAGCGGGCCCTGCTCGTCCTGGACAACTGCGAGCACGCCGTCGAGGGGGTGGCCCGGCTGGTCGCGGGGCTGCTGCGGGACGTCCCCGGCGTGCGCGTCCTCGCGACGGGCCGGGAGCCGCTCGGCATCTCCGGGGAGCGGCTGTGGACCGTCCCGCCGCTGTCCGCGCCCGACGCGGCGGAGCTGTTCGCGGCGCGGGCGGCGGACGCGGCGCCCGGCTTCCCCGCCGACGCGACCGGGTCCGGCGCCGTGGCGGTGATCTGCGCGCGGCTCGACGGCCTTCCGCTCGCGCTGGAGCTGGCGGCCACCCGCGTCCGCGCGCTCGGCGTCGACGAGTTGGCGCGGCGGCTGGACGACCGGTTCCGGCTGCTGTCGGCGGGCGCCCGGGACGCCCCCGCCAGGCAGCGGACGCTCCGCGCGGTCATCGACTGGAGCTGGGAGCCGCTGGACGAGGCCGAGAGGGCGACGCTGCGCCGCCTCGCCGTCCACGCGGGCGGCGCGACCCTCGACGCGGCCGCCGAGGTGGGCGGCGGCGACCTGGACGTGCTGGCGCGCCTGGTGGACCGGTCGCTGGTCGTGGTGGGTGAAGGTCCCCGCTACCGGCTGCTGGAATCGGTCGCCGCGTACTGCGTCGAACGGCTCCGCGAGGCGGGCGAGTACGAGGAGACACGGCGGCGCCACGTCCACCACTACACGACCCTGGCCGAACACCTGGAAACACGCCTGCGCGGTGCGGGCCAGCGCGAGGCCCTCGCGCGGCTGCGCGCGGAGACGGCCAACCTGAGGACGGCGCTGGACACCGCCGTCCAGCACGGCGACGCGGACGTGGCCCTGCGGCTGGTCAACGCCATGGGCTGGGCCTGGTTCCTGTGGGGCCGCGTGAGCGAGGCCCGGCGCGCGCTGGAGCGGGCACTGGCCCTCCCGGGAGGGAGTCCCGTCGCGCTGGCCAGGGCGCGGGCCTGGCACACCGGGTTCACCATGCTCGACGGTGACGGCGCCGACCGCGACGAGCGCTGCCGTGCCGCGCTCTCCGCCTTCGACGGGCTCTCAGCGCCGGACAAGGCCGGTGACCCGTGGGGGAGGGCATGGGCGGCTTGGTTCCTCGGCTCGGTCCGGGCCGGGTTCGGCGACCTCACCGAGATCGGCGACCTCACCGGGCGGGCGCTCGCCGGGTTCCGTGCCCTCGGCGACGGCTGGGGCGAGGCGGCGGCGCTCGCCACCCGCGCCGCGCAGGCCGTCGTCGCGGGCGACCTCGGCGCCGCGGGCCGCGACGGCGAGCGGTCCCTGGAGCTGTTCGGCGCGGCGGGCGACCGCTGGGGACGCCTCCAGGCCACCGGGACGCTCGGCCTCGTCGCGGAGGTGACCGGCGACTATGACCGCGCCGCCGGGCTGCACGGGCGCGGCCTGCGCGACGCCGAGGAGCTCGGCCTGTGGACGGAGGTGTCCGGCGCGCTGTCCAGGCTCGGCCGGATCGCGCTGCTCACCGGCGACCACGAGCGCGCCGACGCCCTGCACGAGCGCGCCAGGCTGCTCGCCGTCCGCGAGTCGCACCGGCGGATGGAGCACTTCGCCGACGTCGGCCTCGCACTCGCGGCGCGCCGCCGCGGCGCCCTGGAGGAGGCGGAGACGCGCCTGCGCGGCTGGCTGGACTGGTGCCGCGGCATCGACGGCGCGCCCGGACTGGCGTTCCTGCTGGCCGAGCTGGGGTTCATCGCCGAGCTCCGCGGCGACGCGGCCGGTGCCCTCGCCCTGCACGCCGAGGGGCTGGCGGCGGCCCGCGCCACCGGCAACCCGCGCGCCGTGGCACTCGCCCTCGAAGGCACCGCGGGCGCGCAGGCGCTCGCCGGGCGGATCGAGGACGCGGCGCGGTCGCTGGACGCCGCGTCCGGCCGCCGCGCGTCCGCGGGGGCGCCGCTGCCGCCCGCCGAACGCGGCGACGTCGACCGGATCACCGCCCGGATCGCTCAGGCGCGGCGGGCCAGGGGCAGCGCGAGCAGCATCACCGCGCCGGTCAGCACGAACGCGGCCGGGTAGCCCGCCCAGGCCGCGGCGAGCCCGAACCCGGCGCCACCGGCGCCCATCGCGCCGTCGTAAGAGAGGTTCCACACGGCGCTGACCGCCCCGTACCCGGAGACCGGCACCCGGTCGTACATCACCGCGATGCTCGCGTTCTGCATCACCCCGAAGCCCGCCCCGAACAGCGCCATCGACGCCACGGTCACGACCGGGCCGCCCGGCAGGGCCAGGCCGCCCATCCCGGCCGCGGCGGCGAGCAGGCCCGGCAGGAGCAGCCGCCCCGCGCCGTGCCGGTCCCCGAAGCGCCCGGCCCACCAGCGGCTCGCCGTCGCCGCGGCGGCCTGGACGAGCAGCGCCCCGGCGGCGGCGCCCCCGGCGGAGGCGGGCAGGAAGGTGACCACGATGCCCGCCGCGGCCGCGCTCGCGGCGAACGCCGCCGCCGGGCGCAGCAGCGCCGGGCACCGCAGCCCGCCCAGCACGCCGAGCGCCCGCCGGGACGCGGACTCGGGCGGACGGCCGGGCAGGGCGAGCGCCGCCGGGAGCACGGCCAGCGCGGCCGCCGAGCCCGCGACGAAGACGCAGGTGAAGCCGGTGTGCCCGGCGAGCCAGACTCCCAGCGGCAGCGCCAGCACCGCCGGGACGCCGACGACGATCCCGGACAGGCCGAGACCCTCGCCGCGCCGCTCCGCCGGGACGAGCGTCGCCACCAGCGCGCCCGCGACCACCACCGCGACCGCGAAGCCCAGCCCGCGCACCAGGCCGACCGCCACGACCACGCCCATGCCCGCCGAGAGCGGGAGCGCCAGCGGAGGAAGGCCGAGCAGCAGCACCCCGCCCGCCAGGACCGGCCGGTACCCGTACCGGGTGACCAGACGCGGGACGACCAGCTCGGCCGCCACCGTCGACAGCATCAGCGAGCCCGTCGCGAGGCCCGCGGCGACGCCGCCCGCCCCGCTGGACGCCGCGTACAGGGGGACCACCGACAGCAGGAGGTAGAAGCCGGTCATCGTCCCGAAGGCGCACAGGAACACCAGCGCCAGCGGCCTGCTCATCAGGCGCGGGCGGTGCGCCGGGACCGGCGGGGCGGCCAGGAGTACGTCGCTCATGCCGACGACGCTAGGACGGCAGGCGGCCTCCTGTATGGTCCACTTCCATGGCGATCGAGTGGGCCGGTTCGCCGCCGGAGCTGCTGCTGCGCCTCGACCGGGGCGCCACCGGGACGCTGCGCGGCCAGCTGGAGGCGGGGCTGCGGGAGGCGATCTGCACCGGGCGGCTGAAGGCGGGGGAGCGGCTGCCGTCGTCCCGGGAACTGGCACGGCAGCTCGGTGTCTCCCGCGGCCTCGTCCAGGAGTGCTACGGCCAGCTCACCGCCGAGGGCTACCTGTGCGCCCGGACGGGCTCGGCCACGCGGGTGGCGCCGGTCCGCGTCCACACGGAACCCGGGGCGGGCACCGCGCCGGCGCCTCCGGCGGTGCCTCCGGTCCGGGGTCTCCGCGTCGACTTCGCGGCGGGCGTCCCCGACCTCGCGTCCTTCCCGCGCGGGGACTGGTCCTGGGCGCAGCGGGAGGCCGCGCGGACGATGCCGGCCGCCGGGTTCGGTTACGGCGACCCGCGCGGGAGCGAGGTGTTCCGCGACGTCCTCGCCGGGTACCTGCGCCGGGTCCGCGCCGCGGTGGCCGAACCCGAGAACATCGTGGCCTGCGCGGGGTTCGCACAGGGCCTCAACCTCGTGCTGGGCGTCCTGGCCCGCCGGGGCGTCCGCCGCGTCGCCTTCGAGGACCCCGGTTACGGCGACGGCGCGACCATGGCGGCGGCGGACCGCGCCGGGGTCGAGGCGGTGCCCGTGCCGGTCGACGGCGGCGGCCTGGACGTGGCGGCGCTCGCCGCGTCCGGCGCCCGCGCGGTCGTCGTGACCCCGGCCCACCAGTGGCCGACCGGCGTCGTCCTCGCGCCGGACCGCCGCCGCGCCCTCGCCGACTGGGCCTGCGAGCGGAACGCCGTCATCGTCGAGGACGACTACGACGCCGAGTTCCGCTACGACCGCGAGCCCGTCGGGGCCCTCCAGGGCCTCGCGCCCGGCCGTGTCGTCGCGCTCGGCACGGTCAGCAAGTCGCTGGCCCCCGCCCTCCGGCTCGGCTGGATCCTGTGCCCGCCCTCGCTGGCCGGGGCGGTCGCCGAGAGCAAGCGGCTCGACGACCGCGGCTCGCCCGTCCTCGACCAGCTCGCGCTCGCCGCGCTCATCGAGTCCGGCCGGTACGGGCGGCACCTGCGGCACATGCGCGCGGTCTACGCGGGGCGCCGCGCGGCGCTGGTGGAGGCGCTCGCCCGGCACGCGCCGGACGTCCCGCTGACCGGCCTGGACGCCGGGTTCCACGCCGTCGCCCACCTGCCGCCCGGCGCGGACGAGCGGCAGATCGTCGGCGCGGCGCGCAGGCGGTTCGTCGGCCTGTACGGGATGAGCACCTACCGCGCGTCCGGGGCCGCCGAGCCACCGGCGCTCGTCCTCGGCTTCGGCGACCTCACCGCGACCGCCATCCGGGACGGCGTCGCCGAGGTCGCCGACCTGCTCGGCGCGCACTGACCGCGCGCGGGGCCCGGGTCCCCGCCATGCGATGCTGGACGGCATGGATCGTGAGGTGGCGCCGGTCGCGGAGGACGGGCGGCGGCGGATCGCGCGGACGGACGTCCTGCTCGCCGATCCGCGTCTCAGCGAGGCCGCCGGGCGGCTCGGCCGCGGGGTCGTCAAGGCGGCGGTCGTCGCGGCGCAGCGGCGCGCGCGGGCCGGGGAGATCCCGCCCGGCGCGGTGGCGGACTCGGCGGTGGCGGCGCTGCCGGAGACGGCGTCGGGGCTGCGGCCGGTGGTCAACGCGACCGGCGTCCTGCTGCACACCAACCTGGGGCGCGCCCCGCTGTCGGCGGCGGCGCGGGAGGCGGCGCTGGCGGCCTGCGGCGCCACGGACGTCGAGCTCGACCTCGCGACGGGCGCGCGGGCGCGGCGCGGCCGGTCGGCGCTGGCGGCGCTGCTGGAGCGGGTGCCGGCCGCGGAGGCGGCGCACGTCGTCAACAACGGCGCGGCGGCGCTCGTGCTCGCCGCGACCGCGCTCGCCGGGGGACGGGAGATCATCGTCAGCCGGGGCGAGATGGTGGAGATCGGCGACGGCTTCCGCATCCCGGAGCTGCTCGCCGCGACCGGCGCGCGGCTGCGCGAGGTCGGCACCACCAACCGGACCGCGCCCGCCGACTACGCGGAAGCGGCCGGGGACGGGACGGGCTTCGTGCTCAAGGTCCACCCGTCCAACTTCCGCATGACGGGCTTCACGCGGGAGGCCGGCGTCGCCGAGCTGGCCGGGCTGGCGGAGCTGCGGGAGCGGGGCGTGCCGGTCGTCGCCGACATCGGCTCCGGCCTGCTCGCGCCGGAACCGCTCCTGCCGGACGAGCCCGACGCGTCCACCAGCCTCGCGAACGGCGCCGGGCTCGTCACCGCGAGCGGCGACAAGCTGCTCGGCGGCCCGCAGTGCGGGATCATCCTCGGCCGCGCGGACCTGGTGCGGCGCCTCGCGCGGCATCCGCTGGCCCGCGCGCTGCGCGTCGACAAGCTGACGCTCGCCGCGCTGGAGGCGACGCTCCGCGGCCCGCGCACCCCGACCGACGAGGCCCTGCACGCGGACGTCCGGACACTGCGCGACCGTGCGGAACGGCTCGCCGCGACACTCCGCCAAGACGGCGTCGACGCGCGGGCGGTGGACAGCGACGCCGCGGTCGGGGGCGGCGGCGCGCCCGGTGTCGTCCTGCCGAGCGCGGCCGTGTCCCTGCCGGAGCCCTATGCCGCCCGTCTCAGGCGGGGGGCGCCCGCCGTGATGGGACGGGTCGAGGACGGCCGGTGCCTGCTCGACCTCCGCGCCGTCCCGGCCGCGCGGGACGCCGACATCGCCGCGGCGGTGCGCGCCGCATCCGCGGCGGCCGGGGAGCTTTGATGCACGTCCTCGCCACGGCCGGTCACGTCGACCACGGCAAGTCCACGCTCGTCCGCGCGCTGACCGGCATGGAACCCGACCGGCTGGAGGAGGAGCGCCGCCGCGGCCTGACGATCGAGCTCGGCTTCGCCTGGACGGACCTCGGCGGCGAGCAGGTCGCCTTCGTGGACGTGCCGGGGCACGAGCGGCTCGTCGGCACCATGCTCGCGGGGGTCGGGCCGGTCCCCGCGGTGCTGTTCGCCGTCGCGGCCGACCAGGGCTGGCAGCGGCAGTCGTCGGAGCACCTGGAGGTGCTCGGCGCGCTCGGCGTTCGGCACGGGCTGCTCGTGGTGACGCGCGCCGACCTGGCCGAGCCGGGCGCCGCCGCCCGCGTCCGCGACGACGCGCTCGCCCGCCTCGCCGCGACCTCCCTCGGCGCGACCGGGCACGTGACGGTGAGCGCGGCCACCGGGCAGGGCATGGACGACCTGCGCGCGGCCCTCGGGCGGCTGACCCGGGCGCTGCCCCCGCCCGACCCGGACGCGGACGTGCGGCTGTGGGTGGACCGCGTGTTCACCGTCCAGGGCAGGGGCACCGTCGTGACCGGCACGCTCGGCGCCGGGACGATCCGCGTCGGCGACCGCCTGGCGCCCGCGGCGGGCGGCGGCCCCGTCCGCGTGCGGGGACTCCAGGCCCTCAAGCACGACCGGGACGCGGTGGGCGCCGTCGCCCGCGTCGCGGTCAACCTGCACGGGGGGGCGGCCGGCATCCGCCGCGGCGACGCCCTCCTGACGCCGGGCCGCTGGCTCACGGCCGACGTGATCGACGTCCGGCTGCGCGGGGACCCCGCGCGCGACCTGCCGGAACGGCTCACGCTGCACGTGGGCACGGCGGCCGTGCCGGTGCGCGTCCGCCCGCTCGGCGAGGACACCGCGCGGCTGACCGCGGCGCGGCCGCTGCCCCTGCGGGTCGGCGACGCCGCGCTGCTGCGCGACCCCGGGCGGCACCGCGTCCCGGCGGGCGTCACCGTGCTGGACGTCCGGCCCGAGCCGTTCACGCGGCGCGGCGCGCGCGCCGCGCGGGCCGCGGAGCTGGCCGCCATGACCGGCCGCCCCGACGGCGCGGACGAGCTGCGCCGCCGCGGCCTCGTCCGCCGCTCGGAGCTGGCGGCGATGGGCGTCCCGGTCCCGTCCGAGCCCGTCGCCGGGGACTGGCTGGCCGACCCCGGCCACTGGGAGGAGCTGCGCGCCCGCCTCGTCGCGGCCGTCGAGGAGCACGCCGCCCGCGACCCGGCCGACCCGGGGATGCCCGCCGAGGCCGCCCGCCACGCGCTCGGCCTGCCGGACCGGGCCCTCGTCGACGCGCTCGTGTCCGGCGCGGCCGGGCCATCGGGAGGGACGGCGGGAGCGCCGGCGGCGGGGCTGCGGCGCCGCGGCGGCCGGATCTACGGCCGCGCCACCGCGCCCGAGCTGCCGCCGCGCGTGCGGGAGGCCGTCGACGCCGTCCGCCGCGACCTGGAGCGCTCGCCCTTCCGCGCGCCCGAGGCGGGACGCCTCGCCGAGCTCGGCCTCACCCCCCGGCTGCTCGCCGCCGCCGCTGCCGCGGGCGCGCTGCTGAGGCTCGCCGACGGGATCGTCCTGCTGCCCGGCGACGACGAGCGGGCCGCCGAAACGCTCGCCGCGCTCGGCGCGCCGTTCACGCTCAGCGACGCTCGCCGCGCGCTGGGGACCACTCGTCGCGTCGCGGTGCCGCTGATGGAGCATCTCGACGCGCGCGGGTACACCGTCCGGGTGGACGACCTCCGGCGGCGCTGCCGCGTGCACACCGAAGGGACATCATGACGACCATCGAGCGACAGAGGCTGACCCAGTACGCGCACGGCGGCGGCTGCGCCTGCAAGATCCCGCCCGGCGAGCTGGAGGAGGTGGTGAGCGGCCTCACCGGGCCCGGATCCCCCGCGGGCAACGCCGAGCTGCTCATCGGGCTGGACACCGGCGACGACGCCGCCGTGGTCCGGCTGCCCGGCGCCGCCGACGGGATGGCCGCCGTCGCCACCGCCGACTTCTTCACCCCCGTCGTGGACGACCCGTACGACTGGGGCCGCATCGCCGCCGCGAACGCGCTGTCGGACGTGTACGCGGTCGGCGGCCGCCCGCTCGTCGCCGTCAACCTGCTGGCCTGGCCCCGCGACGTCCTCCCGTTCGAGCTGGCGCGCGAGGTCCTGCGCGGCGGCCTGCACGTCGCGACGGAGGCCGGCTGCCATGTCGGCGGCGGCCACAGCGTCGACGACGTGGAGCCCAAGTACGGGATGGCCGTCACCGGCGTCGCCGATCCCGAGCTGCTGCTCCGCAACGACCGGGGCCGCCCCGGGATGCCGCTGACGCTGACCAAGCCGCTCGGCGTCGGCGTCCTGAACAACCGGCACAAGTCGACCGGTGAGGTGTTCGAGCACGCCGTCGCCACGATGGTCGCGCTGAACCGGGAGGCGTCCGCCGCCGCGCTCGACGCGGGCGCCGTCTGCGCCACCGACGTGACCGGGTTCGGGCTGCTCGGGCACCTGTACAAGCTGGCGCGCGCGTCCGGGGTGACCGCCGTCGTCGACGCCGACGCCGTCCCCTACCTCGACGGCGCCCGCGAGTCCGCCGCCGCCGGGTACATCAGCGGCGGGACCCGCCGCAACCTCGGCTGGGTCGCCCCGCACACCGACTTCGGCGGCGCGGACGAGGACACCCGCCTCCTGCTCGCCGACGCCCAGACCTCCGGCGGCCTGCTCATCGCCGGGGAGATCCCCGGCGCCCCCGTCATCGGCGAGCTGGTCCCCGCCGGGGAGCACGCACTCGTCATCCGCTGAGCGTCAGGCTCCGCTGAGCGTCGGCTCCGCCGGGCGTCATGGCTCCGTGCCGGTCCGGTCGGTGATCCCGGCGCGATCGCGGTACGCGCGGACGAGCGCCAGGGCCGCCGGCCCCCGCGGGCGGCGGCCGGGGCGGATGTCGCAGGCGATCGCCTTCGCCTCCTGGATGTGGGTGTTCGGGTCCAGGGCGAGGTGCAGCAGCTCGTTGGCGGCGTCGCCGCGGCTGTAGCCGTTCGGGCCCCAGTGGTAGGGCAGGCCGATCTGGTGCAGCGTCCGGCCGTCCACGGTCAGCGGCGGGATCCGCCCGGTGACCAGGACGCGCGCCTCGATCACTCCCCGCGCGGCGATGATCGTCGCCCAGCCGCCGTGGCCGAGTCCCCGCTCGGCCGCCAGCTCCGGCGAGACCTCGCAGAAGAACTCGGGTTGCAGCTCGGCCAGGTACGGCTGCCAGCGCGACATGCCGCCCGCCGTGTGGTGCTCGGTCAGCCGGTACGTCGTCGCCGCGTACGGGAAGACGTCCGCGCCGGGCGCGTCCCCGCTCGGCGCGTAGAGGTTGTCGGGATGCGGCGGCAGCAGGTGCCGGACGGGGTTGCGCTGCTGCCCGTACAGCGGGTTGGTGAACGGCGACTCCTGCGGCTCGTAGTGCGCGGGCAGCGGCCCGTCCATCAGGCCCGCCGGGACGTACAGCCACGCCTTGCCGTCGGCCTGCATGATGAACGGGTCGTCCCCGGCGAGCGCGTCCGGGCCCTCGGCGTCGGGCGGCGGCCTGTGGCCGGGCGGCCGGTCGGCGATGAAGTCGGGCACGTCGTGGCCCGTCCACGTGCCCTTCTCCGCGTCCCACCAGACGAGCGCCTTGCGTTCGCTCCACGGCCTGCCCTCGGGGTCGGCGGACGCGCGGTTGTACAGGACGCGGCGGTTCGCGGGCCACGCCCAGCCCCACTCGGGCGCCACCCAGCTCTGGTCGCGGCCGGGTTTGCGGCGGGCGGCCTGGTTGACGCCGTCCGCGTAGACGCCGGCGTAGATCCAGCAGCCGCACGTGGTGGACCCGTCCGGCTTCAGCTGCGTGTACGACGCGATCGGCTCCCCGTCGGCGCCGCGCCCGTTGATCTCGGCGAGGACCGCCTCCGCGTCCGGCTCCGCCAGGCGGCCCTTCGTCGGATAGTCCCAGGTGAGGTCGAGGACGGGACGGTCCATCTCGTCCGCCGACCCCGCGAGGCGCTCCCGGATGATCCGGCCCAGGTGGTAGGTGAACCACAGGTCGGAGCGGACGTCCCCGGCGGGCTCGACCGCCTGGTGGTGCCACTGGAGCATCCGCTGCGTGTTGGTGAAGCTGCCGTCCTTCTCGGTGTGCGCGGCGGCGGGCAGGAAGAACACCTCGGTGCCGATGTCCTCGGTGCGCATCTCGCCGGACTCGATCTCCGGCCCGTCCTTCCACCAGGTCGCGGACTCGATCAGCGAGAAGTCGCGGACGACCAGCCAGTCCAGGTTCGCCATCCCGAGCCGCTGGACCTTGGCGTCGGCCGACCCGACCGCGGGGTTCTCGCCCATCAGGAAGTAGCCCTTGCAGACGCCGTCGATCTGCGCCATCGCCGTCTCGTACGTGCTGTGCGAGCCGGTCAGCCGCGGCAGGTAGTCGAAGCAGAAGTCGTTGCCGGCCGTCGCCGCGTCCCCCCAGTACGCCTTCAGCAGGCTGACGAAGTAGGAGCGCATGTCGCCCCAGAACCCCTTGCGCGTGGCCTCCGCCTCGATGAACGCGTCAAGGTTCTCGTTGGTGTGCGCGTGCGGCATCGGGATATAGCCGGGGAGCAGGTTGAACAGCGTCGGGATGTCGGTCGAGCCCTGGATGGAGGCGTGCCCGCGCAGCGCGAGGATCCCGCCGCCGGGACGCCCGATGTTGCCGAGCAGGGTCTGCAGGATCGCCGCCGTCCGGATGTACTGGACGCCGACCGTGTGCTGCGTCCAGCCGACCGCGTACGCGAACGCGGTCGTCCGGTCGCGGCCGGAGTTCTCGCTGACCAGGTCGCACACCTGGAGGAACCGCTCGCGCGGGACGCCGCAGATCCGCTCCACCATCTCCGGCGTGTACCGCGCGAAGTGCCGCTTGAGCACCTGGAACACGCACCGGGGGTGTTCCAGCGTCAGGTCGCGCTCCGGTTCGCCCTCGCCGATCGCCGCGCCGCCGGACCCGTGCGCCTCGCCGCGCGCCGCCTCCGAGACGGCCTCGGTGCGCTCCTCGTACTCCATGTCCCGCTCGCCGGCCGCCGACTGCATCTCCATGCCCTCGTACTGCCAGCTCTGGTTGTCGTAGCTGCGCGACTCCGGGTCCAGCCCGGAGAAGACGCCGTCGAGGTCCTCGGTGTCGCGGAAGTCCTCGGACAGGATCATCGGGGCGTTGGTGTAGGCGACCACGTAGTCCCGGAAGTACTTCTCGTTCGTCAGGACATGGTTGATGATCCCGCCGAGGAACGCGATGTCACTTCCCGCGCGCAGCGGGACGTGCACGTCCGCGACCGCGCTGGTCCGGGTGAACCGCGGGTCGACGTGGACGAGCTTCGCGCCGCGCGCCTTCGCCTCCATCACCCACTGGAACCCGACGGGATGGCACTCGGCCATGTTCGAGCCCTGGATGACGATGCAGTCCGCGTTGGGCAGATCCTGCTGGAAGGTGGTCGCGCCGCCGCGTCCGAACGAGGTTCCCAGACCGGGAACGGTGGAGGAGTGTCAAATGCGGGCCTGGTTCTCGATCTGCACGGCGCCGAGCGCGGTGAACAGCTTCTTGATGAGGTAGTTCTCCTCGTTGTCGAGCGTGGCCCCGCCGAGGCTCGCCAGACCCAGCGTGCGCCGCACCCGCGTGCCGTCCTCGTCCCACTGCCAGCCGTCCCGCCGGGCCGCGATCACCCTGTCGGCGATCATGTGCATGGCGGTGTCGAGGTCGAGGCGCTCCCACTCCGTGCCGTGCGGGCGCCGGTAGAGCACCTCGTGCTCGCGGGCGGACCCGGTGGTCAGCTGGAGGCTCGCCGATCCCTTCGGGCACAGCCGCCCCCGGCTCACGGGCGAGTCCGGGTCGCCCTCGATCTGCGTGACCCGCCCGTCCTTGACGTAGACGTCCTGGCCGCAGCCGACCGCGCAGTACGGGCACACGGATTTGACGACCCGGTCGGCGGTGCTCACCCGGGCGGTCAGCCGCCCGGTGCCCGCGCTCTTGGCGGCGGCGCCGCGGCCCAGCGGGTCGCCGCCGGTGAACTGGCGGTAGACGGGCCAGGATCCGATCCAGCTGCGAACGCCCACGTCACCGCCTTTCGCCACGTCGCCCCGCGGACGGCCGCCTTCTACCCGGCCGGCGGACGGCGAAACACCGGGAACGAGCGCGCGGTGACGTGTCCATCTGGCGGGCGGCCGGGCGGCGGTCCTCCGCGCCCGGCCGCCCCGTTCGGGGACGCGCCCCGCCGCCCTACTTCGGCGGCATCAGCACGGTGTCGATGATGTACACGGTGGCGTTGGCGGTCTGCACGTTCCCGCAGACGACGCTCGCCTCGTCGCCCACCTTGAAGCTCTCACCGGAGCCGCTGGTGGTGACCATGCCGCCCTGGAGCGTCTTGAAGCTGTTGGACGCCAGGCCGCTCGGCGCGACCCGCTCCCCGACGACGTGATAGGTGAGGATGGCCGTCAGCGTCTTCTTGTCGGCGAGGACCTTCGCCAGGGTGGCCTTCGGGATCTTCTCGAACGCCTGGTTGGTCGGCGCGAACACGGTGACGTCCTTCGCCGAGTTGAGCGTGTCGACCAGGCCCGCCTTCTTCACGGCCGTCACCAGCGTCGACAGCGCCGGGTTGTTGGACGCGGCGGTGGCGACGGGGTCGGTGGCCATGCCGGTGAAGCTGCCCTTGCCCGTGGCGGGGACCGCCGAGCAGGCGGGGCCGAACGGCTTGCCCGCCTCCGGCGAGGCGGCGGCCGGCGTCTGGGCGGCCGTGGCCGGCGGCGCCCCGGCGGCGTTGCCGTCTCCGTCGCCGTCTCCGGAGCAGGCGGTGAGCGCGGCGGTCAGGGCCGCCGCGGTCAGGACGCCGGCGGCGATGCGGTTGCGGTACATGTGGGTTCCTCCTCTGGGTGGGACTTTCAGGACGATGTGCGCGCGCGGTCAGGTCACGGTGACCACCACCGAATGCCGGCCGGTGGCCCCGTCGGGGAAGGGCGGGACGCGGTCCGCGGGCTGCGTCGCGCCCGTCCCGTCGGTGGCGCGGACGCGCAGGGTGTGGGAGCCGGGGGTGGCGTCCCACTCGGCGACCCACTGCCGCCAGGTGTCCAGGCCCGGCACGGGCGCCAGCCGCGCCTGCCGCCAGGGGCCGTCGTCGACCTGCCACTCGACGGCGTCGACGCCGCGGTGCTGGGCCCAGGCGGTCCCGGCGACCGCGACGCGCCCGGCCCGGACGCGCGCCAGCGGCTTCGGCACGTCGATCCGCGAGAAGGTCTTGACCGGCGCCCGCTCCGCGTAGCCGCGCCGCGTCCAGTACGCCCGGTCGGCGGCGAAGCGGGTGACCTTGAGATCGACGACCCACTTGGTCGCCGAGACGTACCCGTACAGGCCGGGGACGACCAGCCGCGCCGGGAAGCCGTGCGCGACCGGCAGCGGCTCGCCGTTCATGCCGACGGCGAGCAGGGCGTCCCGTCCGTCGAGCACGGCCGCCAGGGGCGTCGACAGCGTCATGCCGTCCGCCGACCGGGACAGGATCTGGTCGGCCCCGGCCCGCACGCCCGCCCGGCGCAGCAGCGCCGCCAGCGGCGTGCCGAGCCAGCGGGCGTTCCCGGCCAGGTCCCCGCCGACCTGGTTCGACACGCACGCCAGCGTGATGTCGCGCTCCGCGAGCGGCTGTGCCAGCAGCTCCTCGAACGTCAGCTCGACGGGCCGGTCCACCATCCCGTGGATCCGCAGCGTCCAGGCGCGCGGATCGACCTGCGGCAGCGTGAGCGCGGTGTCGACGCGGTAGAAGTCCCGGTTGGGCGTCCGGAACGCCGTCATCCCGGGGATCCGCACCTGCGCCCCGGGCGGGACGTCCGTCGCCGGGCTGGCCGGGGCGGGCAGCCGCACCTCCGCCCGCGCCGCCGAGACGTCCTCGCGGCGCAGCAGGAGCCGTCCCGCGACCCCGCCCGCCGCCGCCGCGCCCAGGACGCCCGCGCCGATCAGCAGCATCCGCCGCCGTCCGTCGTCGGCGGCGTCGTTCTGCGGGTCGTCGGGCTGCGTCTTGTCAGGTCGCGGGCCGTCGGATCGGGCGGGGCGCCGCGCGGCGCGGATGAGGAGCGCCAGAGCGGCCGTGCCCGCGACCGCGCCGACGATGGCGGGGACCGCGTCCATGAGACCCGCCGCAGGCCGCGTCAACGCCGCGGTTACGCCGACCAGCCCGAACGCCGCCATCGCGGCGAGACCCCAACGCGGCCTGCGCCGCGCGAGAAGGCCGACCCCGAGCGCCGCGACGGTGATCCCGGCGCCGAGCCCGATCAGCAGGGCGGTCTTGTCGTCGTCACCGAACCGCCGGATCGCGAAGTCCTTCAGCCACACCGGCGTCAGGTCGATGAAGGCCGCCCCCACGGCGAGCGGCGGCGAGGACCCCGCCCGGCCGAGCGCGCCCGCCACCAGCTCCGCCGCGCCGAGCGCGGCCGCCGCCGCGAGGACGCCGCACGCTGCGGCCCATCGTCTGCCTGTCACGACCTGTGTTCGGGGCCGCACGCTCAGCGGATGGGTGCGACTTCTGAACGACGCCAGATAGGCCGCGACCAGGTCCGCGACTCCTGACCCAAACCGGCACACCGCTGCCCGCCATCGGCACATCGCGCCGATGACTTTCGGGTAGGCCGCTGGTCTGCCCTACATCGCACGCTACGAAGGGGGAGTCATGACCGACCTGCGTGGGCTGCTGGAGGGCCATGTCGCCGACGGCTCGGTTCCGGGCGCGGTGGGCCTGGTCGCCCGGGGCGACGACGTGGAGGTGGCCGCCGTCGGCGCGCTGGCCGTCGGCGGCGCCCCGATGACCGAGGACGCGATCTTCCGCTTCGCCTCGATCACCAAGCCGATCGTCGCGGCGGCCGTCATGACGCTCGTCGACGAGGGCCGGATCGCGCTCGGCGACCCGGTGGACCGGTGGCTGCCGGAGCTGGCGAACCCCCGCGTCGTCCGGACCCCGGACGCCCCGGCCGAGGACGTGGTCCCCGCCGCCCGGCCGATCACCGTCCAGGACGTGCTCGACTCCCGCGCGGGCTACGGCTTCGCCTCCGACTTCACGCTGCCCGCCGTCCAGAGGCTGTTCTCCGTGCAGAAGGACGGCCGCGAGCCGGCGGGCTTCCCCGCGCCGGACCAGTGGATGGCCGACCTCGCCCAGGTCCCGCTCCTGTACCACCCGGGCGAGGCGTGGCTGTACGACACCTGCTCCACCCTCCAGGGCGTGCTGATCACCCGGGTCACCGGCAGGCCGCTGCCCGATTTCCTCGCCGACCGGCTGTTCGATCCGCTGGGCATGGCGGACACCGCCTTCGAGGTGCCGCCCGGCAAACGCGACCGTTTCACCAGCTCCTACCGGATCGGCCCGGAGGGCGGCCTGACACTGGCCGACGGTCCCGACGGGCAGTGGAGCACCCTGCCGAAGTTCCCGCTGGGCAACGGCGGCCTGGTGGGGACGGCCCGTGACTGGCTCGCGTTCGGCCGGATGCTGCTCGCCGGCGGCACGGCCCCCGACGGCCGCCGCGTGCTATCGCCCGCGTCCGTGCGGCTGATGACCACCGACAACACCACCCCCCGGCAGCGCGAGATCGGCGACCTCTTCCTGGAGGGCCAGGGCTGGGGCTTCGGCGGCGCGGTCGACATCGCCCCGATCGACCCGTGGAACGTGCCCGGACGGTACGGCTGGGTCGGCGGGACGGGGACGACGGCGCACATCGTCCCGTCCACCGGCACGGTGACCGTCCTGCTCGCCCAGGTCGCCACCGACGGCCCGGTCCCGCACACGTGGATGCAGGACTTCTGGCGATACGCCGCCGCTCGCTGACCCTCGTCCCGAGCCGGGCGGCGGGCCCATGCCCAAGGGGTCGGCCCGCCGATGCCGGAGGAGATCAGGCGGGCTCCGCCCCGGTGATGTAGTGGGACATCGCCTCGGGGTCGCTCGGCAGGCCGTGGCCGCCGACGAGCATGCTGAAGTTGCCGAAGGCCATCCCGTCGAGCCGCCACGTCGCGGGGGAGCCCGCGAGGGCGATGACGAGCCGCCGCTGGCGTTCGTCCAGGTCGGAGAAAGGGGTCCCGGCGGGCAGCGGGTCCGGGAACACCATTTCCAGCAGCGTCTCCGCGACCGGCAGCGCCTCGATCCCCGACACCCGCGGCAGGCGGGCCAGCAGGGCGGCGAAGGAGCCGTCGGCGTACGCCTCGCCCAGCAGCGGCAGCGACCGCGCCGCGTAGCCGCGCAGATCGCCGTCGAGGAACGGGACGGCCTCGTGCGGCCCGCCGTCCCTGCCGACCCATCCGTGCAGCTCGGCGGCGGCGCCGGGACCCGCGTCCCCGCCACGGAACCGCGCCAGTCCGATGGCGGCGCCCCAGCGCACCAGGTCGCGCGGGTCGTCCAGCGCGCTCTCCAGCACCTGGCCGGTCTCTTGTGGGGGGACGACCCCCCACACCCCCCGGAAGGGGTCTTTCTCCGCGGAGTCGAGCAGGGCGAGCGCCACCAGGGCGGTGGCGGCGACGGCCGGGTCCGGGTCGTCCGCGGCCGCTACCAGCACGGGCCTGCTCTCCGCGGCGGCCTCCGGGAACCAGGCGAGGACGTGGACGGCGGCCGTGCGCACCCCGGCGTCGGCGTCGGCGGCCAGGGAGCGGATCAGCGGCAACCCGGCGCGTACCGCGTCGTAGGCTGCCAGCGCGACGTACGCGCCGAGCCGTCCGTCGTCGTCGGGGTCGAGCGTCTGCATGTAGGCGAAGAGGGCGGGCTCGGTCTCCCAGTCGTCCTCCTCCTCGTCTTCTACGTCTTCATCGTCTTCGTCCGTGTAGGCCCTGCCGGCGGCGAGCAGGTCCTCTCCGCCGACGGCGGCGGCGCGATGCTCGGCGATCGGGTAGCCGGCGGGCAGGTACTCCTCGCCGTAACCCACGGCCAGGCACGTGAGCAGGCCGAGGATCGACGCCCTGTCGGGTGTCTCCGGATCGGTGAGCGTCTCCAGGAGGAACGGGACCGCGTGAGCGCTGGCCTCGTAGCGGGTGCCCTGGTGGAAGATGTTCCCGTACAGCTCGCCCAGGCCCTTGGCCCGTACGTCCGGATCGGCCGAGAGCAGCAGGCGGATCTGGCCGGGCACATCGGCGGCGTACCCGTAGGCGTGGGTCAGACCGGCCCAGTCGACGGTGTCGAGTCTCTCCAGCGCGGCTCTCTCCAGCATGGCCCCGAGCGTGGCACGCCCGGCACGGGCGCGGTGGATATTCACGAGCAAAGGGTGAGAAACGCTCCTGGGCGGTCGTTCCGTAAGCCGTGGACGCGCGTGCGACGGCCGACGCCCGCCCCCGTCACAGGTCGCGGATCTTGGTCCCCGGCCTCCAGCCGAGCATGCGGGAGATGCCGAGGCCGCTGGCGATCACCGACGGGAGCACGGCCCGGTGGTTCACCGACCCGGCCCGCACCACGACCGACAGCGCCGCCACGACGCGGCCGTCGCCGTCCACGATCCGCGTCGCGATCGAGTCGGCGCCGGCGGTCAGCTCGCCCCGGACCCCGGCGTTGCCCGTGCGGCGGCAGTCGGCGAGCTCGCTGCGCAGGGCGCCCGGGTCGACCGTCGTCCGCGGCGTGTAGCGGCGCAGCCTTCCGGCGAGCACCCGGTCGATGAGCTCGGCGCCGCCGTGGGCCAGGACCACCTTGCCCACCCCCGAGCAGTGCAGCGGCAGCCTGCCCCCCACCTGGGAGACCAGCTCCGGTGCCTTCGGCGCGGACAGCCTCTCGATGATCACGGCCTCCGTGCCCTCCAGGACGGCCAGCTGCACGTGCTGGTGGAGCGCCGTGTAGAGGTCCTCCATGAAGGGCTGCGCCTGGGTGCGCAGCGACTCGGTGAGCGGCGCCAGCGTGCCGAGCTGCCACAGCCGCAGCCCGATCGTGAACCGCCCGTCGTGCCGGCGGGTCAGCGCGCCGACGCCGGTGAGCTCCATGGCCAGCCGCCGGACGGTCGCGTGCGGCAGCCCCGTCCTGCGCACCAGGTCGGCGAGGCTGAGGACGCTCTGGTCGGGCTGGAAGGCGAACAGCACCTCCAGGAGGCGGGAGCTCACGCTCCTCCCGGGCTCGCTCGTCCGAGGCATACGGGGAACCTCCTTGTCGGCTGACCTGCGATGGTAGCCCACGATGTTCATAGGATGGCCATCTCCACGCCGTGAAGGCGGCCGGACGGGCAGCATGTCGTCGTCAGCTTGGACGCGGGGACGATCGCGGGAGTCGGGAACTCAGATGCTCGGGGCGAAGGTCAGGACACCGGAGATCGCGATCCTCGGCGGCGGGATCGGGGGCCTCGCGGCCGCCGCCTTCCTGCACCGCGCGGGCCTCCGCAGCACGGTGTACGAGCAGGCGCCGGTGCTGAAGGAGGTCGGCGCGGGGCTCGTGGTGGCGCCCAACGCCGCCCGCCTGCTGCGCCGGCTCGGCGTCATGGGCCCGCTGCTGCGCAGCGCCGTCCGGCTGGACGTCGGCTGGGAGTTCCGGCGCTGGCAGGACGGCACGATCCTGTCCGCCGAGGACCTCGCGACGGCCTGCGAGCGGCTCTACGGCGAGCACACCTACACCGTGCACCGCGCCGACCTGCTGGAGGTCATCCGGCGCGCCGTCCCCGAGGGCACGGTCCGGCTCGGCAGGCGCTGCACGGAGGTCACCGTGCGGGACGGGCGCCCGTCGATGCGGTTCGACGACGGCGAGGTGGCCGGGGCGGACGTCGTCATCGGCGCGGACGGCGTCCACTCGGTGGTCCGGGGCGTCGTCGCCGACCCCCGGCCGGCCGCGTTCTCCGGCCTGTGCGCGTTCCGCGCCCTGGTGCCGGGCGACCGCGCGCCGTCGTTCGCCCGGCGGCGCGCGCAGACCCTGTGGATCGGTCCAGGCCACCACCTGGTGCATTACCCCATCTCCGAGGGCCGGTTCGTGAACCTCGTGGCCTTCGCCCCGGCGGGCGACGACTCGGTGGAGTCGTGGACGGCGCGGGCGACGGTCGGGGAGTTCCTCCGCGAGTTCGAGGGGTGGGACCCGCGGCTCGTCGACCTCATCCGCGCCGCCGAGACGCCGGGCCGGTGGGCGCTGCTGGACCGCGCGCCGCTGCCGCGCTGGAGCCGGGGGCCGGTGACGCTCCTCGGCGACGCCGCGCACCCCATGTTCCCGTTCTTCGCGCAGGGCGCCGCGCAGGCGATCGAGGACGCGGCCGTCCTGTCCCGCTGCCTGGCCGAGGACGCCGCCGACCCGGCCCGGGCGCTGCGGCGCTACGAGGCGCTGCGCCTGCCCCGCACGACCCGGCTGCAGGCGGTCAGCCACGCGCGCTCTGACATCAACCACCTTCCCGACGGACCCGGGCAGCGGGCCCGTGACACGTCCTTCACCGAGACCGACCCGCTGGTCACCAACGGCTGGATCTACGAGTACGACCCCGACGTCGCGATGGCCGCCGAGCCCGCCGCGGGCTGACCGCCCGCGCCGGCAACCGAAGGAGATCCCATGACCGCCACCGATGACGCGCGTCCCGGCGCGCCGGCCGGCCGCACGAGCGAACTGTTCATCGGGGGCCGCTGGAGCGCCGCCGAGAAGGGCCGGACCGTCCTGACCAGGTCGGAGCTGACCGGCAAGCCCATCGCCGAGGTCGCCGCGGCGTCGGCCGGGGACGTCCGGCGGGCCGTGGAGGCCGCCGAGGACGGGTTCGCGACGTGGGCCGGGTGGCCCCCCGCGCGGCGGCGCGAGGTCCTGGAGCGCGCGGCGGCCCTGTTCGCTGAGCGGGCCGACGCGCTCGCGTCGCTGATGTGCCTGGAGATGGGCGCGGCGCGGCCGTGGTGCGAGTTCAACGTGTCCGTCGCCCGGGGGATGCTCGCCGAGGCCGCCGCCCAGGCGTACTCGGCCATCGGGGAGGTGATCCCCTCGGACGTGCCGGGACTCACCGCGCTGGGGGTGCGCCAGCCGGCCGGCGTGGTGGCCGGCATCGCCCCCTGGAACGCGCCACTGATCCTCGGCGTGCGCGCGCTGGCGATGCCGCTGGCGTACGGGAACACGGTGGTGCTCAAGTCGTCCGAGCAGGTCCCGTGCACGCAGGCGGCGATCGTGGAGGTGCTGCACGACGCGGGCGCGCCGCCCGGCGCGGTCAACCTGGTCAGCAACGCCCCGGAGGACGCGCCGGAGATCGTGGAGGCCCTCGTCGCCCACCCCGCCGTCACGCGGGTGAACTTCACCGGCTCCACCCGGGTGGGGCGGATCATCGCCGAGATCGCGGGACGGCACCTCACCCGGACCGTGCTGGAGCTCGGCGGGAAGGCGCCGATGCTCGTCCTCGCCGACGCCGACGTGCCCGCCGCCGTCGACGCCGCGGTCTTCGGCGCGTTCCTGAACCAGGGGCAGGTCTGCATGTCGACCGAGCGTCTGATCGTCGACCGCGCGGTCGCCGGCGACGTCGCCGCGCGGCTCGCCGTCCGGGCCGCGGCCCTGGTCGTGGGGCCGCCCGACGACCCGTCGACCCAGCTCGGGCCGATGGTGAACCGGGCGGCCAGGGACCGCCTGCTGGAGCTGGTCGACGACGCCCGGGAGAAGGGCGCCGAGGTGCTGGCGGGCGGTGACGCGGAGGGGCTGTACATGCGGCCGACCGTGCTGCGGGGCGTGACGCCCGCGATGCGGGTCTACTCCGAGGAGTCCTTCGGCCCGCTGCTGTCGATCATCGAGGTGGACGGGACGGACCGGGCGGTCGAGGTCGCCAACGACACCGAGTACGGCCTGTCCGCGGCGGTGTTCGGCCGGGACGCCGCGACCGCGCTGGACCTGGCCCGGCGCGTCCGCTCGGGGATCTGCCACGTCAACGGGCCGACCGTGCACGACGAGCCGGGGATGCCGTTCGGGGGAGTCGGCGCGAGCGGGTGGGGGCGGTTCGGGTCGCGCGCCGCGCTGGAGGAGTTCACCGAGCTGCGGTGGATCACCGTCCAGTCCGGCCCGCGGCACTACCCCTTCTGAGAGACGACCCCCGGCCGGGCGATCGCGCCCCGCCGGGGGGCCAGGACGGGCCGCCGGGGGAACGGGCCGTCCATTCAATGGACTTGGCGTCGGCCGCTCCCGATGTCCGAGCGAGGAGAGAGCGATGGCCTTCGACGACCCCGGCCCGGAACGCGCGCGCGGCGCGCGCCGGGTGCTCGCGATCTGCTGGGCGACCGTCGTGTTCGACGGGTACGACCTGATCACCTACGGCACCGTGGTGCCGAGCCTGCTGCGCCACCGGGCGTGGGACCTCACCGCCGCCGAGGTGGGGCGGATCGGCAGCCTCGCGCTGGCCGGGATGCTGGTCGGCGCGCTGGTGGTGGGCACGCTCACCGACCTCGTCGGCCGCCGCCGGATCATGCTGTGCTGCCTGGTCTGGTTCTCCGTCGCGATGCCGCTCACCGGCCTCGCCCCCGACCCCTGGACCTTCGGGCTCCTGCGCTTCGTGACCGGGCTCGGCCTCGGCGGGGTCGTCCCCACGGCGATCGCGCTGACGATCGAGTACGCCCCCGCCGCGCGCCGCCAGCTCTACAACGCGCTGATGTTCTCCGGCTACTCGGCCGGCGGGGTGCTCGCCGCCCTGACCGCCCTCGTCGTGCTCCCGTCCGCCGGGTTCCGCGTCATGTTCTTCCTCGGCGCGGCGCCGCTGGTGCTCGTCGTGCCCGCCGCCTACAAGCTGCTCCCGGAATCCGTCGCCTACCTCGCCGCGCGCCGCGGCGCGGGGACGGCGGCGGCCCCGCGCGCGGGCGCCCCGTTCGGGACGCGCGGTTTCGAGTCGATCCGCTGCCTGTTCTCCCGCCGCAACCTCCCCAAGACCCTGCTGTTCTGGCTGATCTCGCTGATCGGCCTGCTGCTGGTCTACGGCCTCAACACCTGGCTGCCCGAGCTGATGCGCGACAACGGCTACTCGATGGGCTCGTCGCTGACGTTCCTCCTGGTCTTCAACGCCGGCGCGGTGGCGGGGGTGATCGCCGCGGCGGCCCTGGCCGACCGTGTCGGCGAGCGCGCCGTGGTCTGCGGGGCGTTCGCGGTCGCCGCCGTGTCGGTGCTGCTGTTCGCCACCCGGCCGTCGGTCGCGCCGCTGCTGGCCCTCACGGCCGTCGCCGGGTTCGGCGCGAACAGCCAGACCATGGTCAACGCCCTCGTCGGCGGCCACTACCCCCCGGCGGCGCGCGCGACCGCGCTCGGCTGGGCGCTGGCGGTCGGCCGGATCGGCGCGATCATCGGCCCCGTCTTCGGCGGCCTCGTCGTGACCGCCGTGCAGGACGGCGTGCTCGGGCCGAACTGGCATTTCTACGCGTTCGCCATCCCGGCCGTGATCGCCGCGGGCCTGGTGCTGCTCGTACCCCGGCGGCGGGCGGTGGACGCCGTCGCGGTCCCGATGCCCCACCACCGGCGAGCCAGCGAAGGGTGACGATGATGCAGGATCGATCAGCGGAGGGGCGGCCCGCCGTTCCCACCGTTCCCGCCGTTCCCACCGTGCGCGACGCCGCGTTCGAGGTGCTGCGGCGCCTCGGGCTGACGACCGTCTTCGGCAATCCCGGATCGACCGAGATCCCGTTCCTGACCGGCCTGCCCGGCGACATGACCTTCCGGCTGGCGCTGCACGAGGGCCCGGTCGTCGGGCTGGCCACCGGCTGGGCGCTCGCCCGGGACCGTCCGGCCCTGGTGAACCTGCACACGACCGCCGGGCTCGGGAACGCCGTGGCGGCGCTGGCCACCGCCCGCGCCAACCGGGCGCCGCTGGTGGTCCTCGTGGGCCAGCAGGACCGCCGCCACCTCGCGCACGATCCGTTCCTCGCGGGCAGGCTGGCCGGTCTCGCCGGGGAGTACCCCGTGTGGACGCACCAGCCCGTGCGGGCGCAGGACGTGCCCGGCGCCCTCGCGCGCGCCCACCACGAGGCCGTCACCGCCCGTGGCCCGGCGCTGGTCGCGGTCCCCATGGACGACTGGGACGCACCCGCCGGCCCCGGCCGCGACGCCGCCCCGGTGGCCGTGTGCCGGCCGCGGGTACCGGGCGGCGAGGGCGCCGCGCGGATCGCCGAGTCGCTCGGCGCGTCCCGCGCGCCCGTGATCGTCGCCGGTGCGGGCGCGGACGACCCCGGCACGTGGGACGCGCTGGCCGCGCTCGCGGGCCGGCTGGGCGCGCCCGTCTGGCAAGAGCCGTTCGGCGCGCGTGCGGGCTTCCCGCAGGACCACCCGGCGTTCGCCGGTCACCTGCCGCCCGGACGCTCCGCGCTGCGCGCCGCGCTCGCCGCCCACGACGTCCTGCTGGTCGTCGGCGCCCCGGTGTTCCGCCAGTACCCGCGCGAGCCGGGGGACCTGGTGCCCGACGGCATGCGGGTCCTCCAGGTGACGCCCTACCCGGACGAGGCGCACAACAGCGTCGCCGACCTGGCGGTCATCGCGGACCCGGCGGAGGTGTGCCGCGAGGTCGCGGGACGGATCTCCCCACGGGAGGCGGCGTGGCCGGGCCGCGCCCCGGTGGCGCCCGCGGAGGTGCCGGCACCGGGCGGGCCGCTGCGCCCGGCGCACGTGTTCGACCTCCTCGCACGGCTCCTCCCCGCCGACGCGGTCCTGGTCGAGGAGACCCCGTCCAGCCGCCCCGAGCTCCACCGCCGCGTGCCCGCCCGGGCGCCGCTGGGTTTCCTCAGCGCCGCCGCGGGCGGGCTGGGCTTCGGGCTTCCGGCCGCCGCCGGCGTGAAGCTCGGCGCCCCGCACCGGCCGGTCATCGCGGTCCTGGGCGACGGCTCGTCGCTGTACGGGATCCAGGGGCTGTGGAGCGCGGCGCACTACGGGGCCGGGGTGCTGTTCGTGGTCCTCGCGAACGGCGGCTACGCGATCATGGACCGGCTCGCCGAGCAGGCTGGTCACGCCGCGCCGCCGTGGCCGTCGTTCGGGGAGGTCCGCGTGTCCGCGATCGCCGAGGGCCTCGGCTGCCCGGCCCGGCGGATCACCTCGTACGGGGAGCTGGAACGGGTTTTGGCCGAGGTGGTGCCGGGCCTTGCCGGGCGGGACGCGCCCCTGCTGCTGGACGTCGAGGTCGCGGCCGACCCGGCCTACGGATGACGGGCTCTCGGGCCGCGATAAGAGCGCGAGAGAACGGCGAATTCCCAGCGAAGCCGCCACGGCCGTCCATTCAACGGACCTGCTGACGCGCTACCGGGGCGGCGGCTCCTAGGCTGCTCGAAACGGCCGGGCAGTGACATTGATCACGTGCCCGGATCGGGCAAATACATTCCGGACGAGAGTGTTTCCGCCGGTAATTCTCGAATATCAAAGGAGTGCGGATATGAAGGTATTCGATGTACGGGGGATCACGGAGGGCGTCGACGCGGCGCTCGCGGTGGCCGGCGACCCGCGGCACCGCCACATGCTGAAGAACTACCGCAGGCACGCGCTGCTGGAGGTGTCCGGCCACTGGGAGGACATCCTGGTCCCGGCGATGACCGTCGCCCACCCGCTCTACCGGCTCACCGAGCGCGGCAGGACGCTGGTGTGCGACGGCATGGAGGAGGTCAGGGCCTTCTACAAGGAGATCGTCGAGAGCGGGTCGAACGTCTTCGGCGCGCTGGAGGAGAAGGTCGCCGTCTCCGACTACGGCATCTTCATCGAGGCCGTCTTCGCCCAGATCGTCCGGGGCACCGACGCCGCGCTCGCCGGCGAGGACGTCGACCCCGACGGCACCTACCAGGTCTCGCACCGGTTCGCCGCGACCTGGCCCTACCGCGACGGCCTGCTGGTGGGCGAGTTCATCTACGACGACACCGGCAGCTGGCGCGTCGACGAGGTGGACCCGTCGGCGCTCATGTCGCCCGCCGACGCGCGGGAGGCCCTGGCGCCCTTCCTGGAGCAGAGCCCGCTCTCCGAGATCGAAGACGGCCTGCGCCTGTTCAAGGAATAGTCGCCCGCGCCCCACGGCACCCACGGAAGGGAAGTCGAGATGACGACGACCGACGATCACGGCGGCGGGAACGGGTCCGCCCGCCCCTACGTCGATATCCACGCGCATTTCACACCGCCGAGCACCGAGGAAGAGCGGGTGCGCTCCTGGCAGGCGATGCTGGGTAAGGGGATTTACTTCCGCGAACCGCCCGAATGGTCGCTGGAACGCACCCTGGCATATATGGACGCGTCCGGCACCGCCATGCAGATGCTGAGCAACGTCCCCGCGAGCCTGCCCGCCCTCCGCGCGACGAACGACTATGGCGCGATCCTCGTGGCGGATCATCCGTCGCGGTTCGGGCTCCTGGCCGCGCTGCCCACGGACGATCCGTCCGCGGCGGTGGAGGAGGCCCGCCGGGCGCGCGAGGTCCTCGACGCCGACGGCTTCGCGGTGACGACCGCCTACAACGGCGTCCACCTGGGGGACGAGTCCCTGTCGCCGCTGTGGGAGCTGCTCGACGACTGGGCGGCCGTGGTGTTCGTCCACCCGGACGCGCGGCGGCCGGCGGTCCTCGACCATCCCGCCCCGCTGTACGAGGTGGCCTTCGACACCGCGCGGACGGTGTTCGACATGATCTTCAGGAAGACGTTCGCGCGGTACCCGAACATCACCTTCGTGGTCGCCCACTGCGGCGGCGCCTTCCCCGCGCTGACGGGGCGGCTCCGCCTGCTGGGGAACGAGTCGTGGGTCCCGCAGGGGATCACGCCCGAGGACATCGACGCCCAGGCGTCCTCGCTCTACGTCGACACGGCGGCCACGGCCTTCACGCAGTCCCTGCTGCCCGCGAAGACGACGGTCGGGGCCGGGCACATCGTCTACGGCAGCGACTGGGGCGCCCCCTGCACCACCGAGGCGACCGCCGAGGAGAACCGCGCGAGCCTCCTGCGGTGCGGCGCGCTGTCCCCCGCCGAGGCGGGCGATGTGCGGGGGCGGGCCCTCGACCTGTTCCCGCGTGCGGCGCGGCGTATCGCCGACGCCGCGGTACCGGCCGGAGAGATCACGCTCTGAAGGGTCGGGGCGGCCCGCGGCCGCCGCGATCGAAGCTCCCCACCCGAGTGACCGCGTGTCTTCGACGCGCCCATCGATGTCCCATTCCAGCGGGCGCAGGCCCGCTGGTCGAACCACCTCATGGGGAGTCCGTCATGTCCGTCTCCAGTTCGTCCCGCGGCCGAGATCTCGGCGACACGGGCGCCGACCGGCAGAACACACTCGTCCTGATCATGTTCTTCGCGGCGGGGATCGTGTTCCTCGACCGGTTCGGGATCACCTTCCTCTTCCCGCAGATCGGCGGGGACCTGCATCTCAACCACAGCCAGCTCGGCTCGCTGGTCTCGGTCACCGCCGTGGCGTGGGCGATCTCCAGCCTGATCTTCTCCGTCCTGTCGGACCGCTTCGGCGGCAGGACGAAGTGGATGATCGTCGGGAGCCTGGTCCTGTTCTCCAGCGCGGTCGGCCTGATCGGGCTGGCACCGAACTACGGGACGATGCTGCTGCTCCGCGCGGTCATCGGCTTCTGTGAGGGGCCCGCGCTGCCCCTGATCCAGGGCGCGGTCGCCCGGGCGTCCTCGCCGGGGCGGCGCGGGCGCAACATGGGCGTCGTCATCGCCGGGACGCTGCTCATCGGCAGCGCGCTGGCGCCGGGCATCATGATCGGCCTGGCCTCGGCGCTCGGCTGGCGGCTCGCCTTCCCGCTCGTCGCGATCCCGGGCATCGTCGTCGCGGTCCTAGTGGCGGTCCTCATGCGCGAGGACGGCTCGTCCGGCGCGGACGCCCCGCGCGTCAAGGCCCGCGACTTCCGCCTCGTCCTGGCCAACCGCAACGTCCCGCTGGCGCTCGTCGGCACGACCGTCTGCATCGGCGCCAACATCGGCTTCGGCACGTTCGCGCCCACCTACCTCAGCGAGGAGGGGATCTCCCGCGGCACCGCGACGCTCGTTCTCACGGTGTACGGCTGCATCATCGCGCTCGGGAGCGTCATCACCCCCGCGGTGTCGGACCGCGTCGGGCGCAAGCCGGCCCTGTTCGCGGCGGCGGTCTGCAGCGGGCTCGTGCCGGTGTTCTTCGTCCTGTTCGCCCATTCGGTGCCCCTCCTCCTCGCGTCGCTGCTCGTCGGCCTGATGGCGGGCGGATCGCTCACCCTCGTCACCTACGTGATCCCCGGCGAGTCGGTGCCGCGTGAGCTGATGGCCACGGCGTTCGCCCTCCAGATCGCCGTGGGGGAGACCATCGGCGGGGCGCTCGGCCCCCAGCTCGGCGGTGCGATCGCCGACGCGACCGGCAGCCTGAGCAACGCGCTGCTGCTGTACGGGGCCGCGCCCGTCCTGCTCGCCGTGGTGGCCCTGCTGATCCGCGAGACCGCCCCGCGCCTCGGTGAGAAGGCACCCGCCCCCGCGGCCCACGAGGCGAGCGGCGAGGCTGCCCTGTCCTGACCGGCCCCGCCATGACGAAGTCCCGGCCCGGACGGTCCACATCACTGCGGACCGTCCGGGCCGGGACCGTGGGGGGTGGGTCAGCTGTTCTCAGGGAAACCGAGGTCGAGCCCCCGGCGTGCGGGCTCGGGCCAGCGGCTGGTGACCACCTTGCCGCGGGTGAAGAAGTGCACGCCCTCGGTGCCGTGGGCGTGCGTGTCACCGAAGAGCGACTTCTTCCAGCCGCCGAAGCTGTAGTAGGCCATCGGCACCGGGACGGGCACGTTGACGCCGACCATGCCGGCCTCGACCTCGTTCTGGAAGCGCCGGGCCGCGCCGCCGTCGCCGGTGAAGACGCAGGCGCCGTTCCCGTAGGGATTGGCGTTGATGAGCGCCATGGCCTCGTCGTAGGAGGCCACCCGGACGACCGACAGCACCGGCCCGAAGATCTCGTCGGTGTAGACCTCCATGCCGGGGGTGACGTGGTCGAGGAGGGTCGGGCCGAGCCAGAAGCCGCCCGCCGCGCCGTCGGGCTCGACGTCGCGGCCGTCCAGCACGACCGTGGCCCCGGCCTTCTCGCCGGAGGCGATATACCCGGCCACCTTGTCGCGGTGCTGCGCGGTCACCAGCGGGCCCATGTCGCAGGAGCGGGTGCCGTCGCCGGTCCTGATGGCGGCGGCCCGCTCGGCGATCCTCGGGACGAGCCGGTCGGCGACGTCGCCGACGGCGACCACCACGCTGACCGCCATGCAGCGCTCCCCGGCGGAGCCGAACCCGGCGTTGACGGCCGCGTCGGCGGTGACGTCGAGGTCGGCGTCGGGCAGGACGAGCATGTGGTTCTTCGCGCCGCCGAGCGCCTGCACGCGCTTGCCGTGCGCGCTCGCGGTGGAGTACACGTACTCGGCGATCGGGGTGGACCCGACGAACGAGACGGCCTTGACGTCCGGGTGCGTGAGCAGTTCGTCGACCGCCGCCTTCCCGCCCTGCAGGACGGTGAACACGCCGGGCGGCAGGCCCGCCTCCGCCCACAGCTCCGCCATCCACAGCGATGCCGACGGGTCCTTCTCGCTGGGCTTGAGCACCACCGTGTTGCCCGCGGCGATCGCGATCGGGAAGAACCACAGGGGCACCATCGCCGGGAAGTTGAACGGCGTGATGATCCCCACCGGCCCGAGCGGCTGCCGGATCGAGGCGAGGTCGACGTTCGTCGAGGCGTTCTCCGTCATCGCGCCCTTGAGCAGGTGCGGCATCCCGCACGCGAACTCGACGACCTCCTGGCCGCGGCTGATCTCGCCGAGCGCGTCGTCGAGCACCTTGCCGTGCTCGGCGGTGATCAGCCGCGCCAGCTCCGGCTTGCGCCGCTCCAGCAGCTCCCGGAAGCGGAAGACGATCCGGGTGCGCCGGGTGAGGGACAGGTCCCGCCAGGCGGGGAAGGCGGCCTTCGCCGAGGTGATCGCGACGCGGGCGTCGGCGGTGTCCGCCAGCGAGACGCGGCCGGTGACCTCGCCCGTCGCCGGGTCGGTCACGGCCGCGGTGTTCCCGCTGGAACCGGCGAACTCCTTGCCGTCGACCCAGTGCCGGATCTCGCGGACGTCGCCGGACGGGGCGCTCATGCGTCCTCCCCGGTCCCGGACGGCGCACCGTCCGCGGGCACGTCCAGCAGATCGCCGAGGAGCCCGGTCAGCTCGGACACGGCGGCGTCCGCGGCGGGGGACAGGCCGGGCATCCCGAAGAACGGGTGGATGAGGCCCGGGTAGACGCGCAGGTCGGTGGGCACGCCCGCCTCCAGGAGCCGCGCGGCGTAGACGGTCCCGTCGTCGCGCAGCGGGTCGAAGCCGGCCACGCCGACGACCGCCGGGGCGACCCCGGACAGGACGGACGCCAGCGCCGGCGACACGAGCGGGTCCTCCGCCAGGGTGTCGTCGTCGCCGAGGTAGAGCATCCGGATGACGGCGAGGTCGTCGCGGGTGAGGAAGTAGCCGTCGGCGTTCTCGGCGACGGACGGGTACTGGCGCGCGAAGTTCGTCACCGGGGAGGCCAGCAGCTGGCCCGCCACGGGGATGCCCGCGTCGCGGGCCCGCAGCGCCGTCACCGTCGCGAGGTTGGCGCCGGAGCTCTCCCCGGCGAGGCCGATGCGCGTGAGGTCGCCGCCGAGGTCGCCGATGGCGTCGTGGACCCAGCACAGCGCGTTCATCGCGTCCTCGACCGCGGCCGGGAACGGGTTCTCGGGCGCGAGCCGGTAGTCGACGGAGACCACCCAGGCGCCGAGGTCGTGCGCGAGCCTGCGGGCGACGTCCTGCATGAGGTGGGCGCTGCCCATGACGAAGCCGCCGGGATGGAAGTACAGCACGGTGGGGACGGGTCCCGGTCCCGTCCCGGCGACGTGCGGCTGGACGACCTTGAGCCGCAGCCCGCCGACGACGACGTCGTCGACGCTCTTGACGGGGGCGAACGACGCGGGGTCCCAGTTCCCCTCGATCGCGCCGCGCATGCGCTCGCGCATCTCGGCGGGGGTTCCGGCGAAGCCGGGCGGGACGCCGGCGGACCGGAGCGCGGACAGGAACCCGGCGACGGCGGGGTCGAGTGACATGGTGGCCTTTCGGATGTCGATGGTGGTCGTGCGGGTGTGGTCGTGCGGGGCGGGCGGGTCGTGCGGGTGCCCGGGTCAGCCGCCCAGGAGGCGGTCGTGGGAGGCCAGCGCGAGGTCCCGGGCACGGCCGAGCACGCCGCCGTCGAGGGCGCCGCCGCGCTTGCGGACGATGCCGTCGATCAGGACGGTGTCGACGTTGCCGGGATGCGCGGCGGACACCAGCGCGGCCACCGGGTCGGTGACCGGGAACAGGTTGGGATCGGTCGCGCGGACGAGGACGACGTCCGCGCGCTTGCCGGCGGTCAGGCTGCCGACGCGGTCGCCGAGCCCCAGCGCGTCGGCGCCGCCCTGGGTGGCCATCGCGAAGACCTCGGCGACGCCGAAGGGCTCCAGCTTGCCGGTGTAGCGCGAGCGGCCCTCGGCGAGCTGGCTGCGGTGGGCGGCCAGGCCCGCGCGCATCTGGGTGAACAGGTCGGCGGCGCCGTGGGTCTCGGTGTCGGTGCTCAGGCCCGCTGTGATCCCGAAGGCGCGGACGCGGTCGATCGGGGTGTGGCCGATGCCGGGGAACGCCTGCTCGTGCTGCGGGGCGAGCGCCACCGTCCCGCCGCTGTCGGCGATCATTCGGAACTCGTCGTCGGCGCATTCGCTGCAGTGCACGAAGTTCAGGTCGGGGCCCAGCAGGCCCGCGCGGTCCAGTTGCGTGATGGCGGCCATCGCGCCGAACTCGGGACCGCAGCCCATGTGGATGGACACGCGGATGCCGAGGTCGCGCGCCATGGCCAGGTCGGCGCGGGTCGCCTCCAGCGTGGACAGCTCCGGGCCGCGCCCGGCCAGGTGCAGGGTGACCAGGGCGTCGTCGTCGGGCAGCAGCTCGCGGCGGATCCGCCGGACGTCGACGGTGTGCGGCCGGTCGCTGCCCATGATCCACGCCGGCAGGTCGACCAGCGGCCAGCCGTGCCCGAACACCGCGCGGACGCCGCTGTCGCGCAGCGCGGCGATGGCCTGGTCGCCGTGCTCCGGCGAGTTCTGGACGTGCGACCAGTCCATCAGCGTCGTGGTGCCGGCGTCGATGGCCGACAGGGCGCCGAGCAGGTTCCCGGCGTAGACGTCCTCCGGGCGGTACCGCGCGCCGAGCCTGCCGAACATCTCCCCGAAGTAGGTCTGGAGGTCGAGTTCGGTGCAGCGGTGCCGGACGGCGGACTGCCAGGTGTGCTTGTGGGTGTCGACGAGCCCCGGGAAGACGATCATGTCGCGGGCGTCGATCACCTCGGCGCCGTCGCCGGACAGGCCGGGCCCGACACCGGTGATGACGCCGTCCTCGATCAGGACGTCGCATCCGGTGAGCGTGCCGACGGCCGGGTCGCCGGTGACGACCCAGCCGCCTTGGATGAGGATGCGCCGTGGCGCGTGTTCCGTCATGTCCACTCCTCGGGTCATGCGTGTTCGGGCTGCCTGCGGACGCCGGCGGTGTCCGCCCGGGACGCCCCGGACGCCCGGGCCGTCCCGGCGGTGTCCGCCGTCGCGGCCGCCGGGGACGGCGAGGCGGCGTCCTGCCGCGTGGCCTCCCGGTAGGCGGCCGTGACCTCCTCGTCGGTGGGCCGCATCGCCCAGGCGCGCGCCACGTAGGCGTCGGGGCGGATCAGCACCGCGGCGGCTCCGAAGTCGCGCGCCAGCGAGGCGGCGGAGGCCGTCACGGCGGTGATCGTGCCGGGCAGCGAGCGGGGGCCGTCCGGGCCGGGGACGTCGGCCAGGACGAACCCGGCGTCCTTGGCGACCTCGGTGTAGGACGACGCGCCCGGCGAGCCCGCGGGGGCCTCGACGGGGAAGTCGCTGACGCGGGTGCCGTCCGCGAGGTGCGCGTCGGAGTCGCGGTGGTAGGACGTGCCGAAGCCGCTCAGGCGGTTCCGCAGGATGGCGTTGACCTCGGGGATCGGCACCAGCTCCCTCTCCACGAAGTCCTTGAGCGCCATCCCGGCGGGGGAGAAGTCGAAGTGCAGGCCGCACTGCGTCGCGACGTCGTCCATCAGCGCCTTGAGCACCGGGTGCCGCTCGTCGTGGTAGGTGTCGAGCAGCGCGTCGGGGGCGCGGCCCGTGCCGACCCAGCCGAGCTTCCAGCCGAGGTTGAAGGCGTCCTGGATGCAGTAGTTCATGCCGATGCCGCTGGCGGGGTAGTGCACGCGGGTCGCCTCACCGGCGAGCAGCACCCGCCCGCGGCGGAACTCGGGGACCATGCGGTGCGCGTCGCCGTAGCGGGACAGCCAGCGCGCCGACGTGACGCCGAAGTCGTCGTCGAAGATCAGCCGCAGTGACTCGCGGACCTCCTCCATGGTGACCGGCTCGGTGTGCGGGACGTTCCGGCGGTGCTCGGCGACGATGATGAACCGGGTGATGCCCTTTCCGAAGGGGTAGGCGAGCACCCAGCCGTGCTCGTTGCGCTTCATCTGCATCGACGCCTGCCAGGGGAAGGCCAGGTCGGCGTCCACGGCCACGGCCGTCATCCGCGTCTTGCGGCCCTCGAAGGGGATCCCGGCCGTCTCGCGGACGAGGCTGCGCGCCCCGTCGGCCCCCACCAGGTAGGGCGCGGTGAACTCCACGACCTCCCCGGCGGTGTCGCGGGCGGTGACCCTGACGCCCTCGGCCGTCTCGGCGTGCCCGACGTAGGCGATCCCCCGGCGCAGGTCGGCGCCCTGCTCCACGGCCCATTCCGCGAGGAGGTGCTCGGTGGTCATCTGGGGCAGGATCAGCGCGTACGGGAACTTGCTGTCGAGCTGGTCGTAGCGCAGCCCGGTGAGGCCCGCGTAGATGTAGCGCGGCACCTCGTGGTCGGGCCGCCACCGCTCGGCCGCGGCCCGGAACCGGCCCATGAGGCCGCGGACGTCGAACAGCTCCAGCACGCGCGGCTGGATCACTCCGGCCCGCGAGTGGGTGTCCTCCGTGCGGCGCTCCAACACGACGACGCGGGCCCCGGCGCGCGCGGCCTCCGCCGCGACCGTCAGGCCCGCGGGACCGCCGCCGATGACGACGACGTCGGCGGATATGGCGCTGTTCGACATGTGCTGCCTCCACTGGAGCGACCGTTGTACGGCTACTTGACCGACATACGGTCATACCTATCGCGTTCCAGAAGCATGGGATGCGCGTGTGCGGGTGTCAAGTGTCGTGTTCATTCATTGTTCTACCCACTTGTTCTGCAAAGACAGAGCAAACAAGGTCAGCATCGAGAAAACGGACACTTGACCGTACAGCGGTCGAGCACCGTACTCTTGGCGGGAGGTGGCAAGGTAGCGATCCAGCCACCAGGGAAGGGAGCGACATGCCGCGCGAAGATGCCGGCCCGGACTTCATCGAGGCGCTGGCCCGTGGTCTCGACGTGCTCAGATGCTTCGGCCCGCACCGGGTGCCGATGTCCCTCACGGAGATCGCGAACGCGACCGGGCTGGCCCGGCCGACCGCCCGCCGCATCGTCCTGACGCTTGAGCACCTGGGGTACGTGCGCACCGCCCCCGAAGGGGTCGTCCTCACGCCGCGCGTCCTGGAGCTGGGCGTGGCCTACACGCTCTCGGCCGGGCTGTGGGAGGTCGCGCTCCCGCACCTGCGCGACCTGGTCGAGCAGACCGACCAGGCCGCCTCCGTCGCGGAGCTGGACGGCTCGGACATCATCTACGTCGCCCGGGTCGAGGTCCCCAAGGTCGTCGCCGTCAACGTCAAGGTCGGCACGCGCCTGCCGGCCGCCAGCACCGCGCTCGGCAAGGTCCTGCTGGCGTCCCTGGACGCCGAGGCCCTGCGCGCGGCGCTGGCCACCGCGCCGCGGTCGCCCGTCCGGCCTCACCGGCCGCGTCCGGCCGAGGAGGTCGAGGCGGAGCTGCGGGAGGTCCGCGCCCGCGGCTGGGCCTCGACCGACGGGGAGGTGGCGCCCGGGATCCGCTCGGTCGCCGCGCCCCTGCGCGACGGCGACGGCCGGACGGTCGCGGCGGTCAACGTCACCGCGATCGCCGCCGAGATCGGCCCGCGCGAGCTGATCGACGACCTGCTGCCCCTCCTGCTCCAGGCGACCGGCGCGATCGGCCGCGACTACGAGCTGATCCACGCCGCGCCCCAGCGCGCCGTGCGCAGATCCTGACACCGCACCGGAGATGATCATGATTCCAGACGGTCCCGCGGGCACCGCGGGCACGGCCGCCCCGGCCGGGCTGTTCAGCGAGGAACGCTCGGCCGAGGTGGTCGCGGCCAGCTTCGCCGCGACGCCGGACCCCCGCCTGCGCCGGGTCCTCACCTCGCTCGTGCGGCACCTGCACGACTTCGTCAAGGACGTCGGGCTCACCGAGCGGGAGTGGGCCGAGGCGATCGGCTTCCTCACCGAGACCGGGAAGACCTGCACGGACACCCGGCAGGAGTTCATCCTGCTCTCCGACGTCCTCGGCGCCTCGATGCTGGTCGAGACGATCAACAACCGGGCCGGCGGGGAGCTGACGGAGTCGACCGTGGAGGGCCCCTTCCACATGGTGGCCTCCCCGCCCCGCGAGCTCGGCGCCGACATCGCCGAGGACGGCAAGGGCACGCCGTGCCTGGTCACCGGCAGCGTGACGGGGCCCGGCGGCACGCCGGTCCCCGGCGCGACGATCGACGTCTGGCAGGCCAACGACGAGGGCTTCTACGACGTGCAGCAGCCCGATCTACAGCCCCCGCTGAACCTGCGCGGCCTCTTCACCGCCGACGGGGACGGGCGGTTCTGGTTCCGCTCGATCGTCCCCCGGTACTACCCGATCCCGCAGGACGGCCCGGTCGGCAGGCTGCTGCGGGCGACGTCCCGGCACCCCAACCGGCCCGCGCACATCCACTTCGAGGTGTCGGCACCCGGGTACCGGACCGTGACGACCCACCTGTTCGTCGCCGGGACCCCCTACATCGACTCCGACGCCGTGTTCGGGGTCAAGCCCAGCCTGGTGCGCGAGTTCCCCGAGGTCGACGACCCGGCCCGCGCGGCGGAGGCCGGCCTGCCCAACCCGTTCCGCACGGTGGACTTCGACGTCGTCCTCCGCGCCGATGGCACCGACGATGCCGACGGCACCGACGGCACCGACCAGGAAGTGTGACCATGTTCCAGACGTCCTTCTCCTACGACGCCCTGCCGATGCGGGTCCGGTTCGGGGCCGGTTCCGTCGCGTCCCTCCCCACCGAGGTCGAGCGGCTGGAGGCGCGCCGCGCCCTGGTGCTGTGCTCGCCCGAGCAGAAGCGGACGGGGGAGGCCATCGCGAACGCGCTGGGCGACCTGTCCGCGGGCGTGCTCGCCGAGGCGCGCATGCACGTCCCGGTCGAGGTGGCGCGGCACGCCCGCGACCGCGCCGCCGAGCTCGGCGCCGACGCCTGCGTGGCCGTCGGCGGCGGATCGGCGATCGGGCTCGGGAAGGCCATCGCGCTGGAGCACGACCTGCCGGTGATCGCCGTCCCCACCACCTACGCGGGCTCGGAGATGACCGCCGTCTGGGGGCTCACCGAGGACGGGCGCAAGCGGACCGGCAAGGACCCGCGGGTGCTGCCCGCGGGCGTCCTGTACGACCCCGAGCTCACCCTCGGCCTGCCGGTCGGCATGTCGGTGACCAGCGGGTTCAACGCCGTCGCCCACGCGGTCGAGGCACTGTACGCGCCCGACCGGTCCCCGATCATCTCGCTGATGGCCGAGGAGGGCGTGCGCGCGATGGCCGGGGCGCTCCCGGCCGTCGCCGCGGACGGGGGCGACCTGGACGCCCGCACGCAGGCCCTGTACGCGTCCTGGCTGTGCGGCGCGTGCCTCGGCGCCACGACGATGTCCCTGCACCACAAGCTGTGCCACGCGCTCGGCGGGACGCTCGACCTCCCGCACTCCGAGACCCACACGATCGTCCTGCCGTACGCGCTCGCCTACAACCAGCCCGCCGCGCCCGACGCGGCGGAGGCGCTGTCGCGGGCCCTCGCGGCGCCCGACCCCGCGCACCGCCTCTGGGACCTCGCGGGCTCCCTCGGCGCGCCGCGGTCGCTGCGCGATCTCGGCGTGGCCGAGGGCGACCTCGGTCCCCTCGCCCGGCAGGTCGTGGACGCCCCGTACGCCAACCCCGCGCCCGTCACCCTCGACGGCGTGACGCGCCTGCTCCGCGCCGCCTGGAACGGGGAGCCCCCGCGCGTCGAGCCCTGACCGGGACGGGGCCCGGGGCGTCCCTCACCCTCCGGGATACATGTCCAGCAGCGCGGCCCTGACCCTCGCGACCAGCGGTGACGGCTCCCCGGGCAGCGTGGCGACGGCCAGCCCCACGTCCACCCGGTCCCCGGCGAGCGGCCGGAACGCGACGCCGGGCAGGGACAGCAGGCGCACCGAGTCGGGCACCAGGGCGACCCCGAGCCCGGCGGCGACGAAGACCAGCAGCGTCGAGGTCTCCGCCACCTCCTGGACCAGCCGAGGGCGGTAGCCCGCGCGGCGGCACGCGTCGAGCACCGCGTCCCGGATCACCGACCGGTGCCGGGACGGGTAGCTCAGGAACTGCTCCTCGCGCAGGTTCCGGAGATCGACCTCCCCGCCGGCGGCGAGCGGATGGTCCCGGGGGAGCGCGACGATCAGCCGTTCCCGCCGCAGCGGGCGCACGTCCAGCTCGGTGTCGGGGATCGGCGTGCGCACCACGGCCAGGTCCAGCCTGCCGTCGTGCAGCGCGTCGACCTGGTCGGGGGTCAGCATCTCGCCCTTGAGGTCCAGTTCGACGTCCGGGAGGTCGGCGCGCAGCCTGCGGGCCAGGGCGGGCAGCACCGCGTAGGTCGCCGTGCCGATGAAGCCGATCGACACCCGGCCCGCCTCGCCCGCCGCGACCCGGACGGCCTCGGCCCGCGCCTCGTCCACCGCGGCCAAAATCGCCTTGGCGCGCGCGAGGAACCGCTCCCCGGCGGGGGTGAGCGCCACCCGCCGGGTCGACCGGTCGAGCAGCGTCACCCCGACTTCCCCCTCCAGCTTCTTGATCTGCAGGGACAGCGGCGGCTGCGCGATGTGCAGCCGCTCGGCCGCCCGCCCGAAGTGGCCCTCGTCCGCGACGGCGACGAAGTACCGCAGGCGCCGCAGCTCCATGCCCGCCACCCCTCTCATTCAGACCGTTTGCCTATCACTGAGCCGACCTATTGATATTGGAACATATGAATCGCGCGGTCTAGGGTCGGCCGTATGGACAAGGTGATCGCGACCGCGGCCGAGGCGGTCGCCGACATCGCGCCCGGCGCGAGCATCGCGGTCGGCGGCTTCGGGCTCGCGGGCATCCCGCGGTTCCTCATCGAGGCGCTCCTCGACCAGGGCGCGGACCGGCTGACGATCGTGTCGAACAACTGCGGCGTCGACGGCGTCGGTCTCGGCCTGCTGCTGGAGCGCCGCCGGATCGTCCGGGTCATCGCCTCCTACATCGGCGAGAACCGCGAGTTCGGCCGGCAGTTCCTCGCCGGTGAGCTGGAGGTCGAGCTGACCCCGCAGGGCACCCTCGCCGAGCGGCTGCGCGCGGGCGGCGCCGGGATCGGCGCCTTCTACACCCCCGCCGGCGTCGGCACGCTCGTCGCCGAGGGCGGGCTCCCGCTCCGCTACCACCCGGACGGCACCCCCGCGGCCACCTCGCGCCCGAAGGAGACGCGGGTCTTCGGCGGGCGGGAGATGGTCCTCGAAGAGGGCATCGTCACCGACGTCGCGCTGGTCCGGGCGGCCCGCGCCGACCGGCACGGCAACGCCGTGTTCCACGCCGCCGCCCGCAACTTCAACCCCGCCGCGGCGATGGCCGGGCGCCTGACCGTCCTGGAGGCCGAGCGGCTCGTCGAACCCGGGGAGATCGGGCCGGACGAGGTCCACCTCCCCGGGGTGTTCGTCGACCGCGTCGTTCCGCTCACCCCCGAGCAGGCGGCCCGGAAGTCCATCGAGAAGCGGACCGTCCGCACCCGTCCGGAGGAGGACGCCCATGCCGTGGTCCCATGAGCAGATGGCCGCGCGCGCCGCGCGGGAGCTGGGCGACGGCCAGTACGTCAACCTCGGCATCGGGCTGCCGACCCTCATCCCCAACTTCCTGCCGGACGGCCACGGGATCGTCCTGCACGCCGAGAACGGGATCCTCGGCACCGGCCCCTCGCCCTGGGAGGACGAGGTGGACCCCGACCTGATCAACGCGGGCAAGGAGACCGTCACCACCCTCCCGGGCGCCAGCTTCTTCGACTCGCCGACCAGCTTCGCGATGATCCGCGGCGGCCACATCGACGTCGCCGTGCTCGGCGCGATGCAGGTCTCCGCCTCCGGTGACCTGGCCAACTGGATGATCCCCGGCCGGATGGTCAAGGGCATGGGCGGCGCGATGGACCTCGTCCACGGGGCCCGCCGCGTCATCGTCCTGATGGAGCACCGCGCGAAGGACGGGTCCCCCAAGCTCGTCCCGGCCTGCACGATGCCCCTGACCGGCCGCGCCGTGGTGACCCGCGTGATCACCGACCTGGCCGTCGTGGACATCGGCCCAGACGGCCTGGTGCTCGTCGAGACCGCCCCGGGCGTGACGCCCGAGGACGTCGCCGACGCGACCGGGGCGCCTCTGGCGGGCGTCCGGCGGTCCACTGCCACCGAGCCCCTGGAGGCGCACTAGCCGCGGGGGCGGACGAGGCCGTTGTCGAAGGCGAAGACGACGGCGTGGATCCGGTCGCGCAGCCCGAGCTTGGCCAGGATCCGGCCCACGTGCGTCTTGGTGGTCGCCTCCCCGACGTGCAGGCGGACGGAGATCTCGGCGTTGGACAGGCCGCGCGCCATCAGCAGCAGCACCTCGTGCTCGCGGCCGGTGAGGCGGTCCAGGCGCCGCCGCGCCGCCGCGTCCGGCGGGGCGGGCGAGGCGCGGGCGAACTCGGCGAGCAGCCGCCGGGTCACCGACGGGCCGAGCAGCCCCTCGCCCGAGGCGATCGTCCGGACGCCCTCGATCAGCGTCTCCGGCGGGGTGCGCTTGAGCAGGAACCCGGCCGCCCCGGCCCGGACGGCGGCGAAGACGTACTCGTCCAGCTCGAACGTCGTCAGCACCAGGACGCGGGACGCCGGATGCCGGGCGGTGATCCCGGCGGTGGCGGCGACGCCGTCCAGGACGGGCATCCGGACGTCCATCACGACCACGTCCGGCGCGAGCGCGGCGGTGGACCGGACGGCCTGCGCGCCGTCGGACGCCTCCCCGACCACGGTGATGTCGGGCTGCGTCTGGAGCATCATGCGCAGGCCGCCGCGCATCAGCTCCTCGTCGTCGGCCAGCAGGACCCGGATCACGTGACGGCCCGCGTGGCCGGGGGGACGCGTGCCTCGACCCGCCAGCCGCCGTCCGGGCCGGGGCCCGCCCGGCAGGTCCCGCCGAGCCGCCCGGCGCGCTCGCGCATCCCGGCGAGCCCGCGTCCGGGCGGGCCGGGCACGGCGGTGCCGTCGTCGGTGACGGTGACCCGCACGTCCTCCCCGTCGCGGGACACCTGCACCCGCACCGTTGCGGCGGAGGCGTGCCGGACGACGTTGGTGAGCGACTCCTGGACGATGCGGTGCAGTGTCTGGGCCGCGGGCTCCCCGACCGGGGGCAGGTCGCCGTCGACGACGAGGTCGGCGCGCAGGCCCGGCGGGAGCCCGGAGACCAGCCCGCGCAGCGCCGCCACCAGGTCCGGCGGCCCGGTGTCGCCGAGCAGGCCGAGGACCCGGTCGAGGTCGCCGAGGGCGGCGCGCCCGACCTGCTCGATGCTCCCCAGCGAGCGGCGCACGTCCTCGTGCCCGCCGCCGAGCGACAGGCGGGCCGCACCGGCGTGGGTGACCATCACCGTGACCGCGTGCCCGACGGCGTCGTGCAGTTCCCGGGCCATCCGGGCGCGCTCGTCGGCGAGCGCGCGCCGCCGCAGCGCCGCGGCGCGCCCGGCCTCGTGCGCCCGCAGCGCGGCGGCCGCCTCCCGGCGCGACCGGGCCGCGTCGCCCGCCAGCAGCGCGCCGCCGTGCAGGACCGCGCCGAGCACCAGGGCCCCGCCGCCCTCCGCCGCGAGCGCCGTGAGCGCCGCCGCGACGGGCAGGGCGGCGGCCGCCGCGGCACGCGGGCGGGGCCGGGTCTGCGCGACCATCGTCAGGGCCAGCGCGGACGCCGCCGACAGGTTCGTGAGCGGGTGCCCGGTGAGGGCCGTCGCGGCGGTGGCCGCCGCCGACGCCCACAGCGCGGTCGCGGGCGCGAACCGGCGCCCGGAGATGGCCGCGAACCACACCACGGCGGCGGCCCGGACGGCGGGCGGCCCGTGGAACGCCGACGCGGTGGCGTCGGAGTCCCCGATGGCGATGGTCGCCGAGACGTAGGCGACGAACACGTCCAGCGCCACCCAGTGCCACCGGCGGTCGGCGGGCCGGTCCGGGCGCCACCAGCGAGCATCCATGGCCGTCAGCGTACGGAACGCCCGCGACCTGCGGAATCGTCCCGCCGGTGGACGGACCGTCCTCCCGTGGGGGGACGGGCCGCGTCCCGCCCGGGCGACGACCGCGCCGCTCCGCCGTTCCTAGCGTCGCCGCATGACATCGACCCTGAATTCCCCGAAGCCGCCCCCTCCGCGGCGGACCCCGCTGCCCCGCGGACTCGGTGGCGGGGCGCTGGTCCTCACCGGTGCGCTGCTCGCGCCGCCCGCCGCGGCCACCGCATTCCTCCTCACCGCCGCGGCCACCGCGTCGCTCGCCACGTGCGCGGCGACCGCCCTGGCCGCGGCCGCGCTCGTCTCCGGCGCCGCCGCGCACCTGGGCGGACGGCTCGCCCGCGCGCGCCGCCGCGGGCTCCTCGCGGCACTGGCCGCCGCGTGCATGGCCGGGATCACCGCGATCGCGGGCGGCCTGCTGGTGTTCAGGCCCCTCGGCGTCACCGCGGCCCCGCTGCCCGCCCAGGACACCCGCTACTGGCGGCTCTCCACCGGCTCGCGCATCGCCTACACCCTCACCCCGGCGCAGGGGCGGCGCCGTCCTGACCCGGTCGTCCGGTTGCACGGCGGCCCCGGCACCCCCGGCGCCGGCCCGGACGACCTCGACCGCGCGCTGGCCGCGGCGGGCTTCGACGTCTACACCTACGACCAGCTCGGGTCCGGGCGCTCCCAGCGGCTGGACGACCCCGCGGGCTACACCGTCGCCCGGCAGGTCGCCGACCTGGAGGCGATCCGGGGGCGCATCGGCGCGGGACGGCTCGTCCTCGCGGGCGGCTCGTGGGGCGCCACGCTCGCCGCCGCCTACCTCGCCGCGCACCCGGACCGCGTCGCCCGGACGGTGTTCACCTCACCCGGTGCCCTGTGGGCGCCCGAATGGGAGAAGTCCGGCGAGGGGGAGATCTGGGACCGGCTCACCCCGGCCCAGCGCGCGCGCATGGACGACCTGGAGAACCGTCCCCAGCTGGTCGCGTGGTCGCTGCTCATGGCCGTGAACCCGCGCGCCGCGCACGCGCTGCTGCCCGACGAGGAGGTCGATCCGCTCTTCGACGAGCTGCTGTCGTCGGTGGGGTCCGCGGCGACCTGCCGTCCGGGCCGGCCGCTCCACGAGGCCGTGTCGCGCTCGGGCTTCTACTCCAACCAGATGACCTCGGACGACGCCCTCAGGGTCCCCGACCCGCGGCCCGTCCTGCGCCGCGCCGCGGTCCCGGCGCTGATCCTGCGCGGGCAGTGCGAGTACAAGCGGTGGGAGATCGCCCGCGAGTACCGGGACACGATCCCCGGCGCCGTGCTGGTCCAGGTCCCGGACGCCGGGCACGTGATCGACGCCGAGCAGCCCGTCCTCTACCGCTCCGCCGTGGTCGCGTTCCTCACCGGGCGCCCGCTGCCGCTGGCCCCGTACACCGGCCGGGCCGCCCCGCCGCCCGCGGGACGCTGACGCGCGGATCCGCCCAGGTGAACGGCCGGGCCCGCGTCCGCATGCGGCATCATTTCCGGGATGAGCGACTCAGAGGGCGCCGGCAGGCGCGGCGCGGCGCACCGCCTGGTGCCGATGACCGGCCGGGACCCGGAGGAGCGGGGCCGTGTCGCCACGCCGCTGGAGCTGCTGTTCGACCTGACCTTCGTGGTCGCCGTGGGCACCGCGGCGTCCCGCTTCGCCGAGATGCTCGCCGGCGGGCACGTGGCGCAGGCGCTCACCGCGTTCGTGCTCGCGATGTTCGCGATCAGCGTGGCGTGGATCAGCTTCAGCTGGTTCGCCTCCGCGTTCGGCACCGACGACTGGCTCTACCGGGCGCTGACGATGGTCCAGATGACGGGCGTCGTGGTGTTCTCGCTCGGGCTGCCCGCGATGTTCCACTCGGTCGAGGAGGGCGGGCACCTCGAACTGCGGGGGATGGTGATCGGCTATGTCGTGATGCGGGTCGCGATGGTGTCGCAGTGGTGGCGCGCGGCCCGGCAGTCGCCCTCGTTCCACGACGTCGGGATGGCGAACATCCGCTGGACGGTGATCGCGCAGGTCGGCTGGATCGTGGTGGGCTTCGCGCACCTGCCGCTGCCGGCCGTGTTCGCCGGGTTCGCGGTGTTCGGGGCGCTGGAGCTGCTGCTGCCGGTGCTGACCCAGGGCGGCGCGGGCGGCACGCCCTGGCACCCGCACCACGTCGCGGAACGGTACGGCCTCTTCGCGATCATCACCCTGGGCGAGGGCGTCGTCGGCACCGTCGCCTCCTCCGGCGACCTCCTCGGCGGCGAGGCCGGGACGGACTGGACGTGGAACGCCGCCGCCATCGTCGTCGCGGGCGTCGGCCTGACGTTCGGCATGTGGTGGGTGTACTTCTCCACCCCGTTCGGCGACGTCCTGGTCCATCGCCGGGGCCGCGGATACCTCTTCGGCTACGGGCACATCCCGCTCTTCATCGGGATCGCCGGCGCGGGCGCCGGCCTGCACGTGGCCGGCCTGCGGCTGGAGCACCACGCGCGGATCGGCGAGGTCGCGGTGGTGCTGTCCCTCGCCCTCCCGGTCGGCCTCTACCTGCTGATGGTCTACCTGCTGCACACGCTGCTGCTGTCCGTGACGGACCGGTTCCACCTCCTGCTGATCTCGGCCACCCTCGCGGTGCTGGCGGCGGCGGTCCTGCTGGCGGCGGCCGGTGTCACGCCCGCGGTGTGCCTCCTCGTGGTGATGCTCGCCCCGTACGTCACGGTGGTCGGCTACGAGACGGTCGGCCACCGCCACCAGCGGCGGATGCTGGACGACATCGTCGCGGCGGCCGAGCACCCCCCGACGCCGTGACCGGCCCGGTGACCGCGATCGTCGTGGGAATCGCCGCCGCGGACGGTGAGGAGCAGCACGACGGCGGTGACGGTCCGGCCTGAGCATCGATTCGAACGGTTCCGGGCCCGGGTGCGTACCACCTGAGTGACGTCCGCAGGCGCGGGCGTGCGGCGGCGCGGATGGTGCGGTCCGTGGCGAACGGCTGTGAAAGGCTCTGACCCTCATGGGGCTGTGGTCGGCGGTGCGGTGGGTGCGTGCGGCGAGCTTCGCCGCCACCTGTGCCGTTCTCGCGGCCGGTGGTCACCTCGCCGGGGGCGGTCACGTCCACCGGCTCGCGCTGATCGCCGGTTTCCTGGCGGTGCTCGCGCCGGCGCTGGCGCTGACCCGCAGGGAACGCACGATCGCCACGATCCTTCCCGCGGTCGCGGTCTGCCAGGTGGTCCTCCACGTCGTGCTGTCGCAGGCGTCCGCGGGCCACACGATGCCGCACACCGGGCCGGCCGGTGAGGCGACGATGGCGATGGCCGGCGCGCATGGCGGCTCGTCCGGGACGGGCATGCTGCTCATGCACGCCGTGGCCGTGCTGGTCACCTCGTGGTGGCTGGAGTGCGGTGAGGCAAGGCTCTGCGGCCAGATGCGCCGGCTGGCCCGCTGGGCGCTGCGGCCGTTCGCCCGGATCTGGACGGTCCCCGTGCACGGCCCGGCCCGGCCCACGTGCCCGAGGCGCAGGGCTGGAAGGCCATTCCGTACCGTCCTCCTGCGATACGCCTTGGCCAGGCGCGGGCCCCCGGGGAGTGCCGCCGCTCTCGGCTGACGCCCTCTGAGCGTCGCCGATCCGAGCGGAGCTTCCAGTGCCGGAGCCGCCCCCTTCATCGCAGGACGCGCGTCCGGTGCTGAGTTGAGGCCACCTCGCTCTCACCCGAACGCGGTGCGAGCGCCTCGAATCCCCCGGCCGGTGCGGCGACCCCGCCGCGTGGCATGCGCCGTACCAGCCTGGCGTCACGCCTTGGAGCCTGCATGTCCACGACTTCCGAGTCCGATCCTCCGACGTCCGAATCCGGTCCTCCGGCGGACGACACCCAGCACACCGGCCCGCCCTCGGCGACCGCGACGGCCGCCGTCGTCGCGGACGGACCGCGGGCCGCCGGACGGGAGGTGTGGCCGCTGGTGCGGCGGCTGCACTTCTACGCCGGCGTGTTCGTGGCCCCCTTCCTGGCCCTGGCCGCCCTGACCGGCCTGGCCTACGCGTTCACCCCTCAGCTCGACGCCCTCGTGTACCGGGACGAGTTGCAAGTCGCCCGGGTGGGCGGCAGATCCCTGGCACTCGCCGACCAGGTACGCGCCGCCAGGGCCGCGCATCCGGAAGGCGCGGTCGCGACGGTCGTCCCGCCCGCGGACGCGAGCAGCACGACGCGCGTGGTCCTTTCGGTGCCCGATCTGGGAGAGAAGCAGCGCACCGTCTACGTCGATCCCTACACCGGCAAGGTGCGCGGCGAGCTGACCACCTGGTTCGGATCGACACCCCTGACCACCTGGCTGGACGAGATGCACCGCAGCCTGCACCTCGGCACGGCCGGACGGCTGTACTCGGAGACGGCCGCCAGCTGGTTGTGGGTCATCGTCGGCGGCGGGCTGCTCATGTGGCTGGGCCGCCGCCGCCACTACCGGGGGCGCGGACCGGCCCGCCGGGCCCTCTGGCCGGACGGCTCGGCCAAGGGCGTCCGCCGCACGAGGGGCCGGCACGCCGTCCTCGGCGTGTGGCTGGGCGTGGTCCTGCTGTTCCTCAGCGCGACCGGCCTGACCTGGTCCGACCACGCCGGGGCCCGCTTCGACTCCCTCCAGTCGCACCTGCGGGCCACCGCCCCGGAGCTGGACACCGCCCGCGCCGGGACCACCCCGGCGCCGGGCGGCGGCCACGGGCACCACGACGGCGGCGCCCCCACCGGCACGGCCGACCCCGCGGACGACGTCGACCTCGTGATGGCGATCGCGCGCGGCGAGGGCCTGACCGGGCCGATCGAGATCAGCCCTCCCAAGGACACCGGCAGTCTGTGGAGCGTGGCCCAGGTCGACAACCGGTGGCCGGTGCGCCTGGACCAGATCGCCGTCGACGCCTCAACGGTGCAGACCGGCGCGCGCGTGACCTGGGCGGACCATTCGTGGCTGGCGAAACTGTCCACGCTGGGCGTCCAGTTCCACATGGGACGGCTGTTCGGCCTGCCGAACCAGCTCCTGCTCGCGGCCACCGCACTGGGCCTGCTGGGGATCATCTTCTGGGGTTACCGGATGTGGTGGCAGCGGCGTCCCACCCGTGAGGACCGCCGCGCACTGGTCGGACGCCCGCCCGCTCGCGGAACCTGGCGGCGGCTCCCGCGCGCGCTGCTGGTCCTCGGCGTCCCGGCCGTCCTGCTGGTCGGCTGGGCGGTGCCGCTGCTGGGCATCACCCTGCTCGCCTTCCTGGCGGCCGACGCCCTGACCGCCGTCCTGCGCCGCCGTAGGACCGCGGGCAGCCCCCACATAGACCCGGCGCCGCCGGAACGGGCGACCCTCTGAAGCCGGAGACGACAGGGCCCGGGTGAGCCGAGCACTTCTCACCCGGGCCGTCGCCGACGACCGGGCGGTCAGCCGGGGGGCCGCCGTCGCTATGGGCCCTCGCGCCTTTCGCTCTCAGAAGTGGACCGCGCGGTCCACGGTGAACCGGATGAACTCGCCGTCGGCCCAGCGTTCCGTCCCGTACCACCAGCCCGCGCGGACACCCGCGGGGACGGTGTAGCCGCCGAACGTCGCCTCGCGCCGGACCTCCACCCCGAAGACGTGCCGTCCGAACGGGCCCTTGCCCGGGTCGCCCCAGCGGGGCAGCGTGACCGAGGTCAGCGCCCCGGACGGCGCCACCGCCAGCGTGACCGGATGGCCCTCCCCGGCGACGCCCACGCGGGCGATCACATGCTCGTCGTCCACGTCCTCCCAGGTCACCGCCGGTGACAACGCCGCCGCGGGGACGAGGACGATCTCGCTCGCCAGCCGCCCGGCCGCGCTGAGGGAGACGTCCGGGCCCGTGGCGGACATGACCGGGACCGCTCCGAGCAGCCGCCACCGCATCTCGGCGTTGCCGCCGCTGTAGCGGTCGAACCCCCTGACCGGCAACCCGGCCATCCGCGCCGTCGCGGCCCAGATGAACCCGGACGGGGGCCGGAGGATCTGGTCGGCCCGGAACGGCCACCAGGAACCGAGCCGGATCCGGCCGTGCATGCGCAGGCGCACGGACCCGCACAGCGGTGTGCCGGGCCGGATCGCGTGGTTCAGCCAGCGCCGGGCAGGGCCGGGAAGCCCGTGCGTCATCTCCGGCTCGAACGGTGCCGCCGGCCCTGAGGGGGCGGCCAGTTCCGCCCAGTCCCGGCGGGCCGCCCTCGTCAGCCACGGCGCCCCCATGGCGCCTTGGGGGACGCAGAGATCGTCCGGCACCTCGCGGCCCGGTGCGGAGCGCCGATTCATGGCATCCTTCCTGCGGTCGGTGATCCCAGGGAAACGCCTCCCCCCGTGCGGATCAGGAGGCCGTTCGTCCTTTCGACACCGTCATTGGTCCCTCTCTCCCGCGACCTACAGCACACCGAAGGCCCTGATAGCGGGGACGATCACCTCGGGACCTTCGGCCCGCCGGAGGGCCCAGACCTGGGGAGACTGAATATGAGGATCGCTCGCGCCCAGGGGGAGGCGCCCGGCGACGGCCACAGCGGAGGCGATGTCCGTCGGGGGACGGATGTTCGTCCGGGGGCGCGCCGTACTGTGGTCGGCGTGGTCCGGCACCACGTAGGGGAGGCACGGGATGGGCGGTAAGGGCGAGGGCGGCAGGCTGCCGCGGAAGGTCTACGAGAAGGAGCTCTTCCGGCTCCAGGCCGAGCTGGTGAAGCTGCAGGAATGGGTGCGGTCGCAGGGCGCGCGGGTCGTCGTGGTCTTCGAGGGACGCGACGCCGCGGGCAAGGGGAGCACCATCAAGCGGGTGACCGAGTACCTCAACCCGCGCGTGGCGCGGATCGTCGCGCTGCCCGTGCCCACCGAACGGCAGCGCACCGAGTGGTACTTCCAGCGGTACGTCCAGCACCTGCCGGCCGCCGGGGAGATCGTGCTGTTCGACCGGAGCTGGTACAACCGGGCAGGCGTCGAGCGTGTCATGGGCTACTGCTCCAAGCAGGAGTACATGCGTTTCCTCCACCAGTGCCCGATCTTCGAACGGCTCCTGGTCGAGGACGGCATCCTCCTGTCGAAGTACTGGTTCTCGGTCAGCGACGCCGAGCAGCACCGCAGGTTCCAGTCCCGCCTCGACGACCCGATGCGGCGCTGGAAGCTGTCGCCGATGGACATGGAGTCGATCGCCCGCTGGGAGGACTACTCCCGGGCCAAGGACGAGATGCTCGTCCACACCGACATCCCCGAGGCGCCCTGGCACGTCGTCGAGAGCGACGACAAACGCCGCGCCCGGATCAACATGATCGCCCACCTGCTGTCGGCCGTCCCCTACCAGGAGGTGCGGCGCCCGGCGCTCACGCTGCCGCCCCGTCCGCCGTCCAAGGGCTACGAGCGCCCGCCGAGGGAGACGCAGTCCTACGTGCCCGACCACGCCGCGACGCTGACGTCCTGAGAGCATTCCCGGGACGTCGGGCCGCCACGGGCCGGAGGTGCGATGAGGCGGGGATCGGTGGCGCTGGAAGCGCTCGGCAGGGCGTTCCCTGGAGTCGCCGGGCTGCGCGGCTACCGGCGGTCCTGGTGGCGCCGGGACGTGACGGCCGGGGTGACGGTCGCGGCGTATCTGGTGCCGCAGGTGATGGCGTACGCGGGGCTCGCCGGCCTCGCCCCCGTCGCCGGGCTCTGGGCGATGCTCCCGGCGATGACGCTGTACGCCCTGCTGGGCTCCTCCCGGCGGCTGTCGGTCGGGCCCGAATCGACGACGGCGCTGATGACGGCGACGGTGGTCGCGCCGCTGGCCGGGGGAGACGCGGGCGCGTACGCGACGCTGGCCGCCGCGCTGGCCGTGGTCGTCGGCGTGCTCGCGATCGGGGCCTGGTGCCTGCGGCTCGGCTTCGTCGCCGACCTGCTGTCCCGGCCGATCCTCGTCGGCTACATGGCGGGCGTCGCCGTCGTGATGATCGTCGGCCAGCTCGCGAGGACCACCGGCGTCCCCGTCGAGGGCGACGGCACGCTCCGCGAGATCGCCTCGTTCCTCCGCTCGCTCGGCGACGTCCACGCGGGGACCGTGCTGCTCGCCTCCGTCAGCCTGGTGTTCCTGTTCGCGATGCAATGGCGGTTCCCGCGGGGGCCGGGGCCGCTGCTGGCCGTCCTGCTCGGCACCGCGGCCGTGATGCTGTTCGACCTGGAGGACGCCGGAATCGCGGTCGTGGGCGACGTCCCCGCGGGCCTGCCCGGATTCGCGGTGCCCTCCCCGTTCGAACCGGCCGAGCTGGTGCTCCCCGCCCTGGGCGTGCTCCTGGTCGGCTACACCGACAACGTCCTGACCGCGCGGGCGTTCGCCGAACGCGGGGAGGCGCGCAAGGAGGAGATCGACGGCAACCGGGAACTCCTCGCGCTCGGCGCGGCGAACATCGGCGGGGGACTGTTCCACGGGTTCCCGGTCAGCAGCAGCGGCAGCCGCACCGCGATCGCCGTCGCATCGGGCGCCCGCACCCAGCTGTACTCGCTCGCCGCGCTGGGCGGGCTCGTGTGCGTGCTGCTGTTCCTGCATCCCCTGCTGGCCCGGTTCCCGATGCCGACCCTCGGCGCGATCGTCATCTACGCGGCCGTCCGGCTCGTCGACACCGCGGGCTTCGCCAAACTCGCCGCGTTCCGCCGGAGCGAGCTGTCCCTGGCCGTCGCGGCGCTCGCGGGCGTGCTGACGTTCGGCGTCCTGTACGGCATCCTCATCGCGGTCGGACTGTCCGTCCTGGACCTCCTCGCCCGCGTGGCACGCCCTCACGACGCGGTCCTCGGACGCGTCCCGGGCCTCGCGGGCATGCACGACGTGGACGACTACCCCGGCGCCGAGGTGATCGGCGGCCTGGTCGTCTACCGCTACGACTCGCCGCTGTTCTTCGCCAACGCCCACGACTTCAGGCGCCGCGCCCTCGCCGCCGCCGACCGGTACGGCCCCGCGACGTGGTTCGTCCTCAACGTCGAGGCGATCACGGAGGTGGACTCCACCGGCCTGGACGCGCTGGAGGAGGTCCGCGCCGAACTCACCGGCCGCGGCATCACCTTCGCCCTGGCCCGCGTGAAGCAGGACCTCCTCGCCGACCTCCGCGCCTACGGCCTCGCCGCCAAGATCGGCGAGGACCGCCTCTTCCCCACCCTCCCCACGGCCGTCGAAGCCTTCAGACGCGCGTCCGCCGAAGCCGCGCGCCCGGACCCGTAGCCAAAATAGGCCGGCCGTGTATTCCGCGTCGGGCCGCACACGAATCTCCCCACTAGCGGGTCCTCGCTTTCGAAAGGAGGCGGCACCGGCAGCCCGGTGACCGTTTCCGGCCACTCGGAACCGCGGAACCCCTGCTCGCCGCCCTGCGCGGCCCCGCGCCGCCGATTGGAACGGTTCCATGTCAAAAGACAGGTATTGACGGTCGGCAATAGAAGTGCTCGCATTGTCAATTGAAATCAGGTACAAAGAAGTTGAAAAACCTTGATTGACGGCACTTAATGCGAAGGTTACTCTTCGTTGAGATCCCGGGTCATCTCACATTTGACGGGCGTCTCTTCAACCCACGCATCCGGCGCCCGCCTCTTCGGCAGCCGAAGGAACGAAAGCACCCACCTTCGAGCAGGGGAATCGCATGCGCAAGGGGATCGCCATTCTCGCCGCCGCCGCGCTGGCCACGACCGCGGCGTCCGTCAGCCCCGCCGCCGCGTCCGGGCAATGGCTCGCGCGCGGCCCCATTGGAGTCACCATCGAGATCGCGACCGTCAACGGCACCGGGTGCCCGCCCGGCTCCGCCGCGGTCGCCCTGTCGGAGGGCAATGACGCCTTCACGGTCACCTACAGCAAGTACATCGCCCAGACCGGCGGCGCGTCCGCTCCCACCGACGCGCGCAAGAACTGCCAGATCAACCTGAGGGTGCACGTCCCGCAGGGCTTCACCTACGCCATCTCGTCGACGGACTACCGCGGCTACGCCTCCCTGCAACCCGGCGCGAGCGGCGAGCAACTCGCCAGTTACTACTTCCAGGGCGATTCGCGCACCAGGGAGTTCTCGCATTCCATCCCCGGACCGTACAAGAAGAACTGGCAGTCCACCGACCTGGTGGACGTGTCCCAACTCGTATGGGCGCCGTGCGGCGAGCAGCGGAACTTCAACACCAACACGGAAGTGCGGGCGGAGCAGGGGACCTCGGACGCGTCGAAGGTCAGCTTCATCGCCATGGACTCGACCGACGGCAGTATCAAGACGACCTACCACTACGCCTGGAAAACGTGCAAACAGTCCTGAAACCCGCTCGAAAGCAACCCCTGAAGGAGAAGAACGCATGCGCAAGGGCTTGACTGCTCCGGCGGTATACCTCTCCGCTCTCGCGCTGGCCGCGAGTATGGCCCCCGCGGCATCGGCGGATGCGGCGCCGAAGACCCGACCGGCTCCGGACCGGATCACTCTCCAGGTCGTCACCGTGAACGGATCCGGCTGCCCCGCCGGGACCGCGGCCGTGGCGCCGTCGAGCGACAACACCGCGTTCACCGTCACCTACAGCGACTACCTGGCGCAGACCGGCGGCAGCTCCAAGCCGACCGACATCCGCAAGAACTGCCAGCTCAGCCTGGCCGTCCACATTCCGCAGGGCTTCACCTACGGCATCGCGAGCGCCGACTACCGCGGCTTCGCGAGCCTGGCGGACGGCGCGTCCGGATTGGAACGCGCGAACTACTACCACCAGGGCATGCAGCAGTCGACGCCCATCAGCCACTCCATCCGCGGCCCGTACTCCGACAACTGGCAGTTCACCGATCGCACACCGGTGACCGAGATCGTCTGGAAGCCGTGCGGTGAGAACCGTAATTTCAACATCAACACCGAGCTGCGCGTCGATGAAGGAACGTCGGCGCCCGGCGAGACGAGCTTCATGGCCTTCGACTCCGCCGACGGCAGCGTGAGGACCGTCTACCACTTCGCCTGGAAAGAGTGCTGACGACGCTGACCCGTTCGGACCGGGCATGGAGAACGGCCGGTTCAGGACCAGATCCTGAACCGGCCGTCTCCGGTCGTGCTAGTCGATGACGGGACTGCCGGGCAGGCAGCGGGCCGGAAGGGGGTCGACGTCGCAGCCGGTCAGGATGCGGACGATCTGCGGATCGTGGTCGCTGTCCTGGTCGGCGAACTCGGCGTTGATGTGGACGATGCCATAGGAGTAGCCCTTGATCGACGGGCTGAGCAGGATGTGGTCGAGGACCTGGCTGTTGCCGTCGAAGACGTAGCTGTAGCGCTGGTCCTCGGGCAGCGCGTTGACCAGGTCGTTGAGCACGGTGCCGTTGCCCGTGAGCGTCTGGAGGGCCGGGCTGAACTGGTAGTCGTTCAGGTCGCCCAGGACGACGACGCGGGCCCGTCCGGCACTCTGCGCGGCGAGGTCCTTCACGAACGCGTTGACCTCGGTGGCCTGCTTGACGCGCTGGGTCTCCGACCCGCGGGCCGGGGGCTGGACGGCGGACGACAGCGGGTGGTCGCCGCTCTTGGAGTTGAAGTGGTTGGCGATCACGAACAGCTGCTTGTTGCCGTCGAAGAGGAACTCGCCGACGAGGGGCTTGCGGCTGGCGTTCCAGGCGTCGCTCGCCGGGTTGATGCGTCCGGGTGAGACCGACAGCGAGATCTGGTTGCTGGTCGGCCGCTGGCGCACGACGGTGACCCCGGTGCCGGCGTCGCCGCCCGCACGGTCGACGAACGTGGTGCGGGCCGGGTTGAACAGGAACACCGTGCGGATGTTGCCGCCGGGCGCGCCGCCGTCGGCCCCGTTCTCGGGGTTGATGGAACGCCACTGGTAGGCGGGGCCGCCCGCCGCCTGGATCGCCGCGATGAACTTCCCGATGGTCTCGTCGGCCGCGACGACACCGTCGTTGATGGTGCCGTTGTTGTCCTGGATCTCCTCCAGGGTGAGGATGTCGGGCGAGCGGAGGCTGGTGACGACCCCCTGGGCGAGCCGGTCGAACTTCGACTGCGGGCTGGTCGCGGCGAGGTTCTCGACGTTGTAGGTGGCGATCGACAGATCGCCTGCCTTCTTCGGCGGCGCCACCTGCTGGCGCTTGAGGACCTTGGTCTCCAGCGCGCCGAGGTCGGTCGCCTGGACGGCGTAGCCGCCGAAGGACTGGTAGTCGAGCGGGCCGGTGCTTCCGGCCTTGAGGGTGTCGCCGACGTTGCCCTCGGGCGCGCCGTTCAACCCGACGACCAGGAGACGGCCGCTGTTCGGATCGTCGTAGGACTTGTAGACCGTGCCACCGCGCGGGGTCGGGTTCTGGCCCGGCTTGGTCTGCACCCACAGCTCGTCGAACTCGTTCACCGGGCTCACCAGGCGGGCGTCCTCGGCCAGGGTGACCCGCATGCCCTCGTGGACCTCGTACCAGTCCAGGGCGTACGAAGCGGGCTCGATGGGCTGGGCCTCAAGAGACCCCTGCTTGGTGTAGGCGTCGGGCAGCGCGACCGGCACCGCCGCCGGAAGCGCGTTGCCGCCGCTCAGCTTGACCGTGTTGACCGTGCCGCCGAGCTCGGTGAGCGCCTGCGCCCCGGCGGTAGGCCGGTACTCGGTGACCCTGCCGGTGACGAGCACCGAATCGCCCACGGCGACGGCCGGGGTGGTGGAGCCGGTGAAGACGAACAGGCCCTCGGAGCTCAGCGGGTCGGCGTCGGGGGAGGGGTCCTGGAACCAGTAGCCGCGCGTGTTGCCCGTCGAACGGACGCCCGTGACGATGCCTGGGACATTGGTGACGCTCTGCCCGACGATCGGAGAGATGCGACCGGTGCCCTGGATGTCGTGAATGCGGACGCTACCCGGCGTGGGCCCGCCCCCGCCGGGTTCGTCGTCGGCCTTCACGGTGGTGCCCGCGCTGTTGGTGGCCTGCGGCACCCCCGAGGTGAAGTCGACCGAGTTGTTGTCGGTGTCGGCCAGCGAGCCGCTGCGGGCGGCGGCCGTCGTGTTGGTGAGCCCCGGCGCCGCGAGGGTCTCGACGTTGGCGGTCGCGCCGTAGCCGACCAGGTCCTTGACATTGGGGGCGGTCGCGCAGCTGATCCCGCAACCCACCAGCGGGATCTGCGCGGTCACCAGCGCGACGACACCGGAGGTCGCCGACATCGGAACGCTCCCGGAGGCGTCCGCCGTCGGCAGATCGAGAGTGCCCCCCGCCCCCGCCGCCTGCCGGACGAGGTAGCGCCCGTGCGCGGGGATGGAGCCGGAAAGACTGGTCATCTGGAACACGGCGCCCGCCGCCGAGGCGTACTGGACGCTCCACCCGGAAACGTCGATCGGCGCGTCCGTGCGGTTCGCCAACTCGATGAAGTCGTTCTTGATGGTCGCGCCGGCGTTGCCGCCGCCGCCGTAGACGGCGGAGATGACCACGTCGGACGACAGTGCCCCCGCGGTCCCCGGCACTGCTGTCATCGTCGCCGCCACCACGAGCGGCAAGCACGCCGCCATGATCGTGCGGCGTGTCTTCGGTGATGCCACTGGTTGTGCTCCTGAGCTGTAGAGGTCCCAGGAGCATCGTGCTGCGACAACCACGACCAAATTGCTCAAACTTGGAACGTTAATACAACTTTTTCGAGATTCACCCCTCCAAAACGACCTCTAAGGCACAAATAAGACATTCTAGACACACGACCCCCTCACACCCACCACCCGACCACGACCACACGCCCCATGGTGCGCAAACGAAAGCGGCACCCCGCTGCCGACCACTCAACGGGCACGATCAGGACGCGCCCTCTCGGAGAGCCTATTGATCACCGAGAGGCCCTGCCCTCGCGGTTAGGTCGACGTGCTGGCGTTGAAGGGCGGCTCGGGAGGGTCGGCGTACTCGTTGCTGCCTGCGACCGCAACTTGCCAGCAGGGCTCTTGCACGTCATCAAGGTAGAGCCACACGTAAACGACAGGGAAGGGCTTGCCCTCGTGGTCGAGGGGCGGGTCGGCGGCGAGGTACTGAGCCAAGAGGCCGGCGTAGTTCGTGGAGAACTGTGGACGCTCGCCTACCTGCACCACCGTGGTAGCTCGGTCACCTTGCCAGACGGTGAGCTGATCACGGGTAACGCCGATGCTGGTGATGGTGTCTGCACGGATGAGGTGGATGTCTTCTGTCACCAGCCAGACCACTGGAGAACTCGTGAACGATTCGGGCTCCATACCAGCGGAGCTTAGAGGCAGCATGGCGCGCCAAGAGACCATGTCCGGTCCCGGTTTGGCCGTAGACGCGTGGTGCCCGGTCCTCGGGGTGTGCGGCGTAGCCGCTGTTTGTCCCCCACCTTCCTCCCTCCCTCCGGTCCGACGAGACCTGGGGGAGCCCCGTTGCCCTTCCAACTCAACTTGCAACCTCCCTGCATCGGCAGAGACTGCTGCGCCCGTCCGGTGACGTCTGGACGGCGGTGCGTACCCCGCGGCGGTCGGTCGGGGCACAGGGCTGGCGGAGGTGTCGCGATGCGCGGCCCGGCTGCCCTGTGACCGGCGCCCACGCCGCATGCTCCGGGCGGTTTGGCGTGGGGCCGCGCCAGCGGCCTGAGCGCTACCGCCGCTTGATCCAAAACAGCACAATTTGGTAGAGCATCGCAAACAAGATCAAAATTGTCCAGCGCATGTTGTGCTTGCCCGATAGGTGACTTTGACTCACGGAAGGCGGCGCGCTGGCAAACTTGTGCTGATACTGCGGAACAGGAGCGGATCATGGGCGTTGAAGCTGGTGCACTCGCCGTAGCGATCATCGGAGCGGCGATAGCGGTAGTTGCGGCATTCTTTTCATATCAACAGGCGGCCGCATCAAAGGATTCTGCGGGATCTGCGGGCGAATCAGCCACGGCAGCAAGTGACCAAGCTGTTTCCGCAAAGGAGCAAGCCGAAATAGCTTCAAAACAATACGATCTTGCAGAGAAGATTCGTAAAGAGCAGAACGATCCGTATGTCATAGTTGACATACGAGAGTCGCCGTTTGCAAGGAACTTTCTCTACCTTGTGATTGAGAATATCGGTACTACTATTGCACGGAATGTGCACATAGAATTCGACCCTCCCCTCGAAAGTTCTCGGGAGGAAGCGCTCGGCGATGCAATCCATGGAAGGATTCGAGATGCCAGAATATTCACGAACGGTATCCCGATGCTTCCGCCTCATCGACGAATGGAATTTCTTCTGGATTTCGGCCCTGATCGCTTTGAGCAGGGTCTCGACATCTTCTATAGGGTTCGAGTTACAGCCGACGGCCCCGAAGGGCCGGCGGAGACCATGCAATATGAGATAGACTTGGGTACACTTTATGGGCCGCGGTTTCATAGACCCAAGACGCTTCACGAAGCTGTCGAGTCGTTGCAGTCAATACAGAAAAGCCTTCTCAAAATTGAGACGGCGCTTAAAAATTCAAGAGAGTCGTAGATCTAGCCTTAGGGAGGCTTTGATCCTTGGCTGCTGGCTCTTTGGGCGCCGGATTCGTTAGGCACGTTATTTCCTGAGTGCTGCTACATCTGTATTAGCGACCTACTGTCGATCGACAGGAAATATTAGGTGAAGTGACCGTACTTGACGGACTTCAGCGCTTGGAGTGCGGTGGGCGTGACGGTGCGCTGTCTAGCGCGGCCATGGCCGTTCAGGCGGACTCTTCTGCTGCGTTGAGGGCCCGAGGCGGCCATGGGAAGGTGTCCAGTGGCTGCCACCGCCTCGGGGCGGGTGAGGTTCGAACTTGCCTGGACCCAGTAGGATTCGGACCCTCTCGGCTTGGAGGGTCAGAATGCTGTGCTTGAGCGCGCGGCGGCTGGCTAGTGCGGTATTGATAAGGGGGAGGACCGCTAAGGGAATGTTTGGTCCGGGGGCTTCGGCGAGGATACCAAGGGCGTAGGTGTCGCTGATGCCGTTGGTCCATTTGTTGATGGTGTTGTACGTGGCGGGGGCGACGATGATGGCGTCTGGTCTGGGGGAGCGGGGTCTGTCTGGTTTGCGGTACTCGCTGCGGACGGGGTGGCCGGTTTGGGCTTCTAGGGCTTTGGTGTCGATGAAGTCCAGGGCTGAGGGGTGGCGATGACCTGGACGTCCCAGCCTCGTTGGTGGGCGAGGATGACGAGTTTTCCGACGTTGCTGGCGGAGCCTGCTGCGCACACGATGACGTAGAGGACTTCGCGGCGGTCGAGTTTCGTCACTCTTGATGCTCGCAAACCCGGGTTTGTTGTCGGTTCTCTCGGTCTAGTAATGCTCCTCAGCGGCGGCCGAAAGGGGGGCCTGGCCTACGGTGTGCCAGTTCCAGAGGCGTTCGGGACCCTTTTGCGTGACGAGGGTTACGGCGTTGATCGTGAATTCGGTGGTTGGGAGTTTTCGGCCTAGTGCGGTGATGAGTGGTTCGGCTGGTTGCTCGGTCTCGCTGTAGGCGAGTGTCATGTGTGGGGTCCAGGCGGGGCCCTCGGTGTGGCCTTGGCGGCCGGTCACTTTGAGTGTGGCCGTCTGTACGGCCTTGCGGATCTGTCTTAAGGGGTCTGCGGGCTGGATCTCAGCGGCGATCGCTTCGGGGTGGTAGAAGATGCGGCCGAGCGTGACGTCAATGGGAGGGACCTCGGCGAGGAGTTCGGAGGCGGCGGTGAGCATGTCCTGTTGCTGCTCGGTGGTGATCTCATCGGTGGGGCCGGCTACCAGAGTGGTGATGTGGAGCCATTCGGGTGGGGGCATGTGCAGGCCGGAGAAGTCGGCGAGTCGCTGCCGAGCAGTCTGGGCGGCATTGCGGGCTTCGGGTTGATCGCTCACGAGGATGTGCCAGTAGATCGTGCCCTGGTCGGGTCCAGGTTCTTCGCGGTTCTGCCAACGGTTGATCATCTGCGTGGGCAGAGGGCTCATGAACTCTCCAGGTCGGGATCGTCGGTCAGGGCGGCGGCGTTGAAGTCGCGGATCTGCTGCCGGAGTTGGACGGCGAGCGAACTGTCCCGGTAGCGGGGATGGCTGAGACGGCGGTCCAGGCCGGCCAGATAGCGCGTGACGGTGGTCAGGCGCATTCCGGGGTCGAGGGTCAGCAGCTCGGCGAGTTGCTCGGCGGTGCCTTCAAGGTCGCCCTTCAGTAGATGCGCCACTCCGGTACCGACGCGGATCTGAGCCCAGATCGCCGGTGCGACAGGGGCGCCGTTCGCCCATGCGGTGTCAGCCATCTCGGCTGCCCGTAGTGCTCCATCGGGATCGCCTGTTCTTGTGGCCACCGACAGGGCGAAGAGGGCTTGTCGCTCGTCGGGGAAGGACCAGACCGACAGATCTGCGGTGCCGCCATGGATGGTCTCGGCGGACCGTTCGGCACGGCAGACGGCCTGGTGTGCCCTGGTCCTATCTCCGAGGAGTGCGGCGGCGTTCGCCTCGTACCAGGCGAGTTGCGTCTTCATCGGCGTCTGCGGACTGGCCTCGAAGCCCTGCCGGGAAAGGTCGGCCGCTTCGATCAGGCGGTCTTGCCAGCGGGCCGTCTTGGCTTGGGCGTACCACGCGTGCGACTCGTTGGCCCCGGCCTCCCGGGCGAGCATGAGCGCGATGGCGCCGTACTGCTCGGCGTGAGCGTCCAGGTCGATATCACCGAAGATCACGGCTGCGTGTGCTAGCAGATCGGCGTTGATCCGTAGTAACTCGCGGGTGTGGCGGGGCCGGGGTCGGCGATCTTCCAACAGGCCCTGTGTGCGGCGATGAAGGTACAACACCTGCGGCAGGAGCCGTTTCGCCGGCACCTGCGTATGCGCTGTGGCCAGGGACGAGGTTGACCGTCGAAGTCCTTCGATCGTCTCATCGGCCGTGTCGCTGGCGGTGAGCCACCGGGTCAACCGGGAGATGTCCTCAGCTACGGCCTGCTCTCCTGTGTTGGACGGGTCGGCCCTGGTGTCCGCAAGGTCAGGGGGCTGTGTCTCGGTGTGTGATCGCGGCCGGGGGACGGAGACAGCTGACGCGCTGGGGCGTGGTCGCGGCGCGATGCCCAGAGTGATGCGGGCGGTGTCGGGCATCTTCAGGCCGTCGGCGATGCGCTCGAAGACTTCCAGGGTGGTGACCTGGCGGCCGCCCTTCTTCATGGTCTGGCTGACCTTGCCCTGCGACATGCCGCACGCGATGGCGATCTGGGTCTGGCTGGCGCCTGCGTACTGGTGCAACAGGTGGAAGACGGTCCGGATGTCTCGGGAGGTCAGAGCCTGGGTCATCTGCGGGCGTTGCCACAGTGAGTCGGGGATGACGATCGGGTCTGACGCCCGTCCCGACATCGGATCTCCCCCCGCGTCACTCATCGTCACCGAGCGTATATCCCGTGACGGGATATCACCTGGGAATGGGCGCCGGACGGGCCTTGGCAGACCGTGGACGGCATGACGCAGCAGCAAGGAACACCCAACGCGGACTGCCGGTCCTGCGGTGATCGGGGCTGGAGGTCCTCCATCCTCGGCGGGCGGTGCCGGTCGGTTTGCCGGGCAGCCCTGGGCCGGTGGTGGAGCGGACACCATACCGGTGGTGTGAGCCGATGCCTGGGCTGCGTGCGGCGTAGTTCGAAGCTGCGGGGCTGGCGGGCGTTGTGGCGGCTGGCGTGGTCGTGCCCGGGCGGGTGCGGCTGCGTTCGGGGTGGTGGGTCTTCCCGGTGGTCGCCTGGTCCGCCGGTCCCGCTTTCTTCTTCTCGGGAGTGGTGACCTGTGGATGAGTCGGCGAAGTCTCGGGCGGCGGTGGATGGTGCCTGGCGTCCGGCAGCAAAAGCGCTGGTGGCCGAGCTGGAGCGGCGCGGCCTGGTGGCGGAGGTGATGGGGCATGGTGCGGTGCGGGTGCGCAACCCGGCCGGGGAGCCTGACCCCGATGACCCGCGCGGGCAGGCGTTCGCTCCAGGGCTGCGGCAGGAGGTGGTGTGCCGCCGCTTGGACGGGGTGTCGTGGTGGTGGGTGTGGTCGGGACCGACCCGCAACTCTCCGCCGGAGTTGGAGCCGCTGTGTCCAATCGCGAACGCTGCGGTCGCGGTGGAGCGGATCACGCGCGTGTTGGCCGTTCCCTTCGCCGGCTCGCCGGGCGGGTGCCGGTGATGGGCGTCTCGTGGGTGTCGTCGGCGGAGGAGACACAGGCGGCGGTGGCGCGGATCGAGCGGGAGTTCTCCGGAGTAGTGGCCTGGTACGGGCGGGCCACTGGCGCATGGTGGGCGATGGTGCGGGTTTGTGAGCATGTGCGCCTTGTGGAGGCGGTGGGTGCGCGTCGGCTGCATCTGGCCGCGCTGGACGCGGTGATCGGTGGCGCCGGTGGGGCGCTTACGTGCGGGCTGGTGGGCGGGCCTGCGGGGTTGCCGGTGCTGCGTGTGGGCCGCCGGGGGGCGGGGTCGGTGGAGGTGGGGTGTGAGCCGGTGGGGGGCCGGTGGTGGTTTGTGCTGGTGGGCTCGGGTCAGGGCGTGGTCCCGGTGGACGAGGTGGACCAGGCGCCGGCGGTGCTGGGGAGCCTGATCGACCGGGCGACGGGCCGGGCGGGCCGGGGTGCGCGGTGATCGCGCGGCGGATGAAGGTGGAGGACGGACGTGGGGGTGTTGTGGTGCTTCACCGGCTGCGGGGCTGGCTGCGGTGCCCGCTGTGCGGGTGTGTCTGGCTGGGGAGGCAGCGCCGGGTGGGGGATGCCCGCGTGGGTGGCTGGCGGCAGTGTCGGCTGTGCCGGAGCGTGCGCCCTGCTGGCCGGTCCCGGGCCTGGTTGGGAAGGCGGCGGTGATGCGGCGGGAGGACCGGCCGCGCCGGGTGGGCGAGAGGGCGGGGACGCCGGAGGAGGAGGCCGCTGAGGTCTTGTACTTGCGTGCGGTGATCCGGGTGTACGAGCCGTGGGTGTCGTGTGCGCTGCTGCCGTCGGCGCAGAAACGCGATGCGGCCTCCCGTGTGCAGTATGCGCGGACCGTCCTGGCCTTGCGCGGTGTCGACCTGGGCGCACTCGGAGCGCCGCCTGTGCGATCCGATCATGGGGGGCGATGAAGCGAGGCCCAGGCAGAGAAATGCAGCTCCTGCCTGGGCCTTTGTGGTGGGAGCGGGCGACGGGAATCGAACCCGCGTAGCCAGTTTGGAAGACTGGGGCTCTACCATTGAGCTACGCCCGCGCGGCGATGGGCCTGGGGCCTCGATCGCCATCCCGTAGCGTACAGGGTTCCCGGGGTGGACGGGCCGGGAGGGCGTTTATGCGGAGCGCGCGGGGGCCGATCGGCACTAGACTTCACGCGTCACCGTGATCGGCGGTGGCGTGCGGGCTGTAGCGCAGCTTGGTAGCGCACCGGCTTTGGGTGCCGGGGGTCGTGGGTTCAAATCCCGCCAGCCCGACCGTCTTCTTCTCAGGCGCGACCGGTGTCGGCGGTCTTCTTTGGGGCGGTGGCCAGGACGCCTTCGCGGACCGCGTTCAGGACGGTCGCCACGGTGCCGACCAGATCGGGGGACGCCTCGCTGACGGCGGCGGCGGACGGGCGGTGGGCGCCCGGGTCGACCCCGGCCTCGGCGAGGAGGGGCGCGACGTCGTCCAGCTGGTCTTGGAGCCAGCCCATGGGGTCGGCGGTGAGGTCGGTGTCGAAGACGCGCCGTCCGGGCTCGTTGTCCGCCATGGCGGGGTGGTGGTGCATGCGGTCCTTGGAGCCGGGGCCGCCCGCGACGGACTCCAGGAAGTCGGCGCGCCAGACGGCGCGGTCCACGATGATCGGCTGGGAAGCGGTGCCCGACCCGCGCCAGGGGCGCGGGTCGAGCAGCCGGAGTTCGACGCGGACGCCTCGCTCGTGGCCGCCGAGCTCGGGGTCGGGGTCGATCAGGTAGAGGTCCTCGACCGTGATGCCGAGTGTGCCGAAGCAGAAGACGCGCAACACGGGAGGCTCCTCTCGTCGCGCTAGGCCGGATCGTCAAGGAGGCGGCGGGCCTCCGTCTCCGCGAGGGCCATGGCGTGCTCCAGGCGCTCCGGACGGCGTCCCCCCGCGCTCGCCATAGGTCCCTTCCCGCCCGCGCCGCCGCCAACCTCGGACGCCGCGCCGGTCAGGAGCGTCCGGGCCTGGACGCCGGTGCCCGAGACCGCGGCGACGAGGGTGGCCTTGGCCGCCGAGCGGGTGCCCAGGACGACCGCCGCGTTGCCGGGCAGGTGGGAGAGGGTCCGCGACGCGAGGGGGCGCAGGTCGGGGACGTCCACGATCCGCGCGACGAGCCGGCCGCCGCGCAGGGGCTCCGCGGACGCCGCCAGGCGGCGGGCGTGGCTGTCGAGTTCCGCGTCGCGCAGGGACTCCAGCTGGCGTTGTGCCTCTGCCAGCGTCTCCAGGCGCCGGCGGAGCTGGGCGGGCGCCTCGGGGGGGCGGACGTTCAGCAGCCCCGCGAGCTCGGCCAGCAGGTCGCGCTGGTGGTCGTAGTGGCGCAGCGCGTCCGCGCCGGTGAGGGCCTCGACGCGGCGCAGGCCGGTGCCGATGGAGGATTCGCCGAGGATGTGGACGGGGCCCGCCTGGGAGCCGTGTCCGACATGTGTTCCGCCGCATAGTTCGCGGGACGCGTCGCCGATGTCCACGATGCGTACCTCGGTGCCGTACTTCTCGCCGAACAGCGCGACGGCGCCCGCCTTCTCCGCCTCGGCCCGGCTCGTCTCCCAGACGCGGACGTCCGGATCGTCCAGGAGGTAGTCGTTCACCAGCGTCTGGACGGTGTCCAGCTCAGCGGGGTCCAGGGCGGAGAAGTGCGCGAAGTCGAAGCGCAGCCGCCCCGGTTCGACCCGGGAGCCCCGTTGCGCGGCGTGCTCGCCGAGGACGCGGCGCAGCATCGCGTGCAGGACGTGCGTCGCGCTGTGGGAACGGGCGGTCGCCGCGCGCCGGTCCGCGTCGACCAGCGCCTCTCCTTCTTGGCCGGGACGGACCTCGCCTTCCAGGACGCGGACGGTGTGGACGTGCAAGCCGTCCAGGCCGGGACGGGTGTCCAGGACGCGCAGGAGCCCGTCGGGGGTGCGCACGGTCCCGGTGTCTCCTACCTGCCCGCCTGCCTCCGCGTAGAAGGGGCTCCGGGTGAGGATGACTTCCAGCTCGTCTCCTTCGCGCGCGCTATGGACGGTGCCCGTGTCGCCTAGCAGCGCGGCCAGACGGGTCTCGGAGGAAGTGGTGTCGTACCCCACGAAGTCGGTGAGGCCGTGTTCTGCGACCGTGCGCCGGTAAAGGTCCTGGCGCGTGACGGCGTCGCCCTTGCGGTCCTGGCCCGCCCGGTGTGCCTGGCGCCGTTGTTCCTCCAGCAACTCGCCGAACGCGTCCACGTCCACGGTGAGCCCGGCGGAGCGCGCCGCGTCCAAGGTGAGGTCGATGGGGAAGCCGTAGGTGTCGTGCAGGTCGAACGCCGTCCGGCCCGAGATGGTGGATCCGGCGCGGCGGATCGCCGAGTCCAGGAGGCGGGAGCCCTGGCGGAGGGTCCGCTCGAACCCCTCCTCCTCGGCCGTGACGACCTGGCGGATCAGCCCGGACTGGCGTTCCAGCTCCGGCCACGTCCCGCCCAGGGTGCCGATGACGCTGCCGGTGAGCGGCGCCAGCACGGGTTCGCCGATGTCCAGGCGGCGGGCGTGCCGGATCGCGCGGCGCATGAGGCGGCGCAGGACGTAGCCGCGGCCGTCGCGCGCGGGCAGCACGCCGTCCGCGATGAGGAACGCGATCGACCGCGCGTGCTCGGACACGACGCGGAACGAGACCGACGTCTCCGTGCCGTCCCGGCCGGGGTACTCGCGGCCCGCCATTTCCTGGACGAGACGGAGCGTCGGCGCGAGGAGGTCGGTCTCGGACAAGGTCTCGACGCCTTGCAGGATCGCCGCGAGCCTGTCCAGGCCGAGGCCGGTGTCGATGTTCTTGGAAGGCAACCCGCCCAGGATCGGGTATCCGTCCTTCCCCGAGCCCTCTCCCCGGAGGTTCTGCATGAAGACGAGATTCCACAGCTCCTGGTAGCGCTCGCCGTCTACGGCGGGGCCGCCCTCGGGCCCGAACGCGGGCCCGCGGTCGTAGTGCAGTTCGGACGAGGGACCGCAGGGACCGGGCGTGCCCATCGACCAGTAGTTGTCCTCCATGCCGAGCCGCTGGATCCGCTCCGAGGGGACGCCCACCCTCCGCCAGAGCCGCTCCGCCTCGTCGTCATCGAGGTACACGGTGACCCAGAGGCGGTCCGGGTCGAGGTTGTAGAGGCGGGTCAGAAGCTCCCAGGCCCAGGAGATCGCCTCCTGCTTGAAGTAGTCGCCGAAGGAGAAGTTGCCGAGCATCTCGAAGAACGTCGCGTGGCGTGCCGTCCGCCCCACGTTCTCGATGTCGGACGTGCGCGCGCACTTCTGCACGGACGTCGCCCGAGGGTGCTCCGGGACGGTCTCGCCGAGGAAGTACGGCTTGAACTGGTTCATCCCCGCGTTCGCCAGCAGCAGCGTGGGATCGGAGGGGATCAGCGGGCTGGACGGGACGACGCGGTGGTCGCGCTCCCGGAAGAAGTCCAGGAAGGTCGAACGGATGTCAGAAGAACGCATGGGACGGCCTCACGAGGTCGATGGGATGACGGCGCACACCGCCGAGCCGGGCCGGGCACGACTGCTCGTCCCCCAGCTCGGCGCGGCTAGCTCGCCGCCCCACCTCGTGAAAGGCCATCGGGCTTCCTGATCGGTTCGTGTGAATGGCGTCTCCACGCTACCTCGCGGTGCCGGGCCCCGCATTCGGATTGATCCGCGGACGGCCGACAAGCCGCCGCCCCTCCGGCCCGCGCGGCGTCCTGACGGCCGTCCTGACAACTTCAGGAGATTCGGCAGTCGCCCGGTATCGACAAAACATCCCGGCCATCGGTCAATGGGAGCCGTGCCCCGCGATGATCACATCCGCCGCCCCCGCCGACCCCCAAGGAGAGTGATCGTGGCCGCCTCGCCCGTCGTCCGGACCGCGGCCGGCGCCGACGCCGCCGACCGCTGCGCCGCCGTCCTCACCGACGCCTTCGCCGACGACCCCGTCAGCGTCTGGCTCGTCGCCGATCCCAGGGAGCGGGGGGAGGCGCTGTACGAGTACTTCCGGCTGTTCGTCCTGCACGGCCAGGAGGCGGGCGCGGTGCACGTGGCCGACGACGGGACGGGCGCGCACGGATGCGCCGTCTGGATGCCGTCGGAGGCGCCCGACGCCGCCGACCTCGACGACCGCCTCCGGGAGGTGAGCGGGCGTCACGCCGCCCGCTTCAGCGCGTTCGGCCGGATCATGCACGACCGGCATCCGGCGGGGCCCGCGCACGACTACCTCATGCTGCTCGGCGTCGCCTCCGCCCGCCAGGGCCGCGGGCTGGGCGCGGCGCTGCTGGCCCACCGGCAGGGCCAGCTCGACCCGGCCGGCGTCCCCACCTACCTGGAGGCCACCACCGGCCGCGCCGCGAAGGGCCTCTACGCCCGTGCGGGCTACCGGCCGCACGGCGACCCGATCCGGTTCCCGGGCGGGCTGGAGACCTATCCGCTCTGGCGTGACGCCCGGCCGGGCGTCACGACGACTTGAGCGCCTCGATCTCGGCGGCGCGGGCGTCGTACTCGGCGCGCGCGGCGTCGATCTCGTCCAGATGGCCCTCCGCCCACCTGACGAGGGCGTTGGCCGCGTCCATGAGCGTCGCCCCCATCGGGGTGAGGGAGTACTCGACGCGGGGCGGCATCACCGGGTAGACGGTGCGGGTGACGATGCCGTCGCGCTCCAGGCCGCGCAGCGTGACGGTGAGCATCCGCTGGCTGATCCCGTCGATCTCGCGCTTGAGCTCGGTGAACCGCTTGGTGCGCTCGCCGAGCAGCGCGATCACCTGGAGCGACCACTTGTCGCCGACGCGATCGAGGATCTCCCGTGCCCGGCACGAGACCGGCCCGTGCTCGCCGAACGCGCTGACGTCCATGGTTATCTCCAGGTGACCGGGGCAGGTGAAAGTGCCTTCTTGTGCCGACTCCGGGGCGTCCGCACCATGAGAAGGGACGGTTCCGAACAGGAACCGCCTTACTTCTCATAACCCCAGGAGACACGATGACCGCCGAGCTTGTCGAGATCCCCGGATACGTCTCCGGCACCTGGACGATCGACCCCGCGCACTCCAACGTGGGCTTCACGATCCGGCACCTGATGGTCAGCAAGGTCCGCGGGCGCTTCGGCGCGTTCGAGGGCACGATCGTGACGGGCGAGGACGTCCTCGGCTCCTCCGTCACCGCGACCGTCGACCTGACCTCGGTCGACACCGGCAACGCCCAGCGCGACGAGCACGTCAGGTCCGCCGACTACCTGGACGTGGAGAAGTACCCGTCGATGTCCTACCGCTCGACCGGCCTGCGCGCCGCGCGCGACGGGTTCGTCCTGGACGGGGAGCTGAGCCTGCGCGGCGTGACCAAGCAGGTCCCGCTGCGGCTGGAGGTCGGCGGCTTCGGCCCCGACCCGTTCCGCCAGGACGACCCGTTCAAGGGTGCCCGCGCCGGGTTCACCGCCAGCGGCGAGATCAGCCGCCTGGAGTTCGGCGTCGGCGACGGCAGCACGGTCCCCGGCGGCGCGCTGGCCCTGGGGGAGAAGGTGCAGATCGTCCTGGAGATCCAGGCCGCGCTCCAGACCTGAGGGCCTCCGCGACCGTCCGCGGCACCCACCCGTTCCGCCCCGGGAAAGGGGCGGGCCCCTGACCGGCGTCCGGTTGGTCAGGGGCCCGAAGTCTCGGCTGTCTGAGGGGCTGGGAGGTGCCCCCTGCGAACAGGTCAGCCGAGACCGTTCTTGAGCGCGGTGATGAGTTCACCGCCCGTCGTGTCTCCGCTCAGCTCCCAGAAGAAGGCACCGCCGAGGCCCTCCTTCTTGGCCCAGGCCATCTTGGAGCCGATCGTGGCCGGGGTGTCGTAGCTCCACCAGTCGCTGCCGCACTTGGCGTAGGCGGTACCGGCGAAGGTCTTCGTCGCGGGGCACTTGTTCTTCAGGACCTTGTAGTCCTCGATGCCGGCCTCATAGGTGCCGCCCGCGGGGTTGGTCGCGGTGCCGCCCGGGGCCTCCTGGGTGACGCCCGTCCAGCCGCGGCCGTAGAAGCCGATGCCGATCAGCATCTTCTCCGCCGGGACGCCCTTGGCCTTCAGCTTGGCGATCGTGTCGGTGGTGTTGAAGCCCTCGTGCGGGATGCCCTCGTAGGCCGTCAGCGGGGAGTGCGGGGCCGTCGGGCCCTTGGCGTCCCAGCCGCCGAAGTAGTCGTAGGTCATCGGGTTGTACCAGTCGACGTACTGGGCGGCGCCGGCGTAGTCGGCCACGTCCATCTTGCCGTCCTTGCTGGCGTCGGCGGTGATGGCGGCCGTGATCAGGTTGTCCTTGCCGAACTTGGACCGCAGCGCCGACAGGAGGTTCTTGAACGCGTCCGGGCCGCTCTTGTCGCAGCTGAGGCCGCAGGCGTTCGGGTACTCCCAGTCGATGTCGATGCCGTCGAACACGTCCGCCCAGCGCGAGTCCTCGACCAGCTTGTAGCAGGAGTCGGCGAACGCGGCGGGGTTCTGGGCGGCCTGCCCGAAGCCGCCGGACCAGGTCCAGCCGCCGAAGGAGAACAGCACCTTCAGGTTCGGGTACTTCTTCTTGAGCTTGCGCAACTGGTTGAAACTGCCGCGCAGCGGCTGGTCCCAGGTGTCGGCGGCGCCGTCGACGCTCTCACCGGCCTGGTACGCCTTCTCATAGTCGGCGTAGCTGTCGCCGATCGTGCACTTGCCGCCCTGGACGTTGCCGAACGCGTAGTTGATGTGCGTCATCTTCGCGGCGGAGCCGCTGGTGTCGATGTTCTTGACGTGATAGCCGCGCTGGTAGACGCCCCACTGGGCGAAATAGCCGATGACCTTGTTGCCGGCGCTGGTGGAGCCGCCCTCGTCGGTGGTGACCGCGACGGAGTCCGACGCCGGGGAGCTGTTGCCGGCCTTGTCGACGGCCTTGACCGTGAAGGAGTAGGCGGTCTTGGGAGACAGGCCGGTGACGGTGGCGGCGGTCCCGGTGGCGGTGGCGATCTTCGCGCTGCCGCTGTACACGTCGTAGGCGGTGACGCCGACGTTGTCGGTTGACGCGTTCCAGCTCAGCGAAGCGGTGGTGGCGGTCTTGCTGGTGGAGCGGAGGTTTCCAGGAGCGGTGGGAGCCTCGGTGTCGAGCTCGGGCTCGGCGGAGCCGTCGCAGCGCGCACCGTTGACGGTGCAGGTGGTGAACCAGCCGGATCCGGTGCCGCCGAAGCCGAAGCTGATCGTCTTGCCGGCGGCGAGGGAGCCGTTCCAGCCGAGGTTGGAGAAGGTGTAGTGGTCGCCCGAGACGGTCTTGGTCGCCTCCCACACCGAGCTGATGGACGTGCCGGACGGCAGGTCGCCCTCGATCTTCCAGGAGGTGATCCCGGAGCCCGAGCCGTTCGTGATCGTGCAGCTGCCCTGGAAGCCGCTGCCCCAGTCGGACGTCTTGGTGCAGGACGCGGTGACCGCCTCCGCGGACGACGCCGTCGGCGCCGACAGGAGCGTGGAGGCGACCGCCAGCGTCGCCGCGCCGACGAGCGCCGTGGCCCGTCGTCTGCCCGGTCTTGACATGACTCTCCGTTCAGTCCGTCCCCCGAACCAACAGGAATCCGTCTTCTCTTAGGAAACTTTCCTAAGAAATTGCGCTGATGGTAACCGGGCCGACGGGGGCGTTCAAGGGCTCGCCGGGTTCACGGGGCGCGTGGGAGCCGGTGGTATGCGTGACTGCCAGGGGACATATGGTCGCCGCACGGAGAAGAAAAATCAGCCTGTCCCGAACCAGCCCGGCACGTCCAGGCGCCAGACGTCCGCCGGTGTGAGCTCGCGGAGGCCGGTCTCCAGCGCCCGCAGCCGGTCCGCGCCGAGCCGCGCGGCCCAGCGGTCCCGGATCCGGTCGAAGATCCGCGCCGACCGGACGAGGGAGTCGGTGCCCCGCGCGGTGAGCCGGACGATCTTCCGCCGCGCGTCGGACGGGTCGGCGGCGCGCTCGACGTAGCCGGCGCGCTCCAGCGACTCGATCATCTTGCCCGCGGCCTGCTTGGACACCCCGAGCCGCCGGCCCAGCTCCACGGCGGTGGTGCCGCCGGGGCCGATCGCCTGGAAGACGAACCCGTGCATCGGGCGCAGGCCGGGGTGACCCTCGCGCGCCAGCTCCTCGTGCAGCTCGTCGATGATCACGCGGAACGCCAGGAAGAGGCGGAGCGGCAGCTCGAAGCCGGGCGGGTCGCCGGGGCCGCGCCCGTCCGCGGGCCCGTCCGCGGATCCGTCCGCAGATCCGTCCGCGGGCCTGGCAGAGGGCTCACCTGGGGGAGTTGACATGGAAGACAACCTCGTTGACTATATGGACAACCACATTGTCCAACTTAGGGGATCCACGGCCATGACGCTCGTCCGCGGCACCGAGAGCCGCCGCACCACCACGCCGAACGGCACCATGACCACCTTCGCCTCGCCCACTCAGGGAGGCGCGTCCGCCCTCGCCGTCTGGCGCGTCGACATGCTCGCGGGCAGGACCGGCCCGCGGCACGCCTTCGACACCGAGCAGGTGTGGACGTTCCTGGAGGGCACCGCGACCATCGACCTGGACGGCCGCACCCTGCGGGCCGGGCCCGGCGACACCGTCGTCCTGCCCGCGGACAGGCCGCGCCGGATGACCGCGGCGCCGGACGCCGGGTTCACCGCCGTCGTCGCCGCGCCCGCGGGCTGCCTCGTCTACGACCCGGACGCCGTGGTAGACCCCGGCAAATGCGACCTGGAGCCGCAGGGTCCCGAGCGGATCGTCCCGCCCTGGGCGCTCTAGACCGTTCCAAGGCGGGGCAGGGGGCGGCAGGGCAAGGGGCGGCAGGGGAGGACGGCAGGGCGACACAGGCCACGAGAGCACGGGACGGGGATCTCACGAGCCGAGGTAGGCGAGGACCGCCAGCACGCGGCGGTTGTCGTCCTCGGACGGGGGCAGCCCGAGCTTGCCGAAGATGCTGTTGGTGTGCTTGCTGATCGCCTTCTCGGTCACGAACAGCCGGCCCGCGATGGCCGCGTTCGAGCGGCCCTCGGCCATCAGCCCCAGCACCTCGCGCTCGCGGGGGGTCAGCCGCTGGAGCGGCTCCTCGCGGGCGTGCCGGGTCAGCAGCTGCGCCACCACGTCCGGGTCGAGGGCGGTGCCGCCGGCCGCCACCCGGCGCACCGCGTCCACGAACTGCGCGACGTCCGACACCCGGTCCTTCAGCAGGTAGCCGATGCCGCCCGAGCTGTCGGACAGCAGCTCCCGCGCGTACAGCTGCTCCACGTGCTGCGACAGCACCAGCACCGGCAGGCCCGGGACCCGCTCGCGCGCCTCCAGCGCCGCCCGCAGGCCCTCGTCGGTGAAGGTCGGGGGGAGCCGCACGTCCACCACCGCCACGTCCGGGCGGTGGCCGGTGAGCGCCCGCAGCAGCGACGGCCCGTTGTCCACCGCCTCGACGACCTCGAACCCGAACGCGCCCAGCAGGCGGATCAGCCCGTCCCGGAGGAGGGCAAGGTCTTCGGCGATGACAACGCGCACGGCAGCTCCATGGTCACGACGGTCGGGCCCCCGGGGGGGCTCGTCACGGCCATCGTCCCATCGAACGCGGCGAGCCGCCGTTCGATACCGCGCATGCCACCGCCCCGCGCGGGCTCGGCGCCGCCCGTCCCGTCATCGCCGACGATCATGAGGAGCCGGCCGCCCGCGTGCTCGATCTGGAGCCAGGCCCGCCGCGCGCCGGAGTGCTTGACGACGTTGGCGAGGATCTCCGCGACCGCGAAGTAGGCGGCGGACTCGACCGGGGCGTCGGCCCGTCCCGGCAGGTCGATCCGGACGTCGACGGGCAGCGGGAGGGTGAGCGCCAGCGCGCGGACCGCCCCGTCCAGTCCCCGCTCGGCCAGCACCGGAGGGTGGATCCCGCGGACCAGGTCGCGCAGCTCGGTGAGCGCCATCCCGCTGGACGCGCGCGCCTCGGCCAGCAGCTGCCGCGCGGTCTCGGGGTCGTGCTTCATCATCTCCTCGGCCAGGCCGATGTTCATGCTCAGCGCCACCAGCCGTGCCTGGGCGCCGTCGTGCAGGTCCCGCTCGATGCGGCGCAGCTCGGCTGCCGAGGCGTCCACCGTCTCCGACCGGGACTCGGCGAGCTGCCGCACCCGCGCGGTCAGCGCGCCCTTCGTCGGCGCCAGCAGCGACTGCGTGAACACCGCGTGCGCCTTCAGGAACACCCCGCCCAGCGGCAGCGACACCACCGTGAGCGCCGCGCCGAGTACGACCGTGCCGGCGTATCCGGCTACGCCGTAGTCCTCCAGCGGCCAGAACGGGCCCCAGCCGTACTCGGTGACGGTCGCGACGACCGGCGCCACGAACACGCCCTCCAGCCCGTAGAGCGTCAGGCCGCCCGCCAGTGCGCCGAGGACGAGCCCGGCGGGGATGTTCAGCAGCGTCCACAGCAGGTCACGCCACGTCGCCGGGTCGGTGAGCAGCAGCCCCAGGCGCCGGAACGGCCCGAGGCCGCCGGGCGGCTCCTCCCGGTACGGGACGGGGATCTCCACGCCCGACCACTCCGCCGCCCATGCCCGCTGCTGGTTCGCCACCGCCCGGACGGCCTGGAGCACCCCCGGCACCATCACCACGCCGAACCCCAGCGGGATGAAGGCGATCGACAGCACCGCCAGGATGAACAGCGGCAGGTTCACCGTGAACGCCAGGACGATCTGGAGCACGCCGCGGACGAGGTTGACCAGGGCGCGCCGCGCGCGCTCTCCGAGACGATCGACGAGGCGTCCGCTCACCCTTGCTCCTCCTTTGCCGTGCCGCTGCCGTGCCGCCTGCCGGTCCTGCCCCTGCCGGCCGTGGCCGGGCCCCGGCCCGTGTGCCCTTCGCCACCATTGTGGTCGGTCCCCGCGCAGGTCTCGGTAGGGCTAAGCCCCGCTTTCGCCCGGCTCATGGGGGAGTTAACCCCACCCCGCGGGACCGCCGTCGTCCCGGAGTGACAAGACAAGAGGCCCCGTTCCCTGGACAATGCTCTGGCGATATCCAGGGGAGAAAGCGAATCCACGTTGTGACAGCGACCACCAGCCAGACCGCGAACGACCAGACCGCCGGGGGCCCGCCGCCGATCACCCAGCGGATCGCCGAGGAGATCGGCGTCCGCGAGGGGCAGGTGCGGGTCGCGGTCGACCTGCTCGACGGCGGCTCGACCGTCCCGTTCATCGCCCGCTACCGCAAGGAGGCCACCGGCGCCCTCGACGACGCGCAGCTGCGCGCGCTGGAGGAGCGGCTGCGCTACCTGCGCGAGCTGGACGAGCGGCGCGCCGCGATCCTGGAGTCGATCGAGTCCCAGGGCAAGCTCACCGGTGAGCTCCGGACCCAGATCATGACCGCCGACTCCAAGGCCCGGCTGGAGGACATCTACCTCCCGTACAAGCCCAAGCGGCGCACCAAGGCACAGATCGCCCGCGAGGCGGGCCTCGAACCGCTCGCCACGCTGCTGCTGGACGACCCGTCCCACGACCCGCAGGAGGCAGCGGCCGCCTACGTCGACGAGGAGAAGGGCGTCGCCGACGCGGCCGCCGCGCTGGAGGGCGCCCGCGCCATCCTCGTCGAGCGGTTCGCCGAGGACGCCGACCTCATCGGCGCGCTGCGCGAGCGGATGTGGAACCAGGGCCGGATGCTCTCGCGCGTCCGCGAGGGCAAGGAGGAGACCGGCGCCAAGTTCTCCGACTACTTCGCGTTCTCCGAGCCGTTCGCGAAGCTGCCCTCGCACCGCGTCCTCGCGCTGTTCCGCGGCGAGAAGGAGGAGGTCCTCGACCTCGACCTGGAGCCGGAGGAGGCACCGGACGACCCGTCCGCCCGCTCCTCCTACGAGGTGGAGGTGGCGCGCCGTTTCGGCATCGCCGACCAGGGCCGTCCGGCGGACCGGTGGCTCGCCGACACCGTCCGGTGGGCCTGGCGGACCCGGATCCTCGTGCACCTCGGCATCGACCTGCGCACCCGGCTGCGGCAGGAGGCCGAGGACGAGGCGGTCCGCGTGTTCGCCGCCAACCTGCGCGACCTGCTGCTCGCCGCGCCCGCCGGCACCCGCGCCACCATGGGCCTGGACCCCGGCCTGCGCACCGGCGTGAAGGTCGCCGTCGTCGACGCCACCGGCAAGGTCGTCGCCACCGACACCGTCTTCCCCCACGAGCCGCGCCGCAAATGGGACGAGTCGATCGAGACCCTCGCCCGGCTCGCCCGCGAGCACCGGGTGGACCTGGTCTCCATCGGCAACGGCACCGCCTCCCGGGAGACCGACAAGCTCACCGCCGACCTCATGGCCCGGCACCCCGACCTCGGGCTCACCAAGATCATGGTGTCGGAGGCGGGCGCGTCGGTGTACTCGGCGTCGGAGTACGCCGGGCGGGAACTGCCCGGCATGGACGTCTCGCTGCGCGGCGCCGTCTCCATCGCCCGCCGCCTCCAGGACCCGCTCGCCGAGCTCGTCAAGATCGACCCCAAGTCGATCGGCGTCGGCCAGTACCAGCACGACGTCTCGGAGGTGAAGCTCTCGCGGTCCCTCGACGCCGTCGTGGAGGACTGCGTGAACGCGGTCGGGGTGGACGTCAACACCGCGTCCGCGCCGCTGCTCACCCGCGTGTCGGGCATCGGCGAGGGCCTCGCGGAGAACATCGTCGCCCACCGCGACGCCAACGGCCCGTTCCGCAGCCGCGGCGGCCTGAAGGACGTCCCGCGGCTCGGCCCGAAGGCGTTCGAGCAGTGCGCGGGCTTCCTGCGCATCCCCGGCGGCGACGACCCCCTGGACGCCTCCAGCGTGCACCCCGAGTCCTACCCGGTCGTCCACCGCATCCTGGCCGCGGCCGGCGACGGCATCACCGGGCTCATCGGCAACACCGCCGCGCTGCGCGCGCTGAGGCCGGCCGACTTCGTCGACGACACCTTCGGGCTCCCCACGGTCACCGACATCATCGCCGAGCTGGAGAAGCCCGGCCGCGACCCGCGCCCGGCGTTCCGCACCGCCACCTTCAAGGAGGGCGTCGACAAGCTCTCCGACCTGGAGGCCGGGATGGTGCTGGAGGGCGTGGTCACCAACGTCGCCGCGTTCGGCGCGTTCGTGGACGTCGGCGTGCACCAGGACGGGCTCGTCCACATCTCCGCGATGTCGAACAGGTTCGTCCAGGATCCGCGCGAGGTCGTCAAGCCAGGCGACATCGTCCGCGTCAAGGTGCTGGACGTCGATCTCCAGCGCAAGCGCATCTCCCTGACCCTCCGCCTCGACGAGGAGCAGCAGGGCGCGAGGCGCGGCGAGTCCCGCGACCGCGACCAGCGCCGCCCGCGCGGAGGCGGGCAGGGCCGGGGCGGGCGGGGCCAGGGCGCCAGGGGCGGCCAGGCCGGACGTGGCGAACAGGTTGGTCAGGGTGGCCGCGGAGGGCAGGGCGGCCGCGGAGGCCAAGGTGGCCAAGGAGGTCAGGGCGGCCGCGGCGGTCAAGGCGGCCGCGGAGGGCAGGGCGGGCAGGGGGGCGGCGGCGCCATGGCCGACGCGCTCCGCCGCGCCGGACTGGACAAGGGCCTGCCGTCCGACGATCGCGGAGGCCGCAAGAAGCGCTGAACCCGTCGCGGGGCGCCATCCGCCGGACGGCGTCCCGCGCGCGGCGCGGACGGTCAGCGGCCGGATCCCCGCCAGCGTCCGTCGGCCCCCGTCTCGGCGCGAGGCGGCGGGCGGACGGGCGCCGGAGTCCTCCTGGGACGGTCGTAAGGCCCCTGCCCCAACGGGTCGCGGGCGTACGGTCCGCGCTGCGGCGGCACCTGCGGCACCGGCTCCCGGCTCCCGCCGTCCTCCCGGCTTTCCGGGACGTCCTGGACGGGCCTGTGCCGGGGGAACCGCATCACCGCGACCGCGGCCAGGACGAGCGCGCCGAGCCGCATCGCCGAGTGCGCGCCGTCCGACGGCCACGGCTCGGCGTACATGAACGCGCCCATGCCCAGAAGGTAGGACTTGGCGCTGACCGTCATCACCGTGGAGACGATCGACACCCGGCAGCGCTGGAACGCCATCACCATGATCCCGAACCCGACGGCCGCCGCGAGCACTGTCAGGTACGGCCACGGCGTCATGAGCACACGCGGCCCGGCGGCGTGCGCGTCGTCGCTCCAGCCCTTGATCGCCAGCTCGGCGGTGCCGACCGGGAAGCCCGAGCCCAGCCCGTAGGCGATCCCCGTGACCGGACGGGCGTGGCGCCCGTCCGGCCGGTGGTCGCCGCGGACGAGGATCAGCACCGGCACCAGCACCGCCGGGACCACCACGACGGCGATCTTCCACGGCGGCACGTCCGCCGAGCCGGTCGGCTCGTGCCCGCTGATCGAGGCCGTCAGCAGCAGGACCGCCGCGCCGATGAGCAGCAGGCTCAGCCACTCGCGCCCGGTGAGCCGCTCGCCGAACAGGACCACGGAGATCAGCAGCAGCGGGACGAGGCCGGACATGAAGATCGGCACGGCGGTGGAGAGCGGCAGGCCGCCGAGGGCCACGATCTGCAGGCCCAGGCCGCCCAGCACCAGCCCCAGCGCGGCCAGGAAGATCCAGTCGGTCAGGATCGTCCAGGCCATGTGCGGGATCCGGTTGCCCCGCAGCGGGGCCATCCGGCCCGCCGCGACCCGGAAGACGGCGAAGCCCAGGTAGTAGAGCGCGGTCGCGCCGAAGGCCGCGGCTATCCCGTTCATCCCGGACGAGTATGAAGGGTTGTGATGCTTATGTCACTGCCTGTACCGGATTGTTGACACACATTCGGCGGCCCCGGCCCCCGCGGACCGTCCCGCGGTGCGATCCCCCGGCTGCGAAGCGTGTTTCTCGGGAGTCGGCGCCGTCCGATGTCCGCAGACGTTGCCGGTACCCCATAGACTTGGCCGCGCGAAGGCGCGGAGCCGTATCTCGGCGTGCCCGCGCCACCTGAGAGTCTGAGTGGCTGAGCACGCGTCGAACGCCGCGGCCGCGACAGCGCCCGATCAAGGAGACCTACCCCAGTGAAGACCGATGTCGAGGAGCTGACCCCCACGAGGGTCAAGCTCACCGTCGAGGTTCCGTTCGACGAGCTCAAGCCGAACCTCGACAAGGCGTACAAGGAGATCTCGCAGCAGGTGCGGATCAAGGGGTTCCGGCCCGGCAAGGTCCCCGCCCCGCTGATCGACAAGTACGTCGGCCGGGGTGCGGTCCTGCAGGAGGCGGTCAACGACGCGCTTCCGGAGCTGTACGGACGCGCCGTCGAGGAGACCGAGATCTTCGTGCTCGGCCAGCCGGACGTCGAGGTGACCGAGCTCGACGACGGCAACCAGTTCGCGTTCACCGCCGAGGTGGACATCCGGCCCAAGTTCGAGGTCCCGGACTACGACGGCCTTGAGGTCGTCGTGGACGACGCCGAGGTCACCGACGAGCAGGTCGAGGAGACCGTCGGCAACCTGCGCGAGCGGTTCGCCTCGCTGACCGCCGCCGAGCGGCCCGTCGAGGAGGGCGACTTCGCCACCGTCGACCTGGTCGCCAGGATCGACGGCGAGGAGATCGAGGACGCCTCCACCTCCGGCTACTCCTACGAGGTCGGCAGCAAGTCCGCCGTCGAGGGCCTGGACGAGGCGCTGACCGGCCTCTCCGCGGGCGAGGAGAAGACCTTCACCGGCACCCTGGTCGGCGGCGAGCGCGCCGGCGAGGAGGCCGAGATCACGGTCACCGTGCAGAGCGTGAAGGTCAAGAGCCTGCCCGACCTGGACGACGAGTTCGCGCAGCTCGCCAGCGAGTTCGACACGATCGACGAGCTGCGCGAGGACGTCCGGACCCGGCTCGGCCGCCAGGTGCGGCTGCAGCAGCTGTCCGACGCCCGCGACAAGGCGCTTGAGGCCCTGCTGGAGAAGATCGACATCCCGCTGCCCGACAAGGTCGTGGAGGAGGAGGTCGGCCGCCGCAACCAGCAGCTGGAGCAGCAGCTCCAGATGGCGGGCATGACCAAGGAGGACTACCTCAAGGACGAGGAGAAGTCCGAGGAGGAGTTCGACACCGAGGTCGCCGACGCCGCGCGCCTCGCGGTCAAGGGCGGCTTCGTGCTGGACCAGCTCGCCGTCCAGGAGGAGCTGGGCGTCGAGAACGAGGAGCTCAGCGAGTACGTCGTCTCGCAGGCGATGCAGATGGGCGTGCAGCCGCAGCAGCTCGCCGAGTACCTCACGCAGAACAACCAGCTCCCGGCGATCGTCTCGGAGGTGCTGCGCAGCAAGGCGCTGAACCTCGTGGTCGAGCACGTCACGGTCAAGGACGAGTCCGGCAACGAGATCGACGTCGAGGCCGTCCAGCGCGAGCTGAACGGCCAGACGGGCGAGACCGTCGAGGCGGCGGAGGAGACCGAGGGCGCCGAGACCGCCGAGACCGCCGAGGGCGCCGAGACCGCGGAGGGCGCCGAGACCGCGGACACGGCGGAGGCGGGCGACGCCGCGGAGGCGGCGGAGTCCCCGGCGGACGCGGGGGAGGCCGGCGCGGAGACCCCCGTGGACGCCGCTGAGGACGCCGCTGCCGAGACCCCGGCGGACGATGCGGACAAGGGGGGCGAGGCGGAGAAGAAGGACGCCTGACGCGTCTCAGCGCCTCGGCCGCCCTCCCCGAGGGCATCGGGCACGCCCCGCATCCGGACACCGGGTGCGGGGCGTGCCGCTTTCGCGGAGATACGCGACCGGCCGGGCCCCGCCCCGGATACGCCCCTGGCGAAAAGGCGGCCCCCTGGGCTTGGCCAGGCGTCCGAGCGCGTTAATGTCCAATCATCCGAACCGATTAAAGGACCGGAGGAACAACCGGTGAGCATGCCTCCGACTTACGACGAGTCGTCGCGTATCCAGGCGCGGGTCGCCGAGGCGCCCCTGTTGCCCCTGGGCGACCAGCTGTTCCAGCGCCTGCTGCGCGAGCGCATCGTCTTCCTCGGCCAGCAGGTCGACGACGACATCGCCAACCGCATCTGCGCCGAGCTCCTGCTGCTGTCGGCCGAGGACGGCCGCCGCGACATCACGCTGTACATCAACTCGCCGGGTGGCTCCGTCACCGCCGGCATGGCGATCTACGACATCATGCAGTACGTCCCGAACGACATCGTCACCGTCGGCATGGGCCTCGCCGCCTCGATGGGGCAGTTCCTGCTCTGCGCCGGGACGACCGGCAAGCGCTACGCCCTGCCGCACGCGCGCATCATGATGCACCAGCCGTCCGGCGGCATCGGCGGCACGGCCTCGGACATCAAGATCCAGGCCGAGCAGATGCTGTACGTCAAGAAGACGCTCGCCGAGAAGATCTCCGCGCACACCGGCCAGCCGCTCGACCAGATCGAGCGCGACTCCGACCGCGACCGCTGGTTCACCGCCGACGAGGCCAAGGACTACGGGTTCGTGGACCACGTGGTGCTGAGCGCGACCCAGGTGCCCTCCGAGGGCCCCGTCTCCTGACGACCTGAATCACTATTCGGAGGCACACAGTGAGCGATCTGATTCGACCTGGTTTTACTGATATGTCCCGGCCCGGCGTCGTCGCGGGCGGATCCCCGATGCCGGTGGACAACCGCTACATCATCCCGTCCTTCGTCGAGCGCACCACGTACGGGGTCAAGGAGATGAACCCGTACAACAAGCTCTTCGAGGAGCGGATCATCTTCCTCGGCGTGCAGATCGACGACGCGTCCGCCAACGACGTGATGGCCCAGCTCATCACGCTGGAGTCGATCGACCCGGACCGCGACATCAGCATCTACATCAACTCGCCCGGCGGCTCGTTCACCGCCATGACGGCGATCTACGACACGATGCAGTTCGTCAAGCCGGACGTCCAGACGGTCTGCATCGGCCAGGCCGCCTCGGCCGCCGCCGTGCTGCTGGCCGCCGGGACGAAGGGCAAGCGGGCGGCGCTGCCGAACTCGCGGATCCTGATCCACCAGCCGGCCACCGAGGGCACGTACGGCCAGTCCAGCGACATCGAGATCCAGGCCCGCGAGATCATGCGGATCCGCGATCTGCTGGAGAGCATCCTCGCCGAGCACAGCGGCAAGGGCATCGACGAGGTCCGCCGCGATATCGAGCGTGACAAGATCCTGACGGCGGACGAGGCCAAGGACTACGGTCTCATCGACGATGTCTTCGTCAGCAGGAAGCGCAAGGCCGAGGTAGTGTCGTCCTGAGACGGCATGAGGACGAGGGAGTCCCCCAGCCCGGTCGTCATACTTCCGGGCGAGGGGCTTACCAAGTCCGTTGGAAACGGTAACGTCGAGTCCAACGTCGAGAGCCTTCGGGACGCAACCGAGCTGCGCCGCAAACTCTCAGGCGCGCGGCCCCACGAAAAGGAGACAGTTGGGTGGCACGCATCGGCGACGGTGGTGACCTGCTCAAGTGCTCGTTCTGCGGCAAGAGCCAGAAGCAGGTCAAGAAGCTCATCGCGGGTCCGGGCGTGTACATCTGCGACGAGTGCATCGATCTCTGTAACGAGATCATCGAGGAGGAGCTCTCCGAGACCTCCGACCTCAAGTGGGACAACCTTCCCAAACCGCGGGAGATCTACGAGTTCCTGGACTCCTACGTCATCGGGCAGGAGACGGCGAAGAAGGCCCTGTCGGTCGCCGTCTACAACCACTACAAGCGGATCCAGTCGGGTGACACCGGCAGGGACGACCCCGTTGAACTGGGCAAGTCCAACATCCTGCTGCTGGGACCCACCGGATCGGGCAAGACGCTGCTCGCGCAGACGCTCGCCAAACTCCTCAACGTCCCGTTCGCCATCGCGGACGCCACGGCGCTGACGGAGGCCGGATACGTCGGCGAGGATGTCGAGAACATCCTCCTCAAACTGATCCAGGCGGCCGACTACGACGTCAAGAAGGCCGAGACCGGGATCATCTACATCGACGAGGTCGACAAGATCGCCCGCAAGAGCGAGAACCCGTCGATCACCAGGGACGTCTCGGGAGAGGGCGTCCAGCAGGCCCTGCTGAAGATCCTGGAGGGCACCACCGCGAGCGTCCCGCCGCAGGGCGGCCGCAAGCACCCGCACCAGGAGTTCATCCAGATCGACACCACGAACGTGCTGTTCATCTGCGGTGGCGCCTTCGCCGGGCTGGAGAAGATCGTGGAGTCCCGGGTCGGCAAGCAGGGGATGGGCTTCGGCGCCCAGATCCGCTCCAAGTCCGACTTCGAGGACGCCTCCGCCGTCCTCGGCGACGTCATGCCCGAGGACCTGCTGAAGTTCGGGATGATCCCCGAGTTCATCGGCCGGCTCCCCTCGATCACCTCCGTCCACAACCTGGACCGCGAGGCCCTGATCAACATCCTGACCGAGCCGAAGAACGCGCTGGTGCGCCAGTACCACCGGCTCTTCGAGCTCGACGGCGTCGACCTGGAGTTCACCGACGACGCCCTGGAGGCCATCGCCGACCAGGCGATCCTGCGCGGCACCGGCGCCCGCGGCCTGCGCGCGATCATGGAGGAGGTGCTCCTGTCGGTCATGTACGAGGTCCCGAGCCGGCACGACGTGGCGCGCGTCGTGATCACGCGTGAGGCCGTCCTGGAGCACGTCAACCCCACGCTCGTCCCACGCGACCGGCCCAAGCGCGAACCCCGCGAGAAGTCGGCCTGACGACGGCCGGCCCGACCGCCGGAACGGCGCGCCCGCGAATCTTCGCGGGCGCGCTCGCTTTTCACCCGGTTCCACGGTGGCGGCCCGGATCCGCCTGAGGGGCGGGGGAGGCCCTCAGCGGGGGGTGGACTCGCCCAGGCCCGCCTCACGGGCCAGCACGATCGCCTGGGCGCGGTCGGCGACGTGCAGCTTCATGAAGATGTTCGAGACGTGGTTGCGGACGGTCTTCTGGCTCAGGAAGAGCGTCCCGGCGATCTCGGCGTTGCTGCGGCCCTGCGCGATCAGTTCGAGGACCTCCCGCTCCCGCTCGGTGAGCTCGGGGAAGGCGGCCTGGCGCGGGTCGGGCATGTCGGTGAAGTAGGTCAGGACGCGGCGCGCGATCTCCGGGCCGTAGATGGCCTCGCCCGCGGCCACGGCCTTGACGGCGCGGGCGATCTCCTCGGCGCCCGACTCCTTCAGCAGGTAGCCGCGGGCGCCGGCGCGCATCGCGGCGAACACCGAGTCGTCGTCGCGGAACATCGTCAGGACCAGCACGCCGATACGCGGGCTGGTGCGGGTGATCGTCCGGGTGGCCTCGATGCCGTTGCCGCCGGGCATGTGCAGGTCCATCACGACGACGTCGGGCTGGAGCTCGGCGGACAGGCGCACCGCGTCCGGGCCGCACTCGGCCTCGCCGACGACCTCGACCCCGAGCGCCTGGAGGAGCCCCTTGAGGCCCTGCCGGAACACCGGGTGGTCGTCGGTGATGAGAACGCGGATGGCGTCAGCGCCCACCGTTCCCCCTCAGCCAGGGCCCGTCCACCCGCTCAGCGTCCACTCGTCCGCCTCCGCTCAGCGCTCACTCGTCCGCCTCCGCTCAGCGCCATCCGCCGGCCTCCGCTCAGCGCCCGCTCGTCCGCCTCGGCCCGGCGGGCCGGGCGCCCTGCGGCGCCGGGGTCCACGGCCGGCCACCCGTCGAAGGCCGATGGTATCCGGCGACGGCCTCCGCCACGGTGAGGGGGAGGTGCGCGGTGACGACCGTGCCTCCGCCCGCGCGGGCCGTGACCGCGCAGCCGCCGCCCAGCTCGGCCGCCCACTCCTTCATCGCGGCCAGGCCGCGGCGGGACTTCGGGTGGCCGCCGTTCCGGGTGGCGGGCACTCCCGGGCCCGTGTCGGCCACCATCACGTGCAGCTCGGCGGCGCGGGTCAGCAGCACCAGCGCGGTGCTGCCGGGGGCGTGCAGCCGGACGTTCGTCAGCGCCTCCTGGACGATCCGGTACGCCGCGACCTCCACCGCCGCGGGCAGCCCGGCGGGGTCGCCGTCGAAGCGGACCTCCACCCGCTCGCAGCAGCCCTCGGCGAACGACTGGATGGCGGCGACGAGCCCCAGGTCGTCCAGGGCGGGCGGGCGCAGCCCGTGGGCCATGTCGCGGATCTCCCCGACGGCGAGCGCGAGCCGGTCCCGGACGTCCGACAGCAGCGGGTCCATCCGCTCGGGCTCGCAGGCCAGGGTGATGCGCGCGGCGTCCAGCGACATGGCGAGGCTGGCCAGCGTCGGGCCGAGGCCGTCGTGCAGGTCGTGGCGCAGGCGGCGGCGCTCCTCCTCCCGGCTGGCGAGGATCCGCTCCCTGGAACGTTGCAGGTCGGAGGTGAGACGGAGGAGGTGGGGGATGGTCGCGACATGTGCCGCCACGGCCCCCGCGGCGAACGCGCCGGCCAGCACGGCTGCGCGTGCCAGAACCGCTCGCATCCCGTCCTCACCTCTCTCGCACCCCATGGTCCCCATGGGCGTTCGCCGCCCAGCCTTGCGGGCGGGACGACCCGGTGTCAGGTGACCTGTGTCCCGACGGCGACGGGAAACGATCCGCGGGCTCAGTCCTCCACGTCGGCGCGGATATGGCGCATCCGGTCCTGCAGTCCCATGCCCTCGTACTCCGAGGGCACCTGCCGCTGGGAGCCGCCGCGGATCGGCATGATCACGGCGAGGGTGGTCCGGGTCGACCAGGCGCACAGCTGGGCGTCGGAGGTGGTCGTGCTCCCGCCGGTCGCGGACGTGGCGGTGATGTGGCTGCACATGGCCATGCCGTCCCCGCCCGGGTCGCTGATCTTCGTGGTGGACGAGGTGATCCGGACGGTCGACTGGCCGAGGTTGAGCTCCTCCTGGAGCGCGAGGTTGAAGGCGTCGACGACCCCGCCGTTGCCGTGCTCGCCGGTGCCGCCGACGAACAGGAACCTGCTGTCGCCGCTCCCGTACACGGCGCTGACGAAGTCGTAGATCTTGTAGCCGCTCCCGCGCGTGATGACGGACCGCAGCTTCCTGACCGTCTCGTCCATGCGGCCCTCGGCCGCGGTGTCGCGGGTCGTCCCGCCCGCCACCGCCGGGGTGGACAGCTCGTGGTCGGTGCGCACCAGGTAGACGCCGTAGACCGCCGCGCAGAGCAGGAGGACCCCGACCACGCCGCCGGCCAGCACACCGATCACGCAGCCCGCCCGTGACCTGCGGCGCGGCGGGAGGTAGGGCGGGCCCATGGGCGGTGCGCCAGGCGCTCCGTACGGGACGGGCCCGCCCTGCGGGGGCGGGGGGTTCCAGCCGCTCATCGCTGGCTCCTTCGGTGGGGGGCGGGGGACGACCGGGTCCGGCGGGGGCTCGCCCGCGTTCGATTCTCGCGGACGCACGGGACGGACGGCGCGTTCTACCGTGCCGATCCCCGTAGAATCTCCGGTCGTGACACAGCCCAGCAATGAGCGCGGCCAAGGGGCCGCCGCGGACGTCGACCTGCCCACCCAGTACCGACCGGCCGACGTCGAGGGCCGGCTGTACGAGCGCTGGGTATCCGCGGGGCTGTTCACCGCCGACCCGGCACGCGACCCCGCGCGGCGCGCCTACTCGATCGTGATCCCGCCGCCGAACGTCACCGGCTCGCTGCACATGGGCCACGCCTTGGACCACTCGATCCAGGACACGCTCGTCCGGCGCCGCCGCATGCAGGGGTACGAGGCGCTGTGGGTGCCCGGCATGGACCACGCGGGCATCGCCACGCAGAACGTGGTGGAGCGGGAGCTGGCCAAGGAGGGCCTGTCCCGGCACGACCTCGGCCGCGAGGCGTTCGTGGAGCGGGTCTGGAAGTGGAAGGGCGAGTCCGGCGGCCGGATCCTCGGCCAGATGCGCCGCCTCGGCGACGGCGTCGACTGGACGCGCGAGGCGTTCACCATGGACGACCACCGCGCCAGGGCCGTCCGCACGATCTTCAAGCGGCTGTTCGACGACGGGCTGATCCACCGCGCCGAGCGCATCATCAACTGGTGCCCGCGCTGCCTGACCGCGCTGTCGGACATCGAGGTCGAGCACGCCGACCGCGAGGGCGAGCTGGTCTCCATCCGCTACGGCTCGGGCGAGGAGGAGATCGTCGTCGCCACGACCCGGGCGGAGACGATGCTCGGGGACACCGCCGTCGCCGTCCACCCCGGCGACGAGCGGTACCGGCATCTGGTCGGGCGGGACATCGAGCTCCCGCTGACCGGCCGCCGCATCCCCGTCGTCGCCGACGAGCACGTCGACCCCGCGTTCGGCACGGGCGCGGTCAAGGTCACCCCGGCGCACGACCCGAACGACTTCGAGATCGGCCGCCGCCACGACCTGCCGTTCCTGTCCGTCCTGGACGAGCGGGGCGTCATCACCGCGCACGGCCCCTTCGAGGGCCTGGACCGGTTCGAGGCGCGGCCCGCGGTGGTCGCTGCGCTGCGCGAGCAGGGCCGGATCGTCAAGGAGGTCCGCCCGTACGAGCACTCCGTCGGCCACTGCCAGCGCTGCGCCACCGTCGTCGAGCCGCGCGTGTCGCTGCAGTGGTTCGTCAAGGTCGGCCCGCTGGCGCGGGCGGCGGGCGACGCCGTGCGCGACGGGCGCGTCGCGATCCACCCGCCGGAGATGGCGGCCCGCTACTTCGAGTGGGTCGACAACATGCACGACTGGTGCATCAGCCGCCAGCTGTGGTGGGGGCACCGCATCCCCGTCTGGTACGGCCCGGACGGCGAGGTCGTCTGCCCCGGCCCCGACGAGGAGCCGCCCGCCGGGTGGACGCAGGACACCGACGTCCTCGACACCTGGTTCTCCTCCGCGCTGTGGCCGTTCTCCACGCTCGGCTGGCCGGACAAGACCCCGGAGCTGGAGCGCTTCTACCCGACGTCGGTGCTGGTCACCGGGTACGACATCCTGTTCTTCTGGGTCGCCCGGATGATGATGTTCGGCCTGTACGCGATGGACGGCGTGCCGCCGTTCACGACCATCGCGCTGCACGGGATGGTCCGCGACCAGCACGGCAAGAAGATGTCCAAGTCGTTCGGCAACGTCGTCGACCCGCTCGACTGGATCGACCGCTACGGCGCCGACGCGACCCGCTTCACCCTGCTGCGCGGCGCGAACCCCGGCGGCGACGTCCCCGTCGCGGAGGACTGGGCGCAGGGGTCCCGCAACTTCTGCAACAAGCTGTGGAACGCGACGCGCTTCGCGCTGATCAACGGCGCCCACGTGCGCGGCCCGGTGCCCGGGGAGCTCTCCACGGTGGACGCGTGGGTGCTCTCGCGCCTGCACGCGGTCATCGCCGAGGTGGACGCGCACCTGGAGTCCTACGACTTCGCCAAGGCGTGCGAGACGCTCTACCACTTCGCGTGGGACGAGGTGTGCGACTGGTACGTGGAGCTGGCGAAGGTCCAGCTCGCGGACGGCCGGGCGGAGGCGACGCGCCGCGTCCTCGGCGAGGTCCTCGACAATCTCCTGCGGCTGCTGCACCCGGTCGTCCCGTTCGTCACCGAGGAGCTGTGGACGTCGCTGACGGGCACCGGCGGGGACGCCGGCGCCGTCCGCACCATCGTCACGGCGCCCTGGCCCGAGGCCGACCCGGGGCGCGCCGACCGGGGCGCCGAGGCCGCCGTGGAGTCGCTGCAGCGGCTCGTCACGGAGGTCCGCCGGTTCCGGTCCGACCAGGGCCTCAAGCCGGGGCAGAAGGTCGCCGCCGCCCTGGAGTGGGGGGCCTCGCCGCTGGCGGCGCACGAGGAGGGCGTCCGCGCGCTGCTGCGGCTGACCGCGCCCGGCGACGGCTTCACCGCCACCGCGTCCCTGCCGGTGGAGGGCGTCACGGTCCGGCTGGACACGGCCGGCGCCATCGACGTCGCCGCCGAGCGCAAGCGGCTGGAGAAGGACCTCGCCGCCGCGCGCAAGGAGGTCGACCAGGCGCGGCGCAAGCTCGGCAACGAGGCGTTCATGGCCAAGGCGCCCGAGGCCGTCGTCGCCAAGAACCGGGAGCGGCTGGGCCAGGCCGAGGCCGACATCGACCGCCTGGAGGCGCAGCTCGCGGCGCTGCCGGCGGGCTGACCCGGTGACGATCCGTCCCGTCCGCGGGCTCCGGCCGGCAAGGGAACCCTCAGGAGTGCAATGGCCGATTCACCTCCTCGGTCCGACGCGCCGGACTCCGTGTCCGGCGACGACCTGACCGTGCCGCGGGCCGTCGAGGACGCCGTCCCGCCGGAGCAGCAGGACGGGGCCGGGCCGCCGGAGCCCGCCGACCGGTTCCAGCAGGACCCGCGGACCGAGCTGCCGCCCTGGGGCGCGTCGCAGCCGTGGTGGTCGCCCGGGACCGGGGACGGCACGGGCCCCCAGATCGTCGCGGGCGGGACGGGCCCGCACGTGCTGCCCGGCCCGGCGAACGGGACCGGGCCGCACGTCCTGCCGCACGGGACGGGCCCGCTCCCGGCGGCCGCCCTGCCCGAGCCCGCCGCGCCGGCCGCCGCCGGGGGGCGCAAACGGCTGTCCGCGCCGCTGCTGGGCGCGGGCGCCGCCGCCGTCCTGGTCGTGGCGCTGGCGGGCGTGCTGGTGCTCCGGCAGGTCAACGGCGAGAACGCCCGCACCGCCGCGGTCCCCGCGTCCAAGAAGCGGATCACGGCGGTGGCGGTCGCGGGCGGCCTGCGCAAGGAGCCCGCCGCGGCGGTCCCGGCGAGCGCGGCGTACCCGTTCGTCGCCGCGCCGGTCCGGGCGGGCGGCGTGCCGGTGGGCGGCGAGGGCGTCTACGCGGAGGAACCGAAAGGCCCGCTGAACGTGCTGTTCATGGGCGGGACGGGACCGGTCGGCGACACGGCGGCCTTCCTGCGCAAGATCCGCCCCACGACGTTCATCGCCGTGCAGGGCACCGCCGCGGGCAAGGGGGGCGGGCGGGCCCTGTGCGGCTCGTTCGCGGTGCTCGCCGAAATCCACCTGTACTGCGCCTGGGCGACGGAGGACTCCTACGGCGTCGTCGCCTCGAACGTCCCCGCCCCGGCCTGGCGGCTCCCGGCGATGGCCGAGCTCATGCGCGGCATCCGCCGGGACGTGGAGGGGCCGCGGCGTTGAACAGCCGCCGGGTCGGCGCGCCCACCACGCCGAGGACCAGGCCGGTGAAGTAGACCGTCCCGAGGACGAGGACGCGGTGCCCGAGGGTGGCGAGCGACTCGGGCGTCACCGCCGCGGCGTCCACGACGTCCCACGCGGGCGGCAGGGGCCGGGTGAAGCGCAGGTGCCTGAGCGGGAGCCGCACGAACGTCACGGGCAGGTCGTCCAGCTCGGCGATCGCCCCGTCCAGGTCCTTGTGGTCGGGCAGGCTGACGACGACGTGGTCGACCGTCCCCCAGCGGCCGCGGGCGGCGGCGAGGGCGGCGGCGACCCCCGTCCGGTCGATGGCGGAGTCGATCAGCACGGTGGTCGCCGAGCCCGGGACCCGGTGCCAGGACAGCCGTCCCGGCAGCACCACCGACGACAGCACCGCCTCCGCCCGCCCGGGCGGGGGCTCGGCGATCCCCGGCAGGCGGCGCGCCGCGGCGACGCCCAGCTCGGCGTTCATCCGGCCCAGCCCGTCCGGCAGCAGCGCGGCGGGCAGCCCGGCGTCCCCGGGCGCCACGTACTCGACCCGCCCGCCCAGGGCGTCGGTCACCTCGGGGGACTGCGGCGCCGACAGCGCCGCCCGCGTCCCGGGGGCGGCCACGCCGATCTTCTCCAGCGCAATCTCCGCGGCGGTGTCGCCCAGCACGCCGGCGTGCTCAAGGAACACGGGGGTGAGCGCGACGACATCGGGTGGGAAGAGGCTCACCTCGTCCGAGCGCCCTCCCACGCCCGCCTCCAGGACGAGGGCGTCCACGCCCACGTCCCGCGCGTGCAGGACGCCCGCGAGCGTGAACAGGCCGGTCGGGGACAGGAAGCCGGGCGAGGGCGGCAGGACGTCGATGCGTTCTTCGAGCCGCTCGCCCAGGGACGCGAGTTCCCCCTCCGACACCGACCTTCCGTCGATCCTGATCCGGTCCCTCGCGTCGCGGAGTCCGGGGCTGTTGACCGTGCACACCCGCATTCCCGCCGCGGCCAGGAAAGCCGACGCGTAAGTGGCGGCGGTGCCCTTTCCTTTCGAGCCCACGACGGTGAGAACGGGAACGCCGACGGAAAGGACGTCCAGCGCCTCCGCCAGCGCGCGTGCGCGCGAAAGGCTGCGCCGTTCCCCGGGGGAACGCGCCGCCGACTCCCGGAAGAACACACTTCGCAGGACGGGCATGTCATCGGCTGGCCGGTCGGCGCTCACGTCGGCCATGCTTTCAGAGCGCGGCCCGGGGCGGCGCTCCGGGCGGTGCCGAGTAGGCTCTGAGGGTCACTTTCCGCAGTCATGGAGCATCGTGAGCCAGCCAACCGAGCCGCTCGACTACCGGGGCGCCGTCGGCGCGATCATGAGCCGCGGCGTCGAGTGGGAGATCGACCCCACGCTCGACCGCGTCCGCGACCTGGTCGACGTCCTGGGGGACCCCCACCGCGCCTACCCCGTCATCCACGTGGCCGGGACGAACGGCAAGTCCAGCACCGCGCGGCTCATCGAGTCGCTGCTGCGCGAGCGGGGGCTGCGGACCGGGCTGTACACCAGCCCCGAGATGACGACCCTGCGAGAGCGGATCGCGATCGACGGGGAGCCGATCAGCGAGGAGCGGTTCGCCGAGGCGTTCCAGGACGTGCTGCCCTACGTCCGGCTCATCGACGGCAAGCATCCGGCGCGGCTGTCGTTCTTCGAGGTCCTCACGGCGATGGCGTACGCGGCGTTCGCGGACGCGCCGGTCGACGTGGCGGTCGTGGAGGCGGGCATGGGCGGGGTCTGGGACGCCACGAACGTCGCCGACGGGACGGTCGCCGTGATCACCCCCATCGGCCTGGACCACACCCGCTACCTCGGTGAGACCATCGAGGAGATCGCGGCGGAGAAGGCCGGGATCATCAAGCCGGGGGCGGTCGCGGTGCTGGCCCAGCAGCCGGTCGAGGCCGCCGAGGTCCTGCTGCGCCGGATCGCGGAGACCGGCGCGGCCGCGGCCCGCGAGGGCATCGAGTTCGGCGTGCTCTCCCGGGACGTCGCGGTGGGCGGGCAGCAGCTCCGCCTCCAGGGCCTGCACGGTGTCTACGACGAGGTCTTCCTCCCGCTGTTCGGGGAGCACCAGGCGGGCAACGCCGCGACCGCGCTGGCCGCGGTGGAGGCGTTCGCCGGTGGCGCGCCGACCAGGGGGGAGGCCAACCTGGAGGCCGCGACGCGCATCGCGCCGGGCGAGCCCTACACCGGGGGCGAGGAGGGGCAGCTCGATCCGGCGCTGGTCCGCAGCGGGTTCGCCAAGTCGGCGTCGCCGGGACGGCTGGAGGTCGTCCGGACCGGCCCGACCGTCCTGCTGGACGCCGCGCACAACCCCGCCGGGATGGCCGCGAGCGTCGCCACGATCACCGAGTCCTTCGGCTTCACCCGCCTGGTCGGCGTGCTCGCCGCCGCGGCGGACAAGGACCTCGCGGGCATCCTCGACCAGCTCGAGCCCGTCCTCGCCGAGCTGGTGGTGACGCGCAGTTCGTCGCCGCGCTCGATGCCGCCCGGGGAACTGGCCGAGATCGCCGAGGGGATCCTCGGGCCCGACCGCGTCCACGTCGCGGAACGGCTGGACGATGCCATCGACCGGGCGATCGGGCTGGCCGAGGAGACCGGCGAGTACCAGGGTGCCGGCGTCCTGATCACCGGCTCGGTCGTCACCGTCGGGGACGCCCGGACGCTGCTGCGCGTCGAGGAGGGCCGGTGAGGGCCGGCCGGCCGCGGGGCGCGGCCCCGAACCCCGCCCGCCGCCTGCTCGCCGCCGTGCTGGCCTGCGAGGCGATCGTGATCGCCCTCGCCATCCCGGTGGCGGTGACCGTCCTGGACGTGGACGGCGGCACCGCCGGGCTCGTGTGCGGGGGGCTCGCGGTGGTCTGCGTGCTGATGACCGGGCTGCTGCGGTTCCCGTGGGCGGTGCCGGCGGGCTCGGTGCTCCAGGTTCTGATCATCGCGACCGGGGTCATGGTGCCGACCATGTTCTTCCTCGGTGCGTTGTTCGGGGCGCTTTGGGCAACGGGAATATGGATGGGACGCAAGGCGGATTCCATCGCGGCGCGCTAAATTCGCGGGGACGGCACCGGATGACCGGAGCCGATTCCCGCCTGCCCGGTCCTTCAGTGCCATTTCTGGAAAATCCGACATTTCTTATTCTAGGAAATGCTGGGCACGGCCGGCGGCGACCTCCGAAGGAGCCGGCCGTGAACATGCACGCGCACGAACGCCCGTACGAACGCCCGCGCACCAGGCTCGCGACGGCGGGCACGCTGCTGGCGGCGGCGACCGCGCTGCCCGCCGCGGTCCTCGCCGTCCCCGACACCACCGCGAACGTGATCCCCGCCGCGGTGGACGCGCTCGGCCTCAGCAACGGCCAGGCCGCCGGGCTGCTGCGCGCCACCGGCCTGTCCCTGCCCGCGCTGCTGCTCACGATCCCGCTCGCCGCCGTCGCCACCCGCCGCCTCCCCGCCTGGGCGGTGCTGGCCGGCGGCCTGCTCGTCCTGCTGGCCGGGCTCGGCGCCGCCCGGTTCGCGGGCTCGGTGCCGCAGGTGGGGATCGTCCGCGCGGCACAGGGCGCGGGCGCCGGCATCGCCCTGCCCGCCTCGCTCGTCCTGGTCTGGGAACGGCGGAGCCGCCCGGCCGCGGCGCTGTGGGCCGGCGGCCTCGCCGCGGCGCTGCTGACCGCGATGCCGCTGGCGCTGCACGTGGTCCCGCCGCCGTCCGCGGCGGCCGCGCCCGACTGGCACCTCGCCCTCGCGCCGTTCCCGTGGCCCGCCCTGGCCGCCCTCATCGCGGCGCTGCTGTTCCCCCTCATGCGGGACCGGAGGCGGCGGGCGCTGCCCGCGCCGCGGCGCGCCGAGCGCGGCCGGCTCGTCCTGCCGCTGGTCCCCGCGGGCGGGTTCGCCTTCCTCACCGTCGTCGCCGCGGACGGCTGGTCGCCGGGCGCGCGGCTCGCGGTGGCGGCCCTCGCGCTGCCCGCCCTCCTCGCCCTCGCCCTCACCGGCAGCCGGGACGCGACCGCGGGCAGCCCGTTCGGATGCGCGGTCGTCATGGTCACGACCGGGCTGCTCACCTACCCGGTCGCGGCGCCGCTGGCCGGGCTGTCGGCGGTGGCCGCCCACGCCCGCGGCGACGCGGCCGGCGTCCCGCCCGCGCCCTTCGCCCTCGCCGGTGCCGCCGCGCTGGCCGGGGCCCTCGCCTCCACCCGCGGCGAGCCCAGGCGGGCCGTCCTCACCGGGCACGGGCTGATGCTCGCCGCGCTCCCGCTCGGCCTCGCCGCCCCGCCCTCGGGCGCCGGGCTGCTCGCCCCGCTGGTCCCGCTCGGCACCGGCGCCGGGCTCGCGCTGGCCGCGTCGCTGCGGGACGCGGGTGCCGGCGCGGCGCTGTTCGGGCTGGCGCTGTGCTTCCCCGCCGTCCTCACCGGGCAGCTCCTCGTCCTGTCGCTCCAGTCGTCGTGGCTGCTGCGCGAGCGCCCGGTCACGGAGGCGGGACAGGTGGACGCGCTGACCGGCGGGTACCACGCCTGGCTCCTCGTCGCGGCGGCGTGCGCGGTGCTCCTGGCGGCGGCCAGCGCGCGCGCCGCCGCCGGGACGGTGCGCAAGGGCGCCGCCACCGTGCCCGCCGAGGCGTCCGCGAGCCCCGGCGGCGGGTAGGATTCGCGCGCAGTGGTGTGCGGGCCGCGGCGTGACGGATCACGCCGGGCCGGACCCCGCCGGACGGGGTGGCGCCACCTGATCCGACCTTCCTGAGGAGAAACATCCGTGTCCGAGCGCACTCTTGTCCTGGTCAAGCCCGACGGTGTCCGCCGCGGCGTCGTCGGCGAGGTCGTCTCCCGGATCGAGCGCAAGGGCCTGACGCTCGTCGCGCTCGAACTGCGCACCCTGGCGCGTGAGACGGCCGAGGCGCATTACGAGGAGCACGCGAGCAAGCCGTTCTTCGGCGAGCTGGTCGAGTTCATCACCGGCGGCCCGCTCGTCGCGATGGTCGTGGAGGGCCCGCGCGCCATCGAGGCGTTCCGCGCGCTGGCCGGCGCCACCGACCCGGTGAGCGCCACCCCCGGCACCATCCGCGGCGACTTCGCGCTGGAGATCGGCGAGAACATCGTGCACGGCTCGGACTCCACCTACTCCGCCGAGCGCGAGATCAAGCTGTTCTTCCCGGAACTGGGCTGACGGCCGCCCGCCGGGACGCCGCCGCGCGGCGTCCCGGCACGGCCGCCCCGCTCGACACACGCGGGCAGGGCCGCCCCGATGCGCATCGGTTTAACTAAAACCATCCTGTTCAGCACCCGTTTTTTTGGCGACGCGCGCACCGGGGGTGACTGCCCGCTGGCGCGTGAGCACGTTACGATGGACAAGCCGCTATACACGCCCGTCAAGATGAAGGGCTCCCTTTCTTCATGGGTAACAAGCTGTCGTTTCTCGGCCGTGACATGGCGGTCGATCTGGGAACCGCCAACACACTCGTGTACGTGCGGGGGCGTGGCATCGTCCTGAACGAACCGTCGGTCGTGGCGATCAACACCAACACCGGGAAGATCGTCGCCGTCGGCATCGAGGCGAAGCGGATGATCGGCCGGACGCCCGGCAACATCGTCGCCGTCCGCCCGCTCAAGGACGGCGTGATCGCCGACTTCGACGTCACCGAGCGGATGCTGCGCTACTTCATCCAGAAGGTGCACAAGCGCCGGCACTTCGCCAAGCCGCGCATCGTGGTCGCGGTGCCGAGCGGCATCACCGGTGTCGAGCAGCGCGCCGTCAAGGAGGCCGGCTACCAGGCCGGCGCCCGCCGCGTCTACATCATCGAGGAGCCCATGGCCGCCGCGATCGGCGCCGGGCTGCCCGTCTACGAGCCCACCGGCAACATGGTCGTCGACATCGGCGGCGGGACCACCGAGGTCGCGATCATCTCGCTCGGCGGGATCGTCACGAGCCAGTCGGTCCGCGTCGGCGGCGACGAGCTCGACCAGGCGGTCATCTCCTTCTCCAAGAAGGAGTACTCCCTGATGCTCGGCGAACGGACCGCGGAGGAGATCAAGATGGCCATCGGGTCCGCCTATCCGGGTGGGGACGAGGAGCCGCACGCCGAGATACGCGGCCGTGACCTGGTCAGCGGGCTTCCGAAGACCGTCGTGATCTCCGCCGAGGAGGTGCGGCGGGCCATCGAGGAGCCGGTGAACTCCATCGTGGACGCGGTGAAGACGACCCTCGACAAGTGCCCGCCCGAGCTGTCCGGCGACATCATGGACCGCGGGATCGCCCTCACCGGCGGCGGAGCCCTGCTGAAGAACCTCGACGAGCGGCTCCGCGAGGAGACGGGCATGCCGATCCACCTCGTGGACAACCCGCTCGACTCGGTCGTCCTCGGCACCGGCAAATGCGTCGAGGACTTCGAGTCGCTCCGGCAGGTGCTCGTCCCGGAGCCGCGGCACTGAGCTCCCGGCGGAACTAGGGAACGGGAGGTCGGTGGGTGAAGGACACCCGGCGCACCCGCGTGGTCCTCGGCGCGCTGCTCGTCACGGCGCTCGCGATGATCACCATTGACTACCGCGGCGGGGAGCACTCCCCGCTGCACGGCCTGCGCGGGATCGGCGCGGCGGTGTTCGGCCCGGTCGAACGGGCCTCGGCGTCGGTCGTCCGGCCGGTCGGGAACACCTTCGACGCGATCACCGACGCGCCCGGCGAGCGGCGGCGCGCCGACCGTCTCGAACGCGAGAACCAGAAGCTGCGCGAGCAGCTGCGCGCGGGCCGTCTCGACCACGACCGCTCCGCCCAGCTCCAGCGGCTGCTCGGCACCGCCGGGATGGGCGGCTACAAGATCCGCGCCGCGCAGGTGATCTCCGCGGGGCAGGGCTTCGAGGACACCGTCACCATCGACGTCGGCAGCCGCAACGGCATCAGGACCGACATGACCGTGATGAGCGCCGAGGGGCTCGTCGGCCGCGTCACCCGCGTCGGCCCGGCGACCGCGACCGTGCTGCTCGCCACCGATCAGACGTCCTCGATCGGCTCCCGCCTGGAGGACTCCAAGGAGATCGGGATCGTGCAGGGCCGCGGCCGCCGCGGACTCGGCAACGGCGGCACCCCGCTGCGCTTCCAGCTCCTGGACGCCGCGGCCCCGATGCGCGTCGGCCAGCGGGTCGTCACGCTCGGGTCGCAGGGCGAGCGGCCGTACGTCCCGGGCGTCCCCATCGGCGTGGTCGAGCGGATCGACAGCGCGGGCGGCCTGACCCGCACCGCCCACCTCCGGCCGTTCGTCCGGTTCACCAGCCTGGACGTCGTCGCCGTGGTCGTCGCGCCGCCGAAGACCGACCCGCGGGACGCGGTGCTGCCGCCGAGGCCGTCCCCGCCGCCCACCCCGGCGCCCGCGCCGACCGGGACACCGGCCCCCGGCGCGTCGCCGTCGGCGGGCCCGGAGGCGAGCCGGAAGGCGCGGCCGCGCGGCACCAAGAGCCCGACCACGAGACCGACCACGGGGGACTGACGTGCTCAACGCACCGGAGGCGTCGTCGACGGGACGCAACGTGATGGCCGCCGTGGTGATCGCGGTGGCGCTGATCCTCCAGGTCTCGGTGGCCAACCGGCTGCCGACGCCCGGGGGCGTGCAGCCCGACCTCGTCCTGCTGGCCGTGGTGGCCCTCGCCCTCGTCAACGGGTCGATGACCGGCATGGTCGCCGGGTTCCTGGCGGGCCTGGCCGCCGACATCATCCCGCCCTCCGACCACACCCTCGGGCGCTACGCGCTCGTCTACTGCCTCATCGGCTACCTGTGCGGGCTCGCGTCCGCCGAGATGGACCGGCAGTCGGCCGTCCCGTTCTTCGCCGTCGCGGCCGGGGCCCTCGCGGGGACCGTCCTGTACGCCGCGACCGGCATGATCCTCGGCGACCCGCGCGCCGAATGGGACACCGTGTCCAGCATGGTGCCGCTCCAGGTCGTCTACGACGTGATCGCCAGCCCGTTCATCGTGTGGGCGGTGCTGCGCGTCACCCGCCGGTACGAACGCGGCGAACGCGCCCGCGGGGACCGCCTGTCGGTCCCCGCCGCCCGCTACCGCGCGATGTCGGGGCGGAGCGGGGGCCTGTGAACTCCAAGACGCACTTCCGGCTCGTCGTCCTCTACGTCCTCGTCGGCGCGCTGCTGCTGGTCCTGGTCGGGCGGCTGTGGTCGCTCCAGGTCCTGGAGGGCACCCACTACCGGGAGATCGCCGCGCAGAACCGCACCCGCGACATCGTCGTCCCCGCCATCCGCGGCATGATCCTGGACAACCAGGGCCGCGCGCTCGTCCGCAACCGCAGCGCGCTCGTCGTCTCGGTCGACCGCACCTCGCTGTCGCGGCAGAAGGACAGGGGCACCGGGGTCCTGAGGCGCCTCGCCGCCGTCCTCGGAACGAGCCAGGACGAGATCCTCAAGCGGATCCGGCTGTGCGGCCCCGGCATCCAGCGGCCCTGCTGGCCCGGCTCCCCCTACCAGCCGATCCCGGTGGACGACCGCGTCGACCCCAAGCGCGCGTTGCAGATCATGGAGCGGCAGGAGGACTTCCCCGGCGTGACCGCGCAGGTCCAGGCCGTCCGCGACTACCCCAAGCCCGAGGGCGCGGGCGCCGCGCAGGCGCTCGGCTACCTCCAGCCGATCACCCAGGAGGAGCTCGACAAGCGCAAGGGCCTCAAGGTCACCGGCTACAGCGGCGTCGACCTGATCGGCCGCGCCGGGCTGGAGGCGCAGTACGACGGCGACCTGCGCGGCGAGCCGGGCTTCCGCAAGGTGCTCGTCGACAGCCAGGGCCGCGTCACCGGCACCGCCGCGGAGAAGGCACCGGTCACCGGCGGCAACCTCGTCACCAGCCTCGACGCGGGCGTGCAGGGCGCGGCGGAGAAGGCGCTCCAGACCGCCATCGAGGGCGCGCGCCGCGCCGGCAACAAGGCCGACGCCGGGGCCGCGGTCGTCATGGACGTCCAGACCGGGCGGATGGTCGCGATGGCCAGCTACCCGACGTACGACCCGGGCATCTGGACCGGCGGCATCTCCCAGGACGAGTACGACGGGCTCCTCGGCAAGAAGAAGGGCGAGCCGCTGATCTCCCGCGTCACCCAGGGACAGTTCGCGCCCGGGTCCACGTTCAAGATCTCGTCGGTGTCCGCCGCGGTGAAGGACGGCTACCCCCTGAACGGCATCTACCCCTGCCCCGGCTCCTACAACGTCGGGAGCCGCGCGTTCACGAACTTCGAGGGCCAGGGCCACGGCAGCATGGACCTCCACCAGGCCCTGGTGGTCTCCTGCGACACGATCTTCTACAAGTTCGCCTACGAGGAATGGCTGCGCGACGGCGGCATGAAGCCGCGGAAGACCCCGTCCGACCCCATGGTCGGAATGGCCCGCAACTTCGGGTTCGGCGCGCGCAGCGGCATCGACCTGCCGAGCGAGACGCCGGGCCGCATCCCCGACCGGGGATGGAAGAGGAACTACTGGAACGCCACCAAGAAGTCCGACTGCAAGGGCGCCAAGGAGGGCTACCCCGGCGTCGCCAAGACCGACCCGGCCCGCGCCGCCTACCTCAAGGCCATCGCCGCGGAGAACTGCACCGAGGGCTTCGTGTGGCGGGCCGGTGACGCGGCGAACTTCTCGGTCGGCCAGGGCGACGTCCTGGTCACGCCGCTGCAGCTCACCCGCGCGTACGCGGCGGTGGCCAACGGCGGCAGGCTCGTGACCCCGCGGCTCGGCGTCGCGGTGGTACGGCCGGACGGCACGGTCCTGCGCCGGATCCCCGACCCGCCCGACCCGCGCCTCCCGGTCGACGCGAAGATCCTCAAGTACATCCGCAGCGGGCTGGCCGACGTGACGAAGAAGGGCACCGCCGCGGGCGCGTTCTCCGGATTCGACTTCAAACGCGTCGACGTCGCCGGCAAGACCGGCACCGCCGAGGTCTTCGGCAAGGCCGACACCTCGTGGTTCGCCTCGTTCGGCCCGGTCGGCAAGCCCCGCTTCGCGGTGGTCGCGATGATCGCGCAGGGCGGCACGGGCGCCTCCGCGGCGGCGCCCACCGTCCGCGCGATCTGGGAGGCGATGTACGGGACGAAGGACAACAAGCCCCTGCTGAAGGACGGCAGGATCCCCTCCGACCTTCCGAAGCCCCCGGCGGACGGGGCCGTGCCGTGAACGAGGCCAATGTCGGCTCCATCGGGGGATACGGCGACCGGGCGCTGTGGCAGAGCCGCGTCGCGGGGCTGCGGCGCCTCGACTGGACGCTGTGCCTGACCGTCGTCGCGCTGTCGCTCATCGGCGCGCTGCTGGTGCGCTCGGCGACGTTCCAGCTCATGACCGAGCAGGGCAAGGACCCCGAGGGCTTCCTCAAGCGCCACATCCTCAACCTGGTCATCGGGTTCGCGCTCGGCGGCGTCGTGACCGTCCTGGACTACCGGCTGCTGCGCGCGTACGTCCCGATCCTGTACGGGGTGGCCTGCGTGGGGCTGGTCGCGGTCCTCACCCCGCTCGGGTCGACGATCAACGGCTCGCACTCGTGGATCGTGATCGGCGGCGGGTTCCAGGTGCAGCCGTCGGAGTTCGCCAAGGTCGGCCTCGTCGTGCTGCTCGCGATGATCCTCGGCGAGCCGCGGGACGGGGAGATCGGCCCCGGCCGGCGCGACGTCCTGCTCGCCCTCGCGCTCGCGGGCGTGCCCGCCGCGCTGATCATGCTGCAACCCGACCTCGGCACCACGCTGGTGTTCACCGCCGTGGTCCTCGGGATGCTGGCGGTCTCCGGCGCGCGCAAGCGCTGGCTCGCCGGGCTGGTCGGCGGCGGTGTCGCCGCGGGCTTCGCGGTGTGGTTCTTCGGCCTGCTGAAGCCCTACCAGCTCGCCCGGTTCACCGCGTTCATGGATCCCTCCGCCGACCCGCGCGGCGCCGGCTACAACGCCCAGCAGGCCCGGATCGCGATCGGCTCCGGCGGCGCGTTCGGCAAGGGCCTGTTCAACGGCGAGCAGACCGGCGGGCACTTCGTCCCCGAGCAGCAGACCGACTTCATCTTCACCGTCGCGGGGGAGGAGTTCGGCTTCGTCGGCGCGGCCGTGATCGTCGTGCTCCTCGGCGTCGTGCTGTGGCGGGGCCTGCGCATCGCCACCCAGGCCGCCGACCTGTTCGGCACGCTCGTGGCGACCGGGGTGGTGTGCTGGCTGGCGTTCCAGACGTTCGAGAACGTCGGGATGACGGTCGGGATCATGCCGATCACCGGGCTGCCGCTGCCGTTCGTGTCCTACGGCGGCTCCGCGACGTTCGCGAACATGATCGCTTTCGGGCTGCTCCAGGCCGTCCATGTGCGGCGCAGGCCGTTCGACTAGTTCCCGGCGGTAGGCTGGGCGTTCGTCCATGGCCCCATCACGGAGGACACCGCCATGCCCGTCCAGTCGATCTTCCCGCGACTGGAGCCGCTGCTCCCGCGCGTGCAGAAGCCGATCCAGTACGTCGGCGGGGAGCTGAACTCCCAGGTCAAGGACTGGGACGAGGCCGAGGTCCGGTGGGCCCTGATGTACCCGGACGCCTACGAGGTCGGGCTCCCCAACCAGGGCGTCCAGATCCTTTACGAAATCCTCAACGAGCGCGACGGCGTCCTCGCGGAGCGGACCTACTCGGTCTGGCCCGACATGGAGGCGGTCATGCGGGAGAACGGCATCCCGCAGTTCACCGTCGACGGGCACCGCCCGGTCGCCGCGTTCGACGTGCTCGGCGTGTCGTTCTCCACCGAGCTGGGCTACACCAACCTGCTGACGGCGCTCGACCTCGCCGGCATCCCCCTGGACGCCGCCGACCGCGCCGACGGGCACCCGATCGTCCTCGCGGGCGGGCACGCCGCCTTCAACCCCGAGCCCATCGCCGACTTCGTCGACGCCGCCGTGCTCGGCGACGGCGAGGAGATCGCGCTCGCGATCACCGAGGTGATCCGGGAGTGGAAGGCCGAGGCCGGCCCCGGCGGGCGGGACGGGCTGCTGATGCGCCTCGCCGCGTCCGGCGGGGTGTACGTCCCCCGCTTCTACGACGTGTCCTACCTGCCGGACGGCCGGATCCAGCGCGTCGCGCCGAACCGCCCGGGCGTGCCGTGGCGGATCGAGAAGCACACCGTCATGGACCTCGACCAGTGGCCGTACCCGAAGAAGCCCCTGGTCCCGCTGGCCGAGACCGTCCACGAGCGGTTCAGCGTGGAGATCTTCCGCGGCTGCACCCGCGGCTGCCGGTTCTGCCAGGCCGGGATGATCACCCGCCCGGTGCGGGAGCGGTCGATCACCACGATCGGCGCGATGGTCGACCAGGGCCTGAAGGAGTCGGGCTTCCAGGAGGTCGGGCTGCTCAGCCTCTCCAGCGCCGACCACAGCGAGATCGGCGAGGTCGCCAAGGGGCTCGCCGACCGCTACGAGGGCACCAACACCTCGCTGTCGCTGCCGTCCACCCGCGTGGACGCCTTCAACATCACCCTCGCCAACGAGTTCTCGCGGGGCGGCCGCCGGTCCGGGCTGACGTTCGCGCCCGAGGGCGGCTCCGAGCGGATGCGCAAGGTGATCAACAAGATGGTCACCGAGGACGACCTGATCCGCACCGTCACCACCGCCTACGAGAACGGCTGGCGGCAGGTCAAGCTGTACTTCATGTGCGGGCTGCCCACCGAGGAGGACGAGGACGTCCTCGCCATCGCCGACATGGCCAAGCGCGTCATCCGGGCCGGCCGCGAGGCCACCGGGCGCAGGGACGTCCGCTGCACGGTGTCCATCGGCGGGTTCGTCCCGAAACCGCACACCCCGTTCCAGTGGGCCGCGCAGTGCGACCACGAGACCGTCGACCGCCGCCTGCGCGCCCTCAAGGACGCCCTGCGGGGCGACCGCGAGTACGGCCGCGCCATCGGGCTGCGCTACCACGACGGCCAGCCTTCGATCGTCGAGGGGCTGCTGTCGCGCGGTGACCGGCGGGTGGGGCGGGTCATCCGGGCCGTGTGGGAGGACGGAGGCCGGTTCGACGGTTGGAGCGAGCACTTCTCCTACGAGCGCTGGACGGACTGCGCCGCGAAGGCCCTCGCCGGTGAGCCCGTCGACCTCGACTGGTACACCGTCCGCGAGCGCGACGAGGTCGAGGTGCTCCCCTGGGACCACCTCGACGCCGGGCTCGACCGCGAGTGGCTCTGGCAGGACTGGCAGGACGCGGTGGAGGGCACCGAGGTCGAGGACTGCCGCTGGACCCCCTGTTACGACTGCGGCGTCTGCCCGACCATGGGGACCGAGATCCAGATCGGCCCGACGGGCCGCACGCTGCTGCCGCTGACGGTCGTCTGACCCCCCGCGGACGGGCGTCCGAATCCTCCGCGAAGAGGTGTCCCAGGCCGGAACGGGGTTCGATCGGGGCCTGATCCGGACGCCCGGAGCCCCTGAGCTGCGGGGCCCGTGGTGCCTGTGTCCCGGCCGGGGGCGAAAGGGCACCGGGCGCCCCGTACTCTATAGGGAGACGTTTTCGACTCGACACGAGTAGGAAGGACAAGAGCCCTGGCACCCATGCCGGAGGGTCCGGCGCCGGCCCCAGTGATCCAGCGCCTGCGCGTCCGCTACGCCAAGCGGGGCAGGCTGCGGTTCACGAGCCACCGCGACATTTCCCGGGCCGTGGAACGCGCCGTGCGGCGCGCCGGGATCCCTGTCGCGTTCAGCGCCGGATTCACCCCGCACCCGAAGATCTCGTACGCGGGTGCGGCGGCGACAGGGGTGGCCAGCGAGGCGGAGTACCTTGAGATCGGGCTCATCGAGACCCGCGACCCTGCGCGGGTGCGGGCCGATCTCGACGCTGCCCTGCCCTCCGGGCTCGACATCGTGGATGTCGTGCCGGTCGGGGCGGGACGCGCCGCGGACGCGCAGGCCAGGCCGGGCGCGTTCGCCGATCGGCTCCAGGCGTCCGAATGGCGGATCCGGCTGGACGGCGTGTCGCACGACGACGCCGCCGCTGCCGTCGCCGCCTTCCTGGACGCGCGCGACATCGAGGTGGAACGCCTCACCAAGAAGGGGCGGCGCCGGTTCGACGTGCGCGCCGCCGTCCATGCCCTGGAAGCACACGCTTCCATGCCGGACCGGCGCGCCGCGGAGGCGGCGGATGCCCCTTGTGCGATACTTCGAATGGTTGTTCGGCATTCAACACCCGCCGTACGACCCGACGACATCCTCACCGGACTGCGCCAGGTCGCCGACCTAGCGCCGCCGTCACCACCGCTGGTGACCAGGCTGGCGCAGGGGCCCCTCGACGCGGCCACCGGTGGCCTCGCGGATCCTCTGGATCCCGACCGGGAGATCGGCCTGCCGTCCGGCGACGACGCCGAGACGGCCCGCGGCCCAGTGCGGCCGCAGCCCGGGGAAGCCGCGAGCGCGGATGCCGTCAGCGCCTGATCGTGGGACCGAAGCCGTGGCAGCACGGAACCGGTCGCGCAGGGGACGACGGGCGCGCCCCCGACGACTTCGTCGTCATGGCCGGACGACCGTCCGGCGGTGACGACGCCGACGACTGACGGAGTGCTCTCGTGCGGCGCACCGCATCGTTCCGCCCCCTGGCGGAGCAGCGGTCGCGCCCGGGAGCCTGACGGGAGATTGCCCGCATGCTTGACAACGAAGCCGATTCGGCCGCTGCCGAAGGCACCGGCAACGAGAACGACGACACCGCGACCGGCACGGACGTGACCGCGCGCACGCGCCGCCGCGCGAGCCGCCCGGCCGGGCCGCCGCCGGACGTGGAGGAGGCGCCCGCGGCGCCCGCCCAGGCGGCGCCGCCCGCCTCGGCGGAGGAGCCCTCGCCCGCCCAGGAGCCGGAGCCGGCGCCCAGGCGCAGGGTCCGCCGGGCGGCCGCGTCCGAGCCCGCGCCCGCCGCGGAGGGGGAGCCCGCTCCCGGCGACGAGGCCGCGTCCCAGCCCGCGTCCCAGCCCGCTTCCGAGGCGCCGGCGAAGCGGACCCGCACCCGGACCCGCACCCGGGCGGCGCGGGCCGCCGAGGACGAGGGCGGCACCGCGGAGACCGCCGAGCCCGTCCCGATGACCGGCGCGGAGACCTCGCCGGAGGAGGCCCCGGCGGAGAAGACCTCCGCCCGGACCCGGACCCGCCGCCGCGCGGCCGCCGCCGCGCCCGTCACCCCCGACGAGCCGGACGTCCCGTCCGTGCCCGGGGTGCCCGGGGTCCCCGGAGCCGAGGCCGGCCAGGTGTCCGAGGCCGAGCCCGCGGGCGGCGTCGTGCCCGGCGTGACGTTCCAGCCGCCCATGGTCGTCTTCCAGCCGCCGCAGCCCAAGGCCGAGACGCCCACCCGCCCCAAGGACGAGCCGAAGTCCGCCGAGCCCGCCGCCGAGGACCGTGACGAGCACGGCCCGGCCTCGGCCGAGGACGACGACGAGGACGACGGCAGGCCCTCGCGCCGGCGCCGCCGCCGGGGCGGCCGTGGCCGCGGCCGCGGCAAGGACGGCGTCGACGACGAGGCGCAGGCCGAGGACGCCGCCGAGGCCGAGGAGCCCAAGGAGGCCAAGGAGGCCAAGGACGAGCAGCCCGCCAAGGCGGGCAAGGCGAGGTCCGCCAAGACCAAGGCCAAGGAGAAGGCCGCCAAGGCCGAGCAGGACGACGCGCAGGACGCGGGCGGCGAGGACGACGACGACCAGGGCGGCACGAGCCGCCGCCGGCGCCGCCGCAGGCGCCGCTCCGGGGGCGACGGCGAGGGCGGCACCGACGATCCGCCGAACACCGTCGTGCACGTGCGCGATGCCCGCGCCGTGGAGGACGAGGTCCAGTCCGTGCGGGGCTCGACGCGGCTGGAGGCCAAGAAGCAGCGCCGCCGCGAGGGCCGCGAGCAGGGCCGCCGCCGCCCGCCGGTGATCACCGAGGCCGAGTTCCTGGCGCGCCGCGAGGCCGTCGAGCGGGTGATGGTGGTGCGGCAGGAGGGCGAGCGCACGCAGATCGCCGTGCTGGAGGACGGCGTCCTCGTCGAGCACTACGTCAACCGCGCCACCCACCAGTCCTACGTCGGGAACGTCTACCTCGGCAAGGTCCAGAACGTGCTGCCGTCGATGGAGGCGGCGTTCGTCGACATCGGCAAGGGCCGCAACGCCGTCCTGTACGCGGGCGAGGTCAACTGGGACGTCGCCGGGCTGGAGGGCCAGCCCCGCCGGATCGAGTCGGCGCTGAAGTCCGGCCAGTCGGTGCTCGTCCAGGTCACCAAGGACCCGCTCGGGCACAAGGGCGCCCGCCTGACCAGCCAGGTCTCGCTGCCCGGCCGCTACCTGGTGTACGTGCCGGACGGCTCGATGACCGGCATCAGCCGCAAGCTGCCCGACAAGGAGCGCAGCCGGCTCAAGTCGATCCTCAAGAGGGTCATGCCCGAGAACGCGGGCGTGATCGTCCGCACGGCCGCCGAAGGCGCCACCGAGGAGGAGCTGGCCCGGGACGTGTCGCGGCTCGCCGCGCAGTGGGACAACATCCAGAAGAAGGTCAAGACCGCCTCGGCGCCGTCGCTGCTGTACGGCGAGCCGGACCTGACGATCCGGGTCGTCCGCGACATCTTCAACGAGGACTTCTCCAAGCTCGTCGTGTCCGGCGGCGACGCCTGGGACACCGTCTCGGAGTACGTGGAGTACGTCGCGCCGCACCTCGCCGAGCGCGTCGAGCGCTGGGACGGCGACCAGGACGTCCTCGGCGCGTTCCGCGTCGACGAGCAGATCGCCAAGGCGCTGGACCGCAAGGTCTGGCTGCCCTCGGGCGGCTCGCTGGTGATCGACCGCACCGAGGCGATGACGGTCATCGACGTCAACACCGGGAAGTTCACCGGGCAGGGCGGCAACCTGGAGGAGACCGTCACCCGCAACAACCTGGAGGCGGCCGAGGAGATCGTCCGCCAGCTCCGGCTGCGCGACATCGGCGGCATCGTCGTGATCGACTTCATCGACATGGTGCTGGAGAGCAACCGCGACCTGGTGCTGCGCCGGCTCGTCGAGTGCCTGTCGAGGGACCGTACCAAGCACCAGGTGGCCGAGGTGACCTCGCTGGGCCTCGTCCAGATGACCCGCAAGCGGGTCGGGCAGGGCCTGCTGGAGGCGTTCTCGGAGACCTGCGAGTCCTGCAACGGGCGCGGCATCCACGTCCACCTGACCCCCGTCGAGCCGAAGCCGGACAAGGCGTCGGCCAAGGAGGGCGGACGGCGCCGCAAGCGCAAGGGCGAGGTCGAGCGGGCCGTCGAGGAGAAGCTGGCCCAGCACGAGACCACGCCCAAGGAGACGTCCGAGCCGGAGCCCCGCGACGAGCCGGAGCCCGCGCGCCCGGCGCGGTCGAGGGCCAAGAAGTCCGGTCCCGCCAAGCGGCCCGCGGGCCCGCCGCCGGACGTCGACGCCGACGAGGCGCCGGTGCAGGCCGCGGTGGAGGCCGCCGAGGCAGCGGCCGAGGTCGCCGGCACCTCGCCGGGCGCCCTGGCCGCCGACGAGCCGGTCGCCGCCGACGATGCCGACGGTGCCGAGGCGCCCGCCGCGGGCACCGCCCCGGCCGGCACCGCTCCCGCCGACGCCGCCCCGGCGGCCCCCGCCGAGGCGAACGGCGCCGAGGCGAGCGGCGCGCAGGACCACGGCGCCGAGCCGGGCGCCGCGGAGTCCAACGGGTCCGCGCCGTCCGCCGAGGCGAACGGGGCCGCCGCCGTGGACGCCGACGAGCCCGGCGCCGTCCGGCGCCGCCGCGTCCGCCGGCCGCGTGCCGCCGCCAAGGCGGCCGATTCCGACTGAGGCCGGAGCACCGGGCCCTGGCCGGACGCGTTCGCGTTCCGGTCAGGGCATCCGGTAGTCTTGTCCTTCGGCGCGCCGTGTGCGCGTCGCCCGAACCCGCACCGCGAGCCCGTCAGGGGCTGTGCCGGTGCACACCCCGCCGATCCGGCGGGGCACAGCAGAGAGCGCCAGGATCTCCTGGTGTGCCGCCCTCGGCGCCGCTGCCGGGGGTAGGCCCCCATCCGGGGGCTGGTGAGCCACGCGCGGGACCGGTTCAGCCCGGAAGCGCGCGCAGACGAAGGGTTTCCGCGGTGTACGCGATTGTCCGCGCAGGCGGCAGGCAGGAGAAGGTCGCCACGGGCGACGTGCTGACGGTCGACAAGCTGGCCGGTGAGGTCGGCTCGACCGTCACGTTCCCGGCCCTGCTGGTCGTGGACGGCGACGACGTCGTCAGCGCCTCGGCCGACCTCGCGCGCTACGAGGTGACCGCCGAGATCCTCGGCGCCGTCAAGGGCCCGAAGATCAACATCATGCACTACCGGAACAAGACCGGTTACAAGCGGCGGATGGGACACCGCCAGCCGTACACCGAGGTCAAGATCACCGGTATCAAGGCCGGGAAGTAAGGGAGCGGTCAGATGGCACACAAGAAGGGCGCGTCGTCCAGCCGTAACGGCCGCGACTCCAACGCCAAGCGCCTCGGCGTCAAGCGCTACGGCGGCCAGCTCGTCAACGCCGGAGAGATCATCGTCCGGCAGCGCGGCACCCACTTCCACCCCGGCCCCGGCGTCGGCCGCGGCGGCGACGACACGCTGTTCGCGCTGGTCGCGGGAGCCGTCGAGTTCCGCCGTTACCGCGGCCGCAACGCCGTGAGCATCGTCCCGCCGGCGGAGTAGTCCGCCTGCGAGCGTTTTTCCGAAGGGGCGGACCAGGCACGGTCCGCCCCTTCGCCGTTCTCACCTTCACCTTCTCACCGGGAGAGTCAACCGTGGCCGCTGGAGCCGGATCGGGCGCGCAGTTCGTCGACCGGGTGGTGCTGCACGCCGCCGCGGGCAACGGCGGGAACGGCTGCGCCTCGATCCACCGGGAGAAGTTCAAGCCGCTCGGCGGCCCCGACGGCGCGAACGGCGGCCGGGGCGGCGACATCGTCCTGGTCGTCGACCCGGGCGCGGCGAGCCTGCTGGAGTACCACCGGCGGCCGCACCGCAAGGCGGGGAACGGGAAGCCGGGGCAGGGCGGTATGCGCACCGGGGCGGACGGCGCCGACGTGGTCCTGCCCGTCCCGGACGGCACGGTCGTGAAGTCGGGCGAGGAGGTGCTCGCGGACCTCGTCGGCGAGGGCACCCGCTACGTCGTCGCCCAGGGCGGGCGCGGCGGCCTCGGGAACGCGGCGCTCGCGACCGCCAAGCGCAAGGCGCCCGGGTTCGCGCTGCTCGGCGAGCCGGGCGACGAGCGCGACGTGGTGCTGGAGCTGAAGAGCGTCGCGGACGTGGCGCTCGTCGGCTTTCCCAGCGCGGGCAAGTCGTCGCTGATCGCGGCGCTGTCGGCGGCCAAGCCGAAGATCGCCGACTATCCGTTCACGACGCTGGTGCCGAACCTCGGCGTGGTCGGCGCGGGCGACACGACCTTCACGGTCGCGGACGTCCCCGGCCTGATCGAGGGCGCCAGCGAGGGCCGGGGCCTCGGCCTGGAGTTCCTGCGGCACATCGAGCGGTCCTCCACGCTCGCGCACGTCCTGGACTGCGCGACGATGGAGCCCGGCCGCGACCCCGTCAGCGACTTCGAGGTGATCGAGCGCGAGCTGCGGGCCTACGACCGCGCGCTCGGCGACCGCCCGCTGTCGGACCGGCCGCGCCTCGTCGTCCTCAACAAGGTGGACGTGCCCGACGCCCGCGACCTCGCCGAGATGGTCCGGCCCGAGTTCGAGGCGCGCGGCCTCCAGGTGTTCGAGGTGTCGGCGGCCTCCCACGAGGGGCTGCGGGAGCTGTCGTTCGCGATGGCGGCGATGGTCGAGCGGCACCGGGCGTCGCTGCCCCCGGCCGAGCCGACCCGCGTGGTGATCCGGCCGGAGCCGGTCGGGGGGGACACCGACTTCGAGGTCAGGCCGATGGGGGAGAACACGTTCCTGATCACCGGGACGAAGCCCGTCCGGTGGCTGCGGCAGACCGACTTCTCCAACGAGGAGGCCGTGGGGTACCTCGCGGACCGGCTCGCGCGGCTCGGCGTGGAGGTCGCGCTCGCCGACGCGGGCGCCGCGCCGGGCGCGACCGTGCTGATCGGCACCCCGGACGACTCGGTCGTCTTCGACTGGGAGCCCGAGGTCGCCGCGGGCGAGGGCGCCCCCGGCCCCCGCGGCACCGACCGCCGTCTCGGCGGCCACCGCTAGCCCCCGGAGGAGACGGCCCGACATGAGCGAGCGCGAGACGATCGCGAAGGCACGCCGGATCGTGGTGAAGGCGGGTTCGTCGTCGCTCACCACCCCGGCGGGGACGATCGACGCCGACCGCATCGACGCGCTGGTGGACGTCCTCGCCGCGCGCCTCGACGAGGGCACCGAGGTCGTGTTCGTGTCCTCCGGCGCCATCGCCGCGGGCCTCGGGCCGCTCGGCCTCACCCGCCGCCCGCCGGACCTCGCGACCCAGCAGGCGGCGGCGAGCGTCGGCCAGGGCCTGCTGTTCGCGCGGTACACCTCCTCGTTCGCCCGGCACGGGCGGACGGTCGGGCAGGTGCTGCTCACCGCCGACGACATGATGCGCCGCTCGCACCACCGCAACGCGCAGCGCACCCTCGCGCAGCTGCTCGCGCTCGGCGTGCTGCCGATCGTGAACGAGAACGACACCGTCGCCACCGACGAGATCCGGTTCGGTGACAACGACCGCCTCGCCGCGCTCGTCGCGCACCTGATCCGCGCCGACGCGCTGGTCCTGCTCTCGGACGTGGACGCCCTCTACACCGGCGACCCGAGGCGCCCCGGGGCCCGCCGCGTCGCGGACGTGCGCGGGCCGTCCGACCTCGCGGGCATCGAGCTCGGCGGGTCCGGCCGGGTCGGCACCGGCGGGATGGTCACCAAGGTGGAGGCGGCCCGGATCGCGGGCATCCCGGTCGTGCTGACGAACGCCGCGTCCGCCGCGCGTGCCCTCGCGGGCGCCCCCGTCGGCACCCTGTTCCATCCCGCGGGCGGGCGCCGCCTCTCCACCCGGCACCTCTGGCTCGCCCACGCCACGACAGGCGCCGGGCGGATCCTGCTGGACGCGGGCGCCGTCGAGGCGGTCGCGCGGCGCGGCAAGTCCCTGCTCCCGGCGGGTGTGACGGGCGTGGAGGGCGACTTCGCCGCGGGCGACCCCGTCGACCTGTGCGGCGCGGACGGCGCGGTCGTCGCGCGCGGGCTGGTCAACTACGACGCGTCCGAGATCCCGGACCTGATGGGCCGCTCGACCCGCTGGCTCGCCCGCGAGCTGGGCCCCGAGTACGAACGCGAGATAATCCACCGGGACGACCTGGTCGTCCTGGCCGAGGCAGAGAAGGACGTGCGATGAGCGAGCGCGAGGAGTTCCTGCGGGTGGCGCGGCGCGCCCGGGAGGCCGCGGCGGGGCTGGCGCCGCTGCCGCGCGCCGCCAAGGACGCGGCGCTGCACGCCGTCGCGGACGCGCTGGCCGCCGCCGCCCCCGGGATCGTCAAGGCGAACGAGGCGGACGTCGCGCGGGCGCGGGAGGCCGGCACCTCCGAGTACATGATCGACCGGCTGAGCCTGAGCGCGGAGCGGATCACGGCGATGGCCGAGGCCGTCCGCAAGGTCGCGGCCCTGCCCGACCCGGTGGGGGAGTCGGTGCGCGGCACCGTCCTGCCGAACGGGCTGGAGCTGCGGCAGGTGCGGGTGCCGCTCGGCGTCGTCGGGATCATCTACGAGGGCCGCCCGAACGTCACGGTGGACGCCGCGGCGCTGTGCCTGAAGAGCGGGAACGTGGCGATGCTGCGCGGGTCCTCCTCGGCGCACGACTCGAACACGGCGCTGGTGAGGGTGATGCAGGAGGCGCTGCGCGGCACCGATGTCCCGGCGGACGCGGTGCAGCTCGTCCCGGGGACGTCGCGGGAGTCGGTGAAGCACCTGATGCGGGCGCGCGGCCTGGTGGACGTCCTGATCCCGCGCGGCGGGGCCTCGCTGATCGCGTCGGTGGTGGAGGAGTCGACCGTCCCGGTGATCGAGACGGGCGTCGGGAACTGCGCGGTGTACGTTGACGCCGCCGCCGACGTGGACATGGCCGTGGACATCCTCCTGAACGCCAAGACGCAGCGTCCGTCGGTGTGCAACGCGGCCGAGACGTTCCTGGTGCACGCCGACATCGCGGACACGTTCGTCCCGCGCGCGCTTGAGGCGCTCCGGGAGGCGGGCGTGACCGTGCATGGCGACGAGCGGATGCGGGCGTACGGCGACGACGTGGTGGAGGCGACCGAGGACGACTGGTACGCCGAGTACCTCTCCCTCGACATCGCCGGACGGGTCGTCGACAGCCTGGAGGACGCCGTGGCGCACATCCGCGCCTACGGGTCGGGGCACACCGAGGCGATCGTCACGGCCTCGCAGCCGGCGGCGCGGCGTTTCGTGGCCCTCGTCGACTCGGCGGCGGTGATGGTGAACGCCTCGACGCGCTTCACCGACGGCGAGGAGTTCGGGTTCGGCGCCGAGATCGGCATCTCGACGCAGAAGCTGCACGCGCGCGGGCCGATGGGCCTGCCGGAGCTGACGTCCACCAAGTACGTGGTGACCGGCGAGGGGCATGTGCGCGGCTGACCACGACCCCCGTGGTGACCGTTATTGACCATTGTTGTAACGATGGCGGCTGTGGTCTGATTCACGACTGTGACTCGTGAGTACAGCCGCCGCCGCGTCCTCAAGGGCGCCGCGCTCGGCGCGGGTATCGCCTCGACGGGACTGGCCGCGTTCCCCGCGCGTGCCCTGTCCGCGTCCCCCGCCGCGCCCACCTCCGCGTCCGCCGTGGCCGGGCCCGCACTGCGCGGGCCCGTCGCCGGCACCACCCTCGACGGCACGTACCGGCTCGGCGCGGCCGGTGCCGGCGGATACCGGCCGGTCGTCGCCGGGCCCGGCGAGCCGCACCTGCTCCGCCGCGACCTCGGCGGCGCCGCCTCCGCGGGCCGCGCCGCCGCCCGGCGCGGCGTCCTCGCGTTCGGGCACCTCACCGACGTGCACGTCATCGACGCGCAGTCCCCGGCCCGCGTCGAGTTCCTCGACCGGCTCAAGGACGGGCCGGCCCCCCTGCCGGTCGAGGGCGCGTACCGCCCGCAGGAGATCCTCAGCACCCAGGTCGCCGACGCCATGGTGCAGGCCCTGAACAGGGTCGGGCGCGGCCCCGCGACCGGGCTCGGCCTCGCGTTCACCATCAACACCGGCGACGCCGCCGACAACGTGCAGTACAACGAGGTCCGCTGGATCATCGACCTCCTGGACGGCGGGCGGATCCGTCCCGACTCCGGCGACCCCGGCCGGTACGAGGGCGTCATGGACCATGTGTCCTACGACCGCGCCTTCTGGCACCCGGACGGCCCTCCGGACGGCGCCGAGGCCGACATCCCGGCCGGCCGGTTCGGCTTCCCGCGCGTCGCGGGGCTCATCGACGCCGCCCGCCGCCCGTTCCAGGCCGCGGGCCTCGCGTCGCCGTGGCTGGCGGCGTTCGGCAACCACGACGGCCTCGTCCAGGGCAACCTGCCCGTGAACCCGCTGCTGTCGGGCCTCGCGACCGGGCGCATCAAGATCGGCGCGCCGGCGTCCGACGCCCAGGCGGCGCGCCTCGCCCGCATGCTCCGCGACGCCGACGCGGCCGAACTGGTCCGGCTCAGCCGCGAGCGCGGCGGCGCGGGCGGCCTGTTCCGCCCGGTCACCCCCGACCCGGACCGCCGGCTGCTGACGCGCGCCGAGGTCGTCGCCGAGCACTTCCGGACGAGCGCCTCCCTGCGCGGCCACGGCTTCACCCAGGCCAACCTCCGGGACGGGACGGCCTACTACGCGTTCGACCAGGGGACCGTGCGCGGCCTCGTCCTCGACACCGTCAACCCGAACGGCTACGCGGAGGGGTCGCTCGACCGGGCACAGGTCGCCTGGCTGGAGGCCCAGCTCAAGGCGGGCAGCCGCCGCTACCTCCGCCCGGACGGCACCGCCGTGCAGCACGACGTCAAGGACAGGCTGTTCGTGCTGTTCAGCCATCATCCGATCGGCTCGATGGAGAACTCCCTCGGCGGCGGCCGCGTCCTCGGGGACGAGGTGAAGGCCCTCCTGCTGCGCTACCCCAACGTCGTCCTGTGGGTGAACGGGCACACGCACCGCAACCAGGTCATCCCGCACGCACGGAAGGGCGGGGGAGGGTTCTGGGAGGTCAACACCGCCGCGCACATCGACTTCCCGCAGCAGAGCCGCATCATCGAGATCGCCGACAACGCCGACGGCACCCTGTCGGTCTTCGCGACCGTCCTGGACTCCGCCGGGCCCGCCTCCTACGGCGGCCGCCTCACCGACACGATCCGGCTGGCGTCGCTGTCGCGGGAGCTCGCGGGCAACGACTGGCAGGAACGCGAGGAGGACCGGCGCGGGGACCTCACCGACCGCAACGTCGAACTGCTCGTCCCCGCGCCCTTCTGAGGACATCCCGCGGACGGGTAGGGCCGCCGCGTCCGTGTCGCGGCGGCCCCGTCCTTCCCCGTCCCGGCCCGGGACCGCGTCGTGCGAACGCGTCCCGATGCGGCGGTCAGTTCGCGCTGTCGGTGGGCCCGCCGTCGCGGCGGCCGCCGAACCGGTCGAACAGGCCGCCCGCGGCGCCCGCGGCCGCGTCCGCCATGTCGCGGACCTTGCCGACGAACGGGTCGGCCGTCCGCTCCCACGACTCCCGGTAGGACTTGGCGGCGTTGCGGATCTCCTCGGTCACCGAGGCGTCCCCGTCGTCGTCGCGGCGCGGGTAGTCGCCCGCGAGGATCCGCTCGTACTCGCCGCCCTTCGCCCACCGGTCGATCTCGGCGAACCGGATCACCGCGTACGGGTGCGACTGCGGCAGCAGGTTCAGGAACTTCAGCAGCCCGTCCCGGACGTCGCCGGCCGCGTCGTACTCGCGGGCCTGCTCCAGGAACGCCTCGCTGCTCATCTCCGTCAGCCGGGTGCCGCCGGCGAGCTTCATGTGGGTGCGCTTCGCCGCGTCCAGGTCCTGCCCGGCGAGGAGCCCCGCCCGGTCCGCCGACAGCTCCGCCTTCCGGAACCACTCCCGCAGCCCGATGATGATCGCCCCGATGCCGATGTTCCCGAGCGGCAGCCACGCCAGCCGGGAGCCGAGCTGGAGGAGGATCTGCATCATCGTCTGGTAGACCGCGTGCCCCGACAGGATGTGCCCGACCTCGTGGGCGACGACGAACCGCAGCTCCTCCTCGTCCAGCAGGTCGATCAGCCCGGTGTTCAGGACGATGAATGGGTGGTCGGAGCCGATCGCCATCGCGTTCGGCGTCGGGTCCTGCCTGACGTACAGCTCCGGGACTTCCGGCAGGTCCAGGATGTAGGAGGCGTCGCGGACCATGTCGTAGACGTTGCGGAACTGGTCCTCGCCGACGCGCACCGTCCCGCCGAGGAACATCAGCCGCAGCGCCCGCTCGTTGATCAGGCCCGACAGCTTGCGCAGGACGACGTCGAACCCCGACAGCGACCGCAGCGCGACCAGCGCCGACCGGTCCGCGGGGTGTTCGTAGGCCCGGGAGCTGATTCCGGGGAACCGCGTGCGCGCCCTGTCCGGGGCGTTCTCCGTCATGTCTGACCTCCTGGTCGTGCAGAGCCCCGCCTCCCGGCGGGAGGGAAGGCGGCGCCAGGCCGTTGCAGGCTGGGACAAGCGGATGTGGACGACGCCATGTCTGGCATGGTAGTTCCGACGAACCACCGTGCCGCAGGGTTCCCCGACGCGGGAACCCCTTCCGGCTCCGGCCCCGGGAGGCGTCCGATGTTCGACCCCAAAGCCGAGGCGATGTCCGTCGACGAGCGGGCCGCGCTCCAGCGCCACAGGCTCTGGGGGCTGGTCGACCGGCTCCTCGCCGCGGGCGGCGTGCAGGGCAGGCGGCTCAAGGACGCGGGCGTCTCCGGCGGCTCCGACGTGACCCTCGCGGGACTCGGGCGGCTGCCCTTCACCACCAAGCAGGACCTCTGGGACCACTACCCCTTCGGGATGCTCGCCGTCCCCCGCGACCAGGTCGCCGCGGTGCACGGGTCCAGCGGGACGCGCGGGCGGCCCACGCTCGTCGCCTACACCAGGGCCGACCTCGACCTGTGGGCGGCGATGTGCGCGCGGTCACTGTCGTGCGCGGGCGCGGGGCCGGGGAGCATCGTCCACAACGCCTACGGCTACGGCCTGTTCACCGGCGGCATCGGCGTCCACCAGGGCGCGGTGGCGCTCGGCGCGACCGTCGTGCCGATGTCCGGCGGGATGACCGACCGGCAGGTCCGGATGCTCGCCGACCTGCGCCCCGACATCCTGACCTGCACGCCCGCGTACGCGCTGCGGCTCGGCGAGGCGGCCGCCGAGGCCGGGGTCGAGCCGCACGCGCTGAAGGCGGGCCTGTTCGGCGCCGAGCCCTGGTCGGAGGAGCTGCGCGCGGCGATCGAGCGCGTCCTGCCGATCAAGGCGATGGACATCTACGGCCTGTCGGAGGTCATCGGTCCCGGCGTCGCCGCCGAGTGCCTGGAACAGGACGGGCTGCACGTCAACGAGGACCACTTCGTCGTCGAGGTCGTGGACCCCTCCACCGGGGATCCCGTCGAGGACGGCACGCCCGGCGAGCTCGTCTTCACCACCCCGACCAAGCAGGCGCTGCCCCTGCTGCGGTACCGGACGGGCGACCTCGCGTCCCTCGACCGCCGCGCGTGCGCGTGCGGCAGGACCCTCGTCCGGATGAGCAAGATCATCGGACGGGCCGACGACATGATCGTCGTCCGGGGGGTGAACGTCTACCCGAGCGAGGTCGAGCGCGTCCTGCTCGGATCCGGGCTCGTCGCCCCCCACTACCAGCTCGTGGTGGACAGGCGCAGCCCCGCCGTCCGGCTCCTCGTCGCCTGCGAGGCGCTGTCCGGCGACCCCCGCGACGAGCTCGTCCACACGCTGCACGAGTCCCTGGGCCTCACCGCCGAGGTGTTCACACTGCCGTCCGGGACCGTGCCCCGCGTCGAGACCGGCAAGGCCGTCCGCGTCGTCACCTGGGAGGACGGTCTCCCGCCGCTGCCCGGCCTCGGCTGACCCCCGTGATCGGCGGGGCGGGCGTCCCGGGCACCGCACCCGCTGGCTATTCTCGTCGCCATGACGCAAAAGCGGCGGCTGGGGATCATGGGCGGCACGTTCGACCCGATCCACCACGGGCACCTCGTCGCCGCCAGCGAGGTGGCCCACTTCTACTCCCTCGACGAGGTCGTCTTCGTCCCCACCGGCCTGTCCTCCCACAAGGAGGGCCGCAAGGTCGCCGCGGCCGAGGACCGCTACCTCATGGCCGTGATCGCCACCGCGTCCAACCCCCGCTTCTCGGTCAGCCGCATCGACATCGACCGGCCCGGCCCCACCTACACCGTCGACACCCTCCGTGACATGCGCGAACTCCAGGGACCCGGCGCCGAGCTGTTCTTCATCACCGGCGCCGACGCCCTGGAGAAGATGCTCACCTGGCACGACACCGACGAGCTGTTCGAGCTCGCCCACTTCATCGGCGTCACCCGCCCCGGCCACCGCCTCGCCGACCCCGGGCTGCCCAACGGGCGCGTCTCCCTCATGGAGGTCCCCGCCCTGTCGATCTCCTCCACCGAGTGCCGCGAGCGCGTCGGCTCCGGCGAGCCCATCTGGTACCTCGTTCCAGACGGGATCGTCCAGTACATCAACAAACGCGACCTCTACCGCCCCCACGCCGCCTGACCTGCGCGGCACACCCGCCCGGCCGCATACCCTGGAGGGGACGGGGCAGCGGGACGTCGCGGCCGGAGGACGACAATCAGGGCCGGCGTCCGTCACCCGTGAGATGGTGTACCGGACATGGCCCCTACAGGGAGGATCGCGAGCGCATCGTGACCGCATCGGACAGGGCAGCGCAGCTGGTCCGGATCGCCGCGGAGGCGGCGGGCGACAAGCTGGCCGACGACATTCTTGCCTACGACGTGAGCGAGCAGCTCGTCATCACCGACGCGTTCGTGCTCTGCTCCGCGCCCAACGACCGCCAGGTCCGCGCCATCGTGGACGAGGTCGAGAAGCGGCTGCGGGAGGAGGCGGGCGCCAAGCCCGTCCGCCGCGAGGGCGAACGCGAAGGCCGCTGGGTGCTGCTGGACTACGCGGACATCATCGTGCACATCCAGCACGAGGAGGACCGCCTCTTCTACGCCCTCGAACGGCTGTGGAAGGACTGCCCCCTCCTCGACCTGCCGGACAGCGTCACCCTCCACCAGGCGCAGCGCGCCCGGGCCGTCGGGAGCGCGAGTGAGTGACGCCCGACCCGCCCGCGAGCCGGGACGGCGCACGCTCGTGCTCTGGCGGCACGGCCAGACCGCCTGGAACGTCGAACGCCGCTTCCAGGGCAAGACCGACATCCCCCTGGACGAGACCGGCGTCCGGCAGGCCGAGCGCGCCGCGGGGCTCCTCGCCGCGCTCCAGCCCACCGACCTGCTCGCCTCCCCGCTCCGCCGCGCCGCCGACACCGCCCGGACGCTCGGGGCCCTCACCGGCCTCCCCGTCCGCTACGACAAGGACCTGATCGAACGGGACGGCGGCGAGTGGGAGGGCCTCACCTCCCGCGAGATCCGCGAACGCTACCCCGCCGAGCACGCCGCCTGGCAGCCCCCCGGCGGGGAGACCAGCGCCCAGGTCGCCAAACGCGTCGGAACCGCACTCGAACGTGCCGTCGACGAGCTGCCCCCCACCGGGCGGCTCGTCGTCGCCTCCCACGGCGCCGCCCTCCGCCTCGGCATGTCCCACCTCCTCGGCCTCCCCGAAGAGGTCTGGGAACGCCTCGGCGGCCTCTCCAACTGCTGCTGGTCCGTCCTCACCGAAATGCGCATCGGCGGCTGGCGCCTCGCCGAGCACAACGCCGGCACCCTCCCCGAGCCCGTCCTCGGCGACGACCGCACCGACAACGGCGCCTGACGCCCCCACCCAAACGATTCGAGACCAGCACCCCAAGTCCTATACACTGGCGAGGCGCTGCGGGATGAACGTCCACGCAGCGGCGGGGCTATGGCGCAGTTGGTAGCGCGCCTCCATGGCATGGAGGAGGTCTGGGGTTCGAATCCCCATAGCTCCACGGGTCGGGCCTTGGTACTCGCCGAGCTTTGCTCGGCTTCGCCGGGGCCCGCTGTGTTTTCCCAGGGGGGCGACCCCCTGGAACCCCCGATGTGGGGGCTCCGCCCCCACGCCCCCGGCGCGCTTCGCGCGATGCGGAGCTCCGCTCCGCCCCCGGAAGACGCGACCAGCTCCAAAAGGCTACTCTGCGTTACGAAGTGCGCAGTCCACGCCGGGCCGTGCGAGCGCGGTGATCAGGGTGATCCAGGCTGGGGCCAGGGTGATGCCCAGCAGCAGCGCCCGCCACCTGGTGGCGGTCACGGCTCGGCGGCTTTGGAGACGGCCACGCCGAGGGCGGGCGCGGTGGGGCTGACCACTTCAGGTCCGTGGAATGGGAGGACAGCGTCGCGTTGCCCGACCTTAATAGATTGAGTGGGGAACGCTCCGGGCAACGAGTCGGCGGATGGCGGCGATGATCGTTCCGAACTGAGGAACGAGTCGTTCGAGGACCCTCTCTACAGGCTGTGGCGGCGGGTACGGTACCCGCTGCTGCGGCGTCTTGGCGTCGTGACGGGCCTCGTCGCAGGATCTGCGGCGGCGTGGTCGTGGGCGAGCAGCCCGGAGTACCGGTGGTACGCGATCCCCGTCGGCCTGGGCATCGGTTTCACCGTCTGGGCGTTGGTCACGTGGCTTAATCCCCTGATGCGGGAGATGCGCCGGGCGCGGGCGGCGGAACTCGCCGCGCTGCCGGTGAAGGAGCGCGAGGATCTCCGGGTGCAGCGCACCCAGTCGCTGGCTCAGATGCTGAGCAGCCTCGGGGTGCTGGTCGGTGTGGCGTTCACCGCGTTGAGCCTGGTCTACACCGCGCAGACCTTGCGAGCCACGCAGGAGGCGCAGATCACCGACCGCTACTCACGGACGGTGGAGCAACTCGGCAACCGCGAGTCCCGGGAAGCGCGGACCGGTGCGATCTACGCACTCGGCCGGCTGGCCCACGACTCCGACCGTGACCGAACGGCCATCGCCAACGTGCTGGCCACCTACGTGCACGAGCACATTCGCACGGACGCGCGGCGGCCGGCCGGTGGCGGGCGGCCCGTCCCGTCGGTGGACGTGCGCGCCGCGTTGCACGTGTTGGGCGACCTCGGAGAGTGGTGGGGTGTCGAGGAACCGCTGGACCTGCACGGGATGGAGCTGGGCGAGACGATCCCCCTGCTGCTGAAAGCGCGCGCGCATCTCAACGGCGCGAACCTCTCCGGGGCGGGCCTGCGCGAGGTCGATCTCAAAGGAGAACAACTGGACAAGGCCGACCTCTCTGGTGCGGACCTCACGACGGCCCGGCTGGAGGGAGCCGACCTTCATGAGGCCGACCTGTCGGGGGCCGTCCTGAGCGCGGCCGTTCTCCGGAACGCCGACCTCCATGGATCCGACCTGCGCGGGGCGAACCTGAGCGCCCTCGTCCTTTGGAGGAGCAAGCACGGCTTCGCCTCGACTCTCACCGATCTCCAGGGAGCCGACCTGGCCAATGCCGACCTCCGGGGGGCCAAAGGGATGCCACCGGCGGATATCCGCCGCGCGGCCAAGACGGTGAGCGGCGCCAAGTTCGAATGAGCGGCATCCCGCCATGCCAGAGACACTCGACCAGGCAGCGGTGACGCCGTTGGCCGCTTCTCGCCTCTGGGCCGGTGCGCAGGGCTGTGTCAAGCTTGAGGCGTGGCGCCGGTGCGGGTGATGTTGGTCGACGATCATGATCTGGTCCGGCAGGGGATCCGCGCGCTGCTGGAGGCGCACGCCGACATCGCGGTGGTCGCGGAGGCGGAGTCGGCCGACGGCGCGGTCGCCGCGGCCGACGAGCACCGTCCGGACATCGTCGTGATGGACGTCGATCTGGGCGACAGCAGCGGGATCGAGGCCACCCGGGAGATCCGCGGCCGGCACGCGGAGATCAGGGTGCTGATGCTCACCGCGTCGGACGACCAGGAGGCGCGCTTCTCGTCGATCCTGGCGGGCGCCTCGGGGTTCGTGCTCAAACGGATCCAGGGCGACGAGCTGGTCACGGCCATCCATGTGCTCCGGGACGGGGGCAGCCTCATCGATCCGGAGCTGGCGAGCGCGCTGCTGCGGTGGGCGACCGCCGGGCGGCAGCCGCCCCTGGACGCCACCGGAGCGAAAGAGGACCGGGTCGCCGAGCTGTCCGCACAGCAGAACCGTGTGCTCGCGCTGATGGCGGAAGGTCTGACCAACAAGCAGATCGGCGCGGAACTGAACCTCACCGAGAAGACGGTGCGGAACTACGTGTCGAGCATCCTCGGCAAGCTGGGCCTGACCGGACGTGCGCAGGCCGCCGTCTATTTCGTCCGCCGCGGTTCCGGGCAGGTCTGACCCGGCGGTTCGAGGCGTGCTCAGCCCGCGGGTTCGAGCCTCACCCGGACGGTGGTCCCGGCCGGTCCGCTGTGGATGTCCAGGCGGCCCCCGATCTGGTCGACCCGCTCGGCGAGGTTGCGCAGCCCCTGGCCGCGCCTGCTCACCTGGGCCGGGTCGAAACCGCGGCCGTCGTCGTCGATCTCCAGCGTCGCCGTGCCGTCGATCCGCTTCAGGGTCACCCGGCAGGTGGCCGCCTCGGCGTGACGGCGCACGTTGGACAGCGCCTCGCAAATGATCAGCAGGACGTCCTCGGCGTGCCCGGTCAGCCCCGCGGCGACCGTCGCGGCGACGTCGATGGCGGTGACGATGCCGCTCTCGTCCTCGAACTCGGCGGCCATCAGGGCGATGGCGTCGTGCAGCTGACGGTCGGCCAGCAGTCCGGGACGCAGTTCCAGGACGTAGCCGCGAAGGTCGTTGATCACCGAGTCGATGCGGTCGATGCCGGTCGCGAGGCATCTGCGGACCCTGTCGGCCTGGTGCGCGGTGCCCTGCGCGTTGCGCAGCATCGTGCCGACGCCGAAGAGCACCTGGATCACGCCGTCGTGCAACGCGCGGGCGATGCGTTCGCGGTCGCGCGCGACGGCGAGCCGGCGCTCCGACTCGTGTAACCGCTGCTCGGCCTGTTTGCGGTCGCTGACGTCGAATATCACCCCGTCGAGCCAGATACGGCCGGTGCCGTCGCGGACCTGCCGTCCGCGTTCCAATACCCAGGCGATCGTCCCGTCCCGGCGGACGATCCGGTATTCCAGGGCGAACGGCCGGCCCTCGGAGGTCGCGGCCTCGACATCGTGTTCGACCTGCCCGCGATCGTCCGGATGAATGACACTGGAGAAGGTCCGCACCGCGCTGTCGATGAAATCACTGGACGGATAGCCGGAAATGCGCTGGATATCATCGCTGATCAGATTCATCGTCCAGTTGCGGTCATTGGCACAGCGGTAGATCGCGCCGGGCACGTTGGCGATCAGTGTCCGCAGGCGTGATTCACTTTGCAGCAGATGCGCGTTGCGGACCCCCGCCGCCAGCCGGGCCTCCAGTTCCAGCATGCGAAGCGGATGGCCCACCACGACGTCGTTCGCACCCGCGCGGAAGGCCCGGCCTATCTGGTCGCGGAGTTCGTCGTAGAGCAGGATCAAGATATAGATTCCGCCATGCCCGGGATGTGCGCGGATCGTCCGGCATGCGGCCAGTGTCTTTTCCTCGTCGCCGAGCCCGAGGAGCGCCAGGCCGAATGACATCTCCGCCAACGCGGCCGCCAGTGTCCGCTCGTCGGGTGCGTGGACGATGTCGAAACCCATTTCGGGCAGCGCCCCCCAAACCGGGTCGCTCGATGGCATGTCGCCGACGAGCAGCAACCGCGTGACCGGGTCGGCCGCCTGCGGTGTCATGGGACATCCGACACGGGAATACCTCGTCACGGTGGGGGGCGTTCAACTCTAGCGGCGGGACCACGGGCCCTCAATGCTGATGGCGGGACGCATTCCGGGGAGCCGAGATGAACCTGCTGGATCTGCTGATGTTGTACGGCGCCAATGCGCCTGTGGTGCTCGCGTTGCTGGCCTTGTTCGCCGCCGGTGTCATCGTCGTCTCCCTCCGGCAGGGACGGTCGATCTCCCTGTGGCCGCCCAGCATCGGCGCACCGGACACGGCGGCCCCCGCGAGGGTGAAGAGATTCGAGGGCGTACGGCGTTGTCTGCGTGACATCCCCCGGGTCGATCGTGAGTACGGCGTCGACCGGGCGCATGACTTCTACCAGAAGATCGCACGCAATTATGATCTGCGCAATTCCGGAAATCTCGGGCTCACTCAGCTCGCGACCGTCGCGCAGATCCAGGCCCTCCGGTCGAAGCGGTCCAGCCTGCGCGTGCTCGATCTCGGTGGCGGCACCGGCAAGATGATCGCCGTCCAATTCTTCAACGACGACGCGATCTCCTGGACCTATGTCGACATCAGCCGGGCGATGGCCGCCGAGCTGCGGCAGAACCTGGTCGGCTGCCCGCTCGGCGACCGCCTGGAGGTCATCGTCGACGACCTCAACAAGGCGATCATCGATCTGCCGGCCGGCACCTACGACGTGATCATCCTGTCGGTGGTGCTGTCCTCGATGCCGCACCTGCCGGACTTCGGCACCATCGCCCGGCTGCTCGCGCCGGGCGGAACGCTGATCATCACCGACATCAACCCCGGATACACCCGCGACAAGCCGCTCTACAAGGTGACCATCGACCGCAACGCGGTCGTGGCCCTGCGGACCAACCCGGTCGATCCCTACGAGGTCGTCCGCAGGGCCACCGCCGCCGGGCTGCACATGGCCGGCCAGAAGACGATCGGCGAGGGCAGCACGTACTACGCGTTCATGGCGGTGTTCACAGCGGGCCGCCGCGGGGGCTGAGGCCGCCTTGCGCCTGCGGGGGGCGCAAGGCGGCCTGGCACCGGGCTAGAAGCCGGGGGTGCCCTTGTTCTCGGCGCCCGCGCCGAAGGCCGCGTGGAAGGTCAGCGGGCCGAAGATCCCGTCGGCGCCGATCCGCTTGCGCCGCTGGAACGACGTGACGGTCCTGGTGGTCTTCGGGCCGTACTTGCCGTCCACCGAGAGGGTGGAGTCCTGGAGCTTCCTCATCGCCGCCTGGACGGCCTTGACCTGGTGGACGCGACGGTCGCCCTGACGGGTGATCCCGGCGTCCTTGCTGATCGCCTCCCACGTCCTGGGCGTGATCGTGCCGGTGGCCGTCAGGCCGTGCCCGGCCTGGTAGCGCTTGACGGGCTGGACCATGTCCGCCAGGAACACATCGCCCCGTGCCGCGGTGGGCGCGCAGTTGTCGTAGGCGCCGAACTGCGTCAGGAAGCAGCGGACGGATGCGACGCGGTAGCCGCGGTCGCCCGCCTTCAGCTCGACCCAGCGCTGGGCCTGGATGGCCCGGTGCACCGCCGGGTCGGTGCCCGGCCCGTCCGCGTGGGCCGTGCCGGCCGGCCCGAAGGCGGTGCCGGCCGCCAGTGCGGTGGCCGTCAGGCCCGTGACCGCACTCAGCATGATCTTCATAGGGAATCCCCCGTTCCTTGGTTGATCCTGTTATCGGGTGAGATGAATGATCATGACAAATGGTTCTCCGCTTTTTCGAGAAAGGTTAGACGGACGCGGACGAATGGTGGTCGCCATTGGTTGACGTCCATACCGATCCTTTACGCTTTGATGGGACAGTGTGTAGTGTCCTTAGGTAAAGATCCCGCGGACAGAAGGGACGAACGTCGCGAACGGTCCCGGCGGGGTGGTTACATGCCAGGTATGGGAAGACACCGCAGGGGCGCGCCGCGCGAGGTCACGGTGGCGGAGCTCATCGAGGAGCTGCGCCGCTTCGATCCCCGGCTGGAGGTGCGGCTCGCGATCCAGCCGCGGATGCCCCAGGAGCACGCTGTCGGCACGGTGGCCGAGGCCGACGGGATGGTGTGGATCGGCGACGCGGGGCAGCGGGGGTACGCCCCCGACGAGGTCGGCGAGCGGCTGGGGTGGCTCTGACGCAAAGGCTTCGCCATGGCGGCGGCTACCTTTCGCCGTGCCGCGCTTCGCCATCTCGATCATGAGGAAACAGCCACGTAGTGGTGATGTGATCGAGATGAGGTTGACCTATGAGACCACGGATCACCGGACGGCGGTTGCTGCCCGCGGCACTGGCCGCCGCCTCCGTCCTGGCGGTGGCCGCGCCCGCGTCGGCGCTTCAGGCTCCGCCGGACCCGATCGCACATGACGAGCGGCAGGAGGACTGTGCTCGTGCGCTGAAGGTGCTGTCGATCCTGCGGCTGCTCCCGAACAAACCGGACGTCGCCAAGGCCCTGTGCTCATCGAAGGAGTCCAGGCAGCCCGGCGAGTACGGCCGCGACGCGGAATCGGTCGAGCGCGGAGACCTGTTCGGCCTGACCGACCTGCCGGAGAGCCTCACGATCCCGCTTCCCGACCTGGGCAAGCGTCCGGACGCCCACAAGCGCGGCGACCGCTGATCCGACCCGTCGGGCCACGGAGGGCACGTCCCTCCGTGGCCCGACCTCGTCCCAACGTGCACTAAGCTTTCCCTCGGCCGGTCCGCCGGCACGGGGCTATGGCGCAGTTGGTAGCGCGCCTCCATGGCATGGAGGAGGTCTGGGGTTCGAATCCCCATAGCTCCACGAGTCGGTCTTTGCTGCTCGCCGAGCGTTGCTCGGCTTCGCCAGGGCCCGCTGTGGTTCCTCAGGCGGTGTAGCGCAGGACGGCGCCTACGTGCAGGCCCTGGTTGGGGCCGTCGGACGAGAGGACGACCAGGTTCCCGTCCGTCGCGGCGACGGCACGGACCAGGGCGGCGTCCGCGCGGTCCTCGTGAGGGTCGTCGATGCCGAACTCCTCGCGGAGCTCGTCCGGCGTGGCGGCGACGTGGGACGGCTCGGGGCCGACCCAGAGGCGGGCGGGGGAGTCGGGGTCGTCGTCCAGGAGCAGGGTCTCGACCTGGCCGTTGCGGACGGCCTCGACCGTCGCGGGGAGTCCGGCGACGGCGCGCTGGCCGTTCGCCAGCTCGCGGTCGAAGCGCTCCGCCACCGCCATGACGCGCTCGGCGGTCTTGAGCTCCAGGACGCGGCTCAGCTCGGCCCCCAGGTCGGGATCGCCCATGTCGATGTTGCGGTCGGACTCGACGGTGTGCTCCAGGACGCTCTCGGACACCTCCTCCAAGACGGCCGTGCGGGCGCGCGTGTCCCCGGCGATCACGACGGCCTCGGCGCCGCAGCGTTCGGCGGCGCGGTCGATCTCGCGGGCGACCTGCTTGGCGTTGGCCTTCCAGACGTTCTCGGCGGCGCGCTGGAAACGCGGCTGGTTCCAGTCGCCCGCCTTCGTCTTGCGGATCGGGTAGTCCTCGCCTTCGACGTCAACGTGGTGGTGCTCGCCCGAGGCGGTCACGGAGTCGATCGCGCCGCCGCGCCGGTTCACGACCGCGACCAGGTGCGGGAACCGCTCGCCGCGTTCGGCGAGGTAGGGCAGGACGTGGGGGAGCGGGGCGACGCGGGCCTGGGGCATGCGCGGCGGGCCGGGCAGCCGCTCGGTGTGCACCACCTCGCCGTCCGCCGCGAAGAGGACCAGCCCCTCGGAGGCGCGGAGGTCCATTTCCGCCGCGATGGTCTGCTCGATCGCGCGGAGCGTGTCCTCGGGGGCGTTCTGTGCCTCCAGGTCCGCGCGCAGCGCCCGCCACCGCAGCTCGGCGGCCTTGGACGCGTCCTCGGTGGTCCGGGTCAGATCGGCGTACACCGACGCGTAGGGGCCCGGACGTTGGTACAGCGTTTTGAGGAATGCGAGATCCATGGGGTCGCCCTACCCGGCCCAGCTGGGGCAAACGTAAAGAGTGTGACGAGCGGGACGTCTCGGCTGCGGCGGGATTCGGCTCCGTCGGAAGCGCTCAGGAACCCGTCCCCGTGACGATCAGGCAGAACTCGTTCCCCTCGGGATCGGCCAGGACGGTCGTCGCCCACCCGTCGTCCATGAACGGGCCCCGCACGATCCGCGCGCCGAGGCCGGTCACCCGTTCCACCTCCGCGTCCATGTCGGATACCCGCAGGTCCAGGTGCATGCGGTTCTTCACGGTCTTCGGCTCCGGGACGCGCTGGAGGAGCAGCTCCGGCCCCGTCCCGCCGGGATCGCTGAGCCGCACGTACGGCGGCTGGTAGGTATCGCGCTCGTATCCCAGGGCGGCAGCCCAGAAGTCCGCCAGCGAGTCGGGGTCGGAGCAGTCCAGGACGAAGACCAGCTTCATCAGTGGTTGCGCAGTGCGTCGATCAGCTGGGACTTGTTCATGGAGGAGCGGCCCTCGACACCGATCTCGCGGGCGCGCTTCATCAGGTCGTCCTTCGACCAATCCGAATAGGACGGGCTCTTGCCGCCCTTGCGGCCGACTTTCTTCTGCCCCTGGGCCGCGGACGCGTTGGCGATGCGCGCGGCCTTCTCCTTGCTCTCGCCCTTGTCGCGGAGCTTCTGGTACGTCTTCTCGTTCTTGATCTGTGCCCTCGGCATCGTGCCCGTTCTCCTTTCTCGAACGGGACCAGTGATACCCGCCGGGCCCGCGTCAAACGCCGCCGAGATTTGTGTCGCCCGAGGTCCACTCCTCGGGGACGGGCATGAACGGCGTCGGCAGGTGCGGTGCGGCGAGCACGCCGCCGCGGTCGCGCAGGCGGTCGAGCAGGGCCGCGCGGGTCGAGGCGGCCGTCCCGGCGTCGTCGTCGTAGACGTAGGTGACCGACGGGTCGGCGAGCTGCACGGGATGCAGGACGACGTCGCCCGCCACCACCAGCTCCATGTCCCCGAGCACGACCGACTGATGGCCCGGGGTGTGGCCCGGCGTCGGCACCACCGTGAGGCCGGGGGCGAGACGGCTCTCGCCGGTGATCGCGTCCAGAAGAGGGGCCAGCGGGCGGACGATGTCGTCCAGGACGGCGCCGCCGCCCTTCTCCAGCCAGTCGAGCTCGGCCCGCTGCACGAGATGGCGGGCGTTGGGGAACACCGGCTCGCCCTTCACCACCGCGCCGCCCGCGTGGTCGCTGTGCAGATGGGTGAGGACGACGACGTCGACGTCCTCCGGGGCCAGTCCGGCATCGGCCATCGCGGTGGGCAGCGCGCCCGGCACCGGCGCCCAGGACGCGGCGGGGGAGTCCTCCGGGCCGAGGCCGGTGTCGACCAAGATCGTCGGGCCGTGGGGGACGCGCAGGACGAAGCAGTGGAAACGCAGGATCCACTCGCCGTCCGGGCCGAACACCTCGGGAAACTCGCGGCGGAGCCGTCCCCATAGCGGCCCGGACCCGGGAAAGGTCTCCTCAAGGGGACGGCGGAGTGTCGCGCCCATCGGCCCGACCGCGTCGCACAGCGGGACGACCTCGATACCCGACACCGTCCTCGAATCCCACGTCATGCCATCACGATCTCAGACACCGCCGGTATCGGGGACAATGGCAGCCGGAAAGGGGACACGTGCGCATCGGCATCCTGGGTCCGCTCGAAGTGCGGGACGAGGCCGCCCGGCCGGTCGAGGTCAGCGGCCCGCGGCTGCGCGCGCTGCTGGTGCGGCTGGCGGCGGAGGCGGGCCGCCCGGTGTCCGCCGAGCGGCTCCTGGACGACCTGTGGGACGACGACCCGCCCGGCGGCAACGCCCTGCAGGCCCTGGTGTCGCGGCTGCGCGGAGCGGCGGGCCGCGATCTGGTCGAGCACGGGCCGGGCGGCTACCGGCTGGCCGTGGACCCCGGCGAGGTGGACGCGGTCGCGTTCGAACGGGCCGTCGTGTCCGCGCGCGCGGAGGCGGACCCGGCCGTGCGCGCCGAGAGGCTCGGCTACGCGCTCGACCTCTGGCGCGGACCGGCACTCGCCGACGTCGCCGACGCCGACTACGCGTCACTGACGATCGCGCGGCTCGCGGAGCTGCGGCTCTCGGCCGTCGAGGACCGGGCGGACGCCCGCCTCGCCGCCGGCCTCCCCGTTCCGCCTGTCGCCGAGCTGGAGCCACTGGCCATCGCGCACCCGCTCCGCGAGCGGCTCCGCGGGCACTACATGCGCGCGCTGTACGCCGCCGGCCGCCAGGCCGACTCCCTGGAGGTGTACGAGGAGACGCGGCGGGCCCTCGCGGGCCGGCTCGGCGTCGATCCGTCCGCCGAGCTGGCCGCCGTCCACCTCGCCATCCTGCGCCGCGACGGCGGGACGGCCGCCGGGCCCGTGCCGCCGGTGGCCCCGGTCGCGCCGGCCCCCGCCGCGTCCCGCCCCGCCCGCACGAACCTCACCGCGCAGCTCACCAGCTTCGTCGGACGCGAGGAGGAGTCGCGGCGCGTCGGCGAGCTGCTGCGCGAGAGCCGCCTGGTCACCCTCACCGGGCCCGGCGGCGCGGGCAAGACGCGGCTCGCCGGGGAGAGCGCCGCCGCGTTCGTCGACGAGCTGCCGGACGGGGTGTGGATCGTCCCGCTCGCGCCCGTCAGCGACCCGGGCGACGTGGTGCACGCCGTGCTGGCCGCGATCGGCGTGCCCGAGACCGTCCGCACCGCCGACACCCGCACGGCGCCCGCCCGGCCCCTGGACCGGCTCGCCGACTTCGTCGCCTCCAAACGGATGATCATCATCCTGGACAACTGCGAGCATCTCGTCGAGGCGGCCGCGCGGCTCGTCGACCACGTCCTCGGCCACGCCGCCGGCGTCCGCGTCCTCGCCACCAGCCGCGAGCCGCTCGGCATCACCGGCGAGTCGCTGTGCCCGGTGCCGTCCCTGCCGCTGCCGCCGGAGGACGAGACCGCGCCGGAGCAGGCGCTGCGCTATGGAGCGGTCCGCCTGTTCGCCGACCGGGCCGCCGCGGTCCGTCCCGGCTTCACCGTGGACGAGGAGACCGCCGGGGACGTCGTCGCGATCTGCCGCGCCCTGGACGGAGCCCCCCTCGCGATCGAGCTGGCCGCCGCGCGGCTCCGCTCCCTCACCGCCGGCCAGGTCGCCGCGCGGCTCGGCGACCGGTTCCGGCTGCTCGCCGCCGGCAGCCGCGCGGCCCTGCCCCGGCACCGCACGCTGCGCGCGGTCGTCGACTGGAGCTGGGACCTGCTGGACGACGTCGAGCGCACCGTCCTGCGCCGCCTGTCGGTGTTCGCGGGCGGCGCCACCCCGGAGGCCGCCGTCCGCGTGTGCGGTCTCGCCTCGCCGGACGCGCCCGCCTCCGGCGACGTCATCGACGTGGTCGCCGCGCTGATCGACAAGTCGCTCGTGATGGCCGACGGCGACCCCGAGGTCCGCTACCGGCTGCTGGAGACCGTCCGCGTCTACGCGGACGAGCGGCTGGAGCAGGCGGGGGAGGCCGCCCGCGTCCGCGCCGAGCACGCCGCGTACTGCACCTGGCTGGCCGAGCGCGCCGAGCCGGAGTTGCGCGGCCGCGACCAGCTCGCCTGGGTCGACCGGCTCGCCGCCGAGCGCGACAACATCGCCGCCGCGTTCCGTTACCTCACCGACTCCGGCGACGCCGCGACGAGCCTGCGGCTCCTGGCGGCGCTCGTCTGGTACTGGCTCATGCGGGACCTTGAGGTCGAGGCCGGTGGTTTCGCGACCACGGTCCGGCGGACGGTCGGCGACGACCCGCCCCCCGGCTTGGACGAGGAGTACGCGCTGTGCGTCCTCTCGGCCGAGGTCGTCGGCGTGATGACCTCCGACCCCGGACCCACGGTCGAGACGCTGCGGGCCACCTTCGACCGCGTGATGGCGCTCGTGCCCGAAAAGCCGCGTCATCCCCTGCTCGTCATCGCCCGCCCGGCCGGCAGCGTCTTCAGCGGCGACATCGAGGGCACCCGCCGGGCGCTGCTGGAGGTCACCGACCACGCCGAGCCGTGGGTGCGCGGCGTCGCCCGCGTCATGCTCGGTCACCTCGAACTGAACGCCGGCCAGGTCGAGGCGGCCGCGGAGGAGCTCGCCGTCGGGCATGCGATCTTCACCGAGGTGGGCGACCGTTTCGGCCTCATCCTCGGCAACGGCGGACGGCTCCAGGTCGCGCTGGCCCGCGGTGACACGGCCGAGGCCATCCGCCTCGGCGAGGAAGGGTACGAATACGCCTCCCAAGGGGGCAGCTCCGAGCAGGGCTCCTCGATGCTCATCCAGCTCGCCCGCGCACGGGCGCAGATGGGCGACATCGAGCGCGCGCGCCAGGAAGCCGAACTGGCCATAGCGAACACCGAACGCATCGGTGAGTTCGCCGATGCCGTGGCCGGCGTCCTGCTGCTGTGCGAGCTGGCCCTCCTGGAGGGAGATGTGGCGGGTGCGCGTCTCCAGGCCGAACGCGCCCTGGAGTGGTGCGAGCCGCGCCGCCTCCGTCCCGACTTCACCGAGGTCTGGCGCCGGACCTACAGCCGCTTCGGCTGCTTCGCCGAGCAGGACGGCGACCTTCCGGCCGCCGCACGCTGGCACGCTGACGCCCTCGACCGGTTCGAGAACGACCTCCTCGCGGGCAACCCCGTCCTCGCCGCCCTGATCGCGGGCGTGGCCGCGTTCGCCGCCGCCGACGGCGACCATGTCCGCGCCGCCGAGTTCCTCGGCGCCGCGCACACCCTGGTCGGCTTCCACAACGAAGGCTCCTACGAGGTCCGCCGGACGACCGCGTCCGCCACCGAGGCCCTGGGCGAAGCTGCCTTCGCCGCCGCCTACGCACGCGGCCGCGCCACCACCCGAGAGCAGATCCTCGCCGAGGGCGTCGCGCTCATGACCGACAGGGCGGGTTGAAGACGCGGGCGCCTCCCAGCCCCACCGAGCCCGGCACCGGCACGACTTACGACCCTTGCCCCGCTCTATCCGGCGGACGGCTCCGGTGAGACCGGCGCGCCGAGCGCCCCGGCAATCTGTGTAGTCGCTTGCTCGACCCCAGGAGCGAGCAGAACGCCCTTGTCCGGGCCAGAGGCCCAGACGTAGGTCCCGGCGTCGCCGTCCCAGCAGATCCGCCGCGCACGGCAGTCCCGGTAGCTGACATGCAGGCGCACGCTCAGCACGCCGAACTCCCCGAGCTTCGGGACGCTGTACCCCTCCGGGACGCGCGCGCGTGTCGCCGCGACCTGAGGAGCCCGGCGCCGCACGGCGGCATACAGCGCGTCCAGCGGGCCGAACGGCTCGACCCGCAGCTCACCCAGCATCCAGGCCCGCCTCGGTGATCTGCTGCGCGACCCACAGCCCCGGACGCTCGACGCCGTCCGGGGGCTCGAACGTCCTGGCCTCACCGTCCAACGTGCGGGCACGCCATGTCCCGTTGCCCTGGGACACGATCGTGGCGCGCGGGTCCCGAGTCTCAGGATCCACCAGCAGGTAGACGCCATCCCCGCCCTTGAAGAGATAGTCGCCGACCCTGATCTCCTTGGCGCCGCTCATGGCGCCGGGGACAGGTGTCCGGCGATGATGACCGCGGCGTCGACGATGTCGGCGGCCTCGGCGATCGGTTCGCCCGTCGCGTCATTGAAGAACCACATCCGGTCGTAGTCGGTCGGCCGCGGCCTGCACGTGATCGTCTGCGTCGCCCCCGTCGGGTCGTCCGGACGGGTCACGATGACGGCCAGGGGGCTGGCCCTCAACCGCGTGGTGAACCTGCGGCCCTGCAAGGCGTTCATCAGCTCGTAAAGCCGCGGATAAGCATGCCGGTGCTCGCTGCCGTCGAAGGTGCCGGTCATGGCGAGGTCCCCTTGGTGCGGTGGATGCGTCACCCGCCACAGAGTCCTCGCGCGGCTGCGCCCGCACCACCGACCGGCCGTCCGGATCGCGCGACCACTCAGCGTGCCACTTCGGACACGCTGTCCGGGTCAGCCGCTGATACTGAGCGCCTTCACCAGTGTCCGGGTCTCCGCGCTCGGGCGTCTCTCCTGCTCACGGATCTCGGTCGTCACGTCGCGGGCGATCCGCTGGTGACGGAACCAGACCGGGCTCACCTGCCGCGCCTCCAGGAGTTTGCGCGCCGCCGTCCTGCGGCGGCCGGCGTCCAGATGGGCCTGCGCCACGTCCATCAGGTGCGCGCCCCAGGAAATGCCCTTCAGATCGCCGGGCTCATGCGCCGACGGCGGCCGGATCCGCTTGGCCGCCTCCAGCGCCGGACCGGGCCTGCGCAGAGCGCTGTACCCGTACGTCTCCTGCATCGCGACCGTGGCCGGGCCGAAGAACGTCCCGTACACCGGCACGCGTCGTCCGAGCCGCTCCGCACCCGCGCGCGCCAAGCTCAAGTACTCGCCTGGATCGCGACCTTGCGCGACCGTCGGCGCGACCGCGCCCACCAGGAGCTTGCACCAGACGGCGATCTCCAACTGCTCACCGCGGAACCCCGACTCGATCTTCGCGGCCAGCGCCGCACTGACGTCCTCTGCCTCGCGGAACCGTGCCTGATGGAGGAGGACCCACGCGTAGGACCAGTGCACGCACGCCCATAGGAGGGGGTCGTCCCCGCCATAGGCGGTCGTGATGGCGCGTTCGGCGGCAACGATCCCGAGGTCCGTCCTGCCGATCTGAGTGGTCAGATTGGCGGCAAGCTCATAGAGGGACGTCAACACCGGGACGGCCCGTGCACCGAGTGCCGAATGGGTGACGCGGGCCTCGCTGATCAGACCGGGCAGGCAGGCGAGGGCCGGGCCGAAGTCACCCGCATGGTAGAGATCCCCCGCCTGCGCGGCGGCCCGTTCGAGGGCGTCGAGGGACGTGGGCTCCCCAAGGTCGTCGGCCAGGTCGAAGCCGGGCAACTCGCGCGGGGAGTGGAGGACGTCCCGGAGTGCGAGCAGGCTGCCGCCGTCCCTGTCGGTGCCGAGCCGCTCGCGCCGATCGATCAGTTCGGAGATCTCCACGTCGAGGGCGTTCGCGAGCTTCGACAGCGTCGTGATCCGAGCGGTCTGGCGGCGGCCCTGCTCCAGTTTGCCGATCAGGTCCACAGAGACGTCGGCCGCTTCGGCGAGTCTCTCCTGGGACAGTCCGCGGTCACCGCGCAGACGCCGCAGATTCCGGCCGATCTCACTCGCATCGGACATAAGCCCTGCACCTCCTGAGACGTCGTGCCTTTCAGGCTACGACGCAAAGCCTTGGTGCGTCAGGGCCATACCCAGCCGCGCGACATGTCGTCCGATGTTTCCATTATCCGCCGTCGCGGTATTCGGCCTGGAAGACCAGGAGATGATCAAGGTAGGCTCGCAGGCCGCCTAGTGGGTCTGCCGGTCTCGATGACGGGTTGCGGGCCAGGGTGGCAGGTCACAGCAGGTCACCGCCCGTGCAGAGACGTTTCGTCCAGGGAAACGCCACATAGACGCACTGGTGATTTCGAGGTCTGGTGGTGGTCCAAAAAGGGCGATCGCCATCATGTGGTTCTGACCAGTGGATTCTAGAAAAATTCCTCGGGTCGAGTGTATATGCCCCGGGACGGATTGGGCTGAAAGTGGCTGCGTCAATCACGGCTCCCGCCCGGCAGCCAGCGCGAGCACGGTCAAGAGGGCTCACCTGATGGCTCGCCCTCTTGACCGTGCTCGTGCAAGCGTCATCGCTTCGCGTGACGACTGAGGTCGCTTCGACGGAGGCTTCAGGCCCTCCGCGAGTACATCCGCATGGCCAGCGGGAACGTCACGACCACGATCCCGGCCGCCCACGCGAGCGTGTACCAGGCGTGGTTCCCGATCGAGCCGCCGACGGTCAGCGCGCGCACCGCGTCCGCCAGGTGGGACACCGGATTGATGTCCGACCACTTCTGAAGCCAGCCCGGCATGGTCGAGGTGTCCGACACCAGGACGCTGCTGCCGAACGTCAACGGCATCACCCAGAGCAGCGACAACCCCTGGACCGTGTCCGGCGACGGCGCCACCAGACCCACCAGCACCGAGATCCAGCACACCGCCAGGTAGAACACATACGCCAGCCCGAACGCCGCCAGCACCGACAGCGGATCGGTGTGGAACCGGAACCCCAGCAGCGACCCGAAGCCCACCAGCATCGTCATCACGATGAGGAACCGCACGGTGTCGCCCAGCACCGTCCCCAGCAGGGGCGCGGAGCGTGCGATCGGCAGGCTCCGGAACCGGTCGAACACACCCTTGTGGATGTCCTCGTTCAGGGCCGTCCCCAGGCCCATCGTCGCGAACATCGTCATCTGCGCGACGAGACCGGGCAGCAGCTGTTGCAGGTAGTCGTGCGTGCTCCCCGCCACGGCGCCACCGAACACGTAGAGGAACAGCAGCAGGAACACGATCGGCATCAGCGTCGTGTCCAGCAGCTTCTCCGGCGAGTGCCGCAGCTGCGCGATGTTGCGCCACGCCAGAGTGAGCCCATGGCGCACCGTCCTGCGCGGGCTGATGCGCGCCGGCGGCTCAGCGGCCGGATACGTCCCAACGGCAATCGTGGTCATGCCACGCTCCCTTCCTTGACGAGGTCGGCCGCGGGCTCCTCGGCCAGGTGCCCGGTGAGAGTGAGGAACACCTCGTCGAGGCTCGGCATCCGCAGCGCCAGCTCCGCCGCAACGATGGACGCCTCGTCCAGCCTCCGCACGAGCGCCGACACCACCGCCGGGTCGGCCACCGGCGCCGTCACCAGCCCCGCGGGCTGCTGCACGTCCGGCCTCTCACCGGTCAGATCCGCGACGATCGAGGTCAGCTGGTCGGTGCGGAACGGCTCCGCCGCACGGACGCTCAGCGTCTGCCGTCCGATCCGCGACTTCAGCTCGTCGGACGTCCCCTCCGCGATCACCCGCCCGTGGTCGAACACCATGATGCGGTCCGCAAGCGCGTCCGCCTCCTCCAGGTATTGCGTCGTCAGCAGCACGGTCGCGCCCTCGGCGACGACCCCGCGGACCGTCTCCCACACCTCGTTGCGCGCCCTGGGGTCCAGCCCGGTCGTCGGCTCGTCCAGATAGATGACCTCCGGACGGTTGATCAGGCTCGCCGCCAGATCCAGCCGCCGCCGCATGCCCCCCGAGTACGTCTTCACGGCGCGCGAGCCCGCGTCGGACAGCCGGAACCGCTCCAGCAGTTCGCGGGCCCTGGCCCGCGCCTCCGCCCGGCCGAAGTCCAGCAACCGCGCGATCATCACGAGGTTCTCCGACCCGGTCAGCTCCTCGTCCACCGACGCGTACTGACCGGTCAACCCGATCTTCGCCCGGACCCGCACCGCGTCCTTCGCGATGTCGTATCCGCACACCTCCGCGCGCCCGCCATCGGGCTTCAGCAGCGTCGCCAGGATGCGGACCGCGGTGGTCTTGCCCGCCCCGTTGGGCCCCAGCACCCCGAGAACGGTGCCCCGCCTCACGGCGAGGTCCACTCCGTCCAGCGCTTTTGTCGCCCCGAAACTCTTGCGCAGGCCCTCCGCCTGGATCACATGCTTCATGTCGCCCTCTCGGTCTTCTTTCCGTCTGCCGTCCCACCATCGGCGAGGGCGCTGACACGGCGCGCACATCGGCGCCCCGCAGCTGACATGGCACTGACATGGCGCTGACGCCGACGCACTCAAAGCGCGTGACCAGCAGATTTCTAGGACGAGACGAACGCGCGGACGCGCTGATTTGACGGACGGCACAGCCGTGCCTAATCTTCTTCCTGCCCCAAGGGGATGCGGGACGCCGGGAGGCGGACGGCCCCAGGGGAAGCCACTTGAGGAAAACGGTTCGAAGCTTGCTGTGGGCCGAGGTACTCTGGAGTGGCTGGCCCGGAAGGGATTCAGGACGCCGAGAGGCGGCCGACCCCAGGGACTCCTCCGAAAGATCATCCACAGGCGGTTCGCGCTGCCTGTCGTGACGTCCGGAGGGCGGGCAGCGGTCTAGGAAGATCCACTCAACTGAGTGGGTTGACAGGATCGAAGATTCCGGTAAGTTAGAAGGGTTGCCCCGGAGCAGGGTCCGTGCGAGCGGGTCCGGCGCGGTGGGTGTCCGTTTCTTGAGAACTCAACAGCGTGTTAAAAGCCAGTGCCTTTATCGGCTCGGCCGGCAGGCCGGGTCGCCCCGTGGTTTCGATTCGTTGGTGGATCGGGGCCGGGGATTTCTTTGAGGCAATGCGATCCTCCATCCGTGGGGGGTTGTTTGCTGGGATTTTCTTCGGAGGTTTGGCTGCCTGGGGTTCGCCCCCTGGGTGGTCGTGTGGCCTTGATGGAGAGTTTGATCCTGGCTCAGGACGAACGCTGGCGGCGTGCTTAACACATGCAAGTCGAGCGGAAAGGCCCCTTCGGGGGTACTCGAGCGGCGAACGGGTGAGTAACACGTGAGCAACCTGCCCCTGACTTTGGGATAAGCCTGGGAAACCGGGTCTAATACCGGATATGACCGTGCCGCGCATGTGGTGTGGTGGAAAGTTTTTCGGTTGGGGATGGGCTCGCGGCCTATCAGCTTGTTGGTGGGGTGATGGCCTACCAAGGCGACGACGGGTAACCGGCCTGAGAGGGCGACCGGTCACACTGGGACTGAGACACGGCCCAGACTCCTACGGGAGGCAGCAGTGGGGAATATTGCGCAATGGGCGGAAGCCTGACGCAGCGACGCCGCGTGAGGGATGACGGCCTTCGGGTTGTAAACCTCTTTCAGCAGGGACGAAGCTAACGTGACGGTACCTGCAGAAGAAGCGCCGGCTAACTACGTGCCAGCAGCCGCGGTAATACGTAGGGCGCAAGCGTTGTCCGGAATTATTGGGCGTAAAGAGCTCGTAGGCGGTTTGTCGCGTCTGTCGTGAAAGCCCACGGCTTAACCGTGGGTCTGCGGTGGATACGGGCAGACTAGAGGCAGGTAGGGGAGAATGGAATTCCCGGTGTAGCGGTGAAATGCGCAGATATCGGGAGGAACACCGGTGGCGAAGGCGGTTCTCTGGGCCTGTACTGACGCTGAGGAGCGAAAGCGTGGGGAGCGAACAGGATTAGATACCCTGGTAGTCCACGCCGTAAACGTTGGGCGCTAGGTGTGGGGTTCTTCCACGGATTCCGCGCCGTAGCTAACGCATTAAGCGCCCCGCCTGGGGAGTACGGCCGCAAGGCTAAAACTCAAAGGAATTGACGGGGGCCCGCACAAGCGGCGGAGCATGTTGCTTAATTCGACGCAACGCGAAGAACCTTACCAAGGCTTGACATCGCCGGAAAACCAGCAGAGATGCTGGGTCCTTTTGGGGCCGGTGACAGGTGGTGCATGGCTGTCGTCAGCTCGTGTCGTGAGATGTTGGGTTAAGTCCCGCAACGAGCGCAACCCTCGTTCCATGTTGCCAGCACTTCGGGTGGGGACTCATGGGAGACCGCCGGGGTCAACTCGGAGGAAGGTGGGGATGACGTCAAGTCATCATGCCCCTTATGTCTTGGGCTGCAAACATGCTACAATGGCCGGTACAGAGGGCTGCGATACCGTGAGGTGGAGCGAATCCCTTAAAGCCGGTCTCAGTTCGGATCGAAGTCTGCAACTCGACTTCGTGAAGTCGGAGTCGCTAGTAATCGCAGATCAGCAACGCTGCGGTGAATACGTTCCCGGGCCTTGTACACACCGCCCGTCACGTCACGAAAGTCGGCAACACCCGAAGCCCGTGGCCCAACCCTTGTGGGGGGAGCGGTCGAAGGTGGGGCCGGCGATTGGGACGAAGTCGTAACAAGGTAGCCGTACCGGAAGGTGCGGCTGGATCACCTCCTTTCTAAGGAGCAACCAGCTGGCCAGGCCGTGCCCGGGTTTCCCGGGTGGTTCTGGTCGGTGGCCGCTGTTGACGGCGCATGTCCGTCAGGTGGCTGCTCATAGATGTGGAGCACTGGTTATTCAGTCTGCGGGCCGTGCGGCCCGGTCAGTACCGCCTCGTGGGGGAGTGATCCTTCACGGGGAGTGGGAGCACCGGAGCTGGGCGTCTTGGGGGCTGGGCACGCTGTTGGGTCCTGAGGGAACGGGCGTTCGCGCCTGGGTGCCTCTGGATCGCGGGACCACGTTCACTCCGTCTCTCCGATGGATGTGGCGTGGTGGGCCCGGTTGTTTTTTGAGAACTGCACAGTGGACGCGAGCATCTCTGGTAGATGACGAGATCTCTGGCCTTTTTCTTCTGGTTTCGGCTGGGAGGGGGCTGGGGTTTTGTTGTTTATCTGCGATTTGTTTTGATCGTTTTGTGTGTTCAAGTTTTTTAGGGCATACGGTGGATGCCTTGGCATCAGGAGCCGATGAAGGACGTGGGAGCCTGCGATATGCCTCGGGGAGTCGGCAACCAGACTGTGATCCGGGGATTTCCGAATGGGGAAACCTGGCACCCGTCATGGGGTGTCGCCGCCGCCTGAATGTATAGGGCGGCTGGTGGGAACGCGGGGAAGTGAAACATCTCAGTACCCGCAGGAAGAGAAAACAATTGTGATTCCGTGAGTAGTGGTGAGCGAAAGCGGAGGAGCCTAAACCGTGCGCGTGTGATAACCGGCAGGTGTTGCGTGTGCGGGGTTGTGGGACCATCCGGTCAGTGCTGCCGCGCTGGCGGAGAGTTACAAAACATCGTGATAGTCGAACGGCATGGGAAGGCCGGCCATAGACGGTGAGAGTCCGGTAGGCGAAATCATGATGTCTCTTGGGTGTGTTCCCGAGTAGCACGGGGCCCGTGAAATCCCGTGTGAATCTGCCACGACCACGTGGTAAGGCTGAATACTTCCTGATGACCGATAGCGGACCAGTACCGTGAGGGAAAGGTGAAAAGTGCCCCGGTGAGGGGTCGTGAAATAGTACCTGAAACCGTGTGCCTACAAGCCGTCAGAGCGTCCTCCGGGGTTTCGGCCCTGGTTCGTGATGGCGTGCCTTTTGAAGAATGAGCCTGCGAGTTATGGTGTGTGGCGAGGTTAACCGGTGGCGGGTAGCCGTAGCGAAAGCGAGTCTGAAGAGGGCGTTTTTAGTCGCATGCTGTAGACCCGAAGCGGGGTGATCTAGCCATGGGCAGGGTGAAGCGCCGGTAAGACGGTGTGGAGGCCCGAACCCACCAGGGTTGAAAACCTGGGGGATGACCTGTGGTTAGGGGTGAAAGGCCAATCAAACTCCGTGATAGCTGGTTCTCCCCGAAATGCATTTAGGTGCAGCGTTGCGTGTTTCTTGCCGGAGGTAGAGCTACTGGATGGCTGAGGGGCCCTACAAGGTTACTGACGTCAGCCAAACTCCGAATGCCGGTAAGTGAGAGCGTGGCAGTGAGACTGCGGGGGATAAGCTTCGTAGTCGAGAGGGAAACAGCCCAGATCATCGGTTAAGGCCCCTAAGCGTGTGCTAAGTGGGAAAGGATGTGGAGTTGCCGTGACAACCAGGAGGTTGGCTTAGAAGCAGCCATCCTTGAAAGAGTGCGTAATAGCTCACTGGTCAAGTGATTCCGCGCCGACAATGTAGCGGGGCTCAAGCACACCGCCGAAGCCGTGGCACTGCATCCCTGTGTGGGGTGTGGTGGGTAGGGGAGCGTCCTGCAGCCGGTGAAGCCGCCGGGTGACCGAGTGGTGGAGGCTGCGGGAGTGAGAATGCAGGCATGAGTAGCGAATCACACGTGGGAAACGTGTGCGCCGGATGACCAAGGGTTCCTGGGGCAGGCTAATCCGCCCAGGGTAAGTCGGGACCTAAGGCGAGGCCGACAGGCGTAGTCGATGGACAACGGGTTGATATTCCCGTACCCGCTGGTATGCGCCAACGCCGAACCCTCTGATGCTAACCACCCGAGCTGCTGCCGGGGCCTTCGGGCTGTGGTGGCGGGGAGCGTGGGGCCCGAGGGGGTAGTAGGTGAGTGATGGGGTGACGCAGGAGGGTAGCTCAGCCCAGGCGATGGTTGTCCTGGGGTAAGCATGTAGCCCGTGCCATAGGTAAATCCGTGGCGCATTGAGGGTGAGATGTGATGCCGAGCCGTTTTAGGTGAAGTGAGTGATCCCATGCTGCCGAGAAAAGCCTCTAGCGAGTGTACCGGCGGCCCGTACCCTAAACCGACTCAGGTGGTCAGGTAGAGAATACCAAGGCGATCGGGTGAACTGTGGTTAAGGAACTCGGCAAATTGCCCCCGTAACTTTGGGAGAAGGGGGACCTGGCCTGGTGAGGGGATTTACTTCCTGAGCTGGGCGGGGTCGCAGAGGCCAGGGGGAAGCGACTGTTTACTAAAAACACAGGTCCGTGCGAAGTCGTAAGACGCTGTATACGGACTGACGCCTGCCCGGTGCCGGAACGTTAAGAGGACCGGTGAGACCCCTTGGGGTCGAGGCTGAGAATCTAAGCGCCGGTAAACGGCGGTGGTAACTATAACCATCCTAAGGTAGCGAAATTCCTTGTCGGGTAAGTTCCGACCTGCACGAATGGCGTAACGACTTCCCCGCTGTCTCAACCACAGGCCCGGCGAAATTGCAGTACGAGTAAAGATGCTCGTTTCGCGCAGCAGGACGGAAAGACCCCGGGACCTTCACTATAGCTTGGCATTGGCGCCTGAAGCGTCTTGTGTAGGATAGGTGGGAGACTGTGAAGCCCAGACGCCAGTTTGGGTGGAGTCGCTGGTGAAATACCACTCTGGTCGTTTTGAGCGTCTAACCCGCACCCGTGGATCCGGGTGGGGGACAGTGCCTGGTGGGTAGTTTAACTGGGGCGGTTGCCTCCTAAAGTGTAACGGAGGCGCCCAAAGGTTCCCTCAGCCTGGTTGGCAATCAGGTGGCGAGTGCAAGGGCACAAGGGAGCTTGACTGTGAGACGGACGTGTCGAGCAGGTGCGAAAGCAGGGCCTAGTGATCCGGCACCGACGTGTGGAAGTGGTGTCGCTCAACGGCTAAAAGGTACCCCGGGGATAACAGGCTGATCTTCCCCAAGAGTCCATATCGACGGGATGGTTTGGCACCTCGATGTCGGCTCGTCGCATCCTGGGGCTGGAGTAGGTCCCAAGGGTTGGGCTGTTCGCCCATTAAAGCGGCACGCGAGCTGGGTTTAGAACGTCGCGAGACAGTTCGGTCCCTATCCGCTGCGCGCGCAGGAGAATTGAGAGGGTCTGTCCCTAGTACGAGAGGACCGGGACGGACGAACCTCTGGTGTGCCAGTTGTCCCGCCAGGGGCACGGCTGGTTGGCTACGTTCGGCAGGGATAACCGCTGAAAGCATCTAAGCGGGAAGCCTTCCTCGAGATGAGTTCTCCCTCCCGCTTTCGGGTGGGGTAAGGCTCCCGGTAGACGACCGGGTTGATAGGCCGGAGATGGAAGCGCGGTAACGTGTGGAGTCGACCGGTACTAATAGGCCGAGTGGCTTGAACACACTTGACGTTCAATCCAAATCGCACACCACACGCTTGTGTGGTGGGTCTGCGTGTTCGCGTCCCTGTGTGGTTCCCGGAAAACAAACGGGAACCCGTTTGACAAGTGCATATATGTTCGAGCCTGGTCTCGGACGCCTCTGAAGTTTGCCTGCCCCGGTTGGGGTGGTGCGTTGGGCGTTCGGTGGTTATGGCGAGGGGGAAACACCCGGTCCCATCCCGAACCCGGAAGTTAAGCCTCTCAGCGCCGATGGTACTGCACGGGAGACTGTGTGGGAGAGTAGGACACCGCCGGACATTTATTGCAGGAAGGGCCCCGCCACACGGCGGGGCCCTTTCTCATTTGTGCGGTAGGAGGTTAGGAGAAGGCGTTGAAGGTCGCCTCTGGGTCGGTCCTGTTCTGGTAGAGCTCCCAGGCCGCATCGGCGATCTTGTCTGGATCGAGCGTGCCGACGCTCAGGTCCGCCAGGCGCTCCTGCTGGGACATGACCATGCGATGGATGTCGCCGCGTTCGACGAGGCCGCCGATGGTCAACGTCCCGGCATAGATGTTCTGGTCTGCCAGGGCGGCGTGGAGCGTCACGGCATAGTTGCGCAGTGCGGCGGCGGAGATCGCGTAGCTGCCGATGGCGGGAATCGGCACGACGGAGCTGAGGCCGCCGGCGAAGAGGAGGCCGCCGCGGCCCCGCTCCAGCATTCCCGGCAGAACGGCCCCGACCGTGTCGAGCGCGGGATACACCCAGCTCATCGCCTCCTTCGCCGCTGGGACGTCCGTCGAGGTGATGGGACCGGGCACGGAGTCCAGATCGGCGGCGCCGGGTCCGTAGTAGACGACGTCGATGGTGTGCCGGGCGGCGATCTCGTCCAGAGCGGACAACAGTGCACCGCGATCGCGGACGTCGGCGGGGTGGGACGTCGCCTCGATGCCCGCGTCGGCGAGGGACGCGATGTACCCGGGATGCCGGGCCCCGCTGCGGGAGACCAGGGCGATCCGGTGCCCCTCCCGGCCGAAGCGATGCGCGATGGACATGCCGAGCCCGGGGCCCGCACCTATGACGACGGTCGTCGCGGTCATACGTGACTCCAATAAGTTGAGGACGGTCTCAACTTAGCATGAAACTTGAGGCCCTCCTCACGTTCGTAGGATGGTGTCCATGCCAGGGAGGAGCAGGCCGAGGGCCGACGCGGCGCGCAATCGGGACAAGCTGGTCGCCGCGGGAGCCGCCGTCTTCGGCCGGCGCGGGCTGGACGCGCCTCTGGACGAGGTGGCGCGCCGGGCGGGCGTCAGCATCGGGACGCTCTACAACCATTTTCCGACGCGCCAGGATCTCTTCGACGCGATCTTCCCGGAGCGGCTGGCCGCACTGGAGCGTGTCGCGGAGTCCGCGAAGGCGGCCGCCGATCCGTGGGACGGGTTCGTCCTGTTCATCGAGGGTCTGTTCGCCATGCAAGCCGAGGACCGTGGACTCAATGACGTCCTGGTCCGGCGGTTTCCGACCGCGTCAGGGGTCGGTGAGGCGTGCCATCGCGGGGCCGGTTACGCGGCGGAGGTCATCGACCGGGCCAAGCGCTCCGGGCGGCTGCGCGGCGACTTCGAGCTCCAGGACCTCGTGACGTTGATGTGGGCGATGTCCCAGGTCATCCGGGAGTCGGTGGACGCCGCTCCCGACGCCTGGCGCCGCTGCCTCGCCTTCTACCTTGATGGCCTGCGCGCCGAGGCGGCACACCCGCTGCCCGTCCAGGCCCTCACCCGGGAGCAAGTCGCGTCAGTGGGTCTCCCACTCGGCCAGCAGGGACGCGACGGCGGCAAGGTCGGTCTCGGGGAAGACGCGGATTCCTGAGCTTCTCAGGAGGGCCGCGGTGAGCCCTTCACCCGCCGTGCTGCGGCCGGTGAATGTTCCGTCGTGGACGCGGGTGCCGCCACAGGACGGGCTGCCCTCCTTGAGGAGGGCGATGCGGGCACCGGCGCGGCGGGCGATCTCCAGCGCGAGGCGGGCGCCCCGCTGGAAGGCGTCGGTGACGTCCCGGCCGTCCTCGGTGAGGACACGGGACCCGACGATCTCGGCGGGCGGGCGTGGGACGGGCAGGCCGCCCGCGACCTCCGGGCAGAACGGGACGAGGCGGCCCTCGGCACGCCAGCGCTCGAACAGGTCGCCGACCACGGGCTTGGCGCGGCCGTCGTATCGGACGGGCCTTCCCATCAGGCAAGAGCTGACCAGTATACGTTCCACTCTTCTCAGCCTACTGTGACGTCTTGCGTCCCATTGGGCACGGGCGAATAGTGAGGAGGACCCCCGACGCAGGGAGACCGGCATGGTCCTTCTCGGCCGTCCACTCCCGGAGGCGCCCCCCGTTCGGCGTCCCCGGGGCTCGGTCCTGGTGACCTGGCTGACCAGTACCGACCACAAGGTGATCGGGCATCTGTATCTGATCACATCGTTCGTGTTCTTCCTGTTCGCCGGATTGATGGCGATGGTCATCCGGGGCGAGCTGGCGTCGCCGGGGCGGCAGATCGTGAGCAACGAGCAGTTCAACCAGCTGTTCACGATGCACGGCACGGTGATGCTGCTGCTGTTCGCGACGCCATTGTTCGTCGGTTTCGCGAACGTCGTCATGCCACTGCAGATCGGGTCACCGGACGTGGCGTTCCCGCGTCTCAACATGCTCAGTTACTGGCTGTTCCTGTTCGGCGGGCTGATCGTCTTCATGGGGTTCGTGTCACCGGGCGGGGCCGCGAGTTTCGGATGGACGGCCTATGCTCCGCTGACGAGCGGGGTGAGGTCGCCCGGTGTCGGCGCGGACCTGTGGATCATGGGGTTGGCGCTGTCGGGTTTCGGGACGATCCTCGGCGGCGTCAATTTCGTCACCACGATCGTCGGGATGCGGGCACCGGGAATGACGATGTTCCGGATGCCGATCTTCACGTGGAACGTCTTCCTGACGAGCCTGCTGGTGCTGATGGCGTTCCCCGTCCTGGCGGCGGCGCTGCTGGTCCTGGAATCCGACCGGCGGTTCGGCTCGCACGTGTTCGACGCGGCGTCCGGAGGCGCGCTGACCTGGCAGCATCTGTTCTGGTTCTTCGGGCATCCGGAGGTCTACATCATCGCCTTGCCGTTCTTCGGCATCGTCACCGAGGTCATCCCGGTGTTCAGCCGCAAGCCGCTGTTCGGGTACTTCGGCATGGTCGGGGCCACGCTCCTGATCGCGGGACTGTCGATGACGGTGTGGGCCCACCACATGTTCACCACCGGCCGGGTGCTGCTGCCGTTCTTCTCGTTCATGTCGTTCCTCATCGCCGTGCCGACGGGGGTGAAGTTCTTCAACTGGGTCGGCACGATGTGGCGGGGGTCCCTCAGCTTCGAGACACCGATGCTTTTCGCGGTGGGTTTCCTGGTGACGTTCCTGTTCGGCGGGCTGACCGGGGTGATCCTGGCGTCGCCGCCGCTGGACTTCCATGTCCAGGACTCCTATTTCGTGGTGGCGCACTTCCATTACGTCGTCTTCGGTACGGTCGTCTTCGCGATGTTCGCGGGCTTCTATTTCTGGTGGCCCAAGATGACCGGGAAGATGCTGGACGAGACGTGGGGGAAGGTGCACTTCTGGTTCCTGTTCGTCGGATTCCACACGACGTTCCTCGTCCAGCACTGGCTGGGGGCCCAGGGCATGCCCCGCCGCTACGCGGACTATCCGGAGGAGTTCACGGCGCTGAACCGCGTCTCCAGCGCCGGGGCGCTGATCCTCGGAGTCTCGACGCTGTTCTTCTTCTACAACGTGTACCGGACGGCGCGGCGCGGCGTCCGTGTCGAGACCGACGATCCCTGGGGATACGGCAATTCCCTTGAGTGGGCCACGTCGTGTCCGCCGCCCAGGCACAACTTCGCGTCGATTCCGCGGATCCGCTCGGAAAGGCCGGCGTTCGACCTGCACTATCCGAAGGTCCCCGAGGCGGAGTCCGGTGGCTAGCGGCGGCGCGGGTGGAGCGCGGGGACATGGGGCCTCGCGTTGCGTGCCTGGACGATCACCACGTTTCCTGCTATGGCGGTCGAGAATCCTCGCTATAACGCCACCGTAACAATCGAAGTCTTCGAGACAAAACAGACGAATATACGGCGTCGGTCCGGCTACCGTGCGGCGAACGGTGAGCTGCATCACAGGGGGGCTGCTGAGGTTGTGTTGCGGATGCGGCGGGGAGGCGTGATGGCCCGGCGGACCCGGTCGGTCAGGACGAGGATCGTCTTACTGCTCGTCCCGCCCATCGCGGCCCTGGTCGTGCTGTGGGTGTACGCGGCGGCGACGACCCTGGGCGACAGCCTCCGGCAGACCAGGGCGCAGACCTTCACCGACAAGGTCGTCAAGCCCACCGACGCGATGATCGCCGCGTTGCAGGACGAGCGCCGCATGTCGCTGTCCTATCTGGGCGACGCCTCCACCATCGGCCGCTCCGGCTTCGAGGCGCAGCGGACGCGGACCGACCAGACGCGGGCGGCGTTCCGCAGGGCGGCCGCCGACTCGTCCGTCCGGGGCGCGGCGACCCCCGAGACCCGGAGCCGGATGGTCGACCTGGCCGAGTCGCTGGGTGAGGTCGAGGGCATCCGGCGCGCCATCGACCAGGGGCTCATCGACCGCGCGGAGACGCTCGGCAGGTACACCGCGTTCATCGACCGCGCCGCAGAGATCTACGAGGAGCCCCGGTCCGACGACGAGCGCATCGTCCGTGACACCCGGCTCCTCATCGCGCTCGAACGTGCTCGGGAGAATCTGTCCCGGGAGGACGCGCTGGTCACCGGCGCGCTCGCGGCCCGCAGGCTCAGCAAGGCCGAGTATCTGCGGCTGGTGCAGTTCGCGGGCGCGCGCTCCCTGCTGTGGGAGGACTCGGTCCGCTCGCTGTCGGGGTCCGACCGCGTCCGCTATGACGCGATCGTCGCCAGCCCGGAGTTCACCATGTTCCGGAGGCTGGAGGACCGCCTGATGGAGACGGGCGCCGTCGAGGGACGCCCCCCGGTGGACATCGGCGCCTGGCACTCCTCCACCGAGTCCGTGAACGCGCGGTTCGCGGACCTCTCGTCCGGTATCCGCTCGGCCACCGCCTCGCGCGGCGCGCAGCAGGCGGACGCGTTCCTCCTGCGGCTCTTCCTCGCGGGCGGTGTCGGGCTGCTGGCCGTCGTGGCCTCGATCGCCGTGGCCGTCCAGATGGGACGTCGGCTGATCACCGAGAGCCGCGAGATGGCCGAGACCGTGACCGCCTTCACCCGCGACCGGCTGCCGGTGATCGGCGAGCTGGCGCGGCGGGGCGAGACCCTTCCACCGGAGCCCGCGCTGCCCGCCGCGCACGCCGTCCCCGCCCTTCCGCCGGCGGCCCAGGACCGCGCGACGGGCGCCGGGGCAGGCCCGATGCCCGTGGGTCCGACGCCTGCGGGCACGGCGCATGCGGGCCCGACGCCCGCGCGCGCGGACGGGACGGGCGACGGTGGCGTCGAGTTCACCGTCACCGAGATCAAGCGGATCGACGAGGCGTTCGCCGAGGCCCGCCGCGCGGTGCTCCGCGCGTCCGCGGGAGAGGCGGAGGCGCATCAGCGCCTCAACGACGTGTTCGTCACCCTCGCGCGGCGCAACCAGTCCCTGTTGCAGCGGCTGCTCGGGCGCCTGGAGGCGATGGAGCGGGGCACCGAGGACCCCGACGCGCTGGCCGCGCTGTTCGAGCTGGACCACCTGGCGACGCGGATGCGGCGGCACGCGGAGGGGCTGGTCATCCTGTCCGGGCGGCCGTCCGGGCGGAGCTGGCGGCATCCCGTCCGGCTGATGGACGTGGCGCGCGCCGCGGCGTCGGAGACCGAGGACTACACACGGGTGGAGGTCCTGCCGATGGGGCGGGCCGCGCTGTCGGGACGGGCCGTGGCCGACACCATCCACCTGCTCGCCGAGCTCGTCGAGAACGCCGCCGCGTTCTCCCCGCCGAACACGCGGATCCGCGTGACGGGCGGGGAGGTCGCGCACGGTTTCGCGATCGAGGTCGAGGACCGCGGGCTCGGGCTCGCCCGCGAGGAGATCGTGCGGCTGAACGAGCTGCTCTCCGCCGACCGCGAGCCGAAGCTCGACGAGCCCGTACAGCTCGGGCTGTTCGTCGTCGCCCGGCTCGCGGCGCGGCACGGGATGAGGGTCTCCCTGCGCTCCTCGGCGTACGGGGGCGTCGTCGCGATCGTGCTGATCCCGCACGCGCTCGTCGACGCGGGCCCGGAGGGGGCGGGCGGCTCGGGCGAGTACCGTCCGCTGGTCGCCGTGTCCCGCGCGGCCGCGGAACCGGCGGTGCGGCCCGCGCCGGAGCAGCCGCGGCTGACGCCCCGGTACGCCTCCACGCCGCCACTGGCCGTCCCGCCGCCGCGCCGGGAGGAGGACCCCGTCGCGGACGAGCCGACCGGGCCGCAGGCCGGTCCCGAGCCCGTGATCGGAGCGGACGGGCTGCCGAGGCGCCGGCGGCAGGCGAACCTGGCCCCGCAGCTCAGGCAGGCCCCGCCCGCCGCGCCCGGGGAAGAGGAGCCTTCGGAGCGGTCGCCGGAGGCGGCCCGCAGCATGCTGTCGAGGATGCAGAGCGGCTGGCAGCGCGGACGCGAGGCCGCCGCCGGACCCGCGGGGCCCGCTCGACCCGCCGGGCCCGGCGCCCCGGAGACGCCGCCCGCCGGGCCGGGCGGCGAATGATGCCAGGCCAGCCCGGGGGGCCGGACGAACTGTGGGTCGACGAGATGGCCGGCCCCGTGCTGCGCCCGTTCGCCGTCGCCGGAGGCCGGACGCGGCAGGCGTACTCCGACCTCGACCTCATCGCGATCGTCCTCACGGCCGAGGTGCCGATGCCCGCCCCGGGCTCGCTCGGCACCGAGGACGAGCTGATCCTGGAGCTGTGCGTCCGGCCGCGATCGGTCGCCGACCTGGCCGCCGACCTGGCGCTGCCGGTCGGGGTGATGCGCGTGCTGGTCGGCGACCTGCTGCGCCGCGGGCTGGTGACCGTGCGGCGGCCCGCCACGTCCCGGAGCGGACGTCCCGACCCGCGCCTCCTCAAAGAGGTGATCGACGGCCTCCGCGCGCTGTGACGCGCGCCAGAGACGCGACCCGCCACGCCGCCCGCCGGGCCGTCACCTCCCCGCGCGGATCCGGTCCACGGCGAACCGCGCGACGCGGACGGCGCCGTCCGGGCTGAGCCGGGCGCCGCGCCAGGCCGCCCGCCCGTGCGCGGGCGCGACGATCACCGCCCGGTTCCGCGCGACGCCGCGCAGGATGTCGCGGGCGAGCTTCCCGGCCGTGTAGAGGCGGGGCGCCGCCTTGGCGATGTCGCCGGTGGCGTCGCCGCTCATCGGCGTCTCGGGCAGCCCGGGGTTGACGTGGTGCAGCAGCGGCGTGTCGACGAAGCCCGGGCAGACCACGCTCACCCGGACGCCACGTCCGGCGGCCTCGGCGCGCAGGCCGAGGGACAGCCCGACGACCGCGTGCTTGGTGGCGGTGTAGGGGATGCCCGCCGGCATCGGGACGAGACCGGCGAGCGAGGCGGTGTTGACGATGTGGCCGTGCCCCTGCTCCAGCATGATCGGGTAGGCGGCGTGGACGCCGTGCACGACGCCCCTGAGGTTGACGTCGATCGCGCGGTTCCAGTGGTCGAGGGTGAGCTCCTCGGCCAGGCCGCCGATCGCGATCCCGGCGTTGTTGAAAACGAGGTCGAGGCGTCCGTGCTGGTCCCGCACGCCCGTGTACAGGTCCGCGACGGCCGCGGCGTCGGTGACGTCGAGGCGGGCGGCGGCGGCCTCGCCCCGGCCGAGTGAGTTCAGCCGGCCGGCGACCGCGGCGGCGCGCTCGTCGTCGATGTCGGCGACCACGACGGTGTCGCCGCGCGCCACCAGCGACGTCGCGACGGCCCGGCCGATGCCGGAGGCGCCGCCGGTCACGATCGCGATGCTCATGGGCGCGCTCCGCTCGGGGCTCGATGCGGTGCGCCCGTGCCTGCGCCTGTCGCGGTGCCTGCGTCTGTTGCGCTGCCTGTGCCTGGTGCGGTGCCTGTGCCGGGCATGCTCAGGCGGCCTTGGACGTCTGGACGGCGCGGCGCGCCTTCGGCTCGTCCCAGATCCCGAACGCCTTCCACACCTGCCTGCCGACCGGGCCGATCACGCCGAGCTCGGCCATCAGATCGCGGATCTTGCCGACCGAGTTGGAGATCTCCGCCCGGGCCGCCTCGCTCTTGTAGGCGGCGCGGACGACGTCCTTCGGGATGCCGAAGTGCCGCACCATCGGCCCGGGCGGCGACAGCATGATCCTCGCCATCACGCCGAGCACCACCGGCGTCGCGATGCCGAGGATCCGGCGGCGCAGCGGGTGCATGCCCGGCACCCGGTGCTTGAGGTAGTGCCGGGCGAAGGAGATGTGCCGCGCCTCCTCCGCGATGTGGATCTTCATGATCGTCTCCTCCAGCGGGTGCTTGATGTGCCCGCCCTTGAGGGACTTGCGCTGGACGTAGTCGATGGGGTCCTCGCCGCCGAGCACGAACACGAAGAACATCTCCGTGTTGATCAGCGGGATCCAGGGGGCGGCCTGCGCGATCAGGCTGAGCGAGCGCGGCATGCCGCGGATGGGCATCTTCGTCCGGTTCACGAACTCCTGGAACATCATCCCGTGGTGACATTCCTCGGTCGTCTCGTGGTAGACGTACCGGAACTCCGGCCGTCCGTTCGGCAGCCGGTAGGCGTAGTTGAGCAGGCCCCGCTTCAGCAGGTTCTCGAACTGCAGCCCGATCTTCATCGCGGTGGCGACCCGCCACAGCCCGATCTGCGCCTGGACCTCCGGCGGCCGCGACCGGTACCACTCGGTCTCGCCGAGCCGGTCGAACGGCGGCAGCACCCACCGCGGGTCGTTCTTGTCGACCTGGAACTCGGGGTCGTCCCAGGGGATGTCGGCGTAGGCCTCCCAGTGCTTGTCCACCGACGCCTTGTTCAGGCGGTCGATGACGCCGAGGTAGGACTTCCTGTCCTTGACCTGCTCGCGGACCTCGTCGGCGAGTTCGGTGGGGGTTTCGGGCATCTCGGACTCCCTGGGGGTGTTCCGGCGGGGTCGCCGTCCTTCTTCTCGGTGTCGGGGCTGGGACAGGGGCTCGCGTCGCGTCGTGGGTGTCAGGCCGTGACCGGGGCTTCCGCGCCCTCACCGGGACCGGACGTCGTGGACGCCTCGGCGGCGGGCGCGGGGGACGCCTCGGCGGCAGGGGTGCCGGGCCCGGGGACGATCAGCCGTGCGATGTCCTTGACCTGGCGAAGGACGGCCGCCTGGTGGCCGCTCTCGTCGTCGTCCAGCGCGTTCTGCACCGACAGCCCGACGAACATCGCGAACAGGCTGCGCAGGGTGGTTTCGGCGAAGTCGGGTTGCCACGTGTGGGAGGGGAACAGCCGCTCGAACGTCTCCAGGATCACCTGGAGGATCCGCTCGTTGAGGTCGCGGCACAGCGGACGCAGTTCCTCGTCGGTGCGCGCCGCGACGGCCAGTTCCAGCAGGGCCTTGGCCGGGGGACCGCGGAACACCTCCCAGAGCAGGTCGAGCGCCCCGGCGACGTCGCGCCGCTCCTCCGGCAGCACCGCGAAGGCCGTCTCGTACGCCAGCCGTTGCGCCTCCAGGAGGTGCTCCAGGGCCGCGGCGACCAGGACCATCTTGGTGGGGTAGTGGTGCTGCTGCGCCCCGCGCGAGACACCCGCCCGTCGGGCCACCTCGGTGGTGGACGTCCCCGACCAGCCGAGTTCCACGAGGCACTCCATGGTGGCCTCCAGAAGCCTGGCCCGCATGCGGGACCGGCGTTCCTCCTGCGTGCGGCGGCCGTCGCCGTGGTGGCGGCGACGTCGGCGGCTGCTCACTGACACACCCCGACGGTACGAGCGGCACATACAAGCAATCAAGCCTGCATGTATGTTGTGCGCATCACAATTGGACGACTCGTCTGATGCGGCTGGCCGCCGGGTGCGTCGTGTGTGTCGTCCGGGCCATGGGCTCGTACCGCGCACGGGGTAGGCGGGTGGTCCCGGGTGCTGCCCGGGGAGCAGTGCGGGTGCCTCTCCTCGCCCGACGACGGGCGGCACGTCCCGGCGCCACGATCCTCGGCATGGGAAACGCCGCAGAAGCACGACGAACGGTCGACGACGACGGGACGCGCCCGGCCACGGGCAGGCCCGTCCCCGCATCGGAGGGGGCTTCAGCCGGGGCCCGGACGGTGCGTCTCAGCAAGGTGTACGGCTCGGGCGACATGGCGGTCCGCGTGCTCGACGAGGTGAGCGTGGAGTTCCCGGCCGGGAGGTTCACCGCCATCATGGGGCCGTCCGGCGCCGGGAAGTCCACGCTGATGCACTGCGTGGCGGGGCTGGAGGCCGCCACGTCCGGCAAGGTCTACGTGGGCGGCCAGGAGCTCGGCGAGCTGTCGGACCGGCGGCTCACCCGGCTGCGGCGCGAGCGGATCGGGTTCGTCTTCCAGGCGTTCAACCTGCTGCCGACGCTCACCGCCCGCGACAACATCACGCTGCCGATGACCCTGGCCGGCGCCGCTCCCGACCAGGAGTGGTTCGCCACGGTGGTCCGCGTCCTTCGTCTGGGAGAGCGGCTCACGCACAGGCCGTCGGAGCTGTCGGGCGGGCAGCAGCAGAGGGTGGCGCTGGCGCGCGCGCTGGTCACTCGTCCGCAGATCGTGTTCGCGGACGAGCCGACCGGCAACCTCGACTCCCGCACCGGCGCCGAGGTACTCGACCTTCTGCGCGGTGCTGTGGACGACCTGGGCCAGACGGTCGCGATGGTCACCCACGACCCTGTCGCCGCCGGACGCGCCGACGCGGTGGTGTTCCTCGCCGACGGGCGGATCGTCGACGTCATGGAGGGCCCCACGCCCGACCGGGTGCTGGACCGTATGCGCGGACTGGGGGACCGGTCGTGATCGGCCTCGTGTTCAAGGAACTGTGGGGGCGCAAGCGGCGATTGGCCGGCTCCGTGATCGCGGTCTTCCTCGGCGTGACTTTCCTGACGGGAACACTCGTCTTGGGCGACACCCTCGCAGCCAGCATCGGCGGGTACTTCTCGCGCGCCTACGGGGACACTGACGTCAGCATCAGGAACTCCACCACGGTCAGTGAGGAGCCCTGGGGCGCGCGCGGGCAGATCGACGCGTCCGTTCTAGAGCGGGTGCGGAAGGTGAACGGCGTCGCCAACGCGGAACCGTACATCCAGGGCTCTGGCCAGCTGCTCGCCAAGGACGGGACGACGATCCAGTCGCGCGGCCCCAGGACGGCGGGGAACTGGCTCACCGACCCCAAGCTCAACCCGTACCGCCTCGCCGAGGGCCGTGCCCCCCGCGCGCCCGACGAGGTGGTCATCAACAAGATGTTCGCCGACGAGGGCAAGCTCAGGGTCGGCGACCGCACCGCCGTCCTCACCCCCGACCGGATCCCGGTGACCGTCGTCGGGATCAGCAGGTTCGGTGACGAGGACGCGTTCGGCGAGACGTCCTTCACGGCGTTCAGCCTCGAAGGCGCACGCAGGTACGTCGCGCGGACCCCGGACCGCGTCACCGGCGTGTGGGTCCGCGCGGCCGGCGGGGTCGGCCAGGACGAGCTGGCCGCGCGCATCAAGCCGGTCCTCGCGCCCGGGACCGAGGCCGTCACCGGCCAGGCGCAGGTCGACGAGGGCATGGACCTCGTCGAGAACGGCTTCCTGCGCGTGTTCCGGATCGTGCTCGGCGCGTTCGGCGGGGTGGCGCTGCTCGTCGCGGCGTTCAGCATCCACAACACCTTCGCGATCACGACGGCGCAGCGGACCCGCGAGTCGGCGCTGCTGCGCGCGCTCGGCGCCGGGCGCCGGCAGGTCGTCGCGATCGCCGGCTTCGAGGCGCTGATGGTCGGCGCCGCCGCCACGCTCGCCGGGCTCGCCGGCGGATACGGCTTCGCGGCGCTGCTGCGGCAGCTGTTCACGCGGTTCCGGATCGGGATCGCGATGGAGGGCCTCACGGTCGCGGCGTCCTCGATCCTGATCGCGGCGCCGGTCGGGATGGTCGTGACGCTCGTCGCCGCGCTCGGCCCCGCGCTGCGCGCCTCGCGGGTGCCGCCGCTGGCGGCGCTGCGCGAGGTGGCGGCCGAGCCGTCCCGTCCGTCCGACACCCGCGCCATCGTCGGCGGTGTGCTCGCCGCGGTCGCCGCCGGGACGGTCGTGCTGGGCGCCGTCAACGAGCAGATGGCGATGGCCGCGGCGGGCGCGGTGCTCAGTGTCGTCGCGATGGTCGTGCTCGGCCCGGTCGCGGCGCGCCCGGTCGCGGCCCTCGTCGGAGGGCCCGCCGCGCGGCTGCGCGGCGCGCCGGGCGGGCTCGCCCGCGACAACGCGCGCCGCAGCCCCGCCCGCACCTCCGGGGCCGCCACCGCGCTGATGATCGGCGTCGGCGTCGTCACCCTGCTGACGGTCTTCATCGGCTCCCTGCGCGCGTCCCTCGAAGAGGGTGTCGCCGGGTCGTTCACCGGCCCGATCGTCGTGGACGGCGGCTCCAACGAGACCGCCGGGTTCAGCACCGCGCTGGCCGCCCAGGCGGCCAGGCTGCCGCAGGTCGGCGGGGTCGCGGGCGTCGGCAACGGGAACATGCGGGTGGACGGGCGCACCGCGGGCGTCCGCGTCGCCGACCCGTCCGCCCTGGGACGCGTCCTCGACCTGGACGTCACACAGGGCGGTCTGTCCGGCCCCGGCACGTTCGCGGTCTCCGAGAAGGTCGCTGGTGACCGGGGCTGGCGCACCGGCACCCCCGTCGGCGTCCAGTTCGCCGACGGCGCCCGCCAGACCCTCACCATCGGCGCCGTCTACAAGAACACCGACCTGGCCGGCGACTACCTGGTGCCCCGCGCCGTCTGGGACGCCCACACCCGGCAGCCGCTCGACGTCATGGCGTTCGTGAAGCTCAAGCCGGGCGCCTCGGTGGCCGGCGCGCGCCAGGCACTGACCGCGCTCGCCGCCCCCTACGGCGCGCCGGAGATCGAGTCGCGCGACGAGTTCATCTCCCGCCAGACCGAGGACATGAGCGGCTTCATCGCCGTCGTGTACGGCATGCTCATCCTCGCGATCGTCATCGCGCTGCTCGGCATCGCCAACACCCTGTCGCTGTCGGTCCACGAGCGGACCCGCGAGCTCGGCCTGCTGCGCGCGGTCGGCGCGACCCGCCCGCAGATCAGGTCGATGGTGCGCTGGGAGTCGGTGATCGTCGCGCTGTTCGGCACGGCCGGCGGCCTCGGGCTCGGCCTGTTCCTCGGCTGGGGCCTCGGCACCGCGATCGGCAACCCGTTCGCGCCGCAGCCCGTCCAGGTGACCGTGATCGCCGTGGTCGGCGCGGTCGCGGGCGCCCTGGCCGCGATCCGCCCGGCACGCCGCGCGGCCCGCCTGACGATCCTGTCCGCCATCGCCACGTAATCCCGGCTCAGGGATACAGAACCCGTGGTCGTCGCGCGGGCGCGTCACCGGTCCGCGTGAGGCAACGCCGAAGGCGAGCCTCACGCGGACCGATCGCGAAGCGATGCCGAGCCCGTCCGACCATGGTCGAGGGCGAGCCGCCGGGCGGGCCCTCGGGCCGGGATTGCGGCCGACTCGGCCGGGATTGCACTTATGGTGTGTCCATGCAGGTCAACCAGTCGGGCAAGCTGACCAACGTCTGTTACGACATCCGCGGGCCCGTGCTCAAGCGCGCCCGGCAGCTGGAGGCCGAGGGGAACAACATCCTCAAGCTGCACATCGGGAACCCGGCCCCGTTCGGCTTCGAGGCTCCTCCCGAGCTCCTCCAGGACATGATCCGCAACCTTCCGGACGCGCACGGCTACAGCGACTCCAAGGGGATCATGCCCGCCCGCCGGGCGGTCGTGCAGCGCTTCGAGGAGCACGGCGTGGCAGGCGTGGACGTCGAGGACGTCTACCTCGGCAACGGCGTGTCCGAGCTGATCGTCATGACCCTCCAGGCGCTGCTCAACGACGGTGACGAGGTCCTGATCCCCGCCCCCGACTACCCGCTGTGGACGGCGGCGGCGTCCCTCTGCGGCGGCACGCCCGTCCACTACCTGTGCGACGAGGACGCCGGGTGGGAGCCGGACCTGGACGACATCGAGTCCAAGATCGGCGACCGCACCCGCGCCATCGTGATCATCAATCCGAACAACCCGACCGGCGCCGTCTACTCCCGCGAGGTCCTCACCCGGGTCGTCGAGATCGCCCGCCGCCGCAACCTCATCGTCTTCGCCGACGAGATCTACGACCGCATCCTCTACGACGGCGCCGTGCACGTGCCGATCGCGTCCCTCGCGCCCGACCTGCTGTGCCTCACCTTCGGCGGCCTGTCCAAGAACTACCGTGTGGCTGGATTCCGATCCGGCTGGGTGGTGCTGTCCGGTCCGAAGGAGCACGCCGAGTCCTACATCGAGGGCCTGGACATACTGGCGAACATGCGGCTGTGCCCGAACGTCCCCGGCCAGCACGCCATCCAGGCCGCGCTGGGCGGACACCAGAGCATCGAGGACCTCGTCCTGCCGACCGGCCGGCTCTGCGAGCAGCGCGACCGCGCCTGGAAGCTGCTGAACGACCTGCCCGGCGTCAGCTGCGTCAAGCCCGAGGGCGCCCTGTACGTCTTCCCGCGCCTCGACCCCGGGGTCCACCCGATCGAGGACGACATGCGCTTCGCCCTCGACCTCCTGGAGCAGCAGAAGATCCTCGTCGTCCAGGGCACCGGCTTCAACTGGCCCGCCACCGACCACTTCCGCGTCGTCACCCTCCAGTACGCCGACGACCTGGAGGAGGCGGTCGGCCGCATAGGCGAATTCCTGCAGAACCGCCGCGCCTAGAGGCCGCCGCCGGGCTCCCGGTCAGCCGTCGGAGGCGGCCTGGTCCAGGCGGCGGAGCGCGCCGCGCACGACGTCCGGGTCGGTGGTCGCCCAGAACGGCGGCAGGGAGCCCTTCAGGAAGCCTCCGTAGCGGGCGGTGGCCAGCCGCGGGTCGAGGACGGCGACGACGCCGCGGTCGTCCATCGACCGCAGGAGGCGGCCCGCGCCCTGGGCGAGGAGCAGCGCGGCGTGCGTGGCCGCGACCGCCATGAAGCCGTTGCCGCCGCGGGCCGCGACCGCGCGCGAGCGGGCCGAGGAGACCGGGTCGTCCGGCCGCGGGAACGGGATGCGGTCCATGATCACGAGCTGGAGCGACGGGCCGGGCACGTCCACGCCCTGCCACAGCGACAGGGTGCCGAACAGGCAGGTCCGCTCGTCCTCGGCGAAGAGTCTGACCAGCTGGGACGTGGAGTCCTCGCCCTGGCACAGCAGCGGGTGGGACAGGTGGTCCTTCAGCTCGTCGGCGGCCTGCCGGGCGGCCCGCATCGAGGAGAACAGCCCGAGCGTGCGGCCGCCCGCCGCCTCGATCAGCTCGGTGATCTCGGTCAGGTAGGCGTCGGCGAGCCCGTCGCGGCCCGGCTGCGGCAGGTGCCGGGCGACGTACAGGATGCCGGACTTCGGGTGGTCGAACGGGGAGCCGACGTCCAGCCCCGACCAGACGATCTCCTTGTCGTCCTTGCCCGCGCCGTCCTTGCCCGCGCCGTCGTCCTTCGACGCGGTGTGGGCGAGCCCCTCGGCGGCAGTCCTGGCGTCCTTCGGAGTGTTCCCGGCGAGCGGCGGCAGGCCCCACTGGCGGGCCAGCGGCTCGAACGACCCGCCCAGCGTGAGGGTCGCCGAGGTCAGGACGGCGGTGCGCCGCTCGAACAGGGTGGTCCGCAGCAGACCGCCCACACCGATCGGCGCGACATGCAGCGCCGGTGGGCGCCGGGGCCGTCCGTCCTGGACGAACGGCTTCTCCAGCCACACCACGTCGAACCGCTCGGCGATCTCCGGCTGGAACGCCTCCAGCAGCCGGACGGCGGTGTCGTGCAGATCCTCCAGCGACGAACGCGCGGCCTTGCGCGCCGCCGCGTCGCCGGGGTCGTTGTCCTTCCTGTCGGGGCCGAGGGCCGAGACACAGGCGTGCGCGGCGTCCCGGACGACGGTCAGCGTCGTGCCCAGGGCGGGGGACAGGACGTCCATGCGCCCGGCGGGCAGGTCCTCCAGGAGGATCCCGAGCCCTTCCGCGGACTCCTTCAGCCGGTCGGCGGTGACCTCCTCGATGAGCCGCCCGCAGCGGCGCGCCGCCGTCTCGACCGCGGCGGCGCTCAGGTCGCCCGTGGCGACGGACGTGACCCGGTCGACCAGCTCGTGCGCCTCGTCCACGATCACCACGTCGTGCTCGGGCAGGACCTGGAACTCCTCCAGCGCGTCGATCGCCAGCAGCGCGTGGTTGGTGACGACGATGTGCGCCTCGCCCGCCTCGGCGCGGGCCAGCTCGGCGAAGCACTCGGTCCCCTGCGGGCAGCGCTGCGCGCCCAGGCACTCCTTGGCGGTCACGGCCACCTGCCGCCACGCCTGCTCTCCCACACCCGGGACGAGCTCGTCACGGTCGCCCGTCCTGGTCTCCTCGGCCCACTCGTTCAGCCGCTTGACCTGGCGCCCCAGCGCCGAGATCTGCTGGGGGTCGAACAGGCTCTGGCCGGGCTCGTCCTCCTCCGGCACGCCCGTCTGCACCCGGTGCAGGCACAGGTAGTTGCGCCTGCCCTTGAGGATCGCGTACTTCAGCTCGGTCCCGAGCATCGCGCCGAGCGCCTCGGACAGCCGCGGCAGGTCACGGTCGACGAGCTGACGCTGGAGCGCGATCGTCGCCGTCGACACCACCACCGTGGTCTGCTTCTCGACCGCGTACCGGATCGCCGGGACCAGATACGCCAGCGACTTGCCGGTCCCCGTCCCCGCCTGGGCGGCGACGTGCTCACCCGACCCGATCGCCTTCTCCACCGCCCGGGCCATATCGACCTGCCCTGGGCGCTCCGCGCCTCCGATGGCCTCGACGGCGGCGGACAACAGGGTCGCCATGTCCGGAATCTGGGTATCGCTGTCGGTCAGCAGATCAGGGGCGGGCACGTCGCCCAACGCTACCCTCCACCGCGGACACCCGCGTCCGCCCCCGTGAAGGCGATCGGCCAGGATGGGATCGTGCCTGCCGAGAGGGAAGTCCTGACCTGGGAGTCGTTCGGCGCCGCGAGCCGGGCCCTCGCACAGGAGGTCGCCGACAGCGGCTACCGCCCCGACCTGATCCTGTCCATCGCCCGCGGCGGCCTGTTCGTCGCCGGATCCCTCGGATACGCGTTGGACGTCAAGAACCTCCACGTGATGAACGTCGAGTTCTACACCGGCGTCGACCAGCGCCTCGACCTCCCGGTAATGCTGCCGCCGGTGCCGAACGCCGTCGACCTCTCCGGCGCCAGGGTGCTGGTCGCGGACGACGTCGCGGACACCGGGGCCACCCTCAAGCTCGTCCGCGACTTCTGCGCCGACCACGTCGCCGACGTCCGCTGCGCGGTCATCTACGAGAAGCCGCGTTCCACGGTCGAATGCGAGTACGTCTGGCGGCGTACCGACCTGTGGATCGACTTCCCCTGGTCCGCCGAACCACCCGTGGCCGCCGACCCCGGTCCCTGAGAGTTATCCACAGGTGTACCGGGGTGCTGCGCCCGCCACCGCGCACTGCCAGTGTGGACGACATGAAACCACTGGTCATCCGCTCGGCCCTCGACGCCATCGCCACCGTCCCGTACCTGCTGGGGTTCCATCCGTCGCGCAGTCTCGTCGTGATCGGGTTCGAGGGCCCGGACGGCACATGCGCGGTCCGCGTCGATTTACCGTCGCCCAACGCCGCGCGTGTGTCCGCCATGCTCGCGGGCAACGGCTTCCGCCGCGCCCTCCTCCTCGCCTACGGCACGGCGGACGAAGCCGCCGCCGCCACCGGTGCCATGCGCGACGCGCTGGCCGCCACGCATATCGAGGTCGCCGAGGCGATCCGCATCGCGGACGGCCGCTGGTGGTCCCTGACCTGCACGGACGCCTGCTGCCCACCGGAGGGCACCCCCTACGACATCGACGGCAGCGTCCTGGCGGCCGAGGCCGTCTTCGCCGGCCACGTCGCCCTGCCCGACCGCTCCGAGCTCACCGGCTCCGTCCGTCCGCTGGAGGGCGCCGCCCGCCGGTCGATGCGCGAGGCCACCCGCCGCGCCGAGCGACGCCTCCTCGACCGGGCCCGCGACGGCACGACCTCGATCCAGTACCAGTCCCGCATGGTGGAGGAGGGCCTCGGCCTCCTGCCCCGCCTGCTCTCCCGGGCCCGTGCCGGAAGCCCTCCCACCGACGACGAGGTGGCCCGGCTCGGCCTCCTCCTGACCGAGCTCCGCGTCCGCGACGAGGCGTGGGTCCGCATCGACGAGGACTCCCCGGCCCCCGACATCGCCTTCTGGCGCGACATCGTCCGCCGCGTCGAGGACCCCTACGCCGCCGCCCCCGCCTCCCTCCTGGCCTTCGCCGCCTACGCCGCAGGCGACGGCGGCCTCGCCAACATCGCCGTGGAACGCGCACTGGAGGTGGACCCCGCCTACTCCATGGCCGTCATCCTCCGCGAGGTCATGGCCGTCGGAATCCCGCCCACCCGAGCCCGCATGCGCATGACCCCGGAGGACTTAGCCGCCGCCTACCAAGAAGGGCCACACCGCCAAGCAGGCTGACCACCACGCCCAAACACCCCACGACCCAAGCGGCGGCGCCCGCCCAAGCGCCTGGGGGGCACGGCCCAGGCGCTCCCTGGACACCACTCCTAACGCGCCGCACACCCCAAGCGCGAGCACGCGGCGCGCTCCCCTCGGCACCACTGCCGACGCGCCGCTCACCCACGCGCGGGCGTGCGGCGCGTCGGGGGGTAGATCGGCGCCGTCGGAGCCCCGCGGCGCGGCAAGGGCGTCCGGACGTGAGGATGGCTGGCGTGCGTAGCGTCCGGGCGGTCTATGCCTTACTCGCGGGCGTGCAGTGCGCTCCTCGCGGCACCACTGTCGACGCGCCGCGCACCCCACGCGCGGGCGTGCGGCGCGTCGGGGGGTGGTCGGGAGCTGTCGGAGCCCCATGGCGAAGCAAGGGCGCCCGGACGTGAGGATGGCTGGGCATGGGTGGCGTCCGGGCGGTCTGTGCCTTGTTCGCAGCGCGGGTGGTGTGCTGATTTTGGCACCCCCCGCGCGCCGCGTACCTCACGCGCCGCGTACCTCACGCGCGGGTGTGCGGTGTGTCGGGGTCCGGTGGACGCTGTCGAGGCTTTGTGGCGATGGCGTCGGCGTCCGGGCGTGAGGATGACCGAGGCGTGTGTAGCGTTCGGGCGGTCTATGCCTTACTCGCGGGCGTGCAGTGCGTTCCTTTCGGCACCACTGCCGACGCGCCGCACCCCTCGCGCGGGTGTGCGGCGCGTCGGGGGTAGATGGGCGCCGTCGGAGTGCCGTGGCGCGGTAAGGGCGTCTGGACGTGAGAATGGCTGGGCATAGGTGACGTCCGAGCGGTTTGTGCCTTGTTCGCGAGCGCGGGTGGTGTGCCCCATTTCGGCACCACCCCACACGCCGCGCACCCCACACGCCGCGCACCCCACACGCCGCGCACCCCACACGCCGCGCACCCCACACGCCGCGCACCCCACACGCCGCGCACCCCACACGCCGCGCACCCCACACGCCGCGCACCCCACACGCCGCGCACCCCACACGCCGCGCACCCCACACGCCGCGCACCCCACACGCCGCGCACCCCACACGCCGCGCACCCCACACGCCGCGCACCCCACACGCCGCGCACCCCACACGCCGCGCACCCCACACGCCGCGCACCTCACGCGTGGGTGTGCGGTGCGTTGGGGGCGGGTGGACGCCGTTGAGGCTTCGTAGCGGTGGTGACGGCGTTCGGGCGTGAGGATGGCCGGGGTGCCGTTTGGGTGGTCTGTGCCTTGTTCGCGGGCGCGGGCCGCGTGCTCCCCTCGGCACCACCTCACGCGCTGCGCACCTCATGCGCGGGTGTGTGCGGCGTGTCGAGGGCCGGTGGACGCTGATAGAGGCACGGCGCGGTAGCGGCGGCGGCTAAACGGCGTTCGGAGGGTGGGATGCCTGTGCGTGCCTAGTGTTCTGGTGGTCTGGGCCTTTGGGGGTCGCCTATGAGGCCCTGATGTGGGTTTGTACGGGCGGATCGCGGAGCTATGTCGGGCTTATCTGGGCGTGGTGACGAGGTCTTATCTGGGCGTGGTGACGAGGTGTGTGGCCGGACGAGTGTTTCGCGTCTGGGGCGGGACCTCTAACGCTGCTCAGGGGGCTACGGCTTGGCCGGGGGTGCCGGGGTCTATGCGGCGGTCGCGGTTGCGGTCGTTCCAGGCTCGCATGCGCGGCGGGTAGCCGACGATCTGGACGTCGTAGACGGGGAGGCCGAGGTCGCGGGCCACCTTGCCGATGACCTTGGGGGAGCCGACGCGGCGGCGGGTCCATTCGCCGTCGTGGGCGACGGCGACCGCGGTGGTGTCGGTGGCGAAGGTCTCGGGTTCGACGAAGAACTCCACCCCGTGGCGGGCGCGGGCGAACGCGATCAGCGCCTCGATGTCGGAGTCGTTCGCCTCCCGGTCGAGCTTCGTCACCGTCGACCCGCGGTTCTTGCGGATCCCGAACCGGTCCCGGAACCTCATCGCTCGTCCCCGTCGTCTGGTGGTGGCCCGGAGCCGTTCCGGGCCTGTTTCGGTGTACGACGATAACGATCGTTCGCCGTCAGGGGGTTCCCGACACAACGAGGGCATCCCCTGTGGGCAGGGGCGCGAGCCCTAGACTTGCCGGTCGGGGGATCAGCAGCGGGGGTGTTGATGGACGGGCCGGGCCTGGTTCGGCGTGTGGTCGGCGGTGTGCTCGCGGTGGCGGTGTGCGGGGCGCTGAGCGGGTTCTCCGGCGGGGCCGAGCGGGTGGCTTCGGCGAGGGACCGGCCCGCCGTGCCGGAGGCGCCGGCGGTCGTGAGGCGGGTCTCGGCTCCGGCGGGCGGGACGGTGTCGTGGGGTCGGCGTGTCCTCGCGGGGGTCGGTGCGCCCGGGGTGGTCGGGCCCGCGGGGATGGGCCATCCCGTCCGCGAGACTGTGATCAAGAAGAAGGATCCCTGCGCGCGGGCCAAGTGCGTGGCGCTGACGTTCGACGACGGGCCGATGGGGAGCACCGGACGGCTGCTGGGCATCCTGGCCGGGCGCCGGGTGCGCGCGACGTTCTTCCTCGTCGGGCAGAACGTGGTGAAGGACCCGGAGACGGTGCGGCGGGAGTCCGCCGCCGGGCACGAGATCGCCAATCACAGCTACACGCACGCCGACCTGGGGCGGCTGCCGGAGGGGAAGGCCGTCGAGGAGGTGACCCGGACGCAGGACGCGATCCGGCTGGCGTCGGGGGTCACGCCGGTGCTGCTGCGGCCGCCGTACGGGTCGACGGACAAGCGGCTGGCGTCGATCGCGCGGCGGATGGGCCTGGCGCAGATCCTGTGGACGGTCGATCCGCTCGACTGGTCGGATCGCGACACCGACGCGGTCGAGCGGCGGGTGATGAAGTCCGTCCGGCCGGGAAGCGTGGTGCTGATGCACGACATCCACGCGACGACGGTGGCGGCCGTCCCCAGGATCATCGATCGGCTGGCGGCCAGGGGCTACACGTTCGTCACCGTCACCGAGCTGTTCGGCGGGGACCTGGAGCCCGGAGGGAAGTACGTCCGCCGCGAACCCTGAGGCGCGCCGCGCATCTCGGGGGAAGGCCAGGGTCATCCCCGATGGCCCGGGCGGGGGGCGCCACGCACCATGAGGAATATGGACAGCAGTTATGCGGTGGGGGATCTGCGGGTCTCGGACGCCGAGCGCGAACCGGCCATCCAGCGGCTTCAGGACGCCTACGCCGAGGGGCGGATCGACCACGACGAGTTCGACATGCGCGTGCAACTGGCGATGACGGCCAAGACGCGGAACGACCTGGAGACGGTGACGCGGGACCTGGTGCCCGTGCGGGAGCGCGAGCGGGCCGTCGCGGAGGAGGCGACGGGGGAGGACCGGATGCTCGCGGCGGTCGCGCACGCCGTCGCCGTGCCGACGTTGTTCGTCGGGCCGCTGGTGCTGATGCTCGTCAGCGGCAAGCGCTCGCAGTACGTGCGGCGGCAGGCGAAGGAGGCGGTGAACTTCCAGGTCACGCTGCTGATGGTCACGATCGTGACCTTCGGTGTCGGAGGCGTCCTGTACGGTCTGGCGTGGATCCTGTCGGCGATCGCCGCGGTGTACGCGCTGACGGGCCAGACGTTCCGCTATCCCTGGATCCTGCGGCTGGTGAAGTAGGGATCCGCCCCGGACCACCGGCGGGGCGAACGGGTTTGTCGCCGTGGGCCTTCGGGGAAAGGTTGACGTGGCCGCCTTCTCGCGGCAGCGCTCGCCACCGAAGGGGCCGCCCGGACATGAACCAGCCAGTTGAGGCTTTATTCCCCTCTCGACCTGTGATGACCCTAACGTCCGAGTTACATGGACCGTACATGGGATGATCGATTAACTGGGTCAAGGAGGGGCAGATGACGGAGCTTGCGGTCAAGGGCGATCACCAGCGGGCGGTGGAGGCGCTCAGGAGGTCCTACGAGGCGATCCCGGCGGGGGCGCCGGTGCGGCTGGCGAAGCGGACCTCCAATCTGTTCCGGTGGCGCGACCCCTCGGACGCGCCGGGGCTGGACGTGTCCGGCTTCGACCGCGTGCTGAGCGTCGACGCAGGGAAGCGGACCGCGCAGGTACAGGGCATGACGACCTACGAGGCGCTGGTCGACGCCACGCTGCCGCACGGCCTGATGCCGACGGTCGTCCCGCAGCTGAAGACGATCACGCTGGGCGGCGCGGTGACCGGGCTCGGCATCGAGTCGACGTCCTTCCGGGACGGGCTGCCGCACGAGTCGGTGCTGGAGATGGAGGTGCTGACCGGTGACGGCCAGATCGTCACGGCGACGCGCGACAACGAGCACGCCGACCTGTTCTACGGCTTCCCGAACTCCTACGGGACGCTCGGCTACAGCCTGCGGCTGAAGATCGAGCTGAGGCGGGTGAAGCCGTACGTGCGGCTGCGGCACCTGCGGTTCGGGGACGCGGCCGAGCTGGCGCGGGTGATGGGGGAGATCACCGAGTCGGGCCGGTTCGAGGACGAGGACGTCGACTTCCTCGACGGGACGGTCTTCGGCGCGGACGAGCAGTACATCACGCTCGGCTTCTTCGCCGACGAGGCGCCGTACACGTCCGACTACACCCGGCAGAAGATCTATTACCGGTCGATCCAGGAACGCTCCGTCGACTTTCTGACGATCCGCGACTACATCTGGCGGTGGGACACCGACTGGTTCTGGTGCTCGGGCGCCTTCGGCGTGCAGAACCCGGCCGTCCGGCGGCTGTGGCCCGACAAGTACAAGCGCTCGGACGTGTACCGCAGGCTCGTCGCCTACGACCGGCGGTACCACGTCATCGCGCGGGCCGACCGGTGGCGTGGGCTGCGCCCGCGCGAGGACGTCATCCAGGACATCGAGGTGCCCGTCGAGCGGCTGGCGGAATTCCTGGAGTTCTTCCACGACAAGGTCGGCATGAGCCCCATCTGGCTGTGCCCGCTGCGTGCGAAGGAACGGTGGCCGCTGTACCCGCTGGAGGTGGGCCGCCCGTACGTGAACGCCGGTTTCTGGGGGACGGTCCGGCTTCCTCCCGGCCAGATTCCCGAATACCACAACCGGCTCATCGAACGTAAGGTCGCGGCCCTTGACGGGCACAAATCCCTCTACTCGACTGCTTTTTACAGTCGAGACGAGTTCTGGCGGTATTACGACGGGGAGACCTACCGGCGGCTCAAGGGGGCCTACGATCCCGGGGGGCGGCTGCTGGACCTCTACGACAAGTGCGTGCGCGGACGCTGACCAGGCGTCCGCCGATCGGGGGAGGCCCGGAGGGGCTGGTGGCCATCCGTCACCGTCCGTCCTGGGCGGAGAGACAGGAGGGATCAAGATGACGCTGGCCAGGGTCTTCGAGCAGCTCGCCGGGGCTGAGGCGCCAGTGGAGTTCACGGCGTACGACGGGTCCCGGGCGGGAGTGCCCGGCGCCGACATCCGGTTCGACGTCCGCTCGCCGTACGCGGTGTCGTACCTGGTGCACTCGCCGGGGGCGCTGGGACTGGCCCGCGCCTACGTCAGCGGCATGATCGACGTCAGCGGGGACATGGTCACCGCGCTGACGACGATGCAGCAGGTCCTCGGGGACGTGACGCCCCGCGACAAGGCGCGGATCGTCCGTGGCGTCCTGGGCGACCCGCTGCTGCGCGCCGCGATGTCCCGGCGGCTGGACCCGCCGCCGCAGGAGGCTCCCTTCAGCCGCATCCCGGCGTGGCTGCGGCATTCCAAGCGTCGTGACGCGAAGGCGATCTCGCATCACTACGACGTGTCCAACACCTTCTACGAGTGGGTGCTCGGCCCGTCGATGGCCTACACCTGCGCCTGTTACCCGTCCGAGGACGCGACGCTGGAGGAGGCGCAGTTCCACAAGCACGACCTGGTGGCCAAGAAGCTCGGCCTCAAGCCGGGGATGCGGCTGCTGGACGTGGGATGCGGGTGGGGCGGCATGGTGATGCACGCCGCCAAGGAGTACGGCGTGCGGGCGCTCGGCGTGACGCTGTCCAAGCAGCAGGCGGAGTGGGCGCAGAAGGCCATCGCCGACCGGGGCCTGTCCGACCTGGCGGAGGTCCGGCACCTGGACTACCGGGACGTGAACGAGACGGGGTTCGACGCGGTCAGCTCGATCGGCCTGACCGAGCACATCGGCAAGAAGAACCTTCCGTCGTACTTCGCGTTCCTGTACGGCAAGCTCAAGCCGGGCGGGCGGATGCTGAACCACACGATCACCCGCCCGGACAACCTGGCGCCCGCCATGAAGCACAGCGGGTTCATCAACCGGTACGTCTTCCCTGACGGCGAGCTGGAGGGCCCCGGCTACGTCCAGATGCAGATGAACGACGCCGGTTTCGAGATCCGGCACCAGGAGAACCTGCGCGAGCACTACGCGCGGACGCTCACCGGCTGGTGCGACAACCTCGACGCCCACTGGGACGAGGCCGTCGCCGAGGTGGGCCAGGGCACGGCCCGCGTGTGGCGCGTCTACATGGCGGGCTGCGTGCTGGGCTTCCAGCAGAACTGGATCCAGCTGCACCAGACGCTGGGCGTCAAGCTGGACGACAAGGGCGGCGCCCACATGCCGCTGCGGCCCGACTGGGGCGTGTGAGCACCGCGCCGCTGACACGACATTCCCGGCGTGCCGCCCGCGTGGACGGAGCGCCTTCTGCGCGGACAGGCGGCGGGCCTGCCGGTGGCTCCGGCCGGCCCGCCGCCCGCCTCCCCGCGCTCAGAGCAGTTCGAGGGTGTTGGTGATCTGGTCGGCGTCGCCGGGCATCTCGCCTTCCTTGGCGGTGACGGTCAGCGAGCAGGCGCGGCCGCCGTCGGTGACCTGGACCTGCCGCCCGGTGAGGACCCCGGCGGCGGAGCGCAGCACGTAGGTGGTGCGGATCCCCGGCCGCCCGGCGACGGTGGTGCGGGTGATCTCCACGTCCTGCGCGCCGAGCTGGCTCATGCCCTGCCGGGTCCCCATCTCCAGGGCCTCGACGGACGAGGCCGGCGACGGCGTGCAGAGGGCGTTGACGTTGGTGGCGTAACCGCGCTGCGCCGATCCGGTCTCGACGGCGTACACGGCCTTCTGCTGCTCCAGGAGCGCGAAGCTCTGCCGGAGGAGGTTCTCGTTGGCGCCCTGGAGGCCGAGGCGCTTGAGGCCGTCCTCGGCCTCGCCGCTGGTCAGGTCGATCTCCATCCAGCCCGCGGGGATGGACATGCGGACGCCGTTCTCGGGCCCGCCGATCGTCGTCCAGCCGGCGGGCGCGCCGCCACCGGTGGTCGCGGAAGGGGTCTGGGCCGGGGCGACCCCCGCCGGCGTGGTGCCGGCGGGCGTGGTGCCGGCGGGCGCGGCGGACTGCGGAGTCGCGGTGTTCTCCTCACCCAGGCAGCCGGTGAGGGAGAAGGCGGCGGCCGTGCCCGCCATAGCGCAGGCGATCACCCGGCGGAGCATGTTGGTTTCCTTTCGCGCCACAGTGTGTGGAAAAGAGATGCTCTGGCCGTCGCCATGGTTCGCCTCCGCGAATATGACCTGCGTCACATCCCTTCCCGTCCGGTCATGGACGTTCTGCGACGGCGGTGATATTCCCGAAATGGTGGGTTCGCGCATGGCGGCCCCCTGGCGTCAGGAGCCTCCATGGAGTACGACTACGTGATCGTCGGGGCCGGGTCCGCGGGGTGCGCGCTGGCCGCCCGGTTGTCGGAGGACGCCTCCGTCCGGGTCGCGCTGCTGGAGGCGGGAGGACGGGACGACAGGAACGAGATCCGCGTCCCCGCGGCGTTCTCCAAGCTCTTCAAGACCGAGTTCGACTGGGACTACACGACCGTCAAGCAGCCGGAGCTCGGCGGGCGGGAGCTGTACTGGCCGCGCGGCAAGGTCCTCGGCGGCTCGTCCTCGCTGAACGCCATGATGTGGACGCGCGGCCACCGCGATGACTACGACGGCTGGGACGTCCCAGGCTGGGCGTACGACGACGTGGAGCCGTACTTCCGGCGGCTCGAAGGGCGCGTGGGCCGCAACGAGGGGGGCGTGTACGGCACGTCCGGGCCGGTGACGATCTCCGAGCAGCGCAGCCCGAACGAGACGACCCGCGCGTTCCTGGCCGCGTGCGCGGCGCGCGGGCTGACGCGGCTGCCCGAGCTGAACGGGCCGTCCAACGAGGGCTACGCGCAGTCGCCGGTCAGCCAGAAGCGGGGCCGTCGGTGGAGCAGCGCGGACGCCTACCTGCACCCGGCGGGCAAGCGGCCGAATCTGGCCGTCGTGACCGGCGCGCACGTGTCCCGGGTCCTGGTCGAGGACGGCCGCGCGGTCGGGGTGGACTACGGCGGCGAGCGCGTCACCGCCCGCCGCGAGGTGGTGCTGTCGGCGGGCGCGGTCGGGTCGCCGCATCTGCTGATGCTCTCGGGCATCGGCGACCCGGACCATCTGCGGGAGGCTGGCGTCGAGCCCGTCGTGGACCTCCCCGAGGTGGGCCGTCACCTTCAGGACCACCTGGCGGTCTCCGTCATCCGGCGCTGCCCGCGAAAGATCACCCTCACCGGGGCGGAGTCGCTGCCGAACATCGTCCGCTACCTGCTCCTGCGGCGCGGCCCGTTCACCTCGAATCTGGGCGAGGCGGTCATCTTCACCCGGACGGACCCGGCGCTCGCCGCCCCGGACATCGAGCTGATCTTCGCGCCCGCGCCGTTCGTCGCGCACGGCCTGACCCCGCCGACCGAGCACGGCGTGACGCTCGGCGTCGTCCTGCTGCGGCCGGGATCCGCCGGGCGCATCACGCTCGCGTCCGCCGACCCCGCGGAACCACCGGCGATCGACCCGGGCTACCTCACGCACGAGGACGACCTGGGCCGCCTGATGTTCGGCGTCCGGTACGCGGAGGAACTCCTCGCCACCGAGCCCCTGAAGGCGTACGTGGGCGGCTGCATGGCGCCCTACGAGGGCGCCGAGGACGACGAGGCGCTGGCCCGTTATGTCCGCGGGCACTCCGAGACCCTCTACCACCCGACCGGCACCTGCCGGATGGGCACCGACGCGGGATCGGTCGTGGACGCCTCGCTCCGGGTGCGCGGGATCGACGGCCTGCGCGTCGCGGACGTCTCCGTCCTGCCGCAGATCACCCGGGGCCACACCAACGCCCCCGCCATCATGATCGGCGAGCGGGCCGCGGACCTGATCCGGGGCCGGGCGCCGCGAGGGCCGGAGAGCACCGGCCGGACCTGACGGAGATTCCTTGAATTCTTCGAATATCGGAGCTTGGTCTCTTATTCGCAGCCGATTCCGTGCCGAGCGCGCACCGGCCCGCTTGCCCGCTCCCGGATGTCCTCGGTCGCGCGCCCGCTCCCGGATGCCCGCCGGGTGGCCGGATCGGCCCGCGCGTCGGGGTCGCGCGCGGCTTCCGTGTTCGGTTTTACTTTGAGAGGGTGCATGTAAACCGAATCAGTTTCGGACGGCGAGGTGGAGGCACGTGCTCAAGGTCGAGGACATCAACCTGACCGACTGGGAGTTCTGGCGTCGCGCGCACGAGTACCGGCACGAGGCGTTCAAGGCGCTGCGGTGGCACGCCGACCTCGTCCGCTTCGAGGAGCCGGACGTCGTCATCGTCCCGCAGGGCCCCGGGTACTACGCGGTGACCCGGCACGCGGACGTCGTCGAGGCGTCCCGCAGGCCGCAGGACTTCTGCTCGGGAAAGGGCGCCACCAGCATCCCCGACATGCCGGGCGACCTGCACGAGTACTTCGGCTCGATGATCAACATGGACGACCCGCGGCACGCCAAGATCCGGCGGATCGTCTCGCGCGCCTTCGCGCCCCGCATGATCCGCCGGTTCGAGGACCGGGTCGAGGAGGTCGCCGCCGAGCTCGCCCGGGACGTGGCCGCCGGGCGGGGCTCGGGCGACTTCGTCCGGGACATCGCCGCCCGCCTCCCCCTGAAGATCATCTGCGACATGATGGGGATCGCCGAGGACCGGTACGCGACGGTCTTCGACGCCACGAACGTCATCCTCGCGGGCAACGACGCCGAGTTCCTGCCGTCCGGCGACCCCGAGCAGATCGCGCTGGCGCTGCTGTCGGCCGGTGAGACGCTCAAGGGACTGGTGGAGGAGCTCGGCCGCAAACGCCGCGCCGACCCCGCCGACGACCTGACGTCCGCGCTGGTGAACGCCAACATCGACGGGGAGTCGCTCACCGACCAGGAGCTGGGATCGTTCTTCATCCTGCTGGTGGTGGCCGGCAACGAGACGACCCGCAACGCCATCGCCCACGGGCTCGACCTGTTCACCCGCCATCCCGACCAGCGGAGACTGCTCACCGATGACTTCGAGGCGCGCGTGCCCGGCGCGGTGGAGGAGATCGTCCGGTACGTGTCGCCGGTGACGTGGATGCGCCGCACCGCGACCCGCGAGACCACGCTCAACGGCCACGAGTTCCAGAAGGGCGACAAGCTCGTCCTCTACTACTACTCCGCGAACCGGGACGAGTCCGTCTTCACCTCTCCCGAACGGTTCGACATCCTGCGCGACCCCAACCCGCACGTCGGTTTCGGTGGGCCCGGACCTCACTTCTGCCTCGGCGCGCACCTGGCCAGGCGCGAGATCACCGTGATGTTCCGTGAGCTGCTGAGCCGCCTGCCCGGCCTGCGCGCCGCCGGTGAGCCCGACCGGCTGGAGTCCAGCTTCATCAACGGGATCAAACGCCTGCCCTACACGTTCTGACCGGCCCGCTCGTCGGTCCACCTGCCGGGTGGCGGGGCGCGACCCGCGGAAGGTGGAGCGCCGGTGAACGTTGCGTGGCGAACCACACGGATCGGCGGGCGGACGCGGGCGGCGCCCCTAGCGTGAACGCGGACGACTGTCGCCGATCCCACGCTCCCGGGGGTTCCCGTGCCCGAAACCGACCCGACGGCCGCCGAGCTCGCCGGCCTGCGGGAACGGGGCGACCGGCTCGCCGCCGACAACACGGCCTTCCGGCTGCGGCTCGCCGAGCTGGAACGCGAGCGCGACGACCGCGACGAGCAGATCGCGCGGCTGATCGGCTCGCTGCACGAGGCGGCGCGCCGCATCGGCGACCTCGACCGCGACCGCGCGGCCGAGGCGCACCGGGCGGAGCGGGCCGGGTGGCGGTACGAGGCGCTGCGGCTGCGGCGCTGGTCGCGGCTGGGACCGGCGCTGGCGAGGTTCCGGCGGCGGCCGTTCACGCCCGGCTCATTGCGCGGTGTCGCGGACGCCCTGCGCGACCGCCCGCCGCCGCCCGAGCCCGCCGCGGAGCCCCGCAAGACCCGCCGCCCGGACGTCCGCGTCGCCGACACCGACCCCGTCGACGTGCGCGCGCCGCGTCCGCCGGACGGGCCGGTGAACCGCCCGGACCTCGTCGCGGCGGTCGTGCTGGGGCCCGTCCTGGACGCGGCGCTGCGCTATGAGTGGACCCGGCTGGGCGGCCTCAGACCCGGCGACTGGTGGGAGGTCCTCGGCGCCCGGCGCCCCGACCTGCTGCTCGTCGAGTCCGTCCCGACCGGGCTGCCGCTGCGGGAGGTCACCGCCTGGTGCCGCGAGCGCGGTGTCCCGACCGCGTACTGGGACACCGGCGCGGGGCTCGGCGACGCCGCCGGGTCCTTCGACCGCGTGTTCACCGTCGACCCGTCCGCCGTGCCCGGGTACCGCCGCACGCTCGGGCACGACCGTGTCGCGCACCTGCCGTTCGCCGCGCAGCCGCGCCTGCACAACCCCGTCCGCGTCCACGACCAGGGGCGGTACCCGCTGCTGTACGAGGGCGAGTACGACGAGGCCGCGGAGGCGCTGATCGCCCCCGCGCCCCGTCTCGGCGGCCACTTCGCCGCGACCGGCTTCCCCCACCTGTACCGGCAGCGGGTCGTGCCGCCGTGGCCGTACGAGCAGGCCGCCGCCGCGCGCAAGCGCTACAAGGTGATGATCGCCCCGTGTGAGCGCCTCGCCTACGAGACGGCCGCGGCGGGTGTGCCCATCGTCCACCACCGGGCGGACACCGAGCCCGCCTTCGGTCCCGCCGTGGAAGACGGTAAGAACGCCTCGCGCGTCCTGCGCGCGCTTCTGCACGGACCCGAGCTGCGCGATCGGCAGGCACACCTCGCCTTGCGCGAGGTCCACGCAGCGCACACCTACAGGCACAGGGTCGACACCCTTCTGGAGCATCTCGGAGTGGATTCGGCCCACGCTCCGCGGACCGGCCGCCCCGCGGTGTCGCTCGTGATGTCCACCTGCCGGGCCGAGCAGATCGCCCCCGCGGTCGAGATGGCGGCCCGGCAGGAATGGCGGCCCCTGCAACTCGTGATCGTCCTGCACGGGCTCGACCTCGACCCGCTGGACGTGCAGAAGCGGGCCATGACCGCGGGGATCGACGACGTGGTCGTCCTCGCGGCGGACCCGTCGCGCACGCTCGGCGGCTGCCTGAACATGGCGATCGACGCGGCCGGCGGCGACTACATCGGCAAGATGGACGACGACGAGCTGTACGGGCCGCACTACCTGTCCGACCTGCTCCCCGCGTTCTCCTACACCGACGCGGGCGTCGTCGGGAAGCTCGCCCACTACGCGCACCTGGCCTCCATCGACGCGACGCTTCTGCGCTACCCCGACCTGGAACACCGCTACGTGGACGTGCTCCGCGGCGGCGCGCTCCTCGGCGAGGGCGGGCTGATGCGCTCCTACCGGTTCGCCGACGTGGGCCGGGGCGAGGACACCGACCTGTTCCGCCGCCTGCGCTCCGACGGCGTCCGCGTCTACGCCGCCGACCGGTACTCCTTCATCACGATCCGCCACGCGGAGGCGGAACGCCACACGTGGCGGCCCAGCGACCTGGAGCTCCTCGCCGACAGCCGCGTCGCGTTCTACGGGCTCGCCAAGGAGCACATCCTCTTCTGAGCCCGCCGTCTCCGGCCCCGCCGCCCGCGGGCGGCCGGGCCGGTGGCGTCACCACGGCTCGGGCCCGGCGTCGGTGATGAACACCCCGGTCGGGCCGTCCGCGCCGAGCGTGGCGGCGCCCGCGATCACCGCGGCGCCCACCGCCGCCGGGCGCGGCCCGGTGTGCCCGTTCAGGTCCGTCGCGCAGTGCCCGGGCGTCGCCGCGTTCACCTTGATGGGACCGTCCGCCAGCTCCTTGGCATAGGCGAGGGTCACCGCGTTCAGCGCCGACTTGGAGGCGTTGTAGGGGAGGAGGTTCACCCGGTGGGCGGGCGAGGACGGGTCGCTCAGCCGCTCCAGCGACCCCAGCTCGCTGGAGACGTTGACGATCCGCCCGGCGGGGGAGCGGCGCAGCAGCGGCAGCATCGCGGCGGTGACAGCGACGACGCCGATCACGTTCGTCTCGAAGGCGGCCCGGACGGAGGCGGCCGAGGTGTCGCTCGGCAGCGTGTACGCCCCGGGGCCGGACGCGTCGGCCGCCGCGATGGCGGCGTTGTTGACCAGGATGTCCAGGCGCCCGTGCTCCTTCTCGATCCACGCGGCGGCGGCGTCGACGGTGCCGTGGTCGGTGACGTCGATGTGGACGAACCGCGCGTCGATCCCATCCCCGGCGAGGGCCGCGGCAGCCCGTTCGCCGAGCGCCGCCGAACGGGCGCCGACGAGGACGGTCATTCCGGCCTCGCCCAGGAGCCGCGCGGTCTCGAACCCGATGCCCTTGTTGGCCCCCGTGATGAGGGCGATCTTCTTCGTCATGCCCGTCAGGCTTCCGGCGCCCGCGCCGGGTGAGGAGAGACCGTCCGAGGCTGGGATCGGCGATACCACCCTGCGCGTCCCGGTCGCCGGCCCGATCGGCCATGCTGAGTATCGAGACGACCAGGAGGGTGCGATGGACAGGCGGGAGATGGCCGCGTTCCTGCGTTCGCGCCGGCACCGCATCCAGCCGACGGACGTCGGGCTGGAGGCGGGCACGCGCCGCCGCACACCGGGCCTGCGCAGGGAGGAGGTCGCGCGCCTGGCCGGGATGTCGGTGGACTACTACATCCGGCTGGAGCAGGGGCGCGGCCCTCGTCCGTCAAAGCAGATCCTCGGTGCGCTGGCGCGCGCGCTGAGGCTCACCGATGACGAGCGAGCCCACCTGTACCACTTGGCGGGGGAGACCCCGGAGACGCCCCCCGGCCCCTCCCAGGACGTGCCGCAGGGCATCCTGCACCTGCTGGACCGGCTCGACGACATCCCCGCCTACGTCCTGGACGCCCGCCAGGGGATCCTCGCGTGGAACGCCCTCGCGGCGGCCCTGATGACCGACTTCTCGGCCATGCGGCCGCAGGACCGCAATGTGGTCCGCTGGCTCTTCGCCGGGCCCGCCCCCGAGCTGTACGGCGTCGACGAGTACGTGACCGGCATGGCCCACGACTTCGTCGCCGACCTGCGCGCGGCCGCCGGGCGCTACCCGGGCGACCCCGGCATCGCCGCGCTGGTCAGCGAGACCGCCGCACGGAGCGCCCTGTTCGCCCGGCTGTGGGACGAGGGGGCGGTGGGCGTCAAGCGCGGCAACCGCAAGCGCATGACGCACCCGGTCGTCGGCCCGCTCGAACTGCACTGCGACGTCCTGTACGTCCCAGAACGCGACCAGCGGGTCGTGCTCTACACGGCGGTGCCCGGCACCCCGTCCCACGAGGCCCTGAAGCTGCTGCGCGTCGTCGGCACCCAGGATCTCAGCCCGCGCTAGCCGCGCAGCTCACGCTTGAGGATCTTGCCGGTGGCGGTCATGGGCAGCTCGTCCCGGAACTCCACGATCCGCGGGTACTTGTAGTTCGCGAACTGCTCCCTGCCCCAGGCGACCAGCTCGTCCTCGGTGACGGTCGCGTCCGGCGTGCGGATCACGTACGCCTTGACCTCCTCGCCGTGCGACGGGTGGGCGACGCCCACGACGGCCGCCAGCGACACCTGCGGGTGGGTCATCAGGACCTCTTCCAGCTCCCGCGGGTACACGTTGTAACCGCCCCTGATGATCATGTCCTTGGAGCGGTCGATGATGTAGTAGTAGCCGTCCTCGTCGCGGCGGGCCACGTCGCCGGTGCGGAACCAGCCGTCCCGGACCGCGTCCGCGGTCGCCTCGGGCCTGCCGTGGTAGCCCTTCATGATGTTGTGCCCGCGGATGGCGATCTCCCCGGGCCCCTCTCCCTCGATCTCCTTCCAGTCGTCGTCGATGAGCTTCATCTCGACGCCCCAGATGGGAAGGCCGATCGACCCCGCCTTGGTCGGGCGGTCGGGACGGTTGAACGAGGCGACAGGGGACGTCTCGGACAGGCCGTAGCCCTCCAGGATGTTCACGCCGAACTTGGCCTCGACGCCCTTGATGACCTCCATCGGCAGCGCCGCGCCGCCCGACACCGCGACCCGCAGGTTCGCGCGGATCGTCTCGACCTCCTCCGGCGAGGTGTCGTCGTTGAGCAGCGCCCAGTACATCGTCGGCACGCCCGCGAAGATGTTCACCTTCTCCCGGACCATCAGCTCGACGGCCTGCCGGGCGTCGAACCGCGGTTGCAGGACGAGCGTCGCGCGCCGGTAGAGGCCGACGTTCATCACGCACGTCTGCCCGAAGATGTGGAACAGCGGAAGCGTGACCAGCGAGGTGTCGTGCAGCGTCCGGTAGAAGAGCGTGTCGTCGACCATCGCGTTCATCAGCAGGTTGCCGTGGCTCAGCTCGGCGCCCTTCGGCTGCCCGGTCGTCCCGCTGGTGTAGATGATCACCGCGGTGTCGGTGGCCTCGGTCCGCGCCGTCGCGAAGGCGCCCGGCTGCCCGGACAGCGCCGCCCAGAACAGCTCGGCCCCCTCGATCGGGGACTCGGCCGCCGTGAGGCTCGCCGGCAGCAGGAAGAAGTGCTCGCACCCCTCGGCCTGCTCGAAGCCCGCGTGACCCATCTCGCCGAGCGGCAGCTCCGGCGTCCCCTCGAAGCAGAACAGCGCCTTCGCGCCGGAGTCCGCCAGGTGGTAGGCGATCTCCCGGGGCTTGAGCAGGACGTTCAGCGGGACGACCACCGCGCCCGCCTTCAGCGCCCCGAAGTAGACCATCGGGAAGTACGGAAGGTTCGGGCTCGACAGCGCCACCTTGTCGCCCGGTCCGATGCCCCGCGACACCAGCAGGTTCGCGACCTGGTTCGCGATCGAGTCGATGAAGGCGTAGGAGAGCCGGATGTCGCCGAACACCACGGCGTCCCGGTCCGGCGTCTCCCGGGCCGCGTCCTCGAGCAGCACGGACAGGTTGAGCATGGCACTCCTCGCGCGGGGTGGTTCGCCCGCCGGTTGTTACCGGCGAGTGTATGTACCGTTCCGCACATCCTGCTGTATGGGATACGCGCGCGCCAGCCCCGCGGGGGGCCTGTGACGTGCGATTCCGCGTGGGACTCCCGAGGGGCGGACGCGAGGGGTGACCGGTCAGTCGCTCAACCGGGCCGGGAAGGGCCGGGAGCACCGGCGCGCCGGGGGGCGCCGGCGACCGGGCGGGGGCGCGGCCCCGCCCGGTCACCGGCCGCGGGCGGAGAGCGGTGCCCGCGGGGGAGATGGCTCAGCCGAAGTCGACGTCCGAGCACTGGTAGAAGGCGTTGCCGGTGTCGGCGATGTCCCAGACGGCGACGATCAGGTGCCGGCCGTGCCGGGTGGGCAGCGTGCCGGGGTGGGACACCGTGCGGGGCGGCTGCTTGTTGCCGCCGTCGACGGTCAGGAACGGCTTCAGGTCCAGGGCCGCGCGGGTGACGGGCCGCTTGGAGTCCCAGCCGTCCTTGGTGATGAAGTACCGGAAGGACGAGGTGGAGTGCGGCGCGGTCAGCGTCCACGAGAACGTGAAGCTCTGGCCGCTGGTCAGGGACGTGGCGGGCCACGCGCCGTCGCGCTGGTCGTCCAGCGGGGCCCAGCGGGAGTCACCGGCGGCGCAGATCTTGCCGTCCGCGGGACCCGACTTCGGGAACCCCTGCGGGCCCTCGACGCTCTGCGGCTCGAACTGGACCTCGCCGCAGTCCTTCACCGTGCCCTGCTTGCAGTTCAGGGCGCGGCTGACGGGCGCGGTGGCGAAGCCGTGCGAGAGGGCGGGGGTGGCGACGACCACCGTGAGGCCGGCCGACGCGGCGGTGGCGAGGGCCAGGCTCCTCTTGCGGGGTAGACGGAATGTGCCGGGCATACGCGATCCTCCTGGGGGCGGGAATCTGGCGGGACGACCGGATCGGAGTCGGCGCCGCCGGGGCGGGAGCGTCTCGGGAAGGACGACCTCCAGTATTGATAGGAAACCTTCCTATTTACCAAGAGCTTCGAGCATGTCCGACCCTACGTCAAGACTTCACTTTTCTGACCGGATCCGGCCCCGCGGACCGGGCTCCCGGCCCGCGCCGCTGGGGGCCCGGCATGCCCGTTACGATGTGCCGCCTCACCGAGAAAGGGCGCGCGATCTTGATCATCTTCGGCTGGCGGGTGGTCTTCTTCACCCTGACCAGGGGAATCTTCCACTGTCCCGACTGCGGCGGGGACCGTGACTACCGCCGGCGCCAGGGACGCAACTTCTTCACCCTGTTCTTCATCCCGGTCATCCCGCTGACGAAGGCGGGCGGCGAGTTCGTCGAGTGCGACACCTGCCATGGCCGATGGAATCCCGGGATCCTGGAGATACCGACGACGGCGCAGCTCGCCCGCATGCCCGCGATGCTGCTGCGCATGGCCATCGCCCAGGTGCTGCGCTCCGGGGACTACACCCACGTGGGCGCCCGCGCCCGCGCCGTCACCGTCGTGCGCCAGGCCGGTGACACCTCCTACGACGAGGGCGCGCTGAACGCCGACCTCGGCCGCCCCTTCGACGAGGTCCGCGCCGAGATGGGACGGGCGTCCTCCGCGCTGGCCCCCGAGGCGAGGGAGAGCATCCTGCGCGCCGCCGCCGAGATCGCCCTGATCGACGGCCCCCTCAGCGTCTCGGAGGAGGAGACCCTGTCGGCCGTGGGCTCCGACCTCGGCCTCACCCACGTCCAGGTGACCGGCGTCGTCTCCCTCGCCCGCCAGTCGTCCGGGCACTGATCGTCCTGGATCGACGTCCGGGGGACCGGCCGTCCGGGCCGCAGCCGTCCGGGTACCGACCGGCAAAGGCGCGGCGGGAGGGCTTGCGGTTGCGCTACGCTTGCTGTATGCCAGCCAGGCTGCTCCTTGAACGACCACGTTGACGAACTGACGTCAGCGTGGTGGCCCCTCCTGTGCGAGGGGCCGTTTCATGTCGGCGGGCGGTCTGGCGACCCTCTTGAGCAGAATGCGGAGCCTGGAAGCGTGAGCAGCGACGAGCATTACGACCCACGGGCGGTTCAGGACAAGTGGCAGGCCCGCTGGGCGGAGCTCGACCCGTTCAAGGCCGTGGAGGACGACGACGGCCGGGAGCGGCGCTACGCGCTGGACATGTTCCCCTACCCCAGCGGTGACCTGCACATGGGTCACGCCGAGGCGTTCGCGATCGGCGACGTCGTCGCGCGCTACTGGTTCCAGCGCGGGTACAACGTCCTGCACCCCATCGGCTGGGACTCCTTCGGCCTGCCCGCCGAGAACGCCGCGATCAAGCGCGACTCCCACCCCGCCGAGTGGACGTACGCCAACATCGACACGCAGGCGGCGTCGTTCCGCCGGTACGCGCCGTCCTTCGACTGGTCGCGGCGGCTGCACACCTCCGACCCCGAGTACTACAAGTGGACGCAGTGGCTGTTCCTGCGCCTGTACGACCGGGGCCTGGCCTACCGCAAGGGCGGCCACGTCAACTGGTGCCCCAAGGACCAGACCGTCCTGGCCAACGAGCAGGTCGTCGGCGGGCACTGCGAGCGCTGCGGCACGCTGGTCGAGAAGCGCGTCCTGACCCAGTGGTACTTCAAGATCACCGACTACGCCGACCGGCTGCTGGACGACATGGAGCAGCTGGAGGGCAAGTGGCCCGAGCGCGTCCTGCTGATGCAGCGCAACTGGATCGGCCGCTCCACCGGCGCCGACGTCGACTTCGTGATCGAGGGGCGGGACGAGCCCGTCACCGTCTACACCACCCGCCCCGACACCCTGTACGGCGCGACGTTCATGGTCGTCGCCGCCGACGCCGCCCTGGCGGAGGAGGTCTGCGCCCCCGACCAGCGCGCCGCGTTCGAGGCCTACCGCGAGGAGGTCTCCCGCGAGAGCGAGATCGAGCGGCTGTCCGCCGAGCGTGAGAAGACCGGCGTGTTCCTGGGCCGGTACGCGGTCAACCCGGTGAACGGGGAGCGGCTGCCGGTCTGGGCGTCCGACTACGTCCTGGCCGAGTACGGGCACGGCGCGATCATGGCGGTGCCCGCGCACGACCAGCGCGACCTGGACTTCGCGCTGAAGTTCGGCCTGCCCGTCCGGGTCGTGGTCGAGACCGGGCAGGCCGACCCGGCCGAGACCGGCGTCGCCACCCCCGGCGACGGCGCGATCGTCAACTCCGGCCCCATCGACGGGCTGGTGAAGGCCGACGCCATCGCCCGGATCGTCGAGATCCTGGAGGAGCACGGCACCGGCCGCGCCTCCGTCAACTTCCGCCTGCGCGACTGGCTGGTCTCCCGCCAGCGGTTCTGGGGCTGCCCGATCCCGATCGTCCACTGTGAGGCGTGCGGGGAGGTCCCCGTCCCCGACGAGCAGCTGCCGGTGACGCTGCCCGAGGGGCTGCGCGGCGCCGACCTGGCGCCCAAGGGCACCTCGCCGCTGGCCGCCGCGTCGGCCTGGGCGGACGTCGAGTGCCCCAAGTGCGGCGGCGCCGCCAGGCGCGACACCGACACCATGGACACCTTCGTCGACTCGTCCTGGTACTACTACCGCTACTGCTCCCCGGGCTACGAGGACGGCCCGTTCGACACCGAGCAGGTCCGCAAGTGGATGCCGGTCGACCAGTACACCGGCGGCGTCGAGCACGCCATCCTGCACCTGCTGTACAGCCGGTTCTTCACCAAGGTCCTGTACGACATGGGCCTGGTCGGCTTCACCGAGCCGTTCAACCGGCTGCTGAACCAGGGGCAGGTGATCCTGAACGGCAGCGGTATGTCCAAGTCCACCGGGAACCTGGTCGACCTGGGCGAGCAGATCGGCGAGTTCGGCGTGGACGTCGTCCGGCTGGCGATGCTGTTCTCCGGGCCGCCGGAGGACGACATCGACTGGGCGGACGTGTCCCCGCACGGCATGTCCAAGTTCCTGGCCCGCGTCCACCGGATCGCCGCCGAGGTCGCCTCGCCGCCCGGAACCGACCCCGCGTCCGGCTCCACCACGCTGCGGCGCGCCACCGCCCGCGCCGTCGACGAGGCCACCAAGCTGGTCGAGGCGCAGCGCTTCAACGTCGCCATCGCGCGGATCATGGAGCTGGTCACCGCGACCCGCAAGGCCATCGACTCCGGGCCCGGCGCCGCCGACCCCGCCGTCCGCGAGGCCGCCGAGGCGATGGCGGTGCTGCTGTCGCTGTTCGCCCCCTACACCGCCGACGAGACGTGGGAGCTGCTGGGACGCACCGCGCCGGTGATCCGCGCGGGCTGGCCGTCGGCCGACCCCGCGCTGCTGGTGGAGGAGTCGGTCACCTGCGTCGTCCAGGTCGCGGGCAAGGTCCGCGACCGGCTCGACGTCGCGCCCGGCATCGCCGGCGAGGAGCTGGAACGGCTGGCCCTGGCCTCCGCCAGGGTCCAGGAGGCCCTGGGCGGCGCCGAGATCGCCAAGATCATCGTGCGTGCGCCCAAGATCGTCAACATCGTGCCCAAGCGCTAGCGCCGGGGCGGCCGCCGGTCCACCGGCGGCCGCCTCCGCGGCGCGTGCGTCACATCTTGCGGAGCACCGCCACGACCCGGCCGAGCACCGACGCCTCGTCGCCGGGGATCGGCTCGTAGGCGGGGTTCTGCGGCATCAGCCAGATGTGGCCGTCCTTGCGCTTGAAGGTCTTGACCGTCGCCTCGCCGTCGATCATGGCGGCGACGATGTCGCCCTGCTCGGCCACCGGCTGCTGCCGGACGACGACCCAGTCGCCGTCGGCGATCGCGGCCTCGATCATCGAGTCCCCGGTGACCTTCAGCAGGAAGTGCGTGCCCTCGCCCACGAGCTGCTTGGGCAGCGTGAACACGTCCTCGACGGCCTCCTCGGCCAGGATCGGCCCACCGGCGGCGATCCGGCCGACGAGCGGCACGTAGGCGGGCGCGGGCTGCGTCGGGGACCGCTGGCCGCCGACCGCGTCGAAGGAGTCGGGCTCCGTGCGCACGGGGGTCGCCCCGGGCACCCGCACCTCGACCGCCCGCGGGCGGTTGGGGTCGCGCCGCAGGAAACCCTTGCGCTGGAGCGCCCGGAGCTGGTGCGACACGCTGGAGGTGCTGGTCAGACCCACCGCCTCGCCGATCTCGCGCATCGAGGGCGGGTATCCGCGGCGCTGGACCGAGTCGCGGATCACCTCCAGCACCATGCGCTGCCGCTGCGTCAGCCCCGTCTCGTCCATGGGCCCGTCGGGCAGCTCCCGGACCTTGCTCATCGCTCGTCGCCTCCCGGGCGCCTCGATCCGTCACTCCTCGTCATGTGACGTTATCGCGTCCGGACGGGATGATCAAACAATTGTTCGAAGATGTACTCGCGTTTTGTCGTCGGTCTGCGGTAGAACTTCGTACAGGCGTTCGATCGAAAATCCATTCGACGTCGGGAGGGCGAGATGTCCGGTTCGGCCCATGAACACGCGCCGCTGCGGTTGACGCGGCGTGGTCGCGCGGTCGTCGTCTGCCTCGCCGCCGCCATCATCCTGCCGCTCCTCTGGCTCACGGTCGGCCCCGGGGCCCTGGCCGGCGGACGGGACGCCCGTCCCGGCCCTTCGGGACCGGGGGAGACGGTCGTCGTGGGCCCCGGCGAGACGCTCTGGGAGATCGCCTCCGCCTCCGACCCCGACGCCGACCCCCGCCTCGTCGTCCAGCGCATCATCGACCTCAACGGCCTCGGTGGCGACCCCACCGTCCAACCCGGCCAACGGCTACGCCTCCCCGCGCGCTGACCCGCCCGGACCGCCCCACTCCGAGCCTCATACCGCCGCCCATCCCACGCCAGACGTCACCGCTACGCCACCCAACACCACACGCCTCTGCCCAAGGCTCCCGCGCCTCCGCCCGAGGCCCCGCGCCGCCGCCGGGCCTTGCGCCCCCCGCCCGGGGGCCGCGCGCCTCCGCGTAAGGGCCGCGCGCCTCTGCCTGAGAGTCTTGCGTCTTCTGCATGGGGACTGCGCGTCTCCGCCTGAGGGCCGCGCGCCGCCGCCGGGCCTCGTTCCCCCCCGTCGGGGGTTGCGCGCCTCTGCCTGAGGCTCCCGCGCTTCCGCCTGATGACCGTGCGCCTCTGCCTGAGGGTCTTGCGTCTTCTGCATGGGTGCTGCGCGTCTCCGCCTGAGGGCCGCGCGCCGCCGCCGGGCCTTGCGTCCCCCCGCTCGGGGCCCGCGCGCCTTCGCGGGAGAGGCGCGCAGCCGCCGAGCCTCGCGCCCCCGCTTGGGGCCGCGCGTCTCCATCTGAGGGCCCCGCGTCTCTGCCTGAGGCTCCCGCGTCTCTGCCTGAGGATCTTGCGTCTCTGCCTGGGGACTGCGCGCCTCCGTCTGAGGGCCCCGCGCCTCCGCCGGGCCTGGCGCCCCCCGCCCGGGGGGCCGCGCGCCTCCGCCGGGGCCTGCGCCCGTCCGCATGAGGCCCGCGCATCTCCGCCGGGCCTCGTCCCCCCGCCTGGGGCAGCGCGCCTCCGCCGGGCCTTGCGCCTTGTGCGGTGCCGTCTGATACCACCCGCCGCGGCTTCCGGGTTTTGTGGAGGCCGCGAGTTACGCCCAGTCCCGCCCGTCTCGTCGGCTGCCGCGGACCTGGGGTGTCCAGGCCGGGCGCGGGTCCGCTCACGAGGCCGCGACACGCCCGGAGCAAGATCATTGAGATGCCCGTGCGGGCGGGACGGACGTGGGCGATGTGACGCGGGTCAACGTCCGAGGTCCCCCGGCAGGTTGCGTACGCCTGCGCGTCCCCGTACGGTTGACCACAACATCTAGTAGTGACACCGATGTACTTCACCTATATATGGCGCTGTTCATCGGTGGACGTGATTACGGTCAGGGAGGGGATTACGCGTGCACTGCCCGTTCTGCCGCAACCCTGACACCAAAGTGATCGACAGTCGTTCGACCGATGACGGGGGCGCCATTCGGCGCCGCCGGTCGTGCGCGGAATGCGGCAAGCGATTCACGACGCAGGAGAATGTGCTCGTGATGGTGGCCAAGCGAAGCGGGGTCACCGAGCCGTTCTCCCGGGAAAAGATCATCGCCGGGGTGCGCAGGGCCTGCCAGGGCCGCCCGGTCGACGAGGATGCGCTCGCGAAGCTGGGTCAGCGGGTCGAAGAGGCGATCAGATCGTCCGGATCCGCGGAAATCCCCTCGCACGAGATCGGCCTCGCGATCCTGGGGCCGCTCGGCGAACTCGATGAGGTCGCCTATCTGCGATTCGCCTCGGTGTACCGGGGCTTCGAGTCGCTGGACGACTTCGCCAAGGAGATCGAAACACTACGCAGGTCCGCTTCTTCGGGGGAGTCCGGCCCGCCCGGTTAGGGGGCGGTTCCGGCAGCACACAGCAGCACATGTGAAAGCGCCACCGCGCTGGGCATGCCCCGCGCGGCGGCGGAGTTGTTCCTGAACAGGGCCCGGTCGGGCGGGCCCGAGAGGGGGAAGGTCATGACGGAGACGGTGAGCGGCTCGGCGGCGCGGCGCGGCAAGGGGGGCCGCAAAGGGCTGAAGGTCGAGCGCATCTTCACCACACCCGGCGTGCATCCGTACGACGAACTGCGCTGGGAACGTCGTGACGTCGTCATGACCAACTGGCGCGACGGCTCGGTGAACTTCGAGCAGCGCGGAGTGGAGTTCCCCGACTTCTGGTCCCTGAACGCCGTCAACATCGTCACGTCCAAGTACTTCCGCGGCGCGGTCGGCACGCCGCGGCGCGAGTGGAGCCTCAAGCAGCTGGTCGACCGCGTCGTCCAGAAGTACACCGAGACGGGACTGCGGCAGGGCTATTTCGCCTCTCCCGAGGACGCGGAGATCTTCGACCACGAGCTGAAGTACGCGCTGGTCCACCAGCTGTTCAGCTTCAACTCCCCGGTCTGGTTCAACGTCGGCACCAAGTCCCCGCAGCAGGTCTCGGCGTGTTTCATCCTGTCGGTCGACGACACGATGGAGTCGATCCTGGAGTGGTACAAGGAAGAGGGCGTCATCTTCAAGGGCGGCTCCGGCGCCGGCCTCAACCTCTCCCGTATCCGCTCCAGCAAGGAACTGCTGTCCTCCGGTGGCACGGCGAGCGGCCCCGTCTCGTTCATGCGCGGCGCGGACGCGTCCGCCGGGACGATCAAGTCGGGCGGCGCGACGCGGCGGGCCGCGAAGATGGTCGTCCTGGACGTCGACCACCCCGACGTGGCCGAGTTCATCCAGACCAAGGCGCGCGAGGAGGACAAGATCCGCGCGCTGCGGGACGCCGGGTTCGACATGGACCTCGGCGGCAAGGACATCGGCAGCGTCCAGTACCAGAACGCCAACAACTCGGTCCGCGTGTCGGACGAGTTCATGCACGCCGTCGAGGCGGACGGCTCGTTCGGCCTGCGCGCCCGGATGACCGGCGAGGTCGTCGAGACCGTCAAGGCCAAGGAACTGTTCCGGCTGATGGCCAAGGCGGCGTGGGAGTGCGCCGACCCCGGCATCCAGTACGACGACACGATCAACGCCTGGCACACCAACCCCGAGACCGGGCGGATCACCGCGTCCAACCCCTGCTCGGAGTACATGTCGCTGGACAACTCGTCCTGCAACCTCGCGAGCATCAACCTGCTGAAGTTCCTCACCGACGCCGGGACGTTCGACGTCGCCAAGTTCGTCAAGCTCACCGAGCTGATCATCACGGCGATGGACGTCTCCATCACCTTCGCCGACTTCCCCACCGAGAAGATCGCCGAGACGACCCGCGACTACCGGCAGCTCGGTATCGGGTACGCCAACCTGGGCGCCCTGCTGATGGCGACCGGGCACGCCTACGACTCCGAAGGCGGCCGGTCCCTCGCCGCGGCGGTCACCTCGCTGATGACGGGCGTCGCCTACCGCCGCTCCGCCGAGATCGCCGCCGTCGTCGGCCCGTACGCCGGATACGCGCGCAACGCCGAGGGCCACAAGCGGGTCATGCGCAAGCACGCCGCCGCCAACGACGACGTCCGCACCCTCGACGAGATGGACAAGGCCCTGCACGTCGCCGCGACCAAGCAGTGGCAGGAGTGCCTGAAGCTCGGCGAGAAGCACGGCTACCGCAACGCCCAGGCGTCGCTGCTCGCGCCGACCGGCACCATCGGCCTGATGATGGACTGCGACACCACCGGCATCGAGCCCGACCTCGCGCTGATGAAGTTCAAGAAGCTCGTCGGCGGCGGCTCCATGCAGATCGTCAACCAGACGGTGCCGCGCGCCCTGAGGAAGCTCGGCTACCAGCAGGAGCAGATCGAGGCGATCGTCGAGTTCATCTCCGAGCACGGCCACGTCGTCGACGCCCCCGGCCTGCGCCACGAGCACTACGAGGTGTTCGACTGCGCCATGGGCGAGCGGGCGATCAGCCCGATGGGCCACGTCCGGATGATGGCGGCCACCCAGCCGTTCCTGTCCGGGGCGATCTCCAAGACGGTCAACATGCCCGAGCAGGCCACCATCGAGGACATCGAGAAGGTGTACTACGAGGGCTGGAAGCTCGGCCTGAAGGCCCTGGCGATCTACCGCGACAACTGCAAGGTCGGCCAGCCGCTGTCCGCCGCGGGCAAGAAGGAGGAGCCGAAGGCCGAGGCGGCGCCGACGGAGGTCCGTCCCGTCCGCAGGAGGCTCCCCAAGCAGCGCCCGGCCACCGTCACCCGCTTCTCCGTCGCGGGCGCCGAGGGCTACATGACCGCCTCGTCCTACCCGGACGACGGTCTCGGCGAGGTCTTCCTCAAGCTCGGCAAGCAGGGCTCCACCCTCGCCGGCGTGATGGACGCCTTCTCCATGGCGATCTCCATCAGCCTCCAGTACGGCGTCCCGCTGGAGACCTGGGTGGAGAAGTTCACCAACATGCGGTTCGAGCCCGCCGGCATGACCGACGACCCCGACATCCGCATGGCCACCTCGGTGATGGACTACATCTTCCGCCGCCTCGCCTTGGACCACCTGCCCTACGACGAGCGGGCCGCGCTCGGCATCTTCACCGCGGACGAGCGCGCCATGCAGGCCAACGGCGAGGACCCGGCCGCCCTCCACGCCGAGGAGGAGGTGGACCACGAGACCCTCGCCCAGTCCGCCGAGATCACCAGGCCCGCCGCCCCGTCCCACGAGGCGCACTCCTCCATGGAGGTCATCGAAAGCCGCCAGGGCCGCACCGCCGACGCGCCGCTCTGCCTCACCTGCGGCACCAAGATGCGCCCGGCGGGCAGCTGCTACGTCTGCGAAGGCTGCGGCTCCACCAGCGGCTGCAGCTAAGAACGGGCCACGTCGTAGCGGAGGCGACGTTCGCCTGAACGGCCACGGCCACGATGGCCGGTGACGAGGGGGGATCCGAAGCACTTCGGATCCCCCCTCGACTGGTTGTTGGCTCGCCGTAAGACAACGGTCGTGTGGCACGCCGACATCGACACTGATCACACGGCAAGCGGAGCACCCTCGCCGAGAAGGAGGTGGCGAGAGTGCATGAGCCAGGAAACGACTCGTTTGGCTGAGGTTGCCGCCGGTGTGACCAGGTCTCACCTGGAACGTCGTGCGAGGCGCCCGTCCGGCCGTGCGATTCCCGCTTCGGTGGTGGACGCGCTGCTGGCCGCGTTGGCGCTGCGAAGAACGGTTCGAGTTCGGCGTCGCGAGGTTAATGGGACAGCCTCGGACAGACCGTAGCCTCTGCGGAGAACCAATCCCAGGAGAGGCGAGCAACTTCGGGCTCGATCTGCACGCTTAGCCGCCCGCGTTGCCGAGCCGGGCTCCGGCCAATGTAATGGTCGACGGGCCGGGTGCAGCGAAGCGTTCGACTTGCTGACAAGGCCAGGGGCAGGGCCGACAGAGACGTGGGCGAGCTCTGCTGTACCAGGCTCGGGCCAGCGCATCCGCTGGATCGTGGACGCAGCTCGTCAAGTTTTCTGCCTACGAAGGCTGCCCCAGCACGTCGAAGCTCACCTGACCTGGGCTGCCTTCCCGCTCCTGGCCTGTCGCCCGGCTCGGAGCAAAGCCGCCCATCCTCAGATCCCTGAATTCCTCCGCGTGTTCGTGCCTTAGGGGGTCAAGCGACGACTCCGATCCGATTCATGCCGCCCGTCCGCCCCCAGGGTGTTCAGTGCCCTCGATCTGCCGGAGGGCGTTCCACGGCGTCCGCACGTCTCGCAGCGAATTCCGGCATCGCGATCGCGTCGCCGACGATGCCATGTGCGACGAATGGTTGTCGTGCGGACGCCGTGTCACGCCTGTTGGGCAGGACGAATGGCTAGGGCCCGATCACGCCGAGGGGTGGGCGCGGTTCCACTTGAGCTGGGCGAAACCGGGCTTGATCACCCCGTTGATCAGTTCGAGCCGCTCGGTGAAAGGCAGGAACGCCGACTTCATCGCGTTGACCGTGAACCACTGGAGGTCGTCCCAGTCGTAGTCGAACACCTCGATGAGCTTGGCGAACTCCTCCGACAGCGTCGTCTTGCTCATCAGCCGGTTGTCGGTGTTCACCGTGACGCGGAAGCCCAGGTCGTGCAACAGCCCGATCGGATGCTCGGCGATCGACGTCGCCGCGCCCGTCTGGACGTTGGACGAGGGGCACATTTCCAGCGGGATCCGTTTGTCGCGCACATAGTCGGCCAGGCGCCCGAGTCTGGTCTCGTCGCCGTCCACTTCGATGTCGTCGATGATCCGGACGCCGTGGCCGAGCCGGTCGGCCCCGCACCACTGGATCGCCTGCCAGATCGACGGGAGTCCGAATCCCTCACCCGCGTGGATGGTGAAGTGCGCGTTCTCGCGCCGCAGGTACTCGAACGCGTCCAGATGCTTGATCGGCGGGTACCCGGCCTCGGTGCCCGCGATGTCGAATCCGACGACGCCGTCGTCCCGGTACCGGACGGCCAGTTTTGCGATCTCCATGCTCCGGGCCTGGTTCCGGTTCGCGGTGAGGAGCGTCCCGACGCGGATCCCGAACTCCCGCCTTCCCCGCGCGAACCCGTCCAGGACGGCCTCGACCACCTGCTCCAGCGACAACCCGGCACGCAGATGCAGCGCGGGTGCATAACGGACCTCCGCATAGACGATCCCGTCGTTCGCGAGGTCCTCGGCGCACTCGTACGCGACCCGCGTCAGGGCCTCGACGGACTGCATCACGCCGCCGGTGTGGGAGAACGGCTTCAAGTACCGTTCCAGCGATCCCGAGTCGGCCGACTCCGCGAACCATGCCCGCAGGGCGTCGGGGTCCGTGGTCGGCAAGTCCCCGTACCCGGATTCTCGCGCCAGGTCCACAACGGTCCCAGGCCGCACGCCGCCGTCCAGGTGGTCGTGCAGCAGCACCTTCGGCGCCCGCCGGATGTCCTCAAGAGTCGGGCGGGTGTTGAACCTACCGGGCCTTTCCGCCCGCATCCTCGTCACTCACTCACCCCCGGCCCGGCACCGCGCTCGGAGTGGGCCGGGACCGTCGGCGACGATGACCTGCGGGCCGCCGACACCGTCGCTCTCACGCGGCCCGTTCGGGTTCGCGCGCCTGGAGAGGGCGAGCGGCCCGACGAGCTCGCCGCGTCGGGACGCGAACGAGTACTCGCGCAGCGCCTCGACCGATGCCCCCCTGCCCGCGAGGGTCTCCTTCAGGTCGGTCATGCGGATCCTTCTAGAGACGACCCCTGCGCTCACGCCGACGGGGGCGCAGGCCCTCGCCGCAGTCTGCGGTGATCCTCTCTCCTCGGTCCCTTCCCGGGCCATCGCGCGGCTCATCCTCCGAGAAGTTCGTTGGTGAACAGCGACTTGTCGGCCTTGATCCCGATGCTGGACAGCCCCGTGATCGTCTGCTCGATGAGCGCGTCGGACATCCAGAACAGGCCCTTGGACTCCGTGTCCGGACCGGTGACGTACGGCGCGAAGGCGGCGAGCGTCTTGATCTCTTCCTCGTGCTTCAGGCCGAGCTTGGCGCCGTACTTCTTCATGATCACGTCGGCGGAGTGCTTGTGATCGCGGAGTGCCGCCTCCCAGCCCTGGCGGCTGGCCGTCATGAACTTGCGGGCGTTCTCGCGGGCCGCGGAGTCGTCCAGGGTCTTCTGCGAGACGAAGAAGACATTCTGCATCCGGTTGAAGCCGAAGTCGGCCAGTGGCATGACGTGGGTCTTGATCCCGCGCAGCGCCAGCGATACGGGCTGGCTGGACGCGAATCCCCAGATCGCGTCCACCTCCCGGGCGGCGAGCGGCGCGGGGTCGAACTGGATCGGCACCAGCTTGACCTTGCTGACGTCGACGCCGTTGCGCTTCATGAACACCAGCGCGGTGTTCTTCCCTGCCAGCGTGATGCCGAGCTTCTTGCCCTCGATGTCCTTCGGGCTCTTGACCGGGTTGCTGGCGAGCGAGACCCAGCATTCGGGGCTCTTCTGCAGCCCGGCGCCGACGATCTTCAGCTTCGCGCCGCGGGCGACGGCGGTGGCGACGTTCTCCGGGATCGCCTCGATGCCCATGTTGACGCGGTCCGTCGTCACCAGGGGGATGACCGTGCTGTTCGGCCCGCCCGGCTGGACCTCGACGGTCAGTCCCTGCTTGGCATAGAAGCCGTCCTCGGCCCCGAGGAAGATGCCCGCGTATTCCGAGTTCGGGATCCACGCGATCTTCAGCGCGAACTTGCCGCCGTTGGAGCCCGTACCGACCTTGGCGGTGCCGTCGTTGGTGCCGCATCCGGTCAGCAGGGGGACGGCCGAGCCTGCGGCCACCACGGCCGCGCCCGTGCCGGCGTACCGCAGGAAGGAGCGCCGGCCCAGACCGGGCGGCGTGGAGATGTGGTTCATTCGTGCTCCCGAAAGAGTCGTCGTCGTGATCGCTGTGGTGAAAAAAGGGGCTAGCGCTCTACGCGAGATCGATTTCCGCGAGCAGCGTGTGGATGACGTGAGCGTTCCCGCTGTTGGCGAAGTGCTCCGTCTCACGGATCATTCCGTCCAGATGCACGACCATGAGCCGCTCGGCGCCGTCCGCGTCCCGGTCGGAGATGCTGGCGACGATGTCGCGGTGCTCCTGGTCCCACCGGATCAGTGCATCCTGCTTGATCCCGATCATGATGAGCAGGCGTTCCAGGAGATCCAGACGCTCGTCGAACAGCGTCGTGGTGATCGCCTGGATCTGCTTGTTGTGCGAGGCGTCGCCGATCGTCTTGTGGAAGGCGAGCCGTTCCCGCCAGCGCGCCTCGCCTCCCGTCTTGACCATCTCCCGAAGTCGCGTGAGCTCCTCCGGATCTGCCCTGAGCGCGGCGGCCCGCGCGGCCTCCCGCTCGATCCCTCTGCGGCTGATCAGATGATCGGTCAGGTCGTGCACGTCGCGCATGGCGAGCGCGTCGGCGAAGTGGGACGCCCGCTGACTGTCCAGCTGCTGGTTGGCCGCGACACGGTCGCCCTCCTCGGTGAGAATTCGCCCCTTCTTCCCCAGCGACTGGGTGAGCCCCCGCTCGTCGAGGCCGGTGAGGAGGCGGCTGACGGTCGACTCGCTGACATCGAAGCCGCGATCCCGCAGGTGGCGAGCAGCAGCTCGCGCCTCCACCGGGCCTTCCTGAGCGCTCATGAACGCCAGGAGATCGGACTCCATTGCCGACGTGTGCCGCACGGTTGCCTCCTCGCGGCCAGGTCCGTTGCCGGAACCGTAGGTGCCGTCCCTTGGTGTGTCAATAGTGACGAACGTAGAAGACATGTGACGGTCAACGGCCGCAAATGACGGACGGGGGAGGGCGGACGACCAGCGACCGTCCGCCTCACCACCTGCGTCTTCGTAGCCGGGGGCGTGGGGGCGCGTCGACGCGCGTGCCCTAAGCCTGAAACGAGCGCGGAAGCTGGGTGGGGCTGAGGCGAGCTTCGACGGTTCAGGGCCGTCACAAGTGGAATCTGCTACTTGATCTGAGCCTTGCCAGAACGATCCTTGTCAGGTGATCAGCCAGTTTCCCGGCTTCGGCCGTGAAGATCTGTGCAATGCACGCATGCATGCCAGGCGCAAATCGCAGAATGCCCGAAGGGATCAGCTCAGACGCGGTCCGCTTCACGAGGTCGTTCAGTGGATTGAAGCGCGTTTTGGGCTCGCGGAGATCTGGAGCAGCCTGCCGATCTTGAATTCGTGCTCATGGCTCGCGCGTTCTGACGCTGTTGGCAATCGCGGGCGAGTTGCCACGGAGCTTCACTCATTCATCGAAGATGAGCTTGAGGCTCACGAGTGTGCAGTTACTGAAAGCGAGCACCCACCTTGAGTAGATCAATCGCCGCTGAGGCTCGCTGACTATATTGGAAGACACGGTTCGTGGTCGCAGGCACCTACGTGTTCCTTCACCGCCTACAGCGGCTGACTCAACTCGATCCTGCCGGGCGGCTTCGGTGGTGCTCGATAGGGCTCCTCGATGAGTCGAGGAGCGCGGTCAGCGTGAGGCGAAGACGAAGGCGAACGCTCGCACGGCCGTCCGCTCGCTCGATGCTCGATCGCAGAACCCAAGGACATCGCATCGCGGTTGGTCGCCCGACGAGTACTCGCCGCTCGTCCCTACGTCTCGCGCGACACCTTCAGTGTTGAGCGCCTCGCAGGCCCGCCGCTCACACCAAGCCAGAGCGCATCGACACGAGATCATCGTCCGCACAACGGCTGGGCCGTACGCGCTGATCATCCTGTGCCGTTGTCACTGGAGACTTCGGCAGGCCGTCCGCGTCAGCCTTCCCAAGCTGATGACGTTCCTCCTGCACTGGCCTCCTCGGGTCCGCGTCCACGCGTCCAGACCGCCGCGTGGTCGGCACCCCCCCGCGCGATTCACTCATGGCCCTCCCTGGCAACCCCGGTGCTGTCGTGCAACCGGGCCGGGTTGGGCGGTCACGGGCGTAGAGGGCCTTTGAGAAGAGCAGGCCAGGTCCGGGCAGTAGAACTAGAGGCGGCGGCGACAAGGGAAGGATTTCCGCGCCGGTACGAAGTGGTTGCCGCTCGCTGAGCCGGTGAGATGGGCACATCGTATGAATCCCGAGCCTGAGAATGCGGCGCCGACATCGATCTTCCCGGGTTGCTGACTATTCCGGGGTTGATGACGACCGCGAGCTGGGCTCCGACAACTTCAGCGCTTCACGAAGTCGAGTGCATCTGCTCCAGCGCACCCAAGCTCGCGAGGATACGACCGTCGACTCGCAGCTGCTGGACGCTCACCTTTCCGATCGGAGAAAAGCGCGCGCACTTGCAGTAGGTGCCTTCCTCAATAGGCGAGTTGGTGCCCATGGTGGTCGGCGAGGCCAGTCCTGCTTCTTCGCGAGAGGGTCCCGGGGTTTCCCGGGCCCTCTGCCCGGTTCCTCGTCCTGGCGCGTTCGTTGACCCGGATCAACTGGCGGGGCTCGTCGCCAGCTTGAGCGACTCTGGCCGCCGCAGCGTCGGTCGGCGGGGGAGCTCTCCGTCCATGCGAACCGTCTGGGTCATCGGGACCGCCAGAAGACACTGCAAGAGGCTCCCGGCTGCGTCACGGCTTGCGGTGTGTTCCGCCTGTGCGCCTGGCAACACGGCATCCTCGCGGGAGCCCGCCCTGGCCAGGACGGGCACGGTGGGAACGAAGGTGTGCAACCGGGTAGCGCGCGATACCCCGCGCTCGGCCTCGGATTGAGAGGACGGACGTTCGTCTCGGGGTGATGGCCCTTCGTCGGTGATGTCTGACGTCCACCGCGGCCGGGACGTCGTGCCGGTGCTGTGGGGCGGTGGCAAGCGCTTCAATTTCCTGATGGACGTCGCGTGGTGAAGTACGCGCGGGCGCAGGTCCAGACTGCGGCGGCGCCGTATCGCGGTTCGCTGGACGGGTGCGCGAGGCGGTGCTGGCCGGGGAACTGATCCGCACGCGGCTCGGTGTAGGCGAAGTAGCAGCGATTGCCGATCGCAGTATGCAAAGGGCTGTGACCCGATCGCGTGGTGGTCGTTCGCGCTGTGGCGGTGATGGGCGCCGCAGCGATGCGACCACCCTGCCGCTTGCAGACGGTTCGCCAACCCAGCGTCGGCGACGCCACAGAGCCTGTGTGGAGTCGGCAAGATCCACGTCACCTGGTGCGCAGTCGCCCTGGGTGGGTGGGACGGATCGTCCGCCCACCCAGGGGTCCTTCTCAAGTGGCTTCAGCCAGCAGCGAGCGCGCTACCTGATTGGCGGTGCGATACCCGGAGGCGCGCCACCGGAGGCTGCCGGGCCTCCCACCCGCCCCGCGACAACCCGGTTCGCCGCACCCATGGGCCCTACCGGGCATCTGGCGGAGCGATGTCGCGCCCGCCCAAGAGCGGCCCGAGTGCGAGCCGCCGGGCAAGTTCCGTGGGAGGGGCCTCGAAGTACGGAGGTACTGCCTAGTTCAGGTCAATCAGCGGAGGGGGCGGAGCGGCGCGGGCCAGGACACGAGGCACGTAGAGAAACGCGGACCGAGGTGCCCGGCGACGCGAGCCGCCCGAGCCAGCGAGTGACGCGTCACTGACGATGCACCGTTCGGGTCCGCGTCGGCATGTCGGCCGCGCTGCTGTACGGACGGCAGAGCTGACCGACCACTCCTCTGGGCTCGGGTCGTTGGGACTACGCCCGCCCGAGGAGGCGCTTCGGATCCCATGGATGCCCGACATTGCAACCGTGCCTGTTCGATGAACGCGGCATATCACACGTCGAGGTCGTGTCGGGACGGAGCGAGCGCACTGGTGACCATCCTGGTGACGTGCTCCAAGGTGGTGATGCCGTCCCGCATGCTGGGGTGGCGTTCAGAGATGGCGGCGATCATGTAGGTGCGGCCGTGGGCGCGGACCAGGCCGACGCTGTTGATCGTCCAAAGGCCGCCGTGCGCGTCGCGGGGCAGCCAGCCGTTCTTGAGGGCGACGCCGAAGTCAGAATCGGCCGACGCGCTCACCCCCCAGGCTTGCTCCGGCACCACGTCCGCCATCAGACCGCGGACGTAACGGCGGTTCGCGGGCCGGATTCGGCTATGGCCGGACGTGAGGGCGGTGAGCAGGCGTATCTGGTCGGTGACCGTGGTGGTCGTGGAGCCCCAGGCGCCGCCGGGCCCGGGTTCCGTCGCGCGGAGTCCGAGCAGGCGGTTCGCGGCGGCCAGCCCGTCCGAGCCGCCGATCATGTACCAGAGAGCGGTCGCCGCGTCGTTGTCGCTGACCGTGATCGCCCGTTCGGCGAGCGTCTTCTCTCTCGCCGTGAGCCGCCGTCCTTCGCGCTGCGCTTTCAGGAGGAGTGCGAGGACGATGTCGAGCTTGACGATGCTCGCGGTCGCCGTCCGCAGCCTTCGGCGGTAGGTGTAGGACAGGCTGTCGGTCCGGACTGATATCGCCACAGTTCCTGGACGTCGCTTCAGGTAGCGGTCGAGGGCCCGCGTCAGCGCAGCGCGTTCGGAGCGGGTGAAGGAGGCCGGTGGGCGTGCTGGTTCCATGGTCGGTGGTGTCGCCGTGGCCGGTGCCGATACTGGACGAGGACCGTCCGGGAGCCGCGATGACCCGGTCACGGACAGCACGATGATGGCAGTCGCGCCCACTAGTGCCGTACGCGACCGTCGCCCCATGAAGGCAGTGTTGTGATCTCGGTGTTGCTCCTCCGTTAACCCATTTGTATGCAATGTATGCTTTGCATGCAGAAGGAGGAGTGCGTGCAGGTCGACACGGTTTACAAGCGGCTGAGGGAACTGATCGTCGCGGGTGAGTACCCGCCCGGCGAACGGCTCACGGAGGCGGCATTGAGCGAGACGCTTGCGGTGAGCCGGACGCCGGTCCGGGAGGCGCTTCGCAGGCTGGAAGGCGACGGCCTGGTCCTCGGCGCGGGCCGGGGCGTCGTCGTGAACCGCCTCACCCCCGAGTATCTGGACCATGCTTACGAGGTCAGGGCGGCGCTGGAGTCGCTCACCGCACAACTCGCCGCCGGACGGCAGCGCGCGGGACGCATCGCGCCCGCGTCCTTGACCGGCCTGGAACGGGATGCGCTGCTGCTGGAAGAGGTGACCGCCTCGGGTGATCTGGCTCGCGCCGTCGCCCTGAACCGGCAGTTCCACCGGACTGTGGCCGAATTGGCGGGCAACCCCATCGCGCTGGACGCCCTCGAACGGCTCTGGGACCAGATCATCGTCTCGACGCGGGAGTCGCTCGTCCGTCCAGAGCGCGGGCCGGTGGTCTCGGCAGAGCACCGGGATCTCGTGCGGGCGATCCTCCATGGCGACGAGGCTCAGGCGGGACGGATCGCGGGTGACCATGTGCGCGCCACCAGAGCGACGCTGACCTGACAAGGAGGACCGTAATGGCCAAGAGTCACCGCTACGAGGTGTCTGTGACGTGGACCGGCGACCTCGGGACGGGGACGAGTTCCTACCGCGCCTACGAGCGCTCCCACGAGGTGGCGGTGCCGGGCAAGCCACCGATCCCGGGCAGTTCGGACCCCGGCTTTCGCGGCGACGCGCATCGCTGGAACCCGGAGGAACTTCTCGTCGCCTCCCTCTCCCAGTGCCACATGCTGTGGTTCCTCCACCTGTGCGCCACGGAGAAGATCGTCGTCACCGCCTACACCGACGAAGCCTGCGGAACCATGATCGAAACACCGGACGGGGGTGGGCGGTTCGATGAGGTAGTACTGCGGCCCCGGGTTGAATGCGCCGTCACCGGAATGGCCGATCAGCTCGCCGCTCTGCATGAGCGCGCCCACAAGCTCTGCTTCATCGCGAACTCGGTGAACTTCCCGGTCCGCCACGAACCGGCGTTTGTCGAATGACGTCAGTCGGTCCGAACTCGTCCTCATCTGCAACTGATCTACACAGAGCGGAGCGGCGCCGGGCCCAGCGAGGCCCACGCTGAGTCGCAACCTCGCCTTTGGCCCGCAGGCGATCGACCACTCCACCTGGAGTCCGGACGCGCACGCGGGCAGGCCCAGGCCGTTCGCGGAGACCACCTCAGCTGAGGCGCTATACCGAACGCCGACACTCCTCCGCAGGCTCGCCGCATCCGCATCTCCACGACCAACGCGGAGCCCTCAAGCAGGACAGGAGCCACTGACGGAACCACTACCAGCGGAGACCGATCGGAAAACAGAACGGCGTCCCTCGCCAGAAGGCGGGAAGGCCACGAACGCATTCACGCCTTCTCGGGGTAGCTAAAACGCCGCGAGCTTCTGCACGAGTCCACGTCTCGGAGGCGACGTAGGCATACCGCCCTCTTGTGACGGACCCACAACCAGCGGCGACCGATTCGACGAAGACGGAACGACGTCCCTTACCAGCGAAGCCGGGAACGTTGTGGACGCATCCTGTTCGCCATTCCGGACTAGCGGGCACACCCCCAGCCTCGGCACGGGTCCACGTCGCGGAGGCGATGTGGGCATGCCGCTCTCTTGCACGGCATGCCCCGCGCCCTGAACGCACTTCATCGCCTGAACAAGCTCATCAGGAAAGACTTGCCCTCCCTACACGACGCGGCCGACACGAAGTGAACGCCATCCTCGTAAATCAGCCCGGCTGCCGTCCTCGGGCCCCTAGGAGCGCACCCCGGGGGCCCGAGGCGCCGACCAGCTAAATGACAGCGCCGAGGTTGGCCGCGTCGTGGAAGACCTCCCCTTCCCCGGGGCAGATCGGGGGGAACCAGGTGCACGAGCGGTTCAGATGCCAGGTCGCATCGTCGCAGCCCATCGGTCCGACCAGGTGGAGAGGGGGCCGAAAGCCTCCCGCGCGTCCTGACCGAGTTCCGTTAACGTGTGACGGCCATCCGGCGTCTGCTGGACGAGCCCCGCCTCGATCAGTTCGAGGAGCCGCTGGCGCAGCACACTGGAGGACATGCCGTCGCAGCGCTGCTGGAGCGGGCGAAAGCCCAGCGGTTCCTCGTGTAGTTCCCAGATGATGCGCAACGTCCAGCGCCGACCAAAGAGATCGAGTGCCGCCATGAGCGGCCGGCCGGTGGACGAGCCGGGGGCGGACCTTCCAGGGATCACCATGCCTCTCATCTTCCGGGTTCGACCCCCCTCCTGAAACATCGTCGAGGCCAGAGGGGTGTCCCGTCGGGATCTCCGCCCCACTTTCCGTTAGGCGAACCCGACGACCACGACCGACAAGCAACGCGGATCGTCCCCTTCACGTGCCCCGCACACACTCCGGACACCGCCCCACCCCAGGGCACCGCCCATCCAGTGGATCGAGATCGTCCGCTCACCACGATCGTTCGATCACGGGAATTGTCCAGCGCTGGGGATTGCCTCCCGATGGGGATTACCCGGCGATGGGACTGCCTGGACAAGGCGGGGTTTGCCCGACCACGGCGTTTGCCCGACGACAGGGTTCGACCGCCCACAGGGTTCGTCCGCCACGGGGATCGTCCGACGACAGGGATCATCCGTCCACGGGGTTCGTCCGTCCACGGGGTTCGTCCGTCCACGGGGTTCGTCCGTCCACGGGGTTCGTCCGTCCACGGGGTTCGTCCGTCCACGGGGTTCGTCCGTCCACGGGGTTCGTCCGCCCACGGGGTTCGTCCGACGACAGGGTTCGTCCGCCCACCGAGATTGTTCGACCACAGGGATTGCCCGACCACGGGCATCGTCCGGCGATAGGGATTGCCCGGCGATGGAGCTCGTCTGGCATGGGATTCGTCCGCCCACAGGGATCGCCCACCCATAGAGATCGCCCACCCATAGAGATCGCCCGACCATAGGGATCGCCCAAGACCGAGGATGTCCGAGGACTGGGGTGCCCGGGTGCCGAGGCGGACCGCGCGCTGGGGTTGCCGCGCGCCGCGTCGCCCGAGTGTCGTGATTGTTCATGCCTCGGGTTGCTGTGCTCTAGGGGTCGCTTGAGTGTCGAGGTTGTCCCCGCGTCATGGGTGCTTGGGCGTCGGGGTTGTCCGCATGCTGGGGGTTGCCGCGCGCTGGGGTTGTCCGAGTGCCGGGATCCTCTATGTGCTGGAGTCGCTTGCGTGTTGGGTTGCCCGCACGCCGAAGGTCCGCGCTCCGAAAATGCTGCGCGCCGAGATCATCTCCAGGTGTCATCAAGATCATGGCCAAATGCAGCTAGGTCGAGGCTCGCCGGTTGCGCGTTCGCGGTGGGCCGTCAGGGTCTGTGCGGAGTCGGTCACTTTGATCGGAGGACGACTGCTATGGCGATCGAGGTAGTGGTGAAGGGCGCTGGAGCCATGGCGGGAACGCTGGGGGGTGAGCCAGGCCGAGGGAGACGCTTGGGCGACGCCACTCCGGAGTAGCTCGGTGGGGCGTACTTCGGCGTTGTCTCCTGCTGGCTGGTCGGGTGCGCGGTGGCGGTTGCGCGGTCGGCGCATGGTTGTGGTTCGCCTTGTGGAGGTCAGGGCCGTGTCTTCGCCACGTGGTGGATCTGGAGGGTGGGGTCCGGCTGAGGGCAGGTTGGTGCGTGGGAGTGCGTGGTGGTGACTGTTGGTCATGGGTGGTCGCTTGGCGGTGACGGGATAGGGGTCCGGGCTGGTTGTGGGCGGCGAGGGCGGTCGTGTGACCGTTTGCCCTCGGCACGTGGGCTAGGGCGGTGGCGTCCTCCCCGCTGGTGAGTGGAATCGGGGTTGGTCGGGCGGGGTTGGGGTGTAAGTGATGCATGGTGAGTACAAGGTGCCCGGCGGCAAGCTTGTGGTCGTCGATGTGGATGTCGTGGACGGTCTGCTGCGCGGTCCTAGGGTCAGTGGCGACTTCTTCCTGGAGCCGGACGAGGCGCTTGATGCCATCAACGCCGTCCTGGACGGTCTGCCGGCCGGACTTGAAGGCAAGGAGATCGGGGCTCGCGTCCAGGCCGGGTTGCCGCGCGGAACGGTGATGTTGGGGATCACCGCGGAGGCCGTGGGGATCGCGGTCCGGCGTGCGGTCGCGCGGGCTTCGGACTGGCGGGATCACGAGTGGCGGCTGATTCATGAAGGGCCGCAAGGACCGGCTCTGCACATGGCGCTCGACCAGGTGCTCGCGGAGGAGGTGGGAGCCGGTCGGCGGCCGCCGACGCTGCGGGTGTGGGAGTGGGCCTCGCCCGCAGTGGTCATCGGCAGCTTCCAGTCCCTGCGCAACGAGGTGGACGCCGAGGCCGCGGCGCGGTACGGGGTGGAGGTCGTCCGGCGGATCAGCGGGGGCGGTGCGATGTTCATCGAGCCGGGCAATACGATCACCTATTCGCTGTACGCGCCGGAGACGCTGGTGGCGGGCATGTCGTTCGCGGAGAGCTATGCGTTCCTCGACGACTGGGTTCTGGGGGCGCTCGGCGAGGTGGGTATCAGGGCCTGGTATCAGCCACTGAACGACATCACCTCGGATAACGGGAAGATCGCGGGGGCGGCGCAGAAGCGGCTGGCCGCGGGGGCCGTCCTGCATCACGTGACCATGGCGTACGACATCGACGCCGCGAAGATGCTGCAGGTGCTGCGCATCGGCAGGGAGAAGGTGTCCGACAAGGGCATCGCCAGCGCGAACAAGCGGGTCGATCCGCTGCGTCGGCAGACCGGCCTTCCCCGGGAGGAGATCATCGAGCGGATGATCGGGCACTTCCGGGGCCGTTACGGGCTGGTCGGCGACAAGATCAGCGAGGATGAACTGCGTCTCGCCGGCAAGTACGTGACGGACAAGTTCGGTACGCAGGAATGGACGGCTCGCGTGCCGTGAATCACGGGTCCAATGTCTGCCGCCTTCCTGTCTCCGCCGAGAGGCGGACGGCGTCGAGCAGACGGTGGACGCGCAGGCCCGCGTGGAAGTCCGGGGTGCTGTGGGTTCCGGTGGCGATGTCGTCGGCGAGGCCGGCGTAGAAGCGTGCGATGTTGACGACCTCCGCGTCGGCTGGTGGCCCCAGGTAGTGCTGAGGTATGGGCAGTTCCTTGTGTGCTGTGCCGGGGCCCTGGGTACCGTGGACGGCCAGCGTCCCGATCTGAATACCTTCCGCGGCGGCGGGGCCGCTGGATCGGATCACAAGATCGCCCTCGGTGCCCGCGATCTCGACCCGGGTGCGGGCGCCGGAGATCTTCGCGTCGTGGACGTGGACGGCGGCGGTCGCGCCGTCGGCCAGGACGGCGTTGACCACGATCTGGTCGGGAGTGGTGACCTTGATCGTCTCCCGACGGGGGACCACGGTGTACTCGGTGCGCTGGACGGCGACCGTCGAGGAGAGCTCGGTGACGGGCCCGGCCAGATACTCCAAGGCATCGAGGGTGTGGCCGGCGCCTACCTCCAGTGGTCCCGCTGCGTTGGCCTGGTCGAACGTGTAGGCGATCCATTCGGGGATCTCCGCGGCGGCGCCCTTGCCTCGTGCCGAATAGACGTTCACGGAGGTCACTCGTCCCACGAAGCCGTCGGCCACCAAATCGCGTGCGTACTGGACGGCGGGGGAGAAGCGGGCCTGGAGCCCTACCGCGTGGCGGACACCGGCGCGCTGTGCCAGCCGCGCAAGTCGTTCGGCTTCGGCGGTGGTCCGGGTGAGGGGCCATTCGCAGTACACGTGCTTGCCCGCGTCCAGTGCCGCCTTGGCGAGAGCGAAGTGCATGGGCACTTTCACAGTGATGGCCACGAGGTCGACGTCAGGGTGGGACGCGAGCTCCCCGGCATCAGTGAACGCGTGCCTGACACCGAAGCGGCGGGCGGCCTCATCGGCGGAGGCACGCCTGCTGGTGCCGACGGCGGTGATCTCGTAGCCCGGCAGGGCCTGGAGCGCCGGGATGTGCGCCCGCATCGCCCAACCCCGGTCGGGGCTGGCGCCGACGATGCCCACCCGGATCTTGTCGCTGGTCATGGGAGCCCCCTGGTGGATAAGCGGACGTGATCAGTCCGTTTCGATCGACGATAGCCGAAGCGGACGCTAGTCGTCCACTTGAAACGGAGAGTAACCGTCCGCTTATCGCTAGCATGGGATCATGACCACGATTCCGAGCGCCGTCGACCGGCTGCTGGACGACGGCTCGGGCCGCCGTCCGCGTGCCGATGCCAGGCGCAACGTGGAACGTCTGGTCCGCGCGGCGCGTGAGGCTGCGGGGGAGATCGGCGGCGAGATCACCGCGCACGAGATCGCCCGCCGGGCGGGGGTGGGCGTCGGGACGTTCTACCGGCGGGTCAGCACCCTTGAGCTGTTGCTGGAGGCCGTCCTGGCCGAGGTGCTCGGTGAGATCGTCGCCAAGGGCGACGAAGGGCTGGCCGATCCCGACCCGTGGGGCGGCTTCACCGGCTTCGCCTCGGCCTACATCCGCCTGCGCAACGAGTTGTGCGACATCAACGAGGCCCTCGGCGGGCCGCTCGACCACGCGAGGTCCGAACTGCGTGACCGCATCCGCCTGCTCGTCGCGCGGGCGCAGGAAGCCGGGATCATGCGCGCCGACGTCACCTGGCAGGACGTCGCGTTCCTGCTGGTCTCGGTTTCCACCAGTGACCACACCCTGGGGCTGCGGGCGGGCCAAGAGCAGTGGGACCGGAACCTCCAAGTCGTCTTGGACGGCCTGCGCACGCCCCAGCCGGCGGCCCTCCCCGGGACACCGCCCATCGACACCACCGCCTCCGCGTGACGTTCGCCGATGGGCCGCCCTGGCGCGGTCCGGTGAGCAGGGGCATCATCAGGCCGGACCTTTCAGGGGCCCTGCGATGTGGTGGAGCGTTACACCGGAACTCCGTGGTCGCGTTGTCCGTCCTCCCCTCGTGGCAGGTCGCGGGGGCCGCGCGGCTGCCCGTAGGTTTGGTTGACGTCGGCTGATGATGAGGAGCGTTCATGTCCATGCAGAAGGGCGCCAACACCGCGGTGCCGGTTCCCTCGGTCCGGGTCGAGCTCGGCTGGCAGGGCGGCCCGGGCGTTCCGGACGCGGATGCGTCCGCCCTGCTGCTCGCCGGTTCGGGCCGGGTGCGCTCGGACGATGACTTCGTCTTCTACAACCAGCCCGCTCATGGCTCCGGCGCAGTCCGGCACGAGGGCAAGCAGCAGGGGCCGACCGTCTTGGACGTTCTGGCGGTCGACCTGGGCCGGGTGGAACCCGACATCGAGAAGATCGTGATCGCGGCCTCCGCGGATGGCGGGACGTTCGGCCAGTTCCAGGGTTTGTACGTGCGCGTGGTGGACGCGGCGGGTGGTACGGAGGTCGCCCGGTTCGACAGCCAGGGCGCCACCACGGAGACCGCCTTCGTGCTGGGTGAGCTGTACCGGCGCCAGGGCGCGTGGAAGTTCCGCGCCATCGGGCAGGGATACGACTCCGGGCTCGCGGGGCTGGCCACCGATTTCGGGATCTCGGTCGACGAGCCCGGTCAGGCTGCCGCTCCGCCGCCCCCGGCTCCCCAGCCCCAGGCGGCGCCCCCTCAGCCCCCGCAACCGCAAGCGCCCCCGCAGCCCCAGGCGCCCCCGCCTCCTCCGGGCGGCCAGTACATGCCGCCACCGCCAGGGCAGTACACGCCGCCTCCTGGTCAGTACGCGCCGCCGCCTCCGCCCGCGCCGGGCCAGTACGCTCCGCCTCCGCCACCTCCTGGCGGTCAGTACAGCCCGCCTCCTCCCGGTGGGCAGTACCCGCCTCAGCCCGGCCAGTACGTTCCGCCTCCGCCTGCCCCCGCGTACGGTCAGCCGCCGCAGGGCCCGCCCCCGCAGCAGCCGCAGCCACAGGGCGGGAAGATCTCCCTTACGAAGAACTCGCCGTCGGTGTCGCTCACCAAGCACGGCGCGACCTCGGGTCACATGCGGGTCAACCTCAACTGGAGCGCGCGGGAGGGCGTCGCCAAGGGACGCCTGGGCAAGCGCCGCCGCGGCGTCGATCTCGACCTGGACCTGTGCTGCCTCTGGGAGTTGATGGACGGCCGCAAGGGCATCATCCACGCGCTAGGAGACATGGGCGCTCTCGATAGGCCGCCCTTCATCAAGCTCGACAAGGACGACCGCACCGGCGCGGTGGAGGCGGGCGAGAACCTCACGATCAACCTCGACCACACCGGCGATTTCAAGCGGATCCTGGTGTTCGCGGAGATCTACGACGGTGCGGACGACTTCCGCGGCCTGGACGCCGTTGCCACGCTGTACCCGCTGGGTTCGCCGCCCATCGAGATGCACATGAACGACTGCATGGACGCCTCCCGTGACGCCGTCCTCGCGCTCATCGAGAACGTCGGAGGGGAACTGGTCGTGCGCAGGGAGGGCCGATACGTCCTGCCGCCGCCAGGCCGTCCGCGCTGGGGCAAGATGACGGTGGACCAGGCGTACGGCTGGAACCTCGACTGGGTGGCCTCACGCGGCAAGGACTGAACGCTCCGGCGTGTGCCGGGACGGCCCCGGAATCTTGGCTGGTCTTGCCGATTGTCCGGGGCCGGAGGCGCACGGTAGGAACGGTGCCATGACCACTCAGCGGCAGTATCCCGTCGTGCCCGCTCCCCATTTCGACGTGCCGGGCGACATGGCGATCGAGCGTGCGCAGGCGTTCGCCGACTCGATGACGTTGCGCCGCACCGTGCGTGACTTCTCACGCCGGCCGGTGCCGCAGGAGGTCCTGGACCATGCGATCCGCGCGGCGGCGACCGCGCCCAGCGGCGCGAACCTGCAGCCGTGGCGGTTCGTCGTCGTGGCCGACCCTGAGCGTAAGCGGCGGTTGCGCGAGGCCGCCGAACAGGAGGAGCGAGAGTTCTACGAGCGGCGCGCCTCGCAGGAATGGCTGGAGGCTCTGGCGCCCTTGGGAACCGACTGGCGCAAGCCGTTCCTGGAGGATGCACCGGCTGTCATCGTCGTCTTCGAGGTGCACAAGGGACCGGAGACTCCACGGCCGTACTACGTGAAGGAGTCCGTTGGCATCGCCGTCGGGTTCCTCTTGGCCGGGTTGCACCAGGCGGGTTTGGCCACCTTGACGCACACTCCGAGCCCCATGCGCTTCTTGAACGAGGTCTGTGAGCGGCCCCCTGAGGAGCGTGCCTACGTCGTGATCCCCGTCGGCTATCCGGCGGACGACGCGATGGTGCCCGACATCACCCGCAAGCCGATCGACGAGGTCGTCGTCAGGATGTGACCGCAGTCCGGCCGCCGTGCTTTGTCCCGGCGGCCGGGACGGTCACGTAGCCGAAACGTCAGGCGGCCTTGACTGTGGCGGCCAGTTCCTTGTCGCGGGCCACCCGGACCAGGGCGGCTGTCAGGCGGGCCAGATCCTTGCCCGGGACTTGCGCGGCCAGCTTGTCGGGGTCCTGGGGGAGGCCGAGTTTCTCGGCGCCCTTCTTGGCCTGGGAGTCGATGTAGGGCCGCAGCCAGGGCCACACGGCCTGCGCCTCCCGGCAGAAGATGTCCACGCCTGTGGGGCCGATCCCGGGGAACTCCCGGAGCAGCCCGGCGGCCTTCTTCGGGTCGTGGCCCGCCGCGGTGGCCAGCTTGCGCAGATCGCCTTGGTACTTGTCCTGGACCAGTTCCGCGGTCTCGCCGAGCCGTGTCGCGGTGCTCTCGTCGTAGCGGACGTAGTGGCCCCTACCCAGGGCGTCGACCCGTTCCTGCCATGTCAGCCCCCGCATGCCGCGTGGTGTCCCGCCACCGGCATCGAACAGTTCCCGTGCGGCGGACAGGGCGATCTCCGAGGAGATGCGGGCGCTCAGCAGGTTGGCCACGACGAGGAGCTTGAACAGTGCGGCGGGCTGGTCCTTGAGCGGCACGCCGGCCTCCTCGGCGACCGTCTTGCCCGACTCCCGCAGCAGCTTCTTCACAACGGCGTCCATGTCATGTACCTCCCGTTGACCGCCGCCCTACCCGGGGTCCTGCGGATGACTCATGCGACGACGGGAGGAGCTGTCACAGGAGGCTGAGCTGACCTTCTCCGGCGAGGGGGTCGCGGTGCTTCTTCAAGTGGCGCCAGCGTGGCAGGTCGTCCAGGTAGGACCAGGACAGCCTGTGGTGGGGTGTGGGGCCGGACTCCTCAAGGGCCCGCTGATGGACGGGCGACGGGTACCCGGCGCTCTCGGCGAACCCGTATCCCGGGCACTCCCCGTCCAGGGAGGCCATGAGCCGGTCGCGGTGGACCTTCGCCAAGACCGACGCGGCCGCGACGGTGACCGACCGCTGGTCGGCCTTGATCTCGCAGCGCACCCGCCAGGGGCTGCGCAGGAAGTCGTGCTTGCCGTCCAGGATCACGATGTCGGGCGGGACGGGCAGCGCCTCCAGCGCGCGCACCGTGGCCCGGCGCAGAGCCTCGGTCATGCCCAGCTCGTCGATCTCCTCGGGGGAGGACGCGCCGACGGCGTGCGCGGCGAGCCATCCGGACAGCATCTCGGCGAACGACTCGCGGTGCGCCTCGGTGAGCAGTTTGGAGTCCGTCAGCCCGATGGTCCTTTTGCCGCGGCCCTCCAGGACGGGCGGCGGGCTCAGATCGGTCACCGCAGCGCAGACGACGACGGGCCCCGCCCAGGCGCCGCGGCCGACCTCGTCGACACCCGCGATACGCACAGGGGCGCCATCCGCGGCGAGTGCGGCGCGTAGTTCGTCCTCGATCTCGTAACCGGCGATGCGGGGGAGCCTCTTGGACGTGGCTGAGGCGGGCTCCACACCGGGTAGGGCGCCGGTCGGGTCGGACAAGGAATCCCCCTCAGAAGGTTTCGCGGCCGTAGCGCGATCCACGTCCACTGGGCGGGCCCTACGAGGACGACTCTGCAAGCGGTCAACTCCTCAGGGCGAGCCCGGTGTCGGGCGCCTCCGATCGTAGGGGGCTCGGCACCCCGCGTGCCCAGAACGAGACGTCCGCAGATTCGTGGTGTCGGTTCCGTAAGGCCGACATCTACTTCTGGACAGTACATAAGTCCTGGTGCGGGGGCGCCTGGCGGACGTGCGCGGGCGCCCGCCGTGACTGTCAGGAGTCGACGAACCGCGTGTGAGGAGTCCCGTTCTGGCACGTCCTGCGCTTTACTCGGTTTTGATGGCTCTGTTTGGCAGGTTCCGCTCCCGCCGGGCGAAGGGCGCCGCGGCACGGGATCTATTCGAGCGCCTGCGGTGGCGCTACTTCCAGGTACCCCCGGGACTGCGTTTCCTGGGGGGCCTGTTGCTCGTCGCCCTGGTGATCGCGGCGATGACCGTGGTGAACGGCCCGATCCTCGGCAGCGCGGCCTTCGCGGTCATCCTGCTCATCGTCGTGCACCTGACGCTGCGGTCGCCGAGCGGCATGGCGGTCATCGCGGTGGTGACGTCCTGGCTGGTGGTGTCGGTCCCGCTGGGTCGGCTCTACCCGGACCAAGGTCACCCCTCCTATCTGAGTCCCGCGCTGCTTCTGGCGCTGCTCGCTCTGCCCGTCGCGTTCATTGCCTTTCGCCTGCGCGGGTACGTTCCATGGCGCACCGCTGTGCTCGCGCTAGGCGCGGCCGGTGTCGCCACGGCCGCCGTCGTGCATCCCTGGCCCGATGGGAACGTCGCGCCGGGGTGGGCTGCGGCGCTTGCCGTCCTCACCTACCGGTGGGACCAGGCCCGGCGTTCGGTGCCCGCCGAGGCATACGAGACGGGCTGGGTGCAGGAGCAGGCCAGCCCCAAAGGGGACGGCGTGCCGGCTCCACGCAAGAACCCCCCTGGAGTGGACAAGAGCGATCGGCCCGACCGGCGGAGTGGGGGCGGCGGCTCCGCCGACAGGCCCGGCTCTGCGCAGTACACCGACGCGGCCATTCCCGCGCCCATCCCGGAGCAGCGCACCACCGCGCAGGCCGCTGATGCGGCCCAGGTGCCCGAGCCCGCGGGGTCGTCCGAGGACATGCCGTCCCTCTCGGTCGCCGAAGCCCTGGACGAGCTGGAGGGCATGATCGGGCTGGAGCCCGTCAAGCGCCAGGTGCGGTCCATCGCCGCGTCGATCGAGGCCGCGCACATGCGTGCCGCTGCGGGGGTGCCGACCGAGAAGCCCATGCGGCACTTCGTGTTCGTCGGGCCGCCCGGGACGGGCAAGACCACCGTCGCGCGCGTCCTGGCGAAGATCTTCTACGCGTTCGGCCTGCTGCCGGAGCCGGCGGTGGTGGAGGCCCAGCGGGCCGACCTGGTCGGCGAGTTCCTCGGTGCCACCGCCATCAAGACCAACCGGCTCATCGACTCCGCCCTCGGCGGGATGCTGTTCATCGACGAGGCGTACGGGTTGGTGAACTCCGCGGAAGGACAGCCCGACCGCTTCGGTGACGAGGCGGTGCAGACGCTGCTCAAGCGCGCCGAAGACGACCGGGACAACCTTGTGGTGATCCTCGCCGGATACGACACGCAGATGGAGGAGTTCCTGGGCTCCAACCCCGGGCTGGCCTCACGGTTCGGCACGCGCGTGCACTTTCCGTCCTATCAGCCTGCCGAGCTCTTGCAGATCGCCGAGTACCACACCGGGCTGCGTGAGGACCGGCTGGACGCCGGTGCCCGCGAACGGCTTGCGGCCCGTTTCGAGGAGGTGGAACGGCGGGGGATCGTCGACGAGCTGGGAAACGGCAGGTTCGTCCGGGCTTTGACCGAGGCCGCGGCGCGCGCGCGGGACGTGCGGGTTGTGGAAGCCGTCGCGTCGTCCGGTGAACCGGCCCCGCCTACCGCCGACGATCTCGTCACCTTGCGCGCCGAGGACGTCGAGGCCGCCTTCGCCGAGGTCACCGAGCGCTACCGCGGCTACGTCGAGACCCCCACCCTGGACGAGGCGCTCAGCTCCCTTGACGCGATGATCGGCCTGGAGCCGGTGAAGCGGCAGGTCCGTGAGATCGCCGCCCAGGTCCAGGTCGCCCGGATGCGCCAGGACCAGGGGCTGGTGACACGCCCCCCGACCCGGCACTTCGTGTTCGCCGGGCCACCGGGCACAGGCAAGACCACGGTCGCGCGGGTGCTCGGCCGCATCTTCGCCGCGTTCGGGCTCCTCGCCCGCCCCGAGGTGGTCGAGGCCCAGCGCGCCGACCTCGTCGGCGAGCACCTCGGGGCGACCGCGCTGAAGACGAACAAGGTGATCGACTCGGCGCTCGGCGGCGTCCTGTTCGTGGACGAGGCGTACGCGCTGAGCAACCCGGGCTACTCGGGTGGCGACCCGTTCGGCGCGGAGGCGGTGCAGACCCTGCTCAAACGCGCGGAGGACGACCGCGACCGCCTCGTCGTCGTGCTGGCCGGGTACGAGGCCGACATGGACCGTTTCCTTTCGTCCAACCCTGGGCTGGCCTCCCGCTTCGACGTGCGCGTGGATTTCCCCTCTTACGGGCCGGACGAGCTGCTCCGCATCGCGCAGCTCATCGCCGAGCAGGGCGGCGACCAGTGGGAGGAACGCGCCCTCGACGACCTCGCGCTGGTGTTCCAGCGCGCATGCGGAACGGGCCGGATCGATGAACTCGGTAACGGGCGCTTCGCCCGATCCATCTACGAGAAGGCGTGCGCGTGCCGTGCGCTACGGGCAGCCGAGCTCGGCTCCGCCGCGACCGCCGCGGACCTTACTCTGCTCACCACGGACGACGTCCGGGACGCCTTCGCCGAACTGGCGCACCGCCTCGCGTAGGGCGTTTGGTTCTCGGGGCGAACGCGCGGCGCCGCCCGCCCTCGATGCTGTGCGCTGTCGGTGGCCTGCGGTGTAATCGGCGTATGGCTTCGGTGACATGGCCGCAGGTGCTGGCCTGGAGGATGCGGCGTCAGTACGTGGAACCGCTGGGGGACGCCTCCGCGCTGGACATCACGCGGCGCCTGGCCGGTGTGCAGGCACAGGTGGCGTCTTCGGCGGAACTCGCCGTCGCGGTACGGCAGGCCGCACCTGATCCAGGTGATGTGCCGCGAGCCCTCTTCGACGATCGGACGCTGGTCAAGACCTGGACGATGCGTGGCACCCTCCACTTGATGCCCGCGGACGAGCTCGGCGCCTACCTCGTCCTCTGCTCGGCGGTCCGCAACTGGGAGAAGGGCAGCTGGCAGAAGAACTTCGGTGCCACGCCGTCCGACCTGGAGGCGATCGCCGGGGCCGCCGCCGGTGCCTTGGCGAAGGGCACCGCGCTCACACGTGGGGAGCTCACCGCCGCCGTAGTGGACGAGACGGGCTCGGGACACCTCGCCGAGGTGCTCGGTTCCGGCTGGGGGGTCCTCCTCAAGCCGCTGGCCTGGTGGGGCGTGCTCTGCTACGGGCCGCCCCGGGGCACCAATGTCACCTTCACCGCCCCAGAGACGTGGCTTCCCGGCTGGAAGGGGCTTCCCCCGGTGGACGAGGCCGCCCGGACGGTCGTCCACGCCTATCTCGGCGCGCACGGGCCCGCGACGCCCGACATGTTCGACAACTGGCTGATGCGCAAGGGCAACCGGAAGAAGGACGTCAAAGCATGGTTCGCCGCAGCCACGGACGGCCTGGCGACCCTCGATGTCGAGGGCGAACCCATGTACGTGTTGGAAGGGCACAGGGACGAACTGCTCGATACGGAGCCGACCTCATCGGTCCGGCTGCTCGGAGCCTTCGACCAGTACGTCCTGGGGGCGGGCACGAGCGCCGCCTACCTCGTCCCGCCCGGACGCCGGGGCGAGGTGAGCCGCGCGGCCGGGTGGATCTCCCCGGTCGTCCTGTATGGAGGGCGCGTCGCCGGTGTCTGGGACGCGAAGGACGGTGATGTGACCGTGACGGCGTTCGAGGACATTCCCGCCGAGCCGCTTGAGGAGGCGAAGGCACGTATCAGGCCGCTCTTGCCCTGAGGTGTGCATCTACTCGGCCCGCCCAGGTGCGTGGGCGTATGTCTCCGTCGGGGGCCAGGTGGAGAGGGCGAGGGCCGCCACCCGGTTCAGGTCGCCGCGGGAGACGCCTCCGGCGGCCTGGACGGAGAGACCGTAGGAGATCGACCAGACGTAGCGGGCCAGGGCGGCGCAGTCGGCGTCCGGGGGCAGGTCCCCTTCGGCGCGGGCACGTTCGAAGCGCGCGGCCAGCTCGGCTTCGCCCGAGCGGCGGCGGGCGGCGATCTCCTCCTGCACGTGGGCGTTCTGCGCGCCGGTCGCGAGCGCGCCCTGGACTACGAGGCAACCGTTCGGCCCGCCGGTGACGACCCTGATCGCGCCGTAAAGGAGTGCTTCGACCACGGCGCGGGAGGTGGGCTCCGCGAGGGCGGTGGTGACGTAGGCTGCGGGGCCCTCCAGGTAGCGGTCCAGTGACTTGCGGAAGAGGGACTCCTTATTGCCGTAGGCGGCGTACAGGCTCGGCCGGTTGATGCCCATCGCCTCGGTCAGGTCCGACATCGCGGTCCCCTCGTAGCCCTGCCGCCAGAAGACCTCAAGGGCGCGGTCGAGGCGCTCGTCCACGTCGAACCCGCGGGGCCGTCCGGTCATGTGCCGACCTCCTTCTTGTGTATCGATCGGTATAGTACGCTGCCGACTTCAATACCGTTCGGTACAAAATGGAGGCGACGGTGGAGCTCGAAGGCAGGGTCGCGCTGGTGACCGGTGGATCGCGGGGGATCGGAGCGGCGACGGCGCGCGCGCTCGCCGAACGCGGTGCGGACGTGGCGATCGGATACACCGCGTCCGCCGGCAAGGCGGAGGAGGTCGTCCGAGACATCGAGGACACCGGGCGCAGAGCGGCCGCCTATCAGGCCGACCAGGCCGATCCCGCACAGGTGGCGAAACTGGTGGCCAGGGTCGTGGAGGACTTCGGGCGGCTTGACGTGCTGGTGAACAACGCAGGGGTCATCACGCACGAGGTCCTCGGAGAGGACGGGACAGGCACGGGCGCACTGGAGCGCATGTACGACGTGAACCTGGGCGGTGTGGTGGCGGCGGTCCGGTCGGCGGCGCCTGTCCTCGCGCAGGGAGGAAGGATCATCACGATCGGATCGAACCTGTCGGCGCGGACGGGCTTCCCCGGCATGGCCGACTACGCGGCCACCAAGGCGGCCGTCATCGGATACAGCAAGGGTGCCGCACGTGACCTCGCACCGCGGGGCATCACCGTGAACGTCATCAGGTCGGGCTCTGTGGCGACGGACATGAACCCCGAGGACGGGCCGTCCGCGGACGCGCAGCGGGCGGCGAACGCGATGGGACGGTTCGGCCGCCCCGAGGAGATCGCGGCCGGAGTGGTCTTCCTGGCGGGACCCAGTGCCTCCTTCGTGACCGGCGCCGTCCTCGACATCGACGGCGGCTATCTAGCCTGAACCCGCCATCGCCTAGGGCGCCGTCCGTGCACGAGCGGGAACGGCCGGTCGAGCACCGGCAGAAGCCATGTGCGGCGCCCCCGGTGACCGAACTGCTGCTGATCCGGGACGGCGTGTCCGCGCCGTCCCGGCCAGGCCGTGGCGTTACAGAAGAAATCGGATCTCCTGGCCGGGACGCAACTGTGCCGCGTCGGACAGGGAAGCGGTGGTGAGCACCGCGATGACGGGATAGCCGCCGGTCGTCGGATGGTCGGCCAGGAAGATGATGGGCAGCCCGCTCGGTGGCACCTGCAGGGAGCCGATGACCATGCCCTCGCTGCTGAGCTCACCTTCACGCCTGCGGGCGAGAGGCGGCCCGTCCAGGCGGACGCCAACGCGGTTGCTGTCCTGTGTGACCGTGTACGGGTTGGAGGTGAGCACGGTCAGCGCATCTGGACGGAACCAGTCGTCGCGTGGGCCGGGCAGGACGCGCAGCACAGGTGTCTCAGGGAGGGGTGGTGCGGGGGCGATGTCCACGGTCATGTCACCCAGATCCTGGACGGGGCCGACGGGCAGCCGGTCTCCGGGCGTGAGAGGCGCGGGCCCCAGGCCCGACAGCAGGTCGGTGGAGCGGCTGCCAAGGACTTCACCGACCGCGATGCCGCCGCGGACGGCCAGGTAGGTGCGCAGTCCAGCAGGAGGCGTGCCCAGCTCGACCACCGCGCCGGAGCGGACATGGCATGGAGCGTTCGTCGCGAACGCGCGGCCATCGATGCGAAGAGGCACCGGTGCGCCCGTGACGGCGATCCAAGCGCGCGCGTGGAAGCGCAGCACGCTCCCACCGAGGGTGAACTCCACGCCCGCTGCGTCTTCCGGATTGGCGACGAGCCGGTTCGCCAGCCGCAGGGCCTTCTCGTCCGCGGCTCCGGAACGCGGCACCCCCAGGTGGGCGTGCCCTGGTCTGCCGAGGTCCTGCACGGTCGCCAGTGGCCCGGTCCGCACGACCTCGATCAAAGGGACTCCTCCCGGAGGAACCGGACCCGCATCCCGGGGCGCAGCAGCGACGGCGGGTCGCGGGTCACGTCCCACAGCGCCAGCCCGCTGCGCCCGAGCAGCCGCCAGCCTCCCGGAGAGCGCGACGGATAGACCGCCGTGTACGGTCCCGCTATCGCCACCGACCCCTCCGGGACCGCCGTGCGGGGTGACTCGCGGCGCGCCACGTGCAGGGCGGGGTCGAGACCGGTGAGATAGCCGAAACCTGGAGAGAAACCCAGGTAGGCGACCGTGTAGGTCGCCGCGGAGTGCTTCACGACGACCTCCTCCCGGGACAGGCCGGTGAGCCGCGCGACCTCATCCAGGTCCGCACCGTCATAGACGACGGGGATCTCCGCCGGTGGGGCGCCCCCGCCGGCGTCCTCCGGCAGCGGCAGTCCCGGCAACTGGGCGGCCAGCCGGTCGAGGTCGGCGGACGGGTCGGCGACCACCAGGACGGTCCGTTCGCCCGGCACGACGTCCACGACACCGGGCAGGTCCGCCTCCCGCAGCGCGGCGTCCAGCCGGTGCGCGGCGTCCAGCCCGTCCGTCTCGACGAGCAGCGCCGCGTCCCCGGCCCGCCGGATCCTCACGCGAACGGCTCCAACGCGACACCCGCATCGGACAGCGCCGAACGGACGGACCGTGCGAGCGCCACCGCGCCCGGCGTGTCACCGTGCACGCACATCGAGCGCGCCCGCAAGGCGACCTCGGTGTCGTCCACCGCCACGACGGTGCCGTCCACCGCCATCCGCACGGCCCTGCGCGCCACGGTCTCCGGATCGTGCAACACGGCCCCGGGTTCGCGCCTGGACACGAGCGCACCGGACGGCGTGTAGGCGCGGTCGGCGAAGCATTCGGCGATGACGGTCAGTTCGCCGGCGATCTCGTAGACAGCCGAGCCCGGCAAGGTCAGCAATGGCAAAGAGGGGTCGTAGGCGCGCACTGCCTCGGCGACGGCCATCGCCTGGACGGGGTCGCGCGCGACCCTGTTGTAGAGGGCGCCGTGCGGTTTCACGTACGCCACCCGGCCGCCCTCCGCGCGCGCTATGCCGTCCAATGCCGCGAGCTGGTAGAGGATCTCGGCGGTCAGCTCGGGCGGGGCGACGTCCATCTCCCGGCGCCCGAAGCCGACCAGGTCGCGGTAGGACACCTGCGCGCCGATCGTCACCCCGCGCCCGGCCGCCGCGGCGCACACCCGCCGCATGATGAGCGGATCGCCGGCGTGGAACCCGCACGCCACGTTCGCACTGGTGATCACGTCGAGCAGCGCGAGGTCGTCGCCCAGCTCCCAGATGCCGAAGCCCTCGCCCAGGTCGGCGTTGATGTCGATGACCGCCATGCCCAAGAACTACCATCGGCCGCCGCACGCGCCGTGGCCGGGCCACGCCGCCCGCCGCGCCGTCTCAGACCGACTCCTCGCGCAGATCCCCGATCTCGCTGCGCGGTGCCCACGTTTGGTGCACATCCCGGTCGAACAGTTCGAGGGCGAGCCGCTCGGCCACGCCTGCCTTGCCGCCGGTGTACTCGACCCGCACCCACTCCTCGTGTTCGCTGAGCACGAGGAACGGCTCGCCGCGCCATGTGCAGTAGGTGCTGACGTACGACAGCCGGTCCACTTCCGACAGCGGCACCACCTGGACGAACCGGTCCGGGCCTATCTGCCGGAACCCTTCGGCGTGCTGCGCCGTGTACAGCCGCACGCTATCGCCGTCCGGGCTCGCCTCGTACTCGGCGCCATCTCGGCCCGCGTAGTAGCCGTGTCTGATGCTCACCCGCGCCCTCCTGGCAGCCGCACCAGCCATCGGCGTAGGTCGGCGTCGTACGTGGCCACCCGTTCCGTGGTCCCGGATGACTCCGGTCCGGACGCGTCGATCCGGATCAGCTCGGCGCCGTGGGGAAGCCGCTGGCTCTCGATCGCGAACTCCTGCACGTCCGCGACCTTGCCGGTGCCCCGCTCACCGACGTCGCCGGGCGAGCGCCGGAAGAGCGTCGGCTTGGGCGCCTGCCACCGGACCACGAAGACGCGTTCGTCCGTGAGTGTGAAAGGCGACCCCTCGTAGTCCAGCGCCAGCCCACGGATGACGGCCGCCGGGGTGTCGAGGCCCCGCACGTCCTGCAGCCGGTGAACATATCCGGCGACCAGGTCGTAACCGTCCTCCAGGTAATAGCGGACGTGCTCGGGTCGCAGGACCTTCTGCATGATCACTCCCGCGTCCCCCGGGTCGGCCGCGAGCCGTTCAGCGGGCAGTGAGGGTGCCGGGAAGCCTCGCGGGTCCCTCGATGCGTCTCGTCCGTCACGCGCCTCTCTGAGGTCGTCTGACGGCTGTCGGGGCGGGACCGCCGTCGGCGGGGTCGGCCGGGGCCCCGGCGACGAGCCACCCTCGGCTGTCCAAACCGCCCCGGACGTGGCCGGAACGGGCGATTCGCCCTCCCTGTCGGACGGCGCTGGACGGCCGCTCTCCTCCGCAGGTTGGCGCGGGGGAGCGGTGGGGGCGGGTACCCGGTCGTCGGTCGTCCTGGACGGCGCCACGGGCGCGGGCGGATGGTCCTCGCCGGACTCGAAGAGGGCGTTGGCGTTCAGGTAGGAGGCGCTGGGAAGGCCGGGGTTGATGGCGAGCTGCCATTCCGGGTGCGGCCAGTGCCGCGACAGGTCGGGAAGGGATGCCTGCCGGTAGTGGGACGCCTGGCCTTGCAGGGAGCGGTCCATGGCCTCGGGCGAGGTGAACGCGAGGACGAACGTTCCGTCGCCGAACCGGGCCGTTGCGAACTGGTGGGCTCCCGAGGGTTCGCCCGAAGCCGGCAAGTACAGCACGGCGCGGGTGAGGAGCCGCAGGTACGCCTGGTGGTCGCCGTGTTCGCGCGCCTCGGCGAGCGCCGCCTCCAGGCTGGAGCCGGGCGGGTGCGACGTGCTGCGCTCGCGGACGGCGGGGGTCTGCTCGCCCTCGTTCTCCGAACCCGCCGGGGCGATTCCCAGGCCGGGCAGTGCGAGGGGCCCGCCGCCGGGGCCGGGTCGGCTGGCGTGGTAGACCAGCTCGATCGGCGAGTCGGCCTCGTAGACGTCGCGGAAGGTGCCGACCATGAGACCTGCCAAGAGGGCACAGGTCTCCAAGTTCTCGGCGGGGGCGCGGGACCCACGGGTACGGAGTCCGAAGTGGGCCCACCAGTTCCGCCGCCGATCCTCGTCGGGCTCCTCCCATCCCAGCGCTTTCAGACGGCGCTCCTGGTGTGGTGCCAGCGGCCGGGGCAGGAAAGCGTTCCCGACCGCCTCCGCGTCCAGCGCGTTCTCCGAGCGCATCGCCTGGACGTAGGGCAGCCCGCCCGGCCTCTGCAGGATGATGAACGACGTGACCGGCAGCCGCGAAAGTTCCAGGGTCAGGCGCTGGGCGAAGTCGTTCCAGTCCACTCGGGATCCACTTCCGCGTGCGTCGTGCGGGGCCGGGCGTCCCCGACGGTAGCCGAACGCACGGTCAGTCGACGCGGGGAGCGGGAACGGGGTCGGTTCGCAAGGGTGTCCAGGCGCCGCCGATGGCGTCGTAGACCGCCAGCGGGGACTCGTCGTCCTCGTCGCTCGTCTGCCATAGGCGGGTGCCGTGCGGTGGGCGGAGCGGGACGGCGGGGAGCCGTTCCGGGACGGGCCCGTCGCCGGTCGGGGCGCTGAGAGGCGCGACCAACGGCATGGGCTCCGGCTCTACCGGTCGCAGGTCGCCCGGCGGAGACTCGCTCGCCTGCGGCTCGTCCGGCAGCCGGGCGCTGTCGATGCCCGCGTCCTCCACCGCGGTCCCGTCGGCCGTCGTGCTCTCCGGGCTCGGCGTCCTCCGGACTCCGCCGGATTCGATCACGGCTTTCAGCTCGGCCACGGTGTAGGAGTCCACAGCGGTGTGGTCGTCGGCGCAGGTCGTCCCATTGGCGGCGTGGGCGGAACCGTTCGTGATGGGTACGGAACCCCCCGCGACCGGGTGGGGCCCGGACAACGCATGTGGGTCGACGCTGCCGTAAGGGTTGGGCGCCTCTGGTTCCGTACGCGGTGTGTTGCTCAAACGGACGAGCGTGGTGGCGTCCAAGAGGACCTCACTCGGCAACCCCGGGTTCACGGCGAGCTGCCAGGACGGGTCGGGCCAGCCGGAGGCCAGCATCGCGAACGTGGTGCGCCGGTAGAGCCCGGGGTTCGGGGTGCGAGCCAGTGCTCCGGGCGAGGTGAACACGGTGACGTACGTGACGGACCCGAGGGTAATGGTCGGCAACTCCGCGCGGTCGGGGTCCTCCACGGCGGAGCCGGTCGCCGGGAGGACGAGGTCGGCGTTCACCAGGAGGTCGAAGTACGTGGTGTGGTCGCCGTGCTCCTTCGCCTCGGCGAGGCGGGGTTCGAGCAGGTCGGCCTCCGTGGCCGGCATGCCCTCGGGAGGCAGCGGCAGCGGCGTGCCCCCGGGCGGCGTCCCGGCGGGGAGGGGGCCGGTGCCGAGGGCCTCGGCCGACGAGCGGCTCCTGCCGACGCGTGACGGGTCGGCGGTGTCGATGCCGAAGTCGAGCAGCTCGATCAGCCCGGTGCCGTGGCGGTGGAACGACTCGTACACGAGGTCGGAGGGACGCCGGACGCCCTGGACGTCGCGGAGCGCGGTGACCATCACCTCGGCGAGCCGGGAGTAGTCACCGGTGCCGACGGTCTGCATGCCGCCGGCCGCACCGGACTCCGGCAGCTCGGTCCACCAGTTGCGGGGGGAGGGGTCGGCCGGCGGACGCCATCCCGCGTCGCTCATGACCTCCTCGTCGGCCAGGGTGAGCAGAAGCGCCCCGTCGAGGAAGTTGTTGCTCACGGCCTCGGCGTAGAGACGGTCCGGCTCGCGCATGGCCTGGACGTAGTGCCGGCTCTCCTCGCGTTCGCGAACGATGAGGATGGTGTCCCGTTCGAGACCCGCCAGCTCGCGACCCAGCCGTCGGGCGAACTCGGACCACTCCAACAAGATCACTCCCTACGACCGGGGCCGCCCCCGGGCCCCCGCGAGATCTGCCCGGCACCCGATGATTGTCGCCGCGGACGCCGCGCGCAAACCGGGACTTCACTCGGGCGGGGGTTCGTGACGCAGTACACGCAGCGCCTCCCGCAGCGCTTCGGGGTCGGCTTCGTGGCGGTCCAGGACGTCGATGAGCCGGTGCAGGATCTCGTGGCGTTCGTAGCCCACGTCGAGCAGTGCCTGGGCCGTCTCCCACAGTTGCGGCGGGTCTCCGTTCCACAGCCGTTCGGCGAGGCGCTCGTGGGCGTCGAGGTGCCCGGCGTCCGCGCCGGGGTGCTCGAACTCCAGGATGATGCGCCGGTCGTCGGGGTCGGCGGGATCGAGGGTGGACAGGTCGATGGCTCCGTGCCGCCCGGTCTGGCGGTGGGTGCCGGACAGGAACGGCAGCGCGAACGCGCGGCGCGGCAGCGCGTCGAGCTCGCCGTCGGGCAGGAGCCGGTCGACGAGATCGCGGTCGAGGCCGAACGCCGACGGGTCACGGTAGGCCTCGGCGAACTTCCCGGTGGCGTCCCACACGGCGTCCAGTGTCGCCCTGATGCCCTCCTCGGGCAGCCCCGTGCGCTTGCCCGCCCAGCGCACCCAGGAGGCCAGCACGTGCGGAACGGCCTCCTGCTCGGTGGGGGACAGCAGCACCTTGCGGGGCAGCCAGTCGAGCAGGAACATCTCGCACTTGATCGGGCTCACCCGGAGCGGGCGCCCGAAGTCGTGGGTGCAGCCGTAGTCGATGATGCGGTCGACGCAGCGGCTCGCGGCCGACCGGTCCGACAGGCCCTCCGCCTCGTCCGACGCCAGGAACCTGGCCGCGATCGTGGCCCGGCGGTCGCGCCCGTACACCGGGGGCTGGGGGAGGCGCCCGCCCGGAGGGAGGATGCTCATCCGCGCCCGGACGAAGGCGTGATACGAACCGAAGTTCTCGTTCACCGGCGGATCGTCGGTGTCGTCGGTGAGGCCCAAGGCGCTTTGCAGGAGCGCCTTGGTGTCGCGCGGGTCGAGCTGCTCGAACCGCATCAGCGGGTTGTCGCGTCCCTCACGCCGGCAGTGGTCGAGGAGCTTGCCGACCTGGGACGAGACCCACGCGTCCCGGACCATGCCGCTCGTCGGCGGCCGCCCGCCGCGCGCGGCGGGCACGAACGGCGCGACGGCGTGCTGGACGGCCCCGGCCCGGTTGCGGTCGACCAGGACGACGAGGGCGTGCCGTTCGGTGCCGCCGTAGGTGTAGGTGCAGACGATGGAGTCCTGGTCGCCGTAGACGTCCCTGGAGACGTAGCACTCCTCGGGTGCGACCATCCCGACGCGGTCGGCCCACCCCGGCCTGGCCACGCCGCGCTCCATCAGCTCCAGCGCGGCCCGCTCCGCCTTGGCCGCCTGCCGTGAGGTGCCGAGATAGGCCATGCCGGTGAGCAGCGCGAGGGCGGCGGGGGTCCCGGCGCGTCCGGCGTAGTCGACCAGGGCCTCGCCGATGACCTCCTCCACGTCCCCGCCAGGCACGTGATGGCCCCACCAGGACCCGAGGATCTCGCTGACGATGAGCTCGGCGTCCAGCGGGCTGCGCACGGCCAGCAGCTCCCTGGCGTGCTGCAGCATGCCGTCGAAGATCGCGGAGACTTCGTCCGGGGGAGGCGGGCCGTCCCCCGCCGGATCCCCGGAGGGGCGGTGGCGGCTGCGGGGACTCACCCTCCCAGTTTCTCAGATCCGCCGGGGGGCGTTGCCCACGACACCGGCGAAGGCCGCTTTGGGACGTGCCTGGGAGGACGGCGAACGCCGACGTGCCGCTCAGCCGTCCCCATCGCCGCCGGAACCGTGCGCCCGCCCAGAGGGCGGCTCCGATTTGAGCATCCCCAGCAAATGTTCGCGCGCCATTCGCTCGACGCTGTCCGGCGTGGCGTCGAGCCCCAGATGTGTCATACGCGCATGGACGTCGCTGACGCAGCGGTAGACCGCGTCAGGGGAGAAGGTTTCGAACTCGTCGGAAAGGCGGCGCGTCAGCGCGTCGCGGGTCTCGTTGCGGTGGTCGGTCACTGTAGGCGTCTGTGCAGGCATCTGCGCACACCTCCGCGCACGGTCTTCCGGCGGACGGGGGCCGAGCCGCCGGGCCGAGGCAGAGCGCGCGCGGACCGTCCTCGTCGGGAGCTTCCGCCCAAACCCCGCCTCGATGTCTCATTCCAGCGGTTTTGTCGCGAGAGTCAAGACATGCCAGGGCGCCGTTTCGCAAATTCTGGGTCTTCCTCACCGGACGATCCGTCCGCTTCCGCCTCCTGCGGCCTGACCTGTGCCTTGCCGTGCGCCTCCCGGGCGTCCACCCAACCCGCGTGGTGCCGCGCGGCCCACTCCCGGTCGACGCGCCCGGTGAACATCCCGGTGAGCGCGCCCCGGTCGCGGAACGCCTCCCAGAGATGACCGGCCGTCACCACCAGGATCGTCAGGAAGAGCCAGTCATGGACGAACGTGGCACCCGTCCGCCACCGGTCCGGCCAGGGGCCGGGGAAGGTCAGCACCTCGCCCGTCCCGAGCATCACCAGGATGGCCCCGGCGGTGAACGCCGCGTTCAGCTTCTGCCCCGCGTTGAACTTGCCTACAGGCAGTACCCCGCGCCCCTTCCGCACGGCCCTGCGGTCACTGCGCCTGAGCCACTCCCAGTCGTGCGGAGCGAACCTGTTCAGCCGCCGTAGGTCGCTTCTGAAGGCTCGCGACGCCAGGCCGAGCACGATCGGCACGGGCAGCGCGAACCCGCACCACACGTGCACGGTCTTGAGCAGCTCACGGCGTCCCATCACCGTGGAAAGCGGCGGGAAGTACAGGAACGCCGCCGTCACGATGCACACCAGCATCAACGCCGCCGTCACATGGTGGATCGACCGCTCCGCGCGCGTGAACCGCGCCAGCCACAGTGACCCGCGGCCACCGGCGTCCTTGGCGGGCCGGTCGGACGCGGCCGGGTCGGTGGCTGCGTCGGGGGCCGGCTCATGTGCCGGGTCACGTGGGGGCATCGTCACGTCCGTTCGACCGCCCGACCCAGGCGTCCACGTCGTAACCGCGGTGTTCCCAGTAGCCGGGCCGGACCTTGTCGGTCAGCTCGATGCCGCCGAGCCACTTGAGGGACTTGTAGCCGTACATGGGCGCCACGTACAGCCGCACCGGCCCGCCGTGGTCGTGGGACACGGGTCCGCCCTCCATCTGCGTCGCCACCAGGACGTCCCGGCGCCGCGCCTGATCGAGCGTCAGCGACTCGGTGTAGGTGCCGTCGAACGAGCTGAACCGGACGGCCTTCGCGGCGGGCGAGACGCCGACCGCCTGGAGCAGGTCGGGCAGCGCCACGCCGACCCAGCGCACATCCGGCACCCGCCAGCCCGTCACGCACTGGAAGTCCTTGTCGAGCACCGTCTGCGGCAACCGGGCCAGGTCAGCCATCGTGAACGTCCGGGGAGCGTTCACCAGGCCGTTCACGTCCATCCGCCAAGTGGCGGGCGTACGCTTCTTCACGCTGCCCGTCACCGTGTAGTAGCGGAAGCCGCCGGCCGCAGGCAGGACGTCCCCGATCGGCCCTGCCGGCGCCAGAGCGCTGCTCAGCTTCTGCTGCACGGACGCTCCCACGGCGACCCCCGCCACACCGAGGCCGAGCATCCCGAGCACCAGCCGCCGGCCGACGGGACTGCCTTCCGCCCGTTCCTCCTCGTCCACCGTTCCATTCGAGCACCGTGACGCCCGTCCCGCCACGTTCCGGGCAGACCCGTAAGACTTCCGACAGATCCGGGACCGGTCCGGCAGGGGTACCGGCCCTGCCCGGCACCGGCCGCGGACTATGCGGATCTAAGCTGGGCGCATGGCCACGAAGGTTCAACTAGCGCAGCGGCCGGACGCCGACGAACTGCTCGGGCGCAGCCCGCTCGCCGCCCTGGTCGGCATGCTGCTCGACCAGCAGGTGTCGATGGAGTGGGCGTTCTCCGGGCCGTACACCATCACCCAGAGGCTCGGGACGGACGATCTGGACGCGCACGAGATCGCGGCCTACGACCCGGAGCGGTTCGCAGCGGTCCTGTCGGAGAAACCGGCCGTGCACCGGTATCCCGGATCCATGGCAAAGCGGATCCAGCAGCTGTGCCAGTACCTCGTGGACAACTACGAAGGCGACGCCGAGAAAGTCTGGAAGGACGTGGACAGCGGCAAGGAGTTGTTCAAGCGCCTGAACGGCCTGCCCGGGTTCGGCAAGCAGAAGGCGCAGATCTTCCTCGCTCTTCTCGGCAAGCAGTACGGCGTGCGGCCCGAGGGGTGGCGGGAGGCGGCGGGCGCCTACGGCGAGGAGGGCTCGCACCGCTCCGTCGCCGACATCACCGGCCCGGAGTCCCTCGCGAAGGTGCGGGAGTTCAAGGCGCAGATGAAGGCGGCGGCCAAGGCCGGAAAGTGAAGCCGCAGCACCGGCGGCAGGCGCGGACCCCGCGACCAGGCATTCCGGTCGGCGATTTTTGCCATCTTTTTGCCAGGGGAACCGGGTCCGGGACGGCGGGTTTCGCCGCTGGCCGGAACTCGCCGAACGCACCGAGTTCACTGCCCGTGGCTCCCCGGCGCCGTAACATCTCCTACTTGCCGTCCGATCCGGTCCGCCCTGGCGCCCCGGGGGCGACGGCGTCCGAATCCGAGGTCGTCGCAGGGGGCCGCATGGACAAGGTTGTCCATCAGGGGTTCCGCCGGGGGCGAACCATCGGGATGATGAAAACCTGACTCCGACCGGTGTTGTGATGGAGGCGGGAGCGCTAGCCTGCTCCCATTCACTCATAGTGATGAAAAATTGCCGCGCGGTACGGGACCTTCTGGGGCGGAGGTGTTGTCCATGAGCACCGAGACGTCCGTTCCGCATCCCCGCGTCTCAGGGGTGGAGGGCCAGCCCATGGATGCGTCCGACGCCGCGCTGTACGCGACCTTGCTCAGGGAGGCCCCCGGCGGGCTCGCCTTCTTCGACGGCGAGCTCCGCTGCCGCAGGGCGAACGACGCGCTGGCGGCGCTGCTGCGCGTCTCCGCGCGCGACCTCCAGCAGCGGCGGCCCGCCGAGGTGCTGCCCGGTGACGTGGCCGCCGCGTTCGAGACCGCGCTGCGCAAGGTCCTCGACGAGGACCGGCCGCTCAGCGACCTGGACCTCGTCATCCCCGCCGCCGAGGTCATCCCCGCCGCCGAGCCCCCCGGCCCGCCGGGCGACGCCGCCTCGATCGCCACGGCGGTCGAGGAGCGGATCCTGGCCTGCACGTGGCTTCCGGCCCGGAGCTCCGAGGGCGAGGCCCTGGGCGTCGTCCTGACCGCCCTGGACGTCACCGAGCGGCGCCGGGCCGAGGAGGTCATCCGCCGGAAGGAGCAGCGCTACCGCTCGCTCGTCGAGGCCAGCGCCCAGGTGGTGTGGGTCGCCGCTCCGGGCGGCGGCGTGATCGACGACGCGCCCGAATGGCGCGCGATCACCGGACAGACGCCCGACGACTACGCGGTCGGCGGGTGGCTCTCGGTCGTGCACCCCGAGGACCGCCCCCGCATCGAGGCCACCTGGCGCGAGTGCGTGGAGGAGAACCGGGTCTTCGAGACCAACTACAGGGTGCGCACCAAGAGCGGCACCTATCGCCACTTCGACGTACGGGCCGTGCCCATCTGGCAGGGCGGCTCGGTCATCGAGTGGGTCGGCGCCAACACCGACGTCACCGGGCAGCGCGAGGCCGAGGAGATGCGCGGCAGGCTGACCGAGCAGCTGTCGGCGGCGGCGCTGCGCACGGCGCGGCTCCAGCAGGCCACCTCGATGCTGGCCGAGGCCCTGACCGTCTCCCAGGTCGTCCAGGTGATCACGGAGGTCGGGCGGTCGGCGATCGGCGCCGACTACTCCGCCGTGGCGCTGCTGGACGACGACAAGCTGCGGCTGAGCATCGTGGCGCCCTCCCAGCCGGGCGCCGAGGACGACATCAGGCCGATCTCCCCCGACGCGATCAAGGTCAGTGACCAGACCGTGATGTCGGTGGCGGTGCGCGAGAGCCGGCCGTTCCTGGCCGAGCACCCCGACAGCCTCCGCGTCCAGCTCGGACGCGACGAGAAGGGCCTGTTCGTCCAGCACACCGAGGAACGCGCCTGGGTCGGATTGCCGCTTCTGGCCGCGGGCGCCCCCATCGGCGCGCTGCGGTTCTCCTTCACCCGCCCCCGGGAGATCACCGAGGAGGAGCGGGTCTTCCTGGAGGCCCTCGCCGGCCAGTGCGCCCTGGCCGTGGAGCGGGCCCTGCTGTTCGAACGCGAGCACAAGACCGCCGAGGAGCTCCAGCGCAGCCTGCTGCCCAGCGATCTCCCGCAGCTGCCCGGCATGGTGCTGGCCGCCCGGTACAACCCGGCGACGCGCCACGTCCAGGTGGGCGGCGACTGGTACGACGTGTTCCGCCTCCCGGACGACCGGCTCGCCGTAGCCGTCGGCGACGTCATGGGCAAGGGCGTCCTCGCCGCGGCCGGAATGGGACGCGTCCGCAACGCCCTGCGGGCCCTCGCGCTGAACGATCCGCGGCCCGCGGCGGTCCTCGCCGGGCTCGACCGGCTCTTCAGCGCGACCGAGGACGAGGAGCAGTTCACCACGGTCGCGTACGCGGTCATCGACCCCGAGACCGGCCACGGCGCCTTCAGCAACGCGGGCCATCCACCACCCCTGCTGATCTCCCCCGACACGCCCGCGCGCGTCAGCACGCGGGAGCCGGGGACCCCGCTCGGCTGGCCCAGCCAGAGACAGCAGACAAGTTTTTCCATCGAGACCGGCAACACTGTGGTGTTCTATTCCGATGGACTTGTGGAGAACCGTAGACGCGGGGTGGACGCCGGGCTGGAGGAGCTCGTCGCCGTGGCGGCGGACGCCCCGCCCGAGGTGGTAGGAGATCCAGAAAGACTCGTCGACTTCCTGGTCGATCGGATGCTTGCCGGGTATGAGCAGGTAGACGATGTGACCGTGCTCGCCCTGCACGTCCCGCCCAAGCCCGCGTGATGCCCGCCGAAGGCGGCGCGAAGACGGTCTAGTACGTACGAAGGACCGCTCCGCGCCCTCTAAGGTGGAGAGTTACCGGGCAGGACTTCAGAGTGGAATGCGCAGCAGTGCCAGAATGCTTGACCCTAGTAGGAGCGGGTACGCTGCGGTCCCGCACCGGGAGGTCCCGCCCAGTGTGTGGTCCCACCCAGTGTGAGGCCGGGCCCGTCAGGGCACTTGGGTCAACCCAGCCACACGTTCGTTCGAGAGGTATTTGTGTCGCCTGCTAGCTCGACCTCGAAAGCGTCAGATCTGCACGATCACGTCATCGCGCAACTGATCGAGCGTGGACGGTCCCAGGGTTACCTCGAAGCCGACGACGTACGACGTACGTTCGAGGAGGCCGACATCCCCGTGTCGAAGGCCTCCAGCATTTTGCGGAGCCTTAGCAAGGAGGGTGTGACCGTCATGGTGAGCGCTGCCGACTCAGCGGCGCCCAAGCGTCCGCGCAAGCGCGCGGCGCCGCCGGCGCGCAGGCCCAAGACCGCTGCCGCGGCCAAGGAGCAGCCCGACACGGTGACCGCCGTCGTCAGCGACGACGAGGCCGCCGAGGAGATCGCCGCCGGGCCCCGTCCGGCGGCCAAGACCGCCGGCAAGCCCGCCGTCCGGAAGGGCGCGCCCGCCAAGGGCGCCAAGCAGAAGAAGGCGGCCCCCGCCAAGAAGGGCGCGGTGCAGGCCGCTCCGAAGGCGGCGGCACCGGCCAAGAAGGCGGGCGAGGACCCCGAGATCGACGACGAGGTCGACGTCGACCTCGACGAGGACCTGACCGACCTTGAGGTGGACCTCGAGGTCGAGAGCGCCGACGAGGCGGTCGACGAGGCCGAGGAGCCGGCCGAGGCCGAGGAGGACGAGGCCCCCGTGGCCGCGCCCGCCGCCAAGGCCCCGCCCGGCAGGCCGGGCGCCGACGGCGCCGCCCCCACCAGCGAGGAGGAGGCGTTCACCCTCGGCGACGACGACGAGGACGCGCCCGCCCAGCAGATCGCGGCCGCCGGTGCCACCGCCGACCCGGTCAAGGACTACCTCAAGCAGATCGGCAAGGTCCCGCTGCTCAACGCCGAGCAGGAGGTGGAGCTCGCCAAGCGCATCGAGGCCGGACTGTTCGCCGAGGAGCGCCTCGCCGCCGACGGCCCCGCGATGTCCGAGGAGGACACCGAGGACTTCGAGTGGATCGCCGAGGACGGGCGCCGCGCCAAGAACCACCTGCTGGAGGCCAACCTCCGGCTCGTGGTGTCCCTGGCCAAGCGCTACACCGGCCGCGGCATGCTGTTCCTGGACCTGATCCAGGAGGGCAACCTCGGTCTCATCCGCGCGGTCGAGAAGTTCGACTACACCAAGGGCTACAAGTTCTCCACGTACGCCACCTGGTGGATCCGGCAGGCGATCACCCGGGCGATGGCCGACCAGGCCCGCACGATCCGCATCCCGGTGCACATGGTCGAGGTCATCAACAAGCTCGCGCGCGTGCAGCGGCAGATGCTCCAGGACCTGGGCCGCGAGCCCACCCCGGAGGAGCTGGCCAAGGAACTCGACATGACCCCGGAGAAGGTCGTCGAGGTGCAGAAGTACGGCCGTGAGCCGATCTCCCTGCACACCCCGCTCGGTGAGGACGGCGACAGCGAGTTCGGCGACCTCATCGAGGACTCCGAGGCCATCGTCCCCGCCGACGCGGTCAGCTTCACGCTGCTGCAGGAGCAGCTCCACTCCGTGCTGGACACGCTCAGCGAGCGCGAGGCGGGCGTGGTGTCGATGAGGTTCGGCCTCACCGACGGCCAGCCGAAGACCCTGGACGAGATCGGCAAGGTGTACGGGGTGACCCGGGAGCGCATCCGGCAGATCGAGTCCAAGACGATGTCGAAGCTACGGCACCCGTCGCGGTCGCAGGTGCTGCGCGACTACCTCGACTGAGCCGCCGTCAAGCGGTACGTCGATCCGGGTCCCCGTCCGTCGAGGGCGGGGGCCCGATTCGTCGCCCCCGCGCGGGGGTCTCAGGTGTGCAGGACGACGTCCAGGTTCGTGCCGTTCAACTCGACCGTGTGACCGAGGCCCGCGACGGTCTTGAGCAGCTCGTCGGGGGTGCGCGGCTCGGCACCGGACTTGATCAGGTCGTGCGCGATCCGGCCGCGCGTCGCCTTGGCCATGTGGCTGACCACGGTCCGCTTGGCCACGCCGGCGACGATCTGCTCACGGAACACCCGCACCGCCACGGCGGGCTCCGGAGCCTTCCAGACCGACGCGTACGGCCCCGAACGCATGTCGACGACCAGCCCCCCGTCCAGCCGCAGGGCGTCCCGCATCACGGGGCGCCAGAGGGCGCCCAGGCGGCCCTGGCGGGGAAGTGACACCGCCATGGCCAGCCGGTACGGCGGAATGCGGTCGGTGAGCCTCAGCGCCCCCCACAGGCCGGAGAAGACGATGATCTGCTCGGCGGCGGCCCGGGCGTCCAGGTCCGGCAGGTCCAGGTTGTCGTACAGCACGCCCGTGTAGAGGCGCGCGGCGGGCAGGGTCGGCGCCTCATGCAGCGCCCTGTTGCGGGCCAGGGTCTCGTCCGCCTGACCGGCGGGGAGCCCGAGCAGTTCCGGCGCGTCGGTGCGCCTGCACACCTTGCGCAGGGCCGCCAGGACGCGCTTGCGGACGGGGGTCAGCCCGGGGAAGCTCAGCGACGCCAGGTCGAGGGGAGGCCCGTCCCCGGTGGCCGCCTTCTTCTCCGACGGCGGAAGCAGGATGTGCACAGTCCCTCTCAGACGCGCTGGTGGGTGACCGGGGGGTGAAGACCGTCACCACCCGGCGCGAACGCAGGATGTCACGTGATCCCGGTCACCGGGGCGGATATCATCCGCTACATTCTGTGATCCTTTTATTACAGTGTGAAGTGGCGGTCAATTGGCTCCTTGAAGAGGGGGCCCGGAGTGGAATGCGAACGGCGGTCACCGTCGGGTGACCGCCGTGCGGGGGTGCTTCTATTTCGACGCCTACCGCTCGTCGTCCGAAGCGGTTGCCGGGGTTTCGTTGAGCCTGTCGGTCTCGTCCTGAATGTCGGCCCCGTTGGCGCGCAGGGCCTCCGCGTACCTGCGTCCGTGGTGGGCGCAGAACAGAAGGTCGCCGCCGCCTACAAGGACTGCACGGACGTAGGCCTGGGCGCCGCAGCGGTCGCAACGGTCGGCGACGGTCAACGGCTTGGTTGGGGCAAGGGCTCCAGTCACGGCACCTTCCTCATGCTCGGGGTCGGTACTTAGGAGAACATCTAACCCGACGTGGACGTTCCCAACCTGTTTCTTCGTACGCCCACAGCAGAATGGTCCAATTAGTGACCGAGGTCACATCAGGCGGTGTCCCAGCGGAACAGACGCCTGGCGATCAGGGCCCCGACGACCGCCACGCCCAGCAGTATCCCGATCTGCGGCAACGCGGACATGGGGCCGAGCCCGCGTCCCATCACGTTCAGCATCCCCTCGTTGAGATACCGCAGTGGGAAGACGTACGAGACGGCCTTCAGCCAGGCGGGCGCGTCGTCCAGAGGGAAGAACGAGCCGCCCAGGAAGGCCATCGGCAGGACCACGAGCTGCGTCACCGCCTGGGCCGTCTCCTGCGTCTTGGCCCACGCGCCGATCAGCATCCCGATCGACAGGAATGCGAGGCAGCCGGACATCACCATCGGGACCGCCATCCACCACGCGTGCCCGAGCCTCAGCCCGAACATCGGGAGCTGGGCCACCGCGACGAACAGCGCGAACTGAACGAGCGCGACGGCCAGGCTGACCGCGACACGGGCCCCGAACACCGTGGGGATCGGCGCGGGGGAGAGCTGGAGGCGCCGCAGGATGCCCTTGGTCCGCCACGTCACGAGCGTCTGCGAGGCCCCGAACACCCCCGCCGAGGCCAGCGCCCAGCCGAGCAGGCTCGGGGTGAAGAACTGGATCGCGTTGAGCGAGTCGTCCTCCACCTGCTGCGCGCTCATCCTGTAGGCCGGGGGCTTCCCGGACGCGGCGAGGTTCGCCGACTGGACCATCGAGTCCATCAGGCCCCGCACCGTCCCCGACTTGACCTGGTCGGCGGCCGAGTAGTGGACGACCAGCTCGCCGCCCCGCTGCTCCACGGCCGCGTCCGCGTCGCCCTTCTCGACCTTGCGCAGCGCCGCCGCCCGGTCCGTTGACCTCGTGACCTTCATGACCTTGCCCAGCGACGCGGGGTCGTGCGCCACGGCCTGGTCCAGGACGGCCACCCGCCCGACCTCCAGCACCGTGACCTTGGGCGTCGACCGGTGCCCGAACACCCCGCCGAAGATCACCAGGAACATGAGCGGGAAGAGGATCGTGAAGAACAGCGCGCCGCGGTCGCGGCGGAAGCCGAGGAACATGGCCCGCGACAGGCTCGTGAAGCTCTCGAACGTGCTCATGCCCGGTACTCCCGTCCCGTCAGGTCCAGGAAGACGTCCTCCAGGGTGGCGCCGCGGATCCGGACGCCGTCCAGGGCGTCCTGGGCGGCCATCGCCGCGACGACGGCCGAGGGGTCCCGGGTGGAGATCGTCAGCGACACGCCGTCGTCGGCGGCCTCGTCGGCGGCGGGCAGCGCCCGCGCCGCGTCCAGCGCGAGGACGCCGCTGGCCACGCTGATCCGGGACGGCGCGTCCAGGCCGCGCACCAGCGCCGCCGGGGGGCCGAGCCGCAGCACCCGGCCCGCGTCCATGATCGCGACGCGGTCGCAGAGGATCTCCGCCTCGTCCATGTAGTGCGTGGTGAGCACGATCGTGCGGCCCCCGGTGTTGATCTCCTTCAGGACGTCCCACAGGTTCCGGCGCGCCTGCGGGTCGAGCGCGGCGGTCGGCTCGTCCAGGAAGACCAGCTCCGGGTCGTGGACGAGCGCGCACGCGATCGACAGACGCTGCGCCTGGCCGCCCGAGAGCCGCTCGACCCGGACGTCGGCCTTGTCGGACAGCCCGACGGTCTCCAGCATCGCGTCGGCGCGCCTGGCGGGGACGCCGTAGAGGGATCCGAAGGTCCGCAGCTGCTCCCGCGCGGTCAGCCGCTCGAAGAACGACGACGCCTGCAACTGGACTCCGATCCTGGGCAGCAGTCCCGGGTTGCGCGGCCAGGGCGGCATCCCGAGGACCGACACCTCGCCGGAATCGGCCTCCCGGAGCCCCTCGATGATCTCCAGGGTCGTGGTCTTGCCGGCACCGTTGGGCCCGAGGATCCCGAAGAACTCGCCCTCGCCGACCCCGAAGGTCACCCCGTCCACCGCCTGGACGTCCCCATATCGCTTGCGGAGGTCCCCGACCTCGATCGTTTGTGCCATGGGGAGGAGGCTAGGGAACGAACGAACCGTCAGACACCCACCCGGAGGTGGACGTTCGGGACTCCACCCGCCGGTGCCGGGACGACCGGGGCGGCGAGCCTGCCGATGCTTTGTCGGCGCCCGGGGGTACCCTGCTCCCGAATGTCCTACCCCCGAGGAGCACACGCAGTTGACCGCCGCGACCGCCGAAGCGACCACCGACGACCCGCACGGCTACTCCGCCCGGCACCTTTCGGTGCTGGAAGGGCTGGAGGCCGTGCGGAAGCGACCCGGCATGTACATCGGGTCGACCGACAGCCGGGGCCTCGCACACTGCCTGTGGGAGATCGTCGACAACTGCGTCGACGAGGCCCTCGCGGGCTACTGCACCCACATCAGCGTGACGATGCACCCCGACGGATCGTTCGAGGTGGGCGACAACGGCCGCGGCATCCCGGTCGACCTGGAGCCCAAGACGGGCCTGCCCGGCGTGGAGCTGGTCATGACCAGGCTGCACGCGGGCGGCAAGTTCGGCGGCGTGTCCTACACGGCCTCGGGCGGCCTGCACGGCGTCGGCGCGTCCGTGGTCAACGCGCTGTCCGCCCGGCTCGACGTCGAGGTCGACCGCGAGGGCCACACCCACGCCATCAGCTTCCGGCGCGGGCTGCCCGGCGAGTTCGCCGACGAGGGCCGCCCGAACGCCCGGTTCAAGAAGAAGTCCGGCCTCCGGCAGATCCGCAAGGTCGCCAAGAAGGTCACCGGCACCCGCGTCCGCTTCTGGCCGGATCTGCAGATCTTCCTGAAGGACGCGACGGTCGAGCAGTCGCTCGTCATGGACCGCATGCGCCAGACCGCGTTCCTGATCCCGGGGCTGACCATCGACGTCCGCGACGAGCGCGGCGAGGAGGTCACCGAGGCGACGTTCCGGTTCGACGGCGGCATCGGCGAGTTCTGCACCTACCTCGCCAAGGACGCCCCGATCGTGGACGTCCTGCGGCTCCAGGGGCGCGGCCACTTCACCGAGACCGTCCCCGTGCTGGACGAGCAGGGCCACCTCACGCCCACCGACGTGGAACGCGACCTCGAGGTCGACATCGCGCTGCGCTGGGGCACCGGGTACGACACGATCACCAAGTCGTTCGTGAACGTGATCGCCACCCCGAAGGGCGGCACGCATGTGCGCGGCTTCGACCGCGCCGTGCTCAAGGTGATCAACGAGCAGCTGCGCGCGGTGAAGCTGCTGAAGAACGGCGACGAGGACGTCATCAAGGAGGACGTCCTGGAGGGCCTCACCAGCGTGGTGACGGTCCGGCTGCCCGAGCCGCAGTTCGAGGGGCAGACCAAGGAGATCCTCGGCACCTCCGCGGCCACCCGGATCGTCTCCCAGGTGGTGACGCGCGAGCTGAGGGCGGTGTTCGAGAACCCGCCGCGCGGCCAGAAGCAGCCGCTGCGCGCCGTCCTGGAGAAGGTCGTGGGCGCGGCCAGGACCCGCATCGCCGCCCGTACCCAGCGTGACAACCAGCGCCGCAAGAACGCCCTGGAGAACTCCGCGCTGCCCGCCAAGCTCGTCGACTGCCGCACCGCCGACGACCGCAGCGAGCTGTTCATCGTCGAGGGGGACTCCGCGCTCGGCACCGCCAAGCTCGCCCGCAACTCCGAGTTCCAGGCCCTGCTGCCGATCCGCGGCAAGATCCTCAACGTGCAGAAGGCGTCCGTCGCCGACATGCTCAAGAACACCGAGTGCGCCGCGATCATCCAGGTGATCGGGGCCGGGTCGGGCCGCACGTTCGACCTCGACTCCTCCCGCTACGGACGGCTCATCCTGATGGCGGACGCCGACGTCGACGGCTCGCACATCCGCTGCCTGCTGCTCACCCTCCTCTACCGCTACATGCGGCCGATGCTGGAGGCGGGCCGGGTGTTCACGGCCGTCCCGCCGCTGCACCGCATCGAGCTGGTCAAGCCGAAGAAGGGCCTCGACAAGTACGTCTACTGCTACAGCGACGGCGAGCTGACCCGCAAGCTGGTCGAGTTCGAGCGCAAGGGCCAGCGCTGGAAGGAGCCCGTCCAGCGCTACAAGGGCCTCGGCGAGATGGACGCCGACCAGCTGGCCGAGACCACGATGGACCCGCGCCACCGCATCCTGCGGCGCATCCGCATCGAGGACGCCGAGGACGCCGCCAAGATCTTCGAGCTGCTCATGGGCAGCGAGGTGGCACCCCGCCGCGAGTTCATCACCGCGGGCGCCTCCGAGCTCGACGCCGAGCGCATCGACGTCTGACCCGGCCCGCCGGTGGGCCTGCGCACCCGAAGCCCGGACGGGTCTCCACCCGGTGGTGGAGACCGCGGTCCAACCCCGCTCCGATGTCCGGCACGCGCGCCGTCCCATAACGTTGAGGGCATGAACACGCTGGACGTGCCGCCCACCGGCCCGGCCCGCGCCGCCGCGGGCCGGGCACCGGTGCCCGCCATCGGCGCCGGACCGGCAGGTCGCCTGCCGTGAACCCGTGCGGCCGCGCCGTGACCACCCGCGCGGGACTCATCGGCGAATGGGTCACCAAGATCCTCGTCTTCGGCGCCCTGCCCCTGTGGGGGCTGGCCGCCTACGTCCGCAGCCTGTTCCAGGACACGCCCGCACCGGCCCTCCACGGGGCGGGCCTGGCCGTCGTCGTGCTCACCGTGAGCATGTCCGGCCTGGTCGTGGCGGGCCTGTGGATCGGACGCGGGAAGGAGTCCCCCTGGCGGAGGCAGGGCATCGCCCTGCTGCTGGCGGGGGTGGTCATGTCGCTCGCGCTGTACGCGGTCGCGCCCCATTCCGGGGTCTTCTTCGCCATGGTGCCGCTCTGGGCGCTGATGGTGCGCCTGCCGCTGCCCTGGGCGATCGGCACGAGCCTGCTCATCATCGGCGCGGTGGGCGTCCTCGGCGAGCTGTTCCGGACGGGCGGCGCCGATGCCGGGCTGATGGCCGCGTTCGGCGGCCTGTCGCTGGGCGCCCTCGCGAGCCGGCAGGCGGCCGCGGCGCAGGAGGCGACGCGGAGAGCGGAGGCCGCGAACGCCGTGCTGGCGGAGCGGTCCCACATCGCGCGGGAAATCCACGACATCCTCGCGCATTCGCTGTCGGCGCAGATCGTCCACCTGGAGGGCGCGCGGCTGCTGCTGTCCCGGGACGGCGACCGGGTCCAGGCGCTGGACCGGGTGGAACGGGCGCGGGACCTGGCCAGATCCGGGCTGGAGGAGACCCGGCGGTCGCTCGCCACGCTCCGGGGCGAGATCCCCGAGCCGCAAGAGGTCATCGCGGAGCTGGCCGAGGAGTTCCACGCGAGCACGGGCCGCCCCTGCGATGTGCATGTGGCGGGCACGCCGCGGGAGCTGTCCCCGCAGGCCGGGCTCGCGGTGGTGCGCACCGCGCAGGAGGCGCTCACCAACATCCGCAAGCACGCGCCCGGCGCGCGCGCACATGTGGTGTTGCGTTACCTGAACGGCAAGGTGGAACTCGAAGTGACCGACACCGGCGGCACCGAACCGACCCTGGATCTGGGCGGCGGCGGATACGGCCTGGTGGGCATGCGTGAGCGGGCCGAACTGATCGATGGGACCCTGGAGACCGGGCCGGTTTCTTGTGGGGGGACGACCCCCCACACCCCCCGGAACAACCCGGACGGAAAGGGTTTCCGCGTGTCGCTCCAGGTACCGGCCTGACCCGGGCCGGCCGGACCCCCGGAGGAGACAGGACGCTGTGAGCGACAAGACGAGGATCCTGGTCGTCGACGACCAGACGGTGGTGCGCGAGGGCCTGGTCCTCCTGCTGGAGCTGCTGCCCGGCATCGAGGTGGCCGGGTCGGCGGGCGACGGCGAGCAGGCCCTCGCCCTGGTGGGCGAGGTGTGTCCCGACGTCGTCCTGATGGATCTGCGGATGCCGCGGGTGGACGGGGTGGAGGCGACCCGGCGGATCAGGCAGGAGCATCCGGGTGTGGAGGTCGTCGTGCTCACCACCTACGCCGACGACGAGTCGATCTTCGCCGCGCTGCGGGCCGGGGCGCGCGGCTACCTGACCAAGGACGCCGGCGCGGAGGAGATCGCGAGTGCCGTCGCGGCGGTCCGCGGGGGAGCGGCGCAGCTGGACCCCGCCGTCCAGCGCCGCCTGGTCGAGGCGGTCGCGGCCGGTGAGCGGCCCGTGCGCCGCAGGGAGGACGGGACGCTGCCCGACGGCCTGACCCGCCGCGAGGCCGAGGTGCTCGCGCTGATCGCCCGGGGACGCTCCAACGCCGAGATCGCCGGTGACCTGTTCATCGGCGAGGCGACGGTCAAGACGCACATCAACAACCTGTTCGCCAAGGCGGGGCTGCGCGACCGCGCCCAGGCCGTCACCTACGCCTTCAACCACGGCCTGGCGTCCTGACCGCGGTCAACATGCGGCAGCCGGGGGCAAGGACCCGGTCAAAGCGGCGGCGCGCGGGCCGCGGCGTTCCGAGGATGGGGGGAGGCGACCCCGAGAGGAACAGCGGCGTGCTCAGAACGTGGATGATCGCGGAATACCTGCGACCCTACGCGCAGTGGCGGATCAACCGGGCCGACCCGGGCGACGACGGCCGCAACGCCCGCGCCGCGATCGGCCTCATCGACGCCGCGGTCTACACGACGCAGCTCGACGACGGCGAGCGCGTCATCGTCCGCATGGCCGCCGCGGGCTGCTTCGCGCGGGGGCACTTCGACCCCGGCGCCGAGGGCGAGGCGCTCGTCCGACACTGGCACTACGACGGGGCGGAGGGCGGGCCGGCGGAGCTGCTCGAGGCGCTCGCGGCGTCCGCCGAGCGCAGGCCGCGCGCCGCCGCCGCCCTCCCCCTGCCGAGGACGGGCGAGGCCGCCCCGGCGTGATCACGCCGGCTCGTTGCCGGGCCTCCACTTGATCCCGCAGCCGAGGCTGGGCGTGTGGGGCTCGGGGACGGGTTCGCCCGCGAGCACCAGGTCCAGGGCGGCGCGGAGGGAGGAGCCGTCCACGGGGACGTCGTTCCTCGGGCGGGCGCCGTCGAACTCCCCCCGGTAGGCCAGCCTCCGGTCCCCGTCGTACAGGAAGAAGTCGGGCGTGCACGCCGCCCGGTAGGCGCGGGCGGTCTCCTGCGTCTCGTCCAGCAGGTAGGGGAAGGTGAAGCCCGCGCGCGCGGCCTGCTCACGGAGGTGGCCGGCGTCGTCGTCGGGGTAGCGGACGGTGTCGTTGCTGCCGATGGCGACGGTGGACACCCCCTTGGCGGCGTACTCGGCGGTGACGGCGCCGATGCCGGACTCGATGCGGCGCACGTACGGGCAGTGGTTGGACAGGAAGACCACCAGCAGGGCCGGGGCCCCGCGCAGGTCGTCGTCCGAGACGGTGCCGCCCGCCACGGACGGGAGCCGGAACGGGGGCACGGGAGAGCCGAGCGGGACCATGAACGATTCGATCGCCATGAGCCCATTGTCACCCGCGCGGTAGGGCCCGCGCGGCCGCCGGTGTGGGCCCTAGGGCCCTGATGGCGCGCCGTCCGCGGTCCTACCGTCGGACGCCGGGGGCCACACCGCTCCGCGGCGGGGGCCGCGCACACGAAAGGGGAGCAGCGTCATGCCCGGTGACGAGATCGACGCCTACATCGCCAGTGAGCTCGACCCCGGGTACGCCGGGATCCTCGACGTGCTGCGCACGCTGATGGTCGCCCACGCGCCCGGCGCCGTCGAGTGCCTCACCTGCGGGTCGCCCGCGTGGCGCGGCGAGGGGATCCTGGCCGTGGTCAGCCAGAGCAAGAGCCACCTCACCTTCGCGTTCGAGCGCGGCGCGGAGTTCCGCGACGCGCACGGGCTGCTCGAAGGGGCCGGCAGGAGCACCCGGCACATCAAGATCAGGGACATCGACGACATCGACGAGGCCGCCCTGCGCGACTACATCGAGCAGGCCGTCGCGCTCGACGGGGGCCGGCCGGGGTGACCCGGCCGGCCCCCGTCGCGCGTCACTCGGATTCCGGCGGGCCGTCCTCGGGGGCCGGCCCGATCGGGCCGCCGATCGAGGCGATCGGCGAGTCGAGCGCCTCGCCCGACCCGTCGCGGCGGCCGAGGGTGGCGTTGAGCGTGACGGGCCTGCCGTTCGCGGCCGAGGCGCGCAGCGGGGTCGCCGCCGCCCACGCCTGGAGCAGGACGTCCTCGCCCTTGAGGAACCGGTGCGAGCGGACGCCGCCGGTCGCGCGGCCCTTGGCCGGGAAGTCGGCGAAGTCGGCCAGCTTGATCGCGCCGTTCTGGGTGCCGGGCAGCGCCGACGACGACCCGGAGATCGTGATGACCCGCGCCTCGCGCGCGGGGTCGAGCGCCCCGAACCACAGGACGCGGGCACCGGAGCCCAGCTTGATGCCCGCCATCCCGCCGGCGGCGCGGCCCTGCGGACGGACGTTGGACGCGGCGAAGTGCAGGAGCTGGGCGTCGGTGGTGATGAACACCAGGTGCTGCGCGTCGTCGAGGAGCTGGACGGCGCCGACGACGCGGTCACCGTCCTTGAGCCCGATCACCTCGAACTCGTCGCGGTTGGCGGGGAAGTCGGGGACGACCCGCTTGACCACGCCCTGCTCGGTGCCGAGCGCGAGGCCGCCGCCGACGTCGTCCAGCGCGGCGACGCCGACGACCGTCTCGTCCGGCTCCAGGTCGACGTACTCGGTGACCGGCGCCCCGCCCGCCAGGGACGGCGGGGTCGCCGATGCCGGGAGCGTCGGCAGGTCGAGGACGTCCACACGGATCATCCGCCCGTGGGAGGTGACCGCGCCGACCTGCGCGCGCGCCGTCGCCGGCACCACCGAGACCAGCACGTCGTGGGGTGCGCGGGGGCCGCTGTCGGGCAGCGGCCCGGCGCCGTGCGTGCGCGCCATCAGCCCGGTGGCCGACAGCAGGACGGTGCACGGGTCGTCGGCGACCTCCAGCGGCACCGCGGACGCCGCGGTGTGCCCGGACGCCTCCAGCAGGATGGTGCGGCGCGGCGTGGCGAACTCGGCCGCGACCTCGCCGAGCTCCTTGGACACCAGCCCGCGGAGCTTGCGCTCGGACTCCAGGATCGCGGTCAGCTTCGCGATCTCCTTGGCGAGCTGCTCCTTCTCCTTCTCCAGCTCCAGCCGGTCGTAGCGGGTGAGGCGGCGCAGTGGAGTGTCGAGGATGTACTGCGACTGGATCTCCGACAGCTCGAAGATCTGCATGAGCCGCTGCTTGGCCTGCGCGGCGTCGTCGCTCTGCCGGATGACCTGGATGACCTCGTCGATGTTGAGCAGCGCGACCAGCAGGCCGTCGACGAGGTGGAGGCGGTCCTCGCGCTTCCTGCGGCGGTGCAGCGAGCGGCGCCGCACGACCTCGATGCGGTGGTCGACGTACACCTGGAGCATGTCGCGCAGGCCGAGGGTGCGGGGCTGGCCGTCGACGAGCGCGACGTTGTTGATGCCGAACGTCTCCTCCATCGGCGTGAGCCGGTAGAGGTCGTTCAGCACGGCCTCGGGGTTGAAGCCGTTCTTGATCTCGATGACGAGCCGCAGGCCGACGTTGCGGTCGGTGAGGTCCTTCAGGTCGGCGATGCCCTGGATCTTCTTGGCGTTGACCAGTTCCTTGATCTTGGCCTTGACGCGCTCCGGGCCGACCGCGTACGGAAGCTCGCTGACCACGATGCCTTTGCGGCGGGGCGTGACGTTCTCGATGGACGTGGTGGCGCGGGTGCGGAACGTCCCGCGGCCGCGCTCGTAGGCGTCGCGGACCCCGTCCAGGCCGACGATCTTGCCGCCGGTGGGCAGGTCGGGTCCCGGGACGTGGCGCATCAGGTCGTCCAGCGACGCGTCGGGGTGGTCGATCAGGTGCCGGGCGGCGGCGATGACCTCGCCGAGGTTGTGCGGCGCCATGTTGGTGGCCATGCCGACCGCGATGCCGGACGCGCCGTTCACCAGCAGGTTGGGGAACCCGGCGGGCAGGACCTCGGGCTCGGTCTCCTGGCCGTCGTAGTTGGGCCGGAAGTCGACGGTGTCCTCGTCGATGGAGGCGACCATGAGCATCGCCTCGCGCGACATCCGCGCCTCGGTGTACCGCATCGCGGCGGGAAGGTCGTCGCCGCCGAGCGAGCCGAAGTTGCCGTGCCCGTCGACCAGCGGCATCCGCATCGCCCAGGGCTGCGCCATCCGCACCATCGCGTCGTAGATCGCGCTGTCGCCGTGGGGATGCAGCTTGCCCATGACCTCCCCGACGACCCGGGCGCACTTGACGTGCCCCCGGTCGGGGCGCAGGCCCATCTCGTTCATCGAGTACAGGATCCGGCGCTGGACGGGCTTCAGCCCGTCGCGCGCGTCGGGAAGCGCGCGCTGGTAGATCACCGAGTACGCGTACTCGAGGTAGCTGCCGCGCATCTCCTCGGAGACATCGACGTCGATGATGTTCTCTTCGAAGTCCGGCGGCGGGGGAGGGGCTTGGGATCCGCGTCGTGCCATGCCCCACATTGTGGCCGGTCCCGGGGACATCTTCGCCCCGCCCCACCGGGCGCGCCGCTCGATCGTCCGGATTGGTGCCGTTCCGTCACCCGCCGCGACCTGGCACATTGATGCCCTACGGATTCACGAACGGCGGCCCCGCGGGGCCGCGTCCCCCGCCGGAGGTTCCCGCATGAGCGCGCTCGCCGACTTCCAGAACTCCCTCTACCTGCAAGGACTCGGGGACGTGCTCCCGTCCCTGCCCACCGACCTGACGAAACTGGAGGGGCTCGCCGAGGGCGTCCTGTCGCGCCGGGCCTTCGGCTACGTGGCGGGGGCGGCGGGGAGCGAGGCGACGGCCCGCGCCAACCGCGCCGCGTTCGACCGGTGGCGGATCGTCCCGCGGATGCTGCGGGACGTCGCCGAACGGGACCTGTCGGTGGAGGTGCTGGGCACGGCGATGCCGGCGCCGATCCTGCTCGCGCCCATCGGCGTCCAGTCGCTCCTGCACCCGGACGGGGAGCGGGCGGCGGCGCGCGCGGCGGCGGCCGAGGGCCTGACGATGGTGCTGAGCACGGCGGCGTCGCAGCCGATGGAGGAGGTCGCGGAGGCCGGCGGCGACGGCGCGCCCCGCTGGTACCAGCTGTACTGGCCGAAGGACCGCGATCTGGCCGTCAGCTTCCTGGAACGCGCCAGGGACGCGGGCTGCACCGCCCTCGTCGTCACCCTCGACACGTTCACGCTGGCCTGGCGCCCCCGCGACCTCGACGCCGGGTTCCTGCCGTTCCTGCGCGGCATCGGCGTCGCGAACTACTTCAGCGACCCGGTCTTCCAGAAGGCGGTGGGCGGGCCGGTCACCGACGCCAACCGCGAGGCGGCGCTGCTGCACTGGGCCGCCGGCTTCGGTGACCCGAGCCTGACCTGGGACGACCTGATCTTCCTGCGGGACCACTGGGAGGGGCCGATCGCGCTCAAGGGCATCCAGCATCCCGACGACGCCCGGCAGGCGGTGGATGCGGGCATGGACGGCGTCATCGTGTCCAACCACGGCGGGCGGCAGGTCGACGGCGCGGTCGCGTCCCTGGACGCGCTGCCCGGCGTGGCCAAGGCCGTCGGGGACCAGGCGGCCGTCCTGTTCGACAGCGGCGTCCGGACGGGCGCGGACATCGCCAAGGCCCTCGCGCTCGGCGCCGACGCGGTCCTGGTCGGGCGCCCCTACGCCTACGGGCTGGCGCTGGGGGGCCAGGAGGGCGTCCGGCACGTGCTGCGCTGCCTCCAGGCCGAGCTGGAGCTGACCCTGGCCCTCGCCGGGCTCACCCGTCCGGGGAGGCTGTCACCGGAGATCCTGTCCTGCGCGCCGACGTCGAGGTAGCGCCTTGACGGCCGGTGGCGTCGGTGGTCCGGTGGCGGGTGACGGCCGACGCGGCGCGGTCAGCGGCGGGCCAGGACGAGCGCGCCCCGCTTGGTGACCGGGAGCGGGGTGCGGAGCCGTCCCGCCGCCTCGGCGGCCTCGGCGCGGGGCACCTGGCGGGCGACGAGGTAGTCCCGGACGGCCTCCCGGTCCGGCAGGGTGATCAGCGGGGCGTCCCAGCGCTCCACCTCGACCTCGCCGAACACCTCGCACACCCGCGCGGGCGCGTCCTCGGCGTCGAACGGCGTCGGCGCGGGGCGCCAGACCGGTGCCAGCTCGGGGCTGTCGGTCCGGCAGACCGCCGTGACGATCAGCAGGCCGCCGGGGGCGAGGACCCGGCGGGCCTCCCGGAGGGCGAGCCGGGGTTCCCCCAGGTGCCAGAGGACGTTCACGGCGACGGCGGCGTCGAACGACCCGTCCCGGAAGGGCAGGCGCACGGCGTCGGCCCGGACCCGGGGGCCCGGGTGCGCGCGGAGCATGGTCGCGGACGCGTCCACCCCGGCCAGGAGGAACGGGGGACCGGCGGGGAGCGCGGCGGTGAGGGCGCCCTCACCGCAGCCGATGTCCAGGACGCGCGATACCCCGGCGTGCAGCAGCTTGGAGGCGATATGGCCGTGCAGGCACCGCGCGCCGATGAGGTACTTGCGCGTCACCCGTGCCGACAGGCGGAAGCGCTCGGGGTCGGCGTCGTAGTCGCGCGTCACGGCCATGAAGGGAGTCTGCCCGGCGGACGGCGGGCGGATGCGCCGCCTCGCCGGAGGACCGCGCGGCGGGCGGATTCGGGGCCGCTGAAAAACTTAGAACGGTCCAGAAATGGGGTGCGGGGTACCCTGGGTCAGCCGCGCGGGCGGGCCGCGACCGGCGGGCGGTCGAGGTCGAGCTCGTCGAGCACCGCCCCGTCCGGGGCGAGGGCCTCCACGACCGGGCCCCGGCGCGCCGACCACACCACGACGACGTGCCCGTGGACGGGGACGTCCAGCAGCCGCTTGCCGACGCGGATCCGCGCCACTTCCGCCGAGACGCGCAGCCGCGCCTCGTTCACCCACTTCGCGCCCCACGGCAGCAGCCGGTTGGCGTTGCGGACGGTCCGTCCCGATCCGTACTTCTGGAGGTAGCGCCCCATCTCGCCGGACGAGCGCCGCGTCAGGGGCTCATCGGGTGCCGCTCCGCCCGCGCCGCCGAGGCCCATCCACTCGCCGTCACGGCGGTGGAACGTCCAGCCCTCGATGAACGGCGCCGTCCCGGGTGCCCCGTCCCACTGGTGCAGGAACGTGACAACTGCGACGTCTCCCTCCTTATCAATACAGAGTGGAACGAACTCCCGTCCCTCGGCGAGGGCGTCGGGCGCGGGGTCCGGCAGGCCGTCCCGCAGGAGCCGCAAGCACTCCTCGTACACCTCGTGGTCGTTCATGTCGGGGACCTCTGATCGTGCAGGCAGGGCTAGGGGCCCTCTCGGAAGAGGGCCCCTACGTGGGACTCACTCTAGAGGTCCGGCTCGTCTGCTTTCACCCGTCTGGCGTACTCCCGTCGATGCTTTGCCATCCGGGCTTCACCTGCGCGTCGTCCCCCGGCTCCGGGGGCATGATCGCCCGCGCGGCGAGGACGCCGAAGAGGATCGCCGCAGGCAGCTCGGCCATCGCGGCCAGCGCGAGCGCGACCCTTCGGTCGGCTCCTGGCGCGGCGGTCAGCACGTCGAACCACGCGTCCGCCAGCAGCAGGGCGCCGGTGGCGGCCGCCACCGGACCATGCCGCGCGTCCCCTCTGGCGAGCAGCATCCCGGTGCCGAGCATCCCCGTGGCCAGCATGAGGTCGAGGCCGACCCACAACGCCGGCCAGTGGGACACCTCCGCGGTGGGCGGCAGCCGGGCGGCGAGCCCCCACGTCCATGGCACCATCACGACACCGCCCCCGACCAGCCCCCATCCGAGCCACCGCCGCTGGACGCGCCGCCCCCGGGGCCGGGGACGGGGCCGCCGGGCCACCGGTGGCCATGGCCTCGATCGGCCATGCGGCGCCTTCGGGCGGGCGGGCGCCGACCGCGATCCGGTGTCCGGCACATGGCGTGACCGGGCACCGGCCTCACGGACCGGACGAGGGGTGAAGGGTGTCGTGCTGGCGACCATGGGAGGGGCTCCTGTGCTGGCGGACGCGGCGTCCCCGTCCCTGGGGCGCCGGTTCCAGCCTCGCCGCGCCGCGGCTCACTTTCAGTAACACCGGTACCCGGCCCGGGGTGGCACCAGGTTCACCCCCGGACCGGAAGGCACTTCTATGGCGATGCCCCAAATGGGGCAATACGGTTGCTCCATGGCATCCGTCTCCCCGGCCCGGCGTGCCCTCGCGCACGCTCCGTGGTCGCGGGCGGCCTGGCGCGACACCGCCTTCACCGCCTCCGGGGTCCCCCTGCAACTCGCGGGCTGGGCGATTCTCGGCGTGTTCTGGATGGTCTGGTTGCCATCGGACCCCCTGATGATCCTCATCCTCACCGCCGGGTCGCTCCTCCCGGTCCTGCTGGCGCTGCGCCGGCTGACGGCCTGGCAGCGCGAGCGCTTCTGGGCGATGCTCGGGCTCGACATCCCCCGCCTGCCCCGCTTCGACGGCGGCCGCCCCTGGGACACGCTGCGCGACGTCCGCTCGCCCGAGGTGTGGCGCGTCCTGCGCTACCACATGCTGGTGGGGCCGGTACTGGCCATCGGCGCGGTCGCCGTCATCACCGCATGGGCGGCGGGCCTGGTCCTCGCCGTCTACGACGCGTTCGCCTGGGCACTGCCCCCCTCCGAAGCGCTCGGCCCGCGATCCCACCCCGCGGGCCTGTTCGCGCTGGGCGGCGTGCTGCTGGTCGCGGCGGCGCCCTGGATGGCGGCCGCGGTCCGCCACGCCGACGCCCGCGCCGGCGCCGCGCTGCTCGGCCCGGACCGGGCCAGCGAGCTGGAGCGGCGCGTCGAGGACCTGGCGGAGAAGCGCGCCAGCGTGGTGGACGCCGCCGACATCGAGCGCCGCCGCATCGAGCGCGACCTGCACGACGGCGCGCAGCAGCGGCTCGTCTCGCTCGCCCTCAACCTCGGGCTGGCCCGCGAGACGCTCACCGGCGTCCCGGACGAGGCGATGCGGGTGATCGTGGAGGCGCACGAGGAGGCCAAGGAGGCGCTGGCCGAGCTGCGCGGCCTCGTCCGCGGCCTGCACCCGGCCGTCCTGGAGGACCGTGGCCTGGACGCCGCGCTGTCCGGGGTCGCCGCGCGGGTGCCGCTGCCCGTGCGGCTGCGGGTCGAGGTGGAGCCGCGCGCCTCGTCGACCGTCGAGGCCGTCGCTTATTTCGTGGTCTCCGAGGCGCTCACCAACGTGGTCAGGCACGCCCGCGCGTCGTCGGTGGACATCATGGTGCTCCGCCGCGGTGAGACGCTGCGGGTGTCGGTGGCCGACGACGGCGAGGGCGGCGCCGACCCGTCCCGCGGGACGGGGCTGACCGGCCTCGCCCGCCGCGTCCGGTCCGTGGACGGTACGTTCCGGATCACCAGCCCCGCCGGGGGCCCGACGACCGTCACCGTGGAGCTGCCGTGCGCGTTGTGATCGCCGAGGACTCGGTCCTGCTGCGGGCCGGGCTGATCAAGCTGCTGGAGACCTCCGGGTTCGAGGTGGCCGCGGCGGTCGGGGAGGCCGAGGGGCTGCTGGCGGCCGTCCGCAGGCACCGCCCCGACGCCGCGATCGTGGACGTGCGGATGCCGCCGGGCTACACCGACGAGGGGGTCCGGGCCGCGCTGGTGATGCGCCGGGAGACGCCCGGGGTGGCGGTGCTGCTGCTGTCGCAGTACGTCGAGGAGCGGTACGCCGCCGACCTGCTGTCGTCCAGCACCAGCGGCATCGGCTACCTGCTCAAGGACCGCGTCGCCGACGTCTCGGTGTTCCTGGACGCGCTGCGCCGGGTCGCCGCCGGAGGCACCGCGCTGGACCCCGAGGTCGTCTCCCAGCTGCTGCTGCGCCGGCACCGCGACCCCCTCGACCGGCTCACACCACGGGAGAGGGAGGTCCTGTCGCTGATGGCGGAGGGCCGCTCCAACGCGGGCATCGCGGCGGCGATGGTGGTGAGCGAGAGCGCCGTGGCCAAGCACATCAACGGCATCTTCGCCAAGCTCGACCTCCCGCACGCCGAGGGCGACCATCGCCGCGTCCTCGCCGTCCTGCGGTTCCTGGACGGCGACGGGTGACCCCCGGCGGCCACCCCTCCGCCGATGCCTCCGGTGTCTCCGGCGGGCCGCCCCGGTCCGGCACCGCGGAGGCCGGACCGCGTCCCCGGCGGCGCGGCGTGTGGGTGTTCCTGGCGATCGTGACGGCGTTCGCCGTGGTCGCGCCCGCCGCCCTGTGGGCGGTCGAGCGGGCCGTCCGGCGGACCTCGACGTCGATGACCCCGTACCGGCACGCGATCAAGGACGTCCGGCTCGATATGGGCGACGCGCGGGTCTCGGTGGGGCCCGGTCCCGAGGGCGAGGCGCGGGTCTTCAAGAGGCTGACGTGGGCGCTGCGCAAACCGGCCGTGGGCGAGTCGCTGATCGACGACGTGCTGTACGTGACCTTCCGCTGCGACGACCCGTCCGCCCTCACCGCGGGCCTGGAGTGCGGCGGGGACATCGACGTCCAGGTGCCCCCGGGCGTGCGCGTCTCCGCGGTCTCGAGCTCGGGTGAGATCAACGTCCGGGGGCTGACCGGCGACCTGGACCTGCGCACGGGCGCCGGCGAGATCGGCGTCGCGGGCGCCCGCGGGCGGCTGCGGCTCCAGGCCGGAGCCGGGACGCTCCGGGGGACGGGGCTCGCGGCGTCCAAGACCCTGGCCCGCGTGACGTCCGGCGAACTGGACCTGCGCTACGCCGAGCCGCCCGGCTACGTGGAGGCGACCGCCGGTGCCGGGTCGGTCAAGGTCATCGTCCCGCCCGGTTCCCGCTACCGCGTCCCCGGCTGGAGCGGCTCGGGCTCGTCCCACCTCAACCCCGCGATCGTCGACGACGCGTCGCCGAACGTGATCGCCGCCTACAGCCGCGCCGGCTCCACCTACGTGGACGTCAGGGACGACTGACCGCCGGCGGGCCGGGCCCCGCCCCCGGATGCGGGTTTGCGTCATTTGTCTCGGCCCGGTTAACTGATGACATGACCGCCGTACGCCCGTTCCCCGCGCGTGTTCCGCTGATCCGGCGGGCGGCTTCCCTCTGTCGCCGCCGAATGCGCCACCGCTGAAGGTCGTCGCCTGAGCCTCGCGCCCCGGGGAGCGTGGTGATCGCCCCGGACCAGGTGCCCGCCTGGTGGCCCGCATCCTGACCGTCCTCGTGCGATCGCCACACCGCTCGTGATCCGCCCGGTGGTGCCGCCTCCGGCATCGTCCCGCCGGGCGGATGAAGGCCCGCGCGACGCCTGAGCCGGCCGGCGAGCACCCCCGTCCCCCTGTCCGCCCGCACCGCCGCACATTCCCGGCGGCGCCCGCACGCACCGGATTCCCTGTGATTCAGATCGAAAAACTTCGGAAGGTCTACCGCGCCCGCGGGCGCGAGGTGACCGCCGTCGACGGTGTCGACCTGACCGTCGCCGAGGGCGAGGTCTTCGGCGTGCTCGGACGCAGCGGCGCCGGCAAGAGCACCCTCCTGCGCTGCGTCAACCTGCTCGAACGTCCCGACGCGGGACGCGTCCGCGTCGGCGGGCGCGACCTGCTCGCGCTGCGGGGCCCCGCCCTGCGCCGCGCCCGCCAGGGCATCGGCATGATCCACCAGCATTTCGGCCTGCTCGGCAGCCGCACCGTCGCCGGCAACGTCGCGTTCCCGCTGGAGGTCATGGGCGTCCCGCGGGCCGAGCGGGCCGCGCGCGTCGACGAGCTGCTGGAGCTGGTCGGGCTCACCGAGCACGCGCGGGCCCATCCGGCACGGATCTCCGGCGGGCAGAAGCAGCGCGTCGGCATCGCCCGCGCGCTCGCCGGGCGGCCGAAGGTGCTGCTCTCGGACGAGGCGACCTCCGCGCTCGACCCCGCCACCACCGCCTCGATCCTGGAGCTGCTGCGCGACCTGAACCGGCGGCTCGGCCTGACGATCCTGCTGATCACCCACGAGATGGAGGTGGTCAAGCGGATCTGCGACTCCGCCGCGGTGATGCGCGACGGGCGGATCATCGAGTCGGGGCCGGTGACCGGGCTGCTCGCGCGGCCCGGTTCGGAGCTGACCCAGGGCCTGTTCCCGCTGCCGCCCGCCGTGCCCCGCGCGGGCTCGACGGTCGTCGAGGTGACCTTCGCGGGCGGCGCCGCCGACCGGCCGTTCGTGTCGGCGCTGGCCCGCAGGTTCTCGGTGGACGTCACCATCCTCGGCGGCGCCGTGGAGACCGTCGGCGGCGAGCGCGTCGGGCGGCTCCGGCTCGAGCTGCCGGGCGGGCCGTCCGCGAACACGGCGCGGCTGGCGTTCCTGCGCGAGTCCGGCCTGGCCGTGGAGGTCACGACACCCGGCTGGGCGCCGGCCGACGAGGAGGACCCGCGATGACCTGGGACGAGGTGACCCCGCTGCTGTGGCCCGCGACACGGGAGACCCTGTACATGACCGGCGTGTCGGCGCTGTTCACCGCCGTGCTCGGGCTGCTCCTCGGCGTGCTGCTGGTGATCACCGAGCGGGGCGGGCTGCTGGCGGCCCCGCCGGTCAACAGGACGCTGGGCGTCGTGGTGAACATCGGCCGCTCGCTGCCGTTCCTCATCCTGATGGTGGCGATCATCCCCTTCACCCGGGTCGTCGTCGGCACCAGCATCGGCAACGCGGCGGCGATCGTCCCGCTGACGGTCGGCGCCATCCCCTTCTACGCCCGGCTCGTGGAGATCGCGCTGCGCGAGGTCGATCCCGCCGTGGTCGCCGCGGCGGACGCGATGGGCGCGACCCGGCGGGAGATCGTCGGGAAGGTGCTGCTGCGCGAGGCGCGCCCGGGCCTGGTGTCCGGCCTGACCGTCACCGTCATCGCACTGATCGGCTACACCGCCATGGCCGGGACGGTTGGCGGCGGCGGCCTCGGTAACCTCGCCGTCACCTACGGCTACGAGCGCTTCGAGACCAAGGTCATGGTCGCCACCGTGGTGCTCCTCATCGTGCTCGTCCTCATCATCCAGGCCGCGGGGGACCTCGTCGCCCGCCGCCTCACGCACAAGTGACGCACAGAAAGGCACCCTCGTGCTCCGCAAGATCATCATCACGCTGACGTCCGTGGGCCTGCTCGCCGCGATGACCGCGTGCGGGTCGTCCGAGGCGTCCAACGACGCGGACGCCCCGCTGAAGGTCGCGGTCAACCCCGTGCCCCACGGCGACATCCTCAAGTACGTCAAGGACGACCTGGCGTCCAAGGCCGGGCTCAAGCTCGACATCGTCACCTTCGACGACTACCAGCAGCCCAACACCGTCCTGAAGGAGAAGCAGGTCACGGCCAACTACTTCCAGCACGTGCCCTTCATGCAGGAGTTCGAGAAGAAGTCGGGGACGAAACTGGCGTTCGTCGCGCCCGTCCACCTGGAACCCCTCGGCGTCTACTCCAAGAAGGTGACGAGCCTTCAGGCCGTCCCGCATGGCGCGACCGTCGCGGTGCCGAACGACCCGGCGAACCAGGGACGCTCGCTGAAGCTGCTCGCCGACAACGGCCTGCTCACGCTCAGGCAGGGCGCGCCCGCCAGCGCGACGGAGCGCGACATCACGGGCAACCCCAAGGGCCTGAAGTTCAAGCCGCTGAAGGCCGCGCAGCTTCCCCGTTCCCTGGACGACGTCGACCTGTCGGTCATCAACGGCAACTACGCCCTTGAGGCGCACCTGGCGCCGAACAAGGACGCGCTCGCCGCCGAGAAGGCCGAGGGCAACCCGTACGCCAACGGCATCGTCACCCTCCCGGAGAACAAGGACGACCCGCGTGTGAAGAAGCTGGTCGAACTGCTCCGCGGGCCCGAGGTGAAGAAGTTCGTCGAGGACAAGTACAAGGGGTCCGTACTCATCGCCTCCTGACGCGCGCCCTGGGCGGACATCGCACAGAGCCCGGGCGGACGGGTCGCACCGTCCGCCCGGGCCTTGTGCGTGTGTGCCGCAAACCGGTCGCGGGCGCGCGCGGGGGCTGCCTAAGCTGACTTGCGGGCGGCCGGACGAACGGGGGACATCTGGTGACCGATGCCGTGAGCGGCCCCGCGGGCGGGGAGCTCGACCTGGAGTCGGCGCGCACCCTGGCCACCGGGCTCCAGCGCCTGCTGCGCACCGCGGGGGAGCGCCTCACCGAGGACAACGCGGCGTCGCCGCTGGTGGCGCGGATCACCGACCACATCGGCGTCCCGTTCCACGACCTGGTGACGGTCGGCCACGACTACAAGAGCTGGGAGCACGCCGGGCTGCAACGCGGCATCGACGCCTACCTGGCGGACCGCCCGCCCGGCGCCGAGTGGTTCGGCATCGCCGGCGCCGAGCGGCACTTCGACAACATCAGCTCCATGATCAACGCGGTGATCACGATGGGCACCTACCTGCTGGGCCGTCCCGACTACGGCACCGCCGCCGTCGGCCCCGCGGAGTCCATGGAGGTCGTCGAGCTGGGCCTGGTGCCGACGCTGGCGCCGGACGGGTCCCCGGTCGTCATCGGCGTCCTCACCCGCGAGTCGTACGAGGCGCTGTGCGTCCTCACCGTCTTCGCCCGGGACCGGGCGGCCGCCGCCGCGGTCCGCGACGAGGTGGACCGGCTCCGCCGCGAGCACGACGTGATGCGCGGCCAGGTCCTCGGCTTCACGTCCAGCGAGCACCGCGAGAACGCGCTGGTCACCTTCCTGCCCCGGCCGCACCTCGCCGCGTCCGACGTCGTCCTGCCGGACGGGCGGCTGGAGGCGATCGAGGCGCACGTGGTCGGGATCGCCGAGCACGCCGAACGGCTCCTCGCCGCGGGGCAGCACCTCAAGCGCGGGCTGCTGCTGCACGGCCCGCCCGGCACCGGCAAGACCCACACGGTCCGCTACCTGATGGGACGGCTCCTGGGGTACACGGTCGTCCAGCTCACCGGCCCCGCCCTGCGGTTCCTGGACGACGCCGTGGCGCTGGCGCGCAGCCTCCAGCCCTCCATCGTCATCGTGGAGGACGTGGACCTGGTCGCCGAGGACCGCGACCTCTTCGAGGGCGGCTCCAGCCCCCTGCTGTTCTCCCTCCTGGACGCGATGGACGGCGTCGCCGGCGACGCCGACGTCGTCTTCGTCCTCACCACCAACCGCGTCGGCTCCTTGGAGTCCGCCCTGGCGGAGCGTCCGGGACGGGTGGACCTGGCCGTGGAGATACCCCGTCCCGACATCCGGGGAAGGGTGGAGCTGCTTCGGCTGTACGGGCGCGAGCTGCGTCTCACCGCCGACCTGGAGGACATCGCCGCCCGCACCGAGGGCGTCACCGCCTCGTTCATCAAGGAACTCGTCCGGCGCGCCGTGCTGGTCGCGCTCCGCGAGGGCGGCGCGGCGGAGGTCCTGACCGACGCCCACTTCGGCGCGGCGCTGACCGAGATGTTCGACCCCGCGCAGTCGCTCACCCGCGGCCTGCTGGGCGCGGCGTCGGACGGCGGTCCGGATGCCGGATCGGGCGGCGGTCCGGTTGCCGGATCGGACGCTGGACCGGGCGTGCAGGGCGGATCCGAGGGTTTCGCGGACGAGGACGACTGAAGCACGACGGTTTGTCCGCCCGTGCTGATAGGACAGGGTCCGACGAAATCGTGAAGGGGACCCATGGGCGTGTATCAGCATCTGGAGGAGTACGCCGGGCTGCCGGTGTGCAGGTTCTACGGCAAGGAGTCGGAGGAGGGCGACGGACCTGGGCCGGACTCCAAGGGCTACCCGCCGCCCGGCGAGGCGGCGTGGTACGTCGGGACGATGTTCGACTCGGAGCCGTTCAGCGAGACCTTCGCGCGGTTCCTGGAAGCGGTCGACACCACCCAGATCACCGCCCTCGTCATCGGCTACTGGGGTGCGTCCTACGACGAGAACGTCGCCGACCCCGTGGCGCTCCTGACCGGTGCCGCATCCTCCTTCCCGAGGCTGACGTCGCTCTTCCTCGGCGACATCCTCGGCGAGGAGTCGGAGATCTCCTGGATCGAGCACTCCGACATCACCCCGCTGTTCGCGGCGTTCCCCGCGCTGGAGCGGTTCGACGTCCGCGGCGCCCAGGACCTCGCGCTCGAACCGATCAAGAGCACGACGCTGAAGGTGCTGCGGTTCGAGTCGGGCGGGCTGCCCGCGCGGATCGTCCAGGCCGTGGGCGCGAGCGAGCTGCCGAACCTGGAGCGCCTCGACCTGTGGCTCGGCGAGGACAACTACGGCGGCGACGCGACCGTCGCCGACCTCGCGCCGCTCCTGTCCGGCGAGCGGCTGCCCGCGCTGCGCCACCTCGGCCTGGAGGACAGCGAGATCCAGGACGAGGTCGCCGCCGCGGTCGCCGGCGCGCCGATCGTGGCGCGGCTGGAGTCGCTGAGCCTCGCGATGGGCGTCCTGACCGACCAGGGCGCCGAGGCGCTGCTGTCCGGGCAGCCGCTCACGCATCTGCGCAGGCTCGACCTGCACCACCACTTCCTGTCCGACGCGATGGTGGAACGGGTGAGGGCCGCGCTCCCCGGCGTCGACGTCGACCTGAGCGAGCAGGAGAAGCCGGACGGCGACTGGCGCTTCGTCGCGGTGTCGGAATGACCCACGGCACCCTTTCATGACCACCGCCGTGACCGGCGCGGTCGTCCCGGGAGCGGTTGTCCCGGGTGGCCTCGGAACGGGCGCCGACAGGAACGGCGCCTCAAGGACCGTCGTCGTCGCGACGCCCGGCGACCGGCGTCCTGTGCTGTTCGCCGACGCGTGCCGCGCGTCAGGGCTGTCCGAGCCCAGGGTCGTCCCCTGGACGGACGTCCTGCGCGGTTCCTCGCTCCCCTTCGGCCCCGGTGACCTGCTCCGCGTCGACTCGCCGGGGGAGGACCCGGCGGCCGACGCACTGCTGCGCGGTCCCGGGGACCCGTCGCGCGTGGGCGGCGGCGCCGCCTGGTACCGGACGTTCACCGCCGCGCTCGCGAGGATCGACGCGGCGGCGGCGCGGGCGGGCGCACGGCTCCTCGGGGACGTCGGCGAGATCGCGGTGATGTTCGACAAGCGGCGGTCGCACGCGCGTATGCAGGCCGCCGGAGTCCCCGTCCCCGCAGCGCTCCCCCCGGCCGGGAGCTACGCGGAACTGCGGTCCCTGATGGACGGCGCAGGGGAGCGGCGTGTGTTCGCCAAGACGGCGCATGGCTCGTCCGCGTCGGGTGTGGTGGCGTTGCAGACGGCGCCCGGCGGACGCGTCAGGGCCGTCACGTCCGCGGCCATGACACCGTCCGGCCTGTTCAACTCGCTCCGTGTCCGGGTGTACGACACAGAACGGGACGTCGCCGCGCTGATCGACGCCCTGGCGCCGGACGGCCTGCACGTGGAGCGGTGGCTGCCGAAGGCCACGATCGGCGGTCGCGTGTTCGACCTGCGGGTGGTCGTCATCGGCGGTGAGCCCACCCACGCGGTCGTGCGGACGAGCCGCAGTCCGATGACCAACCTGCACCTTGGCGGCGCCAGGGGAGACCTCGTGGCGGTGCGGCGCGCGCTTGGCGAGGACGGCTGGCAGAGGGCGCTCGACGTGTGCGCGCGGGCCGCCGCCTGTTTCCCCGGCAGTCCGATGGTCGGCGTCGATCTGCTCGTCCCCATGGGCATGAGGCGGTTTGCGGTGTGCGAGGTCAACGCGTTCGGGGATCTGCTCCCCGGACTTCCCGGCCTGCCGGGGACCTCCGCGGAGGGACTCGACACCTACACTGCCCAGGTCAGGGCCACCTTGTCGGAGTACGCCCCCGCATGTACGACATGAACGAGATCATCGGCAGCCACGACGTGCTGCTGGTGACCCTCGACACGCTGCGCTACGACGTGGCCGCCGAGCTCGCCGCGACCGGGGGGACGCCCACGCTCGCCGGGCTCCTCCCAGGGGGCCGGTGGGAGCGCCGCCACTCGCCCGGCAGCTTCACGTACGCGGCGCACACCGCGATCCTGGCCGGGTTCCTGCCCACTCCGGCATCGCCCGGCCCGCACCCGCGCCTGTTCGCCGGGGCGTTCCCGGGCAGCGAGACGACGGCCCCCGGCACCTGGACGTTCGACGCCGCGGACCTGCCGTCCGGTCTCGCCGCGGCCGGGTATCACACCGTCTGCGTCGGGGGCGTGGGCTTCTTCAACAAGCTCACGCCTCTGGGGTCCGCCCTGCCCTCGCTGTTCGCCGAGAGCCACTGGGAACCGGGGTTCGGCGTCACCGACCCGGCCTCCCTGGACCACCAGATCGACCGCGTCGCCGACGTGATGGACCGGCTGCCCGCCGCACGGCGGCTGTTCCTGCTGCTGAACGTCGCGTCGCTGCACCAGCCCAACTGGTTCTACCTGGACGGGGCGACCAGCTCGCACGGCGACACCCGGGCGAGCCACACCGCCGCGTTGCGGCACGTCGACGCCCGGCTGGGTCGGCTCTTCGCCCTCATGCGCCGTCCCTGCTTCGTGATCGTCTGCTCCGACCACGGGACGGCCTACGGGGAGGACGGGCACACCGGGCACCGCATCGGCCACGAGGTCGTGTGGACCGTTCCGTATGGGGAGTTCGTTCTGCCGTGACCTCAACAGACCGCTACCAGCACTACGTCTACGCGTACCCGCACAAGACCGCCTACCGTCCGCTCAATCCGCCGCGTCCGCTGCGCGAGGTGTGGGCGGGCGAGCCCCTCGACTCCCTGTTCCTCTACCTGCACATCCCCTTCTGCGAGATGCGCTGCGGCTTCTGCAATCTGTTCACGCGGACGGGCGCGCCCGAGGAACTGACCGGTGCCTACCTCGACGCGCTCGACCGGCAGGCCACCGCCGTCCTGGACGCCCTGGAGGGCGCCGGGACGTTCGCCACCGCGGCGTTCGGCGGCGGGACACCGACCTACCTGACCGCGTCCGAGCTGGAGCGCCTCTGCGACATCGCCGGACGGTTCTCCGGGTTCGGGTCGGCCCCGCTGGGAGTGGAGACGTCCCCGGCGACCGCCACCACCGACCGGCTCACCGTCCTGGCCGAACGCGGAACCACGCGCGTCTCACTCGGGGTGCAGAGCTTCATCGACGAGGAGGCCCGCGCCGCCGTCCGCCCGCAGAAGCGCGCCGAGGTGGAGGCCGCGCTCGACCGCATCCGGGCCGTCGGGTTCCCGATCCTCAACATCGACCTGATCTACGGCATCGACGGCCAGACACCGGCGACATGGTCGCACTCCCTGAACGCCGCCTTGAAGTGGCGCCCGGAGGAGATCTACCTGTACCCGCTGTACGTCCGTCCGGGCACGGGCCTGCACCGGCTCGACGAGCAATCCCGCCGGGAGTGGGACGACTCACGCCTCGCCCTTTACCGGATCGGCCGCGACCACCTTCTGGCGGAAGGGTACGAGCAGGTGTCGATGCGGATGTTCCGGCTGCCGCGCGAGGACGCGGGGGGCACCGAGTACTGCTGCCAGACCGACGGCATGGTCGGCCTGGGCTGCGGAGCCCGCTCCTACACGACCGGCCTGCATTACTCGTTCGAATACGCGGTCGGGGCGAGGCACGTCCGCGCCATCATCGACGACTACGTCCGCGAGGACGACTTCGGCGCCGCCCGCGTGGGCTTCGCGCTGGACGACGACGAGCGCCGCCGCCGTCATCTCGTCCAATCCCTCCTGCAGTCCACCGGCCTCGACCGGAACGCCTACACCGAGCGCTTCGGAACAGACCCTTCCGACGACTTCGCCGTTGACCTCACGTCGTTCGACAGGCGGGGATGGCTGGAGACGACATCCGCGTCCATCTCCCTGACCTCGGAAGGGCTCGCCCACTCGGACGCCATCGGCCCCGCCCTGTTCTCGCCGCACGTGCGGGAACGGATGGCCGCCTACGAGACGCGCTGATGGAACACCTCACGATCCTCTATCGCGGGCCGCTCGCCAGCTGCGACTACGACTGTCCCTACTGCCCGTTCGCCAAGCGCCGCGACACGCCGGAGCAACTGCGTGCCGACCGCGCGGCACTCGAACGTTTCACCGGCTGGGTCGCCGGCAGGGACCACCGCGTCTCCGTCCTGTTCACGCCCTGGGGAGAGGGGCTCGTACGGTCCTGGTACCGGCGCGCTCTGGTGGAGCTGAGCCGCCTCCCGCACGTCGACCGCGTCGCGATCCAGACGAACCTGAGCCACCGCGTGTCGTGGACGTCCGACGCCGACCCGGCCAAGCTGGCGCTGTGGGCGACCTACCATCCCGGTCAGGTGCCGTACGAGCGCTTCCTCGGCAAGTGCCGTGAGCTGGCTCGGGCCGGGATCAGGCACAGCGTGGGGATCGTCGGGCAGCCCGAGCACCTCGCGGCCGCCCGCCGCCTCCGCGCCGACCTGCCCGCCGCGACGTACCTGTGGGTCAATGCCGCCGAGGGACGCCGCTACGACGACGCCGAGGCCGCCACCTGGACCGAGATCGACCCGCTGTTCCCCGTCAGCCGCCGGCCCCACACCAGCCGCGGCCTCGCCTGCCGCACCGGCGAGAGCGTCGTGTCCGTGGACGGCGACGGGACGGTGCGCCGCTGCCATTTCGTCCCGTCCGTCCTGGGCAACCTGTACGACGGATCGTTCCTCGGCGCGCTCGCGCCGCGTCCTTGCCCGCTGGACACCTGCGACTGCCACATCGGCTACGTGCATCTGGAGCCGCTCGGCCTCTACGACACCTTCGCGGGCGGCGTCCTCGAACGCATCCCCGCGTTGCTGGGCCGGTCACCGCTGCCCGGTCGGCCGACCCTGTGACGTACGGCGGCGCGGCCTTCCGCTGAGACCGCGGGAGCCGGGCGGGTATCCCTTGGGGACAGGGGAAGTGCTACCAAGGGACACCCGCCGTGACCGGTGCGATACCGGTCGTCCATAGGCTCAGGTCTGCTTCTCCGGGTGGTAGTCGGCCTCGTCCACTCCGAACGTCCAGGCGACGCCCGCGCGCGCCGTCCGCGTGCCGGGCGGCACACGGAGGTAATAGGTGCGGCGCGTCCCATCCGGTTCGGGCGTGGAGTTGACCACCTCCACCATGACCACGGGCTCGTCACCGGGCAGTTCGATGGACCACAGCACCCCCGTCTCATCGCGGTGCAGCGGACGCGCGCCGGTCTCGGCCAGGTACCGGTCGTAGCCGAAGATCTCCAGCATCACCCGGCGCAGCTCGGCGTTCTCCTCGGCGGAAATACGGCCGGGGGTGAGCCCGGTCAGGGAGTCCACGAAGTCGGGCGGGATCGGCATGCCACGCCAGGCGTGCAGGGAGAACCCGTCCGGATAGGCCATGGCCGGGCCGTCGCCCCGGTGCAGCCGCCCGGGCTCGTCGCGGTGCAGGTCCGACGGACGTTCGGAGAGGATCACGAGGTCCTCGTACGGCCACCACCAGCCCGCGGAGCGTGCGGCCTCCGCCAGGCCGTCCAGCGGGCCGGACAGCCGCCCGAGCGTCTCGAACAGCGCGAGCCATGGTGCGTCGTGCTGGCCCAGGACCGCGTCGAGGGTGGCAGAGCGCAGGATGGTCTCCGCCTCGTCCTGCGCGGAGGACCCCGCACCGCTTTCACCGCCGGGACCCTGGACGGCCAGAGCCCCGATAGCGGCGCGCACCCGCGTGACCAGCGACTGCACCTGGTTCCAGAGGAGGCCGCCGGTCTCGGCCCACACCCGCGGCCACTGCTCCGGCCCCTGTTCGGAGCAGGCCGCGGTGCGTTCCGCCTCCCACGGACGCGTCCTGACGGCGGTGAGGACGCTCGCCCTCGCGGGCGTCCCGCCGAGATCGCCCCGGGCGAGGTCGACCAGGTCTCCCAGCCCGGCCTCGCGAAGGCGGTCGCCGTGCCCGGCGAGGACGGCCGCGGCGACGGCCCCCCGCGCGGGCGAGGGCACCCACACGTACCGTGCGGGGGCGTCCAGCCCGGCGGACGCGTAGGCGGCGGCCACGCCCGCCTCGGCCCGGCCGCGGTCGGCGGGCCCGGTGCCGAAGGCGACGGACTGCCAGTCGCCGACCACGTAGTGCGCCGCGCGCGGCGGCCGGGCGGCGGGTGCTTCGGTGAGTGATGCTCCGGTGGACATGCCGCGCCTCAGTCCGCCACGACCCGGACGGCGCCGGGCACGTACTCGCGCTGCCGGATCACCCGGTACCAGCCCTTGGGCAGGGTGATCGCCGCGTGTTCCTCGTGCACCAGCCGCCCGCCCGACGGCAGGTGCAGGTGGTCGGGCGCGAGCGGGTCGGGCACCCGCAGCAGCGAGCCGGGCGCGGTCAGCGCGTGCGCGTGACCGGTCGCCTCGCCGAGCGCCAGGACCATGCGCCCGCGGCCGTCGCGCGGGGCCGCCGGCAGCTCCCGGACGGACGGCGGGACCGCCTCCTCCGGAACCGGCATGATCAGGATGTCTCCCTGTCGGTACATGCGGCGAACATAACCTTCGCCACCGACAGTTCTCCGAAGCCGCGCAGCTCTCCGCGGCGGGGCGGGACTTCGCGGCAGGGCAGGTCTCAGAAGCCGCGCGTCCGCCGGGCGGCGGGCCGGGCCCAGCGTCCGGAAGCGCTCAGGCCGACGCGCTGGAACGCGCGGACGAGCTCCCCGCCGAGGTTCACGCCCGCGCCCAGGGCCAGCGCCACCGAGAGGGCCCCGATGAGGCTCAGCACGCCCGTCTCGGGGGCGCCGGTGTTCAGCTCGACCATGCCCCGGTACAGCGCCGTCCCCGGCAGAAGCGGTCCGATGGCCGGGACCACGAACGGCATCACCGGGGCCTGATGCCGCCTGGCGAGCCAGTTCGACAGCACACCGACGACCGTCGCGGCCACCGCCGACGCCAGGACGGGAGGAACGTCCCATCCCAGCAGGAGGACGTGCAGCACCCAGATCACCGCGCCGCCCAGAGCCGACGCGGTCAGAACATCCCGGGGCGCCGCGAGCGACACCGCGAACGTCACCGAGACGGCGGCCGCCGCCATCACCGCGACGGGCTTGAGGGTCGCCGCGGGGCGCGGCAGGTGGCTGACGTCGATCGGCACGTCCAACGTGACCCCGAGGTAGACCATCGCCCCCAGACCGGCGACGATCGCCGCGATCATGAAGAAGACCTCCAGCATCCGCGCCCCGGCGCTCACCAGGTCGCCGGTGATGCCGTCCTGGATGCTCGCCACCAGCGGGCGCCCCGGCAGCAGCGCCAGGATCGCGCCCGTGACGATCGTGGACGCGTGCGCGGGGTTGCCCATGCCGACCACCAGCACCGCGCCGCCCGCGCCGATCGCCGACGCCACCGTCAGCTGGAAGAATTCCGCGACACCGCGCCGCGCCAGCGCGGCCGCGGTGCGGTCGCCGAGCAGCGTGGCAACGAACGCCGTCCCCGCCACGAGCGGGCCGCCGCCCGCCAGGACACTGCCGGACGCGGCGATCAGCCCCAGCGAGACGACGATCAGCCACGGCGGGTAGGGGGCGCGTCCCCGCTTCATCTCCGCGAGCCTCCGGTGCGCCTCGTCCAGCTCCAGCATGCCGATGGAGGCTTCTTGGACGAGATTGTGCAGCGCTGTGAGCCGCCAGAACGCGGGCGTGCGGCGCCGGATGGCCCGCGAGCCCGTCACCGGCGGCGCGCCCTTGCCCGGGTGGGCGCTGACCAGGAGGCTCGTCAGTGTGACCTGCACCTCGCAGCGCGGCAGCTCGTAGGCGACCGCGAGGCCGAGCATGGCCTCGTTCACCCGCTCGGTGGTCTCGCCATTGGCGAGCAACAGCTCGCCCACACGAAGCACGAGGTCGACCGCCCAAGTGTCGACGTTCTCGCCGGGCTCGTCCTCGGGAGGCTCGGGCGGAGAGACGTCCATGAGAGCGTGCCACGTCCGCCGCAAGCGTTCCGCCGCGCCCATCCGCCCCCCGGGTCCCTTTCTCCGCGAAACCGATCTTGATGGGGAGGCTACCCAGGGCGCGCCGCGCCACAATCATGCGAGGTTGTCCACAGAATTCGATTCTGGTGCGGACGCCACGCCGCCGCTGGTACCAAGGGGGCATGAGCGAATTCGAGGGACTCCGTGACGAGGCCGAGCGGTGCCTGCGCGCCCTCGCCGGCGACCGGGCGCGCCTCCGCGACGACCAGTGGACGGCGATCCACGCGCTCGTCGTCGAGCGGCGCCGCGCCCTGGTCGTCCAGCGCACCGGCTGGGGCAAGTCCGCCGTCTACTTCGTGGCGACCCGGCTGCTCCGCGGGCGCGGCGCGGGCCCCACCGTGATCGTCTCGCCGCTGCTGGCGCTCATGCGCAACCAGATCGAGGCCGCCGACCGGGCCGGCATCCACGCCCGCACCATCAACTCCTCCAACACCGACGACTGGGAGCAGATCTTCACCGAGGTCGAGGCTGGACGGGTCGACGTCCTCCTGGTCAGCCCCGAGCGCCTGAACAACCCCGACTTCCGCGACCTCGTCCTGCCCAAGCTCGCCGCCGGGGCGGGCCTGGTCGTGGTGGACGAGGCGCACTGCATCTCCGACTGGGGCCACGACTTCCGTCCCGACTACCGCCGCCTGCGCACCCTCCTCGCCGAGCTGCCGCCCGGCATCCCCGTCCTCGCCACCACCGCCACCGCCAACGCCCGCGTCACCCAGGACGTCGCCGAGCAGCTCGCCGGCGACGACGCCCTCGTCCTGCGCGGCCCGCTCGAACGCGAGTCCCTGCGCCTCGCCGTGGTGAAGGTCCCCACCGCCGAGCAGCGCGTCGCCTGGCTCGGAGAGCACCTGGAGAGGCTGCCGGGCTCCGGCATCATCTACACCCTCACCGTCGCCGCCGCCCACGAGATCACCGGCTACCTCCGCGACCGCGGCCACGAGGTCACCGCCTACTCCGGGCAGACCGAGCAGGCCGAGCGGCTCCAGGCCGAGCAGGACCTGCGGGACAACAAGCTCAAGGCCCTGGTCGCCACCAGCGCCCTCGGCATGGGCTTCGACAAGCCCGACCTCGGCTTCATCGTCCACGTCGGCGCCCCGCAGTCCCCGGTCGCCTACTATCAGCAGATCGGCCGCGCGGGCCGCGGGGTCGACCGCGCCGAGGTCATCCTGCTGCCGGGACCGGAGGACCGTGACATCTGGGCGTACTTCGCGAGCCTGGCGTTCCCGCCCGAACCCACGGTCCGCACGACGCTCGACGTCCTGGAGAACGCCGGCCGCCCCCTGTCGACGGGCGCCCTGGAACCCCTGGTCGACCTCAACCGCGCCCGCCTGGAGATGATGCTCAAGGTCCTCGACGTCGACGGCGCCGCACGCCGCGTCAAGGGCGGCTGGACCGCCACCGGCCGCCCCTGGTCCTACGACCGCGAGCGCTACGAGCGCGTCACCTCCGAACGCCGCCGCGAGCAGCAGGCGATGCTCGACTACATCGCCACGGAGGGCTGCCGCGAGAAGTTCCTGCGCGACCAGCTCGACGACCCGTCCGCCGTCCCCTGCGGGCGCTGCGACAACTGCACCGGCGACCACTGGTCGGCCGACGTCACCCCGGAGGGCGCAACCCGGGCCCGCGACCGCCTCCACCGCCCGGGCGTGGACATCGCCCCCCGCCGCATGTGGCCCACCGGCGTCAAGGACGACCTGGGCGTTTCCGGCCGCATCAAGGCCGACCAGCAGGCCGAGACGGGCAGGGCCCTGGGCCGTCTCACCGACATCGGCTGGGGCAACCGCTTGCGCGACCTGTTCGCCTCCGGCGACACCGACGTCCCCTCCGACATGGTCGACGCCGTCGTCAAGGTCCTCGCCGCCTGGGACTGGCCGGCCCGCCCCACCGGCGTCGTCACGATCGGCTCGCGTTCCCGTCCCCGCCTGGTCACGAGCCTCGGCCGTCGGATAGCCGACATCGGCCGCCTTCCCTACCTGGGTGAGCTGGTCCCGGCCGGAGACCCGGTGCCCCGCCGCCACAACAGCGCCCAGCGTCTCCGCTCGGTCTGGCAGGCGCTGACCGTCCCCCCCGAACTCGCGGCGGCCCTCCCCGACGCGACCGGTCCCGTCCTCCTGGTCGACGACCGCGTCGAGACCGGCTGGACCATGACGGTGGCCACCCGGCTCCTCAGAGAGGCCGGCGCCCCCGCCGTCCTCCCCCTGACCCTCGCGACACCCAACTGACCGCGGCACATGGGCCACCGCGCGGAAAAGACACGCCCCCGCCAGAAGGCGGGGGCGTGTACCGGTAGGTGCCGCATGGCGTTGTCACCGCTTGAGCGCCTTGGCAAGCCGTGCCCGCCGGGCGTTGCGCGCCTCGGCGCGAAGCGCGGCCACTCGGTCGTTGACGAGGTCCCTGGAGAACTCCGGGCGGATCATGTGCTGCTCCCTGTTTCCTGCCGGACCCTCCCGGCCCGACATGTACAAGGTTCGTCCTAAGGCCCCCCACCCCACATCGGGACGAAGCCCTATCCCGAACCCGCAGAGTGCCTTAGCCTCCGCCCCCCGCCTTAGGCCGCTCCCAGCTCGCCCAAACGCCCCAGCACCCCACCCCCACCCGTGCGTGGCCACACCAGTGCGGGCCGCACCTACGCAGCGCTGCGCCAGCGTGGTGCCGCACCTTCGCGGGGCCACACCGACGTGGGGCTGCACCAGTGCGGGCCGCATCAGCGTGAAGCCACACCGGTGCGGCGCGCACCTGCGCAGCGCTACGCCAGTGTGGGGCCGCACACCAGCGTTGGTGCCACACACCAGCGTGGGGTCGCGCCTACGTGGGGCCGCGCCAGTGTGGGGCCGTGCCTGCGCGGAAGCTCACACTGCGCGGGGCCACGCCCGCGTGGGGCCGCGGCTGCGCGGGACCACAAATCAGCGCGGGGCCGCACCTGCGTAGGGCCGCGCCATTGTGGGGCTGCACGCCTGCGCGGGGTCACGCACCTGCGCGGGGCCACGCCTGCGCGGGCCGCGCCAGTGTGGGGCTGCACGCCAGCGTGGTGTCGCACACCAGCGTGGGGCTGCGCCTGCGTGGGCCGCGCCAGCGCGGGACCACACATGAACGCGGGGCCACGCCTGCGTAGGGCCGCATCAGCGTAGGGCCGCGTCAGCGCGGGGGCACATCTGCGTGGGGCGGCATCAGCGTGGGAAGCCGCGCCTACGTGGGGGGCACGCCTGTGCGGGGCCACACTGCGCGGGTCCGCGTCTGCGTGGGGCCGCGCCTGCGTGGGCCGCGCCATTGTGGGGCTGCACACCAGCGTGGTGTCGCACCAGCGTGGGGCTGCGCCTGCGTGGGCCGCGCCAGCGCGGGACCACACATCAACGCTGGGGCCACGCCTGCGTAGGGCCGCATCAGCGCGGGGGCACATCTGCGTGGGGCGGCATCAGCGTGGAAAGCCGCGCCTACGTGGGGGGCACGCCTGTGCGGGGCCACACTGCGCGGGCCCGCGTCTGCGTGGGGCTGCGCCAATGCGGAGCCGCGTCTGCGTGGGGCCATACCTGCGTGGGGTCTTGCCCGCCTGGGACACACCAGCGTGGGGCCGCACACCAGCGTGGGCTGCGCCTACGTGGGGACGCGCCAGCGCGGGGCCGCGTCTGCGTGGGGCCGCGTCTGCGTGGGGCCACAATGCGCGGGCCGCACCTGCGCAGCGCTGCGCCAGTGTGGCGCATCAGCGTGGGGGCGGGCCTTCCTGGAGCCGACCCAGCTCTCAGTGCAAGGGGTAGCACGCACCCGGCTGTGTCGCGGTTCGTTCGAATGCTAGGCGGTACCGGCCTTGGGCTGGCCGAGAACTCGACTCGGCGGTGGTGATGCGTGGTACGCCGCTGTGGCCATGCGGCTGACGCCGCAGGTCAGGAGGGGATTGTTGGTTGCGCTTCGGAGGTCGGGCTGGGGGCGCGCGGGGTTGCAGGTGTTGAAATGGCGCCTTAATCGTCTACCAGGTCGGAGAAGAGGGGGGACGTGGCGGGATGCGGGGTGCGTGACGTTCTTGGTGCGCCTTCGAAGGCGACGTGTGCTTGGCGTTTGCGGTTGAGGACGTAGTCGCCTGCGCCGATTCCGTTGGCGCCGTGTTCGTCGGTGTGGATCAGGAGGGCGGCCTGGCCGTGGGGGACGCGCAGGTAGCCGACTGCGAGGTCGTCTTCGGAGTGCCGCCGACCGGTCATCGGCAGCCAGGACACTCCGGGGCTGTCGAATCCGGGGTGAAGCCAGTGGGTGTTCCCGGTCGCCTCGCCGTGGATGACCTGCACTCCCGTTGCGGAGACGATCTGCCAGTCGTCGGACGAGGGCGGGGTGGTGGGGAGGACCAGCAGGTCGCCCTGGGCCTGGGGGCCGGTCAGGATCGGGACCTCGGCGTCGGCGACGAGGTGGCCGGGGACGGTCACGCCGATCAGGTTCAGTGCGCTCGCGTAGGTGTGCATGGGCTCTCCTCGGGATCAGGTGCGTCGTTCCAGTCGCCGGTAGACCTCCACCGGGCAGCCGTATTGCCAGGCGGCGGCTTCGACGGGATCGTCCAGGTGCGGGGGCACCGGTTCGGCGTACTCGCGGTGGGCGCCGGAACGGTCGGGGCTGCCGTTGCGCATCACCAGGAGCCGTGCGTCGGCGTTCGGGATGTCGTAGAGCCGCAGCAGGGCGCCGGGGTTGGCGGGATCGTCCGATTCGGCCAGTGGTTCGAGCCCGGTTCTGGAGATGAAGGTCTCCCAGCCCATGCGTTCGATGGCCAGCCGACGCAGCTCGCTGTTCCGCGTCGTGCTGAACTGCTGCAGGCCCCATTCGCCGTCGAACAGTTCCTTCGGTACCAAGGTGCCGTGCAGGAAGAAGTAGTCCTCACCGCCCGGCCATTGCAAAGCCGGACCGTCGTCCCGGTGCGGGCGTGTGGTGCCGTCGGGCAACGTCTCGGTGTGCATGACCGACGGCGGTTCGACCACGATTGCGAGATCACGGAAGGTCGCGCATGCGAAGGCTCGTCCCGGGCCGCCGTAGAAGAGGCAGTCTTGCAGGCCCTTGATATCGCCATTGTTGGCCGAGGTGAGAACGGCGGTCGAGAACGGATATGGAGGCTTCTCAATTTGCGCTTTTCTCGGAGTGTGCAGCTTGACCTGGTCATTGAACGTGAAGGGGAATTCGGAGTACCCGCCATCCGCGGTGACCATCGGTGAACCGCAGCAGAGCCAGACGAAGAGGAAGAGGCCCGAGTAGACGTAGAGGGCTTCGAGCCAGCTCAGCTTGGCGAGGCTCGCGCCGAGGAGGCCCACCTGGGGCTCGCCCGTGCGCAGGGCGACGTACACGATCGCAGCGAAGGGGAGGAAGACCAGGTAGAGGCAGAGCGTGGACGCCAGTATCGACAGCGCGCGCCAGCACAGGGCGCGAATGCGGTCTCGGGCGGTCAATGCCCTCTGTCGGCCGCCCCAGGAGTGGTATGGCCGCATTCCTTGTGGGGACTCGACCCAGATCACGCGGCGAGGCCAGTGCCTCAGGGAGGCGTGGTAGGCGCGGCGGAGACCGGCGGCGATCTCGGCGCGGTCCTGGTCGCTCAGCGGCTCGATCTCTCCTGCCACGGCGCCCTCCCTCAGGAAAAGTATGTGCACCTCGCGGGGAGGGGACAAGGCCGTTCGCGGTCAGCGGTGCCGGTGCGGCGCAAGGGATTCTTGTTCGAGTTCGGACGATTCCTTCAGCAGGCGCGCGCGGCCCACGGCGTCCAGTGTGGAGTCCTCGGCGAGTTTCGCCAGGGAGCTCGCCATGGAGCGGTAGCCGCGCCGGTCGCCGAAGGCGGAGAGCGCCCTGGCCGCCTGAACGCGTGCTTCACTGCGGAAAACGGGGTTGCGGAACAGTGCGCCGAGCGCCGCGATGGTCTCTCTTCGGCTTATCGAGCGCGCCCGCACGTGGTCGAAAGGGCCGAAAAATATCAAGGGGAGTGAGAGGACGGCCAATTGAGGCCAGTACAGGATCAGGGGGATCAGGGCGAACAGAAGTGACTGGAGGTGGTGTGAGCGCAGATTCCACGGATCGACGACGTCGATGATGTCCGGGTCCTTTGCGATGTCCTCCAGTGCCGTGACGCCGCGTTCGTCGTCGATCCTGAGGAGGGTGTCGGCCGCGAGCACGCGCTCGCATCCGGTGACGGCCCTGGTCGGTGGGCTTGTCGCCACGGCGACCAGGGTGGAGAGGGCGGCCGTCGAGATCTCGTCGGGGACGGCTGTGCCGGACCGGGCCTGGAGGGCCACGAACGTGCCGCCTTCGACGCCGCCGCGCTGGGCGACCTCCAGGAGTCTCCGGTCGGTGCCCTCGGGGTCCCGCCTCCTCGCGGCGTCGAGCACGAACCCCGCGTACGACATGTCGGTCCGGTCGATCGGCGCCGGGATCCCCCGCCACAGGGCGATGAGCGGATCGGTCGCGTGGCGGGACATGCTCCAGGTCCGGTGGCGGAAGAACACGCCGGGAGCTTTGGTCCAGCGGCGGTCGATGAGCCGGCGCAGTTCCGCCGAGCACGCCTCCGCGTCGCGGGTGCGGTGGCGGGCCGCCAGATATTCGAGGACGGTCCAGTGGGGGAATTCCAGACCGCCCGGGCGCCTGGTCAGCAGTCCGCTGCGCAGCAACGCCTCCTCCAGGAATCGCCTCCACGCGTGGTCCCGCAGTTCGAGGTCTTCCGAGGGGCATTCCGCCTCGGGTTGGCCCGCCAGGAAATCCACGGGCGACAGGGAGGTCTCGCCTTCGCGGCGTTGGGCGGCGAATCGCTCGATGAGGGAGGGCAGGTGGTCCATCGTCCGCCGTCCGCGCTCGACCGTCGTCCCGCCCCAGCGTTTCAGGGCTTCCTCGGCCTGCTCGGTGGTGTCGTAACGTTCCGTCGCGCGGGTGCGGAGATGCCTGATGAATTCCTCGTAGACATCGCTTCGCCTACCCCGCGGCAGTTCGCCGTGGGCCTGATAGAGAAGGCACAGCATCACGGCGATAAGCGGTACCCGGGCCAGGTCGATATAGCCGGTCCGGCGCAGCAGGCCGGTGAATCGCGCGGCGGTGTCGTCGGCGTCCGGTACCCCGAACCAGCCCGCCGCGAGCTCCGTGATCTCCTCGTCATTGAACGGCAGCAACGTGTAGCGCGGAACGGCGGAGCCGAAGACGTCGAGCTCACCGGCGGCCGGGTGCCGGGTCGCGACGACGAAACGGTAGTGGTCGGCATCGCCGTCCCGCATGAACCCGGCGATGGTCCGGAGGACCCGCCTTCGTGCTGAGATGTCGGGCACCTCGTCCACGCCGTCCACGAGGACCAGCCACCGGGCGCCGTCCGTCGGCGGGAGGGCGAACAGGTCCGGGTCGAGCCTTGTGACGGGAGTCAGCTCGCTCGCCACCGCGGCGGCGATGGCGTCGGTGAGCGACGGCTGCCCGACCAGGAAACGGGCGGGGACCAGCACCGGGACCGTGGCGTCGCCCTCACCGGCGACCCACCGTCCGATGCTGTGCGCCAGATGATCTCCCAGAAGGCTGGACTTTCCTCCGCCCGCACCGGCCAGGACGACACAGTTCTGCCCGCTCGACAGGATGTCGGGTGCGTAGAGCTGCCGAGCAGCGGACGAACCGGGTTCACCCTCGCCGGGACCCTGCTGGAGGGCAACCCGCTGGGGCAGGTAGACCTTGTCGAGCGGAGGGGCGCCGTCGCTGTCGATGTCCTCGTACGGGTGGTGCCCGGCGGCGCGGTGCGCTGCCGCCAGGTAGCCGTCCAGGCGCGTGCGCTGGACGTCGGCGGACGAAGCCGGCGGCGAAGCGGCCTGGTGGACGCCGGATCCGGTCAGGCCAAGGCCGGATCCGGCTTCGAAGGGTGCGGCGGGACCAGTGTGGTGGCCGCGGGGTCGGCGCCCGCGCCTCGGGCGAGGACCGGCAGGTCCGCTTCGGGCATGCCCGAGCCCTCCAGTTGCAGCCGGGCGAGCCGGTAGGCGGCCTGCACCGACTGCCCGTCGGTCAGCGCCGCGTAGAAGCGGGCGGCGAAGCCGATCGCGGCCTCGTCGCCGATGCCGCCGCGCATCCCCACCGCCAGCGGCACCACCCGGACCAGCTCGGCCAGATGCGCCTCGGACCTGCAGGCGTTGAGCACCACCAGGCTCGGCGGCCTGTCGACCGCGCCCATCGCCTGGACGAACACCCGCACCGGCAGCCTGTGCCCGGGGTTCGGGGTGTCGGCGCCGCTGTCCAGCCCCAGGGAGTGCTCGTCGGCGTGGCCGGAGAAGGCGACGACGTCCGGCACGACCCGGGTCAGGCCGTCCAGCAGATCGTCCAGGGTCGCCGCGGGCTGATGCTCGATGTGCACCGCGTCCCGGTGCACCGCGGCGCGCACGGCCTTCTGGACGCGGCGGACCTCCTCGTCCACGCGGAGATCACCGCGCGGGGAGGCCGTCAGGTACAACACCCGCAGCCCGTCAGGCCGCCGGGCACCCGGTCCGGTCACCGCCATGTACGCCCCCCATCCGCCTCCGCCGCTCCCGGCGCTGACGGACATCATCGGCCCACCCGGCCCGCGGCGCTGGAAGAGCGCGCAGACGGACCGGCCGACTTCGGCCAGGCGGGAGGGCGAACAAAAGCCGGCATTCGGGCTCTGACCGGGTGACGGCGGTTTCGCGCCATAACCCGAACATTGGTCGGACCACCCCGCCGATCAATTCCTTATCCTCCCTGAGGTAAAGTCGCGAGGGGTTCCGTTGTAGCGCGCCGCCCGGCACACCCGGGCTAAGGATTCGCGGACACGGCCAGGTGCGGTGTGGGGGACACATCGAAAATGGACTCGAAGTCACCGGTCGTGCGCCATAGGTGATCTCTGGGGGTTTCACGATGGACTACGGACCGGCTCCGGATCCGCGCGACGCGGCCGCGCCGCCGCCGGGTTCCGCGGCGTGCGAAGGACGTTCCCGCGGTGGTTCCGCACGGCGCGGGCGCCGCTCGGCGACGACCCTGTTCGCGGTCGCCCTCCCCGTCGTCGCGTCGGCGGTGCTGCTGCGCACCCTGCCGCCGGCGTCCGGGAGCGACGTGCCGCCCGCCGTGCCGCGCCCCCCGGCGGTCACCGGATCGTCGGCGCCGTCTCCCGGGGACGAGGGCGCCTACCGGCCGCGGTCGTCGTCCGGCGCCAAGGTGCAAGGCTCCCAGGGCGGCGCAGGGACGTCCGGTGACGGCTCCCTGCCGGAGGACGGTGAGCGCCCGCATGCGCCGCGCAGCGCGCCCGTTCCCACCCCCTAGCCCGGCGGAGGGCCACGGCCCGGCCCGGGGGGCCGAAAGGCCGGCGGGCCCATCGCGTCCTGCGGCAAAGGTGCTCAGGCGTTGTGCGAGTGCGCCGGCCGTCCGGTGGGGTAAGGGCGGAGGCCGCTCCCACGGGGCGGATGAAGCGCGCCCGCACAAGCCCGATCAGGTGATGACCGCCCGCCGGGTCCCAGAGCCGGGATCGCGGCGGGCATGGTCCGGGGCCGCCCCGCCCGCGCGCCCCTGTCGGCGCGGGCGGGTGATGTGGCCGGCCCGTGCGCGCGGCCCCGCGCACGGGCCGGCGATCGGCCCGGGCGCCGCGGCGGAGAAGAGCCGCGGCGGACCGGGAGTCTCAGGTGCCCGCCTTCGCCGGGTAGACGAGCTTGTCCGCGGGCTCGACCCTGAGCGTGGTGGGCACGGACGCGACGATCTTCGCGGGCACGTCCGGGGGCGGGACGGGGCGGACGGGGTCGGGCGAGCTCACAAGCGCACTTCCTCGGTCGGGGACGGGTTGAAAGTGTTCTAGAGGTCAGAAAAGTCTGTCCAGTTGTTTTGAAGAACATCTTGAGATAAGTTCAGCGGGAAATGTCATCATTTCCCGCCGGGATGACCGCTCGGCCATTTCGGGAGCCGGTAGTAATGTCCCTCCCCGTGTCCCCGTCACTCGACGAGTTGCTGACCTGCCCGCCCGCGCTGCTCGACAGCACGTTCGACCAGCTGCGGACGCTGCTCGTGGTGTACGAGACGGGTTCGGCGCTGCGGGCGGCCCGCGTGCTCGGGCGTGAGCAGTCGAGCGTCCAGAAGCAGTTGGACACCCTCAACCGCAGCAGCCAGGCGCTGTGCGGGGAGGTGCTGACCGTCCGGCAGGGGCGGGGGAAGGACTTCCTGTTCACGCCCACCGGGGAGACCTCGGTGGAGCTGGCGCGCACGACGTTCGCGAGCTGGCTGGAGTCCATCCACTGGAGCCGCCGGCGGCTCGGGCGGATGCTCACGGTCGGCACGACGGAGTTCACGCTGCCGATCGTGTCGCGGGCGTGGCAGCGGGTGTCGGAGGAGTTCCGGCAGCGCGAGGTGGAGTTCAAGGTCGCGCACGTCCGCACCAAGGACCTGTGGACGCGGCTGGAGACCAAGCAGGTCGACCTGATCTGCGGCAGCATCGTCAGCACGCCGGAGGGTGACCTGCGGCTCAGGGACTACGAGATCGTCGAGTACGCGCGCGGCCAGGCGCTGCTGCTGACGAACCTGCCGGAGGCGGAGCTGCCGGACGCGCCGGTGCGCACGAGCGCGCTCGCCGGCGTGCCGCTGGTGGTGCCGCCCGCGGGCCTGGTCGCCGATCTGCTCGCGACCTGGTACGGGGCGGGCTTCCGGGACCGGCTGAACGTGGTCGCCGACATCGACGACGTCCACTACGGCCTGTCGCTGCTGAGGTCCGGGTTCGTCCGCGGCTGCATGATCGTGACGGGCTCGATCGGCCGCGGCATGGCCGGGCGGGACGATCCCGACGGCGTGCCGCTGCGCGCGATCACGCTGGACGACGACCTGGAGCCCCGGGCCGAGCTGATGACGGGCGCGTTCGTCCGCCGCGACGACCTGGAGCGCTACGACGCCGGGCACCCGCTGAACCGGCTGTGGGCGGCGGTGCGCGAGGACGTCCGCACCTACACGCCGCTGGCCTGACCCCCGGTCAGTTCTTGATCTGGTTGTCGACCACGTCCAGGGACGGGCGGGCGCCGAGGTGCTGCATGGCCGTGGCGGCGAGGCGGCATCCGGCGGTGAGCGCGTCGGCGGGCTGCTTGCCGTCCAGCCACGGGGGCAGGAACCCGGCGATGAAGGCGTCGCCCGCGCCGGTGCCGTCGACGATCTTCTCGATGGGCTCGGCGGCGACGGTGACCGGCTCGGGCCTGCCGTTGGTGTACCAGAGGGCGCCGTCGGCGCCGACCTTCACCACGACCTGCGGGTACCAGGCGGTGAGCACCTTGGCGGCCTGGTCGGGGTTGTCGCGGCCGGTGAGGATCTCGGCCTCGGAGGCGTTGACGACCAGCAGCCGGGCGCCCTGCGTCCACTCCAGGAACGGCTCGGCGCCCATCCGCTTGAGGGGTGAGGACGAGCCGCCGTCCACCGAGATCGACATCTGCGCCTTGCGGGCGAGGTCGAGGGTGTGGGTGGCGGCCTTCCGCGAGCCCTCGTTGATCAGCGAGTAACCGGACAGGTGCAGGTGCGTGCTCTGGACGAACAGGTCCTTGCAGCGCTCGATGTCCTCGGGTAGGAGGGCGGCGTTGGCGCCGGGGTCAGAGAGCATGGTGCGGTCGCCCTTGTGGGTGACCATGACCACACACGTGCCGGTGGGACGTTCCTGGTCCATGACGAGGCGGGCGTCGACGCCGTACCCCATCAGCTCCATGTCCCGGTTCCGGCCGGCGATGTCGGAGCCGCGGCGGCCGACGAAGGCCACCTCGATCCCCTCCAGGGCGAGCCACGAGGCCACGTTGGCGCCCGAGCCGCCCCCGTGGATCGTCACGGCCGCGGGCGTGTCACTGCCTTTGGCCAGGGGGAACGCGGCACGCGCCACGGTGTCTGTCATCAGATCGCCGACCACGACCACGCGCGTCATGGAGTCATCACCTCGATCAACACGGCCCGCGCGAGCGGCATTCAGGGCGTGTGCTCGACCGTAACAGCTCTTGCCCCCCGATTAGGTCTCGAACGCGCAGCGAAACCAAGGAAGCCTCGAATTTCCCGGCGCGGCGACCTGGGACGGCGTGCCTTACGCTCGGATCCGTGACCGAGCGTTACCCGGATCAGTGGGAGGCCGACGTCGTCCTCAGCGACGGCGGGACGGCCCATCTGCGGCCCATCCGGACCGCCGACGCCGAGCTCCTGCGCGTGTTCTACGCGCGGCTGTCGCCGGAGTCGATCTACTACCGGTTCTTCTCGCCGCGCCCGCGGCTCACCGACCGTGAGATCGAGCACTTCACGTCCGTCGACCACGACCGGCGCGTCGCGCTGATCGCCACGATCGGCGAGGAGATGGTGGCGGTCGTCCGGTACGACCGCCTCACCGACCGCCCGGAGACGGCCGAGGTCGCGTTCCTGGTCGAGGACGCGCACCAGGGGCGGGGGCTCGGCGCGGTGCTCCTGGAGCACATCGCCGCGGCGGCGCGGGAGCGGGGCGTGCGCCGGTTCGTCGCGAGCGTCCTGCCGGACAACCGGAGGATGACGCGGGTGTTCCGGGAGGCGGGCTACCAGGTCGGGCAGCGGTTCGAGGAGGGCGTCATCGAGCTGGTCCTGGAGCTGGAGCCCACCGAGACCTCGCTGGAGGTCATGGCGGCGCGCGAGCACCGGGCCGAGTCGCGGTCGATCCAGCGGCTTCTGTTCCCCCGCTCGGTGGCGGTGATCGGCGCGAGCCGGGCCGAGCACAGCGTCGGGCAGACCGTCCTGCGGAACCTGCTCGGCGGGGACTTCACCGGCCCCGTGTACCCGGTGCATCCGACCGCCGTGGCCGTCGCGGGGGTCCGCGCGTACGCGTCGGTCCTGGAGATCCCGGACGGGGTGGACCTCGCGGTCGTCGCCGTCCGGGCGGACGCCGTGCACGACGTGGTGGAGCAGTGCGCGGGCAAGGGCGTGCACGGGCTGGTCGTGGTGTCGTCCGGATTCGGGGAGACGGGCCCGGAGGGACGGGCGTCCCAGGAGGAGCTGGTCCGTCTCGCCCGCGCCTACGGGATGCGTGTCGTCGGCCCCAACTGCCTGGGCATCGCCAACACCGACCCGGAGGTGCGGCTGAACGCGACGCTGGCTCCGACCCTGCCCGGGCGTGGCCCGGTGGGTTTCTTCTCCCAATCGGGGGCGCTCGGTATCGCGATCCTCCAGCGGACGGCGGGACGCGGCCTCGGGCTGTCCACGTTCGTCTCCGCCGGGAACCGCGCCGACGTGTCCGGCAACGACCTGATGCAGTACTGGGAAGAGGACCCGGCGACCAAGGCCGTCCTGCTGTATCTGGAGTCGCTGGGCAACCCGCGGAAGTTCGCGCGGCTCGCGCGCCGGCTCGGGCGCCGCAAGCCGATCGTGGCGGTCAAGAGCGGGCGCGGCACGCAGGGCGTCCCGATCGGGCACGCGGCGCGCGCGCTGACCCTGCCGGACCACGCGGTCAGCGCGCTCTTCGCGCAGGCCGGGGTGATCCGTGTCGAGGACCTGTCGGAGCTGTTCGACGTGGCGCAGCTGCTGGCGTACCAGCCGCTTCCCGCCGGCGACCGGATCGCGATCATCGACAACTCCGACTCGCTGGGCCTCCTCGCGCAGGACGCGGCGCTGGCGCTCGGCCTGGAGGTCAGGCCGCGGCTCGACCTCGGGCCGCGCGCGGGCGCCGACGAGTACGAGGCCGCCCTCGCGGGGGCCTTGGGCGACGACACCGTCGACGCGGTGGTCGCGCTGTTCACGCCTCCGACGATCGGCGGCTACGACCTGCGCGTCCCGGAGCGGATCCTGCGGCTGGCCGAGGAGAGCACGAAGCCGATCGTCGCGACCTATCTGGGTTTGGAAGGCATGCCCGCGGATTTGCGCGTCCCCGGGCCGGACGGCGCGGCCGCCGAGGGGTCGATCCCGTCGTACCCGGCGCCCGAGGACGCCGTCCGGGCGCTGGCGTACGTCATCGGGTACGCGCGGTGGCGGCGGCGCCCGGCCGGTCACATGCCGGAGTTCGCCGACGCCGACCGCGAGCGCGCGCGGGCACTCGTCGAGGGCTGGCTCGATTCGGGGGATCCGGTGCGGGCGACACCGGAGCAGGCGTCCGAGCTCCTCGGCTGCTACGGCATCGGCCTCCGGGACGGCGGGGGAGTGCCGACCCGCATCGTCACCATGGAGGACCCCTCGTTCGGCGCGGTCGTCTCCTTCGGGCTGGCCGACGAGACCGCCGCGCTCCTGGACGATCGCGCCTACCGGCTGGGGCCGCTCGCGGACGCCGAGGCCGCGGAGCTGGTCCGCGCCGTCCGGACGGCCCCGCTCCTGCTCGGGCACCGCGGCGCCGAGCCGGTGGACGTCGCCGCGCTGGAGGAGCTGCTCCTCCGCGTGTCACGTCTCGGCTACGACCTGCCCGAGGTGGCGCGCCTGGAACTGGACCCGGTCATGGCGGACGCGTCCGGTGTCGCGGTCGGCGGGGCGTCGCTGCGCCTGGAGCGTCCACCCGGGCCCAGGCCGGAGCTCGGGCCGCGCCGCCTCCCCTGACCGGGCGCGCCGCGGTGACCGGCGCGCGGGGACGACGGGCATGCGGCGGCGGCGCGCCCCAGAGGCTCAGGCGGGTGGCGGGGGAGGACTCGGCTGGGGCGTCGGCGGGACGGGATCGGGCGCGGGCCCAGGCGGCACCGGATCGGGCGGCGGGCCCGGTGGCGACGGCTCGGGCGCGGGACCGGGCGGCGTCGGCTCCGGCGGCGGGCCGGGAGGGACGGGGTCGGGCGCGGGACCCGGCGGCACCGGGCCGGGCGGCTGCGGCGCGGGACCGGGCGGCGGCTCGGAGGGCGGGACCAGCGGTTCCGGCTGGGGAGCCGGGTCCGGGGTGGGCGGCGGGACCGGCGGCGGCGCGGGCAGCGGATCTCTGTCCATGTCCTCCCCGTACCCCGCGGGACGGTCGCTGACCATGCGGGCGGGCCGTCATGTGCGCGTCCGCCCCCGGACAGGGCAGGATGGGGCCATGAGGGAAACCCGAGCGACCGCTCACGGCCTGCGCACGGCGATCGAGCGCAGCGGTTACTACCCGGTCCTGGTCGCGGACGCGGTCGAATCGGCCATTGGGGACGAACGGGTCGTCGCCTACGTGGTGCACCACGAGGCGACCTTCGATCCCGCGATGGAGGTGCGGCGGCACGTGACCGTGCTCGTGCTGTCCGCGAGCCGGCTGCTGGTGTGCCACACCGACGAGCATCCGCCCGGCGAGGGCATGGCGCAGCCGCACGCGTCCACCACCACCGAGGCCGTCAGGCTGAACCGCGTCCAGTCGGTCGCGGTGACCCGGGTCGTCCCGGACCCGGCGTCCTACGTGCCGGGGGTCCCGCCGACCGAGGTCGTGCTGACGATCGGCTGGGGCGCCATCGCCCACATCGACCTGGAGCCCGCGACCTGCGGCGACGAGAACTGCGAGGCCGACCACGGCTACACCGGCAGCGTCACCGCCGACGACCTGTCCCTGCGGGTGAGCGAGGCCGCGGACGGCGCGGAGGCCGTCGGGCAGGTGCTGGCCTTCGCCGAGGAACTGTCCGCCGCGACGGCCCGGTGAGCGCGCCGCCGCCCGTCCCTCCCCGGTACGGGACGGCTGCGCTCGCCGACCTCCCCCCGTCGGTCCTGGCCGCGCTGGGCGTCCCGGGCGCGGTGAACGTCCTGGACCTGCCGGAGGTGCCCCGCGCCTGCGTCCTGCTCGTGGACGGGCTCGGCTGGGAGCAGCTGCGCGCCCATCCGGACGAGGCGCCCTACCTGAACGCGATGGACGGCGGCCCCATCACGGCGGGGTTCCCGGCGACGACCGTCGCCAGCCTGGGCTCGCTGGCCACCGGACTGCCGCCCGGCGGGCACGGCCTGCTCGGCGTGCAGGTGGCGGTGCCCGGCACCGGGCGGCTGCTCAACTGCCTGCGCTGGCGCGACGACTCGGTCGACCCGCGGGAGTTCCAGCCCGCCCCGACCGTGTACGAGCGGGCCGCGGAGGACGGCGTCGAGGTCTCCTACGTGGCGCTCGGCCACTACCGGGGCTCGGGCCTGAGCCGCGCCACCGTCCGCGGCGCCGCCTACCTGGGCGCCGACAGCCTCGGCCAGCTCGTCGGGCGGGCGGAGGAGGCGCTGCGCCGGGGCGGGCGGTCGTTCGTGACCGTCTACCACGCCGACCTCGACTCGACCGGGCACCGGTTCGGCGTGGCGTCCGCCGACTGGCGCCACCAGCTGCGGTTCGTGGACGTCCTCGCCCAGCGGCTCGCCGCCGCGCTGCCCGCCGGGTCGGCGCTGTACGTCACGGCCGACCACGGCATGGTCGACCCGTCCGAGCGGGTGGACGCCGACACCGTGCCCGGGCTGCGGGACGGCGTGGCGCTCCTCGGCGGCGACGCGCGCGCCCGCTACGTCTACAGCGAGCCGGGCGCCCACGCCGACGTCCTCGCCGCCTGGGCGGGCGTCCTCGGCGACCGCGCCTGGGTCGTGGCGCGGGACGAGGCCGTCGCGGACGGCTGGTTCGGCCCGCTCGCCCCCGGGATGGCGGAGCGCATCGGCGACGTGATCGCCGTCCCGCACGGGGATCTGGCGATCATCGCCTCCGAACGCGAGCCGTGGCTGGAGCGGATGGTCGGCATGCACGGGTCGCTCGTGCCCGACGAACTGCTGATCCCGCTGCTCGCCGCCTCCAGGCCCTGAAACCCCGTCCCCGCCGCGTCTCCCGGGCGGAGCGGGCCCGGGCTGCCTAGGCTCGGGATGTGACGAACCAGAATTCGCCCCTCCCTAATCGGGGCAACCCCGGTCAAACTGGCGATGTGCATCCTCTCATCGAAGTGCCCGCGCTGGACGGGCTGCTCCGGCGGCAGACGCCCGTGGTCCTGCTGGACGTGCGATGGCATCTGGCGGGGCCGCCGGGGATCGAGTCCTACCGCAAGGGGCACCTGCCCGGTGCCGTCTTCGTCGACCTGGACCGCGACGTCGCGGGGAGGCCCGGCGCGGCGGGGCGTCATCCGCTGCCCGAGTCCGGGGACTTCGAGGCCGCCATGCGCCGCGCCGGCGTCTGCGCCGACCGGCTGGTCGTGGTCTACGACGACGCCGACTCCACCGCCGCCGCGCGGCTCTGGTGGTCGCTGCGCTACTTCGGCCACGACCGCGTCCGCGTCCTGGACGGCGGGTACCGGGCGTGGACGGAGGCGGGCCACCCGGTGACCACCGACGACCCGGAGGTCAAGCCCGGCGACTTCATCGCCGACCCCGGGCGGCTGCCGGTCCTGGACGCCGAGGGCGCCGCGGCGCTGGCCCGCGCGGGCGTGCTGCTGGACGCGCGCTCCGCCGAGCGCTTCCGCGGTGAGATGGAACCCGTCGACCCGGTCGCCGGGCACATCCCGGGCGCGCGGAACGCTCCCACGTCCGGCAACGTCGGCGTGGACGGCCGCTTCCTGCCGCCGAGCCTGCTCCGCGAGCGCTTCGGCAAGCTCGGCGCGACCGACGCCCTGGACGTCGGCGCCTACTGCGGCTCCGGCGTGACGGCCGCGCACGAGATCCTCGCCCTCAACCTCGCCGGGATACCGGCCGCCCTGTACGTCGGCTCCTGGTCGAACTGGGTGGCCGACTCCGCGCACCCGGTGGCCACCGGCGACTCCTGACCGCGGTCCCCGGCCGTGGCCCGGGCGCAGGTCTCACCCGGCGCCCAGGCACAGGAAGCCCGCCACGCCAGGGGAACGCGGGACGGACGCCAGGGCGCGCGAAGGCGACCGTCCTCCGGCCAAGGCCGCGTGGAAGGCGGACATGAACTCCGGCGTCACCTCGTCCCGGACGGGGGCGACGCTGGCGATCACCGTCGCGGTCCCGAGGGCGAGGAGCGCGCCCGCCATGCCGAGGACGGCGTCGCCGCCGTCCGCGCGCCCGATGTCGCATGCGGACAGCACCATCACATGCGGCGGGACGGACAGCTCGTCCATGTCGTGGACCATCAGGGGGCCGTCGGCGAGGCGCAGGAGTGAGAACAGCGCGTTGCCCTGACGGAACTCGCCGTGGGCCGCGATGTGGGCGAGCAGGGCACCGTCCATGGCGTCGCGGACGGGCTCGGCGCGCGCCCCCGGACCGTCCAAGACGACGGCGTGGGGATACACGTGCCGGAGTGCGCTGAGTTCCCGCGCGGTGTGCACCAGTCCGGGTCCGCTCGCGAGGACGACATGGCCGTCCGGGCGGGCGGCCGCGCATGCGCGCAACCAGGCGCTCGCAGACGGGACGACCGTGAACGGACGTCCGGCCAGGGACGGGAGCGTCGCCCACGGCAGGCCGTGAAGCGGCCCGGTCGGCGCGATGACCAGCTCGCGGTCACCGAGGTCCTCGCGCAGCGGGCCCAGGAGGAGGCGCTCCAGCCGCACGGCGGCGTGGGCCAGGGCCGCGGCCGCCTGCTGGTCGTCCTCCTCGGCCGCCAGGCGGCGCAGTGCGAAACGGGCCGTCCCGATGTCGCGGGCGGCCGCGTCGCACGGCCCGAGGCACCTGCGGCGGACGCGCCCGTCCGCGATCGTCACGGCGTGCAGATCGGGCCCGATCGCGATGATCTCGACGAGCGCCCGGCCGTCCAGTGCGGCGGCGATCTCACCGGCCCCGGGGGAGCGGCGGGGCGGCCCGTCCGGCGTCCGGCGGCGGGTGTGCGCCACCACCTGCGCCTCCAGGGCGGCCAGGTCCGCGGACAGCACCGACGGGACTCCGCCGCGGGCCGTGTCGGCCGTGTGGTCGAGGCTCAGCGCCCGCAGCGCGGCCAGCGCGGCGGCCCGCTCGGGCTCCCTGGGCGGACGGACCCGCACCGGGCGGGCGAGCCCCCGGCGCTGTTCCTCCAGAGCGAGCAGCTCTTGTGCGGAACCGGCCAGGACGAGACCGAAGGCGGCCAGCTCCGCCGCGAACCCGGCCGCGCGCGCCCGCAGGTCCAGCGCACCCAGAACCTCGGTCTGCTCCTCGGTCACCTGGAGGCCGGCCTGCACCGCCTCTACGGCGCCCGTGTGGTCGTCCCTGGCGGAGCGTTCGAGCGCGATGGCGTGCCAGGCGGAGATCCTGGCCGAGGCAGGGCCGCGCATCTGCCCGGCCTCCACGAGGAGCCGTCCGGCGGGCCTGCCCAACGTGAGGGCGACGCGCGCGGCGACGACACGGGCGTCCGCCGCCGCATCGCCCCAGCCCCCGTCCTCCAGACGCCGCGCCGTGGCGACGGCCGCGCCGAAGAGGGCGTCCGAGCGTTCCCCGGAGATCCACCTCGCGCGGAGCAGCAGATGCTCGGCGAGCGGCATCCAGCCGGTGCGCGCCTGCCCGGCGAACCGGTCCCGCGCATGCTCGGCCGTGGCCGCCGCCCGGCCGGGCAGGCCGTCGGCAAGCTCGGCGTGGGCGAGGAGGAGCAGGCCGTCCGCGACGTCGCACCGGTACCCGTTCGCCGTGGCCGCCCGCAGAGCCTGCTCAAGGAGGGGACGCGCCTCACCCGGCAGGCCCGCGATGATGAGCGTCTCCGCCTGGTCGAGACGGCATTGCGCGAGACGCTCACCGGTCAGTCCGGGCTCGGCCTCAGCGAAAAGGCGGAGCGCGCGCGGCACATCCCCACGCCGCGACACCGCGAAAGCCAGGTTGCCCTTGGCCATCGCCACCTGATGCCCCAGACCTGCGGCCTCACCCACCGCGACCGCTTCCTCCAAGGCCCGCACGGCGTCATCGAGGTTCCCGCGCAAAGCCTGTGCGAGACCCAAATTGGTGAGCAGACCGGCTAACGTCGCCGGGTCGTTCGCGTGCCGGAGCCCGGGCAGAGCGCGCGCGGCCAGGTCATGCGCCTCTGAGAGCCGTCCGGCGCGGGCGAGCACGCACGCCGTGTTCGCGGCCAGCCGGTCCGCGTCCGGGCCGCGCAGGACGGGCCCCGCCTCCGACGCGTGCGCGAGAGCCGCCTCGCACTCCCCGCTCGCCGCGAGCAGCCCGACCATGTTCATCCGGACCTGCGCCGCCGCGTACGCGTCGCGCCTGCCCGGCGGCCGCCGCCCCTCCGCGAGGTCCAGGGCCCGGCGCAGGTGGCCCAGCCCCTCGTCCAGGTGGCCCAGCTCCTTGGCCGCGAGGCCCGCCACGCGCAGCGCGAGGATCGCCTCCGGCGCGGTCGCGGCGCAGCCGAGGAGGGTCAGGGCACGGGTGCGGGCGGTCGTGGGGGCCATGGCCGCCAGGCGCAGCAGCGCGCCCTCGCCGGGGGCGCTCACAGGCGGATCCAGCTCGTGACGACGGACGTCTCGTCCGCGAGCCGCAGGACGAGGCTGACCGGCCCCTCGGGCACGCACGGGAGGCAGAACAGCCCGCCGGGCCCGGCGCGGGCCGTCAGGCCCCCCGGCGGGACGTCCGGATGGCGGACCTCGACCAGCGCGGGCGCGGGCGGGACCAGCCGTCCGCTGACCTCGCGGTCACGTCCGGCACCGGTCACCTCGACCTCCAGCGTCAGGCCCGGGCAGGTGAACGTCAGCGTGCGGGCCGTCCCGCCGCGGACCCCGGCGGCCACGGGCCCGTCCCGGTCGCCGGTCAGCCCGGCCAGGGCCGCGGACGGCAGCCGCCACCCGATCGCCGCCCGTCCCGCGGACAGGACGCTCCGCGGGACGGGGTCGAGCATCTCGAACGCGGCCCTCACGTGCGCCAGCAGGTCGTCCTCGTTCACCCGACGAGCCTCCGCAGCGTCGCGAGGCAGCGCGCCCGCGTCGGGCCGACGCTGCCGACCGGGATCCGCAGCGCCGCCGCCAGCTCGGCGTGGCACGCGGCCTGCGCGACCAGCCGCAGCAGCGTCTGGCAGCGGCGGGGGAGCGCCGACAGCGCCGCGGCGACCTGGCCGACGCGCTCGCGCGCCACCACCACCTGATCGGGCGGCGGCCCCGGCTCCGCGGCGGGCGGCGCCACGGAGGGCGGGAGGTCCCGGCCACGCCGCGCCGCCAGCCGCGTGCTCTCGCGGCGCGCGGTGGTCGCGAGCCAGCCGCCGACCGCGGACGGGTCGCGCAGGCCGTCCAGCCGTTCCACGAGCCGCAGCCACACGGTCTGCACCACGTCGCCCGCGTCGGCGTCGCACAGCCCGTACCCGCGCGCGATCGCCCACAGCATCGCGCTGTAGCGCTCGACCAGCCGGGCCCACGCGGCATCGTCGCCGTCGCGGGCCCGCACCACCAGCGTTTCCGTGACCTCGTCCTGCAGGGGCACCACAAAGACTCCTTTCGCGGCCCCCCGCGCGCCCCACCCTAGAACGAGTGTGACGCTGTGCGCACGTTCAGTTACAGCTTTGCGGCCGTCCCGTGCTCGAAGCCGACGGCCACGCCGAGGTCGGGGAGCGCGCCGCCCGCCGGATCGAGGACCCGGTCCGCCGCCGCGACCGCGTCGATGTCCTCATCGGCCGCCACGCCGGCGATCCGCCCCGCGACCGCGGGCGCCGCGAACGAGGTGCCGCTCCACGTCGCGTAGCCCTCGAAGTCGGCGCGCCGGCCGTCGAAGCTCACATAGCTGCTGGCGACGTCCACGCCCTGCGCGCAGGCGTCCACCCACCAGCCGTAGTTGGAGAACGCGGCGCGGTCCCCGCCGTCCAGCGCCGCGACGCCGATCACCGGCTTGAGCGCGGCGGGCCAGAACGGCCGGTCGGTCGCCGCGTTGCCCGCGCACGCCACCACCACCGTGCGGCGGCCCAGCGCCGCGACGGTCCGTGCCAGGACCGCGGACGGGCGGTCGTCGAACGTGTGGCAGCCCAGTGAGAGATTGACCACGTCCGCCCCGCCGGATGCCGCCAGCCCCGCCAGCGCGCGGATCACCCCGGCCTCGTCGCCGACCCCGTCGCCGCCGATGACGCGCCGCGCCCGCAGCCGCGCGGACGGCGCCTGCCGCAGCACCACGCCCGCCACGAACGTGCCGTGCCCCGCCTGCGCGTCCAGTTCGAGGTCCAGGTCCGCGTCGAGGTCCTCCGCCACCTCGTCGCGCTGCTCCCGGAACCACTCCGTGTCCTCGTACCACGGATGGGGTGACAAGCCCGTGTCCAGGATCGCGACCGTCACGTCTCTGCGCGCGCGCCCGGCCGTGGGCGCCGGCACGGGACGGGACGGGCGCGGCAGATCCGCGGGCCCGCTCCACCACATCGGCTGCCCCAGGACGAGATGGTTCGGCGACACCGCCAGCCGGCGGTGCCGTCCGTCCCCGGCCAGATGGACCGTGAGTTCGCACACGTCCACCTTCGCCGGGGCCCGCAGCCGCAGCCGGGTGACGCCCTCCTCGTCGTGCCGCGAGTCGCACCAGCGGCGCACCGCGTCCTCCGCCGCGCCGGCGTCGTGCCCGGCGACCAGGATCTGGTCGCGGCGCACCAGAGCGGGCCGTCCCGGCACCGGCTCCACCACCGCCGCGTCCGGGTGGCGCTCCAGGAGCCGCTCCAGCCGCGCTTGCTGATCGAACATCGGTCTTCGCCTCTCACCAGCGCCGACCGCTTCCCCCGCCCATGGTGCACCTTCCGCTGTACCCTGCACGCCGGAACGCCTACTCTTGACGTCCGGGCACGATGAACGGTGCGCATCCCGTGGTCAAGCGTTCGACAAAGAGCGGGCTCACGGTGGTGCGACTCGTGCCGATGATGCACAATGAGGGACGCGGACGCCGTCTTGGGACGTACGAGGCCGTAGGGGAAGACGAGCCTCAGTACACATCCAGGAGGTCCGGTGACCGCACGTGGCGTTTTCTACGTCCACTCCGCGCCACCTGCGCTGAGCCCGCATGTCGAGTGGGCCGCCGCAGGTGTTCTCGGTGTGCCCGTTTCCCTTGAATGGGCCGATCAGGCGGCGGCCCCGGGAACGCTGCGCGCCGAGCTTCATTGGGAGGGCAAGCCGGGCACCGCCGCGGGAATCACGTCCGCGCTGCGGAATTGGAAACTGCTGCGATTCGAGGCCACCGAGGACCCCACGCCGGGCTGCGACGGCGTCCGCTACAGCTTCACCCCGTCCCTCGGGGTGTTCACGGGCGTCATCGGCGCCAGCGGCGACATCATGGTGCCCGAGGACCGGCTCCGCTCGGTGATGGCGAACGCCGCCGTCGGCAAGACGACGCTGGAGCACGAGCTCGACCGTCTTCTCGGCACGCCCTGGGACAACGAACTGGAGCCTTTTCGCAGGGCAGGTGACGGCGCCCCCGTCCGCTGGCTCCACGCCGCCGTCTAAGAGCCGAGGCGGCGTTTGGAGCGCGCCCGTCCCCGCACCGAGCGCGCTGCGATGAACCCGACACCGGACCGGAAGGGCCCGCCGCCAGGCGGGCCCTTCCGGCCGTGCTCGCACGACCGCGTTCGCCGGGCATGGCGCAGGCGCCCGGCGGCCGGGCGCCCTGGATCCTGGTGCGAGGCGCCCCCTGACGCCTCGCGGACGATCAGACGGCGCGCTGGAAGGCGACCGACACGTTGTGGCCGCCGAAGCCGAACGAGTTGTTGAGGGCCGCGGCGGGGCCGTCGGGGAGCCTGCGCGGCTCGCCCCGGGCGATGTCCAGGTCGACCTCGTCGTCGAGGTCCTCCAGGTTGGCGACGGGCGGGACGAGGCCGTCCCGCAGCGTGAGGATCGTGAAGATCGACTCCAGGGCCCCGGCGCCGCCGAGCAGGTGGCCGGTCATCGACTTGGTGGCGGTGATGATCACCTTGCGGGCGGCGTCCTCGCCGAGCCCGGCCTTGATCGAGGCGAGCTCGGCCACGTCGCCGGCCGGGGTGGAGGTGGCGTGGGCGTTGATGTGCACGATGTCCGACGGCTCGAGATCGGCGTCGGCGAGGGCCCGCTGCATGGCCTTGGCCTGCCCGGCGCCGCTCGGGTCGGGCAGCACGATGTCGTAGGCGTCGCCGGAGTAGCCGCAGCCCGCGGCGATGCCGTGGATCTGCGCGCCGCGCCTGCGCGCGTGCTCCTCCGACTCCAGGATCATGACGGCCGCGCCCTCGCCGAGCACGAAGCCGTCGCGGTTCTTGTCGTAGGGGCGGGAGGCCCGCTCGGGCTCCTCGTTGCGGGTCGACATCGCCCGCATCGCGCCGAACGAGGCCATCTGCAGCGGGTGTATGCACGACTCGGTGCCGCCGCAGATGATGACGTCGGCGCGTCCCGCGCGGATCATGTCGATCGCGTAGCCGACCGCCTCGCCGCTGGACGCGCAGGCGCTGACCAGGGCGTGCGACCCGGCCATCGCGCCGAACTCGATGCCGACGTGCCCGGACGCGCCGTTCGGCATCAGCATCGGGACGGTGAACGGCGAGACCCGCGACCAGCCCTTGTCCTTGTAGACGTCGTAGCTGTTGAGCGCGGTGTGCAGGCCGCCGATGCCGCTGGACAGCACCACGCCGAGGCGCTCGCCGTCCACCGCGAACCCGCCCTCGACCCCGGCCGTGTCGTCGCCCTTCTTGCCCTTGCGGGTGGCGGGCGGGGCGAACCCGGCGCTCGTCCACGCCTCCCGCGCCGCGATCAGCGCGATGGCCTGGTTGCGGTCGAGCTTGCGCAGCAGCTGCTTCGGCATCACCTCGGACGGGTCGACCGCCAGCGTGGCGGCGAACCGCACCGGCAGGTTCTCCACGCCCTCCCACTGGAGCGGCCGGATTCCGGACTTGCCGGCGAGCAGGGCCGACCATGTCGACGGCAGGTCGCCGCCGAGCGGGGTCGTGGCCCCGAAACCGGTCACGACGACTTTGGTCTTGCTCGTGCTCATGCGTGCTGCTCCTTGCGAACGGGGAGGGGAGTGGGCCTGGCGCGCCGCGCCGCTGGAACGGTCCGGCGGCCGCCGGGCCGACAGGCCCGTGCCGGCCGGAGCGGCGCGCCGTCCCCGCTGATCAGCTCTGAAGCTTCTGGACGAAGTTGATGACGTCCTGGACCGTCTTCAGGTTGCGCAGCTCGTCGTCGGGGATCTCGACCCCGAACTGGTCCTGCGCGGACACCGCGATCTCCACCATCGACAGCGAGTCGATGTCGAGGTCGTCGATGAAGTTCTTCTCCGGGGTGACCTCCGCCTTGTCGATACCGACGATCTCGTCGATGATCTCGGCGATGCCGTCCAGGATCTGCTGTTCGGTGGCGACTGCCATGGTGCGGGTTCTCCTTCGGTGGGTTGGTCCAGAGCTCTGAAAACAGGCCCGCGGGCCTTAAGGGATCTGGATGACTTGGGCGGCGTAGGACAGTCCGGCCCCGAAGCCGACCAGCAGCGCCGGGGCACCGGACGGCACCTCGCCGCGCTCGATCATGTGGGACAACGCCAGCGGGATGGACGCTCCCGAGGTGTTGCCCGAGTGGACGATGTCGTCGGCGACGACCGCGTTCGTGGCCTTCACCCGGCGGGCGATGGCCTCGATGATCCGCAGGTTCGCCTGGTGCGGGACGATCGCCGCGAGGTCCTCGGGCGCGATGCCCGCGCGCTCGCACGCCTCCCGCGCGATGGGCGCGATCGCGGTGGTCGCCCACCGGAAGACCGCCTGCCCCTCCTGCCGGATGAACGAGTGCCGGTCATCGATGATGATCTTGTCGAAGCCGTCGCCGGCGCTGCCCCACACCACCGGGCCGATGCCCGGCGCGTCGCTGCCCGTCACGACGGCCGCGCCCGCGCCGTCGGCGAAGATGATGCAGGTGGACCGGTCGGTCCAGTCGATCCACTGCGACATCTTCTCGGCCCCGATGACCAGCACGTTGCGGGCGCTGCCCGCCCGGACGGCGGCGCTGGCCGTCGCGAGGGCGTAGCAGAACCCGGCGCAGGCGGCGTTGATGTCGAACGCGCCCGGTGCTTCGATGCCGAGGCGGTGCGCGATGGCGGGCGCGTGGCCCGGCATCGGCGACTCCGCCGAGCAGGTCGCCAGGATGACCAGGTCGATGTCGGACGGGGCGAGCCCGCTGCCCGCGAGGGCCTTGCCGCCCGCGTGCACGCCCAGCTCGACGATCCCCTCGTCGTCCCCGGCGATGCGGCGCTCGGCGATGCCGACGCGGCTGCGGATCCACTCGTCGTTGGTGTCGACGGTCTCCGACAGCTCGTCGTTGGTCACGATCCGCGCGGGCTGGTAGTCGCCGAACGCGAGGATGCGGGCGCCGGCGACCGCCTCGGGGATGCGCAGCGGAACGCTCATGAGGTGTGCGCCCCGATCAGCTCGCGTGCCTTGTCCAGGTCGTCGGGTGTCTTCAGGGCGACCCGCTCGACGTCCTTGAGCGCGCGGCGGGCCAGGCCCGTCAGCGTCCCCGCGGGCGGCAGCTCGATGATCGCGGTGACGCCCTCGTCCCGCATGGTCCCCATGCACGCGTCCCACCGGACGGGCGCGCTGACCTGCTCCACGATCCGGGCGACGAAGTCGGCGCCGGAGCGGACGGCGGCGCCGTCGCGGTTCTGCAGGAGCCGCGTCCGCGGATCGGCGACCTCGACGCCCGGGACGAGCCGCCGCAGCGTGTCGACCGCGGGGGCCATGTGCTCGGTGTGGAACGCCCCGGCCACGGCCAGCGACCGCAGCCGCGCCCCGGCGGGCGGCTCCTCCGCGAACGCGGCGAGCTGCCCGGTCGTCCCGGCGGCCACGACCTGCCCGGCCCCGTTGACGTTCGCCGGGGTCAGCCCGTGCTTGTCGATCGCGGCGAGGACCTCGTCGGCATCTCCGCCGAGCACCGCGGTCATGCCCGTCTCGGTGACGGCGGCGGCCTCGGCCATCGCCCGTCCCCGCTCCCGGACCAGCACCAGCGCGGCCTCGGGGGACAGCACCCCGGCGATCGCGCCCGCCGCCAGCTCGCCGACACTGTGCCCCGCCACCATCTCCGGGAGCGCGTCACCGGGATAGAGCACCTCGAAGGCCGCCAGCGCGGCCGCGACCAGCAGCGGCTGGGCGACGGCCGTGTCGCGGATCTCCTCGGCGTCCGCGGTCGTCCCGTACCGGACCAGATCGAGCCCGGTGACGGCCGACCACCAGGCCAGGCGGTCGGCGACTCCGGGTATCTCTAGCCAAGGCTCCAGGAAGCCGGGGGTCTGCGCGCCCTGGCCGGGCGATGCGAGGAGGATCACAGCGTCCAGCTTGCCGGTTGGGGCCCCTTCTGCCGATGCGGAACAGCACGAACTTTGGTCACAACCCTTTGTACGACCCCTACAAGCTGGTTTCTCTTGAAAGCTGGTTCTTAGCGGCGTTCGAAGCGGCCTAGGACGAGGGCGATTCTCAGGGTGAAGGCGTTGCGGCCGTCTGTGGGGGCCAGGCCGGTCAGTTCGGTCACGCGCCGGAGGCGGTAGCGGACGGTGTTGGGGTGGACGAACAGGAGGCGGGCCGTGGCCTCTAGGGACGAGCCCTGTTCCAGGTAGGTGGTGAGGGTGTCCAGCAGGGGGGCGCCTGCGGCGAGCATGGGGTTGTAGACGCCGTCCACAAGATGGCGGCGGGCGTCGTCGTCGCCGTCGAGGGCCCGTTCGGGGAGGAGTTCCGTGGCGAGGACGGGGCGGGGCGCGTCGGGCCAGCCGGCGGCGGCGCGGAGTCCGGCCACGGCCGCCTGGGCGGAGCGGGTGGAGTCGTAGAGGTCGCCGACCTGGGGGCCGACGACGACGGGGCCGGGGCCGCACTTGGCGGCGATCGGGCGGGCGGCCTCCAGGGGGTCGGTCTCACCGCCGACGATGACGATGACGCGGCGCCCCTGGACACCGGCGAGCACGTCGGCGCGCGCGCGGCGGGCGGCCAGCTGCATCTGGTCGATGGTGACCTCGGGCTCCTCGTCCTCGGGGGTGAAGCCCGCGATGACGGTGACGGGCTTGGACGTCCAGCCGAGGGCGGCCGCCCAGGAGTGCATGCCGTCGTCGACCTCGCCGCGCAGGACCGCGTTCACCACGAGGGCCTCCAGGCGGGCGTCCCAGGCGGCGCGCGTCTCGGCCGCGCGGGCGTAGACCTGGGCGGCGCCGAACGCGACGTCGCGGGTGTAGCGGAGGATGGCCTCGCGGAGCTGCGCCTCGCCGCCGGGCGCGGCGAGCTCGTCCAGGCGGGTCTCCACCACGTCGATGATCACGCGGACCATGTCGATGGTGTGCTGCAGCTTGATGGAGCGCAGCAGCTCGCGGGGGGCGGTCCCGAACACCTCGCCGGCGATGGCGGGGCGCGTCCGCTCGCTGCTCTTGAACCACTCCACGAACGCGGCGATGCCGGCCTGGGCGACCAGGCCGATCCAGGAGCGCTGGTCGGCGGGCATGCGGCGGAACCAGGGCAGTTGCTCTTCCATGCTGCTGAGCGCCGCGGTGCCGAACGTGCCCATCGCCTTCTCCAGGCGCTGGGTCGTCTGCTCGCGGATCTCGGCCTCGTTCGCGGTGTCCACCCACCCAGAGTGCCATCACCTGGGGGATGGCCCGCCCCGAGCGGGTGTGGCCGGGAGCGGACGGTCAGCCGGGCGTGACCCCGCCGGTGTCGCCGAGGCCGATGCGGGTGAGGTTGCGGAGCGAGGCGGAGCCGGGGCGCAGGTAGTCGCTGTGGCCTCCGGAGCCCGCGTCGAAGACCCGGGCGCCGAAGTCGCGGGAGACGGGGTCGGGCCCGAGGCCGAGGCCGAAGATCCGGACGTGGGGGACGTCCTCCATCCAGTCGGAGGCGCCCCGCCCGGCCCAGACGCGTGCCGTGCCGCCGAGCCCGGACGCCGACCAGGCGGTCGTGCCGGGGCTGCCGAACAGGGCGATGTCGGTCACGTTCCGCCAGGCCGGACCCGAGCCCGCCAAGGCCGTCCGTCCGCAGACGACCGAGCCGTAGCTGTGGCAGAGCAGACTCACGTGCGCAGTGGGGTTCGCCCGGCGGAGACCCGTCAGGAACTGGCGGAGCCGCACGGCGCCTTGGGCGGCCCTCTCGTCGGTGAGGACGTCGCTGCTGAACGTCTTGGGCGAGGCGTAGCCGAGCCAGGCCACCACGGCGAGGTCCGTGGGCGAGGACATCGAGGCGGCCTGCGCATAGACGGCCCGGGCGCCACCGCCCGGCGTGGACCACGGCTTGTCGGACCTCTCGTCGAACGCCGTCAGGGTCGTGTCCGCCCCCGGGACCAGGACGGCCACCCGGCGCGCGTGCGCGAGGTCGCCGACGACCTCGACGGCCTGCCCGCGCCCGCGCGGGTCGAAGTCGAGGAATCGCCTGCCGGGTCTCAGGAACGCGCCGAGCGCGCGCTGCCGGGCCTCGTCGCCGATCGCCTGCGCCGTGCCCAGCGCCTCCTCGATCGAGCGGCGCTCGGCGGCGTACCGGGCGTCCAGGGTGGACGGCGCCATCGCCGGGACGGGGACGGGCGCGGCGTACGGGTCCGCGTGCCCGGTGCCGGCGGTGGTCAGCATGAGCCCGGAGATGGTCGCGGCGCAGGCCAGGGCACGTTTGAGGCGTCGAGAGCGGGGCGAGGTCGTCGTGCGTGGCGGCATCGTCCGTCTTTCTACCATCCGAGATCGTCCGGCGGGTGCCGGGGGCCTCCCGGGCTCAGGGGGTCGCTTGTGAGATGTCCCGGGCGGGGACGGAGTTCGCCCCCGTCCGTGCCCGGGGGCGTTCGAACCCGCGGGTGAGGGCTCCGATCCCGGTCAGCGCGGCTCCGAAGGCGATCAGCCAGGACAGCCGCCACAGGATCCATTCCGGCTGGTCCGGCGGGGTGTGCAGCCCGGGCAGGCTGCCCGCGGCGAGGAACACCCCGGTCGTGACCGCCAGCAGCGCGGTCTGGTGCCAGAGGAAGACCGTCATGGCGGAGCGGTTGGCCGCGGAGACGGTCCGCCACACCCGGGCGTGGCGGGTCCAGGTCGTGAGGGGGCCGTGCAGCCGCAGCGCGAGGCCCGACTGGGCGAGGCCGAACGCGACCGCCGCGAGCGTGGGCGGGCTCAGGTTGGAGACCTCCGCGCCCGGCACGCCGACCATGCTCGCGGGATATCCGGCGAAGGCGACGAGCAGTGCCGTCGCCGCTGCGCCGCCCAAGAAGAGGACAAGTGCGGTTCGGCGGTCCCGGAGGCCCCCGCGGGCCCAGCCGATCCCGAGGTAGAACGGGACGAGCCAGCCGGTCAGGACGGTCGCCCAGCCGATCCAGCCCGGCGCGCCGAGCGCGAACCGTCCCGCGTCGATCGCGGCGGTCGCGCCGACCAGGAGGACGGCCCCCCGCAGGCCGAGCCGGTTCCAGACGCTCACGAGGACGGGGGCGAGCGCGGTCAGCGCGACGTATACGCAGAGGAACCACAGCGGGCTCAGCACGAGCCCGGCGATCGAGTACAGGCCGTGCGGGGAGAAGCCCGCGAGGCGGAGGAGGACGAGGGCGGGCACCCACGCCAGCAGCAGGACGGGCAGGGGCCGCGCCAGCCGTCCGAGCCGCCGTCTCAGCCGGGCGCCGTGCGGCTCGTCCGGGCGCAGTCCCTTCGCCGCGGAGTAACCACCGACCAGGAAGAACACCGACAGTGTCTGCAGCACCCACGAGATCGGCGCCAGCGCGGGCATCGCGGCGAGCGGGCTGGTGACGCGCAGGTCGTCCGCGCCGCCGGGCAGGACGAACGCCGTCACCAGCCAGTGGCCGAGGACGACCCCGAGGATCGCGAAGGCCCGCAGCGCGTCCACCGCCCGGTCACGCACGGGTGACCTCCCGGTCGCGGCCAAGGGCGATCAGGGCCAGGTTGCGGAGGGCGACGGAGCCGGGCCGCAGGTAGCCGCTGTGGGGGCCGGTCCCGGCGTCGAAGCGCAGGGCGCCGAACGTCCTGGACACCGGGTCCGCGCCGAAGCCGAGCCCGAGGAGGCGGACGTTCGGGATGTACCGCGTCCAGTCACCGCGTGCCCGCCCGGCCCAGATGTGCGCGGTGATCCCGAGGCCGGACGCGTCGCGCTTGGTGGTGCCGGGGCTGCCGAAGAGGGCGATCTCGTCCACCGGCAAGGGCGCGAGGCGGTGGGCGGCCTTGGCGCACACCACCGACCCGTAACTGTGGCAGAGCAGAGCGAACCGGGCGTGCCCGTTCACCTTGTGCACGCCCGTGACGAGCCGGTCGAGGCTCCGCGCGCCGGAGGTCGCGGCCGCCGAGGTGAGGACGCCGGCGCTCGTGATCGACGGCGCGTCGTAGCCGAGCCAGGCGATCACCGCGAGCCGTGTGCCCGGAGCCCGCACCCGCACGTCCTGCTCCCGCGCGGCCTGCCCGTACAGGGCCCGGCTGCCGCCGCCGACGAACTTGCCGGAGTCGTAGGTGGAGAGGGTGGTGTCCGCGCCGGGCACGACCACCGCGACCCGGTCGGCGTGCGCGAGGTCGCCGATCACCTCGACGGCCCGGCCGTTGCCGCGGGCGTCGAACGACAGGAAGCGGCGCCCTGGGGCGAGGAAGGCCGACAGCGTCCGGGTGCGGTCACCGTCGCGCAGCCGTTCCGCGGTGGCGCGCGCGCGGACGATCTCCTGGCCCGCAGCCTGGTAGCGGGCATCGAGGGTGGCCGCGGACAGTTCCGGAACCGCCGCGGGGGCCGCGTACGGCTCGGAATGTCCCGCGGCCGCGCTCGTCGAACCGGCCGCCATGAGCACGGCGGAACCGGCGAGGGCCACGCGGAGGCGGCTGCGCATCGGGCGTCCTTCCTGGTCAGCGATGTGAGCACTGACCAGCAAGGTAGAAATCGGACGCCGTAGCGCAGATCAACCGGCGGTGCGGTCTTCTCCCGTACGCCCCGGGTACTACGAACCCGCCCCCAGGTGGCGGGCAGGCGTCAGTCGCCGGGACGCACGAGCCCCACCTCGTAGGCGTAGACGATCGCCTGCGGGCGGTCCCGCAGCCCGAGCTTCATCAGGATCCGCCCGAAATGCGTCTTGACGGTCTGCTCGGCGACCACGAGCCGCCCCGCGATCTCGCCGTTGGACAGGCCGCGCGCCACGAGCGCGAGCACCTCGGTCTCCCGTTCGGTCAGCTCGTCCAGCCGCTTGCGGGACGGCGCGCGCGGCGCGCCCATCCGGGAGAACTCGGCGATCAGGCGCCGCGTGATCGAGGGCGACAGCAGCGCGTCGCCGGCGGCCACGACCCGGACCGCGTCGGCCAGCTCGGTCGCGGAGGCGTCCTTCAGCAGGAACCCGCTGGCGCCCGCGCGCAGCGCCTCGTACACGTAGTCGTCCAGGTCGAACGTGGTCAGCATGAGGACCCTCGGCGCACCGTCCGCCGCGTCCGCGAGGAGGCGGCGGGTGGCCTCCAGGCCGTCCATGACCGGCATCCGCACGTCCATCAGCACCACGTCCGGGCGCAGCTCGGCGATGCGCCGCAGGCCCTCCTCGCCGTTGACGGCCTCGCCGACCACCTCGATGTCGGGCTGGGCGTTCAGCAGGACGCCGAACCCCGTCCGCACCATGCCCTGGTCGTCAACGATCACGACGCGCACGGTCACGACGCGTCCCGCGCCTTCACCGGCAGGGTGGCGGTCACGGCGAATCCCCCCTCTGACGTGGGCCGGGCGACCAGCTCACCGCCCAGCGCGGCGGCGCGCTCGCGCATCCCGACCAGCCCGTGACCGCCTGGCGGGGACGGCGTCGGGGCGTGGCCCTCACCGGGCGGGCCGTTGACGACGCCGAGCCACACTAGTGCGTCCTCGCGGACCACCTCGACGTCCACCCGCGACCCCGGCGCGTGCCGCATCGCGTTGCTCAGTGCCTCCTGCAGGATCCGGAACGCGCTGAGGCCGACCCCCTGCGGGAGCCCGGCGAGGTCGCCCTCCAGCCGGGTCGAGACGTGCAGCCCGGCGCCGCGCGCGTTCCCGACCAGCTCCTCCAGCCGGTCCAGGCCAGGCTGCGGGGCCGTCTCCGCGCCGTCCTCCGACCGCAGGACGCCGAGGATCCGCCGCATCTCGGTCAGCGCGTCCAGCGCGGTCGCGCGGATCTCGGCGAGGTCCCGGCGCGTCTCGTCCGGCACCGAGCCGACCTTGTAGGGCGCCGCCTCCGCCTGGATCGCGATCATCGACATGTGGTGCGCGACGACGTCGTGCAGCTCCCGCGCGATCCGCTGCCGCTCGGTCAGCACCGCCTCGGCGTCCAGGTGCCGCCGCTCCTGCTCGGCCAGCTCGCGCCGCGACGTCTGCCGCACGCGGACGGCGTAGCCGGCGACCAGGGGAAGCAGGAGCAGCACCGACGCGCCCGGCCCGGTCTCGGCGTCCTTGATCCACACACCGGCGAACGACAGGATCCCGACGCCGAGCGTGGTGTCCCGCGGGCAGCGCACCGCCACGGTGTACAGGCACACGATCGCGACGAACACGCCCGCGGGCACGTACGGGACGGTCAGCCAGCCGTCCACGTCGAACAGTAGCGTCGCCGCGAAACCCAGCCGCCACGCGCCGAGCGGGTGCCGGTCCCGCAGCGCCAGCGGCGCGACCACCGCGACCGCGATCATCAGCTCGGTGCCGCCGGACACGTCGATGCCCCGCCGCGACGTCTCGGTGTTCAGCAGCGACACCGTCCCGGCGATCAGTCCGACCGTCAGCGCGAGCCCGAACAGGTTGACCACCACGCCGTACGGCAGGCGCCCGACCCCGATGTACCGCGTCCAGCGCAGGAGGAAGGGCCAGGGCCGCCGCAGCGGCGCCGGGTCGGCCCGTCCGGTCACGGCGGCGGCAAGGACCACGTCCCGCAGCAGGGTCCGCAGCGGGTTCCGCTCCCCGCCGTTCTCGCCGGTCATGGGCCCAGGCTAGAGAAGCCCCAGGCACGTCCGGATGACCCTCTGGTGCGACACGTCCGTAATACCTGGGTACGGTCGTTCGCGTGGAACCCGTCGAAGCCCTGCGCCGGATCGCGTTCCTCCTGGAGCGCGCCCACGAGCCGACTTATCGCGTGCGCGCCTTCCGCGCCGCCGCCGACCTCGCCGAGCGCATGCCTTCCGAGGAACTCGCCACACGTGCCCGGGAGGGCACACTGACCGCGCTCCCCGGTATCGGCAAGGTCACCGCCCTGGTGATCGACGAGGCCCTGCGCGGAGAGACGCCCGTCTACCTGCGCCGCCTTGAGGCCACCGAGGGCGAGCCTGTGGACGAGGCGGCCGCGGCCCTCCGCGCGGCGCTGCGCGGCGACCTGCACACCCACAGCGACTGGTCGGACGGCGGCTCCCCGATCCGGGAGATGGCCGAGACCGCCCGCTCGCTGGGCCACGCGTACATCGCGCTCACCGACCATTCCCCGCGCCTGAAAGTCGCCAACGGGCTGTCGGCCGACCGGCTCCGCCGCCAGCTGGACGCCGTCGCCGAACTCAACGAGGAACTCGCGCCCTTCCGCATCCTCACGGGCATCGAGGTCGACATCCTGGAGGACGGCGCCCTCGACCAGGACACCGGCCTCCTGGACCGGCTCGACATCGTCGTCGCCAGCGTCCACTCCAAGCTGCGCATGGACCGGGTCGCGATGACCAAGCGCATGGTCGCGGCCATCGCGGACCCGCGCGTGAACGTCCTCGGCCACTGCACCGGACGCATCGTCAAGGCGGGCGGCAAGCGCGGCGGCCTGCGCCCCGAGTCCGAGTTCGACGCCCCGCTCGTCTTCGACGCCTGCGCCGCCTACGACGTCGCCGTGGAGATCAACTCCCGTCCCGAGCGCCTCGACCCGCCCAAGCGCCTCCTCCGCCTCGCCGTCGAGGCGGGCTGCCGCTTCGCCATCGACTCCGACGCCCACGCCCCCGGCCAGCTCGACTGGCAACCCCACGGCTGCGAACGCGCCGCCCGCTGCGGCGTCCCCGCCGCCCAGATCGTCAACACCCTGGAAGCCGACGATCTCCTGGCCTGGGCCCGCGGCTGACCCGACGCCCGAGGCCACAGATATCTCCCTCCCGAGGTAGGGACCCCGGCCAGCCGCCCGCCTGCCATACCGCCCCCGCCCGACGTGGCCCGGTCGGCGCCCCTAAGCCCCACCGGCCCGCCGATGCGAACGTCAGACACCGCAGGAGGTGGACGCGCCAGGGGTCGGCTTCGTCCACACGCCCTCCGGCCGCGGAATGTCGGAGGCGGCGCGTACGGTCGCCGCGTGAACCGCACCGACCGTTTGTACGCCTTGGTGGAGGAACTGCGGGCCTGCGCGCCGCGCCGGGTCAGCGCCCGGGAGCTGGCCGCGCGGTTCGAGGTGAGCGCCCGCACCATCGAGCGCGACATCTGCGCGCTCCAGCAGGCCGGCGTGCCGATCTACGCGGACGTGGGCCGGAGCGGCGGCTACACCCTCGACAAGAGCCGCACCCTGCCGCCGCTCAACTTCACCCCCGCCGAGGCCGTCGCCGTCGCGATCACCCTGGCCCGCGCGGGCGGCTCGCCGTTCTCCCGCTCCGCCCGCACCGCCCTCCAGAAGATCGTCACCGCGATGTCGGCGGGCGACGGCGCCTCCGCGCGCGAGCTGGCCGACCGCATCCGCTTCCTGGCCCCGGTCGACCGCGACGACCCCGCGTCCGTGCCCGCCGTGCTGGAGCAGGCGATCACGACCCGCCGGGTGGTCCGCCTCACCTACGTCGACCGCCACGACACCGAGACCGAACGCGACGTCGAGCCCGTCACCTTCACCGCGTCCTCCCACGGCTGGTACCTGACCGCCTGGTGCCGCATGCGCGGCGGCAAACGCGTGTTCCGCACCGACCGCGTCCGCCGCGCCGTCCTGCTGGAGGAGACGGCCCCCGAACACTCCGCCGACTTCCTGCACGACGACACCCCCGTCGACTACGAAGTCCGCCCCCTCGAATTCGTCTGACACCGGCCTCCGGCCCCCGGCGTGCCGCCCCGTCCTCCGGGCGGACCGCTGGATCAGTGGCATGTCTGATCGGTGCCGACGACGGACAGGAGAACGATCGTGCCTCCGGCGAGCCACTGGCTGTAGGTGGGCCAGGACGCCGACTCGATGGCAGCCAGCGCCGCAGCCGCGCGGTCCTCGCCGTCCACCCAGGCGGGTACCGGATACAGCGCGTTCTCACACACCCGACCCCACTCGGCGACCAGCCAGTCGCGGGCGTCCCCGGCCGAGGTGCGGACGGCCGCGATGAGCCGGGGCGACTTGTTCAGCCAGTCGTTCGTCCGCTGGGGTGGCCGATCCGGGCTGTTCACATCGAGGGTGTCGGTCCGGCCAAGCCGATCCCACTCCTGCCCGCTGCCTGACCACTTGTAGCAGTGGTAGTGCGTCGGGGTTCGGACCGAGCCGGGGGCACCGTCGGGACGACGCTCGTTCACCAGGTGCTTTCCGGCGAAGCGCATTCGGGTGGACAACAGGGGCTTCGCTCACCGTGCCAGAACTCCAGATCCACCATGTAGCCGGTCTTCTGAAGTTCCGGGATCGTCGCCTCAAGCGCGTCACCCGAAAGAACCGCCTCGTCCTGGAACGGCACGTGATGGAGAAAGGCACCGGCGTGCTCGGCACAGAAATCTGCGTAGGGCTGCGAACGGAGCATGAACGCATGCCAGGCCGGATCCACGGGCACGGTAGGCACGATCCTCACCCAGGGACGGCCTGCCGCGCGCGCCCGGGCGATGTTGGCCTGCGCCTTCAGGAACACCAGCGCCTGACCCAGCATCCGCTCTGCGTAGCCGCGGGTGACGTGGTGACCTCGGCGGAGGTCTTCGACCAGGAGATCGAAGGTCTCCCGAGAGAGAAGCTCCGCGGGGTCCCTGGCCTCGGCGGGGAAGGTGGTACGAGCGGCTGCCAGGTGATCCGGGCGGGCTGTGATCAGCCGCGCCTGCGAACGATGCATGTGATCCGTGGACGGAACGTCGCTCAGTTGGGGCCTGTGGGAGCTCATACGCAGGACGCTAGGACTGCGCGCCGTGTCCGGTCCACAATGTTGAATGAAGTTGAATTAATCGGGATCGCTGGCCAGCTCCTCCATGGCTCCCGTGATCAGGCGCCTGGCCTGTCGGCCGTAAATGGCGGAGGCCGCCAGCCGTTCGAAGGCTCGCGCATAGGTCGCCACCTCTTGGGGCTGGGTCAGTTTGATCTCCGCGGAGATCGTTTCGAACAGTACCTCCCGGTCGTCCAGGATCCAGAAGCCGTGCAGCGGGAAGAACTTGTGCTCGGCGCGCGTGGGGATGATCCCAAGATGCATACGTGGCAGTGACGACAGGGTCAGTAGCCGGTCCAACTGCCCGCGGACGACGTCGGCGCTCACGATGCCCAGGGTCAAGGCGCTCTGCGAGATGACCATGTGAAACCTACGATCACCCCGGTAAAGGATCTGCTGTCTCTCCATGCGGGCCTGAACTCCGGCCTCGACGTCGTCGGGCAGCCGGTGGAAGTCCACGGTCATCGCAAGCATGGCCTCCGCATAGTCGGGGGTCTGCAAGAGACCAGGGATCATGAGGGGTTCGAAGACACGGAACAGTGTGGTCTCGGCTTCGAAACGCACGCTGACGCTCTGCCGGCGCCTGGTACCCGATCTCAGCTGCCTTCGCCACTCCACGAACATCGTGTCGATAGAGCGCACCGTTGCGACGAGGTCATTGATTTCTTCTTCGGCTCCGCATGCCCGGCACCATCCGCGTACATGTTGCTCGGATATGTTGATGGCCCCGTGCTCGATTTTCGAAACGAGCGAGTAGTGCCATCCGTTCCTGGCGGCGAGGACCCTTCCGGTCAGCTCCGCGTCCTTGCGTATGTCTCTCAGGCGGGCTCCCAGCGCTTCGCGGGCCTGCCGGGCAGGGGTGGACACACGAAGAGGTTACCGACCCGCGTAATCGCTGTACGGGATGCCGCGGGGCCAGGCTCTGTCGCGCACCGACCGGTAGTGGGCGGTCAGCCGGGGGTCGGGTTCGACCGCGAATCCGGCGGAGCCGCCGTCGGGTTCGAACAGGCTGAGGATCAGGCCGTCCTCGTCCACCAGCCAGCAGTCCTCATCAGGAAGCAGGATATCCTCGGCATGCTGGCGAGGAAGATACCTGACATCCTCGCCGGCGGCGACGTTGAGCCGCGTCACTTCGATGCTCCATCGAGTGTATTCCGTGTGCGGTTCGCTCACGACCCGCAGGCGCTGCACCTGTACTCCACTTCTGGCGATTCCGCGAATGAAGTCCAGCCAGCCTTCGAGCCAGGCGAAATCGTCCCGTTCTCCTTCGCGCCAGCGTGCGAGCGGAACGCGCTCGGACTCCACGTTGTAGGTGTCACGCAACTCTAGATGCCAGGCCCGCCTAGCGTTCCGCAACGTCTCCTGGAACTGGTGATAATCGATACGTCGCATGCTGCTCAACCCAGAAGCGCCATAAGCTTTCGGGGGACCTCTATGCATGTCTCGTGCTCAGGGATGTCCATCTGAGACAGAGCGGACCTGTCGCTGACACGGAGGCCCTTGATGATGTAGTTGCCGATCTCGTTCACTTCGATCATGGAAGGCACCGTGTTCGTGACCTCGCCGCGCAGACCATCTTTCGCCAAGTGTGACATGAGCCTCTTGGGAACCTCCACAAGGGTTTCGTCGTCCGACAAGCTCATGCGGGCGACGATCTCGGTATCGTTGACGATCCAGCCTTGGACGACGTAGGAATCACGATCGGTTGCGTACAGCGTCGGGCTCTGGCCGCTGGTCGTCTCCTTGCCGAGGAATACTAAAACCATGCTCATCTCTCCCTGAGTCGAGGTTGAAAAAAGTTGCCACTGACTTGTGATGCTGAACCGGCTTCGCCGTTCCGTCAAGGCCCACCTCCCCGCAGGCGAAGGCCCGCGTCCGCGTGCGGCATGCAACACGAGGGCTGGCCCGGTGCGGACTACCGCCCGCAGAGGGCGTTCTGGACGGTCTTCCGACCGTTTCCCGTGGCTTCGGGTCGTCGACCTGCGTGGACACGCTGATCGCGACGCTCCTGCGCGCATCCGCAGTGACGCCTTCGCGGGTCACGTAGCCCAGCGTGTCGAAGTCGATGACGTCTCTGCGTGCTCAGTCCGCCGTGAACTGGTTGAAGCCCCGCGCGTGCGGCCGCGGGTACTCGCGGCCCTGGGCGAAGGGGTGTGCGCCAGGCCGAGCGACCACACGATCCGCCGCTTGGCCTCCTGCTCCCACGGATGCGCCGCCACCCGCGTGATGATCATTCCTGCGAGCGCGTACCCGGTGTTGGAGTACTTCCATTTCGGGTTGCCGTCCGCGCTGATGTCGCCCGCTGGGAAGTCCGGACGGTGCCGCATGGCGATCTCGACCAGCTGCTCGGGCGCGTGATGGTAGTACCGGTGCTTCTCGAATTCCCCTTCTGCGAAGATATCGAGGTCGTCGACGTAGTCGTAGAGTCCGCTCGTGTGCTGGAGCAACTGACGCACCGCAATCATCGTGCGTAATGGCCGTTGGTATTGCTTCCACCTCGGATACACGACCGGTAGGGAATGGGTCGCCCCGTCCGCATGTCCACGACTCTGCCCCGCGCCTTGTGGGATCCTCCCGGCGCGCTGACCTCCGGTGCATCCGGGGTAGACAATCCCCTACCCCAAACACCCCTGCGGACCCGCGCTCATCACGGCAACGCTGAAGTACTAGCCGCGAAGATCACCGGCTGAGAGTTTTGCGAGGACCTTGAAAGTGATCACCAGGCCGACGGGTATTGTTGCTATACCCGCGAATCCCATCGAAATGCTTCCGGATAGCCTAACCAGGAGATTTGCCAGTAGCGCTGGTAGCGTGATCGAGAGCAGTGTGAGAACGATGCCGACTGTGACGAGGACCAGAGGGTGTGATCCGGGCCTTATCCTGTGGAGCCGCTGAACGCGGGTGATGGGCCCGCTGTCCTCGCGAGCCCCTACGCCCCGATGGTTGGAGACGATGACCTGGCGGCGTGGTGACTCCGGCGGCTCTCTCAGAAGAGCGCTGCTCGATGCCTCGTAGCGGGTGACCATGGTCTTCACTGGGGCGGGAAGCCAGTCGGCCCCGGCCTCCAGGTCGGCGAGACCGAGGATCAGATCACTCGGCTCAGGTCGCCGTGAGGGCTCCTTCTCGAGACATGCTTCGATCAGGTGGCGCAGTGAAGGGGGTAGAGCGTGCAACTCGGGAAGCTCATTGACCACCCGGTAAAGGAATGCCTGAGCAAACCGTGTCTCGCCGAACGGGTGCACTCCGGCGGCATGACAGAGCACCATCCCCAAGGCGAAGACGTCAACTTTGTGGGTGATCGGTCCGCCTCGGATCTGCTCGGGGGCCATGAAGGCAGGCGTGCCGACCGTTCCGCCGGTCTGGGTCAGAGTGGTGACGCCGGCGGCGCGCGCAATACCGAAGTCGATGAGGCGCGGTCCGTCGTCGGCCAGGATGATGTTCGCTGGCTTGAGATCCCGGTGGACCACTCCGGCCAGGTGTATCGACTGGATCGCCTCTGCGAGACCGCTTCCGAGAATCCGCAGCGTGTGTTCCGGAAGGGCGCCTTGATCGGCGATTACGGTATCGAGGGCGGGGCCAGGGACGTAAGCCGTGACCAGCCAGGGAGGATCTCCCTGCGGATCGGCCTCCACGACTGGTGCGGTGAAGATCCCGCTCACCTTGCGGGCGGTCTCGATCTCCTGCGTGAAGCGACGACGGAATGTGCTGTCAGTGGCTAAATCTGCTTTGATGACCTTGACGGCGACCGCTCGCCCGCCCGGTGAGCGTCCGAAGAAGACCTTGCCCATTCCCCCCTCTCCGAGTCGGCCGAGCAGACGGTACTTTCCGACCATCCGGGGATCCCCAGGAGCGAGCGGCTCCACATGCCCTCCAGTTCCGCGCCCATTCCGGGAGCGCTCGTCCACCAGGGTTGTCCCTGAGTCTCTCGCGGCGAGATGAAAATATCAGCACATAGAGTCGTTGTGGGCGGTTCGTCCCGATGTTGAGACTCCGTGTCGCTCGCGACATTTTGGATCATGGTCGTTCTTCGGCCCGTCACTGTTCGGAGGGCGTAACGCACGAGATGGTGCCGGCGACCTGGCCGGGGTTCGTGACCGCGAAAGGATGGGGGCCCGCCGACGGCTCAATGATCTTTGCGCTCGTGAGCAATTTGTGTATCGGGTCGGCCAGGTGGTCCAGATTGGTACGGTACGCCCCGCGGACGATGGGGTGGGTGCTTTGGGGGCGGTGGGGGCTGCTACGTTCGCGGGCATGCCGAGCAGTTACCTGACGTGGGAAGACGCCGTCGGGCTCTTCGAAGAGCGCGGAGTGCCCGAGAGCACCTACCGGAATCTGTACGAGGAGGAGTACATCCTCGTCCCCGGTGCGGCTGTGGTGACGGGAGAACTTCCCTTGGACGACCACGAGCGGACTCCCTGGGGCGACGACACCCCCGATCAGGCCACCGGGTATGTCGTGGACGGTGACCTGACCATCGACGGCAACCTCGTCGACATCGACGACGGAGCCTCCGCGCTGATCGTGCTTGGGAATCTGCGTGCCAAGGACATCTACCTGGAGGGCGATGCCAAGCTGATCGTGATGGGTGACGTCACGGCGGACACCTTCGTGGGCGACATGACGGAGAAGCTGGTGATGGTCCACGGCGATCTGCGCGCCACCGTGGCCATCTTCTGGAACGAGTTCTGCCCCGACCTGGTGACCGGCGTACTCCACGGCAGGACTCTTGCCCCCGCCTACCTCGACTTGTCCACCGCGCCCATCGGCGGCCTCCACGATCCCGAGCCTGGCGTCCCACTCGGCGCGCTGCTGGCTCCCGAGCTCCTCCTCACCGACACACCCGGCGACAACGACTTCACCGAGATCGGCGTCCGCGGCGCCGCCCTCCGCGAACGCGTCATCAACGGCCTTCCCCTCACCAAATCTTCCTGACCGCCCCTCCAGCCGGACCGTGTCCGCGCCGCGGTATCGCTCCGAATGCACTCGCGCCGGTGACCCATGGCGCTGCAAGCCGAGGTCGCCCGCGAATCACTTTGAGGACGTGGGCGGCTCCCGGCGGTCGGGCGGGTCTGAACGGGCGCCATGCGCACGGGGCGGCGCTGTTGCGGCCCGGGTATCGGGACGACCCGAGCCCGGCGGATCAGCGCGGACGCTGACCCTTGAGTCTCGCGTGAGCGCTTCCTTTTCGCCGGACGGTGGTCTGTATGAGGAGAGCACGTCCCGGGAACGGAAGGGGATCATCATGACCGACGAACGCCAGGTGCTCGCGGTACTGGATGAGGTCTACGCCGCATGGGCCGCCAACGACGCCGACGCCTTTGTGGCGCCGTACGCGGAGGCTGCCACGGCGACCTTGCCAGGGACGTACCTGTCCGACCGTGAGGCGATCCGCGCGACCATGGCATGCGTCTTCGCGGGTGGGCTCAAGGGGTCGAAGGCCGTCCACGAAGTGCAGAACGTCCGGTTCGTCGGCACTGACGCCGCCTTGGTGTCCAGCAAGGGGGCCGTGGTGCCGTCCGGCGAACCCGAGCCGGATCCTGAGAGCCGCTCGCTGGAGACCTGGGTGCTGTCCCGGCGGGACGGTTCCTGGCGCATCGAAGCCTTCCACAACTGCGCGGCCTGAACGGAGGAGGGCGATGACGAGCAAGCAGGCCGAAGCGGTCAAGCGGCACTGGGTGGCGGCACGGCTGGCGATGACCAGGCCGGACGCCGAGCACCCGGACGACGAGTCCTGGGGCGATCTCACCGCCGAACCCCGTGGAGTGGACTACATCGAGGCGGAGGCGAGCGGCCTGCCGGCGATGTGGCTGGTGCCGAAGCGCTGCGTCCAGGATCGGGTGCTGCTGTGCCTGCACGGCGGCGGGTTCGGCGGTGGGTCCATCTACACGCACCGCAAGATGTTCGGTCACCTGGCCAAGGCGACCGGGGTGCGTGCGCTAATCCTCGACTACCGCCTTGCCCCTTCGCACACGCATCCGGCGCAAGTGGACGACGTGGCCGACGCCTACCAGTGGCTGCTGGACCAGGGGATCGAATCCGCCCACATCGCTTTCACCGGCGATTCCTCCGGCGGTGGGCTGGCGATCACCGCCCAGCTCAGGGCGCGTGAGCGGGGTTTGCCATTGCCCGCTGCGGCGATGCCGTTCTCACCTTGGACGGATATGGAGGCCACCGGAGAGTCCTACGAAAGCAATGAGGAAAGAGATCCCTTCTTCTACGCGGAGACCGTGCGGATGCTCGCGGCCACATTCTTGGGCGAGGACGGTGATCCCCGTGATCCGTTGGCGAGCCCGCTGTACGCCGATCTGTCCGGGCTCGGACCGATCTATATCCAGGTGGGAGGGGATGAGACGCTCCTGGACGACGCCCGCATGCTCGCTGAGCACGCCGAGAAGGTCGGAGTCGTTGTCGTGCTGGACGTCTTTCCCGGTATGCAGCACACCTTCCAGATGGCCGCGGGCAGGGCGCCGGAGGCCGACGACGCGATTCGCAGGATGGCCGGATGGATAGATCCCAGGCTCGGGCTGTGACCGAACCCATGGCCAGAAGGGAAGAACCAGGTGCCCGACGAGCACGAGTTCGCCCGCAGCACTGAGCCGTTCCGGCGCGAGCTGCTGGCGCACTGCTATCGGATGCTCGGATCGCTGGACGAGGCCGAAGACCTCGTCCAGGAGACCTACCTGCGGGCTTGGCGCTCCTACGGCACCTTCGAGGGACGGTCATCGCTGCGGGTCTGGCTGTACCGCATCGCCACCAACGCCTGCCTGACCGCGCTGCGCAACCGCAGCAGGCGGGCGTTGCCGTCCGGCCTGGGGCCGCCAGCCGACGACCCGGACATCTCACCCGACTATGGGACAAGCCTGGGCGTGGCGTGGGTGCAGCCGATCCCGGACGCATTGGTCGCCACGCAGCAGGACGATCCCGCCACGGTGGTCGCCACGCGCGAGAGTGTGCGGCTCGCGCTCATCGCCGGGCTCCAGTACCTGCCGCCCAGGCAACGCGCGGTGTTGCTCCTGCGTGAGGTGCTGGGCTTTCCCGCCAGTGAGGTCGCGGCCATGCTCGACACCTCGGTCGCAGCGGTCAAGAGCGCGTTGCAACGAGCCCGCGCCCGTCTCGACGAGGCCGCCGTCGGAGGCGAGCGGCTCACCGAGCCCACCGCCCCACATGCCCGCGCCCTACTGGAGCAGTACATCGCCGGTTTCCAGAACGCCGACGTCCAGGCGTTGGAACGGGCCCTGCGAACCGACGCCTCGATCGAGATGGTCGGCACCCGCACCTGGTTCTCGGGCATCGCGACCTGCCTGCGCTACCTCACGCAGGTGGTCGGATCGTCCGGCGACTGGCGGATGGCCCCCACCCTCGCCAACGGCCACCCTGCTGCCGCCGCCTACCTCCGCGGCGTCGACGGAATCCACCACGCGTTCGGCCTCGGCGTCCTCACCACAACCCGCAAAGGCATCGCCCGCGTCACCGTCTTCTCCGGCGGACCGGAGCTGCTCGCCAGATTCGGCCTCCCTCCCACTTGGGAACCGCCCCTGGCCAAACGACCTGCACCGGAGCAGAAATCCCCCCGCTTGGGGGTGCGCGGATAGCGTCACTGAAACCCGGTTCTGGCCTACACGAAATCGCTTGAGCGATCACGCGTTAATGAACCTCTTCTAAGGCGTGAGGTGGGCGAGGAGGGTAGTGAAGTCCTGGCGTGTGAGGGTGAGGTGCCCGGCTGTGGCGGCTTTGCTGTCGCGGATGACAATGTGATCGTCCATGCTGGCGATTTCGACGCAATCGTTCTCGACCGCGCCGCTGTGGGTGCTCTTGCGCCAGTTGGACGGGGATGACTTGGGAGTTTTCATGGCTTTGATTCGAGGTGGGCGAGGAGGGTAGCGAAGTCCCGGCGTGTGAGGGTGAGGTGCCCGGCGGTGGCGGTTTTGCTGTCGCGGATCGCGATGTGGTCGTCCATGCTGGTGATTTCGACGCAATCGTTTTCGACACCGCCGCTGTGGGTGCTCTTGCGCCAGTGGTGCGGGGACGCTTCGGGTGTGTTCATGGTTGTGATGCGAGCTGTGTGAGGAGGATGGCGAAGTCTTGGCGGGTCAAGGTGAGGTGACCGGTGCCGGGGGCTTTGCTGTCGCGGACGGCGACGTGCTTACCTAGATCGGCGACCTCGACACAATCACCTTCGTCACCACCGCTGTGAGTGCTCTTGCGCCAAGATCCGTGGGGGAGGTTGAGAAGCTTCATGATTCTGACGCTACCTCGTCGATGAGTTCCAATGAAGCGGTTCTGCTGAGAGTTGCTGACAGCAGCACCTCGAAGATCTTTTGATGGGACGCCACCTCTTCCTCGTCCTCCACAAAGACAGTTCGGGTGAACTGATCGCCCACGGACACAGTGAGCTCTCCGGGCGGGCGCAAGGAGATGAGAACACACGGAGTGATGAGCGAGAGGTATGCGCTGGCCGCTCTGGGGAGGACACGAAGATCGACGTGATCGAGCCGGGCGACATCGGCCAGTCTTCGGATCTGCGCGCGCAGGATCGCGGGATCGCCGCCGACCCGATTGTGAAGGACCGCCTCTGCGATGATCGGAACGTAGTGAGGTGGCTCGGGACGGCCCAGCACTCGCTGGCGGGACATCCGGAACTCGACCAGCGCTTCGACGTTGCGCGAGTTCTTGGCGAGGCCAACGGCCATGAGCTTTCGGGTGTAGTCCGGGATCTGGAGAAGCCCCGGGATGATGTTGGTCTGCAAGGTGCGGATCTCGGCGGCGTCCTCCTCCAGACTTGCCAGATCGAGCGCAGCGGCGGAGATCCGGCCTACCCGTTCTCGGACCCACTTGCCGGGGACGTGGGTGGCCAGGTGGAGGAGGGACGCCCGGAGCGGGCCTTCCGGTATCGCGTAGAAGTCCAGGAAGCGGGCGAGTTCGCCTGGGGCGATGGGGTGCAGGCCGTTCTCGACCATGCTCATCCAGCCCTGGGAGCGGCCGAAGCTGCCGCCGACGGCGGCCACGGTCATCTTGTGGTGCTCGCGGGCCTTGCGGAGCGCGGAGCCGATCCGGCGCTGGCGGACGGTTGGAGCGTTGTCGGCAGGCATCTTTCGAGAATGTCACTCACCGTGCTCGATCGTGCACGCGTTGAACGTTCAGTCGGAAAACGTTCAGAGGGGAGGACGCGAAGACGACGGGCGGCGAATGTGGCGGGCGACTCCGAACAGGAAGGAGGCGCACCATGGAGGCGCCCGAGATGAGCAAATCACGGCGAGCCGGAAGGATTCAGGGGCACGGTCGGAGCCGGAGGGTGGCCCGGTTCGGGGGGCGGCGGGGTGTGTCGTGGGTGAACTCGTGATCGACTCCGGCGGGCTGGTCGTGATCGGTGCGGTCACGTTGCCCGGCGTCACGCGGTCCGTCGGGTATGCGCGGTGGTTTCTGCGGGACATGCTGCCCACCGGCCATCCCGTGCTGGACGACCTGGTGACGGTCGGCAGCGAGACGGTCTGCAACGCCATCGCGCACACCGCGTCGGGCAAGGGCGGACGGGTGACGATCAGCCTGCTGGCCGGCGGGGATCTCTACCGGCTTGAGGTCGCCGACGACGGGGCGGACGGCAGGCGTCCGCGTGTCAGGGTCGCGGACGGCGCCGAGGGTGGGCGCGGGCTGCGGATCGTCGAGGCGCTGTCGAGCCGGTGGGGGTTCTGGGCGGACGGGCACCGGACCGTCGTCTGGGCCGAGTTCCGATTCGGGAATCCGCCGGGAAACTCCGACACAGGGTTGTCGCCGGGGCGTTGAAAGCTGGTGCCGACAGCCTGCAAGGAGGAGAACCGATGACCGTTCCCGCTTTCAATACCGTGACGTGGTTCCAGGTCGACACCGATGCCCCGGCGGAGGCCCGGCGTTTCTACGGCGATGTGTTCGGCTGGCAGTTCACGATCGACCCCGACGAGGACGGTTACGACCTGATCGGCTACCCGGGCGACGACGTTCCCAAGGGCGGGATCTTCCACCAGTCCGACGCGTCCGAGAACCGTGCCATGTTCTTCGTGCTCGTCGAGGACGTGGACGCCACCTGCGCCCAGACCGAGAAGGCGGGCGGAAAGATCGCCCTTCCTCCCGTGGACGCGGCGAACGGCCTGCGGTTCGCCTACTTGGAGGACCCGTCCGGCAACCGGTTCGGCATTTTCAAGCCCGGGTCCTGACCCGCGCATGACGAAGGGCCCCGAGGATCTCGGGGCCCTTCGCCCTGCTCGGCGTCCGGCGGGATCGCGGCCTACACCTCCGCGATCACATCCGGGTTCACCCAGCGGTTCTTACCTCAGCCATCGGCGACCGGGACGTTGCGATCGCGTCCGAAGGCAGGTTCGAGCGGAGCGAGAACCTGATCGCGGAGCGAGCCGCCAAGGCGAGTTCGGAGCGATGCAGCGATCGCCGCATTGCCCGCCGAAGAGAGGGCCGTCAAGGCCCGAACGCCAAGGGCAATGCAATAAATCACGCGTCGCCGCCGGTGTTGCTTTCGGCGCTGCCGACGCCTCCGGCGAAGACGTCGCTGACGGGGGCGTCGAGGCGGTAGCGCTCGATCGCCTGCTGGAGTGTCTCCGGTTTGATCTCGCCGTTGCGGGCGAGGCGGGTGAGGACGGCGAGGACGATAGACGCCGCGTCGACGTGGAAGAAGCGGCGGGCCGCGGCGCGGGTGTCGGAGAAGCCGAAGCCGTCGGTGCCGAGTGAGGAGAAGTCCCCGTGGACCCACGGGGCGATCTGGTCGGGTACCGCCCGCATGTAGTCCGATACCGCGACGATCGGGCCGGGGACGGTGTCCAGCGTCCGGGTGACGTAGGGGACGCGCTGCTCGGAGTCGGGGTTCAGCAGGTTCCACTCGTCGCAGTCGCGGGCCTCGCGGGCCAGTTCGTTCCAGGAGGTCGCCGACCACACGTCGGCGGCGACGCCCCAGTCCTCGGCGAGGAGGCGCTGGGCTTCGAGGGCCCAGCGGCCGCCGACGCCGGAGGCGAGGATCTGCGCGCGGGGCGCCTGCCCGTTGCCGGAGACGGTCTCGGGGGCGTTCCTGTGGCGGTAGAGGCCCTTGAGGAGGCCGTCGACGTCGAGATTCTCGGGTTCGGCGGGCTGCTGGTAGGGCTCGTTGTAGACGGTGAGGTAGTAGAAGACGTCTTCGCCGTTGGGGTGTTCCTCGGACGAGCCGTACATGCGGCGCAGGGCGTCCTGGACGATGTGGGCCAGTTCGAACGCCCAGGTCGGGTCGTAGTGGACGCAGGCCGGGTTGGCCGCCGCGAGGAGCGGGGAGTGACCGTCGGCGTGCTGGAGGCCCTCGCCGGTGAGGGTGGTGCGGCCGGCGGTGGCGCCGAGGAGGAAACCGCGGCCCATCTGGTCGCCGAGGGCCCACATCTGGTCGCCGGTCCGCTGGAACCCGAACATCGAGTAGAAGATGTAGACGGGGATCATGTGCTCGCCGTGCGTGGCGTAGGACGTGCCCGCCGCGATCGTCGAGGCCATCGAGCCGGCCTCGCTGATGCCCTCGTGCAGCATCTGGCCCTGCTCGGACTCCTTGTAGGAGAGTAGGAGCTTGCGGTCGACCGCGTCGTAGGTCTGCCCGTGCGGCGAGTAGATCTTGGACGTGGGGAACAGCGAGTCCATGCCGAACGTCCGGTACTCGTCCGGGGCGATCGGGACGAAGCGGGCGCCGAGGTTCCCGTCCTTGATCAGGTCCTTGAGCAGCCGGACGAACGCCATGGTGGTGGCGATGTTCTGCTTGCCCGACCCCTTCTTCAGCTCCGCGTAGACCGGGTCGCCGGGGAGCTTGAGCGGCTTGGCGCGGACGACGCGCTTCGGCAGGAAGCCGCCGAGGGCCGCGCGGCGCTCGCGCATGTACTGGATCTCGTCGGAGTCCTCGCCCGGGTGGTAGTAGGGCGGGAGGGGCGCCTCCAGCGCCGAGTCGGGGATGTCCAGGTAGAGCCGGTCCCGGAACTCCTTCAGCTCGGCCTTGGTCAGCTTCTTCATCTGGTGGGTGGCGTTGCGGGCCTCGAAGTCGGAGCCGAGCGTCCAGCCCTTGATGGTGTGCGCGAGGATCACGGTCGGCTGCCCGACGTGCTCGCGGGCGGCCTTGAACGCCGCGTACACCTTGCGGTAGTCGTGCCCGCCGCGCGACAGCTTGCGCAGGTCGTCGTCGTCCAGATGCTGGACGATCTTGCGGAGCCGCGGGTCGGCGCCGAAGAACTTCTCCCGGATGTACTCGCCGGACTCGACGGTGAAGGTCTGGAACTGGCCGTCGGGCGTGGTGTTCATCTGGTTGACCAGCACCCCGTCGACGTCCTGGGCGAGCAGCGGGTCCCAGTCGCGGCCCCAGATGACCTTGATGACGTTCCAGCCGGCGCCGCGGAAGAACGACTCCAGCTCCTGGATGATCTTGCCGTTACCGCGGACGGGGCCGTCGAGCTGCTGGAGGTTGCAGTTGACGACGAAGGTGAGGTTGTCGAGCTCCTCGCGGGCGGCCAGGCCGATCGCGCCGAGCGACTCCGGCTCGCCCATCTCGCCGTCGCCGAGGAACGCCCACACGTGCGAGCGGGACGTGTCCTTGATCTTGCGGTTGTAGAGGTAGCGGTTGAACCGGGCCTGGTACACCGAGTCGATCGCGGTGAGGCCCATGGACACCGTGGGGAACTCCCAGAAGTCCGGCATCAGCCGCGGGTGCGGGTAGGACGACAGGCCGCCGCCGGGGTGCGAGTGCTCCTGCCGGAACCCGTCGAGCTTGTCACCCGGGAGGCGCCCCTCAAGGTAGGCGCGCGCGTAGATGCCGGGGGCGGCGTGGCCCTGGAGGAAGACCTGGTCGCCCGACTCGCCGTGGTCCTTGCCGCGGAAGAAGTGGTTGAAGCCGACCTCGTACAGGGACGCGGCGGACGCGTAGGTCGCGATGTGCCCGCCGACGCCCAGCTCCGGGCGGTTCGCCCGCGACACCATGATCGCGGCGTTCCACCGGATGTAGGCGCGGATGCGCCGTTCGACGTGCTCGTCACCGGGGAACCAGGGCTCGGACTCCGGCGGGATCGTGTTGATGAAGTCGGTGCTGCGCAGGCCGGGCACGCCGACCTGCTGCTCGCGGGCGCGCTCCAGGAGGCGGAGCATCACGTACCGCGCCCTTCCGCGTCCCTCGGTCTTGATGACCGTGTCCAGCGATTCCAGCCACTCCCGGGTCTCGTCCGGGTTGATGTCGGGCAGCTGGCTCGGAAGGCCGTCGCTGATGATCGAAAAGCGTTGACGTCCGGAAGCCACGGGTTCCCCTCTGTGCTTGCCGTCTTTGCTGGTGAGACCCTAGGCCCCCCGGTGGGGCACCGCCGGTCTCCGGCATGACTGTTCGTCGCCTCATTCGTGATCCATCGTCGCCGTTTATGACGGCTAACGCATCTCTACCAACCGGTAACCATTGTCCCCGGTCAGCCGGGGTACCGGACCCCCGAGGACGGATTTTCCGGGCCGCGGACGGGATTCCTCTCGACGGCGCCGCCCGGACGTATGAAGGTGGGAACAACAGCACCATGCCCGATACGTCCCGTCCTATGGCGGGCCGAAGCGAGCTTGGGGGAGTCATGAACGCGAACATCGGAGACCGGCTGCACGTCCACGGCAACGTGGTGGGGCAGGCCGACCGGCAGGGCGAGATCATCGAGGTGCGCGGCCCGGAAGGGGGACCGCCGTACCTCGTCCGCTTCGACGACGGGCACGAGACCCTCGTGTACCCGGGCCCGGACGCGGTGATCGAGAGCAGCGAGGAAGTCGCGGGCTAGGACCCGGCGCCACAACGGCCCCGGCGGTCACGCGGGCGTGAGAACGAAGGCGTCCGCGGCCGCGGATCTGGGTACACCAGTGATCATGGAGAGTTCCGTGGTCCGGGTGACCACCGGTTCGCGGGAGGTCGTGCACGACATCACGGCGGAATGCGAGCGTTTCGCCTCGTCGCAGGGTGGGGACGGGCTCCTGCACGTGTTCGTCCCGCACGCCACCGCGGGCGTGGCGATCCTCGAGCTGGGGGCCGGCAGCGACGACGATCTTCTCGCCGCCCTCGGCGACCTGCTGCCGGCCGACGACCGGTGGCGGCATGCCCACGGCTCCCGCGGGCACGGCCGCTCGCACGTCATGCCCGCGCTGGTCCCGCCGTTCGCCACCATCCCCGTCCTCGACGGGCGGCTCGCCCTCGGGACGTGGCAGTCGGTGGCGCTGGTCGACCTCAACATCGACAATCCCGACCGGCAGGTCAGGTTGTCGCTGCTTAAGGGATAGGCGTGGATTGTTTAAGGGATGAGCGTGGAATGTCACCCTCTGTGGGCGTCCGATGACGGCGGCATCCGTAATCGGGCCAATGAGGCCACCAAAAGCCGGGAAGACACTTGCGCGAGGGGCCCCCACTTGTGTGGACTGTCCCGCAAACACCGCACTGGTGTGGGCGGGCCACCCCGTCCCGGGGAGACCGGATAACGCACCGTGCATCGGGCACCGTGCGGATCGACGACCATGGGAGGACTTTCGTGAGCGCGACCGCGGGTCAGGCGCAGTCTGAGCGCAGCCTGGCCGAACGGCTCGGCCTCAAGGCCGGCCAGGTGGTGCAGGAGATCGGCTACGACGACGACGTCGACGAGGAGCTCCGCGGCTCCGTCGAGGCCGTCACGGGGAGCGAGCTGGTCGACGAGGACTACGAGGACGTGGTCGACATCGTGCTGCTGTGGTGGCGCGATGAGGACGGCGACCTGTTCGAGGGCCTGACCGACGCCATGTTCCCGCTCACCGCGGGCGGCAACATCTGGTTGCTGACGCCCAAGGCGGGCCGGGACGGTCATGTGGAGCCGAGCGAGATCGGCGAGGCCGCGCAGACGGCCGGGCTGTCGCAGACGAGCAGCATCAGCGCGGCCAAGGAGTGGTCGGGCACGCGCCTCGTGGCGCCCAAGGTCCGCAAGTAGCCGGCGGGCTCCTCCGGCCGATCGGGAACGTCCCCGCCCGGCCGCGGTGCGGCGTGTCCGGATGGCAGACTGGGCCACGTCCCCACGCCCGTGGGGGCCACCGACCTCCCCGCCTCGGGCGGGGACGACCGCGGGAGGGGCCATTGGCCGTCGACGTGGGCGACGCCGCGCCGGACTTCGAGCTGAAGGACCAGCACGGGACCCCGGTGAGGCTGTCGGGCTTCCGCGGCGGCAAGAACGTCGTCCTCGTGTTCTACCCGCTGGCGTTCAGCGGGGTCTGCACGGGCGAGTTGCGTCAGATCCGTGACGAGCTGCCCATGCCGGACGACGGCGACGTCCAGGTCCTGGCCGTCTCCGTCGACTCGATGTTCGCCCTGCGCGCCTGGGCGGAGCAGGAGAGGTACGATTTCCCGCTGCTGTCGGACTTCTGGCCACACGGCGGGACGGCGCAGCGCTACGGCGTGTTCGACGACGGGCGGGGCCTCGCCACGCGCGGCACGTTCATCATCGACACGCAGGGCGTCGTCCGCTGGAAGGCCGAGAACGCCCTCCCGGACGCACGCGACGTCGGCGAGTACCGCGAGGTGCTCGCCGGTCTCTGAGCGAACCGGGCCGGCGCCGGGCGACCGGCGCCGGCCCCCGCACCCCTGGAGGTGTGATGCCCTGCTTCCGTTGCGGGGCGCGGCAGACCGACCCGGTGCGCGGCGCGAGCCCGTGGAGGCGCGCCGTCCGGGCCGACCACCAGGTGCTGGTCTGCCCTGACTGCCAGGCCGCCCACGACTGGGCGGACGACCTCGACCGGTGCGCCTCGTGCGGGTCGGCGGCCCTGGTGTGCCGGCTCGGCGAGGTGGAGTGCCGCGACTGCGGGCACACCCGCGACGCCGTCCGCGACGACCAGCCCCTGGTGCCTTCCGCGCCCTCGCCGGCCGACGGGCTGTCGGAGGAGGTGGCCGCGGCGCTGAGCCGCGTCCTCAGGCGGGGCCCCTGAGGGTGTCCGGCTCCGGCCATCGGCGGCCGGACAACGCTTGACGTGCGATTTCCCGTCCTGGCACGCTGCGCGGATGCCGATCGTGTTCATGCGTCTCGTCCACCGGATCGCCGCGCGGTCCTGGCGCGCGCCCGCGCTGGTGCTGCTGGCCGCGTTCGCGGCGGGCTGGACGCTGATCGCGGTGTTCGAGGAACCCGGCGCCAAGATCAAGAAACCGCACGAGTTCCTCTGGTACTTCTTCGTCAGCGGCACCACGACCGGGTACGGCGACCTGTTCCCCACCTCGTCCGGCGGCCGGCTCGGCGGGGCGATCGTGATCATGGCGGGACTCACCGCGGGACTCGTGCTGTTCGCCGAGCTGACGCTGTGGATGGCGAAGGGCAGGACAATGAAGGCCAACGGCCAGGCTCGGCTGCACCACCGGCGGCACGTCGTGATGATCGGCTACGACCGCGACGGGCTGCGGGCCGTCATCGGGCAGCTGCGCCCCGACCCCGTGTACGCCAAGACGAAGATCGTCACGATCTTCTGGCCGGACGAGCTGACCGGCGAGAACCCCGACCCCGACCTGTACGACGTGGTCGCCTTCGACGACACCGCGTTCCAGCGCGCCTGCGTTGAGGACGCGCGCACGGTGGTGGTCGTCGGCCACAACGACGACGAGACCGTCCGGGTGATGCTCCACGTGGTCGCCTACCTGCGCCGCCACGGGGAGCCGCCCGTCCACCTGCTGGCGGGCGTCCACGACGGCGGGCGCCGCGCGGAGATCACCGAGGCCCTCGGCCTGGTCGGGCCGGACATCGAACCCGTCGACATCGACGATCCCGCGATCGTCGCCGTCGCCATCCGCAACCCCGGTGTCGCGTCGATCTATCACAATCTCGCCAGCACGCTCGACGCGGACTCCACCCTCTTCCGCGTGGACATCCCCGACGGCGTGGGCGAGTGGCCTCGCATCGACCTGGCGATCCACCTGCTGCGGCAGGGGAGCACGCTTCTGGCCGTGGGCGAGTCCCACCGTCCCAACGCCCGGTTCCGCCTCGCGTCGAGGCCGGACGAGACGGTCCGCGGGGGCCAGTCCCTGGCCGTGGTCTCCGAGGCGCGCCCGGACATCGCCTGGCACGAGCTCTGAGGGTGCCGGGAGGGCGTCCTTCGCGCCGGACGCCCTCCCGGCTGCCGCGGCGCGCGGCCCGGGGCACAGGTCCGCGGACCCCGGGGCCTCCCCGCGCGCCCGCGGGGACTTCGGCGCGGCGGCCGTCCTGTGCCGTTCCACGGCATCGGACCGGCCGCCGGACCACCGTCGTCTTGCCGCCCTACCCGTTCTCCGCCCTGCGGAATCCGATTTTCGTGTACGCGGTGGCGTGCGGTCGCGTCCCGGCCCTTCCCGGCGGGCGAGCGAGCGCCGCTTTCTGACCCAGGCGTGACCCTTGTGACCTGAGGGCACTGGGATGAACGCTTTGCGAATAAATTCGCTTCTTGACCTGCTTGAGAGAGGGCTGCTAGCTTTGCCGCATCCTGGAAGGGCTTTCCGTATAGCGGAAATCAGGAGTGCCGACGGAGGGAACCCCGTTGAAGAAGCTCATCCCGATCCTCGCCGCGGTGCTCCTCGGCACCGCCACCGCCTGCTCGTCGTCCGGGGACGGGGACTCCGGCGGGCCCGTCGAGCTCGTGATCTGGCACGGCCAGGACGACATGGCGGCCGGGTCCATGGAGAAGCTGGTCGCCTCGTTCAACAGGTCGCACCCGAACATCAAGGTCAAGACCGACTCGGGCGGCGCGACCGCCGACACGATGCTGCCCAAGGTCACGGCCGCGTTCGCCGCGGATACCTATCCCGACATCGCCTACATGTACGGCTCGTGGGCGGCGGCGCTGGCGCGCAGCCCGAAGGTCCCCGACCTGAAGAGGTACATCGGCGCGCCCGGGGTGGGGTGGAACGACTTCTGGGCGAACACGCGGGAGGCCGCGGCGGTCAACGGCAAGGTGATCGGGTTCCCGGCCGTCTCGGACAACCTGACCGTCCTCTACAACAAGAAGATGCTCGCCGACGCCGGTCTGAAGCCGCCGGCCCCGACCTGGACGTGGGACGACTTCCGGGACATGGCGCGCAGGCTCACCGACGCCAAGACGAAGACCTACGGGACGACCTGGGCGATCGCGGGCGGTGAGGAGACCACCTGGACGCTGTGGCCGCTGGTCTGGCAGAACGGCGGGGACATCCTGTCGGCGGACGGCAAGAAGGCCGTCTTCAACTCCCCGCAGGGGGCGCGGGCGCTGTCGCTGGTGCAGCAGATGGCCGTCCAGGACAAGTCGGTCTACCTGGACACCAGTCCCGCCGAGAAGGGGCAGAAGCTGTTCGAGTCCGGCCGCCTCGGCATGTTCCTCGCCGGGCCGTGGGTGCTGCCCGACGTCAAGGCCGCGAAGATCGACTACGGGTTCGCGCCGCTGCCGGGGACGAACGGCGACCACCAGACGGTGTCCGGCATGGACAACTGGGCCGTCTTCGACCACGGCGGCCGCCGCGTCAAGGCGTCGGTGGAGTTCCTCACCTGGCTGACGCAGCCGGAGCAGCAGCTGGTGTGGATGATGGACACCGGGTCGCTGCCGACCCGCGCGTCGATCGCCAGGCTCCCCGGCTACCAGGACTACCTGAAGAAGTACCCGGGCATCGGCGTCGTCGCCGACAACATCGTCAACGCCAAGAAGATCCGGCCGACGACCTCCAAGTACCCGCGGATCTCCGCGTTCGTCGCCGACGCCATCGCCTCGGCGCTGCTCGGCAGGTCCGACCCGCAGAGCGCGCTGAACGACGCCGCGCGCAAGTCCGACGCGCTGCTCGCGGTGCCCGGCCAGTGAGCGCCCTGCTCTCCACCGGGAGATCGGACCGGGGGACGTCCGCCCGCTCAGGACGGGGGCCGGGGCGGCGCGGCGGCCCCGGGAGGCGCAGGCGCCTCACCGACGAGGCCGCGGGGTGGTCGTTCGCGGGGCCGTCCACCCTGCTGGTCCTCGGGTTCTCGCTGCTGCCGATGGGATGGGCGCTGCGGCTGTCGCTCACCGACTCCGACCTGGTGACGGAGGGGCAGGGCGTCGGGCTCGACAACTACCGGGCGCTGGCCGACGACCCGGTGTTCTGGCGGTCGATCCGCAACACCCTGGAGCTGACCGGCCTCTACATCCCGATCTCGCTGCTGCTCGGGCTCGGGATCGCGCTGCTGCTGAACAAGCCGATCCGGGGCATCGGCTTCTACCGCGCGTGCTTCCTCGTGCCGTTCGTCGCCTCGGCCGCCGCCGAGGGGCTGCTCATGGCGTTCGTGTTCGACAAGGACTTCGGCGTCGTGAACGGGCTGATCACCCGGGCGGGGCTGCCCGCGCAGGGGTTCCTGGACGACCCGTCGCAGGCGATGTTCGTCATCACCGGGATCTTCATCTGGACGCAGTTCGGCTTCAATGTCGTGATCTACCTGGCGGCGCTCCAGGAGATCCCGGCGGAGGTCCTGGAGGCCGCGGCGATCGACGGCGCCGGGCCCTGGCGGACGTTCCGGCACATTGTCGTGCCGTCCGTCCGGCCGATCTCGCTGTTCCTCGCCGTGTGGGGCCTGATCGACTGCCTCCAGTTCTTCGACCTGCTGATGACCTCGACCAAGGGCGGCCCGGTCAACTCCACGATCACGATCGTCTACTACGTCTGGCAGCTGGCCTTCGAGTACTTCACCGCCGGGTACGGCGCCGCGGTCGCCTACGCGCTGTTCGCCGGGAGCCTGGTCGCGATCGTCATCGGCCTGGTCTTCGGCCGCCGGAAGGGGTTCCTGCTGTGACCACCGCACCCGCTCCGCCCGCATCCGCTCCGCCCGCCCCCGCGCGGCGCCGACGGCCGAGCGCGCGACATCTCGTCCTGCTGCCGCTGTCGCTGCTGATGGTCGTGCCGTTCGTGTACATGCTGGGCGCGTCGGTCATGACGCGGGCGCAGCTCAACCGGTTCCCGCCGCCGCTCGTGCCGCCGGGGATGGACCTCACCGGCTACCGGGAGCTGCTGTCGGACTCGGAGTTCCCGCGCTGGTTCCTCAACAGCGTCCTCGTCGCGGGCGCCATCGTCACCTCGCAGGTCGTGCTGTGCAGCATGGCGGGCTACGCGTTCGCCCGGCTGCGGTTCTCCGGGCGCCGGACGGCGCTGGTCCTGGTCATCGCGACGACGCTGATCCCCTTCCAGCTCACCGTCATCCCGACGTTCCTGATCTTCCACAGGCTGCATCTGATCAACACGCTGGGCGCGCTGATCGCGCCGCAGCTCGCCTCGGCGCTGGGCGTCTACCTGATGACCTCGTTCTTCCAGAACTTCCCGCGCGAGCTGGAGGAGGCCGCGCGGATCGACGGCTGCTCCCGCTGGGGGGTGTTCTTCCGGGTCGTCCTGCCGGTCGCCCGCCCGGCGCTGGTGGCGCTGGCCGTCATCACGTTCATCTACGCCTGGAACGATCTGTTCTGGCCGCTCGTCGCGATCTCCTCCTCGGAGAACTACACGGTGCAGGCGGGGCTCACCACGTTCCAGGGGCAGCACCGCGCGGACTGGCCGCAGATCATGGCCGGGACGGTGCTGACGACCGTCCCGGTCCTCATCGTGTTCCTCGTGGGCCAGCGCCGGTTCGTGCAGGCGCTGGCGGGCGCCGTCAAGGGGTGAGCGGCCGGGGGATGACGGGGGACCGCGAGGAGGGCGGACGTGCGGGCCGGGCGGCGCGCGGTCAGGTGGAGACGCCGAGGAGCCGCCCGGCGTTGGACGCGTAGACCTGCCCGAGGACGTAGTCCGGGAGGCCCAGGCCGCTGATGTGCCACCGGCCCATCAGCGGCGGGTCGTCGGCGGAGTGCGGGAAGTGCTCGTCCAGCGTCTCCAGGAACCGGAAGTGGGTCGCGTAGGTCTCCGTGGACGGCGGGAACTCGTCGGTGCCGAACAGCACCCGCCCGGGGAAGCGCATCACGAGGTCGCGGGTCGCGCGCGGCTGCCGGCCGAGCTCGGCGATCCGGGCGGCGATGTCGATGTGCAGGTTCGGGTAGGTGGCGAGCATCGCGGTGACGCGGCCGAGGTCCTCGGCCTGGCAGCCGGCGTGGACGGCGATGAACGTCGTCCGCGGGTGGGCCGCGACGAGCGACTCCAGCGCGTCCATGAGCCGGTCGAAGCGCGGGAACCGGTCGGGGTCGGCGAACGACCAGTCGGGGTGGGCCAGGAGCTGCTCGTACCGCTCGTTGCGCTCGTCGATGGGGTCGAAGAACGCGATGGGGTCGGCGGTGTGGATCGCCACCGGGACCGCGAGCTCCGCCGCGGTCTCCCACAGCTCCGCGAGCCGGGGGTCGTCGGGCAGGACGAGCCGTCCCGCGTCGTCCCGCACGTGCAGGCCGAGGTCCTTCCAGACCTTCAGGCCCCGCGCCCCCGCCTCCACGGACCGCCGCAGGCTGGCGGCCAGTGCCCCGTCGCGGCCGATGAGGTTCCAGTCGACATGGCAGAACGTCAGGAACCTGCCGGGGTGGCTGCGGTCGTAGCGGTCGAGGTTGTCCTCCAGCTCCTCCTCCCAGCGCCCGTCGAGGTTGACGATCGCCCGGACGTTGCAGGCGTCCATCAGCGCGAGCAGGGCGCCCACGTCCTGGACGGCCCAGTGGCAGGTCAGCCATCGTCCGAGGTGGTTGTGCGCGTCGATGGCCGGCACCGCGGCCCGTTCGACGCGCGACCCCGGCACGCGCAACCGCGGCCGGGGCCGGTACTCGCTCAGCTTCATGTCTGGCTCCCGTCGGGGATGTGGCGGGCCGCTCCGGGGGGCCGCGCGAGGGCCGCCCCGGGCGGCGGCCCGCCGCGGGTGGTTCCGGTCAGCGGCGGACGCCCTCGGGGAGGGCGTCGCCATGGGCGTCGATCATGTCGTCGACCAGGGCGTGGATCTGGGGGAGGGTGAGCGTCGCGGCGGCGTTCGGGTCGAGCATCGCCGCGTGGTAGACGTGGTCGCGGCGCCCCTCCAGCGCCGCCCGCACGGTCAGGTCGCCCACGTTCAGGAACGTCCTGTTGAGCGCGGCGAGCTGCGGCGGCATCGCGCCGACGCGGGTGGGCCGCACACCGGCCCGGTCCACAACGCACGGCACTTCGACGCACGCGTCCGCGGGCAGGTTCGCGATGAGGCCGTCGTTGCGGACGTTGCCGTGCAGCATCCGCCGCTCGCCCGTCTCGATCGAATGGATGATCTCCGACGCCAGCTCCGACATCGGCTCGATCTCCACGCCCCCGCCCGCGGCCAGCCGCCGCCGCGTCTCCTCGTAGGTGCCGAGGTTCTCCCGCGACCACTCCAGGTACGCGCCGACCTGGATGCCGAAGTGCTCCACCTGGTCGTCGTGGCGCAGGAACCAGGGCAGGTACTCCGAGCCGTGCACGGACGACTCGGTGGGGAAGTGCCCGAACCGCGCGAACACCTCGGCCCGGACGGTCCGGCGCAGCGCCGGGTCGGCGTCGATGACCTCCGCCAGCCGCGGGTACAGGTCCTCTCCCGCGTGCTCGAACCTCAGCACGAACGCCTGGTGGTTGACCCCGGCGGTGACGAAGGCGACCTCCTCCACCGGCACGCCGACCAGGCCCGCGAGCCGCGCCTGCGTGTCGCGGACGGAGTGGCAGATGCCCACCACGTTGCCGAACGGCGTGCCCTCCCACACCGCCCGCGGGACCATCGTCATCGGGTTGGTGTAGTTGAGCAGCAGCGCGTCCGGCGCCAGCTCGGCGAGATCGTTCCCGAGCGCGACCATCACCGGGATCGTCCGCAGCGCGCGGAAGATCCCGCCGATCCCGAGCGTGTCGGCGATCGTCTGGCGCAGCCCGTGCCGGGCCGGCACCTCGAAGTCGACGCGGGTCGCCTCGAACCCGCCGACCGCGATCTCGTTGATGACGTAGTCGGCGCCGTCGACCGCGGCGCGCCGGTCGGTGTGCGCCTCGACCTTGGCGGGCAGTGCCAGATGCTCCACCATCCAGCGCGCCATGGCCTCGGCCGTCGCGAGCCGTCCGGCGTCGATGTCGTGCAGGACGAGGGTGGAGGCGCCGAGCCCGGGGAGGGTGAGGATGTCGGACAGGACGTTCTTGGTGAACTCGACGCTCCCGGCGCCGACGAAGACGATGCGTGCCATGGTTCCCTGCGGTGTCCTTACATGATCGCGAGCTGGCCGCCGTCGACGACCAGCTCGGCTCCGTGAACGAAGGAGGCGTCGTCGGAGGCCAGGAAGGCGTACGCGGAGGCGACCTCCGCCGCCTGCCCGGCCCGTCCGAGGGGGATGTGGTCGCGCTGGTAGGCGGCGACGAAGCCGGGGTCGAGGGTCGCCTCGATCCCGGCGTTGAGCGGGGTGCGGATGTAGCCGGGGCAGACCGCGTTCACGCGGACGCCGTGCCGTCCGAGCTCCACCGCCATGGTCTTGGTCAGCAGCAGGACCCCGCCCTTGGAGGCGTTGTAGTGGGCGTAGTCCGCCTCGCCGCCGAGGCCGTTCGTCGAGCCCATGTTGACGATCGAGCCGGAGGTGCCGCCCTCGACCATCAGCCGGCCCACCGCCTGCCCGACCAGGAACATCCCGCGCAGGTTCACCGCCATGATCGCGTCCCAGTGCTCGGGGGTGATCTCCAGGAACGGCTCCCGCCAGGACGTCCCGGCGTTGTTGATCAGCACGTCGATCCCGCCGAGCGCGGACACGGCCTCCGCCACGAGCCGCATGACGTCGTCCTCGCGGCTGACGTCGCAGACCGTCCCGGAGATCTCGCCGAGGGGCGCCAGGACGGAGACGGTCTCCTCCACCCCGTCCAGGCCGCAGACGAAGACCCGCGCGCCCTCCTCCAGGAACCGCCGCGCGGCGGCCTCGCCGATCCCGCTGCTGCCACCCGTGATCAGGACGTTCTTGCCGGTCAGCCCGCGCATGACCGCACCCCTCCGCCGGCGGCGTGCGGCGGCCCGCCCGCCGCGGTCACGGTCTCCACGGATCCCATGTGCAAGCCCTCTCATACTCCCAGCACGACCGGCCGCCCGACCTTCGGCACGAGGTACTCCTGGTCGGGGAACTGGCGGTCGAGCGTGTCGACGAACGTGGTGACGGACTCGGCGTTGACGGCGAACAGGTCGTGGTGGCTCGGCAGCAGCCAGCGCGCGTCCGCCTTGGCGGCCAGGTGCGCGGCCTCCCGGACCGTCAGGTTCCCGACGATCCCCATCTCCTCGCGGATCCGGTCGCGCCCGTTCACCGGCAGCAGCGCGACCCTCGGCCGCAGCCCGTCCAGGGCCCGGTCGATCTCGGGGTGCAGGACGGTGTCGCCCGCGTGGTAGACGGTCACGCCCTCCCCGACCTCCACGACGTAGCCGAGGAACCGGTGCGCGCCGTCCTGCACCATGACGTCGTAGCAGGAGGGGCCGGTGTACTCGGGGGAGTGCGCGGCCGGGACGGGATGGACGCGGACCCCCTCCACCTCGACGGGTTCACCCGCGTACGCCGGCTCGAAGGCCGCGCCGAGCGCCTTCACCTCCTCCCGCAGGACGGGCGGGGCCACCAGCGTGAACGGGTGGCGCTCCAGCGCCGGCCGGAGCGTGCTCGGGTCGAAGTGGTCGGCGTGCTCGTGGGTGACGACGACCACGTCGGCGTCCAGGGCGCCGGGCTCGAACGGCGGCGGGAACCGGCGCGCCCACCGCCCGGGCGGGCCGAACTCCGAGTCGGCGGCCAGCCGGTCCGACAGGTACGGGTCGACGGCCACGACCGTCCCGCCCGACCCCTTGAGCAGGAACCCGGCCTGCCCGAGGGCGCAGACGCCGACCATGCCCGGGGGCACGTCGAGCTCGCGGAAGCCCGCGCTCACGTTCATGAATGCCTCCTTTCCCGGGGACGTCCGGCCATCCCTCCACCGCGTCAGGGGGTGAGGAGGGCCTTGACCGGCTCCGTCCCGCCGTTCATCAGGTCGGTGAACACCCGGGCGCCGTCGGTGAGGGGGAAGGTGTTCACCCAGCTCAGGTCCCATTCGGCGGCCAGCCCGACGGCGGTGGCGAACTCGGCGGGGGTGTAGCCGAACGAGCCGAGCAGCCGCTTCTCGGCCCGGACGAGGTCGGCTGCGTCGAAGCCGGGGTCGGCGCTGGCCAGGCCCAGCGCCACGGCGGTGCCGCCGGGCGCGAGCCGGGCCAGCGCGTCCGCGCGGGTGGCCGGCAGGCCCACCGCGTCGAACACCACGTCGAACTCTCCTCGAAGGGACGGGCCGGCGCTGTCGGCGCCGAGCCGGGACGCGACGGCCGCGCGCCGATCCGAGACATCGGCCGCGACCACGGACACGGCGCCGCGGCGGCGGGCGAGCTGCAGGCAGAGCAGCCCGATCGTCCCGCAGCCGATCACGCCGACCCGCGCTCCTTCGGGGATCCGTGCAACGTTCCAGGTGTGAACGGCGTACGCGATCGGCTCGATGAGCCCCGCGGCCGTCCAGGACATGCCGTCCGGCAGCGCGTGGACGGACGAGACCGGCACCGCCACCCGCTCGGCGAACCCCCCGGGCCGGTGCACGCCGATCAGCGCACGGCCGCGGCACAGCTGGCGGTGTCCCCGCGAGCACAGGTCGCACCGGCCGCAGGAGAGGATGGGGTTCACGGCCACGCGGCGTCCATCGGGGGTCGTCCCGGCGAACTCGTGTCCCATCACCAGCGGCGGGGTGCGGAAGCCGGGGGTGCGCACGCCGTGCAGCTCGCTGCCGCAGATGCCGGCGGCGGCCACCTCGACGAGGATCTCGTCGGGCTTCACGGAGGGTTCGTCGATGTCATGCAGTTCCACCACACTCGGCGCGGTGAAAACGAGTGCCTTCATCACGCGGCGAATGTAGCAGGGGATCCGCATCGTGGGCTAGCATTCCGTATAGCGGAAACATAGGGAGAGATTGCATGGCAAAGAACGAGTCGCCGGTGGGCAGCGTGGACAGGGCGCTGCGCATCATCCAGCTGCTCTCCGAGAGCGGCCGCGGCGTGACGCTGGAGGACCTCGCGGTCCGCTCCGGCATCCCCCGCAGTTCGCTGCACCGGCTGCTCGGCGCGCTGCGCCACCGCGGGTTCGCCGCCCAGCCGGAGCCGAACGGGCCCTACTTCCTCGGGACCGAGCTGCTGGCGGCGGCGTTCCGCTTCTACGACCGGATCGACCTGCGCTCCCTCGTCCACCCGGTGCTGCTGCGCCTGCGCGAGGAGCTGAACGAGACCACCCACATGGCCGTCCTGGAGGGCGGCGAGATCGTCTACGTGGACAAGGTCGAGGCCATCCACCCCATCACGATGACCTCGGTGATCGGCGGCCGGAACCCCGCGCACTCCACCGGCGTGGGCAAGGCCCTGCTCGCCTGGACGTACCCGACCGACGAGGCGATCAAGCTCTGGGCATCGGCGCACGAGCTGCGCGCCGTCACCCGCCACTCGATCACCTCGCCGTCCCGCCTCGCCGAGGAGATGGCGGAGATCAGGGAGCGCGGCTACGCCCTCGACCTGGAGGAGAACGAGGACGGCGTGCGCTGCGCCGCGGTCCCGGTCTTCCTCGGGCGCTCCACCCCGTCCGCGGGCGTCAGCGTCACCGCCCCGAAGGACCGCTTCCCCAAGGCCCGCCTGACCGAGGTCGCCGCGCGGCTCCGGACGATCCTGGCCGACGAGCTCGACCGGCCCGCCCCACTCGTCCCCTGAGACCTCAGTGGTTGACATAGATGATGTTGGGCTGGTTGTCTGTTCTGCGGAAAATAGTTCCGTATTACGGAAATGAGGCCCGCGTGGCGAAAGTTGCAGCCGTGGTCGGGTTGCTGCTCGTGGCGGGAGTGGCGGCGTGTTCGGACGGATCCGACCAGAGCGGCCCGACGCGTTCCCCCAGCGCGCGTCCGCCGAGCACGCCCGCGACCAGCGCGTCCGCGACGCCGGCCAAGCCGTCGCCCAAGCCGTCCGCCACCCCCAGATCAAGGTGGAAGCCCGCCGTGGGCAGCCGGTGGCAGTACCAGCTCTCGGGCAACCCCGCCTTCCGGGCGACGGGCGGCGTGAACGTCGACATCTGCGAGAGGCCGCACGGCGGCGGCGCCTGCGTGCGCCCGCAGGTGTTCGACATCGACCTGTACGCCGACGGGTCCGCGTCCGGGAACAACAGCACGCCCAACACCGCCGCCGTCAAGGCGATCCACGCGCGCGGCGCCAAGGCGATCTGCTACGTGGACGCGGGGTCGGTCGAGAAGGGCCGTCCCGACTACCGCGAGTACCTCGAATGGCACAACTCCCACGGCGGGTCGCTGATCGGCAAGGCGTACCCCGGCTTCCCGGACGAGAACTTCGCCAACATCAACAACGACCGCGGCCAGCGCGACTTCGTCCTGCGGATGCAGGAGGCCCGCGTCCGCAAATGCGCCCAGGCGGGCTTCGACGGCGTCGAGTTCGACGTGGTGAACTCCCACGAGGAGAAGCCGCAGACCACCGGCTGGAGCGTCACGCCGCGGACCCAGCTCGTCTTCAACCGGGCCCTCGCCGACATGGCGCACCGGCACGGGCTGGCCGCCGGGCTGAAGAACAACCTCCGCCAGATCCCCGAGCTGCTGTCGTCCTTCGACTTCGCGATCAACGAGGAGTGCTGGGAGTACCGTGAGTGCGGCCTGCTCAGGCCGTTCATCCGGGCGGGCAAGCCCGTGTTCGGCGTCGAGTACAACCGGTCCCGCGACGGCGGCGACCCGCTGGCGTTCTGCCGCGAGGCGTCGGCGATGAGGCTCAGCACCATCAAGAAGGGCGAGGACTACGCCCTGGGCGACAAGCCGTACACCCCCTGCCGCTGACCGGCGGGGACGAGCGAGAGAGCACCCATGCGACTCCTGACCTACCGCACCGGGGACGGCACCCGCGCCGGGCGGCTCGACGGCGCCGACGTCACCCCGCTGGACGCGCCGGACGTGGGCGCCCTGCTCGCCGCGGACGCCGGCTGGCGGGACCGGGCCGCCGCCACCACCGGACGGACCGTTCCACTCACCGGGCTCGACCTCGCGCCGGCGGTGCCCCGCCCCAGCAAGATCATCTGCGTGGGCCTCAACTACAAGCGGCACATCGCCGAGACCGGCCACGACACACCCGAGCACCCGACGCTGTTCGCCAAGTTCGCCCGCGCGCTGATCGGCGCGTCCGACCCCGTCGTGCTGCCCGCCGCGTCCACCGCGATGGACTGGGAGGCCGAGCTCGCCGTCGTCATCGGCCGGACCGTCACCCGCGCCCGCGGCGCCGGGGCCCGCGCCGCCATCGCCGGATACACCGTCGCCAACGACGTCAGCGCCCGCGACTTCCAGGGCAGGACCACGCAGTGGCTCCAGGGCAAGACGTTCGACTCCACCACCCCGCTCGGCCCCGCCCTCGTCACCGGCGACGAGGTCGGCGACGCCGCCGACCTGGAGATCACCTGCACGGTGGGCGGCGAGGTCATGCAGCGCGGCCGGACGTCGGACATGCTGTTCCCGCCCGAGGAGATCGTCTCCTACATCAGCGGGATCGTGACGCTCGACCCGGGCGACGTGATCCTCACCGGGACGCCCTCGGGCATCGGCGACAGCCGCGTCCCGCCGGTCCGGCTGCGTCCCGGCGACCTCGTGGAGACGGAGATCGAGGGCCTCGGCGTGCTGCGCAACCGGTGCGCGGGGTGAGCGCGGGCGGGCCGGACGTCGCGAAGCTGGGCGCGCTGCTCCCGCCGGGACGCGTCATCACCGACCCCGGCGCGATGGACGCCTACACGCGCGACCAGACCTACGCCCCTCCCGGCGCCCCGGCCGCCGTCGTCCTCGCCCGCGACACGGCCGAGGTGGTCACCGCGATGGTGTGGGCGTCCGAGCAGCGGGTCCCGGTGGTCCCGCGCGGCGGCGGGACCGGCCTCGCCGGAGGCGCCACCGCCGTGGACGGGTGCCTGGTGCTGTCGCTGGCGAAGATGACCGCGATACGCGAGATCGTCCCGCAGGACCACCTCGCCGTGGTCGAGCCGGGCGTCATCACCGCCGACCTCGACCGGGCCGCGCGCGAGCACGGGCTGATGTACGCGCCCGACCCGTCCAGCCACGAGATCTCCACGATCGGGGGGAACCTCGCGACGAACGCGGGCGGGCTGCGCTGCGTGAAGTACGGCGTCACCCGCGACTCCGCGCTCGGGCTGGAGGTCGTCCTCGCCGGCGGGCAGGTCGTGCGCACCGGCGGCAGGACGGTCAAGGGCGTCACCGGCTACGACCTCACCGGCCTGTTCGTCGGATCGGAGGGGACGCTCGGGGTGATCACGTCGGCGACCGTGCGGCTGCGCCCGGCGCCCGCCGAGCCGCCGTCGACCGTCCTCGCCACGTTCGGGACGCTCGCCGCCGCCGGGCGCGCCGCGTCCCTGATCATGGGCGCGGGGCTGCGGCCCAGCCTGCTGGAGCTGATCGACCGGGCGACGCTGCGGGCCATCGACGAGTGGCGCGGCATCGACCTGGACACCGGCACCGCCGCCGTGGTCCTCGCCCAGACCGACGGACCCGAATGCCCGGCCGGGGAGCTGCTGCGATGGTGCGAGGAGGCCGGCGCGGACTTCGCGGCGGCCTCCACCGACGAGACGGAGTCCGCCGCGCTGCTGGACATCCGGCGCCTCGCCTACCCCGCCGCCGAACGCCTCGGGAACTGCCTGGTCGAGGACGTGTGCGTGCCCCGTTCCCGGCTCCCGGAGATGATCGAGCGGATCGAGCGGGCGGCGGAACGGCACGGCGTGCGGATCCTGACGGTCGCGCACGCGGGCGACGGCAACCTGCATCCGCTGTTCGTGTTCGAGCGGGGACGCGCCGGACCCCCGCCGCCCGTCCAGGCCGCGGCGGACGAGGTCTTCTCCGCCGCGATCGAGCTGGGCGGCACGCTGACCGGCGAGCACGGCGTCGGCGTGCTGAAGCGGCCGTGGCTGGACGGCGAACTCGGACCCGACACCCTGGCCGTCCACCGGCGGATCAAGGAGGCCCTCGACCCGGACGGGCTGCTGAACCCCGGCAAGGCGATCTGACGTCAGCCCGCGTCGCGCACGCGGAAGGCGAGCCCCGCCTTGACGAGCCGGTCGATGAGCGCGTCGCCCATCGCGGTGGCCGTCGTCACCTGCCCGGCCGTCTCCGGCAGGTCGTCGTGGGCAAGGCACAGCGCCGACTCGCCGAGCATCCTGGCCGTCTCGGTGTAGCCGGGGTCGCCGCCCGCGACCTCGGTGACGACCCGCCTGCCGCCGCCCTCCCCGACGAACGTCAGGCTGAACCAGTTCCGGGCGCGCCGCTCCGCGGACGGCCCCTCGCCGGGCGCGCGGACCCGCAGCAGCAGCGGCCGGACCGGCGGCAGCTGCGCCAGGGCGAGCAGCGCGCCCGCGCCCGCCGTCAGCCCCACCGCGCTGGCCAGCCGCCGGACGGCGACATAGTGCCCGTAGGCGAAGTCCGGGCCGTACCGGTCGAGCGCGGCCGCCGAGCGGGCCACGATCTGCGGGTCGATGGCGGGCAGCGGCAGCGTCCAGCCGTCCCCGACGCGGGTCCGCGGCGCGGGCCTCCGCGAGATGCGCACCCGCCGCCCCTCGGGCCGTCCCTCCGCCTTCCGGCGCTCCCGCTCGGCGCCCATCATCCCGGGCACGTCCGTGACGATGCCGATGACCGAGTGCAGCGTCCCGCCGGAGATGTCGCCGTGCACGCGCAGGAACCCCTCCACGTCCAGGGGCACGTCCTCGGGCAGCTGCTTGACGGTGAAGTAGACGCCGAGATCGGCCGGGATCGAGTCGAACCCGCAGGCGTGGACGATCCGCGCCCCGCTGCGGACGGCCTCCTCGTGGTACCGGACGTACATCCGGTCGATGAAGGCGGGCTCGCCCGTGAGGTCGACGTAGTCCGTCCCGGCGCGCGCGCAGGCCGCCACGAGCGGTTCCCCATGCCGCGCGTACGGGCCGACCGTGCTGATGACGACCCGTGCCGTCCGCGCCAGCTCCTCGATCGAGGACGGGTCGGCGGTGTCGGCGTGCAGCAGCCGCAACCCGGCGCACGCGGGATCCACGGCGGCCGTCCGGTCGCGGACCTCCGCGAGCCTGGCCTGGTCGCGCCCGGCCAGCGCCCACCGCGTCCCGGCCCCGGCGTGCCCGGCGAGGTACTCGGCGGTCAGCGCCCCGGTGAAGCCGGTGGCACCGAACAGGACGATGTCGTACGGGCGGTCGGCGGTCATGAAAGCCCCTCTCGCAATGCCGAATCCGATTCTGCCGCGTGGCCGCGACACCCCTGGCCGCGGTTCCCGGACGGGCGCCCGCCGCCGGCCTAATGTGGTCACGACAAAGGGGGATGGTGCTGTGACCTGGCTCGCCGTGGTGATGGACGTCGCCGCGCTGCTCCTGTTCGCCTGGTTCCTCAGGACCCTGGTCCGCCGTCCGCCGGCGGCCGTCCCCGGCGCCGACTCCGGCAGATCCACCGCCCCCCTCCTGATCGCCGTCAGCCTGATCCTCCTCTCCATCCCCGTCCTGGCCCAGCCCTGACTCACCCCAACACGAAAGCCCCGCCCCCAATCCCGACAGGTTGCACCTCACCCGACGGTTACGGAAAAGACACGCGGAGCGAGCGCAGCGAGCGGAGGGCATACCCGGCGCGCCGCGTCCCCCGCCCCCGGCAAGTTGAGCCGCACCCCGGCAGGGTGAGCCTCAGCCGCCGGTTTCGGGGAGGCACGCAGAGCGAGCGCAAGCGAGCGGAGCGGGTATCCCCGGCGCGGCGCGTCCCCGCAACGAAGCGAGTGCAGCGAGCGCAGTGGAGGAGACCCGTGCCGCGCAGCCGGGGGGTTCGGGGGTCGCCCCCCAACAAATGCCAGCGCCGGTAAAGTCGACAACACTGACTTGAATTGATGTGGGGGAACCGTTGCTTAACCCTGAGGATCTGTACGAGCTGGACACCGATCTGCCGGAGATGACCGGTCCGGTGTTGCTGCACAGCCTCGACGGTTTCGTCGATGCGGGATCCACGGGGCAGCTCGTCCGTGAGCATCTCCTTGAGGCGCTGGAGCATCGTGTGGTCGCCCGCTTCGACGTCGACTCGCTGATCGATTACCGGGCGCGGCGTCCGAGCATGACGTTCGACCGGGATCATTGGGCGTCCTATGAGGCGCCGGAGCTGGTGGTGCGGCTGGTGCGGGACGAGGCGGCGAGTCCGTTCCTGTTCCTGTCGGGGCCGGAGCCGGACCGGCTCTGGGAGGGGTTCACGGCGTCCGTGCTTCATCTGGTGGAGCGGCTCGGGGTGGGCCTGGTCGTCGGGTTCCACGGCATCCCGATGGGGGTGCCGCACACGCGGCCGGTGGGGATGACCTCGCATGCCACGCGGCCGGAGCTGGTCACGCGCAACTCGTGGTTCGACAAGGTGCAGGTGCCGGGGAGCGCGGCGGGGCTGCTGGAGCTGCGGCTCGGTGAGGCGGGGCACGACGCGCTGGGCCTGGCGGTGCACGTCCCGCACTATCTCGCGCAGTCGGCGTATCCGGCGGCGGCGGTGGCGGCGCTGGAGGCGATCGTGGACGCCACGGGCCTGGAGCTGCCGGACGAGCGGCTCCGCGAGGCGGCCGCCCGCACCGACGCCGACATCGCCGAGCAGGTGGACGGGAACGACGAGGTCGAGAAGGTCGTCCGGGCGCTGGAGCAGCAGTACGACGCGTTCGCGGGCGCCGCGGAGCGCGACAGCCTGCTTGCGGAGTCGCAGGACATGCCGACGGCGGAGGAGCTGGGCGCGCAGTTCGAGCGGTTCCTCGCCGAGCAGGACGGTCCCGAGCAGCCCGGCTGACATATCCGCCCGGCCGGTGGGTACGCGAGGCCCCGAGGGGAGGCGCGCTCATGGCCCAGAAGGTGAATCAGGTGATGACGCCGGTGCCGGTGGCGGTGTCCCCGGACACGAACCTGGTGCGGGTCGGGGACCTCATGCGCCGGCACGGGATCGGCGACGTGCTGGTCGTGCACGAGGGGCGGCTGCGGGGGCTGGTGACGGACCGCGACATCGTGGTGCGCGCGGTGGCCGCGGAACGGGACATGGCGGGCACCGCGGTCGCCGACATCTGCAGCACCAACATCGTCACGGTCGCCCCGGACGAGGACGCGGAGGCGGCGGTGACGCTGATGCGCCGGCACGCGGTGCGGCGGGTGCCGGTGGTGGACGGCGACCGGCCCGTCGGGATGGTGTCCATCGGGGATCTCGCCGTCCAGCGCGACGAGCGGTCGGCCCTCGCCGACATCAGCGCAGAGCCGCCGAACACATGACCCGGATCGAACTGGCCGACGCCGTCCTCATGGGTGACCTGGTCATTCCAGACGAGGCCACAGGCGTCGTGATGTTCGCCCACGGGAGCGGGAGCTCGCGGCACAGCCCCCGGAACCGGGCGGTGGCGGGGGGCCTGAACGCGGCGGGCATCGGGACGCTCCTGCTGGATCTGCTCACCGAACAGGAGGGCGATCTCGACTCGCTCACGGCGACGCTGCGCTTCGACATCGAGCTGCTGACGATGCGGCTGATCGGCACGATCGACCGGCTGGCGGAGGGTCTGGAGTCCGCCCCCCGCACCGCGGGCCTCCCGCTCGGCCTGTTCGGCGCGAGCACGGGCGCGGCTGCGGCGCTCGCGGCGGCTGCGGCGCGTCCGGGCGTGGCGGCCGTCGTGTCGCGGGGCGGACGGCCCGATCTGGCGGGCCCCTCCCTGGGACGGGTGCGGGCGCCGGTCCTGCTCATCGTGGGCGGGCGCGACACCGAGGTCCTGGGGCTGAACGAGCGGGCCAGGCGGCGGCTTGAGGGCCGCGCCGAGCTGCACGTGATCTCCGGCGCGACCCATCTGTTCGAGGAGGCGGGCGCGCTGGAGGAGGTCACCACGCAGGCCGCCGAGTGGTTCAACCGGCATTTGCGGCAGGCCGCCCTGCGCTGACAGGGGTTCGGAACCGTCCGTCTGGGCAATATGGGTCCATGACGGACGTCATCGTGGTGGGGGCGGGACCCGCGGGCTCCGCCGCGGCGTGTCATCTCGCGCGTTCCGGGCTGGACGTGCTGATCTTGGAGAAGACGACCTTCCCCCGCGAGAAGGTCTGCGGGGACGGCCTCACCCCGCGCGCCGTCCATGAACTGCTGGCGCTGGGGGTCGACGTCGACGATCCGGGCTGGTTCCGCACGTCCGGCCTGCGCCTGGCCGGCGCGGGCCGCCGCGTGGAGATCCCCTGGCCGGACGGCCCGCTCCCGGCGTTCGGCCTGACCAGGACCCGCCGCGACCTCGACGAGCTGCTGGTCCGGCAGGCGGTGAAGGCGGGGGCGACGCTCCTGGAGGGCGCCAAGGTCACCGGGCCGCTGCTGAACCGGGCGGGCCAGGTCGTGGGCGTGACCACCGCGGGGCGGGAGCATCACGCGCGGGTGGTCGTCGCCGCGGACGGCGCGTCGTCCCGGCTGTCGGTGGCGCTCGGACTGCGTCCCCTCCGCGACCGGCCGATCGGCGTCGCGGCCCGCCGCTACTACCGCAGCACCCGCCACGACGACGATCTTCTGGAGGTGTGGCTCGACCCGGTGCCCGCGGGCTACGGCTGGATCTTCGGGATGGGGGACGGCACGTGCAACGTCGGTGTCGCCCTCCTCCGGACGGCCCGCGCCGACTGCCGGCGGCTTCTCGGGCGGTGGCTGGAGCCGATGCCGCCCGGGTGGGGCCTGACCGAGGAGAACGCGACGACGCCCGTCCGGGGCGCGGCGCTGCCCATGGGGTTCAGCCGCCAGCCGCACTACGTCCCCGGCCTGCTGCTGGCCGGGGATTCCGGCGGCATGGTCAACCCGTCGAGCGGCGAGGGCATCGCCTACGCCCTGGAGGCCGCGCGGCTGGCCGCCGAGACGATCGAGACGGCTCTGAAGCTGCCGACGGCCGGGCAACGCGAGCGCGCCTTCCAGCGGTACCCGGCGGCGCTCAAGACCGCCCACGGCGGCGCCTTCACGCTCGGGCGCGCGTTCGCGCAGGCCATCGAGAACCCGCACGTCATGCGGCTGGCGACCCGGCACGGCCTGTCCCGTCCGGCCCTGGCACGCTTCGCGATCAAGGTCCTCGGCACCCTCGCCGAGCCCCGCGGGCGGCGGGCGCCCGACCGCCTCGCCGCCGCCCTGTCCAGGTTCACACCCGCCTCATGACCCCGCGGCCCGCGTCCCGAGGCGGCCCAGGACGTGGGACGCCGCCTAGCCGAGGAGGAGGTCGGCCGCCTTCTCCCCGATCATGATCGCGGGGGCGTTGGTGTTGCCGGTCGTCACCGTGGGCATGATCGAGGCGTCCGCGACCCGCAGCCCGTCCACCCCGTGGACGCGCAGCCGCGCGTCGACCACCGCGGCGTCGTCGGAGCCCATCTTGCAGGTGCCTGCCTGATGGTGGTAGGTGAGCACGGTCCGGCGGACGTAGTCGCGCAGGCCCTCGCCCGTCGCGGCCAGCGGCCCGGGGTAGAGCTCCCGGGCGCCCCAGCCGTCACGCAGCGCCGACGCCGCCATGATCTCCTGGCACAGCCGGACGGCGGCGCAGAGCGCCTCCAGGTCGGCCTCGTCCGACAGCACCCGCGGGTCGATCAGCACCTCGCCCTCCGCGGAGCCGCCGGACAGCCGGATCCCGCCCGCGGACTCCGGCCGCACCAGGCCCGCCATCAGCGAGAAGCCGTGCGGGGGCCCCTCCATCCACGGCTCGTAGAGCGGGACGCCGAAGTGCAAAGGCTGCAGGTCGGGCACCGCCAACTCCGGCCGGCTGCGCCAGAACAGGTGGCTCTGCGTGTGGGGCAGGCCCCGCGACAGCGTGGGCGGACGGTCCGTCGAGGCGATCACCGGCACGAGCCAGTGGTCCTGCAGGTTGCGGCCGACACCCGGCAGATGCACGGCGTCGCCCCCGTCCCCGATCCCCGACCGCAGCAGCAGCACCGGCGACCCGATGGCGCCCGCGCACAGCACCACCTGCTCGGCGCGCGCGCGTTCCACCACCCCGCCGCGGTCCCACTCGACGCCCACGCAGCGGTTCCCCTCCAGCAGCAGCCGCCTGACCTGCACGTCCGGGACGAGCGTCACGCCGCGCTCCAGCACGGGCGCGAGGTACGCGCGGGCCGTCGTGAGCCGCTGATGATCGCGGATGGTGAACTGCATGAACGACACGCCGTCCTGGGTGTCGCCGTTGTAGTCGGGGTTGAGCGGCAGCCCCGCCTGCTGCGCGGCGTCCACGATCGAGCACTGGACCGGGTCGGGCGTGAAGTCCGCGAGGATGTCGAGCATGCCGGGGCCGCCCGTCCCGAGGCCGTCGGCCCTCTCGAAGAGCGGCCGCACGTCCCGCCACGACCAGCCGGGGTTGCCGAGCGACTCCCAGTGGTCGTAGTCGGCCGGGTTGCCCCGGACCCAGATCATCGCGTTGAGGGCGTGGGACCCGCCGACCACGCGGCCGCGCGGCAGGTGCAGCTCCCGCCCCTGCGCCCGTTCCTGCGGGACGGTGCGGAAACCCCAGTCCAGGGGCGAGTTCCAGAGTTCGTGCATGCGCGCCGGGTCGTCCACGGCCGGGACGTCGCGGTACGGGCCGGCCTCGACGACCAGCACGCTGTGGCCGGCGTCCGCCAGCCGCCGCGCGACGACCGATCCGGCCGATCCCGCACCGACCACGATCACGTCCGCCTGCTGGTCGCTCATCCGGTGGCCTCCCGCTCTGATCTGCTGATTGGCGGTCAGCGTAGGCACGGACGCCGCCGGGCGGGGAGCGGCCCCGCCGGTCGTGCCGCCACAGACAAGCACTGTTCAGACAGAGCCAAGAGAGCGCGCCCGCCGGATGATGTGCTCGATCCGCAAACGACGAGCGAGGAGAGGGCAACCCCATGAGCGAGGCGTCCGACATCATCAAGGCCCACTACGCGGCCTCCGACCGGGGCGACCTGGACGGCATGGTCGAGGCGTTCGCCGACGATGTCGCGTGGACCGAGATGGCCGGATTCCCCTACGCGGGCACCTATGTCGGCGTGGACGCGATCAAGGCCGGCGTCTTCGGCCGCCTGGGCAAGGAGTGGGAGGGCTTCAGCGCCGACCCCGACGAGATCGTCGACGGCGAGGACGGCACCGTGGTCGGGATCGGCCACTACTCCGGCACCTACCGGGCCACCGGACGGTCCATGCGGGTCCGCTTCGTCCATGTGTGGCGAGTCAAGAACGGTAAGGTCACGGGTTTTGAGCAGTTCTGTGACACGCACCTTGTCCGCGCGGCGATGGACTGAGAACCCTGGTGCGACCGGCCTCCGGCAGTGCAGTATGAGTGCGGGAGGCCGGGTATCTCACCTGGGGAAACACGCATGTCCATGCTCATTCGTACCGCAGATCTGCCCGTCCGGGAGCGCTTTGATTTCTGGCGCAGCTCGGTGTCGGAGATGTTCGTCCCGCTGCGCTCGGACACGACTCTCCCGGACCATTTCGACGGCCGCATGCGCGGCTGCGAGCTGGGGGCGTTGAAGGTGGCCGAGATCGCGGCCACCTCGCACGTCGTGCGCCGCACCGGCGCCCAGATCGCCCAGTCCGACCCCGGCTACTACAAGCTGGGCGTCCAGCTCAGCGGGTACTGCCTGCTCACGCAGGACGGGCGCGAGGCGGCGCTCGTCCCCGGCGACTTCACGATCTACGACACGACCCGGCCCTACACGCTGGCGTTCGACGACTCCTACCGCCAGCTCGTCCTGATGGTCCCGCGCCGCCTCCTGCACCTGCCGGAGGAGGCCATCGCCGGGATCACCGCGACCCGGATCTCCGGCCGCCAGGGCGTGGGGGCGCTGCTGTCGCCGTTCCTCGTCCAGCTCGCCCGGCACCTGGACGAACTCGACGACCAGGGCGGGGTGCGGCTCGGCGACAACATCGTGGACCTCCTCGTGACGCTGCTCGCCGAGCGCCTGGACGTCACCGCCCCCACCCCCGACGCGAGCCGCCGCGCCCTGCTGATCCGCGTCCGCGCCTACATCGAGCGCCACCTCGACGACCCGGACCTGTCCCCGGACGGCATCGCCGCCGCCCACTTCGTCTCGTCCCGGCACCTGTACAAGCTGTTCCGGGAGGAGGGCACCACGGTCTCGATGTGGATCAAACAGCGCCGGCTGGAGCACTGCCGCCGCGACCTGCGTGACCCCCTCCAGCTGAACCGCCCGGTCAGCGCCATCGGAGCACGCTGGGGCTTCGTCGACGCCGCCCACTTCAGCCGCCTGTTCAAGGCCGCCTACGGCGCCAGCCCCCGCGAGTACCGGGTGACGATCACCGGGGCGTGATCAGGCTCAGTCAACAGCCGTACAGAGACAGACAAGACTCCCCGGGGCCGCGGCCGCGAAGCTGGATCCGCAGGCTAAAGGGAGGCCATATGAGCACGCGAGCCCAGCTCTTCATCAACGGTGAGTGGACCGGGGCCGCCGACGGCGCCGAGTTCACCACGTCCGACCCCGCCACCGGGAAGGTGCTCGGAGTCTGCGCCGAGGGCGGGCCACAGGACGTCGACAAGGCGGTGGACGCGGCTCGCGCGGCCCTGGAGGACCCCTCCTGGGCGTCCATCCCACCGAGCGCGCGCGCCCGTCTCCTCTGGCGCGTCGCCGATCTGATCGAGGAGCACGAGGCCGAGCTGGCCGAGCTGGAGACCCGCGACCAGGGCCAGCCCCTCGGCGTCGCCCACTCGGTGAGCGTCACCGGCGCCGCCGAGCACTTCCGCTACTTCGCCGGCTGGTGCACCAAGATCGAGGGCTCGGTCTCCCCGATCTCCTTCCCCGACACGCTGCACTACGTACGCCGCGAGCCGGTCGGCGTCTGCGCGCTCATCACCCCGTGGAACTTCCCGCTGATGATCGCCGCCTGGAAGCTGGCCCCGGCCCTCGCCTGCGGCAACACCGTGATCATCAAGCCGGCCGAGCAGACGCCCCTCACGACCGTCCGGCTGGTCGAGCTGTGCGAGCGGGCGGGCTTCCCGCCCGGCGTGGTCAACCTGATCACCGGCGGCCCGTCCGCCGGCAAGGCCCTGGTCGCGCACCCCCGGGTCGACAAGATCTCCTTCACCGGCTCCAGCTCCGTGGGCCGCGAGATCGTCAAGGCGTCCGCGGGCAACCTCAAGCGCGTCACCCTCGAACTCGGCGGCAAGGCCCCGAGCGTCATCGCCCGCGACGCCGACATCGACCTCGCCGTCGCCGGCAACCTGCAGGGCGCCCTCCTCAACAGCGGCCAGGTCTGCGCCGCCTACACCCGCCTCTACGTCGACCGCCGCCGCGCCGACGAGTTCACCGAGAAGCTCGCACAGGCGGCCTCCACCCTCCGCCTCGGCCCCGGCCTGGACCCCGAGACCCAGATCGGTCCCCTCGTCTCCCTGGAACACCTCACCCAGGTCGACTCCTACGTCCACACCGGCGAGAAACAGGGCGCCCAGCTCGTCACCGGCGGCGAGCGCGCCGACGGCCCCCTCTCCGACGGCTTCTTCTACCGCCCCACCGTCTTCGGCGGCGTCACCGACGACATGACCATCGCCCGCGAAGAGATCTTCGGCCCCGTCCTGCCCGTCCTGACCTACGACGACGCCGAGGAACTCTCCGCCCGCGCCAACGACACCGACTTCGGCCTGGCCGCCTCCCTGTGGACCAGCGACCTCGCCACCGCCCACCGCCTCGCCGCCGACATCCGCGCCGGCGCCGTCTTCGTCAACATGCTCCCCATCCCCGACGCCGCCGCCCCCTGGGGCGGCTTCAAGTCCAGCGGCTGGGGCCGCGAGATGGGCCCCTACGCCATCGACGCCTACACCGAGGTCAAGGGGGTCTGGGTCCACCTGGGCAACTCCTGACGCCCCGCCCCCGTACCCGGTTCGCGCCCCTCCGCACCGTTTCGCACTACCCCCCGCGAACCGGGTACGCTTTCCCGGTCACGAGCACGCGGGCGCGTAGCTCAGGGGTAGAGCACTCGCCTTACAAGCGAGAAGTCGGCGGTTCGAAACCGTCCGCGCCCACCAAGGTCAGGGCCATGATCCAGCAAGCTGGATCATGGCCTTTCTCATCTGAGTGACAAAGTGAGTGACTAGCGCCGAGAGCGGGAACCCACTGTGCGCCGGTCCGTGACGCATGCCGGTGACGGAGGGTTGACTGCTGATCCGATCTGACTGAGGACTGCTCAGCGATCCTGGCTGCTTACATCCCTCGGAGAGCGTCTCGGAGACGGTCTTCCAACGCGTCGCGCGCTGATGCCCACTGCTGTAGCGCCCATGCCGCTCCGTCCAAGGGGGCGATGGGGCCTGTCAGAGCCCAGGAGTCTTCATACGAGCCGATGTCAACGCCTTCTTCGGCCAGTCTTCGTGCTCGCTCCTCCTCCCATCTGGCCCTCTCCTGAGTCTTGACGTGATCGATCCAGGTGAGAGCCTCGAGGAACTGGCGAGTCAGTTGATGTTCTTCCTCGGTTAGCGTCGTGCCATGCTTGATCAAAAAGGTGTTGATCCTCGGTAGTTCAGCCCGCAAATCCCGTTCTTTGGCATCCAAGCGAGACTGGATCTCCAGATCGTGGAGCTTGTCGAGTAGTTCTCTTAAGACTTCCAGACGCTGCTGGTTGTACGCTCCACTGGCGGTGCGGCGTAGCTCTGCCTGCTCCAGTTCCTGACGTGCTACCTCACTCTGCACTCGGCGCCGCTCGCCGCCCCTCCATTGGAGGTAGCCCATGATTGCGACGAACACCGTTGCCCCGACAGGGAGTACGGTAGTGAGTATTTGCACAGTTGCATTGTGGCGGGACGGTACCGCGATGGCTAGCGCAATCGAGATTTGGGTGTTGGTGCATGGCCTGCCGACGCCGACGCTTCGCGTCTTCGCAGTGGACGGGGGAGGGCCCAGACGTTAATGATCCACATCAGGGTCCATTTTGGTCCGGTGCATCACCGGTGGTGAAGATGTCGTCCATGGCGGTCGCGCCCTTCTCCATTACAGGACGGATCTGCAGGCGGTAGACGGTCTCGGTGACGGCCGTGCTGCGGGCGAAGCGGAGGCTTGCTCATCGGGTGACCGTCCTCAAGACGCTGTGTCGTCCGGGCGGGCGTGCCCAGGCAGATCTCATTGGTCCTCCACGGCGAAGACGAGGCCGTCCGTGAGCGGTGAGCGGGACGGGACGGATGTGACTCGACGGGCCGAGAGAGGCCCGGTTCACCGGAGCCGGTGGCCGGGCTCTGCTCTTCAGGTCGGCCGGCGAGAGTCGTTCGGCTGAACCCGTGACACAACTGCCAGGGCCACAGGTAGGGGCTGGGGGAGGGAGTTACAGGTCAGAGGCGGTGTGACGCCGTGACATGGCGCCCGTGACGCGGGCGTGGCACGTACCCATGACAGGCGCGTGACAAGATCATCCGCGTTGCGGCCGTGCCCCCACGCGCAGCCGCACGGGAGCCGGGCCTGGTGCGGAGCGGCGTCACGGTCACACGGCCGCTCATGCGGCGTGTCCGAGGTCGTCGTGGTCCAGTGGCGACAGGTCGGTGATGGTGAACGTCGTGCTGCTACCGGACTTGTCGGCCCAAAGGACGCCGCGGGCGGTCAGGTCTTTGAGGACCTTGTAGATCCAGGCGCGGCCGTTGCCGGAGCGGTTACGGACGGCGGTCAGCTCGGAGTCGGAAGCGGTGAACGACGGCCTCCGGCTCTCCTGGCGGTGGCGGAGCCAGTCGTACACCAGTCCGCGGGCGGCGGCCGGTGTCCTCGGCTCGCGGTTGTCGTCCTCGGTGACGAGGCTCTCGGCCTCGGTCGGCTCCTGGACCCGGTCGCCGGCCCCCGCGGTAACGGCCGGATCGGGGTCATCGGTACGGAGCGCGGCCGCCACCGGGTCACCGCTGTCTCGGGTTGAGCTCACGCCGAACGCTCACGGAAGCAACGGTAGGGTCAGCCATGGCCTTTGCCAGGCTCCGGGCCGCGTATTGAAGATCAACAAGGACATCCGCCCGGTTCGAGTAATGGCGGACAAGGTCCACCAGCCAAAAGACCCTGTTCCCAAGCATAGGAACGGGGTCTTCGTGTCTCTGGGTCCCGACCGTGAGCTCTGCGGGTCCAGACCCTTCCGTCGCAACGCGACCAGCTCACGCCAACCACACCTACACCGCCTGACGGCCCGGGCAGGCATGCGTGTAAGGAAGGGTTCGCATACATATCACCGAGTCGGGCGAGGTTGGTTTCATCTATGGCACACATGTCTGGGGGAAATTGGCCAAGGAGGTGGCGTCCTTGTGGCCGTCGCTGTCCTCCGGTTGGGAGTGAACACTCTTCCTCGGGGACGGGACTTTTCCCAGTGGCGTGTTCAGCCTAGGGCCATGGTGATTGCTACGCAGAGGAGGGCGGAGGTGAGCATCGCGGCTGTTCCGGGGATGGCCTTGGCCACGTGCCGGTGTTTGGTTTCGGCCAGTTCGGCGAAGACCCTCACCATTTGCCAGGCCGCGTCCCGCTGGGCTTCGAAACCGGCGGGCAGGTTGGGGGAGACGCCCATGATGCCGAAGGCGCTGGGTGAGATGGGGGTCCGCAGGCGGGGGCGTAGTGCCTGGACGAGATGGTGGCCGGAGAAGAGGAAGGAGAGGACGAAGGCGCCGTAGACGGCCGGGAGGACGAGGATCGAGTCCCCGCCGGGGGACGGCAGGTTCGGGAGTGCGGCCATGACGGCGAGGACCGCTCCCGTGTGCGCGACGAGCAGGGTCGAGATCTTCGCCTCGGCGTGCTGCAGGTAGTTCTGGAACGCGGTCATGACCGTCACCGCCACGATCGCCTCGTTCTCGTTGGTCTCCGTGTTCACGGCGCGCTCCCGTTCATGGCTCGTCGGTGGGGTCCGGGCTCTTGATCGCCCGAAGGGTGGCGCGCAGGGCGCGCACCGTGTCGCGGACGTAGCCGCGGTAGCCCTCGTCGCTCAGGGTGGTGCCGTTCACGTGGCAGCCGACGTTGACCGCGAGGGCGTCCCCGCTGGTCAGGGTGATGCGGAATTCCTGGCGGACGCTGACGTCGGCGGGTGTCAGGAAGCTCATGGCGATGGGGCCCGCCATCCTGATCACCCGGCCGCTGGAGGCCCCGCCGCCGTGGTCGGCCAGGCGGTCGTTGATCGTGCCGATCGTGGTCACGTCGCTGATCATGAACTCGTGGGTGGTCTCCAGGTCGCGGACGCCTGTGGCGAAGTTCAGGACGCAGGTGTAGGCGCAGACCTGGTGGCGGGTGAGGACGACCACGGCGACCTCGTAGCTGGCGTATCGGGGTTTCCCGTCGAGCCCGATCGCGTAGTCGGTGGGGAGCGCCGGACCGACCACCAGGAGGGGGCGCCTGGTGATCGTCTCGGCCGGGATGTTCATCTCCTGCGTCGCCTGGTGCTCGATGCGGCGCATGTCGTCGAAGAACCACTGGTCCATCTGCTCGTCGGACGGGGCGCCCGTCCTGGCGCTCTTCTGCCGCTGGTACCGGAAGAGCCGTATCGAGCCGAAGATGAGCAGGGGCCAGCCGACGAGGTTCCCGCCGAAGAAGGTGATCAGGGCGAAGAGTATGGCGATGGCCGCGGTGCTCGGGTCCTCTTCTGAGCTGGCGGCGCCTGCGCCGAAGAAGATGAAGGGGAGCACGAAGGCGCCCAGGAGCATGACGGAACCGATGATGGCGAGGGTCAGGCCGATGGAGAGGTCCCGTTCCTCCGGCGGGGCCACGAAATACCCGCGGATGGGGCGGGGGGCGTAGGGGCCGGCCGTCTCGGCGGCGGGATTCATCCGGTCTCCTCGGGAGGGACCTGGGCGCGGATCCACGACCAGATCGGGTTGTCCGGGGCCGGCACGTGCTCGACGATCTCCGCGGCGAGTTCGTATCCCCTGCGGGTGAGCGGCGTGCGGAGAACGGGGGCCGCCATCTGGTCCGGGGGCGGCCCGGTGTAGTCGAAGCCGTTCTGCTGGTAGTAGTCCTGCTTGGTGATCGCCCACAGGAGCAGCGCCCCGGTGTGGTGCGGGTCGATGGCGAGGACCTTTTCCAGTTCGCGTTCGATGCGCTGGATGTTGGACCGCCGATGCAGGCGGGGCCGGTGTCCGTGGAGATAGGCCGTGGCGAGGCGGAAGCGTATGTCCGCCTCTTCGCGCAGCTCCGCGGCCTGCGTCGCCGCATGGCGGAGGTTCGCCGAGGCCATGGCGTAGTCGTGGTCGTGGAAGGCCGTCAGGCCCGTGGCGAGGGGATCGGCCCTTGGTGCCTCCTGCACGCTCAGGTGGAAGTCACCGCCGATTTGGTTGTTGACCCCGAAGTTCTTGTTGCCGTCGCCCATCTGCCATGTCGTTCCGGACGCGGGTGGGGTGGGAGCGGCCTTCTGCGTGTGGGGGACGGGGGCGGGATGACGTCCTGGCACGTGGAGGTGGGCCGTCTTTTCGTAGTCCTTTTCGGAATGGCTCACACGGACCTCGGTGAAATCGCTTTCGCGTAACGAGGCCAGATCGGAGCCGACGACCTTGCGGAACACCTCGGGGGACACCAGCAGGACGAGGCGTGCCTGGTCGTCCCTCAGGAGCGCCTCGCGCAGCGGTTCCGCGGAGAGCAGCCGGGCGACCTCGATGAAGGCGGGACCGGCGGTGCCGAACGCCGAGGGCGTGAGGACGTCGCAGTGCATCGCGAGCCGCAGCCGTATGCGCAGGGCCGGGCTGTGGTCCTCGTTGTGGAGCCGCAACCGGTCGTCGAGGCCGCGGACGAACGATCCGATGAAGCGGGCCAGGTCCGCGCCGGGCGGCAGGGCGGCGAGGCCGCCGTCGCCCTCGCCCTTGACGTCCCACTCGGCCCGGTCGATCCCCCCTTCCCGCGCGGCCAGGTCGAGGATCGCGCGCAGGCGTTCCTGCATGATCTTCTGGTGCCGGGTGGTGCGCTTGCTGTACTTCTCGATATCGACGCCGAGCACGAAACGCTCGACGAGTGAGTCGTCGTCGCCCATGAATTGGTCCTCGCTGGTTCAGGTCCCCTGCGACCAGTCTTCAGCGATGACCACCGTGGCTATGTCATGGATCGGACACTGGGCTCGGCGAATCGGCGGGATTTCCGCTCGACATCCGCCGGAGCGCGTCCATGTCGTGGATGAGGATCCGGCCCCGGCATGTCTCGATGAGGCCCAGGGAGCGCAGTTTGCCCAGGTCCGTGGACACGTGGCCGCGGGAGAGGCCCACCGTGCGGCCGAATTCCGCCTGGTCGAGGGGCACCTCGACCGGGTCCGCGCGGCGGCGCGCCGCGGGGGAGACGGCCAGGCGCAGCAGTGTCCGGAGGACGCGCTGCTCGGCCGGCAGCGTCGGCAGCTCGGCCCGGAAGATCTCGTTCTCGTGGAGGCGGCTGAGCGCGTGGTGCATGACCGCCTTCTCGCAGTCCAGCTCCCTGATCGCGTCGTTGAACTCGCCGGAGGAGATGAGCCTGGTCGCGCAGCGGTCGATGGCCGAGACGTTCGCCGAGTGCCCCTGCCCGCTCAGCAGGGCGATCTCGCCGATGAGGTCACCCGACCCCCGGATCGCGAGGACGATCTCGTTGCCGTCCGCGCCGAGCCAGGTCACCTTGACCCGTCCGTGCAATAACAGGATCAGATGATCGTCCACATATCCCTGACGGAGCAGGATCTCACGTGGCGAGAAGGTTTTGGCGGTACCGGTCCCCGCCAGCCGTGCCCAGCCGTTCTCAGGCAGAAGGGATTTCAGATCGGTCATGTCACAGCAGCGCCATAGAGGGATTATTCGGGGGCGAAGGCGAGGGTGCCTATCGGGTTCGGGCTCATCGTATCGAGCGCGGTGTCGGATTCCGCCCTGGACGCCGAATGTGCGATGCGTTCGCCTGCCCGGACGGCGGCGGACCCCGTGGTGCCCGGCCCGTGGTCCGCCGGACGTCGAGCTGGGCGTCCCGGAGAGGGGGCCGAAGTGACCGTACTCGGCCAGTACCCGGGTGTGCGGCCGGGCGGTGTGACCGACGTCTCAGGTGATTTGGGCAGGTCAGGGTGCGTTTTACATGCCGTTCACATTTGGGCAACAGGTCCGAAATGGCCTGTTGGCAGCTTCTGGGGGAACCCACAAGGCCCTCCGGAGGGATCGACGTTGAGCTACAAGGCCGAGTACATCTGGATCGACGGCACCGAGCCGACCGCGCGGCTGCGGTCGAAGACGAGGATCCTCGCGGACGGCGCCGACCTGCCGGACTGGGGGTTCGACGGCTCCAGCACCAACCAGGCCCCGGGCGACAGGTCCGACTGCGTCCTCAAGCCCGTGTTCTCGTGTCCGGACCCCATCCGCGGTGGTGACCACAAGCTGGTCCTGTGCGAGGTGTACCTGGTGGACGGGACGCCCCACGAGACCAACACGCGCGCCAAGCTCCGTCCGGTGGCCGAGAAGTACGAGGCGCAGGACTCCTGGTACGGGATCGAGCAGGAGTACACCTTCTTCAAGGACGGGCGCCCGCTGGGCTTCCCGGAGCGCGGCTTCCCGGCCCCGCAGGGGTTCTACTACTGCGGCGTGGGCGCCGACGAGGTCTTCGGGCGCGAGATCGTCGAGGCGCACCTGGACGCCTGCGTCGAGGCCGGGCTGAAGATCTCCGGCATCAACGCCGAGGTCATGCCCGGTCAGTGGGAGTTCCAGATCGGCCCGGCGGGGCCGCTGGAGGTCGGCGACCACCTGTGGGTCGCGCGCTGGCTGCTCTACCGCATCGCCGAGGACTTCGACGTCTCCGCGACCCTGGACCCCAAGCCGGTCGAGGGCGACTGGAACGGCGCGGGGGCGCACACCAACTTCTCCACCAAGGCGATGCGCGAGGGCTACGACGCCATCATCACCGCGTGCGAGGCCCTGGCCTCGAAGGCGCAGGAGCACGTGGCGGGGTACGGCGCCGACATCGAGCGGCGGCTGACCGGGATGCACGAGACGGCGCCGTGGAGCGAGTTCAGCTACGGCGTGTCCGACCGCGGCGCGTCGGTGCGGATCCCCTGGCAGGTCGAGGTGGACAAGAAGGGCTACATCGAGGACCGCCGTCCGAACGCCAACGTCGACCCGTACGTGGTGGCCCGCCTGATCACCGGCACCTGCTGCGAGGCGCTGGAGAACGCCGGCCAGGTCTGATCGCGAACCCCGGGGGTTTGTGGGCCCCCGGGGTCCTTCGTGGCTGCGGGGGCGCACTGTGCCGGACGTGACCAAAGCTCAGCAAATCTTTCGGGTTGGGGGAGTTCCGCCCTTCGGCGCCGGGTAGCACCTACTCGTTCGCACCGGGGGAGGGGACATGCCCGATACGCCATTCGGGCGGTACTCCGGCGGCCTGCCCGGCAGGCACGCCGGCCGCCCTGCGCCACGGCCCTTTGAGCGTTCGTTCCGGTGCTCCTCCACGGCCCGGCGGCGCTCCGCGGAGGCTCCGGCCAAGCGGTACCAGGACTTCGTCGCGCTGCACGAAGAGATCTCCGGGCGGTCGGATCCGGCGCTGCGCCCGCTGTGGTGGACGGGCGCGGCCTGCGCGCTGGTCGCGGCGGGCCTCGCGTTCGCCGTCGTGCTGGGGGTGCGCGGCCTGCTCGGGGTGCAGATCCCCGTGTTCGCCGGCCGGCACACCGGGACCGGCGCGGCCGCGACGAGCTACGCGCTGTGCGCGATGGCGGGCACGATCCAGGCGACGGCGCTGATGCACCTCCTGCTGGCGACGGCGGCGCGTCCGGTCAGGGCCTTCGGCTGGATCGGCGGGACGGCGGTGGTGCTGGTCGCGGTGCTGCCGCTGACTCTGCACGGCCCGCCCGCCGCCGCGCTCGCCACGGCCGGCCTCAACCTGGCCGGCGGGGCGGGGGTGATCGCGCTGCTGGCGGCGGTGGTGGCCGCGTCGGGCGGCGGTCCCCGGGGCTGGCCGGACGGGCGGGTCAGGCGCGGCCGACCGTGATCGTCAGCGGGTCCGGCGCCGTCGTGGACACCACGCGGACGTGCCGGAGCCGCCGCCGCACGTGCACGTCAACCGGCTCGTCGGGGGCCAGGACCCGCAGTTCGCGGTGCATCCCGGAGAAGCCGAGGCAGAGGGAGACGTCCCAGACGCCGCGGGGGAGCGGGTCATCGACGAACGTCCGCGTGACCGGTACCCGGGCGGTGTAGCACAGGCCGTCCGGCCCCTCCTCCAGCATGGCGATGACCTGGTAGGACTCGCGGGTGCGGCGCTCCAGCAGGTTCAGCGTCCCGGAGACCGGCATGGTGAGCCGCCCGCCGTTCAGGTGCCCGGTGACGGCGACCTCCTCGTCCCGCTCGTCCCAGCCCAGCCGGTCGGCCGGGGTGGACCCGCCGGAGTGGGGACGGCCGCCGACGTCGATCGCGAGGAGCCCCGCGGAGTCGAAGTAGACGGCGACCGTGACGGAGCCCGGCAGGAACCGGCGCTGCGGCGAGGCGTCCACGTCCGGGGCGCGGTCACGGCCGAGCGGCAGGACGGCCGTCCCCACCGGCGCCGGGACCGCGACGGCGACGTCCCACAGCCCGCCGGGCAGCGGCGGGCCGCCCTCGACGGACGCGACGTCCACCAGGGCCTCGAACGCGACCGAGCCGCCCAGGGCGGTGACGGCGGCGGGCAGGCGCAGCAGGTCGCCGCCGTCGCGTTCGCGCAGGTGGAGCTCGACCTCCGGTTCGGCGGCGGGGTCACATGTGATCCGCCCGGCCAGCCGGAGGGCGGAGCCCGCCCAGGCCAGCTCCGTCAGATAGGGATCCGGCATCGCGTCCCCGCCTCGTCCTCCGTGCCGTCATCCGATCACTTCCCCGGGACCGGGCGATCGAACCGGGCGGGTCACGGCACCACGGTCACCGGCCACCGGCCCGTGCGGACGAGCCGGACCGCGACCGACCCGTCCACGCCCGCGACGATCACCTTGGGCCCGTCGGCGCCGTACTCGAACGTCATGCGGTCGGCGTAGCCAGGACCCCTCAGCCGCCGACGAATCGGGCGACGAGGTCGTCCAGGCGCAGCGACCCGGTGGTCAGCGCGCCGTACATCTCGTCGATCTCGTCGTAGCCGAGGGAGCGGGCGACGGCGAGGGAGTCGCCGCGCGCCTCGGCGGCGAGCAGGTCGACGTGCCGTCCCGCGAGGGCCTGGACGAGGCGCCGCCGCCCCGCCTCGGCGGCCTCCTCGGCGTGCCGCAGCGCCAGGCACTGCTGGATGCGGACGCGGGCGGGCACGGCCACCGCGAACTCCAGCCAGTCCTCGGACGGGCGGCCGGCCGGGTCGGTGAGGATCTCCACGACGTTGCCGCTGCGGACCTGCACCGACATCGGGGCGAGCCGCCCGTTGACGACGGCGCCGATGCAGCGGTCGCCGAGCGCGGGCTCCAGCGCGTAGGCGAAGTCGAGGGCGGTGGCGCCCGCGGGCAGCGCGACGGCCTCGCCGCGCGGGGTGAACGCGGCGACGTTCCCCGCGGCGAGGTCGGCGCGCAGGCTGTCCAGGAAGTCGGCGGACGGCGCGTCGGACTGCCAGGCGAGCAGCCGGCTCAGCCAGACGAGGTCGCGGCGGCCCGCGACGGCGTCGGCGGTGGCGGCGTCGTCGCCGGCGTCGCGGATGTGGGCGACGATGCCGTACTCGGCGACCGGGTGCATGGCGCGGCTGCGGACGATGACCTCGAACGGGTCGCCGTCGGGGCTGATCACCCGGGTGTGCAGCGACCGGTACATGTTGTGCTTGGGCGTGGCGATGAAGTCGCGGACCTGGCCCGCGACGGGGTGCAGCGCGGCGTGCACCGCGCCGAGCGCGATGTAGCAGTCGCGTTCGGCGCCGTCGACGACCAGGAGGAGGCGCGCGGCCTCGCACGGACGCAGCCCGGTGAGCCGGCCGCCGAACGACTGGTGCACCGCGTACAGGTGGGACGGCCTGATCCGCATCGTCGCGTGGACGCCGTGCTCGGCGAGGGAGCGGCGGAGCCGCAGGATGGCGGGGCCGAACGCGCCGGCGGCGTCGCCCAGCGCGGCGCGGACGGCGGATCCGGTGGCGGCGTGCGCGCCGGGGGAGCGCGCGGCGAAGGCCAGGTCGTCCATCTCCCGTTTGAGGACGTGGATGCCGAGCCGCTCGGCGAACGGGACGAGCAGCTCGTGGGACGCCTTGGCGTAGCGGGCGCGCTTGTGTTCCGGCTGGAACCGCAGCGTGCGCAGGTTGTGCAGCCGGTCCGCGAGTTTGATCACCAGGACCCGCAGGTCGTCGGCGGCCGACAGCACGATCTTGCGGAACGTCTCGGCCTCGGCGCGCTCGCCCCAGCGGCCGCCGTCGAGCTTGGTCACGCCGTCCACCAGCACGGCGATCTCCTCGCCGAACTCGGCGCGGACCTCGCCGAGGGTGAAGGGGGTGTCCTCGACGGTGTCGTGCAGGAGGGCGGCGACGAGGGTGGTGGTGTCCATGCCCATCCCGGCGAGGATCATCGCGACCGCGAGCGGGTGGGTGATGTAGGGGGCGCCGGACCTGCGGAGCTGGCCCCGGTGGAGCCGCTCGGCGACCGCGTACCCGCGCAGCAGCTCGGCCTGGTCGGCGTCCGGGTAGGCGGCGCGGTGCGCCGACAGCAGCGGGGCGAGGGCGGCGCGGACGGCGGCGTCTCCGGCGGTGGCGCCCCGGCGGCGCAGCGGCAGGCGGAACCGCCCGGGTGCCCGCGGGGGCGCGGCGTCCCGGATCACGGCGCCCGGGATCGCGGCGCCGCGGAGGGCGCCGTGGGCGGAGCCTGTGGAGTTCGCCGGATCGAGGGTCGCCATCACGTACCCACCTGACCGCATTCCCCCGTCGCGCCCGATGCTACGGGGTGTAACTGACATTATGCGCGATGTCGTCGCCGGAACGTGAGACCCGGGCGGGGAGCGCGCCGCGCCGGGACGCCGTGCCGGTCCCGCGCGCCCGCCGCGGCGGGTCTTGGCTGCGTCAAGGGAAGTCCCAGACTCCTTGAGGTCCCGTTCCCGTCGCGTCCACGGGTGTGTCGCCCCGGTGATCGATCCGTCGCCGACCGTAGTGTGGCGCACCGTCGAGCCAGGGTTTCAAGCCGCGCCGCCGGGGTCGGGCCGCGCGGGACGTCGGGGGGCAGTGCATGGCGGCGGACAGGGCCGGGGGCCGGGACGGGACGCAGCGGCGGCGGCCGGGGCCCGGCGCGGCCCCGGGGAGCCGTCCCGGGACCGAGGTCATCGGGGTCTCCCCGTTCGGCCGCCCCGCGTCCCGGCTGGCCGTCGCGGTCGCGCGGGCGGGCGGGCTCGGGGTGCTCGACCTCGGCACCGACCGGGCGGCGGCGCTCGCCGCCCTCGCCGACGTCCGCCGCTGGTGGACGGGGCCGTTCGGCGTCCGCGTCCCGGCGGGCTGCCGGGTCCGTCCCGCCGAGCTGCCGGACGCGGCGGGCACGGTGCTCGTCGACGCGCCCGCGCTGCGCTCCGACGACTCGCTGGACGTCGCCGGGTTCGCCCGGGGCCGCCGCCTGCTGATCGAGGTGGTCGGCCCGGACGAGGCGGCCGCCGTCCTGCCCGTCGCCCAGGGCCTCGCGGGGGCGGGCAACACCGGGCTGATCGCGCGGGGGCGGGAGGCCGGCGGGCGCGTCGGCGAGACGTCCACCTTCGTGCTGCTCCAGCATCTGGCCGCCGGCCCGGCCGTGGACGTCCCGGTGTACGCGGCCGGGGGGATCGGCCCGCACACGGCCGCGGCGGCGGTGGCCGGGGGAGCGGCGGGGATCGTGCTGGACGTGCAGCTCGCGCTCGTCCGGGAGATGGACCTGCCCGCCGCCGTGGTGGCCGCGCTCACCGCGATGGACGGGAGCGAGACGGCGGTCGTCGACGGGCACCGCGTGTACGCGCGTCCCGGCCTGCCGGGCGCCGGGACGGCCGAGCCCGCCGCGGCGGGGGGCCTGCGTGTCGCGGGCCTGCCGGTGGGGCAGGACGGGCCGCTCGCGGCGGCGCTCGCGGCGCGCCACAAGACCGCCGGGGGCGTGGTCCAGGCCGTCCGGGGGGAGATCACCGAGCACATCAGGGCCGCCGTCCGCGCCGAGCCGCTCGCCCCGGCCGTCGCACCCTCCGACGCCCCCCGCGCCGACGACGCCGACGACACCGATGGCGTGGATGCCGATGGCGTGGATGGCGCCGACGGGTCGTCCGGCGCGGTGCCGCCGGTCGTGCAGGGCCCGATGACGCAGGTCAGCGACCGGCCGGAGTTCGCCGACGCGGTCGCGCGCGCGGGCGGGCTGCCGTTCCTGGCCCTGGCCCTCAAGGACGGCGACAAGGTGCGGGAGCTGCTGGCCGCCACCGCCGGGCGGCTCGGCGGCAGGCCGTGGGGCGTGGGCGTCCTCGGGTTCGCGCCGCCGGAGGTCCGCGAGGCGCAGCTCGCCGCCGTGCGCGCCGCGGCGCCGCCGTTCGCGATCGTCGCGGGGGGCCGCCCGGCGCAGGCCGCGTCGCTGGAGGCGGCCGGGATCAGCGCGTTCCTGCACGTCCCGTCGCCGGAGCTGCTGGAGCGGTTCCTGGACGAGGGCGCGCGCAAGTTCGTCTTCGAGGGCGCGGAGTGCGGCGGGCATGTCGGGCCCCGCGCGAGCTTCCCGCTGTGGGAGGCGCAGGTCGAGCGTCTGACGGCGTTCGGCGGCGACCCGGCGGAGCTGTCGGTGATGTTCGCGGGCGGGATCCACGACGCGCGGTCGGCCGCGATGGTCGCGGCGCTGGCCGGGCCGCTCGCCGGGCGCGGCGCCGCCGTCCGCGTGCTGATGGGGACCGCGTACCTGTTCACCGCCGAGGCCGTCGAGGCGGGCGCGATCCTGCCGGGCTTCCAGGACGCCGCGATCGGATGCGAGGGGACGGCCCTGCTGGAGACGTCCCCCGGGCACGTGACCCGCTGCGCCCGCACCCCCTACGTCGTCGCGTTCGAGGAGGCGCGCCGCGAGCTCGCGGCGGTCGGGATGGCGCCGCGGGAGGTGTGGCGGCGGCTGGAGGAGCTGAACCTCGGGCGGCTGCGCATCGCCAGCAAGGGGCTGCGCCGCCGTCCGTCGGGCGAGGGCCCGCAGCCGGTGGAGCCCGCCGCGCAGCGGACCGAGGGCCTGTTCATGATGGGCCAGGCGGCGGCGCTGCGCTCGGCGCCCACCCGGCTCGCGGACCTGCACGAGGAGGTCACCGCCGGGGCGACCGCGCTGCTGGCCGCCCGTGCCGCCGAACTCGGCGTCGCCGCGGACCGCCCGCCGCTGCCGTCCGCCGGCCCGCGCCCCGCCGACATCGCGATCATCGGGATCGGCTGCGTGTTCCCCGGCGCCGAGGACGCCGGCGCGTACTGGGCGAACATCGCCCGCGGCGTCGACTCCGTCACCGAGGTCCCCGCCGGGCGCTGGGACCCCGATCTCTACTTCGGCGCGGACGGGGACGGCAGGACGCCCTCCAAATGGGGCGGGTTCATCCCGGACGTCCCGTTCGACGCGCTCGCCTACGGCATCCCGCCGGCCGCGCTCGGCAGCGTCGAGCCCGTCCAGCTCCTCGCGCTGGAGGTCGCGTCCCGCGCGCTGCGGGACGCCGGGTACGCCGACCGGCCGTTCGACCGTTCCCGGACCTCGGTGTTCTTCGGCGCCGAGGGGGGCGGGGAACTCGCAGCCGCCTACGCCATGCGCGCGGCCCTCCCGTCCTATCTGGGCGAGGTCCCGCCGGGCCTGGACGAGCAGCTCCCGAAACCCACGGAGGACTCCTTCCCCGGCGTCCTCACCAACGTGATCGCCGGGCGGATCGCCAACCGGCTCGACCTGGGCGGTGCCAACTACACGGTGGACGCCGCCTGTGCCGCCTCCCTAGCGGCGCTCGACGCCGCCTGCAAGGAACTCGTTTCCGGCGCCGGTGACATGGCGCTGTGCGGCGGCGCCGACCTGCACAACGGCATCCGCGACTACCTGATGTTCTCCTCCGTCCGCGCGCTGTCGCCGTCCGGGCGGTGCGCCGCGTTCGACGCGTCCGCCGACGGGATCGCGCTGGGCGAGGGCGTCGCGTGCGTGGTGCTCAAGCGGCTCGCGGACGCCGAGCGCGACGGCGACCGGGTGTACGCGGTCGTCAAGTCCGTCGCCGGGTCCAGCGACGGCCGCTCCCTCGGCCTCACCGCGCCCCGCTCCGAGGGCCAGCGCCTCGCGCTGGACCGCGCGTACGAGGGGGCGGGCGTGCCCCCGTCGCGGGTGGGGCTGGTCGAGGCGCACGGCACCGGCACCGAGGTCGGCGACCGCGCGGAGCTGGAGACGCTCGCCGCGGTGTTCGCGGGCGCCGCGCCCGGCAGCGTCGCGCTCGGCTCGGTGAAGTCGCAGATCGGGCACACCAAGTGCGCCGCTGGGCTCGCGGGCCTCATCAAGACCGCGCACGCGCTGCACACCGGGGTCCTGCCCGGCACGCTCCACCTGGACCGCCCGAACCCGGCGTGGGATCCCGCCGGGCCCTTCTCCTTCGGCCGGACGGCCCGCCCGTGGGCCGCCGCCCCCGGCGACCGGTACGCCGGGATCAGCGGCTTCGGCTTCGGCGGCGCCAACTTCCACGCCGTCCTGTCCGGGTACGGCGGGGCGCCCGAGCCGGTCTCCGGGCTGGCCGACTGGCCCGCCGAGCTGTTCCTCGTCCGCGGCGAGGACCGGGCCGCGGCGCGGGCCGAGGTCGGCCGGATCCGCGGGGTGTGGGACGGGCGGCGCGGTGACCGGGCGGGCCTGCGCGCGGCGGCCCGCGCCTGCGCGTCCGGCGAGGGCCCCGTGCGGGTCGCGTTCGTCGCCACCGGTCCCGGCGACCTGGACGGCAAGCTCGACGCCGCCGCCGCGTTCCTCCCGGGAGAGGGCGTGTTCGTCGCGTCCGGCGAGGACGGCCGGGACACGGCCGGCACCGGCACGGAGACCGGCACCGGCACCGACGGCCCCGGCGCCGGGCAGGTCGCCTTCCTCTTCCCGGGCCAGGGCAGCCAGCGGCCGGGGATGCTCGCCGACCTGTTCGTCGCCTTCCCCCGCCTCCAGCGCCTCCTGCGGCTCGCGGGCGGCGGGCACGCCCCGGTGATGTTCCCGCCCGCGGCGTTCACCGCCGAGGAGTCGCGGCGGCAGCGGGACGCGCTGGCCGACACACGCGCCGCGCAGCCCGCCCTCGGGATCGCCGGGCTGGCCGTCCACCGGCTCCTGACCGCCGTCGGCGTCCACCCCGACCTCGCCGCGGGCCACAGCTACGGCGAGCTGACGGCCCTGTGCGCCGCCGGCGTGTTCGACGAGACGGACCTGGTGGAGCTGAGCACCGCCCGCGCCGAGGCGATCCTGTCGGCCGCGGGCCCGGAGCCGGGCGCGATGGCGGCCGTCACCGGCACGCTGCGGGAGGTCCGTGAGGCGCTGTCGGGCGTCTCGGAGATCGTCATCGCCAACCACAACGCGCCCCGCCAGGTGGTCGTCTCCGGTACCGCCGCGGGACTGGAGCGTGCCGCCGCCGTCCTGGCCGGGCACGGCCTCGCCGCGGAGCGCCTCCCGGTGGCCTGCGCGTTCCACAGTCCCCTCGTCGCGCCCGCGTCCGCCGGGCTCCGCGCCGCGCTCGCCGGACGCGACCTGCGCTCGCCCGCCTTCCCCGTCTGGTCGAACACGACCGCCGCGCCCTATGAGACGGACCCCGCCGACCTGGCCGACGGCCTCGCCGGGCAGCTCGCGGCCCCCGTCCGGTTCGTCGAGCAGATCGAGGCGATGTACGCCGCGGGCGCCCGCACCTTCGTCGAGGCGGGCCCCGGCCGCGTGCTGACCGGGCTGGTCGGCGCGATCCTGGGGGACCGCCCGCACACCGCCGTGAGCTGCGACGTCCCCGGCGAGGACGGCCTGCCGCGCTTCCTGCTCGCGCTGGCGGAGCTGGCGGCGGCCGGGGTCCCCGTCGACCCGCTGCCGCTGTTCGCGGGCCGCGACGCCGAGGCCGACGCCGACGCCGCGCCGCCGGCGTCCGGCTGGCTGGTGAACGGCCACCTCGTCCGCACCGCCGACGGCGGCCACCCGGAGGGCGCGCTGCGGCCCGCCCGGCGCGTCCCAGGAGGAACGATGAGCGACCGTCCCCGCGAGTCCGAGGCCGCGGTGCTGGAGTACCTGCGCGCGGGCCGCGAGTTGATCGCCGCGCAGCGGGAGGTGATCCTGCGCCACCTCGGCCCGGCGGCCGAGAGGCCGTCCCGCCCGCCGGTCCAGCCCCGGCCGCCGGTCCCGTCCGTCCCGTTCCCGCGTCCGGTCCTCAAGGGCGAAGCGGTGGACGCGGGCCCGGCGCCGCTCCCGGCCCCGGCCACAGTCCCGGACTCGGAGCCGGAGCCGGACTCGGAGCGGGAGCACGCGCCCGACGTCCGCGCGTCCGTCCTGGAGGTGATCAGCTCCCGCACCGGCTACCCGCGGGCCATGCTGAAGGACGACCTGGACCTTGAGGCCGACCTCTCCATCGACTCCATCAAGCGCACCGTCATCACCGCCGAGCTGGCCGACCGCGTCGGGCTCACGGCCGGGGACGCCGCGCTGGAACGGCTCGCCCGCATCACCACCATCGGCGGCATCGTCGCCTGGCTCCACGACCATCTGGAATCCCCGCCCGCCGAGGTCCGGGAGCCCTCCTCTCCTGCGCCCCCGGCGGGCCCGGCGCGTCCGGCCGACGGCTCCGGCACCCATGTGGGCACCTCGGCACTCTCGGGATCCGGCCCGGCCGCGCTCCCGCCGCGCGTCCAGGCGCCCGTGCTGCGGCAGGTCGTGCGCACCGTGCCGCTGAAGGCGCTGCCGGTGCCGGGCGAGGCCGGGACGACGTTCGCCGGGGAGCGGTTCCTGATCGTGGACGACGGCTGCGGGATCGCCCTGGAGCTCGCCGACATGCTGGAGCGGCACGGCGCCCAGGCGCGGACGCCGCTGGAGGTGGACGGGGCCTGCGACGGTCTCGTCCACCTGGCGGCGCTGCGGCCCGGCGCCGCGGCGGTGCTCCCCGAGGCGTACGCGGGGATCCGCGGCGCGCTGACCGGAGGGCTGCGCCGCCTGGTGGTGGCGACCGGGTCCGGCGGCGACTTCGGACGGCGGTTCGGCGGCGGGGGCGTCGGCGACCCGGCCCCGGGCGCCGGGCTCCGGGGCCTGGCGCGGACGGTCGCGCAGGAGTACCCCGAGGTGCTCGTCCGGGCGGTGGACGTCGACACCAAGGACACGCCGCGGGCGATAGCGCAGCGGATCCTGGCGGAGATGCTGCACCCTGACGCCCCGGTGGCGGTAGGGCACGAGGGCGACGTGCGCCGGGGCCTGTCGGTGGTGCCGTCCGAACTCACCGGGGAGCCCGCCGTGGACCTCGGGCCGGACGGCGTCGTGCTGCTCACCGGAGGAGCAAGAGGAATCACCGCACGGGTGGCGCGCGCGCTGGCCAGGATGAGCGGCTGCCACATCGAGCTCATGGGACGCACACCGGAACCGGACGGCGAGCCGTCCTTCCCCGAGGCCGAGGACGAGGCCGGGCTCCGCAGGGCGCTCGTCGCGCGTGGCGGCAGGCCCCCCTCGGAGATCGAGGCGACGATCAGGCGGCTCCTGGCCGAGCGGGAGGTCCGGCGCAACCTGGAGGCGCTGCGCGAGGACGCCGCGTCCGTGCGGTACCACTCGGGCGACGTCCGGGACCCGCAGGCGGTGCGGGACGTGGTCGAGCGCGTCTACCTGCGGCACGGCCGCCTGGACGGGGTCGTGCACGGCGCCGGGCTGATCGAGGACCGGCTCGTCCGCGACAAGGGGCCCGGCTCGTTCGAGCGGGTGTACCGGACGAAGGTGGACGGCGCGTGCGCGCTCGCCGCGGCCGTCCGCCCCGACCTCGGGTTCTTCGTCGTGTTCGGCAGTGTCGCCGGCGTGCACGGGAACCGGGGGCAGGCCGACTACGCCGCCGCCAACGACGCCTGCGACACGCTGGCCCGGGTCTGGCGGACGCGGCTGAAGGGCCGGGTCCTGGTCGCCGACTGGGGGCCGTGGGCGGGCGGCGGGATGGTGTCGCCCGAGCTGGCGCGCGAGTACGCGCGGCGCGGCATCGGGCTGATCGAGCCGGACGCCGGCGTGGACGCCCTGCTCCGCGAGATCGCGCACGGCGACGAGACGCAGGTCGTGTTCACGGGGACGGTCCGGTGACCGACGCCGCCGAGCCGATCGCGATCGTCGGCGCGGGCGCGGTGTTCCCCGGTGCCGGGTCCGCGGCCGAGCTGTGGCGCAACGTCCTGGACGGGTTCGACGCGATCACCGACGTCCCCGCGGGGCGGTGGGACCCCGCGACCTACTACGACCCCGGCGCGTACGGGCGGGCACCGGAGAGCGACCGGTTCTACTGCCGGCGCGGCGGCTTCGTCGACGGGCTGGCCACGTTCGACCCCGCCGGGTTCGGCATCATGCCCGCGTCGGTGCCGGGGATGGAGCCCGACCAGCTCCTCGCGCTGCGGACGGCGGGCGAGGCCATCGCGGACGCGGGCGGCGAGGAGCGGCTGCCCGACCGGTCGAGGATCGGCGTGGTGATCGGCCGCGGCGGCTACATCACGCCGGGCGTCGCGCGGTTCGACCAGCGGGTCCGGACGTCCCACCAGCTCGCGGGGGTGCTGTCGGAACTGCTCCCCGGCCTCGGCCGCGACCGGCTGGAGGAGATCCGCCGCGCGTTCTGCGAGCGCCTCGGCCCGGACGGCCCGGACGCCTCGGTCGGCCTCGTCCCGAGCTTCGCCGCGTCCCGGATCGCCAACCGCTTCGACCTGCGCGGCCCCGCGTACACGCTGGACGCGGCGTGCGCGTCGTCGCTGCTGGCGGTCGAGCACGCGGTGCGGGCGCTGCGGAGCGGGCAGGCCGACGCGATGCTGGCGGGGGCCGTCCACCACGCCCACCACGCGACGGTGTGGAGCGTGTTCAGCCAGCTGCGGGCGCTGAGCCCCAGCGAGACGATCCGCCCGTTCGACCGCGCGGCCGACGGGACGCTCCTGGCGGAGGGCACGGGCGTCGTGCTGCTCAAGCGGCTGTCGGACGCGCTGCGGTCCGGGGACCGGATCCACGCGGTGGTGCTCGGCGCCGGGTCCTCCAGCGACGGCCGCGCCGCCGGGATCATGAGCCCGCTGGTGGACGGGCAGGTCCTCGCGGTGGAGCGCGCCTGGCGGGACGCGGGCCTGGACCCCGCGGCGCCGGGGGCGGTGGGCCTGGTCGAGGCGCACGGCACCGCGACCCCGGCGGGCGACGAGGCGGAGCTGGCGACGCTGCGCCGCGTCCTCGGCACCGGCGGCCCGCCGGTCGGGCTCGGCACGGTCAAGTCGATGATCGGGCACGCGATGCCCGCCGCCGGGATCGCCGGGCTGATCAAGGCCGCGTTCGCGCTGCGCGACGGCGTCCTCCCGCCGACCCTGCACGTGGACGACCCGCACCCGGCGCTGGAGGGCGGGCGGCTGCGTCCCGTCCGGGAGGCGGCGGAGTGGGAGCCCGCGCCGGGGACGCCGCGCAGGGCCGTCGTGAACGCCTTCGGGTTCGGCGGCGCCAACGCACACGTGATCCTGGAGGAGCCGCCCGCCACGCGGGCACGGCGGGCCCGGCGGCTGCGCCCGCCCGCCTCCGAGGAGGGCGTGCTGCGGCTGGCCGCCCGCACGGGCGGGGAGCTGTCGGACCTGCTCGCGGCCCCCGACGAGGAACTCCTCGCGCGGGTCTGCGACGACGTCCCGGACCTGCCGTGCCGCCTGGCGATCGTCGGCCCGACCGCGCGCCGGCTGGACCTCGCGCGGGCCGTCGTGCAGCGCGGCACGGCCTGGCGCGGCCGGAGCGACGTGTGGTTCGCGCCGCGTCCGCTGCTGGCCGGCGGCGGCCGGCTGGCGTTCCTGTTCCCCGGCTTCGAACCCGCCTTCGACCCACGTGTGGACGACGTCGCAGAACATTTCGACCTGCCGGGGTTCGTGCCGTCCGGGCGCACCGACCTGCCGGGTCACGCCGCCGATGTGATGGCCGTCGGGCGGCTGCTGGCCGCCGCGCTCGCCGAGCTGGGCGTCGAGCCGGACGTGGTGGCCGGGCACAGCCTCGGCGAGTGGACCGCGATGACCGTCGCCGGCGTGTACGACGGGGACGCGACGGAGGCGTTCATCAGGGCCCTCGACGGCGACGCCGTGGACGTCCCGGACGTCGTGTACGCGGCCCTCGGCTGCGGCGCGGGCCGTGCCCACGAGGCCGTCGGCGGGCGCCCCGGCGTCCACGTCAGCCACGACAACTGCCCGCACCAGTCGGTGGTGTGCGGCCCGCCGGAGGACGTGCGCGAGATCCTCGGCCGTCTCGCCGCCGAGGGCGTGCTCGGCGGGGAGCTCCCGTTCCGGTCGGGCTTCCACACCCCCGCGGCCGCGGCGTTCGCCGGGCAGGTGCGGAGCTCCTTCGAGGTGCTGCCGCTCCGTGAGGCCCGCGTCCCGCTGTGGTCGGCGACGACGGTCGCGCCGTTCCCCGCGTCCCCCGGGGAGGTCCGCGAGCTGGTCCTGCGGCATCTCGTCGAGCCGGTCCGGTTCAGCGAGCTGATCGAGGAGCTGTACGGGACGGCGCACGTGCGGGCCTTCGTGCAGGTCGGCCCCGGCAGCCTCACCGGCTTCGTCGGCGACCGGCTCGGGGAGCGCGAGCATCTGGCGATCGCCGTGAACGTGCCGAAGCGGGACGGGATGGCGCAGCTGCGCCGCGTCGTGGCCGCGCTGTGGGCCGAGGGGTACGGGGCCTCGCCCGCGCCGCCGGAGCCCGCGCCGGGCATCCCGCTCGACCTCGGGACGCCGCTCGTGCGGCTGGACGGCGCCGTCCCGCCGCTCACCCTCGCCGCCGGCCCCGCCGAGGGCACCGGCGTCCCGCGGCTGCCCGCGGACGACCCGGTTCTGGCGGAGCTGGAGGCGCTGCTCGACGACGCCGCGTCCGGGGCACAGACCGTCCTGGAGGCGCTCGGAAGCGGCGGCGCGCACGTCCCTGCCGAGGGCGTCCCCGCGGCCGGGGACGCAGCAGCCGGGGACGCCGCGCCCGCGGCGGCCGGGCTGGTCGTCTCCCGGGTGTTCTCGCTGGAGTCGATGCCCTACCTCGCCGACCACTGCGTGATCCCGCAGCCCGCCGGCTGGCCGGACATGTCGGACCGGTTCCCCGTCGTCCCGCTGACGACGCTGCTGGAGGTGATGGCCGGCGCCGCCCGCGAGCTGCTGCCCGACGCGCGGGTGGTGGGCTTCGCCGACGTGCGCGCCGTCCGGTGGATCGTCGCGGCGCCGCCGACCCGCGCCGAGATCCACGCCTCCGTCGTCGAGGGCGCCGCGCCGCCCAGGGTGAAGGTCGTCATCCCCGGCCACGCCGAGGGCACGGTCCTGCTGGACGGCGAGCACCCGGAGCCCCCGCCGCCCGACCGCACGCCGCTGACCGGCGAGGGGCCGCCCGTCGTCACCGCGGACCGGCTGTACGAGGAGCGCTGGATGTTCCACGGCCCGCTGTTCCGCGGCGTCACCGAGATCATCGCGCTCGCGGAGGACGGCGTGCGCGGCGCCCTGACCTCGCTGCCCACGCCGGGCGCGCTCGTGGACAGCGCCGGGCAGCTGTGCGGGCACTGGATGCAGGTCTACGGCGAGAGCAACCACATCGTGTTCCCGGTGGGCATCGACCGGCTCTCGCTGTACGGGCCGCTGCCACCCGCGGGGGAACGCCTGGAGACGACCGTGTGGAACCAGTCCCTCACCGAGACCACGATGCGCTGCAACGCCGAGATGGTCCGGCCTGACGGGACCCTCTGGGGACGCATCGAAGGATGGACGACGCACCGCTTCTACACCGACGAGGCCGTCTGGCGGATGCGGTTCACGCCGGAGCTGTCGGGAACGGGCGAGCCGCAGGACGGCGGCTGGTGCCTGGCCCGCAGACGCTGGGACGGCGCCGCGTCCCGCGACCTGCTGATGCGCCAGTACCTGTGCGCCGCCGAACGCGCCGAGTACGAAGCGCTCCCGTCGTTCGCGCAGGGCGCGTGGCTGCTCGGCCGGATCGCCGCCAAGGACGCCGTCCGGGACCACCTGTGGCGCGCCGGGCACGGGCCCCTGTTCCCGGCGGAGCTGACCGTCCTGGACGACAGGGCGCGCAGGCCCGTCGTGACCGGCCCCTTCGAGGTGCCGCTGGCCCTGTCGGTCGCCTGCGACGCCGAGCTGGGCGTCGCGATCGTCCGGTCCGGGCGCGAGCCCGCGGGCATCGGGCTCGCCCTGGACGACGCGAACGGGCAGGTCCGCGCGGCGAAGCAGGCCGTGCTGCAGTCCATGCCCGTGAACCCGGACCGTCCCGAGCTGGTCGTGACCGCGGCCGAGCCCGACCGGCTGCTGATCGCCGGCAACGGGACCGTCATCACCGTGCTGACGCGCGACCTGGACGGCCACGTCGTCGCCTGGACCGCCGCGTCGGGCGGCACCGACATGGAGGAGAGCAGAGCATGACCCAGGTCATGGAGGAGTTCGTGCGGATCCTGACCGACGTGGTGGGGGAGGACCTCCTGCTGGACGCGGAGATCGGCGCGGACACCTCGCTCAGCGGGGAACTGGCTCTGGAGAGCATCGAGTTCGTCGCGCTCTTCGAGAAGCTCAGCGGGCACTACGCGGAGGTGGACTTCCCCGCGTTCCTGGCCGGGATGGGGCTGGACCAGCTCATCGACCTCACGGTCGGCGACGTGGTCTCCCACATCGAGGCGTCACCGCGGGGCGGCGCCCGTGCCTGAGGTGACCGCGCGCGGGGTCCGCTTCCACGTGCAGCTCATGGAGCCCGACGCCCCGCACTGCCCGGACCCGCCCGTGGTCGTGTTCGTCCACGGGCTCGTCATGGACAACCTGTCGAGCTTCTACTACACGATCGCCGGGCCGGTCGCGGCCGGCGGGGCGCGCTGCGTCCTGTACGACCAGCGGGGGCACGGGCGTTCCGAGCGGCCGCCCACCGGCTACGGGCCCGGGGACGCGGTCGCGGACCTCTTCGCCGTCCTCGACGCGCTCGGCCGCCGCGCGCCCGTCGTGCTGGTCGCGCACAGCTGGGGCGGCGTCACGGCGCTCAAGGCGACCCTCGCGCACCCCTCCCGCGTCGCCGGGCTCGTGATGATCGAGGGGGACGGCCCGTCCGAGCGTCCCGGGTGGACGGAGGACATCCTGAACACCCTGGAGTTGTACGCGCTCGCGCTGGACCACGACCGCCTGCCCGAGCGGCTGCTGGACTTCGGCTGGCGGCGCGAGAGCAGGACCGCCGCGGGCGACGACGCGCTCGTCAACGGGACGAGCCTCGTCGCCGACATCGCCGGGGCGGCGCCCGTCCGGCCCGCCGACCTCGCCGCCGTCGCCTGCCCGGTGCTCGCCGTCTACGGACGGCACTCGGAGCTGCTCGACGCCGGCCGGCTGCTGGCGCGGGCCGTCCCCCGCTGCACGCTGCACGTCATGGAGGGCCACGCCCACACCGTCCTGCGGGAGGGCACGGCCGGGCTCCTGGAGGTCCTGTCACCCTGGCTCGCCCGCCACGCGCACGCCGGCGCGCCCGTCACCGAAGGAGCGCGAGCCATGGGAGGTGCGGTATGAGCACCCGCCGCGTCCGAGTCCACGTCCCGTCCATGCTCGACGACACGAGCGTGCGGCGCGTGAGCAGGCCGAAACGCCGGTTCCTGTTCGTGGTCCCGCCGCTCACCGGCCACGTCAACCCGAACGTCGCGGTGGCGGCCGAGCTGGCGGAACGCGGCCACAAGGTCGCCTGGGCCGGGCACCGCGCCGCCCTCGAACCGCTCCTGCCCTCTGGCTCGCGGATCCACGGCACGCTCGACCGGGACTTCGCGGCGCGCCTGCCCGCGCTCCAGGACGCCTGGCTGGGGCTGCGCGGCCACGCCACCGTCCGGTTCCTGTGGGAGGAGTTCGCCGTCCCGCTCGGGCACGCGATGATGCCCGGCGTCCTCACCGCGGTGGACCGCTTCCGCCCGGACGCCGTCGTCTGCGACCAGATCACCCTCGCCGGCCCCGTCGCGGCCCGGCTCCGCGAGATCCCGTGGGCGAGCTCGGTGGCGGCGTGCACCGAGGTCGCCCGCCCGCTCGCCGGGACGCCCAAGGTCGAGCGGTGGGTGCGCGACCGGATCGACGGCTTCCAGCGCGCCCACGGCATCGAGGACGCACTGGACCTGCGCTTCTCCGACCACCTCGTCCTGGTGTTCACCACCGCCGCCCTCATGGGCGACGTCTCGGAGTTCCCTGAGCACTACGCGTTCGTCGGCCCGGCCCTCGGCCGTCCCGCCGGGAGCACCTTCCCCTGGGAGTGGCTCGACGGGCGCCCCGCCGTCCTGGTGACCCTGGGCACGCTCAACGGCCCGTCCGGCGAGCGCTTCTACCGGGTCGCCGCCGACGCCGTCCGCGGCATGGACGTCCAGGCGATCCTCGTGGCGCCTCCCGCCCTCGCCGCCCGGGCCGGTCTCGGCGACCCGCCGCCGAACGTGCTGGTGCGCCACCACGTCCCGCAGCTCGACCTCCTCCCGCGGCTGTCCGCCGTCGTCTGCCACGGCGGCCACACCACCGTCTGCGAGACCCTCGCGAACGGTCTTCCCCTGGTCGTCGCGCCGATCCGGGACGACCAGCCGATCGTCGCCCGCCAGGTGGAGGCGGCCGGGGCGGGGATCGCCGTCCGGTTCTCCCGCGTCCGCGCGGAGGAGCTGGCCGCGGCGCTCACCACCGTCCTCGCCGACGGCCCCCACCGCGCCGCCGCGCGCCGCGTCCGCGACTCCTTCGCCGCCGCCGGGGGCGCCGCCGAGGCCGCGGACAGGCTGGAGAAACTGACATGACCCGCGTGCCCCGCGACACCGGGCGGGAGGACGGGATCGGCCCCGCCGCGGACCCGGTCGTGCGGATCGCGGCCTACACCTTCGAGCGGGTGTTCGGCGGCGCCCCGGCGGCCGTCAGGCACGTCCCCGCGCGCCTGCCCCTCCTGGACGGCCTGGCGGTGCCCCTGCCGTGGGGCGCGGTCGCCGCGGCCGGCCGCACCGGAGACGGGTCGGTGACGCTCTTCTCGATGAACCACTACCGCACCGCGACCCTCACCGAGGCACCGCCCTGGGCGCGGGAGCCGGTCGCCGTCCTGGAGGCGTACTCCGACCCCGTCCCCGGCACCCGGCTGCTCGTGCGCCGGGAGATCCCCGAGAAGCTGGGCCTCCTCACCGGCGCCGAGACGGCCGAGGCGACCGCGCGGGTTCTGCGGGCCCTGCACGGGCCGCCCGCGGAACCGGGCGCGCCCCGCCCGCTGTGCGCCGCGCCCCGTCCGGCCCACGCCCTTCTGACGGCGCCGGGCGGCAGCGAGCACCTGCCCTGGAACCTGGCCGCCCACGGCCTCCGGCTCCTGATCGCGGCCCTGGCCATGCCGCCCGTCCCCCTGCCCGGGGCGATCGCGCCGGAGCACGCGGCCGCGACACTGCGGGCGGCCCGCCCGCCCGGCCTGGGCCCGCTGCTCACCGAGGCCCATCCCCACGGCGACCGGGTCCCCGACCTGGTCGTGAAGACCGCCCTCGCCGCGGGCGCGCTGGGGGCCCGGTCGCTCGGCGCCTGCGTCGTCGCACTGGCGCCCGCTTCTGCCATTCCTCGCATCCGCGCCGAGGTCACGGCGGGGCTCGCCCGCCATCTGCCACGTCCACCCCGCTACCTGACTGCCTCCTGAACCCCGACGATCACAACGGACCGGCAGGGCGCAGTAACGTCATGTGGCATGAAGGTCGCGTTCGTCGGTGACGTCCACGGGTGCGTCGTGCACGCGCTGGGCGCGGTGGTGCTGCTCCAGCGGCACAGGCGGATCCAGCTCGACGCCGTCGTCCAGGTGGGCGACCTGGGGGCGTACCCGTCGCCCGGACGGTGGGACGACTCAAGCCGCCGGTACGGCGCGGAGCATCCCGCGCAGGGCGACTTCTTCCGGCTCCTGGACGGGGACCCGCGGGTCGCCGAGAGCGTGCGGCGCGCGCTGGACGAGGTGCCGCCCGTCCTGTTCCTCAGCGGCAACCACGAGGACCACGACTGGCTCGCCTGGCTGCACGAGACGAGCGGCGCCGCCGTGACGCCGGTGGACCCGCTCAGCGCCTACCACCACGTCGCGTGCGGGCACGTGGCCGACGTGGGCGGCCTGCGCACGGCGTTCCTCGGGATGATCGAGCTGCCCGGCCACATGGACTTCGATCCCGGCGCCTACGGCGCCCTGATGGCCGCCGAGCCAGGAAGCGTCGACGTCCTGGTCACCCACGAGGGGCCGTACGGGATGTCGAACGACCGGAACGGGAATGTCCAGGGATCGGCGAAGCTGTCGGTCCTCATCGAGCGGCTCCAGCCCTCCCTGCACGTCGGCGGCCACTACCACCACGAGAACGGCCCGCGCCGCTACGGCAGGACCCTCTCCTACGCGCTCGGCCAGCTGGTGGAGCCCAAGGTCAGCAGATGGGACCCCGTGCGCGACAACCCCGAGCAGAGAGTGATGCGCGGGAGCGTCGGCCTGCTCGACACCGAGACCCTCGGCTTCGAGTACGTCCGCGACGACTGGCTCGCGGATCTCAGCGGCGACGAGCTGGACCTGTCCGGCCTGCTCGCGGACGGCTCGCCGCGCCCGACGGCGACGTGACCGTCCCGGGGCGACGGTCCATTCGCCCACAATTGTGACCCCGGCTGTGGCGCACCGATTGATAGGCGTTCCCGATCGTCAATTTAGGCAAATTAAAACTGAACCCCATTGACTGGGCACGTCGTACCCCTGGTCGTACGGAGAACGCACAGAGACCGCGATCTCCGGCTTTCCCAGAGACCAGGGAGAAGAAATGTCCGCACGCACGTTCCAGGCCCGCCGTTTCGCCACCGCCGCCGCCCTGGCGGGCGCCGCCGCGGTGATCGGACTCGGGACGGCCTCGTCGGCCACCGCCGCCGCGGCGGCTCCCGCCAAGGTCACCGTGAAGGTGACCCAGAAGGGCAACTACACCGCCACGGTCTGCGTCGGCGACATCCTGGAGGCCCGGTGCACCGAGAACATCGCCAAGGGCCAGACCAAGACCTTCACGGTGGCTCCCCCCAAGGGCACCGCGGTCAGCGTCAGCCTGATCGTCAAGGGCGGTGGCTCCGCCGACACGTCCGTGGTCAGCAACAAGACCCAGCTCAAGTTCGAGACGTCCGGCAGCAAGGCCAAGCCCGTCGTGAAGCAGGTCTGATCCGGTAAGACACCCGCCTATCCCGACCCCGGTCCCGCAGCAGCCCCGCGGCTGCGGGACCGGTCATTTCCCTTTGATCGGCGCCCCGGTCGCCATTGACAAGAACACCGAAAAAGGGTTTTCATCCGGGAGTGAAACCCTTGTCATAGGGTGCCAGAAGCCCTTGGACGCGGCGGGCGCCTTTCACCACCGCGTCCCGGGCGGCATCGGCTATCGCCCTGGTCATGAAATGGCAGAGCCAGATGACGAGAAAAGTGCCGGCGATCAGAATGGGCGCCCGGCTCCAGGTCAGCTGCAGGACGATCCGCTCCAGCGTCGCCTGCGGGGCGACCACCGGCTCCCAGCTGTTGAGGCGGGCCCAGCGCCCGAGGAAGATCCCGACCGCGCAGAGCGCGTGCACCGCCACGGCGGCCCGCCCCCGGTACGCGCCCAGCCCGATCCGGCCGAGGTGGCGGAGCGCGGCGCCGAGCGCCAGGTGGTAGGCGAGGAAACCCGATCCGACCAGCACCGCGTAGACCGGCAGCACCGCCGTCACCACGGGGCCGTCCTCATCGGACAGCACGATGTCGTTCCGCAGATGCACCAGGTCGGTGACCACGTAGGGCGCGTTCGGCAGGAACAGCGCGAACAGCACGAGCCCGGCCCACCAGAGCGGGGACCGCGACACGGCGCGTCCCCGGAAGAGCATCCAGGCCAGCCCCACGGGGATCCAGGCGAGCAGGATGTTCCATCCCATCCACCAGGCGTCCCGGCGCAGGAGGCCGGCGAGGTTCGGTGCCACCTGATCCACATAGCCCATGGGCCCCATACTGCACCGCGCGCGTCCGGGTCCGCCGCCACCGGCGGGGCGTCGTCCTTGCCGTGCGGGTCACTCGGTGAGGGGGAGGGACTTGGCGATCTCGACGAGGTCCTCCACGCTGATCTCGCGCGGCCCCCGGACGCCGAAGACCCGCGTCGGCGTCCGGACGGTGACCGAGTGCGCGAGCTCGGTCGTCCAGCGCGGTCGCGTGCCGTGGTCCCCGCCGGTCCACATCCCGTCGTGGTACTCGGCCTCGGCCGGGACGTCGCCCAGGCTGATGGGGACGCCCGGGCGGTTCTCGGTGGCGAGGAGCTGCGCGCCGGGTTCGGTGGTGACGTGCACGACGAGGGGGTTCGACCAGTCGGCGCGGGCCCAGCCCTTGGTGTGCACGAGCCGGGTCTGGTCGGCGGGCCCCGGGAACCCCGCCGCGGCCCCGCCGTCGATCTGGCGCCGGAAACGGAAGCCGGGCGGAAGCCATCTCGGCTCGACCTGGGCGCTCGGATGCGTCGACATTGCGTCCCCCTTCACGTATGGCGCCGCCCGGCAGCCGGGACGGCGGCATTCATGCGATGCGCGGGGGAGTGCGGGCTCCCGGCCGGGCCGTGGCCGGGTGGTCCGCTTCGGTCGCGCGGGTGTCCAGGGCGAGCATTGGTCGGGCTCGGCCCTTCACCGGCGACCCCTGCCATGCGTCGGCTGGTTCGGGCGGGGGAGTGATCAGAGCACGCCGGGGGACGGCGGCGCAAGACCCCCGCGGGCGTCCGGACGCGTTGGCGCGGTCCCACTCCGGTGACGGTCGGCGACGGCCCGCCGGTCGGCCCACCTGAGAGGCGGTGCGCGGCCGGAACACCGATTGGTCCAAGTCGTGATGGCCGGGACCGGCCATCGGGGTGTTCCAATGCGGGCCGCGGCCGCGGCGCGGGGACGGCGTGCGGGGCCTCGGGGCGAGCGGTGCCCGGCGCGCGCTCAGAGCTTCGGGGTGAACGGCCGGCGGTGGACGGGATCGTCCGGCTCGGCCATGCCGCGCAGAGCGGTCTCGACCAGTTCGATCCCCTCAAGGAGGGCGACGAGGCGGGCGCCCTCGCGCCGGTACGTCTCCAGGACCGCCTCGATCCCGTGCGGCGGGACGACGTCGCCGAGGTCGACGCGGGCGGTGCGGAAGCCCTCGCGGGCGGCCTCCACGGAGGCGGTCACGTGGTGCCGGGCCATCCGGGCGAGGATGATCGGGTAGCGGCGCAGCACGCCGTACCGGCGGTACTCGGGCGGGACGAGCTCGAGCAGCCACGCCATCGCGGTGTCCTCGAAGCGGTCGGTGCCCGGTGGGTGCACCTGCGCGGGCCAGCCGGGCGGTACGTAGGCGCTCACTCGCTCAGGATAACCCCGATTCGAACCTATGTTCGATACAAAGCGGACAAATTCACTCCGCGTCCGGCGGTGGGGACCCGGCCCCGTTCCGCCGGATGCGGATCTTGCCGGAGTCCAGGTCGTCGCGGCGCGACGCCCCGGACCCGGCCTGCTCGTGATCGTCCTGCCGCAGGATCTTCTCGCGCTGCTGCTCCTCCTGCTTGACCTTCTTGGAGCCCTCGAAGGCGGAGGCGAGGTCCTCGAACATGCCGCCGCCGAAGCCGGCGCCGGTCTCGCCGTCGCCGCGGATCGCGTTCATCAGGGACGACTTCCCCGTGCCGTCGCGGGGCCACTCGACGATCTCCTGCTCGGCCGGCTCGGGCCGGTTGCCCATGGCCCGGCCCTTGACGCGCTTGCGGCGGCGAAAGGGTGACTTCACACACTCTCCAACGCGATGAGTCCCAAGATTGATCCCGGAGGGCGTTCAGGTTCCGAACGACCACCGGGTGGGAGAACCGGTGAAATCTCCCTGGCGCAGCCCGAACGCCCGCTGCGGCCGTACCGCTACGGTCGCGTTCACCACGGGGTCCAGGAAGTCCACACGATAGCCGGTGCAGTACTTGGCGTTGACCAGGTCGATGAATCGTTGCAAAGCCCTCGGTTCGGTGACGACCTCGGCGGTCCCCTCGATGACCACCGGCTCCTCGGCCTCCTCGGTGGTCACCACGACGTTCGGGTTGGCCCGCAGGTTCACCATCTTCCGGGACGGCACGCTGCTGCTGAACATCAGCGCCTCCCCGGACCACGCCCCCCACACCGGCATCGCGTGCGGGCGGCCGTCCGGGCGCACCGTGCACAGCCAGAAGTTGCGGGCGGCGCGCAGCCGCTCCACGGCCCACGACCACGGGAGCAGGCCGCCGCCCTCGTCCGGGCCCAAGGTGCCGTAGCCGGGCATGTACGGGCGGTCCGCGCTGGGCGCCGCGCGCAACGCCGGGGTCGCCGCGCCCGGGGCGGGTGCCGCGCTCAGCCGTCTGGGTGCCCCACCTGCCGCGATGGGCCTCGGACTCGGTGCGGCGGGCTTCGGTATCGCGTCAGTGGGCCTCGTCCCCGCTTCGGCGCCGGAAGCCGACATGGCGTTCTCCCCTCGGTCGGGCTCTCCCGTGCCTATCGTTTCAGACCGCGGCGGGGGGCGGTGACGCTCGGTGGCTCGGCGGGAGCGGCTCGGCGCGGTAGCCTGCGGGACGTGCGCCTATCCCATGTCATCGCGGCCCTGGACGAGCTGTATCCGCCCGCGTGGGCGGAGTCCTGGGACGCCGTCGGACCGGTGTGCGGCGACCCCGGCCAGGAGGTCGGCCGGGTGCTGTTCGCGGTCGACCCGGTGGCCGCCGTCCTGGACGAGGCGCTGGAATGGGGCGCCGACCTGCTGGTCACCCACCATCCCTTGCTGCTGCGCGGGGTGCACTCGGTCGCCGCCACCACCCCCAAGGGGCGGATGGTGCACCGGATGATCCGGGAAGGGGTGGCGCTGTACACCGCGCACACCAACGCCGACCGCGCCGACCCGGGGGTGTCGGACGCGCTGGCCCGGGCGGTGGGCCTGACCGGCGCCCTGCGCCCGATGGTCCCGGACGGGGACGACCCCCGCCGCGGCCTCGGCCGTGTCGGGGACCTGGCCGAGCCGGTCACGCTGGCCGAGTTCACCCGCGGGGCCGCCGCCGGGCTGCCGTCCACCGCCTGGGGCGTCCGGGCGGCGGGCGACCCCGGCCGCGCCGTCCGCACGGTCGCCGTCTGCGGCGGCGCGGGGGACTCGCTGCTCGACACGGCGCGCGCGGCGGGCGCCGACGTCTACCTCACCGCCGACCTGCGCCACCACCCCGCGTCGGAGTTCACCGAGCAGGGCGGTCCCGCGCTGGTGGACGCCGCGCACTGGGCGACGGAGTGGCCCTGGCTGGCCGACGCGGAGCGGCGGCTGACCGGGGCATCGAAGGAAGCGGGCACGTTGGAGACCCGGGTGTCCACGCTCGTCACCGACGCGTGGAGCCTGCATTTCGAAGGAGCACAGTGAAAGCCGCACCGCAAGCCCAGCTTCGCCTGATCGACCTGCAGGACCTCGACAGCTCGCTGGACCGGCTGGCCCACCGCCGCCGCACGCTGCCCGAGCTGGCCGGGATCGAGCGGCTGGAGGGCCGTGTCACCGAGTTGCGCGACGCGATCGTGGCCGCCGAGACGGAGGTCGGCGACCTGGAGCGGGAGCAGCGCAAGGCCGAGCAGGACGTCGACCAGGTCCGCACCCGGGCCGACCGCGACCAGAAGCGGCTCGACTCCGGGCAGGTGACCTCCGCCAAGGACCTCAGCGGCCTCCAGGCCGAGATCGGGTCGCTCCAGCGCCGCCAGTCCGATCTGGAGGAGGTCGTGCTGGAGATCATGGAGCGCATCGAGGAGGCCGAGGGCAAGGTCTCCGCCCTGCGCGCCGACCAGGCCGCCGCGCAGGAGGAGCTGGCCGGGCTCGTCCGGTCCCGCGACGCCGCCCAGCAGGAGATCGACGAGGAGGCCGGGACGACCAGCACCGCCCGCACCGCCGTCGCCAAGGACATCCCCGAGGACGTCCTCGCCCTCTACGAGAAGCTGCGCGGCCAGTTCGGCGGGGTCGGCGCGGCCAAGCTGTTCCGCGGAGCGTGCCAGGGCTGCCACCTCGCGCTGAACACCGTCGACCTGAACCGCATCCGCGCCGCGGCCGAGGACGAGGTCGTCCGCTGCGAGGAGTGCCGCCGCATCCTCGTCCGCACCCCCGAGTCGGGGCTGTGACCGGGCGGAGGCTGGTCGTCGAGGCCGACGGGGGGTCGCGGGGCAACCCGGGGCCCGCCGGGTACGGCGCCCTCGTCCGCGACGCCGTCACCGGGGAGGTCCTCGCCGAGGTCGCCGAGTCGATCGGGCACGCGACCAACAACGTGGCCGAGTACCGCGGCCTCATCGCCGGGCTGTCCGCCGCCGCCGCGGTCGACCCCGCCGCCCGCGTCGAGGTCCGGATGGACTCCAAGCTCGTCGTCGAGCAGATGGCGGGCCGCTGGAAGATCAAGCACCCCGACATGATCCCGCTGGCCCTCCGGGCCCGGGACCTGGCCGAGGGCCTCGGCGCCGTCACCTACACGTGGATCCCCCGCGACCGCAACGCGCACGCCGACCGGCTCGCCAACGAGGCCATGGACGCCGCCGCCCGCGGCGAGCCCTGGACCCGCCAGGCCGAGGAGACGCCGCAGGACCCCGAACCGCCGCCGGGGCCGCCCACGTCCACCCCGACGACCACCCTCCTCCTGCGGCACGGGGAGACGCGCCTGTCGGTCGAGAAGCGCTTCGCGGGGACGGGCGACGTCCCGCTCACCGGCACCGGCCACGCCCAGGCCCGCGCCGCCGCCCTCGCCCTCAAGGACCGCGGGATCGAGGCGATCGTCACCTCGCCCCTGTCCCGCTGCCGCGACACCGCCGCCGAGGTCGCCTCGGCCACCGGGCTGGACGTCCGCGTCGAGGACGGCTTCCGCGAGACCGACTTCGGCGCCTGGGAGGGCCTCACCTTCGCCGAGGCGGGCGAGCGGCACCCCGCCGAGCTGAGGGCGTGGCTGCGCGACCCGGACGCCGCGCCCCCCGGAGGCGAGAGCTTCGCCGCCGTCTCCCGCCGCGTCCGCACCGCGCTGGACAAGCTGATGGTCCGCCACCGCCACCGGACGGTCCTGGTCGTCTCCCACGTCACGCCCATCAAGCTCCTGGTCAAGGACGCCCTGGGCGCCCCGATGGCGTCCCTGTACCGGATGCACCTGGACGTGGCGTCGCTGACGTCCGTCGACTGGTACGCCGACGGCCCCGCCACGCTCCGCCACTTCAACGACGTGCACCACCTGGAACGCTAGGCGCGCCCGCCGAGGAACGCGCCGATCGCGGCGGCCACCTCCGCCGGCGCCTCCTCGGCCATGTGATGACCGGAGTCGACGGGATGGCCGCGGACGTCCGCGGCCCAGCTCCGCCAGATGGCGAGCGGATCGCCGTACAGCTCCTCCAGGTCGTCCTTGAGGGACCACATGACCAGCGTCGGGCACCGGACGCGGCGTCCCGCGGCACGGTCGGCCTCGTCGTGCCGCCGGTCGATGCCGAGGCCCGCGCGGTAGTCCTCCAGCATCCCGTGGACGGTCGCCGGGTCGTGGATCGCCTCCTGGAAGTCGGCCCACGCCTCGGGCGCCATGTGCGCGCCGCTGGTGGAGTACCACGCGTCCGGATCCGCGTTGATCACCCGCTCCGCGGGCTTCTCGGTCTGGGCGAAGAACCACCAGTGCCACCACGCGGCGGCGAATCGGGCGTCGCAGCGCTCCAGGTGCTCCACCACCGGAAGACCGTCCATCACCACCAGCGCGGTCACCGCGTCCGGGTGGTCCATCGCCGTCCGGAAGGCCGCCAGCGCGCCCCGGTCATGGCCCGCCACCGCGAACGACGCGTGGCCGAGGGCCCGCATCAGCGCGACGAAGTCGCCCGCCATGGCGCGCTTGGAGTACGGCCCGTGCTCGGCGTCGGTCGGCGGCTTGGACGACCCGCCGTATCCGCGCAGGTCCGGGCACACCACGCTGTACCCGCCGGCGAGCAGCGGCGCGACCTTGTGCCAGGTCGCGTGCGTGCGGGGATGGCCGTGCAGCAGCAGCACCGGCGGCCCCGACCCCCCGTGCCGCACCCGCAGCTCCGCCTCGCCCGTGTCGATGCGCTCCAGCGCGAAACCCTCGAAGTACATTCTCCCGGCGCTACCCCGGGGAAGATCGTCCAACCACGGCCGGGCCGTCCCGCCGCTCCGGCGACCCGCTACGCTGGACACACGGCGGACGAGCCGGCCGGGCGGCCGCGTCGGGGAGCGATCCCCGTCGAGGAAAGTCCGGGCTCCACAGGGCAGGGTGGTCGGTAACGCCGACCCGGGGCGACCCGCGGGACAGTGCCACAGAAAGCAGACCGCCACCGGTCCGCCGGTGGTAAGGGTGAAACGGTGAGGTAAGAGCTCACCAGCGCCCACGGTGACGTGGGCGGCTAGGTAAACCCCACCTGGAGCAAGGTCAAGAAGGGGCCTCGGCAGAGGCTCCGCGCAGGTGCCTGAGGGCGGCCCGCCCGAGCCTGCGGGTAGACCGCTGGAGGCCGCCGGCAACGGCGGCCCGAGATGGATGGCCGTCACCCGCCGCCCCAGGCGGCGGGCACAGAACCCGGCTTACAGGCCGACTCGTCCGCCCACCCCCTCCCCACCTGCGCCGGAGCGGTCACGCCTGCTCCGAGTTCGTGTCGCTGGGTGGGGCGGCGGCGCCAGCGGTCACCAGGGCATGCCGCCGCCCCCGCTCTACTCGCCCTGCGGGTCGGCCGAGGCCCCGAGCGCCTCGGCGATCCGGGCGGCGGCCTGTTCGGTGTCGGCAGGAATGGCGGCGCCCGAGTCCGGGCCGGTGGTCCACCGGTAGACACCGCCGTGCTCGTCCCAGGTGATCATCCGCTCCGTCTCCTCCCGGTAGGAGACGCGCAGGCGTAAGGCGTCCTCGGTGACCGCGCGCCGCTCCGGTGTCGACCGGTAGAACGTCCCGGTCGGCCGGGCGCAGATCGCGGAGACCTGCGGGGCGCGGCGGCGGACGGCGGCGTACAGCGCGTCCAGCGGCCCGAACGGCTCGACGTCCAGTTCATCGGCCATCCGTACCCTCCTCGGCGGCGGGAACGAACTGCTCAGCGACCCACAGCGCGGGGCGCTCGATCTCGTCCGGCGGCTGGTAGGTCTTGGCCTCGCCGTCAAGAGTGCGGGCCCGCCATGTCCCGTTGCCCTGGGAGATGATCGTCGCGCGCGGGTCTTCGGTCTCGGGGTCCAGCAGCATGTAGACCCCGGTGCCGCCCTTGAGGACGTAGCCGCCCACACGGATCTCCTCGTCGCTCACGGCGCGGGAGCCAGGTGCCCGGCGATGATGACCGCGGCGTCGATGATGTGGGCGGCCTCGGCGATCGGCTCGCCGGTGGCGTCGTCGTAGAACCACATCCTGTCGTGGTCGGTGACGCGCGGCTTGCACGTGACCGTCTGCGTCGCGCCTGTGGGATCGCCCGGCCGGGTGACGGTGATCGCGAGTGGGCTGGCCCGCAGGTTCACGCTGAAGCGGCGCCCCTGCAAGGCGTTCATCAGTTCGTAGAGCCGCGGGTAGGCGTGCCGGTGCTCAGTGCCGTCGAAGGTGCCGCTCATCCCGTCTCCCAATGCGATCTAAGTTGCTTTTTCGGTCACTCTCAGTGAACCTGTGGCGGGCGCCGCGGCGGGAGGTGGAGACTGGAGGAGGGCCGGGAAAGGTCAGGGCCTCTCGCTCATAGCGGCCGGAAGGTGCATCGCATGTCCCCCGACAAGAAGGCCGTCGGCGCGCGTCTGCGTGAGGTGCGGGAGGCGCCGCCGTACTGGTCGCGCGCCGAGCTGGCGCGGCTCTTACGCGCCGCCGCCGATCCCCGTGACCGCGTCAACATGCCGCACGTGCCGAGCCTCGTGACCATGATCAAGCAGTGGGAGTCGGGCAAGTGGCTGCCCAACCCCCGCTACCGCGTCCTGTACGCCCGTGTCACCGGCCTTTCTGAGGACGAACTGTTCGGCGCCGCCAGGGAACCGGCCGCTGAAGTCGTGCCACTGCTGGCCGACCACACGCCGCTCAACGGCCGTCCGGCCGACTCGGGATTCGTCGAGTCCATCCGCGAGAGCAGCCAGGCCCTGGTTCGTCTCGACGCGGTCCACGGCGCCGACGACATCCTGAACCTCGCACTACGGGTGTTCCATCGCGCGCACCACAAGCTCGCCACCGGCGCGTACACGGCGGCCATCGAACGGGACTTCATGGCTGCGGCGGGGGAGGCGGGCGAGGTCGCCGCGTGGCTGGCCTACGACGCCGACGAACAGGATGTCTCACGTCATGCCATCCAGGAGGCGCTGCTGCTGTCCCGGCAGGCGGGCGACCGCGACATGGAACTGTTCGAGCTCACGCACCTCGCGATGCAGGCCGTGCACCTGCACCGCCCCGGCGAGGCCCTCCGCATCACAACAAGCCTGTTCGACGGCGACCTGTCGCCCCGGGTGACAGCGCTGCTCAATATCAGGAAGGGCCGCGCGCTCGCCCAGCTCGGCCGGGGCGGCGAGGCACTCGACACGCTCGGACGGGCGCGGGCGGCGCTCCTGGACGGCGTCACCGGGCGGGACTCGTCCTGGACGTGGTGGATCACGGACAGCGAGGTTCTGTGGCACACCGGCATGGCCCATGCCGACCTCGGCGACTGGCCCGCAGCGGTCCCGCTGCTGCGCGAGTCGGCGGACCTCCGGGTGGGCTTTCGCCGGGCCCACTACAACGACCAGGTACATCTGCTCAACGCCCTTGCCCATGTCGGCGACTGGCGGGAGGCCGAGTCTGTCCTGACCGAAGTGGCGGGCATCCTGGGCGAAGTCGGCTCGGCCCGGACGACGAATCTTCTTCGCCGTCTTACAAGGCGAATCGTGAACGCCGACCCGCCTTCGACGGTCGCCGACCTCGCCCGGACCGTTCATCTTTCCCTCACCGGCGAGGACGGCGGTACCGGGTTGGCACTTCGCTAAGTGCGCGATGCACCGGCGCCCGGTCCGCTATGGGTGGCCTTCGGTGGTTCGTTAGGGGGCGCCTGTGAGGTTCTCCACCGCTTCAACTAAGCCCTCCCGGGGGTGGGGCGCCGGTCTCGTTCAAGGGGCTGGGCGAAGTCCTGCGCGTGCGCTAGGGCCGAGGAGAAGCTGCCGCTTCTCGCCGACCGGCCGTCAGCGGATGGGTCAGCGCCCCGTCCGCTATGGGGTGGCCTTCGGTGGTTCTTTAGGGGGCGGCTGTGAGGTTCTCTACCGCTTCGACTAGGCCGTCCCATGCGGTGTCGGTGTCGGGGGAGCGTTCGTGGGGGGCGCGGAACCAGTCGACGTAGAGCGAGATCTCTTCGAGGTCCCAGCGGAGCCGGTAGAGCGTGAGGGTGCCGGGGTCGGGCGTTCGGCCGGCGGCTGCGGCGTAGCGTTCCAGGTCCTGCGGGCCCTGCTCGACCGACCACAGGTCACGTTCCGGTGGGGCCACGCCTGTGGTGTCCCAGTCGATCAGCAGGAACCGGCCGTGCAGGTCCAGGAGGTTCCCCGGGTGCGGCTCGCCGTGGGTGAGGACGGGCATGACACCCCTCGTCCCCAGGTCGTTCGCGAGCCCGTCGAACTCCTCCACGCGTGCTCGGAGAGCTGCGGCGTGGTCTGCGAGCAGATCGCGTGCGGGTTCGGCGAACGGCCCGTCCGCCCAGGTGACGGTTCCGGCGAGGGCCTTGTCCAGCAGTCCGCGCAGGGGCAGGGCGACGTCGAGCACCGGTGCCGCGGGCGGGGGAGGCCGGCGGTGCAGCTCGGCGAGCAGGTCCAGGACGGCGCCGCGCTCGCCGGGGGTCCACCCCTGGTCGAAGTCTCCCGGCGTCCCGTCCACGAACGGGAAGACGCTGACGGCGTGGCGGGGTCCAAGGGGGCGGACGGTCTCCCCGTCGGAAGTCCGCAGCGGTGCCACGACGAAGTCCAGACGCTGCTCGTCACGCAGGGCCGCGGCGGTGTCCATGGCACTGCGGAGGCCGCGCAGCGCGGTGGGGAGGTCCGGTGCGCCTTTGAGGGTCAGGTCGGCGACGGTGACGAACCACTTCTGTCCGTCTTCGGCTGTCGCGGTCAGTGGTGATCGCCGAAGCCGACCGGGGCGTAGGCGAGGTCGGCCTGGACGCCCCAGGCGCCCAGCGCGCGCCGCACGTCGCCCTCGTCGATGTCATCAGGCCGGGATCGCATCGTGATCAAGCTAGGTGATCTCCGCCGGGGACGCACCCGGATATCTCCAGGGGGACGCTTTCCCTGGTCGTCGCTGGGGTGACCGGGACGGGACGGACGAGAAGAACGGGCACCGGGGACACGTGGTATTGATCTCGACCGGTTCGGGTCACATGACACAAAGGAATGGAAACGGCGCGCTTAACGTCCAAGGTAACGCCGATCTCTTGGTCGGCTGTGGCGGCGGGGCATGTGGACCTGCCCCGCGGAGAGGAGCGCCGGTGTTCATCGTGAGCATGGTGGCGATAGCGCTCGTCGGCTTGCTGGCGGCACTGGCCTACCTGGTGGACTTCGCGCGGGCCAGCCGGCGCGACGCGCTGTTCCACCCGGCGTCCGACCGGCGCGCGCGGAGGGCGCGCCGGGTGACGGGCATGTACACGCGTGGCAGCGGTTTCTTCGAAGGGGACGACGAGGTCAGCGGCGACGAGCTCGTGGGTCGCTGAGGCGCGGGCCGTCCGGCGGGGGACGGTCCGCGCCCAGTGTCGCCGGCGCGGGGGCGCCGGTCAGGGGGCGCCGCCGGTGGCGGGGCCGTGCGCGTCGAGGGACGTGCGCGCCCCGCCGCCGTCCGGGGCCTCTTCGGGGACGGGGACGAAGGTCCCGGCGGCACGGTCCAGGATCTGCACGTTGGCGGACTGCAGGTCGAGGTAGAGGCCGACCAGCTCGATCTCGCCCGCCTCGACCCGCTCGCGGAGCCACGGGTAGGTGAGCAGGTTGTCGAGCTGCTGCATCACGTTGATCTTGCAGAGGCGGGTCAGCGGCGGTTCCGCGGACGGTTCGGCGGACGGTTCGGCGGCGAGGTAGCGGGCGAGGCTGTGGTTGCCGTGCTTGAGCCAGCGCGACAGCCCGTGCAGGTGCTCGACCTCGGTGCCGCCCGCGAGCAGCGCCGCCATGGCGCCGCAGTTGGAGTGGCCGCAGACCGTGATCGTCCGGATGTCGAGGACGTTGGTGGCGTACTCGACGGTGGCGGCGACGGAGTCGTCGGCGGTGCGCGACCCGTGCCGGGGGACGAGGTTGCCGACGTTGCGGTTGATGAACAGGTCTCCGGGGCCGCTCGCGGTGATGATGTTGGGCACCACGCGTGAGTCGACGCAGGTGATGAACAGATGCTCGGGCTTCTGCTCCATCGCCAGCTCGGCCATGATCGGCCGGACGAGCCGGGCGGTGCGGCCGTGGTACTCGCGGACGCCCGCGAGCAGGAGCGCGCTGGGGGACACCTCGGGCCCGTCGAGCTCGGCCTCGGAGCGCCGGCGCCGGTTCCCCCAGGGCGCCCACCAGCGTGTCTGCGGAGGCGGCTTGCGCGGCGACGACATTTCACCAGTCACCGCTCTTTCATACCAAGTCTCGTGAACCTCGTCGATGTCGACCCTCCCGCCCTGGCGTTCGTGGGCGACACGCCATTCGTGGATGGCCTCGAACGCGGCGTGGTCCATGAAGTCGACGTTCAGGTCCAGGTCGACCGAGGCGCCCGGCGGGACGTCCTGAAGCAGGCGGGTCACTTTCGGGACGCCGAGGAAGGTGAGTGTCCCCTCCACGACCACATGGCAGCGGGGCGGGGCGGGCGCGTCGCCCGGGACGGGGACGAGCTCCTCGGCGCGCACCGACAGCCTGGTAAGTCGCCGCAGCGCCATCATCGCCATGACCCCGATGCCGAGCAGGACGCCCTCGCCGAGCCCGAGCAGCACGACGCCGACGAGGGTGGCGAAGTAGGCGGGCGCCTCCCGGTGGTGGCGCAGGTCGCGGACGCGGGCGGTGTCCATCAGACGCACGCCCAGCACCACCAGCAGCGCCGCGAGCGCGGAGAGCGGCACCTGCTCGACGACCGGCCCGCACGACAGGGCCAGCACCAGCACCCAGACGCCGTGCAGGACGGTGGACGCGCGGGTCCGGGCACCGGCCTCCACGTTGGCGGTGCTCCGGACGATCACACCCGCGACGGGCAGGCCGCCGAGCAGGCCCGACACGGCGTTCGCGGCGCCCTGGCCGAGCAGCTCGCGGTCGAGGTCGGCGTGCGGCACCCCGGCGGGCCGCATGCGGTCGACGGCGACGCTGCACAGCAGCGACTCGACGGCCGCGACGAGCCCGACGGCCATGACCGCGCCGACGATCCCGTGCAGTGACCCGTGCGGCAGGACGGGGGCGTGCCATCCGTCCAGCAGCGAGCGGGGAAGGTCGACGCGGCTCGCGTTCCAGTCGAGCGACCAGGCGGTCAGGGTGGCGAGGGCGATGGCGGGGAGCGGACCGGGGACCAGGCGCAGCGCCGGCCCCAGCCGCCCCTCGCCGCGGGGCAGCCGGGACCAGCCGAGCAGGACGAGGATGGTCAGGCCGCCGAGCAGCGCCGGATGGGACTGCGGGTGCAGGAGCTGGCCGGGCAGCTCGCGGAGGTTGGCGACCGCGGACCGCTGCGGGCTGCCGCCGAGCACCACGTGCACCTGGGCGAGGACGATGACGGCGCCGACCCCGGCGAGCATCCCGTGGACGACGGCGGGGGAGACGGCGAGGGCGGTCCGGGCGACCCGGCCGGCGCCGAGGGCGAGCTGGAGCAGCCCGCCGAGCAGGGTGATCGTGCAGGTGGCGCGCCAGCCGTAGGTCTGGACGAGCTCGGCGACGATCACCGTCAGCCCGGCGGCGGGCCCGCTGACCTGCAGCGGGGATCCGCCGGCCAGCCCGGCGACGATGCCGCCGGCGATCGCGGCGATGAGCCCGGCGGCGAGCGGCGCTTCGGAGGCGACGGCGATGCCCAGGGACAGGGGGATCGCGACGAGGAAGACGACGAACGAGGCGAGCAGGTCCCGACGCAGGACGGATACGCTGGGTTTCGTGGGAGTCACCTAGAGTATAGAACCATGTCTCCGACGACACACAAAGGGTCACCGGGGACACGGCGGCCCTCGCGTGTTGCGTTCCAGCGTGCGGGCGTTACGGCGGCCTCCCAGGGAGCGGGAAGGCGGGCCGGTCAGCGCCGGTAGTCGCGGTGGCTCTGCCAGTCGTCGGGCTGCTGCCGGGACCCGTACGGGCCGGTGTCGCCGCCGGGCGCGTTGCCCTGCGGGTAGCCCTCCTGCTGGGAGCCGAGGTAACCCGGGTTGTACGCCTGGGTGGAGCCGGGGTCGCCGTAGCCGCCCTGCGCGCCCGCGTTCGGGTCCTGCGGCGGCTGCGGCGCGGCGAGCGGGTCGGAACCGCTGTTGTAGCTGCTCCCGCTGAAGTCGCCGTACCCGCTGCCCCCGGCGGAGCCGGAGTCGTTGCCGCCGAACCCTCCCGCGTAGGACGAGCCGCTGCTGAGCGGGTCGTCGTAGCGGGGTGACTCGCCATAGGCGGGGGCGGTGGGGTAGCCCTCCGACTGCGGGGCCTGGCCGTATCCGGGACCCGAGCCGAGACCGGAGTCGTAGCCGGACGTCCCTCCCGGCGCGGCGCCGCCCGCCGACCAGGGGCCGGTGGAGGTGCCGCCGGTGGAGCCGGTGCCGCCGGTGGTGCCGAACGAGCCGGTGCCGAGCGGGTCGCTCAGCGGGTCGTTGAGGGAGCCGTAGCCGCCGTCGCCCTGTGTGCCGCCCGACGACCGCTGCCGGTCGGTCTGGATGCGCTGGAGCAGCTCGTCCACGGTCGGGAGCTTGTGGTTGTCGGTGTCGGACCCGGACGCGCCGCCGTGGGCCGCGGGGGCGGCCGGGGCGGAGGGGGACACGGACGGCATGGTGGGGTCGGACGGGCCGGGCAGCCCGCCGGTCGTCTCGCCGAAGCCGCGCATCGGGTCGTCGGTGCGCCCCAGGGGCAGTCCGAGCGGATCCGACACGCGAGGGTCACTCTGGGACGGCGGGAAGGTGTCGGGACGTCCCACCGAGGGCGGAGGCCCGGCCGCGGCAGGGGGACGAGTGCTCAGCGGGTCGGAGCCGTAGTCGCCGTAGGACGGCTCAGAGGAGCCGTACTGGGGCTGGTCGGGGACGCCGAACGGCGACTGCTCGCCGTAGCCCTGCTGCTCCTGCCCTCCGTAGGCGGGTTCGGACGTGCCGTACGGCGACTGTTCCGCCGACCCGTAGGGCGACTGTTCCGCCGACCCATAGGAGGCGTGCTGAGGCTCCTGGCTGCTGTACACGGGCTGGTCCGGCGCGCCGGGGACGCCGTAGGGCGCCTGCGGGCCCGTGCCTCCCGGTATGCCGAACTCGGCCGGGATGGGGTCGCTGGCGGTGGAACCGGGGTCGCCGCCGAAGGGACCCGGGTTCTGCGGGAAGCCGCTCTGCTGGAACTCCCCGGGGGACTGCGGCATTTGCTGCGGGCCTGTCCCGGTGGTGCCGCCGGGGACGCCCTGGGTGCCGAGCCCGTTGAGGATCGATCCGTCCGCGCCCAGCGAGACCGGCTGGGTCAGGCCGGGCTGCTCCACCGGCTGCTGGACGGGCTGCTGCTCGTGCCCCTGCGGCTGGCCCTGCGGCTGGGGCGGCGCCTGCGCGTGCAGCGGGTCCGCGGCGGGGTCGGCCTCCGGGCGCTCCCCGTCCTGGTCGTGCTGCCAGGGGAACTTGGGCTTGTCGAAGGTGATCGTCGCCCAGTAGTCGTCGTCCTCCATCTCGTCGGACGCCTGGCCGCCGGGCGCGGGCGGCGGCGGTGCCGACGGGGAGGTGGGGGCCGCGAGCGGGCCGCCTGCGACGCGGCGGTCGAAGGCGGGGTCGGCGGCGCCGGGACCGTAGGAGGCGTCGTCGTAGCCGGTGTCGTACCCGCTGTCGTAGCCGCCGTCGTACCCGGTCTCGTAGCCGTCTTCGGGCCCGGCCGCGCCCGGCTGCTGCGGGGCGGCCCGGCGGCCGCGCGGTTGCGGCTGCTCGTCGGCCATCCAGTCGTCGTCGTCGCGTCCGGCCCTGCTGGCCCGCAGACCCAGGGCCACGAGGACGACCACGAGGACCACGACCACAATGAGGCCGAAGACCACGATGTAAGAAGTCATGCCACCACCCAATGCCTTGGCCCTGCGAGAGTCGCAAGCGCGGACCGCGGGTCCGTCCCGTTCGCCGCCGGCGGCCGGATCTCCTCGGGCCTAGCCCGATTCTGTCCGACCGCTATGACCGTTGTCACACCCTTCGCGCACATTTGCCCTCACCTGACGCGTCCCGGCCGGTGTGTTCCCACCGGCGCGTGCGCGCCTGCCAGCTCCCGCCCCCCGAGGGGTCCGCCCTGACCTCGTGCCTCAGGCTCCACGGTCAACGCGCCTGCTTGCCGCCGAAGTTCCCGGTGATCCGCCCTCGTCCCACCGTGTGCTTCGCGATGGCGCCGAGCGAGTCCTTGAGCTTGGCGCCGTTCTTGAACGGCGCCGGATCGTCCAGCGCGTAGATGGTGAACCTGTACCGATGCCGTTCTCCCTTGGGCGGGCACGGCGGTGTGTACCCCGCCTTGTCGCCTGTGGTCAGCCCCTCGACGGCGCCGTTGATGCTGGCGCCCTCGACGAGCTCGTTGATGGTCCCGTCGATGCCCGCGATCACCCAGTGGACGTGGGCGCCGTTGTCGGCGTCCGGGTCGTCCATGACGATCGCGAACGACCGGGTCGCCGGCGGCGTCGGCGCCCCCGACCACCGCAGCGGCGGGGTCTTACCCTGCCCGCCAGCGTACGTCGTGCAGCCGTAGCGCGTGGGCAAGTCGCGGCCATCGCGCCATACCGGGCTGGTGACCGTGAACCATTCCGACAGCTCGGCGCTCTTGTTCTGGGGCCGGCCGATCAGCCCGCAGCCGCCCAGGGCGGTGGCGAGCACGAGCGTGCACGCCGCGGCCAGGATCGGACGCCGGTCTCTGCTCATCATCGTCGATACGCTCCCGCGCGAGATCGTACGCCGCGCTCCGCCGGATTCTCTCGCATCCGGCGGCGCGCGCCCCGCAGGCGGCGCCCCCTTCCTCGTCCGGCCCAACCTTAGAGGCTCGGCGGGGGTGGAACGGGCCTTTCCCGCCCCGGCCGCCCCGGGCCTTCCGGGATCGGTGCTGTGAGGTTGGTCATGAGTGTTTCGCCCTAGAATGTCCAGAAAAATGGTAAGGAGTGGCGAAGTTCACGCGAAACGGGGGCGATCGGTTTGCCCGCCTGGCAACTTTGATCGTTCTTCGCCGGAAATCGGTTGGCGTCCGGCACGGTCCATCGGGTAGCTTGTGAATGTCTTCACAAGCCGACCGTGAACATTGGAGGCCGCAATGGCCAGGACCGCCGAGGAGACCCCTGGCGCTCCCCACATCCTCATCGTGGGTGGCGGCTATGTGGGCATGTACACCGCCCTGCGCCTGCAGAAGAAGCTCCGCGGCGAGCTGCGCCGGGGCGAGGTCAAGGTCACCGTCGTGGACCCGAACTCGTACATGACGTACCAGCCGTTCCTCCCCGAGGCCGCCGCCGGGAACATCTCCCCGCGCCACGTCGTCGTCCCGCTGCGCCGGGTGCTGCCCAAGTGCACCGTCCGCAAGGCGCGGGTGACCGAGCTGAACCACGGCGAGGGCTGGGCGATCGTCCAGCCGCTGGCCGGGCCGCTGGAGCGGATCTCCTACGACTACCTGGTCATGGCCGCCGGCGCGGTGCCGCGGCTGCTGCCGATCCCCGGGCTGGCCGAGAACGGCATCAGCCTCAAGACCGTCGGCGAGGCCATCCACCTGCGCAACCACGTGCTGGAGCAGCTGGAGATCGCCGAGTCGACCAACGATGTCGAGCTGCGCCGCAAGGCCCTGACCTTCGTGTTCGTCGGCGGCGGGTTCGCCGGTGTGGAGGCGGTCGCCGAGCTGGAGGACATGACGCGCGACGCGACCAGGTACATGCGCAAGGTCACCCCGCAGGACCTGCGGTTCATGCTGGTCGAGGCCAGCGACCGGATCCTGCCCGAGGTCGGCCCGGACATGGGCAAGTGGACCGCCGAGCAGCTGCGCGGCCGTGGCATCGACGTGAAGATGAAGACGCTCCTGGTGTCGGCGGTGGACGGGCAGATCGAGCTGTCGGACGGCAGCGCGTTCCCCGCCGGGACGCTCGTGTGGAACGCGGGCGTCAAGCCGTCGCCGGTCGTCCGGCACGGTGACCTCCCGGTCGACGAGCGGGGACGGGTCAAGGGCACCGAGTACCTCACGATCGAGGGCCTGGTGCGGGCGTTCACCGCCGGTGACAACGCCGCGATCCCCGACCTCACCCAGGACGGCATGTTCTGCCCGCCGAACGCCCAGCACGCGGTGCGGCAGGCCAAGGTGCTCGGCGACAACATCGTCCGGTCGCTGCGCGGCAAGACCCTCAAGCCCTACGTCCACGGCAACCTCGGCACGGTCGCCGGGCTCGGACTGCACAAGGGCGTGGCGAACCCCATGGGCTTCAAGCTCAAGGGCTGGCCCGCGTGGTTCTTCCACCGCAGCTACCACGGCGCGATGGTCCCGACCTTCAACCGCAAGCTGCGCGTCCTGGCCGACTGGACGCTCGCTCTGTTCCTGAAGCGCGAGACCGTCTCGCTCGCCACCGTCGAGCAGCCGCGCGCCGACTTCGAGCTGGCGGCCCTCGACGACGCGAAGGCCAAGCAGGCCGCCAAGGAGACGGCGGCCTGACCCGGCCTCGCCAACGGCGCCCCGGCGATCACCGCCGGGGCGCCGTCGTGTCGCCGGGGACCGGGCCGGGGGAGAATCGACGAGTGCGGATCAACGTGCTGGGCCCCCTGGAGGTGCTCGCGGACGGCCGCCCCGTCGTGATCGGGGGCGCGCGGCTGCGCGTCCTGCTGACGCTGCTCGCGCTCGACCCCGGCGCGGTCGTGCCGGTCGAGCGGATCATCGACGCGCTCTGGGAGGACGACGTCCCGAAGGGCGCGCCCAACGCGCTCCAGTCGCTCGTCTCCCGGCTGCGCTCGGCGATCGGGCGGGACGCGCTGGAGTCCCGGCCGGGCGCGTACCGGCTCGCCCTGCCGCGTGAGGCCGTCGACGCGCACGAGTTCGAGACGCTGGTGTCGGCGGCGCGCCGCGCGGCCGGTCCCGCCGCCCGCTCGGCGGGACTCCGGGACGCGCTCGCGCTGTGGCACGGCCCGGCGCTCGCCGACGCCGCCGGGCGCCGGTTCGCCGACGCGCCCGCGGCGCGCCTGGAGGCGCTGCGCCGCGCCGCGCAGGAGGAGCGGCTGGAAGCCGACCTCGGCCTCGGCCGTCACGCGGAGGTGCTGCCCGAGCTCCAGGCCCTCGCGGCGGAGGACCCGCTGCGCGAGCAGGCCGCCGCGCTGCTGATGCGCGCCCTCTACGCCGCGGGTCACCAGGCGGAGGCCCTCACCGCCTACGAACGGGCCAAGCGCGCGCTCGCCGACGGGCTCGGCGTTGACCCGTCCCCCGATCTGGAGGCCGTCTACCTGGCCGTCCTTCGGCAGGACCCGGCGCTCCGCCCTGACGCCCCCGCCCCCGTCCCGGACGGGGAGCCCGCTCCGGCCCGCGACCCGGAGCCCGCGCGCCCCGCAGACGCCCCGCCGGAGATGCGGAAGGGGAACCTGCGGGCCCGGCTCACCAGTTTCATCGGCCGCGACGCCGACCTCGAACGGGTCGGCGACCTGCTGGCCGAGACACGGCTGGTCACGCTCACCGGGCCGGGCGGCGCGGGCAAGACGCGGCTCTCCCTGGAGTCGGGCGAGCGCTGCTCCGGCACGATGCCGGACGGGGCGTGGCTCGTGGAGCTGGCGCCCGTCGCCGACCCCGCCGAGGTCCCCGCCGCCGTCCTCACCGCGCTCGGGCTCCGCGAGATGACGCTGATGGGCGCGGCCCCCGGGCGGATGACGCCGCCGGAGGCCGCCGAGCCGCTGGAGCGCCTCGTGTCGGCGCTGGCCGGCCGCCGGATGCTGCTCGTCCTCGACAACTGCGAGCACCTGCTGGACGCCGCGGCGCGGCTCGCCGACCAGGTGCTCGCCGCCTGCCCCGGCGTGCGGATCCTCGCGACCAGCAGGGAGCCGCTCGGGATCACCGGTGAGACGCTGTGGCCGGTCGGGCCGCTGGAGCCGCCCCCGCCCGCCGCGGAGGCGGAGGCGGCGCTGGCGTGCCCCGCCGTCCGCCTGTTCGCCGACCGCGCCGCCGCCGTGTCCCCGGGCTTCGCCGTCACCGGGGCCAACGTCGCGTGGGTGACGCGGATCTGCCGGGCGCTGGACGGGATGCCCCTCGCCATCGAGCTGGCCGCCGCGCGCCTGCGGGCCATGACCCCCGCGCAGGTCGCCGTCCGGCTCGACGACCGGTTCCGGCTGCTCAGCGCGGGCAGCCGCATCGCCCTGCCCCGCCACCAGACGCTCCGCGCCGTCGTCGAGTGGAGCTGGGACCTGCTGGACGAGCCCGAACGCGCCCTCTGGCGCCGCCTCGCGGTGTTCCCCGGCGGCGCGACCCTGGAGAGCGTCGAGGAGGTCTGCGCGGGGCCGGGCCTGGACCGCGGCGACATCCTGGACGTGCTCGCCGCGCTGGTCGACAAGTCCCTGGTCATCGTCGCCGACGGCGTCGACGGCCCCCGCTACCGGATGCTGGAGACCATCCGCGCGTACGGGCTGGAGCGGCTCGTCCGGTCGGGGGAGGAGGACGCGACGCGACACGCCCACGCCGCCCACTTCGTCGGATTGGCCGAGACCGCCGGGCCGCACCTGTTCCGCGGGGACCAGCTCGCCTGGCTGCGGCGGCTGTCGGCCGAGCACGACAACTGCTCCGCGGCGCTGCGCTGGGCGATCTCCATCGGGGACGCGCGCCTCGCCCTGCGGTTCTGCGCGGCGCTCGGCTGGTACTGGTTCCTGCACGGCCGTCTCGCCGACGGCGCCGACAGCGTGGAGGAGATCCTGACGCTGCCGGACGTCCCCGACGACCACACCACCGCCGTCGCCCTCGCGCTCGCCGCGATGACCTCCATCGACGACCAGGACGCGTGCGGCCGCGCCACGACCTGGATGCGGCGCGTCAAGGCGATCTGCGACGGGATCGGCGACGGCGCCCGGCACCCGGCGCTGCGGCTGATCCTCACCACCGTGGAGATACACGCGGAGGGCTGGAACCCGTCCTCGACCGTGGCGATCGACGGCCTCGTGGACGACCCCGACCCGTGGGTGCGCGGCCTCGCGAACTTCATGCGCGGGCAGATCTCCCAGAACTTCGGCCGGATCGACCGGCTGGCGGGCGACTTCGACCGGGCGCTCGCCGGGTTCCGCGAGGCCGGGGACCGGTGGGGCCTGTCGTTCACCCTCACCTCGCAGGGCGAGGACCTCGGCCGCCGCGGCGAGCACCGGGCCGCGATCGGGCTCCTCGAAGAGGGCCTCCGCCTCACCGGCGAGCTCGCCGGCGAGCTGGGCGGCGGCAACGGCTCCATCCTGCACGTGACGATGAAGCTGGCGAACGAGCTCGACCTCGCCGGCGAGCGGGACCGGGCCCGGACGCTGCTGCTGGACGCCGTCCGGGCCTCGGAGACCTCATCGCGGCCGGAGGACACTGCCGCGCTGCATTACCAGCTCGGCGAGATCGCCCGCCGCGCCGGCGACCACGCCGAGGCGCTGCGCAGGCTCGCCCACGCCGAGGACCTCATCGGCGGGCTTTCGGGCCCGCCGCAGTTCCGCTCGATGGTGCTCTGCGCCCGCGGCCGGCTGGACCTCGCGATGGGCGCCGCGGACGACGCCCGCGCCCGGCTGGCCGAGGCGCTGCTCGGCGGCGTCCAGGTCCACGACCACCCGATCGTGGCGTACGCGCTGGGCGGCCACGCGGAGCTGGCGCGCGTGGACGGCGATCCCGAGCGCGCCGCCCGGCTGCTCGGCACCGCCGACGGCCTGCGCGGCTCCCGCGACCTCTCGCTGCCCGACATCGTCGCCGTCGAGGCCGCCGTCCGCGCCGAACTCGGCGACGCCGCCTTCACGGCCGCCTACGAGCGCGGCCTGACCAGGACCCTCGACGACGTCGTGGACGAGTTCGGGCTGCCCCGCCGGGCGGCGCACGCCGCGCCGCGCGGGCCGGGCGGGGGGCCCGAGCCGTCCGGCGACGGCCGGAACAGCGGCGACGGCGGCGACGGCAGGGACACAGAGAACGGCGGGGACGGCCCGCGCGGCTGACCGCCCCGGACCGGACCCCGGCCGCCGAGGCCTGGACCGGGCCCGGCAAGCCGACAACCCGGCCACCGTGGGCGGTGGCCGGGCCGTCGGGCGGGCGCCGTGCCGCGGGCGCGGCGCCCGGGGGTGGGCGTCTGGGCGCCGTCAGGCGCGCTGCTTGAACGCCCGCAGCGACAGCGGCGCGAACACCAGGCAGATCCCGACGCCCCACGCCAGCGCGATCAGGGCGTGGTTCAGCACGGGACCGCCGACCAGCAGGCCGCGCAGGGCCTCGACCAGCTGGGTCACCGGGCTGTTGTTCATCACCCAGGCGAGCCATCCGGGGATGCCCTCGGTCGACCGGATGAAGGCGGTGCTGAGGAAGCTCAGCGGGAAGATCACCACGAAGCCGAAGATCTGCACCTTCTCCGGCTCGCTGACCTTCATCGCGATGAACACCGACGTCCACGAGAACAGCACGGCGAACGTCAGCAGCAGCACGAACGCGGTGAGCAGCGCCACGACGTTGGTCTCGATCCGGAAGCCGATGGCGAAGCCGACCGACAGCAGGATCAGCATCGACCACGCCTGCTTGGCGGTGTCGGCGATGATCCGCCCGAGGAGCGGCGCGCTGCGCGCGATCGGCAGGCTCCGGAACCGGTCGAAGACGCCCTTGGTGATGTCGGTGTTCAGCCCGAAGCCGGTGCTCATCCCGGCGAACAGCGCGTTCTGCGCGATGATGCCGGGGATGACGATCGGCAGGTAGGCGGAGACGCTGCCCTCCATCGCCGGGCCGAACACGTACGCGAACAGCAGCACGAACATGATGGGCTGGATGGACAGGTCCAGCAGCTCCATCGGGTTGTGCTTGATCTGCACGAGGTTGCGCCAGGCCAGGGTGAGCGTGTTGCGCAGGGCGGTGCCCGGCGCGATCCGCTTGGACAGGTCCTGCGGCGCGAAGGTCGCGGTGGTCATGCCGACGCCCCTTCCTTGTCGGTGGCCTTCTCGCCGGCGGACCGGGCGAGCTCGCCGGCCTCGGCGTCGATGTCGTCGGTGTGGTGGCCGGTGAGGGCGAAGAACACCTCGTCCAGGCTGGACTTGCGGAGCGACAGCTCGCCGACCCCGACGCCGGCGTCGTCCAGGCGGCGGACGACGGCGGGCATCAGCTCGGGGTCGGTGATCGGCGTGGAGACCAGCCCGTCGCGCAGCTCCGGCTCGCTGTCGGTCAGCTCGCCGACGATCCGCGACACCGCGGGGGCGTCCTCGTCCTTGATCGGCCTGACCTCCAGCACCTGCCCGCCGACCTGCGCCTTCAGCGAGTCGGAGGTGCCCTGCGCGATGACCTCGCCGCGGTCGATGACGATGATGTCGTCGGCCAGCTGGTCGGCCTCCTCCAGGTACTGCGTGGTCAGCAGCACCGTGACGCCGTCGTCGGTCAGGCCGCGCACGATGTCCCACAGGCCGTTGCGGCTGCGCGGGTCGAGGCCCGTCGTCGGCTCGTCCAGGAACAGGATCTGCGGCCGTCCGACGAGGCTCGCCGCCAGGTCGAGGCGGCGGCGCATCCCGCCCGAGTACGTCTTGGCGGCCCGCTCCGCGGCGTCGGCGAGCTGGAAACGCTCCAGGAGCTCGGCGGCGCGGGCCCGGGACTCGCGCCGCGGGATCCCGAGCAGCCGCCCGATCAGGACCAGGTTCTCGGTGCCGGTGAGCATCTCGTCCACCCCGGCGTACTGGCCGGTCAGGCCGATGAGCTGCCGTACCTTGTGCGCCTCCTTGACCACGTCGAAGCCGCCGACCCTGGCGCTGCCCGCGGTCGGCTCGATCAGTGTGGCGAGGATGCGTGTCGCGGTCGTCTTGCCGGCGCCGTTCGGCCCGAGGACACCCAGGACCGTTCCGGGTTCCGCGGTGAGCGAGACGCCGGCCAGCGCCTGGGTCTCACCGAATCGCTTCTCCAGGCCATCGGCCTGGATGGCGTACGTCATGTGATCTCCTAGGGACTCAATTCGCCGGACATCTCGCGGTCCTGCTGATCGGACCTGCCAAGGTAGGGGTTGTCCGGTGCGATGCGCATCCAGTTTTCTCCGCGCCGCCGCCAGACCCCTGTCAGCGCGGCGAGACGCGGACCAACATCGCATGCACCTCTGACAAAACGCTGATACCGCCATGATCCCTTCCCGGCGGACCCGGGCCGGACGGCCTGCCGCGCCGCCCGGAAGCTCTAAACTCACGATGTGACGTCGGTGCGGCGCAGTCACCACCAGGACGGCGGGGGGCCGCACCCGCCGCGCTTGCGGCCGCCCGCCCACCGTGTGTCGCCCCGGGCCGTCGCGCACTGGGCGATCGAGTACCTGCTGCTGTGGGGGCTGGCGTTCGGCCTCGCCCTGGGCGTCGCCGCCTGGATCGGCGACTCCGGGTGGAGCGCCCTGCCCGGCTGGGTGTCCGGCAGGGTCGGCTGGCTCCCCTACATCGTCGGCGGGGCGGGCCTGCTGATGGTGACCGTCGCGCCCGTCTGGCGGTACCGCGTGCACCGCTGGGAGGTCACCGCCGACGTGATCTACACCCGTACGGGCTGGTTCAGCCGCGAGTGGCTCCTGGTTCCCGTCAGCCGCATCCAGACCGTCGACACCGAGCAGGGCTGGATCGAGCGGATGCTGGGCCTCGCCACGATCGAGGTCAACACCGCCTCCCACACCGGCTCGTCCGAGGTCTCCGGCCTCCCGGTGGACGTGGCGACCCGCCTGGCGGGCGACCTGGCGCGCCGCGCGCACGACCTCCGCGACGACGCGACATGAACGGCGAACCCCCGCCGGCGCACCACGAGACCACCCCCGTGCGGGACGAACCGCCTCCCCGGCGCGACGATCCGGGCCCGGCGCGCGGCGGCGCCACCACGCATCGCCTGCACCCGCTGACCTTCGTCGTGGGCGCCGTCCGGGAGCTGGTCGCCCTGCTGGCGGCGGGCGCGACCGGCCTGGTGGTGGGCGGCGTCTCCACGGCCTTCTACTTCACCCTCGCGGGGCTGGCGTTCGGGCTGCTCTTCCACGTCGCCGGCTGGGCCACGTTCACCTACGTCCTGCGTGACGACCGCATCGAGCTGCGGCGCTCGCTGATCGGACGCTCGGTCAAGAGCATCCCGCGCGACCGGATCCGGGGCGTGGACATCACCGCGTCCCTGCCCCACCGCCTCCTGCGGCTCGCCGTCGTCCACATCGACGCGGGCGGGGACGGAGGCGAGGGCGAGCTGAACGCCGTCTCCCGGCAGGAGGCCGAGCGGCTCCGGCGCGTCCTGCTGGCCCGCGCGGACGCCGCGCACCCCGAGGGCCCCGAGGGCGCCGAGGCCCGCGAGGACGCCCCGCCCCGCCGCGTCCTCGCCCGTATGCGCCGCCGCTGGTACGTCTACGCCCCTCTCAGCGGCGCCTACCTGCTCACCCCCTTCGCGCTGGCCGGCAGCCTCCTCGGGACCCTGTACAACCTCGGCGACGACCTCGGCCTCATCACGCAGGAGCGCGTGGAGGACCTCGGCCACGACGTCGTCGGCCTCCCCACCGTGCTGGTGGTCGTGCCGATGATCCTCGTCCTCATCGCCATGCCGGTCATGTCGGTGATCGTCTTCACCCTTTTCAACTGGGACTTCACCGTCCACGAGCGGGACGGCTCGATCGTCGCCGAGCGCGGCCTGATCACACGCCGCAGCGTGTCCCTCGAACGGCGGCGCCTGCGCGGCGTCGAGCTGTCCGACAACCCCTTCGAGCGGGTGGCGGGCGTGACCCGCCTCGGCGCCCTCATCACCGGGCTCGGCGACGCCGCGCACCGCGGCCGTCTCCTGCCCGCCGCCCCCCGCGCCGTCGCCGCGTCCCTCGCCGCCCGCGTGCTCGGCGAGGTCCCCGCCCCCCTGACCGCCCACCCCCCGGCCGCCCGCGGCCGCCGCGTCGCCCGCGCCGTGGCGCCCCCCGCGGGGATCGGCGTCCTCGCCGTCCTCGCCGGTCAGCCCTGGGTCGCCTCGACGTGCGCCGTCCTCGCCGTCCTCGCCGTGCCCCTCGGCCTGGACCGCTACCGCCAGCTCGGCCACGCAACCGGCGGCGGGCGCCTCACCGTCCGCTCGGGCTCCCTCCGCCGCCGCCAGGTGGTCGTCGAGCACGGCGCCATCGTCGGCTGGCGCGTCCGCCGGACGCTGTTCCAGCGGCGCCTGCGCCTGGCGACCCTCTTCGTCGCCGTGGGCGCCGGGGAGGGCGGCTACTCCGCGGTCGACATGTCCGAGGACGACGCCGTCGCCCTCGCCGCCGCCATCACCCCCGACTGGCTCCGGCCGTTCCTCGCGGACGGTCCGGGCGCGTCCCCTGCCCGGCAGGGCCCGTCCGGGAACTCGCCCGGGTCACCCCTCCGGACGTGATCGCGCGGCCGCCACCGCCGCCGCGCGAAGGCCCTGAGCATCCTCCGCCCGGTACAGGCTCCTGTCCCAGGCGCGTCGTGCAGGCTGGGTCGTTCGCCGCGTCAGGGCCCCTTTAGCGTCGAGGCGCACGATCATCGGGTCCGGGGGCTTCCCACGTGCGCCTCCGGACGCACTCCCGACACCGGAAGGACATGCATTGTGCGCAGCCTCCGTTTGACCTTGGCCGCGTCGGCCCTGCTGTGGCTCGGCCTGACCGGCCCGGCCGCGCTCGCCGCGCCGGCCGAGCCCGACCCGCCGGGCGGCGGCGCGTCCACCATGGTCATCGGTGGTGAGGACGCGACGGAGCCGTATCCCTTCATGGCGTCCCTCCAGACCACCGCGAACGAGCATTTCTGCGGGGGCAGCCTGCTGGACGCCGAATGGGTCGTCACGGCCTGGCACTGCGTGGCGGACAAGCAGCCCGCGGACGTCCGGCTCCGCATCGGCAGCCACCACCACGCCGACGGCGGCAGTCTCCGCGACGCCCAGCGGATCGTCCCGCACCCCGAGGGCAACTGGAACCACTTCGACATCGCGCTGGTCAAGCTCGACCAGCCGGTCCCGGAGGCGCCCATCGCCCTGGACACCCGGCAGGCCACCGGAACCCCGACCCGGCTGCTGGGGTGGGGGTGCACCGCGCCCGGCCCCAACACCGGCTGCGAGACGCCCGACGTGCTGAAGCAGCTCGACTCGGCGATCCGCGAGCCCTCGACGTGCAGGCACGTGACCGGCGGCGCCATCCAGCCCGCGTCCGAGGTGTGCACCGGCAACCCCGAGACCGAGGCCGGGCCGTGCTTCGGGGACTCCGGTGGCCCGCTGCTGCGCCGGACGGCCGGGGGCTGGCGGCTCATCGGCGCCTTCAGCCGTGTCGAGTCGCTGCCGCAGGACCCTGACAAGCCCCAGCCGCAGTTCCCCGACTGCCACACCGGGCTCGGCATCTACACCGACGTGACCGTCCACGCGGAGTGGATCGACAGCGTGATCTCCCCGGCCTGACGTCCCGGCGACACGGCGACCCGGCGACCCGGCGTCCGCCCCGGCACGGCCACGGCCACGCCGGGGCGTTCCGCGCTGCCGGGGACCGGCGCCGGTGACGGCGGTCACTCGGGGCGGCGCGCCCCGAACATGATCTCGTCCCAGGACGGGACGGAGGCGCGCTTGCCCTTGGCCTTGCGCCGTCCGCGCGCCGCGGGTCGCTGGGCGGCGGCCGGGGTCTCCGACGCCGCCGCGGGCTTGTCCTGCACCGGTGGCGTGGCGGGACGCCCGGCGGGCTTCTTCTTCGCCGGGGGACGGTGAGCGGTCCGCTGCCCGGCCGACCCCTTCCGCGCCGCGGGCGCCTTCTCGGGCGTCTCCGCCGTCTCTGTCTCCGCCTCGCCGGGCTCGTCGCCGGACGCGGCGGGCCGCTCGTCCGCGGCGTCCTCAGTGTCCGCGGTGTCCTCGTCGTTTCCGGGAGCCGCGACCTCGGGGGCCGTGACGCGCGCGGCCGTCTCGTCCGGGTCCGCATCGGCGGGCGCCGTGGCGGCGGCCGCCTCCCGGGGGCCGGTGCCCGCGGCCGTCCCGTCCTCGTCGGCGTGCAGGGGCGCCTCGTCGCGGGACTCGTCCTCGTGGTCATGGGACGCGGCGGGCCCGGCCTTCTGGAGCTCCGAGGCGTCCTCGCGCGGCGCGGGGGAGCCGGTGTCCTCGTCGAGGGCGGCGGCCTGGGACGCGTCGGCGTCGTCCTGGAGGGCGGCGGCCGCGGGGGCGTCGTCGAGTGGCCGGGCCTTGCGGTCGTGTCCGGCGGCGCGGTCCTGTTCGGCGGCCTCGGGCGCCGCCGTGTCCTCGCCCGGCTCAGGGGCCTCGTCGTGGGCCGCTATTTCGAGGTCGTCGCCTGTGCCGGCGCCGTCGCCGGGTGCCTTGACCGGGCTCTCGGGCGCCTCATCCGCCTCTTGCTGTTCCTGCACCGCTTCGAGAGCGGAGGCGGTCTCGGGAACGGACGTGGCCTCGCGGTGCGGCGCGGGCTCGTGCGGCCGCGTCAGATCGCCGGCCGTCTCGAACTCGTCGGCGTCCTCGCCCGGCCGGACGGCCTGGGACGTGTCGGGCTCGTCGCGGGGCGCGGTGCCGGTGGGCGCGGTGGTGCCGTGCGGGCGGCCGTGGTCGCGGGCGGCGGGACGGGCCTTCCGGGGGTCCTCGGGCGCGGGGCGCGCAGGAGCCGCCTCACGGGCGGCCATGGCCTCGGCGGGCGCGGCGGCCTGGCGCAGGTGCGGGGTGTCGCCGCCGGCGGCCTCCGCGGGACCGCGGGGACGGCCGGCCTCGCGCAGCTGGGCCGCCTCGCGCAGGGGCGTGGGGTCGGTGGACGGGAACGACGGGTGCGGGTCGAGCACGCGGCCGCGTTCGAGGACGTAGTCGCGCGGCTCGGCGGTGCGCAGCGGCCCGGGGCCCGGCTGCTCGGGCTCGGCGGGGATGCCGCGGTCGCCGGAGACGACCTTCATGGCGGGACGGCGCGGGACGAGCGGGGTGACGGTGTCGGCCAGGGACTCCTCGTCCCACTCGGCGGCGGTGAGGCGGGAGGCGACCTCGTCGAGGGGGGAGACGTGGCGGCGGCGGGGGTCGAAGACCCACTCGGCGGCGTGCGGGCGGCCGTTGTCGAAGAAGGAGAGGCGGACGCGCCAGGTGTTGTCCTCGCACTTCCAGGAGTCCCACTCGACCTCTTCGAGGTCGACGCCGCCGCGGCCGAGGCGCTCCTCGACGGTCTCACCGAGGGGCGGGCCGGGCGTGGACTCGCCGGGGCGGCGGACCGTGACCCGCTGCGCCTGCTGGGCCATGTACTCGCGCTCCTGCAGGACCGGCCCCTCGAACCAGCGGATGCGTTCGACGGGGATGCCCGCCGACTCGGCGATCTCCTCCGCGGTCTCGCCGGAACGGATACGGGCCTGGATCTCCTTGGGACGCAAGGGACTCTCCACTTCGATCTCGAACTGGCCGAGGCGGGAGAAGTGCCCACGGACCGCGGCGCGGAGCCGGTCGTCGACGGGCAGGGTGAACCGGGTGCCTCGGCCCGCGGTGGCCAGGACGAGGTACGTTCCGTCCTCGCTGACCGCGACGAGGCGCAGCTCCTGCATGCGTGTCCTTCCTGCCCTGTCCAGACGGCACGGAGGGCGCCGGACCGCGCGTCCGGTGATGAGCCCGCCTCCATCGTGCTCTCACCGGCCGGTCGGCCGTTGCCCGCCGAGGGCGCATGCGTGCCCTTCCCCCCGGGTTCCCGAGTCTCTCTTTCGGACACACCTGCTGCCAGCACCGTACCCGGCATGTCCGAACATCGCCGCTCTCGAAGCCCCCTTCACGAGGCCGAAGAGGGCACCTGACCAAGCTTGCCGGGGCCGGGGTCCGGCCGGGAGCGCTCTGCCTGATTCTTGTGCATCCTTTTCCACACTGTGCCTGACCGGGCCCTGGGACTCCAGCCGTTTGGCGTAGCGAGCATCACGTCCGTGCGTGGAACACCGGAACGTGGCCGTTAGTTTCGGTTCGGGAGATTTGTTCACTATCGGACGGGGGGAATCGGCGCAATGCAGCGCAAGCTGCCAGACCTGAGCACGACGCAGCTGATCGCGAGCGGGCTGGCGACGGCCGCCGCGGCGGTGGGGGCGTCGTACCTCGGCGTGTACGGGACGATCCTGGGCGCGGCGTTCATGAGCGTGGTGTCGACGGCCGGCTCCGCCGTGTGCAAGCACTACCTGGACCAGGGCCGTGAGCAGATCAAGGATCTGGGCCACCTCCAGGCGGCGGCGCAGCAGCGGGACGCGGCGCGGGGCGCGGCGGCGGAGGCGGTGAGCGCCGACCCGACCCGCACGGTGGTGTGGTCCGACCCGAACGTGACGCGGATGGACCTCGACCCCGGCGTGACGCGCGTCGATCCGTCCATGGACCCGTCCATGACCGTCGCGGACGCCCTCGCCGGGATGGCGGGCGAGGAGGCGGTGCGGGAGGTCGTCCGGCGGTCGGCGTTGCGGAGCACGGCGGACTGGGCCCGCCACCACTGGGTGAAGCTCGTGGTCACCTCGGCCGTGGTGTTCGCGGTGGTGCTCGGCGGCATCACGGTGTACGAGGCGGCGGCCGGCGGGCCGATCGGCGACAAGGGCAACGGGCTGACCGTCACGAAGGTGCTCGGCGGGGGCGGCACGACGAAGCAGTCACCGCGGGACACGCCGTCCACCGAGAGGTCCCCCGAGGAGGAGACGCCCAGCGGGGAGCCCTCGGGCGAGACGCCTACGGAGCGGCCGACCGGCGGCCTGACGGACGGGACGACCGCGCCGCCGACGGAGCGGCCGACGGACGGTCCCACGACCACGCGGCCGTCCACGCCGACGGCGCCGAGCACGCCGACGCCGACGCCGGGCACGGGCGGCGAGGAGCAGGGCGGCGCGGAGCCTCAGCGCAGCGCACCCGCCGGATGAGGGCCGCTGAAGGCCATGTCACCCTTCGGAGACCGCTCAGTCTCCGAAGACCGCTCAGTCTCCGAAGACCCGCGTCGTGTACGGGTTCGCGAAGCGGCGGTCCGGGTCCAGTTCGTCGCGCAGACTCCGGAAGTCGCCGTACCGCGGGTACACCTTCTCCAGGTAGGCGGCGTCACGGGTGTGGAGTTTGCCCCAGTGCGGGCGTCCGCCGAGCGCCGTCAGAAGGTTCTCGACGCCGCGGAAGTACGTCTCGTGCGCGTCGCGATGGTAGACGTGGACGGCGATGAACGCGGTGGGACGCCCGTACGCCATGGACAGCCAGGCGTCTTCCTGCGGGAGGAGCCGGACCTCGATGGGGAAGCTGATCCGCCAGTCCTCACGTGCGAACAGGGAGCGGAGTTCGCGCAGTGCGGGAACGAGGTCCTCGCGCGGGATCGCGTACTCCTGTTCCTTGAAGCGCACTGTCCGGGGACTCGTGAACACCTTGTAGGACGTGTCGCTGTACGTGCGCGCACCGAGCGCCTTGGCTGAGATGCCGTTGACGAAGGGCGTCGAGGCGGGCGCCACGTGCGTGACCTTGTTGACGGCCCCGAACACGGTGTTGGACAGGAACCGATCGTCCAGCCAGTGCTTCATCTTGGACAGGGGCTGCGCGGGACCCTCGACGCGATTGTTGCGCTTGGTGAGGCAGCCTTCGGTGTGGGGGAACCAGTAGAACTCGAAGTGCTCGTTGGCCGCGTCGAACTCGTCGACGCGCGCGAGCACCTCGTCCCACCGCATCGGTTCCTCCTGCGCGCGCAGGAGGAACGCCGGGACGGTCCTCCAGGTGATGGCCGTGACGATGCCGAGTGCCCCGAGCCCGGCGCGGGCCGCGTCGAACAGATCGGCGCGCTCGTCGGCCGAGCAGGTGACGGTGGTGCCGTCGGCGAGGACCAGTTCCAAGGCGGCGACCTGGGAGGCCAGCCCGGCGGCGTCGCGGCCGGTGCCGTGCGTGGCGGTCTGCAGAGCGCCGGCGACGGTCTGCTCCTGGATGTCGCCCATGTTGGCCAGTGCGAGGCCGTGCTCGTCCAGGACGCGGTTGAACGCGTGCAGCGGGAGCCCGGCCTCGACGGTCACCAGGCCGGTGGCGGTGTCGACGGAGCGGACCCTGGTGAGCGCGGCGGGGCGCAGCAGGACGCCTTCCGCGACGGCCGCTCCGGTGAAGGAGTGCCCGCTGCCCGTCATCCGGACCGTGAGGCCGTCGCGCGCGGCCGACCGCACCGCGTCGGCCACCTCTCCGGCGGTGCGCGGGGTCGCCGTCCGGCGCGGCGTGACCTGCTGATTTCCCGCCCAGTTCCGCCATGTCCGGGTGGTCTGGGGTGACATGCGCCGACTCTACTCGGCGGATGATTGCGAGGAAAGTTCACGTTTGCGCAGCGACCGGGCACCCGCCAGCCCGATGACCGCCGCGACCACCGCGCACGCCAGCGGGACGAGGAACGCCGTGTGCGCGCCCTCGGCGTCCACCACCCGGCCCGACAGCGAGGAGCCGAGCGCCACCCCGATGCCCACCGCCGTGGAGACCAGCGCCAGCCCCTCGGTGAGCTGCGCCGCCGGGACGAGCCGTTCCACCAGCCCGAAGCCCGGGATGATCGTCGGCGAGATCGCCAGCCCGGAGAAGAACACCACGGACATCATCAGGTAGAGGTTCCCGATGAGGACGGGCGGGACGAGCCCCACCACCAGCAGGCCCAGCCCGATCAGGAACCGCCTGGACAGGGGGCTGCGCCAGTGCCGCGCCCCGTACCAGAGCGCCGCCGCGCCGCTGCCCAGCGCGTAGCAGCCGATCAGCACGCCGGCGAGGGCCTTGTGGCCCTCCTCCTCGGCGAACGCGACCCCGCTGACGTCGATCGAGCCGAACACCATGCCGAGCATCAGGAACACCGGCGACATCACCAGCACACCGGGGTTGCGCAGCACGCTCCCCCCGCCCGCCCCCGGCTCCCGCGGGCGCGGCGGCGGCTCGGTGTCGCGCAGCCACGCCATCGCCAGGCAGCCCACGAGCGTGAAGGACGCCGCGGCGGCGATGCCCGCCGCCGGGTGGACGCCCGTGGACAGCGCCGTGACGAGCATCGGCCCGGTGATGAAGATCGTCTCGTCCACGACCGACTCGAACGAGTACGCGGCGCCGATGCGCGCGGGGGTATCGCGCAGCAGGTACGACCATCGCGCCCGCACCCAGGCGCCCAGCGACACCTGCGTGAGCCCCGCCACGGCGGCGGCGGCGAACAGCGTCCACACCGGCAGGCGCGCCTGGGCGCAGACGATCAGCAGGGTGTAGCCCGTGGTGTTCACCAGGACCACCGGGACCAGCACGCGGTGCTGCCCGTACCGGTCGGCGAGCCGCGCGGTGAGCGGCGCCCCGGCCGCGAACGCGAGCGCCAGCGTCGCGCTGACGGCTCCGGCGATACCGTACGATCCGGTGACCGCGGACACCAGAAGGACGATGCCGATGCCCTCCATGGCCATCGACATGCGGCCGACGAGCCCCGCGGCCACGAAGAGCCGGGCGCCCGGTACCGCCAGCAGCTCTCGGTAGGTACTGGCCAACCCGTCCTCCCCCCGCACCGGGGGAGGGAGCACCCCCCGAGCATGTTCTTCGACTTCAGCGCGATGATCACGTTACCTGGGGGAAAGAAGTGAAAAGACAGGTAACTCACCCGTAGCGACGCTCGTTGGGAAATGTTGTGGCCGCATCCTCACCGCCGTCGCCCTCCGAGACCCCTGCCGCGCGCCCGCCGTCGCGCCCTTCGCCCGGCCGGAGGACGCCGCGGGGGCTGCCGCTCGCCGTCGCCGCCATCGCGGTGCTCGCGCTCGGGACGGCCTCCGGCGGGACCTACGCCGCGCTGACCGCCGGGGACGACGACCCGCCCGGCGCGGCGGCGCGGGTGGAGGCGCCGGGCGCGGGTCCCGGCGGCCCGGTGAACGTGGTGGAGGACGGCCAGGTGGCGCCGCTGCGCCGCGTCGTCCCGCCGGACGTGCTGGCGGTGGCGAAGGGCCCGATCCCCGCGGACCGCATCGCCAGGATCTCCAGGCTGGCCAAGGTCAGGGACGTGGTGACGGCCGCGGGCGGCGCCGTCCAGCTCCAGGGACGGCAGGTCAACGCGTTCGCGGTCGAGCCGTCGGCGTTCCGCTCCTGGACGCCGCCGGGCACCGCGCAGAGGACCGACCTGTGGACGGCCCTGGCGGGCGGGCAGTTCGTGGTGTCCCCGGCCGCCGCCGAGAAGCTGCGGCTCGGCAGGGGCCTGCGGTACCCGGTCGTGGCCCGGACGATGCCGAGCCTGACCATGGGCGGCTCCGGGCAGCTCGGCCTGCCCGGCATCGACATGCTGGTCGGCAGGGACCCGGGGGCGCGGATGGGCCTCGTCCCCGACATCGCGGTGCTGGTCAACGCGCCCGGCGCCAGTCCCGGCAAGGTCGCCGCCGCGGTGGCCGGGATCCTCGGGCGCGGCTCCAGCGTGGTGAACCTGCACGAGCGCAGGTACCGGCCGGCGGCGGACGGCGGCCGCCCCGGCAGCTACCTGGACCTGTACAAGCAGGCGGCCACGGCCTGCCGGGGCCTGTCCTGGACGGTCCTCGCCGCGATCGGGCAGGTCGAGAGCGACCACGGCCGCAACGCCGGGCGCTCCAGCGCGGGCGCGCTCGGCCCCATGCAGTTCATGCCGGCGACGTGGCGCTCCTACGGCGTGGACGGCGACCGCGACGGCAAGGCCGACATCATGAACCCCTTCGACGCCGTCCCCGGCGCGGCCAGGTATCTGTGCGCGAACGGCGCGGGCAAGGGCGGGCAGCAGCTGTACCGGGCGGTCTGGCAGTACAACCATGCCGACTGGTATGTCCAGAAGGTCCTGAACCTCGCCAAGGCGTACGCCGCGCGCTACCGGTGATCGGGCATCGCGGGACGGCTGGTTGGATGGGGGCATGACGTCGTTCGACGCGTTGCTTCTGCTGTCCTTCGGGGGGCCGGAGGGGCCCGATGACGTGGTCCCCTTCCTGGAGAACGTGACCCGCGGCCGCAACATCCCCCGTGAGCGCCTGGAGGAGGTGGGGGAGCACTACTACCTCTTCGGGGGGGTGAGCCCCATCAACGCCCTCTGCCGGGAGCTCATATCCGCGATCGAGGCGGACTTCGCCGCCCACGGCGTGGGCCTGCCGGTCTACTGGGGGAACCGCAACTGGGCGCCCTACCTCGCCGACACCGTCCGGCAGATGAAGGCCGACGGGATCACGCGGGCGGCCGCCTTCGTCACGTCCGCCTACAGCGGCTACTCCACCAACGACCAGTACCTGGAGGACATTGCGCGCGCGCGGGACGAGGTCCCGGACGCGCCTGAAATCGTCAAGCTGCCCGTCTACAGCGACAGGCCCGGGTTCCTGGACCCGTTCGCGGACGCCGCCAGAGACGCCCTCGGCCGCCTGCCCGAAGGCGCGCGGCTGGTCTTCACCGCGCACAGCGTGCCGCTCTCCCAGCCCAACCGCGAGCTGTACGTGGCGGAGCTGGAGGAGGCCGCGCGGGCCGTCGCCCACCAGGCGGCCCCCGGGAAGCCGTGGGATCTCGTCTACCAGAGCCGGAGCGGGCCGCCGAGCCAGCCCTGGCTGGAGCCCCAGATCGACGATCATCTGGAGAAGCTCCACGGCGAGGGGGTCCGCGCCGTCGCCGCCGTGCCGATCGGGTTCGTGTCCGACCACATGGAGGTCAAGTACGACCTCGACGTGGAGGCCGCCGACCGGGCCGCGGAGCTCGGGATCGCGTTCGCGCGGGCCGCCACGCCCGGCGCCGACCCGCGCTTCGCCGCGCTGCCCCGCGAACTGCTGGCCGAGGCGGCGGGGGAGCGCGGATGAGCCTGGCCGAGGACCTGCTGGAACTGGCCGCCGCGACCGCGCGGGAGGCCGCCCGGATGCTGGTCGGCAAGCGCCCGGCGGACGGCCCCGATGTCGTCCAGACCAAGTCCAGCCCGACCGACGTCGTCACCCAGATGGACCGCGCCGCCGAGGCGCTGATCATCGAGCGGATCACCGCGGCCCGGCCGGACGACGCCGTCCTCGGCGAGGAGGGCGGCACCCGCCCCGGCGGCAGCGGCGTCCGCTGGGTGATCGACCCGATCGACGGCACCGTCAACTACCTGTACGACCTGCCGGACTGGGCGGTCAGCATCGCCGCCGAGGTGGACGGCGTCGCGGTCGCCGGGGCGGTCGAGATCCCCCGCCGCGGTGAGACGTACACGGCCATGCGCGGCGGCGGGGCCCTGATGCACACCGCGTCGGGCACGCGTGAACTCCGCGTGAACTCCGAGGTGCCGCTCGACCGGGCCCTGGTGTCCACCGGGTTCGGGTACTCGGCGGCGCGGCGCGCCGGGCAGGCGCGGGTCCTCACGGGCGTCCTGCCCGCCGTCCGCGACATCCGCCGCGGCGGGTCCTGCTGCGTGGACCTCTGCTCGCTGGCGGCCGGGCGGACCGACGCCTACTACGAGCGCGGAGTCCAGGCATGGGACGTGGCAGCCGGCGCGCTGATCGTCGGTGAGGCGGGCGGGCGCGTCGAGGGCCTCCACGGCGCTCCGGCGGGCACGGAACTGACCATAGCCGCGGGCCCGGGCACCTTCGAGGCCCTCCACGACGTCCTGGCGCGCCTGGACCCCCTGCGGGACTGACCGGGACCGCCCGAGGCCGGGCGCGCCGGGTGGGGGGCCGGGGCCTTCGCTCGGTGGCCGTCCGCGGCGGTCGGACCTCGATCGCCGCGGGCGGTCACCATGATCGCGTGCGAAGCCAGGACGTCGGGCGGCGGAACCTGATCGCGAAGCCGGCCGCCTGGCGGGTCGGGACGGTGCGGCGGCCGCCGCACCACCCGCGGGAACAGGACGTTCGGGCGCCCGGTGCCGCGGGCGGCGCGATCTACTCTCTCGGTTCGATGCCGATGTCGTGGTTCGCTGCGATCCGGCGCAGTTCGTTGATCTCCTCCTGGCGGATGTCCGCCAGGTAGGTGTCCCCGTCTGCGTGGGCGCTGCGCAACGACGCGTACGCGTCGTCGAGTCGCTGCTGAATCATGCGTGACAACTCGCCCATGGGCCTCCTCCCGGATCGTGCCCATGCCTACCCAGGCTTAGGCTGAAGGTAAACCTGTTCGCCGATGCAATTTACGCGGAACCTTGCGGTGAGCGTAGACAGGCCGGCGGGCGGAGAGCTGAACGGGTGTTTACGGGCGTCTTACGGGGTCCGTGGCATACCTGGAGCGCGGGGGCGGGCGGCGCCCCGGCCGGAGGGGGACGCGGTGCGTGTTCTTGTCGTCGAGGACGAGCGGGTGCTCGCCGACGCGATAGCGACCGGCCTGCGCAGGGACGCGCTGGCCGTGGACGTGGCCTACGACGGCGCGGGCGCGCTGGAGCGGGCCGGCGTCAACGACTACGACGTGATCGTCCTGGACCGTGACCTGCCGAGGGTCCACGGCGACGACGTGTGCAAGCAGCTCGTGGCGCAGCGCTACCCGGCGCGGATCATCATGCTGACGGCGGCGGGGGAGCTGGACGACCGGGTCGAGGGCCTGTCGATCGGCGCCGACGACTACCTGGCCAAGCCGTTCGCGTTCGCGGAGCTGATCGCCCGGGTGCGGGCCCTCGGCCGCCGCGCGGCCGCGCCGCTGCCGCCGGTGCTGGAGCGGTCCGGCATCACCCTGGACCCGGCCCGGCGCGAGGTGCTGCGCGACGGCCGTCCCGTCGAGCTGACCCGCAAGGAGTTCGCGGTCTTGGAGGTGCTGCTCAGCGCGGACGGCGCGGTCGTCAGCTCCGAGCAGCTCCTGGAGAAGGCGTGGGACGAGCACATCGACCCGTTCACCAACGTCGTCCGGGTCACGATGATGACGCTCCGCAAGAAGCTGGGCGACCCGCCGGTGATCGAGACGGTGCCCGGAGTGGGGTACCGGCTGTGATGCCCGGATCGGCGCCCCGCGACGAACCCGGCGGCCCGGGCGGGCCGGGCGGTCCCGACCCCACGCAGGGGGCGCACGCCGCGCCCTCGGACACCCAGCCGGCCCGCCGGCCCACCCAGCCCGTCGCCGTCCCGGACGCCCAGCCGAACGGCAGGACGGGTGGGGGGCCGTGGCGGCGGCCGGGGCCGCAGCAGTTCCCGCCGCCGAGCCCGGGCGCCAAGGGCCTCTGGCGGACCGAGGGCGGGTCGTTCGCCGCCGACCTGAAGTCGCTGCCCGGCCGGATGAGCGTCCGGCTGCGCCTCACCCTGCTGTACGGGCTGCTGTTCTTCATGGCGGGGGCGCTGCTGCTGTTCGTCATGTCGATCCTGATGGCCAACATCCTCGGCGGCGTCAAGGTCATCGGGTTCGGCATCAACGACCCCGAGACGGCCGCCGAGGTGCAGCACCAGTTCGTCGAGCAGACGATGCGCCAGCTCGTCGGCCGCTCCCTGGTGGCGCTCGGCGGGGTGGGGATCATCACGCTGGTGCTCGGCTACTTCGTCGCCGACCGGGCGCTCAGCCCGCTCCAGCGGGTCACCGCGACGGCGCGCCGCCTGTCGGAGAGCACGCTGCACGAGCGGATCGCGCTGGAGGGCCCCGACGACGAGATCAAGGAGCTGGCCGACACCTTCGACGCGATGCTCGAACGCCTCGGGCAGGCGTTCGACTCCCAGCGGCGGTTCGTCGCCAACGCCTCGCACGAGCTGAGAACGCCGCTGGCGATCAACCGGACGCTGCTGGAGGTGGCGCTCGGCGACCCCGAGGTGTCGGACGACCTGCGCGCGGTCGGCCGCACCTTGCTGGCCACCAACGCCCGCCACGAGCGGCTCATCGAGGGGCTGCTGCTGCTGGCGCGCAGCGAGCGCGAGCTGACCACCCGCAACCCGGTGGACCTGGCCGAGATCGCGGCGACGGTGCTGGAGCACTCCGCGCGCCGCGACCACGACAACGACGTCTCGGTGCACCCGGAGCTGACGTCCGGGACGGCGCTCGGCGACCCGGTGCTGCTGGAGCACCTGGTCTCCAACCTCGTCGAGAACGCGATCAAGCACAACGAGGACGGCGGCGAGCTGTGGCTGCGCACCGGGCTGCTGGACGGCTGGGCCACCGTCCAGGTCGAGAACACCGGCCCCGCGGTGCCCGCCTACGAGGTGGAACGGCTGTTCGAGCCGTTCCGGCGGCTGAACGCCGACCGCGTCGAGTCCGCCAAGGGCGCGGGGCTCGGCCTGTCGATCGTCCGCTCGGTGGTGCTGGCCCACCGCGGCGCGGTGTACGCGGCGCCGCGCCCGGGCGGCGGGCTGATCGTGACCGTCCGCCTCCCGCCCGGCTGACCGCGGGCGCCCCGGTGGCTGCTCCTTGCGCCCCGGCGGCCGCTACTTGAGGGCGGCGGCCGCGAGGGTGGGGTCGCCGTCGAAGTCGAGGTCCAGCCCGACGTAGGAGGCGCTCCGCACGGCGCGGCTGCCGAGGTGCAGCAGCGGGATCAGCGCCATGTCGTCCAGCGCGACCTTCTCGGCCTGCTTGTACAGGTCGGTGCGCTCCTGCGGCGCGATCGTCCGCACCGCCTTGTACATCACCCCGTCGAAGCGCGTGCTCTTGTACCCGGCCAGGTTGTAGAAGGTGTTGGACTCCGTCGCGACGCTGGTGCTGCCCAGCAGGTCCCAGAGCATCGTGTAGGGCGACGGGTAGTCGGGACCCCACGCGAAGAGGGCCAGCCCGGACGCGTCGTCCGCGACGACGGCCTTGCGGAAGTTCTGGAACTCGGCGACCGGCGTCCGCTTCTGCTCGATCCTCCAGCCGAGCGCCGACTCCAGCTGCTGCGCGACCGCCTCGGACACCCGCTGGTGGACGGGCAGCTCCTGCGAGTAGAGGCGCACCGTCGTGCCCGGCTTCAGCCCGGCCTGGGCGGCGAGCTCCTTGGCCTTCGCGGGGTCGGGCGCGTCGCACGACGGGCAGGGCCCCGAGTTCCCGAAGCCGGGGAGGGCGGGCGAGACCAGCCCGTGCGCGGACCGGTTCGCGGGCCCCGCCACCTGGCTGATCTTCTGGCGGTCGAGGGCGTAGGAGACCGCGAGCCTGCCCTCCTTGGACGACATCGGCCCCCGCGCGGCCAGCGGGACGAGCATCCGCGTGGACGGCAGGACGCGCTCCGCGACGTTCTTCCCGCCCCACGCCGCGGGGTCGTCGGAGGCGACCCCGGCCCAGGCGACCTGGCCGGCGACGAAGGCCGTCCGCGCCTGGGAGTCGTCCATGCCCAGCCGGATCTCGACCCGGTCCAGCCTGGTCTTGCCGAAGGCCCACCGGTCGTTGCGGACGAGCGTGACGGACTTGCCCTTGTCATACGCCTGGAGCTTGAAGGGGCCGTTGCCGACGGGGCTCATGTTGTACGCGCCGTTGTCGGGCTTCCCGGCGGCCACCGGCACGGGAGCGAACACCGGGTCGGCCAGCCGGGCGGCGAAGTCGCAGTTGGGGGAGGTGAGCGTGACGGTGAGCACCGCGCCGGACGCGGTGACGCCCGACAGGTCCGCGGCCTTCCCGGACGAGACGTCGGCGTACCCCTTGAGGTCGGCCATCAGGGTCGTCGCGTCGCCGGTGGTGACCGCGGCGGCGCGGGACCAGCCCCGGGCGAACCCCGCCGCGTCGACCGGCGTGCCGTCGCTGAAGGACGTCCCCTGCCGGACGTTGATCGTCCAGGTCGTGCAGGACGCGTCGGGCCGGATGGAGTCGGCGAGGCGGCTGTGGACGGTCCCGTCCGGGCGCGTCTCCGTCAGCCCGGTGTACAGCTGCTTGCCCACGAGCCGGCCGGCGCCCGACAGGCTGTGCGAGGGGTCGAGCTCCCCGCCGGAGTTGACGTCGCCCTGGACGGCGACGGTCAGGGCGCCGCCGACGCGTCCGGCGGGCGCGTCCCCCGCCGGCTCGTCGTCGCCGCCGAACCGGGCGGCGAGGACGGCGCCCGCGAGCACCAGCGCGACGACGGCGGCGCCGCCCGCGCCGGCGAGCACGCCGATCCCGCGCCGGCGCCCGCCCGTGCCCGCCCCCGTCCCGTGCGGCTTCCCGAGTTCGACGACCGGTGCCGTGGGGCCGCCCGCCGGCCAGGTGGCCGCGCCGGGCGGCGGGGCCGGGGGAGGGCCGTGCATCGGCAGCCCGGGGGAGTGCACCGGCCCCGGCACCTGGTGCGGCGCGAGGTGCGGTGACCCGCCCGGCGGCTGGGGTGGCGGCCGGTGTGGCGGCTGGGCGTGCAGCCCCGCCGACTCCGCGGCCGCCTCGGCGCCCTGGTTGAGCATCGTGGTGGCGTGCTCGGCGCCCTGCCCGGCTGGCCGCGCGGCCCCGGCGTCCGGGAGGCTCCCGGCAAGGCGCAGCAAATGTGCCAGGACCTGCTGGGACTGAGGGCGGAGCGCGGGGTCCTTGGCCAGGCACGACGCGACGAGCGCCCGCAGCGGCTCGGTGAGCGCCCCGAGGTCCGGCGGCAGGTTGAGGATGCGGTGCATGACCGCGGGGATCGAGTCCTGCCCGAACGCCGGCCGCGCGGACGCGGCGTACACCATCGTCGCCGCCCACGCCCACACGTCCGCGGGCGGGCCGACCGGCGCGCCGGAGATCTGCTCGGGCGCCATGTAGGCCGGGGTGCCGATGGCGGTGCTCGACAGCGTGCCCGTGGCGTCCAGGGCCCGGGCGATCCCGAAGTCGATCACCCGCGGTCCGTCCGGCGCGAGCAGCACGTTGGCGGGCTTGAAGTCGCGGTGCACCACCCCGGCCTGGTGGATCGCGGTGAGCGCCGTCATCGTGCCGATCGCGATGCGGTCCAGGTCGGCGCCGGTCCGCGGGCCCTCGGCCGCCAGCACCTCCGACAGCGCCGGCCCCTCGATGTACTCGCTGACGATGTAGGGCCGGTCGCCCTCGACGTCGGAGTCCAGGACGCGGGCCGTGCAGAACGGCGACACGCGCTTGGCGACCGCGACCTCCGCCGCGAACCGGGACCGGGCCTTGGCGTCGCCGCTGAAACGCGCGTGCAGCAGCTTCACCGCGACCCGGTGCCCCGGCTCGTCCTCGGCGAGGTACACCGCCCCCTGCCCGCCCTCGCCGAGCAGGCCGGTCAGCCGGTAGGGCCCGAGATGGGCCGGATCACCCGTGCGGAGAGGGGCGACCTCTGCCATCGACGTCCTTCCGGAGGGGGAGGTGGGACAGCGCTCTTACCGGCAGGCCACTATTTGCTCACGTATCCATAGGCGGCCGCGGACGGATCGGACCGGTTCGGCCGCCACTCCCACCGCAGCGAGGTGCTGGACGAGGGGATGAACGTGAGATAGCCGGGCGCGCACTGCGAGGTCGACATCCCCGACATCGGGGTCTCCTGGTACTCGATCCTGGAGCTGGTCTCGTCGCCCGACAGCAGCGACAGCCGCGTGATGCAGGTCGGCGTGCTGGTGTAGGTGTAGCGCGCGGTGCCGAAGGAGCGCAGCAGCGCGAACCGCACCTGGAAGCTCGACCGGCCCGCGCCGGCGGCGGGCTGGAAGCCCGTGCCGGAGAACGAGCCGAGCAGGCCGCCGGTCGTGGCGGGCGACGGCGTGCTGCTGAACCCGCTGCTCGGCGTGTAGGTGACCGGCGGGGTCGGCGGGTCGTCCGGGTCGTCGCTGCTGGCGGCGATGGCGATCACGACGATCACCACGATGACGATCAGCGCCAGCACGCCGCAGCCGATCGCGATGACCGGCCCGGCGGAGCTGGACTGCCGCCGCGGCGGCCCGTACGACGGCCCCATCGGCGGGACCGGTCCGCCCTGCTGCATCGGCATCGGCATCGGCTGCGGCTGGGACGGGGCGTTGGGCATCCCGGCGCCCTGGTACATCGGCATCGGCGGCGGGGTGATCGGCTGCGGCGGCGGCGTGGCCGGCCCCGGCATCGGCCCCTGGTTCATCGGCATGGGCGGCGGGGTGATCGGCTGCGGCGGCGGCGTGTGCCGCGCCTGCGGCACCGGCGGCGGCGCCGGGAGCTGGGCCGCGATCCGGGTGCCCTGGTTGAGCAGGTCCTCCGGGTCCGCGCCCGCGTTCGCGGGCGCGGCGCCGACGTGGCCGAGCAGGTTCAGCAGCAGCTGGGCGGCCGGCGGGCGCAGCCCCGCGTCCTTGGACAGGCAGCGGCCGATCAGGTCGCGCAGCGGGCCCGCGGGCAGCGCCGACAGGTCCGGGTCCTCGTTCAGGATCCGGTTGATGATCACCGGGAGGGTGTCGGCCTCGAACGGCGACTGCCCGGTCGCGGCGAACACCATGGTCGCGGCCCAGGCGAAGATGTCCACGGCCGGGGTGAGCGGCGCGCCGGTCAGCTGCTCGGGCGCCAGGTAGCCGGGCGTGCCGACGACCATGCCGGTGGCGGTGACCGCGCTCTCCTGCGAGTTCACCGTCCGGGCGATGCCGAAGTCGACGACGCGGGGGCCGTCGGAGGCCAGCATGACGTTGTTGGGCTTGAAGTCGCGGTGCACGATCCCGGCCTCGTGGATGGCCGCGAGCGCGGTCACCGTGCCGATCGCGAGGCGCTCCAGCTCCGCCGCGCCGCGCGGCCCGTTGTGCGCGACCACGTCGTGCAGCGAGGGCCCGTCGATGAACTCGCTGACCACGTAGGGCTGGTCGCCCTGCACGTCGGCTTCGAGGACACGGGCCGTGCAGAAGGGCTCGACCTTCTGCGCCGCCGCCACCTCACGGGTGAACCGGGCGCGCGCCGCCGGATCGTTCGCCATCTGCGCGTGCAGCAGCTTGACGGCGACGTACTCCCCGTTCGGGGCCTTCCCGAGGAAGACCGCCCCCTGCCCCCCGGCGCCCAGCCGCCCGACGACCTCGTACTGTCCCAGTGCCCTAGGATCGCCCGGCTCCAGCGGAGCGGCATCCGGCATCTGACCCTCCAGTGACCCGCAGTGATGTCCCGCGATAGTGTGCCCCGGACCCCGTGACAGGGCCACGGCCGGCGATCGCCGGACGGCCCCGCGGGGGGCCCGCCCCCTAACCTCAGGCGGGCACGATATCGCGTTAGTTCAGACGTTTCACCGAAGTGTCTGGTTCAGTCGCCGACCAGGCCGTTCGATCCGTGCGGGACCGGGCTGCCGGGTCGGCGCGCACAACGTCCCCGGGACCGATATGATCCCCGCCGCCGCGGGATCCCAGGCGGGGATCCCGGGCACGGTGTCCATGCCGGGACGACTGGCGGGTATGTGACGGAAGACACACAACGAGGAAGAGATCCGGGTGATGGGTGTCACTCGTGGGAACGGTCGCGCCTCGTGTGTCGCGGGTCACCAACCGTGACAGAATTTCCGGCCCGGATCGGGCACAAGAACGGTCCCCCGAGCGTTAGATCCGCGCGACGGGGCGCATAAAGCACTGAGGGGGATGGAGATAGAAGATGGCGACCGACTACGACAGCCCACGTAAGACAGACGACGACATCAACGAGGACAGCCTTCAGGAGTTGCAGGCCCGTCGGGCCGACAAGGCCGCGAGCATCATCGACGAGGACCTGGACGCCGGCGAGGTCGCCGAGCTGCCCGGCGCCGACCTGTCGAACGAGGAGCTCACCTTCCGGGTGGTTCCGCGGCAGGCCGACGAGTTCACCTGCACGCGCTGCTTCCTGGTGCACCACCGCAGCCAGCTGGCCACAGAGAAGAACGGCCGGCCGATCTGCCGCGAGTGCGCCGCCTGACCGGGAGCGGCCAGGTGACGGGAGATCTCGAAAGGCGCCGCGACGAGGTGGAGCCGCCGGACGGCGGCTCCACCGAGCTCGGCGAGCTCATCGGCAGGCTCGCCGGCGACGACCTCGACCGTGAGACGCGCGGCCGCCTCCTCAGGCGGCTCGCCAGGCTGCTCGGCCAGAGCGCCCGCAGGGTGGGCGCCGCGGGTGTCGGGCGCGGCCGCTGGCTCGGCGAGCTCATGATCGAGGCGGCGCCGCACATCCCCATCCGCGATCTGGAGACGCTGCATGCGCATCACCGCGGGCTGATGGGCGAGGAACTCGCCGACCGGCTCGTGAAGGTCGCCGGCAACGCCACGACCGCCGTGGGCGCGGCCGGTGGCGCGCTGGCGGCGGTGGAGTTCGCCGCGCCGCCGCTGCTCCTGACGGCCCCCGCCCAGCTCGCCGCCGAGACCCTCGTGGTCGCGGCGATCGAGGTGAAGCTGATCGCCGAGCTGCACGAGGTGTACGGGGTCCGGGTGCAGGGCACGGGCACCGCGCGCGGCGCGGCGTTCCTCACGTCCTGGGCACGGCAACGCGGCATCAACCCCCTGGAGGCCGGTTCGCTGACCAGCGCGCTCGGCACGGCGGCGAAGTCGGCCCTGCGCAAGCGGATGCTGCGCGTCTTCGGCCGCAGCCTGACCACGATGGGCCCGTTCCTCACCGGGGCGGCCGCCGGCGCCGCGCTCAACCGGGCGGCGACCAAGGCCCTGGCCGCGAAGGTCCGCAACGACCTGCGCGGCTCCGCCGGCGGCCCGCCGCCGCTTCCGGCCGACCACGGCCGGCGGGGGCGGCGGCACCTGAGGTCCGCGGACTAGGACGCACGCACGCGCGGGCGCCCCCCTCGCCCGCGCGTCAGCGTCAGCGTCCTCAGACCTCGACCTTCAGGTGGGACGGCAGCTCGCCGGTGCCCTTCGCCCATTGCCGGGCGGCGGCCCGGGTCGCCAGGAGCCGCGCCAGCTCCATGCCCACGCCCATGATCACGGCCCAGCCGATCGCCTCGGCGAGCGCGACGTCCGGGGACTCGGGGTTGGTCGGCGGCTCCTTCCCGGTGCTCTTCTTCCACGCCAGGGTGATCGCCTTCTTCGCGACGAAGCCGCCCGCGAAGGCGGCGGCGCCGGCCACCACTCGATAGCCGATGTCGCCCTTGTCCGCCATGTTCGTCCTCCAGATCGTCCAGTCGCCTCCGACGCTACCGGAACGGATGGTCACGGACCGTCCCGGACGCCGGAGTGATCGTCGTGCTCCCTATCCGCCGGGCGGGCCGTTAATCGGCGTACTGGGCGGGGCGTTGTCAATACCATTGGCCCATGACCGAGCGGCCGCGTACCCCGAACGTCCCTTCCCAACCATCCCTGGACGGCCTGGAGGACAAATGGGTACGCGCCTGGGAGGACGGCGGCGTCCACCGCTTCGACCGCACCCGCCCGCGCGGCGAGGTGTACTCGATCGACACCCCGCCGCCCACGGTGAGCGGCTCCCTCCACGTCGGCCACGTCTTCTCCTTCACCCACACCGACACCGTCGCCCGGTTCCAGCGCATGCGCGGTCGGGCGGTCTTCTACCCGATGGGCTGGGACGATAACGGCCTGCCCACCGAGCGGCGCGTCCAGAACCACTTCGGCGTCCGGTGCGACCCGGCGCTGCCGTACGACCCGGACTTCGAGCCGCCCGCCGACCCCGACCCCCGGCGGCAGGTGCCGGTCTCGCGCCGCAACTTCATCGAGCTGTGCGAGCGGCTCACCGCGGTCGACGAGAAGGCGTTCGAGGAGATGTGGCGCCGCGTCGGCCTGTCGGTCGACTGGAGCCTGCTCTACACCACCATCGGGGACGTCTCCCGGACGGCGTCGCAGCGGGCGTTCCTGCGCAACCTGGCGCGCGGCGAGGCGTACGTCGCCGAGGCGCCGACCCTGTGGGACGTGACGTTCCGCACGGCCGTCGCGCAGGCCGAGCTGGAGGACCGCGAGCAGCCCGGCGCGTTCCACCGGCTGCGGTTCCATGCCGACGACCGCCCGGTCTATGTCGAGACGACCCGCCCGGAGCTGCTGCCCGCGTGCGTCGCGCTCGTCGCCCACCCCGACGACGAGCGGTACCGCGAGCTGGTCGGCACCACCGCGCGGACGCCGCTGTTCGGCGTGGAGGTCCCCGTCGTGGCGCACCGGCTGGCCGACCCGGACAAGGGGTCGGGCATCGCGATGATCTGCACGTTCGGCGACGTCACCGACGTCACGTGGTGGCGTGAGCTGGACCTGCCGACCCGCGCGGTCATCGGCTGGGACGGCCGCCTCGCCGCCGCGCCCCCGCCGGGCGTCCCGGCGGGCCCGTACGGCGAGCTGGCCGGCAAGACGGTCTTCTCGGCCAGGGAGCGTGTCGTCGAGCTGCTGCGCGAGTCCGGCGACCTGGACGGCGAGCCCCGCCGGATCACGCGTCCGGTGAAGTTCTACGAGAAGGGCGGCAAGCCCCTGGAGATCGTCACGACCCGCCAGTGGTACATCCGCAACGGCGGGCGCGACGTCGCTGTCCGCGCCGAGCTGCTCGCGCGCGGGCGCGAGCTGGAGTGGCATCCCGGCTACATGCGGGGCCGGTACGAGAACTGGGTCGAGGGGCTGAACGGCGACTGGCTGATCTCCCGGCAGCGGTTCTTCGGCGTGCCGATCCCCGTCTGGTACCCGCTGGACGCGACGGGCGCGCCGCGCTACGACGAGCCGATCACCCCGCCGGAGGACGCGCTGCCGGTCGATCCGTCCTCGGACGTCCCGCCGGGCTACACCGAGGAGCACCGCGGCGAGCCGGGCGGTTTCACCGGTGACCCGGACGTGATGGACACCTGGGCGACGTCGTCGCTGACACCGCAGATCGCGGGCGGCTGGGAGCGCGACCCCGATCTGTTCGGGCGCGTCTTCCCCTACGACCTGCGCCCGCAGGCCCACGACATCATCCGCACGTGGCTGTTCTCCACGGTCGTCCGCTCCCACCTGGAGCACGGCGCGCTGCCGTGGGCCGCCGCCGCGCTGTCGGGGTGGATCCTCGACCCGGACCGCAAGAAGATGTCCAAGTCCAAGGGCAACGTGGTCACGCCCATCGACCTGCTGCGCGAGTACGGCTCCGACGCGGTCCGGTACTGGGCGGCGAGCGGGCGGCCGGGCGCCGACACCGCGTTCGACACCGGCCAGATCAAGGTCGGGCGCCGGCTCGCCATCAAGATCCTCAACGCGTCCCGGTTCGTGCTGGGCCTCGGCGAGGTCGCCGCCGTGGGCGCCGCCGCGGTGCCGGCGGTCACCGAGCCGCTGGACCGGGCGATGCTGGCGACGCTGTCGGGTGTCGTCCAGGACGCGACGGAGGCGTTCGAGGGCTACGACTACACGCGTGCCCTGGAGCGCACCGAGCGGTTCTTCTGGGAGTTCTGCGACGACTACCTGGAACTGGTGAAGGCCCGCGCGTACGGGGACGGCCCCGACGCGCTGTCGGCCCGGGCGGCGCTCCAGACGGCGCTGTCGGTGCTGCTGCGATTGTTCGCGCCGGTCCTGCCGTTCGTGACCGAGGAGGTCTGGTCGTGGTGGCGGCAGGGGTCGGTGCACACCGCGTCCTGGCCTGCCGCCGCGGAGCTGCCGCCGGGCGGCGACCCGTCCGTCCTCGCCGCGACCGGTGAGGCGCTCCGGCAGGTCCGCAGGGCCAAGTCGGAGGCGAGGGCGTCGATGCGCGCGGACGTGGCGCGCGCCGTCGTCCGCGGCGCGCAGGCGGCCCGCATCGCCGGGCCCGACCTGGCCGCGGCGGGCCGCATCGCCGACCTGGCGCTGGAGGACGCGCCCGCGGACCTGACCGTCGAGGTCACCCTGGCCGCGTCCGCGCCATAGGGCGGCCGGGCCGGAACGTGCGGGGCGGTTCGTATCCGGCGGCCAGCGCGCGGAGCGGCCCGTGGTCCTCAGACCGCGGGCGCCGCGATACGGCGGTGCAGCACCGCCCGCTCGACGGCCGTCCAGAGCCCCGACGCCAGCAGGTACAGCCCGGCCGCCAGCGGGACGAACGCCGCGAACACCACCGTTCCGAACGGCACGACCCGCGCCGCCGTGCCCATCGGCCCGTCGGCGGTCACCTGACGCGACGTCCAGACGGCGACGGCGGCGAGCAGCGCGAACAGCCCCAGGAACACCAGCGACGGCGGCGCGAGGAGCCCGCCGCCGAGGAGTCCCACCCAAGTCTGCCCCAGCGGCGCCCCCAGCAGCGTGTGCGCGAGGAGCAGATTCTGGTGCCCGCCCACCGACGCCGACACGAACAGCCGGTACATGACCATGAAGAACGGCACCTGCACGACCATCGGCAGGCACCCGGCGAGCGGCGTGGCCCCCTCCGCCTCGTAGAGCGCGGCGGTCTCCCTCCGCAGCCGTTCCGGGTCCCGCCTGTGCTTCTTCTGGAGCGCCTGGACCCTGGGCAGGAGCCGGGCCCTGGTCCGCTCGCCCCTGGCCGCGGAGACGGCGAGCGGGACCATCAGCAGCCGCACGGCGGCGGTGAACACGATGATCGCGGCGGCGGCGGCGAGGCCGCCCGTGACGGGCCGCAGCACCTCGGCCAGGCCGGTGACGAGGTCGTAGGCGAGCGAGACGGGGGTGTCGAGCAGGAACATCGGAGCCCTTCCGGAGCGAATGGCGGATCGACGGCGTCCCGGCCGCGCTCAGGCGGCCGCCATCTCCGCTCCGGGGGCCCTCGGACGGGGGCGGCCCGCCGCGTCCGGATCGCGCTGGGGCAGGAACGCGGTGCGGGACGTCCGCTCCCGCAACGTCGTGCGCACCCGCGCGAGCGCCGCCCGGTACCCGCGCCGCGCCGCGCCGACCTGCACCACCGCCAGCACGAGCAGCCCCGCGACCGTGACCGTCGCCAGTGCGAGCAGCACGGACTGCCCCGGCACCCACTCGGCCCGGACAAGCCATCCGGCCCATCCGGCCACTGCGCAGATCCGCAGCACGGCGGAGATCAGTGACCGGTACACGGGCGGGCCTTTCTCGACGATCAGTCCGCCATGTCCGACGCCCGTGGCCTCCGGGAGGTTCCCGCGAGGCGTCACAGGAGGTTCCCCCAGGGCATCACAGGACGAGAAGGGCGAAGGCCACCAGGGACGCGAGGGCCGTGGCGGTCGTGACGTGCGGCATGCGGGCGGCGACCGCGGCGTCGCGGTGCTCGTCCCGGGCCAGGTAGGACAGCAGCGCGCTCAGGGCCCTGCCGCCACCGAAGGCGGTGCCGGTGAGGAGCGTCGCGGTCAAGGGCTGGTGGCTGAGCAGCAGGGCCAGAGCCAGGACGTACGGGGCGCTTGACGGGACGTAGGTGCGGACTCCCGTCCCAAGCTCGAAGCCGAACTGGAGCGCCCCCCGGCGCAGGTGGATCTGGAGGACCTCCTGGGGGATCTGCCGGGCGTTCTGCGGGAGCGGCAGGCGGAGCAGCCCCAGCTCACGCGCGGCGCCCACGGCGGCCACGGCCAGGATCGCGGCCGAGCGCGCGGGCGGCGGCAGCGGCGCGGACAGGCCGGACAGCAGCCACAGCGCGGTCGCGCTCAGCGTGCCCCCGAGCAGGAGCCCGAGGGTGAAGACGGCCAGGACCTCGCCCTGCCGTACCGGGGCCCGCCAACCTGGCGAGAACAGCACGGATTCGCTGTTACGCGTTCAGACGCTGCCCGACAGCGAGAACCCGGCGAGCGCGCCGACCGACGCCCAGCACAGCACCGTGGCGTCCAGGGCGGCCGCCGCGACGGCGAGGAGCGCCAGCGCGGCGGCCGGGACGAACGGGTCGGTCAGGCCGCGCCGGGCGGTCAGTTGTTGCACGCGGTCGCCTTACGGCAGATGGTCTTGTACCAGTTGCCCTTCTTGGTCTTGTTCCACCCGTCGTGGCAGCGCCACGTGACGCCCTTGGCGCAGTTGCCGCATTTCTTGGCGTAGGCCCACAGCCAGCCGTCGTAGCCGCCGCTGTAGCACTGGTTGGGACGCAGCTTGTACCAGCCGGGGTCCGACACCCCGGACTTGTGGAAGCCCTTGTACGTGCCGCTCGTCCGGCAGCACCAGGCGCAGACGTAGCTCGGCCCGCAGCCGGGGGAGCAGTTGTGGTCCCGCGCGTAGGACGGGCAGCGCGGATAGATGTCGTAGTAGCCGACCAGGCTGAACCCGGACGAGATGGCCTGCCGCGCGGGCGGGAACACACCGAGCGCGTTCAGCCCGGCGGTGGCGCCGGCGGCGGCGAGGCCGGTCAGCAGGCTGCGCCGGGCGGGCCTGAGGTCCCGGTCGCGGACGGCGCGGCGGCGGACGCGCTCGGCGCCGGCGGGCCGGGGGCCGCGCAGCGGCGGGACGTCCTCAAGCTCGATCATCGCGCCGCCTCCAGGGCCAGCTCCCGCAGCGCCTCGGCGGAGCCCACGGGCTCGGACGCCCGGACCCGGCCGTCCTCCCCGACGAGCACCGCGAAGGGCGTGGCGGGGACGCGGTAGTCGGCGAACAGGCCGTCCCCCTCGCCGTCGAGCACCGTCCCGGGGAAGGGCGCGCCGGCGGCGGGACCCGAGAAGATCGCGTGCAGCGGGCCGCCGACCTCGCCCGCGGCGGCGAGGACGTCGCCGCAGGCGCCGCAGTCGCGGTCGACGAACAGCAGCAGCCCCGGGCCGATCCGGTCGAAGGCGGGCGCCCGCGATCCCGGCGGCGGGCCGAGCGCCGCGCCGCCGCCCCGCCCGCGGGGCACCCGTCCCCGCGCGGCCTCGCTAAGCGCGTGCACCTGCCGGACGAGTCCGGCGACCACCAGGGCGAGCAGCAGGATCGCCGCCCAGGACAGCAGCAGCGCGCTGCTCTGGAAGCTCATCCGGCCGTACTCCTTTCGATCATGGCGTGCGGGAGCGTCCAGAGGATCACCGCGAACCCCAGCCCCGCCGCGACGATGACGGACATCTCGGATCCGGACGTCCCGTCCGGAAGGCCGTGCGCGGCACCGGCGAGCGCCAGCCCGGCCAGGGCCGCCGCACGCCCGGCGACCCAGCCGGTCATGGGCGTGCCGTCGTCCCCGGCGCACCCGCACGGGACGTCCTGGCGCGTCCGCGCGACGTAGGCCGCGTACACCGCGTACGCGGCCAGGATCAGCGCCGACGCGGCGGACGCGGCGCGGAACGTCCCGTCCAGCCCGAGGGGGAGGGCGATCGCGGCGGAGGCACCCGCCACGGCTTCCGCCGCGATCACGACCATCGCCGCGGGCACGGCCAGCGACACCGGGAGGACGCCCTGGGCCCGCAGCGCGGAGGGAAGCACCCTCGGCCGTCTGACCTGCCCGAACACCGACCCCATCAGGATGAGCGGCACCGTGACCGCCGCGATCCCGGCGAGCAGGACGGTCACCGCACCGCCTCCACCGCCAGCCGCGCCAGCCGTCCGGGGACCTCGCGCACGCGGTCCTCCTCGGGCAGGACGGTCACCAGCAGCGACCGCAGCGCCAGCAGGAAGTAGGGGCCCTGGCCCTCGATGGTGTCCTGGAACAGCTCGCCGCCCGCCACCGAGGCGCCGCGCCAGGACGGGAGCCGCTTGCGCGTCTGCCCGGTCAGCGGGGTGATCTCCAGCAGCCCGAGGCCGGGCACCTCCTTGACCATCTCGGCGGGCTCGGGCCGCCGCGCCCGCCCTCGCGTGTCCGCGGTGATCCCGTCGTCGTGCTCGGTCAGCCGCAGCGTCCCGAAGAACGCCACCGCGTCGGCGGGGCGCCCGTGGTAGAGGTGCGTGAAGATCGCGTGCCGGCGGCCCTCCCAGACGGCCGCGAGCATCGGGTCGCTGACGCCGGTGTCGATGTCGCGCGAGCGGGCCCGCCCCACCCGCAGCCGCCCGCCCTGGATCCGGAACTCCTCCTCGAAGCGGGCGACGCCGACCTCTCCGGCCCAGGCCAGCGCGTCCGCCCGGGTGCCGCTGGAGATCTCGTGGAGCCGGCCGCCGTCGGCGACGCGCGCCACCGACGTGCAGGGCCGTCCCAGATCGTGCGGGCCGGCGATCCGGACCCGGACCCCGTCCAGGGAGCGATGGGTGACCTCGCGGTCGGGTGAGTGGCGGCTCATGCCGTTCACCTGGACCCTTCGTACGGGACGTGCGTTGTGGGACAGGTGTGACGGTACGCGTGATAAGCCGCTTTGGTGGCAAACCTTCCGGAAGTGGTCACTCTCCGGGAGCGGGTAATGTCACGCCGGGACGCGGCACGCCGCTCCGGCCCGTCCCGCGGCGTTTCCCGTCCGGACGCCCCCGCCGCCCCCGGTAAGGTCGGGTGGCCTCCCAGCAGGCCCGGCGGCCCGGCCGCCGCGATGCTCCCCGAGCGTGAGGTGGACAGTGAGCAAGGTCGATGTGCTGATCAAGAGGCTGGACCCGGACCTGCCCCTGCCCCGGTACGCCCACGTGGGCGACGCGGGAGCCGATCTCGTCGCCGCCGCCGACGTCGAACTGGCACCCGGGGAACGCGCCGTCGTCCCCACCGGCATGGCCATCGCGCTGCCGGACGGCTACGCCGCTTTCATCCACCCACGCTCCGGATTGGGCGCTAGGTTGGGAGTGACCATAGTGAACGCGCCCGGTACGGTCGATGCCGGCTACCGCGGTGAGATCAAGGTGACGCTGCTGAACACCGATCTCCGCGCCACCGCCGTCCTGCGGCGCGGGGACCGCATCGCGCAAATGGTCGTGCAGCGGGTGGAGCAGGCGGTGTTCCACGAGGTCACCGACCTTCCCGGATCGGCGCGCGGAACCGGCGGATTCGGCTCCACGGGCGGATTCGGCACCGCGAGCGGATTCGCGGATAATGAGCACAGACGAGAAGGAGCGTGAGTCGTGGCTTTTGGACGTCGCCGGCAGGCCGATGACCCCGAGAAGGGGCCCGAGCCGATCGAAGAGCCGGTGGATGCCGTTGACGAGGCCGACGAGGAGGCCACCGACGAGGCCGTCCCCGACGAGGGCGGGCCGTGGGACTCCGCGGACTCCTTCCCCGAACTGCAGCGGCTCGACTTCGGATCCCTTCAGGTGCCCGTCGCGCAGGGACTCGGCTTCCAGGTGAACTTCGAGGCCACCCAGTTCGACGACGAGGGCAACCCCCTCGACGGCCGTCCCGTCGCCATCCTCGTGCAGTACGAGGAAAGCGCCATGCAGCTCCAGGTGTTCGCCGCGCCCAAGCGCAGCGGCATCTGGGAGGACGTCCGGCGCGAGACCGCCAAGGACATCCAGGAGGAGGCCAACGGCCAGACCCAGGAGGGCGAAGGCCCCTTCGGCCCCGAACTGCTGGCGATGGTCCCCGCCGCGCTGACCGAGGAGGTCCTCGCGGAGATGCCGCAGGAGGTCCGCGAGCAGATCCCCGCCGAGTTCGTCGAGCAGGGCTGGGCCCCGCAGATCATCCGCTTCCTCGGCGTCGACGGCCCCCGCTGGTTCCTCCAGGCCGTGGTGCAGGGCGCCGCGATCGAGGACGAGGAGCAGTGGCAGGTGCTGGAGGACGTACTCCGCGGAGTCGTCGTCGTCCGCGGCGACGCCCCGATGCCCCCCCGCGAGCTCCTCGAACTCCAGATCCCGAAGGAGTTCAGCGAAGCGGGCGAGGAAGGCGAGGAACAGGCCGTCCAGTCCTTCAACCCCTTCGAACGCGGCCCGGAGATCACTGAAGTTAGATAGCAGTACCCTCGGCGGTCGGGCCTGGGGGCCCTCCCTTCAACGGGCACTGCGGCGATCGCTGTGTTCATTGCAGTGCCCTTGGCGTCGGGCGCTGGGACGCCCTCCTTCGGCGGGCACTGCGGCGATCGCTGCATCGCTCCGACTCGCCCCAGAGGGCTCGCTGCGCGATCAGTTGCTCGCACGCTCGCAACTGCCTTCGGACGCGATCGCGGTGTTGGGGTTTGTTTGGGCTGGTGTGGAAGACGGTGTGGGTGTGACGGTTGTGTGGGGCACGTCTCTTTTTCGGACGTGCCCCCTGTGCGCTTCCCGGGTGCCGCCGGTCGTCCGTTCCTTGCATGGCGAGGAGAACGGGTGGTGAATCGGGGGCATGTCGAAGAAGACGCGCAAGCGCCGGGCCCGTAAGCGCTCCAAGCACAACAAGGGCAAGCGGCCCAACGCCCGCCACTGATCCTCAGGTCGCGATCATCTCGAACGTCATCGCGTGCTCCACGCCGACGGCGCGTCCGGCCGGTTCCATCATGCCGGTGAGGAACGCGGCGGCGTCGAAGTCCGCGCCGAGGCCCGAGAAGTACACCTTGTGCGCCAGCAGCGAGTCGATGCCGTCCTGAAGGTGGCCGGTCACGTCCACGTAGTGCGTGGATTGCGGGGAGCCGCCGAACAGGGCGAACCGTACGCCCTGCCACGGTTCCAGGCCGAGGTCGCGGAACACCCAGCGGTTCGCCGCGTCCCGGACGGCGTCGGCGACCGCCAGGCCGAGGACGCGGTGGTCGGCCATGTTGAACCCGCCGCCGGGGAAGGTCTCCCGGAAGTTCAGCGAGACCACCACCTCGGGACGGTGCCGGCGGATCGCCGCGGCCAGCACGCGCCGCAGCGGCAGGCCGTACTCCAGCATGCCGTCCTGGAGGTCGAGGAACTCCACCGTCTCGACGCCCACGCGGCGGGCCGCCTCGATCTGCTCCGCGGTGCGGACGCGGGCGACCTCGTCCGGCTCCATGCCGTCGATCCCGGCCTCGCCGCGGGTGGCGAGCACCTCCACCACGGTCTTGCCCTGACCGGTCCACTTCGCGACGGCGGCGGAGCCCCCGTACTCCAGGTCGTCGGGGTGCGCCACGATCGCCAGCGCCCGTTCCCAGTCCTCAGGTACCGCTTCCATGGGCCCATTCTCGCCGATCCGGCGTCAGAACAGCTCGTCCACCGTCGGATACGGGCGGCTGAACGGCGTCATGGGGCGCTTCTGCTTGAGGTCGTACCGGATGCTGTGGGTCTCGCCCGCCAGAAGGACGTGTGCGGGGTCGGTGTAGCCGGGGTCGATCGCAGGCAGCGGCACGATGGCGCGGATCTTGTCAGTGAAATCACCGGCCAGGCCGGGCAGTGCGGTGGCGAGTCCCTCGCTGGAGATGATCGTGAGGCCGTTGGCGGCGACCGTGGCCCTCATGAGGCACGACGTCGTGTTGTCCCGTTTCACCAGCAGATGAGCCGTGAGGTCAAGGCCGGTGACGCTGGCGGCGTTGATCCAGTCCGTGGTGCGCCAACCGCCGGGGATAGTGATTATCTCTTTGCACGGCCTTCTCGTCTTCTGATTCTTCGGGACCTCACCGGAAAAATCCATCAGCTGTGCCCTCTGGCCCTCGTAGCCGCCGTCGGCATCGAAACGCCATGCAAGGTTCTCGTCGCAGGGCACAAGCCCCATGGCTCCGTAGACGAGCTGGGAGGAGGTCATATAACTGGCCATGAGGGCGGCGGCCTCCTTTGAGGGTTCCCGTACCGTGACCGAGGACAGGCCACCACCACGCCGCGGTGTGCGGTATCCGGCCACGTCGGTCGATCTCGACCAGACGCCACGTCGGTAGAACGGGACGTACATCGTCTTGACAAGGTACCTGGTTTTATCTATCCGAGAACCGGCACCCAGTGGCACCAGGTGGAGATCAAGAGTCTGGGAATTTTGCTTCCAATCGACATACAGTAGGCTGCCCGCGGGAACAGGCAATTGCGTGACCTGAGGGGTTCCCCTGTCCAGGTAGTAGTAATGCTTCTGCCTGGCGCCCAAGGGCTTGACCTTCAGGGTGGTGATTTCAAGCAGACCGTCTTTGCAGCCTTTGGAATCCTTTTCGATCTGCGTCACCTTGTACGGCAGCATCAGGTAACAGTCGCCACGGACGGTGTAATACTGTTGCCAGTCGAGCTTGAGGGCGACCGGCCCCTGAAGGGCGCGCAGGCGTCCGGACACCTGGAGGTCGCTGCTGACGAGGTCGGAGCCCCGGACCAGCACCTGCGTGTCGAGGTGGTGGGTCACCGGCTTGACCAGATCGCTCCTGTCGTAGGTGGCGGTCAGCCGGTACGTCGTGGTGGCGTGCACGGGGCCGGTCGGCCAGGGCGCTCCGGCGGAGACGGGCAGTTCCTCGCCGTCATGGCCGATGGTGTAGCCGACGCCCTTGTCCGCGGTTCCCGTCCACAGTAGGTAGGTGCCTTCTCCGTGGTTCAGCGTGGGCTGCTGGGCGCGGAACTCGGCGATGCTGTAGGTGGTGGGGAATTTGCCCAGGTAATAGCGGACACCATCTGTCTCCTTCTCCTCATCCTTTTTGCCGAGCATCTTGGAGACGTAGACGGTGGTGGTGCCCTCGGCCTGATTGACATCGAAGTTGTCTATTGTGATGCGGAGGCTCTGGCCGACGGCGAAGACGCCTTCGTCCTTCTTTTCGGACCTGGTCGGGTTGCGGAACGTCCAGGAGCCGTCGCCGCCGTTCAGTGACCAGCCATGCGGGCTGAGCGTCACGCGGCAGTTCTTGAGGTTCTTGCTGATGGCCTGGCCGGCGTTGGTGCCGTCGCTCGCCTCGGCGATCATCGTGACCCGGATGGCGTCGCAGGGCTCGGGTGTCTCGCCGCCGTTGGTCAGCATGATCGTCAGTGTCCCGGCAACGGCCTTTCCGTCTTTGGGTGAGACCCGCAATGGCTCGGGGGAGCTGTTCAGGCTGTGCGCCAGATTGAAATTCTTGTCCTCCGTGAACTGGAACATGCTCTTCCCTTCCGGGTCATGGCCTTCATGGCGGCTGTTCGTCGAAGACGCCGGTGAGACGGAGTTTCCCGGTGCGCAGGTGGGCGGGGAACTCCGGTGTGACGATCGCGGTGGAGTCCGGGACGGTCAGCTCCACGTCCTGTGCACCCTGCGTCCAGGTCCACTCGCCGTTCTCCAGCACGGGAACGGGCAGCGGGAAGGCGGGGACCTCGGCGATCATGCTCCCCGCCTTGGGGTGGTTCTTGCGGGTGGTGCCGAGGGCCGGTCCGACGCGGAGGAACGTCGTCATCCGGCTCACGGCATCGGCGACGAGCTGGGGGGCCAGGCGGAGGTCGGCCGCGGGCACCAGGTGCGTGACGGCCTCGATGTGCGACCAGGGGTCGACCAGGGCGGTGAGGATGATCGCCTCTCCCGCCAGTGTCAGCTCGGGCCGCGCGGCCTGCCTCAGGTACGGGCTGCTGACCCCGGGGGGAACGCGGACGGTGTGCATCTCGGTGTACTTGTCGCGGAAGAAGCCGACCAGGCCGTCCCGCGGAGAGGAGGTGTTCCCGAGCCGCACCATCCAGCCGTGACCCAGGTACTCGGGGGACCCGGTGTTCTTGGTCAGGTGGTCCTTGAAGGTGAGGACGGGCGGGCCGTCGGCCTCCAGCGCCAGGCGCAGGCGGATCAGGGCGAGCGGCCGGCCGAGGAGCTGCAATGAGGGATGGGCGGGTTCCGGGGCGCCGGACGCGAGGGTCGCCTGGATGGCGCCGATCGTCTTGTTGAGGGCTTCCAGCCGGGTGCCGTCCGTGCCTTTCAGCCCGGACAGGAATCCGTGCAGATGGGGATGGTCGGTGGCGGACGGGAGGTCGTGGGGCGGCATCGGGCATTCCCAGACGATCTGACCGCCGCTCGCCGACAGGTCGCCCAGGAGCGTGCCGTCGGGCCCGTAGACCAGCAGCGCACCGTCGAGGTAGTTGGGAACGACCCACCCGCAGGACTGCGGTTCGAGGATGTAGGGGTCGACCGGGCGGTCGGCGGCCGGGGTGAGCAGGTCCATGCGCAGCCGGGCCGGCTGGGGGAGGCGGGGCACCAGGTGGGCGAGCTGGCCGGTGAACTTCTTGTGCGTGCTGCACGGGTCCCCGTTGCATCTGTCGGGGAGCAGTGTGCTGGAGCGGAGGGGTTTGCCGTTGAAGGTGACGTGCTCGTCGGGAACGAGCTGGAGGGAGCGGCCGAATCTGTCGATGACGGTGAGGGCCGTCAGGCGGAACTGGCCTCCGCGTAGCTGCTGCGGTGCGGCTATTTCGACGTAGTCCTCGGTCTTCTTGTTCGGGACGTAGCTTTTGACGGTCTCCATCCGGTAGGGCGTGTACCCGTGATTGCCCTGGACCAGGGCGTCGAGCGCGCCGGTGGGGCTCAACCGGGCCTCGGAGACCAGCGAGAGCAGTTGCTCGTTGAAGCCGTCGAGGGCCTGCGAGATCAGGTCGCCCTCCCTTGCCTTCTTCGCGAGGGCCTCCAGCCGCGCCTGCTGTTTCGTATCGGGCGAGTAGGGGGCTTCCTGGGCGGCGCGGTCGGCGACGTTCCACACCGCGTGGGGGGACAAGAAGGTGCGGCCGCTGAGCGTGATGGAGGGCGGATTCGCGTCGTCGGTGGCATGGCCCTTGCCTTTCCACCGGTACTTGTCCTTGTCGAACGTCCAGTTGCGTTCGCCCTTGTGGCCGGTCCGCACGTCGTTGTACGGGACCGGGTAGTAGACGACCTGCCACAGGAGGAAGAGAGGCGTCCACGGCTGTTTCCAGCCGATCGTGGCGCGTTTCACCGCCGGCGGGACCTCACGCTCCTGGAGGACCGCGGGAGCGCCCGCGGTGTCGAACAACGCGAACTCGGTGAGCAGGCCGGTCAGCAGGCCGCCGGGGTGGTCCTTGAGCGCGTCGAGGCTTGTGAGCTTGTCGAAGTTCGGCGGTTTCGGCGGCGTGGTGCTCTTGGTGTCGCCGATCTTGGTGACGAGGTTGTCGGACCAGCGGCAGGGGAGGGCCACCAGGTCGGTCTTGAGCCGCTCGGAGTTGGCGCCGCGGAGCAGGACGACCGGTTCGGTGGGCCGGTAGAAGGGCGCGCGGGGGACGCGCCGCAGCCGGGCCCCGGGTGCCTCCTGTTCCAGTTGCGCCTCGATGAGGTCGGTGACGTCGTTGCCGGTCTCGTCCTCCGGTACGCGCTCGGCCAGCCGGCCGGCCTCCTCCTGTCGTTCCTTGATGGCCGCCCGCAGGGTCCCGCAATCGAGGGCGGACTTCATCATCTGGCCGAGTTCTTCGAGTTTCTTGCGCAGCTGCTTCTGGTGCTGGGGAACCTGTCTGGTGCGGCGGTCCACCTCCTGGTGCGCCCACCAGAGCTGGTAGTACTGCGATTGGAGGCGGGCCAGTTCCCGCATCAGGGTGTCGTAGGCGTCCTGGTCGGCGTTCAGATCGTCCAGCAGCGCGCGCCAGTGCAGGTCGGCTCCAGGGGACACGGTCTCGACGTCGGGCGGCGGCATCTCGACGTGCCACACGTACCCGGCGTCGACCGGCTCGAAATGCGACCGGCGGGTCAGCCGCTGCACCACCGCCGGGCCTTCGGCCTGGTCGTCGAATTGGTTGAGCATCCCGTACAAGAATGCCTCGAATCTGATGAGGTCCTTCTTGGCCTGCTCTTTCTGGGCCTCGTCCTTGACGTCCTTGGCGAGTTCGTGGGCCAGCAGCGCGATGATGCCCTGGACCGAGGATTCCGTGAGGACCACCTTCAGCGGATCCGGGCGGTTCGCCTTGTCGATGGCGGGGCGCTCGTCGTGGTACTTGTCCGGCGGGCCCTTGGGGTCGGCCTCCCATGTCACCTTCAGCAGGCAGCCGGAATAGATCGTGTGCTTGGTGTAGGTGACGCCGCCGGAGCCCCCGGCGAGTTCCCATTGCAGCCGCTGCAACCTCGTGGCCAGGGATTGGGCACCGGTCACTTTCGCCAGTGGGTCGTGGGCGGGGTCGCTGTACCAGCCGATCACCTGATAGCTGAGGGCGTAGTTCTTCTTGTCCTTGTCCGTCAGATCGGTGAGCTGGTCGTGCAGGGAGAACACACCGAGGTTGTACGGCTGATAGAGCGCGAAACTGACGAGCCCAAGGCCGGCCGCGGTCAGTTCCGTCTTCGTGGCGCCGGAGTCCTCCTTCCACTCTCCCGTGGTGAGGTCGTGGACCAGCCCCAGCCACCGGTGGGAGCCGCCGGGGCTCTTCGGCGGGTAGAGCGCGCAGTTGTCCAGCTCGCCGGGCTCCCTGCCGGGATCGCGGAGCCGGTCGCCGGCCACCACCCACGCGCGGCCCGCCTCGCGCTTCTGCGTCTCGCCGTGGGTGCTGTACCGCACGACCAGCCACCGGTCGGGCACGCGGAGGAACCCCGTCCCGTCGTCCTCGCGGTCGGTGCGCAGGGCGCCCGGCAGTTCCCACGACACCGTGACCCCGTCGTGCTTCGGCGGAAGGTATTCGTGCCCGCTGTCGTAGGGCGCCCGCGGCTCGGGGCTCTGATGAGCGCCCTTGCCGAAGTTCGGACGCCAGCGCTCCCACGTCTCCGTGGCCCGCACCTTCGGGTTGAGCAGCAGCCCGGTCACCCGGACCGGCACGATGACGGCCTTCCCCCCCTGCTCCGCCGTGGTCATGGCGCGTCCTCTCCCGTGGCGACGTCGTGGTACAGGGAGGCTCGTTCCGGGGAGCGGACGAGTTGCAGGCCCAGCCCCGCGGAGGTGAGGCCCGCCGACGGCAGGAAGCCCTTCAAGGCGGAGGCGACGGAGGACGCCAGGTCACCGACCTTGACGACCATGGCACCGGACCCGCTGGTCGCGCGGAACGTCACCGTGACGCTCTTGTCCAGGATGAGCTGCCCGACCTCGTAGGAGCCCGTCTTCACCAGCGACCGCAGGCCCACCTCGTGGTCCCCGCCGTGCGGGTCCGCCAGAGGATCGTCCCGGGACACGCGGACCGGGTCGTCGTCCGGGCCGGGGAGCGGGCCGGGGTCCTCGCCCTTCAGCCGGGCGAACAGGGCACGGACGGCGGCCTTGGACTCGGTCCCCAGGTGCAGGCCATGGAACGGCTCGGTCAGCCGGACGGTCGAGGGCGTGCCGTCGAACAGGCACAGCAGGATGTCGGGGGCGAGCAGGGCGCGCCGCACCGTGCCGGTCGCCTCGGGTGCGCCGACCTCCAGCCGCGGATAGGCGGTGACCAGCGCCGAGCGGATCAGGACGCCGCTCTTGGGCACCTTCTTGCCCTCGGCGCTCTGGTAGAAGGCCGTCCGTATCCCGTCCAGCATCTGGAAGGTGGCGCGGGAGCACACGCCGACGCTCAGCGCGCCGTCGGTGAGGGCGTTCACCCAGGCGGCGTCGACGTGGAAGAACCGCAGGCTCTCGACCGGCACGGCGGCCGCGGTGGGCACCAGGTGATCGAAGGGCACGTTCTCCAGCCGCCGCAGCCGCTTCAGCCAGTCGCGCACCACCTGCCACGGTGACACCGGGACCCCGTCGCCGGGCGCCTCGTCCGCGGCCGTGCCGGCCGGTGCGAGCAGGGCGGTGACCACCCCGGTGAGGGTGGCGTCGTCATCGAGCTGGCCGCCGAGGTTGGCGTAGACGTCCGGGACGGCGTAGCCGCTCTTGGTCGAGCCGTCGCGGACCAGCTCGTCGACGTCGGCCGCGACCGGCTCGCCGCCCGGCCCGTCCGGGGCCGGCGCTCCCAGCGCCCTGGCGACGGCGGCCACGAAGCCATCGTCGGCGAGCCGGCCTGCGAACGCGGCGCGGTGCAGGTCGCCCGGGTTCTCCAGCGCGTCCCGCAGAGCGGCGTGATGAGCGCCGGGGCCGCCGGGCGCGGGTGTCCGGTGAAGGCGGGCCGCCGCGCGCATGAGCGTGGAGCCGTCGTCGAGAAGGTCCGCCATGGCGGCGGTGAAGTCCTGGTCGGCGAGGGCGAGCTGACGGCCCAGCGTCCAGGCGGCGGCGCGGCCGGTCTCCTTGACCGGGTACTTGCCGTCCGTGCCGAGGTAGGTGCCGGGGCGGGTCCAGGCGGGGCGGTCGCCGTCCGCGGCGATCGTCTGCCGCCCGGCGTGCGGGACGAGCGGGCCCCGGTACCAGGCGTAGCGGGTCGCCGCGCCGTCGTAGTGGACGAGGGGCACGTAGCCGCGTTCCAGGCGGTGCAGCGCGTGCTTACGGTAGGCGTCGCCGTCGCTGTCGGCGAGGTCGTGGCGGAGCAGCAGGTGGGCGGGGTCGCTCTCGCCCGGCTTCGTCAGGGCGGAGCGGAACTGGGAGAACAGCGGGCCCTGCTCGGCGTCGCAGACGAACGTCCACGAGTACAGCGACACCAGCCGGATCCTCTGCTCGGTGATCGCGGACGGGTCTTTGACGGCGCCCACGTGACCTTCCAGGGACACCAGGTGCGCCACGCAGCGTCCGGGGACCGGGAGACGGGAGGACAGCACGAAGCCGTACTCGGCCTCGCGGCGTTCGTCCTGTCCGAACGGGTCCTCCTTCTTCGGATCCTTGACCTGGTCGAGCGGGCTGCGGATGTGGGCCAGGTAACGCAGCTCGTCCGGGGTGGGGATCAGCGCGGTGAACAGCTCCTTGGAGACGGTGATCGTGCGGACCGCTTCCTTCTTCTCGTCGGCGCTGGTGTGGCCGAGCGAGGGAAGGCGGACGCCGTCCGCCTTGGTGAGGAGCCGCTGCTCGACGGTGCCGGTCTCCACCTCGCCGGTGGCCGGGGGGCCGCCCTGGTCGTGCTCGGAGAACAGCAGGAGCGCCAGCCACGGGACGTGCTTGTCGTCCAGTTTCTGGACGTTCCACGTCAGCCGTGTCTCCCAGGGCAGCAGGCGGCTCTCCAGCGCGACGTGCGGCAGACGGCGGGTGTAGGTGGCGGTGGAGTCGGGAGGGGGGTGGGCGGAGTGGACCTCGGCGCTGGGAAGGCCGAACCTCGTCCCGAGGATCGTCAGGTCCTGGGCGGCCTCGCCGAGCCGCCTGCCGCCCTCGCCCACGTCGATCGTGTGGGTCACCGTGAGCGTGTAGGCGTCGCGGCCCACGACGGGCACCAGGTTGTCCGTGAAGGTGATCAAAGGGTCCGCCATCGCCGCCGCCTATCCCTTCCAGCCGACCAGGGCACCGAGGTCGATCAGCGCGGTGCGGAGTTTCCTGGCGATCTCGTCCGCGTCCGTGTCGGGAGGATCGGCGTCGTCGCGCTTCGGCTGGGCCGCCAGCGGGTTGACCTTCGCCCTGACGTCCTTGAACCGCAGCAGGCGGTGCGGGACGGAGAACGCGATGCCCTCGATCGTGGGAGGCCCGATGACGATGTCCACGCCGACCGCGCCGGGGAGCGTCTGGTCCTTCCCGGGGACCTGCGCGGCGGTGCCCTTGTCCCCCCAGAGCGCCTTCGGGACCTGGGCGGTGGAGACCCGCCCGTACCACGGCTTCCCGGTGTCACCGGCGGCGAACGCGACGGGGACCGCGCTGGAACCGCTCTTGGCCTTGAGCACCACGGCATGGGTGGAGGTGGCGTTCTCCTTCTCCATCGGCCGGACGTGGAGGGTCCGGGTCTTCCCGTCGACGGCCTTGCCGTCGTAGGTGAGGGTGGTGGCGGGCATCGCCGAGCGGGTGGCGAAGGAGAATCCGTCCGTGGTGGCCACCCAGTGGCCGGGGCCTGCCTTCTTGACCTTGACCGGGTCGGTGACCAGGCCGCTGACAGCGCTCACCGTCACCGGCTTGTCCGGCAGCTGCTGCTTGCGGAAGTCGTCCCAGCCGAGCGGCCCGCGGAGTGGCTCCTCCCCGCTTCCGATCTTGATCTCGACGTTGAACGGACCGGCCTTCAGCCGGGCGGTGCCGCGCGTCGGCGGGCCCCAGAGGCGCAGCCGGGCGCCGATCTCCAGGCGGACCGTCACGGTGAACAGCCAGGCCCGGACGGTGAAAGAGCAGCCGATGGACAGGCCGATCTCGGCGTCGTAATACAGCGGCGCCCATCGGACGATCACGTCGAAGTAGGCGGTCAGCCAGGCGTGCAGCCCGCCCGCGCGGTAGTTGACCTCCAGGCGCCCGCCGACCATGGCCGCCGCGGGGGTCACGGCGGCGTACAACTGGCCGCGGACGCTGACCGCCGAGCCGACCGACCAGGACAGTCCGAGCCTCGGGACGTCCGGGTAGTGGCGGGGCTTCGTCCGCTCGAAGGCCGGATGGTAGCCGCCGAGGCTGGCCACGAAGTCACCGGCGTACGGGCTGGGAGGCGCCCACACGTGGATCGCGGCGCCGCCGGTCAGCTTGCACTCCTGGTGCGCCAGCCAGGAATTGTCCGACAGGGCCGCCGCCAGCGAGAACTCGCCGGTGGACGCCTGGTACACGGCGCGGATGCCCAGTTCGACGTGGGCGACGCCGGGCACCTTCCTACCGGTCTTCCTGGGCGCGGGAAGGTCGATCGTGCATGCGCCGAGCAGACCGACGACGATGTCGTCGCCGAGCTGGACCATGAGGAGCGCCTGCACGTCCACGATCTGCGCGACGGAGAACGCCACCCCTGCGGCGAGCCAGAGTTCGCCGACGGCGGGCACGACCCAGGCGTCCTCCCCGCCGGTGATCTTCGCCAGGACGGTCCCCGGCGTGACCGGCTCGCCGAAGTTCTTCTTGGTGAGGTCCTCATAACCGTCGGGATCCAGGGCCTTGACGAACGGGAAGGCCGTCACCTGGTCGATGGCGGGGAATCGGACCTTGCTGTTGTAGCCGAAACCGCCGCACACGCCCGTGAACACCACCGGGGGCGGGCCGCCGAACGTGCCGAGCAGCGCGCCGAACAGGAACACGGAGGTGTAGCCGGGCCGTGCGTCCTTGGCCGTCATCGACGCGTAGGAGCCGAACGCCATCAGGCCCCAGCGGGCGGCCTTGATCATGATCAGGCCGTCGTAGGCGAAGTCGATATCGCCGCCCGGCTCACGGCGGACGAGACTGCCGGCGGCCTCCAGCGGTGGCCGGCTGTAGGCCACGCCCAGCCCGCCCAGGACGACATCGGCCCTCGGGTTCTCCTTCAGTTCCACTTCGAGGCCCAGGCCGGCGGCCTCCACCGTCAGCCCGGCCGCGGCCAGAGCGGCGTCGAGGGACAGCACCACGCGGGGACGCCGGCCGTCGAGGTAGCGGAGCGTGAGTTCCTTGAGATGCAGCGGACCCAGCGAGCGCTGAGTGCGCACCGGGCCCTCCGGCCGCTTGCCCGGGGAGGACGTCGTCTCGCCCAGGGCGCGATAGGTCTTGGGCGCCTTGTGCTTGGGCCGGACCAGCAGCGTGTAGCGCTCGCTGGGCCGCTGCCCGATCTGGACGTGGGCGCACCAGGTGACGCCGGGATTCAGCCGCCAGCCGGTGGGCATCTCGCCGCCGACCTTGGCGTCCTTGAGAACCTGGTTGAGGGTTGTCACATCGTCCTTGCCCAGATCGCGGCTGGCGTAGACGACCTGGAGGGACAATGAGAGGTCGCTGTCGGGCGGAAGCTGGCCCCGCAGCACGTCGAGGTCCGACAGTTTCACCGTGCCGATCTGGAGGAGCCCCGACGCGGCCCAGGTCGCCTTCCCCTCGTCGGTGTCCGGGCGCAGCAGGCCGACCGCCCAGCCTGCTCTGAGCCTCTGCTCCGAAGGGTAGATCAGGACGCGATATCCCTTCGTGCCGACGCGTTCATAACGCAGGGTCAGCTCACCGACGTCGGGGAACACCTTGGGCGGCAGGGGGACGTCGGGCATCGTCACACCGGGAATCCGCAACGCCGTGAGGGTGTCGGCCAGCGACCAGGAAGGGAACTTCGGCGATGTGAAGGTGAAGGGCCCCCACGAGACCTGCTGGCCGACGTCCGTGATCAGCTCGACGAGCCGGTCGGCGTCGACCGACAGGCGTATCCGCACCCGCCATTTCTTGGTGGTCGGGTCGCCGCCTTTCTTCTCGATGCGGTAGTTCAGGCGTACCTGGCGTATGCCGACGCCGACCAGGTCTTTGAACACGTCGTGCGTGTCCAGGGAGACGATCAGCTCGACGCCGATGACCAGGTCGGTGTCCTGCGGCTTGTCGGCGGCGGCGAAGAACCTCAGGGTCAGCGTGACGCCCTCGACCGGCTTTCCCGTCAGCGTCAGCTTCGTCAGGTCAGGGACCAGCTCTTTGAGAGCCTTGGTCCCCTCCTTGATCCTCGTCTCCCAGTATCTCAACGCGGACATGTCGACGTCGTTCCGGAAGTCCAGACCGTCTGGGAGGTCCTGCGGAATGGTAAGGGGCTTCTTCGTGTCGATCCGGCCGAGCCACTCGGTCAGAGCCTTGACGTCCATGCCCACGGAAACGCCCCCCCGCCCGTCGCCGTGATGGTCAACGGCTCGTTACGCGCTGCCGTGGCGCCTGCTCGGCCTTGGCCTGAGTGTGCAGCGTCACCCCTTCCACACACCAGCTCGCCAGCTCACCCACTTTGCACTGGCCGTACGCGACGCGGAAGAACCCTTGCTCGCCCCAGTCGGTGCCCCAGCTGTTCTTGCCTATCCAGTACTTTTCGGTGTCGTTGTAGCCCACGAGAGTGATGCAGTGCGCACCTTGGGCGGTGCCTTTGACGAACTTGTAGATCCCGCCCTTGTAGGTCTTGAAATCGTCATAGACCATGATGCCCGCAGTCACCGAGCCGTACTTGGAGATGCACTCCTTCATCTCCTCGACCTTTTTGGTGCCCTTGAGCTGCCTGTACTGAGTGAGAGCGGCGTTATTCTTCTCCTTGCAATCTTTGTTGACCTTGCACTCCTGGTCCCCGGTCGACCAGGGGTAGCACTTCTCATAGGCGACCTTGCTTTCTTTCACGGCCTTCAGCGCATCACCCGTCTTCTGGGTTTCGAGGCATTTCTTCTTGCCAAGGCAATAATGAATGTCGCCCACGGAGAGCTGAACGTCGAGACTGGTGTTCTTCGCGCTGTAGCGGGCCACGTGCTCCATGACGGCCGCCACGGCGAAGGCCACGCAGGCGCACGAGGGATTCTGCCTGCGCACCGGTGTCGTGTAGTTCTTGCCGTCCACACTGCGCAGATCGAAGGACGTCGGCAGCCCGAAGATCTCGACCGCGGCCTCCTCCGCCGGCTCTTCGGTCGCCTCGGCAAGTTCCTCTTCACCCACCTCCAGGCCCAGATAGCCCTCGAAGTCGGTTCCGATGAGGTGACTGACCGAAGTCTCACCCGCCTCCCAAGGATTTCCTGCCTCTTCCAGGGCGGCGCGCACTTCTTCTAGATCAAGTGGACGTTCATTCGTCGGCACGGCTATCCCCCATGACGGTTGGCGCATCGAACGTCACCGAACCATCGCAATGACCCGATAACTGGCATATCGGGCTCGGTGCCGTCCGGCCGTCCCCTGTCGGGCGGGCCCCTACCCGGCACTCATTGCGCTACTCGCGAAGCCAACGGAGCTTGCTCACTGCATGAGGAACGATCGGAGGACATTTCCCAATGATCTTGCTGGGGCCGACCTCCGGCCATGACGCCGTCCGGCATCACCAAAGCAAGCCTCAACTGATGACCAGAAGGCCGCCACCAGGCCCGGTATTCGGGACATTGTGGACAGGAGAGTCAACGACCGTCTCCCGATACCGTCCATGTCGCAATGCAGGGCGACGCCCACGCGGTCGCCACCGCCGAAATCGCCGACGATCCTTGGTTCGGCGAACCAGTTGTCCAGCAGATCGCCAAGCGCCTCGGCCCCGCCATCGAGCCGGTGCCGGTGCCGCAGATGTTCGCCGGGCTGTCGCCCGGCATGACCGAGCTGATGGCGCTAGGCCCGCAGCGGCCAGACCAGGGGCACTCACACTCAAAGCGGTGAATACGACACCGCCCTGCTGGGCGCCCCTACAGCTGGGCGACCACTGCGGAGACCGGACCGGGAGGCCCTGGGCGGGTCCCCTCCATCCCTCACTCCTGGACGAGCCATCGGACGATGCTGTCTACGTCGACCGAAGGACTCCCCGGCTGACGCCGGGTACCTGGTTTCGAGGCCGACGCTATCAAGGTGATGTATGGAATCGGAAGATTCGCAACCGCTCGATCGGTCTGCTTCATTGGTCATCAATTACTGCCTGCAAGGAAAGAGGTTGGATCGTCCCAGCATCTTGATCGTGAGGTCTGGCTAGAATGATCTTTAGCGTGCTTTGTGATGCTGCCTGCTGATCGCATGGCCTGTCGTCATCGGACGCTTTCATGTGTTTGTGGTGGCCTCGGATGTTGATCTGTCAGAATTGAGGTGGGCATAGTCGGGGGGCGTTGATGCGGGGATTCTCTGAGGCCGCCAAGAGTGGCGCGAGTACCGATGAGCTGGCCGGGGCGCTGTCGCGGGCCGTCGCGCCCGCCGTCGCGCATGACGCCGTGGTGCTGGCGGGGACCAGCCCGGCGATGGGGCCCGGCCGGCTGTCGTTCAGTTTCTGGCATGGGTTCGAGATCGCCTTCGGGCGCGGGCTGCTGCACAACCACTACGCCGGTCACGATCCGTTCCCGCTGGAGGTCCTCGCACGGCGGCGGCTGCCGGTGGCGGTCTTGGGGAGCGGTCACCGGGACGGGCGGCAGGAGCGGGCGGCTGCGGACCTGATGCTCCGGCACGGTGTCGGGTGCGAGCTCCGGGTCCTGCTGCGCGACACCCGGGGTGTCTGGGGGGTGCTGGGATTGCTGCGCTCCCAGGGCGGCCGACCGTTCGACGAGGCCGACGTGCTGCGGGCCGTGCGGCTGACACCGGACCTGGTGGCGGTCATGCGCGAGTACGTCACCGCCGGGCCGCTCACGGCGGCGGATCCGGCGCCGCTGCCCGGGGTGATCATCGTCGGGTCCGACCACACGATTCGCGCCGCCACCGCCCAGGCCGTCCGGTGGGAGAAGGATCTGCGGCCCCGCAGCGACGTCCCCGACTGGTGCGGCGAGTCCTTGCTTGCGGGGCTTGCCATGCGGGCCCGCGGGCGCCCCGGTGACTGCGATGCCGACGTCCCGCAGTTCGTGGGTCCCTCCGCCGCGTACGGACGGTGGGTCGCCTGCCACGCGCAGCCGCTGTCCGGAGACGGCGCCGGGGACGTGGCGATCGTCGTCCAGTCGGCCACCACCGGGCAGAGGCTGCCGTCCTTCTGCGACTGGTACGGCATCACCGCACGGGAACGCCAGATCATCGTCCAGCTGTGCGACGCGGCGGCACCCAAGCAGATCGCCCGCCGTCTCGGCCTGTCGGCGTACACGGTCAACGACCACCTGAAATCGATCTACCGCAAGACCGGTGCGTGCGGACGCGGCGAACTCCTCGCGGCCATCGCCAATCCCTGACGTCCGGGATTCCGGTGCGGGCGGTGCGCCAAGGAAAGGTGGGGTTTTGCCTACCCCTTTCGGTGTGCTGGACCCATCCTCCTGTGCTCGGGCCATCCGTAATTTCTTCTCCAGCGGCGCTCATGAGGAGCCGCCGGGCGGAGAGGGGAAGGCGATGTTCGGACGTAAGGCGGTGGACCGGGCCGGGGCGGCCGCGGTCCCGGGCGAGGCGCTCCGGCTGGAGGACGTGCGCAAGGTCTACGGGACCGAGGGCAACCAGGTCGTGGCGCTGGACGGGGTGTCGCTGTCGCTGCCGTCCGGGTCGTTCACCGCCGTGATGGGCCCGTCGGGTTCCGGCAAGAGCACGCTGCTCCAGTGCGCGGCGGGCCTCGACCGTCCGACCGGGGGACGGGTGTTCGTGGACGGCGCGCTGCTCGCGGGTGACGGCGAGGCCGCGCTCACCAGGTTCCGGCGCGAGCGCATCGGGTTCGTGTTCCAGCAGTTCAACCTGCTGCCGACGCTGACGGTCATGCAGAACGTGACGCTGCCGCTGAAGCTCGCGGGACGCAAGGTCGACCGGCGGCGCGCGCAGGCGATCCTGGAGCGGGTCGGTCTCGGGGACCGGCTCGGGCACCTTCCGGCGGAGCTGTCCGGAGGGCAGCAGCAGCGCGTCGCCATCGCCCGGGCCCTGGTCACCGAGCCGCGCGTGGTGTTCGGGGACGAGCCGACCGGCGCGCTCGACACCCGCAGCGCGCGGGACGTGCTGGCGCTGCTCCAGGAGTCCGTGCGGATGTTCGGGCAGACGGTGGTCATGGTGACGCACGACCCGGTCGCCGCGTCCTGCGCCGACTCCGTCCTCTACCTGGCGGACGGGCGGATCGTCGGGCACCAGCAGGCACCGACCGCCGAGGCGGTCGCCGAGCGGATGACGCACCTCGCCGACGAGGTCGAGCGGCAGCGCGCCACGACGGAGGCGGGACGATGACCGGGCTGGCGTTCCGTTCCTTGCGCAAGCGCGCGGGCGCGTTCGTGGCGAGCTTCCTGTCGATGTTCCTCGGCGCGACGATCCTGATGGGGTTCGCGTCCATGCTGGACACCGCCGGCGGCGACAACGTCACCGGCACCGCGAAGAGCACGCTGGTCACGATGGCGAGCGTCGTCGGCGGCTGGGGGCTGCTGCTGGTGGTGTTCGCGGTCACCTCGACGCTGACGCTGTCGGTGCGGCAGCGGGCGTCGGAGATGGCGCTGCTCAAGAGCGTCGGCGCGACCCCGGCGCAGCTCGGCCGGATGATCGTCGGTGAGGCGGCGGGCCTCGCCGTGGCGGCGGCGCTGCTGGCGGTCCCGCCCGCCTTCCTGGTCGGACGGGGTCTGCTGGGCCTGCTGCACGACACCGACCAGGTCCCGGGGGACGTCTCCTATGCGTTCGGTCCCATCGCCGTGTCGATGGGCCTCGGCATCACCTTCGTGTCGGCCACGGCCGCCGCGCTGATCACCGCGCGCCGCGCCACCCGCGTCCGGGTGACCGAGTCGCTGATGGCCGCGGCCGTCGACACCGGGCGGCTGAGCAAGAAGCGCGTCGTGTTCGCCGGGCTGTTCCTGCTGGTCGCGGTGGACCTCGCGGTCGTGACGTCCACGGTGATGCACGGCAAGGGCAGCGACGCGATGGCGACGGCGGGGCAGGCCGACATCCTCGCCTCGATCGGCCTGGCGCTGCTGTCCCCGCTGATCATCCGGCGGGTGACGTCGCTGCTGGCCGGGCCGCTGCGGCTGCTCGGCGCGACCGGCGACCTCGCGATCACCACCATGCGCCGCCGGACGGGCGCCATGGCCGCCGCCGTCACCCCGATCATCCTGTTCACCGGCACGGCCGTCGGCACGCTGTTCCTCCAGGCGACCGAGAACGCCGCGATGGACGCCGCGGGGCTGTCCAAGACCGCCGAGCAGAAGGGCATCGAGACGCTCAACCTCGTCGTCATCGGCATGGTGGTCCTGTTCACGGCGATCATGCTGGTGAACACCCTGGTCGCCGCGACCGCGCACCGCCGCCGCGAGTTCGGCCAGACGCGCCTCGCCGGCGCCACGCCCGGCCAGGTGCTCGGCACCGTCGCGCTGGAGTCGGTGGTCCTGACCGTCACCGGCGTCGCCTGCGGCACCGTCGCGTCGGTCTTCACCATCGTCCCGTTCGGCATCGCCCGCATGGACTCGCCCACCCCGGACGGCAGCGTCTGGACCTACCTGGCGGTCGCGGCGCTGGCCGCCGTCATCACCGGCGTCACCGCCTGGACCTCCGCCCGCCGCGCCCTCCGCGCGCCCGCGGTCGAGGCGGTCGCCGCCTGACCGTCACCGAACGCGAGCCGCCCTGACGAGGACCTCGTCAGGGCGGCTCGCGTCGTCAGCAGAACCGGTCGGGAACGCGGAGCCACTGGCCGGCGGTGAGGTGGTCCAGGTTCACGCCGGGGTTGAGCGACCTCAACGTCGCGTAGCTGATCCCGAACAGGGCGGCGATGCTGCGTGCGGTGTCGCCCTGCTTCACCTTGTAGCGGCAGGCCGGCAGGTTCTCTGCGGCGGACGCCCGGGATCGGTCGGGGGCGGCGTTCGCGGCGGGAGCCGCCCCCATAAGGAGAAAGAGGGACAGGACGGGCGCCGACCACGCGAAGACCGTCGTGTTCATTCTCTGCCTGTTCATCTTCTACCTGCTCCATTCGAGGAGGGAGCCGTGCGGCTCACGTCTGCGGGGCAAGGTCGTCTTCAGGCTGCCCGGGGACGCGGGGGCGGGGCAACGTTCCCGGTGTTCGAGCTTGTTCGAGATCGTTCGCACCGGCCGCCGCCTCGGTCCGGCTGGCCGGACCCGGAGGCCGCACGGTAGGGTGGGTGAGTACTCACTCAATAAGGAGCGGTGATGGACGGGTCGGTGCGCGCGCCGCAGGGCGGGTTGGTCCCGGGGGCGGTCGTCGGCGGGATCCGGGGCATCTGGGCGGACGCGCGGCGTGTCGAGCGGGTCGCGTATGCGGTCGGGGCGCTGCTGATGGTGTCCGGGGTGTTCCACCTGGGCGTCTTCGCGGTCGACGGGGGGCCTTGGGAGGGGCCGGTGTCGTGGCGCAAGGCCGTCACGTTCGGGCTGTCGTTCGGGCTGACGCTCGTCACCATCGCCTGGGTCGGCTCGTTCGTGCCGCTCAGGGACCGGACGCGGGCCGTGGTCCTCGGGGTGTTCACCGCCGACTGCGTCGCGGAGGTCGCGCTGATCACCGTGCAGGCGTGGCGGCGCGTCCCGTCGCACTTCAACATGGAGACGGCGCTGGACACGGCCATCTCGCGCGGGCTGGCGGCGGGCGGCGGGATCCTGATCGTCACGCTGGTCACGCTGGCGGCCGCGTCCTTCCGGCCGAACCCGGCGGTCGCGCCGAGCATGCGGCTGGCGGTGCGGGCCGGGTTCGCGGCGCTGATGCTGGCGCTGCTCTCCGGCGCCGCGATGATCGCGCGGGGCGTCACGGAGGTGCAGACGGGGGACCAGCAGGCCGCCTACCACGTGGCCGGGGCGCTGAAGCCCGCGCACGCCGTGACCATGCACGCGATCCTCGTGCTGCCCGCGCTGGCCTGGCTGCTGGCGTTCACCGGGCTGCCGGAGGCGCGGCGGGTCCGGGTCGTCGCGGCGGTGACCTGGGCGTACGCGGTGGTGGCGGCGGTCGTGATCCTCGTGTCGGCGGCCGGCTTCGCCACCGCCTGAGACCGGCCGTCCGGACGAGGCGGACCGGCCGTCCGGACGAGGGGAGGCGCGGCGGCGGCAGGGCATACTTCGGCACCAGGACGACGGGGGTGCCGATGGGAGAGCGTGAGCAGCGCCGGATGATGCCGGAGGTCATCGAGGCCGCGGAGCGGGACGAGCCGCCCGGCGAACCCGAGCACGGGCTGGTGCCCGTCCGCGACCCGGAGGACGTGGGGGACCCGCCGAGCGTCGCGCATTCCAGCGCCGTCATGGCGGTCGGGACGGTCTTCTCCCGCTTCACCGGGTTCCTGCGGACGGTCGTCATCGGCGCCGCGCTCGGGACGGCGCTGCTCGGCGACGCCTACCAGGCCGCCGAGATGATCCCCTACACGGTGTACGAGCTGCTGCTCGGCGGGCTGCTGGCCAGCGTGTTCGTCCCGTTCCTGGTGAAGCGGCGGATCCGGGACGCCGACGGGGGAGCGGCGGCCGAGCAGCGGCTGGCGGGCCTCGCGCTGCTGGCGCTCGCGGTGCTGACGGTCGTGGCGGTGCTCGCCGCCGACCGGCTGATCTCCCTGTACGCGGGCGGGTACGAGGGCCGCCAGCGGGAGGTGGCCGTGCTGCTCACCCGGCTGCTGCTCCTCCAGATCTTCTTCATCGGCGTCAGCGGGCTGTCGGGCACGCTGCTGAACGTCCGGCGGCGGTTCGGCCCGCCGATGTGGGCGCCGATCGCGAACAACCTCATCACGATGGCGGCCGGGCTGCTGTTCCTGTGGGTCGCCGGGAGCGGCCGGACGCCGCAGACCGTCACCGACGCGCAGCTCACGCTGCTCGGCCTCGGCTCGGCGTCCGGGACGATGGTGCAGAGCGTCCTGCTGGCGTGGACGCTGCGGTCCGCGGGGTTCCGCTGGCGGCTCCGGCTCGGCCTGCGCGGCTCCGGGTTCGGCGAGGCGCTGCGGACCGCGGTCTGGATGCTGCTGTACATCGTCGTCGCGCAGGCGGGGGTGCTGGTCACCGCGAACGTCGCGACCCGCGCGGGGGGCCGCGCCGCCGAGGAGGCCGGGCACGCGGTGGCGGGCAGCGGCCTCGCCGCCTACCAGTTCGCGCTGGTGGTGTTCCAGCTCCCGTACGCGATCATCGCGGTGTCGGTGATCACGGCGCTGCTGCCGAGGATGAGCGCGCACGTCGCAGGGGGCCGCCGCGACCTGCTGCGCGACGACTTCTCCCGCGGCCTGCGGCTGGCGTGCGCGCTGCTCGTCCCGCTGTCGCTCGGGATGCTGGTGTTCGCGGTGCCCGGCTCGGTCGCGCTGTTCGCCTACGGCAGCATGACGCCGGACGGGGCGCGCCGCATCGGCGCCGTCCTGACGGTCCTCGCGGTGATGGTCGTGCCGTTCACCCTGCACCAGCTGCTGATGCGCGTCTTCTACGCCCTGGGCGACACCCGGACGCCGGGCCTGATCGCCGTCCCCGCGGGGATCGCGCAGGCCGCCACGGCGTTCGCGCTGCTCCGGTTCGTGCCCGCGCGGCAGGTGGTGGTCCTGCTGCCGGTCGCGTACGGGCTGTTCTACGTGGTCGGCGCGGTCTGCTCGTCGCTGGTGCTGCGCAGGCGGCTCGGCGGGATGGACGGCCGCCGGATCGCCCGGACCCTCGTCCGGCTGCATCTGGCCGCCGTGCCGGCGGTGGCGTTCGGGGCGGCGGTCGTCTGGGGCTTCGGGCACATGCACGGCGACCGGCTCCCGAGCGTCCTGGCCGTCCTGGTGGGCGGCCTCGGCGGGGGAGCGCTGTACCTCGGCACCGCCCGCCTGATGAACGTCGCGGAGCTCGGCTACTTCACGTCGCTCGCGCGGGCCCGCCTCCGCCGCGCCTGACGGGAGTAAGCGCGGCCCTCCCGGCGTTGCCACCGGACATGACGGACTCCCACGGCACGGTCCTGCGGTACGCGGCGTTCACCACCGACCCGGGCGGAGGGAACCCCGCGGGGATCGTCCTCGACGCGTCCGCGCTGGACGACGCCGCGATGCTCGCCATCGCCGCCGACGTCGGCTACTCGGAGACCGCGTTCCTCACGGCGCCGCCCGAAGGGCTGGGGGAGCCGGGGCGGGCGTTCACCGTCCGCTACTTCAGCCCCAAGGCCGAGGTGCCGTTCTGCGGGCACGCGACGGTCGCGGCGGCCGTCGCGCTCGCGGAGCGGCTCGGGCCGGGCGCGCTGACGTTCGCCACCCCCGCGGGCACCGTCCCCGTGGAGGTGGACAGGGCCGCGGACGGGACGCTCCGCGCCACGCTCACCAGCGTCGAGCCCTACGTCGAGGACGTCGCGGAGGACGAGGTGGCCGAGGCGCTCGCGGCTCTGGGGTGGCGGGCCGGGGACCTCGACCCGGGGCTCCCGCCGCGCGTCGCCTTCGCGGGCGCGCGTCATCTCGTCCTGGCCGCCGCGACCCGCGCGCGCCTCGCCGCGCTCGACTACGACTTCGACCGGCTGGCGGCGTTCATGACCGCCCGCGACCTCACGACCGTCCAGTTGGTGTGGCGCGAGTCGTCCGGGGTGTTCCACGTCCGCGACCCGTTCCCGGTCGGCGGCGTGGTGGAGGACCCGGCGACCGGCGCGGCGGCCGCGGCGTTCGGCGCCTACCTCCGCGACCGCGGCGAGGTCACCGCCGAGGCGACGCTCACCCTGCGCCAAGGCGACGACATGGGACGTCCGGGGGTGCTGACGGTGGAGCTGCGCGCGGACGACCCGAGGGTCAGGGTGTCCGGCGCCGCCGTCCCGATCGGCGGCTGACCGCCGCCGGGGCCGCCCGCCGCCGGGGCCCTCAGGTGCGGGCGGAGGTCACCGGGCGGTTCAGGGCGCTGCCCGCGACCCACCGGGACCAGGGGAGCTGCCAGTAGCCCCAGCCGTTGTTCCACTCCAGGGGACGGCTGGTGCCGGTCACGGTGACGACGTCGCCGCGCAGGGACCCGGCGTAGAACCAGCCGGCGAACTCCGGCGGGGCGTTGACGCAGCCGTGGCTGACGTTCTCGCGCCCCTGCGACCGCACCGACCAGGGCGCGGAGTGGACGTACTCGCCGCTGCTGGAGATCTGCACGGCGTGCCGGACCTTCATCTTGTAGAAGCGCGGGTCCTTCTTGTCCGTCACGCCCATCCACGCCGACGACATCACGACCGGGTCGCCCTTGCCCATCGTCAGGTGCACGCCGCTCGTGGTGGTGTACGCGCGGCGCCCGCCCTTGCCCGCGCTGATCCCGACCGTCCGGACCGGGCGCCCGTCGATCCGGACGGTCATGCGGTGCCGCAGCGCGTCCACCGTGCTGACGCGGGAGCGGCCGACCTGGAACCCGGTGGTGTGCCCGGACGCCCCGTACACGCCGGGCGCGGCGCGCACCCCCGCGGTGTGGGCGATGAGGGAGACGCGTTCGCGCGCGTGCCAGAACCGGCGCGGGCGGAACACGACCTGCCGCGGCCCCGTCCAGTGCCAGGCGCCCCTGACGTGCCGGGACGCCCGCAGTTCCAGCGACCGCTCGACGGCGGCGCGGCGCGTGATCGGCCGGTCGAACGTGACGATCACCGGCATGCCGACGCCGACGATCTCGCCGCGGGCGGGGGTGACGTCGCTGATCCGGAACGTGGCGGACGGGCGGAGGGTGCTGAACCGGGACGTGGCGGACGTGCGCCCGCCCCGGCCGTCCTCGCCGGTGGTGGTCGCGGTGTAGGCGGTGCCGGGCCGGAGGGGCCAGCGTGCCCGCCAGGACCGGCGGTCGGCGGAGAGGCGCCCCGCGACGGGCCTGGACGCGCCGTCGGCGCGGACGTCGACGCGGTCGAGGGTGCCGCGGACGGCGGTGACGACGACGCCCAGGTCGGGGCGGGCGCCGCGGGTGCCGTCGGCGGGCTCGATCGTGACCGGCGGCGTCCGGCGCGGCGGCGCGGCGCTCCCCGGGGGGCCGTGGCCTCCCGTCTCCCCGTTCGCGCCGGAGGCGCAGGCGGCCGTCAGCATGACGGCCGCGCCCAGCACGACCGGCGCGCACCCCGCGGTGAGCGGCGTGCGCCGCCCCGTCCCGTGTTCCCCGAATCCGCGCAACATCCCGTCCCCACCGGTCGCCGCCTGCACGTCTTCCCACCTGCATGCCAAAACCCTCCGTAGTGAAGTACCTACGGAGGGCGACTTTGGCAAGCCGGACGCTCGATCGGGTCTGGATCAGGTGGTGCGGGACCGGCGGGGGAGGAGGAAGGCGACGAGGAACGCGACGGCGGTGAGGCCGAGCGTCAGCAGCGCGACCAGGGACGCGGCGTCGAGGGCGTCCTGCCGGTGCCCGGCGCCCGCCCCGGGCGAGCCCATCACCTCGAAGAACACCGTGCCGAGGACCGCGATGCCGAGCGAGGCGCCGAGCTGCTGGACCGACTCCAGCGCCGCCGAGGCGGAGCCGACCTCGTGGTCGGCGATGCCCGCCACGATGATGTCGAACAGCGGGACGAAGATCATGCCAATCCCGGCGCCGAACAGCAGCAGCGGCGCGGCCAGGTGCCCGCCGCCGAGGCCCGTCCCGGCGGTCTCGAACACCCAGTACAGCCCGGCCAGGCCGGCGGCCATCAGCGTCAGCCCGATGTGCAGGACGCGGCGTCCGAGGCTGGTCATCGTCATGCTGCCGAACGCCGAGCCGGCGAACGCGCCGACCGCCCAGGACGCCATCGCCAGGCTCGCGTGCAGCGGCGTGTAGCCGAGGCCGAGCTGCAGGAGCATCCCGGTGGCGAGGGAGAACCCGGCGATCAGGCCGAAGAAGACGACGACGAACAGCACGCCGGAGCTGTAGGAGCGGTCGGCGAACACGCTCAGCCGGACCAGCGGCGTCCGCCCGGCGCGGGCACGGCGCAGCTGGTGGGCGGCGAACAGCGCGAGGACGGGCAGGGACCCGGCGAGCAAGGCCAGCGACCAGGCGAGCCATCGCGGCCCTGGACGAGCGGGAACACGAGCATGCTCATGCCGGTCCCGCCGAGCAGCATCCCGGTCACGTCCAGCCCGCCGGAGCGGTCGGTGCGGGCCGGGGCGGGCAGCACCCGCGCGCCGACGACCAGCGCGTACGCGCCGACCGGGACGTTCAGCAGGAAGATCGCGCGCCAGCCGGTGCCGACGAGGTCGGTGTCGATCAGCAGCCCGGCGACGACCGGTCCGAGGATCGTGGCGAGGCCGATGACGGGGCCGAGCATCGCGAACGCCTTGCCCATGTCCTTCGCGCCGAACAGGTCGCGGGTGAGGCCGAAGCCCTGCGGGATCATCACCGCGGCGCACAGCCCCTGCGCGACCCGGAAGCCGATCAGGCTCTCCGGCGACCAGGCGAGCGCGCACGCGACGGAGGCCGCGAGGAACCCGGCCGCCCCGGCGAGCAGGACGGGCTTGCGGCCGAACATGTCGCCGAGCCGCCCGCCGGTGAGCAGCGCGACGGCGAGCGCCAGGGTGTACCCGGCCGCCATCCACTGGAGCGCGGCGAGCGACCCGCCGAGGTCGGCGCGGATCGCGGGCGCGGCCACGTTGACCACGGTGGAGTCGAGCAGGTTCAGCAGGATCGCGGCGAGGATGGCCGACAGGCCGAGCCAGCGGCGCGGGTGCGGCGCGGCCCCCGCGCGCTCCTGGTCCGGACGGGCGTTCCCGGGCGATGCGATCGGCGTCTCGATCGTGGCGGTCACGGCTCTTCCCTTCACTTGGAGCGGAATGTTCTGTTCCGACTATAGCAGAACGGAACGCTTCATTCCATACTTTGCCGAGGGTTCGGAAGGCTTCTCACCAGGGTTCGAGTGGGCTGTGGTGATTCGTCCCGCCGGATGCCATACGCTTCGAACATGGACGAGCTTCCGGCCGGGGCGCCGCGCGAGACCGGCCCCGCCGTGCCCGACCGCGGCAAGGGCGGCCTGCGGCGATTCCTGCGCCGCATGGCGTCCACCAAGGCCGAGCTCGAGGCCGAGGAGCTGCAGAAGACCACCGACGACGAGGGCGCGACGCCGATCACCGACTGCGCCGCGCGCAAGCGGCACTGCGTGGCCGGTACCCTGCGTACGGTGACGCTCCGTCCCCGGGGCGGCGCCCCCGCCCTGGAGGCCGAGCTCTACGACGGCACCGACGTGATCAACCTCGTCTGGCTCGGCCGCCGTAAGATCGCCGGGATCGACCCGGGCCGCCGGCTTCGCGCCGAGGGCCTGGTGAGCCTGCAGGACGGGCGCAAGGTCATGTTCAATCCGCGATACGAGCTGCGCGGCGGTTCGTGAGGCCGCGCGGGGCCGGGAGAGCGACGTGAGCGAAGCAGAGGCGACCGGCCGGCGCGCCACCGGAACCGCCGAGACGGGCACCCCCGACGCGGGCACCGCCGACGCGGGCACCCACAACGCGGACACCGCCGACACGGGCACCACTGACTCGGCCGCCGCCGACACCGACGCGGGTGCCGCCGACACCGGTGCGGGCGCCACCGAGGCGACGGGCACCGCCGGGGAGCACGAGGCGGCGGCCCCGGGGGGCGGCGACGCCCACGACACCGTCGAGGCGGCGGTCCGCGCGCAGCTCGGCAAGGCCCTCGGCGGCGTCCGCGGCATGGTCGAGGCGGCCGTGCCGACCATCGCCTTCACCGGCACCTACGTCGCCGCCAAGGACATCAAGCTCGCCGTCGGCGCGGGCGTGGGGGCCGCCGTGCTGCTGCTCCTGGTGAGGGTCGCCCAGCGGTCCAGCCCGCAGTTCGTCCTGAACAGCCTCGTCGGCATCGCCATCGCGGCGTTCTTCGCGCTGCGGTCCGGCAAGGCCGAGGACGCGTTCCTGCCCGGCATCATGCTCAACGCCGCCTACGCCGCCGCGATGACCTTCTCGATCCTGGTCCGCTGGCCCGTCGTCGGCTTCATCATCGGCTCGGTCACCGGCGACCCCACCGCCTGGCGGTCCGACCCCGGCATCGTGCGGCTGTGCTCGCGGCTGACCTGGCTGCTGGTGCTGCCCTGCGCGGTCCGCGTCGCCGTCCAGTACCCGATCTACCTGGCCGACGGCGACCAGAGCGGGCTGCTCGGCCCCGCGAAGATCGTGATGGGCTGGCCCCTCCAGGTGGCGGCCCTGGCGGCGATGGTCTGGCTCCTGGCCCGCGGCCGCACCCCCATCGACCGCGAGCAGAAACCCACCTCCTGACGGGAGGGCCGCCTCCTTCCGGGAGCCCGCCTACCGCGCTCCGAGGAGTTCGGCGAGCTCGTCCTCGACGTCCTGGGTGGCGACGAACATCAGCTCGTCGCCGGGTTCGAGGGTGTCGTCGGGCGTCGGGACCAGCACCCGTCCCTCACGCAGGATCGCCACCAGGGCCGTGTCGTGCGGCCACGCGACGGACCCGACCCGCTCGCCGCCGAGCGGCGCGTCCTCGGGCAGCGTCAGCTCCACCAGGTTCGCCTCGCCCTGCCGGAACGTCATCAGCCGGACGAGGTCGCCGACGCTGACGGCCTCCTCCACCAGCGCCGACAGCAGCCGCGGTGTGGACACCGCCACGTCGACGCCCCACGACTCGTTGAACAGCCACTCGTTCTTCGGGTGGTTGATCCGCGCGACGACCCTCGGCACCCCGTACTCGGTCTTGGCCAGCAGCGACACCACCAGGTTGACCTTGTCGTCCCCGGACGAGGCGACGACGACCTGGCAGCGCTCCAGCGCCGCGTCGTCCAGCGCGGAGATCTCGCACGCGTCGGCGAGCAGCCACTCCGCGCGCGGCACCATCTCCACCTTGATGGCCTTCGGGCTCTTGTCGATCAGCAGGACCTCGTGCCCGTTCTCCAGCAGCTCCTGCGCGATGGAGCGGCCCACCGCACCGGCCCCCGCGATAGCGACCCGCATCAGGCATCCTCCCCGTTCCGCGCCGCGACGGCGGCGTTGACGCGCTCCACGTCGTCGGCGCGCGCCATGATGTGCACGATGTCGCCGTCCTGGATCACCGTGTCCCGCGCGGGGACGAGGGCCTCGCCCATCCGGGACAGGAACGCCACCCGGGTCCGCGCGTGCTCCTCCAGCGCGGCGACCTTCTCGCCCACCCACAGGTGCCCGGTGTCCAGCTCGGCGAGCACCACCGCGCCGGTCGGGTCGCGCCACAGCGGCTCGGCGCCCTCCGGCAGCAGCCGCCGCAGGATCTGGTCGGCGGTCCACCGGACGGTCGCGACCGTCGGGATGCCGAGGCGCTGGTACACCTCGGCGCGCCGCGGGTCGTAGATGCGCGCCACCACGTTGTCCACGCCGAACGTCTCGCGCGCCACGCGGGCGGAGATGATGTTGGAGTTGTCCCCGCTGCTGACGGCCACGAACGCCGACGCCTGCTCGATGCCCGCCTCGGCGATCACATCGCGGTCGAACCCGAACCCGGTGATCCGGCGGCCGCGGAACCCGCTGCGGAGCCGGCGGAACGCCTCCGGGCTCTGGTCGATGATGGCCACCGAATGGCCCTTGTCCTCCAGGATGTGGGCGAGTGTCGACCCGACCCGCCCGCACCCCATGATCACGATATGCACGGCCGTTCCCTCGATCCCGTCCAGGAGGACGCTCCCCCTGGCGCCCCCGCGCCGTGCACGGCATTCGTCGTCCCGGCCGACCACTGCCCGCCGACGCCGTGCGCACCCCGAGGATCGCTTCCCGTTGAATGATCCTGCCGGGCTGCAAACCTACACATCCGCCCACCACATCCGCCATGGGGACCGCTCGCGGCAAGGGCCCGCGCACCTGCGGTGGAGCGTTCCCGGCCGGTGCGTCGCGCCAGGCGGCGGCCGGACCGGAGACCGTCATCCGGACGGGCTAGAGTCTCGTCCCGTGTCAAAGGTTCCCGACCTTGCGAAGCGGCTGCTCCTCGGCCGCGCCCTCAGCAGCGCCCAGCAGCACGAGCAGCTCCTGCCCAAGCGTATCGCGCTCCCCGTGTTCGCCAGCGACGCACTGTCGTCGGTGGCCTACGCACCGCAGGAGATCCTCCTCGCGCTCGGGGCCGGCGGCCTCGTGATGTACCACTACACCCCCTGGGTGGCCGCGGCCGTGGTGGTGATCCTGCTCACCGTGGTGGCCTCCTACCGGCAGAACGTCCGGGCGTACCAGAGCGGCGGCGGCGACTTCGAGGTCGCGACCACCAACCTCGGCGACAACTGGGGCGTCCTCGTCGCGAGCGCGCTGCTGGTCGACTACGTCATGACGGTCGCGGTGTCGGTGTCGTCCGGCGTGGAGAACCTCGGGGCGCTGCTGAAGTTCATGCAGCCGCACGAGGTCGCCGTCGCGATCGGCATCGTCGTCCTGCTGACCCTCGCGAACCTGCGGGGCCTGAAGGAGGCGGGCGTCGCCTTCGCCGTCCCCACCTACCTGTTCATGTTCGCCATCGGCAGCATGCTGCTGTGGGGCGGGCTGCGGCTGATCGCCGGCGCCGACCTGCAGGCCGAGACCGCGCACTACGAGATCCGCGGGGACGAGGCGGACGTCGCGGGCTTCGCCCTGGTGTTCCTGCTCCTGCGGGCGTTCTCGTCCGGCTGTGCCGCGCTCACCGGCGTCGAGGCGATCAGCAACGGCGTGCCCGCCTTCAAGAAGCCCAAGGGCGACAACGCCGCCAAGACGCTGCTGATGCTCGGCGTCGTCGCGATGACGATGTTCGGCGGCGTCACCGCGTTCGCGTTCATCACCGACGCCAAGTTCGCCGAGCCCGACCAGGGCAGCCAGCTGGTCGACCCGTCCACCGGCAGGCCCGTCAGCGACGCCGACCCGGTGATCGCGCAGGTGGCGCACACCGTGTTCTCCAACTTCAGCCCCGGTTTCGCGCTCGTCACCGCGATGACCGCGCTGATCCTCTTCCTCGCCGCCAACACCGCGTTCAACGGCTTCCCCGTGCTGGGCTCGGTGCTCGCCCAGAACCGCTACCTGCCGCGCCAGCTCCACACCCGCGGCGACCGGCTCGCGTTCAGCAACGGCATCATCATCCTCGCGACGATGGCCGGGCTGCTGATCTACGCCTACGACGCGTCCGTCAGCCGCCTGATCCCGCTCTACACCGTCGGGGTGTTCGTGTCCTTCACCGTCAGCCAGGTCGGCATGGTCCGGCACTGGAACCGGCTGCTGGCCACCGAGACCGACGCCGCCCAGCGCCGCCGGATGAAGACCTCCCGGGGCATCAACGCGTTCGGCGCCACCCTCACCGGCGTCGTCCTGGTCGTCGTGCTGATCACCAAGTTCGCGCTCGGCGCCTACATCGTCTGCATCGCAATGCCGGTGCTGTTCCTGCTGATGCGCGGGATCAGGCGCCACTACGACCGGGTCGCCGAGGAACTGGTCCCCTCCGGCGAGGACGTGGCGCTGCCCGCCCGCAACCACGGCATCGTCCTCGTCTCCAAGATCCACAAGCCGACGCTGCGGGCGCTGGCCTACGCCCGCGCGACCCGGCCGTCCTCGCTGGAGGCGGTGACCGTCGCGGTGGACGCGCAGGAGTCGCAGCGCCTCCAGGACGAGTGGGACGCCCTCGACATCCCCGTCCCGCTGAAGATCCTCGACTCCCCGTACCGGGAGATCACCCGGCCCGTCCTCGCCTACGTCAAGGGCGTCCGCCGCAAGAGCCCCCGCGACGTCGTCACCGTGTTCATCCCCGAGTACATCGTCGGCCACTGGTGGGAGCAGCTCCTGCACAACCAGAGCGCCCTGCGCCTCAAGGGCAGGCTGCTGTTCCAGCCCGGCGTCATGGTCACCAGCGTCGCGTGGCAGCTGCAATCCTCCGACCGTCTCAAGGGCAGGCTGGAGCCGCCCGGCCCGGGCGCCTCCCGCAGGCCGCCCCGCGCGGCGGCCGACGCACGCCCCGGTGGCGGTAGTGTTTCGGACCGTGACTGATTCGGAACCGGCCCCCGACATCCTCGAACTGGAGGTCGGCGACGTCGCCAACGGCGGCTTCTGCGTCGCCCGCCACGAGGGCCGCGTCGTCTTCGTCCGGCACGCCCTGCCCGGCGAACGGGTCCGCGCCCGCGTCACCGACACCACCAGGAACTTCCTGCGCGCCGACGCCGTGGAGATCATCGAGGCGTCCCCCGACCGCGTCCCGCCGCCCTGCCCGTTCGCCGGGCCAGGGCGCTGCGGCGGCTGCGACTGGCAGCACGCCTCCCTGCCCGCCCAGCGCGCCCTCAAGGCCGCCGTCGTCGAGGAGCAGCTCCAGCGCCTCGCCGGGATCACCCGCACCGTCGTCGTGGAAGAGGTCCCTTACCCGGCCGACAGTGAAGTCGCACCCCCGCCCGGCCTCGGCTGGCGCACCCGCGTCCAGTTCTCCGTCTCCGGCGGCGCCGTCGGCCTGCGCCGCCACCGATCCCACGACATCGAGCCCGTCGACGAGTGCCTGATCGCGCACCCCGGCGTCGAGCTGATGGGCATCGAGCGCAAGCGCTGGCCCGGCGCGTCCGGCGTCGAGGGCATCGTCTCCGGCTCCACCGGCGACCGCCTCGTCGTCCTGCGCGGCCGCGACCGCCGCAAGATCCGCGTGCCCCGCCTGGACGTGCCGGTCCGCCTCGTCAGGGGCAAGCCCGAGCCCGGGGCGAACCTCCCCTACGTCCGCGAGTCGGTCTCCGGCCGCCTCTACCAGATCAGCGGCAGCGGCTTCTGGCAGGTCCACCCCGGCGCCGCCCAGCTCCTCGCCGACGCCGTCCTGGAGGCGCTGGAGCCCAAGCCCGGCGACATCGCCCTCGACCTGTACTGCGGCGTCGGCCTGTTCGCCGGCGTCCTCGCCGACCGCGTCGGCCCCGACGGCCTCGTCGTCGGCGTCGAGTCCGACGGCCAGGCCGTCCGCGACGCCCGCTTCAACCTCCGCGACCTCCCGAACGTCTCCATCGAACGCGGCCCGGTCGAGGAGGTCGTCGCCGACCTGGAGTTCGGCCGCGCGGACTCCTCGTCCCGCACGCAGAACAAGCGCGGCGGCGGCGCCGGTCACACCGGCGGCTCCCGCGTCCGCCGCGCCGACCTCGTCGTCCTCGACCCGCCCCGCACCGGCGCCGGCCGCGACGCCGTCGCCCACATCGCCCGCCTCGCCGGCCGCAAGATCGCCTACGTCTCCTGCGACCCCGCCACCCTGGCCCGCGACCTGGCCTACTTCAGCGACAAGGGCTGGACCCTGGAGTCCCTCCGCGCCTTCGACGCCTTCCCCATGACCCAGCACGTAGAGTGCCTGGCCACCCTCGTCAGAGGCTGAACGCGCCCCCTCGCCGCGGCCGCATGGTGACAGCCGCACAACCCGACGCAACCGCCCCGCGAAGGTAGCGCTCCCGGGCAAGACTGGACTCCCCTTATCGCCCAGGGGCCGGGGCCCCAGCGCATCGCAGGATCAGCCGGGCGAGTTCCTCTCGAACGCCCGCGACTCGACGTATCGACGCTGCGCCTCCGCCGCCACCGCCACGCACTCGGCCGGGTCGAAACCCAGGTCCGATGCCCAGCGCACGCCGGAGAGGATCAGGTTGCCGAGCTCCCGGCCGAGCGCCGCCCGGTCTCCGTCGCCTTCAAGCTCGTCGCGGCTGACGCGGGCGATGTCACCGGTGACGGTGCAAGCCGCAACGGCAACGTGCGGCAACTCCATGGACGGCTGGTCGGCCCAGATTCGCCGGCCGATCGTCAGCAGGTCTGAGATGCGCGGGTCGTCCAACGGTGCTCCTTATCGATCAGTTCGATGAGATCGCTGCGTCTGGATTCCGGGCCGTGGGGTGGTCATTTCGAAAGCTGGACGGCGGCCCTGGTTTCCCAGGTGTAGCAGTGCTCGTCACGTCCCAGGATGATGAGCTGGACCTCGTCGATCTGCGCGTGGACCGGTGGCAGTTCCTCGGCGAGGACTGCGGCGATCGGCGCCAGAGGCCCGTCCGCGTTGCTGTAGGAGACGCTGATGTGCGGATGCCACTCCTCGCCCTCGCCGACCTCGCCGACCACCTCGGTGATGGCGGCGCGGATCGCCGACCGGACCGGGACCAGCGCACCGGCCGGCTCGACGCGCAGCCGGACGACCTCGGGATCGACGATCGCCGGGCCCACGGTCACCGTCGCCGGGGGAACGTCCGCCAGCCGGGCGCGGACGGCGGCGACCACGGCATCGACCGTCTCGTCGGTGATCTCATCTGCGAACGCCAGTCCCTGCGTGGTCAGGTGCAGCCACTCCAGCGGGATCGGGTCCAGGCCGGAGATGTGCGCGAGCCGCTGCTGGTAGGCCAGGACGAGCCGGTGCACGTCGTGCCGGCCGTCGAAAGTGAAGTGCCAGGTGTACATGCGGCGTCCGGCCTGCCAGCCAGGGCGCCACCACCAGTGGTCGCGCATGGTCTCTGCTGCGGAGGTCATTGGTCTCCCTTCATGATCGCCTTGGCCGTGAGCGCGCCCGCCCGGTACTCGGTGATCTGCTCGCGAAGTTCCAGCACGGCGCGGCTTCCGGAGAATCTGCGGTGGGCGAGGTGCTGGTCGACCTCGCCGAACCGGCTGGCCAGGGTCGCCAGGCGCTGCTCTTCGGGTAGCGCCAGGATCGGCGCCAGCTCGCCGAGGGCGTCGTCGAGATCGCCTTGAAGGATGTAGGCGATCCCGGCGCCAAGGCACAGCTGCGCCCACGTCCCGTAGGCCCACAGCTCACCGGCCGCGTACGCCTCGCGAGCTTCGGCGACACCGGCCAAAGCGCCCGCGGTGTCCCGCCCGGCAAGACAGACGCCCACGGCGTAATTCGCTTGCCGTGCCCGGCCGCACGCCCACAGCCCGCCCACCTCCACCTCGGCGGTGATGGCGTCACGTGCCGCGGCGGCGGCGCGCTGTGCCTCCTGTGCGCTCGCCAGTTCGCCGAGTGCCTGCCGGGCGTCACCTTCCTGGCACGCCAGCAGGACACGGGCCTCGGTGGCGGGCGCGTATCGCTGGCCCCGCTGCGCCAGCTCGGCCGCGAGGCGGTAGCGGCCTTCCCAGAAGGCGTTCTTGGACTGGGCGGTGAGCAGCATCGCGCGCAGCGCGTCGTGGTCTGCCTGCTCGGCCATGACCCATCCGGCCGTGGCGTAGGCCTCGGCGGCGTCGGCCTCACCCAGGTCCGACGACGCCCAGGACAAGAACGCCAGCAACTGCCCGGCGATGACGTGCAAGTCGCGTGTCTGTTGGAGGTGCTGTCGGCCTCCGCGCAGCAGGTCCGCGACACGCCGGTACAGTTCGGCGGCCTCGGCCAGGAGCGGGGCGGGCGGACGCGACAGGTACTCCTGTGCCAGGCGCCGGGTGGCTGATGCGAGGTAGTTGATGGTCGTGTCGCCCACGTTGGTCCGTTCTGCCCACGTCGCCAGATCGAGCGCATCGGCTTTCAAGGTGATCAGGAGTTGTGCGGCGTCGTCTTCCGGCGGCGTACGGGCCGGCCCGTCCTCGCCGTCGAAGAGGTCGCGGGGATCGAGGTTCAGCAGCTGGCAGATGGCGCGGAGGTTGCGGCCGCTGGGCTTGTGCCTTCCGCGCTCCCAGTTGTCGACCATGCGACGCGCGCTGTCACGCCGGGTGCTCTTGCCGAGTTCGCGCCACAGGAGGTCGCCGGTCTCGGGGATGTCCCATCCCTTCGCCTCCCGCGCCGCCCTCAGGCGCCTGCTCCACAGCGGGATGTCGTCGGCGGTCATAGGCCTCACCTCCGCCGTCCCAGGGTGCCCCATGCGAACGGAGGAGGCGAGCGTCATCCGCAGGTCATCCGGGGTCATCCGCGATCATCCGCCCGACGGCACTGACGTGTGGCATCCGCCACAGGTTCACTGACAGTGACGGAAGAACGACTCGGATCGCATTTGGGAGACGGGATGACTGGCACCTTCGATGGCACCGAGCACCGGCACGCCTACCCGCGGCTCTACGAGCTGATGAGCGCCTTGCAGGTTCGCCACCTCGACGTGGAATTGCGGGCCAGCCCGCTGGCGCTGCTGGTGACCCGCCGGGACTCGGGGGCGAGGCAGACGGTCACGTGCAAGCCGCGCGTCACCGACCACGACCGGATGTGGTTCTTCGACGAGGCCAGCAACGAGCCGATCGCCGAGGCCGCCCACATCGTTGACGCCGCGGTCATCATCGCCGGCCACCTGGCTCCCGCGCCGTGAGGGGCGCCGAGGAGATCCGCGTGGGTGGCTACGTCCTCAAGGGCGGGACCGGGGTCTACATGCTGCTGGACCCCGAGACCGGGGACCCGCGCGCGACGATCATCTCCCAGGGCAACGGGACATGGCGTGCCCGCACCCTGGACGGTGAGGCCAAGACCTACCAGCCGCCGGACGAGATCGAGCGCCCCGCGGTGTGGGTCGCCGAGCAGTTCGTGCCCGCCGCCGAGCCCGCCGCCGAGGAGGGCACGGATGCCGAGTGAACCGGACGCCAAGCCGTCCGGGCCGCTGGACGCCGCCGCGCCCCGAAGGTCCCGGCGAACTGCGCCCGGCCGACCGGGACCTTCTACCGCTCGACACCGGCGCGGCGGGTGGCCACCGAGGACGCCTTACGCCTGCGCGTCTCCTACCGGGAGGAAGCCAAGCGAGTGATCATCTGGGACGAGCACGGCGGTGTCTGCCGATGGACCACCGGCACGGACGCGGGCGAGCCCCTTCCGGTCGGCACCGAACAGGTCGCGACGACGCCATCACGGCGGGGTGGGAGCGGCTCAGCCGGGAGACCGTCCTCGCCGAGGTCCTGCGAGGGTGCCTCCGGTGGTATCGCAGCGACCCAGCGGTGGCGCTTCAGGCGGTCGTCCCCGCACCGGGGTGGGGTTCAGCTCGCCGCGCTCGACGGGCAACCGCTGAAGATCACGACGCATCAGTGACGCACGGGCCGTCCTGGCACGGGCGCCGATTTGCGGCATGACCTGCGGTGCAATCGATGTGGACGTCTTCCACATGACCCGGCACGGCGAATGCCTGGCCACCCTGGTCAGGGGCTAGATCGAGGCGACCCGGGCGGCCGCCGTCCGGGCGCGGGAAGAGGGGCGGTCCGGTTATCGCTCCGCTGACGCGCACAGTTCGCGGAATGCCTCGTTGAGGTCGGCCGCCTCCGGGAGGCCCAGCGCCTCGACCGCGGTGACGACCTCGGCCGCCCGCCAGTGGTTCGACGGCACGAGACGGCCGCTTCCCATCGCTTCGAGCGCGCGTTGCGCCGCCTCGTCCGCCTGCTCGGCGGTGAGCAGCGCGAGCGCGAGATCGAGCCGCGCGGAGGCGGCCCGTCGCGGACGGGCCGGACCGGCCGCCGGGCGTTCGAGCCGGTCCAGAACACCGCGGGCGAGCGGCACCGCCGCCGGATCGCCCAGCCATGAGAGCGTGGTGGCCTGGTAGGCATCACTTTTGGCCGGGTCGTACCGGTAGTGATGCTCTGGACGGTCGGGCATCGGCAGCGGCGCGACCAGCCGTTCGACACGCGCCAGCGCACGACGGGTCTCCGGCCCGTCGCCGAGCCTTGCCCACGCACGTCCCTCCTGTGCGGTCGCCTGGATGAACGCCGAGCCGTCCCGCGGCGCAACGTCCTGCGCCTGCCGGGCGAGCATGACCGCCTTGCGGTACTCGCCCTCGGTGAGCAGCTGCCATGCCGCGGTCTCCAGCGTCCACGCGAGGATCTCGATATGGCCGCCGTGCTGGGCGAGCTGGGCGGCCGTGCGCAGGTGGGCGGCGGCGGGCGGCCGGTGGCCTCGGTCGATGTCGCAGGTCGCGGCGAGCAGGGACAGCCAGCCGCCGACGACGACCAGCCGCCGTCGCGCGTCCAGCGTCATCCGGGCGTCCATCAGTTGTGAGACGTACCGCAGGTGGCGCCGTATGCGCGCGAGCAGCTCGTCCGGTGGAGAGCGCGGGTAGTCGGACGCCAGCTCGTCGACGGTCATCTCCAACGCGACGAGGGTCTCGTCTCCTACGTCGCTCGCAGCGACACGGCGAGCGAGCTCCAGAGCCTCCCTCTCGTCATCGGAAGCGAAGTTCTCGCCGGGTCCGCCAGGGCGCCACGGCGACGCCCTCGCGGGCTCCGCCCCGAACAACTCGGCCTCGCTCCTACCGGTCACACGTGCGTACAGGGCGCGGTAGCGGGGGTTGGGCAGGTGTCTGCCCGCCTCCCACTGTTTGATCATTTCGATGAGGCTGGGCACGTGCGGCATGTTCGCGCGGTCGCGGGGGTCGGCGGCGGCGCGCAGGAGGCGTGCCAGTTCGGCGCGCGACCAGTAGGGCGGAGCTTCACGCACTTGGCGGAGGCGTGCGCCGATGGCCTTCTTGTCGGGAGACATGCGGGGCACCTTCCGGTGTCCGAGGGGACGGTTCCCGCCCTCCCTCAGTCTCCCTTTCCCGCTGTGCACCCGCCACAGTTTCACTGAGAGTTATGGAAGGCGGACGTCCATCGCATGAGCCGCGGCGGCGCTCGCCTGTCTTCCCGGCGGGCGCCGCCGCGTTCGGGTCAGCGGATTCCGAGCGTCCGGCGGTAGGGCGGGAGCGGGCCGGCGTTGGCCAGGATCGCCGCGCAGGCCGCGTTGGCCGCGCACGCCTGGCCGGGGGCGTCGGGTTTCAGGAGCGTGTTGTGCTCGAACCGGAGCTTGGCCGGGTCACCGCACTCCTGCTCGGCGGTGGGCCAGGCGCCGGGGTACTCTCTCCGCGCGACCCAGGTGGGGACGGCGTCGTCCCAGAAGTTCCCGCGATAGAGGACGTTCTGGACGGGGCGGTCGCCCCACACCTCGCTGCACCCGCCGATCGCGGCCGCGTAGTCGTAGACGGCGTTGCGGTCCACGGTGACCCAGTTGGTGCTGTCGTCGGTGTAGATGCCGACGTTCCATTCGGGGTTCTTGCTGTCGTCCACCGCGTTGCCCCTGATGACCGCGCCGTCGGCGTACGAGGTGCCCTGTTCGCCCCGCAGGTAGATCCCGCCGCCGTCCGGCAGGACAAGGTTGGTCTTGAAGACGCGGTTGTTCAGGACGCGGTTCTTGCGCATGATGCCGCGCAGGTCGTCGCTCGGGCCGGTGAGGATGCCGCTGTACGGGACGTGGTCGACCTGGTTGTGCGCGATGGTGGTCTCGGACGTCGCGGTGTCCCAGATGCCGGAGGACGCGCGGTACTCCTGCCCGACGTGGTTGATCCAGTTGTTGGTGATCCGGTTGCCGCGGTTGACGCCCTTGGTGCTGGGCGGGACGACGCCCATCAGGATGCCGCCGTCGGACACGTCGGTGATCACGTTGCCGTCCACGACGTTGTGCGAGCTGTTGCCGGAGATCTCCAGCGCCTGCGCGCCCAGGTGGGCGAACGTGTTGCCCTCGAAGGTGAGCCGCTCGGCCCTGTGGAACGCGACGGTGCCCGGCACCGTCCGCAGCCCGTCCGGACGCATGTACATGCTCCAGGCGGACGCGAACCCGGCCGGTTCGCTGGGGGCGAGCCAGGTGGCGTAGGCGAAGGCCAGGCCCTTGAAGCCGACGTCGTGCAGCGGGCGGCCCTCCCGTCCGGCGCCGGTGACCAGCGACTCCAGGACGGGCGCGACCACCTGTGCCCGCCGCATGTCCTGACCGGGCCGCGGGAGGTACAGCAGGACGTGGTGACCGGGCCGGGAACGGTCGAGGTACCAGCCGCCGGGCTCGCGCAGGAAGCTGGGGGAGTTCTCAACGTCCGACACCCCCGTCAGCGCCTCGGCGCCGTAGAGCTCCCGGGCGAGGCTCCAGCACGGCTCGTCCATGGTGATCACGCTGTGCCGGGCGTCGCCGGAGATCCCGGAGACGCCGCAGCGCCCCTCGGCGTAGCCGAAGCCGAGGAGGACCTCCATGTCGCGCGGCGACCACCACGACTGCGGGGCCGCGCTGTCGGTCTCGTATCCGGTCTTCGTCGCCGTGACCTTGCCGGGGAAGGGCTTGCCCAGCGCGGGACGGGCGGCGCGGCGGCCGTCGACGTAGAGCTGGCGGGTGTCGAGCGCGCCGACGTCGGCGCGCCAGACGCCCGGAAGACGGTCGTCGGGCCGCCAGCCCGGGATCCGCCGCCCGCCACTGATGATCACCTTTTCCTGCCGTGCGGTGCCGTAGCCATGGGCCTGGTAGACGACCCGGTGGCCGTTGCGGCCGGAGTCGCCCGTCTCGTCCGACAGCCGCAGCGGGGCGTCCAGGGTGTACGTCCCGGCGCGCAGGTTGACCACCAGGTCCGCCTTCATCCCCGCCGTCCGGGCGCGCACGGCCTGCTGTGCCCGGCCCGGTGTGGCGAAGGGCCGCTCGGCGGTGCCCGGCCAGGTGTCCTTGCCCCACGGCGCCACGTACAGCTGCTCCGCGGCCGGCTGATCTGCTGAGGCGGGGGGCGCCGGCAGTCCCGTCACCAGCACGCCGGCCGCGAGCGCCGCGGCCGTCCCCTTCCTCGCGGGTGTCCGCAAGATAGCCAAGCTTCCTCCTCGTTCGATGGCCCTGCCGCCACTCTCCGGCCGGGCGGGCGGGACCCGCGTCGGCCGTTGGTCGATCGGGTACCGGTCCTTGGGCGGAGGTGGATCACGACCATCGGCAGGACCCGGCGGGGCGGCGGTGGAGGATCCGGCGCGGTGGACGATCATGGATGCCATGGACACGAACGCCCGATACCGGGATAGGGACGGCGCATACGGCCTGCCGCGGCACGGGTGGTGGAGCGGCCGGAATGCGTCACCCCCTGCGCACGGCCGGGAACGGCGGTGTGATAGCCGTGGGGGCATGGATCTGGAGACCGACCGGCTCGTCCTGCACCCGCTGAGCGTGACCGAGGCGGAGATGCTGATCGAGGGTGAGCCGTCCGGTGCCGGATGGGCGCGCGGATACCCCACCGACAGCGACCTCGCCGGCGCGAGACGGTATCTGGCCACGTGCGTGCACGCGGGCGACCCCCGGCCGTTCGGCGCGTACGAGATACGGCGGCGGGAGGACGGCCTGGCCATCGGCGGGCTCGGCTTCCACGGCGACGCCGACGAGAACGGCACCGTGACGATCGGGTACGGGCTCGTCCCGTCCGCGCGGGGGAAGGGGTACGCGACGGAGGCGCTGCGCGGCCTGCTGGCGTTCGCCCGGGCCCGCGGCATCAGCGCGGTCGAGGGCGACACCGACCACGGCAACGTCGCGTCCCAGCGGGTGATGACCGCGGCCGGCATGGAGTTCGTCGGCGCCGACGACCGGACGAGGTACTACCGGATCACCTGGGAAAATCGGTTGCACGGCGGGAATACGGTTCAAGCATGACCGATGTGGAGCTCAGGGAGATCCCCGAGGCCGACGCCGAACGCATAGTGGACATGGCGGACCTGGTCTTCCATCACCGCACCGACCCCGAGGACCGGGAACGGTACCTGTGGGTGGCTAGGACAGCGGAGCGCATCGGCGCCTACTCGGACGAGACGCTCGTCGGCCAGCTCGCGGTCCTCCCGATGCGGCTGTCGGCGCCGGGCGCGCTCCTGGACTGCTCGGCGATCACCTTCGCCGGGGTGCTCCCCACCCACCGGCGGCGCGGCGTCCTGACGTCCATGGTGGACCGGGCGCTGGCGGACGCCGTCACGGCGGGTCGCCCGGTGGCCGCGCTCTGGGCGTCCCAGAGCGCCATCTACGGACGGTACGGGTTCGGGCTCGCCAACCGGTCGATGGGGGTGGAGGTCGACACGTCCCGCCCGCTCGCCCTGCGGACCGAGGCCGACCCGCGGCCCCTGCGGCTGATCGACCGCGCCGCCGCGCCCGAGGTCCTGGGACCGATCCACGCCCGCGCGATCGCGCGGCGTCCCGGCGGCATCGCCCGCGACCCCGAATGGTGGGAGCACGGCATCCTGCCGGTCGTCGACGACGAGGCCGAGTCGTTCACCGCTCCGCGGATCGTGGTCATGGACGGCGAGCCCGGCGGCTACGCGATCTACCGGACCCACAGCGGCGACCGGGGCGTCGTCCGGCTGGAGGACCTCGTCGCCGACACCCCGCAGGTGGAGGCCGCGCTCTGGCGTTACCTCGCCTCGATCGACCTCACGAACAGGATCAAGGCGGAGCAGATCCCCGAGGACGACCTCCTCCCGCACATGGTCGCCGACCCCGACCAGGTCGTGGTGAACAGCGTCTCCGGCGCCCTGTGGCTCCGCCTGGTCGACGCCCCGGCCGCGCTCCGCGCACGGGACTGGGCGTCCGGCGACCCCCTGGTGATCGACCTGCGGGACGCGCGCCTGTCCGCCAACCAGGGCCGCTGGCGGCTCGCCGCCGGTGCCTGCGACCCCACGGCGGACGCGCCCGACCTCACGGTCGACGCCGCGGGACTCGCCGCCGCCTACCTCGGCGGCACCCGCCTGACCACCCTGGCGCGCCTCGGCCTGGTCACCGAGCACACGCCCGGCGCCGCCGCGAACCTGGACCGGGCCTTCGCCGTCCCGCTGGCGCCGTACACGAACGACAACTTCTAGGACGCCCCGTCCGGGAGTATGGGTCAATGAGTGATCTTGTGGACTTTCTGCGCGCCCGGCTCTTCGAGGACGAGGACACGGCGCGCTGGGCCGCCGACCACCGCAGCCGCCCCCGGGGCGGGCCCGACACCTCGGGGGCGGAGCGGTGGGAGTGGGTCGAGGCGGAGAGCGGTGAGCGGCTCAGCCTCGGGCGGCGGCCCATGGACCACATTCAGCGGCCCGTGCGGATGCGGAGCGCCGGCACCTACCCGTGGCAGGGCAGGCCGGGGTCCGGACCGCATCAGGTGCTGGACGTCGGCTGGGTGAAGGAGGGCGTCGCGCTGCACGTGGCCCGCCACTCGCCCGCCCGCGTGGTGGCGGAGGTCCAGGTGAAGCGGCACCTGCTCGAACTGCATTCCCGGATGAACGGGACGGGGGTGTGCCAGACGTGCGGGGAGGCCGTGCGGGACGGCGGCTGCTCGACGCTGCGGCTGCTGGCCGTCCCGTACGCCGACCATCCGGCGTACCGGACGGCCTGGCACGCCTGACGGACGCCGGGCGGCGGATCGGCAGGGCGGTCAGGACATGCCGGAGTCGAGGAACCCGAGGTCCAGGTCGTGGAACGCCTGCCGGACCCAGGGATGCACGTCGGGTCTGATCGTGATGTAGGCGCGCAGATCGTCCAGTACCTTTGCCCGCCACTCGCGCGACAGCCGGAAGGCGTCCGCCGCGAGTGGCCGCAACACCGCCTCCACGGTGTCGAGGGGGTACTCGAAATGAAGGCATTCCTCGTAGGCCGTCTCAAGCTCCTGGACGCTCGCGTTGGCGTTCCCCGAGACGGTCCAGAGGTTGATCAGCGCATGGGTGAAGGAAACGGTCCGGTCGGGGCGGGTCCTGGCGAGCTCGGTGGTGAAGTTGTTGTCGAAGAAGGTCAGTGAGTCGAGCGGTTCCAGCGCGTGGGTCATCAGGTCCTCGACCTCGTCGCAGACGAAGTTCGCCGAGAACCTGATCTCCGTCATCTCGGCGACCGACCACACGGTCTGGTCGGTCGGCAGGTAGAACGTCCAGGGCAGTGAGACCGGCCCCGGGGACCAGAGCGAGCGCGGGACCGTGAAGCGGATGTCGCGGGCGCCTCCCGGCCCGGTGAGGCGTTCGAGGCGGACGGTCTTGATCAGGCTCGTCCACCCGGACCGCTGGAGCTGCGATTGCATCAGCCGCGCGCACCGCCACCACGGCCCGACCGGGTACCCCTCGCCCGGGAAGAGCTCCGATCCGGTCACCGAGCCCCGGACGAGCGCCGTGAGGAACAGGACGTTCGCCAGATGGACCGCGTGACGCGCCGGGACGGTCTGCCGGACGGGCGCGTAGCCGCCGGTCTCCCGGCCGGTCTCCAAAGCCGCGTGGAAGGCGCGCAGAAGGAACTCGCCCATGGCCTCCCGCACCTCGCCCGGGAGCCGGGACAGCAACTGGAAGAGGAAGTTGACGATCGGGTCGCGGCCGGTCAGGGGCGCGTAGGAGATGAGGGCGCGCAGGATCGTGTCGTCCACCGTCTGGTGACGGGAGCTGGTCATGGAGACGCGGGCGAGCCCGGCCAGTTCCCGGGCGACCTGCCGGGCCACCAGGAATTCCCCGAACGTGGCATGCAGGAACTCGTACGTGCTCAACCGGGTCTCGTGCGTCAGCGCCTGCGATTGGTGGACGAAGAAGAAACGCCCGATGACCGTCTGCCCGGGAGTGAGGGGCGTGCGGAATCCCCGGCCGGCGGAGCCGGGGTGTTCCGGGAAGAGCGCGGCGAGGTCGGCGGTCAGTTCCTGTTCCGTCGTCCATTGACGGCCTCGGTTGAACATGGCGAACGCCGCGATCGAAAGGCGGAGCAGTTCCTCTTCGACGGAATCGGCGGCCGCACGCGAATCCTGGCCGGGGCGGGTCTTCTCTATCTCGCGTTCGGCGAAGCTGCGGAGGAGCCGTTCATAGAGCCCGGCGAGGTCGAGGGAGCCGCCGTCGTCCTGGAGCGCGTTCGCGCCCGCGTCGTAGAGGGCGAGCATCAGCAGCAGGAGCGGCTGCCGGGCGAGATCCCCGTGGGCGAGCGCGGCGGCCTCGGGGAGCGGGCGGACGCCGCGGCCGGCGAAGTGCGCGGCGTTGGTGGTGTTCCAGATGTCGAGCCAGCGTCCGATCTGCTCGTCGGAGAACGGTTCGAGGCGGATCGCGGTGACGCCGCGTCCCGGGACGCGGGCGCGGTCGGCGACGGCGGTGCGGCTCGTGACGATCACCGCGACGGGCCGCCCCTGGTCGGACTCGCGTTCCTGGAACCGCACGACCTGCTGGAGATAGTCCGACTGGCTGACGCCGGTCGCCTGGAGCAGCTCGTCGAACCCATCGAGGATCACGACGGGGAGGGCGCCGCCCGAGCCGCGGGCCAGCTCGCTCCAGGTCATCGTCTCGCCTGTCGCGTCGCGGACGGCGTGCTCGATCTGCGCCTGGAGATCGGCGTCGGCGGGGGCCTCGCGCAGGACGACCCGGACGACCATGAAGTCGGCGGCGGGCAGCCGGGCGGCGAGCACCTGGGTGAGCACGGACTTGCCCGAGCCCGGCTGGCCGAGCAGCAGCAGCGGCCGCCAGGCCGACTCCGGCGCCGTGAGATGCCCGATCAGCAGGTCCTGGAGATCGTCGCGGACGGGAGCGGCCCGCCACCAGTCCTCGCGGCCGAGGGCGTCGGACGGGCCGGCGGGCCGGACGCGGCACCGCGGGTTGACGTAGGCGTCCTCCAGCGTCGGGATCGTCATCCCGCCGGGGACGCCGCCGGACTCCGAGACCGGGCGTCCCAGCCGTGCGCGGTAGCGGCGCGCCAGCGCGGCCCGGCGGTCGTCGGGCGTCCGGTCGGCGGCGATCCCGTCCAGGACCTGCCGGAGCCCGGCGAGGCCGGTCCGGAGCGCCTGGATCTCCTTCCGGGCGGCCTCGTGGTCGGCGCGGTCCGTCCAGAACGCGAGCTCGGGGAAGTCGGCGGCGAGCCGCCGGAAGTGCTCCTCGAACCGGCGGGTGGCGGCCGGGGGCACCTCGTGCCTGAGGGTTTCGGCGAGCCGGGACCGGGCGGTCGCGTGGAGCCGGTCCCAGACGGCCAGGCCCATGATGAAGCGCAGCAGGTCCTCGCTCAGGCCCCGGTGGAAGTCCTGCAGCCGGTCCACCACCAGCCGGTACGGTGACGCCGGGGTGACCAGCGGGATGTCCGTGCAGGTCAGGCCGTCGACGAGCAGCGGGGTGAGGGAGGGGTCACCGCCGCTGAGGGCGACCTGGTCGGCCCGGCCGAGGCGCAGTTCCGCCGTGTCGAAGGGGAGGGCGACCTCCGCGACCGCCTCGAAGAAGGCCGTGACGGCGAGGACGCGCTGTGCGGCGGCGAGACGCTCGGTGCGGTCGGCGCGGGCGAGGCCGCTCTTCCTCTCCGCGAGCCTGCCGACCAGGGCGTGGCCGTGCCGGAACAGCTCGCCCTTGGCGTCGAAGAGGCTGAGCGCGAAGGCGCTGCCGCCACCGGTGGCGGCCAGCAGGACGCCGCCGGTGAGCCTGTCGAGCGCGGTGACGATCGCGCTGTCGGTGCCGCCGAGCAACGTGACGGCGTCGGCATAGCTGAGTCCACGTGCCACGGGCGCTCCAGGGGAGTGAGGGACGGCCTCGCGTCCATCGTTTCAAGGTGGACGCCGCGCGTTCACCCGATCCCCTGGGGCGCCTTGTCCGGTTCCGGCTGGCCGGAGGGTCTGTCAGCGGCTGACCATGGTGGTGAGGAGGGCCACGGCCACGGACGCGATCGCGGCGATGAGCGACAGCAGCGCGAGGGTGTGCCGGAAGCGGTTGTCGAGCTGGCCCCGGGTGACCTGGTCGCGTTCGGCGGCGCTCAGCCGGTCCTCGAGTTCGCCGAGCTGGCGCGCCTGGTCGCGCACCTGCAGTTCGTTCAGTTCGTTACGCTGGAGAAGCAGTGCCAGCTGGCCTTCGAGATTCGCCAGCTGGACGTCGGTGTCGCGGCGCAGTTCGGACAACGCCAGCTCCATGGTCATCGGGCCTTCCTCTTCCAAGGCGGAACCGCCTTTCGGGTCGGGGGGAGAAGTCCGTGCCAGGGACCCGTATGTGGGCTTCGGACCCGCTCCTGGAAGGTACTTACCGGTAATATTTCTAGATCAAACCAGTAAGGTGCAGAAACTTTACTAGAAATAATGTCCGGATACGGCCTGCTGGATGTTTCTTACTGTTTCCGTCATGCTGGGCACCATGGCTGGAGAGGTGGACCGGGAGCGGGTCGCCAAGTACGTGGTCGCCCGGCGTGGGTCTCTCGGTCTGACCCAGGAGCAACTGGCGGAACGGGCCGGGGTCACGGTCAAGACGATCTACAACCTGGAGGCGGGGGACCGCTGGCCGCAGGCGCGTACCCGCAGCTCGATCGAGAACGCCCTGCAGTGGCGGCCGGGTGATCTTCTGCGGGTCGGGGAGGGGATGGAGCCCCTCGGGCTATCGCTCAAGGGCGGGCCGGACGAGGCACTGCGCGAGCTGTCGGAGCTGAACGCCTACTTCGCCGACCTGCGGGCCAATCCGGGAGAGAAGCGACGTATGGCCCTGGCGTTCCTGCGCGCGCTCTACGGAGAGCCGGGTGGCCGGTGAGTTTTTCTGCGATCTGAAGACTTTCCGGTACTGACCGGTTGTTGCGGGCCCTGACAGCCGGGCAGACTTGAGATGCCGGGACAGGTCAAGGGCGTCCCGGCTCCTGCGCGAAGGGGAGACGGCGATGCGCGAAGGCGCCACCTGCGTCGGGGCGGCGGTGTGCGCCGTCACGGCGTGCGCCGTGTCCGCTGTCGCGGGGCTCGCCTTGGTGGCCGTCGACCACGGCCGGGCGGAGCTGCTCGTGCTCGTCAACGCCGGTCTCCTCATCGTCATCACCGCCCTGTCGGTCGTGGGGTTCCGGATGTTCCGTGACGTCCGCGAGCAGCAGCGGCGGATCCTGCGTCACATGGAGATCCAGACCAGCGTCCTGCACAACGCCGCCAACGCCGCCCGCGCCGCCGCCGAGCCCGGCGACGACCTGTTCTGACACCGCCCACACGTCCCGCCGCCCGCGCCGATCGGCACCGCAGGCGCCGGGGCCGGGGGTGGGTCAGCGCCAGAAGAAGACCTTGGCGCTGCCGCTGGTGAGGGTGGCGGCGGCCTGGCCGTGCTGCACCAGCTGGAGCCGGACGCGGTGGTCCTCGCGGACGGTGTCGGCGGCGAGCCCGTAGAGGACGTTCGTCTGCTCGCCGACCGCGACGAAGTCCTGGATCGGGCCCGCCTCGAACTTGTCGGTGTCCGCGATCTCGACCTCGACGACCCGCGCCTGGATGAGCGTGCCGGCGGGGACGCCGCCGACCGTCAGGGCCGCGCTCAGCGCGTAGCGCGCCGACCCGGTCAGGACGCTCGGGCCGCCTCCGTCGGAGTGCTGGTGCTCGGCGTCGGAGTAGTCGACGTTCCAGTTGACGTTCGTCCACTTGCCGGGAGGAAGCTGCTGGGCGGTCTTGATGCCGACGGACACGTAATCGGGCATGTCGTCTCCCTCGGGCGAGGCGCCGACGCGCCATTGCCCGTAGTCGCTCTTCACGGCGCGGTCGTAGTCGGTGCTGACACCGTTGATGTCGTGGTCGTTGGAGTACTGCTGGAGCTGGGCGCGGGCGTCCCACTTGCCGTCGGACCAGGCGTACGTCTGCCAGCCGTAGGTGATCTTCTTCGCGTCGAAGGCGCGCTTGACCGGCCCGTGGCCGCCGTACAGGCCGACCCGCCCGCGTCCGATGACGGACGCGGCGCCGTCGAGGTAGGCGTTGATGGCGGGCTGCTGCCCGGACGTGGCGTCGAAGTCGACCGCGAAGTAGATGGGCCGGTCCTCCGGCATGCCCAGCGCCTCGGCCTGGGCGGCGGCGTCGCGGGCGTCGGCCTCCCCGGCGGCCCGGCCGTCCAGGGCGCGCGACGCGGTGGACTCCCAGACGACCACGAGCCACAGCCCGGCGCCGGAGAGCTCGTCCGCCTCGTCCCGGGTCAGGTTCTTGCCGGTGGTGTCGTGCGACAGGTACCGGCACACGAACTTCGCGCCTGCGCTTTTCAGCGCGGCCACGCCCGGACGCCCCCACGCGTAGTCGACGCCGAAGACCGCCATCCCACCTCCACGCCCCGTATTCAGGTCACCACCGATTCAAGCGGTTGTTCCCTTACGGTCGCATGAAATCTCGGATATTGGCGTGCCGACGACCGCTGATATCACTGTCGGTAACGACACGCCGACGTTACGCTAGCGCTTGGACCGGGGGGTCGCTACAACGGATCTGATCGATGAAACCGCAGGCCACGGGGGGCCACGATGTTCCGGAACGCGAGGGAGCGCATCGGCGCGCGAGGTCTCGTGCTGCTGGCGGCGGCTCCGCTGCTGGGCGCCGTCCCGATGCAGGACGCGGCCGGCGGGACGGTCGCCGAGGGCCCGGTCCCGGTCGCGCACAAGCGGCCGCACAAGGACGGCGGGACCGCGCCCGGCAAGCCCAAGCCCCCCGCGCCGAAGGCGCAGGCCAAGCCGAAGGCCCACACCAAGCCCGAATCCCATGCCAAGCCGAAGGCGCACGGCAAGCCCAGGGCCCACGCCAAGCCCAAGGCCCATGGGAACCCGAAGGTGCACGCCAAGCCCGAGGCGGCGCACGCCGAGCCCCGCCCGGCCGCGAAGCCCAAGGCGAACGGCAAGAAGAAGGGCGAGGCCGTGCTGCTCAGCATGAACGGCCCGGGCACGCCGGTCATCCCTGGCGGGACGTACAACTGGCCGTTCGCGGTGACCACCAAGGGCAGCGCCAAGGAGCGGGGCCGCGCCCACCGCGCGGTGTTCACGGCGAGGCTCCCGAGGACGCTGAAGTTCGTGTCGGGGCAGCCGAACTGCTCCGCCGCCGAGCGCGGCGTGGTCTGCCGCCTGGGCGTCGTCGAGCCCGGCCAGACGATCGCGGGCGTGCTCACCGCGAAGGTCTCCAAGGGCGCCGACGCGGGACGGACGATCCGGAGCCGCGGCAGGGCCAGGTGGGGCAAGGCGCGCACGAAGCGGATGTTCCCGGCGGTGCGCGTCGCCAGGACCGCCGACCTCGCCATGTCCAAGACGGGTCCGGTCACGGCCCGTGCGGGCTCGGCGATCCCCTACGAGACGAAGGTGCGCAACCTCGGCCCGTCCACCGCCGAGGACGTCGTCGTCCAGTCGGAGGGGGCGGCGAGGCTCGTCGGGCGGGACACCGCGTGCGTCCCGCGCGGCACCGGCTACACGTGCACGATCGGGTCGCTGCGGCCGGGCCGTGAGCGGACGCTGCGCACCAAGGTCATGCCGGACGCGACCGCCCGGGCCGGCACCGTCCTGGAGTCGCCGTCCCTGGCGACGACGTCGACGATCGACCTGAACTCCGCCAACAACAGGGCCGTGGCCCGCACCACGATCACCGACGCGGCCGCCGGTCCCGCGACCGGCGCGCCCGAACGGCCGCTCCCCGCGCCCGAGACCGGCGCCGGCGCGGTGGAGAAGGCGGTGGAGAAGGATGTCGCGGCGCGTCCCGTCGCGCACGTGGAGGCCGTCCCGGACGGGGCCGTGCCCCCGTCCGGCGGCCCGGTGGAGCAGCCGGCGCGCCCGCCGAAGGCGGCCGGGTTCTCGCTCACCGGCACCCGCACCGGGGTCGTCCTGGAGATCGCGCTGGTCATGGTAGGGACGGGCTTCGCCCTGACCCGCCTCGGCCGCCGCCACCGCCGCCGCCGCGCCGAGGACTGAGGCGGCGGGGACCCGGGGCGGGCGTCCGGTGCACGTCCGTGGACGGCTTCGTACGAGGATGGGCGCATGCGACTTCGGATCTTCACAGAGCCCCAGTTGGGCGCGGACTACGAGACACAGCTGGCGGTCGCCAAGGCCGCCGAGGAGCTGGGCTTCGACGCGTTCATCCGGTCCGACCACTACCTCACGATGCTGGGCTCCGCGGGGGACCCGGGTCCGACCGACTCCTGGGTGACCCTCGGCGCGCTGGCCCGCGAGACGAGCCGGATCCGGCTCGGGACGCTGGTGACCGCCGCGACGTTCCGGCTCCCCGGGCCGCTGGCGATCGCGGTGGCGCAGGTCGACCGGATGAGCGGCGGCCGCGTCGAGTTCGGGCTGGGCACGGGCTGGTACGAGCAGGAGCACACCGCGTACGGCATCCCGTTCGGGAGCGTCGGCGAGCGGTTCGACCGGCTGGAGGAGCAGCTGCGGATCGTCACGGGCCTGTGGCGGACGCCGGAGGGCGGCAGGTTCTCGTTCGCGGGGGAGCACTACACGCTCGCCGACTCGCCCGCGCTGCCGAAGCCCGCCCGGCCGGGCGGCCCGCCGGTGATCATCGGCGGGACCGGCGCGAAGCGGACGCCGAGGCTCGCCGCCGAGTTCGCCGACGAGTACAACGTGCCGTTCCAGACGCCGGACGACACCGCCGCGGCGTTCGGCCGCGTCCGCGCCGCCTGCCGCGACCGGGGCCGGACGAGGCCGCTCGCCTACTCGGTCGCCCAGACGGTGTGCTGCGGCCGGGACGACGCCGAGGTGCGGCGCCGCGCCGAGACCATCGGGCAGGACGTCGCGGACCTGCGCGAGGGCGGCCTCGCCGGGACGCCCGCCGAGATCGTCGAGAAGATCGGCGCGTTCGGTGAGCTGGGCGCCGAGTGCGTCTACCTCCAGGTGCTCGACATGCGCGACCTGGACCACATCGCGCTCCTGGCGTCGGACGTCCTCGCCCAGCTCTGACCCGCGTCCCCGGCCGTGCCCGCCGCCGTCCGGGCCGCCCGGCCCGCCGCCGTGCCCGCCGCCCGGCGGCCCGGACGGCGAAAGGCCCACGGCGGGGGCGGGTGTCCGATCTCGGAACGCACGCCCTTGCCGCGGGCCGTCTCCCTTCCCGGGGCTGCCGGGACCGGTCGGTGTCTCCGGAGGGTGCTCCGGGGATCGCGGGGCCGGGGGCCGCCGGGGGCCTAGGCGGTGGCGGACACCGTGTCGGCGTGTCCGGCGCCCTCCTCCGCGGCGAGGCCGTCCGTCTCGGGGCGGGCGTAGCGCGGAAGGAGGAACGCGGCGAGGAACGTGAGGGCGAGGAGCCCGACCTCGATCCACAGCGTCGCCTTCATGGCGTCGCTGAACCCGGTCTTGGCGGACCGTTCCCCGGCCTTGCCGACCGCCTGCCCGATCGCCGCCGCGGACGCCGGCGCCGCGCCGGCGGCGGCCCTGACCTCACCGTCCAGCCGTGTGCAGGACACCGGGACGGCGGCGGCGTCCTCCGCGGCGGCGCGGTCGCGGCCGCAGGCGCGCAGCCCGGCGACGATGGCGTCCTGCCGCGGGGCCGGGACGGACGCGGCGGCGAGGTCACGGCGCAGCGCGCCCGCCCCGTCGTCGGCGGCGCCGGCCACCTGGCCGCCGAGCAGGCCGAAGAAGACCGTCCCGAGCACGGCGGCGCCGAGCGCGCTGCCGAGCTGCTGGATCGCGGTGAGCGTGCCGCCCGCCGAGCCGGTCTCCTCGGGCTCGACGCCCGCCAGCACGATGTCGAAGAACGGCGCCATCAGCAGGCCCATGCCGAGACCGGTCACGATCAGGGCGGGGATGAGCTGCCACGGCGTGACGTCGATGCCCGCGCCCTGGAGGGTGGCGTAGAACCCGACGATGCCCGCGGCCATGACGGCGGTGCCCACGTGGATGACCTTGCGGCCGAAGCGCCGCACGGCCTGGGCGGCGCCGAACCCGAGGATGATGCCGACCGACCACGGAATCTGCGACAGCCCGGCCTTGAGCGGGGAGTAACCGAGGCCCATCTGGAAGAACAGGGCCAGCACGAGCCCGAGACCCGCCATGCCCGAGAAGAACACCAGGCCGACGACCAGGCCACCGGTGAAGCCGCGCTTGCGGAACAGGCTCGGGACGATCAGCGGGTCGCCGCCCGCGCGCTGCTTGCGCGTCTCGTACCAGGTGAACAGGGCCCAGACGGCGAGCGAGGCGCCCATCATGCCGAACGTCCAGAGCGGCCAGCCGAGCTCGCGGCCCTGCACCAGCGGGTAGATCAGCAGGCCCGCGCCGAGGGAGGCGAGCAGGGCGCCGGTGAGGTCGAGCCGGGAGGCGTGCTCGGAGCGTCCCGAGGGCAGGAACCTCAGCCCGGCGAGGACGGCGGCGGCGCCGAGCGGCAGGTTGATCAGGAAGATCATCCGCCAGCCGGTGCCGAACAGGTCGGCGTCGATGAGCCAGCCGGCCAGCACCGGGCCGCCGACCGACGACAGACCCATGATCGGCCCGAACATGCCGAACGCGGCGCCCATCTCCTTCGGCGTGAACATCTGTTTGATCATCCCGATGCCCTGCGGCAGCATCAGCGCGCCGAACAGGCCCTGCAGGACGCGCGCGCCGACCAGCATCCCGGGGGAGGCGGCGATGCCGCACAGCAGCGAGCCGAGCGTGAACCCGGCCGCGCCGGCCAGGAACATCTGCTTGCGCCCGTACAGGTCGCCGAGGCGGCCGCCGGTGATGAGGCCGACCGCCATGGCGAGGGTGTAGCCGGCGGCGAGCCACTGGACGGTGCTCGCCGAGCCGCCCAGCTCGCCGCGGATCGTGGGGGCCGCGACGTTGGTGACCAGCACGTCGAGCATGTCCATGACCTCACCGGCGAGGATCACGAAGAGGGCGGCCCAGCGCCAGCGGTAGCCCGCCCCGCCGTCCGTCCCCGGCCTGGACACCGCTGTCTCGCTCATGGGATGCCTCCTTAAGAACGGTGTTCGTTATGGACGAACATCGTTCTACGTTGGGAACGATGTTCGTGTCAAGTACGATGTTCGCGATCGCTGTTCGTCTCGTCCATAGAGACGATATATCGCGTTTCGCGATAGTCAAGATGTATCGCGACTTTTGGGGAGGTCCGACATGGCCGCCGAGATGCCGACACCACCGGGGCACCGGCCGCGCAAGGCCGCGCCCGCGCGGCAGCCGCTCAGCCGGGACCTGATCGTCGCGACCGCGGTCCGCGTCCTGGACGCCGAGGGCCTGGAGGCCGTGAGCATGCGCCGCGTCGCCCAGGAACTGGGCACCGGGCCCGCCTCCCTCTACGCCCACGTCTCGGGCAAGGAGGAGCTCCGCGAGCTGATGCTCGACCACGTCGCCGGGGAGGTGCGGCTGCCGGAGGCGGGCGCGGCGGACTGGCAGGAGCTGCTGAAGGAGCTCGCGCGCGAGATCCGGCGCGTCTACACCTCGCACGGCGACATCGCCAAGGTGTCGATGGGGCTGATCCCCACCGGGCCGAACCTGTTGGCCATCGCCGAGGCGCAGCTCGCGCTCATGCTGGACGGCGGTGTCCCACCGAAGATCGCCGGCCTCGCCGTCGACACGCTCGGGATGTTCCTCGACGCCGACGCCGTCGAGGACACGATCTACACGGCGAAGAGGTCCCCCGGAGAGGATCCGTGGGAGTCCTTCCGCGTCCACTTCGAGGAGATCCGCCAGTACTTCAGGGCCCTGCCGGTGGACCGCTACCCGCGCATCACCGGCATGGTCGACGAGCTGACGGGCGGGTCGGGCGACGACCGGTTCGAGTTCGGGCTCGACATCCTCATCCGCGGCATCGCGTCCTACGTCCCGGCGTCCGGCACCGCCTGAGACCCGTCAGGCGAAGGCGCGCCGGGGCGCGGGGCGGGCCGGAGGGGCCCGGGAGGACCGGGAATCGCGCTCGGCGTCCAAGTTGTGAGGATTTGCCGCGTACCCAGCGCATTGCTGGGAAATGATCTTTCCGGTGGAAGTTTCTGGCATGCTGTCCACCGCCATGCAGCCTCCACGATCACGCACGGGCCGCCGCCGGGCCGCGTCCCACCGCAGGGGCGCCCGGCCTGCGCCGACGCCCGCGCAGATGTCCGTGAACATGCCCGCCCCGCCCCCGAGGCGGCGGCCGCCGGGCGGGGTCGAGGGCATCAGCGACGCCCTGGAGCGCGAGTTCGAAGGGGCCCGGCGGACGCGGATGCGCGGCCTCGTCCTGGGGACGGCATCGCTCGCCCTGGTCATCGCCGTGGGTATCGGCTGCGCGCTGGCCCTGCGGTCCGCGACCGGCTCCGGGTCCGGGTCCGGTTCGTCCTCGTCCAGAAAGGGCCAGGGCGGGGACCGCGGACGGACCGGCTCCGGGCCGGGCCTCGGCGCGCCCGAATCGCCGTACATCCCCGCGAAGGGAACGGGAAAGTTCCTGCGCCCGGCGTCGACCGGGCGTGTGTACGGGCACGGCAAGCCGATGCGCTACATGGTGGAGGTGGAGGGCGGCCTCCGGCAGGACCCCGCGGCCTTCGCCAGCAGCGTCGACAAGATCCTCGCGGACCCGCGCGGATGGACCGCGGCGGGGAAGTGGTCGTTCAGGCGCGTCGCCTCCGGCCCGTACGACTTCGTCGTGCGGCTCGCCTCTCCTGGAACGGTCGACAGGCTCTGCGGCGGCTACGGGCTGGAGACCGAGGGCAAGGTCAACTGCAGCGGGGGCAAGCAGGTCGTGGTGAACCTGAGACGCTGGCTCCTGCTCACGGCGTACTACCGGGGCAGGCCCGACGAGTACCACGCGCTGACGATCAACCACGAGGTCGGCCACCGCCTCGGCTTCGGGCACATGACGTGCCCCGGACGCGGCCGTCCCGCGCCCGTCATGCAGCAGCAGATCTTCGGGATGAAGGGCTGCGCGATCAACGGCTGGCCCTACGACCGCCGCCGCCGCTTCCTGGGCGGCCCGTCCGTTCCCTGACCGCGCCGGTCCGGGGACGACCGGTGCCTGACCGCGCCCGTCGGTCCCCTGACCGGGCCCGCGGCGGCCGGTTCGCGCCCCGGCGAAAATCAATGGGGGTGGAATGGCCTGTTCCGCCAGACTTGACGCGTGCTTCTGACGATCACGACGACCCTGGGCCAGGCGACGGACCTCGGCTTCCTCCTGCACAAGCACCCCGACCGGGTGCATCTGTTCGAGCAGTCCTTCGGCACGGCGCACGTCTTCTACCCCGACGCGGACGAGCGGCGCTGCACTGTGGCGCTGCTCCTGGACGTCGATCCGGTCAAGCTCGTGCGGACCCGTGGCAGGGGCACGCCCGACTTCTCGCTCGGCCAGTACGTGAACGACCGTCCCTACGCGGCGTCCTCCCTTCTGGCGTCCGCCATGGCGAACGTCTTCCGGACCGCCATGCGCGGCCGGTGCGACGCCCGCCCGGAGCTGGCGGAGACCCCGATCCCGCTGGAGATCACCCTCCCGGCGTTGCCGTGCCGGGGCGGGCCCGGCCAGGCCGAGCGCTTCTTCGGCCCGCTGGGCTGGCGGGTGGAGGCCGTCCCCGTGCCGCTGGACGCGGAGTTCGGCGACTGGGGCGACTCCCGCTACGTGACGCTCACCCTCACCGGTGAGATGCGGCTCGCCGACGCCCTCAACCAGCTGTATGTGCTGCTGCCCGTCCTGGACGACGCCAAGCACTACTGGATCGCCTCCGACGAGGTGGACAAGCTCATCAGGGCGGGGGAGGGGTGGCTGGCCGCGCATCCGGACAGGTCCGCCATCACCCGCCGCTACCTGGCGAACCGGCGCGGGCTCGTCCGGACCGCCCTCGGACGCCTGGCGGACGCCGACGGCGCGCCCGAGGACGCCCTCGACCCCACGGAGATCGAAGAGGAGCCCACCGCGACCGATGCGGAGGACCCGTCAGGGCAGGACGACCCGTTCGTCCCGGGAGACCCGGCGGGGCTGGAAGGGGCGGGAGGTCCGGAAGGCGCCGGAGGCACCGGGCAGGAGACGGCGCCCGTCTCGCTCGCCGAACGGCGCGTCAAGTCGGTCCTGCATGCGCTCCACGACGAGGACGCCCGCCGCGTCATCGACCTCGGCTGCGGCTCCGGGAGGCTGCTCGCTCGCCTCGCCCAGGACGACTTCTTCAGCGAGATCTCCGGGACGGACGTCTCGTACCGCGCCCTCGCCCACGCCCGGCGCCGCCTCCGGTGGGACCAGCGGCCGCGGCGCGAGAGCGACCGCGTCCAGGACGTCTTCCAGGGCGCGCTCACCTACGCCGACGAACGGTTCCGCGGCTACGAGGCGGCGGTCCTGATGGAGGTGGTCGAGCACATCGACCCGCCGAGGCTCGGCGCCATGGAACGCGTCGTGTTCGGCCACGCCGCCCCGCGGGTGGTCGTGGTGACGACGCCGAACGCCGAGCACAACGTCCGCTATGAGGGCCTCGCGCCGGGGGCGATGCGCCACCCGGACCACCGCTTCGAATGGACGCGCGCCGAGTTCCGCGAGTGGGCCGGGAGGGTCGCCGCCGAGCACGGCTACCGCGTCCGCCACGTGCCCGTCGGCGACGACGACCCGGAGGTCGGCGCGCCGACGCAGATGGGGGTGTTCACCCGATGACCGGACTGGACGGCCGCGACGGCCGTGAGATCAAGGTCCCGGAGATGGGGCTCGTCGTGCTGGTCGGCGTGTCCGGATCCGGGAAGTCCTACTTCGCGCGCAAGCACTTCGCGCCCACGCAGGTGGTCTCGTCCGACTTCTGCCGGGGCGTGGTGTCGGACGACGAGAACGACCAGTCCGCCACCGGCGACGCCTTCGACCTGCTGCACTACATCGTGGGCAAGCGGCTGCGCCGCGGGCTGCTCACCGTCGTCGACGCGACCAACGTGCAGAGCAAGGCGCGCCAGTCGCTGCTGCGGCTCGCCAAGGAGCACGACGTCCTCTCGGTGGCGATCGTCCTGGACGTCCCCGAGCACGTCGCGGCCGAGCGGAACGCGGGCCGCCCGGACCGGGATTTGCCCGGCCACGTGGTCCCGCGGCAGCACCGCGAGCTGCGGCGCGGCCTGCGCTCGCTCGGCCGCGAGTTCCGCCGCTCCTACGTGCTGCGCGGCGAGGAGATCGACACCGTCACCGTCGTCCGCGAGAAGGCGTGGAACGACCGGCGCGAGCTGACCGGGCCGTTCGACATCGTCGGCGACGTCCACGGCTGCCGCGAGGAGCTGGAGGCGCTCCTCACCGCGCTCGGCTACGAGATCGTCCGGGACGGCGCCGGGCGCGCCGCCGGCGCCCGCCACCCAGCCGGGCGCACGGCCGTGTTCGTCGGCGACCTGGTCGACCGCGGACCGGACTCGCCCGGGGTGCTCCGGCTCGTCATGGGCATGGTCGGCGCCGGGGACGCGCTGTGCGTCTCCGGCAACCACGAGGCGAAGCTCGTCCGCGCGCTGCGGGGCCGCAAGGTGCGCCTCGCGCACGGCATCGCCGAGTCCCTGGAGCAGCTCGCCGCCGAGCCGGAGGACTTCCGCGACGGCGCGCTGCGGTTCATGGACGGGCTCATCGGCCACTACGTCCTGGACGGCGGACGCCTCGTCGTGGCCCACGCCGGGCTGAAGGAGGACTACCACGGGCGCGCGTCCGGCCGTGTCCGGTCCTTCGCGCTCTACGGCGACACCACGGGCGAGACCGACGAGTACGGGCTGCCCGTCCGGTACCCGTGGGCGCGTGACTACCGGGGCAAGGCCATGGTCGTGTACGGGCACACCCCCGTCCCCGAGGCGGAGTGGATCAACAACACCATCTGCCTGGACACCGGCGCCGTCTTCGGCGGCAAGCTCACCGCGCTCCGCTACCCCGAGCGCGAGCTGGTGTCGGTCTCGGCCCAGCGGGTCTGGTACGAGCCCGCGCGTCCGCTGGACGCCCCGCAGGCGTCCGTCGCGGGCGCGCGGAGGGAGAGCGACGTCCTCAAGATCGAGGACGTGCTGGGCAACAGCGGTGTCGAGACCCGCCTCATGGGCCGCGTCACCGTGCGCGAGGAGAACGCGCTCGCCGCGCTGGAGGTGATGAGCCGGTTCGCCGTCGACCCGCGCTGGCTCGTCTACCTGCCGCCCACGATGACCCCGGCCGAGACCTCGTCGCTGCCCGGGCACCTGGAGCACCCGGCCGAGGTGCTCGCCGCCTACAGGGACAAGGGCGTCGTCCGGGCGGTGTGCGAGGAGAAGCACATGGGCTCGCGCGCCGTCGTGGTCGTCTGCCGCGACGCCGAGGTCGCGGGCGCGCGCTTCGGCGTCGACGACGGGACGACCGGCGCGGTCTTCACCCGCACCGGGCGGTCGTTCTTCCGCGACCCGTCCCGGACGGCCGCGGTGCTCGACCGCGTCCGTGCCGCGGCCGGTGCCGCCGGGCTGTGGGACGAGCTGGACACCGGCTGGCTGGTCCTCGACTGCGAGCTGCTGCCGTGGTCGGCGAAGGCGATGGACCTCATCCGCGCCCAGTACGCGGCGACCGGCGCGGCGGCCCGCGCGTCCCTGCCGATGGCGTCCGGCGCCCTCTCGCGCGCTGCCGCGCGCGGGCTCGACGTCGGCGCCCTGCGCGGGCGCGTGGACCGGCGCGCGGAGAACGCCGCGCGCTTCCGCGACGCCTACGCGCGGTACTGCTGGCCGGTGGACGGCCTGACCGGCGTGCGTCTCGCGCCGTTCCAGGTCCTGGCCGGGCACGGCCGCTCCTGGGCGGCCGCCCGCGACCACGACTGGCACATGGAGGTGGCGGGGCGTCTCGCCGACGCCGACACCTCCGGTCTCGTCATGCGGACGGAGGCGGTGACCGTCGAGCTGGGCTCCGCCGCGTCCGAGGCGGCCGTCACCGGATGGTGGGAGGAGCTCACCGGGAAGGGCGGCGAGGGCATGGTCGTCAAGCCGCTCCGCCCGCTCCCGGAGGACACGAAGGTCCAGCCGGGCGTGAAGTGCCGCGGCCGGGAGTATCTGCGGATCATCTACGGCCCCGACTACACCGAGCCGGAGAACCTCGACCGGCTCCGCGGCCGGTCGCTGGGCCGCAAGCGCTCCCTCGCCATGCGCGAGCACGCCCTCGGGCTGGAGGCCCTGGACAGGCTCGCCACGGGCGAGCCGCTCTGGCGCGTGCACCAGGCCGTGTTCGCCGTGCTGGCACTGGAATCCGAACCGGTCGACCCGCGCCTGTAATCCGAGCCGACCCGCGTCTGCGCGCCGGGCTGGCCCGGGTCTGTGTGTCGGGTCGGCCCGCGCCTGTGAGCCGGGCCCGTCCCGCGTCTATAAGCCGGGCTGGCCCGCGACTGTGAGTCGGGCTGGCCCGTGTCCGTGAGTCGGGTCGGCTTGGGGCACAGGGAGAGCCGTCCCGCGACTGTGAGAGGGACGGTCAGGCGGCCCGCCTTGGGGGGCGGGCCGCCGTGACATCGCGACCGGTCAGGTCGAGAACAGCATGTTGAAGACGCTGCCGCGGTGGGGGCGGTGGTGCCCGCCGTGGTGATGGTGGTGCACCGCCCCCGGCTGCGCCCCCCATCCCGGCGCGGGGGCCGGGGGAGCGGCCCGGTACTGGGCCTCCATCTGGCTCAGGGCCTCCAGCTCGCCGTAGTCGAGGAAGATGCCCCGGCAGCTGTCACATTGCTCGATGTGGACGCCGCTGCGGGTGTAGGTCCGCATCACGCCACGACACTTAGGGCAGTGCATCGCCTTGTCGTCCTTCCGATCTGGATCCCCAGGTAGAGCTAAATGTAGGGCAGGTTCCCCGCCACGTCATGCAGGGTGCCCCGCTGTGGATATTCTCGCGCAGGCGTCGACCATCGCCTGCTCCGGGCCGTCGAGTGGCCGATCTTCCCTTCCCGCTGATAGGACGCACGTGGCGGCGATCTGGATCGCCAGACTTCGCGCGGGCAGGTCCAGCGCCCCCCAGGGGTCGCCCTCGGCGGGCACCGCGGGCCCCCGCGCCGCCCTGTACGCCGCGAGGAACCGCGCCCATTCGTCAGGGGACAGGACCCCCGCCGAGTACAGCGCCGCCGGCCTCGCCAGATCCCATGCCGGGACGCCCTTGCCGAGGTCCTCGATGTCGATCAGGCGCCACCGGCCGTCCCCGCAGCGGACCATCTGGCCGAGGTGCCAGTCCCCGTGGATCAGGCACTCGCCCTGCCCGGGCGGCTCACCGGCCTCACCCCGGACCCAGGCGGGCAGCGTGGCGAACGCGCGGCGCACCACGTCCTCGGCGGTGCCGCTCCCCAGCCGTGACACCAGGCGGGCCACCCGCGCCGGACGCCCCCAGCGCGGCGCGTCCTCTGGCACGGGGACCGCGTGGAGGGCCGCCAGCAGGCGCGCCCCCTCCTCCCAGGGGAGTTCCTCTTCGGGGTCCACGGGGTCGCCGTAGGGCGAGACGGTGACCGTCCGGCCGTCCACCTCGACCGGCGGGGCCAGCGGCCCCACCACGATGTGCCGCAACGCCGCGGCCAGCCGGGTCCGCTCAAGGAAGGGGGCCCCGTACTCGCGGTCGGGCTGGTGCGCCTTCACCACGACGCCGGCCACCCGTACGACCAGCACCCCGTGGCGGTCGTACAGCGTCTCCGGCTCCGCGGGCGGCGCAGGAGCGGGGACGGCGCCAGAACCCGCGACGGCGCCCGGCGCCCTGTCCGCGCCGTCCAGCCCGGCGAGGGACGGGTCGCGCCCGATCTCGGCAAGCCGGGCGAAGAGGGCGGACGGAGCGGTCTCGGTATGCACCCGCACAGTCAACCACCTGCGCGGGACGCCCGATCCTTACTCGCGCCCGGTCCTCACTCGCCCGAGGCTCACTCGCGCCATGCGGCGGGACCCGCGTCCTCGTCCCGGAGCCGCTGCCGGACGACCTTCCCCAGGGTGTTCCTGGGCAGGTCCGTCCGCGGGCGGAACTCGCTGGGGACCTTGTAGTGCGACAGGTAGCGCTCGCAATGACGGCGCAGCTCGTCCGACGAAAAAGGGTAGGCGGGGTGCTCCACGACGTGCGCCACGACCCGCTCACCGCGCCGCGGGTCGGGGACGCCGACCACCGCGCACTCGTGGACGGCCGGATGGCGGCGCAGCACCCGCTCGACCTCCGACGGGGACACGCTGAACCCGCTCACCTTGATCATGTCCCGGTGGCGCTCCAGGATGGTGACGAAGCCCTCCTCGTCCATCACCGCGATGTCACCGGTGCGGAGCCACCCCTTGGACAGGGTCTGGGCCGTGGCGAGTGGTGCGTTCCAGTAGCCGACGAACACCTGCGGACCGCGCACGACCAGCTCACCCGCCTCGCCGGGCCGCAGGACGCGGGTCGGCTCCTCGGTGTCCACGATGACCGCGTCCGTCATCGGCAGGGGCACGCCCACGGTCAGGTTGCGGGCGCCGCCGCCCAGCGGGTTGCCGGTCACCCCCGGGGACGCCTCGGTGAGCCCGTAGCACTGGATCAGCTCGCGCGCGCCCACCCGCTCCATCCGGTCGATGGTCGCCTGCCCGAGCGCCATGGCGCCCGAGACGAAGACCCGCAGCGAGCGCAGGTCCGACGGGCGGAAACGCGGGCTGTCGAGCACCTGGTCGTACAGGGTCGGCACGCCCGGGAAGATCGTCGGCCGGTGCCGCCGGATCGCCTTGAGCACGCGGTCGCGGTCGAAGCGGGGCAGCAGCACCACGGCCCCGGCCGACAGCGCCGGCGCGATCATGCAGTTCATCATCCCGAACGAGTGGAACAGCGGCAGGACCCCCAGCGTGACGTCCTGCCCCGGGCGCCCGCCGGGGTCCCACGCCTTCTGCTGGCACGCGTTCGCGACCAGGTTCCGGTGCGTGAGCATCGCGCCCTTGGGGCGCCCCTTCGTCCCGCCCGTGTACTGGATCGCCGCCAGGTCCCGCGCCGGCTCCACCGGGAGCTGCCGGACGTGCCGCCGCACCGGGCGCTGCATGTCGCGGAACCGGACGACGCCCGGGTCGTCCGGGACGTCCTGCACGACGGCGGCGCGCCTGCGCCGTATCCGCGCCAGCGGCAGCCGCAGGGCCGCCTTCCGGACCGCCGGGAGGAACTCGATCAGGGACGTGACGATCACGTGCTCCAGCTCCAGCCTCCCCCTGACCGCGCGCACGGTCGGGTAGGAGCGATCCAGCACCACGGCGGTCCGGGCACCGCAGTCGGCGAGCTGGCGGAGCATCTCCTCCTCGGTGTAGCGCGGGTTGTGCTGCACCGCGATGGCGCCCCGGCGCAGCACGCCGTAGAACGCGATGACCTGCTGCGGGCAGTTGGGGAGGATCAGCGCGACCCGGTCGCCCGGCTGCACGCCCAGCCGGTGCAGCCCGTCCGCGAACCGGTCCACGGCCGTGCGCAGCTCCCGGTAGCCGATCCGCCGGCCGAGGAACAGCAGCGCCGGCCTGCGCGGATACCGCTCGGCGGCGTCGTCGAGCAGCCGCGTGACGGGGACATCGGGAATGCCGACGTCGGCGGGAACCCCCGGCTGATACCACCGTCGCCACGGAAGTGATCTTTGTGACGAGGGCCACATAACCGTGGATTCAACCACTACTCGGGCCGCGGCGAAAGATCTTCAAATGCCCGTGGCATGTTCACCGCCGAACGGCCTGACAGGACCGCCACGCCGTCAGTGGCCGGTCGCGCCGTCGATGCGCTCACGCAGCAGGTCGGCGTGCCCGTTGTGGCGGGCGTACTCCACGAGCATCGCCGAGTAGACCCAGCGCAGGCTCATCTCCGCGTCGCGCCGGGGATCGATGGACACCTCGTCGAGGGACCGCCCGGACGTCACCCGGCGGCACGCCTCGATCTCCCGCAGGTACGCGGCGAGGTCCGCCTCCGCGTCGGCGTCCTCGACGTCGAACTCCGCGTCGAGGTCGTCGTCGGTGCAGTAGAGGTAGCCGACCCGCTCACCGGCGAACCTGGTGCGGAACCAGTCCCGCTCCACCTCGGCCATGTGCCGGACGAGGCCGAGCAGCGACAGCCCGGACGGCTCGACGCAGCGCCGCTTGAGCTGCGCCGGCGTCAGCCCGCCGCATTTCCACAGCAGCGTCTCGCGTTCCAGGTCGAGCCAGCCGTCGACGAGCGTCCGCTCGTCCCCGGTCAGCGTCGCCAGCGGCTTCAGCTCCCGGGTGATCACCGGTGCGGTCCAGGCCATGCGGCCATCATGCCCGCACGGGAGGGGCGGCCGGTACCGGTAGATTCCGACTGTGAGTGCCAACGAACTGGGCGCCTTCCTGCGGGCATCCCGCGAGGCCGTCACCCCCGCCCAGGTCGGGCTGCCCGAAGGCGGCCGACGCCGGACACCGGGGCTGCGCCGCGCCGAGCTGGCCACACTGGCCGGGCTCAGCGTCGAGTACCTCTCGCGGCTGGAGCAGGGCCGGGACCGCCGTCCGTCGGCGGCGGTGCTCGGAGCGCTCGCCGACGCGCTGCGGATGTCCCCCGACGAACGTCTCCACCTGCGGATCCTGTCCAAGTCGGGCGACGACGCGGGCTGCTGCGCGCCGCCCGCGGACGCGGTGCGCCCGACCGTCCGTGCCGTCCTGGAACGGCTGGAGCCGGCACCCGCGATCCTGGTCAACCGGCTCTGCGACATCCTCGCCTGGACGGACGGCTACGCAAGCCTCACCGGCCCGGCCGGCGCCCTGGACACCCGGCCGCCGAACCTCGTCCGGTACCTGTTCACCGACCCCCGCGCCAAGGCCGCCTACCCGGACTGGGACCGCGTCGCCGACGAGCGCGTGGCACTCCTGCGCGCGGGCTCCGCCGCCGCCGACCCGCACCTGGCGAACCTCGCGGACGAGCTGGCCGTCACCGCGGGCGTACCGTTCCGCGACCGGGCGAAGGCCCCGCCCCGCCTCCCCGCGCGCACGGGCGTCGAGCGGTTCGTGCACCCGGACGCGGGGGAGATCCGGCTGGCCTACGAGACGCTCGACCTCTCGGTGTCCGGCGACCAGCGCCTCGTCGTCTACCTGCCCGCCGACGACGCCGCGTCCGCGGCCCTCGGCCGCCTGGCGCGTCAGTCGGTGACGGGCTGACGGGCGCCCTCGATGCGCCCGCGGACCAGGCGGGGGTGGAAGTAGCTGATCGCGACCCGCCCCGTCTCGGTGACGCAGAAGATCTGGTAGCCGTTGCGGCCGTCCTCGTCCGGGACGGCGAACTCCTCGGGGACGAACACGCCCTCGGCCGTCATCGAACCGAACCACCGGCCCAGGGCGTACTCGTCAGGGAAGCTCTCCAGGCCGGTGCCGCGGCGGCCCAGCGTGTACCGGACCTCGAAGGAGCAGCCGTCGGGCGGGAACCTCATATCCGTCCCGTCCCTCGGCAGACGTTGCAGCGCACGCCGGTGGCGGTGCTCGTCCCGGTGCCGTCGCAGCCGGGGCACGAGCGCGTCGCCGGCTTGTTGTGCTTGCCCACGGTCCACCACCTCCCGGCGGACCATCCTAGGGGCCGCGGAGGCACCCGGTCAGGCGTCGGCCACTTTCAGCGTGACGTCGGTCACCCAGTCGTTGGGGTCGGGCACCTCCAGCGGATGCGTCTTGAAGACCTCCAGGCGGCACGCCCACCGCTCGCCGCGCTCCCCGTCCTCCCTGTCCCACGCGAGGCCCTGGTCCGTCCCCCAGCCGAGCACGGCGGCCGTGACGTCGACCAGCTGGTCGGGGTGGCCGGTATGGGTGTACGTGACGTACCGCCCGGCGGGGAGCGTGCCGGGGAAGATCTCGCCCTCGCCCTCGACGGCCGCCGCCAGCGGCACGCCGCCCTCGACCTCCAGCGTGCCCGCCATGTCGATGACGTTGTACCTGAGGAACGGCGCCCCGGCGGGCGCGATCCCGCGTCCGGAGAGCCACTCCAGGACCACCGGGATCCGGTCGGCGATCCGCGCGAACGTGGTGAGCGTGACGTCCCGCCTCATCGCCACATAGGGGACGGCGGGACGCTCCACGATGACCGGCTCCGCCGGCAGCTTCGTCGTCATGGACAGGCAGACCACCGAACCACCCGGAACTCATCGCCCCCACCCCCGGACCAGCGAATCGCAGACTCAACGCTTCCTTAAAACGGGCGCAAGGATGGATCTTGAAGCGCCGCAGGTGGGAGAGCGGAGGTTTCTCGTCTTAAGGCGTGGGGAGCCGATTCGGGAGCCGCGCACCTACGCGGACGTGGCCTTGCGGGTGAAGATGTCGTTCATGTGCTCAGCGCCGTCGCGGATCTCCGGCTTGAGCTGGTGACGATAGACGGTCTCGGTGATCTTCGTGCTGGAGTGCCCCACGAGGACGCTGATCTTCTCTATCGGGACGTCGTGGTCACTCATGATGGACACGAACGTGTGCCTCAGTTCGCGGGGACACCACTCGGTCGGGTTGAGCCCCGCCGCTTTGATCAGCTTGCCGAACCGGTGGTGGACGTGTTGGCGTGCGTACGGGCGACCGTCCTCGTGGCAGAACACGAGGTTGCGGTCTTCATATGCCTCCCCGGCCTTGAGCTTTTCGGCCGCCTGTCTCGTCTTGAGGCTGCGGAGTGCGTGCACGGCCATGTCGGCGACACCGAGACCACGACGGCTGAGCTTCGTCTTGGTCTCGCCCCTGTGCCGGTCGGCTCGCAGGACGTAAACGGTCGCCTTGTCGAGGTCGACGTCACTCCACTTGAGGGTACGGAGTTCCTCTGTGCGGAGCCCTGAGACGATCGCGAGGACGACGTACGCGCCGATTCGATGTTCGGGCTTGCCTGCCTCGCCGAGTAGCGCGGTGGCCTGTTGCAGGCTGAGTGAGTGCGACTTGCGGCCAGCCTTGCCGTCTGGCGTGTCCACCAGTTCGGCGACGTTCCTGCCGATGCGGTCATGGCGCGCTGCCCGGCGGATCGACCTCTTGAGAACGCCGTGCACGATCCCAAGCGAGGACGAGGTGAGGTGCTCGGCCCTGCCGTTGAGCCAGGTCTCGACGTCATCAGCGGACAGCTTCTTGAGACGTGTCGCACCGATGAACGGAATGAGTTGGTGATCCGCAAGGGACCGGTAGACGTCGTACGTTGACGTTGACTTCCCGGACTTGGCGAACGCGGTGAGCCAGTCCTCTACTGCGTCGCGGACGTAGTAGTTGCGGTCGGTCTTGACGCCCTTGTCCAGCTCATCGACGGCTTCCTTGAGCTTGTTCTTGACCTCCGTCTTGGTGCGTCCCTTCCTCTTGAGCCGCTTGCGCTTGCCGTTCGGGCCGGTCCCGAGTTCGAGCGCGCCGGTGTATCCATCGCCTTCCTCGTAGATGGTTCCGTCGTAGCTGCCGATCGAAATCTGTGCCAACGGATCCCTCCTTGTCTCTTGCGAGGTCACCACTGACCCTAACTCAAGACGTCCCAAGACGTCCCTGTCTTGTGGGTGGCGATTTCGGACCTCCCAGGGCGCGGTTCAGCGCGTCTCTTCGAGGCAGGGCTCTTCCAGGGAGCTGACGAACTCGGTGAGGTGCTGATCAGTGATGCGGCGAAGCTTGCCGATCTTGATGCTGCGCAGTTGACCGGTGCGGATCAGGAAGTAGACCTTGTCCCGTCCGATGCTGAGGATCTCGGCCACTTGCTCGACGGTGTACGCCTGCAAAGGTCACCACCTCCTTTCACCCGGTGTCGGTCCCGGGGCGTGATGATGTGAGTGCGGATCATCTCCTTGACTACGTTGGGTGCTCGTCTCGGTCTCGTCTCACGGCCGTCTCTCTCGCCCATACGTGCAGGCGCACGCGTGAGATGAGACATTGAGACGATCACTAAGCGTGATCGGACGCCTTGTAGCGTCCGCGTCCCACCTGAACCGCTCGGCCGGACTTCACGAGATCGTTGAGCCGCCGGTAGAGGGTTGGTCGGCTCATCCCCGTGAGCATCAAAAGATGAGCGACCGAGGTCCCCTCGATCGGTGCACCCTCCAACGCCTCTCCTAGCGCCGTCTCGGCGTGCTCGTCCCCCGACAGTGCCCTACGAGGGGACGGAGCCACGGCTGCGTCGACGAACTTTGAGCGTCCCTCCTCCAGCGCCTCGCGAGAGACCACGTCCAGCCCCGGACGCAGCGCAGCATGATGCTCGGCGGCCGCGCTCACCGCAGCGTCCGTCAGGAGATACGCGCGCCCGCGCTGGGGCGTGTCGTGCTCCGGCGCAGACAGCAAGAACTTGCCGGGCGCATCGAGGGTGTGGGCGTGCCATCCTGCGCCGAGCATCCCTTGCCCAAGGATGAGGTCGACGTCTCTCCGCTCACGGACGCGGAAGCAGATACGCACGTCCATTTGTGACCGGACGGCACCCTTTCCCATCGCCTTCTGCGTGGGCCGCTGAGTCGCTGCGATGAGGGTCACGGCTACGGCTCGTCCGCGCCGTGCGATGGAGTCAGTGTCGCCGGCAGCTTCGGGGGCGTCGTCCGCGAGTTCGGCGTACTCGTCCACAATGATCACGAGTGCGGGATAGTCCGGCGAAGGGTCCCACACGCGTCGCCCTTGGGCTGCGAGCCACTGTGCACGCCCCTCAAGGACGACCACGGCATCGCGAAGCATCATGCGGGCCTGATCCGGGGTTGTCGCGAGGCGATCGATGCAAGATGCCCACGGTCGCAGTTCCATACCGCGCTTGAGGTCGATGGCCCAGATGACCGCGTCCCGACACGCGCTGAGGTTCCCCATCAGGACGTTAATGCCGCCGCTCTTGCCCGAACCGGCCACGCCCCCGATGAGCGCATGCCGGCGCAGCAGCAGAACACGCGCGCTACTAGCGTCCTCAAACGGCCCCAGGTCGATCGGTTCGACGATGGAGGCGACAGATGCTCCCGGCCACGGAATCGCCTCAGCGTGCGGATCGGCGTCCAGCACACGCAGCTCGAACCGGTTGGCCTTGGCATCCCGTGTGGGAAAGACACGCACAGCTCCTCGAAACGTCCCAAGTGCCGACTCAATCGCAGGAACCCTCGCTGTGACGTCCTGGATGGTCTGACCACGTGCCAACGCGAACCGGGCACGCCATCCCCAGACGTCCACCACCGCGGACTGCACACGCGAGCCGCGCAGACCGACCGACTCTGCGATATCAGGCCATGCGGCTATTTGCCGATCGACGCGCACCTTGGATCGCCGTCTTCGGTGGAGCCACCACGGGATGGCGAGCAGAACCCCACCTCCCACGAGTGCCCACAGAAGGGGGGAGAAGGCGATACCGAGAGCGGTGACGGCAGCGAGCCAGCCACCCCCACTCATGACGACGACAGCCGCGTACAGCCGCTCACTAGGCAGCACGAGCCCAAGCCGATTGCCGAACAGCGCCAGAATCCACGTCGCCACGGTGGCAACACTGAGTAGACACGGCCACCACTTGGAGTGCGTGATGTGGAGGACCGTGCCACCCAACGCGAGCATGAACCCGGAGTAGAACGGTGCGAGTTCGGACCGGTAGCGCCACAGAGCGCGCACGATGAGAACAACCGCCACGTCTGGCAACCGGTCGTCCCTGTCGAGTATGACCACCGGCTGAAGGCCGTTGCGCCGCAACTTCCGCGCATGGCGTTGGATCTTGCGCGATCGGTTCAAGACCGCCCCCAAGGGCCGGGGGGAAGGTGTCCTTGCGCGCGCAGCTCGTCCCGCAAGTAATACAACGGGTCCGGCTCGGCGTCGTGAGCGGCGTTCAACGTGGCGCGGCCGGCAGCGACCAGGTTGGCGCGGTCCCGACGGACCTTCGCCAGGGCCGCTACGAGTCGGGTGGTCTCGGAGATCAGAGCGGAGATGTCGCCGAGTGCGCTATTGAGGCGAAGCCACAGATCTCCAGCGGACGGCATTGCGTCCGACAAGGCGGAGAGGATCTCGCGTGCGGTGAGATTGCGGGCACGGACCTCCTGAAGATCGATCTTGAGTTGCTCGGAACTGTCTGACACTAGGGCATCACTCCCTTCAGCCAGCGCGGCTCAGCGATTGGACGAGGACGGCTACAAGCCGCCGGATCTCTGGGGCCGCGCTCGTCGCGGCGAGGAAGAACCCGAACAGCAGGCACAAGAGCACGTGCCAGGCACGAAGCCCCATGTAGCGCCAGGCGAACCAGACGACGATTCCCAGAATTGCGACGAGCGGAATGGAAACGGTCACGGCCCCTCTTGGAACCAGGGACCCGCATACCGCGAGCCGCGCCCCCGCCGCAGCCATCGGGCGCGGGAACGGCACTTGCGGCACCGTTGGCTGCCGCGCTCGACATGGGCGCCGCACACACACGAATGAGCCGTGATCACACGAGGCAGACGCACGCTCACCGCCCCACCATCGGGACGTCGTCACACGTCTCCGTGCGGAGGACCCGCCGTGAGACGGAGCCGACCCGCGACGAGGCGACGCGGCCACGGGCGGCCCGACGCTCCTCGGAGTGGATGCCGATGACGAGCATGGCGAAGATTCCGCAGGTGGAGCCAGCGAGGAAGACGGCGATGACGGAGGCCAGGACGAGGATCATTCGTGATCACTCCTCTCGTAAGGCCCGTTTCCAGTGGAGGCAATACGGGCGGTTGGCGACTTACGAGACCGAGAGTGCGCCTGACCTGGGGGACGAGATCACTACATGACTGGACGTGTTCATGACGTCCTCGTAGGGTTGACCGCGTCCTAGGACGTCCCGGGATCCGGACGGGTGCATGCCGAACGAACGCCTACGCGCGACTCTGCTTGAGCAGGGGCTGACCATCGCCACGCTCGCCGAGTCGATCGGTGTCGACCAAAAGACAGTGGAGCGGTGGATCACTAAGGATCGCACCCCCTACCGGCGGCATCGCTACGCAGTGGCTTCACGTCTGGGCGTGGACGAAGCGTTCCTTTGGCCGGACGCCCTCACCAACGAGCAAGTCACCGCAGCGTCCGGCAGCGAGCTAGTGACGATCTACCCCCACCGCTCAACGGTCCCAAGGGACGCATGGGGACGTCTCTTTGCCACGGCCAAGGAAGAGATCGGCATCCTCGTCTACGCCGGCCTGTTCTTGTCAGAAGACAGCGGCATCCAACGCACCCTCACTGAGAAGGCCAGCGCTGGCGTCCGCATCCGCATCCTTCTCGGTGACCCGGACAGCCCCCAAGTAGCCGACCGCGGCACGGACGAGGGCGTAGACGACGCGATGGCAGCGAAAATCCGTAACGCCCTCGTTCTCTACAAGAGCCTCCGCAGGCTGGACGGCGTAGAGTTCCGCTTCCACCAAACGGTCCTCTACAACTCCATCTACAGGGCAGACGACCAGCTCCTAGTCAACACCCACGTCTACGGCGTCACAGCCGCCCTAGCGCCCGTATGGCATCTCAGACGCATAGCTGGTGGAGACCTGGTAAACACCTACCTAGAGAGCTTCGAGCGCGTCTGGCAATCCGCCACACCCATCCCGGGAGACTGACATGGGCCGCAGAATCGACTACTACGACGATCCCAACGCCCCCAAGGCCAACAGCCTCGTCCCGGCCGTCAACGTCGTCGTAGAGAATGACAAGGGCGAGATCCTTATGATCCGCCGCACCGACAACGACAACTGGGCCCTACCAGGCGGTGCCATAGACCTAGGCGAGTCCGTAACCCAAGCCGCCATCCGCGAAACCAAAGAGGAAACCGGAATAGACGTAGAGATCACCGGCCTAGTAGGCATCTACAGCGACCCTAAACACGTTATTCACTACACCAGCAATAATGAGGTGCGACAGGAATTTTCGGTTGTGCTAACTGCCAGGGGCCTTGCCGGAGTCCTCGCGCCAAGCGATGAGTCTGCCCAGGTATGCTGGGTGTCGCGAAAGACACGTTCCGGCCTTGCCATGGACAAGTCAATGAGGCTGAGAGTCGAAGACTATTTTCGGCGACTTGAGAACCCCAGATTGGCATAGTAGTCAACTAATCTTCGCCTGCTTAAGTCTGCCACTTCTCAACTATTGTTTTCACGGCGACATTAAGCCAATCCATCTTCCATTCGGTATGGAAGTTGATATCGCGAGAATCTGGCCGCTGGTCAAGCTCGTCTACTCTAATGAGTGAAGGTATCGAAACTGAATCCCCGATAACTATCACTTCTTGTTTTTCGAGAGTTGGCAAGGTGTCGGTTATTGCACTAACTGTGTCTGGAAGTAGCCGTTTGACGTAATTCTGATCAGCTGGATTTGTAAGCCTCATTGTCACGAAGTTGTTACACTGGGAGAAAACCGTCTCGGAAACTTCGGATGGACGCTGACTTACGATCATGAGGGACACTCCATACTTACGCCCCTCCTTCGCGATGCGCTCAATAGATTTCTTCACTGAACTATACTTTGCTCCATCGCTGCGCGGAATGTAGTTGTGTGCCTCCTCATAAACGAGGAGATAAGGCATATCCTGGTCCCCCGAGAGGCGGCTTCTTTTGAAGTGGAACGCAAATGTGAAGACAATTCTGCTTATCAGTGAGACTACGACGCTCAGTACTTCAAAGGGTATCCCACTGAGATCTAGGATTGTGACGTTCTTGTTCCTTTCGACGGCTCCTCCGTATCCAGTGAACTGGCCAAGTATCTCCGCCAAATCGCAAGTCGCATATTCTTGCCCGTTGTCCTTTCGCGGCTCCAGTAGGAAGCTGAGTCGCTTGTCGTTTAGCCTCGCTTCGAGGCGCATCAAGAACCGATTAAACTCGCCATAGAACGGGCCGTTCGAAGCTTTGTCGTTTTTCCCTGTGGAGCTCGGAACAAAGCGCCTTCGTGATTCGAAATAGAAATCCGGTCTTCGGTTGACGAGAGTTCCGTCATCAAGCTTAGGTACGTTCTCATCTACAAGCTTGCCTATGACCTCGGAATTTAGATTATTGAGATAGTTAATCACCTCGCTCAGGCTAAAATACACGGGCGAGTCATAAGATGGAGATTTGGTGGAGGCTGCCATATGGCGCTGCTTATTCTCAATTACAGCTTGACGGAACTGAGAAATTTGATTGTGTGAATTATGCTCCGCGCTTTCGATGAACATCTCTTCGAGTTCTTCTGAGTTCATCAACCAGTAGGGAAGGTGAAGATTGTCGGTGTCGATGATTCGGGCGTTCGGGAATGCGGTCCGATACTCACCATGTAGATCGAAAATGATGACATGGGAGTTGTTCAGGATACCTGCTGTCTTCTGGGATTCAGAGGGCCTGATGCCTTCTTGTAGGATCTTAGCGACTGTACAAGATTTTCCGGCACCAGTTGAGCCTATTACGCCGATGTGCTTGCCGAAGAACTTGTCTCCATCTAAAATCAGTCGAACCTGCTCGTTCTGAGCTAGCGAACCAAAGCTGAACTTCTTATTATCAGGTACACCGCTATAAATCTCGTCCAGAACGCTCTTTCCGGCAATCTCGATGCGTGTGGGTGGTATCGCAATCTGCTTGCCTCCTCTAGCGAACTTTCCGTCTTGCAGCCGGCCCACGGGTTGAGCGTCAACGACAAAACTGGGTTCTCCGATACTCAGACCGGTTGGGTCAGACAGCACATCTTTAATTCGATAGCTTCTGACTATCGCCACCACAGAGAGACCGTTCTCATCGGAAATTTTAAGGTAGCTTCCGATTTCCATCTGCATATCAAGGTTTTGATATTCAACAGTTGAGCGCACCTCGACCTGAATGAGGTCTGGAGCAACGCTCACGACTTGAGCGACAGAGCTTAGGTCCGTCATCGCTTTCTCCTGCTGATTATCTGCTTGATCTCGTGAGGGCCTGCCGTCGGCAGATGAATTTTCTGCTTCACCTTGCCGGGGGGACCTATCTCAGCAAGATGTCCTGTGCTGAAGAGTATATGAATGTCTTCTATATCGGTGCCGTACTTAGCATACGTCTCGGCACTGAGAACTCTGAGAGAATATGAATGTAGCCCGATCTTCTTGGTATGGTTTCGCTCAATGTTGACCACGGGTTGGCGATTAAACGTCTCGACACTGAAACTTAGGTGCTCGTAGCCGTCGTTGAAAATTATTTGTTCTCGCAGGAGGGCGAGCTTGACTTGTTCCACATCCTCTGAGCCGCCATCAATTATGAGAGTCCAAGGCTTAGCGCCGACAAGCGAATCGTCCGCGAATTGGGAAGTTGCTAAAAAGTACGCCAGGTCCGAGATGTTCTCTACGCTGTTTGTCTCGGTCGTGAGGGCTAGGCACCGCCAACGGGTGGGTCGGAACGCGTCTGTTCTGTTAATCTTGTGCTGTATGGCTTTTACGAGTTGCTGCTGAGATAGAATCTCTTCCTGCCAACGGGTAAACAGAAGATCCTTCTTGTCTATCAGAGCGATGAAGCTAGCGCGAGAGATCGTTCGCTCCTTTGCCTCCTTCTTAATCGCGAGATCCATTACGCACGAGAGTGCGTTCCCGTAGTGCAGGTCCTGGGCATCTTTAGGTGCCCCACTGAGGGCCTTGTTGAGGGCTGTCATAGCAAGCTCGCGTTGAGCATCAAAAGACGGACCGGACGTAATTTTAATGCGGCGGGAAAAGCGAGCTATCGTAGACTCTGAGAAGTCTGTGTAGTGTAGAAGCGTGGCCGGATTTTTTCGCTTCTCCTCCGTGAGCGCTTTTTTTATCTCAGAAACTGTCAAACTGTCAGGCACGAAATCTGGATCGGAATAGTGGACAAATAGTCGATAGTCATACTCTTTGCCTTCTGCAAAAGAACGAAGCATTGCTATCAAGGGCTTGCGCAAACCTCGAAGTGAAAAGGAGGTGTCCTCGTGGTATTTACACTGGACGGCCTCCACTTCGCTTTGGCCGTGCACGTCGAAATCTTCGCAGCCTTCGATCGTCATCATCTCGGATGGGCCGAGATCAAGTATTGCGATTATCGTTCGATCGAACTGGTAGGCGTAGCCCTTAATGGCTGGGCCAGCTGCTCGCGACGTGGTCATCGACGCAACGATCCTTGTGGTGCTCGTAGACAGCCTTGGAGGCGATGGCCAGGCCGGGCTCTTGAACCCTGGCCCTACGCCCCAAGGGGTAACGGTCTCCGGAGACGCGCCCGGTGTGGGGTTCAAACTTAGCAACATCTTGACCGGGTGCATCACATGTCACAGCGGCGTGTCGCGTACCTGTCTAGGAGAGCGGCATGGACGCAGGGGGTTCGTAAGACGAAAAGTGAGTTTTACTCACATTTGTGTGAAGTGCGTGGATCGTAGCTTCTGTCGTGCCTTGTGGGTTATCTGCCCTTTTTGGTGTGCTTCTAGCGATCGAGAAGGACGATGGGGCGGGTTTGCTGGTTGACGGGTTTGGCGCGGAGCATGTTCTCAACCCTGCGCACAGAGATGGTGAGCGCGGGGGATGCTTGCCTGATGGCCCGACTGACGGCATGGGTGCGTTCGTATCTAATTTGGATCTCCGTCAGTCTCTCCCCTACTGCCACGACCTCTCCCTGAGGACTGGTCGTCATATCGCAGTACGTCAAGAAGTCGTTTAGGAGCGGAGTCTGCCCGCCGAAGTCTTGGGCCCAGACTGAGGACATGTCTCGCTCGCGGGCTTCGATCATGGCGCAGGAGTGGTGGGCTACTAGGCGGCATAGGTGGGTGTCGGCTTCGTGGGTGTCGCGAAGGTAGCGGGCGCCGTCTAGGGGGTGGAAGCCGGTGTCTACGAGGTCGGGGGCGTAGCCGATGTCGTGGAGCCATGCGGCGGCTTCTAGGAGGTCTGCTTGGTCGCCGAGGATGGGGGCGAGGGTGCGGGCTTGTCGGGCTACGCCTTGGGTGTGGGCCCAGCGGCGGGGGAGTGGGGTTTCGAGGTGTTTGCGTGCGAGGTCGCGTGCCCATGCTGCAGTGTTCTTCATGGGTGTGACGGTACGGGGGCGTGGGTGGACGTCCACGGGCGTGTGGGGTTCATCTGGGGACGTCTTGGCGGACGAAGCGTCCTTTGCCGGGAACACAGGTCACGAGGTCGGCGGCCTCTAGGGCGATGAGGGCCGTGCGGGCTGTGAAGCGGGATACGTCGTAGTGCCGTGAGAGTTGGCTTTCGCTCGGAAGGGCGTCGCCGGGACGGAGTGATCCTGTCTCGATTTCCTGGCGGAGATTTGCGGTGATGCGCTCGCGTTGGGTGCGTGGCCGGGGGATGGGTTGTGTGGTGGGGCCGTGGGCGAAGCGGCCAAGGCCGGTGCGGACCATCATGAGTCCTTCGGCCTCTAGGGCGGCCAGGGCCCGCCGCACGGTGTTGCGGGCGACGTTGAATTCGGCGCAGAGGGCGGCTTCGCTGGGGAGGCGGCTGCCGGGGGCGTAGGTGCCGTCTTTGAGGCGCTTGCGTAGGGCGTCGGTGAGTCGGAGGTAGGTGCCCCTTGGTGCGCGGCTACTCATATCTGGCCTGCTCGTCTTTGTAGGGATTTGAAGCGGCTGCGGCGAGTGGTGTGAGCAGGATGTTGACCTTGTCGACGGCGACGTTGACGCGGGTGCATCGTGTGAGCCATTCGCCGGTGCTGGATCGGTACCACCAGGCGTCGACCCCCCAGGCGATCGAGATGCTCTCCCCCATGATCGGCGCGGATCTGGAGAACACGTGCAGGCGTGGGTGGGTCTTGTCGATACGGAGCCGGGTTCTCCAGCCGTCACAGCGCAAGGCGAGGGCGAGGCGGGTGAGATGCCAGCGTGCCCGCCATGGGCCGGGGTGGGCGAGCTGAGAGGCTGGGGCCGATTTGTTCGGGGGAGTGTTCACCGGCCGCGGCGTTCTTGCTATTGGCGCTGCGTCTCGCCTGGTGGTTCCCTCTGGTGGCTGCGGGAACTCCCACCTCATCATCGGGTTTCCATGCGCTTGGTCTTGGCGCGGTCGGCCTCGTCAAGGAGGGCTTCGCGCAGCGCGCGGGGGCTGGAACAGATGACGGTGGGGTCGATGCCGGCGGACGGGTCGTGCAGGCTGGCCACCCAGTCGCCCAAACGTCCGTCCCGGCGGGTGGCGCGCCAGATGCGGTGACCGGTGAAGTCCCGGCGCAGCTCGGCGAGTGCATCGTCCGGTGGGCATGTGGTCGTGGTGGTGGCCTCTTGGTGCCGGTCATTGGGCATGGTGGTCCCCTTGCGTGGATGCGGTGAGTTGAGTGCGGAAGGGCGTCTTCGCTGGTGATGAGCCTTCCGCTGGAGGTGGGACCTCTCCACCGGCATCTAGGGACGTCTTGGGACGTCTTCTGTTAGCGTCGTTCCTGCGTCGTTCTCACTTGCGTGAGCGGGAGGTCCGGTGAACGACTTGTTGCGGCGTGCCCTTGCCGACGCGCGGCTGACGGAGGCCGGTGTCGCGATCCAACTGGGCGTGGATCCCAAGACGGTTCGCCGGTGGGTGGCTGGAAGGGTGCCCTACCCGCGGCATCGGGCGCGGGTCGCCGCGTTGTGCGGGTGTGAGGAGGCCGACTTGTGGCCTCAGGTAGGGCTCGCGGACGTCAGAGTTGAGTCGCCGGTGGTGGAGATCCTGGCGAGTTACCCGCACCGATGGGCCGTTCCTCGTCCGGTGTGGCAGCAGCTCTTCCAGGGCGCTCGGGACGAGATCGGCGTCCTGGCCTATGCGGGGCTGTTCCTCGCCGAGGACGCTGGCATCATGCGCATGCTCGGCCAGAGGGCGCGCGACGGGGTGGGGGTGCGGGTCCTGCTCGGCGACCCGGACGGCGCGTGCGTCGCCGAACGGGGGAGCAATGAGGGGGTTGGCGAGTCCATGGCCGCGAAGATCCGTAACGCCCTCGTGCACTACCGGGTTCTGCAAGGGGTGGCGGGAGTGGAGATCCGGCTACATGACACCGTGCTCTACAACTCCATGTACCGGGCCGATGACGATCTTCTGATCAACCCGCATGCCTACGGCATTGCCGCGTCCCATGCGCCGGTGTTGCACATGCGCCGGACGGAGGATGGTGACATGGCCAGCACGTACCTGGAGAGCTTTGAGCGGGTGTGGTCGGGCGCATCGCCGGTCGGATAGCGCGCACGACAAAGCCCCAGCCACGGCCCTGTGAGCCGTGGCTGGGGCTTGGTGGTTCAAGCTGGGGCCGTGTGCTCCGTGTTGGTGATGATCTGTTTGACCTTGCGGCGATCCATGCCGTGTTTCTCGGCGAGGTAGCGCTGAGAAGCGGGACGGCCAGGACCGTCCAGGACCGTCCAGGCTCGCCAAATACTCAGCTCGGACTGCCTGCTCTGGGGTCTGTTCCGTTTCGGCGCATGATGCCTGGCGATTTCCCGTGCTGGTAGAGCGCTCGTCTTGGACGAGGGGTGAGCGTGCCGCGCTGCGGGTCAGCGTCATCAACAGCTCGAACGAACCGACCAGGGCGAGTGCTGGCCACGCGCTGACGATGGCGCCTATGGGGCCGTGGTTGGCGCCGTGCGCCACGTTGGCTCCGATGGTCGCGATGATGCCCACGGCAAGGCTCCACTTGGCCAGTGGGGGTGCGGGTTGCTTGCGGCGGCTGGCGTCGAGGATGACCATGGACGCTGCCCAGATCAGTCCGTCCACCGTGAACGGGATAAGGCTGGCCGTTGCGCCGGACTCGCCGTGTGAGCGGACGAGTTCGTAGGCATGGCGGTACGAGATGACAGCGGCCACGGCGGCGACCGTGAGGACGGCCAGGGCTGTTGTGAGCCGGATGAGACGGTCAGCCATCGGCCAGCTCCCGGCGCCACTCCATCACGCACGGGTCGTCCTCGCCATGAGTGATCACTCGTTCGGCGAGGGACAGGGCCGTGATCGTCGCGTTGCGGTCAAGGAGGCGGGGCCCTGTGGAGACTCGCCAGCCGGCAGAGGTTCGGGTTGCTGTGGCTATCGGTTCGTCGTTGACCGTAAGGATCATGCGGTTCTCGGTGATCTTCAGGGCCATGGATGGTCTCCTCCCTGCTGAGGAGGGGGCCACGGGAGCCGGATCCGGGAGCCAACGCCTGTCGATCGTGCTCGACTCGGCTCGACTGGCTCGGACGGCTCCCGTGCTGTCCCTCCTGTGTTTTCGCAGGTGAGCGGCTCCTGAATCGACGTCACCGGACGGCTCTGGACGGGAGCGGGATAAACCCTGCTCAGCCCTCCCTTAAAACGGGCATAAGAGGGCGGCCGTAGGGGCTCTGGGGTGCGAAGTTCGTCGTGTGGCACTGCGAATGGGCAAGAACACCGGTTCGCTCGTCCCCGGCTCGGCGGGGGGGCGGATGCGCCCCGCGGTGGTCGCCCGGGCCTTCCGGGCGTTGCCGCCCGCGCACCGCGAGATCCTCACCGAGACGGTCTTCCGGGACCGGTCGGTCAACGAGGCCGCCGTGGCGCTGGGGGTGCCGGTCGACGTGGTCAAGCTCCGCGTCTACGAGGCCCTCCGCGCGCTCCACTCGGCGCTCGGCTGACCGCCCGAAAACCTGTTGCCGCGCGGACGGCGTCACGGGCAGGGTGGACGTCGAGGGCAGGCGATCGGGATCGGGAGGAGCGGCGTGATGCATCACCGAATGCGCGGCAGTGGCCTGCGCCGTCCCGGGAGTCGCGGCAGGACGTGACCTGTACGTTCTGATGCCCACCGCCCGCGGACCGCGTTGCCCGGCCGGGCGGTTCTTCGTTTCCCGGAGGGTTGGCCGAGAGGGAAGGCAGCGGCTTGCTAAGCCGTGGTCAGGGGTCGCCCTGCGCGAGTTCGAGTCTCGCACCCTCCGCCGGGGCTGAGTAAGGACGCTGGTGCGTCCGGCGGTCTCATAAGCCGTGCGAGGCAGGTTCGATTCCTGCACTCAGCACGTGTCCCGACATGGCGCCCGTGGTGTGGTGGTCTGCACGCCAGGTTGTGATCCTGGAGGTTCCGGTTCGATCCCGGGCGGGCGCCCCAATGGTTCGCGGTTGTTCGTCCTTGTTGTCGAGGTTGGGGTCGCCAGATATTGCCCAGGCGCTGGCGGCGGCTGGCGTTGCGATGGGATGATCTTGGAAACGTTCGCCCCCATGGACCGCTTCTCCCTGAAGATCACGCGCCGCCGCCTCCTGGCCGCCGGCCTGCCGGGTGTGCTGGTGCTCGCGCTTTCCGGCGCGCCGGTCCGGGCGGGGACGCCGGCGGGCTCCGGGCCCGTCCGCTATCTCGACCCGGCGCGGGCCGTCGCCGACCGGGTGGAGGACCTGCTCGCCCGGATGGGCCTGGACGACAAGATCGGCCAGATGACCCAGGCGGAGCGGGGCCACATCACCCCCGCTGAGATCACCCGCTTCCGGGTCGGCTCGGTGCTGTCGGGCGGCGGGTCCGTGCCCACCCCGAACACTCCCCGGGGCTGGGCGGACATGTACGACGGGTTCCAGGGGGCGGCGCTCGCCGCGCCGCTGCGGGTTCCGATCCTGTACGGGGTGGACGCCGTCCACGGGCACAACAACGTCGTCGGCGCGACGGTCTTCCCGCACAACATCGGGCTCGGCGCGACCCGCGACCCGGAGCTGGTGCGGCGGATCGGCGCCGTGACCGCCGAGGAGATGGCGGGGACGGGGGTGGACTGGAACTTCGCGCCGTGCGTGTGCGTCGCCCGCGACGACCGCTGGGGGCGGACGTACGAGTCGTTCGGTGAGGTGCCCGCACTGCCGTCGTCGATGACGACCATCATCGACGGGCTCCAGGGGGGCACGCTGGGCGGGCCCACGTCCGTCCTGGCCACGGCGAAGCACTTCGTGGGCGACGGCGGCACGAAGGACGGTGACGACCAGGGCGACGCGGTCCTTTCCGAGGAGGAGCTGCGGGCCGTCCACCTGCCGCCGTTCCGGGAGGCGGTGCGGCGCGGCGTGGGCTCGGTGATGGTGTCCTACAGCTCGTGGAACGGCGTGAAGATGCACCGGAACCGCCGGCTGATCACCGGCGTGCTGAAGGGCGAGCTGGGCTTCTCCGGATTCGTCGTGTCCGACTACAACGGCATCGACCAGATCGACGGCGAGCCGGGCTTCACCCGCGAGGAGGTCGCCACCGCGGTCAACGCCGGCATCGACATGGTGATGGTGCCCGCGGAATGGCGCCGCTTCATCATCCTGCTGCGCGAGGCGGTCGAGGAGGGGGCCGTGCCGATGGCGCGGATCGACGACGCGACCCGGCGGATCCTGACCAAGAAGGTCGAGCTCGGCCTGTTCGAGCGGCCGATGGCCGACCGGAGCCGGCTCGGCGGCGTCGGGAGCGCCGGGCACCGCGCCCTGGCCAGGCGCGCGGCCGCCGCGTCGCAGGTCGTGCTGAAGAACGAGAACGTGCTGCCGCTGAAGCACGGAGGCAGGATCTTCGTGGCGGGCCGCGCCGCCGACGACATCGGGACGCAGGCCGGCGGCTGGACGGTCACCTGGCAGGGGGCGCCCGGCCCGACCACGCCCGGCACCACGATCCTGGAGGGCATCCGCGAGGCCGCCGGAGGGTCCGCGGAGGTGACCTACGACAGGGACGGCACCGGCGCCGACAAGTCCTACGACGTGGCGGTCGCCGTCGTCGGGGAGCAGCCGTACGCCGAGTACCAGGGCGACCGTGTCGACGGCCTGCGGCTGGACGAGACGGACCTCGGGACGATCGGCAGGCTCCGCGCCGCGGGCGTGCCCGTGGTCGTGGTCCTGGTCTCCGGGCGGCCCCTGGACGTCACGTCCGAGCTGCCCGGCTGGGACGGCTTCGTGGCGTCCTGGCTGCCCGGCACCGAGGGCGCCGGCGTCGCCGACGTCCTGTTCGGCGACACCGCGCCGTCCGGCCGCCTGCCCGTCACCTGGCCCCGCGACGCGGGCCAGGAGCCGATCAACGAGGGCGACGGGCAACGCCCCCTGTACCCCTTCGGCGCCGGCCTCACCTACGGCTAGCGGCGCGGCGGCGGCGGGCGCGGGGGGCGGGCGCGGCCGTCACCGGGTGCCGCCCGTGACGTGGGCGCCTATCCTGGACGCGGGACGCCCACGGCATTATGCAGTTTCATTTCATAATGAGACCCGGCGACAACGCCGTCCGTCCGCCGACCGCCGTCGAGAGGTGCCGTGTCCGAACACTCCCTGCACGGGGGCGACCCGTCGGTCCTCCGCCGCCTCAACTCCGCCGCGATCCTGCGGGCGCTGCGCGACGGCGGCGAGTCGACGCTGACGGGCCTCGCGCGGCAGGTCGGGCTGTCCCGGCCGACCACCGAGGGGGTGCTCGGCGAGCTGGCCCGGCGCGGGCTCGTCGCCGAGGCCGCGGCGCGTCCGGGCACCGGCCTCGGCCGTCCCGCCCGCCGCTACCGCTTCCGTGCCGAGGCCGGGTACGCGCTCGGCATCGAGATCGACGCCCACCGCGTCCGGCTGCTCGTCTGCGACCTCGCCGGGGAGGTCACGGGCGGGCACCGCGCCGACCTCGACGTCGCCGGGCCGCCGGGGGAGCGGATCGCGGCGGTGCGCGCCGCGGTCAAGACGTGCCTGTCCCGCACGGGCGTCCCGCGCCGGGCGCTGTGGGCGGTGGCCGCCGGGACCCCCGGCGTCGTCGCGCCCGGCGGCACCATCGCGTTCTGCACCGTCGTGCCGGGCTGGGAGGGCGTCAACCTCGCCCGCGAGCTCGGCCGCTCGTTCTCCTGCCCCGTCCTGGTGGACAACGACGCCAACCTCGCCGCGCTCGCCGAGCGGTGGCGCGGCGCCGCCCGTGAGGCCGACGACGTCGTGTGCGTCCACGCCGGCCTGCACACCGGCATCGGCGCCCTCATCGGCGGCCGGCTGCACCGGGGCCGGTACGGCGCCGCCGGGGAGATCGGCATGCTGCCCGAGCTGGGGCTGCGCGACACGACCGCCACCCTCATCACCGGGACGGAGGTGGGCCCCGAGGCCGCCTTCGCCGCCCTCGCCGGGATCGCCGCCGCGGGCCCGGAGCTGGACGACGCCGAGCGCGTCCTCGCGGTCGCGGGCTGGGGCGGCGCCGAGGCACGGGCCGTGGTGGAGCGGCTCGCCGCCCGGATGGCCCGCGGCATCGCGGCGATGGCCCTCGCGCTCGACCCGGAGATGATCGTCGTCGGCGGGCCGCTGATCCGGGCGGGCGACCTGCTGGTCGCCGAGCTGCGCCGGCAGGTCCGCCCGCTGTGCCTGAGCCCCGTCCGGATCGAGGCGTCCGAGCTGGGCGACGAGTCGGTCGGGCTCGGCGCCCTCCGCCTCGCCCTCGACCGCATCGACGAGGACCTCTTCCGCCTCGACCGCGTCACGCCCGCGAGCTGAGCCAGGCGCGCGCGCGAACGGCCGTCTCCCGGACCGCCACATCCGGGCCCGCGCGTTGACCCACGTCCGGTAGGCACCTAACGTCCCAGGCGTACCCAGACGGAGACGTTCCGGGTGATGTCAGGGGGCGCGCCCGTGAGGAGGCGCCGCGCCGATGCCCGCGTTCCCCCGCTCCCGCCGCGGGCCAGGTCATGATCGGACCGTGCACCGCTCCCTGGTCGTCCTGCTGGCCCTGTCCGCGCTGGTCACGGTGTCGCTGCCGGTCGTCGCCGAGGGGCCCGCCGGGCTCGCGCCGCCGTCCGACGTCCACGCCTATCTGGACGACCCCGAGATGACCGGCGAGGGCCAGGAGCCGCCGCACTCGGTGCTCCGCCCGTACGGCGACGCGCGCGCCGCGCTCGCCGGTGACGCCCGGAGGTGGACACGGTCGCTGGACGGCACCTGGCGCTTCGCGCTCGCCGACCGTCCGTCCGAGGTGCCGGGCGGCTTCTACCGCGACGGCTACGACACATCGCGCTGGCGCGAGGTGACGGTGCCGCACACCTGGCAGAGCGACCGGCTCGACCATCCGGTGTTCCGCAACATCCCGACCGAGGTCGTCCCGGACGATCCGCCGAGGACGCCCCGCGACATCAACCCGACCGGCGCGTACGTGCGGTCGCTCCGTGTCCCGGCCGACTGGGAGGGCCGCCGCACGTTCCTGCGCTTCGAGGGCGTGACCAGCGCCTACCTCGTATGGGTGAACGGCCGGTACGCGGGCTACGACCAGGGCGGGTACACCCCGGCCGAGTTCGACGTCGGCGACCTCGTCCACGCGGGCGCGAACACCGTCGCCGTCCAGGTGCACCGCTGGAGTTCCGGCTCCTACCTGGAGGACTTCGACCAGTGGCGGTTCAGCGGGATATTCCGTGACGTGTGGGCGTACTCCACGCCGAAGACGTACATCCGCGATGTCGCCGTCCACACCGACCTGGACGCCGCCTACAAGAACGCGCGACTCGGCGCGGACGTCACCGTGGGAAGCAAACAGGGGCCGCGCGGCGAGCACACCGTCCGCGCCACGCTCGTGGACCCCGCGGGCCATGCGGTGCAGCGCTTCTCCGGCACGGCGGCGGTACGCGGCGAGACCACCTCCCTGCGGCTCACCGCGCCGGTCGCCGACCCCGCGACATGGACGGACGAGACGCCCCGCCTCTACACGCTGCTCCTCCAGCTCGCCGACCCCGGGGGACGCGTCGTCCACACCACGCGGGAGACGGTCGGGTTCCGGGAGATCGAGATCAGGGACCGGCAGGTCCTCGTCAACGGCCGCCGGATCCTGGTCAAAGGCGTCAACCGGCCCGAGACCGACCCCCGGACCGGACGGCACCAGACACGGGCGCGCATGGAGTCCGACGTGGCGCTGATGAAGCGGCTCAACGTCAACGCCGTCCGCACGGCGCACTACCCGTCCGACCCCTACCTCTACGAGCTGGCCGACCGGCGCGGGCTGTGGATCGACGACGAGGTGGATGCGGAGACCCACAACTGGCAGGACTGCGCCGTGTCCGGGCCGCGGGACTGCCTCGCGGACCGTCCCGAATGGCGGAAGGCGTTCCTCGAACGGTTCCAGGCGATGGTGGCGCGCGACAAGAACCATCCGAGCGTGCTGTTGTGGGACACCGGCAACGAGGCCGGCCTGGGCGACGCACACCGCGCGATGGCTGAGTGGGCGGGGGAGGCCGAGCCCTCCCGGCCGCTGTACCACCAGTCGAACGTCCCGGACGGCGACGCCCCCTACGCGCGGGTATGGGGCCCGCGCTACCCGACCCCCGCCCGGTTCGAGACGCAGGCCGGGGCGACGAGGAAACCGATCATCCTCGGCGAGTACGCGCACGCCATGGGCAACAGCCTCGGCAACTTCCGCGAGTTCTGGGAGGTGATCAGGCGCCATCCGCAGACGCAGGGCGGATTCGTCTGGGACTGGGCCGAGGCGAACCAGCGGCAGCCCCTCATCACCACCCCGGACGGCTCCGGCAACGCGATCCTCGCCTGGTCGCAGGGCCTGCCCAAGACAGTGGACGGTCACCGCGGGAAGGCCCTCTACTTCTCCGGCCTGGACGACTTCGTGGAGGTCTACCGCGACCGGCGCCTCGACCTGACCGGGACGTCCGTCACGCTGGACTCGTGGGTGAAGCCCGCCCGCCCGTGGACGGGGGATCTCACCATCGTCGGCAAGGGCGACCATTCCTACGCCCTGAAGATGGCGGACGAGCACACCCTGGAGTTCTTCGTCCACAGCGGCACCTGGCGGCCGGTGCGCGCCCCCGTGCCCCCGGACTGGTACGACACATGGCATCGGGTGACCGGCACCTACGACGGGACCGCGCTGCGCCTCTACGTGGACGGACGGCAGGCGGCCGCCGTCCCCTTCTCCGGCCCCATCGACCGGTCGTCGGCGGACCTCAACGTCGCACGCAATTCCGAGACCATGCAGGACAACTACAAGGGCCGCATGGCGCACGGCACCATCGACGAGGTCCGCGTCTACGGCCGCGCATTGACGCCCGCCGAGCTCGGCGCGGGCGCCGACCCGGACAAGGAGGCGATCCTCGCGCTGGACTTCGACCGCTTCGACACCAAGGGCACGTTCCTGTCCAACGGGCAGAGCCTGTCCGGTGTCGATGGACTGGTGGGCTCGGACCGCTACGTTCAGCCAGAGACGGCCCAGCTCTCCTGGACGCAATCACCGATCCGCGTGACCCGTCCAGGCGGAACCTTGTCCGTGACCAGCGAACGCAGCTTCGCGGACACCTCCGACCTAGAACTCCGCTGGAGCTACACCGAAGGACACCGCACTCTGAGGTCGGGCAAGACGCCCCTTGCTCTGAGACCAGGAAGTACGGTCACACCGTCGATTCCGGGGGCGCCCGATAACCCGTCCAAGACGGAGCGCTGGCTGACGGTGGAGGCCGTGCTGAAACAACGCACGTGGTACGCACGGGCAGGGCACGTCGTGGGCTTCGGCCAGTTCCCGGCCGGTGGCACGATCGTCCCGGGGGTGCGCAAGCCCGCCAAAGGTGAGCCCAAGGCGACGCAGGATGCGGAACAGGTCGTCGTGACCGGCAAGGGGTTCCGCTACGTCTTCGACAAGGCCAAGGGCACGCTCACCTCCATGCGCGCCAGGGGCACCGAGCTGCTGCGCACCGGCCCCGAACTCGACGTGTGGCGGCCGCCCATCAGCAACGAGACCTACACCTGGGGCCGCGCCGAGGGCGAGGACTGGCGCAAGGCCGGGCTGGACCGGCTCGTCACGGCGCCCGGCGCGGTGACCGTGACGCCAGGGCGCCGGACGACCGTGTCCCTCACCTCGAAGGTCGCGGCGCCGGACCGCCCCGACGCGTGGTTCGACCAGACCACGACCTACGTCATCGACGGCTCGGGACAGATCGGGCTGACGCACCGGGTCGTCCCGCAAGGCCGGGTCCGGACCCTGCCCTACCTCGGACGGGTCGGCTACACCCTCAGGACACCGGCCCGTTTCAACCGGTTCGCCTGGTACGGGCGGGGACCAGCCGAGAACTACGCCGACCGCAAGGACGGCACGCGCATGGGCGTCTGGTCGTCCACGGTCGACCGTCAGTACGTCCCCTACTACCGTCCCCAGGACCACGGCAACCACGACGACGTCCGCTGGGCGCTGCTGACCGACGGCCGCGCCGGCGTCCTCGTCGGCGGCGACGTCGAGGCGGGCGTCACCCCGTACGACGACCTCGACCGCGCGCTCTACCCCTTCGCCCGCGTCCGCAACCCGGGCTGGAACACTCTCCACATCGACCACGCCGTGACCGGCGTCGGCGACACGCCCAACCCCGTCCGCCCCGAGTACCGGGTCCGCCCCGACATCGCCTACACCTACACGACCCTCCTGCGCCCGCTCACCGCGGCGGAGGCGGCTACCCAGCGTTTTCGATGATTACCACGTGTAATGACGGAGGTCCTCAGTATGGTTTCCGATGAAGGGGCGAGCGGCGAAGCGGACGAGACCAGAAGGAGTCCCATGAGCGCACAACCGGTGGAACCCCCCATGCTCCCGGGCCAAGTCCACCGCGTCCCGCGCACGATCAAGGGCATCAGCGACCGGCTGTCCGAGGAGCAGCGTGTCCAGTTCCTCGGCGAGGTCATGGCGGCCGAGCTCGGGCCCGAGCTGGAGAACCTGTTGTCGGGCTGGTACGCCGAAGCCATGTTCGGTCAGCTGCCCGACCGGGCGGAGCGCCGTGCCAGAGCAGTCGAGGAGATGCGGAAGGGCAGGAAGATCTCGCTGGAGGAGATCAAGGCGGGGCGCCGGTTCGGAAAAGGCGAAGGGTGACCGCTCCCAAGAGCGGCTGGACGGTCTTTTGCTCGGAGGTGGCGGGGCAGGTGCTCCACTCACTACCGGAGCCGATCGAGGACCGGCTGACCCGGTTCCTGTGTGAGCTGGCATGGACAGGGGGCGCCCTGGTCGACTCGGGGGCGCCGCCGCCGGGCAAGCCACTCGACGCAGTCGGGGTCGAATATACGGTTTCGGTGAACGATCTCGATGTGTGCGTTGAGTACATGGTGATCGCTGACATCAAGGAGTTCTACATCACCGATATCGTCTGGGCAGGCTGAGTGAGGGCCGAGGCTAGGGAGTCAGTGGGCACTGAACGTCCAGCCCCGGCCCAGCAGTCGGTCGGTCGCCGCCACGGCCGCTGCCAGCCGTTGTTCGTGGAAGCCGGTGACGACGATGTGGGGCTCGCCTGGGGTCTTGGTGGCTTGACGAATGAGTGAGTGCTCACTCAGAATGATGGGTACCTGATCAGCACTGACGTCATCGTGTGGGGGGAACCATGTATCCAGAGCTCAACGGAACGGTCGTCGTCGTCACCGGCGGCTCGCGCGGCATCGGGGCCGATACCGCGCGCGAGTTCGCCGCCGAGGGCGCCAAGGTCGCCGTCATCGGACGGGACGAGGAGGCCCTCGCGCGGGTCGCCGAGGAGATCGGCGGGATCGGCGTGCAGGCCGACGTCACCGACCTCGCCGCGATCGAGGCGGCGCGGCGGCGCGTCGAGGACGACCTCGGCCCGGCCGGGGTCCTGTGCGCCTTCGCGGGCGGCGGCATCGCCCGGCCCGGGCCGACCGCGGCGATGAGCGAGCAGGAGTGGCGGTCGGTCGTCGACGGCAACCTCACCGCGACGTTCCTGACCCTGAAGGGCTTCCTGCCCGGTATGCAGGAACGCCGGGCGGGGTCGATCATCACGATGTCGTCCTCGGCGGGACGGCTTCCGAGCAACCTGCCGGGCGGCGGCGGGCGCGAGATGGGCAACCCGTGGGGCGCCCCGGTCGCCTACGAGGCCGCGAAGGCGGGCGTCCAGGCATTGACCCGGCACGCCGCCGCCGAGGTCGGCCGGGACGGCGTCCGCGTCAACTGCGTCGCACCGGCGACGATCCGCACCGAGCGCACCGCCCGGTTCATGCCGCCGGAGGTGCAGGACGCCGTCGCCGCCTCCCACCCGCTCGGCAGGCTGGGGGAGACGGCCGACGTCGCCGGCACCGCGCTCTTCCTCGCCTCCGACCGGTCCGCCTGGCTGACCGGCCTCACGATCGACGTCGCCGGAGGCCGGGTCATGCTCTAGGCGTCCCGGCCGTGATCTAGGCGACGATCAGCAGGGGGTTCTGGAGGAGCCCGGCCAGCCGCGCCAGGAACCGCGCGGCGGTGGCGCCGTCGCAGGCGCGGTGGTCGACCGAGAGGGTCAGCGCCATGCGCCTGCCCGGCACGACCTGCCCGTCGCGGACGACCGGCTCGTCGCGGACGGCGCCGACGGCCAGGATCGCGGCCTCCGGCGGGTTGATCACCGCGGCGAAGGAGCGGACGCCGAACATGCCGAGGTTGCTGACGCTGAACGTCCCGCCGCTCATCTCCGCCGCGGTCAGCCTGCCCTCGCGCGCCCTGCCCGCCAGCTCGCGCGTCTCCTCGCCGATCCGCGAGACGCTCTTGCGGTCGGCGTCCCGGACGACCGGGACGACCAGGCCGTCCTCGACCGCCACCGCCACGCCGACGTGCACGCGCTTGTGGAAGAGCAGGTCCTCCCCGGTGTAGGAGACGTTCACCGCCGGGTGCTCGCGCAGCGCGGTCGCCGCCGCCTTCACGACCAGGTCGTTGACGCTGACCTTGGACGGGGCGAGCGCCTCGTTGAGCGTCGCGCGGAACTCCAGCAGCGCCCCGGCGTCCACCTCGCGTTCGAGGTAGAAGTGCGGGGCCTCGCGCTTGCTCTCGGTGAGACGGCGGGCCGCCACCTTCCGGAAGCGGTTCAGGGGGACGGCCTCGACGTCCGGGTCGTCCGCCCGCGTCTTCGCGGACGGCGCGGCGGGCGCGGGCACGGACGGCGCGGCGGGTACGCCGGGCGCGGGTGCCGAGGGCGCCTGCGCCGAGGATGCGGGGCCACCGGCGCGGATCGCGGCCTCGATGTCGGCGCGGACGATCCGCCCGCCCGGTCCCGTGCCGGTGAGCGAGGCCAGGTCGATGCCGTGGTCACGGGCCAGGCGCCGCGCCAGCGGCGACGACGGCGGACGGGACGTCCCGCGCGGCGCGGATGCCGCGGGCGCGGACGGCACGGCCGGGGCCGGGGCGGACGGCGCGGACGGTGCGACCGCGACCGGGGCCGGTGCGGCGGCCGCCGCGGGCGCGGGGGCCGCCACCGCCTCGGCCGGGACGGCCGGGGCTGCCGGGACCTGGGCGCCGACCGGGGCGATCACCGCGATGGGGGCGCCGATCGCGGCGGACTCGCCCTCGCCCACGAGGATCTTCTCCAGCACGCCGGCCTCGTACGCCTCGTACTCCATGACCGCCTTGTCGGTCTCGATGTCGACGATCACATCGCCCACCGCGACCTCGTCCCCCGGCCGCTTCTGCCAGGAGCTGATGACGCCCTCCTCCATCGTGTCGGAGAGCCGGGGCATGAGGATGTCGGTCATCGGGCGTCCTCCAGGACCAGGCGGCCGGTCGCGCGGAGCGTGTCGCGGACGGCGGTGAGCAGGGACTCCGCGGACGGCAGCGCCGCCGTCTCCAGGGACTTGGCGTAGGGGAGGGGGACCTCCGCCATGGCCACGCGCCGGACGGGGGCGTCCAGCCAGTCGAAGGCGCCCTCCTGGATGGTGGCGGCGATCTCGGCGCCGATGCCGTAGGTCAGCCAGTCGTCCTCGGCCACCACGGCGCAGCCGGTCCGGCGGACCGACTCCACGACGGTCTCCCGGTCGAGGGGCCGCAGGCTCCGCAGGTCCACGACCTCGGCGGAGATCCCCTCCGCGGCGAGGGTCTCGGCGACCTCGGAGGCGACCCGCGCCATCCGGGAGTAGCCGATGATCGTGATGTCGGTGCCCGGGCGGGTGACGGCGGCGCGGCCGATCTCGGCGGGCTCGATCTCGTCGATCCCGGCGGGCAGGTCGCCGCGGCTGTTGTAGAGGGCGAGGTTCTCCAGGAACAGCACCGGGTCGTCGTCGCGGATCGCGGCTTTCAGCATCGCGGACGCCTCGGCGGGCGTGCTCGGCGCGACGACCTTCAGGCCGGGGATGAACGAGTAGAACAGCTCGACGTTCTGCGAGTGGGTGGCGCCGAGCTGCTGCCCGCCGCCCCCGGGCGTGCGGATCACCAGCGGCACGCTGGCCTGCCCGCCGAACATCCCGTAGATCTTCGCGGCGTGGTTGACGATCTGGTCCAGCGCCAGCAGCGAGAAGTTGATCGTCATGATCTCCACGACCGGGCGGAGGCCGAGCATGGCGGCGCCGATCGCGGCGCCGACGAAGCCCTCCTCGGCGATCGGGGTGTCGCGCACGCGGCGCGGCCCGAACTCCTTCAGCAGCCCTTCGGTGATCTTGTAGGAGCCCTCGAAGAGCCCGATCTCCTCGCCGATGAGGAAGACGTTCTCGTCCCGCAGCATCTCCGAGCGGAGCGTGTCCCGGAGGGCCTGGCGGTAGGTGACGGTTGCCATGGACGGCTCCTCAGGAACGGAAGACGGGGTCGGCGGGCAGGCGGCGCAGCTCACCCGGGACGGGCGTGGCGTAGGTGTAGTCGAACAGGGTGGACACGTCGGGCGCGGGGCTCGCGTCGGCGAACGCGGCGGCGGCGTCCACCTCGGCCGTGACCTCGGCGTCGAGCCGGTCGCGGTCGTCGTGGGAGAGGATCCCGGCCTCCGCCAGCTCCAGCGCCAGGCGGGCCAGGGGGTCGGCGGCCTTGAGGGCCTCCTTCTCCTCCGCGGACCGGTAGCGGGCCGGGTCGACGACCGAGTGCCCCTTGAGGCGGGGGCTCACGGTCTCCAGCAGGTACGGCCTGCTCTCGGACCGGGCGCGCTCGACGGCGGTCCGCGCGGCCTCCCGGACGGCGACGACGTCGGTGCCGTCCACCCGCGCGCTCTCCATCCGGTAAGCGGCGCCGCGCCGGTACAGCTCAGGCTCGGCGGCGGACCGCTCGACCGTGGTGCCCATGCCGAGACCGTTGTTGATCACGACGAAGACGACGGGGAGGTCCCACAGGGCGGCGATGTTGAGCGACTCGTGGAACGCGCCGATGGCGGTCGTCCCGTCGCCCATGTGGCACATCACGACCTCGTCGCCGCCCTTGTAGGAGACGGCGAGCGCGGCCCCGGCGGCGAGCGGGACCTGCCCGCCGACGATGCCGTAGCCGCCGAGCAGCCGCGCCTCGGCGTCGAACAGGTGCATGGACCCGCCCCAGCCCTTCGACACGCCGGTGGAGCGGCCGTACAGCTCCGCCATGACCCGGTCGGCGCCGATGCCCTTGGCGATGGCGTAGCCGTGCTCGCGGTAGTTGGTGAACAGGTAGTCGGTCGGGCGCAGCGCGGCCATCAGCCCGACGACCGTCGCCTCCTCGCCGAGGTTGAGATGGCAGTAGCCGCCGATCTTGGCCTCGGTGTAGGCGCGCGCCGCGCGCTCCTCGAACCGGCGGATGAGCAGCATCTGCCGGTAGTGGCCGACCAGCGCCGCGGCGTCGTCGGGGGGGACGGCCGCCTTGGGCCGGGTGGTCCTGGCTCCGCGTGCTCTGCGGGCCGGAGCCGGAGATGCCGTACCCGCCGACCGGGTGGTCTCAGCCATCGGCGACCTTCCTCTGTCCAGGGGGAACGCCGTAGGATCACCAGACGTCCACCGATCATCATTGATCAATGATCGATCATATTCTACCCGTCAAGACCCACTTACCGACGGGCCGTCTACTATCTAGTCCGTGACCCCGCCCATGTCCGCCCCGCTGCTCCGCACCGGCCTCGCCGACCAGATCCGCGAGTTCATCGTCGAGGGCATCAGCTCGGGGAGATGGGAGCCGGGCGAGCGCGTCGTCGAGCGGCGGATCGCCACGGAGCTGGGCGTCAGCCAGGGCCCCGTGCGGGAGGCGCTGCGGCAGCTGGAGGCCCAGCGGCTCATCGAGACACTGCCGAACCGGGGCGCCCGCGTCCGGGCGTTCACCGAGCAGGACCTGGCGGAGATCTTCCCGGTCCGCGCCGGGCTGGAGCGGACGGCCGTGGAGCTGGCCCTGCCGCGCATGGTCGGCCGCCTGGACGCGCTGGAGGAGCACAACCGGCGGCTGGGCGAGGCCGCGAAGGACGGCGACCTGCACGAGCAGATGCGGCTGAGCATCGCCTTCCACCGTGAGATCGTCGAGACGGCCGGGAACCGGCTGCTGGAGTCGGTGTGGGAGGGCCTCGGGATCGAGCTGTGGACGACCCTGTCCCTCCGCCTGCACCACACGGAGATCTACTCCAAGTCGGCCGAGCACGCACAGCTGATCGAGGCGTTCCGGCGCCGCGACCCGGAGGCGCCGCGCCTGCTCCACGACCACGTCATGAACTACGCCCCCTGAGCACGATCACGCCCCGGCCGTGACCCGGGCCTCCGTGACCGCGCCCCCGTGCCGTGGTCGCGTCCCCGGGCGTGATCAGCCGGCCTCGCGGTAGGCCGTGGTGAGCTGCGCCTCGGCGTCGTCCAGGTAGGCGCGCAGCTCGCGCTCGGCGTCCTGGACGGCGCCCGCCGCGAGCAGGTCGTGGATGCGCCGGTTCCGGGCGAGGTACGGCTCGTGGAACTCGCGGGGCGATCCCATCTCGTGGAAGACCAGCCGCATCTCGGCCAGAAGATGCCGGGTCATCTCGTCGACCCGGGGGCTGCCGACGAGCGCGGCGAGCGCCTGGTGGAAGTGGATGTCGGCGGTGCCGACGCCGGGCCAGTCCCCGGCGGCGGCGGCGCGCTCGCCGTCGGCGACGGCCGCGCCCGCCCGCGCGATGGCCCCGGGGCCGGCGGACGGGGCGCACCGCACGCCCTCGCACTCCAGGATCCTCCGCACCCGGTAGAGGTCGGCGAGCCCCTCGGCGGTGACCCGGCGGACGAACACGCCGCGGTTGAACTCGTGGACGAGCAGCCGCTCCTGGACGAGCAGCCGGAACGCCTCGCGCATCGTGTTGCGCGACACCTTCACGGCGCGGCAGAGGTCCTCCTCGGGCAGCCGCTCGCCGGGGACGAGGCGCCCGTGGATGATCTGCTCGCGGAGCAGGTCGGCGACCCTGGCCGCCGTGCTCGACCGGTCGAGGCCGTGCCGGGCCGCCGCGAGGGTGTCCAGCCACGACTCCTGCGCCGGCATCGACCCGCCTTCCTTCCGTCCCGGACCGGGGAGACGCAAGCGTAGCGCCACCGTCCCGAAGATACATCAACAAGAGGATTGATGGATTGTTGAACAATACCTAGGCTGACGGAAAGCCGACTCCCCCCGGAAGGGCGGCCATGACCGACCGGACCACACTCGACACGTCCCCGTCCCCCGCCTCCTCCTCCCGCCGCGGCGCCGTCGCCGGCGCCATGTTCCTGATGGCCACCAGCGCCATCGGGCCGGGGTTCATCACCCAGACCACGGTGTTCACGGCCCGCCTCGGCGCGGCCTTCGCGTTCGCGATCGTGGTGTCGGTGCTGGTGGACATCGCGATCCAGCTCAACGTGTGGCGCGTCGTCGGGGTGTCCGGGCGCCGCGCCCAGGACCTCGGCAACCGTGTCGTGCCCGGCGGCGGCTACGCCCTGGCCGCGCTGGACGTCTTCGGCGGCCTGGTGTTCAACATCGGCAACATCGCCGGGACGGCCCTCGGCCTCAACGCGCTCCTCGGCCTGGACGTCAAGGCCGGCGGCGCGCTCTCCGCGCTCGCCGCCATCGCGATCTTCCTCAGCAGGCGCGCGGGCGTGGCGATGGACCGGATCGTCGTGGTGCTCGGCGCGGTGATGATCGTCATGACGCTGTACGTGGCGATCGTGTCCGGGCCGCCGCTCGGCGACGCGCTCCGCGAGGGCGTCGCGCCCGGCGAGGTCGATCTCCTGGTGATCACCACGCTCATCGGCGGCACGGTCGGCGGCTACATCACCTACGCCGGCGCGCACCGGATGATCGAGTCCGGGGTCACCGGCCCCGGCCGCGTCGCCGAGATCAACCGCGCCGCCGTCACCGGCGTCCTCGTCACCGGCCTGATGCGGGTGCTGCTGTTCCTCGCGGTGCTCGGCGTCGTCGCCGGCGGCGTGCGGCTCGCCGAGGACAATCCCGCGCCGTCGGCGTTCGAGCACGTCTCGGGGGAGGCCGGGCTGCGCGTCTTCGGCCTGATCATGTGGTCGGCCGCGATCACGTCGGTGATCGGCGCGTCCTACACCTCGGTGTCGTTCCTCGTCTCGTTCGCGCCCTGGGTCGAGCGACACCGCGGCCGCCTCGTCGTCGCGTTCATCGCGGTCTCCGCGGTGATCTACCTGGCGATCGGCACGACCCCGGCCAAGCTGCTCGTCCTCGCGGGCGCGCTGAACGGGCTGATCCTGCCGTTCGGACTCGCCGTCCTGCTGTGGGCGGCGGCCCGCCGCCGTGACCTCCTCGGCGGCTATCGCTACCCGGCCTGGCTGCTCGGCATCGGCATCGCGGCCTGGCTGCTGTCCCTCTACCTGGGCTGGAACGCGCTGTCCGGCCTCGACGACCTCTGGAAGTAGGCGGGCGCCATGCGGATCCTTCCGGGCGGGGACGGGGCAGGCTCCCCGGCGAGTCCGCGCGCACCGGAGGGAACCATGGGACGGGGACCGGTCGTTGTGAGGACGGGGCCGCTGGCGATAGTCGACGACCTCGGGCGTCCGGGGAACGCGGCGTCCGGCGTGGGGGTGCCGGGCGCCGCCGACCCGGGTCGGCCCACGGCTCCGGTGTCTCCGGACGGACCGGCGTGCCCGGTCTCCGCCGTGCCCGGTCTCAACGCGCTCCCCGGTTTCCACGCGCTCCTCGTCCCGCCGCCCCGTCCTCCCGCGCCCGTCCCCGCCGAAGGGGGCGCGCCGCCCGGCGCGCCCCGGGCCGCGGCCCGGCGTCCGGCCGCCGCCCGTGCCCGAACCCGGAGAGGAGAGATCATGACCGTCCCCATCGACCCCGGTGCGCTGTCACCGGACCAGGCCCGCGCGCTGTTCCGCGCTGGCCTCCGCGCCCCCACCGCGGGTTGGTGCACCGGCTGGGCCCAGGCCAACCTCATCGCCGTCCCCCGCGAGCAGGCGTACGACCTGCTGCTGTTCGCCCAGCGCAACCCCAAGCCCTGCCCGGTCCTGGACGTCACCGAGCCCGGCGCGACGTCGGCGCCGCTGTTCTCCGGGGATCTGCGCACCGACCTGCCCGGGTACATCGTCTACGAGCGCGGCGAGCCGGTCGCCGAGGTCGCCGACGTCACCGGGTACTGGCGCGACGACCTGGTCTGCTTCCTCATCGGCTGCAGCTTCACCTTCGAGGGCGCGCTCCGCGACGCGGGCGTGCCCGTCCGGCACGTCGAGCAGGGCGTCAACGTCCCGATGTACCGGACGAACCGGACCTGCCGCCGCGCGGGCGACTTCGGGGGCCCGCTCGTGGTGTCCATGCGGCCCGTCCCCGCGGCGCAGGTCGCGGACGCGGTCCGGATCACCTCCCGGTACCCGTCCGTGCACGGCGCCCCGGTCCACGTCGGCGACCCCGTCGAGCTCGGCATCACCGACCTCGGCCGCCCGGACTTCGGCGACCCGGTCGAGGTCCGCGTGGACGAGATCCCCGTCTTCTGGGCCTGCGGCGTCACGCCCCAGGCCGCCGTCATGGCGTCCCGGCCCAAGCTCGCCATCGGCCACGCACCCGGCCACATGGCGATCACCGACGCCCGCGACACCCGCTACATCGTCCCCTGAGAGGGCCTCCCCGGGGCGGGTGCCGCCGGCGCCGAGATGGACGCGCCGCCGGTGCCGGGTCAGCCCCCCTGGGCCTCCCACCACAGCGCGGTGTCCGGTGGCAGCTCGGCGCAGCCGCCGTCCACGCGGAACGGGCCGCTCGCCAGCAGCGGGCTGCCGTGCAGGGGGACGCGGACGGTGCGCGCCCCCATGTTCACGGCGCAGGTGAGGCTCCGGCCGTCCGGCGCCTCCCGGACGAAGAACAGCGTGCCGGGCGGGCCGACGAGCCAGCGCAGCGCGCCGTCGCCGAGCGCGGGATGGCCGCGGCGGATCCGCAGGGCGTCGCGGTACAGGGCGAGGATCGACGCCGGGTCGGCGGACTGGGCGGCGACGGTGAGGTCGCGCCACGCGGGCGGGACGGGCAGCCAGGTGCGGGCGCCGGTGCCGAAGCCGAACGGCGGGTCCTCGCCCTCCCACGGCATCGGGACGCGGCAGCCGTCGCGGCCGGAGCCGGCGTCCCGCGCGCGCTGCGGATCCTGGAGGAACTCCTCGGGCAGGTCGAGGACCTCGGGCAGGCCCAGTTCCTCGCCCTGGTAGACGTACGCGGAGCCGGGCAGAGCCAGGGTCAGCAGCGCCGCCGCGCGGGCCCGGCGCAGCCCCGTCCCGCCGCCGCCGTACCGGGTGACGTGCCGCTTGACGTCATGGTTGGACAGCACCCAGGTCGCGGGCGCGCCGACCTCCCCGGCGGCGCGGAGCGACTCCTCGATCACCTCCCGCATCCCGGGCGCCTCCCACGGCGCGGTGAGGTAGTGGAAGTTGAACGCCTGGTGCAGCTCGTCCGGGCGGGTGTAGAGGGCGAGCCGCTCGGGCGTGGGCGCCCACGCCTCGGCGACGGCGATCCGCTCGCCGGGGTAGGAGTCGAGCACCCGCCGCCACTCCCGGTGGACGTCGTGGACGGCGTCCTGGTCGAAGTAGGGCAGGACGGCCGTCCCGAGCATCTCGGCCTGCCCGGCGTGGCCCACGTCGGGCAGGCCGGGCGCCTTGGCCATGCCGTGCGCGACGTCCACGCGGAAGCCGTCCACCCCGAGGTCGAGCCAGAACCTCAGGATGCTCTCGAACTCGGCGCGGACCTCGGGGTTCTCCCAGTTCAAATCGGGCTGCTCGGGGGCGAACAGGTGCAGGTACCACTGCCCGCCGGGAAGCCGGGTCCAGGCCGGGCCGCCGAACACCGACTCCCAGTCGTTCGGCGGGAGCGAGCCGTCCGGGCCGCGCCCGTCCCGGACCACGTAGCGGGCGCGTTCGGGTGAGCCGGGTCCGGCCGCGAGGGCGGCCTGGAACCAGGCGTGCCGGTCGGAGGTGTGGTTCGGGACGACGTCCACGATGATCCGCAGCCCGTGGGCGTGCGCGTCGGCGATCAGGCCCCGGGCGTCGTCGAGGGTGCCGAACAGCGGGTCGACGTCGCGGTAGTCGGCGACGTCGTAGCCGAAGTCGGCCATGGGGGAGACGTAGAACGGGGTCAGCCACAGCGCGTCCACGCCGAGCCCGGCCAGGTAGGGGAGCCGGGACCGGACGCCGGGCAGGTCGCCGACGCCGTCACCGTCGGAGTCGGCGAAGCTGCGCACGTACACCTGGTAGATGACGGCGTCGCGCCACCAGCGGGCCGTCTCCCCCGCGGGGGCGCCGGCGGAGGCGGCGAGGGTCTCCTGGGTCATGGACATCCTTCCGGTCGGGGCTGTCGGGGACGGTCTGACTCCGCCTGCGGCGGACCCGCGACGACGCGCGCGCGGGTCACCGCGCGGTCAATGGTCCGAGCCTGCGCTGAAGGTCGGACAAAGCCCGGTCGACGGTCGTCCTGCCGGTGACGGCGTCGTGCACCGGGCCTTCGATCGCGGCCGCCACGTCCCCGCGCCGCGCCTCGGCCTGGCGCGGCCGGGCGTCGGCGAGCGCCGCCTTGAGCACCGGCAGGTACGGGAACCTCCGCACGGCCTCCGGATCGTCGTACAGCGCGGCGAGGGCCGGGGCCCGCGAGGTCGCGAGCAGGTTCGCGCGCTGTGCCGCCTCACCGGTGAGGTATCTGATGAAGTCGAGCGATGTCAGCTTATGCCCGGTGAACGCCGAGACCGCCAGGCCGCGGCCGCCCGGCTCCGCGGGGCCGGGGCCGTCCGGACCGGGCAGCGGAGCGACCCCGAACCTGCCCGCCACCTTCGACGAGCCGTCGGCGCCGTCCGCGAGCGCGTACGAGGAGGACCACTCCCGCAGGAACAGCAGCCCGCCGGACAGGAAGAGGCGGCGCCCGCCCTCGGGTCCGAGCCCGGCGGCGTCCTCGGGCATCCTGCCGTCCCTGCGCGCGCCGGCGAGGAACCCCAGGCCCCGCCTGGCGGCCGGTGTGTCGAGCGCCGGCCGCCCGCCCTGGCCGATGATTGTCCCGCCCGCGCCGCCGATGGCCTCGGCCGCGCTGACCGCGATGCCCGTGTTCCTCCCGACCTCGGTGAGGTAGCAGTCGACGCCCTCGCCCTCGGGGATCCTCCGCACCCTGTCGCAGGCGGCCCACATCTGCGCGTACGTCCTGGGCGGCGCGGAGACCCCGGCCTTCTCCAGAAGGTCCTTCCGGTAGTAGAGCATTCCGGCGTCGGACGAGAACGGCATCGCATACAGGTCCCCCCTGTAGCGCCCGGCCGCGGCTGCGGCGGGCAGCGTCCCCGCCAGGTCGAGGCGCGCGCCCTTCCGCGGAGAACTGCCGCCGGATCCGCCGGGCGAGGGCGTCTCGGGGAGCCGGGCCAGCCAGCGGTTCGCCGCGAACTCCGCCGTCCACGCCACGTCCAGGTCGAGGACGGAGTAGGCGCCGGACCCGGCCGCGGCGTCCTGGACCAGCCGCCGCCGGGCGTCCGGGCCGTCCGGCAGCTCGATCACGCTGACCCTCTCGTCCCGGTGGTCCTCGTTCCAGGTGTCGAGGAGTCTGCGCAGGTAGCCCGTGCGGTCCTTGCCGGTCACGAAGGTGATCGGGCCGCGGCCGCCCACGTCCGCGGCCCCGGCGCCGCCCGGATCCGAGCAGCCGGAGAGCACGAGCGCGGCGCAGGCGACGATGCCCGCGAGCGGGCCGCCCGCCGGGGTGATGCGCCGCATGGGTCCTCCTCCGCGGGACGGTCCCGCCGTTGCGGTGATGGTCCGGCCGGGGCGGGACGCCTCCGGCGCCCACCCGGCCCATGGACAGCTTGCCGGAAGATCGTCGCCGACCCTGAACCTTCCGCGGGTCCCTCTGCGTGTCACCTGGTAACACAGCGGATTCAGTTTATTCATGGCTTGAATCGTTCATGGATAGAGTGATTTCGGACGCAACCGTGCGGCGGTCCGCCACGTACCAAGGGTGATTGCCGGGCCGAGGAAGGGGAACGATGCGCGACCAGGGCATCGATCACGACGACATGGCGGAGGCCGACCTGAGGACGCGGCGCGGCGTCTTCCGCGCCGTCGCGTTCCGGGACCCGGTCGACGGGCACGAGCACTTGGCCCTCGTCCGGGGGGACGTCGGGGGACGTGAGGACGTGCTCGTCCGGATGCACTCCGAGTGCATGACGGGCGACATCTTCGGGGCGACCCGCTGCGAGTGCGGCGACCAGCTCGGCGCCGCGCTGGACGCCGTCGCGCGGGAGGGGGCGGGCGTGCTGGTGTACCTGCGCGGCCACGAGGGCCGCGGGATCGGGCTGGTCGCGAAGATCCGCACCCACGTCCTCCAGGACGACCAGGGGCTGGACACCGTCGACTCCGCCACCGCCATCGGCCTGCCCGTGGACGTGCGCGACTACGGCCCGGCCGCGCGGGTGCTGCGGCACCTCGGGGTCCGCTCGGTGCGGCTGCTGTCGAACAACCCGGACAAGGTGCGCGCCCTGGAGGCGTACGGGATGGCCGTCTCGGCGCGCGTCCCGCTCCTCGTCCCCGTCAGCGACGACAACATCCGCTACCTGACCGCCAAGCGCGACCGGCTGGGCCACGACCTGCCCCAGCTCGACACGCTGACCGCGGGCGAGGTGCGCGGATGACGCGGCGGCGGGAGCTCGGGGCGGCGGTGGCGGCGCAGCTCGCCCTGCTCGCGGTGCTGCGCCCCGGCCCGGTCGGCTGGGCGGCGGGGGCCGCCTACGCGGCGGGCTCGTGGAGCGTTCTGACGTCGGCGTTCCGGAGGCGTCGCGCGCTCGGCCCGGCCGACCACGTGACGCTCGCCCGGGTCGTCTTGGCCGGCGCGGTGACCGCGCTGGTGGCCGCGCACCTGGCGCGCGGCGGCGGGCCGGTCGCGGTCCTGGTCGGCATCGCCGCGGCCGCGCTCGTCCTGGACGGCGTCGACGGCCGGGTCGCCCGCCGCACCGGGACCGTCTCCGAGCTCGGCGCGCGGTTCGACATGGAGGTCGACGCGTTCCTGATCCTCGTGCTGTCGGCGCAGGTCGCCGCGTCCGCCGGGGCGTGGGTGCTGGCGATCGGCGCGATGCGGTACGTGTTCGCCGCCGCCGCGTGGGCGGCGCCGTGGCTGCGGGCGTCGCTGCCCCCGAGCCTGGCGCGCAAGGCCGTCGCGGTCGTGCAGGGGGTCGTGCTGGTCGTCGCCGCCGCCGGGGTCGTCCCGCACGCGCGGCTGCTCGTGGCCGCGGCCCTCGGGCTGCTCACCTGGTCGTTCGGACGGGACGTCCTGTGGCTCGCCGCGCGCCGCCGCGCGCTGGCGGGTGCGGGCATGGGGCCGGGGACCCGGCGCGGAAGGAGGGCCCATGGAGCGCGACGCCCTCGCGTTCTGGATCCGGTCGCCAGGTGAGGGGGAGATCCGCGCGGAGACGCTGCCCGAGCCCGGCCCCGACGACGTCCTGGTCAGGACGGTCTGCTCCGGCGTGAGCCGCGGCACCGAGGCGCTGGTGTTCCGCGGCGGCGTCCCCGAGAGCCAGCACGAGCTGATGCGCGCCCCCTTCCAGGACGGCGGGTTCCCCGCGCCCGTCAAGTACGGGTACCTCAACGTCGGCGTCGTCGAGCACGGCCCGGCCGCGCTGCTCGGCCGCCCGGTCTTCTGCCTCTACCCGCACCAGACCCGGTACGTCGTCCGGGCCGCGTCGGTCACCCCCGTCCCGGCGGACGTGCCGCCGGAGCGCGCCGTCCTCGCCGGGACGGTCGAGACCGCCGTGAACGCCCTGTGGGACGCGGCGCCGCTGGTCGGCGACCGGGTCGCGGTCGTCGGCGCCGGGATGGTCGGGTGCGCGGTCGCGGGAGTCCTGCGCGGCCTGCCCGGGGCGTCCGTGCAGCTCGTCGACACCGACCCGTCCCGCGCCGCGATCGCGAAGGCCCTCGGCGTCGGTTTCGCCGCCCCGCAGGACGCCGAAGGGGGCTGCGACCTGGTGGTGCACGCCAGCGCCACCGAGGAGGGCCTCACCCGCTCGCTCGAACTGCTCGCGCCCGAGGGGGAGGTCATCGAGCTCAGCTGGTACGGGGACCGCAGCGTCGCCGTCCGGCTCGGGGAGTTCTTCCACTCGCGCCGGCTGGCCGTCCGCAGCAGCCAGGTCGGCGCGATCCCGGCGCGGCGGGGGCGGCGGAGCTTCGCCGACCGGCTCGCGCTGGCGCTGCGCCTGCTCGCCGACCCCGCCTTCGACGCGCTGATCACCGGGGAGAGCGCCTTCACGGAACTGCCGGAGGTCATGCCCCGGCTGGCGGACGGGACGCTGCCCGCCCTCTGCCACCGGATCGCCTACACCTGATCAGCCACACCCGGCCCGCCCACAGCCAGGAGGTCCTCGCTTGTTCGGCATCACCGTCCGCGGCCACATCATGATCGCGCACAGCTTCCGGGGGGAGGTGTTCGGGCCCGCGCAGCGGCTGCACGGCGCCACCTACGTCGTCGACGCCACGTTCCGCCGCGCCGAGCTCGACGCGGACAACATCGTCGTCGACATCGGCCTGGCCACCGGCGAGCTCGGCGACGTCCTCGCCGCGCTGAACTACCGCAACCTGGACGACGAACCCGAGTTCGCCGGCCTCAACACCTCGACGGAGTTCCTCGCCAAGGTCATCGCCGACCGGCTCGCCGACCGGGTCCGCGCGGGCGCCCTCGGCAAGAACGCGCTCGGCCTGTCGGGGATCACCGTCACGCTGCGCGAATCCCACGTCGCGTGGGCGAGTTACGAGTGCGCGCTGTGACCCGCGACGGCGCCGTGGCGGCGGTCGCCGCGGACGGGATCTGCGTCGTCGTCCCCGGCGACGTCGACGACGACACCGCCCCGAGCGGCGGCAACGTCTACGACCGGCGGCTGTGCCGGGGCCTCGCGTCGGCGGGGCGGCCCGTCCGCGAGCTGGCCGTCCCGGGCGCCTGGCCCCGGCCGGACCACCGCGACCGCGAGGCGCTCGACCGCGCCCTCGCCGGGCTGCCCGACGGCTCCGTCGTGCTGCTGGACGGGCTCGTCGCGTGCGGCGTCCCCGGCGTCGTCGTCCCGCACGCGGACCGGCTGCGTCTCGCGGTCCTCGTGCACCTCCCGCTCGCGGACGAGACGGGCCTGCCCGACCACGTCGCCGCCGACCTCGACGCGCGGGAGCGCGCCGTCCTGCGGGCCGCCACCGCGGTCATCGCGACGAGCCCGTGGGCGCGCGGCCGCCTCATCGAGCACCACGGCCTCGCCCCCGGACGCGTCCACGCCGTCCAGCCGGGCACCGAGCCGGCGCCGCTCGCGACCGGCACCGACGGCGCGTCGCGGCTGCTGTGCGTGGCGTCGCTGACCCCCCGCAAGGGTCACGACCTGCTCGTGGAGGCCCTCGCCGCGGTCGCGCACCTGCCCTGGTCGTGTGAGCTCACCGGCCCCCTCGATCGCGACCCCGGCCATGTCACGCGGCTGCGGCGGCTCATCGGGCGGCACCGCCTCGGCGACCGCGTCCGCCTGACCGGCCCGAAGACCGGCCCGCGGCTCGCCGCCGCCTACGCCGCCGCGGACCTCGCCGTCCTGGCCTCCCGCGCCGAGACCTACGGCATGGTCGTGACGGAGGCGCTCGCCCGCGGCGTGCCCGTCCTCGCCACGGCCGTGGACGGCGTCCCCGAGACCGTCGGGCGCGACCCGTCCGGCGCCGTCCCGGGCCTGCTCGTCCCGCCCGGCGACCCGGGCGCGCTCGCCGCCGCGCTCCGCCACTGGCTCGTCGAGCCCGACCTGCGGTCGCGGCTGCGCACCACCGCGCGGCGCAGGCGCGCGACCCTGCGGGGCTGGGACGAGACGTCCCGCCGCATGGCCGCCGTCCTGGACGGGCTCGGGGAGGGACGATGACCGGCTACGCACCGTCCTGGCTGGCCCTGCGCGAGCCCGCCGACGCCGGCGCCCGCGCCGCCGACCTGCTCGACCCGCTCCGCGCCGCGCTCCCGCCCGGGCCGCTGCTGCTGTGGGACGTCGGCTGCGGCACCGGCTCCCTCGCGCGCTGGCTCGCCCCGCGGCTGCCCGGCCCCCAGCACTGGATCCTCTACGACAGCGACCCCGCCCTGCTCGCGGAGGCCACCGTCGCCGCGCCGCACGAGACCCGCCAGGGGAAGATCGCCGACCTCGGCGCCGCCGACCTCGCCGGTGCCTCGCTGGTCGCCGCGTCCGCGCTGCTGGACATCCTCACCCTCGCCGAGCTGGACGGCCTCGCCGCCGCGATCACCGGCGCCCGCGTCCCCGCGCTGCTGACCCTGTCCGTCGTCGGACGGGTCCGGCTGACCCCGTCCGACCCCCTCGACGCCGAGATCGGCGCCGCGTTCAACGACCACCAGCGGCGCGGCGGACTCCTCGGCCCCGACGCGGTCGCCGCCGCCGCCGAGGCCCTCGGACGGCGCGGCGCCGCGCTGCGCACCCGCCCGAGCCCGTGGAAGCTCGGCCCCGTCCGCGCCGAGCTGGCGGCCACGTGGCTGCGCGGCTGGGTCGCCGCCGCGGTCGAGCAGCGCCCCGACCTGGCCCCGGCCGCCGCCGGCTACCTCCGCCGCCGCCTCGCCACCGGGCTGTACGTCGAAGTCCACCACGCCGACCTGCTCGCGATACCGGGGGAGACACCGATATGGGGGAAAGTACCGGCACCGGGGGCCGCGCCATGACCCGCAGGCTCTGGCCGTGGCTGCGCCTGCTCACCGGCCTCGGCATCCTCGCCGCGCTGCTGTGGTGGCACAGCACCGCCGCGTTCGTGGACGCCCTGCACGCCATCGACGGCCCCTCCATCGCGATCGCCCTCGGCATCGGCCTCGCGACCACCGTGCTCAGCGCCGCCCGCTGGTGCGCGGTCGCCCGCCGCCTCGGCCTGCGGCTGCCGCTCGGCACGGCCGTCGCCGACTACTACCGCTCGCAGTTCCTCAACGCCGTCCTGCCCGCCGGCGTCCTCGGCGACGTGCACCGCGCCGTCAGCCACGGGCACCGCTCCGGGGACGTGGCGCGCGGCGTCCGCGCCGTCGTCCTCGAACGGGCCGCGGGCCAGGTGGTCCTCCTGGCCGCGGGGCTGGGAGTCGTGCTGGCCCGCCCGGCGCTGCTGCCCGCGCTCGCCCCCGCGGTGATCCCCGCGACCGTCGTGCTGAGCCTGCTCGCTGGGGCGTTCGTCCTCGTCCGCCGGTCCTTCGACGTCCGCCCCGTCCTGGACGCCTGGCCGTCCGTGCTGGCGCTGTCCGCGGGGGCCCTCGCCGGGCACGTCACCCTGTTCCTCGTCGCGGCCCGCCTCGCCGGCGCGACGGCCCCGCTGGCGGACCTCGTCCCGCTCGTCCTGCTGGCGCTGCTGGTGATGGCGCTGCCGCTGAACGTCGGCGGCTGGGGCCCCCGCGAGGCCGTCCTCGCCCTGGCGTTCGGCGCGGCCGGGCTCGGCTCCGCGCAGGGCCTGACCGTCGCCGTCGTGTACGGGGTGCTCACCTTCGTCGCGAGCCTCCCCGGCGCCGCGGCCCTACTGCTGAAGGACCGCCAGGCAGTCCCCGAACGACCCGACGAGGCTCGCCAGGACGCCCTCGCCCTTGCCGGCCGAGGCCAGTGACGGCCGCCCCACCACCCCCGACTCCGTGTAGGGCGCCATCCCCGCCGTGAGCAGGTGCCGCCGGTCGTCGGCCAGATGGTCGGCGCCGGCGTACCCCTCACGCACCAGCTCCGGACGGGCGTGCAGCAGGATCGACGTCTCCAGCTCCCCGGCGTGCATGTCGCTGACCGCCGGTGTCGCGATGCCCGCCGCGTCCCGCGCCGCGTCCCAGTCCTCCAGCGCGGGGAACAGGGCCATGTCCCCGCCCGCCTCCTGGACGACGTTCCCCAGCACGTAGTTGCCCCCGTGCCCGTTCACCAGCACCAGCTTCGGCACCCCGGCCCCGCGCAGCGACCGGGCGACGTCCCGCACCACCGCGCTCAGCGTCGCCGCCGAGATGCTCACGGTCCCCGGCCAGGCGGCATGCTCCTGCGAGCACGAGATCGTCACGGGCGGCAGCAGCCGCACCGGGTAGGACCGCGCGATCGCCTCCGCGACCGTGCACGCGATCACCGTGTCCGTCGCCAGCGGCAGGAACGGGCCGTGCTGCTCGTGACTCCCCACCGGCAGCACCGCCACGGGGACGTCCGGCTCCTCGCCACTGGTGTGCAGGGGAATCATGCAGCCATTTCACCACGAGCACGGCCCCCGCCAGCAGCCCCGCGGCCACCAGCCCGTCCGTCCAGTAGTGGTTCGCCGTCACCACCACCACGAACACCGTGACCGGAGCGTGCAGCGCGACCACCCACCGCCACCGGCTCCGCGACGCCCGCACCACCGCGACGGCCACCAGCAGCGCCCACCCGATGTGCAGCGACGGCATCGCCGCGTACTGGTTCGCGATCTCGTCCGCCGCCGCCGGGTACGCCGACGGCCCCACCGTCAGCATCGTGTCCACCGCTCCGATCCCCGCCAGCCTCGGCGGCGCCAGCGGGAAGAGCATGTGCACGACCAGCCCCGCCGCCGTCAGCACCACCAGCTCGTTCCGCACCCGCCGATAGGAGCTCCGGTGCCGCACGTACAACCAGACCAGCAGCACCGCCGTCCCCGGGAAATGCACCGACACGTAGTACACGTTCGCGAGGTACGCCGTGTGGTCCCACCCCAGCGCCCAGTGCTGCAGCGACACCTCGCTCGGCAGCCACGACCGCTCGAACCCCCACAGCCACCGGGCGTTCTCCATCGCCTCCCCGGGCCCGTGCCGCACCAGCGTCCGCCCCCACTTGTAGAACGCGAACAGCCCCAGCAGCAGCGCCACCTCCGTCACCAACGGCCGCGCCGCGCGCGCCGTCCACCCCCCGCGAACGCGGATCACACCGTCAGCCATGCCGTTCCTCCGAGCCGGGTCGTCCAGATGACAACAACCCTGCCGCCCGGAGTCCTCCCGGACACTGGGCCCAACCACCCCACGCCCGGAGCCCACCTCCAAGATCAGAGGTGGAGCTAACCCCACCCCCGCCCCCGGCGCTCAGCCCCGGAACAACCTCCGGACCAGCGGCACCAGCACAACGACGCCCGCGGCACCCCAAGCGAGCGGAGCCCGGCCACGACGGCGCCGGGGAGCGGGGGGCTCAGGTGGAGGCGCGGGCGCACGCCGGTACTCCTCGTCCAAAATCGCATGAAACCGCCGCCCCCGCCTATTCCCCGACGACCCCAGGACCTGCGGACGTGTCGCAACGCGCAGCTCTGCGCTGCCAGGTGGAAAGAGGGGCGGTGGACCGGTCGTGCGATTCGGAATGGGTCTCGATGCCTTACAGACCCACTTTGGGCGGCTGGCCTCGTGGCCGACCGTGTCGCCTGCCTGCCTCGTGATCAGGTCAGACGTCGGGGATGTCTGGCTTGGCTGCCGAGAGCAGGCGGCCAGAGATGATCACGAGCCGTTCGTCGGAGCCGATCCTGACCCCCGGCGGGAGCCGATCGCTGTACGCGGTGGTCGCGTCACGGCCGATGACGGCGATATCGCCGTTGTCCAGCTCCCAGATCTCGGGACAGTCCTGCGTGGTGCGGCTGTCGCCCACCTCGGCGGCCGTCTTCCCTAGCCTCCGAAGGAATCCCGCGTCGTGATCGGCTTCCCATGGCCTGGTCATGATGTCACTCACTTCCAGTCGCTGGTTCTTGCTGAGATATTCCCATCCGAGCCCTGGCATGACAAGTACTGGTCGATCGTCTGTTTCGGCCGGAGTCATCGGTATGCTGAAGGCGCCGACCCTCTTTTTTTGGGGTGGGACTCAACTGGCTGACGGGGCCAGACATTTAAATGCGCCACCTCGTCGGAGCATGGAATTCCGTGTTCGAGATGTTGCTGCGGGCCCTGACCTGGTGCCTTGGCTGATTTCTTTGAAGCAACCGATGGTGCCTAAATCGTTCCCTTAATGCCGGTGAATTTGAGCCGCTTTATTACGGGTCAGGCGTCTATTGTTTCGGGGGCGAGGATGCGTGAGAGGACCATGGCGGCGCAGCCGGCGAGGCCGGCCGTTTCGCCGAGGCGGCTGGGTTCTATGCGGAGGTGGCGGGTGGCGAGGGCCGTGGAGCGCTGGTAGACGACCTCGCGGAGGCCGGCGATGAGGGGGGCGTCGTCGGCGGCGAGGTCGCCGCCGACGACGACGACGGCGGGGTTGAGGAGGTTGACGGCCGTGGCGACGACCTCGCCGATGCGGCGGCCGGCGTCGCGGAGGAGGGCGACGGTGGGGGCGTCGCCGGCGCGGGCCAGGGCGGCGAGGGCGGGCAGGTCGGGGGCGGGGGAGCGGGCGAGGAGGGCCGAGCCGCCCGCGACGGCCTCGACGCAGTCGATGTTGCCGCAGCGGCAGGGCAGGCCGCCGCCGTCGGGGACGGGGACGTGGCCGATCTCGCCGGCGGCGCCGAGGGCGCCGCGTTGGATGCGGCCGCCGGCGATCACGCCGGCGCCGATGCCGGTGGAGACCTTGACGAACAGCAGGTCGTCGACGCCGGGGTGGGCGCCGTGCTCGCCGAGGGCGGCGGCGTTGACCTCGTTGTCGAGGTGGGCGGGGACGCCGAAGCGCTCGGAGATCGGCGGGTCGACGTCCATGCCGTGCCAGCGTCCGGGGGCGTGCTCGAAGGCGTCGGGGACGGCGAGGCCGGCGCCGCGGACGGTGCCGGGGTCGATGCCCGAGGACGCCAGGAGGGCCGTCCAGTGGTCGAGGAGGCGGGCGAGCGCGACGGCGGGGGAGTCCCCGGCGGGGGGCCCGTCGGCGCGGGCGAGGATCGTCCCGGCGAGGTCGCAGACGGCGAGCTGGCCGCGGGACTGGCCGAGGTTCGCGACGAGGACGGCGCCGCCGGCGGCGTTGAACTCCAGGCGGGCCGGGGGGCGGCCCCCGGTGGACGGGCCGTCCGCGTGCTCGACCACGAGGCCGCGGGAGACCAGCTCGGTGACGCGGGAGGCGACGGCGGGACGGGACAGGCCCGTGAGGCGGCCGAGTTCGGCGCGGGTGGCGACTCCGTCCTCGCGGATGAGGCGGAGCACGTCCCCGGTCGTGCGGGGACGGGAGGCGCGGGGCATCAGGCCAGTCAAGCATGTGGTTGTTCGAAGCGTCCAGTTGGTGTATTTGAGGGAGTTTTGTAAGCCGAAGTTCATAAGTTGGCTTGTCGAGGTGACGTATGTCTCGGTAGTTTGGTGACTTGGTGGTCCCCCTGGTCTGGAGCGTTCTCATGCCTGTGCATCCCGTGCTGCAACGAGTGACCCGCCGCGTCGCCGAGCGCAGCGCCGGGCGGCGTGGCGCGTACCTGGCACGCATCCGGGACGCCAGGACGGAGGGTCCCGTCCGGGGCGGCATGGGCTGCGCGAACCTGGCGCACGGGTTCGCGGCGTGCGGCGTCCAGGACAAGCTCTGGCTGCGGGGGAACGCCACCCCGAACATCGCGATCGTGTCGGCGTACAACGACATGCTGTCCGCGCACCAGCCGCTGAAGGACTACCCGGACCTGATCAAGGCGGCGATCCGCGCGGCGGGCGGGACGGCGCAGTTCGCCGGGGGCGTGCCCGCGATGTGCGACGGGATCACCCAGGGCCGGGCGGGCATGGAGCTGTCGCTGTTCAGCCGGGACGTGATCGCGATGGCGGCGGCGGTCGCGCTGTCACACGACATGTTCGACGGCGCGCTCATGCTGGGGGTGTGCGACAAGATCGTCCCGGGGCTGGTGATCGGGGCGCTGTCGTTCGGGCACCTGCCGGTGATCCTCGTCCCGGCGGGGCCGATGGCGTCGGGGCTGCCGAACGCGGAGAAGGCGAAGGTCCGCAAGCGGTTCGCGGCCGGGGAGATCGGCCGGGACGCGCTGCTCGCCGCCGAGGCCGCCTCGTACCACTCGCCCGGCACCTGCACGTTCTACGGGACGGCGAACTCCAACCAGCTGCTCATGGAGGTCATGGGCCTGCACCTGCCGGGGGCGAGCTTCGTCCCGCCGGGCACCGGGCTGCGGGACGCGCTCACCGAGGCCGCCGCGCGGCGCGTGCTGAAGCTGACCGACCTGGGCGACGGCTACACGCCGATCGGCGAGCTGCTGGACGAGCGGGCGTTCGTCAACGGGGTCGTCGCGCTGCTGGCCACGGGCGGGTCCACGAACCACACGCTGCATCTGGTCGCGATGGCCTCGGCCGCGGGCATTGAGCTGACCTGGGACGACTTCGACGAGCTGTCGAAGGTCACGCCGCTGCTGACCCGGCTCTACCCGAACGGCACCGCGGACGTGAACCACTTCCACGCCGCGGGCGGCACCGCGTTCCTCATCGGCGAGCTGATCGACGCCGGGCTCCTGCACGAGGACGCGAGGACGGTCGGCGGGGACACCCTCGCCGCCTACCGCCGCGCCCCCGAGCTGGGCGCGGACGGCCGGGCCGTGTGGCGGGACGTCCCGGCGGAGTCCGGCGACCTCGGGGTGCTGCGGCCGGTGGACGAGCCGTTCGACACCCACGGCGGCCTGCACACGGTGCGCGGCAACCTGGGCCGCGCGGTGGTGAAGGTGTCGGCGGTGCGGCCCGAGCACCGGACGATCGAGGCGCCCGCCCGGGTGTTCGAGACGCAGGAGCAGCTCCAGGAGGCGTTCGCCGCCGGGGAGCTGGACCGGGACGTGGTCGCCGTCGTCCGCTACCAGGGCCCGCGCGCGAACGGGATGCCGGAGCTGCACCGGCTCACCCCGCCGCTGTCGGTGCTGCAGGACCGGGGGTACCGGGTCGCGCTGGTCACCGACGGGCGGATGTCGGGCGCGTCGGGCGCGGTGCCGGCGGCGATCCACGTGTCCCCGGAGGCGGCGGACGGCGGGGCGCTGGCGCGGGTGCGGGACGGCGACGTGGTCCGGCTCGACGCCGACAAGGGCCTTCTGGAGGTGCTCGTCCCGGATGAGGAGTTCGCCGCGCGGGACGCCGAGGGCGCCGCGCCCGAGGTGTGGTCGGGGACGGGGCGGGAGCTGTTCGAGTCGTTCCGGCGCGCGGCGGGGCCGGCGGAGCGCGGCGCGGGCGTGTTCGCGTGAGCGGACCCTGGCTCGTCGCCGACGTCGGCGGCACCAACGCCCGGTTCGCCCTGGTGGACGGGCCGGACGGCGAGCCGTCGCAAGTCGGGTCGCTGCCGACCCGCGACCACGCCGGGCTGGCCGGCGCGGCGGCGGCGTACCTGGAGCGGTACGCGCCCGGCGTCCGCCCGTCCGCGGCGTGCCTCGCGGTGGCCGGGCCGGTCGCGGGCGAGACGTTCCGGCTGACGAACGCGGACTGGCCCGCGGACACGCCGGAGGCCGTCCGGGAGCGCCTCGGCATCCCGCACCTGGAGATCATCAACGACTTCGAGGCGCTCGCGCTGTCGCTGCCGCGCCTGGGTCCCGCCGACCTCGTCCCGATCGGGGGCCCGGCGTCCGGCGCGCCCGGCGCGCCGATGGCGGTGGTCGGGCCGGGGACCGGCCTCGGCGTCGCCGGGCTCGTCCCGGTCTCCGGCGGGTGGGTGCCGCTGCCGGGGGAGGGCGGGCAGGTCGACGTCCCGGCAGCGACCGCCCGGGAGATCGAGGTCATGCGGCTGCTGCGCGCCGAGCGCGGCGCCGCCACGGCCGAGTACCTGCTGTCGGGGGACGGCCTGGCGCGCGTCCACCGCTACCTCGCCGAGATCGACGGGGCCGTGGCCGCGCCGCTGGGAGCCGCCGAGATCTGCGCGCGGCCCCGCGACCCGCGCTGCCGGGAGACGCTGCACATGTTCTGCGCGCTGCTCGGATCACTGGCCGGGAACGTGGCGTTGACGCTCGGAGCGCGCGGGGGCGTCTATCTTGGCGGCGGGATCCTGCCGCGCATGGCCGACGTGCTGCGGGAGAGCGCGTTCCGCAGCCGGTTCGAGGCGAAGCCGCCCGTCGAGGACTACCTGCGGGCCATCCCGACCGCGCTGATCGTCCACCCGGGCCCGGCCCTGGCCGGTGCCGCCGCACGGCTGGCGCGGAGCCCGCACGCCGCCGGACCACTGGAGCCCGCATGAGCATCGACGTGACCAACGAGACCCTCCTCGACCTGGCGCCCGTCATCCCCGTCGTGGTCCTGGACGACGCCGGCGCCGCCGTCCCGCTGGCGCGCGCGCTCGTCGAGGGCGGCCTGCCCGCCATCGAGGTGACGCTGCGCACGCCCGCCGCGCTGGAGGCGATCACGCTGATCGCGGCCGAGGTCCCGGGCGCCGTCGTCGGCGCGGGGACGATCGTGCGGCCCGAGGACGCCGAGCGGGCCGCCGCCGCGGGGGCGCGCTTCCTGGTCAGCCCCGGCCTCACGCCCCGGCTCCAGGCCGCGATGGTCGCGACCGGCCTGCCGTTCCTGCCGGGCGTCGCCACCGCGTCCGAGGTGATCGCCCTGCTGGAGGACGGGATCACGGCGATGAAATTCTTCCCCGCCGAGGCCGCGGGCGGGCGGGCGTACCTGAAGTCCCTCGCCGGGCCGCTGCCGCGGGCCCGGTTCTGCCCGACCGGCGGCGTCGCCCCGGGCAACGCCGCGGACTACCTCGCGCTCCCCAACGTCGGATGCGTCGGCGGGTCGTGGCTCACACCGGCCGACGCGCTGCGAGACGGGGACTGGGACCGGATCCGCGGCCTGGCCTCCGAGGCCGCGGCGCTGCGCCGGGACTGACGCTCCCGGCCCCGGCTCCGGCCCCGTCAGCGGAGCGCGTGGCAGCGCGCGCAGGGACCGGCGGAGATCGGCCTGCCGGCGGCGTGCGGGACGAGGTCCATCCGCAGCCGCCCGCAGGCGCAGCGGCTCCAGACGACGACGCCCTCGCTGGTCAGGTGCCGGGACAGGGTCCGGTGCGTCCTGCTCTGATCAGTCATGCGGCCAGTCTGCCCGCGCGGAACGTTGCCGTCCATTTCACATTTCCAGATCTGATCGTGCATGATTGTTACATGATCGATCTGCGGCGGCTGCACATGCTCCGGCTCGTCCACCAGAACGGGACGGTCACGTCCGCGGCGGAGGCGCTGCACCTCACCCCGTCCGCGGTGTCGCACCATCTGCGCGAGCTGGCGCGGGAGCTGAAGGTGCCGCTGCTGGAGCCGCAGGGCCGCCGGGTGCGGCTGACCCCGGCGGCGCATCTGCTGATCGAGCACGCCGACGCGCTGCTGGCGCGCTGGGAGGAGGCCCTCACCGACCTGGAGTCGCATCGCGCCGGCGCCGTGGGCCCGCTGCGCATGTGCGGGTTCACGACGGCGGTCGGCGGGCTGCTCGCCCCGGCCGCCGCGGCGCTGCGGCGCGAGGACCCCGGTCTCGTGGTCGAGGTCCGCGAGTGCGACACCGATGTCGCCCTGGGGCTGCTCGCCGCGGGTGAGACCGACCTCGCGGTCATCGAGCCCACCGCGGACGCCCCGCCGCCCGGCGACCCCCGGTTCGACCGGGAGCCGCTGATGGAGGAGGCGCTCGACCTGATCGTCCCGGCCGGGCACCCGCTGGCGTCCCGGCCGGGGGTCCGGCTGGAGCACGCCGCGTCCGAGGACTGGGTCAGCGTCCAGCCCGAGATCTGCGCGCACCACCAGCAGGTCCTGGCCTACTGCGCCGCCGCGGGGTTCACGCCGCGCTTCGCGCACAACGCCACCACCTGGTGGGTGATCTGGGCGCTGGTCGCCCACGGCCTCGGCGTGTCCCTGGTGCCCCGGCTCGCCGACGGGCCGTCCGACCAGCCGGTCGTCCGGGTGCCGCTGACCGGCGACTCCGTACCGAAGCGGCGCGTCCTGACGTGCGTGCGCCGGGGGAGCCGCGGCAACCCGCTGATCGCCCGTGCCCTCGGCGCCCTCCAGGACGCGGTTCCGCCCCGCTGCGAACGTTTGCGCCAGGTGCCCGCGTAGCGCGCGCCGTCCGGCGGGCCGCCGGACGCGCCCGCGCTCAGGCGCCGGGGGACAGGCGGTGGCGGTCGCCCCGCCGTGACCGGCGCAGCCCGAAGGCCATCAGGACGGCCCGCACCACCCACACCACCAGCGCGATCTGCAGGACGACCAGGAACCCCGTCCCCGGCCCCGCGGTGAACGCCAGGACCAGGAACACACCGAGCAGCAGCGGGAACGCCGGGAACGGCGGCCCGTGCCGGTGCCCGCCGTGCCGGTGCCCCCGGTGCGGGTGGCGGCCGTGGAGGCGCCGCATCGGATGCCCCGGGCCGCCGAACATCAGCGGCGGGCCGCCGCCCCAGGGGCCGTGGAGGGTGTCCGGCGCGGGCTCCGGGTCGGCCAGGCCGTTCGGGACGGGCAGGTCGCGGACGACCCCGCGCAGGTCGCCGTGCGTCTTGGCGGCCAGCACCGTCCCGAGGCGCTCGTCGAGCTCGCCGCGGTCCAGCCGTCCCGCGGCGAAGTGGTCGTGCAGGGCGACCATGACCGCGTCCCGCTCGGCGTCGCCGACGCGGATCCCGTCCCTGCCGGTCATGGCCGCTCCCCGGTGTCGTCGCTGTCGTCGGTGTTCCCGCCGTCCGACGTCGGGCCCGTGTCCTGCCCGCCGTCCTCGGCGAGGATGTGGTACAGGCTGCGCCGCGCCTCGGTGAGGATCTCCCGGGCCCGTGCGACCTGCTCCGGCGTGCCGGAGTGGACGATCTGCATCACCGCGGCCCCGGTCTGCGCGGCCTGCTTGAACAGCTCCGGCACCCCCTCGCCGAACTCGGGCGTCATCTCCGACCACGGCTCGGCCAGCTCCTCGGCCTGCTCCTCCACGCGGGCGCGGCCCTCGTCGGTGAGGTGGAAGGTGCGGCGCCCGCCGGCCTCCTCGCCCGCGATCAGGCCCTCGTCTGCGAGCTGCTGGAGCGCCGGGTACACCGCGCCCGGGCTCGGCCTCCACGCCCCGTCGCTGCGCTCGTGGATCTCCTGGATGATCTGGTAGCCGTTGCGCGGCTCCTCGGCGAGCAGGACGAGGATCGCCGCGCGGACGTTGCCCTTGCGCGCCTTCTGCCCCCGCCCCCACGGCCCGCCGCGCCCGCGCGCCCAGGGCGGGCCCGGGGCGAAGCCGCCGGGCGGGCCCCAGGGCCCCGGGCCGCCGCCGAACATCCACCCGAACCCCGGGAAGTCGCCGCGCCCCCGCATGTGGGCGGCCTTCGCGCCGAGCGCGGCCGCCGCGAACGCCCAGCGCGGGTCGAATCCGTGCGCCCGAGTCGCTCCCATGTTCTCCACCACCTTCTGAGACCTCTCTATGATCCCTCGCGATACGACAACGATATATCGAAGACGTACGGAGAAGCCAGGGGGTTCCCGTGTTTTCCCGCCGTTACCGGCGCCCCCGCCCGTGTACACTCGGTAATCGCATGATCACGCAATCCGGTCGGGGGCCGTCTGACCGGTGGAAATCCTGGGTAACCCACCGGTGTGGGGGGACGATGGGCACGCAGGGGGTGGTGACCGCGCCGGACGCGGTCGTCTCCCGGGCCGGGTCGGTCGCGCGCGGCCGGCTCCGGGTCGAGGTGCTGCTCGGCCTGACGGTGTTCGGGCTGTACGCGCTGGTGATGACGCTGCCGCAGGGGGCCCGGGCGCAGGCGGCGCGCGCGCACGGCCTGATGATCTACGACGTCGAGCGCGCCCTGCGCATCGACGTCGAGCGGACGCTGAACGAGTGGCTGGCCGGGCAGTCGGCCTGGCGCGTCCTGGCCAACTACGAGTACGCCATCACCTACATCGCGAGCGCCCTCGGGCTGCTCGCCTGGCTCTACGTCCGCCACCCCGAGCGCTACCGGACGGCCCGCAACGCCTTCCTGCTGATCAACCTCGTGGGGATCGCGTGCTTCGCGCTCTACCCGGTGATGCCGCCCCGGCTCATGCCCGAGCTCGGCTTCGTCGACACGGTCCGCCTCGGCCGCACCTGGGGGTCGTGGGGGTCGCCGCTGGTCGAGCACGCCGACCAGTACGCGGCCGTCCCGTCCCTGCACATGGCCTGGACGCTGTGGGTCGGCGTGGAGCTGGCCCGCGCGTCGGCGCGGCGGTGGGTCCAGTCGCTGAACGCCGGGCACATCGTGCTGACCTGCTACGTCATCATGGCCACCGCCAACCACTACCTGCTGGACGCGGTCGCCGCGGTGCCGCTGGTCGCGCTGGCGGTGTACGCCGCCGAGCGCACCACCCCGCCCTGGACGGCCGACCCCGTCCCGGCGCAGGACGCGTTCTTCCTGGCCGTGGAGACGCCGTCCGCGCCGCAGCACGTCGGCGGAGTGATCATGCTGGACGTCTCACGGGCCGCCGTGGCCCGCCAGGACCTCGCCGACCTGGTCGCCGCGCGGATGGACCGGCTGCCGCGCTTCCGGCAGCGGCTCGCCGCCCCCGCGTCCTGGCGCCGCCCCGTCTGGCTCGACCACCCGGAGATCGACTGGTCCTGGCACGTCCAGGAACGCCGGGTGGAGGGCATGGACGGCCTCCGCGCGATGATCGCGGGGATCCAGTCCGAGCCGCTGCCCCGCGACCGGCCGCTGTGGCGGATGGTCCTGGTCGAGGGCGTCGCGCCCGGGCGGTGCGCCGTCGTGTTCCTCATGCACCACGTCGTCGCCGACGGTGTCGGGGTGGTCGCGCACGCGATGGCGCTGATGGAACCGGCCCCGGACGGCTCGGGCTGGGAGGCGCCCCGCCGCAGGCCGGTCCGGGAGGCCGCCGCGACGGTCGTCGGGATCGGCCAGCTCGCCGTGGACGTCCCGCCGCCGGCGCGGCTGCCCGCCGGCGGGACGTCCGAGCGCCGGTTCGGCACGCTGCTCGTCCCGCTCGGCCTGACGCGCGACGTGGCGCGGCGGTACGGGGCGCGGGTCACCGACGTGGTCCTGTGCGCGGTGGCGGGCGGCCTGCACCGGGTCGTCCGGGACATGCCCGGCGCGCCGGTCCGGCACGGTGACGCGTGCCGGGTCGCGGTGCCGCTGATGATGCGCCCGCCCGGCGGCGGCGGGCAGGCCCCCCAGGGCAACCACACCACCGCCGTCATGGTCGACCTGCCGATCGGGCGGATGGCCGAGGCCGACCGGCTCGCCGCGATCGTGCGGCGGAGCCGTGTGCTGCGGTCCGGCACCCGGCCGCTCGCGGCGTGGTTCGTGATGCGGCGGGTCGGGCGGCTGATGCCGGCGCCGCTGCACGCCCGCTTCGCCCGCGCCGTCTACGGTGCCCGGTTCCTCCAAGGCATCGTGTCGAGCCTGCCGGGCCCGGACGGTCCGATGAGGCTGGCGGGCGCCCCGCTCGCCCAGGTGTACCCGGTGATCCCGCTGGCGCCCGGCGCGCCGCTCGCGGTCGGCGCGCTCGGCGTCGACCGCGAGCTCTGCTTCGGCGTGTCCGTGGACCCCGCCTTGGTCGACGACGCCGACCGGCTCAGCGAGGCCATCCTCGACGTCATCCGGGAACTGCGCGCCGCGGAGTGACCCCGGCCCGGACGCCGCGTCCCACACCGCGGCCATGCTTCAGGCCCCGCTCCCGGTCAGGCCCCGGGCGCGGGTCAGACGCTGCGGATCGCGCGGATCGACTGCGTCAGCGACCCCATGGTCGTGAAAACGGCGGTCGGCTCGTACCCGCAGTGCGCCATGCAGTTGGAGCAGCGGTCGTCGCGGCCTCGGCCGTAGGCGCCCCAGTTGGTCGTCTCCACCAGCTCCTGGTAGGTGTCGGTGTAGCCGTCGTCCATCAGGTAGCAGGGACGCTGCCAGCCCTTCAGCGAGTAGGACGGGATCGCCCACGCCGTGCAGGGGAAGTCGGCCTTGCCCTCCAGGAAGTCCAGGAACAGTGGCGAGTGGTTGAACCGCCAGCGCCTGCGCCGCCCGTCGGCGAAGACCTTGCGGAACAGCTCCCGCGTCTCGGTCACGCCGAGGAAGTGCTCCTGGTCGGGCGCCTTCTCGTACGCGTACGCCGGGGAGATCATCATCTGGTCGACGCCCAGGTCGTCGTTGAGGTAGTCGAGGACCTCGATGACGCTCTGCGGGGTGTCGGTGTTGAACACGGTGGTGTTGGTCGTGACGCGGAAGCCGCGCTCGCGGCACATCCGGATCGCCTCCACCGCCTGGTCGAACACGCCCTCCTTGCACACGGACGCGTCGTGCCGCTCCCGCAGCCCGTCGATGTGCACCGCCCACGCGAAGTAGCGGGACGGCGTGAACTCGTCGATCTTCTTCGGGATCAGCGCCGCGTTGGTGCACAGGAACACGTATCGCTTCATCCGCACCAGCTCGGCGGTCATCTCGCCGATCTGGGGGTGCATCAGCGGCTCCCCGCCCGCGATCGACACCATCGGCGCGCCGCTCTCGCGGACCGCCGCGACCGCCTGCTCGACCGGCATCCGCTGTTTGAGCAGCCCCGCCGGATGCTGGATCTTCCCGCAGCCCGCGCAGGCCAGGTTGCACGCGTACAGCGGCTCCAGCTCGACCAGCAGCGGGAACTTGGACCGCCGGGCCAGCTTGTTGCGCAGGATGTAGCCGCCGACCCGCAGGCTCTGGCGCAGTGGCATGGCCATTACGACCCGTTTCCCTTCGTCGCGTTGACGTACCTGCCGAGCGCGCTCACGGGGAACACCAGGCGGTACAGGTGGTAGTTGATGTAGAAGTCGCCGGGGAAGCCGGTGCCGGTGAAGTGGTCCTCGTCCCACGTCCCGTCCGGGCGCTGCCGCGTGGTGAGCCATGCGATCCCCCGGTCCACCGACGGGCCGCGCTCTCCGGCCGCGAGCAGCGCCAGCAGCGCCCACGCGGTCTGCGACGCCGTGGACGCGCCGTGCCCGATCCACGCGGGGTCGCGGTAGGAGCGCATATCCTCGCCCCAGCCGCCGTCGTCGCGCTGGTGGCGTTCGAGCCACGCGACGGCCCGCCGGATCACCGGCCCGCCCGGGCGGACGCCCGCGGCGATCAGCGCCGGCACCACGCCGCCGGTGCCGTACACGTGGTTGGCGCCCCACCGGCCGAACCACGACCCGTCGGGCTCCTGCGCCTTCAGCAGCCAGACCACGGCCCGCCTGCACAGCGCCGAGTCGCCCATGCCCTGCTCGCACAGCGCCTCCACGACGTGCGCGGTGACGTCCGCGGACGGCGGGTCGATCACCTCGCCGAAGTCGCAGAACGGGAGCCGGCGGCACAGCGCGCGGGTGTTGTCGACGTCGAACGCGCCGAACCCGCCGTCGGAGGAGACCATCCCGGCCATCCAGCGCAGGCCCCGCTCGATCGCCGGGCGGGCCTCCGGGCCCGCGGCGCGGCTCAGCGCGAGGACGGCCTCGGCGGTGTCGTCGACGTCGGGGTAGTAGTCGTTGTCGAACTCGAACGACCAGCCGCCGGGCGCCAGGCCCGGGCGGCGCACCTGCCAGTCGCCGGGGCCCTTGACCTCCTCGCCGAGCACCCATCCCGCGGCCCGCTCCAGCGCCGGGTGCCCGGCGGGCACGCCCGCGTCCGACAGCGCGATCATGGCGAGGACGGTGTCCCAGACGGGGGACTGGCACGCCTCCATGCGCCGTCCGGTCTCGTCCCTGATGGTGAAGCGGTCGAGGCCGGCGAGGCCGCGCCGCATCACCGGGTGGTCGACGTCGTGGCCGAGCAGGTGCAGCGCGATCAGCGAGTACACCCAGGGCGGCTGGATCCCGCCCCACGATCCGTCCGGCTCCTGCCGGGCGATGATCCACTCGCCGGCGCGGCGCAGCGCGGCCCGGCGCAGCCGCCCCGCGGGGCGGCGCTGGTACACGCGCAGGACGCGGTCGAGCGCGCCGAACGCCTCGTCCCATCCGGGAAGGCGCCGGCCGCGCGGCGGGGCGCCGCCGGGCCGCGGCGCGGGCTCCAGCTCGGTGAGGCCGAACGGCAGCGGACGGACCGGGCGCAGCGACCCCACCACCGTCAGCGGGACGATCGTCTGACGCGCCCAGCACGCCCAGTCGTAGACGTTCAGCGGGAACCAGCGCGGCAGGTAGATCATCTCCGGTGGCAGCACCGGCAGGTCGTCCCAGGACCACAGGCCGAACATCGCCAGCCAGAAGCGGGTGAAGACCCGGGTGGCCGGGACGCCGCCGTGCGCGCGGATGTGGGCGGCGGCCCGGCGCATGTGCCCGGCGTCGGGGGAGTCCCCGGCGAGCCGCAGCGCGACGTATGCCTCCACGGTCGTGGACGGCTCGGGCGGCCCGCCGTGGAAGTTGGCCCAGGAGCCGTCCGCGGCCTGCTGGGAGCGGATCCAGCGGGCGGCCTCCCGCGTGTCCTCCTCGGTGCGGACGCCGAGGAACTCGCGGAGCAGCAGGTCCTCGGCGTCCATGGTCACGTTGGTCTGCAGCTCGCCCTTCCACCAGCCCTCCGGCGACTGGAGGCCGAGCAGGTGGTCGCGTGCCGCGTCGAGCGCGGCCTTGGCGGCGGCCCGCGTGTCCTCGGCCGGCGCCTCGCGGGCCGGGCCCGTCGCGGCGGGCGCCGTGGTCCTGGCGTGCTCCGTGGTCCTGGCGGGCTCCGTGGTCTTGGCGTGCTCTGTGGTTTTGGCGGACGCGGTGGCCTTGGCGGGTGTGGTGGTCTCGGTGGGTTCTGTCGTGGTCATCAGTGGTCCCGGCGGGTGACGAAGTCGGCGACGTGCAGGAACTCGGCGCGGACGGGGTCGGGCAGCGCGGCCCGGGCCAGCCGGTCACGGGCCCGCCCGATCCGGCGCGCGGCCTCGGCCTCCGTCCACGCCTTCCCGCCCGCCATGTCGATGAGCCGCGCGGCCTCGGCCAGCTCGTCCTCCTCCAGCGGCTCCGGGCGGGTGTACAGCCCGGCCAGCCGCGCGGACGCGGGCGTCCCGGAGTTCAGGGCCGCCACCACCGGCAGCGACATCTTGCGGGACCGCAGGTCCGACAGCGCGGGCTTGCCGGTGACCGCGGGGTCGCCCCAGATGCCGAGCAGGTCGTCCACGAGCTGGAAGGCCATGCCGAGGTCGGCGCCGAACTCCTCCAGCGCGGCGGTGAGCGGCTCGGGCGCGGCGTCCAGGACGGCGCCGATCGAGCAGGAGCAGGCCAGCAGCGCGGCGGTCTTCCCGGCGACCATCTCCTGGCATTCCTCCAGCGTGATGTGATCGCGGGTCTCGAAGTCCAGGTCGAGGGACTGCCCCGCGATGAGCCTGCGGGTGGCGGCTGCCATCGCGCGCGCCGCGCGGGCGGAGCCCTGGCCGGGCGCCTCCAGCAGCACCTCGACGGCGAGGGTCATCAGCGCGTCGCCGGCCAGGATCGCGCCGGACTCGCCGAAGACGGTCCACGCCGCGGGACGGTGCCGGCGCGTGCGGTCGCCGTCCATGATGTCGTCGTGCAGGAGCGAGAACGCGTGCGTCAGCTCCACCGCGACGGCGCCGGGCAGGGCGCTTTCGGGCGGTGCCCCGGCGGCGCGGGCCGACAGCAGCGCCAGCGCGGGGCGCAGCGCCTTCCCCGCCGGGCCCGGGCACGGGCGTCCTTCGCCGTCGGTCCACCCGAGGTGGTAGGCGGCGACGCGGTAGGTGTGCGGGTCGAGCCGTCCGACCGCGGCGCGCAGGGCGCCGTCGACCAGGCCGCGGACGTCGGCGAGCGGGACCGGGAGCGCGGTCATCGGCCCCTCACCCCCTCCAGGTGGTGACGGGCCAGGCGCGCGGCGGTGAGCCCGCTGCGCACCGCGCCCTCCATCGTGTCGGGCCAGCCCGTGTCGGTCCACGCGCCGGCGAGGAGGAGACCCGGCGTCCGGGTCGCCGCGGCGGGGCGCGCCGCCCCGCTGCCGGGACGCTGGCGGAACGTCGCCCGCCGCTCCCGTGTGACGAAGAAGTCGCGGACGACCGCCGGGCGGGCGCCGGGCAGCAGCCGCCGCAGCTCCGGCAGGAACCGCGCCCGCAGCTCCGCGGTCGGCACGTCGATCCAGCGGTCGGCGGCCGACAGGGAGATCGCCACGTACTGGCCGCCGTCGAGGCCGCTGGCCGCCGTCCGGTCGAACAGCCACTGGACGGGCGAGCCGACCGCCGCGGCGAACGGCAGGTCCATCACCGGGCGGTCGTAGACGACGTGCACGTTCACGATCGGGCTCGCGCCCAGCTCGGGCCAGCGCAGCGGATCGGGCAGCGCCTCGGCCGGCAGCAGCCGCGCCGCCACCTCGTGGGGCACGGCCATGACGACCGCGTCCGCCGCGATCGGCGTCCCGTCCACCACCACCTTGGGGTCGGCCGTCACCGCCTCCACCTTGGCCTTCAGGTGGACGGTGCCGCCCGCCTCCTCGATCCGGCGCAGGGCCGGGCCGCCGTGCAGGTCCTCCAGCGGGACGGCGGGGACGGCGATGTCGGCGGCGTCCGCCCGGCCGAACAGCGCCCGGCGGCAGGTCATCGCCGACAGCCCGAGCGCGGCGTCGTCCACCTCGGCGTTCAGCGCCGCCGAGATGAACAGCCCCCACAGCGCCTCGCGGGCCCACGCCCGCTGCCCCCGCCCGGCCAGCCACGCGCCCGCCGAGATCTCGTCCAGGACGGGGTCGGCGGGGTCGAGCCGGCGCATCCACGCCGACGCCCACAGGGCGCGCAGCCGGTCGGCGCCCGACAGCGGGGTGTACCGGGCCAGCGCGGGCAGCAGGTGCAGCGGGCTCGGCAGCGGCGCCCGGCGCAGCCGCGCGGGCGTGCCGCCGGGCCGCAGGACGGTGACGTCGAACCGGTCCTGGACCTCCATCAGGTGCTCGGTGCGCAGCCGCCGCAGCAGCCCCTGGTAGGCGGTGCAGCAGCGCAGCGACACGTGCTGCCCGTTGTCGACGCTCAGCTCGCCGCGGCCGAAGGAGTGGGTGGCGCCGCCCAGCCACGGCCGCGCCTCCACCACCGTGACCTCCACGCCGGACTCCTGGAGCGCGACGGCCGCGCTGATGCCGGCCAGGCCGCCTCCGACGACCACGACGCTCACCGCTCCACTCCTGTCAGCGCGCGCGCCGCCACGACGGCCTTCTGCCACGTCGGGAGCGAGATCCGGGACTCAAGCGCGATGGACGGGCGCTCGGCGATGCGCTCAAGCAGCCGCCGGTAGATGCCCGCCATCGCCGCGGTGCAGGCGGCCGACCGCCGGTCCAGCAGCGGGAGGAGCCTCAGCCCCTCCGCGTACCAGGCCCGCGCGCGCTCTGCCTGGAACCTGACCAGGTCATGCAGGCGCCAGGACGGATCGACGAAGTCGCCGGACTCGTCCTGCTCCAGCGTGCATCCGAACCGGGCGAGGTCTTCGGAGGGAAGGTAGACGCGGCCGCCCAGCCCGTCCTCGCGGAGGTCCCGCAGGATGTTCGTGAGCTGGAACGCGACCCCCAGCGAGTCGGCGAGGCCCTCGGCCCGCTGCCGCCCGTCGTACCCGAACACCCCGAGCGACAGCCGCCCGACCGTCCCCGCGACCTGCTGGCAGTACCGCAGCAGGTCGTCGAAGGTCTCGTACGCGGCGCCCCGCACGTCGCTCTCGCAGCCGTCGATCAGCTCGGCGAACGCGTCGAGCGGGATCGGGTACCGGCCCGCCGCGTCGGCCAGCGCCGTCAGCACCGGGTGCCCCTCCAGCGCCCGCGAGTCGGCCCGCCGCCACAGCACGTCCTGGACGGCCTCCAGCCGCCGCCGCGACCGGTCCAGCAGGTCCAGCCGCACGCAGGCGGGCTCGGGGCCGTCCCCGATGTCGTCCACACCCCGCGCGAACGCGTAGATCGCGCTCATCGCGCGCCGCTTCGGCGCGGGCATCAGCCGGATCCCGTACCCGAAGTTGCGGGCCTCGTCCCGCACGACCCGCTCGCAGTGCCGATACGCCTCGACGACCCACTCGGGCCGCTCGCACGTCTCCGAAACCGTCATCGCCCACCCCTTCTGAGAGAGCACGCCCACCCGGCCAGCAGCACGGCCCGGCGCGGTCGGGGCGGGCAGGCGAGCACGTCGTAGCGGCCGCGCGCCAGGGCGGCCAGCGTCGCGCGCCCCCCGGCCACGTATCCCGCCACCGCGAGACGGGCCCATCCGTGCAGGCCCGCCAGCAGCGGCGCCGCGCCGCGGTCGAGCAGTTCCCGGGCCCGCCCCGCCTGCAGCGCCAGGACGCCCCGCAGCCGTGTCGGGGTCACCGCCCGCGCCAGGTCCTCCTCGGAGCAGCCGAACCGCCGCAGATCCTCGCCCGGCAGGTAGATCCGCCCGGCCCGGTAGTCGGCGCCGGCGTCCTGGCAGTGCTCGATGACCTGCAGCGCCGCGCAGACCTGGTCGGACGCCTCCTCCAGCCCCCGCCCCTGCGCCCCGAACACGTGCAGCACGATCCGGCCGACGGGATTGGCCGACAGGTCGCAGTAGCCGAGCAGTTCCTCGAACGTCGTGTACCGGGCCACGACCTGGTCCTGGCGGTTCGCCTGCACCAGCCGCCGGAAGGGCTCCTCGGGCAGTCCCCTGGCGCGGACGGTGCAGGCCAGGTTCCGTAACTGCGGCAGGCCCGGCGTCCGCCCCTTGAAGACGAGGTCCAGGTCGTCGTCCACCGAATCGAGCAGCGCCGCCCGCTGCCCGCGCGGCGCCTCGTCCCCGATGTCGTCGACGAGCCGGGCGAAGCCGTAGACCGCCCGCAGGTCGGCGCGGTGCCGCCGTGGCAGCAGCCGCGTCGCGACCGGGAAGTTCTCCCGCCGCGCGAGCCCGTCCAGCGCACGCTCGTGCTCCTCGGCGCTCCAGGGTGGTTCAGTGGTCACCATTGAGAGATTCGCCGGTCCGGCACCAGAAAAACTCTGATCAAGGTATGGAGTTATTGAACCGCCGCGCGTTTCCGCGACGGAAAGGACGCAACAGGAATATCGCCCTTATGGCAATCGGTCGGCCAGGCTCAGGGCGACGTCCAGGGCGCGGCTCCCCGGCCGCCCCCCGCCCTCGGCCGTCCAGACCTCCGACAGGACGGCCTTGACGAACGCCCATGCCGCCACCCGGTCCGGCGGTATGCCGAGACCGTCGGCGACCTGCTCGATCCGCGCGGGCACGAGGCCGAGCAGCGCCGGATCCCGGTCGTCGATTGCGGGGTTGTAGAACAGCGCGCCGGTCTCGTAGCCGGGGTCGCCGACGTAGCCGTGCGGGTCGATCGCCAGCCACCCGCCGGATCCGCAGCGCAGGATGTTGTCGTGGTGCAGGTCGCCGTGCAGCACGACCCGCTCTGGCGCGTCGGCGCACAGCTCCGCGAAGAGCGCCCCGGCCCGCTCGACCAGGGACCGGGGGAGCGGGCCGTCCCCGGGGTGCTCGGCGAGGTGGCGGGAGAACGCGACGCCCGCCCTCTCCAGCACCGGCAGCGGGGAGTCCTCGGGTGCCGCCCTGCGCAGCCCCCGGGCCACCTGGACGAACGCCGCCGTGGCCGCGGCGTCCTCGTCCGGCACCAGCGAGCTCAGCGGAGTGCCAGGCCGGGCCCGTTCCAGGAGCAACGCGCCCCGGTCACGGTCGTACTCCAGCAGCCGCACGGCCCCGCCGCCAGCGAAGAGCTCCAGGGCCGCGGCTTCGGCGTCCAGGTGGCCGGGACCCGGCGGGCCGAGCTTGAGCACCGCGTCCGTGCCGTCCTCCCGCCGGACGGGGACCACCCAGTGGAAACTCAGGTCGTACGGAGTGACCGCCTCGGGCCGCAGCCGCCACTCCGCCGCGAGGGCGGAGAGCAGGGAGGGAAGGCCGTCCAGCCAGCGGCGGCCGTCCTCACCCCAGGCGTCGACGGCATTGCGGACGAGGTCGGGAGGCAGAGGGGGCATGTCCCCAACCCTGCCATGCCCGGGAGGGCAGTTCGGGAGGCCGCCGGCGCCGCGGACGCGGGCGGCGCCGGCGACACGACTGCCGAGGCCGCCGCCGCCTTGCAGAGCGGGACACGGCTCAGGGAGATGTCGGAAAATCGGTCCACCGCATGATCATTCGCCACCCTGAAGCAGTCCATAAGCGCGATGAATTCCGCGACAAAGGACGGCATTGCCGTGTTATGACGACGGGTGGGAACCCGGTCGTCCGGTGTTGTCCTCTCGATCCTCCCTGTGCCGCGGAAATCCGGTGCGGCGACGCCCCCGAGATGCCGCCTCCGCCACCGTCACCGAGATCGGGCGGCGCCGCCAGAGGCGCGTGTCATCCAGTGGCCCGGACGGATGGATTTCCGCCCGCGCGGACCCGATCATGTGGGGCATGGACGACCACACGGTCGCCGGACGCGTCGTCGCCGTGCTCGACGCGGTGGCCCTGCACCGCGACCCGGTGACGCTGGCCGAGCTCACCCGCGAGGTCGGCATCCCCAAGCCCACCGTCCGCCGCATCGCCGCCGACCTGGTGGCGCGGAGGATGCTGCAACGGTGCCCCGACGGCCGCTACCGGCTGGGGGCGCATCTGCTGCACCTGGGGACGCGCGCCGCGGTGCAGCACGGCCTGCTCCAGGCCGCCACCCCGTACGTGCAGGACCTGTTCGCCCGCAGCGGGGAGATCGTCTGGGTCTGCACGGCCAACGACACCGCGGTCACCTTCATGGCCAGCGCGTTCGGCGCCAACCGGGCCCCCGACGTCCGGCGCTCGACCTGGCCGCGGGACCTCGGCAGCGCCGCCCTGCAGAGCTCCGCCCTCGGCCGCGTGCTGCTGGCCGAGCGCCCGGGCCTGCTGGAGACGCTGCGGGGGCGTCCGCCCGCGCCGCAGACCCCGCACGCCGTCACCTCCTGGCCCCGGTTCCTGGCCGGGATCAAGGCCGTGCGGGACACCGCGGTCGCGGTCGAGCACCAGCAGTGCGCGCTGGGGTTCAGCTGCGTCGCCACCGCGCTGCGCGGCCCGGACGGCTCGCTGATCGGCTGCATCGGCATCACCGGGCACACCGGGAGCCTGCCCGCCGAGCGCCTGGGCCGTCCGCTCCTCGCCGCGGCCCGCGACATCGGCCGGTGCGCCCGCACGCTGCACGAGGAGCCCGGCTTCCACGCGCCGCAGGACGGGACGGGTGTCGTCCCCTTCCGGTACGGCTGACGGACAGACACCGACAAACCGTGACATGGTCGGCGCGCCGCCCGCGCAGGTAGCTTGATGTCGAGATATATTCGAGGTAGCTTGACATCAAGAGAAATCCCGCGGAAGTTAGGCGGACCTGATTCCCGGTCGGGGGCCCGGCTAGGGCAGGATCAGGGGAGATGAGCATCCGCCCCGCCGCCCCGCCGCACGGCGGGCGCCCGGGGCGGCCATGAGGATCGAGTTGACGAGCGCCGCGCGATCATGTCCCGGACCGGACGCGCGGCGGCGACGGAGGAGGAGTCCGTGTCCGCGAACAGCTTCGGCAGCCTGAGCGCGCTTCAGGTGGGCGGAAAGTCGTACGACATCTACCGGCTGGACGCGGTCGAGGGCTCGGCCCGTCTCCCGTACAGCTTGAAGGTGCTGCTGGAGAACCTGCTGCGCACCGAGGACGGCGCGAACGTCACCGCGGAGCACATCCGCGCGCTCGCCAGCTGGGACGCGCAGGCGCAGCCGAGCAAGGAGATCCAGTTCACGCCCGCCCGTGTGATCATGCAGGACTTCACCGGCGTGCCGTGCGTGGTGGACCTGGCGACCATGAGGGAGGCGGTCCGCGGGCTCGGCGGTGACGCGACGCGGATCAACCCGCTGGCGCCCGCCGAGATGGTCATCGACCACTCCGTCATCGTCGACTACTTCGGCTCCCCGGACGCGTTCGAGCGCAACGTGCAGGTGGAGTACGAGCGCAACAGGGAGCGGTACCAGTTCCTGCGCTGGGGCCAGACGGCGTTCGACGAGTTCAAGGTCGTCCCGCCGGGCACGGGCATCGTCCACCAGGTGAACATCGAGCACCTGGCCCGCGTGGTGTTCGACCGGAACGGCGTCGCCTACCCCGACACGTGCGTCGGCACCGACTCGCACACCACGATGGAGAACGGCATCGGCGTGCTGGGATGGGGCGTCGGCGGCATCGAGGCGGAGGCCGCGATGCTCGGCCAGCCGATCTCGATGCTCATCCCGCGCGTGGTCGGCTTCAAGCTGACCGGCGAGCTCCCCGCCGGGACGACCGCCACCGACCTGGTCCTGACCATCACCGAGATGCTCCGCGCGCACGGCGTGGTCGGCAAGTTCGTCGAGTTCTACGGCGAGGGCGTGCACGCGCTGCCGCTGGCGAACCGCGCCACGATCGGCAACATGAGCCCCGAGTTCGGCTCCACCTGCGCGATCTTCCCGATCGACGACGAGACGCTGAAGTACCTGCGGCTGACGGGACGTCCCGACGAGCAGATCGCGCTCGTCGAGGCGTACGCCAAGGAGCAGGGGATGTGGCTCGACCCGTCCGTCGAGCCGGAGTTCTCCGAGTACCTGGAGCTGGACCTGGCGACGGTCGTCCCGTCGCTGGCCGGCCCGAAGCGCCCCCAGGACCGCATCTCCCTGTCGGCCGCGAAGGACACCTGGCGCCGTGACGTGCAGAACTACGTCAGCAGCGTGCGGGGCCCGGCGGACGAGGCGTCCGACGAGAGCTTCCCGGCCTCGGACTCCCCGGCGATCAGCCGCGGCGGCAACGGCGACCGGCCGCGCGAGGTGGACCCCGACGGGTCCAGCCGCCCCCACAACCGCGTCCCGGTCACCCTGGACGACGGGACGGCCTTCGAACTGGACCACGGGCACGTCGCGGTCGCGGCCATCACCTCGTGCACCAACACCTCCAACCCGTACGTGATGATCGGCGCGGCGCTGCTGGCGAAGAACGCCGTCGAGAAGGGCCTGACCCGCAAGCCGTGGGTGAAGACCTCGCTGGCGCCCGGGTCGCAGGTCGTCACCGACTACTACGAGCGCGCGGGCCTCACCCCCTACCTCGACAAGATCGGGTTCAACCTGGTCGGGTACGGCTGCACGACCTGCATCGGCAACACCGGCCCGCTCCAGCCGGAGATCTCCAAGGCCGTCAACGACAACGACCTGGCGGTCACCGCCGTCCTGTCGGGCAACCGCAACTTCGAGGGCCGCATCAGCCCGGACGTGAAGATGAACTACCTGGCCTCGCCGCCGCTGGTCATCGCCTACGCCCTGGCCGGGACGATGGACATCGACATCCTCAACGACCCGATCGCCGAGGGTACCGGCGGCCCGGTGTACCTGCGCGACATCTGGCCCGAGCCCGAGGAGGTCGCCTCGATCGTCGAGTCCTCCATCGGGCAGGAGATGTTCGTCAAGGACTACGCCGACGTGTTCAAGGGCGACGACCGCTGGCGCGGCCTGGACATCCCGACCGGCGACCTGTTCGAGTGGGACCCGGCGTCCACCTACGTGCGCAAGGCCCCCTACTTCGACGGCATGGGCGCCGAGCCGGAGCCGGTCACCGACATCCACGGCGCCCGCGTCCTGGCGAAGCTGGGCGACTCGGTCACCACCGACCACATCTCCCCGGCCGGGTCCATCAAGGTCGGCACGCCCGCCGCGCAGTACCTCCAGGAGCACGGCGTCGAGGTCAGGGACTTCAACTCCTACGGCTCGCGGCGCGGCAACCACGAGGTGATGATCCGCGGCACGTTCGCCAACATCCGGCTCCGCAACCAGCTCCTGGACGGCGTGGAGGGCGGCTTCACCCGCGACTTCACGAAGGACGGCTCGCCGCAGTCCTACATCTACGACGCGGCGCAGAACTACGCGGCGCAGGGCACGCCGCTCGTGGTCATCGCGGGCAAGGAGTACGGCTCCGGCTCCTCACGCGACTGGGCCGCGAAGGGCACCGCGCTGCTCGGCGTCCGCGCGGTCATCGCCGAGTCCTACGAGCGGATCCACCGCTCGAACCTCATCGGCATGGGCGTGCTGCCGCTGCAGTTCAAGGACGGGGAGTCCGCCGCGTCCCACGGCCTCACCGGCACCGAGACCTTCGACATCACCGGTGTGACGGCGCTGAACGAGGGCGGGATCCCGGACGAGGTGACGGTCAAGGCCGACGGCAAGGAGTTCACCGCCGTCGTCCGCATCGACACCCCCGGCGAGGCGGACTACTACCGCAACGGCGGGATCATGCAGTACGTCCTGCGGAACCTCCTCCGCAAGTAACGCCGCCCGCGGGCGAGAGCGCGGAACGGGACGGGCCGTCCTCCGACAGGAGGGCGGCCCGTCGCGCGCCCGCCGTCGTCAGCGGTCGGTGGCGAGGCGCAGGCCGAAGCCGATGAACGCCACGCCGGTGACCTGCTGGAGGCGGCGCCGGACGGAGGGACGGGACAGGACGCGGCGGGCCGCGCCGGCGGCGCCCACCACCATCGCCAGCCACAGCAGGCCCTCGGCGGCGTGGATGGCCGCGAAGACCATGCTGGTGCCGAACATCGGGGCGCCGTCCGGGACGAACTGCGGCAGCAGGCTCATGTAGAACACCCCGACCTTCGGGTTGAGGACGTTCGTCACGAACCCGGTGCGCCAGGCCGCGAGACCGGACAGCCGGGTCTCCGGGGTATCGTCCCCGGTCACGGCGGCCCGGCGGCGGGCCCTCCACAGCGCCTGGACGCCGAGCCACAGCAGGTAGCAGGCGCCCGCGACGCGCAGGACGTCGAACGCGAGCCGGGACGCGGCCAGCAGCGCGGTCAGCCCGGCCGCGCCCGTCACCGCCCAGGTGAGGCAGCCGGACACGACGCCCGCCGACGCGAGCAGGCCGGTCCGGTTCCCGCCGGTGACGGTGGTGCGCACGACGAGCATCGTGTCCACGCCCGGGGTGATCGTCACCAGGGCGGCGACCGCGGCGAAGGCCAGACATGCGGTAAGCATCCGGACATTCTCCCAAGAACATCCCGGCCCCGGAAGGGAATGATCGGCGCCCGCGGGGGCTTGCACCGGTACATGGCAGACATCACCAAGAAGATCGGCGACCTGGACGTCTTCCCCCTGGCGCTCGGCGGCAACGTCTTCGGCTGGACGGCGGACCGGGACGCCTCGTTCGCGATCCTGGACGCCTACACCGCGGGCGGCGGCAACCTGATCGACACGGCGGACGCGTACTCGGCGTGGGTGCAGGGCAACGCCGGCGGCGAGTCCGAGACGATCATCGGCGAGTGGACGGCGTCGCGGCGCAACCGGGCCGACGTCGTCATCGCGACCAAGGGCGGCCGCCACCCCGACCGGACGGGGCTGGCCGCGCCGACCATCAGGGCGGCCGTGGACGACTCGCTCCGGCGCCTCCGCACCGACTACATCGACCTCTACTACACGCACTTCGACGACCCGTCCGTCCCGGTCGAGGAGATCCTCGGCGCGCTGGACGGGCTCGTCACCGCGGGCAAGCTCCGGCAGATCGCCGTGTCCAACATCGAGCCGGACCGGCTGGAGGCGTCGCTGGCGTTCAGCGACCGCGAGGGGACGGCCCGCTACGTCGCGATCCAGCCCGAGTACAACCTGGTGTCGCGCGGCACCTACGAGGGGCCACGGCGCGACCTCGCCGAGCGGTACGGTCTCGTCGCCCTGCCGTATTACGGGCTCGCCTCGGGCTTCCTGACCGGGAAGTACCGTCCTAGGACCACGGTGGACAGCGCGCGCGCCGGGAAGGCGGCCTCCCACTTGGAGACCGAGCGCGGGCCCCGGGTCCTCGCCGCCCTCGACGCCGTCGCCCACGAGCAGGGCGTGCCGCCCGCGACCGTGGCCCTGGCCTGGCTGGCCGCCCAGCCGACCGTCGTCGCCCCGATCGCCAGCGCCCGCACCCCCGAGCAGGTCGAGCCCCTTCTGCGGGTGCCGGGCACGGAGCTCACCCGCGCCCAGCTGACGACCCTCGCCGACGCCTCCGCCTGACGGGCCGGGGCGACCCCGATCTGACACGAAAGGGGCGATGACGTCCCGGCCTGTGCCGGACATCGACGTCATCCTCGTCCCGGGGCCGGCCGCGCTGCTCGGCGCGATCGTGCAGGGCAGCGTCGGCCCCGGCCGGGCGTTCGGCGGGCGCATGCGCGCCGCCCTGCTTGATGGTCGTGGGGACGTCCGCGGTCGTCCTGGTCGTCCGTAGTCTGGTCTGATGCGACCCCCCGACCGTCCCGCCAAGGCCGACCGTCCCGCCAAGGCCCGTCCGACCAAGGCCGACCTGGAGGCCGCCCGTGACCGGGTCATCCCCGACGTCCTGCCTCCCGGCGGCCAGGCGCTCCGCGTGCTGTTCTGCGGCATCAACCCCGGCCTCTACTCCGGCGCGACCGGCCACCATTTCGCCCGCCCCGGCAACCGGTTCTGGCCCGCGCTGCACCGCTCCGGGTTCACCGAACGCCTGCTGGACCCGTCCGAGCAGGACCTCCTGCCGGGGCTCGGCCTCGGCATCACCAACCTGGCGCGCCGCGTCACCGCCCGCGCGGACGAGCTGACCCCCGCCGAGCTGCGCGAGGGGGGCCGCCGCCTCGCCGCGCTCGTCGAGCGGCACCGGCCCGCCTACCTGGCCGTCGCCGGGGTCACCGCCTACCGCACCGCCTTCGGCCGTCCCCGCGCCGCGATCGGCCCGCAGGAGGAGACGGCGGGCCCGGCGAGGATCTGGGTCCTGCCCAACCCCAGCGGCCTGAACGCGAGCTGGACGCTCGACAGGATCGCCGCCGAGCTCGCGCGCCTGCGCCGCGCCGCGGACGGGGCGTGACCCTCAGCGGGTGTGGTGCAGGGAGGTCGCGGCGGCGAACATCGCGTTGACCTCGGTGACGAGGGTCGGCTTGGGCTCCCAGAGGCCGGGCCGTCCCAGCGCGACGATCGGGCGGGGGAGCGCGCGGACCGCCGTCAGGTGGTAGTGGTGGGCGCCGCGGTCCGCCCAGGGGCCGCACTCGCAGGGCCCGCCCGTGACGGCGGCCGAGCAGACGAGCGAGAGGTCGGCGACGGCGATGACGGCGCCGATGGTGGCGAGCGGGTCCCGGGGGTCCCATCCGGCGGCCTGGATCAGCGGGGAGTCGCACGCCTTCAGGTCGACGCGCATCGAGGCGTGGACCAGCAGCGGGCCGCGGTAGGCGGTCGGCAGTGCCTGGTTCCAGACGGTCTTGCCGCCTCGCGCGATGGCGAACGCCCAGGGCTGCTGAACACTGATCGCCTGCACGCGGTCACCTCCAGTGCTCGACCCTGCCTCCGCTGCGCGGGACGATGCCGTGAGAGTAGGCGCATCCGGGCCGATATGCCAACGGACTGGGCGAGTATGTGTCGAGATTGATCAGTTATGGGACGCGCGAAATTCTCACGTGGTTGTCGCGGACGCCGCCCGTCGCGGGGTCCATACGGGGTCCATGCCGGTCCATGCGGCGTCATCCCTTCAGCGCCCCCGCCATCAGCCCGCGCATGAAGAAGCGGCCCAGGAGGAGATAGACGAGGAGAGTCGGAAGCGAGGCGAGCAGCGCCGATGCCATCTGCTGGTCGTACTGGACGGCGACCGCGCCCGAGCCCGCGGTGTTGTTCAGCATCACGGTGACCGGCCAGCTGCCGGGCGCGCCGAGGAACACCGCGAACAGGAAGTCGTTCCAGATCGAGGTGAACTGCCAGATGAGGGTCACCGCGAAGGCCGGCGCGGACACGGGCAGGACGATCGACCGGTAGGTCCGGAGCATCCCGGCGCCGTCCACGCGGGCGGCCTCTATCAGCTCGTCCGGAATGGTCACGTAGTAGTTACGGAAGATCAGCGTGCAGATCGGGATGCCGTACACGACGTGGGCGAGCACGAGGCCGCGGATCGTCCCGGCGAGCTCCATGTCGGTCAGCAGGCCCGCGAGGGGGATCATGACGGCCTGGTACGGGATGAACATCCCGAACAGCAACAGCGTGAACACGGCGTCCGCGCCGGGGAAGCGCCATTTGGACAGGACGTAGCCGTTCAGCGAGCCCAGCACCGCCGAGATCAGCGAGCCGGACACCGCGATCTTGACGCTGTTCTCCAGGCCCGGCCGCAGCGTGTCCCAGGCGGCGCTCCAGCCGGACGTGCTCCAGTGCGCGGGCAGGTTCCACGCGCTGCCCGGGTCGGCCTCCTGGAGCGGCTTGAAGCTGGTGACGACCAGGACGTACACCGGCATCAGGAACAGCACCGCGAACAGCAGGAGGACCGCGGGCCGGACGATCCGCGCCGTCCTGCCGGCGCCGGCCGGCGCGGTCACCGCGCCCGCTCCGCCCGCACCGACCAGACCAGGTAGGGGACCACCAGCAGGGCCACGGCGAGCAGCAGGTACGTGGCGATGGTGGCACCGTTGGCCGGGTCGTGCCGGTCGAACACCTCCACGTACGTCGCGATGGCCGGGACGTAGGTGATGATCTGCTTGCCCGCGATGGCCATGATCAGGTCGAACACCTTCAGCGAGATGTGCCCGAGGATGATCAGCGCGGACAGCGTCACCGGGCGGAGCTGCGGGAACACCACGTGGCGGTAGACCTTCCACTCGGAGGCGCCGTCCACCCGGGCGGCCTCGCGCAGCTCCTCGGGGACGCTCCTGAAACCGGCGAGGTACAGGGCCATGACGTAGCCGGACATCTGCCAGACGGCCGGGAGCGCCATCGCGGCCATGCCCCAGTCCGGGTCCTGCCACCAGCCGTTGGCCAGCGCCCCGAGGCGCAGCTCGCCGAACAGCTGGTTGAGCCCGACGGCCCGCTCGGGCGGCGCCGGGTTCATCAGCCACCGCCACACCACCCCGCAGGCGATGAACGAGATCGCCATCGGGAACAGGTAGACCGCCCGGAACGACGCCTCGCCCCGGATGCCCTTGTCCATCAGGAACGCCAGGAACGCGCCGAGCAGCAGGGCGCCGAGCACGAACACCACCGTGAACAGCAGCGCGTGCCGCACCGCGCCCGGCCAGCTCGGCTGGTCCCACAGGTCGGCGAAGTTCCGGCCCCTGTCGAAGCGGTAGGGCGAGACCTCGTCGTGCCTGCCGCTGACCGCCACCCGCGTGTTCCAGAAGATCAGCCCGTAGACGAACACGCCGATCGCCACGATGGACGGGAGGACCAGGAGCAGGCCGGGCAGCCACGTGCGGGCCCGGCGGGTCATGGACCGCTGTTCTTCGCCGCGCCCGCCAGCGCCGCCTGGAGCTTGCCGACGTCCTTGTTCTGCAGGAACAGGCCCACCGCGGTGTCGATGTCGGTGTGCTGCCTCTTGCCGGCGTTGACCCCGTGCCAGAACGATCCTGCCAGCTTGACGCCGGGCCTGTTCCACTCGTTGAGCGCGTACTCCAGGTAGCCCTTGTAGAGCGTCTTGTCGGCATCCTTGCGGGCGGGTATGGACCCCTTCCTCGGGTTGAAGAGGTCCTGCCCCTCCTTGCTGGACGCCTCCTTCAGCCACGCCAGCGCGCCGCCCCGGTGGGGTGCGCCCTTGGGCAGGGTGAAGGAGTCCGACAGCCACATGTAGGTGCCGTCGGTACCGGGTGACGGGGCGTACGCGAAGTCGGTGCCGGCCTTCTTGCCGAGGCCGTTGGGGGCGCTCCCGGTGAAGTAGCCGTAGGCCCAGTCGCCCATGATGTTGAACGCCGCCTTGCCGTCCACGACGGCCTTCGCCGCGCCCTGCCAGTCGGTGGACGCCGCCTCCAGCGTCGTGTACCTCATGATCTCCGCGAAGTCGGCGAGGGCCTTGCCGACGGCCGGGGAGCCCCAGTCCGCGCCCGGCTTCCACAGCGCGTTGTAGGCGTCGGTGCCGAGGTCGCCGAGCAGGACGTTCTCCAGCAGGTGGTCGGCCGTCCACTGCGCGCCGAGCGACAGCGGGACCTTCCCCGTCTTGTCCTTGACGGCCTTCAGCGCAGCGATGAACTCGGCGATCGACCGGGGCGGCGCGGAGACCCCGGCGTCCTTCAGGATGCCCGGGTCGTACCAGAGCATGTTGGACCGGTGGATGTTCACCGGCACCGAGTAGATCTTGCCCTGGTAGGTGATCTGCTGGAGCAGCTGCCCGGGGTAGGCGGCCCTGAGGCGGTTCTCGTCGTAGAAGGAGTCCAGCGGCTCGATCTGCCCGGCCTTGATGTAGTCGAGCAGCTCGGCGCCCGCGTGGCCCTGGAAGGAGTCCGGCGGCTTGCGGTTCTGCAGGCGGCTCGCCAGCACCGCCTGGGCCTGGGTGCCCGATCCGCCCGCGATGGCGGCGTTGGTGAACTTCGTGCCGGGGTTCTTCTTCTCGAAGTCGGCCTTCATCGCCGCGAGGCCGTCGGCCTCGCCGGGGCCGGTCCACCACGAGAAGACCTCGACCTCGGACGTGTCGCCCGACCCCTTGGAGCCGTTCCCGCCGCAGCCCGGCATGACCAGCGCGACGGTCATCGCCACGGCCGCGGCGGCCGTCCGGCGGCGGCCGGATGCCTGTGCTCGCATCGCCCGTCCTTTCGTTGCCCCGGAGAACAAAGCCTCCGTTCGACGGGTCGGCGGGTCAACAGCGCACACCGAAAAGTGATCTCGCGGTTATCGTGCGTCGCCCCCGCCGGGCCGGACGGCCGGGCGGGGGCGACGCGGGCCGGGAAGCGGTCAGTCCGCGAGGCCGGGCGAGGGCCCGGGCCCGCGCCGGAGGCGGGTCACCGGACGCCCCGGCGCCGGAGGCGGATCACCAGGCGAGGGCCGGGGGGAGCGCGGCGGTCCCCGCGTCCGGCCAGGCCCGCGGGGCGCCCAGCGGCGCCAGCTGGGCCAGCTGCAGCCGGTACCAGGGCGAGGACTCGGGGCGCCCGGCCAGGTCGAGGCACTGCTCCCACGTCCACCACTCGGCGGCCTCGACCTCCTCGGAGTTCACCCGGACGGGCGCGCCGGACGGCACGACGGCGCGCACGACGGGACAGCGCTCGTGCTCGACCGTCCCGTCCTCGGCGACCGCCCGGTAGTGGAAGCCCGGCAGCACGGGCGTGAGGGATTCGAGTGACCCGTCCGGCAGGCCCAGCTCGTCCCGCAGCCGCCGGACCACGGCGCCGCGCAGGGCCTCGCCGGGGCCCGGATGCCCGCAGCAGCTCCCCGTCCAGACGCCGGGGAAGGTCCGCTTCCCGAGCGCGCGCCGCGTGATCAGGACGCGATCCTCCCCATCCACGACATAACAGGAGAATGCCAGGTGGTAGGGGGTCTCTCTATGGTGGCTCTCTGCTTTCGGAGCGGTACCGACGGCTTCGTCGTCCGCGTTGAGCAGCACGATCTCTTCGACGCCCATGCTCCTTTCCTACCCCACCGCGGTCGCGCGGGTCGGTTGTTTCCCACCCGCGGGGGCCCGGGGTCCGGCGCGTCGCGGGCGAACCGGGATTAAACTCGGAACGGCCCGAGACCAGGGGAGCCCCGGGGATGGGGGCGGCGTCCCCGACGGAGGAGTTGACACGCGTGAGCCTGCTGGAGTCGATCACGGGTCCCGAGGACCTCAAGCGACTGGACGCCGGGCAGCTGCCTCGCCTCGCCGGGGAGATCCGCGAGTTCCTCGTCGACGCGGTGTCCAAGACCGGCGGGCACCTCGGCCCGAACCTCGGCGCCGTGGAGCTGACGATCGCGCTGCACCGGGTCTTCGACTCGCCGCACGACAAGATCCTCTTCGACACCGGGCACCAGGCGTACGTCCACAAGATCCTCACCGGGCGGCAGGACTTCGACCTGCTGCGCCGCCGCGGCGGCCTGTCCGGCTACCCCAGCCGCGCCGAGTCCGAGCACGACGTCATCGAGAACTCGCACGCCTCCACCGCGCTGTCGTACGCCGACGGGCTGGCCAAGGCGTTCCAGCTGCGCGGCGAGGACGACCGGGCCGTGGTCGCGGTCGTCGGCGACGGCGCGCTGACCGGCGGCATGTGCTGGGAGGCGCTGAACAACATCGCCGCGGGCGTCGACCGTCCCGTGATCATCGTCGTCAACGACAACGGCCGCTCCTACTCGCCGACGATCGGCGGCCTCGCGCGCCACCTCGCCGAGCTGCGCGTCACCCAGGGCTACGAGCACGCCCTCGACCTGATCAAGAAGACCGTGCCCCGCGCGCCGGTGGTCGGCAACGTCGCCTACGAGGCGCTGCACGGCATCAAGAAGGGCCTCAAGGACGTCCTGCAGCCGCAGGCGATGTTCGAGGACCTCGGCATGAAGTACGTCGGCCCGATCGACGGCCACGACGAGGACGCCGTGGAACGTGCCCTGCGCCGCGCCCGCGGATTCGGCCGCCCGGTGATCGTGCACTGCATCACCACCAAGGGCCGCGGCTACGCGCCCGCCGAGAACGACACCGAGGACTGCATGCACGGCGGCGGCGCGTTCGACCCCGCCACCGGGAAGTTCCTGCCCAAGAAGGGCGGCACCCCCTGGACGAGCGTGTTCGGCGAGGAGATGGTCGCGATCGGCCGCGAGCGCCGCGACGTCGTCGGCATCACCGCCGCCATGCTCCACCCGGTCGGGCTCGCCCGCTTCGCCGAGGCGTTCCCGGACCGCATCTATGACGTCGGCATCGCCGAGCAGCACGCCGTCACCTCCGCCACCGGCCTCGCGATGGGCGGCCTGCACCCGGTCGTCGCGCTCTACGCGACGTTCCTCAACCGCGCGTTCGACCAGGTCCTCATGGACGCGGCCCTGCACCGGCAGCCGGTGACGTTCGCGCTCGACCGGGCCGGGGTCACCGGCGACGACGGCGCCAGCCACAACGGCATGTGGGACCTGTCGATCCTGCAGCTCGTCCCGGGGCTGCGCGTCGCCGTCCCCCGCGACGGCGCCCGGCTGCGCGAGCTGCTGCGCGAGTGCGTCGCCGTCTCCGACGGGCCGACCGCGATCCGCTACCCCAAGGGCCCCGCGCCGGCCGACGTCCCGGCGATCGGCCAGGCCGGCGGCATGGACGTCCTCGCCCGGCACGACGGCTCCAACGGCACCCGCGTCCTGCTGGTCGCGGCCGGCTCGATGGCGGCGCCCGCGGTGGAGGCCGCCGGGCTCATCGCCGCGCAGGGCATCGGGGTGACCGTCGTCGACCCCCGCTGGGTCAAGCCGCTCGACCCCGCGCTGGCCGGCCTGGCCCGCGAGCACGCGCTCGTCGCCGTCGCCGAGGACAACGGGCGCGCCGGGGCCGTCGGCGACGCCGTCGCCCGGCTGCTGCGCGACGCCGAGGTCGACACCCCGATCCGCACGTTCGGGATCCCGCAGGAGTTCCTCGACCACGCCGCCCGCGCCGAGATCCTCGCCGACATCGGCCTCACCCCGCAGACCCTCGCGCGCGAGCTGACCGAGTCGGTCGCCCGCGGAACCGCCTCCGAGGACCACGAGCCCGCGACGTCCGACTGACGCGGCCGCCGCCTCCCGCCGTGCGCGGGCCGCCGGCGCCGCCCGCGACCGGGCCTCTAAACGCCCTCCGCGGACTCCAGGTGCCAGAAATGGGTGATGGACGCCGCGGTGGTGCCGAGCTCGCGGCCGGAGTACGTCCACCGGCCGCGCAGCCGCCACGGCCTCCCGGACCCGTCCTGGACGAAGACCTGGAGGGGGAAGCAGGCGTCGTGGGAGCGGATGAACCCGCTCGGGTCGACCGAGGGGCGCAGGTCGGGCCGCCCCTCGCAGCGCACGCCCATGACGGACGTGCGGGGATCCTGGCGCAGGAGCCCCTGCGTCAGGTCGTACACCAGTACGGAGACGTAGTCCGGGCCCAGCCACCGCAGATCGGGCAGCGTCTCGGGCGGGGGGAACCCGTACAGTTCTGGACCGCCGGTCACATGCCGCACGGTAGCGTCCCCGTCACACTCCCGTCACTACCTGAGAGATGGTTTTTGTCTGGATGGTGACCTCTGGCAGTTCGGTCGTCGTCTGCCAGGTGTGACCCCGGTCGTCCTAGTCGCCCCGGCACGCCTTGGTCATGGCCTCCCACCTGGCCAGCTTCACGCGCTCGCCGCGGCCGAGGCTGCGGGCCAGCGCGATCTCGGCGGCGTCCAGGTTGAGCCAGTCCGCGTAGGTGACGGCGGGGAGGCCGCGCTCCTCCAGCAGCTCGTCGAGGGTGCCCGCGGGGCGCGGGCGGTCGTCCGGCAGGTCGGCCAGCAGGTTGCGGACGGTCTCGGCGGCGTCGGACTTGTTGGTGCCGACGACGCCGGTCGGGCCCCGCTTGATCCAGCCGGTGACGTACTCGCGGGGGACGGGGGAGCCGTCCGGGGCGAGGACGCGGCCGCCGTCGTTCGGGACGACGTAGGCGCGCTCGTCGAACGGGAGACCCTCCAGCGGCACGCTCTGGTAGCCGACGGAGCGGAGCACCATGCCGACCGGCAGCGTCTCGTACTCGCCGGTGCCGGTGACGCGGCCCGTCTCGTCCAGGCGGGTCCTCTCCAGGCGCAGTCCCTCGACGCGGTCGGTGCCGAGGATCTCGACGGGGGCGCGCCAGAAGCGGACGTCGATGCGGCGGGGGAGGCCGGCGGGCTCGCCGGTCCAGCCGCGGAGCACGGTGATGTTGCCGCGGACGTGCCGGTCCCTTTCGGCGAGCTCGGCGCTGGCCGGGTCGAGCTCCATGTCCCCGGGGTCGACGTGGACGGCGGCGTTCGGCAGCCGGCCCAGCTCGCGGGCCTCCTTGGTGGTGAACTTGGCCTGCGCGGGCCCGCGGCGGCCGATCATGTGGAGGCGGCGGACCCGGCTGCGCGACAGCGCGTCGATGACCTGCTCGGGGACGTCGGTCTCGCGCAGCTCGTCCGCCGTCCGGGCGAGGATGCGGACGACGTCCACCGCGACGTTCCCGACGCCGATCACCGCGACCTCCTCGGCCGACAGGTCGAAGACGTGGTCGGCGGCGTCGGGGTGCCCGCAGTACCAGTTGACGAAGTCGGTGGCGGCGATGCTGCCGGGCAGGTCCTCGCCGGGGATCGCCATGTGCCGGTCGACCATCGCGCCGGTCGCGTAGATCACGGCGTCATAGCGGCCGAGCAGGTCGTCGCGGGTGAGGTCGCGGCCGAGCTCCAGGCAGCCGAAGAACCGCACGTCCCCGCCCTCCAGCACCTTCTGCAGGTACCGGGCGATCGCCTTGATCGACGTGTGGTCGGGCGCGACGCCGTAGCGGACGAGGCCGTAGGGGGTGGGCAGCCTGTCCAGGACGTCCACCCGCGCGGCCCCGCCCGTCTGCTTGACGAGCGCCTCGGCCGCGTAGAGTCCCGCCGGGCCCGAACCGATCACGGCGACGCGCACAGGTTCTGCCATGTCGGCCATTGTGCCCACGCGGAGGCCGGATTGACAGGTGGGCCGGGCGGGGGCGGGCAGTGTCAGGACTGCCGTTCGCGCAGCCGGCTGCGGCGGTGCCCGTAGAAGGCGTAGACGACGGCGCCGATCAGCAGCCAGGCCAGGAACCGCAGCCAGGTGTCCACCGGCAGGTTGATCATCACGAACAGGCAGGCCAGCACGGACAGGATCGGGACCAGCGGCACCAGCGGCGTGCGGAACGAGCGGTGCAGCTCCGGCCGCGTCCGGCGCAGGATCGGCACGCCGACCGAGACCACGAGGAAGGCGAACAGGGTCCCGATGTTGACCAGCTCGGCCAGCTTGGCGAGCGGGATGAGCCCGGCGAGGACCGCGACGATCACCCCCATGATCACGGTCGAGCGGTAGGGGGTGCCGAAGCGCGGGTGGACGGCCGACAGCCACGCGGGCAGCAGCCCGTCCCGGCTCATCGCGAAGAACACGCGGCTCTGGCCGAGCAGGAGGATCAGCACGACGGTCGTCAGCCCGGCGACGGCGCCGATGCTGATCACCGTGGAGTACCCCGGGTGCCCGGCGGCCTTGAACGCCTCGGCGAGCGGCGCGTCGGAGCTCAGCTTCCTGTAGTTCTGCATGCCCGCGACGACCAGCGACACGGCCGCGTACAGGACGGCGGTGATCACGAGGGAGCCGATGAGCCCGATCGGCAGGTCCCGCTGCGGGCGGCGGGCCTCCTCGGCGGCGGTGGCGACGATGTCGAAGCCGATGAAGGCGAAGAAGACCACCGCGACGGCCGCGAAGATGCCGAGCCAGCCGTAGCTGACCGGGGTGATCCCGAACAGCACCTGCATCAGCGGCGCCGCCCCTCCCTCGACGGACGGATTGGACTCCGAGGGCGGGATGAACGGATGGTAGTTGGCGCCCTTGACGAAGAACAGGCCCGCGACGATCACCAGCAGCACCACGAACACCTTGACGGCCACGATCACCGCGTTGACCCGCGACGACACCTTGACGCCGAGGACGAGCAGGCCCGTCACGGCCAGCACGAGCAGGGTGGCCGGGACGTTGACCACGCCGCCGGACTCGCCCGGCGGATGGGCGACGGCGGCCGGCACCGTGACGCCCGCGTCGTCCAGCAGCGACACCGCGTACCCGGACCAGCCGACCGAGACGACCGCGGCGGCGAGCGCGAACTCCAGCACCAGGTCCCAGCCGATGATCCACGCCGGGAACTCGCCGAGGGTGGCGTAGGAGAAGGTGTAGGCCGATCCCGCGACCGGGATCGTGGAGGAGAACTCGGCGTAGCACAGCGCGGCGAGGCCGCAGACGATCGCCGCGAGGACGAACGAGATCGCGACCGCCGGGCCGGCCTTGTCCCGGGCGACCTGGCCGGTCAGCACGAAGATCCCGGTGCCGATGATCACGCCGACCCCGAACACGACGAGGTCCAGGGCGGACAGGTCGCGGCGGAGCCGGTGCCCGGGCTCCTCGGTGTCGCGGATCGACTGCTCGACCGACTTGGTGCGCAGCAGGTTCATGCCTCGGAGCTCCTTGCGATCCCGGTGCCGGAACGGCCGTCCGCCTTATGCCCGTATGTACGGGCCTTATGATCAGCGGACCTCAACACTGCCCGTGACCTGGCGAAATGTCGTGAAAAATGGCAGCGAAGCGGCACCGCGCCCGCGCCGCTTCGGCACCGTGCACGCGCCGGGAAGACGGGTCAGGCGGGCAGGGACGCGGTCCCCGGCGGCAGGAACCGCCGTCCGGTGACCTTCTCCGCGACGCCGGTCCTGTCCAGGTACGGGGTGATGCCGCCGAGGTGGAACGGCCACCCCGCGCCGAGGATCATGCACAGGTCGACGTCCTCGGCGGCGGCGACCACGCCCTCGTCGAGCAGGGCCCGGACCTCACTCGCGAGCGCGGCCAGCGCCCGGCCGAGGACCTCCTCGGCCGTGGACGGGTCCGTCCCGCCCGCGAAGAGGTCCACCACCTCGGGGTCGAGGGTGAGGTCGGGCCGGTACACGCCGGGCTTGCCGGCCGCGACCAGCTTCGCGAGGTTGCCCGACAGCGGGAAACGGCCGGGGAACGCGGCGTGCAGCGTCTCGTTGACGTGCAGCGCGATGGCCGGGCCGACCAGGCCCATCAGCATGAACGGCGGCATCGGCAGCCCGAGCGGCGCGGCGGCGCGCTCGGCGACCTCGATCGGCGTGCCCTCGTCCACCGCCTGGACGATCTCGGCGAGCAGCCGGACCAGGACGCGGTTCACCACGAACGCGGGGGCGTCCTCGACCAGCACGCAGGACTTCCGCAGGGCCTTGCCCGTCGCGAACGCGGTGGCGAGGGCCGCGTCGCCGGTCCGCGCGCCCCGCACGACCTCCAGCAGCGGCAGCACCGCGACCGGGTTGAAGAAGTGGAGGCCGACGAGGCGCTCGGGGTGCCTCAGCCCGGCCGCCATCTCGCCGACCGACAGGGAGGAGGTGTTGGTCGCCAGGACGCACTCGGCCGTGACGTGCTCCTCGACCTCGGCGAACACCGCTCGCTTGACCGCCATCTCCTCGAAGACCGCCTCGATGACGAGATCGGCGTCGGCGAACGCGTCCTTGGTGAGCGATCCGGTGATGAGCGACCTGAGCCGGGCCGCCTTGTCGGGGGAGACGCGTCCCTTGCCGAGCAGCCCGCCGACCTCGGCGTGCGCGGCGCCGACGCCCCGGTCCAGGCGCTCCCGGTCGAGGTCGGTCAGCACGACCGGCACGTCGAGGCGGCGCGCGAACAGCAGCGCGAGCTGCGAGGCCATCAGCCCGGCGCCCACGATCCCGACCTTGGTGACGGGCCGGGCGAGCGCGGGGTCGGGCGCCCCGGCCGGACGCTTGGCGCGCTTCTGGGTGAGGTCGAACGCGTACAGGCCCGCGCGCAGCTCGTCGCCCATGATGAGGTCCGCCAGGGCCTCGTCCTCGGCGGCGAAGCCCTCGTCGCGGGTGCGGTCCTTGGCGGCGGCGATCAGGTCGAGCGCCCGCACGTAGGACGGGGCGGCGCCGTGGAGCCTGCCGTCCACGGTCCAGCGGGCCTTCGCGACCGCGTCGTCCCACGCCGCGCCGCGGTCCACCTCGGGCCGCCGGACCTCGGCCTCACCGGTCAGGACGCGGGCCGTCCAGGCGAGCGACTCCTCCAGGAAGTCGGCCGAGTCGAAGATCGCGTCGGCGATGCCCAGCTCGTGCACCTGGCGGGCCCGCAGCATCCGGTTCTGCGCGAGCGGGTTGTCGACGATGACCGTGAGCGCCCTCTCCGCGCCGATCAGGTGCGGCAGCAGGTACGTCCCTCCCCAGCCGGGCACCAGGCCGAGGAACGTCTCGGGCAGCGCGAACGCCGTGACGCCGGACGAGATCGTCCGGTAGGAGCAGTGCAGGCCGATCTCGACCCCGCCGCCCAGCGCCGCGCCGTTGTAGTAGGCGAACGACGGGACGCGCAGCTCGCCGAGCCGCCGGAACACGTCGTGGCCGAGCCGCCCGACGGCCGCCGCGTCCGCGCGGCCGGTGATCAGCGGGACGCCCTTGAGGTCGGCGCCGACCGCGAAGACGAACGGCTTGCCGGTCACGCCGACGGCGGCGATGTCCTCGCGCGCGGCGACGGCGTCGAGCGCGGCGCCGAGCTCGGCGAGACCGCGGGGGCCGAACGTGCTGGGCCGGGTGTGGTCGTGCCCGTTGTCGAGCGTGATGAGCGCCAGCGTCCCGGCACCGCCGGGGAGCGTCACGTCGCGGACGCGGGCGTGCGTGACGACCTCGCCGGTGAAGATCTCGGGGTTCACTCGGCGGCCTCCCGGCTCGTGTTCTCCCACAGGACGGTTCCCCCCATGCCCATGCCGACGCACATCGTCGTCAGGCCGTACCGGACGGCGGGGTGCTCCTCGAACAGGCGCGACAGCTGGATCATCAGCCGGACGCCGGACGAGGCCAGCGGATGGCCGACGGCGATGGCGCCGCCCCACGGGTTCACCCGCGGGTCGTCGTCGGCGATCCCGAAGTGCTCCAGGAACGCCAGCACCTGCACGGCGAACGCCTCGTTGATCTCGATGAGGCCGATGTCGTCCATGGTCAGCGCGTTGCGGGCGAGGAGCCGCCCGGTCGCCGGGACGGGCCCGACGCCCATCACCTCGGGTTCCACCCCGGCGAAGGAGAAGTCGACCAGCCGCATCCGCGGGGTCAGGCCGAGCTCGCGGGCCACGTCCTCGGCGGCCAGCAGGCAGGCGGTGGCGCCGTCGTTGAGGCCCGCGGAGTTCCCCGCCGTGACGTTGCCGTGCGCGCGGAACGGCGTCGTGAGCCGGGCGAGGCCGTCGAGCGTGGTGCCGGGGCGCGGCGGCTCGTCCTCGGTGGCGAGGCCCCAGCCCCGCTCGGCGGAGCGGACCGCGGTCGGCACGAGGTCCGCCTGGATCCGCCCGGCGGCGTAGGCGGCGGCGGTCCGCTGCTGGCTGCGGACGGCGTAGGCGTCCGCGCGGTCCTTGGTGATCCCGGGGAAGCGGTCGTGCAGGTTCTCCGCGGTCGATCCCATCACGAGCGCGGACGGGTCCACGAGCCGGTCGGCGAGGAACCGGGGGTTGGGGTCGACGCCCTCGCCCATCGGGTGCCGTCCCATGTGCTCGACGCCGCCCGCGATGACGACGTCGTAGGAGCCGAAGGAGATGCCCGTGCCGGATGTGGTCACGGCGGTCATCGCGCCCGCGCACATCCGGTCGACCGCGTACCCGGGGACGCTCGTGGGCAGCCCGGCCAGCACGGCGGCGGACCGCCCGATGGTCAGGCCCTGGTCGCCGGTCTGGGTGGTGGCGGCGACGGCGACCTCGTCCACCCGCTCCGGCGGCAGGGACGGATTGCGGCGCATCAGCTCCCGGATCGCGCGGACGACCAGGTCATCGGCGCGTGTCTCGGCATACAGGCCGGTGGGACCGGCCTTGCCGAACGGCGTGCGGACGCCGTCGACGAACACGACGTCGCGTGCGGTGCGAGGCACGGTGTCGTCCTCCCTGCGATGGGCGGCGGGCGGGTGCCGCCAGAGATATTACCCGGCGGTAGCAGCATAGCCTACCCACCGGTAACCCTTGACCGGCTGTGGGCGCGACCTGGCCCTTGTACGCACTGGTGACCATGGCTAACGTGGTGTGAAAACAGCAGGAGGAGGGGCACCCGTGGTCCACGCGAGGCCCGTCTACCGGCCGGGACTGCGGCGGCGTGTCGGGCACAGCCGCGACCTCTCCGCCCTCCTGGTGCGCACCGGCCTGCTGTTCTCCGGTGGCCTCGGCCCCCGCGGCACCCTCCGCCAGATCGGCGCGCTGCACCGCTGGGGCACCACGCTCGCCGGGCTGGTCGTCGGCGCGGCCGCGCGCTCACCGGCCAAGACCGCCCTCATCGACGACGACGGCCCGCTCACCTTCGCCGAGCTGGACGGGCAGGCCGCCCGCCTCGCCGCCGGGCTGCCCCTCAGCGGCCCCCGGCAGCGCGTCGGCGTGCTGTGCCGCAACCACCGCGGCATGGCCGTGACGCTCGTCGCGTGCAGCAGGCGCGGCGCCGAGGTCGTGCTGCTCAACACCGGTTTCGGGACGAGGCAGATCAGCGCCGTCCTGTCCGAGCTGCGCCCCGGCCTGCTCATCGTGGACGCCGAGTTCGCGCCGCTGCTCGGCGGCGTCCCCCTCGCGCTGCGCAAGCACGTCCTGTGGGCCGACCGGCACCCCGGGCCCGGCATCGACAAGATCATCGCCGCGGGCCCGCCGGAGGGCGGGACCTCCGGCCCCCCGCAGATCCAGAGCCGGACGATCATGCTCAGCTCGGGCACCACCGGCCGTCCCAAGGGCGCCCGCCGCCCGCCCCGCCCCGGGCTGTGGCCGCTGGCGTCCATGACGTCCCGGATCCCGCTGCGCGCCCGCCAGACGATGGTCATCGAGGCGCCGCTGTTCCACACCTGGGGCTACGCCGCGCTCCAGATGGCCTGGGCGCTGCGCACGCCGGCCGTCCTGCACCGCCGTTTCGACCCCGAGCAGACGCTCCGCGCGGTCGCCGCGCACCGCGACGTCGCCGTGTTCGCCGTCCCCGTCATGCTGCAGCGCATCCTGGATCTCCCCCCGGAGGTCCGCGCCGCCCACGACACGTCCTCGCTGCGGATCGCCGCGGTCAGCGGCGCCGCGCTCCCCGGGGACCTCGCCACCCGCTTCATGGACGAGTTCGGCGACCGGCTCTACAACGTCTATGGCTCCACCGAGGCGTCCTGGGTGTCCATCGCCACCCCCCGCGACCTGCGGGCCGACCCCCGCACCGCCGGCCGCCCGCCGCGCAACACCTCGCTGGCGATCATGGACGGGCAGGGGAACCGGCTCGGCCGCTCGGCCATCGGGCAGATCTTCGCCGCGAACGAATTGCTGTTCGAGGGCTACACCGGCGGCGAGCCCATGGAGGTCCGCGACGGCCTGCTCGCCATCGGCGACCTCGGCCACGTCGACGACCGCGGCCTGCTGTTCGTCGACGGCCGCCGCGACGGGCTGGTCGTCTCCGGCGGCGAGAACATCGTCCCCCGCGACGTCGAGGACGCCCTGCTGCGCCTCTCGCAGATCCACGAGGTCGCCGTCGTCGGCGTCCCCGACACCGAGTGGGGGCAGCGGCTCGCCGCCTACGTCGTCCTGCGGCCCGGCGCCCGGCTCGACGCCGAGGCCCTCCGCGAGCACGTCCGCGCCCAGGTCGCCCGGTACGCCGCGCCGCGCGACGTGCACTTCATCGACGAGCTGCCCCGCAACGCCACCGGCAAGGTCGTCCACCGCTGGCTGACCGACCGGCCCGGCGCGGCGCCCGAGGGACACGTCCCCTGGCCGGCGACCCGCCCCGAGCAGGCCAGCCGCGCCGGCTGAGCGTCACGCCGCCGGCACCGGCTCCCGGCCGCCCGCCCCCGGCAGCAGCACCGTGATCGACAGGCCGCCCTCCGGCCGCGGGACGGTCTCGATCGTCCCGCCGTGCGCGCCGACGACCGCCCGCACGATCGACAGGCCGAGCCCCGCCCCGTCGGCCGACCCGACCCTGTCCCTGCCGCCCGCGCGGTCGGCCCGCAGCCGCCGGAACGGCTCGAAGATCGTCGCGACCTCGTAGGCGGGGACGGCCCGCCCGGTGTTGACCACCTGCAGGAACACCATGCCGCCGCGGGTCCCGGTGCGCACCCACACCCGCCCGTCCGGGACGTTGTACTTCATCGCGTTCTCCAGCAGGTTGACCGCGCACCGCTCCAGCAGCACCGGATCGCCGGACGCCGCCGCGGGCTCCAGCCGCGCCTCCACGTCCACGTCGCCGGCGAGCCCGTCCAGCTGGCCGAGCGCGCCGCGCACCACGTCGGGCAGCGGCGTGTCCGCCCGGGTGCCGAGCTCCCGCTCCGACCGCGCCAGCAGCAGCAGCCCCTCGATCAGCCGCTCGTGCCGCGCGGTGTTGCCCAGCAGCACGTCCGCCAGCGCCTTGGTCTCCGGCGGGCTCTTCCCGCTCGCCAGCGCGACCTCCAGGACCGTCCGGTTGATCGTCAGCGGCGTCCGCAGCTCGTGCGAGGCGTTCGCGACGAACCGCCGCTGCGTGTCGAACGCCCGGTGCAGCCGGTCCAGCATCCGGTCGAACGTGTCGGCCAGGTCCTTGATCTCGTCCTGCGGGCCGTCCAGCGCGATCCGCTCGTACAGGTTGCTCTCCGACAGCCGCCGCGCGGTCGCGGTCACCGTGTGCAGCGGCCGCAGCATGCGCCCCGCGACCACGTACCCGATCACCACCGCGAGCACGCCCACCACCAGCATCGTGACCAGCGAGCTCTGCAGCAGCTGCTCCAGCATGTCGCGCTTCTGCTGCGCCGCCTGCCGGTCGGCTTCGGCCTTCAGCGCCGTCAGCCGCTTCACCGCGTCCGCCATGCCGGTGCCCCGCAGCTCCGCGATCGCCGTCGCCGACCCGGCGTTCGCCTGCGGGAACCGCTGCTCCATCGTCCGGACGGTCAGCAGGTACGTCACCGCCACCAGCACCGCCGACGTCACCAGGAACAGCGACCCGTACACCAGCGTCAGCCGCGTCCGGACGCTCGGCCGGGGCCTCACCGCGCCTCCAGCCGGTACCCGGCGCCGGTGACCGTCTCGATCACCGGCGGCTCGCCGAGCTTGCGCCGCAGCGTCGCCATCGTCACCCGGACGATGTTGCTGAAGGGGTCGATGTTCTCGTCCCACGCCCGCTCCAGCAGCCGCTCGGCGCTCACCACCCCGCCCTCCGCCCGCAGCAGCTCCTCCAGCACGGCGAACTCCTTCTTCGTCAGGCGCAGCTCCCGGCCGTCCCGGGCGACCCTCCGGCGGTGCGGGTCGAGCCGGATGCCCCTGCGCTCCAGCACCGGCGGCACCGGCGCCCCCGACCGCCGCGCCAGCGCCCGCACCCGCGCCACCAGCTCACCGAACACGAAGGGCTTGGGCAGGTAGTCGTCGGCGCCGAGCGACAGGCCGTCCACCCGGTCGTCGACGTCCCCGGCCGCGGTCAGCATCAGGATGCGCCCCGCGTGCCGCCGCGCGACCAGTTCCCGGCACACGTCGTCCCCGTGGACCGTCGGCAGGTCGCGGTCCAGGACGACCACGTCGTACTCGTTGCAGAAGGCACGTTCGAGCGCGTCGTCGCCGTCATAGACGACATCGACCGCCATGGCCTCCTCCCGGAGGCCCATGGCGATCGTGTCCGCCAGCACCCGCTCGTCCTCGACGACCAGAACCCGCATGCGCCGAGCATGGCCGAAGGCGGGTTAAACGCCGATAAGGCGGCGGGACCCTCTTACGGCTGGACCCCGATGACGTCGTAGGGGGTCTCGGGGGTGGGCGTGGTGTTGAAGCGGGCGTTCGGCAGGTAGATCCGCTCCCCGAACTTCGCGACCGTCGTGGGGACGTCGAACTTGGGGTCGGTCACCCGCTTGACGAGCTTGCCCTCGCCGCCGTCCTCGCTCAGCTCGAACACGGCCACGGTGTTGAGCCGGTTCTGCACGGCGTAGAGGGTGCGGCCGTCCCGCAGGATCCCGTCACCGGCGGTCAGCGTCTCACCGTGGAGGTCAACCGTCTTGGTCGCCCCCGTGGCAGGGTCGACCTTGAACAGTTTCCCGGTGTTGGACTGGATGAGCACCAGGGACTTGCGGTCCGGGGTCGTGGTGATGCCGTTGGCGTTGAACCCGGTCTGGTAGACGATGTCCCCGGTCAGGGGCAGCTTCGTCGCCTCACCGTCGCCGGTGAGGGGCACTTTGTAGAGCGTCGGATTCGTCGAGTCGGTGAGGAACGCGGCGTCCTCGGTCAAGGTGACGTCGTTGATGAAGGCCGTCGCCGTGGTGAGGGTGTAGGTCTTGAGAAGCGCGCCATTGTGCGTGTCATAGACGCGCGCCGTCCCGCTGTTGCCCCCGGCCACGTACAGGCGGTCCTTGCCGATCTTCATGCCCAGCGACGGCTTGCCGACCGGCTGGCTGATCACCTCGCCCTTCCCGGTGCGCAGGTCCACACGGTAGATGGCACCGGTGGCCCGCGAGCCGAGGAACGCCTGGCCGTCGGGTCCCGCGGCGATCCCCTCCGGCTGGAATCCGGCGGGCAGCGGGATGCGGTCGGGCAGGGGCTCCGCGGCGCCGAGGGCCGAGCCCCCGAGCGGCAGGACGAGTCCGGTTGTCAGCGCGGTGATAAGAAGTCGGTACCACATGGCCGCCAAGATTGCGCGATTCATCCGTTCGCGCTAGTCACACCCGTATACACGCATCCGTATCGTCTCAGGCGTTCCAGACCGCAGCTCTTGAGTCTCCAGGTCGACGCCCGCGCCCCCATAAAGGGTCCTGAAAAACGCGATTTACGGGCTTGGCCGAAAAAAGAACAACCTGACCGGACGGCGCCGACTCAGGGCCGCGCATCCCGCGCGGCGCCCCCAAGTACGGTCGTGACCATCTTCTCGACGGCACCGGGCTCCGGCGGCGTGCCCTTCCGATCGGCGAACAGCAGATGCCCCGCCCCGATCAGCGTGGGGGCGAGGGTCTCGACGTCGGCCTCGGGGGCGAGGCGCCCCAGCCCACGCTCCGCGGCGAGATAGCCGGCGATCATGGTGGCCGCCTCGGTGAGGACCGGGACGCCGGCGGGCCATGTCTGGCGCAGGCGGTCGCGGAGCCCGTCGCGGAAGGTGATGAGCGCGACGACCGCGACGGCGACCGACCCGAACAGGGAGGTCAGCGCCTCGGTGAGGTTCCCGGCGATCGTCCCCGTCCCCGCGGCGTCACGCAGGGCGGCGGCCTGGGAGTCCATCCGGTGGACGCGGTCCAGGACGAACTCGGCGAGAAAGGCGTCGAAGTCGGCGAAATGCCGGTGCAGGACCCCCTTGGCGCAGCCCGCCTCAGTGGTGAGCGCCCTGCTGGTCAGCGCGTTCGGCCCGTCCCGGAGCAGGATCCGCTCGGCCGCGCTGAACAGCTGCTCCCGCACATCGCGGATGGCCACCCCTGTCGGCACCAGGACCCCCCTCCCTCGCCCGCCCCGGCAAGAGACCAGGCGCCTCCCCGCAGTGGGCGCCCGGTCACTATACCCGCAGGCCACGCGCCGTCAGGGCCTAGCCGAACCCACACAGACCACAAATCGCCGCGCCCTAACCGGCGAACCACTCGCTGTACCCCGGGTGGGAGTCGAACCCACACTGTGCGGATTTTAAGTCCGTTGCCTGGCTACCAGATTGGGCTACCGGGGCCTGTCGCCCGCAATGTATTCGACGCCGTTCTCCACGACATCCCCTAAAATCCGGTAAGGGGAGCCCCTATCTTCCAGGGAGTATCAAGCCCGGTGCCGGCACATCCAGCCGCACCTCCACTGGCCAGATCTTAGGCCGACTTTAGCAACATCAGCGACACTACGACTCAGGCTCACAGTCCCCAGCAGCCGACACCCCCATGCCAGTCGGCAATGCGCTCCAATTCACCGCCGCGGCCGACCTTACTTGAAGAGCGATGCGCGTGTGGCCGGCAGCCAGTCTGGCGGCAGCACTTGAACAAGACGCTCCTTTGTGGTCCTGGCGACAGCGGCCTTCACCAGCTCGTCGGCGCCCCCTGCTATCGGATCGAGGCAGCATTTCGACACGGCTTCATGGCGTTCCGGTGCCTTGCACATCAAGATGGCCAGAATCCGGGTGGGCCACAGCAGGTCTTCAACCTGCCCGGTGCTCGGCAATGGGACGGCGACCGGTATCGCCCGCAGCGCGGCCTGAACGGCAAGCTTCCCAGCCCCTTCAGCAATGTGGTCGCTGCACTTGGACAGCACCATCACCTGCGAGAGGCGTTCGCGCAGCCGGTCATTCCAGTCACCGAAGGCTTCGAGCGTGCATGCGAGTGATGCAAGAAGCTCACACCAGAAGTGATTGACCGAAGCCTTCTTGAAGGTTTGGAGATCAACGGCTCCGAGGTGGCCCAGCAGGATCTCCATCGCGTCATCGGTCAACGCGTGACCGAGGGCCTGTACACGATCGGTGATGTGGATGGTCTCGGCCAGCCAGTCTATCAAGTCGGAGATCGAAGTATCGACCGCGGCCTCTTTCATGGGGAAAGTGGCCTTCTTCTCCCGCCCCTCGCTCTCCGTCAGCCACTTCTCTTCCGCCCGTCGGCGAACGACGTCCCTCTCCACGCTCGTCGGCGCGTAGGCCAGTCGTATCCGGTAGGGCCAGCCATGCTCCAAGCCGCCGCATTTGCTGCAGAGACACTTGTGCTGCTGAGCCTTTTCGCAGTTGATTGGATGTGTCGCCATCTCCACACCTTGAAAATATCGGCCGTCGCGGTCGGCTATATCGAACCCATCCGTATCACCCTCCTCGTCGACGTAAGGGCCTCCTCATTTATCACTTCGTTCCGTCGATCTGTCACCTTGCTGGCCAGTGAATGGCTTGATCCCCTAGCCGGGCAGTGATGACGCTCTGGCACACAAGAAACCTCGCCCACCACTTGACCGCGGGCGAGGCAATGAGTTCACGGGGGCAAGGCTTGATTCGCGTTCTAGGTGATGCGCATGGTCTTTCCAGCGACCGCGTCCAGAACCACGGACGCCGTGGATCCGCCCCGCCCCGGCAGCGGCGAAGGCAGGCGAGCCGCAGCCAGCAGCCGCACGGCTAATGCGGGTTTAACGGGGGTGGGGGTCTAGTGGGGCTTCGCCGGGGTGTGTGGCCCTGGCGGAGAGGGAGATATGGGCCGGTGGGCTTGGGTGGCCGGGGTCGTGGTCGCGGGGCTGTTCGGGGTCTCGGGGTGTGGGGGCGGGGACGGGGGAGGCGGGGTGGCCAGTGTCGGGCGGGCCGCCTCTGCCTCGGTGTCGCCTTCCCGGTCGTTGTCGCCTGAGGACGCGGAGGTGAGGTTCGCGCAGTGCATGCGGGAGAACGGGGTGGACGTCCCGGATCCCGGGAGCGGGGACGCGAGGGCGCTGCGGCTCGGGAAGGGCGGGAACCGGGAGAGGTTGCAGGGGGCGCTGAAGAAGTGCCAGCCCTGGCTGCGGGCGGGCGGGAAGATGCCCGATCTGAAGGACCCGAAGGTCCATGACCAGTACGTGAGGTTCGCGCAGTGCATGCGCGAGCACGGGGTCGACATGAAGGACCCGCTGCCGGACGGGACGTTCCAGATTCCGTCGGGGGGCGTGGCCCCGGGGAAGGTCAAGAAGGCGCGTGAGGCGTGCCAGGGGAGTCTTCCGGGAGCCGGGAGATGAGGTGGGTACTGGTCGCCGGGGGTGTCGCCGTCGTGGTGGCCGGGGGCGGGGTGCTCGCGTTCGGCACGGGCGGGCACGAGGCGAAGGCGGGGCCCGAGGTGCCGCTCGGGACGGCGGTGGTGAGCCGCGGGGATCTCGTGGACATCGAGAAGGTCGACGGGAAGCTCACCTATGACGGCGTGCGGGACGTGTGGGCCGGTGCGTCCGGGGTGGTGACGTGGGCGCCGGAAGCGGGGGCGACGGTCAGGCGGGGCGGGACGCTGCTGCGGGTGGCGGGGAGGCCCGTCACCTTGATGTACGGGGGCAGTCCCATGTACCGGACGCTCAGGGAAGGGGACTCCGGCGGTGATGTGCGGCAGCTCGAACGCAATCTGGTGGCCCTGGGGTACGGGGGTCTCACCGTGGACAAGGAGTTCACCGGCGCCACGGAGGCGGCGGTCGAGGAATGGCAGGACGACCGGGGCCTGGAGCGGACGGGCGTCGTCGATCCGGGGCAGGTCGTGTTCCTGGGAGGGGCCGTGCGGGTGCGGGAGGTGAAGGCGCCGGAGGGCAAGCAGGCGGTGAAGGGGCAGCCCGTCCTGCAGGTGGCCGGGACGCGGCGGGTCGTGCATGTCGATCTGGACGCGGAGAAGCAGGACCTCGCGCGCGAGGGGGCGAAGGTCTCGGTGGAACTGCCCGGGGGCAAGGTCGTCGCGGGGACGGTCGGCGAGGTCGGCGGTGTCGCGGAGAGCACCGGGACGGGGCAGGACAAGAAGACCACCGTGGACGTCGACATCGCGCTCGGCAAGGCCGGGACGGGACGGCTGGACGAGGCGCCCGTGACCGTCGGGCTGGAGAGCGAGCGGCGGGAGGGGGTGCTGTCGGTGCCGGTCGAGGCGCTGCTGGCGTTGCGGGAGGGCGGGTTCGCCGTCGAGGCCCTGGAGGGGGCGAGGAGGCTCGTCCCGGTGCGGACCGGGGTGTTCGGGGGCGGGCGCGTCGAGGTCTCCGGCGACGGGCTGCGCGAGGGCATGAAGGTCGGGGTGCCGGTCCGGTGAAGGGGATCGGGCGGGACGTGCCCGCGTCCGCGATCGTCGAGCTGGCCGGGGTGACGAAGGAGCACGCGGGCGGGGTGGCGGCGCTGCGGGGCGTGGACCTGGTGATCCGGGCGGGGGAGATGGCCGCGGTCGTCGGGCCTTCCGGGTCGGGGAAGTCGACGCTGCTGCACATGATCGGGACGCTGGACCGTCCGACGGCGGGCAGCGTGAGGGTCGCCGGGCACGAGGTCGGGGGGCTCTCCGACCGGGAGCTGTCGGCGCTGCGGGCGCGGCACCTCGGGTTCGTGTTCCAGCAGTTCCACCTCGCGGCGGGGGTGACCGCGCTCGACAACGTCGCCGACGGGCTGCTGTACGGGGGCGCGCGGCTGGGGGAGCGGCGGGAGCGGGCGAGGGCGGCGCTGGAGCGGGTCGGGCTGGGACGGCGGGCGGGACACCGGCCGCATCAGCTGTCGGGCGGCGAGCAGCAGCGGGTCGCGGTGGCGCGGGCCGTCGTCGGCGAGCCGGACCTGCTGCTGGCGGACGAGCCGACCGGCAACCTCGACACCGCCGCGGGCGCGGAGGTGCTGGCCCTGCTCGGCGGGCTGAACGCGGCCGGGACCACCGTCGTGGTCGTCACGCACGACCGGGAGGTCGCGGCGGGCGTGCCGCGCCGCGTCGGGGTCCGGGACGGCCTGGTCGTCGCGGACGAGCGGGCCGGGGCGGGCGCGCGATGAGGGCGGCGCTCATCCCGGCGCGACTGGACGCCGCGGACGTGCTGCGGGTCGGGCTCGGCGGGCTGCGGGCCCGGCCGGCCCGGGTGGTGCTGTCGGCGCTCGGCATCGCGATCGGGATCGCGACGATGGTGGCGGTCATCGGGATCTCCTCGTCCAGCGAGGAGGACCTGCTGCGGAGGCTGGACCGGCTCGGCACCAACCTGCTGACGGCCAAGCCCGGCGACACCCTCTTCGGCGAGGCGGCGGAGCTGCCGGAGACGGCGCCGGAGATGGTCCGCCGGATCGGGACGGTCACGGCCGTCGGCGCGACCGGGACGGTGGACGCGACCGCGCGCCGCACCGACCGCATCCCCGAGGAGGTCACGCACGGGATCGCGGTGCAGGCGGCGACGCAGGACCTGCTCGGCACCCTGGACGTCCGGACGGTGAGCGGCACCTGGCTGAACGCGGCCACCGGACGCTATCCGGGCGTCGTCCTCGGGTCGGAGGCGGCGCGCCGGCTCGGTCTGGACCGGCCCGGTCCCTTGTGGGGGGACGACCCCCCACACCCCCCGGAACGGCCCGGTGGGCAGGTCTGGATCGGCGGGCGGTGGTTCACCGTCCTCGGCGTGCTAGAGCCCGCCGGGCTCGCGCCGGAGATCGACCGGTCCGCGCTCGTCGGCTGGGACGCGGCGAAACGCCACCTCGGCTTCGACGGTCACCCGACGACGATCTACGAGCGGTCGGCGGACGCGTCGGTGGCGGACGTGCGCGCGGTGCTCGCCCGGACCGTCGATCCGGAGAACCCCGAGGAGGTGCAGGTCAGCCGTCCCTCCGATGCCCTGGAGGCCAAGGCGGCGGCGGCCGGGGCGTTCACCGGGCTGCTGCTCGGCCTCGGCGCGGTCGCGCTGCTGGTCGGCGGTGTCGGGGTCGCCAACACGATGGTGATCTCGGTGCTGGAGCGGCGCCGCGAGATCGGCCTGCGCCGGTCCCTGGGCGCGACGCGGGGGCAGGTGCGCCTGCAGTTCCTCGCCGAGTCGCTGCTGCTGTCGGCGGTCGGCGGCGCGGCGGGCGCCGTGCTCGGCACCGTGGTCACGGCCGGCTTCGCGCTCGCGAAGGGGTGGCCGCCGGTCGTCCCGGTGTGGGCGCTCGGCGGCGCGGTCGTCGCGACGCTGGCGATCGGGACGGCGGCCGGGCTGTACCCGGCGGTGCGGGCGGCGCGGCTGCCGCCCACGATCGCGCTGGCCACGGTCTGACGAATCGGTGCATGATTGGGACGGCCGACGATGTCCCACCTGGGGGAGGTGCCTCCGCGCATGCCCGTGCCACGCCCGCTCCGGGAGCGCTGCCGCGAGTTCCTCGGGATCGACGGAGAGATCCGCTACCTGTTCCCCGCGATGGCCTACGGTGGCGGCGCGGGGTTCATCTTCGTCGTCACCGACGACCAGATCGCCGTGATCTCCACCGGCTCCCTGAGCCGCAGCACCCCCAAGAGCATCTGGGGGAGCTACCCCCGCGGCACCCGGGTCGGGCCGGTGGAGACGGGCACCGGCGCGTCCTTCGAGTTCGCCGGCGCGGTGTTCGAGGTGGACGACGAGTACATCCCCGTCCTCAACGCCGCCGACGCCGAGGTCTTCGCGCGCGACAGCCTGCCCCGCGACCCGCTGCCCGACCTCTGACCCGCGACCGCCGCGGCGCTCAGGACGCGGCGGGCTCGGTGGCCTTGGAGGGCTTCGGCGTGGCCCGGACGGAGGGGCGCAGGAACAGCGCCATCACCGGCACCAGGTAGAGCGCCCACATCGTCAGCTGCAGCCAGGTGATCCGCGGCGTCACGTTCAGGACGCCCTGGAAGATCGTCTGCATCCAGTCGCCCGGGGTCCCGAACTCGGCGAAGAACAGGTGCGGCTCCAGCGCGACCGAGCCGATGCCGGGGAGCACCTCGGCCTCCTGCAGGTCGTGGAAGCCGTAGCCGAACACGCCCGCGGCGACGACGATGAGCGCGGCGCCCGTCCAGGTGAAGAAGCGCTTCAGGTTGATCTTCAGCCCGCCCCGGTACAGCAGGTAGCCGAGCGCGACGGCGACGGCCAGCCCGAGCAGCGCGCCCGCGATCGGCTGCGAGGAGCCCTCGGAGGAGTTGCTGATGTTCGTCCACAGGAACAGGGCGGTCTCCAGCCCCTCCCGCCCGACCGCCAGGAACGCCACGGCCGCCAGCGCCAGGGGGCCGACGTCCAGGGCGCCCTCCAGCCTGCCCTCCAGCTCGGCCTTCATGAACCGCGCGGTCTTGCGCATCCAGAAGACCATCCAGGTGACCAGGCCCACGGCGATGATCGACAGGATGCCGCCGAACAGCTCCTGCGTCTTGAACTGCATCTCCGAGGACACCGCGCTGAGCGCGATGCCGAACCCGACGCTGAGGGCGATGGCGATGGCGATGCCCGTCCACACGGGCAGGAGGGCCCGCCGGTTGCCGGTCTTCACGAGGTAGGCGATCAGGATGCTGACGACCAGCGCGGCCTCCAGGCCCTCACGAAGCCCGATGAGGAAGTTGCCGAGCAGCATCGTGACGTCCCTCCACAGACCACTTGTTTAGGCAAAGCTAACCTAAGCAAGTGTCCGCTCCGTCACCCGGCCCCCGCAAGTACCGTGACCGTCTCCGCGCGGGAAGGCGGCACTACAGATCCTTGACCTCCAGCCTGAGGAAGGCTCTGGCCAGGGGCTGGGCGGTGAGGTCCACCTGCCAGCGGCGGGCGCCGAGGGCGCGGAGGGCGGCCCCTATGGCGGACGCGGACGGCTCGTCCGGCGGCGTCCAGGCCAGGCGGCGGACCGAGTCGGGCTGCATCAGGTTCTCCGACGGCATCGCGTGCTCGTCGGCCAGGGCCGCGATGACCGCGCGGGCCGCGGTGAGGCGCTTGGCGGCCTCGGGATCGCGGTCGGCCCACCGGTGGGCGGGCGGCGGGCCGTCGCCGGGGACGTTGGACTCGGGGAGCTCCTTGTCGGACAGGCCGCGGGCGCGCGACACGGCCCGCAGCCACGCCGTCTGGTGGCGCCGGGCGCCGCGGCCGCGCATCGTGGGCAGCGCCTGCAGGTCGGCGGGGGTCTTCGGGGCCTTCAGCGCCAGCTCGACGATCGCCGCGTCCTGCAGGACCCGGCCGGGCGACAGGTCCCGCTCGCGGGCGATCTTGTCGCGGGCCTCCCAGACCTCGCGGACGGTGGCGAGCGCGCGGCGGTTGCGGACGCGGTGGATGCCGGACGTGCGGCGCCACGGGTCGGCGCGGGGCGGCTTGGGCGGGGTGTCGAGGATCGCGGCGAACTCCTCCAGCGCCCAGCCGAGCTTGCCGGACGCCTCCAGCTCCTCCTGGAGGGCGTCGCGCAGCTCCACCAGCAGCTCGACGTCCAGGGCGGCGTAGCGCAGCCAGTCGTCGGGGAGGGGGCGGGTGGACCAGTCGGCCGCCGAGTGGCCCTTCTCCAGCAGGTAGCCGAGGACGTTCTCCACCATGGAGCCGAGGCCGACGCGCGGGTAGCCGAGCAGCCGCCCCGCCAGCTCGGTGTCGAACAGCCGGCGGGGGACGAGGCCGACCTCGGCGAGGCAGGGCAGGTCCTGGTTCGCGGCGTGCAGGACCATCTCGGCGCCCGCGAGCGCGGCGTCCAGGCCGGACAGGTCGGGGCATCCGATGGGGTCGATCAGCGCGGTGCCGGCGCCGGCGCGGCGCAGCTGGATCAGGTACGCGCGCTGCCCGTACCGGTAGCCGGAGGCCCGCTCGGCGTCGACCGCGACGGGTCCGGTGCCGGCGCCGAACACGGCTATGACACGTTCCAGTCCGGCGGCGTCGCGGACCACGTCGGGGACCCCGTCGCGCGGTTCCAGCAGCGGGACGGCCGGGGGCCCGGCGTCCTCCGCCGTCGTTGGCACGGTCCCCGCCGCGTTCGCCGCGGCCGACTTCTCCGCACCGGCGTCCCTCTCGGGGCCGGTGGCGCGCGTTTCGGACACTCCCACTGTTCCTGTGTTCTCCCCCGCCGCCTCGGTTCTGGACGCATCTGCCACGCCCCCTACCGTACGTCTCTCAGCGGCCGGAGCCGCCCGGACGGTCGGGCAGCGCGGCGACCCCCGCGGGCGGAAGGCCCGCGGTCGTGCACATGACCTCGCACCAGGCCGCCACGTGCCCGGCGAGGTCGTCGCCGGCCGGGGACCAGGAGGCGCGCAGCTCCAGCTCGGTGGTGGACGGCTCGTCGCCCTTGTCGCCGAAGCTCTCGGAGACCGCGCGGGTGATCGTCCCGGACTCGCCGGCGTAGCCCGCGGGCTCCAGCGCCTCCAGCAGCCAGCTCCACGCCACCGAGCCGATCAGCTCGTCGGCGGCGATCTCGGGTTCGAGGTCGGCGCGGATGTAGGCGACGATCCGGAAGCCGTTCGCCCACCCCTTGGCGCCGTCGGGGTCGTACAGGACGATCAGCCGCCCCATCGCGACCTCGGTGTCGTCGTCGCGGTAGACGCTGCCGGACAGCGCGGCGGCGTAGGGGGCGAGGTTCCGCGGGGCGGGCATGTCCTCCAGGTCGAGCTCCGGCCGGGGGCCGGGCCCGTCGAGGATCTCGCGCAGGGTGTCGAGGGCCCGCTGGAAGGCAGGTGGGTTCATGGTCGGACCGGCCTGGGGGCGGGGGTGGGGCTCGGATCGGTGGTGACGGGACGGCGGGCCGCCGCGGGCGACGGGCGGACGTGGGGGAGAGACAGGCACAGCACAGGTGGTTTCGTTTCGGGGGCCGGGCGGTTCAGGCGACGGCCCGCACGGAGCCGGTGCGGGACGGGGAGGTGTCGTGCCCCTCGGCCGGAGCCGGGCCGGGCGCCGCGGGGAGCAGGCCGACCAGGACGGCCGTCCCGCACTCGACGCAGGCCCGCTCCGGACACTCCCCGCCGTGCCCGTCGGGGCAGGGCGGCTGCTCGAACATACGTTCATCACCGCAGGTGGAGCAGTACAAGGGGGAACCTCCCTCGGCTATGACACGCATCACGTTCGCATGAGCCGGTGACAGAATGCGGGACTTCGCTCGGCGTGTCCGGAACTTCGTTCGCCCGCGCCGTGTTCCGGCGCCTCTGGTGCGCGGTCCGGTGCGTCCGGGCAGGGGATCCGTGGGACCATCGCACCGTGGCACTCGACGTTGCTGGTCCCGACGACCCCTCCCCGCACGCGCACGGCGGCCCCGGCCTCGACCGGAGCCCGTTCCTGCTGGCGTGCCGCCGCAGACCGGTCCCGCACACGCCGGTGTGGTTCATGCGCCAGGCGGGGCGGTCGCTGCCGGAGTACCTGCGGCTGCGCGAGGGCGTCCCGATGCTGGAGTCGTGCGCCCGGCCGGACATGATCGTGGAGATCACCCTGCAGCCGGTGCGCCGGTACGCCGTGGACGCGGCGATCTTCTTCAGCGACATCATGGTGCCGCTCAAGGCGATCGGCGTGGACCTGGACATCAAGCCGGGCGTCGGCCCGGTGATCGCCGACCCGATCCGGGACGCGGCGGGCCTCGGGACGCTGCGGCCGCTCGAGCCGGGCGACGTCCCCTACGTCACCGAGGCCGTGCGGGGCCTGGTGGGCGAGCTGGGGTCCACGCCGCTGATCGGCTTCGCGGGCGGGCCGTTCACGCTCGCCTCGTACCTGATCGAGGGCGGCCCGTCCAAGAACCACGACCGCACCAAGGCGATGATGTACGGCGAGCCGCGGCTGTGGGCCGCGCTGATGGACCGGCTCGCCGACCTCACGATCGCGTTCCTGAAGGTGCAGGTCGCGGCGGGGGCGAGCGCCGTGCAGGTGTTCGACTCGTGGGTCGGCGCGGTGTCCCCGCAGGACTATCGCGAGTCCGTGCTGCCGCACACGTCCAGGATCTTCGACGAGATCGAGCCGCTCGGCGTGCCGCGCATCCACTTCGGCGTCGGCACGGGCGAGCTGCTCGGGCTGATGGGCGAGGCGGGCGCGGACGTGGTCGGCGTGGACTGGCGGGTGCCGCTGGACGAGGCCGTCCGGCGTGTCGAGCCGGGCAAGGCCCTCCAGGGCAACCTCGACCCGGCGGTCCTGTTCGCGCCGTGGGAGACGGTGGAGCGCCGGGCCCGGGACGTCCTGGACCGCGGCCGCACCGCCGAGGGGCACATCTTCAACCTGGGCCACGGCGTGCTGCCGTCCACGGACCCGGACATGCTCGCCCGCCTCGCGGACCTCGTCCAGGAGGCGGGCGCCGGAGAGCAGTAGCCGGCGGGGCGGACGGCGGCGGGCGCCGAGGTCAGCGGGGCGGCGGCCCGTGCGGCGGCAGGTCCTCCGGGGAGGGCGCGGACGGCGCCGCCGGACCCGCCGGGCCCACCGCGGCCATCTCCCGCTCCTGGCCCTCCTGCCGCTCCTCGCCTCCGGGCGGGGCGGAGCCCGGGGCGGGGGCGGGACGCCGGCCGCGCAGCCGCCGCCGGACGGCCACCGCGGGCAGGCCGATCACCGCGGCCGCGACCAGGAACGGCAGCAGCCACCCGAGGACGGTCGCGACGCCGCCGGCGAACGCGGTGAAGGCGTCCCATCCGTCCCTGAGGCCGCCCGCGAACCCGCGGCCGTTCTCCTCGTCGTCCTCGGCGGCGGGGGTCCGCGCCTCCAGCTCGACGGTGAGGGTCGCGTACCGGGTGCTCTCCCGCAGCGACTTCTGGCGCGCCTGGAGCGCCTCCAGGTCCGCCTCCCGGGTCGCGATCTCCTGCTCGACGTTGATGACCTCGCCGACGGTCCGGGCCTTGTCGAGCAGCTTGCGGAACGAGGCCAGCGCGGCCTGCGCCGACCGCACCCTGCTGTCGACGTCGGCGACCTCGCCGGTGACGTCCTCCGCCTGCTGGCTCAGCGACCGCTTCGTCCCGAGCTCGGACGACAGGCGGGCGAGCAGCCCGGCGTACCGGTCGGCGGGGATCTTCAGCCGCAGCGTCGAGGACGGCGGGGTGCTCGTGCCCGTCTCCTGCTCGACGTAGCCGCCCTCGGCCGTCACCTGCTGCTTGGCCTTGGCCGCGGAGGCGTCGACGTCGTCCGCGCGGACCCGCAGCGTGGCCGTGTACACGACGGAGCGGGCGGGGGGAAGCGGGACCTTCGCGTCCGTCCGCCCGCCGCCGTCCTTGGGGGAGCGGTAGGAGGTGGCCTCGGGCGCCGCCCCGTTGCGGGAGACCGCGGCGTCGCCGCCGCCCCCCGCGGAGTCGCTGGTCGACGACCCGCCCGACGAGCCGCCGGAGCACGCCGCCAGCGCCCCGGCGAGCAGGAGGAGGACCAGCGCGCATGCCACATGCCTGATGCTTCCGACGTTCCGCATGCGTTTTGGACGGAGGTGTCCCAGGTCACCGTTCCGCGGGGCCGGTCGCGATCAGGCCACGGTGAGGGCACGCACCGGTCACGGCACCCGGTGCGCGGCCCGCGGCGCCGTCTGGGAGGCTTGGGTCATGACGATGCTTGAGGACGCGGGCGCGTCCCATGTCGCCGTCGTCGGGGGTGGCATCGCGGGCCTCGCCGCCGCGCGGATCCTGGCCCGGAGCGGCGTGCGGGTGACCGTCCTGGAGGGCTCGCCGGACGTCGGCGGCAAGCTGCGGGTGAGCGAGATCGCCGGGCTCGCCGTGGACGAGGGCGCCGAGGCGATGCTGGCCCGCCGTCCCGAGGGCCTGGACCTGGTGCGCGACCTCGGCCGCTCCGGCGACCTGGTGAACCCCGGCACCACGTCCTCGGCGATCCTGAGCCGCGGGGCGCTCAGGCCGATGCCGTCCGGCCAGGTCATGGGCGTGCCGTCCGACCTGCGCGCGCTGGCCGCCTCCGGGGTGCTGTCCCCGGCGGGGCTGGCCCGGGTGCCACTGGACCTCGTGCTGCCCCGCACGCCGCGCGGCGCGGACGTGTCGGTGGCGGGCCACATCGGCGCCCGCGTCGGCCGAGAGGTCGTCGACCGGCTGGTCGAGCCGCTGCTGGGCGGGGTGTACGCCGGGCGTGCGGAGCTGCTGTCGTTCGAGTCGACGCTGCCCGCCGTCGCCGCCGCCGCGCGCTCCCGCCGGTCGCTGATCTCCGCCGCCCAGGACGTCAGGGACGCCGCGCCCCGCGATCCCGGCCCGGTGTTCGCGACCCTCCCGGGCGGCCTCGGCACCCTCCCGCACCTGGTCGCGGCCGACATCGCCGCCGCGGGCGGGACGGTCAGGACGGGCACGACGGTCCGCGCCCTGCGCCGCAGGCCCGGGGGATGGCGCCTCACGCTCGGTCCCGCCCGCGAGCCGGAGCACCTCGACGCCGACGCCGTGCTGGTCGCCGTCCCGGCGGCGCCCGCGTCCCGGCTGCTGAAGGACGACGTGCCCGCCGCCGCCCGCGAGCTGGCCGGGATCGAGTACGCGAGCATGGCGATCATCACGCTGGTGTACCCCGCCGGCGCGTTCCCCCGGCTGCCGAAGGGCAGCGGCTACCTCGTCCCGGCCAAGGAGGCCGCGCACGGCGTCAAGGCCGTCACGTTCAGCTCGGTGAAGTGGCCGCACCTGCGCGACCGCGACCCCGGGCTCGTCGCGGTGCGCTGCTCGATCGGCAGGTTCGGCGAGGAGCGCGTCCTGCAGAGGCCGGACGAGGAGCTGACGGCGGCGGCGAGGGCGGAGCTGGCCGCGACCTGCGGCGTCGCCGGGCCGCCCGCCGGGACGCGGGTGACCCGCTGGGGCGGGGGGCTCCCGCAGTACAACGTGGGCCACGCGGGCCGGGTGGCGCGGATCCGCGCCGCCGTCGCGGCGGAGCCGGGCCTGGCGGTGGCGGGCGCCGCGTACGACGGGCTGGGGATCCCCGCGTGCGTCGCGTCCGCGCGCGCCGCGGCGAACCAGGTACTGGACTATCTGCGCGGGCCAGGGCGTCCGCGCGGCCGGGAAGGAGCAGAGGATGTCAGTGACGGAGCCGGCGGGCAGGCCGAAGGCGCGCGAACTCAATAACACCATCCGCTACACCATGTGGTCGGTGTTCAAGGTCAAGGACCCGGGGACGGTCGGCGAGCAGCACGCCCCGGAGGTCCGGGACCTGCTCGACCAGGCGGCCGAGAAGGACGTCACCACCCGCGGCGCCTACGACGTCGCCGGGCTGCGCGCGGACGCCGACTACATGTTCTGGTGGCACGCCCCGTCCGCGGAGGACCTCCAGGAGGTCTACACCCGCTTCCGCCGGACGGCGGTGGGCCGCGCGAGCGAGCCGGTGTGGTCGCAGATGGCGCTGCACCGCCCGGCGGAGTTCAACAAGAGCCACATCCCCGCGTTCCTGGCGGAGGAGGAGCCGCGCGCCTTCGTGTGCGTCTACCCGTTCGTCCGGTCCTACGAGTGGTACCTGCTGCCGGACGAGGAGCGCCGCGCGATGCTCGCCGAGCACGGCAAGATGGCGCGCGGCTATCCGGACGTGCGCGCCAACACCGTCTCGTCGTTCGCGCTCGGAGACTACGAGTGGATGCTGGCCTTCGAGGCGGACGAGCTGCACCGCATCGTCGATCTCATGCGCCATCTCCGGGGCGCGCGCGCACGGCTGCACACCCGCGAGGAAGTGCCGTTCTACACGGGACGGCGCAAGCCCGTCACGGAACTCGTCGCCAACCTGCCCTAGACGGCGGCAAAGTCTGGGTAAAGTGCGGCCCGTGACCGAGTCTTCCGACGAGCAGTCCGAGAAGCGGCCCTCGCGCGGGCGGCCCCCCGCCCCCCAGTCCCGCGGCCGTCACGCCAGGCCGCCGTCCGATCTGTCGGTCCGCTGGGACCGGCTGGTGGGCGGGCCGCGGCGTCGCGCCGCCGTGGCCGTCGCGGGCACCGCGGCCGTCGCGCTGATCGCGGCCGTGGCCGTGATGGCGCTGCCGGGCGGCGGCTCCGGCGGCGATCCGCGCGCGGAGGTCGCCGCGCACACCGCGCGTCCCTCGACCGTCGCGAGCGCGGAGACCGAGGCGTTCGCGGACCCGGACGAGGTGCCCGAGGCGGTGCCCTACTTCGAGACCAGGGACCCGGGCAGGAAGGTCGTCGGGCACGTCACGGAGGTGCGGCGCAGCGGGACCTTCATCCGGGTCTACACCGACCTCGGGGAGGACGACGAGAACTCCAAGGCCGCCCTCTCGCTGTGCGAGTGGACGACCCAGTTCCTCAAGGACGGCGGCGACGACGAGCCGCGCGTGTTCGTCCACGGGAAGAGCAGCGACAACGGCAGCGTCGTCCTGGCGAACAAGCAGAGCGACAAGGACGACTGCGAGGTCGCCGAGACCCGCTAGAGGCCGGCCGAGTACTGGGTGTCGGACAGGCCGCTGGAGTCGAGGTCGCGGTGGCCGCCCTTCGGCTTCTTGGGCATCTTGACCGGCTTCGGATCGTCCGTCGACAGGATCTCGCGCATCTTGGCGTCCTGGACGCCCTCCGGGCCGAGCGCGGCGAGCCGGAGGACGTCGCCCTCACCCGGGGACGTCTCGAATCCGCGCCGCAGCGCCTTGCCCTCCCCGGTCGGGCGGAGCGCTCCGCGGAGACCCGCGCGCAGCAGGCCGCCGGAGACCAGGGCGTCCGCCACGGCCCGCACCTCGGGTGCGGCGGCCACCGCTTCCAGGACGGCGCCGAGCAGCCTCCCGGTGCCGGGCACCTGGTCGATCACCGCCGCCTGGACCGGGTGGAGGTCCTCCGGCTCCCGAGGGAGGACCTCCACCCGGTGCGTGCCCCGCGACACGCGGATCCGGTCCGACTCGTACAGGGCGAGGAGAGCGGTCTGGGCGACCCGCGTCGGCCCGCCGCTCAGGAACGCGATCTCGTAGGGACTTAATTCGCTCATCGAACCCCCTGCGCCGTGCCGCCCGCCCACTAGGACGGGCGAAGGCATGGCGCGGTTCCCCTCGGGGAGGCGGGCGGGCCGCCCGGGGCTATCCGGCGGGTTCCAGGGTGAGGCTGATGCTGTTGATGCAATAGCGGTCGTCGGTCGGGGTGTCGTAGCCCTCGCCGTGGAAGACGTGCCCGAGGTGGGAGTCGCACGTGGCGCACCGCACCTCGGTGCGGACCATGCCGAGCGAGCGGTCCTCGATGAGCACGACCGCGTCGGACTCGGACGGCGCGAAGAACGACGGCCAGCCGCAGTGGCTCTCGAACTTGGTGTCCGACCGGAACAGCTCGGTCCCGCAGGCGCGGCACCGGTACACGCCGACGGTCTCGGTGTCGGTGTACTCACCGGTGAAGGGCCGCTCGGTGCCCCCCTCGCGCAGCACGTGGAACTCCTCGGGGCTCAGCCGCGCCCGCCACTCGTCCTCGCTCTTGCGGATCTTGTCCATGTCACCGACGGTACCCGCCCGGCGCTGTCATGCCCGTGGGTTAACGTGCAGTTATGGCCTCGCCCTACATCGAGATCCCGGTCGGGGATCGGCTCGTCAAGGTGACCAACCCCGACAAGGTCTACTTTCCTCAGCCCGGCTACACCAAGCGGCAGCTCGTGGAGTACTACATCGCCGTCGGCGAGGGCATCCTGCGCGCCACCCGCGACCGCCCGACGACCCTGGAGCGCTGGCCCGCCGGCGTCTTCGAGGGCGCCAGGATGGCCACGCGGGAGGACTACGCCCGCGGGCAGATGGGCATGGGCGCCGGGAAGTCCGACGCCTTCTACCAGAAGCGCGTCCCCAAGGGCGCGCCCGACTGGGTGCGCACGTCCCGGATCGAGTTCCCGAGCGGCCGGTCCGCCGACGAGGTCCGCCCGACCGAGGTCGCCGTGATCGCCTGGGCCGCGAACCTCGGCACCCTCACCTTCCACCCGTGGCCCGTCCGGGACGGCGACGTCGACCATCCCGACGAGCTGCGCATCGACCTCGACCCGCAGCCGGGCACCGACTTCTCCGACGCCGTCCGCGTCGCGCTCGGCCCGGCCCGCGACCTGCTCGGCGAGCTGGGCCTCACCGGCTTCGTGAAGACCTCCGGCAAGGGCGGCGTGCACATCTACGTCCGGATCGAGCCGCGCTGGACGTTCACCGAGGTCCGCCGCGCCGCCCTCGCGTTCGGCCGCGAGGTGGAGCGCCGCGTCCCCGACGAGGTCACGACCCGCTGGTGGAAGGAGGAGCGCGGCGAGCAGGTGTTCATCGACTTCAACCAGAACGCCCGCGACCGGACGATCGCCTCCGCCTACAGCGTCCGCCCGGCGGCCCACGCGCCCGTCTCGGCGCCGGTGACCTGGGACGAGCTGGCCGACGCCGACCCGCACGACTTCACCATCGCCACCATGCCCGACCGGTTCGCCAAGGTCGGCGACCTGCACGCCGCCATCGACGACCGGGCGTTCTCCCTGGAGGGCCTGCTCGACCTCGCCGACCGCGACGAGCGCGACCACGGCCTCGGCGACATGCCGTATCCGCCCAACTATCCGAAGATGCCCGGCGAGCCCAAGCGGGTCCAGCCCAGCAAGGACACCGATCGCGAGTGAGAGGGCCGCCGCCCCGGTGCGGGGGCGGCGGCCTGTGACGGGACGTCCTCGGGGCGCTAGTACAGCTTGCGCTCCTGGACGGGCAGGGTCACGTGGACCGGGCCGCGCCAGGGGGCGGCGGGCCGCGGGGAGAAGAAGCCGGCCGGGTCGCCCGCGGTGATCAGGGGGACGTCGATGGAGGAGCCGGCCAGGTCCACCGTGACCTTGGCGCCGGTGGGCTTCTCGGTGTTGTAGTCGGCGTCGGTCCCGGCGAGGACGAGCCCCAGCCGGTGGCCCTTCTTCAGCAGGTACTCCTGGCTGAGGGTGTCCCAGCGGACGTCGTAGTAGCTGCCGGGCTTCAGCGGGGACGGGTCGCTCAGCGACTCGCGGTTCTGGGCGTCCAGCCAGCCGCGGGCGACGACGTTCACCGCCGAGGAGACCGTCTTGATCCTGGCCTGCTTGTAGCAGGCGTCGTCGGCGGCGGTGCTCTCACCGTTGCAGTCCTCGGTGGTGAGCGTCTCGATGCCCGAGCCCGTGCCGAGGTAGTCGACGCGGGTGTCGTCGCCGTAGTCGACCAGCAGCGCCGTCACGTTCGAGGTGGGCTTGTTCAGCATGATCCGCAGCCGGGCGGCGGGCGTGCCGGACAGCCGGACGGTCTCCGGCAGCGGCCCGGTCACGTAGGCGAGGCGGTGGGACTTGCCGGTCTTCGGATCGGCGACCATGTCCGCCTCGGTGGTCCCCTTCCCGGCGCCGGTCACGTCGGTGAAGCTCCCGGTGGAGCCCGCCGGGGCGGCCTCGGGGCCGAGGGTCCCGTCGGCCTTCGGGCGCAGCGTCACCGGCTTCGCCTCCTGGGCGGGCCAGTCGGACTGGGTCACCCACTGGTCGGGGCCGAGCTGGATGTCCGCGCGCGGCTGCTTCAGCACGTCGTTGTCGATCTTCTGGAGCTCGTGGTCGAACCACTTGTGCAGGACCTCGACCCACGTGGAGCGCCGGATGTCGAACGGGTCGACGTGCCCGGTCTGCGACAGCCACACCTTCCGCGGGACGCCGCGCTTGGCGAGCGCGGCCCACCACTTGGCGAAGTGGTCGTCCTTGACGTTCAGGTCGTTCACGCCGTGGTAGGCGAAGATGCTCGCGCGGACGTTCTCGGCGCGGCCGACGGTGCCGTCGAGGTAGTCGGTGGTCTTCCAGTAGGCGTTGTAGTTGCCGGTGGCGTCGTCCTCGCCCTTGTCGAGGTCGGCCCTGACGGCGGCGCACTTGGCGGCCGGGTCGGTGTCGACGTAGTCCGACAGCCAGGGCTGCTCGTCGTCGTTGTACTTCACGCCGTTCATCCGGCTGTAGGCGTACCAGCTGCTGATGGCGGCGATCGGGACGATCGTCTCCAGCCCCTGCACGCCGGTCGCGGCGACGCCGTTGGCGAGCGTGCCGTCGTAGGACTTGCCGATCATGCCGGTGCGCCCGGTCGTCCAGGTGGCCGTGGCCGGGCTGCCGTCGGGCTTGACGGCCTTGGCGCGCCCGTTGAGCCAGTCGATGACGGCCTTGCCGCCCAGCACGTCGGACGGGCCGCCGCTGACCGGGCAGCCGTCCGAGCGGGTGGTGCCCACCATGTCCACGGCGAGGAACGCGTACCCGCGCGGCACGAAGTAGTTGTCGTAGTACAACGGGAACTTCTGGGGATCGCCCTTGGAGTCGTAGGTCTTGCGCTCGCTCTCGTTGCCCCGTCCCGCGTTGTCGTAGTAGGGGCTCTCATCCATGATCACCGGCACCTTGAGACCCTGGTCGGTCTCCTTGGGCCGGATGATGTCCACGTTGACCCGGTCGGTCTTGCCGTCGCGGTCGCTGTCCACGCCCGAGTCGACGTAGACGCGTTCGCGGATCGCGTCCTTGTAGGAGAAGACCGGCTGGGTGACGCCGTGCCTCACCACGATCGCGGGGGACGGCCGCGCGGCGGCGGTCGCCCCCGCGACGGCGAGGGCCGCGCCGGTCAGTACGGCGACGGTCGTCGTGCGCCGGGTTCGTCTCAGGGGTCGCCTGGCCAACCCGCACCTCCGGAGAATGGGGAGCATTCATTCCGGGCACAGGTTCCTCGCCCGGGCGCGTCCGGTAAAGGTCGGCGCTCGACTAACTCCGCCTGGTTTTGGTCACATCCTGCCCTTGCGCGCATTCGGCGTAGGCCACGGCGGGGGAGTCGCGGCCCGGCCGGGTCGAGTGCTCGGCGTACCGGAGGACGTCCATCATGATCCCGGCGGACGCCAGCGCGGCCGCGAGCCGCGTCATCGAGGCCGAGCTGCGCCGGACGCCGGGCGGGCTCACGACCGGGTGAGGGGCGCCTCCGCGTCCGCGCGGTGCCCATTGCACGAATGATCTCTATTCCCTACTATTTCGGTTTGTTTAGTAAAAGAGTAGGGAAAGTGGGTTGTCCATGAGCGAGACGGAGCGCACGGCGGACGGGACGTCCGGATCGGGGGTGAGCCGGAGGGGAGCCACCGCGGCGATGGGCGCGATGGCCGCCGCCGCGGCCGCCGGGCCCCTGGCCGCCGGGACGGGCACCGCGCAGGCGGCCGAGCGGCCGTTCCGTGCCGATCCGCGTCGGGGCACGGGCCGGCGGCCCAACGTCCTGGTCATCCTCGGCGACGACCTCGGCTGGGCCGATCTCGGGTGTTACGGCTCGCCGGCCATCCGCACGCCCCATCTGGACGGCCTGGCCCGGCAGGGCGTCCGCTTCACCGACGCCTACTCCGCCGCGGCCGTCTGCTCGCCCACCCGTTTCGGGCTCTACACCGGCCGCTATCCCGGACGGCTGCGCGGCGGCCTGGAGGAGCCGATCGCCCGCCCGAACGAGCTGCACGGCATCCCGCCGGGCCATCCGACGCTGGCGTCCCTGCTCAAGGACGCCGGGTACGCCACCGCGATGTTCGGCAAGTGGCACTGCGGCTTCCTGCCCTGGTACAGCCCGCTGAAGTCCGGCTGGGACACCTTCTTCGGCAACCTGTCCGGCGCCGTCGACTACTACTCCAAGATCACCTCGGAGGGACGCGACCTGTACGAGGGCGAAGTCCCCACCGAGTCGCTCGGCTACTACACCGACACCATCGCCGAACGCGCCGCCGCGTTCGTCCGCGAGGCGCGCGGCGGGCGGCCGTGGCTGCTGAACCTCAACTTCACCGCCCCTCACTGGCCGTGGGAGGCGCCCGGCGACCGCGCGGTGAGCGAGGAGATCACCGCGCGGGTCAAGGCCGGGGACGCGCGGGCGCTCTGGCACGACGACGGCGGCTCGCTCGACACCTACCGGCGCATGGTCGAGGCGATGGACGCGGGCGTCGGGCGCGTCCTGCGGGCGCTGCGCGAGACCGGGCAGGAGCGCGACACCCTGGTGCTGTTCTCCAGCGACAACGGCGGCGAGCGCTGGTCCTACCAGTGGCCGCTGACCGGCGCCAAGGCCGGGCTGAACGAGGGCGGCATCCGGGTGCCCAACATCCTGCGCTGGCCCGCGCGCATCCGGTCCCGCCAGGTCAGCGGTGTGCCCGTGATCACCCAGGACTGGACCGCCACGATCCTGGAGATCACCGGAGTGCGGTCCGCCGCCTCCCACCCCCTGGACGGCAGCAGCCTGGCAGGGCATCTGCTGCGCGGCGAGCGCCCGCCAGGCCACGACCTGTTCTGGCGTACCCGGACCTCCCGGGCGCTGCGCCGCGGCCGGTGGAAGTACCTGCGCACGACCCCGTCCTCCCCGGGCGCCCTCTACGACCTGGGCGCCGACCCGCGCGAGCAGGCCGACCTGTCACGCCGCCGCCCCGAGGTCCTCAAGGCGCTGCGGACCCGCTGGGAGGAGATCGACAAGGAACTCCTCCCCTACGCCTGAGACGGCCCGGGACCGCCGGGTTCGAGGCGCGCCAGCATGTCCGGCAGGTCGCCGTCGTGGACGACCGTCAGCCGGCGGGTGGCGCGGGTGAGGGCGACGTAGAGGTCCTGGCCGCCCTTCGGGGACTCGGCGAGGACGCCCGCCGGGTCCACGACGACGACCGAGTCGAACTCCAGGCCCTTGGCCTCCGCCGCGGTCAGCACGACGACGGGGGAGTCCAGGGCCTCCGGGGTCGCGCCGGCGGCGGCGTCCGGGAGGGCCTCCAGGACGCCGGGGTGCCACGCCGCCGAGGAGATCACCGCCAGGCGCCCCTCCTCCGGGCCGCGCCCGGCCGCCGGGCCGGGCGCGACCTCCGCGAGCTCGGCCCGGACGAGGCCCGGCAGGCCGGAGACCGGGACCGCCACGGCGCGGGGCGGGGGGCCGTCGTCGCGGACGGGCTCCGGCGGGATCTCCCCGGGCGCGACGGCCGCCAGCACGTCCTCGGCCACGCGCATGATCGCCGCGGGAGTGCGGTAGTTGACCATGAGGCGCTGCTCGCGCCAGCGGCCCGGGACGTAACGGTCGAGCATCCGCCCCCAGGAGGAGGCCCCCGCCGCGCTGCCGGTCTGGGCGATGTCACCGACGACGGTGAGGGAGCGGGTCGGGACGCGGCGCATCACCGCGCGCCAGGCCATCTCCGACAGCTCCTGCGCCTCGTCCACGATCACGTGCCCGTAGGCCCACTCCCGGTCGGCGGCGGCGCGCTGCGCGGTGGTGAGCGGCGGGCCGTCGTCGCGGTGCCGCTCGGCGACGAGGGCCGCGAGGTCTTGGGCGTCGGAGGTCACGGCGCCGGTCGACTCGATCACCTCGCGGGCGTAGCGCTCGTCGGCCTCGCGCCGCGCGGCGGCGGCGCGGCGGCGGGCCCGGTCGCCGGAGTCGTCGGAACCCAGCCACTCGGCGGCCTCGTCCAGGACGGGCACGTCGGCGACCGTCCAGGGCGATCCCGGCGGGCGGTGCAGGAGTGCCGCACCGGGCAGCCCGGCGGCCTCCCCGAGACGTCCGAGCGCCTCCGGGTCCGCGTAGAGCCCGGTGAGGAGCCGCTCGGGCGTCAGCTCCGGCCACAGCGCGTCGATCGCCTCACGGACGGGCGGCTCGTGCCAGAGGGACTCCTTGGCCAGCCGCAGGTCGGCCTCGTCCAGGAGCGGGCTCTCCCCGGCCTCGTCGAGCAGCTCCTGGAGCCAGCCGGGGACGTTGCCCGAGCGGGTGATCTCCTCCAGCGGCTCGTCGATGAGCCGGTCGAACTGCTCCGCGCGGTTCAGCGCGAGCGCGTCCAGCAGGTCGTGCACGAACCGCCGGCGCTGGAGGTTGTGGGGCGCCCGCAGCGCGCGGGCGCGGTCGCGGGCCAGCTCGCACGCGGCGGCCTCCACGCGCAGCGTCATGCCCTCGGACTCGACGCTCAGGCCCCCGTCCGGGACGCGCTGCCGGTCGCGGACGGCCGCCTCCACCAGGGCGGCCATGCGCAGGTCGCCCTTCACGACCGCGACGGCGGGAGAGTCGGCCGCGGTCGCCTTGAGGCCCGGGTACAGCTCGCCGACCGTGGCCAGCGCGACGTCGGTCTCACCCAGCCCCGGGAGCACCTGCTCGATGTAGCGCAGGAACGTCGCGTTCGGGCCCACGATGAGGACGCCGCGCCGCTCCAGCACGTCGCGGTGCGTGTAGAGCAGGTACGCGGCCCGGTGCAGCGCCGCGACCGTCTTGCCGGTGCCGGGGCCTCCCTGGACGACCAGGACCCCCTGCAGCGCCGAGCGGATGACCTGGTCCTGCTCCTCCTGGATGGTGGCGACCACGTCGCCCATCCGGCCCGTCCGCCCGCGGCGGAGGGTGGCCAGCAGCGCCGCCTCGCCGACGATCCCGCCCCGCTCCGCCTCGTCCAGGCCCTCCAGGTCGAACACCTCGTCGTCGAGCCGGACGACCTCGCGGTGGCGCAGGTGCAGGTGGCGGCGGCGCGCGAGGGTGCCCGGGGCGCCGGGCGTCGCGGTGTAGAACGGGCGGGCCGCCTCGGCGCGCCAGTCGATCAGCATCGGCTCGTGGTACTCGTCGCGCAGCCCGATCCGGCCGATGTAGAAGGTGTCGCCGGGGCCGTCCGCGCCGGAGCGGTGGTCGATGCGGCCGAAGCACAGGCCGTTCTCGACGCCCGCCAGCCTGGCCAGCCGGCGGGCCGCCTCGTCGGTGGCGACGGCGCTCTCCAGCCGGGCCTGGAACGCGCCCCCGCCGCCCGCGGCGGGGCCCTGCCGGAGCGCGGCCTCGGCGCCGGCCCGCTCGGTGTCGAGCCGTTCGTACACGCGGGATACATACGCCTGCTCGGCGCGCACGGCCGCCAGGCGCGCCCCGTCCCGTACCCCGTCCGGAGCCTCGGATCCGATTTCCCCGCGATCGGGCTTGACATCGTCCGCTTGACGGAGTCCCATGCCTCGGATACACTCCTGTTCGTAGGGTGGAGATCTGTGTGTCCGACAGTACACAGATTTCTAGTCTATCAGCCGGCTCCCCTCCTGCGCGCCTTTTCGTCACCGCTCCCGCGTGACCGCCATGTGATCCCTAAAAGATCGTCTTTGTTGCGGCGCAAGTCACCCGAGTGGTTTCTCCCGGCCATCGGCCTTCATGAGGCTGTCCGGCGATCCATGTCGGAGATCCGAAAGGTCACGCATCCCCATGGCCGACTCCATGCCCGGTCTCAACCGCAGATCGTTCCTCGTCGCGGGCGGCCTCGCCGTCGGCACGGCCTACACCGCCGCCGGCATGCCCGGCGTCCCCGCCACCGCCCACGCCGCGCTCCGCTCCCGCGCCCTCGCCGGCGACCCCTTCACCCTCGGCGTCGCCTCCGGCGACCCCGACCCGCAGGGCTTCGTCCTGTGGACGCGGCTCGCCGCGAACCCGCACGCCGAGGACGGCAAGGGCGGCATGCCCGACCGCGACGTCCCCGTCCGCTGGGAGATCGCCACCGACGAGCGGTTCCGCCGCGTCGAGCGGCGCGGCACCGCCACCGCCCGCCCCGAGGGCGCCCACTCCGTCCACGTCGAACTGGACGGCCTGCGCCCCGGACGCGACTACTGGTACCGCTTCCGCGCCGGCGACTACGTCTCCCCGGCCGGACGGACCCGCACCGCCCCCCGCGCCGACACCTTCGGCCCCGCCCTCGCCATGGGCTTCGTGTCGTGCTCGCAGTACGAGCACGGCTACTTCAGCGCCTACCGGCGGCTCGCCGAGGAGGATCCCGACCTGATCCTGCACCTCGGCGACTACCAGTACGAGTACAAGAAGAGCACCTACACCATCCCGGGCGGCAACGTCCGCGACCACGAGGGCCCCGAGACGGTCACCCTGGCCAACTACCGGCTCCGGCACGCCCAGTACAAGACCGACGTCGACCTCCAGGCCGCGCACCAGGCGGCGCCCTGGCTCGTCGTCTTCGACGACCACGAGGTCGAGAACAACTGGGCCGGCGACGTCCCCGAGGCCGGCTCCGACACCCCCGGCACCGCGGAGTTCCGCAAGCGCCGCGCCGCCGCGTTCCAGGCGTACTACGAGAACATGCCGCTGCGCCGCCGCTCCATCCCCGACGGGCCCGACATCCAGATCTACCGCCGGATCCAGTGGGGCAGGCTCGCCAACTTCCACATGCTCGACACCCGCCAGTTCCGCGACGACCAGGCGTGCGGCGACGGCAACAAGGTCTGCGACGACTCCGACGACCCGAAGCGCTCCATCACCGGCGCCCGGCAGGAGAAGTGGCTGATCGACGGTTTCCGCAGCTCCGAGGCCCGCTGGGACATCATCGGGCAGCAGGTCTTCTTCGCCCAGCGCGACAGCGACTCCGGGCCGCTGAAGAAGACCTCGCAGGACGCCTGGGACGGCTACGTCGCCTCCCGCGACCGCATCACCCAGGGCTGGGTCGACGCCGACGTCCGCAACGCCGTCGTGCTCACCGGCGACGTCCACGCGCACTGGGCGAGCGACCTCAAGGAGGACTACGACGACCCCGACTCCGACACCGTCGGCTCCGAGCTGGTGTGCACGTCCATCACCAGCACCGGCGACGGCAAGGACTCCGACCCCGCCGACCACCCCTACCTCAAGATCAACCCGCATCTGCGCTTCTACAACAACCAGCGCGGCTACGTGATGACGAAGATCGGCAAGGACGCGATGAAGGCCGACTTCAAGACGCTCTCGACCGTGCGGACGCGCGGCGCCAAGGCGTCCATCAAGGCGACCTTCGTCATCGAGGACGGCGAGCCCGGCCCCCAGCAGACCTACCTGCGGCCCTACGCCTCCGCGAAGATGTCGGCGAAGGCGGAGCGGGACCTGATCGAGCAGACCATCCGCAACGAGACCCAGCCCTGACCATCCCCCCAACGGCCGGGCCGCGTCCCCACCGGCGGGGGGCACGGCCCGGCCGGCCGCGTCTCAGCGGCCGGCGCGGGGGCTCGGCGGCCGGGGCGGGGTCTCAGCGGTCGGCGCGGGGGTTCGTGGCGGCGCCGCCGAGGATGTCGTCCAGGTCGTAGGCGACCGGCTGCTCGAGCTGCTCGTAGGTGCAGGACGTCGGCGTCCGGTCGGGCCGCCAGTTCCGGAACCGGGCGGTGTGCCGGATCCGGTCGCCCTCCATCGCCTCGTACGCCACCTCCACGACCAGCTCCGGGCGCAGCGCCACCCACGACAGGTCCTTCTTGCCCGTCCAGCGGGAGATCGCGCCGGGCATCCGGTCGACGGTCGCCTCCGTCTGCCGCGCCCACTCCGCCCACGGGTGCTCGTCGAGGTCCTCCAGCAGGTACGGCTTCAGCTCCTCCACCAGCTCGGCGCGGCGCTTCATCGTGAACGAGGCCGCGACGCCCACGTGCTGGAGGTGCCCCTCGGCGTTGTACAGGCCGAGCAGCAGCGACCCGACGATCGGCCCCGACTTGTGCCAGCGGAACCCCGCCACCACGCAGTCGGCGGTCCGCTCGTGCTTGACCTTGAACAGCACGCGCTTGTCGGGCTGGTAGGGGATGTCGCGCGGCTTGGCGATCACCCCGTCCAGCCCGGCGCCCTCGAACTCCTCGAACCAGCGCAGCGCCAGGTCGTAGGAGTCGGAGGCGGGCGTCACGAACACCGGTGCCCGCGCCCCGGCCAGGGTCTCCACGAGCCGGCGCCGCCGCTCGCCGAGCGGCACCTCCATCAGCGACTCGTCGCCCACCGCCAGGAGGTCGAACGCCACGAACGAGGCGGGCGTCTCCTCCGACAGCAGCTTCACACGGGACGCCGCCGGGTGGATGCGCTGCTGGAGGCCGTCGAAGTCCAGGCGCGTCCCCTTGCGCAGGACGATCTCGCCGTCCACCACGCACCGCTCGGGCAGCTCCCGCCGGACCGCCTCCACCAGCTCGGGGAAGTAGCGGGTGAGCGGCTTCTCGCCGCGGCTGGACAGCTCCACCTCGTCGCCGTCGCGGAACACGACGCAGCGGAAGCCGTCCCACTTGGGCTCGTACAGCAGATCGCCCTTGGGCATCGCCTTGACCGCCCTGGCCAGCATCGGCGACAGCGGGAGACTGATCGGCAGGTCCATCCCCCCATAGTGCGCCCTGCCCCCGACAAGGGGACACGCCGGGGCACCCGAAACAGCCGTTGGATAGCCTGCGGACCATGCTCCGCCTGCTTCCCGGACCCGCCGCGGACGATGTGGATCCCTATGAGGCGTACGGGGATGCGCCCGGCCTGCGGATCGGCATGGTGATGAGCGTCGACGGCTCCGTCACCGACGCCGAGGGCTGGACGGACGGCCTCGGCGGCGCCGCCGACTTCCGTGTCTTCCGGGCGCTGCGGGCCCTCGCGGACGTGATCCTCGTCGGCGCCGGGACCGTCCGGACGGGACGGCTCGGCCCCGCCCGCCTCCGCGCGGACCTGCGCGCGCGCCGGGGACGCCCGCCCGCGCCCATCGCCGTGGTGAGCCGCTCCCTCGACCTCGACTGGACGCTCCCGCTGTTCACCGAGGCCGAGACGCCGACGATCGTCGTCACCACCGAGCGCGCGCGGGGCCGGGTCCCGTCCGGGATACCCGTGGTCACCGCGGGGGAGGACGACCTGGACCTCCCGGCGGCGATCCGCCGCCTGGGCGAAGACCACCCGCATGGGGGACGCGACCCGCACGGCGGACGCGACCCGCAGGGCGGACGCGGGCGCCTTCTCTGCGAGGGCGGTCCCGCCCTGGCCACGGCGCTGATCCGCGCGTCCCTCGCCGACGAGCTGTGCCTGAGCGTCGCCCCGGCCCTGGCCGGGGGCGCCCGCCACACCCGGCTCCTCGGCGACCTGGACGCCGAGGTCCCGCTGGAGCCCTCCGCCGTCCACCTGGACGAGGGCGTCCTGTTCGTCCGCTACAGGCTGGGGGCGCCGTCCCCGCCGCGCGAGGTGTAGCGCAGGAACAGGAACCCGTCGTCCTCCAGGGCGTGCCCCAGGGTCATCTCGGGCGGGACGGACACCGGCGGCCCGTTCAGGATGCGCGTCGGGCGCCCCCCGATGAGACGCGGGCTCAGCGTCAGGCACAGCTCGTCCAGCAGACCGGCCTCGACCAGCCCCCCGAGCACCGCCGGTCCGCCCTCGCACAGCATCCGCCGGTGACCGCGCGCCTCCAGTTCCCGGACGGCGGCGGTGAAGTCCAGTGACGCCTCCCCGGCGACGATGACCTCGGCCCGTTCCCGCGCCGCCCGCAGCCGCGCCGGGTCCGCCGCGGCCGGCGCGAGGACGATCGTCCTGGCGGCGGCCTCGGTGAACACGGGCGCGTCGAGGTCGAGGTCGAGGGAGCGCGAGACGATCGCCAATGGCGGCACGGGCGCCCGCCCGTCGCGCACCCCGCCCCACCCGTCGTCCGGGCGGACGGGCCCGTACCCCTCGGCCCGGACCGTCCCGGCGCCGACGATCACCACGTCCGCCAGCCCGCGCAGCAGCGAGAACAGCGCCCGGTCGGCCTCGCCGCCGAGGCCGCCGCTGAGACCGTCGCGCTGCGCCGCCCCGTCCAGGCTGGCGACCATGTTCGCCCGCAGGAACGGGCCGTGCCCGGGATAGGCGTAGCGCTCGGCCAGGTCCACCGGCCCGGGCGCGGGAGCGAGGTTCCGCATAGGACCACCACGCTACTGCACACCCAATTTGACCGGCACGGTAACGGTCTGTGGGGCAATCTGTGGGAACCCGCCATGGCGGCGCATCCGGCGCGCGACACTGGTCGCGGGGACGGGGACCTGAGCGAAGGGATGGGAGTTGGAGTTCGCCGCACTGGCCGCGTGGGTTCTCGCCGCGGCCGCCGGGGGTTACCTGCTGGTCGTCTGGACGGCGCGCGGCGGGCGGGCGACGAAGGTGACGCGCTTCCCGGTCCTGGTCGTCGTCGTCCACCCGCTGACCGCCGTCCTCGGGCTCGCCGTCTGGATCGCCTACCTGTCCACCGGGTGGGCGGGCTACGCCTGGGGCGCGTTCGCCGCCCTGCTCGTCGTCGCCTTCCAGGGCTTCATGCTGTTCACGCGCTGGCTCGTCGGGCGCGGCGGACGGCACGCCCGCGGCGCCGAGCAGGCGTTCCCGGCCACCGCCGTCGCCGTCCACGGGCTCGTGGCCGTCGCCACCGTCGTCCTGGTGTTCCTGACCGCCATCCAGATCGGCTAGCCCGTCGGCCCGCCGAACCGCCGGCCCGCCGGGCTATCCCAGGCGGCGGAGGACGATCAGGGAGCGGCCGGTGACGTCCACGTCGTCGCGGGCCTTGAGGCGGGGACGCCCGTCCACCGCGTCCGGCTCGGCCGTGTCGAGGACGAACTCCCAGCGCTCGCCGTACGCGCCTTCGGGGAGCGTGAACCCGACCGGGTCCGCGCCCGCGTTGACCAGCAGCAGGAACGAGTCGTCGCGGACGCGGCGGCCGCGCGGGTCCGGCTCGGTGATCGCGTCGCCGTTCAGGAACACCCCGAGCGACTTGGCGAACCCCACGTTCCAGTCCTCGTCGGTCATGACCTCGCCGGCGGGGGTCAGCCAGGCGATGTCGGCGGCGGCGCCGGTGCCCGTCCCGGTGAAGAACCGGCGGCGCCGGAACACCGGATGGTCGTGCCGCAGCCGCGACAGCCGCCCGACGAACTCCACGTCGCCCGGCTCGTCCCAGTGCACCCAGGCGATCTCGTTGTCCTGGCAGTAGGCGTTGTTGTTGCCCCGCTGCGTGCGCCCCAGCTCGTCGCCGTGGGAGAGCATCGGCACCCCCTGCGACAGGAACAGGGTCGCCAGGAAGTTGCGGCGCTGCCGGGCCCGCAGCTCCAGCACGCCGGGGTCATCGGTCGGGCCCTCGTGGCCGCAGTTCCACGACCGGTTGTCGTCGGTGCCGTCCCGGTTGCCCTCGCCGTTGGCCTCGTTGTGCTTGTCGTCGTAGGAGACCAGGTCCGTCAGCGTGAACCCGTCGTGGCACGTCACGAAGTTGATGGACGCGAACGGGCGCCGCGCGCTGTGCTCGTACAGGTCGGAGGAGCCGGTGAGCCGGGACGCGAACTCCGGCATCGTCGCGTACGAGCCGCGCCAGAAGTCGCGGACGGTGTCGCGGTACTTGCCGTTCCACTCCGTCCACAGCGGCGGGAAGTTGCCGACCTGGTAGCCGCCCTCGCCCACGTCCCACGGCTCGGCGATCAGCTTGACCTGCGAGACCACCGGGTCCTGCTGGACGAGGTCGAAGAACGCGGCCAGCCGGTCGACGTCGTGCAGCTCGCGGGCCAGCGCCGAGGCCAGGTCGAAGCGGAACCCGTCCACGTGCATCTCCAGGATCCAGTAGCGCAGCGAATCCATGATCAGCTGGAGGGCGTGCGGGTGGCGGACGTTCAGCGAGTTGCCGCAGCCGGTGTAGTCGAGGTGGTAGCGCCTGTCGTCGTCGCGCAGCCGGTAGTAGGAGGCGTTGTCGATCCCGCGGAACGACAGCGTCGGCCCCAGGTGGTCGCCCTCGGCGGTGTGGTTGTAGACGACGTCCAGGATGACCTCGATGCCCGCCTCGTGCAGGGTGCGGACCATCGCCTTGAACTCCAGCACCTGCCCCCCGGCCTGCCCGGACGAGCTGTAGGAGTTGTGCGGCGCGAAGAACCCGATCGTGTTGTAGCCCCAGTAGTTGTCCAGCCCCCGCGCCACCAGCGCGTGCTCGGGGATCGACTGGTGCACCGGCATCAGCTCCACGGCGGTCACGCCGAGGTCGAGCAGATGGTCGATCATCACCGGGTGCGCGAGGCCCGCGTAGGTGCCCCGCTGCTCCTCGGGGATCCCGGGATGCAGCCGGGTGAGGCCCTTGACGTGCGCCTCGTAGATGACGCTCTCGTGGTACGGCACGCGCGGCGGCCGGTCGTCCCCCCAGTCGAAGAACGGGTTGACCACCACGTTCTTCGGCATGAACGGGGCGCTGTCGTCCTCGTTCAGCGCGCCGGGGTCGGCGAACCGGTAGGAGAACAGCGACTCGTGCCAGCGCACCCCGCCCTCCACGGCCTTGCCGTAGGGGTCGAGCAGCAGCTTCGCCGGGTTGCAGCGGTGCCCGTCCCGCGGGCTGAACGGGCCGTGCACCCGGTACCCGTAGCGCTGCCCGGGGCCGACGCCCGGCAGGTAGCCGTGCCAGACGAACCCGTCCACCTCCGGGAGGTCGCGCCGGACCTCGTTCCCGCCGGAGTCGAACAGGCACAGCTCGACCCGCCGTGCCACCTCCGAGAACAGCGCGAAGTTCGTGCCCGTGCCGTCCCAGGTGGCGCCCAGCGGGTACGGATCCCCGGGCCAGACCTCCCGCATGCGCTCCCTCTCCTCGACCGGTCGACGACAGACCCCGTCGATTGTGACCTACCCGCGCGCTCACCGCCCGCCGCGCGCGACATCAGAGTGTCACCGCGTCCCGCCGCGGGGGAGGCGCCAGACGGTCTCCCCGTCGGCGGTCTCCGCCGTGGGCCGCAGGCCGAGCCGGGCGGCCACCGCCCCGGACGCCGCGTTCCCGGGGTGGATCGCCGCGACGATCTCGCCGGCACCGTGGGCGAGGAGCCAGTCCACCAGCGCGCGGCCCGCCTCCCCGGCGAAACCGAACCCCTGGTAGGGCATGCCGATGACCCACGCGACGGACGCGACGGTCCGCGCGGGCGAGGGGGTGACGGTGGAGCCGGCGTCCCGCGGCGTCACCGTGAAGCCCGGCTGCGCCGGTTTGACGGTCGCCTGGACGTACCCGACCGCCTGCCCGTCCCGGACGCGGCGGACCACCCAGTTCAGCCAGCACTCCTGGTGGAACGGCGCCGGGCCCGCCACCAGGTGCTCGTACCGGGCGCGCAGCTCGTCCCGGGTGAGGGGCTCGCCGCCGATGAAGCGGTGCAGGCGCGGGTCGTCCAGGACTGCGGCCATCTCGTCGGCGTGGTGGACGGCCAGCGGCTCCAGCACGAGGCGCGGCGTGGCGATGGTCTCGGCGATCGGCCCGTACACCCGCCGATCGTATGCCGCGGGCCCGCGGGCGGGGAGGACGCGCGCCGTCAGCCCTCCAGGGCCTGGACGCGGCGCGTCCACGGGCCGGGGGAGTGCTGGGACGGGGCCAGCCACAGCCACGGCTGGGAGTGCCGGAACGCCAGGTCGGTGCCCGGCTGCCAGGGGAACAGCCCCTCCGGGTTCGGCCAGGCCACCTGCAGGATCGGCAGCGGCGGCCGCCGGTAGAAGGCGACGGCGCCGGCGAACAGCGCGTCGTACCAGCGGACGTCGGCCATCCGGAACGCGGCCTGCCGTCCCCGCACGACATTGTCGCGGCGCTCGCCCTCGGCGGGCCCGTCGCCCTCGGCGGTCTGCCGGCCGAGGGCGTTCAGCGTCTCCTCCATCTCGTACACGTCGCCGCCGAACAGCGCGAGCTCGGCCGACCGGTGGCTGTGCCACAGCCCGATCGTGTACGCCCAGCCGGGGAGCTCCCCGTCCGGATGCACGAGGACGACGCTCCATCCGTACTGGCTGATGTGCACGATCGTGCGGAGCTGGAAGTTGTCCAGGCGGTCGCGGTCGCCGTAGTCGTGACAGATCACGCAGGGGCAGGAGGGACGGCCGTCGGGCATGGCCTTCAGCCTACGATCAAATCATGACAGCGGGTCCCGCCGGAGGACCCCGGCGTAGCCGCCCCTTCACCCGGCGCACACATTTCCGCCGGTCAGGGCGCCTGCTAACGAAACGCGAACAACCCCGCCGGACCTGGCCACCAGGGTCACCGGGGGGCCGGGCCCGGCGGCGCCGGCTACTGCCGGACGATCCAGTGGTCGTTCGCGCCCTCGCGGACGAACTTCAGCGCCGGGCACAGGTAGTCGTTCGGGTTCGGCGAGGTGACCGGCTGCCACGGCGACTCCGACGGGCTCGCCGGCTTCCACGCGCCGCCGTTCCGGAGCTGGATGGAACTGCTCTCGAACACGACGTTCTTGGCGTCGGTGCAGTAGTAGGCGGTGTTGGTGGCGGAGTTGCGGCTGGCGTAGATCTCGAAGATGTCCCAGCCGTACTTCAGCGAGCTGGTGTCGGTCCCCGACTTGCTGTAGAAGAGGCTCCAGCTGCTCGTCTTGAAGTTGTAGAGGTACGCCGACCAGGCGTTCTGGCCCGCGTCGGTCTTCACGAGCTGCACGCTGTAGGCGGGACGCCCGTTCACGGTCTTGGTGTAGGTCTGGAGGAAGTCGGCGTCCATCTTGACCTCCTTCTTCGGCCCGTTCCCGCCGCACCAGTCCCAGGCCCAGATCTCGTTGCCGACGGCCTGGGAGTACACGGTGGTGATCTCCATGCAGGACCCGGCGGCCTTGATCGTCGGCGTGTAGGTGTAGTCGTCCTTGAAGGACACCTTGTAGCTGGTGTCGACGCTGTGCGTGGCCTGGAACCCGTCATGCGACCCGGCGGCGGGCTCGACCCCCCAGAAATGGTGGACCTGCTCGCGCGCGACACGGTCGCCGTGCAGCTCGCGGAACGCGGCGACGGCCTTGGCGCTGCCCGCGTTCCGGACGAAGGCGCGCGCGCCCTCGACGGTCCCGTGCTTGGGCGCGTTCGGGTCGGGGGACGTGGCGGCGCTGTTCCCGCCGGGGGGCGCCTGCACGGCGGAGGCCGGTCCGGTGGCGGCGGGGGCGGCCGCGAGCGCGGCGGCGGTGGCGACGGCGAGCAGGGCCCGTCGGGCCGGAACGACTCCGGGCGACCCGGTTCTCGGCGGCAGCATTCTAGGCGGCATGGCGGGACTCCTTGCGGGGGGCGGGAGCGATTCGGCATGCGCGCGCTGGCCGTGGCACGGGGCTGGGGGCCCGCGCCGGTCCCAAGGATCATGACGCGTCCGGCCTACTGTCAATGACGGGCTTTTCAGTGGCCTTCCAGAACGCGTCGAAGGCCGCGTGGACGCGCTGGTCACGCGCTGGTCACGCGCTGGTCACGTGAGGTCGCGGGAACGCGCCGAGGGCGTCAGGCGCGTTCGGTCGTCAACAGCAGCATCGCCGCGTCATCGTCGAGCGGCGCCCCTACGTACCGGAGGAGGTCCGCCTGAAGCGTGTCCAGGGCCGTTTCGGGGTCGGCGTCCAGAAGCGAGGCCGCCCGTTCGGTCAGCGGATAGAAGTCGCCCTTGCCATTGCGCGCCTCCACGACGCCGTCGGTGTAGAGCAGCATCTGGTCTCCGGGGGCGAACCCGACGGAGAAGGTGCACGCGGGCTCGTCGACGAGCCCGGACAGGCCCAGCGGCGGCGCCGCCTCCGGCGGGTCGAGCGGCTCGGCTGCCCGGCCCGCGCGGACGAGGAGGGGCGGCGGATGGCCCCGGTTGAGCAGCGTGACCCGGTCGTCGGGATGCAGCTCGGCCAGCACCGCGGTGACGAACTGCTCGCCGGTGAGCCGCCGCGCCAGCGTCCGCTCGATCCGGTCGGCGACGCCGGGCAGCCCCGGCTCGTCGTAGGCGGCCTCCCGGAAGGCGCCGAGCACCGCCGCCGCCGTCTCCACCGCGTCCAGCCCCTTCCCCTGGACGTCCCCGACGATCACCCGCACGCCCCGAGGCGTCATCACCACCTCGTACAGGTCGCCGCCGATCCGGGCGCCAGCCGCGGCCGAGATGTACCGGACGGCCGCGCGGATGGGCCCGACGCGGCGGGGCATGGGCCGCAGCAGCACCCGCTGCGCCACCTCGGCGATGGTGCGCACGTCCGCCAGCTCCCGCTCGTCGCGCTCCCGGTAGAAGCTGGCGAGCATCCCCGCGGCCGTGACGCCGATGAGCGAGATGAAGGTCAGGGTGCTGTTGCGGCTGCTGAGGATGTGGTTGAAGCGCGCCAGGCCGGCGCACAGCGCCAGGGCGAGCACGCCGACCGCCGCGGTGCGCGCCACGCCCCCGGCCAGGCTGGCGAAGGCGGGCCCGAGGGCGAGCAGCGGGAGATAGCCCGTCCCGGGCCCGGCGAGGACGTCGCCGATCGCGACGACGGCCATCATGGCGAACGGCAGGATCGTCAAGGGCGACCAGACGTCGCGTTTGCCGGACCCCATCCGCTCACCCCCCCGGGTCTGTGATCAGGCCCTTCCCCGCCGCAGCCTAATGTCACCGGCCGCCGGCCAGGGTCTGCGGACGATCCGGGAGAACGCCGGACGGCTGCCCCGCGCGGGCCTCGCCGGGGATCCGCCGGGCTTTTCCCCGCCGCCGCCCCGGCCCGTGCGAGCAGGGTTCACCGTAACGGCCCGGGCCCGGCTGCCGCGGTTTTTGTCCCGGTCCGGACTCGGGCGGCCGTCCGGGCGCGGCGACTCGGCGTTCTCGGCCCCGATGGAGCCGGCGCCGGCGGACAGTTCGCATTCACCCGAACAGGGTGTCGCGCCACCGGCTTCCCGGACCTGTGGATCCTTGGATTCGTGAACCGTGGGGCAGTTCTATACGAACCTGTACCGAGGTGTCCTTACCGAAGCCGAGGCCGATCATGTCGCTGCGCCGCCCGGAGGTTTTGTCGAGCGGGCTTCCGCCGGCGTACTCGACGCCCGTCTGTTCTGCGCCCGTGCGCCGGTCGCCTTCGACTCGTCGTTGCGACGCACCTCGACGACGGTTTCATCTAGGTCGGCGGTGGTGATGTAGGCGTCGGCGGTGAATAGCGCGGGCGCCGCGGAAATCGGCTCGGAGGTGCTGGAGGTTGGCGTGGGGATGCCTCCCGGTCTTGGCGGGCCGCGCCTTTGCCGGCCGGGACGGCGCGGGGCCGGCCCATCGCGGCCGCCCGCCGGGCCCTCGGCCTGCGGCGGCCTGTTCGCTTCGCGTGCCCGGAGCCGCCCTGGACGGGCCGGGCGCCGGGCGAGGGCCCCTCCCGTCCGCCCGCCCGCGCTGTCAGCGCATCGGCGCCCCCGCGGGTTCGCGGGTTGACCTGCGAGGCGTCGCCTCACCGGGGGCGTCATGGCACCGGCGGGCGGCGGGATCGCCTCGGTCTCCGCCACGCTCGGCGGGTGCCGCGTATGCCGCCCCGACTTCGTCCGGTACGGGCGAGGAAGACGAGTCGGCAAGGGCCTTCCCGGTCATCGGCCGGTAGCCGGGGTGGCTTGTTCCCATGGCCTGCGGGGTGCTCTTCTGCATCGGATGAGGAATTGGCCCTTCGCGTGCACGGCGGTGGCGCGGGCTGCCTTCTCGCCGCACCGCCCGCGGATGGGGCTCAGGGAAAGGACCGGGCCGCGGCTAAGGTTCTCCGGCGGACGACCCGTGCGACCTGCGGGCGAAAGCTGCGAGTGGGTGATCGGCGACCCGAGGTCACCGTGGCGAAGGGCATTGGCGAAAGGATCGGGTGTTCGCATCGGAGTGAAGGTCGTTGCGAAATAACATCGCCCGCCTAACATCGGCTACTCTTCGAACTGAGAAACCGAGCGAGAGGAAGTCTACTGATGGCACAGAAGGTCCAGGTTCTCCTGGTTGATGACCTTGACGGGGGGGCGGCGGAGGAAACCGTGTCCTTCTCCCTCGACGGCCGGGCGTATGAAATTGATCTGAACAAGAAAAACGCGGCCAAACTACGCAAGGCCATCGCGCCGTACAAGGACAATGCCCGCAAGGCGCGGGCCGCGGGCGGGCGCCGGGGCGCCGCGCGCGTGGCGGGCAACCGCGAGCGCAGCGCCGAGATCCGCGAGTGGGCCCGGTCGGCCGGGATCAAGGTCAACGACCGCGGCCGCATCCCCGCCAACGTCATCGAGCAGTACGAGGCCGCCCACTGAGCGAGCGCGATGGGCCCGGCCCGCATGTCCCCGGCGGGGCCGGGCCGGGCGGCTTGGCGCGACCCCGCCCCGGCGCGGCCGGGAGCGCGTCCCATGGGAGCCGCCGCCCGCGCCCGCGAGGGGCCCGCCAGGGCGCGAACCGCCACGTTCTGGGACGAGAAGAGCATGTCAAGAGCGTGTCCGCCAGTGCATCCTCCTGAAGTGGTGGGGCGATCTCGTCCGCGCGGCGGATTGCCCGTGGGCCGCGGGGGCATACTTTCGGAACCATGAGTCAGTCCAGTCCGCAGCCCGGGCGGCCGTCCCCGAGCCGTCCCACGGACCGGCGGCCGGAGCCCCGTCCCGGGGTGGTCCCGGCGCAGGCGGACGGCGCCGGGGGGTACCGGGCGTCCGACGCCGAGCGGGAGGCCGTGGTCGAGCGGCTGCGGATCGCCTCGGTCGAGGGGCGGCTGACCTTCGAGGAGCTGACCGAGCGGACGGAGGCGGCCTACGCGGCCGTCACCCACGGCGACCTGGAGCGCATCACCCGCGACCTGCCCGGCATGGGCGCGCCCGGCGCCAACCCCGCGCCGCTGCAGGTCAAGCGCAAGTTCAGCGCCATCATGGGCGACTGCAAGGAACGCATCGTCGGCCGCATCGACGAGCGCCTGGAAGTGGTGTCGGTGATGGGCGACGTCGAACTCGACCTGCGCGGCGCCCAGGTGCCCACAGGCGAGGTCACCGTGCACGCCACCGCCGTGATGGGCGACATCAAGATCATCGTTCCGGACGGGGTGAGCGTGCGCCTCTCAGGCCGCGCGGTCATGGGCGAGCGGCGGGTCGCCGTCCGCGAGCCCCGCCCCGGCGCGCCGGTCCCCGTCGTCCACGTCAACGCCAACGCCGTGATGGGCGACATCAAGATCGTGGACGACGAGCACCACGCGCCCCTCCGCGGCGCCATCGCCTCCTGGTGGAAGGACCGGGGCTCGGGCACCGCCTGACCGCCCCATCGCGTCTCAGGCGCCTGGAGGCCCTCCCCGGGCCTTGGGGCCGTGCTCAGCGGCTGTCGTCGCCGCGCTCGGCGTCCGACACGCCCTCCTCGTCCGGCGGCAGGGCGTCGGGGTGGCCCACGTCGACGCCCGGGGTGCCGGTACCGCTGATCTCGTCCTCCTGGCGGGGCTCCTCGTCCACCGGGTCCTCCCCGGGGACGCTCAGGGGCACCTGCGTCCCCGGGACGGTGCGCCCGCGGGCGTCCGACCCCTGGTTCACCGGCGCGAAGTCACGGTCATGGGTCGTCCCGGGCTCGTGCCCGGGGCCCTCTCGCTCGTCGTCCATGGTCGCGCGCATACCCGGAGGATCGGCGATGGAACGTTCTCCGGCACACGCCGCCCGGGGGAGGCGTCAGACGGCCGCGGCCTCGCGGGAGACGGCGAGGGCCTCGTCGTAGCGCCGGACGACCAGCTCCGCGACCTCCGGCGCCGCGCCGAGCACGGGGGAGACGGCCGCGGCACCCGCCGCGAGCGACTCGGCGCGCACCCGGTCGGCGAAGTGGCCCGGCGCCAGGAAGTAGGACGCGACGGCCACCCTCGGGACGCCCGCGTCGCGCAGCGCCGCCACCGCCTCGGCGGGGGACGGGCGGGACGCGGACGCGAACGCCGGGACCACGCCCCGCCATCCCCGCGCCCGCCACTCCCGCGCCAGGCGCGCGATGGTGGCGTTCGCCGAGGCGTCCGACGAGCCCGCGGCGACCAGCACCACGGCCGTGCCGGGGTCGCCGGGCTCCACGCCCGCCTCGGCCAGGCGCCGCTCCAGCGCGCCCATGAGGAGCGCGTGCGGGCCCAGCGTCGCGGCCGTGCGCAGCCCGAGGCGCGGATGCCGGTTCCGGACCCGCGCCAGGACGCCCGGGATGTCGGTCTTGCTGTGGTAGGCCGCGGTGAGCAGCAGGGGGAGGACCACCGCCTCGCCCGCGCCGCCGCGGGCCAGCCCGTCCAGGACCCGTCCGGGCGCGGGCGGCGCGTGGTCCAGGAACGAGGCGTGGACGGGGACGCCGGGGCGCAGCGCCCGGACGGCGCCGAGGAGGCCGGCGACCGTCGCGGAGGCGCGCGGGTCCCTGCTCCCGTGCGCCACCGCGACCATGGGGGGTGCGCTCACAGGTGGATGCCGCATTCGGTCTTGCCCATCCCGGCCCACCGGCCGCTGCGCGGGTCCTCGCCCGGCGCGACCGGGGCGGTGCACGGCGCGCAGCCGATCGACGGGTAGCCGTCGTAGTGCAGCGGGTTGACCAGCACCCCGTTGTCCTCGATGTAGCCGTCCATCTGCTCCTGGGTCCAGTCCAGGATCGGGTTCACCTTGACCATGCCGCGCTTGCGGTCCCACTCGACGACGCGGCGGTCGCGGCGGCTCGCGGTCTCGTCCCGGCGGATACCGCTGAACCAGGCCATGTAGCCCTCCAGCGCCCGGCCGAGCGGTTCCACCTTCCGCAGGTGGCAGCACAGGTCGGGGTTGCGGCCGAACAACCGGGGGCCGAGCGCCGACTCCTGCTCCTGGACGGTCCTGGACGGCGTCACGTTGATGACGTTCACCGGGTAGACGGCCTCCACCGCGTCCCGCGTCCCGATCGTCTCGGCGAAGTGGTAGCCGGTGTCGACGAACAGCACGTCGATGCCGGGCTTCACCTTCGACACCAGGTGGATCAGGGCGGCGTCGGACATGGACGAGGTCAGGCAGATGCGGTCGCCGAACGTCGCCGCGGCCCACCGGATGACCTCCAGGCTGGGCGCGCCCTCCAGGGCCGTCGCGGCGGACTCGACGATGTCCTCAAGGTCGAGTGTGGGTCTGTCGGTCTCCAGAAGAGTCACCGAGGGTCCTCCTTGTGTGTCCGGGGCGCTCCAACACCGAGGAACTTCAGGCGGAAGGAGCGGACGCAGTCGTGGCAGAACCACGCGGCCCCTTCTTCCTTGCGGGGGGACGGCCCCCCGCCCCCTCCGGGGAGATCGGAGGGGGCCAGCGGCTCGAGGTTCTCCTCGCCGCAGTACGGGCAGTAGAACGGCGCGGCACGTTCGCTCATTTCCGCTGCCCTTGATTACTTCAGGTCTGCTTCGTCGGCGCGGTGCACCCATGCGGCGAACGTCTCGCCCTCGGTGCGCTGCGCGTCGAAGTTCCGCACGACCCGTTCGACGTAGTCGGTCAGCCCGGCCGAGGTCGTCTTCAGCCCGCGGACCTTCTTGCCGAACGACGCGCCCAGCTGCCCGCCCAGATGGATCTGGAAGCCCTCGACCTGGTCGCCGTTCTCGTCCACGACGAGCTGGCCCTTCAGTCCGATGTCGGCGACCTGGATGCGGGCGCAGGCGTTGGGGCAGCCGTTGACGTTGATGGTCAGCGGCTGGTCGAAGTCCGGGAGCCGCTTCTCCAGCTCGTCCATCAGGTCCATCGAGCGCTGCTTGGTCTCGACGATCGCGAGCTTGCAGTACTCGATGCCCGTGCACGCCATCGTCTGGCGCCGGAACGTGGAGGGGCGGACCTGCAGGTCGTGCTCGGCCAGAGCGTCCGCGAGCGCCTCGGTGTCCTCCTCGGGCACGTCGAGGATGACCAGCTTCTGCTCGATGGTCGTGCGGACGCGGCCCGAGCCGTAGCGAGCCGCCAGGTCGGCGATGACGCCGAGCAGCTCGCCGTTCACCCGTCCCACGCGGGGCGCGAACCCCACGTAGAACCTCCCGTCCCGCTGCGGGCGGATGCCGACGTGGTCGCGGCGGGCGAGCGGGGCGTCCGGCTCGGGGCCGTCCGGCAGCGCGTACCCGAGGTACTCCTTCTCCAGCACCTCGCGGAACTTCTCCGGGCCCCAGTCGTTCATCAGGAACTTCAGCCGGGCGCGGCTGCGCAGCCGCCGGTAGCCGTAGTCACGGAAGATCGACACGACGCCGTGCCACACCTCGTGCGCCTGCGCGGGCTTGACGAACACGCCGAGGCTCTTGGCGAACATCGGGTTCGTGGACAGCCCGCCGCCCACGTACAGCTGGTAGCCGGTCTCGCCCGCCTCGTTCACGACGCCGGTGAAGGCGATGTCGTTGATCTCGTGGACGGTGCAGTGCGACGTGCAGCCCGACAGCGCCGTCTTGAACTTGCGCGGCAGGTTGGAGAACTCGGCCGAGCCGATGTAGCGGTCGTGGATGTCGCGCAGCTGCGGCGTCGCGTCGATGACCTCGTCCGCCGCGATCCCGGCCAGCGGGCAGCCGATGATCGTCCGGGGGGTGTCGCCGCACGCCTCGGTGGTGTGCAGCCCGACGGCCTCCAGCGCCTCCCAGATCGCCGGGACGTCCTCGATCCGCACCCAGTGCAGCTGGACGTTCTGCCGGTCGGTGATGTCGGCGGTCCCGCGGGCGTAGCGGGTCGAGATGTCGGCGATGGTCCTCAGCTGGTCGCCGCTGAGCTGACCGCCGTCGATGCGGATCCGCATCATGAAGTAGCGGTCGTCGAGCTCCTCGTCCTCAAGCGCACCGGTCTTGCCCCCGTCGATCCCCGGCTTGCGCTGGGTGTAGAGGCCGTACCAGCGGAAGCGGCCGCGCAGGTCGGCCGGGTCGATGGAGTCGAAGCCGGCCTTGGAGTAGACGTCGATGATCCGGCGGCGGACGTTGAGCCCGTCGTCGTTCTTCTTGTTCTCCTCGTTCTTGTTCAGCGGTTCGCGATAGCCGAGGGCCCACTGGCCCTCGCCTTTCTTCTTGCGCTTGATCGCGGGTGGCACGGCGCGCGTCCTCATCTTGTGGTCGTGAGGGACACGTGGCGCACCGGCGGTCTCGTAAGCCGGCTCGGCACTGAGCTGGTCGGGGCGAAAGGTGACGCCGATGCACCACGCTCCCGGGCTGAGCAGGGCGTGGTCGGGGCGTCAGCGACAGATCGCGCTGCGGACGCGCAGGAAGTCGACGTGCCGGCGCTTCGCCAGCAACGGATCCGCAGCAGTCATGCCTAGACTCTGACACGACGTCTTGCGGACTGTCCAGTTACGTCCAGCATGCGAGCGCGTGAGAAGAGTCATCCCTGCCGCCTCCAGTTCACCTGCGGCTCCGCGGGCGGCGCGGTGTCCGGGTCCGGCCGCGTCGCGGCGGGGGGCCCCTCGGCGGGCGCGGGGGCGCCCGGGGCGGCGTGGTGCTGGCAGTCGCACCACGAGCCGCCACGGCACTCCCCGTGGTGGCGCTCCCGGCACGAACTGCAGATCACGCCTTCCATTGTCACCGATGGGCGGCGATGCTCGCACCGCACCGTAACGATCATGGTCCGGACGACGTTCCGGGTCGTCGAAGGGGGTAGGGGCGCGAGAATGTACGACCAGGGGGCGCCACGCCCCCCGGACCGACGGGACCGAGGGGCGGACGGCACGCGACGCGCGGAGTGGATCAGTGAAATGGGCGATGGGGAATGTTCCGGGCACGTAACGCTCTACCGTTGGACGGTGTGACCACCGTCTCAGACGCCGCGGGCGTCACCCCGGCCGGGGAGCCCGGCCCCGGGGCGGGCGCGGGAACCGGCCCGCAGGGGCCGGGTACCGGGCTGCCCGCCCGTGTCCGCGCGGGGGCGCGGACGGCCGCCCGGACGGTCTGGACGCTCGTCCGGGGCACCGCGGTCGCCGCGTTCCGCCACCGGGTCACGGGCCTGGCGGCCGAGGCCGCGTTCTTCGCCCTGCTGTCGCTGCCCCCGCTGGTCATCGGGCTGATCGGCACGATGGGCCACTTCCGCGGGGCGCTCGGCGCCGAGACGGTCGCCGAGATCCGCTCCTGGCTGATCGAGCACGCCCGGACCGTCCTGACCGGGCCGGCGATGGACACGGTCGTCGTCCCGCTGATCGACGACGTGATCAAGGGGGGCAGCCCCGACATCGTCTCGGTCAGCTTCCTGATCTCGCTGTGGGCCGGTTCCCGGGCCACCAACGTCTACGTCGACACGATCACCATCGCCTACGGGCTGTCGGGCATCCGCGGCGTGATCCGCACCCGGCTGCGCGCGTTCCTGCTGTACCTCGTCGGCCTGCTGGTGATGCTGATCCTCATCCCGCTGCTGGTCGCGGGGCCCGCGCTGGTGCGGCGGGCGCTGCCGGACGGCGCCGGGTTCGTCCTGCTGGCCTACTGGCCGTTCGTCGTGTCGCTGTCGGTCGCGTTCCTGGCGACGCTCTACCACATGAGCGTCCCGGTGCGGACGGCGTGGTGGCGCGAGGTGCCCGGCGCGGTCGTCGCGCTGCTGATGTGGATCCTCGGCAGCGTCACCCTCCGGCTCTACCTGACCGGCTCGCTGAGCGGGGTGTCGGTGTACGGCTCGCTCGCCGCCGCGATCGCCGTGCTGGCCTGGCTGTACGTGGCCGCGCTCGCGGTGCTGATCGGGGCGGCGCTGAACGCCGAGATCGACCGGCTGTGGCCGAGCGCCGGCACCGCGCGGGCACGGGCCGTCCGGGACGCCGGCGGGGAGGAGCCCGGGGATTCGGTCGGCGGGGCCCCGGCGGGCCCCTCCACGGCGCCGGCGGGGGAGCACTCCGCCGGGAGCGCCGCCGACCAGGTCGGCGGGCCTGCCGCGGGGCGGCCCCGCAAGGGCGCGGACGATGCGGCGTAGGTAAAAACTGCTGCGACTGACATCCTGAAAATGGCAAATATGTCGTAGCCTCGCCTGACATGACCCCCCGTGAGGAGACCGGCCGGCTCCGGACCGTGACCGGCACGATCGCGACGTCCGACATCACCGGGCCGGTGCTCTCCCACGAGCACCTGCAGATGGACCTGCGCTGGCCGTCCCGTCCCCGGCGGGCCGAGTCCGACCCCTACCGCTGGCTGGACGAGGAGAAGGCCGTCACGCGGGAGCTGGCGGCGCTGCGCGGCGAGCACGGGCTCGGCCTCGTCGTCGACCTCACCTGCACGGGCATGGGACGCAACGCGGCCGCGCTCGCCCGGATCAGCGCCGGTGCGCGGGTGGCCGTGGTCGCCGGCACGGGCGTGTTCACCGAGCCGTTCCACCCCCGGTACGTCCAGGACGCCCTCGCCGCCGGGGCCGCCGGGGACGGCCCGTCCGGCGTCGACCGGCTCGCCGAGCGGCTGCTCGCCGAGATCGGCTTCGGCCTGGACGGCACCAACTCCCTGCCCGGCGTGATCGGGGAGATCGGCACCTGGGGCGAGGCGCCCACGGAGGCGGAGGAGGCGTGCCTGCGGGCCGCCGCCCAGGCCGCCCGGTACTCCGGGCTGTCGGTGGCCACCTACGGCCGCGCCGGGCTCGCCCAGCTGGAGATCCTCACCGCGGCCGGGCTGTCCCCGCAGCGGGTCGCGGTCGGGCAGCAGGACCGCGTGGACGACCCGGGCCAGCACCGCAAGATCGCCGAGACCGGGGCGTACGTGTCGTTCGGCACGCTCGGGCTCGCGGGCGAGGACCACGCGGCCATCGGCGCCCGCGTCCGCGCCGTCATGGACCTGCTGGAGGCCGGGCACGGGGGCCGGGTCCTGCTGAGCACCGGCGTCTCCCGGATGTCCCAGGTCGTCCGCAACGGGGGCGGCGGCTACGGCTACCTGTTCGAGGTCTTCCTGCCCGCCCTGCGCGCCGCGGGCGCCGACGACGCGACCCTGGCCGCCATCCTGCGGGACAACCCCCTGCGCTGGCTGACGGGCGCCTAGAGCGCGTCCGGGGCCGGGACACGTAAGCCCGCCCGGTCCTGGGTAGGGCTAGCCACGAACCGCTTCAGAGCGGTCTCGACCGTCACGCGAGCGCGTCACCTGCCCGGCAGGGCGAGGCCGGAGCCGCGTCCCGCCGGGCTTGCGCGAAGCGATGCCGCGCCCGGGAGGGCCGGGGCCGCTCGCCGCGACCCCGGGAGGGGGGTGCGCCGATGCCGTGGAGCAAGGTCCCGCGCGAGGACCCGTGGAAGGCCGGGCCCGTGCGGCTGCCCTACACCGACCGCGCCGAGGCGGGGCGGGTGCTCGCCCGGCGGCTGGCGCCGCTGGGGCTGGAGGGCGCCGTGGTGCTCGCCCTGCCGCGCGGCGGGGTGCCGGTGGGGCACGAGGTCGCCCGGCGTCTCGGCGGGCCGCTGGACGTCCTGGTGACCCGCAAGATCGGTTATCCGCCGCAGCCCGAGCTGGGCGTCGGGGCCATCGCGGAGGGCGGCTCGCCGGTGTTCGACCGGGAGCTGCTCGGGCGGCTCGGGCTGGACGAGGACGACCTCGCCCCGGTCGTGGAGGCCGAGCGCGCCGAGCTGGTCCGCCGCGTCCGCGTCTACCGGGGCGGCAGGCCGCTGCCGGAGACGGCCGGGCGGGCGGTCGTCGTCGTGGACGACGGGCTCGCCACCGGCGGTACCGCCCGCGCGGCCCTGCGGGCGGTGCGCGGGCACCGGCCGTCCCGGCTGCTGCTGGCGGTGCCGGTGGGCGCCGCCGAGACCGTCCGGGCGCTGGAGGCGGAGGGATGGGCCGAGCGGGTGGTGGTCCCGGCGGCGCCCTGGGAGTTCCGGGCGGTCGGCCAGTGGTACCGCGACTTCGGGCAGCTCGCCGACGACGACGTGATCGACTGGCTGGCCCGCCCGGGGGCGGGCGCCTGAGAATGGATCGTGTGAATTTCCGGGAATAAGCCGCGCGGCCCCTCCCGGTGCGGTACCGCATCGGAAATCCGGGCGCCGTTGTGACGCACATGTGACACACATGTGACCGGGTGGTCCGCGGCGGCCCCGACAGGAGTCCGGCCCCGGGCAACGCAAACGGCCCCGCGGTGCGGGGCCGTGACGTTTTTCGGTGGCGTGCCGGGGTGCGCGAAGGGAGCGTTCGGGCGGACGGTCCGGTCCGCTAGGCGGCGTTGGCGCGACGCATGCGGCGACGGCGCTCGGACGCGCGCTCGTCTTCGTTGAGGCCGCCCCACGTGCCGTACTTCTCGGGCCGGGACACCGCATAGTCCAGGCACTCCGTCCGGACCGGGCAGCCCATGCAGATCTGCTTCGCCTTGCGCTCGCGGATCTCACGTTCGGGCTGGCGCTCGCCGTCGGGACCGAAGAAGAGGACGAGGTCTTCCCCCCGGCACGCCGCGGCGTCCTGCCAGCCCCAGCTGGGACGAGGGAGGTTTGCCTGCCGACGTACCTGAGCCATGGAACACCCACCTTGATTGGTTTCGAACAATTTCGGGACATGGACGCTCGACATGCTTCGGGTGACATGCGTCAGAAGCGCCGAATGGTCCAACGTCTGGAGTTGCCGCTCTGTTCCCCGTCCGGTTACTCCGGAAACCTGGGGTCGTGCGACAGGGGAGCCCTCGAATGGGGCCTCCGCGAGATTACACGAGGGCCGCCTCGTTGAGAAGGGTGAGTTCCCTAACAACGTAGGTTCTTTGGTTCTCGTCACAGTCCGCTCCGCATGGATGGGACTGCTCGACGGCCTCGACGACGACCCGGTAACGGCTCTTCCGGCTGGCGACGACCGCCTCGTGGCGCGAGGTCCCGGAGAGGGACTCGATGGTGATCGCGTCCAGCCCCAGCAGGCCCGTGAACGCCCTGACGTGGTGCTCCGCGGCCTGTGCGGGCTCCGGCAGCCCCGCCCGGCCGCGCAGCCGGCCGAGGACGACCTCCCCCCGCAGGTACCCCTCCACAGCGCTCACGGCCTCGGTCTCGCCGAGGTCGCCGTAGTAGAGCCCGTGAGGAAGACATACCAAATTCGCTGCGAAACGGTCACCGCCGACATGTGTGGTTTCCCAGACAAGGTGCTCGAAACGTCTGGCGAGGGATCGGGCCAGCGGGCCGCCCGTCCGCGCGCAGCAGGTGTTGCGCCGGCCGTGCGTGCAGACCAGCAGGACGGGCTCTGTGACCGGCTCGCCGAAGCCCGGCCGGGTACCGGCCGCGAGGGCGTCGAGGTCGAGTCCGGCCAGCTCAGAGGGGTCGGCGAGCTCACGCCCCTCGATCCAGACCTCGTCGCCGAGCGAGTACGCGGCGTAGACCTGGAGCGGCGGCGGTGTGCGCCGCCGGCGTCCGGGCCGGCGGATGAGCTGGGGCCGGACGCCCTTCGCCTGCGCCGCCCGGACGGCCTCGGCGACCGGCCCGGGGGAGGTCAGCCGCTCGACGCGCCCGGGCCAGGGGCCGGGGTGCTCGATGAGCAGCCAGGCGCCCGCCTTGGCCGTCGCGCTGGCCAGGCACGGGCGTTCGCCCGTGTGGCTCCCGGGGCAATGCCCGCAGCCCTTCCCGCGCGTCAAAGAATCCCCCCGACGTTCAGTGATCGCTATTAGGTAAGGGTAACCTAACATCTCTGGATCATGCCAGACGGGGTGACGGGTTCCCTACGCCATGTTGACTCTTTGTCACCATGGCGTGACATGAGGTCATCGCTCCCGTGTCCGCCCGCCGTCGGCCCGGAACGGCAGGTGCGCCTCGGCTGCGGGCAGCGCGGCGGCCCGGTCGGACGCCACGAGCCCGATCCGCGTCCGCCGGTCGAGGAGGTCGCCGGCGTCCAGGGCGCCCTCGTGCCGGACGGCCCACGCCAGCTCCGCCCCCAGCACCGGCAGCCCCGGGACGACCGGCTCCAGCAGGGACGGATCGTCCTCCGCCATCCCGGCCAGGAGCGGCGCCTCCGTCCCGTACCGCCGGACGAGGAGCCCGGGGGCGTCGAGGGCGGCGAGCCGCTGCGGCGCCGCCGCGCCGACGAGCGGGATGCGCGCCGTGCGGCCCGGGCCCGCGTCCAGGCCCTGCGCCGCCACTACGGCGTCCACCGCGTCCTGCGCCATCCGCCGGTAGGTGGTCAGCTTGCCGCCGACGACCGTGACCACGCCGTCCCGCGAGGTCAGGATCGCGTGGCGGCGTGAGAGGTCGGCGGTGCCGCCACCGCGGCCGGTGTCCAGCAGGGGGCGCAGCCCGGCGAAGGCACCGAGCACGTCCTCCCTCCGCAGCGGGACGTCCAGCACCGGGCCGAGGACGTCGAGCAGGAACCTGATCTCGCCCGGCGTCGGCTCCGGCACGTCGGGGACCGGGCCGTCGGCCGGCTCGTCGGTCAGGCCGACGTACACGCGCCCGTCGCCCTGCGGGAGCACCAGCACGAACCGCCCGGCCTCGCCGGGCACCGGGACCTGGAGGCCCGCCGACGGCCCGCCCAGCGTCTCCGCCCGCACGACCAGGTGGGTGCCCCGGGACGGGCGCAGCCGCACGCCGTCCACCAGGCCGCCCGCCCACACCCCGGCCGCGTTCACGACCGCGCGGGCCCGCACGGTGACCTCCCGGCCGGTCAGCTCGTCCCGGACGAGCGCGCCGTCACCGGCCACCGCCACCGCCCGGCACCGGGTCAGGACGCGGGCGCCGTGCGCGGCGGCCGTGCGCGCCACCGCGACGACCAGGCGCGCGTCGTCGGCGAGCCGCCCGTCCCAGGACAGCAGCCCGCCGCGCAGCCCGTCCGCGCGCAGCCCCGGCGCGAGGCGCAGCGCCCCGGCCGCCGACAGCCGGCGCGGGCCGGGCAGCACCGACCGCGGGGTGCCGGCGGCGAGCCGCAGCGCGTCCCCGGCGCGCAGCCCGGCGCGGGCGAGCGCCGCCTGCCCGCGCGGCACCTGCGGCGTCAGCGGCAGGACGAACGGGAGCGCCCGCACCAGGTGCGGGGCCGTCCGGCACATCAGCACGCCGCGCTCGGCGGCGCTCTCCCGCGCCACGCCCACCTGACCGGACGCCAGGTAGCGCAGCCCGCCGTGGATCAGCTTCGAGCTCCACCGGGACGTGCCGAACGCCAGGTCGTGGGCGTCGACGGCGGCCACCGACAGGCCGCGGGACGCGGCGTCCAGGGCCACCCCGGCGCCGGTCGCGCCGAGGCCGACGACGAGCACGTCCACCACCTCGTCCGGGAGCGCGGCCAGCTCGCGGGCCCGCCGCGCGGCGTTGAGCGAGGACCGCCGGGGCGCGCTCACGGCGCGAGCATCCTGTCCAGGACGTGGCGGAGCTCGCCGTCGAGGGCGGCGGCGGACAGCTCCGGGTCGTCCCCGCCGGTCATCGTCGGCCCCGAGAGCGCGAACGACTGGACGACGAGCAGCAGCGCGCGCGCCTGCCGGGCGGGCGGGCCGGGGCGGACCGTCCCGTCCGCCTGCCCGGCCCGCAGCGCCTCCTCGAACAGCCCCAGGAACACGTGCTGGCTGGTGCCGAGCCGGTCCAGGACGTAGGGGAGCAGCAGCTCGGGGTCCACCTCGACGATCTTGCGGAGCAGCGGGTGCGCGCGGAACGCCGCGACCCCGGCGACCAGCCCCTCCACCAGCCGGGGACGGACGGGCCCGCCGTCGTCCGGCGGCCGCACGGCGGCGCCGATCCCGACCCACTCGCGGGTCATCAGGTCCGCGACGATCGTGCGGACGTCCGGCCAGCGCCGGTACAGCGTCATGCGGGAGACGCCGGCGCGGCGGGCGATGTCGGTGAGGGTCGTCCGGCGCACGCCGACCGCCAGCACGCAGTCGCGCGCCGCGTCCAGGACCGCGTCGTCGGCCGCCTTGTTGTGACGATTCGACGTCATATGTCACAGTGTAAGCACAGGCGGGCGGGACGGGGAGGCGCGGTGGAGACGCGGGACATGCTGTGGAGCGGCTGGGGCGACCCCGCCCGGGCCACGGCGCTGCCGGACCCCGTGGCCGCGCTCCTGCGCGAGCTGCTCGGCGTGCGGCCCGCGGCCGTGCCGACGGTCGCCCTCCAGGACGTCGAGGTCCCTGATAGCCGCCTCGCCCCGGACGATCTGGCCGCGCTCGCCGCGGACGTCGGCGCCGCGCACGTCCGCACCGGCGCCGAGGCGCGCATCCGGCACACGCGCGGCAGGTCCACCTCCGACCTGCTGCGCATCCGCGCCGGCGAGGTCTCCGACGCCCCCGACGCCGTCGTCCTGCCCGCGTCCCACGACGAGGTCCTCGCCGTGCTCCGCACCTGTACCGCGCGGCGGATCGCGGTCGTCCCCTACGGCGGCGGCACGTCCGTCGTGGGCGCCCTCACCCCGCCGCGCGCGAGCCTGCCCGGCGGGAGGACGGGCGGGTTCGCCGCCCTCGACCTGCGGCGGATGGACGCGCTCGTAACGCTGGACGAGACGTCCAGGACGGCCGTCCTGGAGCCCGGGCTGCGCGGTCCGGCGGCCGAGGCGCTGCTGGGCGCGCGCGGGTACACGCTCGGGCACTTCCCGCAGTCGTTCGCATGGGCGTCGGTCGGCGGCTTCGCCGCGGCGCGGTCCAGCGGGCAGGCGTCCGCGGGGTACGGGCGGTTCGACGACATGGTGGTGGCGCTCACCGCCGCCACACCCGAGGGCACCCTGGAACTCGGCCGCGCGCCGAAGTCCGCCGCCGGGCCCGACCTGCGGCAGCTCGTCCTCGGCTCCGAGGGCGCCTTCGGGGTGATCACGTCGGTGACCGTCCGCGTCCACCCCGTCCCGGAGACGAGGGCCTACGAGGGCTGGCGGTTCGCGTCCTTCGAGCAGGGCACGGCGGCGCTGCGGGGGCTGGCCCAGGACGGCCCGCTCCCCGCCGTCCTCCGCCTGTCCGACGAGGCCGAGACCATGGCCGGCCTCGCCGACCCCGCCGCGATCGGCTCCTCACGGGACGCCGGGTGCCTGGCCGTCCTCGGGTTCGAGGGCACCCGGGCGGCGGTCGCCGGACGCCGGGCCCGGGCGGCGGAGGCGCTGGCAGCCGCGGGCGGCGAACCGCTCGGCGCCGGGCCGGGAGACAGGTGGGAACACGGCCGGTTCGACGCCCCCTACCTGCGCGACGCGCTGCTCGACGCAGGCGCGTTCGTGGAGACACTGGAGACCGCCGCGTTCTGGTCGGGCGTCCCGCGGCTGTACGAGGCCGTCCGGTGCGCCCTGACCGGCGCGCTCTCCGGCGCCGGCACGCCGCCGCTGGTCATGTGCCACATCTCGCACGTCTACCCGTCCGGCGCGTCGCTGTACTTCACCGTCGTCTGCGCCCAGGGCACCGACCCGGTCGCGCACTGGGCGGCGGCCAAGCGCGCGGCCTGCGACGCGATCGCCGAGGCCGGCGGGACGATCAGCCACCACCACGGCGTGGGCACCGACCACCGCGACTGGTACGCCCGGGAGATCGGGCCGCTCGGCGGCGCGGTGCTGCGCGCCGTCAAGGACCGGCTGGACCCGGCCGGGATCCTCAGCCCCGGCGTGCTCGTCCCGGGGGAGTAGCGATGGCGCGCGCGTTCACCGCGATCGTCAACCCGGCCGCGGGCGGGGCGGCGGCCGGGCCGGCGCTGGCGCCGATCGCCCGGCTTCTGCGGGAGGCGGGCGCCGACGTCGGCGTCGAGCACAGCCGCGGCCTGGAGCACGCCGGGAGCCTCGCGCGCCGCGCGGCCGGGGCCGGCCGGGTGGTCCTCGGGGTGGGCGGCGACGGCATGGTCGGCCGCGTCGGCGGTGCCCTGGCCGGGACGGACGCGGTCCTCGGCATCGTGCCCGCCGGGCGCGGCAACGACTTCGCGCGCCAGCTCGGCGTCCCGCCGGACCCGGCCGGGCTGGCCCGGCTGCTGCTGGACGGGGCCCCGCGGCCCGTGGACGTCATCGAGGCCAACGGCAGGCCCGTCCTCGGCAGCGTGTACGCGGGCGTGGACGCGGTCGCCAACCGCAACGCCAACAGGGCGCGGCTGCTGCGCGGCCCGGTGGCGTACTACGCCGGGGCGCTGCGCGCCGTCGCGTCGTGGCGGCCCGCCGACTACCGCGTGACCGTGGACGGCGAGGAGCACCGGCGGCTCGGGTACACGGTCGTCGCCGCCAACTCCGGCTACTACGGCTCCGGCAGGCGCATCGCGCCCGGCGCCCGCGTGGACGACGGGATGCTGGACGTCGTGCTGATCCGGCACGCGCCCAGGACGCTGTTCTTCGCCGTGATGCGGGAGCTCTCGGACGGGTCGCACGTCCGGCGGCCCGAGGTGGAGGTGCTGCGCGGCCGTGAGGTGCGGATCGAGCTCGGCGAGGCGTCCGCCGCGTCGGGCCGGACGCTGCCCTACGGGGCCGACGGAGAACTGCCGGGCGTGCTGCCCGTGACGGCGCGGGTGATGCCGGGGGCGCTGCGCGTCCTGGCGCCCTGACCTGCGGTTCCGCCCGAAGGGCCCGAGATTTGGATCTCACGTTTGGGTCGGTTTACGTCGACGTTACGGCCCTCCGGATAGCGTCGTGTACGTCCCGCTTTCGGGACCTTGGGGCTGTCTGTGGAGGCATCATGGGAAGGCGACTGCTCGCCGTTCTGGGGGGACTCATGATGTCCGCGGGCGCCCTCGCCGTGGTGGCGCCGGTGTCTCTGGGGGTGGCGCCGGCGTCCACCACGCTCCGCTCCCCGCGGGACGGCGGGGTCCGCCCCGTCCCGATCCGGAGCCTGAGCGCTCCGGCGGCCGGCGCGGCGGCCCCGCGCTCCGCCTGACGCACCGCCCGACGCACCGGCCGGGACCGACCGGCCGGGCGTGAGGCGTTCGGCGTGCCGCGCCATACCGCACCGTCCGTGTGAGGTGGATCACGGTCTGGCATCGGGGTCGCATCGGGCGTGTATCCGTTCTCACATGCCGGTGGAGTTCTTGGTCATCTGGCCTGCATCGGCCATCCCTGTGGTGCATCGTTGCCGCGGTTCTCGGTGAGATTCGCAGTGGTGATCGTTCGGCGGAGGTGGTCGTGACAACCGAGTCATCAGGGCCGGGGCCCGCGTCAGGCGGGCTCGACAACGCGGCCTACGCGCAACTGAGGCGGTCGCCGGAGTTCGAGCGGCTGCGCCTCGCCTTCCGCCGTTTCGTGTTCCCCATGACGGCGGCCTTCCTCGTCTGGTATCTGCTCTACGTCGTGCTGTCGGCGTACGCGCGCGGCTTCATGGGCCACAAGCTCTTCGGCGAGATCAACGTGGCGCTGGTCTTCGGGCTGCTCCAGTTCGTCTCGACCTTCCTCATCGCCTGGACCTACGAGCGGTACGCGCGCGGCAAGCTCGAACCGCTCGCCGAGTCCGTGCGCGGCGCCGCCGCGTCCGCGGGACCCGGCGGCGCGGCCACCGCGCCAAAGAAGGCCGCCCCGGTGGAGAAGACCGCCCCGGTGGAGAAGACCGCCCCGGTGGAGAAGCCCGCTTCGGCGGCAAAGCCCGCCGAGCCCGCGAAGTCCGAGCCTGCGAAGTCCGAGGAGGACGGCGAGTGAGCCCCCAGCAGTTCGCCGCCCCCGTGCTGGCGGCCTCCGACAACGAGCACCGGACGTTCTCGCTCGTCCTGTTCGCGGCCTTCGTGGCGATCACCTTGTGGATCACCCTCTGGGCGTCGCGGCAGAACAAGACCGCCGCCGACTACTACGCGGGCGGACGGCAGTTCACCCCCATCCAGAACGGGCTCGCGATCAGCGGCGACTACATGTCGGCCGCGTCGTTCCTCGGCATCGCGGGCCTGTTCGCCCTGTCGGGCTACGACGGCTTCCTGTACTCCATCGGCTTCCTGGTCGCCTGGCTGGTCGCGCTGCTGCTGGTCGCCGAGCTGCTGCGCAACTCGGGCCGGTACACGATGGCCGACGTCCTGGCGTTCCGGATGCGGCAGCGGCCGGTCCGCGCCGCCGCCGGCATCTCCACCATCGTCGTGTCGATCTTCTACCTGCTCGCCCAGATGGTCGGCGCGGGCGCGCTGGTCGGCCTGCTGCTGGACGTCGACGGCGAGAGCGCCAAGATCTGGACGATCGTCGTCGTCGGCGCGCTGATGATCTTCTATGTGACGGTCGGCGGCATGAAGGGCACCACCTGGGTGCAGGTCGTCAAGGCCGTCATGCTCATGACCGGCGCGATCGTCATGACGGTGTGGGTGCTGTCGAAGTACAGCTTCAACCCGTCGGAGCTGCTCGGCGCCGCCGCCGACAAGAGCGGCAAGGGCGACGCGTTCCTCAAGCCGGGCCTGAAGTACGGCGCGACCAACGTGTGGTCCAAGCTCGACCTGCTCTCGCTCGGCCTCGCCCTCGTGCTCGGGACGGCCGGGCTGCCGCACATCCTGATCCGCTTCTACACCGTCCCGACGTCCCGCGCGGCCCGCACGTCCGTCAACTGGGCCATCGGCATCATCGGCGTGTTCTACCTGATGACGCTGGTCATCGGCTTCGGCGCCGCGGCCCTCGTCGGCGGCAAGGCCATCGCCGCGCAGGACAAGGGCGGCAACACCGCCGCGCCGCAGCTCGCCCAGGAGCTCGGCGGCGGCGCGGGGTCCACGGGAGGCGCGATCTTCCTGGCGATCATCGCGGCGGTCGCGTTCGCGACGATCCTCGCCGTGGTCGCGGGCCTCACGCTCGCCTCGTCGTCCTCGTTCGCGCACGACCTGTTCGCCAACGTGTTCAAGCGCGGCAAGGCCAGCGAGCGGGACGAGGTGGTGATGGCCCGCTACGCCGCCATCGTCATCGGCGCCGTCGCGATCGTGCTGTCGATCTTCGCGCGCGGGCTGAACGTGGCGTTCCTGGTCGCGCTGGCGTTCGCGATCGCCGCGTCCGCGAACCTCCCCACGCTGCTGTTCTCGCTGTTCTGGAAGCGGTTCAACACCGTGGGCGCCGTCGCGGGCATCTACGGCGGGCTCGTCTCTGCGGTCACGCTCGTGCTGCTCAGCCCGATCTGCTGGGGCGGCAAGTCCGACACCATCCCGAAGGGCAACGTGGACGCGCTGTTCAGCGAGACCACGGTGGCGCCGATCCCGCTGCAGAACCCGGGGCTCATCTCGATCCCGATCGGGTTCCTGTGCGCGTACCTCGGCACCGTCCTGTCCAAGGAGCGCACGGACGAGAAGTTCGCGGAGCTGGAGGTCCGGTCGCTGACCGGAACCGGCGCGCATTGAGCCGCCCCGGCCTCGGCCGGGTCGCTTGACGGCGGAACACCTCCGGGACAGGCTGTGAGCATCCCCTCACTCCCCCCGGAGGTGTTCTGTGCGTGCCGAGGAATCCCCCGGGCCCGCGCCGGTTACCGACAACTCGCGCACCTCCGAGGCGGGCGCGGGCTGGGCGTGCCGGAAACCGGGCACGTTCCAGGAACTGCTCCCCGAACGTGTGCCGGACTTCTCCTGGCGCCGCCCGGCGGTGCTGTGGCGTTCCCGCAACGACGTGCTCGCCCGGCTCTTCGGCGACCCGACGGACACGATCCGCCGCCGCTGCGTCGCCGCCCTCCGCGAGCGGGGCACGCCCGCCGCGTTCACCGTGCACCGCGCCGCGCCCGAGTTCTCGTTCGTCCTGCTCGGCGACACCGGCGAGGGCGACAAGTCGCAGTACGCGGTCGTCCCGCCGCTGCTGCACGCCGCCGCCGACACCGACTTCATGATCATCGCCAGTGACGTCATCTACCCGGCCGGGGACGCGGGGGAGTACCCCGAGAAGTTCTTCCGCCCGTACAAGGACTACCCCGGCCCCATCTACGCGGTCCCGGGCAACCACGACTGGTACGACGGGCTGCGCGGCTTCCTGCACATCTTCTGCGACCTGGACGAGGACTGCTCGCCCCCTCGCTGGCGCGGGACCCTCGGGTTCCTGCCCCGCCTCCTCTGGCGGCGCCCCGGGACGGTCGACACCGCCGCCCTCGCCGAGGCGCGGCGCACCTACCGCGGCGCCCCCGGCCAGCAGGCCGCGCAGCCCGGACCGTATTGGGCCATCGACACGCCGTCCCTGCGCATCATCGGCATCGACACCGGCATCACCGGACGCGTCGACCGCGAGCAGGGCGCATGGCTGCGCGAGGTGTCGGCGGGCCCCAAACCGAAGATGCTGGTCACCGGCAAGCCCATCTACGTGGACGACGACCACCGCCCCGGGCCGATCGAGGGCGGCGGGACCGTCGACGAGATCGTCCGGGATCCGGCGCACCACTACGTCGCGGCGATCGGCGGCGACATCCACAACTACCAGCACTACCCGGTGCCCCTCGACGACGGCCGCACCATCCACTACCTGGTGTCGGGCGGCGGCGGCGCGTTCATGCACGGCACGCACACCATCCCCCGCACCAGCGTCGTCGACGAGTCCCGCTTCCGCTGCTACCCGCTCCGCGGTGACTCCCTGTCGCGCTACAGCAGGCTGTACGGCCGCTGGCTCCGGCTGCCGCGCCTCTTCGAGCTCACCCCCGAGGAGGCGACCGCGGTCATCGAGCACCGGCTCGGCATCGAGCCGGGCCGCGGCTACCTGGACCCCAGGCCGTCCCGCCGCGCGCGGTTCGTCGCCGGCATGCTCGGCGTCCCGCGCGGGCGCCGCGCACGCCCCCGCTTCTCGCACCTGCCCGTCCGCAAGCTCCCGCAGCGCTTCCGCTCCGAGCTGGCCGACTGGGACACCCCGCCGTTCTTCAAGAGCTTCCTGCGCGTGGACGTGACGGAGAGCGAGCTCCGCATCCGTTGCTACGCCGCGACAGGCTGCGGCGATCACGAGACGTCACCACCGTGCGAGGACGAGGTGCCGATCCCGCTGCGCTAGATTACGAATCAGACAATCTTGCAGGATGTGCCGACGAATCTGGGTGATCCTCCCACGTCGGCGGCCACCACCCCGTTACAGTCTTGGCTCACCATTCGGGTGAACGGTAACGGACGGTCGGCCGGAAAACGACCGCGTCCTCAGGAGAGCGACTCGATGAGTTACCCCCAGCAGGGCCAGCCCTACCAGCAGCAGCAGGCGTACCAGGGCGGCTACGCCCCGGCCCCGCAGCAGCAGGCGCCCGTCGCCCACGGCGCCGGAGCCAACATGAAGCGCCGCAACCCCGTCGGCGCCTGGCTCGGCCTGCCGATCATCACCTTCGGCATCTACGGCATGGTGTGGTTCTACAAGGTCCACGTCGAACTGCACGAGTACGACCGCCGCATCGACAACGCCGCCACCAACGCGCTCCTGTCCATCCTGTTCGGCAGCATCACCCTGGGCATCTGGCCCCTCGTCATGTGGTGCAAGCTCGGCGGCCGCATCGCCCAGGCCCAGCGCGCCGCCGGCCTCCCCGCCAGCTGCAGCGGCGGCATGGGCTTCCTGCTCGGCATCCTCGGCTTCGGCGTCCTGTACTACCAGATCCAGCTCAACAAGGTCACCGACCGCTACGGCGACACCCAGCCCGGCCAGCAGGTCTCGCTGGTCGGCTAGCTGGGGGACTGGCTTTTATTGGGGGGCGACCCCCAGACCCCCCGGCTGCGCGGCACGGGTCTCCTCCACTGCGGCCGCTGGCGCTCGCTGCGCGTGCCTGTCCCGTAATCCGTGGTTGGGGTTCAGGCCCTCGGTTGCGGTTCGGATCCTCGGTTGGGGTTCGGACTGTGGTTCCCGGGTTCGGGTGGGCGGTTTGGGGGGTTGTACGTGTTCGGCGGAAGGTTGGTTCACAAGTAGAGGCCGCGGCCCTGGTCTCCTGAAGAAGCGTCGGCCCCTTCGCGCGCGTGATCTGCGCGGAGGGGTCCTCGCATGCGTTCTGTCGGTGGGCGGGACGACAATGGGGGCGTGAGGATCGCGGTGGCCGCCGGTGCCGGAGGCGGGGGAGAGCTGCGGGTCCTGGGGGAGGACGGGACGCCCGGCGGAGCCGCGTGGGCGGTGTCCGACCTGGTCGCCGAGATCGCCGGGCGGGAGCGGGCGGACTCGCCTCGCTGGGTGTGGGCGTCCACGGCGCGGTCGTATCCGGCGCTGCTCGATGCGGGGGTGCGGGTGGGCCGTTGCCACGATCTGGAACTCGTCGAGAACCTGCTCCTCGGCCACGCGGGACGGTACGGGGAGCCGCGCTCGGTGCCGGCCGCGTCGGCGCGGTTGCGGGGGGAGCCCGTCCCGGTGGATCCGCCTCCGGTCCAGGCGGCGTCGGCACAGGCGTCGCTGTTCGACGACGACGCCCGTGACGCCGGAAGGCCCGGCGACGATCTGGAGCAGGTGGTCGCGGTGCACGCCGCGCAGCAGCGCGCCATCGCGGGGCTCGACGGGTTCGCGCTGCTCGCCGCCGCGGAGTCCGCCGGGTCGCTGGTGGCCGCCGAGATGAGCCACGACGGGCTGCCCTGGTCGGCGGACGAGCACGACGCCCTGCTCACCGAGCTGCTGGGGCCGCGCCCGTCCGGCGGGCTGCGGCCGCGCAGGCTCCAGGCGCTCGCCGACCGGATCAGCGCCGCGTTCGGCGGGCGCGCGCACGTCAATCCCGACTCCCCGGCGCAGATCGTCAAGGCGTTCGCGGCCGCCGGGCTGCCGGTCGCCTCGACGCGGGCGCATGTGCTGAAGCGGCTCGACCACCCGGCGGTGCCGCTGCTGCTGGAGTACAAGGAGCTGTCCCGGCTGCACACCGCGCACGGCTGGGCGTGGCTCGACACGTGGGTGAGCGGGGGGCGGTTCCGTCCGGAGTACGTCGTCGGCGGCGTGGTGTCGGGACGGTGGGCCACCAACGGCGGGGGCGCCCTGCAGATCCCGCGGGTCCTGCGCCGGGCCGTGGTCGCCGACCCCGGCTGGCGCCTCGTCGTCGCGGACGCGGCGCAGCTCGAACCGCGTGTGCTCGCCGCCCTCGCGGGCGACCGCGCGTTCGCCGACGCCGCGGCCCACGGTGACCTGTACGCGGCCCTCTCGCACGCCTTCCGCGGCGGGGCGGAGGAGGGCCGGGGGTCCCGGCGCGACCCCGAGACGCTCAGCGCGCGTGACAAGGCCAAGCTCGCGCTGCTGTCGGCCATGTACGGCGGCGGGACGGGGGAGGCGGTGCAGCTGCTCGGCGTGCTCAAGAGCCGGTTCCCGGCCGCGTTCGAGTACGTGGAGGCCGCGGCGCGCGCGGGGGAGGACGGGCGGCTCGTCCGGTCCCGGCTCGGGCGGACGTGCCCGCCGCCGTCGGCCGGGTGGCGTGAGCTGACCTCCGCGGGCGGCGACGAGGACGGCGGGGACGCGCGGCAGGCGGGGGCCGCGCAGGCGCTGCGGGGGCGGGGCCGCTTCACCCGCAACTTCGTCGTCCAGGCCACGGCCGCGGACTGGGCCCTGGCGCTGCTCGGCTCGCTGCGCCGCCGCCTCACCGCCCTCGGGCCGCCGCGCCTGGTGTTCTTCCAGCACGACGAGGTGATCGTGCACACCCCCGCGGAGCTGGCCGACGACGTGACCGAGGCGATCCACGCCGCCGCAGGGGAGGCGCGGCGGCTGCTGTTCGGCGACACCTCCGTCGTGTTCCCGATGGAGATCGCCGCCGTCTCCCGCTACTCCGACGCGAAGTGACCGCCATGCCGCCGCCCGCGGTGCGGGCGCCCCGGCGGTGGTGCCGGGGCGTCCGCAGGTCAGGCGGGGGTGGCGACCCCGCGCACCAGGCGGCCCACCTCGGCCCGGAGACGGACGAACTCCGGCTCGGCGCGCGTCCCGATCTGGTCGCGAACCGGCGGCAGCGTGACCGGCAGCTCGCTGCGGATCCGGCCCGGGTTGCGGGCGAGGACCACGACGCGGTCGCCGAGGTAGACGCTCTCGTCGATGTCGTGGGTGACCAGCAGGATCGTCATGCCCTCGGCCCGGTGCACCTGCAGGACGAGGTCCTCCAGGTCCTCGCGGGTCTGCGCGTCCACCGAGCCGAACGGCTCGTCCATCAGCAGGAACGACGGGCGGTAGGCCAGGGCGCGCGCGATCGACACGCGCTGCTGCATGCCGCCCGACAGCTCCCACGGGTATTTGCCCCCGGCGTCCGCGAGGCCGACGGACTCCAGCGCCTTCGTGGCCTGCGCGCGGCGTTCGGCGCGTCCGGCGCCGCGGCGCCGCAGGGGCAGGGCCACGTTGTCGCGGACGGTCAGCCACGGCAGCAGCGACCGGCTGTAGTCCTGGAACACCACCGCGAGCTCGTCGGGGACCCCGTGGATCGGGGTGCCGTTCAGCACGACCTCGCCCTCGGTCGGCGCGATCAGCCCGGCGACGCAGCGCAGCAGCGTCGACTTGCCGCACCCCGACGGGCCGACGATGGTGACCAGCTCGCCCTCGGCGACCCTGAGGTCCATACCCTGCAGCACACGGCTGGCACCGTAGGAGTGCCCCAGCCCAGAGATCTCCAGCATCCTGGTCACCTCGCCCATGGCTCATAGAGGGGAGAGTCGTCGGACTCGACCCGGACTTCCACGAGGAACGGACCGTCGTGCCCGAGCCCCTCCTCCAACGCCGCGTCGAGGTCGGCCGCGGAGACGACCGTCCGGCCCGGGCAGCCGAGCCCCTCCGCGACGGTCACGTAGTCGATCCCCGCGATGTCGCTGCCGGGAATGGTCTCGATGCCGATCCGGCGCCCGAGCGCCCGGATGGCCCCGTACCCGCCGTTGTCGAGGACGACGACGGTCAGCGGCACGCGCCGCTGCACGGCCGTCCACAGCGCCTGCACCGAGTACATGATCGAGCCGTCGCCGATGACGCAGACGACGCGCTCGCCCGTCCCGGCCATGGCCCGCCCGACCGCGAGCGGCAGCGCCCAGCCGAGGGCGCCGCTGCCGGAGGCGAGGAACCCGCCGGACCGGGTGATCGGCATCCGCGCGTGGAACTGCTCGCGGTGGCTCGGCGCCTCCTCGACGATCACGGCGTCCTCGGGGAGCCGGTCGCGGAGCGCCTCGATCGCCAGCGAGGGGTCGATCGGGTCGCCCGCCCGCGGCGTCGCGGGTCTCGGACGCGGCGGGGGCGCGGGCCGGTCCGCCTTCTCGACGAGGTCGAGCAGCCCGGAGACGCCCGCCTGGATCGTGGTGAGCACGCTGGTGCCGACCGGCGCCCACGCCGTCTGCGCGGGATCGCAGTCGAAGTGGAACAACCGCGCGCCCGCCGGTATCGGCGCGCCCTCGGCGGCCACGTGGTAGGTGAACACCTGCGTACCGAGGACGAGGATCACGTCGTGGCCGTCGAGGCACGCGGCGAGCTGATCCTTGACCGGCGGCAGGAAACCGCGGAACAGGGCGTGGTCCTCGGGGAACCCGGACCGTCCCGACAGCGGGCTGATCCATGCCGGGGCGCCGATGCGCTCGGCCAGCTCGACGACGGCGGGCAGCGCGCCCTCGTCGTCCACGCCCGAGCCGACCACGATCACCGGGCTGCGGGCCGCGTCGAGCGCGTCCGCCACCTCGCGGAGCGCGGCGGGGCCGGCGGTGAAGGCGGCGCGGACCTCCCGGTGGGGGACGGGCTCGGCGGGACGGTCCCAGTCGTCCTCGGGCACCGACAGGAACACCGGCCCGCGCGGCGGCGTCATCGCGACCCGGTACGCCTCGGCGAGCGCGGCGGGCACGTCCTCGGCGCGCTCGGGCTGGCGGCTCCACTTGACGTAGGGGCGCGGGAACTGCGCGGGCTCGTCGGCGCCGAGGAACGGGCGGAGGGGCAGCATGTCCCGGGACTGCTGGCCGGCGAAGATGACGAGCGGCACCCGGTCGCGGTAGGCGTTGAACACCGCGCCGAGCGCGTGCCCGACGCCGCCCGCCGAGTGCAGGCTGACGAGACCGGCCCGCCCGGTGCCGATGGCGTGCCCGGCCGCGGCGGCGACGGCGATGGTCTCCTGCAGCGCGAGCACGTACTCGAAGTCCGCGGGGAAGTCGCGGAACATCCGCAGCTCGGTGGAGCCGGGGTTGCCGAAGACGGTGGTCATCCCCGCCTTCCGGCAGAAGTCGAACACCGCGTCCCGGACGGTGGGCCCGGTCGTCATGAAGCCGCCTTTCGCGCCGCGCGGTGCCAGGTGAGGACCCGGCGCTCCACCGCGAGCAGGATCGTGTTGAAGAGATAGCCCAGGACGCCGAGGAGCACGATCACGCACCAGATGGTCGGCATGTCGGACTGGCTCTGGGCGTTGGTCAGCTCGAAGCCCAGCCCGTCGGTGGTGCCGGGCAGCAGCTCGGAGAAGACCATCAGGATCAGCGACAGCGACAGCGCGAGCCGCAGCCCCGCGAAGATCTTCGGGAGCGCCGAGGGGACGATGATGAACCGGATCCGGTCGGCGCCCGACAGCCGGAACGTCTCGGCCGTCGCCATCTGCACCTGGTCGACCGACCGGGCGCCGTCGGCGGTGTTCAGCAGGATCGGCCAGATCGCGCTGAAGATGATGGAGGCGACCTGCATCTGGGTGCCGAGGTCGAACAGCACGATGAAGACCGGCACGAGGGTCGGCGGGGGGATGACCCGGGCGAACTGCATGATGGGGTTGAGGTAGGCCAGCACCTGCTCCGAGCGGCCGAGGGCGATGCCGAGCACGATCCCGGCGATCGCCGACAGCAGCAGCCCGAGCGCCATCCGGCCGAGGCTCGGCAGGATGTTGCCGGTCGCCTCGCCGTTGAGGAACAGGTGGTCCGCCGGGCCGGTGAACCACAGCTCCTTCATCCGCCGGACGATCTCCCACGGCGGGGGGAAGAAGGGGCTGCCGGAGATCCGCGTCGCCACCTCCCAGCCCGCGACCAGGATCGCGAGCGGGAGCCAGCGGTGCAGGACGCCGCGCACGAGCGCCCCGGCGAGGCCGCCGCGGGGACGCGGCAGGGACACGGCCGCGGTCGCGGTCGTCACGAGGCACCACTCCTCAGCGCGAAGTGCCAGCGGAACATGCGGTTCTCCGCCTGGACGAGCACCGTGTCGATGATCAGGCCGAGGCAGCCGGCCCAGACCGTCCCGGCGAGGACGTCGCGGGTGCCGTCGGGGACGTTGCTCGCCGAGGCGATGAAGATGCCGAGGCCCTCGCCGAAGCCGGACAGGATCTCGGTGCCGACCGCGAGGATCAGCGCGATCGACGCGGCGAGCCGCACGCCGGTGGCGATGAACGGGGCGGCGCTGCGCAGCGAGACCCGCAGCAGCACCTGTGTCCGGCTGAAGCCGAAGGTGCGCAGGGTCTCCTTGGCGGTGGGGTCGACGTCGTCCAGCCCGTACATGGTGTTGAAGAGGATGGGCCAGCTCGCCGCGTACACGATGAGGGGCACCTCCATGCCCAGCCCGGACCCGAGCAGCAGCCCGGCCAGCGGGATGAGCGCGACCGACGGGATCGGCCGCAGGAACTCCACGATCGCGCGGGCGCCGGTGTTGACCGCCGGCACGCTGCCGAACAGCAGGCCGAGCGGCACGGCGATGGCGATGGCGATGGCGAGCCCGAGCGCCCAGGCGGTGAGCGTGACGCGCACGTTGTGCAGGAAGTCGGGGTCGCCGAACAGCTCGGCCGCGCGGGCGACGACGGTGGAGGCGGGGGGCAGGTAGGAACGATCCACGATCTCGGCCCTGCCCAGGGCCTCGCTCGCCAGGAACAGGACCGCCACCCCGGCGGCCCCCCGTGCCCACCTTCCTGGGCGCGAGAGACCGCGGGACGGCGCTGACTGGTGTGTCATGGGCGAATCGATGTCCCGCCGTCAGGACGTCGGCTGGAAGAGGACGGTCTTCAGGTCGGGCTTCTGCTTGAGCAGCCCGGCGCTGGTCATCAGGTCGATGACCCGCTGCATGCGCGTGGTGTTGAGGGAGGTCGGGTAGCCCGGCAGCGTGATGACCGAGGCCACCTGCTTGTCGATCTTGGTGAAGGTGGGCAGGACCTCCTCGACGCGCTTGCGGTCGCCGGTGGCGAGCCCCTGCGCCTTGAAGATGGCCCGCTGGAAAGCCGCGGCCGTCTTCGGGTACTTGCTGGTGAACTCCTGGGTGGCGACGAAACCGGCGATCGGCAGGCCGGTCACCGGCTCGCTGCCGCCGTCGACCGCGACCCGCGCGCCCTGCTTCTTCTGCGTGTCCGACAGGAACGGTTCAACGATGTGGACGGCGTCCACCTGCCCCTTCTCCAGCGCCGCGGGCATCTGGGGGAAGGGGATGGCCACGTAGGTGACCTTCGACGGGTCGACGTTGTTGGCCTTCAGGATGGCGTTCAGTGTCAGCGACTGGATGTTGTTGAGGATGTTGACCGCGACCTTCTTGCCCTCAAGGTCCTTGGCGGTCTTGATGCTGGAGTTGGCCTTGACCAGCACGTTCATCATGTTCGAGGTGAGCGATGCGCCCTCGGCCACGATGCTCAGCTTGAGGGTGCCCTTCTCGTTGGCCTGCAGGAAGGACACGTAGTTGGCGCCCGCGATCACGTCCACGTCGCCCTTGGCCAGGGCCGGCAGGGCCTGGATGCTCTGCTGGACCGGCTTGATCTGTACCTTCAGTCCCTCGGCCTCGAACAGCTTCTGCTGCTGCGCGACGTGCAGGGCCGCGGCGTCCACCAGCGGCAGCGAGGCGACCGTCAGCGTCTTCTTCTCCAGTCCCTTGCCGCCGTCGGAGGAGTCGGAGTCTCCGCAGCCGGCGGCAAGGGAAGCGACCAGGAGAAGAGCACCGAGGAGAACAGAGCGACGTCCGGATTGCCTCATGGCACTCCTAAATCTCATCAGGGGGAAGTTGCTCGGCGTGGCTGGGCTACCAGGGCGAGAGCCAGGAGGAACGACTGCGGCCACTGATCCCGCCGCGCCTGATGATCACGTTCGGCGAGCGTATCGCGGGTTGAGCGTCTTGCGTGCGTTGGTTTCAGTCTTGCGTGATCGTCTTGTGTTCGTGGTGTTTCTGTGTTTTGTGGTGCTTAAGGGACGCATGGTACGTGCGAGGGTGCACGGCCCCGCATCCCGGGTGTTCCACTGACTGATACGCCGGTGTCTGGCCAGCGGGTCATCGGACGGGCCGCCGGGCGGGACGGGGGTCCGGGTCGTCCGGGGGTCGCCCGGGCGCGTCCCCGGTCCGCATCCGGCCGCGGTAAGGGGTGCCCCGGCCGGTGCGCCGGCCGCCCCGCGGTCGTGTGACGGTCCATCGTCGGCCGCCTCCGGAGAGTGATCATTGTAACGGGCTGCGGGCCGGTTCCGTCCATTGCGATCATGACCCGGAGCCGGACGACCGGGAACGGTCACGCACCGCAACGAGGTGATTACTGAACGGACATGTGCGGAGAGCGACGAACCGTACCCGGGAAAACGGACAGACAGTAACGAAATCACGATTGTCGCATTAGTCCATATCGACTCGCCTAGGGTCCTTTGCGGCCCATCCCTGGATGTGCTGCAATGTCGAGCGCCGGAGGCGGAACGATGTTGCATTTGGACCCTTCGTGGTGGTTCGACCACAGAGGATGCGGCACATCGTGATGGAGAGGTGTTAACGCCGGATGCAACCAAGCGACGCAGGTCGCGACCTTCCTCGGCCCGGGGAGGTCGAGGCACGGTCCGATCCTTCACCACGGACGGGCGGCAGCAGGCTCGGCCTGAGGAACTGGCGTGTGCCACAGCGCCTCATCGTGCTGATCCTCGTGCCGACGGTCGCGGCCGTCGCGCTCGCCGGGCTGCGCATCTCCGGCTCCGCGAGCCGGGCGGCGGAGTACGGCCGGGTCGAGAAGATGGCCGAGCTGGGTGAGGACGTCACGCGGTTCCTCCAGGAGTTCATCGCCGAGCGCGACACCGCCATCGAGTACATCGCGTCCGACCGCGACCCCACCCTCCTGGACGCGCTCCAGACCCGCCAGCGCAAGACCGACGAGCAGCTCGGCCCGGTGCGCACGGCCGCGCTCCGCATCGACCCGTCCTTCGGCGACCAGGCCGTCCGCGACGCCACGACGGTGCTGAACCGGCTGGACGGCGTCAAGGCCGTCCGCGCCCTGGCGACCGGCACCAAGGTGCCCGCCTTCACCGTGCTCCAGAAGTACACCGAGTCCGCGGGCGAACTCGTCAACATCCTCGACGGCCTCTCGCAGAACGTCGCCGACGACCGGCTCGCCGCGGCGAGCAGGGCCCTGGGCTCGCTCGCGCGGGCGAAGGAGGCGGTCTCCCGCGAACGCGCCCTGCTGCTCATCGGCGCGCACACGCGGCGGCTGGCCGGCGACGAGCTGAACGCGCTCACCGCCGCCCGCGCCCAGGAGGACAGCGAGATCGGCGCCTTCCGCGGCTCGACCTCGGTGCAGCAGCGCCAGAGGTTCGAGGACACCGTCGTCGGTCCCAAGATCGACCAGGCGCGGGACCTGCGGCAGCGCGCCCTTTCCTCCGCCAGCACCACCGGCGGCCGGCTGCCGGCGTCCCTCGGCACCGGCACCGCGGCCCTCGTGATCCGCTCCGCGATGACCGAGATGGTCGACAAGATGCGCGAGGTCGAGCGGTCGCTGGCCGCCGACATCCGCGCCATCAGCGACCGGCAGGGCGCCGACGCGCGCCAGTCGACGATCACCGACGGGATCGTCGCGACCGTCCTGCTGCTGCTCGTCCTGCTCATCACCGCGTTCATGGCCCGGTCGCTGGTGCGGCCGCTGCGCCGCCTCCAGCAGGGCGCGCTGGAGATCGCCGGCACCCGGCTGCCCGGCCTGGTCGACCGGCTGCGCGACCCCGAGGCCGCCGCCGGCGGCATCGAGGTGCAGCCGATCGACATCGACACCACCGACGAGATCGGCCAGGTGGCCCGCGCGTTCGACGAGGTCCACCGCGAGGCCGTGCGGCTCGCGGCGGACGAGGCCGTCCTGCGCGGCAACATCAACGCGATGTTCGTCAACCTCTCCCGCCGCAGCCAGTCGCTCATCGAGCGGCAGCTCCGCCTCATCGAGGAGCTGGAGCAGAGCGAGCGGGACGAGGAGCAGCTCGGCAACCTGTTCCGCCTGGACCACCTCGCCACCCGCATGCGCCGCAACTGTGAGAACCTCCTCGTTCTCGGCGGGCAGGAGCAGGCACGCCGCTGGAACCGGCCCGTCCCGCTCATCGACGTCGTCCGCGCGTCGTTGTCCGAGGTGGAGCAGTACGAACGGGTGGCGCTGCGCGTTCAGGGCGACATGACGGTCGCCGGACCCGTCGTCAACGACCTCGTGCACCTGCTGGCCGAGCTGATCGAGAACGCGACGGTGTTCTCCGCGGAGCACACCAAGGTCACGGTCTCCGGGCAGCTGCTGAGCGGCGGCGGCTCGATGCTCCAGATCACCGACAACGGCGTCGGGATCTCACACGAGGAGCTGGAGCAGGCCAACTGGCGGCTCGCCAACCCGCCCGTCATCGACTTCTCCGCCGCCCGCCGCATGGGCCTGTTCGTGGTCGGCCGCCTCGCCGTCCGGCACGGCATCCGGGTCGAGCTGCGCGCGGCGCAGGGCGGCGGCCTCACCGCGTTCGTGGTGCTGCCGGACGCGATCGTCAGCCCCGGCGAGACCACCGGCATCGGCGCGCGGGGCCTCGGCGCCCCCCGTGAATCGGCCGGAACCGGCCATCTCGCTCTCACCCCGATGACCGAGCCGCCGCCCCTCGGCAGCGGCGCGTACGAGCAGGCCGGCGCCGCGTTCGCGCAGGACGAGCCCGGTTCGGGCCCCCAGCCCAGGATCGGCACCGGCGGGCACCCCATGATGGGCGGTACCGGCGCGCAGCGCGTCGTCGGCGGCACCGGCCCGCAGCGGCCCGTGCCCCCGGGGAGCGACCGCCCTCGGCCCACCGGCCCGATCCCCGCGCTCGGCGGCAGCGGCGCGCACGCCGCCCCTCCCGGCGCCACCGGCCCGATCCCGATGGTCCCGCCCGTCGAGCAGCGCCCGCCCCTCGGCCAGCGGCCGCCCGGTGAGGGCTACCCGGTCGAGCCGTTCGGCTCCGGCTCCTACCCGATCGACCCGCACGCCGCCGACGCCTTCGCGGCCGAGGGCTACCCGCCTCCCGGCGACCGGCGCCCGCCCCGCCAGCCGGGGGAACTGCCCGTCCGCGAGCCCGGCGCGAACCTGCCGGGACGCGGCGCCCCGGCCGACGACGGCCGCCCGAACGGCCTGTTCCAGCCGCGCGAGCGCACGCAGGAGGGCGGCGTCAGGAACGGGCTCTACCGCCCGGGACGCCACACCGGCCCCCAGTCCGTCGTCCCGGAGGCCCAGCCCATGGTCCCCGAGCCGGGCTCCCAGCGGCGGATCCCCTGGGAGACGGGCCCGCTCCAGCAGGTCGGCGGCGACACCCACGCCGACGGCTCCCCGAGCGGCGCGCATCCCCGGGTCCCCGGCGGAGGAGCCCCGTGGAGGGAGACCGGTCCCACCCCACCGGAGGGCGCCATCCCGGAGACACCCGCAGCCGACCCGTCCGGTTACGAGCACCCCGTCCAGGCGCCTCCCGCCCGGGCCTCGGCCGGGACCCCGCGCGTCCCCGAACGCTCGCCGATCTTCGACGCGATGCAGTCCGAATGGTTCCAGTACCGGTCCGGCGGGTCGTCGGGCGAGGACCCGCCCAAGGACTGGGAGTCCCCGGCGGACGCGGGCTTCCGCGCCGCCGAGGCCGTCCGCGAGCCGGTCGCGGGCGCCCGCACCTCCGTCGGGCTCCCCAAGCGGGTCCCCGGCAAGAACCGCGTGCCCGGCGCGGTGGCCCGGCAGCAGGACCCGGCCGGGCAGGGGCAGGCCGCCCCGTCCCCGGAGCGTCCCGCGCAGGAGCCCCGGGCACAGGCCCAGTCGGCCGACGTAGTGCGCAACCGCTTCGCTAGCCTTCAGCGCGGTGTCCATCGGGGCCGCACCGAGACTCGCGGCGGAGGCACGTCAGGTGAGGTGTCGTCGCAGGGCGACGACGAGACAGGAGGCACCCGGTGAGCGGGCAGGATCTCAACTGGTTGGTGACGAACTTCGCGGACCGTGTCCCGAAGGTCGCGCACGCCGTCGTGGTCTCCTCGGACGGCCTGCCGATGGCCTACTCCTCGGGCTTTCCGCCCGAGCGCGCCGACCAGCTCTCGGCGATCGCCTCCGGGCTGATGAGCCTGACGCAGGGCGCGGCCAAGATCTTCGACGCGGGCGGGGTGAACCAGACCGTGGTCGAGATGGACCGCGGCCTGCTGTTCGTCATGTCCATCACGAACGGGTCGGTGTTCGCGGTGCTCGCCGCGCCCGACTGTGACCTAGGACTGGTGGCGTACGAGATGACGCTGCTGGTCGAGCGCGTGGGCCGGGCTCTGACCCCCGCGCTGCGCTCCCCGGACCAGCAGCAGCCGCCGTACTCGGGACCGTCGGTGACCGAGATGGGCGCCGGGCCCGCCCGGTACTGACCGGATGATGCTGACGGAGGTCGGGCGACATGGATCGAGGGAGTTCCTACGGAGGCGGGCCGGGCGGCCCGGGGCGCTGGCCGGGAGACCAGCCGCGGATGCCGGGGCAGGGACGCCCGCCCGCGCGTGAGGAGGAGGACGCCAGCTCGCTGGTGCGCCCGTACGCCGTCACCGGGGGACGCACGAAGCCGCGGTACGACCTGGCCATCGAGGCCCTGGTCACCGCGGCGCCCTATCCGCCGCGGGACGTGTCCATGCTGACCCCGGAGTACCGGGCGATCATGGACCTGTGCCGGTCGGCCCGGTCGGTGGCGGAGGTCTCGGCGCTGCTGCGCCTCCCGCTCGGCGTGGCCCGGGTGCTCGTCGCCGACATGGCCGTCGAAGGGCTGCTGCGCCTGCACCAGTCGCGTCCCACCACAGCCGGCGGCCAGCCGGACCTCCGCTTGCTAGAAAGGGTGCTCAGTGGCCTTCGGAAGCTCTGACCAGGTTCCTCCTTCGGGGCCGCCCGGCGCAGAGGCCGAGCTGACCTCTGTCAAGATCGTCGTGGGCGGCGGCTTCGGCGTCGGCAAGACCACCTTCGTCGGGTCCGTCTCGGAGATCATGCCGCTCACCACCGAGGCGGTGATGACCGCGGCCAGCGCCGACGTGGACGACCTGTCGGCCGTCCCGGACAAGACGACCACCACGGTCGCCATGGACTTCGGCCGCGTGTCCCTCGACAGCGAGCTGATCCTCTACCTGTTCGGCACCCCCGGGCAGCACCGCTTCTGGTTCATGTGGGACGACCTCGTCCGCGGCGCCATCGGCGCGGTGGTCCTGGTCGACACCCGCCGGCTGGAGGACTGCTTCGCGGCGGTCGACTACTTCGAGGAGCTCGGCCTGCCGTTCGTGGTGGGCGTGAACGGGTTCCACGGCGAGTTCCAGTACGCCGTCGAGGACATCCGCGAGGCGCTGTCGATCAGCGCGCACGTGCCGATCGTCCAGTGCGACGCGCGCAGCCGCGAGTCGACCAAGCAGGTGCTGATCACCCTCGTCCAGCACGCGATGTCGGTGCACGCCACCGCCGCGCCCGGCGCCGCCGCGCCGCCCGCCGCCCCCGGCGGCCCCCTCGGCGCGTCCCCGAGCTGGACGTAGCCCCGCAGGCAGAGGCCGGTATCGCCCGTCCCCGGGAGGGCTACGGTCGCGTAGGTTATGTGCACGGTGCATCATTAACCTAGGTGATCGGGAACCGAGCGGTACTGGGGGTTGCGATGGACGAAATGGGGCGGATCCAGACCTACGTGGCCATCGGCGACAGCTTCACCGAGGGCCTCAACGACCCCTACCCCGGCGAAACGGACCGCTTCCGCGGCTGGGCGGACCGGCTCGCCGAACACCTCGCCGAGCACAGCCCCGGCCTCCGCTACGCCAACCTCGCCGTCCGCGGCAAGCTCGTCCGCCAGATCGTGGACGACCAGGTGCCGAGGGCCGTGGAACTCGCCCCCGACCTGGTGACCTTCTGCGCGGGCGGCAACGACATGCTCCGCCCCGGAGCCGACCCCGACGCCCTGGCCGTGGTCTTCGACGACGCCGTCCGCCGCCTCCGCGCCACCGGCGCCCGCGTGGTCGTCTTCACCGGCTTCGACACCCGCGGCCTGCGCACCGGCGGCCGCATCCGCGGCCGCGCCGCCACCTACAACATGCACCTGCGCGCCATCGCCGACCGCCGCGCCTGCACGGTCGTCGACCTGTGGTCCCTGCGCGTCTTCAACGACCCCCGCGCCTGGTACGAGGACCGCCTCCACCTCTCACCCGAAGGCCACCGCCGCATGGCCCTCCGCGTCGCCGAGGTCCTCGGCCTCCCCGTCCAAGACGACTGGCGCGAGCCTTGGCCCCCCACAGACCCCGCCCACTGGCTCACCCTGCGCCGCGAAGACGTCCGCTGGGCCCGCACCTACCTCCTCCCCTGGCTGGGCCGCCGCGCCACCGGCCGCTCCACAGGCGACGGCCGCCCCCCCAAACGCCCAAAGGCGAGTCCGCTTTAGTTGTAGTGCCCTTGGCGTCGGGCCTTGGCGGCCCTCCTTCGGCGGGCACTACGTGCGATCGCTGCATCGCTCCGACTCGCCCCAGAGGGCTCGCTGCGCGATCAGGGTTTCGCTTCGCTCGCCCCTGCCTTCGGACGCGATCGCAACGGTTGAGGTCGTTGGGGGCTGAGCCGGTGGCTGAGGTGTGTTCGTTGCAGTGCCCTCGGTGTCGGGCGCTGGGCGCCCTCCTGCGGCAGGCATTGCAGTGCGGTCGCTGCATCGCTCCGAACGCGCTCCAGAGGGCTCGCTGCGCGATTGGTCGGGTGCCCGAGAGGCCGGTTGTGGCTTCGTCCGGGGGCGTGGTCGCGGGACGAGCCGCTAGGCGAGTCGAGGTGACTTCTGGAGGGACGCGCGCTGGGGGCAGGTCCTGTAGTAGCCCTAGGTGGCGACTACCGGCAGGTTGCGATCGCATCCGAAGGCAGGTGCGAGCGAAGCGAGAACCTGATCGCGCAGCGAGCCCTCTAGGGCGAGTCGAAGCGATGCAGCGATCGCCCGCGGTGCCCGCCGAAGGAGGGCGCGCCAGCGCCCGACGCCAAGGGCACCGCAGTAGACAGAGAGGCCGGTTGTGGCTTTGTCCGGGGGGCGTGGTCGCGGGACGAGCCGCCAGGCGAGTCGAGGCGACTCGTGGGCGCGCGCGGGCCGAGGGCAGGTCCCTGTAGTAGCCCTAGGTGGCAACTACCGGCAGGTTGCGATCGCATCCGAAGGCAGGTGCGAGCGAAGCGAGAACCTGATCGCGCAGCGAGCCCTCTAGGGCGAGTCGAAGCGATGCAGCGATCGCCCGCGGTGCCCGCCGAAGGAGGGCGCGCCAGCGCCCGACGCCAAGGGCACCGCAATAAGTAGGGTGTGCAGACGTGTGTTCCCGCTGACCCGCTGTAGGAGAAGGACCTTAGGTGAGTTCCCCCCGGCTGCCGGACCATCTCGAAGTGCTCCTGACGGACGAGCCCGTCTTGGACGTGTACGCGTTCGGGCCGTGGCGTGTCCCGGACGGTTTGTACGAGGAGTTGCGCGAGCGCGCGGTCGCTTATAACGCGGATCCGCGGGCGGTGGTGCTGACCAGGCAGCTGAGTGATTTCTACGGGGAGGACACGAGCGCGGCGGGGGCGGAGCAGTGGTCGTTGCTGACGTTCCTGCTGGGGGCGTCGGCGGTGCGCGGGGGGTCGCGCGGCGATGTGGACTATGAGTTGCTGTCGGATTTCCTGGCGACGCCGGAGTCGGCGGTCCGGGATCCGGCGGCGTGGTTCACGCAGGGCGGGCGGTGGCGGCCGCCGGGGTTGTGGCTGCCGGAGCCGGCGGGCAATGACCGGGAGCGGCGCGCGATCATGTTCGAGCTGGCGCGGGCGGGGCTGGAGGTCTTCGACGGGCTGGAGCCGCTGGAGCGGCGGCGGCGGACGCTGATGGGGCTGTTCGACCGGCGGGCGGCCGATCCGGTGTTGCGGGAGGAGGACATGGCCGTCCCGCAGAAGGGCCTGGAGGACGTGTGGGTGGCGGGGCTCACCGAGGACGAGATCGCGGTGCTGCCCGAGCTGGCCGGGCCGGTGGCGTATCTGGGGTGGGCGTGCGCGGGGCTGGACGTGGCCCATGAGCGGCTGGCGGGGGCGGTCGCGGATGGGGACGAGGCGGACGTGGCGCTGGCGCGGCTGCTGCTGGCCGCGGAGGCGCAGGTGGTTCCGGCGGAGCTGGCGGTGGTGCTGGGCACGGCCCGCTACGAGAACCTGGAGGAGCGGTTCCGCGCGGCGCGGGAGGGGTTCTCGTCGGAGGCGTGGCAGCACGAGGTGCGCGCGTGGCTGGCGCGGGGGCTGGTCGCGGGGGAGGCGGACGCGTCGCGGGCGTGGCTGGACATGGCGGTGCGGATCACCGGTGCGGTGCAGGGGCTGCCGGACGCGGCGATCAGCCCGCGGTGCCGGGTGCCGGTGCGGCAGTTCCAGGCGGATCTGCGCCGGTTGTTCTCGGCGCGGCGGGTGTTCAACCCGCTGGGGTCGGCGCTGTTCCCCGAGCGTCCGCGGGACGCGGCGGCGGACGAGCCGGACCGTGCCGTCGCGGGCGGCTGGTCCGGGGGTGACGACGGTGTCGGGAAGGCGCTGGTCGGGCAGCCGGAGCTGACGCGGGCGGTGCAGGACGCGCTGGCGGCGCGGCTGGCGGGGGAGCGGCCCGTCCGGATGCTGATCGCGGGGCCGGAGGGGACGGGGAAGGGCACGGCGGCGGAGGTGCTGGAGCGCCGGCTCGCCGAGTGCGGTGTGGTCCGGGAGGCGCTGTGGATCTCCGACCAGGTGTTCGCGTCGCTGACCGTGAGCGACGCGGTGCTGTGGTTGCAGGCGCGTGTCCGCGACTGCATGGACGCGCGGATGCTGCTGGTCGTGGACGACCTGGAGCGGCTGGTCACCTATGAGCGGTGCGGCGCCGCGACCGTGGAGGAGCTGCGCCGGCTGATGGCGCGTTCGCCGTCGCTGGACGTGGTCGCGCTGTGCCGTCCGGGCGGTGACCGGCGGCTGTTCGACGCGAACCCGGCGCTGGTGCGGGCGTTCGAGGTGGCGCGGACCCGTGACTTCGCCGAGGACGGGTTCGCCGAGCTGTTCACCCGGGCCGTCGCGCGGCGCGGGGCGGGGGTCGCCGCGGACGTCGCCGGGACCGCCGGGGTGCTGCTGACCAGGACGCCGCCGCTGCTGAACCTGCGCGGCGCGCGGCTGGTGGAGCACATGGCGGCGCAGTGCACCGCCGCCGCGCGGGCGCGGGTGGCGGCCGCGCGCCGGGCCGAGGCCGCCGAGGCGGGCGGCGGCGCGGACGCGGCGGGCGAGCTGGAGGTCACCGAGGCGGATCTGCCGCAGCGGCTCATCGCCGGCCGCCGCGCCGAGGGCGATCCGCTGGCCGAGCTGGCGGCGTGCGCCGGGATCGAGCCGGTGAAGCGGGAGGTGGACGCGCTGGTCGCCGAGGCGAAGGCGGCGAGCCTGCGCCGGGAGGCGGGGATGGCGGTTGCGGCGCGGCCCCGGAACCTGGTGTTCGCCGGGAACCCCGGCACCGGCAAGAGCCTCGTCGCGCGGATCCTCGGCCGGATCTACGCGGGGCTCGGCGTCCTGTCGTCCGGGCACATGATCGAGGTGGACCGCGCGGACCTGCTCGGCGAGTACGCGAGCGAGAGCGTGCTGCGGGTGCGCCGGGCGGTGGAGCAGGCGATCGGCGGGGTGCTGGTCGTCCGCGACGCGCACGCGTTCACCACGGCCGTCACGGCGGAGACGACGCGGGGACGAGAGGTGCTGGACGTCCTGCTCACCGCGGTCCAGGCGCACACCGACGACCTGGTGGTGGTGCTGGCGGGCCCGGAGGCGGAGCTGAACGGGCTGCTGAAGTCCACGCCGGACCTCGCGTCGTTCTTCCCCCGGACGGTCCGGTTCCCCGACCTGTCCGAGGACGAGCTGGTCGAGGTGTTCGCGGGCAAGGCCGCCGACGCCGGGTTCGCACTGGCCCCCGGCGTGCTGGAGAAGGTGCGGGGGCTCGCCCAGGCGGCGCCGCGCGACCGCGGCTTCGGCAACGCCCGCATCATGATCAACCTGCTGGACCGGGCGGTCGCGATGCAGGGCCGCCGGGTGCTGGCCGACGGTGTCGTCGACGAGACCGAGTCGCTGGACGAGCTGCTGCCGGAGGACGTCCCCGACACCCTCGCCCGGGGCCGCGACGGGGTGCCCGGCGACCCGCTCGCCGAGGTCGCCCGGCTCATCGGCCTGGACGCGGTCAAGGCGGAGGTGGCCTCGCTGGTCGCCGAGGCGCGCGCCGAGCAGATCCGGCGCGACGCGGGCGTCCCGCTGGCCTCGCCGACGCGGCACATGGTGTTCATGGGGAACCCCGGCACGGCGAAGACGACGATCGCCCGGCTGATCGCCGCGGTGTACGCGCAGCTCGGGCTGCTGTCGTCCGGCCATCTGGTGGAGGTCACCCGCGCGGACCTCGTCGGCGAGTTCATCGGCCAGACCGCGCCGCGGGTGCGCGCCGCGGTCGACCGGGCGCTCGGCGGCGTGCTGTTCGTGGACGAGGCGTACACGCTGTCGGCGGCGGGCGGGGACCAGCGCGACTTCGGGCACGAGGCGGTCGCGGAGCTGCTGCGGCTCATGGAGGAGCACCGCAACGACCTGGTGGTCATCGTCGCCGGCTACGACGCCGAGATGGAGCGGTTCCTGAAGTTCAACCCTGGGCTGGACTCCCGTTTCCCGAAGGTGCTGCGCTTCCCCGACTACTCCGACGACGAGCTGGTCACGATCTTCGAGTTCATGGCGTCGGAGACCGGGTTCGCGATCGCGCCGGGGCTGCTGGAGGCGCTGCACAGGCTCGTCGCCGCGCAGCCGAGGGGGTCCTCGTTCGGGAACGCGCGGCTGGTGCGCAACCTGCTGGAGGCGGCGATGTCCCGGCAGGCGCAGCGGATCACCGCCGCGCACGACGAGGGCGCCGGCGCGATCGAGGCGGGCGAGGTGCGGCTGCTGCGCCCCGAGGACCTGCCGGACGCGCCGCCCCGCGCCGACGAGGGGGGCGTCGGCCTCTACATCTGACGGCCGATGCGGCTCAGCCGCAGCCCGCCGGTGCGGTACGGGGCGGTGACGTACTCGCGGACGAGGTCGCCGGCGTCGCACTCCGCGAACTCGGTGAGGAGCGCCCGGTACGCGGCGTCGGTCTCCTCCAGCGTGGCGGACTCCCGCATGCGCCGCAGCGCACCGACGACCGCGGTCCGGAGCAGGTGCGCCGGGGAGACGTGGTTGACGCCGAACGACAGGTGGGCGGACATCCCGGCGGGGCCCGCGGACGCCGCGTGCCCCCAGCCCCGCGGGATGACGAGAGTGTCGCCGACGGAGAGGGTCACCTCCGCCGACAGCGCGTCCGGGTCGGGGCGGGTGGCGTCGTCCTCGGCCCACCCGGCGGGGGCGGCGTCGTAGAGCCGCCACCGCTTGGACCCCTCCGTCTGGACGACCACGACGTGGTCGTCCCGGTCCCGGTGCGGGTGGAACCCGGTGGTGCCGGGAGGCGTCAGGAAGATCATCGTGTTGAGGGAGGCGGCCATCGCCTCGACGGCGTCGAGCGCGGACCTCCGCAGGGCCTCGTCCCAGAGTTCCGGGCCGCTGATGACCATGGTGTATCCGCCGGCGACGAGGCGCCGGACCTTGTCCGGCGACAGCAGGAACGGCCACGTCCGTCCCTGGACGTCGAAGTCGGACGAGATCAGCGACAGCGGGGCCGCCGCGTTGTCGCGGGAGAAGGAGACCGACGCGCTGGTGATCTGGCCCCGGTCCAGCCACGCGTCCACCCGCCCGGCGGTGATCGCGTGGGTCTCCGACAGGGCCACGCGCGCGGCGACGGGCCGCCCGGGGCGTTCGGCCGCGGTGGCGGCGAGGAGGGCGGTCACGGAGGCGTGCTCCAGGGTGGCGCGCAGGTCACGCATGGCGGGATTCCTTCAGGGCTTCGTCGAGGACGGGACGCTCGTGGCGGCGCACGGCGCGGCGGACGGCCACCGCGACCCCGGCGGCCGCCACGGCGGACGCGAGGGCCCCCGAGATCACCATCGTGGCGGCGGGGCCGAGGGCGGTGACCGCGGGGGCCCCGGCGGCGGCCCCTCCGATGGAGGCGGTCTGGACGAGCGCCCCGCTCGCGGCGAAGGCCCGCCCGCGGAGGGCCTCGGGGGTGCACAGCCGGATGACGGCGCCCTCCCCGGCGTTGCTCATGCCGTTGCCGATGCCGCCGACGACCGCGGCGGCCAGCGCCAGCGGGTAGTTCCCCGCCAGGCCGATGCCGAGGACGCCGAGTCCCAGCATGAGGTTCCCGATCCCGAGCAGCCTCTCCTCGTGCCGCCGGCCGGCCTCGGCGGCGAACACCTGGATGCCGATCAGCTCGCAGACCGAGTACAGGCCCTCATAGACGCCGAACCCGACCGCCCCCGCCCCGAGGTCGTCGGTGAAGCGGTAGGGGGCGGCGACGTTGTCGGCCAGGGCGATGCCCGCGGCGAGGGCGGTGAGGGGGATCGCGACGCGCAGGACGGGGCTGGAGAGGATCAGCGCGAACCCGGCCTTGGCGGAGCCGTGTCCCTCGTCACCCCGGCCGTCGCGGGCGCCTGGACGGCGGCGGGCGCCGACGCTCGTCATGGCGAGCGCCAGGACGAGGAAGCTGGCCGCGTTGAGGAGCAGGGCGGTGCCGGTGCCGCCGGCCACGCTCGCGAACCCGCCGGCGGCCGGGCCGATGATGGCGCCCAGCGCCCGCCCCGTGCCCAGCCGCGCGTACCCGCGCGTCGCGTCCTCCTCGCCGGTGATGTGGGGGACCAGGGCCGCCGCCGCGGGCCGCTCCACCGCGGCCTGCGCGCCGAGGAGGGCGACCAGCGCGACGGTCGCCGCCGGGCCGTCCACCACACTGAGCAGGAGGCTCACCGCGGCCTGGCCGACGCTCACCCAGATCAGGACCGCCCGTGCCTCCAGGCGGTCGACGACCGTCCCCGCGACCGGCCCCATCAGGATGAACGGGGACAGCTCCGCCAGCAGCAGCGCCGTCACCCACCCGGCGCCCGCCTCCCGCAGGTGCAGCACCATGGCGAGGAACGCCGCGGTGGTGCCGAGCGTGGAGAGGCCGCAGGCCGTGGCGACCAGCGCCAGGTCCCTGCGGGGGCGGGCGCTCCTCACGCGCGTCCCCGATCGCCCGGCCGCCGGTGACCGGCCGACGGCCCGGGGCCGGTCACCGGGTGGACTGACGCCGGGTGGACCGGCACCGGGTGGGCGGTCACTGGTACGCGGCGCCGGAGATCCGCAGGGCGCGGTCGAGCTCGTCCGGTGCCAGCCCCAGCCGGTCGCCCAGGCGCCCGAGCGCCGCCGAGGCCGAGCCGATCAGGTCGTCGAGGTCCGTCGCGCGGCGTCCGAAGCCCCGCAGGCCGACGTCCTCCAGGGTGTCGGGCTTGGCGCCGGAGGCGAGCCGCTCCACCAGTCGCCGGAAGACCATTACCGGTGCGTGCCGCAAGGTGACGCTGTCGAGCTGGAGGCCGCACAGGTCCTCCCACGGGCCTGTGCGCCCGGTGAGGCATTCCACGGCGCGCGGATGCTTCAGCAGGGTCTCCGTCTTGGCGAGCAGCCTGTCGATGCTCCCCTGATAGCGCTCTTTGAAGTCCTGGACGAGCCGCCACCATGTCCGCAGTTCCGCGTACTCGAACAGCTCCGCGGTATCGGGCAGGGTCCCGCTGACGAACGGCTTTCCCCGCCGCTCCTCGTAGAACTCCCGGATGGGCGTGCCCTCGTACAGCGCGAGGCTGGTGTAGAAATGCTCGTGCGGATAGTGGTCGAGGAAGTGGCGTTCGATGAAGTCCATGTTCATCTGAAGGTCCTCGACGGTGCTCGCCGGGTCCACCATGATGAAGTCGAGGGCTATCTCCACGCCGATGCGCGTCAGAAAGCCCACGGCCGCGTCATTGACCTCGGGGCCCACTCCCTTGGCGAGGCGCTCCAGCACGGCCGGGGACGCGCTCTCCACGCCGACCTCGATGAACCGCAGTCCCAGATCCCGCATCTCCTCGATCACGTCGCGGGCCTTCAGGATCTGGTTCACCCGGGTGCCGAAACTGAACGTGATGCGGTCGTCGGCCGCATGAAGGGCCCGGACCATCGCCAATGCGCGCTGCGCCTGGACGAAGAAGTTGGCGTCGCTGAAATAGACGTGGCGGTAGTCGATGCCGTCCCGCTGCCGGAAGAACTCCAGCTCGCGGACGACATTCTCCGGGCTGCGCGAACGATACCGCCGGCCTATCGTGAGGACGCCGCAGAAACTGCAGTCGTACGGGCAGCTGCGGGAGGTGTTGATGGTCAGGGCGGGGCGGAGTTCGTCGCGAACCGCGTCGTAGAAGTGGAGCCTGCCGTACTCGCGGTCCGTGACGAATTCCGCGGCGGGGAACGGCAGCGCGTCGAGGTCGTCGGGGGCGGGCGTCTCGCGGTTCACCCGGACGGCGGCACCGTCGCGCCAGGTGAGGTTGGGCACGGCGTCGAGCCCGTCACCGGCGGCGAGGCACCGGACCAGCTCCAGCGTGGGGTGCTCGCCCTCCTTGCGCACGACCCCGTCGATCTCGGGGTGACCGCGGATGATCGCGTGGTGGGTCGCGGTGGCCTGCGGGCCGCCCATGACGATGAAGCACGAGGGATTGCGCCGCTTGATCTCCCGGGCCATGTCGGCCGCGACGCCGAACGACTCGTTGTAGACCGACATGCCGAGCAGGTCGTGGTCCCACAGCCGGTACCGCTCGACCAGCTCCGCCGCGCCCGCCGTCGAATCCCCGAAATCGAAGCCGGTGGACGGATGCCCCTCGGACTCCAGGAACGCCATGATATAGGCCAGGCCGATGGGAATGGACTTGCGGCGATCCGAGAAGCCGACCGAAGGATTCAGGAGTGCGATCCGCATCAGGCTTCGTCCCCGTCCCCACTCAGGGCGATCACCTGCCGGGAGAGCAATACGGCGATGAAGGCCCGATCCGCGTCCTCCAGGGCATCGGTATCGCAGGCCCCGTTCGCGGCGATATCGCGCCAGAGGGTGCCGGCGCGGTCATTCAGCCGGATCGCCGAGCCATTCTCGCCGACCCCCGGGATGTAGATGGCGCCGCATTCGTCGAGATAGGGCGTCAGGATGGTGTAATGCGCCATCGCGAGGAACCTCCCGTCGGGTGGCCGCTGCGGGCGGGAGCCTCCCGCAGCGGCCTGGCGCCTCAGTAGCGCTTGCCGAGCATCTTCGTGTAGGTCGCGCTGCCCATCGTCACGTTCGCGAACGCCGGGGCGTCCTTCTTCGCTTCACGAAGTTCGTCCCGGACCAGATCGCGCAGGGACTTGCGTTCCGCGCTCACCTGTTTCCCCCTCTCAGGATGATCGTCGCCCGACAATCCGCTGATCCATTGTCCGGCGATCTCTGTGGATGGGTAACAGTAGATATAGTCCTTATCATCCAGCCGTTTAGCAATGGTCTTGACCAAGCTTTGACTCAAATGACTGTACGCTTGTTCGATTGCTTTGGCGGACGGTATTCCCGGATTGGCGCCTGCGCGGCCGGTGCCCCTAGGGCGCCGGTGGTTCGGCGCTGTACGCCGACGCCTGGAGGGAGTACAGCTCGGCGTAGAGGCCGCCGCGCGCCATCAGGGCGCCGTGGTCGCCCTCCTCGATCACCCGCCCGTGCTTGAGGACGTGGATCCGGTCGGCATGGCGGACGCTCGCCAGCCGGTGCGTGATGAGCAGGACCGTCCGCCCGTCGGCGTGGGTGCGGATCCGCTCGAACAGCAGATGCTCGGCGCGGGCGTCCAGGGCGGCGGTCGGCTCGTCACAGATCAGCAGAGGGGCGTCCCGGTAGAAGCCGCGGGCGATCGCCAGCCGCTGCCACTGGCCGCCCGACAGCTCGGCGCCGCCCTGGAACCGCCGGTCCAGCAGCGTGTCATAGCCGCGCGCGAGCCCGGCGACCACCTCGTCGGCGCCCGAGGCGCGTGCGGCGGCGAGGACGTCCGGGTCCTCGTCCCCGGTGCCCGCGCCGGTGGCGGCGGGGCGCCCGGCGCCGTCGCCCGCGGCCGCCCGTCCCATGGTGATGTTCTGCCGCGCGGTCATGGGCCAGTGCGTGTAGTCCTGCGCGATGACGGCGACGTGCCGCCACACCTCCTGCGGGGCGACCCCGGTCAGCGGGACGCCGTCCCACAGGACCTCCCCGTCGTCGGGGTCGTACAGCCCGGCCATGACGCGCGAGAGGGTCGTCTTGCCCGAGCCGTTCTCACCGACCAGTGCGATGACCTCGCCCTTGCGCAGTTCCAGCGAGACACCGCGCAGCGACGGCGCCTCCGAGCCCGGGTAGGTGAACGTGACGTCCTTCACCTGGATGCGGGCGAAGTCGTCAGGGAGACGGCCGTGGTCGTCCGTGTCCGCGTCCGTGTCGACGTCCGCGTCGACGTCCGTGTCCGCGTCCGATCCGTGAGACAGGGAGCGACGGGGGATCCTGGCCTCGGCGTTCTCGCAGAACGCCAGGTAGTCGCCGAAGTACAGGCCCTCCTCGTAGCACTGGTTGACCGCGAACACCAGGTTGGCGAGCGACGTCTGGCCCGTCCTGATCGCCAGCACGGCGGTGCCCGCCACCGCCAGCGGCACCGCGCCCTGCCACAGCATGAGCCCCAGCGCGCCGTACACGACCGCGGTCGCGACGCCCTTCAGCATGTCGCCGGTGACCTTGGCGAGGGTCTGGCGGCGCGCCAGGTCCAGCTCCACGGCGCGCTGGTACGCGGCGAACCGGTCGTACTCCTCCAGCAGGAAGGGACGCATCGTGAACGAGCGGATCTCCGCCGCGTGCCGCCGCTCGACCATCAGGTCCGCGAGGATCCACTTGCGGCGGACGACCTCGACCAGCGCCAGCTCGGTCAGGTAGCCCATCCGGGCGCTGCGCACCGACGCCCAGCCCTCGGGCAGCGCCGTCAGCAGGAGCAGCGGCAGCAGCAGCGGGTGCAGGACGCCGAGGGTCCCCGCCGCCGCGGCCATCCCGACGGCGCCGGTGAGCACGTCCACCGCGGTCCGCACGACCCTCGGCGCCGCCAGCATGCCGCGGCTCCGCGCGCGCTTCAGCTCGTCCAGGAAGTCGGAGTCATCGAGCGCGGTCAGGTGGGCCGCGGTGGTCGCCTCGTACAGCCGCAGCTCCACCAGCCGCTCAACCTGCGGCTCCAGCCGGGCCTGCGCCCAGCCCGCCCCCGCCTGGAACCCGGCGCGCAGCGCCGCCGCCCCCGCGACCAGCGCCAGCGACGGCAGCGCGTCGCGGACCCGTCCCGGCGTGGGGCCGCCGCTGAACAGTGCCGTGAGCACGCCGGTGGTCGCCAGCAGCCCGAACGCGGTGAAGACGCCGGCCAGCAGGTTGAGGGAGACGGTCACGATCGAGTCGGCGCGGCTCGCCCGCCAGGCCAGCCCCGCCGCCTGGGCGATGACCGACGGTAACCGCCGGGCCATGGTGCGCATCCCGGTCTCGGCCAGCTCCCCGGTCCGCGCGTGCCAGGAATGGACGGACAGCTCGGGGAAGGCGGAGGCGGCGGAACGCGAGCCCCGCCCGTCCCTCCTCTTTCCCGGACCTCTCCTACCCCGACGTCCGCCCTCGCCCTCGCCGCGTCTTTCTCGCCGCGCGCCCATCCGCCGCCCCTCGCTCACACGTACTACCAGCCGAAGGCAGTGTGCTCCGGGAGGAGGACGCTGTCCGCCTTATATGTCACATAGCGTGGCTACTTGGAGCTGTGGACAATCATGCGCCGGAAGGACGCGCCGACCGCCCCCGGTTGTCTAGGGTCTACGACATGAGCGACGGCTGGCCGGAAGGCTGGACACGCAAGGAGGGCGAGCGCGTGGCGCGCAGCAGGCACGAGTCCGTTCCCGCGGGTCACCCGCATGAGCGGGACCCGTACGCCGACCCGTACGCCGGCGACCAGCTCGCCGGCGGCCGGATCTGGCAGGACCGGCGCCGCCGCCGGCGGCGCTGGCCGTACGTCCTCGGCACCCTCTTCACCGTCCTGGTGCTGGTGGTGGCCGGCGGGTACTTCTACCTGGACTCGCGGCTCAAGCGCGAGTCCGTCCTCGTCGACTACGCGGGACGCGTCGCCGACACCCCCGGCACCAACTGGCTGATCGTCGGCTCCGACAGCCGCGAGGGCCTGTCCAAGGCCGAGCAGAGGAAGCTGCGCACCGGCTTCGCGTCCGGCCGCCGCACCGACTCGATGATGCTCCTGCACTACGGCTCGGGCGGCAGCTCGCTCATCAGCCTCCCGCGTGACTCCTACGTCCCGATCCCGGGCCGCGGGTCGAACAAGCTGAACGCCGCGTTCGCCTTCGGCGGTCCCAAGCTGCTCGTCCAGACGGTCGAGCGGAGCACCGGCATCCACATCGACCACTACGCCGAGATCGGCTTCAACGGCTTCGTCGGTGTCGTGGACGCGGTCGGCGGCGTGGACATCTGCGTCAAGGACAAGATCAACGACCCGAAGGCCGGGCTCAGGCTCAGCCCCGGCTGCCAGACGCTGGACGGCGGCCAGGCGCTCGGCTACGTGCGGACCCGCGCGTTCGCCCGCGCCGACCTGGAGCGGGTCGAGCACCAGCGGCAGTTCTTCGGGGCGCTGATGAAGAAGTCGACGAGCCCGGGCGTGCTGCTCAACCCGTTCCGCGGCGTCCCGCTCGCGATGAACGCCACCAGCAACTTCCTGGTCGACGACAACGACCACCTCTACGACCTGGTCCGGATGATGTGGGCCATGAAGGGCGTCAGCGGCGGGAACGGCGTGACGACCACCGTCCCGATCGGCGGCACCGGCAGCGCGGCCGGCGTCGGCTCCTACATCACCTGGGACAGGGCGAAGGCGGCCACGCTCTTCGACGCCCTGAAGTCCGACAAGGCCATCCCCGGCAGCGCCGTCACGAAGTGACGGCCGTCCCGTTGGCTAGAGTCGGGCCATGGCCGATGGGACACAGGACGGGACGGAGCTGGACGACCTGCCGTCCAAGGAGCTGTACGACCGCGCGATGAGCCTCGCCAGGGAACGGCGCGACGTCGGCTTCCTGTGGGACCTGCTGCGCGCCATCCCCGCCGCGGCGGCCGCCACGGGCGAGGTTGACCGGGCGGAGTTCGACCTCCTGCACGGGCTGTCGCTGCTGGAGGAGTTCACGCACGCGGGGGAGGGCGAGCTCGCCGACGCCCTGCGCCCGTTCTACATCGACTACCTCGCCGCGCACGGCACGCCCTGACCCCCGTCCGGCGCCGCTCCGGCCGCCGCTCCTGCCCGCCGGGCCGACCGGCCGGCGGTGGATCCGGGGGAGATGGTGCCGTCTTTGCCGTGTGTTGATCTCCGTTCGGCCGCTCCTGGGAAACACTCTCCGTAGGCAATTGACCGCAGAGGGTGGTTGAAGTGAACAAGAAACATCTCAAAGTGGCCAGTCTCGCCTTCGTGGCGTGGTACGTCATCAGCAGGCCCGAAGGGGCGGCGACCCTGGTCCACAGCGCCCTGGGCGGCCTCGGGAGCGCGGCGGAGTCGTTGTCCGAGTTCATGAGCGCGTTCCCGGGCTAGCGCGGCTCCGTCTGCCCCGTGCCCGCCGGGCGCGGGGCTTTTTCACGCCCGTGGACCGCGCGGGAGCCCCGCCGTCACAGTAAAATCTCGCTTTGCGGTCAGACGTGGCTGGGCACAATCGGATCGGGTCATTGTGTCGCTGCGCTACTACAGGGACGGCGTTACGGATGAAGAAGAACCTCCGCTATGTGGCGATCGCCTTCGTCATCTTCTACCTGCTGAGCTCGCCGCAGGACGCGGCAGGAGTGGTGAACAACGCGTTCAGCCAGCTCGGCACGGCGGGCGACCAGCTCGCCTCGTTCGTGAACGCGTTGGGCAAGTGAGGCCGCGCCGGCGTTCGGCGGAGACGCCGGCGGCGGCCGCACCGCGGGCATGTCGGGCCGATCTCCTAGGATCGGCCGCATGTCTGTCTTCGACGTAGAAATCGGTGGTCTGCGGGGAGGACCCGCGGACCTCGCTCAGTACCGGGGCAAGGCCGTGCTGGTGGTCAATGTGGCCTCCAAGTGCGGCCTGACCCCGCAGTACTCCGGTCTTGAGCGGCTGCAGGAGCGGTTCGCCGAGCGCGGCTTCACCGTTCTCGGCGTTCCCTGCAACCAGTTCAAGGGCCAGGAGCCGGGAACCCCGGACGAGATCGCGGAGTTCTGCTCGGCGACCTATGGGGTCACCTTCCCGATGACGGAGAAGGTCGAGGTCAACGGTGACGGCCGGCATCCCCTCTACCGGGAGCTGGCCGGCACGCCGGACGACGGCGGCCACACCGGCGACATCCGGTGGAACTTCGAGAAGTTCCTGATCGGCCCGGACGGCGCCGTCGTGGCGCGGTTCGCCCCGCAGGCCGAGCCGGAGTCGGCCGAGGTGGTCGCCGCCATCGAGAAGTCCCTCCCGCCGGTGTGAGCCTCGCCACACCGCCGCGGCGGTTCGGGCGCCGGGGTCAGGGCGCGCGGGTGACGTCCCAGTCGAGGGTGGCCGGGATCGACCCTTCGAGGGTGAGCAGCCAGCGCTTGACCTCGACGCCGGAGCCGCCGCTGTAGCCGCCGAGGCCGGTCGAGGCGACCACGCGGTGGCACGGGACGACCAGGGGGATCGGGTTGGAGCCCATCACCTGGCCGATGACCTGGGCGTGGACCCCGGTCCCGCTGCGGTCGCCCAGCTCCCCGTAGGTGATGGTCCGCCCGTAGGGGACGGACTCGTGCAGCGTGGTGAGCACCTGCCGCTGGACGTCGGACGTGAGGCGCCAGTCGATCGGCAGGTCGAAGCCCTTCAGGTCCCCGGCGAAGTAGTCCCGCAGGGCGGCCAGGGCCGGGGCCAGCCGGCCGGGGGCGTCCACGACGGGCAGCCCGGTGGCCTTGGCCGTGCGGGCGCGTGCCGCGGGGGTGTCGCGGAAGTGCAGCGAGACGATCCCCGTCTCCGTCTCGCCCACGAGCAGGCGGCCGAGCACGGTGTCGGCCGTGCCGAACGCGAGTGTGCCGTTCATCGTTCAGTGCTCCTTCCCGGTGGACAGCCTTCCACGCGGCCCTGTCATTCCGCTCGGCACCGGTGTTCCTCTTGATGCCGTCATTCCTCTCAACACCGGCCGGGGGCCGCCCGTTGCGCGGTGACGGGCGGGCGTCGCGGGCCGCCGCGATCCTCGGCGCGCGGTGGTCAGCAATGCGCGGTGGTCAGCAGTGCGCGACGGTCAGCAGTGCGCGGTGGTCAGCGTGCGGTGGAGGTGCGCGGCCTCCTGGACGAGGCGGCTGGAGCCCCGGCGGGACGCGACGGCCTCCAGGGCGGGGATCGCGCCGCGCGCGCCGCCCAGCTCCGCCGTCCGGGTGCCGAGGGCGATCAGGTCGGGCAGTCCGGCGGGCGCCCGGGCGCCGGGCGCGGGCAGCAGCGCGGGGAGGGCGGCGGCGATGATCGCCCACACGTCGGCGTGGGCGCCCGCGTCGGCGGCGGCGCCGAGCGCCCTGGCGATCCGGGTGGCCTTCACGCGTCCCAGCGCGGCGAGCCGGCCGGCGGCGGCGCCGGTCTCCGCCGCGGGCAGCCGCCCCCGGCCGCTGAGCGCGAGCAGGGCCTCGACCGCGTCGGCGCGCTCGCGCTCGTGCTTGTTGCCGAGCACGAGCGCCAGCGCCGTCCCGGTGGCCGCGCCGGAGGGCCCGTCGGCCTCGGCCAGGGCGAGCACCGTCTCGCCCTGCGCCCACTCGTACTCGTCGGTGCCCGCCAGGCACGGCGCGAGATGCGCGGCGGCGACCTCGCGGTGGGACGGGAACATGGCGGGCCAGGACCAGGTGGAGGTGCGGTAGTGCGGCCCGCCGGAGTCCGTCCGGCCGGGTGCGGGGAACGCGCAGACGCGGGCGATGCCGGGCGGGACGTCACCGCGCGGGTCCACCGTCGCCAGGATCCGGGCCGACGCGCGCGGCGCCCGGCCGCCGGACGCCGGGACCGTCCCGCCCAGGATCCGGCAGTCCACGGCGGGGTCGCCGAGCCCGCCCGCGGCGAGCCAGGAGGCCACGGCACGTCCGGCGTCCGACCGCAGGGCCCCGGCGCGGGACGCGGCGGCGGTATCGATCGCGCGGGGGACGCGCAGCATCGCCTGGACGAGGTCGGCGCCGCCGGGTTCGAGGCCCGCCTCCTCCAGCCGTTCCAGGCGCCGGATTAGGACGCCGGTGTCGACGTGGCCGCTGCCCTCGGTCGGGGTGGCGAGCAGGACGGGCAGCACCCCGACCGCCGCCGCCGTCTCGCGCCTGCGCCAGCCGAGGAACCGGTCGAGCCGTGTGGCGTGCCCCGTCCCGCGTCCGCCGGGCCGGTCCCTGACGAACGCGGCGCGGGCCTCGGCCACGCGCGGCACCTCGGGCCGGAGCAGGCTCCGGACGGCGGACAGGACCCAGCGTCCCTCCGCGTAGGAGCGCCGGTAGCCGTCGTCCGCGCCCGCCGCCCACGGGTCGTCGCCGAAGGCCCGGGCGAAGGCGTCCCGCGTCGCGGCGAAGTCGACGAAGGCGTGCTCGACCAGCGCGCCCAGGAACCGCTCGACGGCGGCCCACGTCTCGTGCCCGTGGGCGAGGGGGCCGAACTCCTCGACCAGCTCGGCGAGGGAGCCGATCGGCGGCGGCAGGTCGCGGGGGACGAACGGCGGCGGCCCCGCGGGGACCGGCGGCGCGGCGGCGGCCCCGTCGATCGGGCCGAACGCGGCGGCGACCGTCGCGCGGAGCCCGGCGGGCAGGTCGGCAGCCGCGGCGCGGACCTCCTCGCGGGCCTGCGCGCCCGCGCCGCCGCCATGCCGGACCGCGATCCGCACGGCGCGTTCGCGCAGGTCCAGGGCCTCAGCGGCGAACACGGCGGTGGCGGCGCGCAATGTGGCGTCCACCCGGCCGCGCGGCCGGGCCGTCCGGTCGAGCCAGGTCAGGGTGGCCCGGACGAGCTTCTTCTCGGGGCGGAACAGCAGCGCGCTGATCGCCTCCTCGAACAGCGCCCCGTCCAGCCGCCCGAGCTCGTCGGCGCGGCGCGTCTCGCGGAGCGCCAGGTCGGCCACGCCGGGCGGCGCGGTGGGCAGCAGCCGGACGTAGTCCCGCGCGCGTGCGGCCGACTCCTCGTCGGTGAGCCGCAGCTCCTGGTGGAGCTGGACGAACCAGCGCAGCGTGTGGGCCGTGCCGCCGCGCAGGAACCGGTTGACGCACCCGTCCAGGAGGGTCGCGCGTTCGAGTCGCCCTGCCTCGGCCAAGGCGACCAGTGTGCCGATCCAGTCGCGCTCTTTCGCCGTCGTGTCCGTCGCGAGGGCGAGCGCGAGACCCGCCCCGTCCGTCTCGAACAGCCGGGGGACGAGCGCGTCCAGGAACGGGTCCTCGCCGAGCGACGGGACGCGGGCGCCGCCGAACACCCAGCCGACGACGAAGCCGTCCGACACCGGGGGCGCCGCCCCGGCGGACAGCGTGAGCGCGGCCGCCATGTGCCAGAGGGGAAGGTCCCTCCAGACGGCGTCGGCGGTGCGGATCCGCGCGGCGACACGGTGGGCGACCTCCGCGCGCCACTCGTCCGGGCGGGCGGCGGTGACCGCCTGGACGGCCGCGCGCAGGTCGTCGTAGCGTCCGGCCCGCCACGGGACCTCCAGGTCCCGGCGCCCGAGCCAGGCGGCCGCGGCGGCGGCGCCGCCGATCGCGCCCGCGCCCGCCACCAGCAGCGGCTCGACCTTGCGCGGGTCCACCAGGCCCCACTGCGAGGCCGCGCGCACCGTCTTCAGCAGCGCGGGCAGCTCCGTGGCGGTGGCGCGGCGGCCGGCGGGGTCGAGGGCGGCGACCAGGCGGGCCGTCCCGCCGAGGTCACCGGAGTCGATCGCGGCGCGGACGGCGTCCCAGGAGCTCATCGCGCGGCCCCTGCGATCGCGTCGGCCTCGCGGCGGACGATCCGGGCCGCCAGGACGTGCTTGCACGGGCCGCGCTCGCCCCGGTGGTCGAACCACCACGGGCAGGTGCAGGTGGCGCGGTCGCCGTCCAGCCGCACCCGGCGGTCGGTGCCACTGCACACCACGATCGCGGTGTCCTCGTCGACGAACCGCACGGCACCGTCCCCGGCGAGCGCGCGCGCCGAGCGCAGCCTGGGGTTGAGGTACGCGATACGTGCCGGATCGTAGGGGAGCTCACGGTGGAAGAAGGCCGCCTCGGCGGTGTCGAACCCCACCCGGCCCGACGTGCCGAGCTGGGTCAGCGCGGCCTTCGTCCGGGCCGGTTCGAGACCCGAGCGCGCGGACAGCAGGTCCGGGTCGACGCGCGGTTCGAACTCCAGCAGCGCGCCGAGCAGATCGGCGTCGCCGGCGGCCTCGTCCGTCGCGAGCGCCTCGAGGACGGCGCCCTCACCGGAGAACCCGCGCGAGGACTGGGGGGACAGGGTGAGGACGTACCGCATACCGGGCAGCTCCAGCTCCCACACGCTCGACACCGGCCCGCTCCCGTTCGTGACGGGCGGCCCGTACACGCGCAGGGCGCGCGCGAAGCGCAGCAGCGGCAGCATGGTCCGCAGCCGGTCCGCGCCCGCCAGGCACACCGCTCCGGGCATCGGACGGGACGCGATCCGCAGCGTCCGCCCGGCAGGCACGGCCCAGAAGGTCTCCCGCGCGCGCTTCGGAACCGACCGCAGGAACCGGACGGCGTCCGGGCCTTTCAGCTCCCCGCGCGGATCGAACCCGGCCGTGATGACCTGGACCTCCGCGAACCCCCGCAGCCACCGGTCCGGGAGCGGCACCTTCTTCTCCACCACCGCGCCGTCCAGCGTCGTCACGGCCAGCTCCTCGGCGCCGACCGCGAGATGCAGCGGGTCGGAGCCGCCCACCCGGGCGAGGGCCTCGCGCAGGGGGCCGTTGACGTCCACGTTCGTCGTGCCGCGCTCGTGGACCTCGCCGTCCATCGCGGGCTCCAGCACGTCCAGCCGCGCGTACACCCCGCCGCACGCGGAGAACGACTCCATCCGGAGCCGGTCGCCGTTGCAGGTCACCACCGGATCGCGGAACGAGGTGGGACGCGGCTGGTGGTAGCGCGTCCGGGCGACGTCGGCCAGGGCGAGCAGCGCCGCCGCGGCCGGCGCCGCCTGGGTGAGCACGCCGCTGAAGAAGCGCGGATGCGGCCGCGGGCCGGCCGTCGTCGTCCCGCCGGAGGTCGACAGGCCGAGCAGCCCGCCGTCCAGCCCGGACGGGCGCGTGTAGGTGTAGGACTGCGCGGCGCCTGCCGCTGCCGTGGTCGCCATGCGGGAGAACGTAGGGCGCGCCGCCGACAAACTCCGGTGGATTCCCGAAAACGGCAGGTCGGTTCAGGGAACGAGGTCTGCGAGACTCAGTCCACGGGGATCTGGTGCGGGAAGAGCAGCGCGAGCTCGCGCGGGTATCCGGCGATCAGCCGGAGCTCGTCGTCGGTGAGCGGGCGGCCCGTCTGCGCGTTGCACAGCTGGACGAGCGTGAACGCCAGGTCCTCGTCGGCGGGCTCGACGCCGAGCCCGTCCATCACGTGCCTGAACCCGGCCCTGCCGCCGTACTCGCCGGTGAGGACGACCCGGCCCGGCCGTGTGTGCCGGTCGTCGGGGAACGGGCCGAGGGTCTCCTCGTCGTACAGCTCGTAGTTGCCGTGGTCTTTCAGCGCGCCGTCCGCGTGGATGCCGGACTCGTGCGCGAAGGCGTTCCGCCCGACGCCGACCTGGTTGTAGGGGAGTGGCTGGCCGAGGGCATAGGCCGCCCAGAGCGCGAACCGGCGCGCCCACGACAGGTCGATCGGATCGCCGATCCCGGCGGCGTGCGCCTCCAGCCCGAACCCGTGGCGGAACGCCAGGATCGTCGAGAGCAGGTCCGCGTTGCCGGACCGTTCGCCGATCCCGTTCACGCACGTGTTGATCCACGCGTCCTGGCCCGCCTCCAGGTCGCCGAGCGCCCCCGACACGGAGTTGGCGACGGCCAGGCCGAGGTCGTTGTGGCAGTGCGTCTCGACGGGCATGCCCACGGCCGCGGCCAGCCTCGCGAAGCGCTCCCGGATCCGCCCCGGCGTGTCGCCGCCGATCGTGTCGCAGTAGCGGACGCGGTCGGCGCCCGCCTCCTTCGCCGCCAGCGCGAACTCGGTGAGGAAGCCGTCGTCGGTGCGGGAGCCGTCCTCGGCGTTCACCCCGACCGTCGCCGCGCCGCCCGCCTTCGCCGCCCGCACCGCCGCGACCATCTCGCGGACGATCGCGTCCCGGTCCAGCCGCCCGCGGAACTTGTTCGCGATCATGTAGTCGGACGTCGAGATCGACAGGTTGTAGTGGGCGAGCCCGGTGTCCCCGGCCTTCACCCGGATGGACTTCTCGACGTCCTCCGCGACACCCCGGCACCAGCCCGACAGCCGCAGCGCGCCGAACGCGCCCGCCTCCGCCAGGGCGATCTGCGCCCGCACGTACGGGACCTCGTGGAACAGGAACGGGAACCCGATCTCCGACTGCGCCGCCCCCAGCCGTCCCAGATAGAAGTTGACCATCGTCTTGCCGAACTTGGACAGCCCGGTCCGGGCCGTCTGCACGCCGTCCCGGTTGGTGACGTCGAGGAAGTGGATCTGAGGCATGGACTCAGATTGACACCGCGATCCACATGTATCAATATTGATTAAAATCAATGTTCACGGGGAGGATGGGCCGGTGGAGGGGTGGATCGACGCCGCGGCGGCGGCCGAGCGGCTCGGTGTGAAACCCGCCACGCTGTACGCCTACGTCAGCCGCGGCGTCCTGCGCCGCAGGCGCGACACCGATGGCCGGCGCAGCCTCTTCGACGCGGCCCAGGTGGAGGAGCTGGCCCGGCGCGGCAGGCCCCGCCGCCCGCCCGGGCCGGGGGAGCTGGCGATCGAGTCGGAGATCACCGCACTCGGCCCGGACCGCCCCTACTACCGGGGCCGCGACGTCCTGGATCTGGCGGGCACCGCGACGTTCGAGCAGGTCGCCGCGTGGCTCTGGAGCGGCGGGTCCCCATCGGCCGACGACGGCTGGGAACCCCGCGCGGACGGTGTGGCGGCGGCCGTCGCCGCCCAGTCGGGCCTGCCCTCCGGGCTCCTCCCGATGGACCGCCTCCAGCTGATCGCCGCCGCGCTCGCGGCGACCGACCCCCTGCGCCACCGCCTCGACGACGACGGCGTGACCGCCACCGCCCGGTCCCTCATCGCCGGTCTCGTGGAGGCCCTGCCGCCCGCGGCCGGCCCGGGGCCCGGCGGCGGCCCGCCCGCGGCGGGGCGGATCGCGGTGCGCCTCTGGCGGCGGCTCTGCCCCCGGCCGCCCGAACCGGCACTGCTCCGCGCCTTCGAGGCCGCGCTGGTCCTCCTCGCCGACCACGAGCTGGCGGCGTCCACGGTCGCGGCGCGGGTGGCCGCGTCCGTGCGCGCCGACCCGTACGCCGTCGTCGTCTCCGGCCTCGGGGTGCTGAGCGGGCCGCTGCACGGCGGCGCCTCCTACGGCGCGGAGCGCCTTCTCGCCGAGGTCGCGGACCCGGCCGGCGCCTCCCGTGCCGTGGCCGGGCGGCTGCGCGCGGGCGAGCGCGTCCCCGGCCTCGGCCATCCGGTCTACCGCTCGGGCGACGCCCGCTGCGCCCTCCTGCTGGACCTGGTCCGGGACGCGGCGCCGGGGCACGGGCGCCTCGCCGCCGCCGAGTCCGTCCTGGACGAGGCCCGGCGGCAGGGCCTGCCCCCGCCCAACATCGACTTCGCGCTCGCCGTCCTCGGCGCGGTCGCGGGGCTCGTCCCCGGCGCCGGGGAGGCCGTCTTCGCGGTCGCCCGCACCTGCGGATGGGTGGCCCACGCCCTGGAGGAGTACCGCCGCGCGACGCCCCTGCGTCCCCGGGCCGTCTACACCGGAACCCCGGTACGGGCTCCGGGGGGCCGGGGGTACGCTCGTTGACGTGCGACGGTTCCTCACCCCGGGCTGGCTCGGGCTGCATGCGCTGGCGATCGTCCTGTGTGCCTCGTTCCTCGGCTTCGGCTGGTGGCAGTACGACCGCGCCCAGGCGGGCAACGACCGCAGCTGGGCCTACACCTTCGAGTGGCCGATCTTCGCGATCTTCGTGATCGTGATGTGGATCAAGATGATCCGGGACGAGCGGGACGGCGTGGAGCCGCAGGCGCCCCAGGTGATCGAGGAGCCCGCGGAGGCCGCGATCACGCGGGAGATCATCCGCCGGCAGGAGGAAGAGGACCCCGCCCTCGCGGCCTACAACCGCTATCTCGCGCGGCTCAATTCCGAATCCCACCGGCGCGACTGACCGGCGCGGCAGCCGCGTCGCGCGGTCGACGAAAGGTGTGTTCTGTGGAAGGCGCGGTGACCAGGTATCGCATCCTTGCCCTGGTGGTGGGCACCCTGCTGGTGCTGCTGGCGATCGGCATGGTGCTGAAGTACGGGCCGACGGACGAGCCGGCGATGGCGGGCGTGGTGGCGCCCGTCCACGGCGCGCTCTACGTGGTCTACCTGCTGGCCGCGTACGACCTGTGGCGGCGGACCGGCTGGCCGCTGAGCCGGATGGCGCTGATCGTGCTGGGCGGCATCGTCCCCCTCATGACGTTCTTCGTCGAGCGCCGGATCGTGCGCGACGCCCGGGCGCTGGGCGCGCGCGCAGGCGGCGCGGAGGTCGGCGCCTGACCGATCCCTTTTGGGACTGGCCCGCCGGGCTCGCGTCCCGTAACGTTTGACTGAGTCAAACGTTAGGAGACGGGATGGGGGCGACCGACGAGGACGTCGCTGCGGTCCGGACGTTCAACCGGTTCTATACCGGGGTGATCGGGGTGCTCGGCGAGGGGCTGGTGCGCACGCGGCACTCCCTCACCGAGGCCAGGGTGATCTTCGAGCTGGCGCAGCGGCCGGAGACCGAGGTGCTGGTCCTGCGCCACGCGCTGGAACTGGACGCCGGTTACCTCAGCCGCATGCTCGCCCGGTTCGAAAGCGACGGCCTGGTGGTGCGCGAGCGCGCTGCGGACGACGCGCGCCGGCAGATCGTCCGGCTGACCGAGCGGGGCCGGAAGGTCTTCGCGATGCTGGACGAGCGGTCCAGGGCGGAGATCCGGGACCTGCTGGACGGGCTGCCCGGCGATGACCGCCACCGGCTGCTGGCGGCGATGCGGTCCATTCACGGCGTCCTCGGCGACCGCCCGAGCCCGGCCGGATTCGCCCTGCGCCCGCTGCGTCCCGGCGACCTCGGCTGGGTGGTGCAGCGCAACGGCGCCCTCTATGACGAGGAGTGCGGCTGGGACCGCACCTACGAGGCGCTGGTCGCCAAGGTCGTCGCCGGGTACGTCGAGGACCACGACCCGGAGCGGGAGAACGCCTGGATCGCCGAGGCCGGCGGTGTCCGTCTGGGCGCTGTCTTCTGTGTCCGCCGCGACGACGCCGTCGCCCAGCTGCGCCTGCTGCACGTCGAGCCGGAGGCCCGGGGCGCCGGTGTCGGCGCGGCGCTGGTCGCCGAGTGCGTGCGGTTCGCCTCCGCCGCCGGCTACTCCGAGATCATGCTCTGGACGACCGCGCTGCAGCGTCCCGCGCACCGCGTCTACGAGCGCGCCGGGTTCGCCCTGGAGACGGAGGAGCCTCCCGTCCGCCGTTTCGGTGATGTGATCAACGGTCAGATCTGGCGCAAGAAACTCTGAACGGCCTCCGGCCGGCGCCCAGCGTCCTGAGAACCCGTCTCGGCGTGACCTGAGCCGTCGCACGAGCGTGCTGCGCGACCGGCGAGGCGATGCCGGAGCGGGCCTCGCCCGGCAGCTCGCGGAGCGCTGTCGCGCCCGCCCGGGAGCGGGCACCGCGGGCCGGGACCGGGATGACACCGCCTGGACCCGGGGAGGTTCGGGCCTCCCCGGGTCCAGGTTCGCAGCGATCCCTTACTGCGTGGTGGCGGCCGGGACGGGGGTCGGACGGAGTGCCGGCCGCCGTGCGTTCACCGGCGTCGTGCCGGTCTCGGTCGGGGTCGGTCCTCACCTCCTTCCGGGACGCGGCCGGACGGGGGGCGTGACGGCCCGTCCGGCGCGGAGTGCGGGCGCGATGCGCCCGGTCGTGGGCGGGCCGGGCCGGCGGCGCTGCCCGAGGGCGCCGTCGGCCCGGCTGTGGCGGACGCCGGTGCCGCGGGGGCGTGCGGCGCGTGCGTCCTCGGCGGCAGGGTGGTGTCCGGCCCGGGACGGCCGAGGACCCGAGGTGTGCCGCCGCGCCCCGGGTGGGGCGGGCGGACGCCCTCGGCCGTACCGTGGTGGACCGGCGCGAGGTGCGCGGTGATCCTCATCCGCCCCTCCTTCGCCTGGTGGTCTCCGGCCGGGATCTTTGCCCTCCGGAGGAAGTTCCGTTCACCCATTGTCACGATCTCGTTGCGGTAAGTACCCCCAGGTCATGCGCGTGTAAACCGAAGCCGACGCAAAGAATCAAGATCGCCACGGACCTTTGCCAGCCCATTGCCAACGGCGTCGAAGACGCGTCCCGCGGGGCCTCGGCGCGGCCGGAGGGCCCCGATTCCCGTTCGCCGAGGCGGTCGTCCTCAGGGTCCCGATGACCCGCAGGCGGGACCGCGCGGCGAGGGCGTGATCGTCCAGTGGGGGCCGTCGACGGTGACGGCCTGGTCGTCGTTGATCGAGACGTACCGCGCCGGGTCGCCCGCCCGCAGGATCCGGTGGTCGTGCCGTGCGGCGTTGCCGGGCCGGTCGCGGTGCGGCAGCACGGTGAACGGGACGAGGCCGAGCCCGGTGGTGGAGGAGACCCTGCCGGGGTCCTCGCCGTCGCGGAAGAAGCCGAGGCCGGGGCCGGCGAGCGCGGCTCCGGCGGAGATGCCGGCGTAGGCCGTCCGCCCGTCGCCGACCGCCCGGCGGACGGCCTGGTCGAAGCCGCTGCGGCGCGCGTGCTGAAGGAGGAACATCGCGTACCCGCCGGTGACGAAGACCAGATCCGCCGGGCCGAGGGCCCGCTCGACGCAGGACGGCCCGGCGCGTTCCAGGTCGAGGCGCTCCACCGCCAGGCCCTCGTCGCGCAAAAGCCGGGCCGCCGCGTCGGCGAACGGCGCCGACGGCATCGGGTTGGCGGCGGTGGGCACCAGCACCGCCCGGGTGGGGGCCGCCGGGAGCGATGCGAGCCATCCCCGCAGGCCGCCCAGCCCGGCGGACCCCAGGAACAGGCGCCGGGGTCCGCTCATCGTGACCGGGAGGTCGGCCGCATACGGCCGAGCCTAGGGGGCCGGTGCGCTCAGCGGGAGGCGCGGGGCGGGCCGCTGTTGTCGATCTGGCCGGCGATCTCCGCGTTGACGAGGGAGATCCGGGTCCCCCAGTTGGGGCAGCCGCCGAGGTGGTGCAGCGCGATCACCTTGTGCGAGGAGGCGGCCAGCACCGGCGAGCCGGAGTTGCCGCCGGAGCTGTCGCACAGGTACCCGGTGTTCACCCCGGACGACACGCGGTCGATCTTGCAGTACGCCCCGCCGTCGCGGTCCTCGTAGAGGGACAGGCGCTTGGGCTTGGTGTCGCCGTGGCCCGGGATGTAGATGCGCTCCGAGGCGACGGGCTCCCGGACGTCCAGGTAAAGGGTGCCGTACTTCTGGATCGAGGCGAAGTCGTTCACCGAGAACAGCGTGTAGTCCAGGGCGCTGAGCGGGCTCGTCTTGATCAGTTCCGCTCCGCTGACCTTGGTGCCGGCGCGCGGGTCGTTGCCGCCGCACGTGGCGCACTGGTAGTCGAACTGGAACTCGCTGGCGCGCAGATCGGCGGCGCTCTCCATGCAGTGCTGGTTGGTGAGCATGCGGTTGGTGTTGCCGACCCGCCAGGAGGTGCAGTGCCCGACGCCCTTGAGCAGCTGGCGGGCGACCGCGCCGGAGCGGGCGTACTCGGTGGGGTGGCTGGTCTGGTAGCAGCCGACGTCGCGTCGGGCGTCGGTGCCGCAGACGCTGAACGTGCCGGGGTTGGCCGCGGCCCTCTCGGCCTCGTCGAAGCCCCGGAAGTAGGCGTCGACGCGGGCGCCGTAGTCCCGCCGGTTCAGGTCCGCGGCCTCGCTCCGCCGCGCCGCGGCGTGCAGGGTGACCACGGCGGTGTCGCCCTCGACGGACATCGCGGCGAAGCCGGGCCTGCCGTGCACCGTGAAGCTCGCGTCGCCGGGGGCGCGCGCCACGGTCGGGTCGCCGTGGTAGGTGTGGACCTCGCGGCCGGCCGGGTCGGCGACGGTCAGGCGGTCGCCGGGGACCAGCTTCAGCGACGCGAAGTGCACCTTGATGTAGGTGGAACCGGGCTCGCGGATGACGGTGCGCCAGCTGCGGCCGGTGGGCGCGTACCGCACCACGGCGTCGTCGGCCTTCTCCTCGCCCGCGACGGTCACCCGCGGCTGGGGCGTGGCGGGTGCCGCCCCGGCGGCGGGGGAGTGCGGCACGGTGGCCCGGGCGGCGGGGCCCGGCAGGACTGATGCGGCCGCCAGCAGTGCGGCGGCGACGGACAGGGCGCGTGGCCGGAAGGACACGGCGCACCTCCTCGGTTGCGGGGGGCGGGGGTTCCCGGGGGGAGACGTCGTGGGCGGGCGGGGGGCCTCCGGGCCGGAGGGGAGCAGGCCCGGTCCAGGACGCGGTGCGGCGGTCGTCTGGACCTGTCCGCCGGGCGCGCGCCTGTACGCCGGGCGTCGCGGCCGGCGAGGACGAGATTGTGGCACCCGGGACCCCGGTCCCGTCACTCGCAACTTGTCATAGCTCCGGGGCTATCGGACCGGCCCGGCGCGCGCGGCTCCGCGGCGGGCCGGTCCGGAACGCGATCAGCCGCCGACGCCGCCGTCCGGCAGCCGGGTCACCTTGACGGGCCCCGGCACCGGCACGCAGGGTGCGACGGGGCCGGTGGCGGTGCCGGAGAACGTCCAGGCGGCGGACGCATCCCGGCCGAAGCGGGTGAAGCCGACCTCCAGCACCAGCGTCCGGCCCGGCTTGAGCCGGTCGGGGTGCAGGCGGGTGAAGTGGCCGTCGCCGTCGTCGTCCTCCGGCCGCATGATCGTGACCAGCGTGCCGTCGTCCGGGACGATCGTGCCGCGGGGCGTGCGGCAGCGTTCGCCGTCGGGCACGAAGTCGACGACCGCCGGGATCCCGAGCGCGCGCAGCCGGGAGGCGATGAGCTCGGGATGCCGGTAGTCGCGGATGTAGAGCCGGATCGAGCCGTCGGGATCGCGCACGACCGCGTTGGCCTTGGGCGCCCGGTCCCCGGTCATCACCGGGACCACGATCGCCGCCGCGGCGGCGGCCACCACGGCGGCGGCCGTCAGGCCCGCCCGGCGCCACCGGACGGCCCGGACGCGCGACGCCGCCGGGGCGGGCGCGGTGCGGGCGGCGACGACGTCCTTGAGCTCTGCCAGCAGGCGGTCTTCGAAGGTCTGCAAGATCACTCCTCGGAGTAGGCGAGGGGGGCGGGGAAGGCGGGCAGCGCGGCGCGGACCGCCTTGCGGGCCCGATGGAGGCGGACGCGGGCGGTGACGGGCCGGATCCCCAGGGCGGCCGCCGCCTCGGTGACGGTGAGGCCGTCCACCGTGATCAGTTCGAGCAGGGCGCGGACGCCTTCGGGGAGCCCGGAGAGGGCCTCGTAGGCGCGGCGTCCGTCGCTCTCGGCGTCGATCCGCTCCTCCAGCCGGGCGATGTCGCCCGCGTCCAGCAGCCGCCGACCGGCGATGCGCCCCGCGATCCGGGACTCCCGTGCCGCCCGGCGGTGCTCGGCGGCCACGACGTTGCGCGCCACCCCGTACAGCCAGCCCAGCTCGCTGCCCATGGCGGGCCGGTAGGTGTGGGCGGAGTCGACGACCGCCAGGAACACCTCCGCGGTCAGGTCCGCCGCCGTGTGCGGATCGCGGACCCGGCGGGCGATGAACCGGCTGACCTCCTCGATGTGCCGCCGGTAGAACGCCTCCAGGGCGGCGGGATCCCCGCCGGCACGAGCGAGGCCGCTCTCGGGCTTGGCCATGCTCTCTCCTCTCGCTGTCACACTCCTACTTGGCGCGACACCGGAAAGGCGTTTCCTCCCCGGGGCCGTCCGGCCGGGCGGCCGGGCGGCGTGGTGATCGCTGAGAGCGAACGTTGCTGAGGAAACAAAATCGTGCTCCGTTTTCTTGAGTGTGGATGACTCAACTCGGTGTTGGGTGACACACGGACTTGGAGCTGAGCATGAGCGAGACCCTGACGCTGCCGGTGCTGCCCCTGGACGACGGGGCCGTTCTGCCGGGCATGGTGGTCCCCCTCGACCTGTCCGAGAGCGGGGAGGTCCGGGCGGCCATCGAGGCGGCCCGCGCGGTGGCCCAGGCCACGGGGCCGGGGATCCGGTCGGCGGCCAAGCCGCGGGTGCTGCTGGTGCCCAGGCTCAACGGGCAGTACGCCGGCGTGGGGACGCTGGGCGTGATCGAGCAGGAGGGGCGGCTGCCGGGCGGGGAGCCGGGCGCGGTCGTCCGTGGCGTGTCGCGGGTGCGGATCGGCACCGGGACGACCGGGCCGGGCGCGGCGCTGTGGGTCGAGGGCACCGTGATCGAGGCGCCGCCCGTGACCGGGCGGGCCGAGGAGCTCGCCAAGGAGTACAAGGGCCTGGTCAGCGCCATCCTGCAGAAGCGCGGCGCCTGGCAGGTCGTGGACGTGGTCCAGCAGATCGACGATCCGTCCACGCTGGCCGACAACGCCGGGTACGCCCCCTACCTGTCGGACGAGCAGAAGATCGAGGTGCTGGAGACGCCCGACGTCGTCGAGCGGCTCACGCTGGTCATCGGGTGGGCGCGCGACCATCTCGCCGAGCTGGACGTGGCGGAGACCATCCGCAAGGACGTGCAGGAGGGCATGGAGAAGACGCAGCGGGAGTTCCTGCTGCGGCAGCAGCAGGAGGCCATCCGCAAGGAGCTGGCCGAGCTGAACGGCGACCCGGCCGACGAGGAGGACGACTACCGGGCCCGGATCGAGGCGGCCGACCTTCCCGAGAAGGTGCGGGAGGCGGCGCTCAAGGAGGTCGACAAGCTGGAGCGGTCGTCCGACGCCTCGCCTGAGGGCGGCTGGATCCGCACATGGCTGGACACCGTCCTCGACATCCCGTGGAACGAGCGCACCGAGGACTCCTATGACATCGCCGGCGCGCGCGCGATCCTTGACGAGGACCACGCGGGCCTCGACGACGTGAAGGAGCGCATCGTCGAGTACCTGGCCGTGCGCAAGAGGCGCGCGGACCGGGGACTGGGCGTCGTGGGCGGGCGCAGGAGCGGTGCCGTGCTGGCGCTGACCGGACCCCCTGGCGTGGGCAAGACCTCGCTCGGCGAGTCGGTCGCGCGGGCCATGGGACGCAAGTTCGTGCGCGTCGCCCTGGGCGGCGTCCGTGACGAGGCGGAGATCCGGGGTCACCGCCGGACGTACGTGGGCGCCCTTCCGGGACGGATCGTCCGCGCCATCCGCGAGGCGGGCTCGATGAACCCGGTCGTCCTGCTGGACGAGGTGGACAAGGTCGGCGCGGACTACCGGGGCGACCCGACCGCGGCGCTGCTGGAGGTCCTCGACCCCGAGCAGAACCACACGTTCCGCGACCACTACCTGGAGGTCGAGCTCGACCTGAGCGACGTGCTGTTCCTCGCCACGGCGAACGTGGTCGAGGCGATCCCCGGCCCGCTGCTGGACCGGATGGAGCTCGTCGAGCTGGACGGCTACACCGAGGACGAGAAGGTCACGATCGCCCGCGACCACCTGCTGCCGCGCCAGCTCGGCAAGGCGGGGCTGGAGGCGTCCGAGGTCGGCTTCGGCGACGACGCGCTGCGGCTGCTGGCGGCCGAGTACACCCGCGAGGCGGGCGTGCGGTCGCTGGACCGCTCGATCGCGCGGGTGCTGCGGAAGGTCGCCGCGAACGTCGCGCTGGAGAAGGCGGCGCTCCCGGTCGCCATCGGCGCGGGCGACCTGAAGGACTACCTGGGGCGGCCGAGGTTCACGCCGGAGGTCGAGCTCGGCAGGTCCGAGAGGCGGACGGGCGTGCCGGGCGTGGCGACGGGCCTCGCGGTCACCGGCGCGGGCGGCGACGTCCTCTACATCGAGGCGTCGCTGGCCGACCGGGAGACCGGGGACACCGGCGTGACGCTGACCGGCCAGCTCGGCGACGTCATGAAGGAGTCGGCGCGGATCGCGCTCAGCTACCTGCGCTCGCGGGGCGCCGAGCTGGAGCTGCCGGTCGGCGACCTGAAGGACCGCGGCGTGCACGTCCACGTGCCCGCAGGCGCGATCCCGAAGGACGGCCCGAGCGCCGGCATCACGATGACGACGGCGCTGGCGTCCCTGCTCTCGGGGCGGCCGGTCCGGCCGGACGTGGCGATGACCGGCGAGGTCTCGCTGACCGGGCGGGTCCTGCCGATCGGCGGGCTGAAGCAGAAGCTGCTGGCCGCGTCCCGGCTCGGCATCACGACCGCGATCGTCCCGAAGCGCAACGAGCCGGACCTGGAGGACGTGCCGGCCGAGGTGCTGGAGAAGCTGACGGTGTTCGCCGTCGGCGACGTCCGCGAGGTGCTGGACCTGGCGCTCGAACCGGCCACCACGCCGGTCGCCGTGTGACCGGCCGCGCCGCCCCGGGGGACCCCGTCCCCGGGGCGGCGCCCATTTCCGGCCGTCCCTAATCGGGGGACCGTGCTCGGAAACAAAGGACGAAATCACGCGATCCGCATATTCCGAAACGGAGCGGGGACCAGGGGTCCCGTGGTGGTGCGGATGTGGCAGCCGGCGGCGACCGGCGAACGGCTCTCCTGGTGGGTGATCGCCCTGCGGGCGGTCGCGGTGACGATCGCGCTCGGCTTCCTCGCGGTGTTCTGCTACATCGCGTTCCGGCTGACCCTGACGCCCGTCCATGACAACGGGCAGGCCGGGGGGAACACCGATCCCGGGCGCTCGCTGCGCTTCTACGCGGACCGCCCCGTCAAGGAGGCGGTCCTGCAGATCGGCGGCAACCTGGCGCTGCTGGCGCCCCTCGGCGTCCTGCTGCCGGTCGTCTGGGTCAGCCTGCGGGGCCCGATCCGCCTCGCGCTCCTGACCGGCATGTGCTCCCTGGCCATCGAGACCGTCCAGGGCGCGTTCGTGATAGGGCGCGCCTTCGACGTGGACGATGTGATCCTCAACGTCGCGGGGGTCGTCCTCGCCTACCTCCTCCTCGGGCGGCGGCTCTCGAAGTCCGTCCGCGGCTGACGGCCGGCCCGCCGTGCCCGGCGCGCGGTCACCGCGGGGTCAGCCGGAAGGTCCTCGGCCGCCGGCCCGCGCGTTCCGCGTAGCGGCCGTAGACGGGCCAGACCTCCAGGAGGCGCGGCCAGACCTCCGCCCGCTCGGCGTCGCCGAGCAGGCGCGCGGTGACCGGCACGGTGCGGCCCCGGAAGCTCACCTCGGCGTCCGGGTGCCGCATGAGGTCGCCCGTCCAGGCGGGGTGCCGGTCGCGGCCGAAGCCGGAGCCGACGACGATCCACCCGCCGTCCTTCTCGGGCAGGCAGGCGAGCGGTGCCCGGCGCGGACGCCCGCTGACCGCGCCGGTCGTGGTCAGGACGAGGCTCGGGACGAGCGCCTGGCCGAGCAGGAGACGGCCGCGCGAGACACGGTGGAGCACCCGGTCGAGGGGCGGGACGACCTTCAGCCCCACCGCGGAGAACCACCTGGCGCCGGAGATCCGCTGGAGAGGCGGGCCCAGCGCACGCCGGACGAGGCGGGGCGCCGTCCCCGGCCCGCGCCCGGGCCGGGCGAGGCGTCCCGCCCGGCGGGGCGCCAGGTGGCCGCTCTCCGCGAGCCAGCGCACGCTGTCGGCGACGGTCTCCTCCACCGGGCGGAGCGTGAGGTCCAGCGCCTCCAGGAGGGGGCGGTCGTCGGTCGGGACGAGCGTCACCATGAGCTCGGCGGCGTCGCGGGTGAGCGGGTGGTCGAACCGGTGGACGCGCTTGGCGGCGTCCAGTGCCGTCCCGAGGCCGAGCAGCACCGCGGACGGAACGGGCACGCGGCGGCACCTGACGCCGGTCAGCGCGTCGCACAGGTCGGCGCAGCTCCGCCAGGTCAGATGGTGGCCGCCGAGGAGCCAGCGGCTCGCGCCCTGCCGCGTCTCGACCGCGCGGGCCAGCGCCTCGCCGAGGTCACGGACGTCGAGGACCGGCACGCCGCCGCCGCCCGGCAGCGGCCAGACCGTGCCGAGCCCCGCGGCGAGGCCCTCCATCAGCGAAGCCAGCCGGGGCTGGTGCGGCCCGCACACGCCGCCCGGGTACACGATCGTGACCGGCGCGCCCTCCTCCTGGAGGCCGCGCGCGTACCTTTCGGCGGCCAGCTTGGAGCGGCCGTAGGCGGTGCGGGGACGCGCGAGCGGCGCGTCCACCGTGATGACCTGCGCGGACGGGGGGACGAACACCGCGACGGCGGACACGTGGACCACCGGCGCGAGCCCCTGCCCGACCGCCCCGCCGACCACGTTCCGGGTGCCGGTGACGTTGGCCTCGACCAGGTCGCGGCCCGCGCCGGTCACGCCGGCCGCGGCGGCCGCGTGGATCGCCGCGTCGCAGCCCGACAGCGCCTCCTTCACGGCGGCGGCGTCCAGCATGTCGCCGGTCACCAGCTCCACGTCCCCGGCCGGGACGCCGATGGCCCCCAGCACCCGCGCCGCCTTCTCCGGGTCCCGGACGAGCGCGCGCGGGCGGTGCCCCGCGCCGAGCAGGGCGCGGACGGTGTAGGACCCGACGAAACCGGAGGCGCCTGTGAGGAAGACCCGCATGAACGACAAACTAGCGTCCGGTCACAGGCCGTGGCGGGCGTCCGTGCCGTCCCGCGCTTCGCCCGCCCCCGGCGGGCCTCCCGGTGCCGTCCGCGAAGGGGGAGAATGGGCGGGGCACCGCCATCTGTGATCAACTTCTCCCGTCGACCCAGACCATCCATCGGGGAGCAACGGAGGGCGTCCGATGAAACGCGTCGCAGCGCGCAAGCCGTCTACGAGAGCCGCGGTCCTGATGGTGGCGGTGGTGCTGGCGCTCGGCGCCTGCAGCGGCTCGGGCGGTAAGAAGGCCGAGGAGCGCGCGGGCGCGGCGCCCGGCGCCGGGCCCCGGCTGAAGATCGCGATGGTCACCCACTCCGGCCCGGGCGACACGTTCTGGGACATCGTGCAGAAGGGCGCCAAGGCCGCCGCGGCGAAGGACAACGTCGAGTTCCTCTACTCGGCCGACCCGGACGGCGGCAAGCAGGCCGAGCTCGTGAAGGCCGCCATCGACAAGAAGGTGGACGGCATCATCGTCACCCTCGCCAAGCCCGACGCGATGAGGGACGCGCTCGCGCAGGCCGCCGCCGCGAAGATCCCGGTGGTGTCGATCAACTCCGGGGCGGGGGAGTCGGCGCGGCTCGGCGCGGTCGCGCACTTCGGGCAGGACGAGTCGATCGCGGGCGAGGCCGCGGGCCGGGAGCTGGCGCGGATCGGCTCGAAGAAGGCGCTGTGCGTCATCCACGAGCAGGGAAACGTCGGGCTGGAGGACCGCTGCGCGGGGGCCCGCAAGACCTTCGGCGGCGACCTGCAGAACCTGTTCGTCAAGGGCACCAGCATGCCGGAGGTCAAGTCGTCCATCACGGCGAAGCTCCAGGCGGGCAAGGACATCGACGGCATCCTCACGCTCGGCGCGCCGTTCGCCGCGACCGCCGTCGACGCCGCCAAGGAGAGCGGCAGCAAGGCCAAGGTCGGCACCTTCGACATGAACAAGGAGCTCATCGCCTCCATCAAGGCGGGCGACATCTGGTTCGCCGTGGACCAGCAGCCCTACCTCCAGGGCTACGGGGCCGTGGACGGGCTGTGGCTGCTGAAGACCAACGGCAACGTCATCGGCGGCGGGCGCCCGGTGCTGACCGGCCCCGCGATCGTGACCAGGGACAACGCCGCCGCGCTGGAGGCGTTCGCCGAGCGGGGGACCCGGTGACGCAGGCCGTCGCGGAACCGCCCGTCACCGGCCCCGACGAGCGACTGGGCCGGCGGTCCCCGCTGTGGCGGCTGCTGGGCCGCCCGGAACTCGGCGCGCTGCTCGGCGCCGTCGCGGTGTTCGTGTTCTTCTCGCTCGTCGCCGACGCGTTCCTGCGCGCGACGTCTTTCTCGACCGTCCTGTACGCGGGCTCGACGTTCGGCATCATGGCCGTCGGGGTGTCGCTGCTGATGATCGGCGGTGAGTTCGACCTGTCCGCCGGGGTCATGGTGACCTCCTCGGCGCTGGTCGCGGCGCTGACGGCGTACCAGTTCACGCTGAACGTCTGGGCGGGCGTGGCGATCTCGCTCGTGCTGACGCTGGCGCTCGGGGCGGCGAACGGGCTGCTGTACGTCAACACGAGGCTGCCGAGCTTCATCATCACCCTCGCCACGTTCTTCATGCTCGCGGGCCTGAACCTCGGCGTGACGAAGGCCGTCACCGGCAATGTCGCGTCCGACTCCGTCCGGGACATGGACGGCTTCGGGTCCGCCCGCGCGGTGTTCGCCTCCGACGTCGGCATCGGCGGCGTCCAGGTCAACGTCACCGTGTTCTGGTGGCTGCTGCTCGTCGCCGCCGCCACCTGGATGCTGCTGCGCACGCGGATCGGGAACTGGGTGTTCGCGGTGGGCGGCGACGCGGCCGCCGCCCGCGCCGTCGGCGTCCCGGTGACCCGCACCAGGATCGGCCTGTTCATGGGCGTCGCGTTCTGCGCCTGGATCTCCGGGATGCACCTGGTGTTCGCGTTCGCCACCGTCCAGTCGGGCGAGGGCGTGGGCAACGAGTTCTACTACATCATCTGCGCGGTCATCGGCGGCTGCCTGCTGACGGGCGGCTACGGGTCGGCGATCGGCGCCGCCATCGGGGCGTTCATCTTCGGGATGACGAACAAGGGCATCGTGTACGCCGAGTGGAACCCCGACTGGTTCAAGTTCTTCCTCGGCGCGATGCTGCTCATCGCGACCGTCGTCAACCTGGTGGTGCGCCGCAGAGTGGAGCGTTCGGCATGACCGGCGAAGGGGCGGGCGGCGTGACGGGCGCGGGCCCGGGCGGGCGGGGCGTCCCGCTGGTCAGGCTCACCGGCGTCGGCAAGAGCTACGGGACGGTCCTCGCGCTGCGGGACGTGGACCTGGAGGCCGCCGAGGGGGAGGTGACGTGCGTCCTCGGCGACAACGGCGCGGGCAAGTCCACCCTCATCAAGATCATCGCGGGGTTGCACCGGCACGACACCGGCACCTACGAGGTGCAGGGCGAGCCCGTCTCGTTCGGCTCGCCCCGGGACGCGCTGGACCGGGGCATCGCCACCGTCTACCAGGACCTGGCGGTCGTCCCGCTGATGCCGGTCTGGCGCAACTTCTTCCTCGGCTCGGAGCGGCGCAAGGGCCCCGGGCGGCTCGACATCGGTTTCATGCGGGCCACCACCCGCGCCGAGCTGTCCGCGATGGGCATCGACCTGCGCGACGTCGACCAGCCCATCGGGACCCTGTCGGGCGGGGAACGCCAGTGCGTGGCCATCGCCCGCGCCGTCTACTTCGGCGCCAAGGCCCTCGTCCTGGACGAGCCGACCGCGGCGCTCGGCGTCAAGCAGGCCGGGGTCGTGCTCCGCTACATCGTCCAGGCGCGGGAGCGGGGCCTCGCCGTCATCTTCATCACCCACAACCCGCACCACGCCTACCCGGTCGGGGACCGCTTCCTGATCCTCAACCGCGGCCGGAGCATCGGCCACCGCACCAAGGACGAGATCACCCGGGAGGAGCTCACCGCGCTGATGGCGGGCGGCGCGGAACTGGAGCAGCTGGCGCACGAGCTGGACGCGGCGGGCTCCGCGGCCGCCGCCGCGCGGCTCGCGGCGGAGGCCGAGGGACTCGGCCTCACCGACGGCTGAGGAGGCCGGTCTAGAGCCAGCGTGCTCCGGTGAGGATCCGCTCCAGGTCCGGTGTGCGCCGCAGGTCCGCCACCAGGAGCTTCGACTGCGGCAGGTACCACAGACGCTCGGTGTAGGAGAACCGGGTCCTGCGGGTGGGGCCGTACCCGTCGCGGTCCTCGCGCGTGTAACAGGGGACGAGCCATTCGCGGTACTCGGCCATCCTCGGGCCGATGGGGGCGAGCCGGTTCACCGTCCGCGTGGCGCCGTGCCCGACGTCCACGGCGCGCAGCTTCTCCCGGTCGGGGCAGCTCATCCCCTCGTCCTGGCCGAAGAGCGAGGCGTAGGTGTCGCCGACCCGGTACCGGGCCGCGATGTAGGAGGACGAGTCGTCCAGGAAGCTGGCGCCCATCACGAAGAATCCCGGGCACGAGGACTGGCCCGGGTAGACGCCGCCACGGCGGAGCATGAAGTCGCAGCCGCCCGCCGTGGCGACGTAGTAGCTGTCGGGTCGGCGTGCCCCTTCCGGCAATACCGACGCTCTATAGGGGATCAGATGGGCCTTCCAGGCGGCCGGGACCCGCACCGTGAAACCACCGATCCTCAAGGGGACGCCAGGCGGCACCGGCGTGGCCCTCATCGCCGCCGCGTGGGGCCGCTCCGGGCGGGACGCCTGGTAGACGCCGACGCCGCCCGCCGTCGCGCCGACGACGGCGGTGCCGGCGATCGCCACGGCCGCCTTCGTGCCGACCGCCGCGAGGATCCCGGACGAACCGGCGCCCGCCGCGCCCGCGCCTGCTGCGCCTGCTGCGCCCGCGGCGCCTGCGGGGACCAGGCCCGCGGCGGCGAGCGGGAACAGCGCGGCGAGCGCGACGGCGCTCCCGGCCAGCACGCGCACGCCCCGCGTCTCCCAGTCCGCGCCGTACGCCGCCCGCGCCACCGCCTCCAGCTCGGCGACGAACGCGGCCGCGCCCGGCGGGCGCTCCGCCGGGTCCTTGGCCATGCCCCGGGCGACGAGCGGGCGCAGCGGCGCCGCTGCGCCGGTGCACTCCTCCGCCGGCACGTCCCCCGACAGGTGCCCCGCCATGATCGACGCCCGGTCGCCCGCCCCGTACGGGCGGCGGCCCGTCAGGCACTCGAAGAACACGCAGGTGGCGGCGTAGACGTCGGTGGCGGCGGTGGCGGGCTCGCCGCGCCACTGCTCGGGCGCCATGTAGAGCGGCGTGCCCGCGCCCGACGCCGCGCCCTCCGGCGTCGCGATGCCGAAGTCGATGAGCTTGCTGCGCCCGTCCGCGGGGACGATCACGTTCGCGGGCTTGTAGTCGCGGTGGACGACCCCGGCCGCGTGGGCGGCCGCGAGTCCCAGCAGCGACCCCTTCAGCACGGTCAGCGCCGCCTCCGGCTCCAGCGTCCCGTACCGGCCGAGGACGTCCTTGAACGGGACGCCGTCCACCGCCTCCATCACGATCGCCAGGTCGTCGCCGTGCTCGACGAGCCGGTACAGCCGCGCCACGTGCGGGTCATCGACCCGGCCGAGCATCCGCGCCTCGTGCCGGAACCGCTCCCGCGCGGCCGGATCGGCGTCCGCGGGCAGATACTTGATCGCGACGGGGGTGCCCCGCGACGCGTGCCGCGCGAGGACGACCCGTCCCTGCGCCCCGCTGCCCAGCTCGCGGATCTCCTCGAAACCCGACACCCGCCACCGCGCCACGGGCCGCTCCTCACACCGTTTCTGGACTTTCCCCCATTGTCCCCTCGTCCGGCGCGGGCCGCGCGGCCGTGATGAGGGCCGCGAGCCTCCGCACGCGCGGCTCGTGCTCGTCGTGGCCGACCACGACCGGCGGCTCGTTGTAGGGCATCGTGTCGGACGAGCGGCGCAGCTTCACGTACTGCCCGCACGCGTCGATCGCGTACGGCTCCATGTCGTCCTGGAGCGCGCCGATCACGGTGATCCCGTGCGTCTCGCCGATCTTGCGGAACAGCGCGACGGCCTCCTTGCGGTGCTCCTTGCCGAGGTTGCGGCCCAGCTCGTCCAGGACGAGGCACAGCCGTCCCCCGCCCGAGCTCGCCAGCGCCGCCGCGCACACCAGCTTGACGGCCTTCTCGTCCATCAGCGCGGTGTTCGCGCGCCGGTTGTAGGGGACGTGGCGCTGCCCCTCCGAGCGGCGCCACTTCGGCGTCACCCGCCACCGCCACTCCTGCTCGGGGTCGCCGGGCTGCTCCGGCGTGGGGAACTCCAGCGTCGCCCCGTACCCGCCGTACGCCACGTCCAGCTTCTCGAACTCCTCCGACACCCGCTGGAGCCGCGCGCGGATCGCGGCGGTCAGCGCGGTCCGGTGCGCCTCGGCGGCGCCCGCCGCCTCCCGCGCGCCCGTCTGCGCCTTGCCGAGGTCCGCGCGGCGTCCCGACAGCTGCACCTCGATCTGCCGCCGCTGGTGCCGCTCGTAGTCCTCCTGCTGGCGCAGGTAGCCCTCCACCGCCTTCACCAGGCGGGGGAACGTGGCCTGCTCCCGGTCGGTGCGGCGCCCCTCGCCCTCGGCGCGCTCACGCAGAAGGAACCGCATCTCCTCCGGCATGTCCTCATCGGACGGCCCGTCGGGGAAGACGCGGCGCAGCGCCTCCGACAGGTGCTTCTCCGCGGTGTGCCACCACTCCGCGGGCGTCCAGGTGGCCTCGTCGTCGTCCAGCCCGGACAGCCGCTCGGCGGCGCCTTCGCGGGAGCCGCCCCAGTCCTTCTCCAGCCCGTCCAGGCCGAGGGCGGCGCGCTTGTCCGCCAGCTCGGACGCCGCGCGGCGCAGCCGGTCGCGCTCGCGCTCGTGCGCCTCCTTGCGCCCGCGCAGCCGGTCCACCTCCAGCGCGCGCGTGTCCGCCTTCGCCTGGAGCCTGCGCAGCGTCTGCTCGGCCGACCCGAGCCGTGGCCCGAGGCGCGACTCGCTTCCCGCCAGCTCTTCCAAGCGCTCCCGCAACTCCGCCATCCGCCCGCGGACGTCGTCCAGCTCGGCGGCCGCGCGCGCCCCCGCAAGACGCCGCCCGGCGAGAGCGACATCGGCGGCGGCGTCGGACGTCGCCCGACGCGCCGTCTCCAGGGCCTCGTTCGCCGTCTCCAGCGCCGCGCGTGCGGCCTGGACCCGCGCGACCTTCCCCGTCACGGGCTCGGGGAACCCGCCGATGATGACGACACCCTCGTTCTCCAGCGACGCGAAGAACCCGCCCAGTGGCAGATCACACCGCACCCCTCGCGGATGCGCCCGCGCGCGTATGTCGCCGACGGACGCGTTCCCCGCAGTCACGGCGTCGGCAGGCGCGTCTCCCGCCAGTGCATCGTCCGCGGGCCCTGTGTCGGCGGGGACCTCGGCCGCACGTCCGGCGCTTGCGGGCTCGGCGTTCGCGGGCTTCGCACCCGCGGGCCCGGGCGCGTCGCCCGCCGGTGCATCGTCGGCGGGGACGATCATGGAGCCGGGGAGGTCCTTCAGCGCGCCCGCCGCCGCGTCGAGGTCGGCGGTGGCGACGACCACGGCCTCGCGGTAGGGCCACAGGGCGGCCTCCCACCGCTCGCGGACGTCCTCCGCCAGCTCCACCGCGTCCAGCAGGCCGACCGCGCCGATCCCCGCGGCGGCCAGCGCCCGCAGCTGCGCGGGCGCGCTGCTCTCGCCCGCCTCCGCCTCGGCCAGCGACCGCTCGGCGCGCGCCACCGCGCCCCGCGCCATCCCGAACTCCTGCTGCGCCTCGTCGCGGCGCGCCTCGGCGTGGGCCAGCTCCGCGCGCGCGGTCTCGCCGTCGCGTCCGTCCGCCTCCCGCCGCCGCTCCTCCAGCGCCGACACCCGCCGGCGCAGCTCGTCGAGGCGGTTGCGGGCCACCGCCTTGTCCGCGCCCAGCTCGTCCGCCTGGCCCTTGAGGTCGGCGAGCGCCGCGTCCGCCTCGCCGACACGGGCGTCCAGGGCGCCGCCGGTGAGCTGCTCGATCTCCCGGTCGGCCGCCTTCGCCGCGGCCGCCAGCTCCTCGCCCTCGGCGCGCAGCCGCTCCTGCGCGGCGGCGTGCGCGGCGTCGGCGTCCGCCGCGTCCACCAGCAGCCGCGCCTGCCGCGTCCGCCAGTGCCGCAGCGCCGCCGCGACCTCGTCGCGGGCCCGGTCGCGCCGGTCGAACGTCTTCAGCAGCGCCGCCGCCTCGCGCTCCCACCCCGCCAGCCGCTCGGCGGCCTCCACCGCCTTGGCCCGCTCGCGGTGCTCCTCCGCGCGGGACCTGCGCTCGGCCTCCAGCTCCCGGTCCAGCCCGGTCAGCGCCGCGATGGCACTGAAGATCCGCTCGGGGCCGATCTCGTTCAGCGGCTGGGACAGCAGGTTCGTCGCGACCTTGGACCGCACCGACGTCGACAGGAACGACACGCACCGCACCTGCCCCCCGTACAGGACGCGGCCGAGGTCCTTGGCGACCAGGTCCCTGCGTCCCGCGCTGCGCGGCAGTCCCGCCCACAGCCGGTCGGCGAGCGCGACCCGTCCAGCCTCGGACGGGGCGGACGCCAGCCACACGCCCTGCCGCCACCGGATCTCCAGGTGCGGCGCGTCCACGTTCACCCGGAGCCACACCGTGACGGCGGTGTCGCCGTCCTCCCCGGTGTCGGCCTCGCCGTCCTGGGGCTCGTGCTCGGCATCGGAGCCCTCTTTTTCGGGGCCCGCCTTCTCCGGGTCCTTGTCAGCGCCCTTCTCCAGGCGGTCCTCGCCGTTGGGCTCGGCGTAGTCGAAGACGCCGACGATGTAGCCGTGGTCGGCGCTCGCCCACCGGCTGTCCCCCTGCGCCGCCAGCTCGGCGTTGAACAGCAGCTCCGCCACGGCCCGCGCGCCGGACGCGAACCGCCACTGCTCGTCACCGAGGAGCGCGGTGATGGCCGCGATGAACGACGACTTGCCCGCGCCGTTGGAGTCCTTCGGGCCCTGCCCGGCGACCACGATCAGCGTCCCCGGCACGGTCGGCACCGGATGCGTGGACAACCGCGAGATGTTCACCGCCTGGACGGCCACGAGCGTCCGGCCGCCGACGATGTTCTCCGCGTCGCGCGCGGGACCCGGCACCAGCGGTTCGAGGACGGCCGTCATCTGTTCTCCCCCTGATCGCGTTCCCGTCCCCGGCGGCGCGCCCGGATCGCCGCGGCCAGCGGCGAGTCCGGTCCCGCGGCGAGGATCAGCTCCTCCTGCAGGCGGCGCCGCGCCCCGGCCGTCAGCCGGTGGAACTGCGGCCCCGGGACGAACCCGCCCGCGTCGTCGGCACCCGCCTTGACCTGCGACACCAGGCCCGCCAGCCGCAGCCGCCGCAGCGCCGCCTCCAGCTCCCCGACCGGCAGCTGCGTGCGGCGGCGCAGCTCGTCCAGCGGTGTCGGATGCGGCGACAGCCACGAGTCGTCCGCCAGCAGGCCCGCCGCGCGCGGGATCGCCACCGAGTGGATCAGCACCAGGGCCAGCACCGCCCGCTCCCGGACCGGCGGGACGCACCCGGGCTCGCGGGCCAGCTCCGCCGCGACGTCGTCGCGGTAGCCGGAGATCCACCGCGTCTGGTCCGAGCGGACGAGGGTCCGCCCTCCGAGCGCGAGCATCTCCTCGACGGCGCGCCTCAGCGCGGGCTCGCGCAGCGCCGCGAACCGCACCTCCGGAACCGGCTCGGCGGCGTGCTCCACCGCCATGTAGGCGGCGACGACCTCCGCCCGCCGCCGCTCGTCGAAGGACCGCAGCAGGGGCTCGAACACCTCACTCATCCAGCGCCTCCGGCGGGTTATCCACAGGTGCCGAAGTCGGGGCGGCGGGTGCGGGGAGGGCGGCAGACTCGTCTTCGGAAGCGGGATCCGATACCGGGGGAGGCGTCGATGCGGGTGGTTCGGGAAGACGGCGGAGCAGGTCGCGCAGAGACGCGAGCGACTGGTCGGCCCACAGGGCGACACGGGGTCCGGCGCGCAGCGTGCCCGACGGCTCGTCCAAAAGCAGCCAGCCGGTGTCGGCGAGGCGGCGGAGCTCGCCGGTGGCCCATCGGCGGGCGAGATCGGCGTCACCGCGCGACATGCCCGCGTAGACCTCCAGGACGTCTGCGACCCTGGCCGGCGTTCCCGGCCAGGGCGCGTCGTCCAGACGCGTCCAGCAGCAGCGGAGCGCGGCGGCGAGAACGCGGCGGGCCTGTCCTGCGCGGTCCAGCGGCATCGGCGCCGTCTCGTACTCCTCCAGGAGGGCCGGGGTGGCGCCGTCCGGCCAGATGGGCAGCAGCCATACGCGCGTGCCGTCCGACACGCCGTTGGCACCGGCGGGGACGGGCTCCGACACCGCCATCACCGGCGTTCCCAGAACCCGGGCGCGGGCACGGGCCAGAACCTGCGGGTCAACGCTCACGGGGCCGTCCTCTCGAACCAGCCGGGCGACATCCACGTGGGCGAGCCTCCCGGCCGGACGGCCAGGCCGTCCGACCAGACGAGCCTGTACGGCAGCTCGGGATGCAGGTGCGCGGACGCCAGGTCCGCCAGCACGCGGCGCGCCGTCTCCCAGTCCCGCTCAAGGACGTCCTCCACCGCGATCCGGTCACGGCCGCGGAGGACCTGCTCGGCGATCTCGCGGAGCCGTTCCATGGCGGCGCCGTCCGAGCCGGCGTCGTCCGACAGCCCCGAGTCGGGGACGGACGGACGCGGCGGTGCGGGCCGGGCAGGGGTGGCGCGCGGGCCGTCCTCGACGGCCGTCACCACCGCCGACGGCTCGTGCCAGGGCGCCGCCGCGTCGAACACGAACCCCTCCAGCACGGCCGCGAGGTCCTCGCGGGAGGCGGTGCGCGCGAACGTGCGCCACGTCTCCGGCGGCAGGAGGGTCAGGTTGCGGGTCGTGCCCGCCGAGTCCGACAGCCGCGCCGCCGCCCTGCGGGACGCGTCGCCGTAGGAGTAGATCGCGGCGCGCAGATCGGTGCAGGTGCGGTCGAGCTGCGGCCAGCGGCGCAGGATCGCGCCGTGCAGCCGCTCGGCGCGCACCAGGATCTCCTCGGTGCCCCACAGCTTCGGCGCCTGCTCGCGCAGCTCCTCGATCGTCCCGTTGGCCAGGGTGACCAGCTCGACGCTCCACAGCCGGAACGCGCGGGCGAGGCCGTCCGCCCCGTCGCGCGCCTGCTCCGGCGTCATGCGCGGGTCGGCCACGTTGAGCTGCTCCAGCGCCAGGAGCCGGTGCATCTCGCTCTGCCCGCCGTCCAGCATCATCCGCCGGACGAACATGAGCCCGACCACGCTGGTGAACGACGCCCGGTAGCGCAGCTGGTTCGGCTTCGGGAACACCTCGCGGACCGCGCCGAGCCCCTTCAGCACCCGCAGCCGGTTCTCGAACACCTCGGGTGGATAGCGGCGGCACACGTACCGCATCTGCTCGCGGCCCAGCCCCTCCTCGCCCGCGTCCGCGAACGCGGCGAGCAGCGTCTCGGCGACGTCCACCAGCTCGGGATCGTCCACGACGGCGCCGCTGTCGCGGGCCAGCGCCGCGAACATCTGCCGGTACACGCCCAGCACCGCCTCGCCGACCAGCGCGTCGTCCAGGCTGGCGGCCGCACCGGAGCCGTTCTCGGAGGTGGGGGACACGGCGCACTACGGTACGGCCCCGTGGCCGCCGGAGGGGAATCGGCGGGCGCGGACCGGCGACCGAACACCGCCAAACGGCGGACGCGACACGCACAGCGATGCGACACTCACGCTCGAGAGCCATACGGGACGTCGCAGGCCCCGCGAGGTGCACCCGGATACGAACGCACCAGGCCGGGCCCTTCGGACACGGCAGGGAGCATGACGACGCTGAACACTCCCGCGAGGACCAACCTCCCGGCCGAACCCAACGCGTTCGTCGGCCGCGACCGCGACGTGGGCGACCTCCGCCGTCTGCTGGAGGACATGCGGGCCGTCACCCTCTGCGGCCCCGGCGGCATCGGCAAGACCAGGCTGGCGCTGCACGTCGCCCACGCGATGGTCTCCGTCCACCCCGAGGGCGTGTGGTTCGTGGAGCTGGCCGACGTCCGTCCCGACGGGACGCCCGAGCCGATCGCCCGGCGCGTCGCCGCCGTCCTGGACATCGCCGAGGAGGACGACCGCCCGCTCGCGGAGACGCTCATGGACGCCCTGGACGGGCCGTCGGTGCTGCTCGTCCTGGACAACTGCGAGCACGTCGTCGACGAGTGCGCCGCCCTGACCGGGATGCTGCTCGCGCGCTGCCGCCGGCTCCGCGTCCTCGCCACCAGCCGCGAGCCGCTGCGGCTGCCCTGCGAGAACGTCTGGCGGGTGCCGCCCCTGGAACCGGACGAGGCGGCCCGCCTGTTCGTCGAGCGGGCCCGGGCCGCGCGCCCGGGATTCGACCGCACGCGCGCCGTCGAGGAGGTCACCCGGGCCCTGGACGGCGTGCCGCTGGCTCTGGAGCTGGCAGCCGCCCGCGTGCGCGTCCTGTCGGTCGAGCAGATCGCGCGGCGCCTCGCCGACCGTTTCCGGCTGCTGAGCGCGGGCGACCGGTCGGCCCCGATCCGCCAGCGCACGCTGCGCGCCGCGATCGACTGGAGCCACGACCTCCTCGACGGCCCGGAGAGGACGCTGCTGCGCCGCCTGTCGGTCTTCGCGGGCTGGACCCTCGACCAGGCCGAGCAGGTCTGCGGCGACGACGTCCTCGACACCGGCGAGGTCCTCGACCTCCTCACCGCCCTGGTCGACAAGTCCCTCGTCACCGTCACGGGGGAGGCCGCGGGCGAGGTCCGGTTCCGGCTGCTCGACAGCATCCGCGAGTACGCGGCCGAGCGGCTGGAAGCGGCGGGGGAGGACGCGCAATTCCGGCTCCGGCACCGCGACGCGGTCCTGGAGGCCGCCGAACGGCACGGCGAGATCGCCGTCGCGGAGATCCCCGGATCCTGGCAGGAGCGGGTCGCGCTCTTCCGCCTGTACGACGCGGAGCTCGGCAACGTCCGCGCCGCGCTCTCCTGGTCGCTGGAACGCGGCGACATCGAGGAAGGCCTGCGGATCTGCACCGCGCTGCGGTCGTACTGGATCGTCCGGGGCCGGGTCGCCGAATGGGCCGAGTGGACCGACAGGTTCCTGGCCCGGGGCCCGGCGCTCCCCGCCGGCGTCCTCGGCGCCGGACTCGCCGGGCGGGCGCAGCTCGCCGCCGGCGTCCGCGACTTCACGCAGGCGCAGCGGTACGCCGAGGAGGCGCTCGGCCCCTGCCGCGCGTCCGGCGACGACTTCATGACCGCGTCCTCGCTGATCACGATCGCCGAGGCGCTCACCCGCGCGGGCCGCACGGCCGACGCCGTCGCCCGGCTCGACGAGGCCGACGCCATCGCCGCCGCACCCGGCCAGGAATGGAACCGCGCCTACGCCCTCGCCACCCGCGGCTACCTGCTGATCCGCGGGTCGCGCCTCCGCGAGGCCCGCGACCGCCTCGCCGCGGCCGCCGCGATCATGCGGGACATCGGTCAGCTCTGGGGCGCCTCGCACGCCATGATCGGCCTCGGCCGCCTGGCGGAGCTGCGCGGCGACCACGACGCCGCCCGCGGCCACTACGCCGAGGTCCTCCCGATCCTCGCCGAGATCGGCGCCCGCCCGGAGATGGCCCGCGCCCTGGCGGGCCTCGGCCGCGTCGCCCTGGAACGCGGGGACGCCCCGGGCGCGCGCGAAGCCCTGGCGCAGAGCCTCACGCTGAGCCGCTCGTCCGGCATCCGGCTGGACGTGGCCCGCGCACTGGACGCGTTCACCGGCCTCCTCGCCCACGAGGGCGACGCCCGCGGCGCGGTCCTGCTGGCCGGAGCCGCGTCCGCCCTCCGCGAGGCCGCCGGCCGCCACCCCGGCGCGGGCGCCCGCCAGGAACGCACCCTCGCCCCGATCCGCCGCACGCTGGGCGATCCCCTAGTCACCCAGTTCTGGGCCGAAGGCCGCGCCATGCCCGCCGACGACGCGGCCGCCTACGCCCTCAACCCCGCCCCCCAACAAAGTCCGGGAGGCCAGTTGCCCCCCGCAAGCGACACCACCCTCCCGCCAGGAACACCACCGACCCGACCCACCACAGACGCCACCCTCCCGCGCGGGGCGCCACCGCCCGAGCCCGCGGGTGACGCTGCCTTCCCGCCTGGGGGGCCACCGGCCCGGCCCAGCACCGACGCCGCTTCCAGTGCCCCGAAGGTGCCGCCTCCACGCGAGCCGACCCCGTCCAAGCAACCCCCCTCCGTGCCACCGGCCAGGCCGGGAACGGGATTCCTCACCCCCCGCGAGCAGGAGGTCGTCGCACTGGTGGCGCGGGGTCTTAGCAATCGCGGGATCGCGGATGAGCTGGTGATCAGTCCTGCGACCGTCGCGCGGCATGTCACGAATATTCTCACCAAGCTGGGTTTCGCCTCGCGCGCTCAGATAGCCGTTTGGGCTGTTGGGAACGACCGGGCGAGCGACTCCTGAGACGCCGCCCCACCCACGCCGGGAACGGGGTTCTCATCCCTCGCGAGTGGCAGGTTGTCAGGCTGGTGGCGCGGGGTCTTAGCAATCGCGGGATCGCGGACGAGCTGGTGATCAGTCCTGCGACCGTCGCGCGGCATGTCACGAATATTCTCACCAAGCTGGGTTTCGCCTCGCGCGCTCAGATAGCCGTCTGGGCGGTGGGCAACGACCGGGCGAACGACTCCTGAGACGCCGCCCCACCCTCGCCGGGGCTGATCTGGTGTGTACGCAGGGGGCGGGTCGCGGATACGACGTTGGTTGCTTGGTTCGGAGCATGTCTTGAACGGGTGGCGGATCTAGCGTCAGCGCAATGATCTCTCACGATTCCGGTGCGGCCTATCCCGCGGTGACGGTGACGGAGGCGGTTCTGCGTCCCGGACGCGCTGTTCACGGAAAGCGGCGCGCGGTGGTGGACGCGGTGTCCGGGCGTTCCATCACCCATGCGGCGCTCGCCGCGGAGGTGGCGCCGGCGTCGGCGGCGCTGGCGGGGGAGGGGGTCGAGCCGGGTGATGTGGTGGGACTGCACCTGGCGGACGGCCCCGAGTTCGCCATCGCCCTGCACGCGGTGCTGGCGGCGGGTGCGGTGCCGCTGCCGCTTCGCGCCTCGGATCCGGCCGGGCTGCTGGACGCCGCGCGGGTGCGGACGGTGATCGCGGGGGCGGCGCCAAGCGGCCGGTTCCTGAGGGCGGTCAAGGCGGCGGGGGTGGAGAGGGTGCTCGGGCTCGGCGGCCGGGCGGGCGGCCGGGCCGCCGCGCCGGAGGTGCGGGCCGATCCCGCACGCGACACCGCCCTGGCCGTCGGCGTGGGGGGCGGGCCCCCGCGTCTGGTGCGGCTGACGCACGCGGAGGTCGTCGCGGGGCTGGTCCGCGTGGCCGACGCGGGGCTGATCGGTGGCGCCGACACCGTGCTGACCGCGCTGCCGTTCACAGGCGCGCTCGGGTTGAACGGCGTCCTCAACCCGGTGCTGCGGCTCGGTGCCACCGTCGTCGCCCTGCCGGACGCGGGCCGCCACGACCTGCTGCGCGCCGTCCAGGACCATCGGGCGACGGTGGCCGTGCTGCCGCCGGCGCTTGTCGAGGCGCTCGCCCGTGAACGCGGCGCCACCCACTTCGACCTGGGTTCCCTGCGCACGGTCGTCGCCGCCGGGGGGCCGCTCGCCGCCGACGACGCCCGCGCGGCGGCGGCGCGGGTCGGGTGCCCCGTCCGCAGGGCGTACGGGATGGCCGAGGCCGCCGGGCTCACCCACCTCAACCTGTGGGCCGCCGAGGAGGGCGCGCTGGACTCGGTCGGGCGCGGGCTGCCCGGGGTGTCCTGGCGGATCGTCCACCCGCGGACGCGTGCCGTCCAGGCGTCCTACCATCGGGGCGAGCTGTGCGTGCGGGTCCCGGATACGGCGCGGTGGATTCCCACCGGTGACGCGGCCTTCGCCGACGACCACGGCCGCGTGTTCATCCTCGGGCGACTCGGTCCGCGGCCGTGAGCTGCACACGTACGTACACACTTCTTCGGATGTGGCGCGCCGGGCGCGGGGCGTACCGTCTGCGCATGCCCGACGGAGACACCGCCGCCCCGCCGACCGTTTCCGGGACCACGGTGACCCGCGCAGTGCTGGGCGCCGCGGCCGACAACGCCGCCCGGTACGGCGACCGGCGCGCCCTCGCCGACCCGGAGCGGGAGATCGGCTACGCGCGGTTCGCCGCGTCGGTCCCGGCCGCCGCGTGCGGCCTGCGGCGCCACGGCGTCCGGCCCGGCGACGTCGGCGCCGTCCACGTGACCGGCGTCTGCGACCTCGCCCTGGCCGTCCACGCCGTCACCGCCGCAGGGGCCGTGCCCGCCCCGCTGCGGGCCGGCGCGCCCGTCGCCGAGCTCGCCGCGATGATGAACGAGTGCGGCGCCCGGTTCCTGCTGGTCGGCGCGGAGGGCGCCCCGCCTGCCATGGCCGCCGCGGAGCGCTCCTACGTCCGGCAGGTCTTCGCGTTCGGGGACGTGCCGGGTGCGACGGCGTTCGGCCGCCTCATGGACGGGGGTTCCGGCGAGCCGTTCCCCGTCCCGCCTCCCGACCCGCTCCGCGACCCCGCGCTGCGGCTGTGGGGGCCGTCCGAGGAGATGTCCCACGCCGACCGGCTCGCCGACCTGGACCGGCTGGCGGGCGTGGCCGGGGTCGGTGACGGCGACGTGCTGGCCGTGTGCGGGCGGGACGTCCCCATGCCGACGTGGATCGGGCTCGCCGACCTGTGTCTCACCCAGGGAGCGTTGCTGGTCGGTGTCCCCGGCGGCGGCGCCCGCGCGCTGCTCGACGCGATCCTGCGGCATCGTGCGACGGCCGCGGTGGTGACACCCGCCGACCTCCGCGCCATCGCGTTCGACCACGACGCGGTGCCGGTGCCGGGCGTCCGCCTGCTGGTCACGGGCGCCGCGTCCGCGGAGGCGGTGCGAGGCTGCCGCGACCGCCACGGCTGGACGGTGTCGCCGCTGCGCTGACCCCGGCCGGGGGAGTCCGGGGCATCCCGGCGGGAGCCTGCCGCAATCCTGTGTTCGGGGTTGGACGGCGATCTTTTGGGGCGGGCTTGCGGGCGGTTCCGGCTTGCGGGGTGGTGGGGAGAACCACCCCGGTCGCAGCGAGGGCCGGTGGTCAGAGCAGGTGGGTGTTGGGTTCGCGGGCGCGGTCGGCGAGCTCCGGCAGCTCGACCGCCTCGACGCCCGCCGCGGTGAGGATCTCCGCGCCCGTACCCGACGTGAACAGGGCCGGTTCCCGCCAGGCGAACACGACGCGGGCGGCGCCGGACGCGACGATCAGTTCCGCGCACGGGCGGGGGCGTGAGGCGCGGTCACCGCACGGTTCCAGCGAGCTGTAGACGGTCGCGCCCTCCAGGTCCCCGCGGCCCCCGGCGAGGGCGCCCGCCTTGGCGAGCGCGGCCTCCTCGGCGTGGTCGTGGGGGTCGCCCTCGCGGGAGAAGCCCCGCGCGAGCTCCCGCCCGTCCGCGTCCACGATGACGGCGCCGACCGAGAACGCCGTCGCCGACGGCGGGCACAGGCGCGCCAGGTCACAGGCCAGGGCGAGCCAGCCGAGGTCATCCACGACCGGCCCCGGTGAGGAAGCGCAGCAGCGCCAGGTTGCCGATGCGGGTGATCTCCTCCAGGCGCATCGGGCGGTCCGGGGACTGGGGGAACACGCCGGAGCCGACGAACCTCGGCGCGGACGGGTCGCCGATGAAGAACGGCGCCACGACGAGCTGGAGCTCGTCCACCGCCCCGGCGGTCAGGAACAGCGTGTGGATCCCGCCGCCGCCCTCCACCATCAGCCGCCGGACGCCGCGCGCCGCGAGGTCGCCGAGGACGGTGTCGAGGGTGAGCGGCTCGCCCGCGTCGATGACCTCGGCGAGGCCGTCCAGCCGCCCGGCGAGGCCGCCCGCGGTGTCCGCCGGGGCGTAGACGAGCTTCGGGGAGGCGCCCGTGGTGAAGAACCGCGCGGCCGGGTCCAGGTCCCCGCTCCAGGTCAGCGTCACCTTCGTCAGGTCGGGCGGCATCCCGCGCGCCGCGCGCTGCTCCTTGCGCGCGGGCGAGCGGATCAGGAGCTGGGGGTCGTCGGCGCGGACCGTGCCCGCCCCCACCAGGATCGCGTCGCAGCCGGCGCGCACCGCGTCGACCCGGTCGAAGTCCGCCGGGCTCGACAACCGCAGCCGCTCGGGCGTCGCGTCGTCGATGTACCCGTCGACGGACATCGCACAGCTCAGCAGCACATAGGGACGCTCGCTCACGTCGCAAGCCTAGGGCCGCTCCCCGGTTCCGTGGACCGGTTCAACTTCATGATGTCCTCAGGCTTCACGGAGCGCCCGCCGCGCCGGTGGCGGGGCGACGACGCGCCCGCCCGGTCACGGCCCGGGAGACGGGCCGTCAGGTGGGTCTCTTGGGCCGAGATTGAAGCAACACGGCGTTTCTGCGCCGGATGTGTCGGTGGGGGTGCCTATGGTTGCCGGGACATGCGAATCCTGCACACCTCCGACTGGCACCTCGGGAGATCGTTCCACCGCGAGGACCTCATGGCGGCCCAGCAGAGCTTCGTCGACCATCTGGTCGAGACCGTCCGCGCGGAGCGGGTCGACTGCGTGCTGATCTCCGGTGACGTCTACGACCGGGCGCTGCCCCCCGTGGACGCCGTGCGGCTCTTCGACGACACGCTCGGGCGGCTGAAGGGCCTCGCGCGGGTCGTGCTGATCGCGGGCAACCACGACTCGACGCGCCGCCTCGGCTTCGGGTCGGCGCTGATGGACGACGCGGGGGTGCACGTCCGCACCGACTTCGCGCGGGTGGGGGAGCCGGTCATGGTCGGGGACGCGGCCGTCTACGGCATCCCCTACCTGGAGCCGGAGCTCGTCCGGCAGCCGTGGGGGCTCGACGAGCGCGGTCACGCCGCGACGCTGGCGGAGGCGATGCGCCGCGTCCGGGCCGATGCCGCGCGGCGGGGGCCCGGGGTGCCGACGGTCGTGCTGGCGCACGCGTTCGTGACCGGCGGCGAGGCCAGCGAGAGCGAACGGGACATCTCCGTCGGCGGTTCCTCGCACGTCCCCGCGTCGGTGTTCGAGGGCGTCGGCTACGCGGCGCTCGGCCACCTGCACGGCGCCTGGGCCGTCACCCCCCGGGTCCGCTACTCGGGTTCCCCGCTGGCCTACTCCTTCTCCGAGGAGCGTCACGTCAAGGGGTCGTGGCTGGTCGACCTGCGCGCGGACGGCGTCGCCGCGGAGTTCGTGGAGGCCCCAGTCCCGCGCCGGATCGCCCGGATCCGCGGGCGCATCGACGACCTGCTCTCCGACGGCTCGTTCGACGGCTACGAGGACCGCTGGCTGCAGATCACGCTGACCGACCCGCGCCGCCCGTCCGCCGCGATGGAGCGGCTGCGCCGCCGGTTCCCGCACGCGCTGGTCCTCGGCTTCGAGCCGGGCGCCGGTGCGGCGGATGCCGGGCGCACCTGGTCCGAGCGGGTGCGCGAGCGGTCCGAGCTGGACGTCGCGGGCGACTTCGTCGCCGAGGTGACCGACGGCCCGGCGAGCGCGGCCGAGCGCGGCCTGCTGCACGAGGCGTTCGAGCACTGCCGCCGCAAGGAGGCCCTCGCGTGAGGTTGCACCGGCTGACGGTCACCGCGTTCGGTCCCTTCTCCGGGACGGAGGAGATCGACTTCGACGCGCTGTCGGACGCCGGGCTGTTCCTCATCCAGGGCCGGACGGGCGCGGGCAAGACCAGCGTGCTCGACGCGGTGTGCTTCGCGCTGTACGGCCGCGTCCCCGGCGCGCGCAAGGCGGTCAAGGGCCTGCGCAGCGACCACGCGCCGCCGGGCGCCGCGCCCCGCGTCGTCCTGGAGACGACGATCCGGGGCCGCCGCCTCCGCCTCACCCGGTCCCCCGAGTGGGAGCGGCCGAAGCTCCGGGGCGACGGCGTCAAGAAGGAGCACCACAAGGTCCTGCTGGAAGAGTTCGCGGACGGCGCGTGGGCGGGGCACTCCACGCGGATCGACGAGACCGCGGACCTGGTCAAGAGCCTGCTCGGCATGGACGCCGACCAGTTCTGCCAGGTCGCGATGCTGCCGCAGGGGGAGTTCGCCGGGTTCCTGCGCGCGGGGGCCGACGACCGCCGCAAGGTGCTGGAGCGGCTGTTCGCGGCCGAGGTGTTCGCGCAGGTGGAGAAGTGGCTGGCCGAGCGCCGCGCCGCCACCGGCAGGGAGGCCGCCGAGCTGGCCGCGGCCGCGGCCTCGGTCGCCGACCGCATCGCCGGGACGACCGGCGCCGCCGCGCCCCGCGCGGAGCGTCCCGCCGTCCCGCGGCCGCGGCGCGGGGAGCCGGCGCCGGAGACGCCCGCCGACGTGGCCGGGCTGCCCGCGTGGGCGGCGGAGGCGGCCGGTGTCCACGAGGACGTCCGCGCCGTCACCGGCGGGCTGCGCGCCGGTGCCGCCGAGGCGCTGGACGCCGCCCGCGACGCGCTGCGGGCGGCGGAGGACCTCGCCGACCGGCAGGCGCGGCACGCCGGGGCCGTCCGCCGCCGCGACCTCCTCGCCGAACGTGCGGAGGAACGCTCCCGGACCGCCTCGCGGCTGGACGCCGCGATCCGCGCCGACCGCGTCGTGCCGCTGGTGCGCGCGGTCGCCGACCGGCACGAGCGGGCCCGGCACGCGCGCCGCTGGGCGGGGGAGACGCGCTCGGCGGTCGCGGCGCTGCTCCCGCCGAACGCGCCGGAGGACGTCCTCGCCAAGGCCGAGCGGCAGCGCCGCGACGAGATCGCGACCCTGGAGGGCAAGCGCGCCACCGCCGTGCGGCTCGACGAGGTCGAGGACGAGCGCCGCAGGCTGGCCGCCGAGCTGGCACGCCTGGAACCCGAGGAGGCCCGTGTCGCGGCCGCCCTCGCCGAGCTGCCCGGCCGCGTCGAGGCGGGCCGCGCCGCGCTGGACGAGGCGCTCGCCGCCGCCGCGGGGAGGGCCGGGGCGGCCGCCGCCGTCGACGCCGCCCGGCACCGGCTCGACGCGGCGCGGCGCCGTGACCAGGTCGGGCACCTGCTCGCCGCCGCCGAGGCCGCGCGCAGCGCCGCGGTCGACGCCGCCCAGGTCGCCCTCCAGCACGTCCTCGGCCTGCGGCAGGCGCGGCTGGACGGGATGGCCGCCGTCCTCGCCGGGGACCTCCGGGACGGGGAGCCCTGCCGGGTCTGCGGCGCGACGGGGCATCCCGACCCCGCCACGTCGCACACGCGGGTCCCGGCCGAGGAGGAGGTCGACGAGGCGCAGGCGGCCGCCGACGCCGCCCAGGCCGCGCGGGAGTCGGCCACGGCCGAGGTGGAGGCGCGGCGCGCCGAGCGCGACGGCCTCCTGGAGACCGCGGGCGAGCTGGCCGCCGAGGAGCTCGCCGCCGAGCTGGACGAGGCCGAGCGGGCGCTCGCCGCCGTGGACGCGGTGGCGGCCGAGGCCGGGCCGCTGGAGGCCGCGCTGCACCGCGACGAGCGGGAGCTGGACGGCGCCCGCGACGAGCACGCCGGGATCGGCCAGGCGCTCGCCGAGAACCGCACCCTCGACGGGCGGCTGTCGGCAGAGCGGGAGCGGCTGCGCGCCGAGCTGGCGGAGGCGGTCGGCGGCGACGGCACCGTGGAGGCCCGCGTCGCCCGGCTGGGCCGCGAGGCCGACGCGCTCGCCGCGGCCGCCGACGCGCTCCGCGCCGCCGCCGTGGCCGACGAGGAGCTGGCCGCGGCCCGCGCCGCCGCGAAGGCCGCCGCCGGGCAGGAGGGCTTCCGGACCCCCGAGGAGGTCCTCGGCGCCGCGATGGCTGACGAGGACCAGGCCGGCCTGCGCGACCGGCTCCGCGACCTCGACGCCGAGGAGGCCGCCGTCCGCGACCTGCTCGCCGACCCGGCGCTGCGGTCCGCCGCCGCCGGGCCCGCCCCGGACCTGCCCGCCCTGGAGGCGGCCGTCGCCGCCGCGGAGGCGGCCCACGACGGCGCCGCGGCCGCCGCCGACCGCGCCCGCCGCCGCTGCTACCGCATCGCCGAGCTACGCGCCGAACTGGACGGGGCCGTCGCGGCGTGGCGTCCGGCCGCGGAGCGGCACGCGGTCGCCGAGCGGCTCGCGGGGCTGGCCTCCGGGAAGTCCGCCGCGAACCGGCACTCGATGTCGCTGTCGGCGTACGTGCTGGCCGCGCGGCTGGAGCAGGTGGTCGCCGCCGCGAACGAGCGGCTCGCCCGCATGTCCGGGACCCGCTACGCGCTCGTCCACACCACGGCCGGGACGCTGGGCGACCGCAGCAGGAGCGCGGGCGGCCTCGGGCTGCGCGTCGCCGACGCCTGGACGGGACTGGAGCGCGACCCCGTGACGCTGTCGGGCGGCGAGTCGTTCATCACCTCGCTGTCGCTCGCGCTCGGGCTCGCCGACGTGGTCACCGCCGAGGCGGGCGGCACCGAGATCGGCACGCTGTTCGTCGACGAGGGCTTCGGCACCCTCGACGAGGAGACGCTCGACGAGGTCATGGACGTCCTGGACGGGCTGCGCGACGGCGGCCGGGCGGTCGGCATCGTCAGCCACGTCGCCGAGCTGCGCGCCCGGATCCCCGCGCAGCTCCGCATCACCAAGGACCGCGTCGGCTCCACGGCCCGGATCGTCGTCTGACGGCGGGCCCGCCGGTGGTCCCGGCACGTCCGCGGCGGCCCGGTCACGGTTTGCGGCCGACGCCCGCCAGCAGCCACCCGGACGGCGGCTCGTAGGGGCGGTCGGGCCGCCAGTCGGGCGCGGGCACCAGCCCCGGCTCGACGAGGTCGAGGCCGTCGAACAGGCCCGCCAGCCGCTCGGACGAGCGGAACGCCAAATGGATCCCGATCTGCTCGGTGAGCTTGCGGTGCGCGGCCCAGTCGTCGTCGGTGAGGTTGTCGGAGAGCAGGTCGCAGACGACCAGGTGGCTGCCGGGCGCCATCACGTCGCGGAACGCCCGGACCGCCGACTCCGGGTCGTCCTCGTCGCGGAGGTGGCCCAGCACCGAGACCATCAGCACGCCGACCGGCCGGTCGAAGTCGATGAGCGCGGTCACCTCGGGATGCCCGATGATCTCGTGCGGGCGGCGGGCGTCGCCGTGCACCGCCGTCGCGCCGGGGACCGAGTGCAGCAGCGCCTGGTAGTGGACGACGGCGACGCGGTCGTGGTCGACGTAGACGACCCGCGCGTCCGGGGCGGCCCGCGCCGCGAGCTCGTGGACGTTGCCCCGGGCGGGCAGGCCGCAGCCGACGTCGATGAACTGCCGCACGCCCGCCTCCAGCAGATGGCGGACGGCGCGGCGCATGAACTTGCGGTTCTCCCGCGGGAGCAGGTGGGCGACGCGGTGCGCGGCGAGCGCCGCCGCCGCGGCGGCGCGGTCGGGACCGTAGTTGTCCTTGCCGCCGAGGGAGTAGTCGTAGACGCGCGCGCTGGCGGCGCCCGCGAAACCGAGGTCGGACGGGTCGCTGTCGATCATCGTGTCCCCTCGACTGGGAGCGGGGGTGGGGTCGAGGAAGGCCCAGCTTAGTGGATCACGATCACGGTGTGCAGGGCCGGGGTCGCGGAAAGTGGCGGCGGGTTTCCGGCCGCGGGCGGCGTCCAGCGTGAGAGCGGAGGATCACGGCGTGGACGTGGCGGCTCAGCCGTCGCGGCCCGGGCGGGCCTGGTCGAGGAAGCCGACGCAGCGGCCCAGCAGCTCGATCAGCGCGGCGCGCTCGTCCTCGGTGAACTGCGCGGCGAGCCCCCGCTCGACGCGCACCGCGCGGACGTCGGCGTCCGCCAGCGCCGTCTCGCCCTCGGCGGTGAGGCGGGTCTCCAGGATGTTGCGGTGCCACGCGTGCGGGGTCCGCTCGATCAGCCCGCGCTCCTGGAGGTTCTTCAGGACGGTGTTCATCGTCGGCGGGGTCACCGCGCACGCCCGGGCCAGCGCCGCCGCCGACATGCCGGGGTTGTCGGCGAGGTGCAGCAGGGCGGCGTACTGCGGAACCGTGAGCCCGCTCGGCCTCACCGCGGCCTGCTTGGCCCCGTTGAGCGCCTGCTCGGCGCGCTTGAGGTGGGAGCCGATCCGCTCCGTGACGGGCATCGAGGTCATCTCCGCATGGTATCGGGCCTGAGAAGGAAAAGAGGTTGACGTTGAATTAGAACTCTAACTATCGTTCGTATGCGTTCTGATCTTGCACTGCGAATGGAGAACCATGTCCCGTCTCGCCCGTTCCGCCGCGGCCGGCGCCGCGGCCCTCGCGACCGCCCTCCTGCCCGCGTCCGTCTCGCTCGCGCCGCCGTCCGCCGCGGCGGTCCGGGCGGCGCCCGTGCCGTCCCGGCTCCAGATCACCACGGCGTTCGAGCTGCCCGGCGACCGCGTCTACCCGGAGGGCATCGCCGCCGACCCCCGCACCGGCGTCTTCTACGCCGGGTCCTTCGAGGACGGCACCGTCTACGCGATGACGCCCGGACGCCGCGCCGCCGAGGTGTTCCTCCCCGCGGGCGCGGACGGCCGCCGCACCGCCAACGGCCTGAAGGCAGACCGGGCCGGGCGGCTCTGGGTGTGCGACTCCTCGTCCGGAGTCGCGGTGTACGACACGCGGACCCGCCGTCTCCTGGCGCGTTTCGTCGTCCCCGGCGACGGGGCCAGGTTCGTCAACGACCTGGCCATCGCCCCCGACGGCACGGCCTACATCACCGACAGCGTCCGCGCCGTCGTCTACCGGGCGACCCCGCGGGACGTCGCGAAGGGAGGCCGCATCACCCTCGCGCCGCGTTTCGATCTCGGCGGCGTCCTGGAAGCGCACGAGCCGGGCGCGTTCACCCTGAACGGGATCGTCGCCGACCCGGCGGGACGCCATCTGCTGGTCGCCGACATGACCGGCGGTGACCTGTACCGCCTCGACGTCGCCTCGGGGGCCGTCGCGAAGGTGGCGCTGAGCGGCGGCGACATGCGCAACGCCGACGGCCTGGAGCTCCAGGGAGGCCGCCTGTGGGTGGTGCACAACCTCGACAACGCGATCAGCCGCTGGCGGGTCGGGCACGGCGGTGCCACGGCCCGGCAGGAGCGCCGGGCGGCCGACACGGACCTGCTGCTCCCGACGACGCTCGCCCGCGGCGGCGGGACGCTCTACGTCGTCCGTTCCCAGTTCGACAAGGGCGGGCCGCTCGGGCCGGGCACGCCTGAGACGCCGTTCACGATCGCCGCCGTCCGCGGGCTTTAGCCCGGGAGCGGGCCGGAGCCGCCGAACGCGTGCGTCTCCCCCCGGCCGACACAGGTGACGTGTCCTGCCAGGCCCCGGCGCTCGACCTCCTCGCGGAAGTCGTCGAGCGTCGAGGTGAACACGGTGTAGTCGTCGTAGTGGACCGGCACGGCGCTGGACGGGCGCAGCAGCTCCACCATGTCGGCCCCCTGGACGGCGTCCATCGTGACGAGGAGCCCGCCGGGCAGCCTGGTGCCGCCCAGATGCAGGACCGCCAGGTCGATGCCGGGATGCCGGCGGGCGATCTCGTCGATGCCGTCGAACATCAGCGTGTCGCCGGTGATGTAGAGACGGAACCATGTCCCGCCGGTGACCGGGCCGAACTCCAGGAGGCTGCCCATGACCGGGGGGAGGAGCGCCTGGGCCGGGCCGGGCGCATGCCGCCCGGGCAGCGACGTGACGCGCAGCAGCGTCCCGTCCTTGACCAGGGTCTGCGACTCCCAGGTGCGCAGGCCGACCGCGTGGCGGAACCGGTGGCGGCCCTGGAGGCGGCGGGCCGCCTTCGGCGTGGTGATGATCGGCAGCCCGCGGTCGAGCCTGGCGTTGGCGACTCGGTCCCAGTGGTCGCCGTGCAGGTGGGACAGCACGACCGCGTCCAGGCGGGGCAGGTCCTCGATCCGCAGGGCGGGTTCGGTCAGCCGCCGGGTGGACAGCCCGTGCCCGAGGTAGGCGCGCTGGCCCCGGTGCAGGAAGTTCGGGTCGGTGAGCAGCGTGAACGGCCCGCAGCGCAGCAGCGTCGTCGCGTTGCCGATGAACGTCAGCGAGCACTGCCGCCGCGCGAGCTGCGGCGCGGCCGTGACGGTCTCCATGACGGCCTCCTTCCGCCGGGCGGATCGGCACCCGATCACCACGGTCGTGCCCGCGGGGAGCCGTCCGAACCCGCGGCACCGGGAAGGGAGGCGCTACAGGTAGAGGCCGGTGCCGTGCTCGGGACGCTCGCTGGCGATGGCGTGCAGGTCGCGCTCGCGCATGATCAGGTAGTTCTCGCCCTGGATCTCGACCTCGTACTGGTCGCCGGGATGGAACAGCACGCGGTCGCCCGGCTTGACGATCCGGACGTGGTGGCCGACGCCGCAGACCTCGCCCCACACCAGGCGGTTGGCCTGCTCGACCGTCGCGGGGATCACGATCCCGCCGGTGCTGCGGCGCTCGCCGCTGTCCTTCTCCACCTTGATCATGACACGGTCGTGCAACATCTGGACTTCGAACTTCGGCTCGGGCACGCGGGGAGTTTAGCCGTCCGCGCGGGTCAGGGCGTCCCACGAGCCCGCGATGATCTCCGGCAGGGACGAGCGGGCCGGCCGCCAGCCGAGCCCGCCGGTGATCGCGGTGGCGTCGCAGAGCAGCACCGGCGGCTCGGGACGCGGCGGGCGGCTCAGGGTGGGGACGGGCCGCCCGGTGACCTCCCGCACGGCCGCGACGACCTCGTGGACGGCCGCGCCCGCGCCGCTGCCGACGTTGTAGACGCGGTCCTCGCCGGGGCGGACGGCCTCCAGCGCGCTGACGTGGGCGGCGGCGAGGTCGTCCACGTGCAGGTACTCGCGGACGGCGGCGCCGTCGCCGTTGATCTCCAGGTGCGGCGCGCGGCCGGCGGCGACCGCGAGCGCCTTCGGGATCAGCCGGGTCTCGTCGGGGTCGGGGCGCCCGTCCACCGAGCCGGCGACGTTGAACGTCCGCAGCACCACGGCGCCGATCTCGCCGGTGCGGGCGTGGAAGCGGACGGCCTGCTCGGCCGCCAGCTTCGACGCCCCGTACGGGCTGGTCGGCGCGGTGCCCTCCGTCTCGGGGATCGGCTGCCGGTCGGGCGTGCCGTACACGGCGGCGGTCGAGGCGTACACGACGCGGGTGCCGCCCACGGCCCGGAGGAGGTTGACCGTCCCCTGCACGTTGGCGGCGAAGAACCGCAGCGGCTCGGCGAACGACTCGCGGACGCGGGTGAGCGCGGCCAGGTGGCACACGCCGTCATAGGGGCCCCGCGGCAGCCCGCCGGGGTCGAGCAGGTCGCCGTGGACGGGGCGCACCCCGTCCGGGAGGCGGGCGTCCGGGCGGCGGACCAGCCCGTCCACCTCGTGCCCGGCGGCGGCGAGACGCCGCCCGACCGCGTATCCGACGAACCCCGCCGCACCCGTCACCAGTACCCGCATGCCCCAAGCATCCCGGAACCGGGACGGGGACACGCCGCCGGATCAGGTGTACTTGCGGCCCCTGTCGGACGACAGCCGGGCGACCAGCCCGCGGGGGAGGAGCCGGGTGACGCCCACGATCGTCTTGTACTGCGCCCCCGGGACGCTGATCCGCGCGCCGCGCCGCAGGTCGCGCAGCGCCGCGTCCACGACGGCCTCGTCCTCCAGCCACATGAAGTCCGGAACGCCGGACATGTCCATCCGGGCGCGGTCGTGGAACTCGGTGTGCACGAAGCCGGGGCACAGCGCCATCACGTGGACCCGGCCGCGCGAGCGTCCCGCGATGTCGGCGGCCACGCCCTCGCTGAAGGCCACCACCCACGCCTTGGACGCGCCGTAGGTGCCGCGCGCCGTGAACGCCGCCACCGACGCGACGTTGACGACGGCGCCCCGGCCCCGGTCCAGCATCGGGGGCAGCGCGGCGTGCGTGAGGCGCAGGACGGCCTCGCAGTGCACCCTCAGCATGGTCGTCTCGTCCGAGACGGGCACGTCCAGGAACTTGCCCTTGTTGCCGAAGCCGGCGTTGTTGACGAGCAGGTCGACGTCCCCCCGGGCGCGCTCCTCCGCCGCGGCCAGGCCCTCCTCGGTGGACAGGTCGGCGCGCAGCGTCTCGGCCCGGACGGCGTACCTGTCGCGGAGGCCGGCGGCGGCGCGTTCGAGGCGCTCGCCGTCGCGGGCGAGGAGGACCAGGTCGAGCCCGTCGGAGGCGAGGCGGCGGGCGAACGCGGCGCCGAGGCCCGCGGTCGCTCCCGTGATGAAGGCGGTCGGCATGGCATCGAGCTTAGGGCGGCGCGCCGCCGCACGGTGGGCCGTCCGCCCGGCGGTGTCAGCCGAGCAGCCCGAGCTCGTGCGCGCGCAGGCCCGCCTGGAACCGGGACTCGGCGTCCAGCAGCGTGAGGATCTCCGCGACGCGGCGCCGGTAGGTGCGCAGCGACAGGCCGAGGCGCCGCGCGGCCGCCTCGTCCTTCAGGCCGCCGCCGAGCAGCAGCAGGATGCGGCGGCTCTCCTCGGTCAGCGCGGGCGGGCGGCCGCGGCGGTAGTCGGCGAGGTCGGCGGCCGTCTCCCAGGTCGCCCAGAACAGCGAGATCACGCCCTTCACCACGCCCGGCGACCGGACGACGGTGTACTCGCGGACCCCGGCCCGCGGCGGGCCCGCGAGGATCGCGACCCGCCGGTCGATGACGATCGTCTCGTGCGGCAGCGGCGTCGCGCAGATCCGGACGCGCGGGCCGTGCCGGGCGATCTCCACGAGCCGCCGCTCGGAGTCCTCGTCGGCCAGCGCCACCGGATTGTGCAGCTTGAAGGCGGCGGGCCCGCCCGCCCCGGCGCCGCCGCGGCGCAGGCGCCTCGCGATGATCTCCTCGCGGACCCCCGGCAGCGCCCAGGTCCGCAGGTCACGCGCCGCGCAGACGAACTCCTCGCGGGCGTCGAACAGGTGCCCGGCGCGCTCGGCCAGCTCGGCCTCGCCGCGCAGGACCACGTTCCGGTCGAGGTCGGCGCCCATCGCCGTCCAGTGTGCCAGCACGTCCGGGACCGGCGGAATGGCAGCAAGCTGCCAGCGGGCCGTCCCGGGACGGCCCGCCCGGCACAGTGAGGCCCATGACCACCGAGATCACCGCACAACGGCACTTCGACCTGGGCGGGGACCTGCGGGTCGCCCGGATGGGTTTCGGCGCGATGCGCCTGGCCGCCTCGACGCGGAACGGCCCCGCCAACGACCGCGACACCGTCCTCGGCGTCCTGCGGCGCGCCGTCGAGCTGGGCGTGGACCACATCGACACCGCCGCGTTCTACCACCGGCACGGGCTCGCCGCGAACGAGCTGATCCGCACGGCGCTGGGCCCCTACCCGCCGGGCCTGGTGATCGCCACGAAGGTCGGGCCGTCCCGGGGCCCGGACGACCCGGCGCCCACCGGCCAGCTCCCGGCCTCGGGACTGCGCGCCGAGGTGGAGCGCAACCTGCGAGAACTGGGCCTCGACCGGCTCGACCTCGTCTACCTGCGGCCCGGCGGCCTGGAGCCTCCGGCGGACGAGCCGATCGGGGAGCGCTTCGCCGTCCTGGCCGGGCTCCGCGAGGAGGGCCTCATCCGGCACCTCGGCATCAGCCACGTGAGCCTCGCGCAGCTGGAGGAGGCGCGGGCCATCGCCCCGGTCGCCGCCGTCCAGAACCGGTTCGACGTGACACGGCCCGAGGACGCCGGGCTCCTCGCGGTGTGCGAGCGCGACGGCATCGCCTACGCCCCCTACTTCCCCCTCGGCGGCTTCGGCATCCCCGACGACGAGCGCGTCCGGGCGGTCGCGGCCCGCCACGGCGCGACGGTGCCGCAGATCCTGCTCGCGGGGCTGCTCGCCCTGTCGCCCGTCATGCTGGCCATCCCCGGCACCGGTTCCCCCGCGCACCTGGAGGAGAACATGGCCGCCGCCGGGCTCCGGCTGACCGCCGCGGACGTGGACCTGCTGAGGAACCGGCCGTGATCGCACGGGGTCGGGGGGCCGCGGCCGCTCCGACGCTCTAGCCTGATCCCGGCGCGGTCAGCGGAGCGCGCCGGGTGAACGGGGGAAGGATGTCGACGACGCGGCTGCTGGTCCTCGGAGGGGTTCGGCGGTTCGGGCGCGCGCACGGGTACGAGGTGCGGCGCGAGCTGATCTCGTGGGGGTCCGACGAGTGGGCCCATGTGAACCCCGGCTCGATCTACCACGCGCTCAAGCAGCTCGCCAAGGAGGGCCTGCTGCGCGCACACGACGTGGAGGAGAGCGACGCCGGGCCGCCGCACACCGACTACGAGATCACCGAGGCGGGCCGGGAGGAGTTCCTGCGGCTGCTGCGGTGCGCCCTCGCCACGGTCGACGTCCGGCACCCCGAGATGCTGACGGCCGGGCTCGGGTTCCTCACCGAGCTGACGCGCGAGGAGGCCGTCCGGCTGCTGCGCGAGCGGCTGGACGGCCTGGCGGAGTGGCGCGGGTCCGTGGCCCCGCACCTGGAGGAGCAGGACGCCGGCGACCACCTCCGCGAGCTGCTCGGCTGGTGGGTCCACTCCGCCGAGTCCGCGGCGACGTGGACCCGCGGGCTGATCGAGCGCCTGGAGGCCGGCGCCTACACCATGGCCGGGGACCCGCGATGACCCGCGGCGGGCCGTCGTCCCCCCACGCGGGACGGCGGTCCGCCGCGGTGGCCCGCGGTCAGTCGTCCTCGGCGCCCTTGAGGTGCCAGCCGCCCCGGCGGCGCAGGACGAGCGCGAAGTAGGCCGCGGACACCGCGATCACGCCCAGCGTGACGAACAGGCTGGGACGGCCGACCTCGGTGTCCTTGGCGTTCTGGTAGATGACGTAGACGAGCGCGCAGAGCGCCGCGACCGGCGCCAGCGGGAACAGCGGCATCCGGTACCCGGCGTGGGCGGTGCTCCCGTTCCGGCGCCCCGCGATCACCGCGAGGCACAGCGCCGCGTACACGGCGACGAGGGACGTCCCGGTGACGACGAGGAGGAACTTCTCGTCCAGGAAGCACGCCGCGGTGCCGAGGGCGCCGGCGATGATCGTCGCGATCCAGGGGGTGCCGAAGCGCGGGTGGAGCGCGGTGAGGGCGCCGTCGACCTTCGGCGTCCAGGTGCCGTCCCGGCCCGAGCTGAAGACCAGCCGGGCGGTGAGCAGCATGATCGCGATGACCGCGTTGAGGATGGCGAGCGCGATGGCGAGGCTGATCACGGTGTTGAGGGTGTCGCCGCCGCGCTCGGTGATGAAGTACTCCAGCATGTTCTCCGAGTGCAGCAGCTTGTCCAGGTCGGGGGCGCCGAGCAGGACGGCGGTGATCGGGATCAGCTCCGCCGCCACCGTGATGCCGAGGGCCCACAGGATCGTCCGGGCGATGGCCTTCTTCGCGTCGTGGGTCTCCTCGCCGAAGTACACGGCCGAGCCGTAGCCGTTGTAGGAGAAGATCGCGACCGCGGTGGCGGCGGCGATCAGCCCGGCGGACGCCGCGGTCACGCCGGAGCCCTCACCGGCCACGACCGGGTTCGTCACCAGGTCGGTGAAGGGGCGCTCGACGTGCAGGAACCCGAGCGCGGACAGCACGACCAGTGCGATCATCTCGATCGCCAGGAAGATCCCGGTGACCACCGCGTTGACCTTGATGTCGAAGATCGCGACGACGGTCGCGAGGACCACCGTGACGGCCGCGACGACCGGCCCGTTCAGGCCGTCGATGAGGACGCCCAGGTAGGTGCCGACGCCGAGCGCGATCACCGCGAGGATCAGCAGCTGGCTGATGAGGATCAGGCCCAGCACGACGAAGCCGGGCATCCGGCCGAGGGTCCGGCCGACGATCGCGTACTCGCCGCCGGTCAGGGGGTAGGCCGACGACAGCTCGGCGTACACGAACGCCATGAAGATGCCGACGACGCCTGCCGCGGCGAAGCTCAGGAACGCTCCAGTGCCCGCCTGCGAGATCACCCCCGGCGCGATGATGAAGACGGAGGACGCGGGCGTCACCGCCGACAGGACGATGAGCAGCGCGCCGACCGTGCGCAGGCCGCGGTGCAGCGCGGGCGGCCGGTCGGCGGCGGCCGGAGGACGGACCTCGGGTGCGGCCATGGGGCACCTCCTCGACAAAGAATTCTTCGAACGAGTATCAAAGAACACCCGCCTCCCAGGTCAAGGATGGTCCGTGTAACATTCTGGTCTCGTCTTACTTGATCTCAGCTCTGACTTGAATTGTCTGAAAGATCTTCAGAGAATGTCGGGCATGGCACGACCGAGCAGGGCCCACGAGCGGCGCGCCGCCCTCGTCGCCGCCGCACGCCGCGCGGTGATCGAGCGCGGCGTGCTCGACCTGCGGCTGCGCGATGTGGCCGAGCAGGCGGAGATGTCGTCCGGCGCCGTCCTGTACTACTTCCCGACCCTGATCGACCTGCTGAGGGAGGTGCAGCGCGAGGCCGTCGACCGGTTCTGCTCCGCCCGGGAGGCGGCCGTGCGCGACGAGCCCGACCCGCGGCGCAGGCTGGCGGCGATGGTCCGCAGCGGCCTGCCGACCGGCCCGGACGACGAGCTGTGCGTGCTGCTGTACGAGCTCGGCACCATCGCCCGCCGGGAGAGCTCGTACGCCGCCGAGCACATCCGCCTGTACGAGCGGCAGGTCGGCATCTACACCGGGATCCTGGAGTCGGGCGCGGCCACCGGCGCGTTCACGCTGACCCGCGACGCCACCACGATCGCCCGCAACCTCGTCGCCCTGGAGGACGGGTACGGGCTGCACATCGTCATGGCCGTGCCCACCCTCGACACCGCGCGGGCCGCGCGCCTGCTGCTCGCCGCCGCCGCCGACGCCACCGGCTGCGCACTCCATGACCTGGAAGGGGACCGATGACCCGCGCCCGCCCGTTCGGCCTGCCGCTGCCCGGAGCGCCCGGCCCGCACAACGCCATCACCGACGTCCCGGGGGTGGAGGTCGGCTACACCACGCTGATCTCCGGCGACGGGCCGCTGACCGCCGGGGGCGGCCCGGTCCGCACCGGCGTGACGGCGCTGCTGCCGCGCGGCAGGTCCGGCTTCGCCGACCCCTGCGCCGCCGGCATCCACGCCCTCAACGGCAACGGCGAGATGACGGGGTCGCACTGGATCGCCGAGACCGGCGCGCTGACCCTGCCGGTGCTGATCACCAACACGCACGCGGTCGGGCCGTGCCACCGCGGCGCGATCCAGTGGGCGCTGCGCGAGCGGCCGTCCGCCCGCGAGTGGATGCTGCCCGTGGTCGCCGAGACCTGGGACGGCTACCTCAACGACATCCACGGCGACCACGTCCGCCCCGAGCACGCCGTCGCCGCGATCGACGCGGCGCGCGGCGGACCCGTCCAGGAGGGCTCCGTCGGCGGCGGGACGGGCATGAACTGCTATGGCTACAAGGGCGGCAGCGGCACGTCCTCGCGGATCGTGGAGCACGGGCCGGACGCCTACACGGTCGGCGTGTTCGTCCAGGCCAACTTCGGGGGCCGCGAGCAGCTCACGGTATGCGGGGTGCCGGTCGGCGCGGACATGGCCGACGACAACCCGATGCAGGACACCGACTGGCTCGGGCTGTCCGGGGCGGGCTCGGTCATCGTGGTCGTCGGCACCGACGCGCCGCTCCTGCCCGGCCAGTGCACCGCCCTGGCCCGCCGTGTCCCGATGGGCCTCGCCCGTACGGGCACCTACGGGCAGCACTCGTCCGGCGACATCTTCCTGGCGTTCTCCACCGCCAACCCGGGCGCGATCAGCGGCGGCTTCCCGGAGGGGGACCCGGGCTACGACACGCTCCGGTTCGTCCCGTGGAACCGGATCGACCCGTTCTACGAGGCGGTCGTCCAGGCGGTCGAGGAGGCCGTGCTGAACGTCCTCCTCGGCGCCGAGACCATGATCGGACGGGACGGGCACCGCTCCCCGGCCCTCCCGCACGGCCGCCTGAAGGAACTGCTCTCCGCCCGGGGCGTGCTCTAGCCGGAGCCGGAGCCAGGGCCAGGGCCGGAGCCAGGGCCGGGAGCCCGGATCCGTGAGCCGGGGCCGCTCGGGCGGGGACGGCTCAGGTGTCGTCGAAGCCCTGCGGGACGATGACCCGCAGGGCGTTGCCGCGCAGCCGGATCGTCACGGGGGTGCGGCCGCGGACCTCGCCGTCCACGTCCACCCGCAGCGGCGGGTCGGTCTCGATCTCCACGTGCGCGGTGGTGAGGAAGGCGTCCTCGTCCAGCGACCGCCACGGCCCGGTCAGCACGTGCCGGGCGGTGGCCGACGCCAGCCGCAGCCGCCGCTCGTCGCCCAGCCGGTAGACGGCGAGGAGCCGGTCGTCGGGGCTGGCGTCGCGGGCGATGCGCTGACCGCTGTGGTGGGCACCGTTGGCGACGTTGAGCTGGTGCGTCATCAGCTCGCGGGTCTCGCCGCCGATCGTGACGCGCGCGGTGAACGCCTCGTGACGGGGGAGCAGCGCCGCGGCCGTGAGCGCGTAGGCGGGACGGCCGAGGACGCGCTTGAGCGTGTGCGGGACGCTCCCGGCGACCTTCACCGACAGCCCGATGCTGATCATGTTCGCGAAGATGTGCTCGCGGTCGCCGCCGGCCCCGCCGTCCTGCGGGTCGCCGGTGCTGGCGAACCAGCCGACGTCCACGTCGGCGACCTTGCCGCCGCCGGGGCGGGCGACGGCGAGCGTGCGGACGGCGCCGGGCAGGTCCAGCGGCAGCTCCAGGCTCCGCGCGAAGTTGTTGGTGGTGCCGAGCGGCAGCACGCCGAGGGCGATGTCGCGGTGCGCCAGGTGCCCGACCGCCTCGGCGACCGTCCCGTCCCCGCCGCCGACGACGACGAGGTCGGGGCGCAGGGCGAGGACGTCGGCGAACAGCTCGCGCAGCCGCCCCGGCTCGGTCACGGGGAAGACGTGGACGAACTCCAGCCCCGCCTCGCGCAGCAGCCGCCGCGCCGTCCCGTAGAGGCGGCGGCCGCGCCGGGAGCGGGAGTTGACCACCAGCACGGCGCGGCCGCCGGCCCCGATCGCCTCCTCAAGCTCCCCCTTGCTCCGCACCCGCGCCACACTACCCGGCGCCGGGCGCCGGCCCGGATCGCCTAGGGTCTGGGACGTGGTGGAACCGCGTTCCGACTCGGCCGTCCCGGCGTTCTGGCAGGCGCTGGGGCTGCCCGGCCTGATCGACGTGCACGTCCATTTCATGCCGCCGCGGCTGATGAGCGCGGTCTGGGAGTACTTCGACGAGGGTGGCCCGCTGCTCGGGGCGCCGTGGCCGCCCATCCGCTACCGGCACCCGGAGGACCGGCGGCTCGCGTTCCTGCGGGGGATCGGCGTCCGGGCGTTCACCTCGCTCGTCTACCCGCACCGCCCGGGCATGGCGGCGTCGCTGAACGAGTGGGCCGCCGCGTTCGCCTCCCGCGTCCCCGAGTGCCTGCCGACCGCGACGTTCTACCCGGAGCCGGGCGCCGCCGGGTACGTCCGGCGCGCGCTGGAGGAGGGGGCGCGCGTGTTCAAGGTGCACCTCCAGGTCGGAGGCTTCGACCCGCGCGCCGGGGAGCTGGACGAGGTGTGGGGCCTGCTCGCCGAGGCCGGGACCCCCGCGGTCGTGCACGCCGGGTCGGGTCCGGTCCACAACGGCTTCACCGGCCCGGGCCCGTTCGGCGAGGTCCTCGCCCGCCACCCGTCCCTTCCCGCGATCATCGCGCACCTGGGCGCCCCGGAGTACGAGGGCTTCTTCGCCCTGGCGGACCGCTACGACCGCGTGCGCCTGGACACCACGATGACGTTCACCCGCTTCGACGAGCTGGGGTCGTTCCCGGGCGCGCTGGTGCCGCGTCTCCGCGACCTCGGGCTGGAGGGCCGGATCCTGCTCGGCACCGACTTCCCGAACATCCCCTACGCCTACGCCCACCAGCTGGAGGCGCTGGCCGCGCTGGACCTGGGCGACGACTGGCTCCGGGCCGTCTGCCACGACTCGGCGGCGGCGCTGTTCGGCCGGTGACGGGCCGTCCGGCGGTCAGTGCTCGCAGGCGGCCCGGCCCGCGTGCTCGTGCGGCGCGGCGCCGGAGACGTGGCGGGGGCCGTGCGGGTTCTCGCAGTGGCCGTGGCCGCCCTCGGGCTGGGCGGTCTCGTCGACGTGGTCGACCTCCAGCGTCGTGTGCGTGATCCCGTACGCGCTGCGCAGCAGCCGCTGCAGGTCGCGCCGGACGGCGTGGCAGTCGCCCTTGGCGTCCACGAGCACGTGCGCCGACAGCGCGGGGTAGCCGGAGCTGACCTCCCACACGTGCAGGTCGTGGACCTCCTCCACGCACGGCCGCCGGGCCAGCCGCCCGCCGAGCTCGGACGGGTCGATGCCGGCGGGCGCGGCCTCCATCAGCACGCGGCCCGCGTCGCGCAGCAGCCCGTACCCGGCCTTGAGCATCAGCGCGGCCACCAGCAGGGAGGCGAGCGCGTCGGCGCGGGCGAAGCCGGTCGTCCACACCACGAGGCCCGCGACGGCCGTGGCGATGAACGCGTACAGGTCGTTCAGGATGTGCTGGAAGGCGCCCTCGACGTTGAGGCTGGACCGGTTCGCCCGGCTGATCAGCCAGGACGCCGCCACGTTCACCACGATCCCGGCGAGGGAGGTCCAGAACACCAGATGGCCCTCGACGTCGGGCGGGTCGATCAGCCGCTGCGCGCCCTCGTAGACGAAGAACACCGCGAGCAGGATCAGCGTCAGCCCGTTGAGCTGCGCCGACAGGATCTCCGTGCGGCGCAGCCCGTAGGTGTAGCCGCCCTTCGGCGGGCGCGCCGCGATCCGCATCGCGACCAGCGCCAGCGCGATGGCGAACGCGTCGGTCATCATGTGCGCGGCGTCGGAGATCAGGGCCAGCGACCGGGCGAGGAGGCCGATCACGACCTCGCCGGTCATGTAGACGATGATCAGCGCGAGGGCGCCGCCCAGGTAGCGGCGGTCGGCGTCGGCGGAGACGCCGTGCCCGTGCCCGTGCCCGTGTCCCTGCCCGTGTCCGTGTCCGTGCCCCTGGTCGTGTCCCGGCCCGTGGCCGTTCGCCGCCGAGGCGTGCCGTCCGGTCATGTCTCCTCCTCGCCATGTCCGACGTGGGCGAGCGCGAGGTCGAGCAGCAGCCGCACGTGGGAGTCGTCCAGCCGGTAGTACGCCATCCGCCCCGCCCGCCGGACACGGACGACCCGGTTGGCGCGCAGCAGGCGCAGCGCGTGCGAGACCGCCGACTCCGAGGTGCGGCAGGACGCGGCGATGTCGCAGACGCACATCTCGCCGCCTTCGAGGAGCGCGGTGATCACCCGCAGCCGCCCGGGGTCGGACAGCAGCGCGAACACCTGGGCGAGCTCGGCGATCGTCTCGGCGTCGGGCAGCGAGGCCGAGACGACGGCGACCTTCTCGGCGTCGATCACGCGGACGGCGCACGCTTCGGCGGGGGTCACATATGAAGCACTGCTCATATGAGCAAATGTACCCCATGGCCCTTACCAGGTGGCAGGGGCCTCCGGCTCGCGGGACGGCTCCATGGAGATCGGGACGTCCGGCCCGCCCGGGGACGGCTCGGAGGCCCCCGGGTCGATGCCCGTGCCACCGTAGTTCGGGTCGCCCGAGACCTCCGGCGACGGCTCCCCGCCGGTCGGCCCGGGGTCGGTGGGCTCGGTCGGCCCGGTGGACTCGGTGGGGCCGGTGGGCCCGGTCGAGAGGTCGGGGCCGGGCGTGCCCGGCTCCCCGGTCGGCGCGTCCGTCTCCGGCGAGGCGCCGCCGGAGTCGGTGGGCGACGGCTCACCGGACGTCACCGCCAGCTCCGTCTCGGGCAGGTCGGTGGGCGGGCCGTCCACCGGCCCGGTGGTCGCGCGGGGCCGCTCGAAGCCCATCGTGGCGCCCGGGTCGACGAGCACGAAGGTCTCGATCGTCCCCTTCCGGGAATCCCTCGGCCGCACCTTGGTCACTTTCGCCTTCTCGAAGCCCGGCCAGGACCGGCCACGGTAGGACGCCTTCCCCGCGGAGATCTTCTTCTCCGGCTGGGTGAGCGGATTGCCGCAATTGCACTTCACCGTGGGGACCCCGTAGCCATTGACGAGGACGCCCATTCCGGCCTGCAGGACGGCGGGCCCGCTGGTCGCCCTCCCGCCGTCCCAGCCGTGGTTGGTCACCAGCGTGTCCGTGCGCAGCAGGACCGGGGTGAGCCGCGAGACGTAGCGCGGGATGTCGGTCACCGGGATCCCCTGGACCCCGGCCCACGCCTTCGCCTTCGCCGGATTGGCCTGCAGGAACGCGATCAGCTTGTTCTGGTCGCAGCTCGCCGCGTGGCGCGTCCCGCCGTACAGCCCGGGGGAGTCGCCCTCCCGCGTCCCGCCCGCCTGCGGGCGGTTCGCGACCTTCATCTGGTCGGTGCCCGACATCAGCGTGTACGGCTCGGGACCCGGCGACCCCACGGTCAGGCGGGTGATCGTCGCCCCCGCGTCGCCGCAGCCCGCGAGCGTCCCCGCGGCCACGCACAGTGCCGTGAAGGACACCGCCGCGGCTCTGCGCCGGGCAATTCTCGAATGGATCTCGCGCATGCGTCGTCTCCCGCTCCGGGCCGGCCGAACCTATACTCTTTGATGCCGGGCGGAGCGGTTTTGTGCCCGGTGAAAGGCTTCTTTTTTCGGGGACCCACGGGGGTGCGAATGTCGGGTCCGCTTCCCCTCGACGCCACCGACCCCACCCACCTCGGCGGCTGCGAGCTGCTCGGCCGGATCGGCACCGGCGGGCAGGGCGTGGTTTTCCTCGGCCGCCCGGTCGAGCCGGGCGCCCTGCCGCCGCTCGTCGCGGTCAAGCTCCTGCACACCCAGCTCATGGGGAACGCCGCGGCCCGCGCCCGGTTCGTCCGGGAGCTGGCCCTGCTCCAGCGCGTCGCCGGGTTCTGCACCGCGCAGATGCTCGCCGCCGACATGGCGGGCGACCGCCCCTACATCGTCAGCGAGTACGTGCAGGGCCGGTCGCTGCGCGACCTCGTCCTGGAGGACGGCCCGCGCGCCGGCGCCGACCTCGACCGGCTCGCGATCAGCTCGGTGACCGCGCTCACCGCCATCCACCGCGCCGGGATCGTGCACCGCGACTTCAAGCCGCAGAACGTCCTGATGGGACGGGACGGCCCCCGCGTGATCGACTTCGGGATCGCCCGCGCGTTCGACGCGGGCGCCACGCTGACCAGCCAGGTCGTCGGGACGCCCGCCTACATGGCGCCCGAGCAGTTCGCCGGCCGGGTCAGCCCCGCCACCGACCTGTTCGCCTGGGCGGCGACGCTGCTGTTCGCCGCCACCGGCCGCGACCCGTTCGCCGGGGGCCCGCTGCCCGCCGTGATGTACCGGATCATGCACGAGACGCCCGACCTCGGCGCCCTGCCCGGCCCGATCGCCGAGGTCGCCGCCGCGTGCCTGGCGCGCGACCCGGCGGACCGCCCCACCTCCGGGGACGTCCTCCTCCGCCTCCTGGGCGAGAACGGCGCCCCGCAGACCCCCCGCGATTTCTCGCCGTCCTCCACCACCGTCCACGGGGGCGCGGGCGCCGGGGCCGCGCCGGTCCACGGCGGCACCGCCCCCTACGGCGGGACCGCCCCCTATGGCGGCACCGTCCCTTACGGCGGTCCGGGGGCCTCCGGGGCAGGCGCTGCGCCGGGTGCCACCGGGCAGGGGGCCACCGAGCAGTACCAGGCGCCGCCCGCCGGTACCTGGGGCGCCGCGCCGCCGCCCGTCCCGGCGGGCACCGCGCCGGGGTGGACGCCCGCCGCCGGAATCACACGCGGCGCCGAACCGCCGACCCTGCACCAACCCGCTCCCGGGCCGTACGCCCCCGGCCCCGGCCCCGGCCCCGGCAGCGTCCACGCCCCCGCCCCTGGCACCGGCGCGGGCCTCAATCGTCCGCAGGACCCGGTGCCCGCGGCGGGGCGGCCGCACCGGGTCCTGCGGCGCGGCCCCGCGACGGTGACCGGCCTGATCCTGGCCGGGCTGCTGGCCGCGCTGGACGTCGCGTCCCTCGCGATCCTCATCGCCCGCCCGTCGCTGACCGAGGGCGCGCGCGGCGGCCTGCTGCCCGTGGTCGCCACGTCGTTCACCCTGCTGGCGGCCGTCACGCTCGTCGCGGTGATCATGGCGTGGCGGGGCAGCAGGGGCGGCGCCTGGACGGTGATGGCCGCCCGCGTCGCCCGGGTCGCGCTGTGGGGCGCCTGGGGCGCGCTCGTCGACGTCGACGCCCCGGCCCTCGCCGGGCACGCCGCCGTCACCGCGCTGGTGGTCGTCCTGCTGGCGGCGGGCCTCAGGTCCTCACCGGCCCCCCGCTGAGCGCTCCGACCACTCCTTCAGGTCGCGATGTTCGATCGCGGCCGCCATCAGACCGGGGAACGCGTCGGGCGTGCACGCGAACGCGGGGACGCCGAGGGCGGCCAGCGCCGCCGCGTTGTCGTGGTCGTAGGCGGGGGCGCCCTCGTCCGACAGCGCCAGCAGCACCACGACCCGCACGCCGGACGCGGCCATCGCGGCCACCCGCCGCAGCATCGCCTCCCTGTTCCCGCCCTCGTACAGGTCGCTGACCAGCACGAAGATCGTCTCGTTGGGGCGGGTGACGAGGCCCTGGCAGTACGCGACCGCGCGGTCGATGTCGGTGCCGCCGCCCAGCCTCGTGCCGAACAGCACCTCCACCGGGTCGTGCAGCCGGTCGGTGAGGTCGGCGACCGCGGTGTCGAACACCACCAGCGACGTCCGCAGCGACGGCGTCGAGGCCAGCGCCGCGCCGAACACGCTCGCGTACACCACCGACGCCGCCATCGAGCCGCTCTGGTCGATCGCGAGGACCACGTCCCGCTCGACGGCCCGCCGCCGCCTCCCGTACCCGACCAGCCGCTCGGGGACGAGCGTGCGGTGCTCGGGCAGGTAATGCCGCAGGTTCGCGCGGATCGTCCGGTCCCAGTCGACGTCGGCGGGCCGCCGGGGCCGGTGGACGCGGGCCGACCGGTCGAGCGCCCCGCCGACCGCCGACCGGGTCCGCTGCGCGAGCCGCCGCTCCAGGTCGGCGACGACGGTCCGCACCACCGCCCGCGCCGACTCCCGCGCCCGGTCGGGCATCACCCGGTTGAGCGCCAGCAGCGTGCCGACCAGGTGGACGTCCGGCTCGACGGCCTCCAGCATCTCCGGCTCCATCAGCAGCCGGGTGAGGTCGAGCCGCTCGATCGCGTCCCGCTGCATGACCTGGACGACCGTGGACGGGAAGTAGGCGCGGATGTCGCCCAGCCACCGCGCGACCGACGGCGCCGAGTCGCCGAGCCCGGCGCCGCGCCGCCCCGGCCGCGACCGGCCCGCGTCCCGGTCGCCCGCGCCGTAGAGCCGCTCCAGCGCCCCGTCCATCCGGGCGTCGTCGCCGGTCAGCGCCACGCCGGTGCCGTCCGCGCGCTCGCCGCCGAGCACGAGGCGCCACCGCCGCAGCCGCTCGCCGTCGTCGTCGCTCATGAGGACTCCTTCCAGCCGAGGATCGCCAGGGCCGTGGCGGCGGCGGGGGCGGCGCGGTCGGCGTCCAGGCCGTCCCCGGCGGGACGGGGCGCCTCCGCGCCGCCGCCGAGGCGGCGGACCCGCTCGCCGACCGCGCGCCGCTCCGCCGCCCCGAACGCGCCGAACGTGCGGCGCAGCAGGGGGAGGACGTCGGTGAACGAGCCCGCGGGCAGCCCGGAGATCCAGCCGTCCACGAGGCGCAGCAGCGCCTCGTCGTGCACGAGCAGCAGGCCGCCGCCGGACAGGAACCCCTCGACCCAGGCGGCGGCGCGGCCGGGCGCGGCGCCCACGGACACGGCGCGGGCCATCCGGTCGGGGACGTCGCCGAGCCGCCCCGCGTCGTGCAGGAGGCGGGTGAGGCGGCCCTCGACGAGGCCGTGCAGGGCGGCCGGGCGGGCGAGGACGCCCTCCAGCGTCCGGCGCCACCGTTCGACGTGCCCCTCGTCGCCGAGCAGGGCGAGCGCGCCGTGGACGGCGTCGATGTGGCCGAGCAGGTCGCGGGCGGCGTCGTCGTCCAGGCCGGTGAGCGCCGGCGGCAGGCCCACGCAGACGCGCACGACGAGGCCGTCCACGACGGTGCGGAGCGGGCCGGTGGACGTGCCCCGCACGTCCCCGTACCGCAGCGCCCGGACCAGCGCGGGCATCGCCGCCATCAGCCGCGCGACGTCGGTGTCCACGGCGGCGCGGTCGGCGAGGGCGCCCATCACCGCGGGCAGCGCGCCGCCGAGGTCGGCGAGCAGGCACCGCTCGGCGACGGAGGTGAGGTCGGCGAGCGCCTCCGCGGACGCGGCCAGCGCCTCCGCCCGGGCGGTGGCGGCGCCGCGCACGGTGGTGCCCCAGGCGCTCGCCTCGATCAGCTCGACGTCGAACTCCGGCCGCCATTCGAGCGTCCACGTCTCGCGGAACGTCCCCTTCGACCGGCTCTCGGACGGCACGCCCCAGTCGACCTCCAGCAGGCGCAGGCGGTGCAGCAGCCGGCTGCGGTCCAGGTCGGTCGGCTTGCGCAGGTCGAGGTCCTGTTCCTTGCCGGACGCGGACGGCCTGAGCCGCAGCCGCCGCTGCTCGGCCTGCAGGTCGCGCTGGAGCGGCACCATCGGGGTCCGCTCCGGCACGGCGCCGAGCCGCTCGCCGACGACCAGCCGCCGCCGGATCAGCCCGACCGGCAGCTCGGCGCCCTCGCACAGCACCGCCCTGGCCGCCTCGGTGACCTCGTCCAGCCCGGCGAGGGGACGGCCGCGCAGCGCGGCGAGCGCCTCGGCGAGCCGGACCGCCTCGATCACGTGCGCGGACGAGACGTGCAGGCCCTCCTCCCGCAGCACCCGGGCGGCGGCGGTGAGCCAGCGCTCGACCGGCCGGTCGGGCGCCGTGAACAGGTGCTGGTACCAGCCGGGGGACCGCACGCCCGCGCCGTACCCGGACCGCCCGGCGAGCCGCCCGTGCGTCCAGGGGACCCAGGTCGTGGCGACCTTCACCTTCGGCAGCCCGCGCAGCGTCCGGTCGTCGCGGGCGGCGGGGACCTTCGCCAGCAGGGCGGGGACGTGCCAGGCGCCGCACACCACGGCGACCCGCCCGTACCCGTCCTTCAGGGCGCGGCGCAGCGTCCGGCGCATGTGGGCCTCGCGCTGCTCCTCGCGCCGCCGGTACCCCGGCGGCGCGCCCGCGGCGTCCTCCGGCGGCGCGGTCACGCGCTCCCGCAGTTCCGTCATGGCCTCCGCGATGGCGGGGAACGGCGACGGGCCGTCGTGGCGGTGCTCGACGACGTCGTCCCACCAGCGTTCGGTGTCGTCGTAGCCCGCGGCCTCCGCGAGCAGGCCCAGCGGGTCGAGCCGCATCGCGTCCTCGCCGGAGGCTTCCGCCCCGGCCGGCGCGTCCTGGGGTCCGTCCGCCGCGGGGACGAGCTGGTTCGCCGCCGGGAGGTCACAGAACCGGACGGCGGCGCCCGCCGCGAGCGCATGCCGCACGGCCTGCCATTCCGGGCTGAACTCGGCGAACGGCCAGAACGCGGCTTTGCGGTCGTCGCCGTCGGCGGCGGGGGAGTAGGCCAGCAGCGCGACCGGCGGCACCATCCCGGGGTCGGCGGCCAGCCCCACGATCGGGTCGGCCTCCGGCGGCCCCTCGATCAGCACCGCGTCGGGCCCGTAGTCCTCCAGCGCGGCCCGCAGCGCGCGCGCCGACCCCGGGCCGTGGTGCCGGACGCCGTAGACCTCGACCCGGGGCCCCGTCAAGAGACCTCCCGGCAGGCGCGGTAGAAGTCGAGCCATTCGGGGCGGTCCCGCACGACCGTCTCCAGGTACTCCTGCCACACCACGCGGTCCGACACCGGGTCCTGGACGACGGCGCCGACGATGCCGCCGGCCACGTCCGCCGCGCGCAGGACCCCGTCGCCGAAGTGCGCGGCCAGCGCCAGCCCGCTGGTGACCACCGAGATCGCCTCGGCGGTGCCGAGCGTCCCGCTGGGCGACTTGAGCTTGGTGCGGCCGTCGCCGGTGACCCCGGAGCGCAGCTCACGGAACACGGTGACGACCCGGCGGATCTCCTCCAGCCCCGCCGGGCCCTCCGGGAGCTCCAGCGCCGCGCCGATCTCGCCGACCCGGCGCGCCACGATCTCCACCTCGTCCTCGGCGGACGCGGGCAGCGGCAGGACCACGGTGTTGAACCGCCGGCGCAGCGCGCTGGACAGCTCGTTGACGCCCCGGTCACGGTCGTTCGCGGTCGCGATCACCGTGAAGCCCTTGCGCGCCTGCACCTCGGTGCCGAGCTCGGGGACGGGCAGCGTCTTCTCCGACAGGACGGTGATCAGCGTGTCCTGCACGTCGGACGGCATCCGGGTGAGCTCCTCGATCCGCGCGACGGACCCGGTCCGCATCGCGCGCATCAGCGGCCCCTCCACCAGCGCCTTCTCCGAGGGCCCCTCCGCGAGCAGCCGCGCGTAGTTCCACCCGTACCGGACGGCCTCCTCGGAGGTCCCCGCCGTGCTCTGCACGAGCAGCGTCGAGTCGCCGCTGACGGCGGCGGCCAGGTGCTCGGACATCCACGTCTTGGCCGTGCCGGGGACGCCGAGCAGCAGCAGCGCCCGGTCGGTGGCGAGCGTCGCGACCGCGACCTCCACCAGACGGCGCGGGCCCACGTACTTCGGGCCGATCACCGTGCCGTCGGGGAGCCCGCCGCCGAGCAGGTACAGGGTGACCGCCCACGGCGACAGCCGCCAGCCCGGCGGGCGGGGCCGGTCGTCGTGCTCGGCCAGCCGCGCCAGCTCGCCGGCGTACTCCTGCTCGGCGTGCGGCCGCAGCACCGCCCCCGCGGGGGGACGGCCCCCCGTCGGCCCGGGCTCGTCGATCGTCACAGGGCAAGCTCCTTCAGCATCTCGTCGCGGAAGCGCAGGGTCGTGACCAGGTCGTGGACGGCGCGCGGCGCGGCCGCGCCGGCGGCCTCCAGCCGGGACGCGGCGGACGGGTCGAGCCGCTGGTCGGCGAGCCGGCACAGCCGGGTGAGCGCGTGCTCGTCGCGGTGCGCGGGCCGCTCGGCGGCGGAGGCCAGCGTCGCGACCACGGCCGCGCCGAGCGCGCCCGTCCAGGGGCCCGGCACGCGTTCGAGGACGCGCAGCAGGTCGGGATGGCCGTCCACCCACCGGATCAGGTCCGCCGCCGCGGGCTCCCGCTCGCCGGGCGGCAGGACGGCCAGCAGGTCGGCGAGCGCCTCCGGCTCGTCCACCACGACACCGCCTTTGAGCAGCGCGCGCGCCCATTCGGCGTCGCGCTGCCTGAGCGCCGCCCGCGCCCACCCGATGTGCACGTCCCGCGCTATCCGCCCGTCGGCGTCGCCGGACGCCGCCGTGCCGTCGTCCCGGGCGCCGTCCGGGGCGCCGCGCGGGGCCGGGCCACCTAGGGGCAGGCAGACGATCTCCATCGGGGGCAGGCCGAACGTCTCCGTCCAGGTGCCGAGGGGCGTGCGCGCGAGGATCTCCCGGAGCCAGGCGGCCCGGGCGCCGATGGGACCGTTCGGGCCGCCGGGGGCGAACGACCCGCTGGGGTGGAACGGGACGCCGTCGCGGGCCAGGTCCTCGTCGTGCTCGCGCGGCGGCTCGACCGCGACGCACGTCTGCTCGCGCCCGCGGACGGTCCGGGTCCGCGGCGCCACGCACGCGCGGGCGCGCGCCGCCATGCGCCGCCCGTACGCCGAGCCCGGCAGGCGGGCGAGCAGGTCGGAGGCGAGCTGCCGGACGTCCTTGCCGCGGTCCTCCAGGGCCGCCTCCAGGAACTCCTCGTCGTCCGGCGACAGCCCTTGCCCGAACGTCGCGAGGAACGCCGCGCGGTCGGGGGCGGGCTCGGCCGCCCACGTCCCGGTGAGCAGCTCGCGGGCGCGGCCCGGGTCGCCGCCGCGCAGGGCCGTCAGGAAGGCGACGCGCTGGTTGCGCGTCCCGGTCTCCCACACCTCCGCGCCGCCGCCGGGGTCGTCGCCCGCCCCGACGAGGTAGGCCCAGTCGGTGTTCTGCAAGGCCAGCCACACCCCGCGGCGTCCCGCGGACCGGGCGATCGACGGACGCAGCATCCGGTCGCCGCGGCCCCGCTCCATCAGCTCGGGCAGCAGCCGGGCGGGCACCCGCCACCCGTGCGCGGCCGCCGCGTCCAGCCACTCGGGCAGCACCCTGATCTGCTCCCCGGCGAGGATCCGCCCCAGCCGCCCGGCGGCCGCCGGGGGGACGACGGGGGCGGTCTCGGCCGGGGCCGCCGCGATCACCTCGGCGCCGGCGGCGGGGAGGCGTCCCGCGCGGCGGCGGACGGTCAGCACGGCGGCCTGGTCGAGCAGGCGCGCCGCCTTGTCGCCGGGATCCCCGGGCGCCTCCGGGAGGACGGGCGGGTCGCGGCGCTCGGTGCCGAGCAGGGCGGCCGTGACGTGGTCGGACCAGGCGCTCACAGGGTCACGGCCCCCTCGTCGGCGTGCCAGGCGGCCAGCGGGCGCAGGCCCCGGGCGGTCCACTCGCCGGAGAGGGCGACCGGGCCGCCGCCGGAGACCGCGAGGAGCCGCCAGGGGTCGTCTAGGCGGAGCGGCAGCGCGTCCCCCGCGTCGTCGACGGCGTGCAGGCCGCCCCCTTCGGCGCGGGCGAGCCGCACCGCCGCGAGCGTGGCGGGCCACCGGTCCAGCCATGGGTCCCGCGCGAGGGCCTCGGCGTGCTCGCCGAGGAAGCCCCGGACGCCGGTGCCTGCGGGCGTGCCCGGCCTGGCCGGGCCGTGCCGCCCGGCGACCAGCGCGCGCAGCGGCTGGGCGCCGGGGTAGAACGCCAGCTCCGCGTCGACCTCGGTGCCCACGGCGAGGGACGCGTCGAGCGTGCCGCCGGGCGGGGCGAACGACAGCACGAGCGCGGGACGTCCCGTCCGCCGCCCGCGCAGCCACACCCGCCGCGTGGTGAGCTGCTCCTGGGGCACGTCGCGCGCCCCGGTCACCGACCAGAGGTCGCGGACGCGCTCGCCCCCGGACAGGACGTCGTCCTGCGGCACGGTGAACCCGATCCTCGCGCGGACGGTGTCGCGCAGCCCCGGGGGCAGCTCCGACCGCCGCTGGTACGCCCGGACGAGCAGCCGCAGCAGCGCGTACTCCTCCAGGAGCCGGTCGGGCCAGCCGGGCCGCCGCGGGACCGCCGCCAGGCCCCGGACGGGACCGGAGAGCCCGCCCGCCTGCGCGTCGACGAGCCGCCGCGCCGCGTCGTCCCACAGCCGGTAGGGCGCCTTCTCGGCCTGCGCGAGCCCGTGCGCGACCTGGTCGCGCAGCCACTGGTCGAGCTCGGCGAGCCCGTCGCCGACGCGCCGCTCGCGCCGCTCGGCGGTCTTCGGGTCGCGGGCCTTGGCGGCGGTCGCCGCGCGCCGCTCACGCGACCGGCCGGCCCTCTCGCGCCGCTCCTCCACCCATTCGGCGGCCCACCCGGGGCGGGGGCCCGGCCCGACGGCCCCGTCGCTCCAGAGCAGCAGCAGCGCGAGCGCGTGCTTGCAGGGGAACTTGCGGCTCGGGCACGAGCAGCGGAACGCGGGCCCGGCCAGGTCGGCGCACGTCCGGTAGGCGCCCTTGCCGCTGCCCTGGCACTCGCCCCAGACGGCCTCGCCGTCGCAGCCCGCGCCCGACCAGGCGGCCGGCCGGGCGGCCGCCCCCGCGGCCTTGGCCGCCGCCGCGTCCGGTGCCAGCCCGAGGACCTGGGCACGGTCCCATCGATCGCTCACACTCCGAAACTATCGCCCCCCTCGGACAGTGCCCGCCGCGATCCCGGGCCAGGTCGCCCGCCCGGCGGCCCGTGCCCGGGCGCTCCTCAGAAGCCCGGCGGGCGGGGGAGGTGGGGGACCGACACGGCGTCGGGGAACAGCAGGGCCGCCCCGGCGACGAGCGCGGCGAGGGCGACGGCGCCGAAGAGGCTCACCCACGCCAGCCCGGGGACGCCGGTGAGGTGCGCGAGCTGGTCGGCGTCCGAGCTCGGCGCCATGTGCCGGGCGCGCATGCGCTGCAGCTCGATCACCGGGCGGGTGGCCGCCAGCAGCAGGAACCAGGCCGCGAGGTAGGCGAACCCCGCCTGCACCTTCGCGCCGCCCAGCCACGACACCCCGAAGACGACGGCGCCGGTGACGATCACCGACAGCGCGCCGTAGGCGTTGCGGATCATGACGAGCATCCCCGCGAGCAGGGCCAGCGAGAACCACAGCATCAGCGTGATGCGCCCGCCCGCCAGCAGCGCCGCGAACAGCAGCCCGAGCAGCGGGGGCGTGAGGTACCCGGCCATCGCGGTGAAGACCATGCCCGGACCGTGCGGCTTGCCGCGCGAGACGGTGACGCCGGAGGTGTCGGAGTGCAGCTTGATGCCGTCGAGCTTGCGGCCGGTGACGAGCGCGATCAGGGCGTGCCCGCCCTCGTGCGCGATCGTCACGGTGTTGCGCGCGACCCGCCAGGTGGGGCCGTGGACGACCGAGCCGAGGGCCACCAGCCCGACGAGGACGACCAGCCACCACGGCGGGTCGGGCTGCGTCCCTGTCACGCGGTCCCACAGGTCGGCGATGCTTGCGTTCTCCACGTCCACCCCGGTGTCGTCGTTCGCGATGCCCCACGTTTCGCGATGCCCCACATTAGGACGTCAGGGACGACGTTCGCGTTCGGTTCGCAGTGGATCAGAAGCCGCGAAAGGGCAAATGTGATTCACCTCACATGTACCGGCCCGTACATCGCCGGGCGCGGTGGTTCCCCCAGGTGGCGGAGACTCCCCGAGGGGCCGCTGCCTCGCATGATCGCTACTGTGAGGGGATGCGATGGGGGACGGCGCCTTGTGCGGCGCCCGCGCGGTCTGCGGGGCGCGTGTGAACGTCCGCGCCGTCCGCACGCCAGGGCCGGGTGACCTGGAGCACGCGTGGCGGGCGGTGTCCGCGGTGCTCCCGCCGACGCCGGTCGTCGCGTCCGGGCTGGCGCCGGGCGCGCTGCTGAAGCTGGAGACGTTCCAGCCGACCGGGTCCTTCAAGGTGCGGGGCGCGCTGGCGGCGCTGGCCGCGCTGCCGGACGGCGGGCCCGCCGTCACCGCGAGCGCCGGGAACCACGGCCTCGGCATGGGCTTCGCCGCGTCCCGGGCCCGCCGCGGCGCGGGCGTAGAGGTGACCGTGGTCGTGCCCACGGGCGCGTCCCAGGCCAAGCTCGACGGGATCGGCGCGTTCCCGGTCCGGCTCGTCCGGCACGGGACGACCTACGAGGAAGCCGAGGCGCACGCCATGGGCCTTCCCGGAACGTACGTCTCGCCCTACAACGATCCCGCCGTCATCGCCGGGCAGGGCACCATCGGCCGGGAGCTCGACGGCCAGGCGGACGGCCCGCTGACCGTCGTGGCGCCGGTGGGCGGCGGCGGCCTCGTCGCCGGCCTGTGCCTGTGGGCCGGCCTGCGGGGCGGGGTGCGCGTCGTCGGCGTGGAGTCGGCGCGGTCGCGCGGGGTGTCGGCGTCCGTCGCCGCCGGGCGGGTCGTCGAGGTCCCGGTCGGCGACACGATCGCGGACGGGCTCGCCGGCAACCTGGAGGCCGGCAGCGTCACGCCCGGGATGCTGGCGGGCACCGCCCGGCTGACCTCCGTCACCGACGCCGAGATCCGCGCCGCGCTGCGCCGGCTGTTCCGCGAGCACGGCCTGGTCGCCGAGGGATCGGGCGCCGCCGGGGTCGCCGCCGTCCTCGCGGGGAAGGTCGAGGCCGAGGGGCGGCTGGCCGTCATCGTCTCCGGACGGAACATCACCGCCTCCGCGTATGCGCGGGCGCTGTCCGGAGGCTGACGCGGACGGCGGGCCCGGCGGCGCGGGACGGAACAATTCGACCGGCCTTTGTAATGGTTGCCCCAATTCCGCTTCCGCCCCGCGTCCTGCTGCCTAGCCTCGGGTTTCGCGACCGAGGAGTAGCCCAGAGGGAGTGGCCGCCGTGGCGGAAGAGGTCATCACGAACCAGGCGACGGAATCGCCTTACAGTGAACTTGTCCGAATGGCGTATTTTGTTCTTCCGGGACGGGGAAAGCGCGTCTACCGGCTGGCGATCGCGCGGCGGATCGTGGACGGCACCGCCCGCCGCGATCGCACGCCCTCCGCGCTCGCCCGGCGCCGCACCCGCGTCCTGCGCCGGGCGATGCGCCCCTCCCGGCGGCTCCAGATCGGGCTCGGCCCGTGGCTGCGCTCCCTGCCGGCCCGGCTGCCCGACCCCGCGCTCACCGGGGCGCTGTCGAGGCTGGAGCCGCCGGTCCGGGTGGCGTACGTGCTGCGCCATATCGAGGGCATGCCGCGGTACGCGGTCCGCGACCAGCTCATCGAGCTGCGCGTGCGGGACCCGTGGCCGGTGATCGACGCCGCCGACGCGCTGGAGGTCCCGTCCGGCCGGGGCCCCGAGCGGTTCGAGACCGCGCTGCTGCGGCCGGTCCGCAACCGCTCGCTGCTGCCGCTCGCCACCGCCGCCGCGCTCACCGCGGGCCTCGTCGGCGCGCTCGTGATGACCGAGGGCGGCGGCTCGTTCGCCGGCGGGCGGTCCGCGTCGACGCACGGGCTGCGCATGTTCACCGCCGTCCCCGGCGCGTGGGCGCGCGGCCCCCGCACGCTCGACGCCTGGCCCGCGCGCGGCGACCTCGTCCACGACAAGGCGCTCGCGCGGCGCGCGATGGACGCATGGGAGGACGCCACGGGCACCCGGCGCGCGCGCGGTGGCACGGCACAGCTCATGTACGCGGGCCACTCGGGCTCGGCAGCGCTCGTCCTGCTGCGCAGCGGCGACCGGCTCGCCCGCTACGCGCCGTCCGGGCTGGAGGTGGATACCGCGGGCGCCGACCCGTCCGCCCCGATCCATCTCGGCGGGGGGCGCTACCTGCTCGCGCCGTGGGACTCCCGTCCCGAGACCCTCGCCGGGGACCCCCTCGGCGTGCGGGACGGCGTGACCGCGCCCGCCCTCGCCCGCACCCGCTGCGGCCGCGGCCCGGCGTTCCACGTCGACGGGCCCGGCGGCCCCCGCACCGTCGGCGACCTCGGCGGGCCGCGCGCCGCCGTCCTGACCTACCACTCGCCCGGCTACCGGGCGCCCGCCGGGGGAGCCGCGGAACCGGCGGCGCGGCTCGGGCCCGGGGGCCTGCGCTTCTGGGAGCGCCTCGCCTGCGCGGCGCCCCGCCCGGAACGCCCCGTCTCCGAGGCGATGGCGTGGGACTTCTGGTCGGGGACGCTGCCGCACGGGGGCGGCGCCGCCGACTGGGCGTGCACCCGGCTGTCGTTCGCGGACGGCGGCGGCGCGTCCCGGGCGACGCTGTTCGGCGCGGACGGGACCCGGCAGGGCTGGCAGCGCGCGACCGGCCCCTGCGACGCCCGGCGGCCGGTGAGCGGCACCTGGTGGCGCGCCCCGTCCGGGCGCTGGTACTACCTGGCCGCCGCGGGCGCCGGGCTGCTCCCGCGCGCCGAGGGCCGGGTCCGGCCGTCCGGCCCGCGGAACCGGCTCCTGGTCGCCACCGGCCGCCCCGGTACCCCGGTCACCCTCACGGCCCGCTGACCGCGCCCGCGCCCCGTGCACACTAGGCTGCACCGAACGAGGTTCGAGAGGGGGCGCAGATGGGCAAGGGGCCGCTCGCCGGGGTCCGCGTGGTCGAGCTGGCGGGGATCGGGCCGGGGCCGTTCGCCGCGATGCTGCTGGCCGACCTCGGCGCCGACGTCGTCCGGGTCGACCGCGCCTCCGCCGTGGGCGGCGCCGCCACCGGCGGGACCGACTTCACCAACCGGGGCAAGCGATCGATCGCGGTCGACCTGAAGAGCGGACGGGGCCGGGAGGTGGTGCTCCGCATCGCGGAGAGGTCCGACGTCCTCCTGGAGGGCTTCCGCCCCGGCGTCACCGAGCGCCTCGGCGTCGGCCCGGACGACTGCCTTGCCCGCAACCCGGCGCTCGTCTACGGGCGGATGACCGGGTGGGGCCAGAAGGGGCCGCTCGCCCTGAGCGCGGGACACGACATCGGCTATATCGCCGTCACCGGCGCCCTGCACGCCATCGGCCGCGCCGGCGGACCGCCCCAGGTCCCGCTCAACCTGCTCGGCGACTTCGCCGGGGGCAGCATGTACCTGGCCGTCGGCGTCCTCGCGGCCCTCCTGGAGTCCAGGACGAGCGGACGCGGCCAGGTCGTGGACGCCGCGATCGTGGACGGCACCGCGCACCTGACCACCTTCGTGCACGCCTTCCTCGCGGGCGGCCTGTGGCAGGACCGGCGCGGCGTCAACGTGCTCGACACCGGCGCCCCCTGGTACGACGTCTACGAGACCGCCGACGGCCGCCACATGGCGGTCGGCGCGATCGAGCCCCGGTTCTACGCGGAGTTCCTGCGCGTCCTCGGCCTCGACGCCGCGGACCTCCCCGGCCAGCACGACCGGGAAGGCTGGCCGGAACTCCGCGACCGCATCGGCGCCGCCTTCAAGGCCCGCGCCCGCGACGAGTGGGCGGAGCGGTTCCTGCCCGGCGACGCGTGCGTGGCGCCCGTGCTGTCCCTGGAGGAGGCGCGGGAGCACCCCTACAACACGGCCAGGGACGTCTTCCCCGAGCTGTCGGGGCACCGGCAGCCCGCCCCCGCACCCCGCTTCTCCCGCACCGTCCCCGAGACCGACGGGCTTCCCGTCCTGCCGGGCGGGCAGAGCCGCGCCGTCCTGGAGGACCTCGGGTTCACCGACGCCGAGGAACTCTTGGCGGAGGGCGTGGTTGTCCAGGCATGAGACCCCCCGGACGCGCGGCGGCGCGCCGGGCCGATGGCCGTCAGGTGCCGTCCCGCCGTTCCAGCCGGGTGCCCCGGCGGAGGGTGATGGACATGATGTCGCTGGGGCCGTCCAGTTCCAGGCGGTGCCAGCGCCCCCGCGGGACGATCACCGCGCCGCCCGCGGGCAGCGCGACCGTCTCCTCCTCGCCGCCGGGCTCCTCGGGGCGGAAGTGCACGCGGATCCCGCCGGACAGGCAGCAGACCGCCTCCTCGGCCGCCGGGTGCATCTCCCAGTGGTCGGCGTGGACGTCGGCGTCGGTCTCCACGTGGAACGCCGCGACCTGCCAGCCGCCGGAGTCGGCGTCCATGCGCCGTTCGGCCGCTTCGACCGCGCCGTCCGGGTGGAAGGTGAGGGCGCGGGCGAACATGTCGATCGGGTGGGTCATGACGGTGTTCCTTCCAGATGGGGCTTCACGGGAGCGGGGGCCGCCGGGGACGCCGCGGGACGGTGGCGGGGCAGCACCGCCAGGGCCACCACGGCGGCGGCGAGCAGGAGCCCGGCGGCGACGGCGAGGCCGAGCGCGTAGCCGGAGGCGAGGTCGGACGGGCCCGTGCCGGAGCCGGTGCGGCCCGCGGCGAGGGTGGCGAGGGCCGCGAGGCCGAGGCAGCCGCCGAGCTGCCGCGAGCTGTTCAGCAGGCCCGCCGCCATCCCGGCCTCGCCGCGGGCGACGCCGGTCGTCGCGGCGGCGGCGACCGGCGCCAGGCACAGGCCGAGGCCGAGGCTGGTGACCACCGACGGGCCCAGCACGTCGGTGAGGAACCCGCCGCCGGGGCCCATCAGCGCGAACCAGCCGAGGCCCGCGGCGGCGAGGAGGGCGCCCGGGACCAGCGACGCGCGGGGCGAGCGGGCCGCGGTGATCCGCGTCGCCGCGACGCTGCCGGCGACGACCCCGGCGGAGAAGGGGACGAACGCCGCGCCGGTCGCGGCGGCGCCCATGCCGAGGACGCCCTGCATGTGGAGGGACACGAAGTAGAACGCGGCGAACTGGCCCGCCGCCGCGAGGAAGACGAACACGTTGGCCCCGGCGACCCACCGGCTTCGCAGCAGCCCGAGGCGGACGAGCGGCGCCGGGACGCGCGACTCGGTGACCACGAACGCCACCAGGAGCACGGCGGCCGCACCGAGCGTCGCGAGGGTCGCGGCGGACGTCCAGCCACGCGTGTCGGTGCGGGCGACGCCGAGGACCAGCAGGCCCGTCCCGGCGGTCGCGAGGACGGCGCCCGGCAGGTCCAGGCGCGGGCGCCCGGCGGCGCGGGCCCCGGCGGGCACGCCCGCGGGGACGAGTGCCAGCGCCCCGGCGACGATGGGCAGGTTGACCAGCATCACCCAGCGCCAGCCCGCGTACTCGGTGAGCAGCCCGCCCGCGAGCACGCCGAGCGCGCCGCCCGCCGCGTTCACCGCGCTCCAGACGCCGAGCGCGCGGACGCGCTCGCGGCCCTCCGGGAACGTCGTGGTGAGCAGGGCCAGGGCCGCCGGAGCGACCGCGGCGGCGGCGAGGCCCTGGCCGGCGCGGGCGGCGACCAGCTGCCATGGCGCCTGGGCGAGGCCGCCCGCGAGCGAGAACAGCCCGAACGCCGCGAGCCCGGCGGCGAACAGGCGCCGCCGCCCGAACAGGTCGCAGGCCCGTCCGCCGAGCAGCAGGAACCCGCCGAAGGTCAGCGCGTAGACGTGCACGACCCAGGCCAGGCCGGCCGGCGCGAAACCGAGGGACGCGCGGACGGCGGGCAGGGCGACGTTCACCACGGCCATGTCCAGGGCGACGACGAACTGGGCGGTCGCGGCGGCCGCGAGCACCACGCCGGGCCGCCCCCGTGAGTTTCTATACATGTAAAGAAAATAACCCGGAGCCGTCCGCGCTGTCGAGCCGGGCCCGTGCGGCGGACTCGTGCGGGAGGGTGCATGCGGGAGGATGGGGGGATGCCGCGACAGCCTGAGCAGCGCAGGGGCCGGCCGCCCCGGATCTCCCGCGAGGAGATCGTCGGGGCCGCCGGGCGGATCGTGGAGGCCGAGGGCCCCGGCCGGCTGACGATGCGCCGGCTCGCCACCGAGGTCGGCAGCACCCCGATGGCGCTCTACCACCACGTCCGCGACAAGGAGGAGCTGCTCGTCCTGCTGCTGGACGACTACGCGGCCCGGATGGCGCGCCGCCCCGAGCTGCCGGACGACCCCCGCGAGCGGGTCGTCGTCGTCGCGTCCGCGATGCGGGACACGCTCGCGGACGTCCCATGGGTCGTCGAGGTGCTCACCGCCGACGACCTGCTGGCGGAGTCGGCGCTGTGGTACGCCGAGCACATCGTGGACGGCCTCGTCGGATGCGGCCTGACACCGGAGCGGGCCGTCCACGGCTACCGGGCGATCTGGTACTACACCGCGGGGGAGCTGCTCGTCCGCGCGGCGGCCGGGCGGCGCCGCGCCCGCGACGACCGGCCGACCTACCGGGAGCGGGTCTTCGCCGCCCTCGACCCGGCGGAGCTGCCCCGCCTGGCCGCGCTGGCCGGGCGGTGGGCGCCGCTCACCGCCGAGGACACCTACCTCGACGGCCTGCGGGCCCTCGTGGGCGGCCTCGTCGAGGCCGCCCGCTGAGGCGGTCTCAGCCCACGGCGTCGGCCACGGCCGCCGACCACAGCGCCAGGGCGTCGTCCACCTGGGCGTCGTCGACGATCAGCGGCGGGATCATCCGGACGACGTTGCCGAACGCGCCGCAGGTCAGCAGCAGCAGCCCGTGCCCGGCGGCGGCCTTGTGGGCGCGCTGCGCGGCCGCGGCGTCGGGCCCGCCGTCCGGCGCGGTGAACTCGCAGGCCTGCATGAGCCCGAGGCCCCGGACGTCCCCGATCACCGGGTGGTCGGCGGCGACCTTGCGCAGGCCGTCGTGCAGCCGGACGCCCTGGCGCCGGGCGTTGCCGACGAGGTCCTCGTCGCGGATGACCTCCAGGGTCGCGAGGGCGGCCGCGCACGCGACCGCGTTGCCGCCGTACGTGCCGCCCTGCGAGCCCGGCCACGCCTTCTCCATCAGCGCGGCCGGCGCCGCGATGGCCGACAGCGGGAACCCGCTGGCCAGGCCCTTGGCGGTGATGAGCACGTCGGGGCGGGCGGCCGAGTGCTCGTGGCCCCAGAAGCGGCCCGTCCGGCCGAACCCGGTCTGGACCTCGTCCACGACGAGCAGGACGCCGTGCCGGTCGGCGCGCTCCCGCAGCCCCTCCAGGAACGCGGGCGGGGCGGGGATGTAGCCGCCCTCGCCGAGGACGGGCTCGACGACGAACGCGGCGGTGTCGGCGGGGGAGCTGGTGGTGGCGAGGAGGTAGTCCAGCTCGCGGAGCGCGAAGCGGGTCGCCTCGTCCTCGTCCCAGCCGTACCGGTAGGACTGCGGGAAGGGGGCGACGGCGACGCCCGGCATCAGCGGGCCGATCCCGGCGCGGAACTTGGTGCCCGCCGTGGTGAGCGCGGCGGCGCCCATCGTCCGGCCGTGGAAGGAGCCCTGGAAGACGACGATGTTCTGCCGCCCGGTGGCGTGCCGCGCCAGGCGGATCGACGCCTCGACGGCCTCGCTGCCGCTGTTGAGGAAGAACAGCGAGTCCAGGGACGCGGGCAGCACCTCGCCGAGGGCCTCGGTCAGCCGCAGCAGCGGCTCGTGCATGACCGTCGTGTACTGCCCGTGGATCAGCGTCGCCACCTGCCTCTGCGCGGCCTCGACCACGCGCGGGTGGCAGTGGCCGGTGCCGGTGACGCCGATGCCCGCGGTGAAGTCGAGGTGCCGGCGGCCGGCGGTGTCGTAGAGGTACACGCCTTCACCGCGCGCGGCGAGGACGGGGGTGGCCTGCTTGAGCAGGGGGGACAGCGTCGCCATGGGCACTCCCGAACGAAGATTGCAGATTGTCGACAATTCATGCCATCACGTGTCCCGCCCTCCTGTCCAGGGCGGGACGGGACCGGGCTCAGGGAGGCCGGAGCCGCTCGATGGAGTCGGTCATGTGCTCCTCGATGAGCCGCAGCAGCCGTCCCTCCTCGCCGTCGCCGATGGCGTCCACGAGGCGGCGGTGCTCGTCGACGAGCACGGACGGCTCGGGGTAGGTGTCCTGGAGCGCGTTCAGGCACATGCGCGTCTCGACGAGCAGCGTGTGCGCCATCCGCTCCAGCCGGGGGCTGCCGGACGAGCTGACCAGCACCTCGTGGAAGGCCTGGTCGGCGTCGCTCATCGCGACGCGGTCCCGCTCGCGCGCGGCCTCGACGAGGGCCTCCAGCGCCTCGGTCAGCCGCACGACGGCCTCGCCCCGGTTCCGGTCCATGATCAGCCGGCACGCCTCCCGCTCGATCGCGAGCCGCGCCAGGTAGACGTCCTCGACGTCGCCCTGGTCCAGCGTGATCACGAACAGGCCGCGGTGCGGCTCGCTGACGAGCAGTCCCTCCTGGACGAGCCGCTGCATGGCCTCGCGCAGCGGGCCGCGGCTGATGCCGAGCCGCGCGGCCAGCTCCGCCTCGCCGAGCTGCGCGCCCGGCTCCAGCGAGCCGTACATGATCGCCGACCGTAGCTCGTCGGAGACGATCTCCACTGTCGACTTGCGGGGGACGGGTTCGAGCTCACCCAATCGGCCCATCCGCGGGCCCCTTTCGTCTGTCCATCAGGTGGGTCGCGCCGGCAGCGGCCCGGGAGCGGCCGCCGCGGCGGCGGTGGGGGTGGCGGGCGTCGCGAACAGCCTGCCGAAGCCGGCGCGCGGGGACGGCGCGTCCACGCCGGCCGCGAGCCGCAGGCCCTCCCAGACGCTCACCTGGTTGGCGGTGAGGACGGGCTTGCCGACCCGTGCCTCCAGCTCGCCGAGCCAGGACACGGTGTGCAGTGCGGTGTCGGGGACGAGCACCGCCTCGGCGCCGGGGTGGTCGTTGGCCGCGACGAAGTCCAGGACCTCCGCGCGGCCGAGCGTGCCGACCTCGGCGGCGGTGACGATGCCGCGCGCGGACAGCGCCACCACCTCGATCCCGGCGTGGCCGAGGAACGCGCCGAACAGCTCCGCGACGTCGGCCGGGTAGGTCGCGGCGACCGCCACCCGCCGCACGCCCAGGTGCCGCGCCGCGTTCACGAACGCGAAGGAGGTGCTGGACGCGGGCACGCCCGCGGCCTCGCGGACGCCCTCGACCTGCGCCGCCGCCCCGTCCCAGCCGAACACGAAGCTCCCGCTGGTGCACGCCCACACGGCGGCCTGGACGCCGAGGCCCCGCAGCGCGCGGGCCCCCTCGGCGAGCACGCCGGCGCCGCCGATGTCCAGCAGCGCGTCCACCCGGTGGGCGTCCTCGCGCATGAGGGTGTGCACGACCGGCAGCCTCACGCCGCCGAGGGCGCGCTCCATCGCGGGGTAGTCGTCCTCGGCGCTGTGGCCGGGGTAGAGGAACCCGGCGCGGGGTCGCTGGTGCGGCATGTCGTCGACAAACCTACCTTCCTCGATCATGGTTCAGGCGGCGGTCGGGCGGGAGAGCTGGACCAGCGACTGGTCCGGGCCGATCGGAGCGCGGCCCATCGCCCGCAGCGACGAGCACATCGTCACCTGGTTGGCGGTGAGGACCGGCTTGGCGATCATCTGCTCCAGCGGCGCGATGATGTCGTAGGTCGGCACGTTCGTGCAGCTGATGAACACGGCCTCGGCGTCCGCCCGGTCCACGGCGGAGACGGCGCTGACGATCTCGCCGTACCCGACCTTCCAGATGTGGCTGAGCAGGCCCATGCCGACGGACGCGACCACGGTGATGCCGTGCTCGTCGAGGAAGGAGACGAGCCGCTCGGTGACGGCGTCGATGTAGGGGGTGACCACGGCGATCCGCGACGCGCCCAGCAGCCCCAGCGACTCCACGAGCGCGCCCGACGTGGTCGCCACCGCCGGGGCGCCCGCCGACCGCATCGTCTGGTGCAGCTCCCGCTCGCCCGTCGCGCCGCGGATGAAGCTGCCCGACGCGCACGCGTACGCCACGGCCAGCGGCTCGGGCGCGAGGACGTCCCGGGTCGCCTGCCGGACGATGGAGTGGTCCGACAGCGCGTTGGCCATCTCCACCGTCACCGGCACCGGCACGTACGGCAGCCGGGTCATGAACAGCGACACGTCATCGGGCGTCCACCGCCACAGCTCGCGGTCCAGGGCGAAGTCGAACGGGGCGACGACGCCGACGCCGTGCTGGGCGAGCAGCTCGGGGCCGACGACCAGCGTGGGGTCGAAGGTCATCGGGGGGCCGCCGCTCAGGACCCGGCGCGGCGGTAGACCAGGCGTTCCCCGACGGCGCCCGAGCGCCACACGTCGTTGCACGCCTCGGCCATGCGGTCCAGGCCCTCCACGATCGTGGCGTACACGTTCCCGGGCACCCAGCCGACGTCGCCGTTCAGCAGCAGGTTGTTGCGGCCGTAGAAGATCGCCAGGTCGATGACGCCGGGCAGCCCGTGGATGCCCTTCTCCTCCTTGAACGCCCGGTCGAGCATCCCGCCGGGGAAGGAGAAGTACACGACGTCGCCGGGGATCGGCGTGACGGTCGGGTTCTCCAGCCCGACCTCCTCGTCGGCGAACCGCTCCACCATGGTGTACACCTCGTTGCGGGCGTACTTGGCGTGGTAGGCGTCGCCTTCCAGGGGCAGGGCGCGCCACACCGCCTCACAGGTGCGCGGCGCGTCCTTCTCCAGCAGTTCGGCGACGCACGAGACGCCGCGCCGCTCGAGTGAGATGGTCATGAGCTTCGACATGCCGGACCTCCCCGCGGACAGGGGTGTGCGAGAGCGTCGCCACCCGAAAGGACTCTGGACTCTTCCGTTAGAGCGCTCTGGGATCCGTCCTGGCCCTGGACAGCGGTTGCGACGGTCTTGCAGCACGGTCTTGCAGCGTGGTCACCGCGGCACGGCCGGTGCTCATCGAGCCGCGTTGATTGTTGACAATCCTACGAACGCTTCCTAGCGTGTCAATGCCTACGCGAGTTGCCTTCTTGTCAATTCGCGCACTTCGGAAGGGACGCCGATGGACCAGGTGCCGCCCGCGGCCGGGAGGCCGCCCTCCGTGGTGGTCCTGATCAGGGACGACGAACCGCCCGGCATGGCCGCCGTGGAGGCGGCGGGGACGCCGGTGCGCTACGTGCGCGAGCCGGACCTGGCCGCCGCGCTGCCCGGCGCCGACGTCCTGTTCATGTGGGACTTCTGGTCCGGCGCGCTCCCCGCGGCCTGGCCGGCGTCCGGCGGGCCGCGCTGGGTGCACATCGCGAGCGCGGGCGTCGACCGGCTGCTGTTCCCCGCGCTGGTCGAGGCCGACACCGTCGTCACCAACTCGCGGGGCGTGTTCGACGAGCCGATCGCCGAGTACGTCCTCGGCCTGGTGCTGGCCTTCGCCAAGGACCTGCCCGCCACCCTCCGGCTCCAGGACGCCCGCCGGTGGCGGCACCGCGAGACCGAGCGGATCACCGGTGCCCGCGCGCTGGTCGTCGGCACCGGCCCGATCGGCCGCGCCATCGGCCGCCGGCTCACCGCGGCGGGCCTCGCCGTTTCCGGGGCGGGGCGCACCGGCCGCGCCGCCGACCCCGACCTCGGCACCGTCCACCCCATGGAGCGGCTGGACGCGGCGCTGGCCGAGGCCGACTACGTGGTCCTCGCCGCCCCGCTCACCGAGCGCACCCGCGACATGATCGACGCCGCCGCGCTCGCCCGGATGAAGCCCACCGCCCGCCTGGTCAACGTCGGCCGCGGGCAGCTCGTCGTCGAGGACGACCTGATCGCGGCCCTGCGCGCCGGGCGGATCGCGGGCGCCGCCCTCGACGTCTTCCGGGACGAGCCGCTCCCGCCCGCCTCCCCGCTGTGGGGCATGCCGAACGTGATCGTGTCCCCGCACATGTCGGGCGACGCGACCGGCTGGCGGGAGGACCTCGTCCGGGTGTTCGCCGAGAACCTCCGGCGCTGGACCGAGGGCCGCCCGCTGCGCAACGTCGTCGACAAGGACCTGGGCTACGTCGGCTCGAACAGGGGGCGGGGATGACCGATCCGGCGGAGATGACCGCGGCGGAGCTGCTGGAGGGCTACCGGGCCGGGACGCTGTCGCCGGTCGAGGCGACCGAGGCCGTCCTCGCGCGGATCGGGCGCGAGGACCCGGCGCTCAACGCGTTCTGCCTGGTCGCGGGCGACTCGGCGATGGCCGCCGCGCGCGCCTCGGCCGACCGGTGGCGGCGCGGCGCGACCCTCGGCGCCCTCGACGGCGTGCCCGTCTCGATCAAGGACGTGCTGCTCACCCGCGGCTGGCCCACGCTGCGCGGTTCGAGGTCCATCGACCCGTCCGGCCCCTGGGAGGAGGACGCGCCGTCCGTGGCGCGGCTCCGCGAGCAGGGCGCGGTGCTGGTCGGCAAGACCACCACCCCCGAGTACGCCTGGAAGGGCGTCACCGACTCGCCGCTCACCGGGATCACCCGCAACCCCTGGGACCCCGCCCGCACGCCCGGCGGGTCCAGCGGCGGCGCGGCAGCGGCGGTCGCCGCGGGCATGGCGCCGCTCGCGCTCGGCACCGACGGCGGCGGCTCGGTCCGCATCCCCGCCGCGTTCACCGGCACGTTCACCCTCAAGCCGACCTACGGCCGCGTCCCGCACTACCCGGCCAGCCCCTTCGGCACGCTCGCCCACATCGGGCCCATGACCCGCAGCGTGGGGGACGCGGCGCTGCTGCTCGACGCGATCTGCGGAGCGGACGGCAGGGACTGGTCGTCGCTGCCCCCGCCCACCGCCCCGTTCTCGGGCGGGCCTGACGGCGGTGCCCTGCGCGGGGCGCGCATCGCCTTCAGCCCCGACCTCGGCTACGCCTCCGTCGACCCGGACGTGGCCGCGCTCGTCGCCGCCGCGGCCGAGGTCTTCACCGAGCTCGGCGCCAAGGTCGAGCAGGCCGACCCGGGCTTCGCCGACCCGGTCGGGGACTTCGAGGTGCTGTGGTTCGCCGGCGCCGCCAAGGTCGTCGAGAACCTGCCGGCGCAGGCCCGCACGCGGCTCGACCCGGGGCTGCGCGAGATCTGCGACCGGGGCGCCGCGTACACGGCCGGGGACTACCTCGGCGCCACCGCCCGCCGGATGGACCTCGGCCGGATCATGGGCCGGTTCCACGAGCGCTACGACCTGCTGCTCACCCCGACGGTGCCGATCGCCGCGTTCGAGGCCGGCCGGGAGGCCCCCGCGGGCGCCCCGTCCCGCCGGTGGACGGGCTGGACCCCGTTCACCTACCCGTTCAACATGACGCAGCAGCCCGCCGCGAGCCTGCCGTGCGGCCTCACCTCCGAGGGGCTGCCCGCCGGGCTCCAGGTGATCGGCGCCCGCCACGCCGACGCCCTGGTCATGGCCGCGTGCGCGGCCTACGAGCAGGCCCGGCCCTGGCGGGACGCCCGGCCCCCGTCCGCCTAGGCGTGCTCCACGGTCACGGTCCCCGGGCGCCGCGTCCGTTCAGGGCGGGTCGGTGCCCTCGATCTCGGCGGCCTCGCGGCGCCGCGCCTCCTTGCGCAGCCGCTTGTCCTGCTTGCGCGCCCGGCGCCTGACGTTGACCCCGCCCCAGAACGCGAACCCGCGCACCACGACCTTGGGGGAACCGGGGGCGCCCGGGCCGCTCGCCCGCTGGTCGAACCCGCCCATGATCCCGATGCCCTTGACGTGCACGGTGAGGTCGTCCGGCACGATCACCTCGACACCGCCCATGACGGCCAGCGCGTGGATCGTCGTCCCGCCCTCGGCGAACCGCGCCTCACGCAGGTCGATCTTCCCGCCGCCCCAGAACGTGAACGCCGTGAACCGGCGGGGGACGTTCCACACCCCGCCGCGCCGGAACCCGCTCATGATCCCGATGCCGCCCCGCCAGGACGGGGCGCCGTCGACCGGCCGGAAGTCCGTCCCCGGCGGGCGCGCAGGCGAGGCCGCCGCCCCCGGATCGGGCAGGTCGCGGGTGATCGGCTCCAGCTCCGCGTAGGTCCGGGCCGCGTACACCGCGTCCAGCCGCTCGTCGAGCTCCTCCAGGGTCAGCCGCCCCTCGCCCGCCGCCTCCCGCAGCACGTGGGCGATCCGCTCCCGGTCGGCGTCGGAGGCCCGCATCTCCGGCCTCCCGGACGGACCGGCGGGCTCAGGCAGGTTCGTCATGCGCCGAGCCTAGACCGGCGGGCGGGCCCGGGGGCAGGGGACGGGGCGCCGGCTCATTCCAGCCGGATGACGATCGACTTGGACGTGGGGGTGTTGCTGACGTCCGCGGTGCTGTCGAGGGGGACCAGGACGTTGGTCTCGGGGAAGTACGCCGCCGCGCAGCCGCGCGCGGTGGGATAGGAGACCACGCGGAAGGACGGCGCGCGGCGCTCGACCCCGTCCTCCCACTCCGAGACGAGGTCGACGACGGCGCCGTCGGCGACGCCGAGGGCGGCGAGGTCCAGGGGGTTCACGAAGATCACGCGGCGCCCGGCCCTGATGCCGCGGTAGCGGTCGTCCAGCCCGTAGATGGTGGTGTTGTACTGGTCGTGGCTGCGGACGGTCTGGAGCAGCAGCCGCCCCTCGGGCACCCGCAGCACCTCCAGCGCGTTGACCGTCAGGTTGGCCTTGCCGGTCGCGGTGGGGAAGCGGCGCTCGTCGCGGGGCGCGTGGGGGAGGGTGAACCCGCCGGGCCGGCGGACGCGCACGTTGTAGTCGGCGAATCCCGGGACGACGCGGGAGATGCGGTCGCGGATGACGTCGTAGTCGCGCTCCATCGCCTCCCAGCCGAACTCCCCGCCCGCCAGGGTGGCCCGGGCGAGGCGGCAGACGATCGCGACCTCCGACAGGAGGTGGCCCGCCGCCGGGGCGAGCCGCCCGCGGGAGCCGTGCACCATCCCCATCGAGTCCTCGACGGACACCAGCTGGGGGCCGCTCTCCTGCACGTCCCGCTCGGTGCGGCCGAGCGTCGGCAGGATGAGGGCCTGCGCGCCGGTGACCGTGTGCGAGCGGTTGAGCTTGGTGGAGACCTGCGCGGTCAGCCGGCAGCGGCGCAGCGCCGCCTCGGTGACGGCCGAGTCGGGCGTCGCGCGGACGAAGTTGCCGCCCATCCCGAGGAACACCCGGGCCCTGCCGTCCCGCATGGCGCGGATGGCCTCCACCGTGTCGAGGCCGTGCTCGCGGGGCGGCTCGAAGGAGAACTCCCTGGCGAGGGCGTCCAGGAACGCGGGCGCGGGCTTCTCGTAGATCCCCATCGTGCGGTCGCCCTGCACGTTGGAGTGGCCGCGCACCGGGCAGACGCCCGCGCCGGGACGGCCGATGTTGCCGCGCAGCAGCAGGAAGTTGACGACCTCGCGGATCGTCGGGACGGAGTTGCGGTGCTGGGTCAGGCCCATCGCCCAGCACACCACGATCCGCCTCGCGGCCAGGACGTCGCCGAACGTGGCGGTGATCTCGTCCCGGCCCAGGCCGGTCGCCTCCAGCACCGTGTCCCAGTCCAGGCCGAGGACGTGGTCGCGGAACGCCTCGAACCCGTGCGCGTGGGCGTCGAGGAACCCGCGGTCGAGGGCGTCCGGCGCGTCCGACTCCAGGAGCAGCCGGTTGAGCGCCTGGAACAGGGCCAGGTCGCCGTTCAGCCGGATCTGCAGGAACCGGTCGGCGAGGCCGGTGCCGCGCCCGGTGACGCCGGAGGCGCGCTGCGGGTTCTTGAACCGCATCAGGCCCGCCTCGGGCAGGGGGTTCACCGCGACGATCCGGGCGCCCGCCCGCTTGGCGCGTTCCAGCGCCGACAGCATCCGGGGATGGTTGGTGCCGGGATTCTGGCCGACGACGAAGATCAGGTCCGCCTGGTACAGGTCCTCCAGCAGCACCGAGCCCTTGCCGATGCCGATCGTCTCGACCAGCGCCGACCCGGACGACTCGTGGCACATGTTGCTGCAGTCGGGCAGGTTGTTGGTGCCGAACGCGCGCGCGAACAGCTGGTAGGCGAACGCCGCCTCGTTGCTCGTCCGCCCCGAGGTGTAGAAGACCGCCTCGTCGGGGGAGTCCAGGGCGTTCAGCTCGGACGCGAGGAGCCCGAACGCCTCGTCCCACGACACCGGCTCGTAGTGCCCGGACCCGGCCCGCAGGATCATCGGCTCGGTCAGCCGGCCCTGCTGCCCGAGCCAGTGGTCGGACCGCACGGCCAGGTCGGCGACGCTGTGCCGGGCGAAGAACTCCCGGGTGACGCGCCGGGTGGTGGCCTCCTCGGCGACGGCCTTCGCGCCGTTCTCGCAGAACTCGGCGAGGTGCCGGTGGTCGTCCTCCGGCCAGGCGCAGCCGGGGCAGTCGAAGCCCTGCTTCTGGTTGACGCGCAGCAGCGTCAGCGCGGTGCGGCGCACCCCCATCTGGCCGTAGGACTGGCGCAGCGCCGCCGTGACGCCGGGCACGCCCGCGGCCCACGCCTTCGGCTTCGACACCCCGACCCCGGCGGTGTCGTCGGCCGGGTCGAAGTCGTCGGCGGGCGCCTTCCGGCTCATCGTCCACATCCTCGCGCTCGGGGGTCGAAGTCCCCCCACTGTGCCACGACCTGGCGTTCCCGGCACTGGCCGGGGTTCCGCTGGGCGGATGCCGGGCCGCCGCGCGGCGCTACTGCGGCGGGCCGCCGGTGAGGTGCAGGTCCGTGGACTGGCGGGCGCCCTCGGGCGTCGTCCACTCGATGCGGACGGTGTCGCCGGGATGGTGGGCGAGCATCAGGTCGGTGAGCGTGCCGGGGGAGTCGACGGGGCTGCCCCCCAGGGAGACGATGACGGCGCCGACGGGGACGCCGCCGGCGTCGGCGGGGGTGCCGGGGACGACCTCGGCGACCAGCGCGCCCGCGGTGGGCCCGGCGCCGCGGACCTTGACGCCGAGCAGGGCCGTCGGGCCGATGTGGACGGTCCGGGACGCCTCGCCGCGCTGGATCCGCCGGGCGATCTCCAGCGCGCGGCCCGAGGGGATCGCGTAGCCGCGGTGCGCGCCCTTGCGCTTGAGCTCCGTCCCGCCGGACGCCGCGGTGTTGATGCCGATGACGCGTCCGCGGGTGTCCAGGAGGGGGCCGCCGGAGTCGCCCGGCCTGATCGGGGCGCTGGTCTCGATCAGGCCGGTGAGCCGCTCGGACGTGCCGTCGCTCTCGTCACGCGCGGTGACGGCCTGCCCGAGCGCGGTGACGCGGCCGGTGACGACGGTGGGCGTGCCGCCCTTGCCGCCCGCGTTGCCCACGGCGGTGACCGGGTCCCCGACGCGGACGGTGGAGGCGTCGCCGAACGCGGCGGGCTGGAGCCCGGCCGCGCCGGTCAGCCGGATCACCGCGATGTCACCGGCCCTGTCGTACCCGACGACCTGCGCCGGGTAGCCGCGCCTGTTGTCGGTGTCGGTGCCCTTGATCACGGTGGCGCCCTGGATGACGTGGTTGTTGGTCAGCACGAACCCCGACGGGTCCAGGACGATGCCCGTCCCGGCGGCGGTGGCGCTGTTCAGGCCCTGCTCGGTGTCGATGTTGACGACGCCGGGGCGGCGGCCGCTGGGCGTGGCGTGCCGGGTGGGCGTCGCGGCGACCGGCGTCTCGGCGGTCTCTTCGACGGGACGGCAGGCCGGGGCGAGGAGGGCCGTCAGCGCGGCCAGGACGACCAGGACGGCGGCGCGGGCGCGGCGCCGCTCCGGGATCTCGCTCACCAGCGTGCCTCCCTTGTGATACTTCCTCCAATGATTCCCGATCTCCGGTGAATAGTCCTTGACGTCGGCACTGGATAACCGTTATCCATGGCAGACCGCTAGGGGGTCGCCATGCAGGACGTCGTGCTCGCGTTGCTGGCCAAGAAGCCGTCCCACGGCTACGAACTGCGCGCGCGCCTGCGCGACACACTCGGCCCCGTCGGGGAGGGCCTGAACGGCGGGCAGGTGTACGTGACACTGCGGCGCCTGGAGAAGGCTGGCCTGGCCCACGCCCGCGTGGTGGGTCAGATCGACCGTCCCGACCGCAAGGTTTACGAACTGACCCTGGCGGGCCGCGACCGCGTCACCGCGTGGCTGGGCGAGCTGGACTGGGACCGTGCGGCGCCCACGGGGTTCCACCTGAAGCTGGCGGCCGCCGCCACGTCCGGCCTCGGCGACCCCGTCGCGATCGTCGGCGCCCAGCGCCACGAACTCCTGCGCCTGCTCGCCGCGGCGCAGCGCGCCGCCCTCGCCGAGCCGGACGGCTCGGGCGCCGCCCTGCTGCTCCAGGGCTCGATCCTGCGCCTCCAGGCCGACCTGCGCTGGCTGGACGCCTGCGAAACCCACTGGACGACCACACAGCCCTGACCGTCTGCATGACGCGCGGCCGCGACCTGCGCCGCACCACAGGACGGGGTGGACGCTCGTCCGCGCGGTCGACGAAAGGGACCTCGCGCTTGGACGGATCGGACGTCAGGACGCCTCGGGCATGGGCAGGAGTTCGACGTGCAGCTGCATGCCCAGGGCCAAGGCGTAGCGTTCCAGCGTGGGGATCGAGGGCATGGTCCCGCCTGCTTCGAATCTGGCCACCGCCGGTTGCTGAAGACCGGTCCGCTTGGCGAGAGCGGCCTGGGTGAGACCGAGCTCCTCCCGGCGCTCGCGCACGGCCTTTCCGAGCTCGTACCGGATGCGCGCTGCTTCGTACCCTGCACCTGCACCGGGATGGTCCATGAGCTCGGCGCGCGTTTCCGCCCAGCTCTTCCTTTCGCTCACGACTCCTCCTCGTCGAGAGTGTGCCCCTCCGCGGCGCAGCGCTTCATGGCCCGTTGCGCCCGGACCACCTCGCCACGCTCGCGGTCGCGCTGCTTCCTGAAAACGGTCAACAGGATGATGCGCCTACCCGGGGCGATCCAGTAGGTGATCCGCACGGCGTCGCGATCGAGGTGGAAACGCAGCTCCCGCAGCTTGCCGTCCAGCTGCCGCGTATACGGCTCGCCGAGGAGAACCCCGTGCTCGGCAAGTAAATCGACATAGAAGACCACCGTTCCCATCGAGTCCCGGTCGAGTGAACGGATCCATGCTTCCACCTCGGGTTCGAGTTCTATGACACCCCAGCTCATAACATAGACGTTATCTTCGAAGGAGTCGAGAGGGAGGACGTTCGGCGATTGAGGCGTTACTGACCGTGGTGGGTTTTAGGTGTCTTGGTGGGTCGGGGTGGGGGTTTTGTGGAGGGGGGCGGGGCGGGCGGTGAGGGTGATGGCGGCGGCCGCCAGGGAGAGGGCGGCGATGGTCAGGGACATGGGCATGGCGGTGCCGGGGCCGCCCACGCCCGCCAGAGGGGCGACGGCGCCGCCGATGGCGAACTGGGTCAGGCCGAGCAGGGCGGAGGCGCTTCCGGCGACGCGCGGGGGCCGGTCGGCCAGGGCCAGGGCCGTCGCGTTCGGGATGATCAGCCCCTGGCCGGCGCTGACCAGGAACAGCGCGGGCAGGAGGCCGGCGAGACCGGCCCCGGTGAGGACGATCACCGGCAGCGCCACGCCGCCGGCCGCGATGATCGTCAGGCCGGACCACAGGAGCCGTTCCAGGCGGACGCGCCCGGCGAGCATGCCGCTGATCTGGCCGACGGCCACGATGCCGAGCGAGTTGACACCGAAGACGAGGCTGAACCCCTGCGGTGACAGGTGGTGGATGTCCTGGAGGACGAACGGGGAGCCGGAGATGTAGGTGAACAGCGCGCCGAACGTCAGCGCGCCCGCCAGGCCGTAGCCGGTGAAGGCGCGGTCGCGGGACAGCTCGCGGAAGGTCGCCAGCGTGGCGCGGGCGCCGCCGGTCTGGCGGCGGCCCGGTGGCAGGGTCTCGGGCAGGCCGAGCAGGGCGCCGAGGAACAGCGCGACCCCCATCCCGGCCAGGACGGCGAAGACGCCCGGCCACGGCATCAGCCGCAGCAGCTGCCCGCCGAGGACGGGCGCGAGGACGGGCGCCAGTCCGTTCACCAGCATGAGCAGCGAGAAGAACTTCGCCGCGGCCACGCCGTCGTAGAGGTCCTGGACGATGGCGCGGCCGATGACGATCCCGGCGGCGCCGGTCGCGCCCTGGACGAGCCGCAGCGCGGTGAAGGTCTCCACGTTCGGCGCGGCGACGCACAGCAGCGACGTGACGGCGTACGCGGCGACCCCGATCAGCAGGGGGCGGCGGCGGCCGAGCGCGTCGCTGAGCGGGCCCGCGACGAGCTGGCCGACGGCGAGGCCGACGACGCAGGCGGTCAGGGTGAGCTGCGTCTGCATCGCGCCGGTCGACAGGTCCGAGGCGAGCTCCGGCAGCGCCGGGAGGTACATGTCGATCGACAGGGGGGCGACGGCGGTCAGGGCGCCCAGGATGAGCAGCAGCACGAGCCGCCGGTCGGGTTCGGCGGCCCGGGCCTGGGACGGGGTGGCCGTCTGGGACATGGGGGTCTCCGTGGGGGGTCGGCGGCCGGGGTCGTCTGGCGCAGGCGGGGGCGGGACGCGGAGCCCGGGTGGCTCCGAGAGCCCTAACGCGATGACGGTACGTTATCTGCCTCGTCAGGGAGTGTTGTCCGTCACATCACGATCCGTACGTGGATTACCCACGCGGGGCCGTCAGTAAGGGAAGCGCTCCGCCGCGGCGACGACCGCCCCGGTCACCGTGGCGATGGTCAGGACCGACAGCCCGGCGAGGACGGACCAGCGTCCCACCTGGTAACCGGCGGGGACCCGCCCCGAGCCGCGTCCGCGCACGGGCCAGGGGGCGCGCAGCGGCGCGGTCCCGGGCACCTCCTGGCCGTCATCGGCCTGGCCGTCTCCGGACGCGGCGTCCGCGCCGCCGTCCGCGGGCGGGGCGGCGAGGCCCGACACCCAGCCGAGCAGGTCGGCGACGCCGGCGGGCTCGGTGGCCAGGCCGGAGCCGAAGTAGCGGACCTGCCCGGCGACCTGGTCCAGGGTCCGGACGGTGTTGCCGAGCCCGACCTGCGCGAGCCATTCCCGCAGGTCGGGGTCGTGTTCGAGACGGCGGCCGATGTCGGTGCGGGCCAGCAGGTCGGTCTTGGTGACGATGACGGCGACGCGCTTCTGCCGCCCCTGGTCGGGACGCGAGCGCAGCTCGTTCAGCACCCGCTGGAGGGTGTCGGCGGGGTCCTCCTCCGAGGACGCCGCCGAGCCGTCCACGAGCCGCCGCTCGTCCTCGGTGAGGGCCCGGCGGACCTGGGGGAGCGCGAACGGGTCCACGACGAACAGCAGCGCCTCACCGTGGTCGAGATAGCGCAGCGACTCGACTTCTGTGGCGCCCGTGTAATGCTCACCTGCCGGATCGAACAGGTAGAGGATCCGCCGCGCGCGTCCGGGAAGGTCCACGTCCACCATGGTCGCGAGCGGCAGTTCCGGGCCGGTCTTCGCGGGGCTCCCGCCGCGCTGGAACTCGCGGATGGCGCCCGCGTACGCCTGCGCGTGCCGTTGCTCCACAAACGTCAGCCGCCCGTGGAGGGACTGCGCGCGCGCGTGCAGCGCACGTATCCCGAGCACCATGAACGTGGTCTTGCCCGCCGCCGGGCCTCCGACGAACGGCAGCGGCTCGACGCGGACCCGCCCGATCCGCTCCGGCAGCCGCCCGTCGCAGTGCGGGCAGTGGGCGGCGAGCCGGAAGCGCCCCAGCGGGACGGTCGTGGGCAGGCGCGCCCCGCAGCGGCACACGTGGCGGAACGCCCCGCCCGCGCCCGGGGTCAGGCGCCGGTGCCGCGCGCCGCACCCCGGGCACTCGTACACCGGCAGCCCGATCCGCTCGTAACAGAACGGATGCGGGCAGGTCTGCAGGATCCGCCCGTACGCCATGAACACCCGCTCGACGGCCGCCAGGACCAGCACGCACGCCAGCCATCCCGCGAGCCCGATCGCCGCCACCAGCCCGTACAGGACGGTCAGCGCCAGCACGAACACACCGGCGGGGACGGCCGCGGTGGCGATGCCCGCGCACAGGGCCGCCCAGATCGGGAACGCGAAGAACCCCCACAGCCCGCCGAGCAGCAGCGTCCGGGTCAGCCTCACCACGATCCCCGAGGCGGTCTTCCACACCTGCGGGACGACCGTCCGCGTGATCGCCCACCAGTCGCGCCACACCTGCGTCAGGAGGTAGTGCCGGTAGGCGACCCGGGGGGAGGCGACCGGAGAGGGGCCCTCCAGCGTCGACGGCGCGAGCGTCCGGCACGCGTGCAGGTAGTACAGGCCGAGCGCGGCGGCCCCGGCGACGATCAGCGTCGCGGGGAACAACACCGGGAACACGACCATGAACCCGAGCCACATGGCGCCGAGCCACACCGCGATCAGCACGAGGACGATGATCGGATGCATCCCTCACCTCCCCCTGGCCTCGGCGAGGAGGTCCTTCAGCGCCGCCTGGAGCTGCGGCTCGCCCGCGAAGTGGGAGTCGAGCTGGCGGGCGGCGAGCCACCGGGCGGCGGCCGCCCGCGCCCACGTCTCCAGCGCGGGCTCGGTGACGCCGCGCTTGCGCAGCCTCAGCACGACCTCGACGAGCTGGTTGCGCTGCTCGACCTCCGCGCCGCGCAGGGGCGCGCGGCCGGCGCGGGCGCGTCCGGGCAGCTCCGCGGTCCACCGCCCGCCGAGCCTCGCGCGGACGGCGGTGGACGCGGCGGCGAGCAGCGCGGCGCGGAACGGCGGCGGGCGCCGGCACAGCCGCCGCGCCGCGCCGGTGAACGCCGCGTCCACCAGCCGGGGGTTCGCGCCGGACGCGCCCGCCAGGTCCTCCAGCGCCCGCGCGGCCTGCCGCGGGCCGTCGGCGGTGACGGCGTCGGCGTGCGCCTGGACGACCGTCGCGTCGCACCCCGCGGGACCGTCCGGCGCGACGGCCCTGACCCGCGCGGCGAGCCGCAGCGCCGCCGCGTCCGTCAGGCCCGCGTCCGGCGGGACGGCACCGGCGCCGGTCTTGCCCGGGCGGGCGTCGGCCAGCCGCGCGAACGTGCGGGACGGCAGCACCGCCAGCACCGGGCGCCCCGCCATCGCCTCGGGGTGCGCGTCCAGCAGCGCGACGCACTCGGACGCGGACGGCGGCGACGTCCACACCTGCTCCAGCGCCGCGTCGAGGTCCCTGCCCGGCGCCGTGTCCCGCGCCGGGCCGCCCGCGGGGCCGTCGCCGTCGCCGAGCCGCAGCAGCTCCCCGGTGACGGCGACGCGCCGGTCGCGGCGCCGCCGTCCCACCGACGCCAGCACCGCGACCGCGACCGAGGGCGCGGCGCGCAGCCGCCCGGGGTGCTCGGACAGCAGGTCGCAGGTGGCGGCGGTGAGGTCGCGCCGCCCGGACCCGGCGAGGCCGGAGACCAGGCCGTCCAGCAGCGGCCCGCCCGGCCCGGCGTCGCCGAGCCGGGCCAGCAGCCGCGCCGCCGTCTCCTCCTCGCCCGGCGTCACCGACGCGTCGCCGCGGCACAGCGCGAGCAGCGCCGCCGCCCCGTCCGGCGTGCCGGCGTCCAGGTGGGCCAGCTCGGCGAGGGCGTCGAGGCCGGCGAAGTCCGCGTCGCGCCAGCAGTCGGCGACCGTGCGGGCGAACCGGGAGGGCCCGGCCGCCGTCCCGCCTCCCCGCAGGTCGATGGCGGCGGCGTGGGACGTGTGGTGGCGCACGGCGGCCCACACGTCCGGCGTGGTGCCGACGAGGCGCTGCGCGGCGCCGTCCGGGTCGGCGGTGTAGGTGACGAACGACAGCCCGGCCGCCGCCGCGACCGGCAGCGAGTAGGACACGACCGCGATCCAGCGGGCGATCAGCTCGACGTCCCCGGCGATGAGGACGACCCGCCCGTGCCCCCGGCGGAGCACGGCCGCGACGGCGTCCACCAGCCGCGCGAGGGTGGCGTAGGGGTCCTCGGGCCGCTCCCCGGCGGCCCGGGGCGCCGGCCCCGGCCCGGCGGCGAGCCAGGTGGCGAGGGCCTCGGGGTCCAGGACGGCGCCGGGCGTCAGCTCGTCCAGCTCCTCCAGGTCGGGGCCGGTCGCGGGCTCGCCCGTCCACAGCGGGGCGTGCCACAGCTCGGCGGGGCGCAGTCCCTCCAGCTCGGCGGGCTCGGCGACGACCGCGTGGGCGAAGAAGTTGCCGTACCGGCCGGAGTAGTCCCGGCCGAGGTAGCGGCAGCGCAGGAGCAGCGGCCTGCCGTCCACCCGGTCGTAGAGCAGCGAGACGGGGAACAGGTCCAGCTCGGCGTCGTCGGGGGACAGCGGCGCGTCCGGCGGCGGCCGGTACGACAGGTACGGCGTCACGCCCGCCCGCACGCCGTCGGGCAGGCCGGGCGTCTCCGCGACGAACTGGAAGCCCGCCCGGCCGGTGGGGCCGCGCCGGGCGGAGGTGTAGTGCAGCTGCCAGGCCACCGTCACGTCCCCCCGGGGCGCACGCCGTCGAGCAACCCGAACCGGTACAGCAGCCACAGCAGCGGGTCCTCCGCGCGGTGGGGGCGGACGCCGCCCGCGCCGACCCGCCCGGCCTCGGGGACGCCGCCGAGCGCCGACAGCCCGAACAGGGCGTGGTCGGCGTACTGCTGCCCGAGGTAGGTGTCGAGCTGCCCGGACCGCCAGTCGTGCAGCAGCGCGCGGACCTGCGCGTCCACAGCGTCCCTGTCGTCCAGGTCCAGGACGCCCGTGCCGGACCGTGTCCGGTGCAGCGCCGACTGCCGCAGCAGCGACGGCCGCAGCACGTCGATCTTCGTCAGCGCGACCGCGACCGGGACGGGCAGCGGGTCGCCCGGCCGGGTGCCGTGCCGCTGCCGGAGCGCCTCGGTGACCCGGGCGATGACGTTGAGCGGCTCGCTGTCGGGGTCGGGGGACGGGGGATCGCCGCCCCGCGACACCTCGCCTCCCCGCGACAGCTCGCCGCGGGCGCCGGGCAGCTCCAGCGGGTCGACGAGGAAGATGATCGCGTCGGCGGCCTCCAGGTAGCGCAGGTGCAGGTCGGTGACCTCGCGGCTGCGCAGGTCCTCGCCCGCGGTGTCGAACAGGACGAGGGCCAGGGAGTCGTTGCGGGCGCGGGCGAAACGGCCCCGGCGGGTCCTGGTGAGGAGGTAGACGAGCGGCTCGCGGGGGCCCGTCGCGGCGCTGGCCGTCGTCGGCAGCAGCCGCCGCTCCTCCAGCAGCGGGCGGGCGAAGTCGCGCTTGTACCGCTCGATCGTCCGGTCGTCGCAGGCCACGAGCGAGGCGTCCAGCTCGGTGCCGACCCGGTTCATCAGCTCGTGCAGCAGGACGGCGATGTAGGTGCTCTTCCCCGCGTTCTTCGCGCCGACGAGCGCGACGATCCGGCCGGGGGAGTCGCAGTACGCGGAGGGGAGCGGGTTGTGGCACTCCGGGCAGACCCGGTTGCCCGTCGGGCGCCCGCACGCGGGGCAGTCGGCGCGCCCCTTGCGCCCGGCCGCGGCGAACACCGGCGGCAGCGACGCCCCGGCCGTCGAGCCGGTGTAGGCGGCGAGCCGCTCGTCCAGGACGGGCGCGCACCCGAGCGTCCCGCCGGCCTGCCCGCGGCACCGGAACGGGATGCGCTGCGGTGCCGCGGACGCGAAGCAGTACGGGCAGGTGACACCGTTCCTGGACGATGCGCCGGGGAGCCCCACGCGGGCGAGCGGCCTCGTCATCGGGCGACCTGGAGCCGGCGGACGGGGGGATCGCTGAGCTCGACGACGTCGTCGTCGGCGAAGCAGCGCAGCCAGTAGGGTCCGGCCGCGCGCGGGGCGGACAGCGACAGCTCGCCGGGGACGGGGACCTGCTCCCACGCGGCGAGCGTCTCGCCGTCGGCCGCGCGGTGCGGCATCACGCGCCCGGCGCGCAGCACCAGCGACAGCCGCGCCACCCGCAGCGGGCGGGACGAGCTGAGCCGGATCGTCAGCGACCTGCGCCACGGCGGGCCCGACCGCAGCACGTCGTAGCGGACGACCGCGCGGGCGGCGACCACGGCGGTGACCTCCGGGCCCGTGACCCGGACGCCGCCCACGGTCCCGGCGGCCGCGACCGACACCAGCACCGGCTCGTCCTCGGGGGCGGGCACCCTGATCCCGCCACCGGTGTCGTAGGCGGCGCGCGTCACGGCCTCCCGGGGCGGCGGCCCGTCCTCGGCGGAGCGCTCGGGGTCGCCGCCGACGTGGTAGACGAGGTCGACCTCCGTGACGTCCGGCGGCCAGTCGAACCCGACGTGCACGTGGCCGCCGCGCCGCTCGGTGACCAGCCGCCGCGGCGGCGGCAGGTTCACGTGCCGGTGGCAGGCGCCGATCGCGGCGACGCCCTCGGCCACCGTCACCGCGAGCAGCCAGCCGCCCGCGCCCGGCCGCACGTCGAGACCGCCGCCGGCCGGCAGGCACGCCAGCCTCCGCGTCACGGCCCGGACCTCCTCCACCGGCACGAGCGCGCTGCGCGGCCACGGCGGCGGCCCGGCCGACAGCACCAGCTCGACCGTCCCGTGCGCGGGCCGCTCGAACCGCACCCGCAGCAGCCCCGGGTCGGACGGGTCGGGCTCGGCGGCCAGCTCGTACACCGGGCGCGGGGGGGCGCTCGGCGTGACCGACGCCCGCACCCCCGGCGTCACGACCTCGTTCCCCGAGTCGTCGAGGTACACCGCGCCGATCCGGTAGTGGTGGGTGCGGCCGTTCGGGACCCGCTCCTGGAACCCGTCCCGGCCGGACGGGACGATCGTGCCCTCCCGGGCCACCACGACGCGCGCGGCCCCGGCCGGGCACCTCCACCGGCCCGTCACCCGCCCGTCGCCGGGCAGCAGCTCGACGTCGGCGGGCTCCGGCCGCACGATCAGCGGGCCCACCACCGACGGGGCGGCGGCGGCCTCGCCCCGGACCGCGATCACGCCGTAGTACAGCGGCACGTTCACCGGCGGGCTGGGGTCCCGCACGCCGGTGACGGGGTCCCCGTCGCGCGCGTCACGCGGCGCCCGGTCCCGCCGCCGCACCACATGGCACGCGACCTCGCCGACCGTCGACGGCGACGCCTCCCAGGACAGCCGGACCGACCCGTCCGCGGGATCGACGTCCGCGCGCGGGGGCGGCACCGGCCGGGGCGGGAGGCGGCGCTGGTGCTCGGCGGCACCGGGCAGGTCGCGGACGAGGCGCAGCGCGTCGGCGAGCAGGACCCACGCGCGGTCCGGGTCGGGTTCGGCGACGGCCGACTCGCGCAGCCGCAGCGCCGTGTCGAGGCGGTGCCGGGCCTCGGCGGCGAGGACCTCCTCCTCCGGCGGGTCCCCGGCCGGGGCGCGGTCGGCGGCGCCGGGCCCGGGGCGGGGGACCTCCGCCGCGTCGGCGAGCTCGGCGGCCGCGTACACCTCGCCCGCGTCCAGGAGGGCGCGCAGCCGCCCGGCGAGGCCGCCGCCGCCCGCCGGTTCCGTCTCGCGGACGACGGCGAACACCAGCCGCCGCGCGTCGCCCTGCTCGACGCGCAGGTCCTCGGCGGCGTGCCGGAGCAGGGCGTGCTCGGAGGCGCGCTGCCGCCGCCGCTCCCGGAGCCGGTCGGCGATGTCGAACAGCACGAGGCCCGGCAGCGCGTCCGGGTCGTCGTGCCCGGCCCGCAGCGCCGCCAGGACGGTGCCGGCGTGGGTGGTGCTGGTGTCGCGGCTGCGGCGCGCCCACTCGGCGCCCGCCGCCGCGACCGCCGCGGCGTCCAGCCGGAGGCCGGGGGGCGCCGCGAACCCGTCCAGGACCTTGATGGGACCCGCGAGCCGCACGCCGAACAGGAAGTCGGCCAGGTGCCTTTTGCCGAGGACGTCCAGGGACTCGCGCACCTTCCGGTACGCGGGGTAGGGGGCGGCGGACGGCAGCGCGTCCGGCTCGCGGACCTCGATGCCCTCGGCGGCCGCGACGGCCTCCAGGTCGGCGCGGGTCACGCCGCCGGTGCGGGCGATGGCCTCGATCTCGGCGGGCGTCACCATCCGCAGCGTCCCGGCGGCGTCGGCGAGGCGCGCGCGCGTGTCGGCGCGCCGCCGCTCGGTGCGCTCGGCGCCGCCGCGCAGGCGGCCGGTGAGCGGCCGCAGGTCGCCGCGCCCGGCGGCGTCGAACAGCGGCGCCAGCCCGCGGTGCTCGGCCTCCAGCCGGTCGATGAGCTTGCGGTACTTCAGCTGCCCGCGGGCCCGCCGCCAGCACTGCCGGACCTCCTTGACGCGCGCGGCGACCGCCGCGGCCTCCAGGGGGTCGGGCAGCGCGTACCGGAGCCGCAGGTCCTCGGGGGGCTGGTCGCCGGCCGCCCGGGCGGGCTCCAGCACCTCCCGCCGGTAGTCGTCGTCGAACGGCACGGCGGGGCCCCTAGCTCACCTGCACCCGGGAGAGTGCCTTGCGGGAGCGCTCGACCTCCTCCTCGGACATGCCGCCGACGTCCACCTTCAGCTCCAGGCGCTCGCCGGTCTCCTTCTCCACCGCCGTGACGTTGAGCAGGCCGGAGGAGTCCAGCGCGAACGTCACCCCGATCGGCCAGCCCGCCTTCTTGCCCGGCGGGACGCGGATCTCGCCGGTCGCGATCTCGGTGTTGTCGATCAGCTCGGCGGACTCGACGCTCCCCGCCTGCTCCATCACCCGGATGTCGGCGGAGGTCTGGTCGTCGTAGACGGTGAAGAAGTCCTCGGTCTTGGCGGCGGGCAGCGCGTCGTTGGCGTGGACGAGGTGCGCGACGTGCTCGGCGCCGCTGTCGCGGTCGACGACGACGATGCCGAACGCGTGCGAGGCGACGGTCTTGATCTGCCGCCCGGCGATCTGCTTCTGCTGCTCGGCGGACAGGCCCGCGCGGTTCGCCATCTCCTCGGCGCGCTCGGCGGCCCCCTCGCGGACGAGCCGCCGGTAGGTCTCCTCGAAGGCGTACAGGGCGGCGCCCTTCGCGACGGCGAGGTCGGGGTCCTGCAGCCGCGGCGCGAGGCCCAGCTCGGTCTCCAGCCGCGCCGCGACCACCGGCATCTTCGTGGACCCGCCCACCAGGACGAGGTCGTCGTAGTCGTCGACGCCCTTGTCGGCGGCCGTCGCGAGGGTCCGCCCGGTGATCTCGACGGTGCGGTCGAGGAGGTCCTTGGTCAGCTCCTCCAGCTTCTCCCGCGTCACCTCCACCACGGCGACCCGCCCGCCGTGCATGACCCGGACGGTGTGCGCCGTCCGGGTGGTGAGGGCCTTCTTGGCGTCCTCGGCGTCGCGGCGCAGCTGCTGCTCGGTCTGCTTGTCGTCGAGCGGGTCGCCCGCGTCGGGGTGCTCGGCGCGGAACCGCTCGGCGAGGTGCTCGACGAGCCGCGCGTCCCAGTCGGCGCCGCCGAGCTCGTGGTCGCCGTCGGTGCACACCACCTCGATGTGGCCGCCGCGCAGCGCGATGACGGTCGTGTCGAACGTCCCGCCGCCGAGGTCGTACACCAGGATCGTCCGGTCCGACTCGGGGTTGAGGACCCCGTAGGTGATCGCGGCGGCGATCGGCTCGGACACGATGTCGATGACGTTCAGGCCCGCGATCCGGCCCGCCTTGCGGGTCGCGTCGCGCTCGGCGGCGCCGAAGTAGGCCGGGACGGTGACGACGACGTCGCGGGTCTCCTCGCCCGTCGTGGTGCGCGCGTCCGTCGCGAGCTTCAGCAGGATGAACGCCGACAGCTCCTCCGGTGCGAAGTCGATGCCGTGGATGGGACGCGTCACGTCCCGGCCCATGTCGCGTTTGATCAGGCTGACGACATTGTCGGGCTCCAGGACCGCGGTGTCCTTCGCGGTCGCGCCGACGACGACGTTGTCGCCGCTCTCGAAGTACACCACCGACGGCGTGGTGTCGGTCCCCTCCAGGTTGCGCAGCACCGCTGGCCGCCCCACCTCGTCGATGGAGGCGATGCACGAGTACGTGGTTCCGAGGTCGATCCCGTAGACAGCCATGTCCCTCTCACCTATCGGTGCCGAGTCCGGTGTTCATCGTCTCTCCGCGCCCTGCCGCGCGGTGGCGACTTGACCGGGCCTTGTCGGGCCCCGTGTCGCCGAGGCCGGTCTGGTCGAGCTCCGTCCTGTCGGGTCCGGTGCCGCGGGGCGCCGCGCCGGGCCCCGCCGTGTCGAGCCTTCCGACGCACACCGCCGCCTTGCGCAGCACCTTGCCGCCCTGCTCGAAGCCGTCCGACTGGACGGTGACCACGGTGCCGTCGCGGGCGGGCTCGGCGACGGCGGTGACCGCGACCGGCCGGTGCCGGGACGCGTCGTAGAGGGCGCCGGGCTCGACGGTGAACCGCTCCACGCCGAGCCGGGCGAGGGCGTCGGCGACGTCGTCGGCCACCGCGGCCAGCAGCAGCGCGGTCTGCGCGGGGTCCGGCGTGTCGCCGCCGTCCGGCGCGGCGAGCCTGCCCGACTCGCGGCGCGCCTGGTCGTGGAGCCGGTACAGCGCGGCGCGCACGGGCTCCAGCATCGCCTGGAGCTCCCCCCTGCGCAGCCGCTGGTTCTCCTCGTGCAGCCGGTCGATGACGGCCTCCCGGTGCGCCGCGCGCTCGTGCTCGCGGTCGAGCCGGGCGGACATCCCGGCGAGGGCCCGCCTGACCTCCGCCCGGAAGGCGGCGTCGCCGTCATCGCCGGTGCCCTCCCCGGCGGGTTCCGGCTCGGCTCCAGAGCCGTCGTTGACTGGGCGATCCCGGTCCGTCGACACGTGCGGTTACCTTAATGGTGAGGCGGCTGCGGCGATAGGCGTGTGGTTGACCTTCAGTGGACTCTAGTTTGACCCCTGCCCGCCGATCCAGCACCGGGTTCCCGTTGGCGACACGCGTGGGTAACACCAAGGAAACGCCTCTCGCGCATTCTGAGGGGGATTCCGACACTGGAGGTGGCGATGTTGCTGCGGATTCGCGTCCGCCTGCCGGACCGTCCCGGCTCGCTGGGGCAGGTGGCGCGCACGCTCGGCGCCGCCGGCGCCGACGTGGTGCAGATGGCTGTGCTGGAACGTGCCAACGGCCGGGCGCTGGACGACTTCACCGTGTCCTGGCCCGCGGGCGCCGACGCCGGGCGGCTGCGCGGCGGGCTGGGCTCGGTGCCCGGCGTGGACGTCGTCGGCGTGTGGCCGACGGCCGAGCCGCACGGCGTGTTCCCGGACGCGGCCGTGATCGGGCAGGTCGCGGCGGTGCCGGAGCGCGGCGCCGAGATCCTCGCCGACGCCGTCCCGGCCATCCTCAGCGCCGACTGGGCCGGGCTGGCGGAGACCGGCCCCGACGGCACGGCGGTGCTCGTGCACGCCAGCGTCGGCGGGCTGGAGGGCGCGGAGCCGCCCGCCCTGGAGCCGCTGCGGCCGCGGGCGTTCACCGCGCCGGACGGCGCGGAGTACGCGATCTGCCCGATGCCGGGGAACGGCGCGCTGGTGGTGTCCCGCGCGGGCGCGCCGCCGTTCCACCAGACCGAGGTGCTGCGGCTGGAGCAGCTCGCGGGCGCGGCGGCGGCGGTGCTGTCCGCGGGACTGCTCCGCACGCCCTGACGCCGGCCCCTTGTGATCGCCGGGCCGGTGGCGTACGCCTGGGGGAGATCCGGCGGGAGGGGTTCGCGATGCTGCTGGGTGACGAGCGGGCCGCGCTGTGCGGCGTGGGCCGGAGGCTCGCGGAGACCGGTCTGGTGACCGGGTCGTCCGGCAACGCCAGTGTGCGCGCGGGCGACCTGGTCGCGGTCACGCCGGGCGGGATGATGCTCGACCGGATGGAGCCCGCGGACTGCCCCGTCCTGGACGTGCGGGGACGGCCGGTGGAGGGCGGCCGGGCGCCGTCGTCGGAGACGCCCATGCATCTCGCGCTGTACGGGGCGACCGCCGCGTCGGCGGTCGTGCACACGCACTCGACCTACGGCACCGTCGTGGCGACGACGATGACGGAGCTGCCGCCGGTCCACTACAACACGCTGCTGCTGGGCGGGGTGGTGAGGGTCGCCCCGTACGCCACGTACGGGACGCCCGAGCTGGCGGAGAACGTGCGCGCGGCCATGGAGGGCGGGAGGCGCGCCGCGCTCCTGGCCAACCACGGCGGTGTGGCGATCGGCCGTGACCTGGGCGAGGCGTTCGAGAACGCGCGGCTGCTGGAGTGGCTGTGCGGCGTGTACGTGCGGGCCAGGATGATCGGTGAGCCCCGCGTCCTGACCGCCGGGGAGCTGGCGGAGGCGGCGGAGCGGGGCGTCAGGCCGCCGGAGTACGGCCCGTCCGGTCCCGCGGACTGACCAAGCGGTCTCCTGGAGGGAACCCTCCCGCCCGTGCGGGGTGGGTGCGCGGGAGGCGGCGGCGTGGCAGGGTGCTCGGTGTGCCCAGGCTCTCGCCGGACGACGCGCTCCGGCTCCTGACGGCGGTCCCCGTCGCGCGGCTGGCGACGGCCGACGAGACGGGGCGCCCGCATCTCGTCCCGGTGACGTTCGCCGTCCACCGCGGGACGGTCTACACCGCGGTCGACCACAAGCCGAAGAGCGGCCGGGACCTGCGGCGCCTCGCCAACGTCCGGGCCAACCCGCGGGTCGCGCTGCTCGCCGACCACTACGAGGACGACTGGGACCGCCTGTGGTGGGTCCGCGTGGACGGCCACGCGCACGTGTCCGGGGACCCGTCCCGGACGGCCGGGCCCGTCCGCCTGCTGGCGGGCCGCTACCCCCAGTACCGCGACCGCCCGCCCGGCGGCCCGGTGATCACCATCACGATCGACGCCGTGACCGGCTGGACGGCCACCACGCCTCCCGGCACGTCCTCCTGACCCGTTCCCCCGGCCCTGGCGCGGGCCGCGGGCGCGTCAGGAGGCGACGGCGCGGTGGAAGGCGGTGACCGCCTCGGCGACCCGCTCGGGGAACTCCACGTGCGGGTGGTGGCCGGCGCCCTCCAGGAGGACGACCTCGGCGTCCAGCCGCCCGGCGACCCACTCGGCCTCGGCGACGGGGTCGGGCCAGTCGATGTCGGCGGTGCCCATGATCACCAGCGCGGGCGCGGTGACGCGGTCCAGGCGGGCCTCGGCCTCGGCGTGCGACATGCTCATGTAGGCGCCGATGACGCGGGCGCGGCCGGGCCGCCGGAAACTCGCGTCGAGACGCGCCTTGTGCTCGGCGAAGTCGGCCGGGGGACGGGGCTCCCACTTCGGGTAGTACGCCATGTACAGCGGGCGGGCCAGCGCGGAAACGCGCATGACGGCCTGCGTGAGCCGCTGCGCGAGGCCGGCCTCGCCGTCCCGGACGAACGGCGCGGACAACACGAGCCCGCTGATCAGCTCCGGCGCCTCCGCAGCGGCGTAGACCGCCGCCGCCGCGCCGTTGGAGCAGCCGTGGACGAGCGCGGGCCCGGCGTCCAGGTGCCGCAGCAGCGCCATGAGGTCGCGGGCGAGCGGGATGCCGCCGTACTCGTCCCAGTCGGCGCTCGTGTCGCCCATCCCGCGCTGGTCGACCGTCACGACCCGGTGACCGGCCCTGACCAGCAGCGGGGTGAGGAAGCGGTACTGCGAGCGCAGGTCGAGCATGGACGGCAGGCACACGATGAGCGGCCCCTCGCCCTCGTCGTCGTAGGCGAGCCGCCCGCCGGGTAGGTCCAGGTACCGGGTCATCGTCCGCTCCTCGCAGTCATGTAGCTCTATGGCTAATCAGATTAGCCACAGAGCTATGTGCCGTCAAGCGGTCGGTCCCAGGCCGCGCCGATCCGGGCCAGGTCGGAGGCGTACTCGATGCGCGCCGCCCACTCGCGCGGCCAGGCGTCCAGGCCGAGGTGCGCGCCCGCGAAGGCCCCGGCCAGGCAGGCGATGGAGTCGGAGTCGCCCGAGCTGGCCGCACCGCGCCGGATCGCCCGCACCGGCTCGTCCGGGAAGAGCAGGAAGCACAGCAGGCCGGTGGCCAGGGCCTCCTCGGCGACCCAGCCGGCCCCGGTCGCCTCGCAGGGGTCGCAGGCGCGGTCCGGGCGGGCCAGCGCCGCGTCGAGGCGGTCGAGCGCGGCCAGGCACTCGTCCCACCCCCGGGAGATGAACGCCGCCGGGCCCTCCACCCCGGGACGGCGCCACAGGTCGCCCAGCCACTCCCCGTGGTAGACGGCGCGCTGGTCGTGGCAGCGCCCGCGGAGCGCCGCGGGCAGGGCGGCGGGCGCCATCCCGTCCGCGAGCCACCGGACGGCGAACGCCGTCAGCTCGCTCGCCGCGAGGCCGGTGGGGTGCCCGTGCGTCATCGCCGCCTGGAGCTGCGCGGCGGCGGCGCGCGTCGCGTCCGAAAGGCCGGGGGCCAGCCCGACCGGTGCCACCCGCATGTTCGCGCCGCAGCCCTTGGAATCCGGCTCCGTCGCCTCCGCCCACGGCTTCCCGGCCGCCAGGCCCCGGCAGGCCCGCATGCAGGTCTGCCCGGGCGCCCGGTCGTTGTCGGGGCTGCCGAGCCAGTCGACGAACCGCCGCCGCCACATCGGCTCCACCAGCGCGGCCGTGAACGGCGGGTCCTCCAGCGCGTCGAGCAGGGCCAGCGCGACCGCGATCGCCATCTGCGTGTCGTCGGTGACCAGGGCGGGATCACCGTCGAGCCGGGCGGGCCCGTCGTCACCGAAACGCGTGCGGATCTGCTCCATGGTGAGGAACTCGGTCGGCGCGCCGAGCGCGTCCCCGTACGCCAGCCCGAACATGGTCCCGCCGGCCCGTCGATTCACGGTCATGGGCCCGCATTCTCCAGTAATCCACCCGGCCTTACGGAGCCCAGTCGTGCGGGCCCAGCACGTACCCCTTCGGCGTCGAGTGGAGATGGTCGACCGACACGAGGTGCCCCAGGGCGGCCCACAGGTCCTCCTCCGGCCCGCCGACCAGCCGGCTCACCGTGTCGAAGTCCGCCGCGCCGCCCCCCTTGTCGATCTCCGCCACCGTCTCGTACACCGTCAGCTCGAAGTCGGACAGCTCCTGGACGTCCCCTCGCCTGCCCCTTCTCTCATCCATGCCCGCAGCCTGCCCACTGCGCCGTCCCCTAGTCCCGGCCCAGGGCGGCCGCGCGTCTAGGCTGGCGGCGGAGACGACCGCGCCCCCCGGCGCGTCCCGGAGGAGTTGATCACGTGAGCTGGTTCCGCTGCGCCGAGGCACGCCCCTGGGCGCCGACGCGGCTGTTCTGCCTGCCGCACGCGGGCGGGTCCGCGGTGGCCTACCGGTCCTGGGCGGGGGAGATCGGCCCGGAGGTCGAGGTGCACGCCGTCCAGTACCCCGGGCGCGCCGACCGGCTGGGGGAGCCGCTGGTCCGAGACGCCCTCCGGCTCGCCGGCCTCATCGCCGGGGCGATGGCCCCGCTGCTGGACCGTCCCGCCGCGCTGTTCGGGCACAGCATGGGCGCCGTCCTGTCCTACGAGGTGGCACGGCTCCTCCAGGAGCAGGGCGCCGCGCCGGTGCACCTGTTCGCCTCCGGGGCCCGGCCACCGCACGACCGCGGCGACGACCGGGTCGCCGGCGAGGACGACGACGCCCTGGTCGCCGAGATGGTGCGGCTCGGCGGCTCCGACGCCGAGGCCCTCCGGGACCCGGAGCTGCGCGAGCTGGTGCTGCCGTACGTCCGCAACGACTTCGCGCTGGTCGAGGACTACGTCCACCGGCCGGGCACGCGGCTGGCCGTGCCCATCACGACGATCATCGGCGACGCCGACCCGCACGTGACCGAGGCCCAGGCCAAGAAGTGGGCCGACCTCACCGACGGCCCCTTCGCCCTGAAGGTCCTGGAGGGCGATCACTTCTACCTGAACGGCCGGCGGCGCGAGGTGGCCGGCGAGATCCGCCTCGCCCTGGAGGTCTGAGCCTCCCGGCGGCCCGCGCCGGGTCCGGGACGGGACGGCCCCCGGTCCCGCCGGGCGGACCGGCGGGAGCGGGGGCCGTGAGGGGCCGGGGCCCGGTCAGTAGATCTCGACGCCGTAGACCTGCGCGGCCTCGGTGACCGGCTGGAAGAACGTCGTCCCGCCGCCCGAGCAGTTGCCGCTGCCGCCCGAGGTCAGGCCGAGCGCGACGGCCCCGGCGAACAGCGAGCCGCCGCTGTCGCCCGGCTCGGCGCAGACGGTCGTCTTGATCAGGCCGCTGACGCTGCCCTCCTGGTAGTTCACGGTCTGGTTGAGCGCGGTGACCTGGCCGCTGTGCACCTGGGTGGTGCTGCCGCTGCGCTTGACGCTCTGCCCGACCGTCGCGCTGCCGATGCTCGTGATGTCCTGGGTGCCGCCGTAGAGGCTGACCGCGCCCTGGGTGTCCGCTGGGGCGGACGCGTACTTGACGATGCCGTAGTCGTTGCCCGGGAAGCTGCTCCCGGTCTTGGTGCCGAGCAGCTGGCTCTTGCCCCGGTCGGAGTACCACTGCGCCCCGGCGTTGGTGCAGTGCCCGGCCGTCAGGAAGTAGTACTCGCCGCCCTTCTTCACGTTGAAGCCGAGCGAGCAGCGCGAGCTGCCCGTGTAGATGGCCTCGCCGCCCAGCGTGAACGTGCGGAACCGCCCGGCGATGTTCTCGGTGCGGACAGCGGAGCCCTGCTTGGCCGCCGCGGCGCGCACCTTGCGCAGGTTCGCTCCGGTGACCGTGCTGTCCACCGACAGCAGCACCGTGTTGGAGGCCGGGTCGACGGCCCAGGCGGTGCCCGGGACGGTCGCCTCGCGCTTGAGGGCGGACATGACCTTCTTGAGGTCCTTGCCGCTGCGCGTGACGGTCTTCGGCTCGGCGCCCGCCGCGCGCACCGCCCGCGCGGCGCCCGCGTCTGTCACGGTGACGACGAGCTTCTGGGTGGCCTGGTCGATGTACGACCCGGCGGTGCGGGAGCCGAGCCGCCTCTCCAGCTTCGCCGCCGTCCTCGATTGGGCGGACTGGTCGGCGACGGGGGCGGCGGGGGCGGAGGGCGCGTCATGGGTCGCATGGGCGGCCGGGGCGGCGACCAGGGCGGTCGCCATGAGCCCCGTCGCCGTCAGCGTGACGGCGGCGCCGCTGATGCGGGCGTGACGGATCTTCACTGAGCCTCCAGGGGGGATTGGGCGCACCCGAGTTGGCGCGCCGGAGGTCACGCACATGATGGAAGAACCCAAAGGTGGGCGGAAGACTAGAAAGTGCCTAACTGCTCACTAGCGGATTGGCACTATGGGTGCGGGTTTGTCCATACCCCGTGGGCAGGATGGCCTCTTCAGGCCGGACCCGACCTGTGGAACGTTCGAAAATGCGGGGCCGCCAGAGTGTCCCGGACGCGCCGTTTCCGCAGTAAATCGCGGGGGTTAGGTGGTGATTCCGGGGCCACAAGCGGTACGCCGGACAGGGTCGCCTTCCCGCGGGGTCAGAGGCTTCAGGCCGTCGGGTGCGTCGGCGCGAGGCGGCCGAGGACGGCATGGGAACGGCATGGGGGATGGCATGGATGGCATGGCCACGGCATAGGGCCGGCCGCGGCTGGGAGAATGATCTGGTGACGCTCCTTTTGACCAGATCTGATCTGGAGTCGGTGCTCGACCCCGCCGCGTGCCTGGACGCGCTGCGGCGCGGCTTCACCGCGGAGGAGGGGGAGATCCAGCCGCGCCGGGTGGTGACCGCGCTGCCCGGCCAGGGATCGGCGACGGCGCTGCTCCCCGGGCTGGTCGGGGGAACGCCCGCGTACACGGTGAAGGTGAACGCCAAGTTCCCCGGCGGCCGCCCGGCGCTGCGGGGCGTCGTCTGCCTGCACGACCTGCACACCGGCGAGACCCTCGCCCTGCTCGATTCGGCGACCGTGACCGCGTGGCGCACCGGGCTCGCCGCCGCGCTCGGCACCCACGCCCTGGCACGTCCCGACGCGGACACCGTCGCGGTGATCGGCGCGGGGGCGCAGGCGGAGCTCGTCATGCGGGGGCTCGCGCTCCTGCGGCCGGTGCGCGGCCTCACGGTCTGCGATCTGGACGCCCGCCGCGCCGCGGGCTTCGCCGCGCGCCACGGCGCCCGCCTCGGGCTCGACGCCCCGGTGGCGCCGGCCCCCCGGGACGCCGTCCGCCACGCCGGGATCGCGGTCCTGGCGACCTGGGCGCGGCGGCCCCTCCTGCACGCGGCGGACGTGCCGCGCGGCGCCCACATCACCTCCCTCGGCGCGGACGAGCCGGGCAAGGCCGAGCTCGGCGCCGACCTCCTGGAGGGCGCCCGCGTCGTGGTCGACGACGTGGCCCTCGCGGTCGAGATGGGGGTGCTCGCGAGCGCGGGCCTCGATGTGAAGCACGCCGCGGGGACGCTGCGCGATCTGCTGCGCGGCCAGGTGCCGGGACGCGTCAAGGGCGGCGAGGTGACCGTGTACGCACCGGTCGGGCTGCCCTGGCAGGACCTTGCGCTGAGTTGGACGGCCTACACCGCGGCGCGCGCCGCCGGCGTCGGACGGGAGTTCGATTTCATGGCCTGAACTGGTCGATCGCCGACCGCGGATTCGTACGATATCCTCACCTAGAGTAATTGTTAATATTCTATTCCGTCTTTATGTTGACTCGGCGATTACTGTTGGCTGCATTCGGTAAGTCTCGCTCATGACTCCTGCCCTCCAAGGTCCCTCCATGCATGATCGCAGTCGTGTGCTTCGCGTCCCGGGGGCGCTCTCCCGGTCGCCGCCCCAGGACCTATCGCTTGACAAACGTTGGGTAAGTGCTTCTCGGGCCACATGGGTGGCGGGCCTTGGGAGACGGAACATGATTCGGATACTCCTCGCCGAGGAGGCACCGCTTCTGCGTGGCGGACTCGTCGCCTTTTTCGGCGGTGTGAAAGACCTGGATGTCGTAGCCGAAATCGAATCCGGGGAAAGTCTCTTGCGAACGGCACTCTTCCGGAGGCCGGATGTGGCGCTGATAGATGTGGCACTTCCCGTTCTGGACGGTTTCTCGGCGTCCCGGAGGCTGCGCGAGGAGGTCCCGGAGTGCCGCACGGTGCTCATGGCCGGCCGCCAGCGGTCGGGGGACCTGCGCCGGGCGGTCGCGTCCCGGGCGGCGGGGCTCGTGCTGAAGGACACCTCGCCCGGCGCGCTGGTCGAGTCGATCCGGCGCGTGGCGGCCGGGCAGCGGGTGGTGGACGCCGAGCTGGCCTTCAGCGAGCTCGGGTCGGCGGCCAGCCCGCTGACCGAGCGTGAGAGCGAGGTCCTGGAGCTGGCCTCACGGGGCGCCTCCGCGGCCCAGATCGCTTCTGACCTCTTCCTCACGATCGGCACGGTCCGCAACCATCTGTCGCGCATCAACCGGAAGGTCGGTGCCCGGAACCGGGTGCACGCCATCCGGATCGCCGAGGAGGCCGGGTGGCTCTGACCGCCGGGACCGTTCCGGTGCCTCCTCCCAGCGGCCGATGAGGTCGCGGTAGAGCGGCGACACGGCGGCCAGGCCGGGGTGCCGGCCGACGTGCGCGCGCGTCCCGTCCAGGACCAGGACGCGGCGCGCGCGCACGGCCGAGCTGACGCGGTGCGCGATGACGACGAGCGTGCCGGGGCGGCGTGCGAACGCCTCCTCGGCGCGTGCCTCGGCCGCCGCGTCCAGCCGGTAGGCGGCCTCGTCCAGGACGACCAGCGGGGCGGGCGCCAGGTAGGCGCGGCACAGCGCGATGAGCTGCCGCTGCCCCTCGGTCAGCGCCGCCGGGTCCACGGTCGCGCCGTACCCGCCGAGGTCCCGCACGAGCCGGGACAGCCCGAGCGCGTCCGCGGCGCGGACCACCTCCGCGTCGTCCGCGCCGGGTGCCAGGTAGGTCAGGTTCTCGTGGACGGTGCCGGTGAACACGTACGCCTCCTGCGGGATGAGCACCCGCCCGGACGGGTCGCCCGCCGGGCGCCCGCCCACCAGCACTTCTCCGGCCGTCGGTAGCAGCAGGCCCGCGATCAGCCCGGCCAGCGTCGACTTCCCGATGCCGCTCGGCCCCACCACGGCGAGGTGGTCGCCGCGCGGGATCGTCAGGTCCAGATCGGCGATCACGGGACGCGCCCCCGTCCCATAGGCGAACGACACCCCCCGCAGCTCGACCGCCGGTGCGTCCCGGTCCCCGCGCGCGGCGGGTCCCGGCATCCCGCCGGACGCGCCGTTCACAGCGCCGCGGGCGCCGTGCGCCTCGTCCGGGCCGTCCTCGTCCGGGCCGTCCTCGTCCGGGGCGCTGGTCTCCAGGATGCGGCCGAGGGTGACCGCCAGCCGCAGGCCGCTGCCGCCCATGCCCTGGACCAGCGTCCGCAGCGCGGGCTGGAGCCCGTGCAGGACGTAGGCGAGCGCCCCGACGATCATTCCGGGGGTCGCGCCGCGGCGGGCCAGCCACGGCGCCGCGGCGAGCAGCGCCAGCAGCGGCAGCCAGCCGCTCACCGCCAGCGCGAACGCCCGCAGCGCCGCGAACCGCGCGACGGCGCGGCCCGCCGCCTCCTGCGCGTCGACCGCGGCGGCGAGGCCGGCGCGGACCGTCTCCTCGCCGCCGCACGCGACGACGTCGCGCAGCCCCTCGGCCAGCGCGGTGGTCCGCTCCGCGATCTCCTCCTCGCCGACGACCAGGTCCCGCTGCCGGGCGGCCGCCGCGCCGAACGCCGCGCCGAACAGCAGCAGGCCCGCCAGGAGCGGCGGCACCACCAGCAGGACGACCTCGGGCATCAGCGTCAGCAGCCCCGCGAGCGCGGCCCCGGCCGCGAACACGAACCCCCGCGCGACGACGAGGATCCCGCCGAAGGTGTCGCGGACGATCTCGACCTGGTGCGTGAGCCGCGCGACGGCCCCCCGGTCGGGCCTCCCGCGCAGCGACCGGTACAGCGCGCCACGCGTGACCGCGCGGACGAGGTCGTCGCGGAACGGCTCCACGAGCGCGGCGAGCGCGGAGTAAAGGCGGCGGCTCCCATAGGCCCCCGCGAGTGCCGCGAGGGCGAGTGCGCCCAGCCAGAGCGCCGCGTCCGTTCCGCGCCCGCCCGCGAAGGCGTCGGTCGCCTCCGCGACGGCGCGCCCGAAGACCGCGGTGGGGACGGCCTCCAGAAGCGACCATCCGACGACCGCGCACGCCGCCCGCGGATGCGCCCGCACCGCGTGGGAGACGGTGCCCCACAGCAGCCGCGCCGCGTCCCGCCGGGAGGTCACGCGCCCTCCCCGCCCGCGCCGGGGCCGCCGCCCGGGACGTCGTCCGCCGCCGCGGCGAAGACCGCGCGGTAGCCGGGGTCGCGCCACAGGTCCCGGTGGGAGCCGCGCCCGCGGACACGGCCCTCGTCGAGCCAGACCACGAGGTCGGCGCGGGCGGCCGTGCCCGCGCGGTGGGCGATGATCAGCCGGGTCCGGTCGCCGAACCGGTCGAGGACGGCGTCGGTGATCTGGAGCTCGGTGACGGTGTCGAGGCTGGACGTCGCGTCGTCCAGGACGAGGACGCGGCCCGCGTGCGCGAAGGCGCGCGCGAGGCCCATCCGCTGGAGCTCGCCGCCCGACATCGGCGCGTCCGCGAGGGGCGTCGCGTAACCGCGCGGGAGGCGGCGGACGAAGTCGTCGGCGCGGGCCGTGCGCGCCGACTCCCGCAGCCACGACTCCGGCGGGCGGCACGGGCCGAACGCGATCGCGTCGCCGACGGTGTCGCCGAACAGGAAGGGGCGGGCGAACGCGTAGCCGATCTGGCGGCGCAGCGCGTCCCGGGACAGCCGGGGGAGCGGCGTCCCGTCCAGCAGCACCTCGCCCTCGTCGGGGTCGGCGAGCCGCCCGGCGAGCGCGGCGAGCAGGGACTTGCCCGAGCCCGAGCGGCCCACCACCGCCACGGCGAGGCCGCCGGGGACGGTGAGGTCCAGCCCGCGCAGCACCCCGCCGGCCGACACCGCCCGGAAGTCCAGGCGCCCGGTGCCCGGCGGCGCGCCGGCGTCGCCGTGGGAGGGCGCGGGCCGCGCGAGCACCTCGGCGGCGCGGCGGGCCCCGGCGCGCGCCCGGCCGAGCCGGAGGACATGCGTGAGGACGGGCCCGAACCCGGCGGCGAGCCCCGCGTACTGGACGGTCGCGACCAGCTCGCCCGCGGTGATGCGGCCCGCCATCAGCTCCGCGCCCGCCGCGCCGACCGCCGCGACCTGGAGGAGCAGCAGCGTCAGCAGCCCGCGCGCGGCGACGGCGCCCTGCACGCGCCACATCGCGTGCCCCTCGGCGCGCAGGCCGGGCAGGGGCGCGAGGACGCGGTCCGCCTCGCGGTCCGCGGTGCCCGCGGCGGCGATCGTGCGGGCGCCGGCGAGCGCCTCGGCGAGCCGTCCCGCGATCGTCCCCTGCACGGTCAGGTAGCGGTGCGCGGACGCGGTGATGTCGCGGACGAACACGCGCAGCAGCAGCACGATGGCCGGGAGCGCGACGGCGATGGCCGCCGCGAGCCGCCAGTCGATGAACGACAGCACCGCGAGGGCGCCGAGCGGGGGCACCAGCGCGACGGCGGCCTCCGGCGCGGCGGAGGGGGCGGTGCCCGCCTCGGCGGCGCCGCCGACCGTGCGTCCCGCCACGTCGCCGGGCGGGATGCGCAGCGCGGGCCCGGCGGCGAGGACGTGCCGGACGAGCGCGTGCCGCAGCCACGCCGTCGCGCGCGCCGCGCCGCAGCCGGTGGCCAGTTCCGAGAGCACCTCGGCCGCGGCGGCCACGACGACGAGCGCCGCGCACGGCCACAGGGCCGCGGCGGCGGAGGGGCCGCCCGGCGGGACGGCGTCGATCATGCGGGCCAGGGCGAGGGGCAGCAGCACGGCGGCGGCCGCGTCCGCGAGGGCGGCAGCCGCGACCAGCCCGGTCCAGCCGCCGCTGCGGCGGGCCGCGCCGAGCAGCAGCCGGTCGGCGCCGGCGGACGTCGGAAGCGTCATGGGTCTCTCCTGCGATGACGGCCATGGTCGCCCCCGGAGGGGCAGACCATGGCCGTCACGTGCCATTACAGGCAGATGGTGATGCTGTGCGAGCTGTGGCAGAGCAGGCTGAGGCTGCTGTTACCGCCGCCGCCGCCGTTCTCGCTCACCATTCCCTGAAGGTCCAGAAGCGCCATTTGTCTTCACCTCCTTTCGGGCTGGATAGAGGTGGCCGCCGTGGAGGTCTCCACGGGGTGTACTTGGGCCGTCCCGAAGAACGGCAGCCCCACCGGGGCGTCGTGGCACGCCGCGCCGATGGCCAGCAGCACGCCGGCCGTGCCCGTCGCGAGGTCCATCGAAAGCCGGTACATGTGCTCGCCGGGTACCGCGAGCCCGTCCGCGTACGGCAGCGCGTGCCAGGCGAGGTCGCGGATGTGGCGGGCGACGCGGGGATCGTCCCGGTCCTGCCCGGCCAGGTAGAGCAGCATCCCCGCGCGGCCGTTGAACAGGCCGGGCTGGGCGTAGTAGCGCGACATCGCGGCGAGCCTGACCGAGGAGCGGACGTCCTGGAACTCCGCGTCGTCCGGGCGGTGCCTCAGGTACTCGTCCACGACCAGCCCGACTCCGACGCTGCCGCGGCCCAGGTAGGGCAGGACGCGGTGTCCCTGATCGACGTGCAGTGCGCCGTTGTCGTCCTTGACACAGGCCGCCAGGTCGCGGCGCAGTGCCGCGGCGGCGAGGTCGAGCAGCGCGGGATCGCCCGTCTTCTCATACCGGCGGACGAACATCAGCGCCGCCCCCGCCCCGCCGTACAGGAGCCCGGGTCGCGGGCTCGGGCCGTCGGGAGCCCGGTCCGCCGTGATCTGGACGGCCCTCCGGGCGGCGTCCTCCAGCGACCGTTCACCGGTCAGGTCCGCAAGGTGGCCGAGAACCAGGGCGTACCCCGGCAGCCCGCCGTGCAGGTCGTCGCCGAGCCGTTCCCACCGCTCGTTCAGGCAGTGCGCGACCGCGTCGAGCGCGGCGTCGAGATGACCGAGCCGGGCGAGGGTGTAGGCGGCGCCCTGCAGGCCGTCGTACAGGCCGAGGCCCGTGCCGCGCGGAGGGTCGGCGGCCCGGTCGGCCAGCCATTCCTCGTGCACCGGATGCCGTCCGGCTCCGGTCGCGTCCAGCGCGTACAGGACGCCCGCGGCGCCGTAGGCCAGCCCGAGTGCCGCCCCGGCGAACTGCTCCACGTCGCCCGGGAACAGCCGGTCGCGACGCTGCGGGGTGGCGCTCGCCAGGACGGCGCCGGCGAGGGCGCCGCGGGCGCGGTCCCATCCATCCGCGTCCGGTTCGAACACGGGCGCGGGAGCCTCGGGGACCCCGCGGGTGATCTCCTCGACGGCCTCGTCCAGGAACGGGCGCGGCACCGGGAAGTACTCGGCGATCAGATCGGCCAGCTGGCGCGCCTTCCCCCGGTCCATCACGAACAGCGTGGTCATCGGGACGAACAGCGCCAGCCGCAGGCAGGCGAGGCTGTACCGGTCGACCTCGGTGCCGCGCCGGTCGGGCGGGGCCAGGAAGGCGGGGTTGGCGAGGGTCTGCCGCCCGCCGTCGGAGGCGGGCGCGGCGACCTCGAAGTCGATGAGGGCGACCGTGTCGTCCGGGCGCACCATGATGTTGAACATGTGCAGGTCGTTGAAGGCCACGCCGCGTTCGTTGATCGCGTCGACGACCCGCTCGACGCCCTCGTGGACGCGCAGCGCCCACGCCGTGTACGCGGTGACCTTGCCGGGCTCCGGCTCGGGGTCGAGCATCGGATGCCTTTCGGCGAAGAACGTGTTGAGCGTCCGCCCCTCGATGAACTCCTGGACCAGGAAATGGTGCTCGCCCAGGGTGAAGGAATCGCGGACCGCGGGAATCCCCTCGACGCCGTCGAGCCGGGTCAGGATGTCGCGCTCGCGGTTCAGGCGCTCGACCGCGTCGGCGCCGTCGGCCGCCAGTCCCGCATAGGGGCGCGCCTCTTTGAGGACGACCTTCTCACCGGTCCTGGTGTCCACTCCCTGGTACACACCGCCGCCGTTGGAGAAATGCAGCGCCTTCTCGATCCGGTAGGGCAGGTCGGTCGTGGTGGTGCTGCCCCGCGCTGCCAAATGGGGTTCGAGACATCGTGGCAGCGTCACCCATTCGGGAACGGAGAAGACCGGATTGCGGCGGTCCGGGACCAGTTCGCCGGAGCCGTTCTCCAGCGCCGCGACGAGCTCGCCGCGCTCGTCCAGGCAGCGCCGCTCGGCGAAGCCGCCGTAGCGGACGTGGAGGGGGCCCTCACCAATGCGCAGATCGCTGAGGATGTAGGGCCCTGGCAGGCCGGACAGGCGCTCGCCGAGCACCTCCAGCACCGACTCCAGCTCCCGCTCGTCCCGGGGGTAGATGGTGACGAGCTTGCCGCTCGCCCCGCGCGGGGCGTACTTGGCGTTCCGCATCCGCAGCGTCCCCGGGCCGCGCAGGTGCTTGAACTCGATCCCGTGCTCGACGCAGTAGTCGAAAGAGTGTGCGAGGGCCTTGTCGGCGCTTTCCGCGCAACCGGTGACGTGGACCTTCCAACCCTGCAGCGGCGCGTTCTGCACCGGCGGGACGTAGACCGTCCACTCGTCCCCGCGCACCCTTTCCCAGCCTTCTGGAAGTGGCCGGTCCGCGATGTCGAACTCGGTCTCACGGGTGGTCGGAGGGGTGTCGTAAAAGAACTTGTCCGCGAGGCAGTAAAGCTCATACCTCTTGTCCACGACGCCATTCCCTTCCGGCCCGGCGCCGTTGTCCGGCGCTCACAAGAAAAGAATGGCAGCCACAGCGAAAGGGGACCAGTAGCTGACATAACGACTCCACCGTGAAGATCTACCGGCGGCCGTGAGCGTTCGTCACCGGGCCGGTGGGGAGGCTTCCCGGGGGCCGTGGCCGGGGCGGCGTTGAGCAGCGCGATCAGCCCTGGCCCTCGCAGAGGGGCAGGCAGTCGACGCGCGGCCGCGCGCCCGCCGCGGGGCAAGGGCGGTTCTCTAAAGTCCCTCGCGGTGCGCGGCTGCGGCGGCCTGGGTGCGGCTGGAGACGTTCAGCTTGGCGAGGATGTTCGAGACGTGCACGCTCGCGGTCTTCGGGGAGATGAACAGCGCCGCCGCGATCTCCCGGTTGTTGCGTCCCTCCGCGACGAGCGCGAGCACCTCCCGCTCGCGGACGGTCAGCGCCGCGAACGGCCCCGCGGGGGCGCCGGGCTCCGGGCCGCCCCGGGGACCGGCGGCGGGCCGTCCCGTGTCCAGCCGCGCGCGGGCGCCGAGATCGCGGAGCGCGGCCAGCAGCGGCGCGGCGCCGAGCCGTTCGGCGATCCCGGCGGCGGCCCGCCACTGCGCCGCGGCCTCCTCCCGGTCGCCGGTCTCGATGAGCGCCTCGGCCAGCCGGTGGCGCGAGCGGGCGACCTCGTACACGAACCCGTCCCCGCCGTAGGTGAACATCTCGGCCGACCTCCGCCACGCGCCGGGGTCGTGCTCGCCGGCCAGCCTGCGGCGCTCGGCCTCGGCGCGGGCGAGCCAGGCGTGCCCCTCCAGCCCCAGCCAGGCCCGCGGATGGCCGCCCCAGGTGGTGGTGGCGGCGAGCCGCGCTCGGGCGAGCAGGTCGTCGCCGGCCTTCGCGGCGGCGCGGACGGCGTCCCCGTCCCCGGCGGCGCGGGCGCGGGCGGCGAGGTCGGCGTGCGCCCACAGTCCCGTCGCGGCGATCCGTATGATGCCCGTCTCGTTCGGGTACAGCACGTTCAGCACGGCCCCGACGTGGTCGAGCGCGGCGGCGGCGTCGCCCCGCCACAGCGCCTGCTCGGCGGCGAGGCCGCGGGCGACGTAGGTGAGGAAGCCGTCCTCGCGCCACAGCGGCGCGATCCAGCGCAGCCGCTCGTCGACGGTCGGCTCGCCGCGGGCGACCTCCAGGAACAGCGCGTACGCGGAGACCCGCGCCTCCGGCGGGCGGACGACCCGGATCCCGAACCCGTCGGCCAGCCGCGCCGCCTCGTCCCAGTCCCCGGTCGTGTAGCGGATCAGGTACTGGAGGCTGCGCAGGACCGTCCCGAACGTGCTCCATTCGAGGCCGTTGTCCAGGGCGTGCCTGACGCCCTCGTCGGCGGCGAGGGTCGCGCCGGCGAGGTCGCCCCGGTCGAACTTCGTCCGGGCGTAGTGGAACGCGGCGCGCAGGGCGACCGGCTGGTTGTCGTCCTCGGCGGCGAGGTCGCGGGCGCGGGCGAACACGTCGGCGACCGCGTGGTCGGTCTCCCGCGACTCCCGGTACAGGCCGAGGGTGACCAGCAGGCTGGCCTCGGCGTCCCCGGCGCCGGCGGCGCGCGCCTCGACGACGGCGTCCTCGGCCAGCCCCGGCAGCAGCTTGCCGGGGTCCTTGTACAGCAGCTGCCGGGCGTAGGTGGCGAGGGCGCCGGCGCGCACCTCGTCCGGCGGGCCGGGCGGCAGCATCTCCACGGACGCGCGGGCCACCGCCAGCGCCTCGTCGTCCTCGTCGAGGTCGGAGAGGTAGGACGCCAGGTGCTCGCGGAGCCGCGACCCGAGCCGCAGGTCGGCGGGGTCGGCCAGGTCGAGCAGCCGACGCAGCCGCGAGACCGCCCGGCGGATGTCGCCGGCGCGGCCCGACGCGCGGACGGTGGACAGCGAGAGCTCCATCCGGTCCGTCCCCGCGACGGCCTCGGGGCCGGGGACGGCGTCCCACAGCTCCAGCGCCCGGTCGAAGTGCTCGAACGCCTCCGCGGGCGCGCCGAGCCGCTCGGCCTCGCGGCCCGCGCGGACGGACGCGGCGAACGCGGCGGGCAGGTCGTGCGCGGCGAGGCTGTGGGCGGCCAGCTCGGCCGCCGACCCGCGCCGCCGGTCGGGCGTCCCGTCCGGCCCGCCGGCGAGCAGCCGGGCGAAGTCGGCGTGCAGCCGGGTCCGCTCGCCCGGCAGCAGGTCGGCGTAGACGGCCTCGCGCAGCAGCGCGTGCCGGAAGGTGTAGCCGGCGCCCGCGGGGACGAGGACCTGGTGCGAGACGACCTCCCGCAGCGCCTCCCCGGCCGCCGCCTCGTCCAGCCCGGACACGCGGCGGACCAGCTCGTCGTCGACGCGCCGCCCGGCGACCGCGGCGGCCCGCACGACGCGCTGCGCGTCCTCCGACAGCCGCTCCACCCGGGACAGCAGCAGGTCGGCGAGCCCCGCGGGCAGTTGCTCCCCGGTGCTCTCGGCCGAGTACAGCTCGGCGGCGTAGAACGCGTTGCCCTCCGAGCGGTGGTGGACGCGCTCGACGACCTCGGCGGTCACCGGCGCCGCGCCGTCCGCCAGCGCGGCGAGGTACTCGGCGGTCTCGCCGGGCCCGAACGGCACGACCTCGACGGCGGTGACGTTCGGCAGCCGCAGCAGCTCGGCCACGACGGGACGCAGCGGATGCCGCCGGTGCAGGTCGTCGGTGCGGTAGGTGCCGATCAGGCAGACGCGTTCCCGCTGCAGGACGCGGCTGAGGAAGGTCAGCAGGTGGCGGGTGGAGCGGTCGGCCCAGTGCAGGTCCTCCAGCACCAGCAGGACGGGCCGCTCCCGCCCGAGCTCGCCGAGCAGGCCGAGCACCGCGCCGAACAGCCGCTGCTGCCCGAGGTCGGACGCGGTGCCGGGCGCTCCGTCGCCGTCGGGCAGCAGCCGCCCGAGCACGGGCCTGGAGTCCAGCGCGGCGCGGACCGCCGCCGCCTCGGGCGACGCGGCGCGGGCGGCGGTCCACAGGGCGTCGGCCAGCGGCAGGTAGGGCATGCTCTCGCCCAGCTCGGCGCACTGCCCCACGAGGACGGCGCAGCCGCGGTCGCGGGCCGCGCGGGTGAGCGCGGTGACCAGATGGGTCTTGCCGACCCCGGCGTCCCCGCTGACGAGCACGACGCCGGCGCTGCCCGCGGCGGCCCGGTCGAGCGCGGAGGTCAGCTCATCGAGCTGCGCGGCCCTCCCGATCAGCACCCGGCGCCCCCGGACGTCGCGTATTCGGCCATGCCGCACAGTATCCCACCGGGGCGAACACCGCCCGCGGGGCAAGCCGCGCGCAGGACGGGGCGGACGTGCCGGGGCCCCGGACCCGGGGAGGGGTCCGGGGCCCCGTGGGGGGCGTAGCGCGTCAGCCGGCCATTGCGGGGATCAGGTCGGCCTCGCGCTCCGCCTCGTCGGTCTCCCGCGGTCCCGGGACGGGCACCGGCTCGGGCTCGGGGAGCGCCCTGGCGTAGGCGCGCAGGGTCTCGCCCGCGATCCGGTCCCAGGAGTAGCGGGAGCGGGCCCGGTCCGCGGCGGCGATCGAGTACCCGTGCAGGGTGGTCTCCTCCGCCAGCAGGGTGCGGATCGCCCGGCCGATCACGGTCGGCCGTCCCGCCGGGACGTGCAGGCCGGTGATCTTGTCGAGGACCTCGTCGGCGTTGCCGCCCGCCGGGGTCACCACGACGGGGACGCCGCAGGCCATGGCCTCCAGCGGCACCGCCGGGGACGGCTGGACGGGCGCCAGGCACAGCGCCAGCCGGGCGGTACGCAGGAGCTTGGGCAGTGCCTTGCGGGGCAGCCGGCCGAGGAAGATGACGCGGTCGGCGACGTGCAGCTCCTTGGCGAGCAGCCGCAGCCGGTGCACGACCGGGTCGTTCTCCAGGTCCTCGCGCTCGGGCCCGCCGGCGACCGTCAGCTCGGCGTCGGGGACGTGCACGAGGGCGCGCAGGGCGGTCTCGACGTCGCCGGCCTCCAGGTCGCGGCAGACCATCACCAGGCGGTCCCGGTCGCCGGACGGCATCGCGGGGCCGGCCTGCGCGAACTGGTCGGGGTCCACACCGTAGGGGATCACCTTGACCGCGGGCCGGGGGACGCCCATCCGCACGACGGTGCCGGCCTCCTCGGTGTTGCCGGCGAGGACGGTGTGGGCGCCGCGTCCGATGGCCTTCTCCAGCCGGTCGCGGTGCGGGTGGACGCCGCGTCCGGCGCGGCGCTCGGTGGCGGCGACACCGTGGTAGCTCTGGAAGAAGGGGATGCCGAGCTCGCGGGCGACGGCGCAGGCGGCGAGGCCGGCGACCCAGCCGTGCGCGTGGACGACGTCGGGACGGCCCGCCCCGGACCAGCGGCGGCGCAGCGCGTCGGCGAAGTCGCGGGCGTGGTCGAGGTGCTCGTCGTCGGTGAGGGGCCGCGCGGGCCCGGCGTCGAGGTGCACGAGGGCGGCACCGGGGCCGAGGCGGACCCGGGCGCGGGCGTCCTCGTCCTGGCGGCGCGTGTACAGGGTGACGTGGTTGCCGGTCCCGTCACCGTGGTGCGGCCTCGCCAGCGAGCGGGCGAGATCCCGGACGTGGACGGAGTGCGCGTGCTCGCCGTCGAGGTCGGAGGCGGACACGAGGGCAATGCTCAGCGGGCGGTTCATGACAGATCCTCCGGGACAACACAGGGGAAGCCTGGAGGTATCTGCGTCGTAGACACCTGCTCGGGTGAGACTATTTCCGGGCGCGCAGTCCGTCAAACCTCGCGAATCGGATTGTTTCCTCGCCGCTGCCCTTCGCACGGAGGGTGACCGGCGGGGATACTGGAAGAGATGGACGACGAACCGCTCTGGTACGTGGCCTACGGCTCGAACCTCTACCGCGAGAGGTTCGGCTGCTATCTGGCCGGTGGCCGCCCGAGCGGCGGCGCCCGGCACTACCCGGGCTGCCGCGACCCGCGCCGGGCCCGCGCGGAGGCGCCGGTCACGATGCCCGGCGGCATCTACTTCGCGCTGACGTCCCTGGTCTGGGGCGGCGGCATGGCCTTCTACGACCCGGACCTGCCCGGACGCGCCGCGGCCCGCGCCTACCTGCTGTCGCGCCGCCAGTTCAGCGACGTGATCTCCCAGGAGATGCGCCGCGCCCCCGGCACCGACCACGACCTGTCCGAGGTCGTCCGGACGGGGCGCCAGCGCCTCGGCCCCGGCCGCTACGAGACGGTCCTGAAGGTCGGCGAGCGGGGCGGGCACCCCATGCTCACCTTCACCGCCCCAGCCCCGCACGGCCCCGCGGAGCTGAACGCGCCGACGGCCCCCTACCTGACGATGCTCGGCAACGGGCTGCGCGAGGCCCACGGCTGGACGGCCCAGCGCGCCGCGTCCTACCTGTGCGCGCGTCCAGGCGCCACCGGCGCCTGGCATCCGGGCACGGTCCTCCCCCTGCTCACACCGGCGCCCACCGGGGCGAGCGGCTAGTCGGACCTGCTGAACGACAGGGAACCCTCCTCTGCCTGCATTCGACAGACGAGGACGCTACGCCGAAGGGCGATCGCGCGACTACTTACCGTGATGGAAGAGTGGTGGACGGGTCGCCCGGACGGTGGGGCCCGGTCGCCCGTCCGGCAAGCATCATGCAACTCCACCGACTATGTCGGACGGTAGTGGTGCGTGCACTAATAGTCACGCACTGGACACTCTCCGCACACGAAGGAGTCTCGAATATGAAGAGGACCGCCGTCACCGTCCTGGCACCGGCCCTGCTGGCACTCGGGGTGATCGCCGGTGCCGGCACCGCCGACGCCGCGCCGGTCGAGAAGCTGGCCCTCCACTCGGAGATAAACCAAGGGGGAAGGCCCCATACGATCACCGCGAGGGAAGACTGCGTGAAGCTGTCGACGCCGTTCGACACCCTCTCGGGCACCAACGGGTCCACGACGCTCGACGCCGAGCTCTACACCACCGTTGACTGCAGCGGGACGCCGGCGGCGGAAATCCCAGCGGGTAAAACGGCCGACAACTTGAAGAACACCATCAAGGTGGCCTCGGTCTACTTCACCCACCCCGACTAGCCGGTCTCGCGTTGTTTCACCTGTGACGGAGTCGCCGGGCCCCCGCCCCCTCAGGGCCGGGGGCCCGGCCCTGTCATGAGCGGCCGCCGTCCCCGGCGTCGACGACCGGGAGGATGATCGCGGAGGGGCGGGCGGGGGAGTGGAAGACCTCCTGGTCGGCGGTCAGCATGGCGGTGGCGGTGCCGATGGGCTCGCCGGTGCCGGGGTTGCGGGCGACCCGCGGGTAGGCGCCGCTCGCGACCTGCACGCGGACGCGGTGGCCGCGCCGGAAGCGGTGGCCGGCGGGCCACAGCTCCACGGCGACGCGGCGGACGCCGTCGCCGTCCGCCTCCGGTGTCCCGGGGACGAGGCGGCGCATCCCCTCGCAGAGGTTGAGGGACTCGCCCTCGGGTGTGACGTCGCAGAGCCGGACGACGAAGTCGGTGTGCTCGCGGTCGGAGCGGACGCGCAGGTCGGCGGTGACGGGGCCGATGATCTCCAGGTCCTCGTCCAGGACGGCGGAGGTGTAGGTCAGCACGTCCCGGCGGCGCTCCAGGCGGGCCTGGTCGGTGGACGGGCGGCTGTCGCCCAGCAGCGTGGGCCCGCCGAGGAACGGCGTCGGGTGCTCCGGGTCGTAGCGGTAGGTGTCGGGAGGGTTGGCGGCGGGGTCGGCGGCGGGCGGCGCGTGCGGTGCGAGGGCCCCGCCCGGCTGGAGGTGCCAGCGCTGCTCCCGCATCCCCGGGACGGGCCAGTCGGGGAACTCGCGCCACTCGCCCGCGCCGGTCACGAACAGCCGGACGGGCTGGTCCCGCAGCCCGGAAGGGTCGTCCAGCAGGTGGGCCCGGAACCAGCCCACCGCCTCGCCGACCGACCCGCGCATCATCCGCTGGTCGGCGTGGAACCACGGGCCGATCGTCAGGTGGGGGCGGTGCCCGGCGGCCCGCAGCGCCGCGTAGTCCTTCAGCTGCCAGGGCAGGAAGATGTCGTACCAGCCGCCGGTCATGTTCACCGGCGCCCGCACCTGCGCGACGGTGGGGCTGAAGTCGCGCTTGTCCCAGAACGGCGTGTCGGGGCCGTTGACGAGCAGCTCCTGGAAGAACCGCTGCTGCGCGCCCGTCGCGAGCCGGTCGAGCTCGGCGAGCGGGCGTCCCGACAGCGCGGCCCGCCGGGCGCGGCGCGGCGACATGATGCCGGTCGTGATGCCCGACAGCGAGTGCTTCATCCGGGCGGTCAGGTCCACCCAGATGAGCGCCGACTCCAGTGCGAACGCCCCGCCGACGTTGACGGCGTCCCGGAAGGTGGACGCCGTGACCTGCATCGACAGCGCCTTCAGCTCCGGTCCCGCCTCGGCGGCGACGGCCCACTGCACGTAGCCGAGGTAGCTCGGGCCGTGCATGGCGAACGTGCCGCCGAACCAGGGCTGGTCCTTGAGCCAGGCGATGGTGGCGAGGCCGTCCTCGCGCTCGTCCAGCGCCTCGAACACGCCGCCGGACCCGAAGCCGCCGCGCACGCTCTGCACCACGGCCTGGAACCCCTGTGACGCGAACGCCTGCCCGCACATCAGCCCGAACGGCCCGCGGCGGCCGTAGGGGGAGCGGACGAGCACCGTCGGGGCCCGCTCCACGTCCGCCGGGGCGTAGCGGTCGGCGAGCAGCGTCACGCCGTCCGCGGCCGGGACCTCCAGATCCTTCTCGACCGTGACCCGGTGGGGGCCGTTCCGCAGTCCCAGCGCCGTGACCCCCAGCCGGCGCATCATCCCCTCGCCTACCACTTGATCGATCGTAACCGCCACTTCCGCGTCCCGGGCGGGTGCCCTGCGCCCGGGACGCGTCCCACCCGCTCCGGTCCTTCACTACGATCAGGGGGCGAATCCGGACCGATGTCGCAAAACAGATGTCTCGCAGGGGAGTGGGAACGGTGCCATGGATGACCTGAACTGGCAGCGGGTCATCGTCGCCGCGATCGTCATGGCCGCCGCGCTGGCGGTGGCGGTCGTGCTGCGGCTGCTGACCGGCCGGCTGTTCCGCCGGGCCGGTGACACGCGGTGGGCGTGGGACGACCTGGCCGCGCGCCTCGTCCGCGACCTGGCGGTGCCGGTCGCGGTGCTCGGCGGCGCCTGGATCTCCGCCAAGGTGCTGGAACTGCCGCGCGGCACGCTGGACGTGACCGCCAAGGTGCTCACCGCCGCGACGATCCTCGTGGTGTCGCTGGCGCTGGCGCGGCTGATCGCGGGCTCGGTCACCTCGATCGCGCTGGCCCGGCAGGGCGTCGCCGCCAACGTGACGATCTTCGCCAACATCACCCGGGTGATCGTGATCGGCGTCGGCCTGCTGGTGATGCTGCAGAGCCTCGGGGTCTCGATCACGCCGCTGCTCGGCGCCCTGGGCGTCGGCGGCCTCGCGGTCGCGCTGGCGCTCCAGGACACCCTCGCGAACCTGTTCGCGGGCGTACACGTGCTGGCGTCCAAGACCATCGAGCCCGGCGACTACATCAAGCTGAGCAGCGGGCAGGAGGGGTATGTCGTCGACATCAACTGGCGCAACACCTCCATCCGGACGCTGTCGGACAACATCGAGGTCATCCCGAACGCCCGGTTCTCCGACACGATCCTCACCAACTTCCACCGGCCCGCGCAGGACATGTCGCTGCTGCTCCAGGCGAAGGCGCCCTACGAGGCGGACCTGGAACGGGTGGAGAGGCTCGCGGTCGAGGTCGGCGAGGGGGTCATGGCGGACGTGCAGGGCGGCGTGAAGGACGCGGAGGTCCTCGTGCGGTTCCACACGTTCGGCGAGTCGACCGTGGACTTCACCGTCATCCTGCGCACCGGCGAGTTCGGCGACCAGTTCCGGATCAGGCACGAGTTCGTCAAGCGCCTGCACCGGGCGTTCCGCGAGGAGGGCATCGAGGTCCCGTACCCGCGCCGCCGGGTGACGCTCGACGGGGTCCCGAGCCCCGACGGCCTGACGCTCTGAGCCCGCCCCCGCCTCCGTGCCCGTCTCCGCTCCCGCCCCCGTCCTCCGTCAGGGGCGCAGGAGCGGGATCAGCACGTCGTCCACCAGCGAGGCCAGTTCCTCGTCGCCGAGGTTGAGGCCCTCGGTGAGGTTCTGGTAGACGATCATGGCCGGGCCGACCCTGGCGATCTGCCGGGTGGCCGCGTCCGGACGCACCTCGCCGCGCGCGGCGCCCTCCACGAGCGACTCGTACAGCCGGTCCAGGACCGGCTGGGAGATGCGCGTCCGGATGACCTCGTTCATGACGCCCTTGCCCTCGCCGCTGTCCTCCTTCAGCACCTTGAGCGCGGCGCCGCGGCAGGCGACCAGCGTGTCCCGCAGGCAGGTGAGGAGCAGCAGCACGTCCTCGCGCACCCTCCCCGTCGAGGGTGACGGCGGCGGCTCGGGCAGGACGTGCTTGAGCGCGTCGGTGACGAGCTCGTCCTTGGACGGCCAGCGCCGGTAGAGCGCGGCCTTGCCGGTGCGGGCCTCGGCCGCGATGCCCTCCATGGTCAGCTTGCGGTAGCCGACGGCCTTGAGCTGCTCGAACACGGCCTCGTAGATCGCCGCCTCCAGATCGCCGCCGCGGCGGCGGGTGCCCGTGCTCACCACGTCCTCTCCCGATCCGGCGCCGGCGCCGGGATGTCCGACCTCGCGAAGATAGTGAACGGTAGCGTTCTCTTTCGCGGGAATCGGTGATACGTTCCCCACATAGTGTACTTCGCCGTTCCTTAAATCCCGTCCCCCGGAGGGTCCCTCGTGACCGCATCCAACGAGCGGACGGCGGCGCACGGGGAGTTCGCCCCTCCCGGCGCCGTCGCTCCGCCTCTCCATCATCGCCTCTTCCGGCGGTCCGGCGTCATGCTGGCGGTCATCGTGGGCTGCCAGGCCATGATCGTGCTCGACACGTCCGTCGTGACGATCGCGCTTCCGCAGGTCCGCGACGGGCTCGGGCTGTCGACGGGCGGGCTCGCCTGGATCCAGAACGCCTACATGCTCGCGTTCGGCGGCCTGCTGCTGCTCGGCGGCCGCGCCGGGGACGTGTTCGGCCGCCGCCGGACGTTCGCCGCCGGGGTCGCCGGGTTCACCGCCGCGTCCCTGCTCGGCGGGTTCGCCACCAGCGGCTGGTTCCTGCTCACCGCCCGAGCCGTCCAGGGCGCCGCGGCCGCCGTCGCCGCGCCGAGCGCGATGGCCCTGATCGCCACGAACTTCCAGGGCGCCGCCCGCGTCCGCGCGCTCAGCGTCTTCTCCGCCGTGAGCGGCGCCGGCGGCGCGATCGGCATGCTGGCCGGCGGCGTGCTCACCGAGGCGGGGTCGTGGCGGTGGGTCTTCTTCGTCAACGTCCCGGTCGGCGTGGCCCTGGCGGTGCTCGCGCCGCGCGTCCTCGCCGAGACCGGGCGGCGCCCCGGCCGGTTCGACGTCGGGGGCGCGCTGGCCTCCACGTCCGGGATGACCGCGCTGGTGTACGGGCTGATCCGCGCGGGGTCCGACGGCTGGGACGACGGGCCGGCCCTCGCCGCGTTCGCCGCCGCGGCCGTCCTGCTCGGCCTGTTCGTGCTCCTCCAGGCGCGCGTCCGGCAGCCGATCATGCCGCTGTGGCTGCTCACCGGTCGCGACAGGGCCGCGTCCTACGCCGTCCTGCTGCTGCTGGTCGCGGGGATGTTCGGGGCGTTCTTCTTCCTGACGCAGTACCTCCAGCAGAACCTCGGCTACGGGCCGCTGCGGGCCGGCGCGGCGTTCCTGCCGCTCGTCGGGCTCCAGTTCGCGACCGTCCGCGTGCTGCCGCGGGTGCTGCCCCGGACCGGTGCCCGCCCGCTGGTCGGCGCCGGGACACTGCTGTCGGCGGCGGGCCTGCTCTGGCTGTCGCAGATCTCCGCCGGGGACGGCTACCTCACCGGGGTGCTCGGCCCGTTCCTGCTCATCGGCGCGGGCGCCGGAATGACGATACTGCCGCTGAACGTCACGATCCTCGGCAGCGTCGGCCCCGAGCACTCCGGGGCCGCCTCCGGTGTCGCGCAGGCGACGCTGTGGTCGGGCGCCTCGCTCGGCTCCGCCGTCCAGGTCACGGTGCACGACGCGGCGGCCGCGGGCGCCGCCGACCCGCTGGGCGGGATGGGCGCGGCCTTCGGGGCCGCCGCCGTGTTCGCCGCCGCCGCCTTCCTGACGACCCTGCTGGTCATGCGGGTCAAGCGCGGGTAGCCGTCCCGGCCGGGCGGTTCAGCGGGGCCCGCGCGGCTCCCCGAACCAGGCCAGGAACTCGGTATGGCCGAACATGCGGGCCGTGTCGGCGGCGGACGGGGAGCCCGCGTGCGGGTCGGCGCCCGCGTCCAGCAGGGCCCGCACCACCTCCGGCTCCTTCTTGAACACCGCGCCCGCGAGCGGGCGCTGACCCCGGTCGTTCGCCCGATCGGGGTCAGCGCCGCGCTCCGTGAGCGCCCGGACGGTCCCGGCGTGGCCGTGGTAGGCGGCCAGCATGAGCAGCGTGTCGCCCTTGTCGTTGGCGAGGTTCACCGGCACCCCGGCCTCGACGTAGTCGACGATCCGGGCGGTCTCGCCCGCGCGGGCCAGCGCGAACAGCCGGGACGCGAAGTCCTCCAGATCCCGGTCCGGCTCGTGCGCGTGCGGCTCGTGCGCGTGCGGGCCGTTCGCCGGCGGGCCGTTCATCGGCGCGCCGCTAGCGCCCGTCCGCGCCGCGGACGTCGGCGAGGCGCCCGCCGATGCTGTCCTCGCCGTAGCGCAGCCGCTTCTCCAGCGCGACCAGCGCGCCGTCGTCGGGGACGGAGGCGAAGCGGACGTCGTCGGCCAGCATCCGCATGATCATCAGGCCGCGGCCCCGCTCGGCGGACGGGCCGGGCACCGGGATCTCGTCCGGCTCGAAACCGGGCCCCGAGTCGATCACCTTGATCACGCAGCGCAGGTCCTGGATGGTGGCGCGCACCGTGTAGCCCGAGCCGTTCTCGGCGTGCCGGATCACGTTCGAGCACGCCTCGGTGAGCATCAGCTCGATGTCGTCGCAGATCTGGTCCTCCACGCCGAGCGCCTGCAGGGCCGCGTCCAGGATCTTGCGGGACGCGGGGACGCTCGCCGCGTCACGGGGCAGCAGCAGGTCAAGACTGATCTCCACATCGTCTCCGTGTTCGTCGGTCCGTCCCCTACTGGTGCCCTCGGGGCCGCGCTCGAATCATGGCCGGGGCGCGTAGTCGTCCACGTACTCCTGGCCCGACAGCTCCCGGATCGCCCGCATGATCTCGTCGGTGACCTCGCGGGCGGCGCGGCCGCGCGGGGTCCCCGCGTCCCGTCCGGCGAAGTCCAGCGGCGGGCCGATCCGCACCCCGATCCGCCCCGGCCTCGGGACGGCCCGGCCGCGCGGCTGCACCCGGTCGGTGCCCTCGATCGCCACCGGCAGCACGGGTGCGCCGGTCCGCATCGCCAGCCGCGCCACGCCCGTGCGGCCGCGGTAGAGCCGCCCGTCGGGGGAGCGGGTGCCCTCCGGGTGGATCGCGAACACCCCGCCGCCCTCCAGCACCCGCGCGGAGGTGTCGAGCGCGTCGAGCGCGTCGAGCGCGGCCCGGCCGCCCGACCGGTCGACCGCGATGGCGCCGACGCCGCGGAAGAACGCCGCCATCGCCCGGCCCGGCGTGCCGGGGCCGGTGAAGTACTCGTGCTTGCCGAGGAAGCGGACCCGCCGCGGCACCATGAGCGGCAGCACGAACGAGTCGAGGAACGCCAGATGGTTCGCCGCGAGGATCACCGGGCCCGTCCGCGGGACGTGCCGCAGCCCGCTCACCCTCGGCAGGAACACCACGCGCATCGCGGGACCGAGCAGGACGTGCTTGAGCAGGGGATAGATCAGGCGTTCGGGGTCCATGTCCGACGAGGCTATGGCCCGCGCGCCCCCCGTCGCGGTGCCGCCCCGTTACAAGATCCGCCCGCCGAACGTTGTAGCCCTCCGCCCTTGCCCGGCCCTCCGGCGTGCCGCGTCCGGCCGTCCGCGCGGCGCTGCGCCCGGCCGTCCGGCGGGGCCGCGCCGGGTCAGCCCGCGGCGGCGGCGCGCTCGGCCGAGATCAGCTTGCGGACGGCGGGCGCGGCCGGGCCCGAGCGGGCCGTCAGCTCGGCGATGCGGCGCCGGTGCCGCCGCCGGTCACGGCCCGGCAGCACCGACCTCATCTCCCCGGCCGCGGCCAGGGCCACCGCCGCCGCGTCGTAGCTGTTCACGTGCGCCACCGGGCGCCCGCGCAGAGCCGACGACGCCCCGCCCCACAGCGCCTTGACCACCCGCGGGTCCTTCACCGTCACCCGCTCGCGCGGGAACAGCCCGAACGCGCGGTACCGGGTCACCCGGATCCAGCCGCCCCGCCTCAGCTCCTCGCGGACGGTCGCCACGAACGGGCGGCTGTCCTTGCGGATCCAGTACCGCCACGTGCGGGGCCGCGACCCCGAGATCTGGGCGAGCATCCCGTACGGGTCGTCGCCCGGCGTGCCCGGCGCCGGGCGGCGGTCGTCCCCGCCGAGCCGCCCGTCCAGGTACAGCTCGGTCAGCGCGGCGGCCCGCAGCACGTACCCGAGCTGCGACCCGTGCATGGTCATCTTCTGCTTGCGCAGGTCATAGGCCAGCAGGAACATCCGCGCCGGCAACGAATCCGGGGTCTCGATCATTCTTCGCTCCCGTCGCCTTCCGCTCTGGACGGCCGCCCCGGGCGGCGCATCCGCTTCGCCGACCCGGGCATCCGCCCGGCGTCGGCCAAAGCCTGCCGCAGCAGGAACTCGATCTGTGCGTTGGTGCTGCGCAACTCGTCCCCGGCCCACCTGGCGAGCGCGTCGTGCACCGCCGGGTCGAGCCGCAGCAGGATCTTCTTGCGCTCGGAGGTCACTGGTAGAGCGTGCCCGCGTTCACCACCGGCTGGGCGTCGCGGTCGGCGCACAGCACGACCAGCAGGTTGCTGACCATCGCCGCCTTGCGCTCCTCGTCCAGCTCCACCACGTTCTCCTCGTCCAGCCGCTCCAGCGCGAGCCGCACCATGCCGACCGCCCCCTCCACGATCCGCTGACGGGCCGCGACCACCGCGCCCGCCTGCTGGCGGCGCAGCATGGACTGCGCGATCTCCGGCGCGTACGCCAGGCGCGTGATCCGCGACTCGATGATGTCCACGCCCGCCGAGGCCACCCGCTGCCGCAGCTCCTCCGACAGCTGCCCGGTGATCTCGTCGGCGTTGTCGCGCAGCGAGGTCCGGTCGTGCGCGTCGTAGGGGAAGCTGCCCGCGATGTGCCGGACGGCCGCCTCCGTCTGGAACGCCACGAACTCCACGAAGTCGTCGACCTCGAACGTCGCCCGCGCCGTGTCGCGGACCTGCCACACGACCACCGCCGAGATCTCGATCGGGTTGCCGTCCAGGTCGTTGACCTTGGCGATCCCGGTCTCGTGGTTGCGGATCCTGGTCGAGACCTTCCGCCGGTCGGTGATCGGGTTGACCCACCGCAGCCCGTCGGTGCGGACCGTCCCGGCGTACCGGCCGAGCACCTGCAGCACCCGGGCCTCGCCGGGCGCCACCGGCGTGAGCCCCGCCGCGACGACCAGCCCGGCCACGACGAGCAGGACCCCCGCGACGATCCCCGCCGTGAGCGCCCCGGCGCCCCCGGCCGCGATCCCGGCGAGCACGGCCACGGCCCCCAGCAGGATCAGTCCCAGCGCCAGCCCCAGCATCGGCCAGCCGCCCGCGTCCCGCGCGGCCCGCTCCGAGATCTGCGGCCGGGGCATCTCCACCCGCGTCGTCGCCTCGTCCATGAACCCCTCCTCTGTTATCAGCAAACTATCAAAGTGATATCACTTTTTCCACTCCGGGGTGCGTGCCGGGGCCTCGGCGTCCTCGATGACCTTGGGGACGGAGCGCAGCGTGACCAGGGCGAAGCCGGCCACGAGGACGGCGCAGACCGCGCTGCACGCGAGGGCGGCGTGCATGCCGTCCATGAACGCGGCGCGTGCGGCGGCGGTGACCTGGGCGGCGACGCCGCCGGGCAGGGCGCCCGCGGCCTCCAGCGCACCGGCGAGGGAGTCGCGGGCCGCGGCCGCGGCCGGGCCGGGCACGCCCGCGGGCAGGTCGAGGGAGCCACGGTAGACCGCGTTGAGGACGCTGCCGAGGATCGCCATGCCGAGCGCGCCGCCCAGCTCCGTCGCCGTCTCGGAGAGCGCGGACGCGGCGCCCGAGCGCTCCTTCGGGACGGACGCGAGCACGGTGTCGGACGTGACGGTCATCGCCAGCCCCATCCCGAGGCCCGACAGCGCCATCATCGGGACCATCGCCAGGTACGGGGTGTCCAGGCCGACCGTCAGGAACAGGGAGAAGGCCCCGGCGGAGACGGCCATGCCGAGCGCGACGACGCGGGCGCGGCCGAGCGCGGAGATGAGCGGCGGGGCCAGCGCCGCGCCGCCGACCATGGCCCCGGCGGCTCCGGGCAGCCCCGCGAGGCCCGCCCGCAGCGGCGACCAGCCGAGCGCGAGCTGGAACAGCAGCGAGAAGATCAGTGACTGGGCGACCAGGGCGAACATCGCGAACATGGTGGTGCCGACCGAGCCGCTGAACGCGGGGAGCCGGAACAGCCGGACGTCCACCAGCGGCTCGTCCACCCGCGTCTGGCGCACCGCGAACGCGGCGAGCGCCGCCGCGCCGAGGACGGCGGCCACCGGGACCCGGGGCCCGTCCACGCCGTGCGCCGCCGCCTCCTTCACCGCGTACACCAGGCCGAGGACGCCCGCGATCGACAGCGGCACGCCGAGCACGTCCATCCGCCCCGGCCCGCCGGGCACCCGCGACCCCGGCAGGACCAGCGCCCCGGCGACCAGCGCGACGGCCATCACCGGCACGTTGATCATGAAGACGGATCCCCACCAGAAGTGGTCGAGCAGCGCGCCCCCGGCGACGGGCCCGAGGCCCACCGCGAGCCCGCCGAGGCCCATGAAGAGCCCGACGGCCGTCGTCCGCTCCCCGGGCTCGGTGAACACCCGGCGGATCAGGCTGAGGCAGGACGGCATGAGCGTCGCGCCCGCGACGCCCAGCAGCGCCCGTGCCGCGATCAGCAGTTCCGCGCTGGGCGCGTACGCCGTCACGGCCGACACGACGGCGAACACGGCGGTGCCGGTCAGCAGCAGCCGCTTGTGCCCGATGCGGTCGCCGATGCCGCCCATCGTGATCAGCAGCCCGGCGAGGGCGAAGCCGTAGGCGTCGGCGATCCACAGCGTCTGCGTCGCGGACGGGTGCAGGTCCGCGCCGAGGTGCGGGATCGCCTGGTTCAGCGCGGTCAGGTCGATGTTGGGGACGATGGCGAGCAGTCCGCAGATCGCGAACGTGCCCCACTTGCGAGCCGGTGAGTACATGGACGGAGCGTCGGCGCCCGCGCTGACCGTCCGCGCACCGTCCGCTGACCGCCGCTGACCGGCTGACCGCCCGGCCCTGCCGCCGTCAGCCGCGCAGGAGGGCGAGGGCCTCGGCGCGGGACGCGCCGGCGCCCCGGGCGTAGGACGCCTCGTACGCGGCGTCGCCGGCGAGGGCCCGCGCCCCGGCCGCGACACGCTCGATGTCGGGGTCACCGGTGACGTGCACGCCGCGCAGCGCCCGCGCCGCGCCGAGCATCAGCGCGGCCCGCGTCCCGTCCCCGTCCGCGAGGTCCGCGCCCGCCAGGCCCACGGCCGCGCCGGCCTGGTGCATGAAGACGGGGTGGTCGGCGGACACGTCCAGGGCCTCGCGGAACAGCTCCCGCGCCCGCGCCGCGGCTCCCTCGTCGACCTCGACCCAGCCGAGCCCGACCAGCGCCAGCGCGCGGACGGCCGAGGCGATGAACCGCTCGGACGAGAACCCCAGCGCCGTCTCGTGCAGCCGCCGCGCCTCGCGCAGGTCGCCGCGCAGCCGCGCCACCCGCCCGAGCCCGTGGAGGGCGCCCGCGACCTTGTCGGGCGCGCCGGCGCGGCGCGACAGTCCCGCGCCGCGCGTGTAGTCGGCGTGCGCCGCGTCCAGGTCCCCGGCGTGGACGTGCACGTCGCCGCGCCGGTACAGCAGGTCCGCGGTGTCCTCCAGCGCGCCCAGCCCCTCGACGAGCGCGAGCGCCTCGTCCAGCAGGGCCAGCGCACGGGCGCGGTCGCCGCGCCAGTCGGCGAGCTGCGCGAGCGGGTCGAGCGCGTTGGCGATGCCCCAGCCGTCCCCGGCCTCCCGGAACCCGGCGACGGCCTCGGCGCACGCCCGCTCGGCGCCCTCCAGGTCGCCGCGGAACTGGCGCACGAACCCGTCGCTCATCCGCAGCAGCGACCGCGACCAGAGGTCGTCGCCGATCTGCCGGGACATGACCGGGACGTTCGTGCGCTCCGGCCCCGCCGTCAGCGCCCAGAACACAGTGGTGACCGGGTACCTGAGCGTGCCCGCGATCCCGTTGAGCAACTCCTCGGCCCGGTCCAGCGACCGGCCCGGCCGCCCGCCGCCCGCCATCGCGTTCGCCACGCACAGGACGTACTCCTCGTGCAGGTCCGCGGGCGGGTCCAGGCCGACGACCTCCAGCAGCCCGGTGGCCAGCTCCGTCCCCTCGATCCGCCCCCGCAGCCACCAGTACCACGACAGGGACGCGACGAGCCGCAGCGCCAGCGCCGGGTCCGGGCGGACGGACCGCCGCAGCGCCGCGTGCAGGTTGCCGTGGTCGGCGGCGAGCGCCTCCAGCCACGCCACCTGGCCCGCGCCGCGCAGGTGCGGGTCCGCGCGGCGGGCGAGGGCGAGGAAGTACGCCGCGTGCGCCCGCCGGAACCGCCCGGTCTCCCCGGCCTCCTCCAGCCGCTCGGCGCAGAAGGCGCGGACGGTGTCGAGCATCCGGTACCGGGTGCCGTCCGCCTGCACCAGCGACTTGTCGGCCAGCCCGGCGAGCAGCTCGTCGGCGTCGTCGACCTCGCACACCTCGCAGGCCGCCTCCAGCGTGAGCCCGCCGGAGAACACCGTCAGCCGCCGCGCGAGGGTCTGCTCCTGCGCATCGAGGAGGTCCCAGCTCCACTCGACGACGGCCCGCAGCGTCCGGTGGCGCGGGGCCGCGCCCCGGCTCCCGCGCGACAGCAGCCTGAACCGGTCGCCGAGCCGAGCCGCGACCTCGGTGACGGGCAGCGACCGCAGCCGCGCCGCCGCCAGCTCGATCGCCAGCGGCAGCCCGTCCAGCGCCCCGCAGATCCGCAGGACGGCGGCGGCGTTCCCGTCGTCGACCTCGAAGCCCGGCCGGACCGCCGCGGCGCGGTCGGTAAACAGCCGCACCGCCGGGTAGCACGCCATGTCCCGGGCCGGCGTCCCCTCGGGCGGCGCCTCCAGCGGCGGCAGCGGACGCAGCGCCTCGCCCGTGACGGCGAGCGCCTCCCTGCTCGTGGCCAGCACCCGCAGCTCCGGGCACGCGCTCAGCAGCCGGTGCGCCAGCCGCGCGGCCGCCGCCACGACGTGCTCGCAGTTGTCCAGGACGAGCAGCACCCGCCGCCCGGCCAGCGCCGTGACCAGCCGCTCCTCCGCCCCCCGAGGCGCCTCCCCGGATCCGGGCAGCATCCCGCTCTCGCGCAGGCCGAGCGCGGCGAGCAGCGCCTTGGCCACCTCGCCGCGGTCCACCGGCGCGAGGTCCACGAAGCAGACCTCGCCGTCCTCCCGCCCGGCGGCCTCGATCGCCAGCCGCGTCTTGCCCGCGCCGCCCGGCCCGAGCAGGGTGACCAGCCGTCCCTCCGCGAGCATCTTCCCGACCCGCCGCACCTCCTCCTCGCGCCCCACGAAGCTCGTGAGCTGCGCGGGCGGCGCGGCCAGGACGGGACGTGCCGCCGCGCCGCGCGCCGCCCCGGCCCGCGGCGCCGCCTCGCCCCGCAGGATGGCCAGGTGCGCGTCCGCCATCTCCGGCGACGGGTCGGCGCCCAGCTCGTCCGCGAGCAGCCGCCGCCCCTCCTCGAACACCGCGAGCGCCTCCGCCTGCCGCCCGTCGCCGTACAGGGCCCGCATGAGCAGCGCCCGCGCCCGCTCCCGCAGCGGGTGCCGCTCCACCAGCGCCCTCAGCTCCGCGACGACCGCCCCGCACGACCCGAGGCCGATCTCCGCCTCGGCACGGTCCTCCACCGCGGTCGCCCGCTGCTCCTCCAGCCGCACCGCCTGCCCCGCCGCGAACGGCGCGTCGACACCGGCGAGGGCCGGCCCCCGCCAGAGCCCGAGCGCCTCTCCCAGCAGCCGGGCCGCCGCCGTGTTGTCCCCGGTGGCGAGTGCCTCCCGCCCATCCCGCGCGAGGCGTTCGAAGACGTGCGCGTCCACCGTGTCCCGCTCCACGGCCAGCCGGTATCCCGCCGGGTGCCCCTCGACGAGCCCCGCGTCCCCCAGCCCCCGCCGCAGGCGCGACACCTGCGACTGGAGGGCGTTGGCCGCCCCGGCGGGCGCCTCCTCGCCGTACAGCCCGTCGATCAGCCGCTCCGCCGGGACGACCCTGCCCGCGTCCAGGGCGAGCATGGCGAGCAGCGCCCGCACCCGGGGCCCGCCGACCGCGACGGCCCCGCCGCCGCCCCGGGCCTCGACGGCCCCCAGAACCCCGAACCACATGCGCCGATTGTCGCAGGCCCGCGGAAACCCGTCCGCCGCCCGGCGCCGGGCCCGCGCCGCAGGCTTCGCCCTCTCCGCCGACGGCCCGTCCCGGTCTTTCCGCGCGGCCTTTCCCATCCGCTCGGCCATGCATTTCCGTGAATCCATTCCTGAAGGACATAAGACACGGAAGGAGGTGAGGTCACGTGTCCGCTAGCGGCCGTTCGGAGGGCACTGTGACGGCGTACATTCCAGATCATGAGCCGGCCGACGCCTGACGCGCTGATCCAAAAGTATTCCTCCGCCGGACCAGGACAATTAGACGAGTCGCCGAAGGGCGGGCGGCGGCGGTTCTCGGACGGGCCCGGAGGCAACCGCGTCGAGGCCCTGGTGGACGCGGCCGCCTACTTCGGCGCGCTCGACGACGAGATCGCCGCGCTCAAGGCCGGAACGGGCACCGGGCGCTACTTCTACCTGTCCGCCTGGTGGCTCGGACTGGTCGGCCGCACCGGCACCGTCGAGGTCGGGGACTCCGGCGACACGGCCGGTGGGAGCGCCAGGAGATCCGGCACGCGATGGTCGCTGAAGGTCGAGGCCGAGCGGTTCGTCCTGCCGAAAAGCAAGAGGGCGCTGCTCTACGAACTGTGCGAGCTGGCCATGAAAGGCGTGGACGTCCGCGTGCTCGCCTGGACGTCGCCATTCCTGCCGAAGTACAAACCGGTCGCCGACAAGGTCCCGGGCGTCGCGGCGCTGAACCTGCACACGATCCTCAGCGCCGACGCGCTCCGCACCGCCCCGGCCCTGAAGGACGCGGTGATGCTCAACCTGCTCGCCCATCCGATGGGCACCGCGCACCTCAAGCTGGTCGTGTGCGGCGACGAGGCGTCCATGCGCGCCTACACCGGCGGGCCCGACCCCCGCATGAGCCGTTCCGCGCCCGTCGGCGATCCCGGGGGCCGGCACGACGTGGCCGTCCGTGTCCAAGGCCCGGCCGCCGCCGCGATCCACGACTTCTTCCGGCAGTTATGGAACGAGCAACGCGCCCGCCCGACCCAGGTCTTCCGCGTGAACGAGAAGGAGATCCCGTCGCAGACAAAGAACACCAAAGAGATCCCCGCCCGAAAGCCAGAGCCGGTGCCCGATGGGGCCGGACCACTCGTGCAGGTTCTGCGCACGGTCCCGCAGATGAACTTCTCCGCCTCCGGCCCGGCCCATCTCCCCGGCGACGCGTTACAGCGCTGGCTGGTGACGAACCTGTCCGGTTCCCGCACCCCGGCGCTGTCGTTCGCCCCGGACGGCCTCTTCGAATTCAAGGTGGCGTTGAAGCAGGCCGTCTCATCCGCCGAGCGCTACATCTTCATCGCCGACCAGGCGTTCCAGAGCCAGGAGGTCATGGACTGGATCAACGCGCGCAGAACGGCGAGACCCGACCTAAGGGTCATCCTCCTCTACGGCGCCGACCCGCCGTCCGCCCTTTTCTCCAACGCGATCAACAAGCACCTTCTCGCCGGCACATCACCGCGCGACAGGAACGGCATCGCCGTCTGCACCTGGCCCCGAACCGGCGTCCACGGCACGGTGGCGATCGTCGACGACCGCTGGTGCGCTGTCGGCTCGGCGAACTGCACGCGCCGCAGCCTCTACACCGACATAGAACTGTCGGTCGGCGTCCTCGACACGGGAGACTCGACCTTCGTCCGAACCCTGCGCCGTGACCTGTGGGCCCGCTACTGCGGCCTTCCACCGGACGCGGAGATGCCGTTCATGCGGATCACCGGCGCCGGACTCGACCGCCTCCTCGACCTGGACGCGGCCCTGGCGATCTGGGACGCCACCTGGGGCACGCCTCTACCGGGCGTCCACCTCCGCCCGACGTTGCAACGCCTCGCCCTCCCCGTCCCCGAGACGGCTTCCTACACCGAAGAACTGGCCGACCTGACAGACCCCGACTCCCGCGAGACCCTCTGATCCCCGTTCACCGGACCAACCGCGAAAGGAATGCCTGGGTCTCCGCGTCGACGGAGTAGATCAGCGTGCCGACCATGCCGCGGGTGAGCAGCACCTTGTAGGTGTTGCGGATCAGCGCGTCCGCCTCCTCGTCCGTCACGGTCGAGGGCTTGAGGGCAGGGTCGTGGCTCTCCGCCCGCCGCGTGACGAGCCTGCCGTTCCTGTAGACGAGGTCGCGTCTGAGGATGACGCCGTTCCAGTCGTACTCGAAGCCCTGCGCGGTGTAGACGCATCCGACCTGCCCGAAGCCGCCCGGCGCGGTCGCCCAGAGCTCGCTCGGGGGAGCGTCCCCGACCGACCGGTCGCCCTTGACGTTCCACGGCCGGGCCCAGTCGCCGATCCTGACGTCCGGGACGAGCGACATCTCCCCGCCGGGGGCGCCCGCGGCGGGGCTGCTCCAGCGCCAGCAGAAGCCCGCGGTCATCCGGGCGCCGCGTCCCTGGTCGTGGTGGGAACGCAGCAGCGCCTCCATCTCCCGCGGGGACTCGGCCAGGGAGACGGAGAAACCGTCGTCCCCCGTCCACTCCCGGGCGGGGCTCTCGTGGAGGCCGAGCAGCATCAGGACCCAGTCCTCGTACTTGCGGCTCCCGCCGCAGCGGAACTGCTCGTCCAGAGAAACGTGCTGGACCCGCAGGCCCTTCGACTCGGCGTGCCCGCGGATCTGCTCCAGCGTGCCCATCTCCCCGGGCCGGACGTTCTGCTGCCCGTCGAGCAGGAACACCGGGACGCGTGCCGCGTCGATCAGCTCGTCGACCTGCGGGCGGCCGGTGCGCAGCCGTGCGGCGGTGTACCGGTTCGCCGACACCTTGCGGATGCGGTGCGCCTCGTCGCAGATCAGGACGTCGAGGCCGTTGCGGTCGGCCTCCATGAAGTTGTTGAAGTAGGTGAACAGCGCCTTCGTCCGCGTCGACCCCTTGGCCACGTGCCTGCGCATCGTCTGGGTGAAGGACTTGGACCCCGTGGCGTGCAGGACGGACAGGCCCCGGCCTGACAGGGCGCCGAGGAGGGACAGCGCGATCACGCTCTTCCCGCTGCCGGGCCCACCGGTGATCACCACGACCGTCTTCAGGTCCTGCCTGCGCGCCTTGTCGACCGCGTGCAGGACGATCTGGTACGCGAGCCGCTGCTCGTCCAGGAGCACGAACTGGTCGCGGTCGCGGATCTCCTTGGCCGCGTGCTTGAGCAGCTGCTTGGAGGGACGCACCTCGCTGCTCAGGAAGTGGTCGGCCGCCGTGCGCCCCGGGGAAGGGGCGAACCGGTCGCGCAGGTAGTCGACGAACTCTCCGCGCGTCGACTGGGTGAACAGGCGCGTCCTCTCGTCCTCGTCCCACACCTCCGCGCGGCTCCACTGCTTCAGCTCGACGACCACGTACGCGTCGCCGCCGGTGCGCCGGTCGGTGCCGGCGAGCACCACGTCCGCGCGCTTGCTGGTCAGCGGCAGCCTGTACTCGATGAGCATCTCGACCTCGCCCAGACCGGCCTCGACGAGGTCCTGGGCGAGGACGGGGAGGCTGCGCTCCCAGGAGCGAACCTCGGACGGCGAGACCGAGATCCCGTCCCTCATCTTCATCTGTTCGGCGAGGACCTGCGTGAACCTCCGCTCGGCGGGCGACAGCAGCGATTCGGCGGTACGACGGAAAACCGTCAAGGGACCTTCCCCCAGGCAGCACGAGATGTTCGTGCGGTATGGGGGCGTGTCCTCGGTCCGCGCTCAGGCGGGAAGGCGGAAGCCCGTCGGGCCGCATGTTCCTACCGGGAGAGGCTATAGCCGATCTCCGGCGGTTCTCCGGGGTTCAGGGGAGGCGCCTTGCGGGCCGAGCCGCGGTAGGTCTCGGCGTCGTAGCGGCGCCCGCTCTCGTCCAGCTTCGCGTGCGCGGCGTCGGCCAGGTCGACGCCGAGGACGTCGGCGAGCCGGGTGAGGTAGATGACGACGTCGCCGAGCTCGGCCCGTATCCGCCCGGCGGCCTCGGCGTCCGCCATCACCGCCGCGGACTCCTCGGGCGTGAGCCACTGGAACTCGGCGAGCAGCTCACCGGCCTCGCCGGCCAGCGCCATCGCGAGGTTCTTCGGCGTGTGGAACCGCTCCCAGTCCCGCTCCGCCGCGAACTCCCGCAGCCGCTCGGCGAGCCTCCCGTCGTCATGCATCCCGCCAGGCTAGACGCCGGGGGGCGTCGTGCGGGGACCGGCCGCCGGAAGGCGCGCGGCGGGCGATTGCGTTCGCCGCCGCGAGGCCCTGAAGATCAGAATTGAATTCGATCAACGCGATTTTCTGATATCGATGATTTAACGCGATACATGGCGATACGATCCTGCCCACACCTCCCTTTTGCGCAAGCGTGGGCCGACGACGTCCAAGAACGGGGTTGCCATGGGCCACGGCCCTCGTCGCAAGCGGTCACCCGACGAACCGGCGCCGTTCGCCTCCCTCCGGGACAGGGTCCCCGACCTGGCCGAACTGGACGAGGCCACGGTCGCGGCGATCACCGTCGAGGACATGAGGGAGTTCACGCGCTCGGTACCGCCCGGTCTTACCCGCAGGATGCTGAGAGTGGTCCGCCTTGGGGACTCCAAGAGGATCTCGCCGCACTCTCTCAAACTGCTTCTGCGCACCCTGCAGTCCGGTGAATCCGGGCGCCGCGACCGGCTCCGCCTCATGGTCGGCGCTTTTTATTTCTGGGGTTTCGGCAATCTCGACCTTCTCGACGCGGACGACTGCGCGAGGCTGCTCACCGCCTCCACAGCGCCGGAGGCCCTGGGCCGCGCGCCGCTCCTCCGGCAGGCGCTCGGCTGGGACGCGCCCGAGTCGATCCTGCGCTGGTCACTGGTCCGCGTGGTCGAGGACGACCGGCCGCTCGCCCCCGTGGCGCTCGGGCTCCTGGCGGCGGAACCCGCCGGGCACGCCCCCGGCGCGGAGGCCGCCTGGGCGGTGTTCCAGAAGGAGAACCCCCGGCTTCCCGAACAGACCATCGATCTCCGGCACTTACAGGAGCTGGCGCGGACGCCGCCCGCTCCGGACGAGAGGAGGGGGCACGTGACACCGGACTCCGGTCGTCCCGCCCTGGACGAACTGGCGGCGCGGCTCTGCCGCCTCGACGGACGCCTGACCGACGGGGCGGAGGCGGCCGACCGCATCGCCGCCTGTCTCCGGGCCGGGCAGCGGCCGGGCGAGGGCGAGCTGCCCCTCGTCGGCGACGTGATCGGGGAACTGGAGCGGGCCCGGGAGCAGGCCGAGGACGTGTTCCCGGGATCCGGGGATGCGGAGCTGCCCGCCCTGGCGAAGATGGCGCAAGAGGCCCTGGACAGCGCGAAGCAGGAATCGCGCATCCGGCTGCTCCGCCGGGTCGACGGGCCGGAGTCCGTGGCGGGCCTGCTCGCCGAGATGCGCGACCTCGTGGGCGCCGGTGGCGGCGAGGGACTGGCCGCGTTGGCGGAGCTGATCGAGGTCGTGGCCCTGGAGGAGGATTCCCGTGCGCTTGAGGTCGCGGAGAAGGCGCGCAGGGAATTGCCCGGCCGGTTCCGGAGGCTCGTCGACCTCGCGCTGATGAGCCGGGTGACGATCGCGGAACCCGCCGGCGCCCCTGACGAGGGCGAGGCGGACCGGGACGACGATCCCGGCGACGAGGCCGGAGATCCGGGCGGCTCCGATCCCGTCCCGGCTCCCGGCCTGGATGACAGCCCGGAGGAACCAGAGTACGCCGGTCCGCCGGGCGGAGACGTCGCCGAGCCGGAAACGCCGGCCGACGACGAGGAGGAACTCGCCGGACTCGACGCGTTCCTCGCCCAGGCCGTCCCCGGCGACGGTCCCGGTCCGGCCCGCGAGGAGCCGGACGCCGGGCGGCCGCCCCATGCCGAGCCGGAACCGCCGGCGCCTGTGGAACCGCGGCAGCCGCCCGAACCACAGGTGCCCACCGACCCGCCGGCGCCCGTCAGGGCGGTGTCCTTGCCGGTGATCCTCGTCGATCCGGACCAGGCCGTGAGCGCCGGGCGGCCGGACGACGCGGCGGAGCGCCTGCCGGACGGGCTGCCGGAGGCGGAGGTCGCCGCCCTGCGGGCCGGGCGGTTCGGGCTGGCCGCGTGGCTGAGGGAGGCGGCGGGACGGCCCGCGGCCGAGGTGGGCGCCCGCCGGTGCGCCGCGCTGGCGGCGGAGATGTCGGTGTTCGCCGGGCCGCTGTCGGCGGAGTTCGCCGAGGCGGCGGGCGGCCTGGACGCCAAGTCCCTCGCCGGTGATCCGGCCGGCGGCGTGCTCGCGTGGGCCGCCGCGATCCGGGCCGGGCTGATCCACCCGACGCCCGAGTCGACGCGGCTGGTGGAGGGCCTGGACGTCGTCGTCTCGGGCCATCGCGTCCTTCAGGAGTGCGGCGAGGCGTTCACCCAGGCGGCCCGGGGCGGCGTCTACCTGAGCCCGGGGATGGGCAGCTGGATCCGCGGCGCCGCGGGCTCGGACGAGGCGCGCCGCGCGGTCGTCCGGGAGGCGGCCCGGCTGATCGAGGAGGAGCCCTTCCGCAAGATCAAGTATCAGCGCGCCACCGAGGTGTGGAAGACGCTGGTGGAGAAGGGCGGCCGGATCCGGGTGCTCCTCGAACTGGCCGCGTGCGACGATCCGGCCGGGGCGGACGAGGCCGCCGCCGAGGCCGTCCGGCTCAGAAGCGGCGTCGGGATCGACAAGCTGATCGACGACACCGACGCCGCGATCATCGGCCGCGGCAAGAAGGGCAAGGAGATCATCGCGGGGGCGCGGGCCCAGCTCCAGACCAAGATCGGGTCCGCCCTGGACACCGTGGCGCGGTGGGCCGCAGCCGTGAAGGAGACGGGGGAGGGCGGGCACGGCGCCCGCGACTGGCGCGCCGTGCCGCTCGGGCAGCTCCGGGAGACCGTCGCCGGCCGGCGTGCGCGGGTCGACCGCGCGCTGGAGGAACTGGCCGCGGACGCCGACCAGCCGCTCCCGGCCGCCGTGGAGGCGGCCCGCGTCCTGCTCACCGGCGCGTTCGGGCTGGTGGACGGCGCGCCGCTCCCCGACCAGGAGCCGCGCGTCGCGCATGTGCTCAACCGGGACCTGCTCCTGGCCGGGGAGGTGCCTCTCGACCCGCGCACGTGGGAGCCGCGGGCCACGCCGCCCGTCGAGGCGCTCGGGGCCGTCGCGCTCGCCGGGGCACCGGACTGGGAGGCGGCGTTCGAGGCGCGGGCCGCCCGGATGGACCATGAGGGCACGGGCGCCGTCCTCACCGTCCTCCAGGCCGCCGACCCCGGCGCCGTGGACCGGCTCCAGGCACGGCGGGACGACCTCGTCCGGTCCGCCCGGGAGGTGCGCGACCGGCGCGTCGAGGAGGCCCGCGACCTGATCGCGCGGTCCCTCCGCGACGGCCTGCTCACCGAGGACCAGGTCCGCGGCACCGAGGAGACGCTCCGCCCGCTGACCGCGCACCGGCACGACTTCGACCGGATCGGCGGCGAGCTGGACGGCCTGATGGCGACCCTGGCCGAGCAGCGGCGGACCGCCATCGGGCGCGAGCGGGCCCGGCTCGCGGAGCAGGCGCCCGCCCTCGACCCCGCGGACCTGGAGCGCATCGGGAAGCACGTCGACGACGGCGACCTGACCACCGCCCGGGAGTTCCTGGCACAGCTGAAGGCGGGCAACCAGCTTCCCGACAAACCCGCCGAGAACGACTTCGGCCGGTTCTACCCCGCCTTCCCCGAGGTCTTCGCCCGGCTCGCGCGCCGCTCCGGCAGCCGCGCCCGCAGGCAGGAGACCAGCGAGTACATCTCGGAGCTGAAGTCCGCGCTGGCCGTCGGACGTGACGTCGGCGACCGGGACCTGGAGACCGTGCTGGCCGGCGCCGGTGTCAGCATCCCCGGCCTGCGCAACGCCAGCAGGCAGGTGGCCAGCGAGGGGCTCCGGCACTGGCGGGCCTGCGGGCAGGGCCACAAGAGCGCCGGTAACCTCCGGTCGTCCATCACCGCGATACTCAAGATGATCGGCCTGGAGGGGGAGCAGAGCGCGGCCGACACCGCGCCCGACCGGCTCTGGATCGACCTCGACCGCGTCCACCATGTCGGCTCGGACGGGGCGCTGCTCCCCGCGTTCGGGACCCGGATGAGCCCGTCGGGGGACAGGCTGCGGCTCCTGCTGGTCTGGCGGCGCCCGGCGCCGCGGCAGCTCGTCGAGCTCCTCAAGGGGCAGCCCGAGAGCCAGACCGTGCTCGTGTGCTACTTCGGCGTCCTGTCCGCCGACGACCGCGCGCAGCTCGCCCTGGCCGCCCGGGGCCGCCCGGCGCCCGTCGCCGGCGTCCTCGACGACGCCGCGATCGGCTACCTGGCGTGCCATCCCGAGAACTGGACCGCGACCGTCGCGGTGATGGCGCCGTTCACCGCCACCAACCCGTACACGCCCGCCGGCGACGTCCCCGACGAGATGTTCTACGGACGCGACGCCCAGGTCCGCGAGGTCACCGACCGCAACGGCTCCTCGTTCGTCTACGGGGGGCGGCAGCTCGGCAAGTCGGCGCTGCTGCGCAAGGCCGAGCGCGGCATCCGCGACACCGACCCGCACCGCACCGTCATCCTGGAGAACATCCAGACGGTGGGGAAGGTCCCGTCGAACTCGCTGTGGCCGAGGCTCGCCGACCGGCTGGCGAAGGCCGGGGTGGTCCGCCCGGGGCTGATGCGCCGCGGCCAGGTCATCGAGGCGGTCCGCGAGTGGACGGCGGCCGATCCGCACCGCCAGCTGCTGATCCTCCTGGACGAGGCGGACCGTTTCCTCAACCAGGACGCCGACCAGGGACGGTTCGAGAGCGTCACCGCGCTGCGCGACCTGATGTCCGCGACCGACCGCCGCGTCAAGGTCGTCTGGGCCGGGCTGCACCAGACGGCCCGGTTCCTGAGCCTGCCGAACCAGCCGCTGGCCCACCTCGGCACCCCGATCGCGGTTGGCCCGCTCGATCCGCAGGACGCGTTCGACCTGCTCGTCCGGCCCCTCGCGACGCTCGGCTTCCTCTTCCCGGAGACCCTGGCGGCGCGGGTCATCGCCGAGGCCAACAACGCCCCGGCCCTCGTCCAGCTGTTCGCTGAGAAACTCCTCGCGCGGCTGCGGGACACCTCCGCGACGGCGCGCCACCTGCCGTACCAGATCACCCGCGAGGACGTGAACGGCGTCTGGCGCGACAAGAAGCTGGCCCGGGGCTTCCGCGACCGCTTCGAATGGACGCTGAACCTGGACAAGCGCTACAAGGTCATCGCCTACACGGTGGCCTTGCACGCCCTCGCCGAGGGCGCCGCCGCGACCCTCAGCGTCGACGAGCTCCGGGCCGAATGCGGTGACTGGTGGCCGGACGGCTTCAGGGACTGCACGAGCGACGGCTTCCGCGGCCTGCTCGACGAATGCGTCAACCTCGGCGTGCTCGGCGTCGACACCGACCGGTACCGCCTGCGGACCCCGCACATCCTGAACCTCCTGGGCGGGGTGCGCGAGGTCGAGAACGTACTGCAGAACACCGAGGACTTCGAGCCCCCGGACCAGTTCGACGCCCACTCCTACCGCATGCCCTTCCACTCCGGGCCCGAACGGTCGCCGCTCAGCATCGGCCAGCTCGCGCGGCTCCTGCGGGCGCGGCCGCCCATCCACGTCGTGGTCGGGTCGCTGGCCATGCACGCCGAGCGTGTGGCCGCCTCGCTGAAGAACGAGGAGACGACCCAGCCGGACCTCAGGGTGTGGCTCGTCCGGGCGGGCGAGCTGTCCCTGGACAGCGCGCTGCGCGGGGCCGCCGCGAACCGGGGCCACAGCGTGATCATCCTGGACCTGCTCAGCGGGCACGACACCGGCACCTTCGAGAGGAGGCTCATCGAAGCGGAGAAGGGCGTCGCGACCCATCCGGGCCGAGGGCTGTCGATCGTCCTGGTCGCGGGGCCGATGCTGGCCCCCGCGTGGGTGCGGATCGAGACCCGGGAGGGGATCGAGCTGGTCGGGCTGCGGCGCTACGACCTGCCGGCGATCCGGCAGTGGATGTGGGAGGACGCGCTCGGCTTCCCCGACGACGCCGGGCAGAGGGAACTGGTGGCGCGCACCGGGGGCTGGCCGACGCTGGTCGGGCGGGTGGTCACCTCGCTCACGCGGCACGGCGGCGACCGCGACCAGGCGCTGGGCCGGTGCCTGGAGCAGGTCTGGAGCAGGCCCGAGAGGATGCTCGGCGACGCCGGGGTGCGCGGTGAGGAACGGCTGGCCGCCGCGTGGCGGGTGCTGGTGGCGCACGACGAGCCCGAGACCCCCGAGGACCTCGCCGCGCTCCTGGCCGCGCACGGCGAGGAGACGACGCCGGAGCTGGCGCTCGACGCCCTGCACGCCTGCGGCTACGCCGGGCCGCGCGACCTCGTCGAGGCGCTGCGCGTGCTCGGGGTCCTCGTGCCCGCCGGCGGGAGGCTGGCCTGCGAGCCCGTCCTCGCGGAGGCGACCCGCCGGGCGGAGGGCCGGTGACCGCCGACGCGGAGGCGCTCGCCGCGGTCCTGCGCGCCGTCGCCGTCGCGGTGCTCGCCCGCCCCGGGGCCGCGGCGCTGCCGCCCGACCCGGACCGGCTGGTCGAGGAGCGGACGCCGATGCTGCTGTCGGCGCTGGAGCGGTTCCCGGTGCTGCGCCGCCACGCGGCCGGGCACCTGGCCGCGTCGGGCGCCGACGACCGGGCCCGCGCCCTGGCGGCGGTCCTGCTGCATCCCGACGCCGGGGTCGTCCGGGCCGGCCTGGCCTGGACCAGGCCGGTCCGGGACCGGGCCGCCGAACGCGACGCCCGCAAGATCGAGGCGCTCCGGAAGCGGCTCAGGACGTCCGAAGGGCGGCTCGCCTACGCCAGGAAGGACGCGCGGGACAACGCCGAGCGCCTCGCGGAGGCCCGCGAGGCGCTCGCCGAGAAGGAGGGCCGGGTCGCCGCCATGACGCAGCTGCTGGCGATCGAGCAGCGGCGCTCCGCCGACCCGCGCGGCCTGGCCGCCGCCCTGCTCCACGTCCTGGAGCAGGGCGGGTCCGCGCCCGCCGGCGGCGCCGAGGCCCGGGATCCCCAGGCCCCCGCCCGCTCCGAGGACGCCCGGCACAACGGCCATCTGGTCGCCGCCGCCCGGGCGACCCGCCGTTCCCCGGAGGAGGTCCTGGTGTTCCTGCGGGACATGGTGGAGCCCGCCGCGCCCCCGCCCGCCGTCACGGCCGACCTCGGCCTGCGCGTCGTCCCGCTCGGCGGGCACGACCACATCGGCGGATCGTGCCTGCTCGTGGAGGCGGGCGGGACCCGGATCCTCGTCGACGCGGGCCTGCGCCCCGGCGAGCGCGCCCGGCCGCCCCGCGACATCGAGCGGGCGCTCGACGGCCGTGTGGACGCGGTGGTCGTCACCCACGCCCACAACGACCACTGCGGCTACGTCCCCAGGCTCGTCGCGGAGCGCCGGTACCTGCGGGTCCTCGCCACACCGGAGACCGTGGCGCTCATGCCGATGATGTGGGCCGACAGCGTCAAGGTGATGGCCGCCGCCGAGCGCGGTCACGCGCGCTGGGGGACGGACACGGCCGCGCTCTACGGGTCCCGGGACGTCGAGGAGGCCGCGCAGAACTGCGAGGAGCTCGCGTACGGCGTGACCCGCCGGATCGGCGAGCTGAACATCGAGCTCTTCCCGGCGGGGCACATTCTGGGCGCCGCGGGCGTGGTGATCCGCGCCGGGGACCGCCGCGTGGTCGTCACCGGCGACATCTCCGGCTTCCGGCAGGAGACCGTCGGCGGCTACGCCCTCTCCGAGTCCGCGCGCTCCGCGGACCTGCTCGTCATGGAGTCGACGTGCTGCGGCGAGGAGCACGACGACAGGGAGATCGGTGTGGGCGCGCTCGTGCGCGCCGTCGAGGAGGTCCACCGGGGCGGCGGGCGCGTGCTGATCCCCGCGTTCGCGCTCGGACGGGCCCAGGAGATCGCCCTGATCATGCGGCGGCACCTGCCGGAGGTCCCGGTCCGCCTCGACGGCATGGCCGTCGACCTGGCCGCGGTGTTCGAGGGCCTGGACCGCGGGCTGCGGATCTTCGGGGGCGGCACCGCGGTGGCGGACCGGCCCGCCGAGCTGGACACGTTCCGGACCGGGGTCGTCATCTCCACCTCCGGGATGCTGAACGGCGGGCCCGCCGTCCAGTGGGCCCGGCGGATCCTCCCCGAGCCGGGCAGCGCCGTGTTCGTCTCCGGATACCAGGACGAGGAGGCGCCCGGCCGTGCGCTGCTCGACCTGGCGGACCGGCGCGGCGGCTTCGTCCTGCCCGCGAACGGCCGCGACGTCACCGTCCCGGTCCGGGCGCGGGTGGAGATGATGCGGCTGTCCGCCCACGCCGACCGCCGCGAGCTCCTCGACATCGCCGACGAGGTCGCCGCGCGGGAGGTCATGCTCGTCCACGGCCTGCCGAAGCGGCAGGAGAGGTTCCGGGACACGCTTCGCGTCCGCGGGCACAACCCCGTCGCCACCGTCCCTTGGCGCGCCGGTTAGGTGAGTCGGCACCCGGCGCGCATCACCGGGGCGATCTGCCACGCCGTCAGGTGAGGCGGGCGATCAGCTCGCGGAGCCGGGGGGACATTTCGGCGGGGAGGGCGTCGAGGGGGCACCAGCGGGCCTCCAGGATCTCCGCGGTGTCGAGGTGGAGGCGGCCGCCCGCCACGCGGGCGTCGTAGTAGACCTCGACGCGGTAGCGGTAGCCGCCCGCGAGGTGGACGGGCGGCCCCGCGACCTCGGCCGTCAGGGACGTCTCCTCCCGGATCTCGCGGATCACCGCGTCCTCCGGCCTCTCACCGGCCTCGATGTAGCCGCCGGGCAAGCCCCAGGCGCGGTAGGCGGGCCACAGCCTGTGCCGGAGCAGCAGGATCCGGCCGTGGTCGTCGCGGACGATTCCGGCGGCGTACACCAGGAACGTGTCGTGCCGCAGGCGGGCGAGCCGCCATTGCGCGCGCCCGCCCAGGCGCTTCCACAGGCGTGCGAGCAGGCGGGGGAGCAGCGTGCCGCGATGATCGGCGGACCTTCCCCCCGGTGGGCGGATCTGTGCTTTCACGTGGGCGTCTACCTGTTCCCGTTATGTGATCTTCGCGGCGGGGCCGATGCGGGTCCATTGTCGCGGCTTCCGGCGGTACGCGGGCCGTCCCGCGCCCGCCGTGGCGATGACCTGCGTGGACGGGTGCTCTCACGAGGGCGGGAGGTAAATGTGGCGTTTCTAGGGGACAGCGTGCTTTGTCGAAGTCGTAGTGAATTCTTGAGTGGCGGAAGTTACGGTTCCGGAGGATTGAGTGCGGCAAGGGCGAAATCTGACAAAGATTGTTGATCAGAACGTGCGCTTCCCGGAAAGGCGCGCGGGGTATAAAGGGGTGGATCTTTTCCCGTTCCCCGTTCCCGTCCCGGAGTCCCGATGCGCCTCCCCCGCCCCTGCCTGCTCACCTTCGGCGCGGCCGCCTTCGCCGCCGGTTCCCTCACCTGGCCCGGGACCGCCTCGGCGGCCACGACGAACTACGTCGCCCTCGGCGACTCGTACTCGTCCGGGACCGGCGCGGGGGACTACGACCCCGCGAGCGGCGCGTGCAACCGCAGCGCCAACGCCTATCCGAAGCTGTGGGCGGCGGCCCACGCGACGGGTTCGTTCAAGTTCGTCGCCTGCTCCGGCGCGACGACCACCACGGTCGCCGACGGCCAGCTCGGCGCGCTGGGCTCGTCCACGACGCTGGTGAGCATCTCGGTCGGCGGGAACGACGCGGGCTTCTCCGACGTCATGCTGACCTGCGTACTGCAGTCGGACTCGGCGTGCGTGACCGCGGTGAACAAGGCCAAGACCTATATGAAGAACACGTTGCCGGGCAAACTCGACTCGGTGTACACGAAGATCCGGTCCAAGGCGCCGTCCGCGCAGGTCGTGGTGCTCGGGTACCCGCGGCTCTACAAGATCGTCGATGTGTGCGTGGGGCTCAGCAACACCAAGCGCACCGCGCTGAACGGCGCCGCCGACGCCCTCGACTCGGCCATCGCCTCGGCGGTGGGGCGCGCCGGCTTCACCTGGTCGGACGTGCGCGACGAGTTCTCCGGGCACGAGCTGTGCTCCGGCGAGGACTGGCTCAACTCGGTGACCGTCCCGTTCGAGTCGTCCTACCACCCCACGGCGAAGGGGCACCGGGGCGGCTATCTGCCCGCGCTCAGCGGCTCCGCCAAGGTGCCGGTGCACGCGCAGACCTGAGCCGGGGACGTCAGGCCCGGCCGCTCCGCCGGCGCCAGTACGCGACCGTGACGGCGGCCAGCAGCGGGCCCCACAGCACGAGCGGCGCGTAGGCGGAGAAGGCCAGCACGCCCTCCCAGGTGTGGAGGTCCATGGGGCCGTCGCCCTCGGCCGGGCGTCCCTGGAGGGTCCTCCCCAGGGGGATGGTGACGGCGGCGACCGTCCACAGCAGCGTCAGGGCCGCGGCGCCCAGGGCGGCGGGGATGACGGCGCCGAGGGGCGGCACGCGCCGTCCGCGCAGGAAGGGGACCCAGCGCGGGAACACCTCGCCCCATCCCGACACCAGCCCGACGGCGGTGAAGGCGAGGCCCTCCGACAGGACCGACAGGAGCACCACGTAGATCTCGATGGGCAGCCAGCCCGGGAGGCTCCCGCCGTCCTGGAGGTCGTCCCCGCCCGCGATGATCGGCAGGTGCAGGGTGATCCCGGCGATCCGCCACAGGCCGGACGGCAGGGCGAGGAACGGGATGGCGCAGGCGGCCACCCGCGCCCAGCGGGGGACACCGGCGGCGGGGGCGTGGGCGGACTTCCAGGCCGCGCCCATCCGCGCGGTCGCGAGGGTCGTCATGTCCTTGACGATCGCACGGGGCGTGGCGCCGGCTGATCGCCCCGGAGGGGGAACCGCCTCCCCCGGGCGGGGGATCTGTCTTACTACGTAAAGGTCACCGGCGGAGTGTCCGATAAGCGAACAGGCCCACCGGCACCGGCGCCCAGAACGTGATCGCGCGGAACAGCAGGACGGCCTGCAGGGCGGGCCCCGCCGCGATGCCGAGGGCGGCGAGCGCGGCGACGAGGGCCGCCTCGGTGGAGCCGACGCCGCCCGGGGACGGGACCGCCGAGCTCGCCGCGGCCCCGACCAGGTAGGCGGCCAGCAGCGCGAGGACGTCCCCGGGCCCGGTGGTGGTGCCCGGCACGGCGAGGACGCTGAGCGAGAACGCCAGCCCGAGGACGAGGGTGGTCGTCGCGGACGCGCCGAGGGTGACCGCGAGGTCGCGGGGCCGGCGGCACAGGTCGGCGAGGCCGCCGACCGCGCGTCCCACCGCGGCGGAGCGGGCGGCGCGGCGGCCCATCAGCACGGCCGCGGGGACCAGCACCCCGGCGACGACGAGCAGCGGGACGGGACGGACGAGTCCGGCGGCCTGCGCGGCGTGGCTGCCGAGGGCGTCGAGCATGCGGTCGTCCCCGCCGCCGGTGCCGAGGACGGCGGCCATCAGCAGCAGGTCGGCGGGCAGCCCGGCGACCTGCAGCACGGCCACGGCGACCGCGGCGCGGGGGAGCGGGAGGCCGCGGCAGACGAGGTAGCGGGTGTTGACGGCGACGGCGCCGAGGCCGCCCGGTGTGATCCGGTTGGCGGCCGCGGCGGTGAACTGCGTGAGCGTCGTCTCGTACAGCGGCAGCGCGCGGCCCGCCGCGCCGCGCAGCGCGACCGCGGCGAAGACGTAGTGCAGCAGGGACAGCAGGACGAGCACGGGCAGGAACCCCCACCGCATGTGCCGGACCACGGTCGCGGCCGGGCCGAGCGGGCCGGGCCCGAAGACCAGGATCGCGACGGTGGCGAGCCCTGTCAGGAGCAGGCCCGCGACGGCCCAGCGGGTCCGCGGGGACGGCGGGGGTCTTCCGGTGATCGCCGCGGCGTCGCCGCCGTCGTCGGGGAGCCTGGCGGGCGCCGCGTGTCCAGCGCCGGCGGTGATCGTCTCCACACCCTATTAGTCGGCCTTTTGTCTGAAGCGTATGCGACCGGGGGCTGCCCGGCAGCGGAACGTGCCATGGGGGGTTGGTGGCGGGCGCCGGCGGACCCGCCCGTGCGGGCCCGCCGGGGGGAGTCAGGCGGTCCAGCGGGGGTCGCGGCCGAGGTAGTGCAGGAGCGCGGCGACGTCGTCGTCGCCGTCCCCTTCGATCGCGTCGGCGTAGGCGCCGTACTGGCGCAGCGGCTCGACGATCTCCTTGGCGACGGTGAGCAGCTCGCGGGCGAGGTCGCCGGTGAGCGGCGACGGCCGTCCGGTGGCCATGGCGATGTCCCAGGCGTGGACGGCGGCGTCGAGCGCGGCGGCGCCGGCCCCGACGCGCGGGGGGAGGGCGTTCGGGGGGACGGGGACGGGCACGGTCCCGGCGTCCTTGTCGACGGTGGCCCAGGCGGCGGCGCACGCGGCCAGCATCGGCTCCAGGAACGCGCCCGGGTCGCCGTCGATGGTCCCGGACGGCGCGAAGGGGTCGAAGCCGGGGCCGGGCCCGCCGGTGATGGCGGCGGCGAAGGCCAGCTGGTCGCCGGCCGCGTGCTGGACGACCTGGGTGACGTCCCATTCGGTGCAGGGCGTGGGCCATGTCCAGGCTCCGGCGGGGACCTCCCGGACGGCGGTGCGCAGGGCCTCGTGCGCGGTGTCGAGAACGTTCCAGCCTGACGTGGTCGCGTCCATCATCGTCTCTCCCTCGGTGCGTTGCGGTGTCTCCACTATAGCAGAACGGAACGATACGTTCCACTCGTGAAGTTTTCTCGGAGCAGGCGTCGTTTTGGGCACCGTCATTGATTCTTTTCACACTATGATTAGGAAGAACTACGTTCGGTGACCATCGCCCGATGGGGGAGTGAGACGACCATGACCAGCGCCCACCAGCGATTGGGCGAGCGCATCCAGGACTTCCGCGGCGCCGTGGGCAGGCGCCGCGCACGCCCCGCCAAGGCGCCGGGGACCAGGGCGATCGTGCTGACGTGCAGCGACTATCTCGCCATCGCCGAGCATCCGGAGATCAGCGGCGCGATGATCGCGAGCCTGCGCGCGGCGGAGGGGGCGGCGCCGCTGCCCGGCCCGTGCCTGCCCGACGACCATCCGCAGATCCGGCTGGGCAGCGCCTTCGCGCGGCACATGGACGCCGGCGCCGGGGTGCTGTGCCCGTCCGGGTGGGCGGCCAACACCGGGCTGCTGCAGGTCGTCGCGGGCCCCGACGTCCCGGTCTACCTGGACGTCCTGGCGCACATGTCGCTGTGGGAGGGCGCGCGGGCGGCGGGGGCCGAGATCGCCTACTTCCGCCACAACGACCTCGGGCACCTGCGGCGCCGCATCGAGGTCGGCGGCTCCGGCGTGATCGTCGCCGACGCCGTCTACAGCACCGACGGCTCGGTCTGCCCGCTGCGCGGCCTGGTCGAGGTGGCGCGCGAGCACGGCTGCCTGCTGGTGGTCGACGAGTCGCACTCGCTCGGCACGCACGGCGAGCGCGGCGAGGGGCTGGTCTCCGCGCTCGGCCTCGCGGCGCGGGTCGACTTCCGCACCGCCAGCCTGGCCAAGGCGCTGCCCGGGCGGGCCGGCCTGATCACCTGCAACCGCGCGGACTTCGCGGAGTACTTCAAGCACACGGCGTTCCCGTCGGTCTTCAGCACGACGCTGCTGCCGCACGACATCGCCGGGCTCGCGGCGGCGCTGGAGGTCGTCCGGGAGGAGGGCTGGCGGCGGGAGCGGCTGCGCAAGGTCACCGGCCGCCTGCGCCGGGGGCTGACCGCGCTCGGCTACGACCTGGGCGAGGGCGACACGCAGATCATCGCCCTGCACGCCGCCTCGGAGGCCGACGCGATGCTGCTCCGCGACGCGCTGGCGGGCCGCGACATCTTCAGCGCCGCGCTGTTCCCGCCCGCCACGTCGCTGCGCCGCACGCTGGTCCGCCTGTCCATGCACGCGGGCCTGAGCGACGACGACGTGGAACGCATCCTGGTGGCCTGTCGCGAACTGTGTGACAAGGTGCAGATGCCCGCCTCCCCGCACCGGGCCTGAGACCGGGGGCGCGTCCGCCGGGACGGGCGGGCAGGACGGGCGGGCAGGACGGGCGGGCAGGACGGGCGGGCAGGACGGGCGGGGCAGGTTCGGCGGGGAGGACGGGCGGTCAGGCGGAGAGTTCCGCGGCGAGGGCGGCGGCGAAGGCGTCCACGTCGTCCTCGGTGAGGTCGAAGGAGCACACCCAGCGGACCTCTCCGGTCCGCTCGTCCCAGGTGTAGAACGCGAACCGCTTGCGCAGACGCTCCGCCGCGTCCTCCGGCATGACGGCGAACACCGCGTTCGCCTCGACGGGGCGGACGATCTCGACCCCCGGCAGGCCGCGCGCCGCGTCCGCCAGGCGGCGCGCCATCGCGTTGGCGTGCCGGGCGTTGCGCAGCCACAGGTCGCCGTCCAGGAGCGCGACGAGCTGGGCCGACAGGTAGCGCATCTTCGACGCCAGTTGCATGCCGGTCTTGCGCAGGAACGCCATGCCCCGCACCGCGTCCGGGTTCAGGACGACGATCGCCTCGCCCAGCAGCAGCCCGTTCTTGGTGCCGCCGAACGACAGCACGTCCACCCCGGCGTCGGCGGTGAAGGCGCGCATCGGCAGGTCGAGCGCCGCCGCCGCGTTGGCGATCCGGGCGCCGTCCATGTGGACGAGCATGCCCCGCCCGTGCGCCGCGGCCGCGACCGCCGTGATCTCCTCCGGGGTGTAGACGGTGCCCAGCTCGGTGCTCTGGGTGATCGACACCGCCGAGGGCTGGGCGCGCTGCACGTTGCCGAACCCCGTCGCGTACCGGTCGAGGAGGGCGGGGGTCATCTTGCCGTCGGGCGTGGGGACGGGGATCAGCTTCAGGCCGGCGACCTTCTCCGCGGCGCCGCACTCGTCGGTGTTGATGTGCGCGGAGTCGGGGCAGAGCACCGCGCTCCACCGTTCCGACATCGCCTGCAGCGAGACGACGTTCGCGCCCGTCCCGTTGAACACCGGGAACACCTCGGCGCGCTCGCCGAAGTGGCGCCGGACGACGTCGCCGAGCCGCGCGGTGACGGTGTCGGCGCCGTAGGCGGGCTGGTGGCCGTCGTTCACCGCGGCCAGTGCCGCGAGGACGTCGGGGTGGACGGACGCCTGGTTGTCGCTGGCGAAGCCGCGCGCCGCGGGCCCGCCGGGCGGCTCAGGAGAGCTCACGCCGTGTCCCGTTCAGCTCGGCGGCGGGCCGGATCCAGAGGCCCGCGACGGCGTCCGCCAGGTCGTCGACGTGGGTGAGGCGGCTGAAGTCGGCGTCGGGGCGCTTCTCGCGCATCTCGTCGGTGAGCAGCGCCTCGACCACCAGGATGACGGCGGCGGGGCCGGCGTCCCCGTCCGCGCCGCCCCCGGGGGCCGGGGGCGGGTCGGCGGCGAAGGAGTCGGCCATCGCGAGCGTCCACGCCTCGGACGCGGCCTTCGCGGTGGCGTACGCGGCGGCGTTCTGCTTGGGGTGGCGGGCGGCGTGCTGCGAGACGATCGCGAACCGTCCGCGTGGCGCGGCGCGCAGGTGCCGGTGGAAGGCGAGCGTCGCGTGCTGCAGCGTCCGGACGAGCTGGTCGTGCAGGAACGTCCAGTCGTCCAGGTCGGTGTCCTCGAAGGGGGTGCCGCCGCGCCAGCCGCCCACCAGGTGGACGAGCCCGTCGACGCGGCCGTGCCGCTCGGCGACGCCGGCGGCCCACGCGCGGGTGGCGGCGGCGTCCAGCAGGTCCACCACGGCGGGGGAGACGCGGTCGTCGCCCCAGTCGAGGGGGCGGCGGCCCGCGGCGACGACGTGCGTGCCGCCCGCCGCGAGGCGCCGCGTCACCGCCTGCCCGGCTGCGCCGTTCGCGCCGGTCACCACGACGACCCGTCCGGTCCCGCCTTCGCCGCCCGCAGATTCCGTCATGCGGCCCATTCTCGCGGATCACCGCGGCGCGCGGGACCCCGGGCCGGGCGGCCCGGGGCCGGTGGTATCGGTGTGGCAGGTGCGTGTGGCAGGCGGGTGTCAGGCGGGACGGTCGGTGACGTGCTCGGCGGGGTGCGGCGGGGACGGCTCGGGGACGGGGGCGGGAGCGGGCGTGTCGGCCGTGCGGGCGCCGGCGCGGACGCGGAGGGCGTCGACGTCGTCGCCGAGCCTGGCCATGGTCGCCTGCAGGTCGCGCCAGAGCCCGGCGCGCTGCTCGGTCTGGGCGAGCTTGGTGCGCAGGTCGCCGATGCGCCGCTCGGCGGCGTCGAGGCGGGCGCGGTTCCCGGCGGTGTCGCGGCCCGTGCGGATGAGGCTGGTGGCGACGGCGGCCAGGTCGCGCTCGGTGTCGTCCATCCGCTCGTCGAGGCGGGGCAGCAGCCGCTCGTTGAGCTGGGCGACGAGCGACTCCACCTCGGCGCGCAGCGCGGCCAGCTCCTCGTCGCGCGAGCGCACCGACGCCTCCAGGGTGCGTATACGCTCCGCGTACGACGGGAGGAGACGCTCCAGTTCCGCCGACCGTTCCAGGTCCCGGCCCAGTCTCGCGAGCAGGCGCGAGCCCTCGCGGACGCCCGTGCGCAGCCGCTGCTCCGCCTCGGCTGCGGCACGGCGGACGAGACCCGGGATCATGGTCATGGTGCTCCCCCCAGGGGTGGGTGTCGGATGTCCCCTCACTTTAGGCGAACTGGCATGAAACGGTTCATGTACGGTGCGTGTCGGTGCGAGAAACGGCGTGTTTTCGGACACCGTCCGGATACCGCGCCCGCGATGGGCGGGCGGGCAGGGCACCGCAGGTGCACAGTCCCCGCAGGACGATGAGCCGGGCGCGGTCGGCGGTGTAGTCGGTCCGGCTCAGGGCCGGGCGGACGCGCTGACAGGTCAGGCACAGCATGCTCTTCCTCCCCCTGGTGCCGGAGGCGGCGGCAGCGGCCCGCCCCGCCCGCCCCGCGCGCATTCCCCCCGGAGGCGCGCGGGGCGGCGGAGCCCACAGGATGGTCCGCTGCCTTCCGGCGTGGAGGTACGGTAGGCGCGGCCACGTTGCATACACGTTGCGACCATTCCATTACCGATGGTGTCCGGTTGCGGGCGGGTCGGGTTCGCGGGAACCGGTTGCGCGGCCCGGTGTCCTGGGCCGATCCTCGGACGGGCCGAGGGTTCTCCGTCCGGGAAAGGGCTGATGGTGGTGCACGATCAGGCCGCGCCGGCACCGCACGCGTGCCGCGAGCCCGGGGACCTGGCGCGCGGGCTCGCCCTCGCCCACGAGGCGGCGCACGCCGCGGGTCCCGGCGGATCTCGGGACGGGGGCGGCCGGTCCGACGCGAGCCCCGTCCCGCGCGCTCCCATCGCCGAGTCGTGGCGGCGGTCCCGGGAGGCCGGGGTGGACGCCGGGATGCCGGCGGCGCCGCTGGTGTTCGACCGCGACCGCCTCGCCGACGTGCGTGCCGCGCACCCGCTGGACCCCCACCTGCCGCTGCTGCGCGACCTGCTGCGCGGCGTCGCCGACGCGTCGGACCACCTGATGGTGATCGCCGACGCGGCGGGCCACGCGCTGTGGACGCAGGGCCCGCCCGCCGCCCGCCGCGCCGCCGACGTGGTCGGGCTGACCGAGGGGTTCTGCTGGTCGGAGGGGACGGTCGGCACCAACGGCATCGGCACCGCGCTGGCCACCGGCCGCCCCGAGTACGTGTACGCCGCCGAGCACGTCGCGCACGTCCTGCACCGCTGGTCATGCGCCGGCGCCCCGATCACCGATCCCGACTCCGGGCAGGTGATCGGCTGCGTCGACGTCAGCGCCGTCGCCGACGCGCTGCATCCCGCGACGCTCGCGCTCGTCGCCGCGGTGGCGCGGCTCGCCGAGGCCCGCCTGGAGGTCGACATGCGGCGGCGGGACGAGCGGCTCCGCGAGCGGTTCCTGCCGCGGCTGCGGGGGCTGCGCGGCGGCGGGCTGCTGGTGACCGCCACCGGCCGCGTCCTGGCCGCCGGGCCGGACGGGTGGCGCGGGCGGCGCCTCGGCGTCCCCGTCCCGGGGGGCGTCCTGACGCTGCCCGACGGCCGCGCCGCGGTCGCCGAGCCGCTCGGCGAGGTGTTCCTGCTGCGGATGCCGTCCGCGCGCCGCGCCGGGTCCGCCGCCGGGGCACCGGCCTCCGCGCGGGCCGCGGGCGGGGGGCCGCTGCTGTCGCTGTCGCTGCTCGGCACGGACCGCCCGTCCGCGCGGCTGGACGGCGTGCACCTGCCGCTCACGCCGCGGCACGCCGAGATCCTCGCGCTGCTGGCGCTGCACCCGGAGGGCCTGAACGGCGACCGGCTGTCGGCGCACCTGTACGGGGACGGGGGCAGCCCCGGCACCGTCCGCGCCGAGATCCACCGGCTGCGCGGGCAGCTCGGCGGCCTGGTCCGCGCCAAGCCCTACCGGCTCGCCTGCGCGGTGGACGCCGATTTCCTCACCGTCCGGCGGCTGCTGGACGAGGGGGACGTCGCCGCGGCCGTGCGGCTGTACGGGGGAGAGCTGCTGCCCCGCTCCGACGCGCCCGCCGTCCGCGCCGAGCGCGACGAGCTGGCGGTGCGGATCCGCGGGCTCGCGCTGGACCGCGGCGGCGCCGACGCGCTGTGGACCTACGCCCAGACCGAGCCGGGCCGCGCCGACCTGGAGGCGCTGGAGCGGCTCCGGTCCGTGCTGCCGCCGGGGGACCCGCGGCTGCCCACCGTCGCCTCCCGCCGGGCGCGCCTGCTCAGCGGCGACTGACGGCCGGGGGTCAGCCCGCGGGCGATCCCGCGGAGGTCAGGTGCGAGACGTCGTTGTAGCAGACGGCGACCAGCCCGCCGCCGTCGTGGCGCCAGCGGCTCAGCGAGGCGTTGCCGACCGGTGCCCGCTCGATGTCCAGGACCTCCCGCTCCGACAGCCCCTCCACCAGGTAGCGGGTCAGCACCACGATCGCGTCGTGCGCCACGACCAGCACCCGGCCGCCCGGCGCCGCCGCCTCCAGGTCGCGGTAGAAGCCGCGCAGGCGCAGCGCCACGTCCGTCCACGACTCGCCGCCGGGCGGGCGGTAGTAGAACTTGCCGAGCCGCCGCAGCCGCTCGGCCTCCGCGGGGAACCGGCTCCGGACCCCGGCGGGGGTGAGCCCTTCCAGGACGCCCTGCTCGCGGTCGCGGAGCCGCTCGTCGACCCGCGGGACCAGCCCGCCGGGGTCCCGCGGCGCGGCGTAGGAGGTCTGGGCGAGGGCGATCCGCGCGGTGTCGAGGGCGCGCAGGTAAGGGGACGCGACGACCATGGTGGGGCGCTCGTCCTCGGGGAGGGCGGCGAGCCGGTGCCCGAGCGCCGCCGCCTGCGCGCGGCCCTTCTCCGACAGCGGGACGTCGGCGTCGCGTTCACGGACGCCGGTCTCCTCGGCGCCGGACTCCAGCGCGGTCCCGTTCGCGACGTTGCCGGTGCTCTCACCGTGCCGGGTCAGGTTGAGCCATTGGAGGGCGTTCACCCACGCCATGCTGCCACGTCCCGCCGTCCCCCGGCGCCCGGACGGAGGGGCCCGGGAGCGCCGGAGGACGCCCGCGCGGCGTCCTCTACAGGGCGTAGTACTCTTTTCTCCCGTGACGGACGTCCTGGCCACCGTGATCATCGTGGTGGCGCTGCTGGCCGCCGCCCACGCCCTGGTGTCGGCGCTGCGCGACCGGGCGATGGGCGTCCCGCACCTGGTGGTGCTCGGGGTCCTGGAGGCGTTGCTGGTGGCGCAGGCCGTGGTCGGCTTCGTCAAGCTCGGCGGCGACGGGGGGCCCGGCGCCACGGCCACGTTCGTCGGCTACCTGCTGGGCGTGCTGCTCATCCCCGTCGCGGGCGCCGGGTGGGGCCTGCTGGAGCGCTCCCGCTACGGGCCGGGTGTGATCGTCGTCGCCTGCCTGGCCGTCGCGGTGATGATCGTCAGGATGCAGCAGATCTGGGACGGCACCGGTGCCTGAGCCCGAGGAGGTCGGGCCCGGAGCCCGTGCGGACGCCGGTGCCCGCGCCGGCACCGACCCCCGCACGGGCACCGCGGGGGCCCGCGCCGCCACGGGCACCGGGCCCGGGCGGCTGCTGGTCGCCGTCTACGCGATCTTCGCGCTGGCCGCGGGGGCGCGGGCCGGCGTGCAGATCGCCACGCGGTTCTCCGACGCGCCGGTCGCCTACACGCTGTCGGCGCTCGCCGCGGTCGTCTACGTCCTGGCGACGGCCGCGCTGGCCCGCGGCGGACGCGCCTCGTTCCGCGTCGCCGTCGCAGCGTGCACGGTGGAACTGGCCGGCGTGCTGGTCGTGGGCACGCTGAGCGTCGTCGACGCGTCGGCGTTCCCGGACGAGACGGTGTGGTCCGGCTTCGGGCGGGGCTATGGATTCGTGCCCCTCGTCCTGCCGGTGGTGGGACTTGTGTGGCTGCGCCGCACCGCCCGCACGGGTGGCGGTCCCCGTACGGGCGGTGGGCGCCCTGTGGGCGGCGGGTGAGCCCTCCGGCCACAGGTGCTGGGGCCACACGTGCGCGGGCGCGTCGTCGACGCGGCGTCCTGCGTCCGTGCGGCGGTCCGTTCCGGCGCCGGTGCGGCGCCCGGGAGCCGGACGGTCGGTGCGGGCCATCACTGCGCCGTCGGGACGGCGGCCGGCATGACGCGCCCGCCGATCGGCAGCGCGTGGACGGCGGCGCGCGTGATCTCCTCGACCTGGTCGGCGGTGTAGTCGGCGGTGGGGTTGCGGCGCATCCAGCGCACCAGCCTCAGCGGGCGCGCGAACGTGATGCCGTCCGCCTGGAAGGGCGTCCGGCGCGGCATCCGCCCGCCGTGGACGGCCAGCACCGGGGTCACCTTCACCGGCGTCCCCGCCCGCTCGGAGATCAGCCGCGCGGCGGCCTCGGCCCGCGCGGTCAGGCCGCCGACGAGCTTGGACTGCGTGCGGCCCTCGATGAACAGGCGCCCGCCGTGGTGGGAGAGCTCGAAGTCGGGCTGCCATGCCTCGTTGTGCACCAGCCACACGCCGCCGGGTCCGATGACGAGCTGGTCGGCGGGCCCGTGGCCGGGCACCATCCGCGCGATCAGCGTGCGGTGGCCGCGGCGTTCCAGGGTGAGGCGCAGCAGCCGGTTCATCCGGTCCTCGCCGCGCAGCCCGCGCCGCCACACGCTCGACGCCTGGTAAATCCGCCAATGCACCAGGGTGTCGGCGCCCGCGACCAGCAGTCCGGCCACGATTCCGAAAACGGCGTTGACCAGCGCCCCGCACAGTCCGAGCGCCACCAACGCCAGAATTGCGCGGGTCCGCAATCGCCCTTTTCGGTCCTTCTGCCAGAGTTCCTCGTAAACCGCCTGCGGCGAGCCCCCCGTGAACGCCGCCCTATCCCTGAGGTAGATGGAGCTGCCGATCATCCCGAACCTCCCGGCACCCTGCGATGACGACCTCATTATGGGGATACCCGAGGCTTTGTCGCCACACTTACCTTGGTGAGAGAAGTCAGTCCGCATGGCAACTTCGAGGGTCGAAGGTGCTGCTTACCTGGCCTTTCGTGAGGATTGGCCGGGCAAATTCCGGGGATGCTCTTAGAACGTTCTAGAGGAATGGACGAAATGCTCGATGCAACTATCACCGTAACCCGCACCGCGTTGTTCACGCCGGTGGCATTTCTCACATGGACGATCACCTGGCGGGCGCGGTAGTGACCACTGCCGCCACACTGGGGTGATGCAGCACACCCGCTCCCCGCGCCTGCCGGACGCGGAGGGCCTGCCCGTCCGCCGCGCCGTCCCCGCCCTGCGCGCGGCGCTCACCGGTCACGGCGCGGCCGTCCTCGCCGCCCCGCCGGGGACGGGCAAGACCACCCTCGTCCCCCTGGCCCTCGCGGGACTGGCCCTCGGCGGCCCGCCCGCCGACGGCAAGGTCCTCGTCCTGGAGCCGCGCCGCCTCGCCGCCCGCGCCGCGGCCCGCCGGATGGCCTGGCTGCTCGGCGAGCGGGTGGGCGGCCGCGTCGGCGTCGCCGTCCGCGGCGAGGCCCGCCCCGGCTCCCGCGTCGACGTCGTCACCACCGGCGTGCTGCTCCAGCGCCTCCAGTCCGACCCCGAGATCGCCGACGTCGGCACCGTGATCCTGGACGAGTGCCACGAGCGCCACCTGGACGCCGACACCGCGCTGGCCTTCCTGCTCGACGTGCGCGCCACGCTGCGCCCCGCGCTGCGGCTGGTCGCGGCGTCCGCCACCGCCGACACCGGCCCGTGGGCGCGGCTGCTCGGCGGAGCCTCCGGCCCGGCGCCGGTCGTGGAGACCGAGGCCGCCCTGCACCCCGTCGCGACGGTGTGGGCGCCGCCGCCCCGTCCCGTCCCGCCGCCCCACGGCACGCGCGTGGACCCGGCGTTCCTCGCCCACGTCGCCGGGACCGTCCGCCGCGCGCTCGATGAACGGGACGGCGACGTCCTGTGCTTCCTGCCGGGCGTGGGGGAGATCGCCCGCGTCGCGGGGCTGCTGGACGGCGTCCCCGCGGAGGTCCTGCGGATCCACGGGCAGGCGCCGCCCGCCATCCAGGACGCGGTGCTCGCCCCCGCCGCGGGCCGCCGCGTCGTCCTCGCCACCTCCGTCGCCGAGTCGAGCCTCACCGTCCCGGGGGTGCGCGTCGTCGTCGACGCGGGCCTGGCGCGCGAGCCGCGCACCGACCACGCCCGCGGCCTGGGGTCGCTGACCACCGTCCGCGCGTCCCGCGCCACCGCCGGGCAGCGCGCCGGACGCGCCGGGCGCGAGGCCCCCGGCACCGTCTACCGCTGCTGGGACGAGGCCGGGCACGACCGCCTCCCCGCCCGCCCGCGCCCCGAGATCGAGCTGGCCGACCTCACCTCCTTCGCCCTCCAGGCCGCGTGCTGGGGCGATCCCGCGGCGAGCGGCCTCGCCCTGCCCGACCCCCCGCCCGCCGCCGCCCTGGACGCCGCCCGCGCCACCCTCGGCGCGCTCGGCGCCGTCCACGGCGGCCGCGTCACCGCCCGGGGCCGCGCCCTCGCCCGCGTCGGCGTCCACCCCCGCCTGGCCCGCGCCCTGATCGACGGCGCCCGCGAGGTGGGCCCCCGCGACGCCGCCCAGATCGTCGCGCTGCTGTCGGAGCCGCCGCCCCGGGCGTCCGGCGACGACCTCACCGCCACCTGGCGCGCCCTCCGCCGCCCCGGCCGCCCCGAAGGCCCCCACGCCGCCCGCTGGCACGAGGAGACCCGCCGCCTCCGCACGGCCCTGGAGGCCGTCTCCGGCCGGGAGCCGGGCGGGGGTCCCGCCCGGAAGGCGGGGGACGACCTCGTGGCGGGGGCCGTGGTGGCGCTGGCGTTCCCGGAGCGGGTGGCGCGGGCGCGTCCGGGCGGGGGGTATCTGATGGCGTCGGGGACCGGGGCGGTGCTCGCGGACGGGTCGGCGCTGGCCGGGGCGCGTCCGGAGTGGCTGGCGATCGCGGCGGCCGACCGCCCGGCCGGGAACGCGTCGGCGCGGGTGCGGCAGGCGGTGGTGATCGACGAGGACGTGGCCCGGTCGGCGGCGGCCGCGCTGCTGGAGGCGGGCGAGGAGGTCGTCTGGCGGGACGGGGACGTGGTCGCGCGGCACGTCGAGCGGCTCGGCGCGATCGAGCTGGGGGCGCGGCCGCTGCGGGACCCCGGCCCGGGGCTCGTGCGGGCGGCGCTGCTGGAGGGCGTGCGCGCCGAGGGGCTCGGGCTGCTGACCTGGACGCCGGGAGCCGTCGCGCTGCGGCGGCGGCTGGCGTTCCTGCACGGCGCGCTGGGCGCGCCCTGGCCCGCGGTGGACGACGCGGCGCTGCTGGAGCGGCTCCCGGAACGGCTCGGCGGGGCGCGGCGGCGGGCCGACCTCGCGCGGGTGGACGTCGCGGCGCTGCTGCGGGGGCTGCTGCCGTGGGAGGCCGCGGCGCGGCTGGACGAGCTGGCGCCCGAACGGGTGCGGGTGCCGTCCGGGGCCCGGATCCGGGTGGACTACGCGGGGGAGCGGCCCGTCCTCGCGGCGCGGGTGCAGGAGCTGTTCGGCTGGGACGAGGCGCCCCGGCTCGCGGGCGGGCGGGTGCCGCTGGTGGTGCACCTGCTGTCCCCGGCGGGACGGCCCGCGGCGGTGACCTCCGACCTGGCGTCCTTCTGGGGCGAGGGGTACCGGGCCGTCCGGGCGGAGCTGCGGGGCCGCTACCCCCGGCACGCCTGGCCCGAGGACCCCCGCCGCGGTGACCCCCGGCGCGGTTGACGGCGGTCGGGGGGAGGCGGGTCAGCGGGAGGCGATCAGCGTCTCGATGCCGTCCAGGATGCGCGCCAGGCCGAACTCGAAGGCCCGGTCCGGGGCGACGGCGGCGTTGTACTCCTGGCCCGCGGCGGTGCCGACCCGGCCGCCGACCGGGTAGTCGGCCGGGTCGATGAGCCGCTCCAGCAGCGGCGCGGTGGCCTCCCACCACTCCAGGTCGCTGACGCCGCTGCGCCGCTCGGCCTCGGCGGCGTTCACCGACACGCGCGCGGCGCTCTCGGCGAAGCCGGTGACCAGCGCGACGACCGCGTCCATCTCCAGGTCGGTGAGCCCGACGCCCTCGATGGCCCGCAGCTCGTACTCGTACTTGGCGAGCATGTTCGGGCCCATCGGCGGGCGCGCGACGGCGACTTGGAGCATCCACGGGTGGCGGTGGAACAGCGCCCAGTTGTCGCGGGCGATGTGCTCCAGCCGGGCCCGCCAGGACGGGGCGGACGGCGGGGTCAGCCCGCCGACGGCGCGGTCCAGCATCACGTCGATCAGCTCGGCCTTGCCCGGCACGTAGGTGTAGATCGACATCGTGGCGACGCCGAGCTCGTCGGCGATGCGGCGCATGGACAGCGCGTCCAGGCCCTCGGCGTCGGCGATACCGACCGCGGCCCGGACGATGGCGTCCACGCTGAGGCGGGGCTTCGGGCCGCGCCGGGGCCTGTCCTGGACGCCCCACAGCAGCTCCAGGCTGCGCTTGGGGTCGCCGGTCCCGCTGAACTCGGTCGTCACCGTCGCATCCTCCCAGGGATGAAACTCCGTACTCCGTACGTTATAGTCGCCATGATGGTAAATCCGTATAGCGTACGGAGTTATGGGAGACCCATGAGCGAACCAGTCTTCGCGGTCGTGGCCGAGGGGCTGCGCAAGCGCTACGGCGACACCGACGCCCTCGCCGGGCTCGACCTGCGGGTGCCCGCCGGGACGGTGCACGGGCTGCTCGGCCCCAACGGCGCCGGCAAGACGACCGCCGTCCGCGTCCTGACCACCCTGACCCGCCCCGACGGCGGCACCGCCAGCGTCGCCGGGCACGACGTGGTGCGCGGCGCCGCCCGGGTCCGGACCCGGGTCGGCCTCGTCGGGCAGCACGCCGCGGTGGACGAGGTGCTCAGCGGGCGGCAGAACCTCGTCATGTTCGGCCGCCTCTACCACCTCGGCGCGCGCGCCGCCCGCAGGCGGGCCGACGAGCTGCTCGAACGGTTCCGGCTCACCGAGGCCGCCGGGCGTCCCGCCGGGGGGTACTCCGGCGGGATGCGGCGGCGCCTCGACCTGGCCGCGTCGATGATCCTCGCGCCGCCCGTGCTGTTCCTGGACGAGCCGACCACCGGCCTGGACCCCCGCGCCCGCGCCGAGGTGTGGGACGAGGTCCGCGCCCTGGTCGCCGGCGGGACGACCGTCCTGCTCACCACCCAGTACCTGGAGGAGGCCGACCGCCTCGCCGACGCGGTCTCGGTGATCGACCGCGGCCGCGTCATCGCCGAGGGCGCCCCCGACCGGCTCAAGGCCCGGCTCGGCGGCGACCGCGTCGAGGTCGTCGTGCAGGACCCGGCCGCGCTGCCGGTGGCCGCGGCGATCGTCTCCCGCGCCGCCGGGGCCGAGGCGGACGTCGACGCCGGGGCGCTGCGGGTGGGCGCGCCCGCGGCCGACCGCGCCGCCGCGCTCACCACGGCCGTCCGGGAACTGGACGCCGCGGGCGTGCGCGTCGCCGACGTCGGGCTGCGCCGGCCCACGCTGGACGAGGTGTTCCTGCACCTCACCGGGAACGCGACCACGGAGGTGCCCGCATGACGACCCTGCCGGAGACCCCGGCCGGACGGCTCCGCTGGGCCGTCGCCGACAGCCGGACCCTGACCGTCCGCGCCCTCGCGCACTGGGCCCGCAGTCCCGGCGACGTCGTCGTCGGGCTGCTGTTCCCGGTGATGGTCGTGCTGATGATGGGCTACCTGTTCGGCGGCCAGATGGACGTGCCCGGCGGCGGGCGCTACCGGGAGTTCATCGTGCCCGGCATGTTCGCGATGACGATGGTGTTCGGCGTGGAGACCACCTTCGCCGCCGTCGCCGGGGACGCCGCCAAGGGCGTGACCGACCGGTTCCGCTCCATGCCGACCGCGCCGTCGGCGGTCATCGCCGGGCGCGGCGCCGCCGACATGCTGCACTCGGCCGCCGCGCTGGCGGTCATGGCCGTCTGCGGCCTGCTCATCGGCTGGCGCGCGCACGAGGGCCCCGCGAAGGCGCTGGCCGGGCTCGGGCTGCTGCTGCTCCTGCGGTTCGCGCTCGTCTGGGTGGGCGTCTACCTGGGGCTGGTCGCCAAGGGGCCGGAGTCGGTCGTCACCGTCCAGATCCTGGTGTGGCCGATCGGGTTCCTGTCCAGCGCCCTCGTCGCGCCCGGGACCATGCCGGGATGGCTCGGCGCGATCGCCGAGTGGAACCCGATGTCGGCGACCGTCACCGCCTGCCGCGGGCTGTTCGGCGACCCGGCGGCCACGGGCGGGTCGTGGGCGGCGCAGCACGGCGTCCTGATGGCCGTGGCCTGGCCGCTGCTGATCACGGCGGTGTTCTTCCCCCTCGCCGCGCGCCGCTACCGCACCATGGGCCGGTGAACGGGTCCCGCCTGGGACGGGCGTCTCAGGCGGACGGGAGGAGCGCGGCGCGGTGGCGGGCGAGGGCCAGCGCCGGGTAGCACGCCCCGGGCGGGGCCTCCGGGCCGTCCAGCGCGGCGCGGAGCCTCGCCCCGGCCACCGCCGCGCCGTACGGCTGGACGGTGCACAGCTCCGCCGCCACCGCCTGCCGGGCCGCCGCCATGAGCGCCGGGACGTCGCCGACGACCACGACCTCGGAGAGGACGCCGCCGTGCGTCAGCCGGACGGCCAGCGCGTGCGTCCCGGCCGGGCCCTGCCCCTCATGGCGGAACTCGCAGACCAGCCGGTCCCCGTCCAGCGGCCCTTCCTGGATCAGCCAGACCCCGCCGGGGGCGACACGGCCGAGCGACGCCTCCCACGGCGCGGGCGGGACGCCGCCGAGCGCGTCCGCAGCCCGTCCCGCCGCGCGGCGGGTCTCCGGCGGGCCGATCGCCGCCAGCGCCCGCAGGAACGCCCGCGCGCCCGGCGTCGCCGCCGCCCGCAGGCGGACGACCAGGTCGCCGAGCGCCGCGCGGCGCGCCCGCGCGTGCGGCGCCGCGGCCTCCAGGGTCCCGAGCCGCTCCGAGGTCCACACCTCCGCCCGCAGCGCGTCCGGCAGCGCGGGCAGGGCGGCCGCCTCCCGCACGTAGGCGTCGTAGACCTCACGGAGGCCGGGCAGCATCAGCGGAGGTCCGGGGGCCGGTCGGGTCGCGCTCACCGTCCCAGGCTAGGGGACGCCCACGGCGGGACGCGGCGCGCCGCCGGGCCGGTGCGGCCGGACGGGCGGCGCGCCGCGCGCGGCACTGCCCCTGGCCGGGTGGTGCTGGGCGGGACGCCTCAGGCGGGCACGGTCAGGATCGCGCGGCCGTCGCCCATCGTGCGGACCTCGAAGCGGCTGATGTCGCCGGGCTTGAGGGCCGTCCCGCCCTGCAGCATGAGCTGCCGCATGGGGGACCCGGGCAGCCCGTACCCCTTGGCGGGGACGGACCAGCCGGCGACGGTGTGCGGGCGGCCCGCCCCGTCCACGGCGACGAGCTGGCATTCCAGCGGTCCCTTGACCCTGGTCAGCAGCAGCCCGACCCGGCTGCCCCACATCCTCGGCTCCATCGCCACCGTCCCCGACACGCCGGTCCCGGCGTTGCCGGCGGTGAGCCGCTGCCCGTTCTGGAACAGCGCCTCCATGCCGTCCGGCGGCGGCGCGGCGGTGGTGCCGCCGCCGCGGTCGGCGCCGAGCGTGAACCCGGTGCCCAGCGCCCCGCCCAGCAGGACGATCCCGGCGGCCAGCCCGGCCAGCGCCCGTCCCGTGCGCCGCTTGCGCTCGCGGCGGGCACGGTGGCGCAGCAGGTCCGACACCACGGCGGGCGCGGGCGGCGCGGGCGGCGGCACCGACGGATCGGCGATCGGCGCGATCCCGTCCAGCGTGGCCGCGATCCCGCGCAGCGCGCCGAGCTCCTCCTGGCAGGACGCGCAGGCCGGCAGGTGCGCCTCGAACGCGCGCCGGTCGCGCTCCTCCAGCAGCCCGAGGGCGTAGGCGCCGACGTCGATGTGCAGCAGTTCCGCGCTCATGGCGTCACGCCCCTCTCCTCCAGGGCGACGCGCAGCGCCCGGAGCGCGTAGTAGACCCGGGACTTCACCGTGCCCACGGGGATGCCGAGATGCTTGGCGGCCTCGTTGACGGAACGGTCCCGGAAGAAGGTCTCGTTGAGGATCTCGCGGTGTGCGGGGGACAGCGCGAGGAGGGCTTCGGAGACGACGACCGAGCGCAGGAGGTCCTCCAACCCGTCGGGCACGCGCAGGTTCTCCAGCGGGCCCTCGCCCGCCTCCTGCGGCCGCGCGTTCTTGCGGCGCTGGTCGTCGATGACGATCCGGCGCGCGACCGTCGCCAGCCAGGGCAGCAGCGACGCCGCGTTCTCATCGAGCTGGTGGGCGCTGCGCCATGCCCGGATCATGGTCTCCTGCACCACGTCCTCGGCCCAGTGCCGGTCGCCGCCGGTGAGGCGGAGCACGAACGACAGCAGCGGCCGCCCGTACACCCGGTACAGCTCCGTCACGATCACCTGGTCGTCCACGCCCCCCGCGGGCGGCTGCCCGCGGAACCAGCTCCACGGCGAGGGGGGTTGCTCGCGGGCGGCCGGCGCTGCGGCCGGTGATCTACGGGCCATCGGTGTCTCCGGCTGGTGCGGGGGCGGGGACGGACTGCGCGGTGACCGTGAGCCAGGTGTCACGTTGGTGGGCAGTACGGCGGGGCGGGGCCGCGCGGTTCAATGAGGATCCGCGGAACCGGAGATCAGGCCGTCCGCCGTCGTCGATCCGATTGATCACTTACTTGTTCGCCACTAGTTCCTTACTCCGGGCGCCGGTGCCGCCGAGGCGGCGTCAGAGTTGGCGTCCATGAGGGCGCCCGGACGGAACGGCCGGTGCGGACGCCCGGGGCACGCGTCCATCGGCGGTACACCGGATAAGGAGGGAGTGCACCCGGCGTCACTCGTCTAACCTCACGGAAGTCCTCCACCAAGCAACACTCACTCCACATGTGGAGCGAATGTGGGCAACCGGCCCTCTTTGCTCGGTGGACGACCGAGGGGCGGATCGGGAGTGACGGGAAACGGGCAACATCAGCTGGTCTACCGGCTCCTTCTGGCGGTGGACATCCAGGGATACAGCAAGCGGGACGTGCGGGAGCAGTTGCTCGCGCAGCGCCAGCTGTCGGACGCGCTGGACCGGGCCGCGCGCGGTGTCGGCCTGGACCGCGCGCAGTGGGACAAGCAGGTGGGCGGGGACGGGGAACTGGCGACCCTGCCCGAAGGCGTCGATCCGGCGCCGGTGGCCGGCGACTTCGCGATCGGCCTCGCCGAGGCGCTCCGGGAGGTCAACGGCGAGGCGGCCGGAGGTCGCGGCCGGCTGCGGGTGCGGCTCGCGCTGCACCACGGCACGCTGATGGCCGGGCCGTTCGGGCCGGCCGGAGACGCGCCCATCGTCGTCCAGCGGCTGCTGGACGCGGGGCCGCTGCGGCGGCTGCTGGCCGAGGACGCGCACCGCGACCTGGCCTACGTCGTGTCGGACTCGCTGTTCGAGGACGTCGTGCAGACCGGGTTCTGCGCGCTGTCCCCGAGGGCGTTCCAGCCGATCAAGGTCACCGCGAAGGGCGCGGTGTTCCGCGGGTACATCCACACCGGGCGGATCGCCCGGGACGGTGACGCGGGCGGAGGAGAGCGCGGCGGGCCGGAGGACCGGCCCGCCGCCGACGCCCGGGTCTTCGACTTCCCGGCGCTGGTGGCGCGGTAGCGGCCGGTGCCCGCCGCCGGGAAGGGGAAGCCGCCGGGCGTCCGCGGGGTTGACCCCTCCTGACGGGCGACACTCGATGGAGGCGGACGATGACGGCCAACGCCGATAACGCGAGCAAGACGGAGAACACGGCCAACACGGGCAACGCGCACAACACCGACACGGGTGACACGGGTGACACCGCGCTGGCGAGGCTGCTGGCCGGGCGGGACCTCGGGGTGCTGGCCACCCTCAAGCGCGACGGGCGGCCCCAGCTGTCCAACGTCAACTACCACTTCGACGCGGGCCGCCGGCTCGTCCGGGTGTCGGTCACCGCCGACCGGGCCAAGGCCCGCAACCTGCGCCGCGATCCCCGGGCCAGCCTGCACGTCAGCTCGCCGGACGGCTGGTCGTGGGTGGTCGCCGAGGGCACCGCGGAGCTGTCGGAGGTCGCCGCCGACCCCGCCGACGCCGCCGTCGAGGAGCTCGTCGAGGTGTACCGCGACATCCGCGGCGACCACCCCGACTGGGACGACTACCGCCGCGTCATGGTCGCCGACGGCCGTCTCGTCGTTCGCCTGCACGTCGAACGGCTGTACGGGCAGGCCCGGGACTGACCGGCGACGGGCGGGCCGTCACCGGCGCCCGCGGGCCCGCGCCATCACCTCCCGGACGGCCGCGGGCGGCACGCCCAGGAACTCGGCGATCTGCTCCGGCGTGTGCTCGTGCAGGACGAGTTCCATGACCAGGCGCTCGCGGGGACGCAGCCGGCGCAGCCACTCGTCCTCCGGCACCGGGTCCGGCACGGGGCACGGCGCGGTGCCCGGCGCGCGCGGCGCGCCGGCGGCCGGGTCCGGTCCCGCCGGCCGCCCGCGCGGCGGCGCCACACGGCGGGCGGAGGCGTCGGGCGAATGCATCGGACCTCCCGGATGTCGGGGGCGCGGTCCTTCGAGCGTGACCGGAACGGCCCGCCCGCGATGAGTCGCGAGGCGCAGACGGCGCACCCGGGGGAGTGGCGTTCCGCGCGGGCGGGCATTGGTAGTCCGGCGGAGGCCGATCCCCTGTGGCGGGAGGATGTCCGGTGGGCGTGTCCCGGCTGCCGGAGCACCTGGAGGTGCTCCTGACCGACGAACCCGTGCTCGACGTGTACGCCGAGGGCCCGTGGAGGGTGCCCTCCGGCCTGTACGAGCGGCTGCGCGAGCGGGCGAGGGAGCTCGGCGGCGACCCGCGCGCGCTCGTCCTGGCGCGGCCGCTCAGCGACTTCTACGATCCCGGGACCGGCGTCGCCGGAGCCGAGCAGTGGTCGCTGCTGACGTTCCTGCTCGGCGCGTCCGCCGTGCGGGGCGGGTCGCGCGGCGACGTCGACTACGAGCTGCTGTCGGGCTTCCTCGCCGCGCCGGAGCCGGCCGTCCGCGACCCCGCCGCGTGGTTCACCCAGGGCGGGCGGTGGCGGCCGCCCGGGCTGTGGCTGCCCGAGCCCGCCGGCGACGACCCCGGGCGCCGCCTCGCGATGTACGGGCTGGCACGGGCGTGCCTGGACGTCTTCGAGGGCCTCGAACCCCTCGAACGGCGGCGCCGCGCGCTGGTCGCGCTGCACGAGCGGCGCACCGGCGGCCCGTCCCCGCTGGAGCGGGACGCGGCCGTCCCGCACGGCCTCCTGGAGGACGCGTGGGCCGCCGACGCACCGGAGGAGGTCCTCGACGCCCTGCCGGAGCTGGCCGGCCCGGTCGGCTACCTCGGCTGGGCGTGCGCCGGGCTCGCCGCCGCGCACGAGCGGCTCGGCGCCGCCGACGGCGCCCCGCCCCTGGACGGCGCGCTCGCGCGGCTGCTGCTCGCGGCGGGCGCCGACGACGTCCCCCCGCAGATGTCCGCCGCGGTCGGCGCGGCCCTCTACGAGAACCTGCGCGACCGGCTGGCCGCCCTGCGCGACGGCTTCGAGATCGGCGGCTGGCAGCGGGACGTGCGCGGCTGGCTGGCCCGCGGGCTCGTCGCCGGCGAGGCCGACGCCTGCCGCGCCTGGCTGGACATGGCCGTCCGGATCACCGGCGCCGTCCAGGGCCTGCCGGACGCCGCGACCAGCCCGGACTGCCGCGTGCCCGTCCGCGGGTTCCAGCTCGACCTGCGGAGGATGTTCGGCCGCCGCCGCGTCGCCAACCCGCTGTCCCGGAGGCTCACCGCCGGGCGGCGCGCCGGTGGCCCCGGGGACGCCGTGGCCGGTGGCGACCCGTTCGGCGGGATCCTCGGGCCCGCCGCGCTCGCCGGCGTCCTGCGCGACGCGGTCGCCGACGCCCACCGCCCCGTCCGCCTGCTGATCTGCGGGCCGGAGGGGTCGGGACGCCGGACGGCCGCCGCCGCGGTCGAGCGGGTGCTCGCCGGCGACGGCCGGGCCCGCGACGCGCTGCGCCTGTCCGACCAGGTGTTCGCCGACCTCGGCGTCAGCGACGCCGTCCTGTGGGTGCAGGCCCGCGTCGGGGAGTGCGCGGCGGCCGGGAACGTCCTGGTGATCCGCCACCTGGACGCGATCCTCGGCTACGACGCCGCGGGCCCCGCGGTCGTGGAGGAACTGCGCCGGGCCATGGCCGACCATCCCGGCCTGCACGTCGTCGCGCTGTGCCGGACGGGCGGCGAGGAGCGCCTGCTGGCCGCGAACCCGGCGCTCGTCCACGGGATGCGGATCGCCCGCACCGCCGACTTCGGCGTGCAGGACCACGCCGAGCTGTTCCGCCGCGCGGTCGGGACCGGGGGAGGGCGGGTCGAGCGGCGGGTGGCGCGCGCGGCCGGGGCGCTGCTCGTCCGCACGCCCGCGCAGCTCAACATGCGCAACGCCCGGCTGGCCGGGCACCTGGCGGAGGTGTGCCTGCAACGCGCCCGCCGGAGGACCGGCGCGCCCGCCGGCGCGGGCGTCGAGGTGACGGAGGCCGACCTGCCCGCCCGTCCCGCGCTGCCCGGCGCGGCCGCCGCCGACCCGCTCGCCGAGCTGGCCGCCTGCGTCGGCATCGCCTCGGTCAAGCGGGAGGTCCGCGCCCTGGTCGCGGAGGCGAAAGGCGCGCGGCTGCGGAAGGAGGCGGGGATGACCGCCCACACCCGGCCCCGGCACCTGACGTTCGCCGGGAACCCCGGCACGGGCAAGTCCACCGTCGCCGGGGTCCTCGGCCGCCTGTACGCCGAGCTGGGCGTGCTGCCGTCCGGGCACCTGGTCCGCGCCGAGCGCGCCGACCTCGTCGGCGCGCACGCGGGGGACGGCGCCGCCAAGATCCGCCGCGTGTTCGAGCGCGCGGCGGGCGGGGTGCTGCTGATCGCCTGCGCGGACCCGCTCGACCCCGCGGCGTCCGCGCGCGACGCCGAGGCCGCCGACGCGCTCGCCGCCGCGATCGAGTCCTGCCCGGACGACCTGGTCGTCGTCCTCAGCGGCCCCGGGTCCGGGCACGGCGGGCTCCTCGCCGCGCGCCCCGCGCTGGCCCGGCTGTTCCCGACCACCGTGCGGTTCCCCGACCTGAGCGACGCCGAGCTGGTCACGGTGTTCGCCGCCCGGGCCGCCGCCGACCGGTTCCTGCTCGCGCCGGGCGTGCTCGACCGCGTCCGCGAGCTGGTCGCGTCCGGGCCGCCCGCCGCGCGGCCCGGCAACGCCCGGCTCATGGCCGCGCTGCTGGAGCGCACCGTCGCCCGGCAGGCGCTGCGCGTCATGACCGGCCCGGACGAGGACGAGTCGCTGGACATGCTCGTCCCCGACGACGTCCCCGCCTCCCTCGCGCCCGTCGGCCGGGTCGAGCCCGCCGACGACCCGCTCGCGGAGATCGACCGGCTCGTCGGCCTCGGCGCCGTCAAGCAGGAGGTCGGGCTGCTGGTCGCCGAGGCCCGCACCGAGCGGCTGCGCCGCGACGCCGGGATCACCGCCGCGCGCCCGACCCGGCACATGGTCTTCACCGGCAACCCCGGCACCGCCAAGACGACCGTCGCGCGGCTGCTCGCCGACGTCTACGCCCGGCTGGGGCTGCTGTCGTCGGGGCACCTGGTCGAGGTCTCCCGTGCCGACCTGGTCGCCGAGTTCGTCGGGCAGACCGCGCCGCGCGTGCGGGCCGCCGTGGAGAGCGCGCTCGGCGGCGTGCTGTTCGTGGACGAGGCGTACGCGCTGCACGCCCCCGGCGCCGACTTCGGCCCCGAGGCGGTCGCCGAGCTGCTGCGGCTGATGGAGGAGCACCGCCACGACCTCGTGGTGATCGTCGCCGGGTACGACCGGGAGATGCGCGAGTTCCTGGCCTGCAACCCCGGCCTGGCGTCCCGCTTCCCGCGGGTGCTGCGCTTCCCCGACTACACCGACGACGAGCTCACCGAGATCTTCGCGGCGATGGCCGCCGACGCCGGGTTCCGCGTCCCGCCGGGCGCGCTGGCCGCCGTCCGCAGGCTGCTGCCCCGCCGCGGCCGAGGCGCCCGGTTCGGCAACGCCCGCGAGATGCGCAACCTGCTCGACCGGGCGGTCGCCGTCCAGGCCCGGCGGATCACCGCCCCCGGCGGCGCGGAGGACGGGCCGCCCGACGGCGAGGCGGTCCGGACGCTGCGCCGCGCCGACATCGAGGCCGCCGCCGAGGCCGCCCCCGCCGCCGACGGCCCCGGCCACTACCTCTGAGCCACGCACCTCTGAACGCGGGCGCCGCCGCGGACGAAGGTGCGGGCCGAGAGCACCCCGCAGTTCTCTCGGCCCGCACGAACCTGGACGGTCCCCCTCAGTCGAGGTCGGGACCGTAGACCTCCCACAGCTCCCCGGCGAAGAACCTGCCGAAGCTGACCAGCTTCCCGGCACCGCCCGGCCCGGTCGTGCGGAACGTCGTCAGTTGCCGGGCGAAGTCGGTGAGCTGGATGTGCAGGACCCCCGCGGCCAGCACCTCCGCGCCGTCCTCGGCGTGCTCGCCGACGTGGCCCCGCAGGATCCGGACGTACAGCGTGGACGTGTCGGGCCAGATCCGCGTCGGCGGGCCGTGCAGCACGTTCTTGTGGCCGACCAGGGTGCGGGGCCGGTTCTCGCCGTCGGTGAAGTACAGCCGGTACCTCATCAGCCGACGATCCTCCGCGCCACCCGGCGCGAACAGGTTGAACCAGCCCCGCCGGACGGGACGCCGGCCCCCGCGGCCAGCGGCGTCGATCCATCCCTCGGCCCTCGCGGCGTGCTCGGGCTCGGCCAGGAAGCGGTCGGTGTCCTCGGCGGTGATCGTCAGCCGGAACGCCAGCCGCACGCGCTCGTCCGCGAGTTCCCCCGCCCGCGGATCGGTCACGCCATAGGTGACGAACCCCTTCATCTCCTCGGTGAACGACAGCGACGTACGGTCCAGGGCCACGGCGATCGATCCCCCGACGCCGCCGCGGCCCTCCGGAACCGGTTCGCTCCGGGGGAGGGGCGTGATCGTCCCCCCGCCGGAACGCGGACCGTACGCCGTGCCGTTCCCCGGAACGCCCCCCGCCCCGTCAGGCGGGCCGGCCCCCCCGGCCGGCCCGGCCCCCGTGTCGTCGGGGACGGAGACCACCGTGCCCGCACCCCCGCGTGCGGGCACGCCCTCCAGCAGCCGCGTGGCCAGGCGATCGGCCTGCGCGGCGATGGTGAGCGAGGGATTCGGGCCCACCGGCCCGGGCATCGCCGCCCCGTCGGCGATGTAGAGGCCCGGGAACCCGAACACCTCGCCGAAGGCGTCGCAGACGCCCTCGTCCTTGGTGGCGCCCATCGGCGCCCCGCCCAGCGGATGGACGGTGATGATGCGCTTGCGGAACCACATCGGGTTGTCCGCGTACTCCGCGCCGAGCACGTCCGCGATGCCCTGCATCGTCTTGCGGACGCGCCTGAAGTGCTCCTCGCTGGTCCGCGAGGTCCAGTCGGCGGCCAGCCGCCCCTCCCGCAGGTGCAGCCGCCCGTCCGCGATGTCGCGGCCCATGCCGAGCAGCGGCAGCGAGCTGACCGTCAGCGCCCCGTCGCCGATCAGGTCCGACAGCTCCTGGGACAGGTTCGTGTCCGGCGCGTCCTTGAAGAACTCGGTGAACCGGTTCCACAGGAACTTCACCGCGCGCTCGATCTCGTTCCCGGCGTCGAAGCCCTGGATGATCCAGTCCGCGAACCCCGGGTAGCCGCCGTCCTCGATGTAGGCGCCGCGGCCCGCGCCGGGCACGGCGTCCAGCTCGTCCGCCAGCCGGATCGCGCTGGTGATCACCGGGCCGCGCGCGGCGTCCAGCGGCCGGACCCGGTTGCGGTCCTTGGCCTTCAGCAGGAACGTCAGCAGGTCGCCGTTGCCGCTGAACCGGGTGCCGAGCGCCCGGCTCAGCCCCGGGAACGCCTTCCGCGACTTCAGCAGCAGGAACGTCGTGCCGTACGTGCCGGCGCCCAGGACCAGCCGGTCGCACGACATCGTCACCACCGGCGGGCGGGCCTTCTTCGCGGTCAGGTCGGTGTGGTGGACGTAGTCGACCTCGTACCCGCCGCCCGGCCGCGGCCGGATCGCCTTCACCTCGCGGGAGGTGCGGATGTCGGCGCCGTGGTGCGCCGCCGCCGACAGGTAGGTGTGGTCGAGGCTGTTCTTCGCGCCCTCGTTGCAGCCGATGTTGCACTCGCCGCACAGCTTGCACGTCCGGCGGCCGACGCCGTGGATGTTGCGGTGCCCGGCATCGGCGATCGGCAGGCTCAGCCCGGGCGCGCCCCCCGGCGTGGCGGAGAAGCTCACCGCGAGCGGCGGCAGCGTGCACTGCAGCCCCAGCTCCGCGGCCGCGTCCTGCATCGCGTGCGCCTTCGGGGTGTCGTCGAACGGCGGGCGGTCCAGCGGGTAGGGGGCCGCGCCGAGCATCCGCTCCACCACGTCGTAGTGCGGATCGAGGTCGGCGCGCGAGATCGGCCACGACTCGTACCCGCCGCCCGGCAGCGGCTCGTCGTGGACGAACCAGCGCTCGTCCTTGCGCAGGAGCACGCTGGCGTAGATCAGCGAGCCGCCGCCGAGCCCCGCCGACACGACCGAGTCGCACCCCTTGAAGGACCACACGTCGAACATGCCGTACAGGCCCGCGGCCGGGTCCCAGAACGCGCGTCCCATCTGCTGCGGCGAGCGCGGGAAGCTGCCGGGCGGGTACGGCTGGCCGCGCTCCAAGAGCACGACCGACCGTCCGGCCTCGGCCAGCCGGTACGCGGCGACCGAGCCGCCGAATCCGGAGCCGATGACCACGGCGTCCACGTGTTCCATACCAGTCACCAGTCAGTGGGCTTTCCGCTAGTGCGCCGCCGGGACCTCATGCGCTGTGCCGCTTGAGGAAGTCGACGATGCGCGGGAAGACGTCGATGTAGGAGTTCTTTCCGATCAGGGGGTCGAGGTGCCCGTAGCCGGGCAGCACCGCCAGCTCGTGGCGTCCGGGCGCGGCCCTCTCCAGGATCTTGTGGAGGTGGACGTTGGAGTCGGTGAAGACCCGGTTGCGGTCGGGGGCGAGCAGCAGCAGGGGCGTCCGCACGTCGGCCGCGTTCTGCAGGTAGTCGCGCGGCAGGCCCGCGTAGCGCGCGTCGTCCGGCGCGTATTTCACGGCGCGTCCGGAGGAGACCATCTTGCGGACGTGCCGGTAGTAGTGCAGGCCCGACGCCGAGCAGATGTCGGCGACCCGCGCGTGCGTCTCGGGCAGCAGGTTGGAGTGCTCGTACATCGCCGGCTTGCCCGAGCCCCACTGGAAGCTCTGCATGTGGCAGGCGCGCTCCCTGCACTCGCCGTGGAAGAGCGACACCGCGCGCGAGAGCATCCACGGGCGGGTGAGGAACGGGGCGTCGCCGAACCTCGGGTCGAGGAACGGGAGGCCGACGACGTACTCCAGCAGCCACGTCCCGAGGGACAGCTTCACCTTCGAGAAGGCCGGCACCCGCGGTGTCAGCGACACGCTGTTGCAGGTCAGGGTGGTGATGCCGTCGACCGCGCCGGCGAACAGGCTCATCGAGAACGACACCGCGCCCAGGCAGTGCGCGATGACGTGCACCCGGCGGTCGCCGACGTGCCTGCGCAGCTCCTTCAGCGTGGCCGGGAAGTCGTACAGCGCGATGTCGTCCAGGGTGTAGCGGTGCGTCTCGGCGTCGTAGGGGAAACGGCCGCTCATCCGGAAGTCCACGGCCCAGACGTCCCCGAAGCCGTTGTCGAGCAGGTGGCTCGTCAGGTTCCGGTGCTCGGGCATGATGTAGACGTCGCTCGCGGAGGTGAGGCCGTGGACGAGCAGGACGACGTCCTCGCCCTCCGTGCGCAGGAAGCGCGTCAGGCTGAGCCCGAGACCGTCCCCCGTCGCGAACGGGTGCACCGATACTTCGGCGTCCGACACGCCTTCGTGCGTGAAACGCGTGATCGTCCGTGTCATGTCCTTCACCTCCGTCGTTCCGGAACGATGATGCTGTGACCGGCTTAATCGGGCCATCGTGGTAAACCCGTACTTTGCCCCCGAGCCCGGTCAGCAGGTACGGAGCGGTTCCGCGTGGGCATACGTAACGTCTGTGACGCACGGAGTCGGGCAGAGGTTCTGGAACCGGTAGCGCGTGGCGTAAACAGGACAGAATCGAACGGTCCACATCGTTTCAGCCGACCGAATCCGGGAAGCGGTCAGCCGCCCTGGCCGTCCGCGTCGGCCTCGGTGCGTGTCAGCGCGCTCACCACGCCGACGCGCGAGTTCACCCCGAACTTGGCGAAGATGTGCGACAGGTGCGTCTCCACGGTGCGGATGCTGACGAACAGCCGCTCGGCGATCTGGGAGTTGGAGCACCCCTCGACGACCAGCGTGGCCACCTCGTACTCGCGCTTGGACAGCCCGCCGGGGAGCCCGGAGCTGCGGCCGCCCTTGGTCGGCACCCGCACGCCGATCCGGCGCTGCTCGCGGACGGCCTGGGCGTGCAGCGTCCGCGCGCCGCAGCCGGAGAAGATCCCGGCCGCCGTGCGCAGCTGCTCGCGGGCGGCGGCGCGGTCGTCGGCCTCGGCGTAGGCGGTGCCGGCGCGCAGCCGGGCGCGGCCGGTCTCGATCTGGTGCCCGGCCGTCTCGAACATCTCCGCCGCCGTGAGGGCCTCCCGCGCGGCCTCCGCCGGGTCGGTGAGCTGCAGGGCGTGCGCCCGGGCCAGGTGCGCCAGCGCGTTGTGGGCCTCCATGCCGGGGATGACGAAGCCCTCGGTGCGCTTGACCCACTCCATCGCCTCGTCGGCGCGGCCGCGGCCGGCCTCCAGGCCCGCCATCGTCTCGCACAGCGACAGGTGCGTCCGCTGGTCCAGCGGCCCGCCGAACGCGGCCTGGACGGCGCCGGCCGCGTCGTCGGGCCGGCCGAGGCCGATCAGCGCCATCGCGCGCGCGTAGCGGGCCATCGACCCCCACCACTCGCCGACGCCCGCGCCGATCTCGATGGCCTCCTCGGCGAGCCGCAGCGCCGAGTCGTCGTCGCCCGACCAGCCCGCCACGAGGCTCTGCTGGGTCAGCGCGAACACCAGCTGCTGCCCGGAGTTCAGCAGCCGGGCCTCCTCCACGGCCTCCTCGGCGGCGCCCGCGGCCTCCTCCAGCCGCCCGAGCATCCCGTAGGCGCGGGCCTGGCCCGCCCTCAGGTTGGTCACGATGTAGAGCTGCCCGGTCGCGCGCGCGACGGTGACGGCGCGCTGGAACCGGTCGGCCGCGCTGAGGAAATGGCCCATGAACGTCGAGGCCCAGCACAGCCAGGCGATGGCGTCCATCCACTCCGCCAGGTGCTCGTCGGGCGCCGCGTCGACCAGCACCCCGGCCGCCTCCAGGTACCGCAGCGCGTCCTCGATGCGCCCCGCCGCGAGCGCGGGCATCGGGCGCAGCGCGGCGACCGCGAGCTTCAGGCCGGGCTCCCAGTCCTCGGAGTCGTCGGGCATCAGGTCCAGCACCGCCTGCGCGGCGCGGAAGTCGATGCGCATCATCCGCTCGGCGACCAGCCGCATCCGCAGCGGCACCGCGGCGGGCGAGCGGGGGTCGGGCATGCGGCGCAGCTCGTCCAGCAGCAGGGCGCGGGCCTCGTGCGGCCGGTCGAGCTGCCGCTCCATCAGCGCGGCGAGCCGGGCCGCGCGCGCCCGGCGCTCGTAGTCGTCCTCCGGCAGCATCTTCAGCACGTTGCGCGCGGTCTCGCGGCCCTCGGTCAGGTGGCCGCCGACGGTCTGGACCTGCGCCAGCTCCATCATCAGCTCCAGCCGCGACGGCAGGACGGGACCGCCGGGCTCCGCGGGCAGCGGCGTCTCCGGCCGCGTCTCCGGCATCAGCCGCAGCGCCGACTGCAGCCAGTGCGCGGCGGTCGCCGGCGCCTGCGTGGCGAACGCGCGCGCCGCCTCCACCAGCGTCGCGATGGCGACCCTGTCGCCGGCCCGCCCCGACCGCTCGATGTGCCGGGCGCGGACGGCGGCGGGCGCGCCGATCTCGGTGAGGTAGGCCGCGATCCGGCCGTGCGCCGCCAGCCGCCACCCGGCCGCGGCGGAGCGGTAGGCGGCGTGCCGGACGAGCGGATGCCGGAACCGGAACCGCTCGGCCCGGGGCCGCACGATGTCGCGGGCGACCAGCTCGTCCAGCGCCGCCAGCGCCGTCTCCTCGCCCACCTCGGCCGCCGCGGCGGCCAGCAGCGGCGGGAACTCGTCGGCCGCCACCGCCGCGCTCTGCGCGATCAGCAGCGCGTTCGGCGACAGCCCGCTCAGCTCCAGCTGGAGCGCGGCGCGCACGGCGGGCGGCAGGTCGCCGCCTGGCTCGCCGGCGGTCAGCGGCTCCCGGCTGCGGGCCAGCGCCTCCAGGTAGAACGGGTTGCCGCCGCTCGCCTTGTACAGCTCGCGGCAGCGGGCCCCGCTGACCTGCGGGCCGAGCAGCTCGGCGACCTCGGACTCGGTCAGCGGCTCCACCGACAGCCGGTGCCCGCCCACCGCCTGCACCGACGCCTGCACCAGCGCGGCGAGCCGCGCCGACGCCTGCGCCGGGCGGTAGGCGAGCGCGATCAGCACCCGGGCGCGCGGCGGATGCCGGACGAGATGGTCCAGCAGCTCGATCGTCGCGTCGTCGGCCCAGTGGACGTCGTCGACGATCAGCACCAGGCCCGACGGCGCGGCCAGCTCCTCCAGCAGGTGCCGCACCGCCCGGTACAGCTGGTAGCGGGCGACGGGCGTCGTCTCCGGGCCGCCGCCGGGCGCCGCGCCGGGCAGGCCGTCGCCGAGGACCGTGGACAGCGCGGGGAACACCGGGGCCAGCAGCCGGACCGTCGCCGGATTGAGGTCGGGGAAGTGGTCCTCAAGATGGTCGTCGAGCGCGTCGACGATGGCGCCGAACGGCATTTCCTGCTCGAACTCGGCCGCGCGCCCGGACAGCAGGCTCAGCTTCCGCGCGTCCGCCGCCGCCGACAGCTCGCTCAGCAGCCGGGTCTTGCCCGCGCCCGGCTCCCCGACCAGGGCCAGGAAACGGAAGGAGGCGGACGCGGCGGCGTCCAGGGCCTCCTCGAATTCGCGGAGGACGGACCGCCGTCCGACCAGGGGAACGCCGTTCCCGGGCGCTGTGCCCTGCCGGGTCGTACGACCCTCCATGTCCACACCCCAACAGCGACAGGCGGTCGATGCGCCATTACCTGAGAATCCGCCGGATTTACCCTATAGGGTCATTCGTCAATAAGGCGGGACAACGCACCCCATCCCTGCGGCCTGGCCCCTACAGGCCAGCCTCTCCCGTGACCATGTTGTTCATAGCTATCAACCGTCGCCGGGCGCCCCATGTCAACCTCGGGGAGGTAAACCGTTCCGCGCTCGTCACCCCCCGTACCCCGTCCGGCCGGCCGGCTCAGCCGGTCAGGCGCGCCCATGAGCGGCGCGGGGAGTCGGCGACGCGGCTCAGCGCCACCACCGCCGCGGGCGGGCGCGCCGACCGCGGGCCGCCGAGCCCGCGCATGAAGGACAGCTGTTCGAGGGTGGGAGGGCCGAGCGCGAGGCTGCGCCGCGTCGCGGCGGCGGCGTCCGCGCGGCCCGTCCGGACGAGGTAGGCGGCGGCCATCGCACCGGTCCGCCCGACGCCCGCGCCGCAGTGCACGAACACCGGGCCCCGGGCCCGGCCCACCTCCGCCAGGAAACGCTCGACCTGCGCGGGGGACGGGGCCTGCCCGTCCCGCATCGGGATCCGCACGACCGTCAGCCCGGCCCGGCCGGGACGGGCGAGGACCTCGGCGGGCAGATCCTCCGCGCGCAGGTCCACGACCGTCCGCACGCCCTGGGAGGCGAGCCACCGGTACCCGTCGCCGGTGGGGGCCGCCCCGCGCCAGAGGTGCCCGTCGACCACCGCGAACTTCCCGATCCCGGGGACGTCGCGCGTCCCCGCCCGCGCCGCGTCGTCCGCCCGGGCGGATCCGCTCATCCCGAGGATCGTCAGGCTCACGCCCATCCACGCCAGCGCGTAGACCGTCGCCCCGCCGATCAGCGACCACCCGAGGATCCGCCGGCGCCATCGCATCCGCAGAGCATAACCGCGGCCCGCCGGTGCCGGACGCGGACCGGCGGGTCACCCCGCGAGCAGCACCTCCAGGATCCGCGGCCCGTGCACGCCCTCGACGCGGGACAGCTCGATGTCGCTCGTCGCGGACGGCCCCGACACCAGCGTCAGGGGGCGGAGCGGGTCGAGCCGCTCCAGGGCCTCGGGGACGTCGGCGGCGACCTGGCCCGCCCGCACGACGATCAGATGGAAGTCCGGGACGAGCGACAGCGCGCGCGGCCCCTGGTCCGGGCCGTGGTCGAGGACGATCGTGCCCGTCTCGGCGATGGCGGCCGCGCAGGCGGTGACGGCGCCGGCCAGCCCGTCCAGGTCCCGGACGGGCGGGTCGCGGACGACGCGGGCGCCCGCCGTCCACGCGGCGGGGAGCCCGGCCGGGACCGCGACGGCGCCCGGCCGCGCGGACAGCCGCCCGGTGACCGCCGCGGGGAGGTCCGCCTCGGGCACGCGCAGGACGGCCGCGCGGTAGTCGGCGACCCGCGCGGCGAACAGGTCGAGCACGCCCTCGCCGTGGTGGCGGCGCAGGTAACCCCGTTCGATCCGGCCGTAGGAGGCCGCGATCTCGGCCTCCGGACGCCCGGGCGCGGCCCGCTCGATCCGCCGCAGGATCTCCTCCCGCGCGCTCACGATCCCACCCGCCCGCCCGAGCCGCGTCCGCCGCCGGAGTCACCTCCGCCGCCGCCGTGAGCGCCGCCGTCCGTGGCGCCGTTCGCCCCGCTGTTCGTGCCGCCGTGAGCGCTGCGGATGCCGCCGCCGTCGGTGCCGCCGTCTGCCCTGGTGTGGGTGTCGTCGCCGTCGGTGCCGCCGTGGGTGCGTGCCCACCAGGCGCGGAACGACTCGGGGGGTGGCGCGGGTGCGTCGCGGGTCTCGGTCCACGCGGCGAGCGGGCCGGGCAGCCGCCGGATCCGGCCGCGGCGGGCGATCAGGCGGCGGGACGCGGACGCGGCGCGCTGGGCCGGCGCCAGGCGGGCGGAGGAGCGCAGCACCCACCCGGCGGCCGCCATCGCGGCGCGCTCCAGCGGGCGCCGCGGCCCCTGCTCCACCACGCGGGACCGCAGGTGCACGAGCACCTCGGGGATGTCGATCGCGACCGGGCATGCGTCCAAGCACGCCCCGCACAGCGACGACGCGTAGGGCAGCGAGGCGTCGAGCTCCGATCCGACGCCCCTGAGCTGCGGCGACAGGATCGCGCCGATCGGCCCCGGGTAGGGCGAGCCGTAGGCGTGGCCGCCCGCGCGCCGGTACACCGGGCACACGTTGAGGCACGCCGAGCAGCGGATGCAGCGCAGCGCCTGCCGCCCGACGCCGTCGGCGAGGACGTCGGAGCGGCCGTTGTCGAGCAGCACCAGATGGACGTCGCGCGGCCCGTCGCCGGGGTGGACGCCCGTCCAGGCGGAGGTGTAGGGGTTCATCCGCTCGGCCGTGGACGAGCGGGGGAGCAGCTGGAGGAACACCTCCAGGTCCCGCCAGGTCGGCACGACCTTTTCCACGCCCATCACCGAGATGAGCGTCTCGGGGAGCGTCAGGCACATCCGCCCGTTCCCCTCCGACTCCAGGACGACGAGCGTCCCGGTGTCGGCCACGGCGAAGTTCACGCCCGAGATCGCGACCTTCGCCGACAGGAACTTGGCGCGCAGGTACCGCCGGGCGGCCTCGGCCAGCGCGGCGGGCTCGTCCGTCAGGCCCTCCGGCGCGCCGTCCATGGCGCGCAGGAATATGTCGCGGATGTCGGACCGGTTCCGGTGGATCGCCGGGACGAGCAGGTGCGAGGGCCGGTCGCCGCCGAGCTGGACGATCAGCTCGGCGAGATCGGTCTCCCACACCGTCACGCCCTCCGCGGCGAGCGCCTCGTTCAGCCCGATCTCCTGGGTGGCCATCGACTTGACCTTGACGACCTCGGTCTCGCCGGTCGCCCGCACCAGCCCGGCGACGATCCGGTTCGCCTCGGCGGCGTCCCGCGCCCAGTGCACGGTCCCGCCGGCCGCCGTGAACCTCTCCTCCAGCAGCCGCAGGTAGTGCCCGAGGTCCGCGAGGACGTGGTCCTTGATCTGCCGTCCCGACGCGCGGAGCGCGGCCCAGTCCTCCAGCTCCGCGACGGCGGCGGCGCGGCGCCCGTTGATCGTGCCGGTGGCGCGGGCCAGGTTGGCGCGCAGCCGCGCGTCGTCCACCGCGCGCGACGCCGCGTCCGGGAAGGACGGCATCCCGAGGTAGGTGGGCATCGCGGTCACAGCGGGTCCTCCTCGGTGGAGGCCAGGATCTCGGCCAGGTGGACGGTCCGGACCCCCGCGCGGGTGCGGCTGAGCGCGCCGCCGATGTGCGCCAGGCAGGAGTTGTCGGCCGCGCACAGCGCCTCGGCCCGCGTCCCGCGGACGGCGGCGACCTTGTCGGCGCACATCGCGGCCGACACCGCGGCGTTCTTCAGCGCGAACGTCCCGCCGAACCCGCAGCACTCGGCGGCGTCCGGGAGGCCGGCGAGGTCGATGCCGCGGACCCGGCGCAGCAGCCGCAGCGGCCGGTCGCCGACGCGCAGCATCCGCAGCGAGTGGCAGGTGGGGTGGTAGGCGACGCGGTGCGGGAAGTACGCGCCGACGTCGGTGACGCCGAGCACGTCCACGAGGAACTCCGACAGCTCGTACACGCGGGACGCGACGCCGGACGCGCGCGGCGCCAGCCGGGGGTGCCACTCGCGGACCATCGCGCCGCAGGACGCCGACGGCGTCACCACCGCCTCGTAGGGCGCGAACGTCTCGGCGAACCCCTTCACCATGCGGACGGCCTGCCGCCGGTACCCGGTGTTGAGGTGCATCTGGCCGCAGCATGTCTGCGCCCGCGGGAAGTCCACGTCGTGCCCGAGCCTGCGCAGCAGCCGCACCACCGCCCGTCCCGTCGCCGGATACAGGGTGTCGTTCACGCAGGTGACGAAAAGCGCGATCTTCAACCGCCGCCTCCCCTCACGCCCGCCCGACGTCGTCCTACCCGATCGGTGCCGCGGCAGTCAGGGAACGGCCGGTGCCCGGACCGTGCGCTGAGCGCACCGTCCCCACCCGGGCCACCGGCCGTCCTGGCGGGTCCGCTCGACGGCGGTCGTGCCCTGCCGGTGAACCCGAAGGGGTCAACGACCGGCGCCGCCGAGAAGTTCGCGCGGTCCCTGCCCGGCCTGTCACCGCAGGTGAGGGTGGGCTCCGGCGAGGTGGGTATGGCCGTCGGGGCGAGCGGCGGGAGGTGGACGACGGGGAGCGAGATGGGCGAGGTCATCCGGGCGCTGCTGCCCCTCACGCTGGGGGTGGCGCTCAGCCCGATCCCGATCACCGCGGTCGTGGCCCTGCTGCTGGCGCCGCGGGCCAGGAACGCGGCGCTGGGGTTCCTGGCGGGGTGGACGGCGGGCATCGTGGCCGTGACGACGCTGCTCGTGGTGATCGCGAACGGCATCGGGATGAACTCCGACACCGGCGGGCCGAAGACGCCGGTGTCGTGGATCGTGCTGCTGCTGGGCGTGCTGGTCCTGACCCTCGCCGTGCGGCAGTGGACGTCCCGGGGGACGGGCCGCGAGGGCCCGGCGCCCCTGGACGGGGTCACGCCGCTGAAGGCCGCCGAGCAGGGGCTGGTGCTGGCCGTCCTCAGCCCCGTGAACCTGCTGATGTTCGTGGCAGCCGGGATCGCCGTGTCGCTGGGGCTGCTGAGCCTCGGCGAGGAGGTCGTGGCGGTCGCGGTGTTCTCCGTCCTCGCCGCGTGCGGGGTGGCCGTCCCGGTGATCCTCTACCTCGCCGACGCCGGGAGGTGGCGGCCGAGGCTGGAGGCGCTGCGGGCGTGGGTGGAGAGCGAGCGCCGGACCGCGGTCTCGGTCCTGCTGCTGGTCATCGGCGTCGTCCTGCTGGGACAGGGCATCGGCGGGCTCATCGGCTGACGGCCCGTCGGCGGGCCCGGCCGGCGCGCCGTCAGCCGAGCAGGGACAGCTCCAGATGCGCGGAGACGACCCAGTTGGGGACGTCGACGACCTCGGAGATCTTCAGGTCGGCGGCGATGCTCGCGAGGAGGTAGGCGTCGACCGGGGCCAGTCCGGTGCGGGCGGACACCTCGTCCACCAGGTGGCGGGTCGCGTCCCTGGCGGCCCCCAGCAGGTCGGGGCCGATGCCGGTGGTGGCGAGGGCGGCGCCGGCCCGGTGCGTGCGCGGGTCGGTCTCGACGACCGGCGCGGGCGGGGCGGCGCCGGGGCGCAGGCCCACCCGGAGCCGGACGGACGCCTCGGTCTCCACCCCGGTCCCGCAGACCTCGCCGTCGCCCATCGCGGCGTGCGCGTCGCCGAGGGACAGCAGCGCCCCGTCCACCCCGACGGGCAGGACGAGCCGCGCGCCGGGCCCGATGTGCCGGATGTCCATGTTGCCGCCCCAGCGGCGCGGCGGGACGATCGAGTGCGCGCCGGGCTCGGGCGGCGCCACCCCGATCGTGCCGATCATCGGGACGACCGGGACGCGCAGCCCCGGCAGCGGCTCGGCGGCCCCGCCGGCGATCGTGGAGATGCGCAGGTGCGGATCGGGGAAGTCCTCGGCGAGCAGGCCGAAGCCGGGGATGCAGGCCGTCCAGCCCCAGCCGCCGACCGTCATGTCGAGGATCTCGACCTCCAGGGCGTCGCCGGGGCGGGCCCCCTCGACCAGGAACGGCCCGGTCACCGGGTTGACGCGGTCGAAGTCGAGCGCGGCGACCTCGGCGGTGCCCGAGCCGGGGCCGAGCTGCCCGCCGCTCGCGTCGCCGGTGTCGACGGTGATCTCGGCGCCGGGGACGAGCGCGGCGACGGGCGGGATCGCGTTGTCCCAGACGGTGTGCGCGCTGGTGCGCCGGATGTGCATCAGTCCTCCAGGGCGAGGTCGGTACCGCGGCCGGACAGCCGGTAGAACAGCAGCACGAGGACGCCGATGCCGAGCCAGGCCAGGCCGCCGGTCTTCGCGTCGGCGTCGGCGTTCCACAGCACCGAACCCGTGATCAGCAGCCCCGCCGCGGGCGCCACGACGTGCAGGTGCCAGCGGGGACTGCGGTTGCGGAGCCGGAAGTGCACGAACACCGCGACGTGCAGCATCAGGAACGCGAACAGCGCGCCGAAGTTCACCAGCTGCGACAGCAGGCTGATCTGCCCGGTGAAGAACAGGCCGAGGGCGAGGGACAGGGCGGCGACGAACAGGATGGCGCGCTCGGGCGTCCGGCGCACCGGGTGGACGTAGGCGAGGAAGGCGGGCAGCTTCCGGTCGCGGGCCATGCTGAACAGCAGCCGGGACGTCGCGGCCTGCGCGACGAGCGAGTTGGCGATGCCGGTGGCCAGCGCCGCGGCGACGGCCGTCGTCTGCTTGAGCCAGCCGCCGCCCGCGATCCACGCGATGTCGTAGAAGGCGGAGTTGGTGGCGTCGTCGCCGGTGAACTCCGTGCGTCCGGGCACCAGCAGCGCCGCGATCCACGTCTGCAGGACGAACAGCGCCGCGACCACGCACAGCGCCACCAGCGTGGCGCGCCCGACGAGCCTGCGGTCACCGTCCTTGACCTCCTCGGAGAGGGTGGAGATCGCGTCGAACCCCAGGAAGCTGAGCACCGCGATGGACAGCGCGCCGAAGATCAGGCCGGGGGTGAGCAGGTCCGGGTTCACCAGCGGGTCCAGGGAGAAGCGCGCGCCGTTCTCGCCCCGCGCGACCGCGGCGGCGCCGAACCCGACGAACAGCGCCAGCACCACCAGCTCGCCGAGCAGGAACAGCCGGTTCAGCCGCGCCGTCGACTCGATGCCGAGGAGGTTGATCGCGGTGTTGACCACCACGAACATCACCACCCAGGACCACTGCGGGACCTCCGGCATGAGCGCGTTCAGCGCCGCCGCGCTCATCACGTACAGCAGGGTCGGGACGAGCAGGTAGTCCAGCAGGATCGCCCAGCCCGCGAGGAAGCCGACCTTATCGTTGATGCCGCGCCCGGCGTAGGAGTAGACGGACCCGGCGATGGGGAACGCGCGCGACATCTCCCGGTAGCTGAGCGCGGTGAACAGCATCGCGACCAGCCCGATGAGATAGGTCAGCGCGACCATGCCCTTGGACTCGTTGAACACCGCGCCGAAGATCGTGAACGGTGCGATCGGGAGCATGATCACCAGGCCGTAGACGACCAGGTCGGGCAGCCGCAGCGAGCGTCTGAGCTCCTGGGAGTAGCCGAAGGACTCCAGCGTGGCCTCGCCCGGATCGGAACCGGAGCCGGAGGCCGGGGAGCCCGCGGGCTCGGAGCGGGTCGTCATGTGCGCACGCGCCTTTCAGGGTTTGGCTTCGCGGGCGTCGAGGACCGGGGACGGCTCTCCGGCGGTGGCCGGTGCGGGTCCGCGGTCCTTCCTCCGGCGCTGGCCGGACGGATGCGGGTGTGAGAATAAGCGGTGAAAGGTCTAAAATCTAGACCTTTCCGGGAAGTTGGCGGTCGCGGGCGGGACGTCCGCCCCGGCCGGCGTCGAGGGCGAGGAGCCGCGATGGGCAGCGACGCGCTCGGCCCGCTCCGGCCCGCGCGCACCGCCGAGCAGGTCGCGCACCGGCTGGCCACGGCCATGGCGCTCGGCGAGTACGGCCTCGGCGACCGGCTGCCGAGCGAACGCGAGCTGGCGTCGCTGCTGCAGGTCAGCCGGGAGAGCGTGCGCGCCGCGCTGCGGACCCTCGCCGGCGCCGGCCTCGTGGACATCCGCCGCGGGCGGCGCGGCGGCGCGTTCGTCGTGGCCGCGTGGGGCGAGGCGGGGGAGTCGGCCGTCCGCGGCGCCCTGCTGGAGCGGTGGGAGGAGTTCGAGGAGCTGTTCGACTACCGGCGGCTCATCGAGGGCCTGATCGCCCGGACCGCCGCCGAGCGCGCCGACGCGGGCGACCGCGCCGCCATCGCCGCCGCGCTGGCGGCGTTCGACGCCGCCCGGACGCCCGGCGAGGCCCGCGAGCACGACGTCCGGCTGCACCGCGCGGTCGCCTGCGCGACCCACAACGCGCGCCTCGTCCGGCTGCACGACGGGCTGCTGCCGGAGGTCGGCCTCGGCGTGTCGGCCGAGCCCTGCACCTGGCCGGCCCGCGACGAGGCCCGGCCGCACCACCACGCGCTCGCCGACGCCATCGCGCGCGGCGACGCCGACGGCGCGGCCCGCGTCACCGCCCGGTACTTCGCGATCACCGAGGAGGCCCTGCGGCGCCTCGCCGGGCGGGCCGCGCCGCCCGTCCCGCCGGAGACGGCGGGAGGGGACCGCTGACCAGCGGGTTCGGACCGTGCTTTCATGGGCACGATCGCCACCGCACGCGCAGGCTCAAGGGGGGACGTGAGACCGTGACCGTACCGAAGGTCGACCTCGTCGACGGGAACGCGATGCCGCAGCTCGGCTTCGGGGTGTTCCAGGTGTCCGACGCCGAGGCCGAGGCCGCGGTGACGACGGCGCTGCGGAGCGGCTACCGCAGCGTCGACACCGCGTCCGCCTACCAGAACGAGGAGGGCACCGGCCGCGCCCTGCGCGAGTCCGGGATCCCCCGCGAGGAGCTGTTCGTCACCACGAAACTGTGGAACGACGCCCAAGGCTACGATGACGCGCTGCGCGCCTTCGACGCCAGCATGTCCCGCCTCGGCCTGGAGTACCTGGACCTCTACCTGATCCACTGGCCGACGCCGTCCCGCGGCCTGTACCTGGACACCTGGCGCGCGTTCGAGAAGCTCAAGGCCGACGGCCGCGTCCGCTCGATCGGCGTCTCCAACTTCACCGTCGAGACGCTGCGGCGGCTGCTGGACGAGACCGACGTGGTCCCGGTGGTCAACCAGATCGAGCTGCACCCCTACTTCCAGCAGGCGGGCCTGCGCGCCTTCCACCGCGAGCACGGCATCCGCACCGAGGCGTGGGCGCCGCTCGGGCAGGGACGCGGGCTGCTGGACGACCCGGCGCTCACGGCCCTCGGGCGCGCCCACGGCCGCACGCCCGCCCAGATCGCGCTGCGCTGGCACGTCCAGATCGGCAACGTGGTCATCCCGAAGTCGGTGACCCCGTCCAGGATCGCCGAGAACATCGACGTGTTCGGGTTCGAGCTGAGCCCGGACGACATGAAGGCGATCGGCGACCTGGACAAGGGCGTCCGCCTGGGCCCGGACCCCGCCACGTTCAACGTCACGGGCTGACCGCGCGGGTTCACCGCCCGGCCACCCGCCCGGTGATCGTGCGTTCCGCGCGGCGGGAACGGTGCGGGCGTGAGCATCGTCCCCCGCCGCGCCGCGCCCGCGGCGCGCCTGGCCGCCGTCGCCGCGCTGGCGGCGGCCGCCGGAGCGTCCGCGCCCGTGGCCGCCCTCCGTCCCGCCCACGGCCGCATGCCCGTGCCCGCCGCCGCCGTGGCGGCCCCGCCCGGGCCGTGCCGGGCGGCCCCCCGTGACGCGCCCGCCGACTTCGACGGCGACGGCGCCTCCGACCTGGCCGCCGGCGCCCCGTACGCGGCCGTCCGCGGCCGGGTCCGGGCGGGCGCGGTGGCGGTCCGCACCGCCTCGGGCGTGACCTGGCTGTCGCGGGACGCGGCGGCGCGGCGCGGCGACGGGTTCGGCGCCGCGCTCGCCACCGGCGACTTCGACGGGGACGGCTGCGACGACCTGGCGGTCGGCGTCCCCGACCAGGTCGACGGCGCCCGCCGGGCGGGGGCCGACGGCGACGGCGCCGTGCAGGTCTTCGCGGGCTCCCCGTCGGGCCTGCGGCCGGGGCCGGGGCCGGTGCTGACCGTCCGCTCCCTGCTCCGGCGGCGAGGAACGGCCCGATCACTTGTGGGGGGACGACCCCCCACACCCCCCGGAACTGCCAGGTTCGGCGCGTCCCTCGTCGCCGCCGACCTCGACCACGACCGCGACGACGAGCTGGTCGTCGGCGCCCCCGGGCTGGACGGCGGTGGTGGCGTCGCGGTCTTCGGCCTCCGGGGCCGCGGGCTGCGCCCCGGCCCCCTCGTCACGCAGCGGACGGGGTGGGTGGACCAGTCGGCGGCGGCCACCGACGGCTTCGGGACCGTCCTCGCCGCCGGCGACTTCGACGGTGACGGCCGCGACGAGATCGCCACCGGCGCCCCGGGCGACGGTGCGCGCGGCGCGGGGACGGTGACCGTCCTCGACCCGCTGGAACGGTCCGCGAACTATGTCTCCCAGGACGAGCCGGACGTGGACGGCACCGCCGAGCGCGCCGACGGGTTCGGCTCGGCGCTCGCCGCCGCCGACTTCGACGGCGACGGCCGCGACGACCTGGCGATCGGCGCGCCCGGCGAGGACCGCGCCGGGTCGGCCGCCTACGCCGAGGGCGCCGTGCAGGTCCTCGCCGGGCCCGGCATGCGGCAGCTCGGCCCCACCCGGACCGGGGCGGGCCGCTACGACCGTCTCGGCTCCGCGCTCGCCGCGGGCGACCTCACCGGCGACGGCGTCCCCGACCTCGCGGCGGGCTCCCCGGGCGACGGCACCGTCCGTGTGTTCCCGGGGAAGGGGCGGGCGAGGACGATCACGTCACCGTTCGGCCGCTACAGCCGGTTCGGCGACGCCCTGGCCGTCCGCGGACGGACGCTGCTGGTCGGGGCGCCCGGCGCGCACGGCTTCGCCGGAGCGGTGCTGTCGCTGCCCGGCCCGTACGCGGCCGCGCGCCCGCTGCCGTTCGCGCCGCGGGGCCTGACCGGATACGCGCTGGGCTGACTCCGGGGTCAGCGCTTGTCGACGCGGAGCCGCGCGCGGTAGTCGCCGGGAGGGACGGGGCTCTCGGAGTGCCGCTCCGGCGTGAGGCCGACCAGCGCGACCACGTATCCCGGGACGGCCGTCGTCGTCGCGGCGGGCGCGGTGACGTGCAGTTCGCGCGCCGCCGGCCGCCCGTCCCCGGCGGTGACGGACACCGTCACCGTCGCGTCGCCGGCCCACACGCAGTCGACGGAGGTGGGGCACCGGCTGTCGTTCTTCACGCCGTCGAACCTGACCGTCAGCCCCCCGCCGCTCAGCCGGGCGGTCTGCCCCGGCGCGAGCGTGAACACCGCACCCGGCTGGACCGTCGCGGGGCCGTCCGGGTCGCCGGTGCCCGCGGAGGCACCCGATCCGCACGCCGCCGACGCGGCGGCACACGGGATGAGCAGCGTGACCAGGAACGGGCGGAGTCTCATGGCCGCCATGATCCCTCCTTCGGACGCGGCATCGGACAGACCTTGGACGCGACCGGCGTGTCCCCGGTTCCCGCCGGGGGCGGCCGGTCAGCGCCAGGCGCCGAGGGAGCGCGCGCCGGACGGGACGGTGAAGGCGGCGGCGACCGAGGACCGGGCGCCCCGGCGGGTGACGTGGGGGAGCGTGTGGAACTCGGCCCGCAGCTCGTCCGCGCCGGCCCGGGCCAGGACGAAGCCGCGGCGCTGGTCGATGAAGGCGATGTGCGGGTTCTCGGCGCGGACGGCGGCGTTCTCCACCGGGTCGGCGTAGCCGTCGCCGTCGCTGGAGACGGACGTGGCGACCAGCTCCACCCCGACGCGCGCCGAGGCGGGGTCGTCGAAGTCGGCGAGCAGGTCGCACGCGTGCGCCACGTGGACGTCGCCGGTGAGGACGACGGGGTTGGCCGCCCGGGACGCGACCAGCGCGCCCATGAGCCGGTCGCGCTCGGCGGCGTAGCCGTCCCAGCCGTCCAGCGCCATCCGGCGCCCCGGGCCGAGCCGGTGGTCGCGCTGGGCGAGGAACACCTGCTGGGCCAGGACGTTCCAGCGCGCGCGGGATCCGCGCAGGCCCGACTCCAGCCAGCGGAGCTGGGCGGGGCCGAGCAGCGCGCGCCGCGGGTCCAGCCGGTCGTCGCATCCCTCCCGCAGCCCGTCGTCGCAGGGCTGGTCGGAGCGGTACTGCCGGGTGTCGAGCAGGTGCAGAGCGGCCGTCGCGCCCCAGTCCAGCCGCCGCGTCAGGCGGATCCGGCCGTCCCGGTAGGCCGACGGACGCAGCGGCATGTGCTCGTAGTAGGCGCGGATCGCGGCCCGCTTGCGCGCGGGGAACCCCGGGACCGTCGATCCTGGAACGTTCCCGGCCCAGTTGTTCTCCACCTCGTGGTCGTCCCAGACCACCGCCCACGGCGCGGCGGCGTGCGCGGCCTGCAGGTCGCCGTCGGCGCGGTACTGGGCGTGGCGGCGGCGGTAGTCCGCGAGCGTCCGGCACTTGCCGGGGGTGTGCCGCCGGACGATCGGCAGCGTCTCGTGCGCGCCCGCCGCGTCCTCGTACAGGTAGTCGCCCAGATGGACCACCAGGTCGGGATGCCGCTCGGCGAGCCGCCGGTACGCGGTGAAGTAGCCGTGCTCGTAGCAGGCGCACGACACGGCCCCGAACGTCAGCGGGGACGGCGCGCCGGGCGCCGGGGCCGTCCGCGTGCGCCCGGTCGGGGAGACGTGCCCGCCCGCGCGGAACCGGTAGAAGTACTCCGCGCCCGGCCGCAGGCCGCCCACCTCGGCGTGCACGCTGTGTGCGCCTTCCCGGCGCGCGGTCACCCGGCCGCCGCGCGCCACCCGCCGGAACCGCTCGTCCTCGGCGACCTGCCACTCCACCGTGACGTCGCGGTCCGGCATGCCGCCGTGCCCGTCGTCCGCGAGGGGGTGGGGGGCGAGCCGCGTCCACAGGACGAATCCGCCCGGGTCCGGATCCCCGGACGCCACTCCCAGTTCGAACGGGTCGTTCCGGGGGGCACGGGAGGTGCGGAGGCCGGTCCCCGCATGGGTGACCGGGCCGAGCGATGTGGTGGCCAGGAACGTCCTGCGTGTTATGTCCACACCACTCAGTGCAGATCACCCGATTGAGCCGGAACCGACCATCACGGCAACGGGGCGTGAAGTCGCCGTGGCGCCCCGCCAGGGCCGTTCACCGGGCCGCCGGTCACGGTTGCCCCGGGCGTCACCGTGGCGGCGGTACGGTCCCCGCGGCGGTGATCTCCGGCGACGGACGCGCGGGACGCCGCCGCGAGAGGAGCCGACATGGTCGCGCGCATGACGGGGAAGAGGGCGGTGCTCCTGGCGGCCGCGGCGGTGCTGCTGCCGGTCGCCGCGGCGGGCGGCGTCGTGGGGGCCGCCATGGGCGCCGCCGAGGCCGCGCCGCACGCGGGGGGACCGGTCGTCTTCGGGCACCGGGGCGCGGCCGGGTACCGGCCCGAGCACACCGCCGGGTCCTACGAGCTGGCCGTCCGGATGGGCGCCGACTACATCGAGCCCGACCTCGTGCCCACCAAGGACGGCGTGCTGGTCGCCCGGCACGAGAACGAGATCGGCGGCACCACCGACGTCGGGGACCACCCCGAGTTCGCGCCCCGCAGGACGACCAAGACGATCGACGGCACGAAGGTCACCGGCTGGTTCACCGAGGACTTCACGCTCGCCGAGCTGAGGACGCTGCGGGCCGTCGAGCGGCTCCCCTCGGTCCGGCAGCGCAACACGCTCTACGACGGCCTCTACCGGGTGCCGACCCTCCAGGAGGTCATCGACCTGGCCGAGGGCCTGAGCGCCAGGTACCACCGCCGGATCGGCGTCATCCCCGAGACCAAGCACCCGACCTACTTCCGCTCGATCGGGCTGCCGCTGGAGGCCGGGCTCGTCAAGGCGCTCAAGGACAACGGCCTGGACAGCGGGGACGGGCGCGCCATCGTCCAGTCGTTCGAGCCGTCGAGCCTGCGCATCCTGCACCGGTCGCTGCGCGTCCCCGGGCTCCAGGACCTGTCGGCGGGCGGCGCCCCCTACGACACGGTCGCGACCGGCAAGGGCCCGACCTTCGCCGAGATGATCACCCCGGCGGGGCTGCGGGAGATCCGCGGCTACGCGCGATGGATCGGCCCCGACAAGTCGCTGGTGATCCCGCTGAAGGGGGACGGCACGCTCGGCCGGCCGACCACGCTGGTGAAGGACGCCCACGCCGCGAAGCTGAAGGTCGGCCCCTACACGTTCCGGAACGAGAACCAGTTCCTGCCCGCGGACCTGCGCTCCGGGACCGTCCCGTCCGACTACGGCCGGGCCCTCAAGGAGTACGACGCGTTCTTCGAGGCGGGCGTCGACGGCCTGTTCAGCGACAACCCCGACACCGCCGTCACCGCCCGCGGCGCCCTCCTCGGCGGCTGAACCCCGTATCCGAAACCCTCCCCTGACCTGGTCTTATCGCAGAAAGTCACAGAGCGTAACGTTCTGTGCATGGGGGATGAGCGGAAAGGCTGGGCCGGGCCGGACGGGCTCCAGGTGGTGGCGGTGCGGCTGACGGGGGCGCACCGGGCCTGGGCCGACCGCGCGGGGGTGCAGGGGGAGACGGCCTTCCTGGTGACCAGACGCGGCGCGCTCGTCGGCTACTACCCGACCGTGGAGCAGCTGGCGGAGGTTGTCGACCTCGCCCAGCTCGACATGGACTGACCGCCGGGCCGCCGCGCACCGCCCCCGCCGCGGTCAGGGCCGGAGGCGGTAGAGCTCGTCGGCCACGTCGTGCACGTCGGCGCCGAGGTCGAAGGCGCTGAACAGGTGGAGGTCGTCCGCGGTCTCGATCTCCAGGAGGCGGGTGCGCAGGAGCAGCCGGCGCCGCTCGTCCACCCGGATCGCGGTCACCTCGTCCCAGGGGACGCGGCGGTGGCCCGCGTAGCCCGTCACCACCGTGAGGCCCTCCCGGTCGGCCGCCACCCGGACGGGGACGAGCAGGTCGCGCAGCGCCAGCGCGGCCAGCCCCGCCGCGGCGACGCCCGCCAGCAGCAGCATCTGGACGTCCCCGGCGCCGAGGACGGCGAGCGCCGCCACCGCCGCGGCCGCCGCGCATTCGGCCACGATCTGTTTCGCCGGCACCCGCCAGCGTCGTGCGGCCTCGATGTCACCCTCCATGCCGCCACCGTAGCGGCAAGTGAGTTCTATCCCTATCAATGCTGGTCTGCCCGAACTTGTCCTAGGCCGGTCCGATAGCGTCGTCCCCATGCGACTCGGCGTGCTGGACGTGGGATCTAACACCGTGCATCTCCTGGTGGTGGACGCCCACCAGGGGGCGCGGCCGCTGCCCGCGTTCTCCCACAAGGCGGAGCTGCGCCTCGCCGCCCACCTGGAGGACGGCGACCGGCTCTCGGAGGAGGGCGAGACCCGGCTGCGCGCGTTCGTCGACGAGGCGCTGCAGATCGCCGAGGACAAGGGCGTCGAGGACCTCGTCGCCTTCGCCACCTCCGCCGTCCGGGACGCCTCCAACGGCGAGGAGGTCCTGGCGCGCCTGCGGGCCGAGACGAACGTCGACATCAGCGCGCTGTCGGGGGAGGAGGAGGCGCGGCTGACCTTCCTCGCCGTCCGCCGCTGGTTCGGCTGGTCGTCGGGACGGCTGCTGGTCGTCGACATCGGCGGCGGCTCGCTGGAGATCGGCGTCGGCATCGACGAGGAGCCGGACGCGGCGTTCTCGCTGCCGCTCGGCGCCGGGCGGCTCACCCGCGACTGGTTCACCGCCGACCCCCCGGCGCAGGACGAGGTGCGCAAGCTCCGCCGGCACGTCCGGGCGGAGATCGCCCGCCATGTCGGCGAGGTGGCCCGGTACGGGCCGCCCGACCACGCCGTCGCCACGTCCAAGACGTTCAAGCAGCTCGCCCGGATCGGCGGCGCGTCGCCGTCGGCCGATGGACCGTACCAGCGGCGGGTGCTGCGCGACTCCGACCTGACCGAGTGGGCCGAGAAGCTCGCGCTGATGCCGGCCGGCGAGCGCGCCGATCTGCCCGGCGTGTCGGAGCGGCGCGCCCCGCAGCTCCCGGCGGGCGCGATCGTCGCCGACGCGGCGATGGACCTGTTCGGGCTGACCGAGCTGGAGGTCTGCCCGTGGGCGCTGCGCGAGGGCGTGATCCTGCGCCGCCTCGACATGATCACCGCCTGAGGGCGCCCTCTGTCCGTTTGCCCGTCTGCCCGTCCGGCCGTGCGGCAGCGCGGCAGCGCGGCCTCCGGCTGTCCGGATCCGGCCGCGACCCGGCTGAGCTGCACAGTGTCGGCGAATGTCGGCTTTACCTGATGATGAAAAAACGCGATATGTCTTGACGTGGCGGGGGTTCCGGACGTAGGGAATAGGGCGGGCGGCCCACTCCCTGGGGGTTTCGGATAACTCATGACCGGCGCGAACCGTTTCTCCTCCCTGCCCTGCGGGAGGCGCAGTAAATACATCGTGCTGGGGATCTGGATCGTGATCCTCGCCATCGCGGTGCCCATGGCGGGCAAGCTCACCGGCGCGCAGACCAACGAGGCGTCGGCGTGGCTGCCGAAGGACGCCGAGTCCACCCGCGTGGTCGACGCGGCCGAGAAGTTCGTGCCCGCCGACACCATCCCCGCCGTCGTCGTCTACCACCGGGACGGCGCCCCCGTCACCGCCGCCGACCAGGCCAGGGCCGCGGCGGACGTGCCGCGCCTGAAGGCCGTCACGGGCGACCCGAAGGGCTCCTCGCCGCGACGGGCGATCACCGAGAGCGTGCAGCCGCCCGTCACCTCCAAGGACGGCAAGGCCATCCAGACGATCGTCAACGTCAAGATGGGCAACGACGGCTGGGACCTGCTCGGACCCGCCGTCAAGGACTACCGCGACATCGTCGGCAAGGGCGACCCGGGCCTGAAGACCCACGTCACCGGTCCCGCCGGATACGGAGGCGACTTCAGCAACGTCTTCTCCGGTTTCGACAAGACGCTGCTGCTCATCACCGCCGCCATCGTCATCGCGATCCTGCTGGTCACCTACCGCAGCCCGATCCTGTGGCTCGCGCCGCTGCTGTGCGTCGGCGTCGCGCTGATGGCGGCCGAGGCCGTGGTGTACCTGCTGGCCGAGAACGCCGGGCTGACGGTGAACGGGCAGGCCGCGTTCATCCTCACCGTCCTGGTGTTCGGCGCCGGGACCGACTACGCACTGCTGCTGATCGCCCGCTACCGCGAGGAACTGCGGCGGCACCGCGACCGGCACGAGGCCATGGCGATAGCGCTGCACCGCGCCGGCCCCGCGATCATCGCGAGCGGCTCGACCGTCGCCATCAGCATGCTGTGCCTGCTGATGGCCGTCCTCAACTCCACCAAGAGCATGGGCCCGGTCATGGCGATCGGCGTCGCCGTCGCGCTCGCCGCCATGGTCACGCTGCTGCCGGCGCTCCTCGTCATCTGCGGGCGCTGGATGTTCTGGCCCAAGCGGCCCTCCTTCGGCTCCCCCGAGCCGACCGAGCAGGGCATGTGGGCGCGCGTCGGGACGTTCGTCGCCGCCCGCCCCCGCGTCACCTGGGTGACCACCGCCGTGATCCTCGGCGCGCTCGCGTTCGGGCTGTTCGGGCTGAAGACCGGATCACTGCAGAACAAGGACGCCTTCAGTGCCGGCAAACCCGACTCGGTCACCGGCGAGGCCGCCCTCGTGCAGCACTTCCCCGCGGGCAGCGGCTCGCCGGTCCAGGTCGTCACCAAGGCGGGGACGCAGGACGCCGTCGCCGCGGCGCTGGCGAAGGTCCCCGACATCACCGACGTCAAGCTCGCCGGGGGACGGCCAGGGCAGGCCGTCGACGGCCTCGTCTACCTGGAGGGGACGCTCACCGCCGCGCCCGACGGGCAGCGCGGCTTCACCGCGATCGAACGGGCCCGCGACGCCGTCCACGCCGTCCCCGGCGCGGACGCCGAGGTCGGCGGCGGCTCCGCGGTCACCCTCGACATCAGCGACGCCTCCCACCGCGACCAGACCGTGGTGATCCCGATCGTCCTGGTCGTGGTGTTCCTCATCCTCGCGGTGCTGCTGCGCGCGATCGTCGCCCCGCTGCTCCTGGTGGCGACGGTCGTGCTGTCCTACGCGGCGGCGCTCGGGGTCAGCGCCCTGGTGTTCGAGCACGTCTTCGGGTTCGCCTCGGCCGATCCGTCGTTCGCGCTGTGGTCGTTCGTGTTCCTGGTCGCGCTCGGCACCGACTACAACATCTTCCTGATGACGCGCGTCCATGAGGAGGCCAGGCAGCACGGCACGCGGCGCGGCTCGCTGATCGGGCTTTCGGCGACCGGCGGGGTCATCACCTCGGCGGGCGCCGTCCTCGCCGGGACGTTCGCCGCGCTCGGCTCGCTGCCGCTGGTGTTCGTCACCGAGCTCGGCTTCACCGTCGCGTTCGGCGTGCTGCTGGACACCTTCGTCGTGCGGTCGGTGCTCGTCACCGCGCTGAACCTCGACGTCGGCCGGCACATGTGGTGGCCGAGCGCCCTCGCCCGCCCGAGCACCGTCCCGCCCGCGGCCCCCGAGCAGGCCCCGGCGGGCGCCAACGTCGACTGAGCGGACGCTAGGACCAGCTGGGGTGGCCGAGGGCGCGGCCGGCCGGGGTGACCACCCGGTCGCCCGTGCCGTCGGCGCGGATCGCGCGGACCTCGGGATCCTCCACCGCCCCCTGGACGTAGCAGACCCAGCGGCCGTCGCGGGACCAGCCGGGGTCCATCTCGCGCTCGCCCGCCCGCGTCAGCGGGCGGGCGCCGGACCCGTCGGCGTTCATCACCCAGATGTCGGAGGCCGGTGACTCGCCCCGCGTGTAGGCGATCTTGGAGCCGTCGGGGGACCACGCGGGGTCGACGGCGCGGACCCCGTCCCGGCTGAGCTTCGTCCACGGCGCGTCGGGGTGCTCGGGGTCGAGCGTGTAGAGCTGCTCGACCCCGTCGCGCTTGCTCCAGAACACCAGCCGCTTGGTGGAGGACCACATCGGGTCGTCCTTGGCGGCCGCGTCCGTGGTGAGCCGGGTGATCGAGCCGTCCTCCAGGCGGACGATGAACAGCTGCCTGGCCTGGCCCTGCTTGCCGACGTAGGCCAGCCTCGTCCCGTCGGGCGACCAGGTCACCCGGCCGCCCGCGATGTCGGCGACCTTCCGCGCGCCGGTGCCGTCGGCGTTCGCCACCCACGCCGCCGCGGCGCCTTGCGAGGTCCGGGTGAACGCGATGCGCGTGTGGTCGGGCGAGCGCACCGGCAGGATGTCGCACTGCGGGCCCTGGATGAGCGGCTTCGGCGCCGCGTCCCCGGCCTTGTAGGTGCCGATGTCGCCGTGGCACTTGTCCGGCCAGCCCGGCGCGGTGTCGATCCGGACGAGCATCGGCCCGGTGGGGAAGGCCGCCGGGCCCGCCGCCGCCTTCTTCTTCTCCGGGCGCGTGAGCAGGTAGGCGCCTCCCGCGATACCCGCGGTGACCAGCACGGCGAGCGCGCCCGCGGCCACCGTCCGGGTGCGGCGGGACGGCCGCCGCCCCGCCGGCCCCGCCTGGCGCTCCCAGGTGGTCGGCTCCGCGGCCGGCCAGGGCTGCGGGACGGGAGGCGGCTCGGACCCGTAGACCTGGCGCGGGACCGTGCGGCGCTCGTCCGGCGGCTCGGTGCGCGTCTGCGTCGGCGGCGGCTCCGGAGGCTGCGGCGTGGGCGCGGGCGTGGGCGCGGGCTGCGGGGGAGCGGGCGGGGGAGCGGACGCCAGGACGGTCACCGGCGGCGGCGCCGCCCAGGACTCGCCGAGCGTGGTGTTGACGGCGGCCTCGCCTGCGCCGCCGACCAGGGTGAGCAGCAGCTCGCGGGCGGACGGCCGCCGCTCGGGCTCCTTGAGCAGGCAGGACCGGACGAGCCCGGCGAGCGGCGCGGGCAGGTCGCCGACCTCCGGCTCGGCGTGCACGGCGCGGGCGGCCATGATCTGGAACGAGCCGTGCCCGAACGGGTTGCGGCCGCTGGCGGCGAAGGCGACCAGGCAGCCCCAGGCGAACACGTCGACCGCCGGGGTGACCTGCTGCGTGAGGATCTGCTCGGGAGCGATCCAACCGGGGGTGCCGACGACCTGGCCGGTGCGGGTGTGGGCGCTCGCCATGTCCAGGGCGCGGGCGATGCCGAAGTCGATCACCCGGGGCCCGGAGATGGACAGCAGCACGTTGCTGGGCTTGAGGTCGCGGTGCACCAGGCCCGCGCTGTGGATGGCGACGAGCGCGGCGGCGACCCCCACCGCGACGCCGTGCAGCATCCCCGGCGACAGCGCCCCCCGCTCGCTGACGTGCTGGAGCAGCGAGGGCCCGTCGATGTACTCGGTGACCATGTAGGCCATGCCGAGGTCGTCGCCGTGCTCCAGGACCTGCGCGGTGCAGAACGAGGCGACCCGCTCGGCGTTGGCGGCCTCGTCGTGGAAGCGCGCGAGGAACGTGCGGTCGCCCGCCAGCTCCGAGCGCACGACCTTCACCGCGACCGGGCGGCCGTCCGGGTCGCGGCCGAGGTAGACCGCGCCCATCCCGCCCTCGCCGATCTTGGCCTCGATGCGGTAGCGGCCGACCCGCGTGGGGTCGTCCGGGCGCAGCCCGCCCGGTGACGCCGCGGCGCCCGGACGGGAAGGTGGGCTCTCCATCGGCGTTCCTTTCGCCCCCCGAGGGCCGCGTCTCGGCGGCCGCCACCACGGCGGCACGCGGCTCCCTCCGGCCCCCACGATGACAGAGGACGGGGCGTCGCGGCCAGTGCCGGGGAAGGTCAACGCTTTCTCAAGACCCCACCGGCGCAGGGCAAAACTCTGTTCGGCCGCCGTGCAGACGGTGATCCGGGGCGCGCCCGGGCATACCCTGTCGAACCAGTTGGATCAACTCAAGATCGAACCAGTGCGGCTCGGTGGGGGAAATCGGTGATCGTCCCGAGGGTCAGGGTGGCGGCCGCGGCATCCGCCGCGCTGCTGGCCGCGCTGCCCCTGGCGTCCTGCGCCGGGGAGGTCGAGCGGCGCGGGCGCCGCATCTCCGACGACACCGCCGTCCGCAGCGTCGATCCCACCGCCGTCGCCGGCCTCACCGCCCAGACGCGCTTCGAGCAGGACACCACGCGCCGCGTGTACGCCGCCTACCCCCGGGTGCCCGGCGCGAACGCGCTGACCAAGCGGCTCGCCGCGGTGGTGGAGGAGCAGGTCCGCCCATTCACCGCCCTCACGACCAGCGCGCCGCCGCTGGCCGACGGCGGGGTCCCGGAGCTGAACGTGCAGTGGTCGCTGACCGCGGCGTCCCGGCAGGTGGTGGGCGTGCGGCTGGTGACGTGGCAGTACCTCGGCGTGTCCGGCGGCGAGGCCCGGCAGACGCTCTGGTACGACGGCGCCACCCGCACCGCGCACACCTCCGCCGACCTGATCGACGGCCGGGCCGGGCTGACCGCGCTGGCCGAGCGCGTCCGCGACCGGCTCGGCTCGCGCGCGAACCCGGCGCAGGTCCGCGCGGACGAGGCGACGTTCCCGTCGCTGGCGTTCAACGAGGCCGGCGACATGGTGGTGGAGTTCGGCGACTACACCGTGGCGCCCGGCTCGGCGGGACGGGTGGCCGTCACGCTCCCCCGCTCGGTGTACGACCCGATGCTGTCGCCGTTCGGGCGGCGCGCCCGGGACGCGGCGCTCGCCACCCCCGCACGCCCCACGACGACCGCCCCGGAGCTTGCGGCGGCCCGGCCCGTTCCCGGGCCGGTCGACTGCTCGCACGCCAAGTGCATCGCGCTCACCTTCGACGACGGTCCCGGCCGGTACACGCGCGAGCTGCTGCGCACGCTCGCGGCCCGGCGGGCCCGCGCCACCTTCTTCGTGGTCGGCGACAACGCCGCCGCCGATCCGGGGCTGCTGCGCGACGCGGCCGCCGCCGGCAACGAGCTCGGCAACCACACCCAGGCCCACCGCGACCTGACCCGGCTGCCGACCATGCAGATCAACTCCGACGTGCAGCGGACGCAGGACGTCCTGCGCACCGCGCTCGGCCGGTGCCCCACCCTGCTGCGCCCCCCGTACGGCGCCACGAACACCACGGTCTCCAGCGTCGCCAAGTCCCTCGACCTGGTGCAGGTGCTCTGGAGCATCGACCCCGGGGACTGGCGCATGCGCGACCCGGAGAGGATCGCTAGCCGAGTTGTGGAGCGGGCCAGGCCGGGCGCGGTCGTCGTGCTGCACGAGAGCCGCAAGCCGACGATCGGCGCGGTCCCGCGGATCCTGGACCGCCTCGCCCGGCAGGGCTACAGCTTCGTCACGGTCTCGGAGCTGATGGCGGGCCGCGAGATCCCCATCGGCGGGCACTTCTCCGGCATGTGACCGGCCTCCGCCTGTGAGCGGCGTCGGGCATGTGACCGGCGTCAGGTGCGGGCGTCAGTGGAAGTTGCGGGCGCGGACCTTTCCGGGGACCGGCAGCCGCCGCAGCCGTGTCGCGCGGACGTTGGTGACGCCGTCGGCCCGTTCGAGCCGCCCGCCGACCAGCAGCGCCTGCGCGTCGACGGCGAGGGCCCGGTGCCGCCGGAACACCTGCGGCGGGCACACGACGTTGATGATGCCCGTCTCGTCCTCCAGCGTCATGAACACGATCCCGCCCGCGGTCGGCGGGCGCTGCCGGTGGGTGACGAGCCCGGCGACGACCACGTTCGTCTCGGCGGGGGCCGCCGCGAGCCGCTCGGACGACAGGGCGCCCAGCTCGTCCAGGGCGTCCCGGACGTGCGCGACGGGATGGGTGCCGGACACGCCCGTCGCCCACAGGTCCGCCAGGGTCTCCTCGATCGGCGTCATGGCGGGCAGGGCGGGCGCGGCCGCCCCCGGTGTCACGCCCTCCAGCCGGCCGGGGCCGGAGCCCGCCAGCGCGCCCGCCGCCCAGAGCGCCTCGCGGCGGGACATCCCGAGCCGGTCGAACGCGCCCGCGGTGGCGAGCGCCTCCAGCGCCCCCGCCGACATCGGGACGCGCCGCGCCAGGTCCTCCATGCCCGTGTAGGGGCGTCCCGCGGCGATCGCCTCCGCCGTGTCGGTGCCGAGGTTGCGGATCCCGTCCAGGCCGAGCCTGATCGCGGGCTGCGGCTCGGCCGGGGCGTGCGGGTGGGCGCAGTCCACCTCGACGGGTTCCTCCAAGGACGGGTGGACGCCGCTGGCGTTGATGTCCACCCCCCGCACCACCACGCCGTGCCGCTTGGCGTCCGCCAGGAGACTCTGCGGGCTGTAGAACCCCATCGGCTGGTTGCGGACGAGCGCCGCGGTGAACGCCGCCGGGAAGTGCCGCTTCAGCCAGGCGCTCGCGTACACCAGGTGGGCGAAGCTCTGCGCGTGGGACTCGGGGAACCCGAACCCGGTGAAGCCGAGGATCTTCTCGTAGACGCTCTCGGCGATGTCGGCGGGGATGCCGCGCTCGGCCATCCCGTCCAGGAGACGGCGCCGGAGCCGCTCCACCCGCTCGGGCGCGCGTTTGGCGCCCATCGCCTGCCGCAGCTGGTCGGCCTCCGCCGGGGTGAAGCCGGCGCAGTCCACGGCCAGCTGCATCATCTGCTCCTGGAACAGCGGCACGCCGAGGGTGCGGGAGAGCGCGGGCTCCATCAGCGGGTGCGGGCACGTGGCGGGCTCCAGCCCCTTCCTGCGCCGCAGGTACGGGTGGACGGACCCGCCCTGGATCGGCCCCGGGCGGATCAGCGCGACCTCCACCACCAGGTCGTAGAACTCGCGGGGCCTCAGCCGCGGCAGCGTCGCCATCTGCGCCCGCGACTCCACCTGGAACACCCCGACGGTGTCGGCGTCGCCCAGCATCTCGTAGACCTCGGGGTCGTCGGGCGGGACGGACTGCAGGTCCAGGCGCCGCCCGTGGTGCCCGTCCACCAGGTCGAAGCAGTCGTGCAGCGCGGCGAGCATGCCGAGGCCCAGCAGGTCGAACTTCACGAGCCCGGCGGACGCGCAGTCGTCCTTGTCCCACTGCAGGACGCTCCGGCCCTCCATCGAGGCCCACTCGATCGGGCAGATCTCCCCGACCGGCCGGTCGGCGATCACCATGCCGCCGGAGTGGATGCCGAGGTGCCGCGGCAGCCGCAGCATCCGGTCCGACAGCTCCAGCACGGCCGCGGGGATCTCGGTCTCGGTGCCGACCGGGTCGCGCGGGTCGATGCCCTTCGACCAGGCGTCCTGCTGGCCCGGGGAGTACCCGAGCGCGCGGGCGGCGTCGCGGACGGCCATCCGCGGCCGGTAGCTGATGACGTTCGCGACCTGCGCTGTGCACTCCCGCCCGTATTTGCCGTAGACGTACTGGATGGCCTCCTCGCGGCGGCGGTGCTCGATGTCCAGGTCGATGTCGGGCGGGCCGTCCCGCCCGGGGGACAGGAACCGCTCGAACAGCAGCCCGTGGTGGACGGCGTCGACGCCGGTGATGCCGAGCGCGTAGCAGACCGCCGAGTTCGCCGCCGAGCCGCGCCCCTGGCACAGGATGCCCTCGCGCCGGCAGAACTCCACGATGTCGTGGACGATCAGGAAGTAGCCGGGGAAGCGGAGCTCCTCGATGACGTCCAGCTCCTTGGCGATCTGCGCGTACGCGCCGGAGACCCGCTCGGCGTCCGGCGGCCCGTAGCGGCGCAGCGCCCCCTCCGCGACCAGGTGCCGCAGCCAGCTCGCCTCGGTGTGCCCGCCGGGGACGGGCCAGTCGGGCAGCCGGGGCGCGACCACGTCGAAGCGGAACAGGCACTCGCGGGCCAGCGCGGCCGTCCGCTCGCGGACGCCGGGGAAGCGCGCCAGCCGGGCCTCCATCTCCGCGCCGCTCCGCAGGTGCGCGGTGCCGCCCGCCGGGAGCCACCCGGCCATGTCGTCCAGGCCGCGCCGGGCCCGGACGGCGGCCATCGCCTGCGCCAGCCGGGCCTCGGGGCCCGGTGCCGCGAAGTGCACGTTGTTGGACGCGACGGCGTCCACGCCGACGCGGGAGGCCAGCTCGGACAGCGCGTCGTTGCGGTCGTCGTCGCCGGGCCGGTCGTGGTCGACCAGCTCGACGAACACGTTGCCGCGCCCGAACATCGCGGCCAGCTCCCGGAGCTCCCGCTCCGCCGCGTCCGGGCCGCCCGCCTCCAGCGCCGCCGGGACCGCGCCCTTGCGGCAGCCGGTGAGCACCGCCCAGTGCCCGTCGTGCGCCCCGGCCAGCGCCTCGATGTCGTACACCGGGCGGCCCTTCCGGCCGCCCGCGAGCTGCGCCGCCGTGATCGCCGAGCAGAGCCGCGCGTAGCCGGGCGCGCCGCGCGCGAGGACCAGCAGGTGCCGGCCCGCCGGGTCGGGCTCGCCGGCCCGCGGGCCCGGCAGCCCGAGGTTCAGCTCCGCGCCGAACACCGTCCCGATGCCCGCCTCGTCCGCGGCCCGCGCGAACTGCACCGCCCCGTACATGCCGTCGTGGTCGGTGATCGCCATCGCCTCGACGCCCAGCCGCGACGCCTCGGCGACCAGCGACTCGGGGTGGCTCGCCCCGTCCAGGAAGCTGAACGAGGAGTGCACGTGCAGCTCCGCCCACGGCACGCCGACGGACGGCGCGGGCTCCGGGCGCGGGGGACGCGGCAGCCGCGGCTCCGGCGGCCCGCCCGCCACCCGGGGGCCGCGCCATGACAGCCGCTCCTCGAACTCCCGCCACGGGATCGGCGGGTTGTGCCAGCCGGTCATCCGCCGCCGCCGGTCGCGGCGCCGGTCGCGTCGCTAGTCATAGGCCGCCTCCACGTGCCAGTGGCCGCCCTCGACGGCGAGCAGGTAGGCGGCGCCGTCCTCGGTGGCGACCTGGAACCGGGCGCGGCGGCGGGCGCGGGCGGGGTCCCACCAGTGCTCGTCCGCGGGCCAGGGGCCCGTCCAGCCGGTCACCGCCGCCGTGGTCCCGCCGATCGCCAGCGCCGCCGGCGGGGCCGACACCGTGCAGCGCGCCGACACCGCGACGAGGCCGCCCGCGGCGTCCACGACCTCGGCGGGCCGCGCGTGCGGCGGGACGGCGGCGGGCGCGGGCGCCGTCACCCGCCCCGGCCACGGCCCGTCCGGGACGGAGCCGGGCGGCAGGTCGCCGACCGGGACCCTGACGACCTGCTCGCCCGGCCCCCGCCCGCCCGTCAGCACCGGGCGGGTGATCGCGGCGTGGCCGAGCAGCGACTGGATCCGGTCGGCGGCCCGCGCGATCCGGTCGGTGAGCGGCGACCGCCCCCACAGCGCCTCCTGGCGCCCCTCGTCCGGGACGAGCTGGTCGGGCGCCAGCTCCAGCCACGCGATCCCGCCCCAGGCCGCCTCGCCCGGGTCCCCGCCGTCCCCGCCGGGGACGGGCGTCTCGATGCCCTCCGGGTCCGTCCCCGGCGCCGGGCGCCCGGCGCTCCACGCCGACAGCTGCCACCGCACCCGCTCGGCCACCGCCGTCGCGGACAGCCGGCCGTCGTGCCGCCACAGCCGCCGCAGGACGCGCCCGTCGGCGAACCCGGCGGCCGCCTCCAGCCGCACGCAGGTCAGCCCGCCCGCCGCGAGGCCCTCGTGCAGCTCGCCCGCGAGCCGCTTCGCCGCGAACACGACCTGCTCGGCGCGCGCGGCGGGCGGGTCGAAGGCGGCGCGCACCGACAGGTCCGCCGCGCCGGGGACGGCCGCGAGCGGGCGCGGCTCCTCGCCGCGGGCCAGCCGGTGCGCGAGCGCGCCGTCCGCGCCGAACCGTCCCGCGACGTGCCCGGACGGCAGCGCCGCGAAGCCGCCGAGGGTCGTCACGCCGAGCCGCCGCAGCAGGTCCGCCAGCTCCGGGCGGTCCAGCACCGACAGCGGGTACGGGGCGAGGAACGCCGCCGCGCCGCCCTCCGGCACCACCACGCCGCCCTGCCCGGCGCGCGCGGCCAGCCCGGCGGCGAACAGCCCGTCGGCGACGCCCGACCCGCAGTCGTGCCCGGCCTCCACGACCGTGTCCTGGACGAGGACGCGCAGCGCCTCCTCGCCGCCGTAGAACCGGGCGGGCCCCCGCGCCTCGATGGCGCACAGCCCGGGCCGCACGACCTCCACCTTCGGCGCCAGCTCCGCGACCGCGGCGGCGACGTCCTCGAACAGCCGCCCCTCGGTGCCGGTGTCGCGCTCCCGGACGGCCAGCTCCGGGCACCGCCGCTGCGCGTCCCGGATCCGCTGGCCGCGCCGCACCCCCTCGGCCCGCGCCGCCGCCGTGCACGCCGCGACCCTGCCCCCGGCCGCCACGGCGCCGGGGGCCGCCGCGTCCATCCCGGCGGCCGTCGCCGGCCAGTCCGGGCACCACACCACCAGCACGCGCGTCACGCGATCTCCTCCTCGGCGCCGGTGTGGACGCGCGCGCCCGCCGACAGCCGTCCCGCGCCGGGGACGGCCGCCAGCGCCGGGACGGAGCCGGCGGCGGTGACGGCGCCGTCCGGGCCGGGGAACCAGAGCCGGGCGCGGCGGCCCGCCCCTGGCCCCTCGGCCACCACGTCGGCGAGGCGGCCGCGCAGCCGCCCGTGGCCGTCGCCGAGGCCCTGCCAGGCGAGGTCCTCCAGCCGCAGCCGGAGCCGGACGCCCGGCCACGCGCCCGCGTGCGCGCCGGTCAGCGCCAGCACGCAGCCGTGCTTGCGGGCCAGCGCCGACAGGCGGCGGACGGCCGCGGCGGCGGGCCGCCCGGGCGGGCGGAGCAGGATCAGCTCCACGGCCTCGGCGAGCGCGGCGACCACGTCGGGCCAGCGCTCGCCGGGATCGTCGACGAGCAGCAGCCGCTCGGGCGCCGCGCCCATCCCGGCGGCGGCCAGGACCCCGAAGTCCGGCACGCCCACGACGCCGCACCAGCCGCCGGTCCCGTCCGGCCCGCCGTGCGCGCCGACGCCCGCGACGAGCGCCAGGCCGAGGGACGACGCGCCGGGCCCGGACAGCCCCACGGCCGACCCCGGCCGCAGCCCGCCCCCGGGCACGACCGCCCGCAGCGCCGGCAGCACCGGTACCGCCGCCGCGGCGGCGGGGGTGGCCGCGACGTCGCGCAGCGCCGCCTCCGGCACGGGCGTCCCTCCTTCCACGATCTGCACACAATTTCGAACACAGGTTCGACCTGTGTCAAGTTCTCGCAGGTCACGGAGCTGGCAGTGGTGGCACGAAAGGCCCTGCCCCATAGGGCCTCACGCGACTTTTCCGGCAGACTGGACGTATGGAGCATGAGGTGCCGACGGTGGAGTGGGCCGGTGACGGGCTGCGGCTGCTGGACCAGACCGTCCTGCCCGGCCGGGTGGAGCACGTGGTGGTCCGCGACGTCGCCGCGCTCGTGGACGCGATCCGGCGGCTGGTCGTGCGCGGCGCCCCCGCCCTCGGCGTGGCGGGCGCCTTCGGCGTCGCGGTCGCGATGCGGCAGGCGGCCCGCGAGGGCTGGGACCGCGCCGCCCTGGACGAGGCGATCACCCGGGTCCGGGAGGCGCGCCCGACGGCGGTGAACCTCGCGGCGGGCGTCGACCGCGTCCGCCCGCTCGTCGACGAGGGCGCGGGCGCCGTGCTGGCCGCGGCGCAGGCCCTCCTGGACGAGGACGTGCGCGGCAACCGCGCGATCGGCGCGGCGGGCGCGGACTGGATCCTCGGCCGCCTCGGCGACCGCCCGCTGCGCGTCCTCACCCACTGCAACGCCGGCGCCCTCGCCACCGCGGGCTGGGGGACGGCGCTCGGCGTCGTCCGCGCGCTGCACGGGCGGGGCCGCGTCGAGATGGTGTACGTGGACGAGACGCGCCCGCTGCTCCAGGGATCCCGCCTCACCGCGTGGGAGCTGGCGCGCGCCGGGATCCCCTGCGCGGTGCAGGCCGACGGCGCCGCGCCGAGCACGATCCTGCGCGGACTCGCCGACGTCGCGGTGATCGGCGCGGACCGGATCGCCGCCAACGGCGACACCGCCAACAAGATCGGCTCGCTGGGCGTGGCGCTGGCCTGCGCCGACGCGGGGATCCCGCTGGTCGTCGCGGCGCCGTGGAGCACCGTCGACCTGGCCCTCCCGGACGGGCGGGGCGTCCCCATCGAGGAACGCCCCGCCGCGGAGATCCTGGCCTGGAACGGCGTCCCCACCGCGCCGGAGGGCGTGGCCGCCCACAACCCGGCGTTCGACGTCACGCCCGCCCGCCTGGTGACCGCGCTCGTCACCGAGACGGGCCCGCTGGAGGTCTCGGCGGGCGAGACCCCCTTGACGGCGGAGGGGGCGGCGAAGGGGGCGGCGAGGGGCGCCGCCCGCCCTACGGGGTGAGGGTGCGGGTGGCGGCCCGGAGGCTCGCGCGGAGCCGGGCCTCGTACGCCTTGGCGGCGGCGGGGTCCTTGTCCACGAACAGCGCGTCGTAGAGCGCGGGCAGCCGCTGCGTGGCGTAGCCGGTGTCGATGCCCGGCGCGTAGACCTGGTGCCGGTACCACGGCCGGCCGGGCAGCCCGGCCGAGGTCAGCAGGTCCCGCTCGGTCCGCATGATCTTCTCGTTCAGGCCGCGGAACGCGTCGGTGTCGTCCTCGCGGAGCGCCTCGTCCGCGCGCTCCTGCAACGCCTCCGCCGCCCGCCGCCACGCCTTGGCCTGGGCGATGGAGCCCGAGACGTCGACGACGACCGAGCCCAGCCGCTTGCGCTGCTCGGCGGTGAAGTCGGCGAGGTACGCGGCGGTCTCCTCGGCGTACGGGCGGTAGCCGATGGCCACCACGTCGGCGTTCGCGAGCCGCAGCGCCGCGATGCCGGCCAGGCGGGACATCGCCGCGTGGTACTCGAAGTCCGGGTCGCCGAAGTGCGACGTCCAGTAATAGTCGTCACAGGAGCAGTGGTAGCTGCCCGAGGCCCCCGGCGTGGCGGAGCCGAGGTCCATGGCGGGCACGCCGAACCGCTGGAAGAACGCCTGGAAGTCGGAGCCGCCGCCGATCCTGTCGATCGGCGTCGCGCCCTTGTTCTGCGCCTTCCACGCCTCGTACAGCGTCCCGGACGTCCCGGGCCAGCCGACCTCCTTGGACGCGTCGATGACCGACCGGTCCAGCGCGGGCGTCGCAGAGGCGCCGAAGTCCGAGCCGCCCGCGCCGTCCATGTTCACGTAGGCGACGGCGTTGCGCAGGTCGCGCTCCCGGTCCTCGGCGTACTCGGTGGAGCCGAACAGGCCGTACTCCTCGCCGTCCCAGGTGGCGAGGACGATGGTGCGCTTGGGACGCCAGCCCCGCTCCAGGAGCCTGCCGAGCGCGCGGCCGATCTGGAGCACGTTCTCCGTGCCCGACAGGTTGTCGACGCTGCCGTACGTCCACGCGTCATGGTGCGCGCCCAGGATGACCTCTTGGTCGGGACGCTCGCTGCCGGGGATCCGCACCGTCACGTCCCACAGCGGGCGGACGTTGAACCCGTTCTCCAGATCCAGGTGGACCTTTGTCCCGCCCGGCCCGTACCGGTAGGGGAAGGGCAGGCCGCCCTGCCAGTCCTTCGGGACCTCCGGCCCCTTCAGGGCGCGCAGCAGCGGCTCGGCGGCGCCGTAGGAGATCGGCGTCGTGGGGACGAGCCCCTTCAGCATGGGGGCGTCCTCGGGATCGATCCGGCGCGCGCCCTTCACCGCGGGCCAGCCGGGCGTCTGCGGGTCGCCCGCCGCGAGCTGGATCTGCGCGATGCTGCCGCGCTGGATGCCGTCGGAGGCGCGCCACGGGCCGTCCGGGTACACCGGGCCCCGGGTGGACCCGTCGTCGGCGGGATCGGAGTAGATCAGCACGCCCTTGGCGCCGTGCCGGGCGGCCTCGCGGGGCTTGATGCCGCGGAAGACCCGCCCGTACCGCACCAGGACGATCTTCCCCTCGACGGAGACGCCGTTCTTGGCGAGCAGCGCGAAGTCCTCGGGCCGGCCGTAGTTGGCGTACACGACCTCGCCCCGCACTTCCCCGGACGGCGACATGCCGTTGTGCCCGGGGATGACCTGGTCGAAGTGCTTCTGCCAAGGCCGGCGCCTCTCCTTCACCGGCAGCGTCCGGTGCTCCGGCGCGGTCATCTCGACCGTGACCCGCTCCGGCATCGACAGGTAGGCGTAGTAGGTCCTGACCTCGGGCTCCAGCCCGTAGGACCGCAGCCGCGCGACGATCCGCGCGACCCGGTGCCGATCGCCGGTGGTGGTCGTCAGGCCCGGTTCAGCCGCCAGTTCGGCGTCCAGCGAGCGGGCCTCCTTCGCGTCCGGGACGGCGCTCAGCAGCCTCTCGTACTGCCGCTGCCATACGGCGTTCTCCTCGGTGAATCCTGCGATCGGGTCGGGCCGGGCGGGCGCCGCCTCGGCGGGAGGGACGGCCACCGCCGCGGTGAGCGCGAGGGCCAGGGTGACGGCCGGGGCGCACAGCGCCGCCAGGGCCGGGGTTCGGGAGCGGAACACCAGCGATACCTCTCAGTACTCGGGGTACGAGTGCGCCCGGACCGTACGTCGCGATCACCGGAAGATCCAGGACCGCTGCCGGAACCGGCCATCGTGTCGGCGGGATCGGCCATCATGGTCGGTGTGCCGAGCCCCCCGACGACGCCGTCCGCCGCGCCGCGGCCCGCGGTGCTGGAAGCCGTCCTGGAGCGCGTGACCTACGCCAACGAGGACACCGGGTACACCGTCGCGCGGGTGGCGACCGAGAAGGGCGGCGCCGACCTGCTCACCGTCGTGGGGGCACTGCTCGGCGCGCAGGTCGGGGAGAGCCTGCGGCTCACCGGCCGGTGGCGGTCGCATCCGAAGTACGGCCGGCAGTTCGAGGTCGAGTCCTACACCACGGTCCTGCCGGCGACCGTGCAGGGCATCCGCCGCTACCTCGGCTCCGGGATGATCAAGGGGATCGGGCCGGTGATGGCCGACCGGATGGTCGGGCACTTCGGCACCGACATCCTGCGCGTCATCGAGGAGGAGCCCGGGCGGCTCGTCGAGGTGCCCGGGCTCGGTCCGAAGCGCACCAAGCGGATCGGCGAGGCGTGGGAGGAGCAGAAGGCCATCAAGGAGGTCATGGTCTTCCTCCAGGGCGTGGGCGTCTCGACGTCGCTGGCCGTCCGCATCTACAAGCAGTACGGCGACGCCTCCGTCGGCACCGTGCGCCGCGAGCCCTACCGGCTGGCGGCGGACGTGTGGGGCATCGGGTTCAAGACGGCCGACACGATCGCGCAGGCCGTCGGCATCCCGCACGACAGCCCCGAGCGGATCAAGGCCGGGCTCCAGTACACGCTGTCCGAGGCCGCCGACGACGGGCACTGCTTCCTGCCCGAGCCCAACCTGGTGACGGCGGCGGAGAAGATCCTCGGCGTGCCGCGCGAGCTGATCGTCCCGGCGCTGGAGGAGCTGGCCCGCGACGAGGGCGTGGTCCGCGAGCGGGTCCCCGGCCCCGGCGACGACGCGGCGGCGATCCCGGCGGTGTACCTCGTCCCGTTCCACCGCGCCGAGCGCTCCCTCGCCCGCGGGCTGCGGGAGCTGCTGGACGCCCCGTCCGACCGGCTCGGGGCGTTCGCGGACGTCGACTGGGACAGGGCGCTGCCGTGGCTGAAGGAGCGCACCGGCCAGGCCCTCGCGCCCGAGCAGGAGGACGCCGTCAAGCTCGCCCTGACGTCCAAGGTGGCGGTGCTCACCGGCGGGCCGGGGTGCGGCAAGAGCTTCACCGTCCGCTCGGTGGTGGAGCTCGCCGCCGCGAAGAAGGCGAAGATCGTCCTGGTGGCGCCGACCGGGCGGGCGGCCAAGCGGCTGGCGGAGCTGACCGGGCACGAGGCCGCGACCGTCCACCGGCTGCTCCAGCTCCAGCCCGGCGGCGACGCGAAGTTCGACCAGGACAGCCCCCTGGACGCCGACCTCGTCGTCGTCGACGAGAGCTCGATGGTCGACCTGATCCTGGCCAACAAGCTGGTGAAGGCGATCCCGCGCGGCGCGCACCTGCTGCTCGTCGGGGACGTCGACCAGCTCCCGTCCGTCGGCGCCGGGGAGGTGCTGGCCGACCTGCTCGCCGCGGAGGCCGTCCCGCGCGTCCGGCTCACGAAGATCTTCCGGCAGGCGCAGCGGTCCGGCATCGTCGTCAACGCGCACCGCGTCAACTCCGGCGAGCATCCGCAGACCCGCGGCTTCCCCGACTTCTTCCTGTTCCCCTGCGAGGAGCAGGACGAGGCCGCCGAGCTGACCGTGGACGTCGTCGCCCGCCGCATCCCGCGCAGGTTCGGGCTCGACCCGCGCCGCGACGTCCAGGTCCTCGCGCCGATGCACCGCGGCGCCGCCGGGGCGGGCGGGCTGAACACGCTGCTCCAGGAGGCCCTCACCCCGCACGACGAGGCCCGCCCCGAGCGCCGCTACGGCGGGCGCGTGTTCCGGGTCGGCGACAAGGTCACCCAGCTCCGCAACAACTACGACAAGGGCGAGGCCGGGGTCTTCAACGGGACCGTCGGCGTCGTCACGTCGGTGTCGCTAGAGGAGCAGACGCTGACCGTCCTCACCGACGAGGACGAGAGCGTCGGCTACGCCTTCGACGAGCTGGACGAGCTGGCCCACGCCTACGCCATCACCATCCACCGCTCGCAGGGCAGCGAGTACCCGGCCGTCGTCATCCCGCTGACCACGGGCGCCTGGATGATGCTGCGCCGCAACCTGCTCTACACCGGGATCACGCGCGCGAAGAAGCTCGTCGTGCTCGTCGGGTCGCGGCGGGCGCTCGCCGCGGCCGTCCGCACCGCCGGTGCCGGCCGCCGCCACACCGCCCTCTCCCACCGCCTGGCGCCGTGACGGCGCCGGCAGTGCCCTGACGGCGCCCTGGCGGCGCCCGCCGGGGATCAGTCCTCGACGCTCAGCCGGTCGAGGCGCAGGCCGGTGAACGCGTCCGCGGTGACGCCGCGGACCCGCCCCGACCACACCAGATGGTCGTGCGCCGACCACAGCGGCATCGCGGGCATGTCGCGCAGCAGCGCGCTCTCGGCGAGCCGCGCCGGGATCACGCCGTCCTCGGCGGTCCCGGCCTCCCGGGCCTCGGCGAGGAGCCCGGTGACGGAGCCGTCGGCGGGGAGGGCGGGCGCGGCGTCCAGCAGCGACGCCAGCGACGCCACGGGGGCCGGGTAGGCGGCCGTCGCGTGGACGGCGAACGGGCCGTCCACCTCGCGCCGGGCCAGGGCCCCGCGCAGGTCGGGGACGGGACGCGGCCGCGCGTCCAGGCCCAGCCCCCCGTGGAGCTGCCCGGCGACGGCCCGCACCCACGCGTCGTCCCCGGCGCCCGCCTGGTACCAGAGGGAGAGCGGCCCGGGGAGGCCACCGGCGTCCTTCAGCGCGGCGGCCGCGGCGCGCGTGTCGTGGACGCACAGCCGGCACTGCCCCTGGCGGTGCCCCGGCAGGATGCCCGGGGCGACCAGCGAGTCGGCGGGGGAGTACTGGTGGCCGAGCACGCCCTCGGTCACCGCGGACCGGTCGACCGCCATCGACAGGGCGGTCCGCGCCGTGGGGGAGGACAGGCGCCTCGCCCAGCCGGGGAACACCAGGTAGGTGACGGTCCGGCCGGGGACGGCGAGGTGGCGGCCGCCGAAGTCGGCGTCCATCGACCCGTGCCGCGCGGGCGGCACCAGCGTCGCGACGTCCAGGTCGCCGTTCTCCGCCGCGGTGTACTGGCGGGCCGCGTCCGGCATCGCCCTGACCACGACGTCCCGGCCGCCGCCGGGCCGCCGCAGGACGACCTCGCCGCCGGCCCGCGCCGCGATCCGCATCGGGCCGTTGCCGACCGGGCTCCGCGCATAGGACGCCCAGTCGCGGGACCGCAGGACGCCCTCGGGCATCGGGAAGAACGCCGGATCGCCGAGCAGTGCGGGGAACCCGCTGAGCGGGCGGTCGAGCGTCACCTCGAAGGTCCGGTCGCCGGTGACCTTGAGGCCGTCCACGCCGTCGGGGCGGGGATGCCCGGCGCCCTTCACCCGGGCCACGTCCGCGATCAGCCGCGCGCCCGCCCAGCCCTCGCGCAGGACGGCCGTCCAGGCGCCGGTGAAGGAGCGCGCCGTGACGGGCGAGCCGTCGGAGAACACGCCGCCCGGCCGCAGCCGCACCGTCCAGACCCGCCGGTCGCCGCTCGTGACCGACTCCGCGGCGGCACCGGCGGGGGCGCCGGTGGCCGGGTCGTAGGCGACCAGTCCCGTCCACACCGCGTTCGCGATCATCCGCCCGGTCGTGTCGCGCACGTCGCCGGGCAGCAGCGTCGCGGGCGCGGGCGCGCCCACCGAGATCCGCGGATCGGCCGGGTCGCCGAGCGCCTTGAGGGCCGCGACCGGCGCCACCAGCACCACGACGGCACCGGTGACCAGGGCGGCGGTGCGCGGGGCGCTCTTCAACGGCCTCTCCCGGGGAGGTCGGGGCAGGACGCGGGGAAGCGTACGGCACCGGCGCCGGGCGGCGGAAGAGCGACCATGGACCGACCGGCCCCCCGTCCTGGACAGTCGCCACCTGCCCTTACGGTGCTGAGGCCAATTCGTGACATATCACCCTGTTGATCATCGTTCCAACTCTGGTCACACTGACGCTGCGCAGACCGTCCGACAGTGGAGGCGCCCATGACCCCCCGCCATTCCCTCCGCCCGCCGCGCCGGACGCGGCGGCTGCTCCAGGGCGGCGGCGCCGTCGCGGCCTCGCTGGCGCTCATGGCGGGCTCCGCCTGGGCGTGCCCGCCCGAGCCCGGCGCCCCGCAGGCCGGCGCCCCGGCCGCCGCGCGCGGGGAGGGGCAGGGAGAGGGAACGGGAGGCCACGGCGGGCACTACCACCGCTCCGCCGCGAAGACGGCCGGGCCGTCCGAGTCGATCAAGAACGTGCGGCGCGTCGGCGGCGTCACCGACGCCAAGGGCGCCATCTCGCTGATGTTCATCGACTACGGCCACGGCCGCCACAAGCGCACCATCCTGTACGCGACGGGCGAGTTCGGGCTGAAGGCCTACGACATCACCGCCGACCCCCGCGTCCCCAAGCTGGTCGGACAGCTCAACATGCCCGGCATGTGGGAGACCGAGGACACCGACTTCGACCCGAAGCGCAAGATCATCTATCTGTCCCGGGACCCGCGCGCGTTCGGCGGCACCACCGCCAAGGGCGAGTCGGGCGTCTACGTCGTGGACGCCTCCAAGCCGGAGAGCCTGCGGCAGATCACCTACGTCAAGGTCCCGGCCGGGCACACCACCACGTGCGTGAACGACTGCCGGTACCTGTGGACGGGCGGCCCGTCCAAGGCGGACTGGATGCCCGCCGACTGGGGCGGCCGGCCCGTGTGGGTCACCGACGTGCGGAACCCGGCCGAGCCGAAGGTGCACAAGGACCCGATCGACACCGGCCGCAACGACGGCAAGACCGACTACACCCACGACATCCAGGTCGATTCTGACGGCATCGCGTGGGCGTCGGGACGCGGCGGCGTCCGCGGGTACTACACGACCGGCCGCCACTACGACCCGCTGAAGCGCGAGTGGCGCCGCGCCACCGCGGTCGACCCCGTCCCGTACGCGGGCGGCGGGCTCGACGAGGCCACGACGCACTCCACGTTCATGCACAACAGCTACCGGGCCGTCGGGCGCACCCGGGGCCAGGCCGCCGACCCGCGCAGGTGGGGCAACGGCAAGCTGCTGTACGTCACCGAGGAGACGTTCAACGAGGGCTGCGCCAACGACGGGCTGCTCGTCATCGCCTCCCTCAAGGGCTCCTACGACGGCCAGGGCTGGCGCTCCACGCCGGAGAAGAAGTTCCGCCTGCAGACCGTCGCGACCTGGGGCGTCGCCGGGCAGGAGGGCAGCGACCCCGATCCCAAGCAGGACGACTGCTCCGCGCACTACCTCGACGTCCGCGACGGTGTGATCGTCCAGTCGTTCTACTCGCAGGGCACCCGGTTCCTGGACGTCAGCGACCCCACCAACCCCAGGCAGGTCGCCTACTACCGCCCCGCGGACGCCTCGTCCTGGCAGCCCTACTGGCACGGCAGGTACGTCTACGTGGCCGACAACACGCGCGGCATCGACGTCCTGGAGCCGACCTTCCGCTGACCTTCCCGCCGGTCACCACCCCGCCGGCGCACCCCGCAGAGGCCCGTCGCGACCCCCCTGGACGGGCCTCTGCCCGTGCCGGGCGGCCCACTCCGCCCGTGCCCGGCGGCTCACCGGAAGTGGTAGGGGCCGTCGGAGTCCCGGGCGTTGCGCTCGGCGGCGGCCACCGCGGACGCGGCGGCCCTGCGGAGCCGGTGGCCCGCCTGCTGGACGACCCGCGCCGGCCGCTCGGGCAGATGCCGGGTCGCGCCCCGGTGCCGCCGCCACTGCTCGCGTGCGCGGGCGCGGTGCTCCACCCGCAGGTGCTCCAGGAGCCGGTCGAGGTCCATGGAGATCTCCCCGTACAGCGGCCACAGGTCGCCGGCGGCGGCCCGCTCGTGCAGCTCCCGGTTGAGCCGGGCGCGCCGCTCCCGCGCGATGTCGACGCGCATCTCCAGGTCCTGCTCGGCCTTGAACGGCCGCGCGTCGCGGTCCAGGTCGGAGCGGGCGAGCCGGCCGTAGGCGGCGATGCTCGCGGCGACCCCGGCCAGCGCGTCCGCGAGCTGCGGGCGCAGGACGGGGTCGGTCAGCAGCCGGCCGTGCCCGCCGAGCCGCTCGTCGTCGGCCAGCGACCGGGTCAGCCCGCGCAGCGACAGCGTGAAGTGCTCCATCGTCTCGACGGCGTTGCGCAGCGCCACGCCCGCGTCGACGAGCCGCCGCGCCCGGGTCCGCGGGTTGAGCCGGACGCTCTGCTCCGCCGCGCCGAGCGCCTGGTCGGTGCGGGACAGGTCGCGGGCGAGCCGCTCCGCGCCCTCCTGCCAGCGGGCCGCCTCGCCCTCGGACGGCTCGCCGTCCAGGCCCTCGGCGATCTCCTCGATCAGCGCCCGCAGCCGCTCGGCGATGTCCTGGACGGCCTCCTCGGCGGGCCGGACGCGCACCGAGGGCGCCAGCAGCGTCGCCGCCAGCCCGGCGGCCGCCCCGACCAGCGTCTCCAGGAACCGCTCGGCGGCGCCGGACTCGCTGGCCGCGCCCAGCGCGAAGATCAGCATGGTGCTGATCGGCACCTCCAGCACATGCTCGCCGAGCCGCAGCACGTGCCCGATGACGAGGGCGGCGAGGATCGCGAGCCCGAGGCTCCACCAGGAGAAGCCCACGGTGCCGGCGAACAGCACCGCCACCAGCACCCCGGAGGTGACCGAGGCCACCCGCAGCACGCTCGACTTGATCGTCTCGTACACGGAGAACTGGACCACGAGCAGCGCGGTCAGCGGCGCGAGCAGCGGCTGGGGGCCGCCCTCGGGCAGCACCGCCTGCGCGAGCACGAAGGAGGCGACGGCGGTGAGGGTCAGGCGGGCGATGCGGAACGCGGTCGACCGCACCTCCGTCGCCACCTGGAGCGGCGAGCGGTCGGTGCGGCGGCCGGGACGGAGGAACGCGAAGGGCATGGGTGCACACGGGTGTCGGGGTCGCGGTACGGGTGCCCAGGCGGACACCCCTCCCTCAAAGGGATCCGAGACCTCTTTCTTCCCGCCTGACGGCGTTCCTCTCACATCCCGGGTAAAAACCTCTCAGGTGCGCCGGCGGGCGCGGAACGCCGCGACGTTCGTCCGGTTGGCGCAGGTCTCGGAGCAGAAGCGGCGGCGGCCCGAGCGGGAGGTGTCGGCGTAGACGCGGTCGCAGTCCCCGGCCGCGCAGACGCCGGTCCGGCCCAGGCCGTGCTCGACGACCAGCTCGGCGAGGTTCATCAGCGTGGTGGCGCGGAAGCGGTGCGGCAGCCGGGACGAGGGCGGCGCGTAGTGCATGTGCAGGCCGTGCGGCTCGTGGTCGGCCAGATGCGGGTGCATCGGGACCTCCAGCATCAGCTCGTTGAGCATGCCCATCGCCTCCTCCAGGCCGCCGGCCTCGAAGAACGGGCGCAGCGTCCGGCCCCACCGCCGGAACGCCTCGGCGTCGCGCGGCTCGAACTCACGCCAGAGGAACCCGTTGTCGCGCAGGAGGCGGCGCAGCGCGTCCTCCGAGGCGTCGCCCGTCACGCTGGTCACCGCGTTGACCAGCGCGACGGCGGCCGAGACCCCGTGGCTCCTGTACCCGGTGATCCGCAATCGCCGGCCTCCTCTCCCGCCGCCGTCCTGTAAATGATATTTTGATTTTACCCCTTACAGAGCTTCCGAGGATGCGCGGTGGAGGAATGCCCACGCTGTGGCTGGCCCCAGACCGAGGTGTACGAGGTCCTCTCACGTCACCTGACGTCGGAGGGCGTGGTGAGCTACACCCGCTGCGCCTGCGGTGAGATGCAGGTGAGGGTCCAGCCCTACACCCCCGGCGCGGTGGTGACCGCCGGGCACGAGCCCCCCGCGCCGGGCTGACATCGAGATGGGCCAGTACGCGCCCCTGTAGGTCAGTGGCGCCAGCGGGTGGCGGCGGCGACCTGTTCCGGTGTCGCGCCGTCCAGCAGCGCGATCTCGCCGCGCCGGACGGTCGCGACGGTGTCGGTCACCGCCTCGCCGAGCGCCTCCCGCAGGACGCCGTCCGCCTCGAACGCCGCGACCGACTCCGCGAGCGTTGACGGAAGCCGGGCGATGCCCCGCTCGGCCTGCTCGTCCGGCGCCAGCGTGCCCGGGTCGACGTCCACCGGATCGGGCAGCGTGGCCCCGGCGTCGAGCCCGGCGCGGCCCGCCGCCAGCAGCGCGGCGAGCGCGAGGTAGGGGTTGGCGGCCCCGTCGAAGCACTTGACCTCCAGGTTCGCGGCGCTCGCCCGCTCGCCGTCGGCGCCGGTGACCAGCCGCAGCGCCGCCTCCCGGTTCTCCAGCCCCCAGCAGGCGAACGCCCCCGACCAGTGCGACGGGACGAGCCGCAGGTAGCTGGCCACCGACGGCGCGCCGACCGCCAGCAGCGCGGGAAGCCGCTCCAGGATCCCGGCGGCGAACGACTCCCCGGCGGAGGTCAGCCCGTAGGGCCCGTCGCCGCCCGCCATCGCGTTGGCGGACCCGGAGGCGGGCCTCTCGGACGCGGCGGCGGGCTCGCCGGCCTGGCCGTCCCGCGCGTCGTCCTCGCGCCAGAGGCTCAGGTGGACGTGGGCGCCGTTGCCGACCGAGTCCGCCTCGACCTTCGGGGAGAACGAGGCGATGAGGCCGTGCTCCATGGACACCGCCCGGATCGTCTCCCGGACCAGGACGGCGGTGTCGGCGGCTCCGGCGGGGTCCTCGGCGGCCACGGAGATCTCGTACTGCCCCGCCGCGTACTCGGGGTGGAGCTGCTCGACGGTGACGCCCGTCGTGTCCAGGGCCCGGAGCAGGTCGCGCAGGTAGCCCGACAGCTCGCTGACCCGCGTCATGCCGTACGCCGGGCCGTGGCAGGCGGGGGCGAAGCCGTCGCCCGCGCTCTCCGACAGCGCCCACTCGATCTCGAACGCGGCCTTCGCCGTGAAGCCGGCGGCGGCGAGGCGGGCCATCTCGCGGCGCAGCACGGCCCGGGTGTCCAGCGGGTGGACGGCGCCGTCCTGCGCGTACCGGGAGGCGGGCGCGTGCGCCCAGCCGGGCATCGCGGCCATCGGGACGAGCCGGTCCAGGTCGGGGTGCAGGCGCAGGTCGCCCGCGGGGCCGCCGATGTACCGGCCGGACACGATGGAGTCGTCCAGGAGGAACACGTCGAACACCGGTGACATGCCGACGCCCCAGGACGCGGCGTGCTCCAGCCGCCCCACCGGGACGGTCTTGGTCCGCGTGATCCCGCTGACGTCCACCCAGGTGAGCGCGACGGCGACGACGTCCTGCCCGGCGAGGCGCCGGGCCGCCTCCGCGGCCCGGGCGCCGAGCCGGGCCCGTTCGTTGCCGTCGAGCGCCCCGTCGAAGGCGGCGGGCTGTCCGGAATCATCCACAGTGAGTGCTCCCGAGAGGAGTTGGCGAGGGGCGGGCGGGCACGGGCTCCGCCCGTACAGGCATCGTAGGAAGAACAGCGGGTGCTTTTCAGGGAGGAAGGCGGGTGTCGTGCTCGAATGGCTGGAGTCGATCGGATTGGCGGACCACCACTGCCACGGCGTCCTCGGCCGCGACCTCGGCCGCGCCGAGTTCGAGGCGCTGCTGACCGAGGCCGAGACCGGCGGGCCGCCGGGCGTGAGCCCGTTCGACTCGCAGATCGGCTTCGCGCTGCGGCGGTGGTGCCCGCCCGTCCTCGGCCTGGAGGCGCACGCCTCGCCGGAGGACTACCTCGCGCGGCGGGCGGAGCTGGGCGCGGCCGAGGTCAACCGCCGTTTCCTCGCCGCGGCGCGGCTGGAGTCCCTCTGCGTGGACACCGGGTACACGCCGGAGTCGCTCCTGGACCCGCCCGCCCTCGGGCGGCTCGCGGGCGCCCCGGCGCACGAGATCGTCCGGCTGGAGACGGTCGCGGAGCAGACCGCCCGGGACGGCGTCGCCGCGGCGGGCTTCGCCGACGAGGTCCGCGCCCGCGTCGCCGCGTGCGCGCCGCGGGTCGCGGGCGCGAAGTCGATCGCGGCCTACCGGGCGGGGCTGGAGCTGGAGGGCGCGCGCCCGTCGGCCGCGGAGGTGACGGCGGCGGCCGGGCGGCTGCTGCGCCAGGAGGACCCGCGGGTCTGCGATGAGGTGCTGCACCGTTTCCTGGTGTGGTGCGCGTCCGACGCCGGGCTCCCCGTGCAGTTCCACGTCGGGCTCGGGGACGTGGACGCCGACCTGCGGCGCGGCGACCCGCTGCTGCTCATCGAGCTGCTGCGGGCCATGGACGCCGCCGGGACGCCCGCGCTGCTGCTGCACAACTACCCCTTCCACCGTCAGGCGGGCTACCTGGCCCAGGTCCTCCCGAACGTGTACGTGGACGCCGGGCTCGCCACGCACAACCTCGGGCACCGCGCGCCGGCGCTGATCGCCGAGCTGCTGGAGCTGGCGCCGTTCGGCAAGGTGCTGTACTCCTCCGACGCGTTCGGGCTGGCCGAGCTGTACCACCTGGGCGCGCTGCTGTTCCGGCGCGGGCTCGCCGGGATGCTCGCCGGGGGAGTGGAGGACGGCGCCTGGACGGCGGCGGACGCCGAGCGCGTCGCCGCGCTCGTCGCGTCCGGCAACGCCCGCCGCGTCTACCGCCTGTGATCCGGTGCCGCCTGTGATCCGGTGCCGCCTGTGATCCGGTGCCGCCTGTGATCTCATGCCGCCTCCGGGGAGGGGCCGGGTACGCTCGAAACGATCACCGGGAGGGCGGCACATGGCGGGACGGGAGCGGCTGCTCGTCATCGGGGGCGACGCGGCGGGGATGAGCGCGGCGTCCCAGGCGCGCCGGCGGCGCGGCCCGGACGAGCTGGAGATCACCGTGTTCGAGCGCGGGCACCACGCGTCCTACTCGGCGTGCGGCATCCCCTACCTCGCCGGTGGCGTCGTCGCGGACGCCGGGGCGCTGATCGCCCGGACGCCGGAGGAGTTCCGCGACCGCGGCATCGACCTGCGCCTGCGCACCGAGGCGACCGAGATCGACCTGCCCGGCGGGCGGGTGCGCGTCCGCGGCCTCGACGGGGGCGGCGAGCGCTGGGAGCACTACGACCGGCTCATGGTCGCCACCGGCGCGGTCCCGGCGCGGCCCCGGCTGCCCGGCGCGGACGCCGTGGGCGTGCACGGCGTGCAGGTCCTCGGCGACGGCATCCGGATCCGGCGCGTCCTCGACGATGACCGGCCGCGCCGGGCGGTGGTCGTGGGCGGCGGCTACATCGGGCTGGAGATGGCCGAGGCGATGGTGACGCGCGGCCTGGAGGTGTCCCTCGTCGACGGCGCGGACCAGCCGATGCGCACCCTCGACCCGGACATGGGCGCGCTGGTCGCCGACGCGCTGCGCGGCGTCGGCGTGCGCCTGTACCTGGGCGAGCCGGTGGAGGGCTTCGACACCTCCGGCGGGCGCGTCACCGCCGTCCGCACCGCGGAACGGGTGCTGCCCGCCGACCTGGTGGTCCTCGGGCTCGGCGTGCGGCCGGGCTCGGACCTGGCCCGCGCCGCCGGCGTCGAGACCGGGGCGACGGGCGGGATCGTCACCGACCGGCGGATGCGCACCCGCTCCGAGGGGGTGTGGGCGGCGGGCGACTGCGTCGAGACCCGCCACCTGGTCTCCGGCGCGCCGGTCGCCATCGCGCTCGGTACGCACGCCAACAAGCAGGGACGCGTGGCCGGTGTCAACCTCGGTGGCGGGTATGCGACATTCCCCGGTGTGGCCGGCACGGCCGTCGCCAAGATCTGCCGGTCCGAGGTGGCGCGAACGGGCCTGAACGAGCGCGAGGCCGCGGAGGCCGGATTCGAGACGATCACGGCCGCCGTCGAGTCCACCACCCGCGCCGGCTACTACCCGGGCGTGACGACCATGCGCACCAAGCTGGTCGCCGAGCGCCGGACGGGGCGCCTGCTCGGAGCGCAGATCGTCGGCGAGGAGGGCGCCGCCAAACGCGTCGACGGCCTGGCCATCGCGCTGTGGAACGGGATGACCGTGGAGGAGATGACGGGCCTCGACCTCGGCTACGCGCCGCCGTTCTCGCCCGTCTGGGACCCGGTGCTGATCGCCGCCCGCAAGGCCGCCGAGCGCGTCGAGGAGGACATGCGCGCGGCGCCGTGAGCGGGGGGCGCCACATCACGCAAAGTGCCTGAACCGTCAGACTGCTCCGCTACGGTGAGGCGGCATGGAAGATCATCCCCCCCTTCTCCCCGACGAGGACGTCCTGGCGATCCCGGAGGCGTGGCGCACGTCGCTGCACACCCGGCGCGGCGGGGCGCGGGGCCCGGTCGCCACGGTGGCGGCGTCGGCGCCCGGGGCGGCGCGCAAGCTGATCGACGCCACCGGCGGAGCGGTCGCGTCGCTGCTGAAGGGGGAGACCGGTGACCCGGCGCTGACCAAGGCCGCGCGCCGGTACCTGGACGGGGCGGACGACCCCGCCGGCGCCGCCGTGGTCGCGGCCGTCACCTCGCTCGGCACCCCGCGGGCGAGCACGTCGGTGCACCGGACGTTCGCCGACGCCTGGACCGCCGAGCACGGCGTGGGGTTCGCCGCGTGCGCGGTGGTGGAGCTGAGCCGCACGCGGGCGACCCGCCGCGGCGGCGGCGACTGGGCCGGGACCTGGGTGGGGGCCGGGCACCGCGAGCGCGACGACGGCGCCGGGGTCGGCGAGGAGACGCTGCGGCGGGTCCGGGGCCTGCTCGCGGTCGCGGAGGAGCACGCGTACGCCGAGGCGGTGGAGCGGCTCGCCGCCCACCGCCTCACCTGGTCGATGTCCTGGCTCGTGTCCTACCTCGCCCCGACCCGCGAGGACTGGGTGGACGAGTGCTGCGCCGCGCCCGCCCCGATCGCGGGCGGCGGCGGCCTGCGCTGGCTGATCTACTCCACGGTCGGCACGCCCGGCCAGCTCACGACGCCGGTCCCGGCGCGGGGCCTGTCCTGGAAGGACGCGACCCGCGCCCTGCTCGTCACGATGGTGGACGGCGTGGGCCCCGGCGTCCTGCCGTTCCTGCTCGACAGCGCGGCGAGCGGCCACCTGGAGTCGGCGGACCGCAGGCGCCTCTACGAGACGATCGCGGTGCTGCCGACGGACGAGGCGTTGCTGGCGCTGCTGGACCGTGTGGACCGCAAGCACGTGCGGCCCGCCCTCGGCGAGGCGATGAAGCGGTTCCCGGTGCGGGCGCTGCGGCTGCTGGCCCGCGCGGGCGCCGAGGACCTGCTCGGCGAGCACGTCCTGCTGCACCCCGAGGTGGTCGCGGCGGCGCTGCCGGGGCTGCCCCGCGACGTCCGCGCCGTGGTCGAGCGGATCGCGGCGTCGTCCGTCCGGGTGCCGGACGCGCCTGACGACGCCCTGCCCGCCGCCCTGACGGACCCGACGTGGGAGCGGCCGCACCGCCCCGCCGTCGACGGCCTCCAGGCGCCGCCGCCGCGCCTGGCGTGGCTGGACGGCGAGCAACGGGAATGGGCCGACGCCGATTCGGGCGTGGCTCCGCCGGAGGGCAGCGACTGGGCGATGCTCGTCGAGGGCCACACGTCCGGCGCTCCCAAGACCGGGTCGGTGCAGCTGATGGTGCACGGCCCGGACGAGCTGATCCGGCCCCTCCTGCCCGGCTTCACCGGCTTCCCCCGCCGCGACGCGCACCGGTGGACGCGGCCCCTCGTCGCCCGGTACGAACTGGACGCGCTGCCCGTCGCCGTGCGGATGGCCGAGGCGTACCCCGCGACCTGCGGCGATCCGCTGCTGCCGTACCTGGACGAGCGGGTGGCGCTGCTCGCCGCGGACTGGTTCTCCCGCCGGGGGAAGGGCGCCGCCGCCGGGCGCCGGTGGCTCGATCGGCACGGTCTCGACGCTGTCCCGCTGCTCGTCCCCGCGGCGCTCGCCACGACGGCCAAGCGGTGGCGGCCGGCCGAGCACGCCCTCCGCCACCTGGGCGGCGCGCACGGCCTGGACGGGATCGTGGAGGCCGCCCGCGGCGTCCACGGGGACGAGGCCGCGGACGCGATCCGCGTGCTGCTGACCGCGAGCCCGGCGGGCACCGGCCTGGTCCAGCCGCCGGCGATCGGCGCGTGGGCGGACCCGGCGGTCCTCCCGCAGGTGCTCCTGCGCGACGGGGAGCGGGCCCTGCCGCGTGAGGCGGCGCGCCGGCTCCTGGAGCTGCTGGCGATGCCCGTCCCGCACGGGATGGAGGAGGTCCGCCGGGTGTGCGAGCCGGAGACGATCGCGGAGTTCGGGTGGGCTCTGTTCCAGAAGTGGCGCGAGGCCGGGGCGCCGTCGAAGGACGGGTGGGCGCTGACGCAGCTTGGCCGCAGCGGCGATGACGCGACGGTGCGGCTTTTGACGCCGGTCATCCGTGCGTGGCCCGGTGAGGGCGGTCACAAGAACGCGGTGAACGGGCTGGGTGTGCTGGCCGAGATCGGTTCGGACGTGGCGCTGATGCATCTGCACGGCATCGCCCAGAAGGTGAAGTTCAAGGGGCTCCAGGCCGAGGCGCAGACGAGGGTCAGGGAGGTCGCCGACCGCCTCGGGCTGAGCACCGAGCAACTGGCGGACCGTCTCGTCCCCGATCTCGGGCTGGACGCCGATGGTTCGATGACGCTCGACTACGGCCCGCGGCGGTTCCGCGTCGGGTTCGATGAGCAGCTCAAACCGACCGTCGCCGATGAGGACGGCACGCCCCGCAAGTCGCTGCCCAAGCCCGGCGCCAAAGACGACCCCGGCCTCGCTCCGGCCGCCCACAAGGCGTTCACCGCGCTGAAGAAGGACGTCCGCACGGTCGCGTCGAGCCAGCTGCTGCGCCTGGAGCGCGCGATGGTGACGCAACGGGAGTGGACGGCCTCTGAGTTCCGCGAGTTCATCGCCGGGCACCCTCTGGTGCGGCACCTGGCGCGCCGTCTCGTCTGGGCCGCGCGGGACGGCGCCGCGACGACCGCGTTCCGCATCGCCGAAGACGGCACGTTCGCCGACACCGAGGACGACGCGTACACGCTCCCGGACACGGCGTGCGTCCGCGTCGCGCACCCGCTGCACCTGGACGTGGCGGCCTGGGCGGAGGTGTTCGCCGACTACGGGATCCTCCAGCCGTTCCCGCAGCTCGGACGGCCCGTCCACGCCCTCACCGACCAGGAACGCGGAAGCGGGCGGCTGGAACGCTTCGAGAACCTCAAGGTCCCCTTCGGCAAGGTCCTCGGGCTCGTCCGGCGCGGCTGGGAGCGCGGCGTCCCCCAGGACGCGGGCGGCGAGCGGTGGATCTCGCGGCGGGTGGGCCCCGGCCGGTACGTCGTGATCGACCTGGACCCGGGGATCTCGGTCGGCGCGGTCGACGCGACCGGCGACCACCAGATCCTGGAGTACGTGTGGATCGGCACCCGGCCCACCGACTTCTGGCCGTCCAAGGGCACGCCGCTGCGGTTCGGGGAGCTGGACCCGGTCACCGCGTCCGAGGTCCTCGCCGACCTGACCACGCTGTCCGACGCGGCGGTCTGACCGGCATGGACGACCGCCTTTCACCCCAGGCCGGCGAGGACGCCCTGACGATCCCGGAGTCGTGGCGGCGGTTCCTGCATCCGCGGCGCGGCGGGACCCCCGGACCGGAGATCAGGCCGGCGAGGACGGCGCCGGAAGCGGCCCGCGCCCTTGTCGACGCGGCGGGCACGAGGGTCGCGAGGCTCCTGGACGGCGAGGCCGGGGAGCCGCGTCTGGCCGAGGCCGCCCGCCGTCACCTGGACGGGACCCCCGACCCGGTGGGCGCCGCCGCCGTGGCGGACGCCGCCTCGGCGGGCACGCGGTCGAAGGCGCCCGCCGCGCACCGCGCGTTCGTGGACGCCTGGACCGTCGAGCACGGGCCCGCGTTCGCCGCGTGCGCGCTCGTGGAACTGGACCGCATCGCCGACCGGCCCGCCTGGGGCGTTTACGGGGCCGACCCGGAGGCCATGCGGCGCATGCGGGGTCTCCTGGCCGCCGCCACCGACCGGGATCACGAGGACGCGGTCGAGCGGCTGGCCGCGCACCGGACCACCCCGCAGGCGCGCTGGCTCGTCTCCTACCTCGTCCCCGCGCGCCTCGACTGGCTGGACGAATGCCTGGAGGCGCCCGGCGACCCGGGCCGCGACCGCCGATGGCAGATGTACTGCACGCTGGGGGACCCCTCCCGGCTCCCGAGCCCGTCACCGGGGCTGGGCTGGCGGGACGCGTCGCGCGGGGTGTTCGTCACGATGGCGGACGGGATGGGGACCGCCGTCCTGCCCTTCCTCCTCCAGCACGCCGACCGGCGCCGCCCGGACGAGCAGAGCAGACTCGTCTTCGAGACCGTCGCCGTCCTCCCCTCGGACGAGGCGTTCCAGGCGATCCTCGACCGGCTCGGGCACAAGCACGCCCGGCCCGCGCTGATCGCCGCGATGGAGCGTTTCCCCCTGCGGGCGGTGCGGCTGCTCGCCGCCGCCGGCACCCCCGAGGCGACGTTGCTGCTGGAGGAGCACGTGCGGGCCCACCGCGAGGCGGTCACGGCGGCGCTCCCCGCGCTGCCGCCGGAGGTGCGCGCCGTGGCCGGGCCGATCGCGGCGTCGTCCGCCGGGGTCCCGGAGGCGGAGGAGGCCGCGTTGCCCGCGCTCCTCGCCGACCCCCCGTGGCGGCGTCCCCGGCGTCCGGCCGTGGCGGGCCTGGAACCGCCCGCCGGGCGGATGGCCTGGGCCGAGGGCGAGCGCGACGAGTGGGCCGCCACCGGCACCGGGTCGGTCGACGCGCCCCGGGACCCCGACTGGGAGGCGCTCGCCGAGAGGTACCGCAGCGGCGGCGGCCCTCCGCAGGGGACGGTGGCGCTCATGGTCCACGGGCCGGAGACGGTCGTCCGCCCGCTGCTCCCCGGATGGCCGGGGCGCCTGTGGTGGGACACCGGCCAGTGGATGCGGGTCCTCATCGCCCGGTACGGGCTCGACGCGTTCCCCGTCACGCTGCGGGCCGTCGACGCGGCACCGTCGTACGGTGAGCTGCTGATGCCGGTCCTGCACGCGGACGCCGCGCTGGCGATGGCGGACTGGCTGGCGCGCCGCACCAAGACCGCCGGGCTCGCCCGCCGGTGGCTCGGCCGGCACGGCCTGGACGCGGTGCCCTACCTCGTCCCGGCGGCGCTCGGAACGGCGGCCGGGCAACGCCGGGCCGCCGAATCCGCCCTGCGCCACCTGGGCGGCGCGCACGGCCACGCCGGAAACGTGGAGGCCGCGCGGAACGCCCACGGCGCCGAGGCCGCGGACGCGATCGGGGAACTGCTCGCGGCGCACCCCGCGGAGACGGGCCTGGTCCGGCCGCCGAAGATCGGCGCGTGGGCGGACCCGGCGGTCCTCCCGCAGGTGCTCTTGCGCGGCCGCGGGAAGGCGCTGCCGGGCGAGGCCGTGCGCCGCCTGCTGGAGCTGCTGGCGATGCCCGTCCCGTACGGGATGGAGGAGGTCCGACGGGTGTGCGACCCGGAATCCGTGGCCGGGTTCGGGTGGGCGTTGTTCCAGAAATGGCGCGAGATCGGAGGACCGTCCAAGGACGGGTGGGCGCTCACGCAGCTCGGCCGCAGTGGCGATGACGCGACGGTGCGGCTTCTGACGCCGGTCATCCGTGCGTGGCCCGGTGAGGGCGGTCACAAGAACGCGGTGAACGGTCTGGGTGTGCTGGCCGAGATCGGCTCGGACGTGGCGCTGATGCACCTGCACGGCATCGCCCAGAAGATCAAGTTCAAGGGGCTCCAGGCCGAGGCGCAGGCGAGGATCCGCGAGGTCGCCGACCGCCTCGGCCTCAGCACCGAGCAGCTCGCCGACCGTCTCGTCCCCGATTTCGGGCTGGACGCCGATGGTTCGATGACGCTCGACTACGGCCCGCGGCGGTTCCGGGTCGGGTTCGATGAGCAGCTCAAGCCGACCGTCGCCGATGAGGACGGCACGCCGCGCAAGTCGCTGCCCAAGCCCGGCGCCAAGGACGACCTCGACCTCGCCCCGGCCGCCCACAAGGCGTTCGCCGCGCTGAAGAAGGACGTGCGAACGGTCGCGTCGAGCCAGCTGCTGCGCCTGGAGCGCGCGATGGTGACCCAGCGGGAGTGGACGGCCGCCGAGTTCCGCGAGTTCATCGTGGGCCATCCGCTGGTCCGGCACCTGGCGCGACGTCTCGTCTGGACGGTCTCGGGCGGAGACTCCGACGGGGCCGCGGGGCCCGCGTTCCGCGTCGCGGAGGACCGCACGTTCGCCGACATCGAGGACGACGCGTACACGCTTCCGGACACGGCGCGCGTCCGCATCGCCCACCCCGTGCACCTGGACGTCGCCGCGTGGTCGGAGCTGTTCGCCGACTACGGGATCCTCCAGCCGTTCCCGCAGCTCGGACGGCCCGTCCACGCCCTCACCGACAAGGAGCGCGACGGTGAGCGGCTCGAACGGTTCGAAGGCGCCGCCGTCCCGTTCGGCGCCGTGGCCGGGCTCGTCCGGCTCGGCTGGGAGCGGGGCGCCCCGCAGGGCGGCGGCAACGAGACCTGGATCTCGCGGCCCGTCCCCGGCGGCCGCCACGTCGTGATCGGGCTGCACCCCGGCCTGTCCGCCGGTGAGCTCGGCGCGAACGGCGACCACCAGACCCTCGAACACGTCTGGCTCGCCCCGGAGCCCGGCGAGTACCGCCACCGCGGCGGCCGGGGATCCCCCCTCCGCCTCGGCGACCTGGACCCGGTCACCGCGTCCGAGGTCCTCGCCGAGCTGACCGCACTCACCGCCGGCCCCCGGAACAGGACATGACCGGAGACACCACCGGAGACGGCACCGACGGCTACCAGCGGCCGCCCGCCGAGGTCCGGTTCGCCGGCGAGCTGGAGCGGCTGCGCGAGGACGACAAGGGCCCGCGGCCCCCCGGCTGGGCGCTCGGCCTCACGGCGGCGCGGCGGTTCATCGTCGGGGAGGCCGCGGCCGGGATCACCCGCAAGTTCGTCGGCGACACCTCGCTGATCGACCGGGCGCTGGTGACGCTGGCGACGAGCCGGGGCCTGATGCTCGTCGGGGAGCCGGGGACGGCGAAGTCGCTGCTGTCGGAGCTGATCGCGGCGGCGGTGAGCGGGACGTCCACGCTGACCGTCCAGGGCGGCGCGGCCACCACCGAGGACCAGATCACCTACTCGTGGAACTACGCGCTGCTGGTGGCGGAGGGGCCCTCCACCCGCTCGCTGGTCCCGGCGCCGCTGCTGGACGGGATGGCCGGGGGCAAGGTCGTCCGGTTCGAGGAGATCACCCGCTGCCCGCTGGAGGTGCAGGACTCGCTGCTGTCGCCGCTGTCGGACCGGGTCCTCGCGATCCCCGAGCTGTCCGGCCGGGACGCGATGGTCTTCGCCCGCGACGGGTTCAACGTCATCGCGACCGCGAACACCCGCGACCGCGGCGTCAACGAGATGAGCGCCGCGCTCAAGCGGCGGTTCAACTTCGAGACGGTGTTCCCGATCGCCGACTTCGCCACCGAGCTGGAGCTGGTCGAGGCGGAGGCGGCGCGGCTCCTGGAACGCAGCGGGGTCGGTGTCGCGCCGCGCAGGGACGTCCTGGAGGTGCTGGTCACCACGTTCCGGGAGCTGCGGTCCGCCACGACCGAGGAGGGCCGGTCGATGGACCGGCTGTCGGCGGTGATGAGCACGGCGGAGGCCGTGTCGGTCGCGCACGCGGTGGGGGTTCGCGGCTGGTTCCTGCGCGGAGAGGCGGGCGGCGCCGCCGACATCGTCGAGTGCCTCGCGGGGACGGCCGCCAAGGACAGCCCCGACGACCTGGCCCGGCTGCGCCGCTACCTGGAGCAGCAGGCGCCGAGGCACGAGGGCCGGCAGTGGAAGGCCCTGCACGCCGCCCGGAACCTGCTCCCGGGCTGATGGCGGTCACCTTCGTCGGGGTCCGGCACCACAGCCCCGCGTGCGCGCGGCTCGTCCGGGACGTGATCCGGCGGCTGCGTCCCGTGTCCGTGCTCGTGGAGGGCCCGGCCGACTTCGGCGACAGGCTCGGGGAGCTGCTGCTCGGCCACGAGCCGCCCGTCGCGGTCTTCAGCCACTACCGGGACGACGAGCGGGTGCACGCGTCGTGGTCGCCCTTCTGCGCCTACTCCCCGGAGTGGGTCGCGCTGGCGGAGGGCCGCGCCGTCGGCGCGGAGCTGAGGTTCATCGACCTGCCCGCGTGGCATCCGGCGTTCGCCGGGCGCCGCAACCGGTACGCCGACGCGGACCGCCGCTACGCCGAGGTCGGTGAGCGGCTCTGCCGGGAGTTCGCCGTCGACAACACCGACGTCCTGTGGGACCACCTGTTCGAGATCGACGGCGAGGACACCGCCCGGCGGCTCGACGCGTACTTCGCCCTGGTGCGCGGGGAGGCCGACGCCGGGCCCGGCGACACGGCCCGCGAGGAGTACATGGCGCGGTGGGTGCGGGCCGCCCAGGCCGAGGCGGGGGACCGCCCGGTCGTGGTCGTGACCGGCGGGTTCCACAAACCGGCCCTCGAAGCGCTCACCGCCCGCGCCGGGGGCGGGACGGACCGGCCCGAGGTGCCGCGGCCGCCCGGCGGGTCGGCGGGCGGCAGCTTCCTCGTCCCGTACTCGTTCCGGCGGCTGGACGCGTTCACCGGATACCAGGCGGGGATGCCGTCGCCGGAGTACTACCAGCGGCTGTGGGAGGGCGGGCCGGACGCCGCGGCGGCGGCGCTCACCGAGACGGTCGCGGCGCGGCTGCGGGGCCGCGGGCAGGTCGTCTCGACCGCCGACCTGATCGCGGCGCGGACCCTCACCGAGGGGCTGACACGGCTGCGCGGCCACCGCTCGCCCGCCCGCACCGACCTGCTGGACGGGCTGGTCGCCGCGCTCGTCGCCGACGACCTCGACCGGCGGCTGCCGTGGACGGCCCGCGGCGTCCCCGCGCACGGCGCACACCCCGCGGTCGCCGAGATGGTCGCCGCGCTCGGCGGCGACCGCGTCGGCCGCCTGCACCCGGACACCCCCGCGCCGCCGCTGGTGCACGACGCCGCCGCCGAGCTGGAGCGGCTCGCCCTCGACCGCGGCGGCGACGTCGTCGTGAGGCTCGCCGACGCGCGGGGGCTGGAGCGCAGCCGGGCGCTGCACCGGTTGCGCGTCCTGAACGTCCCCGGCTTCACCCGCGTGTCCGGGCCGGCCGCGTGGGGGACGGGCCGAACGCCCCGGGGCGGCCCGGAGGCCGGCGCCGACCTGGTGCTGGAGGAACGCTGGCGGCTGGACCCGCCGGACCCGGCCGGGCCCCGGCTGCCCGCGCTGATCGAGGCGGGCGCCTACGGGCCGACGCTGCGGGACGCGGCGGCCGCCGTGCTGGAGGAGCGCATGGCCGCGGCGGGCACCGACATGGGCGGGCTCGCCGGGGTGCTGTTCGACGCCGCGCTGTGCGGCTGCGCGGAGCGGGCCGACCGGATCGCCGGGCGGATCTCCGCGGGGATCGCGGGCTCGTCCGACGTGCCGGCGCTCGGGCGGGCGCTGGAGGTCGTCCTCGGGCTGTGGCGGCACGACCGGCTCCTCGGCACGGCCCGCAGCCCGCTGTTCGGCGCGGTGATCGAGGAGTGCACGGCCCGGCTGCTGTGGCTGGTGGAGGGCGTCCGCGGCGGCCCGGCGCCCGCCGACCTCCCGCGGCTGCGCGCCGTCCGCGCCGTCCGGGACGCGCTGCTGCACGCCTCCTCCCCGCGCGCCGCGGGCGGGCTCGGCCTGGACCGGGACGCGGCGCTCGGCGTCGCCCGGCGGGTCGCCGCCGACCGCGAGGCGCCGCCCGACCTGCGCGGCGCCGCGTTCGGGCTGGCCCGCTCGCTCGGCGACACCGGCGACACCGGCGACCCGGCCCGCGCGGTGCGCGGCGCGGCGGGCCCGCGGGTGCTCGGCGACTGGCTCGCCGGGCTGTTCGCGCTGGCCCGGCAGGAGGTCCTCGACACCGGCACCGCCGTCCTGGACGTCCTGGACGAGCTGGTCACGGGCCTCGGCGAGGAGGACTTCCTCATCGCGCTGCCCGCGCTGCGGCAGGCGTTCGAGTTCTTCCCGCCGCGCGAGCGCGAGACGATCGCGCGGGGCCTGCTGGACCGCCGCGGCCTGCGCGGCTCCGCGCGCGCCCTGCTGCGCACCGATGCCGCGCCGCTGGTCGTCGCCGAGGGCCGCGCCCTGGAAGAACGCGTGGACCGGGCGCTCGCCGCCGCCGGGCTCATCGGAGGGGAGCCGTCGTGACCGGCCACGACCTGGAACGCTGGCGGCTGATCCTCGGCGCGCCCGCCGAGCCGTGCACCGGCGCCCTGGACGAGGCGTCCGCCGAGCGCGACCGCGCCCTCGGCTGGCTCTACGACCGCGACCCCGACCTCGAACGGCGGGGAGTGCGGGTGCGGACCGCCGGCCCGGCCGGCGCCGGTCCCCCCGATCCCCCGGACGACCGCACCGGCGGGGACGGGGCGTCCGTGCTCACCACCGTCGGCTGGCTCGACGCCGTCCACCGGCTCTTCCCCAAGGAGACGATCGAGCGGCTGGAGCGCGACGCCGTCGAGCGGTACGAGATCCACGAGATCGTCACCGATCCCGCGGTGCTGGAGCGCATCGAGCCGGACAAGGCGCTGCTGCGCGCCGTCCTGCGCACCAAGCACCTGATGAGCGCCGAGGTCCTCGCGCTCGCCCGGCGGATCGTCGAGGCGGTCGTCCGGGAGCTGATGGACGCCCTCGCCACCGAGGTCCGGGCGTCCTTCCACGGGACCCGCTCGCGGCGCCCCACCCGGGTCGCGAACTCCCGGGGCTTCGACTTCCACGGGACGGTCCGCGCCAACCTCGCGCACTACCGCCCGGAGGAGCGCCGCCTGTACATCGAGCGTCCCCGGTTCGTGTCCCGGACGCGGCGGCACGTCGAGCAATGGCAGATGATCCTGCTGGTCGACCAGTCGGGGTCGATGCTCGGCTCGGTGATCCACGCCGCCGTCACCGCCGCGTGCCTGTGGGGCCTGCCCGGGCTGCGGACGCACCTGGTCGCCTTCGACACCTCCGTCGTGGACCTGACGTCCGACGTCACCGACCCCGCCGAGCTGCTGATGAAGGTGCAGCTCGGCGGCGGCACGGACATCCGCCGGGCGGTGGCCTACGGCGCCGGGCTCGTCGACAACCCGCGCCGCGCGATCGTCGCGGTCGTCAGCGACTTCTTCGAGGGCGGGGACGACCACGGCCTCGTCCGCGAGGTGCGGCGGCTGGTCGAGCAGGGCACCCAGGTGCTCGGTCTCGCCGCGCTGGACGAGGAGGCCAACCCGTCCTACGACCGCGCCATGGCGCAGCGCCTCGCCGACGCCGGAGCGCACGTCGGCGCGATGACGCCCGGGCGGCTCGCCGCGTTCGTCGCCGAGCGGATCGGCCGGTGAGCCGCGCCGACCTGCTCGCGCTGACGCCCGGCGCGCTCGCCGCCCTCGTCAACCGCGGCCTGGTCAAGCGCGCCGCGAAGGACCTGGACGCCGGGAACGGCCCCGCCGTGACCGTGGCGCCCGGCGGCGGCGTGCACGGCCTCTTCCCGGACGGGACGGAGACGACGCTCCCGCCCGGCGCGGGACTGGAGGCGGCGACCTGCACCTGCGCGGCCACCTCGGCCTGCCGGCACCGCGTCTGCCTCGTCCTCGCCTACCAGCGGGACCACGGCGGGACCGGCGGACCGGACGACGGACCGGACGACGGGGCCGTGCCGGAGGCCGCCGCGGGCTGGTCGCCGGGGGCGTTCGACGACGAGACGCTCGCCCGCGTCCTCGGCCGGCGGGCCCTCACCGCCGCGCGGCGGACGTTCCGCGCGGGCTACGCGGCCCGCGTCCACCGGCCGTCGGAGCACGACCCGGTGGCGCGCGTGGAGCTGCCGTCCTGCACGGTGCGGTTCCTCGTCCCGGGGGAGCTCGGCTACGTGGAGACCGACGCCGTCGCGGTGGTGCGCGCCGAGGTCATCGTGCTGGCGGCCTGGGCGTTCCGCGCCGCCGACGAGCGGGACCCGGACGGCGCCGACGTCCGCGTCGACGTCGGCGGCGCCGGCGGGGCGGCGGGCGGCGCCGCCGGCACCGGGCTGGAGGCGGTCCTGGAACTCACCGGCCAGGTGCTCCTGGAGGGCGCCGCGCAGGCGGGCCCCGTCCTCGCCGCCGCGCTGCGGCGCGCCGCGGCGGACCTGGCGGGCGGCGGCCTGCACTGGCCCGCGGCCGCCGTGGAGGAGCTCGCGGGACAGCTGGACGCCCACCGCGACCGCCGCGCCGACCACGACCCCGGACGGCTCGCCGCGCTGCTCGCCGAGGTCCGCGCCCGGCACCGCGCCGCGCGGAACGGCGCGTCCAGGGCGCAGGTGCTCGGGACGGACGAGTCCGCGGAGACGCCGCTGCGCCGCGTCCGGCTGGCCGCGCTGGGCTGCCGCGTCGGCGGGAACGCCGAGTCCCGCACCGCCGACGTGTACCTCGCCCACGGGGACACCGTGCTCGTCCTGAAACGGCGGTGGGCCGTGCCCGGCGGCGAGCGGCTGACCGGCGCCGACCTCGCCGGGCGCAGGATCCTCGGGACGTCGCTGCGCGCCCTCGCCGCCGCCAACGTCGTGTCGGAGTCGGCGACCCGCAGCGCGGGGCGGGTCGTGCGGGTCGCGCGGGGCAGGGTCGCCAGGACGACGGTCACCCCGCTCGGCGACGCGTGGGAGGGACTGCCGCCCGCGCTGCTCGTCCGCGACCTCGCGGCGCAGGGGCGGGCACTGGACGCGCTCCCGCCGAGCCTGGTCCGGCCGCGGGTGGAGGCGGAGCTGGTCCGCGTCGTCGCGGTCGCCGAGGTGCGCGACATCGGCTACCACCCCGGCGACCAGCGGCTCGACGCGGTCGTCGCCGACGCGGCCGGGACGACCGCCGTCGTGTCCGCCGATCACGCCCCGCACCGTCCCGGCGCCCTGGACGCCCTGGCCGAGGCGCTCACGGCCGGTCCGCGCCTCATCAGCGGCGCCCTGCGCAGGGACCGCGGCGGCCTCGTCATCGACCCGTTCGCCGTCATGACCGGCGACGGGATCGCCGTCCCCGACCTGGCGACCGGCCGCGGCGGCGGCCCGCTGGACGGCCCGTCCGCCCGTCCCCCGGACGCCCTGGGCTCGGCGCTGGAGGACGCCCTGGCCGTCTGCGCCGAGGCCGCGCAGCGCGGCCTCCTGTATGCCCCGAGGGGGTTGCGCGACCGCGTGGCCCGCGCCGGGAGGGACCTCGGCAGGGTCGGCCTGCGCACCGCCGGCGCGGCCGTCGCGCACCTCGCCACCGCACTGGGCGGCGACGACCCGCATCAGATGACGCGCACCTGGGCGGACGCCCAGATCCGCCTCATCACGACGGCGGAGCGGCGCTGACCGCTCGTGCGGTCCCGCGCACAGGGCCTGCGGACAGGTGGCCCGTGGACAGGTGGCCCGTGGACAGGGACCGGCCCCGGTCGCGGCGGGCGACCGGGGCCGGAGCGGGACGTGCGGGATCAGTCCGCGCAGATCGCGTAGACGCTGATGCCGACGTCGTTGTAGCCGTCCTGGCGGCCGATGCCGATCCAGCCGCGGCCGTCGGGGGTCGGGAACGATCCGACGAGGATCGCCCGGTTGCCCTGGGCCTCGGCGCCGCCGCCCAGGACCCTCTTGGTGCCGGGGCACAGGAGCGTGCGGCGCTGGAAGTTCGGCACGTTGGCGTTGGGCAGGGTGACCACCTGGTAGCCGGGCGGCAGGGCGGCGGCCCGGGCGGCGGCCGGGGCGTGCTGGGTGGTGCCCGTGGCCTGCGCGGCGGCGGTCGTCGCCATGCAGGCCCCGGCGGCCAGGGCGGCCAGCGTGATGGTGGTGGTCCTCTTCGAGAGCATGCTTTCTCCTCGTTCGGGGGTACCTTGCACGATGAGTTTCCTCCCGATGACGCAGAGTTTCCATAGCGATAGGTGATCGTTCAATTACAGAGCGCTTCTAAGGATGATTTTGGGACGCGCGCCGAGCCGTGCGCAGCGCCCTCACGTGCGGTAATCGTGGGAGGTGGGAGGCGCAGGTGACCGTATGCGGCCACGTCAGCCACTCCTCACCCGCCGGTGACGGCCCGCGCCGCGCGCGGGCCGCCGCCGATGATCACCTTGTCGGCGGGGCGGGAGGGCGTCCGGCGCCGGCAGGTCGGGTTCGGAAGGTCAGGCGCGGCAGGTCAGCGGGCGCCCGCCGTTGTAGGCGATCATGTCGTCGAGCGCCGTGACCAGGTCGATCGGCGCGCCCGGCTCCAGCCCGTCCAGCTCCGCGTACGCGCGGTGCAGGTTGCCGACGATCCGCTCGGGGTCGGTCAGCTCCGCGTACTCGCCGAGATCGGCTTCCCGCGCCGCCTCCAAGGGCGTCAGCCCCGCCGCCTTCGCCTCCGCCGCCGTCTCCTGGACGAACCCGGCGTACGCGGCCACGCGGCCGATCAGCTCGGGCCCGGCGACCGGGCCGTGCCCGGGGACGATCGTCTCCGCGCCCAGCGGGGCGAGGACCCCGGTCAGGACCGCGATCGCGCCGGCCACCGAACCCTGCATCAGGAACGGGGTGCCGCCGTTGAACAGCAGGTCGCCGCAGAACAGCACCCGCCGCTCGGGGATCCACACGATCGAGTCGTTGGTGGTGTGCGCGGGCGTCCCGACGTGCCGGACCTCGCACCGCAGGTCGTCCGCCCACAGCGTCACGCCGTCGGTGTAGGTGAGGAACGGCGGCTCCAGCTCGACGCGGCCCCAGTCGGTCTTCGTCCAGTACGGCTCGTCGAACGGCATGCCCCAGGCGAGCGCGCCCGCGCGGGTCTCCTCGTGGCCGACCACGGTGGCGCCGGAGAACAGGTGGTTGCCGAACGTGTGGTCGCCGTGGTGGTGGGTGTTGACCAGCGTCCGGACGGGACGGGGCGTCACCGACCGGATCGCCTCCAGGTACGCGCGGGTCCGGCGCTCGGTCGAGCAGGAGTCCACGCTCGTCACGCCGCGCGCGCCCGTGAGGAAGCCGGTGTTGTTGATCCACCAGGTGCCGTCGGGCTGGACGTAGGCGAAGATCCCGTCGGAGACCTCCTCCAGCCGGGGGTCTCCGGGCCCATCGCGGTCGGGGGCGTCGCTCATGGGTCTCCCGGGGTGCCGGTCGCGCGTGCGCTGGCGGTCCGAAGTGACGGCCCGCCGTGCGGCAGCCTAGCGAAGCGGCGGGGCGCCCGTCCGCGGGGGCGGCGCCGTGGTCACCGGCCCTCGGGGTCCTCGTCGGACGCGCGGGCGGGCTCGGGGCCGTCCGGCCCCACCCTGATCATGCGCACCACCCGGACGATGCGGAACCGCCGCCCGCACGCCACGAACTCCACCCCGCGGTCGGCCTCGACGCGGTCGGCGGCCCGCGCGTACTCGGCGAGCTCGCCGGGGCTCGGCGGCGGCGTGCCGTCCGGGGAGTAGCGGGGCAGGATCACGCGGAAGTAGTGCGCGAGCGCGTCGCGGGCGTCCTGCGGGCCGTCTCCGCCGGTCAGCGGGCGCCACCGGTCGTCCAGGTCCTCCACGACGGTGAACTCCGGCGGCAGCAGCACGACGCCGGGGTGGTCGCGGATCGCCGTGACGGCCTCCTGGCGCATCCCCTCCGGGACGGTCCCGGCGGCGGGGACGAGGCTCAGCAGCTCCAGCCGGAGCGCCGCGTCGGACGGGCCGACCGGCGCGGTCGGGTCGATGGTGAACGAGCGCAGCGGGCCCGCCTCGGTGTCGGTCGGGCGGACCGGCTCGGGCCCGTTGTCACCGAAGCGCGTGAAGCCGAGCACCCGGACGATCCGGTAGCGGCAGTGGCCGGCCGCGAAGTCGTTCTGGACGGTGGCCTCGCCGACCTCGGGGTCGCACCGGTCGGCGATGGCGAGCATCCGCTCGCGGACGCGCCGGTCGAACCCTCCCGCCGTGCGGCGCAGGTGCATCGCCAGATCCACCCGCGCCCCGTACGGCTCGATCGCGCCGAGGTGCAGGATCCGCCACGCGCCGCCGGACCGCTCGGCGACGCCGAAGTCCGGCGGCCCGGCGCCGACGATCTTGGGATACACGCGCATCCGCTCGGCGGCCTCCTGGTCACGGACCGCCTCGACGGGCCCGAGATCCCTGACGAGGTTGATCAGGTCGTATCCGGGCATCCCCTCGATGGCCATGCACCCATCGTGACGTCATGGCGACCCGTCCGTGACGGAAACGGCCACCCGGTCACCTCGTTTTACCGAGCGCCGGTCAGTACTGGGGGACCGTCGTCAGCAGATGGGGGCGCGGTGTGAGGTCGCGGGAGGGATGCCGCGCGGCGGCGTTGCGCACCACGTCCGCCGCCCCGATCACGGCCGCGTCGCCGGTGTCGTCGCCCAGCCACGCGCTCAGCCCGGTCCGCTCGCGGATGAGCCGCTCCAGCCCCGGCAGCCGCGCCGACCCGCCGGTGAGCGTGACGCCGACGCTGAGCAGCTCGCCGGAGATCTCGGGCGTGCAGCCGCCGAGACCGGCCCGGACGGCGTCCACGATCTTGGCGACGGGCCCCTCGATGGCCCGCTGGACGTCGGTGGTGGTGAGGACGAGCCGCCGGGGCAGCCCGGACTCCACGTCGCGGCCCTCCACGATCGCCTGCCGCACCGGGTGCCGTCCCACCGGGGGCACCGCGCCGACCGCGATCTTCGCCGACTCGGCGGCGGTGAGCGACAGCGACACCCCGTGCTCGCGGCGTGCCAGCGCGGCGATGGCGCGGTCCAGGGACGCGCCGCCGACGTGCGCGGTGTGCGAGGTGACCAGGCCGCCGAACGCGATGACGCCGACGTCGGTGACCTCCGCGCCGATGTCGGCGATGACCGCGATCTCCGGGCCGGCCTCGATCATGCCCATGCCGACGGCGGCGGCGATCGGCGTCGGCACGAGCGTCAGCCGCCGCGCGCCGGCCTGGTAGGCGGAGAACTGGAGGGCCCGGTAGTGCACGGACGTCATCCCGCTCGGCACCGTCATGACGAGGCGGGGGCGGGCCATGTAATGGCGCCCGTGGTGGGTGCGGACGAGGTGCCTCATCAGGTACTCGGCCTCGTCGGTCTCGGTCGGCGCGCCCTCGCGGACGGGCCGGATCAGCTTGACGTCGGGATCGCGTCCCGCCATCAGCCGCGCGGGGGCGCCCAGCGCGAGGATCCGCCCGGTGCGCCGCGACCGGGCCAGGAGCGAGGGCTCACGGCAGACGACCCCGCGGCCCTTGACGTGCATCCGCACGGTCGCGCTGCCCAGGTCGATCGCCGTGTCCCGGCCCGCGTAGTCCCACATCGTGCTGTCCCCCCCATCGCCCGGAATGCTGCACGGAGTCCTGTTCATGCCCGGGGGGTCCGTGGCGATGCCCACGGCCGGGTAAGCGAATGGCAACGACCCGGCGAACCCGGATCCGAAATGTCGGACAGCGTCTCCCGGGCATCCCGTGCGCCGGCGCCCGGACGCCCGTCCCGCGCCCAAGGGTTCATCTGCCCGGCGACGGCGGGCACCGTCGGCCGTCCGCGAGCGCCGCCGACCTCCGTAGGCGCCGTCAGCCGTCGGCGAGCGCGTAGGCGATGCCTTCGTCGGGCGGCGTCTGGAGGCCGGAGGCGTACGCGGCGTCGTACGCCTCGTCCCCGAGGGCGGAGCGGAGCCCGCGCTCGCACGCCTCCCGCGCGGCGGCGAGTTCCGGCGAGCCGAGCTGGGGGAGGCCGTGTGCGCGCCAGATCCGCTGCCCGATGCCCGTGAGCCGCGCGGCCCGCGCCGGGTCGCCGGTCGCGGCGACGGCCATGGCCAGGGCGTCCAGGCACAGGGCCATGAACCAGGTGTCGTGCAGCGGCCGCTTGGCCTCCAGCGCCTCCCGCGCGTGCCCGGCCGCGGACGCGGCGCGCCCGAGCCCGAGCTCGGCCAGCGCCTGCACGTAGTCGCCCCACGCCTGCAGGCAGCGCTCGCCCGTCACGGCGCTGCACACCCGCGACTCCTCGGCGAGGGCCGCCGCCTGCTCAAGCTCGCCGAGCTGGACGTGGGCGAACGCGCGGACGCCGCGTTCGAGGTACCAGACCGCCTCCTCCACGCCGCCGCGCGCCGGGTCCGGCTCCAGCGCGCGCAGCACGGCGACGGCCTGGCCGTTCTCGCCCCGCAGCGCCAGCACCGACGCGTCCAGGAACGCGGCGGCCGTCTCCGCGGACGGCTCCGCGCCGATGCGGCACATCGCGGCGGACTCCGCCGCCGCCGTGAGGTCGCCCTGGGAGAGTGTGATGAGCCCGCGCGCCCACGCCGCCCGCGTCCGCCTCGCGTCCGGTATCGCCGACGAGGCGAGCGCGCGTTCCAGGTAGTGGCGTCCCTCGCGCTGGAACCCGCAGGCGTACCAGTAGAACCACAGCGCCCCGGCCAGCTCCAGCGCGTCGCCCTCGTCCCGCGGGTCGGCGAGGGAGTGCTCCAGCGCGACCCGCAGATCGGCGTGGACGGCGCGGACCCGCTCGAACCACGAGACCTGCCTGCCGCCCATCCAGCACGCGTAGGCGCGCCGGGCCTGGTCGATGTGGAAGCCGCGGTGCCGCCGCGTGATCTCCGGCTCCTCGCCCAGCTCCCGCAGCCACCCCGCGCCGTACTCGCGGACGGTGTCGAGCATCCGGTAGCGGGCGTGCGGGCCGGTGCCGTCCTCCAGCAGGATCGACTTGTCGACCAGCCGCTCCAGGACCCGGGGGATGTCGGCGGCGGCCAGGGGCCCGCCCGCGCACACCTCCTGGACGGTGCGCCGGTCGAACTGCCCGGCGAACACCGACGCGCGCGCCCACAGCAGCCGCTCGGCGGGGCCGCACAGCTCGTGGCTCCACCCGATCGCCGTCCGCAGCGTCTCGTGCCTGCCCGGTTCCCGGCCGGGACCGCGGGCGAGCAGCCGGAACCGGTCGTCGAGCCGGTCGGCGACCGCCTGCACCGGCAGGACCCGCAGCCACGGCGCCGCCAGCTCCAGCGCCAGCGGCAGCCCGTCCAGCCGGCGGCACAGGCGCACCACGTCGGCGCGGTTCGCCTCGTCCACCGTGAACCCGGGGACGGCGTGCCGCGCGCGCTCGGCGAACAGCCGCACCCCGTCGTCGTCCGCGTCGTCGACGGGCAGCGGCAGGAGCGTGACGACCCGTTCCCCGTCGACCTTGAGCGGCTGCCGCGAGGTCGCCAGGATCCGGAGCCGGGGCGCCTCGGCGAGCAGCTCGGTCACCAGCTCGGCGCAGGCGTCCGCCATGTGCTCGCAGGTGTCCAGCACCAGGAGGGCCGAATGGGCGCCGAGGAAGTCCGCGAGAACGGTGCCCAGCGGTCGCGTGCCCTGGTCGTGGAGGTCCAGCGCCCCGGCGATCGCGTGCGCGAGCAGCAGCGGATCGCGCAGCCGGGACAGCTCCACCAGCCACGCGCCGTCGGGGAACCGGTCCTGGACGTGCAGGGCCGCCTCCAGCGCGGTACGGGTCTTGCCGACGCCGCCCCCGCCCGTCAGGGTCACCAGCTGTGCCGTGCCGAGGAGGCCGGCCAGCTCGGCCAGCTCCGCGGTCCGTCCCACGAGAACCGGCAGTCCGGTGGGCAGGTTCCCGGCCCGCCCGCCGCCGCTCGTCGCCGAAGTGCTCATCGTCCGACCGTAGCCAGGGAATCGCTCGCAGTGAGCGGAACGGCCGAAGCCGGACGGCGCCCGGGACGGCGGGGACCGGACGCGGGGAGCCCGGCTCAGCCGGCGCGGGCGCCGACCAGATCGGCGACGGCGCGCAGCTCCGCGGCGGGGCCGGGCAGGGGACCGGCGGCGTCCAGGCAGGCCAGCGCGCTCGCGAGGTTCTCGGCGGCCAGCCCGGCGGCCAGCCGCCGCGCGCCCGTGCGTTCGACGAGCGCCGCCAGATGGGACAGGACGGCGGGGGAGAACTCCGCGTCCGTCTCGTAGGCGGCGGCCAGCTCCCGGCCCGCCGGGGTGGCGGACGCGAGCGCCGCGACGACGGGCAGCGACCGCTTGCGGCGGGCCAGGTCGCCGTGGACGGGCAGCCCGGCGCCGCGCGGATCGCCCCAGATGCCGTGCATGTCGCCGGCGAGCTGGAGCGCGTGCCCGAGGCGCTCGCCGAACATGCGCATCAGGCGCACCTGTTCCGGGCCGCCGCCGCCGTGCATGGCGCCGAGCGAGCAGGCGCAGCCGAGCAGCGACGCGGTCCTTCCCGCGATCACCTCGTGGCAGTCGTCCAGGGTCGCGCCGGGCGCCGACGCCAGCCGCAGCGCGGCGCCCTGCCCGGCGCACAGGTCCTGGAGACCCGCCGAGAAGTCGCGCAGGGCGCGGGACGCCACGTCCGGGGGCCCGGCGGAAAGCGTGTCGACGGCCGCGACCAGCAGTGAATCGCCGGTCAGCAGGGTCCGCGGCTTCCCGAAGACGGTCCAGGCGGCGGGGCGGCCGCGGCGGGTCGCCGCGCCGTCCATGATGTCGCCGTGCAGCTGCGAGAAGGTGTGGACGAGCTCCACGGCGACGGCGGCGGGGAGCGCGCCGGACGGTCCGGCCCCGGCCGCCTCGCCGCACAGCAGCGCCAGCGCGGGGCGGATCGCGGGATCGCCGCCTGCCGTGCCGGAGGGCCGCTCGTGCTCGTCCCACCAGCCGAGGTGGTAGCCCGCGACGCCGCGGACGGGGGCGGGGAGCCGGTGCACCGCCGCGCGGAACGCCGGCGCGAACACCGCTGCGGTCCGCGCGAGCGCCCGCCCGCCGTGCCCGGCGTCCCCGGTGCGCGGTGGCGGTGCCTCGGTCGCCGTCGTGCTCGTCACTCCATCGGTCCTTCCCGGCAGATCGTGGCCACCGTAATCCGAACGATCCAGAACATACGGAACGGTGCCGCCGGGCGTGCTGACATTACCTTTCCATGACCCTTTCTTAACTCTGCCACCACCGTGCAAAGGACCCGGAGCGAAGGGGAGGCGCGGGGGCAAAACGGGGGCCGCGCCGTCCGGCCGCCTGATTGCCTCGTCCGCGGCCTGGGAAAGCGGCGGGAGGCCCCCGCCGTACCAATCTCCTAAAAAGGATCGGCAGAGTTGAAAATGGACATGGAAGGGGGCGTTCTCCCGCCCCTGGACGTTCTCGCCGCCGCGGACGCCGCCGTCGTGGCCGCGCCGCTCACCGCCCGCGCCGCCGAGTGGGCGGCACGGCTCGGCCCGCCCTTCGACCCGGCGCTCGCGCCGCTGTGCGCGCTGCCGGCCGCGTTCGTCGCGCCCTGGATGTCCGGGCGGGGCGCCCGGCTGACCGCGCGGACCGGCCTGTGGATCTTCGCCCTGGACGCCTGGACGGACGGCCCCGGTGCCCGCCGCGACGCGGCCCGGCTGCGTGCCGGCCTGGCCGGCCTCCGCGCCGTGGCCCAGGGTGCGGCGCCTGGCGAGGGCGCGCTCGGGACGGCGCTGGCGCAGATCCGCGACGACGTCGCCGTCGCGCCGGCGGCGCTGCCGCCGTGGCGGCGTGCCGTGGACGCGGCGCTGGCCGCCACGCTCTTCGAGTACGAGGCGGCCAAGCGGGTGCGGGAGGGCGGCCCGGCCCCCGCGCTGGGCGACTATCTGCGCCACGGCGCCGCGAGCATCGCCCTCGCGCCCCTCGTCCTCGCGATGTGGTCGGACATGCCGTCCTCCCCGTTGCCGGCGTTGCGGCGCCCCCTGCGGGACGCGTGCCTGGCCGTCCGGCTGGCCAACGACCTGCGCGGGCACGGCCGCGAGCGGCGCGAGGGGGTGCTGGACGCGCTCGCCCTCGGGTTGCCGCCCGACGAGGTGAGGAGCCGGGTCACGCGGCATGTCGCGCGCTGCCGGACGGCGCTCCGGCCCCATCTGGGCGCGGTGCCCGGCCCGGCGCTCGCCCTGGAACGCCTGCTCCTGTGGTCCGTGCGCCACTACGAGCGCGTCGACGCCGGGCACGCGGCATGACCGGACGAGACGACCAGACGAGGCTTTCCACCCGTCCTCGCGCGGAGGCGCTGCTCGGCCGGCTGGGGACCGGCGGCTCGTTCGGGCCGTGCCCGTACACGACGGCGTGGCTGTCGCGGCTGCGTGGCGATGGGCCGGGCGGTTCCGGGGAACACCGGGGGTCCTCCCGCGCGAGGCCGGTGCGGTTTCCGCGGGCGCGGCGCTGGCTGGTGGACCACCAGCGGCCGGACGGGTCGTGGGGCGGGGAGATCGAGCTGCCGCACGACCGGACGGTCTGCACGCTGGCCGCCGTCGTCGCGCTGAGCGACCCGGGCCCGCCGCTGCCGGGCCGGGCGGACGCGGTGCGCGCGGGAGTGCGCTACCTGCGGTCCCACTCGTCGGCCTGGCGCGGCGCCGCCGTCGGGGAGACCATGGGATTCGAGATGGCCGTGCCGCTGCTGCTCGACCAGGCGGCCGAGCGGGGCCTCGACCTGCCGCGCGGGGAATGGGACGACCTCACCAAGGCGCGCCGGGCGAAACTGGACCTCATCCCCAGACGGCGGCTGCTCGGTGAGCCCACGTCGCTGATGTACTCCCTGGAGACCATCGAACCCGACCCCGGGCTGCGCGCGCTCGCGCGGTTCACCGGCCCGGACGGCTCGCTGGCCAACTCGCCGTCCGCGACGGCCGCGCTCTGGACGGCCTGCGGCGGCGACGGGCCGCTCGGCTACCTGGAGTCCGTGGCCGCGCTCGGCCCGGACGGCGGCGTCCCGTCCCTCTATCCGACCGAGGTGTTCGAGCTGGCCTGGACGCTGCATCACCTGCTGCGCGCCGGGCTCCTCGACCGGGGCTCGCCCGCCGCCGCCCGCGGCCTCGGCGTGCTGCGCGCGCTTCTCGGGACACGCGGCCATCTGGGGCTGAGCGGCGGTTTCCCGTTGCCCGACCCCGACGACAGCGCGATGGCGATCATGGTGCTGGACGCGACGGGCCACGACGTGCGGCACCTGCTGGACGGCCTGCTCGCCTTCGAGGGCGAGCACTGCTTCTTCACCTATCCGGGCGAGCGGGACGGGTCGGTCACGCCGAACGCGCGCGTGCTGGAGGCGCTCGCGCTGCGCCCGGACGCGTACGCGCGGCCGATGGGCAAGGCCGTCGGGTTCCTCCTCGACACCCGCCGCGAGGACGCCTGGTGGTACGACAAATGGCACGTGTCGCCGTATTACGCCACCGCACACGTGACCTCCGCGCTGTGCAGGGCGTCGGGCGTGCCCCTGGACCGGACGCTGGCCTGGCTGCTCGACACCCAGCGTCCGGACGGGTCCTGGGGCTGGTACGGGCGCGGCACGCCAGAGGAGACGGGCTGCGCCGTCCTCAATCTGGACACGCTGGCCCGCCACGGCATGCGCGTGCCCGTCTCCGCCTGGGAAGGGGCCCGCCGCTATCTGCTCGACCACCTCGACGGGCCCTTCCCGGAGCTGTGGGTCGGTCGGAGCCTCTACACGCCGTACCTCGTCTCCTGCTCGACGGTGCTGGCCGGTGCGGAACTGGCCCGCGCGTACGCCGCCGCCCGGGGTGAAGTGCCATGCGGCCTGCCGTAGCCGTCCCGTCGCCGGCGCGTCACCGTCATCGGCAGATGGTCGGGACGCAGCGCCCCGGACGCGCGCTCCCGGACCCGGCTCCCCTCCACCGGGGCCACCGACCAGCGCGCGGACACCGTCGCGACGATGACGGCCATCTGGATATAGGAGAAGTGGTCGCCGACGCATTTGCGGGGGCCCGCGCCGAAGGGGATGAAGTACTCGCGTGGCGGCGGGGTGAGCCACCGGTCGGGATCGAAGCGGAGCGGGTCCGGGTAGAGGTCCGGGTCCCGGTGGAGTGTCGTGGGGCTGAACAGCAGCTCGGCTCCTGCGGGGATCCGGTACCCGCCCAGATCGACGTCTGTGCGCGCGCGCCGGGACATCATCCACGCGACGCTGTGGAGCCGGAGGGTCTCGTCGATGAGGCGCCGCGTGTAGGACAGCTCGTGCAGGTCGGCGAACTCGACGGGACGCCCGTCCAGGACGGTGTCGAGTTCCGCTTGGAGCCGTGCCTGGACGGCCGGGTTCCGGCCCAGTTCGTGGTACAGCCACGACAGCGTCGACGGGACGGTCTCCGAGCCGCCCGCCAGGATCGTCATGACCTCGTCGCGGAGCGCCCGGGGTGTCATGCCCGCGCCGGTGTCCTCGTCCCGCGCGTCCATCAGCAGGGACAGCAGGTCGTCCCGCGTGCCGGGGGCGCCCCGGCGCTCCTCGATCATCCCGTCGACGATCCGCCGCAGCCGCGCGGCGGCCCGGGCGAACCTGCGGTTGCCGGGCGTCGGCAGGCGCTCGGCGAAGCGGGGGAGCACCGCGCGCAGCGGGATCTCCCGCAGGAACACCGTCACGCAGTCGTCGATCTCGGCGACGGCGGCGTCGTCCAGGTCGGTGCGGAAGAGGGCCCGCAGCGCGCCGGCGGCGCTCGTGCGGTGCAGCGCCTCGTCCATGGCGACGCGCTGCCCGTCCCGCCACGACCCGGCCAGGGCGTCGGCCTGCGCGCGCATGACGCCGGTGTAGCCGAGCAGGCGTGCGCGGTGGAACGACGGCAGCATGAGCCGGCGGCGCCGCAGGTGCGCGTCGCCGTCCGCGGTGGCCAGGCCGTCGCCGAGGAACGGCCGCGCCCGGTCGTAGGCGAGGCCGCGGACGAAGGCGCCGGCGTCGGTCACCAGCATCCGGCGCAGGAGGTCGGGCGCGTTCACCACGTGGACCGGCCGCCGCCCGACATGGAACCGGACGACCGGTCCCTCGCCGCGCAGCGACTGGAGCAGCCCGACGGGATCGCGGACCAGGCGGGGCCCGTGGCCGAGAAGCGGCAGGCGCCCGGGGGCGCAGGGGACGGTCGGGACCGGCATCGAACCTCGATTCTCGTCATGCCCTCGGCATTACTTTTCCGACATACGGGCGGAAAAGAATGTGCTGCGAGGAAAGCGTCGTGATCGCGCAAGAGAATATCCCTCGCGCCGGGGTCGCGATCCGGCGTTTGCTCCACAATGACCGATGTCGTCCTCGTCGACCGCGAAAGGTGTCTCAATGATTACGACAATTCCCTCTATTTCCGAATCACGTCCGCTACTGCCCTATCCGGACGGCTGGTACGGCGTCGCGTTCGGCGACGAGCTGCGGCCCGGCACGGTGCTGCGCCGCCGCCTCATGGGCGAGGAGGTCGTCCTGTACCGCACCCGCCGGGGCCTGCCGCGCGCCGTCCGCCCGTACTGTCCCCACCTCGGCGCGCACCTCGGCCACGGGTCCACCGTCGAGGGCGAGAACCTCGTCTGCCCGTTCCACCGCTTCGCCTTCGCCGCGGACGGGAGGTGCGTCGCCACCGGCGACGGCGCCCCGCCGCCCAGGACGGGCCTGGAGCACCTGGAGATCCGCGAGCTCGACGGGGCCGTCCTGCTGTGGTGGGACGCGGCCGGCGGCCCGCCCCGGTGGGAGGTGCCGCCGGTGATGACCGGCGGCTTCCCCGCGCCGATCCGGCGGTGCCACCGGCTCACCGCGCATCCCCAGGACATCGTCGAGAACACCATCGACATGGGCCACTTCACCGCCCTGCACGGGTACCGGTCCGCCCGGATCCGGGACCTGGAGTTCGACGGCGCGGGCATGCGCGCGGACGTCGTCACATGGCGCGGCTTCCCGCCGCTCGGCGCGCTGGAGTTCCGCTTCGTCGCCCGCGCCTACGGCCTCGGCGTCAACTCGGCGCGGGGCGTCGTGCCGAGCCTCGGCCTGGAGGTGCAGGCGCTCTTCCTGCAGACCCCCACCGGACCCGGTGAACTGGAACTGCGCGCCCTGCTGGCGCTCCGCTTCACGCGGCCCCGCCGCCCGAGAGTGCTGACGGGCCCCGCGGCCTGGCTCGCCACCCGCCTCATCGGCCCGACCATGTGGGCGGACGTCCGGGAGGACTTCCCCATCTGGAACAACCGCGGCTACCTGCACCGCCCCAGGCTCGCGGGCGGGGACGGGCCCATCACCCCCTACCGCCGCTGGGCCGCCCAGTTCTACACGCGGACAAGCAGTGCAAGCCGGATCCGAGAGGACTTTGCTTGTGAATTGAGTCAATGACGTCGAGGGCCGGCTGGAGCGCAGCGGCAAGCCGGTCGAGGTTTCCCTCGGCGACCGGCTCTGGCAGCGGCTCCGCGCGGGCGGTCACCAGGCGAACGCCTCCGGCGCGGGGCCCGGGCCCGGGAAGATCTCGTCCAGGGCCTCAAGGAAGTCCTCCGTCAGCTTCAGCTCGACCGCGCGCAGGGCCGAGTCGAGCTGACCGCGGGTGCGGGGCCCGACGATCGGGCCGGTGACCTCCGGGCGGCTGAGCAGCCACGCGAGGCCGACGTCGCCCGGCGCCGCCCCGTGCTCCTCGCACAGGTCCTCGTATGCCTGTATCCGCGCCCGCCCCGCCGGGTCGGCCAGCATCTGTGCCGCGCGTCCCGACCGCGACCGGGATCCGCCGCCCTCCCGCTCCTTGCGCAGCACGCCGCCGAGCACCCCGCCCTGGAGCGGCGACCACGGGATCACGCCCAGCCCGTAGGCGTCCGCCGCCGGGATGACCTCCATCTCCGCGCGCCGCTCCACCAGGTTGTACAGGCACTGCTCGCTGACGAGGCCGAGCGACCCGCGCCGCGCGGCCGTCTCGCTGGCCCGCGCGATGCCCCAGCCCGGGAAGTTGGACGATCCGACGTACAGCACCTTGCCCTGCTGCACCAGCACGTCCAGCGCCTGCCAGATCTCCTCCCAGGGCGTCGACCTGTCGATGTGGTGGAACTGGTACAGGTCGATGTGGTCGGTGCCGAGCCTCCTCAGCGACGCCTCGGCCGCGTGCCGGATGTTCAGCGCCGACAGCCTGCCCTGGTTCGGCCACGGCGCGTCCGGCGCCCCCATGTCGCCATAGACCTTCGTCGCGAGGACGGTCTTCTCGCGGCGCCCGCCGCCCTGCGCGAACCAGGAGCCGATGATCTCCTCGGTGCGGCCCTTGTCCGCGGCCCAGCCGTACACGTTCGCGGTGTCGACGACGTTCACGCCCGCGTCCAGCGCCGCTTCCATGATCGCGTGGCTGTCGGCCTCGCCGGTCTCCGGCCCGAAGTTCATGGTGCCGAGCACCAGGCGGCTGACCTTGAGGCCGGTGCGGCCGAGCTGCGTGTAGTCCATGATCCGCAGCCAACCACCTGGAGTGGGCTCCGGGTCAAGCACCGGGCCCGGCCGGGCGGGCACGCGTGTGCGTCCCGTCCGGCCGGGCCCTGCGGGCCGGCAGGTGTCAGCCGCCGTCGGCCGCCGTCTCGGGTGCCGTCTCGTCCGCGAGCGTCGTCCAGGACCGGACACCGGACCTCGGACGGGGCGCCGGAGCCTCCGGCCGGGCGCCCGCGGCGGGCTTCCCGAGGTTCTCGGGCGCGCGCGGCTTCTGGTGCGTCCCGTGCGGCCTCGCGGGACGCGGGCGGACCGGACCCGACGTCGCGGGCCGCGGTTCGATCGCGGGCGTCTCGATGTCGGATGGCTCGTCGTCGGCCGCGGGCGGGGCCACGGGCTCGGACTCCGGCCCGGTCCCCGGTTCGGCCGCGGGGCCCGGCTCGGCCGCCGGATCGGGTTCGGCCGCGGGCCCGGGCTCGGGTTCGACCGCGGGACCCGGTTCGACGGCCCCCGGGGCGTCCGCGGGCCCGGCCCCGGCCCCGGGGTCGGGGTCGGGGTCGGGCGGCGGGGCGACGGCCGGGGGCGTGCCGCCGCCGGCCGTCCCGGACTTCCTGCCGTCCATCTGGAATTCGCCTATCCCCGGGAACACCGGGGCCGTGGTTTCGGACGGCTGCGCCTCGGTCTCGTCCTTTTGCGCGGCGTCCTCCTGCGCGCTCATCCGGTCGATCTTGTCGACCAGTTCACGTATGGACGGCGACCATTTCTTGTAGGCGGGCGCCCCCGGACGCACGGCCCCGGCGAACTGCCTCTTGCGCGCGGCGCCGAGCCTGTCGATCCGGATGGTGGAGCCGCGGTTCGGGGCGTGCAGGAACCTCCCGCCGCCGAGATAGATCCCCACGTGACTGCGGCCGTGGAAGAAGATCAGGTCACCGGGGCGCAGGTCCTTGAGGCGCACCTTGCGCCGCACTCCCGCGTACTGGGAGTAGGTGACGCGCGGCAGCCTCACCCCCGCCTTGCGCCACGAGGCCATCGCCAGTCCCGAACAGTCGTACCCCCGCGGGCCTGCGGCGCCCCACCGGTACGGCTTGCCGATCTGCTTGCGGGCGAAGGACAGGGCCCTCCTCGCCTTCTCCTTCTGATCCGCCTCGCGGGTGCGGTACCGGTCGTACGCCTTGACCTTGCTCAGCGTCGCCGCGTCCAGATCGAGCCTCTTCAGGACGACCGGATTCAGCTGTGCCAGCGCCTGCGTGCCGGCCGGGAGGCTCACGGCGATGCCGGTGGCGGCCGCGATGACCGCCGTCCGGACGATCCTCTGTTTTCGTTCGCCCGTCCCGCCGTGGCGGGGCCGGCCGGGGAATACCCGGGTCCGGCGGCTCTCCCGATCCGAGTGGCGTGCTTCGCACATTCGTGTGCTCCGTTTTCGTGATGTCGGATGATCTGCTGCCGACAGTTCGGGTACCCGTTGATCGGAGCGGAATGGGGAGCACGTCCCGATTTTACATGATCATGGCCCGGAATTTGGGCGGGCGTTTCGTGTCTTTGATCATGAGGTCAGATGGGCGAGCGAGCGGAGCGGGACCGGCAGCCAGGACGGCCGGTTCCGCGCCTCGTAGCGGACCTCGTAGACGGCCTTCTCGAACTCGAACGCGCGCAGCAGCGACGCGTGCGCGGCGGGATCGGCCCCCCCGGCGGAGGCGTAGCCGCGGCAGAACGCGGCGCGGTTGCGGGCCGCCCAGGCGTGCGCGCGGGTCTCCAGGCTGCGGCCGGACTCGGCCGGCACGGCGCCCGCCTTGGTGACGAGGAACCGCGCGGCGTATTCGAAGGAGCGCAGCATCCCGGCGACGTCGCGGAGCGGGTGGGCGAGGGCGCGGCGCTCGGCCGGGGGCCGGGCGGGCTCGCCCTCGAAGTCCAGCAGCGTCCAGCCGGACTCGGTCCGCAGCACCTGCCCGAGGTGGTAGTCGCCGTGGACGCGCTGCACCGGCAGCGGCGCCGCCTGCGCCGCCAGGTCCACGAACGCCCCGGTCAGGGCCTTGGCGTGCGGGGCCAGCGGCGGGACGGCGCGGCAGGCGGCGGTGAGCTCGGCGTTCATCCGCGCGGCCATCGCGCGCACCTCGTCCGCGGGGACGGTCGTCACGCCGAACGCGTCGGCGAGCGCCCGGTGCACCTCGGCGGTGGCGGCGCCGAGCCGCCCGGCCTCGGCCGCGAAGTCGCCGCCGGCGGCGCTCGCGTCCAGCTCGGCCCACTCGTCCTCGCCCGGCGGCATCGTGTGCGCGTACCAGTCGCGGACGCTGGCGATGGCGAGGCTCCAGCCGTTCGCGCCGGTGCGCAGGTAGTCCGAGAGCAGCCCGAGCGTGACCGGCTCCCCGTCCCCGCCGTCCCGCGGTTCCAGCTCGATCCACCCGAGGACGGCCGGGACGTGCGCGCACCCGGCCCGGGTCAGCGCGAGGTTGACCTCCAGGTCGAGGTTGACGCCGCTGCTCAGCCGCCGGAACAGCTTGCAGATGTAGTCGTCGCCGAACAGCAGCGAGGTGTTGCTCTGCTCGGTGGTGATGGGCAGGCTCGTCAGGTCGGTCCGGATGCCGGCGCCGCCGGCGCGGCGGAAGCGCAGCGGGCCGACCGACGCCTCGGCGGCCAGCCCGTCCAGGAGCGTCCGGGTCAGGTCCGCGTCGTAGACGGCGTCGTAGAGGCGCGCCCGGGTGCCGTCCGCGCCGTCCGCGCCGTCCTCGGGGGGAGCGCCGATCTCGGCGTGCCGCAGCCGGTCGGGGAGGTGGTGGCGGGTGCCGAGGAGGAGCTGGTAGTGGTCGGTGGTGGTGTTCTGGTGGACGTCGAGGACGAGGTGGTGGAGGGCGGGGTCGCCGGTGAGCAGCTGGGTGGTGGTGCCGATGGTGAGGTGGTCGATGGGGCCGTCCTTGCCGCCGAACCACCGCTGCCGGGGCAGCCACTCGGCGAGGTCCCGCGTGAGGACGCCCTCGGGTGGCAGCACGTCAGACGGCCCTCTCGGCGTCCACGTCGTCCGGCGGAGTGAGCTCGAACCAGAAGAACCCGTGGCCCGGCAACGTCAGCAGGTAGGGCAGTTCCCCGATGGCCGGGAACTGCACACCGCCCATGCATTCCATGGGGGAGTAGCCCTCGAATCGCCGCAGGTCCAGTTCCACCGGCTGCGGGAAACGCGACAGGTTGCTGACGCAGAGGACGGTGTCCACGCCGCCCAATTCGGTGTCGCCTTCTCCGATCTCGCGGGTGAAGGCGAGGACGGAGGGGTTGGAGGCCGATAGCTCGACGTAGGATCCGACGCCGAAGACGGGGTGGCGCTGGCGGATTTCGATCATTTTGCGGGTCCAGTGGAGCAGGGAGCCGGGGTTGTGGGCTTGTGCTTCGACGTTGACGGCCTGGTAGCCGTAGATGGGGTCCATGATGACGGGCAGGTAGAGGCGGGCGGGGTCGCAGCGGGAGAAGCCGGCGTTGCGGTCGGGGGTCCATTGCATGGGGGTGCGGACGGCGTCGCGGTCGCCGAGCCAGATGTTGTCGCCCATGCCGATTTCGTCGCCGTAGTAGAGCACGGGGGAGCCGGGCAGGGACAGCAGCAGGGCGGTGAAGAGTTCGAGCTGGTTGCGGTCGTTGTCCAGGAGGGGGGCCAGGCGGCGGCGGATGCCGATGTTGGCTTTCATGCGGGGGTCTTTGGCGTATTCGGTGTACATGTAGTCGCGTTCTTCGTCGGTGACCATCTCCAGGGTGAGTTCGTCGTGGTTGCGCAGGAAGATGCCCCATTGGCAGGAGTCGGGGATCTTGGGGGTCTGGGCCATGATCTCGGAGATGGGGTAGCGCTGCTCGCGGCGGACGGCCATGAAGATGCGGGGCATGACGGGGAAGTGGAAGGCCATGTGGCATTCGTCGCCGCCGGCGGCGGGGTCGCCGAAGTATTCGACGACGTCGGCGGGCCATTGGTTGGCTTCGGCGAGCAGGACGCGGTCGGGGTAGAGGCGGTCGACTTCGGCGCGGACGCGTTTGAGGTAGGCGTGGGTTTCGGGGAGGTTTTCGCAGGTGGTGCCTTCGCGGGCGTACAGGTAGGGGACGGCGTCCAGGCGGAAGCCGTCGATGCCCAGGTCGAGCCAGAAGCGCAGGACCTCCAGCATGGCGTCCTGGACGGCGGGGTTGTCGTAGTTGAGGTCGGGCTGGTGGGAGAAGAAGCGGTGCCAGTAGTACTGGCCGCGGACGGGGTCGTAGGTCCAGTTGGAGGATTCGGTGTCGATGAAGATGATGCGGGCGTCGGGGTAGCGGGTGTCGGTGTCGTCCCACATGTAGAAGTCGCCGAAGGGGCCGTGGGGGTCGGTGCGGGAGGCCTGGAACCAGGGGTGGGCGTCGCTGGTGTGGTTCATGACCAGGTCGGCGATGACGCGGATGCCGCGGGCGTGGGCTTGTTCGATGAGGTCGACGAAGTCGCCGAGTTCGCCGAAGTCGGGCAGGATGCGGGTGTAGTCGGCGATGTCGTAGCCGCCGTCGCGCAGGGGTGATTGGTAGATGGGCAGCAGCCACAGGCAGTCGATGCCCAGCCATTGCAGGTGGTCGAGTTTGCTGATCAGGCCGCGCAGGTCGCCGTAGCCGTCGCCGTTGGAGTCGGCGAATCCCCGCACCGACACCTCATAGAACACCGCCGTCTTGAACCAGTGCGGCTGCCTCCGGGTCGTGGTCCCGAACGGATCGACGACCGGTTCCGTCACCGGCGCCCCGTCCCGCCCGGCCCCTTGACCGGCGCCTGCGGCTGTCGTTTGGCCGGACGCGCCGCTGGCGAGGTTCTTCTGGACAGGCATGAGCCACCCCGGGTGTGTCGAAGACGTCTAGATCAGCAATTCCCCCGGACCGCGTCCGGGACGTCCGCGACACGCAACCATCCGTAAAAGAGTGTGTACGCACCGTAACAATCGCGCCGGTATCGGCCGTCTGGGGGCGGCGGGACAAGGTCATCGCGCGGCCCGGCCCGGCCATCGGGCGGGCAAGCCGGGCAAAACAGCCGCCATTTCCACCGGTGCGTCGCTGGACGTCGGGCGTGCCGCTGCTTGCCGCGCGACGGCTGTGTCATGTCCGTGTTTTTAGCTTCGTCACTTTTTCTGCCAAGGGCCTCGGGTAGGTCGTTTCCAAGCTCGAAGCCTGCCGGCCGGCAGTCGATGACGGCCGGACGAAGAAGGACGTTCGTCCCAAGCGATCGGAGGGACAGTGGAGCGCTGGGAGATGTCGCCATCGGTCGTACCGACGCGCGATGACCTCATAGCGCGGCTGCGTGTTCGCTTCGCCGACATTCCGGCTGAGCACGTGCGCCGTTGCGTGGACGACCTGTGGTGCTGCTGCACGCACCTCGGAGTGCAGCCAGAGGAGCGGACGATCGAGCGCCTCGCGGCGTCCCGGCTGACGGGCGTCGTACGGGGCGCGCGCCCGCCCTATCCGGAGGGGAAGCGGCCGTCCGGCCGGCCCGGTGCGCGGGCCTCCGGGGAGCCGTCCGCTCCGCCCAGCCCGGCCCGCGTGGCCGCTCGAACTCCTATCGGGATGTGACCTATGCGAGACACCACCGTGCCGGGCCTGGAGATCGGGACCCGGCGAGGCTTCATCGTGCTCAGCCTGCCCGCGCAGGTCAGCTGGCAGAACTACGCGGGCATCAGGGAGGGGATCTGCCGGGCGCTGTCCCTCGCCTCGGGGACGGCGGCCGCCGGGCGGCGCCGCAGCGGCGTCGTCGTCGACTTCGGCGACTCGGTGCTGCTGGACGCCTCCGGGCTGGTCCTGCTGGCCCGCACCGAGACCCGCGCGCAGCTGCTCGGGTGCCCGCTGCGCGCCGTGGTCCCCGCGCTCGACGGACCGGTGCGGCGCGCGCTCCACCTGACCGGCCTCGCCCAGATCGTCCCGGTGTTCCCGGACGTGGCGGCGGCGACGGCCGCGCCGCCGCCGGCGGGCGCCCCGACGGCCGTGGACACGGCGCACGTCCTGGACGCGATCAGGGCGATGCACCCCGGTGACACCGGGTTGTCCCCGGCCCCGGCGGCCGCCGCCGAATTAGTGATCACCACGACGGAGGCCGGCGACGGCGACCACACGGTCGTCCACCTGTCCGGCGTGCTCGACCGGATCACGGTGCGGCGGCTCGGCGAGACGCTCACCACGCTGGTCGAGGGGAACCTGCGGCACCTCATGGTGCGGATGCACGAGCGGCTCGGGTTGCGCTGCGACCCGCTGCCGATCCTGCTCGGCATCCGGTGGCGCGTCGCGGCCGAGGGCGGCTGCCTGTCGCTGCCGGCGCCGCCCGTCCGGCTCCGCGAGATCATCGACCGCGAGGGCCTCGGCCCGGTCTTCACCGCGTGCCGGAGGGCCGGGACCCGCCGGACGGCCGCCGGACCGATCTGACCCGGCCCCGTTCCGGGAGGCGTGCGCCCGCGCCGTCCGCCCGCCGGCCCGACGTTCCCGTCCCGCTGCCGGACGGGCACCCGCCGGCCCGCCCGCGTCCGCCGTCCGTGTCGACGGTCAGGATGTGCGCGGGCTGCGTATGCGGATCGAGCCGGATGTAGTTGGAGCGGTGCCAGGTGTAGGTGGCGCCGGTGAGCTGGTCGGTGACGGTGTGGGGGTGGTCGGGGTCGTCGGGGAGGCCGAGGGCGGGGAGGTCGAGGTGGAGGGTGGCTTCGCGGGGGTGGTGGGGGTTGAGGTTGATGACGGTCAGGACGGTGTCGCCGGTGGGGTGGTGTTTGGAGTAGGCCAGGAGTTCTGGTTGGTCGATGGTGTGGAAGTGCAGGTTGCGCAGTTGCTGGAGGGCGGGGTGGGTGTTGCGCAGTGTGTTGAGGCGGGTGATGAGGGGGGCCAGGGTGGTGTGGTGGCGGTCGGCGGCGTCGAAGTCGCGGGGGCGGTACTGGTATTTCTCGGAGTCGCGGTATTCCTCGCTGCCGGGGCGGACGGGGGTGTTCTCGTGGAGTTCGTAGCCGGTGTAGATGCCCCAGGCGGGGGAGAGGGTGGCGGCCAGGATGGCGCGGATGGCGAAGGCGGGGGGTCCGCCGTGCTGGAGGTATTCGCTGAGGATGTCGGGGGTGTTGGTGAAGGTGTTGGGGCGCATGTAGGCGGCGGCGGGGCCGGTGAGCTCGGTGAAGTAGTCGCGTAGTTCGTCGGCGGAGTTCTTCCAGGTGAAGTAGGTGTAGGACTGGTGGAAGCCGATTTTGGCCAGGGTGTGCATCATGGCGGGGCGGGTGAAGGCCTCGGCCAGGAAGAGCACGTGGGGGTGGGTGGCGGCGATGTCGGCCAGCAGGCGTTCCCAGAAGGGGACGGGTTTGGTGTGGGGGTTGTCGACGCGGAAGATGTGCACGCCGTGGCCGATCCAGTGGTGGATGATGCGGCGGACTTCGGTGTACAGGCCCTCGGGGTCGTTGTCGAAGTTGAGGGGGTAGATGTCCTGGTATTTCTTGGGCGGGTTCTCGGCGTAGGCGATGGTGCCGTCGGCGCGGGTGGTGAACCACTCGGGATGCTCACTCACCCAGGGATGATCGGGCGAACACTGCAATGCCAGATCCAGGGCCACCTCCATGCCCAGGTCCCCCGCATAGCCCACGAAGGCGTCGAAGTCCTCCATCGTCCCCAGGTCGGGGTGGACGGCGTCGTGGCCGCCGTCGGCCGAGCCGATCGCCCAGGGAGAGCCGGGGTCGTAGGGCCCGGCGTCCAGGGTGTTGTTGGGGCCCTTGCGGAACGTCGTCCCGATCGGGTGGATCGGCGGCAGGTAGACGACGTCGAAACCCATCTCGGCGATCGCCGGCAACCGCTTCATCGCCGTGCGGAGCGTCCCCGACATCGGTCCTCGCCGCCCCTTGCGGTCGAGCAGTGCCCCCTCTGAGCGGGGGAAGAACTCGTACCAGGCGCCGGTGAGGGCGCGCTGCCGGTGCACGGCCAGCGGGAACCACTCGCTCACCGTCAGCAGGTCCCGCAGCGGATGCCGCTCCAGCACGTCCAGGACGGCGGGGTGCCTGGCCGCGTCCAGACGGCCCAGAGGGTCGGCGTTCTCGTCCGACAGCGTGCGGGACAGCCGGGCCAGGACGCGCCGGTCCCCGGCGGTCAGCCGGCCTGCCGCCCGCGTGACCAGGGCCGCGCCTTCGGCGAACATCAGCTCGACGTCCTGGCCGCGCGGCACCTTGATCTCCGCGTCACGCCGCCAGTGCGCCACCGGATCGCCCCACGCCTCCACCCGGAACGACCACGACCCCGGCTCGCCCGGCGTCACCGGCGCCGCCCACCGGTCCAGCCCCTCACCGACCTCCGCCATCCGCGACGGCGGCAGCTCCTCGCCCTCCGGCGTCCGCAGCACCACCGCCGCACCCAGCATCTCGTGCCCCTCACGGAACACCGTCGCGGCGACCTCGACCGTCTCCCCCGACACCGCCTTCGCCGGCCACCGGCCCCCATCCACCACCGGCGACACGTCCAGGATCGGGATGCGGCCCAGCCCGGCCTCCGCCTTCCCCCGCATGCCCCCGCTCCCGCCTCTCAGGATGCGCGTCCCCCGTGAGGCGCCCCTCCCGGAGATGTACCAAGGGCATCCATGCCCCGTCCTCAAGTCCCGGGCGTCTGCCGGGCGACAAGATCATGCAAAGAGATCCCCGGCCCGCGCGCCCTAGGGCCGGCCACACCCGCCGGCCGGGGGGCAGCCCGATGGCGGCGGGGGCCCGGCCGCGGCCAGGCTGGACGCATGAGACCGCTCCCGCCGTCCCGCCGCCGTTTCCTCGCCGCCTCGCTGCTCGCCGTGCCGGGCGTGCCGGCCACCCGCGCCGCCGCCGCGGACGGGCGCCCCGGCCCCGTCCCGGCCCTCGACCGGCACGCGCGCCCGCTGCGCTCGACCGAGCCGTCCGGCGGGCCCGGCGACCTGCGCGCCCTCGGCCGCGCGGTCGGCGGCGCGGCCGTGGTCGGCGCCGGGGAGGCGACGCACGGCTCGCACGAGTTCTTCACGATGAAGCACCGGATCTTCCGCCATCTCGTCGGGCACCACGGCTTCACGACGTTCGCGATCGAGTCGAGCTGGAGCACCGGGCTGCGCCTGGACGACTACGTCGTGCACGGCACAGGCGACCCCCGCGCGATCATCGAGGAGGAGTTCGGCTCCAGGGTGCCGTGGAGCACCCGCGAGTTCCTCGACATGCTCCTGTGGATGCGCGCGTGCAACGCGCGCGGGCACCGCCGGGTGCGGTTCATGGGCGACGACCTGAACTACCCGACGCTCGGGACCGAGCTGGCGGCCAAGGTGACCGGCTACGTCCGCGACCGCCATCCCGCCCATCTGCCCGGGTTCGAGGCCCGGTACCGGGACCTCCGCGGGGTGAAGGACGGCGACGCCTACATGGCGCTGTCCGTCGCCGAGCGCCAGAAGATCGCCGGTCAGGCCGCGGAGGCGCACGGCCTGCTGGCACGGCTCCGCCCGTCCTCGGGGGCCGGCCCGTCCGGGAGGGCGTCGCGTTTCGAGTGGACGCTCCAGCACGCGCGCTCCCTCGTCCATCGCGCTCGGCCGCGCGTTCGACACCGTGATCCACCTGCGCGGCGTCACGGCCGCGAAGCTCCTGCGCTAGTTCAGGGGGTACGGGACGGCCAGCGCCTCGCGGGCCGTGGCCACGTCGGGCGCGATGGCGACGCGGCGCTGGAGCCCCGCCACGTCCGACACCCGGCGGACGATCCCGCGGTGCGGCAGCACCACCCACATCGGGACGCCAAGCTCCGACGCCCGCATCTGCGAGCGGGTGATCACGTTCAGCCCGCTGGAGTCGCAGAACGTGCAGCCGGTCAGGTCGAGGATGAGGCCCGGCACCCCCGCGTCGAGGAGGCCGACGGCCTGGGCCAGGATCGCCTCGCCGTTGCTCAGGTCGACCTCGGCGGGGAACACCAGCACACCGCAGGTCTCCGTGCTCTCCACTCGCGCTACACCGAGGTCCATGCCCAGCCCCAAGGTCGATTCCTCACCTGGATGACAGTCGGGGGTACTTCTCTGCGACTGTAAGCCCCAAAGCTGGACGAAACCTGAAAGAGATGGTCAAGTCTCGGGAGTCGCTCCACCATCACCAACCCTCCGACGTTTACTACGATTGATCCGGGTTTGCCGTTCATAGGGGTCCTCACATGCGCGAGCCGCTCACCGTCGCCGTGGCCCAGCCCGCATGCGCGCCCGGCGACGTCGGGGCCAACGCCAGGGCGCACGCGGACGTGGTCCGGTCGGCACGCGCCCGCGTCGTGGTCTTCCCCGAGCTGTCCCTGACCGGCTACGAGCTGGACGCCCCCGCCGTCGCCCCGGACGATCCGCGTCTCGCGCCGCTCGCCGGCGCCTGCCGGGAGACCGGCACCCTGGCCCTGGCGGGCGCGCCCGTCGCCGGGGGCCCCGGCGCCCGCGGCGACTCCATCGCGATGCTGGCCGTCGGCGACGCGGTGACCGTGGTCTACCGCAAGATGTGGCTGGGGGCCGCCGAGACCGCCCGGTTCGCCCCGGGCACCGGACCGGCCGTCCTCACCGTGGACGGCTGGCGCCTCGGCCTCGCGATCTGCAAGGACACCGGCGTCCCCGAGCACGCCGCCGGGACCGCCGCCCTCGGCATCGACGCCTACCTCGCCGGCGTGTGCGACCACGACGCGTCCACCGTGGACGAGCGCGGCCACCGCGTCGCCGCAACCCAGCGGGTCTGGGTGGCCGTCGCCAGCTTCGCCGGTCGCACCGGCGGCCACGACCCGGCCGCCGGGCGCTCCGCCATCCGCGCCCCCGGCGGGGACGTGGTGGCCCAGGCGGGTCCCGGGCCCGGCGAGACCGTCCGCGCGGCGTTCCGGCCCCCGGTCGTCATCGACGGCGGGGACAAGGCATGCGTCCGCCTCCTGCTGGAGCTGCGGAGCCACCTCGCCGAGCTGGCGCCCGGCACCATCGTCCACCTGATCGCCACCGACCCGGCCGCGCCCATCGACCTGCCCGCCTGGTGCCACCTCACCGGCCACGGCTACCTGGGCCCCGTCGGCTCGGACCCGCCCGCCTACGCCCTCCAGGTCACGGACGCGCCCGTCCCGACCCACCCGGCCTCCCCCTGGCGCCCCCGCTGACCCGCCCGCCCGGCGGCGCCCGCGCGGGGCCCTGTCGGCGGCGCGTGCGAAGCTGGGACGGTGAGCGCCGATGAGGAGCGGGACGGTGTGCCGCTGACGAACCTCGGCCAGCCGCTGTTCGCGGGGTCGGAGGCGACCAAGCGCGACCTGGTCGACTACCTGGACGCCGTCGCCGGGCGTCTCGTCCCGCAGCTGGAAGGCCGGCCGCTGTCGGTGGTCCGCGTGCTGCGCGGCCAGAAACCCTTTATGCAGAAGAACGTCCCGAAGTACACGCCGTCCTTCGTCAAGACGATCGGGGTGTGGGCCGAGACGTCCCGCCGCGAGGTCTCCTACGCGCTGTGTGACGACCGGCGCACGCTGCTGTGGTTCGCCAACCAGCGCGCGGTCGAGTACCACCCCCCGCTCGTCCGCGCCGGGGCGTGGGACCGGCCCACCCACCTCGTGATGGACCTCGACCCCCCGTCCGGCGGCGCGTTCGCCACGGTCGTCGGCGCCGCGCACCTGGTGCGGCGCGCCCTCGCCGGCGCCGGACTGGAGGGCGCCGTCAAGACCAGCGGCGCCAAGGGCGTGCACGTGTTCGTCCCGCTCGACGGGACGGCCCCCGCCGAGGACGTCGCGGCCGCCACCCGCGCCCTCGCGGCGCGCGCCGAGCGCCTCGACCCCGCGCTCGCCACCACCGCCTTCATCCGCGAGGACCGCGAGGGCAAGGTGTTCCTGGACTCCACCCGCGCGGGCGGGGCGACGGTCGTCGCCGCCTACAGCCCGCGGATCCGCCCGGGCACCCCCGTCTCGTTCCCCCTTCCCTGGGACGGGCTCGACGGCGCCGACCCCGCCGCGTTCACCCTCCGCACCGCCGTCCGCCTGCTCGGCGACCGCGACCCCTGGGCCGAGCTGATGCCCGCCCCGCAGCCCCTGCCCGCCGACCTCGTCGAGGAGGGACGCGCGATCCCGATCGCCCGCGTCCAGGCGATGCATGAGGGCCGCCGCCGCGCCCGCGCCCGCGCCCGCCGCGCCGCCGCCGACCCCCCGGACGCCCCATCGCCCGAACCGTGACCCCCGCCGGGTGATCGGTGGCCCTCGCCGGGCCGGGGAGCTTGCCGGGGGCGCCGGATGCGCCGTGGGGCGCGGAAGGCGGAGGTCAACGGTTCTTCCATGATCCTTTAAGGGCCGCGTGCGGGGCCGCCGGGACGGGTATGCCGCCGCCGTCGCGGGAGGCGGCGCGGGGGGAGTGGGATGCCGGTGGGCGCGCAGTGGGCGGCCGCCGCCACCGGGGCGGACCTCGGGGCGGCGCGGACGCAGATGGGGCTGTCCCTCGGCTGGCACATCGTGCTCGCCTGCCTCGGCGTCGGGATGCCCGCCATCACACTGATCGCCGAATGGCGGGGGCACCGGACGGGCGACGCCGCCTACCGGCTCCTCGCGCGGCGCTGGGCGCGCGCGATGGGCGTGCTGTTCGCCGTCGGCGCCGTGTCCGGGACGATCCTGTCCTTCGAGATGGGCCTGCTGTGGCCGGGCTTCATGGGCGCCTACGGGCAGGTCATCGGGCTGCCGTTCTCCCTGGAGGGCATCGCGTTCTTCATCGAGGCGATCTTCCTCGGCCTCTACCTGTACGCGTGGGACCGGCTGCCGCCCCGCCGGCATCTGCTGGCGGGCCTGCCGATCGTCGCCGCCGGGGTCGCCAGCGCGTTCTTCGTCGTCACCGCCAACGCGTGGATGCAGCGGCCGGTCGGCTTCGACACCGAGGACGGGCGGGTCGTGGCCGTCCGGCCGTGGGAGGCGATGTTCAACCCGGCGATGCCGTCCCAGACCGTCCACATGATCCTGGCGGCGTTCATGGTCGCCGGGTTCGGGATGGCGTCGGTGTACGCGGTGGCGATGCTGCGCGGCCGCCGCGACCGCTACCACCGGCTCGGTTTTTTGCTGCCGTTCACGGTCGCCGCGCTCATCACGCCCGCGCAGATCGCCGTCGGCGACTGGTCGGCGCATTTCGTCGCGGACGACCAGCCGGTCAAGCTGGCCGCGATGGAGGGCCTCTACGAGACCGGGCGCGGCGTCCCGCTGCACATCGGCGGCATCGCCGTGGACGGCGAGCTGCGCTACGCGGCGGAGATCCCCGATGGGCTGTCGCTGCTGGCGCACTGGGACCCCGACGCCGAGATCGCCGGGCTGGACGGCGTCCCCGGCGCGGACCGGCCGCCGGTCAACGTCGTCCACCTGGCGTTCCAGGCGATGGTCGGGCTCGGCTTCGCGATGCTCGCGCTCGCGGCCTGGTTCGCGCTGTGCTGGTGGCGCCGCCGGGACCTGCCGCGCACGCCGTGGTTCCTGCGGGCCGCGTCGCTGTCGGGCGTCGCCGCGGTCGCCGCGCTGGAGGCCGGGTGGGTGGTCACCGAGGTCGGGCGGCAGCCGTGGATCGTGTACGGGGTGCTGCGCACGGCCGACGCGGTCAATCCCGCGCCCGGCCTGGTGTGGGGGTTCGCGCTCGTCGCCGCCGTGTACGCGGTCCTCACCGTCGCGTCGGTGTACGTGCTGCGCCGCATGGCCCGCGACAAGCCCGTCCCGATCGCGCCGCAGGAGCACGACGTCACCGGCTTCACGGTGGTCTGAGGATGCTGCCGGAGATCATGCTGGCCGTCCTGTGGGCCGGGCTGAGCGCCTACGTCCTGTTCGGCGGCGCCGACTTCGGCGGCGGCGTGTGGGACCTGCTCGCCGGGGGCGCCGAGCGCGGGTGGCCGCAGCGCGCCCTGGTCGAGCACTCCATCGGCCCGGTCTGGGAGACCAACCACGTCTGGCTGATCTTCGTCCTCGTCATCACGTGGACGGGGCTGCCCGGCGTGTTCGCCGCGGTCGCCTCCACCCTCTACGTCCCGCTGACGCTCGCCGCGCTCGGCATCATCGCCCGCGGCGCGGCGTTCGCGTTCCGCAAGGTCGCCACCGGACCGCGGCAGCGGCGGCTGTTCGGCGCGACGTTCGCGTTCTCCTCGCTGGTCACGCCGTTCTTCCTCGGGACGGTGGCGGGCGCGGTCGCCTCCCGCCGCGTCCCGCCCGGCGTCGCGCGCGGCGACCTGGTGACGAGCTGGGCCAACCCGACGTCGCTGGTCAGCGGCGCACTCGCGGTCGGCACCGCCGCCTACCTCGCCGCGGTCTTCCTCACCCGCGACGCCGAGCGCGCCGGTGACACCGCCCTGGCCGAGGGGTTCCGCCGCCGTGGCCTCGCCGCGGGCGCGGCCGTCGGCGCCCTGTCGGCGGCGGGCCTGCTCGTCCTGCGCGCCGACGCGCCCGGACTGTTCGACGAGCTGACCTCGGGGAGGGCGCTGCCGCTGCTGGTGCTGTCCATCACGGCGGGCCTCGCGTCCCTGGCCCTGCTGTGGCGGCGCTCCTACGTCGCCGTCCGCGCGACGGCCGCTCTCGCCGTGGTCGGGCTGCTGTGGGGCTGGGGCGTCGGCCAGTATCCGCACCTGCTGCCCGGTGTCGACCTGGACGACGCGGCGGCGACGCACGCCGTGCTGGCGGCGAGCCTCGGTTCCCTCGCCGTCGGAGCCGCGCTGCTCCTGCCGTCACTGTGGTGGCTGTACTCGACGTTCCAGCGCGACTGACGCGGCCGGTCAGCCCGGCGCCAGCGCGACCGGGAGGCGGCGGTGCCCGTTGGAGATGAACGACGGCACCGGACGCAGCTCGGACGGGTCGACCGCGAGCGCCATACCGGGGAACCGCCCGAACAGCTCGGGGAGCGCGACCTCGGCCTCCAGCCGGGCCAGGGGCGCCCCGACGCAGAAGTGGGCGCCGTACCCGAACGACAGATGCTCCTTGTTCGGGCGGGTCAGGTCGAAGACGTCGGCGTCGCGGCCGTGCAGGACGGGGTCGCGCCCGGCGGCGGCGTACCCCGCGAGGATCGCCTCGCCCTTGGGAATCGTCACGCCGTCCACCTCCACGTCCTCCACCGCGTAGCGGAGCGGGAGGTTCGCGACGGGCGCCTGCCAGCGCAGCGCCTCCTCGATCACCTCGCCCCACCCGGCCCTCCCCGCCCGGACCAGCCCGCGCTGGACGGGATGGGTGAGCACGGCCGCGATCGCGTGGTCGAGCAGGTTCACGGTCGTCTCGTGGCCCGCCGAGATCATCAGGATCAGCGTCCCGACCAGCTCGTCCTCGCTGAGCCGGGAGCCGTCGTCGTCGCGGGCGGCGATGAGGACGCTGGTCAGGTCGTCGCCCGGCGCGCTCCGCTTGCGGTCGACGAGACCTTGCAGGAGGGCGTACATGTCCTCCCGGCCGGAGGTCTCGGTCGGCGCGGTGGTGAACACGCCGTCGACGGCGCGCCGCAGGGCCGGGCGCGATCCGTCCGGGACGCCGAACAACCGGCAGATGACCTCGATGGGCAGCGGGTAGGCGAAGCCCTCCCGCAGGTCGACCGGGCCCGGCGGGAGCGCGGCGAGGCGGTCGAGCAGATCGCGGGCGATGTGCTCCACCCACGGGCGCATCGCCTCCGTGCGGCGCGGCGTGAACGCCCGCGAGACCAGCGAGCGCAGGCGCCGGTGGTCCGGGCCGTACGCGGTGAACATGTTCCTGACCGAGACCCAGTTGCGCAGCGGCCAGTCCTCCGGGATCCCGCCCTCCGCCCACGCCCGCCAGTGCAGGTCGGGGTCCTTGGAGACGCGCGGGTCGGCCAGTAACCGCTTCAGGGACTCCTGCCCGGTCACGGCCCACGCGACGACCCCGCCGGGCAGTTCCACGGGCGTCACCGTCCCCCGCTCCCGTATCTTCGCGGCCTCGCCCTGGATGTCGTCGCCGAACGGGTCGATGACGTACGGACGCTCCATCGGTGCTCTCCCAGACGCCGCGGAAAGGGCAACTCCGCCAACGTACGGCGCGCCGTGCCGGGCGCCACCTCACCGGGACGATGCAGTTTCCTTCTCCCGAACGCGTGTCCACGCGCTACCGGACGCGCCGCCGCGCCCGCCCCACCGGGCCTCTCGAGATCCCGCGGCGCTGAATCGTCCGAATGAATCTGCATCAGAGTGGTTGACGGCCGCGTCTCGCGATGATTGCGTGTGCATTGCTGTGAATAGTGACGGGTCGGGGACGGGGATGGGAGAGCGGGAGCGGCTCGCGGCCGAGCTGCGCCGCCTCCGCGACCAGGCGGGCCTGTCCGGCCGCCGCCTGGCGGAGGGGATCGGGGGGCTCAGCCAGTCGAAGGTGTCGCGCATCGAGGCGGGCGGCGCGATGCCGACCCTCCCGCAGGTCGAGCGGTGGGCCGACGTGACCGGCGCGTCCCCGGGGCAGCGCAGGTCGCTGCTCCGCCTCGCCGAGCGCGCGTTCACCGAGATCCACGCCTACCGGGCGTCCCAGCGCGACCCGTCGTCGCACCGCCAGGAGGAGGTCCGCACGCGGGAGGCGGGAGCACGCATGGTGCGCACCTTCCAGCCCTCGGCCGTACCCGGGCTGCTCCAGACGGCCCAGTACGCCCGGCAGGTCTTCGCCCTGTCGCAGCTGCCGGGCGCCGCGGAGGGGCTGCCGTCCGCGGTGGCGGGCCGGATGGACCGCCAGCTCGCGCTGTACGAGCAGGACCGCGCCTTCGAGTTCCTCATCGCCGAGGCGGCGCTGCGCTGGCGGCCCGGCCCGGACGCCGACCGGCTGCTGCCCGCCCAGCTCGACCGCGTCGCCTCGCTCAGCACGCTGGACAACGTCTCCATCGGCATCGTCCCGGACGGCGCGCAGGCCCTCGCCTACGTCTCGCACGCCTTCGTCATCTACGAGGGGCACGACATCGACGACACCTTCGTGACGATCGAGGCCGTGCACGCGGCCATCACCGTGCACGACCCCGACTCGATCACCCTCTACGAGCGGACCTGGTCCGCGCTGGCCCGGATGGCGGTGTTCGGCGACGAGGCCCGCGGGCTGCTCGCCGGGCTCGCCGCCCGCGTCAGGGTCCCGGTGGAGTGACCGGTGCGTCAGCCCTCGGCGAACTGGCGCACCGCCTCGGCGAACGCCAGCCGTCCCGCGCGCGCCAGCCGGACCATCGGGCCGTCCGGGTCCTTGGAGTCGCGCACGCAGAACACCGCCCCGTCGACGGCGATCTCGACGCATTCGCCATGCGGCCCGCTCCGGCTGCTCTTGCGCCATTTCAGTGAGCCCCGCACGCTCCCGTTTCCGATTTTATCCATTTCGACCGACCTTTCTGTTCGGGGGACGAATCCCCGCTCCGACAGGAAGAGGGTCGAATACCGTTCCGGCGTCCTTCCGGCAGCGGACCGGCCGTACCGGCCGCCGTCCGGCGGGATTCCGGCGATCGCAGCTCCCGTCTGGGGTGAGACGTCATGAGATTCCGCTTGCTCGGTCCCGTCGAGGCCGAATCCGATGGCCGTCCAGTCGAACTCGGGGGCCCGAAGAAACAGCTTCTGCTGGCCGTTCTGCTGGAGGCCGAGGGCCGGCCGGTCACCCCGTCGCAGCTGCTCCAGCGCGTCTGGCACGAGGGGCTGCGGGAGGGCTCGACGCCGCAGGAGACGGTGCAGTCCGGCGTGCGGAACCTGCGCAACGCGCTCGGCCGGGGGGAGCCCGGGGCGAACGAGCTGATCCCCAAGAAGGACCCGCGCTACCGGATGACGGCGAGGGCGGGCGACGTCGACCTGCACCGGTTCCGCGTCCGGGCGCGGCGGCTCCGCCCGCTCGTCGCGCGCGGCGACGCGGGGAACGATCCGGGGATCGCGGCCCTCGGCCGGGAGGCGCTCGCCGAGTGGCGGCAGGGTCCCGTGGCGGGCCGCGGCGACGAGGCCCTGGCCGGGCTGGACGGGCACTGGGCGGACGGCGTCCGCAAGGAGCTGGTCATGCAGTACCACGAGGTGCTGGTGGCGTGCCTCGGGGCGGAGATACGGCTGGGCCACGGGCCCCGGCTCGTTCCGGAGCTGGAGGAGCTCCACCAGGCGCGCCCGCTGAACCGGCAGCTCGCCTTGCACCTCATGCGCGCCTGCCACCTGGCGGGTGACCGGCAGCGGGTGATCGAGGTCTACGAGCGGTTCCAGCGCCGCGTGGAGCGGCGCTACTCGGCCGGCCCCGACCCGGCGGCACGGGACCTCTACCGGCGCATCGTCGAGGACGACCCGACGCTGCGCCCCCGGGTCGCGGCGCCACCCGGAGCGCACCCGGGAGCGGCCACCGGCTCGGCGGCCCGTGCGGGCACCGGCGCGGACCCCGGCGCGGGCACCGGCGCGGACACCCGCGCCGCCGCCCGGGAGGACGCCGAACGAACCACCGGAGAGAACACCGAAGCGACCGCCGAGGGAGCCCGCATGTCATCATCCGGAAAGCCCGATATCGCGGGAGAGATGCTCGATCTTCTCGCGCCCGCGCTGCCGGTCCTCACCGGCCGCGCCCCCGAGAACGCGAATGGGGCCGTCCCGTCCGCGCGGGCCAGGGAACTGTGGCGCGTCCTCCAGATTCATGAGGCGGTGAGCGATCTCCCCGAGGCGTGGCGGAATTCGCCCGACCCCGATACTCTGCACGCTCAGCTCGCCGATGTGGTGGCCCGCGACGGGACACTGGCGGAGGACGTGGCGGCCATTCTCGCCGGAAGGTTCACCGAGCACGAAAAAGGGCAGATCACCAATTTCGGCCAGTACTATCAGCGGGGGGACAACATCCTCGGCACCTCGATAAAGAACTATCACCGGTAGGCCATGGAAGAGCCTCCCCGGCCCCGTGGCGGGCACCTCCGCAACGACGGATGGCTGATCGTCAACGGGGATCTGATCTTCGGTGACCAGTTCACGACCCATGTCGGAGGCGACGGCGCCGGGCCGGAGTCTGGCGGGGGGACCACCCCCCGGAACGGCCCGATCCTCCCGGTCCGTATCCCCGCGGGCGAGACCGCCGGGACCGGCGGGGCGCGCGACTGGCGGGGCGGCGCGGACCTGGAGTTCGGCGGCGAGTCCTACCTCCTGCACGACCTCCACCTCGGCGAGCGCCCGTCCCGCGACGGCTCCGCCGTCCACCGGGAGGCATGCGCCCTGCGCCGTGCCCCCGGGCCCGGCCCCGCCACCGCGCGGCGCCCCCGCCGCGGGCGGGACCGCCGTCCCCGGGAGGGGCCCCGGTACGCGTGGCTGCGCCAGGTCGCCGTCCGCGAGGACACCCCGGCGGCGCGGCGCGCGCTCGCCGCGCTGTCCGGCGAACGCGACCTGCTGACCGGGCTGGGCGGCGTCCAGGGCGTGCCGGAGCTCCTCCGGCACGACGGCTCGCCCGACGGCCGGACGGCCACCCTCATCGTCACCTGGCCCGTCTCGAAGTTCGCCGGGCGCCCGTGCCAGTCCCTCGACACGGTGGTCGAGCCCGGCGAGGATCCGGGGGCGTTCGCCCTGGCCCGCCTGTTCGGCGGCCTGGCCGGGCTGTGCGCCACCCTCGCGCACCTGCACGGCCGCGGCCTCGCGCACCGCGCGCTCACCCGCCCCGGCGTCATCGTGCTCGACGGGGGGCGCCTCGTCCTGCGCGACCTCGGCCTCGCCGCCCGCGGGCCCGAGCCGGGCGAGGGACCGCCGGACTACCAGGCCCCCGAGCAACGGCGGCGGCAGTCCGCGCCGCCCGGCCCGCCCACCGACGCCTACCGGCTCGCGGCCCTCGTCCACCACCTGCTGACCGGCCGCCTCCCGGCCCTCCCGGCGCCACCGCCCCTCGGCCGCCTGGTCCCCGGCCTGCCCGAGCGGCTCGGCCTCGTCCTGGACGGCGCGCTCGCGCCCGACCCCGCCCGCCGCCCGGACGCCCGCACGCTGGGGGCCGCCTTCCGGGCCGCCCGTGACGACCTCTCCCGAGGAACCTATGACGTTTCGTCCAGTCCGCCTCCCCGGCCCCCTCACCCTCGTCCCCGGTGACAGCCTGGCCGGCAGGACGCGGGCGCTGGCCCTCGACCACCCGCACCTGCGCCCGATGGCCGACCCCGGGCGGCTCGTCCAGGCCCTCAACGACATGCCGGACGGCGTGGCGGCGACGTTCGACGAGCCGAAGCGCGCGGGCGGCGACCCCAGCCTCGTGCTGTACCTGCCGTCCTGCACGGTCCGGCTGTTCCTGACGCCGAAGTACAGGGACGCCTACTCGATCGCCTCGGTCAACCCGATCCGGATGCGCGACCACCAGCGGCTCGCCCGGGGCTGCCTGCTGGTCAGGCCCGCGCTGTGGCGGCTGGCGTTCGACGTCCACGCCATCCCCCGCCCGTCCGACTCGCACTGGGGCCCGCTGACCGCCGAGTGGCGGCTGCTCGGCGACCGGCTGGCCGCGGTCCGCGGCGTCCCGGAGCTCACCCCCGGGCAGGCGGCGTTCCTGGACACCCTCGACCGGACGATCGAGGCCACCGAGCGGATCAGCGAGGACGCACCGGACTCCGGCCGCCTCTACCCGTACCGGGACGTCGCCTCGACGGGGGAGCGGCGGCACGGCACCCGCTCGGTCTACGTCTTCAGGATGGTGGGGGCGGCGCGGCCCGAGGAGCGGGCGTTCGTCCAGGTGCACGGCGAGCCGGGGCTGCGCGGGCAGGTCACCCGCGTGGACCGGGACGCGGTGACCGTCCGGTTCGAGAAGGCCGTCGCGTGGGCGCGGTTCGGCGACGCCCGCCAGGGGCACCTGGAGGCGACGCCGAGCCGGGTCGTGTACGCCAAGCAGACCGAGACCGTCGCGCTGCTGCGGTCGCGGCAGGCGCACAACACCACCCTGCTCCCGGCCATCGTCGAGGGACGGGTGCGGCGCATCCCTCCCGCGCGGGCGCGTCCCGCCGAGGACCTCGACCTCGGCGGCCAGCTGGAGGCGTTCGAGAAGGGGACGGCGACCGAGGACGTGCTGGTCGTCCTCGGCCCGCCCGGGACGGGCAAGACGCGGGTGATCAGCCAGCTCGCCCTCGCCGCCGCGGCGCAGGGGGAGCGGGTCCTCGTCACCTCCAAGACCCACCGCGCGGTGGACAACGTGCTGGCCCGCCTGCCCGCGCACCTGGAGGTGGTCCGCGTGGGCCACGAGGGCAGCGTCACCGCCGAGGGCAGGCCGTACCTGCTGGAACGCCGGGTCGCCGAGCTGCGCGGCCGGGTCGCCGACGCCGCGGCGCGGGCGGAGGACGGCTACGGCGGGCTCGACGCCGCCCGGGGCTGGACCGCCGAGCTGGACGCCCGCGTCCGCGAGCTGGACGCCGCGCGGGACGGGCAGGCCCGGGCCGGGGAGCGGCTCGACGCCGTCCGGCGCGCGGTCGGCGGCCCGGCGCAGGCCCGCGTCGACGCCCTCACCGCCGAGCGGGACGCGCACCGCCGGGCGCTCGACCGGCACCTGCGGTGCGCGGAGCGCCAGGGGCGGCGCGTCCAGCAGGCCAGGTCGTGGGCCCGGCGGCCGGTGCTCGGTGTCCTCTTCGGGAGGTTCGCCGCGTTCCTGGACGCGCGGCGGGCGGCCGGGGAGGAGCAGGGCCGCGCGTGCCATCAGGCGTGGAGCGCGGCGTGCGGGGCGCTCGCCGCAGCCGCGCGGGACCTGGACGCCGCCACCCGCGCCGACCCGTCGGTCCGCGCGGCGGCTGATGCGGCAGAGGCCGCCGCCTTCCGCCTGGACGGCTGCCGCGCGGCCGCCCGGAAGGCGGCGCTCGAAGCGTCCGCCGCCGTCGCGGCCGTGGCTTTGCCGCCGTCCCTCGACGACACCGGCCCCGGCCCCGGCGCGGGCACCGGCCCCGACGCCGGGCTCGCGCGGCTGCTCCAGTGGCTGCACCGCACCCTGCCGCTGCTGGAGGCCCGCGCAAGGCTGCTCGCCGAGTGGCGGCGCGAGGTCGCGGGCGCCGCCGAGCAGCTCTACCCGGAGCTGGTCCGCTACGCCGACGTCATCGCCGCGACGTGCATCGGCGCCGCGTCCCGCCCGGAGCTGTCCGGCGTGGACTTCGACCTCGCGATCGTGGACGAGGCCGGGCAGATCGGCGTGGCGGACGCGCTCGTGCCGCTGGCGCGCGCAAGGCGGGGCGTGCTGGTGGGCGATCCGCAGCAGCTCCCGCCGTTCCTGGACTCCGACGTCGAGGCGTGGGGCAGGACGGCCGGCGACGACGCCGTCCGCGAGCTGCTGGGGGTGAGCGCGCTCGAACGGCTGGCCGCGCGGCTGCCGCGCGACCACGTCGTCCGGCTCACGCGGCAGCGGCGGATGCCGAGGGCCATCGCCGACTTCGTCTCCGCCGCCTTCTACGACGGGGTCCTGGTCACCGACGTCGAACGCGAGCACCGGGACGCGCTGTTCGCCCGCCCGCTGGCGCTCGTCGACACCGCGCGGCTGCCCGGCGGCGGCCGCTTCGAGCGGCCCGGGCAGGCGCGGGAGCGCTGGGGGCGCGCCGGATACGTCAACCAGGCCGAGGCCAGGCTGCTGTACGAGCTGGCCCTGCACTACCACCGGACCGGCGGCGACTGGGCGGTCATCGTCCCGTACCGGGCCCAGGCGACGAAGATCACCGCGGCGCTGGCGCGGCGGATCGGCGCGGACGCGGCCGAGCTGCACGTCGGCACCGTCGACTCCTTCCAGGGCGGCGAGCGCGACGTCGTCCTGTACGGGTTCACGCGCTCCAACACCGACGGGCGGGTCGGGTTCCTCAAGGAGCTGCGGCGGGCGAACGTCGCCTTCACCCGCGCCCGGCGCCAGCTCGTCCTGGTCGGGGACGTCACGACGCTGACCACGGCGCGCGACGTGCCGTTCCGCGCGATGGCCGGGGCGCTGCGCGACCACGCGGCCGCGCACGGCGACGTCCGCCAGTACCAGGAGGTCCTCGACCAGGTGACCAAGCTCAACAGGGGAGGCCGGGCGTGACCGCGGAGACCGCCGCGACGAGGCTCATCCGCTACCCGGAGACGCGCGCGCTGGAGGACGCCGCCTTCACCCGGGGGGTGACGCCGACGCGCCTGTTCCCGATGCTGCTGCCGCTGTGGTGCGTCGAGATCGAGGCGGAGGTCCGGGAGGCCGAGGACTACTGGCTGATCGACCGCTTCATCGAACTGGGCATCGCCAGGGCCGGGCTGGACAACGCCGCCGACCTCGCGCGGTTCCTCTCCCTGGACGAGACGCTCGTCGACCGGGCGCTGCGCGTGCTGTCGCGGATCGGGCACATCACCGGCGACTCGGCCGGACGCGTCGCGCTCACCCCGATCGGGCACGAGTCCGTCCGGGACGGGAAACGCTACGTCCGCACCCAGCGGGACCGCCGCAGGCTCTACTTCGACGCGTTCGGCTCCCGCCCGCTGACCCGCCCCTACTACGACTCGTCGCGGGTCGGGCTGCTGTCGCCGCAGGACGTCATGGAGGTGGCGGCGCGGCGCGACGGCCCCGCGTTCCGCCCGGTGTACAGCCTGCGGATGTTCAGCGACCGGGCCCTCGCCGATCTCGCGGCGCTGCGCGACCGCGACCGCTTCAACCTGCCGGAGCGCGTCGAGTCGCCCGCGCGCGTCGGCGACCCGGAGCCGCTGCACCTGCCCGTCTACCTGGTGCGCGCGGTGGAGGGGACGGGGCGGACCCGCTACCTCGCCTACACGCAGGCGGCCGACACCGCCGACGAGGACGTCACCGCGATCTGCGAGCACAGCCCCGAGATCGCCGGTGTGGTGGAGGCGGAGGAGGCCGACGCGCGCGGCGGACGGGACGAGCGGCGCGTCCGCGAGTGGCTGCGCAGGCGCGGGCTGGAGGAGTCGTGCCTCGCCCGGACGGCGGAGGGGATGCTGCGCGTGACGCTGCCCGCGGCGGCGTTCGGCGACGGGGACGGCGGCCTGCCGCCCGGCAGGCTCGGGACGTTCACGGTCCTCGGCAACGACTTCTTCCACGTCTGGTGCCCGGACGAGGGGCTCCGCCGCGGCGTCCTGCTCGACCGGGCCGGCTCCTACGTCGGCTCGCGGGCGCGTCCGGACGCCGGGGACGTGGCGGCCCGGCTCGGGTCGTTCGGCGTGCAGCTCGGCTTCGGGCGGGTCGGCACCGCCGCCGTCCGCCGGATGGCCGCGGACGCGGGGCGCCGCGACCTGGCGAGGCTGCTCGACGGCCTGTGACCCGGCACGCGGCGGGGCGGGCGGGCCGGCCCGGGGGCGCCGCTCAGGCGAGTGCGCCCCCGGGCGGGCCGTCAGGCGGCCAGCTCGGGCACCGGGGTGTAGTGGGCGGCCTCGTCACCCTCCAGGATGTAGCTGACGTCCCCGGTGACGCCCGCCGGGGCGTCCCCGGCGACGGTGACGCGGTGCAGGACGCGCGGCAGGTCGCCGTAGTCGTCGGGCGCGTAGTGCTGGGTGATGCGGTTGTCGAACAGCACGAGGTCGCCCGGGTTCCATTGGACGCGCACGATGTTCTCCGGGCGGGTGACGTAGGACTGGAGGATCCGCAGCACGTCCCGCGACTCGCTGCCCGACAGCCCGATGATCTTCTGTGCGAACCCGCCGATGAACAGCCCGCGCTCGCCGGTCTCGGGATGCACCCGGACGACGGGGTGCGCGGTCCGGTAGGTGCGCGACACGAACACCCTCCGGTACTCGGCCGCCTTCTCGGCGTTGGTCCTCGGGACGGCGTAGTCGTAGTCGTTGGTGTGCACGGCCCACAGCCGGTCGGCGAAGTCCCGCAGCAGCCGCGGCAGGTCGCGGTAGGCGGAGGCCGCGTTCGCGATGAGCGTGTTCCCGCCGTACGGCGGGACGACCAGGGCGCGCAGCGTGCTCAGCTTCGGCGGCGTCCGGACGAACGTGACGTCGGTGTGCCAGGTGTTGGAGCGGACGCCCTCCTCGCCCCGCACCGGCAGGATGTCGGGCTGCCCGTCCACGGACGGCACGGTCGGATGCGCCTTGGTGAGCCGGCCGAACCGGGAGGCGAAGCGGAGATGGCCCTCGTCGTCGAGGCCGGCGTCGCGGAACACCAGCACCTTGTGCCGGCGCAGTGCGGTCGTGATCTCGTCCAGGGACAGCGCGTTCGGGTCGGTGCCGGTGTACTCGGCGCCGATCCGGCCGCCGATCTGACGGAGCTCGGACATGGATCTTCCCTTCTGACGGCGGACGGTCGATCTAGCGGCGGACGGTCGGGTCGGCGAGCCGCAGCAGCAGCCGGAGCAGCCCGTCGAAGGCGAAGCCGAGAACGGCGATCTCGGCGATCCCGCTGAAGATCAGCGGGGTCTGCAGGTAGTTGCCGGCCTGGAGGATGAGGAAGCCGACGCCGCCGGTCGCGGCGATCATCTCGGCGGCGATGATGGCGGTCCAGGCGCCGCCCATGGCGAGGCGCATCCCGGTGATGACGCCGGGCACCGCGGCGCGCAGCCGCACGTGCAGCATCGTGCGCAGCGGCGACGCGCCGAGGCTGCGGCTGGCGTTCAGCAGGTCGGAGGGCACCGCGTCCAGGGCGCCGAGCGTCGCGACCGTCACCACCGGCAGCACCCCGAAGAAGATCAGCGCGATCTTGGAGGTCTCGCCGATGCCGAACCAGACCACCAGCAGCGGGATGAACGCGATCGGCGGCAGCGGCCGCATCACCCCGATGATCGGGTCGGCCAGCTCGCGGACCACCCGCACGCCCGCCATGGACGCGCCGAGCAGCAGGCCCGCGGCCGTGCCGAGCAGGAACCCGGCGAGGATGCGGCCGGTGCTGATGAGCGCGTCCTCCAGCAGCGTCTTGCCCTGCACCTCCGGGTACGGCCTGGTGAGATAACGGGCGAACGTGCGCGCGGTCTCGGTGACGGTCGGCAGCGTGACCGCGTCGCCGATGACCAGCGCCGCCGCCTCCCAGAGCACCAGGGCGAGGCCGAGCGCGGCGGCGCCCGCCCAGATCCTGCGGTACGACCGCGGCCGCCGTGCGGCGGGCGCGACCGCGGGCGCGTCGGGCGCGGCGGGCGTGGCGGTGCGCCCGGGGTCGTGCCCGGTCGCCGTCGTCATCGCTCCAGCACCTCCCGGATGCCGCGCTTGGCGTTCACGAACGCGAGGGTGTCGGTGTCCTCGTAGGAGCGCGGCCGGGGCAGGCCGATGTCCAGGACGGCCTTGGTGCCGCCGGGCGGCGCCGACAGCACGCACACCCGGTCGCCCAGCAGGGCCGCCTCCTCGACGTCGTGGGTGACGAACACGATGGTGGTGCGCCGCCGCTGCCACAGCTCCAGCAGGAACCGCTGCATGCCGGCGCGGGTGATGGCGTCCAGGGCGCCGAACGGCTCGTCCATGAGCAGCACGCCCGGATGGTTGATCAGCACCCGGGCGAACGCCGCGCGGTGCCGCATGCCGCCGGACAGCTCGTGCGGGTAGGCGTCGCGCGCGTCGGCGAGGCCGACGGTCTCCAGCAGCTCCGCCGCCTCGTCCCGGACGTCCGCGGTGAGGGCGCCGCGCGCCTTCGGCCCGTACAGGACGTTCTGCCAGGTGGTCAGCCAGGGGAACAGGTTGGGGGTCTGGAAGAGCACCCCGCGCTCGTGACCCGGCCCCTCGACCGGCCTGCCGCCGACCTGCACCTCCCCGGAGTCGGCGGGCGTGAACCCGGCCAGGATGTTCAGGAGGGTGGACTTGCCGCATCCGGACGGTCCCAGCAGGCACAGGAACTCACCGGGCGCGACGTCCAGGGACACCCCGTCCAGGGCGACGCGGCCCGGGCGGCGCCGGCGGCTGAACGTCTTGCGGACCTCGCGCAGCCGGACCCCGGTCGCGGGCGGTGCCTCGACGGCGCTCACGTGCAGCCTCCCGCCTGGGCCTTGTCCCAGAACCGCGGGTCGACGTGGGCGGCGATCTCGTCCGGCGTGGGCACGCTCTTCGCGCGGCCCTGCGCGACGAGGAACCCGGCGGTGAGGGTGAAGTTCTTGACGAGCCGGCCGGAGGCGACCCTGCCGTCCGGGCCCTTGAGCCAGGACGCCTCCTCCGCGGCCGGGATGTAGGGGTAGGTCCGCGTGGCCTCGATGGCGTCCTCGGGCTTGACGCCCTGGAACCGGGCCGCGGGCCTGATGTACTTCTCCGCCTCCGGGCCCTTCACGAGGGCCGCCGCCTTGGAGATCTGGCAGACGAGCGCCTGCACGACGTCCGGGTGCTTCTCGGCGTAGGAGGACGACACGGCGAGCATGTTGACCGCCGCGTACCCGAGCTTGGCGATGTCGGTCGAGCGGACCAGGACCCGCGCGCCGTGCTTCTGCAGGTCCAGCAGGTACGACTGGCTGATGTAGACGGCGTCGATCTTGCCCGCCTTCCACGCCGCCGCCTCGGCGGCCTCGCTGGCGAAGGCGGCGACCTGCACCTTCCCGGTGCGGCCCTGCGACGTCAGCCAGCCGCGGAGCTGGAAGTCCAGGGTGGAGCCGACGAGCACGCCGACCTTCCGCAGGTCTCCCGCCGAGACGCCGTCCCGGACGGCCAGCCCGGAGGCGTCGATCCCGAGGACGTACACGGCCCGCACGTCGGTGCCGCTGGTGAACGCGCCGACGAACGGCGGGTTCCCGACGCCGGACACGAACGGGAAGGCCCCGGCGCGCAGCTGCGCCATGCCGGCGACCCCGCTGTCGATGGGCCGCAGCTCGATCTTGCCCGGCACCTTGGAGGCGAGTCCCGGGTCGGCGGCGACGATGGCCTCCGGCCCGGTGACGGCCCCCTGGAAGTAGCCGATCTTGACACCTGCGGTGGCGCCGCGCGCGGACGTGCCGCACCCGGCCGCCGCGACCGCGAGCACGGCCGCGAGGATCTTCTTGAACATGGGGAAAGCGCTCCCTGGGCGTGGTTCGGCGGACGGCCTGGAAGATCGTCAGGCCGGACAGCAGGCGGCGGCCACGCGGAGGAGGTCCACGTGGCGCCGCCGGATGAGGTAGAGCCGAACACGCATGCCGGTATCAGAACACGCGGACCCGCCCGAAATCAACTATTCCTACCATTTTTATCGAGAATCGCCGTTCGACTGCGGCTCCGGTCGAACGGCGCCCTCCGGGTGGGGCCGGTGCGGGCCGGTCCCCGCCGCGCCCACTACGGCGCGGGAGGGGAGGCGGGCCCCGCGCCCGGGGCCCGCACGGAGACCCGGGTGACGCCGGGGACGGTACGGGCGAGCACCTCGGCGATCCGCCGGGCGGACTCGCCCGCCGAGCCGCGCAGCTCCACGGCGCCGTCGTCCACGGACACGTCCCACGGCGCGGCGCCGTACTCGGCGATGGCCGCGAGGACGTCGTCGCGGATGCGGGCGTCGCCGCGCGCCAGGATCGCCACGAGGTCGCGCCGGCCGACGATCCCGACGATGTCGGGGCCGTCCAGGACCGGGACGCTCTTGATCCGCGTCCGCATCATCATCTCCGCCAGCTCGGCGACGTCGGTGGTGGGGCGGGCGGTCCGCACGTCCCGCGTCATGACGTCCCCGACGTGGCGGGGCGACGGCGTCCCGGGCGTCGCCACCGGGCGGGCGAACGCGCGGGGGTCGGCCTCGAACTCGCCGCGCAGCAGGTCCATCTCGCTGACGATGCCGACCAGCCGCCGCCCGTCCACCACGGGCAGCGCGGTGATCTCGTGCTCGTCCAGGACGCGGACGGCCTGCCGCACGGTCGCGCCCGGCGGGATCGTCACGACGGGGGACGTCATCGCCTCTCGGACCAGCATGGCGTTCTCCTTTGCTCGTCCCCCACCCTCTCCCCTCACGCGGACCGTCGTATGCGTCGCCGCGGCGGCCGCCTCTCCGGCCGCCGCCACGTGTCCGGGCGGACGCGGCGCCCCGCCGGTTCTAGAGTGTCGGCGACATGCGTGCGGTTTTCGTGATCGTCGGCGCGGCGCTGCTGCTGGCGGCGGCCGCGGGCGACGGCCTGCCCGCGGGCGGCGCCGGGCGGCCCGCGCGCGGCATGGCGGCCCGCGGGGTGGTCGAGGCGGCGGCGGGCCGGTGCGGCGCCGGTTGGACGCCCGCACGCGCGGGACGGCAGACGCTGATGCTGCGCAACGGCGGCAGCGCCGTCGCGGAGGTCGCGCTGGTCGACGCGGGGAGCGGCGCGGTGTACGCGGAGATCGAGGGTCTCGCGCCGGGGACCGTCCGCCCGATGCGCGTCCGGCTCGGCGCCGGGGTGTACGCGCTCCGCTGCGCCGACCACGGCGCCGTCGACCCGGTGACGGGCCCGCCGGTCCGCGTCACCGGGCCGGGACGGGGCGGCCCGGCGGTCGTCCCCGTCGGCGAGAACGACCTGTACGGCCCGGCCCGCGCGTACGAGCGGCACGTCGCGGCGGGGCTCGGCCGTCTCGCCGCCAGGACGGACGGGCTGCGCGCCGCCGTCCGCCTGCGGGACCGGCGCGCCGCGAAGGCCGCTTGGACGTCCGCCCATCTCGCCTACGCGCGGCTGGGCGCGGCCTACGGGGCGTTCGGCGACCTCGGCGACGCCGTCGACGGCCTGCCGGACGGGCTGCCCCGCGGCGTCCGCGACGCGGGTTTCACCGGCTTCCACCGGCTGGAGCGCGGGCTGTGGCGCGGCGAGCCGATGGCCGCGCTCGCGCCGGTCGCCGACCGTCTCGCCCGCGACGTCCGCGCCCTGCGGACGGCGTTCGCGGGCGAGCGCGTCGACCCCGCCGACCTCCCGCTGCGCGCCCACGAGATCCTGGAGGACACGCTGCGCCTCCAGCTCACCGGCGCCGCCGACCAGGGCAGCGGCACCGCGCTGCGGACGGCGGCGGCGGACCTGGCGGGCACCCGCGAGGTCGTCGGGCTGCTCCGCCCCGTCCTGCGCCCGCGGTTCCCCGCCCTGGGCGAGGTGGACCGCTGGATGGACCGGCTCGGGGCGCTGCTGGAGGGGTGGTCGTCGCTCGCGCGGCTGTCCAGGGAGGAGCGCGAGCGCCTGAACGGCACGGCCGGGCGGCTGGTCGAGCTGCTGGCGTCCGTCGCCACCATCGCCGAGCCGAGGCGCACCCCCGCGGGTGCACGACCCCCCACGCCCCCTGTCACGGGAGGTGGCCGGTGACCGGCAGGCGGACGTTCCTGCGCGGCGCGCTCGCCGCCGGGGCCACCGGGGCGGCGGGCCTCGCGGCGGGATCGGCGGCCGCGGGTCCGGCCCGTCCCGCGCCCCCCGCGCGAGGCTTCCACGGCGAGCACCAGGCGGGCGTCCTGGAGGAGCCGAGGCGCCGTACCGTCGTCGCGGCGTTCGACGTCATCGCCGGCGGCCGGGCCGAGCTCGCCGACCTCATGCGCGCGCTCACCGCGCGGGCCCGGGCCCTGACCTCCGGCGGCCCGCCCGACGAGCCCGGCATCGCCGCGCCGCCCGCCGACTCGGGCGTCCTCGGCCCGGACGTGCCGGGCGGGGGGCTGCTGGTGACGGTCGGCGTCGGCGCCTCGCTGTTCGACGACCGCTACGGGCTGGCCGCACGCAGGCCGTCCGGGCTCGTGCCGATGCGGACCTTCCCCGACGACGCGCTCGAACCCGGCTGGTGCCACGGCGACCTCAGCGTCCAGCTGTCGGCCGACGACGAGGACACGGTCGTGCACGCGCTGCGCGACATCACCCGGCACACCCGCGGCGCCGCGCAGCTCCGGTGGCGGATCGGCGGCTTCTCCGGCCCGCCCCGGCCGGACGGCGCGCCCCGCAACCTCCTCGGCTTCAAGGACGGCACCGCCAACCCCGACGCGTCCGACCCCCGCGAGATGGACCGGCTGGTCTGGCTCGACGGCCGGGACGGCCCGGCCGGCGGCACGTACGCGGCGATCCGGCTGATCCGGATGCTGGTGGAGTTCTGGGACCGGGTCGGGCTGCCCGAGCAGGAGCGGATGTTCGGCCGCGCCCGCGACACCGGCGCGCCCCTGGACGGCGTCCGCGAGACCGACGAGCCCCGCTACGCCGAGGACCCGGCCGGCGAGGTCATCCCGCTGACCAGCCACATCCGGCGCGCCAACCCGCGCACGCCCGCGACCTCCGGAAGCCGGATCCTGCGCCGCGGCTTCAGCTACGACCGCGGCGTGGACGGCGCCGGCGACCTCGACATGGGCCTGATCTTCACCGCCTACCAGCGGGACCTGCGGCGCCAGTTCGAGGCGGTGCAGGACCGGCTGGCGGGCGAGCCGCTGACCGACTACGTCCGCCCGTTCGGCGGCGGCTACTTCCTGGTGCTCCCGGGCGTGCGCGACGCGTCGGGCTTCCTCGGCCGCGGTCTGATCATCTAAGGTCGCGGCATGGGCCCGGGAACGTGGAGGCGGCGGGCCGCCGGCGCGGCGGCGGCGCTCGCGCTCGCGGCGGTCCCGGGGTGCGCCCCGCCCGGCGGGCAGGGGACGGCCCGCACCGCCGCCCGCGCGCCGCGGGGCCCCCGGACGCCGATCGAGCACGTCGTCGTCATCTTCGGCGAGAACATCTCCTTCGACCACTACTTCGGCACCTACCCGAAGGCCGCCAACACCGACGGGACGAGGTTCGCCCCGGCGCGGCACACCCCCCGCGTCGACGGGCTGACCAGGCGGCTGCGCGAGCACAACCCCAACCGGTACGACCCGAGGCGCCTCACCCACGAGCAGGCGCTCACCTGCGACCAGGACCACTCGTACGCCAACGAGCAGAAAGCCGTGAACGGCGGGCGGATGGACCGGTTCGTCGAGTTCACCGAGCACGACAAGTGCACCGGGCAGCCGATCCTCTACGGCGCGCCCGGCCTGGTCATGGACTACTACGACGGCAACACCGTCACCGCGATGTGGAACTACGCGCAGCACTACGCGATGAGCGACGCCTCGTGGGACACGGTCTTCGGGCCGTCCACGCCGGGCGCGCTCGACCTGGTCTCCGGCCAGACCCACGGCGCCCACGCCGTGGACCCCTACACCCACGAGCGGGTGACGGACGCCACCGTCGTCCAGTCCCCGGACGGGAACGGCGTCGGGACGGTCATCAACGACCCGCAGCCCGCCTTCGACGACTGCTCGGCCAAGAACCACACCGCCCACAACAACCTGGCGGTGATGACCGGCCGGAACGTCGGGGACCTGCTCAACGCCCAGGGGGTCACCTGGGGCTGGTTCCAGGGCGGGTTCCGGCCGACGGGCAAGGCGAACGGGTACGCGGTCTGCGGCGCGGCCCACGAGAACATCGGCGGGAACCCCGTCGTCGACTACGTCCCGCACCACGAGCCGTTCCAGTACTACGCCTCGACGGCGAACGAGAAGCACCTGCCGCCGTCCTCGCCCGCCGCGATCGGCCGCACCGACCAGGCCAACCACCAGTACGACCTCGCCGACTTCGACACCGCGCTCGGCGCCGGGCACATGCCCGCCGTCAGCTTCCTCAAGGCCCCCGCCTACCAGGACGGGCACGCCGCCTACTCCGACCCGCTGGACGAGCAGCGCTTCGTCGTCACGGCCGTCAACCGGATCCAGCGGTCACCGGAGTGGCGATCCACCGCGATCGTCCTCGCCTACGACGACTCCGACGGCTGGTACGACCACCGGGCGCCGGTGATCCTCAACGGCTCGGCCGACGCGGCGGCCGACTCCCCGCAGTGCGCGGCGGGACCGCCGCCCGCCGGCGGGTACCAGGACCGCTGCGGCCCGAGCCAGCGCCTGCCGCTGCTCGTCGTCTCCCCGTACGCGAGGGTGAACCATGTCGATCACCGCTTCACCGAGCAGACGTCGGTGCTGAGGTTCATCGAGGACAACTGGGGCCTCGGACGAGTCGGCGACGCGTCCTTCGACGCCCGCGCCGGCACGCTGGACGGCCTGTTCGACCTCCGCCGCCCGCGCGCCGGCAGGCTCGTCCTCGACCCGCGGACCGGGGCACCCGCCCGCTGACCCGTGCGGGAGGCGGGCCGTGCGGAAGGCCGGGCCCGTGCGGGAGGCGGGGCCGGCCCGCCCCCCGCGCCGGATCAGGACGCGCGGTCCCGCTCGGCGACCAGCCCGAGCGCCACGTCGATGATCATGTCCTCCTGCCCGCCGACGTAGCCGGCCTCGCCGACCCGCTGCAGGATCTCGTGCGCGGGCACCCCGTAGCGCTCGGCCGCGCGCTCGGCGTGCAGCAGGAAGCTGGAGTACACGCCCGCGTACCCCTGCGTGATCGCGCCGCGGTCGGCGAACGGGAGCCGGTGCAGGAACGGCTTGACCACGTCGTCGGCCGCGGCGAGCGCGCCCTGGACGTCCACGCCGGTCGGGACGCCGAGCCGCTCGAACGTCGCGACGAGCACCTCGGTGGGGGAGTTGCCCGCGCCCGCCCCGAGGGCGCACAGCGCCCCGTCGATCTGCCGGGCGCCGTTCTGCTGCGCCAGGACGGAGTTCGCGACGCCGAGCGAGAGGTTCTGGTGGCCGTGGAAGCCGACCTGCGCCTCGTGCCCGATCTCCCTGACCAGGGCGCTGATCCGCTCCTGCGCGTCGCCGAGGACGAGCGCGCCCGCCGAGTCGACGACGTAGACGCACTGGGCGCCGCCGTCCACCATGATCCGGGCCTGCGCCGCCAGCGCCTCCGGCCCGACGCGGTGCGAGAGCATCAGGAAACCGACGGTCTCCATGCCGAGGTCGCGGGCGGCGGCGAAGTGCTGGAGCGACACGTCCGCCTCGGTGCAGTGGGTGGCGATCCGGGCGACGGACGCGCCGGCCCCGTGCGCCTTCCGCAGGTCCTCCACGGTCCCGAGGCCCGGCAGCAGCAGGACGGCGATCTTCGCGGCGGCCGCCTCGTCCACCGCGGCGGCGACCAGCGAGATGTCGTCCTCCAGCGAGAAGCCGTAGTTGAACGACGAGCCGCCGAGCCCGTCGCCGTGCGTGACCTCGATGACCTCCACGCCCGCGCGGTCCAGGGCGTGCACGACGCCGCGGACCTGCTCCTCGGTGAAGCGGTGCGCCATCGCGTGGCTGCCGTCCCGCAGCGTGGAGTCGGTGATCCTGATCTTCTCGCTCATGTGGCGGCGACCTTCCTGCGTGCCAGCTGCTCGCCCACGCGGGCCGCGGCGGCGGTCATGATGTCCAGGTTCCCCGCCCACGGCGGCAGGTGGTCCCCGTTGCCGCGGACCTCCAGGAACACCGCGACGCGGGCCATCCCGTTCCAGATGTCGCGGGGCCCGTCGAACTGCGGCTCGGCGCGCAGCGTGTAGCCGGGGACGTAGACGGCGACCTCGGCGGCCATCGCCTCGATCGAGGCGGAGACGGCCGCGGTGTCGGCGTCGGCCGGGATGGCGCAGTACACCGTGTCCCGCATGATCATCGGCGGCGACACCGGGTTCAGGATGATGATCGCCTTGCCGCGGGCGGCGCCGCCGACCTGCTCGATGGCGCGGGCGGTGGTCTCGGTGAACTCGTCGATGTTGGCGCGGGTGCCGGGCCCCGCCGACCGCGAGGCGATCGACGCGACGATCTCGGCGTAGGACACCGGCACCACCGACGAGACGGCGTGCACGATCGGGATCGTCGCCTGCCCCCCGCACGTGATCATGTTGAGGTTCGGGGCGTCCGACAGGGTGTCCAGGTTCACCGGCGGGCACACGAACGGCCCGGCGGCGGCGGGCGTGAGGTCGATGGCGGTGACGCCGGCGGCGGCGTAGCGCGGCGCGTTGGCCAGGTGCGCCTTCGCGGACGTGGCCTCGAAGACCAGGTCGGGCAGGTCCGGCTGCGCCAGCAGCCAGTCCACGCCCTCGTCCGAGGCGGGCACGCCCAGCGTGCGGGCGCGTGCCAGCCCGTCGGACGCCGGGTCCACCCCGACCATCGAGTGGACGTCGATCAGCTCGCTGCGCAGCAGCTTGACGAGCAGGTCGGTGCCGATGTTGCCGGGCCCGACGATCGCCGCGGTCAGCCTGTCCATGGGTCCTCCGCTCATGTCCGCTCCCTCCCGAACCGGGCGGTCACGGAGCCGATCCCGCCGAACGTCGCGGTGAAGACGTCGCCGGGCGCGACCGGGACGGCCGCGGTGACCGAGCCGGGCAGCACCACGTGCCCGGCCTCCAGTGTCTCCCCCCGCTCGCCGAGCACGTTGGCCAGCCACACCAGCGCGTTGACCGGCGAGCCGAGGACGGCGCCGCCCGCGCCGGTGTCGATCAGCTCGCCGCCGCGGTGCAGCAGGCACCCGGTGAGGGCGAGGTCCAGCGCGTCCAGCCGGGCGGGGCCCGTGCCGAGCACGACGCCGCCGCTGGAGGCGTTGTCGGCGATCGTGTCGGCGATGGTGATCCGCCAGTCCGCGATCCGGGAGTCGATGATCTCCAGGGCGGGCAGCACGAAGTCGACGGCGGCGACGGCGTCGGCCGCGGTCACCCCCGGCCCGCGCAGCGGGCGGCCCAGCACGAACGCGATCTCCGGCTCGATCCGCGGCTGGAGGAACCGGCCGGGGTCGATCGGGGTGTTCTCGGGCAGGAACATCGAGTCCAGCAGTACCCCGGAGTCCGGCTGGTCGACGCCGAGCTGCCGCTGCATCGCGGCCGAGGTCAGCCCGACCTTGTGGCCCTTGATCCGCGCGCCGCCGGACGTCCACGCCGACACCTGGGCGAACTGGATCGCATAGGCGTCGGCGACCGACATATCCGGATGGCCCGCCGTCAGAGGGGGGAGTGGAGTGCCGCCGGCGTACGCGTCGAGCAGCGTGCCCGCGGCCTTCTCCACCGAGTCCGCGTCCATGGGGGTCCTTTCATCGTCGTCGCGACCGAGCCTCGCCCCGCGGGGCACCGTGCGGCAACGTCCGCGTCCCGCCAGGTGGGACGTCCCTTTCCGGCTCCTCCTACAGTGGGGGCATGACGTCCGACGGCTCCTTCCTCCGGCGCGCGGTCGCGGTGCTGACCGCGTTCCGCGCGGACGACGACGGCCTCGGCGCGGCCGAGCTGGCGCGGCGCAGCGGGCTGCCGAGGTCGACGGCGCACCGGATCGCGCTCGACCTCGTGGAGGCCGGGCTGCTGGAGCGGCAGGGGACCAGGGTGCGGCTGGGGCTGCGGCTGTTCGAGATCGGCCAGCGGGTCCCCCGCCAGCGGGTCCTGCGGGACGCGGCCGTCCCGTACATGTCCGACCTGCGGGAGGCGACGCGGCAGACCGTCCACCTGGCGGTCCTGGAGGGCGCCGAGGTCGTCTACGTCGAGATCCTCGGCTCGCCCGGCGGCCCGCCGATGCCGTCGGAGGTCGGGGGGCGGCTCCCGGCGCACGTGACCGGGGTCGGCAAGGCGATCCTCGCGTTCTCCCCGCCGGACGTCGTGCGGGCCGTCCTCGACGCCGGGCTGCCGCGGGCGAGCGGCCGCAGCGTCGCCGCGCCGGGGCTGCTGGCCCGGGAGCTGGACCGGATCCGCGAGGAGGGCGTCGCCTACGACCGCGAGGAGTCCGGCCTCGGCATCGTCTGCGCCGCGAGCCCGGTCCTCGGCCCGGACGGCGAGGCCCTCGGCGCGCTGTCGGTGTCGGGGCGGTCGGGACGGATGCGCCTGACGGCCGTCGCCCCCGCCGTCCACACCGCGGCGCTCACCCTGTCCCGGGCGCTGCGGGAGAGGGACCGTCTCCGATCCAGCTGAGCGGGGCACCGTCACCGCCGCCGGCGAGGGGCCGCGGGCGAGGACCGGCCGGGGGCTTGACCTCAAGCGCGCTTGACGTCCCAGAGTGATCGTCATGGACAGGACGGACATCGGCCCGCGGGCCCGCGAGACGGAGATCGCCGCGATCGGGCGGCTGGTCGCCACGGTCGAGCACGCCCAGAACAACGAGCTTCCCGACGAGTTCCTCGCCCTCTTCCGGGCCGACGCGGTCTGGACGACGGGCGGCGGCAAGCGGCTCTTCGGCATCGACGAGATCGAGGCGTTCACCCGCGAGGTGCTGCCCGGCGGGATGGAGGGCATGACGGTCGCGTTCGAACTGGAGCACGTCCTGTTCGTCCGTCCCGACGTCGCCGCCGTCAAGCTGCGCCAGGTGTACGAGACGCCCGGCGGGCGCGACGTGGGCTCGCCCCTGTGGATCCTGTCCAAGGAGGACGGGCGGTGGCGGCTGGCGGCCGCGCAGAACACGGCTGCCCCCGACGACGAGCTGGAGGCGGGCGCGGAGACCAGGCCCGTCTTCACCACCGGGCGGTGACGCCGTCAGAGTCACCTCCAGGTCACCCTGAAGCGTCCTGGCCGATATGTGCCGGACGGAATACGCTGCGAGCAAAACGGAGGAACCAGCCCGGCGATTCTGGACTCGGGAGGCGCCGTTGCGGCCCAGTGCCCCCTCGGCGGGCGAACTGGCAGGGTGGGTGATCGACGCGGCCACCCGGGCGTGGCAGCTCGTCGCGGACCTGGACGCCGACCAGCTGGCCGTGCCGCTGCTGCCGACCGTCAACCCGCCGCTGTGGGAGGTCGGGCACCTCGCCTGGTTCCAGGAGAAGACCGTCCTGCGCGACGCGTGCGGGGAGGCGCCCGCCCTGGAGTCCGCCGACGCCCTCTACGACGGCGCCGCCGTCCCGCACGACACGCGCTGGCGGCTCGACCTGCCTCCGGTGGCGGTGATCGCGGCCTACGCCCGCACGGTGGCGGAGCGGGTCGCGGAGGAGGTGACCCGCCCGGACGCGACCGACGTCGTCCGCCATCTCGCCCGCCGCACGGTGCACCACTACGACGCCCGCGCCGAGGCGCTCACCTCCGCCCGGCAGACCCTCGGGTATCCGCCGCCCTTCCTGCCCGGCCTGTCCGGCGCCGAGCCGCCCGCGGGCCACGCCGGCGCGCTGTCGGGCGACGCGGAGTTCGCCGGGGGCCGGTTCCTGCTCGGCGCCCGCATGTCCGAGCCGTTCGTCCACGAGGCCGAGGAGTGGGCGCACGTCGTCGAGGTCGCGCCGTTCGCGATGGCCCGGGCCGCGGTCACGCAGGCGGAGTACGCGGAGTTCGTGGAGGCCGGCGGCTACTCCGACGCCCGGCTGTGGCCGGACGGCGGCGCCTGGCTGGCCACGACCGGCGCGACCCGGCCGCGGTACTGGCGGGGCGGGCGGGGCGGCTGGCGGCGCCGCCACTTCGACACCTGGGTCGACCTGGAGCCGCACCTGCCGGTGAGCCACCTCTCCTGGTGGGAGGCCGCCGCGTACTGCCGGTGGGCCGGGCGGCGGCTGCCGGGCGAGGCCGAATGGGAGTTCGCCGCGGCGGGCGGCGCTCCGGACCGTCCGCGCTACCCGTGGGGCGACGAGCCGCCCGCGGCCAAGACCGGCGTGACCGACTGGCGCTCCAGCGGCCCGGTCGACGTCGGCGCCTGCGCGGCGGGGGAGGGGCCGGGCGGCTGCCGGCAGCTCATCGGCAACGTCTGGGAGTGGACCGCGAGCGACTTCGCCGCCTACCCGAACGCCGGGCCCGGCGCCCCCGCCGCGAGCCCCGGGCGGTTCCCCGGCGGGCGGCGGACGCTGCGCGGCGGGGGCTGGGCGACACGCGGCCGGCACGTCCGGTCCACCATGCGCGACGGCCTGGCCCCCGGCCGGTGGGACGTGGCGGCCGGCTTCCGCACCTGCGCGGTGACCGCCCCCGCAGACGCGCCTACATGAAGTTGCGGGTGTGCAGCGCGGACAGCTCCGCCGCCTCGTCGGCGGGGAAGCCGAGCCGGATCAGGCGGTGCCGCCTGCCCTCGTACATCTCCCGCTGGAGCAGCCGCACCCTCTCGTAGCCGCGCCGGACGCCGCGGGGCGTCCACTCCCCGGCGGCGAGGACCACGAGGGCCTCTAGGACGTCCTCGCCGAGCCCGGCGGTGCCCGACAGGGCGTCGTGCCGGCGCTCGACCGCGGCCCGCAGCCGCCCGTGCAGCCCCGGATCGACGGCGGCCTGATGCTGGATGTGCGCCACACCGAACGCGACGTGCCGCGCCTCGTCCTGGCGCGCCAGGCGCGTCACCTGGCGCGTGACCGGGTCGGGCGCGTGCCGGTCCAGGAAGCTCAGCAGGTTCAGCAGGCTCCCCTCGCCGAGCACCGACAGCAGGAACGAGGCGAGCGAGAAGTCCGGCTCGGCGATCAGCGTGGCCAGCGACTCCCGCCCGCCCGCCGACGACGTGCCGAGGGCGCGGCCCTTCAGCAGCGCCCGGCGGCTGAACACCTCCAGGTGCCGCGCCTCGTCCGCCACCTGCACCGCGAGCAGCTGCTGGACCTCGCGGAAGTGCGGGTGGATCCGGCCGAGCAGCCGCGCCGGGACGATCAGCGCCGCCTGCTCGTTCTCGGCCAGGTACGTCATGACCTGGACGACGGCCCGCTCGAGCTCGTCCGGGAGCGTGAACTCGGCGTCCCAGGGGATCGCCACGTCGGGGTTCCACTGCGCCGCCGCCGCGCTGGTGTACAGGCCCGGCGCGATGTCGGCCCAGATCAGGTCCCGGTCGATCAGGTCGCACGGCAGCGCGGGCCCACCGGGCTCGACGAGCGCGCCGCGCGCCGCCAGGCCCCAGCCCGGATCGGCACGCGGGACGATCCCGTCCGGCGCCGGGCCCCCGGCCCGCCGCGCCTCCGCCCAGCGGCCGTCGCCGGTGCCGCGCACCACCCAGGCGCGGACGCCGGAGTCCGGGTCGTCGGCCGGCCGCACGCCGTGCCCGTGCTCCCCGCACCATTCCGAGAGCCGGTCGGGCAGGTCGCGGCCGCGGCCGGCGACGCCGAGTTCCGCGCCCGGCGGCAGGTCCTTCAGCGCGCGCCGCACCAGCAGGTGCGCGCCCTCCTCGAAGCCGAGGTCCGTGAGGTCCACGATCGGGACGGTCGCCGGCGTCACGGCGCGTGCCCCACGGTGATGATCGCCCCCGCCGGGGCGCGGAAGCCGGCGTCGTCGACGGCTTGTGGATGCGCCATACCACGTCCTTTTCGGGCACGTCGCTGTCAGCTGATCTCGTCCTGCGATTGCGACGATCCCACCAATGTCTTGGCGCGGCAAGGGGGCGGGCGGTGACCACTGAGTCCTCCTTCACAGAAGGCTCGGATCCGTGCCCGATGTGCGATACGCATGCGAATGGAAAGTGATATTGGAACGTTCGCCGAACGGGCCGCCGCGGCCGCCGCAACGGGCCGAAACCCCTTCCCCAGCGCACCGCGCGCCGCCGCGCGGGCACCCGCCGCGGTGATCGGCGCCCGGCTGGCCTGATACGGCCAGGAATCGTCGGCCAGAGCCATTCTGAAAATTTCCGCCAAAGTCGCGAACGTCGGCGGTAACGTTCTGGCACGACTGCGCGGCTTACTGATGCGGTTCAGTTCATTTCTTCGGGGGCATTCGCCGCATCACCTCATTGGCGCGGGCGGCGGGTCCGCCGCGCGGGAAGCGCGACCCGCACCGGACCGCCACCCGGGCAGGCGAACCTCTCGCGGGAGATGTCGTCGGGCTCGACGGACGTTGAGGCCTGATATGTCCAAGCGGACACGCCGCGCGACCGGAAGATCCCGATGGAGCCGCCGCTGCGCGCCCGCCGCCCGGTGCGGGGCCGACCGGCGCCGAGGCGTCGATGCCGCCGCGGGCCAGCGCCGCCGGGCGCTCATCCCGTAGGACCGATCACCGCTACCCCTCAGCCGGACGTCGGCCCACACTCGCCTGCGGCCGCCGTGGAGGCGCCGCCTGCCCTCCTGTGCCCGGCGAAGAACCGGCCCCGGCCAATGCGGCGCTCGGCTCGGCGGGCGGCGGGCACGATGTCGGACACGGTGTGACCGCCACGCGGAATGCATCGTTCCAACGAGAATGACCCGATAGCCGCGTGACGGCCTCCGCGGTCGATGTCCCGAATTCTGGTGTACCGTTGCCGCCATGCCGCCCGCCATGCAATCACGGCGTATCGGATTGGCGCTCCTACTGTTCTGTACCGGAGCCGCCGCCGGGGGAGCCGTGTTCCATTACCAGGCGACGCAGGAGGCCAAACCACGCGTCGTGCGGGGTACGTTCACGGCCGTGTCCTCCGACGAATTGCAGGCCGCGTTCCATGCCGACGGCTCGGAGGCGGCCAGGTCGCCGTCCTATGGGCTGGTGAAGCCGACACCCTGGGAAGACGGGTCGGGCCGATGGCAGGAAGGCCGCCGCCCGGACTGCCTTTCCGCCGGGCGGCGGGCCGAGATCGCGGTGGCCGATATCCCCTACTCCGAGGGTCATCGCTCCGCGAAGATAATCGTGTCGGTACGGTGCCGCTGAGTCGCTAAAGGACTCCTTTCAGACATTGGCCGAGACCGTCCACGGAACCGTGCGGGCGTTCGACCGGATCCGCGTCCGAAACCAATTGAGCGCAGAACGGATCAGACGGGAAGGCGTGACCGTGTCCTTAGGGGACACCACCGCGCACACCTTTGGACGGAAGCCGGTCGAGCGTCATCTTCTGTCGGGGGATCGCGCCGCACGGGGGCATGCTGCGCGATGAGCACGTCTCGGGCGGTCCTGATCTCGGAGAGCCCGCCGGGCGCGGGTCCGGTCGCCGCGCAGACCTCCTGGAACTTCGCCAGGTTCGCCGGTGAGAGCGAGCCGACGCCGTACCGCTTCCACAGGTCGTCCGACAGCCGCGCGACCTGCCCGGGGTCGCGCTTGAGGATCCCGGCCGTCCGTCCGGCCTCGGCGTCGCCCGCGGCGACGACGGCCGACGCCTCGTCGAACACGGTGACCGGGAGCGAGCGCTCGGGCAGGGTGGTCGCAGGCCGCCACGGAACGCCCGCGGAGTCCCCGGCAAGGAGCCGTGCGCGCTCACGGATCAGGGCGGGCCCGCCCACGCCGACCGGGAAGGGCCGGACCAGCACAGCCCAGTCGACGACGGTGGTCCTCAGGTGTGCCAGCCGGATGGCGCCCCAGGAGTGCCCGATGAATCCGCGCAGCCTCAGCCCCCGGCTCTGCGTGACGCCCGTGACGACCTGCTGGAAGGTGCGCGCGTCGAAGCCCCACATCGGCGCGCCCCCGGCGAGGCCGCAACGGCGCGCCATCTCCTCACCGGCGGCGCGGACGTCCCGCGGTGCCGAACGCGCCGCCCGGTAGTAGCCGCTGAGCGCCGCCGCGCACCCGGGATCGGTCTCCTGCGTCACCCAGGGCTCTTCGAGGACGAGCAGGTTGTACCGCTCACCGAGTTCCGCGAAGGCCGCCTTGAAGCGGCCCAGTCCGATCTCGCCGGAGAGTGCGGCTCTGCCCGGCCCGCCGAAGTCGACCAGAACCGTGTCCGCGGTCGCGGCGCGGCCCGCGGGCAGCAGCGCGTACCGCCGGATCCGCCCGTCGATGACGAGCTGGCCGCACGGCTCCCGGGTCGGCTGTTCCTTGCAGGTCGCGCCCGCCGGGTGCGGGACCGCCGTCGTCCGCGCGCCGTCGCCCGTGCTTCCGTGCCGCGCCGTGACGAACAAGCCGGCGACCAGGACCGTCACGGTGGTCAGCAGGGCGGGGACGGCGCGCCGGAGGTGCCGCCCGTTCACCACCCGCTGTCGGCTTTCTCCCAGGTCTCCTGCCGGCAGAGGGTCAGGGTGCAGTAGCTGAGCTGCACGTAGTTGCGGTCGGCCAGATCGATCACGACGTTCTTGTCCTTCGCGTCATACTTGCCCGCGATGTCCATGTACATCTGGTTGGTGCGCTTGCCGTCGAAGTCGATGGTCATGCGGTTCTGCGTGCCCTCGCCGGCGCTCACGTTGAGCCAGTAGTTCTCGCACGTGTTGATGGGCATCGTCACCGAGCCGCTGATGCCCGGCACCCCGCCGCTCAGCGTGAACTCCGTCTTGGTGTCGCACTTGTCCTTGGGGGCCCGCGGGACCCAGTCGGCCAGCTGCTTGACGTTGGCCTCGCGCCCCTTCCACGGACGGGCGGAGACCTCCATGTCCACGGTCTCGGCCTTGATGCCGAACGGTGTCGGGGCGGGCGTCCACAGCGTCCAGCGGTTGTAGTACCAGACCGGTGTGTTGCGCAGCGCGTACTTCTCGAAGCACGAGACGATCTTGTGGTCCCGCTCGCTGTCGTAGTGCGGCTTGAACCAGCCCGTCGAGCACGCGTTGTTCGCCAGGTAGGTGTTGTCGGTGTGCTTGAACACCGCGTCGTACCCCGCGGAGCCCTCTGCCGGCGACTTGCCGGGGACGCGTTCCTCCGGCAGGCCGGACGTGTCGCCGCCGCCCAGCTGGATGCCCATCGCGGTGTTGTAGCCGGAGCCGGAGGAGTGCTCCTTGCGCGAGTACAGGACCTCCTCGGGCGCGGAGCGCCCCTCCCACACGACGGTGATCTTCTCGCCGGAGGCGAACGGATCGGGGACCGAGGTGATCTGAAGCTGCTTCTGGTCCACCAGCCTGCCGTTGCGGGCGGCGTCGTCGAGGTGCTCCTGGACCTTCGCCTGCGCCTCCGTCTCGGACCGCTGAAGCCGGTCGACGTGGCGCCGCGCCCGCATGAGCTCGGGGCCGGTGTACTTCTTGATGTGCGCCCGCGGTTCTCCGGCGGTGGCCGCGCCGGCCGTCCCGGCGAGTCCCGACATCAGCGCCGGAACGCCCGCGGCCACGGCCACCGCCGTGACCATGCCCTTGTTCCGCCTCATGTCGACTCCTTTCGTTGCGCTTGGTCAAGCAGATGATTACTGGAGTGTCCATGCGAAAGATCGACTCGTCCACAAAGGCTGCGGTGATTTGAATCACAGATTGCACTTTCGTCCCATTGACATGATCATTTCGAGAGTGGAGATGCTGGTCGAAAGCCATTCTTCACTTGCGGTGAACGAGGTGCCACGATCAACGGTCTTGCGGACATGCGCGCACCGTCCTACCTTCTCGTCGTCCGCTTGACGCCGCCTCATCGAGAGGGGATCACAGAGTGGAAAACCGAGGCAGGACGCTTGTCGTCGCGCTCGCCGCCGCAGGCGGGATGGTCGGTTTCGCGGTCGCCGGGGTGCCCGCGAACTCGGCCTCCCGGTATGTCGGCACCCCCGGCCAGGAATCGCGCTGCCGTGATCATGATTCGGTTCTGGCCTGTTACTACTACAGCGAGTGGACCAGTGCCTATTGGGGCAAGGGGGTGAACGATCCAGATCTCGGCGACAACCGCTATTTCGCCGGGACGGGGACGGGCGCCGACCAGGTGGTGCGGAACAACTCTCGCAGGATGGTGTGCAAAGTCCAGGTCCCGACCAGGTGCGAAAGCTTTTACAGCACCAATTACATGGGGAATATGGACTGGATGTACAACGGAGAGCGCGGCGAGTTGTCCTACACCAGGAACGACAACGCCTCGGTGATGATCCGGTAGTCGCCGGTGTCCAGCAGACCGTCCCGCCGCCGGGCCCCGCTCGTCGTCGCGGCCCTCGTCCTGGCGACCGGGGGCTGCGCCTCCGGCGGGGCGCCGGGCGCCGCACCGGCCTCGCAGTCCCCGCCCGCCGCTCCCGGCGACTTCGCCCTGCCCGTCAACGCCTACCTGCCGACGGTCACCGAAACCGGCCGGCTCACCCGGGCAAGGACGCTGCTCCTCAGGAAGTGCGTCAGCGGCTTCGGCCTCGCCGTCGGTTCCGACGACGGCTCCGTGGAACGCGCCGCCCGGGCGGAGATCGCCGATCACGGTGTCTACGGGAACAAGCGCCGCTACGGCGTCACCGTCCTGAGCGACGCCGTCCGCAACGGGTACCGGCTCCCCTCGGCCGTCGGCGGAACAGCCGCCCCGGGACACGGCGGTGACCGCCATCCCTGGCTGGGAGAGCTGACCCCGGTCAAGATCAGCGTGCTGTACGGACGGGGCACCGGCGGCGGGCCCGCACCGGTCGTGAACGGAAGGCCCGTTCCCCAGGGCGGCTGCACGGCGCAGATCACGGCCAGGCTGGCGAGGGCAGGAGGCCCGCCCAGCTTCCAGCAGGCCGAGCTGCCGTCCCGCATCAAGGCGGAGTCGTTCACGTACTCCCTGGCCCACCCCCGGCTGATCGCCGCCTTCCGCGCGTGGAGCCGGTGCATGAGGTCACGGGGACACGAGGTGACGCACCCCCTCGACGCCGGAAAGGGCACCGGTGACGACGGCCGGACGGTGCCCCCGGCGGAGATCGCCCTGGCACGCGACGACGTCGGCTGCAAGCAGCGGGTCCGGCTGGTGAAGACCTGGTTCGATATCGAGGCGGCGTTCCAAAGGGAACGCATACGCGCCCATCACCGGGAACTCGAGTCAATCCGCTCGGCCAACCGAAACCGAATGAAGGCCGTCGCCGACATCATCCGGACCGGCGCGTAATGCACGCTGCGCACCGTCCAATACCGAGATCAGGCGCCCTCCTCCCATCCCGACGGCACCTGACCCTCGCCACCGGCGCGGCCAATCCGCCCTCTACCGACTCTCAGGCGACCGCCACCACACAGGTACATCGACCCGGACACCGCGAAGGCTTGCGGCTATCCGTACATCACAGCGGGAGGGCTCACGTATCGGGGCAGCGTTTCCAAGCGAGGTGATAGGTGCTGCGTACGCTGCCGTCGGTGGCGTCCAAGGTGAGCAAACTGACCCTGGTTTTGTCGGAGGTCCCAAATCGGCCTGCAACTGCGTGCTGAGCGTGATCTCGTTCTTCTCGCCGCAGGGCTTATAGACGATCCAGGTGATGTCGTCCTTGGCGGTGAAGTCCCAGAAGTCAGAGAACGGGCCGGAGAGCGTGTTGTCTCTGAAGACGGACCTCTTCTGCGCATAGGTGAACGTCGTTTTCATTGCACCGGACGCGCCGGGCTCAAGGGAGGCGAAGCCGCGGAGGCGACTGCGGGACCGCCGAAGCGGGGGCCGCGACAAGGCCGATCGAGACGCTCAGGGTTGCGGTCGCAATACGCCCGGTGTTCATCATCGAACTCGACCTTCCAGGACCAGGTCCTGATGACGGCCATCGAGGAACTCGTGGTCGCGTAGCCGTCCCTCCTCGGCGAAGCCGAGCTTACGGTGGAGCGCGATCGAAGGCTCGTTGAAGGCGTAGATGCCCACTTCGCACACATGTCCGCAGAGTGCTGGTCGAACTCTCTGAACGCCTGCCAGTCCTCGGGCTCGACGCCGCGCAGACGCACCCGTTCACCGGCCCAAAAGGAGGATGCAACCGAACAGAGGAGGTCGTCGGGCCGCAAACGATCGGCTTCCGAAGCGCGGCCCACTCCCGCGTATGCGCCTAACAGGCAGGCCAGGACACCCGATCGGTCAGGAATAGAGAAGCTCCCATGACCGAGTCATACCTAGGGTGACTGGCATGGACGCCAAGACGACCGGCAGGAGGCGCACGATGACGAAGGATCAGAAGACGAGGAACGACGGAGGACATGGGGCGGTGTCGCGGTGGTTCCAGCACCGCATGAACGCCCGCGTGAACCGGAAGATCCGCAAGGGCCGTGGCGCCTTCATGGGCATGGACGTCCTGATCCTGCACACGGTGGGACGCCACAGCGGGCAGATGCGGGAGACGCCGGTCGCGTGGTTCGCCGACGGCGAGGACGCCTGGCTGATCGTCGCATCGGGAGGCAAGAACCGGGACCCGGATTGGCACCTCAACCTGATGGGCCGCCCCGGACGGGCGTCGATCGAACTGCCCGACCGCCCGGCCGTCCCGGTGACGCCGCAAGTCCTTGAGGGCGCCGAGCGCGAGGAGGCGTGGCGGCGCATCACGGCGGCGCAGCCCCGCTACGAGAAGTACCAGCGCAAGAGCGGCCGCGAGTACCCGATCGTCCGGCTCACTCCACGCTGACACCCCGCAGCGGGATGCCGTTGAAAGGGGCAGCGGGCCCCTTGCGCAAGAGATCACCCACGACGTAGGCGGCCCAATCCTCCGGCGGGTCCCCCAGGTTTCGAACGCGCAGGGTGGGGCTGCCGCCCACACGAGGACCCTGGCATTTCCTATCGGTCTCATACGAACGTTGGCCCGGGCCCTGTGGAACCGGATGCGGGTACATCTCCGTGCTTCAGGTGGGCGTCAATCTGGTCGGCTGCGGCCTCGGGGCTGCCGCAAAGGAGCAGGATGTCGGACCCTCCTCGTCCGAGCGAGAAATAGCCCGCCATCTCGCGGCGTGACGCCCCCGCACAGTGATCACCATTCCGGCACCGCGGTTCTCGGTCCGGCCTTCGACTGCGGCCTTGACGATGCTCTCGGCCTCGTCGCGGCCGCCCGCCGTCACGTGCGCTTCGAGGTTCTGGGTCATAGGGCCGGCCCCAGCCATGGGCGGACGGTCGGGGCGGTGCAGATTCGAGGAGTGTAGGCGCCCGCTTTTGAGCAGGCGGCTCTTGTGCGGTGCCTAGTGCGGGTTGGTGTGGGTTTCGCTTAGCCATTTCTCGATGGTGCGGTAGTCGGCTTGGGTGATGCCGCTTTCGGGGTTGATGGTGTGCAGGAGGGACGGCCCTGGGTGGTGTGCGGATGCCCAGGTGCGGTCGTTGTCGGTGATCTCGTCGTCGAGCCAGGCGAAGGGGCGTTCCGCCGCGTATGTGACGAGGGTCCTGGTCTTCCAATGCAGGCCCGCGCGCTCGTCCTGCTCCTCGGTCGCGGACGCGTCCGGCCAGGTCACGAGAGGCAGCGGCGGGAGGCCGAGGCGTGGCGCGATGCATTCGTTCGCGTCCTCCATCCAGGTGGTGGCCCAGACAAGCTCGCAGTCGAGCCTTTCCAGCCGCCTTCCATGCTCCGGATCGATCCTCGACAGGAGCGGATTGTCGTCGGCACCGGACGGCCGGTGAGTGGGGTAGGTCCCGGATGCGGCGCCGAAAGGGATGAGGGGGCCGTCGATGTCGAGGAAGAGCAGCGGACGGCGGATGGTCACGGGCGTGTGAGGGTGGTGGTGAGCACCAGGGCCGTGTAGTGCATGGTGAAGGAGCCTCCGGCGGCGTCGATGACCTCGCCGATGCCCGTCAGGAGTTCCTCCAGCTTGGCGGGGGAGAACAGGGTGTGGCCGCCGGACGTGGGGACGAGGTCCAGCCACTCGTCCCGCGTGTAGTCCCGCTCCCATTCGAAGTTCCACTGCTCCGGGTCGCCGAAGGCGTCCACGGCCCGCATGCCGTCGATCGGCTTGGCGAGGAGGGCCGTGTGGTCCCCGGGAGGCGGCAGCATGCGGCTGAAGATCGGCGAGTCGGGCAGCACGCGGCGGTAGACCGCGGAGAACGCCTCGCCCAGGTCGGGCGGCGGCCGGAAGACGTTCCAGAACGCCGCCAGGCGTCCGCCGGGACGCAGGATCCGCGCCGCCTTGGCCGGTCCGGCGGCCGGGTCCACCCAGTGCCATGCCTGGCCCGCGGTGACCGCGTCGAACGCCCGGCCGGCGGGGTCCCAGTCCTCGAAGGACGCCACCTCCACCTCGACGCCGGTCCGCCGCGCGAGGGCGGCCATGCGGGCGTCGGGTTCGACGCCCAGGACGCGGCAGCCCGCGTCCTGGAACTGGCGGGCGGCGATGCCGGTGCCGCAGCCGACGTCCAGGACGCGGGGGCCGGGGCTGCCGGTCACGATCGCCTCGATCATGGCGCCGGGGTAGCGGGGGCGGTTCCGGTCGTAGCGCTCGGCGTCCGAGCCGAAGGACTCCGCCATCGACCGGTGGCGGTGGGGGGCCTCGTGGAAGGGCCGGGTCTGGTCCGGCGGTTGAGTGGGCACATGCCCACTCTAGTGGGACGTGTACCTCCCGTCCACGGGGCGACTCAGCGGCGCGGATTTGACGGTTCGGGGTGCCGCTTGTGGAAGCGGCCGTCCTTCATGATGTAGTGCAGTTTCGCGGGGTCCTGCAGGACGGTGATGTCAGCCAGGGGGTCACCGTCGACGAGTAAGAGGTCGGCCAGGTAGCCGGGCAGGACCTTGCCGAGCTCGTGGGGGCGGAGCATGATCTCGCCGCCCGTGGCGGTCGCGGCGATGACGGCCTCCATGGGGGTGAAGCCCAGCAGCTCGACGAAGTGCTGGAGGTCGCGGGCGTAGGTGCCGTGGGGCGTCCAGGCGAAGCCGTAGTCGCCGTCGGGCAGTAGCCGGACGCCGCGGCGGTGCATCTCGCGCAGCCCCTGGACGGCGATCTCCAGCTCGCGTTTGTAGCCGGCGGCCTCGGCGGCGGCCTGGGGGAAGCCGAACGACGCGGCCTCGTACAGGGTGGCGACGAGCCAGTTGATGCCGGGGGCGACGAACACCCAGTGCCTGCCGGCCTCCAGCATGTCCATGCCCTCGGCGTCGGTGAAGCTGGCGTGGTAGATGACGTCGACCCGGTGCCGCAGGCACATCTTGACGCTCTCCGCGCTGCGGGCGTGGGCGCACACGCGCTTCCCGCGGCGGTGGGCCTCGGTCACGGCGGCCGCGACCTCCTCGTCGGAGAAGTAGGTGTCCTCGGCCCGCCGGGTCCCGGTGATCTCCTCGCCGGTCATCGAGAGCTTGATCTGGTCCACGCCGAGGGCGACGAGCTCGCGGACGGCCTTGCGCATCTCCTCGGGCCCGTCGGCGAACTTGGTGATGCCCTCGACCAGGGCACCGCCGGTGACGGCGATCTCGGGGCCGTTCGCCAGGTAGCGGGGGCCGGGGACGCGGCCCGCGTCGATGGCGTCGCGGCAGACGACGTCGAGGCGGTCCTTGGCCGAGGCGGCGCCCAGGCACATGGTGTAGCCGGAGTCGAGGTAGGTGCGCGCCGCGTCCAGGCAGTCCAGCAGGTGCTCCTCGACCGGCAGCGCGCCGAGGCCGTCCAGGTCGGCGCTGTTGTTCCAGGACAGGTGGGTATGGGCGTCGCACAGCCCGGACATCAGGGTCCGCCCGCGGCCCTCGACCACGCGGGCGCCGGTGGCGTGCGCGGCGTCGACCGTGCCGACGGCGGCGATGCGGTCGCCGTCGACGAGGACGTCGCCGGGATAGGGGGCGGCGCCGGTGGAGTCGAGGATCCGGACGTCACGGAAGAGGGTCTTCGGCATGGCGGATACTCCCGGGGTTCGGCCAAGCGCGTCAGGGGTGCCGCGTACTGTCGTCCCCCCGACGGCACGGCGCTACGCTGCCTGCCCGGCTGCCATCGGCGGGTGCCGGTCACCCGTCCGCCGGGCGCCCTGGCCATAGGGAACGCGTGAAGATCGGGGCCCGGCGCGTAGGGAAGTCGTCAAGATCCGCACCTCGGCCCGGCCGCCTCCCACCAGGGCTGAGAGGATGACGGCCATGGCCAGGGGGCAGCTCCGCATCTACCTGGGGGCCGCCCCCGGGGTCGGGAAGACCTACGCCATGCTCTCCGAGGCGCGGCGCCGGGCCGAGCGCGGCACCGACGTCGTCGTCGGCTACGTCGAGACGCACGGCCGGCCCCGCACCGCCGCGCTGCTGGAGGGCCTGGAGACGCTGCCGCGCGCCCGGTACGCCTACCGCGGCGCCGAGTTCACCGAGCTGGACGTCGCGGCGGTGATCGGCCGCGCCCCCGAGGTCGTGCTCGTCGACGAGCTGGCCCACACCAACGCCCCCGGCGGCCGCCACGGCAAGCGCTGGCGGGACGTCGAGGACATCCTGGACGCCGGGATCCACGTCATCTCGACCGTCAACATCCAGCACCTGGAGTCCGTCAACGACGTCGTGGAGGAGATCACCGGGGTGCCGCAGCGCGAGACCGTCCCGGACGAGGTCGTCCGCCGCGCCGACCAGGTGGAGCTGGTCGACATGGCGCCCGAGGCGCTGCGACGCCGGATGGCGCACGGCAACGTCTACACGCCCGAGAAGGTGGACGCCGCGCTCTCCCACTACTTCCGCGTCGGCAACCTGACGGCGCTGCGCGAGCTGGCGCTGCTGTGGCTGGCCGGGAAGGTCGACGAGCAGCTCGACCGGTACCGCGGCGAGCACGGCATCGGCGGCACGTGGGAGGCGCGGGAGCGGATCGTCGTCGCGCTGACCGGGGGGCCGGAGGGCGAGGCGCTGCTGCGCCGCGCGACCCGGATCGCCGCCCGCTCCAAGGGCGCCGACTTGCTCGCCGTGCACGTCACGCGCGGGGACGGGCTGGCCGGGGCGCGCCCCCGCGACCTGGCCAGGCAGCGGGAGATCGTGGAGGGCCTGGGCGGCACCTACCACCAGGTCGCCGGGGACGACATCCCGCGCGCCCTGCTGGACTTCGCCGGGGCCGTCAACGCGACGCAGCTCGTCCTCGGGGTGTCGCGGCGGCGGCGGATCGCGCAGCTGCTCCGGCCGGGCATCGGGGTGACGACGACCGCGATGTCCGGCACGATCGACGTGCACATGGTCACCCACGACCAGGCCCGCCGCGGCATCGTCCGCCCGGCGCGCGACGGGGGCCTGTCCCCGGGACGCCGCATCGCCGGGTTCGCGCTGGCCGCCTGCGGGCTGCCGCTGCTGACGGCCGGGCTCGTCCAGGCGCGTCCCGCGCTCGCGCTGCCGAGCGACATCCTGTTCTTCCTCGCGGCCGTCGTCGGGGTCGCGCTGGTCGGCGGGATGTGGCCGGCGCTGCTCACGGCGGTGACCGGGTTCCTGCTGCTCAACTGGTTCTTCACCCCGCCGCTGCACCACTTCACCGTCGCCGAGGAGGAGAACCTGGTCTCGCTGGCGGTGTTCGTCCTCGTCGCCGTCGGCGTCAGCCTGGTCGTGGACCGCGCCGCGCGGCGCTCCCGCGAGGCCGCGAGGCTCGGCGCCGAGGCCGGCGTGCTGTCGGCGCTCGCGGGCAACGTCCTGCGGGGGGAGCGGGCCCTGGACGTGCTGCTCGGGCGGCTCCGCGAGACGTTCGCGCTGACGTCGGTGACGCTGCTGGAGCGGCCCGCGCCCGCGACGCCCGACAGCCACGGCGACCCGTCCGGCTGGCGGATCGTCGCGACCGTCGGCGGGCGGCCCTGCACGTCGCCGGGGGAGGGTGACACCGAGATCCCGGTCGGCGACGACCTGACCCTCGCGATCCGCGGCCGCCCGCTGCCCGCCGGTGACCGGCGCGTCCTGGAGGCGTTCGCCGTCCAGGCCGCCGGGGCGCTGCGCCACCGGCGGCTGGAGGCCGAGGCGGAGCGGGCCCGCCCGCTGGAGGCCGCCGACCGGATGCGGACCGCGCTGCTCAACGCCGTCAGCCACGACCTGCGCACCCCGCTCGCCTCCGCGAAGGCCGCCGTCGACAGCCTCGCCACGTCCTCGGTCGCGTGGACGCCGAGCGAGCGCGAGGAACTCCTGGACACCGCCCGGCAGTCCCTTGACCGCCTCGACCGCCTGGTCGCCAACCTCCTCGACATGAGCCGCCTCCAGGCGGGCGTGCTCGGCATGGCCGCCCAGCCCATCGCGCTGGACGAGGTGGTGCCGCGCGCCCTCGACGACCTGCGGCCCGACCTGCTGGACGGCGGAGGCGAGGTGTCGGTCCGGCTCGCCGGGGACCTGCCGGAGGTCACCGCCGACCCGGCGCTGCTGGAGCGCGTGCTGGTCAACCTGATAGCCAACGCGGTGCGGCACAGCCCGCCCGGCGCGCCCGTCCTCATCACCGCCGGCGCGCTTCGCGACCGCGTCGAGCTGCGCATCGCCGACCGCGGGCCCGGCGTCCCCGCCGCCGACCGGGAGCGGATCTTCCTGCCGTTCCAGCGGCTCGACGACCGCGACAACCACACCGGCGTCGGCCTCGGCCTGGCCCTGGCCCGCGGGCTGACCGAGGCGATGGGCGGCGAGCTCGTCCCCGAGGACACCCCCGGCGGCGGGCTGACGATGATCGTCGCGCTGCCCGTCCACCACCGCGCGTCGCCCGCGCCGGACCCGAACGGGCCGGGCATGGCCGGGCCGGATGCCGGCGGGCCGGACGGGGAGGGGGCGCCGTGACGCGCGTCCTCGTCGTCGACGACGAGCCGCAGCTGCTGCGCGCACTGCGGATCAACCTTCGCGCCCGCGACTACGAGGTGCAGGTCGCCGCGGACGGCACCACGGCGCTGCGCCAGGCCGGGGCGTGGAAGCCGGACCTGGTCGTCCTCGACCTCGGCCTGCCCGACATCCCCGGCCTCGACGTCATCCACGGGCTGCGCGGCTGGACGCACGTCCCGATCATCGTGCTGTCCGGCCGCGCCGGGAGCCAGGACAAGGTGGAGGCGCTGGAGGCGGGGGCCGACGACTACGTCACCAAGCCGTTCGACATCGAGGAGCTCGTCGCCCGCATCCGCGCCGTGAGCCGCCGCGTCCCCGGGCCGGAGGCGCCCGCGTCGGTGGAGGTGGGCGAGCACACGGTCGACCTCGCCGCCAGGACGGTGACCGGCGGCGTGCACCTCACGCCCACCGAGTGGGAGCTCCTCGGTGTCCTGCTCCGCAACCCCGGCAAGCTCATCAGCCAGCGGCAGCTCCTCACCACCGTCTGGGGCCCGTCCTACCTGCGCGAGACGAACTACCTGCGCCAGTACATGGCCCAGCTCCGCCGCAAGCTCGAAGCCGACCCGGCGCACCCCCGGCACCTCCTGACCGAGCCGGGCATGGGATACCGCTTCCAGCCCTGAGCATGAGCGTGCCCGGCCCGGCCTTCCCACCCCTGTGGTGAAGGCCGGACCGGGCACGTTCTGACTGTGTTAGTGGTCGCTGCTGGTGGTGTCCCGGATCGCGGTGTCAGCGGATCCGGGTGGGGTCAGGACCGCCTGCTGGTGGCAGGTGGTGCCTGGGGGCTGACGGCGACCTTCCACAGGGCGTGGGCGATCGCGTCGGAGCAGCGGTCCAGGGCGGTGGTGTCGATGTTGTCGGGGTAGCGGTCGCAGGCCTGGTGGTAGCAGCGGTCGAAGGCCTGGTTGGCGGTGCCGCCCCATTTTTGTGGCTGGGCGGCGGATTTTTTGGCCGGGGCGCCGGTGAACAGGAAGGTGGTGGCGATGCCGGCGTCGCGGAAGGAGCCGTCGTCGCTGCAGCATTCGGCGACTTCTTCGGTGGGGATCTTCAGGGTGTCGAAGTATTCCTTGAGGTTGCCGGCCAGGGGGGTGCTGAGGTTGTCGATGAAGTAGCCGGGGTTGGGGGAGCCGACCATGTCGAAGTTGAAGTAGCCCTTGATCTTGGTTTTTTCGGCGGCGGTGAGGCGGCCGACGTAGGATTTGGAGCCGCGCAGGCCTTGTTCTTCGTCGGTCCACCAGCCGAAGCGGACGTGGTTGAGCATGGCGGGTTTGGCTTTGGCCAGCTGGAGTGCGACCTCCAGCTGGGCGGCCGAGCCGGTGCCGTTGTCGTTGATGCCGGGTCCGGCGGCGACGCTGTCGAGGTGGGCGCCGAACATGTAGACGGTGTTGTCGTTGCCGCCGGGCCAGTCGGCGATCAGGTTGGGTCCGGCGCCGCTGGTGCAGCCGGAGGTGCAGGGCTGGCGGGCCACGGTGAACCCGGCCTCTTTGAGCTTGCCCTCGATGTAGGACACCGAGCCGGTGTAGCCGGCGCCGGTGGAGCGGCGGGTGCCGCCGTTGGCCGTCGCGATCGTCTGCAGCTGCTGCAGGTGCGCCTTGACGTTCTCGACAGGGACGTCAGGCGCCGCCGACAGCGGCTTGGCGGGCGGTGCCTGGCCGCCCACGGCGACCTTCCAGAGCGCGAACGCGATCGCGTCGGCGCTGCGGTCCAGCGCGGTGGTGTTGATGTTGCCGGGGTAGCTGTCGCAGGACTGGTGGTAGCAGCGGTCGTACGCCTGGTTGGCGGTGCCGCCCCACTTCTGCGCCTGCGCCGCGGTCTTCCTTTCCCCCGCGCCCGTCGACAGGGTCGTGGTGGGGATCCCGATGTTGCGGAAGGAGCCGTCGTCGCTACAGCACTCGTTGACCTCCTCCGTCGGCACGTTGATGGAGTCGAAGTACCCCTTCAGGTTCGCCGCCAGCGGCGTGGTGATGTAGTCGATGAAGTAGCCGGCGTTGGGCGAGCCGATCATGTCGAAGTTGAAGTAGCCCTTGATCTTCGACCGCTCGGCGGTGGGCAGGCGGCTGGCGTAGAACTGCGAGCCGCGCAGGCCCTGCTCCTCGTCGGTCCACCAGCCGAACCGCACATGGTTGAGCATGGTGGGCTTGTTCTTGGCCAGTTCGAGCGCGACCTCCAGCAGGGCCGCCGACCCCGAGCCGTTGTCGTTGATGCCCGGGCCCGCGGCGACGCTGTCGAGGTGGGCGCCGAACATGTAGACGGTGCTGTCGCTGCCGCCGGGCCAGTCGGCGATCAGGTTGGGTCCCGCGCCGCCGGTGCAGCCGGAGGTGCACGCCTGCCGGGCCACGGTGAACCCGGCCTCCTTCAGCTTGCCCTCGATGTAGGACACCGACCCGGTGTAGCCGGAGCTCGTGGAGCGCCGGTTGCCGCCGCTGCCGGAGGCGATCGTCTGGAGCTGCTGGAGGTGGGCCTTGACGTTCTCGATGTTGATGTTGGGCGCGGCCGCCGTGGTGGGCGCGCCGGTGACCTCGACGGTGTACGAGGCGGTGTGCGTGCTGCCGCCGGCGGCGTTCACGGTGACCGTGTACGACCCGGCGCGTGCCTTCTCACCGGCCGTGATGGTGAGGGTGGAGGTGTTGCCGGCCTGGACCCGTGCCGGGTCGAAGGCCGCGCTCAGCCCGGAGTCGGCGGGGGAGACCGTCGCGGTCAGGTCGACCGGCTGGGACTCGCCTCCGGTGACGGTCGTGTTGACGGTGGTGCGCGCCGACTCGCCGGCCTTGATCGAGCCGGTGCCGGGCGACACCGTCAGCGAGAAGTCGTTGCCGGCGGCGGAGCAGGACGGCTCGCCGGACTGCGCGCCGAGCTGGACGGCGTTCCAGGCGTCCTTGACCTTGTTGTACCAGTTGCAGGTCGGGTCGAGGTTCTTCGCCGCGGTCAGCGTCAGCGTCCGGTACCGGGCGTAGTCGGTGCCGGAGGTCTTCAGCAGCATCGCGTTGTAGAAGATCTTCGCCGCGTTCAGGGCGCCGATCCCGGTCACCGACGAGGGACCGCCCTGGCAGATCGGGCTGCTCGGCTTGCCACCGCCGGGGTTGGAGCCCTCGGCGAGCAGGTAGAACCAGTGGTTGCCCGGTCCCGCCGCCTTGTGCACCTCCATGTTCGGCACGGAGGAGGAGTAGCAGTTCGGGTCGTTGTCGACCAGCGACGGGTTGTACATGTTGCGGATCGGGCCCTGCCCGACCAGGTCGACCATCTCGCCGACGGTGTAGTCGGGGGTGTCGACGCGGTTGTTCAGGAAGTGCTCGGCGGCCGCTCCCCAGACGTCGCCGACGAACTCCTGCGTGCCCCCGCCGGAGATCCCGCCGGGGGTGAAGTTGTCCAGCGCGTGGCCGAACTCGTGGTCCACCACGTCGGTCGCGGTGATCCACTCGTTCCGCTCGTTGAAGCCGAAGTTGGCCTCGTTGCCCGTCCAGTAGGCGTTGATGTCGTTGAGGCCGACCTTCGCCGGGGCCCACCGGCCGTTCTGCAGGCCGGTCCGCCCGAAGGTCTTCAGCAGGTCCCAGAAACCGGCGGCGGCGTACATGACGTCCACGCAGCCGGACTCCTTGTCGGTCTTGGACGAGCTGCCCCAGACGTCGTCGGGCCCGGAGAGGACCTGGCCGGTGCTGTAGTCGGCGCACGAGAGACCGGGCCTGCCCGGGTCGTTCATCGTGTAGGAGCCGCCGGACTGGGTGGTGCCGATGGTCAGGTTCGACCCCTCCCAGACACCGGTGCCGGTGCCCGCGTAGATGGTCTCCTGCTCGTCGAAGCGCTTGCCGGTCAGGGCGTCGACGTAGACCTTCTTGCGGCTCATCTGCTTGCCGTCGCGGCCGGAGACGACCGTCTCCCACGCCAGCCGGGGCTTGGCCAGCGCGTGCACGACCAGACGCGGCTTGAGCCGCTGGCCGTCCGGCTTGGTCAGCGCCGTGCGCGACCGGCCGGCGGCCGTGTCCGCGCCGACCTTCGGGGCGACGCCGACCGCGATCCGCTGCTTCTGCGCCACCGACACGGTGCGCACGTGGCCCTTGGCGTCGGTCGCGACGACGAAGTCGCCGCCGACCACGGGCAGGTCGCGGTAGGTGCGCTCGTAGGCGACGTAGTACTGGTCCCAGGGCGTGCCGACCACCTGGGTCCGGACGAACTTCTCGTCCTTCCCGGCGCGCAGCTCGGCGACGCGTCCGCCGACCAGCCGGTCCGCCGACGCCATCGCGGCCGCCTTCGGATCGGCGCCGGGTCTCGGGCTGCTCGCGGGGGCCGACATGGCGAGGGCCGCCATGCCGGTGACCGTGAGCGCGGCGACCAGAACGGTCACCAGAAGGAATTTGCCTTTCACAGCCGCATGCCTCCATGGGGCGGGGGGTGGCCGCCCCGCGGGGTCGGGGCGGCGGCCGACGCGACGACCTGCCCCGGCGCGGAAGAAGGGGCGCGGTTCGGTGACGGGAGCGCGCACGGGTGGCGAATTGTCGCGTCTGCGAAGACGAGAGTGACAGGTGATGCGCTCTTGCGGACCCTCGCAATTGGGCATAGCTTCCCGGCTATGCAGGTTGAACTGCGCCACCTGCGCGTGCTGAGCCGGATCGCCGAGGCGGGCAGCATCACGCGCGCCGCCGCCGACCTCGGCGTCTCCCAGCCGACGCTGAGCGCCCAGCTCCGCCGGATCGAGCAGGCGTTCGGCGGCCCGCTGTTCCACCGCGGCCCGGACGGCATCGCCCCCACCGCGCTGGGACGGCACGTCCTGTCCCGGGCCCGCGGCGTGCTGGCCGACATGGACGACCTGCTCGCCACCGCCCGCACCAACGGCACGCGGACCGGGCTGCGGCTCGGCACCCACCCGAGCATCCTGCTGGGGGAATGGCTGCGGCGCCTGGAGACGGGGCCGCTGGGCCGGACGGTCAGCACCAGCCTCGACTACTCCGGCGGCGTCCTCAACCATCTGCTCGCCAACGACCAGGTCGACGTCGTGTTCATGGGCCGGGTCACCGACCACCACGCGCCGGCGTGCCCGCCCGGGACCGACGAGCGGATCATCAGCATCGAGCCCTGCGGGGTCGCGCTGCCCTCCACCCACCACCTCGCGAAACGCGGGCGCATCGAGCTGGCCGACCTGGCGGACGAGACGTGGATCCCGCCGCAGGGCGGCGACGACGGCGGCACCGCCATGCTGCGCTCGGCGTGCGAGGCCGCCGGGTTCTCGCCCCGGTTCCGCTACCACGACGTCGACGCCAACGGCATGGCGGGCTTCGTCGCCGCCGGGTTCGCCATCGCGCTCGTCTCGCCCACCTGGCAGCCTGCCGAGGGCATCACCGTCGTCGCGCTCGCCGGCCGCGCCACCGACGCCCACCTCGTCCTGCGCTGGCGGACGGCCACCGTGACCCCCGAAGAGATCGACATCCTGCACAGGAGCTACCACGAGATGTACGAGCCGGTCGTCCGGCGGCACATCGCCGAGCTCCCGTGGCTGGCCGACAACCCCGACGCCCGCCCCAGGCTGATCGCCTGCGGGGCGGCCCCGCCTTGACCGCCACCGCCGCCGGCGGGCGCCGGGGAGCCCGTGCTACCCGGCGGCCGTCGCGGTCCCGGGGCCGCGACGCATCGGGAACGCGCGCCGGGCCAGCTCGTCGTAGGGGCGGCCCGCGGCATCCTTCCGGTTCCGGGTGACGAGGCTGGCGGCCCAGGCGCACAGGAACCCGGCCGGCACCGACACCAGCGCCGGGATCGACAGCGGGAACAGGTGGCCGTCGCCGAGCACGTCCGGCCCGACGAGGACGAGCCCGACCGAGGACACCAGCCCGCCGAGCAGCCCGGCCACCGCCCCGTACCGGGTGAGGCCGCGCCAGTAGATGGTCAGCACCAGCACCGGCATCGTCGTGCTCGCGGCGACCGCGAAGGCGACGTTGCCGAGGAAGGCGATGTTGAGGTCCTTCGCCCACAGCGCGAGCAGGATGGCCGCCAGCGAGATCGCGACCCCGGCGAGGCGGCCGACGACGAGCTGGCCGCGCGGCGAGACCCGCCCGCGCCTGAGCACGGTCGTGTACAGGTCGTGGGCGATCGCGCCCGACGAGGCGATGGCGAGGCCCGCGAGCACCGCGAGGATCGTCACCATCACCACGCTCGCGGTGACGGCGAAGAGCAGGTTGCCGCCGAGCTCCTCGGCCAGCCGCGGCGCCGCGAGGTTCCCGGCCTTGTTGTCGGTCACGATCCGCTGCCGGCCCACGAGGTTCAACGCCGCGTAGCCGAACACCGGCAGGACGGCGAAGAACCCGGCGAAGATCCACATCGCGACCTGCGCCGAGTCACGGGCGGCGCGGGCGTCCCGGACGGTCAGGAACCGCACCATCACGTGCGGCAGGCCCATCATGCCGAGCACCATCCCCATGGTCAGCGACACCGTCTCCAGCGAGGCCGCCGTCCCGCCGCGGTGGGGCGCGACGGCGCCGTCCCCGAACCGCGCGGCGGCGTCCCGCATGGAGCCGAGGACGTCGCCGCCGGTCCGCACCGTCAGCAGGACCAGGAGCAGCAGGATCGTGGCGATCAGCACGCCGGCCTTGAACACCTGGATGTAGGTCGTCCCGACCATCCCGCCGAGGAAGGTGTAGACGGTCATCAGCGCGCCGACGACCAGCACCGCGACCGGGAAGTCCACGCCGAGCAGCAACTGCGCGAGCAGCCCCGCCCCGACGAACTGGATCACCATGTAGATGATGCTGATGACCAGGGTGGACACCGCCATCGCGACGCGCAGGCCGCGTCCCTCGAACCGTGCCGCCACCGCGTCCGCGAGCGTGTACCGGCCGAGGTTGCGCAGCGGCTCGGCGATCACCATGAGCATCAGCAGGTACGCGGCGGGCACGCCGACGGCCAGGTAGAACCCGCCGAAGCCCGTCAGCGCCACGGCGCCGGTGATGCCGAGGAACGAGGCCGCCGACAGCTGGTCGCCGGCGAGCGCGAGGCCGTTCTGCCAGCCGCCGACACGGCCGCCCGCCACGTAGTGGTCGTCGGTGTCCTTGTTGCGCCGCGCGGCCCGCGCCGTGAGCACGAGCGTGACCGCGATCAGGGCGAGGACGATCAGGACCGCCGTGCGGTTCACCGCCGCACCCCCCGGCCGGGACGCGCGGCCCACCTGCGGTAGGCGATGGCCGCGAGGACGGGGGCCACGATCACCGCGAGGCCGGCGGCGTAGCCGATCCCGATGCCGTGGACGACCCCGTCCAGCGCCCCGGTGAACGAGGTCGTGACCGGGAAGGCCATGAACAGCAGGAACGTGGCCGCCGCGGCGGTGAGGACCAGGCGTTTGTGCCGTGCGATGGCGGCGTCGTGCTCCGCGAGGTGCGTCTCCTCCGCGAGGTGCGCGTCCTCCGCGACACGGGTGCCGGTGTGCTCGGAATCGTGCGAATCGGTCATGCGCGTTTCGCCTTCCCCGGCGCCCGCACGGCGCCGTTCCGTCGCTGCGCCCCCGATCGTTCGTATGAGATTACATACACGAAATCGTATATGACAAGACCCGGGCGGCCTCCCGTGTCCGGGCGGCGCCCGGCCGTCACCGCCCCCGCCGTGCCCGCGGAGGGCGGGACGGCCGTTCCGGAGATCCGGGCCCTGTCATGGCGGCACCGGTGCCCCCGCGGCCGATCTTTGCTCGGGTTTGGCCGCCGGGCAATGCCGCCGGAAGTGATCGGCGCGAGGATGGGGAACCGGTGCCGCCGCGCGAAAAGAAGGGGGCACGGAACGACGGACCGCCATTGTAGGGAATTGCCATGATCTGTGTTCGGAAAACGGCCCCGTGACGACGGCGGAGCGACCATCGCCCGGAATGCGCGCCGCCCGGGACGGCGTGGTCGTCGTCATGCCCGCCTACCACGAGGCGGAGAACCTGGCCGCGACCGTGCGGGACTTCCTGACCACGCTGGAGGGGGCGGGCCACGACCACCGGATCGTGGTGGTCGACGACGGCAGCGCCGACGCCACCGGCCGGGTCCTGGACGACCTGGTCGAGCGGTACCCGGACCGCGTCATCGGGGCGCGGCACGAGCGCAACCGGGGCTACGGCGCGGCGGTCCGCACCGGGATCTCCGTCGCGCTGGCCCGGACCGACCTGCGGCTCCTGCTGCTGACCGACTCCGACGGCCAGTTCAAGGCCGCCGACCTGCCCGCGATGCTGCTGGCCAGGCGGGAGCAGCGGGCCGACGCCGTGACCGGGTTCCGGCGCAGGCGCGCCGACCCGCCGGCGCGCCGGGCCGGCGGGCGCCTGTGGACGCTGGTCAGCCGGCTGCTGCTGGGCACGCGGAGCCGCGACGTCGACTGCGCCTACAAGCTGCTCGACCGGTGGCTGCTGGAGGACCTGGTCCTGGTCGGCGACGCCGCGGCCATCGACCCGGAGCTGCTCGCCAAGATCGGCAAGCGGGGCGCGCGGGTCATCGAGCACCCGGTCGATCACCACCCGCGCGTGCACGGCCGTCCGACCGGCGCCTCGCCCTGGGTCATCGCCCGGTCTCTGCTGAGCCTGGCGCGGGTCCACCGCGGCCTGGTCCGGGACGGCCACGGCCTGCGCTGGGCGCGGTGGGCGTTCGACCCGGGGGACCCGGTGCTGACGCTGGTGACGCTGGCGGCGGCCGTCCTGTCGGCCGGGGCGCTCCTGCACCACCTCGGTCTCGGGACCGTGCTGGCCTACGACGACGCCGTTTCGCACCTGCTCATCGCCCGCCGGGTGATCGACAGCCCGACGGCGGGCGCGGCCCAGCTCGGCGCGGTGTGGCTCCCCCTGCCGCACCTGCTGGACCTGCCGCTCACCTGGCAGGACGCCCTCTTCCACTCCGGGCTCGGCGGCACCGCGATCTCGGCGCTCGGCTACGTGATCACGGTGCGGTACGTCTACCTGATCGCGCTCTGGATGGCGGCGGGCCACACCCGCCCGGCGCCGCGTCCCCGCGACCGCGCCGCGGGCGCCGCCGCGGCCGGGCTGTTCGCCCTCAACGCCAACGTGCTGTACATGCAGAGCACCCCGATGACCGAGCTGCTGCTGTTCGCCTGCATCGCGGCGGCCGTCCACCACCTCCAGGCGTGGTGCCACGGCGGGCGCCTTCCGCGGCTGGCGATGGCGTCGGCGGCGACCGCGGCGGCCACCCTGACCCGCTACGAGGGCTGGCTGCTGGCGGTGGCCGTCCTCGCCGTCGTCGGCTACACCGCGCTGCGGCGCCGGAAGGGATACGCCTATCTGGAAGCGCACCTCGCCTTTTTCGCGATCGTGGCCTTCAGCGGTATCGCGGCCTGGACGGGATGGGCCTATGTGATCTTCGGTGACCCTTTCTTCTGGTATTCCGGCGAATATGCGAAACCCTCGAATTGGGTCATGGCCGGGGACGAGAATGTCGGTGCCCTGGCCGCCTCGGCGCGGACGTACGCCATGGCCGTCGTCCACGATCTCGGTTATCCGGCGCTCGCGGCGGCCCTGGCGGGGCTGGCCGCCTACGGGTGGCGGCTGCGGCTGCGGCCGTCCGCCGTCGCCCCCTACGTCCTGCTGGTCTTCGCGCCGTTCTTCGTCTACGCCCTCTTCAGCGGGCAGCGTCCGCTGCACGTCCCCGAGGTCCACGGGCACTTCTACAACGTCCGGTTCGGGCTGGTGATGGCGCTGGCGGTGGCGGTCTTCGCCGGGTACCCGGTGTCCCTGCTGCCCTCCAGGCCGCGGATGCTCGGGCGCGTACGCGCCGCCGCGGCGGCCGCCGTGGCCGCCACCGTGGTCGCGGTGCCCGGGACCGCGACCCTCGCCGAGCCGCTGGGCTGGAAGGACGCCGCCCCCGGGCAGCGCGCCCGCGACGCCGCGCGGTGGCTGCGGGCCCATTACGACGGCGGCACCGTCCTGATGGAGAACCACGGGAACGAGCAGGTCGCCTTCGGGTCCCGGGTCCCGATGGGGCGGGTCCTCTACGAGGGGAGCTTCCGCCTGTGGGAGCGGGCCCTGGCGGATCCGGCCGACAGCCGCGTCCGCTGGATCTACGCCCGCACCCTCGCCGGTTCGCCCGACCGGACCTGGCGCACGCTGCGCGGCGACCCGTCGGCGCTCCGCGGCTACGCCCTCGTCTACCAGGACGCGGACCAGCGCGTCTACCGCCGGGCGGGCACGCCATGACGCTGACGGGGACCGCGCTCGGGTCGTCCGCCCCGTCCGTCCCGATCACGCCGCTGGATGACGGGCTGAGCGCCCGGCGGGTGCTGAGCCGCGGACAGGTGGCCGTCGCCGCCGTCCTGGTCACCGCCGTCGGCGCCGTGTCCGTCCTGCATGTGACGGCGGGCCTCGGGCCGCCGCCGGGCCGGCTGGCCGAGACGGCGGTCACCGTGGTCACCGCCGTCTACCTGCTGTCGCTGGTCTTCCGGGCGGCGATGGTGGCCGCGGCCTGGACGTCGCGGCCGGCCGATCCGGGGGAGGACGGGACGCCGCCCCTCCCGGACGGCGAACTGCCCGTCTACACCGTCCTGGTCCCGCTCTACCGCGAGGCGAACGTGCTGCCGGAGCTGCTCGACCGGCTCGGGCGGCTGGACTATCCCGCCGACCGGCTCCAGATCCTCCTGCTGATCGAGGACGACGACGAGGAGACCCGGGCCGCGCTGCCCGGCCTGGGCCCGCCGTTCGAGGTCGTGCGCATCCCCCCGTCCCTGCCCCGCACGAAGCCGAAGGCGTGCAACGTCGGGCTCGCCAGGGCGCGCGGCGAGTTCGTGGTCATCTACGACGCCGAGGACCGTCCCGACCCTGACCAGCTCCGCAAGGCGGTGCGGGCGTTCCGCTCCCAGCCCGACCGGGTGGTGTGCGTCCAGGCCGAACTCCAGTACTGGAACCCCTGGACCAACTGGCTGACCCGATGTTTCGCCGCCGAGTACGCCACCACCTTCGGCCTCTGGCTGCGCGGTCTCGACCGCCTGCGCCTCGCGATCCCGCTCGGCGGCACGTCCAACCACTTCCGCGGCGACGCCCTCGCGGCGCTCGGCGGCTGGGACCCCTACAACGTCACCGAGGACGCCGACCTCGGCATCCGCATCGCGCGCCGGGGCTGGGAGGTGCGCATGATGGCCTCGGTCACCGAGGAGGAGGCCAACAGCAGGCTCGGCAACTGGATCCGCCAGCGCAGCCGCTGGATCAAGGGCTACCTGCAGACGTGGCTCGTCCACACCCGCCACCCGGTGCTGCTGTGGCGCCAGCTGGGGACGAGGCGGACCCTCGCCTTCCACCTCACGATGGGCTTCCCGGCGCTCACCACCCTGGTGAACCCGTTCTTCTGGACGCTGACGCTGGTCTACCTCTGCACCGGCACCCGCCACATCCAGCCGATGTTCGCGCCCCTGACCCTCTACGGCGGCGTCACCACGATGATCGTCGGCAACCTCCTGATGATCTACTGCGCGATGGCCGGGTGCATGGAGCGCGGCCTGTTCCCGGCCGTGCGCACGATGGTGACCGTCCCGCTCTACTGGGGTCTGATGAGCGTCGCCGCCTACAAGGCGCTCTACCAGCTCGCCAGGCCAAGCCGACGCCACTTCTGGGAGCTCACCGACCACGGCCTCGTGGGGCAGGACCGACCGTCAACGCCCCCTCGTCCTCGGGTAAATCCGGCTACCGAATCGCCGATAAGGCGCTAAAAAGTGACAAATGGGGTGTTCTGGGGCCGGTGTTCCGCGCCTCAATGGAAGTGAGCGGACCCAAGCCATCACCGGGGCATGAGATGGAACTCTACGAGCGGGAGCACGACCGGCAGCGCGCGGAGGCGGCGCGCCGGGTGGCGGAGCGCACGCCGGAACGGCGCGAGCGCGAGACGGCACTGGCCTCACCGGGCGGCCTGGCCGTGGCCGACAGCCCGGAGCGGATCGCCAGGCGGGTCGACCGGCTCGGCCGCCTCGCCGGGGACGGCGGCGTCCTGGAACCGGACCCGCGCCTCCAGCGGATCATCGACACGGTCGACTACCTCGGCGTGCGGTACCTGGACGCCGGCGTCGCCGCGTCCCGCGCCGTGGCGCGGATCGACATCCGAGACGGCGACGGGCGCACCGTCGGATACGGGACCGGCGCGCTGGTCTCCCCGGTCCTGCTGCTGACCAACCACCACGTGCTGCCGAACGCCGCGACGGCGCGCACCAGCGCGGCCGAGTTCGACTACCAGGACGGCGTCGACGGCCGCCCGCTGCCGAGCGTGGTCCACCCGCTGGACCCCGACCGGTTCTTCCTCGCCGACGCCGGGCTCGACTTCGCCCTGGTCGCCGTGGGCGCCCCGCCCGCCGACCTCGCGGAGTTCGGGTTCGACCCGCTGATCGAGGCCGAGGGCAAGGAGATCGTCGGGGAGTTCGTCACGATCGTCCAGCATCCGCGCGGGGGGAGGAAGCAGGTGGCGCTCCGCGAGAACCGGATCGTCGACGTCCCCGGCGGGTTCCTGCACTACGCGGCCGACACCGAGCCGGGCTCGTCCGGCTCGCCGGTGTTCAACGACCAGTGGGAGGTCGTCGCGCTCCACCATGCCAGCGTGCCCGCGCCGCGGCAGGACGAGCTGGGCGGGTTCGTCAACGAGGGGATCCGCATCAGCCGGATCTGCCGCGCGGTGCGCGAGGCGGACCTGACCGGCGAGCAGCGTGGGCTCGCCGAGGCGATCTTCGCGCCCGCCCGGCCCGAGGGCACCGCCCTCCGCGACGCCCCCGCCGTCGCGCTCGACCCCGACTACGCGGGCCGCGGCGGCTACGACCCGGCGTTCCTGGCCCGGCCGCTGCCGCTGCCCGTCCCGTCCGCGGAACTGGCCGCCGTCGCGTCCGCCGAGCTGCGCTACCACCACTTCAGCGTCGTCATGCACAGGCGCCGCAGGCTCGCCCTGTTCACCGCCGGGAACATCGACGGCGCGCTCGCCAAGCGGCCCAAGCGGCAGAGCGACCGCTGGATCTTCGACCCGCGGTTGCCGGTGGGGGAGCAGACCGGCGAGAGCGTGTACCGCGACAACGACCTGGACCGCGGGCATCTGGTGCGCCGCCTGGACCCCGCGTGGGGCACCACCGCCGTCGAGGCCAAGGCCGCCGAGGACGACACGTTCCACTTCACGAACTCCACCCCGCAGCACCACGCGTTCAACGCGGGCCAGACCCTGTGGCTCGGGCTGGAGGACTACGTCCTCGGCAACGCCGACAACCACGACCTGGCCGTCACCGTCTTCACGGGCCCCGTCCTAGCGGACGACGACGACGCCTACCGGGGCGTCCAGCTGCCCCGCGAGTTCTGGAAGGTCGTCGCGATGGCCCGCGAGTCGGGCGAGCTGTCGGTGACCGGCTACCTGCTGAGCCAGGCGGCCCTGATCGAGGACCTGCCGACCGAGGAGTCCTTCTCCTACGGCGCCTACAGGACGTTCCAGGTGCCCGTCCGCCGCATCGCCGACATCACGGGCCTGGGCTTCGACCAGCACATCCAGGCCGACCCCCTGGAGCGCTTGGAAGCGACACCGGCGCCCCGAGAGCTCACACGCCCCGAGGACATCGTCCTCTGATCCCGGGCGGCTGCCCGCCAAGCATGCGCCGAGAAGGGTCCGAGCCGACCTGCCAGAGGACGAAAGTGCAGGCCAAAGCGTCTCGTTCACCAATACGACCTACTAGCCAACCCCCGCCGCGCTGGCGAAAGCACAGCGGGCAACCGCAAATCCGCCCGAAGGGCAGTGAGCATACGTTGCTGCCGTGGAGCTCGTCCGCTGGTAGGCCAACCGAGTAGATATTCTCATTGATCTTGAACACACCGCGCGGAACCTACGCGCGAGCTTCGAGGACGGCACCGAGACCTCCACCAGCGTGCGGTCAGTACGGACGTTTCGCCCGTCGCGCCGCGTCAAAGATCGGCTGACCGAGGACGACGATTACAGCGATGGTGTCGCGCTATCGCCGGTGAGCCAGCATGGAAGCTAGCTGAGGCTTACGAGGTGGGGCGAACGACGTTGAAACAAATCTTGCGTGAGCGTGGGGCCCTACGCCGTGACCAGCGTTGAGCGTGGCTCAGTCACTGCTCAACCGCTCCGCCACCGCTTGAACCGCCAGATGCCAGGGGTAGCGGTCGAGGTACTGGCTACCGGTGCCGGGCTCGTGGAGGGCGTAGACGTCGGGACCGACCAACATGGTCACGCCCCAGGACCGTAGCCGGGCAACGTTCTCGACGAAGGCGGGGTGGGCGGCGTGAGCGCGGTTGCTAAAGGGCAGCGCCACGGTTGGCAGCTCCAGTCCAATGGCCTCCACCAGCAGTCCCAGGGGCAGCGTGTCGCAAATCCCGGCGGCCCACTTGTTCACGGTGTTGACGGTCGCCGGAGCCACAATCAGGGCGTCCGGCGGCGGCAGGACGTCGGGCGTGCCCGGCTCCTTGTACTCGCTGCGCACCGGGTAGCCGGTCTGGTGCTCTAGCGTCGCCACATCAAGGAAGCGGCGAGCCGACGGCGTGGCCAGGACGCAAGCTGACCACCCCTGCGCGTGCACGAGCGTCACGAGCGTGCCCAGGTCGCGGGCCGGTGGGGCAGCGCAGGCGATGAGGTAGACAACCGGTCCGTTCGTCATACCGCCACGCCCACATCCCGCGCCAAGACGCTAAAGGCCGCACTCGGTTTGGACCCGCGCGGGTAGCTGCGCACCAGCTCGCGGATCAGGGCGCGCGTCGCGGGACGGCAGCGTACCTCTTCCCGGGCGAGAGCGTCCGCTTGGAGGACGTGACTCACCGCCTCCTCCCGCTTGCCCCACTGGGCGTAGCCCCGGGCTACGTCAATGGTGTGGTTGGCCCGCCGCTCCCGGGGGAGGGTGGCGAGCTGCTGCGGGGTGAGCGTGCGGGCGTACTCCACCACCCGGCCGCCCTCCTGCAAGTCGGCGAGAGCCGCCACCCGGTGGACACCTACGTTTGTTGGGCCGAAGGCGCTCCAGTGCTCGTTCCGGTCGCCGCCCAGGAGGCCGGCCACGGTCGCAGCCTCGCTATTGAAGTCGCGCGCCAGACGGGCATCGCCCTGGTGACCCGCCGCTATGGAGCCGTTGAGAAGCAACATGCCCAGCGCTGAAAGATGCGCCGGGGTGGCCGTGCCCATGCCGGGCTCCAAGCGGTCGGCCACCGTGCGCACGAGCGCCACGGCGTTGCGCCGGCTCGTCTCGTCGGGTGACTCCGCCATGGCATGCACCACCCGCCGGGCCGTCCCGCCAATGAGCGTCAGGTCCCCCGTGCTTTCCGCCAGCACCATGCCCCGGTCAGCCGCCACCCAGCCCAGATCAGTGCGGCCGAACTTGAGGGCGACGCCCGCGGCCAGCCAGTACCCATAGGTGAGCAGCTCGGCCGCCTGGTCGCGGTCATCGCCTTCGCGGGTGCGCACGGCCCGTTGGAGATCAACCAAGAGCTGAGGCAGTACGCGGGTGGCTACTTGGTAATGGGAGGCTTGAAAAGCCGTCCAGCCATAGGCGACGGAGCGGCGCAAGGCGGGCATTGTGGCAATAGTGCCGGGGCCGTCACTTATCAGGCCGTCATAGCGCTGGAGGGCGTCACGTAGCTGCGCAATTTCGACCTCATCTGCGCAGTGCTGTGAACGCCGGGCCTCGTCCGGGTCGATCAAGGCGGCGAGCGGCACGGCCAGGATGTCCGCGATCTTTTCGAGCACGCTCAGCCGGTCGAGCTGGCGATCACCCCGCTTGACCTTATCGACCCAGCTCACGGACTTGCCGATGCGGTCAGCGAAGACCTGGCGGGTGAGACCTCGGCGAGCCATCCAGTACTCCAGACGTTTCGCGATCTCGTGGCGTCGGACGTCGGTTGGTTCATTCATGTGGCCAACTTCCCAGGTCAGGGCATTTTCGACACTAGACAAACTGTACAGCGTCCTGCCCGCCCGTGGGCAATAACGTCGCCAGACCGTGCCGGCATTCGTCCTGAACCGATCTTGTGGGGTTCTCAGTGCGTGATCTTCAGGGCGGAAGGGAGGACACCATGGCAAGCCGGGTATTTGCGCCCCCGATTGCAGAGCCATCGATTGAGATTGGGCTGGCTTCGGCACCAAATGCCGTGGGCCTCGTACGCAAGCTGGTCTGTGAGTGGTACCGACATTGGCAGTCGCCCGCGACCGTCATCGAAGCAGCGGAACTGGTCACCTCAGAACTCGCCACCAACGCCATTAAGGCCGACGGCCGGGAATTTCGCGTCCGGCTGCGCTGGGACGGTACCTGTGGCTACGTCGAGGTATGGGACGCCGACCCCAACCCGCCGGTGCAACAGGTGGTGGATGAAACTGACCTTGGGGGACGGGGCTTGCTTCTGGTGAGCCAGTACGCCGCTCGCTGGGGCTTCTACTCCTCGGATGGCGGCAAAGTGGTGTGGGCGGAGCTGCGGGTGGCGGGGGCATGAGCAATTTGGAAGAGGTATTTGGAAAGGAGGTGCCATCTTGGCCGGAGTGAGCTGGGTGTGAGGTGAGGTGTGACAACGAGAAGCCCCCCTGATTCTGGCGGGGCTTTCTCGTTACTCAGATACAGTCTGTGCGTTGCTCGACCTCTAGATGCACAATAAGGCGCGCAATGGCGGCACGATTAGCCGGACCAAGGTGGGTTACCTGAACGTGCGCAAACGTATCGGCGGAGCGGAAGTGCGGACGGTTGAACCTGACCCGGAGCGGGCCGCGTTCATGGCCAGCGCCTTCGAGTGGTTTGCTACCGGGCGCTACACGGTGGAGACCCTCTAGGAGCGGCTGACGGACGCCGGGCTGTACCTGCCGCCGACGGCCAAATGGCCTGCCGTCCGATATCTGAGGAGTCGCTAGGCAAGGCGCTGCTGGAGCGCATCGCGTACGGCTATCGCCTGGACGGCGGCCTGTTCGAGCTCTCGATGAGGGCTTCGCCTGAGCGCTTCCTGATCGAGGTGAGCGCACCATACCTGCACGAACTCCTGGAGCGGACGCACGAGACCGTCCACCTGGGCGTCCTGCGGGATCTCGAGGTCGTCTACCTCACCAAGATCGACGGCTGGAGGCGGGCGGCGGCGCCCTCCCGGACCGGCGGCCGGATCGCCATCCAGCTCAGCGCCACCGTCGCCAAAAGCAACGACACCCAACCACTCAGCTAGCCTTAAGGATCCCGACAGGGGCAACCCGAACAGCTCCGCGCACGCCCGCTTCCCGTCCCGCGCCCCCCAGGCCGACCACGCTCGTCGGCCTCAGCCGACACGCCAGGGGAGTGGAGGCAAACTTCGCATCGGCGCTTGAGAATCGTCCGAGGAAAGCACTATGAGCGACGGTAACTCGGCCGAAGGCCGGTGGGTAACCGCCACCACCGGGTAGGGCGGGGCCCTGACGTCGAAGGGGTCTGGGAGCTGTCCCCGAGGTAAGCGGTGCGGGCAACGGTGGATCTGGCCGAAGGCCGAGGAGTGACCGTCACCACCGGGTGGGGGCGGAGCCCCCACACCGGGGGTCTGGGGGTCGCCCCCCAGAAAAACACTGCGAGCAACGGCGAAACTGCCCAAAGGGCAGTGAGCATACGTTGCTGCCGTGGGCGATACTGGGATTGAACCAGTGGCCTCTACCGTGTCAAGGTAGCGCTCTCCCACTGAGCTAATCGCCCTTGTGTACTACGAGGTGGAGACGGGATTCGAACCCGTGTACACGGCTTTGCAGGCCGTTGCCTCGCCTCTCGGCCACTCCACCAGAGCGAGGCCAGGGCCTCTCAGAGCGGACGACGGGATTCGAACCCGCGACCCTCACCTTGGCAAGGTGATGCTCTACCAACTGAGCCACGTCCGCGTGGCGGGCCGGTGCTTGCCCGGCGCGCATGGACAACTCTAGCGGAATCCGGGGGCTGCTGCGTACTCGGAATCGGTGCTCTCGGCGTGCAGGGAGTTCCAGAAGGCGAGCTCCTGATCCTCTTCGAGGTGGGCGATGCGGCCCCAGAACTCGCGGTCTTCGGCCTCGTGGGCTGCGGCGAGGGAGAGGATGGGCATGAGGGTGGTCCCGGCGTCGGCGGCGTCGAGGTCGGCGGGGGTGACGTCGGCGGGCAGGGCGACCGGGGTGGCCGGGCGGTGGTGCTTGCCGCGCTTGCGGACGCGGATGGGGGCCGCCGTGGGGGCCTTCGCGGCGGCGACGCGGCCGGCGGCGAGGGCGACGGTGCCACAGAGGATGAAGGCGAGGATGCCGCCGAGGACGACCTCTTGTGTGGGGAGGGGCTGATCGGGGGCGCTGTGCTCGCGCTCCTGGGTGTTGCTGGCGGCGGCGGGGGCGCCGAGCTTGTCGACGGTGGGGGCGGGGGCGGCGTGCTTGGGGGCGTACTTGGGCGCGGCCTCGACCTTGATCTTGCCGGGGTAGCCGAAGCCCACGACGGTGTCGAGGTCGCGGGTCTTGCGCGTGAGCTTGTAGCCGTCGGCGTTGCCCTCGATGGTGTGCAGGGTCTTGCCGTCGACCTTCTCGACGATGCCGACGTGGTCGATCTGGTCGGGGTCGTCGGAGCCGCTCCAGTCGTAGAAGACGAGGGCGCCGGGCTCGGGCTTCGTCCCCCAGGCGTCGTGCTTCCGGAACCACTGGGCGTGCTCGATGGTCGAGGCGAACTGGCCCGCCTGCTCGGTGACGCCCGCCTTGTCGGCGGCCCAGGCGAGGAACATGTCGCACCAGGGTGCCGTCTTGAAGTAGTCGTCGTGGTCGCCGTCGACGTTCTTGGCGTACCAGTCGCCGAACTTCGTGTAGCCGTCGCCTTTCTCGGTGTAGCCGAGCTGGGCTTTGGCCACGTCGAGCAGCTTCTTGCCGATGGGGTCCATCACGCTCCCTGCCGCCTGACTGGGTTCGGGCAGGGGAGGCGCCCGACCGGGGAAGATCGGAACGTTCAAGGTCACGCTTCGATCTCGACGGAATGTAGTGGAGGTAAACAGCGGCGGCAAGTCGTTCTGTGGAAACGGTCAAAACGGGCCACTCAGAAGTAGCCCCTCGGGAGGACGGTGACCGGACACGGGGCGGCCCGCAGGACCTTGAGGGCCACTTCGCCGAGGAAGACCCGATGGGCGGAGGCGTCCTCGCTGGACGCGCAGACGAGCACCTCGCCCTCGGCCCAGTCGAGGTCCTCCAGGGCGGCCGCGACGTCGTCGCCTTCGGCGAGCTCGGCGGAGACGTCCTCGGGGAGGAGCTCGGCGGAGTCGAGGGCGAGCCGGATGGCGAGGGCGAGGTCGTCGCGCAGGCGCTCGGGGTGGGCGTCGCCGAGCGAGAGGGTCACGAGGCGGAGCGGGACGTCCAGGAACTCGGCGGCCCGCGCGGCGCGGATCACGGCGTCGTCGCACTGGGGGCGGCGGACGTACATGACGGTGATGCGGTCCAGTTCCTCGGGGACGGTGTAGCCCGACGGCGCGAGCATCACGGCCTCGGTGGCCGAGTGCAGCAGGTGGTCGGCGGCGGAGCCGACGCCGATGCGGCCGCGGGCGCCGCCTTCGGGGGAGCCGACGACGATCAGGTCGGCGCCGGCCCTGCTGGCCAGCAGGGTGAGCCCGCGCCCGACGCCGCGTCCCTCCTGGACGAGCAGGTCCACGGGCAGGCCGTCGAGGCGGCCGGTGGCCTGTTCCAGCGCGGCGCGTGCCTCGCCCTCGGCGGCGGGCAGCCCCGGCGGGTGGACGGTGGCCACGCTCAGCCGCCCGCCGGTCAGCCCGACGATGGCGCGGGCCAGGTCGAGGGCCTCCCGGCCGCCCGCGCCGGGGGCGTATCCGGCCAGGACGTGTTCACCGATCATGTCCGGAGCATTCCCCGGGAGAGCCGTGTCAGACGTCGGGCGATCTTGACGATCTTGGCGTCATTTGGGGTAACTTCTCCGGATTGCAACGGATTTCACTGTTTAGGGGGATTTATATGGGAGCCGAGGTGTCCGGGCTCGAACCCGGCCGCTGGCGGATCGATCCCGTCCATTCCGAGATCACCTTCACGATCAGGCATCTGATGACGACGGTGCGGGGCAGCTTCCCCGACTTCGGCGGCGAGGTGGTGATCGGCGCCGACCCGCTCGACTCCAGCGCGCACGCCGAGATCCGGATGGAGTCGATCGACACCCGCAGCGCCGAGCGGGACGCGCACGTCCGCTCCGCCGACTTCCTGGACGTGGAGAAGCACCCGGTCATGACCTTCGACGGGACGGGGGTGGAGCCCGCAAGCGTCGGCCGCCGCGCCCGCACGCCGCGCTACCACCTGGACGGCGATCTGACGATCAAGGAGGTCACCCGGCCGGTCCGGCTGCTCGCCGAGTTCCACGGCGTCGAGGACGACCCGTGGGGCGGCACGCGCGCGGGCTTCACCGCCACCGGCTCGATCAGCCGCCGCGACTTCGGCATCGAGTTCAACGTCCCGCTCCAGGGCGACAAGGTCATGCTCGGCGACACGATCACGATCGCGCTGGAGATCCAGGCCGTCCACGACCTCCCCTAGGCCCGCCTCCGCGGTCACGGGGGCGTCTCGTCGGGCCGGCGGGGCGACGCCGGGGGCGCGGTGAGCCCGGTGAGCGCGAGCAGGTCGCGGGCCGGGCCGGCGGGACGCTGGCCGGACGGCCAGACCGCGCGCAGCGGCCGGGACAGGTCCAGCTCCGGGACCGGCACGCGGACCAGCCGCCCGCCCGCCAGCTCGTCGGCGACGGCGAGGTCGCTCACCACGACCGGGCCCGCCCCGGACACGGCCGCGGCCTTCAGCGCCGTGGTCGAGGCGAGCTGGAGCAGCGGCGGCGCCGTCCCGCCGTGCCCGGCCAGGGCCCGGTCGAGCACCTCGCGGGTGCCCGAGCCCTCCTCGCGCAGGACGAGCGGGGTCTCCGCCAGCTCGCCCGCCGTCACCCCCGACCGCCGCCGCGCCCAGGGGTGCCGCGGGGACACGACCACGACGAGGTGGTCGCCCGCGACGACGGTGCCGCTCAGCCCGGAGGGGGTGCGCGCCCCCTCCACGAACCCGAGGTCCGCCTCGCCGCCGCGCACCTGGTCGGCGACCACGGTGGAGTTGGCGGTGCGCAGCGTCACCGCCACGTCCGGGTGGACGCCCTTCAGCGCGACGAGCCAGCCCGGCATCAGGTACTCGGCGACCGTGAGGCTCGCGGTGACGCGGAGCCTGGCGTCCCGGCGCCCGCGCAGGGCCGACAGCCCCGCGTCGAGCGCCTCGGCGGCGGCGATCACCTGGCGGGCCCACTCGGCGACCAGCGCCCCGGCCTCGGTGGGGCGCGAGCCGCGCGGGGAACGTTCCAGCAGCGCCACGCCGACCTGGCGTTCCATCGAGCGGACGCGGGCGCTGGCGGCGGGCTGCGTGACGCCCAGTTCCGCGGCCGCGCGGCCGAGGCTGCCCAGCCGGACCACGGCGAGCAGCAGTTCCAGGGCGCCCAGGTCGGGGACGCGGTGCGAGACGGTCATGGCGGCCACTCTACGTCACTCATAAGCCCTCCTTATGTCCTCATAGGGCCGTGACCTCTACCGGCGCCGCCCGGGCGCCCCCACGCTGGACGTCATGGGCCTCCTCACCGCACCCCCGGACGGCGTCCTGCTGGGCGCGCTCGACCGTCCCGCCGACCTGTTCCGGCACCTCGGGCCCAACTGGTACGCCGCGGTGATGGGCACGGCGATCGTGGCGAACGGCGCGAACGCGCTCCCGGTGGGGGTCCCGGGCCTGCACGCGTTCGCCGTCGCGGTGTGGGCGCTGTCCCTGGCGATGCTCGCGGCGCTGATGGCGGCGCGGGCCGTCCACCTCACCCGGCACCGGGACGTGGCGCGCGCCCAGCTGCTGGACGATCCCGCGACCGCGGTGTTCTACGGCTGCCCCCCGATGGCCATGCTCGCGGTCGGCTACGGCACGCTGACGCTCGGGCCCGCGGTGCTCGGCACCGGCGCCGCGGTCGCGCTCGACGCCGTCCTCTGGACGTCCGGGACGCTCTACGCCGTGCTCGCCGCCGCGGGCGTCCCGTACCTCATGATCACTCGCCATGGCCGGGTGCCCGGCGGCGCCGCCCCGACGTGGCTGCTGCCCGTGGTCGCGCCGATGGTCGCCGCCGCGCTCGGCCCGGCGCTCGTCCCGCACCTGCCGGAGGGGCAGGCGCGGGCCACGATGCTGTACGGCTGCTACGGGCTGTTCGGCGCGAGCCTGCTGGCCACGCTTGTCCTGCTGCCGGGGATCTGGGGCGGGCTCACCGGGGGGAGGGCCGCGCCGGTGACGCTCACGCCGACGCTGTTCCTCGTCCTCGGGCCGCTGGGGCAGTCCACGACGGCCGTCGTGCAGATCGCGGGGGCGGCCGGGCAGGCGGCGCCGGAGTACGCGGCGGCGATGCGGGCGTTCGCGGTCCTCTACGGGGCGCCGGTCATGGGCTTCGCCCTGCTGTGGCTGGCCCTCGCCGGGGCGGCGAACGCGCGGGCGCTGCGCCGTGGGATGCCGTTCGCGATGACGTGGTGGGCGTTCACGTTCCCGGTCGGCACGTGCGTGACGGGCGCGTCCGGGCTGGCGAGGGCCACGGGGCTGGACGCGCTGACCGGCGTCGCCGTGCTGCTCTACCTGCTGCTCGTGACGGCCTGGGCCGTCGCCGGATACCGGACCGCCCGCGGTGCGCTGACCGGACGATTGTTCCTTCCCGCCGTCCCGCAACCGTTTTAAGGAAACTTTCCATTTTCGGTCGACTCTCAGTCCGTTTTTTGCTTCCATTCCCGACTCGTCCGACACCTTTCTGACGCTCCGCGTAAGGGGATGGTTGCGAACGGTTCACGCGTGGGTACGATCTGGCTGTCCTCCCCGCGCGCCGGCCCGGCCGGCGAGAACCGAACAAGAGGCGGCGGTGTTGCCGACTAGAAGGCTGGAACTGCGGTCGGGACGGCCGCCCGCGGAGCTCACGAGCTTCGTCGGCCGCCGCGAGGAGCTGGCCGAGCTGACCCGGCTCCTCGACCGGTGCAGGCTCGTCACGCTGACCGGTCCGGGAGGCGTCGGCAAGACCCGCCTCACGCTGCGGGCCGCCGCGGCGATCGGCGGGTCGTTCAGGGACGGCGTGGCGTTCGCCGACCTGTCGGCCCTGCACGAGCCCGGGCTGCTCACCCAGGCGATCGGGGAGACGCTCGGGCTGCTCGACCAGAGCCCGGCGACGGCCCTGGACGCGCTCGTCCACCATCTCGCCGACCGCGACCTGCTGCTCGTCCTCGACACCTGCGAGCATCTGGTGGACTCCTGCGCGATGCTCGCCGAGATCCTCCTGCAGAACGCGCCCGGCCTGCGGATCGTCGCGACCAGCCGGCAGCCGCTCGACATCCCGGGCGAGCACAGCCTGGTCGTCGCGCCGCTGGCCCGCCCCGAGCCCGGCTGCTACGACCCCGAGCTGCCGTGCGACTCGATGACGCTGTTCGCCGAGCGGGCCGCCGCCGTCGTCCCCGGCTGGAGGCTGACCAAGGGCAACCGCCCGGCGGTGGCGCTGCTGTGCCACCGGCTGGACGGCATCCCGCTGGCGATCGAGCTGGCCGCAGTCCAACTCCGGGCGCTGTCCGTCGAGCAGATCGTCGAACGGCTGGACCACCGCATCCTGCAGGTGCGCGGTCGGCGTTCAGGTTTGCCCCGGCACCAGACGCTGCGGGCGGCGATCGACTGGAGCCACGAGCTGTGCTCGCCCGGCGAGCGGCTGCTGTGGGCGCGGCTGTCGGTGTTCGCGGCCGACTTCGACCTCGACACCGCCGAGCAGGTCTGCGCGGACGACGCGCTGCCCGCCGACCGGGTCTTCGAGCTGATCGCCGGGCTGGTCGACAAGTCGGTCGTGCTGTGCGTCGACCGCGAGGGCGCCGTCCGCTACCGCATGCTCGACATCATGCGCGAGTACGGCGCGTACCGGCTGGACGAGGCCGGTGAGACCGAGGCGGTGCGGGCCCGCGCGTTCGACCGCTTCGCCGGGGCGATCACCGAGGCCGCCGCAGCGCTGGCGGGCGCCGACCAGCCCCGCTGGCTCGCCTGGTTCCGCCGGGAGCAGGCCAACGTCCGCGACATGATCGACTACGGTGTGCGGCGCGCCGGGGACGACGTCCTCGTCCGGGTCCTGCTGGGCCTCGGCCGGATCTTCGCACTCCAGGGGATGATCGGTGAGGCGCGGCACTGGTCGCTGCGCGTCATCGACGGCCGCGACCTCGGGCCCGGCGCCGCCTGGACGGAGGTGCTGGCCCTGGCGGGCCTGCTCGCCGCCCTCCAGGACGACCTCGACCCCGCCCGCGACCTGCTGCGCCGCGCCGAGCGGCGCGCCGTGGCCGAGGACGACCCGCACGGCCTCGGCTACGTCCGCGAGGTCGAGGGCGTGGCCGCGCTGTGCTCCGGCGACCTCGGCGAGGCCGCCGCGCGGCTGGAGGAGGCCCGCGACCTGCACCGGCGCGCGGGCACGGCCGACGTGCTCGTCCCGATCGCCGACGTGTTCCTCGCGGTCACCCGCACCATGGCGGGCGAGGCCGCCGCCGCCGTCCGGCACGCCGACGACGCCGTCCGCATGACGGAGGCGGCGGGGGAGCAGTGGTGCCGCTCCTACGGGCTGTGCGTGCGCGGCCTCGCGGTCCTCACCGGCGGGGACGCCGAGGCGGCGCTGGCCGACGTGCGCGCCGGCCTCCGGATGAAACGCGACCTCGGCGACCGGCTCGGCGTCGCGCTGGCGCTGGACATGGCGGGCTGCTGCCTGGTCGCCCTCGGTGACGCGGTCGCCGGCGTCCGGCTGCTGGCGGCCTCGGACTGGGCGCGCGACTACACCGGCACGTCCATGTTCGGCCCGCAGCACGCCCTGCTGCGCGAGGTCTACGAGCAGCAGGCCCACCTGGTCCTCGGCGACGCGCTGTTCCAGGCCACCCTCGAAGCCGGGGCCGGGCTCGACATGGAGACGGCGGTCGCGGAGGCGCTCGGCGAGGGCCCGCCGCCCCCGCCGCCCCGGGAGCCGCCGCGCGGCGGGACGGCCGGGCAGGCGGCCCTGACCCCGCGGGAGAACGAGATCGCGGCGCTGGTCGCCGAGGGCCTCACCAACCGTCAGATCGCCGAGCGCCTCGTCATCGCCAAGCGCACCGTCGACTCCCATCTGGAGCACATCCTGGCCAAGCTCGGCTTCGCCTCGCGCGCCCAGATCGCCGCCTGGTTCACCGCGATCCCGGCCCCGAGGCGCTCGCCCGGCCGCTCGCCCACGTGAGCGTGCCCGGGCGCGCGGCGTCGCGCCCGGGTGGTGGGCGGGCTACTCGCCGACCTGGCCGTCCGACAGTTCCCGTACGACGTCGAGGTGGCCCAGGTGCCGCGCGTACTCCTGGAGAAGGTGGAACAGGATCCAGATCAGCGACGGCGTCTCCCCGGCGTCCCCGAAACGCCCGCCCGGAGCCGCGAAGCCGTCGAGCGGCGCCTCCGCGACGATCCGGCGGGACCGCTCGCAGGTGCGCAGGAACGCGGCTTTGAGGTCGTCGAGCGTCTCCTCCGCGCCGACGTGCCAGCGGTCGTCCGGGCCCCGGTCGCCCCACGGCTCGGGGACCTCCTCGGCCGCGAAACCCCACTGCAGCCACCTGATCTCGACGTAGGTGAGGTGCTTGAACAGCTCCAGCGGCGTCCACCCGGACGGGAGCGGGCCGTCACGCAGCGCCGCCTCGGACATGCCGTCCAGCTTGCGCAGCAGCGCGTCGCGGTAGAAGTCGAGGTACCCGGCGAGCAGCTCGCGCGGATCGGTCAGCGTACCGGGCGGTTCGGGCGGGGGCTCCACGGGCGTCACCATGATCCCGACCCTAGCCGCACGTCCCGGCCGGATCGGGATCCCGGTGGGGAGACGGCGTCAGAAGGCGGTGTTGGCCAGCCAGTGGTCCAGGACGGCGCGCTCGCCGGTGATCACGGCGCCGGCGTCCTCGGGGGACAAGCGGCGCGTGAGCATCAGCAGCAGGTCCCGGGCGGGCGCGCAGGCCGAGACCGCCGCCTCGCCGTCGGAGCGCTCGCACCTCGGCCCGTCCGGCTCGCGCGTGAGGAGCCAGCCCGGCCCCTCCACGTCGTCCGCGCGCAGGTACAGGGTCTCGCCGCGCCCCCGCAGGGCGGCGAGACCAGGCTTGATCTTCACGGCGTGGGGCGAGGTCATCAGCTCCAGGCCCTCGCTGATCGCGTCCGCCGCCAGGTCGGGCGCGATGGCGAACGGGACGCCCACCGCGAGCGCGGCGTCCGCGTGGTGGACGGACGTGTCGTGCAGCATCCGCCGCAGCCAGAACGCCGCCGGGAGCGGGCCGATGGGGCCGCGCACCACGGTCTCGGGCCCCCTCTTCTCGACGGCGGCGGCGAGGTCGTCGGCGCCCCCGCGCAGCCAGCCGGGCCAGTCCCCGACCGGGCCGGGGTCGGCGTGGGCCGGGTCCGGGGTGGGGGCCGCCTCGCCCGTCAGCACGAGTCCCGCGGCCCAGCGGTGGGCCTGCCCGACGTGCCCGACCAGGTCCCGCAGCCGCCACTCCGGGCAGGTCGGGACGGGGGCGGCCGGGTCCCGTCCCGCGACGGCGGCCGCCATCGCGGCGGTGTGCTCGCGGAGCCCCTCGGCCAGGCGTGGGATGTCCGGTGTGCTCATGTCCGTGTCCTCTCTCGCGGGTGCCCCCGTAACGTAGGAGCTCCACCCGGGTGGAGGTTCAAGTGACTGTGACGCACGCCACAACCGCCACGGCACTCGGGATCGGCGACCTGGCCGCGCTGACCGGTGTGCCCGTCCGGACGATCCGCTTCTACTGTGACGAGGGCATCCTCGAACCGGAGCGCAGCGCGGGCGGGCACCGCCGTTTCGGCGCTCCGGCGGTGGAGCGGCTGAGGCTCGTCCGGCGGCTGCGCGGGCTGGGCCTCGGCCTGCCCGCCATCGCCGCGGTCCTGCGCGGCGAGCGCTCGGTCGGCGAGGCCGCGGCGGCGGAGCGGGCCGCTCTCGACGTGGAGCTGGCCACGCTGGCCTGGCGGCGCGCGGCGCTCCGCGCGGTCGAGGACGCGGGCCCGGCCGAGCGGGCGGCGCGGCTGGAGCTGCTCGCCGCGGTCGAGGACGGGCCCGCGGCGCGCGACGTCCTCGCGGCCTTCTGGCGGCGGCTGGTGCTCGCTCCGGTGCCGCCGGAGATCGAGTTCTCGTTCGTGGACATGAGCGTCCCGCCGCCGCCCGCCGACCCGACGCCCGGCCAGGTGCTCGCCTACGCCGAGATGGTCGTGCTGGTCGGGGACGAGTCGCTGGTGCGGAGGCTGATGGCGCGGGGGCGGGTGAACGCCGAGCGGGTCCGCGACGAGCGGACGCTGCTGAACGGGATGAGCGAGGCGATCCGGCTGGCGCTGCCGAGCGTGGCCGCGGGGGAGGAGCCGGGACCCGGCCCCGCGCTGGACCTGTACGTCGGCGCGCACGCCTCCGGCCGCGACGAGCGGGACACCCCGGAGTTCCGGCGGACGCTGCTGGCCGGTGCCGTGGTCGACGGGGACCCCCGGATGCGCCGGTACTGGGACCTGTTCGGCGCGGTCACGGGGGAGACGGTCACGGGCGGCACGGCGCACATCTGGCTGGTCGACTCCCTCGCCCGGACGGTCGGCTGAGCCCTCCCGCCCCCCGGAATACCCGGGGCCCCGGCGCCGTTCCGGTACAATAGTTGAAAGTTCTACTACTTGGAGGACGGCATGCAGTTCGGGATCTTCTCGGTCGGCGACGTCACCCCGGACCCGACGACCGGCCGTACCCCCTCCGAGGCCGAGCGCATCAGGGCGATGGTCACCATCGCCGAGCACGCCGAGCGGGCGGGCCTGGACGTGTTCGCCACCGGCGAGCACCACAACCCGCCGTTCGTCCCGTCCTCGCCGACGACGATGCTCGGCTACATCGCCGCGCGCACCGAGCGGCTGATCCTGTCCACCGCGACCACGCTGATCACCACCAACGACCCGGTGAAGATCGCCGAGGACTTCGCGATGCTCCAGCACCTGGCGGGCGGCCGGGTGGACCTGATGATGGGCCGCGGCAACACCGGCCCCGTCTACCCGTGGTTCGGCAAGGACATCCGCGACGGCATCCCGCTCGCCATCGAGAACTACCACCTGCTGCACCGGCTCTGGCGCGAGGAGGCCGTCGACTGGGAGGGCGAGCACCGCACGCCGCTCCAGTCGTTCACCTCGACGCCGCGCCCGCTGGACGGCGTGCCGCCGTTCGTCTGGCACGGCTCCATCCGCAGCCCCGAGATCGCGGAACAGGCCGCCTACTACGGCGACGGCTTCTTCGCCAACCACATCTTCTGGCCCAAGGAGCACTTCCAGCGTCTCATCGGGCTGTACCGGCGCCGCTACGAGCACTACGGGCACGGCGCGGCCGACCAGGCGATCGTCGGGCTCGGCGGGCAGGTGTTCATGCGCCGGAACTCGCAGGACGCCGTCCGGGAGTTCCGGCCATACTTCGACAACGCCCCGGTGTACGGGCACGGGCCGTCGCTGGAGGAGTTCACCGCCGAGACGCCCCTCACGGTCGGCAGCCCTCAGCAGGTGATCGAGAAGACGCTGACGTTCCGGGACCACTTCGGCGACTACCAGCGCCAGCTGTTCCTGATGGACCACGCGGGGCTGCCGCTGAAGACCGTCCTGGAGCAGATCGACCTGCTGGGGGAGGAGGTCGTCCCGGTCTTGCGCGAGGAGTTCGCGTCGCTGCGCCCGGCGCACGTCCCGGCGACCGCACCCACGCACGCCTCCCGCGTGACCGCGGGGGCCGTCCGATGAGCGGGCTGGTCGTCGTCTCCGCCGGGCTGGGACAGCCCTCGTCCACGCGCCTTCTCACCGACCGGCTCGCCGCGGCGGCGTCCGATGCCCTGCGCCCGGGCACCGCCGTCGAGACGGTCGAGCTGCGCGACCACGCCCACGCGATGGTGGACGCGGCGCTCACCGGATTCGCGTCCGGCGCGCTCCGGGCCGCCCTGGACGCCGTGGCGGACGCCGACGGGCTCATCGCGGTGACGCCCGTCTTCAACGCCTCCTACAGCGGCCTGTTCAAGACGTTCTTCGACGTCGTCGAACCCGGTGCGCTGGAGGGGACGCCGGTGCTGCTCGGCGCGACGGGCGGCACCGCGCGGCACTCCCTGGCCATCGACTACGCGATGCGGCCGCTGTTCGCCTACCTGCGCGCCACCGCGGTCCCGACCGCCGTGTACGCGGCGTCCGAGGACTGGGGCGGCGCGGGAGGCGGCCTCGCCGAGCGCGTCGCCCGCGCCGGGGCGGAGCTGGCGGCCCTCGTCGAGGCCCGTCCCGCCGCGGCGGCGCAGGACCCCTACGACGACCCCGTCCCCTTCGAGGAGCTCCTCGCCGGCGGCGGCCGGTGACGTTTCCTAACGCGTGACTTATATAAGCTGAGGCTGTATCTTGTCGGGTGTGCACGCCTTCGATGTGCTGGGCGACCCGGTACGGCGCCGGATCCTGGAGCTGCTCGCGGACGGCGAGCGGGCCTCCGGTGAGGTGTCGGCCGTCGTCCAGGAGGAGTTCGGCATCTCGCAGCCCGCCGTGTCGCAGCACCTCCGGGTGCTGCGCGACACCGGCTTCGCCGTCGTGCGGGCGGAGGGCACCCGCCGCCTCTACGCGGTGAACGCCGCGCCGCTGCGGGAGGCCGACGCCTGGCTCGACCGCTTCCGGCGGTACTGGACCCCGCACCTGGACGCCCTGGCGACCGAGATCGCCCGGGGCGGGCGTGCCCGACGACCACCGGGGAGCAAGCCATGATCGACGTGACCGAGCAGATCAACTCCGTCGCCCGCCGGGTCGGCGACCGCGTGCTGGAGGCCGGGACCGCCCGCACCGTCACCATCGGCCGGACCTACGACACCGGCGCCGACGACCTCTGGGACGCCTGCACCAACGCCGAGCGCATCCCGCGCTGGTTCCTGCCCGTCTCCGGCGACCTGCGCCCCGGCGGCCGGTTCCAGATCGAGGGCAACGCCGGAGGGACGATCGAGCGCTGCGACCCGCCCAAGGGGTTCTCCGCCACCTGGGAGTTCGCCGGCCAGACCAGCTGGATCGAGGTGCGGCTGATCCCCGAGGGCGACGGGCGGACCCGCTTCGAGCTGGAGCACATCGCCCACGCCGACGACCACTGGGACACCTTCGGCCCCGGCGCCGTGGGCGTCGGCTGGGACATGGCCGTCCTCGGGCTGACGCTGCACCTCGCCTCCGGCGGCGACCCCGGGATCGGCCCCGACTGGCCGGCCACCGACGAGGGCAAGGAGTTCTCGCGGCTGAGCGGCGCCGCCTGGGGGGCCGCCCACGCGGCCGCCGACGGCGACGAGGCCCTCGCCCGCGCCTGCGCGCAGCGCACCATCGCCGCCTACACCGGGGAGGACGCGGACACCGCCTGACGCCCAGGCGCCGCCCTCGTCGCCGGTGGCCCCGGGCGTGTCCCTGACCTGGAGGCTCTGACCAGGCAGAATGACGCGGGTGGACGTTCGGGTGGGCGTCCGGGTCGAGGGCGTCGTGCAAGGGGTCGGGTTCCGGCCGTTCGTGCACGGCCTCGCGACCGGCCTCGGGCTGTCCGGGCTGGTCGGCAACGACGCGGGCGGCGTGTTCATCGAGGTCGAGGGCGCCCCCGACGAGGTCGGGCGGTTCCTGGACGGGCTGCGCGCGCGCCCGCCGCGGCTGGCCGTCGTCGAGCGGGTGACGACACGCGAGCTGGCGGCGGACGGCCGGGCCGGATTCGCCATCGTCGGCAGCGACGCGGCGGGCGAGCGGCGCGCGCTGGTGTCGGCCGACTCCGCGACGTGCGGGGACTGCCTGCGCGAGATGCGCGACCCGGGGGACCGGCGGTACGGGTACCCGTTCATCAACTGCACCGCCTGCGGGCCCCGCTTCACGATCGTGACGGGCGTCCCCTACGACCGGCCGAACACGACCATGGCCGGGTTCGCCATGTGCGGCGCGTGCGCCGCCGAGTACGCGGACCCCGCGGACCGCCGGTTCCACGCCCAGCCGGTGTGCTGCCCGTCCTGCGGCCCCGCCCTCGCGCTGCACCCCCCGGCGGACGATCCGCTGGCGGCGGCGCGGGCCCTGCTCGCGGACGGAGGCGTCCTCGCGGTCAAGGGCCTCGGCGGCTACCACCTCGCGGCGCGGGCGGCGGACGGGCCCGCGGTCGCGGCGCTGCGGTCGCGCAAGCGCCGCGCGGACAAGCCGTTCGCCGTGATGGTCCCGGACGCGGCGGCGGCGCGGGAGCTGTGCGTCCTCGACGAGGCCGAGCGCGCGCTGCTGTGCGGGGCGCGGCGCCCCATCGTCCTGCTGGGCCGCCGCCCGGACGCCGCGCTCGCCGACGCGGTCGCGCCGGGCGGCCGCTCGGTCGGGCTGATGCTCCCCTACACGCCGCTGCACCACCTCCTCGTCACCGAGCCCACCGTGATGACCAGCGGGAACGTCGCGGACGAGCCCATCGCCCACCGCGACGAGGACGCCCTGGACCGGCTCGGCGGCATCGCCGACGCGTTCCTCACCCACGACCGCCCGATCCACGTCCGCACCGACGACTCGGTGGTCCGGTCGTTCCGCGGGCGCCCCCTCGCGGTCCGGCGATCGCGCGGCTACGCGCCCGAGCCGCTGCCCATCGGGCGGGGCGCGCCCGTGCTGGCGTGCGGCGCGGAGCTGAAGAACACCTTCTGCCTGACCCGCGAAGGGCGGGCGTTCCTGTCCCACCACATCGGCGACCTGGAGAACCACGAGACGCTCCAGGCGTTCGAGGACGGGATCGGCCACTTCCGGCGGCTGTTCGGGATCGTCCCCGAGCTCGTCGCGCACGACCCGCATCCGGAGTACCTGTCGACCAAGTACGCGCTGGAGCTGGACCTCCCGGCGGTCGCCGTCCAGCACCACCACGCGCACATCGCGTCCTGCCTCGCCGACAACGGGGCGGACGGCCCGGTGATCGGGGTGGCGTTCGACGGCACCGGCCTCGGCGCGGACGGCACGCTGTGGGGCGGCGAGTTCCTCGTCGCGGACCTGCGCGGCTACCGGCGCGCCGGGCACCTCGCGCCGGTGCCGCTGCCGGGCGGCGCGGCGGCGGTCCGCGAGCCGTGGCGGATGGCCGCGGCGTACGGCGTCCCGGACGACCTGCCCGTGGCCCGCCGCCCCGGATGGGACGCCGTCACCGCCCTGGCCGCCGCCGGGCCGCCCCTCGCGCCGGCCACCTCCAGCATGGGACGGCTGTTCGACGCGGTCGCCGCCGTCCTGGGCGTCCGGGACAGCGTCACCTACGAGGGGCAGGCCGCGATCGAGCTGGAGCAGCGGGCCGATCCCGGCGAGCGGGCCGCCTACCCCGCCGCCGTGACCGCGGGGGACGTCTTCACGGTCGCCGGGTCCGACCTGGTCGCCGCGGTGGTGGACGACCACCGCGCGGGCACGGGCGTCCCGGTGATCGCCGCGCGTTTCCACAACGGGGTGGCGGCGCTGACGGTCGGGGCGGCGCGCCGCGTCCGTGACGCCACGGGGCTCGGGACGGTCGCGCTGTCCGGCGGGGTGTTCCAGAACATGCTCCTCCTGGAACGCGCGGTGACCGGCCTCTCCGAGGCGGGCTTCGAGGTGCTGACGCACCATCGCGTCCCGCCCAACGACGGCGGCATCAGCCTGGGGCAGGCCGCCGTCGCGACGGCCCGGAGCGGCGCCGTCGCGGACGCGGCTCAGCCGTCCTCCAGGTCGCCCTCCACTTCGAGGTAGAGGCGCTTGAGGGCCTCCAGGGTCTCCGGCTCGGGGTGCTCCCACATGCCCCGGTCGGCGGCCTCCAGCAGGCGCTCGGCGATGCCGTGCAGCGCCCACGGGTTGGACTCGTCGAAGAACGCGCGGTTCTCCTCGTCCAGGGCGTAGGTGTTGGCGAGCTGCTCGTACATCCAGTCGGCGACGACCCCGGCGGTCGCGTCGTAGCCGAACAGGTAGTCGACGGTCGCGGCCAGCTCGAACGCGCCCTTGTACCCGTGCCTGCGCATCGCGGCCAGCCAGCGCGGGTTGACGACCCGGGCGCGGAACACGCGTGAGGTCTCCTCGTCCAGCGTGCGGGTGCGGACGGCGTCCGGGCGGGTGCTGTCGCCGATGTAGGCCCGCGGGGCCCGCCCGGTCAGCGCCCGGACCGTCGCGATCATGCCGCCGTGGTACTGGAAGTAGTCGTCGGAGTCGGCGATGTCGTGCTCGCGGGTGTCGGTGTTCTTGGCCGCGACGCTGATCCGCCGGTAGGCGCTCTCCATGTCGCCGCGCGCCGGGACGCCGTCCAGGCCGCGGCCGTAGGCGTAGCCGCCCCACACCGCGTACACCTCGGCGAGGTCGGAGTCGTCGCGCCAGTTGCGGCTGTCGATCAGCGGGAGGATCCCGGCCCCGTACGCGCCCGGCCGCGACCCGAAGACCCGCAGGGTCGCGCGCCGCTCGTCGCCGTGCGCTTCACGGTCGGCGCGGACGTGGGCGCGGACGTGGTTGTCCTCGTCGGGCTCGTCCTGGGCCGCCGCGAGCCGCACGGCGTCGTCCAGCATGGCCACCGCGTGCGGGAACGCGTCGCGGAAGAAGCCGCTGATGCGGATGGTGACGTCGATGCGGGGACGGCCGAGCTCCTCCAGCGGGACGGGCTCCAGCCCGGTCACGCGCCGGGACGCCTCGTCCCAGACCGGGCGGACGCCGAGCAGGGCGAGGACCTCGGCGATGTCGTCGCCGGAGGTCCGCATGGCGCTGGTGCCCCACACCGACAGGCCCACCGAGCGCGGCCACTCGCCGGTGTCCTCGCGGTAGCGGGCCAGCAGCGAGTCGGCCATCGCGCGGCCCGTCTCGTACGCCAGCCGGCTCGGGACCGCCTTCGGGTCCACGGAGTAGAAGTTGCGCCCGGTCGGCAGGACGTTGACGAGCCCGCGCAGCGGCGAGCCGCTCGGACCGGCCGGGACGTATCCGCCGTCCAGCGCGTGCAGCACGTTGCCGATCTCGTCGGACGTCCTCGCGAGCCGGGGGACGATCTCGGTCGCGGCGAACCGCAGGATCTCCGCGACCCGCCCGCCCGCGCCGTCACCGGCGATCTCCCCGGCGACCGCGCCGGCGGCGGACGGCTCCCAGCCCCGCTCCTCCATCGCCGCGACCAGCGCCCGCGCCCGCTCCTCGAACGCGTCGACCTCCCGCCGGTCGGTGCTCTGCTCGTCCAGGCCGAGGGCCTCGCGCAGGCCGGGCAGCGTCGTGGACCCGCCCCAGATCTGCCGGGCCCGCAGCATCGCCAGGACGAGGTCGATCCGCGGCCCGCCTTCCGGCGCGGCACCGAGCACGTGCAGCCCGTCGCGGATCTGGACGTCCTTGACCTCGCAGAGCCAGCCGTCGACGTGCAGGAGGAAGTCGTCGAACTCCGCGTCGTGCGGGCGGTCGTCCAGGCCGAGGTCGTGGTCGAGCCGCGCCGCCTGGATCAGCGTCCAGATCTGCGCGCGGATCGCCGGGAGCTTCGCCGGGTCGAGCGCCGCGATGGTGGCGTGCTCGTCCAGCAGCTGCTCCAGCCGGGCGATGTCGCCGTAGCTCTCGGCGCGCGCCATCGGCGGGATGAGGTGGTCGACCAGCGTCGCGTGGGCGCGCCGCTTGGCCTGCGTCCCCTCCCCGGGGTCGTTCACCAGGAACGGGTAGACCAGCGGCAGGTCGCCGATCGCGGCGTCGGGCCCGCACGACGCCGACATCCCGGCGGACTTGCCGGGCAGCCACTCCAGGTTCCCGTGCTTGCCGACGTGGACCACCGCGTGCGCGCCGAACTCGTCCGCGATCCACCGGTACGCGGCCAGGTAGTGGTGGCTGGGCGGCAGGTCGGGGTCGTGGTAGATGGCGACCGGGTTCTCCCCGAACCCGCGCGGCGGCTGGACGATCAGCACCACGTTCCCCGACCGCAGCGCGGCGAGGACGATCTCCGGTTCGCCCGAGTCGTCCACGAACAGCTCACCGGGCGGCGGGCCCCAGTGCCGCTCGACGTCGGCGCGCAGCTCTCCGGGGAGGGTGGCGTACCAGCGCTCGTAGGCCGCCGCCGGGATGCGGACGGGATTGCCGGCCAGCTGCTCCTCGGTCAGCCAGCCGGGGTCCTGCCCGCCCGCCGCGATCAGCGCGTGCATCAGCGCGTCGCCGTCGCCCGGCAGGCCGTCGCCGACGTCGTAGCCGCGCTCGCGCATCGCGGCGAGCAGCGCGACGACGCTGGCGGGCGTGTCCAGCCCGACCGCGTTGCCGATCCGCGCGTGCTTGGTCGGGTACGCCGACAGCATCAGCGCGACCCGCTTCGCGCCCGCGGGGACGTGCCGCAGCGCGCCGTGCCGCACCGCGATCCCGGCGACCCGGGCGGCGCGCTCGGGATCGGCGACATAGACGCTGAGCCCGTCCTCGTCGGTCTCCTTGAACGAGAAGGGGACGGTGATGATCCGCCCGTCGAACTCGGGCACGGCCACCTGCGTCGCGGTGTCCAGCGGCGACAGCCCGTCGTCGTTGTCCTCCCAGGCCGCGCGCCCGCCCGTGAGGCACAGCCCCTGGAGGATCGGCACGTCCAGGCCGGCCAGGGCCCCCACGTCCCACGCCTCGTCGTCGCCCCCGGCGCCGGCGAAAGCGGGCTTCGTCCCTCCGGCGGCGAGGACGGTGACGACGAGGGCGTCGGCGCGCCCGAGGGTCTCCAGCAGGGCGTCCTCGGCGGTCCGCAGCGAGGCACAGAACACCGGCAGCGCCCGCCCGCCCGCCGCCTCGATCGCCGCGCACAGCGCCTCGACGAACGCGGTGTTCCCGGCGAGGTGGTGGGCCCGGTAGTACAGCACCCCCACCAGGGGCCCGTCCTGGCCTCCGGCCTCGCGCTCCAGCACACCCCACGTGGGCGTGGCGGCCGGCGGGGCGAACCCGAAGCCCGTGAGCAGGACGGTGTCGGAGAGGAACCGGAACAGCTCGCCCAGGTTCCCGGGGCTGCCGTGCGCGAGGTAGGCGTGGGCCTCCGCGCAGACGCCCGCGGGCACGGTGGACAGCGCCATCAGCTCGGCGTCGGGGGACTGCTCCCCGCTCAGCACGACGACCGGCCGCGGCCCGGCGAGCAGCGCGTCCAGGCCCTCCTCCCAGGCCCGCCGCCCCCCGAGGAGCCGGACGACGACGAGGTCGGTGCCCTCGACGAGCGCCGGGAGGTCCTCCGCGCCGGTGCGCGCGGGGTTGGCGAGACGGAAGCCGGCGCCGCTGGCGCGCGCGCTGAGCAGATCGGTGTCCGACGTGGACAGCAGCAAGATCACGCGGATCGTGTCCTCACCCGGGGTCCTCGCCCCGAATCGCAGGCTGAAACGGCGGCGGCCCGGAGTCTCCTGGCTCCCGGATCGGCGCTCGCCCCGGCCTTCCCGCTCGCGCGGTGGCCGTACGCGGGGTCCGCTCCCCGGTGACAGTGGCGGGACCGCGCCGGATTCGCACCGGCTTCCTCCACAAGTCGCCGCCCACACCCTAACCGGTCGCCGCCCGCCGCTCCTGGCCGAGGCCGGACGGTACACGCGCGGGACCTGCCGCCGGGAGGACGGCCGAGTTCGCAAATCTCCCGAAACCGGTGTGGATGCCCGGCGGACCCGCCATGATCATCGGATGGAACCGGACATCGCGCGGGACGCGGGGACGGGGACGTGGCGGCTGCGGCGGTGGGCGGCGCCGATGGCGCTGGCCGTGCTGGTCGCCGTCTCCATCGGCGGCGTGCGGCTGGCGGTGGGCGGGCACGTCCCGTCCGCGCCGCCGCCGCACACCGAAAGCCGGGACCCGCGGTTCCTGGTCGGCGTGGGCCGGGCGGGCCCGCCCGGGCAGGAGGGCGGGCGGACGCCGTTCGTCGAGGTCCACGCGCTCCGGGCGGACGGGTACCGGCGCCCCGCCGACTCGGTGCCCGCGCCCCGGTCGGCGGGGGAGGCGCAGGAGGTCGTCGCGGGCCCCGGAGGCACCTTCGTCGTCGCGTCCTTTTCGAGGCCATGCGAGTCGCATCTGCACGGCTTCCGGCTGACCGGCGACGGGCACGTGACCGGCCTGGTCCCGCTGCGCGGCGGCACGGCGCCCGGCCTCGTGGCGGGCACGGCGGTCAGCCCCGACGGGCGCCGCGTCGCCTACGCCACGGCGCCCTGCGGGGGAGGGCCGCGCCTGGCGGGTGCGCCGCGCGCCGCCGTGACCGTCCTGGACACCGGCACGGGCCGGCGCCGCACCTGGACCGCCGCCGGGAACACGGTCGTCGGCCACATCGTCTGGGCCGCGGACGGCCGGACGCTCGGCTACACCACCAGCGACGTCGTCCCGGCGTCCCCCGGCGGGCTCCCCGGCGGGAAGGTGGCGAACGGCACCGTGCACGCCCTCGACACCGCCGCCCCAGGATCGGACCTCGGGGCGGGCCGCGTGCTGTTCCGCGCCCCCGCGGGCGCCGTGACGGTCACGACCGCCGTCATGGCCCCGGACGGGCGCACCGGCTACGGCGTCCTGCGCAGGGGCACGCCCGCGGCGACCGTCCTGTTCACCTTCGCCGAAGGACGGGGGATGCGGGTCACCCGGACCTACCCGCCCGACCCGAACAAGGTCCAGCTGTTCTCCTTCGTCTCGGACGACGAGCCCCGGCACGCCTGCCTGAGCGGGCCCGACGCCTTCGGCCGGGTGATCGAGGGCCGCTTCGACGCGGACTCCCCGGCCACTGGCCGCTGCACCACCGCCATGGGCGGCTGAACCCGGGGGCGCCGTAGGATCCGGTCATGCGGTCTGGGGTGGACGGATGTCCGGGTGCTCTGCGGGTGCATCCCGCCGCCGACGGGGGCCTCGCGCGCGTCCGGCTGCCCGGCGGCGCGCTGGACAGGCCCCGCCTCACGGCGCTGGCGGACGCCTCGCGGGAACTGGGCGACGGGTTCCTGGAGCTGACATCCCGCGCGAACGTGCAGGTGAGGGGGCTGGCGGACGGCGCGGAGCGCGAGCTGGGCGCCCGCCTGAGGGCCGCCGGTCTGCTGCCGTCCGACACGCACGAGCGGGTCCGCAACATCGTCGCCAGCGTCCTGAGCGGACGGGACGGCGGCGGGCTGCTGGACGTCCGTCCCCTCGTGGCCGAGCTGGACGCTGCGCTCCGCGCCGACCCCGGGCTCGCGGAGCTGCCGGGGCGGTTCCTGTTCGCGCTGGACGACGGGCGCGGCGACGTCATCGCGATGCGCGCGGACGTGGGCCTCTACGCGACGCGTCACGACCGCTTCGCCCTCGTCCTCGCCGGGGCCGACAGCGGCCTGCGGGCCGGCCCGGACGGCGCGGTCGCGCTCGCGCTCGACGCCGCCCGGACGTTCCTGCGCGTCCGGACGGGCGAGTGGCGTGTGGCGGAGCTTCCCGGCGCCCTCCCGCTGGCCGGCCCGCGCGAGGACCCGGTGCCCGTCCCTGCGGCGCCCCGGCGCACGCCGGCCGGCCGGATCGCGCAGCGCGACGGGCGGACGGCGTTCTCCGCGCTCGTCCCGCTCGGCCGCCTCGACCCCGCGCCGCTCCGGGACGCCGAAGAGATCATCATCACGCCGTGGAGGGGGGTCGTGATCCCGGACCTCACCGACGTGCCACACTTCCCTGGCCTGGTCACCACACCGGAGTGGGAGGGACTGACCTCCTGCGCGGGACGGCCGGGCTGCGCCAGGTCGCTGACCGACGTCCGCGCCGACGCCGCCCGGGCCAGGGGCCCGGCGGGCGGGTTGCCGGTGCACTGGTCGGGCTGCGAACGGCAGTGCGGCCGCCCGGCCGACCGGCACGTGGCGGTCGTGGCGACCCCCGGCGGCTACGAGGTGCGGCTCGACGGGACGGCGCGCCCGGGGGGCCTGACGGCGACGGCGGCGGCCGTCGCGACGACACGGAGGAGCGAGTGATCGACTACGTCCGCGACGGCGCGGAGATCTACCGGCGGTCGTTCGCGACCATCAGGGCGGAGGCGGACCTCGCGGGGCTCCCCGGGGACGTCGCCCGGGTCGCCGTCCGCATGATCCACGCGTGCGGGATGACCGACCTGGTGGAGGACCTGGAGTACACGCCCGGCGCCGTCGCCGCGGCGCGGGCGGCGCTGCTGGACGGGCGGCCCGTCCTGTGCGACGCGCGCATGGTCGCCGCCGGGGTGACGCGCGCGAGGCTGCCGAAGGACAACGACGTCGTCTGCACGCTCGGCGACCCGCGCGTGCCGGGGCTGGCGAGGGACCTCGGCACCACCCGCAGCGCCGCGGCCCTGGAACTGTGGCGGGACAGGCTCGCCGGGTCGGTGGTGGCCATCGGCAACGCGCCGACGGCCCTGTTCCGCCTGCTGGAGATGGTCGCCGGCGGGGCGGGCGTCCCGGCGGCGGTCATCGGCGTCCCGGTGGGCTTCATCGGCGCGGCCGAGTCCAAGCAGGCCCTCGCCGCGTCCGGGCTGCCCCACCTGGTCGTGCACGGGCGGCGGGGCGGCAGCGCCATGGCCGCCGCCGCGGTCAACGCCATCGCCAGCGAGGAAGAGTGATGACCGGACACCTGTACGGCGTGGGCCTCGGCCCCGGCGACCCCGAGCTGATCACGCTCAAGGCGGCCCGGCTCATCGCCGCCGCGGACGTGGTCGTCTACCACTCGGCGCGGCACGGGCGCAGCATCGCCCGGTCGATCGCCGAGGGCCACCTGCGGGACGGGCAGGTCGAGGAACCCCTGATCTACCCGGTGACGACGGAGGCGACCGGGGACTACCGGCGGGTCCTGGAGGAGTTCTACGACCGGTGCGCGGCACGCCTCGCCGGGCACCTCGACGCCGGGCGCGACGTGGTCGTGCTCTGCGAGGGCGACCCGTTCTTCTACGGCTCCTACATGCACCTCCACAAGCGCCTCGACGGCCGGTACCCGACGACGGTGGTGCCGGGCGTCACCTCGGTCAGCGGCGCGTGCGCCGACCTGGGCAGGCCGCTCGTCGAGCGCGACGAGGTGCTGACCGTCCTGCCGGGGACGCTGCCGCCGGACGAGCTGGCCCGCCGCCTCGCCGCGACCGACTCGGCCGCCGTCCTCAAGCTCGGCCGGACGTTCGGCGGCGTGCGGCGGGCCCTGGAGGAGGCGGGCCGCCTGGACGACGCCTGGTACGTCGAGCGCGCCACCACCGGCCGGAGGCGCGCCCTGCCGCTCGCCGACGTGGACCCCGCGACCGTCCCGTACTTCTCCGTCGCGGTCCTGCCCAGCCGGGTGCACGAGCGGACGCGCCGGAGCCTGCCGGAGCCCGCGGCGGCGGGCGGCCCCGGCGAGGTCGCGGTCGTCGGCCTCGGCCCCGCGGGCCGCGCGTGGCTCACCCCCGAGGCGCAGGACGCCCTGGCCGCCGCCGACGACCTGGTCGGCTACGCGCCCTACCTGGCGCGCGTCCCCGCCAACCCCCGGCAGGCCCGGCACGCCACCGACAACCGGGTGGAGTCCGAGCGGGCCGAGTTCGCGCTGGCGCTGGCCGAGCGCGGGCGGCGGGTCGCGGTGGTGTCCTCCGGCGACCCGGGCGTGTTCGCGATGGCCGCCGCCGTCCTGGAGGTGGCCGCCGAGGACCGCTGGAAGGACGTGCCGGTGCGCGTCCTGCCCGGCCTGACCGCCGCGAACGCCGTCGCGGCCCGGATCGGCGCGCCGCTCGGGCACGACTACTGCGTGCTGTCGCTGTCGGACCGGCTCAAGCCCTGGGACGTCGTCGAGGCGCGGCTGGCCGCCGCCGCGGCCGCCGACCTCGTCATCGCGATCTACAACCCCGCGTCCCGGACCCGCACCGCGCAGCTGGCCAAGGCGCGCGACGTGCTGCTCGCGCACCGCTCCCCGGACACCCCCGTCGTCATCGGCCGCGACGTCGGCGGCGCGGAGGAGAGCGTCCGCGTCGTCCGGCTGGAGGACCTCACCGCCGACGGCGTGGACATGCGCTGCCTGCTGCTGGTCGGCTCGTCCCGCACGCGCGCGGCCGAACGCGGCGACGGCGCGACCACGGTCTTCACCCCGCGCCGCTACCCGTGACGCGCCAGCCAGGCCACCGCCTCCGCGGCCGTCGCGGCGACGGGCACCCCCTCGGGGGCCGGGGGACGGTCGACCATCACGACCGGCAGCCGCAGCGTCCGCGCGGCGGTGAGCTTCGCCGACGTCATCGCGCCGCCGCTGTCCTTGGTGACCACCACGTCGACGGCATAGCCGCGCATCAGCGCCAGCTCCTCCTCCACGGTGAACGGGCCCCGCGCGAGGACGGTCCCCATGCGCGGCGGCAGCGGCGGCTCCGGCGGGTCCACCGACCGCACCAGGAACCAGCGGCGCGCGTCCCCCGCGAAGGCGGCGAGGTTCTTGCGGCCCGTCGTCAGGAAGACCCGTTCCCCGGGCAGGGCCGCGGCGGCGGCCTCCAGGGACGGGACGCGCCGCCAGTCGTCGCCCGGCCCCTCCCGCCAGCCCGGGCGGCGCAGGACCAGCAGCGGGACGCCCGCGCGCCCCGCCGCCACGACGGCCGAGGCGGTCATCAGCGCGGCGAACGGGTGCGTCGCGTCCACCACGGCGTCGATCCCCTCCTCGCGCAGCCAGGCGGCGAGGCCGTCCGGCCCGCCGAAGCCGCCGACCCGCACCCGCCCCGGCAGGGGAGCGGGGGCGGCGGTGCGCCCCGCCAGCGAGCTGATCACTTCGCGGGACGGGTCGGCGGCCAGCTCCTCCGCCAGCCGGCGGGCCTCACCGGTGCCGCCCAGCAGCAGTACACGCATGGTCACCCGGGCATGGTAGGGGTGTGAGCGGGCCGGGAGCGGGAGGGCTCCGCTACGGATGGACGACCGGCGCATGTGCGACGGCCGCGACCAAGGCCGCGCACACGGCGCTGCTCACCGGCGAGTTCCCCGACCCGGTGGAGATCACCCTGCCGAAGGGGCAGCGCCCCGCGTTCGCGCTGGCCGTGGAGGAGCTCGGCGACGGGTTCGCCACCGCCGGGATCGTCAAGGACGCCGGGGACGACCCGGACGTCACCCACGGCGCCCTCGTCCGCTCCACCGTCCGGCCCGGCGCGCCGGGGACCGGCGTCGTGTTCCGGGCGGGCCCCGGGGTCGGCACCGTGACCCGCCCGGGCCTGCCGCTGGAGGTGGGGGAGCCCGCGATCAACCCGGTGCCCCGGCGGATGATGCGGGACGTCCTCGGCGACGCCGACGTGATCGTGGAGATCTCCGTGGACGGCGGCGCCGAGCTGGCCCGCCGGACCTGGAACCCGCGCCTCGGCATCCTCGGCGGGCTGTCCATCCTCGGCACGACCGGCGTCGTCGTCCCGTACTCGTGCTCGGCGTGGATCGACAGCATCCGGCGCGGCATCGACGTCGCCCGGGCGGCCGGGCGCACCCACGTCGCGGGAGCGACGGGCAGCACGTCCGAGCGGGTCGCCGCCGAGCTGCACGGCCTGCCCGAGGACGCGCTGCTCGACATGGGCGACTTCGCCGGGGCCGTCCTGAAGTACCTGCGGCGGCACCCCGTGCCGCGGCTGACCATCGCCGGCGGCATCGGCAAGCTCGCCAAGCTCGCCGCCGGGCACCTGGACCTGCACTCCAAGCGCTCCCAGGTCGACTTCGCGCTGCTCGCCTCGATGGTGGAGGACCCCGAGACGGCCGCCCGCGTCCGCGCCGCCAACACCGCGCTGGACGCCCTCCAGATCTGCGGGCGCGCGGGCGTCCCGCTCGGGGACCTGGTGGCCGCCCGCGCCCGCGACACCGCCCTCGGCGTCCTGCTCGGCGCCCCGGTGGCGGTCGACGTCGTGGTCATCGACCGCGCGGGCACCATCGTCGGCCGAGCGGGGTAGACGGCGGTCCCGGCCCTGGACGCGGACCGGGACGGTGTCAGCGGGGGCGGTCGGCGGAGTACAGGTGGCTGTCGGCGAAGCCCTCGGCGGCGAGGGCCGCGCCGACGACGATGACGGCCGTCCGCTCGATCCCCGCCGCGCGGACCTGCGCGGCGATGCCGGCCAGCGTCCCCCGCACCACCACCTCGTCCGGGCGGGACGCGCGGGCGACGACCGCCACCGGGCAGTCCGTCCCGTAGTTCGGCGTCAGCTCCTCCACCACCGCCTCGATCCGCTGCACGGCGAGGTGGAGCACCATCGTGGCGCGGCTCCGCCCCAGCGTGGTGAGGTCCTCGCCCGGCGGCATCGGCGTGGCGCGCGCGGCCGTCCGGGTGAGGACGACGGTCTGCGCCACCTCCGGGACGGTCAGCTCCCGCCCGAGCGCGGCGGCGGCCGCGGCGAACGCCGGGACGCCGGGGGTCACGTCGTAGGGGACGCCCCGCGCGTCGAGGCGGCGCATCTGCTCGGCCATCGCGCTGAACACCGACGGGTCCCCGGAGTGCAGCCGCGCCACGTCCTGCCCCCGGGCGTGCGCGCCCGCCAGCTCGTCGACGATGTCGTCCAGCACCATCGCCGCCGTGTCGACCACGCGCGCGCCCGGCGGGCACCACTCCAGCACCTCGCGCGGGACGAGGCTGCCCGCGTAGAGGCAGACCGGCGACGCGGCGATCAGGTCGCGGCCGCGCACCGTCATCAGGTCGGCGGCGCCGGGCCCGGCGCCGATGAAGTGCACCGTCACTCCTCCCGCACCGCCGTCCACTGCGTCACCGGCATCATCGGCCTCCATCCCGTGAACCCGCCGACGGGCGCGGCCCGGCTGATCGCGATCCTGGTCAGCTCCCCGCCGAGCCGCCCGCGCGCCTCCGCGACGACCTGCTCCGACTCCACGGTGACGGCGTTGACCACCAGCCGCCCGCCCGGCCGCAGCGCGTCCCAGCACGCGTCCAGCAGGCCGGGCGCGGTGGCGCCGCCGCCGACGAACACCGCGTCCGGCGGGGGGAGCCCGCCGAGCGCGGCGGGCGCCGCGCCGGTCACCACCCGCAGCCCGGGCACGCCATGGGACGCGGCGTTCGCCTCGATCCGCGCCGCGCGGCCCGGGTCCCGCTCGACGGCGACGGCGCGGCACGACCGGTGCGCCCGCATCCACTCGACGGCGACGCTGCCCGCGCCCGCCCCCACGTCCCACAGCAGCTCGCCCGGGACGGGGCCGAGCCGCGCCAGGGTGATCGCCCGGACCTCCCGCTTGGTGAGCTGCCCGTCGTGGTCGTACGCCGCGTCCGGCAGTCCCGGCACGAGCGAGACGCCCTCGCCCCGGCAGCGGACGGCAACGATGTTGAGGGCGTCGACGCCGTCGCGGAGCGGCCCGACCCGCTCGTCGGGCGCGCCGAGCCGTTCCAGGACGGTCAGCCCGCTGCCGCCGTAGCCGCGTTCCTCCAGCAGGGCCGCGACCCGCGCGGGCGTCCCGGCGCCCGCGCTGAGCACCAGCACCCGGCGGCCCGGTGCCAGCACCGCGTTCAGCGCGGCCAGCGGCCTGCCCACCGCGCTGACGACCTCGGTGTCCTCGACGGGCCAGCCGAGCCGCGCGCAGGCCAGGGACACCGACGAGGGATGCGGCAGCACCCGCACCCGGCCCAGGAGCCCGACCAGCGTGGACCCGACGCCGTAGAACAGGGGGTCGCCGCTCGCCGCCACCGCGATCCGCCGTCCCCGGTGCGCCTCGAACAGCCCCGGCAGGGCGGGCAGCATCGGCGACGGCCACGGGACGCGCTCGGCGGCCAGGCCGTCCGGCAGCAGCCCGAGCTGCCGCGCGCCGCCCATCACCACCTCGGCGTCGCGGAACGCCTCCCTGGCTGGGGCGGCGAGGCCGTCCCAGCCGTCCGCGCCGATGCCGACGACGGTGACCTCCGGCGCGGTGTCCTCCGGCACGGTGACCTCCGGCACGGGGGCCTCAGACATTGCCGAGGACCCGGGTGACCGCGATCTCGATGACGACCCGCCGCGGGTTCTCCCGCGGCGGCCTGTACCGCTCGGCGTAGCGGCGCTCGGCGTCGGCGACGGACTCCGCGTCCGTCCTCAGCACGGCGCGGCCCTCGATCGTCGCCCAGCGGCGCCCGTCGACCTGGCCGACCGCGACGGGCAGCCCGGCGGCACCCGCGCGCTCCACGTGCCGCGCCTTCGCCGACGTGCCCGAGGTGATCACCCGGACGAGCCCGGCGGCGGCGTCCAGCGTGGCGCCCACCGGCACCGCGTGCGGCGTCCCGTCCGGGCGGACGGTGACCAGCGTGCACAGATGCCGCTCCCGCCAGAAGGCCAGCAGCCGCTCGTCGTCCAGGTCCAGCCGGTGTCGCGTCGTCCCCTGCATGGCCAGCAGGATTTCAGAACCGCCCCGGCGCGCGTCCACCCGGGGCGGCGGGCGTCCCCGGCGACCGTCCCTAGGGGGTGCCGGACGGGGTGGGGCAGGGCGCCTGCGGAGCCGGTTTCGCCTTCTTGCGGGCCGGGGCGGCGGCCTTCGGGCCGGTCCTGCGGAGGTTGTGGCGCTTCATGACGGACTGGAGGTCGGGACGGCCGCCCGTCCCGTCGGCGTCGGCGAGCGTCGGGCACGCCCACGCGTCCTGGCGGCCCCACGAGTAGCTGATGTCGAACGCGGGATCCGGCACGACACGGTCCCAGCGGTTCAGGATCGACTGGAGCTGCGCGCCGTCCGGCAGCCGCCAGTTCCGCTCGCCGTCGTTGCAGGACTGCCCGAACGTCTGCACGACGGGGACGATCATCCGGCGCGGGTATCCGGCGCGGGCCGCCTGGCCGACCATCGTGTCGATGGTCCCGAGGTCGCAGCCGGCGGAGCCCGCGCGGCAGGGATAGGGGTCGAGGCCGATGAGGTCCAGGTGGGTGTCGGACGGCCCGAGCGACCCCATCGGCCAGTCGGTGAGCGACGCGAACGCCTTCTGGCCCGGCGCGAACTTGTGCACGATGTCGGCGCGTTCCCGGATCTTCGCGGCGATCCCGGGACATTCGGCGGGGTTCGGCTCGTCCGAGAGGTACCAGCCATAGACGCGCTTGTCCCGGGCGAACCGCCTGACCGTGCCGGCGAACGCGGAGGTGTCGGCGATCTGGAAGCCGCCGCAGGTGGTGTTGCCGACCCACAGCAGGGCCCGGCCGCCCTCTGGCAGGCCGGCGAGGTCGCCCTCGTCGGGGTCGGCGTCGAACAGGTCGTAGCCGAGCCGCGCGGCCTTCGCGCGGTCACCGGCGGGCATGTTCAGCGCGAGGTGCAGGGTGCCGCCCGCGCGGGCCGGGCGGGCGAGCGCGGCCGGGCGGGCGGCGGCGTCCCCCGGCGAGGGGGCGATCAGGTATCCGGTGAGGGCGCCGCCCAGTGCGGCGACGGCGGCCACGGCGGCGAGACGCGTCTTCATTCGCTCTCCCGGCATCGCTGGTGCGGACGTGCCCAGCGTCGCACGGGCGGAGCGTGATCGCGGCGATACGCCGGACAACGGCCGCTTCGGGACGGATCCTGCGGGCCGGGCGCGACCTCAGACGCGCCAGGAGCGGACGAGCTCGTCCAGCGCCGACTGGTCGAAGAGGATGCCCTGCGAGATCAGCTCCTGCGCCACCAGGTCGCCGTCGCCGTGGTGCTTGGCCAGCAGCCGGTACACCGCGTAGGGGAACCAGTGGTTGTCGCTGATCCGCTGGATCTCGGCCTCGTCGCAGGTGTAGCCCTCGGCGCGGACCTCCGCGAGGGTGGCCGCGACGTCGCCGTGCCGCCGTTCCAGGATGTCGATGACCAGGCCGCGCAGGTTCTCGCTGTTCTGCGCGGGCGTCGGGTCGTCATGGACGGTGCCGTAGCCGCTGTGCCCGTTGAGGCTGCCGCGGGAGGCGGCGCTCACGACGGCCAGCTCGGGCTCGGGCTCGGGCACGGGGACCGGCTCGGGCGCCGGTGCGGGGGCGGAGGCCGGGGCGGCCTGCTGCTGCGCCTTCGCGGCGGCGGGCGCGGGCTCGGGCGCGGCCTGCGCGGGCACCTCGGCCGGGGCCTCCTCGGCGGCGCCGTCCTCGGCGGTGCCGGAGGCGGCCGCGCCGGCCGCGCTGCCCGACTCGATCGCCTTCCCGGAGTGGCCGGGCACCTGGATCTGCGGGAAGGGGCCGGTGTTGCGCAGCGGCATCAGCGTGATCTGCTGCAACGTGACGGGCCCGGCGATGGCGCGGTGCTGGGGATCGGGCTGCTTCGGCGCCTCGTCCTTGTCCTCGTCCTGGCGCGACACGTACCGGTGCAGCGTCCTCAGCAGGACGAACAGGCCGAGCATCGACACGATCGGCGGGACCGCGGCCGTCGCCTGGTAGGAGAACGTCCGGTGCCCGACGTGCCCGACGTTGAAGATCAGGCTCGCCGTCCAGCCCGCGAGGGCGATGCTCAGCGGGAGGAAGAAGTCGAGCCAGCTCAGCAGCTGGCGGCGGTGCAGCACGAAGGCGTCCACCGCCAGCAGGAACAGGCCGAGCTCGCCCACGATGATGAACAGGTCCACCAGCAGGGGGAACGAGTCGGCCTTCCAGCCCCGCAGCCCGTGTTCGAGGGCCCAGTGGTAGAGACCTGCGTACGACTGGGCGAAGCCGCCCACGGTGGCGGTCATCACCGCGGCGGCCATGAACGCGATGGCCCCCCACCGTGTGATGGCCTGTGCCCGGTTGGCAGCGCTCATGCGGGGTGTGCTCCAGATTTCCCAACGCGTACAAGAGTGATCGCTGGGAGACTATCGATTCCTTTGCGGTTTCGTGGGGGAATCGCGTCACGTCTCGGTCGCGGTCCGCGTCGGGGCCCGGGCATGAGCCGTCCCCACCAGGCCCAGCGGTGGCCTGGCGGGGACGGGGTTCCGCAGAGGGAGCTTCTACGGGACGTTGAGCACGAAGTCCATCACGGCGTCGCGGCCGGTGGGCGTGTTCGTGACCTTCATGAGCAACCGGGCGTCATAGATCGTGTCCGTCTGGTTGCGGGGCTCGCCCGGGAAGTACGTCTGCGTCGTCAGGATCGGACGGTTGGGAGCCTGCAGCTTCACGTGGATGTGCCGGGTACGGCCGGGGTACAGGCCGGGCACGATCGTGGTGAGCTTGTAACGACCCTGGTCGTCGGTGAACAGGTGACCGCGCAGCGTGAACCCGGTGTTGTCGTACTCCCCGGCGTTGTCGGCCTGCCAGAAGTCCAGCAGCGCCTTCGCGATCGGCTTGCAGGACGTCGAGTAGACGACGCCGCTCACCGTGAGCTTGGTGCCGGGCATTCCGGGCGTGGTCAGGTCCGATCGCTCAGGCGAGTTGGGCTTGAAGTACGGGCCCTCCGTCTGAGCCGGGGTCTTCTCGCTGTCCCCGTCCGTGCACTTGGGGGTCGGGGTCAGGAGCTGTCCGCCCTTGAGCGCGGCGGTACGCGCCTGGGCCGGCGCGGCGGCGGACAGGGCGGCCGGGACGGCCAGTGCACCGGCGCCGACGGCGACGATGAAGTGCTTGCGGCTGATGCCGCCGTGTTGCTGCTCGTCCTCTGGCATGGCGGGTTCCTCTCGGCGGGTCTTCGAGGTGTGTGGGGGCGCGCACCCAGGACGTTCGTCGGGATATGTATAGGCCGCATGCGGACGGACGGTCTTGGCCATGCCTGCCGCGACTTTGGCGGCGTGTGCCAAAGACCCCCGATATCGTCGTGCCGACTCGCTCATTGACCTTCTTGACCCATCGTAGAAGCCTTGCAAGTGGCGTCCGGGAACCGTCCATCCAGCGCGAGGGAGCGCAATGCCCACGCTCGTCAACACCTCGGACCACCCTGCCGCCGATCAGGCGGACTACTGGCGCCACCTGATCAACAGCGCGTTCGGCCCCTTCCACCTGCAGCCGGCAGGCCGCGGTCCGTTCGCCGCGCGCCTGGTGGCCCGAGCGCTCGGCCCCATCGAGGCCAGCGACGTCCGCGCCCCGGCCCACGCGGTGCGTCGCACCACCCGCCAGATCGACCGCGACACCCGCGAGTGCTACAAGCTCGGGCTCGTGCTGCGCGGCTCCTGCGTCCTGCGCCAGAACGACCGGCAGGTCAGGGTCGGGCCCGGTGACGTGGTCTTCTACGACCTCACCCGCCCCGTCGAGATCGCCTTCGACGCGCACCACATCTTCACCGTCGTGATCCCGCACCGGGCGGTCCCGCTGTCGTCGGACCGGCTGGCCGAGCTCGGCGGCACGCTGCTGTCGGAGCGCGCCCGCACCGGGCGGCTCGTGACCTCGCTGCTCGCGGCGCTCGCCGAGGAGGGCGGGGAGGCGGACGAGCCGTACGCCCACCACCTCGGCGGCGCGGTCGTCGAGCTGGTGACGGGCGCGGCCAGCGAATGGCTCGGCGCGGAGCCCGCCCCGTCCCCGGAGGCGGCGGAGATGCTCCGCGCCATCGTGGACTGGATCGAGACACGCCTGCACGACGCCGGGCTGACACCCGCCGCCATCGCCGCGGCGCACCACATCTCCGTCCGGCAGCTCTACCGGGTGTTCCAGCCGCAGGGCACCACGGTCGCCCGGTACATCCGCGCCCGCCGTCTGGAGCACTGCCGCCGGGAGCTGCGCGACCCCTTCCTCGCCACCCAGCGGATCGGCGCGATCGCCTGCCGCTGGGGCCTGCCGGACGCGGCCGCGTTCAGCCGCGCGTTCCGCGCCGCCTACGGCGTCACTCCCAGCGCCTACCGTGCCGCGGCGACGGGGATCGACCGGGCCGACTGACCGCGTGGACCGGCCCCCCGGCCTCCGGGCCGGGACGCCGGCCGGGTCCGGCCTGCGCCGCGCGGTCCCGCGCCGGCGCACGGCCGCGGGGCCCCGTCCGGCGGGCCGGCGACGATGCCCACCGGCGGCCGGGGAGGAACGGTCCTCCCGGACGCCGCCGACGGGCGCCGCCGCACCGGACCACCGTTCCGATGGCGGACGTCACGGCGGGCGCGGGCGTGGCCGGGACCACCCGGCAACCGGCTTCCCCTGGTCGGCATGACCGGTTTACCGTTCGGGTAACCCGGTCATGACGAGGGAGAGGGGGCCCGGTGACGTCGTACGCGCCCTCCTCCTCGCGCCCCGGCTTCTGGGCCGCGCTCGACCGCGTCCAGCAGGCCGCGCTGCGGTCGGCCGCGCGGCCCCGCCACTTCGCCGTCAAGGCGCCGCTCGTCTACCAGGGGGACGAGTCCGACCACGTCATCATCATCGAGCGGGGCTGGGCGAAGGTGACCTCGGCGACCGAGGACGGCCACAACGTGGTGCTCGCCGTCCGCGGTCCCGGTGACCTGCTCGCCGAGAGCGCGGTGCTGGGCGGGCGCACCCGCTCGGCCACCGTGACGGCGCTGTCGCCCATCCGCGCCCTGGTGGTCCCCGCCGCCCGCTTCACCGGCTTCCTGGACGCCCACCCCGAGGTGTGGATGCTGGTCACCGGCACCTTCGTCCAGCGGCTGGACGACTCGGACCGGCGGCTGAAGGCGCACGTCACCAGCCGGGGCACCCGGCGGCTCGCGCAGCTGCTCGCCGACCTCGCCGAGCTGTCGGCGCAGCACACCCCGCCGGCTCGCGACGGCAGCATCGACATCGGGCCGCCGCTGTCGCAGGAGGAACTGGGCAGCTGGATGGACGCCTCCCGCGAGACCGTCGCGCGCGCCCTGAACGGGCTTCGCCGCGACGGCCTGATCCGCACCGGCTGGCGCAAGATCACGGTCGTCGACCTGCCCGGCCTGCGCGCCGCCGCGCGCGACCGCGACTGAGCGCGGTCCGGCACCGCCCTCGCGGCACCCGCCTCACGAACCGCCTTCCTGCCGGGCGGTGTCCTGCCGGTCGGCGCCGTCCTTGGTGGTGCCTTTTTCACCGGTGCCGCCGTCGGCGATGCGCTGCCGGGCGATGCGCTGCTGGGCGTCGGGCCACCCGATGGGCAGGTCCGCCGCCGGCACGTTCCAGAAGACGAAGGTGGAGTCGCGCATCACCGCCCGCTTGCGGCGCATGGTGGACACGTGCGGCTCCGCGGCGGCGTAGGACCGGAGGGCCTCGCCGCCGCTCCACGCCGAGAGCGTCCAGAACGTGCGTTTCAGGAGCTGGGCCTTGAGCGTGACGCCGTGCGCGCCCTCCGCCCGGCGGGCCTGGCGCAGGAGCGCCAGGGAGGCGAGGAAGAACCCGGGCACATGGCGCAGCGAGCGCACTTCGAGGCGTGAGGCCATGACCAGCACCTCGGCGTCGGGGCCGGCCTTCGCCAGCGGGATCCACGGCAGCGTCGGCATGGCGCGTCCTCTCGGTCGATGAATCTTGACACTGTCTATATTGCCGGGACGGCTTCCGTCTTGTCAATGACAAGATAGAGTGGCGGTGACCGGCGACAGAGGAGGCGAGCGAGATCGACCAGCCGAGCTATCACCACGGCGACCTGCGGCGGGTCATCCTGCGGGCCGCGGTGGAGGCGATCCGCGAGTCCGGGCCGGCGGGCTGGAGCCTGCGCGAGCTGGCCCGCCGGGCGGGCGTTTCGCACTCCGCGCCCGCCCACCACTTCGGCGACAAGACCGGGCTGCTGACCGCCGTGGCCGCCGAGGGGTACGCGCTCTTCGCGGACGCGCTGGAGCGCGCCGGCGGCGGCCTCCAGGAGGTGGGGCTGGCCTATGTGCGCTTCGCCGTCGACCACCGGGCGCACTTCGAAGTGATCTTCCGGCCCGAGCTGTACCGCGCGGACGACCCTGCGGTGGACACCGCCCGGCGCCGTGCGGACGGCGTCCTCACCGCGGGCGTCCGGGACGTCGCGCCCGGCGACCCCGGGCGCGAGCGGACGGCCGCGATCGCCGCGTGGTCCATCGTGCACGGCTTCGCCGCCCTGTGGCTGAGCGGCGCGCTGCCCGACGACCTGGGCGATGACCCCGTGGCCGCCGCGCGCCCGGTCATCCACCTGCTGTTCGCCCGCTGACCCGGACCCGCCAGGCTCAGCCCGAGGGCGCGTCCGAGCCGGCGGGCCGCCGCTCGTCCCGCCGCTCGTCCCGCCCCTCCAGCGCGGCCGCGGGACGCTCGGGGACGACGGCGAGGTCGGCCCTGAACCTGCGGTTGAGCGCGGCGCGCAGCCGCCCGGCGGCGCGGCGTCCCCGGGGGCTCTCCACGCCCCCCACCGGCGGCGGCACCTCCAGGTCGACGGCGGCCGGCGGGCGCGGATCGGTGATCGCGGCGATCCGCTCGGCGGGGAGGTGCCGCTCCGCCTCGCTGAACCCCCCTTCCGGGGACCGGAGGACGATGCCGGTCTCCAGCCCGTGCCGGACGAGCCCGAGGTCGCGGCGCTGGAGCCCGACGCAGATCCGGTAGGCGACGCTGTAGGCGAGGACCGGCCCGAGGACGACCGCGCCGCGGAAGAACCACGTCGTCCAGAACAGCGGGACGTCGAACCTGGCCGCCAGGACGTCGTTGCCGCCCGCCGCCCACAGCACCCCGTAGAACACGATGCCGCCGACGCCCACACCCGTGCGCGCGGGCACGTCACGGGGACGGTCGAGCAGGTTGTGGATCCGGTGGTCACCGGTCACCCAGCGTTCCAGGAACGGGTAGACGGCCAGCCCGGTGAACAGGATCCCCGGGACGGCCAGCGCCGGGACGATCACGCTCAGCGTCACGGTGTGGCCCCACGCCGTGACCTCCCAGGCCGGCATGATCCGCAGCGCGCCCTCCAGCCAGCCCATGTACCAGTCCGGCTGGGAGCCCGCGCTGATCGCGCCCGGGTCGTAGGGGCCGAACAGCCAGATCGGGTTGATCTGGACGAACGCCGCCAGCAGCGTCGTGACGCCGAGGACCCACAGGAACAGCGCCGTCGTCTTGGCGATGAACACGGGGAAGAACGGATAGCCGCGGACGGTGGTGTTCGAGCTGCCCTTGCCGGGGAACTGCGTGTGCGTCTGCCGCCACGTCAGCACGACCGCGTGCAGCGGGATCAGCGCAGCCAGCAGCCCGGGGATCAGCAGCACGTGGACGACGTACAGGCGGGGGATGATGTCGCCGCCCGGGAACTCCCCGCCGAACAGGAACATCACCAGGTAGGACCCGACCAGCGGGATCGAGGCCAGCACCCCTTCGAGGATGCGGATGCCGGTGCCCGACAGCAGGTCGTCCGGCAGCGAGTAGCCGAACAGCCCGTTCACCATGACGAGCATGAACATGGTCACGCCGATGATCCAGTTCAGCTCGCGCGGCTTGCGGAACGCGCCGCTGAAGAAGTTGCGCAGCAGGTGGACGAGGATCGCGCCCATGAAGATCAGCGTCGACCAGTGGTGGATCTGCCGGACGAGCAGCCCGCCCCGGACGTCGAAGCTGATCTTCAGGGTCGAGGCGTACGCCTCGCTCATCGCGACCCCGCGCAGCTTGGTGTACGAGCCGTCGTAGACCACCTCGTGCATGCCCGGCTTGAAGAACAGGGTCAGGTACACCCCGGTCAGCAGGATGATCACGAAGGAGTACATCGCGATCTCGCCGACGAGGAAGCTCCACTGGTCCGGGAACGCCTTGCGCAGTGCCTTGCGGGCGAAGCCGGACGTGCCGAACCGCTCGTCCAGTGCCCGGGACGTCGCCTCCACCGCCCTCGGCGGCCTGCCGGATCCGGTCCTCCCGGTGGTCGCGCCGCCGCCGGGCGCCCGTGTCCCCGCCATCGTCACAGTCCTTTCGTCGAGCCCTCCGCCCTCAAGACCGTTCCGGCGGGGCGAATGTGACATCGGCGGGCGGTCCCCCCACGCGAGACCGGGCCCCGGAAGTGTGACATCGGCCTGGTCACCGGGGGTGATACCGCTATTACGGGAACGGTCCAATTCTGGGGAAACGCTGCCACGACGCACGTCCTGGCGTAGCCTGCGCCGCGTGATCGACGACCAGACGCTGATGAGCTCACGTCATGTCCTGTGCGTTCTCGGCACCGGACTGGACCTCGGCGCGGTGGAGGCCACGGCCGCGAAGGAGGGCTTCGGGCTCGACTGGGAGTACTCCGCCGCCGAGCCCGACCCGCGGATGGGGGAGGCGTTCGAGGCGTGCGCGGCGCGCGTGTCCTTCACCGCCGCCGACTGGGACGCGGTCGAGTCGCACGACACCGTCGCCTACGTCCTGTCGCCGCCCGTCCTGCCGGACGTGGCGTTCACCGTCGCGCGGCGGACCCTGGTGCTGGCCGCCGACCTGCTGCGCTCCGGGGCGACGGCCGTGAAGAACGAGAGCAACGGCCTCACCCACGGGCGCGACCGCTGGCTCGACCTCGCCGCGGGCATCTACGACGGGAGCCCGGACGATTCGGCGATCCCGCTGTACCGCGCGCTGGTGAAGCGCCCGATCTCCGACGGGCCCCTGCACTACAGCTGCGGCATGCACCTGCTCGGGTCGCCCGACGTGGAGCTGGACCCGGGAGAAGGGCTGGAGCCCGAGGACGTGGCGGGGCTCATCGACTCCCTCGCCCTCTACCTGCTGACCGAGTGCCGTGCCGGGGAGATCGAGGACGGCGAGGGCTTCCGGTCCGCGCCCGGCGAGCCCCGCTGGATCCTCGGGCACCGCCCCTGCGACCGGTACGACGAGGACGACATCTTCTTCAATCCGCACGGCTATCTGCGGATGACCCCCGGATGACCGGCGGGGCGCCGGACGCCCCGGCCGGGATCGGGGCGATCCAGCGCTGCGCGACCCACCGGCGCACCTGACGGCCCGCGGCGGCGGCGTCCATCCCCGCCCGGGCGGACGCCGCGTCCAGCGGCGACCCGGCGAGCAGCACCTCCAGCAGCACGAACGCGGCGGGAGGCGGCGATGCGGTGACGACCCGGTAGTCGCGGCGGAACACCACGAGCCGGACCGGCACGGGAGGGGGCACCGCCGCCCGCCCGCCCCGCCGGACCGCGGAGTGGTACCGGTGGACGTGCGCGCGGGCCCGCAGCAGGCGGACCCCGGGCGCGGCGCGCACCCTCTCCGGCGGCTCGGCGGGCCAGGCCCCGGGCGGCTCCTCCTCGGTGCCCGGGCCGTCATGGACCTCGGCGAACAGCCGCTCGTAGCGGACGAGGTCGATCACCAGGTCGATCCACGGCTCCCGCCGCCCGGCGGGCAGGACGCGGTCGGGCCGGTGCTCTTCGAGGTGGGCGGCGAACCGCTCGCCGAGCCGGGCCGGAGTGCTCGCGCGCGGCGGCGGCACCGCCTTCAGGTACGCGGCGGCGAAGGCGTCGAACAGCTCGCCGCCGAGCAGCTCCCGCAGCGCGGGATGACCGTCCCGCATCGACTCCATCGGGTGCGGCTGTTCGCCGGTCCGGCGCGGCGCCTGCGCTGCGTGCGGGGTCGCCGGGTCGCTCGTCGCGGGGCGCGCCGCCCGCTCGTCGATGACCTCGCGGGCCCGCTCCCACAGGCCGGTGCCGGGGGAGGGGGCCGCGGATTCTTCCCTGCGTCCGGCGAAGGCGTCCGGTTCCACGGGCTCAGCCGCGCCGGTCGCGGCAGCGAGCGGGTCGGCTCGTCCGGTTCACGGGGCTCCCATCGCGAGACGACTACTCGTACCAGCCTAGTGACTTTGAGTAATCACCGGGTGACAGATCCGTGTCACCCGCCCCAGAGGAATCCGTACCGGAGCGGAGACGGGCCCGGCCGGCGGTCAGCCCTGAGGCTCCGACGAGGCGGACGCCGCCCGGGCGCGGGCGTCGATCCGCTCACGCTGCGGGACCACCGTGTACTTGGGGTCCTCCGCCGACCGCACGCCCGCGTAAAAGACGCCGAACCGCGTGCACGCGGACGCGGTGAGCAGCGCGGCGCCGCTCAGCGCCGCGGCCGCCCGGCTCCGTCCGGCGAGCAGTGCGGCACCGGCGGCCCCGGCCGCGCCGAGGACCTCCGCCGCGCGCATCAGCCGGCCGGCCCTCCCCTCCTCGTAGTTCTCTCCGATCATCCCGAGCCGCCGCCGCATCAGCCGGGCGGCCCCGGCCTCCAGCGCGGCGCCGAACACGGCGGCGCTGCGCAGCGGGCCGGTCTCGGCGACCGGGGAGGTGAGGAGCGCCATCCCGGACGCGGCGGCCGTCGCCGACCCGGCGAACACGAACGGCAGCTCCCGGTGGGCCTCGTGCCACGCGGGGACGGCCGTGTCCGCGGCCAGCACGGCGGTGTACGCGGCGACGGCGGGTCCGAGGACGGCCGCGCCCGCCGTGGCCGCGGTGCCGAGGCGCGGGAAGAGGCGCGTCACGTCCAGGACGGCGGCGGCGCCCGCGGCCGGGCCGTACGCCGCCAGCAGCCAGGAGCCGACGCTCATCGGCGAGGTCGGCTTCATGACCCGGAGCATGTGGTGGAAGCGGGCGGGCCGCCCGAGGTCGTGGACCAGCGCGGCGGTCGAGCCGCCGATGGCCACGAGCGAAGAGGTCTTCAACGCCCGGGCCGTCGCGGGACGGCCCGTGAGCTGGGCGCCCGCCGCGAGCACCGAGCCCGCGCCCGCGAGCCCGCCGAGGAAGAAGTACCCCGCGATGTCCAGGGCCTTCCAGGTGGGCGGGTTGAGGATCGGCTTGCCGTAGTAGGAGGTGAACTCCGCGTCCGGCACCATCGCCCGCTCACCGCGCCGGCCGCGCCGGTTCCGCCGCCCGCCCCCCTTGCGGTGCGCTTCCTTGCCCGTGGTCTCGTCGCCGGGGACGCCTTGGCCCACCTGCGCCTCCCGGCCGGGGCGTGCGCCCTCCCCGGCGCCGGGGCCGCTCACCGCCGTCCTCGCGCGCGGCCGTGGACCGCGAAGACGGCGGCGGCCCCGCCGAGCAGGGTCAGCGCGGCGGCGCCCGCGTGCCGCCACATGGACGGCAGGTCGCGGGTCGTCACGACCGGATCGGGCGGCAGGCCGTACACCTCGGGCTCGTCCAGCAGGAGGAAGAACGCTCCATCGCCGCCCACGCCGTCCTCCGGGTCCTCCCCGTAGAGGCGGGCGTCGTCCACGCCGAGATCGTGGAGCTGGTCGAGACGCGCGGCGGCGCGTTCGCGCAGCTCCTCCAGCGGCCCGTACTGGATCGAGTCGGTGGGGCACGCCTTGGCGCAGGCGGGCTGCTGCCCCGCGCCGAGCCGGTCGTAGCAGAGCGTGCACTTCCAGGCGCGGCCGTCGCCCTTGCGCTGGTCGATGACCCCGTACGGGCAGGCGGGGATGCAGTAGCCGCAGCCGTTGCAGATGTCCTCCTGGACGACGACAGTGCCGAACTCGGTGCGGAACAGCGACCCGGTGGGGCAGACGTCCAGGCAGGCCGCGTGCGTGCAGTGCTTGCACACGTCCGACGCCATCAGCCAGCGCATGCCGGTGCCGTCGGCGGACGTGCCCGTCGCGGCGTTCCCCATCGGCTTGTCCTGCTCGATGAACGCGACGTGCCGCCAGGTGTCGGCGCCGAGCCCCTGGGTGTTGTCGTAGGACATCCCCGTGAACTCCAGGCCGTCCTCGGGGACGGCGTTCCACTCCTTGCAGGCGACCTCGCACGCCTTGCAGCCGATGCACACCGACGTGTCGGTGAAGAAGCCCATCCGCGCGGGCGCGTCCGGATACCCGGCGTCGGCGGCGACGTCGGGTTCGGGTCCGGCGAGCAGGTTGCGTCCGATCAGGCCGCTCATCCGCCACCTCCATCGATGGACAGGGCGCTGGGCCCTTTCCCCAGGTGGCCACTCCTACACCTCCGGAGGTGCCGGCGGTGCGGGCGCCGGTGGGCGGGCGGGCCTGCGGGGGAGGGCCTCCGGCCTGCGGCGACTCGCCGTCCGTGACATCCCGGACACGCCGCCGGGGGACGCCGGGAACGCGTTCGGGGGCGTGCCGCGGGCGGGGGCCGGGCTTCCGCCACCGCCCGCCCGCGCCGTCGTCCCGCCGCAGGCCGGAGCCGTTTTTCTAGCCGATCTGAACGGTTTCTGAAATTCGATTGAGTCTGTTCCTGGACCGATCCGGGGAGATGCCGGGGACCGCTCGGAATGTTGGACGGTCCGTTTCCGCAGATTGGACGGGTTTCCCTCCCTGGCCGGTGGGCTTTGCCGGGCCGCCGCACTGAAGGTTCAAGGGAAGTTAAAAACAGGACGTTGACCCCCTTGATCGGCGCCGTTACTCTTCGGGCAAGATCCTGGATCACGTTCCACTCTTCGGCCGCCGAAGGAAAAAAACGCGTCCGCCCCCAGCGAAGAGGAATCGCATGCGTAAAGGGATCGCTATTTCCGCAGCCGCCCTGGCGATGACCGCCACGGCCGCCGTGGCCGCCCCCCCGGCCTCGGCTTCAGCCTCCTACTTCACCCGCGGGCCCAACGGGGTCACCATCGAGATCGCGACGGTGAACGGCTCCGGCTGCCCCACGGGCACCGCCGCCGTGGCCATCTCCGATGACAAGGAGGCCTTCACCGTCACCTACAGCGACTACATGGCGCAGGTGGGAGGCACCTCACCGGCCACGGACTTCCGGAAGAACTGCCAGATCGCGATGAAGGTGCACGTCCCCCAGGGCTTCACCTACGCGATCATGTCTGCCGACTACCGGGGATTCGCGTCCCTCGAGCCCGGTTCGTCTGGCCTGGAAAAGGCTCACTACTACTTCCAGGGCATGTCGCAGACCGGTAAGGCCGAGCACCCCATCAAGGGCGCTTACGCCGACAACTGGCAGTTCACCGACAAGAACGATGTCGCGCAGCTCGTCTACAAGCCATGTGGCGAGGAGCGCAACTTCAACATCAACACCGAGCTGCGGGTGAACAAGGGAACGTCCGACCCGAACAAGGTCAGCTTCATGGCCATGGACTCGACGGACGGCAGCATCAAGACCACCTACCACTTCGCCTGGAAGCGCTGCCCCTAGGCGAGCAGACCATTCACATCCGGCGCTCCCCCGAATTCCTCCAGCGCCGGATGTGAATGACCCCGAGTTCCGCGCCTCCACCCCCGTAAGGAGAGAACAACCGATGCGTAAGGCAATCACCGCCACGGCGGCCTGCGCGACCGCTCTGGCCCTGGCGGGCGCAATGGCTCCCACCGCCTCCGCCGGCACCGACGACCCGCCGCCCCCGGACCGGATCGTCATCGACGTCCTCACCGTGAACGGCTCCGGCTGCCGCGCCGGCACGGCCGCCGTCGCCACGGCGAGCGACAACACCGCGTTCACGGTCACCTACAGCGACTACCTCGCCCAGGCGGGCGGGGACTCCAAGGCGACCGACTTCCGCAAGAACTGCCAGATCAACCTGCGGCTGCACGTGCCGCAGGGCTTCACCTACGCGATCGCCGGCGCGGACTACCGCGGCTTCGCGCACCTGGAGGCCGGCGCGTCGGGTCTGGAGCGCGCCAGTTACTACCACCAGGGCATGCAGCAGACGACCCCGGTCAGCCACACGGTCAAGGGCTCGTACTCCGACAACTGGCAGTTCAGCGACCGCACCCCGGTCGCCGAGCTGGTGTTCAAGCCCTGCGGTGAGGACCGCAACTTCAACGTGAACACCGAGCTGCGCGTGAACAAGGGCAGCGACGCCAACAAGACCAGCTTCATGGCGTTCGACTCCACCGACGGCAGCGTCAAGACGACGTACCACTTCGCCTGGAAGCGCTGCCCCGCGTAACACCCCGCCGACGGTCGCCGAACCCCGCCGGCGACCGGCTTACCGGGCCGCGTCCACTCTCGGGGGTGGGCGCGGCCCTAGCGGCGTCCGCGGCCGGGGCCGCGGGGGTCAGCGGGCGAGGTGGCGGGAGATGACGAGCCGCTGGATCTGGTTGGTCCCCTCGAAGATCTGCATCACCTTCGCCTCGCGCATGAAGCGCTCGGCCGGGAAGTCGCGGGTGTAGCCGGCGCCGCCGAGGACCTGGACCGCGTCGGTCGTCACCCGCATCGCGTTGTCGGTGGCGACCAACTTCGCGATCGACGCCTCCCGGCCGTAGGGGCGGCCCGCGTCCTTGAGCCGTGCGGCGGCGAGGTAGGTGGCGCGGGACGATTCGACGGCGGCGGCCATGTCCGCGAGCACGAACGCGAGCCCCTGGTGCTCAATGATCGCCTTGCCGAACGCTTCACGTTCCTTGGCGTAGCCGACGGCGGTGTCGAGCGCCGCCTGGGCGAGGCCGGTGGCGACCGCGGCGATGCCGAGCCGCCCCGCGTCCAGGCCCGCGAGGGCGATGGCCAGGCCCTGGCCCTCCGCGCCGATGAGGTGGTCGGCCGGGATCCGCGCGTCGACGAGCCGGACCGTCGCCGTCGTGGAGCCCATCAGGCCCATCTTGTCCTCGGGCGGGTCGAACTCCAGCCCCGGCGTCCCGGACGGGACGTGGAAGCAGGAGATGCCGCGCGACCCCTCGGCGGACGTGCGGGCCATGACGGTGTAGAAGTCGGCCTCGCCGCCGTGGGTCGTCCACGCCTTCGCGCCGTTCAGGACGTAGGAGTCGCCGTCGCGCACGGCCTTCGCGCGCATCGCGGCCGGGTCGGAGCCCGCGTGCGCCTCCGACAGGCAGTACGCGCCGAGCCGCTCGCCCGACAGCAGGTCGGGGAGCCATCGCCCGCGCTGCTCCTCGGTGCCGTACGCGAACAGGGGGAAGCAGGAGAGGGCGTGCACGCTGACGCCGACGCCCACGCTCGCCCAGGCCGTGCCGATCTCCTCAAGGGCCTGCAGGTAGACCTCGTAGGGCTGGTCGCCGCCGCCGTACCGCTCCGGGTAGGGCAGTGTCAGGAGCCCCGCCCGTCCGAGCGTCGTGAAGACGTCGCGGGGGAAGTCGCCGGCGCGCTCGGCGTCGGCCACGCGCGGCGCCAGCTCCTTGGCCGCTATCTCGCGGACCAGTGCGACCAGGTCCGCCGACTCGGACGTCGGCAGGTGGCGGGTGGCGGGCATGGTGACTCCTTTCGCCGACCCTCAGAGTACCAGTGTCAGTACTGGAGAACCCTCTTTGGTACTGTCTCCGGATGGACGGCATGACGCGGACGCTCACGGGGCTGTCACGGGCGGAGCGGCGGCGCGAGGACCTCGTCGAGCGGCTCATCGAGGTGTTCCTCGACCGGGGCTTCGCCGGGCTGAGCGTGGCGGAGCTGGCCGCGGTGCTGCACTGCTCCAAGAGCACGCTCTACGCCGTGGCGCCCAGCCGGGAGCAGATCATCGTCACCGTGGTCCGCGCGTTCTTCCGCCGCGCGACCGCGCGGGTCGAGGCCGCGCTGGACGGCGGCGCCGACCCCCGCGACCGCGTCGGCGCGTACCTGCGCGCGATCTCCGACGCGCTCGCGCCCGCCTCGCCCGCGTTCTTCGCCGACCTCGACGCCTTCGCCCCCGCACGCGAGATCTACCAGCGGAACACCGCCTTCGCCGTCCGGCGCGTGCAGGGGCTCGTCACGGAGGCGGATCCGGGAGGGGACGCGGACGCGGCGTTCGTCGGCGCCGTCGCGGGCCAGGTGATGGAGTCCATCCACCGGGGCGAGATCAAGGCCCGGACGGGCCTGGACGACTCCGCCGCCTACGCCGCGCTCGCGTCCCTCATCGTGGCCCGGATGACTGCAGGGCGTGCTCGACCAGTGTGACCAGGATGTTCTTGGCCACCTCCGGGCGGCGCACGTCGCACAGCATGACCGGCACCTGGGGATCGACGTCCAGCGCGCTCCGGATGTCGTCGACGGTGTACCGGCGCGCGCCGTCGAAGACGTTCGCGGCGATCACGAACGGGATCTCCCGCTGCTCGAAGTAGTCGATGGACGCGAAGCTCGTGGTCAGCCGCCGGGTATCCACGAGCACGATCGCGCCCACCGCCCCGTAGGCGATCTGGTCCCACATGAACCAGAACCGCTCCTGCCCCGGAGTCCCGAACAGGTAGAGCCGCACGCCGCCGGAGAACGTGAGCCGGCCGAAGTCCATGGCCACGGTGGTGGTGGACTTGCTGGCCAGCCCGTCGAGGTCGTCCACACCGGTCGAGGCGTCGGTGAGCCTCTCCTCGGTGCGCAGCGGGCGGATCTCGCTGACCACCCCCACGAACGTCGTCTTGCCGACGCCGAAGCCGCCGGCCACGAGGATCTTGAGGGTGTGCTGGGGGATGTCGTCGGCGTCGTGTGGCGGGACGGCGCCGAAGGTGTCAGAGGCGGCGAAGTTCATCGAGCACTCTCATCAGTATCCGGGGGTCTGGGCGATCGGGCTGCTCGGACTGCCGCTTCTCCTCGATCAGGCCGTACTGGTGCAGGTCGGCCAGCAGGATCTGGACGACTTGTAACGGCAGATCGGTCTCCGAGGCCAGGTCCGCGGGAGTCGACGGCTGCCGGCACAGCTCCAGCAGCCGCCGTTGTTCGCGTGAGAGCCACACCCGGTCGGCGGGCGTCCGCCCGGTGGCGACCAGGATGGTGACGATGTCCATGGCCGGGCCTATCGGCCGGGTGCGGCCGCGCGTCACCGCGTACGGCCGTACGACCGGCCCGGCGTCGCGGCCGATCCAGCGCTCCTTCGGCGTCTCCACGGCGGCTCAGGTCCGCGTGGGCGGGTCCGACGGCTCGCCCGTCGCGCGCGGCGCGGCGCCCAGCTGCCGCCGCACCCGTTTGATCAGCATGGTCGTCTCGTAGGCGACGAGCCCGGCGTTGCCGCCGGCGTCGCTCAGCACCGCGAGGCAGCTGCCGTCGCCGGCGGGCATGACGAAGAACAGCATTCCGTCAAGCTCGACGACGGTCTGCCGCACCTGCTTGGCCCCGAAGTGCTCGCGCGCGCCGTTGGCCAGGCTGTGGAAGCCGGACGACAGCGCCGCGAGGAACTCGGCGTCCTTGCGGGTGACGCGGCCGGAGGCTCCCATGACCAGGCCGTCGCGCGACAGCAGCACCGCCTGGCGAACCTCCCCGACCCGCTCCACCAGGTCGTCGAGCAGCCAGTCGAGCTCACCGCCGGCATGTGCCTGCTGCGTCATGATTCCCCCCATTCGTCACGTGCACCGGATTCGCCGGTCTCGTCGTCGGTGTCCCGGCCGCGGAGCCATCCAGACTGTAGCGAGGACATGAGGTCCCGGCTGAGCTCAGGGCTCGGCTCGTCGAAGTCGTCCGGCTGCTCCTCCGGCTGCGCGCGGTCGGGACGCTTCCGCAGCTGAGGGGCCAGATTCCGTTGCCGTATACGGCGCGGGAGCCTGCCGGTGATCTCGCTGGACGCGCCGTTGGACGCAGGCGGATCCTCGGGGGACGGCCGGGTGTGGCCAGCGAAACGTCCGAGCGGATCGCTCCCCGGTGCCGGCGGCGCCGAGGGGGCCGTCGGCGCCATGGGCGCCATGGGCGGCATCGGGGCCGCGGGCGCCGCGGGAGGCTCGGCGGGCGGCGTGTACGAGGGAGGCCCCGGCAGTGCCGGCAGGGGGGAGGTGACCATGCCGCCGGGCCGCAGCGCCGTCGCCGTGACGGCGGGCTCGGGCATCGCGACCTCGCCGAGCGCCGGGCGCCAGTCCTCGTCCAGCACGACCAGGGCGTGCGGGACCAGGACGATCGCGGTCGTGCCTCCGTAGGCGGAGGGCTGGAGCTGCACCCGGATGCGGTGCCGGGCGGCCAGCCGCGCGACGACGAACAGCCCGAGCCGCTCGGTGTCGACCAGGTCGAACTCGACGTCGGAGGCGAGCCGCCGGTTCAGCTCCGCGAGCTCCTCGGGGTGCAGGCCGACGCCGCGGTCCACCACCTCCACCGCCAGCCCGTTGGCGACGGTCTCCACCTTCACGGTGACCTCGGTGGACGGCGGGGAGAACGCGGCGGCGTTCTCGATGAGCTCGGCCAGCAGGTGGATGACGTCGGCGACGACGTTGCCGGTGACGGCCGCCGACGAGGCGCCGGTCACCTCGATCCGCCGGTAGTCCTCGACCTCGGCGATGGCGGCGCGCACGACGTCCTCGGCGGCGACGGGATGGTCCCAGGCGCGGACGGTCGGCGAGCCGGACAGGATGACCAGGCCCTCGGCGTGCCGCCGCATGCGGGTCGTGAGGTGGTCGAGCCGGAACAGGTCGTCCAGTTCCTCGGGGCTGCGGGCGCGGCGCTCCATGGCGTCCAGCAGCCGGAGCTGCCGGTGCAGCAGCGACTGGCTGCGCCACGACAGGTTGATGAAGACGCGGTTGATGCTCGCGCGCAGGTCGGACTCGCCGACGGCGGTGCTGACCGCGGTGCGCTGGACGGCGTGGAACGCCTCGCTGACCAGCGCGACCTCCAGCGTCCTGCCGGTCTCCGGTGGAGGCGCCTCGGCCTCCACGTCCACCCGCTCACCGCGCCGCAGCCGCGCCACGACGCGGGGCAGCCGCTCGTGCGCCAGCACCTGCGCCGTCCGCTGGAGGGCGCGCAGTTCCTCGGTGAGCCGCCGCGCGAACACCAGCGACAGCACGATCGAGGCGACGAGCCCGATCAGGCCGATACCGCCGACGAGGTAGAAGCCGATCAGGATCTTCTGGCCGGCCGGCTTGACCTCGTTGGTGTCCACCCGTTCGCTGGACTGCTGGGCGGCGCGCTGCCATGCGGGGATGACCGCGTCGAGCGTGGCCTTCCACCGCCGCGGGTTCGGCGCGATGCCGTTCCACAGGATGGCCCCCTCCAGGGTCGTGTAGCTGGAGTAGGGGATGCTCCCTTGCAGGCCGGACATGATCGTGTTGACGTCGTCGCCCGCCGTGGCCCGGCCGAGGTCCAGCATCTGCTCGCGGCTTCCCGCCCACGAGCCGAACGCGGCGCGTTCCTCCGGCGTCATCCGGGCGACCCTCAGCCCGGACATCAGCGCGTGCTCCCGCAGCATGAACTCGCGGGCCCAGTAGTTGTACAGGACACCGTTGGTGTGCTGGTAGACGGTGACCTCGTCGACGCTCACCAGCGTCGTCAGCACGCGCATCGTGATGTCGACGAGCGAGCTGTACCGGTTGACGGCGAAGAGGCGCGTGCCGCCGTCGCCGCGCACCTCGTTCCGCAGCGCCGGCAGGCCGCCGTAGATGGCGTCGAGCTGCTCCACGCGGTGCAGCACCGCGTCGTCCATCGCGTCCTTGCTGTCCGAGGAGAAGGCCGACCTGCGGAACGCGGCCACCGCCTCGTCCGTCTTGGCCATGCGCTCCTGGAACTGCCGTTCGCTCCCGCTCGTGCGCGACCCCGCGGCGACGAGGGCCGCGAGGCGCTCCTCCTGGATCGCGTCGGTGACCGACTGCGCGGGCACGGCGACCTTGTCGTAGACGGTCGAGTAGTCGAACCGCTGGAGCGCCTGGGTCCACGTGACGACCGTGGGGACGGCCCACTGGACCACCAGGGAGACGAGCGGGATGGCGAGGAGCAGCGCGACACGCTGCGTCACCGTCCGGGTGCGCGGCCGTGGCGGGGCGGCCGGAGGCAGGGCCGGGGGGCCGGCCGGGGGAGCGGCGGGGGGAGAGGCGGGCATCTGCCCGGGTCGCGTCACTGGCTACTCCCTGGTCATCCGAAACCGCCATCAAACGGTGAGGCAGCATACTTAGTTTGATTTAGCGAACGCCAGCGTTCTCCTGTTAATCAGATGTGTGTCGTTCGCCTGCCGTGACGCATGATCTTGCTGGTGGGACCCCGCGGAGCCCGGCGGACCCGGCGCGGGCGGCCCCGGGGGGAGTGCGGGGGACGGGGGCGGACGGGCCGTGTGGGGCGTCCGTCACCGGCCGTACCGATGCCGATTTGTGCCTTGTAGCGGTTTTTGGCACATGCCAGGCTTCGGATGCTTTGTCCCCCTCGTCATCGGAGACCGAGTCATGCGCAAAGTCGCGCTAGCATCACTCCTCGGCCTGTCGCTCGCCGCCACCACCCTGACGGCGGCCGGGGCCCAGGCCGCGCCGGCACCACCGAAGCTGGCCTCGCTCGTCACGCTCAAGGCCGTCCGCCACCACCAGCTGAACCTGGAGAAGATCGCGGACGCGAACGGCGGCAACCGTGCCGCCGGGCTCCCCGGCAACAAGATCACGGTCAAGTACATCGCGGACCAGCTCAAGCGGGCCGGCTACGCGCCGCAGGTGCAGAACTTCACCTTCGACTTCTGGCAGGAGAAGTCCCCTCCGGCGTTCGCCGTGACCGCCCCGAACCCGAAGGCGTACACGCCGGACAGCGACTTCGAGACGTTCCAGTACTCGGGGTCGGGCGACGTCACGGCCGCCGCCACCCCCGTCGACCCCGGCGCCACCGGGACGGGGAGCGGCTGCGAGGCCGCCGACTTCGCGGGCTTCCCGAAGGGGCACGTCGCGCTGATCCAGCGGGGCGGCTGCCTCTTCTCCGTCAAGAGCGACAACGCCGTCGCCGCCGGCGCGAGCGCCGTGGTCATCTACCAGCTCCCCGGCACGCCGGGCCCGGTCGCGGGGACGCTGGGCAAGCCGTACACGATCCCGGTGGTCGGCCCGACGAACGCCATCGGCACCGACCTGGTGAAGCAGGCGCAGAACGGCGGCCTCACGCTGCGCGTGCGGACCGACACCCTCACCCAGAAGCGCGAGACGTCCAACGTCATCGCCAACAGCAAGCGCGGCCGCGCCGACAACGTCGTCGTCCTCGGCGCCCACAACGACAGCGTCACCGAGGGCCCCGGCATCAATGACGACGGCTCGGGCACCGCGACGCTGCTGGCCGTCGCACAGCAGATCGGCAAGCTCGGCGGCAAGGTCCGCAACCAGGTGCGGTTCGCGTTCTGGGGCGCCGAGGAGGAGGGCCTGCTCGGCTCCCAGCACTACGTCGACGGGCTCCCGCAGGCCGAGCGCGACAAGATCGCGCTGGACCTGAACTTCGACATGCTCGCCTCGCCCAACTTCGTGCGGTTCGTCTACGACGGCGACAACAGCGCGGGCCAGAACAACGTCGAGCCGCCCGCCGGTTCCGGGGCGATCGAGAAGGCGTTCAACGACCACTTCGCGTCCGCCAAGCTCGCCACCGACCCGACCCCGTTCAACGGGCGGTCGGACTACAACGCCTTCATCACCGCGGGCATCCCGGCAGGCGGCATCTTCACCGGCGCCGAGGGCATCAAGACGCCGCAGCAGGCCACGGTGTACGGCGGCACCGCCGGGAAGCCGTACGACCCCTGCTACCACCAGGCATGCGACCGCTACGGCAACGTGAGCACCACGGGCTTCGAGCAGATGATCGGTGCCACCGCGGCGGTCACGGAACTGTTCGCCCACAGCACGCTGACGGTGAACGGCAACGAGTTCGCCAAGCGGCGGGCGCAGCCCAAGGCCGTGGCACCGCGGCAGGCGGGCCCGTACGCCACGGAGTGACCCCCGCGGGGTGATCTCCGCCGAGTGACCTTCCTCTGAGGGACGCGCCCATGCCGGGCGCGTCCCTCGGCCATGTCAGGCGTCCCTCACCGCTTCCGGCCGAGGCCCGCGTAGAACCAGAACCGCTCGGGGTCCTCCGGGACGTCCTGCGGGGAGTCGGGACGCCAGAGCGGGCCGTGCACGAGCCCGGGGTCGAGGAGGTCGAACCCCGCGAAGAGGTCCCTGATCTGGCCGGCGGTGCGGAGGGTGGCCTGGCCGCCCGACACCGCGCGGCGGTAGACCTGCCGGACGGCCTCGGCCGTCTGCTCCTTGTGGGTGCCGTGGCTGATGGCCAGGTGGCTGCCCGGCGGGAGCGGCGCGGTCAGCGCGGCGAGGATCGCGGCGGGGTCGCGGTCGTCGGGGACGAAGTGCAGCACGGCCACCAGCAGCAGCCCGACCGGCTCGTCGAAATCGATCATCTCGCGGACGGCGGGGTGCTCCAGGATCGACCCCGGGTCGGTGATGTCGGCCTGCACCACGTCCGCGTGCGGGTTCTCGGCCAGGATCGAGGTGCTGTGCGCCACCGCGACCGGGTCGTGGTCCACGTAGACGACCCTGGCCTCCGGGTCCACCCGCTGGACGATCTCGTGCACGTTGCCCTGTGTCGGGATGCCCGAGCCGATGTCGATGAACTGCCGGACCCCCGCCTCCGCCGCCAGGTACCGGGTCGCCCGGGTGAGGAACGCCCGGTTCGCGGCGGCGATCGCCCGCGCCCGCGGCTCGATCGCCTCCAGCGTGCGCGCGACGTCCCGGTCGGCGGAGAAGTTGTGCGCCCCGCCGAGCAGGTAGTCGTAGACGCGCGCGACGCTTGCCCGCCCCCGGTCGATGCCGGAGGTCCAGTCGGGTCCGTCCACGTGCTACCTCTCCTCTGGTCCGGGGATCTCGTCCTGGTCGTGGGCGCGGACGAGCATCACCGTGACGTCGTCCTGGCTCGGCGTGGAGACGAGCTTGGCGACGACGGCGCCGCACGCCTCGTCCAGGCTCGCGGTGGCGTCGGCGAGCGCGGACCGCAGCGCGGCGAGGCCGGCCTCCAGGTCGCGCTCGCGTGACTCGATCAGCCCGTCGGTGTACAGGACGAGGGTCGTCCCGTCGGGGAAGGGCACGCTGACGTCCTCGTAGACGGTGTTGCCGAGGCCGAGCGGCAGCCCGGGCGGCATGTCCACGATGTCGCAGCCGCCGTCGGGGCGCAGCATGATCGGCGGTGGGTGCCCGGCGCGGCCGAGCACGCCCGTCCGCGTGGCGGTGTCCAGGACGGCGCAGGCGCAGGTGGCGAACTGGACGGGGCCGAGGCTCGGCGCGATGCGGTCCAGCCAGGTGAGGATCCGCGCCGGGCCGAGGTCGAGCATCGCCAGCGTCCGCGCCGCGGCGCGCAGCTGCACCATCGCCGCGGCGGCGGCCGAGCCGTGCCCCATCGCGTCGCCGATGACGAGCGCGACCCGCCCGGCGGGCAGCGGGACGATGTCGCACCAGTCGCCGCCGACCAGGTTGGCGTGCCCGGCGGGCACCGAGCGGTGCGCGACCTGGACGCCGGGGACGGTGCCGGGTGTCCGGGGCAGCAGGCCCGCCTGGAGGGCCCGCGCCGCCGCGTGCTCGCGCTGGTAGCGGCGGGCGTTGTCCAGGCAGCCGGCGGCCAGCGCCGCCAGCTCCGCGGCGACCGCGGTGTGCTCGGCGGTGAACGGGCCCGCGTCGGCGTCGCGCGCGAACGCGGCGAACCCGAGGACCGCCGTGTCGGTCCGCAGCGGGACGAGCACGAAGTCGACCAGGTCGCCGAGCCGGTCCCGCGCGCCGGGGTGCGCGGTGCCGATGTCGGCGGGCAGCTCCGCGAACCGTTGGAGCGTGCCTTCCCGGACGCAGGCGGCGACCGCGGTGTCGGGGGCGAACACGAGGACCTCGCCGGGTGGGAAGCAGTCCTCCAGGTCGGCGTGCGCGGCGCCGAGCGCGATGCGCCGCACCTCGACCGACCGGGACCCGGACGGCCGGGGGACCTCGTCGCCGACGATGAGGTGCTCGGCCACGTACACCCCGGCGGTGTCGGCGAACCCGCCCAGCGCCACCTCGACGAGCTGCCGGGCGACCCGCTCCATGTCCAGGGTGCCGGCCATCCGGGCGCCGGCCATGGTCAGCAGGCTCAGCCGCGCGATCGCGGCGTCCGCCGGGGCCGGGTCGCGCGGCGGCCCGCCTGCCTCGACATCAGCGTTCACGCCTCGCGCCTCCCGCCGGACGGTCAGATGAAAGGCAAGCCTAACCATGAGAGTGGGACACCCCTTATCTGTGCATGCATTCGTCCCGTCTCCAGACGGGCCGTAATAGAGGGGAGCCGTTAAAACGGTGGCCGGGACAATTGCGGTGGCCCGTCGAGAAAGCAGGAATCGGCGGTCGCGGTGCCATGTGCGCACCCTCGAACGGTGCCCGCGCGGGCGCGGATGCCAGGATGGGCTCATGACCGACCGGCCCCGCCTGCTGCTCCTGGACGGCCACTCACTGGCCTACCGGGCGTTCTACGCGCTGCCGGTCGAGAACTTCAGCACGACCTCCGGCCGGCCCACCAATGTCGTCTACGGGTTCGCGAACATGCTGGCCAATGTCCTGCGCGACGAAAGGCCCACCCACGCGGCGGTGGCCTTCGACGTCTCCCGCCGGACGTTCCGCACCGAGGCGTTCCCCGGCTACAAGGCCGGCCGGTCGCGGTCCCCCGAGGGGTTCGGCGAGCAGCTGGCGGTCCTGGACGACCTGCTCGCCGCGATGAACATCGCGACCGTGCGGGCGCCCGGATACGAGGCCGACGACGTCATCGCGACCCTGGCCGCGCGGGCCGAGGCGGCCGGGCACGGCGTGCTGATCGTCACCGGGGACCGGGACGCGCTCCAGCTCGTGAAGGACGACGTGACCGTCCTGTACTTCTACCGGACGGCGTCGGAGATGGTCCGCTACACGCCCGCCCTCGTCCAGGAGAAGTACGGCCTGACGCCCGCCCAGTACCCGGACTTCGCGGCGCTGCGCGGCGACCCGTCCGACAACCTCCCGGGCATCCCGGGTATCGGGGAGAAGACGGCCGCCCGGTGGATCCGCGAGTACGGGTCCCTGGACGCGCTGGTGGAACGTGCCCACGAGGTCACCGGCAAGGCGGGGGAGAGGCTGCGGGCGGCGCTGGACAGCGTCCTGCTCAACCGGCGGCTGACCGAGCTCGTCCGCGACCTGGACCTCCCCGCCGGCCTGGACGACCTGCGCCGCCGCCCCTACGACCAGGCGGCCCTCACGGCGCTGCTGGACGACCTGGAGTTCCGCAACCCCAGCCTCCGGCAGCGGCTCTTCGCCGCCGACCCCGGCGGCGGGCGGCCCGCCGGGGCCCGCGCGACGCTGAAGGGCCGCGGGCTCGGCCCGGGCGAGCTGGCCGGCTGGCTGGCCGCGCGGCCGGCGGGCCTCATCGGGATGGCCGCCGACCACACCTGGGAGCGGGGCGCCGGACGGATCGGGCGGATCGCGCTCGCCGCCCCCGACGGCCACGCCGCGTCCTTCGAGCCCGCCGCGCTGACCGCCGCCGACGAGCGGGCCTTCGCGGGCTGGCTCCGCGACCCCGGCCGCCCGAAGGCGCTGCACGACGTGAAGTCGCTGCTGCGGGTCCTGCCCGAGCACGGCTGGACGCTCGACGGCGTCGCCTCCGACACCGCGATGGCCGCCTACCTCCTCCTGCCCGGCCTGGCCGCCTACGGCGTCGCCGACCTCGCGGCCCGCCACCTCGGCCGCCGCCCGTCCGCCGAGGGGGCCGCCGGGACGATGCTGCGGGCCGGGGCCGTCCTCGACCTGGCGGGCCGGCTCGCCCCCGAGCTGACCGCGGCCGGGATGGACACGGTGATGGACGAGGTGGAGCTGCCCCTGTCCGCCCTGCTCGCCCGCGCCGAGCGCACCGGCGTCCACGTCGACGGGGACCTGCTGCGCGAGCTGGAGCGGCGCTTCGCCGCCGGGATGGACAGGGCCGCGGACGAGGCCGCCGCGATCGCCGGGCGCCGGTTCAACCCCGGGTCGACCAAGCAGCTCCAGGAGGTGCTGTTCGGCGAGCTGGACCTGCCGAGGACCAAGAAGATCAAATCCGGGTACTCCACCGACCTGGACGCGCTGACCTGGCTCGCCGGCCGGACCGGGCACGAGCTGCCGCGGATCCTGCTGCGCCACCGCGACCAGGCGCGGCTGCGCGCGACGGTCACCGGGCTGATCCGGGAGATCGGGCGGGACGGGCGGATCCACACCACCTTCCAGCAGACCGTCGCCGCGACCGGGCGGCTCACCTCCGCCGACCCGAACCTCCAGGTCATCCCCGTCCGCACCCCCGAGGGCCGGCGGATCAGGCGGGCGTTCCGGCCCGGCGAGGGCTTCGAGTCGCTGATGACCGCCGACTACGGCCAGCTCGAACTGCGCGTCATGGCGCACCTGTCGCAGGACCCGACGCTGCTGGCCGCCTTCGCGTCCGGCGAGGACCTGCACACCACGACGGCGGCGCAGGTCTTCGGAGTCCCGCCGGACGCCGTCACCCCGGACATGCGCCGCAGGATCAAGGCGATGTCCTACGGCCTGGCCTACGGGCTGTCGGCGTTCGGGCTGGCCAAGCGCCTCGGCGTGCCGATATCCGAGGCGCGCCCGCTGATGGACGCCTACTTCGCGCGGCTGGGCGGCGTGCGCGACTACCTCGACCACGTCGTCGCCGAGGCCCGGGTGACCGGGTACACCCGCACGCTCCTCGGCCGCCGCCGGTACCTGCCGCACCTGTCCAGCGACGACCGGCGGCGCCGCGAGGCCGCCGAGCGGATGGCGCTGAACGCGCCCGTCCAGGGCTCGGCCGCCGACATCGTCAAGATCGCGATGCTGCGGGTGGACGGGGCGCTCCGCGCCGCGGGACTGCGCAGCCGCCTCCTGCTCCAGGTGCACGACGAGATCGTCCTGGAGGTGGCGCCGGGTGAACGGGACCGTGTCGCCGGGCTGGTCCGCGCGGAGATGACCGCCGCCTATCCGCTCGCCGTCGGCCTCGACGCCGCGATCGGCTGCGGGCCCGACTGGGACGCCGCCGCGCACTGACCATTCCCGGCACCGCCCCTCACCTTCTTTTCGCACCGCAGTCGAACATCCCCCGGCGGCCCGAGAAGAAATGATCGATTCGAACATCGTTAAGGCGTTCCACGGTTACCGGCCAGTGTTATCGTGCTCGATATCGTTCTGCTTTGTTCGCCAAAGGCTGCGCGTCTCCGGGTCCGTCGGCGCCTACGAGGCGGCGTGGACGCCGGACCGACGGCCGAGGATGAGGCGCAGGAGCCGCCGGCTGCGCCCGCGGCGGAATTCCTCGCGGTCGTTCACCCGGGGGAACGGCTCGTCCGGCACCGGCACGCCGAGGAACGCGCACAGCGGCTCCCAGCCCTCCCGCACCTCGTAGACGAGCAGGCGCCCGGGCGGGATCGCGGCCTTCACCTCTTCGGTGTGCCGGCGGAAGACCTCGATCGCGTGGGCGCGGTCCCCGGCGCGTCCGCCGAACACGCCGTCGCTGATGATCGCCTTGTGCATCCGGGGGTAGAGCGCGACGCCGGGGGACCGGCGTTCGGCGAGCCGCTGCAGCACCCGGTGGCGCAGCGGCCGGCGGCCCTGCCGGGCGCGCTCCCTGGCGAAGATCGTGGCGTCGGCGCTCTCGTACCACCGCTCCGGGTCCCGGACGGTCAGGACGACCTTGGCGTCCGGGTAGTGCGCGGCGAGCTCACGCCAGTAGGCGGCCGCGGGCCAGTCGACCGTGGAGCGGAAACCCGCGAACACCTCGTCCCAGTCGGGCGGACGGCCCTCGCCGATGTCGAACCAGTGGCCGACCCGGAACGGCTCGTCGATGACGACGTGCATGTGGTAGCAGGGACCGAGCCCCAGCGTCTCCAGCGCCGCCCTCAGCGACGCCGTGCCCGTCCGGCCGAAGCCCGCGCCGATCACCTTCACGCCGTGGTCCCTCCCCGCCGTTCTGATCGGGCTCTCATCCGCGCCGCCTAGCTTCGTCGTCGACACGACGGTTGTACGACGGTCCGCTGCGCCGGGCAAGCGGCGCACGGAGAGGGGACGGGCCATGGTCACCGAGACGGCGCGGACGCGGCCGGTCTTTCCGCAGCAGGTGCTCGACGCCCTCCGGCGGAACCCGGGCGGCCCCGCGTTCGAGCACGAAGGACGCGTCGTCTCGCGCGGCGCGCTGCTGGAGACGATCGGGCGGGTGGCGGCGGCGATGCGCGACGCCGGGCTCGGGCCGGGATCGGGGGTGGCCGTGCGGACGGCGGTGTCGCCGGAGGCGTTCGCCGCCCACATCGCCGCGCACACGCTGGGCTGCCGCGTCGTCGGCGTCCGGCCCGGGTACCCCGCCGCGCATCTCGCCCACGTGCTCGGCATGGACGTCGACGCCGTCGTCGTCGACCCGTCGACGGCGGCGCCGGAGCCGACGCGGGCGGGCCCGGTGCTGTCGCTCGGGCCCGTCCCGGGGGCGGACGACCTCCTGGCGCACCCCGGCGCCACCGCCGGGGCGGCCCCGCCCGCCGTGCTCGCCCGTCCGGACGACGTGGCCCTCCTGGCCTTCACCAGCGGCAGCACCGGACGTCCCAAGGGGTGCGCCTTCACCTACCGGGCGCTGGGCGCCCACTGGGCCTGGCAGCCCGCGGCGTGGAGCCCCGTCGCCGCGGAGATGGCCGCGGGCTTCGGCCGCTACCTGCTCTTCGGGACGCTGGCCAGCATGGTCGTCTTCGAGTTCCTCGGGCTGTGCGTGCTCGGCGGCGGCACGGCGGTCATCCCCGGCGAGGACGGGCGGCCCCTGTTCCCGGACGCGATCGAGCGGTACCGGATCACCGGCTCGATCGTGACCGTGCCCCGGCTGTGCCGGATGCTCGACACGCTGCGGGACGCCCCGGCGGACGTGTCGAGCCTGCGGGCGCTCCTGGTCTCAGGGTCGCCGATCGCCCCCGGCAGGCTCGCCGAGGCGGCGCGGCGTCTCGGCCCCGTCGTCTACCAGGGATACGGCCAGACCGAGGCCGGCTCGATCTCGCTGCTCACCCCCGCCGACCTCGCCTCGGGCCCGCCCGGCGCGGCGGCCTCGGTCGGCCGTCCGCACGCGGGCGTCGAGATCGCCGTCCGGGACGCGGCGGGCCGCGGGCTCGGCGTGGGGGAGACCGGGGAGATCCACGTGCGCGGCCCCTACCTGATGACCGGATATTGGGGACGGCCGGAGGAGACCTGTGAGACCCTGCGCGGCGGGTGGCTCGCCACCCGCGACCTCGGCCACGTCGACGCCGACGGGTACCTCCATCTCACCGGCCGCGCCCGCGACGTGATCATGGTGGACGCGATGGTCGTGTACGCGGGGCCGGTCGAGCGGGTCCTGGCCGCCCACCCCGACGTCATGGAGTCCTACGTCGTGGGGGCGCCCGACGAGGAGACCGGCGAGGCCGTCCACGCGTTCGTCGTCCCGGTGCCCGGCCGGACCCCGGACCGCGGCGACCTGGCCGTCCGGGTCCGCGCCGAGCTGGGGGCGGGCAGCGTGCCCCGGACGGTCACGGTGGTGCCGTCCGTGCCGGTCGCCGCGAGCGGCAAGCCGGACAAGCGGGCGCTGCTGCGCCTGCTCTGATCGAACTCTGAGAATCGCCCGTCACGCTGGCCGTTGTCGCTTCAACCACATCGCCGTGACGGAGGGGTGCCGTGCCTGACGAGCCGCTGGACCACCTGGTGATCGGAGCAGGCCCCGCGGGCCTGCAGCTCGCCCACTTCCTGGAACGCGCGGGGCGGAGCCACCTCGTCCTGGAGGCGGGCGCCAGGCCGGGCATGTTCTTCACCACGTTCCCGCGCCACCGCCGGTTGATCTCCATCAACAAGAAGCACACCGGGACCGCCGATCCCGAGCTGAACCTCCGGATGGACTGGAACTCCCTCCTGTCCGACGACCCGGAGCTGCTGTTCACCCGCTACAGCGACCGGTACTTCCCGGACGCCGAGGACATGGTCCGCTACCTCGCCGACTTCGCCGGGACCCACTGCCCCCGGATCGCCTACCGCACCCGCGCCGCGCACATCACACGCGACGGCGCGGCGGGCCCCTTCCGGGTGACCGACGAGCGCGGCGGGACCCACACCGCGAGGCGGCTGGTCGTCGCGACCGGGTTCGGGCTGCCGAACGTCCCCCCGATCCCCGGCGTCGAGACCGCCGACCTCTACGGCACCGCCCCCACCGACCCGTCCGACTACACCGGCCGGCGGGTGCTGGTCATCGGCAAGGGGAACTCGGCGTTCGAGACGGCCGGCAACCTCATCGAGACCGCCGCCGTCGTCCACGTCGCCGGGCCGCGGTCACTGCGGCTGGCGTGGCGGACGCACTTCGTCGGCCACCTGCGCGCCGTCAACAACGACTTCCTCGACACCTACCAGCTCAAGTCGCAGAACGCCGTGCTGGACGGCGACGTGCGCCGCATCGAGCGGCGGCCGGACGGCACGTACCTGGTCACGGTGGCGTTCGTCCGCGCGGACGAGGTGACCAAGGACATCCCCTACGACCGGGTGATCGTCTGCACCGGCTTCCGGATGGACGCCTCGATCTTCGGCGAGGGCTGCCGTCCCGAGCTGGCGATCCAGGACCGGTTCCCGGCGCTCACGCCCGCGTACGAGTCGGTCAACGTCCCCGGCCTGTACTTCGCCGGGACGCTGACGCAGTCACGGGACTTCAAGCGGGGCACGAGCGGGTTCATCCACGGCTTCCGCTACGGCGTCCGCGCGCTGCACCGGATCCTGGAGCTCCGCCACCACGGCGTCGCGTGGCCCGCCCGCGACCTGCCCGCCGGCCCCGGGCCGCTCGCGGCGGCGGTGATCGAGCGCGTCAACCGGTCGTCGGCGCTGTTCCAGCAGTTCGGGGTCCTCGCCGACGTCATCGCCCTCGACGGCCGGGGCGGTGCCCGCTACCTGGAGGAAGTGCCGGCCGGCCTGACCGGCCCCCCGCTCGGCGACGGCGCGGACGGCCACTTCGCGATCACGCTGGAGTACGGGCCGGACCACGACAGGCACGACCCGTTCGACCTCTCGGTCGGGCGGATCTCCCAGAGCGACGCGAACCGCGCGCACGAGGGCCACTACCTGCATCCGGTCGTCCGGTTCCACCGGGCGGGCGCGCCGCCGACCGTCCACCACGTCACCGAGAACCTGGAGAACGAGTGGACGTCCGAGGAGGTCCACGTCGCACCGCTCCGGGCGTTCCTCGCCCGGCACCTGGCCCCGGCGGCGGTGTGACCGCCGTGGCCGGCGTGCGGTCCCCGGCGACCCCGCGCGACTTCGAGGCGGCGGCGCGCGCCCGCCTGGACCCGGCGCACTACGACTACTTCGCGGGCGGCGCGGGCGGCGAGGCCACCCTGCGGGCCAACGAGGCCGCGTTCGGGCGGCTCGCGCTGCTCCCCCGCGTCCTGCGCGGCGCGGGCGCCGCCCGGACCGGCGTCACGCTGCTCGGCCGCCCGGCGGGCATGCCGGTGCTGGTGGCGCCGACCGCCTTCCACCGGCTCGCCGACCCCGAGGGCGAGCGCGCCACCGCGCGCGCCGCGGCCGCCACCGGCACGATCATGATCGTCAGCATGGCCGCCACCGTCGCGGTCGGGGACGTGGCCGCCGCCGCGCCCGGGGCCGTCCTGTGGTTCCAGCTCTACGTCCAGCCGGACATGCGCTTCACCGAGACGATCGTCCGGCGTGCCGAGGCCGCGGGCTGCGCGGCGCTGGTCGTCACCGTCGACTCGCCCGCCCGCGGCGTCCGCGAGCGCGAGCTGCGGCACGGCTTCGACGACCTCCCCGACGGCCTGAACTGCGAGAACCTCCGCGACGGGACGCGCGTGCGGCCGATCGTGATGTCCCCGGAGATCGGCTGGGGGCACATCGCCCGGCTCCGGGGGATGACCGACCTGCCGATCGTCCTCAAGGGCGTCCTCAACCCCGCCGACGTGCGCCCGGCGCTCGACCACGGCGCCGCCGCGCTGATGGTGTCCAACCACGGCGGCCGCCAGCTCGACTCGCTCCCGGCGACCGCCGACATGCTCCCCGAGATCGTCGCCGCGGCGGGCGGGGCCGTGCCGGTGCTGCTGGACGGCGGCGTCCGGCGCGGCACCGACGTCGTCAAGGCGCTCGCGCTCGGCGCCGCCGCCGTCGCCGTCGGCCGCCCGGTCCTCTGGGGCCTCGCCGCGGACGGCGAGCGGGGCGCCGCGCGCGTGCTCGGCCTGCTGCGCGCCGAGGTCGCGGACGCGCTCACCCTGTGCGGCTGCGCGTCCGCCGCCGACGTCGGCCCGGACCTGGTGCGGCGCGCATGCTGATCCCGGCGGCCGCGGCGGTGCTGGCGGCCGTGCTCAGCCTGCCGTGGTGGCTGCCGGGCCGGGTCGTCGCCCTGCGGGTCCGGCTGTTCGCCCGGATCAACGGCGACGAGGGCATCCCCGTGCCCGGCGACCTGGTCGGGGTGGAGCGCTTCATGGAGGTCTACTCCCACCCCGCCGCCGGTGGGCGGAGCAAGGGCGCCGCCCTCTCGGACCTGTTCTGGTACTGGCTCGCCCCCGGCCCCCACGTCCACCAGGAGCACCTGGAGGCGGGGGAGCGCTACGAGGCGGTCGCCGCCGCCACGCGCGGGTTCCTCGCCGTCCGGCGCACCGACGCCGAGGGCCTCGCCCGCCGCTGCGTCGCCGAGGTCCTGGACGACACGGGTGTGCGCGCGCACGTCCGGCTGCGGGACCTGATGATGCCCGTGTGGGCCGCGTTCTACTACGAGACGGTCTTCGGCGAGCCGTGCCCGCGCGGCGCGCGCGACCTGATCGTCGGCCACGCCGACGACGTCGTCACCGCACTCAAGTGCTGCGGGCTGCGGCACATGCGCCGCCGTGACCGGCTGACCCGCTACCTCGCGGCCCGGCTGCCGGACGTGCGGTGCCCGCTCCCCGCCGGGCTGCCCGACGAAGAACGCGCCCTGTACCTCCAGGGGACGTTCTTCAACACCGCCGTCGTCCAGATGTCGGAGGCCATGGCGCACCTGCTGATGGTCCTCGCGCAGCACCCGCGCGCGCAGGAGGAGGCCCGGACCGGCGACGACCGGCGGCTCGACCAGCTGATCGCGGAGACGATGCGGCTCTACCCGCTGTTCGGCGTCGCGCACCGCATCACCACCGCCGACATCCCCCTCGGCGGCGGCGCCGCGATCCCGTCCGGATCGGTGCTGTGCTTCAACTACCCCGACTACCACCGCGCCGGGCTCCCCGACCCCGGCCGCTTCGACCCGGACCGTTTCGCCCCGCCCCGCCACCGCGACCTCAGGCACATCCCGTTCGGCGTCGCCGCCAACCGCCCGTGCCCGGCCTGGCGGCTCGCGCCGATCACCATGCGGGCCGCCGCGCGGGAGGTCCTGCGCCGCCACACGCTCGTCTCGTCCGCCTCGCACACCCGGTCGATGCCCAACCGGGGGCCGTGCCTGCTCGTCCCGCGCGGCGACACGCGCCCGCACCGTCCCGCGCTGCTGCTCATGCGGCTGCGCGACCGCTGGGAGGACGTCTGGCGCAGCCTCGTCCAGCTCGTCCTCGGGACCTACATGGTCCGGGACGCGCGGCGGCGGCGGATGTGCGGACGCCACTTCGACCCCGACCCCTCGTGAGTGGAGGAGCGCATGGACACCCCCGCCCCCGCCGCCGTCCTGGCCGCGCCGGCCGACGCGAACCTGGCCCTGGTCCTCGACGTGCTGCCCGCGCTGGCGGTCATCCTGATCACCGCCGCGGTGTGCGGGCGGCTCGCGACGATGATGATGCAGCCGCGCGTCCTCGGCGAGATGGTCGCGGGCGTCCTGCTCGGCCCGACCCTGTTCGGCGCCCTGTTCCCGGACGCCCAGAAGGCGGTGTTCCCCGCCGACGCCCGGCCCGTCCTCTACGTCCTGAGCACGATCGGGCTGACGCTGTACATGTTCCTCGTCGGCGCCGGGATGGACCACGCCGCCGCGCCGCCCGGCGAGGGACGCCGGGCGGCGGTGCTCGCCGCGTCGGGCGTCCTGCCCTCGCTGCTGCTGGGCATGGTCACCGGCGCCCTGCTGTGGGGGACGCTGTCGCGCGCCGACGTCCCACGGCTCCAGTTCGCCCTGTTCGTCGGCGGGGCGCTGTCGCTGACCGCGTTCCCGATGCTCGCGCGGATCCTGTACGAGCGGAACCTGGAGAACAGCCCGCTCGGGCGGCTGTCGCTGCTCGCCGCGTCCGTCGACGACGCCCTCGCCTGGTGCCTGCTGGCCGTCCTGTCGGCGCTGCACCTCGGCTCGGGCATGGGCGGGGCGGTGCGCACCATCGTCCTCGCGGTGGTGTTCGCGGCGGTGACCCTGCTCGTCGTCTCGCGGCTGCTGCGCCCGCTCGGCAGGGAGTTCGCCCGCACCGGCGAGTTCGGCCCCACGATGATGTACGCCGCCGTGCTCGTCCCGCTCGTCGGCGGCTGGCTCACCGACTGGATCGGCGTCTACTCGGTGTTCGGCGGCTTCGTCGCGGGCCTGGCCATGCCGCGGGACGCGGCGTTCCGCAGGGCGCTGCACGAGCGGATGATGGGCGTCGTCTCGACGCTGCTCCTCCCGGTCTTCTTCGCCTTCTCGGGCCTGAACACCGACCTCGGCGGCATCACCGGCGGCACCATGCTGCTCGCGCTGCTGCTGATCATGGCGGCCGGGTTCTCGGGCAAGTACTTCGGCTGCTCGCTGGCGATGCGCTCGCTCGGATTCGGCCGCCGCGAGTCGTACGCGGTCGGCGCGCTGATGAACGCGCGCGGGCTGATGATCCTCATCTTCATCAACATAGGGCTGGCCCAGGGGATGATCACCCGTGAGCTGTTCGCCATGCTCGTGCTCGTGGCGGTCATCACCACGGCGGGGGCGCTTCCGCTTTACAAGCTGGCCCTCCCGGAGAGGCTTGAGCAGAGGGAAAAAGACGTTCCCCTCGGAGTTCCGGTTCAATGATCACCAAAATTGTCCACATCTGCCCTCCGCTATGGAGCTTCCCTCGCCGCGGTGCGACGGTGGCGTCGTGGCCGCGCTACCCGCCCAAGCCGGCCGGACCGCACACCGGTTGCTCATCGTCGAGGACGACGGCGAGCTCGGCCGGACGCTGACCGGCCTGTTCGCCGCGCAGGGGTACGCGGTCGACCTCGCCGCCGACGGCCAGCGCGGGCTGCACCTCGCGCTGAGCCGCGGCCACGACGCGATGATCGTCGACCGGGGGCTGCCGGACGCCGACGGGATCGAGCTGGTGCTGCGGCTGCGCCGCCGCGCGGTCACCGCCCCGGTGCTGGTGCTCGGCGCGTCCGGCGCGGTCGCCGACCGGGTCGCCGGGCTGGACGCCGGCGCCGAGGACTACCTGGTCAAGCCGTTCGAGGTGGACGAACTGCTGGCGCGGGTGCGGGCGCTGCTGCGCCGGAACCTGGACCTGGCGTGGCTGCTCCCGCTCGGCGCCGGCTGGTTCGACGCCGAGTGCCGGGTCGTCGGCCTGCCGAGCGGCGAGCAGGTGCGGCTGTCGGACCGCGAATGCCGGCTGCTGCGCGCGCTCGTGACCCGCCCCCGGCAGGTGCACACGCGCGCCGCGCTGCGCCAGCGGGTCTTCGACGGCGCCCGGACGGAGTCCATCGTCGACACCTACGTCTACTATCTGCGCCGCAAACTGGGCGACGGCGTCGTGCACACCGTGCGCGGTGTCGGCTACCGCATGGGCGAACTGTGATGATCAGGTGAAACGCCGCGAGAACGGCCGGCCTGGCGGATCGGGTGGGCCGGTTCCGGGGCGAATCGTCAACATTTGTTGATACCGAACCCACCACGCCTTCACCCTTCGCGCGTCATTATCAGCAGGTCCTGTTTCTGCTGTGAAAGGCGTTGCCGTGGTGACGAGGATTGCGGCCGTGCTCGCGGCCGGGACGACGATCGTGCTGGTCGCGGCGGTCCCCGGCGCCGCCGCCGGGTCGCCGCCGCGGCCGGGCCGTCCCGGGCCCGACGGCGCCGGATCGGGCGAGCGGCCGGAGAGGCGGTCGGGGGGCGCCCCGGCCGGGCCCGTCGTCGTGGCACCGCCGCGCTACACCTCGACGACCCGGCTGGCGCCGGGGGTGGTCTTCAAGACGTTCGAGACGTCCGGGTCCGGCGGGCCGGTGCTCGGCGACCTGCTGGAGGTCGATCTGCGCGCCCCCGGCGTCCGCGTGGGCCTGCTGCGCCCCCCGGCCGTCGCCTCCCGCCGGACCGTCTCACGGATGGCGGACGCGCAGCACGCCCTGGCGGGGGTGAACGGCGACTTCTTCAACATCAGCGAGACCCGGCCGGGCGTGCCGGCGACCGGGGCCGCGTCCGGCCCCGAGATCGACGACGGCGAGCCGCGCAAGGCCGCCGTGCCGGACGGGCAGCGGTTCGGCCCGGCCCTGCCGCCGGGCACCTCCGGTGAGGACGTCATCGGGGTCGGCGCCGACCGCCGCGGCCGGGTCGCGCGCCTGCGCCTCAGCGGCACGATCAGCGCCGGGGACACCACGATCCCGCTGCGCGGGCTCAACCAGTACGCGCTGCCGGACGACGCCGCCGGGGCGTTCACCAGCGCGTGGGGCACGGTGTCGCGGCGCCGCGCCGTCTGCGGCAGCGACACCCGCCGCGACGACCCGTGCGACACCGACACCGCCGAGGTGACGGTGCGGAGCGGCGTCGTGGTCAAGGTGTCCGACACCGTCGGCGAGGGCGCCATCCCGGACGGCACGACCGTCCTGGTCGGGCGGGGCAAGGCGGCGGGCCGGCTGCGGGAGCTGGCCGAGGGGCGGCGCGTGGGCGTCCGCTACCGGTTCACCAAGGCCGAGGGGCTCCGGTTCGCCGTGGGCGGCTTCGCCATCCTGCGCGGCGGCGAGCCGCTCGACGGCCTGGACCCGCGCGGCCCCGCCCCGCGGACCGCCGCCGGCGTGGGCGACGGCGGCCGCCGCTTCTACCTGCTCGTCGTGGACGGCCGGTCGGCGAAGAGCCGCGGCCTGACCGTCGCGGAGATGGCCGGGCTCCTGGAGGAGACGGGCTCGGACGACGGGGTGAACCTCGACGGCGGCGGCTCCACCACGTTCGCCGCCCGCCGCCAGGAGGAGCCCGCCGTCACCGTGCGCAACGCGCCGTCCGACGGCTCCGAGCGCGCCGTCGCCAACGGCATCGGCGTCTTCACCGGATCGTGACCTCGGCGTCCCGGCCCCCGGGTTGACGGGCCCGTCTGACAGATCACCCGGACCGGGTCGGCCGCGGGCGCTCCGCGTGTAATTGGAACGTTCCCACGATTGACGCGTAACCCTGACTCCGACGGCCCGCTGACCGACTCCGTGCACGTCAGAGCGGTGATTGACGGACTTCGATCACATCCGCCGCGACTGATGACCGAAGTCATGCAGAAGTGTTACGTTCGCCTGCGTGACATCGAGCAAGCGTCGTGCGCAGATCGTGTCGTCCGTGCGCACCAAGGGAGCCGCCTCCGTCCGCGAGCTGGCCGCGACCCTCCAGGTGAGCGAGTCGACGATCCGCCGCGATCTCGACGTGCTGGACCGCAACGGCGAGCTCGTCCGGACCTACGGGGGAGCGGCACTGTCGCCGCAGGCGGCGTCACCGGAGATCTCCTTCGCGGCGTCGGCGGAGCGCGACAGCGCCGAGAAGGAGGCGGTGGCCGAGCGCGCCGCCTCCCTCGTCGAGGACGACATGGTCGTCGTCCTCGACATCGGCACCAGCACCCGGCTGATCGCGCGGCGGCTGCGCGGCCGGCCGGTCACGGTGATCACCGCGAACCTCGCGGTGCTCGACGAGCTGCGCGACGACGACGCCGTCCGGGTGTGCCTGCTCGGCGGCGTCGTGCGGCGCAACTACCTCTCGCTCGTCGGGTCGCTGACCGAGGCGGCGCTGCGCCAGGTCAGCGCCGACCTGGTCTTCCTGAGCTGTACCGGCGTCCGCCCCAACGGCCACGTCGTGGACGACATGGAGATCGAGACGCAGCTCAAGCGGGCCATGATCGAGGCCGCCGACCGGGTGGTCCTCGTCGCGGGCGAGGCCAAGTTCCCCGGCACCGGGTCGCTGCGCGTCTGCTCCCTCGCGCAGATCGACACGCTGGTCACCACGCCCGGCGCCGACCCCCGGACTCTCGGGCTCTGCCGGCAGGCGGGCGGGAAGGTGTTCATCGCATGAAGCTGGCCATTCTCGGCGGCGGCGGGTTCCGGGTGCCCTACGTGTACCAGGCCCTGCTGCACGACCACGGCTCCCCGCGCATCGAGGAGGTCCGGCTCCAGGACTCCGACCCCGGGCGGCTGGAGGCGATGGCGGCGGTGCTCGCCGCGCTCGCCGAGGGTGTCGCGGACGCGCCGGCGGTCCGCACCGGCACGGACCTGGACAGGGCGCTGGAGGGTGCCGACTTCGTCTTCGCCGCCGTCAGGGTCGGCGGCGTCGCCGGGCGCGTGTGCGACGAGCGCATCGCGCTCGACCTGGGCGTCCTCGGGCAGGAGACCACCGGGCCGGGCGGCATCGCCTACGGGCTGCGCACCATCCCCGTCATGGTCGACATCGCCCGCCGGGTCAAGGCGCTGGCCCCGGACGCCTACGTCATCAACTTCACCAACCCCGCCGGCATGATCACCGAGGCGATGCAGGGCGTCCTCGGGGACCGCGTGCTCGGCGTCTGCGACACCCCGTCCGGGCTCGGCACGCGGGTCGCCGCCGCGCTCGGGCTGGAGCCCGCGCGGCTCCAGCTCGACTACGTGGGCCTGAACCACCTCGGCTGGATGCGCCGCATCCTGCACGACGGCGTGGACGTGCTGCCCCGCCTGCTCGCCGACGACGCGCTGCTCGGCTCGCTGGAGGAGGGCGTCGTCTTCGGCCGCGAGTGGCTGCGCGACCTCGGCGTCATCCCCAACGAGTACCTGTACTACTACTACTTCAACCGGGAGGCGGTGCGCGCCACCCTCGACGCGCCGCGGACCCGCGGCGAGTTCCTCGCCGCGCAGCAGGAGGCGTTCTACGAGCGGATCGCGGCGGCGTCCGGCGGCGCGGCGCTGAGGCTGTGGCGCGAGACCGTCGCCTCCCGCAGCGCCAGCTACATGGCGGAGATGAAGGGCGCGGAGACCGGGCAGGCGCTCGACGGCCACGCCGGGGTGGACCCGGTGGACGAGGGGTACGCCGGGGTCGCGCTCAGCGTGATGGCCGCGATCAGCCGCAACGAGCCCGCCACGATGATCCTCAACGTCCGCAACGGCGCGACCGTCGCCGCGCTGCCCGCGGACGCCGTGGTCGAGGTCCCCGTCACCGTGGACGCCAACGGGATCCACCCGCTCGTCCTGGACCAGCCGGACCTGCACCAGACCGGCCTCATGCAGCAGGTGAAGGCGGTGGAGCGGCTGACCGTCTCGGCCGCCCTCACCGGGTCGCGGACCGACGCCGTCAAGGCGTTCGGCCTGCATCCCCTGGTCGACTCGGTGTCGGTCGGCCGCCGCCTGCTCGACGGCTACATCGACCGCGTCCCCGAGGTGGCGGCGGTCTTCACACCCGGAGGCGGCAGGTGACCCGCGCCCGCCCCCCGGCCCCGACCCCCCGACAGGAGCGCATGATGACCAGACGATCGATCACCGGCGCCCCCAGAAGTTCCGGGGGGTGTGGGGGGTCGTCCCCCCGCAAGGGACAGGGCAGTTCCGGGGGGTGTGGGGGGTCGTCCCCCCACAAGGGACAGGGCGGTTCCGGCCGCCTCGCGTGCGCCGCGGCGGCGTCATGACGGCGGAGATCCTGAACGGGGCCCCGCCCCGCACGGACGCGGCGGAGCCCGCACGGGAGGAGGCCGCCGGGCGCGCGCCCGAGCCGTCGCTCGCCGACCCGTGCGCCGAGCGCGGCCGCGCGGGCGAGCTGCTCCGCCGCGCCGGCGACACCGGCGCCTCGCCCGGCCTGGACGTCTTCCTGTCCGGCCAGGTGTTCATGGACATGATCTTCACCGGGCTGCCCGGGCTGCCGCCGCCCGGCACCGAGCTGTTCACCGACGGGCTCGGGTCGGCGCCGGGCGGTATCGCCAACATCGCGGTCGCGATGAGCCGGCTCGGCCTGCGCGTCGGCCTCGCGGCCCCCTTCGGCGACGACCTGTTCGGCGCCTACCTGTGGCGGACCCTCGCCGAGCAGGAGGGCGTCGACCTCGGCCACTCCCGGCGGGTGCCGGGCTGGCCCACGCCGGTCACGGTGTCGCTGGCCTACGACTCCGACCGCAGCATGGTCACTTACGCCAAGCCCATGCCGGACCTCTCGTCCGGCGCGGTCGCGGGTCTCGCCGGCGGTGCGGGGGGTGCGGGCGCCACGGGGGCGGTGCTCGGCTCCCCGCCACCTCCCGCGCGCGCCTGCTTCGTCGACATCGAGCGCCCCGTGCCGGGCTGGGCCAGGGAGATGCGGAGGTCGGGCACGACGGTGTTCGCCGATCTCGGCTGGGACGCGACCGAGACGTGGTCCAGCGAGGTCCTGGACCGGCTGGAGCACGTGGACGTGTTCCTGCCGAACGCCGTGGAGGCCATGGCCTACACCCGCACCGGCTCGCCCGAGGAGGCCGCGCGCGTCCTCTCGGGGCGCGTCCCCGTGGTGGTGGTCAAACGCGGCGGCGACGGCGCCATCGCGATCGACTCCCGGACGGGCGAGGTCGCCGAGACCCCGGCGCTGCCCGTGGAGGCCCTCGACGCGACCGGGGCGGGAGACGTGTTCGGCGCGGGGTTCCTGTTCGGGACCCTCGCCGGGCTGCCGCTCGCCGAGCGGCTGCGGTTCGCCAACCTGTGCGCGGGCCTGTCGGTCCGGCACCGCAGCGGCTCGCTCGGCGCCCCGTGCTGGGGCGAGATCGCCGCGTTCGGCGAGTCCGGCGAGGTCCCCGAGTCCGAGCTCGAGAAGTACGCCTTCGTCGTCGACTACATCCCCGACTCGGCCACCGACACCGTCGTCCGGGCCGAACCCACCCTCCGGGCCGACCCCCCGCGGCCGTCCTAGGGACGGGGACGGGGGCGGACCGGCGCGGCGCACGGCCCGGGGGCGGCGCACGACCGGAACAACGCAGTAGCAGGAAGAAGCAGGGAGCCGCTGAAATGCCGACACTGATGAGGCGAGGGGCGGTCGCGGCCGCGGCCGCCCTCGTGACCGCGCTCGCCGCCGCGTGCGCCCCGGGCTCGTCCGGCGACAAGCCCGCGGGCAAGGCGCCCGCGGCGGTCAGCACCGACGTCGCCAAGGCGGGGAACGTGACGCTCACCGTCTGGGACCAGGAGGTCCAGGGCGGGCTGAAGGAGCAGATCGAGAAGCTGAACGCCCAGTTCCAGGCCACCTACCCCAACGTCAAGATCAACCGGGTGTCGCGGTCCTTCAGCGACCTGCAGAAGACCCTGCGGCTGGCGCTGTCGGGGAGCAACCCGCCGGACGTCGTGGAGGCCAACCAGGGCTACGCGTCGATGGCGCAGTTCGTCAAGGCGGGCATGCTGCTGCCGCTCGACCCCTACGACCAGGTGTACGGGTGGAAGAAGCGTTACCCCAAGGGCCTGCTGGACCTCAACAGCGTCACCGACGACGGGAAGCTCATCGGCTCGGGGAAGCTGTACGGCGTCTCCCTCAACGGTGAGATCGTCGGCCTGTACTACAACAAGGAGAAGCTGCAGAAGCTCGGTATCCAGCCGCCGAAGACGTGGGCGGAGTTCGACCAGGCGCTCGCCACCGCCAAGGGCAAGGGCGAGGTCCCCATCGCGTTCGGCAACGTCGAGAAGCTGCCCGCGATGCAGCTCTACGGCATCCTCCAGGACGGCCTCGCCGACAAGGAGGCCGTCCGCAGGCTCGTGTTCGGCAGTGGCGGCTCCTGGACCGACGGCCCGAACGTCCAGGCCGCGCAGAAGCTCGCCGACTGGTCCAAGAAGGGCTACTTCACCAAGAACGCCAACTCCATCAAGTGGGACGACACGCCCGTGAACTTCGCCAAGGGGGAGGGCGTGTTCATGTTCGGCGGCACCTGGTGGGCGCCCGACCTGAACGACCGCATGAAGGAGAAGGTCGGCTTCATGCTGCCGCCCGCGTCCCAGGCCGGGGCGCCGGTGGCGACGATGGGCGGCGAGAGCCTGCCGTGGTCCATCACGGCCAAGTCCAAGCACGCGGACGTCGCGGCGGCCTACATCAACTTCATCACCTCGCCGAAGGCGATGGACGTCTCGGTCGAGACCGGCAACCTGCCTGTGCTCCCCGCGCCGTCCAGGCAGCCGTCGGCGGCGCTGATGCGCGAGGTGTCGGCGGCCTGGGGTGAGCTGAGCAGGAACGACGGCACCACTCCCTACCTCGACTACGCGACGCCCACCTTCACCGACGCGTTCGGCGGCCCGCTCCAGGAGCTCGTCGCGGGGAGGAGGTCGCCGGAGGAGGCCATGAAGGCGGCCCAGGACGACTACACCGCCTTCCAGAACAAGAAGTGACCGGGGCCGGGCGCGGACCGGCCCGATGAGGACGAGGAGCCCGCACATGACGACGGCCGCGCGGCACGAGGGGCCGGGATCCCGGCGCGAGGCACCGGACGCCCGTGCCGCGCGGCGCCCGGGGGGACGCAACGGGGGCCGTCCCCCCGGCGAGGCCCGGGGGATCGGGTGGCTGTACGTCCTGCCCGCCCTGCTGGTGTACGGGGGGTTCCTGCTGTGGCCGCTGGTGCGGGGCGCGCAGTTCTCCCTGTACCACTGGGACGGGCTCGGGACGGCGACGTGGGCGGGCGTCTCCAACTACACCAGCACCTGGTCCGACCCGGCCCTGCGCGGCGCGTTCGGCCACCTCCTCGTCCTCGTCGTGTTCTATTCCGTGCTGCCGTGCTGCATCGCGTTCGTGCTGGTCGGCGCGATGTCCCGGACGAAGATCCGCGGCCTGGCGTTCTTCCGCACCGTGCTGTTCCTGCCGCAGGTCATCGCGATGGTCGCGGTGGCCGTGGCCTGGCGGTGGGTGTACTCGGCGGACGGCCCGGTCAACACCGTCCTCGGCGGGCTGCACGCGCTCGGCCTGCCGGACTGGCGGCGCGGCTGGCTCGGCGACTTCACCTTCGCGCTGCCCGCCGTCGGGGTCGTCGGCACCTGGGTGGGGATCGGGCTGGCGCTGGTGCTGTTCCTGGCCGGGGTCCAGAAGATCCCCCGGGAGCTGTACGAGGCCGCGCGGATCGACGGCGCCGGGCCCGTCCGCGAGTTCATCGCGGTCACGCTGCCCGCGCTGCGCCGCGAGCTGGCGGTGGCGCTGACGCTGACGACGATCATGGCGATCCGCAACTTCGACCTCATCTACATGGCCACCGAGGGCGGGCCGGGCAACGCGACGAAGGTGCCCGCCTACGAGGTGTACAACCGCACGTTCAACACCGGTGAGGTCGGGCTCGGCTGCGCCATCGGCGTGACGCTGGCCGTGCTGGCGTTCGCCGTCACGGCCGGCATCGGCCGCCTGGTGGAAGGGAGGGACGCATGAACCCGCGGGGGGAACGGGTCGTCAACCACGCGATCCTCGCCGTCTTCGCGGTCATCGCGGTGTTCCCGATGATCGGCGTCGTGACGCAGGCGCTGCGGCTCCCGGGCCTGGACCTCTCCTCGTTCGAGACGGCGTGGCGGGACGGCCACTTCGCCACGTACCTGCGCAACAGCCTCATCGTCACCACGGTCACCGTGGTCGTCGCGGCGGTGCTGTCGATCATGGCGGGGTACGCGCTCGGCGCGATGCGCTTCCGCGGGGCGCCGGCGCTGTTCCTGCTGTTCCTCGCGGGGCTGACCATCCCGACCGAGGCGGTCGTCGTCCCGCTGTACTTCGACCTCAGGTCGATGGGGCTCGACAACACCTACGCCGGGCTCATCCTCCCGCAGGTCGCCATGTCGGTCGCGTTCGGCACGTTCTGGATGCGCGCCTACTTCCGCAGCGTCCCCCCGTCGCTGCTGGAGGCCGCGCGGATCGACGGCGCGTCGAGCTGGACGACGCTGTGGCGGGTGCTGGTGCCGATCGGCCGTCCCGCGATCCTCACCATGCTCCTGCTCACCACCATGTGGACCTGGAACGAGTTCCTGCTCCCGCTGGTGATCATCAATTCCGACGAGGGGCTGCGCACCGCGCCCCTCGGCCTGTCCTTCTTCCAAGGGACGCACAAGACCGACTACTCACTGCTCATGGCGGGCGCGCTGATCATCGCGGCGCCCATCGTGATCGTCTATGTCTTCCTGCAACGCCAGTTCATCGCAGGGATGCTCTCGGGGGCCATCAAGGAGTAGGGAAGAACAGGAGATTCGATGCGAAGACTCGCCCTACCCGCAGTCCTGTCCGCCGCGCTCGCGGCGTCCGCTCTCGTCCTGACGGGCCCGTCCGCGCAGGCGGCGCCCGATCCCGGCGGCGGCGCGCCGCCCGGGGCGCCGTCCGGGGCGCCGTCCGATGCCGGGTCCGGGGACGGCCGGCTGGACGTCCTGTTCGTCGGGGCGCACCCCGACGACGAGGCGGGCACGCTGTCCACGCTCGGCCAGTGGAACGAGTTCGAGAAGGCGAAGACCGGCGTCCTCACCGTCACGCGCGGCGAGGGCGGCGGGAACGCGGCCGGGAACGAGGAGGGGCCGCCGCTCGGCCTGCTGCGCGAGAACGAGGAGCGGCGCGCCGTCGGCAAGGCCGGTGTCACCGACATCCACTACCTGGACGAGGTCGACTTCTACTACACGGTGAGCACGCCGCTCACCGCCAAGACCTGGGACCACGGCAAGACGCTGGAGAAGGTCGTCCGGCTGGTGCGGGAGACACGGCCCAAGGTGATCGTCACCATGGTGCCCGCGCCGCTGCCCGGCCAGCACGGCAACCACCAGGAGGCCGCGCGCCTGGCGACCGAGGCGTACTTCGCCGCGGCCGACCCCCGGGCCTATCCCGCGCAGCTCGGCGAGGAGGGACTGCGCACCTGGGCACCGGGACGGATCTTCCAGACCGGCGGCGCGTCCGGGCCCGCGGGCGCCGCCTGCGCCACCGACCTGAGGCCGGCCCGCCCGGGCTCGCTCGTGCGGGGCGTGTGGGGCGGCCGCGCGTCCGCCCGCAACGGCGGCAAGACGTGGGCGCAGGTCGAGCGCGAGGCGCAGCGGACGTACGTCAGCCAGGGCTGGGGCGGGTTCCCGGACGTGCCGTCCGACCCGTCCAAGATCGGCTGCGACTACTACACGCAGATCCACAGCCGGGTGCCGTTCACGCTGGGGAACACCGGCCCGGCGGCGATGCTGGAGGGCGCGGTGCGGCCCGGCGAGGGCGGCCTGCCGCTCGGCACGGAGTTCTCCCTGACCACCCGGTCGCTGGGGGTGACGCCCGGCGCCGGGTTCGCGGTGACGGCGCACGCGAGCTCATCGAGGACGCTGCGCGAAGCGAAGGCTGTTTTGTCCGTTCCGTCTGGTTGGAACGTTACAGGTTCGGGTGATCTGGGCACGGTGGGCTCCCGGGAGCGCACCGCGACCTTCACCGTCACGCCCCCGGCCGGGGCCGCCTCCGGGCGGGTCCAGCTCGCGGCGACGCTCAGCAGCGGGAGGGCCAAAGGCCAGGCCGTCGCGCAGGTGCAGGTGCAGCCGTCCGTCACCGGGACCATGGAGCCGCTGCCCCGCGTGTCCGACTTCGACTCCTGGGCGGCCAGGACCGGTGTCCCCGCGCTCACCGGGCAGGTCAAGCCGGTGCTGACGCTGGCGTCCGGGAAGTCGCGCAAGGTGCGCGTCGACCTGGCCAACACCACCGCGTCCGCGCAGTCGGGGACGGTCCGGCTGGACCTGCCGAAGGGCTTCGCCGCGGACGCACCGTCCAAGCCCTACACGCTCGCGGCCGGGGCGAAGGGCTCGGCGACCTTCACCGTCACCAACACCGACGCGTCCCTGCCCACCTCCAACGAGGGCGGCAGCGGCGGCGACTACGACGCGACCATCACCACGACACCGTCCTCGGGCGCCGCGGACGTTCAGACGGGCGGGCTGGAGCTGGTCCCGGCCGCCGTCCTGCCGAAGGCGCAGGGCACGCCCGCCGTGGACGGCAAGGAGGGGCCGGGCGAGTATCCCGGGCCGGAGCTGAACCTGTCACGCCTCTGGGAGGGCTCGCCCTGCGCGTCGGCGGCGGACTGCTCGGCCACCGGCAAGGTCACCTGGACCGGCGACGCGCTGCACGTGCTGGTCAAGGTCCGCGACGACAAGCCCGGCACCGTGCTGGACGCCGGCGACTGCAAGCGGCACTGGCGGACCGACTCCGTGGAGATCGCCGTCGACCCGCGCGGTGACTCCGAGAACACCTCGACCACGTTCAAGACCGGCATCTTCCCGAAGATGGCCGACGGCAGGCCGTGCTTCGAGCGCGACGCCGACGCGCACCAGGGCGGGCCGGAGACCGCGCCCGGGATGCAGGTCGCCTCGACGGTGGCCGACCCGTACGACGGGTACGTGATCGAGGCGAAGATCCCCTTCAAGGTCCTGCCGACCGCCGTGGACCCGGCGCGGATGGGACTCAACATCTTCGTGTACGACTCCGACACCCAGGACAAGGTCGGCAAGTCCCGGATCGGCTGGTCCACCTGGGGCGGGGTGCAGGGCGACCCGTACCGCTGGGGCCTGGTCTCGCTTCCCGGCCACACGCCGCCGCCCGGCATGCCGACCACCCCGGGGGACCCGGTCATGCCGACCGACGCGGCGTCCTCGCTCGACTCGCCCGAGTCCATCCTCCAGGCGGTGCGCACGGGCGTCCCGCTGGCGGGCGGTCCCGCCGCGCCCCGGTCGGACACGGCGCGGATCGTCGGCAGGCCGGAGGTCTCGGGCGGCTCGGCGGCCGTCAGGCTGCGCGCCACCGGGCCCGGCACCGCGCACGTCCACGTCTGGGACGGCAAGGTGCTCGGCACGAAGAAGGTCGAGTTCCGCCGCGCGGGCGTCCAGACCGTGACGGTCCAGGGCGCGAGCGGGATCGTCGCGCTGGCCTTCGAGGCGGCGAAGGGGGGAACGGCGAGTTCCGTCGCCCGGATCTCCCGGTGACGTGACGCCGCCGCGCCGGGCCGCGGTCCCTCCGGACCCGCCCGGCGCGGCGGTGCCGCTACTTGCCCACGAGTGTGTGCGAGAACGTATACCGATCGGCACGGTAGACGTGGCAGCCGTACTCGGCGGCGGCGCCCTTGTCGTCGTAGGCCGTACGCGTCATGGTGAGCAGGGGCGTGCCGCGACGCTCGTCCAGCAGCCGGGCCTCGGCCGCGGTGGCGGCGCGCGCCCCGATCGTCTGGTGCGCGATCCGCAGGTTGACCCCCGCGTCCCGGAGCGTCTCGTACAGGCCGTGCTCTTCAAGATGGGCGGAGGTGATGTCTATCAGCCCCACCGGCAGGACGTTGGTCATCAGCGCGAGCGGCTCGCCGCCGGTGGAACGCAGCCGGCGCATCCGCAGCACCTCGGTGCCGGGCGCGACCCCGAGCCGCCCGGCGGCCTCCTCGTCCGCGGGGACGGGGCCGAGCTCCAGCACCCGCGTGCGCGGCTCGGCGCCGGCCGCGGCGAGGTCGTCGTACAGGCTGGACAGCTCGATCGGCCGCCGCACCGGGGACCGGACGACCTGCGTGCCGACCCCGCGCCTGCGCACCAGCAGGCCCTGGTCGACCAGGTGCTGGATCGCCTGCCGGACGGTCGGCCGTGACAGCCGGTAGCGGGAGGCCAGCTCCAGCTCGTTCTCCAGCCGCGCCCCGGGTGGCAGCTCGCCGGTGCGGATCGCCTCCTCCAGCTGCCGGGCGACCTGGAAATAGAGCGGGACGGGGCTGCCGCGATCCACTCTGACGGTGGGTCCGTGCACCTCGGGACTCCTTCGGCTCTGTCGCGATGAGGATAACGGACAGTCCACAACAAAGCGCTAAAGTCCTTATGTCATGACATACCCTTGACAGAAATTGGAGCGTTCCATGAAACTCGGTCACGGGCGACGCGGCACCGGGAGGGGGACCGGATGAGGATCGGGCTGGCCGGTGTGGGCCGGATCGGCGGGGGACACGCGGAGACGCTGCGGGGGATCGCGGAGGTCGAGGAGGTGGTCGTCGCCGACGCCGACGCCGGACGGGCGCGCGAGGTGGCGCGCAAGCTCGGCGTCCGGGCCGCCGCCGGAGTGGACGCGCTGTTCGCCGCCGGGCTGGACGGCCTGGTCGTCGCCACGCCCACCGCCGCGCACGCCGGCCTGGTGATCCGCGCCGTGGAGGCCGGGCTGCCGGTCTTCGTGGAGAAGCCGGTGGCCACCGATCTTGATGGAACGATCCAAGTGCTGACGGCCGTCCGCGGCTCCGGCGTGCCGGTGCAGGTCGGCTTCCAGCGGCGCTTCGACCCCGGGCACCGGGCCGCGCGCGAGGCGGTCCGCTCCGGCCGGCTCGGCTGGGTGCACACCGTCCGCTCCTGCACGCTCGACCCCGTCCCCCCGCCGGAGGAGTACCTGCCCACCTCGGGCGGGCTGTTCCGGGACTGCTCCGTCCACGACTTCGACGCCGTCCGGTTCGTCACCGGCCGCGACGTCGTCGAGGTGACCGCGGCCGGGGCGGACCGCGGCGCCGCCGTCTTCGCCGAGTCCGGCGACGCCTCCGCCGCCTCGGCGGTCCTCACGCTCGACGACGGCACCCTCGCGGTGGTCTCCGCGAGCCGCTACAACGCAGCCGGCTACGACGTCCGGCTGGAGGTGCTCGGCTCCCGTGACTCGGTGGTCGTCGGCCTGGACGACCGGACCCCGCTGTCACCCGCCGGTCCCGGCACGCGCCCGGCGGGCCCGCCGCACACCGGCTTCCTCGAACGGTTCGCCGAGGCGTACACCGCCGAGCTCCGGGCGTTCACCGGCATGGTCGCCGAGGGCGCGGCCAGCCCGTGCCCGCCGGAGGAGAGCCTGGAGGCGTTCTACGTGGCCGAGGCGTGCGAGACCTCCCGGCGCGAGCGGCGCGCCGTCGCGATCGAGGAGGTCCGCCGATGATCGCCGCCGGGCGCGTCGCCGCCGCGCCGATCTCCTGGGGAGTCTGCGAGGTCCCCGGCTGGGGGCACCAGCTCGCCGCCCGGCGCGTCCTCGCCGAGATGCGCGACCTCGGCGTCGCCGCCACCGAGTTCGGCCCGGACGGCTTCCTCCCCGCCGACCCCGCGGAGCGTTCCGCGCTGCTCGGCGCGTACGGGCTGCGCCCCGTCGGCGGGTTCGTCCCCCTCGTCCTGCACGACCCCGGCCGCGACCCGCTCCCGGGCCTCGCCCGCGCCCTCGACTCCTTCGGCGACGCGGCGGTCGTGGTGCTCGCCGCCGCCACCGGGCGGGACGGCTACGACGCGAGGCCCGTCCTGGACGGGCGGCAGTGGACCGCCCTCCTGGCCAACCTCGGGCGCGCCGCCCGCCACGCCGCCGGGCGCGGCCACCGCGCCGTCCTGCACCCGCACGTCGGCACGGTCGTCGAGCGGCGCGAGGAGGTCGAGCGCGTCCTGGACGGCTCCGACATCGGGCTGTGCCTCGACACCGGCCACCTGCTCATCGGCGGCACCGACCCGCTGGCCCTGGCGCGCTCGGCACCGGACAGGATCGCCCACGTCCACCTCAAGGACGTCGACGCCGCCCTCGCCCGCGCGGTGCGGACCGGCGGGACCGGCTACACCGCCGCCGTCCGGGACGGGATCTACCGCCCCCTCGGCCGGGGCGACATCGACATCGCCGGGATCATCGGCGCGCTGGAGGACGCGGGATACGGGGGTTGGTACGTCCTCGAACAGGACATGGTCCTCACCACCGACCCCGCGCCGGACGCCGGGCCCCGCGACGACGTCCGCGCCTGCCTGGAGTTCCTGGAGGCCGCATGACCCACGACCTCATCACGATGGGCCGGGTGAGCGTCGACGTCTACCCGCTCCAGACGGGCGTCCCGCTGGAGAAGGTCGAGTCGTTCGGCAAGTACCTGGGCGGCAGCCCGACCAACGTCGCGGTCGCCGCGGCCCGCCTCGGCCACCGCGCGGCCGTCATCACCCGGACGGGCGAGGACCCGTTCGGCCGCTTCGTCCACCAGGCGCTCACCGGCTACGGCGTGGACGACCGGTTCGTCACGGCCGTCCCCGGGCTCCCGACGCCGCTGGCGTTCTGCGAGATCTTCCCGCCCGACCATTTCCCGCTGTACTTCTACCGCCATCCCAAGGCGCCCGACCTGGAGATCCATGAGCACGAGCTGGACCTGGACGCGATCCGCGCCGCCCGCATCTTCTGGGCGACGGTGACCGGGCTGTCCGAGGAGCCGAGCCACGGCTCGACGCTCGCCGCGCTCGCCGCGCACCCGGGCACGACCGTCCTCGACCTCGACTGGCGGCCGATGTTCTGGGCGTCGCCCGGGGAGGCCCGGGCCCGCGTCGGCCGCGCGCTGGAGCACGCCACCGTGGCCGTCGGCAACCTCGACGAATGCGAGATCGCCGTGGGCACCCGAGGGCCCCGCGACGCCGCCCGCGCGCTGCTGGACCGCGGCGTGTCCGTCGCCATCGTCAAGCAGGGCCCCCGCGGGACCCTCGCCGCGTCCGCCGAGGGCGTCGTCGAGGTCCCGCCCACGCCCGTGCGGGTCCTCAACGGGCTCGGCGCGGGCGACGCCTTCGGCGGCGCCGTCTGCCACGGGCTTCTGGAGGGCTGGGACCTGGAGCGCACCGTCCGGTTCGCCGGCGCCGCCGGCGCGCTGGTCGCCTCCCGCCTGGCCTGCGCCGACGCCATGCCCACCGAGGACGAGGTCGGGCACCTCCTGGCCGGCCGCGAGGAGGCCGGACGGTGAGCACGGGGACGTTCGCCGGGCGGCTCGCGGAGATCGCCGAGATCAGGGCGGTGCGGCCGGCGGCCATCGCGGAGGCCGCCGCCCGGCGCGTCCGGTCCGCGGCGCCGCCCGCCCGCCTGATGATCATCGCGGCCGACCACCCGGCCCGGGGCGCGCTGCGCGCCGGGGGCGATCCGCTGGCCCTGGGCGACCGCGCGGACCTGCTGGAGCGGATGTGCGTCGCGCTCGCCCGGCCCGGCGTCGACGGCGTGCTCGGCACCCCGGACGTGATCGAGGACCTGCTGCTGCTCGGCGCGCTGGAGGGCAAGGTCGTCATCGGCTCGATGAACCGCGGCGGCCTCGCCGGCGCCGCGTTCGAAGCCGACGACAGGTTCACCGCCTACACCGCGCCCGCCCTCGCACGCGCCCGGCTGGACGGCGGCAAGATGCTGCTGCGCGTCGACCTCGCCGACCCGGCGACCGCGCGGACGCTGGAGGCGTGCGCGCACGCGGTGACCGACCTCGCCGCGCACGGGCTGATGGCGCTGGTCGAGCCGTTCATGTCGTCCCGGGAGGGCGGCGGTCGCCTGCGCAACCTGCTGACGCCCGAGGCGATGGTCCACGCGGTGTCGATCGCCTCGGGGCTCGGCGCCACGTCCGCGCACACCTGGTTGAAGGTCCCGGTGGTGGACCGGATGGAGGAGGTCATGGCCGCTTCGACGCTGCCCGCCCTGCTGCTCGGCGGGGAGGTCCCCGCCGACCCGGACGCCGCGCTGGCCGGCTGGAAGGCCGCGCTGGCGCTGCCGACCGTCCGCGGCCTGGTCGTGGGCCGCTCCCTGCTCTACCCGCCCGGCGGCGACGTCGCGGGGGCCGTCGACGCCGCGGCGGGCCTGCTGTGAGCGGGGGACCGGCCGTGGACGGCGGGACCGCGGTGTGCACGGTGACCCCCGCGAGCGCCGGGTGGGCGTACTCGGGGCTGCGCGTCCTCGCGCTCGGGCCGGGGGAGGAGGCCGCGCTGGAGACCGGCGACGCCGAGACGCTCGTGCTGCCGCTGGCCGGGGCGTGCGCCGTGACGGTCGCCGCCCCGGCGGGCGGCACCGTGACGTTCGAGCTCACCGGCCGCCGCGACGTGTTCTCCCGGGTGACCGACTTCGCCTACGTGCCCCGCGACGCGGCGGTGCGGGTCTCCTCCCGGGAGGGCGGCCGGTTCGCGCTGCCCTCCGCCCGCTGCGAGCGGCGGCTGCCGCCCCGCTACGGCCCCGCCGAGCGGGTGCCCGTGGAACTGCGCGGCGCGGGGGGCATGGCCCGGCAGGTCAACAACTTCTGCACGCCCGGCGCGTTCGAGGCGGACCGGCTGATCGCCTGCGAGGTGCTGACGCCGGGCGGGAACTGGTCGTCCTACCCGCCGCACAAGCACGACGAGCAGACGCCGGAGGAGTCGGTCCTGGAGGAGATCTACTACTTCGAGGTCGCGGACGCGCCGGACGGCGGCCCCGGCATCGGCTACCAGCGGGTCTACGGCACCACCGACGTGCTGGAGGAGGTCCGGACCGGCGACACGGTGCTGATCCCGCACGGCTGGCACGGCCCGTCCATGGCCGTGCCCGGCTACGACCTGTACTACCTGAACGTGATGGCCGGACCGGGCGAGCGCGCCTGGCGGATCTGCGACGACCCCGCGCACGCCTGGATCCGCGGCACCTGGCCGGGGCTGCCGGCCGACCCGCGGCTGCCGATGACCTCGGCCGCCGGACCCCGCGACCACCGGGAGGGCGGACGATGACGGCGACCGAGCGGCTCACCGTCGGGCAGGCGGTCGTCCGCTTCCTGGCGAACCAGTGGACCGAGCGCGACGGCGAGCGGCGCCGGTTCTTCGCCGGCTGCTTCGGCATCTTCGGCCACGGGAACGTGGCGGGGCTCGGGCAGGCGCTGCTCCAGCAGGACGGCGCGCTGCCCTTCCGCGCCGCGCGCAACGAGCAGGCCATGGTGCACGCCGCCGTGGGATACGCGCGGACGCACGACCGGCTGCGCGCGTACGCGTGCACGACGTCGATCGGGCCGGGCGCCACCAACATGGTGACCGGCGCGGCGCTCGCGACGATCAACCGGATCCCGGTGCTGCTGCTGCCCGGCGACGTCTTCGCCACCCGCGTCGCCAACCCGGTGCTCCAGGAGCTGGAGGACGCCCGCTCCTACGACGTGTCGGTGAACGACTGCCTCAGGCCCGTCTCGAAGTACTGGGACCGGATCAACCGTCCCGAGCAGCTCCCCGCCGCGCTCCTGGCGGCGATGCGGGTGCTGACCGACCCGGCGGAGACCGGCGCGGTCACGCTCGCGCTGCCGCAGGACGTCCAGGCCGAGGCGCACGACTGGCCGCCGGAGCTGTTCGCCGGGCGCACCTGGCGGATCCCCCGCCCGGTGCCCGAGCCCGCCGTGCTGGACGAGGCGGCGGCGCTGCTGCGGGCCGCGCGGCGGCCCCTGGTCGTCGCCGGTGGCGGCGTCGTCTACTCCGGCGCGGCCGCGGAGCTGGACGCGTTCGCCAGGGAGACCGGGTTCCCGGTGGCCGAGACCCAGGCGGGCAAGGGCTCCCTCCCGTGGGACCACCCCGCGTCGGCGGGCGCGATCGGCGCGACCGGGACGTCCGCCGCGAACGCCCTCGCCCGCGAGGCCGACGTGGTCCTCGGCGTCGGCACCCGCTACAGCGACTTCACCACCGCCTCGCGGACGCTGTTCGCCCGTCCCGGCGTCCGGTTCGTCAACCTCAACGTCGCCGGGCCGGACGCCGCCAAGCACGCCGGGCTCCCGCTGACCGCCGACGCCCGCGCGGGACTGGCCGCCCTGCGCGGCGCGCTGGCCGGGCACACCGTCGATGAGTCCTACCGGGCGGAGGCCGCCGCGCTGACGGCCCGCTGGAACGCCGCCGTCGACCGCTCCCGCGAGCCCTCCGGCGGCGGCCTCCCGTCCCAGCCGGAGATCATCGGCATCGTCAACGAGACCGCCGGCCCGCGCGACGTGGTCGTCTGCGCGGCCGGGTCCATGCCCGGCGACCTGCACCGGCTGTGGCGGACCCGCGACCCGAAGGGCTACCACGTCGAGTACGGCTACTCCTGCATGGGCTACGAGATCGCGGGCGGCCTCGGCGTGAAGCTCGCCGCGCCCGACCGCGAGGTGTTCGTCCTCGTCGGCGACGGCTCGTACCTGATGATGGCGCAGGAGCTCGTCACCGCGGTCGCCGACGGCGTCAAGCTCGTCGTCGTGCTCGTCCAGAACCACGGGTTCGCCTCGATCGGGGCCCTGTCGGAGTCCGTCGGCGCGCAGGGGTTCGGGACCCGGTTCCGGCTGCCGGGCGACCTCGCCGCGAACGCGGCCTCGCTCGGCGCCGACGTGCTGCGCGCCACCACCGCCGCCGGGTTCCGCGCCGCCCTCGCCAAGGCCAGGGACGCGTCCAGGACGACCGTCGTGCACGTGGAGACCGACACCTCCGTGGCGGTGCCCGACGGCGGGGCGTGGTGGGACGTCCCGGTCGCGGAGGTGTCCACCCTCGACTCGACCGTCCGGGCCCGAGCCGCCTACGAGGAGGGGAAGGCCGGGCAGCGCCCCCTGGTCTGATCGCGGGGCGAGAATCCCCGACGGAAAGTGGTGTTAGGCCCACCGGCGGCGGGCCCCCAGTCCCACCGACATGTGCCGCGCGCGGGCACAGGATTGCGGTCATCGGCCCATCCGTCGGACAAAGGATTCCCATGAACGAGAACCTCGCGCGGCGCTTCACCGGCATCGCGGGCACCGCCTCGGCCGCCGCGCTCATCCTGGAAGTGCCGCTCTACTTCGTGTACTCGGACGAGCCCCCGGCCTCCAACGTGCTGAGCCGGATCCTGATCGGGCTCTTCGCCCTCGCCGCGCTGCTGCTGTTCGTCACCGGCTTCCGGGAGCTCGTCAAGAGGGTGGCCCCGGAGTACGAATGGGCAGGGTCGATCGCGTCCGCGGCCGGTCTGACGTACGTCGCGGTGACGCTCGTGTCCTCGGGCCTGGAGGCGGGCGCGGTCATCGCCGCCGACCGTCCGATCGACCCGACCATCGCCGTCGACGGCACCTACATCCTCTACGGGACGATCGGCCGCATCCTGCTGGCGCTCTTCCTGGCCTCGGTCGGCTTCGCGCTCCACCGCACCCGCGCCCTGCCCCGCTGGACGAGCCGGGCCGCCTACGTGCTGGCGGCGGTCAACCTGGCCTTCGTCCCGTCCCTGTTCTTCGGCAACACCCCGGCGGACTTCTACGCGGCGAACGGCTGGGGCACCACCGCCCTGATGGGCGCGATCCTCAGCTACTGGCTGCTGGCGATGGGCGTCACGCTGCTGCGCAGTGCCCGCGCCGGGCGCTGACCCGCACGCGGCCGCCGGTGCCCGCGGGCGGCGGTGGCCGCGGCGCGACGAAAGATTGTGGAAGAACCCGCCGGGCATGTCGAAGACGGCGGCGCGGCTCCGATCTGTTGGTGAGCGGCGCCGGAGGGGCGCCGGGAAACGGAGGCAGTGAGATGGGCGAGGTCACCTGCGACATCACGATGTCCCTGGACGGTTTCGTCGCCGGCCCGGACCAGGGCCTGGCCGACCCGCTGGGCCGGGGCGCCGAGCGGCTGCACCGCTGGATGTTCGAGGAGCCCGAGGCCAACGCCGAGGCCATCGAGAAGATCACGTCGGCGCGCGCCTACATCATGGGCCGCAACATGTTCGGGCCCGGCCGCGGCGCGTGGGATCTGGAGTGGAACGGCTGGTGGGGCGAGGAGCCGCCCTACCACGCGCCGGTGTTCGTCCTGACCCATCACCCGCGCGACAGCGTCACGATGAAGGGCGGCACGACCTTCGAGTTCGTGACCGACGGGATCGAGGCCGCGCTCGCCCGGGCGCGGGAGGCCGCGGACGGCGCGGACGTCGCGATCTGCGGCGGCGCCAGCACGGTCGGCCAGTACCTCGCGGCCGGGCTGATCGACGAGCTGCGGCTGCACGTCGCGCCGATCACCCTCGGCGCCGGGGAGCGGCTGTTCGAGGGGGCCGGTGACCTCCGGCTCGAACAGACCGCCGTGTCGGGGACCGGCCTGGTGTCCCACCTCACCCTCCGCCGCGCCCGCGGCTGAGGCCCGCGGCGACGGCGCCGGCCTCCGGGCCGGCGCCGCGCGCGGCGGTGGCGCGTCAGACCTCCAGGACGCGGACCGCGGGGTTGCGGACCGTGTTCAGGTAGAGCTTCTCCCGGGTGTGGTCCTGCTCCAGCTCAAGGACGAACCGGTACCGGTAGAGCCCCGGCCGGGCCGTGCTCAGGATCGCCCCGGCCCAGTAGTAGTAGACGGGGGTGTACGGGGAGCGCATCCGGTCGGGCGCCCCGTAGATCTTCAGCTCCGTCATGATCCGCCGCTCCGCGACGTCCTCCTCGTCCCCCCGCTCGGTGTCGAGGAACACCAGGTTGTTGATCTTGGGCATCGGGGGCCAGGTGCCGTCCGGCCGCTTCTCCATCTCGACGGGACGGATGATCCAGTTGAGCACCTGCCCCTGCTTGCAGACCGTCTCCAGGTGGTCGGTGCCCTGCCCGACACCGCCGACGCTGTTGTCCATCATGAACAGGGCGTCCTCCAGCGAGCCCGTCGCCGCCGCCCGCTCCATGTTCACCAGCGTCACGATGTTGAGCTGCACCGAGTTGAGCTGGCCCCGCTGCTCGGACTCCACGACACGCTGCGGCCCGGTCATGCGCGCTCCTTCGCGACGGTGGCCCGCGCGGGCGCGCCGTGTCCGACGAGGGCCGACTCCGCGGTGGTGAACGGCTCGGTGACGGTGCCGAGCCGGAACCGCAGCCGGTAGGGGACCGGCTCGGTGACGGCCCGCTTCACCGTCCCCGTCCAGTAGACGATGTCGGTGCCCGGGTACACCTTCCGCACCGGCTCGCAGACCCGCTCGTCGATCTCGATGCCGTCGATGGCGGCGTAGGTCTCGCACTCCAGGACGACGACGTTCCACAGGAGGCGGTCGCCCGACCGCACCCGGGTGCGCAGTTCCCCGGTGCCGAAACCGGTGGACCCCTCGGCCTTGTTGGTGTCGTACAGGTAGAGGCTGTTCTGGATGTTCCCGGCGGCGAGGGCGGCGACCGGGTCGACGACGGCGGTGATCGAGACGGGCCGGGTGGCGACCGGCTCCGCCGGCTTGGCCTTGGGGGGCATGGGCTCCTCCGTTTCCAGTGCTGCGGCTACGGGACGTGGTTCCGGGCGGCTCGTGTCAGGGCGACGGGGCGGCGGGGACGGGCAGCGGCCCCAGCCCCGCGCCGGTGAACGCGTTGTACTTGGGCTCGGTGGTGACCCGGATCGCCGAGTCGCAGGTGAGGTCCACCGGCTCCCAGACCTGCTCGCCGTCGCGGATCACCAGCTCGTGGAGCTGGATGTGCATCGTGTAGGCGTAGGTGCCCGGGCGGGCGGTGTCCACGGTCGCCGACCAGTACCACCCGTCGGACACCATGTCCGGTGAGCCGTACTGCGCCGGGTACATGATCTTCTCGTCCACCGCCTCGCCGGTGACGTCGGTGATGATCGGCGCGGGGGGGTTCACGGCGGCGGTGCCGGCGCCGGTGACGGCGTTGCCGGTGATGTCGAGGAGCTTGCCGCCCACCGGGGCGCGGCCGCCGCGCGCCCGGCGGGCCCGCGTCCCGACCCGGCTCCGGATGTCGGCCAGCCCGGCCGCGGGGTCGGCGCCGGGGACCGTGCCCTGGCCGGCGAGCGCCGTCAGGTCCTCCAGCGCCTGCCGGTCGATCGCCTGCGACCGCTCCGTGTGGTAGCCGCGGGGGACGGTCGGCGGGATCGACCCGAGGCTGGACGGCAGCCAGTTCAGCACCTGCTCGCTGCCCTGCGACCCGTCGCTCCAGTACGAGCCCGGGATGGCGGTCACCAGGTCCCCGGTCCCCTCCCCGGTGGAGCCGAGGAAGCGCATGTTGTCGAAGAGGTAGACGTTGCCGCGCAGCGTCCGCTCACGCAGCGCGTTCGCGATGTCGACCAGCACGATGATCGCTTGTTGTTGGGCCATCGGTCCGCCTTCCGGGTCGGGGTGTTGTCACGCGCTCATCAGCGCGGGCGAGTCGACGTGCAGCACGCTGTTCGGCCCCTCGTGCATCTGCAGCTCCAGCCGGTACCGGTAGGGCGCCCCGGGCACCAGGTAGGGCGGGACGAACCCGGACCACACCTTGAGGTCGGGCGCGGTGCCCTCGTGCGCCGGCACGTCCTGCGCGTCCGCCGCGTCCGGTTCCTCCAGCGCGGCGTCACCGGACCCGAGGAAGGTGATGCTCCGGATCTCGACGGGCGTCTGCACGTCCACGGCCACGGCCGTCCACTGGACGAGCTGCCCCGGCGAGACGACGGTGCACAGCCGGGTCGTGCCCTGGCCGGGGCTGTCGAACTGCCCGTCGTCCACCAGGGACAGGTTGCCGTCGTTCAGCGTCCGCTCCGACAGCGCTCCGACGACGTCCACGAGGACGATGATGTTGACCTGCGGTTTCATTCCCGCTCCTGTCGTGGTTGCCGATGACCGCCGTGCGGCGGCCGCTTCTCATCCCCGGTCGCGCACCAGGGGGACCTTGCCGACGGCCGTCCGCTCGATCTCCGGGGACGCCCGGTGGACGAAGACGAGCCGGAAGCCGTACCCGGACTTCTCCACCGCCGCCTGGGTGGCCTCGCGGTCGTTGAACAGCGACAGCGACCGGGCGAGCGCCCCGGCGAACACCCGCTGGACGCCGGCGGGGCCGAGGGCGGCGGCCGTCGTGTGCGTCAGGCCCTCGGCGTCGTCGACCGACGCGAACAGCGTGATCGTCTTGTACTCGCGGTGGTTGACGAACTGGACCTCGTGGGCGGCCTCGTCCAGGTCCACGCCGGCGGCCTTGCGCAGGTCGTCGCGCAGGGCGTTGTAGGCGAGCGCCGCGGAGTACTGGCTGTCGTTCAGGTGCAGGACATCGCCGGTGCGTCCCGCGAACTCGAACCGCCGGGTCTTCAGCCCCGGCCCGGTCAGGGCCGGCCGGCGGATCATCCGGTCGCCGAGCTTGAGCCGCAGCAGCGGCGCCTCGTGCGCGTGCAGCCGCGTGACGACCAGCTCGCCCTCCTCGCCCTCGGCGACCGCGCGGCCGTCCGCGTCGACGATCTCGATGTGGTGCAGGCCGGGCACCGCCGACAGAACGGGCGAGTCGTCCCGGAGCTGGAGCCCGATCGTCTCGGCCTGGGTCGCGGCGAAATAGCTGAGGATCGCGATGTTCGGGTACAGCGCCCGCAGCTCGGCCCGCTTGCGGTGCGGCAGCACCCCGCTCCCGTACAGCGCCACCCGGAAGCTCTCCCGGGCCTCCCTGCTCAGCCCGGCGCCGAGGTCGCTGAGGATCGCGACGCCCGCCGAGATCCCCATCAGCGCCTTCGGCCCCTGGTAGGAGAACATGTGCTGGAACACCGGGCCCGTGACGGGGCCGGCACCGATGTAGTTGACGCCCGGCACCTGCTGGAGGACGCCGCCGACCATCGTGCCGCTGCTCCACATCTGGTAGTCGGCGAGGCTCGTGAACAGCCATTTGGGGTCGCTTCCCCGCAGGTGCTCGCGGAGCTGGTAGGTGCCCATGAAGTGCCCGGCGACGCGGTAGGTGTCGTGCAGCTCCCGCAGCGAGTAGACGATCTCCAGGGGCAGCCCGTCGCTGGTGCCGCCGCTCGCCACCACCTCGAACCCGCCGTGGCTGAGCGGCACGACCATCCCCGGGCGGTCGCCCATGAACATGTCGCGCTGGACGGTCTTGTCCGACAGCGGGATCCGCTCCCACTCCTCGAACGTGGCGGGCGGGCCCCCGATGTCGGAGGCGGCGAGCCGCTCCTTCCACAGCGGGTTGAGCAGCATGGTGTTCACCATCTGCTGGAGGCGCCGCAGGACGAGGGCGTCCTGGACGTCGTGCGGCGTCTCGCTGTAGGGCGTCCCGCGGAGCCGCTCGCACTGCCGCATCTTGCTCGCGAAGGAGGGCAGCGACGGCACCGCCTCCACCGACCACGGCTGGAGCTCCTCGTCGGGGATCAGCCGTGCCGCGAGCTCCGCGGCGTCCCCGCCCGCCCGGTCGATCTCCACGGTGCCCATCGGGTTCATCGTCCACTCCTCTTCGTGAGCAGGTGCGCGCCGATCCGCCTGATCTCATCGACGAGCATCCGGAAGTGTTCGCCAGTGGTCTGGTGGTTCATGAAGACGACGCGCAGCGCGGCGACGCCATCGAGGTCGACCTTGGATATGAAGAACCGGCCGCCGCCCCTGACCTGGTTCCTTATCTGTAATTGCAGGTGGTGGACGTGTTCATCCTCGACTCCGCCGGGACGGTACCGGAAACACAGGATGTTGGCCTCTGGAGAATGCGGTGTCTCGAAGTCGGGCTCGGCCGCGACAATGCGGTGCGCCTCTTCGGTGAGGTGGCACAGATATTCGATCTTCTCGGCGAACAGCGCCCGCCCGTACATTGCCCACAGCGTCCATAGGGGCATGATCATCGGGCGCTTGGTGCATTCGAGGTTCTTGTCGCCCCCGTCGAAATCGTGGTAGGCGTCGGGCTCCTCGTCGAAAACGTAGCTCGCGCGCTGCCGGAAAGCGCCGATCGCCTCATGCGCGTGGCGGTAGAAAAGCAGGGTGCAGGGGGCGGGGACGAACATCATCTTGTGGGCGTCCCAGGTCAGGGAATCGGCCTTGTCGATGCCGCGGAGTTTCCGGCGCAGCCGGTCGGATACCAGCAGGCTGGCGCCGTGCGCGCCGTCGACGTGCAGCCAGGCGCCGGCCTCGGCCGCGACGTCGGCGAGCTCGTCGACCGGGTCGAAGGCGCCGACCGGCGTGGTGCCGGCGGAGGCCACGACGCAGAACACCTTGAGGCCGCGGGCCTCGGCCGCGGCGATCGCCTCGCGCGCCCGGTCCGCGCGGATCTGCCGCCTCCGGTTCACCGGCAGGCGGACGATCCGCGCCTCCCCGACGCCGAGGACCCCGGCCGCCCTGGTCACGCTGTAGTGCACGTCCTCGCTCACCGCGATGGCCGGCCGCGGCCCGCCCGTCTCCCCGCCGGTCTCCCCGCGCGCCCAGATGCCGGGGAAGGCCCTGTTGCGGGCGGCGAGCAGCGCGGTCAGGTTCGCCAGCGAGCCGCCCGACGTCGTCACCATGGCGAAGCGCCCGGGCTCCCACCCGATGAAGCGGTTGAGCTCGTCGGCCATGATCCGCTCGGCGACGCTCGGCAGCTGCCCCGCCTCGTAGAACGAGGACGGCTGGTTCACCACCGAGCCCACGAAGTCGATGACGCCGGCCAGCGGGACCGTACCGGAGAACTGCCGTCCCATATACCCGGGGGAATGAACCTGTATCCCCGTACGGACATAGAGCTCTATGATGGCCGCCAGTTTCTTCTCGTCGAAACGGGCGATACTTTGGTGCTCCGTCGTCATCAGCGCCCGCGCGGCTTCGGATAAGACCAGCGGATCGGTGAGTTCGAGACCCCGGATGGAGAGGTCCGCGAGATGGGACTCCAGCTGGGCGACGGCCGTCTGTGAATTCTCCCGGAAGAGCCGGGGGTCGAAAACGGCGGTCAGTGGTTCGTTACGCAGAGTCACCGGGTATTCCCCGGCAGGCTTCGTCACAGTACGGACTCCCCGAATCCCACGACAAGCGAAGGAAAAGCCTCTGACGCCAGCGATCTTAGGCAGAATCCAACGGGCGTAACAAGGGAAGTCATTCCTAGCCGTCAGGACATGCGGAGTACCGCGGGCACTCCCCGCGCCTCTCTATCGCTGTCCGCTTTATCCTCATTGTGAGGAAAGAAAGAATGCGGCCGGGCCATGTGCGCGCCCCGGCGCCGGCCCGCCTCCGAGATCCTTGCCGCAGGTCGCGCGCACATCGGAGCCCCCCATGCGGGGACGGTCCCGCCGGGGTGTCAGGGACCGTTCCTCAGTCCTCGGGGCCGGCCGCCTCCGCCGCCTCCGCGTCGTCGGCCGTTCCGGTGTCCTCTTGCGGACGCCGGGTGACCTGATGGACGCGGACGGCCAGGATCGCGCGGGCGAACCGCGCGGCCGTCTCGCCGTCCAGGACGTCGGGCACCCGCTCGATCCCGATCAGGCCGCCGGGCCGGGCCATGACCGCGCCGGACTCGCCGACCGGGACGCCGTGCCCGTCGCCGACGTCCTCGACGCTCGGCAGGTCCAGCGCCGAACGCAGGGTGTCCTGCAGGGCGTGCGCGGCGGCGGCGTCGCGGTCGGCGCGGGCGCCGGTGGCGTCCGCGCGCCGTTCGGCGCGCTCCGCCCGCGCCTCCGCCTCGGCGGCGCGGGCCGCGGTCTCGTCGGCGAGCCGCTCGGCGCGGTCGGCGCGCGCGGCCTGCTCCTCGGCGCGGGCGGTGGCGGCGTCGCGCTCGATGACCAGCCGGGCCGTCTCGGCCTGGGAGGTGGTGAGCTCGGCGCGCAGCCGCCGTTCGGACTCGGCGGCGCCCTCCGCGCGGATCCGCGCGTCCTCGGCCTCGGCACGCCCGTCCTTCAGCTCGGCGTGCACGGCGGCCAGCGCGACCTGCTCGGCGGCGAGCCGCGTCGCCAGGTCGTCGCGCTCCCGCTCGGCCTCGACGCGCGCCTGGTGCTCGGTGCCCCAGGCGGCCTCGGCGCGCTTGCGGAGCCCGTCGGCGTGGGCGGCCTCGTTGGCCGCGGTGGCGCGGACCTGCTGGGCCGCGCCGGCCTCCTTCCACGCGTTGGCCTCGCTGGCCTGCGCGGCCGCCACGGTCGACTTGGCCGCGGCCAGGCCCTTGCGGAGCTCCTCCTGCGCGGCGGCGGTCTCCTCGCGGGCGGCCTCCGCGCGGGCCTCGGCCTCGCGCATGAGCTCCTCGGCCTCGGCGGTCGCGCGGCGCGCGGCGGCCGCCTCGGCGAGGGCCTCCTCGGCGCTGTCGAGGACGCCGCGCACCTCCTCGTCCAGCCGTCCGTCCAGCGCGGCGGCGGTGGCGGTGAGCCGCCGGACCAGCTCGCCGAGCCGGTCGACGTCCTCGGCCAGGCCGCGCACCCGCGCGGTGCCCGGGGCCTCCGGGCCGGGGGCCTGCCGGTCGGCGGCGGCGCGCCGCGCGCTCACCGCGGTGGCCGCCTTGGGGGACGGGCGGCGCCCGCCCGTCGTGACGTCGCCCGCCGGTTCCAGGGGCGCCGTCGTGATGTCGTCGGTTCCGGTGTCCGTGGTGGTCCGCCCACCCCCGCCGTCTTGATCTTCGTTCACGGGAAACATCCTAGTAAACGACCCGATAGGCACTTATCTCATCTGCGTCACGGGTCTTCTCGATGTCACAGGCCGGGCTCCTCGGCGGCGCGCTCGTACAGGCGCGCCGCCTGGAGGGGCTGGTTGTTCCGGCTGTGCAGCTCGGCGGCGCGCTTCAGCTCCCCGGCGACCTCCAGGGCGTACGCCTCCTCCTGCCACGACGGGGCCCGGCGCGGCGTCCGCCTCAGGTCCCGGACGGGGGCGGAGCGCGCCCGGGAGGGGCGCGGCGACGGGTCCCTCGGCTCCCGCTTCGACGTCCTGGGCGCGGGGACGAGGTCCCGGTCGATCTCGTGGAGGAGCCCGGTCACGGCGGCGGGCAGCTGCGGGTCGACCTCCGGGGCCGGCCCCGCCCACAGCGTCCAGACGGGCACGGCGGTCGCCAGGTCGAAGCCGAGGCACTCGCGGGGCGTCATGACGACGGCCCGCCCGTCCGCCGCGGGGAGCAGGGCGCCCCGGGCGGCCGCGGGGAGCCGGGGCCTGAGCCGGTGGCCGAGGGGCAGGAAGAACTGCCCGGGCCCGGCGCAGTAGAGGGCCTCGCCCACCGGGACGTCCTCCAGCAGCCCGCCGGGCGCCGTGAGCAGGTGGCGGTCGCGGCCCCGCACGAGCAGGGCCGTCTCGGCGAGGGGATGGCCCTCCAGCACCATGGGGAGCGCGGCCAGCGCCTCGTCGGTGAGCAGGACGGCGTCGACCGGGAGCCCGCGGGTCCGGGCGGGGACCACGGTCAGCTCTGGCGGCTCGGGGATCACGTCGGGCCAGCCGTCGGGCGGCGGATCGGCCAGGGGGAGGTCGGTGCCCAGGCGGACGAAGGCGGTGCCCGGCTGCGGCTCGCCGTGCAGGACGAGCCGCAGGCAGCCGTGCCCGTCCGCGGCGAGCACCCAGGCGTCCTCGTCGACCAGGGCCGAGAGCGCGCCGTCGGCGAGCGGGGACTCGTGCCGGTGCTGGACCAGCAGCCGCTCCGACACCCGGCGGCAGACCACCACGAAGGGGTCGTCCTCCAGCGCGGTGATCAGTGCGGCGGGTATCTCGCCGGTCGCGGCGGCCAGGGTGACCGCATAGGCGGGCCTGCCGGGGCCGTTGGCGAAGAGGGGCCTGAGCCCGGCGCGCTGGTAGGTGACGGTGAGCCCGAGGTCCAGGGACCGGCGCACGGTCCCCGGCAGGTGCGCGCCGGGGAGCAGCAGCGTGACCGCGGTGACGGGCGTCGGCGGCCTCCTGCTCAGTCCGGCGGTGCGGACCAGGTCGAGGAGGGAGGCGGCGGTGAGCGCGGCGAGGGCCGGGCCGGTGCCCGAGGCGGGCGGGTCCCCCCAGCCGCGGTCGGGGACGAGCAGCCCGCCGACCTCCACGTGGACCTGCCCGCCGCAGCTCAGCGCCGCGTCCCTGGCGGCTTCGAGACCGAGGTCCATCGGCACCCACCAGGCGGAGTCGCCGCGCAGGCAGCGCGCGTTCCGCAGGTCATCGGCCGGGTGGAGCTGGCCCGCGAACACCAGTGCCGCGGTCGCGGTGGGGAAGCGCGCCGCCAGCCGCGGCGGGCCCGGGGCCGCGGGCGCCCGCCGTCCGCCGGGGGCCGGGAGGGAGAAGGGCGGCAGCGCCTCAGCCGACCCGGCGGGCGGCCTTGGAGGAGACGGCGGCGAAGGCGGTCCCGCGGGGGAGGGCGCGGGGGCCGGGACGGGGTTCGGCGCGGTGGTCGCGGCGGCCTCGTCCGGCGGGGGCGCGGCGGGCAGCGGCTCCAGATGCCCGGACGGCGGGCGGGTGCCGTCGTTCTTGGGACGGCGCAGGAATCGGGGCGACATGGCTCATCCTTCGGCGATCACGAGCGGGGTGCCCAGGACACGGTCGGCCCAGCGGCTCCACCGGCCGGTCGCGCCCGGGCGGCGGCCGCGGACCGCGGCGGCGAAGATCAGGGCGGCCTGGTCGAACCGCTGGGCGAGCTCGGCCACGATCAGCCCCCACTCCTCCAGGTCGCGGTGGGGATAGGGGACGCGGCCGGGGTCGGCGAGGTCGTCGCGGACCCGGCGGAGCGCGGGCAGGACCAGGGCGGGCGGGCCGCCCTCGGCGAGGTCGCAGCGGGCGAGCACCAGGTCCCGCCGGGGCCCGTCGGACGCGCGGGCGACCGCGTCCCGGGCGGGCCCGGGGGCGTCGAGGCGGTGCACCAGCAGCCAGCCCGCGGTCTCCGGTTCGCCCGCCGCGCCGTAGTCCTCGGCCGCCGCGTCGAACTGGCCGAGCCGCTCGTGCAGGGCGGCGGCGCGGAGCGGCATCCCGGCGGCGCGGTAGCAGCGGGCCGCGTCCGTCCAGTGCCGTGCCCGCTCGTAGCAGGCGGCGGCCTCGCGGTAGAGGGTGGCGTCAGGCATCGCGGCCCCGCTCGCGCTCCTGCTCGCCGCCGTCGTCCTCCGTGAGCGGCCGGGGCGCCGCGGCGGCCTGGCCGGGCGCGACCTCCTCGATGAGCGCGCCCCGCTCGACGACACCGGCGATCTCGGCGGCGATCCGGTCGTGCTCGTCGTCGTGGCCGGCCTCCTGCGGGCCGGCGGACACGTCGTCGACGCGGAACGTCTCGACCCGCCCGGTCTCGGGGTCGTAGCGGAACCTCACCCGGACGCGCATGTCAGACCTCCAGCTCGAACTGGATGTCCACGACGCCGTCGGCGCCCTCGGCGCAGCTGACGCCGGTGGCGCCGTGCGTGCGGGCGTAGGCGAGGATCGCGTCGCGGTACGCCTCGGCCAGCGCCCGGTGGAACAGGCCGCGGCCCGTCTCGCCGATCGCGGCCAGCACGTCCGCGGCCTGGGCGCGCAGCTCCCGCTCGCGCTTGCGCCTGGTGGCGGCCAGCGAGTCCTCGGCGTTCCTGCGGGCCTGCTCCCGCACGTCCTGGGCGTGTGCGCTCTCGGCGCGCTCGCGTTCGCGGGTGCGGGCCCGTTCCGCCGCGTCGTCCAGGGCGGACTCGGCGGCCAGGTCCGCCGTGCGCTCGGCGCGTTCCCGGGTGTGCCCGCCCCACTCGTCGTCGTAGTATGTCCCCGTGCCGGACGCCCGGAGGAGGTCGCCGACCTCCGCCCGCACGATCGTCACCGCCTCACCCGACGCCTCGACCCGGGCGCTCACCCGCGCCACGATCTCCAGTTCGCGGGAGTCGGGGTCGAAGGAGATCACGCCGCCGTCGAGCCGGTGGCGGAACACGCCGTCCTCGCCCTCCTGCCAGCCCTCGGTGCGGGCGAGGACGCGGGCGAGCGCCGCGAGCGTGGGGGCGCCGACGGTCGCGGCGAGCCGCTCGCGGACCCGCGCCTCGCCGGACGCCTCGCCGGACAGGACGACGCGGCGGCGGACCTCCTGGTCCCACGCCTCGGCCAGCTGCCGGGTCGCCCTGACCTGGATCCTGCGCGGATTGCACATCAGCTCAGCCACCTGTCCGGGTCGAGTTCGCGGAGCCTGGTCATCAGCGCGGTCTGCTCCCGCTCGACCGCGCGGAGCAGCTCGGGCTCCCCGGGATGGTGGCGGCGCACCTCGTTGGCGAGCCGCCGGTTGTCCTGCGCGAGCCGCTGGATCTCGGCGCCGGTGGCGGCCCGCGCCCGCAGCTCGCCGATCTCCCGCAGGTCGATCCCGATGAGCACGGGGTCGCGGGTGCCGCCGCCGGGCTCGTCCACCGGGATGCCGCTGTCGGCGGCGATCCGCCGAATCGTGGCCTCGTCGCGCGCGTCGGTCCACAGGTGCACCAGCCGGGCGAGGTCGCCCTCCTCGGCGGTGCGGCCGCCGCGCAGCAGCGCCGACGCGGCGAACACCTTCTGCGCCTTGACGGCGCGCCGGTCGGAGAAGGTGACCCCCTCGCTGCGCAGCGCCTGGAGGATCTTGGCGTACGGGCCGCGGACGGGGGTGAGGTCCACCTTCGCGACGGCCTGCTGGAGCGTGGCGAGCTCCGGCGCGGTCAGCGGCACCAGGTCGCGGTCGTGGTCGTCGCCGCCGTCGCCGGTCTGCCCGGCGGCCCTGATCCGGTCCTGCTCGTCCTGCCAGCCCAGCTCCAGCAGGTCCTCGATGGCGTCGTCGCCGACGTGGTCGACCGTGCAGCGCAGCAGGAAGCGGTCGCTGAAGGCGGCCAGCTCGGGGTCGTCGGGGATGTCGTTGGCCGAGCCGACCAGCGTGATGAGCGGGCACCGCAGCGAGGTCTGGCCGGTGTGGAACGTCCGCTCGTTGATCAGGGTGAGCAGCGTGTTGAGGATCGCCGAGCTGCCCCGGAACACCTCGTCGAGGTGGGCGATGCGGGCCTCGGGCAGCATCCCCGCGGTGTTGACCTTGTAGACGCTGTTGTCCTGGAACTCCTTCACGTCGATCGAGCCGAAGATCTCGGCGGGCTCGGTGAAGCGGGTCAGCAGGTAGCTGAACGGCTCGGTGTCCAGGAGCCGGCAGAACCGCGTGAGCAGCCGGCTCTTGGCGGTGCCCGGCGGCCCGACGACCAGGACGTGCTCGCCGCACAGGGCGCCGAGCGCGAGCAGGTCCACCACCTCGTCGCGGTCGACGAACAGTTCCTTGACGGCGCGGAGCCGGCCCGCGAAGGCCAGCCCGAGCTGTTCGGGGGTGCGGCTCACTGGTGTCCGCCTTCCTGGTTTCCGGTGGGCTGCGCGGGGACGGTCATCTCCGCGAGGAACGGCCGGGCGCGCGCGTCGAGCGCGATGTAGGCCGTGTCCGGCGCAGGCCGGCCCGCCGGCCTGCGCTGGTCGGCCTCGCGCTGCTGCCGCTCCCGGTGCAGGGCGCCGATCAGCTCGCCGAGGCGGTGGGCGTCCGGGCGCGCGGCGGGGCCGTTGATCAGCTCGTCGGCCCGCGCGTCCCGGAAGATCGAGCGGATCTCGTCGCCGTTGAACCCCTCGGTCGCGCGGGAGATCGCCCGCAGCAGCTCCTCGCCCGGCCGCTCCCGCAGGAACGCCTCGGCGTGGACCCGGGCGATCGCCTGCCGGGCCTGCTCGTCCGGGAGGTCGATCTTGATGGCGCGGAACCGGCTGGGCCGCAGCAGCGCGTCGTCGATGATGTCGATGCGGTTGGTGGTGCCGATGATCAGCACCGGCACCTCGGGGCGGAACCCGTCCAGCTCGGTCAGCAGCTGCGCGACGACCGCGTTCCCGGCCCGGCTGCCGCCGTCGTCGCGGCCGGTGCGCTTGGCGGCGATCGAGTCGAACTCGTCGAACACCAGCACCGAGGGGGCGTTCCGCCGCGCCTCGGCGAACAGCTCCCGCACCTTGCGCTCGCTCTCGCCGACGTACATGTCGGTGACCTCGGGGCCCGACACCACCAGGACGGTGGCGTTCAGCTCGGTCGCGACGGCCTTCGCGAACAGCGTCTTCCCGGTGCCGGGCGGGCCGTGGAAGATGAACCCGCGCGGCACCAGGTCCTGGCGGACGGGCTCGGGCAGGTCCGCCAGGCCCGCCGCCGCCCCCGAGATGATGGTCAGGGCCCGGCGGAGCTCGTCCTTGACCGGCTGGTAGCCGCCGATCCGGTCGAACGGCACGTTCGGCACCTCGAAGGAGTTGGAGGTGTGCGCCTTGAACAGCGCCAGCTCCTGGAGCAGGTCGGTGAAGGTCGGCGAGGGCCGCTGGTGGTGCTCGTGGTAGGCGAAGCGCATCCCGAGCCGGAGCCGGACGGCGTTCATGCCGGCGATGTTCTTGTACAGGGCCACCGGGTCGAACCGCGCGAACAGCTCGGCCTCCTCCCTGCGGACCAGCGCCTGCCCCACCGGGACGGGACGGCCGTCGGTGGCGGCGACCTCCCGGGGCAGCACGTCGAGGGACAGCCGCACCGCGAACCGGTCCGCCAGCACCTCGGGCAGCACCAGCGACGGGTCGGTGAAGGCGAGCAGCACCCGTGTGCTCCGCTCGTAGAGCACGTCGGTGAGCTCGCGGGCCTCGGAGCTGATCGCCGTGTTGCTGCCGCCCGCGAGCAGGTCCAGGTGCGGCACGACGACGATCCTGTCCTCGTCGTCGTCGTTGACCTCCCGTTCGAGCGCGGCGAGCAGGGACGCGCGGCGGCCGGCGGGAGGCAGCCCCAGCGGCGACTCGGCCGCCTCGCCCGCCTCGGCCTTGATCACGGTGCGGGTCCGCCCTGACTGGCCGACGATCTCGTCGATGAGGTGCTCGACCAGCAGCTTCTCGCACTGGATCAGCACCGACAGGCCGCGCCTGAGGTAGGCGCCCACCCGGTCGATCTCCACCTGGTGCGCGATGAGCACGGCGGCGCGCTCGCCGAGGTTCTCCGGATGCCCGCCGGCCTCGGCCAGTTCCCGCCCGGCGCCGGTGGCCGCCGCGTCACCGGGGACGTCCGGGTCCGTGGTGATTTCGGCGGCGGCCTCGTCCGCCTGGCCGTCCCCGCCGGGCCCGGCCCGGCAGAGGGCGGCGAGCGGGACCCCCGGGGGCAGGTGGAGCGCGACACCCTCGGCGGCGGCGGTCGCGCCGACGTTCAGCGAGCTGAGGGCGACCTTCAGGTAGTCGGGGTCGAGCGCCTCCAGCGCGAACGCGGGACTCTCGCTCAGCAGCCGGCCCAGCGTCCAGTCGTCGTTGTGGAGGATCGCGAGGTCGTCGAACGCCTGCGGATCCGTGCTGACGAACCTGAGCCGGGGACGTCGCGGTGGCATCAGCCCGTTCCTCCTGTCCAGTTGCGGTGGCGGCGGACCAGCGTGAGCGCCCTCTCGTGGCCCCGGGCGACGGGGCGCCGGAGCCGCAGCGGCACCCGCTCCGCCGCCGTCCAGTAGCGGGCGGTCCCGGTCATCACCGGGTCGGGCCTGCCGTGCCAGTTCAACGCCGCCCCTATCTGCTCGTCCCAGCGTTCGCCGTACCGCAGCCGCGCGAGGGCGTAGGTGTCGAGGACGAGGTCGGTGCGCCCGTGCCGGAGCCAGAGGTTGAGCAGGTGCGCGCGCCAGGCCAGCACGTCGGGGACCCGGCTGTCGGCCGCCAGCGCCGCGACGAGGACCTCGCGTCCGCGCGGCGCCTCCAGCAGTGTCTCCGCCGTCCGTTCGGCCGCGGGGTAGTTCCGCTCCGCGGCGGCGCCCCCGGGCGGGTGGTGCAGGACGGCGGTCAGCGGCGAGGCGTGCAGGAGGCTCTGGACGAGGGCGCCGTCGGTGCGCCACCGGGGCGATGCCCGCAGGACGGGCAGGAGCACCGCGTTCCGGGCGGAGAGGTCGTGCCAGCCGGGCGCACCGCCGGCGTCTCGCGGCGGCGTGCTCGCCCTCGCGATCCGCTCGGCGTGGTCGGCCTGCTCGCGCCCGCCGATCGCCGCCGCGAGCAGGACGGCCCCCAGCCCGACCGGCGCCGCGTCCCCGAACGGGGGATCGCCCGCACCGGCCAGCGCGTTCGCGGTGCGTGTGACCGAGCGCAGCCTGTCCAGGACGGCCTGCCCCGGCGCGGCCAGCTCGGAGGACTCCCACAGCGTCCCGTTCGGGACAAGGCCGGTGGGCCGCGCGACCCAGTCGAGGATCCGCCGCGCCGTCTCCACGGCCCCCATCACGGCACCGTCCAGTAGGGGGTGCGCGCCATCCCCTCGTCGGTGCGCCGGTAGAACCGCAGCAGCCGGCCGCCCGCGGAGATGTTGACCAGCGCGGCGACCTGCCAGGGCCGCTGGAAGGTGGAGCGGTGCAGCCGCATGTCCACCGACGACAGCCCGAAGCCGCGCCCGGCCGCGAACAGGTGCGTGTGGTACCAGCCGACCAGCTCCTCGCCGTCGTGGCGGGCGTCGAGCGCGGCGCCCACGCGCAGGAAGCTCTCGCCGGTGAACGTGAACTCCAGCAGCGACGCGCCGGTCCGCTCGGCCGGGATGAGCGCGGTCATTTCGATGAGATGGCAGCCGGGCGCGTCGGCGTTCCGGTAGACGCGGCCCGCGAGGAACCCGCCCTCCTCCACTTCGGCGGAGAACGGGTGCCCGGCGGTGAACGCCTCGTACAGGCGCTTGCCGATCACCACCGACACGGGCGCCGCCGCCTCACCGCCGGGGCCGCCGTCCGGCACGTCCGCGCCGAGGTCTGCCAGCGTGCGGAGCGGGGCGTCGGGCGGTTGCAGCTCCTCCATCTGGAAGACGCGCCCGCGCCGGGCGCCGACCTCGATCTGCACGCCGTGGTCCATCTCCGGGACCGGCCTGACGAGCGGGACCTGGTCCAGGTTCGGCCCGCGCAGGCCGACGCCCCAGCGCCGCTCCTGCGGCGCCCGCTCGGTGAGCGTCTCGCGCAGCACCCGTCCCAGCAGCTCGCTCACCGGATGGGGATGCTGGTAGAGCAGCTCGCCGTCGAGGAGGACCTTCACCTGCACGTGGCCGTACCGCGGCCGGAGGTTGGCCAAGGAGAACCCGCCGGTCTGCTCGCTGGAGAACGCCGCCGTCTCCGGGTCGGGCAGGAACAGCAGCTGGATCACGGCGCCGTCGAGCCGCTGGTCGAGGTGGCTTTCGAAGAACCGGCGCAGCAGCGGCTCCAGCGGCAGCCGCCCGTTCGGCCGGAGCTCCTCGCCGCGGAACAGCTCGACCTCGTAGCCGCTCATGCGCGATCGGTCTCGATCCGCTCGACCAGATTCGGGTAGCTGCCCTTGGCCTGCCTGCGCGCGAGCGACGGGGCGCCGCCGATCCCCATGATCCGCCGTGCCCCCTCCGGCGACATCGCCCACGCCGCCGCCGCGCCGTCGAAGTGGTCGCCCTGGAGCCCGGCGCGCCCGGATGCGGTCACCGTCCCGTCGGGCTTGAAGATGGCGTAGTTGCGGTACGCGGCGATGTCGCAGAGCATCGCGCACAGCTCCCCGAAATGCAGCGCGGCGTGGTAGCCCTCGTCCAGCGCGCCCAGGCAGACCAGCCCCCCGGCCGCCTTGTTCTCCCGCAGCAGGGGGCTGTCGTAGTTGGGGTAGACGTTCGGATGGAAGATCGGCGTCATCCAGAACGCCGTGGGCGCGGTCACCGGGAACTCCGGCCCCAGCATGATCACCACGACGTGGCGCGAGACGTCCACCGGCTCGCCCCCCTCGGGCGGCGGCGGCCCGAAGCTCGGCTGGACGAAGGTCAGCCGGTACTCGGTCGGCGCCAGCGGGAGGTTCGCCGCCACCTCGAAGCCGGGCCGCCCCGCCGCGTACGCCAGGATCTGGTTCTTGACCCGGTACAGCGCAGCCTCCCGGTCGGCGGGGTGGACGGCGGCGGCCGTCGCCTGGAACCCGACCCGGAGCCGGTCGCCGTCGCGGACGCCCGCGTCGTGCAGGGTCCGCTCGGGGTCCACCCGGCGGCCGGAGCCGTCGGAGTCCACGCGGTCGACGACGGTGGGCCGCTTCGCACCGGGGAAGTTCGGGCCGTAGGCGCCCACCACCTCGGCGGCGATGTTCCCGACGGTCTGCTGGGCGGGCGCGTCGACGATCCGGAAGCGGCGGCCGTCCGGGCCGTCCACGTAGATCTGGCGGAGCAGGTAGTCGGGGGCGCCGGGCGGCACGACCGTCCAGCCGAACGCGGTGCGGTCCAGGAGCCTGCGGATCTCCCCGGGATCGCCCGAGGAGACCCGGAACGACAGCGACGACGGCGTGGACCAGACCTCGACCGGCGCCAGGTCCGCCCGCTCAAGCCACTCCCGCAGCGCGGCGCGCTCGTCCTCGGTGTCCGCGCGGAAGATCACGTGACAGGCCGGCGGCCCGGGCGGGGACGTGGCGCCGGGTACGGCACCCGCCGTGCTGCCAGCCGTGCTGCCCGCCACCTCGTTCGCGGCGGGATGCGCGGCGGGCGCGCCGGGCCGCGGCGCCGCGGCGGGCTCGGGCTCGGGCGCGGCGGGCGGCTGGAGGTACCGCTCGCTGAGCGCCAGGAACGCCGCGTTGCTCCCGTAGACGCGCAGGGAGTTCTCCAGGAGGCGCCGGAACCCCGCGTGCACGACGCCGTTCACGATCTCCCGGAAGATGTCGTTCCACGCCTGCTCGGGCGAGCCGGTGAACGAGGGCCGCAGCCGGGCGGGGAAGTCGATGGTGTCCAGGATCCGGTCGGCGCGGCTCGCCGTGGAGTAGATCTCGGCGAGCGCCTCCAGGAAGTACGCCCGGTCCTGGCCCGTCATGGGGAGCTCCTCGGCCCGCTCCCGCCCGGATCCGGGATCCTCCCCGGGGCCTAGCCGCGATTCAAACGCACGCATCGGTGTTCTCCCTCCGCTCCCCGCACGGGGAGGATCTCCTGCGGCGCGACGCCCAGCTCGCGCAGCTCGCTGCCCGGATCGGCGTCCCGCAGGCGCACGCTCGTCACCGGCCGGAGCAGCGCGCCGCACCCCTCGCAGGTGAGCGCCCCCGCACGCGGTGCCGCGCGCCCGCCGTCCCCGCCCTCGCACACCCGGCACCGCGGCGGCAGCGGGAACTCCGCCCACGTCTCGGGCTCGTCGCCGTCCGCCAGCTCCGCGAGGAACTCCGCCACCGTCGCCCGGTCGGTCGCCGCGACCCGATCTGGCGGTCCCTCCCACGGATGGTGGTACGGGCAGCCGGGGTCGCGCGCGACCTCCACGGGCCCGGCGCGGCCCGCGGACTCCACGGCGAGGAACCGCCAGGCGGGCCGCCGTCCCATCAGCAGCTCCAGCGCCGCCGTGGTCATCCAGCCCGCGACCAGCGCGGTCGCGGCGATGCTCGACGGCTCGGGCCCGTCCGCGCGCGGCTCGAAGCAGCTCCACGGCAGGTCGCCGTGCCCCCGCTGGTGCTCGGTGAGCGAGCACCCGTGGCACGGCTCGTCCGGCGACAGCCGCAGCCGCACCTCGCCGCCCCAGGGATGGGTGCCGCCGTCGACCAGCGCCGCCCCCACCAGGGCGCAGCGGCCGAGCAGCTGCATCCGCGCCCGCAGCGTGTCCACACAGCCGACGACCAGCGCCGCGTCGGCGAGCTCACCGGTGCCCACCCCGCTGACCAGGGGCGCCACCCGCGCCTCGACCTCGGTCCCGGGGGCGATGCGGCGCAGCCGCCGTGCGGCGGTGCCCGCCTTGGCGTCCCCGAGGTCGGCGGACGAGAAGAGCACCGTGCGGTCGAGGTTGGCCGGCGACACCGTGTCGGGATCGCACAGGATCAGCCTGCCGACGCCCGCGAGCGCGAGGTTCTTGGCGACCTCGTTGCCGAGGGCGCCCACCCCGGCCACCACCGCGGTCGCGGCGGCCAGCCGGTCCTGGTCCCACCCGGGCAGCAGCCGCTGCCGGTCGTGGACGCGCTCAGCCATTCCCGTCCGCCCTGGCCTTGGCGACGGGGCAGATCGTGACCGTCCCGTCCGGGCGCCAGCGCTCCCAGCACGGCAGGCCCCGCGCGGGGTCCCGGTGCACGGCCGCGTCGCACACCGGGTCGTCGCGGTGGCACGGGCAGACCACGACGTACTCGCCCGGGCGGAAGGTGTTGGCGCAGTGCAGGCACCGCGGCGCCGGGCCCTGCCCCGGCCGGGGGAGCCGCGGGTCGCCGTCGGCGAGGCGGACCACCGGCGCGTCCGTCGTCCAGGCCGACAGCAGCCCGGCGGCGAACTCGTCCGCCTCGGTCGTCCGCTCGGCGGCAGGGCCGCCCGCGCAGCCCAGGCCGGGTTCCAGGTGCTCGGCGGTGCGGTTCTCCGCGTCCACCCGGACCCGGTCGCCGCGTCTGAACGTGTGCCCGCAGGATCGGCAGTCCAGGCTGAACCACCAGGACGGGGGAGCGGTCACCGCGACGCCGCCCGCGTCGCCGTCGTCCGGTTCCTCCGGGCGCGGGACGAGACCCTCGTCGATGCCCCGCTGGAGCTCGTTCTCTATCCGCACAGCATCTGCTCCATCTCGGGCCCCTCGTCGTCCGGGCCGGACAGGCTCCGCAGGACGGCCTCGATGTGCTCGGGGCGCATGCCGTCGCCGAGGACCTCGACGCCGTTCCCGGTCACGGTGATCTTCAGCCGCACCAGGCCGCCCTCGGGGTGCGCGGCGTACTCGCCGGGGTCGATGAGGTCGGGCAGCGAGGGGACGAACGTGTGCTTGTCCATGGAGGCGGCTCCCGCGCGCTGTGTCCGGGTCATCGCGCCGCCCCCGGGAGGAGCAGGGCGCTGACGAGGTCGTCCAGTTCCATGCCGCCCGGCTCGGGGGGCAGCTCGTGGTGGTCCGGGTGCGCCGGCCGCGGCCGTGCGGGCTCGACGGCGTGGCGTGTGGTGACGAACGGCGTGGCGGGACCGGGTGCGCGGTCCTTCCCGGCGCTGTGGTGGTGCAGGAGCAGCACCGTCGTGCGGCCCGTCTGCGCGGCGGTGTCGAGGGCGCGGTCCAGCGCCGGATACGGGGGCTGGAGGGTCCTGCTGGTCCACATCGTCAGCAGCTGCCTGGGCCCGGTCAGCGTCAGAGCCCGGTCCGGGTCGGTGAGGGTCACCAGCACCGGTTCCAGGCCGTGCTCCCAGGACGCGACCGTGAGCGCGTGGACGGCCATCCGCAGGACCAGCTCGACCGTCCCGTACGTCGGCGGCGTGGTGTCCAAAACGAGCGTCAGCGGCCGGGGCGTCGGCGGTTGCGGCGTCGTGTGCCGCCGGTAGAGCAGCTGGTTCTCCAGCCTGCGGAGCGCGAGCAGGTCCGGGGGCAGCGCCAGGTCGGTGTGGAGCATGTGCCGCAGCAGGCCGTGCCGGACGATCCCGGCGGTGCCCGGCGTGTGGCGCGGCGTCCCCCCGCCGGACCGGCGCAGCCGCCGGTCGGGCGGGTGGCCGTGCTGGGCGAGCAGCCGCAGCTGCCGGTCCGTCAGCGGCGGCAGCGCCACCTCCAGGTGGCCGAGGTGCAGCGGGAGCAGCGGGTCCTCGGCCGCGGCCCGCGGCCCGATCAGCGCGAGCAGCGCGACGGTCTGCTGGGTGATCTCGTCCGCCGCCGCGGCGAGCGCCTCCGGCTCCGCGGCCGGCTCGGCGGCGGGCAGCGTCGCCGTCGCCAGCGCGCGCCCGAGCGCCTCCTCCAGACGCCGCACCCCGGCACCCGGCGGGCCGAACCCGGCGTCGTCCGGCAGCCGGGACGCCAGCAGCGCGGCGAACGCGACGCGCGCGGCGGCCGGCCAGCCCAGCTGACGCAGGCGGGCGACCCCGGGATGCGCCTCCAGCACGGCGAGCCGCGGGTCGTGCAGCTCCCCGGTGTGCCGCCCGGTGAGGCTGAGCAGATCCGCGACGAGCCCGAGCGCCGGCCACAGTGCCCCCGACCCCAGCTTGAGCAGCCCGAGCCTGGCCGGGACGAGCGCCCGGCTGGGGGCGGGCGCGTCCGCGGCGGCGGGAGGCGGCCCGCTCCCGGGCGGAGGCGGCGTCACCGTGACGTCGGAGACACCGCTCTGGTTCGAGTCGCCGAGGACGATCTGGAGTGGTCCGTGCTCCTGCCGGATCCAGGACACCGTCGGAGGCTCCGCCGTCCCGACATGGGTCCCGAGCCGGTGGGCGGCGCCGGTGCGGGCGTCGTGGACGCGGACCTCGCGGGTGGCGAACCCGACCGTCGCCAGCAGGAGACGCCCGTCGGCAAGGGCCGTCAGGTCCACGGACGTCAGCGGCTCACTCTGGAGAAGGGGGAACGCCCGCAGGACGGTGCCGCCCTTGTCGACGATGAGGATCTCGGACGACGCGAAGATGGCGAGATAGGCGGTCCCGTCCGGGAGCACGGCCCACCGGAGCGACGTGATCGGGTACACGTGATGGGGCATGGACATGCTGAAACGTCCGCGCTCGTCCCAGATCTGGACCTTGCCCTGGTCGTCGGCGGTCGCCAGCCGCGCGTGGCCGTCCGACAGCACCGCCCACCTGGCCGAGGTGATCGCGCCGCCGTGTCCCGGCACGTTCCCGGCGACATAGGTGTGCCCGGGAAGGGGCAGCGGGCGGTCGCCGGTCTCGTCCCAGAGCGTGAGCTCCCCGGACGCGGTTCCGGCCACCGCCACGAGACGCCCCTGGGGCAGCGCGGCCAGCGCCACCGCCGTCACCCGGCCGGGGCAGGTGACGGCGGTGATCAGGCGGCCCGACTCGACGTACCAGACGCAGAGCTGCCCGGTCTCCCCGCCGGCGGCGAGCACGAGCCTGCCCTCGGAATCGGCGGTCCAGTCGTACGACGTGATCGGCTCGGTGTGACCGGCGAGGCGGGCCACCTCCTCGCCGGTCTCGCGCCGCACGATGCGGATGCCGAGCCGCTCGACGACGGCGTTCACCCCACCCGGCAACGCCCGGCCGGGCGTCGGCACCGGATCGTTGATGAGGACTTCCTCGACGGGCGGGATCACCTCCGGGACGCCCGTGGGTGCCACTGCGGCCGTCGCCCGGGGCGCATCGGGAAGCGTCAGGGAGAACACGCGGATGCCGTCGGTGGCCCCTCCGGCGGCCAGGAGAAGGCGGCCGTCGGGGCTCCGGCCCCACGAAACGGCGTGGAGGACCCCGCCCAGATCATCGGACGTCGCGAGGCACACACCCGTCCGGCCGTCCCACACACGCACGGTCCGGTCGTAGCTGCACGTTGCGAGGAGGGCCCGCCCGTCCGGCAGGACCGTCCAGTCGACGCAGGAGACCTCCATCAAGTGCCCGCGCAAGGTGTGCAGGAGATCGCCGGTCAGGGGATTCCAGATACGCGCGAAGCCGTCGTTCGCGGCACTCGCGAGCAGCGATTCCCCATCGGGCATCTCGGCGAACGCGACATCGGAGACCCAGGCGCGATGCGCGAGCACATGGAGCCGCTGGTGCCGCTGCCAGTCCCACACGTGGACGGTCCCGTCGGCGCTCCCGCTGGCCAGCAGGCCGTGTGCGCTCCAGCCGACGGAGAGGACGAGGTCCGAGTGCCCCACCAGCCTGGAGATGGAACTCGGATCCGGCTCGTTGATTCCCCATACGCGCACGACGCCATCGGTGCTGCCGGTGGCGATCAGCTCGCGGAGGCCGTCGAAGGCGATGGCACGAACGGACTCGCCCTCGACACTGGCATACCGGGTCCGAGTGGAGCCCGGCGAGTCGGGATGCCACAGCGTGGTCCGCAGACCGTCTGTGGACAACAGATGCCACGTGCCCGCCGCCTGTGCCCAGCGCACCAGCAGCCCCGCATGGAACCAGCTTCCCCGCCTTTCCCCCTGGCTTCCGCCGAGTATGGTGACGCCTTCGCCGTTCCCGCACGCCAGCAGCGGCTCGCCGTCGTCCGCCGGCTTCCAGTCGAGGGAACGGACCACCTCGGGGCCGGGCAGCCACGTCCCGACGTCGAGGAGGTCGCCGTCTCCGCCCGTCGTGCCCGGACGGGAGCCGACGCCCGCGCGGCCCGCCGAGCGGGCGTGGGCGGCGGCCCAGGCGTCGAGTCGCGGATCGCTCACGTGCCCACCCTCCACCGGCCTGGCACGCGCGTGCCGCAGTCCGGGCAGGCGCCCGCGTCCAGGCGAGAGCCGGCCGTCTCCCAGATGCCGCGCTCCACCAGCGTGCTCCCGCATCCGGGGCAGAGCGTCCTGCGGCCCTCCGCGCCGAGGGCCCTTTCGACGTAGACGTACCGGAGGCCCGCTTTGCGGCCGATCTCCCGTGCGGACGCGAGATCCTCGGGCGGTGTCGGCCGCTCCCGCCGCATCTTGAAGTCCGGGGTGAACCGGAGCAGGTGCCACGGGAGGTCGGGGGAGAGGTCCGCCAGCGTCGTCGCCATCGCTTCGAGCTGCCCAGGCGAGGCGGAGACCCCGGGGATGAGGGGCGTGCTGACCTCCACCCAGACGCCCGCGGCCCGGAAACCCGCGATGGATTCGAGGACGGGTTCGAGTGGCGCGCCGGTCAGTGCCCGGTGGGCGCGCGAATCGGCGGCCTTCACGTCGATGTTCACGGCGGTCAGCACCGGGGCGACCAGGTCGATCGCCTGGGGGGTGAGGAACCCGTTGGACTTCCAGACGATCGGGAGCCCGTGTTCGGCGAGGGCGAGCGTCAGCTCGGGGGCCAGTGAGGGCTCGGAGTAGGAGAGGCCGAGCATCGCGCCGTCCGCGCGGGCCCGCGCGGCCAGGTCCCCGGGAAGCGCCGGTGTGCCGATCCAGGGCGCGGTGTCCTCGCGGCCGTACTGGGAGAGCCTGTGGTTGACGCAGTACCCGCACGCGAAGGTGCAGCCCGGCCCGGCGACCGTGAGCACCTTCGCGCCGGGGCTCAGATGATAGAAGGGCTTGCGCTCGACGGCGTCCAGGTGCGCGACCGCGGCGGTGAACGTGGCGGTCTCCAGGGTCCCGGCCCTGTTCCGCCGGACGCGGCACGGCCCGGTCCGGCCCTCCGCCAGGACGCAGCCGAAGGGGCAGAGCCCGCACCGCACCCGCCCGCCCGGCTCGGCCGAGGCCAGCAGCGCCGTCCGCCAGGCCGGGCCCATGTCAGCACCCCTCGCCGAAGGTCATCAGGTTGCCCGCGATCCCACCGCACTCCTCGTCCTCGCGGGCCATGTCGTCGGCGGCGTCCCGCGCGGCCCGGACCAGGGACGGCACGTCGCGCAACCCCTCGTACAACCGGCGGGTGAACAGCACCGCGCAGGCGTCGTCGAGCGGCCCGCGGTGCGCGACGACGGAGTCGGCCACGTCCAGGAACGCCTCGGCGGCCGCCTCGCTCTCGCAGGACGCGAGCACCAGGCCGCCGAGCCGCACGCCGTCGGCGTCCCGGTACCGGGCGAGCGTCGCGGCGACCTCGGTGACCGGAACGGCCTGCCGGTCGCCGAAGGAGGACTCGAAGTACAGCAGCGAGCCGTCGCCGTGCGTGGACAGGTGCAGGACGTCGGGCCGCGCCCGGAGGATCTCGCGCAGGTCGGACGCCTGGGCCGCCAGCACCGCGGAGACGTCGAGATGCCCGAGCCGCGCCGCGGCGCGTATCTCCCGCAGCTCCCGGTCCGCCCGGACCGCGTCGTCCTCGTCGGGACTCGCCCCGATCAGCAGCACCCGCCGCACCCGCCCCGCCGCGAACGCCTCACCGGCCGGGAACGCCCGGTGGGCGGCGGCGAGGATCCGGCGCCGCCCACCGGGCAGGGCGCCGTTGGCGAGGGCCCGGGAGACCTCGCTCCAGAAGTCCCCGGAGTTCAGGACGGTGCTCGGCATCGTCCTGTCCGGGAAGCCGACGCCCCAGAGGAACTTCTCGGCCCGGACGGAGGGATAGGCCCGGGCGAACGCGTCGATCTCCGCCTCGGTCAGTTCGTCGCTCATCGGTCAGAGGTCCGCCGACAGCCGCAGCGGATCGGCGACCGCCCGGTAGCGGCGCAGGACGGAGGACCTGGTGGTGGCCGTGACCTCCAGGCCGAGCGTCGTGTCCGCCTTCCGATCCCCCCGGACGATCATCACCAGGCGCTGCTTCCCCTCCAGCGGCAGGCCCTTGGTGCGTCTCAGCTCCCATCCCGGGTCGGACCGCAGCTCGCGCAACGCGAGGAGGAACGGCTCACGCGCGCGGGGAAGGGAGCCCGTCACGCCACCGGCGGACACCTCGACCCCGGCGAGCTTCAGCTGGGGCCGCAACTCGATCCGCAGGTCGCGCTTGGACGGGTCGTCGATCAGCGACGGCGCCAGCGACCAGGCGATCGGCGGCTCCGCCGGCGCAGGCGCGCTCAACGTGACACCGACCATGACCGAGTGCAGCCGCGGGCCGTCGTCCGGGTCGGCGAAGCTGAGGGACAGGTGCACCTCGTGATAGCGGTGGTCCTTGTCGCTTTCCAGGTAGGAGCGCATATCGGGGTAGCGCTTCGCGTTCATCGGAAAGGCGACCGGCCCGCCCAGCAGGACGCGGCCCTGGAGGGAGCCCTGCGGCCCTCCGGAGACCCCTCCGGGAGCGCGGACCCGCGCCTCCGCTTCGAACTCGACCGGATGCTCCGGTAGTTCCGGCAACCGCATGTGGACCATCGCCCAGCCCCCATCGGGAACACCGTTCGACCCTGACCCCCGTCAGATTTCCCTTAAAGGATGTCACGGGAGGCGTCGGAACGAGGCGGAGGAATACAGAGAGAATGGCGTTATGTGGACAAGGACGCACAACCGCCGTCCGAAGCGCTGGTGAGCCAGACGCCCACCCCATCCAGGCGGAACACAAACTCCCCGGGCACCGCTGGACGAAGCCCAGCGGTCCGCACGCCACCAAGGCCCCCACCCACCCCAGCCCCCGCAACGGGAACGCGGGCGAGGCCCCAACATCGAGACTGAGGGTCGTCCTCCAGGAAGACATGCCGGACGCCGGGGAAGCCACGCGAAGTGCGACGGGCAAGCGCCACCAACAGGGGACGGAGCCCCTACAACGGGGGCCTGGGCGTCGCCCCAGGCAAAACATGACGGACACCAAGGAAGCCGCGCGAAGCGCGGCGAGTAAGCGCCACCACCAGGTGGGGAGAGTCCCCATACTGGGGACCTGGGGGTTGTCCGAAAAGAAGAGGACGAGCACCAGGGAAGCCGCGCGCAGCGCGGCTGGGCAAGGCCACCACAGCGTGAGGGCGGAGCCCCCGCATCGGGGGTCTGGGGGTCGCCCCCCAGGTAGACATGATGGGAACCGGCGAAACCGCGCGCAGCGCGCCGGGGTAAGCGCCACCACCAGGGGGCGGAGCCCCACATCGGGGGTCTGGGGGTCGCCCCCCAGGTAAACATGACGGGCACCGGCGAAGTCGGCCAAAGGCCGACGAGCAAGCGTCGCCGCCGCGTGGGCGATACTGGGATTGAACCAGTGACCTCTACCGTGTCAAGGTAGCGCTCTCCCACTGAGCTAATCGCCCTGAGCCGCCGCCTCCGGGGGGAGGCACGGTGTCGAGGTGGAGACGGGATTTGAACCCGTGTACACGGCTTTGCAGGCCGTTGCCTCGCCTCTCGGCCACTCCACCAGAATCGGAACCTTCTGGGTCATAGCCTGAAAGGCCCCTCAGAGCGGAAGACGGGATTTGAACCCGCGACCCTCACCTTGGCAAGGTGATGCTCTACCCCTGAGCCACTTCCGCGTGTGCGCCCCGTGCTGCGGCGACGGGGAAACATTAGCGCGTCCGGGCGCGTTCCCCAAACCGGTTTGGTGGCGGGTCGCTTCGCCGGCCGTCGAAGGGTGGGCCGCATAGGCTCGGGTCATGGACTCCGAACTGGCCCTCACCTCCGACTTCGCGCCGGTGGCGGCGCTGCTGGCCGATCGGGCGCGGGCGGCGATGCTGACGGCGCTGCTGGACGGGCGTCCGCTGGCGGCGGGGGAGCTGGCGCGGACGGCGGGTGTGAGCGCCCCGACGGCGAGCGCGCATCTGGCGCGGCTGCTGGACGGCGGGCTGGTGACGGTGGTGAAGCAGGGGCGGTGGCGGTACTACCGGCTCCGGGGGGCGGACGTCGCGCAGGTGATCGAGGCGCTGTCGCGGATCAGCCCGCCGGTGCGGGTGCGGAGCCTGCGGCAGTCGCGGGACGCGAGGCGGCTGCACGCGGCGCGGACGTGCTACGACCATCTGGCGGGGGAGGCGGGCGTCGGCCTGTTCGCGGCGCTTCTGGACGGGGGGCTCATCGAGCCCGACGGCGACGAGGCATACGAGGTCACGGGCAAAGGCGAGGAGCGGCTGGAGGCGCTGGGGCTGGACGTCGCGGCGCTGCGGAGGACGCGGCGGAAGTTCGCCTCGCACTGTCTCGACTGGACGGAGCGGCGCCCGCATCTGAACGGGGCATTGGGGGCAGCGCTGACCGACCGGATGATCGAGCTGGGCTGGTTCGAGCGCGGGACGACGCGCCGGGCGCTGACGGTGACCGAGGCGGGCCTGGCGGGGCTCGCGGACTCGTTCGGGTGTGTCCTGCCGTGAGTTTCGCGTACGCAGGGGGGCTCCTGGCGACCGGTCTCGCGGATGTGACCACCGACCTGGCGGCGCTGGACTCGCGGGGCTGGTGGGCCGTGGTGGTCACCTACGAGGGCAAGGTCACGTGCGCGCGGTTCGACACGGTCCGCCCGGCGCGCCATCCGGGGGGTGCCTGGCACGCGCCGGGGGAGTGGACGAGCTCGCTGGACGAGTCCCGTTACGTGGCGGGCGTCGAGCGGATCAAGGCGTCGATCGCGGACGGCATCGTCTACCAGGCGAACCTGTGCCGGGTGCTGTCCGCGCCGCTGGCGCCGGGCGCGGGTGTCGCGGGGCTCGGCGCGCGGCTGGCGCGGGGGAACCCGGCGCCGTACGCGATGACGCTGGAGGTTCCGGGGACGGCGGTCGCCTGCGCGTCGCCGGAGCTGTACCTGAGGCGGGACGGCGAGGTCGTGGAGTCGCGTCCGATCAAGGGGACCGGGCGGACGGCCGCGGACCTGCTGGCCAAGGACGAGGCCGAGAACATCATGATCGTCGATCTCGTCCGGAACGATCTGGGGCGGGTGGCGCGGACCGGGTCGGTGACGGTGCCGGCGCTGTGCGAGGTGGAGCCGCATCCGGGGCTCGTGCACCTGGTGTCGACGGTGCGCGCGCGGACCACGGCGGGGTGGCCCGAGCTGGTGGCCGCGACGTTCCCGCCCGGGTCGGTCACCGGTGCGCCGAAGTCCAGCGCGCTGAGGTTGCTGGATGAGCTCGAACCCGTCCCGCGCGGCCCGTACTGTGGGGCGATCGGCTGGGTGGACGCGGACACCCGGCGCGGCGCGCTCGCGGTGGGGATCCGGACCTTCTGGGCGGAGGACGGCCTGCTCCGGTTCGGCACCGGCGCCGGGATCACGTGGGCGTCCGATCCGCGGAGCGAATGGCGCGAGACCGAGCTGAAGGCGGCTCGGCTTTTGGAGGTGGCCTCGGGTGACGCAGCCCAGGATCTGGATGAACGGGGAGCTGCTCGACCCTGAGCGCGCCGTGGTGTCGGTGTTCGACCACGGCATGCTCGTCGGGGACGGGGTCTTCGAGACGGTGAAGGCGGCTCAGGGGGAGCCGTTCGCCCTTACCCGGCACCTGCGGCGGCTGGCCCGGTCGGCGGCGGCGCTCGGGCTGCCCGCGCCCGACCACGACGCGCTCGCCCAGGGGGTGCTGGAGGTGCTGGCGGCCGCGCCGAAGTGGCCGCTGGCGCGGATCCGCGTCACCTGCACGAGCGGGCCGGGCCCGCTCGGCTCGGACCGGGGCGACGCGGGCCCGACCGTGTCGATCATCGTGGCGGAGCAGCGCCCGTTCCCCGCGACGGCGGACGTGGCGGTGGTGCCCTGGCCGCGCAACGAGCGGGGCGCGCTCGCCGGGGTCAAGTCCACCTCCTACGCCGAGAACGCGCTGGCGCTCGCCCACGCGCGCGAGCGGGGCGGCGGCGAGGCGATCTTCGGCAACGTCGCCGGGAACCTGTGCGAGGGGACGGGCAGCAACGTCTTCGTGGTGCGGGGCGGGCGGCTGGTCACGCCGCCGCTGTCGGCGGGCTGCCTGGCCGGGGTCACCCGCGAGCTGGTGCTGGAATGGTGCGGCGGCCAGGAGGAGGACGTCCCGCTGGAGGAGTTCCCCCGGGTGGACGAGGCGTTCCTGACGTCCACGACCCGCGACGTCCAGCCGATCCGGGCGGTGGACGGGACGGTGCTGCCCGGCGCGCCGGGGCCCGTCACCGCCAGGGCCATGGAGGTCTTCGCGGCGCGCGCCGCGGGCCTGATGGACCCCTGACGAATCCTGGCGGACACCCTCACGAACAATGATCTCCGGGGGGTTTACGCGGCCTGATTCATCGGTCACGTTGTGTGGTGACGCGTGTAGGAGGTCACCATGGCTTTCTCCAGTAGCGGCTCCCTCGGCCGGCGCCCGTCCCCCAGGCGGACCGGCGTCGCGGCGGCACTCGTGATGGCGGGCGCGGCGCTCGCCGGATGCGGTGGCGGATCCCCGGCCGATCCCGACCGCGGCAGGGACGCCAAGAACATCACCCTGACGATCACCCGCAACGCCATCGAAGGCGGCAAGAACACCGAAGAGGCCGAATGGATCTCCAGGACGGTGATCCCCGGGTTCGTCGCGGCGCAGAAGGCCAAGGGCGTCACCGCGAAAGTGACGTTCCGCGGCCAGGGCGTGGACGACGAGGCGTACAAGACCAGGCTGGCGCTCGACCTGAAGTCGCGCTCCGGCGCCGACATCATGGACGTCGACGGCATCTGGGTGGGGGAGTTCGCCCAGGCCGGCTACCTCAGGCCGCTGGCGGACGTCGTGGGTCCCCCGGCGGACGCCTGGGAGGGCTGGTCGAAGATCCCCGGTTCGGTGCAGCGGCTGGCCTCCTTCGAGGGCAGGCGGTACGGGATCCCGCCGGCGACGGACGGCCGCGTCCTGTTCTTCAACAAGAAGCTGTTCGCGCAGGCCGGTCTCCCAGGGAATTGGCAGCCCCGAAGTTGGCAGGACATCCTCACCGCGGCGCGCGCGCTGAAGAAGGTCCCCGGCGTGACACCCGTCCAATTAGACGCGGGCACCGCGATGGGCGAGGCGACCAGCATGCAGGGGGCGCTGCCCCTGCTGGCCGGTGCGGGGGCGGAGATCTACTCGGGCGGGAAATGGACGGGCGGCGGGCCGGCCGTCCAGCAGGTCCTCGGCCTGTACGCGCAGGTCTACGGGCCTGAGGGCCTCGGCGACCCCAAGCTCCAGCAGGAGGCGAAGGGACGCGACAAGTCCTTCGAGGAATTCGCCGCGGGGAAGATCGGGATCCTCGCCGAGGGCGACTACTTCTGGCGCGACGTCCTCAACCCCAGGAGCGGCGTCGCGAAGATGCGGACCCGCGACCAGGACGTGGGGTACGCGCTCATCCCCGCCGTGTCACCGGGGAGGGGGGTGCGCGGGCAGTCGTTCGTGAGCATGTCGGGCGGCGCCGTCACCACTCTCAACCCGAACACCAGGTATCCGCAGCAGGCGTTCGAACTGCTGGCGTTCATGAACTCCGCCGCGATGACCAGGGCGCGCACGGCCGGGACCCCGGAGATCACCTCCCGGACGGACGTGAACAAGCAGATCCTCGCGGGCGACCCGTTCCTGACGTTCGTATCGGAGAAGGTGCTCCCGGTGACGTCCTACCGCCCGGGCCTCACGGTGTACCCGCAGGTGTCGACGGCCTTACAGGAGGCCACGGCGGCGGTCGTGTCGGGCGCGAGCCCGCAGGAGGCGGCCGCCCGGTACGCCGGGAAGCTGGAGGGGATCGTCGGTGGCGCCGCCAACGTCGCGGCCCGCTGACCCCCGCCCGCCCGGCCGCCGCCCGCCCGGCCGCCGCCGCTTCGGCGGCGGCGCGGCCGCCGAAGACGCCGCGGGTCTCGGACGCGGGCGCGCCGCGGCGTTCGTGGCGCCCGCGCTCGTCCTCATCGCGGTGTTCCTGGTGTTCCCGGCGCTCTGGACGCTCTACCTCGGCGCGACCGACTACCGGCTCACCGGTGTCGCGGCGAGCGACCCGTCGTTCGTCGGCGTGGACAATTACCGCCGCGTGCTCGGCGACGGCCGGTTCCACCGGTCGCTATGGCTGACGCTCCAGTTCGTCGCCGGGTCGGCGGTGCTCGGCCAGACGCTCCTGGGGTTCGCCGTCGCGTGGGTGATGCGCGACCGGCGGGGCCCGCTGCGGCGGCTGGTCGAGGGGCTGGTGCTGCTCGCGTGGATCCTGCCGTCCTCGGTCATCGCGTTCCTGTGGATCGCGCTGCTCGACCGCGACGGCGGCACCCTGAACGCGCTGCTGGGCACGCCCGGGACGGCCTGGCTGCTCGACCATCCGATGGCGTGCATCGTGGTGTTCAACATCTGGCGCGGCACCGCCTTCTCGATGATGTTGTACGGAGCGGCGATCGGGAACGTTCCACCGTCCCATCTGGAGACCGCGCGGCTGGCCGGGGCCTCGACCCTCCAGACGCTCCGGGACGCGGTGTTCCCGCAGGTCCGCGGGCACGTGCTGACGAGCCTGCTGCTGGTCGGCCTGTGGACGTTCAACGACTTCACCCCCTTCCTGATCACGGCGGGCGGCCCGGACGGGCGCTCGGAGATCATGTCGGTGTACGTGTACCGGACGGCGCTCGGCGACGGCCGCCTGGGCTTCGGCGCCGCCGTCTCGCTCGTCATGCTCCTCATCAACCTCGCCATCGCGCTGGTCTACCTGCGTGCCCTCCGCGACCGCGAACCGGCCCGCGCGGGCCGGTCCCGCGGCGGCCGGTCCCGCGGCGGCCCGACGCGCGGTGGCCCGACGCGTGGCGGCCCGACGCGCGGGGGCCGGGCGGGGAGGGCCGCCGCGTGAACGACGCCGTCCGCGAGGCGCTGCGCAGGATCGGGCTCGCCACCTTCCTCTCGGCCGTCCTCGGGTTCTTCGCTCTGCCGCTGCTGTGGCTCGCGTTCGCGCCGTTCGACGCGAGCCCCGGCGTCGCGGCGTCGCTGCCCGAGTTCACCCTGGACAACTTCCGCGTCCTGATGGACGACCCGTACGCGCTGGCGTCGCTGCGCAACTCCGTCCTGCTCGCCGCCGGGACGGCCGCGCTCGTCGTCACCTGCGCGGCGCTCGCCGCGTACGCGCTGAGCCGGGTCCGCGTGCCGGGCCGGGACCTGCTCCTGTACGTCCTGCTGCTGCTGTCGTCCATCATCACCGGCACCGCCGCGATGGTGCCGGTCTTCCTGCTGGCCTTCGACCTGCACCTGATCGACTCGCGGCTCGGGGTGGTGCTGGTGCTGTCCGGCGGGCTGCTCCCCGCGGCGATCTTCCTGCTGAAGGACTTCACCGACGGCGTCCCCGCGTCCTACGAGGAGGCCGCGCGGGTCTTCGGCGCCTCGCCCCTGCAGGTCCTGCGGCACGTGGTCGTCCCGGTGATCAGGCCCGGTCTCGCCACCGTCGCGGTGTGGACGGTCGCGCAGGTGTGGGGCGACTTCCTGATGCCGTTCCTGCTGCTGCGCGACCCGGGCAAGGCGCCCGCCTCGGTGATCATGTACACGTTCTACACCGAGGGCGGGCAGCCGGACCTGGCGCTGATCTCGGCGTTCTCGCTGCTGTACTCCCTGCCGGTCGTGGCGATGTACCTGGTCGTGAGCCGCCGGTACGGGTTCCGCTTCCACGGAGGGATCAAGCGCTGATGGCGACGATCACCCTGCGCGGGCTGACGAAGGTGTACCCGGGCGGCGCGCGGGCCCTGGACGCCCTCGACCTCGACGTGGCGGACGGCGAGTTCTTCGCGCTCCTCGGCCCGTCCGGCTGCGGCAAGACGACGCTGCTGCGCACCGTCGCCGGGCTGGAGACCGCGACCGGCGGGACGGTCCGCCTCGGCGCCGCCGACGTCACGCGGCTCCCGCCGGGACGCCGCGACGTCGGCATGGTGTTCCAGGACTACGCGCTCTTCCCGCACATGACCGTCCTGGACAACATCGCCTACCCGCTGCGCATCAAGAAGCGGCGCCGCGCCGACCGGTACCGGGCCGCGCGCGAGGCGGCGCGGGAACTGGGCCTCGACGGGCTGGAGGGACGCCGCCCGGCGGAGCTGTCGGGCGGCCAGCAGCAGCGGGTCGCGCTGGCCCGCGCCCTGGTCGCCCACCCGCGGACGTTCCTGCTCGACGAGCCGCTCTCCAACCTCGACGCGCGGCTGCGGCTGGAGGCGCGCACGTTCCTCAAGCGGCTCCAGCGGCGGCTCGGCGTCACCACCGTGTTCGTCACGCACGACCAGGCGGAGGCGCTCGCCCTCGCCGACCGGATCGCGGTCATGGACGCCGGCCGCGTCCGCCAGCTCGGCACGCCCGCCGAGGTCTTCCGGCGGCCCGCGAACCTGTTCGTGGCGTCGTTCATCGGATCGACGCCCATGAACCTGCTCCCCGGTATCGTCCGGGGCGGGGCCGTCGCCACCGCCGGGGCGGAGCTGCCCGTCCCGGACGAGGCGCGCGGGCGGCTCGCCGACGGGGAGCCCGTCGTGTGCGGGATACGGCCCGAGTACCTCGACTACGGCGAGGAGCCGCTGGACGGGGCGTTCCGCGGCACCGTGTCCGTCGTCGAGCACCTCGGCGGGTCTTCGCTGGTGACCCTGGACGTGGAGGGCGGGCCGGTGCGCGTCGTCGTGGGAGAGGACCTCGACGCCGCCCCGGGCACCGCGGGCTGGGCGCTGCCCCGCCCCGGCCGCCTGCTGCTCTACCGCGACGGCGAGCTGGTGACGGCCGCCGCCCGACCCGCCGCCCGACCCGCCGCCCGACCCGCCGCCCGACCCGCCGCGCGTCCCGCCACCGACACGACACGCCAGACCGACCCGACCGAGGGAACCCACGTGCCTGATGACACACCGCCGGAGCCTGGCACTCCGCCGACCAAGGACGGAGGACGCGGATGACCTCCCACAGCGGACGCTGGACCCTGGAGGACCGCCTCGAACAGGGCCTTCGCGAGCTGCCCTTCGACGTGCCGCCGGGCACGGCGTCCATCACGGTCGAGCTGTCGCACGAGGGCGGCGTCATCGACCTCGGCTGCCACGGGCCGTCCGGGTTCCGCGGCTGGTCGGGCGGGGCACGCCGGGCCTTCACCGTGGCCGCGGACTGGGCCACGCCCGGCTACCTGCCCGGCGAGCCGGAACCGGGCATCTGGCACGTCTGGCTCGGCCTGCACCGGATTCCGCCCGGCGGCACCCCGTACGAGGTCACGGTGACCACGTCCACCGTCCCGCCCGACGCGCCGGACGCGCCGCCACCGCCGCCGCGCCCCGCGCGCCCGCCGCGCCGCGCCCTGCCCGCGCCCGCCGGGACCCGCTGGCTCGCCGGCGACCTGCACTCCCACACCGTCCACAGCGACGGGACGCTCACCGTCCACGAGCTGGCCTGCCTCGCCGCGGGCCGCGGACTGGACTTCCTGGCGGTGACCGACCACAACACCGTGAGCCACCATCCGCTGCTGCCCGCCGCGGGCGCGCACGCGGGCGTCCTCCTGCTGCCCGGCCAGGAGGTGACCACCGACCTCGGCCACGCGAACGTCTTCGGCGACACCGGCTGGATCGACTTCCGCCGCCCGAGCGCCGACTGGGCCGCGGCCGCCGCCGGGAACGGCGGGCTGATGTCGATCAACCATCCGCTCAGCGGCGACTGCGCCTGGCGGCGGCCCCTGCCGGAGGAGGACCGGCCGCCCTTCGTGGAGATCTGGCACTCGTCCTGGTGGGACCGGACCTGGGGCGCCCCGCTGGCCTGGACGGACCTGTGGCTGCCGGGCGGCGGCGCCGTCCCCCTCGGCGGCAGCGACTTCCACGACCCCGCCCAGCACAAGACACTCGGCGAGCCCACCACCTGGGTCCTCGCCGAGGACGATGACGTGCTCGGCGCCCTCGCCGCCGGCCGCACCTCCGTCTCGGCGGACCCGGGCGCGCCCGTCCTGCTGCGCGTGGAGGACGACCTGATCGCGATCGGCGCCGACGGCACCGTGGTCGTCCGGCCCGACGGACGGCGCGTCGCCGTCCGCGGCGACCACGTCCGGATACCGGCGGGCGGCCCGGGGATGCACCGGCTGGAGACCTCGGTGAACGAAGTGATCGCACTGTGCGGGTGAAACCCTGCGAGTGAAGGAGTGTGGATGAGCGAGCCCGGCCCGATCGTCGTCGTCCCCCACACGCACTGGGACCGGGAGTGGTACCTGCCCTTCCAACGGTTCCGCCTGCGGCTGGTGTCGCTGCTCGACGGCGTCACGGACCGGATGGCCGCCGACCCGCGCTGGCGGTTCACCCTGGACGGCCAGATGGCCGCGGTCGACGACTACCTGGAGATCCGCCCGGAGCGGCGCGAGGAGATCGCCGCGCTCGTCCGCGACGGCCGGCTGGCCGTGGGCCCCTGGCAGATCCTCCACGACGAGTTCCTGTGCTCGGGGGAGAACATCGTCCGCAACCTGGAGCTCGGTCTGCGGCGCGCGGAGGAGCTGGGCGCGGCCATGATGGTCGGTTACCTGCCGGACCAGTTCGGGCATTGCGCGCAGACACCGCAGATCCTGCGGCTGGCGGGGCTGGAGCACGCGTGCGTGTGGCGCGGCGTGCCGTCCCGCGTCCGGTCCAGGGCGTTCGTCTGGGAGGCGCCGGACGGGACGGCCGTCCGCACCCAGTACCTGCCCGAGGGCGGCTACGGCAACGCGGCGTCGATGTTCGAGCAGGCCGGGGGAGCGGCGCCACCGGCCGGACGCGTCGCCGGGTTCGCGGCGTCGATGGGCCGCTGGTATCCCGACGGCGGCCCGCTGCTGGCGATGTACGGCGCCGACCACACCGCGCCCGCCGCGGACCTCGCCGACCGTGTCGCCGCCGCGGGCCACGGCATGCGGCTGGACACCCTCGCCGGGTACTTCGCCGGGCAGGACCCGTCCGTGGAGGGGCTGACCCGCGTCCGGGGCGAGCTGCGCTCGCACGCCCGCGCCAACATCCTGCCCGGCGTGATCTCCGCAAGGGTCCGGCTGAAGCAGCTCATGGGGCGCGGCGAGCGGCTGGTCGAGCGGTACGCCGAGCCGCTCGCCGCGCTCTGGTACGCGGGCGCCGCGCAGCGGTTCCTGGACCTCGCCTGGCGCCGCCTCATCGAGGTGAGCTGCCACGATTCCGTCACCGGCTGCGGCAGCGACGAGACCGCCGAGCAGGTCGCGGCGCGGATGGCCGAGGCCGAGCAGCTCGGGCGGGCCGTCTGCGACCTCGTGACGGCGGAGCGGGCCGCGGCGGTGCCGCTCGGCGCGCACCTGGTCTTCAACCCCTCCCCGCGCGCCCGCCGCGGGCTGGTCGTGCTGGACGTCCCGTCCGATGGGGAGCCCGTCCTCGCCACCGGGGAGGGGGCGCGCGTGCCCGTCCAGACCCTCGACGTCGCGCCGACCGTGCTGGACGACGCCGTGCATCCCGCGTCCGCGCTGCCCGTCCTGCTGGAGCGGATCTACGGGCGGGTCCTGTTCGGGCGGGAGATCCGCGACTGGACGGTCTCCCAGGACGACCGCACCCTCACCTTCCACGTGACGGCCCGCTCGGACACCCCCTTCGACATCGGCGACGTGCGGGCGGCGCTTCGCGGCGCGGACGGGGACTGGCGGGTCCGGATCGTGGCCGACCCGCGCCGCACGGTCGCCGCCCTCGTCGACGTGCCCGCGCTGGGACTGACCGCAGTGGGCCCGGCGACCACGCCCACCACGGCCGACGCCGCGGGAGAGGCCACCCCGCCTGGGAAGGCCGCATCGCCGGCCTCCGCGGGGGGCGGAGCATCCGTCCTGAACGCGACGACCCTGGACAACGGGCTGCTGCGCGCCGACGTGCGCGACGACGGCACCGTGGGCCTCCGCACCCCGTCCGGCACGGTCGTCGAGGGCCTCGGCCGGATCGTGGACGGCGGCGACCTCGGCGACACCTACAACCACGCGCCGCCCGCGGACGACCGCCTGGTCACGACGCCGCTGGCCGTCCGCGTCGAGCCGGTGAGCGAGGGGCCGCTCGTCGCCGCGCTCGACATCGTCCGGACCTACCGCTGGCCGGTGTCCGGCGACGTCCTGGGCCCGGTCCCGGGCAAGGGCCGCTCGGACGTCGAGGAGGACGTCACGGTCGTCACGCGCGCCGAGCTGCGCGCGGGCGAGCCGTTCCTGCGGCTGCGCGTCACGTTCGACAACCGGTGCGACGACCACCGCGTGCGGCTGCACGCGCCCCTGCCCCGGCGGGCCGCGTCGTCGTTCGCGGACGGGCAGTTCGCGGTCGTCGAGCGCGGCCTGACCGCCGAGGGCGGCTTCGGGGAGCGGCCCGTCCCGACCTATCCCGCGTCGGGGTTCGTCGCGGCGGGCGGCCTGGCCGTCCTGCTGGAGCACGCCAGCGAGTACGAGGTCACCGGCGGCGGGCGCGAGCTGGCCCTCACCCTGCTGCGCTCGGTGGGCTACCTGTCCCGCGACCGCAACGCGCACCGCGACCAGCCCGCCGGCCCGCAGCTGCCGACGCCGGCGGCCCAGTGCCGGGGGGAGCGGACGGTCGGCCTGGCCGTCCTGCCCTACGACGGCGACCGGCCGGGCGAGGAGGTCCTCCGCGCCGCCGAGGAGTACCGGCACGACCTGCTCGCGGCGCCCGGGTACGGGCCGCCCGGCGCGCCCGTACCCGCGTCCCGGGAGGGCATGTCGGTCACCGGCGCCGGCGTCGTGATGACCTCGCTGCGCGGCCGGGACGGCGGCTGGACCGAGGTCCGGATGGCCGCCCAGACCCCGGCGCCCGCCACGGCCGTGCTCCGCGGCCCGTTCACCGAGGCCGCCCACGCGGACCTGCGCGGCCGCCCCGGCGAGCCGCTGGAGGTCCGGGACGGGACGCTGACCCTCGCCCTCCGTCCCTGGGAGATCGCCACCGTCCGCCTCAGGCTCTGAGGCGCGGCCCGGTCAGCCGCCGGAGCCCTCCGCCGCCATCGCCGCCCCGACGATGCCCGCGTTGTTGACCAGCTTCGCCGGGACGATCGGCGCCCGCACGCCCTTGATCAGCGGCAGGAAGTGGCCCGCCTTCTTGCTCACCCCGCCCCCCACGATGATGAGCGACGGGGAGATCAGCGCCTCCAGGTGCGCCATGTACTCGCCGAGCCGCTTCGCCCACTTCTCCCAGCTCAGGTCGTGGTCCTCGCGCGCCTTGGCGGACGCGCGCGCCTCGGCGTCCTTGCCGTGCAGCTGCAGGTGCCCGAACTCGGTGTTCGGGACGAGGACGCCGTCGGTGAACACGGCGCTGCCGATGCCCGTCCCGAGCGTGAGCAGCACGACCGTGCCCGGGCGGCCGCGGCCGGCGCCGAGCCGCATCTCCGCGATCCCGGCGGCGTCGGCGTCGTTGAGCAGCGTCACGGGCCGCCCGGTCGCCTCCGACAGCAGCGCCCGCGCGTCCAGCCCGATCCAGTGCTTGGACACGTTCGCCGCCGACAGCGTCACCCCGTCGATCACCACGCCCGGGAACGTGACGCCGACGGGCCCGTCCCAGCCGAAGTGATCCACGATCTTGGCGGCGACCGCCGCGACCGGCTCGGGCGCGGCCGGCCGGGGCGTGTCGATCCGGAACCGCTCGCGGGTGAACGCACCGTCCGACAGGTCGACCGTGGCGCCCTTCATGCCCGTCCCGCCGATGTCGATCCCCAGCATTTCCGTCGTCATGCCCCCCTTCCTACCCACTTGTCCCTCACCTTCGCCGGCGCGGGCCGATCACCCGGGTCGCTCACACCAGTTTCAGGAGCACCGCCGGCACCAGCAACACCCTGGGCATCAGGCCGCGTACCCTCCGTCGACCGCGATGGACGCCCCGGTGATCCGGCGTTGTCGACCAGGACGTCCAGCCGCCCGAACTCCGCCCCGGTGCGGTCCACGGCCACGGTGACGGCCGACGGGTCGGCCGCGTCGGCGGCGATCGCGAGGCCCCGCCCTCCGGCGCCCTCGATCCCCCGGACGACCTCGGCGGCCCGCTCAGGGGCCCGCACATAGGTCACCGCGACGTCGGCGCCGTCCCGCGCCGGCCGCAGCGCGATCGCCGCGCCTATGCCGCGTCCGCCGCCGGTCACCAGTGCCGCCCGCCTCACCGGCTCGTTCCTGCACGCCCTGGCCGACCGCACCGAGGCCCAGGCGGATCTCCTGCTCATGGCCGAGTCCGCCCCGCCCGGCGCCCGTTTCCGGGACGGCTCCTACGGCCTCTACCGCAGCCACCTGGCGATGCTGCTCGCCCGGATCCGTCCCGGCGCCGACGCGGAGTGCCTCGCCGACGCCCTCCTGGCGCCGCTGGCCGCCAACCTCTTCCTCCACCAGCACCGCACACGCGGCATGACCGTCGAGCGGATCAAGGCGGGCCTGGACGCCCTCCTGGGGGGCATCGGCCGAGATTAATCGCCCCGAAGCCTTTATGCGGGCGGCGCGGGAACGACAGACTAAGGGCGTGAACGACTTCGATCTCCTCGTGCTCGGGTCGGGTCCCGGCGGGCAGCGCGCGGCCATCGCCGCCGCCAAGCTCGGCCGGCGGGTCGCCATCGTCGACCGCCGCGAGATGATCGGCGGCGTCTGCATCAATACCGGGACGATCCCGTCCAAGACGCTCCGCGAGGCCGTCCTCTACCTCACCGGCCTCAGCCAGCGGGAGCTGTACGGGCAGAGCTACCGGGTCAAGGACGAGATCACCGTCGCCGACCTCGGGATGCGCACCCAGCACGTCATCGGCCGCGAGGTCGACGTCATCCGCAGCCAGCTCGCCCGCAACCACGTCACCGTCGTGCCGGGAATGGGCCACTTCCTGGACCCGAACACCATCGGCGTGACGGGGGGCCAGGACCGCGAGCGCAAGATCACCGCCGACCGCGTCGTGATCGCCACCGGCACGACCCCCGCCCGCCCCGGCACCGTCGAGTTCGATGACCGCACGGTCATCGACTCCGACGGGATCCTGCACATGGACCGCGTCCCCGAGACCATGGTCGTCGTCGGCGCCGGGGTGATCGGCATCGAGTACGCCTCGATGTTCGCCGCGCTCGGCACCAAGGTCACCGTCGTCGAGCGGCGGGAGCGGATGCTGGAGTTCTGCGACCTGGAGATCGTCGAGGCGCTCAAATACCACCTGCGCGACCTGGCCGTGACCTTCCGGTTCGGCGAGACGGTCGCCTCCGTCGAGCGGATGGCGCGCGGCGCGATCACCGTCCTGGAGAGCGGCAAGCGCATCCCCGCCGACACCGTGATGTACTCCGCCGGACGCCAGGGCATGACCGGCGGGCTGTCACTGGAGTCCGCCGGGCTCGCCGCCGACCGCCGCGGCCGGATCAAGGTGGACGAGAACTACCGCACCGACGTCCCGCACATCTACGCGGTCGGCGACGTGATCGGCTTCCCGTCCCTGGCCGCCACCTCGATGGAGCAGGGCCGCCTCGCCGCGCACCACGCCTGCGGCGAGCCCGTCCAGGAGATCCACGAGCTCCAGCCGATCGGGATCTACACGATCCCGGAGATCAGCTTCGTGGGACGCACCGAGGACGCCCTCACCGAGGCCAAGGTCCCCTTCGAGGTCGGCGTGTCCCGCTACCGCGAGCTGGCCCGCGGCCAGATCATCGGGGACTCCTACGGGATGCTCAAGCTCCTCGTCTCGCCCGAGGACCGCTCACTCCTCGGCGTCCACGTCTTCGGGACGGGCGCGACGGAGCTCGTCCACATCGGCCAGACCGTCATGGGCTGCGGCGGCACCGTCGACTACCTGGTCAACGCCGTGTTCAACTACCCCACCCTCGCCGAGTCCTACAAGGTCGCCGCCCTGGACGCGATGAACAAGATGCGCCACATCGCCCGCCTCAGCGAGTGATCAGGACGGCCAGAGCAGGTTCTCCAGCTCGGCGTCGATGTCGATGAACTCCGACTCCTGCCCCGCCGGGACGGCCTGGTAGGTGCGGTGGAGGAAGTCGGCCAGGGGGGACAGCGGCACCTCGAACAGGGCGTTGCCGAACGGCGACGACAGGGCGATGTTCAGCGACGTGTCGTCGTCGGGCGCAGCGGGCCAGACCTCCACGTCCCCGTCGCCGACCCTGCGCACGATCCCGACGGTGAGAAGCTCCCGCGCGAAGATCCACTCCACCGGCTCGTCATCGCCCACGTAGAAGGCCATGCGGATGGCGTACGGGTCGTCCGCCGCGTACTCCAGCCCGGCCAGCAGGGGGACGGCCGTGCGGTCGGGGACGACGAGGCGGAGGCCCAGCTCTGCTGAGACGGTGGTGCTGCTGTCCATGGCCATTCCTTCATACGTCGGTACCGCTGGCGCGCGGGCGATCGGTGAGCTGCTTCTCTTCCTTCTCACGGATGTCCCCGCGATCTATGACGCCTAACTGCCGGAACTCGGCCGAACATTCCACCGGCCCGGGGCTTTGTGATCCATCTCACCCTGTCAAAAGTATCCCCTGACCTGGGCAAAAGCGGATCTTTTGGGAGGATCCCCTAGGTCCAGGGGTGCCGCATGTGTAACGATCTAGGAGGTACGTGGAACGCTCCGGCCGGTCTCCGCCCGGCCTCCTGCCTTAGGGTAAAACTGTGGCAATAAATCATGAAAAGGATGCCCGGCCGGACAAGGAGCCGGGTCCCTTCCACCGGTTCCGCGAGACGCTCCGCCGCAACGCGGTCCTCAACACCGCCTGGCGCGTGGGCGTCTTCACCGTCGGCGCCACCGTCCTCATCGGCGGCCTGGTGATGATGGTCACCCCCGGCCCCGGCATCGTCGGCATCGTCGTCGGCCTGGCGATCCTCGCCACCGAGTTCGCCTGGGCCCAGCGCGCCCTCCACCGCGCCAAGCAGGCCGCCGAGCGCGCCAAGGAGAAGGCCCTCGACCCCCGCACGAAGCGCCGCAATACCATCCTCGCCGTCATCGGCGGCATCCTCGCCGGCGCCGCCGTCATCGCCTACCTGGTCGTCTACGGCTTCAACCTCCCCTGGAACGTGGAGGACCTGACCTTCTGGAACTGACGCCCCCCGCCGCGACCCCGTCCACCCCACCGGCTCCCGCCCGCGCCCCCGCGGCCGCGAATCCCCGCGCGAACACGCCCCGACATGCGCTAGAGTTTCCGACGTCGGTCCGCCCCCCAGGGCGACCCGCGGGCGATTAGCTCAGTGGGAGAGCGCTTCGTTCACACCGAAGAGGTCACTGGTTCGAACCCAGTATCGCCCACCCAGCAAAGACGAGGTGAGAGGCCCCTTCCGATCTCTGGAAGCGGCCTCTCTCGCGTTGCGATGCGTCCCTCGTGCGTCGAACCTGACCAACTGCCTGACCATGCCCCGTCGCCGGCGCCGGGGAAGGCACGGTCCATGGCAGTAGCGCCCTCCTCCATGACCGGCTGGATCTGGAGCGATGCACACTCTCGGCCACCGCGGTGCCCTTGTGGCCCACCAGTCGGGAGATGTGCTCCACGGCCACGCCGTTGGCCGAGAGCACGGAGACGAAGCGGTGCCGCATCTCCCGCGGCGTCCACTCGGCCTCGGATGGGGCGCCGTCGCGGGCGCTCAGCTCGTCCCACAGCGCAGCCAGGGCGTAGACGCACACCCATGGGAGTTTCAGCGTGCGGCGTGATCTCGGGGTCCTTGTGTCCCTGTCGCGCGCACCGTGCGCCAGACCTACAGGGTGAATCCATCATGCTTCCAGCCGGCTGCGGTGACCGGACGCCATTGCTTCTGGCCAGCGTCATAGGCGACGACATGCGACCACGTCAGCCCGCGCAGTGACGTGCGCGCGCCAGTCAATAGCGACAGGACCACATACGCGCGTAGCCAGGGCTTCGCGCTCCCGGCCGCCTGCAGCACCGCTTCGCCTTGAGCCATGGTCAGGGATTCGGACGGTCGTCGGCGCGACCCTGCGGGAGTTCGCAGAGCATCACCACGTTCCGCTTCACCTCGTCGCGGGCTAGGGCGCGGGCGACCGATCGCTTGAGGATGAAGCGGAGCTCCTACAGCGTCCACGTGCTGACCTATCCGGCCTTGCGGGCCAGCCACTGGTCGACGTCGTCGGCGGACAGTTCGCGGAGCTTGCGGGCGCCCGGCTCGGGGATGACGTGCTTGTGGGCAAGGATCCGCGCTGGTTTCGATGGTGCTCGCTGCGTACTGGAGCCAGTGCTCGGCGGCATGGGCGACGGTGTACTTGATGTCTTCGCTGGGCAGGCCGTCATCGCGGTCGCGGAGCTTGGTGCAGCTTCTTGAGCGCCCTCGTCTTACTCCTGTCGCTGGCGGTCCGGACTATCCGCTTGTCGGCGGGCGTATACCCGACCGTGAACTCGGCGATCAGCACTGTCGGCTCTCACTCCACCGCAGGCCGCGATCGCCCCGCGGCCGTCGCTTCTTGGACTCGTCGCGTCCCTTGTTCTGGCCGCTTTCCTCGGGCGGCACTGGACGAGAATGCTTCTGACCTAGCCAGACTAACCTTTACGGTTTTCCACCCCCACCCCAAGCCACCCCAAACCCCCGAGCCTCCAACACCCACCCCACCATCTCCCAATCCCTAGAACAGCAATACACCGTCCTAACCCCCGAAGCCCTCACCACAAAATCAGCTAGCTCACCGCACATATCACAAGCTCGTCCCTCCTCCCCACAAACCGCCACCAGATACTCGACCTCGGAGTGGTCGACCGTAGGACTGGCGAAGCCAGTTCTACTTCCCCCTCCACTCCTCGCTGCTGCCAGACCTGGCCCGTCCCCCTCGGCCGTCAGTGCCATTCCCCCAGCCCCCGCCCCTGGATCCTGAAAGCCCCTGTGGCCGACCCTGTCGGTGATACACCTTTTTAAGAACCGTCCGACCCACTCCCGTCCGAACCCCCATCGCCGCCTGGTCGCCAGAAACGACACGATCAAGAAAGCCTCCTGACTCGAAGAGGGAAGAGACGGATCGGAGAAGCGGAAGCGGTGGATATGGCGCTACGCCCCCACGGTTGACCTTGCTGCGAATCCAGACCTCACCTTGGTCAAGACGGTGTCCGTCCCCACAGTGCGCGACGAGCTGCTTCCTGCGGCGTGGAGAACGACACCTCTTCCAGCGAGGTGGTGTCTCCAGTGCTGTCGGCTTCCTCTGCGTCACTCATGGGCCTGGTCCTTCACCCGCTCGGTCCGCTCGGCCAGCCCGGCCAACCGGATGACCGCCAGCACGTACACAAGTGCCAAGCCATCCACCAGCTCTGCAGCCGAGATGGCCCCTTCTCCAACTCGCAGGGGCCGACCATCCAGGCGGTGAAGCACCAACATTCGGGCTCGGGTCCAGGCCGTCTGGGAGAACGGCAAGTGGGGGCGAGCAAGATGGTGGTGAATTTGGCGGGTGACGACGGAGGGGGCTTCTCCCGTCTCCTGGGCCAAGGCGTACACCGCCCGAGCGACCAAGGTTGAGAGGTAGTCAATGAACCGATGGTCCCCATCCCGGGTCAGGGCTCCTTGGATTGTCTGAAGGGCCTGATGCAACTCTGCTTGAGTCCGTGGGCTCACCACCGGCTGCGACGCGGACTGTTGCTGCTGGTTCACGACTGACCCACAGCCGACGACGATTCCCGCAACTCGGCCCAGACGACCTTGCCGGCGGCCGGTGTCGGGTACCACCCCCAGGCTTCGGAGAACGCCCCGACCACGAACAGGCCCCGACCACTCTCTGAGACAAAGTCCGGCACCTGCTCTTCGGGCGGCTCTTCATTTCGATCCCACACCTCAATGAGCAGCCGGCCGGGGGCGGCAGACAGACGAAGCCGCACCACCTGGAGCTTCTCTACTCGGGTGAGAAGGACGGGCTGGCAGCGGCCGTCGAGCGCTGGGTCGTCCTCGACCGATCCACCTGCGCTGCTCTCGACGCCGCCGACCCGAGCAGCAAGATCCAGGCCACCACTGATCTTCAACGCATTGGTCACCAGCTCGGTCGTTACCAGGGCGGCATCGGCCAGCAAGGCTTCAAGGTGCCACTTGAGCAAGACGTCCTGAAGATGCCGCCGTGCCCAGTAAGCGGCATCAGGCACGGCCGCCAAGGTCAGGGTGCTTTGCTCGGGCCAGGTGTTCATGGGGCTGCCAATCCAAGGGGCGGGGTGGAAGCGAGGCCGACGCCGGAGCAGGGCTCACACAAGTCCGGGGCGAACTTGTTGACGGCGTCGGCCCTGCGGCCTTCCGTCGTACCGGTGGCTTCCTAGCCTTTGGCCCTAGCCGCTAGCGGTCTACGCCAAAAGCGCATAGGCCGTATACGCGACAGGTATACGTACGCCAGTGCGGGCCGCCTGGCGGGCTTAAACTAGCCCCGGCTAGCCGCCCACAGAGAAGGGCACACGGGCATGGGTGCACCAGGTAGTCAACGCGTTTGCCTGTTGTGCGGTATTCGTCTGGCTCGGGACAATTCCGCCACGATGTGTTCGCCCTGTCAGGGCAAAGCCCGTGATCGCTTTTCAGCCCCACCACAGGTGCCGGCGGATTTCTGGGATGGCGCGGCTATCCAAATCGCGCTGGAGGCTCGGCACCTGGGGAAGGTGCTTCGGGCGTACCGGCACCACCGGTTCCATGGGCCTCGACCACTGTCGCAAGGGGTGGTCGCTGGCTGGCTGCACCTGACCCAAGCACAGATCAGCCGAATTGAGGGTGGGCCACCGGTCACGGATCTGGAGCGGCTGAGCGTCTGGGCCCGGATCTTGGGCATTCCCTCGCGGTTGCTATGGTTCGCGCTACCCGATGAACAGGGCGCGGCGGTCACCGTTGAGCAGGCTCCACCACGGCGGTCCCTACCGGCACTGCCTACGGCAGTGCGTCAGGCGGACGTGTTGCCCCTGGCGCCGCTGGCGGTAACGACCAACACCAATACCGATGTGGCCACCCTGGAAGCCTTTCGAGTGGCGGATCGTCAGGTCGGCGGTGGCCACCTCTACGCCACGGTGACCAGGTACCTCCAATCGTCACTGGCCCCGCGGTTGTTCGGCAGCCGGGCGGTCGCCGACGGGTCGAGTGTCTTCACGGCCGCCAGCGGTTTCACCGAGATGGCCGGTTGGATGGCCCATGATGCTGGACACGACGACGTTGCCGAACGCCACTTCCAGCGTTCGTTGGACCTGGCCGACAATGGCGGGGACCGCCAACTACGGGCCCACATCTACGCCAGCTTGAGTCACCTGCTTCTCCATCTCGGCCGGCCGGAGGCGGCGGTCTCCCTGGCCCAGCAGGGACAGACTGTTCTGGTTGACACAATGGTGGCGCCCTCCCTGACGGCTCGGCTGCTGGCCATGGAAGCGCGTGGCCTGGCGGTGCAAGCGGAGTCGACGGCTTGTGCCAAGGTCTTGCTAAGCGCTGAGCAGGTCTTGGAGCGCTCCCCAGCGGAGGCACCCTCACCGTGGGTCAGTCCCTTCGACGCTGGATCGCTGGCCAGTGAAGCGGCCCGTTGTATGCAGCACCTTGGGCAACTTAGTGAAGCGGAGAAGCAGGCTCGGCGCATCATGGAGTTGCGGGCTGACGGTCACACCCGGAGCCGAGCCTTTGGCCAGTTGCTCCTCATTGCGGTGCTCATCGCCAAGGGCCATGCCGATGAAGCCTGTGACCTGGCCCGCGAGGTGCTCGACAACACTGAAGGATTGGGATCGCAGCAGGTCAGTCATCAGCTTGAGGATCTCCAGGCGATGTTGGAGCCGTATCACGGCAGTGAGACGGTGGTCGAGTTCCTACCATGTCTGGAGGAAGCCGTCCGGCAGCGAAGCAGCCGGTACGGCTGGATCGGCCAGGATGGTTCGACCGTGTGAGCCTGGGAGGCCCCGTGGTGCGCGCCGAAAAGCAGCCGCTCTATGAGCGGGACCCAGATGCCTGGCAGGCGTACTTGGCTGAGGGGAACGCCACCCAGCCGCGGAAACGAGTCGGGGCTGACGTGCTCATCCGAGATGACCGGGGCCGGCTCCTCTTGGTCGACCCGCAGTACAAGCCGGATTGGGATCTGCCCGGCGGCATGAGTGAGGCCAACGAGTCGCCGGCGGACACGGTGAAGCGCGAGCTGCGGGAAGAACTGGGGCTGGACATCGTCCCCGGGCGGCTGCTGTGTGTTGACTGGGTAGCACCCCATGGTCCGTGGGACGACTCTCTGATGTTCCTCTTCGACGGTGGGGTGCTCAGTGGGGAGCAGATCGCCAGGCTTAGCTTGCACGACGATGAACTGAGTGCCTTTGCCTTTTGTAATGAGGCAAAAGCGGCTGAAAGACTGCGGCCGTACGTCTGGCGACGAACGGCCGCGGGGCTGGAGGGGTTGCGGTCGGGAAGGGTGGGGTATTTGGAGGATGGATGGGGGTGAGTTGGGGGGCTTGCTAATGCGAGTCACTGATCGACCTTTTCGCCGAGGCGAATGCCGGGCAGCGGCCGAGCCGATCCTGGGGGAGACCGCAGCCGCGCTATGGCAGCCTCACGCTCTCCCCGATTCGGCTAGGCAAGATGGAAGCCGCACGTACCGCTATGCGTGACACCATCGAAGTCGTGGAACTGACTCGGGGCGGGTGGCGCACTTAACTTGGTCTTTACTGCCGGACGAGAGCTGCGGCAGTGGCAGCAGAAGCGACGGGCGCAGGACGTCCAAGATTGGTTGCTGCGCTCATCGCGGCGATCTAGAGGCGGTGTCGGCGGACGTTGACCAGCATCGATGAGGCCAAGCAGGCAGTGCGGGATCGCGTCTGGCGCCGCCTGGAGCGCGAAGGCGCAGTGCCGGAAGGCTCCTATGGGAAGATCCCGGGCTTTCGCGGTTCGGAGGAGACCGCCGAGCGCCTGGCCGAGCTGGGCGTCTGGCGAACAGCGCGCACCGTCAAGGCGAACCCCGACTGGGCGCAGTTCCCCGTCCGTGTCCGCGCGCTTCAGGACGGCAAGCTGCTGTATATGGCTGTGCCGCGGATGGCGACACTGCAGCCGTTCTACCTGCTTGACCCCGAGACGCTCTCGGTTCCACCCGAGCAGGCCGCCGAGAAGAAGGGCGCGGCGAAGGTCGCTCGTCGTGTTGGCGTCGACGACATGTCCCCGATAGACGTGGTGGTCTGCGGCAGCGTGGCGGTCAGCCGCTCTGGAGCACGAATCGGCAAGGGGGCGGGCTACTCGGACTTGGAGGTGGCGTTGCTCATCGAGGCCGGGCTCGTCACCGACGCGACGGTCATCGTGGCTCCTGTGCACCAGCTCCAGGTCGTGGACGAGGACATTCCCGAGACCGAGCATGACTTCAGCGTCGACCTCATCGTGACGCCCGATGAGGTGATCGAGTGTTCGGACCGGCACCGACCGCAGGGTTTGATTTGGGAGCATCTGACGAGCGAGAAGGTGGCGGCGATACCTCTACTTGAAGCGCTTGCTCACAGTCGGCCGGCGTAATCAGGAGGACTGGACAGGCGTCGGCGCAGGCGTGTTGATCGCGCAGGCATTACCGTGCTTGTTGCCATCGTCGCTCTTGCGTATTCGCGGGATTCGGATGCATCAGCCTCGGTAGCGGCAGCGTCGGGCGTCCCACGGACGCGGTCGTCGGGTCGTGAGTAGGCGACTTCGATGGTGCCCCTTTTGGCTTGCTCGCTACTCGGGGTAGTTGTTGTAGGTGCGGAAGGTTGCCAGGGAGCGGCGGGCGCTTGCGGGGGACAGGCTGAGTTCTTGGCGGGCTACGGCCAGGGCCGCGTAGGAGCCGGGGGTGTCCTGGTCGGTCGCCGTCTTCGCCTCGTTGAGGTCGAAGGAGGCGAAAGCCTGGATGATGGCGAGGCCGAAGTCGGCGAAGGCGGCCATGTCGCCTACTGTCAGGTATGCCCTTTCGTCGGCGTCCGCGGCAAGTGGTGGTAGTGGCAGCGCCTTCAGTTTCCGGGCGAGGGGTGCCACGGCGGTCGGCCCCTGAAGGTCCGCCATGATCTCCTGCATGGCGGTGAAGACCGGTGCGTAGGCGTCGCCGAGGCCGAATTCGCTCAGGCGGCTGCGGGTGCCGCCGATCAGTTCGCGGAGCTCCTCTCGGACAAGGAGTTCGGCGAGGACGCCGACACGGGGATGGACGGGTTGTTCCGCGTTCAGCTCCACCATTCGCCTGGTCACCCGGATCAACTCGCGGGGCAAGCCGCCTGACAGGGCGTAGGCCAGGAACACGAAGGTCTCGGTGAAGCCGCCGACGCGAAGCTGGAGCAGTTCCTTGGCCTCGGCGAGATTCAGCGGCTCGATCGTCACGAGGTGGTCGAACGCGTTCTCGAAGACCGAGCGTCCGGCTATGGCCCGCCTGGCGAAGATGGACCCGACCTCATCGGCGACCGAGACGACGAAGAAGCAGTTCGCGATCCCGAAAATCGCCTTGATTTCGCTGAGGAACCGTGCGGCCTGGTCGACTGAGCCGATCCGGTCGACTTCGTCGATGCAGATCAGGACGTTCCGCCCCTTGGCGGCCTCCCCGGTGGCGACCTTGTCGAGGAAGCGCCGCAGATCGCCGACGAGCTGCGGCATCGTCCAGGGCAGGTCCTTCATCGCGGAGTTGCCGGTGAACGTCAACGTCGAAAGGGCACCGCTGATCCCCATCGTCGTCGTCTTCTCCTGACGCAGCCGACGCCAATAGCCTCGTGCCTCGTGGACGGCCTCGGGCTGCCAGAGCCTGCGCAGGAACCGCCAGAGAGCCGCTTTGGGAAAGAAGAAGAACGCGGTGAGCGCGAGAACGATCTGGGAGAAGGTCCGCCATTCCGTCCAGAACCATTTGCCGATCGACGACCCTTGCTCACCGAGTCTTTCTGCCACGTCGCGCACTCGGTCGGTGGGTGGTGTGAGTGCATGCCGCATCGACCAGATGACGAAGCCGAGCACCGCGAGGGAAATCGCCGCGCGCAAAGACACCGTTGTCGCCCTGCGGAGGACGTACGTCAGTCGGCGTCGGCCGCGGACCCATCGCCCGCGTACCCGAGGCCGCGGCGCGAGACCGCGGTGTTCCAGATAGCCCTCGCAGACCTGGAGGAAGAGTTCGATGAGGAACTCTTTCCGATCGTATTCCGCGGGTGCGGACACGAGGACGCGGAGCCCCGGCGGGCTGGTCGGCTCGCACAACTGCCTAAGGAGGGTCGACTTCCCCGATCCACGTGGCCCCGCAATTGCGATGCTTCCGCCGTCCATTCGCCCGAGGGCCCGCTCGACGTGCCGCCGTGACCGGGTGGGGACGATGAGACCTGGGTCGTGCAGCCGCCGCAGGCCCTCGGAGTGCTGTTCGACCAGCAGCTGCTCGCGCTCGGCCCCAAGATGGTCGTTGATCACCTGGGTGAGGCGGTCGACGATCACCTTTTCCTCGGCCTCGATCAGCCATCGCAGGAGCGGTGTGGTGTCCGGGTTGGGAAAGTACTCCTTCTTCGGTTCGGTTTCCGGAGAGAGCATGTGGGCCAGCTTGTGAAGATCCCGCATCCTGGGTTCTTGGAGTATCAGTTCCCAGGCCCGGACGGGGTGGGCCAGGAGTCGGAGGGCAATGCGCACGAGCGGCGTGGTGTGGAAGTGCACCATGGCGAGCAGGAAGGCACCGGTCGCGCAGAGGAGGGAGCTCTGCAGGATTTTGCTGTCGTCCGTGAAGAAGCGAGCGGTCGCGCCTGCTATCACCAGGCTCACAGCGATGACCGCGGTGATCCCGACCCGGATGCCGGTGCGCAGGTGCAGCACTCGAAGTAGAAGGACCTGCAGGAGAAGGCCGCCGGCCGCTGCGGCCGTAGGTATGAGGATGGACTGGGCGATGCCCAGGAGCCGGCCATTGATCAGCTCCGGTACGGCGGTCACCAAGAACACGGCCAGTGTTCCGCCGAGGAGTGTCGTGAGCACCCATGTGAGGGTGACCGTGTCATCCGATTCGTCGGGTTCTTTGATGCTGACCGCGACCCGATGGGCCGCGGTCTTCCATTCAGCTGCGATCCGGGCGCGTTCCAAGGCGACCCGCTGGGCCGCCGGATACGTCCGGAGCGCTCGTGCTTCATGCGGCGCGGGCCCGGTCATCAACCGTTCCAGAGCCACGTTAGGGGCGACCAGCTTGGGGAAGTAGCCGCGGACACTCGGGTTGTCCCGGATCACTTTGGCGGCGAAAGCCCGGAAGTCGGAGGTGGTCTTCGTGTCGGCGGCCTGCAGGATGTCGGGGGTGTCCACCTCGCAGACTCTAAGATGTCGTGATGTTCTGGGATGAGTGTTCGGTCAGAGAGCGAAAGGCCGGATGGAGCCATTCACGGCGCACCGGGCTCGTCCAGTGACGCGTCAGTGGGGGGAATCATCGACGATGCCCCCGTCGTGGCGGCGAGCACGGACCTGAGCGAGGCTCGGCGCTCGTCCAGGTACAGCGCGGTGTACCGGAGCCCGGTGATGGCCTGATCTGCGTGAACTCTCCCGCCGTTGTCGGCATGGACGAATTGCGGTGTCAAGGATGGCCGTTGCGACGCCGATGACGTGGTCGTTTTGCGATACGGCCGGGCCCCGACGGCGGGAACCACCGGCAACGGAGTCACCGATCGCGGCAATGGCGGTACGTTCGGTTGGCCGCTCTTTGCCGTGCCACTGTTCGGGACGGCCGAGGGCGGCTCGATGATCGGGTTGTGGTGTGCCTGCGTCACTCCCGCTCGGTGGTGAGTCCGGTCACCAAGATCTGGCCCGCGTCGTCGTCAGGCGCCGATATCACCTCGGTCGTGAACCCCCGGGCTCGGAGCAGGGCTTCGAGCGCCGGATTCATGGCGGCGAAGACCTTGGCCGTCAGTGCCTCGTCGTCGTACAGCGCGAAGTCCTTGAACGCCCAGCCGACGGCGACGCCGTCGTCGCGGAGCCAGGGCGCGATGTTGACGCCGCCCGGCGCCTTATCGAGATCGTGCCGGTGGAACCCGAGGGGGATCAGGGCTTTGTCGATGGCGGCGGCCAGGGGCGACCACCTCTCCAGACGCGAAACGAAGGCCTCGGTGGCCTCTCTGGGAAGGAAATCGAGTTCGGGACGCCAAAAGCCGAGCCGCCGTAGCGGGTGATCGTCAGGAAGGTTCGAGGATTCGAAGTCGTCGGGGGCATTGCCGGCGGACCACAAGAACGGATCGCTCATGCTCGCATGTTACTCCGGGCCGTACCGGTGCATCTCTCCTTCGCCCCGACCCGGGAGGGCAGTTCGGGCCCGAAAGGTTCCGGGCACGAAATCCGGCTGTCGGAGATCAATCTGTACCGTCCGCTTCGCTTTGATCGAGAACCTGGAGGATCATGTTCTCCAGAGAGCGGAGCGCGTACCCCTTCTCCCCGTTGCAGTAGTCGACGAAGTTCACCAGTGACCAGGCGGCGAAGAGCCAGGCCAGGGTCTCGTTGCGGGGGTGCGTGCCGGAGGACTCCTGCCACTCGGCCACCGGCTGCTGGAGAAAGGCCGCCGTGAGTCCGCTCGCTACCGCGGGGAGGACGTCGTCCGAAACCCCGCTGAAACTCCGGATCTTGCGGATCGCGGCCGGTACGAAGTCGAGGGGCGGTTCGGAGAGCATGGCCGCCAGGAACGTGACCAGGGTGGTGCATCCCCGGCGGACGTCCAGTATGTCCTGTTGTGTCTGGAACCGGGCTTCGAGGTGAGCTCGGAACCCGGGATCGTCGGGGTTGACGTCGAGTTCGTCGTTGAGTCCTCGGACCATGTCGATGGCCGTCTCCAAGTCGCCGAAGTCGTCGAGGTAGTCCCGGTCGTCGGGGCGGGTAAGACTCCAGTTCGTCATGAGGTCGACACTAACCGTGTCGGATGATCGCCGAGCTGTTTCCCGGTAACCGTCGGATTCCGCGGTCACGGAGGCCGGTTCCACCCTTCGCTACGCGTCCTTTGATGCACATTCTTGTGCAAATCGGTTGAAGTTGGTCGCGGGGGAATAAGTTTGAACAGCCGCGGTCTTGAATTGAGGGAACGGCCGGGCGACGTGGAATAGCGACTCGGAAAACACGAGAGTTGTCCCGAGCGAAGCATACGGCGCTCGAGTGCGTGATTGCGGGTTCTTGTCTTGGCCGCATTCGGACGTTGTTCCCGCGGGCTGTGTTTCCGTCGCCTGATTGTGTTGATCTCCGGGGCACGCGATATTGATGGGCGTGGAGGGGAGGGCCGCCATGGTGATGGCCTATCGGGTGGAACGAGCGGGGTCCTACAAGATCAGGGTGGACAAGGACGGGAAGATCACCTCCTTCAACGCCACCGACGACGAGGGTGGGGTGAGCATCAGCTTCGTGCTGTCGGACCACTCCGACTACTTCGCCGAGGAGCACAAGGGCGAGCGTGGCGTGCGGGTCGTCCGTTTCGCCATGAAGGACGACTTCTACAGCGCCATCCGGTACCTCAAGAAGATGGGGAAGGAGAGTGACTGGAAGGCGGGCAAGCAGTGGCTGGAGAACAAGAACCGCAAGAAGCTCTCGGCGCCGTCGGGCTCGGACGGCGCGAGCCTCACCTCGTTCACCAAGAAGACGGCGCTCAGCTTCGATGCGGCGTGGTTGCCGCACCTGCTCTCGTCGGTCGACGGCCGCGCGACGGTCGAGTACCAGAACGAGGAGACCGAGGTGTTTCCCGCCATCGATGCCGAGGGCGAGAAATACGGCGAGATGCTGCTCAGTGAAATCCGGGATGCCGGACTGCTCGTCGACCAGGACGCGATGAACGAACAGGACGACTGAGCGCCTGAAGGAGGGCGGGCCGATATCCCGGGCTGGCGCGTGACCGGCAACCGGCTAGAGGGCGCGCCGCAGCCATCGCTGCGGCGCAGCCCGGCGTCCGGGGCGGTGTTCTGCGTCCGGGCCCGTCGCGATCGGGGTATGCGTCTCAGATGCCGATCCTTTTGCAGGCGAACCCCACTGGTCCTCGAAGTCAGCTGACGCGTTCATACCGATCGCGGATCGTGCGTAGGTGCGGACAGGTGGCCGAGGCGCCGGGCGGTGCACGGTGGACGGGAAAGGCTCCGTCATTCGATCGGCGTTCACCGGCTCGGGCTTCGCGCTGCTGAGCGGCCGTGCGACCTAGCGACCTTCCGTCACCCAATGTTCTGCTCGCTTCACCGAGACCGGTGGGTGTGAAATGTCATTGCCGTGAGCCTGGTCGGCGTACCTTGATCGTGTCCGTCAGGGCGTCGTTCGGGGCAGGGGCCCAGGGTCGTGGCCGGGGTCTCGATACCGGCGGCGAGGTGCTGGTGAGGCGAGGGCGTGCATGGCTACTGACCAGCGGGATGTCCGCTATGAGGTTCGGTACGGCTGGCGGGGGCGATCCGGCGGCGCGGTCGGGTTGGTGGTGATCGCGGTGCTCGTCGTGGCGGGCATCGTGATCAATCCGGGCGGTGACCGGCTCGTGTACGTGGCCGGGCCGTTGTTCCTGGCGCTGGTGATCGCCCTCTTGGTGCGTCAGGTCCGGCCTTTTTTGCGGCGGCAGGTGGCGCTGCGGGTGGACGCCGCAGGGGTGGTGCTCGGCGGCTTCGGCCCGCGTGCGGGCGGCAGCCGGACCTACGCATGGGACCGAGTCATTCGCATTCAGGTGTACGAAGTGGACGTCATGCGCGCGGCACCGGACGACGGCCCGCATCGCACCGACACCAGCCGGTGGGTGCAGGTGGATCTACGGGACGGCGCGCCCGAGCGCACCGAGCTGTCGGGGGCCCGCCTTGATGAGGCGGCCCTGGTGCGCGCGGTGCAGGCGCTGATGCCGCAGGTGACCGTTTCCGTCGGCGGGCATTACGACGAGTCCACCGATCCGGCCAGGGATCCGGGGCGGCCGCCGGGGCCTGAACATCTCGCCGAAGGGATGAGCCGGTTCGTGCGCCGGTTGCGTCAGGACCGCGCGGGCTCCTCCGAGGGCTGATCGCAGACCGTTACTCCAGGGCGCCGGCGAAGACCACGATCTGGTCGATCTCGCCTGCCGCCGAGACGTGGACCATGTCCGTGCCCGACAGCAGCGCATGGCCGTCCCCGGCCTCGTAGCGCCAGCCGAAGCGCGCCCATTCCTCCGGTGCGTCGACGCGGGTCGTGCGGACCATGCGGCACGGGGCGGCCGGGTGCCCCTGGACGACCTCGGTGATGAAGTCCTCGACGGCCTGGCGGCCGACGCTTCGTCCCAGCGGGCCCCAGAAGACGACGTCGGCGGTGAGCGCGCTGTTCAGCAGCGTCGCCCGCTCGGCGGGGTCGTGGGCATTGGTGGCCGCGATGAAGGCGTCAATGGCCTGGACGTGGGGGGCGTCGTGCGTCACTCTCCGATCATAGTCGGCGACGCGCGCCTGCCTCCACCACCGCTCTTTCACCTCCGGCCGCCTGATTTCTTGGCTTGCCTGGTGATGTGTTGTGGGCTTCATTCGAAGTCGCAACCGGGGTTCGGGGCGTCTTCGGCGAGCGGGCTTCCGTGGGGGAGCGTGTAGAGCGCGGTCAAGACGAGTGGGACGGAGCCCAGGTTGCGTCCGATATGCGTGTGCCCGGCACCCGCGGATTCGACGATCACCTCGCCCGGTTCGTAGACCCCGTCCACGGAACAGTCGGCGGCGTTGTGGGTGAGGGTGCCCCGCTCGATCAGCGCGCGAACGGGTCCGTCGTGATAGTGCCAGCCGGTGCCGCCGCCCGGGGCGATCACCAGCCTGCGGACGATGTGGTCGGTGCCGCCCGCCGTCCACTGCGCGAGGATCGTCCCGGTCACGCCCGACGGCGGTGTCGCCAAGGCCACGCCCTGCCAGGCCGTCATGAGCATCACGCCGCCGAAAGCGGACGCCGCGGTCCCTCTCGCAATCGCCATCATCAGTCCATTGTGACCGATGCGGAACGCACGGTGGCGCTCGGCTCGCGGTGTGCGCTCCCGGTCCGGGCGCCGTCAGGCAGGAAGGCGGGTGGAATGGGCGGCCGCCGGACAGGTGATCGCCGAATCGCATTCCGTGATGAATCGGCCCGGTTTTCGATGGTCGTGGTAGTCGGATGGATTCTGGACGACCTTTGGCAGGCCGTTTTTGTTCTGACCCTAAGTCGCTTCCGGCGGTCGTGGTCACTGTCCAACAATGTCCAATGGACGGGCTGATGGACGTGTGGTGATCATCGTCATCAACGGTGAAAAAGTGCTGGCTGTGATCTCCCTGTTTGTGACAGTTCACAAATCATTCGGCAGTGATCAACTATATTTGTCCTTCATCGGTCATCACACTTGTTTTCCAGGGGTGCGATGGCGCGAATTGGGGGTGGCGCCGGCGATCGACCGGCGCCGAAAGGAGAACGGGCGAATGCAGCTCCGAACGATCCTCGGGACGCTGACCCTGCTCGGCGCGGCCCTCACCCCGGTCGCCTCGGCGGTGCCGTCCGCCGCCGAGGCCGCGTCGTGCGTCGACGAGCGGACCGGCCAGTCGATGACCGTCAGGGTCACCGGCTCCACGGGTTTCGACAACCTCTGGGCGGTCACCGGCGACGTCATCTCCGCCCAGAGCGGTGACGACCGGATCTTCCTCGACCAGATCAGCGACGGCCCCTTCGGCTCGGACGTCGTCGCCTGCGGGGACGGGGAGAACGACTGGATCGGCTTCTTCCTGGCCCAGCCGACGGGCACGCTCGCCGCGCGCGGCGGGACCGGGGCCGACACGCTGCTGGGCGGCAGCAACTCCGACTTCCTCAACGGCAACGCCGGGACCGACACGCTGATCGGCAACGACGGCGACGACACGCTGAAAGGCGAGGACGGGAACGACAACATCTGGGGTGGCGACGGCAACGACGTCATCGACGGCGGCGACGGGCACGACATCATCGACGGTGGACCGGGCCGCGACACCTGCAAGGGCGGCGAAGAGCGGAACTTCTACACGGTCAACTGCGAAGTCTTCTCCTGAACATCCCGGCTCCCGAAACGACCTCTTCTGATGAACGCGTCCGGTGACCAGCTCCTGTGTTCAGGCTGAGGTGTCGGCTTGAATCGATAGAACGAGGATGCGTCCTGGTGTCGTCTGGTGGTCGCCCGCCATAAAGGCCACCGCCAGACGACCTCAGCGTCCTTGCCTGAAGGTCGCCGTGACCGTCATCGCTGACGCGGCACCGGCCGCCATCGGCGGTCCGTGGATGCCACGTCCGCGGTCGCCCTTCGCTGTTTGCGCGTTGCCGTTGCGTGACCATTCACGTACGATCGAAGACGTTGATCAACAGGAATTCGGTGACCGTATGAAGTTCGGTATCTACACGCTTTTGACCGATGAGGGGATCCGGCCGGACGTCGTGGCGCGCGCGGCCGAGGAACGCGGCTTCGACTCGCTGTTCATCGCCGAGCACTCGCACATTCCGGTCAAGCGCGAGAGCCTCTTGCAGGGCCGGGCCGAGCTGCCGCGTCCCTACTACCGCACACTGTCCCCGTTTCTGGCGCTCACCGCTGCCGCGACGGCGACCTCCAGGCTGCTGCTCGGCACGGCCATCTCGCTCCTCCCGCAGCGGGACACGATCCACACCGCCAAGGAGGTGGCGACCCTGGACGTCCTCTCCGGTGGCCGCGCGATCCTCGGTGTCGGCGTGGGCTGGAACCGCGAGGAGATGCGCAACCACGGCGTCGACCCCGGCGTCCGGGGTGCGCTGCTGAACGAGCAGCTGGAGGCGATCAAGGTGATGTGGATGCAGGAGGAGGCCGAGTTCCACGGCGACCACGTCGACTTCGACCCGATCCACATCTGGCCGAAGCCGACGCGGCGCCCGCATCCGCCGATCTACATCGGCGGCGAGAGCCCGGCGGCGCTGGCACGGCTCGCCCGGCACGGCGACGGATGGCTGCCCCGCGCCGCGACCCCGCCGGCTGAGATCCGCCGTGTCTCCGCCCAGCTGGCCGACCAGGGCCGCCCCGACGTCCCGATCACGCTCTGCGGGCTGGAGGCCGACGCCGGAGCGGTGGAGGGGCTCGCCGGTGCCGGCGTCGAGCGGATCGCGCTCCTTCTCCCCACCGCGCCCGAGGACGACTCGCTCCGTGCCCTGGACGGCCTCGCCGCCTTCGCGGACGGGCTGCGCTGATCCCCCGGCCCCTCCCGGTACATCCCGGCGCTGCTGGGCGAGGTGCTCGACGGGACGATCACGCCGGACGAGGTGTTCGACCTGTCGGTGTGTCCCTCGACGACGTGCCCGCCGGGTTCCATGCCATGGACGACCGCACGACGCTGAAAGTCCTCGTCCGACCCTGACCTCACGGGCGCGGTTGACACCACGGGCGCGGGGGACCGCGCGGGCGCGGGTCACGCGGCGGCGAGGATGCGGGCGACCGCGGCGCTGAGCGTCCGCACGCCCCGCGTGGTGGTCGGGTCGATGCCGGTCAGCTCGCGTGCCCGGCGCAGGCGGTAGTCGAGGGTCCGCGGGTGGACGTACAGGTGCGCCGCGGTGAGCAGGCGGTTCATGTCGTGGCGGTAGTAGGCGTCGAGGGTGACCACCAGGTCGGGGCCCTGGAAGAGGAGGTCGGCGATCCGCCGGAGCCACCGGTCGATCTCCGGCAGCCCGGCGGCGCCCAGCTCCACGAAGACGTCGGCGATGGTGCTGACCCGCCGCGGGACCGGCTCCAGCGGGGCGGCCCGGCAGATCCGCCGGGCCAGGGGAAGGGCCTCGGGCAGGCCGCGGGCGTCGGAGACGGTGGCGCCGACGGCGCAGCGGCGGCCCACCGACTCGGCGAAGGCGGCGGCCAGGGTCAGGGCCCGCCGCCGGTCCTCGGCGGTCGCCTCGGCCGGGTCGCAGCCGCCGGCCGGCGGCAGCACCACGAACTCCAGCGGGCCCTGCCATCCCATGGGCACCCGGTCCAGGTCGAGCAGGATGCCGAGGATCTCGGACCGGACGGACGGTGCGGGCACGGCGTCCTCGTCGGCGATCCGCACGACGGTCAGCAGGTAGGCAGCGGGGACGGGCATGCCGAGCCGGCGCGCGAGCTCCGGGCCGGCCGGTTCACCGGCGAGCAGCGCCCCGGCGAGCTGCTCGACGCGCTCGGCGAAGGGCAGCGTGTGCCGCTGGCCTTCCAGGAACCCGCGTGTGTAGGCGTCCTGGGTCGCGACGCCCTGCGGGCCGATCCAGCCGAGTATCTGCATGAGGGCGTCCAGTTCGGTGGCGCCCGCGGCCTCGTGGATCTCCCGGACCGTGAGCGTGGAGTGCAGCCCCAGCACGCGGCGGTGCGAGCCCAGCGAGACACCCGCCCGCCCGCGCTCGTGCCCGACCGAGGCGATCAGCGCCAGGTCGGCGTCGGTGAAGGGCTGGACGTCCCGCGCCAGTTCCACGGTCCGGCGCCGCAGCAGCACGGCGAATTCCAGCAGGTCCGCGAACTCGCGGTCGCCTGCGGCCATCGTCCGGTACTCGGGCAGCTCGCGCGTATACGCGTCGACGGCCCTGCGCGCGTTGGTGTCCACGCGTCGCGTCAGCGAGCCGAAGAGGTCTCCCATCACTGACCCTCCCGCCAGTCAGGTGTCACCTGTCCTTCGCGCGGGAGGCGGCCGCGGATGATCGTGGACGGACCCGGCTGTGGCCGGTTGCGGCCTACCGGCGGCCAGTGGTGAGAGTGGGCCGGCACGCATGACGGACCCCCGCCCGTGGGCGCGGCTGCGCGCGGCGCCCACCGGCGTCCCGCACGCGGCGGGCGTCGGGTGCAGCGCCGCCGCGCGCCGCCGGTCCTTCATGGGGTCCGGGGTGCGCGCCGCGGAGCCCGCGAGCGGGTGCGACACCACCTCCCGCCCGACCTGGGAGACCAGCAGCTCGGAACTGGCGCCGAGCATAGTGCGCGGCCCGTTTCCCGCCCGGCACGGTCACCGCGAACACGTGCCCGTGCGGGTCGCCGGCCGCGAGGTTGCGGAGAAGCCGCGCCACGTCCAATTGGTCGGCGTCGAGGTAGAGGGCGCGGGTGAGTAGGCCACCGCCGGCCAGCGGCGGCCCCCTGCGGCCCCCTGCACGGACGTCGCCGTTGGCCCGCCGGGGAACGCGGGCTTGACCTCTTCTTCCGACCCTTGCCCGAGGGGCCGCGGCGCAATTCCCATAAGCGGTGGCGGGGCATTCCTCGATCGCTCGGAGACGCCCGCTATTGCGAACGGCGTCACGATCGTCCGGGTCTTTGGCCGGATATCTGTGGCCTAATGTGGCATGAAGCACAGACGCCGGGTCCCGGTGCTGGGAGGCTGGCGCGGGCGCCGGAACGGGCCGCGGCCGGATGTGTCGGCGGGCGGCCGATAGGGGCGCGTGAGCGGCGAGGAGCCGATGTCGTGGCGAAACGGAAGCCCACGGTGCCGTGGCAGCGGGGACGGCTCGTCGTGGGCGGCCTGCTGTCGGTCGCCCTCGGCGGCCTGACCGCCATCGCCGGGGAGACCGACACCCGGCTGGCGCTGCTCGTCACGCTGGGCAGCGTCAACCTGACCCTCGTCATCGACGCCTTCTTCCGCCGCGAGGAGAGCATCCACCACGACGAGGGCCGGCTGAGCGAGATCTCCGCCGGGCTGGCCATCACCAAGTCGCTGGCCGACGCCCCGCCCGGCTGCCACGCCTTCGTCCGCGAGATCGCCGAGCAGTGGACGCTCATCGAGCGGCGCAACAGCGCGATCCTGCTGAAGCTGCGCGAGGCGCGACAGCGGGCCTTCACCGAGGAGATGCGGGATCTGGCGAGCGGCCAGTCGTCGCTGGGGCGCCGCCAGGAGTTCAACCCAGGGATACTGCCGGAGCTGACGGAGATGACGGCGCTCAGCGCGACCGGCAACGATTACTGGTGGACCGGGCGCGACACCGGCTACCTCGTCACCGAGCGGTCCGCGATCACCGCGAACGGCCTCAAGCTGCGCCGGATCCTGGTGCTGCCGGAGGCCGAACTGGACGACGCCATGAAGGACGTCCTGCGGGAGCAGATGGACGTGGGGATCGACCTTTACGTCGTCATTCTGGAAGAGGTCCCGCCGCTGCACAAGAAATGCCTGACCGACGACCGCGCGCTCGTCACCGACAAGAGCGGGATCGTCGGCGTCGTCATTCCCGGGAACGACCGCGAGGACGCCGTCACCGACGCGGGGCATTTCACGATCAACGAGGACAAGATTCAGACCACCCGCGACATCCTGGACACCCTGGCGCCCTATCAGGTCCCCGCGGGCACCCTCCTGCAGGACGACCGGAACCCGGCCCGCCCGGCGTAGCCTCCGCCGCCCGGTGACCGTCCGCGGACCCCGAGAAGCTCGTCCACTGGACGGAGTTCGACCGCGGCGGCCATCTCGCGGCGCTGGAGGAGCCCGGCCTGCGCGTCTCCGACGTCCGGGCGTTCTTCCGCTCCCTTGGGTGACACCTAGCGGGACGCGCCGGGACGTCCGTGCCGCCGTGACCGGCCTCGTCTAGGGTCGGCCGCATGAGCGAACCGGTGGCGGTCGGACTGGTCGGGGCGGGCCCGTGGGCGCGCAAGGCGCACGCCCCCGCGCTGGCGGCGGGGCCGGTCACCCGGCTGGCGGGCGTCTGGGCGCGGCGTCCCGAGGCGTCCGCCGACCTGGCCGGACGGCACGGCGTGCCCTCGTTCGAGCGGATCGAGGAGCTGTTCGACGTCTGCGAGGCGGTCGCGTTCTCCGTCCCGCCTGACGCCCAGGCGGTGCTGGCGGCGCGGGCCGCCCGCGCCGGCAAGGCCGTCCTGCTGGAGAAGCCGCTGGCGATGGACCTGGACGGGGCGCGCCGCCTCGCCGGGGTGATCGCGGAGACGGGCGTCGCGTCGCAGATGTCGCTGACGCTGCGCTACTCCCGCGCGGCGCGGGCGTTCCTGGAGCGGGCCCGGGAGCTGGAGCCGTTCGGCGGCCACGGCCTGTTCGTCTCCTCCACCCTCGCGGGCGGGCCGTTCGCCACGCCGTGGCGCCTGGAGCACGGCGCCCTGCTGGACCTCGGGCCGCACATCGTCGACCTCCTCGACGCCTCCCTCGGACGCGTCGCCGGGGTCCGCGCGCACGGCGACCCCCTCGGCTGGGTGGGGCTGCTGCTGGAGCACCACGGCGGCGCGGTGAGCCAGGCGTCGGTGTCGATGGCCGGGGCCGGTGACCTGCCGCCCGCCCGGGTCGAGGTCTACGGGCGGAGCGGCCACGCCGTCCTCGACTGGGCCGCGCTCGGCGGCGACGCGTTCCCGACGATGATCGGCGAGTTCGCCGCCACCGTCCGGGACGGCGGCGGGCACCCCCTGGACGCCGCGCACGGCCTGCGGATCCAGGAGGTCATCGCCTCGGCCGCCGCCCAGCTGGGCCGCTGACCCGCGATATTCCAGATTGCATCGGTAGGGAATCCGGTGCCATGCTGGGCCGCATGCCCCGCACCATCGACGACATCCTCGACGACGCCCGGGCCCGGCTGGAGCGCATCGCCCCCGGCCGCGCCCACGCCGAATCGCTGGACGGCGCGCTCCTGGTCGACATCCGCCCCGCCGCGCAGCGGGCCGCCGAGGGCGAGGTGCCCGGCGCGCTGATCGTCGAGCGCAACGTCCTGGAATGGCGGCTGGACCCCGCCTCCGACGCGCGGCTCCCGCAGGCCACCGGCTACGACCTGCGCGTCATCGTGTTCTGCTCGGAGGGCTACACCTCCAGCCTCGCCGCCGCGTCCCTGCACGACCTCGGCCTGACCCGCGCGACCGACATCGTCGGCGGCTTCCAGGCGTGGCGCGCCGCCGGGCTCCCGGCGACCGGCCCCGGGTCGTAGCGTCCCGGCACACCGGAGAGGGGAGGACGGCCGGACCCCTCGGCCGGTGCAAGGGGGTGGTCTTCCTCCTCGGGGCCCGGCCGTCCCCCTCACCCCCGCGGTACAGGGTCGCCGCCGGGGCCCGGCCGGGGGCGTATGGCCGGACCTGCGGATCACCGCGAGGGGTTCGAGCCTAACTCCGCAGGTCAGCACGGGGAAATGACTCACTGCTTACAGTTGTTTCCCACGTGTGTCCGGAGTGTGGCGTCGCAAAATCACCCAAGCCGCTCCACAGGCCCCGAGCCGGTGCCCCCGACCGCCGATGTCACATCCCGCCGCGCGGGACCGTCCTGACGCCGAAACCGTTCCCACCCGGCCGGACGGACCGGGGCGGATGTGGGGAGTCGTCATGCGCGTTCTCGTCGCCGGGGCCACCGGGGTGATCGGCGGCCGCCTCGTGCCGCTGCTGCACGCGGTGGGACACGAGGTCATCGGGCTGGCGGGGTCGCCGCGCAGGGCCGCCCCCGGAATCGTCGTCGCGGACGCGCTCGACCGGGCCGCCCTCGCCCGCGCCGTGGCCGATGCCGCACCCGATGCTGTGGTGAACCTGCTCACCGCCGTCCCCGCGTCACCCTGCCCGCGGCGCCTGGCCCGGGACTTCACGTTCACCAACCGCCTGTGCACCGAGGGCACCCGCAACCTGTACGACGCGGCGCGGGCCGCCGGTGCCTCGCGGATCATCGCTCAGGGCCTCGCCTACGCCTACGCGCCGGGGGAGGGCCTCGCCGACGAGGACGCCCCGCTGTGGACCGACCGCACCCCCAGGCAGTTCGCGCCCGTCCTGGCGGCGCTTCTGGAACTCGAACGGATGACCGCGGACGCCGATGGCCTGGTGCTGCGGTTCGGCCACCTGTACGGGCCCGGTTCGGCGTACGCGCCGGACGGATTGTTCACCGCCCAGGTCCGCGCAAGGAAGGCACCTCTCGCAGGCGAGGGCTCGTCGGTGCTGTCGTTCACGCACGCCGACGACGCCGCCACCGCGATCGTCGCGGCCCTGGACAAAGAGGAGCGCGGCCCCCTCAACATCGTGGACGACACGCCCGTCACCATGGCGGAGTTCCTGCCCGCGTTCGCGCGGGCACTCGGCGCGCCCCCGCCCCGGCGCGTTCCCGCGGCGCTCGCGCGGCTCGCCGTCGGCGGATGGGGCATGGCGTTCATGAACGGGCTGCGCGGCGCCGGCAACGCCCGCGCCCGCAACGCCCTCGACTGGCGCCCCCGGCACGCGTCCTGGCACGACGGCCTCGCGGTCGCCGGACGCGCCACCTGACCCGCCGTCCCGCCGGCGTCGGCCGTGGGCGAGAATGGGCCGGGTGAGGGCGGTGGCGATATCCGACACGCACGCGCCCCGGCGCTGGAAGTCATGCCCGCCGGAGGTGGCCGGGCATCTGCGGGACGCGGACGTGATCCTGCACGCGGGCGACGTGTGCGTCGCGTCCGTCCTGGACGAGCTGGCGGCCTACGCGCCCGTCCACGCCGTTCTCGGCAACAACGACGGGCCCGACGTGGCGGACTGGGGCGCCCCCGAGCGCCTGGAACTCGACCTCGACGGCCTCGCGGTCGCGATGGTCCACGACAGCGGGCAGGCACGCGGCCGGACCGCGCGGATGCGGCGCTGGTTCCCGCACGCCGACCTCGTCGTCTTCGGCCACTCCCACATCCCGCTCGACGAGACCGGCGACGGCGTCCGCATCTTCAACCCGGGATCGCCCACCGACCGGCGCCGCCAGCCGCACGGCACCCTCGGGCTCCTCGACATCCACGACGGCAGACTGACCCGCGCCCGGATCGTCCCCGTCACCTGAAACAAGCCCCACCTCCGGACGCGATCCCCGGCCGAGGCGGAGCCGACAGAAACCGCGACACCCGCCGATGCGGCGCCATCTTGGGAACCAACAATGTCGCCGACGATTCCAGGCCCCGGAAAAGGCCGGCCGGACCCCGACCTGCGACCACGGATCCTCGGACGCCGATGCCCTCCGAGAGAAGCACGCTGTCCGCAATGTCCCGGACGCCTTGCCCGCATTCGGCAGGATGGGCGCACGGCACTCGCTGAGTGATATACCGGACACGCCCGGTCCTTCCGTTCATCTCCGAAAGGGGCCGACGTGCTCCCGGCCGTCACGGCGGCGAAATGGTCCGCGGTCCGGCATTGCGTCGAGACCACCGGCGACCGGTTCGCCGAACTGCTGCTCACCGTCCCGTCCGAGGCCATGGCCACCGCCGACTGGACGGTGACCGACACCGCCGCGCACCTCGTCACCCTCTCAGGCTCCTACGCCCGCATGTTGAACGGCCCCAGCGACCCGGCGGGCGTCATCGGCTCGGCGCGGCCGGGCGGCCTCACCGGCGTCCCGGCCCTCGAAGAGATCATCCCCGCCACGACCGTCGACACCCTCGCCCACCTCAACGAGGCGGCGATGGCCCACATCACCGAACGCGGGCCCCGCACCCTCGCGGCACGGTTGCGCGACGACATCGCCGCCATTCTGCGGGCCTGCGACGACCTCGGACCGGACGATCCGGTCCACTGGCTCGGCGACTCCCGCGTCCCGGTGGCGGGCCTGCTGGCCAACCTCGCGAACGAACTCCAGATCCACGGCCGCGACATCGCCCGCGCGACCGGCGCGCGCTGGGAAGTCGCCCCCGCGGACGCGGCCCTGTTCTTCGAGTTGTTCCTGCTCGGAGTCACCAGACACGGCCACGGGCGCCTCCTCGACCGGCACGGCCCCGAGCGCCCGGGACGCATCGCCGTCGAATTCCACTCCCGCCACACGGCACCGGCGGCGATGGTGCTGCAAGACGGACGCGTGACCATCGGCGAACCACGCTGGGACATCGACGTGAAGGTGTTCTTCGAACCGGTCACCCTCAACCTCGTGCTGTTCGGCCGCATGAGCAGGACACGGGCAATCCTCACTGGACAGGTGGCCGTCTGGGGACGACGCCCATGGCTCCTGCTGCCCTTCATGCGCAAGATGCGCCTACCGTCCTGACCTGTCCCCACTCCTCGGCTCGATACAAAAGCTCTTCCTTACGCTTCGCAATTTCAACCCCGTCAGGGCGAGCAGGTGTGCGCGAACAGCACCCCCCAGCACGTGTCAGCAGCTCCTCTGGCCGGGCTGGGGCCACCAGCCTGACCGCCTTACGATCAGCCCGGTGACGCCTCGCCGCGCTGCGCGTGTTGTTCGCCGCCAGGTCGGGAGAGCTCCTGCGCGACGACCGTGGGCGGCTGGCGCCAGTCCTCAACCCAGAATTCCGCCACTCTTGCGGCGATGGCCTCACCCTGTGCGAGCCCGGCACCGGCCGCCGGAGTACGTGTCGCCGGATCCAGCGGGTCATCGCCGAACGCCGCGGCGGACGCTTCATCAGGATTGATCACCTCAACGCGCCCGCCGCGCTCCTCCACTGCGGCGATGTCCACGTCCAGGCCCGGATCCTCCATCGGCGCGACGAGCAGGACCCGTTCATACCCCGCCGCCAGCCCGACGTTGTTCACCGACCAGACCCCGCCGTCCACGTACCGGACGCCCTGGATCGTCACCGGCGGCCAGATCATCGGGACCGCGGAACTCGCGGCCACCGCATCCACAAGATCGACCTTCGAGTCGCGGTCGAACACCCGCCGTTCACCTGTGAGCGCGTTCACCGCCGTGACCAGCAACCTCCGCGACGGCCACTCGTGCACGGGAAGCCGCCCCTCGATCACCGCCCGCCGCTCCGGCTCCGGGATCGTCACCGCAGCCAGTGCCCGTGCTCCGAGCGCCCTGCGCATCTCGGCCGGATCGTCGATCTCGGCCGAGAGCCGCGCCCAGATCTCGGCGAACTCCGCCACCGTCACGCTTCCCGACGGCGTCACTTCCCGGTTCTGCAAGCCCGGATCCACTTGGCGGGCAAGCAACTCCCTCAGCCCCATGCCACTGCCCAACTGCGCCGCCACCGTCGACCCGGCCGACGTACCGATAAGCGCATCGGCATCGGTCACATCGGCACCCGCCGTCGCGAGACCGGCAAGGACCCCGGTCAGCCAGGCGATGCCCGCCACGCCTCCGCCCCCGAGAACCAGGGCACGTCCTGTCCCGCTCATCCGACCCCTCCTCTGACTCTCCGAGAGTAGGACCCCGACTTCAGCCGCATACCCGCGGCCTCATCTTGTGGATAACCCGACCACGCCGTGACGTCGCCGCCGCGTCGGGGATGGGACGGGCCGCAACGCCGCGGGGACTCGATTTGACGCGGTCGCTCGGAGCACGTAAGTTAACCCCTCGTCCCCATACGGATGCAGGACGCCTGCGAGGTGGCCGGCCGATCGGGGGACCCACTAACGAATCAGCCGACGCGGCTTCGTCGTGTCTGCTGTCCGGTGGTGGGCCGGAACGGCTCGATTTTGAGAATCGCGCCGGGTCTGGTGAAATAGCGTCACCTCCTGAAGGGGCCGCGCAAGCGGAACTGGAAGGCGTTATCGGAAAAGACCGGAAATTGACAAGCCGGACGGATCCGATAAAGTAAAAGAGTCGCCCCGGAGCGAGGCTCGCGAAAGCGGGTCAAGCGCGGTGGGTGTCCGTTTCTTGAGAACTCAACAGCGTGTTAAAAGCCAGTGCCTTTATCGGCTCGGTCGGCAGGCCGGGTCGCCCCGTGGTCTTGATTCGTTGGTGGATCGGGGCCGGGGATTTCTTTGAGGCAATGCGATCCTCCATCCGTGGAGGGTTGTTTGCTGGGATTTTCTTCGGAGGTTTGGCTGCCTGGGGTTCGCCCCTCGGGTGGTCGTGTGGCCTTGATGGAGAGTTTGATCCTGGCTCAGGACGAACGCTGGCGGCGTGCTTAACACATGCAAGTCGAGCGGAAAGGCCCCTTCGGGGGTACTCGAGCGGCGAACGGGTGAGTAACACGTGAGCAACCTGCCCCTGACTTTGGGATAAGCCTGGGAAACCGGGTCTAATACCGGATATGACCATGCTGCGCATGTGGTGTGGTGGAAAGTTTTTCGGTTGGGGATGGGCTCGCGGCCTATCAGCTTGTTGGTGGGGTGATGGCCTACCAAGGCGACGACGGGTAACCGGCCTGAGAGGGCGACCGGTCACACTGGGACTGAGACACGGCCCAGACTCCTACGGGAGGCAGCAGTGGGGAATATTGCGCAATGGGCGGAAGCCTGACGCAGCGACGCCGCGTGAGGGATGACGGCCTTCGGGTTGTAAACCTCTTTCAGCAGGGACGAAGCTAACGTGACGGTACCTGCAGAAGAAGCGCCGGCTAACTACGTGCCAGCAGCCGCGGTAATACGTAGGGCGCAAGCGTTGTCCGGAATTATTGGGCGTAAAGAGCTCGTAGGCGGTTTGTCGCGTCTGTCGTGAAAGCCCACGGCTTAACCGTGGGTCTGCGGTGGATACGGGCAGACTAGAGGCAGGTAGGGGAGAATGGAATTCCCGGTGTAGCGGTGAAATGCGCAGATATCGGGAGGAACACCGGTGGCGAAGGCGGTTCTCTGGGCCTGTACTGACGCTGAGGAGCGAAAGCGTGGGGAGCGAACAGGATTAGATACCCTGGTAGTCCACGCCGTAAACGTTGGGCGCTAGGTGTGGGGTTCTTCCACGGATTCCGCGCCGTAGCTAACGCATTAAGCGCCCCGCCTGGGGAGTACGGCCGCAAGGCTAAAACTCAAAGGAATTGACGGGGGCCCGCACAAGCGGCGGAGCATGTTGCTTAATTCGACGCAACGCGAAGAACCTTACCAAGGCTTGACATCGCCGGAAAACCAGCAGAGATGCTGGGTCCTTTTGGGGCCGGTGACAGGTGGTGCATGGCTGTCGTCAGCTCGTGTCGTGAGATGTTGGGTTAAGTCCCGCAACGAGCGCAACCCTCGTTCCATGTTGCCAGCACTTCGGGTGGGGACTCATGGGAGACCGCCGGGGTCAACTCGGAGGAAGGTGGGGATGACGTCAAGTCATCATGCCCCTTATGTCTTGGGCTGCAAACATGCTACAATGGCCGGTACAGAGGGCTGCGATACCGTGAGGTGGAGCGAATCCCTTAAAGCCGGTCTCAGTTCGGATCGAAGTCTGCAACTCGACTTCGTGAAGTCGGAGTCGCTAGTAATCGCAGATCAGCAACGCTGCGGTGAATACGTTCCCGGGCCTTGTACACACCGCCCGTCACGTCACGAAAGTCGGCAACACCCGAAGCCCGTGGCCCAACCCTTGTGGGGGGAGCGGTCGAAGGTGGGGCCGGCGATTGGGACGAAGTCGTAACAAGGTAGCCGTACCGGAAGGTGCGGCTGGATCACCTCCTTTCTAAGGAGCACAATCGGTTCAGGCCCGGCCCCGGTGACGGGGTGTTCCTGGATCGGTGGCCGCCGTTGACGGCGCATGTCCGTCAGGTGGCTGCTCATAGATGTGGAGCACTGGTTATTCAGTCTGCGGGCCGTGCGGCCCGGTCAGTACCGCCGTGTGAGGGAGTGATCCTTCACGGGGAGTGGGAGCACCGGAGCTGGGCGTCTTGGGGGCTGGGCACGCTGTTGGGTCCTGAGGGAACGGGCGTTTGGCGCCTGGGTGCCTCTGGATCGCGGGACCACGTTTACTCCGTCTTTCCGATGGGTGTGGCGTGGTGGGCCCGGTTGTTTTTTGAGAACTGCACAGTGGACGCGAGCATCTCTGGTAGATGACGAGAGATCTTCGGATGTTCCCCTGGTTTGTGCTGGGGGTTTCCGGGGTTTTTTGTTGTTTATCTGCGATTTGTTTTGATCGTTTTGTGTGTTCAAGTTTTTTAGGGCATACGGTGGATGCCTTGGCATCAGGAGCCGATGAAGGACGTGGGAGCCTGCGATATGCCTCGGGGAGTCGGCAACCAGACTGTGATCCGGGGATTTCCGAATGGGGAAACCTGGCACCCGTCATGGGGTGTCGCCGCCGCCTGAATGTATAGGGCGGCTGGTGGGAACGCGGGGAAGTGAAACATCTCAGTACCCGCAGGAAGAGAAAACAATTGTGATTCCGTGAGTAGTGGTGAGCGAAAGCGGAGGAGCCTAAACCGTGCGCGTGTGATAACCGGCAGGTGTTGCGTGTGCGGGGTTGTGGGACCATCCGGTCAGTGCTGCCGCGCTGGCAAAGAGTTACAAAACATCGTGATAGTCGAACGGCATGGGAAGGCCGGCCATAGACGGTGAGAGTCCGGTAGGCGAAATCATGATGTCTCTTGGGTGTGTTCCCGAGTAGCACGGGGCCCGTGAAATCCCGTGTGAATCTGCCACGACCACGTGGTAAGGCTGAATACTTCCTGATGACCGATAGCGGACCAGTACCGTGAGGGAAAGGTGAAAAGTGCCCCGGTGAGGGGTCGTGAAATAGTACCTGAAACCGTGTGCCTACAAGCCGTCAGAGCGTCCTCAACGTCCTTCTTTTGGGGGGTGTTGTTCGTGATGGCGTGCCTTTTGAAGAATGAGCCTGCGAGTTATGGTGTGTGGCGAGGTTAACCGGTGGCGGGTAGCCGTAGCGAAAGCGAGTCTGAAGAGGGCGTTTTAGTCGCATGCTGTAGACCCGAAGCGGGGTGATCTAGCCATGGGCAGGGTGAAGCGCCGGTAAGACGGTGTGGAGGCCCGAACCCACCAGGGTTGAAAACCTGGGGGATGACCTGTGGTTAGGGGTGAAAGGCCAATCAAACTCCGTGATAGCTGGTTCTCCCCGAAATGCATTTAGGTGCAGCGTTGCGTGTTTCTTGCCGGAGGTAGAGCTACTGGATGGCTGAGGGGCCCTACAAGGTTACTGACGTCAGCCAAACTCCGAATGCCGGTAAGTGAGAGCGTGGCAGTGAGACTGCGGGGGATAAGCTTCGTAGTCGAGAGGGAAACAGCCCAGATCATCGGTTAAGGCCCCTAAGCGTGTGCTAAGTGGGAAAGGATGTGGAGTTGCCGTGACAACCAGGAGGTTGGCTTAGAAGCAGCCATCCTTGAAAGAGTGCGTAATAGCTCACTGGTCAAGTGATTCCGCGCCGACAATGTAGCGGGGCTCAAGCACACCGCCGAAGCCGTGGCACTGCACCCTTTTGGGGGTGTGGTGGGTAGGGGAGCGTCCTGCAGCCGGTGAAGCCGCCGGGTGACCGAGTGGTGGAGGCTGCGGGAGTGAGAATGCAGGCATGAGTAGCGAATCACACGTGGGAAACGTGTGCGCCGGATGACCAAGGGTTCCTGGGGCAGGCTAATCCGCCCAGGGTAAGTCGGGACCTAAGGCGAGGCCGACAGGCGTAGTCGATGGACAACGGGTTGATATTCCCGTACCCGCTGGTATGCGCCAACGCCGAACCCTCTGATGCTAACCACCCGAACCGTTGCCGGGGCCTTCGGGCTGCGGTGGTGGGGAGCGTGGGGCCCGAGGGGGTAGTAGGTGAGTGATGGGGTGACGCAGGAGGGTAGCTCAGCCCAGGCGATGGTTGTCCTGGGGTAAGCATGTAGCCCGTGCCATAGGTAAATCCGTGGCGCATTGAGGGTGAGATGTGATGCCGAGCCGTTTTAGGTGAAGTGAGTGATCCCATGCTGCCGAGAAAAGCCTCTAGCGAGTGTACCGGCGGCCCGTACCCTAAACCGACTCAGGTGGTCAGGTAGAGAATACCAAGGCGATCGGGTGAACTGTGGTTAAGGAACTCGGCAAATTGCCCCCGTAACTTTGGGAGAAGGGGGACCTGGCCTGGTGAGGGGATTTACTTCCTGAGCTGGGCGGGGTCGCAGAGGCCAGGGGGAAGCGACTGTTTACTAAAAACACAGGTCCGTGCGAAGTCGTAAGACGCTGTATACGGACTGACGCCTGCCCGGTGCCGGAACGTTAAGAGGACCGGTGAGACCCCTTGGGGTCGAGGCTGAGAATCTAAGCGCCGGTAAACGGCGGTGGTAACTATAACCATCCTAAGGTAGCGAAATTCCTTGTCGGGTAAGTTCCGACCTGCACGAATGGCGTAACGACTTCCCCGCTGTCTCAACCACAGGCCCGGCGAAATTGCAGTACGAGTAAAGATGCTCGTTTCGCGCAGCAGGACGGAAAGACCCCGGGACCTTCACTATAGCTTGGCATTGGCGCCTGAAGCGTCTTGTGTAGGATAGGTGGGAGACTGTGAAGCCCAGACGCCAGTTTGGGTGGAGTCGCTGGTGAAATACCACTCTGGTCGTTTTGAGCGTCTAACCCGCACCCGTGGATCCGGGTGGGGGACAGTGCCTGGTGGGTAGTTTAACTGGGGCGGTTGCCTCCTAAAGTGTAACGGAGGCGCCCAAAGGTTCCCTCAGCCTGGTTGGCAATCAGGTGGCGAGTGCAAGGGCACAAGGGAGCTTGACTGTGAGACGGACGTGTCGAGCAGGTGCGAAAGCAGGGCCTAGTGATCCGGCACCGACGTGTGGAAGTGGTGTCGCTCAACGGCTAAAAGGTACCCCGGGGATAACAGGCTGATCTTCCCCAAGAGTCCATATCGACGGGATGGTTTGGCACCTCGATGTCGGCTCGTCGCATCCTGGGGCTGGAGTAGGTCCCAAGGGTTGGGCTGTTCGCCCATTAAAGCGGCACGCGAGCTGGGTTTAGAACGTCGCGAGACAGTTCGGTCCCTATCCGCTGCGCGCGCAGGAGAATTGAGAGGGTCTGTCCCTAGTACGAGAGGACCGGGACGGACGAACCTCTGGTGTGCCAGTTGTCCCGCCAGGGGCACGGCTGGTTGGCTACGTTCGGCAGGGATAACCGCTGAAAGCATCTAAGCGGGAAGCCTTCCTCGAGATGAGTTCTCCCTCCCGCTTTCGGGTGGGGTAAGGCTCCCGGTAGACGACCGGGTTGATAGGCCGGAGATGGAAGCGCGGTAACGTGTGGAGTCGACCGGTACTAATAGGCCGAGTGGCTTGAACACACTTGACGTTCAATCCAAATCGCACACTGCACGTTCGTGTGTGGTGGGTCTGCGTGTTCGCGTCCCTGTGTGGTTCCCGGGAAACAAACGGGAACCCCGCGTGCTTGTTGTGCGCGTGTTGATAAGTGAATGGTTTGTTCGAGCCTGGCTCGGACGCCCCTGAAGTTTGCCCGCCCCTGTGTGTGGGGTGGTGCGTTGGGCGTTCGGTGGTTATGGCGAGGGGGAAACACCCGGTCCCATCCCGAACCCGGAAGTTAAGCCTCTCAGCGCCGATGGTACTGCACGGGAGACTGTGTGGGAGAGTAGGACACCGCCGGACATTTATTGCAGGAAGGGCCCCGCCGTACGGCGGGGCCCTTTCTCATTTCCGAGGATGGTGGCCGGCTGCGGGGAGCGGCGGAAGCTACGTCGCTGCAACGTTCCATGTGAGAAGATCGGCCCGCTTGGCAGGGTTGGAAACCATGGTCGCGCCGGTGCCACCCACACGAAACACCGCACCGGCGCGGCCACCCCCGCGGTCGGCCGGTGTCCGGGCCGCGGGCATGGCCGAGGCGCCGGAGACGGCCGGTGGTCATTGTGACCTTTGCGTGGTTGCGAGCGAGCCCGGCGGGCGGCAGGGTACAGGCCATGACTTGGGACGTTCCGGGCTATTCCGTGGTGCGGGTCCTGAGCGATGGACCGGCGGGACGCGTCGTCCAGGCGTCGAGGGACGGGTTCGGGGAGCGGGTCGTCATCCTGGACCGGGCACCGGTCGTCCAGGACGAGGCGCGGCTCCTGACGACTTTGCGCGATCCGCATGTGGTGCGCGTCCACGAGTACGTGGAGCGCAGACGGGCGCTGGTCATGGAGCTGGTCGACGCGGTCTCGCTCGAGCGGATGATCGGCGAGTCGGGGCCCATGGCACCGGAGGCGGCGCTACGGGTGCTGAAGGGGTGCCTGCTCGGGCTCGCGGCCGCGCACGAACTGGGCGTCGTGCACCGGAACCTGACCCCCGCCAGCGTCCTGGTGGTCGGCGGATCCTGCAAGGTCACCGGATTCGGGATCGACATGCCCGGAACGCCCGGTTACCAGGCGCCGGAGCGGGGCGACGAGATCACTCCCGCGGGCGACCTGTACGCGGCCGCGGCGATTTTCTCCCTGTGCCTCACGGGGCAGCCGCCGGGACGGCTCCGGCTGGACCAGCTGCCGGAGAGGATGCGAGGGCTCGTCGCACGGGGGATGGCGCGCAATCCGCTCGCCCGGCCCAAGTCGGCGGCGGCGTTCGCGGCGCTGGTGGATGCGGTCGCGCAGAACCGGTGGGTTCGGCCCAGCGCTGAGCCCGCGCCGTCGGCCGCCACAGAGGACGAGGCCCGCCCCGGGCTGGTGAAGCCCATGGCCGCCGTCATCGCGGTCGGTCTGGTCTGCGGCGGCGGGGCCTACGGCATCGCGAAGGCCGTCGACAAGATCGATGACGACGATCCCGCGCCTCCTGCTCCGGCCGTCACCCGCAAGGCCGCGCCGCCGGTCTCACCGGCGCCGGTTCAAGCCGCGGGGATCTCGCGGGGGAGGCTGGCGTACGCGGTGGGCGTGGCCGGTGCCGCGACCGGACGGTCCCGGATGGACGTGGCGCTGAGCGTGGCGCCCGCCGTCGTGCCCGTGGGGGGCGCCGTCACCCTGAAGGTGGTGGAGCGGCGGGTCAGCAACGGCTGCCCGCCCGGCGTGAAATGGAACGTCGGGGACGGGCAGGGCGGCCTGTGGCTCTACCCCCGGTCGGCCGGGCCCCTGCCCGCCGGGCGGAGCGGGACGCCGGTGAAGGCGTCCGTGCTGAGGCCGAAACCCAAGGTCTCCGTGAAGGGGTGCGTGCGGACGACCGTCATCCGTTCGACCTACACGTTCAAGGCCGCGGTGAGACCCGGCGCATACCTGCTGTCGCCTTGGAGCCCTCCGCGAGTCGGACGGGTCGCCGAGGGCGGCGCGCGCAGCGTGAGCAAGGGCCGGCTACCGGCGCTCACGGTCCGGTAGAGCATGACCGTCCGGGAGACCGGACATGGCCTTTCTGTGGATTCGGTTGGCCCATCTGCGGGGCGGCCGTAGGCTTTCCGGATGACCGACAAATGGTGGGAGATCGAGCCGTCGGGACCGTTGCGCGGCGATGTCACCGTGCGGGGGGCCAAGAACGCGGTCAGCAAGCACATGGTCGCGGCCATGCTCGGCGCTGAGCCGAGCACCATCCGCAACGCGCCGGACGTCGGCGAGGTCGGGATCACCGCGGGCATGCTGGAGCACGTCGGGATGACCGTCGAGCGCTCCGGGGGCGAGGTCGCGGTCGTGCCGGGGCCGGTGTCCGACCCCAGTGTCGGCAAGGCCTTCACCGGGCTGAACCGCATCCCGATCCTGATGCTCGGCCCGCTGCTGCACCTGGCGGGGGAGGCGTTCGTCCCGCTGGTCGGCGGCGACCCGATCGGACGCCGGCCGGTCGACTTCCACGTGGAGGCGCTGCGGGCGTTCGGCGCCGAGGTGACGATCGCCGCGGACGGCATCCACGCGCGGGCGTCGCGGCTCGTCGGGACGCGCGTCGACCTGCCGTACCCGAGTGTCGGCGCCACCGAGACCGTGCTGCTGGCGGCGGTGCGGGCGGAGGGCAAGACGGTCATCCGGAACGCGGCGACGGAGCCGGAGATCATCGAGCTGGCGCTGTTCCTGCAGCGGATGGGCGCGCGGATCTCCTTCGCGCCGGACCGGCGGATCGTGGTCGAGGGCGTCGAACGGCTGGGCGGCGCGCAGACACGGCTGGCGGGCGACCGCATCGAGGCGTTCTCCTACCTGGTCGCCGGGCTGGTCACGGGCGGTGAGGTGCGGGTGCACGGCTGCCCGCAGGACCGGCTCGTCACCGCGATCACCACGCTGACCGGGATGGGCGCCCGCTTCGAGATCACCGACGACTGGATCATGGCGTCGGCGCCGGGCGGGCTGAGCCCCGCCGCCGTGCAGACCGACACCCATCCGGGGTTCGCGACGGACTGGCAGACGCCGCTGATGGTGCTGTTCACCCAGGCGGACGGCATGTCCGTGCTGCACGAGACGGTCTACGAGAACCGGCTCGCGTACGTGCCCGCATTGCAGAGCATGGGCGCGGAGATCGAGGTGTACGACACCTGCCTCGGCGGCCCGGCCTGCCGCTACCACGACACCCCGGCGCTGCACTCGGCCGTGGTGCGGGGCGTGAGCAAGCTGCGCGGCGGGGACGTGACGATGCCCGACATCCGGGCGGGGTTCTCGGCGGTGCTCGCCGCGGCGGTCGCCGAGGGGCCGTCGACGCTGCGGGGCGTGCACCACATCGAACGCGGCTACCACCATCCGGTGGAGCAGTTCCGCGCGCTGGGTCTCGCGCTGCGCGCCGGCTGACGCGTCAGGACGACGGCCGGGCCCTCGGCGTCGTGCCCGGCCACGTGAAGGTCAGCGAGCCGCCGATGGGGAGGCCGTGCCAGAGCGGCGCGGTCTCGTCAAGACGGTCCAGGATCCGGCCGACCTCGGGCGTGTCCCCGGGCGGGACCGGCCTGCGCTCGGCCCAGGCGGGCGTCCGCGCACCGGCCCGCCGCCTCCAGGCGAGATCGCAGAGGCCCGCGAGGTGCTCGGACGTCGCCATGTCGCCCGGATCGGACCTGCGCAGCGACGCCTCGCGCCTCCTCAGCCTGCGCTGCGCGCGGGCCCGGCGGCGCGGATCGCCCGGTGTCTCCGCCGTCTCCCTGAAGTCTCCGCCGCCCGCCAGCGCCCGGCCGAACACGCCGGACGTCAGCCCCAGCTCGGCCTCGGTCAGGTAGTGGACGAGGTCGTGCGGGATGTGGTCGTCGTATCCGGGCGCGGGGTCCATGCGCCTCGGTGCGTGTCCGGGCAGCGTGACGACGGTCGCGTAGCGGCGTTCACCCGTCCGCTCGAAGGTCACGTCCATGACGCGAGACTAGGACGGCGTCCGGCCGCCCGCACGCCATTTATCGGGCGGTGGCGGGCGCCCGGGGCAAGGCGGGCCGCCTTGGTGCGCCGTTCCTGACCCGGTGATGACCGAAACCTACAAGACGGTCACGTGCGCGGCGGACAGGCTGGAGACATGGATCTCAGCAAAGCAGCGGACTTCATGGCCACGCACGCGCGCAAGCTCGACCACCGCCGTTTCCAGGCGCTGACGGGGGAGGGCGACGCGGAGGCGCTGCGGTCCGCCGTCAACGCCTACCGCAACCCCGACGGCGGATACGGATGGGGCCTGGAACCCGATCTGCGGTCCCGGACGAGCCAGCCGGGACCCGCCCTGCACGCCTTCGAGGCGTTCGCCGATCTCGCCCCCGGCACGGCGCCCGAGGCGGCCGTGCTCTGCGACTGGCTGGAGTCGGTGAGCCTCCCGGACGGCGGCCTCCCGTTCGGGCTGCATGTTCCCGACCCGGCGGGCAGCGCGCCCTTCTGGGTGAACGCCGACCCGAAGACGTCGTCGCTGCAGATCACGGCGGTCGTCACGGCGACGGCGCGGCGCGTCGCCGACCACGACCCGGCGGTGGCGGCGCATCCGTGGCTCGCGCGGTCCGTACGGTACTGCCTCGACGCCGCCCGGGCGGTGCGCGAGCCGCACGCGCTGGAGCTGGCGTTCGCGCTGTGGCTGCTGGACGCCGTCCACGCCACCGAACCCGAGGCCGCCGGGCTGATCGAGGCGCTCGGCAGGCACATCCCCGCCGACGGGCTCCTGCACGTCGGGGGCGGGCTTGAGGACGAGCTGATGCGCCCCCTCGACTTCGCGCCCTTCCCCGGCACGCCCGTGCGCGCGCTGTTCGCCCAGGACGTGGTGGACGCCGAACTCGACCGGCTGGAGCGGCAGCAGCAGGACGACGGCGGCTGGGTGGTCGACTTCGCCACCTACTCGCCGGCGGCGGCCCTCGAATGGCGCGGCTACGCGACGGTCAAGGCCGTCGCGATCCTGCGCGGCAACGGCCGCGGCTGAGCCTGCGCCGTCCCGGGCGACCGTAATGTATGTGGGGTGATCGATCCTTTCGGGCCGTTGCCGAAGTACCTCCAGCTTCGTGCCGTCCTGCTCGACCTGATCGAGCAGGACGGGCTGCCGGTCGACGCCCCCGTCCCGTCCGAGCGGGAGCTGTGCCGCATGTACGGGGTGTCGCGCATGACGGTCCGGCAGGCCGTCGACCAGCTCGTCGCCGAGGACCGGCTCCGCCGCATCCCCGGCAAGGGCACGTTCGTGGCCCGCCCGAAGGTGCAGATGCCGAAGGAGCTGGTCTCCTTCACCGAGGACATGCGGGCGCGCGGCCTGCGCCCCGGCTCGGTCGATCTCGCGACCCGCACGGTCGAGGCCGATCCCCGGCTCGCCCGGCTCCTGGACGCCGAGCCGGGCGTCGCCGTGCACGTCCTGGAGCGGCTCCGGCTGGCCGACGGGGAGCCGATGGCGGTGGAGCGCTCGCACATCCTCGCGTCGGCGGCGCCCGGCCTGTTCGCCCGGCGGCCGCCCGGGACCCCGCTGTTCGAGACGCTGGAGCACGCGTACGGGATCGTCATGGACGCCGGTGAGCAGACGATCGAGGCGGGTCCCGCGGACGCGGACGACGCGCGGCTCCTGGAGATCCCGTCCGGCGGGACCGTGTTCCTCCTGAGGCAGCGGACGTTCAGCCGCGGGCTCTGCGTGGAGGTGGCGCTGGCCACCTACCGCGCCGACCGGTACAGCATCCACCTCGGCCTTGACGCCCCGCGCGGGCCGGCGGCCGCGCCCGCCTGACGCGCACGCAGGCAGCCGTGTCCCGCGCGTCCCGTCTCAGGGCCCGCGTGAGAGCCTGGGAGACGCAGGTCCCGTCCGGGTCCGGGCATGTTCCCGGCCGACGCCAACGGAGGATCGCGCATGGACAACGGCCCGGGTCACACCGCTCTCACCCCGCTGGCGTTCCTCGGGCGGTCGGCCGAGGTGTTCCCCGGCAAGACCGCCTACGTGCACGGTGACCGCAGGGTGGACTACGCCGCGTTCGCCGCGGAGGTGACACGGGCGGCGAACGCGCTGCGCGCCCTGGGGATCCGGCCCGGTGACCGCGTCGCCTGCCTCGCGCCGAACGTGCCGGAGCTGCTCATCGCCCACTTCGCCGTACCGCTCGCCGGGGCCGTCCTCGTGGCGGTCAACACGCGCCTCGCGCCGGAGGAGGTCCGCTACATCCTCGACCACTCCGAGGCCAAGGCGCTGATCGTGGACGCGGGCCTCCACCCGGTGGTGGCCCCGCTGGCGGGCGCGCTGCCCGAGGTCGTCACCGTGCCCGCGGCGGGCGCCGGCCACGACCCGCTGGTCGGCGGGACGGTCTACGGCGAGTTCCTCGGCCGCGGCTCCGACGACCCGCTCCCATGGGGGGTGGACGACGAGGACGCGCCCATCTCCATCAACTACACCTCCGGGACCACGGGACGGCCGAAGGGCGTCGTCTACACGCACCGCGGCGCGTATCTGAACGGGCTCGGCGAGGTACTGCACTCGCGTCACACGCCCGACAGCGTCTACCTGTGGACGCTGCCGATGTTCCACTGCAACGGCTGGTGCACGCCATGGGGGCTCGTCGCGATCGGAGGGACGCAGGTGTGCCTGCGGGCGGTCACCGGCGCGGAGATCTGGCGGCTGATCGACTCCGAGGGCGTCACGCACCTCAACGGCGCGCCGACCGTCCTGGCCGCCATCGCGAACGCGCCCGGGGCGCACCCGCTGGACCGCCCGCTCGTGGTCACCACGGCGGCGGCCCCGCCCAGCCCGACGATCATCGCGCAGATGGAGGGGCTCGGCGCGCGGATCGTCCACGTGTACGGGCTGACCGAGACGTACGGGCCGTACTCGGTGTGCGAGCCGCAGCCCGGCTGGTCAGGGCTGCCGGGGCCGGAGCGGGCGCGGCTGCTGGCCCGGCAGGGCGTCGGCATGATCCAGACGGACGGGCTGCGCGTCGTCGACGACGCCATGCGCGACGTCCCCGCGGACGGGGAGACGCTCGGCGAGATCGTCATGCGCGGCAACAACGTCATGAAGGGCTACCACCGGGACGACGAGGCGACCGCGAACGCGTTCCGGGGCGGCTGGTTCCACTCCGGCGACCTCGGCGTCCGCCATCCGGACGGCTACGTGGAACTGCGCGACCGCTCCAAGGACATCATCATCTCCGGCGGCGAGAACATCTCGACCGTGGAGGTCGAGCGGGCGATCGACGCGCACCCGGCGGTGCTGGAGGCCGCCGTCGTCGCGGTGCCCGACGACCGCTGGGGCGAGCGCCCGAAGGCGTTCGTGGTCCTGCGCGACGGGTTCGCCGCGACCGAGGCCGAGATCATCGGGCACGTCCGGGAGAGCCTGGCGCGCTACAAGGCGCCCGACCGGGTGGAGTTCGTCGCCGGGCTGCCGAAGACCTCCACCGGGAAGATCCAGAAATTCCAGCTGCGCGAGCGGGAGTGGGCCGGGCGCCGCAACAGGATCCAGGGCTGATCCGGCACCCGCGCAGACTGCCTTCTTTGCGTGATATCTCCCCTTGCGGGGGAACGTTCGGAACGACGGAGACCGAGGCGGCCGAGGAGTGGGAGGGAGCGGTATGTCGTCCACCGGCATGCCCGCCGGAGAGCCGGCCGGGACCGTGGTGATCGTGGGCGCGGGCCCCACCGGGCTCCTGCTGGCCGGTGACCTCGCCGCGGCCGGGATCGGCTGCACCGTGCTGGAACGCCGCCGCGAGGAGACCGGCAACGAGACCCGCGCGTTCGCCGTGCACGCGCGCACGATGGAGATCCTCGACGCGCGCGGCGTCGCCGACGAGCTGGCGTCGACCGGGGAGTGGGCCGGAAGGCTGCGGCTGCTCGGCCGCGCCTCCCTCGACCTGTCCCGGCTCCCCGGCCGGTTCCCGTACGTGCTGATCACGCCGCAGTACGAGACCGAGCGGGTGCTGAGGGAACGGGCGCTGGCGGCGGGAGCGGAGATCGTCCACGGCGCCGAGGTGACCGCCCTGCGGCAGGACCGGTCGGGCGTCGACCTCGACGTCCGCTCCGGCGGCGGGACCACGACCCGGCGCGCGTCGTACGTGGTCGGCGCCGACGGGGTCCGCAGCACCGTGCGGAAGGCGCTCGGCCTGCCGTTCCCCGGGCACTCGGTGGTCCGCTCGGTGATGCTGGCGGACGTGCGGCTCGACGACGCGCCGAGGGAGGTCCTCACCGTCGGCGCCACCGGCGACGCGTTCGCGTTCCTCGCCCCGTTCGGGGACGGCTGGTACCGGGTGATCGCCTGGGACCGCCATCGCCAGGTCGCCGACTCCGAGCCCGTCGACATGGACGGGCTGCGCGAGGCGACGCGGCGCGCCCTCGGCACCGACCACGGCATGCGCGATCCGCGATGGACGTCGCGGTTCCACAGCGACGAGCGGCAGGTCCCGAGGTACCGGACCGGGCGGGTGTTCCTCGCCGGTGACGCCGCGCACGTCCACTCCCCGGTGGGCGGGCAGGGGATGAACACCGGGCTGCAGGACGCCGCCAACCTCGGCTGGAAGCTGGCCGCCGAGCTGCGCGGGTGGGCGCCGCCGTGGCTGCTCGACAGCTACCACGACGAGCGCCACCCCGTCGGGCGGCGCGTCCTGCGCGGCAGCGGGACGCTGCTGAGGCTCGTGCTCGTGGAGCCGGCCCTGCTGCGGACGGCGCGCGGCGCGGCGCTCTGGGCGGTCACGCACGTCCCGCCGGTCGCCCGGCGGGTGGCGGGCGCCGTCTCCGGGCTCGACATCGCCTACCCGGCCCCGCGCGGGGCGCATCCCCTCGCCGGGCGCCGCGCGCCCGACATCCCCCTTGCCGGCACCCCCGGACGGCTCGCCCGGCTGCTCGGCGACGGCCGGTTCGTGCTCGTCACGGCGGTCAACGACCCAGCGGTCACCTATGCCGCGAGGCTGTGGAAGGACCGGGTCCGCTGCGCGCTCGCGGGGCGCGCGACGCGCACCACCGCCCTCGTCCGCCCGGACGGGTACATCGCGTGGGCCACCGACGAGACCGCGCCCGACCGGCGGGCCGCGGCGATCCGCGGCGCGCTCACCCGCTGGTGCGGGAGTCCCGCGCACGAGCGGCGCACGCCCGGAGGGGCCATCGGCACGGTCCGGGAGGAACGAGGGGGCTGACAACGAGGGAGCTGACATGGCGGACGGCGCGGGGGCCGGCCACGCACCGCCTCTCGCCGCGTCGGCGGGTCCTCGTCACCCGCCGGGGGCCGGATCCTGCTCTTGGGCGCCCGGTCCCGCTGACGGGACCGGAGGCCGGAGTCGATTTCCGGCCCGCGGCGACGCTCCGGGGAGAGTCCAGGCCCGGAGACCGAGTTCGTCGGGAACGGCTTAGAAGCGGCGCTCCTCGCGGCCGTAGCCCAGTTCCTCGGCCACGTCCGCGACGTTCTCGTACTCGCGGTCCGGGAGCGTCTCCAGGGCGCCGATGGCGTCGTCGGAGGCACCGCCGTCGGCGGCGTGGTGCACGAGGTCCCCGGGACGGGCGGGGTACCGGACGCCGGTGAGCGTGCGCGCCAGCGCGCTGCGGCCCTCGACGTCGCGTGCGGTCATCCCGGGCGGCGTGCCCTCGCGGGGGTCGCCGCCGGACGCGGCGGGCTCCCAGGGCGCGTCGTCGGAGTAGGGCTCGGTCTCCTTGAACTCCTCGGCGTGCGTGGGGTGGCCGCCGCGGACCATGCCCTCGGTCTCCCGTGCGATCTCGTCGTCCACCTTGGGGCCGTGCTTGTCGCTCTTGTCTGGCATCGTTCTCCCTCCTTCCGCGTAGGACCTTCCCGGGCACGGGTGTCTAAACAGACGCCGATCTTGGACGCCGGGCGCGGTACGGTGTGGCGCATGCTGCCGGAAGAGGGCGTCAACGCCGTCCGCGTCGTCATCGCGCTGCTGGTGCGGGGGCACTTCGAGGAGCTGGAGACGCTCACCGAGGGGCGCAGGCTGAGCGCCTCGGCGATGGCCGACGCGGTCGACCGCTACGGCGGCGACCTGATCAGCCCGCCCGAGGAGGCGTTCGCCGCCGTCGAGGAGAGCGCCGCCGCCGAGGCCGACGGGGAGCGGGTCTTCGCCGTCGACTTCCCGCTCTGGACGGCGCAGGAGGGACGGTCCGCGCTGGCCGCCCGCCTCGCGCTCACCGAGGTCATGGACGGGGTCTGGACCGTGGAGCTGATCGCGCTCGGCGCGCCCTGACCCGCCGCCGCGCCTACCGGGCCCCTCGTCCGGAGCCATATCATCCGAGGGTCCGATCAGGGGGGAGGACACGGTGGCAGGGCACATGACGCCGGAGGAGTTCCGCCGGTACGGTCGGCAGGTCGTCGACTGGATCGCCGACCACCAGGAGCGCATCGAGTCCTATCCCGTGCTGTCGCGGGCGCGGCCGGGCGACGTCCTGGCGGGCCTGCCCGCCCATCCGCCGGAGCGGGGCGAGGGCTTCGAGGCCGTCCTGGCCGACCTCGACCGCGTCGTCATGCCCGGCATCACGCACTGGCAGCACCCCGGCTTCTTCGCCTACTTCCCGTCCAACGCCACCGGCCCGGCGATCCTCGGGGACCTGCTCTCGGCCGGTCTCGGCGTCCAGGGGATGCTGTGGGCGACGAGCCCCGCCTGCACCGAGCTGGAGATCCGCGTCCTCGACTGGCTCGCCGAGCTGCTCGACCTGCCCGCCCGGTTCCGGAGCGACGGGACGGGCGGAGGCGTCATCCAGGACTCGGCGTCCAGCGCCGCGCTGGTCGCGATCCTCGCCGCCCTGCACCGCGCGGACGGCGGGACGGCCGGGCGCGACGGCGTGACCCGGCGCCACACCCTGTACATCAGCTCCCAGACGCACTCCTCCCTGGAGAAGGCCGCGAAGATCTCCGGGATCGGGTCGGCGAACGTCCGCGTCGTGGACGCCGACCCCCTGACCCTGGCCATGGACCCCGCCCACCTGGACGCGCTGCTCGCCGGGGACGCCGCCGCGGGCGCCCTGCCGGTCATGGTCTGCGCGACCGTCGGCACGACGTCGACCACCGCCGTTGACCCCGTGCCCGCGATCGGCGAGGTCTGCCGCCGCCACGGCGTCTGGCTGCACGTGGACGCCGCGTACGCGGGCGTCGCGGCGGTCTGCCCCGAACTGCGCTGGATCAACGACGGCCTCGCCGAGTTCGCCGACTCCTATGCCACCAACCCGCACAAGTGGCTGCTGACGAACTTCGACTGCACCGCGATGTGGATCGCGGACCGCGCCCCGCTCGTGGGCGCCCTGTCGATCCTGCCCGAGTACCTGCGCAACCAGGCCACCGCGTCCGGCGAGGTCGTCGACTACCGCGACTGGCAGATCCCGCTCGGCCGCCGGTTCCGCGCGCTGAAGCTGTGGTCGGTGATCCGCTGGTACGGCGCGGAGGGGCTGCGCGAGCACGTCCGGACGGGCGTCCGGCTCGCCCAGGACCTCGCGGCGCGGATCGCCGCCGACCCCCGCTTCGAACTGCTGGAGCACCACCCGTTCGGGCTCGTCTGCTTCCGCCCCCGCTGGGACGGCCTGCCGGACGCCGAGGGCGACATCGCGACCATGCGGCTGATGGACCGACTCAACGCCTCCGGCGACCTCTACCTCACCCACACCCGGGTGGGCGGGCGGGTGCTGCTCCGCATGGCGATCGGCGCGCCCGCCACGGTCGGCGCGCACGTCGAGGCCGCCTGGGACCGCATCCGCGAGGAGGCCGCCGCCGGGCCGTGAGGGCTCCGGGGCGCAGCGTCAGGACTGCCCGATGCGCATGACGCGCAGGAGGCGCCGGACCAGCGACCGCGCCTCCGGCTCGTCGGCGTCCCGCTCCGGGGCGTCCGGCTCGGGGCGGGCGGGGGCCGGGGCCGGGTCGTCCGCCAGCTCGTAGGTGACCGGCAGGGCGCGCAGCCCCCGCATCATGGGCGAGGACCGCCACGGCAGCTGGTCGGCGGGCAGCGCGGGACGTATCCCGGCGAACCGGTCGAACAACCGCTCCACCGCGATCGTGGTGATGGTGGTCGCGAGGTCGCGCCCGAGGCAGGCGTGCGCGCCCGCCCCCCACGCCAGGTGCGCGCGGGAACTGTAGATCGAGTCGGCGGTGGCGCCGTCCGCGAACGCCGCGTCGAGGTGCGCGGCGGCGGGCGACAGCATCACCGGGTCGCCGGCCGCGACCTGGAACCGGCCGATCCGCACGTCGACCTTCGGCCAGCGGAACGTCAGGTTGGCCATCGGCGGGCTGGAGATCGCCACCCGGTTCACCGCCTCCTGGATCATCCCAGCGGACAGGCTGTCGCGGACCCCGGCCGAGCCGACGATCACCTCGGCGATCGTGTTGGCGATCAGCGTTCCGGTGAAGTCGCCGATCAGGCCGGTCAGCATGACCATCTCGCGGGTCAGCTCGTCCACCGTCAGGTCCGGCACGGCGGCCAGCATGTAGGACGGCAGGTCCTCCCCGGGCGTCCCGGCCTTCGCCGTGCAGACCTGCGCGAGCTCCGCCCGCAGCCTCCCCGACGCCTCGGCGGCCTCCGGGCCCGCGTCCAGCACCCGCCACACGTCCATGATCAGCTCATCGCCGCGCCCGGTGTCGGCGCCGAGCAGCCGCCACATCACCATCAGCGGCAGCGGCCGGGCGTACTGCGCCGACAGGTCGGCCCAGCCCGTCCGGCCGCCCTCCGACAGGACGGTGATCAGCTCGTCGGCGTACCGGCGGACGGCGAGCTCCAGCTGCTTGGCCTGCGGCCGGGTGCGGTCCTGGAACGGCCGCAGGCCCTCGCTCCACGCGCTGCGCAGCCGCGTGAGGTCGGCGCCGTCGCGGAAGACCGACATGTCGAGGTCGTACACGGGCAGCAGCGGCCAGTCGGCCGGGACACGGCCCTCGCGGCGCGCCCGCCAGGCGTCCAGGCGGCTGCTCCACACGCCCCGCGCGTCGCGCAGGATGTCGAGCGTCTGCGGATAGCCGAGGACGAGCCACGCCGGGACCCCCAGGACGTCCACCGGCGCGACCGGCCCGTACTCGGCGCGAAGCCGTTCGTAGAAGAGCGCGGGACGGGACTCGTAGTCCCGGTTCAGGAGCGGCTGGACGGCGAGCGCCTCCAGCGGCGGATGTGCGGGGGCGGGCTCGGCCTGCGGGATCTGGGGGTCCACGACCCCACACCCTAGGGGAGAGCGTCCGGAAATCGAGCGGTCCATACCGAAATCACGGGGAATGATCTTCCCGGTGGGTCCCTGGTCCGCTCCCGGGCCGGGTATGTGAGGCTAGTGGGTGCCCCTACAACGGCTGGAGGTCCGCATGGCCGACTCGTCAGGAGATGAGAAGGACGAGAACGAGGACGACGTGAAGCGCAGGTTCCGGGAGGCCCTGGAGCGCAAGCGCGGAGCGGCGGCCGAGAAGAACGCGGGCGGGGCGGGCAGGAGCGGCTCCAAGGTGCGCGGCACCCACGACCGCGCCGACCACCAGCGCCAGTTCCGCCGGAAGAGCGGCTGAGCGCGGGCCCTGCCCGACACGGATGGCGGCCGGAAGGGGCCGCGCAGAAGGCAGGCCCCCGCGCGCCCACGCGCGGGGGTCTGGCAAGGTGACGCCTGTCGAGAGGGGGCGTCTCAGCTCCCGTACAGCTTCTTGGCGTACTCGGGGCCGTAGTAGCGCTCCAGCTCCTCCAGGCTCGCCTCGGTGTACTGGACGTCCTTGAGGATCCGGGCGCGTGAGGGCAGCGCGTCCGGCTCCCAGGTGCCGGGCTTCCACAGGTCCGAGCGCATCAGGGCCTTCGCGCAGTGGAAGAAGATCTGCTCGATCTCCACCACCAGCGCCAGGGCCGGGCGGTGGCCCTTGACGACCATCGCCTCGAAGAAGGGCGCCTCCCGCACGAGCCGCGCCCGGCCGTTGATCCGCAGCGTCTCGCCGCGTCCGGGGATCATGAAGATCAGCCCGACGTGCGGGTTGTCCAGGACGTTGAGGAAGCCGTCCGCCCGGCGGTTCCCCGGACGGTCCGGGACGGCGATCGTGCTGTCGTCCAGGACGTGGGTGAACCCGGGCGGGTCCCCCTTGGGGGAGACGTCGCAGTTCCCTGCGGCGTCGCTGGTGGCGATCAGGCAGAACGGCGACCGGGCGAGCCATTCCCGGTCCCAGGCGTGCAGGGTGACGCGCTCCTTGTCGAGCGCCCGGCGCATCGGCGCGCCGAGCAGCGCCCGCAGCTCCTCCGCAGAAGTGATCTCCGTGAACTCGGGGGCGAGCGTCATCAGGGCTCCTTCGGAAAGGGGATCCGGAGCGTCAGCGTAACCCTGGACCGGTCCGTTCCGGGGGGTGTGGGGGGTCGCCGGGCGGGGGTGGGGGCCGCCCCACTCCGGACCCACCAGGTGGCCCCGTCGTGGCGCCGGACCGCGGTGCCTAGCGTGAATCCGGGCGGCGTTGGCCGACGGACGGAGAAGGCATTGAGCACGCTCGGCAGGACCCGCCGGGGGGTCGTCGCAGGACTCGGGGCGGCGGTCGTGGCAGCGACGGGCGGCACGGCGCTCGCGGACCCGGGCGGGAGGACGCTCCAGCGGGACGTGGACGCCGTCAGGGCCACCGGCGTCACCGGTGTGCAGGCGGAGGCGAGCACGCCGGAGGGGACGGTCAGGGCCCGGGCCGGGGTGACGGACGTGCGGAGCGGGCGTCCGATCCCCTACGGCTCGTACTTCCGGGGAGGGAGCAACACCAAGACGTACGTGGCGACGGTCATCCTCCAGCTCGTGGGGGAGGGGCGGCTGAGCCTGGACGACACGGTCGACCGGTGGCTGCCCGGCCTCGTCCGCGGCAACGGCAACGACGGGAGGAAGATCAAGATCCGCCATCTGCTCCAGCACACCAGCGGGCTCTACGACTACACCGAGGACCTGCCGTTCGGCTCCGCGGAGGAGGCCGCAGCCCACCGCTTCGACCACTACACCCCGGAGCGGCTGGTCCGGATGGCGCTCGCCCACCGGCCGGGCTTCCGGCCGGGGGAGACGGGCCCGGACGGCAAGCCCCGGTGGTCGTACAGCAACACCGGCTACGTCCTCGCCGGGATGCTCATCGAGCGGATCACCGGGCGGACGTGGGAGGCGGAGGCGGGACGGCGGATACTCCGGCCGCTCGGCCTCACGCGGACGGCCTTCGTGAGGGCGCGCGAGTTCCCCCGCCCCCATCCGCACGGCTACCAGCAGTTCGCCGAGGGCGGGCCGCTCATGGACATCACCGACATGGACTACAGCTGGGCGTCCTCGGCGGGCACCGTCGTCACGACGGCCGCCGACCTCAACCGGTTCTTCACCGCGCTGATCGGCGGGCGGCTGCTCGAACCCGCGCAGCTCGCCGAGATGCGCACGACGGTCCCGACCGGCATGGACGGGTCCTTCACCGGCTCCCGCTACGGGCTCGGACTGCTCTGGTTCCCGCTGAGCTGCTCGAAGGCGGGCTTCTGGGGCCACGGCGGGGACACACCCGGCTATATGACCCGCGGGGGCGTCACCCCCGACGCGCGGCGCAGCGCCACCGTCAGCGTCACCACGCAACTGGAGGGCGACGGCGGCTTCCGCGAGGACGCGACGGCGGCCAACACCGTCCGCAACGCCCTCTGCGGGCGCTGACGCCGAGGGCGCCGGAACCGCGGGCGGCCGCGCGGTGGCCTCCCCCGTGAGGGGCCACCGCGCGGCCGCCGGGCCGCCGTGCACGGCGCCCCGGGAACAGGGCGCCGGTGGGAAGGGGCACGGCGTTCTCAGGAGGGGTTCAGCGGGAGTACTCGTCGTCGTACTCGTCCGGATAAGGAAGCCTGCTCCCCGCGGCCATGCCGCCCGACCCCCGGCCCTTGGGCTCCTCCCACGGCTCCTGGCGGCCGAGCGCCGTCAGGTCGAGGTAGTAGTAGGAGCCGCCGACCTGCTCGGCGCCGCGCGCGTACATCGAGTACGTGTGGTAGACGGTGTCGCCGTCCCGCAGGAAGCAGCTCATGCCGGGCGTCTCCATCGGCCGCTCGTCCCCGAAGGGCGTGCCCGCCTCCGCGTACTCGGCCACGGTCCGGTAGTTGTACTCCTCCGGCGCGACGGAGCCGTCGATGGTGACGTGGTAGTCGTAGTTGAAGTCGCCACCGGCGGAGGAGTACCAGGGGAACACCCAGCCCATCTGCTCCCTGAACGGTGCGATCTTCGCCTGCGGGGCGCGCGAGACGGCGGCATAGGTGGTGTCGCGCTCGTGCAGGTGCCGCAGGTGCCCGACGGAGATCTCCGCCAGGCCGGACGAGCAGCTCCGGCACGCCCTCTCCCAGGAGGGGTCCCACATCACGTGCCCGACGATGAGCTGGGCGCGGCCCTCGAACAGGTCGAGGAGGCCGGCCTTGCCGTCCGGTCCCTCGAAGACGTACTCCTTGTCCACCCGGACCATGGGCAGGCGGCGCCGCTCGCTGTTCAGCGCGTCGCGCGCCCGGGTGAGCTCCTTCTCCTTCACGAGCAGCGCCTTGCGCGCCGCCACCCACTCTTCTCGTGAGACGACCTCGGGAAGGGCCATCGTTCCGCCTCCGTCCGGCTCCGGGATCTGTGTGCCGTCATCGATGCAGACCACGGGGTGCGCGGAAAGTCATCGCCCCGGCGCCGGTGACTTCCGGGACGCGGCCTGGTCGGTCCTTGTGAGGGATCGACTCCAGGAGAAGAGGGTGCGCATGGACGCGGTGGAGACGGCGGCGTCGCAGGGCTACGGACCGGGAATCCTGGAAGGGGCGGTCGAGTTCGCGCTGGAGGCCCTGGACGGCGTGACCGGCGGGGCGCTGCCCGCGCCGACGCCGTGCCGGGACTGGGACCTCGGGATGCTGCTGCGGCACACCGGGGACTCGCTGGCCGCGCTGCTGGAGGCCGTCGACACGGGCCGGGTCGGGCTCGTGCCGGAGGCGGACCCGCCGCCGGAAGGCGACCCCGCGGACGCGCTCGTGGTGGCGTTCCGCGCGGGCGCGGAGCGGCTCCTCGGAGCGTGGACGGAGGCCGGGGCCGATCTGCCGGTCACCGTCGGGGGCTGCCCCCTCCGCGCGGACGTGGTCGCCGCGACCGGGGCCATCGAGATCGCCGTGCACGGCTGGGACGTCGCGCAGGCGACCGGGCGGCCGCGTCCGATCCCGCCCGCGCTCGCCGAGCGGCTGCTCGGCGTCGCGTCGGTGATGGTGACCGGTGCCACCCGGCACGGCCTGTTCGCGCCGCCCGTCGCCGTGCCCGCCGCCGCCGGGCCGGGTGAGCGGCTGCTGGCCCACCTCGGCCGCGACCCGGCGGCCTGGCCGGGCTGACCGGGCCGGGCTGACCGGGCCGGGGGACCGGTCAGGGCAGGGCGTTCAGCCGCGGACGGCGTAGACGCGGACGCCCGCCTCGTCGTGCGCGTCCAGGACGCCCTGGTCGGCGAGGACGTCCAGGTGCGCCTCGATCTCCAGGACGGCCAGCATCCGGCTGAAGGCGTCCATGTCGGCGAGCCTGCGCCGCCGCCGCGTCCACGGCAGGGCGGCGGCGACCTCGAACGCCGTGCCGTGGCCCGCGCGGACCTGCCCGGCGGCGGCGTCCAGGCGCGCGGCGTGGTGGTCGAGGAGCTCGTCGATCCGCGCGTGCGCGCTGCCCGTGACCGGGCCGTGCGCGGGGAGCAGCAGGGTGTCGGGCATGTCGCGGACGAGCCGCAGCGACTCCAGGTAGCTGCGCAGCGGCCTCGGCTCCGGCTCGGTCTCCAGCCCGATCGAGGGGCTGATGTGCGGCAGGACGTGGTCCCCGGCGAACAGCAGCCCGGCGGCGGCGTCGCGCAGGACGATGTGGCCGCGCGTGTGGCCCGGGGTGGCGACTACGTCCAGCGCCCGCCCGGCGAGGCCGATCCGCTCCCCGTCGTCCAGCCAGGCGTCCGGCAGCGTGTGCGGCATGTTCCGCGCGGCCGCCCCGACCGGCCTCCCGGCGATCTCGTCGGCCAGGTCGCCCGCGCCGCAGCGGCGCAGCATCTCGACCTGCCGCGGGTGCAGGCCCCGCCGGGCGTCGAACGCCTCGATGGAGGGCCGCTCGCCGCGGCCGACGCGGACGCGGGTGCCGAACGACTCGCGCAGGGCGAGGGCCTGCGAGTAGTGGTCCCAGTGCGCGTGGGTAACGAGGAACTGGGCGACGTCGTCCAGTCCGTGGCCGAGCGCGCGGAGCCCGCCCTCCAGCGCCGTGCGGGTGTCGGGCATCGCCCAGCCGGAGTCGACCACGACCAGGCCGCCGGGGTCCTCGATCACGTACACGTTGACGGCGTGCAGCGACGGGATCGGCAGGGCGAGGGGGATCCGGTGCACGCCGGGGGTCACCGGATGGGCGCCCGGCTCGGTCCAGTCCGTCGGCTGCTCCACGACCGGTGCCGTCACCGCGCCCCCTCGTTGTCGAATCCCATTCCAGTGGAACCTACTTCATCTGGAATGTCCGATTCGGAGGCGGGTCGCCGGTCAGCCGCGCCCGGCGTCGCGGTCGGCGGCCGCGCGCGCCTCCCCGGCGGCCTCGCGGGCCTCCCGGGCCGCGTCCTCGGCCCGGGCGTGCGCCTGCCCGGCCCGCTCGGCCCTGCGCGCCGCCGCGTCGCGCTCGGCGACGGCCCGTTCCAGCTCGTGCCGCAGCCGCCCCACCTCGGCGGCCGCCTTCTCGGCCGCCTCCCGCGTGCGCCCGGCCTTCTCCCGGGCGTCGGCCAGCGCCGCCTCCGCCTCCTCGGCCCGCCTGCGGAGCGACTCGGCCCGCTTCGCGCGGGCGGTGCTCGTCCGGACCACCGCGGCCCCCGCCGCGGGACGCGCCTTCTTCACCGGGCGCCCGCGTCCGGGCCGCTCCGGCTTGGACCGCTCCGGCTTGGACCGCTCCGGCCGTGCGCCGTCCGGGGCCACCTGGAAGCCCGCCGGGACGAACCCCGAGTGGCTGCGCGGCCGCGTGAGCCGCCCCTCGCGGACCTCCTCGGCGATCCCGGCGTCGACCGTCGCGGCCTGGAGGGTGTCCTCGACGTCCCGGAGGGCCTGGTCGCGCAGCGGCCGGCCCGCGTCCGACGCCAGCCCGGCCGCCGTCCGCACCAGCTCCTGGACGAGCCCCGCCCGCCGCCGTTCCAGGTCGCCGAGCCCCCCTCCCGAGCCCCACGCCTCCCGGATCTCCGCTCCGACGTCCAGCAGGCGCCCGAGGTCGTCCCGGGCCGAGCGCGCCAGAAGGTTGACCGCCCATGCCGGGGGCGCCGGGCGGCGCAGCGCCGCGATCCGCTTGGCGAGGGCGGCGTCGCCGTCCTGCCTGGCCTGCCGTGCCAGGCGTGTCCTCGCCTCGACGAACGCGTCGGGTGCGACGGCGTACAGCTCGTCGGCCGCGCTGGAAAGGTCCACAACGGATCCCTACCCGCGTGCGGCGCCGGGCACGACGCGCTGCGCCGTCCCTCTGCCGGCCCTGACCGCGGCGGCGGTGGGCCTCACGGTCACGGTGACGGGCGGGTCGCACGGATACCTCCTCCGGGAGGATTGGCGGGACGCCCGCCCCGTGTGACCATCCGCTCCATGGACACCTCGTTGAAGGCATTCCTGGAAGGCGGTCCGGCGGACCTCACCGACCGGATCGCCCCCATCACCCCTCCCGGTGTCGAGGTGAGGCTGCCGTTCCGCGGCGGCTACGAGCACTTCACGGCGACGGCCCGGCACCGGGACACCCCTGAGGGCAGGCTGCCCGTCTTCCGCTGGTCGGGACGCACCGCCACCCCCGGCTGACACGCGCGCCCCGGCCGGTCAGCGCGTGTCGAGGAAGCGGTCCAGGACGCGGGTGCCGAAGGCCAGGCCCTCCAGGGGGACGCGCTCATCGACGCCATGGAACATGCCGAAGTAGTCCAGGCCGGGCCCCAGGAAGAGGGGGGCGAAGCCGAAGCTCGCGATGCCGAGGCCGTGGAACGACTTCGCGTCGGTGCCCCCCGCCATCACGTAGGGGACGGGGCGCGCCGCCGGGTCCTCCGCGCGCAGCGCGGCGGCCAGCGCGGTGAAGGTCCCGCCCGCCGGGTCCGCCGTCGGGGCCTCCTCGTGGTTGAGGAACTCGCGGGTGACCCGCGGCCCGAGCAGCCGGTCGACGGTGGCGAGGAACTCCTCCCGGGTGCCGGGCAGGAAGCGGCCGTCGACCTGCGCGGTCGCGACGCCCGGCACCACGTTGATCTTGTACCCGGCGTCGAGGCGGGTCGGGTTCGCCGAGTTGCGGATCGTCCCGGCGAACAGACGGCCGGCACCGCCGAGACGGCGGGCCTCCGCGTCGAGGCGGTCGTGGTCGATGGTGGTGCCGAGCGCGTCGGCCAGGCCGTCCAGCAGGGCGCGGACCCCCGGGGTGAGGCGCACGGGCCACTCGTGCGAGGCGAGCCGCGACACGGCGTGCGCGATCTCGGCGACCGCGTTGTCGGGCGCCGGCTTGGAGCCGTGCCCGGCCGTGCCGCGCGCCGTCAGCCGCATCCACGCCGTGCCGCGCTCGCCGGTCGCGATCGGGTAGACCCGCGCCCCGCCCGCGTGCACGCTGAAGCCGCCCGACTCGCTGATCGCCTCCGTGCAGCCCTCGAAGAACCCGCGATGCTCGCGCACCACGTACCGGGACCCGAGGTCGCCGGTGCACTCCTCGTCGGCCAGGAACGCCAGCACCAGGTCGCCGCGTGTGCGGCGGCCCTCGCGCAGCCGCCACCGGACGGTCGCCAGCGTCATCGCGAGGGTGCCCTTCATGTCGACCGCGCCGCGGCCCCAGACGCATCCGTCCCGCACCTCGCCCGAGAACGGGGGGACGCTCCACTCGGACGGGTCGGCGGGCACCACGTCCAGGTGCCCGTGGACCAGGAACGCCGGATGCCCCGGGTCGCTCCCGGGGACACGGGCCAGGACGCTGGCGCGGCCAGGGGCGGCCTCCACGATCGTGGAGGGCACGCCGGCCTCGTCCAGCAGCGCCGCGACGTGCTCGGCGGCGGGCCGCTCGGGACGGGCCACGCCCTCGCCCCGGTTGACCGTGTCGAAACGGATCAGGTCGGCACAGATCGCCGCCGCCTCGCGGCCCGCGGCTTCCGCGCCCGCCGCCTCCCGTCCCGCGGTCTCGCGCGCCCCCGGCTCGGTCACTCCGCCACCGCCTTTCGTAACAAGTCTTCATTTTCTTCCCGCGCTGACCTCTGCCAACGGTTGATCAAAAACGTATCGATCCGGTTTCGAATCGTTCAGCGCCGTACCCAAACCCTCCGGGCGGTACGACGCTGCCACCAGTCTGAAGAGCGGCGGCCGGGTGCCCGGCCGCGCACGCGAGAGGGGACGAGGAGGAAATGACCGGCCTCAGGGGTTCGAGACGGGGCGTCCGCCGGTCCGCCGGCGCCGGCCGCGGGACCGCCGGGCTGGCCGCACTGCTGCTCGCGGCCTCGCTCGGCGCGTCCGGCTGCGGTGGCGGCGGCGAGCCGGGAGACGGCACGTTCACCGCGGGCCACCCCGAGCCGGACCACCTGGTCCCCGCGAACACCACGAGCAGCTACTCCTTCGACGTCCTCAGCGGCCTGTTCGACAACCTGGTGGGCCTCACCAGGGAAGGCAAGGGCGTCAACCTGGCCGCCGCGTCCGTCACCAGCGACGACCAGAAGGTCTGGACGATCAAGATCCGGCCCGGGCAGCGGTTCCACAACGGCGAGCCGGTCACCGCGGGCAGCTTCGCCGACGGCTGGAACAACGCCGCCTACGGCCCGAACGCCTACGGCGCCAACGCCTACTTCTCGCACATCGAAGGCTACGCCGCGATGAACCCCCGGGACGGCAGGGCCAAGCCGCGCGCCGACAGGCTCTCCGGCGTCCAGGTCGTCGACGAGGGCACCCTCAGGGTCACGCTGACCGACCCGTTCAACCAGTTCCCGCTCCTGCTGAGCTACCCCGCCTTCGCGCCGATGCCGAAGGCGGGACTGGGCGATCTGGAGTCCTTCGAGGAGCACCCGATCGGCAACGGCCCCTACATGATGAGCGGCGACTGGGAGCGCAACAGGCAGATCAAGCTCGTCGCCTACCCCGGCTACACCGGGCCCCGCAAGCCCAAGAACAAGGGCGTCACCTGGAAGAGCTACTCCAGCGCCGAGACCGCCTACACCGACCTGCGCGCCGGGCGGCTGGACGTGCTCCAGACGATCCCGTCCGCCAAGGTGCCCGAGGCGCGGCGGCTGCTGGGCGACCGGTTCCTGCCCCGTGAGATGGGCACGGTCGACTACCTGGGCTTCCCGCTGTTCGACAGGCGGTTCGCCAGCCCCGACCTGCGCAAGGCGATCTCGATGTCCATCGACCGGCAGGGCATCAACAAGGCCGTCTACAACGGCGACTACATCCCCGCCGACTCGCTCCTGCCCGCGATCATCACCGGGCACCGGCCGAACGCGTGCGGCGACCTGTGCACCTACGACCCGGTCCGGGCGAAGGAACTGTACGCGAAGTCAGGCGGATTCAAGGGGACCCTGGAGCTGTACTTCTCCAACGCGCAGCCGACCTATTACCAGTGGATGCAGATCGTCGCGAACTCGCTGCGGCAGAACCTCGGCATCGAGGACATCGAGTTCCGGCAGGTGCCCGCGTCCGACTACTTCGCGATGCTGAACAAGCGCACCGAGAAGGGCCCCTACAGGCAGAACTGGGAGGCCGACTATCCGAGCGCCCAGAACTACCTGGAGAACATGTGGAGTTCGGGGAGCAACCGCATGGGCTGGAAGAGCGCGGAGTTCGACGGCCTCATCGCCAGGGCCAACCGCTCGGACGACCAGCAGGAGGCGCTGCGGCTCTACAACCAGGCCGAGGACGTCGCCCTCCGCGAGATGCCGATGATCCCGCTGTGGACCTGGGCGGGCCAGGGCGGGCGGTCCGAGAGGGTCGGCAACGTCACGATCACGGCCTACGCGACCGGGCTGCTCGCCAACGAAGTGACGGTGGGGTAGCCGATGTGGCGCTACGCCCTCCGGCGGCTCCTGCAGGCGGTCCCCGTCTTCGCCGGTACGACGCTGCTCATCTACGCGATGGTGTTCGCGCTGCCGGGCGACCCGATCCAGGCGCTCGCCGGGGACAAGCCCGTCCCCGAGAGCGTGCTGCGGACGCTGCGGGAGCGGTACAACCTGGACGACCCGCTTCTCGTGCAGTACGGGAAGTACATGTGGGGGCTGCTCCGGGGGGACCTGGGGGAGAACTACACCGGCCAGAAGGTCGCGGAGATGCTCGGCGGACGCTGGACGGTGACCGCGCGCCTCGCGGTCACCGCCTGGATGTTCGAGCTGACCATCGGCGTCCTGCTCGGGGTGTGGGCGGGCCTGCGGCGCGGGAGGATGGCCGACACGCTGGTCCTCGGCGGGACGACCCTGCTGATCGCCGTGCCCGTGTTCGTGCTGGGCTACACCGCGCAGATCCTCTTCGGGCTGCGCTGGGAGGTCTTCCCGACCGCCGGGACGGACGGCGGCTGGCCGGCGAGCTACGTGCTGCCGGGGATGGTGCTCGGCTCGCTCGGGCTGTCCTACGTCGCGCGGCTCACCCGGACGAGCCTCGCGGAGAACCTGCGGGCCGACTACGTGCGCACCGCCAACGCCAAGGGGCTGTCGCGGATGCGGGTGGTCGGCCGGCACGCGCTGCGCAACTCGCTGATCCCGGTCGTGACGTACCTCGGCGTGGACTTCGGCTCGCTGATGGGCGGCGCCATCGTGACCGAGGGCATCTTCAACCTGCCGGGCATCGGCCAGCAGGTGTTCCAGTCGATCCAGCTGAAGGAGGGGCCCGTCGTGGTCGGCGCGGTCACCGTGCTCGTGCTGATCTTCCTGCTGGTGAACCTGCTGGTGGACCTGCTGTACGGGCTGCTGGACCCCCGGATCAGGTACGGGTGAGCCGCGGGATGGACACGGCGGGGGACACGGCGGCCGGACCGCCGGGCGAGGTGGGCGCGATGGCGGGCGGCGCGATCGCGGGCCCCGGGATCGCGGGCGGCGGGACCGGCCGGGCGTCGCTGTGGGACGACGCGTGGCGCGACCTGCGGCGCCGCTGGGTGTTCTGGGCGTCGGCCGCGATCCTGGCGCTGGTCGCCCTGATGGCCGCCGTCCCGCGGCTGTTCACCGGCCGGGGCGTCAACGAGGGCTGCGACGCCAACGACGCCAAGCTCGGCCCGTCCGGCGCCCACTGGTTCGGCACCGACCTCGCCGGCTGCGACTACTACGCGCACGTGGTGCACGGCGCCCGCCCGACGCTGCTGATCGGCGCCGCGGTCACCCTGTTCGCGCTGGCCATCGCGCTGGCGTTCGGGATGCTGGCGGGCTACTACGGCGGGCTCCTGGACGCGGTCATCGCCCGGCTCACCGACGTGTTCTTCGGGCTGCCGTTCGTGCTGGGCGCCACCGTCATCCTCGTCGCGTTCCCCGGCCACGGCGTCGGGGCGATGACGCTGGTGCTGGTGCTGCTCGGCTGGACGACGATGATCCGCATCATGCGCGGGCAGGTCATCTCCGTCAGGGACGCCGACTACGTGCAGGCCGCGCGGCTGCTCGGCGCCTCCGACGCGCGGATCATGGCCCGGCACATCCTGCCGAACACCCTCGCGCCGGTGCTCGTGGTCGCGACCCTCAACGTCGGCAACGTGATCGCGGGGGAGGCGACGCTGGACTTCCTCGGCGTCGGCCTCCAGTACCCGGAGGTCTCCTGGGGGCTGCAGCTCAACCAGGCCAAGGACGCCTTCGTGGACCACCCGCACCTGCTGGTCTTCCCCGCGGTGTTCCTGTCGGCCACCGTGCTGGGCTTCCTGCTGCTCGGCGACGCCGTCCGCGACGCCCTCGACCCGAAACTGCGGTGACGAAGCGATGACGACGGACCTGGTGGACGCGGCGGCCGGCGGGCCGCCCCCGGCGCCGCCGCTCCTGGAGGTGGAGGACCTGCACGTCCGCTTCCACGTCCGGGGCCAGGACGTTCGCGCGGTGAACGGGCTGTCCTACTCGCTGGCCGAAGGCGAGACGGTCGCGATCCTCGGCGAGTCGGGGTCGGGCAAGAGCGTCGCCGCGCAGGCCGTCATGGGCATCCTGGACACCCCGCCCGCGCGCGTCACGGGCGGCTCGGTACGGCTGCGCGGCGAGGATCTGCTCGGGCTGCCCGAGCGGCGCCGCCGCGCGTACCGCGGCGACCGCGTCGCGATGATCTTCCAGGACGCGCTGAGCGCGCTGAACCCGGTGTTCACGGTCGGCGACCAGATCCGCGAGATGTACCGGGTGCACCGCGGGATGCGGCGGAAAGCGGCCACGGCCCGGGCCGTGGAGCTGATGGAGCGGGTGCGCATCCCGTCCGCCGCGCGGCGGCTCGGCGACCACCCGCACCAGTTCTCCGGCGGCATGCGCCAGCGCATCATGATCGCGATGGCGCTGGCGCTGGAACCGGACGTGCTGATCGCCGACGAGCCCACCACCGCCCTCGACGTGACCGTCCAGGCGCAGATCATGCGGCTGCTCGCGGAGCTGCAGGAGGAGCTGCGCATGGGCATGGTGCTGATCACCCACGACCTCGGCGTCGTCGCCGGCGTCGCCGACCGGATCGTCGTGATGTACGCGGGCTCGGCCGCCGAGCAGGCGCCCGCCAGGGAGCTGTACGCCCGGCCCGCGCACCCCTACACCCGCGGGCTGCTCGCCTCGGTGCCGCGCCTGGACCGTCGCGGCGCGCCGCTCGTCCCGATCCGCGGGACGCCGCCGGACCCCGCGGCGCTGCCGCCCGGCTGCGCGTTCGCGCCCCGGTGCCCGCGCGCCGAGCCGGTCTGCGCGGTGGAGCGGCCGGTGCCGGTCGCCGTCGCGCCCGGTCACCACGCGGCCTGCCATTTCGCCGGGGAGGTGCACCGTGCGGGAGATGGATGAGGCCCCCATCCTGCGGGTGGAGGGCCTGGTCAAGCACTATCCGGTGACGCGCGGCGCGGTGGTCAGGCGGACGGTCGGCACCGTCCGGGCCGTGGACGGCGTGGACCTGGAACTGCGGCGCGGGGAGACCCTCGGCGTCGTCGGCGAGTCCGGCTGCGGCAAGTCCACGCTGGCGAGGCTGCTGCTGGCGGCCGAGCGTCCCACCGCCGGGACCGTCCGGTTCGAGGGCCGCGACATCTTCGGGCTGCCGAGGGCCGAGCTGCGGGCGCTCCGCCGCCGCGTCCAGATGGTGCTCCAGGACCCCTACTCCTCCCTCAACCCCCGGATGACCGTGGGGGACATCGTGGGGGAGCCGTTCGCGATCCACCCCGAGGCCGCCCCGAAGGGGGAGCGGCGCGCGCGCGTCCGGGAACTGCTCGAACTCGTCGGCCTCGACCCCGGCCACGTCGACCGCTACCCGCACCAGTTCTCCGGCGGGCAGCGCCAGCGCGTCGGGATCGCCCGGGCCCTCGCGCTGCGCCCCGACGTGATCGTCTGCGACGAGCCGGTGTCGGCGCTGGACGTGTCCGTCCAGGCCCAGGTGATGAACCTGCTCGCCGGGCTCCAGCGGGAGCTCGGCCTGGCGTACGTGTTCATCGCGCACGACCTCGCCGCGGTCCGCCACATCTCCGACCGCGTCGCCGTCATGTACCTCGGCAAGGTCGTCGAGACGGGCGACGGGACGCGGATCTACGAGCATCCGACCCACCCGTACACGCGGGCGCTGCTGTCGGCCGTCCCGGTCCCCGACCCGGACGCGCCCGGCCTGGCGGGGCAGATCCTCCTGGAGGGGGAGCCGCCGTCGCCGCTGGACCCGCCGTCGGGCTGCCGGTTCCGCACCCGCTGCTGGAAGGCGCGGGACGTCTGCGCCGCCGAGGAACCCGCCCTGCGCCCGCGGGACGGCTCGGCGCACCCGAGCGCCTGCCACTTCGCCGCCGAGGCGGAGGAGGACGCCTCGCCGAGCGCGGCCGGGGGCCTGAGCACGCCCGGATGAGGCCGTCCCAGGGGGTTCCGTAGGGTGGGGGAATGGCGCGCAAGGGCAGGCGGGAACCCCGGCTGGACCGGCACAGGATCGCCGGCGGGGAGGCCGAGCTCCTCCGGGACGCCGACCGGGACGGCGGGTGGATGCTGCTCGTCGGCGGCGTGCCCCAGTCGTACGTGGACCTCGGCGATCCCACCTACCTCGACTTCGAGTACATGCGGCTGATGGGCGACGTCGTCGACACGCTCGGCCTGGAGGGCGAGGCTTTCGACGCGGTGCACGTCGGAGGCGCGGGGTGCACGCTGCCGCGCTACATCGCCGCGACCCGCCCGGGCTCCCGGCAGGTGGTGCTGGAGCCGGACGGCGCGCTGGTGCAGCTGGTCCGGGAACGTCTGCCGGTCAAGAACGTCCGCGGCCTGAGGATCCGCGTCACCGACGGCCGCTCCGGCGTCGCGGCCGTCCCCGACGGCGCGGACGACCTGGTCGTCATGGACGCCTTCGCCGAGGCGTCCATGCCGGTCGAGCTGGCCACCCGCGAGTTCGTCCAGGACGTCGCGCGCGTGCTGCGCCCCGGCGGCGCCTACCTGGTCAACGTCGCCGACGGGTTCCGGCTCCCGTTCGCGCGGCGGGTCGCGGCGACCGTCCGGTCGGTGTTCCCGCACGCGCTTCTGCTGGGCGACCCCGGCGTGCTGCGGGGCCGGCGGTTCGGCAACCTCATCGTCGCCGCCTCGCGCGAGCCGCTGCCGGCCGCCGAGCTGGGCCGCCGCGCGGCGGGCGGCATCACGCGGGCCCGGCTGGTGGACGGCCACGACCTGGCCGCGTTCTGCGCCGGCGCCGCGCCGCTGTGCGACGGCGAGGAGATCACCCCGCCCGTTCCGCCGCCCCAGGTGTTCGGAAGGTCATGAGGGCGGCCGGGGAGCGGACACTATCCTGCGGACGACGCGGTTCCACGCCCTGCCCGCCCGGATCCCGGGCGCCCTGGCCACGGTCCCCGGCGTCCCGCCGCCGCCCGCGGGCCTGCCGCGCCCGGCTTCCCGTCCCGCTCCCGGGCGCGTGGTCCGCGGATTCCGGGGAGGGACGGCACCTCGCGCCGGACCACGCGGTGGGCCGGCGGACGTGGCAGGAGTTCCTCGACGCCGGCCGCCGGAGCGCGTGACCGGAAATGTCCTCCCCGCCCGGACGGGCGGGAATTCCGCTTACCTGGACCGATGTCGGCCCGTCCCCCGCAGCGCCCACGGGATCGGGGTCACGGGTGGGATTCCCCCGCCGTATCGGCCTCATAGAGAGGCTCCATGTCCCATAATCGAGCGATGGAGTCGTCCACCCGAATTCTTATTCTCGGCATGGATTCGTCGGGGAGAATACTCCAGTTCGACCGTAACGCCGCCGCCGTTCTGTCCCCGAAACCGGACGGGCTGCACGGTGCCCTCCTGGACGAGGTGATCGCCGGTGCGCGCAAGCCATTGCTGGAGGCCCTGACGGCCGGGCGGGAGCGCACCGCCATGCTCGCCGTGGAGACCCCGGCGGGCGCCACGCTCGACGCCGTCGTCACCGTGCACCCCATGAGCGGCGGGCCGCCCGGCCTCGCGGCGCTCGCCGTCGTCCGCGTCCCGGTGCCGCTCGCCGACCGGTTCGTCGACCCGGCGGTGATCCGCCGGGCGCTCCTGGACGACGCGCTGCCCCGCATCGGCTCCACCCTCGACCTCGACCTGCTCGCCCGCGGCCTGATGGACGTGCTGATCCCGCACTTCTGCAACTCCGGCGCGCTGCTGCTGCTGGAGAGCCTGGTGGACGCCGACGAGCCGCCCGCCGGGGCCGAGGGGGCGCTGCTGCTGCGCCGGATGGCCCTCGGCTTCGACGACGGCGACCCCGCCTGGGACGCGACGTTCCCCACCGGCGAGGCGCTCGTCTACCCGTCCGGCACCCCGTACGCGCGGTGCATGCAGACCGGGGAGCCGGTGCTGGTCGGCCTCGGCGGCGACGGCGCGGCCCGGATCGCCGCCGCCTGGCGCCGCCCGCCGGTCGCCGACCTGCTCAAGGGCGCCTCGATGCTGCTGCTGCCGATCACCTCCGCCGCGGGCGTGCTCGGCTTCTTCGTCTGCACCCGCAGCGTCGCGCACCGCCCGTTCGACGCCTACGACGTCGAGATCGGGATGGAGTTCGCCAGCCGGGCGTCCATCTTCGTCGAGAGCGCCCGGCAGTACTCGCGGGAGCGGGCGACCGCGCTGACCCTCCAGCGCAGCCTGCTGCCGACCGGCCTGTCGGCGCCGTCGCCGGTCGAGGTGCACCACCGCTACCTGCCCGGCAGCCGCCTCATCGAGGTCGGCGGCGACTGGTACGAGTCGATCGCGCTGCCCGGCGCGCGGGTCGCGCTCGTCGTCGGGGACGTGGCCGGGCACGGCGTCAAGGCCGCGGTCACCATGGGACGGCTCCGCACCGCCATCCACACCCTCGCCGGGCTGGAACTGCCGCCCGCCGAGGCCCTGGAACGCCTGGACTCGCTGATGCGGACGCTCGGCGAGCGCGAGCCGCACTTCGCCACCTGCGCCTACGTCGTCTACGACGCGGTGAGCGGCCGCTGCGAGGTCGCCAGCGCCGGGCACCTGCCTCCCCTGATCGCCCCGCCCGGGGCCGGGCCGGACTACCTGGACGTGCCGCCCGCGCCCCCGCTGGGCGTCGGCGGCGACGGCCCGATCGTCAGCCGCGAGTTCACCGTCGAGGACGGGACGCTGCTGTTCCTGTACACCGACGGGCTGGTGGAGAACCGGGCCCGCGACATCGACGACGGGCTCGCCCGCCTCCAGCGCACGTTCGGCGCCGACGCCGCCTCCCGCCCGCTGGAGGACCTGTGCCAGGCCGCCCTCGACGGCGTCTACGACGACCAGCACCGCGACGACATCGCGATGCTGGTGGCGCGGCTGCGGCGCATCCCGTCCGACCACCACGCGTCCTGGGACCTGCCCGCCGAGCCCGCCGCGGTGCGCCGGGCGCGCGGCCTCGTCCGCGACCGGCTCGGCCGCTGGGACCTGGCGGACCTGGCCGACACCACGGTCCTGGTGGTCTCCGAGCTGGTCACCAACGCGATCCGGCACGCGGGCGGCCGTGTCACGCTCCGGCTCGTCCGCGAGGGCGGGCTGGTGTGCGAGGTGTTCGACTGCTCCGACGGCCGTCCCCGGATCCGGCATCAGGAGGACCACGACATGCCGGAGACGGGCCGGGGCCTGCACGTCGTCGGGCGCCTCGCCGAGCGGTGGGGCGTCCGCCGCACCAGCGGCGGCAAGGTCGTCTGGTGCCAGCTCGCCATCCCCTGAGCGCCCGGCGGCCGCGCCCGGGCAGGGTGGCGCGGGCCGTCAGCGCAGCACGGACACGTGCACGTGGTCGAAGTGGTTCTGGGTGATGCCGCCGCGGTCGGCCATCGGGCGCCATCCGCCGCCTCGGACGTTCCAGATGTGCTGCTTCCAGATGACGTAGGAGATCCCGAGCCGCCGCGCGTTGGTGATCACGTACTGGGCGACCTGGTCGCCATGCCGCCGCGCGTCCGCGCTCGGCATGCGGCCCCCGGCGCCCTCCATGAAGTCGCAGGCCCGGCCGTCGCCGTGGTCCTGCGCGTCCGCGTCCGAGCGGTGGCAGCCGATCGCCGGGAACGGCCCGAACATCCTGTTGATCTCCAGCAGCGCGGTCCGCATCGCCGGCGTCATCGTGTTCCCGGTGATCGGCGAGCCGGCACCCCTCCCGCCGTCCGGCCGGGCCGTCACCCGGGGCCCGCCGCCGGTCCCGGCCGGCGCCCGCCGCGTGTTCAGCGGCGCCACCCTCGTGCCGCGCGGCATGATCCTCCTGAGCTGACCGGTCAGCCGCGCGACGTCGGCCCTGGGGGCGCTGAGGACGAGTCCGTTGCCGTCCGGCAGGCCGAGCGCGCGGGCCTGCGCGCGCGAGACCACCGCGTCGACGTCGCCGATGCCCATCGAGGCGTAGGCGCCGACCCGCACCCGCCCCGGATGCGCGCTGGAGCCCGCCTCGACGACACCGCCGAGCGGCAGCGAACCGTCCCGGCCGAGGTCGAAGGACACGGCGAGTCCGCCGGTCGCGATCGTCTGCCACAGCCCGTCGGACTCGGCCGTGCGCGGCGGCGCGAACGCCCGGAACGACGACGGGTCCACGCCGAGCAGCCCGACCCGGCGGCCGCCGACCTGCGCGCGGGCCGCGTCGACGACCGTCGCCCCCGCGACGCCCCGCAGCCGCGAGGCGCGGACGACGGCCGCGGCCGGCAGCGGCGCGGCGCCGGCGATCAGCAGGTGGGGGATGTGGCGGCGGGTCAGCGGCGCGACGGCCGGCGGCGCGGGCGCCGCCCCGTCCGGGACCGACACCAGGTCCCCGGGCCGGTCCGCGGCCGGGAGCCGTGACAGGACCACCGTGACGTCGGCGGCGAGGGTGAGGGTGAGGGCGGCGGCGACCACGGCGGGCAGCGCCCGGCCCGGCCCTGTCAGTCCCACCAGAACGACCACCAGGTCTTGCCGCGGATCTCCTCGGCGTAGCCGGCGAGGGTGCCGGGGCCCTGGAAGAGGATGTCGGGGCAGAACGCCCAGTGCTCGGCGGCGACGTGGACGGCGTGCCGCGTCGTCACCGGCGGCGCGGCGACGCTGAGCTCCAGCGTGTTGAAGCCCATCCCCACCACGCGGGCGCCGAAGCGCTCCTCCCAGCCGCGGACGACGGCGGCGAGCGGCGCCGTCCACTCGTTGTGGTTGAGCGCGCCCTGCCAGCCGACGGCGGCGAGCGCGTCCGCGCCCCGATCCACGGCGGCGAGGGCGAGCGAGGGCCCGCGGGCGCCGAGCGTGCGCGCATGGCGGTCGGCCAGGGCGTCGGGGTCGTCGAGCGGATGCCCGGGCGCGGCCGGGCCGGGGCAGTGCCGGCCGAACGGCGCCAGGTCGCCGTGGTCCTCCTCGGCCGCCTGCTCCGCCCAGTCGGCCCACACCTCGTACATGAACGCGTGGGGGGCGTAGTTGCCGATCTCGGCCACCGGCTCGGGGGCGATCTGCCCGGCCGCCCACGGCTGGTCGGTCTCGTCCATCAGCAGCGGCCACAGCCCGGAACGCGGGTGCTCGGCGCGGAGCCTGCCCCACAGGTCCCCGTGCACGGGCTCGTCGCTGAGCCAGAACGCGGGCCGCATCAGCAGCTGGCGCTGGGGGTAGCCGGGATCGGGCCACACCACGTCCCCGTCGGGCAGCGGCAGCGACAGCGTCCGCCCGGCGGGGTCGTCCCCGTCGCCGGTGAACAGCTGCGGCAGGTTGCCCGGCAGGTGCCGCCGGACCTCTAGGTCATCCATTTCACGCCGTTCCGGTACAGAGCATGCCAACGGGATCTTGGCACTCCGAGATGGTAACGGCGCCCGGCGCTCCCTGGGGGCGAGCCGCCGCCTTCGGTCACGCACCGTTGCAAACCGGGTGTACTCCGCTCCACCCCCGGCCTGGGGGCGGGCCCCGGTGCGCGGCGCGGTCCCGTCCCCTACCGTGTGCCGTGAGGAGACATGAACGAGGCGACGAGACGCGGTACCGAGGCCCTGAGACGCAGCGGGGACGCGACCCGCTACCTGGTGGGAGGGCTCGGCACCGGCCTGCCCGCCCTGCTGGCGATCGGGCCCGTCCTGGTGTTCCTGGCGCTGCTGGCGTTCACCCTGCCGTGGCTGCCGGACGCGGTGAAGCCGCTCCGCGCGCTCGCCGGGATGGAGCGGCGCCGGGCTGCGCGGCGGCTGGGCCGCGAGATCCCCGAGCCCTACGGGACGGCGGACGTCAAGCCGGAGGATGCGCGCCGGCTCCTGAGGTCCCCGGCCCTGTGGCGGGACGTGGCGTGGACGCTCGCGCACGGGTTCACCGCGCTGGTGGCGGCCGTCCTCGCGGTGGGCCTGTGGCCGGCGATCCCGTTCTCGTTCTCCCTGCCGCTGTGGTGGTGGGCCGCGCCGGAGGGGTCCCAGTCGGCGTTCGTGACGCTGGACAGCTGGCCCAAGGCGCTGACGCTTCCGTTCCTGCAAGTGGCCCTGGACGCGTTCCTCCTGCTGTGGCTCGTGCCGCGGCTCGCCCGCTGGCAGGCGCTCCTCGCCGAGGCGCTGCTGCGCCCCACCCGCCGCACCAGCCTCACCGAGCGGGTCGAGCAGCTGACCGAGACCCGCGCCGGGGCGTTGGAGGCGCACGGCGCCGAGCTGCGCCGCATCGAGCGGGACCTGCACGACGGGACGCAGGCGCAGCTCGTCGCGGCGGCGCTGCGGCTCGGGCTCGCCGACCGCCGTTTCGACGCCGACCCCGACGCGGCGCGGGCGCTGTTCCTGGAGGCCCGGGACGGCGTGGAGGAGGCCCTCACCGACCTGCGGACGGTGATCCGCGGGATCTACCCCCCGATCCTGTCCGACCGGGGCCTGGCCGGGGCGGTGCGGGCGCTGGCGGCGGGGCGGCCGATCCCCGTCGAGACGGACCTCACGGACGCGCGGGCGCCCGCCGCCGTGGAGGCCGCCGCCTACTTCGTCGTCGCCGAGGCCCTCACCAACGTCGCCAAGCACAGCGGCGCCTCCCGCGCGTGGGTGACCGTCCGCCGGGACGGGGCGCTGCTGAGGATCGTGGTGCGCGATGATGGCAAGGGCGGGGCCGACGCCGGCCGCGGCAGCGGCCTCGCGGGCATCCGCCGCCGGGTGGCCGCGCTCGACGGCGCCACCCGCGTCGACAGCCCCGACGGGGGAGGCACGACCCTGGAGGTGGACCTGCCGTGCGGATCGTGATCGCCGAGGACAACGTCCTGCTGCGCGAGGGCCTGGTCCTCCTGCTGACCTCGGACGGGCACGAGGTCGTGGCGGTGGCCGACAGCGGGCCCGACGTGCTGCCGGCGCTGCTGGAGCACCGGCCCGACGCCGCCGTCCTCGACGTCCGGCTGCCGCCCGGGTTCCGCGACGAGGGGCTCCGCGCCGCCGTCGAGGCCCGCAAGCAGCTGCCGGGGCTGCCGCTGCTGGTCCTGTCGCAGTACGTCGAGGAGACCTACGCCGCCGAGCTGCTCGCCGGGGGAGCGGGAGGCGTCGGCTACCTGCTCAAGGACCGCGTGAGCCGCGTCGACGAGTTCCTGGACGCCCTCGCACGCGTCGCCGCGGGCGGCACGGCGCTGGACCCCGAGGTCGTGTCCCAGCTGATGACCGCCCGGCGCGACCCGCTGCGGGCGCTCACCCCCCGCGAGCGGGAGGTGCTCGGGCTGATGGCGCAGGGCCTCGACAACGCCACCATCGCCACCACACTGGTGATCACCGAGCGGTCGGTCAGCAAGCACATCGGCGCGGTGTTCGCCAAGCTCGGCCTGCCGCCGAGCGACAGCGGCCACCGCCGCGTCCTCGCCGTCCTGGCCTACCTCAACTCCTGACGGCGTCCCCGGGGCCGGGACGCCCGCCGGGCGGGGCCGCGCCCGCGATCCCGTCCAGCAGGTGCCCGAGGCCCTGGGCGAACGCCGCGTCCCAGTCGTGCCCGCCGAGGTGGCCGTGCGCGGCGAGGCTCGGGTACCGCCCGCGGTCGCGCTCCAGATACCCGGCCGCGGACGCCCGCGCGTCCTCCCCGGCGCCGCGCGCGCCGCGTGCCTGGTGGCAGGCGGGAGGGCCGTAACGGCGGCGGAGGGCAAGCCGAGTGGGATAGGGGCCCTGCTCGGTCTCGTCCCGACCGTCCGACCGGTGACGGTCCCGACTCGCCGTCCGTGTCCGGCCGGAGCGAGCGTCACCGGACCCGACCCGAACCGGCGAGCAGCGGCACGACAGACGCAAAGGCGCGCGTCCAACGGCGCGCGCCCTAGACCTGGTCGGGAAAATCCTCACACGATGGGTTAACGGCAGCCCACGGACTTGAGGTGATCCCGAGCGTTACGAATCTCAGACACCGCTAGCCATCTGGTGGAGGTCGCCAAGATCTCTTGCACACGCGTGTTCACCCTTGCCGACTCCACGAACGGGACCGCTCGCGCGAGCTTGTCCATATGGTTGGCGGCAAGCTCTGGGTTTCTACCTCGTAGTGCTGCTTGTACCTGGCGCCCAAGGTACTGTGCCTGAAACAGAGGTGACCATTCGCCGATGCACTCGGCCGCCTCGCCTAGGAGCGTTCCGGCCTCTCTGTAGCGACGAAGATTTCCTAGGCCGATACCGACGTCGCCGATAAGCGCGGCTTCGGTAAAGGGCGACAGACCGGTCACTGTACGGGCGTCGTCCAGAGCAGTACGGGCGTTGGCCTCCTGGTGGGATATGAGTGCAAGCGCGCGGCCTAGTCGCATGAACAAGGTGGCTCGTTGGCTGTATGAAACGTCAGGGACTTTCAGCCCTTGCCGTGCGTAGCTCGCTGCTCGACTGAAGTCGCCTCTGTAGAGGCTGATACGACTTAGACCGTCATAAGCACGTGCTTGCCCTTCGCGGTCGGCGCCATGGACGGCATAGTCCAGGGAGAGGCTTCCCATTTGTTCGGCCGCTGTCAGGTTGCCTGCATCGTAAAACACCAGCGCTGCCTGATTGGTCAGTTCAGAAGCGGCGCCACCCAAGGCGGACTTTGGCGCGTCCTTCAGTGCACGCTGCACTTGGCTGACATGGTTGGTGGCGCTCGACACGAGCGGTAGGCCACCCAGTTCGTAGCGGCTACGGGCTAGCGAGATCGCGAGAGCCTTGACGTACGCCGGATCGCAGTAAGGGGTAGCCGTCCCACTAGGGGCGAAGATCACGGATGCGGCTGCGGTCATGAACTCCCTACGGTCCACAGAACCCTCCTTGGGCGATATGCGTATTTCCCACCCTACTTTACCTAAGAGGACGATCGCCGTACGGACTCTCGTGTCCTGCTTTCCTCCGGATACCTGGGACACCCAAGTCTGAGAGACGCCCAGCTCACGGGCTAGTCGCCCCTGGGACCATCCGCGAACAGTCATGATCGTCTGGAGTGCCTCCGGCAGGGTTCGGACTTCCATGATCACTCCCTATTGCTCTCAGCAATGAGTGCTCTACCACAGCACCGAATGGTTCTGGATTATACGGGGCACCAAGCAAAGCGGCCCCGGCCCGACGTTGCAGCGTCGGGGGGTCCGGGGCCTTGGCCCGACAGGGAGGTCGGACCCGATGCACGATGTTAGATGCATCCTGACCGGGGTGAGGCGGTCAAAGGTCACATATCGGCGTGGGTCTCGCGCGGCGGGGGGCCGGTGATATCGGGCGTGATCCTCGCTCATGCGCCGGAAAGCAGCGCGGCGGCTCGGGAGTTCGTCCGGAAGGCTGCGGTTGATTGGATCATTGATTTCGATGATCCCCTTACCGTCGTAGGTGAGCTGGTCGGGAACGCCGTGGTGCACACGCGGGGCGAGTCGATCGTGGTCAGGGCTTACGAGTTGCCTGCCTGGTATGTGGTGGAGGTCTGGGATTACTCCTCCCGGATGCCTGAGCGCCGGACGCCGGATCTGGGCTGGGAGTCGGGGCGCGGGCTGGTGGTGGTGGCGGAGCTGGCGGGCGACTGGGGTGTGCGGCGGTTACCCGCTGGTGGCAAGGCGGTCTTCGCGAGGTGGGCGCGGTGACCACGCCCGAAGAACGGGCCGTGGACGCCCTGTACCTGCGTGCGGTGATCCGGGTCTATGAGCCGTGGGCGCGGGGCGCGGCGGGGCGGGTGGTCCCTGACGGTGAGCGGCTGCGGGCCGAGCGCATCGTCCGCAGCGCCTCCGAAATCCTGGTAATGCGTGAATTGGATGGCGGGCCGGACGTCGGCGCCGCGTTCAGCGAGGAATGGGAAAGGGAGGCAAATGGCGGCGAAGGCTGAAATACCCGCCGAATGGGCGGGCCTTGGCTGGTATTACGGCGGGGATGGGCTGTATCCGGGTGAGGCGTCGGGGATCTTGGGGGTGGAGACCCGGACGGTGCGGCGGTGGGCGATGCGCGGTCATGTGCGCGGGATCGGGCTGGAGCCGGATCGGGTCCGGCGGCTGCACACGTTGTACGCGGGTGCGGACGTGCGGGCGCTGGGTGCGCTGCTGGAGGGGGCGTGGGAGGCCAGGGGCCCGGCGTCGCCGGTGACCTTGCGGGATGTCGCGCGGGTGCACGTGCCGTATCAGATGTACGGGCCGGTGGGCGGTGCGGTGCCCGGGGGTGGCCGGGAGGGCGGCCGCCGCGAGCTGGAGGAGGCTGTCGCGCTGGTGTGCGATGTGTACGCCGGGGTGCTGGAGGCGGCGGGGCTGGACGATGCCCGGCGCGCGGAGATCGCGGCGGCGGCCGAGACGGCGCTGCGGCGGGTGCTGCGGCGGGTGCCCGACGGCCCGGCGGGCAGCGCGGGAACTGACCAGATCGCAGGCGGCAATGGAGCTGGGAATGGCGGGGGGAATGCGGGGAGGCTGGGGAGGAACGGTCAGAGGTGAGAAGAACGATCATGTCAGATACCCGGATTCACGAAAGGGGATGAGAGGATAAGTGGAAGAGGCGGAGGCGCCTGGGAATCAGGCGCTCAAATGGCATTCTCTTGAGTGGTATCGGCGGGGGGACGTGGTCGGTGCGGGGCAGGCGGCCGGTCTTTTGGGGGTGTCGCGGAGGAAGGTCCGGCGGTGGGCGCTGCACGGTCACGTGCGCGGTCTCGGGGTGGCGGGCGAGCGGTGCCGGACGAGCTATTCGGGGGAGGACGTGCGGGCGCTGGCTGCGCTGCTGGGGGTGGTCCGGGTGTTCAAGGGCGGCCCGCCGCCGACGTTGAGGGATGTCGAGCGGGTCCACCTGGCGTATGAGCTGTACGGGCCGGGAGACGTCCAGACCGGCAACAGCGGAGGCCGGCTGCTGATGGAGGCGATCCGGGTGGTCTCGGCCGCCTACGCCGGGGCTCTGCAGGAGGCGGGGCTGGAGGCGGGGGTGCGTCGTCGGATCATGGGCTCGGCTGATGCCGCGGTGCGGCGGTCGCTGCGGCTGCCAGGCAAGGACGCGTGGTGAGGGCGGCACGGGATGGCCACGGCCGGGGCGCGGTGCGCAGTAGTGCGGAAGCGCCTGGATCGGCGCGGGCGGCTGAGCCGGGGGACTGGCACTCGGCGGACTGGTACTACACCCAGGCGAGCATGGGCGCGCGGGAGGCGGCCGACGTCTTGGATCTGCCTGCCGCGACGGTGCGGCGGTGGGCGGCGCGGGAGCACCTGCGGGTCTTTGCGCCGGGCGGGGAGGGCCTGAGCGCTCGCACGGTTAAGTACGCGGAAGCGGACGTCCGTGCGCTGAAGGTGTTCCTGTCGGCGGTCAGGGCGGCCAATGGCGGCAGGCGGCCGGGTGTGCTGGATGTCGAGCGGTTCCATGTGCCGTTTCAGATGTACGCGCCGATGAGGGTCCATGACGACGACACTCCTTGCGACGATCACGAGGTGCTGATCAGGGCGGTGGCGATGGTGATGACCGCTTACGGGGAAGCACTGGATGAGGCTGGCCTGCCACGGGACCGGTACCTGAAGGTGACGACGTCGGCCCTGTCGATCATGCAGCGGCTGCTGCGGACGCTGGAGAACGGGCCCGTGCGGAGTTCTGGTGAGTGAGGGCGCGCTCGGATCGGGGGCCGGGGTGTGCCGGGGCTGCGGGCGTGCCGGGGGTGGGGGAGAGCAGGGTCGGCCGGTGCAGGGTGCGGATGCGGTGCTGGCCAGGGCATCGGATGCGCTGGATGAGGTGAAGCCCCTGGTCCGGGCCGGTGCGCCGTGGCTGCGGGTGGATGGGCTGGGAAGGGCGATAGAGGATCTGGAGGACCTGCTGCTGCCGGTGTATGAGCTGCTGGTGCCTGTGACGGGGCGGCTCACCGCGATACGGCGGCTGGAGCTGCGGGCGCCTGCGGATCGGTGTGATCGGGTGCGGGCGGACCGGGCGCTGGCACATCTGGACGCGGGCCGGGAGGCACTGACGCTGGCCGGTCATCTCATGGCCACCGGGCGGGAAGTACTCCATGAGCTGCCAGAGAGCGCGGGGCTGCTGAGCCTGGGCCAGTCCGGGGATTAACGAGTGTGCGGGGTGTGCGGGCCGCCCTCGCAAGGGTGACGCCGGAAGTTGAAGGGGGCCGTTGCCTGAGAGGGCCGCGGCCCCCTTGTCGTCTGCGTGGGGGCTGGTCGGCGGAATAGCGGAGCCACCCGCAGGCCCGGCTGCAAATCCTGCTGCTGGAGCTGTCGGGCGCGACGCTCCTGCTGCTCGACGAGCCCACCGACAACCTCGACCTGGCCAGCGCCGAGGCCCTGCAGGAGGGCCTCGCGTCCTACGCCGGGACGGTCCTGGCCGTCACCCACGATCGCTGGTTCGCCGCCGACCTCGACCGCCATCTGGTCTTCGCCGCGGACGGCCGCGTCCGCGAGTCGGACGAGCCGGTCTGGGACGAGGCGCCCCCGCGCCGGGGCCGGCCGCTGCGGAGGCCATAGCCCGGCGGTGATAGCGGCGGACGGGAACGGTATTTGATCCCGGCGGCCCGCGGCGGGAGGCTGGTCCCCGATCGGGAGGTATGCGCGTGGAGACCGTCGACCTGGACGACTGGCCCGGCCGTGGGCTCAGCGACGAGGAGCTGGACGTCGCCTACAACGTGCGCCGCAAGGCCGGGCCCGAGCTGTTCGAGCGGCACATGGGGCGGTACCGCGCCGAGTCCGCGCGGGCCGTCGACGGGCTGCCCGGTCACCCCGGGATCGTGTACGACGAGGCGAGCGGCGAGCGCCTGGACGTGTGGGGCGCCGGCGGGCCGGACCTCCGGCCCGCGTTCGTGTTCCTCCACGGCGGCTACTGGATGGCGCTGTCGCGGCACGAGTCGTCCTTCATGGCCCGCGCACTGCACGGGCAGGGCGTCGCGACCGTCGTGCCCGACTACACCCTCGCGCCCGAGGCCACGCTGGAGGAGATCGTCCGGCAGGTGCGGGCGGCGGTCGCGTGGGTCCACCGGCACGGCCGCGGGCACGGGCTCGACCCGGACCGCATCGTCGTCGGCGGGAGCTCGGCGGGCGGCCACCTGACCGGGATGACGATGGTCGGGGGATGGCAGGCGCCGCTCGGGCTCCCCGAGGACGTCGTCAAGGCGGCGATGCCCTTCAGCGGGCTCTTCGACCTGCGCCCGCTGACGCGCGTGTACGTCAACCAGGTGGTGGGGCTCGACCTACCCCGCGCCGCCGCGCTGAGCCCGGCGCTGCTCCCCGCGCCGCGCCGCTGCCCCGCCGTGATCGCCGTCGCCGAGCACGACGGCGCCGGGTTCCTGGCGCAGTCACGGCGGTTCGCGCCGCACTGGGACGCGGCCGGACCGCTGGTCGTGCCGGATCGCGACCACTTCGACGTCGTCCTGGACCTCGCCGACCCCGGCTCGGCGGTCTTCCGCGCCCTGCTCGCGCTCATCGGCCCGCGGCATTGACCGGCCGGCATGCCCCCTGATCGGCGCGTCCCGCCGGTCAGCCGGCGACCAGATCGCGGATCTCGGCGGCCTCGCGCCGCAGATGGTCGAGCATCAGCCGGGCGGACGGGGTCGGGGAGCGGTGCGCGGGCAGCGTGACGCCCACCTGCCGGCGGACGGCCTCCAGCGGCACCGGCAGGGGCGCGATGCCCGCGTCGGTCCGCGCGACCAGCTCGGGCAGCGCGGCGATCATGTCGGTGTCGCGGACCAGGGTGCGGACGGTCAGCACCGACGTGCACTCGACCAGGTTCCCCGGCGGGACGAGCCCCTCGGCGCGGAAGAGCTGCTCCAGCTCCGCGCGCAGCGCCGTCTGCTCCAGGGGCAGCACCCAGGGGTAGTCGAGCAGGTCCGCGAGGCTCAGGCCCCGCCGCGTCCGCGCCGGATGGCCGTGCCGGGCGACGAGGCGGACGGGCTCGCCGTAGAGGGTGACCTGGCGCAGGCCCCGCAGGTCGCCGATCGGGTTGAGACGCCCGAGGATGAGGTCGATCTCCCCGTCCAGCAGGCGCGGGACCTGCGCGTCGAACGTCGCCTCCTGGACGATCACGGTGATGCCGGGGCGGTCCTCCTTGAGCGCGGCGATGGCGCGGGGCAGCAGCACGTTGGACCCGGCGAGGAGCGTGCCGATCGTGACGGTGCCGACCTCGCCGTCCGCGAGGCCGGAGATCCGCTCGCCCGCGCGGCGCAGCTCGGCCAGGACGGCGCGGGCGTGCTCCAGGAACGCCTCGCCGAACATCGTCGGCGTCACCCCGCGCGGGCCGCGGACGAACAGCTCCACGCCGAGCAGGGTCTCGACCTCGCGCAGGCTGCGGGTCACCGCGGGCTGGGCCAGGTGCAGGTGCTCGGCCGCCCGCAGGACGCTGCCCTGGTCGGCGATGGCCGCGACCAGGACGAGGTGCCGCAGCTTCAGCCGCCCGTTGAGCAGGTCGATCGCGCGCATGCCCCCTTCCTATCACAGCTTGGTGATAGCAACAGGGGGCTTTGGTATTTGCCAGGCATAGCTCGGGTGGCGCAGGATCGCAGGTGTCCGGGCAGATCACGGGGTGGAGGAACGAGATGAAGGCTGAGCACTACGTCGGCGGGATCTTCCGTTCGGACGGTCCGGCCTTCCCCCTCCTCGCGCCCGCGGACGGCTCCGAGCTGGGCACCGTCCCCGAGGCCACCCGCGAGGTCGTCGACGACGCCGTGACCGCCGCCCGGGCCGCGCTCGACGGCGCGTGGGGCGCGACCGGCGCCGAGGAGCGGTCCGCCGCCCTGCGCCGGATCGCCGGCGGCATCCAGGCGCGGTTCGAGGAGTTCGTCGACGCGGAGGTCGCCGACACCGGCAAGCCCCGCGAGCTGGCCTCCACCGTCGACGTCCCCCGCGCCATCGGCAACTTCCGCGCCTACGCCGAGCTGCTGTACGGGCGCCCCGAGCGGGCCTACACCACGCAGGTCCCGGGCTGGAGCGCCGGGACGGGGCAGGCGCTCAACTACACCGTCCGCCGCCCCCTCGGCGTGGTCGCGGTCATCTCGCCGTGGAACCTGCCGCTGCTGCTGCTGACCTGGAAGGTCGCCCCGGCGCTCGCGGCCGGGAACGCGGTCGTCGCCAAGCCCTCGGAGGAGACGCCCTCGACCGCGACGCTGCTCGCCCAGGTGATCGACCAGGCCGGGCTGCCGTCCGGCGCGTTCAACCTGGTGCACGGGCACGGCGCCGGCGCGGCCGGCGAGTTCCTCACCGGGCACCCCGGCGTGGACGCCATCGCGTTCACCGGCGAGTCGGCCACCGGCGCGGCCATCATGCGCAACGCCGCCGACCACGTCACCCCCGTCTCGTTCGAGCTGGGCGGCAAGAACCCCGCGCTGGTGTTCGCCGACGCCGACCTCGACGCGGCCGTGGAGGGCACCGTCCGCTCCTCGTTCACCCACTCCGGGCAGATCTGCCTGTGCACCGAGCGCGTCTACGTCGAGCGGCCCGTGTTCGGGGAGTTCACCGCCAGGCTCGCCGAGCGGGCGCGGGCGCTGGAGGACTACGGCCCGATGATCTCGGCAGAGCACCGCGAGAAGGTCCTGTCCTACTACCGGCTCGCCCGCGAGGAGGGCGCCGAGGTCCTGGCGGGCGGCGGCGTCCCGGCCTTCGGGGACGCCCGCGACGGCGGATTCCACGTCGAGCCCACCGTGCTCACCGGGCTGCCCGAGACGGCCCGGACCGTCCGCGAGGAGATCTTCGGGCCGGTCTGCCACGTCGCCCCCTTCGACACCGAGGACGAGGCGCTGCGGCTCGCCAACGACAGCCCCTACGGCCTGGCGGCCACCCTCTGGACCCGCGACCTGTCCCGGGCGCACCGGGTCGCGCCGCGCGTGCAGACCGGGATCGTCTGGGTGAACTGCTGGAACCTGCGGGACCTGCGGACCCCGTTCGGCGGCGTCAAGGCGTCCGGCATCGGGCGCGAGGGGGGAGAGTACTCCCTGGACTTCTTCTCCGAACCCGTCAACGTGTGCATCCAGATCTGAGAGCGGACCCGTGACCGATCCTTCCAGCAGTGACCCCGAGGGCGGCTCCGGCGCCATCGACGCCGCCGCCGGGCGCCTCCTCGGCGCCCACGCCTCGGGCGTGCCGTGCGAGCCCGTGCGCGACCTGATCACCACCGCGGACGAGGCGTACGCCGTCCAGGACCGGCTGACCGCCCGCTGGCTGCGCGACGGCCGCCGCCTCACCGGCCGCAAGATCGGCCTGACGTCCGCGGCTGTGCAGGACCAGCTCGGCGTCGCCAGCCCCGACTTCGGGATGCTGTTCGCCGACATGGCCGTCCCGGACGGCGCGGAGATCCCGCCCGGCGCCGTCCTGCAGCCCCGCGCCGAGGCCGAGGTCGCGCTCGTCCTGGACGGCGACCTGCCCCACGAGCGGCACACCGTCGCCGACCTGATCCGCGCGACCGCGTTCGCGCTGCCCGCCATCGAGATCGTCGGCAGCCGTGTCCGCGACTGGGACATCACCCTCGCCGACACCGTCGCCGACAACGCCTCGTCGGGCATGTACGTCCTCGGCGCCCGGCCCGTCCCGCTCGCCGACGTGGACCTGCGGCTGTGCGGGATGGTGCTGGAGCGCCGCGGCGAGCAGCTGTCCACCGGCAACGGCGCCGCCTGCCTCGGCCATCCGCTGAACGCCGCGCTGTGGCTCGCCGACACGCTCGCCCGGCTCGGCCGCCCGCTGCGCGCGGGCGACACCGTGCTCACCGGCGCGCTCGGGCCGGTGGTGCCCGCCGCCCCCGGCGACGTGTTCGAGGCGCGCATCGACGGCCTCGGCGACGTCCGCGTCGCCTTCGGCAAGGAGGAGTCCTGATGGTGGACGTGGGGGACCTGGCGGCGAGGCTCGACGAGGCCGCGCGGGACGGGCGGGCGATCGACCCGCTGACCGGCGCGTCCCCGTTCGACGTCGCCACCGCCTACGCCGTCCAGCGCGCGGTCATCGAGCGGCGCCGCCGTCGCGGGGAGCGCCTCGCGGGCGTCAAGATGGGCTTCACCAGCCGCGCCAAGATGATCCAGATGGGCGTGGACGACGTCATCTGGGGACTGCTCACCGACGCGATGCTCGCCGGGTCGTCGGTCGACCTGTCCGCCCTCATCCATCCGCGGATCGAGCCGGAGATCGCCTACCTCATCGGCCGGGAGGTCCGCTCCGTCGCCGAGGTGGAGTCGGCCGTGGCGGGCGTCGCCGTCGGGTTCGAGGTGCTCGACTCCCGCTACCGGGACTTCAAGTTCACGCTCCCGGACGTGATCGCCGACAACGCGTCCGCCGCCCGGTTCGGCTTCGGGACCTGGCACCCGCCGCGTGCGCTGCCCAACGCCGGTCTGCTGATGGAGATCGACGGGCGTCCGGTGCAGACCGGCTCGTCCGCCGCGATCCTCGGCGACCCGGCGCGGTCGCTGCGCGCGGCGGCGCGGCTCGCGCTCGGCGCCGGGATGAGGCTCGAACCCGGCTGGGTGGTGTTGGCCGGCGCCGCGACCGCGGCCGTCCCGCTGCCCAAGGACGCGCACGTCCGCGTCACCGGCGCGGGACTCGGCTCGGTGGAGGTGACGACCTGATGGGGCGCGGCGAGGCGGCGGGCGGAGCGATCACCGTCGCGGGCAAGGCCCGGCCGCGCGGCCGCTTCCCGCACGTCAAGCGCGCCGGCGACCTGGTGTTCGTGTCCGGGACGAGCTCGCGCCGCCCCGACGGGACGTTCGCCGGCGCCGCCGCCGACGCGATGGGCGTCACCGACCTCGACATCCGGGCGCAGACCCGCGCCGTCATCGAGAACATCGCGGACCTGCTGGAGGCCGCCGGGGGAGGGCTCGCCGACCTCGTCAACGTGACCGCCTACCTGGTCAGCATGAACGACTTCGGCGGTTACAACGAGGTCTACGGGGAGTTCTTCGACGAGGACGGCCCCGCCCGGACCACCGTCGCCGTCCACCAGCTCCCGCATCCGCACCTGCTCATCGAGATCGCGTGCGTGGCCCACATCCCCGGCGCCCGCACCACCGGAAAGGAGACCGGGGCATGACCCTGCCGCAGCTGTCGTTCGGGCGGCCGTTCAACTTCGAGGCGTGGATCGACGGGCACCGCGACCTGCTCAAGCCGCCGGTGGGCAACGTCCAGGTGTTCGACGACGCCGGGCTGATCGTCATGGTGGTCGGCGGCCCCAACCAGCGCACCGACTTCCACGACGACCCGAAGGAGGAGTTCTTCTACCAGCTCAAGGGCAACATGGTCCTGCGGGTCATGGAGGAGGCGGGCCGCCCGCCGGTCGACGTCCAGATCAACGAGGGCGACGTCTTCCTGCTGCCGCCGCACGTCCGGCACTCGCCCCAGCGGCCCGAGACCGGGTCGATCGGGCTGGTGGTGGAGATCCCGCGCCCGGAGGGCGAGCGGGAGGCGTTCGAGTGGTACTGCACCGAGTGCCACCACCTCGTGCACCGGGTCGACCTCCAGGTCCGCTCGATCGTCGACGACCTGCCGCCGGTCTTCCAGGGCTTCTACGACGGCGACCGCACGTGCCCCAGCTGCGGCGCCGTCCACCCGGGCAAGCAGTGGCCGGAGTCCATGGTCCCCGCGACGGCGCCCCGTGCCTGACCTCGGACCCGCGCCGGTCACCGACGTCCACTCCCACGTCTTCCCCCGGTTCACCCGCGCGGAGGGACGCGCCCTCGCCGGTGCAGGGGAGCCGTGGCTGCGCGTCGGCCCCGGCGGCACCGGGATGATGATGAGCGGCGACGAGGAGTACCGGCCCGTCGAGGAGGGCCTGTGGGACCCCGCGCGGCGGCTGGCCGACATGGACGCCGCGGGGGTCGGCGTCCAGGCCGTCTCGTCCACGCCGCTGATGTTCGGGTACGCCGCCGAGCCGGCCCGCGCCGCCGACTGGTGCGACCTCGTGAACGAGCGCATCCTGGCCTTCTGCGCGGACGCCCCCGGCCGGCTGCTGCCGCTCTGCCAGGTCCCCCTCCAGGACCCGGCGCTCGCCTGCGAGGTGGCGACCAGGGCCCAGGCCGCGGGGCACCGCGGCGTCCACATCGGCAACCACGTCGGCGACCGCAACCTCGACGATCCGGGCATCACGGGGTTCCTCGCGCACTGCGCCGACATCGGCCTTCCCGTCCTGGTCCACCCGTGGGACATGCTCGGCGCCGACCGGATGCGCGGGCACATGCTGCCGTGGCTGTCCGGGATGCCCGCGGAGACGCAGCTCAGCATCCTCGGGCTGATGCTGTCCGGCGCGTTCGAGCGGCTCCCGGCGTCGCTGCGGCTGTGCTTCTGCCACGGCGGCGGCAGCTTCGCCTTCCTGCTCGGACGGGCCGACAACGCCTGGCGCAACCGCGACATCGTCCGCGCGGACTCGCCGCGCCCGCCGTCGCAGTACACCGACCGGTTCTACGTGGACTCCGCGGTGTTCGACCCGCGCGCGCTCCGGCTGCTCATCGACGTGATGGGCACCGGCCGCGTGATGCTGGGCACCGACTACCCGTTCCCGCTGGGCGAGACAGAGCCCGGCGCGACGATCCGGGCCTGCCCCGGGCTGGACGACGCCGAGCGCGCCAGGCTCCTCGGCGGCAACGCCCGGGAGTTCTTCGCGCCGGTCCCCGCCGGCCTGGTCGTCTCCGAAGGGGGGACGCGGTGACCCCCGGGGACACGGCGGGCTCCAGGGACGCGGCGTCCGCCGAGGACGAGGCGCGGCGCCTCGATGAGACCGACCCGCTGCCCACGCTGCGCGGGGAATTCCTTGTCCCGCCGGCGCCCGGCGGGTCCCACCCGGAGGCGGCGTACTTCGCGGGCAACTCGCTCGGACTCCAGCCGAGGTCGGTGGCGGGCCTGCTCCGCGAGGAACTGGAGGACTGGGCGCGGCTGGCGGTCGAGGGCCACACCCGCGCGCGCCGCCCCTGGGTGGACTACCACGAGCTGCTCCGCGAGCCCGCGGCCCGCCTCGTCGGCGCCCTGCCGCACGAGGTCGTCGCGATGAACTCGCTGACCGTCAACCTGCACCTGATGATGGCGACCTTCTACCGGCCCGCCGGGGACCGCACCCGCATCGTCATCGAGGACTCGGCCTTCCCGTCCGACTCCTACGCGGTCGCCAGCCAGGCCGTCCACCACGGCCTGGACCCGGCGCGGACCGTCGTCCGGCTGCGGCCGAGGCCGGGCGAGGAGCACCTGCGCACCGAGGACGTGCTCCGCTTCCTCGAACGCGAGGGCCCGACGGTGGCGCTGCTCATGCTCGGCGGCGTCAACTACCTCACCGGCCAGCTCATGGACATGCCCGCGATCACCCAGGCGGGCCGAGCCGCCGGCGCCGCCGTCGGCTGGGACCTCGCGCACGCCGCCGGGAACGTGCCGCTGCGCCTGCACGACTGGGACGTGGACTTCGCCGCCTGGTGCTCCTACAAGTACCTCAACGGCGGCCCCGGCGCGGTCGCCGGGTGCTTCGTCCACGAGCGGCACGTCCGGGACGCCTCGCTGCCGCGGCTGGCGGGCTGGTGGGGGACCGACCCGTCCGTCCGGTTCCGGATGGAGCCGCAGATCGCGCCGCCCGCCTCGGCCGACGCCTGGCAGCTGTCCAACCCGCCGATCCTGGCGCTCGCGCCCGTGCTGGCCTCCCTGCGGATCTTCGACCGGGTGGGGATGGACGCGCTGCGCGCCAGGAGCGGGCGCCTCACCGGCTACCTCGCGTCGCGGCTCGCCGCCGTCCGCGGCGCCGAGACGATCACCCCGGCCGATCCGGCGGCGCGCGGCTCCCAGCTGTCGCTGCGGGTCACGGACGCGGGCGGCCTGGTCAGGCGGCTCGCCGAACGGCACGGGGTGGTCGCCGACGCCCGCGAGCCCGATGTGATCCGGCTCGCGCCCGTCCCGCTGTACTGCACGTTCCACGACTGTCACCGGGCCGCCGAGGCCCTCGCGGACCTCGCCCCGGGCGCGGCGTGACGGCGGGCCACCGCAGCCGGTGTGTCGGTGTCGGGCGACCCCGAAATGAGGTAGGTTCGATGCGTTGCAGTCAGGCAGGCAGTCGGCCAGCAGTCTCGAACGTTTGCAAGAAACGCCCGCAGAAGTTCTAGACGTCGGGCGTTCTCCGTTTCCCCCGGGTGATCCGGCGGACGCGAGATGAGTCCGCAATGCAGCCCGGCCGTCGCCCGGCGGCCGGTGAAGCGTCACCCAGAGGAGAAGGAAACGTGGCAGAAGGCACCGTGAAGTGGTTCAACGCCGAGAAGGGCTTCGGGTTCATCGCTCCTGACGGCGGCGGCCCGGACGTGTTCGTCCACTACTCGGCGATCACCACCAGCGGCTACCGCAGCCTGGACGAGAACCAGCGCGTGGGGTTCGAGATCACCCAGGGGCAGAAGGGCCCGCAGGCCGAGGGCGTCTACCCGCTCTGAGGCCCCGGCTCATCCGGTCCTGCGCCCCGGCACCGCACCGCGGTGACCGGGGCGTTCGGTGTCCAGCGCGGGTTCGGCCGCGGGTTCGGCCCCGGGCCCGGAGACCGCCGGGGCGGGCGCCCGTCCCGGGCGCAGGGCCCCGGCCGCGACGGTCATGAGCGACACGACCCCGGTGATCATGGCGAAGGCGGCCGGGTAGGACAGGGCGCCGGCGGCCCAGCCGGTGACGGCCGGCGCCGTCAGGCCCGACAGGTAGGTGATCGTCGCCACGCCCGCCACGCCCTCCCCGGCGCTCGGCCCGGCGTTGCCGGCCGCCGCGAAGACCAGCGGCACGATGGTCGCGACGCCCACGCCGATCAGAGCGAACCCGATCATTCCGGGCAGCGGGCTGCGGGCGGCCACGACCAGCACGCCGCCGGCGACCGCGAGCACCCCGCCGCCCCGGACGACCGCCACCGGCCCCGCCCGGCGGACGAGCCGGTCACCGGCGAGGCGCGTCGCCGCCATGCAGGACATGAAGACCGTGAAGCTGGCGGCGGCGAGGCCGGGGCCCGCCCCGGCGACCTCGGTGAGGTAGACCGCGGCCCAGTCGGCGCTGGCGCCCTCGGCGAAGGTGGCGCAGAACCCGACCGCGCCGATCGCCAGGATGGGCCGCCCGGGGAGGGCGAACCGGCGCGGGGCGGGGGCGCCGGGGGCCGTCCCGTCCGGGAGCAGGCCGCGCCCGGCGACGATCCCCGCGGCCAGCAGCGCCGCCGCGAGCGCGCCGAGGTGCAGCCTGGCGTCGATCCGGGCATGCGCCGCGAGGACGCCGAGGCCGCCCGCGGCGAGGCTCCCGACGCACCACAGGCCGTGCAGTCCGGAGATGATCGGACGCCGCAGCCGCCGTTCCAGCGTCAGCGCGTGCGCGTTCATCACGACGTCGCACATGCCCGCGGTGACGCCGTAGAGCAGCATCGCCGCGAACAGCCAGGCGGGCGCCGGTGCCAGCGCGGGCAGCGCGAGCACGCCGCACCACGCCGCGAGCAGGACGCGGGTCGCGGCGCGCCCGCCGAACCGGTGCGCCAGCCGGCCGGCCATCGGCATCCCGGCGAAGGCGCCGATCGAAGGGCAGAGCAGGGCCATGCCGAGGATCGTGGGCCCGAGCCCCAGATGGTCCTGGATCCAGGGGACGCGGGTCGCCAGGCTCCCGGCCACGGCCCCGTGCAGGGCGAAGACGACGCTGATGGCACTGCGGTTGCTCATGGTCCGAGAAACTAACAGGAAGGGTTCCTGATGAAAAGAGGTTATCAAGCAGGAACCCTGACTAATATGTCGGTGTGAAGACCGCCACCCCGACGCTGGCCCGCGCCATCAACGACCGGCTCGCGCTCGACCTGCTGCTCGACCGCGGCCCGCTGACGGCGCCGCAGTTGCGGACGCTGACCGGACTGTCCCGGCCGACCGTCTCCGACCTGATCGAGCGGCTCCGCACCGACGGGCTGATCGAGGTGACCGGCGAGGCCGGCGCCGACCGGCGCGGCCCGAACGCCCGGCTCTACGGGCTCGTGGCCGGCCGCGCCCACGTGGCGGGGGTGGACCTGCGCCGCGACGCGGTGCACGTGGCCGTCGCCGACATCGCCGGGAACCCGGACGGATCGGCCACGGCCGCGATGCCGCCGGGACCGGAGCCGGACATCGCCGCGCTCGTCGCGGGGGCGGTCCGGGAGGCGGCGGGCGGGCGCGTCCCGCACACGGTCGTGGTCGGCGCCCCCGGGCTCGTCCACCCGCGGACCGGGCTGACGTCCTGCGGCGGGCTCCGCGGCGCGCGCCCCGACCTGCGGACGGCGATCGAGGACCGGCTCGGCGCCCCGGTCGTCCTGGAGAACGAGGTGAACCTGGCGGCCATCGCCGAGCACCGCGACGGCGCCGCCGCGGGCCGCGACGACTTCGCGCTCCTGTGGCTGGACGACGGGATCGGCGCGGCGGTGGTCCTGGACGGGCGGCTGCGGCGCGGCGCGTCCGGCGGCGCGGGCGAGGTCGGGCTGCTCAGGTTCGCCGGCACCGACTTCTGCCACCTGATGGAGGCGGGCGTCGCCGGGGGACTCGCGGCCGAGGAGCTCGCCGGCCCGATCGTCGAGGGCGTGTTCGCGCTCGTCGCCGTCCTGGACCCGGGCCTCGTCGTCCTCGGCGGGACCCTGGGGCGCGGGGGCGGGGAGCGGCTCGCCGACCTGGTCGCCGAGCGGCTCGGCGCGCTCTCGCCCGCCGACACCGAGGTGCGTCCCAGCGTCGTCGAGGGCGACGCCGTCCTGCGCGGCGCCGTCCTCAGCGCCCTCGACCTCGCCCGCGACGACGTCTTCGGGAGCGCGTGACCCTCCGCCCAGGCCCGTGGCAGGGCGGCCCGGCGGGACCTCACGCCTTCGGCAGGCGCTCTCCGGTGCGCAGGCGGTCCAGGCCGAGCCAGATGAACTCCACGGCCATCTGCTCGGCGTGCTCGCGCCGCGTATCGGGATGTTCCAGCCACCACGAGACCATCGACAGCATCGACCCGTACATCAGCGGGACGAGCAGCCGCGCCCGGTGCTCGTTCACCGCCAGCGCCGCCGCGGACAGGCCGGGATCGGCGCGGCGGCGACGCAGCAGCAGCGCGGCGAGCACGGCGCCGAGCCGGTCGCGCAGCTCCCGCAGCTCCCGCAGCTCCAGGCCCGCTTCGGGCTTGTCGAGATGGCGGACCAGCAGCGCCCACGCGTCCGGTTCGTCGGTGGCGTGGTCGAACAGCACCCGGACCATCGCCCGGACGCCCTCCGCGGAGCCCTGCCCGGCCGCCACCGCCTCGTCCAGCCGCGCCGTGAGCCCGGCGACGATCGACCCGGTCACCTCGGCGAACAGCACCTCCTTGGAGGCGAAGTGCTGGTAGAGCAGCGCCTTGGAGACCCGCGCGGCCGCCGCGACGTGGTCCATCTGCGTCCCGTGGTAGCCGCGGCGGCCGAACTCGGCGAGCGCCGCCGCGAGCAGCTTCTCGCGGCGCAGGGCGTGCGGCATCCGCCGCCGCGCGCCGGGCGCCGCGTCCCCCGCCCCGCCGGTCATGCGCCGGTGTGGCGGGCCAGCTCGCGGCGGGCGACGGAGCGGACGTGGACCTCGTCCGGGCCGTCGGCCAGCCGCAGCGTGCGCAGCCCCGCCCACATCCCGGCGAGCGGCGTGTCGTCGCCGACCCCGGCGCCGCCGTGCACCTGGATGGCCCGGTCGACGACGTCCAGGGCGACCCGCGGCGCGATCACCTTGATCGCCGCGACCTCGGACCGGGCCGCCTGGACGCCGTGCCGGTCGATCAGCCACGCGGTCTTCAGGGTGAGCAGCCGCGCCTGCTCGATCGCCATCCGCGACTCGGCGATCTGCGCCTGCACGACGCCCTGACCGGCCAGGGGCCCGCCGAACGCCTCGCGCGACAGCGCCCGCCGGCACATCAGCTCCAGCGCCCTCTCGGCCGTCCCGATCGCGCGCATGCAGTGGTGGACGCGCCCGGGGCCGAGCCGCGCCTGCGCGATGGCGAAGCCGCCGCCCTCCTCCCCGACGAGGTTGCCCACCGGGACGCGGACGTCGGTCAGGGTGATCTCGCAGTGGCCGTGCTGGTCCTGGTAGCCGAAGACGGGCAGCGGGCGGACGACCTCCACCCCCGGCGCGTCCAGCGGCACCAGCACCATCGACTGCCGCCGGTACGGGTGGGCCTCGGGGTCGGTCCGGCCCATCACGATCATGACCGCGCAGCGCGGGTCGGCGGTGCCGGTGATCCACCATTTGCGCCCGTTGAGGACGTAGTGGTCGCCGTCACGCTCGATCCGGGTGGCGATGTTGGTGGCGTCCGAGCTGGCGACGTCCGGCTCGGTCATCGCGAACGCGCTGCGGATCTCGCCGTCCAGCAGCGGCCTGAGCCACCGTTCCTTCTGCTCGGGCGTCCCGAACAGGTGCAGCACCTCCATGTTCCCGGTGTCGGGGGCGGCGCAGTTGGTGGCCTCCGGCGCGAGGACGGGGGAGCGGCCGGTGACCTCGGCGAGGGGCGCGTAATCGGTGACGCCCAGCCCGTGCGCGGGGTCCTCGCAGCCGGGGAGGAACAGGTTCCAGAGCCCGCGCCCGCGCGCCTCGGCCTTGAGCTCCTCGACGACCGGCGGGACGTGGTGCTCGCGCCCCGCGGCCCGCAGCTCGCGCCGCTGGGCGGCGTAGACCGGCTCGGCGGGGTAGACGTGGGAGTCCATGAAGTCCTGGAGGCGGCCGAGATGGTCCCGCGCCCGCGCGCTCAAGCCGAAGTCCATTCCAGTAGGGTAACTGACGAGTAAGTTACCAAGGGTTCCCGGGCCCCGCTGGTCAGGCCGTCCGACCGACAGGAGAGTCATGCGCGCCATCCAGATCACCGAGTTCGGCGGCCCCGAGGTGCTGACCGTCACCGAGCTGCCCGACCCGGTCGCCGGCCCGGGGCACCTGCTCATCGACGTGGCCAGGGCGGGGATCAACTACGCCGACACCCACCAGGCCGAGAACAGCTACCTGGCCGAGGCGTCGCTGCCGCTCGTGCCCGGCGGGGAGGTCGTCGGCACCGCCCCTGACGGCCGCCGGGTCGTCGCCCTCGTCGGCTCGGGAGGCTACGCCGAGCGCGCCGTCGCGCCCGTCCCGCTCACCTGGGACGTGCCGGACGCCATCGACGACCTCACCGCCCTCGGCATGATCGTGCAGGGTGCGTCCGCGTGGCTGCTGCTGCGCCGCAGCGTCCACCTGGCGCAGGGCGAGTCGGTCGTCGTGCACGCCGCCGCGGGCGGGGTCGGGACGCTCGCCGTCCAGCTCGCCCGGGCGTGGGGCGCCGGGCGGATCATCGCCACCGCGTCCTCCGAGGCCAAGCGGCGGCTCGCGCTGGAGCTCGGCGCCGACGCCGCGATCGACCCGGGCGTGCCCGATCTGACGGACGCGCTGATCGAGGCGAACGGCGGGCGGCGCGTCGACGTCGTCCTGGAGATGACGGGCGGCACGGTGACCGACCAGAGCCTGCGCGCCCTGGCCCCGTTCGGGCGCCTGGCCTTCTACGGGATGGCGTCACGGCAGGAGCCGGAGCCGGTGCGGCCCGCCACGCTGCTGTCGCACTCGACCACGATCGCGGGCATGTGGCTCGCGCACGTCTTCCAGCTCCCCGGCGACGTGATGCGCGCCGCGCTGGACGAGCTGTTCGGGCTCGCGGCGGACGGCCGCCTCCGGGTGGTGGGAGGCGGCGAGTACGGGCTCGCCGAGGCCCGGCGCGCCCACGAGGACCTGCGCGCCCGCCGCACCACGGGCAAGCTCGTCCTCGATCCGTCGCGCTGACGCCGGATCAGCCGACGAGGCCGTTCTCGTAGGCGTAGACGACGGCCTGGGTGCGGTCGCGCAGCGCGAGCTTGGTCAGCACGTGCCCGACGTGCGTCTTGATCGTCTGCTCGGCCAGGACCAGCTCCCCGGCGATCTCGGCGTTGGACAGCCCCCGGGCGATCAGCCTCAGCACGTCCAGCTCGCGCGGGGTCAGCCCGGCGGTCGCGTTCGGGCTCGGGCGCTGGTGCCGCCGCCGCCGCGCGAAGTCCCCGATCAGCCGCCGGGTGATCGACGGCGCCAGCAGCGCGTCGCCCGCCGCCACGACCCGGACGCCGTTCACCAGGTCGGCGGCCGAGGCGTCCTTCAGCAGGAACCCGCTGGCGCCGGAGCCGAGCGCCTCGTAGACGTACTCGTCCAGGTCGAAGGTGGTGAGCACCAGCACCTTGGGCCGCGTCCCCGCGGGGTCGGCGTCGGCGGCGGGCTCGCCGATCAGCTCGGCGGTGGCGGCCAGCCCGTCCATCTCCGGCATCCGGATGTCCATCACGATCACGTCCGGGTCGAGCTCGCGGGCCATCGTCACCGCCTCGCGGCCGTTGCCCGCCTGCCCGATCACCTCGATCTCGGGGTCGGAGGACAGCAGCGCCGCGAGCCCGTCGCGGATCATCACCTGGTCATCGGCGATCAGCACCCGAATCGTCACGACAGCACCCTACGGGCACCGGGTTCAGCCCGCGTCCCCGTAGGGCAGCTCGGCGACCACCTCCCAGCCGCCGGAGTCGCGGGCGCCCGCCGACAGGCTGCCGCCCAGCATCGTCACGCGCTCGCGCATCCCGACCAGGCCGTGGCCGCCGCCGTGCGACTCCTCCGGCGTGGTGCGGGCCCCGTCGTCGGTGACCGCGACCGTCAGCGTGGCCGTCCCGTACTTGATCTCCACGTGCACGCGCGAGCCCGGCGCGTACCGGGCGGCGTTGCTCAGCGACTCCTGGACGATGCGGAACGCCGACAGGTCCACACCGGCGTCCAGCGGCCGCGGCATCCCGACGATCACGGTGGCGACCGACAGGCCGTAGCGGCGGGCGGTCGCGGCCAGGTCGTCCAGCCGGTCGAGGCCGGGCTGCGGCGCGCGCTCGGCGCCCTCGTCGTCGGAGCGCAGCAGCCCCACCACGCGGCGGGTCTCGGTGAGCGCCTCGCGGGCGGCGTCGCGGACCACCCCGAACGTCTGCCGCGCCGCCTCCGGCAGGTCCGGGATCTTGTACGGGGCGGCCTCGGCCTGCATCGCGATCACCGACATGTGGTGCGCCACCACGTCGTGCAGCTCGCGGGCGATGCGGGCGCGCTCCTCCAGCACCGCCTGACGGGCCAGGTCCTGGCGGTGCTGCTCCTCGCGCCGGCGCAGCTCCTCCACGGCCGAGTGGCGGCCCCCGACCGCGTCGCCGAAGGTGAGGGCGACCACCACGATGCCGGCGAGGATCATCCCGAACCAGCCCGGCATCCCGAACAGCACGGCGGGCACGAGCGTCCCGACGATGGTGACCGCGCCCACGCCGAGGGTGGTCTGGCGGTCGCAGCCGACGCCCGCGAAGAACAGGATGACGATCAGCGCGAGGATCGCGGTGACCGGCCACGGCATGAAGCCCACGCCGTGCCGGACCACGACCGTCAGCAGCAGCCCCACCCCCGCGACGCGCCAGGCCGCCAGCGGCCACCGGGCCGCGAAGACCAGCGGGGCCGCCTGCAGGATGCCGAGCGGCCAGGCCCAGCCGGTGTCGACGTGGTACACCTGGGTCGCGATGGCGATCGACCCGGCGGTGAAGCCGATGGTCATGGCCAGCAGGAACAGCAGGATCGGCACCCGCAGCAGCATCCGCCGCGGCAGCAGGGTGACGGCCGGGTCGTCGTGGCCCGGCACGAGGGCCGCGCTGATGCCCCGCACCAGCCTGACCCGCCTGCCGGTCTCGGAGCGCGATGGTTCGTTCATTTGACTGCGAGCCTAGGACGCGCGGCGCCGAAACGGACTGGCCCGGAGGAGGGAGATCCGATCCGCTCCCTGGGTATCAGGCATGAGCAGCGCCCCCGTGACCTTCTGACCAATCCCGATTGACTTTGTAGGGAATATGGGTCAGGCTCGGGGTGTGACGTTCACCAGTCTCCACGAGCGCCTGCACGTCGACCTGCGCCGCCAGGCCAGCGCGCTGTGTCGCCGGCCGTCCCGCTGAGCCCGCCAGGACGCCGACCACACCGCGAGGAGCCGACCGCATGACCGTCATCACCGAATCGAGCACGCCCGCGAAGCCGCCCGCCACCGCGCCGTTCGCGCCGCCGCGGCTGGCCGAGCGCGCCCGCGAACTCGCCCGCGACTCCGGGCAGTGGCTGCACCGGGTCCGGCTGGACCCCGAGGGCCGCTGGTACGAGCGGCTCCACCAGGACGCCGACCACGAGGTCTGGGTGATCAGCTGGCTGCCCGGCCAGTCGACCGGGTTCCACGACCACGGCGGCTCGTCCGGGGCCTTCGCGGTCGCCCTCGGGACGCTGCGCGAGCACCGCGTCCGCGTGGCGCGGGACGTGGGCGCCGGCGAGGCCCGCTCGTTCGGCCCCGACTACGTGCACGACGTCCGCAACACCTCCGACGCCCCGGCGGTGAGCGTCCACGTGTACTCCCCGCCGCTGTCGTCCATGCGGCGCTACGACCTCGACGCCTCGGGCGGCCTGGTCCAGCTCGCGGACGAGTCCGCCGAGGACTGGTGACCCGTCCCGTCCCTCGTCCGCGGCCCGCCGCCACCGGGCCGCGGGCTGCCGGAGCCCACTGATGATCTTGCGGTGCCCGGCGGGGGGACGGACACTGCGGGGATGACCGATCTCAGGCATCCGATCTTCGCCCGGCTCTACCCGCGCCTGGACGCCGCCTCCGTGAAGGCGGGCGGCGACGCCCACCGCGCCGAGCTGCTGGACGGGGCGTCCGGCCGGGTGCTGGAGGTGGGCGCCGGGTACGGGGCGAACTTCCCGCACTACCCGGCCGCCGTGACCGAGGTGATCGCGCTGGAGCCCGAGCCGCGGCTGCGCGGCATGGCCGTGACCGCGGCCGCCCGGGCGCCGGTCCCGGTGTCGGTGCGCCCGGGCCTCGCCGAGTCCCTGGACCTGGACGACGCGTCGTTCGACGTCGCCGTGGCGTCGCTGGTGCTGTGCTCGGTGCGCGACCCCGTCCGCGCGCTGGCCGAGATGCGGCGCGTGCTCAGGCCCGGCGGCGAGCTGCGCTACTACGAGCACGTCCGCGGCGGGACGGCCCGCAAGATCCGCTTCCAGCGGTACGCCGACCTGGCCTGGCCGCTGGTCGCCGGCGGCTGCCACGTGTCCCGCCGCACGGACGAGTACATCGCCGGCAGCGGCTTCACCGTCCGCGGCGAGCGCCGGTTCGAGTTCCCGCCCGGCCGGCTGCCCAACCCGGCCTCCCCGCACGTGATCGGCGTGGCCGTCCGGGACTGACCGTGCCCGGGCCTCGCCCGTAAAGGGTCCGGCCCCTCCGGGTGGCCTGCTCGCAAATGGCCCTCCTACCTGCGAGGCTGCCAGGCATGACTACAGCGAGTAGCGGACGACGTCACTCTCCGGAGCAACCCCAGTCGTCGCGCCCGGCCGCCACCGCCGTCATGCTGGCGAGCGCCGCGGCGTTCGGCGGATTCCTGTTCGGCTACGACACCTCGGTGATCAACGGAACGGTCGGCGCGCTCAAGGATGAGTTCCACCTCAGCTCGTTCGTGCTGGGCCTCGTGGTCTCGGCGGCGCTGCCAGGCTGCGCGGTCGGGGCCTGGTTCGCCGGTCCGCTGAGCGACCGCGTCGGCCGGGTGCGGGTCATGCAGATCGCCTCGGCGCTGTTCGTGGTGAGCTCGCTCGGCTCGGCGCTGGCCTTCAGCGCGGCCGACCTCACCTTCTTCCGGGTGGCCGCCGGCTGCGCGATCGGCGCGGCCTCCGTCATCGCCCCCGCCTACATCGCCGAGATCTCGCCCGCCGAACTGCGCGGCCGCCTCGGCTCGCTCCAGCAGATGGCGATCGTGCTCGGCATCTTCACCGCACTGGTGGTCGACTACCTCATCGCCCGCGCGTCCGACGGCGGTGCGACTGGAACGTTCCCCTGGGGCGGCGGCGCGTGGCGGTGGATGTTCGGGAGCACCGTCGTGCCCGCCGTCACCTACGGCGTGATCGCCAAGGCGATCCCCGAGTCGCCGCGCTACCTGGTCAAAAAGCACGAAGTGGCCCGGGCGCGGCAGGTGCTCACGAGGGTCATGGGAGGCGACGTCGAAGCGAAGCTCGGCGAGATCGTCCGGTCCATCGCGGGTGACCGCCCCATCCGGCCGAGGGACCTGCGCGGCCCCCGGTTCGGGCTGATGCCGATCGTGTGGATCGGCATCCTGCTGTCGGTGTTCCAGCAGTTCGTGGGCATCAACGTGATCTTCTACTACTCGTTCTCCCTGTGGCAGGCGGCCGGGCTGAGCGAGAGCGACGCCATGCTCACATCCGTGATCAACTCGGTGGTGAACGTGGTGTCCACGCTGGTGGCCATCGCGCTGGTCGACCGGGTCGGGCGGCGGCCGCTGCTGCTCGCCGGCGCCGCCGGGATGGCGCTCACCCTCGCCACCCTCACGGTCTGCTTCGCCACCGCGCCCGTCGTGGACGGCGATCCGCACCTCGGCGACGTCGCCGGGCCGGTCGCGCTCGTGGCCGCCAACCTCTACGTGTTCGCGTTCGCCGCGACGTGGGGCCCGGTCGTATGGGTGATGCTGGGGGAGATGTTCAACAACTTCATCCGCGCCTCGGCGCTGGCGGTCGCGGCGGCGGCGCAGTGGATCGCCAACTGGGTGATCACCACCACCTTCCCCGGCATCTCCGGCATCTCCCTCGGGCTCGCGTACGGCGTGTACGCGCTGTTCTCGGTGCTCGCGCTGCTGTTCGTGAAGCGCGCCGTCCCGGAGACCAAGGGCCGGGAGCTGGAGGACATGGACGGCCTCGCCTCGCCGTCCGCCCGCGCGTAAGGGAATGCGCGTGCGCGCGGGCGTCGGCTAGAGTGGCACCATGCGAGCCGTGCCGGAGACGACGACGCCGGGCCCACCCCGGCGTGACGGCCGCATGTCCTGACATTGCACGCGGTTGAGGCCCCGGGAGCGATCCCGGGGCCTCACGGCTTTCCGACCACCATCACGAGGAGTTCCCGTGTCCACCGTGTCCGATCTGCGCATCACCCTCGGAGGCAGCGAGCGCGTGGTGCCCGCCGGCACGACCGCGGGGGAGGCGCTGGAGGCCGACGGCCGCTCCGTGATCGCCGCCCGGGTCAACGGCGAGCTGCGCGACCTCGCCGGAGGGCTGCGCGACGGCGACGCCGTGGAGCCGGTGGAGATCGGCTCGGACGACGGCCGGGCCATCATGCGGCACTCGGCGGCGCACGTGATGGCGCAGGCCGTCCAGGAGCTGTTCCCGGACGCCAGGCTCGGGATCGGCCCGCCGGTGGAGAACGGCTTCTACTACGACTTCGACGTCGCCGAGCCGTTCACCCCCGACGACCTCAAGCGCATCGAGAAGCGCATGCGGGAGATCGTCAAGCAGGGGCAGCGGTTCTCCCGGCGCCCCGTCTCCGACGAGGAGGCCCGCGCCGAGCTGTCCGCCGAGCCGTACAAGCTGGAGCTCATCGGCCTCAAGGGCGCCGGGCCCGTCCAGGACGCGGCCGACGGTGCGGACGTCGAGGTCGGCGGCGGCGAGCTGACCATCTACGACAACCTCGACGCCAAGTCCGGCGAACTGCGCTGGAAGGACCTGTGCCGGGGCCCGCACCTGCCGACCACCCGGGTCATCCCGGCGTTCAAGCTGATGCGGACCGGCGGCGCCTACTGGCGCGGCAGCGAGAAGAACCCGCAGCTCCAGCGCATTTACGGCACCGCCTGGGAGTCCCGCGAGAGGCAGGACGAGTACCTGAGGTTCCTGGAGGAGGCCGAGAAGCGCGACCACCGCAGGCTCGGCGCCGAGCTCGACCTGTTCTCCTTCCCCGCCGAGATCGGCAGCGGCCTCGCGGTCTTCCACCCCAAGGGCGGCGTCGTCCGCCGCGTCATGGAGGACTACTCGCGGCGCCGGCACGAGGCGGGCGGCTACGAGTTCGTCAACACCCCCCACATCACCAAGGGCGACCTGTTCGAGGTCTCCGGGCACCTCGGCTGGTACAAGGACGACATGTTCCCGCCCATGGAGGTGGACGGCGGCGACTACTACCTCAAGCCGATGAACTGCCCGATGCACAACCTCGTCTACCGGGCGCGCGGGCGGTCCTACCGTGAGCTGCCGCTGCGGCTGTTCGAGTTCGGCTCGGTGTACCGGTTCGAGAAGTCGGGCGTGGTGCACGGCCTCACCCGCGTCCGCGGCATGACCCAGGACGACGCGCACATCTACTGCACCAAGGAGCAGATGGGCGGCGAGCTCAAGAACCTGCTCTCCTTCGTCCTGGACCTGCTGCGCGACTACGGGCTGGACGAGTTCTACCTGGAGCTGTCCACCCGCGACGACTCGCCCAAGTTCATCGGCGAGGCCGCCGACTGGGAGGAGGCGACCGGGGCGCTCCGCAAGGCCGCCGACGAGTCCGGCCTCGACCTCGTCGCCGACCCGGGCGGCGCCGCGTTCTACGGCCCGAAGATCTCCGTGCAGGCCAAGGACGCGATCGGCCGGACCTGGCAGCTGTCCACCATCCAGGTCGACTTCAACCAGCCCAAGCGGTTCGGCCTGGAGTACCAGGCGGCCGACGGCACCCGGCGGCGCCCCATCATGATCCACCGGGCGCTGTTCGGGTCGATCGAGCGGTTCTTCGGCGTCCTGCTGGAGCACTACGCGGGCGCGATGCCGCCGTGGCTGGCGCCGGTGCAGGCCGTCGGCATCCCGATCGGCGACGCGCACGTCCCGCACCTGGACAGGGTCGCCGAGCGGCTGCGCGAGCGCGGGATCCGCGTCGAGGTGGACGCCTCGTCCGACCGGATGCAGAAGAAGATCCGCAACGCGCAGAAGCAGAAGGTCCCGTACATGCTGCTCGCGGGCGACGACGACGTCGCCAAGGACGCGGTGTCGTTCCGGTACCGCAACGGCGAGCAGAAGAACGGCGTCCCCCTCGACGAGGCCGTCGAGGAGATCGTGAAGGCCGTCGAGGCGCGCATCCAGATATGACCGGCTGGTAACCTCGACGGCCCACGTGCCACGACCGGGGAGACGCGGATGAAGCCCACGAGGCGGGGACGCGGGCCCCGGCCGGTCCTCGCCCGGGTCGCCGGGTACGGCGGCGCGCTGCTGCTCGTGGCGGCGGCCGTCGTGGTGCTGCTCATGCCGCTGGCCGACGGTGACGGACGTGACGGTGACGGCGCGGGCGCGGCCGGGACGCGGGGCCTCCCGGGCTCCGGCACGACCGCCGCCCCCGGCCCGGCGGGCGCGGCGGACGTCCCGCGCGGCACGTCCACCGGCGCGCCGTCCGGGCCCGTCCTCCCGCAGGACGACGGCGCGGGGCCCGGCACCGGCGGCGGCCCCACGCTGCCCGGCCGCGGCGGCTCCGGCACGGAGACCACGTGGTGCCCGCGGGGGACGGCCTTCTACCGCGAGGCCGGGGACGCCGTCGACGTCGTGATCACCGCCGCCACCGGCGGCGCGGTCCGCGCCGAGCTCACGCTCCGCGGCTACGCGCCGCAGTCCCAGCAGGCGGCCGTCCGGGGCGGCGCGCCGCACACCTTCCATTTCCGGGGCGTGACGGCGCGCCTCGTCCGGCGGGTCACGGTCACCACCGTCTCGGCGGGCACGGCCGTGCAGACCTGCCACGCCCGCGCCGCCGCCTGAGCCGCGGGCTAGTGCGCGGCCGTACCCGGGAGGGGAGGGGCCTCCGCGGTCACGCGGACGTCCTCGACCGCGACGTTGACCGCCACGACCCTCATCCCGAGCATCAGCCCCGCGACCCGCGCGACGTTGGACTTCACCACCCGCGCCACCTCCATGATCACATTGCCGTATCCGACCGCGATGCCGAGGTCGAGCGTCACCTCGTCCCCGTGCAGCCGGACCCGGACGCCCCCGGCGCCGCGCCGCTCGTCGGGCCCGGGCCGCCCGGCGAGGCCGACGACCCCCGGCACCTCCAGCGCGGCCAGCGTGGCGATCTTCTCGATCACCTCGTCCTCGATCGTGATACGGCCGTCCACCGGCGCCCCGTCCCCGCCGGCCTGCGCCTCCGCCGTCCGCTCCCCGGCGGACGGGCCGCCCCCGTGGAGCGGCACGGCGGGCGACACCGGCGCGTGCGGCGTCGGCGTGACAGGCGGCGAGAGCGTGTGGGAGGACGGACTATGGGAGGACGGATCGTGCGTGACCGGGCCCGGTGTGGGCGGGCCGTGTGTGGCCGGGCTGTGGGGGGACGTGCCCGGCAGGGTCACTCCCGGCAGCGAAAGCCCCGGTGAGGCCGGGGGAGGGGCCGAGAGAGGCGTGCCCGAGGGCGTCGGCGGCCCGGACAGGCCGGGAGGTCCGGGGAAGTACGGCTGTGGGCCGGCCTCGGCTTGCGGCTCCCCGCCGGTCGCGGCGCCGCCCTTGTCGAGGTCCGTCATGATCGCTCCCTGCGGTCGGTGAGGTGACCCATGGTGTCGGAGCGGGCCGTGAGACGTCACGGAAGTGGGGATTTGCGGGCGCGTCCCCGTCCCCGCGGGGGATCCCGGCTACAGGACGGCGGGCGTCCCTCTCTATGCTGCTGGTCAGGCCGTGAACAAAAGGAGACCGCCGCCTTGAGCGCAGAGCCGGAGAAGCCCGTTGTCCACGAGGGACGCGACGACGCGTCCGGGGCGGGCCCCGGGAACGAGAGCGGCCCCCGCTTCGAGGAGCACAGGGGCGGCGCGGGCGCGCCCGACAACTTCCAGCGGCTGTGGACCCCCCACCGCATGGCCTACATCAAGGGCGAGAACAAGCCGACCGGCGCGGGCGCGGGCGAGGGCTGCCCGTTCTGCGTGATCCCCGGGATGTCCGACGAGGACGGCCTGGTCGTCGCGCGCGGCACGTCGGTGTTCGCGGTCCTGAACCTCTACCCCTACAACTCGGGGCACCTCATGGTCGTCCCGTACCGGCACGTCGCCGACTACGCCGACCTGGACGGGCCGGAGTACCGAGAGCTGGCCGTGTTCACCCAGCGGGCCCTTTCGGCGCTGCGCAAGGCCAGCGGCGCGCAGGGGTTCAACGTCGGCATGAACCTCGGCCTGGTGGCGGGCGCGGGCATCGCCGCGCACCTGCACCAGCACGTCGTGCCGCGCTGGGGCGGCGACACCAACTTCATGCCCGTCGTCGGGCACACCAAGGTCCTCCCGCAGCTGCTGCGCGACACCCGGCAGCTGCTCGCCGACGCCTGGCCCCAGGACGTCCAGGACGAACCCGGGAGGGACGCGTGAGCGGACGCGGGCGGCGACGCGGAGAGGGGACATCATGACCACGCGGGAGCGGCCCGTGCTGGTGTACGACGGGGACTGCGGGTTCTGCACGTCCTCGGTGCGGTTCCTGGAGCGGCGGGTCCCCGTGGACGCCACGATCGTCGCCTTCCAGTTCGCCGACCTCGACGCGCTCGGCACCACGGCGGAGCGGGCCCGGCACGAGGTGCTGTGGATCGACCGGGCCGGGCGGGTCTCCGGCGGCGCGGAGGCGATCGGGCGGCTGCTGACCGACGCGGGCGGCCTCTGGCGGGCGGCCGGCGTCGTGATGCGCGTCCCGCCGGTCAGCTGGGCGGCCCACCTCGTGTACCGGCTCGTCGCGGACAACCGGCACCGGATGCCGGGCGGCACGGCCGCCTGCATGCTCCCGCCGGCGGGCCGGCCCGGCGCGGCGGACTGAACACCGGTCAGCCCGGCAGCGGCTGCGGGGCGTCCGACGGCTGCGAGGCCGGTTCAGCGGCGTGGCCGCGCCAGCGTGCGGGCAGCAGCCCGGTGAGCCGCTCCAGCGGCAGGAACGCCGCCAGCCAGATCGCATGCGGCAGGAAGTGGATCGTCATCAGCGCGTACGTGACGGCGTGGAACCCGGCGAAGAACAGCACCAGCAGGTAGAGCGGCCTGCCGCGCAGGAACAGCAGGGCGGGCGAGGCGGCCTCCGCCAGGAACATGAACCACTGGCTGATCCTCAGCAGCAGCGGGTACCCGATGAAGCTCCGCCCGAACGGCGTGCCCCGGCGGCTCAGCGCCCACTGGACGGTCGCGCCGTTCTGCCACTGGGGGAACCCGCCGATGCGCACCTTGGCCCACGCCGACAGGAAGTAGGCGGCGACCACCGAGACCTGGACGCAGCGGACCGACCACGCCGACGCCTCGCAGCCGCGCCGGTCACCGATCCCGGCGCGCCCGACGCCCGGCAGCACGAACAGCGCGATGACGAGCGCCAGGTGGTCGTGGTCGACCTTGCCGTACGACATGCTGATGGTGACCCACCACAGGTAGCCGCACGCGGTGACGTAGCCCGTCAGCCGTGGCAGGACCCGGCCGGTGGCCGCGACGAGCCCGGCCGCGATGGTGACCACCAGCAACGCGTGCATGGCGCCGGGGGTGGGCGCGGGCAGGTGCAGCCAGCGCGCCAGCCGCACCGGCTGGTACAGGTCGGCGGGCAGCCGCGCGTGCGCCATGGAACTGCTGGTCAGCAGCAGCATGTCGAACGGCAGGAAGCCGTACCCGAGGATCCGCAGCCAGGCGATCCGGGCGCGGGGCACGGGCCCGTACCACCAGCGGCCCCAGGGCGTGCGGCGCGGCGCGGGGGCGGGCTCCGCGGCGAGGGCGGGACGGGGCGCCTCCGGCGTCGCGGCGGCGGTCACCGCACGTCCCAGACGACGCGGTTGGTCCTGGTGGTGGACACCACCTTGCCGTGCTTCAACGTCTGGACCTGTTTCACGATGTAGATCCTGGTCAGGCGAGGCCGCCCGGGATGCAGACTGCGCTGCCCGTCCGCGATGCCCTGCAGCAGGGACGGGTCGCGGGCGAGCCGGGTCATCTGGCCCTCGATCTCGGCGCGCTTCATGCCGGACCCCACGGCGTCCATGGACAGCTTCACGTGCGTGCCCGCCGCGGTGTCGGCCTCCAGCCAGTGGGAGTGGATCTCGCCGCCGTCGTTGTCGACCGAGAACGCGAACTGGGTCATCGGCCCGAACGGGAAGTCGTCGTCGGTCCCGTACGCGCTCGTCCAGAGCAGCGCCCCGATCCCGGCCGCCGCCGCGGCGGAGCGCCAGAGCCTGGCGCGCGGGCCGAGGCGGAGGGCCGGAGAGTGCATCACACCACCCTAGGGCCGCCTCTGCGGCTTCGGCGCGACGACCGGCCGCGCCGACGTGGCGCCGCCGCGCGAGCCCGCCTCCCGGAGCTGCGACACCGTGACGAACTCGAACCCCCGGGCCCGCAGGCCCCGGATCATGGCGGGCAGCTGCTGGACGGCGACCTTGCGGCTCGGCGCGCCGACGTCGTGGGCGAGCAGGATCGTGCCGGGCCGGGCGTTGGCGACGACGGTGTCCACGAGCTCGGACGGCTCGTCCCCGAACCGGCGGTCCTGCACCAGCAGCGACCACAGCGCGATGTCGTAGCCGTGCTCGGCGGCGACGTGCAGGGTGGTGCCGCCGAGCCGGCCCCACGGCGGGCGCAGCAGCCGCGGCTCCCGGCCGGTGACCTGCCTGATCGCCTCGTGGGTGCGGTGGATGGAGCGGTAGGCGCTGCGGTGGCTCATCCGCGACAGGTCGTCGTGCTGCCAGGTGTGGTTGCCGACCTCGTGGCGGTCCAGGCGTCCCCTGACCAGGTCGGCGTTGCGGGCGAGCCGGCTGCCGACGACGAAGAACGTCGCCGGGACCCCCTCGGCGTCCAGGGCGTCGAGGGCCTGCGGCGTCCACCGCTCCATCGGCCCGTCGTCGAAGGTCAGCGCGATGAGGCGCCGCGCGGTGTCGACGGTCCACACGACGTCGACCTGGCTCCCGGGCGGCTGCCAGGAGTCCACCGACGCCGCCGACGCGGGCGTCGGCGGGTCCTGCCTGCGCCACGCCTCCTCGGCGGCGAATCCGGCGCCGGCGGCCAGCAGTCCCCCGGCGGCCAGGCCGAGCCTCCTGACCACCCGGCGGCGGCCGGGCTCCTCGGGCCGCCGCACCTCCCCCGCGTCTTCCATAGCCCAGCCAGAATTTCACGGCGGGGCCCGAAGATGATCGCCCCGGGGGTCGAACCGGCGCTCACCCTCTGGGATGAGGCCGGGGTGTCGAAAGGATGAATTCCGCCGTGGAACACCAGGCCGGAAGGGTCCGGCCGGACCCGGCCGTTCCGGCCCGGTGTCCGCGGGGCTAGGTGTCCCTGGACTCGGCGGCGACCTTGTCCGCCAGGTGGGAGGGGAGCGGTTCGTAGCGGAGGAAGGAGCGGTTGAAGGTGCCCGTGCCCTGGGACATCGAGCGCAGGTCGATCGCGTAGCGGATGATCTCCAGCTGGGGGACCTCCGCCTTGATCATGGTGCGGCCGCCGGGGACGGCCTCGGAGCCGAGGACGCGCCCGCGCCGGGAGGTGAGGTCGGACATGACCGCGCCCACGTACTCGTCGGCGATGAGCACGGCCACCTCGTCGACCGGCTCCAGCAGCAGGATCGGCACCGAGCCCGCCGCGTCCTTGAGCGCCAGCGCGCCCGCGGCCTGGAAGGCCATGTCGGAGGAGTCCACCGAGTGGGCCTTGCCGTCGTGCAGGGTGACCTTGATGTCGACGAGCGGGTAACCGGCCGACACGCCGCGCTCCATCTGCTGCCGGAGCCCCTTCTCGACCGAGGGGATGAACTGCCGCGGCACCACCCCGCCGACGATCTTGTCGACGAACTCGAAGCCCTCACCGGACGGCAGCGGCTCCACGTCGATGTGGCAGATGCCGTACTGGCCGTGCCCGCCGCTCTGCTTGACGTGCCGGCCGAGGCCCTTGGCGTTCCCGCCGAACGTCTCCCGCAGCGGCACCCGCAGGCCGATCCGCTCGACCTCGACGCCGTAGCGGGCGTGGAGACGGTCGATCAGCACGTCCGCGTGGGCCTCGCCCATGCACCACAGGACGAGCTGGCGGGTCTCGGCGTTGTTCTCCAGCCGCAGCGTCGGATCCTCGGCGACGAGCCGCCCGAGGGCCTGGCTGAGCTTGTCCTCGTCCGCCTTGGACCTGGCCCGGATCGCGACGGGCAGCAGCGGGTCCGGCATCGACCAGGGGGCCATCACCACCGGCGCGGACGGGTCGGACAGGGTGTCGCCGGTCTCGGCGCGCGCCAGCTTGGCGACCGCGCAGACGTCGCCCGCCGCGCAGGACGAGACGGTCCGCTGGGTCTTGCCGAGCGGCGAGGTGAGGGCGCCGACGCGCTCGTCGACGTCGTGGTCCTCGTGCCCGCGGTCCTCCATGCCGTGCCCGGAGACGTGCACGACGGTGTCGGGGCGCAGCGTCCCGGAGAACACCCGGACGAGCGAGATCCGCCCCACATAGGGGTCGGAGGTGGTCTTGACGACCTCGGCGACCAGCGGGCCCTCCGGATCGCAGGAGATCGTCTTCGGCGGCCCGCCCTTCACCGGTGTCACCGGCGGGATCCCGTGCTCCAGCGGAGACGGGAACCCCTGCGCGATGACCTCCAGCAGCTCCTGCATGCCGATGACCGGGCCGGGATGGTCCCCGTGCGGGACGGACGTGGCCAGCACCGGGTAGAAGCTGCCGCGCGCCACCGCGGTCTCCAGGTCCGCGACGAGCGCCTTGACGTCGATCTCCTCACCGGACAGGTACCGGTCCATGAGGCCCTCGTCCTCGCTCTCCTGGATGATCCCCTCGATCAGCGACGCGCGCTGCTCGGAGATCTGGTCCAGGTACTCCGGATCCGGCATGCACTCGGTGCGCTCGCCGGTGGAGTAGTCGAGGCAGCGCTGGGTCAGCAGCCCGATCAGGCCCTTCAGCCCGTCGCCGCCGCTCACCGGGAAGTACAGGGGGGCCACGCCCTCGCCGAAGACGTCCTGGCACGTCAGCACCACGTCGTCGAAGTCGCCGCGCTGCTGGTCGATCTTGGTGATGACGACCGCGCGCGGCATCCGGACGGCCGCGCACTCCTCCCACAGCATCCGGGTCAGCCCGTCGATGCCGTCCACCGCCGAGATCACGAACAGGGCCGCGTCGGCGGCGCGCAGCCCCGCCCGCAGGTCGCCCACGAAGTCGGCGTATCCCGGCGTGTCGATCAGGTTGACCTTGATGTCCCCGTACTGGAACGGCGCGAGCGCGAGGTTGACCGAGCGCTGCTGGCGCGTCTCGACCTCGTCGAAGTCGCTGACGGTCGTGCCGTCCTCCACCTTCCCCGCCCGCTGAACCGTGCCCGTCGCGGCGAGCAGCGCCTCCGCCAGCGTGGTCTTGCCCGCCCCCGAATGGCCGACCAGTACGACATTGCGCACCTTGTCGCACCCGCCGGCCTCCGGTGCCCTGCCGGGGGCTCCCGGGTGGCCTGCCTTGTCCGCCATGGCTACCTCCTCGGACGGGCCTCGCCGCGGAGGCCCGCGTGTGGCTGGGGCCGGGCCCGGCGGGGCCCGCCCTGACGTCCGAGTGCGGCGGCCGACCTCCTCCGACGTGCGTGACCGGCGTCACACCCGTGTCAACACCCTTTCCCGTGACGGGCCGGATCACAAGGGGTGAACGACAAACATCCGTCATCTCCGCGTCCCGCGCGCGACCGGAACCCGGCCTGACCGCCTCTGGGCTGCGCGCGCACTACGATTGAGCGCGCTGCGGCAGCCCGCGGGGGGCCTCTACCCGACATCACGAGAACGGACGGCGATGCTCAACAGAATCAGGCCCGCGCTGGGGCGCGTACTGACGCCCATCGGCCAGGCGGTCGCGCGGACCGGGGTCTCGCCCAACGCCATCACCGTGATCGGGACGGTCGGCGTGGCCGCCGGCGCGCTCGTGCTCTTCCCCCGGGGCGAGTTCTTCTGGGGCACGATGGTGATCACCGCGTTCGTGCTGTTCGACATGCTGGACGGTGCCGTCGCCCGCGTCACCGGCAAGATCTCCAAGTTCGGCGCCTTCCTGGACTCCACGATGGACCGGGTCGCCGACGCCGCGATCTTCTCCGGCCTGATGATCGGGCTCTACCGGGACGGGCAGGAGCAGCTCGCCGCGGTCGCCCTCTACTGCCTGGTGTCGGGCGTCGTGGTCTCCTACGCCAAGGCCCGCGCGGAAGGGCTCGGCTACACCTGCGACGTGGGGATCGCCGAGCGGGCCGAGCGGCTGATCGTCGCGCTGGTGGCGGCCGGGTTCGACGGCCTGGGCGTCCCGTACATCCTGGCGCTGGCCCTGTGGGCGCTGGCGGCCCTCAGCACGGTCACGGTCGGGCAGCGGTTCGCGGCCGTCCACGCCCAGGCGAAGGCCGACCGCGGCCGCGAGGCCGCCTCCGAGCCCGCGGCGGAGCCGCGCCCATGACCGCGCGGCGCGGCTCCGGGCCCGCGCCGCCCCGCCCGCCCGTGCCGCTCCGCGACGAGGTCATGGACGCCGCGTACGCGCTGGGCTGGACGGTCGTCCGCAAGATGCCCGAGCGGGCGGCGCGGCTGGCGTTCACGGCGCTCGCCGACCGGACCTGGCACCGGCACGGGGCGGGCGTCCGGCAGCTGGAGAGGAACCTGTGCCGGGTCCTCGGCAAGCGGGGGGTGGACGATGAGGTCCGCGTCCTCAGCAAGAAGGTGCTGCGGTCCTACTTCCGCTACTGGCTGGAGGTCTTCCGGCTCCCCGAGTACGACCGGGAGCGGATCCTCGGCCGGATGCGGGTCACCGGCGAGAAGAAGATCTTCACCAACCTCGACGCCGGCCGGGGCGTGATCCTGGCCCTGCCCCACATGGGCAACTACGAGCACGCCGGCGCCTGGCTCGTCCACAACGGCCACCCCTTCACCACCGTCGCCGAGCGTCTCAGGCCCGAGTCGCTGTTCGACCGGTTCGTGGAGTTCCGCGAGGGTCTCGGCATGGAGGTCCTGGCCCACCGGGGCGCGTCCGCGTTCGGGCTGATGGCGCGGCGGCTGCGCGCCGGGCGCCCGGTGTGCCTGGTCGTCGACCGCGACCTGACCGCGACCGGCGTGGACGTCGAGTTCTTCGGCGCGACGGCCCGGATGCCCGCGGTGGCGGCCGCCCTGGCGGTCCAGACGGGCGCCGCGCTGATCCCCGTGACACTGTGGTACGAGGGCGAGTACTGGGCGGCACGTGTGCACGAGGAGATCCCCGTCCCTGACGAGGGCGTCAGACAGGAGAGGATCCAGGCCATGACCCAGGAGATGGCGCGCGTCTTCGAGGAGGGCATCGCGGCCCACCCGGAGGACTGGCACATGCTGCAGAAGGTCTGGGTGGAGGATCTTCCGGAGGGCGGCCGATGAGGGTCGGCATCGTCTGCCCCTACACGTGGAACGTCCCGGGGGGCGTCCAGCAGCACATCCGCGACCTGGCCGAGGCGCTGATCGCGCTCGGCCACCGGGTGTCGGTCATCACGCCCGCCGACGACGACGCCGAGCTCCCGCCCTACGTGGTCTCGGCCGGGCGCGCCGTGCCCGTCCCCTACAACGGCTCCGTCGCCCGGCTGGCGTTCGGGTTCCTGTCGGCGGGACGGGTCCGCCGCTGGATCAACGAGGGCCGGTTCGACGTCCTGCACGTCCACGAGCCCGCGGCGCCCTCGCTGGGGCTGCTGGCCTGCTGGGCGGCCGACGGGCCGATCGTCGGCACGTTCCACGCGTCCTACGAGAAGTCCCGCGTGGTGTCGGTCACCGCGCCGATCCTGCAGAGCGCCCTGGAGAAGATCACCGGGCGCATCGCGGTGTCGGAGGCGGCCCGCACCACCCTCGTCGAGCATCTCGGCGGCGACGCCGTGCTGATCCCCAACGGCGTGGCGACCGAGCGGTACGCCATGGCCGACCCGCTGCCCGGCTGGCCCGGGCGCGGCGACGGGCGCGGCCCGGACGGGCCCGCCGGCGCCGGCGACGGCGGGGCGCTGGGCTTCCTCGGCCGCATGGACGAGCCCCGCAAGGGGCTGCCCGTCCTGCTGCGCGCCTTCGAGATCCTCGGCCGGAGCCGTCCCCGCCTGCGGCTCCTGATCGCCGGGCCCGGCGACGCCGACGACGCGGTGGCGCGGATCCCGCCGGAGCTGCGCGACCGCGTCGTCGTCCTCGGCATGGTCAGCGAGGAGGACAAGGTCCGCGCCTACCACTCGGTGGACGTGTTCGTCGCCCCCAACACCGGCGGGGAGAGCTTCGGCATCGTGCTCGCCGAGGCGATGTCGGCGGGCGCCCCCATCCTGGCCAGCGACATCGAGGCGTTCGACCGGGTGCTGCTCGGCGGCCGGGCCGGGGCGCTGTTCCCGGCCGGTGACCACGAGGCCCTCGCGGCGGCCGCCGGCGACCTCCTGGACGACCCCGCGCGGCGCAAGCAGCTGTCGGCCGAGGCCCGCGCGGCCGTCCGCGCCTACGACTGGTCGTCGGTGGCCAGGGACGTGCTGAGGGTGTACGAGACCGTGTCCGAGCGGGCCGCCGGGCACGACGGCGCCGGGGTCGTCGAGTCCGGCCTCGGCGCCTAGGAGGCCGCGGATGTCCTACGACTGGATCATCGACGTCCTCTTCTGGATCTCCGTCGCCTTCCTGGCCGCCGTGTACGTCTCGTGGCGCGCCACCCGCCTGGACAGGCTCCACGTCCGGGTCGAGACCGCCCGCGCCGCGCTGGACGCCGCGCTCGTCCGCCGCGCCGCCGCCGCCCTGGAACTGGCCGCCTCCCGGCTGCTGGACCCGGCGACCAGCCTGGTGCTGGCGACCGCGGCGCACGAGGCCCGCACCGCCGACGCCGAGAACCGGGAGTTCGCCGAGAGCGACCTGTCCCGGGCGCTGCGCGCGGTCGTCGGCCAGCCCGAGTTCGCCAGCACGCTCGGCGCCAAGGGGGGAGAGGCCGGGACGGCCGTCCTGGAGGAGCTGTCCTCGGCCGCCGCGAAGGTCGCCTACGCCCGCAGCTTCTACAACGACGCCGTCTCGCAGGCCCGCATCGCGCGCCGCAAGATGCTCATCCGGGTGCTGCCGCTCGCCGGGCGCGCGCCGCTGCCCGGTTTCTTCGAGATTGACGACTCCCCACCGGGCATTTAAGACGGTTCGCTAGTCTCGGGCAGACCGTCAAGGGAGGCCCGTATCGTGCGAATCGCGCGGGAGACAGCCCTCCGGGGCAGGACGGCCGCGGGGATCGCGGCCCTCACCGCCCTCGCCGGCGGCCTCGCCGCCTGCTCCGATGACCGCGGCCCCGAGGGCGCCGCGCCGCCGCACGCCGGGGGGACCGGGCCGTCCGGCGCCGCGGCGCCCGCGACGCATCCCTTCACCGGAGGCAGGACCGGCCTGCGGAACCCGGTGCTCGCCGTCAAGATCGAGAACACGGCCCCGGCGCTGCCGCAGTCCGGGGTGTCGGCCGCCGACATCGTCTACGTCGAGCAGGTCGAGGGCGGCGAGACGCGGCTCATGGCGGTCTACTCGTCCCGGCTGCCGCGGCGGGTCGGGCCCGTCCGCAGCGCCCGCATCTCCGACCTGCACATCCTGCCGCAGTTCGGCCGCCCCGCCTTCGCCTTCTCCGGCGTCCAGAGCAAGATGAAGAAGTACATCCGCGAGGCGCCGGTGTACGACATTTCCCAGGACAACGGCGGCGCCGCCTACTTCCGCGCCGGGCCCAAGCCCATCCCGTACAACCTCTACGCCGACCCGAGGAACCTCCTCAAGCAGGCGCCCCAGGCCGGGCCGCCCCGCGACATCGGCTTCCGCTTCGGCCCGGCGCCCGAGGGCGGCAGGCCCACCCGGTCCTTCACCGCCCGGTGGCCGGCCGCCACCATGGGCTTCACCTGGTCGGCCGCGCAGCGCCGCTGGCTGGCGAGCTGGGGCGGGCGGCCCGACCTCGCGGCCGAGGGCGGGCGGCTCGGCGGCCGGACGATCGTCGTCCAGTACGCCCGGACGACCCGCTCCCCCTTCCATGACTTCCTCGGCAGCTACACCCCCCTGATCCACACGACCGGCACCGGCCGCGCGCTCGTCCTGCGCGACGGCAAGTCCTACCAGGCGCGATGGTCGCGGCCCACGGAGGCGCAGGGCACCACCTACACCACCCCCGACGGCAAGCCGATCGGCTTCGCGCCCGGGCAGGTCTGGGTCGTCCTGCTGAACGACGGCAAGCCCCGCATCCCCTAGCGCGGGCGGTCACTCCGTAAGCCGGAGCGGCCCCGTGCTGACACTCTGCCGGGTCGAGCGGTCGCCCGAGCAGGCAATACCATGGAAGGGACCTGCCGACCGCCCATGTGAGGAAATGCCCGTGTCAACTTCCAGTCCCGCCCCCGAGAACGCCGCGCCCGAGACCGGGACCGCCCGCGTCAAGCGCGGCATGGCGGAGATGCTCAAGGGCGGCGTGATCATGGACGTCGTCACGCCCGACCAGGCGAAGATCGCCGAGGACGCCGGCGCCGTGGCGGTCATGGCCCTGGAGCGGGTGCCCGCCGACATCCGCGCCGAGGGCGGCATCTCCCGGATGAGCGACCCCGACATGATCGACGGGATCATCTCCGCGGTGTCCATCCCGGTGATGGCCAAGGCCCGCATCGGCCACTTCGTCGAGGCGCGGGTGCTCCAGGCCCTCGGCGTCGACTACGTCGACGAGTCCGAGGTGCTCACCCCGGCCGACTACGACAACCACATCGACAAGTGGGCGTTCACCGTGCCGTTCGTGTGCGGCGCGACGAGCCTCGGCGAGGCGCTGCGCCGCATCACCGAGGGCGCGGCGATGATCCGCTCCAAGGGCGAGGCCGGCACCGGCGACGTCTCGAACGCCACGACCCACATGCGCCGGATCCGGCAGGAGATCCGCCGGCTGCGGTCGCTGCCCGAGGACGAGCTGTACGTCGCCGCCAAGGAGCTCCAGGCGCCCTACGAGCTGGTCAAGGAGGTCGCGGCGGCCGGGAAGCTGCCCGTCGTGCTGTTCACCGCCGGCGGGATCGCCACCCCAGCGGACGCCGCGATGATGATGCAGCTCGGCGCCGAGGGCGTGTTCGTCGGCTCCGGCATCTTCAAGTCCGGCAACCCCGCGCAGCGGGCCGAGGCGATCGTCAAGGCCACCACCTTCCACGACGACCCCGACGTGATCGCCAAGGTCTCCCGGGGCCTCGGCGAGGCCATGGTGGGTATCAGCGCCGCCTCCCTCGGCGAGGACCAGAAGTTCGCCGGCCGCGGCTGGTGACCCGTCCCGGCCGCGCCGCGGGCCCGTGAGGTGATCGTCCGGCCGGGCCGCCGGGCGATTACTTCCGGTCCCCCCTCTACAGAGCCAGGCGGGAGGGATTACGCTGGCGACGCGGCCGGTAAAAGTAGTTCTGGGGGGTCTGGGTCGATTCCCTCAGGGCGACACCCGGACCCGGATGGTGTGGGGACATCGTCCGGTGACAGGTGGTACCGCGGGGTTCTGGGAGGTGCCCCGGGGTTGTGGCGGCGCCCGGCCGTGGGAGGGGAGAGCATGGCTTGGTCGGTCGCGCTGGCATGCGCGAGCGCGGGTGAACCAACCGAGGTGTTCCGGCCGGGCCTGGTGGCCGATCCGGACGCCGCCGCGGCCATAGCCCGCGGACTCTATCCGGCGGACAGCCTCACCGAGACCGGTGACACCGTCCTGGATTTCGCGTTGTGGCCGTACGAGGACGAGCTGTTCGTCGGCGCGTTCGAGCGGGCGCTGCTGCTGTGCGACCGGCGGCTGTTCTGCCTCGACGACGACGCCCGCCGGATCGCCGACACGGCCGCGGCGGCCCTGCCGGGCTCGCACTGCGGCGTGCTCGTCCTGCACAACGTCATCCGCGGGTGCTGGTTCCGCTGGTACGAGTCCGGTGAGCTGCGCCGGGACGTCTTCGTGACAGCCGAGGACGGCGTCATCGTCGACCAGGGCGAGCGGCTGCCCGCCGAGGCGCCGTTCTGGCGGCCCATCGACGAGGGCGGAGCCGACGTGCCGCTGCCCTTCGACCCGGAGGAGTTCGGGCTGGCGCTCGCGGAGGAGCACATGTTCGGCCGCGGCATCGCCCACCGCGGCAAGGACGGCTTCCTGCCGCTGGAGCTCCCGCTGCGCCGCTTCAAGCACGCCTGACCACGTCCTGGCGGAAGATCCGCGACGTCCTGGAACGTTGTATGTGACGTCCGCCGTTGAAGCGCCCCCCGCCGCCCCCGGAAGGTTCATACGTGACTGCTGTGCCGACGATCGGAGTGCTCGCCCTCCAGGGCGACGTGCGCGAACACGCCCGGGCGCTGGAGGCCGCGGGCGCGCGGGCCCTCGACGTGCGCCGCCCCGAGGAACTGGAGCGCGTGGACGGCCTGGTCCTGCCCGGCGGCGAGTCCACCGCGATGTGGCGGCTGGCCCGCGCGTTCGACCTGCTGGAGCCGCTGCGCAAGCGGATCGAGGCCGGGATGCCCGCCTACGGCTCCTGCGCCGGCATGATCATGCTCGCCGACCGGATCCGCGACGGCGTGGCCGGCCAGGAGACCGTCGGCGGGATCGACATGACCGTGCGGCGCAACGCCTTCGGCCGCCAGGTGGACTCCTTCGAGGCGGACGTTCCGCTGACCGGAATGGACGGAGCGCCGTTCCACGCCGTTTTCATCCGCGCCCCGTGGGTCGAGTCCGTCGGCGACGCCGTCGAGGTGCTCGGACGCGCCGAGGGCGGTCCGAACGCCGGTAGGATCGTCGCCGTCCGTCAAGGCCGCCTCATGGCGACCGCCTTCCACCCTGAACTGACGGGCGACTTCCGCGTGCACCACTACTTCGCCGATCTGGTGCGCCGGGCGACCGAGGAGGATTGACAGATGTCCGGCCATTCCAAATGGGCGACGACCAAGCACAAGAAGGCGGCCCTCGACGCCAAGCGGGGCAAGCTCTTCGCCAAGCTGATCAAGAACATCGAGGTGGCGGCCCGCACCGGCGGCGGCGACCCCGACGCGAACCCCACCCTGTACGACGCGATCTACAAGGCGAAGAAGAACTCCGTCCCCAACGACAACATCGAGCGCGCGCGCAAGCGCGGCGCCGGTGAGGAGGCGGGCGGCGCCGACTGGCAGAACATCACCTACGAGGGCTACGCCCCCGGCGGTGTCGCCGTGCTCATCGAGTGCTTGACCGACAACCGCAACCGGGCCGCCTCGGAGGTCCGGGTGGCCCTCACCCGCAACGGCGGCTCCCTCGCCGACCCGGGCTCGGTCTCCTACATGTTCAACCGCAAGGGCGTCGTCATCGTCCCGAAGGCGGGCGTGGGCGAGGACGACCTGATGATGGCGGTGCTGGACGCGGGCGCCGAGGAGGTCAACGACCTCGACGAGGAGAACTTCGAGGTCGTCAGCGAGGCGGGCGACCTGGTCGCCGTCCGCAGCGCCCTCCAGGACGCCGGCATCGACTACGAGTCGGCCGAGAGCAAGTTCCTGCCGAGCGTCACCGTCCCGCTCGACGAGGACAACGCCAAGCGGGTCTTCCGCCTCCTGGACGCCCTGGAGGACTCCGACGACGTCCAGGACGTCTACGCCAACTTCGACGTCTCCGACGAGATCATGGAGCAGATCGACGCCTGAGGCGCCCGGCCGGAGGTTCGAGGCGGACTTCCGGGACACGCCGCGCCGCACGTGAACGGGGCGCGGCGCCGCTTGGTAGCGTGTCGGCCGAACAGATGATCGAAGGAGCGGCCGTGCGGGTGATGGGGGTGGACCCCGGGCTCACCCGGTGCGGGGTGGGCGTCGTCGAGGGCGCCCCCGGGAGGCGGCTCAGCCTCGTGCACGTGTCGGTCGTGCGGACGCCGCCCGACGACGACCACGCCCTGCGCCTGCTCGGCGTCGAACGGGGCATCGAGGCGCTGATGGACGAGCTGGCCCCGGACGCCGTGGCCGTCGAGCGCGTGTTCTCCCAGCACAACGTCCGCACCGTGATGGGCACCGCCCAGGCCGCCGGGATCGCCATGCTCGCCGCCGCCCGCCGCGGCCTGCCGGTCGCCCTGCACACCCCCAGCGAGGCCAAGGCCGCGGTCACCGGCAACGGCCGCGCGGACAAGGCGCAGGTGACGCATATGGTCACGCGCCTGCTGGGCCTGGACGACGCGCCGCGGCCCGCCGACGCCGCCGACGCCCTGGCGCTCGCCATCTGCCACGTGTGGCGCGGCGGGCCCCGGCGGCGCCTGGACGCGGCCCGCACGTCGCGGATCGAGGAGGCGGCCAGGGCCGAGCGCGAGCGGCTCGCCGCCCGGACCAGAGGAGGGACCCCCGAGTGATCGCCTTCGTCAGCGGCCAGGTCGCCGCCGCCGGGCCCGACGGGGCGGTGATCGACGTCCACGGCGTCGGCTTCGCGGTGCAGTGCACCCCCGCCACCCTCGCCGGGCTCCGGATCGGCGACAGCGCCACCGTGCCGACCTCCCTGGTCGTCCGGGAGGACTCCCTCACCCTGTTCGGGTTCGCCGACGACGACGAGCGCGTGGTGTTCGAGCTGCTCCAGACGGCGAGCGGCGTCGGGCCGCGCCTGGCGCTGGCCATGCTCGCCGTCCACACGCCCAACGCGCTCCGCCACGCCGTGGCGGCCGAGGACCTGGCCGCGCTCACCAAGGTGCCCGGCATCGGCAAGAAGGGCGCGCAGCGCATCGTCCTGGAGCTGAAGGACCGGCTGGGCGGCCCGTCCGGCGACGGCGCGGGCGACGTGCGGGCGCCCGCGCGCGGGGAGGCGTGGCGCGGGCAGGTCCAGACCGGCCTGATCAACCTCGGCTGGTCGGCCAAGGACGCCGACGCCGCCGTGGACGCCGTCGCCGCCGACCTGGACGGCGCCGAGGCGCCGCCGGTGGCGGCGCTGCTCAAGGCCGCGCTGAAGAAGCTCAGCAGATGAGCGAGGACGAGCGGCTCGTCTCCGCCGACGCCGACGGCGCCGAGGAGCAGGTGATCGAGGCCGCGCTCCGGCCGAAGAGGCTCGGCGACTTCGTCGGGCAGGAGCGGGTGCGCGAGCAGCTGTCGCTGGTCCTGCACGGCGCGCTGGGCCGCGGCCGCACGCCCGACCACGTGCTGCTGTCGGGCGGGCCCGGCCTGGGCAAGACCACCCTCGCCATGATCATCGCGGCGGAGCTGGGGCAGCCGCTGCGGATCTCCTCCGGCCCGGCGATCGAGCGGGCGGGCGACCTCGCGGCGGTGCTGTCCACCCTCGCCGAGGGCGAGGTGCTGTTCCTGGACGAGATCCACCGGCTGGCCCGTCCCGCCGAGGAGATGCTCTACATGGCGATGGAGGACTTCCGGGTCGACGTCGTCGTCGGCAAGGGCCCCGGCGCCACCGCCATCCCCCTGGACATCGCGCCGTTCACGCTGGTGGGCGCCACCACCCGGGCGGGGATGCTGCCCGGGCCGCTGCGCGACCGCTTCGGGTTCGTCGCGCACATGGACTTCTACGAGCCCGCGGAGCTGGAGGTGATCGTCCGGCGGTCGGCGCGGCTGCTGGACGTCGAGATCAGCGGCGACGGCGCCGCCGAGATCGCCGGGCGGTCCCGCGGCACGCCCCGGATCGCCAACCGGCTGCTGCGCCGCGTCCGCGACTACGCCGAGGTCCGCGCCGACGGGGTGATCGACCGGGACCTGGCGCGGTCGGCGCTGACCCTCTACGAGGTGGACGAGCGGGGCCTGGACCGCCTCGACCGGGCCGTCCTCGCCTCGTTGCTGCGCAAGTTCGGCGGGGGGCCGGTGGGGCTGTCGACGCTGGCGGTGTCGGTGGGGGAGGAGCCGGAGACGGTGGAGGTCGTCGCCGAGCCCTTCCTCGTCCGGCAGGGGCTGCTGGCGCGCACGCCGCGCGGCCGGGTCGCGACGGGCGCCGCCTGGGCGCACCTGGGGCTGACGCCGCCCCCCGCCGCGCCGCTGACCGGGACGCTCTTCGAGATGGACGGGGACCCCGCGCCGCCCGAAGGATGATCATCTGATAACGGCTTGGGAACTTCCCGGCGTCACCGATCGTCACGTCGTTGCCGGGGTCTCGCGTACTCTCTAGACTCCGGGACTTGGTTCACCGTCCCCAGCCGACGGTCCCGTGGGAGTGGCCGATCCGGCCACAGGCTGGGCAAACCACATCGGAAGGATGCCCCAGTAATGGGCAGCGACATGATTATCGCGGCGTCATCGGGCGGCGGCGGGGCCTTCAACCTGCTGCTTCTCCTCGCCGTTCCCCTGGTCTTCTACTTCCTGCTGATCCGGCCGCAGAGCAGGCGCCGCAAAGAGCAGATGCAGATGCAGAACCGCATGCAGCCCGGCGCGCGCGTTCTGACGACCAGTGGTATGAGGGCGACCGTCGTCGAGGTTGACGACGACGGGGTGCTCCTGGAGATCGCCCCGGGCGTCGAGGTGCGCTTCGTCAAGCAGGCCGTCATGCAGGTCCTCAAGGACGACGAGCCCGAGGACGTCGACGACGAGCTCGACGAGGACGAGGACGACGACGACCTGAAGGGCGACGGCGGGCGCGTCGAGCTCACCAAGGACGAGGCCGGCGCGAAGGACGCCGAGGACGAGGGCGGCGACGACGCCAAGGGCGCCAAGGGCGCGGGGGCGACCGCCGCCGCAGAGGACTCCGCGGCGGAGGAGTCCGGGTCCAAGCCGAGGGTGCGGGTGAAGGCGAAGGCCGCGGAGAAGCCCTCGGCCTGACGCCCCTCCGGCACCGAACTCAAGACGGGAAGTAAGACGACCAGTGGCTCCGCCTAGCAATGTCCCCAAGCCAGGGCGCACGCTCCTCGCGCTCCTTGTGATCATGGTAGTGCTGGCCTGCGTGGCGGTCCTGCAGGGGCGGACCACGCCCAGGCTGGGGCTGGACCTCGCCGGCGGGACCACCGTCACGCTCACGGCCAAGACCGAGAAGGGCAAGAACCCGCCGGCCTCGCAGATGAACCAGGCCGTCAAGATCATGACGCAGCGGGTCAACGGCCTCGGCGTCTCCGACGCGGAGGTCGCCAAGCAGGGCAGCAACAACATCGTCGTCAACGTGCCGGGGGAGGGGCAGGGCCGCGTCGTCTCGCTCATCGGCACGACGGCCAAGCTGCAGTTCCGGCAGGTGTTCGCGGTCGCGGACGGCAAGCCCACCGCGGCCGGGGCGGCGCCCGCGCCGTCGGCGAGCCCGGGCAAGGGCAAGAAGGACGACAAGGCCAGCCCGTCGCCGTCCGCCTCGGCGTCGTCCTCCGCCTCGCCGTCGGCGACGCCGCGGGGGAGGGCGCTGTCGCAGGCGCTCACCGCGCCCACCCCGACGCCGTCCGGCTCGGGGACGCCGTCGGGTGCCCCGTCCGCCTCGCCCTCGGCCGCGCCGTCCGGCCTGCCGACGGGGGCGCCGCAGCAGCAGGCCCCCCAGCAGGACTACACCGGCATCGACGACAAGGCCGTCATCAAGCAGTTCGAGGCGCTCAACTGCTACACCGGCGACAAGCGGGCCCCCGGGTCCAACGACCCGAACCGCAAGTGGGTCGCCGCCTGCGACCAGAAGGAAGAGAACGGCCAGGTCACCAAGTACATCCTCGGGCCGGTGCGGGTCCTCGGCGAGAACGTCGACGGCGCCAGCGCCATGCCGCCGGACGCGCAGCAGGGCCAGGCGAGCTGGTCGGTGTCGCTGAAGTTCGACGGCAAGGGCGGCCGCCAGTTCGGCGAGGTCACCACCGAGGCGTACCGCTCCTACCAGCAGAGCCCCAGCTCCCCGCGGTCCCAGATCGCGATCGTCCTGGACGGGCAGGTCGTCTCGGCTCCGAGCATCAACCGGGGCGCGATCACCGGCGGCACCGCCAGCATCGACGGCCCCCCCGACAGCTTCAACCAGCGGTACGCCACCGACCTGGCCAACGTGCTCAAGTACGGCGCGCTGCCCCTGGAGTTCACGCAGAGCTCCATCGACGAGGTGTCGTCCACGCTCGGCGCCGACCAGCTGGAGGGCGGCCTGATCGCCGGCGGCATCGGCCTCGGCCTGGTGGTCCTGTACTGCATGCTGTACTACCGGGGCCTCGGCCTGGTGGCGGTGTCCAGCCTGATCGTCGCGTCCGCGATCACCTACATCTCGGTGGTGATCCTCGGTGAGGGGATGGGCTTCCGGCTGTCGCTGCCGCACATCATCGGCCTGATCGTCTCCATCGGCATCACCGCGGACTCGTTCATCGTGTACTTCGAACGGCTCCGGGACGAGCTGAGGGCCGGCCGCAAGCTGCGATCGTCGGTGGAGAACGCCTGGAAACGGGCGAGGCGGACGATCCTCGTCGCCGACGCCGTGACGTTCCTCGCCGCGCTGGTCCTGTACTTCCTCGCGGTCGGCGGCGTGCGGGGCTTCGCGTTCGCGATGGGCCTGACGACGCTCATCGACGTCATCGTGGTGTTCTTCTTCACCAAGCCGATGGTGGCGCTGCTGTCGCGCACCGACTTCTTCGGCCGCGGCCATCCGCTGTCCGGGCTCGACGCCAAGCGGCTGCGCCGGACGGCGCAGAACGCCTCCGGCGGCCAGGCCGCCCGCACGACGAGCCAGGAGGTCTGAGCCATGGGGACGCGTGCGATCATCTCCCGGATCTACCGGGGCGAGGTCAGCGCCGACATCGTCGGCAAGCCGAAGATCTGGTATTCGATCTCCGGGTTCCTGCTGGCGCTGTCGATCGCGGGCCTGCTGATCCAGGGCCTCAACATCGGCGTGGAGTTCAAGGGCGGGTCGGTCTTCACCTTCAAGGCGTCCGGCCACTCGATCGAGCAGGTGCGCGGCGCCGTCACCGGCGGCGGCGCCCACCAGGCGATCGTGCAGAAGGCGGGCGGCGACTGGCGCGTCACGACCGAGAGCCTGTCGTCGGCGCAGGTCACCGGGATCAAGCAGAACGTGACCAAGGAACTGCAGATCCCCGCCGACAAGGTCAGCACCCAGGTCGTCGGCGCCTCGTGGGGCGGTGAGATCCAGAAGAAGGCCTGGCAGGCGCTGATCGTCTTCATGATCCTGATCATCGGGTACCTGTCGGTGGCGTTCGAGTGGCGGATGGCGCTGGCCGCGGTGGTCGCGCTCGTCCACGACCTGGTCATCACCGCGGGCGTCTACGCTTGGTCGGGATTCGAGGTCACCCCCGCCACCCTGCTGGGCTTCCTGACGATCCTCGGCTACTCGCTGTACGACGCGGTCGTGGTCTTCGACATGATCAAGGAGGTCACCAGACCGCTCGGCCCGACCTCCAAGACCACCTACAGCGAGGCGGCGAACCAGGCCCTCAGCAGCACCCTCGTCCGCTCCCTGAACACCTCGCTGGTGGCGATCCTGCCGGTCGGCGCGATCCTGTTCATCGGCACCACGCTGTTCGGCGCGGGCACCCTGAAGGACCTGTCGCTGGCCCTGTTCGTCGGAATGATCATCGGTACGTACTCCTCGCTCTGCGTGGCGACGCCGCTGCTCGTCCAGCTCAAGGAGCGGGAGCCGAAGTACAAGGAGATCCGCGCCAACATCGCGCGCCGCGAGTCCAGCGCGAAGCGGCAGGCCAAGGCCGCCAAGGTCAAGGCCGCGACGGGGCCGTCCGGCGACGCCTCCGGCTCCTCCTCCGACGACGACGGCGATGGCGGCGGCGGCGACGGCGACGGCGAGGACGGTGCCGCGAGCGTGACCGTCCGCAAGGTCGTGCAGCAGGGTCCGCGCCAGCAGCCCAAGCGCGGCAGCCGCCAGCAGCGCCGAGGCAAGTAGCGCCGGCGCGGCGGACATCTCCGGCCGTGCCCGCGTCCGGCCCCGTCCCGGGGCGGGTGCGGGCACGGCCGGCCCATGACCAGCGGGACCCAGCACAGGGGAGTGCAGCGTGGACCTCGGCAAGCTGATCCAGGACCGGATCCGTGACGTGGCCGACTACCCGAAGGCGGGCGTGGTCTTCAAGGACATCACCCCGCTGCTCGCCGACCACGTCGCCTTCGCGGGCGTGGTGGACGCGATCGTCAACCACCACGGCCGCGGCACCATCGACAAGATCGTCGGGATCGAGGCGCGCGGGTTCATCCTCGCCGCCCCCGTCGCCTACCACTTCGGCGCGGGTTTCGTCCCGGTGCGCAAAAAGGGGAAGCTGCCGTCACGGACGCACGAGGAGACCTATGATCTCGAGTACGGGACCGAGACGATCGAGCTCCATGTCGACGCGTTCGCGCCCGGCGACCGCGTGCTGATCGTCGACGACGTGCTGGCCACCGGAGGGACGGCCAGGGCGGCCGCCGACCTCGTCCGCCGGGGCGGCGGAGACGTCGTGGGCCTCTCGGTCCTGATCGAGCTGTCGTTCCTGCGCGGACGCGGGAGGCTCGGGAATCTGGACGTCCACTCGCTGGTTACGGTCTAGCACTAAATGGGTGCCGGATACACTGGCGAGATCGGGGTCCGGCGTGACCCGCGAGGCGCAGTGGAGACCGCGCCCGCAAGGACCAGGGAGGCTGGGTGCCAGGTGAGGTGGTATCGACCGACGCGGCGGTGACCGACGCCGCGGCGGAGCCCCAGGCAGAACGCCGTCCCGCACGGGGAGCCGCCGGGCAGGAGGCCCCCGGGGCCGCCGGGCCGCCGCCCGGAGAGGCCCTGCCCTCCGACCGGCCGTCCGCCGACCGGAAACCTCCCGAGCAGACGCCTCCCGAGCAGACACCTCCCGACCAGACGCCTTCCGATCAGACGCCTTCCGACCAGCCCGCGGCGCCGCCCGGCGCCCGCCCGTCCGAACGGCCCGAAGGCCCCGCCGGACGGCCGGGGGACACCGCCGCCGACGACCCCGCCGCCACAGGCACCACGTCCACGACCACCGTCCCGCCTTCCGCAGCCCGCGTCCGCCGCAGGCTCGCCAGGCTGGGCGCCCAGCGCGGTCCCACTATGAATCCGGTACTCGAACCACTCATCAAGACCGTCCGGAACACGCATCCGAAGGCGGACCTCCGGCTCATCGAGCGCGCCTACGACGTGGCCGCGCACTATCACCGCCACCAGAAGCGCAAGAGCGGCGACCCGTACATCACGCATCCGCTCGCCGTCGCCACCATCCTCGCCGAGCTCGGCATGAACACCGAGACCCTCTGCGCGGCGCTGCTGCACGACACCGTCGAGGACACCCCGTACACCCTCGACGAGCTCGGCGCCGACTTCGGCGACGAGATCGCCGCGCTGGTCGACGGCGTCACCAAGCTCGACAAGGTCAAGTACGGCGAGGCGGCCGAGGCCGAGACCGTCCGCAAGATGGTCGTCGCGATGTCCCGCGACATCCGCGTCCTGGTGATCAAGCTCGGTGACCGGCTGCACAACATGCGCACCCTGCGCTACATGCCGCGGCACAAGCAGGAGAAGAAGGCCCGCGAGACCCTGGAGGTGTTCGCGCCGCTCGCCCACCGCCTCGGCATGAACACCCTCAAGTGGGAGCTGGAGGACCTCGCGTTCGCCACCATGTACCCCAAGCGGTTCGACGAGATCGCCCGCCTGGTGTCCGAACGCGCCCCCCGCCGCGACGTGTACCTCCAGGAAGTGATCGAGAACGTCTCGACCGACCTGCGCGAGGCCCGGATCAAGGCCACCGTCACCGGGCGGCCGAAGCACTACTACTCGATCTACCAGAAGATGATCGCGCGGGACGTCAGCTTCGACGACATCTACGACCTGGTCGGCATCCGGGTCCTCGTCGACAGCGTCCGCGACTGCTACGCCGCCCTCGGCTCGATCCACGCGCGATGGAATCCGGTCCCCGGCCGGTTCAAGGACTACATCGCGATGCCGAAGTTCAACATGTACCAGTCGCTGCACACCACCGTGATCGGCCCCGAGGGCAAGCCCGTCGAGCTGCAGATCCGCACCTGGGGCATGCACCGCCGCGCCGAGTACGGCGTCGCCGCGCACTGGAAGTACAAGGAGGAGACGGTCGGCGGCCGCAAGGCCGGCGACATGCAGTGGCTCCGCCAGCTCCTGGACTGGCAGAAGGAGACCGCCGACCCCGCCGAGTTCCTGGAGTCGCTGCGCTTCGACCTGTCGGTCTCCGAGGTGTTCGTCTTCACCCCGAAGGGCGACGTCATCGCGCTGCCGCAGGGCGCGACCCCCGTCGACTTCGCCTACGCGATCCACACCGAGGTCGGGCACCGATGTATCGGCGCCCGCGTCAACGGCCGCCTCGTGCCCCTGGAGTCCACCCTCGACAACGGCGACACCGTCGAGGTGTTCACCTCCAAGTCCCAGGACGCCGGGCCCAGCCGCGACTGGCTCGGCTTCGTCAAGAGCGCCCGCGCCCGCAACAAGATCAAGCACTGGTTCTCCAAGGAGCGCCGCGACACGGCCATCGAGTCCGGCAAGGACTCCATCGCCCGCGCGATGCGCAAGCAGAACATGCCGCTCCAGCGCATGATGTCCGGGGAGGCGCTGCTCGCCCTGGCCCGCGACCTGCGCTACACCGACGTCTCGTCGCTCTACGCGGCCGTCGGCGAGGGCCACGTCTCCGCGCAGACCGTCGTCCAGCGCCTCGTGGACGCCCTCGGCGGCGTCGAGAGCGCCGAGGAGGACCTCGCCGAGATCGCGCTGCCCACCCGCCGCAAGCGCAACCGCCCGGCGGGCGACCCCGGCGTCGTCGTCGCCGACGACCCGGACGTGTGGGTGCGGCTGTCGCGGTGCTGCACCCCCGTGCCCGGCGACGACATCGTCGGCTTCGTCACCCGCGGCCACGGCGTGTCCGTCCACCGCGCCGACTGCGCCAACGTCGGCAGCCTGAAGTCCCAGCCCGACCGCCTGATCGACGTCAAGTGGTCCCCGGGCGAGGACTCGGTCTTCCTCGTGGCCATCCAGGTCGAGGCGCTCGACCGGCCCCGGCTCCTGTCGGACGTGACGCGCGTGCTGTCCGACCAGCACGTCAACATCCTGTCCGCCTCGGTCACCACCACCCGCGACCGCGTCGCCGTCAGCCGGTTCACCTTCGAGATGGGCGACCCCAAGCACCTCGGGCACGTCCTCAAGGCCGTCCGCTCCATCGACGGCGTCTACGACGTCTACCGCGTCACCAGCGGCGCCACCAGGTAAGGGCCCTGGGCCACCCGGTAGGGCGGCCCCGGAGGGCCGCCCTGCGGAGGGTCAGGCGTCGGCGTCGTCCTCGTCCTCGGGGATCACGTCGACCCCCGCCTCCTCGCGCTGCTGCGCCGTGATCGGCGTGGGCGCGGCGGTCAGGGGGTCGCTGCCGGACGCGGCCTTGGGGAAGGCGATGACGTCGCGGATCGAGTCCTGCCGGGCGAGGAGCATCACCGTCCGGTCCCAGCCGAAGGCGATGCCGCCGTGCGGGGGCGGGCCGAACTTGAACGCCTCCAGCAGGAAGCCGAACTGGGACTCCGCCTCCGCCTTGGACAGGCCCAGCACGTCGAACACCCGCTGCTGCATCTCGGCGCGGTGGATGCGGATGGAACCGCCGCCGATCTCGGTGCCGTTGAGGACGAGGTCGTAGGCGTCGGCGAGCGCGGCGCCCGGGTCCTCGTGGAAGGTCGCGGCGAACTCGGGCTTGGGCGCGGTGAACGGGTGGTGCACCGACGTCCAGCCGATCTGCTCGCCCTTGGCGTCCTCGACGGGCTCGAAGACCGGCGCGTCCACGACCCAGACGAACCTCCAGGCCGTCTCGTCGATCAGGTCCCGGCGGCGGCCGATCTCCAGCCGCGCCGCGCCGAGCAGCTCCTGGGTGGCGTGCCGCTTCCCGGCGCCGAAGAAGATCGCGTCTCCCACGTCGGCGCCGACCTCGGCGGCCAGCCCCGACTTCTCGGCGTCGGAGAGGTTCTTGGCGACGGGGCCGCCGAGCGTGCCGTCCTCCTGGACGAGCACGTACGCCAGCCCGCGGGCGCCGCGGGCCTTCGCCCAGTCCTGCCAGCCGTCCAGCTCCTTGCGGGTCTGCGACGCCCCGCCGGGCATGACCACCGCGCCCACGTAGGGGGCCTGGAACACCCGGAACGACGTCCCGGCGAAGTACGCGGTCACGTCGGTCAGCTCGTTGCCGAACCGCAGGTCGGGCTTGTCCGAGCCGTAGCGGGCCATCGCGTCGGCGTAGGTGATGTGGGGGATCGGGCGGGGGATCTCGTAGCCGGCGATGTCCCGCCAGAGCCGCGCGACGAGGTCCTCGCCGACCTTCAGGACGTCGTCCTGGTCGGCGAACGACATCTCGATGTCGATCTGGCTGAACTCGGGCTGCCGGTCGGCGCGGAAGTCCTCGTCCCGGTAGCAGCGGGCGATCTGGTAGTAGCGCTCCAGCCCGCCCACCATGAGCAGCTGCTTGAACAGCTGCGGCGACTGCGGCAGCGCGTACCAGTGGCCGGGCTTGAGCCGGACGGGGACGAGGAAGTCGCGGGCGCCCTCGGGGGTGGACCGGGTCAGCGTCGGGGTCTCGACATTGACGAACCCGTGCTCCCGCATCACCTCGTGCGTGAGGAACGCGGCCTCCGAGCGGATCCGGACGGCGCGCGCGACCGCGTCGCGGCGCAGGTCGAGGTAGCGGTACTTGAGCCGGATCTCCTCGTTGACGTTCACGTCGCCCTCGATGGGGAACGGCAGCGGCGCCGCCTCCGACAGCACCTCGATCTCCGTCGCGGCGACCTCGATGTCGCCGGTGGGCAGTTCGGGGTTCTCGTTGCCGGCGGGCCGGATCCGGACCTCCCCGACGACCCTGACGCAGAACTCGGCGCGCAGGTCGTGCGCCGAGCTCAGCACGCCGCCCGGGCCCACCTCGTCCTCACGAAAGACGACCTGCGCGGTGCCGGACGCGTCGCGCAGGTCGATGAACGTGACGCCGCCGTGGTCGCGGCGGCGGCCGACCCAGCCGGCCAGCGTGACCGGCCGCCCGGCGTGCTCCCTGCGGAGCGTCCCCGCCTCGTGCGTGCGGATCATTTCGAGAGCCTTTCCTTCAACGTCGTGATGATGTCGGCGAGGGGGACGGCGTCCTGCTCGCCCTCGGCCAGATCCTTGACCTGGGCGACGCCGTCCGTGATATCCCGCTCGCCGAGGATCACGGCGTACCGGGCGCCGGAGCGGTCGGCGTCCTTCATGGCGCCCTTCAGCCGCTTCCCGCCGAAGGCCATGTCGGCGGCGACGCCCGCGCGGCGGAGCCCGTCGACGAGGGCGAACATCCGGCGCTCGGCCGCCTCGCCCAGCGCCACCCCGAACACCTCGCAGCGCGGCCCGGCGGGGAACGCGGCGCCCTCCGCCTCCATCGCCAGGATCGTCCGGTCCAGGCCGAGCCCGAAGCCGATGCCGGGCAGCGGCGGCCCGCCGATGCTCTCCGACAGCCCGTCGTAGCGGCCGCCGCCGCCGATGCCCGACTGGGCGCCGAGCAGCGGGTGGTCGAACTCGTAGGTGGTGCGGGTGTAGTAGTCGAGGCCGCGGACGAGGGCGGGCGTGTCCTCCCACGCGACGCCGAGGTCGGCGAGGAGCTGCCGGACGCGGTCGTGGTGGCTCTTGCACGCCGGGCACAGGTGGTCGGCCATGAGCGGCGCGTCCGCGAGCTGGGCGCGGACCTGCGGGCGCTTGTCGTCCAGCACCCGCAGCGGGTTGATCTCGATGCGGGCGCGGGTCGCCTCGTCCAGGTCCAGGCGGCGCAGGAAGTCCTGCAGCAGGGCCCGGTAGGCGGGGCGGCACTCCTTGCAGCCGAGCGAGTTCAGCAGCAGCCGCACCTGCGTCAGGCCCAGCGAGCGGTACCAGTGCACGGCGACGGCGATCGTCTCGGCGTCGACCTGCGGGTCCTCGCTGCCGATCGCCTCCAGGTCCAGCTGGTAGAACTGCCGGTAGCGGCCCTGCTGGGGGCGCTCGGCACGGAACGCGGGCCCGGTCGTCCACACCTTGACCGGCAGCGCGCCCTGCTTGTGGAGGTTGTTCTCCAGGACGGACCGCAGCACGCCCGCGGTGAACTCCGGGCGCAGCGTCAGCGACCGGCCGCCCCGGTCCTCGAAGGTGTACATCTCCTTGGACACCACGTCGGTCGACTCGCCGACACCGCGCCGGAACAGCGCGGTGTCCTCGAAGACGGCCAGCTCCAGGTAGCCGTAACCGGCCAGCCGGGCCTGCTCGGCGAACGCCTCGCGGATGGCGAAGAAGAGGTCCGCGCGCGGCGGGACGTATTCACTGACCCCCTTGGGGGCCTGGAAGCTCGAACTCATGGTCTCTCAGGCTCAGAATCCCTTGTTGGGCCCGTCCGCCGGCACCAGGCCGGAGAGGAACGGGTTGGTCGCGCGCTCGCGTCCGATTGTGGTCTGCGGGCCGTGCCCGGGCAGGACCGCCGTCTCGTCGGGGCGGGACAGGCACACCCGCGACAGGCTCGCGAGGATCTCCTCGTACGAGCCGCCCGGCAGGTCGGTGCGGCCGATCGACCCGGCGAACAGCAGGTCGCCCGAGAACATCACGCCGGGCAGGTCCGCCGTCGCGGGCGTCCGGAAGGTCACCGACCCCGGCGTATGCCCCGGGGCGTGATCGACGGTGACGCTCAGCCCCGCCAGCTCCAGCACCGCCCCGTCCGACAGCTCCCGCACGTCGTCGGGCTCGGTCAGCTCCAGCCCCCCGAACAGCTGCTGCCCGGCGCCGAGGGACAGCCCCTTGGCCGGGTCGGTGAGCAGCTCCCGGTCGTCCGGATGGATGTAGGCCGGGACGTCCTTCGCGCCGCAGACCGGGGCCACCGACCAGACGTGGTCGAGATGGCCGTGCGTGAGCAGTACCGCGACGGGCTTGAGCCGGTGCTCGCGGAGGATCTCCTCGATTCCGGCCTCGGCGCCCTCGCCGGGATCGACGATCACGCACTCCTCGCCCGCGGCGGGCGCCACGACGTAGCAGTTCGCCTCGAACGATCCAGCGGGGAACCCGGCGACGAGCACGGTCGTCCTTCCTTCGAACCATCTCGGATGGGCGTGTCCGAGGGTACCGGCGCCGCCGTGGCCACCGCGAACGGGATTGGACGATCGCCGTGTCGCGAGGCCCTTCCGGGAAGGGGACCGGCGGCTTCCTCCACGTTCGTTCAGGGGAAGGGGCGCCTTCCCCCCAGGACCGCTACTATGCGCTCCACGTTCACCTGATCACGGCGGAAAGGCAGGGAAGTGGCCGGGAAGGACCGCAAGAAGCAGCTCGCTCGGCAACGCTACGAGCGCCAGGAGCAGCGCCGCCAGGCCGAGGCGGCCCGGGCCCGCCGGCTCAAGATCATAGGGTCGGTCGCCGGGGTGGTGGTCATCGCGGGCGGCGGCACCGCGACCGCCATGGTCATCGGCAAGGACGACAATGCGGGCGGCCGCTGCACGTACAAGCCCGCCCAGGCCGACGGCGCCCCCAAGAACCTCGGCAAGCCGCCCAAGGACCCCGCCTACAAGGGGATGGTCACGGCGACGGTCAAGACCAACGAGGGCGACGTCGTCATGTCCCTGGACGGCGGGAAGGCGCCCTGCACCGTCAACTCGTTCGCGTTCCTGGCGGGCAAGAATTTCTTCGACAACAGCCCGTGCCACCGGCTGACCAGTGGCGGCCTCAATGTCCTTCAGTGCGGTGACCCCAAGGGCACCGGAATGGGAGGCCCGGGCTACCAGTACGCCAATGAGAACACCGCGGGCGCCAAGTACCTCAAGGGGACGCTCGCCATGGCGAACTCCGGCGTCGACACCAACGGAAGCCAGTTCTTCATGGTCTACGGCGATTCGCAACTCCAGCCCGACTACACCGTGTTCGGGAAAATAACCAAGGGTATGGACGTGCTGGAGAAGATAGCCAAGGGCGGCTCGGATCCCAAGGGCGACGGCAAGCCCAAGAAGAAGGTCACGATCCAGGACGTCACGATCGTCGGGAATTAGGCGAACGGGATACTAAGGTGTGGAGGGTCCGGTGGCTGTGAACACGATCGGACCTGCGATTCAGGAGGCAAGGGTGTCCAGCGCTACCGATCCCTGGGGCCGGGTGGACGAGGACGGCACCGTCTACGTGAAGACGTCCGACGGTGAGCGTGTCGTGGGTTCCTGGCAGGCCGGTGCACCGGAGGAGGCTCTCGCCTACTTCAAGCGCAAGTACGACGCGCTGGTCACCGAGATCGGCCTGCTGGAACAGCGCGTCCGCACCACCGACCTGCAACCCGGCCAGGCCCAGCAGAGCATCCAGCGGCTGCGCGAGGCCGTCACCGACGCGCACGCCGTCGGCGACCTCGACGCCCTCGCCCGCCGCCTGGACGGGCTGACCGAGCAGGTCGGCCGCCGCCGCGAGGAGGTCAAGGCCCAGCGCGAGCAGCACCGCAACGAGGCCCGCGAGGTCAAGGAGCGCATCGTCGCCGAGGCCGAGCGGATCGCCGTCGAGGAGACGCACTGGAAGAACGGCGGCGAACGGCTCCGCCAGCTCGTCGAGGAGTGGAAGGCCGCCGACCGCATCGACCGTCCCACCGAGACCGCCCTCTGGAAGCGGCTCTCGGCGGCCCGCAACGCCTTCACCAAACGCCGCAAGGTCTACTTCGCCACCCTCGACGACCAGCGCGAGGAGGCCCGCCGCGAGAAGGAGCGCCTCGTCGCCGAGGCCGAGTCGATGTCCGCCTCCACCGACTGGGGCGACACCGCCGCCGCCTACCGCGACCTCATGCGCCGCTGGAAACTGGCCGGCCGCGCCTCCCGCGACGCCGAAGAGGACCTGTGGGCCCGCTTCAAAGGCGCCCAGGACACCTTCTTCCAGGCCCGCAGCTCCGCCTTCGCCGAACGCGACGCCGAATTCCGCGTGCACGCCGAGGAGAAGGAGAAGATCCTCGCGGAGGCCGAGCGCCTCCTGCCCGTCCGCGACGTCCGCCAGGCCAGGCAGGCCCTCCGCGCCATCCAGGAACGCTGGGAAGCCGCCGGCATGGTCCCCCGCGACCAGCGCGACCGCCTCGAAGGCCGCCTCCGCAAGGTCGAGGAGGCCGTCCGCTCCGCCGAGGAGAACGAGTGGCGCCGCACCAACCCCGAAGCCCGCGCCCGCGCCGAGGCCACCGTCAACCAGCTGCGCAGCTCCATCGACCAGATCCAGAAACGCCTCGACAAGGCCCGCACCGCCGGCCGCGACAAGGACATCAAGGACGCCGAAGAGGCCCTCACCGCCCGTCGCGCCTGGCTCGAAGAAGCCGAACGCACCCTCGCCGAGTTCTCGTAGATTTTGCTCCGGTTGTTGGCGTTTGCTCCTGTGTGGCTCAGGGGTGGGGGGCCGTGCTTGCGGGCTGGGGGCGGCCCAGGAAGGACAGGAGGCGGGTCTGCTCGTCGGCGCCCTGGGGGGCGCGGAGGGGTGGGGCCAGGCGGCCGTCGGCCCTGAGAGGGGCGGCTATGAGCTGCGCGGTCGCGAACGCGTGGTGGACGAGGTCGCGGTCCAGGCGGGTGGGCTGGCCGGTCGCCACGGCCAGGTCCCAGGCGTGCACGAGGGGTTCCAGGACGTAGCCGCCGAGGAAGTCGACCAGCGGGAGCTCGCCCAGCCCGCTCACGGGGACGAGGCGTCTCAGGGCGTCGGGGGTCAGGGACGCGGCGGACTGCTTGCGGGCCGTCCGCCATGCCATGAGGACGTCGCCGGGGACGAAGCGCGCGGGGGCCTCGGTGGTGTCCGGCGCGGGTTCCCCGGACGCCAGGGCGCGGATGAGGTGCTGGCCGCCCGTCACGTGCCCGGCGAGGTCGCGGGCCGTCCAGCGGCCGCAGGGCGTCGGGGCGTCCCAGGAGTCCCGGGGGGCACCGGCCAGCAGGCCCTCGAAGAGGTCCAGTGCCCGGTGGTAGCCGTCGAGGTTCTGAGCCATGGTGGTCAGTGACCCGCGATCGGGCGGCGCTGTCAAGCGTTATCGCCGGAGTGCTCAGGCCGCGGTGCTCCCCCTCTCGCGCAGCATGCCGTTCATCAGGGTGATCTCCGCCTTCTGGCCGTCCACCATCGTGCGGGCCAGCCGCCGGACCCGGTCGTGGTCCGTCCGGGTCAGGACGGCCTCCGCCATGCCCACGCCGCCGCGGTGGTGGGCGATCATCAGCCGCAGGTAGCGGACCTCCGCGTCGCGTCCACCGGCCTTCTCCAGCTCCGCGAGCTGCTCCCGGGTCGCCATGCCCGGCATGCGGGCGGGGGCGGCCGTGGCGGGCGCGTGGCCCGCGTGGCCCATCCAGCGCATGGGGCCGGACGGGTCGGTCTTCGGCAGGTCCCATTCGTCCAGCCAGGCGGTCATCATCCCGATCTGGGCCGACTGGGTGTTGATGATGTCGTAGGCCAGGAGCCGGACGCGGGGGTCCCGGGTGCGGTCCCGGACGACGAACGACATCTGCACCGCCTGGGCGTGGTGGGCGCTCATGTCGCGGGCGAACCCGGCCTCCGGGCCGTCGGTGCCGGGGCGGCCCGAGCGGGCCGCCGCCAGCGCGACGAGCGCGGCGGCGACCGCCAGGACGAGGACCGCGAGGACGGCGGTGACCCGCCGCCCCCGCACCGCCGGGGCGTCCGCGCTCACGCCGTGGCCTTGGCGCCGCTGCAGGCGGCGCCCGGCTCCGGGGTCTGCGGGCCCTTGACGAACGCGCGCAGGAACGCGTCCACCCGCTGGTCGCCCGCGTCCTGGATCTTGACCTGGCGGCCCCACGCGGTCAGCGCGATCGGGGCGTCCAGGGACGGGTAGGGGCTGAGGAAGGTGTAGTCGGTCGCCGCGACCTTGGCCTTCAGGCGGTCGAGCTGCGCGGCGGCCAGCCCCGGCCTATAGGTGATCCACACGGCGCCGTGCTCCAGCGAGTGGACGGCGTTCTCGTTGCGCAGGGGCTGGTCGTAGACGCGGGCGTCGCAGTTCTGCCACATCGGGTCGTGATCGCCGCCCATCGGCGGTGTCGCGTTGTAGCGGACGGGGTTGCCGGTGTGCTCGCGGCCCAGGTCGTCCTTCTGCACGAGGCCGGCGATGGACGCCGAGCCCGCGGAGGCCGACGACCTGCTCTGCATGAAGGCGTAGGCGATGGCGACGACCGCGACCAGGCCGATCACGGTGAAGAAGGCGATGCCGCCCCACGGCACCTCCCGCTTGGTCAGGACGTTCTTCCGGGTGTTCCTGTTCCGGGCGCTCTTGGACATGGGTGTCCCCTCTGTTTCGGCTGGATGTTCGGAAACGACGGCAGCGGCGCGCCACGGGGGCGCGCGGTGCCGGTGGCCTTACGGCCTGTCCGTCACAGCCGGAGCACTTGGAGGGTGGGAGGGGACGCGAGCACGGGGAGGGCGCCGCGGGGGAGGGCGGCCGTCCACGAGGCGCGGGCGGGGACCCGCAGGAGGGGACGTCCGAGACCGGCGGCGAGCAGGGCGAACACCATGAGGGTGAACAGCACGGCCAGGCACAGGCAGGCGTCCGAGGGGCCCTGCGGGGGGAGGGGCGGCGGGGCGTCCATCACCGCGTCCGCGGGCTTGGGGACGGTGCCGTGCGGCCCGTGGTCGGCCAGGGCGGCGCCCACGGGGACGGTCACCGCGTGCTCGGTGCACACGCGCGGCGGAGGTGCGTGGCCCAGCCCGTAGCTGAAGACGAGCCCGGCCACGACGAACAGGCCGACGAGCAGGCCCGCCAGCCCGTGTCGCCGTCGCGAGGTCGTACCGGACATCTTCACATTCCTACACTCTGTTTCCGCCTTCCGGGCGGTTTCAACGCCGCAGCCTCCTCCAGGGTTCCCGGAGGACTGGGACCTGCGGCGGAGCCCGAACCCTCCTGACGTATCAGGTGGGCGGCGCCGGGTAGCTAGATGATGAACGGATGCGGCGATGGGCGGGTGAGGGAGCGACACTGCGGCACGACAGGCGCGTGACGGGCCTGGCGTTCGCGGCCGCCCTGCAGTTCGTGCTGATGGCGGCCGTGCTCGGCGCCTACGGCTACGGCCGCCACCTCGCCGACGGGGACCCCGGCAGGGCGTTCTCGAACGCGCGGTGGCTGTGGGACCTGGAACGTGCCCTGCGGCTGCCGGACGAGGCGTCCCTGCAGAAGGGCGCCCTGCGCTGGGACGGCTGGGTGCGGCCCGCCAACGAGTACTACGTCCGGGTGCACTTCCCGGCGATCACCGTGTTCATGGTCTGGGTGTACTTCTGGCGGCGGCGGGCGTGGCCGCGGGTCCGCGCGGTGATCCTGGGCTCGGCGGCGGTGGCCCTGCTCGTCCACTTCGCGTTCCCGCTCGCGCCGCCGCGGATGCTGGACGGCCACGGGTTCGTGGACCTGATGACCGCCTACGGCCCGAGCGCGTACTCCTCGGAGCCGGGCGAGGGCATGACGAACCAGTTCGCCGCGATGCCGTCGCTGCACGTCGGCTGGGCCCTGCTGATCGCCTGGGGGGTGATCCGCCACGGCCGGGGCCGCTGGCGGTACCTCATCGCCGCCCACCCGGTGATCACGTTCCTGGTCGTGGTCCTGACCGCCAACCACTACTGGCTGGACGGCGTCGCCGGGTCGGCCATCGTGGTGGCGGCGCTGTGGCTGACCGCCGGGATCCCGGCCCTGGACGACCGGACGCCCGGCGGGGCGGGAACGTCGGCGCGGCGAGATAGTGTCGGAGCGTGACCAGCAGGGCGGAATCGGGCCAGCCGGAGGGCCTGTTCGACGATCCGGAGGCGGGCTCCGCGCCGGCCGCCCCCCGCGACCCCGATCCGGATCCGGGCGGCGGCGCGGGCAGGCCGCTCGCGGTGCGGATGCGTCCCCGGGGCCTGGACGAGGTCGTCGGGCAGGGCCATCTGCTCGGCCCCGGCACCCCCATCCGCCAGCTCGTCGACCGTGACGTCCCGATGTCGCTGGTCCTGTGGGGCCCGCCCGGCACCGGCAAGACCACGCTCGCCACGGTCGTGAGCCACGTCACGTCCCGCCGGTTCGTGGAGGTCTCCGCCGTCAGCGACGGGGTCAAGCGCGTCCGCGCCGAGATCGACCTGGCGCGCCGCGAGCTCGGCATGACCGGACGGCAGACGGTGCTGTTCGTCGACGAGGTCCACCGCTTCAACAAGGCCCAGCAGGACGCGCTGCTCCCCGCCGTGGAGAACCGCTGGGTGTCGTTCATCGGCGCCACCACCGAGAACCCCTTCTTCTCGGTGATCAGCCCGCTGCTGTCGCGGTCGCTGCTGCTCACCCTGGAGCCCCTCGGCGAGGACGACCTGCGCGAGGTGATCCGCCGCGCGCTCGCCGACGAACGCGGGCTGGACGGTTCCGTGGGCCTCGACCCGGCCGCCGAGGACCACCTGATCCGCCTCGCGGGCGGCGACGCCCGGCGCGCCCTGACCTACCTGGAGGCCGCCTCCCTCGTCGTCGGCGACGGCGAGGTGATCGACGTGGACGTGCTGGAGAAGGCCGTCGACCGGGCCGCCGTCCGCTACGACCGGGAGGGCGACCAGCACTACGACGTCATCAGCGCGTTCATCAAGAGCATCCGCGGCAGCGACGTGGACGCGGCGCTGCACTACCTCGCCCGGATGATCGAGGCCGGCGAGGACCCGCGGTTCATCGCGCGGCGGCTGATCGTGCACGCCAGCGAGGACGTCGGCATGGCCGACCCGACGGCCCTGCAGACCGCCGTGGCGGCGGCGCAGGCGGTGGAGTTCGTCGGCCTGCCCGAGGCGCGCATCAACCTCGCCCAGGCGGTCATCCACCTGTCCCTGGCGCCCAAGTCCAACGCCGTGATCACGGCCGTGGACGGGGCGCTCGGCGACGTCCGCAAGGGCCTGGCCGGCCCCGTCCCCGGGCACCTGCGCGACGCGCACTACAAGGGCGCGGCGAAGATCGGGCACGGCCGGGGCTACCAGTACGCCCACGACCACCCCGGCGGCGTCGTCCGGCAGCAGTACGCGCCCGACGCCGTGCACGGTCGCGAGTACTACCGGCCGACCAGGCACGGCGCCGAATCCCGCTTCACCGAGGTCCTCGCCCGCATCCGCTCGGTCCTGCGCGGGTCCCGGACGGGCGAGGCGCCCTGACCCGCCGCCCGCCCGCCCACGGCAAGATCACGCGGTGATCCCGACATCGGCGACCTCCGCCCGCTAGCCTGGATCGCCCGCACGGCCGTGACCGGCGGCCACGGTAGGGTCGTCCCCACCGAGCCCGGCCCGAGCCGAACCCACACCGAAACGGAAAGCCCTGATGCTTACTGGTGGACAGCTAGCAGGTCTCATCGTGGCCGTGTTCTGGGCGGTGCTCGTCACCTTCGTCGCGCTGACGCTGCTGCGGCTCGCCCGCCTGCTCGGCGAGGCCAGCAAGGTCGTCCGCGACTTCGGCGACCAGGCGGCCCCGCTGCTGGACGACATGACCCGCACGGTCAACCGCGCCAACGAGCAGCTGGGACGCACGGACGTCATCACCAAGCAGGTCGCGGGCGTCACCCAGAACGTCTCCGCCGTCACGACCGTGATGACCTCGGTCGTGGGCGGCCCGGTGGTGAAGGCCGCCGCGTTCTCCTATGGCGTCCGCAAGGCGCTGTCCTCGGGCAAGAGCCGTCCCGACGCGCCCGAGCGGCCGCAGCTCCCGGCCCGCCGCGGCGGGAAGGGGCGCAGATGAGAAGGCTGTTCTGGCTCTCGGTCGGCGCGGGCGCCGGCATCTACGCCTCCCACCGCGTCAAGCGCCGGGTGGAACGGTTCGCGCGCGCGTGGTCGCCCGGCGGCGTCGCCGCCCGCGCGGTGTCGACCGGGCAGGGCGCGGGCGGGCGGCTGCGGCTGTTCGCCGCGGACGTGCGCACCGAGATGCACGCCCGCGAGAAGGAGCTGCGCGAGGCCGTCCGCATGGACCAGGCGCCGCCCGAGCCCGGCGCCCACCGCCCCCGGCGCGTCCTGCGGGCCCGTTACACGATCATCGACGACGACAAGGATGGCCACTGATCATGGAGTCGGCAGAGGTCGCGCGCCGCTTCCTCAAGTTCTTCGAAGAGCGCGGGCACACGGTGGTGCCCTCGGCCAGCCTGATCGCCGAGGACCCCACCCTGCTGCTGGTCAACGCCGGCATGGTCCCGTTCAAGCCGTACTTCCTCGGCCAGCGGACACCGCCGTCGCCGCGGATGGCCAGCGCCCAGAAGTGCGTGCGGACGCCCGACATCGAGGAGGTCGGGAAGACCACCCGGCACGCCACGTTCTTCCAGATGCTCGGCAACTTCTCCATCGGGGACTACTTCAAGGAGCAGGCGATCCCGTTCGCGTGGGACCTGCTCACCAAGCCCCGCGCCGAGGGCGGCTTCGAATTCCCCGAGGAGCGGCTCTGGGTCACCGTCTTCACCGACGACGACGAGGCCCAGGACATCTGGCACCGGAAGGTCGGCGTGCCGCTGGAGCGCATCCAGCGCCGCGGCATGGAGGACAACTTCTGGTCGATGGGCGTCCCCGGCCCGTGCGGGCCCTGCTCGGAGATCTACTACGACCGCGGCCCCGAGTACGGGCGCGAGGGCGGCCCCGTCGCCGACGAGGACCGTTACCTCGAAGTGTGGAACCTCGTGTTCATGCAGTTCGAGCGCGGCCCCGGCGAGAGCAAGACCGACTTCCCGATCCTCGGCGACCTGCCCGCCAAGAACATCGACACCGGCATGGGCCTGGAGCGGATGGCGGCGATCCTGCAGGGCGTCGACAACATCTACGAGACCGACACCCTGTGGCGGGTCCTCGACCGCGCCGCGGGCCTGACCGGCGCCGCCTACGGCCGCGACCACCGCACGGACGTGTCGCTGCGCGTCGTCGCCGACCACGTCCGCAGCGGCACGATGATGGTCGCCGACGGCATCCGCCCCGGCAACGAGGGCCGCGGCTACGTCCTGCGCCGCATCCTGCGCCGCTCCATCCGCAACCTGCGGCTGCTCGGCGGGCAGGACGCCGGGCTGATGCACGAGCTGACCGCCGTCGCGATCCAGGCGATGGGCGAGCAGTACCCCGACCTCGTCCGCACCGCCGCCAACATCCACACCGTCATCGACGCCGAGGAGGACTCGTTCCTCCAGACGCTGCGCACCGGCACGGCGATCTTCGACACCGCGGCGGAGGAGGCCAGGCGAGGCGGCCGCCGCGCGCTGGCGGGCGACCAGGCGTTCAAGCTGCACGACACCTACGGCTTCCCGATCGACCTCACCCTGGAGATGGCTTCTGAGCAGGGACTCCAGGTGGACGAGGAGGGCTTCCGCAGGCTCATGAAGGAGCAGCGGGACCGCGCGAAGAAGGACGCCCGCGACAAGAAGACCGGCAACCTCGACGTATCCGTCCTGGACGAGCTGCTCACCGGCGCGGGCGGCAAGGTCGACTTCATCGGCTACAGCAGCCTGCTCGGCGACTCCCGCGTCGCGGGGCTGCTCGTCAACGGCGCCAACGCGCGGGCGGCGGGCGAGGGCACCGAGGTCGAGGTCGTCCTCGACCGCACCCCGTTCTACGCCGAGGGCGGCGGCCAGCTCGCCGACCAGGGGCTGATCAGGCTCGGCAACGGCGCCGTCGTCGAGGTGACCGACGTGCAGGCGCCGCTCCCGGGCCTCATCGTCCACCGCGGGCGCGTCCGCAGCGGCGAGGCGCAGGTCGGTGACGCCGCGCACGCCGAGGTCGACGTGGAGCGGCGGCGGGCCATCTCCCGCTCGCACACCGCCACCCACATGGTCCACGCGGGGTTCCGGCGCGCGCTCGGGGAGTCCGCCGCGCAGGCCGGGTCGGAGAACTCGCCCGGCCGGTTCCGGTTCGACTTCACCGCCTCCGGCGCCGTCCCGGTCACCGTGCTGCGCGACGTCGAGGACGAGGTGAACGAGGTCCTGATCAACGATCTGGACGTCCGCGCCTTCCACACCTCGATCGACGAGGCCCGCGCCATGGGCGCGCTGGCGCTGTTCGGCGAGAAGTACGGCGACGAGGTCCGCGTCGTGGAGGTCGGCGACTACTCCCGCGAGCTGTGCGGCGGCACCCACGTCGCGAGCTCCGGCCAGCTCGGCCTGATCAAGGTGCTCGGCGAGTCGTCCATCGGCGCCGGCGTCCGCCGCGTCGAGGCCCTCGTCGGCATCGACGCGTTCCGGTTCCTGGCCCGCGAGAGCGTGCTGGTCGCCCAGCTCGCCGAGCAGATGAAGGCCCGCAAGGAGGAGCTGCCCGAGCGCGTCTCCGGCGTCGTCTCCCGGCTCCGCGACGCGGAGAAGGAGCTGGACAGGCTCCGCGCGGCGCAGATCCTGGCGGTCGCCGGGTCGCTCGCCGACGGTGCCCGCGACGTGAACGGCACCGCCTTCGTCGGCCACCGCGCGCCCGACGGCGCCGGCGCCGACGAGCTGCGCAAGCTCGCCGTCGACGTCCGCGGGCGGCTGGCGTCCCGGCCCGCCGTCGTGATGGTCACCGGCGTCCCCAAGGACCGCCCGGTCGTGGTGGTCGCCGTCACCGAGGGCGCCCGTGAGCGCGGCCTGAGGGCCGGCGCCCTGGTCGGCCTGGCGGCCAAGGCCCTCGGCGGCGGAGGCGGCGGCAAGGACGACCTCGCGCAGGGAGGCGGCGCGAACCCTTCGGCCGTGGGCGAGGCCCTCGCGGCCGTCGAACGAGCCGTAGGGGCCGCGTGAGCCCCGCACACGGGGGGAGTGGCAGACCGGGGCCGGGCGGCGGGAGCCGCCCGGTGGGGCCGGGCCGCCGGACGGGGGCGAGGCCATGAGGCCGGGCGTCCGGTTGGGGGTCGACGTGGGGAGCGTCCGGGTGGGCGTCGCCCGGTGCGACCCGGGCGGGATCCTCGCATCGCCGTTGGAGACCGTGAAAAGCGGCAAAGGCGACATCGACCGGCTCGTCGGGCTTGTCGGCGAGCACGAGGCCGTGGAGGTGGTCGTGGGGCTGCCGACGTCCCTGTCGGGACGGGAGGGCCCCGCGGCCGAGGCCGCGCGCCGGTTCGCCCGGCGGCTGGCGGACCGCCTGCCCGAAGGGACGGTCCGCCTTTACGACGAGCGGCTCACCACGGTCACGGCCGAGGCGGGGCTGCGCGCCGGCGGAGTGCGTGGTCAGGCCCGCCGCAGGGTCGTGGACCAAGCCGCGGCGGCCGTCCTGCTTCAAGCGGCACTTGACGGGGAACGGTTGACTGGGCGCCCCCCAGGCGAGATCGTCCGGGGAAGCTCATGAACGATTTGGACCTTTTTTCCGATCCCTACGGGGACGGCCCGCCGCCGGAGGAGCGCTCCGGCCGACGGGCCCAGCGGCGCGGGCGCAAGCGGCAGCGGCGCCGCAAGAGCAGCGGCCGCGCGGCGGCGCTGTTCGCGATGGCCTTCATCGTCGCGGTGTTCGGGACGGGCGGGGTGCTCGGCGCCGCGTGGCTGGACAACAAGATCCACCCGCCCGACTACAAGGGCGCCGGCAGCGGGAACGTCACCGTCCAGATCAAGGACGGCGACAGCGGCTCGCAGATCGGCGCCACGCTGGAGGAGCACCGCGTCGTCAAGAGCACGCGGGCGTTCGTGAAGGCGTACGGGAAGGAGACCCGGGCCTCGGGCATCCAGCCCGGCTTCTACCAGATGCGGCTGAAGATGTCGTCGTCGGCGGCGATGGCGCTGCTGCTGGACCCGAAGTCGCGCTCCGGCAACCAGATCACGGTCCCGGAGGGCCGCCGCGCCGTCGAGATCTACCAGCTGCTGGCGAAGAAGACCGGCATCCCCGTCGGCGACTTCCAGGCGGCCGCCAAGGACGGCCAGGGCCTCGGCCTGCCGCCGTACGCCAAGGGCAAGGTCGAAGGGTTCCTGTACCCGGGGCGCTACGACCTCGACCCGAACGGGTCGGCGAAGCAGGTCCTCAAGCAGATGGTGGACCGCTTCCTCAAGGAGGCGGACAGCGTCGGCCTGGAGGAGAAGGCCCGGACGGCGCGCCTGAGCCCTGCGACGGTGCTGACGCTGGCGAGCCTCGTCCAGGCGGAGGGCGGCCTGCCCGACGACTTCCCGAAGATCTCCCGGGTGATCTACAACCGGATCGCCGCAGGGATGCCGCTGCAGTTCGACACCACGGTGCTGTACGCGCTGAACAAGCGCACCCTGGACGTGCGCGAGCGGGACCTCCAGGTCGACTCGCCGTACAACACCTACAAGCACAAGGGGCTCCCGCCGGGGCCGATCTCCAACCCGGGGCCGGAGGCGATCGAGGCGGCGGTGTCGCCGAAGAAGGGCACGTGGCTGTTCTTCGTCGCCACCGACCCGACCAACAAGATCACCAAGTTCGCCACGACGGAGGCCGAGCGCAAGGAGCTGGAGCGCCAGTTCCGCGAGTGGCAGAAGCAGAACCCGGGCAACTGACGTGAGGAGAGACACAGTGGACGGCGCGGGCCGCCGTGCCGCGGTGCTGGGCTCGCCCGTCGGGCATTCGCTGTCGCCGGTGCTGCACCGGGCCGCGTACGCGGCGATGGGACTGGACGCCTGGTCCTACGACGCGATCGAGTGCGCAGAGGACGGGCTCGCCGCGTTCCTGGACGGGCTCGGCCCGGAATGGGCCGGGCTGTCGCTGACCATGCCGCTCAAGCGGGTGGCGCTGAAGCTGGCGGACTCGGTGTCGGACCTGGCCGCGAAGGTCGGCGGGGCCAACACGATCGTCCTGCGCGACGGCCGGCGGCACGCCGACAACACCGACGTGCACGGGATCGTCACGGCGCTCGGCGAGGCCGGTCTCGGGGCGCCCGCGTCCGCGCTGGTGCTCGGCGGCGGCGCCACCGCGGGCTCGGCGCTCGCGGCGCTCGCCGGGCTCGGCCTGGACGAGGCGGTGCTCGCCGTCCGCACGCCCGCCCGCGCCGCCGAGGCCGCCGAGGTGGGGGAGAGGTTCGGGCTCGCGGTCCGGGTCGTCACGCTGGACCGGCTGCCCGAGCACCTCACCGCGGAGCTCGTGGTATCCACCCTGCCGGGACGTGCCGCGGACGCCTTCGCCGAGCCGGTCGCGGCGTCCGGCGCCGCGCTGTTCGACGTCGTCTACGCCCCCTGGCCCACCGCCCTCGCCGCCGCCGTGGCGGACGCCGGGGGCACGGCCGCGGGCGGCTTCGGCATGCTGCTGCACCAGGCCGTCCGGCAGGTGTCGCTGATGACCGGCCGCGACGACGTCCCGGTGGAGGCCATGCGCGCCGCCGGGGAGGCGGAGCTGGCCCGCCGCGCCTGAACCGGCCTCAGGGCACTCCGCGCGGCGCGCGGCGCCGCTTCACCGACAGGTCGACCGTGGCCAGGACGATCGGCAGGATCACGCTCAGCCAGAAGTCCCGCCACCCCCACGTCCCGATGGCGGCGCCGAGGGCGCTCACCAAGCAGATCAGCGTCAGTAACAGCGCCGACCAGTGCCGCCGGACGAGCCCCACCGGAGTCAGCCGCCGGTGCGGCAGCAGCGCGCCCAGCGGCCGCTCCCGCGCGTGCGCGCGTTGCACGACCGTCGCGTCCGGGAGCCAGTGCAGGATGTCGGCGGCCCCGGCGAGGGGGACCCGGGTGAGCGCGACCAGGCTCTCCAGCCGCCACCACAGCGTCCACAGCGAGGTGCGCCCGCTGCCGGGGTAACCCGTCCAGCGCGGGTCGGTGATCTCACCGCGCACCAGCGCCCGGAACACCCGCGCGACGGTCGGCCCGTGGGGGCCGCGCGGGTCGCGCAGCAGCGCGATGAGCGCGATCGGCAGCCCGTAGTGCCACAGCGCGAGCCGCCACACGGGCTTGGAGCCGGCGCCGTGCGGGGAGACGTCGTAGGTCTCGATCCAGGTGTGGCCGTCGGCGGGGTCCAGGTGCCCCAGCAGCCAGTCGTAGGCGTCCAGGATCCGCTCGGTCTTCAGGTCGGGGCGTGCCTCGGCCAGCGTCACCAGCGCGAACGCCGTGTGGGTGACGGTGGGCCCGGCCGCCGGGGTCGGGCCCCACGCCGGGCGGTGCGCCGTCCGGTCGGCGGTCAGCCACTCCACGCCCCGGTCGACCGCCGCGTCGTGCGGGTTGAGCTGGCTCAGCGCCCGCAGGGCCACGCACGTCAGCCACACCCGCGACGGGCAGCCGCGCAGCGACCCCCAGCCGCCGTCGGGATTCTGGTTCTGCAGCAGCCACCGGTAGGCGCGCCGCAGGTCGGGGGCGTCCTCGCGCAGGTCGCAGCGGGCGCGGGCCAGGAAGCGGGCGATCCAGCCGGTCGCCTCCACCACCGGCATGCCGAGGCTGGTCTTGGTGGCCCAGCCGCCGTCGCGGAGCACGTCCCCGGACGAGCACTGCCGGGCCGCGAGGAGCGCCAGCCCCTCGTGGAAGTACTCGAAGGGGCGGCCGGTCTCCACGAACGCCAGCAGCCCGAGCGCCGTCGCCGTCGTCCCCGGCTCCGGCCGCGCCAGCTCGTGGTACCAGCCGCCGCCCGCGCCGAGGGCGGGGGCGTAGGTGTCGCGCAGCACGTCGAGGGACTCCTCCAGCCGGGACGCCAGGACGGCCATGTCGATCACCGGATCGGCGGTGGCGGGCGGGGCCGGGGGAGGGGCGGCGCGGGTCGGCTGCGGGGGGAGCGGGGGAGTCTGGTACACGGGGTTTCCTTCCCTCCCCTTTATTCCCGTTCGGCCAGGCTTTGTACCCCGTGGGTTCCGTGTCTGTATCGGCCGCTGTACAGATCACGACGGCCGCGCGGCGGGCACGCTGGGAGTCGAGAGAACGCGCACGTCCCTTCCCTGGAGGACGGTTGGCCGAGCCATCGACATGGAACGGGCCTGGTCCCGAGTGCGTCCTTTGCCCGCCCCTGCGGTTCCGGATCAACGACATGGCGGACCTGCCCGGGGAGGCGTCGGTGCTCGCGAGCGACACCGGCTTCTTCCTCATGCCGGACGTGGCCCCGCTCGTGTCAGGCCACCTGCTCCTGGTGACCTGGCACCACCACCAGTGCGCCGGCGCGTTCGGCCACGAGATGTGGGAACAGGCCCGCCGGTGGCGCGACCGCGTCTCCCGGCTCTACGAGACGGCGTACGGGAGCGGCGAGCTTCTGCTGTTCGAGCACGGTCCGGCGGACTCGCAGGGCGGTGGCGCATGCATCGACCACACGCACTGGCACTTCCTGCCGGGCACGCCCGGTGTCCGCGCCGTCCTGGAAAAGGGCGGTCGGCCCGGAACTCCCGCCGGGCACGCGACCCTGCGCGCCTACTTACGGACGGGCCGTTCCTACCTCCTGGTCGAGGAGGAGGGCCGCGTCACCGTGCACCCCGGCGACGGCGTCCGGAGCCAGTTCCTCCGCTGGGCCGTGACCGCCGCCGGGCCAGGTGAACCCTGGCGCTGGCAGGAGACCTTCGGCCTGCCGGAGAGCAAGCGCCGCTTCCTGCGCACCGTCCAGGCGATGCGCGGCGCCATCGCCGGCGAGCGCCACGCGGCCCGCGCCGGAGGGGGAGCGGCCGGCGGGCGCCGGGACGGTCAACGGCGGGACAGCCACCAGTAGAGCTCGCCCGAGACCAGCCGGTCCCCGAACCCGGTGCGCTCCACGTCCTCCCGGTACCCGGACGGATACTCGGCCAGCAGGCGCTCCCGCTGGTAGGCCAGCACGTACTCCAGGGACGTCGCCCCGAACCGCAGCAGCCACAGCGGCCGGCCGGGGACGGCCCGGTCCAGCGCGGGCAGCAGGTCCCGCACCTCGCCCGACCCGGCCGGGGGAGCGTGGCCGAGCAGCCGCGCCAGCGTCGGCGCCTCGGAGACGACGATCTCCGCGAGCGACAGCAGGGGCAGCACGTCGATCGCCGGGAGCCGCGCGTCGATGTCGTGCGGGACGAGGTCGAACGCGACCGTCGTCCCCGCGTCCCGGGCGACCCGCGCCGCCGCGTGCAGCGCCGCCCGCGAGACCGGGGACAGCAGCGCGTACCCGTCGGCGAACAGCACGTCCGCGCGGCGGATCCCGGCGGCGGCCGCGTGCACCTCCGACTCGGTCAGCCGCCGTCCCGGCGCGTCCTCCTCCGCGACGAGCAGCCGCACGCCGGGGCCCTCGCCGCCGGGGCGCTCGCGCAGCATCACCGTCACCCCGTTGGAGGCGCCCGGCTCGACGCGGAGCCGGTCGCGGACGCCGATGCGCCGCAGCTCCCGCCGGATCACCGGCGTGAAGTCGTCGTCCCCGATCTTGGCGAGCACGCTCACCCGGCGGAAGTAGCCCGTCGCGCAGCGGGCCAGGTTGACCGCCGTCCCCGCGACCATCGCGCGCGCCGGGGCGTAGGCGAGCCGGTCGGCGGTCACGTCGCTGAACCGGACGTCCGGCAGCGTCGCGCGCACCTCGATCCGGACGTCCCCCATGACGAACAGCGAGAAGCGCCGCCGCGGGGCGCCGTCCAGGCCAGGCCACTGCGCCGGCGAGAGGGCGGAGGGCACGGTGTCCATGGCGCCCGGCTCAGCCGGACCGGGCCAGGAACGCCCGCACCACCGGACGCAGGCTCGGGATCAGTTCCCGCGACTCGACCTCCTCCAGCGGCACCCAGGCGTACTCGGCCAGGTGGTCGCCCGCCTCCTGGTTGTCGAGGCTGGCGTCCAGCGTCACCGGCCGGCAACTGCGCGCCGTCGCCACCACCCGCACCTGCCCGCCGCGCATCCGCGGGTCCCGCTCGGGCATGAACCACTGCCACAGGTGGAACGGCGGCCCCGGGTCGACCTTGAGGCCGACCTCCTCCCAGACCTCCCGGCGGATGTGGTCGTCCAGGTCCAGGTCGGCCTCCACCTCCAGCCGCCCGCCGGGGACCTCCCAGCGGCCGGGGTGGAACGGGTCGTCGGCGGACTTGCGGACCAGCAGCAGGTTCCCCCCGGCCTCGATGAACGCCTTCTGGGCGAACTCCAGCCGGACGGGGGACAAGGCGGTGAGGGGACCGGGGGCGCCGGGCTCGACCGTGGGCATCGCGGGAATACCTCCCTGTGCCGGCCCCACGGGGCCATCCTCGCCCTACCGTAACAAGCCTCGCCCCCGACGCCGAGAGCCCAGGCAGGGCAGAACAACCTCACCCGCCATACCGGGAATGCGAGGACGATCCGCCCGGTTGACGTGGACATCAACGTAGACGGCGTACCCCGCACCGGGCCCCGGCGGCCGGATCCGCCTCATCGCGGGCGGACCGCGAGGGCGCATGGGGGCCGCGCAGGTGCTAGTCTGGGTAGCCGACCGGCCCTGTGCGCGCCATCGAGGTGATGGCACGTGCCGGGCGCTCAAGCGGAGGCCACCTCCCACCTGACCGGCCGCGAGGCCGGTGGGTCCTCGGTCCGGCGAACGGGCGCGTCGCGCTCGTCCCGCCGTCGTCCCCGGGCGGCCATGCCGCGTGGGGAGACCGAAGGTGGCCCCGTGCGTGAGTCGTGCGGGGCTTTTCGCGTGAGAGCCTCGGGGTACGACCGGTCTACGAACTTGAGAACGGCCCCAAGGAGGTCCCATCAGCGCCGAACCGCGTATCAACGACCGCATTCGCGTGCCCGAGGTCCGGCTCGTCGGCCCGAACGGCGAACAGGTGGGCATCGTGCCCATCGCCAAGGCCCTTGAACTCGCGCGCGAGTCGGACCTCGACCTCGTCGAGGTGGCGCCGACCGCGCGCCCGCCCGTCGCCAAGCTTATGGACTACGGCAAGTTCAAGTACGAGTCCGCGATGAAGGCGCGTGAGGCGCGGAAGAACCAGGCGCACACGGTCATCAAGGAGATCAAGCTCCGCCCGAAGATCGACCCGCACGACTACGAGACCAAGAAGGGTCACGTGGTGCGGTTCCTGAAGGCCGGGGACAAGGTGAAGGTCACGATCATGTTCCGTGGTCGTGAGCAGTCCCGTCCCGAGCTCGGTTTCCGGCTGCTGCAGCGGCTGGCCGACGACGTCGAGGAACTCGGTTTCGTCGAGTCGCGGCCCAAGCAGGACGGCCGGAACATGATCATGGTGATCGGTCCGCACAAGAAGAAGGCGGAGGCCAAGGCAGAGCGCGCCGCGAGCCGCGGTCAGGACGCCGCCCCCGGCACCGCCTGACGGCCGCCCGGCGCCCGCCGCGGCGCCACCGGCAGAGCCGCCGCCGGAGAGCCCGGGACTTCCAGGGCGAACCGGCCACCGGGGCACGCCCTCACGGGCGGGCCCGCACGACGCCCCCGTGGCTCCACGGGGGTGGGACGCACGTACATTGAAGCCTGGCCCGGCGCGTCACACGGGGGTCCCGTGCGATGCGCCGATTCAGGCGCGCCCCTGTGCCGCCGCGCGGGGGCCCGGAGTGAGGGAGACGACGGCGACCATGCCGAAGACCAAGACCCACAGCGGTGCCAAGAAGCGGTTCAAGCTGACCGGCTCCGGCAAGGTGATGCGCCGCCGCGCCAACAAGAACCACCTGCTCGAGCACAAGCCGACCAAGCGGACCCGACGCCTGTCCGGCCCCGCCGTGGTGGCCGACGCCGACGCCAAGAACATCAAGAAGCTGCTGCGCAAGTAGCACCCGACCGGCAACATCAGCGACCGGCCGAGGCCCGGAGGCCCCGGCCCCCACGAAGGAGTGCATCACGTGGCACGCGTGAAGCGGGCGGTCAACGCCGCCAAGAAGCGCCGGGTCGTCCTGGAGCGGTCGAGCGGCTACCGCGGCCAGCGGTCGCGCCTGTACCGCAAGGCCAAGGAGCAGCAGCTCCACTCCATGACCTACGCCTTCCGGGACCGCAAGGACCGCAAGGGCCAGTTCCGCCGGCTGTGGATCCAGCGGATCAACGCCGCCGCCCGCGCCAACGGCATCACCTACAACCGGTTCATCCAGGGCCTCAAGGCGGCCGAGGTCGAGGTCGACCGCCGCATGCTGGCCGAGCTGGCCGTGAACGACGCCGCCGCGTTCGCCGCCCTGGTGAAGGTCGCCAAGGACGCGCTCCCCGCCGAGGGCTCGGAGGCGGCCTGAGCCGGGGGACCGGCGCACAGGCGATCACAGCGATATGGCGGGCCGCGAGCTGACCTCTCTCCGATCACCGAGGGTGAAGGCCGCTCGCCGGCTCGCCAAGCGCGCGTTCCGGCGCCGTGAGGGCCGTTTCCTCGCCGAGGGGCCGCAGGCGGTGCGCGAGGCGCTGCTGATCCCGGGCGGCCTCGCCGAGCTGTTCACGACGGCCGAGGCCGAGGCACGCCACCCCGAGCTCGTGCAGGCCGCGGAGCGCGCGGGCGCGCCCGTGCTGCGCGTCAGCGGCGAGGTCATGGCCGAGCTCGCGCAGACCGTCACCCCGCAGGGGCTGCTGGCGGTCTGCGGGTTCCTGGACGTCCCGCTCGGCGCCGCGCTGGAGCCCCGGCCCCGGCTCGTGACCGTGCTGGCGCACGTCCGCGACCCCGGCAACGCGGGGACGGTGCTGCGCACCGCCGACGCCGCCGGGTCGGAGGCCGTGGTGTTCACCGACGCGTCCGTCGACCCCTACAACGGCAAGTGCGTGCGCGCCTCGGCGGGCAGCCTGTTCCACCTGCCGGTCGTCGTCGGACCGCGCTTCGACTCCCTCATCCCCGAGCTCAAGGGGGCCGGGCTCACCGTCCTGGCCGCAGACGGCGCCGGCGGCCGCACCCTGGACGAGGGGATCGACGACGGCCTGCTCGCGCGTCCCACCGCCTGGGTGTTCGGGAACGAGGCGTGGGGGCTCCCCGAGGAGATCCTCCGGCACGTCGACGAAGTCGTCCGGGTGCCGATCCACGGCCGCGCGGAGAGCCTGAACCTCGCGACCGCCGCCGCCGTATGTCTGTATGCGTCGGCACGGGCGCAGCGTGGGCGTTCCCGCATGTGACAGGCGTCGCCCGCGCGGTCCCGCCGGGTTTCGATGCGTTCCGTGGTCGGATGGCCGCAAGCGGTCGCCTCCGCCGCCATTTCGCCGGTTGTGACCTGCGAGTATGGTCCCCTCACGGAGGGTGGGCAGGGGGTCCGCCTCCGCGGGGCGGCTCGTTCCCAGGGAGGAGCGGGATACCGGTCCGGCGAGGGATTTGCACGTTCCAACGGGTGCCTACGGTGGTTGACCAGGGGCGGCGAGGACGCCGCGCGAATGGGGGCGAACGTGATGACCGAGGAGACGAGGGTGGCCAGGAGGCCGGGCCGGCGCGCGCCGGAGATCAGGTGCCGGACGGGCAGGGCCGCCGTCCCCTCCGCCTTCGCCGCGTGGGCGCCCGCCGAATCGCCCGGGCTGACCATCGAGGTGACACGGGTCGGCGGCACCGCCGTGGCGGCCGTGGCGGGCGAGATCGACCTGCACACCGCGGACGCGCTGCGCGCCCGCCTCGTCGACCTGTACGCCGCGGGCTTCCGCCGCCTCGTGGTCGACTTCGCCGCCGTGCCGTTCTGCGACGCCGCGGGGCTCGGCGCGCTGGTGTCGGCGCACAACCGGATCGCCCCGTCCGGCGGGGAGATCGCCCTGGCCAGGGTGCGTCCCGCGCAGCTCCGCCTGCTCCGCATCACCGGGCTGAACCGCCTGTTCGCCCTGCACACCGACATCGGCGGCGCCCTGTCGGCGGAAGGCTCCCCGACCACCGCCCGCTGAACCCTCCCGGCGGCCCGGCACGTATCTCCTGGCGTGGATGCTCCGACCCCGGACGCAGAAGGCCACGGCGGCTACAAAAGCCTTGCCGCAAGGCGTTTTCCGGGTCCCGTAAGGGGTCCGAGTCCGGATAGAGTCTCTTCTCGACAGGCCGCGTCCCGACCGGTGTTTCTGGAGGCCGCTGTGGGCGGAGAGGAACCCCATCGCGTGGCCGCGCGCGCCCCTGCGAGCGGGCCCGGCGGCCGTCCCGCGGGGGACCCCGCCGACGACCTTCCCGACGGGCTGATGGTGGCCGACCGTGACGCCCGCGTCGTGGTCTTCAACGCCGCGGCCGTCCGGATGACGGGCATCCCCGCCGAGACCGCCCTCGGCACCGACTTCCGCGACGCCCTCCCGCTGCACGACGCGGAGGGACGCGACTGGTGGAAGTGCCTGGCCCCCTACGAGGGCCTGTGCACCCGGACCCGGCACCCCGAGCGCGTGCTGTTCCTGCCCGGGGGCACCGAGCTGCTGGTCACCGCCGCCTACCGCCGCGACGGGCAGGGCAGGGTGGAACGGTTCAGCGTGTGCCTGCGCGACGCCGCGCACCGCGCCCGGCGCGAACGCGACCGCGCCGACCTCGTCTCCACGGTGGCGCACGAGCTGCGGTCCCCGCTGACCAGCGTGAAGGGCTTCACCGCGACGCTGCTGGCCAAGTGGCACCGCTTCAACGACGACCAGAAGCGCGTCATGCTGGAGACCGTCAACGCCGACGCCGACCGGGTCACGCGGCTGATCACCGAGCTGCTGGACGTCTCGCGCATCGAGGCGGGCCGGCTGGAGATGCACCGGCAGGTCGTCGACCTCCCCGAGGAGGTCCGCAAGGTCATCGCGGGACGGGTCGCGGCCGGCGAGGCCGAGGACCGGTTCCGCTTCGAGGCCCGCGGCGAGCTGCCCGAGATGTGGCTTGATCCCGACAAGATGGACCAGATTCTCGGGAACCTCCTGGAAAACGCGGTGCGGCACGGAGCGGGTACCGTCACCATTGTGGTGGAGCCGGACGCGCACAAGGAGGGGGCCGCCGTGTCGGTGCGGGACGAGGGCGAGGGCATACCGCCCGAGGCCGTCCAGCGCGTCTTCCGGCAGTTCTGGCGCGGTCCCGGCGGCAACCGCCGCGGCGGCACCGGCCTCGGCCTGTACATCGTGAAGGGCCTCGTCGAGGCGCACGGCGGCGTGATCACCGTGCGGCGCGCGCCCGGTGGCGGCGCCGAGTTCCGATTTACCGTGCCCGCAGGGGCCCCCGACTACGCCACCTGAGCCCGGACCGGGCCGGGGTCGGCGCGGGGCCCCGCGGCGGGCCGCGCGATTCGCGCACGTCTTTCCGGATCCTTACCGCCCGCGCACTAGACTGCGGGCGTCCCACGCCGACCGGAGTCGCTCACACCCATGTCTGCACCCAACAAGTCCTACGATCCCGTCGAGGTGTCCGCGCTGCGGCCCGACGAACTGGAGCGGGCCCGCGACGAGGCGCTCGCCGCCATCGCCGCGGCCGCCGACCTCGACGCACTCAAGCAGGTCCGCCTGGCGCACGCCGGCGACCGTTCCCCGCTGGCCCTCGCCAACCGCGAGATCGGGGCCCTGCCGCCCGCGGGCCGCGCCGAGGCCGGCAAGCGCATCGGCGCCGCCCGCGGCGCGGTCTCGCAGGCCCTCAAGGCGCGCCAGGCCGAGCTGGAGGACGAGCGCGACCAGCGCGTCCTCGTCGAGGAGACCGTCGACGTCACCCTGCCCTGGGACCGCGCCCCCCGCGGGGCCAGGCATCCGCTGACCACGATGCAGGAGCGGATGGCGGACGTCTTCGTCTCCCTGGGCTTCGAGGTCGCCGAGGGCCCCGAGGTCGAGGCGGAGTGGTTCAACTTCGACGCCCTGAACTTCCTGCCCGACCACCCGGCCCGCACGATGCAGGACACCTTCTTCGTCGGGTCCGAGGAGACGGGCCTGGTGATGCGCACCCACACCTCGCCGGTGCAGGTCAGGTCGCTGCTGAGCCGCCCGCTGCCGGTGTACGTGGTGATCCCGGGCAAGACGTTCCGCACCGACGAGCTGGACGCCACGCACAGCCCCGTCTTCCACCAGCTGGAGGGCCTCGCCGTCGACGAGGGCCTGACCATGGCCGACCTGCGCGGCGCCATCGACGCGTTCGTCGGGGGCATGTTCGGGGAGGGGCTGCGGACGCGGTTCCGCCCGTCCTACTTCCCGTTCACCGAGCCGTCGGCCGAGGTCGACATGCAGTGCTTCGTGTGCCGGGGCGCGTCGGTGGAGCCGGGCGCCGATCCGTGCCGCACCTGCGGCTCGGAGGGCTGGATCGAGCTCGGCGGCTGCGGCATGGTCAACCCGCGGGTGCTGGTCGCCTGCGGCGTCGACCCGGAGCGCTACAGCGGCTGGGCGTTCGGGCTGGGCGTCGAGCGGACGCTGATGTTCCGGCACGGCGTCGAGGACATGCACGACATGGTGGAGGGCGACGTCCGGTTCACCCTCCCGTTCGGGATGGAGATCTGATGCGGGCCCCGCTGTCCTGGGTGCGTGAGTACGCCGAGCTGCCCGCCGGGGTCACCGGCCGCGAGCTGGCCGCCGCGCTGATCGCCGCGGGCCTGGAGGTCGAGACCGTCGAGCAGGCGGGCCTGGACGTCACCGGCCCGCTGGTGGTCGGCGAGGTCCTGGAGATCGAGGAGCTGACCGGCTTCAAGAAGCCGATCCGCTACTGCCGGGTCGACGTCGGCGAGGCCAACGGCACCGGCGAGCCGCAGGGCATCGTCTGCGGCGCCACCAACTTCGCCGTCGGCGACCGCGTCGTGGTGATCTTGCCGGGCGGGGTCCTGCCCGGCGGGTTCGAGATCGGCTCCCGCAAGACCTACGGCCGGCTGTCGGAGGGCATGATCTGCTCGGTGGCCGAGCTGGGCATCGGCGAGGACCACGGCGGCATCCTCGTCCTGCCGCCGGACACGCCCATCGGCGCGGACGCGGTGGAGCTGCTCGGCCTGCGCGACGACGTCCTCGACATCGCCGTCACGCCGGACCGCGGCTACGCCCTGTCGATCCGCGGCATCGCCCGCGAGGCGGCCACGGCGTACGGGGTGCCGTTCACGGACCCCGCGGCCGTCGAGCCGCCCGCCGAGACCGGCGGGTCCTACCCGGCGAGCATCGCCGACCCGTCCGCCTGTGACCGGTTCGTCCTTCGGGAGGTGCGCGGCCTCGACCCGGACGCGCCGACCCCGCTGTGGATGCGGGTCCGCCTGCACCGCGCGGGGATGCGCCCGGTGTCGCTGGCCGTGGACGTCACGAACTACCTGATGCTGGAGCTCGGGCAGCCGCTGCACGCCTTCGACCGGGCCAAGCTCACCGGCCCGGTCGTGGTGCGCCGCGCCCGGCCCGGCGAGGTCCTGGAGACGCTCGACCACGTCAAGCGGACCCTCGACCCCGAGGACATCCTCATCACCGACGACTCCGGGCCGATCTCGATGGCCGGGACCATGGGCGGGCTCGCCACCGAGATCGGCGAGCGTTCCACCGACATGGTGGTCGAGGCCGCGCATTTCGACCCGATCGGCACCGCCCGGATGGCCCGCCGCCACCGCCTCCACAGCGAGGCGTCGCACCGGTTCGAGCGGGGCGTCGACCGGGAGCTGCCGCTGTACGCCTCGTACCGGGCGGCGCGGCTCCTCGCCGAGCTGGGCGGCGCCGAGATCGTGCCCGGCGTGACCCACGCGCAGGCGCCGGTCGAGGAGACCGTGGTCACCATGGCCGCCGGGCACCCCGACCGGGTCGCCGGGGTGGAGTACGGGCGTGACGCGGTGGTGCGGCGGCTGGAGCAGGTCGGCTGCGCCGTCGAGGGCGGTGACGTCCTGACGGTGACGCCGCCGTCCTGGCGGCCCGACCTCACCGACCCCAACGACCTCGCCGAGGAGGTCATCCGCCTGGAGGGGTACGAGAACATCCCGTCGCGGGCGCCGCGGCCCGTCGGCGGGCAGGGCCTGACCGTCCGGCAGCGGATGCGCCGCCGGGTGGGCCGGGCGCTGGCGGGCGCCGGGTACGTCGAGGTGCTGGCGTTCCCGTTCGCCGCGGAGAAGGACTGGGACGACCTGCAGCTGCCGTCCGACGACCCGCGCCGCGTGGCGCTGCGGCTGGCCAACCCGCTGTCGGAAGACGAGCCGCTGCTGCGCACCACGCTGCTGCCCGGGCTCCTGCGGGCCCTCGCGCACAACGTGGGACGCGGTTTCGGTGATGTGGCGCTGTTCGAGATGGGGCTGGTGTTCCGTCCCCGCCCGGATGCGCCCGCCCGGGCGCCGCGGCTTGCCGTGGACCGCGGACCGACGGCGGAGGAGGTCGCCTCCGTGGAGGCGGCGCTCCCCGACCAGCCGCACCGGGTGGCCGTCGTGCTGTCCGGCGACCGGGAGCCCTCGGGCTGGTGGGGGCCGGGCCGTCCGGCGCTGTGGGCGGACGCCGTCGAGGCCGCCCGGACGGTCGCGCGGGAGGTGGGCGTCGAGCTGACGGTCGAGGCCGACCGGCACGCCCCGTGGCATCCGGGCCGCTGCGCCGCGCTGTACGCGGGGGACACCCTCGTCGGCCACGCCGGGGAGCTGCACCCCCGCGTCACCAAGGCGTACGGGCTGCCGCCGCGCACCTGCGCGATGGAGCTGGAGCTGCGCCGCCTGGGCGAGCCCGTCCTGCCCCGCGCGCCGCACGTGTCGACGTACCCGGTCGCCACCCAGGACGTCGCGCTGGTCGTCGACTCCGCGACGCCCGCCGCGCGGGTCGAGGCGGCGCTGCGCGACGGGGCGGGCGACCTGCTGGAGGCGATCCGGCTGTTCGACGTCTACACCGGCGAGCAGGTGGGCGAGGGGCGCAAGTCGCTCGCCTACACCCTGCGGTTCCGTGCGCCTGACCGCACGCTCACCGCCGAGGAGGCGACCGCGGCCCGGGACGCCGCGGTCGCCGCCGCGGCCGACCGTACCGGCGCCACCCTGCGCGGCGCCTGAACGCGTGACCCGCCCGCCCCGGCCCCGGGGCGGGCGGGAGCGCCTTATCGCTACTTGTGTTGCGATAAGGCTCCGTGTATTCTGGTGGCGTCACATCGCCGCCCGGCAGGGGAGTCCATTGAGGATCTGAGGTCCGACACCGCGCAACGGCCGTCCGACGGCCCGCGCACGTGACCTCAGCCGTGGACCTTCGTCCCGCCGGGCTTTTCTCATGCCGTGACGGCATGTCCGGCCGCGTCGCGCGTTCCCCGCGGTGTCTCCATGTGTTCAGCACCCGCCCACCGCCATGGAGGCCCCCCATGTCCTTTGCCATCGTGTGCTCCGGCCTGTCGTTCGCCTGGCCCGACGGCACCGTCGTCCTGGACGGCCTGGACGCCGCGTTCGGCGCCGGCCGCACCGGCCTGATCGGCGTCAACGGCTCCGGCAAGTCCACCCTGCTGAAGCTGATCGCGGGGGAGCTGCGCCCCGCGTCAGGCAAGATCGGCGTGGAGGGGGAGGTCGGGTACCTGCCCCAGAACCTGCCGCTCGACGGCGCCCGCACCGTGTCCGACCTGCTCGGCATCAGCGGGGCCCGCGCCGCGCTGCACGCCATCGAACGCGGCGAGGCCACGGAGGAGAACTTCTCCGCGGTCGGCGACGACTGGGACGTCGAGGAGCGCGCCCGCGCCGAGCTCGACCGCCTCGGCCTGGAGCACGTGGGCCTGGACCGCACCGTCCCCACCCTGTCGGGCGGGGAGGCGGTGATGGTCGGGCTCGCGGCGCTGTTCCTGGCCCGCCCGGACGTCCTGCTGCTCGACGAGCCCACGAACAACCTCGACCTGGACGCCCGCCGCCGCCTGTACGACGCGGTCGCCTCCTGGACGGGCGTGCTCGTCGTCGTCAGCCACGACCGGGAGCTGCTCGACCGCGTCGAGGAGATCGCCGACCTGCGCGACGGGTCGGTCCGGACCTTCGGCGGGAACCTGTCGGAGTACGAGGCGCTCCTCGCGGTCGAGCGGGAGGCCGCCGAGCGGACCGTCCGCGCCGCCGGGACCGACATGCGCCGGCAGAAGCGCGAGCTGGAGGACGCGCACGTCAAGCTGGCCCGGCGGCTCCGGTACGGGAGGAAGATGCAGGAGAGCAAGCGCGAGCCGAAGATCGTGATGGGGGAGCGCAAGCGGCAGGCGCAGGTCGCCGCGGGCAAGCACCGCATCATGCACGAGGAGCGGCTCGCCGGGGCCCGTGCCCGGCTCACCGAGGCGGAGGAGGCGGTGCGCGAGGACGCCGAGATCCGCGTGGAGCTGCCCGCGACCGAGGTCCCCGCGGGGCGGACGGTCGTGACCGTCACCGGTCTCGCGCCGCCCGAGCCGGAGACCGGCTCGCTGACGGAGCTGATCGTCCGGGGCCCGGAGCGGATCGCGCTGGTCGGCCCGAACGGCTCGGGCAAGACCACGTTCCTGCGCGTCCTCACCGGCGAGGCCGTCCCGGACGGGGCGGCCGTCAGGGTCGGCGTGCAGGGGGTCCGGTACCTGCCGCAGCGGCTCGACGTCCTCGACGAGTCCCTCAGCGTCGTCGACAACGTCCGCGCGGTCGCCCCGTCGGTGCCGGTGAACGAGGTGCGGGCGGGCCTCGCGCGGTTCCTGTTCCGGGGCGCGCGGGCCGAGCGGCCCGCGAGAACCCTGTCGGGCGGCGAGCGGTTCCGCGCCGTCCTGGCGTCGCTGCTGCTCGCCGAGCCCGCACCGCGGCTGCTGCTCCTGGACGAGCCGACGAACAACCTCGACCTGGCGAGCGTCCGGCAGCTCGGCCAGGCCCTCGCCGGCTACCGGGGCGCGCTGCTGGTCGTCAGCCACGACCTGCCGTTCCTGCGGACGATCGGGATCACCCGCTGGCTGGCCATGGACCGCCGCTCCGGCCTCTCCGAGGCGGACCCCATGTGAGCCGCGCGGCGGTCAGCGCATGCGTCCGCGCGCGGCCTGCTCAAGGGCCGGGGGGAGTTCGTCGAGGAACTTGCCGAGGCCCTGGTCGGGCAGCTGCGCGCACGTCGTCGCCATGCACGTCAGCTGCGCGTGCACCCTTGCCCGCAGCTCCCGGCTGAACTCGGGGTAGTAGGGGGACGAGGGGCGCGGGCGGGCGCCGGCCACCGCCTGGTAAATCACCTGCGCGTCGGCGTGCAGGACGATCCGCTTGTGGGAGGTCCCCTGCCCGGCGCAGTCACCGGCCCCGAGCCGGTAGACGTCGGCGCGTACCGACGCCCAGCCGCCACAGGCGAACAGCCGCCGTTGCTGTTCCCGGTCGGTGATGTACCTGAGCAGGTCGCGGGCCGCGCGGGCGCGGCCGTCCGGCAGGGACGCCGCGATGGCCAGGCTCTGCCCGCCCAGCACCCGCTCGCCGGGGAAGGGGACGGCTCCGATCTGCCAGGGCTTGAGCTTCCCGTTGTTGGAGATCAGGGTGTACTGCGTCGGCCAGTTGCGCATGAACGCCACCTCCCCGTCCTCGAAGGCGGCCCGGTCCTTGTCCTCGTTGGAGTCCAGGGAGGCCGGCCTGATCGCCGGGTGTGCCCCCTGGAAGCCGGAGCTCAGCTCCCGCAGGGCGGCGCCTACCGCCTCGCGGCCGATCGTGACCTTGCCGTCCTCGCCGACCGTGATGTCCCCGCCGTGGTCGCGGACCAGTTCGAGGAGGTTGACGGTGAGCCCCTCGTAGCGCCTGAGCTGGAGCGCGAGCCCGCTGCCCAGGCGGCTGCCGGGCGTGTTCGCCAGCGTGGACGCATCGGCCATGAGCCGCTTCCTGTCCTGAGGGACGTTCCCGACGAGGTCCTTGCGGTAGAGCAGGAGCGGTGCGTCGGTGTTGAGCGGAACGGCCCACAGATCGCCCCGGTAGCGCGTGGTGGCGAGAATCTTCGGCATGATCGGCCGCAGCTCGCGCTCGGGGATGCCGACGGGGTCGATGTACCCGGCCTTGGCGAACTCCGGGATCCACGGGGTGTCCACGATGTAGACGTCCGCGCGGCACGTGCCGGAGCGCGCGGCCGAGACGACCTCGCTGTGTTCGAGGTCGGTGTCCGACGGCAACTCCTGGAACTCGGCCTTCATCCCGTGGGATCCGGGCCAGGCGCCGATGAGCGAGCCGCGCGCTCCGGAATCGTCCCGCCCGCCGAGCACGACCAGCTTCTCGCCCGGCTTGCAGCGGCCGGTGTCGGAGGACAGCACATGGGCGCCGAGCAGCGCGACGAGGGTGATCACGGCTCCGGCGAGGGCGAAGAGGAGGTAACCGTGCTGCGTGTCCGGTCCCGTTCCTGGTGCGAGCCGCACGTTCGGGCCCCTTCCTACAGCCGGGAGAACAGGTCGTGGAGCAGGGAGTCGCGGGTCCGGCCTCCGCCGAGGCAGTGGAAGCGGGGCCGGGCGTGTTCCATCGCGACCAGGTCCTTGCCGCAGCCCGCCCCCTTCAGCACGAGGACGTAGACCTGCGGGCCGTCGGCCCCGGCGAGGGCGTCCCTCAGCTCCCGCGCGGAGGAGAAGCCGTCGTGGCGGGGGTCGTCGTCGACGCCGTCGGTGAGCACCACCAGCGTGCGCTTGGCGGTGCCGGTCCCGGCGGCGTGCGCGATCGCGTGATACAGCGGCGTCGTCGCGGAGTCGGCGCGTTGCAGCCGGCCCAGCGCGTCCTCGATCCGCCCGGTCTGGGCCTCGTCGACGGGCGCCGGGGCCGTGAGCGACGAGGGGTCGCGCCCGGTGCTGTGCGCGGGGAACCGCGACAGGCCGACCCGGTCGTCGCGGCCGAGGCGGTCCACCGCGTCGGCGATGAGGGTCCGCGCGTTCGCCAGCAGCGTCCCGCCGGGCACCTGCGCGTTCATCGTCCCCGACATGTCGAGCATGAACTCCAGTGTCAGCGGTTTGCGCGCCTCGTCCCGGAGGCGGCGTCCCTCCGCGAGCCGCCCGGGTGTCAGTGTGCTGCCCGGGGAGCCCGCCCTCTCCGGGCCGTGCCGGGTCAGCCAGTCGCTGAAACGCCCGGCGTACCGGTCGCGCCCGGCGTCGCCGTCGTCCTCCCAGCGGAGACGGACGATGGGCCGGTCGACCGCCGGGGACTGGTCCGCGGGCCCGAGGGCGGTCAGCCTCTCGGCGGCGGAGACGGGGATCCCGCCGCAGGACGACCCGGAGTTGTACGCCTCCACGGAGGCCAGCGGCACGATGGCGGCGGTGATCGTGTAGGGGCCGGGGTCCAGGTTCCGCAGGCCGCACAGCAGGTCGTCGGGGTCGGCCGGTGCCGGGCCGTCCGGGTTGACCAGGTCGACGAGCTCCCTGCGCCGCATGCGGGATGCCTCGTCGTTGCCGGTGCTGCCGGTGAAGAGCGCGAACGCACCGGCCAGCCCGGACTCCGTCGTCTCCAGGTCGGCCGTTAGCAGCCGGGTGCCCTTGCCGTTGAGGGCGGTGGCGATCTGCGCCCACGACACGGGCCCGATGAGGCCGTGGTCCTGGGCGACCCGCTGCGGGGCGGCGAGCACCAGCGGTGAGGCGGCGCCGTAGTGGCCGTCGATCCACAGGCGGGGTCCCCGGGTGCCGCGTTCCGATCCGACGGGCACGGGGGCGGTGGTCGCGGGCAACCAGATGTCGGGGTGCGGCAACTGCGCCAGGTTCCAGTTCCCCGTGAACGCCTCGCCCAGGAGGTCGTCCGGCGCGGGGGCCTCGAAGACCGTCACATGGACGGGTACGCAGCCGCCGCTCTTCCCCTGCTCCTGGACGAACCGGTCGGCGGCGCGCTCGAGGTCGCCCTTGTTCTCCGGAGCCGCCATGACCCGCAGCTCGGGCGGCGGATCGCAGCCGTCCGACGCCCAGGATCCCACCTGGGGGACGGCGATCCAGCCGGCGGCGGCCACCGCGGCCCCGCCGAGGAACGCGGCCGCGCGGCGGAGCGCCGCGCCCAGCGGCTTCCGCCGGCGCGGTAAGCGCGCCAGGGCGCCGAGCCTTCCGACCTGCGACAGCACGCCGGTGCTGCCGGCCTGGGACATCGTCCAGTCCAGCAGCAGCAGCGCGGCGAACACGGCGAGGAGGTAGTACGGGAAGCGCTGGACGCCGCCGGCCGCCGCCAACCCGCCCGCCACGGGGGCGGAGACGCCGAGCAGGGGGATCCAGTTCTCGCGCACCCTCTCGGGCCAGGACTCACCTGGGCCCTTCGCCATCTTGCGCCTCCAGCCCCCGCGCGGCCCGGCCGACGCCCGGCTCCACCGTCGATGATGGGGTGGGATCACCGTACGTCTTTGTAATGCGACTCCTTCACGGCCGCATGGGTTCCGGGCCGGATGCGGTCAGGTGAGGACGCGCTTGGTGAACGTGCGGGTCGCGCCCCAGGTCAGCAGCGCCGTCCCGCCGATCACGGCCAGCAGGAACGCCCATACCGGCATGTGGTCGATGTCGGGGGTCAGCGCGGTGCGCAGGCCCTCGCTGATGTAGACCAGCGGGTTGACCAGGCTGGCGATCTGGAGCCAGCGGATGTTCTCCAGCGCCGACCACGGGTAGTACACGCAGCCGAGCATGGTCATGGGCAGGAGCACCAGGGCGAACAGGACCTGGACCTTCTGCGGGTTTAGCAGGGTGCCCAGCAGCAGGCCGCCGGCGGCGGCCAGCAGCGCGCCGGCCACCATGACCAGGATCAGGATCGGCCAGTTCGCGACGTGCACGTGCGGGGCCTGGCCGTCGGCGTGGATGTACAGGACGGCGGGGAAGACCAGCAGGCCGCCGATGAGGCCCTGCAACGCCGCCGCGAGGATCTTCTGGACCGCCAGCAGCGGGATCGGGACGGGGGCCAGGGCGCGGTCGGTGATGGACTTCTGCCAGTTCAGCTCCATCATCAGCGGGAAGATCACCGCCATCATCGCCTGCATGACGATGGACGAGCCGACCAGGCCGGGCAGCAGGACGGTCGAGAACGTCGGCCCGCCGGGCCGTCCGGCCGCGGCGCCGCCGCCGAGCTTGGGCAGGACGTAGGCGAACACGAACACGAACATCACCGGCTGCACCAGCACCCGGACGAACGTCGACAGGAAGTTCTTGCGCATCACCCGCGCCTCGCGCGCCATCATCGCGGCGAAGGTGCGCGGGATCGTGGCCCGCGCCGGGGGCGGCGGGGTCAGGGTGAGGGAGCTCATTCTCGGTATTCCCTTCCGGTGATGGTGAGGAAGACGGTCTCCAGGCTCGGGCGCAGCTGGGTGGCGTCGGTGACGCCGATGCCCGCCGAGGCTCCGATCGTGACCAGTTCACCGAGCACGCCCTCGGCCTCGGCGGCGAACACCCGCACCTGCCCGTCGTTCACCTCGACCTTGCTGATGCCCCTCCGGTCGGCGAGAGAGGTGATCTCCCGCGGTGCCGGGGCGTCGTAGGAGACGGTGATGATGGTGTCGGCGCCGGCGGTGCTCTTCAGCTCGTCCACCGTGCCGCTGGCCAGGATGGTGCCGTGGTCGACGACGGCGACCTTGTCGCAGAGCGCCTCCGCCTCCTCCATGTAGTGCGTGGTGAGGACGATCGTCTGGCCGGCGGCCTGGAGGCCGCGCAGCACCTCCCACAGGTTGGTGCGGGTCTGCGGGTCGAGACCCGCGGTCGGCTCGTCCAGGAACAGCACCTCGGGGCCGTGCATGAGGGCGCGGCAGATCATGACGCGCTTGGCCTGGCCGCCGGAGATCTCGAACGGGTTGCCGCCGCGGTGCTCGGTGAGCCCGAACAGCTCCATCAGCTCGTCGGCGCGGCGGCGGGCGTCACGTCCGCTCAGGCCGAAGAACCGGCCCCGGAACTCCAGGTTCTCGGCAGCGGTCAGCTCGTTGTCGAGGGTGTTGTTCTGCGACACGACGCCGATGCGGCGCTTGATCTCAACGGCGTCCCGGACCACGTCGAGCCCGCACACACGCGCGCTGCCGCCCGTCGGGACGACCAGCGTGGTGAGCATTCCGATGGTGGTCGACTTGCCCGCGCCGTTGGGGCCGAGCAGGCCGAAGAACTCGCCGCGCGGGACGTCCAGGTCGATGCCGCGGACGGCGTGCACCTCGGGCCGCGGGCCGGAGGCGGGGTAGGTCTTCTTCAGGTCCGCCGTGGTCACGGCGGATTCCGGGGGGGCGCTCACGCGCAGTCTCCCTTCGCTTCCGGATAGTCCTCGAAACGCTTGATCAGGTTCAGCAGGAACCGCCGGACGGCGGGTTCGTCCCCTTCGTCGACGACGTCGTACAGGTTCCACAGGTCGTGGCCGATGGGCTTGCCCTTGTCGGCGATGAGCGTGCGGCCCGCGTCGGTGATGTGCACGAGGACGGCGCGGCGGTCGGCCTCCGAGCGGCGCCGTTCGACGTGGCCGTTGCGCTCCAGGGTGTCGACGACCGAGGTGGCGGACGCCGGGGTGATGAGCAGCCGCTTGGCGATCTCGCCGGCGCGCAGGCCGTCCTCGGCGAGGAGCATGCGCAGCGTGAAGAAGCCGGCGGGGCTGACGCCGTGTTTCTCGATCAGCCGCCACACCACCGGGCCCGACATGCGGGACGCGAGGGCGAACAGCCGCCCGATGGGCCACTCCTCGACCGGCCCGAGGGCGGAGAGCTCTCCGAAGCCGAGTTTGCCGGTGTCCACCATGGCCCCGATTATTAGGCAGCTGACCTTTAGCAGTCAAATCATTAGGCACCTAAATATTCGCTGTGGCGCTCGTCTCAGACGCCGGGGAGCGGTGCCCTCACTGTTGAATAGACATCCACGGTCATGCATACTCTTGCTCATTGCTTCCGAAGGGCTGAGGGGACATGGGAATCCGGACGGCGGTCGCCGGCGCCAGCGGCTACGCGGGCGGCGAGGTGCTCCGCATCCTGGCGGGACATCCAGAGTTCGAGATCGGCGCGCTGACCGCGGGATCCAACGCGGGTACCGAGCTGGGCGCGCACCAGCCCCACCTGCGGCCCCTGGCCGGGCGCGTCCTCGCCGAGACCACGCCCGCCGCGCTCGCGGGCCACGACGTCGTGTTCCTCGCCCTGCCGCACGGCCGGTCCGGGCCGCTCGCCGAGGAACTGGGCGACGACGTCCTGGTGGTCGACTGCGGCGCCGACCACCGGCTCGCCGATCCCGCCGACTGGGAGCGGTTCTACGGGACGCCCCACGCGGGCACCTGGCCCTACGGGCTCCCCGAGCTCCCCGGACAGCGTGAGATCCTGCGCACGGCGAAGCGGATCGCGGTGCCCGGCTGCTACCCGACGGCCGTCAGCCTCGCCCTGTTCCCCGCGTTCGCCGCCGGCCTCGCCGAGCCCGACGTCGTGGTGGTCGCCGCGTCCGGCACCTCGGGCGCCGGGCGTGCCCTGAAGCCGCACCTGCTGGGCAGCGAGGTGATGGGCTCGGTCAGCGCCTACGCCGTCGGCGGGACCCACCGCCACACCCCCGAGATGGCGCAGAACCTCGGCGCGGTCGCGGGAGGGCCGGTCACGGTGTCCTTCACCCCGACGCTCGCGCCGATGAGCCGGGGCATCCTCGCGACCTGCACGGCCAAGGCACGCCCCGGCGTCACCGCCGGGACGCTCCGCGCCGCCTACGAGTCCGCCTGCACCGGCGAGCCGTTCCTCGGCCTGCTGCCCGAGGGCACGTGGCCCGCGACGTCCATGACGCTCGGCGCCAACACCGCGCTCGTCCAGGTCGCGCTGGACGAGGCCGCGGGGCGCATCGTCGCGGTCGCGGCCATCGACAACCTCACGAAGGGGACCGGGGGCGGCGCCGTGCAGAGCGCGAACCTCGCCCTCGGCCTCCCCGAAGAACTCGGGCTGACCACGATCGGAGTGTCCCCTTGAGCGTCACCGCCCCCCAGGGTTTCCGCGCCGCCGGCGTCGTCGCCGGGCTGAAGGACAGCGGGAACCGCGACGTCGCCCTCGTCGTCAACGACGGGCCGTCCCGCGCCGCGGCGGGCGTGTTCACCCGCAACCGCGTCAAGGCCGCGCCCGTCGTGTGGTCGGAGCAGGTCCTCAAGGGCGGCCGCGTCCGCGCCGTCGTCCTGAACTCCGGCGGCGCCAACGCCTGCACGGGCGCGCCCGGCTTCCAGGACACCCACGCCACCGCCGAGAAGGCCGCCGGGCTGCTGGAGGACTCCGCGGGCGAGATCGCGGTCTGCTCCACCGGGCTGATCGGCGAGCGGCTCCCCATGGACGCGCTCCTGACCGGCGTCGGCGCCGCGGCGGCGGAGCTGTCGCGCGGGGACGGCGGGCTCGCCGCCGCCGACGCCATCCGCACCACCGACACCGTCGCCAAGATCTCCTTCCGGCAGGGCCCCGGCGGCTACATGATCGGCGCGATGGCGAAGGGCGCGGGCATGCTCGCCCCGTCCCTGGCCACCATGCTGTGCGTCATCACCACCGACGCCGACCTGCCCGCGGAGACCCTGGACCGGGCGCTGCGCGCGGCGACCGGCGTCACCCTCGACCGGCTCGACGCCGACGGCTGCATGTCCACCAACGACACCGTGCTGCTGCTGGCCTCGGGCGCCGCCGGGGTCGTCCCGGACGAGGACGGGTTCACCGCGCTGCTCACCGAGGTGTGCGGCGACCTCACCCGGCAGCTGCTCGTCGACGCCGAGGGCGCGTCCAAGGCCATCGCGATCGAGGTCGTGGGCGCCGCGTCCGGCGGCGACGCCGTCACCGTCGGACGCTCCATCGCCCGCAACAACCTGCTCAAGTGCGCCATCCACGGCGAGGACCCGAACTGGGGCCGGGTGCTGTCGGCCGTCGGCACCACCGACGCCGCGTTCGAGCCCGGCCAGCTCAACGTCGCGATCAACGGCGTGTGGGTGTGCCGCGACGGCTCGTCCGGCGACGACCGCGACAAGGTGGACCTGCGCCCCCGCGACGTGACGATCACCGTCGACCTGTCGGCGGGCACGCACAGCGCGACCGTCTGGACGACCGACCTCACCGCCGACTACGTCCACGAGAACTCGGCGTACTCCACATGAGCGCGCGCGAGCGGAAGGAGGCCATGGCCCGGGCGGGGACGCTGATCAAGGCGCTGCCGTGGCTGGAGCGCTTCCACGGCACCACCGTCGTGATCAAGTACGGCGGGCACGCGATGACCGACGAGGCGCTGCGGCACTCGTTCGCCGAGGACGTGGTGTTCCTGCGCTACGCCGGGCTCCGGCCCGTCGTCGTGCACGGCGGCGGCCCGCAGATCAACTCGGCGCTCGCCCGCAACGGCATCGACTCCACGTTCACCGCGGGGCTGCGCGTCACCACCCCGGAGGCCATGGAGGTCGTCCGGATGGTGCTGACCGGCCAGGTCCAGCGCGACGTCGTCGGGCTCGTCAACCGGCACGGCCCGTTCGCGATCGGCATGTCAGGCGAGGACGCCAACCTGTTCACCGCCGAGCGCAAGCAGGCGGTCGTCGACGGCGTCCCCGTCGACCTCGGCCAGGTCGGCGAGATCGTCGAGGTCCAGGTCGGGGCGCTCCGGGCGCTGCTGGACGACGGCCGCATCCCGGTCATCTCCAGCGTCGCGCGCGGCGACGACGGCGAGGTCTACAACGTCAACGCCGACACCGCCGCCTCCGCGGTCGCGGTCGCGCTGGACGCGGCCAAGCTCGTCGTCCTCACCGACGTCGAGGGCCTGTACGCCGACTGGCCCGACAGCGACGACGTGATCGACCGGCTCACCACCGACGAGCTGGCCGCCCTGCTGCCGGACCTGTCGGCGGGCATGGTGCCGAAGATGGAGGCGTGCCTGACCGCCGTGCGCGGCGGCGTCCCGCAGGCGCACGTGCTGGACGGGCGGGTGCCCCACTCGCTGCTGCTGGAGATCTTCACCGACGAAGGGATCGGCACGATGGTGCTGCCCAGCCCCCACGGGACGACGGAATGAGCGCGGCCGGGCTGCGGAGGCGGTACGAGGCCGCGTTCATGCCCAACTACGGCGTGCCGCCGCTGGCGCTCGTCCGCGGCGAGGGCTGCCGGGTCGTCGACGCCGACGGCCGCGAGTACCTCGACCTGATCGCCGGGATCGCGGTCAGCTCCCTCGGGCACGGCCACCCCGCCCTGGTCGAGGCGGTGTCATCGCAGGTCGCGGCATTGGCCCACACCTCCAACCTGTTCCTGCACGAGCCCGAGGTGCTGCTCGCCGAGCGGCTGCTGGACCTGCTCGGCGGCGGCGGCCGGGTGTTCCTCACCAACAGCGGCACCGAGGCCAACGAGTGCGCGCTGAAGCTCGCGATCAAGTACGGGAGGGCCTCCGGGCGCACGTACTTCGTCGCGGCCGAGAACGGGTTCCACGGCCGCAGCATGGGCGCGCTGGCGCTGACGGGGAAGGCCGCGATCCGCGAGCCGTTCGGACCCCACGCGCTGGACGTCCGGTTCGTCCCGTACGGGGACGCCGACGCGCTCAAGGCCGCCGTGGACGACGACTGCGCGGCCGTCTTCCTCGAACCCACGCAGGGCGAGGCCGGGGTCGTCCCCCCACCGGACGGGTACTTCGCCGCCGCCCGCGAGATCTGCGACTCCACCGGCGCGCTGTTCGTCGCCGACGAGATCCAGTCGGGGATCGGCCGCACCGGCACCTGGTTCGCCTTCCAGCACGAGGACGCCCGGCCGGACGTGCTGACCCTCGCCAAGGGGCTCGGCGGCGGCCTGCCGATCGGCGCGTGCGTCGCGTTCGGTCCGCACGGCGGCATCTTCGCCAAGGGCGACCACGGCAGCACCTTCGGCGGCAACCCCGTGGGCGCCGCCGCCGCCCTCGCCGTCCTCACCACGATCGAGCGGGACGGCCTGCTCGCCAACGCCGCCGCCGTCGGGGACACCCTCGCCGGCGGGCTCGCCGCCATCGACCATCCGCTCCTCGCGGGCGTCCGGGGCCGCGGCCTGTGGCGCGCCGCCGTCCTCACCGGCCCGCACGCCCCGGCCGTCGAGGCCGCCGCCCGCGACGCCGGATTCCTGATCAACGCGCTCCAGCCGGACGCGCTGCGGATCGCCCCGCCGCTCGTCCTCACCGCGGCGCAGGCGGAGTCGTTCACCGCGGCGTTCCCCGCGATCCTCGACGCGGCCGCGGGTACGCCCACCGCCAAGGAGAAATGACCGTGACCAGGCACTTCCTCCGGGACGACGACCTCACGCCCGCCGAGCAGGCCGAGGTGCTCGACCTCGCCGCGCGGGCGAAGGCGGACCGGTTCGGGCTCCGGCCGCTCGAAGGGCCGCGGACGGTCGCCGTCCTGTTCGACAAGTCCTCCACCCGCACCCGGATCTCCTTCGCCACCGGGATCGCCGAGCTCGGCGGCCACGCCCTGATCATGGACGCCGGCACCAGCCAGCTCGGCCGCGGCGAGACCATCGCCGACACCGCGCGCGTCCTGGAGCGGCAGGTCAGCGCCATCGTGTGGCGGACGGGCGGGCAGGAGCGCATCGAGGAGATGGCCGAGGGCACCACCGTCCCGGTCGTCAACGCCCTCACCGACGCGTTCCACCCCTGCCAGATCCTCGCCGACCTCCAGACCGTCCGGGAGGCCAAGGGCGCCCTCGCCGGCGTCACCCTCGCCTACCTCGGCGACGGCGCCAACAACATGGCCCACTCCTACCTGCTCGGCTGCGCCACCGCCGGGATGCACGTGCGTATCGGCGGCCCCGCCGCGCAGCCGCCCGACGCCGGGGTGGTGGCACGTGCCACCGAGATCGCCGCCGCCACGGGCGGGTCCGTCACCGTCACCGACGACCCCGCGCGGGCCGCCGGCGGCGCCGACGTCCTCGCCACCGACACCTGGGTGTCGATGGGGGAGGAGGGCAAGGGCACCGCCCTCTACGAGCCCTACGCCGTGGACGAGAAGCTGCTCGCCCTCGCCGACCCCGAGGCGATCGTCCTGCACTGCCTGCCCGCCTACCGCGGCAAGGAGATCGCCGCGTCCGTCCTGGACGGCCCCCGCAGCCGCGTCTGGGACGAGGCGGAGAACCGGCTGCACGCCCAGAAGGCGCTCCTGGCCTGGTTGCTGGAGCGCTCCCCGTGACGACCCCCATGACCAAGGCCGCCCGGCACGCCCGGGTGATCGAGCTGCTGACCCGGCACCCCGTCCACTCGCAGGGCGAACTGGCGAAGCTGCTCGTCGACGAGGGGGTCGAGGTCACCCAGGCCACGCTCTCGCGGGACCTGGTGGAGATCGGCGCGGTCAAGCTCCGCGCCGACGACGGCAGCCTCATCTACGCCGTGCCGGGCGAGGGCGGCGAGCGCATCCGGCGCGCCCGCACCGGCGCCGCGGAGACGTTCGCCGGGCGGCTCGGCCGGATCGCGGCGGAGCTGCTGGTGTCGGCCGAGGCGTCCGCCAACCTCGTCATCGTGCGGACCCCGCCCGGGGCCGCGCAGTACCTGGCGTCGGCGATCGACCACGCCGAATGGCGCTCGATCCTCGGCACCGTCGCCGGCGACGACTCGATCCTGGTCATCGCCCGCGACCCGCGCGGCGGGGAGCACGTCGCGGAGTCGCTGCTGAAGCTCACCAACGGCCGCGAACGACGAGGCTAGGGGCCGCAGGCCCCCGCCCCCGTCCATCCACACCGAACACACTTCACAGGAGATGACGAGCATGAGCGAGCGCGTCGTACTCGCGTACTCCGGGGGTCTGGACACCTCCGTGGCCATCCCGTTCCTCGCCGAGCAGACCGGCGGTGAGATTATCGCGGTGGCGGTCGACGTCGGCCAGGGCGGCGAGGACCTCGACACCATCCGCAAGCGGGCCCTGGCCTGCGGCGCGGCCGAGGCCGTCGTCGTGGACGCCAGGGAGGAGTTCGCCGCGGACTTCTGCGTCCCCGCCCTGCAGGCCAACGCCCTCTACATGGACCGCTACCCGCTGCTGTCCTCGCTGTCCCGGCCGCTGATCGTCAAGCACCTCGTCTCGGCCGCCAAGGAGTTCGGCGGGACGACGGTCTCGCACGGCTGCACCGGCAAGGGCAACGACCAGGTCCGCTTCGAGGCCGGGCTGTCCGCGCTGAACCCCGACCTGAAGGTCATCGCGCCCGCCCGCGACTTCGCCTGGACGCGCGACAAGGCGATCGCGTTCGCCGAGGAGAAGGGCCTGCCGATCGACGTGTCGGCCAAGTCGCCCTACTCCATCGACCAGAACCTGTGGGGCCGCGCCGTCGAGACCGGCTTCCTGGAGGACATCTGGAACGGCCCCATCGAGGACGTCTACGACTACACCGCCGACCCCGCGCAGCCCCGCGAGGCCGACGAGGTCATCATCACCTTCGCCGCCGGCGTCCCCGTGGCGCTGGACGGCCGCCCGCTCACCCCGTACGAGGTCATCGCCGAGCTGAACCGGCGCGCCGGCGCCCAGGGCGTCGGCCGCATCGACATGGTCGAGGACCGGCTCGTCGGCATCAAGAGCCGCGAAGTGTACGAGGCCCCGGCCGCCATCGCGCTGATCGCCGCGCACATGGAGCTGGAGAACGTCACCGTCGAACGCGACCTGGCCCGGTTCAAGCGGTCGGTGGACCAGCGGTGGGGCGAGCTCGTCTACGACGGCCTCTGGTTCTCGCCGCTGAAGGACGCCCTGGACGCCTTCATCGCCGACGCCCAGCGGCAGGTCTCCGGCGACGTCCGGATGACCCTGCACGGCGGCCGCGCCGTCGTCACCGGCCGCCGCAGCGACGCGTCCCTCTACAGCTACGACCTCGCCACCTACGACACCGGCGACACCTTCGACCAGAGCCTCGCCAAGGGCTTCGTCGAGCTGTGGGGCCTGCCCAGCAAGATCGCCGCGAAGCGGGACCGGGACACCGGCGCCTGAGGGCGGACGCCCGGCCGGGCCGTACCCTGTGGCGGGCGCCGCGTCACCGTGCGGGACACCGTGCGCGCGGCGTCCCCCATACGGCGTCGTCACGGCGCGCGGCATGGTGGGATGGCAGCGACACGAACCTACAGCGGTGGGAAGAAGAGGATCTCCGTGACCAAGGCACCGACGCGACTGTGGGGCGGCCGGTTCGAAGGCGGCCCGTCGGACGCGCTCGCGCGGCTCTCGGTGAGCGTCCAGTTCGACTGGCGGCTCGCCCCGTACGACCTGATGGGCTCCCGCGCGCACGCCCGCGTCCTGAACAGGGCGGGCCTGCTCACCGACGACGAGCTCGGGCGCATGATCGGCGCCCTGGACGACCTGGAGGCCGCCTGCCGGTCCGGGGAGTTCCGGCCCGCCGTCGCCGACGAGGACGTCCACACCGCCCTGGAGCGCGGCCTGCTGGAACGCCTCGGCGCCCTCGGCGGCAAACTCCGCGCCGGCCGCAGCCGCAACGACCAGGTCGCCACCGATCTGCGCCTCTACCTGCGCGACCACGCCCGCAAGATCGTCTCCCGGCTGGTCGAGCTGGAGACCGCGCTGATCGCGCAGGCCGAGCACAACCTCGGCGTCGCCGCCCCCGGCATGACCCACCTCCAGCACGCCCAGCCCGTGCTGTTCTCGCACCAGCTGCTCGCGCACGTCCAGCCGCTGACCCGCGACATCGACCGGCTCCGCGACTGGGACCGGCGCGCCGCGGTGTCCCCGCTCGGCTCCGGCGCCCTCGCCGGGTCGTCGTTGCCCCTGGACCCGCAGGCCACCGCCGACGAACTGGGCTTCGACGCCGCCGCCCCCAACTCCATGGACGCCGTCGCCGACCGCGACTTCGTCGCCGAGTTCCTCTTCGCCGCCGCGCTGATCGGCGTCCACCTGTCGCGCCTGGGCGAGGAGATCTGCCTCTGGGCCTCGCAGGAGTTCCGCTGGATCGAGATGGACGACACTTACGCCACCGGGTCGTCGATCATGCCGCAGAAGAAGAACCCCGACGTCGCCGAGCTGGCGCGCGGCAAGGCCGGCCGCCTCATCGGCCACCTCGTCGGCCTCCTCACCACCCTCAAGGGGCTGCCGCTCACCTACAACCGCGACCTCCAGGAGGACAAGGAGGGCGCGTTCGACGCCGTCGAGACGCTGCTGCTCGTCCTGCCCGCCATGGCCGGGCTCATCGCGACCATGCGGGTCAACACCGACCGGCTGGAGGCCCTCGCCCCCGACGGCTACGCGCTCGCCACCGACCTCGCCGAGCTGCTCGTCCGCCGCGGCGTGGCGTTCCGCGACGCCCACGAGGTCGTCGGCCACCTCGTCGTCTGGTGCCAGGTCAACGACAAGGACTTCGACGACCTCACCGACGACGAGCTGGCCAAGGTGTCCCCGCACCTGACCCCGGACGTCCGCGAGGTCCTCAACGTCCAGGGCGCCCTCGCGTCCCGCAAGGCGTACGGCGGCACCGCGCCCGACCGTGTCCGCGAGCAGCTCACCGCCCTGCGCGCCCTGACCGACGAGCACGCCGCCTGGGCGGCGGTGTGAGCGCGACCCCGGCCCAGGAGGGCTCGTCCTCCTGACCGTGCCCGGGCAAGCGCGACATCGCTTCACGATCAGCCCGCGCGAGGCTCGCCCCCGGCTCTGCCTCGCGCGGGCCGGTAGCGCGCTCGCGTGACGGTTGAGGCCACTTCCTGAGGGGTCCTAGGCTGGACGCGGTCAGAGCCACCCCCACGACCACGGTGAGGCGATGTTCGGAGCTTTGCTGCCACGGGACTTCTTCGACCGGCCGGTGGAGCAGGTCGCGCCCTCGCTGCTCGGGCAGGTGCTCCGGCACCGCGCACCCGGCGGTGAGACCGCGGTCCGGCTCACCGAGGTGGAGGCGTATGCCGGGCCCCTGGACCCGGCCTCCCACGCCTACCGCGGCCGGACGCAGCGCAACGCCGTCATGTTCGGGCCGCCCGGCTTCGCGTACGTGTACTTCACCTACGGCATGCACTTCTGCATGAACCTCGTCTGCGGGCCGGACGGGACGTCCTCCGCGGTGCTGCTCCGCGCCGGGGAGATCGTCGCGGGGGAGGAGGCGGCGCGGGCCCGGCGGCCCCGGTCGTCCGTCCGCGACCTCGCCCGCGGGCCCGCGCGGCTCTGCCAGGCCCTCGGCATCGCCCGGGACCAGAACGGGCTGGACGTCTGCTCGCCGGACGGCCCGCTCACCGTCCACGCGGGCGAGCCCGCCGACCCGGCGCTCATCAGGACCGGGCCGCGGACCGGCGTCAACGGCGCCAAGGAGGTCCCCTGGCGCTTCTGGATCGACGGCGACCCCAGCGTCTCCCCGTACCGGGCCCACGTCCCCCGTCGGCGCAGAAAGATCACAGCCGATGGCTGATCCGGCCCCGCCCGGGGACGCCGAATCCCCGCGTCCGCCCTGACGGGCCAAGATGATCTTTGCCCCGGACGCGGGGTGCCCGCTGGTTCCCGTGCGCCCCCCGGCGGGCGGTCGTTGAATATCGTTGGCGTGACGCCCACCGGATCCAGCAGCCTGGTGGGGACATGGAAGGCAAGCCGGAGACGAGGGAGACCGTGACCGACATCCTGGACGATCTCGCGTGGCGCGACCTGATCGCGCAGTCCACCGACCTCGACGAGCTGCGGGCGCGGCTCGCCGAGGGGCCGGTCACGCTGTATTGCGGGTTCGATCCGACGGCTCCCTCGCTGCACCTGGGACATCTCATCCAGATCTTCACGCTGCGGCGCTTCCAGCAGGCCGGGCACCGGCCCCTCGGCCTGGTCGGCGGCGCCACCGGCCTGATCGGCGACCCGAGCGGCAAGAGCGCCGAACGCGTCCTGAACTCGGAGGAGACCGTCGCCGGCTGGGTCGAGCGGCTCCGCGCGCAGATCTCGCGGTTCCTGGACTTCGACGACGACCGGACCGGCGCGACGATGGTCAGCAACCTCGAATGGACCGGGCGGATGTCCGCGATCGAGTTCCTGCGCGACATCGGCAAGCACTTCCCGGTCAACCGGATGCTCGCCCGCGAGACCGTCAAGGCCCGCCTTGACACCACCGGCATCAGCTACACCGAGTTCAGCTACGTCCTGCTCCAGTCGCTGGACTTCCTGGAGCTGTACCGCAGGCACGGTTGCGTCCTCCAGACCGGCGGCAGCGACCAGTGGGGCAACCTCACCGCCGGGGTCGACCTCATCCGGCGCGTCGAGGGCGCCGGCGCGCACGCCCTGACCACGCCGCTGCTCACCAAGGCGGACGGGTCCAAGTTCGGCAAGACGGCCGGCGGCGAGACCTACTGGCTCGACCCGGAGCTGACCTCGCCGTACGCCTTCTACCAGTTCTGGATCAACGCCGACGACCGCGACATCGAGATGTACCTCAAGGTCTTCAGCTTCCGTCCTCGCGAGGAGATCGAGGACCTGGTCAAGCAGGGCGCCGACCGGCCCGCGGCCCGCGCTCCGCAACGCGCGCTGGCCGAGGAGATGACCACCCTCGTCCACGGCGCGGACGAGACGGCCCGCGTCATCGCCGCCTCACGGGCCCTCTTCGGCCAGGGTGCATTGGAAGAGCTGGACGAGCGCACCCTGAGATCCGCGCTCGCAGAGGTCCCCCGCACGGAAGTCCCCCCAGGCCAACTCCCGACGGTCGCCGACCTCCTCGCGGCCACGGGGCTGTGCAAGAGCAAGTCCGAGGCCCGACGCGCCATCGCCCAAGGCGGTGCCTACCTGAACAACGCCAAAGTCGAATCGGAGGATTTCGCTCCAGCGCAGGCGGATCTCCTGCACGGCCGTTTCCTCGTCCTGCGCCGAGGCAAGCGCAGTGTGGGCGGCGTCGAGGTGACCGCGCCCTGAACGGCCGCTGACCTGCAGAGAACGAGCGCCCGTCCGGATGTCTCCGGGCGGGCGCTCGTCACTGAACGGGCAAGCTTCGGTAGATACACGTCACAGTGCGGTCACAGAGCACCGGAAGCGGGCATGTCCAAAGGCCCGAAAACGGCGTCTGACCTGCCGATACGTGGCCCCAGGAGAATGATTTGACGGTCCTGGCAGGTGGACCTAATGTTCTACCCACCCACGGGGGAGCCGGACGCCGATCTGGCGGCCGACCCCGGGGAGACCTCCACAGACCAGCTGGGCGGGAGTTTCTCGCGCCCAAAAGGGACGTGTAGGGCCGAAACGCCCACAGGTTGACAAGTCGGGCGGATCGGGTAGACTTGAAGGGTTGCCCCGGAGCAGGGTCCGTGCGAGCGGGTCCGGCGCGGTGGGTGTCCGTTTCTTGAGAACTCAACAGCGTGTTAAAAGCCAGTGCCTTTATCGGCTCGGCCGGCAGGCCGGGTCGCCCCGTGGTCTTGATTCGTTGGTGGATCGGGGCCGGGGATTTCTTTGAGGCAATGCGATCCTCCATCCGTGGGGGGTTGTTTGCTGGGATTTTCTTCGGAGGTTTGGCTGCCTGGGGTTCGCCCCCTGGGTGGTCGTGTGGCCTTGATGGAGAGTTTGATCCTGGCTCAGGACGAACGCTGGCGGCGTGCTTAACACATGCAAGTCGAGCGGAAAGGCCCCTTCGGGGGTACTCGAGCGGCGAACGGGTGAGTAACACGTGAGCAACCTGCCCCTGACTTCGGGATAAGCCTGGGAAACCGGGTCTAATACCGGATATGACCATGCTGCGCATGTGGTGTGGTGGAAAGTTTTTCGGTTGGGGATGGGCTCGCGGCCTATCAGCTTGTTGGTGGGGTGATGGCCTACCAAGGCGACGACGGGTAACCGGCCTGAGAGGGCGACCGGTCACACTGGGACTGAGACACGGCCCAGACTCCTACGGGAGGCAGCAGTGGGGAATATTGCGCAATGGGCGGAAGCCTGACGCAGCGACGCCGCGTGAGGGATGACGGCCTTCGGGTTGTAAACCTCTTTCAGCAGGGACGAAGCCAACGTGACGGTACCTGCAGAAGAAGCGCCGGCTAACTACGTGCCAGCAGCCGCGGTAATACGTAGGGCGCAAGCGTTGTCCGGAATTATTGGGCGTAAAGAGCTCGTAGGCGGTTTGTCGCGTCTGTCGTGAAAGCCCACGGCTTAACCGTGGGTCTGCGGTGGATACGGGCAGACTAGAGGCAGGTAGGGGAGAATGGAATTCCCGGTGTAGCGGTGAAATGCGCAGATATCGGGAGGAACACCGGTGGCGAAGGCGGTTCTCTGGGCCTGTACTGACGCTGAGGAGCGAAAGCGTGGGGAGCGAACAGGATTAGATACCCTGGTAGTCCACGCCGTAAACGTTGGGCGCTAGGTGTGGGGTTCTTCCACGGATTCCGCGCCGTAGCTAACGCATTAAGCGCCCCGCCTGGGGAGTACGGCCGCAAGGCTAAAACTCAAAGGAATTGACGGGGGCCCGCACAAGCGGCGGAGCATGTTGCTTAATTCGACGCAACGCGAAGAACCTTACCAAGGCTTGACATCGCCGGAAAACCAGCAGAGATGCTGGGTCCTTTTGGGGCCGGTGACAGGTGGTGCATGGCTGTCGTCAGCTCGTGTCGTGAGATGTTGGGTTAAGTCCCGCAACGAGCGCAACCCTCGTTCCATGTTGCCAGCACTTCGGGTGGGGACTCATGGGAGACCGCCGGGGTCAACTCGGAGGAAGGTGGGGATGACGTCAAGTCATCATGCCCCTTATGTCTTGGGCTGCAAACATGCTACAATGGCCGGTACAGAGGGCTGCGATACCGTGAGGTGGAGCGAATCCCTTAAAGCCGGTCTCAGTTCGGATCGAAGTCTGCAACTCGACTTCGTGAAGTCGGAGTCGCTAGTAATCGCAGATCAGCAACGCTGCGGTGAATACGTTCCCGGGCCTTGTACACACCGCCCGTCACGTCACGAAAGTCGGCAACACCCGAAGCCCGTGGCCCAACCCTTGTGGGGGGAGCGGTCGAAGGTGGGGCCGGCGATTGGGACGAAGTCGTAACAAGGTAGCCGTACCGGAAGGTGCGGCTGGATCACCTCCTTTCTAAGGAGCAACCAGCTGGCCCGCGCAGCCCATCCGGCCCCTCGTGCAGGGGTTGGTGGTGTGCGGGTCGGTGGCCGCCGTTGATGGCGCATGTCCGTCAGGTGGCTGCTCATAGATGTGGAGCACTGGTTATTCAGTCTGCGGGCCGTGCGGCCCGGTCAGTACCGCCTCGTGGGGGAGTGATCCCTCAAGTGGAGTGGGAGCACCGGAGCTGGGTGTCTTGGGGGCTGGGCACGCTGTTGGGTCCTGAGGGAACGGGCGTTTGGCGCCTGGGTGCCTCTGGATCGCGGGACCACGTTCACTCCGTCTCTCCGATGGGTGTGGCGTGGTGGGCCCGGTTGTTTTTTGAGAACTGCACAGTGGACGCGAGCATCTCTGGTAGATGACGGCATCTGGTCGGGCCTTTGCGGGTTCGTGCCGGGTGTTGTTGTTTATCTGCGATTTGTTTTGATCGTTTTGTGTGTTCAAGTTTTTTAGGGCATACGGTGGATGCCTTGGCATCAGGAGCCGATGAAGGACGTGGGAGCCTGCGATATGCCTCGGGGAGTCGGCAACCAGACTGTGATCCGGGGATTTCCGAATGGGGAAACCTGGCACCCGTCATGGGGTGTCGCCGCCGCCTGAATGTATAGGGCGGCTGGTGGGAACGCGGGGAAGTGAAACATCTCAGTACCCGCAGGAAGAGAAAACAATTGTGATTCCGTGAGTAGTGGTGAGCGAAAGCGGAGGAGCCTAAACCGTGCGCGTGTGATAACCGGCAGGTGTTGCGTGTGCGGGGTTGTGGGACCATCCGGTCAGTGCTGCCGCGCTGGCGGAGAGTTACAAAACATCGTGATAGTCGAACGGCATGGGAAGGCCGGCCATAGACGGTGAGAGTCCGGTAGGCGAAATCATGATGTCTCTTGGGTGTGTTCCCGAGTAGCACGGGGCCCGTGAAATCCCGTGTGAATCTGCCACGACCACGTGGTAAGGCTGAATACTTCCTGATGACCGATAGCGGACCAGTACCGTGAGGGAAAGGTGAAAAGTGCCCCGGTGAGGGGTCGTGAAATAGTACCTGAAACCGTGTGCCTACAAGCCGTCAGAGCGTCCTCAACGTCCTTCTTTTGGGGGGTGTTGTTCGTGATGGCGTGCCTTTTGAAGAATGAGCCTGCGAGTTATGGTGTGTGGCGAGGTTAACCGGTGGCGGGTAGCCGTAGCGAAAGCGAGTCTGAAGAGGGCGTTTTAGTCGCATGCTGTAGACCCGAAGCGGGGTGATCTAGCCATGGGCAGGGTGAAGCGCCGGTAAGACGGTGTGGAGGCCCGAACCCACCAGGGTTGAAAACCTGGGGGATGACCTGTGGTTAGGGGTGAAAGGCCAATCAAACTCCGTGATAGCTGGTTCTCCCCGAAATGCATTTAGGTGCAGCGTTGCGTGTTTCTTGCCGGAGGTAGAGCTACTGGATGGCTGAGGGGCCCTACAAGGTTACTGACGTCAGCCAAACTCCGAATGCCGGTAAGTGAGAGCGTGGCAGTGAGACTGCGGGGGATAAGCTTCGTAGTCGAGAGGGAAACAGCCCAGATCATCGGTTAAGGCCCCTAAGCGTGTGCTAAGTGGGAAAGGATGTGGAGTTGCCGTGACAACCAGGAGGTTGGCTTAGAAGCAGCCATCCTTGAAAGAGTGCGTAATAGCTCACTGGTCAAGTGATTCCGCGCCGACAATGTAGCGGGGCTCAAGCACACCGCCGAAGCCGTGGCACTGCACCCCTGTGTGGGGTGTGGTGGGTAGGGGAGCGTCCTGCAGCCGGTGAAGCCGCCGGGTGACCGAGTGGTGGAGGCTGCGGGAGTGAGAATGCAGGCATGAGTAGCGAATCACACGTGGGAAACGTGTGCGCCGGATGACCAAGGGTTCCTGGGGCAGGCTAATCCGCCCAGGGTAAGTCGGGACCTAAGGCGAGGCCGACAGGCGTAGTCGATGGACAACGGGTTGATATTCCCGTACCCGCTGGTATGCGCCAACGCCGAACCCTCTGATGCTAACCACCCGAGCTGCTGCCGGGGCCTTCGGGCTGCGGTGGCGGGGAGCGTGGGGCCCGAGGGGGTAGTAGGTGAGTGATGGGGTGACGCAGGAGGGTAGCTCAGCCCAGGCGATGGTTGTCCTGGGGTAAGCATGTAGCCCGTGCCATAGGTAAATCCGTGGCGCATTGAGGGTGAGATGTGATGCCGAGCCGTTTTAGGTGAAGTGAGTGATCCCATGCTGCCGAGAAAAGCCTCTAGCGAGTGTACCGGCGGCCCGTACCCTAAACCGACTCAGGTGGTCAGGTAGAGAATACCAAGGCGATCGGGTGAACTGTGGTTAAGGAACTCGGCAAATTGCCCCCGTAACTTTGGGAGAAGGGGGACCTGGCCTGGTGAGGGGATTTACTTCCTGAGCTGGGCGGGGTCGCAGAGGCCAGGGGGAAGCGACTGTTTACTAAAAACACAGGTCCGTGCGAAGTCGTAAGACGCTGTATACGGACTGACGCCTGCCCGGTGCCGGAACGTTAAGAGGACCGGTGAGACCCCTTGGGGTCGAGGCTGAGAATCTAAGCGCCGGTAAACGGCGGTGGTAACTATAACCATCCTAAGGTAGCGAAATTCCTTGTCGGGTAAGTTCCGACCTGCACGAATGGCGTAACGACTTCCCCGCTGTCTCAACCACAGGCCCGGCGAAATTGCAGTACGAGTAAAGATGCTCGTTTCGCGCAGCAGGACGGAAAGACCCCGGGACCTTCACTATAGCTTGGCATTGGCGCCTGAAGCGTCTTGTGTAGGATAGGTGGGAGACTGTGAAGCCCAGACGCCAGTTTGGGTGGAGTCGCTGGTGAAATACCACTCTGGTCGTTTTGAGCGTCTAACCCGCACCCGTGGATCCGGGTGGGGGACAGTGCCTGGTGGGTAGTTTAACTGGGGCGGTTGCCTCCTAAAGTGTAACGGAGGCGCCCAAAGGTTCCCTCAGCCTGGTTGGCAATCAGGTGGCGAGTGCAAGGGCACAAGGGAGCTTGACTGTGAGACGGACGTGTCGAGCAGGTGCGAAAGCAGGGCCTAGTGATCCGGCACCGACGTGTGGAAGTGGTGTCGCTCAACGGCTAAAAGGTACCCCGGGGATAACAGGCTGATCTTCCCCAAGAGTCCATATCGACGGGATGGTTTGGCACCTCGATGTCGGCTCGTCGCATCCTGGGGCTGGAGTAGGTCCCAAGGGTTGGGCTGTTCGCCCATTAAAGCGGCACGCGAGCTGGGTTTAGAACGTCGCGAGACAGTTCGGTCCCTATCCGCTGCGCGCGCAGGAGAATTGAGAGGGTCTGTCCCTAGTACGAGAGGACCGGGACGGACGAACCTCTGGTGTGCCAGTTGTCCCGCCAGGGGCACGGCTGGTTGGCTACGTTCGGCAGGGATAACCGCTGAAAGCATCTAAGCGGGAAGCCTTCCTCGAGATGAGTTCTCCCTCCCGCTTTCGGGTGGGGTAAGGCTCCCGGTAGACGACCGGGTTGATAGGCCGGAGATGGAAGCGCGGTAACGTGTGGAGTCGACCGGTACTAATAGGCCGAGTGGCTTGAACACACTTGACGTTCAATCCAAATCGCACACCACACGTTCGTGTGTGGTGGGTCTGCGTGTTCGCGTCCCTGTGTGGTTCCCGGGAAACAAACGGGAACCCCGCGTGCTTGTTGTGCGCGTGTTGATAAGTGAATGGTTTGTTCGAGCCTGGTCTCGGACGCCTCTGAAGTTTGCCTGCCCCGGTGTGTGGGGTGGTGCGTTGGGCGTTCGGTGGTTATGGCGAGGGGGAAACACCCGGTCCCATCCCGAACCCGGAAGTTAAGCCTCTCAGCGCCGATGGTACTGCACGGGAGACTGTGTGGGAGAGTAGGACACCGCCGGACTCATATTGGTCGAGGGTCGCCCCGATATGCGGGGCGGCCCTCGACGCATGTGTAGGGCCTGCCAAAGTAGGCTGTAAGTGTCCAAGAACCACCATCAAGAACAGTGACGGACGTGATGAGCGCGGAAGAGGACGGCCGCAGCGACGACAACCGCGGGCGGCGCGGCGACAACGGGGGGCGCAAGACGCCCGGCCGTCGCGAGGGGAACGTTCGTGGTGGGCCAGGAGGCTCCGGCGCTCGCAAGGGCGGCGGTCCGCGCGGGGCCTCGCCTCGGGGCAACGCGTCGCAGGGCGGCCGTGGCCGCTCCGGGGGCGGAGGGTGGAAGGACCGGGATGCGCGCGGGCAGCGCGATGACCGCCGTCCGGCCCGGCCGTTCAAGCGGTCCGATGACCGTCGCACGGAATCACGCGATGACCGCCGGCCCGACGAGCGTCGTGAGGGGCGCCCCGGCGGTCCGCGCGCGGGGCAGAGCGGTGGGGAACGCCGTGATGGGCGTTTCAGTGGCCCTCGGGGTGGTCAGGGTGGCGAACGTCGCAGTGGCGGCGGTCGCTCTGGGCCGCCGCGTGAAGGGCGCGCTGGAGGAGGTCGTGAAGGCCGCGCCGGTGGGAGCCGTGAAGGGCGTGCCGGTGGCGGGCGCGAGGGACGTACTGGTGGTGGGCGCGAAGGACGGTTCGGGCCGCCGCGGGGTGAGCGTGGCGAGCGCCGGGAAGGGCGCGAGGGGCGCGAGCGCAGGGAAGGCCGGGAAGGCCGCTTCGGCGCGCCGCGTGCCGAGCGGGGTGGCGAAGGGCGTGGCGGCCGCTTCGGTGGTCAGGGTGGCGAGCGTCGTGAGGGACGATACGGAGCCCCACGCGGCGGTCAAGGTGGCCCCGGTGACCGGAGGGCCGGAGACCGCCGGGCCGGAGGCCGTAAGTTCGAAGGCAAGCGTGATGGGCGCCCCGGCGAACGGGGTGGCTCGTTCAAGGGGCGTGGTGGTGGGAAGCGGCCCCAGCAGGCCGGACGGTCCTACGGCCCGCCGCGTGACCGTGCCCGGACGGACGACCGTGAGCGTCCGGCGCCGAAGCACGACGACCCGCTGTTGCCCGACGAGGTGACAGGTGAGGAACTGGACGCGGACGCGCGCATGGAATTGCGCACGCTGCCGAAGGAACTGGCGACGAAGGTGGCCCGCCATCTCGTGATGGCGGGGCGGCTCGCCGAGGACGAGCCGGAGAAGGCGTACAAGCATGCGCGTGCGGCGCGTCGCCTCGCGTCGCGGGTCGGTGTCGTCCGGGAGGCGGCCGGTCTCGCCGCCTATCACGCCGGGGAGTGGGCGGAGGCGCTCGCCGAGCTGCGGGCCGCGCGGCGGCTGAGCGCGGGTGACGACTCCTATCTCCCGGTGATGGCCGACTGTGAGCGTGGTCTCGGACGTCCTGAACGTGCCCTGGAGCTGGTGAAGTCGCCGGAGACCGCGAACCTCGACCCGGCGGGCCGCGTGGAGCTGCGCATCGTCGAGTCGGGTGTGCGCCGCGACCTCGGCCAGTTCGGGGCGGCGGTGGTGACGCTCCAGATCCCCGAACTCCGGGACAGGCGTCTGAGGCCCTGGTCCGCGCGGCTGTTCTACGCCTATGCCGACGCCCTGGTGGAGGCCGGACGTGGCGAGGAGGCGTCCGACTGGTTCGCGCGTGCCGCCGCGGCCGACCGGGACGGCGAGACCGACGCCGCCGAGCGCTACGCCGAGCTTGAGGGTCTCCACATCCTCGACACCGAGGACGAGGAGACCGAAGAGACCGAGGAGGGCGACGCTACGACGGAGGGGCTGGGCAACCCGTCCGAGGGGCTCGTCGTCGACGAGGACACCCCGGAGGAGGCCACGGACGAGCCTGTGGAGCTTCCCGGCGACGAGGCGGCGGGCGCGGCGGGCGCGGCGGACGCGGATCCCGGGATCGGCGTGGCCACGGCCATCGAGTTCAAGCCCGCCGAGACCGAGGCGCCGGACGCCGCGGTGGAGGAGGAGGTGCCAGAAGCACCGGCCTTGTTCCTCGAACCGAAGCAGTCGGAGAACGAGGGGCCGCCCGCCGCGGAGTGAGTGGCGCCACGTCTCACCGGATGTTCATGAGATCGTGCCGTTCGCGGGCCGCCGGGGACGCCCGGCGGTGATCGACTCAGCGTGCGACCGGAGTCCGGAGGAGCGCCATGTCCGTGCATCGCGTGCCTTCCTGCGTGCCACCGCCGCTGCGGGTGGTATGGCGGCCTTCTCCGGGGTGGTGATGGCGGCACGCGTCCGCCGGCGTGGGGCCCGCACAGCCGGGACCGGGCCCGTACGGGCCGCCTCAGGCCACCGACGCGAACGGCGTCCGGCTCCCTGAGGGCTTCACGAGCCGTGTCGTGGCCCGGTCGCTGCACCGAGTCGAGGGGACGCGGCACACCTTTCATCCCGCGCCGGACGGAGGCGCGTGCTTCCGTGACGGGGACGGCTGGATCTACGTCAGCAACTCGGAGGTCTCGGTCGTCGGCGGCGCGTCCACGCTGCGGTTCGACGCGTCCGGGAGGATCACGGCGGCCTACCGGATCCTGAAGGGGGCGACCCTCAACTGCGCGGGCGGCGCCACTCCCTGGAACACGTGGCTGTCGTGCGAGGAGTACGACTTCGGCTTGGTGTACGAGACTGACCCGCGCGGTGAGAAAGCCGCCGAGGCCCGGCCCGCCCTCGGGTGGTTCAAGCATGAAGTGCTGCGTGGCTCGGGCAAGGGGCGGTGCGTTGGGGGAGGATCCGAACCCGCGGTTCTGGGTCACGCCGACCCGCGGGCAGGTGCGGGACGCGATGCGGTTCGACGGCGGCGAGGGTTGCTACTACACCGGCGGTGGCTGCTACTTCACGACGAAGGGCGACAACCGTGTGTGGGCGTACGACGCGTCCGCCGAGCGGCTGGACCTAGCCTACGACGACGACCTGGTCACCGGGGCGTGCCGCCGCTGACGGGGGTGCACAACGTGGCCGCCGCGTCGTCCGGCGACCTGTACGTTGGCGAGGACGGCGGCGACATGGAGGTCCACGTCATCACCCCGGAGGGGGTCTTGGTGCCGTTCCTGCAGGTCGTGGGGCAGGACAGGTCGGAGATCACCGGTCCCCGCGTTCAGCCTGGACGGGTCGCGGCTGCACTTCTCGTCCCCGCGCGGCGGCAGCGGGGCCGCCGGAGGCACGGACGGCGTCGCCTACGAGGTAACAGGACCCTTCCGCGTTTAGGACGACTGGCCCGGGTCAGGGCGACTGGCCCGGGTCAGGGTCTGCCTCCGAGCAACCTCCGGGCGTCCCAGGCGTCCCAGGCGTCCCGGGCGTCGCGGGCCGGGACTTGCGGCACCGTCACGCGTGGCGGTCGAGGGCGTGCATGATCCCGGCGACGTTGCCCTCGGTGCTGTTGAGGACCTCGTACTTGGCGACGAGGTCCGGGTCGGCGTCCTCGCGTGTGAGGGCGTACCGGCCCTTCGTGCGTTCCGTCACCATCGCGACGGCGTGGTCGAGGTCGAGGCCGCGGTCCCGGGCGTCCCGGACGGTGTCCACCCAGATCCGCAGCTCCTCCGCGGACCGCTCCAGGGTGCCGTCGACCTCCGAGACGGGCCCGTAGTGCGCGAACAGCAGACGTTGCGGGCCGAGCGACCGGAACGTCCCGAGCGACTTCAGGGCGGTGTCCAGGTCGAAGTCGGGCGGCGGTGTCGCCGGGCGGACGTCCGCGGTCTCGGGGATGTAGATCCCGGCGGCGTCGCCCACGTACAGGTCGCCGGTGGCGGAGTCGATCAGCCCGACGTGGTGCTTGGCGTGCCCGGGGGAGTGGTGCGACTCCAGCCGCCGCCCGCCGCCGAGGTCGATCACGCCGGTGTCCTCCACGGCGCGGATCCGCGCCGCCTCGGTCGGCCTCAGCTCGCCGAACAGCGTGTCGAGGCTGTCGCCGTACACCATGCGGGCGCTGCGCATCAGGCGCTCCGGGGACGCCAGGTGCCGCGCGCCCTTCTCGTGGACGACGACCTCGGCGGCCGGGTAGGTCTCCGCGATGTCGCCGACGCCGCCCGCGTGGTCGAGGTGGATGTGCGTCACGACCACGCTGGCCAGGTCGCCTGGCCCGACGCCGAGCTCCGTCAGTGCCCGCCGGACGATGGGCGCCGACCCCGCCGTGCCGGGTTCCACCAGGCAGGGACGGTCGGACAGGATCAGGTAGCCGGCGGTGATGCCGGTGTATCCCGCCATCCGGGTGTCGATCTCGTAGACGTCCCCGCCGAGCGGCGTGATCGTGGTCGCGGTGTCCATAGGACGATCATCGCCCGGGGGAGGGGCGGGGGCCAGGGCCGGTGGGCGGGCCGAGCCGTCCGGCGGCGTGCAGGTCGTCGAAGATGAGCCGGTTGACGGGGGACACCCGGTCGCGGTCGGCGTAGGTGAGCCAGGCGACCTCCTCGACCTCGCCTCCCGGAGCCGGCCGTCCGGTGTGGCCGCCGGTGTAGCAGGTCATGCGGACGGTGACGCCACCGTGGCCGTGGGCCTCGGCCTCCCAGGTGCCGAAATGCTCCAGCGTGCCCGGCAGGAGATCGACGGTCAGCTCCTCCCTGACCTCGCGGACGAGCGCGTCGGCGTCGGACTCGCCGGGCTCGCGCTTGCCGCCCGGCAGGTAGAAGACGTCCTTGCCGCGCGAGCGGGCACCGAGGATCCGGCCGCCGTCGAGGTGGATCCAGGCGAGCTTGTCGATCAACGGTCGTCTCCGGGGTCGAGGAGGCGCAGGACGAGGCCGGTGCGGGGCTTCGGGCCGAACGAGGTGGACTTGCGCGGCACCCGCTCGCCGCCGCCCGCGACGGCGAGGACGTCCTCGACCTTCAGGGGGTTGAGGACGACCGCGGTGCCGCCGGTGCGGCGGGCGCGGGCGATGGCCGCGGACGGGTCGTCGTGCACCACCTCGATGGCGTCCTCGTTCTCGGGGACGTTCCACACCCCGCCGACGAGCAGATGGTCGAGGACGGCGGTGTCGAGGCCGCGCCACCGCGCCGAGCGGCCGGGCGGCATCGACCGTCCGAGGACCGCCGGGTCGGGCGCGGTGAGCAGGTACAGCCCGTCGCCGCCGCCCAGCACGAACGCGGGGCGGGGCGCCGCGGCGAGGGCGTCGAGGGCGGCGGCCTCACCGGGCAGGGGCGTGACGTGGAATACCGTGCGGGCCCGCGCCACCGCGTCGTCCGGCGGGAGGCCCGGCAGGACGCGGTGGATGGCGCCGAGGTGCGGCGGGTAGCGGGTGGAGTCCACGAGGAGCGCGAGGCCGAGGTCCCAGGGCCCGGCGCCGTCCCCGGCGGCGTGGTGGCGGGCCTGGAGCGCGCGGTAGGTGGCGTAGCGGTGGTGGCCGTCGGCGATGAGGGCCTGCCGGTCGTGCAGGTCGGCGGACACGCGGGCGTGCAGCGCCGGGTCGGTGATCGGCCACAGGCTGTGCGACAGCCCGTCGCCGGCCCGGAAGCGCAGGAGCGGGACGGCCCCCGTGGCGTCGTCGACGATCCGGGCGGTGTCGCCGCCGCCCTCGTACACCAGGAAGATCGGCTCCAGGTTGGCGCGCGCGGCCGACATCAGCGCGAGCCGGTCCCGGACCGGGCCGGGGAAGACGTTCTCGTGCGGCAGGACGATCCGGTCCGCCTCCGCGCGGAGCCCCAGCGCGCCGATCAGGCCGCGTTGCAGGACGGCCCCGTCCGACGCGGCCTCGTAGACGTAGAGGGCCGGGTCGGGATCGACCGTGAGCGCGCCCTCGTCGAGCCACCGGCGCAGCAGCCCCGCCGCCTGGTGATAACTCTCACCCGCGGCGCGCGGCGTGTTCAGCCGGACGATGTTGTGCCCGCCGTTCGCCATCAGCCGCCGCGCGGCCGGCTCGTCGACCAGGTCGTACGGCGGCATCGTGACGGAGGCCAGGTCACCCACCGTCCCGGGGTCGAAGCGGACGCCGCGGAAGGGGGCCAGCTCCAGGCCGCCACCGGCCCGGGGCCCCGCGGTGCCGAAGATCCGGGCACTGAATTCCTCGGGTCCGAGCCCGGAGGGGAGGTCGTCGTCCACTGTGGGCATGGTAATCACCGGCGGCCCCGTGTCCAGCCGACCGGTACCGTCGAGGTGATCAGAGTCCAAGGGGAGGTCCACATGAGTGGTCAAGGACCAGGGCGGCCGGAGGATTCCCCGGGGGACGGCCAGGAGGGGCACCCGGCCGCTCCGGACGGCGGGGTGTACGAGTGGTACACCCGCGGGCTGGAGCTGCTGCGGGCGGGCAGCGCCTCCGCCGCGCTGCAGCTGCTCGCGCGCGCCGCCGAGGCCGAACCGGACTCGCACAGCATCCGCGAGGCCCTCGGCCGCGCGCAGTTCGGGGCCCGGCAGTTCGGCGCGGCCGCCGACAGCTTCCGGTGGATCGTCGAGGAGGAGCCGGCGGAGGACTACGCGCGGTTCGGACTCGGGCTGGCGCTCAGCCGGATGGGCGACTTCGAGGGTGCCGTCGAGCATCTGGCGCTCGCCGCGGCGATGCGTCCCGACAACAAGGACTACGAGCGGGCCCTCCGGCACGCCAGGGCCACCCTGGCGTCCCGCCGCTGACCAGGGACGGCGCGACGCCGTCCCGCCCCCCGACGCAGAGGAACACGATGAAGGACGGCGCATGACCAAGGGCAGTGACCGCCCCCTGAGCGAGGCGTACGACGTCGCGCTGCTCGACCTGGACGGCGTCGTCTACATCGGGCGGCGGCCGGTGCGCGCGGCGGCCGAGTCGCTCGCCAAGGCGCGCGCGGCGGGGCAGCGGCTCGCGTTCGTCACCAACAACGCCTCCCGGACGCCGTCGGCGGTCGCGGCGCTGCTGACGGACGTGGGCGTCCCCGCCTCGGCCGACGACGTGGTGACCTCGGCGCAGGCCGCCGCGCGGCTGCTCGCCGAGCGGCTGCCCGCCGGGGCGAAGGTGCTGGTGGTGGGCGGGATGGGACTGCGGCAGGCGCTGTACGCGCAGGGGCTGCGGCCGGTGTCCCGCGCGTCGGAGGGACCCGCCGCGGTCGTGCAGGGGTTCACGCCGGGCGTCACCTACGACCAGCTCTCCGAAGGGGCGCGGGCGGTCGGCGAGGGCGCCCTGTTCGTGGGGTCCAACGGCGACCTGACCATCCCGGGCGGGGACGGGCCGCCGAACCCGGGCAACGGGGCGCTGCTGCGGGTGATCAGCTCCTCCACCGGCGTCGAGCCGATCGTCACGGGCAAGCCGGAGCGCCCCCTGCACCAGGAGTCGATCCGGCGCACCGGGGCGCGGCGGCCGCTGGTGGTGGGCGACCGTCTCGACACCGACATCGAGGGCGCGCACAACGGCGGCGCCGACAGCCTGCTGGTCCTCACCGGCGTCACCGGGCCCCTCCAGGTGCTCACGGCGCCGCCCCGGCAGCGCCCGAGCTACCTCGCCCCCGACCTGACCGGGCTGCTCGTCACGCATCCGGAACCGGTCCGCGACGGCGAGGGGCACCACTGCGGCGGCTGGACGGCCCGCGAGGACGGCGGGCGGCTCACGCTGACCGGTTCCGGCGACCCCTACGACGGGCTGCGGGCCCTGGCGTCGGCCGCCTGGGAGGACGGCGCCCGGCCCGCGGCGGAGTCGCTCACCGGCGCGCTGGACGCCCTCGGCCTGCCCCACGGCCCCTGAGTCGGGCACCGGCCCCCCGGGGGACTCAGATGATCACAGGAGCCTGCGGAGGCGGAGCAGGTCGAGGATGCTCGCCTCGATCTTGAGCCGCCCCGTCGCCCACGCCTTGGCGGGGTTCAGCTCGTCGCGGGCCAGCGCGACCAGGTCGTCGCTGCCCACGGTGAGCCGGACCTGGGCCGATCCCGGGTCGTCGTCCGGGACGAAGCCGTCCAGGCCGTCGGCGCGCAGCCGGGTCCGGAACGCCAGCCCGAGATCGGGGACGCGGCAGCTGATCGTGCGCTCCACGACGTGCTCGGCGAGGCGGTCGGCGTCCACCGCCGCCAGGCGCTCGGCGATCCGGCCGAGCGCGGCCCGGCAGTCCTCCTCGTTCGCCATGGTCAGGCCGTTCCCCGTTCGGTCGGCAACGATGTCGTGTAGGGACGGTAGCGTTCTGACCGAGACCGGAGCGACTCGGTGCGCGCGCCCGGGTGCGACTGGGAGGTGAACGTGATGTCCGACGAGGAGCTTGCTCCGGAGGGGGAGCGGGAGCCGCGGGGGGAGCACGAGATCCCCGCCGCGCCGCCGCCCGGGCCCACCGGCGACGCGCGGGTGGACGCCGTGCTGGCCCGGCTCGGCGACCTGCCCGGACGTCCCGTCCCCGAGCACGTGGAGGTCTTCGAGGAGATCCACCAGCGGCTCCAGGAACTGCTCGCCTCCGCCGACGAGGACGAGCCCGGCCCGCCCGAACCCGCCGATCCCTCCCGGCCCGCCCCGCCGCCGCTCACGCAGCGGCCCGTGCATCCCCCCGGCCGGCCGCCCGTGCAGCCGCCGCCGTCGCAGCACGGCGGGCCGCCGCGCCCGCCCTTCCCCGGCGCCCTGCGGCCCCGTCCCGGAAACCCGGCGTGACCAGGCGGCGCCTGGACGCGGAACTGGTCCGGCGGAAGCTGGCCCGCTCACGCGAGCACGCGTCCCAGCTCATCGGCGACGGGTTGGTGCGGGTCGGCGGGCAGCGCGCGGGCAAGGCGGCCACGCAGGTCGACGCGGGCGCCGCGATCGTGGTGGACGAGGCCGACGCCGGCCCCGGGTACGTCTCGCGCGGCGGCCACAAGCTCGCGGGGGCGCTCGCCGCGTTCGCCGGGCTGGAGGTGAAGGGCCGCCGCTGCCTCGACGCGGGCGCCTCGACGGGCGGGTTCACCGACGTGCTGCTGCGCGCCGGCGCCGCGCACGTGGACGCCGTCGACGTCGGCTACGGGCAGATCGCCTGGTCGCTGCGGACCGACGAGCGCGTCACCGTCCTGGAGCGGGTGAACGTCCGCGACCTGGAGCCCGGCATGCTCGGCGCGCCGCCCTCCCTCGTCGTCGGCGACCTGTCGTTCATCTCGCTGCGGCTGGTCCTCCCGCCGCTGCGGCGCTGCGCCGCCCCGGACGCCGACTACGCGCTCATGGTCAAGCCGCAGTTCGAGGTCGGCAAGGACCGCGTCGGGGCGGGCGGAGTCGTGCGCGACCCGGACCTGCGCGCCGACGCGGTGCGCGGGGTGGCCGAGCACGCCCGGACCCTCGGCCTCGGGGTTCTCGGGGTGACCGCGAGCCCCCTGCCCGGCCCGTCGGGCAACGTGGAGTACTTCCTCTGGATGCGCGCCGGGGCCCCGCCGCTGGACGGGGCCGACCTGGCGAAGGCCATCGCCGAGGGGCCGCAGTGAGCGTCACGGGGACGCCGCCCGTACAAAGGTCGTTTGTACAGACGGCGGCCGTGCACCGGGACGCTCCTGGGAGTGACGCGCCGGGGAGTGGAGCGAGGGTATGACTACAAGGTCGGTGCTGGTCGTGACGCACACCGGGCGCCCTGAGGCGGTCCGCAGCGCCCAGCTCGTGATCAAGCGGCTGAGCGCGGCGGGCATCGCCGTCCGCGTGCTGGAGAACGAGGCCCGCGAGATCGGCTGCGTGGGCGTGGACGTCATGCCCGGCACCGCCGTGGCCGCCGAGGACGCCGAGGTCGTCATGGTCCTCGGCGGGGACGGGACGCTGCTGCGCGGCGCGGACCTGACCCGCGGCTCGCGCACGCCCCTGCTCGGCGTCAACCTCGGGCACGTCGGGTTCCTCGCCGAGGCCGAGCGCGACGACCTCGCCGCGACCGTCGACCGCGTCGTCGACCGCCGCTACGACGTCGAGGAGCGGATGACGATCGACGTCACCGTCCGCCGCAACGGCTCGGTCATGGGCACCACGTGGGCGCTGAACGAGGCGAGCATCGAGAAGGCCGAACGGGAGCGGATGCTGGAGGTCGTCGCCGAGATCGACGGCCGCCCCCTGTCGAACTGGGGGTGCGACGGCGTCGTGTGCGCCACGCCCACCGGCTCCACCGCCTACGCCTTCTCCGCGGGAGGGCCCGTGGTGTGGCCGGAGGTCGAGGCGCTGCTGGTCGTCCCGATCAGCGCGCACTCGCTGTTCGCCCGCCCCCTGGTGGTGTCGCCGCGGTCGGTGGTCGCGGTCGAGGTGCTGGAGGGCACGTCCCGCGCCGTCCTGTGGTGCGACGGACGCCGCACGCTCGACCTGCCGCCGGGCGCGCGGGTGGAGGTCCGCCGCGGCACCGAGCCGGTGCGGCTCGCCCGCCTGCACCTCACCCCGTTCACCGACCGGCTCGTCACCAAGTTCGGGCTGCCCGTGACCGGGTGGCGGGGCCGCGTGCGGCAGCCGTCGCACCCCTCGCCCGCCGCGGACGGGGAGGCGTCGGGCGGGCAGAGGGGATAATCTCCACAGGCGCTGAACGGGGATCTGTTTGCGGAGGGTTGTGACGCTGGTGCGCCCGATGGTCGATGAGGTGCGGATCCAGGGCCTCGGCGTGATCGACGAGGCCGTGCTCGATCTGTCACCGGGTTTCAACGTCGTGACCGGGGAGACCGGCGCGGGCAAGACGATGGTGGTCACCAGCCTCGGGCTGCTGTTCGGCGGCCGCGCCGACCCGCAGCGCGTCCGGCCGGGCGCCAAGCGCGCCACCGTCGAGGGCCGCATCGTCGTCGACCCCGGCGGCCGGGTGGTGGAGCGCGTCGAGGAGGCCGGCGGCGAGCTGGACGAGGACGCGCTGATCGTCACCCGGTCGGTGTCGGCGGAGGGCCGCTCCCGCGCGTTCCTCGGCGGCCGGTCCGTCCCGGTGAGCCTGCTCATCAACCTCGCCGACGACCTGGTCGCCGTGCACGGGCAGTCCGACCAGCAGCGGCTCCTGCAGTCGGCGCGGCAGCGCGCCGCGCTCGACCGGTACGCCGGCGGCGCGCTGACCAAGCCGATGCGCGCCTACACCAAGGCGTACCAGCGGCACCGGCAGGTCGGCGCGCTGCTGGAGGAGCTGACCACCCGGGCGCGCGAGCGCGCCCAGGAGGCCGAGATGCTGCGCTTCGGCCTGGAGGAGATCGAGAAGGTCGGGCCCAAGGACGGCGAGGACACCGAGCTCGCCGCCGAGGAGGAGCGGCTCGGGCACGCCGACGCGCTGCGCGGCGCCGCCGACTCGGCGCACGAGGCGCTGCTCGGCGACCCCGCCGCCGCGTTCGAGGCCGCGAACGTCGCCGGCCTCCTCGGCACGGCCCGCAACGCCCTGGACGCCGTCCGCGACCACGACCCGGACCTCGCCGCCCTCGCCGACCGGCTCGCCGAGGCCGGCTACCTCGTCTCCGACGTCGGCACCGACCTGGCCTCCTACGCCGAGTCCGTGGACGCCGACCCGGCGCGGCTCGCCGCCGTCCAGGAGCGGCGCGCCGAGGTGACCGCGCTGACCCGCAAGTACGGCGGGGCGGACGGGACGGTCACCGCGGTGCTGGAGTGGGCGCGGCGCTCGGCGGCCCGCCTCACCGAGCTGGAGGGCGACGACGAGCGCATCGAGGAGCTGCGCGGCGAGCACGCCGAGCTGGCCGAGCGGCTCGCCGCCGAGGCCGGCGAGCTGAGCGCCGTCCGCACCCGCGCCGCCGAGCGGTTCTCCGGCGCCGTCACCGAGGAGCTGACCGCGCTCGCGATGCCGCACGCGCGCGTCCACGTCACCGTCGCCCGGTCGCAGGACTACGGGCCGCACGGCCTCGACGAGGTGGAGGTGCGGCTCGCCCCGCACCCCGGGTCGCCGCCGCTGCCCCTGCACAAGGGCGCCTCCGGCGGCGAGCTGTCGCGGGTCATGCTGGCGATCGAGGTGGTGTTCGCCGGCGCCGACCCGGTGCCCACCTTCGTGTTCGACGAGGTGGACGCGGGCGTCGGCGGCAAGGCGGCCGTCGAGATCGGGCGCCGGCTGGCACGGCTCGCCCGCAACGCCCAGGTGATCGTCGTCACGCACCTGCCGCAGGTCGCCGCGTTCGCCGACCAGCACCTGCTGGTGGAGAAGTCCGACGACGGCACCGTCACCCGCAGCGGCGTCACCGCCCTGGACCGCGAGGGCCGCGTCCGGGAGCTGTCCCGGATGCTCGCCGGGCTGGAGGACTCCGAGCTCGGCCGCGCCCACGCCGAGGAGCTGCTGGCCATGGCCGCCGAGGAACGCTGATCGGGCGAACGGCGAACGGGGGAGTGAAAACTACAGAGGGTGCGCGAACGGACACGCCTGGACGTCCGTCCCTGCCGATGTTCTCCGCCGCCCTCTGGCAGGATGGTCGGTGATGAGCGACCCGTCTCCCACCACTGATCGGCGCGTCCGGCTGGCCCAGCGGCTGCCGCGGCGCGTCCTGGCGCTGGGCCGCGCCCGCGACGACGGCAGGACGGGCGTCACCGCCGTCGCCCGCCTCGACCGCCGCACCAAGGACCTCACCAAGCGGCTCCAGCCCGGCGAGGTCGCCGTGATCGACCACGTCGACCTCGACCGCGTCAGCGCCGAGGCGCTGGTGTCGTGCGGGGTGGGCGCCGTGGTGAACGTCGCGCCGAGCATCTCCGGCCGCTATCCCAACCTCGGCCCGCAGATCCTCATCGAGGCCGGCATCCCGCTCATCGACGACGTCGGGCCGGAGATCTTCGGCAGGCTCGCCGAGGGCGACCCGGTCCGGATCGAGGAGTCCACCGTCTACCGCGGCGAGGACGTCGTCGCCAAGGGCACCGCGCAGAGCGCCGAGACCGTCGAGACGGCGCTCACCGAGGCCAAGGCGGGCCTCGCCAGCCAGCTGGAGGCGTTCGTCGCCAACACGATGGAGTACGTCAAGCGCGAGCGCGACCTGCTCATCGACGGCGTCGGCGTCCCCGAGGTGACCACGAAACTCGCCGGGCGGCACGCGCTGATCGTGGTCCGCGGCTACCACTACCGCGAGGACATCGCCACCCTGCGGCCCTACATCCGCGAGTACCGCCCGGTGCTGATCGGGGTGGACGGCGGCGCCGACGCGCTGCTGGAGGCCGGCTACCGGCCCGACATGATCGTCGGTGACATGGACTCGGTCTCCGACGACGCGCTGACCTGCGGCGCCGAGATCGTCGTGCACGCCTACCGCGACGGGCGGGCGCCGGGCCTGAAGCGGGTGCACGAGCTCGGCGCCGAGGCGGTCGTGTTCCCCGCCACCGCCACCAGCGAGGACATCGCGATGCTCCTCGCCGACGACAAGGGCGCCACGCTCATCGTCGCGGTCGGCACCCACGCCAACATGGTGGAGTTCCTCGACAAGGGCCGCGCCGGCATGGCCAGCACGTTCCTCACCCGGCTGCGCGTCGGCAGCAAGCTCGTCGACGCCAAGGGCGTCAGCCGCCTCTACCGCAGCCGGATCTCCACCTGGTCGCTGCTGTTCCTCGTCCTCGGCGCGTTCGTCGCCATCGTCACCGCCGTCGCCATGTCACCGGCGGGGGACGTCATCAGTCCCCTGCTCGCCGACCGCTGGCACGCCTTCGTCTTCTGGCTGACCGGACTCTTCACGTGATCGATTTCCGCTACCACCTCGTCTCCATCGTCGCGATCTTCCTCGCGCTGGCGCTCGGCATCGTGCTGGGCTCCACCACCCTGTCGAACTCGGTGAGCGACACGCTCCGCCAGCAGGCCAGCTCCGCGGCCAAGACCGCGCAGCAGGCCCGCCTCGACCAGCGGCGCATCGAGCGGCAGCTGCGCGGCGAGGAGCAGTTCGCCGCGGGCCTGGCACCCCAGCTCGTCGCCGACCGGCTCAAGGGCCAGTCCCTGGTGCTGATCGAGACGCCCGGCGCCGGCAACGACAGCATCGAGCAGCTCAGCGAGCTGGCCAAGAACGCGGGCGCCACCGTGACCGGGCGCGTCGTCGTCCAGAAGAAGCTCCTGGACGACGACCAGCGCGACACCGTCGACGAGCTGGCGTCCCAGCTCAAGGGCGACGGCGTCGAGTTCCCCGCCGACGCGGACGCCTACGCGAAGGCCGGCGCGGTGCTCGCCGGCGCCCTCGTCACCAAGGACGGCGCTAAGACCGGGCGCGAGGACGCCTCCGGCGGCGCCGTCCTGAACGGCTTCAAGCAGGCCGGGTACGTCACCACCAGCGGCAAGCCGGGCCAGCACGCCACCCTCGCGGTGATGGTCGCGCCGTCGGCCGCCTACGCCTACGACGGCGGCGGCGAGGACAACAAGGCCCTGATCTCGCTGGCGGCCGCACTGGACGCCGCCGATCGCGGTACCGTCGTCGGTGGCCCGGCGACCTCCGCGCAGGAGGGCGGGCTGATCGCGGCGCTGCGCGACTCCGACGCCAAGGACGAGGTCTCCACGGTCGACACCGTGGACACCTCCTCCGGGCAGATCGTGACGATCCTGGCGCTGCAGACCGAGATGGGCGGCAAGTCCGGGCAGTACGGGACGGGCGCCGGCGTGAGCGGCTACCTGCCCTCGCCCGCGCCCACGGTGGGGAAGAACGGGTGACCTGATGGACCGACGCATCGCCTCCGGCACGGAGCGGGGCGCGCGGCTGCTGGCCGGCGCGCTGCTGGGCGCCGCCGCCGCGCGCGCCGCCTACACCGCGCTGACGCGCCGGCCCCCCGGCCTGAACGGCCTGCCGGGCGAGGAGGTCTGGGGCCGCACCAACCACCGCGGTGAGCCGGTCACGCTGCTGGAGGGGCCCGCGTTCGTGGCGGGCGCCGCCGCCGGCGGGCTGCTGACGCCCGGCCTCGGCGGCCGGACGCGCGCCGCGGTGCTGCTCGCGGGGGTCGGGTCCGGTGTCCTCGGCGGCTACGACGACCTCGCCGGCTCCGCCTCGTCGCGCGGGTTCAAGGGGCACCTCGGCGCGCTCGCCCGCGGCGAGGTCACCAGCGGCGCGGTGAAGATCCTCGGCATCGGCGCGACCGGCCTCGCCGCCGCCGCGCTCGCCGGGTCGCCCGCCCCGTCCCGGACGGGCCGCGCCTTCGACACCCTGGTGAACGGCGCGATCGTCGCCGGGGGCGCCAACCTGATGAACCTGTTCGACCTGCGTCCCGGCCGTGCCATCAAGGTCGGCGTCCTCACCGGCGCGCCGCTGGCGCTGACCGCGTCCGGCTCCGCCGTCGTGGCCGCGCCGCTCGGCGCCGCCGCCGCCCTGCTCGGCGAGGACCTCGCCGAGCGCGCCATGCTCGGCGACACCGGCTCCAACGCGCTCGGCGCGCTGCTCGGCCTCGCCGCCACCCGCCTCGGCCGCCGGCGGCGGCTCGCGGTCCTCGCCGGGCTCGCCGGCCTGAACGCCGCCAGCGAGTTCGTCAGCTTCACCAAGGTCATCGCGAAGACCCCGGCGCTGAACCGCATCGACATGCTCGGCCGCCGCCCACCGGCCCCCGCCACGGCCTCGTCTTCCGAGAAGGCTCCGGCGGACGACGAGGGCGCCCCCGGCCCGCAGGCTTCCGACCCGCAGACCCCCGAACCGCAGACGCCCGACCCGCAGGCTGCGAGCGCCCAGGCCCCGGTCGCCCAGGCCCCGGAGACGCAGGTCTCCGGCTCCCAGGTCTCCGGCTCCCGGGTCTCCGGCGCGGAAGCCTCCGGCGCGGAGGTCTCCGAGGAGGGATCCCCGGGCGCGGACGTCCCCGCGGGGGAGACGCCGTTCGTGCCGAGGCAGGCGGACCCGTCCAGCAACGGCGTCGCCGCCGACCCGGCGTAGGCGCCCGGCACCGCCCCCCGCAGCGTCCACCGACACGTGTCCCCTCGCGTCCCCTCCCGCGTGCGCCGCCTCACCGGCGGCCTCGCCGGCGCGGCCGTCGTCATCGGGGCCATCACGATCCTGTCCAGGCTCGCCGGGTTCGGCCGCACCTACGCCTTCTCCCAGACGGTCACGACGTCCTGCCTCAGCCAGGCGTACTTCACCTCCACGCAGTTCCCCAGCATCGTCTACGAGATCGTCGCGGGCGGCGCCCTCGCCTCCATGGTCGTCCCGGTGCTGGCCGGGCCCGCCGAGCGCGGCGACCGCGAGGAGGTCCGCCGGATCGGCTCGGCGCTGCTGACCTGGATCGTCGCGGTGATGGTCCCGCTGTCGGCGCTGATGGCGCTGGCCGCACGCCCGATCATGGACCTGCTGGTGGGCGGCGACCTGAAGGGCTGCGAGCGCGGGCAGATCGTCGACGTCGGCGGGAGCATGCTCGCGGTCATGGCGCCGCAGATGGTGATGTACGGGCTGGCCGTCGTGCTGTACGGGCTGCTGCAGTCGCACCGCCGGTTCGTCGCCCCCGCGCTGGCGCCGCTGATGTCCAGCCTCGTCGTCATCGGCGCCTACCTGGTGTACGCGCCGCTCGGCGACGGCCACGAGAACGACCTGGCCGGGCTGCCGCTGGACGCCGAGCTGACCCTCTCGGCCGGGACGGCGCTCGGCGGCGTCGCCATGGCCGCCACGGCGGGCGTCGCGGCGTGGCGGCTGCGGCTCGGGCTGCGGCCCACGTTCCGCTTCCCCGACGGGGTGGCGCGCCGCGTGCGGCGGCTCGCGCTCGCCGGGCTCGCCACGGTCGCGGCTCAGCAGCTGTCGGCGCTGCTGGTGGTCCGGCTCAGCTACGAGGGGACGGGCGGCGCGCTCGCCAACTACCAGTACGCGTGGGCGGTCTACCTGCTGCCGTGGGCGATCCTGGCGGTGCCGATCGCGACCAGCGCGTTCCCGCTGCTGTCCGCGCGGACGGGCGCGGGGGAGCGGGACCGGTTCGACCGGATCACGGCCGCCACGACCCGCGCGGTGATCCTGGTGTCGTGCGGGGGCGCCGCCGTCCTCGCCGCGGTCGCGCTGCCCGTGGCGGCCGTGTTCAACCCCGCGGACCCGGCGCAGCAGGACGTCCTGTCGCGGGCCGTCCTGGCGTTCGCCCCCGGGCTGGTCGGCTACGGGCTCGTCGCCCACCTCGGGCGGGTCCTGTTCGCCTGCCACCGCGGACGGATGGGGGCACTCGCCGTGGTGGCGGGCTGGCTGGTCGTCATGGCCGCCGACGTCGCGCTGGTGCTGTCGGCGGACCGGCGGTGGGTGGTCGCCGCGCTCGGCCTCGGCAACGCCGCGGGCATGACCGTCGCGGGCGTGCTGCTGCTCGGCACGCTCGTCCGGGCCCGGGGCGCGGCCGCGGTGCGCGGGGTGCCGCGCGTCCTCGCCGCCGGGCTCGCGGGCGCCGCCGGGGGAGGCGCGGCCGGGTACGCGGTCGCCGCGGCCCTCGGCACCGGCGGCCAGGCGCGGGGCGCCGCCTCCGGTGTCCTCGCCGCCGCGGCCGCCGCCGTGGTGTTCACCGCCATCGCGTTCGTGATCGACGGCCGTGACCTGCGGGCCGTCCTCAGCCGGAAGGTCGCACGCAATGCCTGAGAACCCGATGCACGAGGACTCCAAGGACTCCACGCCCGAAGACGTCCTGCCCGAGCGTCCCCGGCCGGAGGACCCGGGGCCCGGGACGCCGGAGGACCGGCGCCCGCGGGAAGGGGGCACGAATGTGGACGGGCTGCGCGTGGCGCTCGTCCTCGGGACGAGCGCCGGCGGCGTCGGGCGGCACGTGCGGTCCGTCGCCGCCGGGCTGGCGGCGCGCGGCGCGCGGGTGCTGGTCTGCGGGCCCGCCTCGGCCGAGGAGGCGTTCGGGTTCGCGGACGGCGGCGTCCGCTTCGCCGAGGTCGACCTCGGCGACCGCCCCCGTCCGGTGCGCGACGCGAAGGCGGTGGCGCGCCTGCGGGGCCTGCTCCGCGACGCCGACGTCGTGCACGCCCACGGGCTGCGCGCGGGGGCGCTCGCCGTCGCGGCGTGCGCGCGGGTCGCGCCCGGCCCGCTGCGCTTCTCGCGGGGCGGCGCGCCGCTGGTCGTGACGCTGCACAACGCCCTGATCGGCGGCGGGCGGACCGCCGCGGTGCACGGCGCGCTGGAACGCGCCGTGGCGCGCGGCGCGACCCTCGTCCTCGGCGTCTCACCGGATCTGGAGGAGCGGATGCGGCTCCTCGGCGCCCGGTCGGTGGCGCACGCGCTCGTCCCCGCGCCGACGCCCCGCGCGCAGCCCGGGCCCGCCGCCCGCGCCGACGTGCGCGCCGAGCTGGGCGCGGGGGAGCGGCCGCTGATCGTCACGGTCGGCCGCCTCGCCGAGCAGAAGGGCCTGACGACCCTGCTGGACGCGGCGCGCGGCTGGGCGGGCCGGGCCACGCCGCCGCTCGTCGCCCTGGCCGGTGAGGGGCCGCTGGAGGACGGGCTGCGCGCCCGGATCGAGGCCGAGGACCTGCCCGTCCGGCTGCTGGGGCGCCGCTCCGACGTCCCGGCCCTGCTCGCCGCCGCCGACGTGGCCGTGGTGCCGAGCGTGTGGGAGGGGCAGCCGCTGATCGTCCAGGAGATCCTGCGGGCGGGCCGGCCGCTGGTCGCCACCCGCGTGGGCGGGATCCCCGGCATGGTCGGCGCGGGCGTCCGGCCCGCGGACGGCGGCGGGCTTCTCCAGGGGCCCGAGAGCGACGCGGCGCTGCTGGTGCCCGCGGGCGACGCCGGGGCGCTCGAACGCGCCGTGAGCCGCGTCCTGGACGACCCGGCGCTCGCGGCTCGGCTCGGCTCGGCCGCCGCGCAGCGCGCCGCGCTGCTGCCAGGTGAGGACGACGCCGCCGACCAGCTCGCCGGGCTCTACCTGGACCTGACCGCCGCCCGAGGCCGGAGGCGGGGAAACCCCCCAGGAAAGGCCCGCTGAGCGGGAACCCCGCCGGATCGTCGCCCGTTGGACAGGACAGTGGAGGGGAGTATCCCCGCGCGCGGTTCTCGTCAGCACGGCCGGTCCGCACCGGCCCGGGTCCGCGGTCCTGGCCCGTCAGGGCGGGAGAGACCTCCGGCGCTCTTTCGTGTCCGCCGGAGGTGTCACGTTGTCCGTCTCACCCTGGGTGTGGGCCCTGACCTTGGCCGGGATCCTCGCCGTCATCGCCACCGATCTCTTCCTCATCCACCGGGGCGACACGCGGGAGTTCACCACCCGCCGCGCGGCGTTCTGGTCGGCGGTCTACATCGGCCTCGCCGTCGCGTTCGGCGCGGGCGTCTGGCTCTTCTCCGGCGGCGAGCACGCCGCCCAGTACTTCGGCGGCTTCGTCACCGAGAAGAGCCTCAGCGTCGACAACCTCTTCGTGTTCATGGTGATCCTGACGCGGTTCGCCGTGCCCAAGCACGCCCAGCACACCGTCCTGATGGCGGGCATCGTCATCGCGCTGGTGCTGCGCGGGCTGTTCATCGCGGTGGGCGCCGCGGCCATCGCGACCTTCACCTGGGTGTTCTTCATCTTCGGCGCGTTCCTGATCTGGACGGCCTACGGGCTGGTGCGCGGCGGCGACGAGGACGAGTTCAAGGAGAACCGGCTGCTGCGGTGGGCCACGCGGGTCATCCCGACGGCGGAGGAGTACGACGGGAACCGCTTCCTCGTCCGGCGGGACGGCCGCCGGATGGTGACGCCGCTGATGATCGTGATGATCGCGATCGGGACCACCGACGTGCTGTTCGCCCTGGACTCCATCCCCGCGATCTTCGGGCTGACCACCGAGCCGTACCTGGTGTTCACCGCCAACGCGTTCGCGCTGATGGGCCTCGTCCAGCTGTACTTCCTGCTGGGCGGGCTCACCGACCGGCTCGTGTACCTCGGCCACGGGCTGGCGTTCATCCTCGGCTTCATCGGTGTCAAGCTGATCCTGCACGCGCTGCACGAGTACGGGGTCGCGTGGGCCCCCGACGTGCCGATCTGGCTGTCCCTGTCGGTGATCGCGGGGACCCTCGTCGCTACCACCGCCGCGAGCCTGGCCGCGGGCCGCCGCGCCCCCGCCGGGGGACGCCGGAGAAGCCCGGCGACGCGGAGGCCGAGGCGGTCGCGGAGGGCCCGGCGGCGCCGTAGTCGCCGCGCGGACACGGACGACGTGGGGAGAAGGACGGCGCGCGTCCCGCACAGAATCAGAATCCTGTTCTAGAATCTCGGTCGACACGGTCTGAGAGAGGGTGACGCATGGCCATCGGGCTGACCGAGGAGCACGAGGCGCTCGCCGCCTCGGTGCGGGGGTTCACCGGGCGCAACGTACCGCCGGCGGCCGTACGGGCCGCCCTGGAGGCCGACGAGGAGTCCCGTCCCGCCTTCTGGCCGGCGCTGGCCGAGCAGGGCCTGCTCGGGGTGCACCTGGCGGAGGAGCACGGAGGGCAGGGCTACGGCCTGCTGGAACTGGCCGTGGTGCTGGAGGAACTGGGCCGCGTCGCCGCCCCCGGCCCGTTCCTGCCCACCGTCCTGGCGAGCGCGGCGATCGACGCCGGGGGCGACGCCAAGGCCCGCGCCGGGCTGCTGCCCGCCCTCGCCGACGGCTCCCGGACCGCCGCCGTCGCGCTGGAGGGCGGGCTGACGGGCCGCGGCGACGACGGCGCGCTCGTCGTCACCGGCACCGCCGGCCCCGTGCTCGGCGGCGGCCTCGCCGATCTCCTCGTCCTGCCGGTCGCCTGCGAGGACGGCGTGCGGTGGGTCGCGGTCGACGCGGCGGACCTGACGGTCACCCCGGTCGAGGCCAGCCTGGACCGCGTCCGCCGCGTCGCGTCCGTCGAGGCGGCCGGCGTCCGCGTCGGCGCCGACCGGGTGCTGGACGGCCTCACCACCGCCCGCGTCCGCGACCTCGCCGCCGCGCTGTTCGGCGCCGAGGCCGCCGGGCTCGCCGGCTGGCTGGTGGCCACGGCCGCCGAGTACGCCCAGGTCCGCGAGCAGTTCGGGCGGCCGATCGGCCAGTTCCAGGGCGTCAAGCACAAGGCCGCCCGGGCGCTGACCGCGCTGGAGCAGGCCCGCGCCGCCGCCTGGGACGCCGCCCGCGCCCTGGACGAGAACGCACCCGCCGCCGGGTTCGCCGCCGCCGTCGCGGCCGTCGTCGCCGTCGAGGCGGGCGTGCGGACCGCCCGCGACGCGATCCAGATCCTCGGCGGCATCGGCTTCACCTGGGAGCACGACGCGCACATCTACCTGCGCCGCGCCCTGACCCTGCGGGCGCTGCTCGGGCCCGCCGCCGGCTGGGCCGCGACGGTCGCCGCGCTCGCGCTGGACGGCGGCCGCCGCCCCGTCGAGCTGGAGCTGGACGAGGAGACCGCGCCGCTGCGCGAGCGGATCCGCGCCGAGGTCGCCGGGCTCGCCGCCATCGGGGACCGCGACGAACTGCACACCAGGATGGGCGACGAGGGCTGGACCGCTCCGCACCTGCCCGTCCCGTGGGGGCGCGGCGCCGGGCCCGCCGAGCAGATCCTCATCCGGCGGGAGCTGCGCGCCGCCGGGATCAAGGCGCCGAACCTGCTGATCGGCGCCTGGCTGGTGCCCTCCCTCGTCCGGTACGGGACACCGGAGCAGAAGGAGCGGTTCCTGCGCCCGACGCTGCGCGGGCGGATGTCGTGGTGCCAGCTGTTCTCCGAGCCGGGCGCGGGCTCCGACCTGGCCTCGCTGTCGATGCGGGCCGAGCGGGCCGAGGGCGGCTGGCGGCTCACCGGCCAGAAGACCTGGACGTCCGTCGCGCAGATGGCCGACTGGGGTTTCTGCCTCGCCCGCACCGACCCCGGCGCCCCCAAGCACGACGGGATCACCTACTTCCTGGTGGACATGGCGTCCGAGGGCGTGGACGTCCGCCCGCTCCGGGAGCTCACCGGCGAGGCGATCTTCAACGAGGTGTTCCTCGACGGCGTGTTCGTCCCCGACGACCAGGTCGTGGGGGAGCCGGGCCGGGGCTGGCAGGTCGCGCGCAACACCCTGTCGAACGAGCGGGTGTCGCTGTCGACCGGCGGCGGCCTCGGCATGGGCGTCCCCGAGCTGCTGGCGTTCTACGCGGGCCGGACGCCGGACGCGGTCGCCGCGGCCGAGGTGGGCGGGCTCGTCGCGCAGGGGCACTCGATCGACCTGCTCGGCCTGCGCGCCACGCTCAAGCAGCTGAACGGCGTGGAGCCGGGCGCGGAGGCCAGCGTCCGCAAGCTGCTCGGCGTCCAGTTCAACCAGGACGTCGCCGACCACTGCTGGGCGGCGCAGGGCCCGGCGGCGGCCACGGAGGTGCCGTTGGCCGAGAGCGGCCTGATGGCGCGCGCCATGCTGTTCAGCCGCGCGATGACGATCTACGGCGGCACCACGGAGGTGCAGCTCAACATCATCGGCGAGCGGCTGCTCGGCCTGCCCCGCGATCCCGAGCCGGGCAGGTGAGGCGCCCGCCGCGGCCGGGCGGGGCGGACGGTCAGGGGCGGCGGGGCCGGCAGGTGTAGGTGACGTTCACCAGCACGATCATCGTGCAGGTGAACAGCAGGCCCGGCAGCCCGGCGTTCACCACGGCGATGGCGCTGAGCGGGATCGCCGCCAGCAGCGACAGCACCGCCATCGCCAGGCTGTGGTCACGCTCACCGGCGGCCCGGCGCGGCCTCCGGGGCTCCGGCTCCGGCATGGCCGCGCCGCCCGCGCGGACGGCCAGCGTCTCCTCGATGCGGCTCACGACCGTCTCGATGAACGCCTCGTCGTAGTCGGGGCCGAGCTCGCGCCGGGCCGCCAGGGCCGCCCTGAGGTCCTCGCGGGGCAGGCGAGGGGTCGTCGTCGTCATATCTCGGTTATAGGCAACCAGGGACGTCGCCTGCCTCACTCCCCGGGGCGAACCGTCGCATACCCCTCAGGGATGAGGTGGATCACACGGCCGCCGGCGGATCGTCCGCCCCCGCCGGCGACCGAGCGCGCCGGTCCGGCGCGCGGCGCTCATCGGGGGGCCGGCCTGAGCGCGGCCGCCAGCGCGGCGCTGGCCAGCGCGACGACCGCGGAGGCGAGCATCGCGACGTTCGTGCCGTGCGCCAGCCCGGACGGGCCGTCGCCGCCCCCCGTGGCGATGGCGCCGACGACCGCGACGCCCACGGACGCGCCGATGTAGCGGGCGGTGTTGTTGGCGCCCGAGCCCATGCCGGCACGGTCGGCGGGGACGCTCTCCACGGCGAGCCGGGCGAGCATCGCGTTCGCCAGGCCGCTGCCGGCCCCCGACAGCGCCAGGCCCGGGGCGAGGCGCCACCAGTGCGCGTCCGGCGCCAGCCCGAGCATCGCCAGCTCGCCCGCCGCGCTCAGCGCGAGCCCCGCGGCGAGCAGCCGCCCGGCGGGCAGCCGCGACGGCAGGCGGCGCGCCTGCAGCGCCGCGGCGAACGACAGCACCGACCAGATCGCCAGCACGAGCGCCGCCGCGAGCGGGGACAGGCCGAGGACGATGGTCATCACCGTGGCCAGGTAGCTCATCACCCCGATCACGGCCAGCCCGGTGATCAGCGCGCCGATGACCGACAGCAGGAACGCCGCCCGCCGGAACAGCCCGAGGTCCAGCATCGGGTCCCGGCGCCGCCCCTCGACCGCGGTGAACGCGGCCAGCAGCACCGCCGCCGCGGCGAACAGCGCGAGGACGGCCGGGCGGGTCCAGCCCACCCGTCCCCAGGTGATCGCCGCGACCAGCGCCGCGACGCCCAGGCCGAGGGTGGCCACGCCCGGCAGGTCCAGGCCGCGCGGCCGGGCCGCCCGCGACTCGGGCAGGGTCCGGGCGGCCGCGCCCAGCGCGACCGCCGCCGCGGCCGCGAGCCAGTACCAGACGCGCCAGTTCCCGGCCGCGGCGGTGCCCGCCGCGGCGATCGGGCCGAGCGCGATGCCGAGCCCGAGCATCGCCCCCCAGACGCCGGTGGCGTGCGCACGGCGCGGCCCGGGCGCGAACACGGCGGCGACGGTGCCGAGCCCCGCGGCCAGCAGCGCCGCGCTCGCCGCGCCCTGCACGATCCGCCCGATGACGAACACGAGGGCGGTCGGCGCCACGGCGCAGGCGATGCTGGAGGCGGCGAGCGCGCCGGCGCCGAGCGTGAACACGCGGCGGCGCCCGTGGTCGTCGGCGAGGCTGCCGAGCGCCAGCAGCGCCGCGGCCAGGCCGAGGCTGATCGAGCTCATCAGCCAGATCCGGGCGGTCCCGCCCGCGTGCAGCCCCCGCGCGGTGTCGGTCAGCACCGCCATCGGCGCGGTGTACATCAGCGCCAGCAGCGTCGCGGCGGCGGGCAGCACCAGCGCGGCGGTGGAGCCCGGCGCGCGGTGACCGGCGCGGGGGGTCGCCAGGGTCGTCATGCGGTCTCCCAGGATCGAGTGGCGGATCCGGTTCGGTGAACGAACTTGATCTCCGACCGTAGCATGATCCGGTTCGGTGAATGAACCTCAGGGGCGGTAGTGTGACCTGCATGGCACTCGGCAAGGACTACGTGGCGCAGGACTGCTCGCTGGCCCGGGCGCTGGAGGTCGTGGGGGAGCGCTGGACGCTGCTGATCGTCCGCGACGCCATGTACGGCGTGCGCCGGTTCAGCGACTTCCTGGCCCGGCTGGACATCCCCCGCGCGGTGCTCTCGGCGCGGCTGCAGGCACTGGTGGAGACCGGCGTCCTGGTCAAGGACGGCCACGACTACGTGCTCACCGAGATGGGCGAGGAGCTGTTCCCCGTCGTGCACGCGCTCTCCTGCTGGGGGGAGCGGCACCTGTCCGCCGAGGTGTGCCGCATCTTCGTCCACGCCGGCTGCGGCACGCCGGTGGAGGTCGACGGCACCTGCCCGTCCTGCGGCCGCGCGGTCCCCCTGCGCGACCTGGAGATCCACGCCGGCCCCGGCGCGCTCTACCGCGACGACCCGGTCAGCGTCGCGCTCCGCTCACCGCACCGCATGCTGGAGCCGATCCGCCCCTGACCCGTCCCCGCCGGGGTCAGGCGCCCAGGGCGCGCGCGATGAGGTCGGCCACGGCGTCGGGGTCCATGTGCTGCCCCGTGAGGGACGCCAGGTTCTCCTGGTAGATCAGGACGGCGGTGAACGTGGCGGCCGCGACCTCCAGCCGGGCCTGGTCGCCGCGCGCGCCGGGCAGGGCCAGTTCGAGGGCGTGCCGCGCGCGCCGGAACACCTCGCCGTTCAGCCGCCCGAGCCTCTCCCGGACCGACCGGTGCGTGTCGGCCTCGCGGAACAGGATCCGCCGCATCGCGGGCGAGGCGTGCAGCGGGAGGCGGCGCGCCAGCCGCGACAGCGTGCCCGCGGGGTCGCCCGGCAGCGCCTCGACGGCGCCGTCCGGCAGCTCCTCGACGAACGTCCGCTCGTCGACCAGTGCCACCAGGACGTCGATCTTCTGCGGGAAGTAGTGGAACACCAGGCCCTTCGGGACCTGCGCGTGCCCGGCGATGCGGGCGGTGGAACTGGCCTCGTAGCCGCGGTCGGCGAACAGCGCCTCGGCCGCGTCCAGGATCCTCGTGCGCGAGTCGGCCGTGCCGGTCCCGCCGGATGCGCTCATCGGCTCCGCCCCCGAAACGGCCGCTGGGTCCCGGGGCGCTCTCGCGCCCGGGGACCACGTGTCGGTCTCTGTGTCGGTCTCGTCGGTCTCGGGGTGGGTCAGGCCGCGGCCTCGCCGCCTCCGCGCGCCCGGGTCGCACCCCACACGCCGACGATAGTAGCGACGCCGCCCGCGATCCACGCCGTCCAGGCCCCGGCGTCCTCGCCGCTGAACCCGAACGCCCACGGCGCCACGAAGATCAGCAGTGCGAACGCGGTCGCCGTCCAGGCCGTGGGCCCGGCCGCGCCGAGCAGCGCGTACAGCCCCGCGGCCGCGAGCAGGGCGCCCAGCACCATCAGCGGCTGCTTGCCGGCGTCATCGGCCCACAACCCGGGGGCCAGGAGCGCGGCGAGGCCGGCCAGGAAGGCCACCCCGTCCTGCCATGCGAACCGTTCCATCCGCCACCTCCAGTATGGAGTTTTCGTTCACCCGGTCAGTTCCCTGATTGACCGCCCGGTCAATCTTTCCCGGACGCCTGTTCGATAGCGCCCAGAGGTGAGCCCACCGGGACGCCAAGACAGGTGGGCGGGACGTCCGCACCAACCGGCCCCCAATCCGCTCATGAGGTCCGGACAGGAACGGATGTCGGCGGGCGGACGGCGCCGCAGCGCCGAGATCAGCGGCACCTCGGCGGCCAGCAGGAATCCTCCGGCGAGCTGGGCGCGGTTCGCCGCGATCTGCAACCCGGGACGGTGGTCTGGCCCCCTGCCATGGACGCGGGCGGGAAGGCGGTGAGTGGTCTGCGGCTCCAGGGTCTACTTGAGGTCGAACGCCAACTCGACAGAGAAGTCGTAATTGGTGACGGCGGAGACGTTGCCACTGGACGTCGCAAGGGTCAGGGTCCACTGGTCGCCACCGGCCTCGACCGGGAAGGATTGGTCCCCGAGGTCGCAGAAGTCGCCGTCCTGGGGTCCGCTCTCGTTCGAGGCTAGTCTCCAGTGAATTTTGGAACGCTCACATGAACCATGAACGGCAAAACGCAGCCGTGTGGTCAGCAGCGGTGTTCTGAACGTGAACTCGTGTTCTTCGCCGGGGTGATCCAGGGTGCCGACCCAGGGATCGGGGTGACCGCCGCCCAGCCGCTCCGAGGCTTTGACGATCAGTTTGTGCACCGCAGTCTCCTGCAAGAGAAAGGAATAGTTCTTGACGCTTGCGGTTCCGGTGACCTCCAACTGGTAGCGGCCCGGCTTGTCGATCTTAAGGGTGGTGTCGCTGAACTGGTTGGGGTAGGGCTGGCCGACGGGCTGGCCGTGCTCGTCCCGGAGTGTGAAGGACAGGCTGGGCTGATAGAGCGGTTTCCTGTTCTTGTTGGTGCCGAGCGCAACGAACTGGACGGCGTTCAAAGCGCCCGAGTGAAGAAAGTCGAACTCGTACCGGTCCTTCTCGCCCGGGCCGGAGATGGAGCCGCGGCCGTCGCCGCTGGAGCCCACCTTTTCGCCCATCTTAAGAGGCCAGGTCTTCGGCCGATCCGGGACGACGGGCCGCTCGTTGTCTGTGAGAAGCACGGCAGCCCCGACGCTCGCGACCATGAGCAGGATGGCACTGGCCGATACCGCGATGGTGCGCCGCCATTTGGGGCGGTCCGTCACAGTGGGAGCGGCGGGGGAGTGGTTGGGCGGGTCCGCCCGGGTCTGCTCGGCGTGAGGTCTGGTGTCGGTGAGGAGCGCCAGGAGCGTCTGGGAGGCCGTTGGACGCTCCCGGCCGTCCTTGGCGAAGGCCAGTTCCACCAGGGTGCGCAGCGGTTGAGGCACGCCTTCCAACTCGGGTTCGGTGGTGACGATCCGGTGCATGACGGCGGCGCCGTTGTCGCCGTGTCCGAACGGTGGCATTCCCGTGGCGGCGAAGACCATGGTGGATGCCCAGGAGAAGAGATCGGTGTGGGTGCCCACCTCGCCCATCTGGATCTGCTCGGGGGCCATGTAGGCGGGGGTGCCGATCTGGCGGCTGATGGCGGGATCGAGGGTTTCGAGCGCCCGCGCGATACCGAAGTCGATCACCCGGAGCCCGTGCGGGCTGACGATGATGTTCCCGGGTTTGAAATCGCAGTGGACGATGCCCGCCGCGTGGATGGCCACGAGCGCGTTGAGCGTGCTCACGGCGAGACGTTCGAGCTCAAGTGGCTCGTAGGGGCCATCGGTGTCCAGGGCTTCGAGGAGCGTGCGTCCTTCGACGAATTGACTGACGACGTAGGGGGCCGATTCGTCGGTGGCGACCGCCATCACTCTCGCGGTGCAGAACTGGCGGACCCGCTGGGCGGCACGGGCCTCCTTGACGAACTGGGTCCGGGCCCAGGTGTTCCCGGCCAGATGTGGATGCAGTCGTTTGACGGCCACCCGCCTGCCTTCGGCGTCGACGGCTAAATAGACACTGCCCTGCCCCCCCGCCCCCAGCCGGCCGATGATCCGGTAATCCCCCACGTATTCCGGGTCGTCTGGCCCAAGAGGCTTCATTTCGGGCATTTCGCTCCCCGGATCGCAGTGAATTACGTGAATGAGACGTCCTCACCACCGGTGCGGTTGCCCTGAAACAGAAAAACGGCTCTCGTCTTCGGTGCAGCGCCTTGCTCAGGATGGGCCTAGGGTGGCGCCGCGCAGGGTTGTGTAGAACGGGGATCCGGACAGGCGGGAGCCGCGTTCCTCGCCGATGTAGACGTCGGCGTGGTCCTCCCCGCCGTATCCGGGGCGGAACAGGTCGGTGACCGTCCAGCGGGCCTTTTGGAACGCGCGGCACACCTTCGCCTCGACCCGGCGGCCGTTCCCCTCCCGTCCGCAGCCGGTGATCGCGAACCGCTGGCCCCGCGCGAGGACGGACCTGTCGGCCGCCGCCGACGTCCAGGCCCGCAGCGGCCGTCCCGCCGAGTCGCGTGTGGTGTCGTCCAGCCAGAAGCCGACGCTGGACGACCAGTTGAGGTAGCGGCCGCGCTCCGGCCCGGACGTGATGCGCCCGCTGCCCTCGGTCTGGATCACTTTGAGGAAGTCCTCAGGGTAGGAGCCCAGCGGGTCCTTCCCGTGCGAGCAGTGGAACTTCAGGCAGCCGCGCACCGCCTTGGGCTTGCCCCGGTAGAGGCTCTGCGACGCCGTGTAGTAGGTGGTGATGCGCCACTTGCCCGGTCGTCCGAGGGGCTTGCCGTCTGGGACGGCGGCCGCTGCCGTGGGTGATGCTGTGGGGGAGGGGGCCGGTTCGGGGGCGGCCACGGTGGGTGGGGGGACCGCCAGCTCGCCGGACGGGCCTTGGGTGTTCTGCCCGCATCCCCCCATGGCCACGGTGACGGCCACGCACAGCGCGACCGGTGCTCTGGGCCGCATCCCACCCCCGAAGCTCGCCGTGAAGTCAGCTCACCGCGGAGTCCCGCGCGGGCTCCTCCGCCACCGCGGACCCTATCGCGGCGCCCCTGTCCGGACGGCCCGGCAGCGAGAACGCGGCGACGACCAGCACCGCCGCCGCCAAGACCATCCACCAGAACGCCGTGCCGAACGCCTCCGCCCGGGACGCCCCGTCCGAGACGCGATCCTGCAGCAGGAGGGTCACGACCGTGATGCCGAGCGCCGCGCCGATCTGGTTGAGGACGTACAGCGTCCCGGTCGCGCTGGAGGTCGACTCCGCCGGGACCGACCGGTAGACCGAGGCCATCGTCGGCGCGCCGATGAAGCCCAGCCCGAGACCGCACAGCACCGAGCACGCTCCCAGCCAGAGCGGGCTCGTGTCCGTCCCGGCCTGGGTGTAGGCGAGGGTGGTGAGCACGACGATCGCGCCGCCGGCGGGGACCAGCGCGCGTGCGCCGACGCGGTCACTGAGCCGTCCGGCGATGGGCATGCCGAAGAACGCGCCGACCCCCTGCGGGACGAGCAGCAGCCCGGCCGACAGGACGCCGTGTCCCTGGACCTGCTGGTAATAGAGCGGGATGAGGAACAGCAGCGCGAACAGCACGCCGCCGACGAGCGTCATCACCGCGACGCTCGCCGCGTACGGGCGGATCGACAGCAGCCGCAGGTCCACCAGCGGCGCGACGCGGGGCCGCAGCGCGTGCACGACGTAGGCCAGGACGAGTGCTGCGCCCAGCGCGATGCCGGCGACCACGCGCGGCGCGCCGAACCCGGCCGTCGCCGCCTGGGAGAGCCCGTACATCACCGCGACGCAGCCGGGGCTGAGCAGCAGCAGGCCGAGCACGTCGAGCGGCCTGCGGGCCGTCCCGTCCGGCGCGCCGCGCGGGACGGACCGCACCGCGAGCGCGATGGCGAGCGCGCCCACCGGCAGGTTGACCAGGAACATCCACCGCCAGGGCAGGTACTCGTTGATCAGCCCGCCGGCCACCGGGCCGAGGATCGGGCCGAGCGTCATCGGGACCGACATCAGCGCCATCGTCCGGCCCGCCCGCCGCGGCCCGGCGGCGCGGGCGAGCACGGTCAGCAGGGTGGGCTCCATCAGGCCGCCGCCGAGGCCCTGCACCACCCGGAACGCGATCAGGGCCCCCGCGTCCCAGGCGAGCGCGCAGAGCAGGGACCCCGCGGTGAACAGCGCGAGCCCGGCGAGCCACACCGCGCGCCCGCCGTACCGGTCGACGGCCCAGCCGCTCACCGGGATCGCCGCGGCCAGCGTCAGCATGTAGGCGCTGGCCGTCCACTCGACGGTGTCCAGCGGCGCGCCGAAGTGCGCGGCCAGCGTGCCGATGCCGACGTTGACGATCGTCGCGTCCAGCAGCGCCATGAAGCCGCCCAGCATCATCACCCCGATGAGCCGCGCCAGCGGCCCGTCGATCCGGTCCTCCGCGTCCATCTGAACTCCTAGTTCATTGGATTGAACTGACTAGTTCAATGCTGTGGGCGTCACGGTAGCATGGCGATGTGAGCGCGGGCGAGATGACCGGGGAGCGGTCCCGGGGCCGGCTGGACAAGCGGGCGGCGATCCTGGACGCGGCGCTGCGCGTGTTCTCCCGCGAGGGCTACGAGCGGGCGAGCATCGACATGATCGCCGCGGAGGCGGGCGTCGCGAAGCCGACGATCTACAACCACCTCGGCGGGAAGGAGAACCTGTTCCGGCAGATCATGATCGACGCCGCGCGGGAGACCAGCGCGACGTTCCTGGCCGCCCTGGAGGGCTTCCCGGGCGACCCCGGTGACGCCGGGTCCCTGCGGGACGGCCTGCTGGCCGTGGCCCCGCGGCTCGTCGGGTGCTTCCACCGGCCCGAGTCATGGGCGTTGCAGCGGCTGCTCTACGCCGAGTCCGTCCGCTTTCCCGACCTGTACGCCACCGTCCGGGCCAACGGCGCCGGCCAGATCGCCGACGCCCTCGCGGGGCGCCTCGCCCGCCTCGGCAACGCCGGGCTCCTGGAGATCGCCGACCCCGACCGGGCCGCCGGGCACTTCATCGCCCTGCTCACCCACGAGCTGGTGGCCCGCTCCGAGCTGGGCAACCGGACGATCTCCGCCGAGGAGCAGGACACGGCCGTCGCCGAGGGGATCGACGCCTTCCTCCGCGCCTATTCCCCCCGCTGACGGGCACGAAGGCGGCGCCTCCCCCGGAGGACGCCGCCCGTGCGCGGGTCAGTGGCCGCGCGCCACCCACTCCTCCAGATGCGGTGCCTCGGCGCCGATGGTGGTCGGGTCGCCGTGGCCCGTGCGGACGACGGTCCCGGCGGGCAGCGTGAGCAGCCGCCCGCGGATCGACTCGATGATGGTCGGGAAGTCGGAGAACGACCGGCCGGTCGCGCCCGGCCCGCCCTGGAACAGGGTGTCGCCGGAGAAGACCGTCTCCAGCGCGGGGGCGTGCAGGCAGACCGCCCCGGGACTGTGCCCCGGCGTGTGCAGGACGGTCAGATCGGTACCGGCGACGGTGATCACCTGGCCGTCGGCCAGCTCCCCGTCCGGCGTGGTCCCCGGATGGCGCCGCTCCCACAGCATCAGGTCGTCCGGGTGCAGCAGGACGGGCGCGCCCGTGCGCGCCGCCAGCTCCGGCGCGGCGTCGATGTGGTCGTCGTGGCCGTGCGTGGACACGATGGCCACCAGCCTGCGCCCTCCGAGCGCCTCGGCGATGGCGCCGGCGTCGTGCGCGGCGTCGATGACGAGCGCCTCCGCGTCGTCCCCGACGATCCACACGTTGTTGTCGACCTCCCACGTCCCCCCGTCCAGCGAGAACGTGCCGGACGTCACGAGATGGTCGATGCGGGCGGCCATCAGAGGAGCACCACCGAGCGCAGCACGTCGCCGTGGTGCATCTTCTCGAAGGCCGCCTCCACGTCGTCCAGCGTGATCGTCTCGGACACGAACGCGTCCAGGTCGAGCCGCCCCTGGAGGTAGAGGTCGATGAGCATCGGGAAGTCGCGGGACGGCAGGCAGTCGCCGTACCAGGACGACTTCAGCGACCCTCCGCGCCCGAACACGTCCAGCAGCGGCAGCTCCAGCCGCATCTCCGGCGTGGGGACGCCGACGAGCACGACCGTCCCGGCGAGGTCCCGCGCGTAGAACGCCTGCCGGTAGGTCTCCGGGCGCCCGACCGCGTCGATGACGACGTCCGCGCCGAAGCCCCCGGTGAGGTCCCGGACGGCCTCGACCACGTCGGCGTCCGCGGCGTGCACGGTGTGCGTGGCGCCCAGGGACGTCGCGGACGCGAGCTTGCGCTCGTCCAGGTCGATCGCGATGATCTTCGCCGCGCCCGCGAGCCGGGCCCCGAGGACCGCCGCCGCCCCGACGCCGCCGCAGCCGATCACCGCGACCGAGTCGCCGCGCCCGACCCCGCCGGTGTTGATCGCCGCGCCGAGCCCGGCCATCACGCCGCAGCCCAGCAGCCCGGCGGCCGCGGGCGCGGCGGCCGGGTCGACCTTGGTGCACTGCCCCGCGGCCACGAGCGTCTTGTCCGCGAACGCCCCGATCCCGAGCGCGGGCGACAGCGCCGTGCCGTCCTCCAGGGTCATCTTCTGCGCGGCGTTGTGCGTGTCGAAGCAGTACCAGGGGCGCCCGCGCCGGCACGCCCGGCACCGCCCGCACACCGCCCGCCAGTTCAGGATGACGAAGTCGCCGGGCTCGACCTCGCCCACGCCGGCGCCCACCGCCTCCACGACCCCGGCGGCCTCATGCCCGAGCAGGAAGGGGAACTCGTCGTTGATCCCGCCCTCGCGGTAGTGCAGGTCGGTATGGCAGACCCCGCATGCCTGGATCCGCACGACCGCCTCGCCCGGCCCGGGGTCGGGGATCGTGACCGTCTCGATCCGCACCGGCTCGCCCCGTCCCGGTGCGACGACCCCGCGTACCTGCTGCCCCATGCTGCCGCCTCTCGTCGAATCCGTGCCCCACGACCCTATAGATCGGTTTCCCGGCGCCCCACCTCGCCTCGGCCACGCGCTGCCCCGGATTCCCCCGTCCGGCCGTCCGCGGTCAGCCGAACCGGATGACCTTGAGCCTGTCGGCGGCGTCACGGTCCAGGACGGTGACGCCGGCGGCGGGCGGCAGGGTGCCGCCGCGGGCGCGCTCGACCAGCGGCAGCCACCGCCGGCAGTGGCGGGCGAACGTGGCGCCGGTGACGACCCGGCCGCGCGCGACCTGCCCGGCGCGCGCGGTCTCGGGGTCGACGTCGATGAGGACGAGGTGCACCTCGCCGCCGCGCAGGCGGGCCAGCCAGGAGAAGCAGTGCAGGATGTGGGGCCAGGTGCCGCGGGTGTGCGCGACGACGCCGTGCCCGGCGGCGACCGCGCGGCCGATCCGCCACACGTGCGTCGCGTGGACGAGGGGGGTGCGCAGGCGCGGGGGGAGGGGGCGCAGGGCGGGCGCCCACCAGTTGCGGGACTGCCGGGAGTCGATCACCCGGACGTCGCCGAAGGGCACCGGGGCCGTCTCGTCGCCGCGCAGGCGGTAGATGCGGTTCAGCAGGGTGCTCTTGCCCGCCCCCGGCAGGCCCGCGACGAGCACCAGCGAACCGGCGGGGAAACGCAGGGCGGGTCCCGGGTCCACGTCAGTGGGTTGGTGGATGGTCCATCTCCTGGTTCGGGCCCCGAGGTCGGTGGGAGTGTGGTTGGAGAAACGAACACCCCGCACCGGTTGTTCCTCGGCGCGCCGGAGACGGTCACCAGCCGCGGGACCGCCATTCCGGCAGCGAGGGGCGCTCGCGGCCGAGCGTGGAGTCCTTGCCGTGGCCAGGGTAGAACCAGGTGGCGTCGGGAAGGCGGTCGAACACGCGCTCCTCCACGTCCGCCAGCAGCTGCTTGAACAGGGTCGGGTCGCCCCAGGTGTTGCCGACGCCGCCGGGGAAGAGGCTGTCGCCGGTGAACAGGTGCGGGGTCGCCGCCAGCTCGCCGCCCGCGTCGTACAGCAGGGCGATCGAGCCGGGCGTGTGCCCGCGCAGGTGGACGACCTCCAGGGTCGCGCGTCCCACCCGGACGGTCGCCCCGTGCTCGACCGGCTCGGCGACCGGCTCGGGCAGCGCCTCGGCGTCGCGCGGGTGCGCCACGACCGGCGCGCCCGTGGCCCGCGCCACCTCGGCCAGCGCCATCCAGTGGTCCTGGTGGCGGTGGGTGGTCACGATGCGGGAGAGCGGCCCGTCCCCGAGCAGCTCCAGCAGGCGGGACGCCTCGTTGGCCGCGTCCACCAGCAGCTGCTCGCCGGTGGCGGTGCAGCGCAGGATGTAGGCGTTGTTGTCGTAGGGGCCCACCGCCACCTTCGTGACGGCCAGGCCCGGCAGCTCCCGGACGTCGGGGCGGCCGCCGGCCTCGACGTTGCCCGTGTAGCTCATGAGTCCTCCCGCCGGATGGTCAGGGTTTCCATCCTCCACCATCGGCCGCCGCGGGCACCGGCGGGTGGTCCACTGAGTGAAATGAGTCGCCAGACGCAGCCGGTTCGTGCATACGCGGACGGAAGTTTCACCCTTGTTGCCCGACGATGGTTTGTGGAAGATCAGATCGACCGGTGAGGACGGTGACGCGTTGGTTACAGCATTCCGTCCCGGACGGGACGGGGAGACCCCCGAGGACATCCTCGGGCACGCCTGCGTCCTGGTCCGGCTCTGCGGCCAGGACGCCGCGATCGCCGCGGTGCTGCTCGCCCTGGTCCTGGTGGGGACCGTGACCCGGCTGGCGGCGGGCCTGCCGGGCGCCGTCGCGCTGGCGCTGCTGCCGGTGGTGGCGGGGACGTTCACGGTCTCGGCGGTGTACGCGGTCCGCTCCCGGCGGACGCTGGTGTCGGTGCTCGGCCGGGTGCGCGGCGGCACCGGCGCGCCGGTCGACCCGGGCGTGCCGTGGACGCCGTTCGGCTCGTCGGTCGTGCTCGACGACCGCGTCCGCGACACGCAGCTGCGCCGCCTGCTGTCGGCGGCGCACCGCTGCGGGGAGCTGTCCTGGCAGGCGCTCGCGTGGGCGGTGACGACCGCCGTCCTGTTCCTGTTCTGGACGCTGGCGGCGGCCATGGCGGGCGGGTGACCGGGTGATCGGCCATGACGTGCGGCCGGGCAGCTTCTGGGGGCTGCTGTCCCCGACGGACCGTCAGGCGCTGCGGGCGATGGGCCGGCGCACCGACATCCCGCCGGGCGGGATGCTGTGCCATCAGGGGGTGACCGCGCCCGCGGTGTACGTGGTCTTCAAGGCGGCGCCGCGCGCGGCGGGCAACGCGGTGGCCAAGGAGTTCGTGGACTCCAGCGAGGGCGATGAGTCGATCATCGACCTGTTCGGGCCGGGCGACCTGGTCGGCGTGCTCGGCCCGTGGGGGCATCCGCAGCGCGGGACGGTCGCGGCCCTGGACCAGGTCGCGGCGCTGCGCGTGGACCGCGGCAAGTTCCGCAGCCTGCTGGCGGCCAGCCCGCAGGTCGCCGAGGCGATGATGCACACCGTCTCCGAGGCGGTGACCTACGGCGGCAGGCGGCACGCGGTGCGGGCGGCCGATCATCCGCAGCGGCTGGCGTACCACCTGCTGGAGCTGGCCCACCGGTTCGGGGAGCGCACGGCGCGGGGCACGGAGATCCCGCTGCGGCTCAGCCAGGCCGAGCTGGCCAACTGGGCCGGGATCTCCCGCGAGACGCTGGTGCGCTGGTTCCGGCTGTGGCGCGACAAGGGGATCCTCGACCGCAGGCCGCGGCCCCTGACCGTCCTGGACCTGGAGAAGCTGCGCCGCGCGGCCAGCCCGTGGGGCGACGAGTGGCCGATCGCCGTGAACGACCCGGGCTCCTTCGTTCCTTTAGGGACTCCTGAGCCGGCACCTGCGGCGGGCGCGGGTATCGCCGCGCGCGCGCCTGTGCGCATCGAGACCTCTAGTGGACGGCCGCCCGGGATGCGCCTGCCGGCGGACAATCCGTTCTTCGCCGGGCGGAACGTCAGCCTGGGCAAGCTGGACATGCTGGTGGCCCAGTCGGAGTGGCCGCGCGCGGTGGTCGTGCAGGGGATGGCGGGCGTCGGCAAGACGACCCTGGCCCTGCACTGGGCGCACCGGGTCGTCGACCGGTTCCCCGACGGGATCGTCTTCGCCGACCTGCGCGGGACGACGCGGAGCCCGGTCACCCCGGCCGAGGCGATGGGGCAGGTGCTGCGCGCGGTCGGCGTCCCCGGCCACCAGCTGCCGCGCACCGAGTCCGAGCTGGCCGCGCAGTGCCGGTCGCTGCTGGCGGACCGGCGGATGCTGCTGATCCTGGACAACGCCGCGCGGCCCGAGCAGATCAGGCCGCTGCTGGCGGGGACGGTGTCGGGGCTGGTGGTGGTGACGAGCCGGCGGCGCCTGCCCGCGCTGCTGGAGGGCGCCGACGTCCGGACGCTGGAGCTGCGGGAGATGGTCACCCAGGAGGCCGTGGACCTGATCGCGGGCGTCCTCGGCCCGGCGGACGAGCGCGTCCGCGACGAGCGCCGGGCGGCCGAGCGGCTGGCCCGCGAATGCGGGCACCTCCCGCTGGCCCTGGCCGTCATGGCGGGGAAGCTCGCGGAGAACCCCGGCGAGTCCATCGCCGAGACCGTCCGGGAGCTGACCTCGCGGGACGGGCGGACCGCGCCGTACGGGGCGGGCGTGCCCGGCGCCGGCCTGCACGCGGGCCCCGCCGCGGGGCCGGAGCTGCAGAGCGTGCTCAGCCCCACCTTCGACGTCGCCTACCGGGGCCTGCGCCGCGACCAGCGCGAGGCGTTCCGCCGCCTCGGGCTGATCGCCGGGCCCGACTTCACCCCGAGCGCCCTGGCCGCGCTCCAGGACCGGACGGTGGAGGAGTCCCGCGAGTGCCTGGAGGGGCTGCGGCAGGCGTACCTGGTGCACGACGTCGGCCCCGGCCGTTACCGGATGCACGACCTGCTGCGCGACTTCGCCGGAGAGCGGGGCCTGCGCGAGGACGCCGACAGCGACCTGCTCGCGGCGCAGCAGCGCCTGCTGGCCGGGTACCTCGCCGAGGCGCGGGAGGCGGGCGCGGTGCTCGCCGGGCGCCGCCGTCCCGTCGTCCACGGGGGCCGGGGGGAGGACACGAGGTCCCGGCCGCCGGACGCGTCCGAGCGGGCCGCCGGCCTGGCCTGGTTCGAGGCCGAGCGCCGCAACCTGGTCGCGGCCGTGCGCCAGGCGGCGCGGCTCGGGCTGCACCGCACCTGCTGGGAGCTGGCCGACGCGCTGTTCGACTTCCTGGAGTTCCGGCGCTACAGCGAGGACAACATCGCCGTCCACCAGGCGGGCCTGCACGCCGCCCGCACCGAGGAGGACTGGGCCGCGGCCGCCGTCATGCTGCACAACCTGGCCGTCGCGCACCTCGAACTGGGCCGCTCCGTCCCGGCCATCGGCTACGGGGAGGACGCCCGCCGCGGGTTCAGGGCCGTCGACCCGCCCGACCGGTACGGCGAGGCCGCCGTGCTGGCCACCCTCGCCGACGTCCACGCCGCCTTGGGCCGCTACCTGTCGGCGATCCAGCACGCCCGCCGCTCCCTGGACATCTACCGCGACCTCCAGGACGACGGCGGCGTGGCCAAGGGGCACGACACCCTCGCCCGCGCGGGCCTGGGCCTGGGCGACTACGAGAACGCGCTGCACCACGCGGGCGAGGCACTGGACGCGCGCCGGCGCCTGCGGGACCAGCCGGGCGTCGCCGAGACCCTGCTGACCCTGGCGCAGATCCACCGGCGCCGGGGGAACGTCCACGACGCCGTCTCGCACGCGCTGGAAGCCCTCTACATCCGCCAGGAACTGGCCGACCGGCACGGCGCCGCCCAGGCGCTCACCGAGCTCGCACGGATGAACGCCTCGCTCGGCCTGCGGGACATGGCACAGCGCGACGCCGACCAGGCGCTGCGCGACTACCGGGCCTTGGGCGCACGCCACGGGGAGGCGCGCGCGCTGACCACACTCGGCATGCTGATGTGCGACGCCACCCGCTTCGCCGAAGCGTTCACCTACTGCGGGCAGGCGCTGCGCCTGCACCGCGACATCAGCGACCGGCACGGCGAGGCCGAGACGCTCGCGCAGATCGGGATCGTCCACTGGCGCCTGGGCCGCTACCTGGAGGCGCGCGAGCACCTGCTGCGCGCCCTGGAGATCCGCCGCGAGATCGGCGACCAGCACGGCGAGGCCCACGACCTGGAACACCTGTCGGTGGTCATGCGCCGCCTGGAGCGCCCCCAGGAGGCGTTCGTCCTCGGCCTGGAGGCCCTGGACCTGTGGCACCACCTCGGCGCGCAGGCCGGGCTCGCCGGCACCCTCGGCAGCCTCGCCCGCACCTACCTGCGGCTCGGCCTGCCCGACGACGCCGAACGCGCCGCCCAGCAGGCGCTGCAGATCCGCCGCGACACCGGCGACTCCTACGGCATGGGCACCGGCATGGACACCTTCGCCGCCGTCCTGCGCCGCAGCGGCCGCCCCGAGGAGGCCCTGGAGAAGGAGCTGGAGGCACTGCGGCTGCTCGGCGAGGTCGGCGACCGGCACAGCGAGGGCACCGCCCTGGCCCACCTCGCCGGGATCCACCTCGACCTCGGCCGCGCCGACGAGGCCCTGGAGACCGGGCGCCGCGCGCTGGAGCTGGCCACCGAGCTGGGCGACACCCGCGAGCAGGCGTCCGCGCTGCACACGATGGCGTGCGCGTCCCAGACCCTCGGCAAGCACACCCGCGCCGCCGAGCACTTCCACGCCGAGATCGCCATCCGCCGCGACATGGACGACCACCGCGGCCAGCGGCAGGCACTGGATCTGCTGCGCGACTCCCACCTCGCGCTCGGTGACCAGACCTCCGCCGCCGACTGCGCCCGGCGCGCCCGGGCCCTCGACAAGTGGCTGGAGGATATGTCGCTCGACGTGTGACGGAAGACGCAGTCCGGAGCCTTACCGGCAAGTTGACTGGAGTCGGGGCGCACCGTCCCCGCCCGGATCCGGCGAGGAGGCGAGATGGGGACCACCCGGTTCTGGGACGCGCTGCCCGCGCACGCGCGTGACGGGCTGCGGCGGGCCGGTACCACGGCGATGATCAGGCCCGGCGCGTTCCTGATGCGCGAGCACACCCGCGCGGCGCAGGTGTTCGTGCTCCGCGCGGGCGCGGTCAAGGTGTGGGTGGACCGTGACGGCGAGATCGCCATCCTCGACGTCCTCGGTCCCGGCGACCTGGTGGGCGAGATGGAGGCGGTGGACGGCGGGACGCGGCACGCCAATGTCGAGGCGCTCACCCCCGTGGAGGCGCTCGTGCTCCCCGCCGCCCGCTTCCGGACCGTCCTGGACGAGCACCCCGGCGCCGCGTGGGCGGTGGCGGGCGTCCTGGCCGAGCGGCTCCGGGACGCCAACGACCTGCGCATCGCCCACTTCCCCGACGATCCCGAGCGCCGCCTGGCGAGCCGCCTGCTCCGCCTCGTCGGACGCCTCGGCTCGCCGCTCAAGGAGGAGCGGCCCGACGGCGTCACCCGCGCGCTGGACGGCGGCTACCAGGTCCAGGTCCCCGTCACCCAGCAGGACCTCGGGCGCTGGGCGGGCATGGGCCGCCGCAAGGTCGCCCAGATCCTCTCCTCCGCCCCCGTCCGCGGCCGCCTCACCGTCAGCCGCAACATGATCGTGGTCCGCTCCGTCGACGCGCTGCACGCCCTGGCGCGCGGCGAAGACTGGAACGGAACCGGCCCGCACGGCGACGGCCCGCACGGCGACGGCCCGTTCGGCGACGGCCTGCCCCAGGAGGACTAGAAACCGGCGGGGCGGTGGGGCCAGGGCGGGGGAGCGGGGAGCGGGCCGTCCGGGCGGAGGGCCACCCCCGCGCCGTGCGAGCGGCCGCTCAGCCAGCCCAGCAGGGCGCGTCCCGACCCGGACACCTCCGGCCCGCCGGGCGCCCAGCCCAGGTCCGCCGACTCCCCGGAGTCCGTGGCGGTGACGCGGTGGCCGCCGAGCCCTGCGCGATGCCTCTCGGGGAGCGCCGCGAGGTCGGCGAGCGTGCTGGTCAGCGCCCACCGGACGTAGCTCTCCGGCCAGTCGGCGGGCCCGTAGCCCGCCGCCAGGTCCACATGGTGGGCCTCCACCTCGTGCCAGCGCCGCATGACGGTGAACCACGCCGGATGGGGCCAGCCCGGCATGGCCCGGACAGGAGCGTTCCAGACCTCCTCCGGCAAGGTCCTGGCCTGCTCGGAGAACCTCGCCGCGCTGGCCCGGACGTCGTCGGCCATCTCGCCGGGGCTCCGCTTGGCGCCCTCCTCCAGCGCCGCGTTGCGCGCGTCCACGCTCGGGTACTGCGGTATCTCCACGCCCGTCCGCGCCCATTCGAGCAGGTTCCACAGGGAGTCGGCGTTGCGGGCGATGTGCGTCGCGACGTGGCCGCGGCTCCAGCCCGGCAGCGCGGACGGCGCGCGCACGTCCTCCTCGGTCAGCGAGGACAGCGTCTCCGCGACGCGATCCGAGCCCGAATCCAGCTCACCGATGACGCTCCGCCACTCCATCGAGGCCCCCTCGTCCGCAGGAGGCTCCATCCTGTCGCACCCGCCGTACCGGTGCCAGACCGCTCACGCGAGCGCCTCCGCCATCGCGGCGCGGTCCTGGTACTCGCCGCCACCGCGCGATCCGGCCGTCCCGCGCCCGCAGCACCACCACGAACGAGCCCGCCGGGGGCGGTGTTGCGGTGGCGGGGGGTGTTCGAACACGTGTACGGTGCCAGAGAGCCGCCGGGGCCGCGAAATGCGGCGGCGGCAACCGCTGTTATGGACTCGGGGGATTCTGTCCGACCCCCTGGCTAGCCTTGATGCCGCCACCACCGCGCCCAGAAGAGGAACCGGAAGTACGCCGTGCATGACCGACTCATCGTGCGTGGAGCACGCGAGCACAACCTGAAGGACGTCTCGCTCGACCTCCCGCGGGACTCCATGATCGTGTTCACCGGTCTGTCGGGGTCCGGGAAGTCGAGCCTGGCGTTCGACACGATCTTCGCCGAGGGCCAGCGCCGGTACGTCGAGTCGCTGTCGGCCTACGCCCGGCAGTTCCTCGGCCAGATGGACAAGCCCGACGTCGACTTCATCGAGGGCCTGTCGCCCGCGGTGTCCATCGACCAGAAGTCGACCAGCAAGAACCCCCGGTCGACGGTCGGGACGATCACCGAGGTCTACGACTACCTGCGGCTGCTGTACGCCCGGATCGGGCATCCGCACTGCCCCGACTGCGGGCGGCCGATCAGCCGGCAGGCGCCGCAGCAGATCGTCGACCGGGTCCTGGAACTGGAGGAGGGCACGCGGTTCCAGGTGCTCGCGCCCGTCATCCGCGGCCGCAAGGGCGAATACCTGGAGCTGTTCCGCGAGCTGCAGTCCAAGGGGTACTCGCGGGCGCTGGTCGACGGCCGGATGGTCCGCCTGGACGAGCCGCCCACGCTGAAGAAGCAGGAGAAGCACGACATCTCCGTGGTCATCGACCGGCTCTCGGTGAAGGACTCCGCCCGGCAGCGCCTCGCGGACTCGGTGGAGACCGCCCTCGGCCTCGCGGGCGGCACGATCGTGCTCGACTTCGTGGACCTGGACGAGGACGACGAGCACCGCACGCGGATGTACTCCGAGCACCTGTACTGCCCCTACGACGACCTGTCGTTCGAGGAGATGGAGCCCCGGTCCTTCTCCTTCAACTCCCCGTACGGCGCCTGCCCCGACTGCACCGGGCTCGGGACGCGCATGGAGGTCGACTCCGAGCTCGTCGTCCCCGACGGGGAGCTGACGCTCGGCGAGGGCGCGATCCAGCCGTGGTCCAACGGCCACGTCAGCGACTACTTCCTGCGGCTGCTGTCGGCGCTGGGCGACGCCATGGGCTTCGATCTCAACACGCCGTGGGACCGCCTGCCCGCCAAGGCCCGCAAGGCGGTCCTCAACGGGCACGAGACCCAGGTCCACGTGCGCTACAAGAACCGGTACGGGCGCACGCGCTCGTACTACACCGCCTACGAGGGCGTGATCCCCTACATCCAGCGGCGGCACGCCGAGTCCGAGAGCGACTCCAGCCGGGAGAAGTTCGAGGGCTACATGCGGGAGATCCCGTGCCCGACCTGCAAGGGCGCCCGGCTCAAGCCGGTCGTGCTGGCGGTCACCATGGGCGGGATGTCCATCGCCGAGGTCGCCGCGATGCCGATCGGCGAGGCCGCCAAGTTCCTGCTGGCGATGGAGCTGAACGAGCGCGAGACCCACATCGCCGAGCGGGTGCTGAAGGAGATCAACGCCAGGCTCGGGTTCCTCCTGGACGTCGGGCTGGACTACCTCACCCTGGACCGGGCGTCGGCGACGCTCGCGGGCGGCGAGGCGCAGCGGATCCGGCTGGCCACCCAGATCGGGTCCGGGCTCGTGGGCGTGCTGTACGTCCTGGACGAGCCGTCCATCGGCCTGCACCAGCGCGACAACCACCGGCTGCTGGAGACGCTGCTCCGGCTGCGCGACATGGGCAACACCCTGATCGTCGTCGAGCACGACGAGGACACCATCGCCGCCGCCGACTGGGTCGTGGACATCGGCCCCCGCGCCGGCGAGCACGGCGGCGAGATCGTCGTGTCCGGCACGGTCGACGACCTGCTGAAGTCGGAGGACTCCCTCACCGGCGCCTACCTGTCGGGGCGGCGCGAGATCGCCGTCCCGCGGATCCGCCGCCCCAGGGCGAAGGGGCGCGAGGTCACGGTCAAGGGGGCCCAGCAGAACAACCTGCGCAACGTGGACGTGTCGTTCCCGCTCGGCATCCTCACCGCGGTGACGGGCGTGTCGGGTTCGGGCAAGTCCACCCTGGTCAACGACATCCTCTACAACTCGCTGGCCAAGCAGCTGAACGGGGCGCGCACCGTTCCCGGCAAGCACCGGCGGGTCAACGGCGTCGACCAGCTCGACAAGGTCGTGCACGTCGACCAGTCGCCGATCGGGCGGACGCCCCGGTCCAACCCGGCGACCTACACCGGTGTGTTCGACCACATCCGCAAGCTGTTCGCGCAGACCACCGAGGCGAAGGTGCGCGGCTACCAGCCGGGCCGGTTCTCCTTCAACGTCAAGGGCGGCCGCTGCGAGAACTGCTCCGGCGACGGCACCATCAAGATCGAGATGAACTTCCTGCCGGACGTGTACGTCCCGTGCGAGGTCTGCCACGGCGCCCGCTACAACCGGGAGACCCTGGAGGTCCACTACAAGGGCAAGACGATCTCCGAGGTGCTCGACATGCCGATCGAGCAGGCCACGGAGTTCTTCGAGCCGATCAAGGCGATCCACCGGCACCTGAAGACGCTCAACGACGTCGGGCTCGGCTACGTCCGGCTCGGCCAGCCCGCGCCGACCCTGTCGGGCGGCGAGGCGCAGCGTGTCAAGCTGGCCTCGGAGCTGCAGAAGCGCTCCACCGGCAGGACGATCTACGTGCTGGACGAGCCGACCACCGGCCTGCACTTCGAGGACATCCGCAAGCTCCTCGGGGTGCTGAACGGGCTGGTGGACAAGGGCAACACCGTGATCGTCATCGAGCACAACCTGGACGTCATCAAGACGGCCGACTGGATCATCGACATGGGCCCCGAGGGCGGCTCGCGCGGCGGCACCGTCGTCGCGACGGGCACGCCCGAGGACATCGCGGGGGTCGAGGCCAGCCACACCGGCCAGTTCCTCACCAAGATCCTCGGCTGACGGGCGGAGGGTCACGGCGGGTCGCCGCGCGGTCGCGCCGGGCGATCGGGGATCATGGGCGCATGACTGACGAGGTGACGCCCGGGGCCGGTCCCGGGATCGGGCGCCGCGCGGCGCTGTGCTGCGCCGGGACCGCCGGCGTGATGCTGCTCGCCGGCTGCGGCGGCGACGACGGGGAACCGAAGGACCTGTCGGGCAAGGAGGTCGCGAAGACCGCCGACATCCCGGTCGGCGGGGGGAAGGTCTACCCCGACACCAAGGTCGTCGTGACGCAGCCGTCCCAGGGTTCGTTCAAGGCGTTCACCGCCGTCTGCCCGCACCAGGGCTGCACGGTCGGCACGGTGTCCGGCGGGCTGATCAAATGCCCCTGCCACGGCAGCGAGTTCGCGATCGCGGACGGCGCCGTCCGGCACGGCCCGGCCGAGAGCGGGCTCAAGGAGTACCCGGTGCGCACCGAGGGCGGCGGCATCGTGATCCTCTGAGAGTGATCATCGGATCGGTACGGATTTGAACCTTCGCGGTCGCGCGTACGTGCTTCCCGGTGACACATCGCGACCAGAGCGCGCCGGAGGGCGGAGAAGCATGGCACAGGATTCCGGGACGAAGGCGAACACGGAGCGGGCGGCGGACGGCGCGCCGGCGGGCGGCCCGGCGGGCAACACCCGCCGCGGGATGCTCATCGGCGTCGGGCTCGCGGGCGTCGCCGGGCTCGCGGCGGCGTGCGGCGGGTCGGACGACCCGTCCGGCGGCTCGGAGGGCGACGCCGGAAGCGGCGGCCAGGCCCCCTCCCAGGGCGGGTCCGGCGGCGCCGGGGCGGGCGGCACGGCGCTGGCCGCCGCCGCCGACATCCCGGTCGGCGGCGGCAAGATCTTCGAAGCCGAGAAGGTCGTGGTGTGCCAGCCGGCACAGGGCGAGTTCAAGGCGTTCTCCACGACCTGCCCGCACCGGGGCTGCGCCGTCGGGTCGGTGTCCGGCGGCACGATCAACTGCCCCTGCCACGGCAGCAAGTTCAAGATCACCGATGGTTCGGTGGCGAACCCGCCGGCGAAGGAGCCGCTGAAGGAGCGGAACGTCACCGTGCAGGGCGGCAAGATCATGCTCGCCTGAGCGACGTCGCGCGCGCCGGGCCGCCCCGCCGCGGGGCGGCGCCGTCGCCGTCCGCCCCGATGTCCCCGCCGCGCTCCGGCGGATCGTCCGGGGCGTCGTCCGGGGAGCCGCCCGGGCCGGTACGGAAGCGGGGGAGGGCCCCCGGGTAGACGGAGCGGATATGGGCGATCAGATGCTCGCGCACGTCGCAGCGCAGGTCCCAGGCGCTGGCCGAGTCCGCGGCGCTCATCATGGCGCGCACCTTCACCAGCCCGTTCGGCAGGACCTCGACGGCCTGCAGCACCCATTCGCGGCGGTCCCACAGCGGATGGTCTCGGAGCATCCCGTACAGCTCGGTCCGCAGCTCCTCGATCGGGACGGCCCAGTCCACGTGCAGGTCGACCGAGCCGAGGACGCGGCTGCTGTGCCGGGTCCAGTTCTCGAACGGCTGCTCGGTGAAGTAGGACACCGGGAGGATGAGCCGCCGCTCGTCCCACAGGCACACCACCACGTACGACAGCGTCAGCTCCTCGACCCGCCCCCACTGGCCCTGGACGACCACGACGTCGTCCAGCCGCAGGGCGTCGCTGAAGGCCAGCTGCAGCCCGGCGAGCAGGTTCCCCAGCGTCGGGCGGGCCGCGATCCCGACGACCAGGCCCGCGACGCCGGCGGAGGCCAGCACCCCCGCGCCGACCGCCCGCACGCCGGGGAAGGTGAACAGCGCCGCGCCCACGGCCAGCAACACGATCGCCATGGCGGCGATACGGCGCAGCAGCATCATCTGCGTGCGCGCGCGCCGGGCCCGCCGGTTGCGCTCGCCCTCGATGCGCATGAGCCGCGCCAGCGGCGGGTCGGTGAGCGCGTAGGTGATCCGCAGCACCAGCCACGTGGTGGCGCCGATCGCGGCGATCCGCAGCGCCTGCCGGACGGGGCCGTCCGCGCCGTCCGGCAGCAGCCGGTACGGCATCGCGGTCCCGGCGCTGACCACCGCCGCGAACGCGAACGCCGGCGCGGTGCAGCGCCGGGCCACCCGGCCGGCCCCCGGCCAGCGCGACGACATGCGGCGGCCCGCCAGCAGCCGCCGTCCTCCCTCCACGACGATCACCGACGTGGCGACGACGGCCGCCAGGGTGATCCATGCCCACAACGCGGACACGCTGCCCACTACCTCCTCCGGACGCGCGGATACTCCCGTCCGAACATCCCTTTCCGATCTCTTTGCCGTCATCCGGGCGGCCGGGGGAGACCTGCGTCACCCGGCGGGCGGGACGGCGCTCCGCGCGCGTCCGGGGTGTCGGTGGGGCGCACTAGGCTTTCACCGTGGCAGATCCGGCGACCTACCGACCCGCCCCGGGCTCCATTCCGGAGTCGCCCGGGGTGTACCGATTCCGTGACGAGCACGGCCGGGTCATCTACGTGGGGAAGGCCAAGAGCCTGCGCTCACGGCTCAACTCCTACTTCGCCGACTACTCCTCGCTGCATCCGCGCACCCAGACGATGGTGCAGACCGCGGCGCGGGTCGACTGGACGGTCGTCGGCACCGAGGTCGAGGCGCTCCAGCTGGAGTACTCCTGGATCAAGGAGTTCGATCCGCGGTTCAACGTCCGTTACCGCGACGACAAGTCGTATCCGTATCTCGCCGTCACCCTCAACGAGGAGTTCCCGAGGGTGATGGTGATGCGAGGCGCGAAGAAGCGGGGCGTGCGCTACTTCGGGCCGTACTCCCACGCGTGGGCGATCCGGGAGACGGTCGACCAGCTGCTGCGCGTGTTCCCCGTCCGGACGTGCAGCGCCGGGGTGTTCAAGCGGCAGCACCAGCTCGACCGGCCCTGCCTGCTCGGCTACATCGGCAAGTGCTCGGCGCCGTGCGTCGGCCGCGTCTCGCCGGACGAGCACCGGCTCCTCGCCGAGGACTTCTGCGACTTCATGGCGGGCAACACCACCCGCTTCATCAAACGGCTCGAACGCGACATGCGCGAGGCGGCCGCGTCGCAGGAGTACGAGCGCGCCGCCCGGCTCCGCGACGACGTCCGCGCGCTGGAGCGCGCGCTGGAGAAGCAGGCGGTCGTCCTCGCCGACTCCACCGACTGCGACATGATCGCCTTCGCCGAGGACGAGCTGGAGGCGGCCGTCCAGGTCTTCTACGTGCGCGGCGGGCGGATCCGCGGCCAGCGCGGCTGGGTCGTCGACAAGGTCGAGGACGTCACCACCGCCGACCTCGTCGAGCACTTCCTGATCCAGATCTACAGCGAGAGCGACTCGGTGCCCCGCGAGGTGCTGGTCCCGGCGCTGCCGCCGGAGGCCGAGGCCATGACCGAGCTGCTCGGCGAGCAGCGCGGCGGGCCGGTCCGGCTGCGCGTCCCGCGGCGCGGCGACAAGAGGACCCTGCTGGAGACGGTCGCGCGCAACGCGCACGAGGCCCTCAAGCAGCACAAGTCGCGCCGCGCCAGCGACCTGACCACCCGGAGCCGCGCGCTCCAGGAGATCCAGGACGCACTGGAGCTCGACGACGCGCCGCTGCGCATCGAGTGCTACGACGTCTCCAACCTGCAGGGCACCAACGTGGTCGCGTCCATGGTCGTGTTCGAGGACGGCCTGGCCCGCAAGAGCGAGTACCGCCGGTTCACGATCAAGGCGGTGGAGGGGCAGGACGACGTCCGCTCCATCCACGAGGTGATCACCCGCAGGTTCCGGCGCTACCTCGCCGAGAGCGAGAAGCTGGGCGAGCTGGACGCGTTCGGCGACCCGGCCGGGGACACCGCGGGGGAGCCCGGCGGGGGGCCCGGCGACGCGTCGTCCCCGCGGGGCGAGACCGGCGAGGGCGCGCACCAGCCGATCGATCCCGAGACCGGCAGGCCCCGCAAGTTCGCCTACCCGCCGAACCTGGTGATCGTCGACGGCGGCCCGCCGCAGGTGGCGGCGGCGCGGCGGGCGCTGGAGGAGCTGGGTGTCGACGACATCGCCGTCTGCGGCATCGCCAAGCGGCTGGAGGAGATCTGGCTGCCCGGCGAGCGCGATCCGGTGATCCTGCCGCGCAACAGCGAGGGCATGTTCCTCGTCCAGCGGGTCCGCGACGAGGCGCACCGGTTCGCGATCACCTTCCACCGGCAGCGGCGGTCGAAGTCGATGACGGTGAGCGAACTCGATAACGTTCCGGGTCTGGGCCCGGCGCGGCGCGCGGCGCTGCTGAAACACTTCGGATCGCTGAAGCGGCTGAAGGAGGCCACGCCCGAGCAGGTCGCCGAGGTCCCCGGGATCGGGCTGCGCAGCGCGGAGGGCATCGTCGCCGCGCTGAACGGCCCGCCCGGACCGGCCCGGACGGGCGGCGGGGAGCACAGGGGGGGACGCGAATGAGCGGCGAGACGAAGATCCCGGACATCGTGATCGTCACCGGCATGTCCGGTGCGGGGCGCAGCACGGCGGCCAAGTCGCTGGAGGACCTCGACTGGTACGTCGTCGACAACCTCCCGCCGGGGCTGCTGGCCACGATGGCCGACCTCGGCGGCCGGGTGAAGGACGCGGTGCCCCGCATCGCGGTCGTCGTGGACGTGCGCAGCCGCGCCTTCACCGACGACCTGCACTCCTCGATCGCCGAGCTGGAGGCCCGCGGCGTCCACCCGCGCGTGGTGTTCCTGGAGGCGAGCGACGCCGACCTGGTGCGCCGGTTCGAGAGCGTCCGCCGGCCGCACCCGCTGCAGGACGACGGGCGCCTCGTCGACGGCATCGCCCGCGAGCGCGAGCTGGTGCGCGAGGTCCGCGCCGAGGCCGACCTGGTGATCGACACCAGCGGGCTGAACGTGCACGAGCTGCGCAACAAGATCATCGGGTTCTTCGGCAACGACACCGGGGAGTCCAGCCTGCGGGCCACCGTGGTCTCGTTCGGCTACAAGTACGGCCTGCCCGTCGACGCCGACCTTGTCGTCGACTGCCGTTTCCTGCCGAACCCGCACTGGGTGCCGGAACTGCGCCCGAAGACCGGCCGCGATACCGCCGTCCGCGACTACGTGCTCGGCCAGCGGGGCGCCAAGGAGTTCCTCGACGCCTACTCCGAGGTGCTGCGGCTGCTGGCGGACGGCTACGAGCGCGAGGGCAAGCACTACGTGACACTGGCCGTGGGCTGTACCGGGGGCAAACACCGTAGTGTGGCCATGGCGGAACAGATCGCCGCCCGGCTGCGGGACGAGGGCATCGAGGTGCAGGTCGCCCATCGTGACCTCGGCCGTGAGTGAGATCCGTGGCTGAGACCCGGCCCGGGTCCCGGACGAGGAGAGAAGCGGCACGGTGAAGCCCCTCGGCCCCAAGGTCGTCGCGCTCGGCGGGGGCCACGGCCTGTACGCCTCGCTGTCGGCGCTCCGTCGCGTCACCGACCGGCTGACCGCGGTCGTCACGGTCGCCGACGACGGAGGTTCCAGCGGCCGGCTGCGCCGCGAGCTCGGAGTGCTGCCGCCCGGGGACCTGCGGATGGCGCTGGCCGCGCTGTGCGGGGACGACGAGTGGGGGCAGACCTGGCGGGACGTCGTGCAGCACCGGTTCCGCAGCGAGGGCGACCTGCGCGGCCACGCCGTCGGGAACCTGCTGATCGTCGCGTTGTGGGAGCTGTTCGGCGGCGGGGAGCCCGGCGGCTCGCCGTCCGGCTCGACCGTCGCGGGGCTGGACTGGGTGGGCCGGCTGCTCGGCGCGCACGGCCGGGTGCTGCCGATGGCGGCCGTCCCGATGGACATCGTCGCCGAGGTGCGGGGCGCCGACCCGGCGTGCCCGGACGAGATCACCCACGTCAAGGGGCAGGTGGCCTGCGCGCGGACGCCCGGGACCGTCCTCGGCGTGTCGCTGGTCCCCGCCGACCCGCCCGCCTGCCCGGAGACGATCGCCGCCGTCGAGGACGCCGACTGGATCGTGTTCGGCCCGGGATCGTGGTTCACCAGCGTCCTGCCGCACCTGAAGGTGCCCGCGCTCGCCCGCGCGCTCACTTCGGCCCGCGCCCGCCGCGTCGTCGCGCTGAACCTCGCGCCGCAGCCCGGCGAGACCGACGACTTCTCCCCGCAGACCCATCTGGAGGTCCTCCAGGCCCACGCGCCCGGCCTCGGCGTCGACGTCGTCATCGCCGACTCCGGCGTGGTCGACGACCCGGGCGCCCTCGACAAGGCCGTCCAGGAACTCGGCGGGCGACTCGTGCTCGCCGAGGTCGCCGCCGACGACGGCTCACCGCGTCATGATCCCGCCCGCCTGGCCCAAGCCTTCGTACAGATATTCAGTGAGTGACGTCCGGCCGGGCCGTCATCGGCGAGACTGCTGGAAGTCCGATAGGGGGAGGGTTCATCTATGGCGATGACCGGTGTGGTCAAAGACGAGCTGAGCAGGCTCACGGTGCTGAAGCCGTGCTGCCGCAAGGCCGAGGTCTCGACGCTGCTGCGTTTCGCGGGGGGTCTGCACCTGGTCAGCGGGCGCATCGTGATCGAGGCCGAGATCGACACCGGGGTGGCGGCGCGACGGCTCATCAAGGACATCGCGGAGGTGTTCGGGCACACCTCGGAGGTGGTGGTGCTCGCGCCGAGCGGGCTGCGCAAGGGCAACCGCTACGTCGTCCGGGTGTTCCGCGACGGTGAGTCCCTCGCGCGGCAGACCGGGCTCATCGACAACAACGGCCGTCCCGTCCGCGGGCTTCCCCGGCACGTGGTCGCGGGGGCGGCCTGCGACGCCGAGTCGGCCTGGCGCGGGGCGTTCCTCGCGCACGGCTCGCTCACCGAGCCGGGCCGGTCGATGTCGCTGGAGGTGACGTGCCCGGGGCCGGAGGCGGCGCTCGCGCTGGTCGGCGCGGCCCGCCGGCTGAAGATCCACGCCAAGGCGCGGGAGGTCCGCGGCGTCGACCGGGTCGTGGTCCGCGACGGCGACGCGATCAGCGCGCTGCTCACCCGGCTCGGCGCGCACGACAGCGTGCTGGCCTGGGAGGAGCGGCGGATGCGCCGCGAGGTCCGGGCGACCGCGAACCGGCTCGCCAACTTCGACGACGCGAACCTGCGCCGCTCGGCGCGCGCGGCGGTCGCGGCGGGCGCGCGGGTCGCCCGCGCGCTGGAGATCCTCGGCGACGACGCGCCCGAGCACCTGGTGAACGCGGGCCGGCTCCGGCTGGAGCACAAGCAGGCGTCGCTGGAGGAGCTCGGCCAGCTCGCCGACCCGCCGCTCACCAAGGACGCCATCGCCGGCCGGATCCGGCGGCTGCTCGCCATGGCCGACAAGCGGGCCGGTGACCAGGGCATCCCCGGCACCGAGGCGAACCTGACCGCCGACATGCTGGCCCCCTGAGCCGCCCCTCCGCTGACGCCCTCGCCGCCTACGAACCCCCCGATCCGGAGCAGATCCCGGCGGACGTGACGAGGGTCATCGACTCGTCCGTGCCGTGACCCCAAGGCCGGAGTTGTGCGTGAACGCTTGGCGGCGGTACGGAACGCGCGTCCCAGGCGGGGTGCCGTGCGCGGGACGGACGGCACCCGGCCCGTGCGCCGGCGTCCTCGCACGTGGCCGATGTCGGGCTACCCACCGGTCATTGGATAGGGTCGGGAGCAGGGGGAGACCCCGGTCCGACGCAGGAGGACGGCCCGGTCACACCGGGCGCGACGACGTATGAGGAGAGCCGTTCCGTGACCATCCGAGTAGGCATCAACGGGTTCGGCCGGATCGGCCGCAACTTCTACCGCGCCGTGAAGGCGAGCGGGGCCGACATCGAGATCGTGGCGGTCAACGACCTGACCGACAACGCCACCCTCGCCCAGCTGCTCAAGTACGACAGCATCCTCGGCCGCTTCCCCGAGGAGGTGCGCGCCACCGCCGACGAGATCGTCGTCGGCGGCACGGCCATCAAGGCGTTCGAGGAGCGCGACCCCGCCAACCTCAAGTGGGGCGACGTCGGCGCCGACATCGTCGTGGAGTCCACCGGGTTCTTCACCGACGCCACCAAGGCCAAGGTGCACGCCGACAACGGCGCCAAGAAGGTGATCATCTCCGCGCCGGCGAAGAACGAGGATCTCACCGTCGTCCTCGGCGTCAACGAGGACCGCTACGACCCGGCCGCGCACACGGTGATCTCCAACGCGTCCTGCACCACCAACTGCCTGGCGCCGCTGGCCAAGGTGCTGCACGACAGCTTCGTCATCGAGAAGGGCCTGATGACGACGATCCACGCCTACACCCAGGACCAGAACCTCCAGGACGCCCCGCACAAGGACCTGCGCCGCGCCCGGGCCGCCGCGCTCAACGTCGTGCCGACCTCCACCGGCGCCGCCAAGGCCATCGGCCTGGTGCTGCCCGAGCTGAACGGCAAGCTCGACGGCTACGCGCTGCGCGTCCCGGTGCCGACCGGCTCGGCGACCGACCTCACCGCGACCCTGTCCCGCGCGGTCACGGCCGACGAGGTGAACGCCGCGTTCAAGGCCGCCGCCGAGGGGCCGCTGAAGGGCTACCTGACCTACACCGAGGACCCGATCGTCTCCAGCGACATCGTCACCGACCCGGCGTCCTGCATCTACGACTCCGGGCTGACCAAGGTGATCGGCGACCAGGTGAAGGTCGTCGGCTGGTACGACAACGAGTGGGGCTACTCCAACCGCCTCGTCGACCTCGTCAAGCTCGTCGGCTCGCAGCTCTGACCCGCTGACCGCGCCGTGGCCACGCCTCCGGGCGGCCACGGCGCGGCCGTATCCGGAAGGACAACGCATCCCGATGCGCACCATTGACGATCTGGACGTCGCCGGCAGGCGGGTGCTCGTCAGATCGGACCTGAACGTCCCGCTGGAGGACGGCCGGATCACCGACGACGGGCGGATCAGGGCCGCCCTGCCGACGATCGAGGCGCTGCGGGCGCGCGGCGCCAAGGTCGTCGTCTGCGCCCACCTCGGCCGTCCCAAGGGCCAGGTCAGGCCCGAGTTGTCGCTCGCCCCCGTCGCCGGGCGGCTCGGGTCGCTGCTGGGCGCGGACGTCGCGCTCGCGGGCGACGTCGCCGGCGACTCCGCCCGCGCCACCGTGGACGGCCTCGCCGGCGGTGACGTCGCGCTGCTGGAGAACCTGCGCTTCGAGCCGGGCGAGACCAGCAAGGACGACGCCGAGCGCGGCGCGTTCGCGGCCCGGCTCGCCGACCTCGCCGACCTCTACGTCGGCGACGGGTTCGGCGCCGTGCACCGCAGGCACGCCAGCGTCTTCGACGTCCCGGCGCTGCTCCCGCACGCCGCGGGCGGTCTGGTCGTCGCCGAGGTCGAGGTGCTGCGCAGGCTCACCGAGCGGGTCGAGCGGCCCTACGCCGTCGTGCTCGGCGGCTCCAAGGTGTCCGACAAGCTCGGCGTCATCGACAGCCTGCTCGGCAAGGCCGACCGCATCCTCGTCGGCGGCGGCATGGTGTTCACCTTCCTCAAGGCCCAGGGCCACGAGGTCGGCAAGAGCCTGCTCGAACCGGACCAGCTCGGCACCGTCCGCGAGTACCTGCGCCGCGCAGAGGAGACCGGCGTGGAGTTCGTCCTCCCCGTCGACATCGTCGCCGCGGCCGCCTTCGCCGCCGACGCCGAGCACGAGGCCGTGCCCGCCGCCGCGATCCCCGCCGACCGGATCGGCCTGGACATCGGCCCCGAGTCCGGCAAGCTGTTCGCCTCCCGCCTCGCCGGCACCCGGACGGTCTTCTGGAACGGCCCCATGGGCGTGTTCGAGATGGAGCCCTACGCGCACGGCACCCGCGCCGTCGCCCAGGGCCTCATCGACTCGGGCGCGTTCACCGTCGTCGGCGGCGGCGACTCCGCCGCGGCCGTCCGGCGGCTCGGCTTCGACGAGAGCTCCTTCTCCCACATCTCGACCGGCGGCGGCGCCAGCCTCGAATACCTCGAAGGCGCGACGCTCCCCGGCCTGCAGGCCCTGGAGGACTGACCGATGGCCCCCGTCACCCCGTCCCGCAAGCCGCTCATGGCCGGGAACTGGAAGATGAACAACAACCACCTGGACGCGATCCTGCTCGTCCAGAAGATGGCGTTCGCCCTCAAGGAGGCCGACTACGACGCCGTCGACGTGGTCGTGCTGCCGCCGTTCACCGCCCTCCGCTCCGTCCAGACGGTGATCGAGGCCGACCGCTACGCGATCCAGTACGGCGCGCAGGACGTCTCGCAGCACGCCTCGGGCGCCTACACCGGCGAGGTCGCCGCGTCGATGCTGGCCAAGCTCGGCTGCTCCTACGCCGTCGTCGGGCACTCCGAGCGCCGCCAGTACCACGCCGAGGACGACGCGCTCGTCAACGCCAAGGCCCGCGCCGCGCTCGCCGCCGACATCACCCCGATCCTGTGCGTGGGGGAGGGGCTCGACGTCCGCAAGGCCGGCGGGCAGGTCCCGCACGTGCTCGGCCAGGTCGACGGCGGGCTGGACAAGCTCACCGCCGAGCAGGTCCGCCGCACCGTGATCGCCTACGAGCCGGTCTGGGCGATCGGGACGGGCGAGGTCGCCACGCCGAAGGACGCCCAGGAGGTCTGTGGCGCCATCCGGACGCGAATCGCCGAGCTCTACGACGGCGGAGTGGCCGACCAGGCGCGTATCCTGTACGGCGGCTCGGTCAAGGGGAACAACATCGCCGGGATCATGGCGCAGTCCGATGTGGACGGCGCCTTGGTCGGTGGTGCCAGCCTCGACCCGGGTGAGTTCGTCAAGATCTGCCGGTACCGTGATCTTCCCGTCTGATCACAAACTGATCAATTCTGCGTGACATGGGAGTTCCTGCCGTACCAGGAGAGACTTCGACGTACCCTTCGTAGCTGACGGGTAAACCCGCCCGGCTCGACCCTCCGTCCTTGAACGACAGACAAGCCCCGCCCCGCGCGGGTCTGGCCAGAGAAGGCGCTGAAGAACTGTGATCATCGCAACCTCTATCGTGCTCATCGTCACGAGTCTGCTGATGGTGACCTTCGTCCTGATGCACAAGGGCAAGGGCGGCGGCCTGTCCGACATGTTCGGGGGCGGCATCTCGTCGTCGCTGGGCGGATCGTCGGTGGTGGAGCGCAACCTCGACCGGCTGACCGTCGGCACCGGTGTCATCTGGTTCGCCTCGATCATCGTTCTCGGGCTGCTGTTCAAGCACAAGGGCGTCGGCTGAGCCCCCTGTTCCATATGTACGAGCGCCGCGCCGCCCTCGGAGGTCACGGGCGGCATGGGCAAAATGAGCGAGGAGTAGTCCGTGGGTAGTGGCAACGCGATTCGGGGCAGCCGTGTCGGGGCCGGTCCGATGGGAGAGGCGGAGCGCGGCGACGCCGCCCCCCGCGTCTGGGTGACCTTCTACTGCGCCAACCGGCACGAGACCCGTCCCAGCTTCGCGACCGACGTCGCGGTCCCCGAGACGTGGGACTGCCCCCGCTGCGGGTTCCCCGCGGGCCAGGACTCGGAGAACCCGCCGGCGCCGCCGAAGACCGAGCCTTACAAGACGCACCTGGCGTATGTGAAGGAGCGCCGCAGCGACGAGGACGGCGAGGCCATCCTCGAAGAAGCGCTGGCCAAGCTCCGCCAGAAGCGCGCCGCCGTGAAGAAGGCCCTGGAGGCCGCGGGCCGCAGCTGACCGGCTCCGCACTCCACGCGCATGGCCCCCGCCGGGGGCCATGCGCTTGTCGTGTCAGGGGCCGTGCGCCGTGTCCCTCCCGGCGCGGACGCGGGCGTCCGGCGGGCCCGGATCGCTATGATGAGGCGAACGCGACTGGCGCAGTCAAGGTGGAGACAACCACCGGGAAGCGAAACCGAGTCCGCACACCGCGCGCCTGGGTGTACGGGTCCCCAATGCCGGGGCGCCCGAGGCGAGCCCGGCGCGAACAGCGCGGAGGCAGTCATGCACGACCCGGCCGTTCCCCACCTGAGGGACCAGGACCCCGAGATCGCCGGACTGGTCGAGGCGGAGGCCCGCAGGCAGTTCGAGAAGATCAGGCTCATCGCCTCGGAGAACTACGTCTCGCCCGCCGTGCTGGAGGCCACCGGCACGGTCCTGACCAACAAGTACTCCGAGGGCTACGCGGGCAAGCGCTACTACGAGGGCCAGCAGAACATCGACCCGATCGAGCTGCTGGCGGTCGAGCGCGCCAAGGGCCTGTTCGGCGCCGAGCACGCCAACGTCCAGCCGTACTCCGGCTCGCCCGCCAACCTCGCGGTGTACCTGGCGTTCCTGGAGCCGGGCGACCCGGTGATGGGGCTGTCGCTGCCGATGGGCGGCCACCTCACGCACGGCTGGTCGGTGTCGGTCACCGGCAAGTGGTTCCGGCCCGTGCGGTACGACGTGCGTCCCGACACCGGGCGGGTCGACATGGACCAGGTCCGCGACCTCGCGCTCAAGGAGCGGCCGAAGGTCATCTGGTGCGGCGGCACCGCCGTCCCGCGCACGATCGACTTCCCGGCCTTCGCCGAGATCGCCCGGGAGGCCGGGGCGGTGCTGGCCGCCGACGTCGCGCACATCGCCGGCCTGATCGCGGGCGGCGCCCACCCCTCCCCGGTGGGCCACGCCGAGGTGATCACCACCACGACGCACAAGACGCTGCGCGGCCCGCGCGGCGCGATGATCCTGTCGACGACGGAGCACGCCAAGGCGATCGACAAGGCGGTCTTCCCCGGCCTGCAGGGCGGCCCGCACGACCACACCACCGCCGCCATCGCGGTCGCGCTGAAGGAGGCCGCCCGGCCGGAGTTCGCGGGCTACGCGCGGCAGATCGTCGCCAACGCCGCGGCCCTGGCGGCGGAGCTGCTGGACCGCGGCTACGACCTGGTCTCCGGCGGCACCGACAACCACCTCATCCTCATCGACCTCACGAACAAGGGCGTCGCGGGCAAGCCCGCCGCGCAGGCCCTCGACCGGGCCGGGATCGAGCTGAACTACAACGCCGTCCCGTTCGACCCGCGCAAGCCGTTCGACCCGTCCGGGCTGAGGCTCGGCACCGCCGCGATCACCACCCGCGGGCTGGCCGAGGAGCACATGCCGCGCGTCGCCGCGTGGATCGACGAGGTCGTCCTGGCCACCGCCAAGCAGGACGACACGGTCGTGGAGCGGGTCGCCGGGGAGGTCCGCGAGATGCTCGCGGCCTACCCGATCCCCGGCTGGGCGCCCGCGCCCTGATCAGCCGGGGCGCAGGACGGTGATCATGCGCCACGCGTCGGGGTCGGTGAGCGGCACGGCGTCCGCCCCGGCCCCGAAGTCGCCGTACCGGCCCGCGACGGCGAGCCCGCCGGCGAGGCGGATCGCCGCGTCCAGCTCGGTGGCCGTCCAGAATCGGTAGGGGACGACGTCGTGGATCACCCTGCCGTCGTCGATCGCGACCGTGACGTGGTCGTCGGCGATCTGGGTGACCGGGTCGAGCCGGTCGGCGGGCTCGCCCCACCGGACGGTCGCCCGGACGCCGCCGCGCTCGACCGTCCAGCCGGTGCTCACGCTCGGGTCGTCGCCGAGCCGGTCGCGCGGGTGCGACATCTCCACGACGTAGAGCCCGCCGGGGGACAGGTGCGCAGCGACCCGCCGCAGGTGCGCGACGAACGCGTCCAGGGTCATCAGGTGGGACGTGGAGTCGAGCATGGTCACCACGAGGTCGAAGCGGCGCCCCAGGTCGAACAGGGTCATGTCGTCCTGGACGACCTCCAGTGCGACACCGGCGCGCGCGGCCTCGGCGGCGGCGTAGGCGCACATCGCCGGGTTCAGGTCGAGGGCGGTCGCGGCGAGGCCGCGGCGGGCGAGCTCGCGGGCGTGCTCGGCCGGCCCGGCGGCCAGTTCCAGCACCGTCCGGGCGGGGCCCGCGCCCTCGGGACGGTGCTCGGCGCACCAGCCGAGCAGGACGCCGGCCTCGGCGGGCACGTCGCGGAACGAGCACGCCAGCTCGTACGCCCAGGGATCGTCATAGATGCCGGTCACCGGGACATCCTCCCAGCGCCGCCCGGGTGTCACGCCACCGCTACGTCATCGTGCGCACGGGGTTTCACATTCCGGACGGGGGTTGAGGCGGCCGCTCCGACGGCCTAGCGTGCGGTAAGTGATCGACCCCGCGAACGGTGAACATGTCAATGACCGACACGCCGGAGTCCGACGGAAACGCGAACCATTCGCGATCCGTCTCCCCCTGCTGTTCCCCGGTTCGCTGGGCGACGAGCAGCGCGCCGTCTACGAGGCGGTGACCGGCGGTCCCCGTGCCGACGCGGCCCGGGCCTCCGGGCCCGACGACGCCCCGCCGCACCCGCCGTTCCGTTCCGTCGACGACGCGGGGCGCCTTCTCGGCCCCTTCAACGCGATGCTCTACAGCCCCGCCGTCGGCCTGCCGCTCCAGGACCTCGGGGCGGCGCTGCGGTTCCGCACCTCGTTCACCGGGCGGGAACGGGAGATCGCGACGCTGGTCGTCGCCGCGTACCTGCGCTCGGACTTCGAGTGGTACGCGCACGAGCGGGTCGGCCGCGGCGCCGGCCTGGAGGAGGACGAGCTGCGCGCGCTGCGCGAGGGCCGCGCGCCGATGTTCGCCGACGTCCGCGAGCGGGTGGTGTACGAGGCGGTGCGGCAGCTGGTGGCCGACCGTGACCTCGGCGACGCGGTGTTCACCGAGGCGGTCGCGACGCTCGGCAGGTCGGCCGTCGTCGAGCTGGTCACGCTCGTCGGGTATTACTCGACGCTGGCGCTGCAGCTCCGCGTGTTCCGGGTGGGCGTGCCCGACGGCGAGCCCGCGCCGGACTGGCCACCGGAGGAGGACCATGAGTGAGGTGCTGCGGACCGGGCGGCTCGCGCTGCACCCGGTGAGCATGGGCGACCATCGCGCCCTGCTGGCGCACTGGACGGGCCCGCTCGTCCGGCGCCACCTGTTCGACGACAAGGTGATCTCGCCCGTCCAGGTCACCGAGATCATCGCGGCCAGCCAGCGCGACTTCGCGATCGAGGGCTACGGGCTGTGGGGGCTGCGGCCGGGCCCGCGGGGCGGCGCCGACCCGCGCGGCGGCCCGCTGGTCGGGGTGGCCGGGCTCCGCCGCCACGACGGCCCGGTGCACAGCGCCGTGGACGTCGAGATCCTCTACAGCCTGGAGCCGGACCGGTGGGGCCAGGGCCTGGCCGTCGAGGCGTCCCGCGCGGTGCTCGGGTACGCGTTCGAGGTGGTCGGGCTGCACCGCATCACCGCCGAGATCGACACCGGCAACACCACGTCGGCGGCCGTCGCCGAGCAGCTCGGCATGCGGCCGTGGCGGGCCGGCCCCGACGGGCCGGACGGGGCCTCCTACGTCGCCGCCGACCGCACCCACTGGCTCGGATCCCGGCGCGGCATCGACGCCGTCCCCTAGGGCGGAATGTCGGCGGCGCCTGCGATGATCCGGGCATGGTCAACACGACGTACCGGAGCCTGGCGGGCCGGCTGGCGGCGCTCGGCATGGCGTCCGAGGACGAGGCAGCGGCGGCGCTGGCGGCCCTCGGCGAGCCGCCCCCCGACCCCGACGACGAGCCCGAGGAGGCCGACGTCCTGGACGTCCTCGACGAGTGCGGCCTGCTCGTGTGGGTCCCCGCCGGCGACGTCGGGAACCTGGAGGAGGGCTACCGGGAGGTCCTGGAGAGCGCGGCGGAGTGCGGCGCCGTGCCGGTCTCCGGCGTCGAGCTGGTCGAGGACGAGGACGGCGAGGAGAGCCTGCACTTCCTGCGCGACGGCGAGCCGGTGTGGTGGGCCGTCGAGCACGAGGCCGGGGACCGGCTCGACCTGCTCACCGTGATGGAGTGCATCGACGATCTGGAACCCCGCGGCGGCGACCCGCGGATGTTCTACGCCCTGCCGGGGGAGGAGCAGGACGAGGACGACGTGTACGTCCTGGCGACGCCGGAGCAGGCGCGGGCGCTGCACGACGACTTCGGCCTCGACCTGGAGGGCCTCGACCGGGTGAAGCCGCCGAGCGCCGGGCCGCCCGACGCCGAGCCGGGCACGCTCGACTGGTACATGCAGAGCGACCGCGGCCGCATGACGGGTTCCGCCCGCGACTTCCTCGACGGCTGGACCTCCGGCATGGACGCCGAGCTCGCGCGGTGGCGGTCGGAGTACCTCCCGGAGGGCTTCCCCTTCGACTTCTCGCCCGCCTCCCTGGACGAGCTGGAGCCGATCGTCCTGGAGCGCCTGTCCGGCTGGGACTCCGTCATCGCCTCCGGCGGCGACCCGTTCGTGTCCGGCGCCGTCCGCTACCTCGGGGAGTCGATGCTGCGGGAGGTCCCGAGCCGCTGGGGCTACCAGGACCTCGGCCTGTCCGACGCCTACGACCGCATCCCGATGATCCGCTCGAACACGCCGCAGGGCTTCACGCAGACGGTCGTCCCGCTGCACCGCCTCGCCGCGCTGGCCAAGGAGCGCGAGCGCGGGATGCTGGCGGAGTCGTCGCGTTTCCTCCAGGACGCCGTCGACGCGCACCGCAAGGCCGTGGCCGCCCGCCGCGCCTGACCACGGACCGCACCGCCGCGTCCGCACGGCCGCACGTCACCCTGCGATGAGGTTCTGGCCCGTGGTCGGCCGACCCTAGGGACGATTCGCTTCGCCGCCCGCCGAAGTGCCGCCCGCGCGGTCCACGATGCCGGTGAGCAGCGAGACGAGCCGCTCCCGGTCGCCGGGGGCGAGCCAGCCGAACAGCCGCTCGCCCACCACGGCGGCCGCCTCCGCCGACGCGCGCGCGAGCCGCCGTCCCTCGGCCGTGAGCCGGATCGCGTAGGCGCGGCGGTCGTGGGAGGCGCGGTTGCGGACGGCGAGGCCCAGCCGCTCCAGCTCGTCCATGATCCGGACGACGGCGGACTTGTCGAGGCCGAGCAGGGCGCCGAGCCGCCGCTGGCTGGTGGGGCCCTGCCGGTCGAGCGTGGCGAGCACGCCGTAGTGCCGCGTCTCGATCCCGAGGGGCCGGAGCTCGGCGTTCAGCGCCGCCCGGGCGGCGTCGTGCGCGGTGGCGAGCAGGAGGCCGAGGGCGGGGCCGTCGGCCTGCGGGTCGCCGAGGGCCGTCGGCGTGCGCCCGGAAGTGTCGGTGTCCACGTCCCCGAGTTTAGGCGCGGTCAATATAGTCTCGGCCGAGACATTCTCGTATACTCCCTATCGGGCGGCGTCGACGAGAACGCTGGGAGAACCGATGCACTCCGAAGGAAGGGACCGGCCGTCCGGTGCGGGGACGTCCGGGCCGAGCAGGCGTGGCCTGATGCGGACGGCCGCGCTGGGCGCCGCGGTCGGCATGGCGGGCGCCGCCGGGCTCGGCGCCGCCAAGACGGCCGCCGCCGGGAACGGGCCGCGCGGCGGCCGGATCGACGTCCACCACCACGTGCTCCCGCGCAAGATGCGCGACTGGGCCGTCGAGCACGGGCTGCTGGTCCCGGGCCACACTCCGCCCTGGGCCGACTGGGATCTTGAGCGGACGCTGGACCAGATGGATGCCAACGACACCGCGGTGGGCGTCGGCTCGGCGCCCGCGCCCTCCACGGGGTTCTGGGACCGCGGGCTCGCGATCGAGGGCGCCCGGGTGTTCAACGAGTCGATGGCCGACCTGGTCAGGGACCACCCCACCCGGTTCGGCTTCTTCGCCTACCTGCCGCTGCTGCACGTGGACGTGGCGCTCCAGGAGGCGGCCTACGCGCTGGACGAGCTGGGCGCCGACGGCGTCCTGATGATGGCCAACTCCGACGGGACCTACCTGGGCGACCCGAGGTTCGAGCCGCTGTTCGCCGAGCTGGACCGGCGGGCCGCCGTGGTGTTCACCCACCCGTCCGAGCTCGCGGGCGCGAAGCCGCTGCCCGGGATCGAGCCGTGGGTCGCGGACTTCATGCTCGACACCACGCGGACCGCGCTCAGCCTCATCTCGGCCGGGACCCTCGACCGCCACAAGAGGGTCTCGGTGATCCTGCCCCACGCCGGTGGGTTCCTCCCCTACATCGGCGGGCGCGTCGAGGCGGCCTCACGGAACGGCATGCGCTGGAGCGACGACGCGTTCCGGCGCGCCATGCGGCGCTTCTACTACGACACGGCGATGCCGCCGACCCCGTACGCGACGCCGAGCCTCCTCGCCGCCGCCGGGCACCGCCACCTGCTGTACGGCACGGACTGGCCGCAGTTCGCGGAGGACGAGGTGGGCCGGATGACCAGGTCGCTCGACCGCGACCCCCTCCTCGATCCCGGGGCCCAGGCCGACGTCGCCCGCGAGAACGCCCTGCGCCTGCTTCCGACCCTGGCGAGGCGGCTGAGGCGCTGACGCGGGGACCCGGGCCCGTCCTCGCCGTGGCCGGGCGCCCCCGCCGCGGCGCACAAACCGTGATCGCGGGGTTTGTCGGCCTCGCGCCTTGGCCCGGCGGGACGGCCCGGCGAGGATGGTCCACCATGAGCCTTCTGGAGACGCTGGCCGGCAAGGGACTGCGGCGCGAGCCGCCGACGCGGGAGGAGGCGCTGGCCCTGCTGGCGACCTCCGACGACGACCTGCTCGACGTCGTGGCGGCGGCGGGACGCGTGCGGCGGCACTGGTTCGGGCGGCGCGTCAAGCTGAACTACCTGGTGAATTTGAAGTCCGGGCTGTGCCCGGAGGACTGCTCCTACTGCTCGCAGCGGCTCGGCTCGAAGGCCGAGGTGCTGACCTACACGTGGCTGAAGCCCGAGGAGGCCGCGGACGCCGCCGTGGCCGGGGTGTCGGCGGGCGCCAAGCGGGTGTGCCTGGTCGCCAGCGGCCGGGGCCCCACCGACCGGGACGTGGACCGCGTCGCCGACACGATCGCCGCCATCAAGGACCGGCGGCCCGACGTCGAGATCTGCGCGTGCCTGGGCCTGCTGCGCGACGGCCAGGGCGAGCGGCTGCGCGACGCGGGCGCCCACGCCTACAACCACAACCTGAACACCTCCGAGGAGCGGTACGGCGGCATCTGCACCACGCACGGGTTCGACGACCGGGCCGACACCGTCCGCCGGTCGCGGGACGCGGGCCTGTCGGCGTGCTCGGGGCTGATCGCGGGCATGGGGGAGTCCGACGAGGACCTGGTGGACGTCGCGTTCGCGCTCCGCGGGCTGGGCGTCGACTCGGTCCCGGTCAACTTCCTGATCCCGTTCGAGGGCACCCCGCTCGCCGGGCAGTGGCGGCTGACGCCGCAGCGGTGCCTGCGCATCCTGGCGATGGTCCGGTTCGTCTGCCCGGACGTCGAGGTGCGGCTCGCCGGCGGCCGCGAGATCCATCTGCGCAGCCTGCAGCCGCTCGCCCTGCACGTCGTCAACTCCATCTTCCTCGGCGACTACCTGACCAGCGAGGGGCAGGCGGGCAAGGCCGACCTCGACATGATCGCCGACGCGGGCTTCGAGGTGGAGGCCGCGGACGTCCCCACCATGCCCGGTCCCGGCCCGGCGCCCGGCGGCGGGGACGGGGCCGTGCCCGTCCCCGAGGGGGAGCCGCCGGTCTCCCACGCCGGCCTGGTCGCGGTCCGCCGTCGCGGCGCCGGGACGGACCTGCCCCCGAACGCCTAGGCGGAGCGCGCCACGGGGGGCGCGCCGCGGAGGTGAAGGCGGGCAGCGTGAGGGCCTCGGGTGCGCGGGCTGCGGCCCGGGTGAACACCGGGTTCAGGTGCGCCCTTCCTCAGGCGCGGGGATCCAGGAGCCGTGGAAGCCCGTCGGGACGCCGCGCGGCAGGTCGACGGCGGCGACCGGCCCGGCGGGCAGGTCCGCGGCGTCCAGGACGAGGAGCCGCGACGCGGTGCCGTCGCGGGTGGTGGCGATGGCGACGAGCCAGCCGCCGTCCTCGTCGCGGGGGCCCCCGGCGGGGACGAAGACCGCCTCGCCGATCATCGTCGCGGGGCCGAGCGGGCACGAGACGGCCGTGCCCGCGGCGGTGTCGTACTTGACGATCGCGCATTCGTCGCGGCTGAGCGGCTCGGTGCCGGTGACGGCGTAGACGTGGCGGGCGGGACGGCCGGTCCGGTCGTCGTCGAGGGTCGGGTACTCCACGGCGCGGTCGTCCAGCGGCTCCTCGCGCGCGGTGCCACGGGCGGGGTCGAGGGTCCAGCGGTGGAGGCGGGCGCGGCCGACGGCGGGCGCGGACGGCGAGGGGGGCTCGACGGCCCGCGACAGCAGCTCCCACAGGGCCGCGAACTCGCCGGGGGAGTACCGGACGGCGTCCAGGACGATCCGGCCGGCGTCCTCGTGCGCGTTCGCGACGTGGAAGACGAAGCAGGGGTCGATCTCGAACCACTGGACGGGCGCGTCCGGGCGGTCGTGGCGCATGACGCCGAGGCGGGCGCCGTACGCGTCGTCCCAGCCGTAGGGCATGCCGCGCCCGGCGAGCGCGGGCTGGAAGGTCATCGGCAGGTCGAGCCACACGACGTAATGCTCGGTGATGGCGAAGTCGTGCGTCATCGTGCCCGCGGGGACGGCGACCTCGCGGCTGTGGACGAGGTCGCCGCGCGCGTCCAGCCGGTGGTAGGTGAGGAACGGCGGGCGCATCCCGTAGCCGAAGAAGTGCAGGTCGCCGGTGGCCGGGTCCTGCTTGGGATGCGCGGTCATGGCCGTGGTCAGGCGCCCGCCGAAGTCGCACGGGCCGACGGTCGCGAGGTCGGGGGTGACCTCCTGCGGCAGGCCCACCTCGACCAGCGCGAAGACGCGGCCGGCGTGGTGGACGACGTGCGTGTTGGCCGAGGGCGCGGTGAGGTCGATCGTCCCGTCGGGGCGGACGAGGGAGCGGCCCTCGAAGACGCCCGTGCGCACCCAGCGGTTGCGGTACCACTCGGCGCGCCCGCCGCGCAGGCGCACGCCGTGGAGCATGCCGGGCCCGGTCTGCATGTGCCCGCCGCTCATCCCCGGCAGGAGGTTGGGGCCGTTGCGGATGTACCGGCCGTCCAGTTCGGGCGGCAGCGCGCCGGTGACCGGCAGGTCGTGCGCGTCGATCTCGTCCGGCACGGACCTGAGGTGGCCCGGCAGGCCGTAGGCCGCGACGGTCTCGGCATCGATCACCGGAATCCCCGTTCGCCGGACGGCGCCCCGCGCGCCGCCGAGGGCACCAGGCTCCGTCCCCCGGCGGCGGTTTGTCATCCCGTTTTCCGCGCCCCGCCGGTTCCGCGCCCGGCGGTACCGTCAGTCGTAGGTGCGGACGAAGCGGGTCAGCAGGCGGGCGAACTCGTCCTGCTCCGCCTCGCTCCACCCGTCCATGGCCCGGGCGAAGTGGTCCTGGCGGGTGCGGCGGGTGGCGTCGACGACCGACCGCCCGGAGGCGGTGAGCTCCAGGTGGATGCGGCGGCCGTCCTCCTGCGACGCGACGCGGCGCACATAGCCGAGCTTGACGGCCTCGGCGACGACGCGGCTGCCGCGCGAGGCGTCGACGCCGAGGCGCGCGGCCACGAGGCCGACGCTCATCTCCCGGCCCTCGGGTCCGGGCCCCTCGTCGAGGACGTCGACCACGTGCAGCACCTGCACGTCCACCGGGAGGTTGTGCTCCCGGATCGCGGCCTTGGCGAGCCGCTGCCGCGCCATGCCCCGGCGCAGCTTGACCATGCTCCGCTCGACGGCGTCCACCGCGTCCTTGCCCATGGCCGCGAGTCTACCCCGTCCTGGTGCGCTGCTCATGTAAATGTGCTCGGCATTCACATGCTACAAGCAATCAATATACGAGGCGTGGCTCAGTCGACGGGGTCGGTGATCGCCGCGTCGTGGACCAGCAGCGCGATCTGCACCCGGTTGTTCAGCTCCAGCTTCGTCAGCAGCCGTGACACGTACGCCTTCACGGTCGCGACGCTGAGCGACAGCTCCCGGCCGATCTCGCCGTTGGTCCGGCCGCGCCCGACGAGGGCCGCGACCGACCGCTCGCCCTCGCTGAGGCGGCCGAGCAGCTCGCGGGCGCGGTCGCGGCGGGGGTCGACGCCGGCGTCGGCGACGTAGGACATCATCTTGCGCATCACCGCGGGCGACACCATCGGCTCGCCCGCCGCGACCTGCCGGATCGCCCGGACGATCTCCGGCGGCGGGGTGTGCTTGAGCAGGAACCCGCTCGCCCCGGCCCGCATCGCGCGCAGGATGTGCTCGTCGGTGTCGAACGTCGTGAGGATGATGATCTCGGGCGGCTCGCGGCGGGAGCGCAGCCGCTCGGTGGCGGCCAGGCCGTCCAGCCGCGGCATGCGGATGTCCATCAGCACGACGTCGGGCCGGTGGGCGTTCACCGCGGGCACGACCTCGGCGCCGTCGGCGACGTCCCCCACCACCTCCAGGTCCCCCGCGCCCGCCAGCATCATCGACAGCCCGGCGCGGACGAGCGCGTCGTCGTCGACGATGAGCACGCGGATGGGCGGTGAGTCCATCCCGTCACTCTACGGCCCCGGCGCGCGTCCGGTCCGGCCGATCACCCGCCGCGCAGGCGGCGCCCGCTGACCTCCGCCGCCGACAGCCGGAACCACGCCTCCCGCTCGTCGCCCGGCCACGGATCGACCCGCACCGCCGCGTCGCGTTCCTCGTCCGACAGGCGGTGGGCGCCGCCGCGCAGCAGCACGCTCCACCCCTGCCGGGTCGTCTCGTCGAGGTGGTCGACCTCGAACGCCGCCCGGACGTCACCGCCCATCACGGCCGTCCGCAGGCTGCGGTTCAGCCGTCCCGACACCGACGTCCGGAAGATCACCGATTCGCCGTCCACGGCGTAGTTGACCGGGACCACCGTGGGCCCCTCGCCGTCGTCGTAGGCCACCCGCCCGACGCCGCCCGGGGCGATCAGGCGCAGGCACTCCGCGCGTTCGAGCTCTTCCAGACGGGGCTTCCCGGACGACTCAGATGCCATGTCCCTCCCCATGCCCCCCACCGGCGCGGCCCATGCGCGATCGGCCGGGAGTGATCGGCGCGTGCGGGACCGGTCACGGGGGGAGGGGGAGCCGGACGCTCAGCCGGAACCGGCCCGAGCCGGACGCGGCGCCGGCCTCGGAGGGTGGCGTACATGGGGTCTGCACCAACCCGCCCGTGCGGCTGCCCCGACACCCGTCCGGGGAGATCGCCGCACTGTGCCGGAGGCCCCGGCCGCCTAGCGTCAGAGCACATGACGGACACAGGAACCAGGCGAAGAAGGGTCGCGCGGCGGGTGGCCGGGCTGCTCGTGGCGGGCGCCGTGATGGCGGGCACGGCGACCCTGCCCGTCCCGGCGCGGGCGGGGGCGGTGGCGTGGGAACCGCCCGGAGACGGGGGCCTTGCGCGTTTCTCCTCCCAGCACCTGCACTGGAAGGCGTGCACACTGGGCCCGGACGACAAGGTCGGCAGGGACCTGGACAAGGCGGGGGCGCGGTGCGCGGACGTGACCGTCCCGCTCGACTACGCCCGCCCCGGCGGGCGCACGATCAAGGTCGCGATCTCCCGGCTCCCGGCGTCGGACCGGGCGCACCGGATCGGCACGATGATCCTCAACGGCGGCGGCCCCGGCCCGGCCATCGACATGCCGCCGTACATACGCGACCTCATGGGCGACGCCGGCCGCCGCTACGACCTCGTCGGCATGGACCCGCGCGCGCTCGGGCGCAGCACCCCGATCGACTGCGGCTGGCCGAGCGGGACCTGGATCAGGTCGGCGGGGGAGGACCGGCGCGGGTTCGACCGGACCGTGGCGTTCGCCCGGGACCTGGCCGGACGGTGCGCGCGGACGAGCGGCGACATGCTGCCCCACATCAGCACCCGCAACATCGCCCGCGACATGGACATCGTCCGCGGCGTCCTCGGCGAGCGGAAGATCGCCTACAACGGCGCGTCCTACGGCACCTACCTCGGCGCCGTGTACGCGGCGATGTTCCCGGGGCGCCTGTCCCGCACCGTCCTCGACAGCTCCGTCGACCCGGCCCGCTGGGGCCCGCGGCTCCTCAAGGGCACCGAGGCCGCCAACGAGCGGGCGCTCGGCGACTGGGCGGCCTGGACGGCGGCGCGCGACGGCGAGTACGGCCTCGGCCGCACCCGCGCCGAGGTGCTCGCCACCGTGCGCGGCGTCGTGCGGGCGTCCGCGCGGGAGCCGCTGCGGGTGGGCCGCCACCGCGTGGACGACGGGATCGTCCCCGTCGTCCTGTTCATCGACCTCGGCACGGACGAGGACGCGGCGCGGGGCGCTCTGGCGGAAACCGTCCGGGTGTTCAGGAAGGCCGCCGCGGAGGGATCGGCAGAGCCGGCCAAGGCCCTGGACGAGGAGCTGACCTACCTGCTGACCGGCGCCGAGTCCCGCGACGGCAGCGGCCAGGTCGCGATCCTCTGCGGGGACGAGACACTGCCCCGCGACCCGGAGGTGTACTGGCGCGACATCCAGGCGCACCGGAAGGACAGCCCGTTCTTCAGCGCGCTCACCTACAACGTGAACCCCTGCGTGTTCTGGCCGGGTGAACCGCGCCAGGAGCCGGCGGAGGTCGGCGGCCGGCTGCCCGCGCTGATGGTCGCGGCGACCGGCGACACCCGCACCGACTACGCGAGCAACGTGGGCCTGCACCGGCTGCTGGAGGGCTCCCGCATGATCACGCTGGAGGCGAACGTCCACGCGCCGTACCAGCGCGGCTACCCGAACCAGTGCGTGAACGGCCGCGTCAACGGCTACCTCGCCACCGGCGTCCTGCCCGCGCGCGACCTCACCTGCGCCCCGGAGCACTGACCCGCGAGGGCCGGGCGGGGGGCGGCGTCCACGGGCGCCGCCCCCGTCACTCCAGCGGGGCGCCGGTCACCGGGGCGCCGAGCGCGCTGCCCTTCAGCCACTCGTCCCAGGACTTGGCCCAGGGCGTCGGGCCGTTGCCGAACTGGAGCCGCCTGGACGTCCCGGTCACCGTGATGACGTCGCCGCGGTTGGTGAAGTCGAAGAACCACTTGGCGTCGGCGGGGGCGGCGTTCACGCATCCGTGGCTGACGTTGTCGTTGCCCTGCGCGTCGGTGGACCAGGGCGCCGAGTGCACGAACGTCCCGCTGTAGGTCATCCGGACGTTCCACTTCGTCGGGATGCGGTACTCGCCGGGGTCGCCGGTGGTGGCCGAGTCCATGACGATGTGCGCGGCCTTCTCCTGGGCGATCATCGTCCCGCTGTAGCTGTCGTGGCCGGGCTTGCCGAGGCTGACCTTCATCGTCCGGACGGTCCTGCCGCCGTCGGTGACCGTCGCGCGGTGCCGCTTGGCGTCGATGGTGGTGACGTGCCGGGGGCCGACCTTGAAGGTGAGCGTGCGGTCCTTCATGCCGTACATGCCCTCGCCCGCCTTGAGGCCCGCGAGGTGCGCGACGACCTTCACCCTCTCCCCGGCCGGCCAGTAGTCGCGGGGCCGGAAGTCGACCTCCTTGTCGCTGATCCAGTACCAGGCGCCCTGGACGGGCCGCGACATGCGCACCTCCAAGGCACGCTCGACGGCGGCCTTGCCCTCCTTGGTGGTGACCGGCCTGGACAGCAGCAGCTGCACCGGCATCCCGACGCCGACGGTCTCGCCCTCCAGGGGCGACATGCCGCTCTCCAGCTTCTTGCGCGGCGTGAGCGTCGTGAACGTGGACGTGGCCGTGACCTGCTTGCCGCCCTCGCCGCTGCCCCGCGCCGTCACCGTGTACGTCGTGGCGGGACGCAGGTTCGAGGCCGACCGCCAGGACCGGCCGTCGGCCGCCAGCGTTCCCGGGGCCTTCTGGTTCCCGCCGTAGGTGAGGGTGACGCTCGTCAGCCTCCCGTTGTCGGCCTTGACCGTGACGGGCTGCTCGGGCGCGACCTGCGCGGCCCCGGTCGCGGGGGAGATGGCCAGCCTGGCGGGCGGCCCGCCGTCGCCGTCCCCGCCCTTGCCGCCGCCTCCGGACGAGCAGCCCGCGGCGGCGATGGCCACCGCCCCGACGATCACGGCGCCCGCCGATCCGACCCGGCCCTTGCGCACGACGGCCCTCCCCTTCACTCGACACCGGTGGTCCTGTCAGGTTATGCACGGATTTGTCGAATGAATGCGTATATATCGATCGCGTTCGCCCGCCGCGCGCGGCGGCCCGGCCGTGCGCGGTGACGCGTGGCGGGGATCCCCGCCACGCGTCACCGCCGTGACCTCAGGCGGAGCCGTCCCGCCCGGAGCCGGGGCCCGGCTCCGGCGCGGCGGCGCGGTCGATCAGGAACAGCGTGCGCTCCGACCCCCGCGCGCCCGCGACGGGCGCCCGCGACGGGTCCGTCTCCGACAGGCCCAGCCGGACGGCCTCCGCCTTCGACGCGCCCGACGCCAGCACCCACACCTCGCGCGCCGCGCGCAGCGACGGGAACGTCAGGGAGATCCGGGTCGGCGGCGGCTTCGGCGCGCCGCGCACCGCCACCGCGGCGCGCCCGTCGTCCAGCGCGGGCATGCCGGGGAACAGGGACGCGACGTGCGCGTCCGGCCCGACGCCCAGCATCAGCACGTCGAACGCGGGGACCGGGCCGCCGCCGGGACCGGCCGCCGCGCGCAGCCGCGTGACGTACCGCTCGGCGGCGGCGTCGGGGTCGTCGCCGTCCGGGCCGTCCTGCGCCCCCATCGGATGGACCCGCGCGGGGTCGAGCGGCACGTGGTCGAGCAGCGCCGCGCGGGCGCCGGTCTCGTTGCGCTCGGGATCGCCGGACGGCAGGAACCGCTCGTCGCCCCACCACACGTCCAGCCGCCCCCAGTCGACCGCGTCCCGCGCGGGCGACGCCGCGACCGCGGCGAGCACCGCCGTGCCGACGCCGCCGCCGGTCAGCACCACCGACGCCGACCCGCGCGCCGCCTGGGCGTCCACGAGCCGCGTCACCAGCCGCGCCGCGACGGCGTGGGCCAGCAGGTCCTGGTCGCGGTGGACCACGACGCCCGGGGCCGTCACGCGTCCCTCGGGGGCAGGTCCGGCCCCGGCTTCTTCGGCAGGAAGTTGCGCGCGCGCCCCGGACCGGGCGTGCCGTTCGACCCTCCGGACGCCTCCGGCCCCGGCGGCGGCTTCCCCGGCCCGGCCGGGCCCGGGGGGCGGCCGGACTCCTCGGCGTCCTTCGCGGCGGCCTCGGTCGTGGCCGCGGCGGCCGTCGCCGACAGCGGCTCGCTCGCGACGCCCTCGCTGGTCGCCCCGCCCGCCAGGTCCTTGGCGAACCGGGCCGCCGCCTCCTGGTAGACCTCGTCGGGGTCGAGGCGCCGCAGCTCCTCGGCCAGCAGCTCCGCCATCGGGCGCCGCACCAGCGACACCTGCCGGTCGGGCTGCCCGGGACGGCACAGCGTCGCCACCCGGCCGTCCGGGCGGTCGATCACGATGTCGCCGCCCGACGTCGCCAGCTTCACGCCGGTGATGCCGGGGCCCTCGGAGACCGTCCGGCCGACGGCGACGCCGAGCCGGATCGACAGCCACGCGGCCAGCAGCTCCGCGCTCGGGCTGTCGGGCTCGGCGACGACCTCGCCCGACACGATCTCGTCGTGGTCCTGGTCGAGCGACGCCGCCAGCAGCGACCGCCACGACGTCAGCCTCGTCCAGGTGAAGTCGGTGTCGCCCGGGCGGTAGCCCTCGGCGAGCTGCGCCAGCGTGCCCAGCCGGTCGCGGGCCGCGTAGGAGTCGGTGACGCGCCGCTGCGCGAGCCGCCCGAGCGGGTCCTTGGCCGGGTGCTTCGGCACCTGGCCGCCCGGCCACCACGTGACGACGGGGGTGTCGGGCATCAGCAGCGGGACGACCACCGAGTCGGCGTGCTCGGCGAGCGGCCCGTACATGCGCAGCAGGACGGTCTCGCCGGGGCCGGTCTCGCCCATCCGGATCTCGGCGTCCAGCCGGGAGGAGCTGCCGCGCGGGTCGCGGGAGATGACGGTCAGCACCCGGCACGGGTGCTCGCGCGCCGCCTCGGTGGCCGCGCGGACCGCGTCGTACTGCGCCGACTCGTCCGTCACGATGATCAGGGTGAGCACCATGCCGACGGCCGGGCCGCCCATCAGGTGCCGCGCCTGGGTCAGCGCCTCCTGGATCCTGCGGGTGGAGGTGCCGGTGAGATCGATGTTCATCGTTAGAGTCGCCTCCAGGTACGCCCGTCGCGCGCCATCAGCTCGTCGGCGCTGTCGGGCCCGTAGCCGCCGGACCGGTACTGGTCGAGGCCGCCCCGCTCCGCCCAGTACTCCTCGATCGGGTCGAGGATCTTCCAGGACAGCTCGACCTCCTCCTGCCGCGGGAACAGCGGGGGATCGCCGATCAGCACGTCCAGCAGCAGCCGCTCGTACGCCTCGGGGGAGGACTCGGTGAACGACTCGCCGTAGGCGAAGTCCATGTTGACGTCGCGGATCTCCATCGAGGTGCCCGGCACCTTCGACCCGAACCGCACCGTGATGCCCTCGTCCGGCTGCACCCGCATCACCAGCGCGTTCTGCCCGAGCTCCTCGGTGTCGGTGTGCGAGAACGGCAGGTGCGGCGCCTGCTGGAACACCATCGCGACCTCCGTCACCCGGCGGCTGAGGCGCTTGCCGGTGCGCAGGTAGAACGGCACGCCAGCCCAGCGGCGGTTGTCGATCTCCAGCTTGACCGCGGCGTAGGTCTCGGTGCGCGAGTCGGCGGGGATGCCCTCCTCCTCCAGGTATCCCCGGACGCTGACGCCGCCCTGCCAGCCCGCGGCGTACTGGCCGCGGGCGGTGGACTGGGCGAGGTCGCCGGGTACCCGCACCGAGGACAGGATCTTCGCCTTCTCCGCGCGGACGGCCTCGGCGCTGAACGACGTCGGCTCCTCCATCGCCGTCAGCGCGAGCAGCTGGAGCAGGTGGTTCTGGATGACGTCGCGGGCGGCGCCGATGCCGTCGTAGTAGCCGGCGCGGCCGCCGATGCCGATGTCCTCGGCCATCGTGATCTGCACGTGGTCGACGAACGAGCGGTTCCAGATCGGCTCGTACATCGTGTTGGCGAACCGCAGCGCCAGGATGTTCTGGACCGTCTCCTTGCCGAGGTAGTGGTCGATCCGGAAGATCGACTCCTCGGGGAACACGCGGTGGACGGTGGCGTTCAGCTCCTTGGCGCTCGCCAGGTCGTGCCCGAACGGCTTCTCGATGACCACCCGGCGCCACGAGCGCTCCCTGCGCTCGGCCAGCCCGCTGCGCTGCAGCTGCTCGACGACCTGCGGGAAGAACTTCGGGGGGATCGACAGGTAGAAGGCGTAGTTGCCGCCCGTCCCGCGGCTGTCGTCCAGCTCCTTGACCGCCATGGCCAGGGTGTCGAACGCGCCCGGGTCGCTGAACTCACCGGGGACGAAGTGCATGCCCTCCGACAGGTGCGTCCACACGTCCTCCCGGAACGGGGTCCGCGCGTGCGCCTTCACCGCCTCGTAGGCGATCTGCCGGAAGTCCTCGTTCTCCCAGTCGCGCCTGGCGAACCCGACGAGGGAGAACCCCGGCGGGAGCAGCCCGCGGTTCGACAGGTCGTAGATGGCCGGGAGGAGCTTCTTGCGCGCGAGGTCCCCGGTGACCCCGAACAGCACGAGCACGCACGGCCCGGCCACGCGCGGCAGGCGCTTGTCCCGCGGGTCCCTGAGTGGATTTGCGGCGTTTGTCACGTGACGGCCCCCTCTGCACCTGTGTGGACCGTTCCTGCCCACTGTCCCGTCCTGGTATCGCGGTCCGCCCCGGATGGACGGCCCGCTCTGCACTCATTGCGCATCCTGATATGACCACGCATTTCGTGTCGATGACGTGTCAAGCTCTGTGGCGGCGCGGCACGGGGCGTCGCGGGCGCGGGTGTCGCCGCCGGCGACGCGCTCATGCCCCTCCTCGGGCGGAGTCGAGCAGCCGGGCGAGGCCCGCCCAGCGGTCCTGCAGGTGCAGCCGCACCACCGGCCGGCCGTCCCCGCGCGCCGCGCGGGCGTCGCCGAGGGCCTGCGCGAGCTGGAGCATGCCCAGCCGGTGATGCCGGTCCGGGACCGGGACGTCGCGGACGACGTTTCCGGTCACCAACAGGTATACGCCCTTCTCCCGGAGATCATTCCCGAACGCCGGGTAACGGCAGCCCCAACTGACGGTGACGGGACGGGCGCACCGCGAGGCCAGCAGCGCCGCCAGCCGCCGGACCTGCGCTCCCTGCCCGCGCGCCTCGTCGGCGTCGAGATAGGCGACGATCGCCAGGTGCTCGTCCGGGCCGACCCGCCGGGCGAGCCCGTCCAGCAGGGGCGCCAGGCCGCCGGCGTCCGCGAACCCGGCCTCGCCGGTGTACGCCTCCACTGCGGCGCCCGGCTCGCCGTCCACCAGCAGCGGATCGCCCATTCCCCCGTCGAGGGTCTGCGGGGCGGGACGGGCGGGCGGCGTGAGCGGGTCCAGCTCCAGCAGGTAGGCGGCCACGGCCGCGGCGTACTCCCAGACCACCAGCTGCGCGGCCAGCGGCCCGGACACGGTGGCGTCGTCCTGGCGCGGGCGCCCGTCGAGCGTCACCAGGAACAGGTCGTCGGCGGGTGCCAGCGGCAGGCCCCCGGCCTGGACGACCGGCATGAGCCGCCCGTGGACGGCCTCGTCCAGCAGGCGCCCGATCCACGCCCCGACGCCCGGGAGCCCCGCGGGGTGGCCGCCCAGCACGACCGTCCGCCGCCCGGTGCGCGCGGCGCCGCCGAGGATCGCGCCGAGGACCAGCCCCGGGTTGTTCTCCGGCCGGGTCAGCGACGGCAGGACGGCCGCGGCGCCGTCGAGCAGCGCCGCCGTGTCCGCGCCCGCGAGCGCGGCCGGCACCAGGGCGTAGGGGGACAGGGCGCCGAAGGCGGTGGGCGCCGGGGCCTCGACCACGGCGTGCCCGGCCTCGGCGGCGAGCTTGGCCGGTGCCGCGTCCGGCGCCGCCACCGTGACGAACCGGCGCGCGACCTCGGCGGGGGACAGCCCGGCCTCGGCCAGCATGCGGAGCATCACCCGGCGGAGCGTCTCGGTGCCGGGGTCGTCGCCGGTGACCACGACCACGGTCCGGGCGAGCCGCTCCCGGTCGTCGCCGAGGCGCACCAGCGGGCCCGGCTCCGGGCCGTCCAGCACCGTCAGGGAACCGGGCGCGGAGAACCGGCCGGACGCGTCCAGCGGGTCGAGCGGCCCCGGCGCGCCCGCCGCGTGCCGGACGATCGCCTCCGCCGCCCGCGCCGGGGCGCCGTGGCCGAGCAGGACCACCTCGGAGAGCCCGTCGTCACGGGCCCGGTCGCGCAGCTCGGACGCCCGGTCGAGCACCGCCCGCGCGGCGCCCGGCTGCCCGGGCCAGCACAGCGCCCGGCCCTCCTCGTCGGCGGCGGCCGAGGACGGCCACAGCGTCGCCTCCTCCGAGGCGAGCCGGACGGGGACCTGATCGATCCACAGGCGGCCGAGGACGCGCTCGGCCGCCTCCCGGAGCATCCCCCGGGCGGTGATCGCCGTCTCCCCCGAGACGACCGCGGTGAAGCCGGTCACGTCCCGCGTCCCGCTCCCGCCACGGCCCGCACCGCCTCGGTGAGCACGCCCGCACCGTCGACCGGGTCGCCCAGGTGCAGCCGGAGGACGGGCAGGCCGCGGTTGCGCAGCGCACGCACCTCGGCCAGCGCGCGCGCCAGCTGCAACTTGGCCAGGCTGTAGGGCCGCCCGGGCACGGGGTGCTCGGCCAGCGTGTCACCCGGCGACGGGTCGCCGGTGATGACGAGGAACGCGCCGTTGCCCCGCCCGTCCTTGTGGATGGGGCCGGTGGCGTGGGGATAGGAGGGGCCCGGCCCGTACACCACGGGACGGCCGGAGGCGCGCGCGAACGACGGCGCGAGGTAGCGGCCCGAGAAGTCGCCGGACAGGTACGTCACCACCGACAGGTAGCCCTCGGAGGGCACCGCGGCCGTCAGCCCGCCGAGGACCGTCCGCAGGTCGGCGCCGGGCGGCCACGGGAAGTCGGCGTGCACCTCGATGCCGTCCTCCTCGTACACCGGCGGCTCCGCCGCCAGCGGGCCCCCGCGCGCCGCGCGCAGCAGCGCCGCCGCGTCGTCCTCGGTCTCCTGGACGGACGTGCCGCCCGCCTCGAACGGGTTGACGCCGAGCAGCCACCCGGCGACGGCCGTCGCGTACTCCCACAGCAGGAACTGTGCGCCCAGCGGCGCCCACACCGAGGTGTCGGCGTCCTCCTGGGCCGGCGACCGCGGGTTCAGCGCCACGCCGTGCACGTCCGGGAACGCGCCCTTGACGCCCGGCGGCTCGAACGCCAGCACGCCCCGCCCCCGCTTGCCGGTGCCGACCGCGAGGAGCTGGGAGATCCACGCCCCGAGCGCGCCGGGCCCGCCCGCCTCGCGCAGCATCACCTTGTCGCGGGCGATGGCCCCGGAGCCCTGCTGCGCGCTGCCGCCGAGGATCGCGCCGAGCAGCAGGCCGGGGTTGTCCTCGTCCTTGGACAGCGACGGGACCAGGGACGCCGCCTCGTCCAGCAGCCGCTCGGCGTCGGCGCCCGCGAGCACCGAGGGCACCAGCCCGTACGCCGACAGCGCGCCGAAGTGGCCCGGCAGGTACGGGTCGGTGAGCCCGATCCGGTACCCGCACTGCCGCGCGAAGTCGTGCAGCGGGCTTCCATGGTCGGTGATCACCAGGAACCGGCTCGCGATCTCCCGGTCGGACAGCCCCCGCTCGCGGAACGCGTTCGCGAGGATCCGCCGGTAGGCGTCGCCCTCCAGCGACACGCCCGCCTTGCTGGCCAGCACGACCAGCGTCCGGTCGAGCCGCTCCAGGACGAACGCGAGCCCGGCGGTGTCGCTGCCGTCCAGCACGGTCAGCTCGCCGGTGGGCCGGCCGGGCGCGCCGTGCCGCGGCGGCGCCGTCGCCGCGGGCGCGTGCGCCTCCATGATCGCCTGGGCGGCCAGGCTCTCGGCGCCCACCCCGATCAGCGCGATGTGGTCGAGGCCCGAGTAGCGCGCCTCGGTGACCAGCCCGTCCACCTGCTTCAGCAGGCCCCGGGAGGCGAACGGCAGGTCGAGCCATCCCAGCCGGCTGTGGTCGACCGCTCGCCGTCCCCACAGCCGCGGGTCCTTGGCGGCGAGCGCGCCGGGGACGCCGCAGCCGACGAGGTAGTCCCTCGCCCGCAGCGCCGAGTCCAGCACGTCGCCGCGCGTCAGTACGTCGAATCCGGACACCGTTCCTCCTCCCCCCATCGTTCCAGGAGAGAAAGGGCATCCGCGACCATCTCCCACGATCTTCTGCCACCGGTGAACGGGCTCCGGCCGCGCCCGCCGGCGGTCAGCCGAGGGCGTCCCTCAGCTGCGCGATGCCCTCCCCGCGGTCGAGCAGGTGGAGCCGCGCGGCCGGGCGCGGCAGCGAGCGCAGGACCCGCAGGTCGCCGAACGCCTGGGCCAGCTGGAGCTCGCCCAGGGTGTGGGGACGGCCCGGGACCGGGACGTCGGCGGTGACGGCCCCGGTGATCTGCAGGAACGCGCCGTTCGGCGGGCCGCCCTTGTGGAACTGCCCGGTCGCGTGGAGGTGCCGCGGCCCCCATCCGAACGTGACGGGCGCCGGCCGCTTGCGCAGCTTGGCCGCCCGTGCGGCCAGCAGGGCCCGCAGGTCCGCGGCCCCGGCGTCGCCGGAACGGTCCAGGTAGGCCAGGACTGCGAGGTACCCGCGCTCCGGGACGGCCTCGATGAGCGCGTCCACCGCGTCGGCGAGGTTCCCGGCGCCCCTCAGCAGGTCGTCCGGCGCGTGCACCTCTACCGCGCCCGACACCAGGGCCGGCGGCGTCCGGACCACGGTCGGCGCCGCGCCCTCCTCCGAGCGCAGCAGCGCCGCCGTCGCCGCCGCCGACTGCCCGGCGTCGGGCTCGCTGAACGGGTCGACGCCGATCACCCGCGCCGCGACCGCCGTCGCGTACTCCCACAGCAGGAACTGCGCGCCGAGCGGGCCCGCGACGCTCAGCCCCGCCTCGCGGCCCGGCCCGGGCTCGTCCGGGCGGCGGCCGAGGATGACCCGCCGCAGCTCGCCGGTCAGCTCGAAGCCGGGGGAGTCGACCCCCTCCACCACGACCGGCAGCAGCCCCTTGCCCTGCTTGCCCGTCGCGCCCGCCACCAGCTGCTCGGCCCACCCGGCGAACCCCGCGAGGCCGCTGCCGTGGTCGGCGATCACCAGCTTGTCGCGGTGGGCGAGCGCGGAGGAGCCGAGCGCCGCTCCCAGCGCGAGGGCGGGGTTGTCGTAGGGCTGGCGGAGGGTACCCGCCAGCCGGGACGCCTCGTCCAGCAGGGCGTTCACGTCCACCCCGGCGAGAGCGGCGGGCACCAGCGCCCGCACGCCGAGCGCGCCGAACCGCCCGCCCACGTCCGGCTCGGCCTGGACGACGTGGTGGCCCGCCTCGCGGGCCGCGCCCTCCAGGGACGACCCCGCGTCCGCGACGACGACGAACCGGCGCGCCAGCGCCCCGCCCGTCACGCCCGCCTCGGAGAACGCCCCCGCGAAGACGCGGCGGAGCGACTCGGCCTCCAGGCCGTCCCCGGTCACGACGACGAGCGTCCGCTCCAGCCCCGCGGCGAGGACGCCCGACACCTCGTGCGGGTCGGTGGTGTCCAGGACGGTCAGCTCCGCCCCCGCCGTCCGGCAGACGGCCTCGGTGGCGAGCGCGGGACCGCCCGCGCCGGCCAGCACGACCCGGTCCAGGCCCGCCTCGCGGGCCTCGGCCGCGGGCCCCGCCAGCCGGGCCGCCAGCGACCGGGAGGTCTCCGGCAGGCCCAGCCAGCCGAGGCTGCGGGCGGCCAGCGGGGCCGCGTCCGGTCCCCAGAGCTTGGCGTTGCGGGACGCCAGCGACCCCGGCACGCCGTCGGAGACCAGCCGGTCCAGGACCGTCTCGCCCTCGTCGACGACCGGGCCGCGGATGGTGACCGAGATCCCCCCGGCGGTCACCACCGAGGTCACGCGCCGGCCCTCTTGGACTCCAGCTCCGCGGCGATGGTCTCCAGAAGCTCCTTCCAGGAGACCGCGAACTTCTCGACGCCCTCGTCCTCCAGCACGCGGACGACGTCGTCGTAGTCCACTCCGGCGTCCTTGAGCGCCGCCATGTGCGCGCGGGCGTCGTCGTAGGTGCCGCGGACGGTGTCGCCACGCAACTGGCCGTGGTCGGCCTCGGCGACCAGCGTCGCCTCCGGCATGGTGTTGACGGTCCCGGGCGCGACCAGCTCGTCCACGTAGAGCGTGTCGTTGAGGTCGGGGTCCTTCACGCCGGTGGAGGCCCACAGCGGGCGCTGCGGGCGGGCTCCGGCGTCCTTGAGCGCCGTCCAGCGGCTCGTGCCGAACTTCTCCTCGTACAGCGCGTACGCCAGCCGGGCGTTCGCCAGGCCCGCCTTCGACCGCAGTGCCTTGGCCTCCTCCGAGCCGATCTTGTCGAGCCGCTTGTCGATCTCGGTGTCGACCCGGCTGACGAAGAACGACGCCACCGACGCGATCTTCGACAGGTCGTGCCCGTTCGCGCGGGCCTGCTCCAGGCCCGTGAAGAACGCGTCGATGACCTTGCCATAGCGCTCCAGGGAGAAGATCAGCGTCACGTTCACGCTGATGCCCTCGGCCAGCGCCGCCGTGATCGCCTCCAGCCCCTCCTCGGTCGCCGGGATCTTGATGAACAGGTTGGGCCGGTCCACCATCCACCACAGCGCCCGCGCCTCGGCGACGGTCTTGGCGGTCTCGCGGGCCAGCCGCGGGTCCACCTCGATCGACACGCGCCCGTCGAGGCCGTCCGTCCTGTCGTAGACGGGGCGGAGCACGTCGCAGCCCCAGCGGATGTCGTAGGTGGTGATCGCGCGGGACGCCTCCTCGACGTCCACGCCGCGCAGCGCCAGGTCGCGGACCTGGTCGTCGTAGGCCGATCCCTTGCTCAGCGCCTTGGCGAAGATCGTCGGGTTGGACGTGACGCCCACGACGTGCTTGTCCCTGACCAGCTCCGCCAGGTTGCCCGTGCGCAGCCGCTCCCGGCTGATGTCGTCGAGCCAGATCGACACGCCCTCGTCGGAGAGCCGCTTCAGAATGTCGCTCATCGCTTTCTCCTCGTCTTCGAGTTCGGCGGGGGCCGACGCGGCGCGGGCCCCGCCGGGCGGGGCCCGCCCGGTCAGTTGCCGGTGGTGGAGCCTCGCCCGGCGTCCTTGACGCCGGCCTTGATCAGGCTGGCCTTCGCCGCCGCGACGACCCGCTCGGAGGTGAGTCCGAACTGCTGGAACAGGGTCTTGTAGTCGGCGGACGCGCCAAAGTGCTCCAGGCTCACCGACTCGCCGGCGTCGCCGATGTAGCCGCGCCAGCCGAGCGCGATCCCGGCCTCCACCGACACGCGGGCGCGGACGCCCGGCGGCAGCACCTCCTGGCGGTAGGCGTCGGTCTGCTCCTCGAACCACTCCACGCACGGCATCGAGACAACGCGCGTGGGGGTGCCCCCGGACTGCAGCGCCTCCCGCGCCTCCAGCGCGATCTGCACCTCGCTGCCCGTCGCGATGATGATCACCTCGGGGCGGCCGCCCTCGGCGTCCGCCAGCACGTAGCCGCCCTTGGCGACGCCGTCCGCGGACGCGAACTCGCCGCCGCGCTCCAGCGTCGGCAGCTTCTGCCGGGTCAGCGCCAGCCCCGCCGGGCGGTCGGCGTGCCGCAGGACGGTCCGCCACGCGACGGCCGTCTCGTTGGCGTCCGCCGGGCGCACCACGTCCAGGCCGGGGATCGCCCGCAGCGCCCACAGGTGCTCGACCGGCTGGTGGGTGGGGCCGTCCTCGCCGAGGCCGATCGAGTCGTGCGTCCACACGTAGGTGACCGGCAGCTTCATCAGCGCCGCCAGCCGCACGGCCGGGCGCATGTAGTCACTGAAGATCAGGAAGGTGCCGCCGTACGGGCGGGTGCCGCCGTGCAGGGCGATGCCGTTGCAGATCGCGCCCATCGCGTGCTCGCGGACCCCGAAGTGCAGCGTGCGGCCGTACCGCCCGCCGGGGAACTCCTTGGTCTGGAACTCCTCGGGGATGAAGGACGGCTCGCCCTTCATCGTCGTGTTGTTGCTCTCGGCCAGGTCCGCCGAGCCGCCCCACAGCTCCGGCAGCGCCGGCGCCAGCGCGGTGAGCACCTCGCCGGACGCGGCGCGGGTCGCGAGGTCCTTGCCCGCCGCGAACTCCGGGAGTGCCTCCTCCCAGCCCGCGGGAAGGGTCCGGGCCGAGATGCGGTCGTACTCGGCGGCGCGCTCGGGGTTCGCCGACCGCCACGCCTGGAACGCCGCGTTCCACTCGGCGTGGCCGGCCCGGCCGCGCGCGGTCACCTCGCGGGCGTGCGCCAGCACGTCCTCGGGGACCTGGAAGGTCTCCGCCGGGTCCAGGCCGAGGATCGCCTTGGTCGCGGCGACCTCGTCGGCGCCCAGGGCGGAACCGTGGATCTTGCCGGTGTTCTTCTTGTTCGGCGCCGGCCACCCGATGATCGTCCGCAGCGCGACCAGGGACGGGCGGGACGTCTCGGCCTTGGCGGCGGCGAACGCCGCGGCGAGCGCGCCGACGTTCTCCTCGTAGTCGCCGTTCTCGGTCCAGTCGACGCTGTGCACGTCCCAGCCGTACGCCGCGTACCGGGCCCGCACGTCCTCCGACAGCGCGATCGCGGTGTCGTCCTCGATCGAGATGTGGTTGTCGTCGTACAGCAGCACCAGGTTGCCGAGCCGCTGGTGCCCGGCGAGGGCGCTCGCCTCGTGGCTGATGCCCTCCTCGATGTCGCCATCGGACGCGAACGCCCAGATGGTGTGGTCGAAGGGGGAGCCGCCCTGCGGCGCGTCCGGGTCGAACAGGCCGCGCTCGCGGCGCGCGGCCATCGCCATGCCGACCGCGTTCGCGATGCCCTGGCCGAGGGGGCCGGTGGTCGTCTCCACGCCCGCGGTGTGCCCGTACTCCGGGTGGCCGGGGGTGAGGCTGTCCCACTTGCGCAGCGACTTCAGGTCGTCCAGCGTCAGGGGGTAGCCCGACAGGTACAGCTGGATGTACAGGGTCAGGCTGGAGTGCCCGCAGGAGAGCACGAACCGGTCGCGGCCGGCCCAGTGCGGGTCCGTCGGGTCGTGCTTGAGGAACCGCTGGAAGAGAAGGTAGGCGGCCGGTGCGAGGCTCATCGCGGTCCCGGGGTGACCGGAGCCCGCCTCCTCGACCGCGTCCATGGCGAGGGCGCGGATCACGTCCACCGCCCGCCGGTCCAGGTCGGACCATTCAAACGTGCTGTTGTCCCCACTCACGGAACGCCAGGCTCCTCTCGAACCGCTCTCTGGAACCACTTGTCAGCGATGCCACTTGCCAGTGATGTGCCCGCCGCGGACGCGGGCGCGCCTTCCGCGGAGGCCCCATGGTCGTAACGCCCGGCCCCGCCGTGCGTCTTCCCCTCGGGCCCCTTCCGACCATCGTCCGCATGGCCGACGAAAGATCGTGCCGCGCCCTCCGCGACCCTATCGCGCGGGCGGCCCGCCGCAGGCAGGAGCGTGACCGGCGGTCCGCGCCGCTCCGACACCCTGCCCGATCGGCGTGCCGCTAACCTCCGTCCGCGCCCCGCCTGCGCGGGCCTGCCGGCGACCCGGTGAGCGACCCGCGGAGGGGTCGGTCTACAGTGATTGCGCGGCTGACGGCAGCCGCCGCGGTATCTTCACCAAGCCGAAGTCGCACCCAAGCCGAGGCCGGCCCGGATCGCGGGGGGCACCACCGAGGCGGCGCGCGATTTCCCATCCCTAGTTGGACGTGGACCCGATTGTGACGGTGCTCAGTAACAAGCGCGGGGTCGAGCTCGACGAGCAGGTGCCGGAGGTGCCCGTGGCCCCCCTCGAACCGGTGGCCGGCCCGGTGGCCGCCGGGCGGTCCCTCGGCGGCGCGCGGGCGCTCGGCGCGAGCCTGCGGGCCTACGTGGCGCTGACCAAGCCGCGCGTGATCGAGCTGCTCCTGATCACCACGATCCCGGTGATGTTCCTGGCCGAGCGCGGCGTCCCGCGGCTGTCCACCGTCCTGCTGACGCTGGCGTTCGGGACGATGTCGGCCGGTGCCGCCAACGCGGTCAACTGCTACATCGACCGCGACATCGACGCCAAGATGCGCCGCACCCGGCGCCGCCCGCTGGCCCGCCACCAGGTCACCCCCGCCCGCGCCCTGATCTTCGGGATCACGCTCGCCGCGCTGTCCACCGCCGGGTTCCTCGTCACGGTGAACCCGCTCGCCGCGGCGGGCTCGCTGTTCGCGATCCTGTTCTACGTCTTCGTCTACTCGCTGCTGCTGAAGCGGCGCACCTCCCAGAACGTGGTGTGGGGGGGCATCGCCGGGTGCATGCCCGTGCTCATCGGCTGGGCGGCGGTCACCGGCGGCGTCGCGTGGACCCCGTTCGTGCTGTTCGGCGTCGTGTTCCTGTGGACGCCGCCGCACACCTGGACGCTCGCCATGCGCTACCGCGAGGACTACGCGGTCGCCAAGGTCCCGATGCTGCCGGTCGTCGCCGGGGAGCGCCGCGTCGTCACCGAGAGCCTCGCCTACACCTACGCGACCGTGGCCTGCTCGCTGCTGCTGTGGCCGGTGGCCGGGATGGGACCGGTGTACGGCGCCGTCGCCGTCGTCCTCGGGCTGGTGTTCCTCGCCGAGGGCCACCGGCTGCTGAGGGCGGTCCGCGCCGGGGTGACCGGTGTCCACCTGCGGCCGATGCGCTTCTTCCACCTCTCCAACGTCTACCTCGCGTTGCTGTTCACGGCGGTCGCCGTCGACCCGCTGCTCCACTGAGCCCGCCCGGCCTGCCCCGGCCGCCACCGTCCTGTCCCCCTCCGTGACGGGACGCGCTTCGCGCTCCGCCCGACGTGCCCGATACGCTCGCGTCATGGCGCGTGTCGATCCCAAGGCGGTGCTGGAGGGGCGGATCCCGGGCCGGCCCCCGGTCGCCCTCATCGCGGGACTGACCGTCTCCGGCTTCTGCGCGGTGGTCGCGCTCGGCATCGACGCGCTCTACGGCGGCGCCGGGTTCTGGGTGGGGGCGCTCCTCGCGATCATCCCGATCCCGCTGCTGATCGCGCTCGCGCTCATGCTGGACCGGCTGGAGCCCGAGCCGCCGCGCGCCCTGGTCTTCTCGTTCATGTGGGGCGCGGGCGTCGCCGTCCTCGGGGCCCTGGTGCTCAACACCCTCGGCCTGCTGTACGTGACCGTGCCGATCTTCGGCGAGCAGAAGGGGCACTTCGTCAGCGCCACCTTCGGCGCCCCGCTGATCGAGGAGTCGCTGAAGGGCGCCGTGCTGTTCGGCCTGCTGTGGTTCCGCCGCAACGAGATCGACGGCTTCGCCGACGGGCTGATCTACGCCGCGATGGTCGGGCTGGGCTTCGCCATGATGGAGAACATCACCTATTACATGCGGGCCTTCGACGACGGCGGCGCGCAGCAGCTCACGTCGGTGTTCGTCCTGCGCGGGCTGATCGCGCCGCTCAGCCACCCGCTGTTCACGGCGATGACCGGCCTCGGCGTCGCCTACGCCGCGACGCACCGCAGGGGGCAGGTCCTCGCGCCCGTCCTCGGCCTGCTCGGCGCGATGCTGCTGCACGGGCTGTGGAACGGCGCCACCACGTTCGGCCTCGGCGGCCTCGGCGTCGTGTACGTCCTGGACTTCTGCGTCCTCGTCGCGCTGATCGTGATCGTCGCGGTGGAGCGCCGCAACACCGTCCGGCGGATCGAGGCGTACCTGCCGATGTACGCGGGCACCGGGCTGGTGACGCCGCAGGACGTGCGGATGCTGCGCTCGATCCCGTCCCGGCGGGCCGCCCGCCGCTGGGCGCGCTCGGTCGGCGGCGCGCCCGCCGGGCGCGCGATGGTCGACTACCAGCTCGCCGCGACCGAGCTGGCGCTGCTGCACAAGCGCGCCGACCGGGGCGTCGCCGAACCGCACTGGTTCGCCGCCCGCCGCGAGGCCCTGCTCGGCCTGATGGCGCTGGCCAGGCAGGCGTTCCTGCGCACCCCGCCGCAGGCGCGGCAGGGCCCGCCGTGGGCGCCGGACGGGCCGTCCGGGTTCCTCCCGCCGCAGGCCCCGGGGCCCTATGGCGTGTGACCGGGGGCCGGATCCCGGCGGCGGGCACCCGGCCATACGATGGTCCCCGTGGCCGAACGATCCCCGAACCCGCTGACCCGGGCGCGCGACGCCGTCTGGCGTCCCACCGCCGGGTCGCTGCGGTTCCTGGCGCTGCTCGGCGTCATCGGCAACGCGGCGATCGTCGCGACCGGCGGTGCCGTCCGGGTCACCAAGTCGGGGCTCGGCTGCCCCGATTGGCCCCGCTGCACCGGGGACAGCCTCGTCCCGACGCACAGCCCGGAGCACCCGGCGCTGAACATGGCGATCGAGTTCGGCAACCGGATGCTCACGTTCGTCGTGCTGGCGGTCGGCGTGCTGGTGTTCGCCGCCGCGCTGCGCCTGCGGCCCCGCCGCCGCGACCTGGTCCGGTGGGCGCTGGCCCAGCCGATGAGCGTCGTCGCCCAGGCCGTGATCGGCGGCATCGTCGTCCTCACGGAGCTGCACCCGGCGTCGGTGTCCCTGCATTTCCTCGTCTCGCCCGCCCTGCTGGTCTTCTGCGTCGTCCTGTGGGTCCGCGCCGGGGAGGGCGACGCGCCGCCCCGGCCGCTCGTCCCGCGTCCCGTCCGCCGCCTGGCCGCCGGGCTCGTGGCCGCCTGCGGCGCCGTCCTCGTGACGGGCACGGTCGTCACCGGCACCGGCCCGCACGCGGGGGACGCCGAGTCCCGCCGCTGGGGTTTCAACATCGAGGACGTCACCCGCGTGCACAGCGTCCTTGCCTGGGCCGCGGTCGCCCTGACGGTCCTCACCGCCGCCGCGCTCCACCGTGTGGGCGCGCCGCCGGCCGCGCGCCGCCGCGTCCACGAGCTGATCGCCCTGGAACTCGCCCAGGGGGCGGTGGGCTACATCCAGTACTTCATGGGTGTGCCGGGGCCGCTGGTGGTGCTGCACATGCTCGGCTCCGTCCTCATGTGGATCGCCGCGTGGCGCCTCGTCTGCGCCCTGCGGGACCGGGGGCCCGCGCCGGTGACCGCGTCGCCCGCGCCCGGTCCTGCGGCGGCCGAGGCGCCTCAGCCCGCCTGACGCCCCTGGACCGCCTCCCACGGGGGCCGGACCGGGGATCTGCGCCGCGTCCGGTGGCTCAGGGCTTCTTCTGGAGGAACTCGCGGAGGCGCGGCAGGGGCCAGGTGTTGATGACGTCGTCGGGGGTCAGCCAGCCCCGCTGGGCGGTGCCCACGCCGTAGCGGATGTTGGCGTGATGGCCGACGGAGTGGGCGTCGGTGTCGATCGCGAACACGACCCCGAGCCGCTTGGCCCGGCGGACCAGGTCGGCGGGCAGGTCGAGCCGGTCGGGGAACGAGTCGATCTCCATGGCGGTGCCGGTGCGGGCGGCGGCGCGGAAGACCTCGTCCCAGTCGGCGTCCACCGGCGCGCGGCGGCCGATGCTGCGGGCGGTGGGGTGCCCGATGACGTGGACGTGCGGGTTCTCGCAGGCGCGGACGAGGCGCCGGGTCATGTCCCGCCGGTCCTGCGTGAAGTGGGAGTGGACGGAGGCGACGCAGACGTCGAACGCGGACAGGAAGCCGGCGTCCCAGTCGACGCCGCCGTCGGGGCCGATGTTCAGCTCGGTGCCGTGGAGGAGCACCAGCCCGGGATAGTGCTCCTGGAGCGCGGCGATCCGGTCGCGCTGGGCGAGCATCTTCTCGTCGGTCATGCGCTGCATGACCAGGTCCGGCGCGTGGTCGGTGATCGCGTAGTACTCCAGGCCGCGGGCCGCCGCGGCGTCGGCCATCTGCTCCAGCGTCGCGACGCCGTCGGTCAGGTCGGTGTGGCTGTGCAGGTCGCCCCGCAGGTCCTCGACGGTGACCAGGGAGGGGAGGGCGTCGCCGAGCGCGGCCTCGATCTCGCCGGTGTCCTCGCGGAGGGCGGGGTGGATCCAGGGCAGGCCGAGCCGCCCGTAGACCTCCTCCTCGGTCTCGGAGACGACCAGCTCGCCGGATCCGGCGTGGAACAGGCCGTACTCCGACAGCTTGAGGCCGGCCTTGACCGCGATCTCGCGGGTGCGGATGTTGTGGGCCTGGGAGCCGGTGAAATACTGGAGGGCCGCGCCCCACGACTCGGGCGGCACGACCCGCAGGTCGACCTGGAGGCCCGTGGACGTGCGGATCGAGGTCTTCTTGTCGCCTCCCGCGACGACCTCGGCGGCGAACGGCAGCGCGGTGAACGCCTCCATGACCGGGCGGGGATCGCGGGACGCGGCGAGGACGTCGACGTCCCCGATCGTCTCGCGCATCCGGCGCAGCGACCCGGCGTGCGCGCAGCGCTCCACCTGCGGCAGCCGGGACAGCGCGGCGACGACCTCGTCGGCGACGCCCGCGGCCGCGTCGACCAGGACGCGCTCGCCGGCGTCGCGCATCAGCCCGATGCCGCGCAGGATGTTCTCCTCGGTCTTGGCGCCGAAGCCCTTGAGGCCGGCGAGCCGGCCCTCGGCGATGGCGGCGGCCAGCTCGTCCACCGAGGAGATGCCGAGCTGCTCGTAGACGGCCAGGGCCTTCTTCGGGCCGAGCGTCGGGATGGCGGTGAGGGCCCGCACCCCCGCGGGGATCTGCAGGCGCAGTTCCTCGACCTGCCGGATCGTGCCCGTGGCCGTGTAGTCGAGGATCTTCTTGGCGATGGCGTCGCCGACCGAGGGGATCGCGCGGAGCCCGGCGAGGTCGAGGCCGGTGATGTCGTCGGGGTGCCCGGCGACGGCCCGCGCGGCCTTCTCGTACGCCCTGATCTTGAACGCGTCGCCGCCCGTGATCGAGAGCAGGTCCGCCAGTTCCTGGATGAGGGCCGCCGCCTCGTCGTTCGCCCGTGCCATACCGGCGAGTCTACGAGCCGGGTCCGACGCCGCCGGGGACCGGCGGGACGCTCAGCGCAGCGGCGCGACCGGGCCGCCGGGCGCGGCCAGCCGTCCCTCCAGCACCTCGCCGGCGACGGCGGCGACCTCGTCGGCGGGCAGGGCGCGGTAGCCGTCCTCGGTGACGACGGCGATCGTCGGGTAGATGCGCCGCGCCGGGTCCGGCCCGCCGGTGGCACTGTCGTCGTCGGCGGCGTCGTAGAGGGCCTGGACGCAGACGGTGGCGGCGTCCCGGATCGACAGGTCCGGCCGGTAGAGCTTCTTCAGGGCGCCCAGCGCGTACGGGGAGCCGGAGCCGTCGGCGTGGAAGCCGCGGGCCTCCTGCGGGGCGCCGGTGATGTCGTAGGTGAAGATCCGCCCGGTGTCGGCGCCCGGCTCGTATCCGGCGAACAGCGGGACGACGGCGAGGCCCTGGAGCGCCTGCGCGAGGTTGGCCTGGATGACGGCGCCGAGGCGGCGGGCCTTGCCCGGCAGCGACAGCGGCACGGTCTCCATCTTCTCGTAGTGCTCCAGTTCGACCTGGAAGAGGCGCACCATCTCCAGGGCGAGGCCGACGGTGCCCGCGAACGCCACGGCCGAGTACTCGTCGCCGCGCTGGACCTTCTCCAGCTCCCGGTAGGCGATGCGGTTGCCCTGGGTGGCGCGGCGGTCCCCGGCCATCATGACCCCGCCCGGGAACGTCAGCGCCAGGACGGTCGTGCCATGCGGCAGCTCGGGGACGGTCCCGGCGTCCGGCACCCGGTTGACCGGCAGCAGGTCGGGGGAGTGGACGCGCAGGAGGTCGACGAACGACGCCGATCCCGCCTCGAAGAACTCGGGCGGCACTCCCTGGTCCTCGGTCCGGCCGGTCACGGCGGCTCCTCTCCCTGTCGGCGATCGTCCGTACCGATCCTTGCACGCCGCCGAGGGCGGTCGCGACCCGGCGGAGCGCCGGTCAGGCCTCGGGTGCCTCGGGCGGGTCCTTCTGCCCGCGGGTGGCGCCCGCGCACGCCACGATCACGCAGCCGATCGCGATCCACTGCCGCCCGCTGAGGACCTCGCCGAGGATCACCACGCCGGCCAGCGCCGCGACCGCGGGCTCCATGCTCATCAGGATGCCGAACACCCGGGCGGGCATCCGCCGCAGCGCCTCCAGCTCCAGCGAATAGGGGATCACCGAGGACAGCAGCCCGACGCCGACGCCGATCAGCAGCAGCTCCGGGTCGAGGAACGCGGCGCCGCCGGACGCGGCGCCGAGCGGCAGCACCACGGCCGTCCCGACGACGCTGGCCAGGGCGAGGCCGGTGGAGCCGGAGAACCGCCGTCCGGTGGCGGCGGTGAGCAGGATGTAGGCGGCCCAGCACGCCCCCGCCAGCAGCGCGAAGCCGATCCCGGCGAGGTCGGCGTCCCCGCCGCCCCGGGCCAGCAGGACGACGCCCGCGCCCGCCAGCACCGCCCAGATCAGGTCGCGCGGGCGGCGGGACGCGACGATGGCGACCAGCAGCGGCCCGAGGAACTCGATCGTCACCGCGACGCCGAGCGGGATACGGGAGAACGACTGGTAGATCGAGAAGTTCATCAGCGCCAGCGCCAGCCCGAACCCGCCCGCGACGGCGAGGCTGGAGCGGGAGTGGTCGCGCAGCACCGTCCGCAGCGCCCGGCGGGCGACGAACGCCAGCACGATCGCCGAGGTGAGCAGCCGGATCGTCACGACGGCGCTCGGCGGCAGCCGGTCGAACAGGTGCTTGGCGAGGCCCGCGCCGACCTGGACCGAGACGATGCCGATCAGGATCAGCGCGGGCGGCGGCACCGAGCCGAGCGACAGCGCCCGGCCGCCTCCCGCCGCACGGGCGGCGCCGCCGGGGGACGGCCCGGGCGCCTCAGCGAGTGCCACCGGTCACTCCCACTCGAAGAACCGGGCCGCGAGCGCGAGGCCCGCGACGGCCCAGACGGCCAGGATCACCAGCGGCCCCCCCGGGAACGCGGCGCCGTCCTGCAGGACCCGCCGCAGCCCGTCGGCCAGCGCCGACACGGGCAGCAGCTCCAGGACGTGCCGCACCCCGCCCGGGAACTCCTCCAGCGGGAACACCACGCCGCCCGCGGCCAGCAGCAGGACGTACACGAGGTTGGCGGCGGCGAGGGTGGCCTCGGCGCGCAGCGTCCCGGCCATCAGCAGCCCGAACCCGCTGAACGCGGCGGTGCCGAGCAGGATCAGCGCGAGCGCCGACACCGGGTCGCCGTGCGGGTGCCAGCCGAGCGCCAGCGCGACCGCGCAGACCACCACCGCCTGGAGGGCCTCGACCGCGAGGACGGTGAGGGTCTTGGCGGCGATGAGGCCGCCGCGCGGCAGCGGCGTGGCGCCGAGCCGCTTGAGCACGCCGTAGCGCCGCTCGAAGCCCGTCCCGATCGCCTGCCCGGTGAAGGCGGTGGACATCACCGCCAGCGCGAGGATCCCGGGGGTGAGGAAGTCGACGCGGCGGCCGGCGCCGAGGTCCAGCAGGGACGTGGCGCTGAACAGCGTGAGCAGCACCACCGGGATGATCAGCGTGAGGAGGAGCTGCTCGCCGTTGCGCAGCAGCGTCCGGAGCTCGTAGCCGGCCTGCGACAGCACCATCCGCGGCAGCGGGGCGGCGCCCGGCGCGGGGGTGAGGTCCAGCGGGTCCGCCGCCGAGGGGCCCGCGCGGCGCGGTGTCGTGGCGGTCATGGGCGCAGCTCCCGTCCGGTCAGCTCCAGGAAGACGTCCTCCAGGGTGCGGCGCTCGATCCGCAGGTCCTCGGTCAGGACGCCGTGGGAGGCGCACCAGGCGGTGACGGTGGCCAGCAGCTCGGGCCGCACGTCCGCCTCGATCACGTAGTGCCCGGCGGGCGACTCCTTGGCGGCGCTCCCCGCGGGCAGCGCCGCCAGCAGCTCCTCCAGGCCGAGCGCGGGACGGGCGCGGAAGCGCAGCTGCCGCTCGGCGCCGGTGAGCCCGGCGGGGGCGTCCTCGGCCACGACGGTGCCGCGGTCGACGATGACCACCCGGTCGGCGAGGCGTTCGGCCTCCTCCATGTTGTGCGTGGTGAGCACCACCGACACGCCCGCGGCGCGCAGCGCCTCGATCAGCTCCCAGGTGGCGTGCCTGGCCTGCGGGTCGAGCCCGGTGGTTGGCTCGTCGAGGAACACCAGCTCGGGCCGCCCGACCACGGCGACCGCCAGGGACAGCCGCTGCTGCTGCCCGCCCGACAGGCGCCGGAACGGGGTGCGGGCGTGCTCGGTGAGGCCGAGCCGCGCGAGCAGCGCGTCCGGGTCGAGGGGGGAGGAGTGGAACGAGGCGACGAGCCGGAGGAACTCCGCGGCCCGCGCCGTGCCCGGAACGCCGCCCGTCTGCGGCATCACGCCCACGCGGGGCTTCAGCGCCCGAGCGTCGGCGACCGGGTCCAGGCCGAGCACGCGCACGGACCCGGCGTCGGGGCGCCGGAAGCCCTCGCAGATCTCGATCGTGGTGGTCTTGCCGGCCCCATTGGGCCCGAGCAGGGCGGTGACGGCGCCCCGGGCGGCGCTGAGCGACAGGCCGTCCACGGCCGTCACCGTGCCGTAGCGCTTGACGAGCGAGGCCAGCTCGACCGCGCCGTCTCCGGGGGGTGTCATGCAGACGAGTCTAGGTCCGGGCCTGGCCCGTTCCGCGCCCGGCGCCGCCCCCGCGCGTTTCCGCGGGCCGGGCGCCGGGTAGCTCACCGCCCGTACGGGCGGAGCGGGAGGGCGGGACGGGATGCGTGTACTGGTCGCGCTCGGCGGCAACGCGCTGGTCGAACGAGGGGACACGCCCGACGCCGATCTCCAGCGGGCCAACGTCATGAAGGCGGTGCGCGCGCTCGCGCCGCTCGCCGAGCGGCACGAGCTGATCCTCACCCACGGCAACGGGCCGCAGGTCGGGGTGCTGGCGCTGGAGAGCGTCAACGACCCCGACCTCACCAGGCCCTACCCGCTGGACACCATCGGCGCCGAGACCCAGGGCATGATCGGCTACTGGATGCTCCAGGCGCTGCAGAACGCGCTGCCCGGGCGCCAGGTGGTCGCGATGATCAACCAGACGCTCGTCTCGGCGGTCGACCCGGCGTTCGAGGACCCTGCCAAGTTCGTCGGCCGGGTCTACCCGCACGAGGAGGCCGAGCGGCTGGCCGCCCGGTACGGCTGGGCGATCGCGCAGGACGGGGACAGCTGGCGCCGGGTGGTCCCCTCGCCGCGGCCGCAGCGGGTGATCGAGACCCGGCTGATCAGGCAGCTCGTCGGCGCCGGGGCGGTCGTGGTGTGCGCGGGCGGCGGCGGGATCCCGGTGTTCCGCAACGACGTCGGGCAGCTGGAGGGCGTCGAGGCGGTGATCGACAAGGACCTCACCGCGTCGATCCTGGCCGAGGCGCTGGAGGCGGACGCGCTGCTGATCCTCACCGACGTCCCGCAGGTGATGCGGAACTTCGGCACGCCCCGGCAGGAGGGGATCGGCCACACCACCCCCTACGAGCTGCGCGACGAGAAGTTCCCCGCGGGGTCGATGGGGCCGAAGGTCGAGGCCGCGGCGGGGTTCGTCGAGCGGACCGGCGACATGGCCGCGATCGGGACGCTCGGCCAGTGCCTCCAGATTTTGGAGGGGACGGCCGGGACGATCGTCACGCCGAATGCGACCTGGCCGCTGGCCAGCACGCTGTGACCACGGCGGCGGGGGCGGGCCCGGGCTCCCTGCGGGGCCTGTTCCGGACCAAGCCCGTCGACCGGATCGTCGCCGAGGGCGGGCACGGCGAGGGCGGCGAGCTGAAGCGGACCATGAGCCTGCTCCAGCTCACGCTGTTCAGCGTCGGCGCGACGCTCGGCACCGGCATCTTCGTCGTGCTGGGGGAGGCGGTGCCGAAGGCGGGCCCGGCGGTCGTGCTGGCGTTCGCCCTCGCGGCGGTCACCGCGCTGTTCTCGGCCCTGTCCTACGCCGAGCTGGCCGGGACGATCCCGGTGTCCGGCTCGTCCTACTCCTACGCCTACGCCACCCTGGGCGAGCTGGTCGCGTGGGTGTGCGGCTGGTGCCTGCTGCTGGAGTACGCCGTCTCGGTGTCGGCGGTCGCGGTCGGCTGGGGGTCCTACCTCAACGAGTTCTTCTCCAGCGCGTTCCACTTCACGATGCCCGCCGGGATCAGCAACTCCCCGGGCGAGGACGGCGGGATCGTCAACCTCCCCGCCGTGGCCGTGGTGCTGATCGCCACGCTGCTGCTGCTGCGCGGCACGTCCGAGAGCGCCACCGCCAACACGATCATGGTGTTCCTCAAGATCGGCGTCCTGCTGTTCTTCTGCGCGGTGGCCTTCACCGCGTTCGAGGGCGGGAACCTCACCCCGTTCGCGCCGATGGGCTGGGCCGGGATCAGCGCCGCGGGCTCCAAGGTGTTCTTTTCCTACATCGGCTTCGACGCCGCCTCCACCGCGGGCGAGGAGGCGCGCAACCCCCGGCGCGACCTGCCGCTGGCGATCGTGCTGTCGCTGGCCATCGTGACCGCCGTCTACGTGCTCGTCGGGCTCGCCGCCGTCGGCGCGATGAACTGGAAGCGGTTCGAGCTGAGCGGCTCGGAGGCGTCCCTGGCGCAGGTGCTGGACGAGGCGACCGGGCGGTCCTGGCCGTCCATGATCCTCTCCCTCGGCGCCGTGGTCGCCATCGCCAGCGTCGTGCTCACGGTCATGTACGGGCAGACCCGCATCCTGTTCGCCATGTCGCGCGACGGGCTCGTCCCGGACGTATTCCAGAAGGTCAGCCCCCGGCGCGCCGTCCCCGTCGCCAACACCCTCATCGTCGCGGTGTTCATCGCCGCGCTGGCCGCGCTCGTCCCGCTCGGCCGGCTCGTGGACGCCACCAGCATCGGCACCCTGTTCGCGTTCGCGCTGGTCAGCGTGGGCGTCATCGTCCTGCGCCGGACCAGGCCCGATCTGCCCCGCAGCTTCCGCACGCCGCTCTACCCGCTGACCCCGCTGCTCGGGGTCGGGTTCTGCGTGTACCTCATGGTCGGCCTCGGCGGGGTGACCTGGCTGGTGTTCCTGCTGTGGACGCTCGCCGGGCTGGCCGTCTACTTCCTCTACGGCCGCCGCCATTCACGGCTCGCGGCGGACGGCGGGTCGGACGGCGCCGGGAGGGGGACCGCATGAGCGACCCGGGCGGCATGCACGTCCTCGTGGGCTACTCGCCCGACGAGCGCGGCGGCGACGCCCTCGCCCTGGGCGCGCTGGTGGTCCGGGCCGCCGGCGGGCGGCTGACCGTGGCCAACGTCCATCCGCCGGGCTGGCGCACGCGCGGGCCCGGCTCCGTGGACGCCGAGTGGGTGGCCTACCTGCGGGAGCGGTCGGACGCCGCGCTCGCCCGCGCGGCCGGGCTGCTCGGCGGGCTGGGCGTGCCCCCGGAGGACGCGGCGCTGCGCGTGCACGCCCACCGGGGCAGCGGGCGGGGACTCATCGAGGTCGCCGCGGACACCGGAGCCGACCTGATCGTGATCGGCTCCGCGCCGCGCGGGCGGCGCGGCCGGATCGCCATCGGCAGCACCGCCGACCAGCTCCTGCACGGCTCGCCCGTGCCCGTGCTGCTGGCGCCCCGCGGGTACGCCGCCGAGGCGCCGCCCCGGTTCTCGCGGCTGACGGTCGCCTACTGGCACGCCCACTGGCGCCGCCAGGACGCCGGCGGGCCGCTCGCCGCGGCGGCCGGCATCGCGAGGCGGCTGGGGCTGCCGGTACGGCTGGTCACGCTGGTGCTGAGGCCGCCTGGCCTGGCCGCGCGGCTCCGCGACGCCGACGAGCTGCTGGCCCGGCAGCTCACGCAGGCGCAGGAGGACCTCGCGCAGGCCGCCGCCCTGTTCACCGACGGGACCGACGTGGTGACCGAGACCGCCGCCGGGACCGGCATCGCCACGACCGTCGCGGGCCTGGACATGCCGCCCGGGGAGATCCTCGCCTGCATGTCCGGTCACGACGGCCCGCTCCGCAAGGTCTTCCTCGGCGAGGGCTCCGGCAAGATCGTCCGGGCGTCGCCGTGCCCGGTGCTGGTCCTGCCGCGTGGCGCGGCGCCGCGCCCGGAGGCGTCGGCCGGTCGCTAACAAAAATTAGGTAAGGCTTACCTGCGTGAGGCAAGACATCGGCATTCCGCTGTTTCGGGGGAAGGAATTACGGCACACTGATGTTGTGAAAAACGTGAGCGAGGACGAGACGAGTGCCAGGGCCGCCGCCGTGCGGCCGTCCGGCATGCCGTCCTCCGCTGCTCACGGCGGTACGGGCGGTCCCCAGGGCGGTTCCCAGGGTGGCGGAGCCCATCCGGGCGACGCCCTCACGGGCCCGGCCCTGTCCGGAGGCAACGCCGAGCGCGACACCCGCGCCCGCGTCGCCCGGCTGATCCTGGAGCACGGCCCGGTCACCGCGTCCACTCTAGGGGAGCGCGTGGGCCTCACGCCCGCCGCGGTCCGCAGGCACCTGGACGCCCTGCTGGCCGAGGGCATGATCGAGGTCCGCCGGGCCCGGCCCACCCAGACGCGGCGCGGCCGGGGCCGTCCCGCCAAGTGGTTCGCGATCACCGACGCCGGGCGCAGCGCGTTCGTGCACGCCTACGACGACCTCGCCACCAGCGCCCTGCGCTTCCTCGCCGAGACGGCCGGCGACCACGCGGTCGCCGAGTTCGCGCGGCGGCAGATCGCCGACCTGGAACGGCGCTACCGCCCGGTCGTGCAGGCGGCCCCGCCCCACCAGCGGGTCCGCACCCTCGCCGAGGCGCTGTCGGGCGACGGCTACGCGGCGGCGGCCGCCAAGGCGCCGCAGGGCTCCGGCGAGCAGCTCTGCCAGCACCACTGCCCGGTCGCGCACGTCGCCGCCGAGTTCCCGCAGCTGTGCGAGGCCGAGACCGAGGCGTTCAGCAGGCTGCTGGGCACCCCGGTGCAGCGGCTGGCCACCATCGCCCACGGCGACGGCATCTGCACCACCCACGTCAGCTCGCGCTCGCTGTGCGGGCCGGGGGCGGGAGGCGTCACCCCGCGGGGGGACGCGGGGGAGCGGTCCCCCGAAACGACACTGAACACTGACGAGGAGTCCGGGAGGACACCCCTATGACTACGGCAGCCCACCCCGAGCTGGAGGGGCTCGACAGGTACAGGTTCGGCTGGGCCGACTCCGACGTCGCCGGGGCCTCCGCGCGGCGCGGCCTGAACGAGGACGTCGTCCGCGACATCTCAGGCAAGAAGGGCGAGCCGGACTGGATGCTCGACCTGCGCCTGAAGGGCCTGCGCCTGTTCGACAAGAAGCCGATGCCCACGTGGGGCTCCGACCTGTCGGCGATCGACTTCGACAACATCAAGTACTTCGTCCGCTCCACCGAGAAGCAGGCGGCGTCCTGGGAGGACCTCCCGGAGGACATCAAGAACACCTACGACAAGCTCGGCATCCCCGAGGCGGAGAAGCAGCGCCTCATCGCCGGCGTCGCGGCCCAGTACGAGTCCGAGGTCGTCTACCACAAGATCCGCGAGGACCTTGAGGAGAAGGGCGTCATCTTCCTCGACACCGACACCGGCCTGAAGGAGCACCCGGAGATCTTCCAGGAGTACTTCGGCTCGGTGATCCCGGTCGGCGACAACAAGTTCGCCGCGCTGAACACCGCCGTCTGGTCGGGCGGCTCGTTCATCTACGTCCCGCCGGGCGTGCACGTGGAGATCCCGCTCCAGGCCTACTTCCGGATCAACACCGAGAACATGGGCCAGTTCGAGCGGACTCTGATCATCGCCGACGAGGGCTCCTACGTCCACTACGTCGAGGGCTGTACCGCCCCGATCTACAAGTCGGACTCGCTGCACTCGGCCGTCGTGGAGATCGTCGTGAAGAAGGACGCCCGCGTCCGCTACACGACCATCCAGAACTGGTCGAACAACGTCTACAACCTGGTGACCAAGCGCGCCGTCGCCTACGAGGGCGCCACCATGGAGTGGATCGACGGCAACATCGGCTCCAAGGTCACCATGAAGTACCCGGCGGTGTACCTGCTGGGCGAGCACGCCAAGGGCGAGACCCTGTCGATCGCGTTCGCCGGTGAGGACCAGCACCAGGACGCCGGCGCCAAGATGGTGCACGCGGCGCCCAACACCTCCTCCACCATCGTGTCCAAGTCGGTGGCGCGGGGCGGCGGCCGCACGTCCTACCGGGGCCTGGTGCAGATCCAGGAGGGCGCCGAGCACAGCAAGTCCACCGTCAAGTGCGACGCGCTGCTGGTCGACCAGATCAGCCGGTCCGACACCTACCCCTACGTGGACGTCCGCGAGGACGACGTGGAGATGGGCCACGAGGCCACCGTCTCCAAGGTCTCGGAGGACCAGCTGTTCTACCTGATGAGCCGCGGCCTCACCGAGGACGAGGCCATGGCGATGATCGTGCGCGGCTTCGTCGAGCCGATCGCGCGCGAGCTGCCGATGGAGTACGCCCTGGAGCTGAACCGGCTCATCGAGCTGCAGATGGAAGGAGCCGTCGGCTGATGGGGCTCGACACCATCCCCCTGTCGACGCTGCACGAGAAGGCGTCGTACGAGGTGGGCGACTTCGATGTGCCCACGGGCCGCGAGGAGGAGTGGCGGTTCACCCCGCTGCGCCGCCTGCGCGGCCTGCACAACGGCACTGCGGAGGCGCACGGCAAGATCGTCCTGGAGGCGGAGGCGGCGCCCGAGGTGACCGTCGAGACGGTCGGCCGCGAGGACGCCCGCCTCGGCCGGGCCTACGTGCCCGCCGACCGCGTCAGCGCCCAGGCGTGGACGTCGTTCACCCAGGCGACGGTCGTGACCGTCCCGAAGGAGGCCGTCGCCTCGGCGCCGACCGTCCTGCGGCTGCGCGGCGAGGACGCCTCGTCCGCCGCCTACGGGCACACCACCGTGATCCTGGAGCCGTTCGCCGAGGCCACCGTCGTGCTCGCGCACCGCGGCCCGGCGACCTACGCCGACAACGTCGAGTTCGTCGTCGGCGACGGCGCCCGGCTGTCGGTGATCAGCCTGCAGGACTGGTCCGACGGCAGCGTCCACGTCTCGCACCAGCACGCCCGCCTCGGCCGCGACGCGCGGTTCGTCTCGCACAACGTCACGCTCGGCGGCGACCTCGTGCGGATCTCCCCGTCGGTCTCCTACGACGGGCCCGGCGGCGACGCCGAGCTGTACGGGGTGTACTTCGCCGACGGCGGCCAGCACCTGGAGCACCGCCTCCTCGTCGACCACGCCGTGCCGAACTGCCGCAGCCGCGTGGACTACCGGGGAGCGCTCCAGGACCAGGACGCCCACGCCGTCTGGATCGGCGACGTGATCATCCGCGCGGAGGCCGAGGGCACCGACACCTACGAGCTGAACCGCAACCTCGTCCTCACCGACGGGACCCGCGTCGACTCGGTGCCGAACCTGGAGATCCTCACCGGCGAGGTCGCCGGGGCGGGGCACGCCTCCGCGTCCGGCCGGCTCGACGACGAGCACCTGTTCTACCTCCAGGCCCGCGGCATCACCTTCGACGAGGCCCGCCGCATGGTCGTGCGCGGCTTCCTCGGCCAGCTCGTCGAGCGCATCGAGGTCGCCGAGGTCCGCGAGAAGGTCCGCGAGGCGATCGAGGCGGAGCTCGACCGGGAGACGGCCCGATGACCTACGTCAGGGCCTGCCCCTTCGCCGAGGTCCCCGCCGACGGAGCCGTCGGCGTCGAGATCGAGGGCACGCCGGTCGCGATCGTCCGCAGCGGCGACGACCTGTACGCCCTGAACGACATCTGCTCGCACGCCGAGGTCTCCCTCTCCGAGGGAGAGATCTACAACGGCACCATCGAGTGCTGGCTGCACGGGTCCTGCTTCGACCTGCGCACCGGCAAGCCCACCAACCCGCCGGCCACGCAGCCGGTCGCCACCTACAAGGTCAAGGTCGAGGACGGCGACGTCTACGTCTCGCTCGGCTCCGACGACTAAGGAACAGCACCACTATGGCCACGCTAGAGATCCGCGACCTCCACGTCTCCGTCGCCGACGGCTCCGACGGGACCAAGGAGATCCTGCGCGGGGTCGACCTGACCGTGAAGGCCGGCGAGACCCACGCGATCATGGGGCCGAACGGCTCCGGCAAGTCGACCCTCGCCTACGCGGTCGCCGGGCACCCCAAGTACGAGGTGACCTCCGGCACGGTCACGCTGGACGGCGAGGACGTCCTCGGCATGTCGGTCGACGAGCGCGCCCGCGCCGGGCTGTTCCTGGCGATGCAGTACCCGGTGGAGGTCCCGGGCGTCTCCGTCTCCAACTTCCTGCGCTCGGCCGTCACCGCCGTCCGCGGCGAGGCGCCGAAGCTGCGCGAATTCTCCAAGGAGATGAAGAAGGCGATGGACGACCTGTCCATCGACCCGGTGTTCGCGCAGCGCAGCCTGAACGAGGGCTTCTCCGGCGGCGAGAAGAAACGGCACGAGATCCTCCAGCTGGAGATGCTCAAGCCCAAGGTCGCCATCCTGGACGAGACCGACTCCGGCCTGGACGTCGACGCCCTCAAGGTCGTCTCCGAGGGCGTCAACCGCTTCGCCTCCGGCGACACCGGCGTCCTGCTCATCACCCACTACACGCGCATCCTCCGGTACGTGAAGCCCGACTTCGTGCACGTCTTCGCCGGCGGCCGCGTCGTCGCCGAGGGCGGTCCCGAGCTGGCCGACGAGCTGGAGGACGAGGGTTACGAGAAGTACGTGAAGGCGGGCGCATCGAAATGAGCGAAGCGAACCGGGGGGCGTGGGGGGTCGCCCCCCCACAGGGACAGGGCATGAGCGAAGCGAACCGGGGGGTGTGGGGGGTCGCCCCCCCACAGGGACAGGGCATGAGCGAAGCGAACCGGGGGGCCCTGCTGCCCGAGGAGCTGAAGAAGGACTTCCCGCTCCTGCGGCGCACCGTCCGCGGGGGGCGTCCGCTGGTGTACCTCGACTCGGGCGCGACGTCGCAGAAGCCCGTCCAGGTGCTGGACGCCGAGCGGGAGTTCTACGAGCGCCACAACGCCGCCCCGCACCGCGGCGCGCACCTGCTCTCCGAGGAGGCGACCGAGGCGTACGAGCGCGGGCGCGCCTCGATCGCCCGGTTCATCGGCGCGACGCCCGGCGAGATCGTCCTCACCAAGAACGCCACCGAGGGCATCAACCTGGTGGCGTACTCGATGAGCAACGCCGCCACCGCGGGCGAGGAGGCCGGGCGGTTCCGCGTCGGCCCGGGCGACGAGGTCGTGGTCTCGGAGATGGAGCACCACGCCAACCTCGTCCCGTGGCAGGAGCTGTGCCGCCGCACCGGCGCCACCCTGCGCTGGTTCGGGATCACCGACGAGGGCCGCCTGGACCTGGACGACCTGGACTCCCTCGTCGGCGAGCGCACGAAGCTCGTCGCGCTGACGCACCAGTCGAACGTGCTGGGCACCGTCCCGCCGATCGAGCGGATCACCGCCCGGGCCCACGAGGTGGGTGCGCTGGTGCTGCTGGACGCCGCGCAGTCCGTCCCGCACCAGCCGGTGGACGTACGCGGCCTCGGCGTGGACTTCGTCGCCTTCTCGGGGCACAAGATGCTCGGCCCGACCGGCATCGGCGTCCTGTGGGGCCGCCGCGAGCTGCTGGAGGCCATGCCGCCGTTCATCACCGGCGGATCCATGATCGAGACCGTCCACATGGAGTCGACGACGTACCTGCCGCCGCCGCAGCGGTTCGAGGCGGGCGTCCCGATGACCGCGCAGGCGATCGGCCTCGGCGCGGCCTGCGACTACCTCGCCGAGGTCGGCATGGACCGGGTGCACGCCCACGAGGTGGCGCTGACCGGGTACGCCCTCGAACGGCTGGGCGAGATCCCCGGCGTCCGGATCGTCGGGCCCGGTACCACCGAGGCCCGCGGCGGGGCCGTCTCGTTCACGGTCGCCGACATCCACCCGCACGACGTCGGGCAGGTCCTGGACGACCTCGGCGTCGAGGTCCGTGTCGGCCAGCACTGCGCGGCGCCGATCTGCCGCCGCTTCGGTATCCCGGCGACCACCCGCGCGACCTTCTACCTCTACAACACCCTCGCGGACGTGGACGCGCTCGCCGACGGGGTACGTCACGCCCAGAAGTTCTTCGGAACAGCCTGACGGGTGCCCTGGTTGTAGCGAGAGAGAAAGGACGACATGCAGCTCGAGGCGATGTACCAGGAGGTCATCCTGGACCATTACCGCAACCCCCATCACAAGGGGCTGCGGGAGCCGTACGAGGGCGAGGCGCACCACGTCAACCCGACCTGCGGCGACGAGGTGACGCTGCGCGTCCACCTGGAGGGCACGGGCCAGGACGCCGCGGTCGCCGACGTCTCGTACGACGCCATGGGCTGCTCGATCAGCCAGGCCAGCGCCTCGGTGATGGCCGACCTGATCATCGGCAAGTCCGTGAAGGAGGCGATGGCGGTCGGCGAGGAGTTCCTGACGCTCATGCAGTCCCGCGGCCAGGACGTCTCGCCCGACGAGGACGTCCTGGAGGACGCCATCGCCTTCGCCGGGGTGTCGAAGTACCCGGCCAGGATCAAGTGCGCCCTGCTCGCCTGGATGGCGTGGAAGGACGCGACAGCCCGCGCTCTCGGAGAGGCATCATGACCGACACCACGGAGACCGCCGTCCCCGAGGAGGAGATCCTCGAGGCGCTCAAGGACGTCGTCGACCCCGAGCTCGGCATCAACGTCGTCGACCTCGGCCTGGTGTACGGCGTCAATCTCGCCGACGAGGTCGCGACCCTGGACATGACCCTCACCAGCGCCGCCTGCCCGCTCACCGACGTGATCGAGGACCAGGCCCACAGCGCCCTGGAGGGCCTCGTCAAGGACGTCAAGATCAACTGGGTGTGGCTCCCCCCGTGGGGGCCCGACAAGATCTCCGACGAGGGCCGCGACCAGCTCCGCGCCCTCGGCTTCAACGTCTGACCCACCGCCTGCGAGGTCGCGTCCGCCCGGACGCGGCCTCAGGTGTACCTGAGGAACTCCGCTCGTCACCGGGGCGGCGGGCCGCCGGTGGGGCGCTGGGCGGGGCGCTTCTTGGGCTTGGCCGGGGCGAGGGTGTAGGTGATCGGCCACAGCGACCAGATCGCCAGGATCACGCCGAGGCGGGCTGTCCAGCCGGTGAGTTCGCGGGTGCGGTCCGGGTCGTCCGCGAGGGCGATCAGCAGGAGGAGGATCCCGCAGGCCAGCGCGGTCGCGATGACCGCCTTGGCGAACTCTCGCCACTCGTGGCGCGTGCGCGCCCGGCCGTGGGCGGGCCTGCCCCGGGGAGGGGGGCCGCCGGCGAAGCGGTGCGCGAACCGCTCGTCGGCCCAGCGGATCATGCGGTGGCCGAAGGCGACCGAGTAGCCGATGTAGGCGGCCGCGAGGCCGTGGCGGAAGCCGGCGGCCGCGCCCCCGCGCAGGTCGATCACCGTCGCCGTCAGGAGCACGACGTCGACCAGCGGGACGCACAGCAGGAGCGCCGCGCCGGTCCGGCGCATGCGCAGCGGGTACCGGGCGGCGAGCCCGGCGGCGAGGACGACCCAGAAGCCGATCTCGCATCCGGCGATGACCGCGATGAGCATGTCTCCATCGTCGCGTCGCGGGCGGGGGAGGCGCCTCGTCTGGGGTGGGGTTCCGTGGGTCGTCCGAAGGATGTACGCGGGGCCGTCAGCAGGTCGGAGACGGGCACGCCGCGGGGATGCTGAGATGGGGGTGTGCTTCCGATCCGCCGCCTGACCACCCGCCAGGACGCGCTCATCGCCGCCGGGGGGCTGGCGGGCGGGCTGCTCATGATCGCCGTGCACGGGTACTCGACGTGGGGGGCGTCCTGGGACCCGTCGCCGTGGTGGCGGCTCGTCCCGCTCGTCGGGCTGTGCTCGACGATGCTGCTGCGGCGGACGGCGCCCTTGACGTCGCTGGCCCTGGCCACCCCCTTCAACTTCGCCGACGTGGCCATGGGGCCGGGCTTCGCCACGGCGGTGATCTATGGGGACACGCTCTACGCGGCGAGCCTGTACGGGCGGCGGCGGACGGCGGAGTGGCTGCTCGGGACGGCCATCGGGGGGACGCTGCTGGCGGGGGCGGGTGCGGGGATCGCGCTGCGGGAGGTGCCGGCGGGCGTGCTGGGCGCGGCGGTCGCCGGGGTGACGTGGGTGGCACCGGTGCTGACGGCGATGGCCGTCCGCGAGCACCGGTCCAGGGCGGAGGCGGAGCGGCAGCGGGCCGAGCAGGTGGCGCGGCTGGCCGAGATGGACCGGCGGGCGGCGGTGGGCGGTGAGCGGGCCCGGATGGCCCGCGAGCTGCACGATGTGATCGCCAACCATCTGAGCGCCGTCGCGCTGCACTCCTCGGCCGTGCTGAAGGTGCGGGACCTGGACCGGGAGGGCCTCGACCGCGCGATGGAGGTCATCCGCGAGAACAGCGTCCAGGGCCTCGCGGAGATGCGCCGCATGATCGGCCTGCTGCGCGACGGCGGGGACGAGGACCCTCCGGCCGTGCCCCGGCTCGCCGGGCTGGAGCGGCTCGTCGCGCACACGGCCCGGTCGGACCTGTCGGCGGGCCTGGAGGTCAGGGGCGAGCCGCCGCCGGAGCTGCCCGCCGCGGTGGAGCTGGCCGCGTACCGGATCGTCCAGGAGTCGCTGACCAACGCCCTCAAGCACGCCGGGCCCGGACGCGCCGAGGTCCGCGTCGAGCACGCCGGGGGACGCGTGGTCATCGACGTGCTGAGCCCGCTCGGGCGGGACGGCGCGCGGCTGCCGGGGACGGGCAGCGGGCTGATCGGGATGCGGGAGCGGGCGGCGATGCTGTCGGGGGAGTTCGCCGCGGGGCCGGAGGACGGCCGCTGGCGGGTGCACGCCGAGCTGCCCCTCGACTTCGGGAGGACGCCGTGATCGAGGTCCTGGTCGCCGACGACCAGGCGGCGGTGCGCGCCGGGCTGGTGCTGATCCTGGGCGCGGCGCCGGACGTGCGGGTGATCGGCGAGGCCGCGGACGGGGAGCGGGCGGTGGCGCTGGCCCGCGAGCTGCGCCCGGACGTGGTGCTGATGGACGTGCGCATGCCCCGCCTGGACGGCATCAGCGCGACCCGGGAGATCGCCGGGATCGCGGACGTGCTGGTGCTGACGACGTTCGACCTGGACGAGTACGTCTTCGGCGCGCTGCGGGCGGGCGCGTCCGGGTTCCTGCTGAAGGACGTCGACGCCGACCGGCTCGTGGAGGCGGTGCGGACCGTGGCGGCGGGGGAGGGGATCATCGCGCCGAAGGTGACCCGCAGGCTCATCGGGGCGTTCGCGGCGCGTCCCGCGGCGAGACCCGGGGTACCGGGCCTGGACGGGCTCACCCCGCGTGAGCGGGAGGTGTTCCGCTGCCTCGGGGAGGGCCTGTCCAACGGGGAGATCGCCCGGCGGCTGCACATGGCCGAGACCACCACCAAGACCCATGTCAGCCGCATTCTGGGCAAACTGGGGCTGCGCAGCCGGGTCCAGGCGGCCATCCTCGCCCAGGAGACGGCCGCCGACGGGGCGGGGGGCCCGAGTGGTCACTGAGGGCCACCCGGGCCCGTTCGGCGCCCCAGCGCCGTTCTCAGGGAAGAGGTCCGGGGGTCGGTGTCATGGGGACAGCCCGCGGATCAGATCGGCGACGCGGACGATGCCGAGGCAGCGCCCGACCTCGTCCACCACGACCAGATCGTCGTAGACCCGTTCCTCCTCCTTCCCTGCGGCCCGGAGCGCCGCCACGGCAGGGACCGTGCGCGGCACCGGGCGGGGCTGGTCGGCCAGCCGCGCCGCGGGCCGGTGGGCGTGCAGGGCGTGCCCGTACGCGCCGGACAGCCGCAGCAGGAACCGGGTCCGGTCCACCGTGGCGCGGGGCCGCTGCCGTTCGTCGACCAGGACGACGCTGGTGATGCCCGTCTCGGCGTTGAGCGCGGTCAGCACCTCGTCGGCGGTCGCGGTGTGCGGCAGCGTCACCGCGGGCAGCGTGAACTCCGACACCCGCGGCCCGAGGCCGAGGTCCTGTGCCGCCGGTTCCTCGCGGGGCGCGACCGGCACGGTGATGGGCATCCCCGGCCGCCACTCCGGCGGGGCGAGCGCCGGCCCCTGGACCAGGCGGACGCCCAGCCCGCGCAGGTGCACCACCTGGTCCTGCGTGGCCAGGCCCGGCGCCAGGACGTGCGTGCCGAGCCGGTGCGCCAGCTCGACGAGGCTCGCCACCAGCGCCGAGCGGCGCGGCTCCGCGCGGGCCCTGCGGGCCAGCTCGGGATCGAGTTTCAGCAGATAGGACGCGCCGTCCACGAGCAGGTCCAGCGGCGCGTGCCCGGCGCCGAGGCCCGCGAGGCCGACGAGGTAGCCGGCCCGGCGCAGCCCCGAGAGGGCGGCGGCGACGGCCGGCCGTTGGGCGGGCGGGAATCCGCCCGCGACGCAGATGATGAACTCTTGTGGACGCCGTCCCGTCTCCCCGAGCCCGTGATGCAACTCGCCGAGGAAGGCGTCTCCGTGGGTCAGGGTCTCGGCCCGCAGGCCGATCTGCAGCGGAAGGGGGGTGCCCAGGTCCGCTGTCGCTCGGGCCGCCTCGACCGCGCGCCGGACGTCCTCCGCGGCGGGATCGACCCGCACGGGAGGAACGGCCGCGGCGGGCGGGCCCGCGTGCGTCTCCACGGCGACGACGGTTCCGGTGCCGAGATCGACCACCGGATGGAACACCGCGCGCGCCGGAAGCAGGACATCAACGGCTGACACAGCCGCATCATGTCCCCGCGAATCCCCCGAACCGGCAGTTGTCAGGAGAAGTTAACCAACTATTCGCCGGGCATCGGCGCAGGTCGCGAACCATGTCACGGGGTTCGCCCCATCCGATCACAGCCCGCGTCCACCCGCCAGCGCCGACAGCAGGTAGGTCACGCCCGCGACCGCCGCGAGCCACGCGTAGGCGGAGATGTCGGCGCCGCGCAGCGCCTGCACCACCAGCGCCCCGACGACCGCCACGGTCAGCACGTCACCGGTCATCGCCGCGGCCCTCAGGTGGGCGCGCGCCCGGTGGCCCGAGCCGAAGCCCTCCCCGAGCGGAAGCGCGGGCTCGTTGCGCCGGTACGCCAGGTACGCCGAGTAGCCGCTTAGGGCGGCGAGCGCGACGAGGGCCGTCCCCGACCGCCCGTCGGCGGCCAGCACGACCCCGACCACCACCGCCGCACCGAGGACGAGCCCGGGGACGGCCCACCTGCTGAGGCTGCGGCGTTCGGGAGCGATCCACATGAGGACATATCCTTCCCGATCCGCGGACGCAACGGACCTGCAACGCGCCGGTGCGCCCAGGCCCGGTGCCGGTATGTTCTCCGTCCGTGGCGCAATTTCGAATGAACGGCTCGAAAATGCTCGCCGTCGATCTCGCGGGCGAGACGATCAGGGCGCTGAACGGCTCCATGGTCGCCTACGAGGGGCAGATGGCGTTCAAACGGCAGGGCATGACCGGGGGCGAGGGCCTGCGCGGGGCCCTGAAGCGGAAGATCGCCGGTGAGGGGATGACCCTCATGGAGATCACGGGGCAGGGGACGGTGTACCTGGCGAGCGAGGCGACCGAGGTCACGCTCGTCCGGCTGACGGGCGACACGCTCTTCGTGGAGTCCGACAGCCTGCTCGCACTGGACGGGGACCTGAAGACCGGCGTCCAGTTCATCGGCCTGCGCGGGATGGGGACGGGGCAGGGCCTCGCCACCACGAAGGTGGACGGTCACGGCACCGTCGCGGTGCTGTCGGACGGGCCTGCCATCGCGCTGGAGGTGACACCCCAGATGCCGCTGTGCGTCGACCCGCACGCCTACGTCGCCCACCACGGGCAGCTCCAGCAGGACGTCGTCACCGACGTCAACTGGCGGACGGTCCTCGGCCAGGGGTCGGGGGAGAGCGTGCAGTTCCGCTACCAGGGCCACGGCCTCGTCTACGTCCAGCCCGCCGAGCGCGGCGGAATCTTGGAGATCTGATGCCGGGATACCAGTCGATCAACTCCAAGATGCTCCAGGTGCCGGTCGGCCCGGGCCAGGAGGTCTACAGCAAGCGCGGCGCGATGCTCGCCTACGCGGGGCCCGTGGCGTTCGCGCCGACCGCCACCGCCGGGCAGGGCATCGGCGGCACCCTCGGCCGCGCCGTCGCCGGCGAGCGGAGCGCGATGATGCACGTCACCGGCCAGGGCACCGTCATGTTCGGGCACGGCGGCCTGCACGTCACCGTCGTCGACCTGACCGGGGCCGACACCCTGTACGTCGAGGCCGACCGGCTGCTGGTGCACGACGCGACCCTCCAGGTCGGCACGATGTTCATGGGCGAGCAGGGCGGCGTGCGCGGCGTCATCCGCGGCGCGGTCACCGGGCAGGGGCTGTTCACCACGACCCTCTCGGGGCACGGCTCGTGCGGGCTGCTGTCGCACGGCGGCGTCATGGAGCTGCCGATCGGCCCGCAGCGGCCGGTCCACGTCGACCCGCAGGCGTACGTGGCGCACCGCGGACAGGTGCAGAACAAGCTCACCACGGCGGTGGGGCTGAGGGACCTGATCGGACGCGGGTCCGGCGAGGGCTTCCAGCTGGAGCTGAGCGGCTCCGGCGTCGTCTACGTCCAGGCCAGCGAGAGGAAGATCTGACCGTGAGCACCTTCGGCACGCAGACCTGGAACGCCGGGACGCTCCCGTCCAACGACAACGTCAACCCCTACGCCTTCAGCGTCGACCTCAACGGGCAGTGGTTCGCGCAGAAGGGCAAGATGATCGCCTACTACGGGCAGATCAGGTTCGAGGCGCTGTCGGCGGGCCCGCTGGACGCCCTGGTCGCGCACACCTTCAACTCCCCGCTGTACGCCCACGACTGGATCGTCGCGCAGGGCCAGGGCAAGCTCGTCCTGGCCGACCGGGGGTTCGACGTCAACTCCTTCGACCTGGACCAGGGGAACCTCACCGTCCGGGCGGGGAACCTGCTGGCGTTCGAGCCGGGCCTGGAGCTCAAGCAGTCGATCATCCCGGGCTTCCTCACGCTCATCGGGACGGGCCGGTTCGTGGCCGCCTCCAACGGGCCGGTGCATTTCGTCGAGCCGCCGATCCGGGTCGACCCGCAGGCGCTGCTCGGCTGGGCGGACTGCCCGTCGCCGTGCCACCACTACGACCACTCCTACATGCGCGGCGCGCTCGGCGCCGCGCGGATGATCTTCGGGGTCGGCGGGTCCTCCGGTGAGGAGCACCAGTTCGACTTCACCGGGGAGGGGACGGTGCTGATGCAGTCGTCCGAGGTCGTGATGAACGAGGACGTCCTGCTGCGGGACCTGGAGGGCCAGATCGGCCTGGTCGGCACCTCCGGGCTCCAGCGGCTCCAGCACACCATCACCCAGCGGCTGTCCGCCGAACGCCAGGGCTGACCGGCGCCGGAGCCCCGGGCCCCGCACGTGCGGGGCCCGGCGCTCCGGCCCGTGCCCGGGCGGTCAGGACGTCGGCGCGGGCGCGGTCTTCATCACCCGGAACGGCGCGCCGAACGGGTCGCGGACCGCCGCGATGCGCCCGTAGGGGGTGTCCTGCGGCTCCTCGTCGACGGTGCCGCCGCCCGCCCGCACCCGCCGGACCGCCTCGTCGGCGTCGGCCACGTCGAAGTAGCTGATCCAGGACGTCTCGGCCGCCCCCGGCTCGCCATGGATTCCGCCGATGTAGTGGCCGTCGGGACGGCGCAGGGCGGTGTAGTCCATGCCCGGGACGGGCTCCAGCCCGTAGTCGAAGACCGCGGTGTAGAACGCGCGGGCGGTGTCGGCGTCGGCCGTGACCAGATCGTTCCAGACGAGGGTCCCGGGCTCGTTGACGTAGGCGGCGCCCACGTGGTCCTGCCCCTGCCAGAGGCCGAACTGGCCGCCCTGCGGATCCTTGACGATCGCCATCCGGCCCTGGCTCATCACGTCCATCGCGGGCTGGACCACCTCGCCGCCGGCCTTGGCGGCACGGTCCACGACCTCGCCGATGTCGTCGGTGGCGAAGTAGACGTTCCACCAGAACTTGGTGGCCTGCTCGTCAGGGTTCTGCATCATGGCGGCGACGGGCTCCCCGCGCAGTGTGCACATGTTGTAGTGCCCGCCCTCGGGGCCGACGTCCTGGAACTGCCAGCCGAAGAGCGTCCCGTAGAAGGTCTTGGCCCGGTCGAGGTCGGGGATGCCGAGGTCGAGCCACGTGGGCGTCCCTGTCGGCGCGTTGCTCGTCACATGGGTCATCTGGCCACCGTTCCTTGTTGCCGGGGCCGCTCACGGCCCCGGGTCCGCTGCCGCACGCCCGTACCCCCACCATCCTGGCCTCTCCCCGGCGGTTCACACATGTGTTCGGACGGATCCGTAAGGATCGGCCGGCGTGCACGGGCCAGGGCTCCGCGTCACGTACACTGATCAGATGGTTTCGCTCCCGAGCTGACAGGCCGCCCAGGCGCGCCCCGGTCGCATGGACCGCGCGGCGCGCCGTTTTGCGCCTGTCCGTCGAGCCGTCCGTCAGGGGAGCCCTGTCACTGTGATCATCGCGAACGACATCGAGCTGCGCGCCGGGTCCCGGCTGCTGATCGAGGCCGCCTCCTTCCGGGTCAACCCCGGCGACCGGGTGGGCTTCGTCGGCCGCAACGGCGCCGGCAAGACCACCCTCACGAAAGTGCTGGCGGGGGAGGCGCTGCCCGCGCAGGGCAGCGTGACGTCCTCGGGCACGATCGGCTACCTCCCGCAGGACCCCCGCGGCGTCGACCTCGAAGAGCTGGCCCGCGACCGGATCCTGTCCGCGCGGGGCCTGGACGAGGTCATCCGCAAGCTGCGCGCCGCGGAGGAGGCGATGGCGGCCGCGTCCGACGCCGAGCGCGACAAGGCCGTCCGGCGCTACGGGCGGCTGGAGGAGCGGCTGCACATCCTCGGCGGGTACTCCGCCGAGGCCGAGGCCGCCTCCATCGCCTCCAGCCTGGGCCTGCCGGACCGGGTCATGGCCCAGCCCCTCGGGACGCTCTCGGGCGGCCAGCGGCGCCGCGTGGAGCTGGCCCGCATCCTGTTCTCCGGCGCCGACACGCTGCTGCTGGACGAGCCCACCAACCACCTGGACGCCGACTCGATCGTCTGGCTGCGCGACTTCCTGAGGTCCCACCAGGGCGGCCTGGTCGTCATCAGCCACGACGTGGAGCTGCTGGACGCGGTGGTCAACCGGGTGTTCCACCTGGACGCCAACCGCAGCGTGATCGACATCTACAACGTCGGCTGGTCGACCTACCTCGGCCAGCGCGAGACCGACGAGCGGCGCCGCAAGCGCGAGACGGCCAACGCCCAGCGGCAGGCGTCCGCGCTGCTGTCGCAGGCCGACAAGATGCGCGCCAAGGCCACCAAGGCCAAGGCGGCGCAGCAGATGGACCGCAGGGCCAGGCAGCTCCTGGCCGGCGTCGAGGGCGAGCGGCAGGCCGACAAGGTCGCCAAGATCCGCTTCCCGGATCCGGCGCCGTGCGGCCGGACTCCGCTCACCGCGGAGGGTTTGTCGAAATCGTACGGATCTTTGGAGATATTCACCGACGTGGACCTGGCGATCGACCGGGGCAGCCGCGTCGTCGTGCTGGGCCTGAACGGCGCGGGGAAGACGACGCTGCTGCGCATGCTGGCGGGCGTCGACAAGCCCGACACCGGCGCCGTCGTGGCCGGTCACGGCCTGCGTGTCGGCTACTACGCGCAGGAGCACGAGACGCTGGAGGTCGAGCGCTCGGTGCTGGAGAACATGCAGTCCGCCGCGCCCGGCATGGCGCCGGTCGAGGTCCGCAAGATCCTCGGCTCGTTCCTGTTCTCCGGCGACGACGTGGACAAGCCCGCGGGCGTCCTGTCGGGCGGTGAGAAGACCCGTCTCGCCCTGGCCATGCTGGTGGTGTCCAGCGCCAACGTCCTGCTGCTGGACGAGCCCACCAACAACCTGGACCCGGCCAGCCGCGAGGAGATCCTGGCGGCGCTGCGCACCTTCGCCGGGGCCATCGTGCTGGTGACCCACGACGAGGGCGCCGTCGAGGCGCTGCGGCCGGAAAGAGTGATTTTGCTGCCGGATGGTGTCGAAGACATCTGGAGTGACGAGTTTGCTGATCTGGTGGCACTTGCGTGACCTGGGGACTGCCTTCCGCAGATCTTTTCTGGCCGAGTGGGTAGCCGAACGCGCGGGAATGACTGATCATGGCGGGGGATAACGCAGCGGTCACCACATCACTACGGGAGGTACTCGTGGCCGAGACCCTTAAGAAGGGCACCCGCGTGACCGGTGCCGAGCGCGACAAGCTGGCGGCGGACCTCAAGAAGAGGTACGACTCCGGCGAGAGCATCCGCGCCCTGGCAGCCGCCACCGGCCGCTCGTATGGGTTCATCCACCGGATTCTGACCGAGTCCGGCGTCAACCTGCGCGGTCGCGGCGGCGCGACCCGGGGCAAGAAGTCCTGAACGGACACCGACCCCCGGATGAGCGCACCGCCTGAGCCGCCGCCGCGGCCGGCCGAGTAGGGTTCGGCCGCGGCGGCGGACAGGGTGGGTTCCGCCCCGTGGACGGCGGGGCGGGACCCAGTGCGCCCCCATGCGTCCCGCCTTCCCGCCCCGGCCGCGGACCCCGCCGCCGGACAGGTCACAGCGGAGAGGGAGCGCATGGCGGACGCGGACGCGGGCCGGCGACCGGAAGCGGTCACGGCCCCGGGAGAGGCAGACCTGGCAGGAAACGATCTGCCAGCGGACGATCCGGACGGGATCGATCTGGCCGGGGCCGGGTTGCGGCTGGACGTGGACGGCGCGGTCGCGACCGTCACGCTGGACCGTCCCGAACGGCGCAACGCCATGACGTTCGACACCTGGCGGGGACTCGCCGCGATCGGCAGGTCCCTTCCGGCGGGCGTGCGCGTCGTCGTGCTCCGCGGCGCGGGCCCGTCCTTCTCGGCGGGCATCGACCTCGCCCTGTTCTCCGGCGACGGCGAGGGCTTCGCCGACGGCTCCGACGCCGAGGCCACCGACCGCTTCATCGCCGGGCTCCAGGAGGGGTACACCTGGCTGCGCGACCCCGCGTTCGTCACCGTCGCGGCCGTGCAGGGCCACGCCATCGGCGCGGGCTTCCAGCTCGCGCTGTCCTGCGACATCCGCGTGGCCGCCGACGACGCGCGGTTCTGCATGAAGGAGCCCGCGCTCGGTCTCGTCCCCGACCTGACCGGCACCAAGCCGCTCGTCGAGATCGTCGGCGTCGCCCGCGCGCTGGAGCTGTGCCTCACCGCCCGCACCGTGCGCGCCGACGAGGCCGCGCGGCTCGGCCTGGCCGAGACCGTCGTCCCGCGCGACGGGCTCGACGCGGCCGTCGCCGACCTGGTCGCCGCGCTGCTGACGGTGGACGCGGGCGCCGCCGTCGCCACCAAGCGCCTGCTGTGGCAGGCCCCGGGCAACACCCTCGAACAGCAGTGCGCCGCCGAGCGCCGCGAGCAGGCCGGGCGTCTCCGCGAGCTCTTCGCCCGCTGAGACGGCGGGGACGGCGGGGACGGCGCGGCGGGCCGCGTCAGGCGCCTGCCGTGACGGCGGCCCGCCGCGCGGCGGTCACCGGCCCGATGCGCGGGCCAGCGGCAGGAGCAGCCTGCTGGTCCCGGGGGTGAGGACGACCTTGGTGCCCGCCGGGTAGCGGAGCGTGTAGTCGCGGTCGGTGGACAGCACGACGACGCCGAGCCGGTGGCCGGCCTTGACGACGTAGTCGGTCGGCTCGAAATCCCAGCGGAACCGATAGGTCTCGCCGGCCTCGATCTGCTCGGTGCGGCCCGGGTCGTGCCGGTTCCTGGCGTCCAGCCAGCCCCGCGTGATGATCTTGAACGGGGCGGTCTCGGTCAGCAGTGCCTGCCGGGTCGTGCACCCGTCGTCGCCCGGGACGCCCTGGCCGTAGCAGACGCGCTCACCGGTGTCGCTGCGGGCGCCGGTGGGGCGGGTGTCGGTGCCGTAGTCGACGAGCAAGGCCGTCAGGTAGGGCGACCGCCCGTCCAGCGACGCCCGGACCGACATCTGCGGGATGCCGTTGACGCGCAGCGGCTCCTCAAGCGCCGGTGTGAGGTAGGCCAGCCGGTTGGGGTCGGCCTTGTCCTCGTTGACCAGCAACTCCTCGGCGCTGCGGGCCTTCCCGGCGTCCACGAGCGACTGGTCGTCGCCGTGCCGGGGCCGTTCGCCGAGGACGCCCGGCTGGCCCGACGCGCCGGCGTTCAGGCTGAACGAGACCGTCCGGGTGCCGGGGACGGGCCAGTCCTTGGCCGTCTCCCACTGCCCCGGGGCGCGCTCGATGTCGACGCGCGGCTCCTTGTCGATGCCGTTGCGCAGGCCGTACAGGTACCGGTCGAACCAGTGGTGGGTCTGGCGCAGCCACTCCTCAAGGCGCCAGCGGAACGGCGTCGCGTGGTTGGCCTGGTGCAGCCACAGCTTGCGCGGCACCCCGGCCTCCTTCAGGGCGTTCCACCACTGGACGGAGTTCTTGACCTTGACGTTCCAGTCGTTCAGCCCGTGCACGACCATCACGGCGGCGCGCACCTTCCGGGCCTGGTCGACGTAGTCCCGCTGCTCCCACACGTCGCTGTAGTCGCCGGTCTCGCGGTCCTGCCCGGCCGCGATCGCGTCGATGACCTTGGCGCAGACCTCGGGATCCTTCCGGGTCAGCACGATCTTGGCCATCACGTCCAGGTCCTCGCCCTGGTAGCCGCCGGGCGCGAGGACCCCGCCGTTGGCGCGGTAGTAGTCGTACCAGCTGGAGATGCCCGCGATCGGCACGATGGCCTTGAGGCCGCGGACGCCGGTCGCGGCGGCCATGTTCGGCAGCGTCCCGTTGTAGGACTGGCCGATCATGCCGACGTTCCCGGTGGACCAGCCCGCCTCGACCGGCGTGCCGTCCGGGGCCCAGCCCTTCGCGCGGCCGTTCAGCCAGTCCACGGCGGCCTTGGCGCCCGCCTGCTCGCTGCGGTCGCCGGCGGTCGGGCAGCCGGTGGACCCGCCCGTGCCGATGCTGTCGAGGTTGGCGATGGCGTAGCCGCGCGGCAGGAAGTAGTTGTCGTAGTAGCCGGGGAAGACGTCGGCCACGCCCCGCTTGCCGCCGGGCAGGGCCTTCGCCTGCGCGTCGCCGATGTCGACGGGGTGGTTGGGGACGTTGTGGGTGCCGGCCCAGTACGGGCTGGCCTCCAGGATCGTCGGGACCTTGAGCCCGGCGGTGTCGGTCTCCTTCGGGCGCATGATCCGCATCTCGACGCGGTCGCGGACGCCGTCGTGGTCGCTGTCGGCGGTGGTCTCGATGCTGACGGTCTGGGTGACCGCGTCGGCGCGGGAGAAGACCGGCTGGGTCTCGCCGTCCCTCACCGTGACCTTCGGGGCGGTCTCCGCGCCGCGCGCCGGCCTTGTGGGCGCGGCACCCGCGGGGAGTGCGGTGGTGGCGAGCAGCGCGGCCGTGAGGGTGATCACGCCGGCGCCGCCTCGCGGGAAGCGTCGTCTCACTGGGGGCTCCTGGGGGGTGTGAGCCGGAGGTTGTTGATCACATGTACTACCGGTGCCGCGGGAAGTCCATAAGATCGCCCGTTATCGGTTCCGGCGGGCGGGCGCGGCGGGCGGGCGCGGCGGGCGGGCGCGTCATGGGCGTTACGCCGTGAGCGGAGCGGGGAAGCCGGGCGGGGGCGGCGGCGTTGTCCCAGCCGGATACTGAGATGCTTACTTGATTACGTACCTGCCCGCCCGGGCTCCCGCGGGGCGGGCAGCGATCCCTCGGAGGCGCTTGTGGGGATGCCGGGAACGCCGGGCAACGGCTGGCAGGTGATGGCCTCGTTCCGCAGGGACGGGTCGGTGACCCAGCAGAAGCTCAAGCCCGGCACCGTCGGGCGGATCGCCGGCTACGCGCGCCCGTACGTCCGCGAGCTGGTCCTGTTCCTCGTGCTGAACACCATCGCCGCGCTGATCGTCATCGCGAACCCGCTGCTGCTCAAGGCGATCATCGACCGCGGCATCGTGCCGGGCCGCCAGGACCTCGTGGTCTGGCTCGCCGCGGGCGTCGCCGGGCTGGCGCTGCTGGAGGCGGTGCTCGGCCTGGCGCAGCGCTGGTACTCCGCGCGCATCGGCGAGGGGCTGATCTACGACCTGCGCACGCAGGTGTTCGGGCACGTCCAGCGGCAGCCCGTCGCGTTCTTCATGCGCGCGCAGACGGGCTCGCTCGTCAGCCGCCTCAACAACGACGTCATCGGCGCCCAGCGCGCACTGACCACCACCCTGTCCTCGGTGGTGTCCAACGTGATCAGCCTGATCCTGGTGCTGGTGACGATGCTGATCCTGTCCTGGCAGGTGACGCTGATCGCGCTGCTGCTGCTGCCGGTCTTCATCCTGCCCGCCAAGTGGGTCGGGCGGCGGCTGTCGCGGATCAGCCGCGAGCAGATGGTGCTGGACGCCGAGATGAGCTCGCTGATGACCGAGCGGTTCAACGTGGCGGGCGCGATGCTCGCCAAGCTGTACGGCCGCCCGGCCGAGGAGGAGGAGAACTTCTCCCAGCGGGCCGCGCGCGTCCGCGACATCGGCGTCGTCGCCGCCATGTACGGCCGCGTGTTCTTCACCGCCCTGACGCTGGTCGCCGCGCTCGCCACCGCCATGGTCTACGGCATGGGCGGCTTCCTGGTCGTGGACGGCGGCCTGGAACTCGGCACGCTCGTCGCCCTCGCCACCCTGCTGACCCGCATGTACGGGCCGCTGACCGCGCTGTCCAACGTCCACGTGGACGTGATGACCGCGCTGGTCAGCTTCGACCGCGTGTTCGAGGTGCTCGACCTCAAGCCCCTCATCCGCGACCGCGAGGGCGCCCGCTCCCTCGGCGGGCCGCAGGCCGGGGACGGGCCCGCCGCGCCGGCGATCGAGTTCGACCACGTCCGGTTCGCCTACCCCGCGTCGGAGGAGGTGTCGCTGGCCTCGCTGGAGTCGATCGCGCGGACCGACACCGCGCCCGCCCGCGAGGTCCTGCACGACGTGGACTTCACCGCGGCCCCCGGCCGCCTCGTGGCGCTGGTCGGGCCGTCCGGCGCGGGCAAGTCGACGATCACGCACCTGGTCTCGCGGCTCTACGACGTGTCCGGCGGCGCGGTCCGGATCGGCGGGACGGACGTCCGCGACGTCACGCTCGACTCGCTGCGCGCCGAGATCGGCGTCGTGAGCCAGGACGCGCACCTGTTCCACGACACCATCCGGGAGAACATGCGCTACGCCCGCCCGGACGCCACCGACGCCGAGATCCTCCAGGCCCTGGAGTCCGCGCAGGTCGGCGGGCTGGTCGCGTCGATGGCCGAGGGCCTGGACACGGTCGTCGGCGACCGCGGCTACCGGCTGTCCGGCGGGGAGAAGCAGCGGCTGGCGATCGCCCGGCTGCTGCTCAAGGCGCCGTCGGTCGTCGTCCTGGACGAGGCGACCGCGCACCTGGACTCCGAGTCCGAGGCGGCCGTCCAGCGCGCCCTGCGCACCGCCCTGGCCGGGCGCACGTCCCTGGTGATCGCGCACCGGCTGTCCACCATCCGCGAGGCCGACCAGATCCTGGTGATCGAGGACGGGCGGATCGCCGAGCGGGGCCGCCACGAGGAGCTGCTGCTGCGCGGCGGCCTGTACGCCGAGCTGTACCGCACGCAGTTCGCCCGGCAGGACGGCGACGCGGAGGAGGAGGGCGCCGCGGAGGGCGCTGCGGAGGGCGGCGAGGAGGAGAGCGGCGCTCAGGCGTCGGCGGCCAGCCGGTAGCCGAGGCGCCGCAGCTCGGCGCCGGCGACCTTCTCCACCTGGGCGCTCTGACGCGGCGTCAGCCGCTCGCGCCAGGACCCGACGCCGAGCTCGGCGGCGTCGCGCGTCCCGGACCGCACCAGGCCCGACAGGACCGTGCTGGAGATCGCCTGGTCCAGGTATTCCGACACCTCGGTCGCGACCCGGCGCGGATGGGCGGCGAGGTCCTCGTAGCGGACGGTGAACAGCTGCTCCTCGGGGACCTGCTGCCGCAGCCGCGCGCTGAGCCGCACCGAGCCGCGCCAGCGCAGCGCGCACTTGACCGCCGGCGCGGCGCTCGGCCAGCGGCTGCGCTCGGTGTGGTCCTCGACGCCGAGGAACGGGTTGGGGAACACCGTGTCGAGGTTGGCGAGGCCCGGCTTGAACCAGGCCAGGCAGCGGTCGTCGTCGAGCATGTCGGCGACCGCGTCCCGGCCGTCCCTGATCACCTGGACGAGCTGGGCGTCCGGGAAGGCGTCCAGCAGCACGTCCGCGCTGTAGATGAGGTCGGGGGAGGCGTCGGCGAAGCGCACGACGTCCGCCGGCTGGACGCAGGGCCCGGCCCGCTCGCCGTCGCGGGCGGGCCGCCCGGGCGGCGTGGGCGAGGCCGGGGGGAGCCCGGCCAGCTCGCGGCACTCGGGCGGGCACTCCGCGCACGCCCGCCCGGAGATCTGCCAGGTCTCGGCGTAGGCGTCGCGGAGGACGCGCGCGGCGCCCTGGCCACGCTGCGTGGCGATCGACGGCTGGCGCGCGAAGGCGTAGCTGACCCTCAGGACGCCGGGACGGCCGGTGGTGAGGTGGAAGCCCGCGGAGCGTTTGACCGCGCGCGCCAGCAGGTCCGCACCGGAATGGGGTGCGCCCAGAACGAAGACCGGGCGGCGGACCTTGGTGCCGTTGATCACGAGGATGTGCGGCGGCGATCTCATACCGGAACAAGTTTGTCACCTTTTCAGGACGAACGGATCGTGACGCTCCGTGCGGCCTGACCGAATACCTGGAAAGGGGCGGGCACACTGCTGGAGGACTCGGCCGCCGAGGGGCACCGATACACACGCGCGGAGGCCCTTCCAGCCCTAGCCTTGGGGGATGGACGCTCCCCAGACGCTCGCCGGTCCCGCCCTGGGATTTCGGTGGAGGGGCCGCGCACAGGCGCTGACCACGGACAACGCACACGGCCCGCTCCGGCGGCCCGCACCGGGGCCGGGCAAGGGCGGGCGGGCCGCGCGCCGGACGCCGGGAAACGCGAGATGATCTGTTGGCGGGTCGTGACCGGCGGCCCCTTCCGCTGGCGTCCGGATCCTGACAAGCTCTATGCGTCGCGGTGCGAGGAGGGATCGGGTTGATGAGCGGGGGCGCCCGCGCGGAGGTGGCCGACGAGTCATCTCACGCGCCCGCCGTCGGCATGCCCGGCGGGCGGGCCGAACGTTCCGAAGCTCGCCGGTACAAGGCGTTGCGGCCCGGTGACCGGGTCGCGGTCGTCGCGCCCAGCGGCCCCGCCGACCCGGCCCGGCTGGAGGAGGGCTGCGCCGTTCTACGCGGCCTCGGCCTTGACGTCGTGCTCGGACAGCACGCCCTCGACCGAGTCAACCTGGGCGGACCCGGCCCCCTCAGGGACGGCTGGCAGCAGCTCGCCGGCGGCGACGCCGACCGTGCCGCCGACCTGGCCTCGGCCTGGTCCGACCCCCGCGTCAGCGCGGTGGTCTGCGCGCGCGGCGGCTACGGCGCCACCCGCGTCCTGGACCACCTCGACTGGGACGCCCTGGCCGCCGCCACCGGCCCCGACCCCAAGATGCTGCACGGGTCCAGCGACATCACCGCCCTGCACGTGGCGTTCGGGGCGCGCCTCGGCGTCACCACCTCGTTCGGGCCGATGCCCGCCGGGCGGATCGCCGACCTCGGCCCCGCCGCGACCGGCGCCGACGACGCCCTCACCCGCGACGGCCTGCTGGCGGCGCTGTTCGGCACCGGCCAGGACGTCCTGACCGGCACCCACGCCCTCGCCCCGGGCCGGGCGGAGGGCCCGCTCACCGGCGGCACCCTCACGCTCCTCACGGCCCTGCTGGGCACCCCGTACGCGCCGCCGCGGGCCGAGGGCCGGATCGTCTTCCTGGAGGACGTGTCCGAGGCGCCGTACCGGATCGACCGGATGCTCGTCCAGCTCCTCCAGTCCGCATGGCTCGACGGGGCGGCGGGGGTGGTGCTGGGGTCGTGGGAACGGTCCGGCGACCCCGCCGAGCTGGACGCGGTGTTCTCGGCGCGGCTCGGGCCGCTCGGCGTGCCGGTCCTCGCCGGCGTCCCCGCCGGGCACGGCCCCCGCCAGCGCACCCTGGAGCTCGGCGCCCCCGCCATCCTGGACGCCGGAGCACTCACCCTGCGAGCGCCGGGAGGTGCGCGATGAGGGGACGGCACGCCCGTCCCGTCCCGGGGGACGACGGGACCCTGGAGTCGCTGGTGGTGCTGGTGGCCGAGAGCCTCGGCTACACCTGCCGCCGCTACCCCGGGGAGGTGATCATGCTTGAGGGCCCCAACCGGCTCCCCGTCAGCCTGCGCGACCTGCGGCAGCTGGCGCGCCTGGTGCCCCGCGACGACTGGCCCGCGCTGGTCTCCGACCAGGTCACCACGATCGTCACCGCGATGGAGGAGCCCCTCGACCTGTCCGACTTCGACCTCGCCCAGCATCTGCTGCGCACCCGCATCCATCCGGTCGAGGCCGACAACGGCGGGTTCGCCGCCCGGCCCTTCGCCCCCGGGCTGATCGAGGTCGTGGTCGTCGACACCCCCACCAGCGTCCGAACCGTCAGCAACGAGGAGATGCACGGCTGGCCGGTGTCCGGCGACGCGCTGTTCATGCTCGGCCGCGCGAACGTGCGCGGCGACGGGCCGCTCCAGCACGACGAGCAGGAGCTCGGCGGCGTCCGGGTGTCGGTCCTGCACGGCTGGACGTTCTACGCCGCGACCCACCTGGCGTGGCTGGAGGAGTACCTGCCGATCGGCCCCTACGGCGCGCTGGTCATCGCCCCCAACCGCAGCCTGATCGTCGCGCACTCGCTGCGGATCGCCGAGAACTCCCCGCGGGCCCGCTACCGGGCGGCCGTGACCGCCGCCCACGAGCTCCAGGCCCAGGCCCACCGCGCCTACGAGGAGGGGCCCGGCTCGCTCAGCCCGCACCTGTACTGGTGGCGCGCGGGTGAGCTGACCCTTCTGGAGACGCGGTACGAGGGCGACACGCTGGTGCTGCCGGAGGAGTTCGCGTCCGTCCTCACCGCCCTCGCCGCGGAGCATTGACGCCCGTGCGCGTCGTCGTCGCGCCGGACTCGTTCAAGGGCGGCCTGTCCGCCGTGGCCGCCTGCGCCGCGATCGGGGCCGGCGTCCGCCGCGCCGTGCCCGCCGCCGAGGTGGTCGCGGTGCCGATGGCCGACGGCGGCGAGGGCACCCTCGACTGCTTCCTCGGCGCCCGCGGCGGCACCCCGGTGGAGGCCGCCGCCACCGATCCGCTGGGACGCCCGGTCACCGCCCGCTACGCGCTCTCGGGCGACGGGACCTCGGCGGTCGTGGAGCTGGCCGCCGCGTCCGGGCTGACCCTCGTCGAGGACGTCCCGCCCGACCCGCTGGGCGCCTCGTCCGCGGGCACCGGCGAGCTGATCGCCGACGCCGTCCGGCGGGGCGCCCGCGAGGTGCTGGTCTGCGTCGGCGGCAGCGCCGGCACCGACGGCGGCGCCGGGCTGCTGCGCGCACTTGGCCTGCGGTTCCTCGACGCGTCCGGCGCGGACCTCCCGCCCGGCGGCGCGGCGCTCGCCCGGCTGGACCGCGTCGACGACTCCGAAGTCCCCGCCGAGGTCCGCGCCACCCGCTTCCGTGTCGCCTGCGACGTCACGAACCCGCTGGTGGGCCCGTCCGGCGCCGCCGCGGTCTTCGGCCCGCAGAAGGGCGCGACGCCGAGCCAGGTCCGCGAGCTGGACGCGGCGCTCACCCGGTTCGCCGACGTCCTCGCGGCCCGCTCGGGCGTCCGCGTCCACGACCTGCCCGGGGCGGGCGCCGCGGGCGGCACCTGCGGCGGCCTGGTCGCCGCGCTCGGCGCCGAGCCCGCCCCCGGCGCGGCGCTCGTCGCCGAGGCCGTCGGGCTGCCCGCCGCCCTCGCCGGCGCCGACCTGGTGATCACCGGTGAGGGGCGGGTGGACGGGCAGAGCGCGGGCGGCAAGGTCGTCTCCGCGGTCGCCGCCCTCGCCCGCGAGCGCGGCGTCCCTGCCGTCGCCCTCGCCGGAGCCGTCGCCGGGCCGCTCGCTGGACTGCACGACCTCGGCCTCACCGCCGCGTTCAGCCTCGCCGACGGCCCCCGGACCCTGGACGAGCTGAAGGCCGAGGCGGCACCGCTGCTGGCCGCGCTCGCCGACCAGGTGACCCGCTGCTTCCTCGGCCCCGGTCAGGAGACCCGCTCGGAGGCAGGCCCAGGGCCGTGATCGCGCGGGCCCGACGCCGCTTCGCGATCCGCCTCGGTCAGGCTCGCATGCGCCACTGCCCCGCTGGGGCAGACGGCGTGCTCGCGTGACACCGGGGGCTCCATCGACGGCCAGGGAGCGGCCGCGGCGTCCTCCGGAGGACCCTTGACCGGCGCGGGCCTGCCGACGGTCAGGCGGGGGAGGAACACGTGCGTCAGCGGGCCGATCGCCAGCGCGTAGAGGAGCGTGCCGATCCCGACCGTCCCGCCCAGGAGCCAGCCGGCCGCGAGGACGCCCAGCTCGATGCCGGTGCGCACGACGCGGATGGAGCGCCCGTCCGCGGCCAGCCCGGTCATCAGCCCGTCGCGGGGGCCCGGGCCGAGGCCCGCGCCGATGTAGCAGCCGGTGGCGAAGCCGCCGACGAGAACGGCCGCGACCAGGTACGCCCACCGGGCCGTGAGACCGGCCGGATCGGGCAGCAGCCACAGGAACAGGTCGGCGAAGGCGCCCAGGAAGACGACGTTGCTGATCGTCCCGAAGCCCGGCCGCTGGCGCAGCGGGATCCAGCAGAGCATCACCAGCGCCCCGGCGATGACGATCCACACGCCGATCGACAGCCCGAACCGGCGCGAGAGGCCCTGGTGGAGGACGTCCCAGGGGTCGTTGCCCAGGCCCGACAGGATCTGGAGGGCGATCCCGAGCCCGTACAAGGCCAATCCGATGTACAACTGCACCAGACGGCGCCCCATCGAGGCCATTGCTGCGCTCCAAGCTCGTCAGAGTACCCTGAGATGCCCATCATGAAGGGAAGTGGCCTGGAAAGTGCAGGGCCAATATGCAAAAGTGGTCTGTATGAGCGTGCGTTACGTGAACGGTGTGCAGCTGGCCAGGCTACTCGGGGACGTGCCGCGTGAGCGGCCCGTCTACGCGGCGCTGGCCCGGTCGGTGCGCGGCCTCGTCCTGGACGGGCGGCTCGCGGCGCGGATGCGGCTGCCCGCCGAGCGCGACCTGGCCGCGGCCCTGGGCGTCAGCCGCACGACCGTGACGGCGGCCTACGACCGGCTCCGCGAGGAGGGCTATGTCGAGAGCCGCCAGGGCGCCGGTAGCTGGACGGCGCTGCCGCCGGTGGCGATGTCGGCCGCCGAGCCCCGCCCGGGGGCGGGCACCGGCGGGCGGTTCGGCGGGGTCCACCCGCCGCCCGGCGACGGGTTCATCGACCTCGGCTGCGCCACGCCCGGCGCCCCCGCGATCTTCGGCGCGGCGGTCGAGGCCGCCGTCGCCGAGCTGCCCCGGTACAGCGCGGGCCCCGGGTACGAGCCCGCCGGGCTGGAGGAGCTGCGCGAGGTCATCGCCGCCGGGTACGCGGCGCGCGGCGTGCCGACCCGCGCCGACCAGATCGTCGTGACGACCGGCGCGCAGCACGCGTTCACGCTGCTGACGCAGACGCTGGTCGAGCCCGGCGACCCCGTCATGGTGGAGCGGCCGACCTATCCGCACGCCCTCGGCGCGCTGCGCCGCCGCGGCGCCCGGCTCGTGCCGGTCGGCGTGAACGAGGGCTGGGACGTGGAGCTGGCCGCGGGGTCCATGCGGCAGGCCGCCGTCCGGATGGCCTACACGATCCCCGACTTCCACAACCCGACCGGCCACCTGATGCCCGCGGGCGAGCGGGCCGCGCTGGTGGACGCCGCCCGCCGCGCCGACGCGTTCCTCGTCGTGGACGAGACGTTCGCCGACCTCGCGCACGACCCGGACGCGCCGCGCGAGCCGCCCGCCGCCTCGTTCGACAACGGCGGCCGGGTGATCACGATCGGGTCGGCGTCCAAGCTGCTGTGGGGCGGGCTGCGCATCGGCTGGATCCGCGCGACCGCGCCGCTGGCCCGCCGCCTGGTGCTCGCCCGCGAGCCGTTCGACATGGCCAGTCCCGTCCTCGACCAGCTGATCGTGCGGGAGCTGCTGCTGCGGGGCGGGGAGGTCCGGGCGGAGCGGGCGGAGGACCTGCGCCGCGGCCGCGACGCCCTCGCGGCCGCGCTGCGCGAGCTGCTGCCCGGCTGGGAGTTCCGGCTGCCCGCGGGCGGGATGTCACTGTGGGCGCGGATCGGCGCGCCGGTGGCGACCCAGCTCGCCGAGGCGTCCGAGCGCGCGGGCGTGCGGGTGGTGCCGGGCCCGGTGTTCGCCGCGGACGGCGTCCTGGAGGACTACGTCCGGCTGCCGTACGTGCTGCCGGCCGCGGTGCTGCGCACGGCGGTCGAGCGGCTCGCGGCGGTCCACCGGGAGGTGCAGGCGGCCCCGGCCGGGCGTCCCCTGCCCGTCTACGTCTGATCCCCGCATCGGACGCAGACGGCGGGACGCGGGCGGGTCAGGGCGCGCGCTGGATGTAGTCGACCAGGTGCTCGCGCTCGCTCTGCAGCTCGTCGATCGCGCTCTTGACCACGTCGCCGATGCTGACGATGCCGGCGAGCCGGCCGTCCTCCACCACCGGCACGTGCCGGAAGCGGCGCTCGGTCATGGTGCGCCGGAGGTCCTCGACCTTGTCGCCGGGCCCGCAGCTGCGGACCTCCGATGTCATGATCTCCGAGACGGGCCGGTCGAGCAGAGCCGCGCCGCGCTCGTGCAGGCGCCGCACGACGTCGCGCTCGGACACGATGCCGGCGATCGAGGTGCCGTCGGGCGACACGACCGCCGCCCCGATGTTGTGCTCGGCCAGGACGGCGAGCAGCTGCCGCACGGTGGCGTCCGGCCGTACCGTGGCCACCGCGTCTCCCTTCCTCCGCAGGATGTCGCGAATCCGCATGCCTCACGCTCCGCTGCCGGTTCGGACCCGGGGGACGACGGCCGCCGGGGGCCGGTCGCCGGGCTTTCTCCTGCCAAAGGTCGCATGTTCCGGCCCCGGGGAAAACCCCGCGGCGGTAAACCTCCGGCGCAGCGAATCGGCATATTTGTCGTAGATCGGGAACCACAGCGGGGTGACGACGACGCTCAGGACCATCGAGACGGACATCCCCGCGCGGCTCGACCGGCTGCCCTGGTCGCGATGGCACTGGACCGTGCTGATCGGTCTCGGCGCCGTCTGGATCCTGGACGGCCTGGAGGTCACCGTCGTGGGGGTGATCGGCCCGCGGCTCACCGACGAGAGCGCGGGGCTCGGGCTCACCGACGGGCAGGTGGGGCTCGGCGCGTCCATCTACGTGATCGGGGCCTGCCTCGGCGCGCTGCTGTTCGGCCACCTCACCGACCGGTTCGGGCGCAAGAAGCTGTTCCTCCTCACCCTCGCGCTGTACCTGACCGCGACCGTCCTGACCGCGGTGTCCTTCAGCCCATGGTGGTTCTACATGTGCCGGTTCCTCACCGGCGCGGGCATCGGCGGCGAGTACGCGGCGATCAACTCGGCGATCGACGAGCTGATCCCCGCCCGCGTCCGGGGCCGCGTGGACGTGGTGGTGAACGGCTCGTTCTGGATCGGCACGTCGTTCGCCGCCGCGCTGTCGATCCCGGTGCTGAACGGCGACCTCGTCCCCGAGGACCTCGGGTGGCGCGCCCTGTTCGCCCTCGGCGCGCTCCTCGGCCTCGGCGTGCTGTTCGTCCGCCGGACGGTGCCGGAGAGCCCGCGCTGGCTGTTCATCCACGGCCGCGAGGAGGAGGCCGAGCGGGTGGTGGCCGACATCGAGCGGCGGGTCGCCGCCGAGACCGGCGCCGAGCCGGAACGGCCGGGGGAGACGATCCGCGTCCGCCAGCGGCGGGTGGTCGGCTTCCGGGAGATCGCCGAGACCGCCGTCCGGCGCTACCCGCGGCGGACGGTCCTCGGCCTCGCGCTGTTCATCGGGCAGGCGTTCCTGTACAACGCCGTCTACTTCACCTACGCGCTGGTGCTCGACACGTTCTTCGGGGTGCCCGACGCGAAGGTCGGCTACTACCTGATCCCGATCGGCATCGGCAACTTCCTCGGCGCGTTCCTGCTGGGCAAGCTGTTCGACACCGTCGGCCGCCGCGTGATGATCACCCTGTCGTACGTGCTCTCGGGCGTGCTGCTGATCGGCACCGGCCTGCTGTTCCGCGCGGACGTGCTGGACGCCTGGACGCTCACCGCCTGCTGGTGCGCGGTGTTCTTCTTCGCCTCCGCCGGCGCGTCCTCGGCGTACCTGACCGTCAGCGAGATCTTCCCGATGGAGACGCGGGCCATGGCCATCGCCGCGTTCTACGCGGTCGGGACGGGCCTCGGCGGCGTGATCGGCCCCGTCCTGTTCGGCCGCCTCGTGGAGACCGAGCGGATCTCCGCCGTCGCCGCGGGCTACTTCCTCGGGGCCGCGCTGATGATCGCGGCGGGGATCGTGGAGATGTTCCTCGGCGTGGAGGCCGCCCGCAGGTCGCTGGAGGACGTCGCCCGCCCCCTGTCGGCCGAGCAGGTGGCGTGACACCCGCGCCGGGTCGGACCGGACCGGCCGCGGCCTGAAGACGCGTCAGGTCAGGAGGCGGCGCAGCGCCGCAAGGCCCGGTGTGAGGACGAGGCGGCCCGCGGAGCCGTCGTGCGCCAGCGCCGCGCGGGCCGCGTTGGCGCCGCAGGAGCCGTGCACACCGCCGCCCGGATGCGCCGACGCCGACGCCAGGAAGAGCCCGGCGACCGGCGTCTCCGCCCGCCCCAGCCCCGGGACCGGGCGCAAGACGAGCTGCTGGTGCGCCTGCGCCGTCCCGCCGTTCAGCGCGCCGCCGTGCAGGTTGGCGTCGTGCCCGCCGAACGCGGGCGGCGCGATGACCCGCCGGGCCACGACGCGGTCGCGGAACCCGGGGGCGAGGCGTTCGACGGCCGCCTCGATCCGCCCGGCCATCGCGTCCCGCTCCCGCTCGTCCCACACGCCGGTGATCCCGTCCGGCCCGGCGTCGCCCCTGACCCGCTGGGGGACGTGGGTGTAGGCCCACACCGACTCGGTGCCCGCGGGGGAGCGGGACGGGTCGGCGGTCGTCATCTGGCCGAGGAGCGCGAACGGCTCGGACGGGACGAACCCCGTCGCGATCTGCGCGCTGTACCAGGTCAGCGCGTCCATGCCGGGGGACAGGTGCACGGTCCCGGCCCGTCCGGCGCCGGGGGACGCCCAGGGGACCGGGCCGGACAGCGCCCAGTCGACCTTGAACGTCGCGTGGTCCCAGTCGAAGCGCCGCATGTCCTCGCGCAGGCCCCGGCGGTCGCGGGCGGGCACGTCGGACCAGTCCACCAGGCCGCCGTAGAGCGCGGGCGCCGACACGTCCGCCAGCACCGCCCGCGCCCCCCGCACGGCCTCCCCGGACGCCGTCCGCACGCCCAGCGCCCGGCCGTTCCCCACGACGACCGAGGTGACCTCGGTGTCGCAGCGGACCCGCCCGCCCCGGGACTCCAGCCGCCGCACGAGCGCCGCCGTCAGCGCGCCCGCGCCGCCCTCGGGCACCGGCCAGCCGTCCCGCTGGCCGACCATCGCCAGCAGCCACCCGAACCCCGAGCCGCCCGTGGTCTCGGGGAACACGTCGGTGTGCAGGGCGGAGCCCGCCAGCAGCAGCGGCCCGCCCGGCCCGGTGAACTCCCGCTCGCCCAGCCCGCGCACCGGCGCCGCCAGCGTCCGCAGGACGCGCAGCCCGCCCGCGCGCCGCAGCGCCGCGGCCAGAGGCAGCGCCGCCCGGACGGGCGGGAACGGGGTGAACAGGGCCCGCAGCAGTGCCTCGCCCATCTCCTCCCACAGCCCGTACAGCCGCAGCCACGCCTCGCCATCACCGTCCCCGAAGGCGTCGAGCCCCTCCGCGGTCGCCCGCGGGTCGTGCTCCAGGACGGCGCAACGGCCGTCCTGGAGCGGATGCGCGAGGACGGCCTCGGCGTGCTTCCACCGCAGCCCGTGCCGTTCCAGGCCGAGCGCCCGCATGGCGGGGGACGCCACGCCGAGCGGGTAGAAGGCGCTGCACAGGTCGCTGACGTAGTCGGGGTGGACCCCCCGGTCGCTGCGCACGGCCCCGCCCGGCTCGGGCTGCGCCTCCAGCACCTCCACGTCCCAGCCCGCGTCCGCGAGCATGTTGGCCGCGACCAGCCCGTTGGGCCCTGCCCCGATGACCACCGCGTCCGCCATACCGATCACCTTAGGGCCGGGGCCGCCTCAGCCGGCGGACCGGGCCGCCCGCGGCCCGTCCTCCACCCGGGCTACATGCCCGGCCACCCAGCGCGCGACGGCGTCCGGACGGCTGCGCGGCACCCAGTGCCCGGCCGCGACCGGCCGGATCGACAGGTCCGGCACGTGCTCCGGCAGCCCGCCCACCAGATGGGGCGAGACGAACAGGTCCCTGGTCGGGACGATGACCTGCGTCGGGACGTCCGTCCGGCGCCCGCGCGGCCTGCGCAGCCGCACCATGTTCGCCCGGTACAGCCCCACACCGGACGCGCCGTCGCGCGGCAGCGTCCTAGCCGGATGCCCGTCGCGGGCGGGGACGCCCTCACCGATCTCCAGGGCCCGCGTGAACACCCTGGACAACCCTGCACGCCACAGCAGCTCGGGCAGCACCGGAAGCTGGAAGAGGCAGATGTACCAGGACCGGACGCCCTGCCCGGCCACCCGCCGGAGGCTCGACGGCGTCGGGCGTGCCAGGCCACGCCGCGTCCAGAGCGCCACGTGGTCAAGGCAGGGGCCGGAGATGGAGGTGAACGAGGCGAACCGCTCCGCCATCGTGCAGACCGCCTCCCACGACTGGATCGAGCCCCAGTCGTGCCCCACCAGATGCACCCGGCGGCCGGGCGCGGCGGCGTCCAGCACCGCCCGCATGTCGGCCATCAACCGGCCGAAGGCATACCCCCCGCGCCCGGCCGGCCGCGACGACGCCCCGGCACCGCGCACGTCGTACCGGACGACGTGGTGGCGGGCCGCGAGCCGCTCGGCCACCTCGTCCCACACCGCGTGGGTGTCGGGGTACCCGTGCACCAGCAGGACGGTCGGCCGCGACCGGTCGCCCTGCTCCCACAAGGCCAGATCCACCCCGTCGCCACGCACCCACCGGAAACGCTCACTATTGGACACAGCGTCAATCAACCGCCCGCGACGGCCCCGGGTCAAGGTGACGCGTGCCACCGGCCCTCAGAGGGCGATGCGCTCGGCGCCTGTATAGACGTTCATGGTCTCCCCGCGCAGGAACCCCACCAGCGTCATGCCCGCGTCCTCCGCGAGGTCCACCGCCAGCGACGACGGCGCGGAGACCGCCGCCAGCACCGGGATCCCCGCCGTCATCGCCTTCTGCGTCAGCTCGAACGACGCCCGCCCGCTCACCATCAGGACCCGCCCGCCGAGGGGGAGCAGCCCCTCCCGCAGCGCCCACCCCACCACCTTGTCGACCGCGTTGTGCCGCCCCACGTCCTCCCGGACGGCCAGAAGCGCGCCCGAGGCGTCGAACAGCCCGGCCGCGTGCAGCCCGCCCGTCCGCTCGAAGACCCGCTGCGCCTCCCGCAGCCGCTCGGGCAGCGCCGCCAGCACCGCGGGAGTCAGCCGTACCGGGTCGTCCGCGACCTCGTAGGGCCGGTCCGCGCGCAGCTCCTCGATGCTCGACTTCCCGCAGACCCCGCACGCGCTGGTCGTCGCGAACGCCCGCGTCATCGAGTCGTCCGGCGGCCGCACCCCGGGCGCCAGCGTCACGTCGAGGGTGTTCTGCTCCTCGGTGTCGGCGCAGTAGCGCATCGCCGTCAGGTCCCCGGCGTCCCCGATGATCCCCTCGGCCGCCAGGAACCCCGCGACCAGGTCGAAGTCGTGGCCGGGCGTCCGCATGGTGATCGTGAGCGGCTTGCCCGCCACCCGGATCTCCAGCGGCTCCTCGACGGCCAGCGTGTCGGGACGCCGCCCCCGCGTCCCGGTGGTGCTCAGCCTCAGCACTGGCCTGCGCACGGTGATCCGCCCCATGACCGTGACGTTACCCGCCGGAACCTGCGGAAACGAACCGTCCCGCCCTAATCCGTGACGCCACGGGGCCGTGGAGCGCGCCAGCCGTACCGCATCGCCATCAGCCGCAGCCCGCACGCAAGCACCGCGGCGCCCGCGGTGACGGCACCACCGTGCAGGCCGGCCGTGTAGGCGACCGCCATCACCGCGGCCCCCAGCATCGCGGGCAGCGCGTAGAGCTGCCGGTCGTACAGCACCGAGGGGATCTGCCCGCTGAGCATGTCCCGCAGGACCCCGCCGCCGACCGCGGTGACCACCCCGAGCAACACCGAGTGCAGCGGCGACAGCCCATGCTCCAGCGCCTTCAGCGTCCCGGTGACGCAGAACAGCCCGAGCCCCGCCGCGTCGAAGAGCAGCACCGCCGGCAGCAGCCGCGTCACCTGCGGATGCCAGAAGAACACCAGTGCCGCCGCCGTCAGCGGCACCAGCACGTACCCGAGGCTCGTGAACGCGGCCGGGGGCACCGCACCGATCAGGAGGTCCCGCAGGATCCCGCCGCCGAGCGCGGTGATCTCGGCGAGCACCACCATCCCGACGACGTCCAGCCGCTGCCGCACCGCCGCCAGCCCCCCGGACACGGCGAAGACGAAGATCCCCGCCAGGTCCAGCGCCCCGGCCACGCCCGGTCCCGTCACGCCGCGTCCCCGCCGGCGCTCACCTGCCGCGCCGGTCCGTCCGGTCGACGCCCCAGTTGGCCACTACGGCCGCGAACGGCGGGATCACCGCCGCCACCACCGACATCCCGACCGCCGCCGCGGGCGAGAACCGCGGGACGACCGCCCAGGCGAGCACGAACAGAGTGAGGCACACCCCCATCATGATCCCGTACACCACCTTGCGCCGCCTCATCCCCCCACGCTACGCCGCCACCCCCCGGCCCCCGCCCGTCCGCCCGTCCCTCAGGGGGCCTTCTGCCCTTCTCCGGCCTTTATGGTTCAAACTCCACATGTAGCCCTGGGCGCTTAAAAGCAGACATCTAGATATATGTAAGGCGTTGACGAAGAGGTGAGATGAGATTATGTCGACCGCAAGATTTGATTAGTCAGTATTCTGACCGGTCTCTTGGCCGGAGTATGGATCCGGTGGAAAATGCCGAGCATGAAGCTCGGACACCTTCGCGAGGTACGCGGTGCGGGGCGGATGCCGTGGATCTTGTACGGGACCGCGGATTCGGGTGGTACCGATCCGCCGAGGCCCGGACGGCACTTTTCGTGGTCCAGCGATCTTCCCTGCGATCTTCGCGAAGTCCCCGGTGCCGTGACCGCGGTGGCCGCTGATCATCCGAAGTGGCAAGAATGTCTGATAGAAACCCTGTTTTCGCCGGAATAGGGACGCTCGTCGAGGTCATCCGCAAGCTCTATGAGCGCCCCAGGCCGTTCACGTGGAGCCAGGAACGGGAGATCCGGGGGGACCACCCCCTCCCGATCATCTATCTCCAGCACGACGGGACGACGGCCGGATTCCTCCGCTCGCTGGAGACGTCCATACTCGAGAACGCGCCGGACGTCCCGGTCCTCCGTGTGGACGCCGCGACCGCGGCAAGGCACAGCCTGGAGCGCTGGCGCCTCGGCCCGCCGCCCTCCACGCCTGACGGGCAGGACGGAGAGGACGCCGCGAAGGCGTACGAGAGGCCCCGCGAGCCTCCTCTGCTGCCCCTGCTCGACGAGGCCCGCGATGGCCTGTCCGTCCATCGCACGAGGGGCAGGCGGCTGAGCGGCTTCACCCGTTACCGCGTGGCGGACCTTCTCACGGGGACCAAACTCGAGGCGCCTCGGACGCGAGATGACAAGGCCGAGATCACCGCCTTCCTCAAGCAGTGGGCGGGCGGAGGGGCCCGGGCTCCGGATGGCGGCGGGGTGGCGGAGGCGCTGAACCGCCTCGTCCAGCAGGTGGCCTCATCGCCGATCACACTGATGTTCGGCCTCTTCTGGCTGGGCTACCGGATCGCCCGCCTAAGCCGCCTCGTCCCGGCGTCGGTGCCCGGGCTGGCACGCGAAAGCCACTGGTTCATGCGCCGGCAGGCGATGGTGGTGCCGAAGCACTCGCGGAACTTCCTCGACTTCGCCACGCGGCTCACCGTGGGACACCGTAAGCCCGAGATGGAGACGAGCGTCAAGAAGCTCCTCGTCCACGCGTTTCTGGAGGATCTCCGCGTCATCTACAGACGGCGCCATTTCAAGGTGTTCCCGCGCCTGGACGGCTACCGCAGGACGGGATACGTGGTGCTGCTCATCGGCAACGCCACGGCCGACAACGGTGCCGGCGAGCTGCTGGGCCTGATCAACTCGGTCCGGAACGAAACTGGTGACTTCGATCCGCTCCTGGTCATCGCGGCCGGTGAGGATCCTCCGCCCGAACCGATCGAGCCCGGGAAGATCGTCTACCATCCGGCGAAGGCGCTCCTCGCGTTGCAGGATTGGTGGAGGCATCTGCCCGACAAGCGTCAGACATTCGCCTCCGATGCCCGGCATCTGCCCTTCCGCCTTCCTCCGGCCGCCGTCCCCGCGAACGAGGACCGCCTCCCCGGCGATGATCTTTCCGTCTGGCGATCGGACGCGTTCGCCTGTCGCCGCGCCTTGTGGCTCACGAGGAGTTCGGTCCTCAGGGTGGCGGGTCTCGGCGCGGTGGCCGTCCTGCTGTTCCCGCTGTCCGGCTTCGCTCTCCGGCAATTAGAGGCCGGGTGCGCATTGCGGATGCCCCGGCTCGGATCGCGCGTCTCGGTCCGGGCCGTCACGTTCGGCCGTGATGATGTCCAGTGCGTCGGATACAGTGCGGACAAAACGCAGATCTTCGGCTCGAACGAGCGGCTGCGCCTTGTTCAGAAGAAGGTCCTTGACGAGAACGAAGCGGCTCGGCGCAGCCATGCCGCAAACCCGGGCAGGCCCTATATCGGTCTGGTGTTCTTTGCCGCCTTCACGCACAAAGGATCACTTCAGGACACCGATCACGCGGTCTCGGAGGAGCTGGAGGGGCTCCTTCTGCGGCAGCGGATACAGAACGGCAAGTCCAGCACCGAGCCGCTCCTTGAGATCATCATCGCCAATGGCGGCGAGAAGATGAGGGAGGCTCCTCGGGTCACCCGCGACATGCTGCTCTCCCTCTTCAGAAGGGATCCGCGTCTTCTCGGAGTGGTCGGTCTCGACCGGACCGTCGTGCAGACCGAGGAGGCGATCACGATGTTCGGCGGCGCCGGCGTGCCGGCCTTCGGCACGACCCTCACCGGCACCGGCCTGGAGAAGAGGTCGCCCCTCTATTTCCAGATGGTTCCGAGCAATCGGTTCCAAGCGATCCTGCTCGCCGAGTACGCACGGTCGTTGCGCGCCACGAGAGTGGTGATCTATCACCCCCTGGGCCAGGGTGATGACACCTACATCGGCTCACTGGTCAAGGCGACCAAAGAGAAGCTGAGGGAATTCCGGATCCCAATAGGAGATATTTCCTGGGCGGACGCCGGTGGTGACCTGCATCAGGCGTGCGATGTGGATCGCCATAAGGAGATCGCCTTCTTCGCCGGGCGGGAGAACGAGTTCAGCGACTTCCTGCGCGCGATCACCGGAGGCTGCGCCGATCGCGGCACCCTGCCCGCCATCGTCGCCGACGACGCCATTTCACGTTTCGTCGCCAATGCCGGCAGCCGCAGATCGAGCGCACTCGCGGGTATACCGGTCTCTTATGTGAGCCTCGGTAGTCTCCTGGTTCTGGCTGATTCTTCCTGTTCTGAACAAGGGAAGGCGTCCGGAGCTCAGGGAGCGGCCCAGCTCGCCTCGTTCTGCTCGGAATACGGCGCGCTCTACAAAGACCTGGCCGCGAAACTCAGTGCCGGCGAGAAACCGGGACTGAGCTGGCCCGCCGAGCGAGTGGGGCTCACCTTCGACGCCGCCGGCGTCTTCATCGACTCGGTCCTCAGCATTCGGAGGGACGGGCCCTGGGCCCAGGCCGCGACACTCGACCGGGCGGCCGTCGCACAACGCTTCCGTGAACCCGGCTTCGCCTCGACGGGCGTGACCGGCCTGATCGACTTCGTCCGCTCCCGTGCGGGCGACCACCGCAACCTCGCCCTCCTCAGGATCGCCAACATCCACGACATCAACGAACGGCCGGTCTGCGTCTTCATGATCGGCGAGCTGTATCAGCCCGGCCAGCGCCGCGACCCGCGTACCCACTGCCCGGTTCCAGGCCCGCTGCGTTCATCGGCTCGAAAGTAGCGGGCACGGCGTCCTGACTGGGCCCCCGCACGCCGCGCCGCGCGGTTCCGGCGTTTCCGCAGGTCAACGCCACACTCCGAACCACGACCTTCCGAATCGCGGCGGTTGTGACCTTGAGCTCTACCTATGTAGAGTACGAGCATTGTAGGGGTTGGGGTCGGTCGCCGGCGCGGCGGGACGGAGGACAGGAGACGAGGTGTGCGATGAGCAAGCGGAGTGGAGATGTCCGGGAGGGGCGGCAGGGGGTGTTCGTCCCGGCCGAGGTGCTGGTGGCCGTGGTGATCGGGGCGGCGGGGCTGGCGACGGCCGTCCTGGCGGCGCTGTTCCCGGCCGTGGGACTGCCGGTGGGGGTGGGCGTCGCGGTGGTCGGGCTGCTGTACGGGATCTATCACAACACCCGGCAGCGTGCTGTGGCGTTGGTGCCGGGCACACCGCCGACAGGCGTGCGGACGCAGACGAACGACGAAGAAGGCGAGCGGCATGGCTAAGGGGCCGCGGATGACGATGCAGACCCAGATGGTCCTTCGGCAGGCGCTGCTGGAACCGGCACGCGAGTGGTACGGACTGGAGATGATGCAGGCCACCGGACTCCCGTCCGGCACCGTGTACCCCATCATCACGCGGCTGGAGCAGTGCGGCTGGATCACCTCCCACTGGGAGGATCCGTCCGAGCACGAGATGCAGGGCCGCCCTCGCCGCCGCTACTACCAGCTGACCCAGGAGGGCACCGAAGCCGCCCGGCTGGCACTGGCCAAGGCTCACCAGAACCGCGCCACCGCCCCCATCCCGTGGGGCAGCCCGCGCCCCGGTGCCACCTCATGACGCCCGACGAGGAAGACGCCGTTAATCAGGCTCTGACCACCTTCGCCAGCCACGTCATCCCGGCGGCGAACGCGGCGGCCAAGACGGCGATGGCGGCCAAGCCGACCAAGTCGACCAAGACCCCGAGGATGACACGCGCCTCCTACGCGGCCGACTACGCGGCACTCGCAACGCGCACGGCACATGCGGCGCACTCGGTGACGATCTCCATGGGCGCGGCCCGCGCGGTGGATGCGGCGGCTCGCGCGGCGCGCACGGCACGTGCGAAGGACGCGATGCGCGCTGCGGATGCGGCGGCCGACGCGGTCCGGGCGGCGGACGAGACGGGGTCGGCAGAGGCCGTGGTGCAGGCGCTCGCGGCGGCGAGGATCGCCGCCGTCGCCGCACTCCGGGAGTGCGAGCGGACCTTCGCCCCCGCGACGTCGAGACCACCATGTCCCGATGCCGAGGTGAAGCTGCGCAAGCTGGGGCGAGTGCCGCGGCGAATGGTGGGGGCGATGACGGCGATGCTTCCGGCCGCTGATCGACCCCGGTACCGGGAGGAATGGGAGGGACTCCTCACCGAGCTGCCCACCCGGCGGGCACGAGCCCGGGAAGTGTCCGCCCTGCTAAAGGCGGCCCCCCGGCAGACCTGGATTCTGCACCGCCCCTCACCCGGCCGACGGCGCACATGACGTCGCACACCCGGTTCCCCGCGATCGCCCTGCCGCGGGCGTGACGCGTGAAGAACACGCCATCATCAGGTCTCGACACGATGCGGTAGGACGGCGGCTCCCAACGGACGCTCCGAGACTGTTCCTGGCGGGTAGGTGCTTGTTCTGTGCGCCGGTGTGCCCTCGCCCGTGGTCCAGTTCGGCGGGGCATGGGGAGTAAACACATGCGTGCGGGTGGGTGAGGTGTGCCTGGGGGAGGGATGCCTCTCTCAGCTCTTGCGGGCTCTGGGGCCGCCTTTCCGGGGCTCGACGCCGCGTTCGCGGAGCTTCTTGCGTATGTAGCCTGCGGTGAAAATCTCCGGCTTGGCGAGTTGGTCCGCGGTTCGGCCGGCGTCGGCGGCGTCGACGTAGGCGCTGAAGAGGTCTTCCAGGAGGGCGTCGGCCTCCTTCTTCGCCTTCAGGTACCTGGTCTCTGCCAGTTCGACTCTGGCGTCGACTTCTTCTGGACTCATGCGGCACAAAGTACCGGCATTGGGTCGCGGCAAACTTCGCGGCCGCGGTGCGGCGAGTGTTCCGGAGCCCGCTCGTGGGTGGTGGCGGAGGCGTGCGGGGATCGAACCCGCCGTCCCGAGGTGCTCGGGACCATCGGTTTTGAAGACCGAGGAGGCCACCAGGCACTCTCACGCCTCCGCGGGCGATCTTAGTTGGCGCAGGCGGCGATCACGTCGGTGTTCTTGGGCGGAGCCTGGTCAGTGGTGCCTTGCGGGTCAGAATCGCGTCACGTCGAACCTCGTTCGGAGGGGGGTCCGGGGCGGTTCGTGCAGGCTGGGCGGGAGGGGGTCGCTGGGTGACCATGTCCGTACCGTCCGTTTCTTGATCATTTGTAATGGTTGTGCGTTAAATTTCTGGGTGAACCGTGTTGTCCCCACTGCCCGTCTTACGCAGTACGCCCACGGCGGGGGCTGCGCGAGCACCATTCCGCCGGGTGAGCTGGAACGTGTCGTCGCCGGGCTCACCGGCGGCGGGGACGATCTGGTCGCCGGGGGCGAGGACGGCGATGACGCGGCCGTCCTGCGGGTGGGGGAGGGGCGCGCGGTGGTGTCCGCGGCGGTCTTCTTCCCGCCGGTGGTCGACGACGCCTACGACTGGGGGCGCATCGCCGCCGCGAGCGCGCTGTCGGCCGTCTACGCGGTGGGCGGCGTGCCGCTCATGGCGCTCAGCCTGCTCGGCTGGCCGCGGGACGCCCTGCCGGCGGATTTGGCCCGGGAGGTCCTGCGCGGCGGACGGGACGCGGCGGCGCGCGCCGGGTGCCCGGTCGTGGGCGGGCACGGCGCGGACGACCCCGAGCCCAAGTACGGCCTCGCGGTGACGGGCGCCGCCGACCCGGGCCGGCTGCTGCGGCTGGACGCGGGACGTCCCGGCGTGCCGCTCTCGCTCACCAAGCCGCTCGGCCTGGGCGTGCTCAACGCGCGCCACAAGGCGACGGGGGAGGTGTTCGCGCACGCGGTCGAGACGATGGCCGCGCTCAACGCGGACGCGGCGGGGGCGGCGCTCGACCGCGGTGTCCGGTGCGCCACCGGCGTCAGCGGGTTCGGGCTGCTCGGGCACCTCTACAAGCTGGCGCGGGCCGCCGGGGTCACCGCGGTCGTGGACGCCAGGGCGGTGGAGTACCTCGACGGGGCGCGCGCCGCCGTCCGCGACGGGTTCGTGCCCGGCGCGACCCGGCGGAACCTGGCGTGGGTGACGCCGCACACCGACTTCGGCCGGATCGCCGAGGAGGAGCGGCTGCTGCTGGCCGACGCGCAGACGTCCGGCGGGCTGCTGGTCGCGGGGGAGGTGCCCGGCGCGCCGGTGATCGGGGAGCTGGTCGGCCGGGGCCGCCGCGCGCTCCGGGTGCGCTGACGTTCCCGCAGGTCGCGTCTATGATCGGAAAGCGGGTAGAAGATCGTCGGGACGCGACCGGGGGAGCGCGCATGACCATCGGGGGGATCGCCGCCGCCATCGTCCTGGGCGCCGTCATCGGCGTGCTGGGACGGCTGACCGTGCCGGACCGGCGGAGTATGCCGGGCTGGCTGCTGGTCGCGGTCGGCATCGTCGCGGCCATAGCGGGGACGGCGCTGACGCACCTGTTCGGGCTGGAGCGCCCGGGCTGGGACTACTGGGAGACGTTCTTCCAGATCGTGCTGGCCGCGGTCGGGGTGTACCTCGTGGCGGTGTTCTGGCCGACGTCCGCCCGCTAGTCCCGCGCCGGGGGCCGCAGGACGGCGCGGAGGCCGTCCAGGACGGCCGGGTCCTCGATCGTGGACGGGACGGTGACCTCCTGCCCGTCGGCGATGCCGCGCATCACGCCCCGCAGGATCTTGCCCGACCTGGTCTTGGGCAGCGCCGCGACGATCGTGATCTCCTTGAGCGCCGCGACGGGCCCGACCTGGTCGCGCACCATCCGCACCAGCTCGGCGGCCAGCTCGTCCGGCTCGGCGAGCACGCCGCTCTTCAGCACGACGAGCCCGCGGGGCACCTGGCCCTTGAGCGCGTCGTGGACGCCGATCACCGCGCACTCGGCGACCGCCGGATGCGCGGCGATGACCTCCTCCATCGTCCCGGTGGACAGGCGGTGGCCGGCCACGTTGATGACGTCGTCGGTGCGGCCCATGACCCACACGTAGCCGTCCTCGTCGACGTGCCCGCCGTCGCCGGTGAGGTAGTGGCCCGGGTGCCGGGTGAGGTAGGACTCGACGAACCGCTCGTCGTCCTGCCACAGGGTCGGCAGGGTGCCCGGCGGCAGGGGCAGCCGCAGCGCGATGTCGCCGTCCGCACCCGGCGGGACGGGCCCGCCGTCCGGGCCGAGGACGCGCACGTCGTACCCGGGGACGGGCACCGACGGGGACCCGGCCTTGATCGGCATCGGCTCCAGCCCGCGCAGGTTCGCCACGATCGGCCAGCCCGTCTCGGTCTGCCACCAGTGGTCGACGACGGGACGGTCCAGGACGCGGGTCGCCCAGCGGTAGGTGTCGGGGTCGGTCCGCTCCCCGGCGAGGAACAGGGTGTCCAGCGCGGACAGGTCGTGCCCGGCGAGCAGCGCGCCCTCCGGGTCCTCCTTCTTGATCGCCCGGATCGCCGTGGGCGCGGCGAACAGCGCCTTGACCCGGTGCTCGGCGGCGACGCGCCAGAACGCGCCCGCGTCGGGCGTGCCCACCGGCTTGCCCTCGTACAGGACGGTCGTGCAGCCCGTCAGGAGCGGCGCGTACACGATGTAGGAGTGCCCGACGACCCAGCCGACGTCGGACGCCGCCCAGAACACGTCACCGGGGCCGACCCCGTAGACGTTCTCCATGGACCAGCGCAGCGCCACAGCGTGCCCGCCGTTGTCGCGGACGACGCCCTTGGGCCGCCCGGTCGTCCCGGACGTGTACAGGATGTAGAGGGGGTCGGTGGCGGCGACCGGCACGCACTCGGCGGCCTCGGCGCCCGCGATCGCCTCGTCCCACTCCACGTCCCGCGGCCGGACGAGGTCGGCGTGCAGCTGCTCGCGCTGCCGGATGACGCACCGTTCCACCTTGTGCCTGGCCAGTTCGAGGGCCTTGTCGAGCAGCGGTTTGTAGGGGACGATCCGGCCGCCCTCGATGCCGCAGGACGCCGACACGATCGCCTTGGGCCGGGCGTCGTCGATCCGGACGGCCAGCTCCGGCGCCGCGAACCCGCCGAACACCACCGAGTGGACGGCGCCGAGCCGGGCGCACGCCAGCATCGCCACGACCGCCTCGGGGACCATCGGCAGGTAGATGATGACGCGGTCGCCGCGGTCGACGCCCTGCGCGCGCAGCGCCCCCGCGAACCGGGCGACGAGGGCGGTCAGCTCCCGGAAGGTGTAGGAGCGCTTCGTCCCGGTGACCGGACTGTCATAGATCAGGGCGGCCTGGTCGCCGCGTCCCTCCTCCACGTGCCGGTCCAGGGCGTTGTCGCAGGTGTTCAGCTCACCGCCGGTGAACCAGCGGTAGAACGGCGGCGCGCCGTCGTCCAGCACGCGGTCCGGCGGGACGAGCCAGCGGATGTCCCGGGCGGCCAGCCCCCAGAAACGGGTCGGATCGGCGATGCTGCGCTCGTACGCGGCGGCGTAGGCCCCCATTTCGTTCCTCCAGGTGCGGTCCCCTGGCCCCAATCCGCATTTCGGGGCGCACACCTATAGGGCACGGCGCGGGTGCCGTTCGTCAAGGCCCCGCGCCGTCACGATCGTCCCCGCCGGTGGTCAGCCGGGCCTGCGATGCGGGTGGCGCAGGCCGTGGACGAGGGCGACCACGGCGGCCGGGGCGGCGCCCGCCGCGACGATCCAGAAGCACAGCTCATAGGCGCCGAGCGACGGCACGCCCGTCCCGGCGATCACGCGCCCGGCCAGGATCGACGCCGTCACCGCGCCCGCGACGCCGCCGCCGGTGGTGCGGACCAGGGAGTCGATCCCGCTCGCGATGCCGCTCTGGTCCAACGGCGGCGAGCGCGAGCGGTTCGCCGGTCTCGTCCACCGGATGCTCGACGACTTCGGGGCCCACCGCGACAGGCTCGACGCCGGAACGGTCCCGAACGGGCCCTGACCAGCGCGAACCGGCAGCCGCCCCCGCGTCCCGCGCCGTCCCGTGAGATTTGCCATCTCGCAGTGTGGGCCCCCTCGGGTTTCCCTGCCGGTCCGGCGTCCCTAGGGTTGCCTTCCGTGGACCTTCGTCTGCACCACCCCCGCACCGCGGCGCCCCGGGCCGTTGCCTCCCCCGTCCGGGAACGGCGCCGATGCACGTAGTCGCCACCGCCGGGCATGCCGGGCACGGCAAGTCGGCGCTCGTGCGCGCGCTCACCGGCATGGACCCGGAGGGACCCCGCGACGCCTGGACGGACCTGCCCTCGGGCGGCCGCGTCGCGTTCGTGGACGCGCCCGGCGGCGAGCACTCCGTCCCCGCCGTGATCGCCGCGGCCGGCCCGGCGCCCGCCGTGCTGTTCGCCGTCGCCGCCGACGAGGGCTGGCGGCCGCGGTCGGGCGAGCACCTGGCGGCGCTCGACGCCCTCGGCGTCCGGCACGGCGTCCTCGCCGTCACCCGCTCCGACGTCGCCGACCCGAGGCTCGTCCTGCGCCAGGCCCGCGAGCGGCTCGCCGGGACGTCCCTGCGCGGCATCGAGACCGTCGCGGTCAGCACCGTCACCCGCGCCGGGATCGACGAGCTGGCGGCCGCCCTGGGACGGCTCTCCGGCCGCGTCCCGGTCCCCGACCCCGGCGCCCCGGTCCGGCTGTGGGCCGACCGCACGCGCCGCGCCGCCGGGCTCACCGCCGTCACCGGCACGCTCGGCGCCGGGACGATCCGGACCGGCGACGAGCTGCTCCTCCTGCCGTCGGGCGCCCGCCGCCGCGTCGAATCGATCGAGTGCGACGGCGAGCCCCGCCGCTCCGTCCGCGGATACGCCCGCGTCACCGTCGCCCTGCGCGGCGACGGGCCGGTGACCGCCGCCATCAGCCCCGGCCGCTGGACGCACACGACCTGCGTCGACGTCCGCACCCGCTTCGGCGAGGCCGCCGGGCGCCTCGCGCGGCAGATGATCCTGCACATCGGCTCCGCCGCCGTCGCGGTGCGCCTGCGGCCGCTCGGCCCCGACACGGCCCGGCTGACCCTCAACGCGCGGCTGGCGCTGCACGTCGGCGACACCGGCCTGCTGCGCGACCCCGTCCGCCGCACCGTCGCCGGGGTGAGCGTCCTGGACGTCCGCCCGCCGACCCTCGTCCGCCGCGGCGCCGGGGCGGCACGCGCGCGGGAGCTGGCGTCCTGGCCGGACCGTCCCGGCGGGTCGGTGGTTCTGCGCCGCCACGGCCTGCTCCGGCGGTCCGAGCTGGACCTGATGGGCTGCGCGCCGCCGAAGGACGCGATCGCCCTGGACGGCGGCTGGTACGCCGACCCCGCCTACTGGGACTCGCTCCACGAGCGCCTCGCCGAGGAGGTGTCCCGGCACGCCGCCGACCGCCCGCTGACCCCGGGCGTCCCGCTGGAGACCGCCCGGCTCCGCCTCGGCCTGCCGACCCGGCGGCTGACCGCCGCGCTCGTCCGGCCGCCGCTGCGCCTGCGGGCGGGGCGCGTCCACGGGCCCGCCCCGGCCCTGCCCGCGGGCCTCGCCGAGGCCGTCGACCGGCTCCGCGCCGACATGGAACGCGCGCCGTTCGAGGCGCCCCGCCCCGAACGGCTCGCCGAGCTGGGCCTCACCGGCGGCGCCCTCGCGGCCGCCGAACGCGCGGGCGCCGTCCTGCGCCTCGCGGACGGCGTCGTCCTGCTGCCGGGCGCCGACCGGGAGGCGCTGCGGATCCTGTCGGAGCTCCCGCAGCCGTTCACGCCGGGCCAGGCGGGCGACGCGCTGGCGACGAGCCGCCGGGTCGCCGTCGCCCTCCTGCGGCACCTGGACGGCCTCGGGCTCACCGAGCGCCGCCGGTCATGACACCCGCCCATGCGGGAAAAACCCTTTGAAACGCACACGGCGTTTCTGGCGTCATAGATCACGGTCCGGACCCCGCACAAGGAGAAGGCATGCCGTACCAGACGCTCAAGGGCGGCCGCGTTCCCATCCGGATGTGGGCCGACCCCGACACCGTCGAGGACATCGCCCTCGACCAGCTCCGCAACGTCTCCGCCCTGCCGTGGGTGGAGGGCCTCGCCGTCATGCCGGACGTCCACTACGGCAAGGGCACCACGGTCGGCTCGGTGATCGCGATGCGCGACGCGGTGTCGCCCGCCGCCGTCGGCGTGGACATCGGCTGCGGGATGACCGCCGCCGGGTCGTCCCTCACCGTCGAGGACATGCCGGACGACCTCGCCGGAATCCGGCACAGGCTGGAGCGCGCGGTCCCCGTCGGCCGCGGCGCGCACCGGCAGCCGGTCGACCCGTCCGGCCTCCCGAGCCTGAAGGAGCGCGGCTGGTACGACTTCTGGAAGGCGTTCGACGACCTGCACCCGGCGGTGCGCGCCCGCCTCGGCCGCGCGCGCAAGCAGATGGGCTCGCTCGGCGGCGGCAACCACTTCCTGGAGCTGTGCGCGGACGGCGACGGCGCGATCTGGCTCGTCCTGCACTCGGGTTCCCGCAACATCGGCAACGAGCTGGCCGAGCACCACGTCGAGGCCGCCCGCAGGCTCCCGCACAACCAGGACCTCCCGGACGCCGACCTCGCCGTGTTCCTCTCCGGCACCACGACGATGGACGCCTACCGCCACGACCTGTTCTGGGCGCAGGAGTACGCGCGCCGCAACCGCGCGATGATGATGGCGCTCGCGCAGGACGTCGTCACCAAGCGCTTCGGCGAGGCCCGCTGCACGTGGGGCGAGGTCATCTCCTGCCACCACAACTACGTGGCGGAGGAGGAGTACGACGGCGTCGACCTGCTCGTCACCCGCAAGGGCGCGATCCGCGCCGCCTCCGGCGACCTCGGCATCATCCCGGGCTCGATGGCGACCGGCACCTACATCGTCCGCGGCCTCGGCAACGAGACCGCCTTCAACTCCGCCTCCCACGGCGCGGGCCGCCGGATGAGCCGCACCAAGGCCCGCAGGACCTACACCGTGGACGACGTGGTCGAGCAGACCCGCGGCGTCGAATGCCGCAAGGACGGCGGCATCATCGACGAGATCCCCGCCGCCTACAAGGACCTGGAGACGGTGATCGAGGCCCAGTCCGACCTGGTCGAGGTAGTGGCCCACCTCCGCCAGCTCATCTGCATCAAGGGCTGAACCCCTGCAGGTGACGTGCGGTGAAACCGCGAATCGCTGGCCCCGGAGAAGTGTTCCCCAAGAGTCCCCGGCAGATCCCGGGCACTTCCCCGGGGTCCGTGTGCCGGGATGTGCCCTGCCGGGCAACGCGAACGGGCGCGCACTCCTGCTGCGCCCTCCAGTACCGTCCGCCAGGCGCCGCCTCGGCGGGAGGAGCGCGCGGTGGCATACAGCGCGCCGAGCGCCGGGTCCACGCCGCAGCCGATCGCGGCATACCCGCTGGCTGCCTCGCCGACCTTGAAGTCGTCCTTGATCTCAGACAGGCGCCCACGGACGCCCGCCAGGAACCTGCCGCCGTCCTGGCGCTCGTCGTCCGCGGGCAATCATCCGCAGTCACGCAGCGTAGACCGGACGGCGTCGACGAAGGTGGTCACCATGAAGCGCCCCAGATCCTCGCCGTCCGGCTCTGGGCTTGAGGGCCCGGCACAACTTCCGCGAGATGGACGCGCCCGTCGTGGACGAGTCCGGCGACCGCCGTCGACGCGGCGGACCGGGGGAGTTAACGAGGTCAGCGTACGTCGCACTCGCACACACATTCGACCGAGTCCGACCGGGTTTCCGTGCAACTTCGACAGAAAGGGCATCACGCCGCGGTGCCGGAACGATACATGTCTTCCTGGCGCGCGTTTCAGGTGTCGAGGGGGTGGATCATGCAGCGGCCGAGGGCACAGGAACTGGTGGCGACGGCGTTGGCGCTGGGGGTGCTGGCGGCCGTCTGGGGTGCGATGGTGTGGCGGCCGTCGGACACGGTGCGGTGGCTGCTTGCGGGCGGGGCCGTGGTCGGCGCGGCGGTACTGGCGTTATGGGGTTTGCTCGGACCAGTTGCGCGCTGGCTGTCGGGCGAGCACGCCGAGTTGACTCCGGCCGAACGGAGATCACTGACGGCAGCCGAGCGGGTGGAGGCGGTCAACCAGTCGCGGTCGGCGCTGATGCAGTCGGTGACCGGGCTGGTGGTGATCGTGGGCGTGGCGTTCACCGCAGCTGGCCTGATCTACACTGCACGGACCCTGGACATCAGCCGGCAGGCCCAGGTCACCGATCGCTACACCAAGGCGATCGAGCAACTGGGGTCGGGCAGGCCCGAGGTGCGCATGGGCGGGATCTACGCACTGGAACGGCTGATGGCCGACTCCTCGCGCGACCGCCCAACCATCATCGAGGTGCTGGCCGCCTACATCCGTAGCCACGCCCAGGACAGGCCACCGGCGGGGTCGGACAGGACCCGGCTGGCGGTGGACGTTGAATCGGCTCTGACTGTGCTCGGCCGGGCCCAGCTTCATCTGGGCACCGTCGATCTGCGCGATGCCGACCTTCATGGCAAGAACCTGTCTGGCGTGAAGCTGTCCATCGCGAAGCTGTCCGGCGCGAACCTGACCGGTGCGGACGTGACCCACGCGGACCTGGCGCACGCGGACCTGACCGGCGCGAAGCTGTCCGGCGCGGACCTGCGCGGGGCATACCTGTCCGGCGCGAAGCTTTTCGGCGCGGATCTGACGCACACGGACTTGCGTGGAGCGGACCTGCGCGCATCCATGGGTGCTCCCACGCCAAAGCAGTTGCGAATGGTGGCCAGGACCGATGCCTCCACACGCTTCTAGGGCCAACGCACGAGAGCTCGGCAGCACGGGGATCAACATGGGTGCGTATCCGCAGTCGGGCCGATCGCCGTAGGTCGGGGTAGAACGTGCGCCTGGCCGTCTTCGCTGCCGTCGTCTTCTCCGTCACCGCCGGAGGGGCCGCCTGCCTGCAGATCGTCCTCGGCCATCGGCGGCGTCCTCGTCCTTGTAGGTGGTGGCACTGCAAAGACTGGCGGCGCGGGTTGCGTCACGGCGATCCGTCGGCGGGGACGCGGGACACGCCGCGTGATGGCCAGTCGGCGCCACAGGCGTGCGGGCAGCGCGGCCTCCAGCTGCGCGGACGGACCTGGCGCTCGTCGCCGAGCGCGGTGAGCACGCGGGTCGGGCTCGTACGGAGGCTCAGGCCGGGCGGGGTCAGGGCGGCCAGGACGACGGGCTCGGCGCCGGGGCATGGGGTGCGGAAGGTGACCACAGTCGGTCTCGCGCTTGCGGGTTCTTGTCAAGATCAGGCAGATTCTGACCAACCCCGCTTCCCCGCTTGACAGAATTTGTCTGGACAGAGCCGGAAGGTGGGAAATGAAGATCAAGACGAGGATTTCCGCTGCTGCGGCTGCGGGGCTCTTAGCCGTGGCGTTCGCTCCGAACTTGGCCGATGCGGCTACCGGTCCCACGCCGGGTGCGGGCTCGGATACGCTGCCCGGGAAGCCTGGTGGAGCGGGGGGTGATTCCTCCGCGTTCGCTGGTATCGACGTGAAGAGCGGACAGGCCGTCCTCGCAGCGGTGAAAAATGTCAACGCGCCCGTGGTGGGATGTGTCGTGAGGGCAGATGACCCGGACACTCTCATCTACAACAAGCCACCGATCATCGCGCAGGGTGAAATCGTGCGATGCACCGTGCCCAAGCCTGATGACTGTCGGGTGGAAACCGACCTCGAAGAGTACTTCACCTTTGAAGGGGTGTGGAGCGTCGTCGCCAACGGGTCGGTGAAGCGCGGCTGCAACATCGGCCGTGCGTCCAGGTCGACGGCCTCGTACAAGTGCTCTCATGACGCACACGGATCTCACAAGTACCGCACGAAGACCTGGCTCACCGTCACCTACAGGGGCCAGAACGCCACCAACGCCGCGACAAGCGGCGAGAAGAGCTGGTGGTGCTTCTAGGGTCGTTCTTCGAGGGGCCGGGCATCCGTTTGCCCGGCCTCGCCGGCCGTAGTGGCGAGGACCGCCGCGAGTACGGCGGCCAGTTCTTCCGAGAAGACGACCCCTTTGAGGCGGCCGTCGACGATCAGCATGTAATAGTGGTCGTCCCGGAGGAGGGCGCGTTGCAGGTTCGGTGCGTTTCTATCGGTGACCTGGAATAATTCGGCGGTGACGTCACCTGCCGTCACGGTGACATGTGGCACGTGACCGGCAGGGGTCTCCAGGACCGCCCCGAGATTCTGCAAGTCTTCTGCCATCTGACGGAGTTCGTCCATATTGATCGAAGAGATGTGCTCGCTGAGCTCTTCATCGCCCTGTCCGAATGTCGTGTCCATCGAGCTGCTCCGATCGGTGAAGGTGTCACGGCAAGAGTATGCGCACCGTCAGAGAGGCGAAGGAGTCGGGGAAGCGACTCGCTGTTAGGGGGACGCCATGCCGAGGGATTTCATGGTGTTGACAGGGCTGGCACTGGGTGTTGTGGCGGCGCTGTGGGGCCTGCGGCGCGGCGGCTGGCCGGTGAGCGCGTCCGGCTGGGCGACGCCGAGCGGGCGTCGTTGACGGCGGCCGAGCGGGTGGGGCTGTCAATCAGGCGCGGTCGGCCCTGATGCGGCGCGGACCTGCACGGTCTGCGTGGCGGGCCGGCGGCCGAGCAAGTGCGCCAGGCGGCCAGGAGCGATGGCACCACGCGCTTCTAGCGGACACCCCGGGCCGATACCGTTCGTGCCGTGTCTGTCACTTTCGGGACGGCTTCGGCGTAGGGTACGGGGCCCTGACCGGAGGAGGCGCCGTGAGCGCAGACCCCAGGATCGACACGTCCGTGCCGCATTCGGCGCGGGTCTGGAACTTCCTGCTCGGCGGTAAGGACAACTATCCCGTCGACCGGCAGGCCGGTGAGAGGGTCTTCCAGACCTTTCCGGGGATGGTCGACATGGCGCGCCACTCCCGGTACATGCTCATCCGGGTGGTGCGGTACCTGGCGGGCGACGCCGGGATCCTCCAGTTCCTGGACATCGGCACCGGGCTGCCCACCATGGACAACACCCACGAGGTCGCGCAGCGGGTCGCGCCCGAGGCGCGCGTCGTCTACGTCGACAACGACCCGCTGGTGCTGGTGCATGCGAGGGCTCTGCTGACGAGCAGCCCCGAGGGCGCCACCGACTACGTCGAGGCGGACGTCCGCGACCCGGACGCCATCCTCGCGGAGGCCGCACGCACGCTCGACCTGACCCGTCCGGTGGCGCTCATGCTCATGGGGATCCTGGGCCTGGTGGACGACTACGACCGCGCCCGCGCGATCGTGGCGCGGCTCATGGCGGCGTTGGCTCCGGGGAGCTACCTGGCGGTCTACGACGGCACCGACACCGACCCGGCCTACATGGAGGCCATCCGCGCCTACAACGCAGGCAGTGGCGCGGTCGCCTACACGCCCCGGAGCCTGGACGACATCGCCGGCTATCTCGACGGCCTGGAGATGGTCGAGCCCGGCGTCGTGCCCGTGACGCGGTGGCGGCCCGACTCCGCGCCGTGGGGCTCGCTTCCCGAGGTCGCCTGCGCCGGTGGCGTCGCCCGCAAGCGGCCTTAGTCCCTAGCCGCGCGGTGCAGCGCGTGGGCGGTGAAGATCCGGCGCGGTCGTCAGGAAGGCCGCGGGAGGTGGGCGGCGCGGACGGTGTGCAGCCACTCCTCGACGCGGGCGCGGTCGGGCTCCTCTGGCAGGGGAGTGCGGGCGGCGGCGAAGTCGGCCTCGGCCTTCGCGAGGACGTCCCGTGCCGCGGTGAGGTCGCCGGCCGCGACGCGCTCCCCGAAGTCGAGGTACCACTGCGGATCCTGGAGCCGGACGTCGAGCGTCCCGCCACTGTACAGGAGAAGGCCCTGGTGGACGAGGCGGGCGAGGTGCCGGGCGTGCTTGGCGGTCTTCTTCGCGGTCCCGGCCCCGGAGGACGCGTCGCGTGACTCCATGCGGCGGAACTGGGACACGGCGTAGCCGAGGTAGGCGTCCTTGACCCGGCGGGCGGACAGGAACGCCTCCCGGAGGCCGATGAGCCGGTCCCCGAGCGGGGTGCGGGCCTCGTACAACTCGTCCGGCAGCCAGAGCAGCTCGGTGACCGTCGGGTTCATGCCCAGGCACAGCGTCGCGAACTTGGCGGCCTCGTGGAACGTCACGTCCGGTTGCGCGGTGACGACGGTCGCCTGCCGTCCGGTGGGCGGGTTCAGGCCGTGGAAGGCGATGGTGGGCGCCGCGTAGACGCCGAGCCGGTCGATGTCGGAGCCGGGCCCGGCGAGGCCGTAGGCGGTGGACCCCACGATCCCGTAGAGGAGCACGTTCCCAGGGGCCGTCATGATCCCCATCATGGCGGAGCCGGTGACGGACCGGCACGTCATTTCCGCCGCCCGGGTCTCAGGGGAGGACGCGGTCGACGAACGCGGTCACGTCGCCGAGGACCTCGGCGCGGTTGGTCTCGTTGAAGACCTCGTGGCGGGCGCCCGGGTAGTGCCGCTCGGTGAGGCCCTCGCCGCGGACCGCCTCAATGCCGACCCGGGTGTCCTCCGGCCGGACCAGCTCGTCGGCGGTCCCGTGCAGGTAGAGGACGGGCAGCGCCCCGAGGGAGCCGTACCCGTTGATCCGCCGGAGCGCCGCGTCCAGGGCCCGGACGGTGGGCTTCTTGAACGGCCCGTGCCAGACGAGCGGGTCCGCGGCGTACGCCTCGCCCACTGACGCGTCGCGGGACAGCGTGGACGGGTCGAGGGGCGTGCCGGGCATCTCCTCCAGCGGGAGCAGCGCGTCCACGACGTGCCAGCGGCCCAGCACCGGCGCGGACAGCACCAGCGCCGCGAGGTCCCCGCCGTGGAGCTGCGCGTACCGGGCGGCGACCAGCCCGCCCATCGAATGGCCGATCATCACGACCGGCAGGCCCGGGTGGTCCCCGGCCGCCGCCCGGGCGACCGTGCGGACGTCGGCGACGACGTCCTCGTAGTCCTCGATCAGGACGCGGTCGCCCGCCGAGCGCCCGTGCCCCATGTGGTCGGGCCCGCAGACCGTGGCGCCGTGCCGGACGAGCGCGTCCGCGACGTGCCCGTAGCGGCCGAGGTGCTCGCCGTACCCGTGGACGAGCACGGCGACGTAGCGGGGTTCGGGCGCCGCCCAGATCCGCGCGGTGACGGCGCCCCGCGTCCCCGCGAACTCCCACTCCTGTGGCGTTGTCACTCCTGGCCTCCCGCGATCGGAACGGACCGTCTTGGACGATTGTCGGGCAGGACGGCCGGACTCCGCCGCCCGCGATGCGACGGATCGTCGCCCGCCGGAATAGTCTGGGACGACCGACCGTGAACAGGCGGCGGCCCGCGGGACGGGCCGCCCAGAGGCAGGAAAGGGGTGCCCGTGCTCGCCGACACCTTCGGCCGCGTCGCGACGGACCTGCGGGTCTCCCTCACCGACAGGTGCAATCTGCGGTGCTCGTACTGCATGCCGCCGGAGGGGCTGGACTGGCTGCCCAAGCCGGAGCTGCTCACCGACGAGGAGGTGCTCCGCCTCGTCGGCATCGGCGTCCGCGACCTCGGGATCACCGAGGTCCGCTACACCGGCGGGGAGCCGCTGCTGCGCCGCGGCCTGCCGGGCATCGTGCGGGCCACGGCCGCGCTGACGCCGCGTCCCCAGGTGTCGCTGACCACCAACGGCATCGGGCTGGACCGGCTGGCCGCGCCGCTCGCCGACGCGGGCCTGGACCGGGTCAACGTCTCCCTCGACACCCTGGACGCCGCGACGTTCAAGCGCCTGGCGCACCGCGACCGGCTCGGCGACGTCCTGGCGGGCCTCGCCGCGGCCCGGGACGCGGGCCTGGAGCCGGTGAAGGTCAACGCGGTGCTCATGCGGGGGATCAACGATCACGAGGCCGTCCCGCTGCTGCGGTACTGCCTGGAGCACGGCTACCGGCTCCGGTTCATCGAGCAGATGCCGCTGGACGCCCAGCACGGCTGGAAGCGCGCCGACATGATCACCGCCGACGAGATCCTCGACCGGCTGTCCGCGGCGTTCACGCTCCGGCCGGACGAGGCGCACGCCCGCGGCAGCGCCCCCGCCGAGGCGTTCCTGGTCGACGGCGGCCCGGCGGCCGTCGGGGTGATCGGCTCGGTGACCCGCCCGTTCTGCGGCGCCTGCGACCGGGTCCGGCTCACCGCGGACGGGCAGATCCGCAACTGCCTGTTCGCCACCGAGGAGTCCGGCCTGCGCGACGCGCTGCGCGGCGGCGCCACCGACGCCGAGCTCGCCGGCCGCTGGCGCGCCGCCGTCCGCGCCAAGCGCCCCGGGCACGGCATCGACGACCCGTCCTTCCTCCAGCCCTCGCGCCCGATGTCGGCCATCGGCGGCTGACCGCCGATGCCGTTCGACGCGGTGGTCCTGGCCGGCGGCCGGGCCCGCAGGCTCGGCGGCGCGGACAAGCCCGCGGTGCCCGTCGGGGGGCGCCCCCTCATCGAGTGGGTGGCCGCCGCGGCGGCGGGCGCGTCCCGGCTGGTGGTCGTGGGGCCGCCGCGGGACGTCCTGCCGGGCGCCGTGCTCGTCCGGGAGGACCCGCCGGGCGGGGGACCGGTCCCGGCCCTGCGCGCGGGGCTCGCCGAGGTCCGCGCGGGCCGGACGGCGCTGCTGGCCGCCGACCTGCCCTTCCTGCGTCCCGCCCACCTCGTCCGGCTGCTGCGCGAGGTGGACGCGGCGCGCGGCCGGGACGGGGCCGTGCTCGTGGACGGCGACGGCCGCGAGCAGTGGCTCGCCGGCTGCTGGCGGACGGACGCGCTCCGCGCCGCCCTCGCCGGCTACGGGGGCTCCTCGCTGCGCGGCGTGCTCGCCCCGCTGGAGCCGGTCGCGGTCGCGTTGCCCGACGGGCCGCGCCCGCCCTGGTACGACTGCGACACGCCGGAGGATCTGGCCCGCGCCGACGACCTCGCCGGGCCCGGCGTGCTTTGACCCGTGCGAGAGTGGGCACCGCCTATGGCGACGCGGAAGGGGGACGCATGTCGGTACTGGAGGACTGGATGAGGGCGGCGTGCCTGGAGCTGGGCCTGGAGCGCGGGGACATCGACCGCGACCTGGTGCTGGACCTGGCCCGCGACGTCGCGCACGGCGTCGCGCGGCCGGGAGCGCCGCTCACGGCGTACCTGCTGGGCCTCGCGGTCGGACGCGGCGCGCCCGCGCGGGACGCCGCCGCGCGGCTCACCGAGCTGGCCGAGGGCTGGCAGGCGCCCGGCCACGAGTCCGCCCAGGCGCCCGCTCAGGAGTCGGCTCCGGAGCCTGCGCGGGATTCCCCGCAGGGGCCCGCGCCCGCAGCGGGTGACGGCCCGCCCGACGCCGCCGAGCCCGGGGCCGCGCCCGCGCCCGCGGGCTCGTCGGAGGCCGTGCCGGGTCCCGCGGGCGCGCCCGTCCTCGACGAGGTCTAGCGGGTCTCGCGCTCGGCGACCGGGACGACGTCGCGCAGGAAGTCGCGGCGCCCGAGGAACGCCGAGAGGCTCTCGCGATGCTCGTCGCACGCCAGCCAGACCTTCCGGCGGTCCGGTGTGTGGATCTTCGGGTTGTTCCAGCGCAGCGCCCAGACGGCGTCGGCCCGGCAGCCCTTGGCCGAGCACTGGAGCTCCTCGGCGCCGGTCTCGGGCGCGGAATCGGTCATGCGGCCAACTCTGGCACAGCCGGGCACCGCGTTTGCCCCGGCCGTCTCCGGATAGGACCCGGCTCATGCACACGGGGACCACGGCCGACGCCCCGCCCGGCACGGGCAGGCGGCGCCGCTGGCAGGCGCTCTCGGTGTGCCTGGTCGCGGCCTTCATGTCGCTGCTTGACGTCAGCATCGTCAACGTGGCGCTGCCCTCCATCCGGGAGGGCCTGCACGCCTCCGACGCGGCGCTGCAGTGGATCGTGTCGGGGTACGCGCTGACGTTCGGGCTGGTGCTGGTGCCGGCGGGGCGGCTGGGCGACGCCCGCAGCCGCCGGGCGGTGTTCATGGCCGGGCTCGCGATGTTCACCGCCGCCAGCGCCCTGGCGGGGCTGGCGCCGGGCATCACCTGGCTGATCGCCGCGCGGCTGGTCCAGGGCGTCGCGGGCGGCATCCTGAACCCCCAGGTCGCCGGGTTCATCCAGCAGCTGTTCCAGGACGCCGAGCGGGGACGGGCGTTCGGGCTGCTCGGCGGCGTCATCGGCGTCGCGACCGCCGTCGGGCCGCTGCTCGGCGGTGGCCTGATCGCCCTGGCGGGCCCGGCCGACGGCTGGCGGTGGGTGTTCCACGTCAACGTCCCGGTCGGGCTGGTGGCGCTCGTGCTGGCGTGGCGGCTGCTGCCCGAGCCGGTCTACGAGGAGCGGCGGGGGCTCGATCCGCCGGGGGTGCTGCTGCTGGGCGCGGGCGTGCTGTGCGTGCTGCTGCCGTTCGTCCAGGAGCAGCAGTGGCAGGGCGCGGGGAAATGGCTGCTGGTGCCCGCGGGCGGCGTGGTGCTCGCCGCGTTCGTCGCCTGGGAGCGGCGGACCGCCACGCCGATGATCGACCTCGCCCTGTTCCGGTTGCGGTCCTACGCGCTCGGGTCGGCGATCGCGCTGCTGTACTTCGCGGGGTTCACCGCCGTGTTCTTCATCTTCACCCTCTACCTGCAGAACGGGCTGGGCTACACCGCGCTGGAGGCGGGGCTGGCCATCACCCCGTTCGCGGTCGGCTCGGGCGTCGCGGCGGTCATCGGCGGGAGGGTCGTCACCCGCTACGGGCGCCCGCTCGTGGCCGTGGGCCTCGGGGTGGTCGTGGTCGGCCTCGCCGCCGCGTGGGTCGCGGTCGAGCTCGTGCCGGGACGCGGCGTGGGCTGGGCCACCGCGCTGCCGCTGCTGGTGACGGGCGCCGGGAGCGGCATGGTGATCTCCCCCAACCAGACGCTCACGCTGTCGGAGGTGCCGCGCACCGAGGGCGGCAGCGCCTCCGGGGTGCTGCAGACCGGGCAGCGCGTCGGCAGCGCGGCGGGGATCGCCGCCACCGGGTCGGTGTTCTTCGCCACCGTCGCCGGGACGCGCGGGGACTGGGCCACCGCGTTCCGGCACGGCCTGGTCGTGGTGCTGGTGTTCGTCCTGGCGGCGCTGGCGGCGGCGGTCGCGGACGTCGTCAGCGGCCGCCTCGACGGCCACGGCGGGGGATGAGGACGCCCGCGCCGAGGCCGACGGCCGCCCCGGCGCCGAGGACGGCGGCGGCGAGCATCCTGTTCTGCCGCCTGATGCGGGAGGGGATCTCCGCGTACGGCATCGTGGAGAACGACACCAGCTCGTAGCGGGAGACGTAGCGTCCGGCCAGGCGCCGCTCCAGGGCGTGCACGGCCGCCTGCTTGGCGCGGTAGACCGGCGAGGACACCCGGTCGCGCATCTCGACGAAGTTGTCCAGCGCCATCTCGGCGATGGCGTCGGTGTTGGCCTTGCGCCGCTCCTGGTAGAGCGACAGGGCGCGCGGCCAGTGCCCGTCGGCCTCGGTAAGGCACCGGTCGATCTCGATGCAGTCCTCGAAGGCGCAGTTGGCGCCCTGCCCGAAGAACGGGACGATCGCGTGCGCGGCGTCGCCGAGCAGCGCGACGATCGCGCCGTCCCCGTAGCGCACCCACGGCCAGCACCGGACGGTGACCAGCGACCCGACCGGGTTCCGCGCGTAGTCCTCGGCGAGGCCGGGCATGAGGCCGGCGACGTCGGGATAGTGCTCGGCGAAGTAGGCGGTGACGGCGCCGGGCGTGCCGAGCGCGGTGAAGTCGGACTTCTTCCAGAACAGGGTGCAGGTGAACGACCGGTCGAGGTTGGGCAGCGCGATCATCATCGACGTGCCGCGCGGCCAGATGTGCAGCGCGTCCGGGTCGAGCGCGAACTCCCCGTCCTTCGGCGGGACGGTCAGCTCCTTGTAGCCGTGTTCGAGGACGTCGGTGTCGCCGTCGGGCCGCAGGGACCCGCGGACGGCGCTGTAGGCGCCGTCCCCGGCGAGGATCACGTCGGCGGGCTCGGTGAGCGGCCGGCCGCCGGCGTCCTCCAGCAGCAGGGCGCCCGCCTTGGTGTCGACGCCGGTGACGCGCTGGGAGAACACGAGCCGGACGCCGGGTGTGGACTCGGCGGTGTCCAGCAGCGACCGGTTCAGCTCGGCGCGGCCGATGGAGTTGATGTGGCGTTCGCCGTCGGCGCTGTAGGGCTGGAAGTTGGGCTCGCCGCCGCGCGGGTGCACCATCCGCCCGTGCATGGGCAGGGCCTGCTTGAGCGACCGGTCGCGCAGCCCCACCTGCTCCAGCGCCGCGAGCCCGCGCGCCGAGATCGCCAGGTTGATGGAGCGGCCGCGTTCGGCGCCCGCCACCCGGGGGTCGGGGCGCCGCTCGTACACGGTGACCTCGATGCCGCGGCGGCCGAGCAGCACGGCGAGCAGGCAGCCCGCGAGGCCCCCGCCGACGATCGCGACCCGCCCGGCGCCGCGCGTGCGGTCAGGCGCCATGGACGGGGACCTCCTCGGTCTGGGAGCGGACCTCCCACAGGTCGGGGAAGGCGGGCGCGAACAGCGTGGAGCGCAGGTATTCGGCCCCGGCGGAGCCGCCGGTGCCGACCTTGGCGCCGATCGTCCGCTCGACCATCTTCAGGTGCCGGTACCGCCACTCCTGGAGTCCCTCGTCCACGTCGACGAGGGACTCGCACACCTCGGCGGCGGGCCCGCTCTCGTCGGCGTAGACGGTGACGAGCACCTTCTGGACCTCCGGGTCGGGCTCCCACGCCGCGGAGGTGTCGCGGGACAGGGCCCGCTCGGGGACGGGGTGGCCGCGCCCGGCGAGGTAGCGCAGGAGGGAGTCGAACAGCGACGGGCGGGCGATCGCCGCCCGGAGCCGCTCGTCGTCGCGGATGTCGGAGGCGGGGAACGCGCGGCGCCCGAGCACCGCCTCCAGCTCGCGGAACTGCTCGCTCTGGAAGCCGCTGGAGCTGCCGAGGGCGTCGCGGAAGGAGGCGAACTGCCGGGGCGTCATCGTTTCCAGCACGTCCAGCTGCCCGACCACGGTCTTGAGGATCTTGGTGATCCGGCGGGCGGTGTGCAGCGACCCGGCGCTGTTGCCCTCCTCCAGCCTGCGCTGGAGCAGGGCGGCCTCGTGCAGGATCTGCTTGAACCACAGCTCGTAGACCTGATGGATGATCACGAAGAGCAGCTCGTCGTGGGCCTCGGTCTTCGGTTCCTGGCACGACAGGAGCCTGTCGAGCCGCAGATAGCCGCCGTACGTCATCGTCGGCGAATCCGCCATCATCGCCTCCTCGCGACACCACGGATGCACACCCTGGAGCACCCGCAGCATAAGCGAATCCCGTGCCCCGCAGATCAGAATGATGTTCGGCCCGGCTCCTGGGCGCGGGCGCCGCTCACGGGCTGAGGTCGCCCGCCGAGACGCGCACGGGGCGCAGCGCGGCGGCGATCCGCTCGGCCTCGGCGGCCGACAGGTCCGCGATGCCGAAGCCGGACTCGTTGAGCGCCGCCGTGGCCTCCTCGGCCAGCTCGCGCCCGGCGCCGGTGATGGTCGCGAGGACGACCCGGCGGTCGGCGGGGGAGGGGCCGCGGCCGACGAGGCCGCGCTGCTCCAGGCGCCCGATCACGTTGGTGACCGACGCGGGGTGGACCATGAGGCGGACGCCCATCTTGCCCATCGGGAGGGTGCCGGTGCGGGTGAAGGCGAGCAGGCGCAGGGCCTCGTAGGCGGCGAAGGTCAGCCCGTACGGCTTGAGGACGGCCTCGATCCGGCCCAGCAGGAGCTGCTGGGCCCGGATGACCGAGGTGACGGCCGCCATGTGGTCGGCGTGATCGGGCCAGCGGGCGCTCCACTGGCGGTGGGCCTCGGCGATGGGATCGAGTGTGGTGTCGGGCGTGTCGGGCATCGCCCGAGCGTATGTGTCCTTGACCGGATCGCGCACGGAAACTATTTTAACTTCCAAATATTGGATGTCCAAGGTTTGGGGTGGAGACGGTGACGGGGCAACTCCACGTGCCGGAGCATCCGGTGCGCTTCGTGACGGCGGCGGCGCTGTTCGACGGGCACGACGCGGCGATCAACATCATGCGGCGGATCCTGCAGTCTCAGGGCGCCGAGGTGGTGCACCTGGGCCACGACCGCTCGGTCCGCGAGGTCGTCGACGCCGTCCTGGAGGAGGACGCGCAGGGCGTCGCCATCAGCTCCTACCAGGGCGGTCACGTCGAGTACTTCGAGTACCTGTCCCGCAGCCTGAAGGAGGCCGGGGCCGAGCACGTGAAGGTGTTCGGCGGGGGCGGCGGCGTCATCGTCCACGAGGAGATCGCCCGGCTGTCGGACGCGGGGGTGCGGATCTTCTCGCCCGAGGACGGCCAGCGCCTCGGCCTGCCCGGGATGATCAACGAGCTGGTCCGCGAGTGCGACGTCGACCTGGCCGCCGACCCCGCCCCGGCGGAGGGGGTGGTCGCCGGCGACCGGCGCGCCCTCGCCCGCGCCGTGACCTGCCTCCAGGCGGGCGCGCTGCCGGAGGCCGACCGCGCCCTGCTCGCCGACGCGGCCGGGAGGCGGCGCGTGCCGGTGCTCGGCATCACCGGGACGGGCGGCTCCGGGAAGTCCTCCCTCACCGACGAGCTGGTGCGGCGCCTGCGCGTCGACCAGCAGGACAAGCTGCGCGTCGCGGTCCTGGCCGTCGACCCGACGCGGCGGCGCGGCGGCGGCGCGCTGCTCGGCGACCGCATCCGCATGAACTCCCTGGACGGCGACCACGTGTTCTTCCGCTCGCTGGCCACCCGCGGCGCCCGCGAGCTGCCGGAGAACATCGAGGAGATCATCGGCGCGTGCAAGGCCGCCGGATACGATCTGGTGATCCTGGAGACGCCGGGCATCGGCCAGGGCGACGCCGCGATCGTCCCGCTGGTGGACGTGTCCCTCTACGTGATGACGCCCGAGTTCGGCGCCGCGTCCCAGCTGGAGAAGATCGACATGCTCGACTTCGCCGACGTGGTGGCGATCAACAAGTTCGAGCGGCGCGGCGCCGCGGACGCGCTGCGGGACGTCTCCCGGCAGCTGGTGCGCAACCGCGAGGCGTTCGGGCAGCGCCCCGAGGACATGCCCGTCTACGGCACCAGCGCCGCCACGTTCAACGACGACGGCGTCACGGCCCTCTACCGGCACCTGGGCGGGCTGCTGTCCGGGCACGGGCTGCACCTGGAGCCCGGCACGCTCCCCGAGGCCGCGACGAAGGTCTCCACCGGCGCCGCCACCGTCATCCCGCCCGCCCGCGTCCGGTACCTGTCGGACATCGCCGACACGGTGCGCGCGTACCACGCCGGGACCGCGCGGCAGGTGGAGGCGGTCCGCCGCGTCCAGCGGCTGGAGGAGGTCCGCGCCGAGCTGACCGACGCCGCCGAGGTCGAGGCGCTGCTGGAGAAGGCCCGCCGCGACGTCGACCCCCGCGACGCCGGGCTGGTCGAGGGCTGGCCCGCGGTCGTGGAGTCCTACTCGGGCGACGAGCAGGTCGTCCGCGTCCGCGACCGGGAGCTGCGCACGCCGCTGACCCGCGAGTCCCTGTCGGGGAGCAGGATCCCGCGCGTCGCGCTGCCCCGCTACACCGATCACGGCGAGCTGCTGCGGTTCCTGCGGTCGGAGAACCTCCCCGGCCGGTTCCCGTTCACCGCGGGCGTGTTCCCGTTCAAGCGCGACAACGAGGACCCGGCGCGGATGTTCGCGGGGGAGGGCGACCCGTTCCGCACCAACCGCCGCTTCAAGCTGCTGTCGGAGGGCCAGCCCGCGACCCGGCTGTCCACCGCGTTCGACTCGGTCACCCTCTACGGCCGCGACCCCGACGAGCGCCCCGACGTGTACGGCAAGGTCGGCACGTCCGGGGTGTCCATCGCGACGCTGGACGACATGAAGGCGCTGTACGACGGGTTCGACCTGTCCTCGCCCACGACGTCGGTGTCGATGACCATCAACGGGCCCGCCCCGACGATCCTGGCGTTCTTCCTCAACACCGCCATCGACCAGGGGATGGACGCGTTCCGGGAGGAGCACGGGCGTGAGCCGTCGGAGGAGGAGGCGGGGCAGGTCCGCGCGCGCGTGCTGTCGACCGTGCGCGGCACCGTCCAGGCCGACATCCTGAAGGAGGACCAGGGGCAGAACACCTGCATCTTCTCCACCGAGTTCTCGCTGCGGATGATGGGCGACATCCAGGAGTGGTTCATCGCCAACGCCGTCCGCAACTTCTACTCGGTGTCGATCTCCGGCTACCACATCGCCGAGGCCGGGGCGAACCCCATCAGCCAGCTCGCGTTCACGCTCGCGAACGGGTTCACCTACGTCGAGTCCTACCTGGCGCGCGGCATGGACGTGGACGACTTCGCGCCCAACCTGTCGTTCTTCTTCTCCAACGGCATGGACCCCGAGTACAACGTCCTCGGGCGCGTCGCCCGCCGCATCTGGGCCGTCGCCATGCGCGACCGGTACGGCGCCAACGAGCGCAGCCAGAAGCTGAAGTACCACGTGCAGACGTCCGGGCGGTCCCTGCACGCGCAGGAGATGCACTTCAACGACATCCGCACGACGCTCCAGGCGCTCGTCGCCATCTACGACAACTGCAACAGCCTGCACACCAACGCCTACGACGAGGCCGTCACCACGCCCACCGCCGAGTCCGTCCGGCGGGCCCTCGCGATCCAGCTGATCATCAACCGCGAGTGGGGGCTGGCGGTGAACGAGAACCCGCTCCAGGGGTCGTTCGTCATCGACGAGCTGACCGACCTCGTGGAGGAGGCGGTCCTGGCGGAGTTCGACCGCATCAGCGAGCGCGGCGGCGTGCTCGGCGCGATGGAGACCGGCTACCAGCGCGGCCGCATCCAGGACGAGTCGATGCTGTACGAGCAGCGCAAGCACGACGGCTCCCTGCCGATCATCGGGGTGAACACCTTCCGGAGCCCCGGCGCCGGCGACGGGACGCCCGACACGATCGAGCTGGCGCGCGGCACCGAGGACGAGAAGCGCTCCCAGCTCGACCGGGTCCGCGGCTACCGGGAGGCGCACCGCGACGGCGCCGAGCCGGCGCTGGCCGCGCTCAAGGAGGCGGCGCGCTCGGGCGGCAACGTGTTCGCGGTGCTGATGGACGCGGCGCGGGTGTGCACCCTCCAGCAGATCACCGACGCGTTCTTCGAGGTCGGCGGCCAGTACCGCCGCAACGTATGACGGACCACGCGGCGGGACCCGCCACGGGCGGCGGCGGCCCGGCCCGGGACGACACCGGCACGCCGGTCCGCGTCCCGGAGCGGGTCCGCCGGGTCGTCTCGCTCGTCCCGTCCCTGACCGAGACCGTCGCGGACGCCGCGCCCGGCCTGCTCGCCGGGGCCACCGACTGGTGCACCCACCCGGAGGGCCTGGACGTGCCGCGCGTCCGGGGCACCAAGAACCCCGACCTGGAGCGGATCGCCGAGCTGCGGCCCGACGTCGTCGTCGGCAACACCGAGGAGAACCGCCCCGCCGACGTCGAGGCGCTGCGGGCGGCGGGCGTCCCGGTCTGGATGACCGAGATCCGCGGCGTCGGCGAGGCCCTGCGGTCCCTGCGCCGCATGCTGGCCGAGGCGTGCCGCGTCCCGGAACCCGCCTGGCTCGACGAGGCGGACCGCGCCTGGGCGGGCGCCGCGCCCGTCTGGGCGGACGGGCCGCGCGCGGCCGTCGTCCCGGTCTGGCGGCGCCCGTGGATGGTCGTCGGGCGCGGCACCTTCACCGGTGACGTCCTGGCCCGGCTGGGCGTCGCGAACGTCTACGCGGGCCACCCGGAGCGCTACCCGAAGATCCCCCTGGACGAGCTGAACGCCGCGGGCGCCGACCTGGCCGTCCTGCCCGACGAGCCCTACCGGTTCACCGCCGCCGACGGCCCGGAGGCGTTCCCCGGCCTGGACGCGGCGCTCGTCGACGGCCGGTACCTGACCTGGTACGGGCCGTCGCTCGTGGACGCGCCGGCGGTGCTGTCCCGGCAGCTCGCCGCCGCCCGCCGCCACCGGGACGCCTGACCCGCCACGCCTGACCCGCCGCCGCGCCGGGGCGCCTGGCCCGCCGCGCCGCGGGCCCCGGCTCAGACCTTGATGTCCTTGGCGATGATGGTCTTGAGGACCTCGCTGGTGCCGCCGTAGATCCGCGCGACGCGGGCGTCGGCGTACAGGCGCGCGATCGGGTACTCCAGGATGTAGCCGTAGCCGCCGTGCAGCTGGAGGCACTTGTCGACCACGCGCGCCTGGACCTCGGTGCAGAACAGCTTGGCGACGGCGGCGTCGGCGGGGGTGAGCTCCCCGGCGTCCAGCGCCTCGATCGCGCGGTCCACCAGCGACCGGGCCGCCTCGACCTCGGTGGCGCACTCGGCCAGGACGAACTTGGTGTTCTGGAAGGAGGAGACGCTCTTGCCGAAGACCGTCCTGCCCCGGACGTACTCGCGGGCGAACTCGACCGCCGCGGCGGCGGAGGCGTAGGAGGCGGTGGCGATCCCGAGCCGCTCCTCGGCGAGGTTGTGGGTGAGGTACTCGAACCCGCGGCCCTCCTCGCCGAGCAGGTCCGCGGCGGGGACCCGGACGTCGGTGAACGACAGCTCGGCGGTGTCGGAGCTGCGCAACCCGATCTTCTCCAGCTTGCGCCCGACCGCGTAGCCCTCGCCGGCGGTGTCGACCGCGAGGATCGACAGGCCCGCCCGGCGGTCCTCCGGCGAGGCCGGGGAGGTGCGGGCCACCACCAGGACCCGGTCGGCGAGGACGCCGCCGGTGATGAACGTCTTGGCGCCGTTGAGGACGTAGTGGTCGCCGTCCCGCCGCGCGGTGGTGCGTATCCCGGCCAGGTCCGAGCCGGTCCCGGGCTCGGTCATCGCGATGGCCGTCATCATGTCGCCGCTCGCGAACGGCGGCAGCCAGCGCCCCTTCTGCTCCGGCGACCCGTACTTGAGCAGGTAGGGCAGCACCAGGTTGACGTGCACGCCGTAAGAGCCGAAGCCCACGCCCGCGCGGGCGCACTCCTCCGACACCACCGCCTGGTACTTGAAGCTGGTCTCGCCCGCGCCGCCGTACTCCTCGGGCACCTGCACGCCGAGGACGCCGAGCTCGCCGAGCCGGTTGTAGAAGGCGCGCGGCGGGTGGCCGGCCTCCTCCCACTCGCCGAAGACGGGGACGACCTCGGCGGCGATGAAGGCCCGGATCATGTCCCGGAACGCCTCGTGGTCCTCGTTGAACAGGGTGCGGCGCACGCTGGGGGTCCCTTCCGGACGCGGACTGGCGGTACTCGGACGTAACTCGAACCGCATTCTAGTCATAGGGACGCGCAGGCCGGAGCCGTGATCGCGCCGGACGGGCCCCGGCCGCCTCCCGGGCACGGCGGGGACGCGCTCTTCTTGACACGCCTCCGTCCGGGCCCGAGGGGCGCCGCGGGAATGGTTCGGCGGCGACGGGTTTCGGCTCGTGGCCGGACCAGGCCAGGGTTGGGTCTATGCAATTCTCAGACGATGTGCGTGGTGTCCGGACCGGGGTCAAGGAGGGCCTGCGGGCCGGTCAAGGGAAAACCCCCGGACATGAAAAGCGGCGCCGGGTGGATACGGGGGCAATCCACCCGGCGCCGCATCATCGGTGTTCCGACGGGGGCCCGGAACACCGGCACGGGCGCTCCGACGGGGGACCAGAGCGCCGGTACAAATCGTACACCGAAACCCCCCGCGGTTAGTCAAGAGAATGTCACGACCCGATTTCCGGTCGCTGTCCGGAAACTGGGTTCTGTGCGGTCCTTCCGTGGTGACCGGCGGGTTCTTCGAATCGCGCCCGGGGAGTCGGCTCACGGCCCCCGTTCGCGAAGATCACACTGATGTACGGAAGGAACAGGGCACCGGCCACCAGGAGGCCGACGAGCCACAGCGGGGCGCCCGCCATGGCGGCCAGCACCGCGCCGACGAAGCAGACCGTCCTGATGCCCATGGACACCAGGTAGCGCCGCTGCCGGTACCCGATGTCCTCCGACATCGGCCGCGGCGCGTCGGTGACCGTGTAGATCTCGGTCTCGGACCTGCGGCGGTGATTGACCTTCACGTTTCCACGGTAAGCCCATGGAGTCCGGCAGGCGACAGCAGGTCGCCATGACTTCGGGAGGAACGGGATGACCGAACGCACGTACCGGGTGACCGAGATCGTGGGGACTTCACCCGAGTCGGTCGACGCCGCCGTCCGCAACGGCATCAGGCGCGCCGCGCAGACGCTCCGGCACCTGGACTGGTTCGAGGTGACGGAGGTCCGCGGGCAGATCGAGGACGGCGAGGTCGCCCACTACCAGGTGGGCCTGAAACTCGGGTTCCGCCTGGAGGACGGCTGAGCGTCGCTTTCCACCTGGAGGACCGCTGACGGCGCCCTCCACTTGGAGGACGGCTGAGCCGCGCCCCTCCGCCCGGAGGGACGCCGCTCGGCCGCCTCCGCCCGGGGGCGGCTGAGCCGCGCTCTCCGCCCGGGGCCGCCGCGGCGGCGGCCCCCAAGGCGGTCCCGGGGCCGTACGGCCCCGGGAGGCGCCCTCAGGACGCCTCGGAGACCGTCGACATGTTGAAGTCGGCCACCCGGAGCGGGGGCATCGCCGCGCGGGTGAAGTAGTCCGACCACTCGCGGGGCAGGGTCCGGCCGGTGCCGCCGACCTCGGCCAGCCGCGACAGCAGGTCCACCGGGCTCTCGTTGAACCGGAAGTTGTTCACGGCCCCGGCGACCTCGCCGTCCTCGACCAGGAACACCCCGTCGCGGGTGAGGCCCGTCAGCAGCAGGCTCTGGGGGTCCACCTCCCGGATGTACCACAGGCACGTGAGCAGCAGGCCGCGCTCCGTGCGGGCCACCATGTCCTCCAGCGACGCGCCGCCGTCCGGCCCCGTCATGATCAGGTTGTCGACGGGCGGGGTCGGCGCCAGGCCGGTCCGCCGCGCGGAGTGGCGGGTCTGGATGAGCGAGGCCAGCGCGCCGTCGCGGATCCAGTCGGTGGCGCCGAGGCCGAGGCCGTTGTCGAACACCGACGACTCGCGGCTGGAGGCCCGCGCGATCATGAACGGGGCGCACTCCAGGCCCGGGGCGGCCGGGTCGCTGGACAGCGTGACGGGCAGGTTCGCCAGCTCCTGCCCGACGCGGGTGCCGCCGCCGGGGGCGCTGAAGACCGTCCGGCCGTCCTGGGCGTCGCGGGCGCCCGCCGACCAGTACAGATAGATCATCAGGTCGGCGACGGCGGTGGGCGGCAGGATCGTCTCGTACCGTCCCGCGGGCAGGTCGACGCGCCGCGCGCCCCAGCCGAGCCGCCGCGTCAGCTCACCGGTGAGGGCGGGGACGTCCACGTCGGAGAAGTCGCGGGTGGACACCCCCGACCAGGCGGACCCGCCCGCGCCCTTGGCGTTGAGCTCCAGCAGCCCGGTCGGCTGGTCGTGCCGCAGCCGCAGCCCGGCGGAGTTGCCGAGGAACGTGGAGGTCACCGTGTGGTTGGCGAACCCGTACAGCCGCCGCCCGCCGGCCTCCGCCTCGGCGAACGCCTCGCCGAGCGCGGGCGCGAGGCCCTCGTAGACGCCGATGCCGGTCTCGGCGGGGTCGTCGTCCCAGCCGCCCGCCGGGCCCTCGGAGACCAGCGGGGCGGCGTCCTCGGCGGGCTCTCCGGTGGCGGCGTCGGCCTCGGCGGCGCGGACGAGGTCCTCGATGCCGCCGGCGCCGACCGCGGCGCGCGACACCACGCCGGCGGCGACGCCGCCCGCGGTCTCGCGCAGCGCGATGACGGTGAGGCGGCTGGTGCGGCTGACGCCGTTGGTGGTCAGGGTGTTGCCCGCCCAGCGCAGGTTCGCGGTCCCGGTCTCGTCGGCGATGACGACGCAGCCGTCGGCGCGCGACAGGGCCAGGGCCCGCTCGACGGCCTCCTGCGGCCTGATCGTGCTCACTGGCCGGCCTCCTTCAGCGCGTTGAGGATGTTGACGCCGCGGAACAGCGCCGACGGGCAGCCGTGGCTGACCGGCGCGATCTGCCCCGGCTGGCCCTTGCCGCAGTTGAACGCGCCGCCCAGCACGTAGGTCTGCGGGCCGCCGACGGCCTCCATGGAGTTCCAGAAGTCGGTGGTGCTGGCCTGGTAGGCGACGTCGCGGAGCTGCCCGGCCAGGCGCCCGTTCTCGATCCGGTAGAAACGCTGCCCGGTGAACTGGAAGTTGTGGCGCTGCATGTCGATCGACCAGCTCTTGTCGCCGAGGATGTAGATCCCGCGCTCCACGCCGGAGATCAGCTCGTCGGTGGACGGGCCGTCCTCGGCGGGCCGCAGCGACACGTTCGCCATCCGCTGGATCGGCATGCTGGACGCCGCGTCGGCGAACGCGCACCCGTTGGAGCCCTCGGCGCCGGTGAGGGCGGCGATGCGCCGGTCGGTCTGGTAGCCGGTGAACAGCCCGCCGGTGACGATGTCGAACGACCGGGTCCGCACGCCCTCGTCGTCCCAGCCGATGGTGGCCAGGCCGTGCTCGGCGGTGCGGTCGCCGGTGACGTTCATGACCTCCGACCCGTACCGCAGGCTGCCGAGCTTGTCGGGGGTGGCGAAAGAGGTGCCGGCGTAGGCGGCCTCGTAGCCGAGCGCGCGGTCCAGCTCGGTGGCGTGGCCGACGGACTCGTGGATGGTCAGCCACAGGTTGGACGGGTCGATGACGACGTCGTACAGCCCGCCCTCGACCGAGGGCGCCGCGAGCTTCTCGGCGAGCAGCTCGGGGATGCGGGCCAGCTCGCCGTCCCAGTCCCAGTGCGTCCCGGTCAGCCACTCCCACCCGTACCCGGCGGGCGGGGCGAGGGTGCGCATGGTGTCGAACCCGCCGTCGGCGATGCCCACGGCGTTCACGACGGGATGCAGCCGGACGCGCTGCTGGGTGGTGACGGTCCCGGCGAGGTCGGCGAAGAACTTGTTCTCCTTGACCTGCAGGAGGGTGGCGTCCACGTGGTCGACGCGGTCGTCGTCCAGCAGCCGGCGGCTCCAGTCCGCCAGCAGCGCGACCTTGTCGCCGGCCGGCACCTCGAACGGGTCGGTCTCGTACGCCGAGACCCATGTCCGCTCGCCGTGGACGGGCTCGGGCGCCAGCTCGATGGGCTCGCGGTTGACGGCCCCGGCGACGGCGGCGACCTCGACGGCCTGGCCGGCGACGCGGGCGGCGCCCTCGGGCGTCAGGTCGATGCCGGCGGCGAAGCCCCAGGTGCCGTCCTTGACGACGCGGACCGACAGGCCGAGGTCGTCGGCGTCCAGGGCGGTCTCCAGGGCCGCGTCGGCGAGGCGGAGGGTCTGGCTGCGGATGCGCTCCAGGCGGAAGTCGGCGTGCTGCGCGCCCAGTTCCCGGGCCCGGCTGAGCGCCGCGTCGGCCAGCGCGCGCAGGGGGAGCGCGGTGAAGGCGGGATCGATGTCATGCACCTTCAGCAACCTACCCCCCGCACCTGCGGGCCCGCCCGGACAAACCCAGGTGAGCGGATCTTGTCGGATGGGCACATCCTCTTCGCGGCGGCGGGCCGCTAGTGTCCCTTGCAGTCGCCGCGGGAAGGCGTCGCACCAGCAACGAGAGGGTCGTGATGAGTCGCTCTGTCCTCGTGACCGGCGGTAACCGGGGCATCGGCCTGGCCATCGCCCGCGAGCTCGCCGCGGGGGGCGACGCCGTCGCCGTCACCTACCGGTCCGGGGAGCCCCCCGAGGGGCTGTTCGGCGTGCGGTGCGACGTGACGAGCTCCGAGGACGTGGACGCGGCGTTCGGCAAGGTCGAGGCGGAGCAGGGCCCCGTCGAGGTGCTGGTGGCCAACGCCGGGATCACCAAGGACACCCTCCTGGCGATCATGAGCGAGGAGTCGTTCACCTCCGTCCTGGACACGAACCTGACGGGCGCGTTCCGGGTCGCCAAGCGCGGCGTGAAGGGCATGATGCGCAAGCGCTCCGGCCGGATCGTGCTGGTGTCGTCGGTGGTGGGGCTGCTCGGCTCGCCGGGGCAGGCGAACTACGCCGCGTCCAAGGCCGGCATGGTCGGGTTCGCGCGGTCGCTGGCCCGCGAGATCGGCTCCCGCGGCATCACGGTGAACGTGGTCGCGCCCGGGTTCGTCGACACCGACATGACCGCGGTGCTGACCGAGGAGCAGCAGAAGTCGATCACGGCGTCGATCCCGCTGGGCCGCATCGCGCGGCCCGAGGAGGTCGCCAAGGCCGTCCGGTTCGTGGCCAGCGAGGACGCCGCCTACATCACCGGGGCCGTGATCCCGGTGGACGGCGGCCTGGGGATGGGGCACTGAGGTCATGGGAATTCTCGACGGCAAGCAGATCCTGGTCACCGGCGTCCTGACCGACAAGTCGATCGGCTTCCACATCGCCCGGGTGGCGCAGCAGGAGGGCGCGCGGGTGGCGCTGACCGCCTACCCGCGGCCGACCCTCACCCAGCGCACCGCCAAACGGCTGCCGTCCGGCCCGGACGACCCGCCGCCGGTCCTGGAGCTGGACGTGACCAGCCCCGAGCAGCTCGGCGGCCTCGCCGACGCCCTGCGCGGCCACGGCTTCGACCGTCTCGACGGCGTCGCCCACGCCATCGCCTTCGCGCCGCAGACCGCGCTCGGCGGCAACTTCCTCGACACCCCGTGGGAGGACGTGGCGACGGCCGTGCACGCCTCCACCTACTCGCTGAAGTCGCTGACGATGGCGTGCCTGCCGCTGATGAAGGGCGGCGGCTCGGTCGTCGGCCTGGACTTCGACGCCAGCAAGGCGTGGCCGGTGTACGACTGGATGGGCGTGGCCAAGGCGGGGCTGGAGTCCTGCTCGCGCTACCTCGCCAAGTACCTCGGCCCGCAGGGCATCCGCTGCAACCTGGTCGCCGCCGGGCCGCTCGCCACGATGGCCGCCAAGAGCATCCCCGGCTTCGAGGGCATGACCGACATGTGGCCCAAGGCCGCCCCGCTCGGCTGGGACATCACCGACAGCGAGCCCACCGCCCGCGCCTGCGCGGCGCTGCTGTCGGACTGGTTCCCCGCGACCACCGGCGAGATCATCCACGTCGACGGCGGCATCCACGCCATCGGCGGAGCCTACGCGTAACCCCCGGTCACCCGCCGCGAGGCCGCTTAGGGGCGGATGAGGCGCGTCCGCGGGGGAGTCCTACTGCATCACGAGTCTTGCCAGGCGGGTGCGCCGTTCGGGGGCGGCCGTGTCCCGGACGGCGCGCGCCAGCGCCGGGCCCGCGGCCTGGACGATCGACAGGTGCCGCCGGGCGAGCCCGAAGGCCGCCGCCACGGCCGGCCGCGACAGGCCCTCGGGGGACATGACCGCGATCACGGCCGGACGCGGCGTCCCCCGCCCGAGGCCGACCGTCACGGCCCAGCCGTGCCGCAGGCGGGACGCGTCGGCCGGGGCGAGGGTGGCCATGCCCCCGGCGAACTCGACGTCCAGCCCGTGCGCGCCGCCGCCGAGGACCACGCCGGTCTCGCCCACGGCGGCGTGGGGGAGGGGCGCGGCGACCACGACGCGGTCGCCGGGGTCCATCCCGGCGAACTTGCCCGGCCCGGGGTTCAGCCGGGCCTTGAGCGCCGCGTTGAGGGCGGTGGCGCCGGCCTCACCGCCGGGGGACGAGGCGACGATCTGGACGCCCTCCGGCGGGATGCCGAGGGCGCGCGGGATCGAGTCGGTCAGCAGCTGGACGGTCCGGTGGACCGCCTCCCCGGCGTCGGCGGCGGGGACGATCACGACCTCGCGGCCGGGCGCCTCCACCGGGGTCAGCTCGCCGCCGCGGACCGCCGCGGTGAGCGCGCCGAGGGGGCCGTCCGGCGGCGCGGCGTCCAGCGCGACGACGGGGACGGTCTCGGACGCCTCCAGGTCCTTCAGCGGGCTGCCGGGCCCGGCGGGCGGTGGCGCGCCCGTGTGCGCGCACAGGACCAGGTGCGTGCCGTCGGCGCACGCCTCGGCGAGCACCGCGCACAGCTCGACGTCCAGCCCGTCGGCGTCGGTGACCAGGACCAGGTCCAGCTCGAAGGGCCGCTGCTCGCCGCGCCCGAACACGACGGCGCCCGGCGCGGCGGACGGGTCGTCGCGCGGCTCCAGCAGCCGGTGCAGGCTCGTGACCCGCGGCCCGTCGCCGGCGCCGCCGTCCGCGGCGAGGTCGGCGGCGGCGCGGTCGGTGGGGACGGCGACGGCCGCGCGGACGCCCCGTCCCGCGGCGGCCGACGCGATGGCGAGCGCGGTCCGCTCGATGTCGCCGGGCGCCCCGCGCACGACGCTGACGCCGGTGCGGAGCGCGGCGGTGAGGGCGAGGGAGCGGTCCTCGGGCAGCCCGGAGCGCAGCTCCCGGACGTCGTCGTCCTCCAGCAGCGGCACGGCGGTGAGCGTCAGCCGCTGGAAGCCCTCGGCGGCGGCCTCCTCCGCCAGCGCCCACCGGGCCAGGCCGAGGATCTCCTCGGGCTCGGGGAGGGCGGCGTCCTCGTCCGGGTCCTCCCCGGCGTCGAACGCGGGCTCCTCGGTGAGCGCCAGCACGTCCGCCTCGTCCAGCGCGGCCTCGACCGCCGCGCGCGGGTCGGGGACCTGGAGGCGCTCCAGCGCGGTGACGACGTCGGCGGCGGGCGTCACCGTGTGCCCCTCGCGGGCCGCCTCGGTCAGCAGGTGCGCGACCAGCGCGCGGCCCCGCCGGGGGTCGTCCGGGCGCGCGTCCTGCCCGAGCAGCCGCCGGGCGAAGTGGTCGGCCTGCCGGGGCAGGACGCCGGGGACGGCCAGCAGCCGCCACGGGTCGCCGCGCAGGACGGCGGCGGCCCCCGGGCCCAGCCGGGCCGCGGCGCGGGACGCGAGCGGCGCCGGGACGCCCGTCTCGCCGAACAGGGCGGTGAGGGCGGCGAGGCCCTCACCGGCCGCCGGGACCTCCGCGGCGGGACGCGGCGCGGGGCCGGGCTCACGCGCGGCGCGGGCGGGGCCCGCGGCCTCGGCGGCGGCCCGTGCGCCCGCGGCCTCGGCGGCGCGCATGGCCTCGGCGGCGCGTGCGGCGCGCTCGGCCCGGGTGGGGGCGCCACCCGCTTGCGGTCCGTTCTGTGGCCCTGCGTGCGGCTCGGTGGGGTCGGGGTCGGTGTGGGAGTCGGTCACGGGCTTCCCGTCGCGGCTGGTCGCGGTTGGCGGACCGTCCTGAGCGTGCCATGGACGGCCGGGATGGTCACGGATGCGCCGGTGACATGTCGGACACGTCGTCGAGCGCGTCGCGGATCTCACCGGGGAGGTTGAGGTCGGCGGCCTCCAGGATGGCGCCGAGCTGCGCGGCCGTCCGGGCGCCGACGATCGGCGCGGCGACCCCGGGCCGGTCGCGGACCCAGGCCAGCGCCACGCCGAGCGGGGACGCGCCGAGGCCCTCGGCGGCGGTCACCACAGACTCCACGATCCGGGCGCACTCCTCGTCCAGGTACGGCTGGACGAAGTCGGAGAAGTGCGGGGCCGCGGCCCGCGACCCGGCGGGGATGCCGGTGCGGTACTTGCCGGTGAGGACGCCCCGCCCGAGCGGCGACCACGGCAGCAGCCCCGCGCCCGCGTCCAGCACGGCCGGGACGACCTCCCGCTCGATGTCGCGGCGCAGCAGCGAGTACTCCAGCTGCGCCGACACCACGGGCGCGCGGCCCGGCCACGCCCGCTGCCAGGCGGCGGCCTTGGACACCTGCCAGCCCGCGTAGTTCGACACGCCGACGTAGCGGGTCCGCCCGGACGCGACCGCCTCGTCCAGCGCCGACAGCGTCTCCTCCAGCGGCGTCGCCGGGTCGTACACGTGCAGCTGCCACAGGTCGACGTGGTCGAGGTCCATGCGGTCCAGGGAGGCGTCCAGCGCGCGGAGCAGATGCCGGCGGGACCCGTCGTAGCGGCCGTTCGGCCGGATCGCGGCCTTGGTGGCGACGACGAGGCCGTCACGGTCCACGAGCTCGCGCAGCAGGTGCCCGAGGATCCGCTCGCTGTCGCCGTCGTTGTAGACGTCGGCGGTGTCCACCAGCGTGCCCCCCGCCTCGACGAACGCGACGAGCTGCGCCGCCGCCTCGTCCGGCGCGGTGTCCTGTCCCCAGGTCATGGTGCCGAGGCCCAGCCGGGACACCAGAAGCCCGCTCCTCCCGAGGTGACGCTCCTTCATAGGCGGCCAATGTAGCGGTCGCCGCGGACGCCCTTCCCGGCCGTCACTCCAGGTGGCCGTCCCGCTTCGGGCGCCGGGAAGGTGGCAGGAAGGCGGGCGGAAGATGTCCGGGAAGGGGACCGGTCATGGCCGGGTGTGGCATTTGTGCAGGTGAGAGGCGTGTTGACGGGGCCGGACGTGACGTCCTGCCCCTGCCGCGGCCCTCCGGCCGCTACCCTTCCTAGGGGATCGGGCACCGTGGCCCATCTCGCACTCTGGGAGGGGACGCGCCGCCTGTGAACGTCGTTGAAGCGACCGTGCTCGGAATCGTCCAGGGACTCACCGAGTTCCTGCCGATCTCCAGCTCGGGCCACCTGCTGTTCGTGCCCAAGCTGCTGCGCTGGGACGACCCGGGAGCGCCCTTCACCGCCGTCATCCAGCTCGGCACGATGGCCGCCGTCATCATCTACTTCTGGCGCGACCTCGTCCGCATCCTCACCACCTGGACCAAGAGCCTGTGGACGCCCGACCTGCGGCCCCACCAGGATGCGCGGATGGGCTGGTACATCGGCCTCGGCACCATCCCGATCTCGGTGTGCGGGCTGGCGTTCAAGGACTTCATCGAGGAGCCCGCCCGCAACCTGTGGATCAACTCGACGTCGCTGATCGTGATGGGCCTGCTGCTGATGGTCGCCGAGTGGGCGGGCATCAGGAAACGCGAGGTCGCCGACCTCAACATGCGCGACGGCCTGCTGATCGGCGCGTTCCAGTGCCTGTCGCTGATCCCCGGCTCGTCCCGGTCGGGGTCCACGATGACCGGCGCGCTGTTCCTCGGCTACACGCGGGAGGCCGCCGCGCGGTACTCCTTCCTGCTGTCGATCCCGGCGGTCGTGCTGTCGGGGGCGTTCGAGATGCGCAAGGCGTTCGACGGGTCGCTCCAGCTGGTCCCGACGGTGGTCGCCACGCTCGTGTCGTTCGTCGTCGGGTACGCGTGCATCGCCTGGCTGCTGAAGTTCCTCACCCGCCACTCGATGATGGTGTTCGTGTACTACCGCGTCGCGCTCGGCGGCGTCCTGCTCGGCCTGCTCGCCGCGGGCACCATCTCGGCCACCTGACCGGGCCCCCGGCCCGCCGACCGGCCTGCCGTCCCCTGATCCGCCGATCCCAGGACGCGCTCCGCCCCGGGACGGCCGTGGCCGCGCCGGGGCGGAACGCGGGTCCCTCAGGCCGCGGCCGAGATCACGCTGTTGATCCACTCGCGGTGCACGGTCACGTCGGTGTAGATGCTCGGGCCCCTGCGGCAGTCGGGGAACTGGGGGCCGGGCGCGTCGGGGTCCTTCGGCAGCACCTCGGTCCGGCTGAACGCGCCGATGAGCCGCCAGCCACCGGCGGTCTTGCGCAGCAGCGGCCCGCCGGAGTCGCCGAAGCACGCGCCCGTCTTCGTCTCCGGGTTGCCGGTGCACACCTCGGAGTCCGCCTCGATGGGGGCGGTCTCGCTCACGCAGGTGCCGGGCTCGCGGATCGCCGAGTCGAGCTGCTTCAGCACCTCGGGCTTGTCGTCGTCGCCGCATTCGAAGACGGGCTTGGTGACCGTGCACCCCCACCCCAGCAGCCGGGTCGGGGTGCCGACGGGCTGCCGGGTGTCCAGGGTGATCGGCGCCTCGGTGACCGGCCGGTCGAGCCGGACCAGCGCGACGTCGAAGTGGTCCTCCCGGCCCTCGGGGTGCAGGACGATCTGCCGCGCGCCGCGCAGGCTGCCGCCCTCCGACTTCCGGACGCTCCCCACGCGGATCCGGAGGCTCTCGGGCGTCACGTCGCCGTCCACGCAGTGCAGGGCGGTGACGACCCACTCGCCGGTGAGCAGGCTGCCTCCGCAGAAGTGCCCCTCCACGTCGTTCTGGAAGGACACCATGAACGGGTACGGCTCGGTCGCGTCCTCGCCACCGATGATCATCGTGGAGGCGGGGGCGTCGGGCCCGGGCGGCCCGGGCTCGGCCGATGCCGCCAGGGCGGTCGGCGCGGCCAGGCCGAGGCACGGCAGCGCGGCAGCGGACGCGGCCAGCGTCAGGCGGAGTTTGCGCACGGATGCGTTCCCTTCCGGTGTCGGCAGCGCGCCCCGGCGGGGGGCGGCGGAATGGGAGCACCCGCCCGCCCGGCGCACTGCGAGATCATCGGGTGATGATCGGATGACACGACGCTAGAAGGGCCCGAATGCCGCGGACGACCCAGCCACCGGCCGGTTTCCGGTACAGGCTCCTGTACCGGACGTCCGGCCGCGACAGGCGATCAGACCCCGGCGACCAGGGTGCGCAATTCCCGGGCGGCGGGCAGGGCACGCGCCCTCTCGTCCGGCAGCGCCTTGATGATCTCGTTGCCGATGCGGCGGCGGGCGGTGCTGTTCGGCAGGGACCGCATGTTCTCGACGGCCGATTCCAGCGCGTCGGACGTCTCGCGCTCGTGCACGAGGCTCAGCGCGTGCATGAGCCGGAGGTTCACCCGCGTGCCGCTCCGCTCCGGCGGCAGCAGCCGCAGCGCGTGGTCGATCGACGCCTTCGCCCGGACGGAATCCCCGAGCACCGAGTACACGAACGACTCGCTGAATCGCAGGTAGTCCTCCGGCCAGCCGCGAGGGGAAATGTGATCCACGGTGATTTGGTCCGGCAGCGCAATGTGGACGCGCCGCAGTTCGGCCAGGGCCTTTTCTGCTCCGTCGGCATCGCCCTGATCGGCGAGGACCTCGGCGCGGGTCTGCAACGTCGTCGCCAGGCCGACGCTGGGCGTGCTTCCTGCGGATTCAAGGGCGTCATCGAGGAGACGGCCTACGGCCGCCGGATCCCGGCCTTCCCACGCGGCACGGGCTGCGTGGTAGGCCCGCACCCAGGTCGCGAGCCCGCGGTCCTGTGATTCGTCCGCCACGCGGATCGCGGTCTGGAAGCAGCGCCGGGCGCCGCGGATGTGGCCCATGTCAGACAATTCCTGGGCCATATACGCGGTGATCTCGGCGCTGGAGCGGAGCAGTTCCTGCCGGGCCAGCCAGCGGGTCTCCTTCCGCAGGGCCCGGCCGAGCGCGAGGATGTCCGTGGCCAGGTCGGCGACGAGTGCTCCGGTCGGCTCGACCCAGATGACGCGCGAGTACTCCCAGGTGGAGTCCTGCCAATGGCTGATGTCGACGTCCGCGCGTTCGGCGAGGGCCTCGTCGAGTCCGGAGAGAATTGTGGACAGGGCTTCGGTCGGGAGTGCTGCGCCCGCGCCGAGCGCGGTGACGAGTTCGAAGAGTGCACGGCGTTTCACGGCGTCGTCCCCACCGTCGGCAGAAGGGCTCCGGTCCACTCTACCTATCGGGACGCCTTGCGACTTTTTCGTCATCGGCTGGGGCGGGAAGAGGACGTCCGGTTCGATGCCGAACGCGGTGCCGTAGGCGTCGGCCCAGTTCGCCGGGAAATGGCGGCCCGATTCCCAGCGGGTGATCTGCCGGGCGAGGCTCTTGACCTGGGCCGTCGTGGGATTGGTAATGCCCACGGCCGCGTAGAGCTGCCGTGCCATGTCCCATTTTCCCCAGCCGCGCGCCGTGCGCTCGGCTTCCAGTGTGACGGCCCATGGGGGACGGAAGTCCTCACTCATGTCGCGCATCCTCCGGGGGGAGGGCGGGCAGGAGACACCGTCCGGTCCCCTCGGTTGCCCACTCCTCGTCGTCACCCATCGTCGACTATTCGTGTGCGCTGCGTCATGGATTCACTGGAATCGGAGGGGCCCGCCGACGCGGGATCGACGAGGAACGACGTCGGCGGGCCTGGACGAGCAGAGCGGCCCCGGCCCGGCGCGCCAACGCCGGGGGATCCGGGGCCTGACCGGAAGGAAGGTCCGGCTTATGGGCACGGTACCGCCGTCGGCGGGCGTGGACGCGGAGAAGGCCGCGTTGCGTGCGGAGTTCGGCGACTGGAGCATCATCTTCACCAGCGACACCGGCCGGTGGTGGGCCACACGGCCGGTGGGGCGGTCCGGGTGGGGCGGCTCGCCGCCGGGCGTGCGGCCGGTCACCGATCTCGACGCCGACACCGCCGAAGGGCTGCGCGGCAAGCTGCGGGAACACGGCCAGGGCAGCGCCGGGACGTCCGGAGGGCCGTCGTGATGCTCTGGTCGCCGGACCCGGTCGACCGGGAGGTGGCGGCGGTGGTGGCGCGTCCGGCGGAACCCGCGCGGGCGCCCGTGCCGCCGCCGGTGGACCGGGTGCCCGAGGGGATCCAGTACTGGTACGGCAGGGCGACCGGGAGCTGGTTCGCGATCGTCCCGTGGCCGTGGGCGCGGTGCGGCGTCCGGCTGGTGGAGTCCGCGTCCGAGGGCGCGCTGGCGGCCGAGGTGCGGCGGCTGCTGGTCCAGGTCGGCTGATGGGCGGGGGAGGGGCGCCGACCGGCCCGGCGGACCGTTACGAGGTCATCGGCGACACCACGATGATCATCGTGGTGGACGCCGGGTCCGGTGACGTGATCGGCGCCGCCTACGCCGAGGAGGAGGACCCGCGCTGGTGGCGCGGGATCCTCCACGGCCGGGTCACCCGCCTGTTCGTCCCGGCGCATCGGCCCGAGCCGCATCTGGACGTCGCGCGGCGGCTCTGGCGCTAGACCCCGTGGCCCCGGCACGGCTGGGTGGGCTCGCCGGGGCCACGGCCCGGCCACGCCTTGCCGGATGCGCGTACCCGGACCGATGGACACCGCGGCGTGACCGCGGGTGCAGCCCGGGCTGCCTCTGATGCTGCCCTTCTGACCAGGGGGTTCCGCCACCGGGCGGTTAGGTTCGTCGGCAGCGTCCAAAGCGGCGCGGGCTCCGGCCACGACCGGGCCGGGCCACCGGCCGTCGGGAAAGGCGTTGAACGATGTGCGCTGAGTCGCTGCGGTCGGGTGTGCCCTGGCCCGAGCCGGATTTCACACTGTCGCCGTACACCGGCTACACCCGCGCGCATTGGACGGCGGTGGCGGACGACTGGCTGCTGACCGCGCGGGAGTTCGCCAGCCCCGGCCACGCGCTGATCGCCCTGCCGGGACGGCCGAGCTGGTCCGGGCTGTGGAGCGACCGCCTCGAAGGCTTCGCGCGGACGTTCCTCCTCGCGTCCTGCCGCATCGCGGGTGCCTCCGGGCAGGATCCGCTGGACCTCGCGGGCTGGTACGCGGAGGGCCTGGCGGCCGGATCGGACGTGGCCGGGGTGGAGGGCTGGCCGCGCGGGGTCGGCTGCCGGTTCCCGCCCGCCGGGCTGAACCAGCCGATCGTCGAGGCGGCCAATCTCGCGTTCGCGCTGCACCTGTCCCGGCCCTGGGTGTTCGACCGGCTCGACGACGGCGCCCGGAACCGTCTCGTCGGCTGGCTGGCCCACCACGCTGGCCTGAGCACCTGGGACAACAACTGGTCCCTGTTCCCCGCGGTGATCGAGGCGTTCCTGCACTCGGTCGGGGCGGACACCGGTGGCCTGCGCGGCGCCGGACGGGTCGCCGAGGTGGAGGAGTGGTACGCCGGTGACGGCTGGTACTTCGACGGCCGGGACGGCAACGCCGACTACTACACCGCCTGGGGCATCCAGCCGCTGCTGTGGGCGTGGTACGCGATGCGCGACCCGCACGGCGCGGCCGCCGCCAGGAACCGGGAGCGGCTCGGCGCGACCGCCGCGGCGGTCGCCGCGATGATCGCGCCGGGCGGGGCGCCCGTCCACCACGGCCGTTCCCTGACCTACCGGACGGCGGTGCTCGCCCCGCTGTGGCTGGCCGCGCTGGAGGGGTGCGGCCCGCTCCGCCCGGGTGAGACCCGCGGGATCGCCGGCGGCGTCCTGCGGTACTTCCGTGACGGCGGCGTCGACCAGGACGGGCCACTCCCGCCCGGATGGCGCGGGCCCTCGCCCGGGACCGTCCAGGAGTACAGCGGACCGGCGTCGCCCTACCTCGCGGGCCTGGGGTTCCTCGGGCTGCTGCTGCCGCCCGGGCATCCGGTCTGGACGGCCACCGAGGAGGGCCACCCCGCCGAGGACGGCGACCGGGTGCTCGAAGGCCCGCACTGGATCGTCTCGCGCCGGCGCGGCGTGGTCCGGCTGGTCAACCACGGCCGCTGCCGTCCCGCGTACTGGCATCCGCCCGGCACCCGGCGCGACGATCCGCACTACGACAAGTTCGGCTACAGCTCGCACACCGCGCCCGCCCCGCACCCGGACTCCATCGACGGGCATTTCGGCCTGCTGGACGACGGCGGGCGGCCGACCCGCCGCGGACCGGTGTTGCGCTCGCTGACCACCGGCGGCCTCGCCGCCTCCCTGCACGTCCCGGAGGTCGGCGGCGTCCCGCTCGCCGGTGTCGACGTCACCTCGGCGACCCTGATCAGAGGCGATGTCGAACTGCGGTGCCATCTGGTGCGCGGTGCCGCCGGGCGGGCCGTACGCGAGGGCGGCTACTGCGTGGCGCATGACACGCCCCCCGAGACCGGGTCCGGTGGGCGCTGCGCCTGGGTGAGCGCCGGCGAGGGCCTGGGCACCAGCAGCACGGGCCTGCACGGCTGGGACGCGGCGGAGGCCGTGGAGTTCCCGGTGGGCAACGCGATGGGGGCCCGCTGCGCGGTGCCGGTGCTGTCCGGGCGCGTGGACGGGGACCTCTCGGTCCATGTCTCCGCGCACCTCCTCGGCGTCGCCGCGGACGACGGCGTGGTCGTGCCCGAGGTCCGCGTCGACCGCGCCGGGGCCACCGTCACGGTCCTGTGGCCCGGCGGCGGCGCCCCGACGCGGGTCGACCTGGCGGGGCTGCGGCGAGACCTGTCCGGGGAGGCGTGATGGCGGCCTCGCCGTTGTGGGCGGTGACCAGCTACTTCAATCCGAGCCGGTACTCCCGCAAGCGACGCAACTTCGAGGTGTTCCGGGATCGTCTCGGTGTGCCGCTCGTGGCCGCGGAATGCTCCGTGGACGGCGAGTTCGAGTTGTCCGAGGGCGACGCCGACATCGTCGTCCGCTTCCGCGGCGACGTGATGTGGCAGAAGGAGCGGCTGCTGAACCTCGCGCTGCGGGAGGTCCCGGCGGAAACCGCGGCCATCGCCTGGCTGGACTGCGACGTCGTCCTGGACGCGGAGGACTGGGCGGAACGGGCGGTGCGCGCGCTGGACGACCACGTCCTCGTGCAGCCGTTCAGCCGCGCCTACTGGCTGGAACCGGACGACGTGCGGTTCGACCCGGCGGCCCTGGAGACCGTCCCGCGCCGGGGGTTCGGGCGGGTGGCGGCGGGTGGTGACCGCGCGGCCATCCGCGCGTGGAGATGCCCCGACACCGGGTTCGGGCTGCCCGAGGGCTACGCCTGGGTCGGCCGCGGCGACGTGCTGCGGGAACACGGCTGGTACGACGCCTACGTCATGGGCAGCGGCACCATGGAGTTCGCCCTCGCCGCCGTGGGGGAGCTGATGATGATGCCGGTGATCGGCCCGGTCACGGCCGCCCAGGCCGGGCACCTGCTCGACTGGGCCCGGCCGTTCGCCGACGCGGTGCGGGGACGCGTCGGCCACATCGAGGGCAACGCGTTCCACCTGTGGCACGGCACCTGGGGCAACCGGCGCTACGCCGCCCGGCGACGCGACTTCTTCGCCTACGGCTTCGACCCGTACGAGGACATCGCGGCCGCGCCGTCCGACTACACCCGCTGGACGGCCGGGGAGGGCTGGCGGCGGCACCGGACCGCGGACGGCGCGTGGACCTGGGCGAGCGACAAGCCGGACATGCACCGGTTCGTGGACGGCTACTTCAACGCGCGGCTGGAGGACACCGTCGCCGCGGACCCGGACCACGGATACGGCGACGACCAGGGCGGCGGCGTGCGCTGAGGGGCGTGCGCCGAGGGGCGTGCGCCGAGGGGCGTGCGCGCACGGCACGGGCCGCAGGACGATCGAGCGAGGGAGCCACATGAGGGTGCCGAACGATCCGGGAGCGGCGGTGTTGTCCGGCCCCGGCACCTGGGAATCGCGGCTGGAGCGGCGGGTCGCCGCCGCGTACGCCACCGACGGGCAGCTGCGCGCGGCCGCCCCCGACCCCGCGGTCGCCGCCCGGCTCCGCACGCCCGGGCTCCGCCAGACGGAGATCATCGCCGCCGTCCTGGGCGGCTACGCCGACCGGCCGGCGCTCGGTCAGCGCGCGGTCGAGGCCACCGTGGACCCGGTGACCGGCCGGAGGGCGCCGCGGCTGCTGCCCCGGTTCGACACGATCACCTATCGCGAGCTGGCGGCGCGCGTCGGCGCCGCCGCCGGGGCGCTGGGGCACGGCACGGCGCGTCCGGTGCGTCCCGGTGACCGGATCGCCATCGCCGGCTTCACCGGCATCGACTACACGGTGCTCGACCTGGTGTGCCCCCACCTCGGCGCGGTCTGCGTCCCGCTGCCGTCGGACATGCCGGACGCGCAGCTGGCGGCGACGCTGGCCGAGACCGCGCCGCGGGTGCTCGCGGTGACACCGGCCCTGCTGGCGCGGGCCGTCGGCCACGTGCTCGCCGGGCCCGCGCCCGCTTTGCTGCTGGTCTTCGGGCACCACCCCGGCGTCGACGACCACCGGGACGCGGTGGAGGACGCCCGCCGGAGGCTGGCCGAGGCGGGCAGCCCGGTGCCGGTCGAGACGCTGGACGCGCTGATCGCACGCGGGCGCGCGGGACCGGCGGTGGCCGCGCACGTCCCGGCCGCGGGGGAGGACCCGCCGGCGCTGCTGCTCTACACCTCGGGCAGCACCGGCACCCCCAAGGGGGCGGTGTACTCCGACCGGCTGGCCGGGCAGTTCTGGGGATCGCGGCGGCAGATCCCCGCGCTCTGCTTCACCTACATGACGATGGGCCACGGCGCCGGGCGCGGCGCCACCTACAGCGCCCTGGCCCGCGGCGGCACCGTGTACTTCACCGCGCGCGAGGACAAGTCGACGCTGTTCGAGGACATCGCGCTGGTCCGTCCGACCGAGATGCCGTGCGTCCCCCGGCTGTGCGAGCTCGTGTTCCAGCGTTTCCACGGCGAGGTGGCCCGGCGGATGGCGGCGGGCGAGGACCGGGCCCGCGCCGAGCGGGAGGTGACCGCCGGGATGCGCGGCCGGGTGCTCGGCGACCGGCTGCTGATGCTCGTCTGCGGGACCGCGCCGCTGTCGGCGGAGCTGCGGGCGTTCACCGAGGCGCTGCTGGACCTGGAGGTGCACGACGGCTACGGCTCGACCGAGGCGGGCGGCGGCCTCCTGTTCGACCACCGCGTGCAGTCCCCGCCGGTGCTCGACTACCGGATCGCCGACGTGCCGGAGCTGGGCTACTTCCGGACCGACCGTCCGCATCCGCGTGGTGAGCTGCTGCTGAAGACCACCCTGATGTTCCAGGGCTACTACGGGCGGCCCGACCTGACCGCGGGCGTGTTCGACGCCGACGGCTTCTACCGGACGGGCGACATCGTCGCCGAGACCGGGCCGGGCCGCCTGGTCCCCGTGGACCGCCGCAACAACGTGGTCAAGCTCGCGCAAGGCGAGTTCGTCGCGGTCGCGGCACTGGAGGCCGAGTTCGCCCGCAGCCCCCTGATCCGGCAGATCTTCCTGTACGGCGGTGCCCGGCATCCCTTCCTGCTCGGCGTGGTCGTCCCCTCCGACGCGGCCGCGCACCTCGGCGGCGCCGACGAGGTGAAGGCGGGGATCGGCGCGTCACTCCGGGAGATCGCGCGCGCGGCGCGGCTCGGCCCCGCCGAGATCCCCCGGGACCTCGTCATCGAGCCCGAGCCGTTCTCGGCCCGGAACGGCCTGCTGTCGGAGGTGGGCAAGCCGCTGCGGGCCGCGCTGACCCGCCGCTACGCCGACCGGCTGGAACGGCGCTACGCCGACATGGCCGCGCAGCAGGCCGCCGAGCTGCGCGCCCTGCACGTCTCCGGCGCCGGACGCCCGACACCGGAGACGGTGGCCCGCGCGGCCCGCGCCGTCCTCGGGGGCGGCGAGGAGCGGACGCGCCCGGACACCCGGTTCACCGACCTCGGCATGGACTCCCTGGCCGCGCTCGAGTTCGCCACGCTGCTCACCGGGATCTTCGGCGTGGAGGTGCCGGTGAGCACGATCCTGGGCCCGGCCACCGACCTCGGGTGGCTGGCGGCGCACATCGATCAGGAGCGCGCCGCCGTCGCGCGGCGGCCCACCGCGGCCTCGGTGCACGGCACCGGGTCGTTCCGGGGGGCGCGGGGGACACAAGGGACCGGCCCGGCGGTCCGGGCGGCCGACCTCATCCTGGAGGCGTTCCTGGACGCCGGCACGCTCGCCGCCGCCCGCGCGCTGCCCCCCGCGGCCGTCCCGGCCCGGACGGTCCTGCTCACCGGCGGCAACGGCTACCTCGGCCGGTTCCTCTGCCTGGAACTGCTGCGGCGGGCGCGCGCCTCCGGCGGCACGGTGGTCTGCCTCGTCCGCGGCCGTGACGCCGAGGCCGCCCGCGGGCGGCTGGACGCCGCCTTCGACAGCGGCGACCCGGAGCTGCTGTCGGAGTACCGGGACCTGGCCCGGCACCACCTCGCCGTGCTGGCCGGCGACGTCGGCCGGCCGCGGCTCGGCCTGCCGGAACCGGACTGGCGGCGCCTCGCGGAGACCGTGGACCTGATCGTGCACTCCGCCGCCCACGTCAACCACCTGCTGCCCTACGCGCAGCTGTTCGGCCCCAACGTCACCGGCACCGCGGAGATCATCCGCCTGGCGCTGACCACGCGGCGCAAGCCCGTCGCCCACCTGTCGACGGTGGCGGCCACCGACCAGGCCGGCGCGGCGGCGCTGGACGAGGACGACGACATCCGCCTGGTCAGCCCGGTGCGGGTGGCCGACGGCGGCCACGCCGGCGGCTACGGCACCAGCAAATGGGCCGGTGAGGTGCTGCTGCGCGAGGCGCACGAGAAGTGCGGGCTGCCCGTAACGGTGTTCCGCCCGGCCATGATCGGGGCGCACACCCGCTACACCGGGCAGCTGAACACCGCGGACACGTTCACCCGCCTGCTGTTCAGCCTGCTCGTCACCGGCGTCGCGCCGAAGTCCTGGCGGCACCCCGGGGACGACGCCGGACGTCCCGCCCGGGTCGAGGGCCTTCCCGTCGACGTCACCGCGGCGGCGGTCGCGGCACTCGGAGCCCGGACGGCCGAGGGCTGGCTCACCTACCACGTCATCGACCCGCACACGGGCGGCATCGACCTGGACGAGGTCGTCGACCGGCTGATCGCGACCGGCCATCCGATCCGGCGCATCGACGGGTACGCCGACTGGCTCACCCGCTTCGAGGGCGCCCTGCGCGCCCTGCCCGCGCACCGGCGGGCGCTGTCCGTGCTGCCCGTCCTGGACGCCTACCGGCAGCCGGTCCGTCCCGGCCCGGTGCTGTCCGCGGCGCGCTTCCGCGCGGCGGTCCGGTCCGCGCGGCCCGGCCCCGGCGATGACGTCCCCGGGCTGACCACCGCGCTGATCGACAAGTACGTCGACGATCTGAGACGGCGCCGCCTCCTCGACGGCCCGCCCCCCGGCCGGTGACCGGCCACCGCGGGGCGGCGGCCGGGGCGGCCGGCGGCGCCAGGGAGGACGGGAAGATGACGGGACCACGGGTGCCCCTGCCCGTATACGTGCTGGCCTTCGCGGTCTTCGCGCAGGGCACCTCCGAGCTGATGCTGTCGGGCCTGCTGCCCGGCGTCGCCGCGGACCTGCGGGTCTCGGTGGCCGCGGCCGGGCTGCTGGCCTCCGGCTTCGCCGCGGGCATGGCCGTGGGCGCCCCGCTGCTGACCGCGGCGACCCTGCGCTGGCCGTACCGCCGGGCGCTGCTGGCGTTCCTGTCGGCCTTCGTGCTGGCCCATCTCTTCTGCGCGGCGGCACCCGGCTACGGCGCGCTGATGGCCGGCCGCGTCCTCGGCGCGGTCGCCTACGCGGGCTTCTGGGTCTCGGCCATGGTCGCCGCGGTGCGGGTGGTGCCCGCGGAGATCAAGGGCCGCGCCCTGGCCGTGGTGTCCAGCGGCCTCGCCGTGGCCACCATCGTGGGCGTCCCGCTGAGCACCGTCGTCGGCGACGCGTTCAGCTGGCGCACGGCGATGCTGGCGGTCGCCGGGGCGACCGCGCTCGCGGCCGTGGGCATCGTCGTCTTCCTGCCGGAAGGCCGGGGCACCGGCGCGGAGCGGCCCGACCTGCGCCGGGAGCTGGCCGTGTTCACCGATCCCCGGCTGTGGCTGACCTACCTGGCCGCGGCGCTGTCGGCGGCGCAGGGCACGGCCATCGCGACCTACCTCGGCGCGCTGCTGATCGGCGCGGCCGACCTGCGGCCGGGCCGGGTGCCGGTCGCGCTGGTGATCGCCGGTGTCGGCGCGCTGCTCGGCCTGGCGGCCGGAGGCCGGTTCGCCGACCGGTGGCCGTTCGCGACGCTGCTGGCCGGGTTCTCCGGCGCGGCCGCCGCGTCCGTGCTGCTGGTCCTCGGCGCCGGACGCCCCGTCACGGCCGTGCTCTGCGCGACCGCCCTGCAGTTCTTCGGATGGTCGCTCAACCCCGCGGTGAACGTCCGCGTCTTCACCTACGCCGCGGCCGCCCCGTCGCTGGCCGGCGCCGCGAACATCACCGGCTTCAACATCGGGATCATGGCCGGCCCGGCGCTCGGCGGCCTGCTGATCGCCCTCGGCGGCCTGCCCGCGGTGGGCTGGGCCTCGGCCGGGTTCGCCCTGGCCGGCCTCGCCGCCGCGGGCGGCTCGTACCTGCTGCGCGGCGAGGAGGCCGAGCCCGCACAGGCCACCCTCCCCGTGGCTCGCTGACCCGCCCGGCGGGGACCGGTCACCCCCGTCCGGCGACCCTCCACGCGAACCGGGCACCCCCGGTCACATTCCCTTCCAAGCCCACGAAAGGACCGCGCCAAAACGATCACTTCGCCCGCATTCACCCGGTTCACGTCATGGCCTTTACGCGCCCGTACAACGGGCGCAAGATCAAGGTGCTCCTGCCCCTCGCCCGCACCAGGAGGCGACGATGCGCCGCATCATCTCCCTAGTGGCCTGCACCGGTATCGCGGCGGCCTTGACCCTCGCCCCGCACGCGGAGGCGTCGCCTCCGATCAGCAAAAGCGAATGCGCGACGGTGATCCCCGCCCGCTCCGCCATCGTGATCTGCGTGAGCGTCGCGAACGGCCAGGTGAGCGCGTCGTTCTACCTCGTCGACTCCGCGGACGTCACGTCGACGTCCTACCTCCTGAAGGAGTGCGACGCCCAGCAATGCACCGAGCTCCCCGCCAAGGACACCGTCCCCGCGCAACCCGGAAAGACCTACGCCACATGCGGTAACGCCACTTACCAAGGCACCCCCTACACGGCCTGCACCCAACCCGTCCCCGCCTGACCCCACCGCCCCACCCCGCCGGGCCACGCGTCTGTACCAGTGGCGCGACAGCCGTCGCCGTCAGAGCCAGCCGCTTTTGCGGAGGCGGCGGAACAGGAGGGTGCACAGAACGGCCATCGCGCCTATGACCAGGGGGTATCCGAAGGTCCAGTGCAGTTCGGGCATGTCGTCGAAGTTCATGCCGTAGATCCCCGCGATGGCCGTGGGCACCGCGATGATCGCCGCCCAGGCGGAGATCTTCCGCATGTCGTCGTTCTGGCGCTTCCCGAGCAGGGCCAGGTGCGCCGTCAGGACGCTGTTCAGCAGCTCGTTGTGCGCGTCGACCTGGCCGTCGACGAGCAGGAGGTGGTCCAGGACGTCGCGGAAGTACTCGCGGGTGCCGCCGCACTCGGCGACGCGGCCCTTCACGATGTCCTGGAGGACCGGGACGAGCGGGTCCTCGGCGCTGCGGAACTCCAGCACCTCCCGCTTCAGCGAGTAGATCTCCGCGGTGACGTCCCGGGCACCCGGATCGAACACGGCGCGCTCCAGGCCGATGATGTCCACCTCGACCTCGTGGACGACGAGGCCGTACCGGTCCACGATCTCGTCGCACACCGCGTAGAGGACGGCCGTCGCGCCGTGTTTGAGCAGCTCCGGCGACTCCTCCAGCCGCTTGCGGACGGGCCCCAGCGGGTTCCCCGCGCCGTGCCGGACCGTCACCACGAAGTCCTGGCCGAGGAACACCATGATCTCGCCGACCTCGATGTCGGACGTCTCGTCGATGTAGGAGAGGGTCTTCAGCACCACGAACAGCGTGTCGTCGTAACGCTCCATCTTCGGGCGCTGGTGCGCGGACACGGCGTCCTCTGCGGCCAGCGGATGCAGCCGCAGCTCGTCGCGGACGAGCTCGAACTCCGCCTCGTCCGGCTCGAACAGCCCGATCCACACGAAGCACTCGCCGTCCGCGCGGGCCAGGTCGAAGGCGTCGCTGATGTCGCCGTCGATGTCGCTGCGCGCGCCGTTCGCGTAGATGGCCTTGTCCACGATCACGCCACGCATTCTCCCGCATCCCCGGCGCACCCGGGTACGCCGCCGTGATCACCCGGTGTCCGCGATCTCCTAGAGTGCAGGATGTGACGACCCTTCTCCTGCTCAGGCACGGCCTGACCGCCATGACCGGGCCCGCCCTCGCCGGCTGGACCCCCGGCGTCCACCTGGACGAACGCGGCCGCGCGCAGGTGTCGGCGCTCGCCCGGCGGCTGGAGCCCGTCCCGCTCGCCGCGATCGTCTCCAGCCCCCTGGAGCGGTGCGTCGAGACCGCCGACGCCGTCGCCGCCGGACGGCCCGGACCCGCGGGCAAGGTCGAGACCGACGACCGGTTCGGCGAGGTCAGGTACGGCGACTGGACCGGCCGCCCCCTCAGGGAACTCGCCGAGGAGCCGCTGTGGCGGGTCGTCCAGGCGCACCCCAGCGCCGTGCGCTTCCCCGGCCCGGACGGGGAGGCCCTGGCCGCCGCGCAGCACCGCGCCGTCGCCGCCGTCCGGGAGTGGAACGCCCGGATCGCCGCCGAGCACGGCGACGACGCCGTCTACGCCGTGTGCAGCCACGGCGACATCATCAAGGCCGTCGTCGCCGACGCCCTCGGCCTGCACCTCGACCAGTTCCAGCGCATCCACGCCGATCCCGCGTCCCTCACCGCCGTCCGCTACACCGAGCTGCGGCCGTTCGTCGTCCGGCTCAACGACACCGGCGGGGACGTCGGCGATCTGCTGCCGAAGCCCCCGGGCGACGGCGGTTCCGGGTCGAGTGACGCGCCCGTGGGCGGCGGCGCGTAGGGTCGAGACATGCCCGTCATCTCCTACGACCTGCCGGACAGGTTCATCGCCGGCGCCGTCGGCCGGCCGGGGGACCGCGCCTTTTACCTGCAGGCCCGCTCGGGCCGCCGCATCACCAGCGTCGGCCTGGAGAAGTTCCAGGTGACGCTGCTGGCGGAGCGTCTGGAGGAACTCCTCGACGAGGTGCTGCGCCGCAGCGGCGGCGACGCGCCCGTGCCCGCGGTCACCCCCTCCGAGCTGCGCGATGACGATCCCTTGGACCAGCCCGTCGAGGAGGAGTTCAAGGTCGGCACCATGGCCCTCGCCTGGGATCCCGACGACGAGCAGGTCGTCATCGAGGCCCAGGAGGTCACCGAGGGCGACGACGACGCCGAGGTCGGCGAGGACGACCCCGCCATCGCCGTCCTCCGCGTCCGTATCAGCGCCGCGCAGGCCCGCGCGTTCGCCGAGCGCGCCCTCCAGGTCGTCGCCGCCGGACGCCCCCCGTGCCCCCTGTGCGGGCTGCCCCTGGACACCGAGGGCCACGTCTGCCCGCGGCAGAACGGATACCTCGGCTGACATGCCGCTGTACTGGATCATGAGCGCGCCTGCCGGGAGAATGAGAGCATGACGCAGTCCTCCCGGGACCGGGCCACCGCCGGCGACGGTCCCCCCGGGCGCACGGTCTCCCCCCGAGACGCCGCAGCCGCCGAGAGCCTCCTGCTCGACGGGCGCCTCTCCGTCGAGGGACGGCTCGTCCAGGCGTCCAACGCCACCCTGTACTGCTCCGTCGAGCACGACGGCGTCAGCGCCAACTGCGTCTACAAGCCCGTCGCCGGTGAACGCCCCCTCTGGGACTTCCCCGACGGCACCCTCGCCGAACGCGAGGTCGCCGCCTACGAGGTCTCCAAGGAGATGGGGTGGAGCACCGTCCCCCCGACCGTCCACCGTGACGGCCCCTACGGCCCGGGCATGGTCCAGCTGTGGGTCGAACCCGACCCCGGCATCGACCTCGTCGCCCTGTCCCGCTCCGACGAGGACCCGATCCGCCGCATGGCCGTCTTCGACGCCGTCGTCAACAACGCCGACCGCAAGATCGGCCACCTCCTCCCGCCCGGCGACGGCCACGTCTACGGCTGCGACCACGGCGTCTGCTTCTCCGTCGAGTACAAGCTCCGCACCGTCCTCTGGCAGTGGCGCGGCAAACGCCTCACCCCCGAGGCCCTCGAAGCCCTCACCCGGGTCTCGGCCGCCCTCAGCGGCGGCGCCCTCGCCGCCCGCCTCACCGAACTCCTCACCGCCGAGGAGGTCGACGCCGTCCGCCGCCGCGTCGATCTCATGCTCAAACACCGCATCCACCCCTATCCCCCCGAAGACTGGCCCGCCATCCCCTGGCCGCCGCTGTAGTCCGAAGGGCGACCCCGAGGCCGCGGGCGGCCGGGGGTGGTGCTGCAATTGGGTGCATGTGTACGGCGATCGTCAGTTTTGATCCCTCCTCGCCGGTTCCTGTGCTCCTGGTGGGCGTGCGCGACGAGTTCCTCGCCCGTTCCTGGGAGATGCCCGGACGGCATTGGAAGGAGCGGCCGGGGCTGGTCGGCGGGCTGGATCTGCGGGCCGGGGGGACGTGGCTGGCGGTCGACCCGGAGGCGCCGCGGGTCGCGACCGTGCTGAACGGGCGGGGGCGGATGGCGGCCGAGGACGGCCGGGCGTCGCGGGGGGAGCTGCCGCTGCGGCTGGCGGCGGACGGGAAGCCGGGCAGGATCGACCTGCCCGCCTTCGACCCGTTCCACCTCGTCTGCGCCGAGGCCGACCGGGTGCGGATGTGGAGCTGGGACGGCGGGACGATGGTGGAACGGTCCCTCGGGCCGGGGCTGCACCTGGTCGTCAACAGCGGGCTGGAGGGCGAGGGCCAGCTGGAGGGGCAGACCGAGGACGCCTACATGTCGGCGCGGCTGGGGCACTTCCGGCCCCGGCTGGAGGAGGCGGCGCGTCCCGTGCCGGGGGAGGGGCCCGCGGGCGAGGCGTGGGGCGCCTGGTTCCCGCTGGTGAACGGGGACGGGCTGGCCCGCGCCGACCACAGGGCGCTGCTGCCGGTGCTCGACCTGGGCGAGGGACGGGTGTGGGGCACGACGTCGGTCAGCCTGATCGCGCTGACGGCGGGCGGGGTGCGGTACGACTTCACCGCGGTGCCGGGCGACCCGGCCTCGTGGGGCCGGGTGCTCTGACCGCTTTCCCGGCGTGCGCGTGACCGTCGGTGCTAGCGTGGCTACTTCGTGCGACCTTCGCGTGCGGGGAGTCCGGGATGGCGCAAGGGGGATGGGCGGCGGTCCCGGATGCGCCGGAGCCGGTGCGGGGGCTGTCCCCGGCGCGGCTCGCGTGGCGGCGCTTCAGGCGTGACCGGGCCGCGCTGGCGTCCCTGACGGTCCTGTCCCTCGTCTTCGTGTTCGCGCTGATGGCGCCGCTGTGGGCTCGGTGGACGGGTCACCCGTACGACGCCACGTTCCCCCGCACCGGCCTGGACGCCGACGGGCTGCCGCGCGGGCCGGGCGGGGAGTTCTGGCTCGGCGCCGACCAGCTCGGCCGGGACGTGCTGGTGCGGGCCGCGTACGGGGCGCGGATCTCGCTGCTGGTCGGGGTCCTCGCGGCGCTGCTCGCCGCCGCGGCGGGGACGTGCGTCGGGACCGTCGCCGGGTACGCGGGCGGCGCGGTGGACGCGCTGCTGGCCCGGCTGATGGACGTGACGCTCGCGCTGCCGTACCTGCTCGTGGCGATCATGCTGGCGACGACGTTCCAGGTGTCCTCGCCCCGCGCGAGCCTGGCGATGACGGTGCTGGTCATCGCGTTCTTCTCCTTCGCGGCGTTCGGCCGGGTCGTGCGCGGCCAGGTGCTGTCGCTGCGGCGGCGGGAGTTCGTGGACGCGGCCCGCGCGCTCGGCGCGTCCAACGCGCGGATCATCGTCGCGGACGTGCTGCCGAACCTGGCGGCGCAGGTCACGGTGCTGACCTCGATGCTGGTCCCGGCGTCGATCGTGTTCGAGGCGACGCTGTCGTTCCTCGGCGCGGGGGTGCGGCCGCCGATGCCGAGCTGGGGGTCGATGCTCGGGGAGGGCGGCGAGGTGTTCCGGACGGCCTGGTGGCTGCCCGCGGCGCCGGGCGTCCTGCTGCTGCTGACCACGCTGTCGTTCAACCTGCTCGGCGACGGGATCCGCGACGCCCTGGACCCGCGCGGCGACCGGCCGGGCAGGGGGTGAGCGGCGGTGCCGCGCTTCCTCGCCGGGCGGCTGCTGCACGCGGTGGCCGTGGCGTGGCTGGTGTCCACGCTGGTGTTCGTGTTCCTGCACGTGTCGCCCGTCCCGGTGGAGCGGGTGATCGGCGGGCCGCGCGCCACCGCCGAGACCCTCGGCCGGATCCGCGGGACCCTGGGCCTGGACGAGCCCGTCCTCGTCCAGTACGCGCGGTTCATGCGGCGGCTGCTGTGCGGGGACCTCGGCGACTCCTACGTCAGCGGCGCCCCGGTGGCCCGGCTGATCGCCGAGCGGCTGCCGACGACGCTGTGGCTGGTCGCCGGCGCGGGCGTCCTGTGGTTCGCCGGCGGCATCGCCATCGGCGTGCTCGGCGCGGCGAGGGCGCGGAGCGTGTGGGACCGGGCGGCGACGGTGCTGGTGCTGGCCGGCCTGTCCACGCCGCCGTTCGTGATGGCCCTGGCGCTGCTGCACCTGTTCGGCGGCGGCCCGTTCGAGGCGGGGCCGCCGCTGCAGGAGCACTTCCTCCAGCGGATGGTCCTGCCGTGGATCGCGCTGGCGTCGCTCATGGTCGCGACCTACACGCGCCTGACGCGGGGGGCGATGCTGGACGTCCTCGGGGAGGACTACGTCCGCACGGCGCACGCCAAGGGCCTGACGCGGCGGCGGGTCGTCTGCCGGCACGGGCTGCGCGCGGCGCTGGCCCCCGTGGTCACCCAGCTCGGCGTCGACCTCGGCGCGCTGGTCGGCTCGACGATCGTCACCGAGAAGGTGTTCGGGCTGCAGGGCGTGGGACAGCTCGTCTACCAGTCGATCGCGCTCGGCGACACCCCGGTGATCATGGGGGTGACGCTGCTGGTGACGCTGTTCGTGGTCGCGGCGAACCTGCTGGTGGACGTCGGGTACTCCGCCCTGGACCCGCGCGTGCGGCCCTCGTGACCTGCGTGTCCCCGGCCGTCCGGACACTCACCGCCTATCACGGTCATCTCGGAGTAATCCCACCGACCGGGCATGGATAAGCTTTCCGTATGCGATCGTGGCACGCCTCCGATGTCCCCAGCCTCTCCGACGCGGGGCTCCCCGCCGCGACGCGGCCGCTGCGGCTGCACGACACCGGGTCGGGCGCGGCGCGGACGGTCGAGCCGCAGGCGACGGCACGGATGTACGTGTGCGGCATCACCCCCTACGACGCCACGCACATCGGGCACGCGAACACCTATGTGGCGTTCGATCTGGTGAACCGGATGTGGCGGGATCTCGGGCACCCCGTCCATTACGTCCAGAACGCCACGGACGTCGACGACCCGCTCCTGGAACGTGCCCGGCACACCGGCGAGGACTGGCGGTCGCTCGCCGACCGGGAGATCCAGCTGTTCCGCGACGACATGGCGGCGCTGCGGGTCCTGCCGCCCGACCACTACGTCGGCGCGGTCGAGGCGATCCCGCTGATCGTCGAGATGATCGAGAAGCTGCGCGCCAAGGACGCCACCTACGAGGTCGGCGGCGACATCTACTTCCCCATCGCGACCGACCCCGACTTCGGGCGGGTCAGCGGCCTCGGCCGCGCGCAGATGGCCCCCCTGTTCGCCGAGCGCGGCGGCGACCCGGACCGGCCCGGCAAGCGCGACCCCCTTGACGCGCTGCTGTGGATGGCGCGGCGGCCCGGCGAGCCCGGGTGGGAGTCGCCGTTCGGGGAGGGGCGGCCGGGGTGGCACGTGGAGTGCTCGGCGATCTCGGTGGAGTACCTCGGGATGGCGTTCGACGTGGAGGGCGGCGGCTCGGACCTGGCGTTCCCGCACCACGAGATGGGCGCCTCGCACGCGCAGGTCGCGACGGGGGAGCGGCCGCACGCCCGCTCCTACGTCCACGCGGGCATGGTCGCGCTGGACGGCGCGAAGATGTCCAAGTCGCGGGGGAACCTGGTGTTCGTGTCGCGGCTGCGGAGGGACGGCACCGACCCGATGGCGATCCGGCTGGCGCTCCTGGCCCACCACTACCGCTCCGACTGGGAGTGGACGGCGGCGGAGCTGGAGACGGCGCAGGCGCGGCTCGGGAGGTGGCGGGCGGCGGTGGCGCGCCCGGCGGGCCCGGCGGCGGCGCCGGTCGCGGACGCCGTCCGCGCGCACCTGGCCGACGACCTTGACGCCCCGGCGGCGCTGGCGGCGGTGGACGCGTGGGCCGCAGCCGCGGGCGACGACGCGTCCGCGCCGTCGCAGGTGGGGGCGCTCACCGACGCGCTCCTCGGCGTCAAGCCCTGACGGCCGCCACCTGGCGCGCCGGTCCCGGCGGCGGTCCCGGTCCGGGCGGCGCGCCCGCTCCGCGTGGCGCGCCCGGTCAGCCGGGGTCGCGGCGCCGCAGGTAGCGTTCGAACTCGCGGGCGATGGCGTCGCCGCTGGCCTCGGGCAGCTCGGTCGCGTCCTTCTGCTCCTCCAGGGTGCGGACGTACTCGGCGACCTCGGAGTCCTCCTCGGCCAGCTCGTTGACGCCGTTCTCCCAGGCGCGCGCCTCCTCGGGCAGCTCACCGAGGGGGACGGTGACGTCCAGGAGGTCCTCGACGCGGCGCAGCAGCGCCAGCGTCGCCTTCGGGGACGGGGGCTGCGCGACGTAGTGGGGGACGGCCGCCCACAGCGACACCGTGTCGAGGTCGGCCTTGCCGCAGGCGTCCTGCAGGACGCCGAGGATCCCGGTGGGGCCCTCGTAGCGGGCGGGCTCCAGGTGCAGGGTGTTGACCAGGCCCGCCTCGGACGCCGCGCCGGTGACCGGGACCGGGCGGGTGTGGGGGGCGTCGGCGAGCAGCGCGCCGAGGAGGACGACGTTGCGCACGTCCAGCTCCAGCATCAGCCCGACCAGCTCCCGGCAGAACGAGCGCCAGCGCATGTTCGGCTCGATGCCGTGCACGAGGACCACGTCGCGGCCGTTGGGCAGCCGCGCCCAGGAGATCCGGGTGGTGGGCCAGGTGATGCCGCGGGTCTCCCCGTCGACCATCTCGACGATCGGGCGGGTGACCTGGAAGTCGTAGTAGTCGTCGGGGTCGAGCTCGGCGATCGGCACCGCCTCCCACGTCGACTCCAGGTGCTGGATGACCCCGCTCGCGGCCTCGCCGGCGTCGTTCCACCCCTCAAAGGCGGCCACGAGCACCGGATCGACGAGTTCCGGCACGCTTTCGAGCTCGACCACGCGCTGCCTCCTTCCGACGTCGGTACAGCGTCACCGCGGGGGCCCGTCATTCCCGGGGGCGGGGGGTCCCGCTCATGATCGGTGGCTGTCAGCCTACGTCCTGACACTGACCTACCCCAGCCTTCCGGCGCCAGACCCCGCCCTGTACGCCCGGGGCGGAACGAGGGTCACGATCGGGTCACTTGCCGTCGGTGGTGTGGACGATCAGCACGTCGCACGAGAGACGGCGCGAGAGGCCGGCGGGGACGGAGCCGAGGATGCGGCCGGCGAAGCTGTTGAGGCCCCGGTTGCCGATCACCACGAGGTCGGCGGAACGTTCCCGGGCCAGCGTGGAGATGACGTCGACGGCGTCGCCCTGCACGGCGGCCTGCTCGATGCCGGTGGCGCCGGCGGCGGCGGCCCGGCGCCGCGCGGCGCGCAGCGCGTCCTCGGCGGGGGTGGCGCCCTGCACCTTGTAGGCGAGGTCGCCGAGCCGGTCGGCGGCACTGGCCCGCTCGCGCTCGGGCATCGGGCTGTAGGCGGACGCGAGCAGCAGGGTGGCGCCGGTCGCGGCCGCCAGCCGCGCCGCGCGGTCCACCGCGCGGAACGAGGAGTCCGAGCCGTCGGTGCCGACGAGGATGGTGCCGTAGGCGCTCATGCCACTCCTTACCCGTTGGTAGTTTTCGGGCACGCTACCGTTCCGGTGCCCCGTCCGTCACCGTCCGCAGCCTGGATAGGCTGGGATCTTCCAGACATTCCCGAGGCCGGGTGCTCCGGTACCGGCGGTTCTGCGATGACGTGGGGAGCGACGTGGGGGGCACAGGCGGGGACGCGGCCGGGGACGCGGCCGGGGGCGGCGCGGGGCGGCTCCAGGCCGTCCTGTTCGACATGGACGGGCTGCTGATCGACTCCGAGCGCCTCTGGCTGGAGGTCGAGTCGGAGGTGATGGCCTGGCTCGGCGGGACGTGGACGCCCGCGCACCAGGAGCGCCTGGTCGGCGGGTCCCTGGACGTCGCCGTGGCCTACATGCTGGAGCTGACGGGGTCGCCGGCCCCGCCCGGGGAGGTCGGGCGGCGGATGCTGGACGGGATGGTCGAGCGGCTGAGCACGTGCGTGCCGCTGATGCCCGGCGCCAAGGACCTGCTCACCGGGCTGCGGGAGGCGGGCGTCGCCACCGCGCTGGTGTCCTCCAGCCACCGCAGGCTCATCGAGCCGGTGCTGGACGCGATCGGCCGCGGGCACTTCCGGCTGAGCGTCGCCGGCGACGAGGTGGAGCGCACCAAGCCGGCGCCCGAGCCGTACCTCACCGCCACCGCGCGGCTGGGCGCGGACCCCCGCCGGTGCGTGGTGCTGGAGGACTCCCCGAACGGGGTGGCCGCGGCCGAGGCCGCGGGCTGCGTCACCGTCGCCGTGCCGGGCGTGCTGCCGATCCCGCCGGCGCCGGGGCGCACGGTGGTGCGCTCGCTGCGCGAGGTGACCCTGGAACGGCTGTCGTCGCTGGTGGCGTGAGGCCGCGCGCGGGGCGGGCGCGTTCCCGCTCCACAGGTTCGACGTCCAACCGTTGCCCGATGTTGATCTCCGCCGGGACGGCGGTGCCCCCGGCGGGGTAGCGGCCCCCTGCTACCCCGGGGGCGGTCCCTAGGGGACGGGTCCCGCCGGAGGAGGAGGCGCGGGCCCCGGCAAACCGTCCGGCGGTAGGAGCGGCATCGGCGCCGGGACGTGTGACGATGGGAGGAGCATCACCGCACGGAGTGAGGGGCCGGCATGAGCGACGCAGCCATTTTCGCGATCAGTCTTGGAGTGACCCTGGTCGGGCTGGTCACCAGCTGGGGGGTCTACCGGCGCCGGGGAGCGGCGTCCGGCATGCGCGGCGCCGCGCTGTCGCTGGTGCCGCTGGCGGCGGCGATGACGGGGGTGACCGAGTTCTTCGTCGACCTGGCCTTCAGCCCGGTGAAGTGGGCGGGCGTCGCCGTGGCGGGCCTGGCGGTGCTGCTCTACCTGACCTCGGGCGCGATGCTGAGCCGCCGCGCGGGCAACGCGGGCGGTGACGGCAGGGCCGCCGGGGGTGGCGGGCGGCGGAAGCAGGCGGGGAGCGCGCCCAAGGGCAAGGGCGCGGTGGGCGGCGCGCAGCCGTCCGGTGACCCGGAGCTGGCGGAGATCGAGCAGATCCTCCGCAACCGCGGCATCTCCTGATCTTCCGGGCCGTCCCCCGGGGGGCGGGCGGCCCGCGCGTCACGGTCCGGCGGCGGGCCGGGCGTTCCTGGTGATCATCGCCTTGCGCGTGTGCGATCCTGGGGGCGTCCCGGCCCGCCGTTTTGTGCGCGCGAAGCGGCTGACCTGCGGACGATCGATCTCGGAACGGACTCAGTACGGTAAAGCTTCCCGGTCTAGACCGGTTTCGTGTTGCCGTCCAGGGTGTCGGCGTACGTACTATTCGGGCGATTTGCCGGAAGTGTTGTGCGGCACGTGTGCCCGAGATGACGACGAGATCACAAGTCAGATACGGGTACTGGCGAAGCCCGCCTCACGGATGGACAGTCGTGCCCGAAGGACTACGTTTCCCTTCAGCAAACACGGCGTAACGGGCACGGGGGCCGCGGACGATCTTCGCCGCCGCCCGGACCGCGTACGCCGGCGGCCAAGTGGCCCGAAGGGCTAGGAGGTACGGAGCGTGACCGCACCGATCGAGGTGTCCGGAGCGGAGGGCGAGGCCCAACCGGACGCCGTCCTCGCGGGCGTCGATCGCAAGGCGATCCAGGGTCGTTCCCTCGGACAGATCGCCTGGCTTCGGCTCAAGCGCGACAAGGTCGCCATCGCGGGCGGGATCGTGGTGCTGATCCTGATCGTGTTGTCGCTGCCCGGCGTGACCGGCCTTGTCACCGGCTGGTTCGGCAGCCCGCCCAACGATTTCCACCAGAACCTGGTGGACGCGACGCTCGGCGGCCCCACCAAGCCGCTCGGCGGGATGAGCGCCGACCACATCTTCGGCGTCGAGCCCATCAACGGGCGCGACCTGTTCAGCCGCGTCCTGTACGGGGCGCGTGTCTCCCTGCTCATCGGCGTGCTCGCCACGCTGGTGTCGGTGGTCATCGGCACGATCATGGGCATCACCGCCGGGTACTTCGGCGGCTGGGTGGACACGCTGATCGCCCGCACGATGGACGTGTTCCTCGCCTTCCCGCTGGTGCTGTTCGCGATCTCGCTGGTGGGCGTGATCCCCAACAACCTCGCCGGGCTGGAGGGCAACAACCTGCGGATCGCGATCCTGGTGTTCATCATCGGGTTCTTCAACTGGCCCTACATCGGCCGGATCATCCGCGGGCAGACCATGTCGCTGCGCGAACGCGAGTTCGTCGACGCCGCGCGCAGCATGGGCGCGCGCAACTCCTACATCCTGTTCAAGGAGATCCTGCCGAACCTGGTCGCGCCGATCCTGGTGTACTCCACGCTGCTGATCCCGACCAACATCCTGTTCGAGGCAGCGCTGTCGTTCCTCGGTGTCGGCATCAACCCGCCCGATCCCTCGTGGGGCGGGATGCTGTCGCAGGCCACCGAGCTGTACTCGGTCGCCCCTCACTTCGTGATCGTCCCCGGTCTCGCCATCTTCATCACCGTGCTGGCCTTCAACCTGTTCGGCGATGGGCTGCGCGACGCCCTGGACCCACGGGCCCGATGACCCCGGCGAACGTCCGGTCTTAGCGAAAGGGAATCGATGAAATCTCCCAAGGTGGTGACCAGTGCGGCGGCGGGGATCGTCGTCCTGGGCCTCGGGCTGTCCGCCTGCGGCGGCGGTGACGACGAGGGCGGCGGCGGTACCGGAGGCTCCAAGTTCGACGCCGGGTCGACGGCGGTCGTCAACGCCTCCGACCACAAGGGCGGCGTGCTGAAGTTCGCTCAGCCGGACGACTTCGAGTCGCTGGACCCGGCGAACATCTACTACGCCTACGGGCTGAACTTCGTCCGGATCTTCTCCCGCAGCCTGATGACCTACAACTCCAAGCCGGGCAACGAGGGCACCAAGATGGTCCCCGACCTGGCGGAGGCGCCGGGCGTTCCCAGCAACGGCAGCAAGACCTGGACGTACAAGCTCAAGCGGGGCGTCAAGTACGAGGACGGCACCGAGATCAAGGCCAAGGACATCAAGTACGGGGTCGCGCGGACCTTCGACCGCAGTGTCCTGCACAACGGCCCGTCCTACTTCCCGCAGCTGCTGGCCGCCGACGGGTACAAGGGCCCCTTCAAGGACAAGAACCTTGAGAACTTCAAGGGCGTGTCCACCCCCGACGACTACACCGTGGTGTTCAACCTGAAGTCGCCGTTCAGCGAGTTCGACCAGGTGGTCGGCTTCTCCGGGCAGACCGCCCCGGTCCCGGCGGCGAAGGACACCGGCGCCCGCTACGGCATGCACCCGGTCTCCAGCGGCCCGTACAAGCTCGAAGGCGACTACACCCCGAAGAAGGGCGGCACCTGGGTCCGCAACACCAACTGGGACCCGGCGACCGACCCGAACCGCAAGCAGCTCCCCGACAAGATCGAGGTGCAGTCGGGCCTGAAGGCGGAGGAGATCGACAGCCGCCTGCAGGCCGGCACCGTGCAGGTCGACCTCCCCGGCTCGGGTGTGCAGGCCGCCGCGCGGCAGCAGATCCTGACCAACCCCAAGCTCAAGGCCAACGCCGACAACCCGCTCGCCGGGTTCCACTGGTACGTCCCGATCAACGTCAAGAACATCCCGAACATCGAGTGCCGCAAGGCGATCGTGTACGCGGCGGACCGTTCGGCGATGTACCGGGCGTACGGCGGCGAGGTCGGCGGGCAGGTGTCGACGTCGATCCAGCCGCCGTCGGTGCAGGGCCGCGAGAAGGGCACCGACTTCTACACCAAGGCGGACCCGACCTACACCGGCGACCCGGCGCAGGCCAAGGCGGCGCTCGCCAAGTGCGGCCAGCCCAACGGCTTCTCCACCACGATGATCTTCCGGAGTGACCGGCCGAAGGAGAAGGCCACCGCCGAGGCGCTGCAGCAGTCCCTCGCGAAGGTCAACATCAAGATCGAGCTGAAGGGGTACCCGTCGGGCACCTACACCAACGAGCAGCTCGGCGCGCCGAAGTTCATGGCCAAGGAGAAGATCGGCCTCGGCACCTACGGGTGGGCGCCGGACTGGAACACCGGCTACGGCTACCTGCAGCCGGTCTCCGACGGCGACGCGATCGTGCCCACCGGCAACGCCAACCCGGAGGAGCTGAACGACCCCGAGGTCAACAAGCTCTGGGACGACGTCGTCAAGGTCCAGGACGCCGCGGGCCGCGCGAAGATCTACAACCAGATCGACGGGAAGATCCGCGAGCAGGCCGCGATCCTGCCGAACGTGTACGCCAAGTCGCTGCTCTACCGCCCGACGAACCTGACGAACGTGTACTTCCACGCGGGCTACGGCATGTACGACTACGCCAACCTCGGCGTCACCGGCTGAGCGCGGTTCCCGAGCTACCTGAGAGAAGGCAGGTGAAGGCATAGGACGGTCGCCGGGGGGATCCCCCGGCGGCCGTCTGGGCCGGACACTGTGGTCGCATTCATTGTTCGCCGCCTGCTGGGCGCGGTGGGGCTGCTCCTCATCATCAGCGCGGTGACGTACGCCATCTTCTTCCTTGTCCCGCGGGCCGCGGGCGTGACCAGCGACGACATCGCGGGCCGCTTCGCCGGCAAGCAGCCGGACGCGGCCACCCTCGCCGCGATCAAGGACCGCTTCGGGCTCGACGATCCGATCCCGGTGCAGTACGGGAAGTTCATCAAGGCGATCGTCGTGGGCGACACCTACGACACCGGCACCGAGGAGATCGACTGCCCGGCGCCGTGCCTCGGCTACTCCTTCCGCACCAACCAGTCGGTGACCGACCAGATCGTCGACCGCGCCCCGGTCACGTTCATGATCGCCATCGGTGCGGCGGTGCTGTGGGTGCTGGCGGGCGTGTCGATCGGCGTGGTGTCGGCGCTGCGCAGAGGCACGATCTTCGACCGCGCGGCGATGGGCATCGCGCTCGCGGGCGTCTCGCTGCCGATCTTCTTCACGGGCCTGCTGTCGCTCGCGTTCGTCGTCCACCGATGGGAGATCCTCCCGGCGGTCAACTACAATGACGTGACCGACAACCCGTTCAACCTGCTGCTCCCGTGGATCTGCCTGGCGTTCCTGTACGCGGCGTTGTACGCGCGGCTGACGCGGGCGGGCATGCTGGAGACGATGAACGAGGACTTCATCCGGACGGCGCGCGCGAAGGGCCTGCCGGAGAAGACGGTGGTGGTCAAGCACGGGCTGCGCGCGACGCTCACCCCGATCATGACGGTGTTCGGCCTGGACATCGGGCTGCTGCTCGGCGGCGCGATCATCACCGAGAAGACGTTCTCGATTCCCGGCCTCGGCCAGCTGGCGCTGGACGGGGTGAACCAGAGCGACCTGCCGGTGGTGCTGGGGGCGACGCTGACGACGGCGTTGTTCATCGTCCTCGCCAACCTGGTCGTGGACGTCCTGTACGGGGTCGTCGACCCGAGGGTGAGGCACAGCTGATGGCGCGCAGGAAACCGGCCGAGCTGGTGAACGGCTCCGCCGAGACCGCGGCGGGGCGCGGGGCCCCCACCTCCTTCCTGGAGGTCCGCGACCTGAGGATCCACTTCCCGACCGACGACGGCCTGGTGAAGTCGGTGGACGGGCTGTCGTTCTCGCTGGAGCGGGGCCGCACCCTCGGCATCGTCGGCGAGTCGGGCTCGGGCAAGAGCGTGACGAGCCTCGGGCTGCTGGGGCTGCACAACCGCCGCAACGCGACCGTGTCGGGCGAGATCTGGCTGGACGGCACGGAGCTGGTCGGCGCGCCCGCCGGGCAGGTCCGCAGGCTCCGCGGCCGGAAGATGGCGATGATCTTCCAGGATCCGCTGTCGGCGATGCACCCGTTCTACACGGTGGGCCATCAGATCGTCGAGGCGTACCGGGTCCACAACGACGTGTCCAAGCAGGTGGCGCGCAAGCACGCCATCGACATGCTGGGCCGGGTCGGCATCCCCAAGCCCGACAAGCGGGTGGACGACTACCCGCACCAGTTCTCCGGCGGCATGCGGCAGCGCGCGATGATCGCGATGGCGCTGTCGTGCGACCCGGAGCTGCTGATCGCCGACGAGCCCACCACCGCGCTGGACGTGACGGTGCAGGCGCAGATCCTCGACCTGATCCGGGACCTGCAGCAGGAGTTCAACTCCGCCATCATCATGATCACCCACGATCTGGGGGTGGTCGCCGAGCTGTCGGACGACATCCTGGTGATGTACGCGGGCCGCTGCGCCGAGTACGCCGCGGTGGACGACGCGTTCCACCGCCCGCTGCACCCCTACACGTGGGGGCTGCTCGGGTCGATGCCGCGGCTGGACCGGGAGCGCACCGACCGGCTGATGCCCATCAAGGGGACGCCGCCTAGCCTGATCAACGTCCCGGCGGGCTGCGCGTTCAACCCGCGCTGCGCCTACTGTGACCTGACGGGCGGCAAGAGCACCACCGAGCGGCCCGAGCTGCTGGAGGTCGAGCCCGGCCACAAGGCGGCCTGCCATCTCCCGCTGGACAAGCGGCGGGAGATCTGGGACTCCGAGATCCGGCCGAAGCTGTGACGAGCACGGGTGGGAACGAGACTGTGAGCACTGAGAACACCACGGCGGGCGGCACCGCCGCCGAGGCCCCCTCCGCGGCGTCCGCCACGGCCCCCGCGCAGGCGCCCGCGGAGGCGTCCCCGGCCACCGCCACGGCCCGCGACGCCCGTCCGGTCCGGGACGGCGAGCCGCTGCTGGAGGTGGAGAACCTCGGCAAGCACTTCCCCGTCACGGCGGGCCTGCTGCGCCGGCAGGTCGCGGCGGTCAAGGCCGTCGACGGCGTGTCGTTCTCGGTCCGCAAGGGCGAGACGCTCGGGCTGGTCGGGGAGTCGGGCTGCGGCAAGTCCACCACCGGCCGGATGATCATGAGGCTGCTGGACCCGAGTTTCGGGAAGATCACCTTCGAGGGCGAGGACATCACGGCGATGTCCCAGGGGCGGCTGCGGCCGCTCCGCCGCGACCTTCAAATGATCTTCCAGGATCCGTACTCGTCGCTGAACCCGCGCAAGACCGTCGGCGCGATCGTCGGGGCCCCGTTCCGGCTGCAGAAGATCGAGGCCAAGCAGGGCGTGAAGAAGGCCGTCCAGGACATCCTGGAACTGGTGGGCCTGAACCCCGAGCACTACAACCGGTACCCGCACGAGTTCTCCGGCGGGCAGCGGCAGCGCATCGGGATCGCGCGGACGCTGGCGCTCAAGCCGAAGCTGATCGTCGCGGACGAGCCGGTGTCGGCGCTGGACGTGTCGGTGCAGGCGCAGGTGGTGAACCTGCTGGAGGACCTGCAGGACGAGCTCGACCTCACCTACGTGGTGATCGCGCACGACCTGTCGGTGGTCCGGCACATCTCCGACCGGGTCGCGGTCATGTACCTCGGGAAGATCGTCGAGGTGGCGGACCGGGCCGACCTGTACGAGCGGCCGATGCACCCCTACACCAACGCGCTGCTGTCGGCGGTGCCGATCCCGGACCCGAGCGAGCGCGGCGACCGGCAGCGGATCCGGCTGCAGGGCGACGTGCCGAGCCCGCTGGACCCGCCGCCGGCGTGCCGGTTCCACACCCGCTGCTGGAAGGCGCAGGACATCTGCAAGCAGGTCGAGCCGCCGCTGGTGGAGCTCAGCCCCGGCCACCAGGCCGCCTGCCACTTCCCGGAGAACACCACGGTCAGCGCGACCGACGAGGTCGCGCGCGCCGCGGTGGCCCCGGCCACGGGGGCGGGCACCGCCGCCGCGGCCGCGGCCGACGATCCCGAGCCGGAGTCCTGACCCGGCCGCTCCCGCCTCCAGGACGCGCCGCCCGCGCGTCCTGGACCTGGTCCGCACCGTGATGAAGGCCCGTCCCCCGCGCGGGGACGGGCCTTCACGCGTCCGCAGGGCCAGGGGGCCAGGGGTCAGGGGTTAGGGGACAAGGGCCAGGGGGCGGGGGCCGGGGGCGGCGCGGAGGCGGGGTCAGGGGGTGCGGGCGAGGGCGTCCCCGAGGGGTGTGCGCCGGTACAGCACCGCCCGCCCGGCGCGGGACCTTTCGAGCAGCCCGGCGCGGCGCAGGACCGCCAGGTGGTCGCCGACGGTGCCGGGCGCGACACCGAGGGCCCGGGCGAGCTGGGTGGTCCCGGCGGGTTCGGCGAGCGCGAGCAGGATCCGGGTGCGGGTGCGGCCGATCAGGGGGGTGAGCGCGCCGGGCCCTGCGGACGGCGACGCCTCCCACAGCGCGGAGATCCCCCGGGCCGGGTAGATCAGCGCGTACGGCCAGGGGTGCTCGTTGTGCGCGGCGATGCCCGGCCATACGAACACCGACGGGATGAGCAGCAGCCCTTGGCCGCCGAGGGGGATCGTCTCGGTGACGCCCATGCCGAGCAGCTCGATGCCGCCGCCGCGCCACCGCACGCGGGGGTGCAGGTCGCGCAGCGCCGCCTCCCAGCCGCCGTGGCTGAGCCGCCCGGCGCGGTGCAGGACGTCGCGTTCGCAGATCGCGCGCAGCCGCGGCCAGTCCGGCGCGAGCAGCGTCCGCCACGCGGTCTCCAGCGTCGCGGCGAGGACGGCGACGGCGTCGGGGCGTTCCAGGACCGCGCGGGCGCGCGCGCCGGCCGGGCGCACCGCCAGCGCGCGCTCGATGCCGTCGCGCGCCACCTCCGGCGGCGTGGCGCGGACGGCGGCGAGGTCGTCCTCGATCGTCTGGGCGAGGCCGCGGGGCGGCGGCGCCACGAACGCGGTGCCGCCCCGGTGGGACTGCAGGGCCAGGACGGCGTCCAGCTCCGTCCCGGCGCGCAGCGCGCGCAGCTCGGGCGCCAGCCGCGCCGCCCACGCCCCCGGCAGGGCCCGGTCGGACAGCCCGGTGAGTGCGCGCAGCAGCCCGTCCAGCTCGAACAGCGGCGACAGCGCGAACCGGCTGTGCAGCAGATCCTCCGCGGACACCTCGAACCGGATCACCCCCCGACCTTACGCCAGGGGACGTAAGCATCGCGGTGCCCGGCGGGCCGCGCCGACGCTGGCCCGATGACGGTGATCGGCAGGGGGGAGCGGCGCGCCGGGTACCGGGAGGCGCTGGCCGAGCCGCGGTTCCGGGTGCTGTTCGGCAGCCGGGCGCTGGCGATCGCGGCGGACACGCTGCGGATGATCGCGCTGTCGGTGCTGGTGTACGGCACGACCGGGTCGCCGCTGCTCGCGGCGGTCGCCTACGGCATCGGGTTCCTGCCGCAGCTCGCCGGCGGGGCGCTGCTGGGGTCGCTGGCCGACCGGCTGCGGCCCCGCCCGCTGATCTGGGGCGCGTACGCGGTGGAGGCGGCCGCCGCGGCGGCGCTGGGGCTGCTGGGCATGCCGGTGGCGGCGGCGCTGGCGCTGGTCGCGGTGGTGGCGTGCGCGACGCCGGTGTTCGCGGGCGCCTCCAACCGGCTCGTCGCCGAGGCCCTGGACGGCGACGCCTACGTGATGGGCCGGTCGCTGATGACGATGGCGTCGGCGGCGGCGCAGCTGCTCGGGCTGGCGTTCGGGGGGATCGCGGTCGCCGCGGCCGGCGCCCGGCACGCGCTGCTGGCGGCGGCGGCCGGGCATGTCGCGGCGGCGCTGCTCGTGCGGCTGCGGCTGCCGGACCTGCCGCCCCCGCCGCGCGCGGGCGGCGGGTCGGTGGTGGGCGACAGCTGGGCGGGGAACATGCGGCTGCTGCGCGACCCCGTCGTCCGGGCGCTGCTGCTGGCGCAGTGGCTCCCGCCCGCGTTCGCCGCCGGAGCGGAGAGCCTCCTCGTCCCCTACGCGGGGACCCGCGGGTACGGGGACGGGACGGCGGCGCTGCTGCTGGGCGGCTCGGCCGCGGGGATGCTGCTGGGGAACCTGGCGGGGGCGCGGCTGCTGGGCCCGGCGGCGCGGGAGCGGCTCGCGGTGCCGCTGATGGCGGTGTTCGGGCTGCCGCTGGCGGCGTTCGCGCTGCCGCTGCCCGCTGCGGCCGCGGCGGGCCTGCTGGTGCTGTGCGGCTGCGGGTTCGCCTACGAGCTGGGCATCCAGCGGCCGTTCGTGGACGCGCTGCCGGAGGAGGGCCGCGGGCAGGCGTTCGGGCTGCTGTCGACGGGCCTGATGACCGCGCAGGGCGTCGGCCCGGTGCTGCTCGGCGGCGCGGCGGAGGCGCTGCCGGTGGGGGAGACCCTCGCCTGCGCGGGCGCCGCGATCCTCCTCACGGCGCTGCTGCTGCGCCGCCCCCTGCGCCGCGCCCGCGTCACCGCCGCCGCCCCCGCCGCCCCGCCCGCGACCGGGCCCGCGGTGGGGGACGCCACCTGACCCTGCGGGGGCTCTGACCCGGCGGAGGGCTCTGACCCGGCGGAGGGCTCTGACCCGGTGGGGGACCGACGCCCCGTACGGCCTGCTGGCGGCCGTACGGGGCGTCGCGGGCGCGGGCGCCGCGGGAGGTGTGCGGCGCCCGCGCCCTCGGGAGGAGGACCCCGGGTGGGTCGCCCGGGATCACTCGGTGGAGATGGCCTTCAGGACGTCCATCCGCCCGGCGCGCCACGCCGGCCACAGCGCGGCGAACACCCCGATCACCGCGGCGACCACCAGGTACAGCACCAGCGTCCCGACCGGGATGGACAGCTCGCCGAGCCCCTTGTCCTTCAGCGCGTTCTGCAGCGCCGCGCCGAACGACACCCCGATGCCCATGCCGAGCAGCGCGCCGAACACCGCGATCACGATCGACTCCAGGCGGATCATCCGGCGCAGCTGCCGGCGGCTGATGCCGATGGCGCGCAGGAGCCCGATCTCGCGGGTCCGCTCGATCACCGACAGCGCCAGCGTGTTGATCACCCCGACGGCCGCGATGATGACCGACATCGCGAGCAGCACCGACAGGAACGTCACGAACGTGTCGACCTCGCTGTGGGCGCTGGCCTTCAGCGCCGCCTGGTCGGACACCTCCAGGTTCGGGTAGTCCTTCAGCGTCGTCTCCAGCGCCGCCTTGGTCGCCGCGTCGGCCCGCGCCGTGTCGACGACGATGGCGTCGGCGGACGGCCGGGCGGTGTGCGCCCGGTACGCCTCCACCGAGATGACCGTCCCGCCGATCAGGTCGCTCTTGGTGAAGATCCCGGCGACCCGAAGCCGCTGCACCTGCCCGTCGGTGAACTGGACGGGGACGCTGCTGCCGACCTTCCAGCCGTGGTCGTCGGCGTTCTTCTCGCTCACCAGCATCCCGGCCGGGCCGAGGTCGGTGTTCCCCGACACCATCGACAGGCGCGCCGCCTTGGCGATCGCGGCGACGTCACCGGCCATGTACGACGTCTTGTCCCCGTCGATCTTGACGTTGCCGGGGTAGGTCGCGGACGCCGCCACCACCCCCGGCGTCGCCTTGATCCGCTGCACCGTGCCCTCGTCGATGCCGCTGCCGCCGCTCGGCTGGACCAGGTAGTCGGCGCCGAACTGCTGGTCGATCTGCGCGTCCACCGACGCCCGCATCGACGACCCCATCACGTTCACCACGGTGATCAGCGCCAGGCCGATCATCAGCGCGGCGGCGGTCGCGGCGGTCCGCCGCGGGTTGCGCAGCGCGTTCTGCTGCGCGAGCCGCCCCGGCGTGCCCATGAGCCTCGCGAACGGCGCGCCCAGCACCCGCACCACCGGGACGCTGATCACCGGCGCGAGCATCGCGACGCCGATGAACACCGCGAACGCCCCGGAGCCCACCGCGATGACCGGCTTGCCGCCGCCCCCGCCGAGCCCGACCCCGATGAGCCCGGCGCCGATCAGGGTCAGCAGCGACCCCAGCGCCACCCGGATCCGCAGCGACCGCTGCGGCAGCGCCACGTCGTCGCGCATCGCCGCTACCGGCGGGATCTTCGCCGCGCGCCGCGCCGGGAAGTACGCCGACACGACCGTCACCACGATGCCCACCACGTACGACCAGATCACCGGCGACGCGGTGAACGTCAGCCCGCCGTCCATGTTCGCCGCGGTCTTCAGCAGCGCCGCCAGCCCGGCGCCCATCGCCAGCCCGAGCGTCGACCCGACGAACCCGACCGCGACCGCCTCGCCGATCACCGCCCGCGTCACCTGCGGCCGCGCGGCGCCGATGGCGCGCAGCAGCGCCAGCTCACGGGTCCGCTGCGCCACCAGCATCGAGAACGTGTTGAAGATGATGAACGCCCCGACGAAGATCGAGATCAGCGCGAACACCAGCAGGAACACGCGGAAGAAGTTCAGGAACGCCGCGACGTCGCTCTTGGTCTCCTCGCGCAGCTCCGTCCCGGTGATGGCCTCCACACCGCCCGGCAGCACCTTCGACACCCGGTCGCGCAGCTCCGTCTCGGACGGGCCCGAGGAGCCCATCTCGATGTCGGAGAAGTACCCGGGCTTCAGCATCAGCCGCTGCGCCGTCGGCGTGTCGAACGCCGTGACGGTCGCGCCCATCAGGTCCCCGGCGTCGATCAGCCCGACGACGGTCATCGGCTGCGGCTTCCCCGAGGTCACGACACGGGCGGTGCCGCCCACGGCGAGCCGCGCCTTCGCCGCGGTCTCGGCGTCGACGAGGACCTCCCGGGGCCCCTGCGGCGCCCGCCCCGACTTCAGGTCGAACGACCCCGAGGCGTTCCAGTTCGTGCCGAGCTGCGGCGGGCCGTTCCCGCCGCCGACCAGCTTGCCGTTCGTGCCGACGACCGCGGCGAACCCGCTGACGTTGCCGACGGGGTCCTTCACCCCGTCCACGCCCTGCACGGCCTTCAGCACCGACGCCGGCACCGGCTGCGCCGGGGCGGTCTCGTCGTCGCCGGCCTCGACGACCTTCTTGGCCCGCACGTCCACGGCCACGTTCGTGCCGATCCGGCTGAACAGGTCGTCGAACTGCTTGTTCATCGTGTCGGTGAAGATCAGCGTGCCCGCCACGAACGCCACGCCGAGGATCACCGCGACGGCCGTCAGCACCAGCCTGATCTTGTGCGCCGCCAGGTTGCGGAGCGTGACCTTGCCCATCATCGCGCCGCGACCCCCGGCCCCTGCCCGCCCTGGACGCCCGCGCCGTCCGGGACGCCCGCGCCGGGACGCGGCCCCGCCTCGAAGCCCTTCATCCGCTCCAGGACCCGCTCGGCCGTCGGCTGCGTCATCGTGTCCACGATCTGCCCGTCGGTCAGGAACAGCACCTGGTCGGCGTACGCCGCCGCCGTCGGGTCGTGCGTCACCATCACGATCGTCTGGCCCATCCGCCGCACCGAGTCCCGCAGGAACCCCAGCACCTCGGCACCGGACCGCGAGTCCAGGTTCCCGGTCGGCTCGTCCGCGAAGATGATCTCGGGGCGGGCGGCGAGGGCGCGGGCGCACGCCACGCGCTGCTGCTGGCCGCCCGACAGCTCCGTCGGACGGTGCTTCAGCCGCGGCCGCAGCCCGACCGTGTCGATCACCGCGTCCAGCCACTGCCGGTCCGGCTTGCGCCCGGCGATGTCCATCGGCAGCGTGATGTTCTCCAGCGCCGTCAGCGTCGGCACCAGGTTGAACGCCTGGAAGATGAACCCGACCTTGTCGCGGCGCAGCCGCGTGAGCTGCTTGTCGCGCAGCCGCGTCAGCTCGGTGTCGCCGATGTACACCTCCCCGGAGTCCACCGAGTCCAGCCCTGCCATGCAGTGCATCAGCGTGGACTTGCCGGACCCGGACGGGCCCATGATCGCGGTGAAGCGGCCGCGGGGGATGCCCACGGTCACGCCGCCGAGGGCGACGACCTGCGCGTCGCCCTTCCCGTACACCTTCGCGACCTGATGCGCCCGTGCGGCGAATTCGCCCGCCCCGGGCGCGGCGTGCGCGTCAGCGGTCGATGGGGCGGTGTTCGTCACGTGAACTCCCTGTTTCGGGTGAAGCGGATGGATCTGCGTCCGGATCGCGCCCTGGTCCCCCCGGCGATCCGACGTAAGAAACAGTAGGAGTCCGACAAGCCCCTGAGATGCACCCCAGGAAGGGAATTACTGCTCCATCCCCGGCATGAGGGGGCCTCCACCCCGTCGTCCTCCCGGAGTAGGACCCCCGTGTCAAAGGAGGGGGGTACCCCGGAGCCACGGGCCAGGGTCGACCCCGGCGCGACGAAGGCCGGCCCTCCCCGCATCGCAGGAGGACCGGCCGGGAAACACCAGAACGGGCCGCGCGCGCCGCACCCCGGGGTCATACCAGGGTCCCGGACGCCGCCGGCCCGGGGTCGGGGTCAGGTCTGCCCGGGGCGGCTCAGACCCGTCTCGTACGCGTACACGACGGCCTGCACCCGGTCCCGCAGCCCCAGCTTCGCCAGGACGTTCCCCACGTGCGTCTTCACCGTCGTCTCGCTCACCACCAGCTCCGCCGCGATCTCCGCGTTCGACTGCCCCCGCGCCACATGCGACAGCACCTCCCGCTCCCGCTCGGTGAGGGTGTCCAGCCCCGGCGGCGGCGAGGAGTCCCGCACCGCGGGCAGCCGCGTCGCGAACTTGTCCAGCAGCCGCCGCGTCACACTCGGCGCCACGATCGCGTCGCCCGCCGCGACGATCCGGATCGCCTGCACCAGGTCCTCCGGCGGCGAGTCCTTCAGCAGGAACCCGCTCGCCCCCGCCCGCACCGCCTCGATCACGTACTCGTCCAGGTCGAACGTCGTGAGGATCAGCACCTTCGGATCGTGCGACGCCGCGCCCTCCCGGATGATCCGCCGGGTCGCCTCGATCCCGTCCACCCCCGGCATCCGGATGTCCATCAGCACCACGTCCGGCAGCAGCGACCGCGTCATCTCCACCGCCGCCGCGCCGTCACCCGCCTCACCGACCACCGCGATGTCCGTCTCGGCCTCCAGGATCAGCCGGAAACCCGTCCGCAGCAGCGGCTGGTCGTCGACGAGCAGCACCCGCACCGTGCTCATCGGCCCACCCCGCGGCGCCCCGCCACCACGCGCCGACGCGCCGTCCCGCTCGGTTCCATCGTCCCAGCTCCTCGCCTCGCGCCGCTCACGCCGCTCATCCTCAACCTACGCCTCCAGGGGGAACCGGGCCCGCACGCCGAACCCGCCGCCGACACGCGGCCCGATCCGCAGCTCGCCGCCGTACAACGCCACCCGCTCGTACATCCCGACCAGCCCGTGCCCGGGGTTGTCCCCATTGTCGGCCATGATCGTCGCGGTGCCGTGCCCGTCGTCCTCGATCTCCACGGTCAGGTCGTCGTCGGTGTAGTAGAGCCGGACCCAGGCCCGCGCCTGCGAACCCGCATGCTTGAGCGTATTGGTCAGCGCCTCCTGGATCAGCCGGAACGCCGCCACGTCCACCCCCGGCGACGGCGTCCGCGCCTCCCCCTCGATCCACAGCTGCACCGACAGGCCCGTCTCCCGCACATGGTCCAGCAGCTCCCCGAGATCACCGAGGCCCGGCTGCGGCGCCAGCTCCCGGCCCGCCTGCTCGGCGTCCCGGTCGGTGCGCAGCACCCCCACGATCCGCCGCATCTCGCTCAGCGCCGTCCGGCCGACCTCCTCGATCGTCGACATCGCCTCCCGCGCCCCGTCGGCGTTCCGGTCGATGATCCGCCGCGCCGCGCCCGCCTGCACCGTCATGACGCTCACATGGTGCGCCACCACGTCGTGCAGCTCCCGCGCGATCCGCGACCGCTCCTCGATCCGCGCCGCCCGCGCGTCGGTGCCCCGCGCCCGCTCCAGCCGCGCCGCCCGGTCCTCCAGCTCCGCGAAGTACGCCCGCCGCAGCCGCAGGTTCCGGCCCAGCACCCACACCCCGACCACCAGCGCCGCGTCCGTGAACAGCACGACCGGCGACACGTCCACCGGCAGCATCAGCAGCGACACCACGAAGTACACGAACCCCACCGCGCCGCCCAGCGCGCTGTGCGCCAGCCCCCGGTGCGCCGCGACGCTGTACACCGCGATCAGGAACGCCACCACGTCCGGCACCGACGGCGGGTAGTCCTGCACCGCCATCGCCAGCTCGCCCGCCACGATGAACAGCAGCACCGACAGCGGATACCGCTGCCGGAACGTCAACGCCAGCGCCACCACGGACACCAGCACGGCGTTCACCAGATCCGGCGACTGGAAGTTCTCGTATCCCTCCCCGTGCGGGAGGTCCTCCATGAACAGCTGAGGCAGCCCCACCAGCAGCAGCCCGACCGCCAGCAGCAGGTCGGCCGCCAGCGGGCGCGACTTCAGCCAGGCACGGCAGGTACGAAGACCACGGATGCGGGGTGACACGACTCTCACCCTAGGAGGTCATGCCAGGTCGTGACCCCTCCTGTACGCGGATCTGTCGTCCTCCCCAAGGAGGATCCGGAGCACCGTCCACGTTCGCTGAATCGGCTGCGATCCCGGCCCTGGCACCTTCTGAAGGACCGCCCCTGACGGTGCCCGTGCGGCGCGACCTCGCGTGACGGCCTGGACCCGCGCCGGCCGGCAACACACCCTTCGAGGCGAATCAGGCACGGAGCCCGGGTGCCGCGCAGGGCGGGCGCCGTTCCGGCACGTCCCATTGAGGACCGTGCACGTTCCCGGTTGCGGCCATGTCCGATTCCGGGGCCAGGCCATTCGGCGTCATGCCCGGTCGCGGCCTGCCAGGACCCCGCCCCGCCGCCGCGGACGGCGATCAGAGGTCCGCGCGCTCCCGCGTCACCGACTCCAGATCCGCCGGCGACGGACGCCGCACCGGCACCACCGGCAACGGCGGGGGAGTACCCCCGAACTGCGGGCACCGCTCCTTGTGATCACACCAGTCGCACAACCGGCTCACCCGCGGCCGCCACTCCCCGGTGTCCATCGCCCGCCGGATCGCCTCCCACAACGCCTCCACCTTCCGCTGCGTCGCCCGCAGATCCGCCTCATCCGGCTCGTACCGCAGCACCTCACCGTTCCCCAGGTACATCAGCTGCAACAAACGCGGCACACGCCCCTGCAAACGCCACAACACCAGCGCGTAGAACTTCATCTGGAACAACGCCCGCGCCTCGAAATCCGCCCGCGGCGCCGTCCCCGTCTTGTAATCCACGATCCGCACGTCACCACCCGGCGCCACATCCACCCGGTCGATGTAACCCCGCAGCTTCAACCCCGAATCCAGGACCGTCTCCACGAACAGCTCCCGCTCCGCCGGCTCCAGCCGCCGCGGATCCTCCAACGTGAAATACCGCTCCACCATCCGCCGCGCCTGCGCCAGCCACTCCGCCCGCTCCGCCTCACCGCCCTCACCCTCGAACAACCCCGCCAGCTCCGGCTCCGCCTCCAGCAGCCGCTCCCACTGCGGCCCCAGCAGCTCCAGCGCCGCCGCCACCGTCCGCCCGCCCGTCGGAAGATCGAACAACCGCTCCAGCACCGCGTGCACCAGCGTCCCCCGCGCCGCCGCCGCGCTCGGCCGCTCCGGAAGCCTGTCGATCACCCGGAACCGGTACAGCAGCGGGCACGTCATGAAATCCCCCGCCCGCGACGGCGACAGCGACCCGACGACCTCGACGACCCCCTCCCCGGTGGCCTCCCCGACGGACGGGACACTCGCCTCACTACCGGCCTCCGTGGTCGTCATGGCCAGCAGCGTAGGCGACGGCCCCGACGAAATCCCGCAACCACGGCGCACCGCCCGCCGGCCCGCGCCTACGGGGCCGTAGCATCGGTGACGTGACACACAGCGCGCCACCCGCCGAGGGCAAGACGCCCGCCGGAGACCCCGGCCCCGACGACGACCGGCCCGGCCGCCCCGGCCTGCTCATGGGACGCCCCTTCGGCGTCCCCGTCTTCGTCTCGCCCAGCTGGTTCCTGGTCGCCGTCCTCGTCACCGTCATGTTCGAAGGCCAGGCCAACGACGTCATCGCACGTCCCGCCAGCTACGCCGTCGCGTTCGCCTACGCCCTCCTGCTGTACGGCTCGGTCTTCGTCCACGAGCTCAGCCACGCCGTCACCGCCCGCGTCCTCGGCCTCCCCGTGCGCTCCGTCACCCTCCACATCCTCGGCGGCGAGACCTCCATCGGACGCGAGGCCCCCACCCCCGGCCGCGAGTTCCTCATCGCCTTCGCCGGGCCCCTCGTCAACCTCGTCCTGGCCGGACTCGGCCTGTTCGCCCACGCCGTCCTCACCCTCCCCGACGTCGCCCTCCTCCTCCTGGAGGCCCTCACCTTCGCCAACCTCCTCGTCGGCGTGTTCAACCTCCTGCCCGGCCTGCCCCTCGACGGCGGCCGCCTCGTCCGCGCCGCCGTCTGGAAGGCCACCGGCCGCAGCCGCAGCGGCGCCATCTTCGCCGGCTGGGTCGGACGCGGCGTCGCCCTCGCCTGCCTCCTCGCCGGCGCGTTCCTCGCCACCTACGAGACCGGCGACGGCGGCGGCTTCGGCTGGCTCGCCCTCCTGTGGTCCGCGCTCGTCGCGTCCTTCATCTGGGTCGGCGCCACCCAGGCCATCCGCGCCGAACGCGTCCGCGACCGCATCCCCCTGCTGTCGGCCCGCCGCCTCGCCCGCCGCGCCACCCTCGTCACCGCCGACGTCCCCCTCGCCGAGGCCATCCGCCGCGCCCACGAGGAGCACTCCGGCGCCCTCGTCATCGTCGACCACGACGGCATGCCCCGCGGCCTCGTCAGCGAGAAGGCCGTCACCGCCACCCCGCCCCACCGGCGCCCCTGGGTCACCGCGGGCGACCTGTCCCGCGGCATCGAGGACGCCCTCACCCTCCCCGCCGACATCACCGGCGACGACCTCGTCACCGCGCTGCGCCACGCCCCCGCCTCCGAGTACCTCCTCGTCGAACCCGACGGCCGCGTCTACGGCGTCCTCGCCGTCGCCGACGTCGACCGCGCCTTCACCGGGATCTGACCGCCCCGGACGCCCTCCCCGGGCATCGGCGGGCGCTCCTCGGACGCCCCTCGGACGCCCCTCTGCCCGCTGCTCGGACGCCGCCCGAAGGTCCCCGTCCCCGCCCCCGTCCGCGCCGGTCCGGGCCGCTCCCACCCGGCGCTAGCCTTGACGACCATGAGTGAACCCCAGCCGAAGCCCCAGGCCACCGGCCGCATCCCCCACGGCCCGTTCCGCCCCGGCGACCAGGTTCAGCTCACCGACCCCAAAGGCCGCATCAACACCATCACCCTCCAAACCGGCAAGCTCTACCACTCCCACAAGGGCTCCGTCCCCCACGACGACATCATCGGCAGCCCCGAAGGCACCGTCTTCCGCACCACCGGCGGCATCGACTACCTCGCCTTCCGGCCCCTCCTCGCCGACTTCGCCGTCCGCATGCCCCGCGGCGCCGCCGTCGTCTACCCCAAGGACGCCGCCCAGATCATCGCCATGGCCGACATCTTCCCCGGCGCCCGCGTCGTCGAGGCCGGCGCCGGATCCGGCGCCCTCTCCTGCTTCCTCCTGCGCGCCGTCGGCGAACACGGCCGCCTCTCCTCCTACGAACGCCGCCCCGACTTCGCCGACATCGCCCGCGCCAACGTCGAGAAGTTCTTCGGCGGCCCCCACCCCGCCTGGCACCTCACCGTCGGCGCCCTCGAAGACGCCCTCACCGAGACCGAGGCCGACCGCGTCGTCCTCGACATGCTCGCCCCCTGGGAGACCCTCGACGCCGTCGCCAAGGCGCTCATCCCCGGCGGCCTCGTCTGCGCCTACATCGCCACCACCACCCAGATGTCCCGCGTCGTGGAGGACCTGCGCGCGCACGGCGCGTTCGCCGAGCCCTACGCCTTCGAGACCATGCTGCGCTCCTGGCACGTCGACGGCCTCGCCGTCCGCCCCGACCACCGCATGGTCGGCCACACCGGCTTCCTCGTCACCGCCCGCCGCCTCGCCGACGGCGTCACCCCGCCCCAGCGCCGCCGCCGCCCCGCCAAGGGCGCCCACCCCGAACCCGCCCGCGCCGAACCCGCGCAGTCCGAACCAGCCCGCGCGGAACCCGCTCGCACGGAACCAGCCCGCACGGCCGCCACGCCGGACGTTCCCACCGAGTCGTAGATCACATTCCGGAACCGATCGCACCGGAAACCACCACGATCCGTGACATGACGCATTCGCCGTGTCACGACCGCCGTGTCCCGCGTGCCCGGCTCCTCACCCCGCGAAACCGACAAACCGCCCAGCGGCGCCGGGCCGGACCAGCGAAATCCCCACCCCGCCGATCCCACCCCCGCGCCACAACCGCCCAGGCAGCCGCCACCCCCACCCCACCCCCCGCACCCGCCGAACGACACGACTACCGAAAGGGCAGGTTACGGAAGCCCTCCAGATAGGTAGGGTCTCAGTAGGTCGTCGGCTCTCTTCGTGAGGAGGTGACGGGGCGTGGCCGCTCGTGACGATGCTGGGGCGCGCAGGGCGCAGCACGACAAGGAGGTCAGAGACCTCCAAACGCAGGTGTCCTTCCTGGAGGAGGAGATCTCCGTGCTGCGCCGCAAGCTCGCGGAATCCCCGCGCCAAGTACGTGTTCTTGAAGAACGCCTCCATGAGGCACAGGCCAACCTGGCCGCCGTAACCGGACAGAACGAGCGACTCGTAGCGACCCTCAAAGAGGCTCGCGAACAGATCGTGGCGCTCAAGGAGGAGGTCGACAGGCTCGCCCAACCACCCTCCGGATTCGGAGTCTTCCTCGAAGCCCGCGACGATGGAACGGTCGACATCTTCACCGGCGGGCGCAAACTCCGCGTCAACGTCAGCCCCGCCGTCGAAGTCGACGACCTCCAGCGCGGCCAAGAGGTCATGCTCAACGAGGCCCTCAACATCGTCGAAGCACTCGCCTTCGAAGAGCAGGGCGAAGTCGTCATGCTCAAGGAGCTCTTCGACGACGGAGAACGCGCCCTCGTCATCGCACACGCCGACGAGGAACGCGTCATCAAACTCGCCGAGCCGCTACGCGGAGTCCCCCTGCGCGCAGGCGACTCCCTCATGCTCGAATCCCGCTCCGGATACGCCTACGAGAAGATCCACAAGGCGGAGGTCGAGGAACTCGTCCTCGAAGAGGTCCCCGACATCTCCTACAACGAGATCGGCGGCCTCGGCTCACAGATCGAAATGATCCGCGACGCCGTCGAGCTTCCCTACCTGCACGCCGACCTCTTCCGTGAGCACCAGCTCCGGCCCCCCAAGGGCGTCCTCCTGTACGGGCCGCCCGGCTGCGGAAAGACGCTCATCGCCAAGGCCGTCGCCAACTCCCTCGCCAAACAGGTCGCGGAGAAGACCGGCCAGGAAGGCAAGAGCTTCTTCCTCAACATCAAGGGCCCGGAACTGCTCAACAAGTACGTCGGCGAAACCGAACGGCACATCCGGCTCGTCTTCCAACGGGCCCGCGAGAAGGCCTCCGCCGGAACCCCCGTCATCGTGTTCTTCGACGAGATGGACTCCATCTTCCGCACCCGCGGATCCGGAGTCTCCTCCGACGTCGAGAACACCATCGTCCCGCAGCTGCTCAGCGAGATCGACGGGGTCGAGGGCCTGGAGAACGTCATCGTCATCGGCGCCTCCAACCGCGAGGACATGATCGACCCCGCGATCCTGCGCCCGGGCCGCCTCGACGTCAAGATCAAAATCGAGCGCCCCGACGCCGAGGCCGCCAAGGACATCTTCTCCAAGTACATCCTCAGCGGCCTCCCGCTCCACCCCGACGACGTCAAGGAACACGGCGGCTCCGAGGACGTCACCGTCGACGCCATGATCCAGCGCGTCGTCGAACGCATGTACACCGAGACCGACGAGAACCGGTTCCTGGAGGTCACCTACGCCAACGGAGACAAAGAGGTCCTCTACTTCAAGGACTTCAACTCCGGCGCCATGATCCAGAACATCGTCGACCGCGCCAAGAAGATGGCCATCAAGCAGTTCCTCGACACCGGCCAGAAGGGCCTGCGCGTCAGCCACCTCCTCGCCGCCTGCGTCGACGAGTTCAGCGAGAACGAAGACCTCCCCAACACCACCAACCCCGACGACTGGGCCCGCATCTCCGGCAAGAAGGGCGAACGGATCGTCTACATCCGCACCCTCGTCTCCGGAACCAAGGGCGCCGAAGCCGGCCGGTCCATCGACACCGTCGCCAACACCGGCCAATACCTCTGACCCACCACACCGAAACGACACGCGCGGCGGTCCCCCCACCAGGGAGGCCGCCGCGCGATCATTCACCGGAGAGACCCATCACCCAGCCCCGCCGCCACCCACGCCCCCGCCACGCCCCGACACACCCGGAAAACTCACCACGCCGCACACCGCCCACCCCACCCCCCACACCCGTCCACGCCCAGACCAAGAACCATTCCGGCGCCGCACCGCGAACCCCCGCGCGCGCCCCTCAAGACCGGCCCCATGGCTCCACCCCCGCCGCCCCGATAGGCTCGACGATATGAGCGTTCGGCGGGTGATGGGCATCGAGACCGAGTACGGCATCTCCGTACCCGGCCAACCAGGGGCCAACGCGATGGTGACCTCCTCCCAGGTCGTCAACGCCTACCTCGCGGCATCGGCGGCACGCGCCCGCAGGGCCCGATGGGACTTCGAAGAGGAGAACCCCCTCCGCGACGCCCGCGGCTTCGACCTCGCCAGAGAGGTCGCCGACCCCAGCCAGCTCACCGACGAGGACCTCGGCCTCGCCAACGTCATCCTCACCAACGGCGCCCGCCTCTACGTCGACCACGCCCACCCCGAGTACTCCGCACCCGAGTGCACCAACCCCCTCGACGCCGTCACCTGGGACAAAGCAGGCGAACGCGTCATGGCCGACGCCGCCGCACGCGCCGCCCTCGTCCCCGGCACCCACCCCATCCAGCTCTACAAGAACAACACCGACAACAAAGGCGCCTCCTACGGCTGCCATGAGAACTACCTCATGAAGCGCGAGACGCCCTTCGCCGACATCGTCCGCCACCTCACCCCCTTCTTCGTCTCCCGCCAGGTCGTCTGCGGCGCCGGCCGCGTCGGCATCGGCGTCGACGGCCGCGGCGACGGCTTCCAGATCAGCCAGCGCGCCGACTTCTTCGAGGTCGAGGTCGGCCTGGAGACCACCCTCAAACGCCCCATCATCAACACCCGCGACGAGCCCCACGCCGACCCCGAGAAGTACCGGCGCCTGCACGTGATCATCGGCGACGCCAACATGGCCGAGCTGTCCACCTACCTCAAGCTCGGCACCACGGCCCTCGTCCTCGCCATGATCGAGGACGGCTTCCTCACCGTCGACCTCTCCGTCGACATGCCCGTCGCCGCACTCCGCGCCGTCTCCCACGACCCGTCGTGCAAGCACCTGCTCACCCTCCGCGACGGCCGCAAGATGACCGCCGTCCAGCTCCAGATGGAGTACCTGGAGCAGTCCCGCAAATACGTCGAGGACCGATTCGGCTCCGACGTCGACGACATGACGAAGGACGTCCTCGACCGCTGGGAATCCGTCCTGCACCGGCTCGGCGACGACCCGATGCAGCTCTCCCGCGAACTCGACTGGGTCGCCAAACTCGAACTGCTGGAGGGTTACCGCAGCCGCGACGGCCTCGACTGGTCCCACCCGCGCCTCCAGCTCGTCGACCTCCAGTACACCGACATCCGCCCCGACAAGGGCCTCTACAACCGCCTCGTCGCCCGGAACCGCATCGAGCGCGTCGTCACCGAGGCCCAGGTCGAGTCCGCCATCGAGGACCCGCCCGAGGACACCCGCGCCTACTTCCGCGGCCGCTGCCTGCGCCAATACGCGGAATCCGTCGCCGCCGCGTCCTGGGACTCCGTCATCTTCGACGTCCCCGGCCGCGAGTCCCTCCAGCGCGTCCCCACCCTGGAGCCCCTGCGCGGCACCAGACAGCACGTGGGCGCCCTCCTGGACCGCTGCCGCACCGCGGCCGACCTTGTGGCCACCCTGACCGGCCAGAGCTGACACAGCCCCTCACAGGCGCTCACAGCCACCGCAAGCCACCCCGGCGCTCGGGCCGCCGCAGGTGGACGCCCCCGCTGGATAGCGCCACTATCGAAGTCGAACGTACGTGCTGACCTGCACCTTTGTCGGACGTCTCGGTTTTGTGACCGCTATGCCCGTTTCAGTGACCGGCCGGGGGGCGATAACCGGAGCAGGCCCCCCGACGCCGTCGTGGCGGCGCGACGGACCGGCAGATCCGTTCGCCGCAGAAGATCGGAGATAGGGTTGGGGGTACCGGCAGAGCGGAGGTACGGAATGGCCACGAAGGACACCGGCGGTCAGAAGCAGACCACCCGGCGCACGGAAGAGGTCGAGGAGACCGAGGCCACGACGACCGAGGACGTCCAAGAGCGCCAGGACAAGCTCACCGACGACGTCGACGCAATTCTCGATGAAATTGACGAAGTCCTCGAAGAAAATGCAGAGGAATTCATCCGTAGTTACGTCCAAAAAGGCGGACAGTGACACATAAAATTGGACATGTCGGATAGTGCCGATGGAGGTCGGTTCTCCACCAGGTAATCCGACGTCGATTCCCTAAAAGCGCTGCCAGGGCATGGGCGGGACGGTAACGTCCTGCCCATGTCTGATAAGCGGTGTCGAGATTGCGGCCAAGTGAAGAGCGCCGCAGAATTCTCGAAAAGAAAAGCGTCCGCTGACGGCCTGGCGCTCTACTGCAAGGAGTGCTTCGCCCTGCGCAACGCGGCGACCTATAGAAAGCGGCAAGCCCGACTGGGTAAGAAAACGCGCACTTTCCGGCGGCACTCGGCCGTCCCTGAGGGAATGAAGTACTGTGCGCAGTGCCAGGAAACCAAGCCGGTCGGCGAGTTCGGTAAGAACCGTGCCGCTGCATCGGGCCTCACTACCTACTGTCGGCCATGTCATAACAAGGTCATGGCCGAAACGAAGCAACGCCTCTACGGAAGCGACCGCAACTACCTCCTGAAGCTTCGCTACGGCCTCACGGAGGAGCAGGTGGATCAGATGATCGTCCGGCAGGGCGGCGTCTGTGTCATCTGTCTGCGCGCGGAGGCGAAGCAGGTTGACCACAGCCATCTCACGGGCGTCGTCAGGGGAATCCTCTGCTTCCGGTGCAACGGAGCGCTCGGCCAGTTCCACGACGACCCGCGCTGCCTGGGTGACGCCGCGGACTACGTGGAACTTCGTGGGCCGCACGCGAGGAGGATGAGGCTCGAACTCGATGCCGCCGTGATGGGCGGCCCTGAGCGCAAGCGGCGCGATCCTCGATGGTCCGGAAGGTCCGATTCGGTGGGCACGGCACGGCATTACCACCTGCGTCAGAAGTACGGGATCAACGACGAGGACGCGCGGTGGCTGCTCGGTATCCAGGGTGGGCTGTGCGCGGTGTGCTGGGACGTTCCGGCGGAGCATGTCGACCACGATCACATTTCCGGAGCCGTGCGGGGCATGGCGTGCGGGGGCTGCAATACGGGAATGGGACAGCTGGACGATGATCCCGTCTCGCTGCGCCGCGCGGCGGACTACGTCCTGGGGCGGCTGGTGACGGAGGTCCCGGCGGCCGGCGGGGGCACTCGGCTGTCGTTCACCCTGCCTGACGTCGATCCGGGGACGGTGCCGGTGGACGGCTGGGCGGAGTATCGGGAGGCGGACGGACGGCATCGGTCCAGCGTGTGGCGGGTGGATGACGACCATGAGGGTCCGACGTGGCTCACTCGGGGGCTGAGGGACCTCACCGAGTCGTACAGGACGATGGTCGAGGAGTACGCGGGCGCAGGATGAGGGCTCCCAGTGAGGGCTCCGGTGAAGGGCCGCCGGATGCGGTTCGGGTGGGTTCGCCGTGGGCGGACTGGACTGGGGATCACGCGGCATGCGGTGGGCGACGGTGAACAGTAGGGTCGTAGTCGTCCCGCACCGGCGGGGTTGTGGAGGAGCCGGTGCCATGACGGAGGGAAGGGAGTCGCGTGGCGTCCCACGATTCGCACACCGGACGTCTGCCGGGGCTGTTCGCCAGCCCTGGGTCGTCGTCGTTCACGGAGTTCCTGGGGGCGTACTCTCCGGAGCTGCTGCCCGGAAGGCGGACCCTTCCGGCGGGCCCGGTGGGGGATGAGATCCCGCATGGCACGACGATCGTCGCGGTGGGGTTCCCCGGCGGGGTGGTGATGGCGGGGGACCGGCGGGCGACGGCGGGGAACGTGATCGCCCAGCGTGACATCGAGAAGGTGTTCCGAGCGGACGAGTTCTCGGCGATCGCGATCGCGGGGACGGCGGGCATCGGGATCGAGATGGTGCGGCTGTTCCAGGTGGAGCTGGAGCACTACGAGAAGCGTGAGGGCAGGACGCTGTCGGTGGAGGGGAAGGCGAACCGGCTGGCGACGATGGTGCGGCAGAACCTGGGCATGGCGATGCAGGGGCTGGCGGTGGTGCCGTTGTTCGCGGGGTACGACGAGGAGCGCGACGGGGGGCGGATCTTCTCCTACGATCCGGCGGGCGGCCGGTACGAGGAGCGGGACTTCTACTCGATCGGTTCGGGTTCGGTGTTCGCGCGGGGCGCGTTGAAGAAGCTGTACCGGGCGGACCTGTCGGTGGACGACGCGGCGCTGGTGTGCGTGCAGGCGTTGTACGACGCGGCGGACGACGATTCGGCGACGGGGGGCCCGGATCTGACGCGGGGGATCTTCCCCGTGGTGGCGGTGGTGACGTCGGACGGGTATCGCCGGCTCGGTGAGGACGAGGTGGGCGCGGTGGCGCGTTCGGTGGTCGAGGGACGTTACGACTCGCCGGGCGGGCCGTCCGCCCCGCTGCGATAGAAGGGATCCAGTTCGGTGTCCATGCCGTTCTATGTGTCGCCTGAACAGCAGATGAAGGACAAGGCGGACTATGCGCGGAAGGGTATTTCGCGTGGCCGCAGTGTCGTGGTGCTGCAGTACGACGATGGCATCTTGTTCGTGGCGGACAATCCGTCGCGGGCGCTGCACAAGATCAGTGAGATCTACGACCGGATCGCGTTCGCGGCGGTGGGGAAGTACAACGAGTTCGAGAACCTGCGGCTGGGCGGGGTGCGGTACGCGGACATCAACGGGTACCAGTACGACCGTCGTGATGTGACGGCGCGGGGGCTGGCGAACGTGTACGCGCAGTCGCTGGGGACGATCTTCACGGAGACGAACAAGCCGTACGAGGTGGAGCTGGTCGTCGCGGAGGTGGGCGATGACGCGGAGACGGACCAGATCTACCGGTTGACGTTCGACGGGTCGGTGGCCGATGAGCACGGCTACGTGGCGATGGGCGGTCAGGCGGACGCGGTGGCGCAGGCGCTGAAGGACGGGTACCGGGAGGGTTCGTCGTTGGCGGACGCGTTGCGGACGGCGGTCCGGGCGCTGGAGGCGCAGGATTCGGAGCGGCGCCTGGAGGCGACGTCGCTTGAGGTGGCGGTGCTGGACCGCAATCGTGAGCACCGGTTGTTCAAGCGGTTGACGGCGCGGCGGATCGAGGATCTCCTCGGTGAGGACGGTGGCGCGTCCGGGTCCGCGGAGGCCGGGTCGGCGTCGTCGGAGGATGCGGACGAGGACTGACGGGATCTTCGTCTCCGGAGTCCGGGCAGGGGCGGTCTAAGCCTGTAAGTCCCGCCCGGAGCCCGAGCCGGGGGCGGCCCGGGGCCGGGCCGCGCGGGGCCGTCCGGAGCCCGAGCCGGTCCGATCCGGATGGAGATCCAGTCCGGTATCGGCCTGGGTCCGGGGCCGTCGTCGGGCGGCCGGGGGTGGTTGTGGCCCGTCGTGGCGGGGTGGCTGGGGCCGCCCGGCTGCGGCGGGTCCTGTCGTCTGGGGCGTTGTGGAAACGGTGTGCTTCAGAGACTGCCAAGACCGGGCCGGGCCGCATAGGGTCTTGGTGTGGACAGGCGCATTTTCGGGCTTGAGAACGAGTACGGCGTCACCTGTACCTTCCGCGGTCAGCGGCGGCTGTCACCTGATGAGGTGGCGCGCTATCTGTTCCGGCGGGTGGTGTCGTGGGGCCGTAGCAGCAACGTGTTCCTGCGCAATGGCGCGCGGCTCTACCTGGATGTGGGCAGTCACCCGGAGTATGCGACGCCGGAGTGCGACAGTGTCGTGGATCTGGTGACGCATGACAAGGCGGGGGAGCGGATCCTGGAGGGGTTGCTGGTCGATGCCGAGCGGCGGCTCCGGGAGGAGGGCATCGCGGGTGACATCTATCTGTTCAAGAACAACACGGATTCGGCGGGGAACTCGTACGGCTGTCATGAGAACTATCTGGTGGGGCGGCACGGGGAGTTCGGGAGGCTCGCGGACGTCCTGATCCCGTATCTGGTGACGCGTCAGATCATCTGTGGTGCGGGGAAGGTGCTGCAGACGCCGCGGGGTGCGGTGTACTGCGTGTCGCAGCGGGCGGAGCACATTTGGGAGGGCGTGTCGTCGGCGACGACGCGGTCTCGTCCGATCATCAATACGCGTGATGAGCCGCATGCGGACGCGGAGCGGTTCAGAAGGCTGCATGTGATCGTCGGTGACTCGAACATGAGCGAGACGACGATGCTGCTGAAGGTCGGCGCGACCGACCTGGTGCTGCGGATGATCGAGGCGGGCGTGGTGATGCGCGACCTTACGCTGGAGAACCCGATCCGGGCGATCCGGGAGGTCAGTCATGACATGACGGGCCGGCGGAAGGTGCGGCTGGCGAACGGGCGCGAGGCGAGTTCGCTGGAGATCCAGAGGGAGTATTTCGGGAAGGCGCGGGACTTCGTGGACGCGCGGGGCGGGGACGCGACGGCGAAGCGTGTGCTGGAGTTGTGGGAGCGGACGTTGCGGGCGGTGGAGACGGGGGATCTGGATCTGGTGTCCCGTGAGATCGACTGGGTGACGAAGTACAAGCTGATCGAGCGGTACCGGCGCAAGTACGATCTGCCGCTGTCGTCGCCGCGTGTGGCGCAGCTGGATCTGGCGTATCACGATGTGCATCGTGATCGCGGTCTGTACTATCTGCTGGAGAAGCGGGGGTCGGTGGAGCGGGTGTCGCGGGATCTGGACATCTTCGAGGCGAAGTCGGTGCCGCCGCAGACGACGCGGGCGCGGCTGCGGGGTGAGTTCATCCGGAAGGCGCAGGAGAAGCGGCGTGATTTCACGGTGGACTGGGTGCATCTGAAGCTGAACGACCAGGCGCAGCGCACTGTCTTGTGCAAGGACCCGTTCCGGTCGGTCGACGAGCGGGTCGACAAGCTGATCGCGGGGATGTAGCGGCCGCTGTGGTCGCGGGCGCTGGAGCGCCCTGGCGGTGGGGTGTGCCCGGTGTGCCGGTGTGGTGCGTCTGTGGCTATCGGCTGGTCACGCGGGGGTAGGGTGAGCGCGCAGCAGCGCCCGTCACCCCCTGTGAAGGACCGTCCGTATGCGCAGTCGTTCCGCCGTCGTGTCCGTGGCCGTCCTGCTGGCCGTGCCGTCCGTGTTCGCGGCGGGGTGTTCGGACGGCGGTGGTGTGCGGGTGACGGTGAGGGGCGATTTCGGGCGGCTTCCGGAGGTGTCGTTCCCGAAGGGGGCGCCGGGTGGTTCGCTGGCGGTGAAGACGCTGTCGGACGGCCGGGGTGCGGGGGCGCGCAAGGGTGATCTGGTGGTGGCCGATTATGTCGGTTACCGGTGGAGCCGGAGCGGGCGGAAGCTGCTGGCGAGCAGTTTCGCGGCGGGGCGGCCGGAGGCGTTTCCGACGTGGGGTGTGGTGCCGGGGCTGCGGCGGGCGTTCGAGGGTGCGCGGGTGGGGTCGCGGGTGGTGGCGTCGATTCCGCCGAAGGACGGGTTCGGGGAGCAGGGGAACGCCGCGCGGCAGATCGGCGGTGATGACACGCTGGTGTACGTCCTGGACGTGCGGGGGGTGTATTCGGCGTCGGCGGGGCCGCATGGGAGGGCGGAGCCGCCGCTGGGTGATCCGGGGTTGCCGAGGGTGTCGGGGGGCGGGGCGCCGAGTGTGACGGTTCCGCGGGCGGCGCCGCCGAAGGGGTTGGTGGTGCGGACGCTGGTGCTGGGGGACGGCCCGGTGGTGCGGAAGGGCCAGTTGCTGGCGGTGCAGTATGCGGGGTTCTTCTGGAGGGACGGTCGGACGTTCGGTTCGTCGTGGGCGGCGGGGCATCCGAACGGGGTGACGGTGGGTACCGGCCAGGTGATGAAGGGCTGGGATCAGGGGCTGGTGGGGCAGCGGGTGGGGAGCCGGATGCTGCTGGTGGTGCCGCCGTCGCTGGGGTATGGGGCGAAGGGGCTGGCGCAGGCGGGGATCAAGGGGTCGGACACGCTGGTGTTCGTCGTGGACGTTCTCGGCGCGCACTGAGCCGCCTGCCCCGACCGGCGAGGGCTGAACCAGGTCGGTTCTATGTCGTGGCCTGGTTGTTCTTAGAATGGCGGCGTGGACGACATCGACGCGGTGGCGTCGCTGCGGGATCCGGTGCGGCGGCGGTTGTACGAGTTCGTGGCGGCGCAGGGCCGTGAGGTGGGCCGGAACGAGGCGGCGGAGGCGGCGGGCGTCCAGCGGTCTTTGGCGGCGTTCCACCTGGACAGGCTGGTGGAGGTCGGGCTGCTGGAGGTGGGCAGCAGGCGGCTGACGGGGCGGTCGGGGCCGGGTGCGGGGCGTCCGGCGAAGGTGTACCGGCGGTCGGCGGCGGAGCGCGGCGTGTCGGTGCCGCCGCGGGACTACCGGACGGCGGCGGCGCTGATGGCGGAGGCCGCGGAGGCGGCCGGCCTGGACCGGGAGGTGCAGGACGCGGCGCGGCGGCGGGGCAGGGCGCTGCGCGGGCCCGGTGGGTCGTGTGGTGATCTGGGCGGGTTGGCGGAGGTGCTGGCCGCGCGCGGATACGACCCCGTCCTGGAGGAGGCCGTCGGTGAGGCCGACGGCGTGGTCGGCGGCCGGGGCGACGGCGAGGGCGACGGCGAGGGCCACGGCGAGGGCCACGGCGGAACCGGGGCGAGGGAGCGGCGTGCGGTGCTGCGCATGCGCAATTGCCCGTTCCATGTGGTCGCGGAGTTGTTCCCGCCGTTGGTGTGCGGGATGAACCTGGCGTTGCTGGAGGGCCTGGTGGAGGGGTCGGACGGTGTGCGGGTGCGGATGGATCCGCGTCCGGGGTGGTGCTGCGTCGTGGCGGAGACTTCTAAAACTAAAGATCGTTGACATAGAGCCGCCGGGCGTGGTGGGGTGGGCGCATGACCGATGACGCCCCCGCGCCCCCGCATCTGGCCCAGTTGAACGTCGGGACGCTCCGCTTCCCGCTCGGCGATCCGAGGATGGCGGACTTCGTCGCGCTGCTCGATCCGGTGAACGCCCTGGCCGACGCCACGCCCGGCTTCGTGTGGCGCCTGGTGGAGGAGGGCGCGGACGACGCGACCGGCCTGCGCCCCGCCGGCGCCGACGTGATCGTGAACCTCTCGGTGTGGGAGTCGGCGGAGGCGCTGTGGGACTTCGTGTACCGCAGCGCGCACCTGGACACGATGCGGCGCCGCCGCGAGTGGTTCCGGCGGCACGTGGACGCGCATGCCGTCCTGTGGTGGATCCCGGCGGGCCATGTGCCCACCGTGGAGGAGGCCCTGGAACGGCTCGCCCTGCTCCGCGGCGGCGGCCCGTCGCCGCGCGCCTTCACCTTCAATTCCCCTTACACGGCAGACGAGGCGGCGGAGGCGGCGGCGATCGGGCGCGGAGGGGTCGGAGGGGTCGGAGGGGTTGGCCGACCGGGTCTGGAAGGTGTCGGCCGAACCGGGCTTGAAGAGGTCAGCTGAGCAGCGCGGCGGTGTGGCGTCCGGCGGCGGCGGCGGTGAGGAAGTACGGGAGGTCCTCGTCAAGGCGGCGGCCCATGGTGGACAGGCGGACGCCCCAGTCCTTCTCAGCGGTGCGGAGGATGTCGTGCAGTCCGTCCACGGGGACGGGGACGAGGGTGTGGCGGTCGCCGAGGGGCGCGGCGTCGGCGGCGACGCGGGCGCCGAAGGGGCCGCCGAGCTCGGGGACGGGGATGTCTGCGGGGGCGAGGGCGACGCGCCCGTAGGCGGTGAGGGAGTGGTGGGAGACCCCGATGTGGCGTTCGCGGGCGTCGCCCTCGCTGACGCGCAGTGATCCGACCGGGCGGCCGCCGAGGACCGACGCGGCGTTCACGGCCTCCCCGGCGGACACGCCGGAGAACCCCCAGCGGGTGCCGGTGCCGAGGTTGCCGGGGCCCTGCGCGACGATGACGGCGTCGGCGCCGAGGACGAGGCGGGCGGCGAGGAGGCCGGTGTGGACGGTGACGGCCTCCAGGTCGCCGCCGAACGCCTGCCCGGTGGTGACGGTGGCGGCGAGGGCGCCCGCCTCGGTGAGCCGGGCGATGGACATGGAGAACCAGGACGGCAGCGCCCCGCCGTCGGGCATGACGTACACGGCGCGGGTGCCGGGGCGGGCGGCGAGGAGGCCGGCGAGGATCGGCGGGAGCGCCGAGTGCAGGTCGGCGACGATGACGGGCGCGCCGCCGAGGGAGTCGGCGTCGCGGAGGGTGTCGTGGTGGGGGGAGCCCTGCTCGTCGGCGCCGAGGACGGTGGCCTGCAGGGGGGTGTAGCGGGCCTTGACCAGGTGCCCGGGGCCGGCCGGGTCGGGCGGCAGCCGGTCGGGGACGGCGACGACCATCGCGTACCCGCCGGTGCCGAGGCCCATCGCGAGGGCGGTGGTGTTGAGCAGGACGGTGTCGCCGGGTTCGGGCCGTCCGACGAGGGCGGGGTAGGCGAGCGCGCGCCGCTGCCCGTCCCCGGGGATGTCGACGTCCAGTTCGATCGCGCCCGGCCATTCGCGGCGGACGCCCTGCACGGTCCCTCTGCGCCATCGGATCACACCGGAAAAATAGCGTCCTTGCCCGCGCGGTGAGGGGCGGCGGACGTTTCCGCTGCGGGAGAAGCCCGCCATGTCATCCAACTCCGGCAGGAGCCGGGCGTGGGTCCGGTAGCGTGTCCGGCGGGGAAGGGGGTCCGATGTCACGGCGCAAGACCGAGCGTCTGTTGAACCTGGTGGTCTGCCTGCTCGCCACGCGGCGCTACCTGACGGCCGAGCAGATCCGCCGGGCGGTGCCGGGCTATCCCGACTCCGACGAGGCGTTCAAGCGGATGTTCGAGCGCGACAAGGAGGAGCTGCGCGAGCTCGGCGTCCCGCTGGAGGTCGGCAGCGACCAGCAGGGCGGCGGCGGTGAGGAGATCGGGTACCGGATCCCGCCGCAGGCCTACGAGCTTCCCGACATCCACCTGACCCCGGACGAGGCGGCGGTGCTCGGCCTCGCGGCGCGGGTGTGGCAGCGCGCGAGCATGGCGGAGGCGGCGTCGGGCGCGCTGCTGAAGCTGCGTGCGGCCGGGGTGGAGACGGACGTGACGACCGCGGTGGGGATCGAGCCGCGGGTGAACACCGGCGACCCGGCGTTCCCGGCGCTGTGGGAGGCGGTCCGCGACGGCCGTCCCGTGGCGTTCGACTACCAGGGGATCGGGCGGACGTCGGTGGCGCGGCGGCATCTGGAGCCATGGGGCGTGGTCAGCCGGCGGGGCCGCTGGTACGTGGTCGGGTTCGACCGGGACCGTGAGGAGCAGCGGGTGTTCCGGCTGAGCCGCATCGTGGGGGACGTCGCCGGTGACGGCCCGTCCGGGTCGGTGACGGTGCCCGGCGGCGTGGACGTGCGGCGCATCGCGTTCGACTGGGGGGACCCGGTGAGCGAGCCGAGGCCGGCGACGGTGCGGCTGCGCGCGGGCGCGGCGCAGGGCCCGCGGCGGTGGGCGCGCGACGTGCGGCCCGCCCCGGCCCCCGGTGGCGCGGGCGACGACGGCGACTGGGACGAGGCGACGCTGACCTTCCGGGACGTGGAGCGGTTCGCGCCGTATCTGGCGCGGTTCGCCGCGGACGTCGTGGTCCTGGACCCGCCGGATCTGCGGGAGGCCGTGATCCAGCAGCTGAAGTCGGTCCTCGCGGTCGCGTCCCCGGACGTGGCGTCCCAGGACGTGGCGTCCCCGGATCTCAAGGCCGGTGACTCACGGGACGCGAGGGAACTGCGGGACGCGAGGGACGTGCGGGAGGGGACGGTGAACGGGCGATGAGCGCCGGGACGGCACCCGGCGGGCCCGCGGCGGCCCCCCGGCAGGGCGGCAGGCCCGCCTCGACGACCTCCACCGACCGCCTCGCGCGGCTGCTGGCGCTCGTCCCGTACGTGGTGAACCGCGATTCGGTGGCGCTCGGTGAGGCCGCGGCGGCGTTCGGGGTGACCGAGAAGCAGCTGATCGACGATCTGAACCTGCTGTGGTGCGTGGAACTGCGGGCGCCCGACCCGTACTGCCCCATCGACCTGTCCTACGAGGGCGGCGAGATCACCGTCACCGAGGCCGAGTCGATCGCGCGGCCGCTGCGGCTGAAGGTCGACGAGGCCAGCGCGCTGCTGGTGGCGCTGCGGATGCTCGCGGGCATCCCCGACCTGCACGACCGGGACGCGCTCAGCCGGGTGATCGCCAAGCTGGAGACCGCCGCGGGCGCCGCCGCCGCGGTCAGCAGCCAGGTCGCCGTCGAGGTCGGCGCCCCGGGCGGCGCCGCGGGCCCGGACGGGGCGGGCACCGCGCTCGGCCGGCTCCGCGACGCCATCGCCGCGGGCCGCCGCGTGCACCTGATGTACTACGTGCCGGCGCGGGACGAGAACACCGAGCGCGACGTCGACCCGATGCGGTTGCTGGTGGTGGAGGGCAGCACCTACCTGGAGGGCTGGTGCCGGCGCGCGGAGGCCGTCCGGCTGTTCCGGCTGGACCGGATCGCGGGCCTGACCGTGCTGGACGTGGCCGCGGAGGTCCCCGAGGACGCCGAGCCGATCGACGTGGACGCCGGGCTGTTCCGCCCGTCGCCGCAGGACGTGCGGGTCACGCTGGAGCTGACGCCGCGGGGGCGGTGGGTCGCCGACTACTACCCGTGCGAGAGCGTGGAGGAGCTGGGGGAGGGGCGGCTGCGGGTGGTGCTGCGGACCCCCGACACCCGGTGGGTGCGGGGCCTGGCGCTGCGCCTCGGCGACCAGGGCCGGGTGACGGCGCCGGAGTCGCTCGCCTTGGGAATCCGTGACGAGGCGGCCCGGGCCCTGGCACGGTACGGCATGGCGTGAGTTGACCTGGTCGGCTAACGTGGCGGACGTGTCGTGGGTTCCGGTGGCGGTGTCGCTGGGGTTCGCGGGCCTGACCGTCCTGGCCTGCTGCTCCTTCAAGGTGTTCCTGGGCGTCCGGCGCTTCGGGCGTGAACTGGAACGCACCAAGCGGCGGCTCGGCCCCAAACACGCGGCGCTGCGCGATGAACTCCATGATCTCCCGGAACCTCGGGCGGCGCGATCGCCCGGGGACGGCGTACCATCTGTCTAGCATGACACCCGGCTGAAGAGGATTTGCAACGATGCTTCCCAACCTTGGCGGCGGCGAGTGGATGATCATTCTCGTCGTCGTGCTGCTGCTGTTCGGATCGGCGAAGTTGCCGCAGCTCGCCCGGTCCCTGGGCAAGTCCGCGAGGATCTTGAAGGCCGAGACCAAGGGCCTGCACGACGACGATGACGCCGACGGCGGCAAGAAGTCCGAGTCCGCCGAGGCCCGTGACAAGGCCGCGCGGCTCCGCGAGGAGGCGGCGCGGCTGGACCGCGAGGCCGCCGCGGGCGACGGCGCGGTGCAGCGTCCCCGGGGGGCGCTGGCGTCCGGCGAGCCGATCCAGGGCATCCCGGTCTCCGACCCGGGCCAGGTCCGCAAGGGCGGCTGACGCCCCGGACACGCGCATGACCGCGTCCCCGCCCCCGCACGTGACCGTGTCCCCGGCCGTGTGCGCGTCCGCGCACGCGGGCGCCCGGCCGTGCCCGACCCCGCCGCCGGAACCGAGCCCCGAATGCCCACAATGAAGCTGACCAGGCAGAACGCCGCCCCCGACGGCCGCATGCCCCTCATGGACCATCTCCGTGAGCTGCGCAACCGGCTGATCAAGGCGATCCTCGGCCTGGTCGCGGGCGCGATCATCGGCTGGATCTTCTTCGGCCCGATCTGGGACTTCATCAAGCAGCCCTACACGCGGATCCCCCCCGAGCACTGCCTCGGCGGCAAGTGCGACCTCGTCGTGCACGGGATCTTCGACGGGTTCTTCGTCCACCTGAAGGTCGCGCTGATCGTCGGCGCGCTGATCTCCTCGCCGATCTGGCTGTACCAGATCTGGGCGTTCGTCGCGCCCGGGCTGTACAAGCGGGAGCGCCGCTGGACGTACATCTTCCTGTGCGCCGCGGTGCCGCTGTTCCTGCTCGGCGGCGCGCTGGCGTACCTGACGATGGACAAGGGCCTGAAGATCTTCATCGGGCTCGCGCCGGGTGACACGACCGTCCTGGTCGGCGTCCAGGACTACCTCGGCTACGCCCAGGCGATGCTGTTCATCTTCGGGCTGACGTTCGAGCTGCCGCTGTTCGTGGTGATGCTGAACCTCGTCGGCGTCCTCACCCACGAGCGGATCCGCAAGTCCCGGCGGATGCTGATCTTCGGTGTGTTCGTGTTCGCGGCCGTGGCCACTCCCAGCCAGGACCCGTTCACGATGCTGGCGCTGGCCCTGCCCACGATCGTGCTGTTCGAGTTCGCCGAGGTGATCGCGTTCTTCCACGACCGGCGGAACAGGCGCGCCCCCCTCATGGACGACGACGGGCTGTCCGACGACGAGGCGTCGCCGCTGGACCTGGAGGCCATCGACGCCGAGCTGGAGAAGGGCGACCGCGCCCGCTGACGTGCCGCCGCCCCGGTGAAACGGGGCCCGAAGTGGGAATCGGGCCGGTCGAAACCGTAGGCTCGTTGTCATGACCACCCCCGACACCACGTCGGCCGAGCAGACCCCGGCGCAGCGGTACGCCGCGTACCGCAAGCGCACGGCGGGGAACGGCCCGGCCCTGCTGGACTTCCGCACCCTGTACGACTTCGGCCTGGACCCGTTCCAGATCGAGGCGTGCCAGGCCCTGGAGGACGGCAGCGGCGTCCTGGTCGCGGCGCCCACCGGGTCCGGGAAGACCGTGGTGGGGGAGTTCGCCGTCCACCTGGCCCTCACCGGCGGCAGCAAGTGCTTCTACACCACGCCGATCAAGGCGCTGTCGAACCAGAAGTACGCCGATCTCGTCCGCCGGTACGGGCCGGGGAAGGTCGGGCTGCTCACCGGCGACAACAGCGTCAACGGCGAGGCGCCCATCGTGGTCATGACCACCGAGGTGCTGCGGAACATGCTGTACGCCGGTTCCCCGACGCTCGCGGGCCTGGCGTTCGTGGTCATGGACGAGGTGCACTACCTCGCCGACCGGTTCCGCGGCGCCGTCTGGGAAGAAGTGATCATCCACGTGCCGGACTCGGTGCGGATCGTGGCGCTGTCGGCGACGGTGTCCAACGCCGAGGAGTTCGGCGAGTGGCTGCACGCCGTCCGCGGCGACACCGCCGTGATCGTCGACGAGCACCGGCCCGTCCCGCTGTTCCAGCACATGCTCGTCGGCACCCGCCTGTACGACCTGTTCGTCGACACCGGCAAGGGCGGTGACCGGCAGGCCCGCCTGAACCCGCAGCTGACCCGCATGGCCGTCGAGGAGGTCCGCCGCGCCAAGGTCAACCAGGGCCGCCGCACCGGCCGCCGCCGCGCGCCGCGCCCGCAGCGGTTCCGGCCGCCGCCGCGGCCCGACGTGATCGAGCGCCTCGAACGCGCCGGGCTGCTCCCGGCGATCACGTTCATCTTCAGCCGCGCCGGGTGCGACGCGGCGGTGCTGCAGTGCCTGCACGCCGGGATCCGGCTCACCTCCAAGGAGGAGGCGGAGGAGATCCGCGCGCACGCCGGCCTGCGGACCGCCGACATCCCGCCCGAGGACCTGCGGATCCTCGGCTACGACGACTTCCTCGGCGCGCTGGAGCGGGGGGTCGCCGCGCACCACGCGGGGATGCTGCCGACGTTCAAGGAGATCGTGGAGGAGCTGTTCACCCGCGGGCTGATCAAGGCGGTGTTCGCGACGGAGACGCTCGCGCTCGGCATCAACATGCCCGCCCGCACCGTGGTGATCGAGAAGCTCGACAAGTGGAACGGCGAGGCGCACGTCGACCTCACCCCCGGCGAGTACACCCAGCTGACGGGGCGGGCGGGGCGCCGGGGCATCGACGTGGAGGGCCACGCCGTCGTGGTGTGGGGGCCGAACGTCGAGCCCGCGTCCGTCGCCGGGCTCGCCGGCACCCGCACCTACCCGCTCAACTCCAGCTTCCGGCCGTCCTACAACATGGCCGTGAACCTCGTCGGCGCCGTCGGCATCGAACGCGCCCGCACGCTCCTGGAGGAGTCGTTCGCGCAGTTCCAGGCCGACCGCGCCGTGGTGGGCCTGGCCCGGCAGGTGCACAAGAACGAGGAGGCCCTCGCCGGGTACGCCAAGGCCGCCGAATGCCACCTCGGCGACTTCATGGAGTACGCGGCGCTGCGGCGGCGGCTGTCGGACCGCGAGTCGCAGATGTCGCGTGAGCGGTCCACGGCGCGGCGCGCCGAGGCCGCCCGGTCCCTGGAGCATCTGCGGCCCGGCGACGTCATCCACGTGCCGTCGGGGCGCCGCTCCGGCCTCGCCGTCGTCCTGGACCCCGGTGTGGGGCGCCGCTCCGACGGGCCCGCGCCGCTCGTGCTGACGGTCAACCGGTCGGTGCAGCGGCTGTCCATCCAGGACTTCCCCCGCGCCGTCGAGCCCGTCGAGCGGATCCGGATCCCCAAGTCGTTCAGCCCCCGCAACCCGCAGGACCGCCGCGACCTGGCCTCCACGCTGCGCGCCAAGGTCCCCGACGACGCCCGGGAGCGGCGCCGCGGCCGCGGCGACGCGCCCGCCGCCGACGACGCCGAGATCGCGCGGCTGCGCACCGAGCTGCGCCGCCACCCCGTGCACGGCTGCGACAAGCGCGAGGACCACGCCCGGTGGGCCGAGCGCTACCACCGCCTGGACCGCGAGACCGAGCAGCTGCGCCGCCGCGTCGAGGGCCGCTCGCAGGTCATCGCCCGCACCTTCGACCGGGTGTGCGCCGTCCTGCAGCAGCTCGGCTACCTCGAAGGGGACTCCGTCACCGACGAGGGCCGCCGCCTCGGCCGCATCTACAACGAGCTGGACCTGCTGACCGCCGAGAGCCTCCGCGAGGGGCTGTGGGAGCGGCTCGGGCACGCCGAGCTCGCCGCGTGCGTGTCCGCGCTGGTGTACGAGTCGCGGCAGCCCGACGACGCGGCCCCGGCCCGCACGCCGCCCGGCCCGGCGCAGGACGCCCTGGCCGCCATGGTCCGGCTGTGGGGGGAGCTCGACGGCGTCGAACGCGACAACCGGGTCTCGTTCCTGCGTGAGCCCGACCTGGGGTTCGCGTGGACCGCCTACCGGTGGGCCAAGGGCGACGATCTCGACGAGGTGCTGCTGGAGGGCGACCTGACCGCCGGGGACTTCGTCCGGGCCGTCAAGCAGCTCCTGGATTTGCTCGGCCAGGTCGCCGACGCGTCCCCGCAGAACAGCCACATCCGCAAGACCGCCCGCCGCGCGATGGACGCGATGCGCCGCGGCGTCGTCGCCTACTCCTCCGTCACCTGACGGCCCCTCGGCCGCCGGGCCCCCGTGCGGCACCGATTCGTCACCCGGAACCGGCCAATGCCGTGAAAACCACACACAAAACCCCAGCTGGTGGCACAATCGGGACGCCCGACAGCCCTTGAGGGCCGTGGGAACCCCGAGTCGCGCCCGCGTGCCCCCGTGTCGCACGGCCACCGCCCCCGGGGCCGCCCACGCGACACGCGAGAAAGGTCCGGACCGTGGCTATCCGCGACAAGTTGCGCGCCAACGCGGCCCACGTGCTGCAGCCCGGCGAGAACATCCAGGCGGTGTTCTGTGCCCAGACGACCAGCCAGTACTTCGCCCTGATCTCCTACTGGATCATCATCTTCAGCAACGCCTACCGCGTCGTGGTCGTCACCGACCGCCGCATCCTGGTCTGCCGGTCCGGCCGGCTGCGGATGACCCCGGTGAACGAGGTGCTCCGCGAGCTTCCCCGCAACACCCGCATCGGCCCGCCCAGCGGCCTGTGGTGGCGCAGCGACCACCTCGGTGAGCGCCTCTACGTCAACAAGCGGTTCCACAAGGACATCAACGCCGCCGACGGCGTCGCCGCGGCCTGACCCCGCGACCGCCGGGCCGGGGGACACCGCGGCCCGGCGGTGCGCGTAGCCTCCTGCTGTCCGGCCGGCGCGAAGGAGGCGGGTTTGAGGGGTCCGGAGAAGGGGCCGGGACGGCCCGGCCGCGCGGCACGCCGCGCGGTGACGGCGGTGTTCCTGCTCAACGGCGCGGTGTTCGCCGCGTGGGTGCCGCGCATCCCCGAGGTCAAGTCCGCGCTCGGGCTCGGTGACGCCGCGCTCGGCGCCGCCCTCGCCGGCCCCGCCCTCGGGTCGATCGGGGCGATGGCCGTCACCGGCGCGCTCGTCGCCCGGTACGGCAGCCGCCCGGTCACCCGCGCCGCGCTCACCGCCTTCTGCGTCCCGCCCGTGCTGATCGGCCTCGCCGGGTCCTGGGCCGCGCTGTTCGCCGTGCTGACCGCCTGGGGCGCCGCCGTGGGCTGCCTGGACGTCGCGATGAACAGCGCCGGGATGGCCGTCCAGGAACGCTACGGGCGGCCGATCATGTCGGGCCTGCACGCCAGCTTCAGCGGCGGTGCGCTCCTCGGCGCCGCCGGAGGGGCGGCGGCCGCGCACCTCGGCGTGCCCGTCGCGTGGCACCTGGGCGTGACCGCCGCCGCGGCGCTGGCGGCGGGGCTCGCCGCGACGCGGGCGCTGCTGCCCGCGGGCGCCGACGCCCAGGCCGGCGGCCCCGCGTTCGCCCGCCCCACCCGGCCGCTGCTGCTGCTCAGCGCGCTGGCGTTCGCGGCGCTGCTGTCGGAGGGCGCCGCCGGGGACTGGAGCGCCGTCTACCTGCGGGACGTCCTGGACGCCGGGCCCGGCGCGGCGGGCGCGGGGTACATGGCGTTCGCGGTGACGATGACGGCGGGCCGCCTCGCCGGCGACCGCCTGGTCACCCGGTTCGGGCCGGTCCGCGTCGTCCGGGTCCTCGCCGCCGTCGCCGCCGCCGGGTTCGGCGCGGGGCTGCTCGCCGGGCACCCGGTGCCCGCGCTCGCCGGGCTCGCCGCGCTCGGCCTCGGGCTGGCGTGCGTGGTGCCCGTCGTGTTCACCGCGGCGGCGCACGCGGGCGGCGCCCCGGGCCCCGCCATCGCCGCCGTGTCCACCTGCGGCTACCTCGGCTTCATCGCCGGGCCGCCGCTGATCGGCGCGGCCGCCGAGGCCGCCGGGCTCGCCGCCGCGCTCGGGATCGTCGCGGCCCTGGCCGCGCTGGTGGCCGCCGCGGCGGGCGCCGTCGGCCCCGCCGCCGCCGTCACCGCGCCGCCGCGCCCACCGCGTCCGCGACCTGGCGGGGATGGGACACCAGCGACAGATGCCGCGCACCGGGGATGATCACCGGCGGGGGTGCGCCGATCCGCCGCGCCGTCTCGTAGGGGGAGGAGGCGGGGAACACGTCGTCCCCGGCGCCGAACACCACGGCCTTGCGCAGCGGCAGCCGCGCCAGGCCCGCCACCCGCGGGGCGGGCAGCCCCACCACGCCCCGCATCGCCCACAGCGCCCCCTCGGCGCCTTCGACCTGCAGCGGGCGCCGCCACCGGTCCACGCCCTCCCGGTCCAGCCGCGGGCACGACGGCCCGCACTGCGCGCCGTAGATCGCGCGGATCAGCCGGTCGGACCGGACGGCCAGGCGCAGCAGCGTCGTCCGGTACGGGTCGCGCAGCACCACCCGCAGCGCGTCCGCGCCCTCCCCGGCGCCGGTGTCGAGCGCGTCGCCGTCCAGGAACACCACCCCGCTTATCCGGGACGGCGCCCGCAGCGCCGCCTCCGCCGCGACGCCCGCGCCGCTCGAATGCCCGGCGACCAGCGCCCCGTCCAGCCGCAGCGCGCCCAGGAAGCCCAGCAGTTGCGCCGCCTGGTGCCCGGCGTCGTAGGGGCCGCGCCGCTCGCTGTAGCCCCACCCGGTCAGGTCCAGCGCGAACACCCGGTGCCGGGCCGCCAGCAGCGCCGCCACCCCCTCCCAGGTGTCGGCCGACTCCGCCGCCCCGTGTACCAGCACCACCGGCGGCCCCTGTGCGCCCCAGTGCCGGTACCGGGTGCGGATCCCGCCGGCCTCGACGAACTCCATCCCGGCGGGCTCCCGCGCCCGCCCGGACGTCGCCGCGTTGTAGCCGAGCGAGAAGCACGTGCCCGCCAGCAGCAGCGCCAGGAGGCCCGCGGCGAGCCGCCGCGCCCACCTGCGGAGCCCGGGCCGGATCGTCACGGGGCCTCCCTCCGTCCCGCAGAAGCATCCCCGGTGCCCGCCCCGCCCGGCATCGGGCGCCCGGACGAACCGCGCCTGCTCCGCCGGGCGTAGCCCGGCCGCCCCGCGTACGCCCGGAGGATTCCCCTACCCTGGTCGGAGGCGGATCGGCTCCCAGGAGGATCCGCAGCGGGCGATCTTCACGTTAGTGTGATCCCGGTCACCGGACCCGTCATCGACCCCCAGGACGCAGACATGATCGAGGCGGAGAACCTCACCAAACGCTACGGCGACCGGCTCGCCGTGGATGATCTTTCTTTCACCGTGGTGCCCGGCCGGGTGACCGGGTTCCTCGGCCCCAACGGCGCCGGCAAGTCCACCACCATGCGGCTGCTGCTCGGCCTGGACCGCCCCCACCGCGGCGACGCGCGGATCCACGGGCGGCACTACCGCGACCTGCACGAGCCCCTCCGGGTCGTCGGCGCGCTGCTGGAGGCGCGGGCCGTCCACACCGGCCGCAGCGCCTACAACCACCTGCTGTGCCTCGCCCAGACCCAGGGCGTCGGCCGCAGGCGGCTCGACGAGGTGATCGACCTGGTCGGGCTCACCGGCGTCGCCCGCAAACGCGCCGGGGGCTTCTCCCTCGGCATGGGCCAGCGCCTCGGCATCGCCGCCGCGCTGCTCGGCGACCCGTCGGTGCTGATCCTGGACGAGCCCGTCAACGGCCTGGACCCCGAGGGCATCGTCTGGATCCGGACGCTCATGCAGCGCCTCGCCGCCGAGGGCCGCACCGTGTTCGTCTCCAGCCACCTGATGAACGAGATGGCCGTCACCGCCGAGCACCTCATCGTCATCGGCCGCGGCAAGCTGATCGCCGACTGCTCCACCGAGGAGTTCATCGAGCGCAGCACCGAGAAGATGGTCATGGTGCGCACCCCCGACACCGCCAGGCTCACCGAGGTCCTCACCGCCGAGGGCGCCAAGGTCCAGCCCGGCGGCGACCCCGGCGCGCCCCTCACCGTCACCCACATGGAGGCGCCGCGCGTCGGTGAGCTCGCCGCCGCCGAGGGCCTGGTGCTGCACGAGCTGACGCCCCGGCGCGGATCGCTGGAGGCCGCGTTCATGGAGCTCACCCGCGAGAGCGTCGAGTACGGCGCCGACCCCGGCGCACCACCCGGTGCCCCGCCCGGGGCCGCTCCCGGAGCCGTCCCCGCGCAGGAAGGGAAGACCCGATGACCGCCGCCACCGCCGGGCCCGCCACGCCCCCGGCTCCGCCCGCGCCCGCCGCGTCGCGCGGCAAGGGCTTCGGCCGGCTCATGCTCGCCGAATGGACGAAGATCCGCTCGGTGCGGTCCACGTTCTGGTCGCTGATCCTGCTGGTCGTCCTCGACCTCGGGTTCACCGCCCTGTTCGTCGGCCTCACCGTCGGGCAGTGGGACAAGACCGACGAGGCCGACCGCGCCACCATCCTCGCCGACCCCACCAGCATGATCCTCGGGAGCGGGTTCTTCCTCAGCCAGCTGACCGTGTGCGTGCTCGGCGTCCTGGTGATCGCCTCCGAGTACTCCACCGGCATGATCCGCGCGAGCCTCCTCGCCGTGCCCGGGCGGCTGCCGATGCTGTGGGCGAAGTCCGCGGTGTTCGCGCTGGTCGTGCTGGTCCTCGGCGTGGCGGTGTCGTTCGCGTCGTTCTTCATCGGCGCCGCGTTCCTCGGCGACAAGGTGTCGGTGTCGCTCGGCGACCCCGGTGTGCTGCGCGCCGTCATCGGCGGCGGCCTGTACCTGGCGATGCTCGGGCTGTTCGCCCTGGCCGTCGGCGCGATCGTCCGGCACCCCGCCGGCGGCATCACCGGCGTGATCGGGTTCGTGCTGGTCCTCGCGCCGCTCGCCCAGCTGCTGCCCGGCAGCATCGGCGACCACGTCCACGCCTACCTGCCGTCGGAGGCCGGGCACCTCATCGCCCAGGCCCACCAGGGCAAGGACGACCTGCTCACCCCCTGGCAGGGCTACGGGGTCTTCGCCCTGTGGACGGCGCTGCTCCTCGCCGCCGCCGCCGTCCTGCTGAAGCGCCGCGACGCCTGACCCGCCGGAAGCGGCCCGCGCCCGGGCGCCGTCAGACGGGGCGGGCCGCGACCCAGGCGCCGGCGTCGTCCAGGAAACGGTCGAAACGCAGGCCCGCGGCCTCCAGGACCGGCGGCAGCGCGTCGTCGCCGAGCCGCCGCGAGACGAACGAGTGCGTCCAGCGCCGCCCGCCCATCCGGTACTCGATCGTCGCCGCGACGACGCCGGGCCCCCGCGGCTCCACCTCCGTCAGCCGGAAGTCGATGCCGTCGTGCGACCACGCGCGCGGCGCGCCCTCGTCCCACCCGGCGGTCTCACGCTGGAAGATCACCAGCCCGCCCGGTGCGGCGTGCCGGCGGCAGGTGGCCAGCAGCGCCTCCCGGTCGCCGTAGTTGACCAGGTACGACATCATCAGCACGCACCCGAACCGGTCCGGCAGGTCCAGGTCCTCGATCGCCGAGCAGACCGTCCTCGCGCCCTCGATGTGCGCGAGCATCCCCGGCGAGCCGTCCACCGCCGTCACCGGGTGGCCGAGGGCCAGCAGCGGCGCGGTGACCCGGCCCGCGCCCGCGCCCAGCTCCAGGATCGCCGTCCCCGGCGGCACCGCCCCGTGCACCAGCGCGGCGCTGCGCTCGTCGAACGGCATCGCGGCGTAGAACTCCACCGCCGAGCCGTCCGCCGCGATCTCACCCGGACCCGTCCCGCCCGTCCCCGTCCCCGTCACCGGCACCGCCTCCGCTCGCCCCGCCCGACCGCGTAGTCGATCACCCGCATCGTCGGACGCGCCGCCGCCGCCCGTCAAGGCCCGCCTGCGACGCCCCCGGGCCGCCCGCGCGGCGTGCGCGGCTCAGGACCGGCTGAACAGCTCCTGCGCCTTGGTGCGCAGCCCCTTGCGGACGACGCCGCCCGCGTCGGGATCACCCTTCATGATCGCCGCCGCGGCGTCCTTGATCTGGTCGAACTCGGCGTGCGGCGGGATCGGCGGGATGTCGGGATCGCAGTGCACGTCCAGCACCACCGGGCGGTCGGCGGCCAGCGCCCGGTCCCAGGCCGGGCCGACGTCCTCGGGCCGGTCCACCACGATGCCCTCCAGCCCGATGGACCGCGCGAACGCCGCGTAGTCCATGTCCGGCAGGGTCTGCGACTCCTCGAACTTCGGCGACCCGCCCATCGCGCGCAGCTCCCACGTGACCTGGTTGAGGTCGTTGTTGTGCAGCACCGCCACGATCAGGCGCGGGTCGCTCCACCGGTCCCGGTACCGCGCGGCCGTCAGCAGCTCCGCGAGCCCGTTCATCTGCATCGCGCCGTCCCCCACCAGCGCGATCGCCGGACGGGACGGATGCGCGAACTTCGCGCCGATCGCGTAGGGGACGCCCGGCCCCATCGTCGCGAGGGTGCCCGACAGCGACCCGCGCATCCGGCCGCGGAACCGCAGGTCCCGGGCGTACCAGTTGGCGGCCGAGCCGGAGTCGGCGGTGACGATGGCGTCGTCGGGCAGCCGCGACGACAGCTCCCAGAACAGCAGCATCGGATTGACCGGGTCCGCCGGGACGCGCGCCTGCCGCTCGACGGTCTCCCACCACCTGCGCACCCCGGCCTCGACCGTCTCGCGCCACGACCGGTCCTCCCGGCGGCGCAGGCGGGGGATGAGCGAGCGCAGCGTGGCCGCGGCGTCGCCGACGAGGTTGACCTCCGTCGGGTACCGCATGCCGATCATCTTGGCGTCCACGTCGATCTGGACGCCGCGCGCCGACCCGTACTCCGGCAGGAACTGCGAGTACGGGAAACCCGACCCGACGATCAGCAGCGTGTCGCAGTCGCGCATCAGCTCATAGGACGGGCGGGAGCCGAGCAGCCCGATCGCGCCGGTCACGTAGGGCAGGTCGTCGGGCAGGACGTCCTTGCCCAGCAGCGCCTTCGCGACCCCCGCCCCCGTGATCTCGGCGACCTCAGCGACCTCCGCCGCCGCGCCGCGGGCGCCCTGGCCCACCAGGATCGCGGTCCGCGAACCGGCGTTGAGGACCTCGGCGGCGCGGGCGACCTCGTCCTCGGGCGCCCGCGCCACCGGCCGCGTGTGGCCGGGCGCCGACGACGGGACGTGCTTGAACGCGTGCGCGGGCGGCGAGTACTCCGCCTCCTGCAGGTCGGCGGGCACGATCACCGCCGTCGGCGCGCTCTCGGCCAGCGCGATCCGCATCGCCCGGTCGATCAGGTTCGGGAACTGCTCGGGCACCGTCGCCATCTGCACGTAGGCGCCCGCGACGTCCTTGAACAGGGCCGGGAGGTCGATCTCCTGCTGGTAGTGGCCGCCGAGCGCGGTCCGCGCCACCTGCCCCACGATCGCGACGACCGGGACGTGGTCGAGCTTGGCGTCGTACAGGCCGTTGAGCAGGTGGACCGCGCCCGGGCCGCTGGTGGCCATGCAGACGCCGGCGCCGCCGCCGAACTTGGCGTACCCCACGGCCTCGAACGCCGACATCTCCTCGTGCCTGGACTGGACGAACCGGGGACGGTCGCCGGCCGTGCCGAACGCGGCGATCAGCCCGTTGATGCCGTCCCCCGGATAGCCGAACACATGCTCGACCCCCCAGTCGCGGAGCCGTTCAAGGATGTGGTCGGCGACGCTGATCGACATGGGGCCCTTCCCTCGACGACGGTCACCGGGCGGCCCCGCCCGGCAGGGGGTTCACCTGACCGCTTCCCGGCCTGCGGGATCGAAACCACGCCCCGGCCCGCCGCACCGGCCGTCCCAGCACCGCCCCAGCCCTGCCTCGGCCCGCCCGGGCCGGTCCAGGACGCCCGGAGCCCCTCCCCGGGCCCTCTAGAACCCCTGCCCGTGACCGCCGTCCATGTGACCGCCGTCCTCGTGCGGGCCGCCGTGCCCGGCCGGGCGCGGCATGACCAGGGCCCACGACTTGACCGAGCCGTGCCCCTCCCACGGCAGATGATCGCCGATGTGCGCGAAGGAGCCGCTGCTGTCGCCGTTGTGCAGCGTCACCTCCGTCACGGGGCCGTCGGGCATCCGCGCGCAGAAGGTGTACATCCACAGGGGACGGCCGGGCAGCGCGTAACCGCCGAAAAGCTCCTCCACCAGGACCATCGTCGGCGGGCGCTCCGCCGCCGCGGCCCGCAGGCCCGGCGCCAGGCCCCCGAAGTCCCGGAACGCCAGCGGCCCGTAGTACACGTCCGCCGCCCGGTCGCCGCTGGTGATCGGCACGGCGGCGGCGTAGCGGCCGAGGTCCGAGCCCGGCAGCAGCGGCGCCGCGAACACCGGGAAGACGTTGTGCGCCCACCCCTCCAGGGCCTCGGCCACCGGGTGCCGCCCGCCGGCGCCGATCCCCACCGCCTGGTCCCAGGCGAACATCCCGTCCCAGCTCGGATGCCCCACCCCGATCGGCACCCGGACGCTGCGGCCGTCCATGTACGTCTCGGGCTCGGCCACGGCCACGCGCACCCCCGTGCCGGTGACGTCCACCACGGCCCCGTCCCGGGTCACGGGCAGGCCGTGCCCCTCGCCCAGCATCCGGGCCACGTGGTCCGCGACCTCCTGCGCGCCGATCTCCATGCCGATGCCCATGCCGATCCCCTCGTCGCCCGCGAAGTGATCACCGTAGCGGGGACGGCGGCGGGCGATCAGCCCGTTCCGCGGGAACGGCAGGGCCGAGCTCCGCCAGCAGCCCGGTGAGCGCCCGGCCGAGCGGCGCGTCCAGGGTGACGAGCGCGTGCGCGTCACCGCGGGTGGCGCCCCGGTTGACGATCGCGACCGGGATGCCGAGGCCCGCCGCGTGCCGCACGAAACGGTAGCCCGACAGCACCGTCAGCGACGACCCGAGGACCAGCAGCGTCCCGGCCCCGCCGGTCAGCCCGTAGCACTCCCGCACCCGCGCGGGAGGGACGTTCTCGCCGAAGAACACCACGTCGGGCTTCAGCAGCCCGCCGCACCGGTCGCAGTCCACCGTCCGGAACGCCTCCGCCGCCGCGTCGTCCAGGACGGCGTCGCCGTCGGGGTTGACGGTCTCGGCCCGCCCCTCCCAGCCGGGGTTGGCGTCGCGCAGCCGCCGGTGCAGGAGCCCGCGCGGGGTCCGGTCGCCGCAGGCCAGGCACACCACCCGGTCCAGGCCGCCGTGCAGCTCCACCACGTCCCGTGCCCCGGCCGCCTGGTGCAGGCCGTCGACGTTCTGGGTGATGACCCCGCCGACCAGCCCGCGGCGCTGCAGCTCCGCGACCGCGCGGTGCCCGGCGTTCGGGCGGGCGCCGGCGATGTGCCGCCACCCCAGGTGGCTGCGCGCCCAGTACCGGCGCCGCGCCGCCGGGCTGCCGGTGAACCGCTGGAAGGTCATCGGCTCCGCGCGCCGCCGCCGCCCGGTCTCGCCGCGGTAGTCCGGGATCCCCGACTCGGTGGACAGCCCGGCGCCGCTCAGCACGATCACGTCACCGTCCGCCACGAGGTCGGCCAGCACCCGCAGACCCGGCTCCGCCGCGGCCTCCGCCCGCCCGGCCGCTCCCGCCGGCCCGTCCGCCACCTGCGTCATCCCTCCATGGTGCCCGACGCGGGCCGGTGCCCGCCCCGCAGGGCCGTCCCCTGCCCGGACGTACCGGACGCGGGTTTGCGGTCGTCCGAAACGCGGGCGCGGTTTGGCGGGGGCCGTGGGGGAGATCCGGTAGGCACCCCCAGCGGGGCGCCCGGCGCCCCCGACCGACCGGAGGCCCGACATGCTCGCGATCGTCGCCGCGATCGTCTTCGTTCTCGCCCTGCTCTTCGACCTCGCCGACGTCACCTCGGACGCCCTGGACTACCAGACGCTGATCACCCTCGGGCTGCTGCTGCTCGCGCTGCACCTCGCCGGCGTCGGCGCGGGCACCGACTGGCGCGCCCGCCGCTCGGCGCGCCGCCGCCGTTAAAAAATCTACAAGGTAAAGGGCGGTGGCGGCGGGGCCCCGGCCCCGCCGCCGTCGGTCCTGCGTCAGTCCTGCCCCTGGGCGTAGGCGCGCAGGCCCGGGAGGTCCACGACGCTGATCCTGCGCCAGCCGGTGCTGACCAGGCCCCTGCGCCGCAGGCTGTTCAGCGCGCGGGCGACGGTCTCGCGCGAGGCGTCCATCCAGCTGCCGAGCTCCTCCTGCGACAGCGGCGGCGCGATGTCGATCCGGCCGTCCGCGGCGGGCGGGCAGTGCCGGGCCGACAGCTCGGCGAGCTCGGTCAGCAGCAGCGCCAGCCGCCGCGCCCCCCGCGCCGACACGTGCGCCTGCAACCGGCGGCCCGCGTCGTCCAGCCGCCGCACGAACGTGCCGCTGACCAGACGCCACACCGCGGGGTGGGCGTCCAGGAACCCGGTGAACCGCGCCGCGGGCACCACCAGCGCCCGCAGCGGGCTGAGCGCCGTCACGGTCGCCGACCGCCCCCGCCTGCCGAGCACCGCGCTCTCGCACACCAGGTCGCCCGGCCCGCGCACGGCCAGCACCACCTCGTGCCCGTCCTCGGTGGACGAGGTCACCTTCGCCCAGCCGCTCTCGACGATGATGATGTGGTCGGACTCCTCGCCCTGGTAGCACAGCGGCATCCGCGGCTGGTAGTGGCGCGGCCGCGCCACCTGCCGCAGCGCCGCGCGCTGGGGGCCGTCGAGGTCGTCCCAGAAGCCCTCGCCGCGCTGCAGCGTCGCGGCCGGGTCGGTCCTTTCGCTCACGAGGGTCCGCTTTCTGGGCCGGGGCCCGCCGGTCGGTGCGCGGACGTGCCGCCGGGTGAACCGGTACCCGCGGCAGGTGGGGGGAGTGGGGCGGTGAGGCCCAGTGCCGCGGATACCGGTCCGCTCATGCGGCCGCCGCGGCGCCGGTGCTCGTCATGGCCTCTCCCGCGGCGGTGTCCGTGCCGGGTGCATGTCCCCAAGCAAAGCCCCTCATCGAAGACCAGGCTGCACTCGGGGGCCCGCGCCGTCTGCGTCATCTGACACAGTGCGCCAGGTCGGGGTCGTGTCCGCGGGATCCCGGCGCCGCGGCCCGCGGGCGGTGCGGCCCGCGGGCGGCGCGGCGGGCGGTCAGCGGGCGAGGGCGTTGAGGAGGCGGTTCACCGGGCCGTCCAGGTTCCAGCGCTCCGCCAGCTCCACGAGCGCCTCCGGGTCGCGCGGCGCGGCGGGCAGCCGGTCGTCCAGCGCCGCCAGCTCGGGGGCGTCGATGTCGGTGACGACCCGCACCACCGTCTCCGCCGCCGCCAGGTACTCGCGGGCGGCCTCCATCCGGCGCCGCGCGCCCGCGGGGAACCCCTCGTCGGTGCCCGCGTCGAGCGCCGCGAGGATGCCCTCGACGGACCCGAACCGGGACACCAGCGCCGCCGCGGTCTTGTCGCCGACCCCCGGCACGCCGGGCAGGCCGTCGCTGGGGTCGCCGCGCAGCGTCGCGTAGTCGCCGTAGCCGCGGCCGGGGATGCCGTACTTGGCCGCGACCTCCTTCTCGCCCATCACCTGCAGGTTCCTGATGCCGCGCGCGGTGTACAGGACGGCGACCGGGCCGCCGTCGTCGACCAGCTGGAACAGGTCGCGGTCGCCGGTGACGATGTCGACCGGCCCGTCGGCCGCGCCGCGCACCGCGAGGGTCCCGATGACGTCGTCGGCCTCGTACCCGGCGACGCCCGCCCTGGCCAGCCCGAACGCGTCGAGCACCGCGTCGATGACGGGCAGCTGCGCCTCCAGCGCGTCCGGGGTCTGGTCGCCGCCGTCGGCGGCGACCCGGTGCGCCTTGTACGACGGCAGCGCCGCCACCCGGAACTCCGGCCGCCAGTCGGCGTCCATGCAGCACACGAGCCGGCCGGGGGACCGGTCCTGGACGAGCCGCGCGATCATGTCGACGAGGCCGCGCACCGCGTTCACCGGCGTCCCGTCCGGCGCGGTCACCGACTCGGGCACCCCGAAGAAGGCGCGGAAGTACAACGACGGCGTGTCCAGCAGCATCAGCCCGCTCATGCGCCCCATCGTCGCACGCCCCTGCGACGCCCCTAGGCCACCTGGACGGCGAGGACGCAGGTGTCGTCGTCGGGGTTGGCGGCGCCGAGGGAGCGCAGGACGTGGTCGATGACCGCGTCCGGGGGCGCGGCGGCGCGCTCCTCGACGGCCGCGCGCAGCAGCCCGAACCCCTCGGCCAGGTCCCGGTCGCGGCGCTCGATGAGCCCGTCGGTGTAGAACACCAGCAGGTCGCCGTGCTCCAGGCGGGTGATGGCGAGGTCCAGGCAGGGCTTCTCCAGGGCGCCCAGCAGCACCCCCTCGGGCGGCTCCAGCAGCTCGGCGCGCCCGCCGCGCATCAGCAGCGGCGGCGGATGCCCGGCCTGCGCCCACGTCAGGACGCGGGGCCCGGGCTCGTAGCGGGCGGCGATGACGCTGGCGGTGGGGGCCGAGCGCCGGTCCGGGGACGGCCGCTCCAGCAGCAGCCGGTTCAGCCATCCCAGCAGCCGGTCGGGGGCGGCGCCGGTGCAGGTCAGGCCGCTGAGGGCGTTGCGCAGCCGCGCCATCTGCGCCGCGGCGGGCAGGCCGTGGCCCGACACGTCCCCGATGGCCAGGAACACCTCCCCGCCCGGCAGCGCCGCCGCCTCGTACCAGTCGCCGCCGACGCGGGACTCGCTGCGCGCCGGCAGGTACCGGACCGCGGCGCGCAGGCCGGGCAGCGCGCGGGGGCCGCGCGGCAGCGGCAGGATCGCGCGCTGCAGCTCCACGGCGATGTGCCGCTCCTCGGCGATGCGGCGGCGCTGCCGCATCAGCTGGCGGCGGGTCGCGGCGAGCGTCTCGTCGCAGCGGCGGCGCTGGGAGACGTCCTGGAAGACGACGTGCAGGGCCGCAGGCTCCCCGAGCGGATCGAGCGCCGGCTCGGCCGTGACCCGCACGTGCCGGACCTCCGCCCCGGCGCGCAGCCGCAGCTCCGCCCCCGCGGGCTCGCGGCGCACCAGCAGGGTGCGCAGCAGATGCTCGGCCCGCGGCAGGTCCGCGGGGACGACGTGGTCGGCGAGCCGGTCCAGCGGCAGCGGCCCCGCGGCGCGGTCCCGCCCGAAGATCTCATAGACCTGCTCGGACCAGCGGGCGTCGCCGGTGGCCAGGTCGAAGCGCCCCCAGCCGATGCCGCCGAGCCGCTGCGCCTGCGCGAGCTGCGCCGCGAGGTCGGCGTCGTCGTCGTGGAAACACCAGCCGACCAGCACCCCGCCGCCCACCCGGCACGCCCGCACGCTGGGCCCGCCTTCCCCGTGGCCGCGCCGCAGCGGGACGCCGGTCTCCAGCACCCGGGCGTACTCCTCGAACAGCCCCGGCAGCGCGGTCGCGTCCGCGTTGACCGCCTCCACCCGGAACTCCACCACCCGCCCGGACGCGTCGCGCACCGGCGTCATGAACGCGCCGGGCCCCTGCATCACGTCCAGCACCGCCTGCGGCCAGGGCCCCGCCCCCTCACCCGCCGCGCCGTCCATCACCGCGCCGTCCATCACCGCGCCCACGCCGCCGCCCGCGTCCCGTCCGGCGGCGTCGGCGTCGGGCGGTGAGGCGTCCCAGCCCGGGACCTCGTGCCCGCGGTAGGGGGCGTCCGTGCTCCGCGCGAGGCGGGGACGGCGCGGCGGGCCCGGGTCGGTGCCGTGCTCGGCGGCACGCGGCGCGGGCACCGCAGGGGCGGCCGCTGCGGCCGGGTCGGTGCCCAGCAGCAGCGCCGCGGCCGTGGCGGGCTCCACGCCGGTGTCGGCGGCCAGCTCCAGCAGGTGGTCATAGGCGGTGTCGGGCCCGCAGCCCAGCCGCTCGGCCAGCAGGCCCTTGGCCTGCTCGACCGCCGTGCGGGCGCGCCTGCCGCGCCGCTCGGCCTCCAGCTCGCGGCGCAGGCGCTCGACGGTCGTGGCCAGGGCGGCGCTCGCGTCGCTGTCCATCCCGGGCCGCGGGTCAGGCGCCGCGCGGAGCGGCGGCGGGCGGGCCGGGTCGGCGGCCCGCCGGGCTTCTTGGGATCCTGGTGCCGTATCCGAGGCGGACGGTCCTGTGTCGGAGCACGCACAGAATGTAACAGAACCAGGTCACAGGGAGGAGGAAGCGGCGATTCGCGGCGCGGCACGCGCCGCGCGCGGGACGCCGCGACCCGAATGGAGACGGATGTGACAACGGAGTTGTATCCGCGCGAGCGCGTCGGGCTGGTGCGGGAGGCGACGGCGAGGGCCGGCCTCGGCGCGGTGCTCCTCACGCCGGGCCCCGACCTGCGCTACGTCACCGGCTACGACGCGCTGCCGCTGGAGCGGCTGACCTGCCTGGTGGTCCCCGCGGCGGCCGAGCCGTTCCTGGTGGTCCCGCGGCTGGAACTGCCCGCCGCGCAGGAGTCGCCGGCGGGCTCGCTCGGCGTGGAGCTCGTGCCGTGGGACGAGACCGACGACCCCTACGCGCTGGTCGCGGCCCGGCTGCCGCGGGGGATCGCGGAGGTCGGGGTGGCCGACCGCATGTGGGCGGTGATGGCGCTGCGGTTCCGCGCCGCGCTGCCGGGCGCCGGGCAGGTCGCCGCGGGCGGCGTGCTGCGGGCGCTGCGGATGCGCAAGAGCGCCGCCGAGGTGGAGGCGCTGCGGGAGGCGGGCGCGGCGATCGACCGCGTCCACCGGCGGGTGCCGGGCCTGCTCGCGGCGGGACGCACCGAACGGGAGGTCGCACGCGACATCGCCGACGCGATCATCGCCGAGGGGCACGCCCGCGTCGACTTCGTCATCGTCGGGTCGGGGCCGAACGGCGCCAACCCGCACGCCGAGCCGACCGACCGGGTCATCGCGCCGGGCGAGCCCGTCGTCGTCGACATCGGCGGGACGATGCCGAGCGGCTACTGCTCGGACTCCACCCGCAACTACTGCGTCGGCGAGCCCCCCGCCGCCTACCGGGAGTACTTCGGCGTGCTGGAGGAGGCGCAGCGCGCGGCCTGCGAGGCCGTCCGCCCGGGCGTGACGCCCGAGGCGGTGGACGCGGTGGCCCGCGACATCATCGCCGCCGCCGGGTACGGCCCGCAGTTCTTCCACCGCACCGGCCACGGCATCGGGCTGGAGTCGCACGAGGAGCCCTACATCGTCGCCGGCAACCGGGAGCCGCTGGAGCCCGGCATGGCGTTCTCGGTCGAGCCGGGCATCTACCCCGGCCCGCACGGCGCCCGCATCGAGGACATCGTCGTGTGCACCGAGGACGGGCACGACCCGATGAACGTCACCGGGCACGGCCTGGTCGTCACCGGCTGACCGGCGGGGGCCGGGGGCGGACGCCCGCCCCCGCCTCCGCGCGGCCTCTGCGTGCGCGGCCTACTTGCGCAGGCCGTCGGTGACGGTGTCGGCGGGGGCCGCGGCGGCGCCCGCGCCGGGGTGGCCGATGGCCAGGCCGCTGGCGGGGTCGAAGAAGTGCAGCCGCTTGGTGTCCACGGCCAGGTCCACCCGCTGCCCGGGGCGCACGTGCGAGCGGGAGTTGACCCGCGCCGTCCACAGCGCCTTGTTGTCGATCAGCGGGATCGCCTCGCTCTCGCCCTCGGCGGCGTCCTCGGCGAGGTCGGCGGTGTCCTTGTGCTCGACCGGCGGGGCGTCGATGGCGAAGATGACGTTGATCTCGCTGCCCAGCTCCTCGGTGACGCTGCTGCGGGCGGCCAGCGGCGCCCAGTCCGCGTCGGCGTGCGCGGCGTCCTCGAAGTCGGACGGGCGGATCCCGAGGATCACCTTGCGGCCCAGGTAGTCCTGCAGCGCGGGCTTCCCGGTGAGGGTCGCGTCCGGCACCGGCAGCGTGTACCCGGCGAACGCGACGTGCGCGCCGCCGTCGCCGCGGACCAGGTCGGCGGAGACGAAGTTCATCGCGGGGGAGCCGATGAAGCCCGCCACGAACAGGTTCACGGGGTTGTCGAACAGCCGCTGCGGCGTGTCGACCTGCTGGAGCCTGCCCTCGCGCAGCACGCACACCCGCGAGCCGAGCGTCATGGCCTCGACCTGGTCGTGGGTGACGTAGACGGTGGTGACGCCCAGCCGCTCGTGGAGCTGGCTGAGCGAGGCGCGCATGGACACCCGCAGCTTGGCGTCGAGGTTGGACAGCGGCTCGTCCATCAGGAACGCCTGCGGCTCGCGGACGATCGCCCGGCCCATCGCCACGCGCTGGCGCTGCCCGCCCGACAGCGCGGCGGGCTTGCGGCCGAGGAACTGCTCCAGGCCCAGCATCTTGGCCGCCTCCAGCACCTTCTGCCGGATCTCCGCCTTGGGTGTGCCGCGCAGCTTCAGCCCGAACGCCAGGTTCTGCTCGACGGTCATGTGCGGGTACAGCGCGTAGTTCTGGAACACCATCGCGATGTCGCGGTCCTTGGGCGCCAGGTCGTTGACGACCTGCTCGCCGATGGAGATCTTGCCGCCGCTGATCTCCTCCAGGCCCGCGATCATCCGCAGCGCGGTCGACTTGCCGCACCCCGACGGGCCCACCAGCACCATGAACTCGCCGTCGCGGATCTCCAGGTCCAGCCCGTCGACGGCCTTGACGCCCCCGCCGTACACCTTGTCCACGCGGTCCAGCACGATCTTGGCCATCAGCTCCCCTTCCGATGGAAACGTTTCCCATCGACCCTGTCCAGCAGGGCTTTCACGTCGGTGTGAGGAGTAAACAACATGGAATCGTTTCCAGGGGAGGGGCGGGCGTGAGAAGATGATCGCCGGATCCGCGGACCGCGAGGAGGCACGGTGGCGACACGGGCGCGATCGGCAACGATCAAGGACGTGGCCGCCGCCGCGGGCGTCGGCATCGCCACGGTCTCGCGGGCGTTCTCCGGGGCGGGCTCGGTGAGCGCCTCGACCCGCGAGCGGGTGCTGGCCGCCGCCCGCGAGCTGGACTACCGGCCGAGCGCCCTCGGCCGCGGCCTCAAGCTGCGCCGCAGCGGCGGCATCGGGCTGATCGTCCCGGACGTCACCGACCCGTTCTGCGCCGAGCTGGTCGCCGGCGTCCTCGCCTGCGCCCGCACGCTCGGCGAGCACGTCATCGTGGACGCCGCCCACGGCGATCCCGCCCGCGAGGCCGAGATCGTCGACCGGCTCGTCGAGCAGCGCGTGGACGGCGTCATCGCGATGCCCGCCGGCCGGGACGCCGACTGGCGCGCCGCGGCCCGCGTGTGCTCCAGCGTCGTGTTCGCCGACCGCGTCCTGCCCGGGCTGCCGGAGATCCCCGCCGTCCTCGCCGACGACGCCGGCGGCGTCCGCTCCCTGGTGGAGTACCTCGTCGGGCTCGGCCACCGCCGCATCGGCTTCCTCGGCGCCGCACCGCCCGCCCCATCGGCCACCGCAACGGCCGCCGCATCGGCCGCCGCCCCGCCCGGCGGGCCTCCCGGGCCGCCTCCGGGGGTGCGGGAGCGGGCGTTCCGCGACACCCTCGCCCAGCTGCGCGTCCCCGTGGAGGAGGACCTGATCGTCGCGGCCCGCCCGGCGGGCGACGCCGCCTACGCCGCCGCGGCCGGGCTGCTGCAGCGCCGCGCGGACGTCACCGCCGTGCTCGCCGCCGGGCACCTGCTCGGCGAGGCCGCCGTGCTGGTCGCCCGCGGCCTGGACCTGCGCGTGCCCGCCGACGTGTCCATCGCCATGGTCGACGACGTCGCCTGGGCCGAGCTGTGCGACCCGCCGCTGACGGCCGTGGCCCGCCCCGCCCGCGACATCGGCTACCGCGCCTGCGAACTGCTGCTGCGCGACCGGGCCCGGCGCGGCCCGGCCCGGCCCGTGCTGCTGCCGACCGAGCTGGTCGTGCGGGGCAGCTGCGGGCCGCTGCGCACCGCCCGCGCCCCCGGCCGTGGGACGGCCCGGCACGCCTGAAACCCCCTGGACCCGCGTCCGGGCGGCCGCATACCGAGACGATCACCCGCCGGTTCCCGGCCGGCGCGCCGCGGGGGCCCGACCACTGCGCCGGGCGCGCTAGATTTCCTGGGTGGAGGAGATCGATCGTCAGATCCTGGCGCTGCTGGCCGACGATGGGCGCATGAGTTTCACCGACCTGGCCAAGGAGACCGGCCTGTCGGTGTCGGCCGTGCACCAGCGCGTCCGGCGGCTGCAGAAGCGCGGGGTCATCAAGGGGTTCACCGCCCAGCTCGACAACGAGCAGGTCGGCCTGCCGCTCACCGCCTTCGTGTCGATCAAGCCGATCGACCCCGCCGCGCCCGACGACGCGCCCGACCGGCTCGCGCACATCGCCGCCATCGAGGCGTGCCATTCCGTCGCGGGCGACGAGAGCTACATCCTCAAGGTCCGCGTCGCCTCGCCGAACGAGCTGGAGGACCTGCTCCAGCGCATCCGCGCGGCCGCCAACGTCGCCACCCGCACCACGGTCGTCCTCAGCACCCCCTGGGAAGGCCGCCGTCCTTCTTTCTGACAATCCCGGCCCAAGCGGACTCGCCTGGCGGCGGTGTTCACTGCAATCCCGGCCCAGAGTCCTCGCCTGGTGGCTCGGACCCTGACCGTGCTTGTGCGAGCGCGTCATCGCTTCGCGATCAGCCCGCGTGAGGCTCGCCTCCGGCTTTGCCTCCCGCGGGCTGCTATCGCGCTCGCGTGACGGTCGAGGCCGGAGGGCTGGACGGCTAGGGCATCTCTCGTGGATCACGACCCGGACTTCGCGGGCAGGGACGCCCATGGCGAGCCGGTGCGGGACTTCCGCGTGACGGCGTCGATCATCTGCCGGTGCTCACGCCGCCGCCTGCGCCCAAGGTGATGTGGGGATTTGCGGGAACCGCCACTGTCTGCCTTGCCGCCCTTCACGTGGTCGTCGCAGGAGGAGCCGGGTGTGGCCTGCCTGCGGTCAGCGTTTGCCACCCTCGTGCGTCTTAGTGTACAAAAGTACATGTACAAATGTTCTCTAAGGGGGAGGCGGGTATGAGTGCGCACACGGCGGCGGATCCCGGGCCGAGGAAGCGGGACCCCGAGGCGACGCGGCGGGTGATCCTGGAGGCGGCGGCGGAGCTCGTCGTCGAGCAGGGGGCGGCGGCGCTGACGCACCGGATGGTCGCGGCGCGGGCGGGGGTGGCCCTGGGGTCGACCACCCGCTACTTCGAGTCGATCGACGACCTGCGTGAGACGGCGCTGCGGATGCTCGGGGACGAGGTCGACGCCTACCTCGCCCAGATGGAGCGGGACCTGGCGTCCTGCGACGACCTGGCGGAGTGCCTGGCCGCGTCGATGCACGGCTTCCTGACCGACTCCCGGCAGGTGCACTCCGCCATGGCGCTCGTCACCGCGGCGGCCTCCGACGCGAGCCTGCGCTCGCTCGCGGTGCGCTGGACCGACCGCCTGACCGATCTTCTCGCCGTCCATGTCGGCAGGGAGCGGGCCGTTGCGGCCGAGGTCTATCTCGACGGGGCGACGATGCACGCCGCCCTGCACGACACCCCGCTCGGACGGGAGAGCGTCACCCGGGCCCTCCGCGCGATCTTCGCGATGCCCGGGACGGGAGGCCCGGAGTCATGACCGTGCTCACCACCCCGCCCGGTCCCGTCCCCACGCTGTCACGCGGCAGGCGCTGGGCCGCGCTCGCGGTGCTCACCGCGAGCCTGCTCGTCATCACGATGGACATGACGATCCTGAACATCGCGCTGCCCGACATGGCCGCCGAGCTGCATCCCACCGCCGCCCAGCAGCTGTGGATCGTGGACGTCTACTCCCTCGTCCTGGCCGGGCTGCTCGTCTCCGTCGCCGCGATCGCCGACCGCTGGGGACGCAAGCGGATGCTCGTGCTCGGCTACGCCGTCTTCGCGGCCGCCTCCCTGCTGGTCCTGGCCGCCGGCTCGGCCGAGGGCGTGATCGTGGTCAGGGCGCTCCTCGGCATCGGCGGCGCGATGGTCATGCCCACGACCCTCTCCCTGATCCGCGTCATCTTCACCGAGCCCAAGGAACGGGCGACCGCCCTCAGCATCTGGGCGGCGGTCTCCGGGCTCGGCGCGGTCGTCGGCCCGCTGGTCGGCGGATTCCTGCTGGACCACTTCTCCTGGCACGCCGCGTTCCTCGTCAACGTGCCGCTCATGGTCATCGGGGTCATCGCGGCCCTGCTGCTCCTGGCCGAGTCCCGCGCGGCGAAACCCGGCCGGTGGGACGCGCCTGCCGCGCTGCTCTCCCTGGTCGGCACGGTCGCCCTCGTGTGGGCGATCAAGCAGTTCGGTGAGGAGTCCAGCTTCGCCGTGCCGTCGGCCTGGCTCGCCCTCGGGATCGCGGCGGTGACCCTGACCTGGTTCGCGGTGCGCTGCCTGCGCAGCGACCACCCGCTGCTCGACCTGCGGCTCTTCGCGGGACGGCGGTTCTCCGCCGGGATCATCGCCGCGCTCGGCGCGACGTTCTCCATGGTCGCGGCCCTGCTGCTGGTCGCCCAGTGGCTCCAGCTCGTCGAGGGCGTCAGCCCGATCGAATCGGGGGTGCGGCTGATGCCGATCGCGCTCGCCGGTTCCGCCGTCTCCCTCGCCGCCCCGCCGCTCAGCCGCCTCATCGGCTCCCGCGCCGTCCTGGCCGGGGGACTCGCGCTCGCCGGGATCGGCATGCTCTACATCCGGCTCGTGGGCGGTGGCCTGGACCTGACGCACATGACCGTCGCGCTCTGCCTCGTCGGGGCGGGCCTGGGCGCCCTCGCCATCGGCTCGGCCATGATCATGGGCGGCGCCCCGGCGGAGAAGGCGGGCAACGCCGGCGCGCTGGAGGAGACCGCCTACGAGTTCGGCGGCACCCTCGGCGTCACGATCCTCGGCAGCATCGCGGCGCTCGGCTTCCGGGCGCGGTTCACCGGAGGCGCGGAGTTCGACGCCCTGCACCACGCGGACCCGGGCCTCGCCGGGCAGGCGGAGGAGTCCCTCGGCGCAGCCGTCACCATCGCCGGCAGACTGGGGATGCCCGACCTCGCCGCCCACGCGACCGACGCCTTCACCCACTCCCTCCAGACCGCCGGACTCATCGGCGGCGGCCTCATGCTCGCCGTGGCGCTCGTCGTGTCCCTCCTGACCCCGAAGGGCACCGAGGTCTCGGACGCCGCGCACTGACCCGGCGCGAGGACCGGCCCCGGACGCGAACCGCGCCCGGGGCCACTGCCGCGTCTCCCGCGCCTACGGCGCAGGCGGTCCCGGGTCCGGGGCGAAGGCGTCCAGGGCCTCGTGGGCGCGTCGCATCGACCCGGCGGGGTCGGCCCCGGGGGCGGTGATCTCCGGGTCGAAGTTCAGGTCGGCGAACAGCTCGGTGATCCCCTGTTCGGCGATCGCGTCGAAGTCGGCCCTGATCTGCTCGTGGGTGCCGGTGAGCGGCTTGCGGCCGGCGGCGGCGGGGCGGACGCGGACGGCCGCACGGCACACGAACCGCAGCGCGCCGGGGTCGCGGCCCGCCCGCTCCGCGGCGTCGCGGACGATCCCGACGGAGCGGCCGAGCGCGGCCGGGTCGGCGCGGCTCGCGCTGACCCAGCCCGCGGCCAGCCGCCCGGCGCGGCGCAGCGCGCCCTCCGACGCGCCGCCGAGCAGGATCGGCGGCCCGCCCGGCTGCAGCGGCCGCGGGTCCATGGTGACGGGCGGGACGTCGTAGAACTCGCCGTGGTACTCGGCGGCGTCGCCGGGCCCGCCGCCCCACAGTGCGCGCAGCACGCCGAGGAACTCCTCGGCGCGCGGCCCGCGCCGCCGCATCGGCGCGCCGACCGCGGCGAACTCCTCGGGCATCCAGCCGAGCCCGAGGCCGAGGTCGAGCCGCCCGCCGGTGACGTGGTCGAGGGTCGCGGCCTGCTTGGCCAGGATCGGCGGCGGGTAGAAGGGCAGGTTGAGCACGGCGACGCCGAGCCGCGCGCGGCGGGTGAAGCCGGCGAGGTAGGCCAGCGTCACCAGCGGGTCGGGGACGGCGCGGTAGGTGGTGTCGGACGAGCCCGCCGGGTTGAGCAGGCGCTGCAGCGTCCACAGCGAGTGGTAGCCGAGCTCCTCGGCCCGCCGCGCGATCTCCACCTGGCGGGCGGGCGTCGCCCACGCCCCGGTCACCGGCACGGCGAACCCGATCCGCACGGCGCGTTCCTCCTCGTCGTCGCCCTGGCCTCCACCTCGACCTTACAACGTCAAGGTCCGGGGCCGGTGGCGCCCGTGACCGTGAGGCGGCGGAAGCCGGCGCGCAGGGCCGCGTGCGCCTCGGGCGGGGCGCCCAGGTGGTCCAGGCCGAGGAGGGCGGCGCCGAGCAGCGGCGGGTCCTCGGGGACGAGCAGCCGGGCGCGGGGGGCGGCGTCGGCGTAGCGGGCGGCGACGGCGTCCATCAGCAGGGGCCGCCGGGCGCGCAGGACGCCGCCGCCGAGGACGACGTCGGCGGGGGAGTCCAGCAGGCCGAGGCGGCGCAGGGCGACCGAGCCGAGGATCGCGACCTCCTCGGCGAGGCGCTCGACGACGCCGCGGGCCACCTCGTCGCCCGCCTCCGCGGTGTCGATCATGAGGGGGGACAGGTCGGTGAGGCGGTCCAGGCCGAACTCGCCGCGGTGGATGGCCAGGCCGACGTCGATGGCGCGGGGGACGCCGAAGTACGCGGCCACCGCGGCGGTCAGGGCGGTGCGGGGGCCGCGGCCGTCCTCGCCGCGGATGCCGTGCCACAGCGCCGCGCGGCCCAGCTCGCCGCCGCCGCCCCAGTCGCCGGTGTGGGGGCCGAGGGAGGGGAACCGGGAGGTGCGGCCGTCGGGGGCGACGCCGGAGCAGTTGATCCCGGCGCCGCAGACGACGGCGACGCCCCAGCCCGAGGCCGCGGCGCTGCGCAGCAGCGCGAAGGTGTCGTTGCCGACGGTGACGCTCGGCGCCGGGCCGCGGGCGAGCAGCAGTTTCTCCAGCCGCTCCTCCTCTCCGGGCAGGTCCACGTTGGCCATGTAGGCGGCGAGGTGGGCGACCCCGCCGGGCGGGATCCCGGCGCGGCCGAGGGCGGTGCCGATGACCGCGCCGAGCGTGTCCACGGCGGCGTCGAGGCCGTCGGCCTGGGGGCGGAACCCGTCGCCGCGCGCGGTGGCGAGCAGGTCGCCGCCGGGCCCGGCCACCGCCGCGTCGGTCTTGCTGTTGCCGCCGTCCACCGCGACGAGCACCCCGTCCGGACGGGTCATCGCGCGGCCCACGGCAGGTGGGCGCGGTTGGCGGCGACCAGCTCGCGGGCGAGGCGGTCGGCGGTGTCGAGCTGCCCGACGAGCGGGTGGGCCAGCAGCGCCGCGGCGACGCGGCCGACGCCTCCGCGCAGCGCCGCGTCCAGCGCCAGCTCCTCGTAGGCCGACACGTGCGCGACCAGCCCGGCGAACAGCGGTTCCAGGGGCGGGACGGGCAGCGGCCGCGGCCCGTCCCGGGTGATCCGCGCGGGCACCTCGATGACCGCGCGGTCGTCGAGGAAGGGGAACGTGCCGTCGTTGCGGACGTTGACGACCTGCGCGTCGCCGCGGCCGGTGAGCAGGGACGCCGCGAGCTGCACGGCGGCCTCGGAGTAGTAGGCGCCGCCGCGCTCGTCCAGGCGGGCGGGCTTGGTGTCCAGGGCCGGGTCGGCGTACATGGCGAGCAGGTCGCGTTCGAGGGCGGCGACCGTCTCGGCGCGGGTCGGGGCGCCGCGCTGCTCCTCGACCACGCGGTCGTGCTCGTAGTAGTAGCGCAGGTAGTAGGACGGGACGGCGCCGAGGCGCCGCAGGAACGCCGCGGGCAGCCCGGACGCGCCGGACAGCTGCTCGGCGTGCCCGTCGAGCAGCGCGGGCAGGGCGTCCTTGCCGTCCACCTCCACCGAGCGGACCCAGGTGAGGTGGTTGAGGCCGGCGTGCCCGAGGCGCACCCGGTCCGGGGGGACCTCCAGCAGCGCGGCGGCGCGGCGCTGGACGCCGATCGCGACGTTGCACAGCCCGGCGGCGCGGTGCCCGGCGTCCAGCAGGGCGCGGGTGACGATGCCGACGGGGTTGGTGAAGTCGATGATCCAGGCGCCGGGCGCGCGGGCGGTGACGCGATCGGCGATGTCCAGGACGACCGGGACGGTGCGCAGCGCCTTGGCGAGCCCGCCCGCGCCGGTGGTCTCCTGCCCGACGCACCCGCACGACAGCGGCAGCGTCTCGTCGACGTGACGGGCGGCCTGGCCGCCGACGCGCAGTTGCAGCAGCACGACCGAGGCGCCCTCGACCGCGTCGTCGAGGTCGGCGGCGGTGCCGAGCACGGTGGTGCGGACGGTGCCGGGATGCCCGGCGCGGGCGAGCATCCGCGCCGCGAGCCCGCCGACGAGCTCCAGCCGCCCGGCGTCGGGGTCGGCGAGGACGAGCTCGGACACCGGCAGGTCGGCGCGCATCCGCGCGAGCCCGTCCACCAGCTCGGGGGTGTAGGTGGAGCCGCCTCCGACGACCGTCAGCTTCAACCCTTCACTCCCGTCAACGTCACTCCCTGGATGAACACGCGCTGGGCGAGGAAGAACACCACCAGCACCGGCAGGATGGTCAGCAGTGTCGCGGCCATGGTCAGGTTCCATTCCACGTGGTGCGCGGCGCGGAACGTCGCCACGCCGATGGCCAGGGTCCAGTTCTGGGGTTTGGCGTACACGAGCGGCCCGTAGTAGTCGTTCCAGCAGTAGAAGAACTGGAACAGCGCCACCGCGGCCAGCGCCGGCCTGGCCATCGGCAGGACGACCCGCAGCATCGTTCGCAGTTCCCCGCAGCCGTCCACGCGGGCGGCGTCGGCGTACTCGCGGGGGATGGTGACCAGGAACTGGCGGAGCAGGAAGATGGAGAACGCGTCGCCGAACAGCTGCGGGATGATCAGCGGCCAGAGGGTGCCGGTGAGGTGGAACCGGGACCACACGATGTAGAGCGGCACCATCGTCACCTGCGGCGGGAGCATCATCGCCGAGATCACCACGACGAGCGCGGCGTTGCGGCCGCGGAACCGGAAGCGGGCGAGCGCGTAGGCGACGGGGACGCTGGAGACCAGCATGAACGCCGTGGACAGCAGCGCGTACAGGGTGCTGTTGAGCGTCCAGCGGACCATGTCGCCGGAGAAGGCGCGGCGGAAGTTCTCGAAGTGCCACTCGCGCGGCCACAGCGTGGAGCTGAGGGCCTGCTCGTCGCTCATCACCGCGGTGAGGAACATGAACGCCAGCGGCGCCAGGAACATCACCGCGAGCGCGACGGCGACGGCGTGGGTGGCGACCCACAGCAGCATCCGCCGCGACCGCGGCGCGCCCGGCCGGGCCCGTCCCGCCCGCGCCCGCGCGGCGGCGGTCATGACGCCTCCTCACCGGCGAACGCCCGGAACTGCCGGAGCAGCACCAGCGTGAACGCCATCGCCAGCACGAACATCACCAGCGCGAGAACGCAGGCGTAGCCCATGTTGAACTGCCGGAACCCCTCGTCGTAGAGCCACTGGGGGAAGGTCAGCGTGGACCCGCCGGGGTAGCCGGGCGCGAAGTGGGTTCCGGCCAGGTCGGCGCGCCCGGAGGCGACCTTGGCCGCCACCATCGCCTGCGTGAAGTACTGCAGCGTCTGGATGACGCCGGTGACGGCCGCGAACGCTAGGACGGGCGACACGGTCGGCAGGGTGATGTGCCGGAACCGCGCCCACGGGCCGGCGCCGTCGATGGAGGCGGCCTCGTACAGCGACTTCGGGACGTTCAGCAGCGCCGCCAGCAGGATGATCATCACGTCGCCGACGGCCCACAGCCCGAGCAGCCCGAGGCCGGGCTTGGCCCAGGCGGCGTCGTTGAAGAAGTCCGGCAGCGTGAACCCGAGCCGGCGGGTGATCGTCGGGAACGGCCCGGTGCCGGGGTTGAGGACGAACACGAACGCCACGGTCGCCGACACCGGCGGGATGAGGTACGGCAGGTAGAACACCGACCGCAGCAGGTTGCCGCCGCGCCTGATCCTGGTGAGCAGCTGCGCGACGCCGAGGCCGAACAGCACCCGCAGCGGCACCACGATCGCGACCAGCCACAGCGTGTTGCGCATCGCGGTCGCGGCGTCGCCGTCGTTGAGCAGGAACCGGTAGTTGTCCAGGCCGACGTACTCCAGGGTGAACAGGTTGTAGCGGGTGAAGGAGAAGTAGACGGTGGCGGCGAGCGGGTAGGCGAAGAACAGCCCGAACCCGGCCAGCCAGGGGGACAGGAAGGCCAGCACCTGGAGCCGGCGGCGGCGCCGGGCCCGCGGCGCGGCCCACCGCCCGGTCCCGCCGGCCCGGCGGGAGGGGCCTCCCGGGCCGGCGCCGGAGGGGGCGGGCGCGACGGAGGTCACCGGTCAGCCCCCGGCCAGCTTGAGGGCGTCGTCGACCTTGCGGTCGAGGTCGCGCAGCGCGGCGTCGAGGTCCCTGACCTTGCCCGGCTCCCACTCGTCCTGGACGAACTGCTGGAACTTCACCATGTAGTCGTTGCCGTTGGGGGTCGGCGGGGAGGTGGAGGAGTTCGGGTTCTTGAACACGTCGAGGAACGTCCTGAACTGCGGGGGCAGCGTCAGGCCCGGCGAGGACAGCGCCGCGAGGGTGGAGGGGACGTTGCCGAGCGCGTTGGCGAAGGTGACGAGCGAGGCGGTGTCGGTGGTGAGGTACTTGATGAACTCCCACCCGGCCTGGGCGTGCTTGGATCCGCGGGGGATCCCGATGACCGTCCCGGTGACGTAGCCGCCGCCGTAGCGGGCCTCCTGCCCGTCGGGGACGGGGGCGGGCGCCGTGCCGTAGTCGACCTTGGGCGCCTCCTCCTGGAGGAACTTGGTGCGCCATTCCCCGTCGATGGCCATCGCGACCTTCCCCTTGTGGAAGGGGTTGGACGCCTCGAACTCCTGGCCGAGCGAGCGCAGGAACCGCTTGACGTTGTCGTAGCCGTACCAGTCGATCAGGCTCTTGTTCCACTGCAGGTAGGTCTTGAACGCGGGGTCTTTGGAGAACCCGGCCTTGCCGTCGGGGGTCAGCCACTTCACGCCGAACTGCGTGGTGACGTGCTGGGGCATGTGCTCGTAGTACTGGACGGACGGCATGAACCCGGCGACCTTGATCGTCCCGTCGGGGTCGCGGACGGTCAGCTTCTTGGCGAGGTCGGTGAGGCGGGCGATGGTCCGGGGCGGCTCCTCGCCCTTCATCAGGGCCTTGTTGTAGTAGAGGCCGTAGGCGTCGGCCAGCAGCGGCATCGCGCAGCGGCGTCCCTTGAACTGCGTGTACTCCTGGGCGACCTTGGGGAACTGGCCCAGGTCGAGGCCGGACCTGGAGATGTAGGGCACCAGGTCCTGCCAGGCGCCGCTCTGGCACCACTGCCCGACGCTGTCGGTGGTGAAGGAGGAGACCACGTCGGGCGGGTTCCCGCCGCGGATGGCGTTGGAGATCCGCTCGTCGGTCTGGTCCTTGACCAGCTTGACGGTGATGTTGGGGTGGGCCTTGTGGAAGGCGGCGGCGGCGCTCTCGAACGCCTTGACCTCGTGGTCGGCGCTCCAGCCGTGCCAGACCTCGATGGTCTGGGTCTCCCCGGCCTTGGGGCCGCTGTCGGACTGGTCGCCGCTGCCGCCGGCCGTGCAGGCCGCCGTGAGGCCGAGCGCCGCGGCGGCCAGGGCCGCCGCGAGCCGGCGGGGTGTGGTGGTGCGCACTCCGGTTCTCCTTCGGGGGAGGGGACGGCCGCTGCCGCCGTCCGAGGGGCGGGAACTAGGGGGCGGTGCTGGTGAAGACCTCCTCGCGGGTCTCCTGGAGTGCCTGCTGGAGCGCCCCGGCCAGGACGGGGTTGCCCTGGACGGAGCTGAGCCGCACCTTGGGGCGCGGGATCGTCAGGCTGTGCAGGTGCTGTTCGACGCGGGCGCGGAGCGGCTCCCCGCCGGCGTGCAGGACGTTCCCGGTGAGGACGACGAGCGCGGGGTCCAGGACCGCCACGACGGTGGCGAGGGTGGCGCCGAGGCGCGCCGCCAGCTCGGTGAGGGCGCGCTCGGCGCGGGCTCCGGCGCCGGAGGCGGCGCGGTCGGCGGTGCGGGTCGCGGGGCGCGCCGCCCCGACCTCGCGGGCGGCGCCGCCGAGGGCGGCCGCGGCGTCCCGCCCGCGGAACCCGTGCTCGCGCATCAGCCGCAGCACCGCCACCGCGCCGGTGAGGCTGTGCACGCCGCCGGTGTGGGTGCGGCGCACGTCCCGCATGAGCGGCGCGCCGACCGCGGGCATGTAGCCGATCTCCCCGGCGCCGCCGGTCGCGCCGCGGTGCAGCGCCCCGTTCAGCACCACGGCCATGCCGACGCCGTCGGCGACCCACAGCAGCACGAAGTCGCCCGCCCCGGCGGCGCGGCCGCCGGCCAGCTCGGCGAGCGCGGCGAGGTTGACGTCGTTCTCGATGGCGACGCGGACGCCGAGCCCGGCCGAGAGGGTGCCGGTCAGGTCCGGGATGTGCCAGCCGGGGATGTGGGCGGCGTACCCGAGGCGCCCGGTGCCGGGGTCGACCGCGCCCTGGATGCCGATGACGGCGCGGTCGAGGCCCGCGCGGGTCAGGCCCGCCGCGGCGGCGGCGCCGTCCAGCGCCTCGCCCATCCGCGCGACGACGTCGACGCGGGTGCGGCCGGGGGTGCGCAGGGTGTGCTCGCCGACGACGGCCCCGGCGAGGTCGGCGACGGTCGCGCGGATCCGCGCGGGGGTGACGTCGGCGCCGGCGACGTGCGCGGCACCCCCGTTCAGCCGGTACAGCCCGGCGGTCCGTCCGGGCAGGCCCTCGCGGATCCCGTCGCGGACGACGAGCCCGGCCTGCTCCAGCCGCGCCAGCAGCTGCGAGGCGGTGGGCTTGGACAGGCCGGTCAGCTCGGAGATCTGCGGGCGGGTGAGCGGCCCGCGGGCGAGCAGGGCCTCCAGCGCGGCACGGTCGTTGATGGAGCGCAGCAGGCTGGGGGTCCCCGGGACGGGCGAGGGCACGGCACTCCCTCCGAATTAGGAAAGTTTCCTAACTTGGAGGAGAACGTAAGGACTCTTAACGATCACGTCAAGACCCGGGACGGGACGGATCACCCGGGAGCGGCGCGGCGGCGCGGCGCTGTCAGGGGGCGGTGTCAGGGGGCGGTGACGATGAACGCGGCGTTGCCGAAGCCGACCTCGTCGCCGGGACGGACGCGGGCCGGGCCGGTCAGCCGCCAGCCGTTGACGCGGGTGCCGTTCATCGACCCCAGATCGGAGATCATCCAGCCCTCGCCGGACCGGTAGATCTCGGCGTGGAACCGCGAGACCGTCAGGTCGGTGAGGACGAACTGGCAGCCGGGGGCGCGGCCGACGACGATGCGGGTCAGCTCGCGCGGCGGCAGCGCGAAGCGGGGCAGCCGCGGCGCCCGCCAGGCCGCCTCGATCCGCGCGGTGACCTGCGACACCGAGGAGATGAGGCCGGTGAGGCGCCCGACGACGCGTCCGGCGGGCGGCAGGTCGTGCACGATGTCGGCGAGCTCGGCCCGGCTGCGTGCCCGCAGCACCTGGTCGACGCGCCGCTCGAACGTCTCGTGCGACATCCGTCCCTCGGCCACGCGGTCGCCCAGCGCGCGCAGGACCCGGTCGCGTTCCCGGTCGGACGCTCGCACCGGATATGAGGGCCGACCGTCCATGCTGTGAGTATCCAGTTCTCCCCGTCGGCTGTCCAGACGGCCCTTCCCCGCCAGGGCCCGGGGACGGGCGCTCGCCCGCGCCCGCACCCGCCCCGCACCCTCTTCGACGCCGCGCGGCTGGGAAAGGTTCGCGCCGTTCCCGTGGCCGCCGGGTGGCCGGCGCCTAGGCGCCCGGCCCGCCGAGGTCGACGACGTCGGCGACGACACCGCCGCCGGGGGTGAGGCGCGCGGGGGAGGGGCTGTCGTAGACGACCAGGACCCGGGTGCCCGCCGCGCCCGCCTCGTCCAGGACCGCGATGCCCTCGGCGTGGTCGTCGCCCTCGCCGTAGGGCAGGTCGCCGAGCACCTCCAGGTCGTCCGCGGGCACGATCTCGGCGGCGTCGGCCCGGGCCGCGCCGCGCCAGCGCACGACGCGGACCGGCCCGTCCAGGTCCATGCTCGGGCCGGTGAGGACGAGCAGGTCGTCGCCGTGCGGGCACAGGTCGCGGATGCCGAGGCCGCCGAGGTCCAGGAAGTGGGTGCGGTACAGGTCCTTGCCGTCGCCGACCGGGCGCAGCCGCAGCCGGCGCGGGTCGTCCGGGTGCGGCCCGGGGCGGATCTCGATCAGGACGGCCCAGCCGCGCAGCACCGGCCCGCGCAGCCCGATGTAGAGGCGGTCGCCGTGCGCGGCGATGCCCTCCACGTCGATGCCGTTGTCCTTGCTGGGGATCGTCAGGAACGGCGCCAGGTGCGGGTCGTCCTCCAGCAGGTCGGTGAGGGAGTCGCCGTGCCCGCCGAGCACGGCGGCGGTGCGGTCGCCGTCCTCGCGGACGACCTCGGGCAGCCCGTCGTCCCCGGTGACCAGGGGCAGCCGGGCGAGGATGAAGCGGTTGTCCTCGCGGACGACGGTGGCCAGCCGCTTGCGGGCCTTGGACGCCGACTGCCCGGGCTTGATCTTCTTGCGCTTGAGGCTGTGCGAGCCGACCGCCCACAGCCAGCCGTTGGCACGTGCCAGCCCCTCGATGTCGGCCTCCTCGCCGGGCCCGGCCGGCAGCGGCACCAGGTCGGCGAGGGCGATCGTGGCCTGGGCGCCGTAGCCGGTGACGCGCCCGCCGCCGTCCAGGTCGGCGGTGAGCCGCTCGATGGTGGCGGTCTCGTCGCCCGCCACCCACAGGCAGCGGCCGTCCTGGCGCACGGCGGACAGGTTGGTGTGCGTCTCGGCTTCCCGGCTCTCATGCCCGAAGCGCAGCTCGACCCGGCGGTTCACGATCATTGGGAGATGTTCCCACAGAACCCGGGCGTGCGAGCCGGGCGGGCCGGGCCGGGACCGGCCGTCACAGGTCCCACAGGACGTGCAGGTGGGGCGGTTTGCGGAACACCAGCCCGCGGGGCGCCGACGGGCGGGAGGGGTCGGGCCGCAGCCCCGGCAGCCGCTCCAGCAGCGCGGCCAGCGCCGTCCGGGCCTCCAGCCTGGCCAGGTGGGCGCCGAAGCAGAAGTGCGGGCCGTGCGCGAACGCCAGGTGCTCCCCGGCGCCGGGCCTGCGCAGGTCGAACCGGTCGGGGTCGGGGAACACCGCCGGGTCGCGGTTGGCGCCCGCCAGCGACACCCGCACGAGGTCGCCCGCCCGCACCGGCGCCCCGCCGAGGACGGTGTCGGCGGTGGCGTAGCGGTCGACGACCGCCGCCGGGGGCTCCAGCCGCAGCGACTCCTCGACGGCGGCGGGCAGCAGGCCGGGGTCGTCGCGGACGAGGCGGAGCCGCGCGGGGTCGCCGAGCAGGTGCCACGCCAGGTTGGCGATCATCCCCTCGGTGGTGTCGATTCCCCCGAACAGCAGGACGGCGGCGTTGGCGACGACCTCGGCGGTGTCCAGCCCGGCCGGGGGGCGCGCGGCGCCGGCGAGCAGTGACCCGGGCCCGCCCGAGCGGACGGCCCCGGCGACCGCGTCGCGGAGCAGCGCGTACGCCTCGCTGGAACGTTCCGGGGCGGTGCCGCCGGCGGTGATGGCCGACACGGCCTCCACGAACGCCCCGTACCAGGAGCGGACGGTGGCGGCGTCCACGCCGTCCAGGCCGAGCGCCTCGGCGACGACCGCGACGGCCAGCGGCCCGGCCAGGTCGCCGCGCAGCTCGGCCCGGCCCGCGGGGGCGAGGGCGCCGACGAGGCGGCCGGTCTCGCCGCGGACGAACGCGGTGAACCGCTCGCGCGTGCGGGCCGGGCGGAACGGGCGGGCGAAGGGGTCGCGGTGGCGGGTGTGGGCGGGGCCGTCCAGCGACAGCATGCTCGGCCCGACGACCTGGGCGGTGGAGAAGCGCGGGTCGTCCACGGTGAACGCGGCGGCGTCGCGCATGACGCGCAGGGCCAGGGCGTGGGAGGTCACCAGCCAGCCGCCGAGGACGGGCAGCCAGGAGACGGGCTCGCGGGCGCGCAGCCGGGCGAGCAGGGGGTGCGGGTCGTCCTTGAGCGCGGCCAGGGTCGCGGACGCGCCGAGGGGGAAGCGGGCCGCCAGGTCGCCGGGCCGGTCGTCGGGTGTCATCCGCCCGAGGATAGGCGGCCGGCCCGCCCGCGCCGCCATTCGTGATCTACAACGTAAAGGCACCGGGCGGTGCCGCCGGCCTCACGCGGCCCGGGACCGTTCCCGCCACCACGCGCGGCCCTTCTCCGGCAGCGTGTAGATCGGGTCGTGGTACTCGTAGCGCCTGGTCAGGGCGTCGGGGTCGGATGCCTCCAGCCCGGTGCGGTAGTTCTTGGTCCAGTAGGACACGCCGCGCTCGCGGTCGTAGCCGGCGAGCTGGTGCACCCACCGCTTGCCGACGTAGGGGACGTCGCACACGATGCGCGGGGTGGCGAAGCCGGGCAGGTAGCCCATGATCGCGTGCTGCAGGTCCTGGGCCTCCCAGACCGCGAGCCGCCAGTGCTCGCTGTTGGGGATCATGTCGCACATGTACAGGTAGTAGGGCATGATCCCGGCCTCGTCCAGCAGCGCGAAGGACAGGTCGAGCAGCGCGGCGGGGGAGTCGTTGACGCCGCGCAGCAGCACGCCCTGGTTGCGGACGTCGCGGATGCCGGTGTCGAGCATCGCGCGGGCGGCGCGGGCGACCAGCGGGGTCACCGACTGGGCGGCGTTGACGTGGGTGTGGATCGCGATCTGGGCGCCGCGCTCGCGGGCCTTGGCCGCCAGTCGCTCCATGCCCGCGCGGACCTCGTCCTGCAGCCAGTGCTGCGGCAGGCCCATCAGCGCCTTGGTGGCCAGCCGGACGTCGCGGACGCTCTCGACCTCCAGCAGGGAGCCGACGAAGGACTCCAGGCGCGGCCAGGGGAGGTTGGCGACGTCGCCGCCGGACACCACCACGTCCCGGACGCCGGGGGTGCGGCGCAGGTAGTCGAGCATGGCGCCGAGCCGGTCGGCGGGCTTGGCGGTGAAGCGGTGCTTGTCGACGTTGGGGGTGGAGTTGCCGACCAGGTCCATCCGGGTGCAGTGCCCGCAGTACTGCGGGCAGGTCGGCAGCAGCTCGGCCAGGACCTTGGTGGGGTAGCGGTGGGTGAGGCCCTCGACCGCCCACATCTCCGCCTCGTGCAGCGAGTCGCGCTCGGCGTGCGGGTGGGAGGGCCAGTCGGTGCGCCGGTCGCTGAGGACGGGCAGCATGTAGCGGCGCACCGGGTCGGCGTAGAACGCCTCGGTGGAGGAGGCGTCCATGGTGTTGAGCATCTGCGGGGGCAGGAGCATCGACATGGTGGCCCGCTCGCCCCGGTCGCGTTCCAGGTCGTCGTAGAACCGCTCGTCCAGCAGGCCGCCCATGACCTGGCGGAGCTGCCGGGTGTTCTTGACGCAGTGGGCGCGCTGCCACTGCGCGGACTCCCACTCGGCGCGGGTGATGTCCCGCCAGCCGGGCAGGCGCCGCCAGTCCGGCTCCTCCAGCGGCCGGCGGCGGTACACGTACGGCTGGCCGGCGGGGCCGTCCCCGCCGGCGGGGGACCGGACGGCGGCGTCCGGGTCCCGGTGCAGGGCAGTGGTCACGTCGACCGCCTCCTTCGCCACACATCGATCACATAAAACTCTTGTATGAAGCCGACGCTACGGGAAGACTTTCGATGAAACCAGTAGTGCCCGGAATATCTTCCGTGAACCGCCGGGGGTGGTTATGAGCGACGAAGGCGACGCGGCGGGCCTGCGCCGCGTCCTGGAACCCGCCGGGGTGCTGCCCCAGGCCGCGCTGCGGCTGGACACCGACCCGCGGATCCGCCCCGACGAGGTGCGCGTCCGCGTGGAGCGGCTGAACCTGGACGCGGCGTCCTACCGGCAGCTGCACACCGCGCACGGCGGCGACCCGGACGCGATCAGGGCCGAGGTGCTGCGGATCATCGGCGAGCGCGGCAAGATGCACAACCCGGTCACCGGGTCGGGCGGCATGCTCGTCGGGGTCGTCGAGGAGGCGGGGCCCGCCTCGCCGCTCGGGCTGCGGGAGGGCGACCGCGTCGCCACCCTGGTCTCCCTCACCCTCACCCCGCTGGCGGTGACCGACGGGCTGGCGCGCTGGGACGGGCTGTCCGAGCAGGTCCCCGCCGAGGGCCACGCGATCCTGTTCGCCCGCTCGATCGCCGCGGTCCTGCCCGGCGACCTGCCCGTGCCGCTCGCGCTGTCGGTGATGGACGTGTGCGGCGCGCCCGCCCTCACCCACCGCGTCGTCGCCTCCCACGCCCGCGCGGCGCCGCCGGTGGTGGCGGTGCTGGGCGCCGCGGGCAAGAGCGGATCGCTGTCGCTGGCCGCCGCCCGCCGCGCCGGCGCGTCCCGCGTGGTCGGCCTGGTCCCCACCGCCGCGGAGGAGGCGCGGCTGGCGGCCTCGGGCCTCGCCGACGCGGTCGTGCGCGCCGACGCCCGCGACCCCGTCGCGGTCGCCGCGGCGCTCGGCGCCCCCGCCGACGTCACGATCGTCTGCGTGGACGTGCCCGGCTGCGAGCACGGCGCGATCCTCGCGACCGCGCCCGGCGGCACCGTGGTGTTCTTCTCGATGGCCACCTCGTTCTCCGCGGCCGCGCTCGGCGCGGAGGGGCTCGCAGCGGACGTCACGATGCTCATCGGCAACGGGTACGTGCCCGGCCATGCCGCGATGGCGCTGGATCTGCTGAGGTCGGAACCCGCGGTTCGCGCGCTGTTCACCGCCCGCGCCGCCGCCGATTAGGCACAATGACCGGAAACGGCCCGGCGGGGCCGTCCGATCATCGAGGAGAGAGCCTGATGGCGAGCATCACCGAGGACCTGCGCGGGCGCGACCCGAAGGAACGCCAGGCGCAGATCGTGGACGTCCTGGTCGACGCGTTCTCGGACCTGATGGAGCGAAGCCCCGCCGAGTTCCGCCGCCGGTTCCGCAAGATGGCCTCCGACCCGTTCGCCTTCTACCGCGGCAGCGCCTGCCTGTTCTACGCCGACATCGTCGGCGACGAGGACCCGTGGGCCGACGAGCGCACGGCCCGCGTCTGGATCCAGGGCGACCTGCACGCGCAGAACTTCGGCACCTACATGAACGACGACGGCGTGTTCGTGTTCGACGTCAACGACTTCGACGAGGCCTACGTCGGCCACTTCACCTGGGACGTCAAGCGGCTGGTGGCCAGCCTGGCGCTGCTGGCGTGGCAGAAGGCGATCTCCGACGAGGACATCCGCCGCCTCATCGAGACCTACGTGCGCGCCTACGTCGACCAGGTCCGCCGGTTCGCCGCCCACGAGGGCGACCACCGGTTCGCGCTGACCCTCGACACCGCCGACGGCTACGTCCGCGACGTGCTCGTCGCAGCGATGTCGGGCACCCGGATCGGGCTGCTGGAGGGCATGACGGTGGTCGACGGGGCCGGGCGCCGGTTCCGCGACCGTCCCGGAGTCCGCCGCCTGGACGGCGCCGAGCGCGCCGAGGTCGAGGCCGCCTACCAGGAGTACCTGGGCACCATCCCGGCCGAGAAGCGCTTCGGCAGCCTCACCTACGAGGTCAAGGACATCGTCGGCGCGTCGGGGTTCGGGATCGGCTCGGCGGGCCTGTCGGCCTACAACATCCTGGTGGAGGGCAGCACCCAGGCGCTGGAGAACGACGTGGTGCTGTCGATGAAGCAGGGCAACGTCGCCGCCCCGAGCCGTGTCGTCGACGACGCCCGCATCCGCGAGTACTTCCGCCACCACGGCCACCGCACCGCGGTGTCGCGCCGCGCGCTGCAGGCCAACACCGACCCGTGGCTCGGGTACACCCAGATCGGCGGCGTCGGCTACGTCGTCCAGGAACTGTCCCCCTACGAGGAGGACCTGGACTGGGGCGGCCTGACCGAGCCCGAGGAGATGCTGTCGGTCCTGGACGACCTCGGCCGCGCCACCGCCAAGGTCCACTGCGTGTCCGACACCGACTCCGACCACACCCTGGTCGGCTTCCAGGTCGAGGACGCCATCGGATCGGTGATCGGCGCGGACGACTCGGCGTTCGTGGAGGCGATGGTGGCGTTCGGCACCCAGTACGCCGAGGTGGTGCGCGCCGACCACGCCCTGTTCGTCGACGCCTTCCGCAACCACCAGATCCCCGGCCTCTGACCTGATCGGTGGATGGGGGAGGGCCGCGTCCGTACCCTCCCCCACCGCCTTAGATGCCCCACCCGGAGGAAAGGTTCGCCTCCTCACCCAGGAGCCGCCGCGCCACGGTCGACATCATGAGGACTCACGATGCCTCGCGCGCGGCGGCCCCGGGCGATCCCTCCTCCCGGGGCCGCGGCGCAGCCGCCTTGCCCGGCTGGGCGGAGCCCGCCGGCTTCTCGCCGGGCATGCGCCCCGCCACGGCTCCGATGGAGACCAGCAGGATGAGGAGCGGCGAGACCAGCCCACCCCACGCCACGCTCTGGACGACCCACGTGGCGGTGTGGACCCAGTGCCGGGAAGGGGTCGACAGGAACACGCCGACACTGACCGATGCCACCGCCAGGTAAGCCAGCGTGCCCCCCGCGAGCACGCTGACGAACCGGCCCTGGGCCTTCTCCGACAGAGGACGCCTCCGGACGGCCACGCCGAGGGCGACGCCCGCGAGCACGAAGACCGCCGTGACGGAGACCATCGCCAGCTCCACGCCGCCGAAGCCGAAATCCTCCGTGATCAGGCGGACGTAGCCGGTCGAGGACACCACGAGCATCACGGCACTGAGCACCTGGGCGGCATGGATCAGATGACAGGCGAACGAGAGCGCTTCCTGCCCGAACCTGGTGAACGCGACGATGATCCACGACAGGCCGGCGCACATCGAGACGAGCGACAGCGCCAGGATGCCGCCGATGATCGCGTGAGAGGTGTGGGCCCGGGCGCACACCCGCTCACCCGAGATCGCGACGGTCACGAACGTCAGCGAGATGAATCCGAAGAACGCCGTCAGGAGCATCGTGAACCCGCGGGCGGCCTCCCGCTGCCGGGCCGGCCTGGTGCTCAGCAGGAACATCAGCCCGGCGAAGATGAACCCGGCGATGCCGCCGGTGACCGGCACCCAGTTGCCCGCCGCGATGATCGGATTCCAGCTGCTGTCCTCGCAGAGATCGACCCCGGGCGGCGGAGACGTGACAGGCGAGATCATGGCGCCCCCATCCGCGGCTGCGTTCCTGCCGTCCTACTACTATCCGCAACCGCCGGACGATGTTCCGTGATGGCCAGCGGTGGACACAACGAGGAGCGAGGCCGGGCGGTATGGGTGACCCTTCAGAGTTCTTCGGCGAGAACGCCTAGGGAGATGGGCGAACTAGGAATCGCCGAGATCTGGCCGGGGTGCGTAGGAAGGCGGGTCGGCGTCCCAAATGCTTCTCACGTTCACCTCGTCGTACCAAAGCTCTTGCAGATGGCCTGAGGGCCCTGGGTCCTCGGATATCCGTGCAGTCTCTCGTGGGGCATGTGTCGCCCGTGCCGCCGCTGCCTTCCCTTTTCTGGTACCGGTGCGCCGCGCTCGTGCTTTCCGGAGCCTTCGGACGGCTGCGCGTGTGCTTGCGGCGAGTGCTGGGAGGAGGAAGGTGAGGGCGGTACCGAGCTTGGCAAGGTTGCTGGTCCGGCCTGCGATGCAGGCGGCCCACTCTTCCGCGTATTCCTCGGCGGCTGCGGGATCGTGGGCGTAGGAGCGCCGCGCGGACCAGCCGACGATCCTCCGTGCGAGTACCGCCACGAACGCGCTGAGCTCGGTGACGGCCAGCCCGGCTGCGATCCCGCAGGTGATGGCGACCATCGTGGTGCTCATGTGCCCTCCCCGGCGGGGAAGATCGCACTGCCGGGTGCCCGCTCGGGCCGCCGCTGAAGTGCCTTGGGGCGACGTTCCCGCAGCACGTGCCTCGCCTGGGCGGCGCCAGTGGGGGAGAGGGAGTAGAAGCGGCGTCGCGGGCGGCCGTCGGGGTGGCCGGTCTCCCATTCGCGTTCGACCCAGCCTGCGTCGAGGAAGCGGTCGAGGGCGCGGTAGACGGTGGGCCCATGCCGCCGGGTCATCTTCATGATCTCCCAGCCGTGGAGCCGGACGTGCCGGGAGTGCGCGTTCAGGAGCACCTCAAGGATGTCGAGTTGCGCTCCGGTCACTCGTTGCATGGGTACTAATGTATCTATAAGGGCGAGGGCCGGGAACCATCGGCCCGGCGCGGCCCGCCGATGCACGTCACCGGTGGGCGGAGGATGCGGGCGATCGCGGCTTCGGCGCCGGAGACGGTGCCGCCCCGGCCGGTCGGGCCGGGGCGACATGTCGGTCATCGGGGTCAGCGGGCGAACACGAGGGCCGTTCCGGCGCTGATCACGACGGCGATGACCACCAGCACCAGGGGGGTGTCGAGCGGCTTGCGGCGCGGCGGCCGCCGTTTGCCGAGGCGCGGGTCGGTGCTTCGCATCGTCATCTCCGCCGGGCGGTGCGGCCGGGGCGTCGCCGAGGCGGGTGGCGCCTGCGGGGTGCGCGCCGGGGGCCGGGCGGCCGGTGACGCGGCCGGTGGGAGCGCGATGGCGACGGGTGGATTCGGCCGCGCCGCGGGCGGTGGTTGTGGTGCGGGGACCGAGGGTCTGGGGGGCGTCGGCTTGGGAGGCGTCGGCTGGGGTGGGGTCGGTTCCGGTGGAGTCGGTTCGGGCGGCTGTGGCGGCTGCGGTGGTTCAGGGGGTTGTGGCGGTTCAGGGGGTTGAGGGGGCTGGGGTGGTTGCGGTGGTCGCTTCCCGCGGCAGCCGGGGGAGCCGATGCTCACCCTGATGTGGACGATCACGTGCACGTCGATGCACAGGCTGATCCATATGCCCGGGATCCGCGGTCTCGCCGCCTGCTTCGGCTCTGCCTGCCTCGCTCGTGCTTGCTTCAGTAATGCCGGTTCCGAGGGCGCCCGCTTCGGAGATTTCTGCGTCAGCGGTATCTGTTTCAGCGGTGCCGGTTTCGACGGTGCCGGGTCGGAGTGAGTCGGCTCTGACCGTGGGTGGGGCTCTGGCCGCGGGGCGGGCTCTGGAAGTGGCGCCGGGTTCTGGGCTTCCCCGGGTGCGGGTGCCGGGTCGGGGGCGGCGGCGAGCGCGCATTGCGGGAGCGCCAGTGTGCCCGCGACGGCGGCGGGCAGGATCACCGCGGCGCGCAGGGCGGAGGGCCGGGAGGAGGGGGCGCGGCGCATGATCATCCGCCTCCGGAGATCCGCTGCAGGTCGCCCTGCAGGTCGTCGAAGGCTTCCGGGGACACGGCCAGGGCACCGCTGAACGGGTGGGAGATGTCGATGGTGAGGTAGACGGCGGTGGCGAGCAGCGCCGCCATCAGGCCCAGGGGGAGGAGCGCCGTGCCGCGCGGCCTGCTGCCCGCCATGAACGGCAGCAGGATGACGGTGGTCCCGGTGATCAGGGTGAGGATCAGCAGGCCCACGGGCGGGGTGGTGCGGGCGTCCATCTCCCGCTGGCGCCGGGCGGCGGAGATCTCGGCGATGTAGCCGAGGAGCGCGCCGCGGGCCTCCCGGGCCTGGTCGTTGCGGGGACGCAGGGCGACGGCGTCGCGGCGCAGCCGGTCCAGGCGGGTCCAGCCGTCGGGGCTGAGCCGGCCCTTGTCGCGCATGAGGCGCCATTCGGGGCCGCGGACGAGGTCGGAGTAGCCGCGCAGGGCGATGCGGGTCCGCATCGCGTCGGCGGCCGGGAGCTGCCCGGCGACCCAGTACGCCTCGGTGATGGACTGGGTCTCGGCGAAGGTGTTGCCGCGGGCGGCGTCGGCGGTGGTCCAGGGCACGACGATGGCGATGGCGAGGGCGATGAGGAACAGCGCCGACAGCATCCCGCCGGCGTGGGAGATGCTGGGGCCGTCGGGGGCGGAGTCGTCGAGGCCGTGCCGCAGCCGCCGGAAGAGGCCGCTGGCGATCAGCACCACGGTGATGGCGCAGGCCGACGCCAGGATATATACGATCATGACCCTCCCTGGATCGGGTCTCGGGAGGCCGCTTGCCGGCCGCCGTCACGTCAAGTGATTATAGATTCACTTTGCGTGTCTACTAGCGTGGCGTGAGCAGGTCATCACCTTTCGGTGAGGGAATTGGACGGCAGGGGGAGGGGGCTCTGGCGGGACGTCCCGGCCGGTCGTGTTTGGCGACCGGCGCGGCGGTGTAAGGGCGGGAGGTGGCCGATCACCGTGCCCTTGAGGTGAAGTGAGAGTTCTTGTGTATTCCGGGGCGAATGCCGGAAGATCTCTTGTAGGAGAGTCGCCGACAAGGACGATTGCCAGTGACCGGCCTGAGAGGGCGGCCGCATGAGGGGAGACGGCATGGCGCCGGAGGGCAAGCTCGATCTCGACCCGGAGGTGGTCCGCGCCGCGCGGCGGATGGCTGCCCGCGCCGCCGAGCCGATCATCGCGATGGCGCGCTCGCACACGACGGTGTCGGTCGAGCGGGCCCTGCTGCGGCTGGCGGGGCTGGCGGGCGCCGACGACGAGGGCCGTCCGTGGGCCAACCATCTGGCCGACGCCGTCGCCGGCCAGGTGGGGCTGGAGCACGGCCTGGCGCTGCCGGTGTGGGACGCACTGCTCAACGGCCCCTACGGCTCGCTCGCCGACCTCGCCCGGGACGCCGCGCTCGGGCGGGCGTCGTTCCGGCTCCCCGCCGGCGCCGCGGGCGCCGAGGCCCGTGAGGCGGCGCGCCGGGCGGCCAGGGACGGCATCGCCCGCGTCGACCGCCGCCGCGCCGAGCGCGACCGCCTGCTCGCCGAGCTGCCCCCCGGCGACGCCGCCGACCCGCCGCGTCCGCTGATCTATCTGATCGTGGCGACCGGTGACATCTACGAGGACATCCCGCAGGCGCAGGCCGCCGCGCGTGAGGGCGCCGACGTCGTCGCGGTGATCCGCTCGACCGGGCAGTCGCTGCTGGACTTCGTGCCCGAGGGCGCCACCCGCGAGGGCTACGCCGGGACGTATGCCACGCAGGAGAACTTCCGGCTGATGCGCGCGGCGCTGGACGAGGTGTCGCGCGAGCTCGGCCGCTACGTCCGGCTGACGAACTACGCCTCGGGGCTGTGCATGCCCGAGATCGCGGCCCTGGCGGGGCTGGAGCGGCTGGACATGATGCTCAACGACTGCATGTACGGGATCATCTTCCGTGACATCAACCCCCGCCGGACCTTCATCGACCAGCGGTTCTCCCGGCAGGTCCACGCCCGCGCCGGCATCGTGATCAACACCGGGGAGGACAACTACCTCACCACCGCCGACGCCGTCGACGCCGCGCACACGGTGATCGTCAGCCAGCTGCTCAACGAGCGGTTCGGGCACGAGGCGGGCCTGTCGGACGCCCAGCTCGGCCTCGGCCACGCCTTCGAGATCAGCCCCGCGGTCCCCGAGTCGTTCCGGCTGGAGCTGGCGCACGCGCAGCTGGTGCGGGAGCTGTTCCCGGACGCGCCGCTGAAGTACATGCCGCCGACCAAGCACATGACCGGCAACATCTTCGCCGGGTACCTGCTGGACGCCTTCTTCAACCTCGCCGGAGTGATGACCGGGCAGTCGATCATCCTGATCGGGATGATGACCGAGGGCATCCACACCCCGTGGCTGTCGGACCGCGACCTGGCGCTGGAGAACGTCCGCTACGTCCGCGACGCGTGCGGGGGCCTGGCCGAGGACTTCGTGCCCCGCCCGGACGGGATGATCACCCGGCGCGCCCGGCGGGTGCTGTCGGAGTCGGTGGAGCTGCTGGAGCGCGTCGCCGGGGACGGGCTGCTGACCGCCATCGCCGAGGGGACGTTCGGCGTGACCCGCCGCCCGCCCGACGGCGGCAAGGGCCTGGAGGGCGTGGTCCCGCACGCCGAGGGCTATTTCAATCCCGCGATCGAGATCCTCGACAGCGAGGATCCGCACGGAGCCCGTCCCGGGCAGGAGGTGCACGCATGACCGTCCAGACCCCTGGCACGCACACCCCGGCGGAGCCCGCGGATACCCGGCAGGTCATCCGCCCCTACGGGGACACGACCGGCGACGGGCTGGTGCAGATGTCGTTCACCCTGCCGGTCCCGGCCGGGCCCCGCGCCGACGCGGCCGCCTTGCAGCTGGCCGGGAAGATGGGCCTGGATCCGGCCAGCGTGGTGCACGCCAAGCCGATGGGCCCCCATTTCACCTTCTTCATCGTGTACGGGAGGGTGGGCCACCTCATCGACTACGCGTCCATCCCAGTCCCGGAGGAGCGCGCGTACCCGCTGCTGTCCGCGCAGGAGGTTAACCAGGCGATCCGCCGGACGCTGAACCGGCGGCTGGTCGTGGTCGGCGCCTGCATCGGCACCGACGCCCACACCGTCGGGATCGACGCGATCCTCAACGTCAAGGGCTTCGCGGGGGAGAAGGGCCTGGAGTACTACCGGGAGATCCAGGTGGTGAACATGGGCGCGCAGGTCACCGTCCCCGAGCTGGTGGAGCGCGCCAAGGCCGAGGACGCCGACGCGGTGCTGGTGTCGCAGGTCGTCACGCAGCGCAACGCGCACGTGCACAACACCAAGCAGATGGCCGCCGCGTTCCACGCCGAGTACCCGACGGCGGTGGCCGCGGGGATCGGGCGGCCGCTGCTGGTGGCGGGCGGCCCCCGGTTCGACACCGTCACCGAGGCGGACCTGGGCGTCGACCGGATCTTCGGCAGGGGCACCACGCCCGCCGAGGTCGCCAGCTACCTCGTCCACGCCCTGCTGCCCGGCGACGGCCCGCCCGGTGGTGCGGACGATCCGGCTGCCGATCCGGGCGGCGGTCCGGGCGGCGGCCAGGCCGGGCGGGGCGGCGCGGACGCCGAGGGGGAGGGGCGGTGAGCGGCGGCGCGCGCGAGGGCCTGACCGTCACGCACCGCCGCTACGTGCCCTACTCCCATGCGCACTACGCGGGCGACCTGGTCGACGGCGCGTACGTGCTGGGGCTGTTCGGGGACGTGGCGACGGAGGTGTGCATCCGCGCCGACGGTGACGAGGGGCTGTTCGCCTCCTATTCGGACGTCCAGTTCCGCGCCCCCGTCCGGGCGGGCGACGTGGTGGAGGCCACCGCGGTGGTCGCCCGGGTCGGCACCCGCAGCCGGGTGCTGGAGTTCGAGGCGCGGGTGGTGTGCCGGGGGCGCCCGGACCGGGGCGCGTCCGCGGCGGGGGTGCTCGACGACCCGATCGTCGCGGTCACCGCGACCGGAACGGTCGTGGTGCCCGGCCCCGGCGTCTGACCCGTCGCCGGAACGGGCCGGGGCCCTCCGCCCCGCCTCCCGGCGGGGGCCCGCCGCGACCGAAATGTCGGCGTACCCCGATCATGGCTCTGAACTGGGGAAACAGTGAGTCGCCGCAGAACATGCGGCGGTTGACAAGGACGGGGAAGCCGGTAGTTTTGCAGCAGTCCAGCACGGGACTCACCGATCGGCCGCCCGGGGCGCCACGGGGCACCGCGCCGCGACGGGACGGACGCGGATGGCGCACCGCCCGTCCGAGCCAGTGCGGTGACCCGCAAGCCGTGTCCGAGCGGAGTCGCCCGATCGCGCGGGGGCTTGGACCCGGGAAGGGCCCGGACATCCAGTAGAAAACGGAGTGACCGTTCCCACAGCCTGTGGGGCGGCTCCGGCCCGACGGATGTCGCGGGCCCTCTTCCGTGTCCCGGTCCCGGGAAGGGCCCCTGCCCGGCTCCGGCCCGGTCCCGAAACCGGACCGTTCCGGGGGTGTGGGGGGTCGTCCTCCACAAGAGACCGGCCCGGTCCCGGAACCGGTTCCCGGGCCGGTTCGACCGGTCCCGATCCGCGCGCGGGACCGTTCCGGGGGCCGCGTCGCCTTCCGTCCCGCCCGTTCGGCCCGCCCTGTTCTTCCCGGCCCGTTCCGGGGCCCTTCTGGGGGCTTCTCCTCGTTTCGGTTGGATGTCGCTCACTTCCGGATGGAGCGGATCCGGTCCGGGCGCGCGATGATGGTGCCGGCGGCCGGGTCGTGGTCGCCGTGGTGCCCGCGGGCCGGTAGCGTTCCCGCCAGCAGACCGAGCGAACGAGGTGTGGAGTTGGCCCAGGAGACCCTCCCGGAACGCCCGCCGGCCGCCGGCCCGGCCCGGGGCGAGGGCCCGGGACGGCTGGCGCGCCTGCGCCGCGGCGGCCGGGCCGGCTGGCCGCGGACGCTGCTGGCGGCCGCCGGGGGCCTGGTGATGTGGCCGGCGTTCCCGCCCGCCGACCTCACCCCGCTCGCGCCGCTGGGGGTCGCGCTGCTCACCCTGGCGATCCGCGGGCGGGCCGCCCGCACCGGGGCATGGCTCGCTTTCGTGGGCGGCGCCGCGTTCTTCCTGCCCGTCCTGGACGGCATCATCAAGATCGGGCCGGACGGCTGGGTGCTGCTGAGCCTGGTCCAGGCCGCCTACTTCCTGCCGCTCGGCGCCGGGATCGCGCTGGTGACGCGGCTGCCCGGCTGGCCGGTGTGGACCGCGGGACTGTGGGTCGGCGAGGAACTCCTGCGCGGCCGGGTCCCGTTCGGCGGGTTCCCGTGGGCGCGGCTGGCCTTCAGCCAGACCGCGACGCCGCTGACGCCCTACGCCTCGTGGGGCGGCGCGCCCCTGGTGTCGTTCCTGACCGCCCTGATCGGCGGGCTCCTGGCGTACGCCGTCGTGGCCGCGCTGCGCGCGCGCACGGCGGCACGCTCCGCCCCCGATGCGGAGACCGGCGGTGGTGGCGCGCCGGCGGGCAGGACGCGGCGGGCCGCGGCGGCGTCGGCGGTCCCGGCGTGCGCGGCCCTCGCCGTGGGCGCGGCGATCGTCGGCGGCGGGACGCTGATCCCCACGCCGACGTCGGGGCGCCCGGTCACGGTGGCGGTGGTCCAGGGGAACGTGCCGCGCCTCGGGCTGGATTTTCTGGGGCAGCGGAAGGCCGTGCTGAACAACCACGTCCAGCGCACCCACGAGCTGGCCGCGCGGGTCCGCGCGGGGAAGGCCGCCAGGCCCGAGCTGGTGGTGTGGCCCGAGAACGCCAGCGACCTGGACCCCTACACCGAGCCCGAGGCGTACGCCGCGATCGACGGCGCCGTCCGCGACATCGGGGTGCCGGTGCTGGTCGGCGCGCTCACCGATACCCCCGACGGGAAGAAGGTCGAGAACCGCGGGATCGTGTGGGACCCGCGGAGCGGCCCCGGCGACTACTACGTCAAGCGGCATCCGGTGCCGTTCGGTGAGTACCTGCCGTTCCGCGACGTCCTCACCAAGCTGATCACGCGCTTCGAGCGGATCCCCCGCGACTTCGCCCGGGGCACCCGGTCGGGGGTGATGCGGCTCGGGCCGGTCGACATCGGCGACGTGATCTGTTTCGAGGTGGCCTACGACAAGGAGGTCCGGGACGTCTCGCGCGGGAACGTCCTGGTCGTCCAGACCAACAACGCCACCTACGGCCGCACCAGCCTGCCCCCGCAGCAGATCGCTATGTCGCGGCTGCGGGCGGTGGAGCACGGCCGTGCCATGCTGGTCGCCGCGACGAGCGGCATCAGCGCGATCGTCGCGCCGGACGGCCGGATGGTCGGCCGGTCGCGCGAGTTCGTCCCCGACGTCCAGGTCGCCCGCGTGCCGGCGCGCACGTCGCGCACGCTGTCGGACCGGCTGGGGGAGGCGCCCGAATGGGTGCTCGCGGCGCTGGGCCTGGGGGCGGTCTGCGCGGCGGCGTGGTCAACGTCCAGAAAGAACGAGGGGAATTGACACCGATGGAGATCCCAGCCGACCTCGGCCGGGTGCTCGTGATCATCCCGACGTACAACGAGCGGGACAACATCGAGGACATCGTCGGGCGGGTGCGGGCGGCGGTGCCGCCGGTGGACGTGCTGGTCGTCGACGACGCCAGCCCCGACGGGACGGGCGAGGCCGCCGACGCGCTGGCCGCGGCGGACGCGCAGGTGAAGGTCCTGCACCGCACCGGCAAGGACGGCCTGGGCGCCGCCTACATCGCCGGGTTCGGGTGGGCGGCCGAGCACGGCTACGACGTGATGGTGGAGATGGACGCCGACGGCTCCCACCAGCCCGAGGAGCTGCCGCGGCTGCTGGCGGCGCTGGAGGACGCCGACCTGGTGATCGGCGCCCGCTGGGTGCCGGGTGGGAAGGTGCTGAACTGGCCCAAGCGGCGCGAGGCGCTGTCGCGGGGCGCCAACACCTACGCGCGGCTGATGCTGGGCTTCCACCTGCACGACGCCACCGGCGGCTTCCGGGCGTTCCGCGCCGCGACGCTGGAGAAGATCGGGCTGGAGGGGGTGGAGTCGCGCGGCTACTGCTTCCAGATCGACCTGGCGCTGCGGGCGCTGCACCGGGGCCTGCGGGTGGTGGAGGTCCCGATCACGTTCGTGGAGCGGGTGCACGGCACGAGCAAGATGAGCCGGGACGTCATGGCCGAGGCGGCGCTGCGGATCACCCAGTGGGGGGTGTCGGACCGGGTCGGCCGGATCCGCGGGCGGCGCCCGCCCGGCGGCGGCTCCCTGCGCTGACCGGCGCCGACCGGCGCTGCGGGAAACGTTCGGGGCCCGTCCGGCGTTGGACAGGGGGAGGACGTTCCGCAACCCGAAGATGGAGCCATGCTGCCGTTCGCACTGGTCCTGGCGTTCCTGCTGCTGCCGGTCGTGGAGATCTACGTGATCGTCCAGGTCGGGCAGGAGATCGGGGCGTGGCCCACGGCCGGGCTGCTGGCCGCCGAAACGCTGCTGGGCGCGTGGATCGTGCGCCGTGAGGGGCGCCGCGCCTGGCGGGCGCTGCAGGAGACGTTCGGCCGCGGGGTGATGCCCGACCGGGAGCTGGCGGACGCGGCGCTGGTGATGGCCGGCGGGGTGCTGCTTCTGACGCCCGGGTTCGTGACCGACGCGCTGGGCCTGCTGTTCGTGCTGCCGTTCACCCGGCCGCTGGTGCGGCGGGCCCTGGGCCGGTACGCGGCGCGGCGGGTCCGGCTGGCCGAGGCGCGCGCCGGGGCGTTCCCGCCCGGGCTCGGCGGGCTCGGCGGCCTGGGGGGCGGCCCTTTCGGCGTGCCCGGGTCGCCGGAGGCGGGGCGCGGCGGCGACGGGACCCCGCAGGGGCCGGTGGTGCGCGGTGAGGTGATCGACGACGACGCCGGGCCGTCCGGCGGCGCGGGGGGACGGGCCGGGGGCGGCGGCAGCAGCCCGTCCCGCGCCTGACGGACGTTCTCCCCGGGCGACGTCCCTCGCCAGTCGGGGGCCACGGGTGCTCAGGCGTCGCGGGCCGTGAACAGCGCACCCCCGATCGCCAGGGCCGCGGCGGCGTAGGCGGCGAGCAGGCCGAGGCCCGCCCACGGGCCGATCGGCAGCGTGTCCAGGGCCCGGGTCGACCGGGCGGCGAGGCCGGCCGACATCGGCGCGTACCTGTCCAGCCGGTCGCGCCAGGCGGGGTCGCCGACGAACGGGGTGACGGCCGGGACGATCCACAGCACCGTCAGCACGCCGGTGATCGCTCCGGCGGAGTCGCGCAGCGCGGCGGCGGCGCCCAGGGACAGCAGCGCGACCAGGACGAGGTAGAGGACCGTCCCGAGCGCGGCGCGGGCGGTGGGCCCGTCGGCGGGCGACAGCGGCGGGTAGCCGTGCGCGGCGGTGAACCCGCCGCGCGGCAGGAGCAGCCGGGCGGCGGCGAGCGAGGCCAGCACCGCGGCGGTCCCGGCGGCGGCGACGGCCGCGCCGACCACGGCGGCCTTGGCGAGCAGCACCGTGGCCCGGCGGGGCACCGCCGCCAGTGTCGCGGCGATCGTCCCGGTCGCGTACTCCCCGCCGACGGCCAGGGCCCCGAGGACGACCGCGGCGACCTGCCCGGCCTGGACGCCCGACAGCGCCAGCCTCGGGGTGTCCTCCGCGCACCCGGCGGGGGTGTCGCAGTGGGAGGTGTCGACGGAGCCGGTGACCGCCGCGCCCACCGCGACGGTCGCCGCGGTCAGGGCGAGCAGCAGCCACGCGGTGCTCGGCAGCGTCCGCAGCTTCGTCCACTCGGCGCGCAGCGCGGAGGCGGGCGCGCTCACGCGTCCCGCCGTTTCAGCAGCCACGCCGCCGCGGCCAGCGCGCACGCGGTGTAGGCGCACAGCACCCCGAAGCCGGCCCAGGGGCCGATGGCGGTGTCGTAGCGGTGCAGGGTCCGCTGGATCGCGAACCCGGCGGCGGGCGTGAGCCGCTCCACCCACCGCGCCGCCGGAACCGGCAGGCCGGTCGCGACGATCTGCGGGACGAGGAGCAGCAGCAGGACCACGGTGATCGCGGGCGCGCTGCGCCGCATGATCGTGGCCATCGCCAGGCTGAACACCGCGATGACGGCGAGCAGCGCGGCGGTGCCGGCCGCCGCGCGCAGCACCGGGCCGTCGGTGAGAGGCGGCGGCGCCATCCCGTGCGAGCGCAGCACCGGCGCGGCCAGCAGCAGCGACGCGGAGACGGCGGCGAGCCCGGCGGCGAACGCCGCGGACCCGGCGACCACCGCCTTGGCGGCCAGGACCCGGCCGCGGCGGGGACTGGCCGCGAAGGTGGTGCGGATCGTCCCGCGCCGGTACTCGGCGGTGACGAACAGCACGGCGAGCGCGACGACGGCGGTCTGCCCGATCAGCACGCCGGTGAGGGTGGTCTGGGTGATGTCGTCGGCGAACAGGTCGGGGCCGACGTCCCCGGACCCGGCCAGGGTGAACGCGCCGCCGTCCCGCCGGGACCCGTCCGGCCGCCCGCCCGCCGTCCCGCCGGGGCCGCCGCGGTCGTGCCACGGCCCCGCGGCGGCGCCGGAGGAGGGGGTGAGGGCGACACCGTCGAAGGTGGCGCGGGTGTCGGCGGGTTCCCCGGAGACGGTCTCGCCGCCGAAGCTCCGCCGGACCCGGACGGTGTCGGGGACGGCCACGAACAGGCCCGCGGCGGCCGTGGCGGGCAGCCCGGCGAGGCGGACCGCGCCGACGCGCCGCCAGGCCCGGCCGTCGGCGGACTCGTAGCCGGTCACGGTCGTCCCGGCGCGGGTCAGCCTGAGCCAGCGGGGGGCGGCGCCGCCGGACGCGGCGCCCGCGCCGCCGGGCCGGTAGCCGGTCTGCATCCGCACGCCGTGCCCGGGGGTCACCGCGATGGCCGCGTAGGGCGCGCCGCGCCGCACGTCCCCGCGGATCATGAGGCCGGCCTTGGCCCAGGCGTGGCCGCCGTCCTGGGAGGCGACGCGGGCGACCAGCGTCCCGTCGCCGGTCATCGTCCGGTAGGTCAGGTGCCCCTGGTCGGTGATGCCCGCGGCGGGCGGCCTCTCCCCGCCGCCGCTGCCGGAGGTCCGTGCCCCGGCCGCGATCAGCAGCGCGACCAGGACGGTCACCAGAACCGACGCCGCGAGGGTGAGCATCCAGCGCGGCACCGACCGCAGCTTGGTCCACTCGGCCCGCAGCAGCCGCCCGAACCCGTCGCGGGCCTGCGCCTGGACGGTGCTGCGGTAGGGCGCGGCGGTGGTCATGCCTCCTCCCCGCAGTCCCCGCCGTCCGCACCGTCCGCGCCGTCCCGGGCGGGGACGGTGCGGCCGGTGACGGCGCGGAACTCCACCGCGTCGCGGGTCAGCTCCATGTACGCCTCCTCCAGCGTCGCGCGGTGCTCGGAGACGCCGGTGAAGGGCACTCCGGCGCCGGTGAGCGCCGCGATGACCTGCTCGGAGGACAGCCCGGAGACGGTGACGGCCCCGCCGCCCCCCGCGGCGACCTCGGCGCCCGCGCGGGCCAGCACCGTCATCGCCTCCTGGCGGCCGGTGGTGCGCAGCTCGACCCGCCCGCCGGACGCGGCGGCCAGCAGTTCCCCGACGGCGACGTCGGCGATGACGCGGCCCCGGCCGATCACCACCAGGTGGTCGGCGCCGCCCTCCAGCTCGCTCATCAGGTGGCTGGACACCAGCACCGCGCGGCCCTCGGCGGCCAGCGAGCGCAGCAGCCCCCGGATCCAGACGATCCCCTCGGGGTCCAGGCCGTTGACGGGCTCGTCGAACATCAGGACGGGCGGGTCGCCCAGCAGCGCGGCGGCGATGCCGAGCCGCTGGCGCATGCCGAGGGAGAACCGGCCGGCGGCGCGCCCGGCGGCGCGGGTCAGCCCGGCCATCTCGATCACCTCGTCCACCCGGCGGGCGGGCAGCCCGTTGGCGTGGGCCAGCCACAGCAGGTGGTCGCGGGCGCGCCGGGCCGGGTGCACGGCCGCCGCGTCCAGCATCGCGCCGAGGGCGCACAGCGGGGTCCGCAGCGACCGGTAGGGCCGCCCGCCGACCAGCGCCGTCCCCGCGTCGGGCCGGTCCAGCCCGAGGATGATCCGCATGGTGGTGGACTTGCCGGCGCCGTTGGGGCCGACGAACCCGGTGACGCGGCCCGGGGCGGCGGTGAACGTCAGGCCGTCCACGGCGACGGCGGGCCCGTACCGCTTGCGCAGGCCCCGCACTTCGATGGTTGCCTCCATGCCACCGGAGGCTACGGACCGGCGCCCCGCCGGGTCATCACGCCGCGGTGGCGTCCCGCGCGGCGCGGGCCGGGGGAGGCGCGTCCCCCGCGGGAGGGACGCCGCGGCGGCGCCGCGCACGCCACAATGGCGTGCGTGGGGGACGGCGGCGGATGCGCGCGGCCCGGACCGGCGGTCCGGCCGGGGACACGGCACGACCCGGGGACACGGCACCGCACGCGATCGCGGGTGCGGTGGCGGGCGGAGCGGGGGCCGTGGCCCGGGTGGTGGCCGGTGGCGGGGGTGTGCCTGGCGGTGGCGGGGGTGGCCGAGGCGGTGCTGCGCACCGGCGGCGCGGGCGCGGTGCTGCCGCTGGCGATCCTGCTGGACCTGTGCGCCACGCTGCCGCTGGTCCTGGCCGGTGAGCACGCCGTGGCCGCCGCCGCCGCGGTCACCGCCGCGGTGGGCCCGGCGACGGCGCTGCACCGCGGGCCCGCGGTGGCCGGGCTGGCCGCGCTGGCGGTGGCATGGGCGGCGGTGGCCCGCCGCCGGATCGGGCGCCGCCGCGCCGAGGCCGCCGCCCTCGCCGCCTCCCGCCGCGCGTTCGAGGACACGCTGCTGGAGCACACCGCCCGCGGTGAGCGCGCCCGCATCGCCCGGGAGCTGCACGACGTCGTCGCCCACCACATCTCGATGATCTCCGTGCAGGCCGAGACGGCGAGGCTGGCCACGCCCGGGATGCCCGAGGAGGGCGCCAGGCGGCTGCTGGCGATCGGCGACACCGCGCGGACGGCGCTGACGGAGATGCGGCGGCTGCTGGGCGTCCTGCGCGAGGACGCCGGGGCCGCCGGCGCCGCGCCGACACGGCGTCCGCAGCCGGGCCTGCAGCAGCTGCTGGACCTGGTCGACGAGACCCGCGGCTCCGGCGCGGCGGGCACCCGGCTGATCGTGCGGGGGCGGGTCGCGGCGCTGGACCCCGGCGTGGAGCTGACCGCGTACCGGATCGTCCAGGAGGCGCTGACGAACGCGCGGCGGCACGCGCCCGGCGCCGCCGTCGACGTGGAGCTGGACTACACCGGGGAGACGCTGGTGGTCAGCGTCCGCGACAACGGGCCCGGCCCCCCGCAGGGCGCCGGGCCGGGCGCCTCGCCCGGCGGGGTGGGGCACGGGCTGCTGGGGATGCGCGAGCGCGCGGCGGCCGTGGGCGGTGACCTGCGGACGGGGCCGGGGCCGGTCGGCGGGTTCCTGGTGCGGGCGACGCTGCCGGCGGGGTCCGGCGGGGCGGGGGCGCCGTGACCGCGGTGGTGCGGGTCGTGGTGGCCGATGACCAGGAGGTGGTCCGCGCGGGGTTCGGCGCGCTGCTGGGGACCCAGCCGGACCTGGCGGTCGTGGGGACCGCCGCCGACGGCGCGGCGGCGGTGTCGGCGTGCCGCCGGCACGCCCCGGACGTGGTGCTGATGGACGTGCGGATGCCGTTGATGGACGGCATCGAGGCCACCCGCCGGATCGCCGCCGCCGAGGGCGCGCCGCGGGTGCTGATGCTGACCACGTTCGACCTGGACGAGCACGTCTACGACGCGCTGGTGGCGGGCGCGAGCGGGTTCCTGCTCAAGGACGTGACGGCCGAGCGGCTGTTCGACGCGGTGCGGGTGGTCGCGGCGGGGGAGGCGCTGCTGGCGCCGGCGGTGACGCGGCGGCTGATCGGGGAGTTCGCGCGGCTGCGGCCCCGCCCCCCGTCGGCGTCGCTGGAGGGGCTGACGCCCCGCGAGACCGACGTGCTGCGGCTGGTCGCCGAGGGCCTGACCAACGCCGAGATCGCCGCGCGGCTGGTGGTGGGGGAGAGCAGACCGTCAAGACCCACGTCAGCCGCGTCCTGCGCAAGCTGGGGCTGCGCGACCGGGTCCAGGCGGTGGTGACGGCGTACGAGACCGGGCTGGTGCTGCCCCGCCTGGGCCGCTGACACGGCCCCGCCCTGGCCCGTTGATCCTGGCCCTGTGGACGCGGGGTCCAAGGGGAAGGGCCCGCACCGCCCCTGCCGGCGGTGCGGGCCCGTCCTCGGATGCCCGGTCGGTGCGGGGTCAGCCGGTCAGGCGGACTTCCTGCGTCCCGCGCGCAGGATCTCCAGGCGCTCGGCGAGGACCTCTTCCAGGTCCTCGACGGTGCGCCGTTCCATGAGCATGTCCCAGTGGGTGCGCGGCGGCTTTCCCTTCTTGGCTTGGGGCAGCTCACCGTCCACCCGCAGGGCCGCGGCGCCGCAGCTGCGGCATTCCCAGGTCATCGGCACCTCGGCCTCGGCTGCGAGCGTCACGGTGAACCGGTGTCCCTTGGTGCAGGTGTAGTCCACCTCTTGCCGAGGGGCCAGATCGGTGTTGCGATCGTTCTCGTAGCTCGTCGCTCCGAGTCGGGTGCCGCGAAGTGCGCGCTCGGCCATCGTCACGTGCCTCCCAGACGGCTTGCGGTCTTGCCCTGACCAACGCTGATAACCCCGACAAGATTCCCTGTCCCGGCGGGATCCAACCCTGTCGTTTCCGGCCGCACCGGGCCGCCCGGGGGAGACCTTCCGGACGGGGCGCTATCCGCGGGTGGTGAGCACCTCGTCGATCAGGCCGTACTCCCTGGCCTCCTCGGCGGTGAAATAGCGGTCGCGGTCCAGGTCACGGCGGACGGCCGCGGCGTCCCTCCCGGTCGCCGCGGCCACGATCGCCTCCATCTGCCCGCGCAGCCGCAGCAGCTCGCGCGCCTGGATCTCCAGATCGCTGGACTGGCCGCGGGAGACCTCGATCGTCGGCTCGTGCAGCAGGATCCGGGAGCGGACGAGCGCGGCGCGCCTGCCGGGGGCGCCGGCCGCCAGCAGGATCGCCGCCGCCGAACCGGCCTGCCCGACGCAGGTGGTCTCGACCTCGGGGCGGATGAACTGCATGGTGTCGTGGATCGCCATCATCGCGGTCAGCGACCCGCCGGGCGAGTTGATGTACAGGGCGATGGGCCGGTCGGGGTCCATGCCCTCCAGGGCGATCAGCTGCGCGGTGACGTCGTTGGCGCTGGTGTCGTCGACGGGCGTGCCGAGGAAGACGATGCGGTCCTCGAACAGCTTGTTGTAGGGCGTCATCTCCTTGAGCCCGTACGACGTCCGCTCCACGAAGGAGGGGACGACGTAGCGGCCCTTGGCGCGCATCAGGAGCCCACCCGGTCGGTGGTGTCGATGACGTGGTCGACCATGCCGTACTCGCGGGCCTGCTCGGCGGTGAACCAGCGGTCGCGGTCGCCGTCGGCCTCGATCCGCTCCAGCGGCTGCCCGGTGTGGAACGCCGTCCGCTCGGCGAGGATCCGCTTGAGGTACCGCGACTGCTCGGCCTGGATCTTGATGTCGGAGGCGGTGCCGCCGATGCCGCCGTGCGGCTGGTGCATCATCACCCGGGCGTGCCGCAGCGCGTACCGCTTGCCGGCGGTGCCGGCGCACAGCAGCGTCTGCGCCATCGAGGCGGCCATGCCCATCGCGACCGTGGAGACGTCGTTGGGCACGAACTGCATCATGTCGTAGATCGCCATGCCCGCGTCGACGACGCCGCCGGGGGAGTTGACGTAGAGGGTGATGTCGCGGCGGGCGTCCTGCGCGGCGAGCAGCAGCAGCTGCGCGTTCACCCGGTTGGCGACCTGGTCGTCGATCTCCGAGCCGAGGAACACGATCCGCTGCGCGAGCAGCCGCTCGAACAGCTGCGCGTCGGCGATCGGGGGGGCGTCGGCGACCTTGGCCCAAGACCTGCCCGCGTAGGTCCGCGGCCGCGCCGGGTGCGGGAACTCCCCGGGTTCGTCGGACCAGGGCGTGCCGGGCCACGGCGTGCTTGGTCCCCGTCGGTCGAACATGGCGCCTCCTCGTTTTCGATCTGTACAGAGCGTACGCTTTGTACATGTGCGGAGAGTACAACCGCCGCGCGAGGGGCACCAGGGAAGTTCGCTATACGATGAACAGCGTGGAAAAGCCGGTGACCGAGGCACGCAAGGAGTTCGCCGACCTGGTGAACCGGGTGGCCTACACGGGGGAGCGGGTGGCGCTGACCCGCCGCGGCAAGATCATGGCCGCATTGGTGTCGGCGGAGGACCTGGAACTGCTGGAGAGCCTGCGCGCCGGGCGGCTGGACCTGACCCAGGCGGGCCAGGTGGCCCCGCCCGCCGACCGTCCCCAGCACAGCCCGCTGCGGATCGCGGCCGAGTACCGTCCCGGCGGCCCGCCGCGCCCGCCCGGCTTCGGCCGCTGACCGTCCCGCCCGTCCCGCCCGTCCTGTCCCGCCGTCCCGTCCGCTGAGCTGTGTCTTTGCTGCCTCAGGCTTCGGTGGCCGCTCGCTTCGGCTTTCTTCTTACTTTGTAAAGGCCCGCGGCTGGTGGGCTACCCGGACCTGGGCGGTGAAGGTCTCGATACCGTCCACGACAGCCGCGAAGCGTGTGGAGCGGAACAGGTCGAACACGTGCTGGGCGCCGGGCAGCTCGGCGTAGACGACCGGGGCGCGGGAGGTCTCCCGCAGCCGCCGGGCGAACCGGCGGGCGGCCTCGACGGGGACGCAGGTGTCGCGGTCACCGTGGGCGATGAGGAACGGCGGCGCGCCGGGGTGCAGGTGGTGCTCGGGTGAGGTGGCGGCTCCGTCGTCGTAGACCTCGCCGTAGTAGCCGTACAGGCAGATCGCGGCGGTGACGGTGGTGTCGGCGTCCTCGAAACCGGGCTGGCAGGACGGGTCGCCGGCGGTGAGCGCGGCCATCGCCGCCAGATGGGCTCCGGCGGAGCTGCCCGCGACGAACACCTGGGAGGGGTCGGCGCCGTACTCGGCGGCGTGGGCGCGCGCCCAGGCGATGGCCTTCTTGGCGTCGACGAGCGGGTCGGGGAACCGGGAGCCGGGCCGCAGCCGGTAGTCGGCGCTGACGCACAGCCACCCCCGGCCCGCCAGGCGGTTCAGCAGGGGGCGCGCCTCCCGGTTCCTGTGCCCGCCGGTGAAGCCGCCGCCGTGCAGGTAGACCAGGACGGGCCCGCCGGGCGGGCGGGAGCGGTGGTGGCGGACGTCGAGGAGGTTGCGGCGTCCGGCGTCCCGGTAGGGGATGCCTGCCACGTGGCGGACACCGCGTCCGCGCAGCGGCAGCGGCGCGATGAGCGCCGCCGCCCGGGCCCGGCGCCGCGGCGCGGCGGCGCGGCGGTCACGGGCGTGGCCGCGGGCGTGGCCGCGGGGCGTGGTCGCGGTCATGGGAGGGGGAGTGGACGCGGGGTCGAACGCGGCGGCCAGGGCGCGGCCGATCGCGGGCCGGGTGCGGGCGGCGCGGGCGGCGATGACGGTGAGCGCCGCGGCGGTCAGGGCCGCGAGGGCGACCGCGGCCCAGGCGGCGGGCGAGCCGATGTCGTCCTGCGCGAAGGCCACGGCCGTCCAGGCCGCGAGCCAGAGCAGGGCCGGGACGGGCAGCTCGTTGATCACCAGTCCCGAGCGGAAGGCGATCCGGCCGAGGACGCGCGGGCGGCGCGGCGGGGCCAGGGCGAGCAGGGCGCACCAGGCGGTGACGGCGACGGTGATCAGGTAGCCGATGGGCGCGGGTCCTCCGGTCGGGCGGTGACGGGCGGGGTGGTCATGCCTGTGAGCGTCGCGGGCCCGGCCGTGGCGCGCATCGGGCGCGGGTCGGCGGCGGGTCCGCCCGGGGACGGGGGCGGGTTCGACTTTGGTAGGTGCCGCCGCCGGGCGGGCCGCGGCTACCGTGTGCCCGTGGACGGTGCGATCGACGACGGCGGGACCTGCGCGGACGCGCAGGCGGAACCGCGGTGCCCGCGGGGCGCCGCGATGGCGGGCGTGATCGCCGCGGTGGGCGCGCTGGCCGCGCTGACGGTCTGGGGGCGGTTCGAGGCGCAGGGGGCGGGACCGCCGCTCGCGGCCGACGCGGCGGCGGGCGCGGCCGGGTGCGCGCTGCTGCCCGTCCTGCGCCGCCATCCGGTCGGCGCCGCGCTGGCGCTGGCGGTGCTGGCGGCGCTGTCACCGGCGGCGACGCCTCCGGCGACGCTGGGGGCGCTGTGGGTGGCCGGGCGGCGCCGGTTCCCGGTGGCCGCCGCGGTGGCCGCGGCCGGGGTCGCGGCGCACGCGGTGCAGGGGCTGTGGCGTCCCAACGGGGGGATCTCCTACGGCTGGTGGCTGGCGCTGATGGCCGTCGCCTACGGCGCGCTGGTCGGGTGGGGGGCGCTGCTGCGGGCGCGGCGGGCGCTGCTGGCGTCGCTGCGGGAGCGGGCGGCGCGGGCCGAGGCCGAGCAGGGCCGCCGGGTGGCCGAGGCGCGGGCGCTGGAGCGGGCGCGGATCGCGCGGGAGATGCACGACGTGCTGGCGCACCGCCTGTCGCTGCTGGCGACGTACGCGGGCGCGCTGGAGTACCGCCCGGACGCGCCGCCGGAGCGGCTGGCGCGGGCGGCCGGCGTGGTCCGGGACGGCGCGCACCAGGCGCTGGAGGAACTGCGCGAGGTGATCTTGCTGCTGCGCGCCGACGACGGCGACGAGGACGGGACCGGGGACGGCGGCGAGGTGGCGGGCGGGCGGCCGCAGCCGGTGCTGGCGGACCTGCCGCGGCTGGTGGAGGAGTCCCGGGACGCCGGGGGGCGGGTGCGGCTCAGCGACCGGGTGGTGGATCCGGGGGCGCTGCCCCCGGCGGCGGGGCGGACGGCGTACCGGGTGGTGCAGGAGGGGCTGACCAACGCCCGCAAGCACGCGGCGGGGCTGCCGGTGCGGGTGGCGCTGGAGGGCCGTCCCGGCGCCCGGCTGGTGATCGACATCAGCAACCCGCTGCCCGGCGGCGGGCCCGGTGCCCGGGGGCCGGCGGTGCCGGGGTCGGGGACGGGGCTGGTGGGGCTGACCGAGCGGGTGCGGCTGGCCGGGGGGAGCCTGGACCACGGCGCGGCCGCCGGGGAGTTCCGGCTGCGCGCCTGGCTACCATGGCCGGCGTGAGCCGCCCCCTGCGCGTCCTGGTCGTCGACGACGACGCGCTGGTGCGGGCGGGCCTGGTGATGATGCTGGACGGCGTCCACGGCCTCCGGGTGGTGGGCGAGGCCGCCGACGGCGCCGAGGTCGCGGCGGCCGCGGACGCGCTGGCCCCGGACGTGGTGCTGATGGACCTGCGGATGCCGCGGGTGGACGGGATCACCGCGACCGGCCGGCTGCGGCGCCGCGCGGACCCGCCGGAGGTGATCGTGCTGACGACCTTCGACGCCGACGAGGACATCCTGGGGGCGCTGCGGGCGGGCGCGAGCGGGTTCCTGCTGAAGGACACCCCTCCGGCGCGGATCGTGGAGGCGGTGCGCAAGGTCGCGGCGGGTGAGCCGATCCTGTCGCCGCGGGTGACGAGGCGGCTGATGGAGCGGTCGGCGGTGCAGGCGGGCTCGCTGGAGCGGGCGCGTGCGGCGCTGGCGGTGCTGAGCCCCCGCGAGGGCGAGGTGGTGGCCGCGGTGGCGCGCGGCGGGAGCAACGCCGAGATCGCCGCGGAGCTGTTCATGACGGTGGCGACGGTGAAGGCGCACGTGTCGAACGTCCTGGACAAGCTGGGCCTGGACAACCGCACGCAGATCGCTTTGCTCGCCCACGACGCCGGGCTGGCCTGACCGGGCGTCTTCCCGGGGACCCGATTCCGGGGCTGGGCCTGTGGCGGGACGTGTCCGCGGCGGGAGGCTACGCCTCGCGCCGCCCGTTCTCCCGCGCGCCGCCCTGGCCGCCTTCCGGGACGTCTGTGATGTCTGGGGCGGTGCCCGGGGCGTCGTGCCGGGTGGCGGTGCCGTGGCCGGGGGCGGGGCGGGGCCACTGGCCGCGGGAGGCCATGACGTGGCGGAGGGTGACCAGCTCGTCGGTCATGATGCCGTCGATGCCGAGGTCGAGCAGGCGCCGCATGGCGGCGGCGTCGTTGACGGTCCAGGCGTGGACCTTCAGGCCGAGCTCGTGGGCCTGGGCGATGAACGCCCCGGTGACGAACGGGACGGGCCCGAGGCCGTAGGGGACCTGGGCGCAGGCGACGCCGGTGGCGGCGAGGCGGACGAGCTTGGCGGCGGGGCCGCCGTAGGACTTGGCGCGCAGGGCCATCAGCCCGCGGGGGCCGAGGGAAGTGCACACGTCCCGGTCGGTGAACAGCGGGAGCCGGGCGCGCATCTGCGCCAGGCGGCGGGTGGAGAAGGAGGTGATGCACACCCGGTGCCAGGCGTTGGTGCGGTGCAGCGCCTCGGCGAGGGGCCCGATGACGGGGGCGTCCTTGAGGTCGATGTTGACGCGGGCGCCGGGGAAGGAGCCGAGGACGTCCTCCAGCCGGGGGATGGGCTCGGTGCCGCCGATGCGGGCCCGGGCGACCTCGGCGTAGGGGAGGCGGGCGATGACGCCGGTGCGGTCGGTGACGCGGTCCAGGGTGCGGTCGTGGAAGGCGACGACGACGCCGTCGGCGGTGGCGTGCGCGTCGGTCTCCAGGTAGCGGTAGCCGAGGTCGGTGGCGCGCTGGAAGGCGGCCATGGAGTTCTCGGGCCGGCCGCCGGCGCCGCCGCGGTGGGCGAAGGGGATGGGGCCGGGATGGTCGAGGAACTCGTACGAGCGGCGCACCCCCCCGATTATGGCGGACCCACCCCGCCACCCCTGCCTTACTACGTAAAGCACCGGGGCGGTGTTACCGTCGAGCCCCGACGATCACCAGGAGGACCCAGCGATGGCCACAGCCGACGACTACAGTGCGACGTTCGATCTCGTGGACGTCGACGGTGACGGCTACATCACCACGGCCGAGCTGAGGAACCTGATGGGGGCGCTGGGCGAGCCGATCAGCGGGACCCGCGCGGTGGAGGTGGTCGTGGCGGCCGACGCCGACCACGACGGGAAGGTCTCGCTGGAGGAGTTCGCGGCGCTGATGCGGCGCACGGCCGTCCGGTAGCCCCGGCTCGGACGGGCCCCGCGGCGGGCCGGTGGCCGCGCGTGCGGGGTGCCCGCCGCGCGGAGACCGGCGGCGGGCAGGGCGCGGGCGGGGGCCTGGGCGAGCACGGGTCCGGGTGCGGTCCGGGTGGTCAGGGTGCGGGCCGCCGCCGCAGTTTCAGGGCGTTGTCGGTGCGGGTGCCGGGCTGCCCGTCGGGCTTGTTCTGGACGCGCTCGTGCTCCTCGCTGAGCTGGAGCTCCCACTGCCCCTCGGGCAGGCCGAGGGAGGCGTGGACCTCGTCCGGGGTCGGGAAGTGGACGTCCTGGTCGTGGCCGTGGTCGTGCTCCCAGGACGGCCATCCGGCGTGCCCGACGATGAGGAGGGTCCCGCCGGGCGCGACCGCCGCGGCGGCGGCCCGCAGGACCTCCTCGCGGGGGAGGTGCCCGCCGGGTGAGTGCAGGAAGTGCGCGGAGACCAGGTCGAAGGTGCCGGCGGGGAACGACACGGCGAAGTCGTGGCGCTGGAAGTCGATGCGCCCGGCGACCCCGGCGTCGGCGGCGTGCCGGGCGGCGCGCTCAAGGGCGACGCGGGAGATGTCGGCGGCGGTGACGCGCCAGCCCCGCCGGGCGAGCCAGACCGCGTCGGCGCCCTCGCCGCAGCCGAGGTCCAGGGCGGTGCCGGGAGCCAGGCCGGTGGCCTCGCGCACCAGGACGGCGTTGGGGTCGCCGCTCCAGATCCTCTCGCTCTCGGCGTAGCGGGCGTCCCAGAACCCGGCGCCGGAATCGGTGCCGGCGTGCCCGGCGGTGTCATGCCCGGCGGTGTCATGCCCGGGGGTGCCGTGGTGCGCGGGCGTGTCGTGGTGCTCGGTCATGGTGCCTCCTCGCTGCCGTGACCGGAATCATCGGCGGCGCCGTCCCGCCGTGGCGAATCCTGTTGCCGTTCCCGCAAATCCCGGGGCGGAGGCCGCCGCGCCGCCGACGCGCTAGGTTGCTAGCATGCTAGCAACGGTGCTAGCGTCGGGGACGTGGGCGACGAGGACGTCAAGCAGTTCAACGTGTACCTGCCGATCAGTCTGATCAAGCAGGTCAAGCACCACTCCATCGAGTCGGGGCTGTCGCTGTCGGCGCTGGTCGCCGAGGCTCTGCGCGCCTACCTCGCGGGGGTCCAGGAGCAGCGCCGCCCGCCGGAGCGACCATCGGGACGAGACAAGGGGAGATGACATGCCGACCGAGGGAATCGAGGCCGTGTTCCTGGAGACCCACAACTGGGGGAAGGCGGCCGGGTTCTTCCAGGCGCTGGGGTTCGAGCTGGAGTTCTCGACCGGCCACGGCTCGGGGCAGCTCCGCAACGGGGACGGCCCGTATGTGTTCATCGCCGAGATCCCCGAGGACCGCGAGCCCCAGGTCCGGCTCGCGCTGAGGGTGCCCGACCCGGAGGCGTTCCACGCCGGTCCGCAGGTCGAGGTGGTGACGCCGTTCACCGACACCCACTACGGGACCCGGGAGATGACCGTCCGCGATCCCGACGGGCGGCTGTGGAGCCTGCAGGCCCCGGCGAAGCCTGACGGAACCGAGCAGGGCTGACAGGGCTGGGCGGGAAGGGCGGACGCGGTGGCGAGGGCCGCGGTGAGGGGGGCTGGGATGCGCAGGTGGCGCGGTGATCCCTGGGCGGTGCTGGTGACGCTCAGCCTGGGGTTCTTCCTGACCCTGCTGGACCTGACGGCCGTGAACGTCGCCCTCCCCAGCATGATCGGCGGGCTGGGCGCCTCGCTCGACGAGGCGCTGTGGGTGATCAACGTGTACGTGCTCGTCCTGGCGGCGCTGCTCATCACCGCCGGCAGGCTGGGCGACGTGCACGGGCCGCGCGCCCTGTTCGCCGGGGGCGTGGCGCTGTTCACCCTCGCGTCGGTGCTGTGCGCCCTGGCGCAGGGCCCGGCGCAGCTGATCGCGGCGCGTGCCGTGCAGGGGCTGGGCGCGGCGGCGCTGCTGCCGCAGACGATGACGCTCATAATCGCGGCGTTCCCGCCCGAGCGGCGGGGTGCGGCGCTCGGCGTGTGGGGCGGGGTCGCGGGCCTGGCGACGATCGCCGGGCCGACGCTCGGCGGGTTCCTGGTCGCCGCCGCCGGCTGGCGGTGGATCTTCGTGGTGAACGTCCCGGTCGGCGTGGCGGTGCTCGTGCTGGCCGCCGTGCTGGTGCCCGACGTGCGGCAGGGTGCGCGGCACCGGCTGGACGTGCCGGGTGTCGTGCTGGCCACGGCGGCGCTGCTGTGCCTGACGTTCGGGCTCACCGAGGGCCAGCGGTACGGCTGGAACGCGGGGATCTGGGCGCTGCTGGCGGGGTCGGTGGTGCTGCTGGCGGTGTTCCTGGTCCATCAGGCGTCGCGGCAGGACCGCGAGCCGCTGCTGCCGTTCGCGCTGTTCCGCGATCGCGGGTTCGCGGTGATGAGCGGGGTGGCGGCGGCGGTCCAGGTCGGGATGATCGGGTTGTTCCTGCCGGTGATGCTGTACCTGCAGTCGGTGCTGGCCTTCGGCGCGCTGGAGGCGGGCCTGGTGATGGCCCCGGCGATGGTGGTGTCGGCGCTGGTGTCGCCGGTCGCGGGCCGGATGGCCGACCGGTCCGGCGGCACGTCGGTCCTGGTGGGCGGGCTCGTGTCGTTCGGGACGGGGATGGCGTGGCTGGCGCTGGCCGCCGGAGTGGAAAGCACCTGGTACGGGCTCCAGGCGCCGCTGCTGGTGGCCGGGGCCGGGACCGGCTGCGTGTTCGGCCCGATGGTGAGCGTCGCGATGCGCGGCGTGGAGCCCGCGATGGCCGGGGCCGCCTCCGGGGTGCTGAACACGATCCGGCAGATCGGCACGATCGCCGGCAGCGCCGCGGTCGGCGCGGTGCTGCAGAACCGCCTGGCGGCCGCGGTCCGGGACGAGGCGTCCCGGCGGGCCGGGGCGCTTCCGGCGGACGTCCGCGGCGGGTTCGTCGCCGGGTTCGGCGATGTGCCGGGACGGGGCCTGGGGGCCGGTGCGGGGCGGGCCGGCGGGGCTCTGGATCCGCCGCCGGGCACGCCGCCGGGCGTGGCCGAGCAGATCCGGCAGGCGGCGGCGTCGGCCTATGAGCACGGGTTCGTCCACGCGATGCGGCCGGCGCTGGCCCTGCCCGTCGCGGTGATCGCGGCCGGTGCCGTCGCGTGCGCGCTGGTGAGGGGCGGGCCGGTGCGGCGGCGGCCGCCGTCCGGTGGTGCCCGTATCGTGCCTGATGCCGGGGCCGGTGGCAGGGGGCGGCGCGCCGGGCGTGCGGGCGCTCCCGAGGCGTGAGGCGGGGGAGGGGTCAGTCGGCCCATTCGCGGCGGCGGGCCTCGGCGAGGGCGATGGCGGTGGCGACGGCGACGTTGAGGGAGCCGACGCGCCCGACCTGGGGGATGTAGGCGACGGTGTCGGCGGCGGCGAGCAGGGCGGGGGAGCAGCCGTGGTCCTCGCCGCCGACGGCCAGGCAGATGTCGCCGGCCAGGGGCGCCTCGTGCAGGGGGACGGCGTCGGTGGTCAGCTCGATCGCGATGATCCGCAGGCCCGCCTTGCGGACGGCGGCGGCGGCCTCGGCGGCGGTGCCGGCGTGCTCCCAGGGCAGGAGCCGTTCGGTGCCGAGGGCGGTCTTGGCGACGTTGCGGTGGGTGGGGGGCGTGGCGTTCCCGGCGAGCCAGAGGTGCTCGACGCCGAACGCGGCGGCGCTGCGGATGATGGAGCCGGTGTTGAAGGGCTGGGTGACCGATTCGACGAGCAGCCCGAGGCGGCCGCCGGTGCGGCGGCGCCAGTCGCGGTTGAGGCGCTTGACGTCGGTGGGCCGCAGCTGCCGGCGTCCCTGCGCGGGGTCGGGGGTGCTCATCGGGGTGCTCCTTGCACGGGACTGCCGGGACCGCCGGGGTCCTCGGGATCGCCGGTGGCGGCGGGGGTGACGCGCAGGACGCGATAGGCGGACCGGGACGCGATCCGCTCGGCGGGCAGGCCCTGGGCGTTCAGCCAGCGTTGCAGGGAGTCCGAGCCGAGGTGCTTCTGGACGACGAGGTGGGCGGCGCCGCCGGGGGAGAGGCGGGGCAACCAGGCGAGCAGGAGGTCGTGCAGGACGGCCTTGCCGATGCGGATCGGGGGGTTGGACCAGATCGCCGCGAATCGCAGGCTGGGGTCGATCCCGTCCGCCACCGTGAACCTTACATTGTCAAGCCCGGCGGCAGTGGCATTACCCTCCGCCAGCTCCAATGCACGCCGGTTCACATCCACACCCCATACGCTCGCCTGCGGCGAGCGGCGGGCCATGGTGAGGGCGATGGGGCCGTATCCGCAGCCGAGGTCGAGGAGGTCCCCGCCGGGTGGGGGAGGGGGGACGGTCTCCAGCAGGACGCGGGTGCCGGGGTCGACGCGGTCGGGGGAGAACATGCCGCTGTCGGTCTGCAGGCGCAGGTGGAGGTCGGGCAGGACGAGATCGACGGTGCGGCGGCGTCCGGCGGCGGCGGGACGTTCGGCGAAGTAGTGTTCCCCCACGTCGGCCGACCGTATCAGCGTCCGGGTCGTACCCGCGCCGCATGCGGGCGGCCCAGGGGATCCCCGGGGGTCCCCGGGGCAGGGCGGGGGGTGTCAGGGCAGGCGGGAGAACCAGGCGAGGGACGCGCCTCCGGCGGCGAGCGCGAACAGCAGCGCCAGGCCGGTGTAGCGGGCGGCGACGTCGCGGTGCTCGGTCTTGAAGCCCAGGGAGCTGCCGATGTTGGCGTAGACCTCGTCGAGCTGGCCGGCGTCGGCGGCCTCGTACGCCTTGCCCTGGGTGCTGTCGGCGAGGGTCTTGAGGGTCTCCTTGTTCACCGAGACGCTGGTGGTCTCGCCCTCGATGTCGACGGTGCCGTAGGGGGTCCCGAACGCGATGGTGGACACCGGGACGTGCGCGGCGCGGCTGGCGTCGATGGCCTCCTGGACGGTGCGCCCGGTGGTGTTGTCGCCGTCGGACAGCAGCACGATGTGGGCGGGCGGGGGGTCCTGGCTGGCCTGGGCGTCGAAGCTGCGGACGCCCTGCAGGGAGGTGAAGACGGCCTCGCCGATCGCGGTGCGCTTGGCCAGGACGAGCTGGTCGAGGGAGGCGATGGCGGCGTCGCGGTCGGCGGTCGGCGCGGCGACGAGGTTGGCGCTGCCGGCGAAGGACACCACGCCGACGTTGAAGCGGGAGGGCAGCTCGCGGATGAAGGTCTTGGCGGCGCTCTTGGCGGCGTCGAAGCGGGAGGGGGCGACGTCGCGGGCCATCATCGACAGGGACACGTCGACGGCGACCATGATGGTGGCGCGGTCGCGGGGGACCTTCACCGACGTCGCGGGGCGCGCGAACCCGATCATCATCAGCACGATCATGATGAGGAACAGGGCGGCGGCGACGTGGCGGCGCCAGCCGGGGCGCCGGGGGGCGACCTGGGACAGCAGCGCGAGGTTGGTGAAGCGGACGGCGTACTTGCGGCGGCGCATCTGCAGCAGCAGGTAGGCGGCGGCCAGCAGCGGGGCCAGTGCCAGCAGCCAGAGGCGCTCGGGTGACAGGAAGGTCATGGTCGCGCTCCGGCGGTGGTGACGGGTCGTCCGGCGGCGCGGCGCTGGCGGAGGGCGAAGCGGGCGATGTCGGTGATCCAGTCGCGGTCGGTGCGCAGGACGAGGTGGTGGGCGCCGCTGCGGCGCAGCGCGGCGCGGGTGCGTTCGCGCTGGGCGGCGGCCGCGGCGGCGTAGCGTTCGCGGACGCGGCGGCTGAGGACGATCTCGTGGACGGCGCCGGTCTCGGGGTCGCTCATCTCGATGAGGCCGACGTCGGGGAGGTCGAGTTCGCGCGGGTCGATGATCTCGATGGCGAGGACCTGGTGGCGGGCGGACAGGCGGCGCAGGGGCCGTTCCCAGGGCGGCTGGACGTGCCCTGCCGCCGCGGGACCGCCGCCGGTGCCGGTGCCGCCGGGGTCGTCGAGGGGCGCGAGGAAGTCGGAGATGATCACGCGGAGGCCGCGGCGGGTCTGGCCGCGGTCCAGGGAGGTGATGGCGGCGGCGAGGTCGCCGTGGGGGGCGGTGCCGCGTGACAGGCCGGCGCGGGCGCCGGTCATGGTGGTCTCGCCGGGGGCGGCGCCGGTGGCGGGGGCGTCCAGGACGGCCTGCAGGAGGGCGTACATGGCGGCCTTGCCGGTGCGGGCGGGGCGGCGGCGCAGCCCGTCGCGGTGCAGCAGGTAGGCGCCGGCGCGGTCGCCGAGGCGGACGGTGAGGAACCCGACGGCGGCGAGGGCGGCGGCGGCGAGGTCGCGTTTGACGAGGGTGCCGGTGCCGAAGTCCATGCTGGGCGTGAGATCGACCAGGGACCACGCCTCGAGTTCGTGGTCGGCGATGAGGTCGCGGACGTGGGGGGTGGTGGTGCGGGCGGTGACGGCCCAGTCCATGTGGCGGACGTCGTCCTCGCCGGGCTGGTAGAGGCGGGCCTCGGCGCTTTCGGTGCCGGGGCCGGGGAGCAGGCCGAGGTGCTCGCCGTTGAGCAGGCCGTCGAGGCGGCGGGTGACCTGCAGTTCCAGGCGCCGCAGGGTGCGTTCGGGTGCGAGCTGGGCGACCCGGGCGCTCATGGGGTGGTCACCGCCGCGGCGCCGTGGTTCCAGACGACGCGGGGCGGGGGGACGGCGGTGAGGATCTGGGCGACGACGTCGCCGGGGTCGATGCCGTCGGCGAGGGCGTCGAAGGTCAGGACGAGGCGGTGGGCGATGACGTCGCGGGCGACGGCGCGGACGTCGTCGGGCAGGACGTAGTCGCGGCCCGACAGCAGGGCCAGGGCGCGGGCGGCGGAGACCAGGCCGAGGGTGGCGCGGGGGCTGGCGCCGATCTCGATGACGGTGCGCAGGTCGGGCAGGCGGTACTGGTCGGGTTCGCGGGTGGCCATGACGAGCCGGACGATGTAGTCGGCGATGAGCTCGTGGACGGAGACCTCCTCGGTGGCGCGCTGGAGGCCGGCGAGGCGGGCGGTGTCCAGGACGGGGGCGGCCTCGGGGGGGTCGACGCTCATCCGCTGGAGGATCTGCAGTTCCTCGTGGGCGGCGGGGTGGTGGACGTCGATCTTCATCAGGAACCGGTCGCGCTGGGCCTCGGGGAGGGGGTAGACGCCCTCGGATTCGATGGGGTTCTGGGTGGCCAGGACGATGAAGGGGCGGGGGAGGGGGTAGGTGTTGCCGCCCAGGGAGACCTGGCGTTCGGCCATGACCTCCAGGAGGGCGGACTGGACCTTGGCGGGGGCGCGGTTGATCTCGTCGGCGAGGATGAAGTTGACGAAGACGGGGCCGAGCTCGACGTCGAACTGCTCGGTGGAGGGGTGGTAGATGCGGGTGCCGACGATGTCGGAGGGGACGAGGTCGGGGGTGAACTGCAGGCGGGCGAAGGTGCCGCCGACGACGCGGGCGAGGGTGCCGACGGCGAGGGTCTTGGCGACGCCGGGGACGCCCTCGATGAGGCAGTGGCCGCGGGCGAGGAGCGCGACGACCATCCGCTCGACCATGTGCTCCTGGCCGACGATGACCTTCTTGACCTCGGTGACGGTGCTCTGGAGCTGGGCCGCGGCCTCGTCGACATCGTGGGCGGCGATGGTCATCTGGTGTCCCTCGGTGTCCTCGGGTGTGCGGGCGGGCGCCTTCTGACCCTACGCGATCACTTGTACCCGTTCGTGCCGGATACCTGCGTGTCGGAGGTGATCGGTTCGGGGGTGTGTCCAGGGGGTGGTACGGGGCCGGGCCGCGGTCCGGTTCCGGGCCGGTGCCCGGCCTGCGGCGAGCCCGGGCTGGGTCCGGGGTCCGGGGGCGGGGTCCGGGTCGTTCGCGTGTCGGGTCCGCGTTGTGCCCGCGTCGTCTCGGGGGCGGCCGTGGCGGGGGCGGGATTGTTAGTGTGGCGGCATGTCGAGGCCGTTGCCGCCGGGTGATCCCGCGCAGCTGGGACCGTTCCGCCTGTCGGCGCGGTTGTCGGAGACGCCGGCGGGGATCGTGTTCCTGGGGGTGGACGGGGAGGGGCGCCGCGCGAGCGTGGCGGTGCTGAACCGGGGCGCGGCGGGCGACGCGGCGGCGCGCGGCCGGTTCCGGGCGGCGATCAACGCGGCGGTCCCCGGTCCGGGCGGCCCGCCGGGACCCCCGGGGCCTCCTGGGCGCCCGGGGCCGGTGGGAGGCCGGGCGGCGGGGGGAGCGGCGCCGGTGGTGGCGGCGCAGCCGGACGGCCCGGCGCCGTGGGTGGCCACGGCGTACGAGGCGGAGCGGGCGGGCGCGGAGCGGTTCTTGGAGCCGGTGCTCTTGGAGGGGTCGTTCCGGGGGCGGTGGGGGCGGCGCGGGCCGGGGTTCCAGCCGTACTGGCTGGGGTCGGGTGAGCCGGCGCTGGATCGTCCGCAGGAGCGGCCGGCGGCGCAGCCGGGGCTGGCAGGGGAGCGGCCGCCGGAGCGGAACATGGTGGCGGCGGTGCTGTCGCTGGCGGCGGCGCTGCTGGTGCTGGCGTTGCTGATGGGGGTGTTGTTCGCGTGTCAGCCGGAGGTGAAGGAGCCGCCGCCGCTTCCGCCGGAGCCGACGCCGACGGCGCAGGTGCCGTCTCCGTCGCAGGGGCCGTCGTCGCCGCGGCCGTCGCCGTCTCCGCCGCCGGTGACCCCGTCTGACCCGGTGTCGCCGGGGCCGACGCCGCCGGGCGGCGGCGGGGACGACGGAGGCCCCGTCTGACCGGTGGGTCCGGACGTGGCAGGCGCTCTGTAGCGGCGTATCCCGCATTGGGGCCTTTTGGCTGGTTTCAAGGGTTTTCTCCGTTGCGTGGCGGGCCGGGCGTGGGCAGCATGAGGGGATGCCGGAGACTCTGATCGCCTTCACGGGCGCGGCGGTGCTGATCGCGGTCGCGCCGGGCCCGAGCACGGTCGTGATCATGCGTCAGTCGCTGCGGGCGGGACGCCGCGGCGGGCTGGCGACGGTGCTGGGCAACGAGGCCGGTGTGCTGGCGTGGGGGCTGGCGGCGGCCGCCGGCCTGTCGGCGCTGCTGGTGGCGTCGCGGCTGGCCTACGACGGGCTGCGGGTCCTCGGCGCGGGCGTGCTGGTGTGGTTCGGGGCGCGGGCGTTGTGGCAGGCCCGCCGGGGTGCGCCGGCCGCCGGCGTGGACCACGCCGCTGTGGACCACACCCCCGGCACCGTGGGGGACGGCGGGGGAGCGGTGACGGGGTGGCGGTGCTTCCGGCTCGGGCTGGCCACCAACGCCGCGAACCCCAAGGCCGGGGTGTTCGCGGTGTCGTTCCTGCCGCAGTTCGTCCCCGGAGGGTGGCCGGTGCCGGTGGCGCTGGCGGTCCTCTCGGTGCTGTGGGCGCTGATCGACCTGGCCTGGTACACGGCGGTGGTGTGGCTGGTGGGCGCGGCACGGCGGGCGCTGGGCCGCCCGGTGGTGCGGCGGCGCCTGGAGCAGGTGTCGGGCGTGGTGCTGGTGGGCCTGGGGGTGCGGCTGGCGGCCGAGACCCGCTGACGCATCCGCCCCCGCACCGGCGGGGGCGGGCGCCCCCGCGCCTGCCGCCCGGCCCGGCGAGGTCCGCCGCCGCGCCGCTCCGCCCGGCGAGGGGATTCCGGCCACGGACGCGCGGCATTATGCGACGGTTCAGAACACGGTGTCCGCGGGTCTGTCCCGGACGCGCCGAACACCGGCGGCCGGACGCGCGCCCGGCGCCCGCATCACCCCGCCGCCGGCGGACGCGGCGGCGCGGCCCCCGCCGGCCCAGCGGCGCCGCCGCCGGAATCCGCCCAGGTCACGGCCGCCTCCGCACCGCCGCCCGGGACGGGCGGAGACCAGGCGGACGGGTGTGACGCGGGCGCCACCATGACACCCAGGTGACGGGCGGGTGACGCCACGCCCCCCGGCCGACACGCGGCCGCGCCGCAGGCCCCTCTGAACACATGATCGCCCTACAGGGGCGGCGCGCCGTAGCCTTGGGCGATGACCGCACTGGATGACCTCGTCGACCGTTACATGGACGAGCTCGCCGCCCTGGACCCGTGCCAGGCGGCGATCATGGGGATCGCCGGGCAGGACTCCCGTCTGACCGACTACGGCCCCGACGGGCTCGCGGCCCGCGCCGATCTGGCCCGCGCCACCCTGGCCCGCCTGAACGCCGTCGCCCCCGCCGCTCCCCCCGCATCCGCTCCCGCCGCCACCGGCGGCACCCGCCCCGGCGCCCAGAACGGCGCCACCCCCACCCCCACCCCCACCCCCACCGCCGGTGCCGCTCCCAGCACCGTCCCCGGAACCGCCGCCGACGCCGACCGCATCGCCGCGGCCGTCCTCCGCGAACGGCTGGAGACCGACCTGGCCCTGCACGACGCCCACGTCCACGACACGGCCCTGAACACCCTGGAAGGACCACTGCAGCGGCTCCGCATCGCGATCGAGCTCCTGGACCGCGGCGACGACACCGACTGGGACGCCGTCCGCGGACGCCTGCGGGCCCTGCCCGGCGCGCTGCGGGACCTGCGCACCGGGCTGCTCCGCGCCTGCCAGAACGGGCGGATCGTCGCCCGCCGCCAGATCGCCCGCAACGTCCAGAGCTGCCTGGAGACCCCCGGCTGCCTGGCCGAGATCACCGCCCGGCACGGCGGCGGCCCCCTGCGCGGCGAACTCGACGACGCCGTCGCCGCCGCGTCACGCGCCCTGGCCGAGTTCGCCGAGTTCCTGTCGGGCGAGCTGGCCCCCCGCGCCCCCGAACGCGACGCGCTGGGCGCCGACCGGTACCGGCTCGGCGTCCGCGACCTGCTGGGCACCACCCTGGACCTGGAGGAGACCTACGCGTGGGGCTGGGAGGAACTGGCCCGGATCGAGACCGAGATGGACGAGGCGGGGGAGCGGATCCTGCCGGGCGAGCCGCTGCCGGCGGTCCGCGCCGCGCTGGACAACGACCCCGCCTACCGCATCCACGGCGCGGACGCGTTCCGGGCGTGGATCCAGGAACTGGCCGACCGGGCGATCGGCGACCTGGACGGCGTCCACTTCGACATCCCCGCGCCGCTGCGGCGGATCGAGTGCCGCATCCCGCCGGTGGAGTCGGGGATCTACTACCTGGCGCCGTCGGAGGACCTGTCGCGCCCCGGGCGGGTGTGGTGGACGGTCAAGGACCGCGACCAGGACATCGTCACCTGGACGGTGCCGGGCATCATGTTCCACGAGGGCGTCCCCGGCCACCACCTGCAACTCGGCGTGACCATCCTCAACACCGGCCTCAACCGGTTCCAGCGGCTGTCCAGCGAGCTGTACCCCGGGTACTGCGAGGGCTGGGGCCTGTACGCCGAACGGCTCATGGGCGAGCTGGGCTACTACCACGACCCGGCGCACCTGCTGGGCATGCTGGCGGGCGGCCAGCAGTTCCGCGCCGCCCGCGTGATCCTCGACATCGGGATGCACCTGGAACTGCCGATCCCCGCCGGGACGGGCTTCCACGAGGGCGAACGGTGGACCCCGCAGCTGGCCCTGGAGTTCCTGCGCGCCCACGCGGGCCCGCAGCCGGAGGCGGCGATCACCTTCGAGGTCGACCGGTACCTGGGGCTCCCCGCCCAGGCCATCGCCTACAAGGTGGGGGAGAAGGTGTGGCTGGAGGCGCGGGAGGCGGCACGCGCCCGCGCGGGCACGGCGTTCGACCTCAAGGAGTTCCACCGCCGCGCGCTCGACCTGGGGCCGATGGGCCTGGACCGGATGCGCGCCGAGCTGACCCGCGCCTGACCCGCGCGCCCCGCACCGGCGCCTGCCGCACCGGCTCGCCCCGCAACGGGCCGGTTCGCTGCGGGGGGACGACCCCCCGCACCCCACGGAACGCCCCGGTGCCGCGGCGCCCCCGGCCGTCCTGCGGCCCGGGGGCGCCGCGGAGCCCGGCGCGGATCCGCTCGGCGTCCCGGTCACGGACGTCACCGCGGCCCTCGCCCCCGCCGTCGCCATAGCCGCCGACCCCGCCGCCACCTGCGCCGTCCCGGGCGCCGTGGCCGCTCAGCCGGCCGCCCCCGTACAGCCGCGGCCGGGGATACGGGCGGCGGCGGTGCGCCCGCTCCAGCAGCCACACCACCGGCCCGCCCACCGCCGTGAGCAGCACGGCCGCCTCCACGGCGGACCCCAGCGAGGACGCCACGGCGGTCACCGCGCGCCGCCGTGGGGGAGCGGGGCGGGGTTGACCGCGGCACCCTTGGCGAACGTGTAGCCGCCCAGACGCCGCGACTCGCCCCCCGAGCAGCCGTGGATGTAGCGCCGCGCCGCGGGCCCGCCCGGCCCGCCCCTGTTCGTGCCGGTACGTGTTCCCATGCGTCCACCTTGACGCCACAATGGCCTGATGGACAGGTCCAATGACACCGCCGGCGACCGGGCCATAACGGGGTCCGGCGCGGACTTCCTGCAACTGGACGCCGCCGACGCCCCGCCGGGCGGCCTGTCGGACTGGCTCGCCGGGCGCCTGCGCGACGCGATCGGCGACGGCCGCCTCCCGGTCGGCGGGCGCCTGCCCGCCAGCCGCGTCCTGGCGGCCGACCTCGGCGTGTCACGCGGCGTGGTCACCGAGGCCTACCAGCGGCTCGTCGACGACGGCCACGTCGCCGGCCGCGGCCGCGGCGGCACCGTCGTCGTCGCCGCACCCTTCGTGCCGGCCCCGGCCCCCGTCCCGCCGCACCCTCCGCGCGCCGACCCCGCCGACACACCACCAGACTTCGCCCTCACCGCTGTCCCCGGCGGCTCGCTCGACGGCAGCCCCGCCACGCCGCCGGGCGTGTTCTCCGGCGCCCCCGGCAGCGGCGTGTTCGACGCCCTGCGCGCCGCGCCCGCCCGCGTCGACCTGTCACCCGGCGTCCCCGACCTGGCCGCCTTCCCCCGCGCCGCGTGGCTGCGCGCCGAAAGGTCCGTCCTGGCGGAACTGTCGGCACCCGCCCTCGGCTACGGCGACCCCCGCGGCACCCCCGCCCTGCGCGCCGCCGTCGCCGCGTGGCTGGCCCGCAACCGGGGCGTCCGCGCCGACCCCGCCGACATCATCATCGTCGCCGGGACCGCGCAGGGCCTCGGGCTCATGGTCCGCGTCCTGTCCGGCCAGGGCGTCCGGGACATCGCCGTCGAGGACCCCGGATCCCTCGGCACCCGCCAGCACCTGGCGCACTGGGGGATGGGCACGCCCCCCGTCCCCGTCGACGCCGGCGGCGTCCGCGTCGACCGGCTCCGCGCGTCCGGCGCACCCGCCGTGCTGCTCACCCCCGCCCACCAGTTCCCCACCGGGGTCGTCCTGGACGGCCCCCGCCGCCGGGACCTGATGCGCTGGAGCGCCGACGGCGGCCTCGTCATCGAGGACGACTACGACGCCGAACACCGCTACGACCGCCCGCCCGTCGCCGCCCTGCGGTCCATGCTCACCGAACGCCTCTTCTACGCGGGCAGCGTCTCCAAACTCCTCGCCCCGGCCCTGCGGATCGGGTGGATCCTCGCGCCGCCCGGCCACCGCGACGCGCTCGTGGACGCCAAACGCTTCGCCGACCTCGGCAACGCCGCCCTCCCGCAGCTGGTCCTGGCCCGCCTCATGGACTCCGGTGAGATGGAACGGCAAATGCGGGCCCTGCGCCGACGCCACCGCCGCCGCCGCGACGCGATGATCACCGCGATCCGGGCGCGGCTGCCCGGCGCGGTCGTCCACGGCGCCGCCGCCGGCCTGCACCTGACGGTGACCTTCCCCGGTTCCTTCCCCGACACCGCCCTGGCCGCCGCCGCGCTGGACCGCGGCGTGAAGACCCACCCGCTGTCCTGGCACGGGCAGCGCCGCCACAGCCCCGGCCTGGTCCTCGGCTACGCCGCCGCCACCCCCACGGCCATCGCCGAAGGGGTCGCGTGCATCGGTGACGCCTTCCGCCACCTGCCCTGACCAGCGGGGACGGGGGAGAGGGCGCCCCCGGCCCGCCCGCCCGGCCGTCCCCAGGGGCGCCGTCAGCCGCCGTCGCCGTCCGAGGGGCCGTCCGAGGGGCCGCGGCCGAACACCGCCAGCAGCCGCGCCTGGTCGTCGGCGCCGCCGGGCACCGCACGCTCGGGCCCGATCATCCCCGCCGCGCGCCCCTGCGGCGCGAAACGCCTCGCCGTCTCCAGGGCGGCGGCCGCCAGATCCGGGGGGAACACCACCGGACGGCCGGTGGCCTGCCCCAGGTCCCACGCGTGCACCAGCAACTCCAGGGGATAGCGGTCGAGCCATTCGCCCACCGTCGTCTCCACGCCCACCGCGAGCTCCACCCGGCGCTCCAGCGTCCCGGGTCCCAGCGCGGCCATCAGGTCCGCGCGCACCGACCGCCATGTGGCCACCGGATCCGCGCCGGCCACCTCCCGCACGTCGGGATCGGTGCCCGGGAACGGGCGCCCGGCGGCCACCTCCCGCACCGCCAGCAACCCCGCCATGACATGCCCCGCCACGTCGACGGCGCACCAGCCCTCACACGGAGAGGGGGACTCCCAGCGGCCCGCGGGCACCCCGGCCAGTACCGCCTCGAAGACCTCCAGCGCGCGGACGAATCGTCCAGGAACCACGACGGCCACCCCGCCCCGCACAGATCACCGGCAAACCGGACCTACCCCCGCACCCTAGCCGGGGCAGGGTACGCCGCAAGCCCTCTACTTAACATAATGTTCATTATCGACCAGCGATCGGGCCGTGGTGAAGAGGGGGCGGATCGGGTGTTTCCGGGCGCGGCGCCGCGGTTCCGGGTCCGCGTGGCGCGTCCGCGGGCGGAGCGGCCCGTGAACCGTCCGGGCGGTTCTCGTGCAGCGTCCGGTCCGGCGCGTCCGGTGACCGGAATGCCGCGCGGTGCCGCCGGCCGCTTTGAAGATCATCTTGAACGGCGGGCGTCCGGACCCGGCAAGCCGGACAAGATCGCCCGGTTGCCGGTCGCGCCACCCCGGTTCCGGTGAGCTGGGTGATCGTCAGGCGTCGGCGGGTGCGCGTCCCGGCCGGTCTCGGCGGCGAGGGCCGGGCTCGTCGTGCGGGACGGCCCGCGGCGCGGCCGCCGAGGCCCCTGCCGCGGCCCGGGATGAGGATTCTGATACCGAACAGAATTCAGCTTCTGTCTGCTTTACGTAGTTTGTTGCTGTTTGTCGGGTTGGGTGAGGACGGTGAAACGGCGGGCGTTGCGGACGGCGGCGCCGCCCGGGTCGTTGTTGAAGTAGACGTAGGCGTCCCCGCCCGGAGCGATCCGCTCCGCCCAGCTGCGCAGGGCGCGGTCCCCGTAGGAGGGCCTGGGGGACGCTGCCCCCTCGTGCAGGCGCACGTACAGCCAGTCCGCCGTCCGCCACAGCGGCGTGACCGGCCTGCCGAGCCGGTCGGCCCAGCACAGGGCCGCGCCGTGCCGTTCCAGGACGCCGCGGACCTCCGCCGTCCACCACGAGGGATGCCGGGGCTCCACCGCGACGCGGACGCCGCTGGGGAAGCAGCGCAGGCACGCCTGGAGCCGCGCGGGCTCGCACCGCAGCGTGGGCGGCAGCTGCAGCAGGACGGGGCCGAGCTTGCTGCCCAGTCCCCCGGCGGCGTCCATGAGCCGCGCGACGGGCTCCCCGGGGTCGCGCAGCCGCTTCATGTGGGTGAGGAACCGGCTGGCCTTGACGGCCATGACGAACCCCGGCGGGGTCGCTTCGCGCCACTGCTCGAAGGTGCCGCGCGCGGGCAGGCGGTAGAAGGCGTTGTTGTTCTCCACGGTGCCGAACACCTCGGCGTAGCGGTGCAGCCAGCGGCGCTGCGGCAGGCCGGGCGGGTAGAGCACGCCGCGCCAGTCGCCGTACTGCCATCCGGACGTCCCGACCGCCGTCACCGCTCCCCCGTCCTTCGTCCGCCTCCCCGGGGTGCCCCGCCCGCCCGGACAGAAACCGGTGCGGCATGTGCCGTCCCGGGGCGGCGGGGCGGTCAGCGGTGGGGTTCCAGGGCGCGCATGTACTCCACGAGGCGGACGCCGATCTCGAAGGGGACGTCGGCGGCGTCCAGGTCGGGGTCGGGCCAGGTCTCCGAGACGCGCCGCCAGGTGCCGCGGCCGAGGAAGGCGCCTCCGGCGGGGTCGTCGCCGAGGAGGGGCCGCCAGGCGGGTTCGGCGGCCAGGAGGCGCGCGAGGACGGCCTGGTTGTCGGGTTCGGCGGGGTGCTCGGCGTGGAAGCCGACCTCCAGGGCGCGGGTGCGGGCGCCGGGCGCGATGTCGGCGGGGATGATCTGCGCCTCGTAGTGCTCGCGCTGCGGCCCGGGGTCGCCGAACCAGGCTTTGACGCCGTTGTGGCGCACGTGCAGGTGCAGGCGGCCCAGGGCGGGCGGGGCCGCTCCCCTGACGACCTCGCCGACCTGGTCGAACAGATGCCGGTCGGTCACGATTCGGATCTTATGGGGTGGCGCCGGCGGGCGGCGTGCCGATTGTCGGTGCGGCGCGGTAGCGTCCGGCGGGTGCGTCCCAGTGATGTCCAGCGGCTGACGGTGGCCGAGACGGCCGACCGGTATGTGGAGATGGTCCGGGCGAAGACGTCGACGGGCGCGCTGGCGCCCGGCACGGCGGAGGTGTATGCGCGTGATGTGGTGACGTTCGCGGCGCTGGCGGGCCCGGAGCGGGTCCTGGACGACCTGTCGGGTGAGGACGTCGATGAGGTGCTGCTGCGGTTCGCGCGCAAGCCCGACGGGCGCCGTTCCCGGCGGGCCGCCGGAGGGGCGGCCGCTCCCCCGGCGCCGCCCGGGGCGCCTTCAGGTGCGGCTTCCGGGGGGCCTCCGGAGGCGGGGGCGGGCGGGGGTGCGCCGTCGCAGAGCGCGTCGTCGCAGGCGCGGTTCCGCCGTTCGGTGTCGGCGTTCTTCCAGTACGCGCTGGTCGCGGGGTGGGTGCAGCTGAACCCGATGCAGGCGGTGACGCTGCGGCCGCGGCACCGGGGCGGGCTGCGGGCCGAGCGGCGGGCGCTGACCGCCGAGCAGGCGGAGGGGCTGCTGGGGGCGGCGCGGGGGCTGGTGGACGCGGCGCCGGCGGCGGGCGGGCGGCCCGACCAGCGCACCGAGCTGCGCGACGGGCTGATCGTGCTGCTGCTGGCGGCGGTGGGCCCGCGGGTGTCGGAGCTGACGCGGGCGAACGCCGAGGACTTCTTCGTCAACGCCGGGACGCGGTACTGGCGGATCTTCGGCAAGGGCGGGCGGACGCGGGACGTGCCGCTGCCCCGCCCGGTGGCCGAGGTGCTGGACGCCTACCTGGGCGAGGGGCGGCGGCTGCTGGACCGGGGACGCGAGCCGAGGGCGCTGCTGCTGTCGTGGCGGGGGCGGCGGCTGGCGCGCGGTGATGTGCAGGCGGTGATCGACCGGGTGCTGGCGCGGGTGGAGCCGGGACGGCGGCGGGGGGTGACGCCGCACGGGCTGCGGCACACGACGGCGACGCACCTGCTGGCGGCGGCGACGGACATGGACGCGGTGCGGCGGGTGCTGGGGCACGCGGACCTGTCGACGCTGGGCCGCTACCGCGACGAGCTCCCCGGTGAGCTGGAGGCGGCGATGCGGGTGCATCCGCTGCTGGGGCCGGTGGAGGGCCGCCCGCGCCGCGGGTGAGCGCCGCCGGGCATGGGACCCGGCCGGTCGTGCAGGGCCCGGCCGGGGTGTCCGTGTCCGGCCGGGGTGTGAGGGGCGGCCTCCGGGGGTGGTCAGTCGCCGTCCGAGGGCCACAGGGCGCAGGCGAGGAGGATCGCGGCCCACACGCCCAGGGGGAACACCGGCCAGAAGAACCGCCACTCCCCTTCGCTCAGGGACGTGACACCCCAGATCACCGTCATGATCGCGGCGGCGCCCGCCCAGTGGGCCCACTCGTTCCACCACTCGCGCTCGTCGGCCTCGGCGCGCGCTGCGCGGCGGGCGGCGGCGGCGCGGTCGTGGGCGGCGCGGGAGGCAGGCAGGTCCGCGGTGAGGGCGTCGAGGTCGGCGCGGGTGACGGCGGCGAGGGCCCGTCCGAGGCGGCGGCCGTACTCGGCGGTGTCCAGGGCGCCCTCGGCGAGGGCTTCGCCGAGGGCCTGGACGGCGCCGTCGCGGTCGCCGTCGGACGCGCGGACCGCCCCCGCCGTGACGGGCGCCGCCGGGACGGCCGCCGGCAGGGCCGGGGGGCCGCCGGCCGGGGCGGGCTCCGGGGCGGCGGGCGTGGTGATGTCGGGATGCGGTTGCAAGACGGGCCTCCCCCGGGATGCGGGTCGCGTTGGTTCCAGGGTCGCGCGGGGTGAGGGCGGAAATCGTCCTGCGGGGTGAGGAACCGCCCGTACATCGTTCGCAGGACCCGTGCCGGCCCCCGGCGGTGCACTGCCGAAAGTAGGGGCCGGCCCTGGCCTTCCGCCCGATGCGCCCCGGGTGACCGTTTTCCTAGCGTCGGGGACATGGACGGTGTTGTGGACTTCCTGCACACGGCGGTGACCTCGCCCTGGTTCTACCTGGCGTTGTTCGCGGTGGCCGCGATCGACGGGTTCTTCCCGGTGGTGCCGAGCGAGAGCATGGTGATCACCGCGGGGGTCTACGCGGCGTCGGGGCGGCCCGAGCCGGTGCTGGTGGTGGTGCTGGCGGCGCTCGGCGCGTTCGCCGGGGACCACGTGGCGTACCTGATCGGGCGGGGCTCGGGCGGGAGGCTGACGCGGGGGCTGCGGCCGGGGACCAGGCGGCACGCCGCGTTCGGGTGGGCGCGGCGCACGATGGGCGAGCGCGGCGGGATGATCCTGGTCGTCGCGCGGTACGTGCCGGGCGGGCGGACCGCGGTGACCATGACGATGGGGGTGGTGGCGTACCCGCTGCGGTCGTTCTCGCCGTTCGCGGGGATCGCGGCGGTGACGTGGGCGGTGTACGGGACGGCGCTGGGCTACCTCGGCGGGGTCGCGTTCGAGGACGACCCGCTCAAGGGCGTCGCGGTGGGCCTGGGGCTGGCGCTGTCGGTGACGGCGGTGGTGGAGGCCGCCCGTTTCGTGGTGCACCGCCGCCGCGCCGCGGCGTCCCCGGGGGCCGCTCCCCCGCTCGGCACCACCCTCGACACCACCGAGGGCGCCCTGCCCGGCGCGGCGGAGGGCACCTCGGGCGGCACCTCGGACGAGCCGGGCGCGGTGAGCACGGGCGCCCGGTAGCAGACCCGGTTCGCGTGGCGGTGCCCCCTCGGTCCCGGACCGAGGGGGCACCGCCGTCTGAGGCCGGTGACGCCCTTGCCGCGGGAGGCGCGGGCCGTTTCCGGGGCGGCCCGGAAACAGCCGGGCGGTGGGCCGGATCCCCGGCGCGCGAACCCTGATACGTGACAGGATTTGCGTATTCGTGAACGCAGGGTGAACTTCGGCGGTCTGTCTGGGATCTCATCTCCTGGACAGGCCGCCTCGAGCGTGAGGGAGAGCATGCGAGCGCCGGACTTCAGCGCCGAGTTGTACCGGGACATCACCGGGTTCGCGCACGGCACGCCGCCGTGGGTGCATTCGCTGGCCGAGATCGGCACGGACGCGGGGCTGCTGCTGTTCGCCGTGCTGTTCGCGGCCGGGTGGTGGCGGGCGCGCGGAGGGGACGCGCGGGCGATGGGGCTGGCGCTGTCGGCGCCGGCGGCGATGGTCGCGGCGTATCTGGTGAGCGAGGTCTCCAAGAGCCGGATCCAGGAGGAGCGCCCGTGCCGGGCGGTGGCGGGCGCGATGAACATCGTGGCGTGCCCGTCGCCCGGCGACTGGTCGTTCCCCAGCAACCACGCCACGATCGCGGCGGGCTCGGCGGCGGCGATCGTGGTGGCGTGGCGGGCGCTGGCGCCGCTGGTGCTGCCGCTGGCGGCGCTGATGGCGTTCTCCAGGGTGTTCGTGGGCGTGCACTACCCGCATGACGTGGCGGCGGGGTTCGCGGTGGGGGCCGTGGTCGCTCCGGTCGTGGCGCTGGTGCTGGCCCGGGCGGCGACGCCGCTGGTGCAGACGCTGCGGGGCGTACCGGCGGGGGCGGTGCTGCTGGGAACACGCCTCCCGGTCCCACCGGCACCGGCACCGGTCCCGCCCGCGCCGGTGCGGGCCGTGCCGGTGCCCGCTGTGCCGGTACCGTCGGGCGCGGCGGCCCCCGGCACCGTCCCCGGGACGGCCGGCGGCGCGGGTTACGGACCCGGCGGGCGTGCCGCCGGTGCCGGGGATGCGGCGATCACGATGCCGGACGTCATGGGCGGCGTCGGCGGGCGGCGCCCGCTCCCCTAGCACCCGGCCCGCCCGCCCCCTGACGAAAGTGGGGGGCCGGCGGCGACGTTCGCGCACTGCGCGCCCCTCCCCCGCTCCCTAGCCTCGGATCCGTGACGCCACCACGGACGGAGGGCTTGATGATCACTTTGCGGGGCCTGACGAAACGGTACGGGGACACGACCGCGGTGCGGGACCTGACCGTGGACATCGCGCCGGGCCGGGTCACCGGGTTCCTGGGGCCCAACGGGGCCGGGAAGTCCACGACCATGCGGATGATCCTCGGCCTAGACCGCCCCTCCGCCGGGGAGGCGCTGGTCGGCGGGCTGCCCTACGCGCGGCTGCGGCACCCGCTGCGGGAGGTCGGGGCGCTGCTGGACGCCAAGGCCGTGCACCCGGGGCGGTCGGCGCGCCGGCACCTGCTGGCGATGGCCCGCAGCAACGGCATCGGCGGGCGCCGCGTGGAGGAGGTCCTCGCCGCCGTCGGGCTCCAGTCCGTCGCCGCGAGACGCGCCGGGTCGTTCTCGCTGGGCATGGGGCAGCGGCTGGGGATCGCCGGGGCGCTGCTGGGCGACCCGGCGGTGCTGATGTTCGACGAGCCGGTGAACGGCCTGGACCCCGACGGGGTGCTGTGGGTGCGGCGGCTGATGCGGTCGCTGGCCGCCGAGGGCCGCACCGTGTTCGTCTCCAGCCACCTGATGAGCGAGATGCAGCTGACCGCCGACCGGCTCGTGGTCATCGGGAAGGGGCGGCTGATCGCCGACGCGCCGGTCGCGGACGTCATCGCGGGCAGTTCCCGCAACGCGGTGCGGGTCCGCAGCCCGCGGTGCCGGGAGCTGGCCGCGGCGCTGGAGGCCGAGCACGCCGGGGTCGCGGCGGCGGGTGCGGACGCGCTGACGGTGACGGGGCTGCCGATGGAGCGGGTCGGGCTGATCGCCCACGCGGCCGGGGCGCCGCTGCTGGAGCTGAGCGCGGTGGCCGCGTCGCTGGAGGAGGCGTACATGGAGCTGACGGGCGCCAGCGTGGAGTACGCCGCGCCCGCCCCCCGCGCGGGGGGCGCCCCGGCGGCCGGGACGCAGGAGCGGCGGTGACCACCGGGACCACCGGGACCTCCGGAACCGGCGGGGAGTCTCAGCCGCCGCGGCCGCGCCGCGTCCCGCAGGAGAGGCCGGAGGGCGGGCCGGGCGGGGGCGGGATGCGGGGGGCCGTGGCCGCCGAATGGACGAAGATGTGGTCGGTGCGCTCCACCGGGTGGGTGCTGGCCGCCGCGGCCGCGGTGATGGCGCTGGTCAGCGCGATCGAGGCGTCCGCGACGGCCGCCGTGAACTCCCATCCCGGCGTGGGCGACCGTCCCGCGGGGGTGGTGCAGGCCAGCGGGATCGCGGCCGGGGCGGTGGACATGGTGCAGTTCGTGGTGCTGGCCCTGGCGATCCTGACGCTCACCGGCGAGTACGCCACCGGGAGCATCCGCACGACGCTGCAGTGCGTGCCGGTGCGGCGGCGGATGATGCTCGCCAAGGCGGCCGTGGTAGCGGCGGTGGTGTTCCCCGCCGGGATCGTGCTGAACCTGGCGGGGACGGCGGCCGCTTACCCGGCGCTGGGCAGGTGGGGGCGGCTGGGCGCGGGCGCGCTGGCGCGTGACGCGGCGGCGATGGGGGTGTACCTGGTGCTGGCGGGCCTGCTGATCCTGGGGGCCGCGGCGGCGCTGCGCAGCACCGCCGCGACCCTGACCTCGGCGGTGCTGTTCCTGCTGGTGCTGCCGGTGACGCTGGCCAACAGCCGGTCGCGGCTGCTGGCCGACGTGGGGGACGCCCTGCCCAGCAGCGCCGGCCGCTACCTGCTGGGCGGCGGCGGCCCCTACCCGGCGTGGGCGGCGCTGCTGGTCCTGGTGGCGTGGACGGCCGCGGGGCTGTGGGGCGGTGCCGCGGTCCTGCGCCGCCGCGACGCGTGACGGCCGCCTGACCGGCGCCTGCCTGGCGCGTCCGGGCGCTCAGGTGGCGCGGGGGGTCTCGTCGATGCCCTCGACGAGACCCGCCTCGTAGGCGATCACCGCGGCCTGGACGCGGTTGCGGACGTCCAGGCGGGTCAGGATGGCGCTCACGTACGCCTTGACGGTCCCCTCCACCACGTGCAGGCGCCCGGCGATCTCGGCGTTGGACAGCCCCGCTCCCAGCAGCGCCAGCACCTGCCGCTCACGGGGGGTCAGGCCGTCGGTCCGCTCCCGGGCGCGGGCGCCGCCGGCCATGCGGCCGCCGCTCAGCTCCGTGATCACCCGGTGGGCGACCTTCGGGGACAGGTACGCCGCGCCCTCGGCGACGGCGCGGACACCGGCGATGAGCTCGCGGGGGTCGCCGGACTTGAGCAGGAACCCGCTGGCGCCGCCCGACAGGGCCTGGGCGATGTACTCGTCCTCCCCGAACGTCGTCAGCATGATCACGCCGGTGGCGGGGGCGACGCGGCGCAGCTCGGCCGCGGCGGCCAGGCCGTCCAGCCGCGGCATGCGGATGTCCAGCAGCGTCACGTCCGGGCGGTGCCCGAGGGTCAGCTCGACCGCCTGGTGCCCGTCGGCGGCCTCGGCGACCACCTCGATGCCCGCGTCGGCCGACAGGATCGCCCGGACCCCCGCGCGGATCATCGCCTCGTCGTCGGCGAGCAGCACCCGGATCACTGGCCGTCCTTTCCGCCCGTCCCGGTGGGATAGGTGTTCTTGCTGGTCAGTGTGCCGCCGGTGAAGCACAGCCGGTAGATGCGGCTCAGGCCCAGCAGGCTGGCGTCGGGCCGGTAGTAGCGGCAGTCCGCGCCCGCCGGCTCGGGTTCGCGGAGCTTGATGTCGCCGACGCCCATCGCCTCCCGGGACGGCAGGACCCGCTCCACCCGCGCCTGCGGGTCCCCGACGCGCAGCGCGTCGTAGTCGCCGGGCGGCAGCACCGCGTCGAAGGTGGCGGAGACGAAGTAGGCGACCATCACCGCCACCAGCACCGTGATCAGCCCGGCCGGGACGGCGATCGCCACGATCAGCCCGCGGCGGACCTGGCGGCGTTCGCGTTCCAGGTACCGCGCCGACTCCGACGCCCACTCCCCTCCCGGCGGCACGCCACCGGCACCGGCGGGGACGCCGGCCGTGCCGTCTGCGGTGCCGTGTCCGGCGCGGGCGGCGGGGCCGGGGTGGGCGCCGGCCGCGGTGAGGGCGGGCGCGGCGCGCGGGGGCGCGTCGCCCGCCGCGCCGGGCTGCCCGGCGGGCGGCGGCGCCGCGGGAAGGTCGGCGACGATCTCGAAGCCGCCGCCGGTGACCGGGCCCGCGCGCAGCGTCCCGCCGGCGAGGCGGACGCGTTCGGCCAGGCCCGTCAGGCCGCTGCCCCCTCCGGAGGGCATCAGCGGCGGCGCCTCCGGCGGCTGGTTGGCCACCCGCACCCGGACCGTGTCCTGCCCGCCGCCGTCACCGCCGCCGTCACCGCCGCCGCGGGGGCCCACGGTGACGGTGACGGCGGCGCCCGGGGCGTGCTTGGCGGCGTTGGTGATGCCCTCCTGCACGACCCGGTGCGCGGCCAGCCCCACCAGCCCCGGCAGATCCGGCATCCGCGGGGCCGCGGCGCCCGCGCCGGTGAGCTGCAGGCGGACCGGGACCCCCGAGGCGTGGGCGCGCTCCACCAGGTCCGCGATGCCCTCCCCGGCCGGGCGCGTGCGGGGCCCGCCCCGCCCGCCGCCCGCCGCGCCGGCGTCACCGGCGGTGTCCACCCGGAGCACCCCGATGATCTCCCGCAGGTGCTCGGTCGCCTCGGCCGCGCCCGCGCGCAGTTCCGCCGCCGCGCGCCGGTGCCGCTCGTCCAGCCCGGACGCCACCTGCAGCGCCCCCGCCCGCACCGCGATCAGCGCCAGCTCGTGGCCGAGGGAGTCGTGCATGTCCTGGGCGATCCGCGCGCGCTCGCGCAGCCGCTCCCGGTCGGCGATGATCAGCTGCTCGCGCTCGAGCCGGTCCGCGCGCTCCCACCCGGCCCGCAGCAGCTCCTGGTACTGCCGCCAGTAGCGGCCCACCAGCCACGGCAGGACGCCCAGCAGCACCAGCCAGATCGTCAGCGGGAACCACGTCGTCACGTCGACGCCGCGCGCCAGGTTCAGCAGCGACCCGCCGGCGAACACCCCGGTGAACACCCACAGCACCGGACGCGCCCGCGGCGACCGCCGTCCGGTCAGGTAGGACAGCACGGGCACCGCGAACCCGTAGTTGCCGTTCAGCAGCACCAGCGCCAGGACCGCCACCAGCGCCGCCAGCGGCCACGCCCGCGACACCGCGATCGCCGCGGACAGCAGCACCAGCCCGGCGACCTGCGCCCACCACGCCCCGTCCGCCACGGGCGGGGTGAACAGGCCCGCCGCGACCGGGAACGCCAGCACAGCGAGCAGCACGATGTCCTTGACCAGCGCCGAGCGTGCCGGGCGCCGCAGCCGTTCCCGCAGTGCGCCCGTGCGGGCGTCCCGGGCGAACGTCAGCGCCGCCGCGCGGGCCGCGGGACCGGCCGTCCGCAGGCCCGCGCGCACGGCCGCGGCCCGCCCGGCCCGCCGCGGCCGGGTCCGCGGGGAGGGGGTCGCCGAATGGTTCACCCGCCCCACGCTACAAGCCGGTGATCTGCGCTGATACTGCCGAAAGTCAACAACCCCGGCACCGGCCCCGATCCGCGGCGCCCACCCCCGGGCGGGCCGGAACGGTGCAAAGCAGGACGGGAACGGCCGCGGGCGACGCTACGCTGGTCAACGGTGCGGCGCCGCCCGGCGCGCGGCACGCCGGCCGCCGGCCGGGGGCGCGGACACCGACCCGGACGCGGGCCCCGGGGGGGCCGAAGGAGGAGATCACGTGATCCGGGTGGTGCTGGCCGACGACCAGACACTGGTGCGGGCGGGGTTCCGGTCGATCCTGGAGGGCGAGGACGACATCGAGATCATCGCAGAGGCCGGGGACGGTGAGCAGGCCGCGCGGCTGGCCGCCGGCCTGCGCCCCGACGTCGTGCTGATGGACATCCGCATGCCCGTCCTGGACGGCCTGGAGGCCACCCGCCGCATCACGGCCGACCCGCGGCTGGAGGCCGTCCGCGTCGTCATCCTCACCACCTTCGACCTCGACGACTACGTGTACGGGGCGATCAAGGCCGGGGCCAGCGGGTTCCTGGTCAAGGACACCGAGCCGACCGAGCTGATCCACGGCGTGCGGGTCGTGGCGCGCGGCGACGCGCTGCTGGCCCCGGCCGTCACCCGCCGCCTCATCGCCGAGTTCGCCTCCCGGATCACCGCCCCGCCGCCCGCCGCCGAGCTGTCGGCGCTCACCGACCGCGAGCGCGAGGTCCTGGAACTGGTCGCCGCCGGGCTGTCCAACGAGGAGATCGCCGGGCGGCTCGTCCTCAGCCCCGCCACCGCCAAGACCCACGTCAGCCGTATCCTGGCCAAGGTGGGCGCGCGGGACCGGGCCCAGCTCGTCGTCCTGGCCTACGAGACCGGCATGATCCGCCCCGGCTGGCTCGGCTGACCCGCCACACCCACCCGCCCGCGCAGGGCACGAGACGGGGCGGGGGCGGGACGGGGGTGCAACCGGGCCGGTCACCGCGGTGTTGAACGGATGTGACGGTCACGGACAAGGCACTCCCCCACACGCCCGCACCCGGCCCCTGCGCCGGGCCCCCGGCAGGCGGCGCCCCCGGCGGCGGCCCAGGCGGCGGCCCCGGTGAGACCGCGGGCGACATCACGCGGGACGGGCCGGGCGAGATGCCGCCGGACACGGCGCCGGACACGACAGCGGACATGCCGGGAGACGGCGCGGCCGGAGTGGCCGGCGAGGTCACCGCGGCGCTGGCCCGCGACCTGGACGCCGGGTTCGCCGCCCTCTACCACGCCTACCGCGGCGCGGTGTTCTCCACCGCCCTGCGCCTCAGCGGCCGGTGGGCCGAGGCCGAGGACCTGGCCGCCGAGGCGTTCCTGCGCGCCTACCGGGCGCTGTGCGGGTACCCGCCCGAGCGGATCGCCGCGCTGCGCCCCCGCGCGTGGCTGCTGACGATCCTGACGAACCTGTGGCGCAACGGGCTGCGCTCGGCGGCGCGGCGGCCGCGGCCCGCGCCGCTGGAGGACGCCCCCGACCCGCCCGACCCCGCCGAGCCCGTCGAGGACGCCGCCGCCCGCCACGAGACCGGCCGCGAGCTCGCCGGGCTCCTGGACGCCCTGCCGCCCGCGCAGCGCGCCGCCGTCGTCCTGCGGCACGTCACCGACCTGCCCGTCGCCGAGATCGCCGCCGTCCTGGACCTGCCGGAGGGCACCGTCAAATCCCACATCTCCCGGGGCCTGGCCCGGCTCCGCACGCTCCACCCCACGCTCCACGACACGCAAGGGGGCACCCCATGAACCGCACCGACCCCACCCCCCCGGCACCCGGCCGCCCCACCGGCCCGCCGCCCGGCCCGCGCGCCGACCGGCCGGTCGACCCACCGGACGATCCGCTGGCCGATCCGCTGGCCGAGGGGCTGGCCGGGCTGGCCGCCGACGCGCCCGCCGGGCTGCTGGACCGCATCGCCGCGCGCCGCGTCCACGTCCCCGGGCCCCTGGAGGACCTCCAGGTCGCCTTCACCGACCACGGCATCGCCTACCTGCGCGCCGGCATGGACGAACCCGCCTTCACCGCCGCGTTCCGCGCCCGGTTCGGCCGCCCGCTGCTGCCCGCCGACCGGCCGCCCGCCGGGCTCGTCCCCGCCCTGCGCACCGGCCGCCCGGCCGGGCTGCGCCTGGACCTGCGCGGCCTGTCGGAGTTCGAGGCCGCCGTGCTGCGCGCCGCCGCCGCCATCCCCCGCGGGCAGACCCGCCCCTACGCCTGGGTCGCCCGGCAGGCCGGGCGGCCCAGGGCGGTCCGCGCCGTCGGGTCCGCGCTCGGCCGCAACCCCGTCCCGCTGCTGATCCCCTGCCACCGCGTCACCCGGTCCGACGGCGCCGTCGGCGGCTACGTGTTCGGCGCCGCCGCCAAGGAACGGCTCCTGCGCGCCGAGGACGTCGACCTCGACGAGGTCGCCGGGCTCGCCGCCCGCGGCGTCCACCTGGTCGGCAGCGGCACCACCGGCGTCGTCTGCTACCCCACCTGCGCCGACGCCCGCCGCATCAGCCCCGCCCACCGGCGCGGGTTCCGCGACCTGGCCGCCGCGCGCGCCGCCGGGTACCGGCCCTGCCGGCACTGCCGCCCCGGCCCGCCCGACCCCGCCTGACCCGGAACCGCCGGGCTTCGCAGGGACCGCCGGGCTTCGCAGAGACCCGCCGGACCGTCCCCGAGGCGCCCGGCGCGGGCCCGGATCGCCGTCCCGCGCGCCGTCCCCCGCACCGTCCGCGCCGGTCAGCCGGTCACCGGCGCATAGAACGACGCCGAGCGGGAATGGGGCGGGCCCGCCCACCAGATCGGCGGGCGGAGGAGAAGGGGGAGCCCACCATGCGGGTCGTCGTCATCGGCGCCACCGGCAACATCGGCACCAGCACCCTGCGCGCGCTCGCCGCCGACCCGCGCGTCACCGAGATCACCGGGCTGGCCCGGCGCAAGCCCCGCCGCGCAGCCCCCAAGACCACCTGGGTGCAGGCCGATGTCACCGACACCGACCTGGTCCCGCTGATGCGCGGCGCCGACGCCGTGGTGCACCTGGCCTGGCTGTTCCAGCCCACCCACCGCCCCGCCGTCACCTGGGACGCCAACGCCGTCGGCAGCGCCCGCGTGTTCGCCGCCGCCGCCGAGGCCGACGTCCCCGCCCTGGTGTACTCCTCCTCGGTCGGCGCCTACTCCCCCGGCCCCAAGGACCGCGCCGTCGACGAGTCCTGGCCCACCCACGGCTGGCCCGGCGCCGCCTACAGCCGCGAGAAGGCCTACGTCGAACGGCTCCTGGACGCCCACGAGGCCCGCCACCCCGGCCGCCGCGTCGTGCGGATCCGCCCCGCGTTCATCTTCGAGCGCCAGACCGCCGCCCAGCAGCGGCGCCTGTTCGCCGGGCCGCTGCTGCCCGGCGGCCTGGCCCGCCCCGGGCTGATCCCCATCGTCCCCGACGTGCCCGGCCTGCGCCTGCAGGCCCTGCACTCCGAGGACGCCGGCCGCGCCTTCGCGCTCGCCGCGCTCGGCGACGCCCGCGGCGCGTTCAACATCGCCGCCGACCCCGTCCTGGACGCCGCCGAGCTCGCCGGGCTCCTGGACGCCCGGACCGTCCGCCTGCCCGCCCGCGGCCTCCGCGCCGCCCTCGCCGCCGCCTGGGCCCTGCACCTGGTCCCCGCCTCCCCCGGCCTGTTCGAGCTGGCCCTGCGGGTGCCCCTCATGGACGCCTCCCGCGCCCGCGACGAACTCGGCTGGACGCCCCGGCACACCTCCCGCGAGGCGATCCGGGAGTTCCTGGACGGCCTGCGCACCGGAGCCGGCCGCGACACCCCGCCGCTGTCCCCCGACACCAGCGGCCGCGCCCGCTCCCGCGAGTTCACCACCGGCATCGGCCGCGAACCCTGACCACACCGACCCGTCCACCACCCGAGCCCGGCACGACCGCAGCAGACCCGCACCGCCACGCACGACCGCCACGCGCAACCACGCACCAGGAGGCCGCCCATGCCGACGATCACACCCGCGCACCTGCACGCCCTGCTGGCCTCCGCCGACCGCGACGCCACACTCGTCATCGTCGCCGGGGAGGCCGCCGTCGTCCCCGGCAGCGGGCACGGCGGATCCGGTGACCCCGAGGACATGCTGGTCATCACCACCCGCGACGCCGTCATCGCCGAACTGGACACCGGCGCCAACGAGGAGCAGATCGAAACCCTCGCCCAGCGCCTCGACGTCGCCCTCGACAGCCTCGGCGGCTGACCCGGACCGTCCCCGGCGCCCGTCCGCAGGCATTCACCGCCGGCGGCCACCGCCGGCGGCCACCGCCGGCGTCCGGGCGGGCCGGTCAGGGGCCCCGCCGGGCGTCCGTCCACCGCTGAGTGGCCCCGCCGCGCCGCCGCAGGGCTAGGACGGGCGGCCTTCCTGGGCGCCCTCCGCGGCCGTGCCGTCGGCGGGCCGCGCCCGCCGACGGTGACTGGTATCGCAGAACGGGTAGGAGCGGCTGCGCCGGCACGCGCACAGGGCCACCATGAAACGGTCCGACACCGCCGTGCTCCCGTCCTCCAGGACGATCTCCACCGGCCCCTCCACCAGGACCGGCCCGCCCTGCACCACCCGCACCCGGCGCCGCTCCCGGCCCCGCGCGCCCTCTGCCGGGGGGCACGCGCCACCAGCGGCGTGCGCCCTGCCTTCGGGGTCCGGGCACGCCGCGGACGCCACCCCGCCGCCAGGACGGTCAGGACGGTCAGGACGGTCAAGGCCGCCGCGGCGCGGGCCGTCCGGCGGCCGGCTCACGCGGCGCTCCGGGCGGGGCCGGGAGGCTCCCGGCCATCGGCCGCGTCCGCGGGGACGTCCGCGCGGACCACCACCAGGTCCTCGTGCCGCTGGCCCGGGCGCAGCAGCCCCCGCGCCTCCAGCGCCGCCGCCCGGGCCAGCATCACCGGCCCGAACGGCTCGCGGGCACGCGCGGCCACCGACACCCGCAGCCCCGCCCCCTCCAGCGCCTCCAGCGTCCGCTCCACCCCGCACAGCGACGACTGCATCAGCAGCAGCGTCCCGCGCCGCGTCAGGTGCTCCGGCGCCGCGGCGCAGATCCGGTCCAGCAGCCACCGGCCGTCCCGCCCGGCCTCCCACGCCCGCGCGCGGCCCCGCAGGCGCGCCGGGTCGGCGTCGCCCACCACGTACGGGGGGTTGGCGACGATCACATCGAAGCGCTCGCCCGCCACCGGATCGAACAGGTCACCGCGCCGCACCTGGACCGGCAGCCCCCGCACCCGGGTGTTCAGCCGTGCCGCCAGCACCGACCCGGCCGCCACATCGACCGCCACGACCTGCCGGGCCCCGCCCCGCGCGGCGGCCACCGCCACCGCGCCCGTCCCGGTCCCCAGCTCCAGTACCCGCGCCCCGGGTGCGACCGCCGAGCGCCGTAGCTCCCGTACGAGCATCGCGGTGTCTGATTGCGGCCGGTACACCCCGGGTGGCCTCACAAGAAACATGTCGCACATGTACCGCTATTACGACATTAGAAACACAGATCAGGCGGTATGTGCCGCCCGCACCGGGACCCCCGCCGGGGCGCCCGCGAGGCCGCCCGCGGGGCCGTCGTGAGAATCACCGCCGGGACCGCCCGCGGGGCCGTCGTGAGAATCACCGCCGGGACCGCCCGCGGGGCCGTCCTCCAGGGGGCGCCGCAGCGCCGACCGCGCCGGGTCCGCGCCCCAGCAGCCCAGCACGTGCGCCTCCAGCCGGTCCTCCAGCAGCACGGTCGCCCGCACCCCCAGCACCACGTCCCCCGCCAGGCCCGGCTCCCCGGCCAGCAGCCCCCCGATCACGTCCCGGCGCAGCACCTGCTCGTGGACGGCGTCGGCCTCGATGTGCTCGGTGTAGAACAGCACCGCCCGCGGCCCCGCCCCCGCCCGCTCCAGCGCCTGCGCCATCCGCCGCGCCGCCGGGGCCGTGGTGATCTCCGCCGCCGCGAAATGCCCCACCAGCGCGCCCCGCAGCGACCGCCGCAGCCCGAACAGCGACATCATGTTCACCGTCGCCAGCATCACCGCCGGCGCCGCGTCCACATGCGCGCCGTAGGAGGCGTCCACGCCCAGATCCTCCAGCAGCCCCGCGAACAGCGCCGAGTGCAGCATCTGCGGGCGCCCGCCGCCGAACTCGTCGTACTCCACCGCCACCAGCGCCGCCTTCGCCGCCCCACGCAGCCGGGGGATCACCCATGCGTGCGGGTCGGCCTCCTTCAGGTGGTACACCGAACGCAGCGCCGCGTGCTCGCGCAGCTGCCACCAGCGGCCCGCGTCGCGCAGATGATGGGTGACACCGGCGGCGCCCACCGGCTCGACCAGCAGCTCCTCCAGCACGCCCGCCACATCGGCCCCGCCCGCCCCGGTGACCGCACCTGTGCCGGTGTCGGCGCGCAGCGCGGCCAGGAACGCCGCCTCCATCGCGCCGCGCAGGGCCAGCAGCCCCGGATCCCACTCCCAGTCCGGATCCACCCCCGCGAACCCCCGGTAGTGCAGCTCGAAACACGTGTGCAGCGCCAGCTGCAGATCCTCCCCGTACGGATCGGCGGAGGCCACCGCCCCCGCCGGCACCGGCACCGGCTCCCCCGCGGGCGGCCCCGCGCGCAGCGCCTCCACCACGGCCCGCGACAGCGGGCCCCGCGGCCGCGGCAGCACCGGCTCCTGCCACACCGGCCCCGCCGGTCCCCGGCGTGCCGGTCCCGGCCGCCCGGCCTCCGCCCGCGCACCGGGCCCCGTCCGCGCACCGGCCCGCGCCTCCGGCGGCACCGGCCCGCTACCACGCTCAACGATCATGTCTCCTCCGTGCTCAGGCGGGCATCCGGCCGCGATACCCGCTCGCGCGCGCCCCACACCCCGTCGCGCAGCCCGTCCCACAGCCCGTGCCCGGCCGGACCGGCCGCGGGGGCCGCGAACCCGGCCCCCGGCGGCGCCGGGGGCGCGGGGACCGGGAGCGTCCCCGACTCGGTCTGCCGGGCCAGCGCCTCCACCAGCGAACGCCTGCCCCGCCGCGCCGCGCGGCGCTGCCGCCGCGCCCCGGTCCCCGCCAGCCGGACCCCCTCCACCAGCGCCGACACCTCCGCCAGGTCCCCGGTCTCCTCCAGCGCCGGCGCCAGCCGGGCGAGCAGGCCCTCCAGCAGCCGCCACGCCGGCACCGCGCGCCCGGCGGAGGGGTCCACCAGCGCGCCGTCCATCCCGTACCGGGCCGCGCTCCACAGCCCGGCCGCGCACAGCTGCGCGTCCACCGGCGGCGCCTCCCGGCCCGCCGCCAGATCCGCCAGCGCCACCCGCACCAGCGCCCGCACCAGCGCCGCCTGCAGCACCGCCTCGTCCGCGGTCGCCGCCGCGTCGGCCGCCCGCACCTCCACCGTCGGCCACCGCGGCGACGGCCGCGCCAGCCAGAACGTCATCGAGGCGTCCACCAGCACCCCCGACTCCACCAGCATCGCCACCCGCCGGTCGTACTCGGCCGCCGACGCCGCCCACGGCGGCGTCCCCGCGCCCGGGAACCGCGACACCTCCACCAGCCGCCGGCTGGCATAGCCGGAGTCGCGGCCGTGGTCGAAGGGGGAGTTGGCCGACAGCGCCAGCAGGACCCCCAGCCACGGCCGCAGGTGGTTCACCACCGCCACCGCCGTCTCCCGGTCGGCGACCCCGACGTGCACGTGGCAGCCGCACGCCTGGTAGTCCTCGATCAGCCCCCGGTACAGCGCCGCGATCCGCGTGAACCGCCCGCCCCGCGCCGGCGGCGGCGCGGCGCCGTCCATCACCGGCGTGCCCGAGGACACCAGCCGCAGCCCGCACGCGCGCGCCGCCTCCGCCAGCCGCGCCCGCGCGAACCGCACCTGCGCCCGCAGCCCCGCCAGGTCCCCGCACACCCCCGTCGCCGCCTCCACCTGGGAGGCCAGCAGCTCGTCCTGGAACGACCCGCCCGACCCCTCCCACCGGTGCCCGCCCGCCCGCGCCAGCACGGCCTCGGCCGCCGGGACGCACTCCCCCGACACCCCGTCGACCAGCAGGAACTCCTCCTCCACCCCCAGGGACACCCCGGAGACGGCGGCGCCCGCGCCCACCGCGGCACCGTCCATGGCCACCCCCCTCACCCAAACAAGCCCGTCATTTCCGGACATGCCCGAACGCGGGCCGCCCTCCCGTCCCAAACCAAGATCCTTTATGGGCGGGGCGGCCACGGCGGCGCCCGGCCCCGCCCGCCCCGCGCGTCGGCTGACCGGATCGTTCCGCTCCGCGCCGCGATGAGCCCTCCCGCGCACCCGCCCGGCCCGCCATCATCGACGCCATGAGCCGAGCGCTACTCGTCATCGACGTCCAGGAGTCCTTCCGCCGCCTGCCCCTGTGGCCGGCCGTCTCCGCCCCCGACATCGCCGCCCGCACCGCACGCCTCGCCGACGCCGCCCGCGACGCCGGCGACCTGGTCGTGTGGGTCCTGCACGCCGAGCACGGCAGCGGCGGCCCCTTCGACCCCGCCGGCGGGCACGTCCGCCTCATGGAGGGCCTGCGGGCCCGCGACGGCGAGCCCGTCCTGACCAAGACCTCCCGCAACGCCTTCACCACCACCAACCTCCAGCAGCTGCTCACCGCCCGCGGCATCGGCGAGGTGACCGTCTGCGGCATCCAGACCGAGCAGTGCTGCGAGACCACCGCCCGCCTGGCCGCCGACCTCGGCCTCACCGTCACCTTCGTCACCGACGCCACCGCCACCTTCCCCATCCCCCACCGCGACGCCCCCGCCGGCCGGTCCCTGGCCGACACCCTCGCCGACCCCGCCACCCTGCCCGCCGACCAGGTCATCGCCCGCACCGAATACGCCCTCGCCGGGCGCTTCGCCACCATCGCCACCCTCGCCTCCCTCACCGGGTAGGCTGACCGGATCGTGAACCAGATCGTCTTCCTGCTCGTCCCCGGCGTGCACCTGCTCGACCTCGCCGGACCCGCCCAGGTGTTCTCCACCGCCGCCGAGGCCGGCCACCCCTACCGCCTCGCCTACATCGCCGAGCAGGAGGACGTCCCCACCGCCCAGGGCCTGACCCTGCGCGCCGCCACCACCTGGCCCGCCCTCACCCCCGCCGACATCGTCCTGGTCCCCGGCTGGCACTGCGACCCCGCCGGCCCCCGCACCGCCCCCGTCAACGCCGGCACCGCCGCCCGCATCGCCCGCCACCACGCCACCGGCGGCCTGGTCGCCAGCGTCTGCGCCGGCGCGTTCGCCCTCGGCCACGCCGGGCTGCTCGACGGCCGCCGCTGCACCACCCACCACCGCCTCCAGGACGCCCTCGCCCGCCGCCACCGCCGCGCCACCGTCGTCCGCGACGTCCTCTACGTCACCGACGACCGCGTCATCACCTCCGCCGGCATCGCCAGCGGCATCGACCTCGCCCTGCACCTGACCGCCACCCGCCACGGCCCCGGCACCGCCGCCCGCATCGCCCGCGCCATGGTCGTCTACGCCCGCCGCAACGGCGACGAACCCCAGGCCAGCGCCATGCTCCGCCACCGCGCCCACCTCAGCGACGCCGTCCACCGCGCCCAGAACCTCATCGACACCGGCTACGCCCGCCCCCTGCCCCTGGCCGGCCTCGCCGCCGCCACCGGCGTCAGCGAACGCACCCTCACCCGCCGCTTCACCGCCGCCACCGGCCTCACCCCCCTGCGCTACCAGCAGGAACTGCGCCTGGAACGCGCCGAGCACCTCATCGGCCAGGGCGCCACCGCGCAGGCCGCCGCCCACGCCGTCGGCTTCACCGACGCCCGCATGCTCCGCCGCCTCCGCGCCGCCACACCCCCCGCCCGCCCCCCCGGCCCTGACACCGGCCCCGACACCGACCGGCAGCGCGACCGGCGGCGTGACCGGGAGCACCCCCTGGGACACATCCCCGGCCAGAGCCGACCGTCATCGGGCGGGACGGGCCACCTGACCTGAACCGGCGCCACAGGGCAACCAGGCGGAGGCGGGGACGGCCCCGGTCAGGGGACCGGCACCTCGACGAAACCCCGGGCGCCGCGGCTGACCCGCGCCCGGCCCGCGGTGACCCCCGCCGCCCACGCCTCGAACGCCTCCGCCTCCCCCACCGGCACCACCACGTCGGCCTCCACCCCCGCCCCGTACCGCACGTCCACCGGCGCCGGGCCCCGCCCGTGCAGGTCCCCCAGGAAACGTCCCGCCAGCGCGTGCTCCACCCCCACCGTCACCCGCACCACCGGCCGCAGCTCCACCAGCCCCACCGCGTCGAGCGTCTCGGCCACCACCTGCCCGTACGCGCGCACCAGCCCGCCCGCGCCCAGCTTCACACCACCGAAATGGCGCGTCACCACCGCCGCCGTCCCCGTCACCCCGCGCCGCAGCAGCACCTCCAGCATCGGGATCCCCGCCGTCCCCGCAGGCTCCCCGTCATCACTGCTCTTGGCGATCTCGCCGCGCTCACCCACCACATACGCGGTGCAGTTGTGCGACGCGTCCCGGTGCGCCCGCCGATGCGCACCCAGGAACTCCACCGCCTCCGCCTCACCGCCCACCCGCGCGAGCGTGCACACGAACCGCGACCGGCGGACCTCCAGCTCACCCGAGCCACCACGCCTGATCATCCGCACCGTCGCCCCTCCAGGAACCTCGACGGAGCCTCACCGTCCGCCGCCCGCACTCCGGCGTCCGGCGTCCCACGAGCCCGGCCCCAGCGTAGAGCGCGGCCGACACCCGGAACGGCCCGCACCGTCATCGGATAACGCCCGCCGAGCCTCAGGCATTGGCCATCACCAACGGCGCCTCCCGGCCCGCGTCCCCGCAGGGCGCCGTCACCGGCCGATCGCACACGCTCGTCCGACCGCATCACCGCCGTGTCGCCGGTCACCCTCCGAGCTGGCCTGGACGTCCGGCACCCGCCCTCGGCAGCGGCACGAGCGGCGCCGGGCGGACCCGCCCTCATCACCCACCTCGACAGCCCCCCGCCGCCCGCAGGGTCAGCCTCCCGGCCCGCCCCGGGACCGTCCGGACGGCCATGGCCGCGAGGCGGCGCGCGCGACCGCCCTCCACGGGCGCTTCCGCCGCACGCGCATCCGCGACGCGGACGTCTCCCCGGCTCGCCGGCACCCCGGCGGCCCGCCGCTCAGCGGCCCGGGAACGGCCACGGATTCGGACGGCACCCCTCCAGCGACTTGGTCTGCTGCACCATCACCGGCGCCGCCCGCCCCGCCCCCGGGCACCGCTCGTGCCCGTGCCCCAGCACGTGCCCCACCTCATGGTTGATCACATACTCCCGGTAGGACGCCAGATCCCCGCCATAGGTGACGGCGCCCTCCCCGTACCGGCGCGCGTTGATCACCGAGCGGTCGCCGCTGCGGCACGACAGCCCCCCGCCCGTCACCAGCGGCGCGCACATCCGGTCGGTCAGCGCCGGGCTCGACAGCGACACCCGGAACCGCACCGGCCCCCCGCCCACCCGCACGAACCGCAGCGAACCCCCGCGCCCCCAGCCGCGCGGATCGTTCAGCACCCGGTGCACCTCCGCGGCGAACCCCGCGCCCGGCACCGGCAGCCCCCGCTCCACCTCCACCGCGTACCGGACGAGGACACCGCCCGCCCCGCCGGCGGCCGCCGCCGTCCCCGGCACGCGCTCGTACCGCCCGCCCGCCCACTCCGGGACCGGGATCCGCGCCGGCTGCCGCCGCCCGTTCACCAGCGGCCCTCCGGCGGCCCGGGGACCCGCCCGGCCGGGCGCCGCCAGCGCCGCCGCCGGCCGCCCGCCCTGCGTCCCGCCCTGGCCGCCGCCGTCCCGGCCAGACCCCTCCGCCATCAGCGTCGCCGCGACCCCGCCCGCCCCCAGCGAGACCACGGCCGCGACCAGCGCCCCCGACGCCCGGCCGCGGCCGCGGCGCGGACCACCCCGCAGGGCCAGCCACAGGACGAGCCAGAGCCGGCACCGGGCGCGCCACGAACCGCGCCACGGCGGACGCGGCGCGGCGCAGGGATCGTCGGGCTCGTGCACGGCGCTCCGGATCGGCCTCGGGCACCGCAACCGCGCAGCGGGGCACGGCGCGGCCGCCCGCCGGCGCCCCGCGCCGCCCCGCCACGCCCTCCGGCCCCCGATGCGCCGCCGGTGCGATTGGATGAACTGCCGGGTTCGTAGCCGACCGGCGACCCCCCAAACATCCCCGAATCGCCCGGTGCCCCCGTAGCGGTCAGGCGCCCACCAGGCCGATCAGGTCGGCGATCGAGGGGACCACCCGCGACGGGCGGAACGGGAACCGCCCGATCTCCTCCTCGCGCGTCACCCCGGTCAGCACCAGGAACGTCTCCAGCCCCGCCTCCACGCCCGCGACGATGTCGGTGTCCATCCGGTCGCCGACCATCGCGGTGCGCTCGCTGTGCCCGCCCACCACGTTCAGCGCCGTCCGCATCATCAGCGGGTTCGGCTTGCCGACGAAGTACGGCTCCACCCCCGTCGCCCGCGTGATCATCGCGGCGACCGCGCCGCACGCCGGCAGCGACCCCTCCGGCGACGGCCCGACCGGGTCGGGGTTGGTCGCCACGAACCGCGCGCCGCCCTCCACCAGCCGGATCGCCCGCGTGATCTGCGAGAAGCTGTAGGTGCGGGTCTCGCCCAGCACCACATAGTCCGGGTCGATGTCGGTGAGCACGTAGTCGGCCTCGTGCAGCGCCGTCGTCAGCCCCGCCTCCCCGATCACATACGCCGCGCCCCCCGGCCGCTGGTCGGCCAGGAACCGCGCCGTCGCCAGCGCCGACGTCCAGATCGACGCGGCCGGGACCACCAGCCCCAGCGCCGCCAGCCGCGCCGACAGGTCCCGCCGCGTGTAGATCGAGTTGTTGGTCAGCACCAGGAACGGCCTGCCCGACGCCGACAGCGCCCGCACGAAGTCCTCCGCGCCCGGGACGGGCCGCCCCTCGTGCACCAGGACCCCGTCCATGTCGGTCAGCCAGTACTCGATCGGCCCGCGGTCGCTCATGCCCCCATTGTCGCAGCCCGGGATCATGACGGGCGCCGGCGTCCCCGCCCGCCCGGCCCGGTAGCGTGATCTTGTGACCGAACCCAGCACCCCGCGCGCCGGCACCGGCATCCGCGAGATCGACGCGCCCGCCGTCCCGCCCGGCCCCGGCTACAGCCACGCCGTCACCGCCGACCTGCCCGGGCGGCTCATCGTCCTCAGCGGCCAGATCGCCCTGGACGCCGCCGGGAACCTCGTCGGCCCCGGCGACCTGGAGGCCCAGGCCCGCCAGGTGTTCGCCAACCTGCACGCCGCGCTCAGCGCCGCCGGCGCCGGATGGGAGCACGTCGTGCGCCTCGGCTACTTCCTGCGCGACGCCCGCCAGGCCGGCGTCGTCCGCGCCGTCCGCGCCCAGATGCTGCCCGAGGGCCTGGCCCCCGCCGCCTCCCTGGTCGAGGTGTCCCGGCTCGTCCGCGACGACCTGCTCATCGAGATCGAGGCCATGGCCGTCGTCCCCGCCTGACCCCGCCCCCGGGGGCGCCCCCGCCGGACGTCCCCGCCCCGGCGCGCATCGCCCCGGCACACGCGGCGGGGCGCCCTGGACCACCGGTCCGGGACGCCCCGCGCACACGCCGCGCCCGCGCCCGCGGGCGTGCCCTCAGACGTTCACGCCGAAGTCAGACGTTCACGCCGAAGTCGGAGGCGATGCCCGCCAGACCCGAGGCGTAGCCCTGCCCCACCGCGCGGAACTTCCACTCCGCGCCGTTGCGGTACAGCTCGCCGAACACCATCGCCGTCTCGGTGGAGGCGTCCTCCGACAGGTCGTAGCGCGCGATCTCGTTGCCGTCGGCCTGGTTCACCACGCGGATGAACGCGTTGCGGACCTGCCCGAAGCTCTGCTGGCGGCCGTCGGCGTCATAGATGGAGACCGGGAAAACGATCTTGGATACCTCGGCCGGGACGCTCGACAGGCCCACCTTGATCTGCTCGTCGTCGCCCTCGCCCTCACCGGTGAGGTTGTCCCCGGTGTGCTCGACCGAGCCGTCGGGGCTCTTGAGGTTGTTGAAGAACACGAAGTGCTGGTCCGACAGCACCTTGTTCTCCGCCGAGCACAGCAGGGCACTGGCGTCGAGGTCGAAGTCGGTCCCGGTCGTGGTCCGCACGTCCCAGCCCAGACCCACCACGACGGCGGTCAGTCCGGGAGCCTCCTTCGTCAACGAGACGTTGCCGCCCTTGCTCAGACTGACTCCCACTGTGTCTACCTCCGTATCGGCCGGTGCGGATGCCTGTCACCCGCGCGGTCTGTAACGAGAACGGTAGCCACCCGGCGCGGGTTCCCCCGCATCCTCCGCCAACTCGCGGCGTGGCGTGGCCTTTTCCCCCGCATCAGGCCCCCGTGACCCGCCCTCCCGCCGGCCCCCGGGGGCGCCGGGGGCGCCGGGGGGATCCGCGGGGCCGGGAGGCGCGCCGGTGAAGGACGCCGGCGGCGCGGTGACCGCCGCGGGCAGCTCGAACGCCGCCGCCAGCTCCGCCGCGCGCGGCGCCAGCGCGTCGCACGCCCGCCGCCGCAGCGCCCACACCTCCTCCAGCACCCCCGGCGCCAGCACTCCCTCGTTCAGCAGGTCCCCCGCGCGGCGGTCCACCCAGTTCAGCGCGTGCAGCCCCAGCAGCCGGCGCAGCACCGCCGGGCCCGGCTCCGCCGCCGCCGCCAGGATCTCCAGTGTCATCCGGTCCGCACACGCCGCCGCCGCCCGCTCCGCCAGCACCAGGTTGTCGTTCCAGGCGGTGAAGGCGTCCGCGCCCGCCTCCAGCGCCGCCTGCACCCGGCCCGCGAGCCGGTCGCGCATCCGCAGCTCGGCCGTGCGCGCCAGCCACAGCCACATCCGCGGCGACGCCAGGTCCCCGCCGTCCGGGGGGACCGCCGCCGCGTCCGGCGGGACGTAGCCGTCCAGGCCCGCCATCGCCCGCGCCGTGTCGAACAGGATCAGCTGGTTGTCCCCGCCGGCGCTGGTGTAGGCGTGCGTCAGGCCCCGGTAGGCGTTCAGCCGCTCCACCGCCGCGAACCCCGGCGCGCCGCTGTGCGCCCGGCACAGCGACACCGTCTCCTGCGCCTGCGCGGTCGCCGCCGCCTTCAGCAGCGCCAGGTCCCGGTCGACCGCCGACCACGGCGCCCACGCCCCCGCCCCGCCCGGCCCGCCCGGATCCGGGGCGCCCGGCCCCCGTCCCGCGCCCGGCGGGCCCTGCCGCGCCTTGACGTGCGCGGCGACGGCCGTCAGCGCGTACGCCGACGCCAGCGCCCCCAGCACCGCCTCCCGCTGGTTGCGGTAGTCGGTCAGCGGACGGTGCGGCGCCAGCCGCCCCAGCGTGCCGCGGCCCGCCGAATGCGCCAGCAGCACCCCCGCCGACGCCCGGCACACCGCCGCCGACGCCGACACCACCGCCCGCCACACCGGCGGCGCGATCCCCATCGACCGCGTCAGCCGCGCCGCCGCCGACCCCGCCGGATCGTGGAACAACCCCCCGGCGTCGATGCGGGCGCCGTCGCGCAGCCACGACTCGTAGGGCACCCGCACGCCGTCCAGCATCACCGCCGCGTAGTCGACCGGCAGGCCCGAGGTCTCCGGCGCCGCGACCACCCGCACCCCCTCCGGGACGTCCCCGCCCGCGTCGCGCAGCGGCACCACGAACACGAACACCCCCCGCTCCGCGCCGCCGTGCACCAGCGTCGCGTACACCGCGGCCGTCTTGGGGACATCCGGATGCGCGGTGCTGGTGGGGAACTTGGCGGCCGCCGCGTCGGGGGTGACCAGCACGAACCCGCCGCCTACGGGATCGTGGCGCGCCACGGTCCGCGGCGACAGATGACTGTTGCTGCGCCCCGCCTCGGTCATCAGCAGCGTCCCGAACGACTCCATCGACTCCAGCGCCGCGCGCTCGGCCCGCGGGCCCTCCTGCCCCGCCCCGAACCGCACGATCGGCCCCAGCGCCAGCGTGTAGTGCAGCAGCATGAGGTGGAACAGCGCCGGATCGGCGACCGCCGCGCGCTCCAGCAGCCCGCACAGCGCCGCCGGATCCTCCAGCAGCACCGCCGCGGGCGGCGCCGCCCGCCCCGCCCGCCGCAGCCGCGCGTAGGTGAGCGCCTGCCGCTCCCGCGCGGTCAGCCCGCCGGGATAGCCGAAGCAGTCCTGCGGGACGGCCTCGGCCAGCCACGCCCGCGCACGGCCGTCCAGGCCGGGACCGCGCACGAAATCCAGCAGCCCCTCCTCCACCACCACCCCGGGGCCGCCCGCCGGACCGGCTCCGGAACCGGTCTCCGGACCGGAGCCGGGGGCGGGGCCGGGGCGGCGGGCTCGTCCCGCCCGCGATCCCCTCCGCCGCCGTCGCGCCCGCCGTCGCGCCCGCTGTCACCGGCGGGGTCAGTGGCCATCATGGTCCTCCTGTTCACCAGCGGTGTCCGGGGCGATGCCCGCCGCGGACTTCCCGGGCACCGGCGCGTCCCCCGCGCCCTGCGGCGCATCTCCCCGCGCGTCCCCCGGCGCGTCCCCCGGTGCCTCCCGCCGCGGACGGGACCGCAGCGGCGCCAGCGTCCGCGCGCCGGGCACCGACAGCCGCGCGCACTCGCACAGCGCGGTGCCCGGCCCGGCCTCGGTGAACACCGTCACGCCCGCCGCGCGGACGGCCCGCAGCGCCTGCGGCAGCCGCACCGGCTTGACGATGCAGTCGGCCAGCGCCCGGTGCAGGTCGTCGCCGTCGGCGTAGGCGCCGCCGCGCACCGGCGAGTGCACCCGCACCTCCAGCGCCCGCCGGGGGAACCCGCGGATCATCTCGTACCACTCCTGGTCGGCGCCGGCCATCGCCGGATGGTGCGACAGGTAGGGCACCGCGAGCCGCGCGGCCCGCACCCCCCGGCGCCCGGCCTCGGCCAGCACCGCCTCCAGCGGCCCCGACGGCCCGCTGACCACCGTCGCCGACGGCGCGTTCAGGCACGCCACCACCACCTCGGGCGCACCGGCCGCCGCGATGCACGCGCGCGCGCCGTCCTCACCGGCCTCCAGCATCCCCATCCCGCCGCCCGCGCCGCGGCGCGCCAGCACCCCCACCAGCCCGGCCGCCATCCGCGCGCCGTCGGCGACCGTGAACGCGCCCGCGCACACCAGCGCGGCGATCTCCCCGAAACTCTGCCCGACCGCGTGGGCCGGATGGACCCCCGACGCCCGCAGCGCCCGGTCGACCGCGACCGACGCCGCGTACCCGCACAGCTGCGCGACGCCGGGGACACGGGCCGCCTCGCGGTACCCGCCCGGATCGTCCAGCAGCACCGCGCGCAGCGACGGCCAGCGGGCAGGCAGGCCCTCCTGCACCGCGTCCAGGACGTCGGCGACGGCGCGCGCGGCCGCCGGACCCCACCGCGACGCCGACGCCAGGTCGGGCACCCCCGCCGAGCCGGTGCCCGCGAACAGGAAGGCACAGACGTCGTCGGGCTTGAGCTCCTCGGCCGGACGGAACGATAAGAACACGCCGGGACTCCTTACCTGGACGGAAGGCTCTCTTTTCTTTTCGGCAGAAGGCCGTTGAACACGCAGTTATAGAACAAAAACATCGAAATGGGATTATTCATTCAAGGGATCGGTCCGGCAACCACCGGCCGCGCGAGCAGCGGCCGAGCGGCGCGGACCACGACCACCGGCCCCCGCGCCGGCGGAGGGAGCGACCCATGACCTGGCGACCGGCGGACCGGCGGCGGACGGCGCGGACCACGGCGCGCCGCACGGCGCCGCACCGGGCCCCGCACCCGCGGACCGGCTGGGCGATCACGGGCACCGGCTCCTACCTGCCGTCCCGGCGCGTGCCGAGCAGCGACCTCGCCCGCTCGATGGGCCTGGACCCCGGCTGGATCGAGGACCGCACCGGCATCCGCGGCCGGCACGTCGCCGCCGAGGAGGAGGCCGCCTCCGACCTCGCCGCGGCCGCCGGCCGGCGCGCGCTGGAGCGGGCCGGGCTCACCCCCGCCGACCTCGGCCTCATCGTGCTCGGCACCTCCACGCCCGACGAGCTCGGCCCCGCCACCGCCTGCCGCGTCCAGGCGCTGCTGGGCGCCGCCGGCGCCGCCGCGTTCGACGTCGCCGCCGCCTGCACCGGGTTCCTGTTCGGGCTGCAGGCCGCGGTGGGCTGGCTGGCCACCCAGCGCGGCGCCGCCCCCTACGCGCTGGTCATCGGCGTCGAGGTGTACTCCAGGTTCCTGGACCCCGGCGACCGCGCGACCGCCGCCCTGTTCGGCGACGGCGCCGCCGCGGCGGTCGTCGGGCCCGTCACGGGACCCTACGGGATCGGCCCGGTCACGCTCGGCTCGGACGGCACGCGCGCCGGCGACGTCCTCATCCCCGCCGGCGGCAGCCGCGCGCCCGCAGGCCCCGGCACGCTGTCGGCGCTCGGCCACACCATCCACATGGACGCGCGGGCCGTCCGCGACTTCATCGCCCGCATCTTCCCCCGGCTGGTCGCCGACGCCTCCGACGCCGCCGGGATCAAACCCGCCGACCTGGCGCTGGTGGTCCCCCACCAGCCCAACCCGCGGCTGGTCGCCTCGCTGGCCGCCGAGGCCGGCCTGGAACCGGCGCAGCTGGCCATCGCCGGACGCGACGTGGGCAACATCGGCGCCGCCAGCCTCCCCTACGCCCTCGACACCGCCGTGCGCACCCGCGGCATCCGGCCCGGCGAGCTGGTCCTGCTCGCCGGGTTCGGCGCCGGCCTGACCTGGGCGCACACCCTCATCACCTGGCCCCCGCCCTGAGACCGCCCCGCTACATTTCTTGCCAGTTATATACGGAGGGGGTTATGTTGACGGGGTGCGGCCGCCCCGCCGGTGGCCGGGCACCGACACGACCCACCGGAAGGCAGGCGACGGCCATGGGCACCGACGACGGCACGGCCACCTACCAGGACGGGCGGGCGCTGATGCGCTTCGAGCGCGGCCTGCGCCACCCGCCCGCCCGGGTCTGGCGCGCCCTCACCGACCCCGCCGAGCTGTCGGCGTGGCTCGCCGACGCCGACCTCGAACCGGCCGCCGGCGGCCGGTTCGAGCTGCGCTGGCTCAACACCGGCCCCGGCGGCGAGACCGCGGTCGCCCGCGGCACCGTCACCGTGTTCGACCCGCCGCGGCTGCTGGAACTGGACTCCGACATCCACGGCCGGCTCCGCTGGGAGCTGACCCCGGACGCCGGCGGCACCCGGCTGGTGTTCACCAGCGAGGTGCAGATGCCGCGCCGGTTCCTCCCGCAGACCCTCGCCGGATGGCACGTCCACCTGTCCTACCTGCGCGAGGCGCTCGAAGGCGCCCGCGTCGACTGGCCGAACTGGACCACTGCGGACTGGCAGGCCCACCACGACCGCTACGCCGCCCGGCTCGCCGGGCAGGAACGCGCGGGCGCGGGCGGCTGAACACGGCCGGGCGCCCGGAACCCCGTCGAGGGCCCGGGCGCCCGGCCGTGCCGGCGCCGGTCAGCGGCGCAGCGCGCGCAGCAGCCCGCGCGTCTCGGGACGGCGGTCCCAGGCGATCGCGGCGAACACCAGCGCCAGCACCGCCGGCACCACCGCCAGCGGCGGGTCCAGCGCCAGCAGCTGCGCCAGCACCGCGCCGGCCATCACCCCGATCAGCCCCGTCGCGGCGACCCCCGCCAGCCGCGGCACCACCAGCCCCACCGCCCCGGCCGCCTCCACGACCCCCGTCACGTACCGGAACCACTGCCCCCAGCCGATCCTGGCGAAGCTCTCCACCGCGTCGGACTGCCCGGCGAGCTTGGGCATCGCCGACACGAAGAACAAGAACACCCCCAGCAGGATCTGCGCGCCCCACAGCACCTTGCGGCGCGTGCTGAGCCGGGCGGCGGTGGCGGTGTCGGCGGTGGTGTCGGCGGTGACGCTGTGGTTCGTGCTCATGACGGCGGCCCTTCCATGCGGCAGGTGACATCGGCCTCTCATCGGCCCTCACTAACGCGTCGCACGGCCGCCGCCCGGATCGACATCCGCCCCGGATTTCTTCGAGGTTTTTTTCTGGGCCCGCCTCACCACTCCGACAGCACCAGCGCCTGGACGGCCAGCGCCGTCACCGCCTGCGCGGCCAGCCACCACCGCCCCGCCCGCCCTCCCGGCCATCCCAGCGGCACCGCCGCCGGAAGCCACGCCGCGAACGGCAGCCAGATCCGCTCCACCTCGCCCTTGACCACCCCCGACACGTCCAGCGCGAGGATTCCCGCCAGCGCCGCGCACACCGGCACCGCCACGCCCGCCCCCGCCGGAACCACCCGCCGCCCCCGCCCCGCAGCCGCCCGCGCAGCCGCCCGCACGGACCGTCCCGCCACCGCGAGCGTCCCCGGCATCGCAAAGGCGACGGCGGGACCGGCCAGCAGCCCCAGCACCGCCAGATCCGCGAACACGAAGTAGGAGTAGGACCGCCGCGCCGACCCGCGGCTGACCAGATAGGTCTCCAGCGTGGCGCGCACCCCGTCCGGCCACCAGAAACCCGCCGCCGTCAGCACCGCCGGGACCACCACCAGCCCCGCCGCCAGCGCCACGAGCACGGCGGCCCGCGGACGGCACAGCACCAGCACCGCCAGCGGCACCGCGGACAACGGCAGCAGCCCGTAGCTCAGATAGGGCAGGCACCCCAGCAGCAGCCCGCCCGCCGCGGCGGCGGCCACCGCCGTGACCGCCGCCGCGGCGCCTGTAGTGCCCGCCGTTCCCGGCCCGGCGCCGCGCACACCGGCACCGCCACGCCCGCGCACACCGGAACCACCCGCCGATCCCGCCGCACGGCCCGCACGGACCGTCCCGCCACCGCGAGCGTCCCCGGCATCGCGCAGGCGACGGCGGGACGGGCGCGACGCCAGCGCCACCAGCGCCGTCCCCCACGCGCCCACCCCGAGGAACAACGCGTCCATCGACGTCGCGATCCACAGCGCCGTCGGCGCCAGCGCCACGAACGGCACCGCCGCGCGCGCCGCGCCCTCACCGGCCACGCACCGCAGCGTCACGACGATCGCCGCCGCCGCCGACGAGCCCGCCGCCACCACCAGCGCCGCCGCCCACCCCGTCCCGCCCAGGCCCGCCTCCTCCAGCAGCCACAGCACCAGCGTCGGCAGCGGCGGATGCCCCCGCACGTGCGTGGTGTAGCCGCCCAGGCGCTCGGTGAACGTCCGCACCCACTCCAGGGGGTCGGGCCGCACCTGCGCCAGGCCCGCCGGGTACTCCGTCGGCGCCTCCAGCGGCCCCGCCAGCGCGCCCGGCCCGTCGCTCACCGCCAGCGCCGCCGCCCACGCCGCCGACACCGCCCATGCCAGCGGCGGCAGCCACCGCCACGCGAGCCGCGCCGCCGCCGCCGGCAGCGCCGCCACCGCGACCGCCGCCACCCCCGCCGCAGGGAGCAGCCCCCACGTCAGCGGGCGCCCCCGCGGCCGCGCGTGCAGCGGCGGAAGCGCGTCCTCGGTGGCCAGCCCCGCCCGCCGCAGATGCCAGCCCACCGCGAACGCCGCCGCGATCCCCGCGGCCCACACCGCCACCGCGGCCCACCCCGGCCACCACCGCCGCGCCGCCACCACGCCCCGGGCCTGCGCCGCCCGCGCATCGGCCACCGTCATCCCCGCGTCCCCCCGTCACCGCGCCGCGGCGCCTTCCGCGCCCGCCGCCCGGACCCGCGGAGCCGTACGCGGCGCCCGGCACGGCGGGCCGCGCCCGCCCGCACCGCGCCCGCCAGCACCGCGGCCACCGCGATCACCGCCAGCACGACCGCCAGGTTGCGGCCGTAGGGCAGCGGCAGCTGCGACGGGACGTCCGCGCGGCGCCCGTACCCCAGCACCAGCGGCAGCGACACCAGGCTCACGCACCCCCCGGCGATCAGCGCCGCCCGCACCGGACGCCGCCACGCCGCCGGGAGACGGCCCGTCGCCACCCCCGCGGCCAGCACCACCGGGACCAGGACGGCGTCGTGCGCCACCACCGCCCCCGCGAACCACACCGCCCACCCCGCCACGCCCACGTCCGCGTCCACCACCACGCCGCGCAGTCCCACCCCGATGAGCACCAGGCCCGCCGCGTACATCACCGCCCGGCCCTTCACAGGACCACCAGCCGGTGCACCCACTTGGTCTGCATCACCCCGGGACGGTCCGGCGCGATCAGCCGGCACGGATACCCGTGGTCCAGGTCGAGGGGCTCGCCGTTCAGCCGCAGCGCCAGCAGCGTCAGCGGATCACGCCAGTGCGGCGGGTCCACCAGCGACGTCCGGTACCGCCCGCCGCGCTCCAGCGACTCCACCCGCACCCGCGCGCCGCCGTCCGCGCCCGCCGCCTCCAGCACGTCGCGCAGCCGCACGCCCTCCCACACCGCCTCGGCGCTCCAGCCCTCCACGCACGCGATCGGCAGCCGCGCCGCGTGCGAGGGCAGCGCCCGCAGCTCCGGCAGCGACCACGCCAGCTCCCGTGTCACGCGCCCGGTCACCGTCAGCCGGAACCCCGGATCGCGCGCCGCGGCGCCCACCCCGGCGCCGGCCGCGGACTTGTTGACCGGCAGCCCCTGCGACCCCACCCCCGGACGGCGCGGCGCCAGCACCGCCAGCCGCGCCAGCGGCGAGAACGCCTCCCCCACCGTGGTCGCCACGATCACCCCGGACGCCGCGGCCACCCCCAGCAGGAACCCCCGCCGCCCGGCCGCGTCCCCCGGGCCGGTCATCACCGCCCCCGTCAGGACCGTCCGGCGCACCTTGTGCCACTCGTTCGCGACGTGGATCAGCAGCGCCCCGACCAGGACATACGCCGTCCAGTAGTGCGCGGTGGTGAAGAAGAACGGGAACGCATACCAGTAGGAGATGTTCAGCACCCCGGTGACCAGCTGGAACAGCGCCCCGCCCACCAGCAGCAACACCAGCGGCCGCCCCGCGGCCTCGGCCACCGACCGCGCCGGCGGCCACCGCAGCAGCCGCGGGTAGACCGTCCACAGCTTGGCCAGCAGCAGCGGCACCGCCGCCAGCCCGCACATCACGTGCAGCCCCTGCGTGACCCGGTACAGGTTCACCGGACGCGACGGCCACCGCGCCCACCCCGGCGGATGCTGCATGAAATGGCTGAACAGCCCCGTCGCGAACGCCGTCAGGACGCACACGCCCAGCGCCAGGCCCAGCCACGCCGCCACCCGCTCGTCGTGCAGGCGGCTGGTGAACCGCCCCGGCACCGCCGCCGGCACCTCCAGCGCCCTGCGCAGCGCTCCCTCCACCGCCCTCCGCGACGCCCTCCACCACGCCCTCAGCAGGGCGCGCGGCGGCCCGAGCACCGACGCGGCCACCGACGCGATCACGGACGAAACGCGACGAACCACCGGCCCGCCTCCTCCCAGAACCCGGTCACGGTCGCCGCGCACGCGGCGGCCAGCCCCGCGGCCGCGTCCGCCGGGACGTGCGCCCAGGCGAACCACTCCCCGACCGAACGGCCCGACCGCAGCCGCAGCGGCTCCACGCGCGCCCTGCCGCCCGGCGGGTCCACCTCCGCCAGCACCCGCCCGTCCCGCCCCGGCAGCGCCAGCACGCGCCGCAGCAGCGCCTCCGGGTCACCGCCGATGCCGATGTTGCCGTCGGCCAGCAGCACCGTGTCCCACCGGCCCGCGCCCGGCACCCGCCCGAACACATCACGGCACAGCGCCGGCGCGCCCGCCGCGACCGTCAGCGCCACCGCGGACGGGGCGACGTCGATGCCCAGCACCGGCGCCCCGCGGCGGGCCAGCGCCACCGTCAGCCGCCCCGGCCCCGACCCCACGTCCAGCGTCGCACCCGCGCACCGCGCCAGCAGCCCCCCGTCGCCCGGACGCAGCCGCAGCCAGTCCCGCACCGGCAGCGGACGGCGGCGCCCGTCGGCGTGCTCGACCTCCACCGGCGCACCGCCGCGCAGCGCCTCCTCGTACAGCTCACCGAACACGAAGGCCCCCGCCCCCGCCGCACCCGCCGCCGCATGCGCTCTCGCCCATGCCGCCGCCCATGCCGCCGCCCATGCCGCCGCCCATGCCGCCGCTCATGCCGCCGCTCATGCCGACACCGCCCGCGCGCCCAGGGCCCGCACCGCCGCCGCGAACCGGCCCTCCGGCGCCGCCGCCGCGACCGCCGCCGCGTCGGCCGCGGTGTCGACGTCGGCCAGCACCGGCAGCGTCCCCACCCGCAGGCCCGCCGCCAGCAGCCGCCGCAGCTGCGCCGCACCCGTGCCCGCGCACGACATCGGCACCCCCCGCAGCAGCGCCGCGTCCGGGCGGCGCAGCCCCAGCAGCCAGAACCCGCCGTCGGCCGCCGGGCCGAACACCGCGCCGCAGCACGCCAGCCCCCGGCACGCCCGCCCCAGCAGCGCCGGCGTCACCTGCGGGGTGTCCATCCCGATCAGCACCAGCGGCCGCCCCGCGTAGGCGTCGGCGAACGCGTGCGCGAGCCGCTCGTCCAGCCCCCCGCCGCGCTGGGCGAGCACCGCGAACCCCTCCGGCAGCCACCGCCCCGGCGCGCCCTCCAGCACCAGCGTCCGCCGCGCCGCCCCCGCCGCCGCGACCGCCGCGAGCGTGTCGCGCAGGCACGCCTCGGCCAGCACCGCCGCCTCGCCGGGCGTGTAGGCCGGGGTCAGGCGCGTCTTGACCCGCCCCGCGACGGGCTCCTTGGCGATCACCACCAGGTCGGCGGCCGGTCCGCCGGTCACCGCGCCACCTCCGCCAGCACCCGCCGCATGTCGCGGACGGCGCGGACCGTCCCGCCCAGCGTCCCGGTCACCTTCGACGTCCCCACCCGCGGCCGGTAGGCCACCTCCACCTCCCCGATCCGCCAGCCCGCCCGGGCCGCGCGCAGCACCATCTCCAGCGGGTAGCCGAACCGCCGGTCCACCAGGCCCAGCGCCAGCAGGTCCGCCCGCCGCGCGGCCCGCATCGGGCCCAGGTCGCGCAGCCGCGTCCCGGCCCGCCGGTTCAGCGACCGCGCCAGGACCGCGTTGCCGAGCCGGGCGTGCGGCGGCCACGCGCCCCGCCCCACCGGCCGGCGCCGCCCCAGCACCAGCGCCGGCCCGCCCGCGGCCTCCAGCCCGCGCAGCGCCTCCACCAGCCGCGGCAGCTCGGCCGGGTCCAGCGAGGCGTCGGCGTCCATCACGCACACGACCTCGGTGCCGGCCGCCAGCAGCCCGGCGTGGCAGGCGGCGCCGAACCCGCGCGTCGCCGCCGGCACCACGCGCGCGCCCAGCCCCGCCGCCACCCGCGCGGATCCGTCGGTGGAGGCGTTGTCGACCACCAGCGCCCGGAAACCGTCCGGCATCCGCGCCAGCACCCACGGCAACGCCTCGGCCTCGTCGAGGCACGGAAGAACCACATCGATCACAGCCATGACGCTACTTTCGGTGACGGGCGGGCGACCCTTACGAACTGGTGACGGGCCGCCGCGCGAACTCGGCCATGCCGTCGGCGAACACCACCGACGCCTCGAAACCCAGCTCACGGCGCGCACGGCCGGGACGGGCGACGATGTGCCGCACGTCCCCGAGCCGGTAACCGCCGGTGACGCGCGGCGCCGGGCCGCCGAACGCCTCCGCCAGCGCCGCCGCCAGGTCCCCGATGCCGCGCGGCTCGCCGCTGGCGATGTTGTAGGCGCGCGACCCGCCGCGCCCCACCGGCCCGCCCGGCGCGGCCAGCCGCTCCAGCGCCAGCACGTTGGCGCGCGCGACGTCGCGGACGTGCACGAAGTCGCGGCGCTGCGCCCCGTCCTCGAACACCAGCGGCGGCAGCCCGGCCAGCAGCCGCGACCGGAACAGCGCCGCGACGCCCGCGTAGGGGGTGTCGCGCGGCATCCGCGGCCCGTACACGTTGTGGTAGCGCAGCGCCGCCACCGACCCGCCGGTCATCCGCGCCCACGACGCGGCCAGATGCTCCTGCGCGAGCTTGGTGTCGGCGTAGACGTTGCGGGGATCGGCCGCCGCCTCCTCACCGACGGCGCCCGGCCGCAGCGGCTCACCGCACCGCGGGCAGTCCGGCTCGAACCGCCCCGCCCGCAGCGCCTCCTCCGGCCGCGGCCCCGGGCGGACCGCGCCGTGCCGGGCGCAGGTGTAGGCGCCCTCCCCGTACACCACCATCGACGACGCCAGCACCAGCGCGCCCACCCCCGCGCGGGCCATCTCCGCCAGCAGCACCGCGGTGCCCTGCACGTTCACCGCCGCGTACCGGGGCAGGTCGGACACGTCCACGCCCAGGCCCACCACCGCGGCCTGATGGCACACCGCGTCCGCGCCCTCCAGCCGCCGCGCGACCTCCGCGGCGTCCAGGACGTCGGCGGGCCCGCCGTCCAGCCCGTCCGGCCGGGTGTCCAGCCCGCGGACCCGGTGCCCGGCGGCCGCCAGCGCGGCGGCGATGTGCGAGCCGATGAACCCGGCCGATCCGGTGAGCAGCACGTCCATGCGACGACCGTAGGCCGCCGCGCGCCCCCGCGAGGGCGCTGGAGGGCCGGTCAGGGCTCCTTGTTCGAACCTTGTAAGAACTACGACCCGCAGCCGGGACGGCACCCCCGGGGCGGCACCCGGGACGGCGCCGTCAGGACGCCGCGGCCAGGATCGGGGACAGCGCGGCGAGCGCCCGGTCCACGTCGTCCTCGGTGGTGGACAGGTGGAACGAGCACCGCAGCCGCCCGGCGCGGACCGCGGCGATCACCCCCGCGCGGCGCAGCGCCTCCGCGGTGCCGCCCGGCACCGGGACCGACACGATCGCCGAGTCGCCCGGCGGCAGCCCGAGCCCGTCGCGGAAGCGGCGGGCCAGGGCGATGTCGTGGTCGTGGACGGCGCCGGCGCCCACCCCCGCCAGCAGCTCCAGCGCGGGCGCCTGGCCCGCCCAGCACTGCCACGCCGGGGACATGTCGAACCGCCGGGCGTCGGCGGCCAGCCGCAGCGGCAGCCCGTAGATCGAGTCCCAGACGTCCTCGCCCGCGTACCAGCCCGCGGCGAGCGGCGCGAGCCCGGCGAGCGCCTCCGGCGTGCCGGTGAGGAAACAGGTGCCGCGCGGCCCCATCAGCCACTTGTAGCCGCTGCACACCAGCCAGTCCACGTGCTCGGCGGGCAGCGGAAGCCACCCCGCCGCCTGCGTCGCGTCCAGCAGGATCCGCGCCCCGTGCTCCCGCGCCGCCGCGACCAGCTCCCGCAGGGGGCCACCCGGCCGTCCGACGACTGCACCGCCGACACCGCCACCACGTCCACGTCCCCGCGGACCGCCTCGGCGATCCGCTCCAGCGGCACCGGCCGCACCACCAGCCCCGGGCGGGCCGCGAACGGGAACAGCAGCGAGGTGAAGTCCCCGTCGGCGACCAGCACGGTCGCGCCCTCGGGCAGCGACGCCGCCACCAGGCCCACGAAGTAGGACGCCTGCGGCCCGCACGCCACCCGCGCGGCCGGCACTCCCAGCAGCCGCGCGAACGCCGCGCGGGAACGGGCCACCGCGCCGTCCAGCGCGGCGGGGTCCATCAGCCCCGCGGCCCTGTCCCGCTCGGCCGCCAGCACCGCCTCGTGCGCCGCGCGCGGCGGCAGCCCGTAGGTGGCGGTGTTGAGGAAGGCGACGTCGCCGCCGAACTCGCGCTGCGCCTCCCGGATCGAGATGTCCATGCCCCGATCATCGGCGACCGGCAAGGCCCAGGACAAAGCCGCCCACCTCGGGCTGCGCATGCGGGTACCGGGGGGCGGTCACTGCGCGGGTCGGCGGGCGAGGCCGTTCCCCGGTCTACGCGACACCGGGACGTCGACACGCCGGGACGTCCCGCCGCGCACCGGCGCCGTACCGCTAGCTCCCGGGGAGGTGCCGGTGCAGCTCCGTGAGACGGCCCGCCGCCGCCAGCACCGCCTCGGCCAGGTCCGGCATGCGGTCCGCGCCGAACCGCACCGACGGGCCCTGCAGCGCCACCGCCGCGAACACCCGGCCCGACCCGTCGCGCACCGGCGCCGCCACCGCCCGCACACCGGCCAGGCACTCCTCCTCGTTGAGGGAGAACCCCCGCTCCCGCACGCGCGCCAGGTCGGCCTCCAGCTCGGCGCGGGTGGTCAGGGTGGCGGGGGTGTAACGGCGGAACGGCTCCCGCAGCGCCGCGGCGCCGTCCTCGAACGCCAGCAGCGCCTTGCCCATCGCGCACCCGTGGATCGGGTTGCGCGCACCCGGCGGCTGGTCATAGCGCAGCGGATGCGCCGAGGGCAGGTGCAGCAGCACCGCCACCTCGTCGCCGGCCCGCACTCCCAGGCTCACCGCCTCGCCCGTGCCGTCCCGCAGCGCGCTCAGCTCCGGCTGCAGCAGCGTGGCGCCCATCCGCTCCAGCGCCAGCCGGCCCAGGATCGCGGTGGTCGGGCCGAGGAAGTACCGCTCGGTCAGCGCGTCGCGCCCCAGCATCCCGGTGTCGTGCAGGGCGCGGACGATCCGGTGCGCCGTGCTGACCGACAGCCCCAGCCGGTGCGCCACCTCCGTCGGCGTCTGCCGCGCCGCGCCCTCGAACGACCGCAGGACCGCGATGGCGCGGTCCACCGACTGCGTCCCCGGCTTGGGCCGCCCCGCCGCCCCGTCTCCGCCGATCTCCTCAGTCACGGCTCCCATCCTCGCACCGGAACCGCTCCGCCCGGCCCGGCGGCCACCCCCGCCGGAGGCGGCGCCCGTCTCCGGCGGGCGGGCAGCGTGGGCAGGGACCGCCGAGACACCGCTCCACGTCCCGATACGACGGGGCCGACGCTGCCAGGAGAGACTGACAGCTCCCGTCAGGTGCATCCGCCCGCGGGCCGGATCACCCCGCCCGTGGTCATCGCGCCGCCCCGCCGGAGGCGCGCAGGAGGCGGCGGCCCACCTCGGCGAGGCGCCCGGCCAGCTCGGGCGGCTCGCGGACCTCGAAGTCCAGCTCCAGGAACGCGATCCGCAGCGCCGTCCACTCCAGCGAGTCGGGCGCGGTGCGCACGATGCAGGTGCGCTCGTCGACGGGCTCGACCTCCTCACCGGTCACCCGGAACCGCTCGGCCAGCTCCTCGGCCGAGGCGTGCACGGTCAGCACCGCCGGACGCACCGGGCGCGCACCCGCCAGCGACCGGGTCACGAACGCGGCGGCGTCGGCGGCGGGCAGCTCGCGCGGCGGGCACCGGACACCGGTCGGACGCGGATCCACCAGCCGGTCTACGCGGAACGTCCGCCAGTCCTCCCGCCCCGCGTCCCAGGCCACCAGGTACCAGCGGCGCCCCGCCGAGACCAGCCCGTAGGGCTCCACCAGCCGGCCGGTCCCGGCGCCCTCGCGGTCCCGGTACCCGAACCGCAGCCGCTCGCGGTCGCGGCAGGCCACCGCCAGCATCGCCAGCGCCTCGGGGTCCACGGCCGGCCCGGCGGGCGGCCCGGTCAGCGGCGTGGTCGCCGCGTGCAGCGCGTTCACCCGGCGGCGCAGCCGGCCGGGCAGCACCTGCTCCAGCTTGGCCAGCGCCCGGACCGAGGACTCCCCGATGCCCGCCACCGCGCCGCCGGCCGCGCCCCGCAGCCCGACCGCGATGGCGACGGCCTCCTCGTCGTCCAGCAGCAGCGGCGGCATCGCGGCCCCGGCCTCCAGCCGGTAGCCGCCGGTGGCGCCCAGGGACGCCCGGACGGGATAGCCGAGGCCGCGCAGCCGCTCCACATCCCGGCGGACGGTCCGGGCGCTCACCCCGAGCCGCTCGCATAGCTCGGGCCCCGGCCACTCCCCGCGCGCCTGCAGCAGGGACAGCAGCCGCAGCAGCCGTCCCGAGGTGGTGTCGGTCACGTCCCCAGTATGGCCGCCAATGAGGCCAGGAACCGACCTCATTGCCGCCTAGCGTGGGCGGCATGAGCACACGCGACACCGACGCCGGCAGCATCGTCGTCACCGGGGCCAGGGAGAACAACCTCAAGGACGTCTCCCTGCGCATCCCCAAGGAGCGGCTCGTCGTGTTCACCGGGGTCTCGGGCTCGGGCAAGTCCTCGATGGTGTTCGGCACCGTCGCCGTGGAATCCCAGCGGCAGCTCAACGAGACCTTCACCTGGCACGTCCGCGACCGGCTGCCCAAGCACGAGCGCCCCGACGCCGACGCCATCGACCACCTCGCCCCCGCCGTCGTCGTCGACCAGAGGCCCCTCGGCGGCAACGCCCGCTCGACCGTCGGCACCATCACCGACATCTACTCGATCATGCGGGTGCTGTTCTCCCGCCACGGGACGCCCAGCGCCGGGGAGGCCGGCGCCTACTCCTTCAACGACCCCCAGGGCATGTGCCCCCGATGCGACGGCCTCGGCCGCGTCGTCCGGCTCGACCTCGGCAAGTTCTTCGACACCGGCAAGTCCCTCAACGAGGGCGCGGTGAACTTCCCGCCGTTCGGCGTCGGGACGTTCGCGTGGCAGCTGTACGCCGAGTCCGGGCTGTTCGACCCCGACAAGCCGCTGCGCGAGTTCACCGGCCGGGAATGGGACACGCTGCTGCACGGCAAGGGGTTCCGCGTCCCCCGCCGCAACCGCACCGGGTCGATGGGCCACAACGCCTACGAGGGCCTCGTCGAGCGGTTCGACCGCCTCTACATCAGACGCGGCCCCGGCGCCCTGACGGGCCGCACCGGGGAGGCGGCCCGCGCCGTCGTCAGCGAGCAGACCTGCCCCGAATGCGGCGGCGCCCGCCTCAACCGCGCGGCGCTCGCGTCCAGGATCGGCGGCCGCGGCATCGCCGAGCTGGCCCGCATGGAGGTCCCCGACCTGCTCGCGGCGCTCGGCGAGATCACCGACCCCGTCGCCGCCGCGGTCGCCGCCGCGGCGGTGACACGCCTGCGGCGCCTGGACGACATCGGCCTCGGCCACCTCAGCCTGGACCGCGAGACCCGCACCCTGTCGGGCGGCGAGGCGCAGCGGCTCAAGGTCGTCCGGCACCTGGGCTCCAGCCTCACCGGCCTGACCTACATCTTCGACGAGCCCAGCGCCGGGCTGCACCCCCGCGACGTGGACCGCCTCAACCGCCTGCTGCTCCGGCTGCGCGACAAGGGCAACACCGTCCTGGTCGTCGAGCACGACCCCGGCGTCATCGGCGTCGCCGACCACGTCATCGACATGGGCCCCGGCGCCGGCGCCCGCGGCGGCCGGGTCGTCTACACCGGCACCGTCGACGGGCTGCGCGCCGCCGACACCCCCACCGGACGCTGCCTGCGCCGCGCCACCCCACTCAAGGGCGCCGTCCGGCGGCCCGGCGGCTGGATGGGCGTGACCGGCGCCCGCACCCACAACCTCAAGGACGTCACCGTCCGGCTGCCCACCGGCGTGCTCACCGCCGTCACCGGCGTCGCCGGATCCGGCAAGAGCACCCTGGTCATGGACGAGTTCGCCGCCCGGCACCCCGGCGCCGTCGTCGCCGCCCAGACCGGCATCGCCGCCACCCGCCGCTCCACCCCCCTCACCTTCATCGGCGCCATGGACCCTGTCCGCCGCCTGTTCGCCGGCGCCTGCGGCGCGGACCCCGGCCTGTTCAGCCACAACTCCACCGGCGCCTGCCCCGGCTGCGGCGGCAACGGCGTCATCGTCACCGACCTGGCGTTCATGGACCCCGTCACCACCACCTGCGAGCGGTGCCGCGGCCGCCGCTACCGCCCCGAGGCCCTCGCGCACACCCTGCGCGGCGCCACGATCGCCGACGTCCTGGAGATGACCGCCGAGCAGGCCCTGGCCTTCTTCACCGGCGGCGGCGCCGAACGGGCCATCGCCGCCCGCATACGCGCCCTCAGCGACGTCGGCCTGCATTACCTCACCCTCGGACGCGCCCTCACCGGCCTGTCCGGCGGCGAACGCCAGCGCATCAAGCTCGCCGGGGAACTGCACCGCACCGGCGCCGTCTACATCCTGGACGAGCCCACCACCGGCCTGCACATGGCCGACGTCGCCGGCCTGCTCGCCCTGCTGGACCGGCTCGTGGACGCCGGGAACACCGTCATCGTCATCGAACACGACCTGGAGGTGGTCAAGCACGCCGACTGGGTCGTCGACCTCGGCCCCGGCGGCGGCCGCCACGGCGGCGAGGTCGTCTTCACCGGCACCCCCGCCGCGCTGCTGGACCACCCCACCTCGCTCACCGCCGGGTCCCTCCGCGCCGACCTCGGCCACTGAACCGCCCCCAAGCCGCCCCGGCCCTCTCCCACCGGCCGCGACCCGCCGCCGGCGGCCCCGTAGGCTCGGCGACCATGGACGACGCGACCCGCGCGGGCGGCGGCGAGGACGGCGGGGGGCCGCCCCCCGCCGGCCCCGCCGCCTACCTGTCCGAGCTGTTCTCGCTGGAAGGCCGGGTCGCCGTGGTGACCGGCGGCAGCTCCGGCATCGGCCGCGCCATCGCCGCCGCACTGGCCCGGTCCGGCGCGTCCGTCGTGATCGTCGCGCGCCGCGAAGCCGCGCTCGCCGCCACCGCCGCGCGGCTGCGCGAGCTCGGCCGCCGCGCCGCCTGGGTCAGCGCCGACCTCGCCACCCGCGACGGTGTCCGCGCCGCCGCCGAGGACGCCGCCGCGGCGTTCGGGGAACCCGACATCCTCGTCAACGCCGCCGGGATCAACCTGCGGCCCCCGATGGACGACCTCGGCGAGGACGTCTGGGACGCGACCATGGCCGTCAACCTCGACGCGCCGTTCCTGCTCGGCCAGCGGTTCGCCCCCGGCATGGCCGCGCGCGGCCACGGGCGGCTCATCCACATCGCCTCCCAGCAGGCGTTCCGCGCGTTCGTCACCAGCGGCGCCTACGGGGTCTCCAAGGCCGGGCTGGTCGCGCTCGCCCGCTCCCAGGCCGAGGCGTGGTCGGGCCGCGGCGTCACCGCCAACACCCTCGTGCCCGGCGTCGTGCTCACCCCGCTCAACGCCCGGATCTCCGCCGACCCCGCCCGCGCGGACGCGCTCGCCGCGCGCACCATGACCGGACGCAACGGCCTGGCCGAGGACTTCGCCGGCGCCGCGGTGTTCCTGGCGGGCCCCTCCTCCGCCTACGTCACCGGCCAGGCGATCTTCGTGGACGGCGGCTTCTCCGTGCACTGACCCGCACCCCACTGCCCCGCACCCCGGCGGCACCGGCCCTCACGGCCACAGGCCCGTCATCGCGACCGCCTCCCGCGGGTCGCGCGCGTGCAGGACACCGCCGGGCGGGCGCCCCTGCTCGTCGCGGACCGTCCAGCCGCCCAGCTGCACCACCGGCACCCGGCCCCGCCGCATGGCCAGCGCCAGCTCCGACAGCGTCCCCCACGACCCGCCCACCACGATCACCGCGTCGGCGGCGTTCACGATCACATGGTTGCGGGCCTGCCCCAGGCCCGTTGGCAGCGCGACCGTCAGATCCGGGCCCGCCCCCGACCGGTCGGCCGCCGACAGCACCCCCACCACGACCCCGCCCGCCGAACGCGCCCCGGCCGCCACCGCCGCCATCACCCCGCCGTACCCGCCGCACAGCACCACCGCCGAGCGCAGCGCCAGCAGCCGGCCGGTCTCCTGCGCCCGCCGCCACTCCGCCGCCGAGCACCGGCCCGGCCCGCACACCGCCACCTGGACGGCCACGGCCGCCTACTCCGCGCCGTGCTCGCCGGCGAGCTCGTCGATCCTGCCCGCCAGATCGAAGTCCCGGCCCGTCAGCCCGCCCGCGCTGTGGGTGGTGAGCGCGAACCGCACCGTCCGCCACCGGATGTCGATGTCGGGATGGTGATCGGCGTCCTCGGCGGCCCGGGCCACCGCCGCGACCAGGTCGATCCCCGCCAGGAACGAAGGCGCCGTCACCTGCCTGCGGATCTCCCCGCCCTCACGCGCCCAGCCGGGCAGCGCGCGCAGGCGCTCGGCCACCGCGGTGTCGTCGAGCGTGTCGGCCATCTGGCTCACTCCCGTGTCGTCGGCGTGATGACCACTGCCCTCCGAGTACATCACGCGCCGCCCCTCACCCCGCCCCCGGCGTCAGGTCGTACAGGGTCGTGCCGCCGACCGCCGTCGCGGTGAACGACGCCTGCACCCACGCGGTGATCCGCCGCGCGGCGTCGCTGCCGCTCGCGGCGCGCATGCCCGTCCCGCCGCCCCCGGCGATGAAGTACCCGATCCGCCCCCCGCGGACGAGCCGCTGGAACTCCGCGAGTGTCGGCGCCGGGTCGGTGCCGTTGAACCCGCCCACCGCCATCACCGGCCGGCCGGTGGCCAGCTGGTACCCGGCGGCGGCGTTGGACCCCACCGCCGCCGCGGCCCACGTGGACGACGCGGCGCCCGCCTTCAGCACGGCGGTCACCTCGGCACCGGGCCTCCCCGCGTCGAGCAGCCCACCCGGACCGCCGCCACCCGGCCCCCCGCCGCGCGGCCCGCCACCCGGCAGACCGGCCGCGCTCCCCGGCACGCCACCGGGCAGGCCACCAGGCGGGCCGCCGGACGGGCTACCGGGCATCACGCCGGGACGGGCACCCCCCGCCCGTCCCGCCGCCGGACCCCACGGACCCGGCCCACCGCGGACGCCGCGCCCCGGCCCGGACCCGCCCGCCGTCCTCGGCCCCGCCGTCACGATCGCCCCCGAATGCGGGGTCCGCGCGGTGTCCGCCGCGTACGCGGCCGGACCCGCCAGGCACGCCGCCAGCGCCACCACGACCACACCCGCCAGGACCCGCGCCCCCAGCAGCCGCGCCGCCGCCAGCCCCGCCGCCCCGGCCAGCCCGCACACCAGCACCACCGGGCCCAGCCACGGATGCCAGCCCGGCGCCCGCCCCAGCAGCACGAACGCCCACACCGACGTCACCGCCACCACCGCCGCCAGCACCACGGCCGCCGCCGCCGTCCGCCGCCGCTCCCACAGCACCGCCGCGCCCATGCCCGCCAGCGCCGCGACCGCCGGGGCCAGCGCCACCGTGTAGTACTCGTGGAAGATCCCCCGCATGAAGCTGAACACCGCCGCGGTGACCAGCAGCCACCCGCCCCACAGCGCGAACGCCGCCCGCGCCGGATCGGTGCGCGGCGCCCGCCGCGTCGCCCACAGCCCCGCCACCAGCAGCACCAGCGCGGCGGGCAGCAGCCACGACACCTGACCGCCGATCACCGGGCCGAACATCCGCGCCCACCCCGCGTCCCCGTCGAGGTTGCCCAGCCCGCCCGTCTCCTCCCCGCTGAGCCGCCCCAGCCCGTTGTAGCCCAGCGCCAGCTCCAGGACCGAGTCGTGCTGCGAGCCGCCGATGTAGGGCCGCGACGACGCCGGCACCAGCGCCACCGCCGCCACCCACCACCCCGCGGCGGCCACCAGCGCCGCACCGGCCGCCAGCAACCGCCACAGCCTGCGCCCGACCGTCCCCGGCGCCGCGACCAGGTAGACCAGCGCGAACACCGGCACCACCAGGAACGCCTGGAGCATCTTGGCCAGGAACCCCGCCCCCACGCACGCCCCGGCGAACACCAGCCACCCGGCGCCCGCCCCCTCCTGGGCGCGGACCATCCCGTAGGCGCCCAGCGTCAGCAGCAGCACCAGCAGCGCGTCGGGATTGTTGAAGCGGAACATCAGCGCGGCCACCGGCGTGAGCGCCAGCACCGCCCCGGCCAGCAGCGCCGCCCACGCCGGGGACCGGCGCCGCACCGCCGCGTGCAGCACACCGACCGTGGCCACGCCCATCAGCGCCTGCGGGACCAGGACGCTCCAGGGGTTCACCCCGAAGATCCGCGCCGACAGCGCCATCGGCCACAGCGCGCCGGGCGCCTTGTCGACGGTGATCGCCCCGGCGGCGTCGGACGCGCCGAAGAAGAACGCCTTCCAGCTCACCGCCCCCGCCTGGGCCGCCGCCGAGTAGAACGCGTTCGCCCACCCCGACGCGCCCAGCCCCCACGTGTACAGCACGCCCGCCGCCGCCAGCAGCGCCAGCAGCGCCGGCCGGGCCCAGGACGGGTCGTCCGCCCGGCCGCGCCACAGCCGCGCCGCCGCGCCCCCGGCCCTCACGAGCCGCCCAGCCTGTACAGCCGCGCGCCCGACGACCCCGACGCGGCGGCGCCGCCGTACTCGGCCGCGTCGACGAGGGTCCCGTTCTCCTGCACCCAGGCGCCGACATCGGAGCCGCCGCCGTCGGGGCCCATGCCGCGCCCGCCCACCAGGACGTAGCGGAGCCTGCCGTCCGCGACGTACCGCTGGAGCGCGGCGACCGTCATGGCCGGGTCGCGGCCGGTGAACCCGCCCATGGCGATGACCGCCCGCCCCGTCCGCAGGATGATCGAGGACGCCTCCTGGGCGCTGGACACCGCGACCAGCCACGTCGCCGAACCCTGGTTCCGCTCCAGATAGCCGATCATCTGCGCGGTGACGCCCCCGCCGGGCCCACCCCCCGGCCCGCCGCCCGCCTGACCGCCCGCCTGACCAACCGCCTGACCACCGGGAATGACGCCGGGGACGGTACCGGGCCGGATCCCGGCGCCGGGCATGCCGGCAGGCCCGCCCGCCCCGGACGGGCCACCGCGTCCCATCGGACCGCCCCCGGGACCCCCGGCCCGGCCACCGGCCACCGGACCGGCCAGCGGGTTGGTCCCGCCGGACACGGCCGACGCCGCCGACACCGCGTACGCGCCCGGCCCCGACAAGCCCGCCACCAGCGCGAACGCCAGCCCCGCGGCGATCACCCCGGGCCGGGCGCGGCGGCTGGCCCGGCCCGCCGCCGGCGCCGCCACCGCCAGCACGGCCACCGCCAGCACCGTGGCGGCGGCGACCAGCCACCGCAGCCACGGATGCCACGACGGCGTCCGCGCCAGCAGCGCGAACGCCCACGCGCCCGTCACCGCCACCCCGGCCGGCAGCACCCACGCCCACGCCGCCGACCGCCGGTACGCCCCGTACAGCAGGACGGCGCCGCCGCCGGTCAGCGCCGCGACCGCCGGGGCCATCGCGGTGGTGTAGTACGGGTGGAAGGTGCCCTGCGCGAAGCTGAACACGGCGTAGTGCACCGCCAGCCAGCCGCCCCACAGCACCAGCGCGGCGCGCGCGGGGTCGGTGCGGGGCTGGCGGCGCAGCAGGACCAGCGCCGCCACCAGCGCGATCACGGCGAACGGCAGCAGCCAGGAGATCTGCCCGCCCAGGACGTCGTTGAACAGCCGCCCCGCCCCCGGCCGGCCGCCGAACCCGCCGCCCATGCCGCCGCCGGGCCCGCCGCGGCCGCCGCCGGGGCCGCCGTCCTCGCCGAACACCCGGCCGAGGCCGTTGTAGCCGATCACCAGGTCCCACACGCTGCCGTCGGTGCTGCCGCCGATGAACGGGCGGCTTCCGGACGGGACGGCGTCCACCGCCACCATCCACCACGCGCTCGACACCGCCAGCACCGCGCCCGCCGCCACCAGGTGCACGACCCTGCGGACCAGCCCCGCCCGCGCCGCCACCAGATAGGCCAGCCCGAACGCCGGGACGACCAGGAACGCCTGGAGCATCTTGGTGTTGAACCCGCAGCCGACCAGGAACGCCGCCAGCAGCAGGGGCCGCACGCGCCCGCCCTCCACGGCCCGCTGGCACGCCCACGCGGCCAGCACCAGCAGCAGCACCAGCAGCGTGTCGGGGTTGTTGTCGCGGTCGATGGCGACGGTGATCGGCGTCAGCGCCAGCACCGCCGCGGCGATCACCGCCGCGCGGGCGCCGAACGCGCGCCGCACCGCCGCGTACACCACCGCGACCGCCGCGACGCCCGCCAGCACCTGCGGCAGCAGCAGGCTCCACGTCCCGAACCCCATGACCCGCGCGAACAGCCCCATCACCCACAGCGCCATCGGCGGCTTGTCGACGGTGATGAACGACCCGGAGTCCAGCGCGCCGAAGAAGAACGCCTTCCAGCTGTGCGTGCCGCTCTCGACGGCGGCCGAGTAGTAGGAATTGGCGTACCCCGCCTTCGGCAGGCCCCACGCGTACAGCGCGGACGCCAGCACCAGCAGCGCCCACAGCGCGGGCCGGGCCCAGCGCGGGTCGCCGGGCGGGCCGAGGAGCAGCCGCCGCGCCCGGCCCCCGCGGGCGGGCCGGTCCCGCCCCCCGGGCGGCGCGGCCGTGGTCTGGGTGACGGTCATGACGGTGTTCCTCCGGTCTCCTCAAGGGACGATGCGGGCGCGGCGGCCCCGGCGGGCGCCGCCGGGGCCGCGGACGCGGGCGCGGGGCCCCGCCCGGCGCCGCGGGGACGCAGGCGGCGCGGATGGAAGATCCACGCCCGCATGAGCAGGAACCGCACCAGCGTCGCCACGCCGTTGGCGGCGACGAGCGCGGCGACCTCCACCGCGCGGGACGCGCCGGGCGCGGCGGCGTGCAGCAGCGCCAGGCCGCCCGTGCTCAGCGCCAGGCCGAGCAGGAACGCCGCCCCGCCCTCCAGCTGCTGCCGGAACGCGCGCCCGGCGCCGGTCACCCCGAAGGTGAAGCGCCGGTTGGCGGCGGTGTTGGCGACCGTGGTGGCCCCCAGCGACAGCGCGTTCGCCCACAGCGGCCCCATGGCCGTCCGCAGCAGGACGAACAGGACCAGCTGCGCGGCGGTGCTGAGCACGCCGATGACGGCGAAGGCGGGCAGCTGCCGGGCCATCCCGGCGGGCAGCCCCGGCCGCGCCCGGCCGCCGACCGGCGCGCGGAACGCCCCCGTCAGCATCCGCCGCGCGACGCGGGCCATCCCGCGCAGGTCGTCGCGGGCGGTGCGCAGCACGTCCACCCGGCTGTCGGGGTCGTCCACCCAGTCCACCGGCACCTCGTGGATGCGCAGCCCGTTGCGCTCGGCCAGCAGGAGCAGCTCGGTGTCGAAGAACCACTCCTCGTCCTCCACCGACGGCAGCAGCGCCTGGACGATCTCGGTGCGCGCGGCCTTGAACCCGCACTGCGCGTCGGTGAACCGCGCGGCCAGGGTGGTGCGCAGCAGCAGGTTGTAGCAGCGCGAGACGACCTCCCGGCGGGGGCCCCGCACGACCGCCGAGCCGCGGGTCAGGCGGCTGCCGATGGCCAGGTCGCTGTGCCCCGACAGCAGCGGGGCGACCAGCGGCAGGAACGCGTCCAGGTCGGTGGACAGGTCCACGTCCATGTAGGCGACCACGTCGGCGTCGCTGGTGCTCCACACGTGCCGCAGCGCCCGCCCGCGTCCCTTGAGGTCCAGCCGGACGGCCCGCACACGCGGCAGCGCGGCCATCAGCTCCTCGGCGGCCCACCAGGTCGCGTCCGTGCTGGCGTTGTCGGCGATCGTGATCCGGAACGGGTAGGGGAAGGTTTCGCCGAGGTAGGCGTGCAGCCGCCGCACGCTCGCCGCCAGCACCCTCTCCTCGTTGTGGACGGGCACGACCACCTCCACCAGCCGGCCCCGCCCGCCGCCGTCCGGCGAGGGCGGGGGCGGCCCGGCGGGCGTGCCCCGTTCGGTGGCAAGGTGACTCATGGGGACCAGGCTCACCGGCGGGCGTGGGAAGCCCCTGAGCCGTTCATGAACGCCACATGAGAAACCGCCCGCCCGACCCCGGCCCGCCCCGGCCTGGGTGGGTGCGGCAGGGCCACCTTGAGGGGCGCCGCACCGCGAAGCCCGCGCTTAGGGTGAGGCCATGGACAGCGAGAACCGCCTCGGCGGCTTCCTGCGGGCACGCCGCGACCTGGTGCGGCCCGAGGACGCCGGGCTCCCCCCGGGCGTCCGCCGCCGCGTGCCCGGGCTGCGGCGCGAGGAGGTGGCGGCGCTGGCGGGGGTCAGCACCGACTACTACGTCCGGATCGAGCAGGGACGCGAGCGCCACCCCTCCCCGCAGGTGCTGGAGGCCCTGGTCCGGGCCCTGCGCCTGGGCGCCGAGGAGGCCGCCCACGCGCACCGGCTGGCCTACCCGATGCCCGAGCGCCCCGCCCGGCCGCCCGACGAGCAGGTCTCCCCGGGGCTGCTGCGCATGATGCGGGCATGGCCGCACACCCCGGCGGTCGTGCTGGGGCCGCTGCTGACCGTCCTGGCCCACAACCTGCTGGGCGGCGCCCTGTTCGACGGCCACGCCCACAGCCGCGACCTGATGCGCCTGGTGTTCCTGGACCCCGGCGCGCGCGACTTCTACCCCGACTGGGACCGGGTGGCCCTCAACACCGTCGCGGGACTGCGGGAGTCGGCCGGCACCGGCGCCCCCGACCCCCGCCTGCGCGCGCTGGTGGCCGAGCTGTCGGCGCACAGCGCCGCGTTCCGCGGTCTGTGGGAACGCCACGACATCCGGCAGAAGACCCGCGAGACCAAGCGCTTCCGCCATCCGCTGGCCGGCGAGATCACCCTGGAATACGAGTCGCTGACGATCAACAGCGCCCCCGGGCAGCAGCTCGTCGTCTACCAGGCCGAGCCGGGCAGCCCGTCGGCGCACGCGCTGACCCTGCTGGGCAGCCTGGCGGCGTCCGGCACCGGCGGCGGCGTCCCAGAACACGCCCGGTCCCCGCTCACGACCGACTGACCGCCCCCGCGGGACCGGACGACCGGCCCCGCCCACCCCCGCCCCACCCGGCGGCGGCCCGCCCTCGGGGCCGTCCGCCCTCCTCACCACGCCCTGCCGTCCCACGAAAGGCGCGTCCCCCATGACCCGCGACGACTCCCCCGTCTGGTTCATCACCGGCTGCTCCACCGGGCTGGGCCGGGCCCTCGCCACGGCGGCCCTCCGGCGCGGCCACCGCGTGGCCGTGACCGCCCGCGACCCGCGCCAGGTCGCCGGCCTGGCCGCCGCGCACGGCGACCGGGCCGCGGCCCTGCCCCTGGACGTCACCGACCCCGCCCAGGTCCGCGCCGCCGTCGACCTGGCCGAGGCGGTGTTCGGCCGCATCGACGTCCTGGTCAACAACGCCGGATACGGCTACCTCGCCGCGGTGGAGGAGGGCGAGGACGACCAGATCCGCGCCCTGTTCGACACCAACGTGTTCGGGCTCGCCGACGTCACCCGCGCCGTCCTGCCGGGGATGCGCGCCCGCCGCAGCGGCCACGTCGTCACCGTCTCCTCGCTGGGCGGCCTGGCCGCCTTCGGCGCCACCGGCTACTACCACGCCACCAAGTTCGCCGTCGAAGGACTGTCGGAGTCCCTGGCCGCCGAGGTCAGGCCGCTCGGCATCAAGGTCACCATCGTCGAGCCCGCCGCGTTCCGCACCAACTGGCCCGGCCCGTCCATGCGCCAGTCCGCCGTCCGCATCCCCGACTACGACGAGACCGCCGGGACCCGCCGCGCCGCGACCCTGGCCACCTACGGGCACCAGCCCGGCGACCCCGAACGCGCCGCACAGGCGATCATCGCCGTCACCGAGGCGGACGAGCCGCCGCTGCGCCTCCTGCTCGGCAAGGCCGCGCTGGACATCGTCCAGGCCCGCATGGACTCCATGAAGGCGCTGTGCGAGACCTGGCGGGACACCACCCTGTCGGCCGACTACCCCCAGCACCCCCAGACCTGACCCCGCGGCCGCCACGGCCGGCCGCGCTAGCCGGCCGGGTCCGGCGCCCCCGGCAGGTCCACGCGGGCCAGGGTCCCGCCGCCGGGCGCCGCCTCCAGCGCGACACGCCCGCCGCACTCCTCCACGACCCGCGCGACGATCGACAGGCCCAGCCCCGAGCCGGGCAGGCTCCGCGCCGACGGCGAGCGCCAGAACCGCTCGAACACGTGCGGGAGATCCCCGCCGGGGATCCCGGGGCCGTGGTCGCGGACGGTCAGCCCGCCGTCCCGCAGGCCGACCTCGACCGTCCCGCCCGGCGGGCTGAACTTGACCGCGTTGTCCAGCAGGTTCACCACGGCGCGTTCCAGCGACGCCGCGTCGCCCATCACGTACCACGGCTCCGTCGAGGCCCGGACGGTCAGCCCCGGCCCGCGCAGCCGCGCGCGCTCGACGGCGCGGCCCACCACCTCGTGCAGCGCGACCGGCTCGCGGACCGGCTCGGCCTCGGCGGGACGCGCCAGCTCCAGCAGGTCCCCCACGAGGCTGGACAGCTCCCGCATCTGCGCCTTCACGCTGTCCAGCAGCCGGTGCCGGGTGTCGCCGGGCAGCTCACGGCCGCTGGCCTCGGCGCGCAGCAGCAGGTCGATGTTGGTGCGCAGGCTCGTCAGCGGCGTCCGCAGCTCGTGCCCGGCGTCGGCGATCAGCTGCCGCTGCCGCTCGCGGGACGCCGCGAGCGCGGCGGTCATGGTGTTGAAGGAGCGGCTCAGCCGCGCGATCTCGTCGGTCCCCTCCTCGGGGATGCGGGTGCCGAGGTCCTCGGTGCGCGCGACGTGCTCGACGGCGCCGGTCAGCTCGTCCACCGGCCGCAGCGCCGCCCGGGCGATCATCAGCCCGGCGCCCGCCGACACCACCACCCCCAGCGCGGTGACCGCCACCAGCAGCAGCGCCAGGTTCCCCAGCGGGCCCTCGGCCTCCTTCAGCGAGATCGCGAACGACACCGCGAACGGCTCGCCCCCCGGCGTCCGCAGCGACCGCGTCAGCACCCGCACGTCGATGTGGTCGCCCGCGGCGGTGACGCCGCGCCCGTCGTGCACGGCGCGTTCCCGCGCGCCCCTGGCGACCGCGGCGTCGGCGCCGGTCACCTCCAGCGTCCCGGCGCCGGGCAGCGTGCACGCCCGGCCCCGCGCGTCCACCACCTGCGTGATCTCCGCGGGCCCCGGCGGGAACTGCCCGGTCCCGGTCCCAGGCCGGGCGCCGGGCCGGCAGTCCGCCAGCGCCGCGCCCAGGTCGCGCTCGAAACGCTGCATCCGCGGCGGCACCCCGCCGCCCGGCCCCGGCGGCCCGCTCATCGCGCCCAGCCGGCGGTCCAGCTCCCGGTAGAGCTGGTTGCGGGTCAGGTACCAGCCGGCCGTCGCGCACGCCGCCACCGCCAGCGCCACCGCCGCCGCGACCAGCAGCGCCAGCCGCGCGCGCAGCGTCAGCCGCCCGGCCACGCGGCGCCGCCCCGTCACGGCGGCGCCGCCTGCCGCAGGACGTACCCGACGCCCCGGACGGTGTGCAGCACCCGCGGCATCCCCTCCGCCTCGGTCTTGCGCCGCAGGTACATCACGTACACGTCCAGCGAGTTGGAGGCGGGCTCGAAGTCGAACCCCCACACCGTCTCCAGGATCTGCTCGCGGGTCAGGACCTGCCGGGGGTGCGCCAGGAACATCTCCAGCAGCATGTACTCGGTGCGGGTCAGCTCCAGGGGCCGCCCCGCCCGGACGACCTCGCGGGTCAGGGTGTCCATCCGCAGGTCGCCGAACACCAGCACGTCCTCGCGGCGCGGCGCGGCGGCCATCGCCCCGCGCCGCAGCAGCGCCCGCACCCGCGCGAGCAGCTCGTCCAGCTCGAAGGGCTTGGCGAGGTAGTCGTCGGCGCCGGCGTCCAGGCCCGTGACGCGGTCGCCGACCATGTCGCGGGCGGTCAGCATCAGCACCGGCATGGTGGCGCCGAGCGCGCGCAGCCGCCGGCACGTGGTCAGGCCGTCCATCCGCGGCATCAGCACGTCCAGCACGACCAGGTCCGGGGGCTCGGCCCCGGCCCGCTCCAGCGCGATCACCCCGTCGGCGGCCTCGGCGACCTCGTACCCCTCGAACGCCAGGCTGCTCGACAGCGACTCCCGGACGGCGGGCTCGTCGTCCACGACCAGTATCCGCGCGGGCGACGCCCCCCGCCTGCCGGGCTCCATGCACACACCGTAACCACCACCGGCGGCCGCTCCGCCCGCCAGGCGGCGTTTCTCATCGTCCTCTCAGGAACTTCTGAGACCGGGCTCAGCGGCGGGACCACCGGGCGCGGGCCGGGTCGCGGTGATCCACGTGGTCTTCATGACGTCGACGACCACGTCCCGCGCCACCTCCAGCATCAGCTCCCGCAGCGCGTCCTTCATCGCCAGCCGCAGCGCCTCGCGCATCAGCCCGGCCATCACCGCCTCGATCGCGGTGGCGGCGGTCCGGGCGGCCAGCCGCACCGCCAGCTCCGCCGCGGCGCGGGCGACGGCGCTGCCCGCCGCGGCGGCGACCAGGTCACCGGCCGACCGCGCGGCCTCGCTGCCGGCGGCGCGCGTGGCCAGGCCCGCCGCGGCCGTCGCCAGCGGCGCCAGCTCCGGCGACGCCGCCGCGTCCCGCGCCCGCTCGCGCAGCGCCCCGCCCAGCCCGGCCGCGGCCTCGGCGGCGGCCTCCCGGACGGCCCGGACCATCAGCGGCCGCGCCACGTCCACCGCCGCCTCGACCGCGACGTCGGCGACGGCGTCGAAGGCGGTGTCGACCACGGCCCTCGTCGCCGCCTGCACGGCCGGCGCGGACACGGTGCGCCCCGCCACGTCCAGCGCCGTGGCGGTCGCGGCGCGGGCGAGGGGGCTGCCGGTGGCGAGGCGGCGCGCGGCGGCGGCCATCGGATGCCGCGCCGCCTGCTCCGCCAGCGTCATCGCGGCCGCGGTGACCTCGAACGCGGTGCCGGTGACGGCGTTGGACCCGGCGGCGGCACGGGCCTCCAGCACCACCCGCTCGGCCGCCGCCGTCGCGATCCCGACGGCGGCGTCGCGGGCCGCGCGCTCGACGACCCGCATCGCCGGCGTCCCCGCCAGCTGCTCGACGAACCGGGCCGCGGCGACGGACGCGGCGTCGCGCGCGGCCTGCCGGACGGGCTCGCCCACGGCCCCGGCGAGCCGCGCGGCGCCCGCCGCCGCCGGTGCCAGGCCGTCGGCGAACCCCTCGATGCGCTCGGCCGCCGCCCGGTCGGCCCGCTCCACCCGGGCCGCCAGGCCGGTCCCGTCCCGGCCCCGCCGGGCCGGGACCCGCCCGCCCGGCTCCTCGACCTTCTCGTCCACGACCACGCCCCTATCACGGTCCCGTCTCTCAAATCACCATAACTTCCCTTTGCCGTCTTCCGTGCCCGCGCGACCCCGGAACCCGCCCCCGCAGGGCGCGCGGATAACCGGTGGCCGCCGCCGGGGGCGGCCGGTATCCTCGGGCCCGGAACGTGAAGGAGGTGGGGACGATGGCCGTCACCGCGGTCGCTGCCGCGCGCAGCACCCAGCCCGTCCTCATCTCCCGGGCCACCGGCTGACCCGACCGCCCGCAGGCGCGGCGCCCACGCCGGGGCCCCTTCACGCAAGGGTTCCGATCCGTTGTCCTTCACATCCACCGGGCCGTCCCCTCTCGCCGCCTACGGCTGGGACGAGACCCTGGAGAACGACTTCACCCCGCATCGCGCCGCCGGGCTGGTACCGGCCCGCGTCATCGCGGTCGACCGCGGGCTGTGCGACGTCGTCACCGAGACCGGCCCGCTGCGGGCCGGGACGGGGCCGGTCGCCTCACCCGACCCCGCCGCCGCGCCGTGCACCGGCGACTGGGCCGCGCTGCGGCCCGCCGGCGCGCAGGCCGGAGGGCCGGTCGTGGCGGAGCTGCTGCCCCGCCGGACCGCGATCGTCCGGTCCACCGTCTCGCGCGAGTCGCGCGGGCAGGTCCTGGCCGCCAACGTCGACACCGTCGCCATCGCCGTCTCCCTGGCCGACCACCTCGACCTCGGACGCGTCGAGCGGCTGCTGGCCCTGGCCTGGGAGAGCGGCGCCCGGCCCGTCGTCGTGCTCACCAAGGCCGACTCCCTGCCCGGCACCGCCGAGGCCGAGGCCGCCGTCGCCGCCGCCGCGCCCGGCGTCGACGTCGTCGCGTGCAGCGCCGCCACCGGGGACGGCGTGGACGCGGTTGCGGCGGTCCTGGACGGCACCGTCGTGCTGCTCGGCCCGTCCGGCGCGGGCAAGTCCACGCTGGGCAACGCCCTGCTGGGCGCCGAGACCCTCGCGACCGGCGCCGTCCGGGAACGCGACGGCAAGGGACGCCACACCACCGTCCGCCGCGACCTGCTGCCGCTGCCGGGCGGCGGCGTCCTCATCGACACCCCCGGCCTGCGCCGCGTCGGGCTGTGGGACGCCGCCGAGGGCCTCCAGCAGACCTTCGCCGAGATCGAGGAGCTCGCCGCCGCGTGCCGGTTCGGCGACTGCGCCCACGGCGGCGAACCCGGCTGCGCCGTCCTCGCCGCCGTCCAGGACGGCACCCTGCCCGCCCGCCGCCTCGAGAGCTACCGCAGGCTGCTGCGCGAGAACGCCTGGATCGCGGCGCGCAGCGACGCCCGGCTCCGCGCCGAGCAGCGCGACCGGTGGAAGGCCGTCACCAAGGCCCAGCGGCAGATGTACAGGGACCGGGGGAGGGACCGGTGACCGCCACCGCGCACTCCTGGAGGACACGGCCGGAGACCACCGCGGACGCGCAGGCGGTGCGCCGCGTCCTGCTGGCGGCGTTCCCGACACCGCAGGAGGCCGACCTGGTCGACGCGCTGCGCGCCGGCCCGGCCTGGCTGCCGGGCCTGTCCCGCGTCGCCGAGACACCCGGCGGGCAGGTCGCCGGGTACGCGCTGCTGACCCGCTGCCGGGTCGGCGGCGACGCCGCGCTCGCCCTGGCGCCCGTGGCGGTCCTGCCGTCCCGCCAGCGCACCGGGGCGGGCGGCGCCGCCGTCCGGGCGGTCCTGGACGCCGCGGCGGGACGCGGCGAGCGGCTGGTGGTCGTCCTCGGGCACCCGGACTACTACCCGAGGTTCGGGTTCGGGCGCGCGTCGCGGCTCGGGATCACCACCTCCTTCGAGGTGCCCGACGAGGCGCTGATGGCCCTGGTGCTCGGCGGCCCCGGGCCCGTCCCGTCCGGGACGGTGGAGTACCCCGCGCCGTTCGGCGTCTGACAGGCGAGGCCACGGCGGCACCCGATGTGACACCCGCACCCGGTCCGCGGTCTCCGGCGCACCCGCGCCGGGGACCGCGGACCCCCGGGTCACCGGCCGCGGCGCTGGTGGGTGCGGATCGACAACGGCACGAACACCGCCAGCAGCACCGCCGACCACAGCAGCGACGCGGCGACCGGATGCGCGACCGGCCACGCCGCGTCCCCGGCGGGCGCGGCCGCGTTGCCGAACAGCCGCCGGCACGCGGCGGTGAGCGCGCTGACCGGGTTCCACTCGGCGATCACCCGCAGCACCGCCGGCATCCCGCCGGTCGGCACGAACGAGTTCGACAGCATCGTCACCGGGAAGACCAGCGGGATGAGCTGGTCGGCGGTCTGCTCGTTCTTCACCACCAGCCCGAGATAGCAGCCCGCCCACGCCAGCGCGTACCGCATCAGCCCCAGCAGCAGGAACGCCTCGGCGGTCGAAACCAGTCCGCGGTGCGCCCGCCAGCCCACCGCCAGGCCCGTCACCGCCATGATGGCCAGCCCGAGCACGCCGTTGAGCATCTCGGCGCCGGTCTGCCCGAACGGGACCGCCGACCGCGCCATCGGCATGGACCGGAACCGGTCCATCACCCCGCGCGAGGCGTCGGTCGCCACCCGCATCGTGACCGCCATCACCGAGGTGAAGGTGACCATCGCGAACAGCCCGGGCATCAGGTACTCGCGGTACCCGCCGCCGCCCGGGACCCTGATCGCGCTGCCGAACACGTACCCGAACAGCACGACCATGATCGCGGGGAAGATCAGCGCGGCGACGAGCTCCCCGGGCCGCCGCCGCAGCCGGCCCAGCTCACGGCCGATCAGCGTGAGGCCGTCGGCGAACGTCCACCGCAGCCGCCCCGCCCACGACGGCCGGGACGGGACGAGGGCGGGCGCGGTCATCGCACGGCCTCCTCGCGCCGCGCGGCGGCCCCGTCCGCCTCCGCGCCGCCGGAGCCGGTCGCGGCGTCGCCCTCGCCGGCCTCCGCGGGGCGGCCGGTGAGGCGCAGGAACACCTCGTCGAGGGTGGGCCGCCGGAGCCCGACGTCGCCGACGGCGACCCCGGCGCGGTCCAGCTCGCGGACGAGGTCGGCGATCCGGACGCTCCCGTGGGCGAGCGCGACCGACAGGCGGTCGCCGTCGAGCGCCGGATACGCGCCCGCCAGGCGGTGCAGGACGCCCGCGGCGCCGGACGCGGCCGCCGCGTCCTCCAGTACGACGTCCAGCCGGTCCCCGATCGAGGACTTCAGTTCGTCGGGGGTGCCGGTGGCGATGACACGGCCGTGGTCGACGACGGCGATGTCGTCGGCGAGCCGGTCCGCCTCGTCCAGGTACTGGGTGGTGAGCAGCACGGTGGTGCCGTCGGCGACCAGCTCGCGGACGCTGTCCCAGATCTCGCCGCGGCTGCGCGGGTCCAGCCCGGTGGTCGGCTCGTCCAGGAACAGCACCTGGGGCCGCAGGATGAGGCTGGCGATCAGGTCCAGGCGGCGGCGCATCCCCCCGGAGTAGCCGCCCACGGGCCGGTCGGCGGCCTCGGCGAGCCCGAACCGCTCCAGCAGCTCGTCCGCACGGTGGCGGGCGGCGGCGCGCGAGAGGTGGTAGAGGCGGCCGAACAGCCGCAGGTTCGCGCGGCCGGTGAGGTTCTCGTCGACCGCGGCGTGCTGCCCGGCCAGCCCGATCCGGGCCCGCACCCGGTCGGGCTCCCGCGCGACGTCGTGCCCGGCGACGCGGGCGTGCCCGGAGTCGGCGTCGGCGAGCGTCGCCAGGATCCGCACCGCGGTCGTCTTCCCCGCCCCATTGGGGCCGAGGAGCCCGCACACCGTCCCGGCAGGGACGGCCAGGTCCAGCCCGTCCAGGGCCTGGGTGGCGCCGAAGCGCTTGCGCAGCGCCTCGGCGGCCACCATCGGTTCGTCCGCCATCACACCTCCATTGGGTACACCGTACGCATCCGGCGCGGTCCAGGGTAGGCAACTGGGTACGATGTACGCAACTAGGATCTCTGGGAGGTGGGGTCGCTCGGCCCCGGTCGAGCGAGGGGGTGCCGTGTCGGGCGGCGAGCACGTCAGCATCTGGTCGGTTCCCGAGCGCCAGGGCCGCGGGCCCCGGCCCGCCTACAGCCGCGCCCAGATCACCGAGGCGGCCGTGCGGATCGCCGACGCCGACGGCCTGGAGGCCGCGTCGATGCGGCGCATCGCCGCCGAGCTCGGCACCGGCGCGATGTCGCTGTACCGGTACGTGCCGAGCCGCGACGACCTCATCGAGCTGATGTACGACCACGTCGTGGCCGTCCCCGGCCTCCCGGAGCGTCCCACCGGCGACTGGCGCGCCGACCTGGCGCTGGTGGCCCGCGCCTCCCGCGCGACGCTGCTGGCCCACCCGTGGGTGGCCGGGCTGAACCGGAGCCGCCTGACCTACGGCCCGAACCAGCTGCGGCTGCTGGAGTTCGCGCTCGGCGCCCTGGACGTCGGCATCCCGGTCGATGAGATGCTCACGCTGGTCGGGATGCTCAACGGCTACGTCGAGCTGGACGTGCGCCGCGAGCTGGAGTGGCGGCGCGAGTACCGGCGCAGCGGGCTCACGCCCGAGGACTGGATGATGCGGACCGGCCCGCGCGTGCGGGAGCTGATGGAGAGCGGCGACTACCCGATGTTCACCCGGGTCATCGTCGACGCCCGCATCCCCCACATGACCGGCGACGAGCAGTTCGAGTACGGCCTTGGCCGCGTCCTGGACTGCATCGCCTCCGCCCTCCCCGGCCCGCCCGCCGGGACCGCGCCGCGCGGGTGACCGCGTGCTGCGGGGGCGACAGGGACACCGGGACGCGATCGGGCGGCTGATCGACGGCGCCCGCGAAGGGCGCGGCGGCGCCCTGGTCCTGCGCGGCGAGGCGGGCATCGGCAAGACCGCGCTGCTGGACGAGGCCGCCGCCACGGCGGAGGGCGTGCGGGTGCTGCGCGCCACCGGGGTGGAGGCCGAGACCGCGCTGCCGTTCGCCGCGCTGCAGATGCTGCTGCGCCCCGCTCCCCGGACGCAGGCGCTCCCGCCCGCGCAGGCGCGGGCCCTGCACGCCGCCCTCGGCCTGCCCGCCCCGGACCCGGCCACCACGGACCCCGACGACCCCGACGACCCCGACGACTCGGACGGCCAAGGCGGCCGAGGCGGCGCGGGCCGGTTCCTGACCGCGCTCGCGGTCCTGAACGTGCTGTCGGACCTGGCGTCGGACCGGCCGGTGCTGTGCCTGGTCGACGACGCGCACTGGCTCGACCCCGCGTCGGCGGACGCGCTGCTGTTCGCCGCCCGCCGCCTGGACGCCGAGGGCGCCGCGATCGTGTTCGCGGCCCGCGAGGGCTTCGCCGCCCCCGGCCTCCCCGCGCTGCCGCTGGACGGGCTGGACCGCCCGGCCGCCGCCGCGCTGCTCGCCGAACGGTCCCCCGGCCTGGACGACGCGGTCCGCGACCGGATCCTCGACGAGGCGTCCGGCAACCCGCTCGCCCTGCTCGAACTGCCCGCCGCCCTCAGCGCGGCGGAGCGGGCGGGACACCGCCCTCCCCCGCCCGCGCTGCCGGTCACCGGCCGCGTGATCGCCGCGTTCGGGACCAGGATCGAACGGCTGCCGCAGGGGCCGCGGCTGGCCCTGTCGGTCGCCGCCGCCGAGGGCACCGGCGACCTGGCGGCGGTGCTGCGCGCCGCGCGGCTCCTGGGCGCGGCGCCCGGCGACCTCGACGCAGCCGTGCGGGCCGGGCTGCTGCGGATCACCGGGACACGCGCGCGGTTCCGGCACCCCCTCGTCCGCGCGGCCGCCTACCAGCTCATGCCGCTGACCACGCGGCTCGCCGTGCACGGCGCGCTCGCCGAGGTGTCGGACGGCGCCCGCCGGGCCCTGCACCGCGCGGCGGCCTCGCCCGAGCCCGACGAGGACGTGGCGGCCGAGCTGGAGGAGTCCGCCGCCGCGGCGCGCGAACGCGGCGCGCCCGCGGCCGCCGCGGGCCTGTACGAGCACGCCGCCCGGCTCAGCCCCGCCGAGGCCGACCGGACGCGGCGGCTGATCCGCGCCGCCCAGGCGGCGATCACCGGGGGGCGCACCGGCCACGCGGCGGACCTGGCCGGGCGGGCGGCCGCGATGCCGCTCGGGCCCGTGCCGCTCGCCGAGGTCGCCATGGTCCGCGCGACCGCCGAGTTCGAGCGGGGCGCACCGCCCGGCACGGCCCGGCACCTGGCCGACAGCGCCGTCCCGGTCGCCGGGACCGACCCGGGCCTGGCGCTGACCCTGCTGGTCATGGCGGCCGGGAACGCCTGGTCGGCGGGCGAGGACGGCGAGGTGCGCCGGATCGCCGGGCTCGCGGCCGGGATCGGCGCCGCCGCCGTCGGGACCTGCGTCACCCGCGCCGCCGGGGAGACCGCCTCGGCCGCCGCCGCGCTGGTGGGGCTCGGCCGCGTCGCCGCCGGGGACGCCGCGTCCGGGCTGCCGCTGCTGCGGGACGTGGTGGAGGCCGCGCGCGTCGACCCGCCCGGCAGCCTCATCGCGCGGCTGCTGGTGCTGTCCCTGGCGCTGCTGCTCGGCGACGACGGGACGGCCGCGCAGCTGGCCGCCGCCGACGCCGCGCACGCCCGCCACCGCGGCCTGGCCGGCGCGCTGCCCGCGACGTTGCAGGTCCTCGCGCAGACGCAGGCGGCGGCCGGGCTGCACCGGGACGCCGCGGCGACCGCCGCCGAGGCCCTCGCCCTCGCCCGCGAGACCGGCCAGCGCCACCGCGAGGCGCGGCTCGCCGCCGTCACCGCCCGGATCGCCGCGATCGAGGGCGACCGGGACCGGTGCCGCGCCCTGGCCGCCGCGACCGCGGGATCGGTGGCGGAGGCGGCCGCGGCGGGCGCCTGCGCGCTCGGACTGCTGGACCTCGGCCTCGGACGGCACCACGACGCGCTGCGCGTCCTGGAGGAGGCCGCGGCCGGGCCCGCCCGCCGCACCGCCGCCGTGGCGTACGCGGCCGCCGACCTGGCCGAGGCGGCGGTGGGCGCCGGGGACCCCCAACGCGCGCGGGTCGCGGCCGGGCGGCTCACCGCGTGGGCCGCCGCCCTCGACCGCCCGTGGGTCTCGGCGGTCGCGCTGCGCTGCCGGGCACTGCTGGACCCCTCCGAGGAGACGTTCCAGGCGGCGATGCGGCTGCACGCGGCCGGCGGGCCGCCGTTCGAGCACGCCCGGACCGCGCTGCTCCACGGCGCGTGGCTGCGCCGCGAGCGGCGCCGTGCGGACGCCCGCGGCCCCCTCCGCCTCGCCCTGTCGGTCTTCGAGCGGCTCGGCGCCGCGCCGTGGGCGGACCGGGCCCGCGGCGAGCTGCGCGCCACCGGGGGGACCGTGCCCGCGCCGGACGGCGGCCCGGACCCGCTGGACCGGCTCACCCCGCAGGAGCTCCAGATCGTCCGGCTCGCCGCGTCCGGTGCCGGGAACCGCGAGATCGCGGCGCGGCTGTTCCTCAGCCACCGGACGGTCGAGTACCACCTGTACAAGGCGTTCCCCAAGCTCGGCGTCACCTCGCGCACCGAGCTGGCACGCTTCGCCTGACGCCCTCCCCCGGCCGCCCGGCGCCCTCCTGGCGCGCAGCGGCTTCCCCGCACGGGCGGTGACTACGGTGGTGCCACGGATTCGGCCCCGTGCCGTCCCCGCCTAGCTTCGTGATCGTCGACAGTGACGACCAGGGAGCCGGTGATGAGCAGAGTGATCGTCTTCGATGGGCCGGGCGGGCCCGAGGCGCTGCGCCTCGCGGAGGTCGCCGAGCCCCGCCCCGGGCCCGGCCAGGTGCGGGTGCGCGTCAGGGCGGCCGGTGTCCAGCCGTTCGACGTCGCCGTGGTCGGGGGCTGGCTGCCCGCCGGCGCGGACGCCGCCTACCCCCGCACCCCGGGCAACGAGTTCGCCGGAGTGATCGACTCCCTCGGCGAGGGCGTGACGGGGCCCGCCGCCGGTGACGAGGTGCTGGGCTTCACCCTCCTCAACGCCTACCGCGAGCATCTGGTGGTCCCCGCCGCGCAGGTCACCGCGAAGCCGCCCGCGATGCCGTGGGAGGTGGCCGGCGGGTTCACCGCCCCCGCGCAGACCGCCTACAACTCCCTGGAGGAACTGCAGGCCGGCCGGGGCGACACCCTCCTGGTGCACGGCGCGGCGGGTGCGGTCGGCACGGTCGCGGTGCAGCTCGGACGGCTGTGGGGGGCGACGGTGATCGGCGCCGCCCGCGAGGGCCAGCACGCCTACCTCCGGTCGCTGGGCGCCCTCCCGGTCGCCTATGGCGACGGGTTCGCCGACCGGGTGCGCGGCCTGGCGCCGGACGGGACCGTGACCGCCTCCCTCGACGGCGTCGGCGGCGCCGCCCTGGACGCCACGCTGGACCTGGTCCGGGACCGCTCCCGCATCATCACCCTGCACGACCACGACCGCGCCGCCGCCCTCGGCGTCCGCCTGTCCCCCGCCCGGCGCACCGCCGCGCGGCTGGCCGAGATGGCCGGGCTGTACGCCCGCGGCGACCTGACATGGCACGTGCACGCCGCGTTCCCGCTGGAGCGGGTCGCCGACGCCCACCGCGCCTACCGGGCGGGCGGCATCCGCGGCAAGATCGTCCTGACGGTGGACTGAGCCGGGCCCGGACATGGAATCAGGGCCGGTGCCGCCTGAGAGCGGAGGTCAGCACCGGCCCTGAGCTCTGGTTACTTCAGGGGATCAGCGTCGGGGACGGTCATTTCAGGCCGTCGTCCACCGCCTTGGTCAAGACGCCGGGGTCGCCCGACATCTCCCAGATCATGGCGCCGAGCAGGCCCTTGCTCTTCAGCCACGCCATCTTCTTGCCGATCGACCAGGCGTCGTCGAAGGTCCACCACTGGCCGTTGTTGCCGGTGTAGCAGGTCGTGGCGACCGCCTGTTCGTCATGGTTGATCGTGCAGTTCGGCACGCTGGCGAGCAGGTTGCTGTACCCGCGTGTCCCGGCCTCCTCCGGGAACTGGCCGGGGGCCGCGCCCTTGGCGTCCTGCCAGTCGCCCTTCTTGCCGCCGTCGGTCACGTTCTGCCAGCCGCGGCCGTAATAGGCGAGCCCGACGGTGATCTTGCGTGGGTTCACCCCGGCGTCCAGGTAGGCCTTCACCGCGTTCTCGACGCTGAAGTGGAACGGGTACGGGTCGTCGGTGTCGGTGTAGAGGTTGCCCTGGTGACCGGTCCGGTTCGGCTCCCAGGAGTTGTCGCTGCCCGCGCCGTGGAAGTCATAGCCCTGGACGTTGAACATGTCCATGGACTTGGCGACCTCGGCGAGCTCCCAGCCGGCCTCGATCTTCGCGGGGTCGGCGGGGGTGAACGCGGACAGCTCGTAGCGCTTGCCGGTGGACTTGGTCATCTCGTCCAGCTGGCGGCGGAACTCGGCGATCAGCAGCGTGTTGTTCTTCTTGTCGTCCTTGCCGATGTGGTTCCCGGCGTGGCCCTCGGCGCCCGGCCACTCCCAGTCCAGGTCGATGCCGTCGAAGATCCCGGCGGCCGTGCCCGGCCCGCCCGCGCCGTTGTAGACCGGCAGGTTGCCCTTGATGTAGATGTCCAGGCAGGACGCGACGAACTTCTTGCGGCTGGCGTCGGTGGCCGCGACGTCGGAGAAGTACTTGGAGTACGTCCAGCCGCCGATCGACATCAGGATCTTCAGCTTCGGGTACTTGGCCTTGAGCTTCTTCAGCTGGTTGTAGTTGCCGCGCAGCTTCTCGTAGCCGGTGTCGGCCTGACCGTCCACCGACTGGGCGGCGGCGAACGGACGGCTGTAGTCGGCCTCGGCGTCGCCCGCGCCGTCACCCTGGCTCGGGTCCTGCGGGTCGGCCGTGGTGCCCTTGGTGACGCCGTGCAGGCACGTCAGGTTCTTGGGGTCGATGTTGCCGAAGGCGTAGAGGATGTGGGTCAGCTTGGCGGCGTTGCCGGTCGTGTCGAGGTTCTTCACGAAGTACTGGCGGCCGTAGATGCCCCACTGGACGAAGTAGCCGACGCGGGCGTACCCGTTGGCGACCACGTCGTCGGTGGTGACCTTCACCGGCGCACTGGCGGCCGAGACGTTGTCGTAGATGTCGCGGGCCTGGACGGTGAAGGAGTAGGCGGTGGAGGGGGACAGCCCCGCCACGGTCGCCGTCGTCCCGGCCGCCGTCGTGGCGACCTTCCCGTCCACCAGCACGTCGTAGTTGGCCACGCCCGACTTGTCGGTCGAGGCGGTCCACGCGAGCTTGACGCTGGCCGAGTCCTTGCCGGTGCTGCGCAGCCCGCCCGGGACCGACGGCGCCTCGGTGTCGTCGGCCGGGTTGTTGGTCTTGACCGAGAGCGGCTCGCTGGCGGGCGACAGCCCGCCCTTGCGGTCCCTGGCCTTGACCGTGAACGAGTAGTCGGTGTTGGGCGTCAGGCCCGTGACGGTGGCGCTGGTCTCGGGCACCGTCGTGGCCAGCGTCGAGCCGTTGTACACCTCGTACGCGGTGATCGGCAGGCTGCCCTGCTTGGCGGCGTCCCACGTCAGCGAGATGGTCTTGGTCGTCTTCACCGGGGACTTCAGGCCGCCCGGCGCGCTCGGCGCGGTGTCGGCGGAGCCGTCACAGTTGACGTCGTTGACGCGGCAGCTCGACGGCTGCGCACCCGACTGGCTCACGGTGAACGTCGGGCTGTAGGGCTCGGTGTTGCGGCCCGCGCCGACCGTGGCATTGAAATAGGCGGGGCTCAACGTCACCGTGCGGCCGCTCTGGGCGATCGAGCCGTTGTCGGCGTTGCTGGCGTTGACGCCCGCGGGAAGCTCGAACACCACCGACCACGTGCTGATCGTCGCCGAGGTGTTGTTGGCGATGATGAACTTGGCGCGGGTCCCTTCGATCGAATAGGTCGCGGTGACGCCGTCCGCGGACGACGGCGCCTGACCGGTCTGGCGGTTGGCCGCACGCGCCGGCGCGGTGGCCAGCGCGGCGATGACGACGAGGGTGAGCAAAGCACTGATCAATCGGCGCATGCCTACACCTACCTCTGGGATGGATTGTGCTGGGAGCGGGGGCCGAGGATCGTCAGCATCCGCGTGATCTGCGCCGACCGGGAGCGGTCGACGTTCTCGGCCAGCCGACGGGTCCACGCGTCCTGGCCGCCGCCTGCCTCCATCCGCGCCATCTGGACGGCGTCGTCCTGATGGGCGATCAGGAGGTTGAGGAAAGCGCGTTCGAACCGGTCGGCGGGGGTCCGGTCCAGCGCGTCCAGCTCGGCCTGGGCGGTCACGGGCATCCCGCCGTGCGCGGCGTGCGCGTGCGCCGGGGCGGCCGGCGGACGGTGCCACGTCCGCAGGCGGGCCGCCATGTCCGAGACCTCCCTGAGCTGCGTGCTCTCGATGGCCGCGGCGAGCGTCGCGACCTCGGGCCGGACGGGACGCCCGCGGGCCAGCCGCACCAGGCGCACACCCTGCCCCTGGTGCGGGACCATCATCTGCAGGAACATCACGTCCGTGGCGTTGAACCCGCGCCCGCCGCGCTCGGCGGCGGAGCCGGGCGGCGGGCCGCCGGACGCCCCGCACTGGACGACCAGCAGCAGGACGCCCGCGGCGAGCAGGGCCAATGCGCCGTACTTCATCGCGCCGCGCTCAGGCCGTCCGCCAGAGGGCGGCGGTCGACGCCGGCTCCCAGCCGGAGATCGCGGTGTGCGGCTGCAGGCACTCGTACGTCACGCCGCCGTAGGTCACCTTGTCGCCCGCGCTGTAGGCCGTCCCGGTCGTCCACGTGCCGCTCGCCGGCGGGGTGGTGGGCGGCGGCGACGCCGGCGGGGCGGTGGGCGGGGCCGTCGGCGGGGTGGTCGGCGGGGTGGGGGTGCCGGTGCCGCCGAAGTCCACGTCCGAGCAGGTGTAGAACGCCTCGTTGCTGCCCATGACCCGCTGCCAGATCGAGTAGATCAGGTGCCGGCCGGTCCGCTGCGGCAGGTTCAGCGTCCACTTGGTGAACGTCGTCGGGTTCTGCTTGGTGAAGGTCTGCAGGTGCACCAGGTCCGCCCAGCGCAGCGGCTGCGTGGGGTCCCACCCGTCACGGGTGATGTAGTACTCGAAGTCGCTCGCCGCGTGCGGGGCCGTCGCGTGGTAGGTGATCGTCAGGGGGCCCGGCGTGACCTGCTTGGCGGGCCAGTCGGCGCGCTGCAGGTCCAGGCCGCGGTACTTGGCCCGCCCCGCGCTGCACAGCTGGCCGTCCGGGATGAGCTCCCGGTGCCGGCCGCCGGCGTCCAGGATCGACACCCCGTTCCAGTCGTAGAACGCCTGCGTGCCGGCGACCGCGATGGCCGCCTTGCACGCCTCGGAGCTGGGCTTCTCCGGCCCCTCCTCCTTGCAGACGTAGACGCGGCTCGGCGGGTCGGACATCGAGCCGTGCGCGCTGGCGGGCGCGGCGGGGGCCAGCACCGCGACCGCGGACGCGGCGGGCACGGCCGCCGCCGCGACGGCGACCTTCGCTCGTGGTGATCGCATGGGCTTCCTTCCGGTGGGGGTGGGACGCTCCGCCGTGCCCCTCGGCGGGCTCACGGCAGCGCCTTGAGGAACGGCTCGTGGGCCTTCATGAACTCCCAGTTGAAGTAGCGGTCCCAGTTGATGGACCAGGTCATCAGGCCGCGCAGCGCCGGGGACGTCCCGCCGCGCAGCGTGTACGACCCGCATCCCTGCCCCTTGGCCAGGCAGGTGACCGCCTGCTGCACCTGCGCCGGCGAGGTGTGCCCGTTGCCCGCGCTGACCGCGGCGGGCACCCCGAAGGCGATCTGGTCGGGACGCAGCCCCGGGAACGTGTGGCCGGTGTTGGCGACCGGGAAACCGGCCTTCACCATGTCGGTCATCGCGATGTGGAACTCGGCGCCGCCCATCGTGTGGTACACGCCGTCCAGCCCCATCACCGGGCCGGAGTTGTAGTCCTGCACGTGCAGCACCGTCAGCGCGTCGCGCATCGCGTGGATCACCGGCAGGTAGGAGCCGGTGCGGTTGTCCGCGCCGCCGTTGCCGCCGTAGAACTGGTGGCCGACCTGCACGAAGAACGTCTCCGGCGCCATCGTCAGGACGAACTTCTCCCCGTACTTGGCCTTGAGCGTCTTCAACGCCGAGATCAGGTTGACGATCACCGGGGTGGTGGGGTTGCGGAAGTCGGTGTCGCCGGAGTTCAGGTACAGCGAGTGGCCCTCGAAGTCGACGTCCAGGCCGTCCAGGCCGTACCGGTCGATGATCTCCCCCACCGACCGGACGAACGCGTCCCGCGCGCCCGCCGTGGTGAGCTGCACCTGCCCGTTCTGCCCGCCGATCGAGATCAGCACCTTCTTGCCCTGCGCCTGCTTCGCGCGGATCGCCGCGATGAAGTCGGCGTCGCTCTCCACGTTCGGGCACTCGCTCACCGGGCACCGGTTGAAGCGGATGTCTCCGGAGGTCACCGACGTCGGCTCGCCGAACGACAGGTTGATGACGTCCCACGCCGCCGGGACGTCGGCCATCTTGATGTAGCCCGAGCCGTTGGCGAAGCTGGCGTGCAGGTACCCGATCAGCGCGTGCTTGGGCAGCCCGGGGTCGGCGCAGCCGCCGGTGGTGCCGCTGACGGGATCGGATTTCGCCGACTCGCCCGCGTCGTTGTACGCCGCGACGGTGTAGCCGTGGGTGGAGCACTTCCGCAGCCCGCTCAGCGTGGCCGCGGTCCCGGTGACGGCCGCCCGCACCTCCTGGCCCTCGTACACGCGGTAGCCGGCCGCTCCGCCGGGCGCCGCCGCCCACGACAGGGAGATCGAGTCGTCGGTGACCGTCCCCAGCTTCGGCGTGTCGGGACGGCCCGGGACACCGGGCTGGGAACCGCCGGGTCCGTCCAGCTCAACGTCGTCGGCGTGGTACGTTCCGGCGCCGAACCACCCGTGCAGGAAGATCTGCGCCGAGGTCTGCCCCGCCCCCGTCGTGAACGACACCGACAGCCTGCTGTAGGCGGGCGACGAGGGCGTCCAGGTGGAGGCGCCGCCGGTCACGCCCAGATACACGTACGTGCCGCGCACCCAGGCCGACAGGGTGTACGCCGTGTTCGGCCGGACCCCGACCGTCTGCGTGCACTGCCCGTTATCGCCCGCGCCGACGGCACCGGCCAGGGCGTACGAGCCCGTCCGCACCGGCGTGCCGACCACCGACCCGCCGCCCGAGCAGGACCAGCCGCTCAGCGTCCCGCTCTCGAACCCGGCGTTGGACAGCACGTTCTCCGCGTTCGCGGGGCCGCCGGCCCCGACCAGCATCCCGGCGGCCAGGACCGCCAGGACCCAGATCTTCCTCATGTCGGCCCCTCTACGGCAGGGTGTTCAGGTGCGGGCGGATGGTCCTGGCGAACCCGTTGCCGTTGGTGACGTCCCAGTTGATCGACCAGGTCATCGCACCGCGGATGTCGGGGTAGGTGCGCGCCGGCTTGTACGAGCCGCACCCGGTGCCCTTGGCCAGGCAGTCCAGCGCGTTGTTGACCATCGCCGGCTGGACGACGCCGCCGCCCGCCGCGCCCGCGCCGGCCGGCAGGCCCAGCGCGACCTGGTCGGGCCGCAGCCCGTTCTCCAGCTGGATGCACGCCAGTCCGGTCATGAAGTCGACCGTGCCCTGCGAGTAGACCTTCTGGTCGCAGCCGAGCATCGCGCCGGAGTTGTAGTACTGCATGTGGACGACGGTGAGGATGTCCTTGATCTTCAGCGCGAGCTGGAAGTAGGAGCCGCCCGTGGACTGCATGTCGATGGTCTGCGGCGCCATCGTGATGATCAGGTCGGCGTCGGCCTTGGACCGCAGGTCGCGCAGCGCCTGCCCCATGTAGGTCGGGTTGAGGCCGTTCTCCAGGTCGATGTCGACGCCGTCGAAGCCGTACTGGGTCATCAGCGCGTGCACCGACGTGGCGAACGCGGTCGCCGAGGAGCCGCTGGAGACCTGGATGGAGCCCTTCTCGCCGCCGACCGACAGGATGACCTTCTTGCCCTTGGCGTGCAGCGCCGCCACGTCGGCCTTGAACTGCTCGTTGGTGTACCCGCCGAGGGACTTCGACAGCCCGGGGTCGACCGCGAAGGAGACCTCGCCGGCCCGGGAGGTCGCCTCGCCGAACGCCACCGCGACCAGGTCGTAGTCGTTCGGGACGTCCGCGAGCTTCAGCTCCCGCGCCGGGTTGTCGAAGTTGTGCCAGTACCCGGTGAGGAAGTGCTTGGGCAGCGGCCCGGCCGCGCAGCCGCCGGTCGTCCCGGTGACGGCGGTGCTGGCCGCCGACTCGGCGTCCTCGCCGTAGGACCTGACGGTGTAGCTGTGGGTGGAGCACTTCTCCAGCCCGCCGAGCGTCGCGGTGGTGCCGGTGACGGTCGCCCGCAGGTCGGTGCCCTCGTACACGCGGTAGCCGGACGGCGTCCCGCTGCCCGCCGACCAGGTCAGGGTGAGGGAGGTGTCCGTCCGGCCCGTCACGCTCGGCGCGCCGGGGGCGCCCAGGCCGCCGGGCTCATCCGGGCCGCCCGCGCAGGGCCGCCCGTTGAACTTGCAGTTCTCGGGGGCTCCCGGCCCGGTGCCGGTGAACCCGAACGTCACCGCCTTGCCGGGTGCGAGCGAGGCGTTGTACTCGCGGTTGCGGAAGGTGTGGTGGGAGCCGTCCTTGGTGAGCAGGGCGTCCCAGTACGCGCCGACGTTCGTGCCGGACGGGAGGTCGAACTCGACCGTCCACCCGTCGACCGCCGAGCCGGTGGCGTTGGCGAGGGTGAACCTGCCCTCCCACCCGGCTCCCCAGTCGGCGGACTTGGCGAACGTAGCGGTGGGCGTGTCCGCGCGCGCGCCGAGCGGCAGCAGCAGGACGATCAGCAGGGCGGCGAGGACGCTGAGAACGGTGCGGGGACGCAACACTCACTCCATGGCACGGTAGGGAAGCTGGCGGAATTCCCCCGAACCCCGAGTCAGGCGCGAAATGAACAGTAAGGTTTCCTATAAATTTGAGAGCACGTTAACCAGCGGCTCCGCGCCCGGCAAGACCCCTGGCCCTTCCATTGGACCGCCCTCCGGCAACCACCGCAGGTGGCACGCCGAACCAGCCCCGCCGCGCGGGAATCTTGGCACGATTGACCAAGAAATCCGTGCCACGACGGCACATCAGACCCAACCGGGCCCCGCCTCCCCGCCCTCACCAGCACCGACGCCGCGCCGCGGGGAGCGGCGGCTCACGCGTACTCCGCCGTCCCCTCCGCGCCCTGTCACCGTCCCCGCGCCAGGGCAGGAGCAGCGACGTCGCGATGAGGAGGATCCCCGCCACCGCGATCGCGATCCGGGGGGAGGTGACCGCGGCGAGCAGGCCCCACAGGACCGTGGCCGCGGCGATGGCCGCGCGGGTGCTGACGGTCCAGGCGGTCAGGACGCGGGCCAGCCGCCCGTCGTCGGTGCGCCGCAGCCGTTCGGTGGCGTACACCGGGTTGAACACCCCGACGCAGGTGATCATGCCCATCTCGACCGCCATGATGAGCAGCAGCGCCGGCAGGCCCGTCGCCGGGATCGACAGGCCGACGAGCCAGAGCGCCCTGGCGACGCCGAAGCCGAGCAGGATCCCGCGCGTCCCGAACCGCCGGACGAGCCGCCGCGACGCGCGGGCGCCCGCGATGCCGCCCAGGCACGGCACACCGAACGCCAGCCCGTACTGCAACGGGGAGAAGCCGAGGTCGCCGAGCATCCGGTAGGTCAGCAGCGGCGCCGTCGCCATGATGAGCGCGGACACGAGGACGGTGTTGGCGAACAGCAGGCGCAGGGTCGCGTCCGCGGCTATCGCGCGCCATCCCTCCCCGATCCCGGCGTCCCGCGGCCCCCGGACGGGCGGCGGCGGCTCGGGCGCCCGGATCGCGCGTATCCCCCACGCGGACAGCACGTAGCTCACCGCGTCCAGGCACACCGTGACCACCGGCCCGAGCAGCCCGATCAGCGCGCCTCCCGCCGGAGGGCCCACGGCCGTCGACATCCAGGCGACGGTCTCGAACCGGCCGTTGGCGTCCATCAGGCGCCGCCGCGGGACGAGCCCCTTGAGATGCGCGCCGCTGGCACCTCTGAAGACGACGTCGGCGACGGCCACCACCATCGCGGCGAGCAGCAGGTGCGCGAAGGTCAGCCCGTCCAGCGCATAGGCCACGGGAACCGTCAGCAGCGCGGCGAACCGCACGAGGTCGGCCCGCACCATGAGCCGCCGCTTGGGCTGGAACTCCACCCACGGGCCCAGCGGGACGGCGAGCAGCGCCCCGACGGCCCCGCTCGCCGCGATCATCGACACCTGCGCCGCCCCCACGTGCAGGAGGAGGATCGCGATCAGGGGGAACGCGTCCAGGGCCAGCCAGGTCCCCAGCGTGCTGGCGGCGTAGGCCCGCCACAGCCGCGTGAAGTCCCGTCCCAGGCGGTCGTCCTCGCGCCGTCCCGCTCCAGCGCCGCCGCCGTCCGCCGCGATCGGCGACGGCCCGGCTCGATCCCGACCGGCCATCGCGGACGATCATAGGCGCGCCCGGGCTCACGGCGTCAGGCGGGCCGCCGGCCAGGCCGGCGCCGGAGACCGGCGGCGCGCCCGCAAGGACACACGGGACCGGAAGCCGTCCCACCAGCGGAAGATGCCGCCGTCATAGTCGCGCAGGTGACGGGCGGCGTGCGGGAAGTGCGGGAGGCACCGGGCCTCCGACCCCGCGCCGCCCGAGTGGCCGGCGAACACGCCGGACAGGTCCGGCCGCAGCATCGAGATGATCGCGGCGACGGTCAGGGCCGCCGAGAGGCCGCCTCCAGGTCGAAGCGCCAGTCGTTGGAGCGGAGCAGGCGGCCGGGCGGATACTCGAAGTCGCATTCCCCGAGGAGTATGAACCCGGCCTTGCGGCAGACGCCGTTGGACGCATGATGGTCCACCGACGGGAACGCGTGCAGGTGGCGGCGCCGGCCGTGGTCCCTTGCGGCGCCGAGGACCTCGCGCACGGCGGCGACCGCGACGCCCCGCCCCTGGAACTCCGGCAGCACGCTCCAGCCGCTCTCGTAGACCGGTTCGTCCCGCCACACCCGCGACCAGAAGCCGACCGTCCCGGCGGCCTCGCCGTCGGCGACGATCCGGTACATCCGCCCACCGATCTCGTCCGGGCGCAGGTACCGCGCGTGCCGGACGCGCACCTGCTCCTCGGTCTCGGGCCCGCCGAGGTGCTCCTTCATCTCCGGGACGTTCACGCGGCGCAGCAAGCCGAAATCGTCCTCGGACCAGGGCAGGATCCGCACACTCGTCATGGTCGGGCCTCCGCGATATCCGTCGCGCCACTGATCAGGCAGGCCGCGCATCGTAGCGCCTCCCGCAGCTCACCAGATTCAGGCGTCCTCGGGTCGGCTCTTTTCCGCCCCCTCGCCGCAGGCCAGTCCATCGAAGACGATTCCGAGCGCGCGGGCCCGGACCTGTTCGTCGAGGTGAAGGTGGGCGGCGGCGCGGGAGACGCCGACGAGGAGCGCGTAGACCTCCTCAAGGCGGGCGTCCGCGCGGACCGCTCCGGCCTCCTGGGCGCGCGCGAGCAGGACGCCGAAGGCCGCACGCAGGTCGAGCGGCCTGTGGTCCGCCTTGTCGCGGGCGTCACCGCCGGCGTCGGTGAACGCCTCGATGATGGCGAGCTTGCCCGCGGCGTCGTCCACGAGATGGCGGAAGAAGCCGAAGAAGGCGCGGCCGGGATCCGCCGAACCGGCCAGGTCGTCGGCCTGCCCGCAGAGACGGTCGAAGTGCTTGACCAGGACCGCCTCCAGCAGCGCCCGCTTGGTGGGGTAATGCCGGAAGACGGTGGCGATGCCGACCCCGGCGAGCCGTGCGACCTCCTCGGTCGAGGCCGCCGAGCCGCCCCGGCCGAACACCTCCTCCGCCACCTCCAGGATCCGGGCCCGGTTGCCGCGGGCGTCGGCGCGTGTGGGTTCCATTGACATCCGAAGTCTCCACTTCGTATATTCGGAGTCTCCACTTCGGTAGCCTACCGTGTCGTCAGGAGGCGTCATGCCGCCCACCCCCCGCGAGGTGTTCCTCCAGCTCGTCTGGGGCGTCTCAGAAGGCCGCTGGGACGAGCTGCCCGAGCTGTACGCGGAGCAGACCCGCGTCGAGCACCCGTTCTCCCCGCTCGGGGACAAGCCGCTGCGCAACCGCGAGGAACTGCGCAAGCACTTCTCCGCCGGGAGGCTCCTGCCGCCCCTCCACCAGGAGCCGGCCGACATCACCGTGCACGAGACCACGGATCCCGAGGTGATCATCGCCGAGTTCGCCTACCGGGGGACGGTCGAGAACGGCGAGCCGTTCCGGGTCCCCTGCATCTTCGTGCTCCGCGTCCGGGACGGGAAGATCATCGCCTCCCGCGACTACATCGACCACATCTCCTCGGCCCGCCGCCGCGGGCTCCTCGACGAGCTCATCGAGGCCATCCGGGCGTGACCGGCCTCCGCCGGGCCGGGCGGCGCTCCGGCCACCGCGCTCACGAGGGACCCGCATCGGCGCGGGAGACCACGTCCTCGGACATCAGGACACGGATGTCGCGGCCGTCGGCCGTGAGGATCTTGGTGTAGGGGCTCTGCACGTTCATCACGTAGCCGGTCACGCTTCCGCCGCCGCGCAGGCCGATGCGCTCCTCGGGGACCCACACCGTGTCGGTGAGCCCGCCCAGCGCCAGGAACGCGAGCCAGCCGACGACGCCCATGTGGGCGTAGACCTTGTACAGATACGGCCTGAGCGGGCCGTGGCGCCACATCACCGTGAAGACCGCCGTGCTGCTCCCCAGGACGACCAGCAGTGTGGGCCACGCGCGCAGCGTGATCAGGGCCGCCGCGAACACCCCGGCGAGGACGGCCATGAAGACCGCTTGGTGAGGTTTCCAATCGCCGTCCCTGAGATGGCGGACGTGCCGGGCGACGGCGAGCGGGAGCACCAGGGCGAGCAGCACGCCCGTCAGCGTCCCGGCGCCGAGGAAGGTGCCGACCACGACACCGATCACGTCGTCGAAGTTGATCGAGTCGGAGAGCGAGAACGCCACCTGCCAGTCGTAGTGGGCGACCGCGAGCAGGCGCAGCAGCAGGAAGAGCATCCCGCCCAGTCCCACGGCGTTCACTCCGGTCGCCCTGGATGCCACGCCCCTGCCCTCCGCCGCAACCGTCACGCCGATCATCTCCGAGCGAGTCCCACCGGGCCGCCAACGCACCGCCCACGCTCGGGAAAGCCGGGCAGGTCGCTCCCGCCAACCGGGCGGTCATCGCCCTCCGGTGCGTTCGCCTGGATGCGGGACGAGGCCGTCGAGCATCAGGCCGAGGGTGAAGTCGAACCGCTGGTGTCCGCTGCCGGAGGTCAGCTCGGCGGCGTGGCGCCGGGTGTGGGGGAAGCGGTCGGAGGGCAGGGAGCCCAGACGATCGAGGAGTTCGTCGCGGCCGAGGACCCACTCCTGGTCCTGGTCGGCCTGCCGCGCGCGGACCATGGAGATCTCCAGGGTGTAGGCCGCGACATAGAGCGACAGGGAGTCCAGGGCCCATGCGGCGGTGTGGGGCTCCACTCCGCCCGCGAGCAGGATCGCCAGGATCGCCTCGCTCACCCGAAGCGTCTCCAGGTTGGTGGGGACGGTGGCCAGCGCGGCGCGGGAGATGCCCGGATAGCGCAGGTACTGGTCGCGTATCTGGGTGTAGACCTCCACGACCTGTTCCCGCCACCGGGCCGGATCGGGCTCGGGCAGGACGAGCTCGGAGCTGAGCCGTCCGATGATCAGGTCGTCGATGTCGGCCTTGTTGACCACGTGCGCGTACAGCGAGGACGGGCTGGTGCCGAGCTCGCCGGTGATGGCCCGGACCGTCAGCGCGTCATAGCCCTGGACCGCCACGACGCGCAGCGCGGCGTCGACGATGCGGTCGACGGTGAGGGGTTCGCGGCGCACCGGGGCCGGGGCCGCGGCGGTGTCCGCCTGCAGGTGCCGGGCCGCCCGGCGTGCTCTCGGATCTTGGGCCATGGCCCCATCCTACCCTTTGACAAGAACTAAGTTCGCCGGATAGAACTAAGTTTATGAGCACTGAACAAAGTTCTCCCCCGGTGCGGTCCCCCGCCGCGCGGTCGCCGGTCCTGCCGCTGCGCCGCGCCTGGCTCGTCCTCGCGGTCGTCTTCGTCGCCGACGTGATGGACGTGCTGGACTCGACCGTCGCCAACCTCGCCGGCCCCTCGATCCAGGGCGATCTGGGCGGCAGCGGCACCACCGTCCAGTGGGTGCTGGCCGCCTACACCGCGGCGTTCGCCATCGGCCTGGTCGTCTCCGGCCGGCTGGGCGACCTGATCGGCCGCCGCCGCCTGTTCCTGCTCGGCATGGCCGGCTTCACCCTGGCCTCGCTGGCCTGCGGCCTCGCGCCCGGTGTCGGATTCCTGATCGGCGCCCGCGCGCTGCAGGGCCTGTGCGGATCGGTGATGATCCCGCAGGGCTTCGCCCTGGTGAAGATCGTCTTTCCGCCCGAGCACCTGCGCCGGGCGCTCATCCCCTTCGGCCCGATGATGGGCCTGGCCACCGTGGCCGGGCCGATCCTGGCCGGCTGGCTGCTGCACCTGGACCTGTTCGGCGGACAGTGGCGCCCGATCTTCCTGATCAACGTCCCGATCGGGGTCGCCGCCTGGATCCTCGGCCGGTGCTTCCTGCCCCGCGACGCCGGCGAGAACCCCTCCGCCCGCCTGGACCCGCGCGGCGTCGCCCTGCTCACGCTGGCCTCGGCCCTGCTGATCATCCCCCTGGTCCAGGGCCGCGAGCTCGGCTGGCCGGCCTGGACGTTCGCGATGATGGGCGCCTCGGTCCCGGCGCTCGTGCTGTTCGCCGTCTCCGAGCGCCGTGCCGCCCACCCCGTCATCACGCCGTCGCTGCTGCGCAAGCGCAGCTTCATCGTGGGCCTGGTGATCGTCTGCGGCTTCTACTCCGCGCTCACGGGATTCCAGCTCGCCCTCAGCCTGATGCTCCAGCTAGGCGCGCACTGGACACCTCTGCACACCGGCCTCACCCTGATCCCGTGGGCCCTGGGCAGCGCCGTCGCCGTCGGCCTCGCCGGGGCCTTCCTCGCCCGGCGGCTCGGCCGCGCCACCCTCCGGCTCGGCCTCGGCATCGCCGCCGCGGGGCTGATCGCGCTGTGGTGGACCGTCGCCCGCGGCCAGGACACCCTGAGCTCCTGGACCCTCGCGCCCGCGCTGCTGATCACCGGATTCGGCTCCGGGCTGGTGTTCATCCCCGTCTTCGACCACGTCCTCGGCGACGCCACGGCCGACGAGGTCGGAACCGGATCCGGGATGCTCAACGCCGCCCAGCAGTTCGCCAGCGCCATCGGCGCCGCCGCCCTCGGCACCGCCTTCTTCGCCCGGGCGGGACATGGGGGCCTCTTCGACGCCGGCGGACTCGTCATGGCGGTCGCCGCCGCGCTCTACCTGGCCACCTTCCTCCTGGTGGGCCTGCTGCCCAAGCACGCCCAGCAGGCACACGGCTGACCCGTGACCGTCGAGCCGCCTCGCCGCCCGATCGCCCTGGGAGATCAGCGGACGAAGACGCTGCCGGCCTGCCGGAACCGGGCGGCGTCGCCGGGCGACAGGGGACGGCCGGCGAGCGGGCCCCTGCAACCTGGGAAGACGAACACGAGCGCGGCCTCGTCGGTCCGGTTGTCGACCGCTACCGGCTTCGGCGGGGGCGTTCCCTGGACGGGGATGCAGCCGCTCGGGTCCTCATACCGGGTCTGGTCGATGATCAGGGTCCCGGTGGCGGCGGCGGCCGGGCCGGCCGGTGCGAGCAGGGCGGCGAGCGCGAGCGCGGCCAGCAGGAAGCGCGTGATCATGTGGTTCCTTTCCCAGATTCTGCAAGGAACTCACGGATATCACTATGAGTAGCTATATAGACACTATCTGTGCGGTGCTAAGGCTGTGATGGTCGCGGCTCAGGCCGGATGCCGAGTTCATCGAGCAGACGGCGCACACGACGGTCGATCTCGTCGCGGATCGGACGGATCGCGTCCGCGTCCTGCCCGGCGGGGTCGTCCAGCGTCCAGTCCAGGTAGCGCCTGCCGGGGAAGGAGGGGCAGGCGTCCCCGCAGCCCATCGTGATCACGACGTCACCGGACCGCACGGCCTCGGCGGTGAGGACCGCGGGCTTCGCGGCGGACACGTCGATTACGCCGTGCAGGACAAGGTGAGGGTGACCGGCCGCGGCAAGGAGCCGTGGGAGGTGCACGTGGTGAAGGCCGACACCTTCGGCAAGGACGCCCAGGGCGCCGCCGGGTGCGTGTGCGGCACGTGACGTGCCCCGGGTTCACCTGCCATTCCGGTGAATGGAAAGGTGATGTTCCCCCGCGCCTTCGGCATGGTGAGGCTTAGGGAGGGGATCTGTGCACCCGGCGGGTCCCCGCGCGCTGACCTGAGGAGGAACGATGTCGTTGCTCGACCCCGGCCTGTGGACCGGCAAGATCTTCGACGGCGGCTGGACCGTCGGGCGGGGCGGCGTCTACGACGTCGTCGAGCCCGCCACCGGCGGGACGCTCGGCACGCTGGGCCAGGCGGACGGCTCCGACGTCGCCCGTGCCGCGTCGGCCGCCGCCGCGGCGCAGCGGGACTGGGCGGCCCGTCCCTACGAGGAGCGGGCGGCGATCCTGCGGCGGGCGGGCCGGCTGTTCGAGGAGCACACCGAGGAGATCCGGGACTGGATCGTCCGGGAGGCGGGCTCGATCCCTCCCAAGGCCGAGCTGGAGACGCATTTCGCCGCGAACCTGTGCTATGAGTCGGCGGCGCTGGCCTCGCATCCGCAGGGGCTCGTCCTGCCGTCCGCGCAGCCGCGCTGGAGCCTGGCGCGGCGGCGGCCCGCGGGGGTGGTGAGCGTCATCTCGCCGTTCAACTTCCCGCTGATCCTGTCGATGCGCTCGGTGGCGCCGGCGCTGGCGCTGGGCAACTCGGTGCTGCTCAAGCCCGACCCCCGCACCGCGGTGTGCGGCGGTGTGGTGCTCGCGCGGGTGTTCCAGGAGGCGGGGCTGCCCGAGGGGCTGCTGCACCTGCTGCCGGGCGGCCGCGAGGCCGGTGAGGCGGTCGTCGCGGCGCCGGAGGTGCGGGTGGTGTCGTTCACCGGCTCCACCGCGGCCGGACGCAAGATCGGTGAGGTGTGCGGGCGGATGCTCAAGCGCGTGCACCTGGAGCTGGGCGGCAACAACGCGCTGATCGTGCTGCCGGGCGCGGACGTGTCCAAGGCGGTGTCGGCGGGCGCGTGGGGCTCGTTCCTGCACCAGGGGCAGATCTGCATGACGACGGGACGGCACCTCGTCCACGAGAGCCTGCACGAGGAGTACGTCGCGGCGCTGGCCGACAAGGCCGACAAGCTGCCGGTCGGTGACCCGGCCGCCGGGCCGGTGGCGCTGGGCCCGATCATCGACGAGCGGCAGCTCGCGCACATCGACGGGCTGGTCCGCGGGACGGTCGCGGCGGGCGCGCGGCTGGCGGCGGGCGGCACCCACGAGGGGCTGTTCTACCGTCCGACGGTGCTCGCGGAGGTGAGCCCGGAGATGCCCGCGTACGCGCAGGAGGTGTTCGGGCCGGTCGCCCCCGTCGTGCCGTTCGCGACCACCGAGGACGCCGTGGCGCTGGCGGCCGACAGCGAGTACGGGCTGTCGCTGGGCATCCTCGGCGACGTCGGCCAGGCGATGAAGATCGCCGACGCGGTCCCGACCGGGCTGGTCCACATCAACGACCAGACCGTCAACGACGAGCCGGTGGTGCCGTTCGGCGGCCTGGCGGCGTCCGGCAACGGATCGCGGTTCGGCGGCCCGGACGCCAACATCGAGGCGTTCACCGAGTCGCAGTGGGTCACGATGCGCGGCGAGATCGCCCCGCACCCGTTCTGACCGGGGACGACGCGAGGCCGGGTCGCGCGGGCCCGGCCTCTCAGATCATCTCGGGGTGGCCGGTGAGGGGGCCCTTGCCCGTCTCGCGCAGCCACCGCCGCTCGCGCTCCCCGGGCGCGGGGCCGGTGGTGGTCTCCAGCGCGCCCACGTGGCCGGCGAGCTCGTCGCCCGGCTCGACCACGAGCTTCTCGTAGTGCGGCGGCCATCTCAGCATGAGCCGGCGCCCGCAGGTGGGGCACGCCCACTCCTCCAGACCGGACTCCTCGGTCCCGACCATCCGCATCTCATGCGCTTTCCGCAAGACGGCCTCCTCAACCGCTGCTCCCACGCCGCGGCGATCTCGGCGAGGTCCCGGTCTCCGGTACGCCTACCGTCATAGCCCTTGACAGCGTCTTTAAACGGTTTTGCCCCCTCTGACCTGCTCGAATGCATCATCGGGAGGGTCGGGACGGCCCGGGCCGCCGGGTGAGGGCGGCGCGGACGGCGGCGCCGATCCCGGCGACGGCCTCGGCGGGACGGCGGGCGAAGGAGCCCCAGCCGAGGAAGCTGTGGTCCAGGCCCGTCCCGGCGATCAGCGTGACCGGCACCCCCGCCGACCGCAGCCGCGCCGCGTGTTCCTCGGCCTGCGGGCGCAGCCGGTCGTACTCGGCCGTCGCGATCACCGCCGGGGGCAGGCCGCCGGGGTCGGGGTCCAGCAGCGGCGACACGTCCGGGCGGGCGCGGTCGACGCCCCGCAGGTAGATCTCCAGGACCGGCCTCACCCCGTGCGGGGGAAGGGCCAGCCCGTCGGGGTCGGGCGGGTCCGGCGGCTCCTCCCGCAGGTCAAGGGCCGGGTAGATCAGCACCTGCAGGGCCGGACGCGCCGGGCCGGGGGCCCGCAGGCGGGACGCGGCGGTCGCGGCGAGCTGCGCGCCCGCGCTGTCGCCCGCCACGCCGATCCGGGAGGGGTCCAGGCCGAGCCGGGCGGCGTTCGACACGGCCCAGCGGACGGCGGCGACGGCGTCGTCCAGGGCCGCCGGGAAGCGGTGTTCGGGCGGCCTGCGGTAGCCGACGGACAGCCAGCCGACACCGCTCGCCACGGCCAGCGCCCGCACCACGGGGTCGTAGCTGTCCACATCGCCGAGCGCCCAGCCGCCGCCGTGGAAGTACACCAGCCCGGGGACCGGCTCCTCGCCCGCGGGACGGTAGAGGCGGGCGGGCAGGGGCCCGGAGGGGCCGTCGACGGCCAGGTCCTCGACCACGCCGACGTGCGGGCGGGGACTGCGGGCGAGGTCGGCGGCGTGCTCGCGGCGCGCGTCCTCGATCGTCCGGTCCCGCGCCGGCGCCGCGGGTCCGGCGGCCAGGCGGCGGCGCATGTAGGCCAGGTACTCGGGATCGCGGCCCATGGAACCCCCGGTGACGGCAGGGCGGACGATCCTCAGCCTACGGCGCCTGGAAAACCCATTGGAGGTCACGGCGAGGTGCCGATGACCTCACCCGGTGTCCGTTTCGAGCCCGGCTCTCCCCTGACACCGTCGTCGCGTTCGCCCATCCGGACCAGTGGGTCGTGCTCTTCCGCGTCCGGCAGGACTACCTCATCCAAGGCGCAGTGACCACGCCGACATCGAAGGCCCCGCTCAGACCTCGGGGAGCAGCGGGCCGAGCGGCCCCAGGTCGAGGTTGAGGTCCTGGTCGTCCAGCTCGAAGTGGTCCTTGAGCTTGACCATCGCCTCGTCCAGCCGCATCAGCGCCAGGCCGAGCTGCTCGACCTGCTCGTCGGTGAGGTCGCCGCCCTCCGCGCGGCGCAGCGCCTGCCGCTCCATCAGCTGGCGGATCAGCTCGACCAGCGTCAGGACGAGCTTCACGAGGTCGCGCTCCACCGTCTCCGGGTCGGTGCGCAGGCGCTGCACGGTCCGCGAGGACGGCGACGGCCCGGGTCCGCGGGCGGGCGCGGCCCGGGCCGGGTCCTCGGAGGCCGCGTCGCCGCCGGCCAGGAGGTCGCCGGTGAACCGGTCCCCCGCCAGCGGGTCCCGCACCGACATCTCGCCGGTGACCGGTTCCCGGCGCGTCCGGCTCATGACTCCCCCTCGGGCAGCAGCTCGTCGCGGACGGTGGTGATCAAGGCGCGCAGCGATATCTGCACCAGGTCGACGTCGGCGACCGAGATGACCAGGTCCCCCGTGATGACGACACCGCCGGCGAGCAGCCGGTCGAGCAGGTCGACCAGCGCGATCCGCTGCGCGGGGGCGCCGGCGCCGGCCTCCAGGGCCGCCGTCACGACGCCGGGTCCCCGGCGGCGGGCGCCGCGGACACCGTGTCGGCGTCGATGAAGGAGTACGGCGGCCAGGGCCCCGTCACCTCCAGCTCGACGCCTTCGAGGTGGCCCGCGGCCGCGCGGGCCGCCGCGAGGAAACCGGCCTCGCGCTCGTCGTCGAGCAGGTAGGCGGCGTTCATGATCTGCGTTCCCGCACGGCCCGACAGCCTCGGGTCCTGCGGCGGATGGTGCCGCGAGGCGATGGCGTGCTCCGCGAGCTCGGCGTGGAGGGCGGACGCCCGCTCGGCCATCCGGCGGCCCGCGTCCTCGCGGCGGCGGCGCTCGTCCTGGCGCCGCCGCAGGTACGCCGTGCCCGCGCCCGCCCCGGGCTTGGGGGGCCGGGAGCCGGTGAGGGGCTCGGCCCTCGGCTCGAGCCCCCCACCGGGGTCCGATCCGGCCGGTTCGGCGGGCTCGGGCGGGCTCGCGTAGACCTTGACGCCCCACTCCGAGCGGCCGGCGATGCCGTCCAGCACCTCGCCGAACCGTTCACGCTGGTCCGCGAGGATCTCGGCGACCCGCGCGTCGTCGCGGTAGAGGGTCGCGATCCGCACCGGCGCCGTGGGCGCGGCGTGCGCCGCCCGGTCCACCACCTCGTGGTGGGCGCGGGCGGTCTCCTCCAGCCACGCCAGGTCCTCCAGGTTGGCGCGCAGCGCCGCCTCGCCGTAGTCGTCCAGCCGGACGGTGCTGACCAGCGCGGTCAGCCCGCCCGCGACGACGCCGCGGACGGCCGCGCCGGACACGCCCGGCGTCCCGCCGAGCGCGGCCGGGTCGAGATCGCGGGCCACCCCGTACAGGTAGACGGCCGTTCCGGTCATGACGCGTCCCCCTCCGCCCCGTTGCCCTCCCTGGCCTCCAGCGCGGCGAGCCGCTCGCGCAGCCGCCGGTTCTCCTCCAGCAGCCCCCCGTCCGCGCCGTCCTCCACCTCACGGTCGCCGCCGTCCCCCTTCCGGGCCCGCGACGACAGTGACGGGTCGTGCTCCCACCAGTCGATGCCCATCTCCTTGGCGCGGTCGACCGAGGCCACCAGCAGCCGCAGCTTGATGGTCAGCAGCTCGATGTCCAGCAGGTTCACCCGGACGTCGCCGACGATCACGATGCCCTTGTCCAGGATCCGCTCCAGCAGGTCGGCGAGGTTCGCCGACTGCTGCGCGGGCGGCCCCGACATCGACCGCGCCGGCGACCGCCCGCCGGTCCAGGAGATCTCGCTCAACGCTTCTCAGTCCCTCTCCACTCGTCCGCGGTTGTAGCGCCGCGCGCGGCGGAAGGCGACCAGGTCGCCGTCCTCGTCCACCTCGGTTTCGTAGACCGCCAGGATGTCGGCGGAATCGGGGATGCGGTGGGTCTCCACCACCTCCACCGTGACGCGCCACCCCTCGCCGGCGCGCTCCATCCCCACGACGCCCTCGGCGCTGCGGCCGGTCATCGCGGTGACGTGCTCGGCCGCGCGCTTGGCGGCCTCTGCCGCGGACATCATCACTGGCCTCCTCGCTACAGGCTCCGCGCCCGGCCCTCGTGGAGCCGGCGGATCAGGTCCTCTTCCAGCACGGCGGCCTCCTCCTCGGTGATCTCGCCGGTGGCCACGTCGTCGGCCACCTGCTGCATCTCCGCGGCGATCCGCCCCGGGTCGTACAGCCGCGCCTCCGCCTGCTCGGTGAGCACCCCGGCCATCCAGACCACGCCGCGGACGGGCGCCAGCGGCAGCGTGACCAGCCCGGTGAAGAAGCCCATCGGGTCACGCCTCCGGGACGAAGTCGTAGGGCGGCAGCGGCCCGATCAGCCGGACCCGGACGCGCTCGGAGTTCGCCTCGCCCAGCTGGTCCACGGCACGCTCGAAGTCCGCGCGCCGCCCTTCGGCGACCAGGAAGGACGCGTCCAGCACGTCCTCCTCGCGGGCGGGCGTCTTGCGGACGAACGCCTCCGCGGCGGGCGCGGCGCCCTCCAGGAGCACCTGCCCGTCGTGCTCGCGGCGCCGCTCCATCGCCTGGGCGATCAGCTCGCCGAGCCGGACCCGGTCGTAGTAGACGGCGTCGGCGGCGTCCGCGGGGACCTCCCGCAGCCGCGCCGCCAGGTCGGCGATCTCGGGCTCGGCCCGCAGGATCTCCGCCAGGACCGCGTCCTGGACGTAGGTGGCCTTCACGCGCATCTCCACCCGGCCCTCAAGCTGGTCCAGGACCTGCCCGAGCCTGTCGGTGTTGCCGGCCAGCAGTTCCTTCTCCACCGCCTCGCGGTCCGACAGCGCCGCGCCGAACCGGAACGGCACGACCGTGACCCCCGCGTCCAGCAGCGCGTTCAGGACCCGCTGGTGCGCGACCAGGTCGGCGCGCTCGCCGAGCGCCCGCCCGGCGGGCAGGTCGCTGATGACCGCCGCGCAATGGCCGCCGTTGCCGACCACCGTCACCGGACGCTCGTCCAGGCCCGTGATGCCGGACGGCAGCTCCACACCGGCGCGGATCACCCCGTACACATACTGGGGGGCGGGCCCCTCGGGCTGCGGCGTCGTCATTCGTCGTCCTCCTTCTTACGGGACGAGCTGCGCCGCGCGGACTGCTTGCCCTCGTCCTCGTCCTCGTCGTCGGAGTCCGACGAGCCGAAGGTCTCCTTGAGGCGTTCCTGGGCGCCTTCGAGGGCGCCCCTCGTCTTCTTCTTCGCGCCGGACTCCTGCATGCCCCCGACGAACTCCGGCAGCCCCTGCGAGGTGCCGTCGTGGGCGATGTCGAGCCGGTTGACGGCCTTGGCGAACCGGAGGTAGGTGTCCACGCTGGCGACGACGATCCGCACGTCCACGGTGAGGATCTCGATCCCCACCAGCGACACGCGGGCGTACAGGTCGATGACCAAGCCCTTCTCGAGGATCAGGTCGACGACGTCAGCCAGGCTGCTGCCCGTGCGGCCTCGTTGGGCGGTATTGCTGCCCGAGGTCTGCTGGGCGATCGGCCCAGTCATCTCATCCACTCCTTGGGGGTTGGGGGGTCTTGCGTTCGGATGGATTTCGGATGGATACGGACGGATTCAGATGGATTCGGTCGTTCCCGGGCCCATCTACCCGTACTGATCTCCTTAAACGGGCTGCGGGTCGTCCGGCCGCCCGCAGCGGGTCAGCGCTTGCGTGCCACGCGCCGCCCGACGAGGACCGCGGCACCCGCGGCGGCGACGACGGGCGCGGCCTTCAGGAGCCGCCGCAGCGTCATCAGCCGCGTGAGCATCACGACGCGTCCGGGCAGGGCCGTGACCTGCCCGCCGACCTTGGCACCGGCCCGTCCGGCCGCGCTTCCGGTGTCGGCGGCCTTCTTCCCGGCCTTCGTGGTGCCCTTCCGGGTGCTCTCCTGTGCTTCCTTCGCAGCGTCCCCGGCCTGCTTCACGGTGGGGGGCTTCATGCGTGTTCCTTCCCTGGGGGTTCCGTTCACCTGCCGGCCGCCATGCGGCCGCGTTCGCGCTTTACCCGAACCAGAGAGGACAAACCAGGCAGGTGGCGGCGTGCTGGTCACCGCGCACAGAGCCCCCCGAGTCGATGTCCCGTGCGGTGGCCGGATCGTGTCGGCGCGGTTGGAACCGTCCGACGGGGTATGCGAAGCGCATGAGGACGCCGGATCCCGTCAGGCTGCTGCGCACCGGACCCGCGCGCCGGGCCGCGGAGCCGCTGGTCTGGTGGACGGTCCTGCTGGCCTCCTACCTCGCGTTGGTCTCCGCCGTCTCCGTGACCGAGATCACCATCGGAGCGCTGACCGCCGCGGCCGGGGCGGCGGCCGCCGTCGCCGGGCGCCGCGCCCTGTTCACCACCGGCACCGCCGGCGACCCCGAGGGCGGTGTGCACCCCGCAGCCGATCTGGTTCCCGGCCGGCGGCCCGTCCCGCCCGCCCGGCTGCTTCCGCCGCTGGCGCTGCTGCCCGGGCAGATCGTCACCGACACCGCCCTCGTCATGGTGCGCGGCGCGGGTGGCGGGTGGGCCGACCAGGGCGTCGCGCCGGGCGCGGCCAACCGCGGCGCCGCCACACTGCTGCTGTCCGTCTCTCCCGGCACCTACGTCGGCGCCGTGGATCCCGGGCGCGGCACGCTGCGCGTGCACCGGCTGCGCGCCCGCCCGTCGCCGTTCGAGCGCCGCCTCCGCAACACGGGCCTGCTCAGGGACGGGGAGCGGCCATCATGAGCCTCGCCGTCCCCGCCCTCGCGGTCATGCTCGGCGGCGTCCTGCCCGCGCTGCTGGCCACCCTGCGCGGCACGGCGGAGGACCGGCTCGCCGGGCTCATCGTCACCGGGCCGCTGGTCACCCTCGCCCTGACCCTGCTGGCCGCCGCCTACGGCAGGCCCTCCTACCTCGACGTCGCCCTCGTGCTGGCGCTGCTGTCGTTCGCCGGGTCCCTGGTGTTCGCGCGGTTCCTCGGCCGGACGCTGTGACGGGACGGACCGCGATGAGCCTCTCCCCCCTCTCCGACGTGCTGATCTGGGCCGGCACCGCCGTCGCCGTGCTCACGCTGGTGCGGCTTCCCTTCACCGCCGGCGCCGCCGCGCGGCTGCACGTCGTCGCACCCGTCACCGTGCTCGCGGCGCCGCTGCTGCTGATCGGCCTGGCGCTGCGGCCCTGGTCGTCGTGGCACGACGTCGCCAAGCTCGCCGCCATCGCGGTGCTGCTCGCCGCGACCGGGCCCGCGACCGTGGTGACCTCCGGCCAGGCGGTCGGGAGGACGCCCCGTGGATGACCCGCTCTCCGGCCCCCTCTCGGGCGTCCTTGCCGGCACCGCGCTGGCCCTGGTCGCGCTGATGGCCACGGCGGTCGTCCTCACCCGCGACCCCACCCGGCAGGCGATCGTGCTGTCGGGCTACGGGCTGACGCTCGGCCTGCTGTTCCTCATCCTGCAGGCACCGGACGTCGCCATGTCGCAGATCGGCGTCGGGACGGTCGTCGTCCCGCTCGTCGTCATCCTGGCCCTGCACGCCACCCGCCGCTACCGCGAGGACGCGGACGGAGCCGGGGACCCGGCCGACGACCCGGCCGACCGGCCCCGCGCACACGGCGAGGACGGCACGCCCGCAGAAGACGGGACGCGCCCGTGAAGGCCCGCGCCAGGACCCTCCTGTTCGCCGCCGGTGCGGCGGGGACCGGGGCGCTGTTCGCCGCCGGGGCCCTGGAACTGCCCGGCTTCGGCGGCCCGTCGCACCCCTACGGGGACCGCGCCGTCCGCGAGGCGCTCGGCACGGGCACCGCCAACGTCGTCTCCTCGGTGAACTTCGACCAGCGGGCGTTCGACACGATCGGCGAGGAGCTGATCCTGCTGGCGTCCGCGCTCGGCGCCGTGGTGCTGCTCCGCGTCGTCCGGAGCGAGGAGGAGGACGACGGCGCCGCGCACCGGCACGGGCCCGCCGAGGTCTCCGACGCGCTGCGGATCGTCGGCTACCTGCTGCTCCCGCTGACCCTGATGGCCGGCGTCTACATCGTCGCGCACGGCGCCCGGTCGCCCGGCGGCGGGTTCCAGGGCGGCGTCGTCCTCGGCACCGCCGTCCACCTGCTCTACCTCGCCGGGGACTATCCGGCGCTGCGGCGGCTGCGGCCCATCCCGGTGTTCGAGGCCGCCGAGGCGCTCGCCGCCGGCGCGTTCGTGGCGCTCGGCCTGGCCGCCGCCGGCCAGGTGCCCGCCCTCAACGCCGTCGTCGGCGCGGAGGTCGGCTGTGCCCTGGTGCTGCTGATCGGCAAGTTCTTCGAGCGGGCACTGCTCGTCCGCGAGCCCCCGGAGCCGCCGTGAGCCACCTGCCCTACCTGACCGCCGGCTGGATCATGCTCGTCGGCGTCTACGGGATGGTCACCAGCCGCGACCTGGTCCACGCCGTGGTGTGCCTGTCGGTGACCCAGTCCGGCACCTACGTGCTGCTGCTGTCCATCGGCTACCGGTCGGGCGCCACCGCGCCGGTGTTCTCCGACCGTCCGCCCGGCGGCCGCCCCGTCACCGACCCCGTCGTGCAGGCCATGACGCTCACCGACATCGTCGTGGGCGCGACCGTCACCGCGCTGCTGCTGGCCCTGGCGGTGCAGGTCGCCAAGCGGCGCGGCACCCTGGACCCCGGCGGGCTCCGCTCCCTCGAATCGTGATCCTCCAGCTCACCGTCGCGGTGCCGGTGCTGGTCGCGGCCCTCCTCGCGGCCGCCGGGCGGTGGCTGCCGCGCCTGGTCGTGGACGCCTCCGCCGTCCTGGCCGTCGCCGCCGTCACCGCTCTCGCCGCCGTCACGCTGGCGCGCTCCCCGCACGGCGCGCAGGTCACCTGGCTCGGCGGGTGGGGCCCCGGCACCGGCGTCGGCATCCCGCTGGTCGCCGACCCCCTCGCCGCCGCGCTCGCCCTGCTCACCGCGCTGCTCACCCTCGCCGCGCTGATGTTCTCCTGGCGCTTCTTCACCGAGGTCCAGGCGATCTTCCACACTCTGCTGCTGCTGTTCCTGGCCGCCATGTGCGGGTTCGTCTACACCGGCGACCTGTTCGACGCGTTCGTGTTCTTCGAGCTGATGAGCGTCGTGGCGTTCGCGCTCACCGGCTACCGGTCGGAGGAGCCGTCCACCGTCCACGGCGCCCTCAACTTCGGGATCATCGCCTCGCTCGGCGCCTACCTCACCCTCGCGGGCATCGGGCTGGTCTACGCCCGCACCGGGGAGCTGGGCCTGGCCGCCATCGGACGGCAGCTCCCCGGGCACGGCGACGCCCTCGTCACCGCCGCGTTCGTGCTGATCTGTACCGGCTACCTCGTCAAGGCCGCCGCCGTGCCGTTCCACTTCTGGCTCGCCGACGCGCACGCCGTCGCGCCGACGCCGGTCTGCGTGCTCTTCTCCGGGGTGATGGTGGAGCTCGGCGTGTACGGGATCGCCCGGACCTACTGGGCCGCGTTCGACGGGCTGGTCCCCCTGCGGGGCGTCGCCGTGCTCGGCGCCGCCGCCGCGCTGCTGGGCGCGGTGATGTGCGTCCTGCAGAGCCACATCAAGCGGATGCTGGCCTACTCCACCATCAGCCACGTCGGGCTGCTGCTGGCCGGCGTCGCGGCCCGGTCCCCGGACGCGCTCGCCGGGACCGCCTACTCCCTCGCCGGGCACGCCGGGGTGAAGGCCGCGCTGTTCCTCGCCGCGGGCGCGCTGCTCAACCGGCACGAGACGGTGGACGAGCACGACCTGCGCGGCCGGGGCCGGAGCATGCCCGTCACCGGCGCGGTCTTCCTGCTCGGGGCGCTCGGCCTGGCGGGCCTGCCGCCGTCCGGGCTGTGGGCCGGGCACGCGGTCACCGAGCACGCGGCCGGGCACATCGGCTGGTGGTGGTTCACCCCGCTGGCGGTCGCCTCGTCCGCGCTGACCGCCGGCGCCGTCCTGCGGGTCTGGTACCGCGTGTTCCGCGCCGGCCCCGCCGGCGACGGCCCGCCCGACGGCGGCGGCCGCGGGCACGAGGACCCCGAGACGCGCCGGAGCCTGCGCTCCCTGCCCTGGACGATGGTCGCCCCCGGCGCCGTGCTGCTCGCCGCCGGCCTGCTGTCCGGGCTGATCCCCGGCGGGCCCGTCGCCACCGCCGCCGCGGCGTTCGCCGACCACGGCGCCTACGCGGGCCTGGTCCTGGACGACAGCGTCCCGCAGCTTCACGCTCCCCCGGCCGACCCGTGGACCGCGCCCGGTCTCGCCGGGGCCGCGGTGTCGCTGCTGCTCGCGGTCGTGGTCGCCGTCCACGCGCTGCGGCGCCCGGCCCGCAGGTCCCGGCCGGACCCCGCCCGCCCGCTGAGACGCGCCGCGCACGCCACGGCCCGGCGCCTGCACGCCCTGCACTCAGGGCACATCGGCGACTACGCCGCATGGCTCACCGCGGGCGTCGCGGTGCTGGCGCTGCTCACGACGCGGCCGTGATCCCGGTAGAGTTAATGAATAGCCGTTCATAAACCGGGAGGCGCGCGTGTCCACCGACCGTCCGTTCACCGCCGCGGTCTTCATCGCCACGAGCCTGGACGGGTACATCGCCCGCGCCGACGGCGACATCGAGTGGCTCACCAGCCGCGGAGAGCAGGCGGGCGACGCGGGGTACGAGGAGTTCGCGGCGGGCGTCGACACCCTGGTGCTGGGACGCGCCAGCTACGAGAAGGTCCTCACGTTCGGCGCGTGGCCCTACGAGGGGATGCGCGTGGTGGTGCTGAGCACCCGCCTCCCCCAGGACGCGGACCCGCGTGTCACCGTCGTCCGCGACATGGACGCGCTGATGGAGGACCTCGCCGCCCACGGGGCCCGGCGCGTCTACGCCGACGGCGGCCAGGTCGTCCAGTCGTTCCTGCGCGCGGACCTGGTGGACGAGCTGACGGTCACCACGGTCCCGGTCCTGCTGGGCGGCGGGCTGCCGCTGTTCGGCGCCCTCGACCGCGACGTCGACCTGGCGCACCGCTCGACCCGCGTGCTCGGCGGCGGGCTCGTCCAGTCCACCTACGCGGTCGCCCGCGGCTGAGCCGCGCGGGCCCGGCCCGCCCGCTACAGGTAGTAGCCCTCGACCGGGACGGACGCCTCGCCGGGCAGCGCCGGGCCCTCGAACCGGACGCCCGGGCCCGTCACCGGCGGCTTCAGCGTCCGCAACTGCTCGGCCGACAGCGCGAACACCACCCGCCCGAGCCCCGAGCGGTCGATCGCGCCCGCGCACATCTCGCACGGCTGGCAGCTGGTGTACAGGGTCGTCGCCGCGGCCGCCGCGGGCCCGAGCTCGCGGCCCGCCCACCGCGCCAGCTTCAGCTCGGGGTGCGCGGTGATGTCGTCGTCGGAGATGCTGGAATTGCGCTCCTCCAGCAGGACGGTGCCGTCCTCGCCTACCAGCAGCGACCCGAACGGCGGGTTCCCGCCCGCGCGCGCCGATGCCGCCAGCTCCAGGGCCCGGCGCAGGAAACGCACGTCGTCGTCGGTCATGGGGCCTCCGTCCGCCACCCGGCCGCGGCGCCGGGAACGACCATGATCCCCCGGCCGGGGTCACACGGTCCACAACCGGCGCCGGCGGTAGTGCGGCTCCCAGACCAGCCGGTTGCGCGCCCGGGCCGCCTCCGGGAGCGCCGAGAGGAACCGGCTCCGCTCGACCGGCGCGATGCCGTCGACGATCCACGGGACGAACAGCGTCATGCGGGACCCGCAGTCGCGGTGGGCCGAGCCGGCGATCCCGCGCCAGTCCTCGGGCCCCAGCACCGACCGGGCCAGCGGCAGCGCGCTGATCTCCTCATGGCGCAGATGCGTCTCCAGGGCGTCCCTCAGCGCCCCGGCGGCGCCCGCCAGGTCGCCGCCGTCCTCCAGCGCCGCGTCGACCGCCACCAGCAGCGGCCCGATGCGGGCGTGCTCGGCCTCCATCTCCGCGAGCACGCCCAGGTCGGCGCGCCGCCCGCCCAGCGCCTGCGCGACCCGGGGCCACAGCAGGGCGTCCTCCATCCGATGGTGCAGGTGGAGCTGCTGCTTGAGGTTCTCCCACCCGGCGCGGACGTGCGGGGCGCGGGCCTTGCCCGCCGTCACGGCCGCCCCGAGCCGCTCCAGGTCACGGCGGAAGGCGTCGTGCGCCGCGTGGACGACGGTCAGGCCGGCGTCCTCCCGCGGCAGCGTCGCGAAAGTCTCCATACCTAGAAGAGGGGCCCGGCCGCCGGGATGTGACGCCTCCGGCTGGCCCGAGACGAAGCTCACATCCGCGGCGGTGAGCCGCCGGCCCGGGCGACGGCGGCCTCGATGCCGTCCAGCACCAGGGCGAGACCGCCCTCGAACGCCGTGCGGGCCGCGTGCTCCAGGTAGGAGACGTCCTCGGCCGCCGGCTCCGGCGGCGCCTCGGTATCGAGCCGCACCGTCGCGGGGAACCGTTCGGCGAAGTCGGGCGCGATGCTCTGGAGGACCTCGGTGCGGGAGTACCACCACTCCTCCTCCGACCTCCCGGTCGCGCGCACCGCCTCCCGCGACTCGGCCACGATCTGCGCCGAGCCGCGCACCACGTTCGACAGGGTCGACACCGCGTGCCGTACGTCCCGCGCGCCGAGCCCCGTCCCGGACAGGACGTTCAGGAGCGTCTCCAGCGCGCGGTACTCGTTCGGCCCGAGCACCGGGCGGGCCTGCGAGACCTGGAGCATCCACGGATGGCGCAGGTAGAAGGCCCAGGAGTCCTCCGCCCAGGCCGTGACCGCCGCCCGCCAGCCCTCGCCCGGGTCGTAGCCGGAGGGCAGCTCGGCGAGCGCCCGGTCGTACATCAGGTCGACCAGCTCGCCCTTGCCCGGGACGTAGGTGTACAGGGCCATCGCCGTCCGCCCGAGGCGCTCCCCGACCGCGCGCATCGACAGCGCGCCCATGCCCTCGGCGTCGGCGACGGCCACGGCGGCCGCCACGATCGCGTCCACGCTCAGCCCCGGCTTGGGCCCCGGGCCGGGTGCCCGCTCCCCGGGGCGCCACAGCAGATCCATGGTGCGGCGGGCGTCGCCCTGCCCGGCGAAGACGACCAACTTGCAACTCCTTATGCCATAAACTAACTTCGTCGGGCTCGACTCTTTACAGCCTAAGCCATCTGAAATGCCGGAGGCACGTGATGACCCAGCCAGCACCGGCGCCCCGGACGGCCGCCGACAGCCACGACGTCATCGAGGTCCGCGGAGCCCGGGAGAACAACCTCTCCGACATCAGCCTGGACATCCCCAAGCGGCGCCTCACCGTCTTCACCGGCGTGTCGGGGTCGGGGAAGTCGTCCCTGGTGTTCGGCACGATCGCGGCCGAGTCCCAGCGGCTGATCAACGAGACCTACACCGCGTTCATCCAGTCCTTCATGCCGAGCCTCGGCCGTCCCGACGTCGACACGCTCCGCAACCTGAGCGCGGCGATCATCGTCGACCAGGAGCGGATGGGCGCCAACGCGCGCTCCACCGTCGGGACGGCGACCGACGCGCACACGCTGCTGCGGATCGCCTTCAGCCGGATCGGCGAGCCGCGCGTCGGCACCTCCTCGGCGTTCAGCTTCAACAACGCCGAGGGCATGTGCCCCGGATGCGAGGGCCTCGGCCGCGCCACCCGGATCGACATCGACCAGCTCGTCGACCGGGACCGGTCCCTGAACGAGGGCGCCGTGACCGTCCCGAACTTCGCGGTCGACTCCTGGTACTGGAAGGTCCTCGCCGGATCCGGCTTCGTGGACCCCGACGTCAAGCTCCGCGACTACACCGACCAGCAGTGGGAGGACTTCCTCCACAAGCCCCCCACCAAGGTCAGGAACAGCGGCCTCAACACCACCTACGAGGGCCTGGTGGTCAAGGTCCAGCGGCTCTACCTCGGCAAGGACAAGGAGTCGCTCCAGCCGCACATCCGCGCGTTCGTCGACCGCGCCGTCACCTTCAGCACCTGCCGCGCCTGCGCCGGCACCCGGCTGGCGCCCGCCGCGCTGGCCAGCCGCATCGGCGGCCTGAACATCGCCGAGTGCGCGGCGATGCAGATCAGCGACCTCGCCCGCTTCGTGCGGGGCATCGACGAGCCGTCCGTCGCGCCGGTGCTGGCGACGCTGCGCGACACCCTGGACGCCCTCGTCGAGATCGGCCTCGGCTATCTGAGCCTGGACCGGGAGTCCACCAGCCTGTCGGGCGGGGAGGCGCAGCGGGTGAAGATGGTGCGGCACCTGGGCTCCAGCCTCACCGACGTGACCTACGTGTTCGACGAGCCGACGATCGGCCTGCACCCCCACGACATCCGCCGGATGAACGAGCTGCTGCTGCGGCTGCGCGACAAGGGCAACACCGTCCTGGTCGTCGAGCACAAGCCCGAGACGATCGCGATCGCCGACCACGTCGTCGACCTCGGCCCCGGCGCGGGCGCGGCGGGCGGACGGGTGTGCTTCGCCGGGGACGTCGCCGGGCTCCGCTCGTCCGGCACGCTCACCGGCCGCCACCTCGACCACCGCGCCCGGTTGCGCGAGCGGAGCCGCGAGCCCTCCGGGCACCTGGCGATCGAGGGCGCGAACCTGCACAACCTCAAGAACGTGGACGTGGAGATCCCGCTCGGCGTGCTGACCGTCGTCACCGGCGTCGCCGGGTCGGGCAAGAGCTCGCTGATCCACGGGTCGCTGCCCGGACGCGACGGCGTCGTGGTCGTCGACCAGTCCGCGATCCGCGGCTCCCGGCGCAGCAACCCCGCCACCTACACCGGCCTGCTCGACCCCGTCCGGACGGCGTTCGCCAAGGCCAACGGCGTCAAGGCCGGCCTGTTCAGCGCCAACTCCACGGGCGCGTGCCCCGCCTGCAAGGGCATCGGCGTCGTCTACACCGACCTGGCGATGATGGCGGGGGTCGCGTCGGTCTGCGAGGAGTGCGAGGGCAGGCGCTTCACCCCCGAGGTGCTCACCTACAAGCTGCGCGGCAAGGACATCAGCGAGGTCCTGGCGATGCCGGTCGACGAGGCCCGGGACTTCTTCACCGGCGGCCAGGCCCGCGCCGTCCTGGACCGGCTGTCGGACGTCGGCCTCGGCTACCTCGGCCTCGGGCAGCCGCTCACCACGCTGTCCGGCGGTGAGCGGCAGCGGCTCAAGCTGGCCATCCACATGGCGGAGAAGGCCGCGATCTACGTCCTGGACGAGCCGACGACCGGCCTGCACCTGGCCGACATCGACCAGCTGCTCGCCCTGCTCGACCGGCTCGTCGACGGCGGCGACACCGTCATCGTCATCGAGCACCACCAGGCCGTCATGGCGCACGCCGACTGGATCATCGACCTCGGTCCCGGCGCCGGCCACGACGGCGGCGAGATCGTCTTCACCGGCACGCCCGCCGACCTGGTGGCCAAGGGCGACTCCCTGACCGCCCGCCACCTGCGCGAATACGTCGCCTGACCCGCAAAAGCCCGGCCCGCCGGGTCAGACGAGCCAGGCCCCGCCGCGCATCAGGTCGCGTCCGGCCAGCTCGTTCGACTCCCGCCAGGATTGGAGCCGGTCCGGGCGGATGCGGTAGTAGGTGTAGGGCTCCGCCTGCGCGCGGGGGTCGAAGCCGGTCTTGGCCGCGAACGCGGCGGCGACGTCCTCGGCGATCCCGCCGTCGGGGACCGGCTCGGCCGTGCCCTCGATGAGGACGACGTCGCGGGTCGGCCCCACCCCGGCCCGCACCTTCCCGGACGACCGCAGGTTCCGTCCCGTCGGGCTGCCGCCCGGCGTGGCGACCAGCAGGGTCGTCCCGTCCCAGAGGAACGACAGCGGGACCATGTACGGCGTCCCGCTGGCGGGATCGGCCGTGGCGACCCAGGCGTCGACGTCGTTCTCCAGCCGGTCGAGCACGTCCCGCTTGCGCTGCTCGGTCGTCCGTGCGGGCGGCTTCATCCTCGTCAGCCTCCTGATCATCTCGTCCGCCACCAGGATGGCCCATCCCCCCGCCCGTCCACGACGGCGGGGCCACTAGGTCGCTGGACGTCCTAGAAGCGCGGCATCATGGAGCCATGCGCGATCCCTCCGGGCGGCTGCTGCGGCTGCTGTCCCTCCTGCAGGCGCCGCGCGAATGGTCGGGCGCCGAACTGGCCGAGCGGCTGGACGTCACCGCCCGTACCATCCGCCGCGACGTCGACCGGCTGCGCGAGCTGGGCTATCCGGTCCACGCCACGCACGGCAACACCGGCGGCTACCGGCTCGGCGCGGGGACGGCGATGCCGCCGCTGCTGCTGGACGACGACGAGGCGATCGCCATCGTCCTCGGCCTGCGCACCGCCGCCACCCTCGCCGTCGAGGACACCTCGCTGCGGGCGCTGGCCAAGCTGGAGCAGGTCCTGCCCCACCGCCTCCGGCACCGCGTGGCCGCGCTGTCCCAGGCGGCGGTCGCCCTGCCGCCGCAGGACCGCGGCGTCCCCGCCGCCGACCCCGGCCTCCTCGCCACGCTCGCCGCCGCCTGCGTGACCCACGAGCGCGTCCGGTTCGCCTACACACGCGCGGACGGCGAGGCGACCCGCCGCCATGCGCAGCCGCACCGTCTGGTGGCCGCCGGGCGCCGCTGGTACCTGGTCGCCTACGACGAGGACCGCGCGGACTGGCGCACGTTCCGCGCCGACCGGATCTCCGAGCCGCACCGCACCGGCGTCCGGGTCCCGCCCCGCGAGCTCCCGGGCGGCAAGGACGCGGTGTCCTGGGCGATGGACACCCTGGCCGGCGGGTCGGGCACGATCCGCGCCCGGCTGCGCCTGCACGTGCCGCTCGCCGAGGCGTCCGAGCAGGTGACCGCCTGGCAGGGCTTCCTGGAACCCCTCGACGACCGTTCGTGCCTGCTGCACACGCGGTCGGACTCGATGCACTTCCTGGCGTACCGGATCACGCTGCTGACCGTCGACTACACCCTGCTGGACCCGCCGGAGCTGGCCCCGCACCTGGCCGCCATCGCCCGCCGGGCGACCCACGCCATCGAGTCCTTCACCTGATCCGGCGGCACACCCCCTGGGCGGGCGTCCCCCCTCCCCGGCCCGAACGAGCCCGCCGCCGCCGAACTACTGTTGCTCCGCATGACGCACGCCGAGATCGAGATCACCGCGGAGCTGGTCCGGGATCTGCTGCGCGATCAGCACCCCGACCTGGCCGACCGCCCTGTGAAACTCGGCGCGCGCGGCTGGGACAACCAGCTGTGGCGGCTCGGTGACGACCTCGCCGTCCGGCTGCCCTGGGCGACGGAGTCCGCGGACGCGCTGCTGCGCAAGGAGCACACCTGGCTGCCCGTCCTCGCCCCCCGCCTCCCGCTGCCGGTCCCCGTTCCGCAGCGTCTCGGCGAGCCCTCCGCGCGGTTTCCACGCCCCTGGATCGTCACCACCTGGGTGCCGGGCACACCCGCCGACCGCGCCCCCGTGACGCGTGGCGCGCAGGCGGCCACCACCTTGGCCGCCTTCCTGACGGCGCTTCACCGGCCCGCCCCCGGGCACGCCCCCGCCGGCCGGGGCCGCGGCGGGCCGCTGGCCGGCCACTCCGAGGGTTTCGCCAGGCAGCTCGCCTCGGCCACCGAGCTGGGGCTCGTCCCCGATCCCGGCGCCGTCCGCGCGGTCTGGGAGGACGCCGCCGCCGCGCCCGCCTGGACCGGCCCGGCGCTCTGGCTCCACGGCGACCTGCATCCGGCCAACGTCCTCACCGCGGACGGCACCATCCGCGGCGTGATCGACTTCGGTGACCTCTTCGCGGGTGACCCCGCCTGCGACCTCGCCGCCGTGTGGAATCTGCTGCCGGACGGCGCCGCCGACCACTTCCACGCCGCCTACCGGCCGGTCCCTGACGCCGCGACCCTGCGCCGCGCCCGCGGATGGGCGGTGGCGCGCGCCCTCGCCTGCCTCCTCATCGCAGACGCCGACGTCCACGGACGCCCCGGCGGCAAGCCGACATGGGGGCCGCCCGCCCACGCCGCCCTGCGACGTCTCACCGCCGACCGATTGTTCCCCCGATAAATACGTTGCGGGTCCCGGAACGGGCGGGCATCCTGGGCCGATCGAGCAGCGGCGAACGCCGCCTGGACGAAGGAGGGCTGACAAATGGCCATCACTGCGCTGCGGCATGTCCGCATCAGCCCCGTCTCTTTGTTCAGGAGCACACCCGTTGTCTTCCGAGTACGAACTCTCTGATCTCTCTCCAGACCTTTCTTCTCCCCGGTCCGCTTCCACCGGTGACGAGCCCCGGCAGGGTCCGGCCGACGCCTTCGCCTTCCAGTTCCATTCGGTCGACGAGACGCTGGGCCCGGATCAGCGGTGGTCCACCTGGCTGGACGTCGAGCGCGGTTCTCGCGGCCCGGAACCACGTCCCTCGTGGGTCGTCACGGAACAGGCCGCGATCGATACCGAGCTCGGCATCCTCAAGACCGGCAAGGAAGCCGACGTCTTCCTGCTCGAACGGGCCGTCGAGGCGATCGGCGACAACCCGGCGAGGTCCTCGCTGCTGGCCGCGAAACGGTACCGCACCGAGGAACACCGTTCCTTCCACCGCAGCACGTCCTACGTCGAGGGCCGCCGCACCCGCAACAGCCGCGACAGCCGGGCGATGGCGAAGAAGACCTCGCACGGCCGCAGCGTCGCGGCCGGCCAGTGGGCGTACGCCGAATGGGACGCCCTCAACCGGTTGTGGAAGGCCGGTGTCCCGGTGCCCTATCCCGTGCAGGTGGACGGCACCGAGCTGCTGATGGAGTTCATCGACGACGGCGAGGGCGGCGCCGCACCCCGGCTCGCCCAGGTCCGGCCGCCGAAGGAACTGCTCGGCGTGTACTTCGAGCAGCTCCGCGACGGCCTGCGCGAACTGGCCCGCGCGGGCCTCGCGCACGGCGACCTTTCGCCGTACAACGTCCTCGCGCAGCCCGAGCGGATCGTGATGATCGACCTGCCCCAGGTCGTCGACGTCGTCGGCAACCCGAAGGGCATGGACTTCCTGATGCGCGACTGCCACAACATGGCCGCCTGGTTCACGAACCGCGGGCTTGAGATCGACGAGCAGGAGCTGTTCGCCGACCTGCTCACGATGGTGTTCTGACCGCCCTCCGCAGAACGACCCATCGGCAAGGGCATCGGGGGCGGGGGACCTGTTGGACACCGTGCGGACGATCGCCGACGGCGACACCCTCCTGTCCACCGCTGCGACCCGCGCTGGTCGCCGTAGTCCGATACCGCGGTTCACCCCGTTTGCAAAGCGGACCGTCGGTCCGTATGGTGGAATCATACGGACCGACGGTCCGTTTGTGGTCGGATGCCTGCCCGCCGGCCGCCACGCTCCCCCGAGAGAACGGATTCTCGATCGTGACAACCCCCATGCCGCCCTCGGAACTCTTCCGCCACGGATTGCGCCTGCTGCTGGAGAAGGACATCCCAGGCTGGGTGGCGCTCTGGGACGAGGACGGCGTCTTCGAGTTCCCCTTCGCGCCCGATGGCTGGCCCGCCCGCCTGGAGGGCAAGGCGGCCGTGGCGGACTACATGCGTCGCTATCCCGACCACATCGACCTGCGGGAGTTCCCTGACGTGCGGATCCACCAGACCACCGTCCCGGAGACGATCGTGGTCGAGATGCGCGGCACCGGCCGTCTGGTGGAGACCGGTGCCCCCTTCGACATGACCTACATCGCCGTGGTCACGGTGAAGGACGGGCGCATCACCTTCTACCGCGACTACTGGAATCCGCTGGCCGTCCAGGAGCCCGGTGCCGGGTTCGCGGGCGTGGGACGATGAGCGGGCCCGGCGCCACCCTGGTCATCGGGGCCACCGGCACCACCGGCCGCCGTGTCGTCGCCGGGCTGGTCGCCGAGGGCCACCAGGTGACGGCGGCCGGACGGCGCGCCACGCCCGTCCCCGGCGCGCGGGCGGTCCGATTCGACTGGGACGAGCCGGAGACGCACGGCGGCGCCCTCGCAGGCAACAGCCGCGTCTACCTCGTACCACCGGTCGGCGCCTCGCATCCGGAGGCCGTGATGCTGCCCTTCCTCCGCCAAGCCCGCGCGGCGGGCGTCCGCCGCGCAGTGCTGCTCAGCTCATCGGCCATCCCCGCGGGCGGACCGGCCGCCGGGCGGGTCCATCAGGCCCTGCCGGGCTTGTTCGAGGAGTGGGCGGTGCTGCGGCCGTCCTGGTTCATGCAGAACTTCACCGGATCCCACTCACACGCCCGCACCATCCGCGAGGACGGCGTCATCCTCACGGCCGCCGGGGACGGCCGCGTCGGGTTCGTCGACGCCGCCGACATCGCCGCCGTCGCCGTCCGCGCCGTGGCCGACGTGCGCGCGCCCTGCGCCGACCTGGTCCTCACCGGCCCGCAGGCATTGAGCCACGACGACGTCGCAGCGATCATCACCGAGGTCACCGGCCGGCCGGTGACGCACAGGCGCCTGACGTTCGAGCGGTTCCGCGACCATTTGACCGCCGAGGTGCCGCTGGAATACGCCGGCATGCTCGCCGAGATGGACCACGCCATCGCCGCCGGGGCAGAGGACCGCACCACCGATACCGTCCGGCGCATCACCGGCCGTCCCCCGCGCTCCTTGCGCACCGTGGTCGAGGAGGAGGCGGCACGGAGCCGCTGACGCGCGATGCCGGTCAAGCTCCTAAGCTTCACCTAGGGGGGCGATCAAGAGGAGGGGCCCGTGGTCCAGCGCGCCGAGCGGGCGGATGCCCTGCGCAACCGTGAGGCGGTCCTCGCCGCCGCCGACGCGCTGTTCACGCGCAGCGGCAGCCCCCACAGCGTGTCGATGGACGACATCGCCGCAGCCGCGGGCGTCGGCAAGGGCACCCTCTTCCGCCGTTTCGGTGACCGCGCGGGACTGATCGCCGCCCTGATCGCCGCCCGCCTCGAACCGCTGCGGCAGGCCCAGGACACCGGCGGCCGGTCCGTCCCGCCCCGGCAGCGGGTGCTGGACCTCCTCGACGCCTCGCTGCGCTTCAAGATCGAGAACCGGCACCTGATGTCGGCCGCCGAGGACGCCGGTCTGGGCAGCCCCTACCAGGCCGGACACTACGGATGGTGGCACGGGGCCCTGCGGGAGGCGCTCGGCCAGGTGCCCGGCGTCGGCGACGCGGACTTCACCGCCCACGCGCTGCTGGCCGCCGTCCGCGCCGACCTGGTCGTCCATCTCATCGACGACGAGGAGAAGGATCCCGAGGCGCTCCGGGCCTCCTTGGCGGCCTATGTCGACCGGGTCCTTGCCAGCGGGCCGGACACCGCTCCGGCCGCGGCCCCGAACTAGGGGCGCACGCGTCAGCGCATGGACGTGTCGCCGAGCGACTCCAGGAGCGTGCGCAGCAGCCCGGCCAGCCGATCGCGGTCGCCGGGTTCCAGGGCCTCCAGCAGGCGGGCCTCGTTGACGACGTGCAGGCCGACGACCTCGTCCACCAGGGACAGCCCGGGAGGGGTGAGGCGGATGCGCACCGAGCGGCGGTCCTCGGCGTCGCGGACCCGCTCGACCAGCCCGCGGGACTCCATCCGGTCGATGCGGTTGGTGATCGCCCCCGAGGTGACCATCGCGGCCTTCAGCAGCGCCCCGGCCGTCAGCTCGTAGGGCTCACCGGCGCGGCGCAGGGTCGCCAGGACGTCGAACTCCCAGCTCTCCAGGCCCTGCCGGGCGAAGAACTCCTTGAGCTCGCGGTTCAGGACGAGCTGCAGCCGCGAGATGCGGCCGATGACGCCCATCGGCCACACGTCCAGGTCGGGTCGCTCCCGCTTCCACTGGGCCAGGATCCCGTCCACCGCGTCCGCCATCCCCACCTCCCCTTTAGCTCAACGTTGAGATTATCAACCGGCGCGGATCTTCGGTGGAAAACGGCGCGGACGCCGACCGCGATCGCGGTCGGCGGCCATCCGGCCCCTCACGACAGGGACACCGCCACCCCTCTGACCCCAGCGCCGCGCAGCGGCCCCCGCCACCAGCACGCCGCTTCGCGATCTCACCCAGTCGGCGTCCGCCAGGGCACCCGGCATACCTCGCACCGGCCCTCTTCGCCCATCCGGCCGGGACTCTCCCGGCCCGTGTCCGCCGGCAGGTCGTACAGGACCTCCCTGCCCATGTTCACCAAGTGCCTTCCTGCCGCCACCACATCCCGGGCCGCGTCGAGGTGGGTCATCGCCAGATCCACCGCCTCCAGACTCTCCGCCTCAGGCCCCGCCACGACGCGCCGCCTTGCGGCGGCGTCCATCCCCGCCACCAGGCGCGGCACCGCGTCTTGCACCTCGCACTGCCGGACGCCCATCGTCCGGTCCGCCGCCAGGCCCAGCGCCCGCCAGCCCGACATCAGCACCTCGTTGGCGATCTCCAGAAAGACGCACAACTGCCCCAGCGTCAGCCACGGCACGCCAGACCCCGGCGCCCTCACCGCCTCGTAGAGCCGGTCGGACGCCTCGCCCAGACTCTCCAGCATCGACTCCGCCGCCTGCGGGCCCGCCGCGCCGCCCGCCCCGCCCTGAGGTGCGCAGCCCGGACAGGCCCCAGCCAACGGCACCGGCGCCCCGCCTGCCGAACCTCCCGCCGCGCCCGGGCCGCGCGCCTCCCCGCTCATCGCGCCCCCGCCATGGGGGTCCCGCGCCGCCCTCACCAGGCGTCCTTTGCCTGGCAGCCGCAGCGACCGCCGCACCGCGGCATCAGCCGATCCCGTGATCTGACGGCGCAGTGCCGCGTCCAGCCCCGCCTCCTGCAGAGCCCCGGCGTAGGCGGCCGAGACCACCCGGATCGCCTCCATCAGCAGCCAGCCCCCGCTATTGCCGGTCTGGACGTCCCCCGGCCTGTACAACTCATACGCCAGGTGGACCCGCTCGACATCCCTCAAGGTCGGCGGCGGGTCGCCCTTGAGCACCCGGACCACCCCCAGCAGCGCGGCCAGCGCCCGCACGTCCTCCCCCGAATAGCTCGTCCGGCACCCCTCGTCCGCCACCCCGAGACCGCGCACGTGACCGTGCAGCGCCCACCGCCGAACCTTCCGCCGCGACACCCCCAGAAGCTCGGCCGCCTGCCCCGAGCTGAGGAAATCCCCCTGGCGATACCACTCAAGCGAGTGCCATTTGAGTGCCCGAGCCCCAGGCGCTTTCGCCTCTTCCATTTATCCTCTTATCCCCTTTCATGAATCCGGGTCATAATCTGCGGACGCTAAAGATTGGGAGCGTCGCCCTTCTCACCCTTGAGCGTCCGTTGCCTGCGTCCCCGCGATCTCCCCGCCATTCCCAGCCACATTGCCGTTGCCGTCACCGTTGCCGCCCGCGATCTGGTCACTTCCCGCGCTGCCCGCCGGGCCGTCAGGCACTCGCCGCAGCACCCGCTGCAACGCCGTCTCGGCCGTCGCCGTGATCTCCGCGCGCTGGGCATCGTCCAGCTTCGCCTCCAGCACCCCGGCGTATACATCGCAGACCAGCGCGACAGCCGCCTCCAATTGGTGGCGGACGCCCTCCCGGCCACCCTCGGGCACCGCACCGTCCACCGGCTCGTACATCTGATACGGCACATGCACCCGCGCGACATCCCGCAAAGTCACCGGCGACGCCGGGCCCCTGGCCTCCCTCACCACCTCCAGCAGCGCATCCAGCGCCTGCACGTCCGCACCCGAGTACAGCGTGTGAGACCAGGGAGCCCGGTCCGGCTCCAGCCCGGTGCCACGCACGTGACCGAGCACCGCCCACCGCCGCACCGTCCGAGTCGGCAACCCCAGAATTTCGGACGCCTCACCCGGAGTCAGCGTGGCCCCCTCGCAAAACCAATCGAGCGCCGCCCATTCGGCCGGAATCTCAGCCTTCCCCATTTGCCTCCCTTTTCCATTCCTTGCTGAGAGCGGCACCGTCGTCCGGCCCGCCATCCGATTCACGCATTTCTAGGATTTCGGAGGCGCTGCGGACGATGCGCTCGGCCCGCAGCCGCTCACCGTCGGGCACCACCGGCCCCGCCGCGCCCCGCGCCCACCGCTCATAGACCCGGATCACCGCCCGCAGATACAGAGCGTCCACGGCCCGTTCCTCGGGCGTGGTCACCTCGCCCACCGCGCGAAGACCGCCTTGCCACCAGCGGGCAGCCGCCGTACGCCCCACTCGCCCGCAAGCTCCGCCACCACCACCAGCCCGCGCCCCGACTCCCAGGCCAGATCCGGCGTCCGGGGCTCAGGCATCCGGGGGGAGTAGTCCCAGACCTCCACCACGTACCACGCAGGCAACTCGTAAGCCCGCACCACGATCGACTCGCCCCGCGTGTGCACCACGGCGTTCCCGACCAGCTCACCTACGACGGTGAGGAGATCATTGAAATCGATGAGCCAATCAGCCGCAGCCTTCCGGACGAACTCCCGAGCCGCCGCGCTGCTTTCCGGCTCATGAGCGAGGATCACGCCCGACATCACCGGCCCCCCACCGCGCGAGACCGACGCCTACGCCGATATGTGACCTTTGACCGCCTCACCCCGGTCAGGATGCATCTAACATCGTGCATCGGGTCCGACCTCCCTGTCGGGCCAAGGCCCCGGACCCCCCGACGCTGCAACGTCGGGCCGGGGCCGCCTACTGTCTGCAGCGGTTGGCGCAGCCGTACGACTCCGTTGCCTGCCGCGCCAAGGCTGGCGAAGCGCCGCTGCTTCTTCTTGTGTGGCCTGTTTCCACCTAGGCTTGGGCGTTACAGTGCCGACAAGCGGCAATCAATCCAATAGCAGATCAAGGCAATTGGATTGCCGTCAGACGACAACGAGAGGTCGCTGTATGGCTGCTAGCAGGGAGAATGCGAGGCGGCGCCGACAGATCGAGCGCGAGGCCGGGGAGATTCGGTTGGACGGTATCCGCCGTGGTTTCACGACCGATGCCATCGCAGAGAAGATCACGCGGAACGTCCAGGGCATCACGCCCCTGGAGGCTTGGCGGATCGCCTACGGCTATGAGCGCAGCGAGGTAGCCGCACGGATGGACGCCCTATACGAGGCTGATGGCCTACAACCGCCGTCCCTGGATGCGGCCACGCTCTGCCGGTGGGAACTAGGTGATCGTCGCCCCGGTGACGAACGTATCGAGTACCTTTGCCGCCTATATCGCACCCGACCGGACAAGTTGGGGTTTGGCACAGATCACAGCCCGGGCGATGTGGGCCACGTCCAACGCGCGGGCATCATCGACGCGTTTCCGTTCACGAGCGAGGATTCCGAACGGGATCTGATCGAGCGGATATCTGCCGCCCAGCGACGAATCAACCTTTTCGGCCTGACACGCTCGTTTTACGCGAGCGAAGAGATGCTATCGCTTCTCGAAGAAAAGGCCAGGACGATGGATGTGCGCATCTACGTCATGGACCCGTACTGCGACTCGCGGAAGGACCGATACCGGATCGAGCCAGCGGACGCAACGATGGAAGATCCCGAACGCTACATCAGAGAGATACTCCGCCCGCTCCGGGCTGCCGCGGACAGGGCCCCCAGACTCAGACTCTTTTTGTTCAATTTCGCTTGCTCGTTCGCAATGGAGGAGGTGGACAGCACGGTTCGCGTGATGATGTACGGTCATGGGCGAAGAGGCACCCACGGGCCGATCATCGTCTTTGCAGAGGGAACCTCGTCTCACACTTACTTCGTCGAGCAATTCCACTGGTTGGAACGTCTAGCGTCGGGCACCTCACCGGAGCCATGGCGAAGTAAGGGCGTTGAAGTGCGCCCGTTTGATCTGTGGTGAACATTCTTGTGTGAGGATCCTCCCACCAGGTCAAGCCGGGTCCTCCCGCCCACGGCCCATGCCCGCCAACGCCTGGGGCAGCCCGGAGCCGCGCGAGGCTACCAGTCCGCCGCCCCGGTGGGGCGCATCGTCCACGACGTACCCCGTCCCTCCGCTTATGCAGAGCAGCCGCACCCTGACCGCGACCGGCGGCCGCAGGCGAGGGGCCGGGAGCCGGGGTGATTCGGCTTTCAGCCCGCCCCTAACACCCTGTTGAGAGAATGGCCCATGCCCACAAGCAACAAAGCCCCACCGTCCCCCGCGAGCGCACCCAAAACCCATATCCCGGTGACATGCATGACCGCAGGCGGCCTCAGCACAACACCGACCTTCCTCAACCATCTTCGCGAGCTACTCGATCAGCGCTGCATGTCACTGCACGAGTTAGCCAGGCGCGCCGCCTAGGTCGCAGTTCGGGAGAAGGACGCCAGGTAGCGCCTACCCCACCGACATGGGGAGAATTGGCTGAAATTCATGTGGGCGGCCCCAGCCCGGGCTCCAGTGCCATCTCCAGCGCCCGGGGCCCGACACGTTGAAACCCGGCTCGGCAGCCGTTCGGTTCCAGTCCACCCAACCGTTGCACCTGGTGTTGTCCAATCGGCGGACACGGAGGTCAATGCCGTAAGGGCGCTCGCGAACTTTAATTTCTTCGAGGTGCAGGGAGTCTCCTCTGCCCCTGGTGGGCGAATAAAGGACTCCCCCGTCCATTCGTGTGCCATTTATGGACAATTCCCACTGAACTTTGACCTCAGAACGGCATTCCATACTGGACGAGAGTACGAGCTCTCCTTGAAGGTTGGTGACGTTGCCGTATGGATCGGCGCGCCATTGAGTGTGGAAACCGCCTCGCTCCTTGAGTTCCCATCCATCGACAGGTGGATCGCCTGAAGTATAGATGAGCGGCACATCCACTTGCCCATATCCTTGATCAAGAATAAGACCGGATACGATAAAGACGAAAGCGCAGACGCCTAGGCCGATTACTGCGGGAAGGGAGATATCTTCTACCCGCCGGTACGCGACAGAAAACAGCGACCGGATGTTACGCAATGCCTTTCCGGGATCGGAGACTTCGGGTTCCTCGTTCTCTGACCGGGGCGGACTAGCATCCCTTCCTTGATCACTAGCTTCCGGGTCGGATTCTGTTTGTGCAATGATTCTGTAGAACTCTTGATCGAAAGGAGATTGAGCGGAGTGGTGTTCAGCTGCGGCCCAGAGCCGTCCTGCATAGTCGGCTTGTCCGCCAGCCGCCTGGGCGATGCGGACGGTGATGTCTCGGCCGGGCAGGTGATCGGCGCTGAGGAGACGTTCTATGAGTTCCACACTCATCCCAGCCGCTTTGGCCAGCTCCTCAGGGCTGCGAGAGGAAAAGGTGAGATGCGTGCCGACGTAGACGCCCACGGCCCGGTGCGCTGGATGGGCGGTGCTGCTCAGGCGCTGGCGGCTACGGATCGCCGAGGTAGGAAGGAACTCGGACAGCATCGGCGCGGGGTACGGCAACTCCTTCAACCCGCTCACCTCTAGGTGAGCAAGAAGCTGGGCGATTGTCTCCCGGAGCTCGGCCGCCGTGGCCTGCGCCCGGGTAGCGTCATCGCTATGCCCGCGAGCTGCCCGTTCGGCACTCTGCAGCCGAACCCGCAGACGTGAAAGTTCGTCCTTCAGCTCAGCGATCTGTGACTCTGCTGCAAGAGACTTCGCCTGCTCGCGGTCCAGAGCCCGCGTGGCGCCGTGCAGCTCCTGCTCCGCCTGGCGTAGCTCCCGCCGATAGTCCCCTATCGTCCCCCGGGTCCGAGCGAGAGCCTCGTTGTCTTCCTCGCCCGCCCCTTGAGGGCGCGTGGTCTCAGCACGCAGAGGCCGCGCCGAGGCAGGAGGGACGATGATGGCATCGATCTCTGCCTGGGTGGCTGGCTCACACTCCCATCCCGGCGGCGCCTTCCCGCGTCCGGCGTGCCACAGGCGAGCGATCTGGTCGAGGGCCCTCTGGCGTTCATCTGCCTGGCTGGTCCGCTGAACGATCTGCTCAGCTAGCCACCAGTCAAGACCTTTGGGCTTGCGACGGTGGTTCCCCAACCCGTAGTTCAGTTGGGTGAGGAGCTCTTTCGCCTGCTTGGGGTCCTTCGGGTGGACGCTCTCGGCGTAAGCCGTGCGGCTGTCGTGGACAGTGAGGATGCGCTCCTCCAAGAACACGATCAGTGCACGGACCGGGAGGGGAAACAACTCCATCTTCTCTACACACCTGTCGACGTCCTTACGCCTGGCACCACCAAGCCTCTCGTGCCACTCAGGATCGCGCTTGGCCTCGATGTACTTGACAACGTCGCTGCGCCGTCCGCGGTGAGCAGCCCGGTCATCGCCTTGACCAGCATTGTTGCGGTCTTGTTTCCCTGCGCCACCGCGCACGGCACACTCCTCGCCACGGGCTTGGGTCTGAGCTGCGACAACGGCTCATTGTCGGCAAACTCAACGCCCCGCCTTGTTGCGGAATTGTCGGCATGGACGAGCCCGACTCTACGAGGTCGAATAGGCCCCGCGCACCTCTCCGCCGCTGAAGACGGAGGCGCACGCACAAAGCCCCGCGCCGACTGCCGGTCGACCAAACCTGTCAGCGCGGGGCATCCCTCTCTATAGGAAGGACGCTCCAAGCATGCTTCACCGTCTGGCCTGGGGACTAGCCCTCATCGGCCCCTTGGCCTACCTCCTGACCGTCGCTGCCACAGCGACCGTGGTGTTCTGCTCCCGGAACACCGACCGACGAGACAACGCACAGCAACTGCTACTCCGGCTAGTTCCCGCCGGAGCAGTACCCCGGAAGCCCGTCCTGGTCATCACCGCCATCGGCATGCTGGTCGGGGTCCTGGTCGCGCTATTTCCGCCGCTCGGACTCCCAACCGCAGCCGGCGCGACGGTGATGGGAGCACTCCGGGCCCTGTGGAGGCACGAGTAGGGCCACGAGGAGGATCGGTACGGAAATAGCGATAGGGAAATGACCGGCGGTGATACCGGACCCCAGACCGGACAGAGTGACACTCTGTCCGGTCTGATCAGGTGACGACCCGCCGATTACCAGCTGGAACGCTGGCTACCGCTAATCCGGTCCGATCCTCCTCGCGGGCCAGGCATCCACCCGCATCACCACCCGCCCCGAACTCGAACGCGCCATCGCGCACGCCGCGGACCTGCGCCCCCCGGCGTCGCCGTCACCCTCGTCGTGCACGAGCACAAGCGGCTCGGCCGCGGCCTGGAACTCCCAGAGCTCGCCGAATGGCTCGCCGTCGGCGACGTCGGCCTGGAATTCCTCACCGGCGAACTCCACGGCCACCACGACCCCGGCGGCATCGTGTTCACCGTCCTGGCCGCCCTGTCCGGCATGGAACGCGAGTACATCCGCGACAAGACCCTCGACGACCAGGAATCCGCCCGGGTACGCGGCAAGAACATCGGCGGCGCCGCCGTCACCGACCCCGCCATGCTGTCCATGGCCGTGCACCTGCGTAACCAAGGCCAGAGCCTGCGCGACATCGCCGCCTGACTCCTCATCACCAAGGGAAGAAGGACAAACGCCCCTCACCCGCCACCGTCATGCGCATGCTCCACGACCACGACGAACACGCGACAGCGGCCGAGATCAATGAGACAAAGCCAACCCGCTGACCAGCACCAAACCTCTACCTTGCGGCTCACCGTAGCTTCAGGAGTCCTCGGCCGTGACCGGTGTGTGAGGACTTTCCTGCCAGGTCAAGCCCACCCGCCGCCGCCCATGGGGGTGTCCACGTGCCAGATCCGGTTGGCGGTCTTTTCCAGCAGCACCGTGTCGTGGCTGATCACGACCAGGCTGCACTGGTGAGCGGTGAGGACGGCCCGCAGCCAGGCTATTGCGTCGCCATCCAGGTGGTTGGTGGGCTCGTCCAGAAGCAGCGCGCACTTCCCGGCGAACAGACCTCCGCGGCCGTGACCGCCGACGCCGATCCCGCCGCCCGCGACGCACCCGCTAAGCCGGACACCCCCGGGTCAGATGATGGCCGGGCTGCGGCGTTCCAGGAGGATGACGTCGCGCCAGCGGCCGTGGTGGCGGCCGATCCGCTCGCGGACGCCGATCTCGCGGAATCCCGCCCGGCGGTGGAGGGCGAGGCTGGCGGTGTTCTCGGGGAAGATCCCGGACTGGACGGTCCAGATCCCGGCGGCGTCGGTGGACTCCAGCAGCGCCATCAGCAGGGCCAGGCCGATGCCCCGGCCTTGGGCGTCAGGGCTGACGTAGACGGAGTGCTCGACGACGCCGGCGTAGGCGCACCGATCGGAGACCGGCGCCACGGCGGCCCAGCCCACGACGTCCCCGTCGGGTGCAAGGGCGATCAGGCGGTGCTCGGGAAGTTTTGCGGCGTCGAACTCCTCCCAGGTCGGCGCCTGGGTTTCGAAGGTGGCCTGGCCGGTGTCGATGCCTGCCTGGTAGATCGCGAGAACCTGGTCGGCGTGCTCGGGCAGCATCGCAGCGATGCGCACCGCGGCGGCGGGGGTGGCGGTCATGCGGTCGCGGGGGTGCCGAGCTCGGCGAGCAGGCCCCGGATGCGGCGTTCGATCTCGTCCCGGATCGGGCGCACCGCGTCCACGCCCTGCCCGGCGGGGTCATCCAGGGTCCAGTCGAGGTAGCGCTTGCCGGGGAAGACGGGGCAGGTGTCGCCGCAGCCCATCGTGATGACCACGTCCGAGGAGCGGACGGCGTCGGTGGTGAGGATCTTGGGGACCTGCGCGGAGATGTCGATGCCGACCTCGCGCATCGCCTGCACGACGGCGGGGTTGACGGTGCCGGCGGGGGCGGATCCGGCCGAGCGGACCTGGACGCGGTTCCCGGCCAGATGGCTGAGGAACGCGGCGGCCATCTGGGAGCGTCCGGCGTTGTGGACGCACACGAACAGCACCGACGGCGTGAGCGGAGGCGGGGTGGTCATGGTGTGAGAACGCCTTCCTCGGGACGGGCGGGCTGCGGGATGTCGGCCGGGCCGCTGTCGCGGCCGAAGGTGAGGGTGGTGAGGCCGATGCCGAGGACGGCTCCGGCGAGCTGTGCGGCGACGAACGCCGGGACGCCGGCGGGGGCGATGCCGGCGAAGGTGTCGGTGAACGCCCGGCCCAGGGTGACGGCGGGGTTGGCGAAGCTGGTGCTGCTGGTGAACCAGTAGGCCGCGCCGATGTAGGCGGCGACTGCCGGGGCGGCCAGGTGGGTGCGGCCGGTGCGGGTCAGGCCGCCGATCAGCCAGAGCAGCCCGGCGGTCGCGACGACCTCCGACAGCCACAGGTGCGGCGCGGACCGGTCATGGGTCGACCAGGCCACCCATGGCCGGTCGAACATCGCGTCGGCCAGGATCGCTCCGCCGACCGCCCCGACCGCCTGGGCGGCCAGATAGGCGGCGGCCTCTGGCGAGCTCGGGCCGTCACCGGTGCCGCGGCCCGACCACCAGGCCACCAGGGTGACGACCGGGTTCAAGTGCGCGCCCGACACCGGGCCCAGCAGGACGATCAGCACCCCGAGCCCGAACACCGTCGCCAGCGAGTTCGCCAGGAGCTGCAGGCCGACATCGCCGGTGAGCCGGGTGGCCTGGATGCCGGAGCCGACGACCACCGCGACCAGGACGCCGGTGCCGAGCGCCTCGGCGGCCGCGCGCCGGGCCAGCGGAACGCTCACGCCGAGACCGTCGCCGCGGGCGTCTGCAGCAGCGCCGACAGCCGCTCCAGGGCGGGCGGGAGCACCCAGTAGTACACCCACGTACCGCGCCGCTCGGAGCCCACCAGGCCGGCCTCGCGCAGCACCTTCAGGTGGTGGGAGATCGTCGGCTGGGAGACGTCGAACGGGCCGATGAGGTCGCACACGCACGCCTCGCCGCCCTCGTGCGAGGCGATCAGCGACAGCAGCCGCAGCCGGACCGGGTCGGCCAGCGCCTTGAACATCTTGGCCAGCTCGGCCGCGTCGGCCTCGCCCAGCGGTTCGCGGACCATCGGCGCGCAGCACGCGGCCTCGTCCTGGCCGAGCACCGGCAGACCACCCTGTTTCGACATTCCTCTATGTTGACAGATGTCGATTCAGAATGCCAAGCTCGACTGTATCGACATCCGTCGATACAGTCTTATCGTGAGGAGGGACCGCTGATGTCCCGTGTCCAGCTCGCCCTGGCCGTCGCCGATCTGGAAGGCTCGATCGCCTTCTACTCCAAGCTGTTCGGCGCCGGACCGGCCAAGATCCGCGACGGCTACGCCAACTTCGCCGTCACCGAGCCGCCGCTCAAGCTCGTCCTCATCGAGGGCAAGCCCGGCGAGCCGACCCGCCTGGACCACCTCGGGGTGGAGGTCGAGACGACCGGGCAGGTGAGCGCGGCGACGACCCGCCTGGCCGAGGCCGGGCTGGCGACATTCGAGGAGAACGACACCTCCTGCTGCTACGCCCTGCAGGACAAAGTGTGGGTGACCGGCCCCGGCGCCGAGCCGTGGGAGGTGTACGTGGTGAAGGCCGACGCCGACAACCTCGGCAAGAGCGCCGAAGGTTTCCCGCAGACCTGCTGCTCCAGCATCACCCCGGCGGCCGTCGGCGCCGCATCCGACGAGGCCGACGCCGGATGCGTGTGCGGCCCGTCCTGATCGTGCGCCCGAACCGCACCTGAACCCCTCCTCCGTCTCGCCGGTGGCCGGGTGAAGCGCCCCCACCCAAGATCAACGGATTGACGTCGAGCCCTGGCCGAGGCGTCAACACTCCACACCACTTCGCCTGGTCACGGGGTGGGCTCGTAGGCGGGCGACGGGACGGCGGGGCGGTCGCGCAACCCGGGGGCCAAGGCGAGGGTGACCGCGGCCGACGCCGCCGCCAGCACCGTGATGGCCGTCGAGGGCGAGGTCAGCTCGGCCACGGCGCCCGCGATGGCCGCGCTGACACCCTGCATCGCGAGCATCCCGGAGCCGTGGAGGCCGAGGGCGTGCCCGCTGAGCTCGTCGGGGGTGAGGGCCATCAGCCTGTCCTGGAGCAGCAGCGTCGCCCCGTAGCCCACGGTGGCGAGGGTGACGGCCGCGGCCGCGACCGGGAGCGCGGGACGGAGGACGAAGAGCAGGTGCGGGACCGCCAGCAGGAGCCGCAGCGGGGCGTCGAGCCTCCTTCTCCAGCTCTGCGGGACGAACCGTCCGGTCAGGGTGTCGCCGGCCAGCATCCCGAACGCCGCGAACGCGAACAGCACTCCCGCATGGTCGGGTGCGTAGGGGACGTAGAGGGATTCGCAGCCGACGATCAGCCCGTTCGGCACCCACAGCGCCAGGTAGACGTACCGGCGCGGCTTGGACGACCACAACCGCGCGTTGTTCCGCCAGGTGTCGGCCGCCGACAAGCGCCCGCTGGCGCGCGGGGGGCGCGGGGTTAGGCCCAGGCGGGCGACCGCGGCGGCGACCAGGTACAGGCCCGCGCCCGCGAGCAGCGTCCCGCGCGGCGACAGGGTCGCCACCAGCACGCCGCCGAGGGCGAAGCCGACGATCTGCATGGTGCCGGTCGACATGTTGAGCACCGAGCGTCCCAGCAGGTAGCCGTCCCGCGCGAGCATCTCGTTGAGCAGCCCGTACCGGACGCCGCCGCCGAGGGACGCCATCACCCCGAGGGCCAGGACGACGGCGAACACCCCCCACACCGGCATACCCGGGACGGCCTGCGCCGCCGTTCCGAGGCCGAACAGCAGCGCCAGACCGCTCAGCGCCGCCCTCGGCGGGAGCCGGTCGGCTGCCGCCAGCAGCGTCGTCGCGCCGATCAGCTGCGCCAGGGACGGCCCGAACATCGCCAGCGACGACAGCAGCGGCGAGCCCGTAGAGGAATAGACCATCGTGCCCAGGGCGAGCCCGCTCACCGTCTGCGCGGCGACCTGCGCGGAGGAGGTGAGGAAGAGGGGCGTGAACTCAGGCGTCCGGAAGAGCTCCCGATACGTGCGCATGGGCGGAGTCTCCGGCGCACCGCCGCGCGGCCGGTAGAGTTTCGCGGGGGTGCGAAACCATGGGGTGGTGGGATCTCAGCACGGACACGCTCGCCGGGAGCCGGTTCCTGGTGTCCCCGCTGGCCGAGGCCATCGCGGCGCTGAAGATGCTGGAGCGGGGGACGGCGGCGTATCCGTCCGAGCGCGCCTGGCTCGACGTCCACCTTCCGGCCTACCGCAAGCGGCTGGCCGGCGATCCGATCACCGCGCTGACCGTCCGGTCCGCCCTGGGACGCACCTGGAACGCGGACTTCCTCACGCCCACGCCCGCCCACGAGGGCGAGGCCACCTTCACCGAGGAGGTACGGGCCGTCCGCGAGGCGCCGCCCGCCGCCGCCCGCGACGACCTCACCGTCTCCCTCGGCGGTCCCCTGCCCGCCGAGCTGCACCGCGACGACCTCCCCGAACGGACCGCAGGGCTGCTGGAGTGGGTCTGGACGCACGCCGTCCTGCCCGACTGGCCCCGGCGCCGCCGGATCATGGAGGCGGACGTCGTCGCGCGGACCGCGCAGCTGAGCCGGGGCGGCTGGGCCGAGGCCCTGGACGGGCTGCGGCCCGGCATGCGGTGGCTCGGCGGCAGCCGCCTGCAGATCAACACCCATGACTACCCGCCGCGGCGGGTCTCAGGGGCGCGGCTGATGTTCGTTCCGGTCACGCCGCGTCATGCGTGGGTCTCCTGGGACGAGACCCGGCGGCGGTTCGCCCTCGTCTACCCGTGCTCCGGCACCCTCGTCGGCGCGGGCGCCCCCGCACCGGAGGGGCTCGGCAGGCTCCTAGGGCCCGCGCGGGCGGGCGTGCTCGTCCTGCTGGAGACGCCCATGAGCACCACGCAGCTGGTCGCGCTGACCGGCCAGGGCCTCGGGTCGGTGGGCCGCCACCTGAAGGTGCTGCTCGACGCGCGCCTGGTCGAGAGGCGCCGGGCCGGGCGGTCGGTGCTCTACTACCGCACGACCGCCGGGGAGGTGCTGGTGGCGGCGCAGCGGGACGGCTGACCTGCGGCGGCAGGACGGGCGGCACGCCGCGCGGGCCGGTCTGGGTGACGCATATCACTCTTGCCCTCACACTAAGTGTGAAGGTTCGAGCATGACCGCATGTCGACCGTCGCGGCGGCGGGCCGCTCCACCGGCCCGGCGGCGATGCCGTGGCCCGGGCTCATGGCCCTGTTCACCGCGGCGTTCACCGCGGTCATGACCGAGCTGCTCCCGGCCGGGCTGCTGCCGCCGATGGGCGGGGCCCTGGACGTTCCGGAAGGGCGGATCGGCTTCCTGGTCACCGGCTACGCGGCCGCGTCGTTCGCCGCCGCGATCCCCGTCACCGCGGCGCTGCGCGGGCTGTCCCGCCGCCCGGTGCTGATCGGCGCGCTCCTCGGGTTCGCGGTGTGCAACGCCGTGACCGCCGCGTCCTCGTCGTACCCGCTCACGTTCGCCGCCCGGCTGCTGGCCGGCGTCATGGGCGGGACGCTCTGGGCGATGCTCGTCGGGTACGCGGCGCGGATGGTCCCCGCCGAGCGGCGCGGCCGCGCCATCGCCGTGGTGCTGGCGGGCATCACCGTGGCGCTCTCCCTGGGCATCCCCGCCGGGACGGCCGTGGCGTCCGCTCTCGGCTGGCGCGCCGCCTTCGGGCTGCTGGCCGCGCTCGGGATCGTGCTCGCCGCCTGGACGCGCTGGAAGGTCCCGAACTTCCCGGGCGAACCGCCCGCCGAACGGACGCCGCTGGGCCGCATCGCCGCGCTCCCGGGCATCCTCGCCGTCCTGTCGGTCACCCTTCTCCTGCTTCTGGGCCACCAGGCCATGTACACCTACGTGGCGCCGTTCACCGAACGAACCGGCTTCGGGCGCACGGGGCTCGTCCTGCTGGTCTTCGGGCTGTCGACGGTCGCGGGGATATGGCTGACCGGCGTCCTCATCGACCGGTTCCTCCGGGCGACGCTGGTGGGCGCGCTGCTCCTGCTCGCGGCCGCCATGCTCGTCCTGGGGCTGGCCGGTGACGTCCCCGCCGTCCTGCCGGCCGCCGTCGCGGTGTGGGGCGTGGCGTTCGGCGGCGCGCCGACGCTGATCCAGACCGCGCTGGTGAACGCCTCGGGACCCGCCGACGCCGACGTCGCGACGTCCATGCAGACGACCGTCTACAACGCCGGGATCGCGGGCGGCTCGCTCCTCGGCGGCGTCCTGCTGGAGGGGGCGGGGCCCGGCGTCCTGCCCTGGGCGGCCCTTCCGCTCGTCGCCGCGTCACTGGCCGTGGTGGTCGCGGCGCGGCGCCACGCGTTCCCCTGACGGATCACCGCAGGTCCTCCGGCGACGGGAACGGCAGCTTGTCGACCGCGCCGCGCCGCCGCCGCCCGGGACGGCGGTCGTAGCGGGCGGTCGTCGCCGGGGAGGCGTGCCCCACGAGCTGCTGCACGGTGGCAAGGTCGACGCCCTGGTCGAGGAGGTCGCCGATGAACGTGCGCCGGAAGTCGTGCGGCGTCATCGGCGGCAGGCCCGCCTCCGTGCGGCGCTTGACGACCGCGTTCCGCACGGCCGCGTCCGTCATGGGACGGTGCTGGACCGCGCCGGCCCGGTGCACGGGCTTGAACAGCGGCCCGGACGCCCTCCCGTCGAGGGCGAGCCACGCCCCGAGCAGCGCCGCCGCCCCCTCGTGCACGTACTCCAGCCGTTCCTTGTCGCCCTTCCCGACGATCCGCAGCGACCGCTCCCCCGGGTCGTAGTCCTCCCGGCGCAGGCCCGCGACCTCCGAACGGCGGGCACCGGTCGTGTAGAGGACGGCGAGCAGCGCCGCGTCCCGCACCCCGGCGGGGGACCGGTCGGCGGCGCAGGCGCGCAGCAGCGCGGTGAACTCGGCCGCGTGGACGCTCCGCCCCGCGGGCAGCCGCGTCCCCCGGAAGTTGGCCACCGCCTTGGCGCGCTGGTAGTCGTCGGTGGACATCTCCCCCAGCCGCCACGCCGTCCGCAGCACGCCGCGCAGGGCCGACAGGTGCAGGTTCCGGTAGGCGGGCGACCACGGCGCCGGCTCGCCGTCGGGACCGTCCAGCGTCTGGGCCCCGATCAGCGCCCGCAGCGCTGCGGTGTGCTCGGCCCGCACCTCGCCCCAGGGGAACGCCTCCCCCGGCGCCGCGCCGGCCTCCCGTCCCGCCGCCACGTGCAGCATCGCCGCGAGACGGTGCAGGCAGGCCCCCATGGCCCGCCGCGACCGCGGGCTCTCCAGCGACGCGACGTACACCAGGAACGCGTTCCGCGCCGCCGGTGCCCTCTCGGCGAGTCCGGCCCTCCGCGGCTCCAGGACGGTCATGCACGGCAGCCTAGCGGTTCCAACTTCTGAGAACGAACATTGTCGTCAGTCAGTGCGCCATGTTTTCTGGAGCTTCTTATTTGCTGGAAATAGAAATCTAGAAATTCTAAGATGGCCGGGTGAGTGAAACGATGACCGTGGACGGACGCGCCTGCCGCTACTGCGGGCGGCCCGTCCCGCAGCGTGAGGGACGCGGCCGTCCGCGCGAGTACTGCCTCCAGGGCGACTGCCAGGCACGGGCCAAACGCGAGCGCGAGCTACGGCGCGGAACCCCCGGCCTTGAGGGCGCCCTGGCACGCGCCGAGGACCTCTACGAGCGCATGGAGCAGGGCCTTACCTCGGCCCTCGCCCCCCTGGCGCAGGCGCTGGAGTCCGAACTGTCGCCGCGCGGCGTCGAGGCGCGGATCAGCGCCGTCCGAGCCGAGGCCGAGGCCACGGTGGCGGCGGCCCTGGCCGAACGCGAGGACGCCACCACCCGCGCGGCGAGCGCCGAAGAGGCCGCGAAGAAGCAGAGGGAGCGCGCCCAGACGGCCAGGCAGCGCGCGCAGCAGGCAGAACACGAGCGCGACGACGCCGTCGAGGCGGCCGCGCAGGCCCGCGCCGAGGCGGAGGCCGCCATCCGGTCGGCGCAGGACGAGGCCGAACGCACGGTGGAAGCCGTCCGCGCCGAGGCCGACCAGCTCGTCCACCAGGCCCGCCTGGCATCCGAACGCGCCGTCGCCGACGCCCGCGCCCAAGCGGAGCAGGCCCGCCTGGACGCCCACGAGGCGCGCACGCAGGCCGACGAGGCCCGCCGCACCGCCGACGCCGCCGCCCGCGACGCGTCCGAAGCCAGGACCGAGACGGCACAGGCGCGCGAAGCCGAAGCCCACGCCGAACGCGAACGCGCCGCCGAGCAGGCACGGGCCCAGGCCGCCGAAGAAGCCCGCGACAGGGCCGAACACCGCGCATTCACGGCCGAGCAGGCGCGCGCCGAAGCCGTCGAAGCCCGCGACAGCGCCCGCGCCGACACCGAACAAGCACGCACCGAAGCCCACCAGGCCCGCGCCCAAGCCGAAGCCGCACGCGCGGAAGCCGCCGAGACACGCGCGCTGACCGAACGGCTCCGCGAGGAGCTCGCCGAGGCCCGCCTGGACCTGCGCGCCGAGCAGGCACGCAACACCGAACTCGCCCGAGAGCGAGACGCCGCACGCGCCGAAGCCGCCGCCCAACGCGAGCGCGCCGTGACAGCGGAACTCGCCGTGCCCCGCTCCCCCGAGGAATAGCGCGATCGCGAACCTCGAACAGGCCGCAGCCAGCCGGCCTCCGTGCCGTCTCAGCCCGCGCCGAGGACCCGAAAGCGTTCGGGTTCCGCCGGATCCCGATCAACAACCTGCACCGGCGCCCAAGCCCATTGCCAGACGTTGACGCCCGGCGCGCGGGAGAACCGGATCCGCCCGCGCGTGCCCTCGACGGAAACACGCGGCCAGGATCCGGCGATGCGCTCCCGGTCCGCGCCGTGAGAACGCAGCACCTCCGCAAGTACGGCGACTGCGTCGTAGCCCTCGAAAGCGACGAAGGAAGGCGCTTCGGCCAGCCGCTCACGCAGAGCCGCCTCGACTCGCGCGCCGAGCGGGCTGAAGCGCTCGGGCAGATAGCGCAGAAATGGGATCGCGGCACTGCCGTCGCCCAGCAACGCCTTCCATTCGGCGAACTCCGGCTGCCCGGCCGGAGCACCGATCATGATCTCGCCAAGGCGCCGGTCACCGCGGACGGACCGGACGATCGACACCGCCGGCTCCGGATACCCGGTGAGAAGAAGAAGGGCGGTCACACGATGGTCGACGAGTTCGTCGCACACGGCCGCGGGAGCGAGCGCGCCCATATCGAGTTCGATGAGCGTGCCACCGCGTGAAGCCAGATGGTCCCGCAGGATGCCGATCCCAGACGTCCAATAGACACTCGACTGAGCTGCTACGGCGATGCGGCTGTGGCCCGCACCGAGGAGGAAGTCGGCGTAGATCCGCCAGCCGTGCGACTGCGCCGGAGCCAGGCGCGCGACCCATTCCGTCGGCTCGTCGGTAAGCGCGTCGAGAACCGCCGACGAGCACAGGAACGGCACACCGAGGGCATCGGCCTTGGCAGCAGCAGCGCGAGCGACGACGCTGTGATACTCCCCCACCAACGCTGCCACGCCCAGGCGGCCCAACTCGTCCACGGCCGCCTCCGCCTTGCGGGGATCGGCCGCGGTGTCCCGGACCACCAGCTCAAGCGGCCTCCCGGTGATCCCCCCGGCGGCATTGACCTCGCGGACCCCCAACTCAAGTCCAGCGAGCAAGTGCCGCCCCGCCTCGACCCAGCCGGGCGGGCTCAACGGAACCAGGGCGCCGATCTGGACGGGAGCTCCGCCCGTCCGTTCCCCTTCAGATGGCGGTGGCGGCCTGCCCATGCATTCACCTCAGCGAGCCAGGATGATCAGGACGAGCAGCCTACCCACCGAACTCGGCGACGCCGGACACCTTCGACCTGGACGTCACCATCAAGCAGATCCGCTCCACCGGGTACCCGCCACCGACAACACATGCGCCCGGCTCTCCGCGGTCTGCCACGACCCAACTGCCTCCGGCCGCTACGCCCTCACCCGCGCCGAACTCGACACCGGCCTCCGCCCATGCCCCTGCGGCCGAGCCGCGAGAGGCAGCAACCGAACCGAGCTGGTCGGCGTACGAGCCTGCCCGCGCTTCAAGGTGACCGACGGCTGCACAATCCCCGGCGCGCGATGCCGGCGGGGCGTCGGCGATACTGTGCGGGTGGAGTACGTGTCCAGAGTGCCGCGGCCGCCGCTGGACGCGCTGATCGACGACCTCTACTACCTGGAGGGCGCGCCGCCGTACGCCCGGCTGACGCTGCCGCCGATGCCGGCGGCGTTGCTCATCGTCAACCTCGGGGCGCCGTTCCACATCCGCGCCGGCACCGACATCGAGACGGCCGAGTACGCCGACGGCTGCGTGATCACCACGCCCACCCGCGCGTTCGAGTTCGGCTACCCCCTCCCCACCCGGTCCGTCGGCGTGCACTTCAAGCCGTGGGGGCCGGCGCCGTTCCTCCCGATGCCCGCGGCCGAGCTGCGTGACCGGCCGGTGACGGTGGAGCAGGTCTGGGGCCGATCCGCCATCGCCGAGCTGCGAGAGCGGCTGGCAGCGGCGGACGGACCGCACGAGATGCTGACGCTGCTTGAGGACGAGCTGATGCGACGGCTGCGAGAGACCGCCGGGCTGGGGCTGGTCCGCCACACGAGCAGCGTCATCGCGGCGACCAGCGGGGCGGTGGCGATCGGCGACCTGAGCGTGGCGGCCGGTGTCAGCAGCACCCATCTGGCGCAGCGGTTCAAGCAGCTCATCGGCGTCACGCCGAAGCGGCTGGCCCGCACCTACCGCTTCGCCGCCACCGTGTTCGCGATCGACCCCGCCGGGCCGATCGACTGGGGCGACCTCGCCGGTGGCGCGGGCTACTTCGACCAGGCCCACTTCGGCCACGAGTTCCGGGCGTTCACCGGGCTCACGCCGACCCGGTACGTCGAGGTCCGGCGGCGGTTCCTGCGCGAACATCCCGGCCACGCGATGGACGGCTGGCCGCTGCCCGCCGATTGATTTCGTACAAGAGCGACAGCGCACGACCAGCTATTTTGGGCACCCCAAAGCAGAGGAGGGCCCCGTGGGCAAGGTGGTCATGTACAGCTCGGTGTCGGTGGACGGCTTCGTCGCCGACGAGAATGACCGGCCCGGCCCGCTGTTCGACTGGTTGACCGGCGGTGACGTCCCGTTGGACGAGAGCGGCGAGGTGAAGGTGTCGCAGACGTCCTATGACTACATCCGGCCGTACTGGGACCAGATCGGGGCGACGATCGTCGGCCGCCACGTCTTCGACATGACGGACGGCTGGGACGGGAAGCCTCCGGGCGGGATCGACCACGTGGTCGTCGTGACGCACCGGCCGGAGCCCGAGGGCTGGGACCCCGGGGCGCCGTTCCACTTCGTCGACGGCGTCGAGGCGGCCGTGGCCAAGGCGCAGGAGCTCGCGGGCGACCGCATGGTCGAGGTCGCCGCCGGCGACGTCGGTGGCCAGGTGCTGGCCGCGGGCCTGATCGACGAGGTGCGCATGGACGTCGTACCCGTCGTGTTCGGGTCCGGCAAGCGCTACTTCGGGTCGGTCCACGCGCAGCATCTGTTGGAGGATCCCGACGTGGTCATTCAGAGCAACCGGGTGCTTCACCTGCGCTATCGGGTGCGCCGTTGACCGATCTGAGCGGGTACTGCATCGCTGCCCCTGGATCGTCATATGCTCGGGTCCGTCTCCCAGATCGACACGTGTTTGGTGCTCTCAGCCGTGAACTCCGAGCGGTCCCAGTCCGCCCACCGGTGTTTCAGGGTCATTCCGGCGATGCGCGCCATGAGGTCCATCTCGGCCGGCCAGGCGTACCGGAAGGGAATCCGGTGGAACCGGCCCGTCCCGTCTGCTGACACGGTGACGTGGTTCGAGGTGAACTCCTGCGTGACGACGTCGTATTGGTCGAACCCGACGTAGCCGCCGCCATCGGTGCCGGGCGCCATTGTGAAGGGGACGGTGTCCTGACCGGGCGGCAGGCGGCGCAGGTCCGGCAGGGCCACCTCGACGAGGAACAGCCCGCCGGGCCGAAGGTGCGCGGCCGCGTTCCGGAAGACGTCCACCTGCCCGTCCTGTGTGGTCACGTTGCTGATGGTGTTGAACACCAGATAGACCAGCGAGAAATGACCGGCCACCCGCGTCGTCGTCATATCGCCGATCGTGACCTCGACCGCGTCGCCGCCCGGCTTGCCCGCGATCCGCGCAGCCATCGCGCGGCTCAGTTCGATGCCGCTCACCGGCACCCCGCGGGCGGCCAGCGGCGCCGCGATCCGCCCGGTGCCGACGGCGAATTCCAATACCGGACCGTCGGCCAGGTCTTCGAGGACGTCCACCGCGGACGTCACCACCTCCGGCACGTTCGCGCCGCCCGGGGCGTCATAGCCCGCTGCCACGCTCTCGGGGAACCAGCCGTCCGCAGGGTCGTCTCCCACATCCGCTTTACCGATCATGGTCACCGACGCTACGCCCGCGATCGAGGGCTCCTCAGCCCATTTTCGGCTCCCGTGAGCCGCGGATCGCCGAGCGACTGATTTCGAGGGCGGTTCGGGTGGTGGCGGCACCGGCCCGGTCGGGGAGGGACGTCAGGTGGCGAGGGTGGCCACCGGGTCCAGGTCGTAGGTGCGGGCGTAGCCGTTCTCGGTGCCCACGAGCAGGGCCACGACGGTGAAGTAGCGGTCCCAGAAAGGGGTTTCGCGCAGTGCGTCGATCAGCAGCCGGTAGGCGTCATGGTCGTCCGCCTCCCAGACCCAGATGTCGGTGATCCGCGCCGAGTAGGGCTCCGTGTCGTAGAAGCGGGAGCGGACGCCACGGGTGCGGGCCTCGATCACCGGGACACTGCCGACACCGGTCCAGGAGCGGTCCAGGAGAAGCCCGGCCGCCGTCGCGGCGATGTCGGCGACGGCCACCATCGGGGCCGGACGGTCCGCGGCGGCGGTGTCGGTGAAGACGCCGTTCCCGCGGATCGAGCCGGCCTCCTCCTGCACGGCGTCCTCGGCCGACGCGAAGTCCGCTCCGCGCCGGACGAGGACGCCGGTCACCGCGGGCACCGGCTCCCGCAGCAGCCGCTCGTTCACCCGGCGACCGCGGGCGACCCGCCGGACGCCCTCCGCTTTGGCCTTTGATGCGGTGGAGGGGCCGGATCTGCCGCTGGCTAGGACGGGCAGAAGACGGTCTCCACGGTCTTGCCCATGGCCTCGCCCACTGCGGAGGGGTCCTTGACGCTCAGTGTCGCCGACACCGCCAGCTGACGGCGGCCGTCATCCGAGTAGAAGGTCATGGCGAGGTAGCCGGCGGTGGTCCCGCCCATGATGTTGAAGGTGCCGCCGCAGAGGCCGATACCGTCATCCAGGACGCGCGAGCCCTTGGGCAGCCGCTCGGTCAGGACTCGCTGGAGTTCGGGCGGCAGCAGCCTGCCCTGGATGAACGCCCGTTTGAAGGCGCTGACGTCGTGCGCGGTGGAGATCACCCCTCCGGCCGCCCCGGCGATGCTGGCGTTGAACCGGTCGACGTCGCGCAGCCTGCCGTCGGCGTCCGGGAAGTAGCCGTGGCCGTGCGGCCCCTTGATGCCCTCCGGCGGCTTGAGGGGAAGGTAGGTCTTGGTCATCCTGAGCGGGCCGAACAGGCGCCTGTGCATCTCGGTGGCCAGGTCGTGGCCGGTCGACCTCTCAATGATCATGCCGAGGAGGGTGTAGTTGGTGTTGGAGTAGGACCACTTCTCACCCGGTTCCCCGGTCCGGGGACGGCCGCGGCTCCACTTCACCAGATCGAGCGGCCGGTAATGGGTCGTGAAGTCGAACACGTCGAACGAGAGCTCGCCCTCGCTCCCGTCCGGGTTCGGCTCGGCGGCGTACCAGTCGGGAATCCCGGAGGTGTGCCGGATCATCTGCCGGACCGTGATCTCGTCGGCCCGCGCCACCAGGTCCTTCTCCGCCACCTCCGGCAACAGGTCGTGGAGCTTGTCGTCCACGCCCAGCCTGCCCTCCTGGACCAGTTGCAGCACCACGGTCGCCACCATCTCCTTGGTCTGCGACCCGATCCGGAAGCGAGAGGTCGCGGGTATTCTCCCGCCCTTCCCGCCCAGCAACCGGGAGCCCGCGCTGCCCAGCCCGACGGGCCGCCCGTCGACGTAGGCCCCGCCGACGGTTCCGACGACCCCGGGGGCGTCGGCCAGTTCCTCCATGGCCTTCTGCACGTTCCCCACCCGCGCCGGCGCGGCGGTGGCAGGCCAGGCATAGGCCAGCATCGCCATGGCGGCACCGGCGGCCAGGCCGGCCCTCCCCCACGGCGCACGAACCTTCTTATATGGCATGAGGCGTCCCTTTTCGTGCTCACCCTCCGGAACCGAGGGAGCATGTCCTCGGCGCGGACCACGACGGTCCGCGCCTCCACAAAAGACGGAAGGCCGTTGCGGTGCCGTATGAATTTCTCGATACGCCCGCGATACACAATTTCCGATAGTGAGGAACCGGCGCGCAGCGACAGTCAGATGACCCCGCCGCGGGTCGTCGTGATGACACGGCTGCTGCGGCTGCTGCGGGACGCCGGGGCGGATCGTCAGCTTCTCGGCTCGTACCGCATCGCCACGGCCCCCGAGTCGAACTCCAGTCGGCTCACAAGCTTCAATTCGATGCTCTTTGAGAGCCCTGCGAACAATGTCGGACCATGGCCCGCCAGTGCCGGATGCACGATGAACTCGTACTCGTCGATCAATCCCAGCTCCGCCAACGCCAGCGGGAGCTTCACACCTCCCACGAGCAGTCCGTTGCCGGACTCCTGCTTGAGCCGCCGCACCGCCGTCTCCAGATTCCCGCGCACGACCTCCGCATTCCAATCGACCCGGCCCAAGGTGCTCGACACGACGTACTTCTTTGCCGCGTCGATCGTCCGGGCGAAGGGTTCCATCCAATCCGGCCTCGCTCCCGGCTGCACCGGCGGACGCCATGCCGTCTCCATCATCTCGTAGGTCACCCGGCCGAAGAGGAGGGCATCGGCCCGGGCGATGCCCTCGGCCGCGTGACGATGCAGGTCTTCGCCCGGGACGATCGCGCGATGGTCGCAGCATCCGTCCAATGTGACGTTGATGGAATACCGAAGAGGCCGCATTGCGCGAGGGTATCAATCGTCGAAGCCGCAGGTGAGGTGGTCGTCCGGTCGGTAAATGTGTTGTTTGAGGAGGGCGCGACGCTGACTTTTCTCATGAGTGACGACGACTGGGTGGCTGATAACGCCCCGTCCTGCTAAACGTAGGGTTGGGTGGCATGGTGCTACGACTTGTTCAGGTGCACCTCTGCGGCCCATCAGGCGGAGTTTGTCGCGCGACTGAAGGATCTCGGTGCGACGTCGGCGGACGTGGGCCAGGGCGATGTCCCGTGGAGGGTCCTGGCCGGCCCCGAGGGCAACGAGTTCTGTGTCCTCAACCCGGGCTGACAGGCCGGGTCACGTCAAGGTCGGCGCCCTCACCATGGAGGCGTCCGGCAGCGCGGCCCTGGCCGGAAACCCGTTGAGCCCTCCTGCCGCGTTCGCATAGATTGCCTCCGGCCCCGCCGTAGTGAAGACAGAGGATGACCGCGTGACCCCGCCTGCCCTTTAGACCTGACACCTTCCGCTCACCTGTAGCCGACGTTGCGGTCGGTTCCGCCGGGCTGCCCTTGTGCGCCCGGTCATACGGCGTTCGAGGTCGCGCGTAATCGGCCTCGTGTCAGGTCTAGAGAGATCATGTCTTCACAACCTCATACCGTGCTGCCCTGGGTCGTCCGGCGGACCAGGCTGCCTCTGCTGTCGTTGCGGTGCGTGGACTGCCGCTCGGGGTCGGCGACCGTCGGCGAGGGCAGGTTCCGCGTCAACGCCAACGGCAAACTGCTGGACGTGTGGCTGCTGGTCCGCTGCCTGTCGTGCGATCGGACGGCCAAGCTCACGGTGCACGAGCGGGTGCCGGCCGGGTCCTTCGACCCGGCCGAGCTCCACGGGTACCGCGTCAACGATCCGGATCTGGTGGCGTCCAGGCTGCTGGATCCGCTGCTCGCCCGGCGCAACCGCTTCACGCTGGACTGGACGGGGGCCTGGCGCCTCGACGCCCCGTCGGCCCGGCTCGACGAGGCGTGGCCGGTCAAGGTCGAGGTCGTCTTCGAGGATCCGGTACCGGTGCGCCCCGAGCGGCTCATCGCGTCCGGCCTCGGCCTCAGCAGGAACGAGGTCCGGCGCCGGGTCAAGTGCGACATTCCGCTGCGACGTCGCACCAGCGCCGGGTTCGCCTTCACCGTGATGGCCGCGGGCTAGCGGGGGCCGTGGCGGGCCGCCCGGCCCGCCACGGCCTGGGCGACGACCTCACGGACGAGGGTCACCGGCGCGTCGCCGCGGTCAGGAACATCGGGAGGGCGAAGAACAGGCGTCCGCGTCGGCCGCGGTCGTGCTGCTCGGCGATCCAGGCCCCGGCCTGCGCTTCGCTGATCGCCCCGGCGGAGCGCGCCTTCTCGGCGAGGTCGGTCAGCGCGGGCACCATCGTCGCGTCGGTGAAGACCAGGGTGCGGGTCTCGACGGTGACGTCGGTGAATTCCGCGTCCAAGAGGAGGTTGCGGCTGCGGCGGACGACGCGGGGTGTGGGGACGAGGTCGGCGCGCGCGTGCACGATGGTGCGGGTGAGCGCTGCGTCGTCGGCGTCGATGACGAAGGTGTCCCAGTCCTGTCCGAGCAGGACGATGCGTCCGCCGGGGGCGAGCACCCGCCGCGCCTCGTCGACCGCGCGGGCGGGGTCGTCCAGGACGTGGAACACCTTCTCGGCCCGGTAGCCGCTCAGCGCGCCGTCGGGGAAGGGCAGGTCGTAGGCACCGGCCACGCGGAAGTCCGCGGCGGGCCGGCGCCGGACGGCGACGTCGATCATCCGCTCGTCGGGGTCGATGCCGATCACCCGCGCGCCCCGTTCGGCCATCTCGGCGGCCGCCCGGCCGGGTCCGCATCCGACGTCGGCGACCTTCATGCCGGGTTCGACGCCGAGCAGCTCGTAGGAACGCGCACGCAGTTCCACCGCCCCGGGGATGGAGTCCGCGATGTCGAGCAGACGGATGAGCGCGTCGGTGTCGCCGCTGGTACGGCCCGTCGTCTGATTCGTGTCCATGTCCGGGATCCTGCGGCTTCAAGTGCACTTGAAGTCAAGTGCCCCCTTCCTGCCGATGACGTCCGATGGCGCCACATGACGTCAACTGATGCCAAGTGACGTCACTTTGGCGCTTGACGTGACGTCGTCTTGGCGTCATAGTTGGGGCATGGATCTGATGCCGTACGTGGAGAACCTCCGCCGCGAGCTCGCCGTCGCCGCCGAGGCGGGCGGCCCGGACGCCCGCGCGCTGGCCGAGCGCCTCACCGGCGCGCTGGAGTCGGCCGCCAGGCTGACCCTGCTGGAGGCGTTGTCGGCGGCGGCGGACGAGATCACCCGTGATCTCGCGCCGGGCTCGGTCGACGTGCGGCTGCGCGGCGGCGACCCGGCGTTCGTGGTGACGCCGCCGCAGACGGGGCACACGCTGGGAGGCGTGCCCGCCGGCGGAGCCGAGTCCGCGCCGGAGACCCCGGCGCCCGCCACCGCCCCCCCGTCCGCGGAGGAGGGCGGCACCGCGCGGATGACCCTGCGGTTGCCCGAGCACCTCAAGGCGCGTGTGGAGGAGGCGGCCGGGCGGCAGGGGATCTCCGTCAACGCCTGGCTGGTCCGCGCCGTCTCCGCCGCGTTCGACCCCGGCGCCGGGAGCGGGCCCGCCGACCGGCCGCACCAGTCCCCGAGCGGACGCAGCTACACCGGCTGGGTGCGTTAGCGCAGCCCGGCACCACCGATCTCATCGCCCGGTCCCAAGGCCGGGATTCACCACCGGACCCATGAGGAGGGCTCCGCCATGCCTGCTTACGACTCCCCCGAACCCATCACCGCCGACATCCAGATCTACATCGGCCAGGTCCGCATCTACGCCGGCGACCGCGCCGACACCGTGGTGGAGGTGCGCCCGAGCGACCCGTCCAACGAGGCGAGCGTGCAGGCCGCCGAGCGGACGATCGTCGAGTTCTCCGGCGGGCGGCTGCTGGTCAAGGGGCCCAAGCCCAAGGCCCTCGGATACCTGCTGCCCTGGCGCGGCTCCATCGAGGTGGTCATCGGGTTGCCGGCCGGATCCCGTGTCGAGGCCGACTGCGCGGCGGACGTCATCGCCACCGGGCCGCTCGGTCAGGCCGTCCTGCACAGCTCGAACGGCGACCTGCGCCTGGAGGAGACCGGTTCCCTGGAGGCCAAGGCGTCCATTGGCGACATCTCGGTCGACCGGGTGACCGGGCCCGCCGAGGCGACCGCGGCCACCGGGACGATCCGGATCGGCGGCATCGGCGGTCCCGGCTCGCTGAAGACCTCCACCGGCGCCATCACCCTCGGCGACGTCGCCGGTGACCTGCAGCTGAAGACCGCCACCGGCGACATCACCGTCGACCGTGTGACGGCCGACCTCACCGCCAAGTGCGCGCACGGCCGGATCCGGATCCACGCGGCGGTGAGCGGCGCCCTCCACCTGGAGAACGGCTACGGGAAGGTCGGCGTCGGCATCGCCGAGGGCACGGCCGCGTGGCTCGATCTGCACTCCAAGAACGGCGTGGTGCGCAACGCCCTGACCGCCGCCGAGGGCCCCGAGACCGCCGAGAGGGTCGTCGAGGTGCACGTGCACACCAATTACGGCGACATCGACATCCACCGGTCCTGACCTCCCGAACACCAGCTAGGAGCCCCCCATGAGCGACGCGATCACGGCCGAGGGACTGGTCAAGAGGTACGGCGAGGTGACCGCCCTGGACGGGCTGGGCTTCGCAGTCCCGCAAGGGACGGTGCTGGCCCTGCTCGGCCCGAACGGCGCCGGGAAGACCACGACCGTGCGCGTGCTGACCACGCTGCTGCGCCCGGACGGCGGCCGCGCCACCGTCGCCGGATGCGACGTCGTGCGCGACGCCCGGCGCCTGCGCGGGCACATCGGGCTGTCGGGCCAGTACGCCGCCGTCGACGAGCACCTCACCGGCGCCGAGAACCTGGAGATGGTCGGGCGGCTCTACCACCTGGGCGCCAAGCGCAGCAAGGCCCGCGCCCGCGAGCTGCTCGAACGCTTCGACCTCACCGACGCCGCGGACCGTCCGGTGAAGGGCTACTCCGGCGGCATGCGCCGCCGCATCGACCTCGCCGGCGCGCTGGTCGCCGACCCGCCGGTCCTGTTCCTGGACGAACCCACCACGGGCCTGGACCCCCGCGCACGCGCGGCGCTCTGGGACACCATCTCCGAACTCGTCGCGGGCGGCAGCACACTGCTGCTGACCACCCAGTACATGGAGGAGGCCGACCGCCTCGCCGACCAGATCATGGTGGTCGACCACGGCCGCGCCATCGCCCGCGGCACCGCCGACGAGCTTAAGGACCAGGTCGGCGGCAACCGCATCGAGCTGACCGTGACCGACGCCGCCGAGCTGGAGACCGCACGGCAGGCCCTCGCCTGGGTCGCCGTCGGCGCCATACGGACCGCACCGGAGTCGCTCCGGATCACCGTCCCGGTCACCGACGGTCCCGAGTCGCTCCGCCAGGTCCTCGGCCGGCTGGCCGGCACCGGGGTCCGGGTGCGGGACGCCGGGCTGCGGCGGCCCACCCTCGACGACGTGTACCTCACCCTGACCGGGCACCAGGCGTCCGGCACCGACCCGCACGCCCGGGAGGCCACCCGATGAACGCGCTCACCATGCCCCTCGCCGACGGCTGGACCATCGCCAGGCGCAACACCCTCAAGATCAGGCGGTCACCGGACCTGCTCGGCTCCGCGATCATGTTCCCGATCGTGTTCGTGCTGATGTTCGCCTACGTCTTCGGCAGCGTCATCGAGGTCCCGGGGATGCCGTACCGGGAGTTCCTGCTGCCCGGCATCTTCGTCCAGGCCGTGATCATGGGCGCGCAGATCACCGGGTACACCCTGACCCTGGACCTGCAGAAGGGCATCTTCGACCGGTTCCGCTCGCTGCCGATGGCCCCGTCCGGGGTGCTGATCGGCCAGACCGTCGGCGACCTGCTGATGAACCTCGCCAGCCTGGTCGTCATGGCGGTGATGGGACTGATCGTCGGCTGGCGGGTGCACACCTCGCCCTACGAGGCCGTCCTCGGGTTCGGGTTGCTGCTGCTGTTCGCCTACGCGTTCTCCTGGTTCACGGCGACCGTCGCGTTGGCCCTGCGCACCCCGGAGAGCTTCAACAACATCGCCACCATGGTCTCCTTCCCGCTGATGTTCATCTCCAACGCCTACCTCGACAGTTCCCGGCTGCCCACGCCGCTGCGCGTCGTCGCCGAATGGAACCCCGTCTCCACCTTCACCCAGGCCGCACGTGAACTCTTCGGCAACACCAGCTCCGCGATGAAGACCTCGGACGCGTGGCCCGTCCAGCACGCCGTCCCGGCGTCGCTGCTCTGGATCGCCATCATCCTGGTCGTGTTCGTCCCGTTGGCGACCCGCCTCTACAAGAGGGCGGTCAGCAACTGACCACCGGCACAACGCCAAAGGCGCCCCCGCCGAACCGGAGGGGCGCCTTCAGCGTTCGGGAGAACGGCGCGAAACCGCTGTAGGCGCGCCGTCGCCGGCCGGTTCTGCGGGGAACGACCGCCTCCAGCCCCGCTCCACCGACGCGCGGCACCTGTCCGGCCGATCCCCCTCGCCGACGAACAGCGCGGTCAGCATCGGCACGCCGTGGTCGAGCGTCTCGCAGGGCAGGGGACCGTTGGCGACGAGCGAGACGAGCCCATGGCCGATCACCCAGCTCTGGATCGCCAGTTGCAGCGGGTCGGCGTCCGCGCGCAAACGCCCGGAGTCCGCGCCCCGCCGGACGGCCTGGACCAGGTACTCCAGGGTGGCGTCCGCGGCCTTGAGGTCTTCGAGGTCGAAGGTCGCGTCGAACATGACCCGGTACAGATCGGGATGGTCCAGGGCGTTCCCGACGTAGGCGGCGACGAGGGCGGCCAGGTCCCGGACGGGGTCCGCGGAGACGCTCAGCTCGGCGAACCTCGCGGCGAGGCGGGTGAAGCCCTCCTGCCGCAGCGCCTTCCACATCCCGTCCATGCCGCCGAAGTGGGTGTAGACGGCCATCGTCGAGACTCCGGTGCCCGCCACCAGGGAGCGCAGCGTGATGGGCTCGCGGAGGCGGAGCATGTGCGCGGCCCGCTCGATGAGCAGCGTGCGGACCGCGGGGTCCCTCGTCCTTGCCACGGCACCAGAATACATAGCATAGCAATGCTATGGTCAGTGAATCCGAGGTTTCGGCCTCTACCACGAGGAGTCAGCATGGCCATCACCCTGGTGAACCCGGCAGGACTGCCGCAGGTCGACCTCTACCGGCAGGTCTCGGTCGCCACGGGATCGAGGCTGGCCTTCGTCGCCGGCCAGGTCGCCCACGGCGGCGGAGATTTCGCCGCGCAGGTCGAGCAGTGCTATCTCAACATCGCGACCGCCCTCGCCGAGGTCGGCGGTTCCTTCGAGAACGTGGTGAAGCTGACCGTCTACGTCGTCGACTGGACCCCCGACAAGATGCCCCTGTTCATGGAGGGCCTCGCCCGGGCCGCCGCGACGCTGGGCGTCACCCCCGTCCCGCCGCTGACGGGGGTGGGCGTCGTCGCGCTCGCCGACCCCGGCCACCTTGTCGAGATCGAGGCCACCGCCGTCCTCGACTGAGCCGGGCCGGGACGGCGGCTTCACAGCCAGGTGGTGCCGAGCCAGACCGCGGCCGCGGCGGCGGCCAGGAGGACGATGTTGAGCCCGATCATCCGGGCCTCGCCGCGGCTCAGGTGGACCGTGATGCCGCCGATCTGGATCAGGACGAGCCCGCCCGCCGCCGCGACGGCCAGCCAGGCGGCGATCCCCGTCAGCGGCGGGAGGATCAGGCCGGCCGCGCCGAGGATCTCCAGCACTCCGATCACCCGCACGAGCGGCATGGGGACGGTGTCCACCCAGCCCATCATCGGCCGGAGCCGCTCCTGGCTCTGGACGGCCTTCTTGCCGCCCGCGAACAGGTAGAAGGCGGCCAGGAGCGCCGCGACGACCCAGTAGGAAATCTCCATGGAAGGACACCTCGGAGGCTGGTGACGTGGCTCTGGCCACGATGGTTACGAGTCGTAAGCAGCCCCATGATGCGTCATTATTGGAAGCCTTACAAAAGGCACAAGCATGTGCGTTACTGACAGGGACCGCCATGTCGGAGTACGAGCACACCTGCATGATCCGGGGCGACGGAGGGCGGACGATCCGCGCCATCCTCGACCGCATCTGCAACAAGTGGACGCTGCTGATCGTGGCGACGCTCGATCAGGGCAGCCTGCGCTTCACCGACCTGCACAAGCAGATCCCCGGGATCTCCCAGCGCATGCTCACCCTGACACTCCGGAACCTCGAACGCGACGGCCTGGTCTCCCGGACGGTGTTCGCCGAGGTCCCGCCCAGGGTCGAGTACGAACTGACCCCCACCGGCAAGAGCCTGATCCCCCCGGCCTTGACCCTCGCCGGCTGGGCCATGGAACACGTCCCGCACATCGAGGCCAGCAGAGAGGCGTACCAGAACCGAGCCTGAGGTGGGCGGCCGGTCAGGACCGCCAGGAAGGTGTTTCTCAGGTGCGCGCGGTCATCTGCCAGACTCCTGACCATGGCGGACGCGACCGAGCCGGGCGGCGCCTGTACGGAGGTGCGGATCGGCGTCCTCGGTCCCCTGGCGCTGGACACCGTGACCGGTCCGGCGCGTGCCGGGGGTGCGCGGCTGCGGGCGCTGCTGGCCCGTCTGGCGCTGGACGCCGGGCGCGACGTTGCGACCGCGACCCTGGTCGAGGCGCTGTGGGACGGGGCGGCACCCGACGCCCCGCTGCACGCCCTGCAATCGCTGGTGTCCCGGTTGCGGCGCGTCCTCGGCCACCCGGGGCTCGTCACGTCCGGCCCGGCCGGGTACCGGCTGGCCGTCGCGCCGGACGCGGTCGACGCCGTCCGGTTCGAGCGGCTGGCGCGCGAGGGACGGCGCGCTCACGCGGAGTCGCGTCCCGCCGAGGCCGTCGCCGCTCTGCGTGAGGCCCTGGATCTGTGGCGCGGGCCCGCCCTGGCGGATGTGCGCCAGGCGCCGTTCTCCGCCGCCGAGGCCGAACGGCTTGAGCGGGTCCGCCTGACCGCGCTGGAGGACCGGATCGAGGCGGAACTGGCGCTGGGCGCCGGCCCCGGCCTGGTCGCCGAGCTCGAGTCGCTGACGGCCGCGCACCCGCTGCGCGAACGGCTGCACGCCCAGCTGGTCCGCGCGCTGGCGCTGGACGGACGGGGCGCCGAGGCGCTGGCCGCCTACGAGCGGATCCGCGGCCACTTGGCGGACGAGTTCGGCGCCGATCCCGGGTCGCATCTCCACGAGGCCCACATGACGGTCCTGCGGGGTGAAGCCACCCGGGTCCACCGGTCGCGCGGCAACCTCGACGTCCCGCTCACCAGTTTCGTGGGCCGTGACGGTGACGTCCGACGCGTGGTCGGCCTGCTCGGGCGCTCGCGGCTGGTCACCCTGGTCGGGGCCGGAGGGTCGGGCAAGACACGGCTCGCCGGCACCGTCGGCCGGCGGCTCGCGCCGTCCGGCGGGGTGTGGTTCGTCCCGCTGGCCCCGGTCGGCGCGGACGACGTGCCCCGTGTGGTGCTCGATCTACTGCGGGCGCGGGACGAGGGCGGGCCCGGGCCGGTCGCGCCGGAGGCGGTGCCCGGCCGCCTGGCCGAGGTGATCGCGGACGACGACCTGGTCCTGGTGCTGGACAACTGCGAGCACGTGATCGAGGCCGCCGCGCTGCTCGCCGGGTTCCTGCTCGGCCGGTGCCCGCGGCTGCGGGTGCTGGCCACCAGCCGCGAGCCCCTGCGGATCGACGGCGAGACCCTGCACCCCGTGCCGCCCCTGGAGGTTCCCGGGCCGGACGCGACGGCGGAGCGGGCCCGCGCCTGCGCGGCGGTCCGGTTGTTCCACGACCGGGCGGCGGCGGTGCGGCCGGGTTTCGCCCTGGAAGGCGGCGCGCTGACGGCGGTGGTCGAGATCTGCCGCCGCCTGGACGGCCTGCCGCTGGCGATCGAGCTGGCCGCGGCGCGGCTGCGCAGCCTGCCGGCCGAGGCGGTCGCGGCGCGGCTGGACGACCGGTTCGGGCTGCTCACCGGCGGCAGCCGCACCGCGCTGCCGCGGCACCGGACCCTGGCCGCCGCGGTGGCCTGGAGCTGGGACCTGCTGGACGGCGGGGAGCGGGGGCTGCTGGAACGGCTGTCGGTGGTGCGCGGCGCCTTCGCCGAGGACGCGGCGGAGGCGATCGGGCTGCCGGGCGACGTCCGCCCGGGCGACGTCCGGGAGACGCTGGCGGCGCTGGTCGACAAGTCCCTGCTGCACCCGGCGGAGTCCGCCGACCCGACCGAGCCGCGCTACCGCGTGCTGGAGACGATCCGGGAGTACGGCCTGGAGCGGCTGGCCCGGCGCGGCGAGCTCGCCGACGCCCGCGGGCGGCACGCCGGGTTCTTCCTGCGGCTGGCCGAGGGCGCGGACCCGTGCCTGCGCACGTCCGGCCAGCTGCGCTGCCTGGCGCGCCTGTCCGCGGAACGGGACGACCTGTCGGCCGCGATCCGCTGGGCGGCCGAGAACGGCGACGCGGGTTCGGCGGTCCGGTTCGGTGTCGCGCTCGGCTGGTACTGGTTCCTGCGGGACTTCCCGCCGGAGTCGCTCGACCTGCTCGGGCGGGTGCTCCAGGTCCGCGGGGCGAGCGAGCTGCCGGGGTATCCGCTGGTGGTCGCCGCGCATGCGCTCGCCACCACCGAGGCCGCCGGGCCGCACGAGGCGGAGGCGGCGTTCGGGCGGATGAGGGCGGCGCTGGCCGACGCCGGACCCGGCACGCACCCGATCCTGGAGATGGCCCGCCTGGCGCTCGCCATCAGCCCGGGAGGTGTCCGGGCGGAGGCCGGTCGGCCCGCTCTCCCGGGCGGGCGGGCCGATCCGTGGAGCCGGTCGCTGGCCCTGCTGACGCGCGGCGTCGTGACCATGAACGCCGGGGCCGCCGCCGAGGCCGCGGATCTGCTGTCGCAGGCGCTGGACGGCTTCGAGGAGACCGGCGAGCGGTGGGGTCTGGCGACCACGCTGAGCACCCTGAACTCGGCGCTCTCCCGGTCCGGCGAATCCGAGGGGGCGCCCGCCCTGGCCGAGCGCGCGACCCGGTACTTCCGCGAGCTCGGCATGCCCGAGCACACCATGGAGAACGAGGTGGCGGCGGCGCTGCACCGGGCCCGGACGGGCGACGTGGACGGCGGGCGGCGGCGCCTGGCGGAACTGCTCGACCAGGCCGGGCGGAGCGGCTCGGCGGAGTCGCGCACCCAGATACGCCTGGGCTCGGCGCGGCTGGAGTGGTGGGCAGGGCGGCCCGAAACCGCCCGCGAGCACGCCCTCGCCGGGGTGGCCGGGGCACCTGCCGGCAGGTCGACCACGCCGCTGATGACCGCGTTGCTGCTGGGCGTCCTCGCGCAGGTGGACGCCGCGGGCGGACACCCGGACGAGGCGGCGCACCGCCTCGACCACGAGGCGGTGCGCCTGATGCTGACCTGGAACACGCCGGTCGCGGCGGCGATCGCGGTCGCGGCCAGCGCGATCGAGCTGGGCCGTGACCGGCCGGAACGGGCGGGACGGCTGCTCGGGGCCGCGGACGTGCTGCGCGGCCGGCCCGACCCGGGCGACCCCGATGTGCGGGAGATCACGCGGCGGGTCACGGCCGCGCTCGGCGCCGCCGGACTCGCGGCCGTGCAGGGCGCGGGGGCGGCGATGTCGCGGGCGGAGGCCGAGGGCCTGGTTTCCGCGGCCGTCACCGCGCCCGGGACCGGCCGCGCCGGTCAGCCCGCCTGAGCCGCCGGCACGGGCTTGCCGAACATGGTGCAGGTCACGGCGTTCTGGAGCGCGTGGGCGGCCTCGGCGATCTTCGGGTCGGCCTCGAACTCGGCCCAGAACTCCGTCGCGATGAGGACGGTCGCGGTGCGTCCGCCCGCGCGGTCGGTGAGGGTGGTGGTCAGGTAGCCGGGCACGCCGCCGTCATGGCCCCAGAAGGTGCCGCACGGGCCGGTGCCGGTCTGGATGCCCAGCCCGTAGCCGGGCCCGTCCGGATGCTCCGCGTCCACCGGGACCGTGGTGCGCAGCTGCGCCAGCTGCGCGGCGGGCAGCAGCTTGCCGGACATCAGCGCCGTGTAGAAGCGGGACCAGTCCTGCGTGGTGGACACGACCGCTCCGGCCGCCCCTCCCCATGCGAGGTCGTTGCCGGAGACGTCCACGTGACCGTGGTGGCGTGGCCCGGCGAAGTCCCTGAACCCGGCGGGAACCTCCGCCGGCATGTGGTCGGCGTCGGGCTCGTAGCCACGGGCGTAGGGTCCGCGCCAGGCGGAGCCGACGGGATAGTAGGTGTGGTGGAGGCGGAGCGGCCGCGCGATCCGGTCCCGCACCAGATCGGCCAGGCGTGCCCCGGTGACCTTCTCCAGGACGGCGCCGATGGCGGCGTAGCCGGTGTTGCTGTAGGACCATCTCGTGCCCGGCGCGAACAGCGGATCGTGCTTGACGCCCAGGGCGAGCAGTTCCGCCTGGGTCCAGCGCCGCCGGTCCTTGCCGAGGATCGATGGCCGGATCGCGGGGTCCTCGGTGTAGTCGAACAGGCCGCTGGTGTGGTTCAGCAGCATGCGCAACGTGATCGCCTCGCCGCCGGGCACCTGGCCCGGCAGCCACTTCTCCACCGGATCGCCCAGGGCGAGCCTGCCTTCGGCGGCCAGTTGCAGCACGAGCGTGGCGATCATCGGCTTGGTGTTGGAGCCCATCCGGAACTCGTCCCCCGCCTGGAGCGGGTGGTCCCGTCTGGTCCAGGCGGCCTGCTCGGCGATCTCGACCGGCCGTCCGGCGCCGTCGTCGACCCGCACGATCACGCCGGGCGCACCGGCGTCCACGAGGTTCCGTGCCAGCCGTAGCAGCTGGGCACGCTGCGTCCCGGCCCCCGCCCGCGCCGCCTGCGGCGTGGCCGAGGCGGGTGGCGCGGTGGCCGCGGCCAGGCCGACGGCCAGTGCCGAGGCCGTGAGGCTGCGCAGCAGACGTGACCGCACGGCGCGATCGGACGATGGTTCACGAGGGGACATGGACCCGTGGCCTCCGGGTGCTAGGTGACGCGGACGGCACCCACCTTCCGGCCCCCCGCTCACAGACCGCACACAGCGCGCTGTCAGCCGCCCGTCCCGCCTCGCCCGTCCCGCCTCGCCCGTCCTGTGAAGCCGGACGTGCTGGACCGGGGCCGGCCGCCTCCGCATCGGCCGCCGGCCCCGGTCATCGGCCTGGTCCCTCGCCCCGCTCGCCCACGAAACGCGGCTTGCCGGCGCTGAAGGACAGGACCGCCTGGATGACGCAGATCGCCACGAGGAGCGTCACCGGTGTCGACCAGGACCCGGTGGCGTCCCGGAGGACGCCGACGGCGAACGGGCCGAACGCGGCGAGGAGGTAGCCGACGCTCTGCGCCATCGCCGACAGCGTGGCCGTGTCCGCCGCGGTGCGGGTCCGCATGCTGAACAGCGCCAGGGTGAGCGGGAACACGCCGCCGCCGATGCCGATGAGCGCCGCCCAGAGCCACGGCACCCACTCCGGATGCAGCAGGAGCCCCATCAGGCCGATGATCTGCAGGACGGTCATCCCCGCGCCGAGCACCCCCTGCCGCCGCATGCGCGCCGCCAGGACCGGGACGGCGAAGTACACCGGCACGCCCACCAGCAGCGCGACGGCCAGGAGCGTGCCGGCCTCCCCCGGCGCGAAGCCGGCGTCGATGTAGATGGTCGGCAGCCAGGCCATCACGACGAAGGCGAGCACCGACTGCGTCGCGAAGAGCAGGGTGACCGCCCACGCGACCGGGCTGCGCATCATGGCCGTCACCAGGACGCGCGTCTCGGACGGGGTGGCGGTCCGGCGCATCCGCGGCAGCCAGACCAGCAGGGTGACGGCGGCGAGCACGGACCAGACGGCGAGCCCGCCCCGCCAGCCGCCCGCCACCTCGCCGGCCGGCACGGTCGCGGCGGCGCCGATCGCCGCGCCGGCCGACATCGCGGCGCTGTAGGCGCCGGTGACCTCGCCGATGCGGGCCGGGAACTCGATCTTGACGATCACCGGGATCAGCACGTTGCCCGCCGCGATGCCGGCGCAGGCGACGAACGTCCCGGCGAGGAGCGTGACCTCCCCGCCGGTGACGCGCACCAGCAGCCCGACCAGCAGCAGCACGAGCGCCAGGCCGAGCCCGGCGTTCGCGCCCGCGCGCCGGATGAGCCAGGGCATCGCCAGGGCGACGCCGCCGAAGCACACGACCGGCAGCGTCGCCGCGGTCGCCGCCGTGAGGGTGGACATCCCGAGGTCGGCGCGGGCCTGGTCGAGCACCGCGCCCATGCTCGTCACCGCGACGCGGAGGTTCATGGCGACCAGGACGACGGCGACCAGCACCGCCGTCCGCCGCCGTCCGCGCGGATGTCCCGCCCGGGTGGCCGTGTCGTCCGGACCTGGACGGTCGGACGAGCCCCCGTCGGCCTCCAGGGGAGAGCGGTTGGTCGTCACGTCGCGCGCCCCCGCGTGCCCTGGAGATACCGGGCGTATCCGTCGTCCGCGATCACGCCCCGACGGCCGATGGCGCGGCCGCGCCGGACCGCGTGCCCGTCGCGACGAGCGTGCGCACCGCGTCGACGGCGGTGGCGAAGAGCGGCTCGATGGAGGGCGCGGGGCCGTTGTCGATCGCGTCCTGGCTCCACATCAGCACGACGCTGCCCGTCCGCACCTTCAGCACGGTGCCGACGACGAACACGGCCGCGGACTCCATCTCCGAGCAGACGGCCCCGCCGCGGCGCCAAGTCTCGAAGCGCTCCTTCAGCGTGGCCGCCATCGGCATGCGGTCGGTCTCGGTCTCGCCGTAGTACGAGTCCTTGGTGTGCGCGGTCCCGCACCGGAACGGCACGCCCGCGCGCTCGGCGGCCTCCCGCAGCGCGAGCACCACCTCGATGTCGGCGATCGCCGGGAACTCGACCGGCAGGTACTGCTTGGTGGTGCCCTCGTCGCGGATCGCGGACGTGAGGACGGCCAGCTCGCCGTTGACGACGTCGGGCAGCATCGAGCCCGACGCGCCGACCCGGATCATCGTCTCGACCCCGAGCGCCGCCAGCTCCTCCACGGCCAGGGCCGTCGACGGCGCGCCCACGCCGGTGGAGGTGACGATGACCCTCTCGCCGCCCAGCGTGCCCCGCCAGGTCTCGAACTCGCGGTTGCGCGCCACGAACTCCGGGTCGTCCAGGAGCGCGGCGATCGGGGCGACGTGCTCGGGGCAGTTCGGCAGTAGGGCGTACCGGCCCACGTCCTCGGCGCGAAGGTGCAGGTGGTGGGCCAGGTTCTCGCTGCTCATCGGCTTCCTTCCATCCGTCAATTGCGAACATACAGTGTCATATCCAGTCCACGTTCGTCACTATTGACATACGTGGACAAGACACCTACGGTTCCGGCAATGGCCCTGGTGACGAGGAGGTACCGTGCGGCACACGCCGGCGATGGAGACCGCTCTCCTGGCGTTCATGAGCGTCCACGAGGGCCCGGTGGGGGCGCGGGCAGCGGCCCGCCACCTGCGGGATCGCGGCTTCGATGTCAGCGAGTCGACCGTCAGCCGCCTCCTCACCGGTCTCGACGAGCGCGCCCTCACCCAGTCGCTGGGGAAGAAGGGGCGGATCCTCACCGAGGAGGGCACCCGTGTCGCGGCCAACCAGCAGCTGGACAGCCAGCGGGCGTCGTCGTTCGCCGACGCCCTCAACCTGCGCGACGTCCACGACCTGCTCGACCACCTCGCCAGCCGGCGGGGGATCGAGCGGGAGGCCGCACGGGCCGCCGCGCTGCGGGCGCGCCCCGAGGAACTGACCCGGCTGCGCGCGATGGTCCAGACGGGAGGCGAGGCGCGCTGGCGGGAACGGCTCGCCTTCCACAAGACGATCGGCGACGCCTCGCACAACAAGCAGATCCAGGCGATCACCACGACGCTGTTCGACGAGCGTCTGGATCTCCTGGAACGCCTGCTCATCATGATCGGGATCAAGCAGGATGCACTGATCCGGTGGGACCAGGAGCACCGCGACATCGTCGCCAGCATCTCCGACCGGGACGCGGACGGCGCCGAGCGGCTCATGGTCGTGCATCTGGACGGAATGATCCGTGAGACGGAGCACTTCGCCAACAGCGGGAACGCTCACGTCATCCACACGCTGCTCGCGGAAATCGATCTCGCGTAGAGCGCTAGCCCTTTTTTCACCACAGCGATCACGACGACGACTCTTTCGGGAGCACGAATGAACCACATCTCCACGCCGCCCGGTCTGGGCCGGCGCTCCTTCCTGCGGTACGCCGGCACGGGCGCGGCCGTGGTGGCCGCAGGCTCGGCCGTCCCCCTGCTGACCGGATGCGGCACCAACGAGGCCGGCGGTTCCGGCGGCTCCGGATCCAAGGGCGGCAAGTTCGCGGTGAAGCTCGCGTGGATCCCGAACGCCGAGTACGCGGGCATCTTCGTCGCCGCCGAGGACGGGCTCTACACCAAGCAGGGCCTCACCGTGGACGTCCAGCCGGGCGGCCCGAACTCCGCGGTCGTCCCGCTGGTCACGACGGACCGCGTCAACATCGGCATCGAGGCGATCCCGGAGAACGTCGCCACCGCCGTCGCCCGCGGCGCGAAGCTGAAGATCGTCGGCGCCGGGCTGCAGAAGAGCCCCGAGTCCTGGATCTCCCTCGCCGACCAGCCGGTCAAGAGCCCGAAGGAGATCGAGGGCAAAAAGCTCGGCATCACGCTGGCAGGGAAGAACACCGCACTGGTGTTCATGAAGCGCAACGGCGTCGACGTCAGCAAGGTCAAGCTGGTGCCGATCCAGTTCGACCCCGCGCCGCTCGCCGCCCGTGAGGTGGACGCGATCTGGGGCTTCGCGTCGAACCAGCCCGTGTCGCTGGCGCTGCGCGGGATCAAGACCCACGTCATGCCACTGGCCGACTTCGGCTTCAACCGGATGCAGAGCGTCTTCTTCGCCTCGGAGAAGACGCTGAAGGACGCCGCGGCCCGTGAGAACGCCCGCAAGTTCCTGGCGGCCAGCCGCCAGGGCTGGGAGGCGGCACTGCGCGACCAGCAGCACGGCGCGGACGTGATCATGAAGAAGTACGGCGCCAAGCTCGGCCTGAAGCTCGACGAGCAGGCCAAGTCGCTGGCCGCCATCGCGCCCTTCGTCACCGGGGACGGGAAGGCCTCCGCCGCCGGGTCCAAGGGCCTGTTCTGGATGTCCGACGCGCTGGTCGAGGAGACGATCACGAGCCTCTCCAGCATTGGGATCAAGCTCGACAAGTCGCTGTTCACCAACGAGCTGCTCGGGGGATGAGCCGCGCCATGCCGGAGGAGAGAAGATTGCTGGAAACCGCGACGACGGACGCCGCCCCGGGGGACGCGGGCGCCTCCGAAGGAATCCGCACGAGCGGCCTGAAGAAGGTCTTCGCCGCCAAGGGGTCGTCGGTCGAGGCGCTGCGCGAGTTCACCTTCGCATCCCGCCGCGGCGAGTTCGTCGGCCTGCTGGGCCCGTCCGGGTGCGGCAAGTCGACCGTCCTGCGCGTGCTGGCCGACCTGGAGACCCCCACGGCGGGGGAGGTCACGGTGCACGGCCGCACCCCGCGCGAGCTGCGCGAGGGCAACGGCGTCGGCATCGCCTTCCAGGACGCCGGGCTGCTGCCGTGGCGGAGCGTGGAGGCCAACATCCGCCTTCCGCTGGAGGTGGCCGGCCGCCGCGACCCCGAGGGGGTCGCCGAGCTGATCCGGCTCGTCGGCCTCAAGGGGTTCGAGAAGGCCCGGCCCTCGCAGCTGTCCGGAGGCATGCGCCAGCGGGTGTCGCTGGCGCGGTCACTGGTCACCCACCCCGAGCTGCTGCTGCTCGACGAGCCGTTCGGGGCGCTGGACGACCTGACCCGGCAGCGGCTCAACTTCGAGCTGCAGCGGATCTGGGCCGAGCGGGGCACGACCACGGTGCTGGTCACCCACGGCATCGCCGAGGCCGTGCTGCTCTCGGACACCGTGGTGCTGATGTCACCGCGGCCTGGAACGATCCTGGACGTGGTCGACGTCGACCTGCCCAGGCCGCGCACGCCCGAGATCCTGCAGGACAGCGCCTTCCACGCGCTCTGCGACGAGCTGTCGGAGAAACTGTTCAGCGGGATCGGAAACGGGGGCGGGAACGGGAACGGCGGGAACGGACGCGGGGACGGGGCCGCCCAGTGAGCGCCGTCTCCCTCCCCCGTGCCGCCGCGCACCTGCGGACCGCGGTGCCGCCGCTGCTGACCGTGGTGGTCCTGGGGCTCGCGTGGCAGGTCATGTCGCTCAGCGGGTTCGGGTCGCTCGTGCCGTCGCCGGGTGAGGTCCTCGGGCAGATGCGCGATGACCTGTCCTACTACGGGCCGAACGTGTCGGTCACGATGTCGTCGGCGCTGCAGGGCTACATCTGGGGCAACGGCATCGCGATCGCCCTGGCGCTGTGCACGCTGCCGTTCCCGCGCGTCCAGGCCCTGTTCGAGCGGGTCGCGGTCGGCGCGATCGCGCTGCCGCTCATCGCCGTCGCGCCGCTGCTGGCGATCGCCTTCCGCGGCAACGTCCCGAGCGTGATCCTCGCCGCGCAGGCCGTGGTCTTCACCACGCTGGTCGCCGCGATCCTCGGCCTCAACAGCGTGGACAAGACCTCGGTCGACGTGGTCCGCGCCTCCGGCGGCTCGGAGTGGACGGTGATCCGCAAGGTCCGGCTGCCCGCGGCGATCCCGAGCTTCGTCGCCGGCCTGCAGGTCGCCGCGCCCAGCGCCATCCTCGGCGCGATCATCGGGGAGTACATGGGCGGTGAGCAGGGACTGGGCGTCGCCATGGTCCAGGCGCAGGGCGCCTTCGACATCCCCCGCGCCTGGGGCCTGGCGATCGTGACCTCGCTGCTCGCCGCCGTGGCGTTCCTGGCCCTGCCGCTGATCGTCCGGCTGGCCCTGCCGTGGACGCGCTCGATGGACACCGTCCTCGGCGCGCGGGCGGAGCGGCTCGGGCGGCGCGACCCGCGGCTGGCCGCCCGCATCCGGCGCGCGTCCTTCGCGACGGTGGGGACCGTGGGCGGCGTCGTCCTGTGCTGGTGGCTGCTCACCCTGGTCGTCCCGGGCGGCACCGCGGTGGCCCGCGGCCCGTTCGACGTCGGACCCTACTTCGTGTCCGGCGACACCCAGCTGGTGACCGCGTCCGGTGACGCCGAGGACCCGCTGCCGTACATGTTCTCCTCGCTGCTGCAGACCATCGGCGACGCCGGGCTCGGCTTCTTCGTCGGGCTCGTCCTCGCCGTGGCGATGGCCGTGGTCGCCTACGAGTTCCCGGTGATCGAGCGGGTGCTCATGCCGATCTCGATCGCCCTCCGGTCGATCCCGATCGTCGCCGCGATGCCGCTGCTGGCGCTCATGTTCGGGCGGGGCATCGTCGCCGTGACGGTGCTGATCGCGGTCATGACGTTCTTCCCGATCCTGGTGAACGTCCTGCTCGCGATGAGGGCCGTCCCGCGCAGCGCCACCGACCTGCTCACCGCCGTCGGTGCCCGGCGCAGGCACCGCATCGCCAAGCTGCTCATCCCGTACGCGCTGCCGGCGCTGCTGGCCTCGATCAAGATCGCGCTGCCGCTGTCCATCGGCGCGGCCATGGTCGCGGAGTGGCTCGCCACCGGCTACGGGCTGGGCGCGTCGATGACCGTCGCCGCGACGCTGTCGGACTACAACTTCGTCTGGGGCGGGGTCGCCATCGTGCTGCTGGCCTCGCTCATGGCCTACCGCCTGGCCGGCGCGCTGGAGGACACCGCTCTCAGCCGCCTCGAATGACCGGGGCACGACCTTTCATGACCGAACATCGGGAAGCACGAGAAAGCGAATCATGTCGAGAATCATCCTGTCCAACGTCCGGCTGAACGGCGTCGGGGACCCGCAGGTCATCGTCGTCGCCGACGGAAAGATCGAGTCCGTGGGCGCGCAGGCGCCGGCCGACCTCGGGCCCGCCGACCACGTGGAGGACTGTGGCGGGCAGATCGTCCTGCCGGGCTTCGCCGACGGCCACGCCCACGCCGACAAGAGCCTGTGGGGCGAGCCCTGGATCCGGCGGACGTCCGAGCCGATCACCATGGAGCAGATGTTCGACGACATGCTGCAGCAGTGGGCGGAGACCACCACCCCGGTCACCACCCGGGCCCGCGCCTTCCTCGACAAGTGCGTCGCCTACGGCTCGACGTCCATCCGGACCTTCACCGACGTCGCCCCGGAGATCGGCCTGGACGGCATCCACGGCCTGCTCCAGGTCCGCGAGGAGATGGCCGACCTCACCGACCTGCAGATCGTCGCGTTCCCCCAGCTCGGCATCCTGCGCAAGCCCGGCACCGCCGAGCTGCTGGACCAGGCCCTGCGCGAGGGCGCGGACGCGGTCGGCGGCCTCGACCCCGCCGGCGTCGACGGCGACGCCGCCCGCCAGCTCGACATCGTCTTCGACCTGGCCGAGAAGTACCAGGTGCCCGTGGACTTCCACGCCCACGAGTCCGGCGAGCTGGGCATCTGGCTCATCGAGCGGATCTCCGAGCGCGTCAAGGCACTCGGCATGCAGGGCAAGGTCAGTCTGTGCGACGTGTTCAGCCTCGCCGACCCCACGCCCGCCCAGTTCGACCGCCTGGCGACCCTGCTCGCCGAAGCCGACATCGCCGTCACCGTCGGCGTGCACGGCCTCCTCCCCGTCCCGGACGTCAAGGCCCTGCACGCGCGCGGCGTGCGGATGTGCCTGGGCTCCGACTCCGCCCGCAGCCGCTGGTCGCCCTGGGGCGAAGGCGACATCCTCGCCAGGGCGCAGTTCATGGCCTACAAGTGCTACTGGCGCATGGACGACGACCTGGAGTTCGCCGCGACCCTGGCCACCACGCTGGGCCGTGACGTCCTCGGCGTCCCCCGGTCCGACCTGCGGGCCGGAGACGCCGCCGACCTCGTCGTCCTCCCGGGAGAGACGATCGGCGAGCTCGTCGTGGAACCGCCGCAGCGCACGCTCGTCATGAAGCGCGGGAGGATCGTCGCCCGCGCGGGCGCCCTGGTGACCGGCGCCTGACCGGACTCCGGCGCGGGCGGCCTCGCTCTGCGTCCCCGGCTCCGCCGCGCCGCCCACGGGTGGCGCGGCGGAGCCATGTCAGCCGTCGAGCAGCCGCCACGTGGTGAGGGCGAGCCTGCCGGCCTCGGTGAGGCGGCAGGTCCTTCGGCGGCACCTCCTTCGGCGGCACCGGCGGCGATCCGATGAGCGGTCCCCGGCCCCGCACGTTCGGCTGTGCGGGGCCGGGGACGCGTTCGTCCGGGTCAGTCGTCGAAGTAGTTCGGCTGCGACTGGGCGTTGAGCACGTCGAGCCTGACGCGCTTGGCCTTGTCGGTGATCGGGTCCCGGAGGTCCAGGACGTCCAGACCCCTCTGGATGTCGTTGGAGTAGATGTAGCCGTTGTAGTAGTACGTCGACCACGTTCCGGCGAGGGTGTCCAGGTTGTTCGACCACGGGCCGCGGTCGAACCAGGCGAGCTCCCGGGGGTGCGCCGAGTCGGTGAAGTCCATGACCGAGATGCCGCCCTGGTACCAGGACTGCACCATGATGTCCTTGCCCTTCACCGGGATCAGCGAGCCGTTGTGGGCCACGCAGTTCTCGGTGTCGGTGTTGTGCCGGGGGATCTTGTAGTAGCTGCGGAACTTCAGCTTCCGGTGATCGCCGTGGCCGACGATGTCGTAGATGGCGTTGGCGCCCTTCTCCGGCCCGATCACCGCGTTGCAGGTCGCCGCGGAACCGCCGCCCAGCTCGTCGGTGAAGACGATCTTGTCGGCGTCGTTGCTGAACGTCGCGGAGTGCCAGAACGCGAAGTTCTCGTCGTCGCGGACGCTCGCGATGGTGCGCGGCTTGAGCGGGTCGGAGATGTCGAACAGCACGCCGTCGCCCATGCAGGCCCCGGCCATCAGGTCCTCGTCCGGGTAGGACGTCAGGTCGTGGCAGCCCGAGGTGGCCCTGGTCTGGCCGGGCCACGGGGTGTCCGGCGGGTCGCCGGGGTTGCCGCCGTCGGGGAACAGCACCGGCTCGGCCACCACGCTCGCCGCGGCCGGGTTCCGCAGCGGCACCTTGACGATCGAGATGAGGTCGTGCGGAGGCAGGCAGTCGGGGTAGGTGCCGTCCGGGGAGTAGGACGAGACGTAGATGTAGGCGGTGCCCCGCCTGCCTGGCACGAGGGTGTTGGTGTGGGAGCCGCACTTGGTCTCGACGGCCTTGACGTAGCGCGGGTTGCGGACGTCGGAGATGTCGAAGATCTTGATGCCCTCCCACGCCGACTTCTCCGTGGCGGGCTTGGGCACGGCCTGGCACGAGTCGTCGCTCATCGAGCGGTCCGTCGACAGGAACAGCAGGTCACCGTCGACCGACACGTCGTTCTGGGAGCCGGGGCAGTGCACCACCGTGACGACCTTCGGGGTCGCGGGACGGCTGATGTCGTAGATCGTGAAGCCCTCGTAGTTCCCGCCGAAGGCGTACCGGCCCTTGAAGGCCCAGTCCGAGCCGTACGCGGCGGTTGCGGCGAGCGGTCCCTGCTTGGGGATGTTCGCCAGATGGTGCATGTTCGCGGACATGGTGGGCTCGTCCTGGCCCGGCGCGGCCCCGGCGGAGGCCGCCGGGACGAGGGCGGCCGAGGCGCCCAGTATCATGCCCGCGAGGGTGATCAAGAGGGTCCTGTGTCTGGATCTTCGCCTGGGATCTGGCGCCACCCCTGACTCCTTCGTCTGTACGGCCCCCGTGAACAGGTCCTGACGTTCACGGAGTATGGAGTGTTTTGGGGTTGATGTGTAGGTCTGGGTGCTTATGTAAGCATCTTGAGATCAAAGACCCTTTTAAGACACCCCGCTCTGCGGATACGGTCCGGGTGGCCGGCCAGACGTGGGAGGTTCGATGCGGCACCGGATCGCGGTGGCGGGGGTGGCGGTCGCGATGGCCGCCGGCGGCCTTGCGGGGTGCGGCGGCGATGACGGCCACCGGGCCGCGCCGTCGAGGACGGTGCTGGTCCCGGGCCGTCCGGGCGAGCCGAACAAGACCCGGGTCGAGGGCCCGCGCAAGGCCGCGCCCCCTACCGCCGCCGAGGTCGCGTTCGTGCAGATGATGATCCCGCACCACGCGCAGGCCCTGGAGATGTCCGCGCTGGCCCCGTCCCGGGCGTCCGACAGGCGTGTACGGGCGCTGGCCTCCCGCATCGGCGCCGCGCAGAAGGTCGAGATCGCGGTGATGCGGTCGTGGCTGCAGCAGCACTCCGAGGCGATCCTGAAGGCGCACGGCCGTGATCACCGCGCGCACGCCGGCATGCCGGGGATGGCCACGAAGGAGCAGCTCGGACGGTTGCGCGACGCGCGTGCCGCCGCTTTCGACAAGCTCTACCTGACACTGATGATCACTCACCACCAGGGCGCGCTCACCATGGTCCGGAACGTCCTCGACCGGGGCACCGACGTCGCCGTCCAGGAGATGGCCCGCGACGTCCAGTCCACGCAGACGGCCGAGATCGGGCGCATGAAGGGCCTGCTGGCGGGCTGACGGCGGACCCGGGCGCTGCGATCTGCCATCATGAGGAAACGGGACGCCGTCCCGAATCAGGAGCGCGGGATGATGTCCCCGGCGACGATCCGCGGAGCGGGAGGGCGGCGTGGTGGGCGAGACCGACGGGGGGCGCGCCCCCCGGCCGAAGAGGGCGGACGCGCGGCGCAACGAGGAGGTGCTGCTGGAGGCCGCGGCGGCGGTCTTCGTCGCCTCGGGCGTGGAGGCGCCGATCCGTGACATCGCGGCCGAGGCGGGTGTGGGGACGGCGACGATCTACCGGCACTTCCCGACCCGGGCCGATCTCATCGTCGCCGTCTACCGGCACCAGGTGGAGGCGCTCGCCCAGGCCGGACCGGATCTCCTCGCCTCCGCCGGGACGCCCTACGCCGCGCTCGAACGCTGGATCGACCGGTTCGTCGACTTCGTGGTCACCAAGCACGGGCTCGCGGCCGTGCTGCAGTCCGACGACCCCTCCTTCGGGCCCCTGCACTCCTACTTCCTGGAGCGGCTCGTGCCCGTGTGCGCCAGGCTGCTCGACGCCGCGGCCGAGTCCGGCGAGATCCGTTCCGACGTGGACGCCTACGAGCTCATGCGCGGCGTCGGAGGGCTCTGCATCGGCGCCGGCGGCACACCCGGCTACGACGCGCGGCGGCTGGTCGGGATCCTCATCGCGGGCCTACGCCGATCGTCCTGATCCCCCGGGACCGTCTCCCGGCGCCGCCTTCAACCGCGGACCGGAGGGCAGGAGCAGACCGGCCAGGGGCGGGAGTGCGATCAGGAGGGCGAGGGCGGCGTAACCGCAGGTGAGGGTGGCGGCGGCCGCAACGGAGGCGACGAGCAGCGGACCGCCGGCGTCGCCGAATTCGCGGCCGAGCTCGGCGGCGCCCATGGTCTGGCCCATGCGTCCGGCGGGGGTGCGGGCGGCCAGGGCGGCGAACCCGAGCGGGGTGACGAGGCCGGTCCCGGCACCGATCAGCATCGCCGCCGCCAGGATGCCGGGCAGCCCGGGCAGCGTCGCGGCGGCCAGGCCCGCGGCGGTGGTGAGCAGGCCCGCCAGGATGCCGGTCCGGGTGGTCAGGCGCCCGTCGTCCAGGGCGCGTCCGGCGCGGGGCTGGACGACGGCGGCGCAGGCGGCCAGGACGGAGACCGCGGCCCCGGTGGCGATCGCGCCGAGGCCGGCGGCGCGGCCGGACACCGGCAGGAACCCCACCCCGGCCGACAGCGCCGCCGTCGCCGCCGCCAGCGCGGAGGTCGGCGCGAGGAACGCCGGATCGGCCAGGCGCCGGGCCAGGCCGAGGACGGTCTGCCGGGTCCTCGGCAGCGGCGGCACCGCTGGGACGGCCAGCGCCGCCCACACCGCGACCGCCGCGCCCAGCACCGCGAGGACCGTGAACAGCAGCCGCAGGCCGCCCGCCCACACCAGCAAGCCGCCCAGCAGCGGCCCGAGGGTGTAGCCGATCGACTTGTAGAAGCCGTACCCGCCGAACGCGCGGCCGAGCCTCGCCGACGGGTTCAGCCGGGCCACCAGGGCGGAGGCCGACGGGGAGAACGCCGACGCGGCCGCGCCCTGCCCGAGCCGGGCGGCCCACAGCCAGCCGGGACCGTCCGCCACGGCGTACACCGCGGAGGCGAGCGCGAACGCGACCAGCCCGCCGAGCAGGACCGGGCGCGCCCCGATCCGGTCGGCGATGCCGCCGAAGAGGGGTTTGAGCAGCACCTCCGCGCCGTCGTACAGGGCGAGCAGGCCGCCCAGCACCAGCAGGGAGGTGACGGCGTCGCCGGAGGATCCGAGGCTGGCGGCGATGCCGTGGGCGCCGAACGCGGTCGTGAACCCCGCCGCGTACAGCGGCCACATCCGCCGCGGCGGCGCCGCGTCCTCGGACCGGCCGGTCATCGGCCGTCCCGTCTTCGGGGCATCGCGTGCGGCGCGGCGCACTCCGGCGGCCGCCCGGCTCGACAGGTCAGCTCGGCCGCCCGGACGTCAGACACGGAACCGAACGTAGCAGCCCTCACAAGGGCCTGTGCGGGCGTGATCGCCTACATCGGCTCCCCTACCTCGACACCACCCTGTTCACCGCCCCGACCAGAACGGATCCCTGCCGATGAACCCCATGAGCCTGGTCTGGACGTCCGCGTCGGCGGGGACCTCCACCCGGGCGCCGTACTGGCCGGACGAGCGCAGGACGTCCTCCATCTGCTCCATCGCACCGAGGATCTGAGCGCAGAAGTCGGGGTCCAGCCGATCGTCCTGGCCGGTGGCCCGGGAGAGGTCCCAGGTGTGCATGAACACGTCCGAGGTGTAGAACCGGTCGATCGCGGTGTCCAAGGGCACCCGGCCGATGTGCGGGTTCGTGAGTTCACGATGCGGCGTCTTCGGATCGTCCAGGACCGCTTGAACGCCCTCGCAGTGGACCTGCCAGGCGGTGACCGGGTCCTCGTCCACCGACGGCCCCTGGGGCAGTTCGACGTCCGCGCCGGAGGCGAGGAAGGCGCGGAGCCATTCGGTCAGGTGACGCACGACGTCGCGTGCGGCCCAGTCGTCGACGGGGGACGGCGCGTCCCAGGACCGGGTGCCGCGGACCCGCTCGGTGAACAGCGCCGCGACCTCGCGGTGCCGCTCGGCGGGAAGCTCAGACAGTGCCATCGGCGAGCATCCTTTCCAGCTTCGCGTAACCCTGGTTGACGCCGACCTCCATGCCGCTGCGCAGCCACGCGTCGCGGCTCTCGAAGCTGTCGACGAGCGACTGCGCCCGCAGGCGGGTGCGGCCCTCGCCGAGGTCCTCGAACCACAGCGTCTCCAGCGCGACCCCGTCGGGATCGCCTTCGAACGTGAAGGTCTGCACGATGCGGTCCGGCCGTATCTCGTGGAAGCAGCCGTGGAACGCGTACTCCGTGCCGTCGTGCTCCGCGACGTACCGCCAGCTGCCGCCGGTGGAGGCGTCCCAGCGTTCGATCCGGGTGGACAGGGCGTCGGGCCCCACCCACTGGGCGAACAGCTCGGGGTCGGTGTGCGCGCGCAGCAGCTGCGCGGGCGTCGCCGTGAAGTCACGGGTCATCCGGATGATCGGCAGCTTCGGATCGGCCTCGATGACCGCCTCCGTGATCTTCTCCATGTTCGTCTCCCTCCATTGTCGCCAGGACGGCGTCAAGGCGCCGGTAGCGCTGCTCGACGCGGCTCCGGTGGCGTTCGATCCAGACGTCCAGCAGGTCGAGGGCCTGGACCTCCAGGCGCACCGACCGGGGCTGAGGCCCCGGCGGCCGTGTGACGAGCCCGGCGTCCTCGAGCACCCGCAGATGCTTGTAGACGGCCTGCAGCGACATCCGGTACGGCTCGGCCAGCTGGCTCACGGTCGCGTCCCCCTCCGAGAGCCGAGCCACCATGTCGCGCCGGGTCGGATCCGCGAGGGCGGCGAAGACTCGGGACAGGGCGTCCGTGTCCATTCTTCCCCTGTTTCAACTTGTCGGTTGAAACAACCGTACGCCGCCGCCTCCGACTTTGTCAACCTCAAGGTTGAAAGCGCTGCATAACAAGCCTTCTTGCCCCACTGCGGCGGGCCGGTCGAGCACCCTTACGATGGGCACGTGACGGTGATCTTTGTGACGGGGATGTCCGGCACGGGCAAATCGTCCGCGCTCGGCGAACTGGGGCGGCGGGGCTACCGGACGGTGGACACCGACGTCGGGGGCTGGATCGGCGACCTCCCGCGCGACGATGGCGGCGGCCTGGAACGGCAATGGCGCGAAGACCGGGTCGACGCCCTGCTCACCGAGCACGAGACCTCGGGTGAGCCTCTGTTCATCGCGGGCACGGTCTGGAACCAGCGCGCCTTCTATCCCCGGTTCGACGAGATCGTCCTGCTCAGCGCTCCCCTGGACGTGATGTTCGACCGCATCGCCGGCCGCGGCACCAACCCCTTCGGCAAGACCGGCGAGGAGCGGGCGCGGATCGTGGCCGACACCGCGGAGATCGAGCCGCTGCTCCGGGCGTCGGCCACGGTCGAGATCGACACCCGCGCCCCTCTCAGCGAGGTCGTGCGCCGCCTGGCAGCCCTGGCCGGGTCGCCGTGACCGTCTCCGCGGCGTCGTCCGGGTGTGTCTGCGCGGCGGTCAGCGGCGCAGGGCGGTCACCTGCTCCATGTGCGACAGCTTCTCGGGGTTGCGCACGGCGTACAGGCCGGTGATGAGGCCGCCGTCGATGCGCACGGCGATGACGGTGTCGGTCTCGTCGCCGAGCCGGAGGATCAGTGCCGGGTGGCCGTTGACGTGCGCCGGCCGCAGCGTGATGGCCGTGTTGATCCCGCTCAGCGCGCGGGCGACCTTGCCGGCACCCGCGATGGGCGCGCGCGCGGCGCGGACGACGCCGCCGCCGTCGGTCAGCAGGACGACGTCCGGCGCGAGCATGTCGAGCAGGTTCTGGAGGTCGCCCGTCTCGACCGCCCGCTGGAACGCGTGGAGCGCGTCCCGGGTCTCGGCCGCGGAGACGACCTCGCGCGGCCGCCGCTCGGCGACGTGCGCCCGCGCCCGGTGGGCGATCTGGCGGACGGCCGCCGGGTTCTTGCCGACGGCCTCGGCGATCTCGCCGTACTCCAGGGCGAACACCTCGCGGAGCACGAACACCGCCCGCTCGGTCGGGGTGAGCGTCTCCAGCACCAGCAGCATCGCCATCGACACGCTGTCGGCCAGCTCGACGTCCTCCGCCACGTCGGGGCTGGTCAGCAGCGGTTCGGGGAGCCAGGGCCCGACGTAGGACTCCTTGCGGCGGCCGAGCGTGCGCAGCCGGGTCAGCGCCTGGCGGGTGGTGATCCGGACCAGGTAGGCGCGGTGGTCCCGTACCGTGCCGAGGTCGACGCCCGCCCACCGGAGCCAGGTCTCCTGCAGGACGTCCTCGGCGTCGGCGGCCGAGCCGAGCATCTCGTAGGCGACGGTGAAGAGCAGGTTGCGGTGGGCGACGAACACCTCGGTGGCGGAGTCCATCCGGCCGCCACATGCCTCCTGGCCCGTTGTCCTCTCCGTCATCGCCCGCTCTCCCGCCTGTCCGCCGTCCGGCACATCACGGGCATAGGACGCCGGCCGCGGCGGCGCTGTGACATCGGCGGCCGGTGGCGCACGTCACAGGGCCGCGGTGTCACGGGGAGCCGGGTCGCCGGCATCTCCATGGTCGTCAGGACGCCGCGCGGACGAGCCGCGCGGTCGCCGTCCCGGGAGTGAGGACGACATCATGGAACCTCGGATCGATCTGCCGGCCAACGGGCTCGGCGCCAAGATCGGCAAGCGGATCTACAACGTCGGCGTGGCGATCCGGCAGTCGCCGCTGCCTCAGCCCACGCAGGAGCTGGTGATGCTGCGCGCCAGCCAGATCAACGGCTGCGGCCACTGCGTCGACTTCCACGCCAAGGAGGCGGCGGCCGCCGGTGAGACCGCGGTCCGGCTCGCCCTGGTCGCCGCCTGGCGGGAGTCCACCGTGTTCACCGAGGCCGAGCGGGCCGCGCTGGCGCTCGCCGAGGAGGGGACCCGCCTGGCCGACGCGCACACCGGTGTGTCCGACCGGACCTGGGACGAGGTGCGCCGCCACTACGACGACGACCAGACGGTCGCGCTGGTCTCCCTGGTCGCCTTGGTGAACGCGGCCAACCGGCTCGGGGTGATCGTGCGGAACCCGGGTGGCTCCTACGAGCCGGGCATGTTCGCCGGCATGGCGGGCTGACCGCCGGGCGGCACGGCCCGGGACCATCGGTCCCGGGCCGTGCCGGCGCGTGTTCCGGGTCAGATGTCGTCGATGTTCATCGCCCCTTCGTTGGGGCGCCGGGACAGGTCGATGCCGAGCTCCTCCGCGGCGCGGAAGACGTCCTCGTCGGTGTCGCGCATCTCGATGGACATGCCGTCGCTGGAGAGGACCTCGACGTTGAGGCACAGCGACTGCATCTCCTTGATGAGCACCTTGAAGGACTCGGGAATGCCGGGCTCGGGGATGTTCTCGCCCTTGACGATGGCCTCGTAGACCTTCACGCGGCCAAGGACGTCGTCGGACTTGATGGTCAGCAGCTCCTGCAGGGCGTAGGCGGCGCCGTAGGCCTCCAGCGCCCAGACCTCCATCTCACCGAAGCGCTGGCCGCCGAACTGGGCCTTACCGCCGAGCGGCTGCTGGGTGATCATGGAGTACGGGCCGGTCGAGCGGGCGTGGATCTTGTCGTCGACCAGGTGGTGCAGCTTGAGGATGTAGAGGTAGCCGACCGAGATCGGATAGGGGTAGGGCTCGCCGGACCGGCCGTCGAAGAGCCGGGCCTTGCCGCTGGGCATCACCGTCCGGTCGCCGTCGCGGTTGGCGAGCGTGCTGTCCAGAAGCCCGATGATCTCCTGTTCACTGGCGCCGTCGAAGACCGGGGTGGCGACGTTGGTGCGCGGCGCGACGCGGTCGAAGCCCTTCTCGCGCAGCCGCTCGGCCCACTCCTCCCCCACGCCGCTGATGTCCCAGCCCTGTGCGGCGATCCATCCGAGGTGGGTCTCCAGGACCTGGCCGACGTTCATGCGGCCGGGCACGCCCAGCGGGTTGAGCACGATGTCGACCGGGGTGCCGTCTTCGAGGAAGGGCATGTCCTCCACCGGCAGGACCTTGGAGATGACGCCCTTGTTGCCGTGCCGGCCCGCGAGCTTGTCCCCATCGGTGATCTTGCGCTTTTGCGCCACGTACACCCGGACCAGCTCGTTGACCCCCGGCGGCAGCTCATCACCCTCGTCCCGGGAGAACACCCGCACCCCGATGACCTTGCCCTGCTCACCGTGGGGCACCTTCAGCGAGGTGTCGCGCACCTCCCGCGCCTTCTCACCGAAGATCGCCCGCAGCAGCCGCTCCTCGGGCGTCAGCTCGGTCTCGCCCTTGGGCGTGACCTTGCCCACCAGGATGTCCCCGGGCACCACATCGGCGCCGATCCGGATGATCCCGCGCTCGTCCAGATCGGCCAGCACCTCCTCGGAGACATTGGGGATGTCCCGGGTGATCTCCTCGGGCCCCAGCTTGGTGTCGCGGGCATCGACCTCGTGCTCCTCGATGTGGATCGAGGACAGCACATCGTCTTGCACCAGCCGCTGCGACAGGATGATGGCGTCCTCGTAGTTGTGGCCCTCCCACGGCATGAACGCCACCAGCAGGTTCTTGCCCAGCGCCATCTCACCGTCATCGGTGCACGGCCCGTCGGCGATGACCTGCCCGGCCTCCACCCGCCGGCCCTCGTCCACGATCGGCTTCTGGTTGAAGCAGGTGCCCTGGTTGGACCGCTTGAACTTGGCCACCCGGTAGGTGGTGCGGGTCCCATCGTCGTTCATCACCGTGACGTAGTCGGCCGAGACCTCCTCCACCACCCCGGCCTTCTCGGCGGTGATGACGTCACCGGCATCGGTGGCGGCCCGGTACTCCATCCCGGTGCCCACCAGCGGCGCCTCGCTGCGCAGCAGCGGCACCGACTGCCGCTGCATGTTCGAGCCCATCAGCGCCCGGTTGGCGTCATCGTGCTCCAGGAACGGGATCATCGCGGTGGCGACCGAGGTCATCTGCCGCGCCGAGACGTCCATGTACTGCACGTCCCGCGGCGCGATCAGCTCGACCTCACCGCCCTTCTTGCGGACCAGTACGCGGTCCTCGGCGAACGAGCCGTCCTCATTCGTCAGGGAGTTGGCCTGCGCGATGACGTAGCGGTCCTCCTCGTCGGCGGTGAGGTAGTCGATCTGGTCGGTGACCTTGCCGTCCACCACCTTGCGGTAGGGGGTCTCGATGAAGCCGAACGGGTTGACGCGCCCGAAGGCGGCCAGCGAGCCGATCAGCCCGATGTTGGGGCCTTCGGGCGTCTCGATCGGGCACATCCGGCCGTAGTGCGAGGGGTGGACGTCACGGACCTCCATGCCCGCCCGCTCACGCGACAGCCCGCCCGGCCCCAGCGCCGACAGCCGGCGCTTCTGCGTGAGGCCCGTCAGGGGATTGGTGTGGTCCATGAACTGCGACGACTGGCTGGTGCCGAAGAACTCCTTGATGGAGGCGACGACCGGCCGGATGTTGATCAGGGTCTGCGGCGTGATCGCCTCGACGTCCTGGGTGGTCATCCGCTCCCGGACCACCCGCTCCAAGCGCGCCAGGCCCAGCCGGACCTGGTTCTGGATCAGCTCCCCGACCGTCCGCAGCCGCCGGTTGCCGAAGTGGTCGATGTCATCGACCTCGATCGGCACCGGCACACCCCCGACGGGGTTCTCCTCCTCGCCGGCGTGCAAGCGGACCAGGTATTCGATGGTGGAGACGATGTCGTCCTCGGTCAGGGTGCCCTGGTTCATGTCCAGGTCCAGGCCGAGCTTCTTGTTGATCTTGTAGCGGCCGACCTTGGCGACGTCGTACCGCTTGGGGTTGAAGTACAGGTTCTCCAGCAGCGTCTGCGCCGACTCCCGCGTCGGCGGCTCACCGGGGCGCAGCTTGCGGTAGATGTCCAGCAGCGCGTCGTCCTGGCCGGAGGTGTGGTCCTTCTCCAGCGTGACATTGATCGACTCATACGACCCGAACCGCTCGCGGATGCGCGCCTCGTCCCACCCCAGCGCCTTCAGCAGCACCGTCACCGGCTGCTTGCGCTTGCGGTCGATCCGCACGCCCACGTTGTCGCGCTTGTCGATCTCGAACTCCAGCCACGCCCCCGCGAGGGGATGACCCGGCACCCGTAGATGTCCTTGTCGGAGGTCTTGTCCACGTTGCGTTCGAAATAGACGCCGGGCGAGCGGAGGAGTTGCGACACCACGACGCGTTCGGTGCCGTTGATGACGAAGGTGCCCTTGGGGGTCATGAGCGGGAAGTCGCCCATGAAGACCGTCTGGCTCTTGATCTCACCGGTGGTGTTGTTGATGAACTCCGCCGTGACGAACATCGGGGCGGAGTAGGTCATGTCCTTGTCCTTGCACTCCTCCACGGAGTACTTGGGCGGCTCGAACCGGTGGTCGCGGAACGACAGGGACATGGTCGCGGAGAAGTCCTCGATCGGGCTGATCTCTTCGAAGATCTCCTCCAGCCCCGACTGCGTCGGGACGCTTTTGCTTCCGGCCTTCTGGGCCGCCTCGACCCGGGCCTTCCACCTCTCGTTGCCCAGCAGCCAGTCGAACGACTCGGTCTGTACGGCGAGGAGGTCGGGGACCTCGAGAGCGTCCTGGATACGTGCGAAGGAGACGCGATGGGGACCGGCGGGTACGGCAGAGGGGTTGTGCGAGGCTGCCAACAGGTGTCCTTCCGAGGGCTCGCGGCGGACTGTCTACACGCATGGCGGACGGCATCGCGGCCAAGAAGGAGGAGGGATGCCGAGGGCAGGCGTGAAAGGGCAGCATAGAGCAAAATGCAGACGAATATCCACACTATATATTGACTGTCAACCCTCGATCCCGCATTCAGGATCGCACATGCGGAGGGAGATCGTCAAGCCGGGCGCACCGGGCGAGCCCGGCTCCGGGCGGCCGGGCCCTGCGGTGGCCACCGCGCGGAGCGGCGCCGGTGGTGTGAACCCCCAGGTGGGACGTACCGGCGTGACGCGGTCGAGGCTAGGGTGGAGGGCACGCCCGGTGAAGGGGTGAGGCGATGGGTGCCCTTGAGCGCTTCTCGATCCTGCGTTCCGCCGATCTCGACGAGTTCCGCGCGTGCGTGTCGCGGTATCTCACGCCGCACCGCTCGGTTCCCGCGGGCCGTGGCGGTGACGCGATCCGCACCGACGTGTCCATGGCGGATCTCGGGCCGCTCTCCCTGGTCTATGGGTGGCACCGCAACTGCGAGCTGGACGTCCAGCTGACCGAGGAGGTCGACTACTACGACGTCAACCTCGCGCTCGGCGGCGTCAACCGCATCCGGTACGCCGCGGACGAGGTCCTCGTCGACCGCTCGACGGCGGCGATCATCTCGCCGCGCATGCGCGCGCAGATGCGGCTGAGCGCCGACTACCGGCAGCTGCACGTCCGGATCGAGCGGTATGCCCTGGAGCGTCGGCTGGAGGAGCTGCTCGACCGCCCGGTGCCGGCGCCGATCCGGTTCCGGCCGAGGATGGACTTGCGTGGGCCCGCGGCGGCCTCGTGGTTCCGGGTGGTCCGGCTGCTGGTCCGCGACCTCGACCAGCCCACCGGGCTCACCGCGCATCCGGTGGCCACCGGCCCGTGGGCGGGCATGCTGATGACCGGCCTGCTGCTGGCGCAGCCCCACAACTATTCCGAGCGGCTCGCCGACCGGGGCGTCGGCGAGCACCGGCCCGCGCCGCTGCGCCGGGCGATCGGGTACATCGAGGCGCACCCGGAGGAGGAGCTGCCGGTCGACCGGCTGGCCGGGGTGGCCGGTGTGACGGCCCGGTCCCTGCAGCGGTACTTCCGCGAGTACGTCGGTGTCTCACCCCGCGAGTACGTCCAGCAGACGAGGCTGGCGCGGGCCCACGACGAGCTGCGGTCGGTGCGGCCGGGCTCCGGCGTCACCGTCGCGGACGTGGCGTTCCGGTGGGGGTTCACGCATCTGCCGCGTTTCGCGGCCGCGTATCACGAGCGCTACGGCCGGCTGCCGTCGGCGACCCTGCGCGCCGGGTCGTGAGCCGCCGCGCCGCTCCCCCTCGGCGACCTGCCGTCGCCGGACGGATCGGGCTGTCGCCACGCGGATAGGCTCCGCGGCCCGTCGAACCTACCGTCGACCCATCGTGCGGGAGGCACGGTTCGAAGGGGAGGCTCGACCATGGATGTCGACTGTGATGTGGCGATCGTGGGCTACGGACCGACCGGGCTGGTGCTGGCGTCGGCCCTGGGCAAGGCGGGTCACCGTGTGATCGTGTTCGAGCGCTGGCCGGGACTGTACGGTCTTCCGCGGCTGACGCACATCGACGGCGAGACCGCCCGGATCATCCAGGCGGTCGGCGACATCGACCACGCGCTGCGCGACGCCGCGCCGATCCCCGACTACCGCTACCTCAACGGTGCCGGTGAGCTGCTGGTCACGCTGGACTGGAGCGGCGATTCCTGCGGTTACGCGAGCCACATCTCGATGTACCAGCCCGACATCGAGGAAGCCATCGACATGCGGGTGCGGGCCACCGGGAACGTCGAGGTCAACCAGGGCTGGGCCGTGGTCAACGTGCGCCAGGACGATGGCGGTGTCGCGGTGACCGCGCGCCCGTGGACCCAGTCGCGCACCGGGCAGTGGTCGCACGGCGGTGAGGAGCGCACCGTCACGGCGCGGTACCTGGTCGGGGCGGACGGGGCGAACAGCTTCGTGCGCGCCGCCCTGGGCATCGGGTCCATCGACCACGGTGTCGACGACCGGTGGCTGAACATCGACACCGAGCGGCTGCGTCCCCTTCCGCGGCGGTTCGACCGGCTCACCCAGTACTGCGATCCGGCCCGCGGTCACATGCACATGCCGATCGGGCGCAGCCGCCAGCGGTTCGAGCTGGCCGTGCTGCCCGGCGAGGACCAGGAGGTGTTCGAGACGCCGGAGTACGCCTGGGCCTGGCTGCGGGAGCGGCACGGGCTCGGGCCCGAGGACGTGAGGATCCTCCGTCAGGTGGTCTACGTCTTCCAGGGCCGCATCGCCACGTCCTGGCGGGAGGGCCGGACGTTCCTGGCCGGTGACGCCGCGCACACGACCCCGCCGTACATGGGGCAGGGCGCGTGCTCGGGCATGCGCGACGGGATCACCCTGGCGTGGAAGCTGGACCTGGTGCTGCGCGGCCTCGCGGGCGAGGCGCTGCTGGACACCTATGAGACCGAGCGGCGGCCGCACGCCACCGCCATCACCGAGATCTCCATCGCCCTGGGCAGGGTCGCCAACACCCACGACCCCGTGGCGGCCGCGGCCAGGGACGAGGCGTTCCGCACCGGCGACGTCCCGCCGCCGCCGCCGTTCCCGACCCTCGCCGGCGGTGTCGTCCACACCCGCGCCGACGGCTCCCCGGCCCCGCCCGCCGGGACGCTGGCGCCGCAGGGCGTGGTGGGCAGGGGCGCAGTGCGGGGGCGGTGCGACGACGTCATCGGCGGCGGGTTCAGCCTGATCAGCCGCGCGGACGTCCGCCGCGTCCTCACCGCCGACCAGCTGGCTTTCCTGGACGCCCTCGGCGTCCGCAGGGCGTGTCTCGCGGACGTCTCACCGGACCACGTGACGGACATCGACGGCACCTACTCGGCCTTCCTCGACCGGCACGGGGCGGACGCGTTCATCGGGAGACCCGACTTCCACCTGTACTGGGCGGGAGGGCTGGGCGACCTCCCGGCGGCCGTGGACGGGCTGCGCTCGCGGCTGTCGTGGGCGGCCGACCCGGCTCCGGCGGAGGCGGGGGCATGACACTCTCCGACGACACCGTGAAGCCCGCGCCGCCGGACGTGTTGTGGCGGGCCATGCCGCCGACGCGGATGCTCGACTGCGGCGTGCTGCACGCCGACGTGCTCGCCCTGCGCCGGGCGACGGACGCGGGGGTCCCCTGGGACGACGCCGCGGAGGGCCTCGCGGACGCGCGGCTGGCGACCGCGGACGCGGCGCGGGCGGCCGGCCACGTCGTCACCGCCGCCGAGTCCTACCGGGCGGCCGCCGCCGACCTGCTGTTCGCGCAGATGGCCCACAACTTCGACACGCCACGCAAGATCGGGCTGTACACGCGGTTCACCGGCGCGATCGCCGCCGCGGGCGTCCTCGGCACCCCGGCGTGGGAACGGGTGGAGCTGCCGTTCGCCGGCGGGCGCCTGTTCGGATGGCTCGTCCGGCCCGCCGTCCCGGCGGCGGGCACGGTGATCGTGTTCGGCGGGCAGAGCGGATGGGGCGCGGCCTACCGGCGCCAGGCGGACGCGCTGGCGGCGCGCGGGCTGGCGGCGCTGCTCGCGGAGGGCCCGGGCCAGGGCGAGACCCGGTGGACCGGCGGGATCCTCATCGACGCCGATGTCCGCGCCGCGTACAGCACGTTCGTGAGCCACGTCCGCGGCCGTCCGGAACTCGGCCCGGTTGTGGGCCTGTGGGGCAACAGCCTCGGCGGGCTCTACGCCGCCACCACCGCCGCGTCCGACCCCCGGGTGTCGGCGGTGTGCGTCAACGGAGCGCCCGCGCGTCCCCGGCTGCTGGACTTCCGCGCCTTCACCGAGCAGGCGGCCGCGATGCTCGGCACCACCGACCCCGGCGCGCTCCGGCGCAACTTCGACCGGATCGCGCTCGCCCCCGGCGACCGGATCGCGTGCCCGCTGCTGGTGCTGCACGGCGGGCGGGATCCGATCGTCGCCCTCGGCGACCAGCAGCCCTTCCTGGACGCGGCCGCCGGCGACGCCGTGCTCCGCACCTGGGACGACGGCGAGCACACCATCTACAACCACGCCGACGAGCGCACCGCCTTCGTCGCGGACTGGTTCGCCGACCGCTTCGCCCGGACCCCTCCCAAGGAGTGAGCGTCAGTGGACTTCACTGAGAGCACGGCCCTCGACGCCGTCCTGGACAGCTTCGAGGACGCCGCCGACCCCCGCGTCAGGGAGATCCTGCGCGCGGTCGCGGGCCATCTGCACGCGCTGGTCCGGGACGTGCGGCCGACACTGCGCGAGTGGGAGCAGGCGATCGGGTTCCTCACCGCGGTCGGGCAGAAGTGCGACGACACCCGGCAGGAGTTCGTCCTGCTGTCGGACGTGCTGGGGATCTCGATGCTCGTCGAGACCATGAACGCCGACCCGGCGGGGACCGAGAGCACCGTGCTGGGCCCGTTCCACATGGTGCAGTCCCCCGCGCGTGAGCTCGGGGACTCCATCGACCTGCTCGGCACCGGCACCCCGTGCGTGGTGTCCGGCACGGTCACCGCCACCACCGGCGAGCCGATCGCCGGAGCCGAGGTCGACGTGTGGCAGTGCGACGAGCACGGCTTCTACGACGTGCAGCGGCCCGGCGTCCAGCCGCCCGGCAACGGCCGCGGCCTGTTCCGCACCGATGAGCGGGGCCGTTTCTGGTTCCGCACGGTGGTGCCCAGCCACTACCCCATCCCGACCGACGGCCCGGTCGGGCGGCTGCTCGCCGCGGCGGGACGTCACCCGTACCGGCCCGCGCATGTGCACCTCATCGCCGGCGCGAGCGGATACCGGCCGGTGACCACGCACATCTTCGTGGCCAGCGGCCCCTACCTCGACAGCGACGCCGTCTTCGCGGTCAGGAGGAACCTGATCGTGGACTTCGACGGTTCCGACGACGCCGACGAGGCGGCCCGTCTGGGCGTCACGGTGCCGTTCCGTCACGCGCGCTTCGACCTGCGCCTCGCCGACGCGGCGGCGACCCCGTGACCGGCGGGTTCACCTACGAGGCGCTGCCGATGCGCGTGGCGTTCGGCGCCGGCGCGGTGCGCCGCCTCGGGGAGGAGGTCCGCCGTCTCGGCGTCCGCCGGGCGGTGGTCCTCACCACGCCGGGGCAGGCGGCCCTCGCCGGGCGGGCCCGGGACCTGCTGGGCGACCTCGCGGCCGGATCGTTCTGCCGGGCCCGCAGGCACGTCCCGTCCGAGACGGTGGACGGGGCGGCCCGGTTCGCGGCCGACGCCGGGGCGGACGGTCTCGTCGCGGTCGGCGGGGGTTCCGCCATCGGGCTGGCCAAGGCGCTCGCTCTGCGGCACGGCCTGCCCGTGGTGGCCGTGCCCACGACGTACTCGGGATCGGAGATGACCCCGATCTGGGGGATCACCGACGACGCGCGCAAGCGGACCGGCCGCGACCGGGCCGTGCTGCCCAAGGCCGTCGTCTACGATCCCGGGCTCACCCGCGGCCTGCCCGCCCGCGTGTCCGCGACCAGCGGCCTCAACGCGATCGCCCACGCCGTCGAGGCGCTGTACGCGGCCGACGCCTCGCCGGCCGTCTCGGCCCTGGCCGAGCGGGGGATCCGCGACCTCGCCCGGGCGCTCCCGGAGATCATGGCCGATCCCGGGGGACGTCGCGGCCCGGGGCACCGCGCTGCAGGGCGCGTGGCTGTGCGGGGCGTGCGCGGGGGCGGCCACCATGGGGCTGCACCACAGGATCTGCCACGTCCTCGGCGGCAGGCTGGACCTGCCCCACGCGGAGACGCACGCGGTCATGCTGCCGCACGTCGCCGCGTTCACCCTCGCCTCGGCGCCCGAGGCGTGCGAGGCACTGCGGCGTGCCCTCACCACCGACTCCCCTGCCACCGCGCTCGCCGCGCTCGCCGACCGGCTCGGCGCGCCCCGGACGCTCGGAGAGCTCGGCGTCTCCGGGGCGGACCTGCCCGGCGTCGTCGACGACGTCCTGGCCCGCCCGTGCGCCGGTCCCCGTCCCGTCGACCGAGAGTCGCTGCGGGCACTCCTGGAGGACGCGCTCGGCGGAAGGGGCGGCTGAACCGGCGCCCTTGCGGCCGCCCCGGCCCGCGGTTCCCGCTTGCGGGCCGTCCGGCGTCAGGGGTCCGGCGTCGCGGCGGGCGGCTCCTGGGCCTGACGGCTTCTGAGGGCGGAGTCGATCGTGTCCAGCGCCCAGGTCCAGGAGGCTCCGGTCTCTCGGGGGGTGTGACGGAACGCGCCCGCCATCTCCAGGCTCACGAACCCGTGGAACACACTGCCCAGGAGGCGCACCGCGTCGGTCTGGTCGGGCTCTGGAAGGTCGTAGCCGCGCAGGATCGCGCGCGTCATCTCCGCGTGCCTGGGCCCCGCGCCGGCGGCCGCGGTCTCCGGGTCGAGCTCGTACCTGGCCGCCGCGTACCGGCCGGGGTGCTCCCGGGCGTAGGCGCGGTAGGTGTCGGCGAAGGCCACCAGCGCGTCCCTGCCCGCGCGCCCGGCCAGGGCGTCCGCCGCCCTGTCGGCCATCTCCTCCAGCGCCAGCAGCGCCACCCGCACCTTCAGCTCCCGCGCGTTCTCGATGTGCGCGTACAGGCTCGGGTCCTTGACGCCGAGCCGGCGCGCGACCGCCGAGACGGTGAGGCCGTCGAAGCCGATCTCGTCGGCGAGTTCCGCCGCGGTCCGGGCGATGCGGTCCGCGGTGATCCCGGCACGTGCCACGGCGACCCCCAGGTGCTTAGTCGAATAAGGCGTTTGCCTAATTATATTAGGCGACTTAGGCTCGGGGGCATGAGGGCAATCACCGAGAGGGAGATACGCCGGTCGTTCGTCAACTGCTCCAAGGGCGAGGCCGGGCGCCTGGGCGTCCCCCGGGACCTGCAGGAACGGCCCTGGGACGACCTCGACTTCCTCGGCTGGAGGGATCCCGGCGCCCCGGTCCGCGCGTACCTGGTCGCCGAACGCGACGGCGGCCTCCTCGGCATCGCGTTGCGGGCGGTCACCGGCTCGGCGCGCGGCTTCACCGCGCGCAGCATGTGCTCGCTGTGCCTGACGACGCACGCCGGGGGCGGGGTGTCGCTGATGACCGCGCGCCGCACCGGTGAGGCCGGGCGCCAGGGCAACACGGTCGGGCAGTACTTCTGCACCGATCTCGCGTGCTCCCTCTTCCTGCGAGGGAAGAAGCAGGCGTCCCCGGGCCTCGACGAGACGCTGTCGCTGGAGGAGAAGGTCGCCCGCGCCCGTCTCAACCTGGCCGCGTTCATCGCCAGGGTGACGACCTGACCGCGGGTCCGGGACGTGCGCGCTCGCGCAGGTAGGTCTCCAGTTCCGCGGCTCCGGCCAGCATCGCCCGCCCGCGGGCGCCCAGCCGGCCGCGCCAGTCGCGCATGGCGGCCTCCAGCGGCGCCGGCCCGCCCGCAGCCCGCACCTGGGCGATCAGCGGGGCGATCTGGTCCAGCAGGTGGCCGCCCCGCCTGAGCTGGTGGGCCAGCCGCGCGTCCCGCACGTCGGCGTCGTCGTAGACGCGGTAGCCCGTCCGGGGGTCGCGGCGCGGGCGCACCAGCCCGGCGCGCTCCCATTTGCGCAGTGTCGCGGGCCGGATCCCGAGCTCGGCCGCCAGCGGCCCGATGAAGCTCACGCCGGGCCCGGGCGCGGTGATCGGCTCCAGGTCGCGGAGGGCGTCCTCCACGGCCTGGAGCGTCCGCCGGTCGCCGAGGAGCCGGGCGTGGCTCTCGTCGATGAGACGCAGCGCGTCCTCGTCCGCGCCGGTGTTCACCGCCCGCATGATCGCCGCCGCGGTCCGGTGGCCGTGACCGGGCACCAGGGCCAGGAACGTGCTCAGAGCCCGCGCGTGCAGCGGCGTGTAGGTGCGGTAGCCGTGGGGCGTGCGCCCGGCGGCCGGAAGGATGCCGGCCTCCTCGTAGTTCCTGATCGCCTGCGTGGACAGGCCGTGCCGGCGGGCCAGATCGACTGGCCTGAGCCGTTCGGCGTTTTGAAGGTTTCGTCCCATGGTCCTGCTGATATGGCGGTCGAGTTTCAACCGAAAGTTCAACGATACCGTTGAGGGCATGGTCATTGGCATCACGGACATCACCGCCCATGCCGCCGACGCCGACGCCGTCATGGGGCTGCTCCCGGGCCGGCCGCGGCTGCTCGCCCTGGGCGAGCCCACCCACGGCGAGGGCAGCCTGCTGGACCTGCGCAACGACCTCTTCCGGCAGCTCGCCGAGCACGAGGGGTACCGGTGGATCGCGATCGAGAGCGACTGCATGATGGGCCAGGTCGTGGACGACTACGTCGTCTCGGGGACGGGCGCCCTCGATGAGGTCGTGGAGCGCGGTTTCAGCCACGGGTGGGGCGCGTTTCCGGCCAACCGCGAGCTCGTGCGGTGGATGCGCGCCCACAACGAGGGCCGTCCGGCGTCCGAGCGGCTTCGCTTCGCCGGTTTCGACGGCCCGCTGGAGATCACGCACGCCGCGAGCCCCCGGCAGGCCCTCACCGCGCTGCACGGCTACCTCGCGGCGCATGTGGACGCGGACCTGCTCCCCTGCTCCGCCGAGACGCTCGACCGCCTGATCGGCGCCGACGGCCGGTGGACCGATCCCGCCGCGATGAGGGACCCGTCCCGGTCCGCGGGACGATCGGCTCAGGCCGGGGAGCTGGGGCTGCTCGCCGGAGACCTGGCGGCCCTCCTTGACGCGCAGACGCCGCACCTGATCGCGGCGTCCTCGCGGGACGCCTGGCACCGCGCGCGGCTGTGGGGGCGCACCGCCACCGGCCTGCTCCGCTACCACCACTGGATGGCCGATACGTCACCAGGCCGCATGGCACGGCTGGTGGGCCAGCGGGACGTGATGATGGCCGCCAACCTCCTCGCCGTCGCCGAGCGGGGGCCGGTGCTGGTGAACGGGCACAACGGTCATCTCCAGCGGGACGAGAGCACGATGCGGATGGGCGGCCTGCCGGTCGCATGGTGGAGCGCGGGCGCGATCGTGAGCGCCCACCTGGACGAGGGGTATGCCTTCCTGGCCACGGCCCTCGGCACGATCCGGCACCGGGGCGTGGGCGACCCGCCATCCGACACCGTCGAAGGGCTGCTGTACGCGCTTCCCGGAGACCACTGCGTCGTCGACGCCCGCCGGCTGTCGGCCGCTTTCGCCGACGCGCGGCCCGCTCCCCGCACGTCCCCCTACTACGGCTACGCCCCGCTCGACCCGGCCCATCTTCCCGGGCATGACGGGATCGTGTTCGTCAGGGATGCCCAGCGGGGCTAGTGATCCTCGGCGGGCTCGTCCGGGCGTGGCGGGGTGGTGAGCGCGGCCGGCCATCCGCGTTCGAGGAGGCCGGTGACGACGTCCAGGGTGCGGCGGGCGTCGGCGTCGGCGGTGGTGGCGAGGTCGGGGATCAGCAAGAGGTAGCGGGTCAGGAGGCGGGCGGTGAGGTCGTCGCCGGGCAACCCGGCCTCACGTGCGATGGCGGCGGCGAGGGCGTCCTGGGTCGCGGTCCAGGAGCGCAGGGCGTAGTCGCTCAGTTCGGGGGTGGCGCGGACCAGGTCCAGGGCGCGCTGCCCGTCCGGGGTGGGGTCGGTCACGAAGGGGCCGCGTCCGGTCATGTGGCCGTGGACGGCGCGCACGACGGTCTGCCCGGGGGTGCGGTGGTGGACGGCGCGGACCAGCGCGGCGATGTGGTCGGCCCGGTCGCCGGGGAAGACCAGGCTGGCCTTGCCGTCGGGGAAGTAGGTGAACAGGGTCGCGATCGAGGTGTCGGCGGCGTCGGCGATCTCGCGGACCCCGACGTCGTCGTAGCCGCGTGCGGCGAACAGCTCCAGCGCGGCCCGGGTGATGGCCCGGCGGGTCTGGGCCTTCTTGCGTTCGCGCAGCCCCGGGGGGCGGGACGGTGACGGCTGGGCGGCCGGCGCCCGTGGCCGGTCGTGCGGCCGGTCGCGCAGTTCGGGGGCGGGCCAGCCTCCGGCGATGAGGGCGAAGGCGGCGTCGAGTTCGGCGCGGGGGTCGTGGGGGTTCCAGGGCCGGGCGCGGTCGAGGGCGAACCGGGCGACGGCCCGGGCGGCGATGCCGGCGCCGGGGGCGTCGGGCCCCGCCCGGCGGATCGCCTCGGCCAGGTCCGCTTCGTGCCGCAGCCACATGCGGCGGGCGTGGTCGCCGAGTGCCGGGGTGCGCGCGACCAGGTCGGTGAACGCGGCGGCACGCGGGTCGCCGGCCTCGCGGCGGGTGTGGCGCAGCAGCCAGTCCCGCAGGGCCCGCAGGACGGGTGTGCCCTCCGGGCGGTCCTGGACGGCGGAGACGATGCCGGCCCGGACGTCGTCCTCCTGGCCGAAGACCAGGGACTCCTTGGTCGGGAAGTGCTTGAACAGCCCGCTGGTCGACATGTCGGCGGCTTCGGCGACGTCCTTGATCGTGACCTGGTCGAAGCCGCGTTCCAGGAACAGCGCCAGCGCGGCGTCGGCGATCGCCTGCCTGGTGCGGGCCTTCTTGCGCTCGCGGCGTCCCGTCGTGACCTCGGTCATGCCCCCATCCTACCGGGGCGCGTAACCACTCCCTAAGTAAAGCTGTTATGGTTTTTGAGTGACATCACTACTGTACCCGTTCCTGCTCCGTTCCCGGAGGCGGTCTTCTTGGAGGAGCCGATGAGCACCCACCACCCCATCGCGATCATCGGGGCCGGCCTCGGCGGTCTCACGGCCGCGCGGGTCCTGCACGTCCATGGCGTCCGGGCCGCCGTGTTCGAGCTCGAACCGGACCGGGGCAGCCGCACGCAGGGCGGCATGCTCGACATCCACGAGGTGAACGGGCAGAAGGCCCTGCACGCCGCCGGCCTCCACGACGGCTTCCGCGCGATCGTCCACAAGGGCGGTGAGGCCATGCGCGTGATGACCAAGGACGGCACGCTGGTCTGGGAGGAGGAGGACGACGGCACCGGCGATCGTCCCGAGGTGGACCGCGGGGACCTGCGCGACCTGCTGCTGGACTCCTTGCCCGGCGGCACGGTCCGCTGGGGCCGGAGGGTCACCGGGGCCCGTCCGCTGGACGGCGGCCGCCACGAGGTGGCCTTCGCCGACGGGTCCACCGTCACCACCGACCTGCTGATCGGCGCCGACGGTGCCTGGTCGCGGATCCGGCCGCTGGTCTCGGCCGCAGCGCCGTCCTATACGGGCGTCTGCTTCGTCGAGTTCGACCTGCGGGACGCCGACACCCGCCACCCCCGCGGAGCCGGGCTCATCGGCGTCGGCTTCTTCATCGCCCTGGACGGCGAGCGCGGCTTCCTCGCCCACCGTGAACCCGACGGCAGCCTGCACGTCTACACCGCGCTGCGGGCCGCCGAGGACCTGCTGGACGGCATCGACTTCGGCGACACCGACGCCGCCAAGGGCGCCGTGATGGCCCACTTCGCCGACTGGGATCCGGTGTTCCGGGCGCTGATCGCCGAGGCCGACGGCGCCCTGGTGCCGCGCCGCATCCACGCGCTGCCCGTCGGCCACCGCTGGGACCGGGTGCCCGGGGTGACGCTGCTGGGCGATGCCGCGCACCTGATGTCGCCGTTCGCCGGTGAGGGCGCCAACCACGCGATGCTGGACGGCGCCGAGCTCGGCCTGGCCGTCGCCGCTCATCCCGGCGACGTCGAGGCCGCTCTGACCGCCTACGAGGAGGCGCTGTTCCCGCGCAGCGAGGACTCGGCCATCGGGTCGGCGGCATCGCTGGAGCTGATGTTCGGCCCAGACCCCATCGCCCGCGTGGTCGACATGTTCTCCGGCCACGAGCAGCACTGACGTTCCCGCCGCCGGGAGCCCGGGCGGCTGGAGACGGCCGTCGACGCCCCCTTCGCCGCAAAGGAGACACGCACATGATCAAGATCGCTGTGGTGCTGGTCAGCACCCGGCCCGGCCGCCGCGGCGAGGCCGTCGCCGACTGGGTCCTCAAGCAGGCCGCCCAACGCGACGATGCCGGTTTCGCGCTGGTCGACCTCGCCGAGATCGGCCTGCCGGACCTGGACGAGCCCATGCCTCCGGCCAGCGGCCGCTACACCCGCGAGCACACCCGGTCGTGGGCCGCGACGGTCGCCGGGTACGACGGGTTCGTCTTCGTCACCCCCGAGTACAACCACTCCGCCCCCGGCACCCTGAAGAACGCCCTGGACCGGGTCTACGCCGAGTGGAACAACAAGGCGGCGGCGTTCGTGTCCTACGGCGTCGACGGGGGTGTCCGCGCCGTCGAGGCGTTGCGTCCGGTCCTGGGCGCCCTGCAGATCGCCGACGTCTCCGCGCAGGTCGCCTTGAGCATGCACACCGATTTCGTCGGCTTCACCGACTTCTCCCCCGGTGACCACCAGGCCGTCGCGCTCGCCAGGACCCTCGACCAGCTCGTCTCCTGGTCCACCGCTCTGGCCACGCTGCGCACCACGCCCTGACAGCGCACGCCGCCCCCGTCACGCCGATCACGACGCGCCCGCGGGGCGGTGGGCGGTGCCCGGCGGGCCGGATGGAGGGCGTCCGGTCAGGCGGAGGCCGGCCATCCCTCGGGGTTGGAGCACGATTCCCGGCTGATGCCCGAGCCGGTGTCGGGGTAGTCGCCGAAGCGCTCATTGTGCAGGCGGGCGAAGAAGTAGCACATGCGCTCGCATTCGGCGTCCAGCACCGCCATGTGCGGGTCGCGGGTCACGGCGGTGTAGAACTCCTCGCCCAGCGCGACGATGAAGCCGCGCGCATAGAGGAAGCCGTCATCGGAGCCGTCGGTCACGGCGTGGACGTCGGCGCGGTCGATGTCGTGCAGCAGCCGCTCGACCACGCGGTCCATGCGTGTCAGCTCCTCGGCCGGCAGGTCCCGGCCGGCGGCGGCCAGATTCTCCAGGAAGCCGCTCAGTGCCCCCTCGACAACCGACAGGGGCGGCTTCCCCCACAGCTCCTCACCGGCTGTCGGCGTGCGGTGCGCGAGGTCACGCCGTGCGCGGGCGACCTCGGCACCCAGGGGCTCCCATGCCGTCTCCAGCATCGCCCACAGGCGGGCCTCGTCGTCCATCGCTGCTCCTCCCTCGCACGGCCCGATGCCGTGGCCGGGCCCCTCTTCCGGCACCGTGCACTCAACCAGGCGCCACCGACATCCCCCGGCGGCGGGCGGGCCCGCGCCGCCACGCCGGGGGCGAGGGGCGCAACGCGGGTATCGGCTCCAAGGGGGCGGGGTCCGGCGGGTAGGGTTCGCGGGCAGCCGTTGGACGATCCGCGGGAGGCCGGGTGGCGAGGCCGCGCACGACCAGTGACGAGGCGGTCCTCGCGGCGGCGGCGCGTGCGCTCGGGCGGGTCGGGCCGGTCCGCCTGACGCTCGGCGCGGTCGCGGAGGAGGCCGGGCTCGCCCCGGCCACGCTCGTCCAGCGGTTCGGGTCCAAGCGCGGGCTGCTGCTGGCGCTCGCCGGGCGCGGCGCGCGGGACGCGCGGCTGCCGTTCGAGCGTGCCCGGCACGAGGGCGGGCCGCCGCTGGTGGTCCTGCACGCGGCGCTGGCGTCGATGACCGCGGGGGTGCGCGGGGCCGAGGAGATGGCCAACAACCTGGGCTTCCTGCAACTGGACGTGACGGACCCGGAGTTCCGCGCCCACGCCGCGTCGCATGCGCGGGCGGTGGAGGAGGAGGTCGCCGCGTTGCTGCGGGAGGCCGTCGCGGCGGGTGAGCTCGGCGCCGGCGCGGACGCGGCGCGGCTGGCGCGCTCGGTCCAGGTCGCCTACAACGGAGCGCTGATCTTGTGGGCGGTGCGGGCCGAGGGGGATCTCGTGGACGCACTGCGCGCCGATGTCGAGGCCGTCCTCGCACCCCACCGTGCCTGAGGAGGGCGGTCAGAGCGCTCCGGCGCGGGCCGCCGCCCAGGCGGCCGCGGCGGCGCGGTCGGCGGCGGGCCCGTCGAGCGGCTCGCCGCTGACGAACAGCCGGTAGTACAGGGGCGCGACCGCGATCCGGACGACCTCGGCCGCGTCGGTCCCGGCGGGCGCCTCGCCGCGCTCGATCGCGCGTTCCACGACCACCGCGGCCTGCTCGTGCCGCCGGGCGAGGAAGGCGCGCAGTGCCGCGGCGGCGTCCGGGCTGTGCGCCGCGGCCTCGACGAACGCACGGGTGAGGGGCCCCTGGGCGGGGTCGGTGAGGCCGCCGAGGACGAGGCGGGTGATCGCGCGCAGGTCCCCGGCGAGCGTGCCGGTGTCGGGCACCGGCCAGGGCTCGCCGGCCGCCAGGTCGAGGGCGTCGGCGATGAGGCCCCCGGGGCCGCCCCAGCGGCGGTAGACGGTCGTGCGGTGCACGCCGGAGCGGGCGGCGACGCCCTCGACGGTGAGCCCGCGGTGCCCGTGTTCGGCCAGCTCGGCGAGCGTGGCGTGCCGTACGGCGTCGCGGACGCGGGCGGTGCGCCCGCCGGGCCGGACGGTCCCGGGGCCCGTGGCGGTCACCGGCGGGTCCGGTGGCGTCGAGGTGGTCGCACGCGACGATCGTAACGCGACCGGTGTTGCGTTAGTCTCGCCGTCGCGCGGATAGGAGCACCTGGAGCGGGACGAGGGGGGACGATCCATGCCGCAGGGTTCACATGCCACGATCAAGGAGTTCAGGGTGGCGGGCGCGGAGGCCGGCCCGTACGGGATCACTGCGGGGCCCGACGGGGCGCTGTGGTTCACGCTGGTCCACGAGCGGCGGATCGGGCGGATGACGCCGGACGGCGGCCTCACCCTGCTGCCCCGTGCGCCCCTCGGCGACGGGCCGCTGATCATCACGGCGGGCCCGGACGGCGCGCTGTGGTTCACCGAGTTCCAGGGGCACCGGATCGGGCGGATGACCGTCGGCGGAGAGGTGGCGGAGTTCGCGGCGCCGGAGGGCTGCGGCCCGGCCGGGATCGCCGCGGGCCCCGATGGGAACCTGTGGTTCGCGCAGATGAACACCGGGCGCATCGGCCGGATCGGTGTCGGCGGCGAGGTCGGCGACTTCGCACTGCCCGGCCCCGCCGGGGCGCCGTCGATGATCACGGCGGGGCCCGACGGGGCGCTGTGGTTCACGCTCAACGGGGCGAACGCGGTCGGCCGGATCACCCCGGGCGGGGAGGCCGCCGTCCACGCGCTGCCCACCGAGGGCGCCGCGCCGGTCGGGATCACCACCGGCCCGGACGGGGCGCTGTGGTTCACCGAGATCGGCGCTGGCCAGATCGGGCGGATCACCACCGAGGGCAAGGTCACCGAGTTCCCGCTGCCCGATCCGGCCGCCCGGCCACACGCGATCGTCACGGGACCGGACGAGGCGCTGTGGTTCACCGAGTGGGGCACCGCGCATGTCGGGCGCATCACGCCGGAGGGCCGCATCGACGAGCACATCCTCCCGACGCGGGACTGCGAGCCGCACGGCATCGCCGTCGGCCCGGACGGCGCGTTGTGGGTGGCGCTGGAGACGGGCGCGCTGGCCAGGGTGGCGATCGGCTGAGCCCGCCGACAGGGTCCGGCCCGCGGCGGAGCATCCGGGTGCAGCGTGGACGCATGAAATCGACGACGCAGACAACTCCCCCTTCCCCGCCGGACCGCGTACCCGGCGGTGCACCCCTCCCAGTGCCGCGGCGCGGCCTCGGCCGCCCTGTGCGCCGGGATGTTCCTGGTCCTGCCGGACGTGACGATCGTCATGTCGCACTGCCGGGCAATGGCCGACGGCGGTGGCCCTGCTCGTCCCGGCGCGGGAAAACCGGTTGGCATGATCGCGGGGGTTCACTACAACGGACGGCATGCTCCGCAAGTACCCCCGGACCCGGCACATCGCCGGCTCCCGGCTGCAGCCGGGCGACCACGACCTGGCGGCGGTGCCGTTCGCGGCCGTCGCCGGGCGCCACCTGGTGGTGGAGGAGAAGCTGGACGGCGCCAACTGCGGCATCAGCTTCTCCGCCGAGGGCGCGCTGCGGCTGCAGAGCAGGGGCCACTACCTGACCGGCGGCCCGCGCGAGCGGCAGTTCGGGCCGCTCAAGGCGTGGGCGGCGTCGGTGCAGCACGTCCTGCGGGAACGGCTGGGCGACCGGTACGTGATGTACGGCGAGTGGCTGTATGCCAAGCACACCGTCTTCTACGACGCGCTCCCCCACTACTTCTGCGAGTTCGACGTCCTCGACCGGGCGGACGGGACGTTCCTGTCCACCGCGCGGCGCCGTGAGCTCCTGGACGGCACGCCCGTGGTCTCGGTGCCCGTCCTGCACGAGGGGCCCCTGCGCGAGGTGGAGGAGCTGACCGCGCTGGTGGGGCCGTCCACCTGCCGCACGCCCGGGTGGCGGGACGCGCTGCGGGAGGCCGCCGCGGCGGGCGGCGCCGATCCGGTCCGGGCCGCCGAGGAGAGCGACGCCTCCGACGAGATGGAGGGCCTCTACATCAAGGTGGAGCGGGACGGGGAGACCGTCGACCGCTTCAAGCGGGTCCGGCCGGGTTTCCTGACGGCGATCCTGGACGCCGGGACGCACTGGCAGGAGCGTCCGCTCATCGCCAACGGCCTCGCCGACCCGGAGGTGCTGTATGCGGGTGTTCGCTGACCTGTGCCCCGCGCCGCCGGGGTGGGAGGTGCCGTGGGCGGAGGTCCGCGAGGCGTTCGGGTGGGTCCGGGCGCTCGCGGGCGTGCCGCAGGACCCGGTCCACCATGGCGAGGGCGATGTCGAGGTCCACACCCGGATGGCGTGCGAGGCCCTGGCCTCGCTGCCGGGCTGGCGGGCCCGGCCGCCGGAGGAGCGCGTCCGGCTCTTCACGGCCGTCCTGATGCACGACATCGCCAAGCCGCACTGCACCCGGACCGGCGGCGACGGGCGGATCACCGCGCGCGGCCACTCGCGGGGCGGCGACCTGATGGTGCGGCGGATCCTGTGGGGGCTGGACGCGCCGGTCGCCTGGCGCGAGCACGTCGCGGCGCTGGTCCGCCACCACCAGGTGCCGTTCTGGGCGCTGGAGCGGCCCGACCTGCAGTAGATCGCGTTCCGCGCCAGCCTGCTGGCCCGCAACGACGACCTGGTGCTGCTGGCGACGGCCGACATCCTCGGGCGGGTCTGCTCCGACACCGAGGAGGTGCTGGAGAACATCGCGCTGTACCGCGAGTACTGCGCCGGGCAGCGGTGCCTGGACGCGCCGCGCGCGTTCCCCTCCGACCACGCCCGGTTCTGGTATTTCCGCAAGCCCGGCCGGGATCCCGACTACGCCGCCTACGACGACACGCACGTCACGGTGACCGTCCTGTCGGGGCTGCCGGGGGCGGGCAAGGACCACTGGATCGCCGCGAACCGCCCGGACGTGCCGGTGGTGAGCCTGGACCGCCTGCGTGCCGCGATGGGCGTCGCGCCGTCGGGCGACCAGCGCGCGGTGGCCGCCGCCGCGCACGAGCTGGCCCGGGAGCATCTGCGCGCCGACAGGCCGTTCGTGTGGAACGCCACGAACGTGTCGCGGCAGCTGCGCGAGCAGTGCACCGGCCTGATCGCCGCCTACCGGGGACGGGTCGAGGTCGTGGCGCTGGAGGCGCCGCCCCGGGTGCTGCGCGACCGCAACCGCGCGCGGGCGGCGCCCGTCCCGGACGCGGTCGTCGACCGCCTGGTGCGGCGCTGGGAGACGCCCGACCCGACCGAGGCCCACCGCGTCGACTGGCTCGCCACCGCCTGACCGTCCCCGGCCGGGCGCGGTCGGCGGCGGGCATCGTCGGGGCGGGCGCGGCCGGGACGTGGTCAGGGCGTGGTGAGGTGCTGCGGCGACACCGCGAGCCGCACGCCGAGGAGGCCGTAGGTGAGGGCCAGCCACGCGGCGCCGGCGATGGTCCCGCCGGTGTCGCCGAGCAGCGCCTGGGCGGGCAGCGCGGCGACGAGCCACAGCCCGCAGAGCAGGAACTGCCAGCGCAGGGATCCGCGGTAGCGGCCGGTCTTGGCGACCGCGGCGCCGAGGACGAGCATGCCCAGCATCGACAGCGGCCAGCACAGGTCGAACGGGATCGTCCAGGCCGGGGGGTCCTCGCGGTAGACGAGCGCGATCGGGCACCACGCCATCGCCGGGACGAGCAGGGCCATCTCCGCCAGGGGGATCGCGCGGCCCTTGCGCTCCCCCGTGCCGCGGGTGGCGTGGACCAGCGCCACCATGGGCAGGACGCCCAGCAGGAACAGCAGGCTGCCGACGATCTCCACCGTCACGATCTCGTCCTTGGCGTGGCCGGCGGCCACCGCGAGGCCGGCGACCCAGGCGAGGGTGCCGGCGGCGAGGGCCGCGCCGGTCAGCCGCGTCCGCGTCCGGAGCGGGTCGTCGGCGGCGGGCGGCCCGCCGGGGTGGACCGTGCTGGGGCGGATGTGCATCGTCATCGGTTCTCTCCCGAGGTCGTGGCGGCGCGGGGCGCGCCGCCGACGACCGCCACGGTCCCTTCCCGGTGTCCCGGGCGGCCAGGGATCGGGGGTGCCCGGCGTGCCCGGTTCGTGCCCTGTTTCCGGTGGTGACCGATGTCCCGGCGCTGCGGGACCCCGGTCACGGGCAGGCGGGACGGCGCGCGCGCGATGCTGGCAGGGTGGACAGCGCCCTTCCGGCGCCTCGGGCCGAGCGGTTCCTGAGGCCGCTCGCCTTCGTGCTGACCGCGCTGTGCCTGGCGGCGACGGCCGCCACCCTGTGGCTGGACGTGCTGGCCGGCGGACGGCGGCCGCCGTTGCCGCTGGACTATCCGCACTGGGGGTCGGCGCTGTCGGGGCTGCCGCTGGCGCTGGCCGGCGGCGCGCTGGCGACCCGGCTGCCGCGCCATCCGCTGACGTGGCTGATGCTGGCGGGCGGCACGGTCGCGGTGGCGGACGGCGCGGGCGCCGCGTACGCGTCGCTGTCGGTGCTGGCGCACGGCGGGGACCTGCCCGGGACGGCGGCGGCGGTGTTCGTCGGCGCCCGCTTCGGCCCGATGATCAACATGATCGTCCCGCTGACGCTGATGTTCTTCCCCGACGGCCGGCTGCCGTCGCGCCGGTGGCGGTGGCCCGCGGGCCTGGCCGTCACCGGGCAGGCGCTCGGCGCGATCGGGCTGCTGACGGTGCCGTGGCGGGTGTTCTCCGAGGGCGAGCCGTCGGCGCCCGGGCTGCGCGGCGTGCCGCTGGACCCGCTGACGCCGCCGCTGCCGGAGGGTTTCTGGCCGCTGACCTCCGGGGTGTTCTGGGCGACGTTCCTCGGCTCGTTCACGCTGGCGGTGGCGGCGTTCGCGGTGCGGTTCCGCCGTTCGGACCCGGTGCGGCGCGCCCAGCTGCGCTGGATGCTGCTGGCGCTGCTGGCCAACGTCGTGCTCATCGCGGGGACGACGCTGCTGGCGCGGCTGGTCCCGGAGGCGGTGTACTGGTGGGCCGGTGACATCTCGCTGGTGCTGATGCACGCGGCGGTCGCGGCGGCGGTGCTGGTGGCAGTGGCGCGGTACCGGCTCTACGACGTGGACCTGCTGCTCGGCTGGACGCTGCTGTACGCGGCGCTGGCCACGGCGGTCGTCGGCGTGGACGTCGCGGTGTTCGTCACCGCGGGCAGCGTCATCGACGAGCCGCTCGCCGCGGTCACCGGCGCGGGCGTGGTGGCCGTCCTGTACGCGCCGCTGCGGCTGCGGCTGCAGCGGTGGGTGAACCGGGTGCTGACCGGCCGCGGCGAGCCCTACGACGTGGTGTCGGCGCTGGCGCGGCGGCTGGAGGAGTCGGTCGGCCCGGACGAGCTGCTGCTGGAGGTGGCGCGGGTGATGGCCGTGTCGTTCCGGTCCCCGTACGTGCGGGTGGAGCTGGACCGCGCCGACGGCCGCACGGTCGTCGTCGAGCACGGCGAGCCGCGCGGTGACGTGGTGGTGCTGCCGTTCGGGTACCGGGGCGCGGCGATCGGGCGGCTGGCGCTGGTCCCGCGGGCGGGGGCGCGGCTGTCGGACGCCGACCAGCGGCTGCTGGCCGACGTGGTGCGGCAGGCGGCCGCGGCGGCGCGCGCGACCGCGCTGACCGAGGAGCTGCAGCGCAGCCGCGAGCAGCTGGTCACCGGCATCGCCGAGGAGCGCCGCCGGCTGCGCCGCGATCTGCACGACGGGCTCGGGCCGGCGCTGGCGGCCGCCGCGCTGAAGATCGAGGTGGCGCGCAACCTGGCGCCGCGCGACGGGGACGCCGCCGACGAGGCGCTGTGCTCGGTGCGCGGGGACCTGTCGGCGGTGCTGACCGACGTGCGGCGGCTGGTGCACGACCTGCGGCCGCCGTCGCTGGACCAGTTCGGGCTGGTGGGCGCGGTGGAGCAGCTCGCCGAGCGGTTCCAGGGCCGGTCGCTGCGGGTGACGATGCGCTGCGCGGGCGAGCTGGCGGCGCTGCCCGCGGCCGCCGAGGAGGCCGCGTACCGGATCGTCGGGGAGGCGCTGGCGAACGTGTCCCGGCACGCGGGCGCGGCGCGCTGCGAGGTCCGCCTGTCCGCCGGGGAGGACGTGCTGGAGGTCGAGGTCGCCGACGACGGGCGGGGTGTGCCGCCGGGTGCGCTGGTCGGCGTGGGGCTGGTGGGGATGCGCGAGCGGGCCGAGGAGCTCGGGGGGCACTGCGCGGTGTCGGCCCGGCCGGGGGGCGGCACCCGCGTCCGCGCCGTCCTGCCCTACGGGCCGCGCCCGGACGCGGCCGAGCCGCTCACCTTCGCCGGGAGCAACCCGTGACCGGCCCCGACGGCGCCGGGGACGGCCGGGACGGCGGCCCGGGGGGCGGTGCGGCGCCGCGGGTGCTGCTGGCCGACGACCACCCGATCTACCGGGACGGCCTGCGGATGATGCTGGACTCGACCGGCGCGGTGGAGGTCGTCGGCGCCGCGCCCGACGGCGTGGCGGCGGTCGAGCTGGCCGGTCGGCTGCGTCCCGACGTGGTGGTGATGGACCTGCGGATGCCCCGGCTGGACGGCGTCGGCGCCACCCGCCGGATCCTGGCCGCGCTGCCGGCGACGGCGGTGCTGGTCCTGACGATGCACGAGGACGACGAGAGCGTGTTCGCCTCGATGCTCGCCGGGGCCCGCGGCTACCTGCTCAAGGGCGCCGGGCAGGAGGAGATCCTGCGGGCGGTGTCGGCCGTCGCCGGCGGCGACGTGATCTTCGGGCCGGCGCTCGCGGGGCGGATCACCGAGTACTTCGCGCGGATCGCGGGGGCGCCGTCCGCCGCGCCCGTCCCCTTCCCCCAGCTGACCGGCCGGGAGCGGGAGGTGCTGGAGCTGATCGCGCTGGGCCTCGGCAACGCGCAGATCGCCGGGCGGCTCGGGCTGTCGCCCAAGACCGTCCGCAACAACGCCTCCACGGTGTTCGCGAAGCTGCAGGTCGCCGGGCGCGCGGAGGCGATCGCCCGGGCGCGCGACGCCGGTCTCGGCGGCTGAGCGGGACGCGGCGCCCACGTTTAGCCCCCGAGCAGGGGGAACGGCTTCACGCAGGCTTCGTGACGAGCATGTGGAGGGGGCCTGAGGTATGAGCACCGTGCGGCCGACAGACGAAGGCACGACGGGCGCCGGGACGGCGGGCGCGTCCAGGCAGGACGCCGGCGCGCAGATCCCGGGCCAGCGGGACCAGGCCGGCGCCGGGGAGCTGGTCAAGCAGGCGACACAGCAGGCCTCGGAGCTGATGCGCGCCGAGCTGCGGCTGGCCGTCGCCGAGCTCAAGGACAAGGGACGGCACGCCGGGACCGGCGCGGGCCTGTTCGGCGGCGCCGGGCTCGTCGCCCTGTACGGGGTGGGCGTGCTGCTCGCGGCGGCGGTCGCGGCGCTCGCGCTGGTGCTGCCGGTCTGGGCGTCCGCGCTGATCATCGGCGCGGTGCTGCTGGCGGTGGCCGGGGTGCTGGCGATGCTGGGCCGCAAGCAGACCTCGCAGGCGACGCCGCCCAAGCCGGAGATGGCGATGGACGAGGCACGCCAGACGGTCAGCGAGATCAAGGAGAGGGCGCACCGATGACCACCCAGGACAGGCACGGCGCCGACTCGGAGACCGAGGAGCTGAGGCAGGAGGTGGACCGGGCCCGCCAGGACCTCGGCGAGACCGTGGAGGCGCTCGCCGCCAAGGCGGACGTGAAGGCGGTGGCGAGGGAGAAGGCGGCCCAGGCCAGGACACGGGCCAGGGAGGCCGCCTCGTCGGCCCGGGACGCCGCGGCGTCCCCGCAGGGGAAGGCCACGGCGCGCAAGGGCGGCGCGGTGGTCGCGTCGGCGGGGTTGCTCGCGCTGGCGGTGGCGCTGGTGCGCCGCCGGCGCGCGGCGGCGCACCGGCACGGCGCGGGGTCCGGCCCGGACCGCGCGGCCGCGCTCCGCCGCCTGTCCAGGCCCGCGGGCGCGTCCAAGGCGGGTCGCGGGCCGAAGCCAGGTCGCGTGTCCAAGGTCGGCCGCGCGTCCAAGCCAGGTCCCGTGTCCAAGGCCGGCCGCGTGGTCGTCCTCGGCCGCGCGGCGAAGCGGGGCCGGAGGTCCAAGGCCGGCCGGGTGGCCGGTTTCGGCCGGGCCGCCAAGGCGAAGGCGCGTGGCCGCGGCCTCCGGTCGAGGCCGCCGCGGATCCGCCGCCCTTTCTGACCCCCTGGAAGGACGCTCCATGAGTACCCCTGCCGCGCCGACCGACCTGCCGCCCCTGTCGTGGGGGCAGGCCGCCAAACGCGCCGCCGTCGAGTTCAAGCGCGACAATCTCTCGGACTGGGCCGCGGCGCTCACCTACTACTCCGTGCTGTCGATCTTCCCGGCGATGCTGGTGGTGGTGTCGCTGGTCGGGCTCGGCGGCACCTCGGTGTCGCAGGATCTGATCGACAACCTGGGCGGCCTGGCGCCCGGGGCGGTGAAGGACGTGCTCGTCGGCGCCCTCACCCAGCTGCAGGGCAACCGGGGCGGCGCGGGCGTGGTCGCGCTGGCCGGCCTCGCCGCCGCGGTGTGGTCGGCGTCGGGGTACGTGGGCGCGTTCATGCGCGCGTCCAACGTCGTCTATGACATCCCCGAGGGCCGCCCGATCTGGAAGACCCTGCCGATCCGTGTCGGCGTCACGCTGGTGACGCTGGTGCTGCTGTCGGCGTCGGCGATCGCGGTGGTGGTGTCGGGGCCGCTGGCCCGCAAGGCCGGTGACCTGCTCGGCCTCGGCTCGGCGGCGGTCACCGCGTGGAACATCGCCAAGTGGCCGGTCCTACTGATCATCGTCAGCTTCCTGTTCGCGTTGCTGTACTGGGCCTCCCCCAACGCCAAGCGCGGGTTCCGCTGGGTCACGCCGGGCGGGGTCCTGGCGATCGTGCTGTGGCTGGTGGCGTCGGCGGTGTTCGCGCTGTACGTGGCGGGTTTCGCCTCCTACAACAAGACCTACGGCAGCCTCGCCGGGGTGATCGTGTTCCTGGTGTGGCTGTGGATCACCAATCTGGCGATCCTGCTGGGCGCGGAGATGAACGCCGAGCTGGAGCGCAGCCGCGCCATCGCCGCGGGCCGCGCGGGCGGCGAGCCGTATGTGGAGTTCCGCGACACCCGCGCCTTCGACGAGCAGGAGCGCCGCGAGGCCGGTCTGGACGACGAGACGGGAAGGGACGGCGGGGCGGCCGGGCGACAGGAGAAGGAAATTCCGGTGACGGGCCGGTCTCCGGGAAATCACGGGTCGCCCAATAGGGAACCTCGTGAATAGGATCACCATGTGCTGCGTCCCACGTATCCCATTGAGACCGAGCGGCTGACGCTGCGGCCGTTCCGTGAGGGCGACCTGGACGGTCTCTACGCCTACCAGTCCCTGCCCGAGGTGGCGCGTTTCCTGTACTGGGAGCCCCGGAACCTGGAGGAGTCGCGGTCCTTCCTCCAGCAGAAGATGGGCGCCTCGACCGTGGAGAAGGAGGGCGACTGGCTGGTCCTGGCGGTCGTGTGGCGCAAGACCGGCGCGCTGATCGGCGAGGTCAACCTCCAGTGGCGCAGCCGCGAGCACCGGCAGGGCGAGATCGGGTTCATCCTCAACCCCGGCTATCACGGCAAGGGGTTCGCCACCGAGGCCGCCGCGGCGGTGCTGCGGCTCGGTTTCGAGGGGCTGGGGCTGCACCGCGTGGTCGGGCGGCTGGACGGGCGCAACGCCGCGTCGGCGCGGGTGCTCAAGCGGCTCGGGATGCGGCGTGAGGCGCATCTGGTGCAGAACGAGCTGGTGAAGGGCGAGTGGACCGACGAGATCGTGTACGCGATGCTCCAGGAGGAGTGGAAGCGGCGCGACTAGGCGTCCGGTGGCCGCCGGGCGGCCTGCTCGTGCAGGGAGCGGGCGAGGTCGCGGACGTGGCCGCGCAGTTCCTCGGGCCGGTGGACGACGAACGGCCAGCCGAGCCCGGCCAGCATCCGCGCCATGCCGTCCAGCCGTTCGGCGCGGGTGGTCATGAGCACTCCCCCGCCGGTCTCGGTGAGCGTGGCGGTGGAGGCGGGGACGCGGCGGCGCGCCTCGTCCAGGGTGGTCTCCAGCAGCACCTGGACCTCGTGGGTGTAGGGCACGCCCGCCAGTGAGCGGGTGACGTGCTGGACGGGGTCGACGCCGCGGGGGACCTCGAAGGTGCCGGTGCCGGGTTCGGCGGACTCCACGCGGTCGACGCGGAAGGTGCGGGTCTCGCCGCTGCGGTGGTCGTGGCCCATGGCGTACCAGCGGCCGGAGTGGAACACCAGGCCGTAGGGGTCGAAGTCGCGTTCGGTGGCGTCGCCCTGCCATGACCGGTAGCGCAGCCGGACGCGGCGGCCCTCCCTGGCGGCGGCCGCCAGGGTCAGCAGCGCCTCGGTGGCGGGCGCGGCGGCGTCGCGGGCGGCGAGGGTGAACCCGAGGGTGTCCTGGAGGGCCTGGACCCGCGCGCGCAGCGAGGCGGGCAGGACGCGCTGCACCTTGGCCAGGGCGCTCTCGGTGGCCTGGCCGGGCAGTCCCATCCGCCGCCCGGCGAGCAGGCCGAGGACCACGGCGGTCGCCTCGTCGTCGGTGAGCATGAGCGGCGGCAGCTTGTAGCCGGGCATGAGCCGGTACCCGCCGTGGCGGCCGCGCTCGGCCACGACGGGGATGCCGAGGTCCTCCAGCCGCGCTGCGTAGCGGCGGACGGTCCGCCCGTCCACGCCGAGGCGCCGCGCCAGTTCCGCCCCGCCCATGCGGTGGTTGGCCTGCAGCAGTTCCAGCATGGTCAGGACGCGGGTGGTCGGGTGGGACGGATGTGGCACAGGTCACTCACTTAATCCGGGCGGTTTCTGTCCGGTATCGACCGTAGCGTGGGGTCGTAACCACGAGGAAGGACGCTGACATGGCGACGTTCGTACTGGTCCCCGGCCACTGGTTCGGCGGCTGGGTCTGGGACGAGGTGGCGGCCGTCCTGCGGGCGGCGGGGCACGAGGTGCACGCGGTGACGCTGCGGGGGGTCGCCGAGCGGGCGGGCGAGGCGGCGCCGGAGGTGGACGTCGACGCGCACGCCGCCGACATCCTCGCCGTGATCGAGGACGGCGGCCTGGACGAGGTGGTCCTGGTCGCGCACAGCGGCGGGAACATGGCGGCGACGACCGTGGCCGACCGGGCGCCCGGGCGGGTGGCGCGGGTCGTCTACGTCGACAGCGGCCCGATGCCCTCCGGGGCGATGCGTTTTTGCCAATCGCGGCAACGCGCATACGGTCTAGACGTCCTAATTAGGGCGTTTTGCGCAGATGGAGACTTGCAGATGGCGCTCGACATCCGCTGGCAGCATGACGTGTCCACCCTCCCGATCGACGAATACACCCGAGTGAGCATCGACAGGCGAGGGTCCGGTGTCTCGGTCGCCGACCAGCACGAGGATAACTTGGACTGCGCCGAGGTGCTTAACATCCTGCTCGGCGAGCGGTTCAACGACGGCGACCGCAAGGCCACGCTCGGAGCCAAAGAGCGGCCAAGGTGGCAGGCATACCTGGAGAAGGCGCGAGAGGGACGTAGCGGCGGGCTGATCGTCTGGGATGTGTCCCGAGCCTCCCGAGACCTTGGCATCGGATTCGAGCTGGTGAAGATCGTGCGCGACTACGGTCTCAAGGGGTTTCGAGTCATCAGCAGCAGCACGGAGAGGGTCTACGACCTCTCCAACGAGATGGACGCCAATGCCTTCCAGGATGAACTGGTGCGTGCCGAACGGCAGGCCCTCATGATCCAGGCCAGCGTGCGCCGCGCTATGCGGCGCAAGGTGCGGCGTGGTGAGATCACCGGCGGTACCCGCCGCCGATTCGGGTTCATCGACGTCTACGAGAACGAACATCACGAGGACGAGGCGGAGCTGATCCGCGAGGCCGACCGCCGGGTGCGGGCAGACGGCTTTGTGAGGAACGTCGTGAACGACTGGGCGGATCGGGGGATCGTCACACCCGAGATCATGTCGGGCGACGGCACGGAAGTCGTGTTCGAGGGCGGCCGAGAATATAACCACTCCAAGCTCAAGGCCGTGCTTCTGCGCTCGGTCAACGCCGGGTACGCCCGTTTTGAGAACGGCAAGCTCGTCGGTCGATTGCCTGGCAAAGCGATCCTGACCGAGGCGAACTACCTGGAGCTGAGGCAGGTGCTGGAGTCGCAGGCCCGAGGGCGCCCTGCGAAGAAGGTCTACCTGCTAACTGGGCCACACGTAGGGCTGCTGCGGTGCACTCGATGCAAGTCGCACATGTCGGGCAATGCCAACGGAACCGGGGTTAGTAAGGAGCGGCAGGACAGGGGGGTCAAGCTGCACAGCTACTACAAGTGCGCGTACAACCCGCACGCTCCCAAGCGGCGCGGCTGCCTCCAGTCAATCGACATGGTGAGTCTGGACGCGGTGATCACCGCTGCCGCCTGGGAGTGGTGGACCGATCCGGAACGGCTGGCCCGGGACACCGTCATCCACGCGGACGAGACCCGTGTGCGAGAGCTTGATCATAACCTTGCCTTGTTGCGGGGCCGTCATTCCCGCCTCGTCCTCGCGACGACCCCCGGCATAGAGCAGTCGCTTGCCGAGTTGGAGGCGAAGATCGCGGCGCTGGCCGCCCAGCGTGACGAGATGTCCTCCCCTTCGGTGATCAGGGCGAGCACGTTGCAGCAGATCACCGAACGCTGGAACGCCGGGTATGAGTCGAGGCGGCTCATGATTCATGAGGCGTATCGCAAGATAGAAGTTGAGCCCTACAGCCTGAAGAGGCAGGTCTACCGGTTCGACTCAAATAGGATAAAAGTCACATTCGCTGACGCCAACTGACACGGCATCAGGCCAAACGTGCCCTTGGAGGGCACGATGGGCCTGGCGAACTGACACTCCCCCCGACTCTGGTCAAGTAATTCTGTCGGAGCGGGGGGAGGCTGCGTCCGTTTTCGTCGTAGGGTTCCTGTAGTACTGATCTGAGCCGCGACGCCGCGCCCTCGACGCCGAGCCATGAGCGGATCCTCGTCACCATGACCAGAGGACGGCTATGCCCAGATGCTCGCCAGGAGTGAGGCTCCGGGACTCCCCGCTACTCCCGGCCCTTCTCAAGGCCGACGACCTGACCCCAGCGGCGCTCGCCCGTCGTGTGGCCCGCTACCTAAGGGTGATCAACTATCTCGCCACTGGAACGCGCCATCTCGCCGTCACCCGAAGTCTGACCACAAAGGTCAGCCGGGTCCCCAGAGCTCGAATATCCGGCCATTCTCATGCTCCTCGTAGCACCTGCAAGAACCGGAAGGGACCGGTCGGTGATCACGCAAGAGGTTCAGGCCGGTATCGACCGGCTGGTGTCGCAGCTCCGCGCGCAACCCGTCACGGAGCGCTCCGTGCTACTCCGCGAGCGTGCGCTACGTCGTGCGCTGGCTGGAAAGGCGGGTACGGGTGAGCCGGTGGATGGGGGCCACGCCCGCCGAGCGGCGGACGTGGGGCGAACTGCTCGCCGGGGTGATGCGGGCAAGTAGGGCCGGGGACGACGACGTAGCCGTGATCCTGCTCCGGGATCTCGGCCGCACCCTCGGAGCAGAAGCTCTGGTGGGGTCGCTGGAGTACCTCGCGGAGCGGGCCGCGACGCCGTGGCTTACCGACGCCACATCATCGGCGGACCAGGTGATCGGGGTCGTCGTTCAGGGTGCCGACGGCCGGGAACTCGACATCGAACAGGTGCCCTACCCGCTGCGCTGGTCGGCCCGGATGGTCGCCGCTGCCGCGAACCGTGACTCCGATACGCAGAGGGCGCTCATGCTGGCCGCGTTGGAGGACGGGCGGCTTGGGTCGTGCCTCGCGATCCTCGCGCAGATGGCCGCCGCCGTACCGGTGGAAGGTTCGCCGTGAGCGCGGCGCGGGACAAGGGCACCCGGGCGGAGAGCACCGTCGTTCACTATCTGCGGGACTATTTTCGGCCGTGGCTGCCGGACGTTGCTGCCCGGATCGGCCGCCACCCCCTGAACGGCGCGGTGGACCTGGGCGACATCCGCGGGGTGCCCTGCACGGTCCTCCAGGTGAAGAACACCAGGCGCCTGGACTTGGCCGCAGCGGTGGACGCCGCGCGCCTCCAGGCAGCCAACGCTGAGGACGACCTGTACGCCGCGTGGATCAAGCGCCGGGGCACCACCGACCCGGGCCGCTGGTACTTCGCCACGGACGGTGAAATCGGCGCACGGCTGCTGCACTGCTATGTCCTGCACCACGTGGGGCGGTGCGGTGATGGCGTCTGAGAGCGCCACCCTCTTCCAGGTGCCGGCGGGCTCACCGGTCCCCTTGGAGGAGCTCCCGGTGGATCCGCAGGGCGCCGCGCTGGCACGGTGGGTGGCCGAGCTGATCTATCAGCGCGGCATCACCGCGTCGCGGTCGCTGGCCCACCGGGTCGGCCCCTCGGCGCTGGGTACCGCGTGCGACCGCCAGCTCGCCTATGCCGCGTCGGGCACACCCCGGTTGAACTTCGAGGCCGACCCATGGGCGGCGCTGGTGGGCAACGCGATTCACACCTGGCAGGCCGAGCTGTTCCGCGCCCTGGACGCCGGAAGCGGCCGGTTCCTGGTCGAGTCCACGGTGACCTACCGGAACGTCAGCGGAACCGCGGACCTGTACGACCGGCGCGAGCGCATCGCGATCGACTGGAAGACCACGAAGAAGAACAAGATTCGCACCATCCGCCGCAGCGGGAAGGCACCGCAGAACTACGTGACGCAGCTCCAGACCTACGGGGCCGGGCTTGCCGCTGGTGGCGAGCGTCCAGAGCGGGTCGCGCTGGTATGGCTGCCAGTGGACGGCGGACTGGGCGACATCTTCGCCTGGGTCGCGCCGTTCGATCAGGCCATCGCCGACGCCGCCGTTGACCGGCTGGGGTCTCTGCGAGGACTGCCACCGCGGAGCGTCGCGGCGACGCCGTCACGGTTGTGCGCGTGGTGTGACTGGTATCAGCCGGGCGGTGGGCAGGGCTGCCCCGGTAATGGGGAGGAAGCCAGGTGACAGAGCGATCACACCAACCACTCGACCGAGCCGATGCCCGTGCCCTGACCGATCGGATCCAGGCGGCGGCGGAGCCGTGGCCGCTGCTCATCCGCGTCTACCGGGGCGACGCCTGGCGGGTGCTGGGCTACCGGACGTGGCGCGCGTACTGCGACAACGAGTTCAAGGCATCGCTGTTGTGGGTTCCCCGCTCGCAGCGGCCCGGCGTTGTGTTGTGGCTGGCTGGCGAGGGCATGAGCACGCGCGCTATCGCGGCGGCGATCGGCGTCGGCCGCACCACCATCGCCCGTGTCCTCAGCGGTTCGGAGCCATCGACGCCCCGGACGGGCCACCCTCACCAGGGGGCGTCAGCGGCCCAGGAAGCCCTTGACGCTGACCGGCCTGCCTGGTGCCGGGACCGAGTGTCATCCGCAACACCCGCCGACCAGGTCGTCCCCAACCTCGTTTCCAACCTGCGCGGCATGTGCCAGGTCATCGACGGCTACGAACTGGACCCGGCAACCGACCGTGAGCAGGCCGCCGCCTGGGGGCGTGATCTCTCCGCGTCCGTGGCGGTTCTACGCCGATTCACCTTCACCCTCAAGGAGTACAGCCGTGCCGAATGAGCAGCCGGTCAAGTCCACGAGACTGGAAAGCCTGCCCGTCTCCGCGCTCACCGTCGACGAGCAAGTCAACACACGCCGCCTCGACGGCGCGTGGGTCGACCGCCACGTGCCCGTCTACGATCCTGACGCCCTGGGCATCGTGTCGGTGTCCCGCCGGGCCGGGGGGCAGTGCGTGATCCTCGACGGACAGCACAGGGCCGAGCTGATGCGCCGGTCAGGCCATGCGGGCGATCCGGTGGAGTGCCGCGTCTACGAGGGCCTGACCGTCGCCCAAGAAGCCGCCCTGTTCCGCAAGCTGAACGACGCCAGGAAGGTGCAGCCGCTCGCGCTGTTCCTGGCCAGGCGCGCCGAAGGCGACGAGACCGCCCTTGCCATCACTGAGATCGCCGAGGCGTTCGGTTGGGAGATCTCCAACCGGCAGGCGTTCAACAACATCCTCGCCGTGGCAAGCCTCCAGCAGATCTACCAGGGCGGCCCCTCCCAGATCGGCGCGCGCAGCGGCAACGCTGAGGCGGTCTCGTTGGTCCTCCAGACCGTGACCCGGGCATGGGGTCACCGCCGCGATGCCGTACACGGCGATCTCCTCGCTGGCATCGGCCTGGTCTTCCTGCGCGACAGTCACCGCGTGGCTGCGGTGTCCCTCGCCGACCGCCTCGCCGGATATCCCGGCGGGCCGGGCGGCGTGCTCGGCGCGGGCCGGGGCGTGCGCAACCTCCAGGGCGGCACCGTCGCCGCCGGGGTCGCTGACACGGTGATCCGTCTCTACAACAAGTCCAAGCGCTCGGGGCGCCTGGACAAATGGGATTAGGGAGTCCCCATATGAGCGCAGATCCTTTCTCCGTCCCCCCGGGTGGAGGTTCCGGCCTCGATGAGCTCGTGGGCCGCTTGGTGATCTTCACCGACATCACCATCCGGGAGAACCAACCCAACCCCTTCAACGCGGGGCAGCACCGCGACGAGGCAGACGCCGCCCTGGTCGTCCTGGACGGGGACGGCAGCCGGGAGAAGAGCGGCATCTTCGGTACCCGTCTGGTGCGGCAGTGCAAGGCACGAGCCCAGTTCGGTTTCGCCTACGGGCGGCTCGCCAGCGTGAACGTCAACGGCAAGAACACCCTCGAACTGGTGGACCCCGGCCCCGCCGACACCGAGCGCGTCAAGGCGTGGATCACCGCCTACGCCCCGCACTACCTCGGCGGTTCCGTCCCCGCGCCGCCCGCCCCTGCCGCGCCCGCTACCCCGCCCGCCCCCCCAGCCACCAGCGCGACCCCTGCGTCCGCACCGGCCCCGGGTACCACGTGGCATCCGGGGGTGGCCGCGCCGCCACCCGCTGGCGGCTCAGCGCCGCCCGCCGACCCGCCCTTCTGATCCGCAGGATGGGCCGCCCCCTGCTTCGGCAGTGGGCGGCCCTTCGCATTCGCCCCGTACGAAGGGAAGATCACGCCTTGAACCAACGCCCTGCCTCCTCGCCGCGTCAGGCCGCCGCCGACGCCATCACCAACCAGTGGCACATCTTCCCCTGCCTGCCCAACGCCAAGGCGCCCGCGTGCACCCGAGGCGTGCGAGCGGCGACCAACGATCCCAGCGGCATCACCCGCCACTGGACCGACCACCCCGATCACAACGTTGGGGTCGCCTGTGGCCCGAGCCACCTGGTGGTCCTCGACCTGGACATGCCGAAACCCGGCCACGTCTGGGACGAGGGCTGGCTGATGCGACACGCATGGCAAACCCGCCAGGGGTGCGCGGTGGTGTCGGGCCTCAACGATGGCCTCGACGCCTTCGCCGCCATCGCCGAACAGCACGACCAGCCTTTCCCCTGGACCTACGCCGTGATGACTCCGCGCGGCGGCTGGCACCTGTACTACCGGCTCGCCCCCGGCCTGCGTGTCCGCAACTCCGCCAGCAAGCTCGCCCCCCTCGTGGATGTCCGCGCTGAAGGCGGCTACGTGCTGGCGGCCGGGAGCGTGGTCAACGGCCGTTCCTACCGGCGGATCAGCCTCACGTCCACGATCGAGCCGCTCCCCGCCTGGTTGTTCACCCTGTTGCGGGTGGAAACTCCGGCAATCCGCCGGCCGCTGCCGCCTTCCCGACCTGTCCCTGTCTCCGGCGCCGCCGACGCGGTGGCCGCCGCGTGCGAGCAGCTCGTACGCGCAGCCGAGGGCGAACGGCACACCGTGCTCACCACGGTCACGGCGAGCCTCGCCGCGCGGGGCGTGCTCGACGCCGATAGCGCCGTCCAGGTGCGGGCCGCTGCCCGCCAGGCCGGGCGCACCGACCGCGAAGTGGACGCGGCGATCTCCTCCGCGCTAGCCAAGTTCGGCGGTGACACGTGGGGGTTCTGATCGCGCCACCGCCACAGCCCACACGGCGCGGCTTCGCCGAACAGGTCCTCACCCTGGACGAACTGCGGGCGCTGCCCGGCCCCGAACCGCTCATCGAGGACACCATCGACCGCCGCACGGTCACCGTGCTCGCGGGACCGTGGGCGTCGGGCAAGAGCTTCCTCGCGCTCGACTGGTCGCTGTGCATCGCGTCGGGCAAGCCGTGGCAGGGCCGCCCGGTCCAGCACACCGGCACAGTGCTCTACATCGCCGCCGAAGGCGCCTACGGGCTCGCGGCCCGCATGGAGGCATGGTCGGCGGCGTGGCGGTGTGCGCTGCCCGAGGGGCTGCTGGTGTTCCCCAAGCCGGTCAACCTGACCAACTCCGTCGCCGTCGCCGAGGTCATCGCCTACGTGTGGGAGCACCGCGTCACGCTGGTGGTCATCGACACCCTGGCCCGCTGCATGTCCGGAGCGGACGAGAACAGCTCACGAGACATGGGCATCGCGATCGAGGCCCTATACGCGGTGCGGCACGCCACCGCCGAAGAGTCCGGCGCGGTGCTGGCGGTCCACCACACCGGCAAGGACCGGACCACCGTGCGGGGGTCAAGCGCGCTGGAGGCCGGAGCCGATTCGGTGTGGCAGGTCGAAGCGTCCACCGAATCCGCTCAGTTCAAGCTCGGGCGCACCAAGCGCAAGGACGGCCCGCGCGGACTGCCGCTGTCGCTCAAGCTGTCCGAACGTAGCGGGTCGTGCATCGTGGAGCACTCCCACGGGGGCATGGGAATGACCGGTTCCGAAGAGGTCATCCAGTCCCACTTCAACTCCCACTTCTCCGAGTACGGGCCCGTCGCGGTGTCGCTGCTGCGCACGGTCACCGGTTTGCCCGAGACCACCTTCTACCGGGCACTGAACAGCCTGGCCAGCAAGGGACTTGTCCGCCTGGAGAAGGACGGCCGTGGCCGTGTCGCCCAGTGGATCGGGGGCCGCAGCCCATGACCCCGACTCCCAGACTCCCACCAGATTCCCACTGCATTCCCACACTCCCGCCCACTCCCCACCCCTCTAGGGGTGGGGGGGTGGGAGCGGTGGGCGGAGATGGCCGCACGGCCAGCCGTGCCCGCTGGAGTGAAGTCGGCCCATGCCGAGCTTGCGACCTCCAGACGTTCGGCTGGCGCGCCGCCGATGGCCGCCCGCTGCATCCCGACTGCGACCTCGCCGCCACGCTGCTGTCCACCCACCCCGTCAACGAGCGGTGCCCGCACTGCGCGGCCCCTGTCGTCGAGGCGTGGATCAACGGACTGCTGTCCCGACTCGACGCGCGCCAGCTCGACGCCGGAGCGGCCCGCCGCGCCCTGCTCGATGGCCGCGAGGTGTTCGCCGTCGCCCCCGGCCCGCCGGTCCGGCTCGAACCGGTTGGCGTGCCCATCACGTTCCCCGCGGATCGGGTGTTCCTCGCCGGACACCACAAAGGAGGCACCCCATGAACACCTGCGAGTTCTGCCGTGCCGGCGCCCCGGTTCTCTCCGGACTTCCCACCTGCGAGCGCTGCTACAGCGAGGTCGCCGCCACGCTGTCTGGACTGTCCGAACTACTCGCCGGATTGCGAGCAGCCACCCCGCGCACGCTGGCCCGGCCCCCCCGCGAGATGAATGCCCCCGGCGGCTCGCGCGCCGGACCTTCATCACCTGCTCATGAGGCGCTGCTTGATCTGCGCGCGGAGCTGATAGCGACCGTGCGGACCTGGGCGGGGTTGGCGGGAGCCAACCCCGCCGCCCCGCCCGTGCGGACGCTGCTGGCGAACCTGGCCGTTGCGTTGGCTGTCGAGGGCGGTGCGTCGGCGGCGGGGCGGCTGTTGCACCTCACCGATACCGCCCGCCAGCGGCTCGATCCACCTGAGGTCATCCAGGTCCAAGACCGCTGCCCCGAGTGCGGTACCCGGGGTTTGGTCCGCTACGACACCGGCGGGCCGTGCTGGTGCTCCTACTGTTATGCCGAGATCTATCCGGCAGCCTGAGCAACTTGGCTCGGACCTGCCTGAGGTTTCGGGTCGGAAAGACCCGAAGTTCTTGCGTTGTCCGGGAGCTAGTAGGGGTCCTGGTGCCACCCCCCGCAGGCGCGGCATCAGGACCCCACACCCGCCGGACGTATTCGTCGTGCGGGCGGCTTCGTTGAGAGGTCAGCCGGACTCGGTTTCCCCCTCTTCGCCCGGGACGTCGGTGGACGACTCGCTGACCCTCTTGCGGTAGTCGATGTGCGTGGCGACCACCTGTTCGACCTCCGTGCGCACCGTGACCGCGACGAAGTCAATGAACTCGGCGGGGATGCCATGAACGTTCATGGCATCGTCGAACGCGTTCGCCATCACCTTGACCGCGACACGCAGAGCCTCGTCAGCGGGACGCATCACTATCTCGTCGTCTAGTTCCGGGAAAGCTGCTTCTTCCGCGTAGGCGGCGATCAGGGCGGCTCGCGTCTTCTTGACGCCGCGGTTCTCCAACTCGTCGTAGTAGGCCATCGCCACCACGCTGCTCATGCTGAGGATGCTCGCCTGGTAGCCCATCGGGCCGGGTCCGTTGCTCACTTGATCTCTCCGCGGCTTCTACGCACGTACTGGCGCACGATGTACAGCGTCATGGGATCCTGTCCGCGACGCAGCGTGGAGAGGATCTCGATTTCGGGTCTGAGGTACCGCAGGGGCCCGCCGGGTCTCTCCTGTCGAAAGGACAAGAAGCCAGCCTTCGCCCATCGGCCGAGCGAACGGGCATCCGCGCCGGACAGCAGGGCGGCGAAGTGAGCAGTCATCCAGCGACCAGAGGTGATGCCGTTGACCTCCGCCACCAGCCCGAGCGTCCGCATGGGGTAGCGCTCCGCCCGGCCACGGCCCGTGCCCTTCGTCGTCATCGGGGTGGCCCCACCGTGCGCAGCGCCGCCTTGACCTGTACTACCGCGTCGTTCGGCTTGTCGGCCTCACACATCCAGACACCGCCGCCCCAGGTGAACCACCAGCGGTCAGCGTCGTCCGGTCTGCGGCGGCACTCGATGGTCACGCCGCGAGCGCCTGCCTCCGCGTCCGCCCGCACCCGTAGCGATTCGATCCGTTCGGCAACGATCTTCTGTCCTCGCAGGAGGCTGGCTAACGTGTGCGTGAACTCCGCACCCTGCGAGACGTCCGGCTCAGCAAGGTCCGGGGTCGTGTCCATCTCCGCGTTCTTCGCAGCTTTGGCGTCCGAACCGGCCCCGCCTTCGCCGTTGCCCGTGCGTCCCCTCAAGTAGTCGCGCACGTTATACAGGGTCGGCGGCCCGTCCGCTCCGAGCGCGGCGAGCACCTTCATCTCCGGTTCCAGGTACCGTCGCGACGATCCTCCGGAGGTCTGGAAGACGGAGATGATGCCTTGGTCCTGCCAATACGCCAAGCTGTACAGCCGGATACCGGTCATTCTGCCCGCTTTGTTCGCCCCGACCCACGGGCCATCGACGGTAAGGTCGTTGACGATGGCCACCCTGCCGAGCTGCTTACGAGGAAAGGTAGAGTTCGCCGAAGTCATGCCGCTGATTCCCTTTCCATGTCGTTTCTGATCTGGTGTGCGGCTGCGCTTAAGTCGTTCGCCGGCCGGATGAGCTTGCCCGTGAGGATGTTGTAGAGCCACCACGCGCCGTCCTGGTTGTAGTGGCATCCGATTGTTACGGTCTGCCTTGGCGCGTCCACGCGGGTGACCACGAGGGCCAGCAACCCCCCGATGACGGTGAACGTCGTTAGCAGACCGGTCATGGGAGCGAACGCCTCAGCCAGCAGCACGAGGAACGTTTGCCGGTCGCCCTGCGGGATGGCGGTCATGGGACCCCGCCCTGCCTTCCCCTCGGCCGGAGGTGGCGGAACGCGGCGGCCCTCGGCACTGGCGCGTGACGGCCTTGCGTGCATCCCCATGGTCCGCTCACATCCTCGGGCAGGTCACTCTGTGGATCGCCTTCGCCGCTTCCACCGGGTCACCCTTGCCCGCCACGTCCTCCTCCCAGGACCAGACACCGCGGACGGAGTCGTCCTCGGTGACGCGTCGGACGCGGATGGTCTCGGCCAGCCGCGTCCCTCCGTGACCCACGACGTGGAGAAACGGGGCTCCGCTGCCGTACGGCTGCGTGATCGACGTGTTGAACTGGCCGAGCGCTTCGAGCGCTTCAACCACGGCCTCAAGCCACGTGATTTCCACGTCGTACGATCGCGCCACCTCTTGCTGTGGTGCGTCGGACCGATTCGCTGGCGGTGGGGCTTGTCTGGAAATGTCGATGCTCATGCGCAGCCCTCTGTCTTGTGCGGGGGACAGATTCCCAATCGGGACGAAGCAGGCCAACCGGGCGCGGTCTGGTGACCTTCTTTTTCACCACGGAGAGTTCCTTGCCGTCTCCGTGGTGGAATCGAGTAGAGCACTCTGGATGCTCGGTCTGCAAGCTCTCAAGACGAATCCCCGCTGTGAATCTTCGCAGGTGAGGACAGCATTGCGAATCGGGCGGGTCGATGCTTTCATATCGAATGAAAGCCCCCCGCGGAATGAGGGATGTGTATGTCAGAGACCCCAGCGGGCTCGACGGTGCCGCGTCGGCAGCTCGGGCGGGAACTCCGCGCGCTTCGGAATCTTGCCAAGCTCACGGTGAAGGCCGCCGCAGACGCCTTGGAGTGGTCCGAGGCGAAGATGTGGCGGATCGAGACCGGGCAAACGTCACTGCGCAGTCATGACGTTCAACTCATGTGTTCGGTCTACGGCGCTCCGACGGAGCTAGCCGAGGCCCTCATGGGGCTCGCCAAGGAAACGAAGGGGCGAGGATGGTGGCACGCCTACGGTGACGTCATCCCGGACGGCTTCGACTTGTACATCGGCCTGGAGGAGGCAACAAAAACCCTTGACGAATACTCAGCCGAGCTGGTGCCTGGCCTGTTTCAGACGGAGGACTACCATCGAGCCCTACTCAGAAAGAGCAGACCAGATCTTGAGATGGAGGAGATCGAGCGACGCGTTCAACTGCGAGCCCAGCGGCAAACCCTGGTCACTCGCCACGTCGCTCCGCCCACCCTCCGGACCGTTCTGAACGAAGCCGTGGCCCGCCGCCTCGTTGGCGGGCCGTCGGTCATGGCGGCCCAGCTCGACCGACTGGCCAAGGTGAACACCCTCCCCAACGTCTCCCTCCGGGTCCTCCCCTATTCGGCTGGCGAACACCAAGGACTCAACACCGGGCCGTTCATCCTCATGCGGTTCCCGGTCAGGGGAGACGGACGCAGCCACGAACCCCCCACTGTGTATGTGCAAGGCTTCACCGGGGCGCTCTACCTGGAGAAACCCCACGAGATCGACCGCTACGCCGCCGCGTTCGCGGAGATCCAGGACGACGCCCTGTCCGAGGAAGACAGCACGACCCTGCTCCAGCAGATTTCAAGGGAGATGAACGACGATGAGGGCTGACCTCGCTGCCGCCACCTGGCGAAAGAGCAGCCGAAGCAACGCCGAACAAGCGTGCGTCGAAGTGGCGCGGATGTCGAACGTCGTCGGTATCCGAGACAGCAAGCGACCTGAGGGAGGTCACCTCGCCCTTACCCCCGCCGCTTTCGGTGACCTGATCGCGTGGGTGAGAACGGGAGACGTGGACCTCTGATTGCGCCGTGGTGGCCCGGCGGGCGCCCCGCCGGGCCGTCGCGTGCTCGCGCCGGTCCGTAGACTGGGGATGCGCATCTCAGGAGGACCCGCACATGGGACGGCCCGCTACCGGCACCGACGACCCTCGACGCTTCCGCTACCCCGAGACCCACTGGAAGGCAGTCCAGGACAAGGCCGCTGCCGACCAGCGCACCGCGAGCGAGGTCATCCGTATCTTTCTCGACGCCTACCGATCCGGGACGCTCGGCGTGCTGCCCGATGGGCGGCTCTGGCTGAGCGGCGGCGACCGCGGATGACGGCGAAGTCGGGCCGTGCCGGCTCCGGGTCCGCACGGCCCGGCCCGGCCCGGCGGCCCAGCGCGCATCACCGGCTGGTCACCGCGCGGGAGATCGAAGCCGTACACCGCATTCCCCGGGGCACCCTAAAGAGCTGGGTGGCTCGTAGGCACCTCCGACCGTTCGCCAAGCAAGGCCGGACCCACCTGTTCCGGGAGTCGGACGTGCTGCGTTGTGAGCGCGACCGTGCCGCGACTTGCGGGCCGGGCGGAGGTGCAACCATTATGGATCTAGATTCGGGCGCATAGCGTCCGCTGAAGGGCTCGGGCTCCCCGCGGATCACGGGGAGCCCGAGCCCTTTCCATGCCCTGATGAAGGGCGGCCCCCGTGACCCAACGCGGGTGCTTCAGGCCCCGGCGACCGCCGGGGCCTTCTCCATGAAAGGGGTCCTGATGACCCGCAACCCGCTGCGCCTGGCCGCGCTCGCGCTCGGCATCGCCGCGTGCGGGGCAGTCGCGTTGCTGGTCACAAGTGCCGCTCTGGACGCCTCGGTGGCCGCTGTGCCGCTGCTGGTGCTGATGGCCGCTGGACCGGTCGGGCTGCTCGGCCGAGCGCTAGGGCACCTGCGCCGCTGGGGGCTGCTGATCGGCGCGGGCGCCTACGTGGCCATGGCCGCCCGCGCGCTCACCGACTCCGGGCTGTCGCCCGCGCACTCCACCATTGCCCTGGCGTGTGCCGTTGCGTCCTCGGCGCTGTGGTTCACCCACGACATCGACGAGGCGGGCTGATCATGAGCCCCGACCAGATCGACCAGGTCATTTCTCTGATCTCCGGTCTGCTGACCATCCTCGTCGGCGCGTTCGTCCGTCACTACTGGCCACCGCGCGACGGACGCCCCGACGACCCCGAACCTGACCACACCCCCGAGCCGTCCACACCCCCCGCCAAGCCGAAGGAGGACGCGCCCCCCGATGAGTGACGACCTGATCAACGACGTTGACCCGACTCAGCCTGAACCGCTCCCGACGGCCCCGCCCAGCGGGGCCGTTCCCATTCCGGTGGACGGTCCGCAAGACGGCCTACCGCAGGAGCCGGGCAGCGCCGTGAACGACCCGGAAGGCACCGGCGATGAGTAGGGCGGGGATGCTGGCCGCTGCGCGCGGTCAGCTCGGCTACACCGAAAAGCCGAGCGGCTGGAGCAAGTTCGGCGACTGGTACCAGAAGAAGTTCAAGACCGGCCCGGATTTTCCGACGGCGCCGTGGTGCGACATGTTCCTCACCTGGTGCGCCTATCAAGCCCATGAGGAAAAGGCCGTGGTCGGCGGAAAGGGGTATGCCTACACGCCGTACCACGCGAGCTGGTTCCGCTCGCGGGACCGGTGGGGCAGCAGGCCGAGGGTCGGCGCCATCGTGTTCTACGACTGGGACGGCTCGGGCAAGATCAGCGCGATCGACCACGTGGGCATCGTCGAGGCGGTCCACGCGGACGGGTCGATCACGACGATCGAGGGCAACACCTCCGACGCGGTGATGCGGCGTCGGCGCCGGTCGGCGATCGTCGGGTACGGCTACCCGGCCTACTCGGGCGGCGGGGCCCCGCCGCCGAGCAGGCCAGGGCCGGGGAAAGCTCCCGCCTGGCCTGGTCAGTACCTGCGGAGCGGCTCGACGGGTGCGGCGGTCAAGACCTGGCAGGCGCAGATGAAGCGGCGCGGCTGGAACCTGGCCGCCGATGGCGTGTTCGGTCCCAGGTCACACGCGGCGTGCCTCGCCTTCCAGCGGGAGAAGGGCCTGGCGGCGGACGGCATCGTGGGGCCGCAAACGTGGAACGCCACGTGGACGGCGCCGATCACCTGAGCGAGGCGCCATGCCGTACCGGCCCCGTCCGTACTGCTCCACACCGGGTTGCGGAAGTCGGGTAACCGCCGGCCGCTGCGCCGACTGCCAGGCACGCGCCGAACGATGGCGCGGCAGCTCGGCAGAACGCGGCTATGACGCCCGATGGTTCACGGTGCGGAACCGGTTCCTGCGGGCAAACCCGTGGTGCGGGCGCTGCGGCGAGCTGGCCGTCGAGGTGGACCACATCGACGGGTTGGGGCCGCGCGGTCCGCGCGGCTACGACCCGGGCAACCTGCGGTCGTTGTGCAAGCCGTGCCACTCGGCCCGCACCGCCCGCGACCAGCCGGGCGGATGGTGGGCCGAGACCCGTCACGGCGGAAGCTGAGCGTCCGCCGTGGGCCCTACCGGGCCGTCCCGCGTGGCGGGCCTACCTGAGAGCTACATCCAGAACCCTCTGTGTCGGGTAGCTGCACGTATAACTTCGCAGCTCATAGCAGCTTGTTGATGACGCGAATTAAGGTACAGTCAGCGCGCTGCCGGACCTAAGGCTTAGAGCAACTAGGTCGGGCAGCGGCAGAGAAGGGCCCCCTGCCGGTTGATCGTCAAATCCCACCGGGCAGGGGGCCCTTCCTCCCCGTTAGGGGAGCTGGGTCGGTCCACCGCTTCTAAGCCACTGCCAAGTGATCCAGATCCCGAACTTGAGCAGTTCGAGAATCGTCCGGATCCGCCAGTAGCGCTCAGAGTCGGTGTCCCGTGGGGGGCGTTCGCCCATGAGGGCATCGCTTCCCATCTCCGGCCATCCGTGGGCTGACCGGTACCCGCATCGCCGGGAGATCCGGCGGCCGCGCGGATCCTCATGGCAAGACGGGAAAACCGCAAGCATCCAGATGCACACCCCCTCTGCCGTCGGCGTTCGACATTGCAGCACATCCGGGATGGATCGGCAAAGGACACTAGGCGAGTCGATATGGACCAATGCGACAATCGTGGTTCGCTACTTTCTGTGCGTCTTGCAGATGTGCTCGACTACTCTCTGCAACCTTTCCATCTAAGTAATCAAATAGATGCGAAGAGTGAGAGTTGGCGAGAAGCGGCTCTGGAGAGGCCGCCCTTCGTCTCCGCATCTATCTATCCGCGTTCTTCGTGTTGGCGCCCCTCAGATCAGTTCTGGGGAGCGTTCTCGTGTGAGGAGGCGCGCCCGCCTGGCCACTTTCGTCTCTTGTCAGCGGATCGCTGGCGGCCGACGGGCCGACGGGGGGTGCTGGGGGACCAGGAGGAGGGGGAACTGGCGAGCGCGCGGGCGCGGCCGGGAGTCGACGCGGTGAACAGGGAGCCGCAGCCCTTACCTCGTTCCGGTATCAGCCCTTCTCCTAGCCGCGCGTGGCGCTGAGCGCCAGCAGGGCGTCCGCACATGGCGGCGGCCCCCCACGGGTAACCGTGGGGGGCCGCTAAGGGCTCAGCGTCGTCCCTGGCGATCTCCGCCGATCTCGGCCGCTGTTGCTTCCGCGCGTCCCGGGATGCGCTCGCGCGGTGAACCGGGCGGCCGACTGCCCGCGCTGCACTCAGGCGACGCGACCTGACCGGCGAGGCCGGGCCGACAGCCGACTAGGCGACCGACGGCGGCTCCGGCCCGGCCTCCGGCTCGGAGCTGTCGGCTTCCTCCAGGTGGGCAAGCGGCACGACCACACGGCGGCGGTCGGGCAGCTCGATGAACTGCACGGGCGACATCGGACCGCCGAACAGCTCGTACGGACGGCCGACCGTGCGGCCGGTGGTCCCGCAGGGCAGGTCCTCCCACCGCGACCGCAGGCGCACCGCGTCACCATCGGCGAACCGGTGCAGCAGCTCGTACGCGCGGCGTTCGTGGCCGAGGTCGAACGCGCCCCATGGGTACCGGTTGGCGCACCACCGCGCGAACGTCTCGTCTCCGGTGAACCTGTTCAGCACGTCCCGGTAGACGCCGAGTTCCTCGTAGTCCATGGGCCGGGTGGTCCAGTCCAGAAGCCGAGCGTCTGTGACCTTCGGGACGATGCCCAGTTCGGCGAACCGTTCAAGTACCTCGGTGGCCAGGTCATCCCAAGCTTCCGCGCTGATGATCTGAGCGTCGCTGGTCACTCCGGTGATCTCGATGAGAACGGCGCGCTTGATGTCGAGGACGGTCTTGTTGATGGGGCAGGTGATCTGGCGGGCGACGTACATCCGCAGCGTCTCCCGTTCGAGAGCCTTGTCGGGGGCGGCGCCCCCGGCCAGCGCGTGAATCAACTCGTTCACGATCTTCTCCTTCTTGGTCGGGGAGGAAGGCCATGCCGGGCAGGGGCCGAGCAGCATGGCGAGGCAGAGGATGACGCCAGATTGGTCACCGATCCGGCGCGCGAACGCCAGCGATGTGTGAACTTCGGCGCGTTCCTCGGGGGTCTGCGGGTGATGGATCACGCACCAGCACCGCGTATGGTCACTCACCGGGGTGCCTCGCCTGGATCTCGTCCAGCCGATCGCGGAAGTCCTCGCGGGTGGTGTGGGTGGTCAGCTCGACGTCGCCGCCCTCCAACCACAGCGCGATTCCGCCGTACACGCCCTCCTCGCGCACGAGGTAGATGCCGACAACCGCGAACGGCCAGTCGCCGAGCAGTTCGCCGCGCCACGAGGGAATGGCCCTCCAGCTCACCGCCTCGATCGCGGCCATCCAGTCGTAGCCGTCATCGACCCGGGACGGGTCGGGCAGCGCGGGAATGCGGCTGTCACTCACACTCATTGGGGAACGCCTCCTTGAGCTGGATCAGGCGTGTCCGCAGGCCGCTCCGGGTGGTGTGGTTTGTTACCTCGACGGCCCCGGCGTTCCAGAGCGCGACCGCGCCCGCCAGCGGGCGGTTCTGAGCCGCGTAGCAGACCGCCACCAGGACGTCGGAGGCGCCGATCGGGCTGCCCTCGAACTCGAACAGGACAAGCCAGCCGCGCGGTTTCTCCGGCAGGCCCGTGAGCCAGTCGTGTACATCGCCCGCCCCGTGGGGCGGTTCACCGATGTCGGACGCCTTGCGTTGGAAGAACTCGGTGGCCGCGTCGTGCGCCTGGGGCCGGGTCAGCGCGGTCGGGATTGTCACGCCGGTCGAGATCTCCGGCCCATCCAGGACACTTCTGTACTCGATCAGGACGCCCCGGCGGTGCCAGATCAGCCGGTATCGCTCTGCGGTGTCGGGATTTTTCCACGTCCAATAGGGAGCGTGCGTGCGGGGTTCGCGGCCCTCGGTAACCCGGACTCCGCCAGGCAAGGTGTGATCGACAAGATCCCCCGCCGGATTGGGCTTGGGTCGCGGGTTGACCGCCTTGAGGCAAGCCAGCGGGACGCGTACCCGCCGCCCGCCGGTCAGCTCGACCAGCACCGTGAAGAGGCCGGGCTCGCCTTGCCGCTCGCCCAGGTACTCGGCCTCGGTGCCGCCGGACACGTCGTTCCACGCGAAGGTGTACCGAACTCGGTCGCCGGGGTAGATCGGGCTCACCGGTCTTCCCCCGTCATAATCGTGAAGCACTTCTCGTCCTCGTCGTCCGGGCCGACGTGCAGCCACAGCGGCTGATCGGCGAAGGTGAACTCCATCTCCGGCGCCTGGAGGTCGGCCCGGGATTGGACGGCGAGAGTGAAGACCGCGCGATGGCACAGCTTGTGAAGCTGCTGGCGCTCGTGCACGGTCAGCGGCCTGTTGATGTCGTCGGGCGCGGGGATCAGGTCCGCGTCGGGGTGGGTGACCACGGTCAGCCACGCGGCGCGCGTGACCGCCACGGGCGCCCGGAACCCCGCCGGGAACGCGATGTCCCGTGGCACGGCGATCAGGTCGCCGTGCGCGAGCATCTCGGCGCGCGTTAGCACGTCTATTGGTTCAAGGTCTACCACGCTCGGCTCGGGCGCCTCGTGCTTGACCTCGTGGTCGGGTCTGTGTTGCATGGTCTTTCCTTCCTGCTTGGGGAGGTTGAGCCCGGGGCGGGGTCGCATCCGGCCACGGGCAAAGGGGCGGCCCCGTTGGGGCCGCCCCGGCTTATGGGTGGCTACTTCTTGACGTCGAGCGTGTCGCCCATGGCGTCGGCGCACTCGGGGCAGAAGCCCCACGGGTCAGCGGCGTTCGCCTCGGCGATGTCCTTGCGGCGGTAGTAGCCCTTCTGGTCGTGCTCCAGGCAGACCGCCGCCCACTCGAACACCGGTCCGCTGGCGCCGAAGCGCTCGAACACCTTGGGGCTCTCGGGGCACTCGGGGTGCGCCAGGTTCCAGACCTGGGTGACCACCTCGGCGTAACGACGCTTGCGGTCCACGATGATCCACTCGCACGCCTCGATCTCAGCCTTGCGCTTGGCCTCGGCCTCGCGCGCCATCTCCTTGCGGACCTCCTCCTGCCGCTTCTTGGCGTCCTCGGTCGCCTTCAGCTTGGCCTTGGACTCCGCCAGCGCCGCCTTGCGGGCCTTGGCGTCCTCGGCCGCCTGCTTGCGGGCCGCCGCCGTCCCGGGCTTCGGCTCGGCCGCCTTGGCGGGCGCCTTGGGGGCCGCCTTGGGGGCCGCCTTGGGGGCCGCCTTGGGGGCCGCCGCCTTGCGGGCCGGGGCCGCCTTGGGGGCGGGCTTCTCGGTGGTGGTCGCCGGGGTCTTGGTGTCGGGGGTCTCGGCCATTTGGTGCCTCCTTGGATGTTGTGCGGTTTGTGTGGCTACAGATAAGCATCCTTCGCAAACTGTGACAAGTCGGTCACTCCGCGCTTGGAGTCCAAAACGGACCCGGCCCGGACCTGGTACTCCCCGCCACGAGGAACGACGTCCGTTATCGACCCGTTATCGAAAGGTGGGCTTGTGGACTACGTCCAGGACCCCCCGAACTCCGTGCAGATCGAACCCGTGGAGGGCTGCAACCTCCGGTGCTCGTTCTGCGGGATCAGAGGCATCCGCGCCACCGGCGACCGGGAAAACCTGTCGGGGCCGTACCGCTTCATGGACACCGGCACGGCGGCGACCATCGCCCGTCAAGTCGCGCGTGCCGGCTGGTCCCCGCGGATCGAACTCGCTGTTCACGGGGAGCCGACCAAGCATCCGCGGCTGCCCGAACTGGTGGCCGCGATCCGCCTGGCGCTCCCGCGCGCCCCGCTCATGATCACGACCAATGGCATCCCGCTCCTGGATGCCTGGGAAGCCAAGGTGGTCGCGCTGTTCGATGCCGGGGCCGACACGATCGCCGTGGACGACTACAAGCCGCACCGCTGCCGGGCCGCCGTGCTCGGCACCGAGCTGCCCGGCGTCGCCGTCTACCGCTACCCGTCCGGCGGGACTGTGGCGAACCCGCACCGCCGACCACGGCGAGGCGAGCGGCGGCTGATCCTGATCGCCGACATCGCCAGTGAGACCGAGGGTAATCACGCGCACCTGTCCAACCATGCGGGCGCCGCCGGGCCGCCGGACGCCTCACGGGCCGCTGAGCGGTGCGCGCTGCCCTTCCGCGAGATCACCGTGCGGTGGGACGGGTCAGTGGCGCTGTGCTGCAACGACTGGCGCGGCAAATTCAAGCTCGGCAACGTCCACGACACCCCGCTCGGTGAACTGTGGCACCACCCGGCGCTCTACGCCGCCCGGCGTCGGCTCATGGCCAGCGGACGTGACTTCGCGCCGTGCCAGGGCTGCACACACCGCACCTTCCGCAACGGCCTGCTGCCCGACCGGAAGGGCAGAGCCACCATGCCACCGCCCCGCCCCGGCGATGACGCCCTCCTCGCCGGGGCGGTGGCGGGCCAGCCGCTCACACTGCCCGTGCTGCGCTCGTGGGAGCGCTGAGCACCGTCCCCGGCGTGTTGCGCGCGGTCAGCCTGTTCGCCGGTATCGGAGCGTTCGATCTTGGCGCGCGGGCCGCCGGAATGTGCGTGACCGCCGCTGTGGAGATCGACACCGCGTGCCGTGGCGTGCTCGCGCACCACTGGCCCGACCTGGAGCTGTATGAGGACGTAAGGGAGGTGAACGGCAGTGACCTCGGACCGGCGGACGTCATCCTCGCGGGCTGGCCGTGCCAGGACGTCAGCAAAGCAGGACAGCGCGCGGGCCTGCGCGGCACACGGACCGGGCTCTACTCGGAAGTCGCGCGGCTCGGCGCCGAGTTGCTTCCCCGCTGGATCGTCCTGGAAAACGTGCCCGCTCTGCTCACCTCTGCCCGGGGACATGACATGTACGACGTCGTCGCGCCCCTGGCCGCTGGCGGGTACTCGGTCGCGTGGCGCGTACTCGACGCTGCCTGTTTCGGGCTGCCCCACCGGAGGCCACGGCTATTCGCTGTCGCACATCGTGGAGCCCTCGGCCCCGCCGAGCAAGTACTACCTGACCCCCACGGCTGCCCTCGGGCTGCTGCGGCGCGCGAAACGGCGCGGCAAGAGGCTCGCGCCCGGCCTGCGGTCCGGACTGAGCCGTACGGCCTCCGAGCCACCGAACCTCACCTGAGCGGCCCCCTTGGCTGCAATGCCAAGGGAGGCCACCGGATCGACCTGGACTCCGCCGGGGCCTACGTGGTGGACGAGAACGGCGTGCGGCGGCTGACGCCGGTCGAGTACGAACGGCTGATGGGCCTGCCCGACGACTGGACGCGCTACGGCGCGGGCGGCCGGGAGCAGAGCGACACCGCCCGCTACCGCCAGGTCGGCAACTCGCTGCCCGTCCCCGTGGCGTCCTGGGTGCTGGCCGGGGTAGCCCACGCCCACCTTCGGCACGGCGCGGACGTACCGGGACGCTGAGGACGCCTCAGCGCCCCCGCCGCGTACCGGGGCCGGGCACGGCAAAGGCCCCGGCCTATGCGGGCCGGGGCCTGTGGGGTGCGGGCGGGTCAGCGGGGCCGCCCGGTGCGGGCGGCCCCGTGGTGCTGGCTAGCTGGCGTCAGGGCCGGTCTCGCGGATGCACGCTGCGCAGATAGCCGCTTCACCAAAGGCGGCGTAGTCGCCGCAGACCAGGCATGGAGTCGCTTCGAGGCGAGTCAACCGGACCTGGTGAATGCCCTTCGCGGAGAACCAATCGCCGGTCGGCTCAAAGCCCAGTGCCCGCAGGTCGTCGGTGACCTTGCCGTCCAGTTCGCCGAGCGTGTCTGCGACGGTGCGGGTCGAGTAATGCACGACCTCACCGCCCTCAAGGATGCGAAGGAAACAGCCCTCGGGGTCGCCCTTATAGGTCGGTGCGCAGTAGGCGACGGGTCGGGTCCGGCGACGTGCCTGCATCTTGGGGTCCTCTCAGTTGGTGATGCTGTAGCTACACATTAGCTCACATATTGTGATGTAGACATCACAATACGTCACAACGGACATTGTGTTGCAAACCCGTTGCAGTCGGGAGGGTGTTCCGCCTGATCCGGCCCGTTACTCGGCGTGGTCACAGGGGTGGGGGGCCACCCCCTCACCGGACCCCTCCTCACCCGGCGGCTAGGAGCGCGCACCTGCGCCACGGTTTCGCCGGATTAGTTGGTAACCCTCAGTTACGGAGAGACATGGAACTGCCTGACCAGCGATACGAAGTCGTCCCGATGGACCGTCTGACCCCGCACCCCGACAACCCCCGCCAAGGCGACACCGAGGCCATCGGCGAATCGGTCGAGACGAACGGCTGGTACGGCGCGGTCATCGCCCAGCGCAGCACCGGCCACATCCTGGTCGGCAATCACCGCTGGCTGACCCTCCAGGCCAAGCAGGCGAGCGAGGTCCCGGTGATCTGGCTGGACGTCGATGACGACCGCGCCCGCCGCATCCTGCTGGCCGACAACCGGACCGGCGACCGCGCCAGCTACGACCAGGCCGGGCTGCTGGCCCTCCTGGAAGGCTTGGCGACCTCGGCCGATGCGCTCGCCGGGACCGGCTATGGCATGGACGAGCTGGAAGACCTGCGGGCCGTCCTGGACGAGGTGCCGACCGTCACCGCCGCCAAGAGCGGGGCGCACTACGCCGAGACCCCCGAGGAGGAGGACGAGCGGGTCTCTGCGCTGGGGCAGAACTCCCGCAACATCGCCGGTCTGCGGGAACTGGTCGTGGTGCTGCCGCTGGAGCGGCACGGCGAGGCGCTCGCCCGGCTCGCCGAACTGCGCAAGGCGGCGGGCGAGGAGACCAGCTCGGGCGCGGTCGTGCTGGCCGCGCTGAACCTGGCCACCCCTGAAGGCGTCGCCGCCGAGCTGGCCGCGCAGCACGAGGCCGCGTGATGAGCCCGGTCCACCTGACCTACCTCGCCCAGCCCACCCGGGGCGGCTGGCCCACCTACACAGCGCATCTCGCTGAAGGGCTCCGGCAGGCAGGGCATCAGGTCCATCTGTGGCGCGTCACCCGCCACGCCGAGAAGCACACCCGCCCGTTCCGGCACCTGGCCTACCGCAACACCACCCTGGACCGGCTGACCGAGATCGCCCGTCTCCAGCCCCTTCACATCACCGCCGCCGCTCCCGCGCAAGCCGACCAGGTGGCCGACCTGATGGACGCGGGTGCGTCCATCACCATCCACGACCCGACCGAGCTACGCGGGGAACTGCCCGGCGCGCTGTCGGGCACCCGCCGGCCGGTGGTAGTCGTCCGCCGAACCGTCGCCGAGCATGTGAGGGCGCTTGGGCTGCCGGTCGTTCACGTCCCACACCCTTACGCCGGGATCTCCCGGCCGGTCCCGGCCCGGACGCGGCACGCGGTGGCATTCTCGCGGCTCGACTGGGACAAGCACACCGACGCCATCGTGGCCGCGAACGCCAAGCTGCCGCCCGCCCGCCGTGTCGAGCTGCACGGCGCCGAGAACCGGCTGTTCACCCATCACAAGCTCACCGCGGAGTTCCCCGATTGGCGCAGCCAGTACCGAGGGCCGTTCTCCACCGATGACCTGTGGGCCGGAACCGCCCTGGCCGCCTCGGCACGCTGGGCGGTGGACATGTCCACCATCGACCGCGACGGCGGCGGCACCCAGTACACCCACCTCGAAGCGCTCGACGGCGGGGCGCGCCTGTTGCTGAACGCCCGATGGTTCGGCACCGGTCACGACGACGCGCTGCTGCGCGAGGCCGCCGAGGTCGCCACCGGGGACGAGCTTGCCGCACGGCTCGCCGAACCACCCGAGCCCACCTCCCTGCACGCCTCGGCCGCGCTGCTGGCACGGCACGCCGCGCACCACCAGGCCGCCCGGCTCCTGGCCGCCCGCGAAGGAAGGAACATCCGGTGACCGATCTGCCGACCACCGCCCAGGCGGTGAGTGCCTACTACCGCGAGCTCCGGGAGCTGGGCGTGCCGCGCGAGGTCGCCCAGGACCTCGCCCGCGATCTCGGCTCGGAGATGCACACCGGCTCCGCGGAACTGCGCCTGGACAACCGGGTCCTCGCGCAGGTCATGGCCGAGCGGGAGCTACGCCGTGACTGAGATGCGGCTGCGCAGCCGCGCCGCCCCCGATGCCGTGGCCGCTCAGGTTGGCAAGGTGCTTGGCGACATCGACCATGACGTCCTGCTCACCGGCCCGGCCCGCGTGCTGATGCCCGACGGCCGCCCACTGTGCGTCTACCTGCCCGGCCACCTGTCGCCGGTCCTGGAACGGCGCCCCGAGGTGTATGAGGTGCTTCACTCGCTGCGCAACCTCAAGACCGACAACCGGGGCCTGGCCTCCGGGACGCGGCGGCGCCCGATCGTCGGCCAGCAGCGCACCCGCGCCAAGCGGATCGCAAGCGCGGTCATCGGCTCCCTGGAGACCGCGCAGCGGCAGACCTACTGCCGCCTGACCGCCTGGACCGGTGACCACCTGTCCGAGTACGAGCAACTCCGGCATCTGCTGCTGCCCATGTCGTCCGCACTGTCCGAGCACGTGCCCGACCGGTTCGCCGCCCAGGCGCTCGAAGTGGCCAAGACCCACCGGGACTACGTGGTGCCGGGGACGGTCTTCTCGACGGTGACGGTGAACAACACCTACCCCACCGGTGTCCACCAAGACGCCGGTGACCTGGCCGCCGGTTTCTCCGCTCTGGCCGTCCTCAGGCGCGGCGACTACGCCGGGGGCCGCCTGGTCTTCCCGGAGTGGCGGGTTGCCGCCGACCTGCGCGACGGGGACCTGATCCTCATGGACGCCCACCAGTGGCACGGCAACACCGCCATGTCCTGTCCGCACGGCCTGAAGGACGACCGGATGCGCCAGTGCTGCGGGGCCGAGCGCATCAGCGTCGTGGCCTACTTCCGCGAACGCATGACCGGCTGCCGCTCGCTCGCCGAAGAGACCCGCAGGGCCGAGGCCATCGCCGAGAAGCGCAACCAGTTCGCGAACAACCTGACGGAGGCTGATCTGCATGGGGCGAAGGGGCCCAGCCCCCAAGCCGACCGCGCTTAGGGTGTTGCACGGCGAGAAGCCATACCGCATCAACAACAACGAGCCCCAGCCCGCTCAGGGCACCCCCGACCCGCCCGAGGAGCTGAGCGAGACCGGGCGGGTCATCTGGGCGTACGTCGTGGGTGAGCTGACCGCGATGCGCCTTGCGCATCGCGCGGATGCGCACGCGCTGCACGCCTACGTCGAAGCCGTCGAGCTGCACGCGCACGCATCGGCGATGGTCCACCGGGCCGGGCCGCTCATAAAGGACCGCGACGGCGCCGTCCGCACGAACCCGGCGGTGCGCATCCAGCGCGAGGCCGCCCGGACCATGCTCGCCCTGGCCCGCGAGTTCGGCCTGACCCCAGCCTCCCGCGTGCACCTCCAGACCGAACAGGTAGCCGAGGACGCCGCTGCCCGACTACTCGGCTAGTCCAGCGGACCTCTCGGCGCCTGGCGCTAGCTCAGCAGCGTGCGATTCTTCTTGCACCACCTGAACGGAAGCCGCAGTTTCAAGCGCCGAACCGATTTGATCAATCAAGGTCTCGGATGCAACTACGTCCTGAGCATCAACTTCCAGAACTGTTCCGTCGCCGCGAGTGATCTTTAGTTTGAGGTTGCTCTTGCGTTGACGGATCCAAGCGATCAACACCGCAGCGAGCGCGGTAGATCCACCGGCCGCCTGAACGGCGGTAAAGATACTGGTGGCAGTTGTCCCGATGTTATAAGAACCTTGCTCTTTAGCCATCACCACTCCCCGGAACTAGTCCCGCACTACTGGTAACGCTACACCCGAGCAACTTCAGTCGACGTCCTCGTGACGGAAGAAGACAACGCACTCACCACAAAGGAACGTCGATGCCCAGAGGCTGCATGCCGCCGGTCTGTGGGCGGGTGTTCGACGGCAAGCGGTGCCGCAAGCGTGGTGATCACCACTGCCGTCAGCGAGCCGATCACGTGGTGGCGTTCTTTCACGAGCTGCTCATGCACACAAAGGGACGTTGGGCTCGGCAGGCGTTCCGGCTCGCCCGCTGGCAGGAGCGTGACATCTTGCGCCCGATGTTCGGTGAGGTCACCTGGGATGAGCAGGCCGGTATGTACGTGCGGCGGTACCGGATCGCGTACCTGTCGATGGCGCGCAAGAACGGCAAGACCGAGATTGCCGCCGGGATCGCGTTGTACCTCCTGGTCGCCGACGGCGAGGAGGGCGCGGAGATCTACGGATGCGCCAAGGACCGCGACCAGGCCCGGCTGGTCTACGACGTGGCCGCCCGCATGGTGCGGCTGTCGCCGGTCCTGTCGCGGCGGCTGACGGTGAAGGACCACGCGCGCCGGATCGTCGACGAGGCCACCGCCAGCTTCTATGAGGTGATCCCCGCCGACGCCACGGGCGCGCTGGGGTCCAACCCGCACGGCGTGCTCTATGACGAGCTGCTCACCGCACCGAGCGGCGATCTGTGGAACGCGCTGCGGACCGGCGCGGGCGCCCGAACACAGTCGCTTTTGATCGCCACCACCACCGCCGGGGCCGACCGTGACTCGTTCTGCTACGCCGAGTACTCCCGGGCGCTGCGCGTCCTGGAGGACCCGGAGTCGGCTCGGAGCCGGTTCGCCTACCTGGCCGAGGTCCCCGCAGACTGCGATCCGTGGGATGAGTCGCTGTGGCCGCGCGCCAACCCCGCGCTCGGTGACTTCCTCAGCCTGGAGACGCTGCGGCAGGAGGCGGCCGAGGCGCGCCAGGACCCCGCGCAGGAGAACGTGTTCCGCCAGTACCGGCTGAACCAGTGGGTCAGCCAGGTGACGCGGTGGTGCCCGATGGAGGTCTTCGACGCCTGCGCCGGGGAGCCCTGGCCGTCGCCGCTGTGGCGGTTCACCCCCGCCGGCACCCGCCAGAGCAAGGCGTACGGCGGCCTGGACCTGAGCGCCAAGCTCGACCTGACCTCGTGGTGCCTGACCTTGCCCACAGCGGACGGCGCCGCTGACGTGGTGTGGCGGCACTGGCTTCCCGAGGCCGCCCTGCCTGCGCTGGCCAAGGCGACGGGCGGGGCCGCGCACTCCTGGGTCCGTGACGGATGGCTCAGCCTCACCGAGGGCGACGTCATCGACTACGACACGGTGTATGCCGCGATCGAGGGCGATGCCCGCGCGGTCGCCCTCGCTGAAGTCGCCTATGACCCGTGGTCGGGGGAACCCGCCGTCCAGGAGATCGCCAAGCGCATCGGTCCCGCCGTCGAGCTCGTGCCCGTGCCGCAGACGTTCGCCGGGCTGTCGCCCGGCATGACCGAGCTGATGGCGCTTATGCGCGCGCAGCGCATCCGCCACCATGCCAACCCGCTCGCCCGGTTCTGCTTTGACGCCGTCGAGGTCAAGCGGGCGACCGACGACCCCGAGCTGATCAAACCCGTCAAGCCTCGCCGGGGCGGGCCGGGCGGCCAGGGCAAGCGCATCGACGCCGTCTTGACCGCCGCCATGGCCGTCGCGGCATGGCGCACCCGTGCGCGCACCCCGCGCAGGCCGGGCCGCCTCGTGGGCTTTTAGGCCCACGCCACTCCCGCACCGAGCACCCCGGAGGGGCGACCCACCCATGCCCGAGAACGACCCGCGCCTTCAGCGCGGGCTTGAAGCGCTGTCCAAGCAGCGCAGCGACCTGGCCCACTACATCGATTGGTACCGGGGTGACCACCCTCCCCCCTACATCCCGCCCAAGGCTGCGAGCGAGTACCGGCGCATCGTGGACACCGCCGCGTCGGCGTGGCTGAAGCTGGTGATCGACTCCATCAACGAGCGACTCCGGGTGGACGGCTTCACCGGCCAGGGCGACGCCTCCACCGACCTGGAGGCGTGGCGGATCTGGGGCCGCAACCGGATGAACGCCGTGCAGCCGCTCGTGCACGCCGAAGCCCTGACGCTGGGCCGCTCGTATGTGAGCGTCTGGCCCAACCGCGCCGACCCGGGCACGCCCACGATCCGCGGCGAGTCCGCCCTTCGGGTGTGGATCGCGCGGGACTCGGCCGACTTCTCCCCGCTGTGGGCCGTCAAGAGCTGGTCCACCGGCGAGGAAGACCCGGGCAGCGAGGTCGCCTACCTCTACACGCCTGCCGACGTCCAGCGGTACCGGCGCGCCGACAAGAGCGGCGAATGGACCCCGGACGGCCCGGCGGCCCGCAACCCGCTGGGCCGGGTGCCGTTTGTGGAATTCGCCAACGGGCGTGACCTGCTCGGCGAGTCGGCGAGCGAGCTGGCCCCGCTGATCCCCATCCAGGAGCGCATCAACAGCGTGAACCTGCACATGCAGCTCGCGATGCTGGTGGCCGCGTTCCGGCAGCGATGGGCCGCTGGGCTGGCGATCCCCGAGGACGAGAACGGCAACCCGGTCGAGCCGTTCAACGCGGCTGTGGACAAGCTGTGGATATCCGACGACCCAAACGCCAAGTTCGGTGAGTTCGGCGAGAGCAACTTGGCCAACTACGTCACCGTCCTGGAAAGCCTCGTACGGCAGCTCAGCGCGATCTCGGCCGTCCCCGCTCACTATCTGCTGGGGCAGCTCGTCAACATCAGCGCCGAGGCGCTCAAGGCGGCCGAGGCCGGGCTGAGCGCGAAGGTGCGCCACAAGCAGCTCACCCTCGGCGAGGGCTGGTCGGCCGTCATGAACCTGGTCCAGGTGGCGGGCGGGGGCGTGGCCGCACCGCTGGAACCGCACTGGGCCGACACCGAGGCACGCTCGGAGGCTCAGCTCGTGGACGCGCTGTCCAAGCTCGGCGCACCCCCGCTGAACATCCCGCAAGAGGCGCTGTGGGAGCGGTACGGCGCGTCCCCGCCGGTGATCAAGCGCTGGCAGGACATGCAGGCCGCCGCCACCCAGCGCGCCGCCGGGGCCGAGGTCGCCGGAGCGCTGGCCGCCCGCCGGGCCGGGCAGGACGACCCGGACGACGTGCCCGAGGCCGCCTGATGGCGGGCGCGGTCACCGCCGCGAGCCTGGCCGCCGCCCAGTGGGCCGCCGCCACGCTCGGGGCCGTCACCGCCCGCGCCACCGCCCGCGCCACCGACCTGCACGCCCAGGTGGACCCCGCCAGGGCGGTCGAACCGCAGTGGGCCGCCCTGGCGCCCGAGGCCGCCGCGCTGCTGGCCGACGCCCAGGCGCGGGCGGCGCTGGTGGCGCTGGCCTACCTGGACGAGCACGCCGCCGCCTGCGGGGCGGGGGGCACCCCCGGCCCCTACCTGTCCCCGGCAGCGGTGTCGGGCCGCACCTCGGCGGGCCACGACCTGGCCGCCGTGCTCGCGCGGCTGGTCGGGGTTTGGCGGGGCCGCCTTGCCGCCGGGCAGCCACCCGGCGAGGCATGGCACGCCACCGCGCCCCGGCTCGCGCGCCTGGTCCGCTCGGAGGTCGCCGACGCACACCGCGAGTACCTGTCGGGCTCGCTCTGCCTGGACGACCGCGTGATCGCCTACCAGCGGCTCGTCACGCTCCCGGCGTGCGCGCGGTGCCTGATCCTGGCCGGGCAGCGGTACACCTTCTCCGCCGGGTTCAAGCGGCACCCCGGGTGCACCGGCTGCACGCACATCCCGATCTACCACCTTCCGGGCCGGGGCGAGGTCGGCGGCACTCCCGACGACCACACCCCTCGCGCCCTGTTCGGCGAGATGTCCCCTGCCCAGCAACTCGCCGCCGTCGGCGGCAAGAGCGAAGCCGTCCAGTCCATCCACGACGGCGTGGACATGTTCGCCGTCGTCAACGGCCAGAACCATCGCCGGGTGACCATCCGCCGCACCGAAGCCCGCATCGCGCGCTCACTCGGTTTCCAAGACCCCGCCGACCTGATCGTGCACCACGCCGGACGGCCGAAACGGTCACTGGCCTACCTGCGCGCCCGCTACGGCGACGACCCCCGGCAACTCCGCACCGCGCTGGCCCGCAACGGCTGGCTCACCGAAGCACTGCACCTCACCCCACCAGGAGGAACCATATGACCGACCCCACGCCTGCCCCCGCCCCGCCGGTCCCGGCCCCGCCCGCAAACCCGCCTGCCGATCCGTCCGGCTCGGGCGACCCTCCCGAGCCGGCACCGCCCGAGGGCGACGACCGCGCCGCCGAGGTCGCCAAGCTCAGGCGGGAGAACGCGGCCTGGCGGACCAAGCTCCGCGCGGCCGAGGAACGGCTTGCCGGGCTGGAGTCCGAGCAGCAGAGCGACACTGAGAGGGCACTGACCACCGCCCGCGCCGAGGCCATCCGCGAGACCACCGAAAAGTTCCGCGCCAGGTTGGTGGCCGCCGAGGTCCGGGGCATCGCCGCCGAGCTGCGCTTCCGCGACCCCAATGACGCAGGCCGCCTAGTGGACCTGGATGACATCGAGACCGGTCCGGACGGCGAGATCGACCCGGATGCGCTACGCGCCGCGCTCGGCAAGGTCGTCAAGGCCAAGCCGTACCTAGTGGACACCGAACCACCCGCCCCCACCGCCCGCGAAGCCGGACTCGGTGTGGCAGGCGGCGGCCCGTCCGGCGACTTCGACGGCTACTCGGTCACCGACTTCGACAAGGAGTTCTACGGGGGCGCGTAGCTGCGAGGGCGCTCTGGCTCCCCCGCAGGACTTGCCCTTCATCTGGACTGCATGAGCCCTGCGTGAGTGGTCTAGCCCAGGTGTCCGTGCCTGACGCCATACTCAGCGCCCGGGTCTTTACGATTGCTTGACACTCCGAGCCTCTCCACGTCCCACAGAGTTCTAGAAGACCTTCGTAGAGTGTCTTCATGCCACCACCCATGAGGCCACATCATGAGGCGGCCTCATGGATGGTGCATCGGAAAAGAAGGGGGCGCCTCAGCCTGGTGCAACTTGGCTGAGACGCCCGGATGGTCGGATCGTGGTGTCTGCCTAGCTCACAGCAGGTGCGCTACCACTTGAGTGAGCTGTACGAGCGCTACGACAGCAGCGGCTCCAGCAGACACTACGATCGCCCATTTCTCCACTCGGCTCTTCTTCACTCCGTTCCTCACCTCCCTAGGTGGAGCGCTCGCACATAGGGCGGTGGGAGAAGGTAGACCCGAGCAGGAACAGGCTAGAGCGCACACCCCCCTGCCTTCCTGAGTCACACAATCACGGCGTGTCGGGCGCATGCGGTACGCATCCGACGCATTTCGGTGGATAATGACTAGCGGGAAGCCGCCTGGGGCGGTGCCTCGTGACGCCAGGTGCGCACGGACCTTGATCCGTAGCGACCGCCTGAGGTGTCGCCCCCCATGGCTCACAAGCTGTACAACCTTCCTGTTCTCTCCCGGGCCGCACTGTCGGCCCTGCGTAACCGGACCATGCTCGCCGCGCTGGTGTGGCGGGACGCCGAATCCGACTTCGGCGGGACGTCCGGCCACACCGTCACCATCCGGCGCCCGCCGACGTTCGTCGCCAAGGACTTCAACCGCGCGACGGGCATCCAGCCGCAGGACATCAACGAGTTCGGTATCCCCGTCGTCCTGGACAAGTTCAAGGACGTCTCGGTCGTGCTGGGCTCGGAAGAGATCCTGCTCGACCTGCGCGACTTTCAGTCGCAGGTGGTCACCCCCGCCATCCAGGCCATCGCCGACGCGATGGAAACCGCGCTGGTGGCCACCCTGGACACCCTGCCGGACGCCCTGACGTGGGATGCCGCTGACCCGCTGAAGACCATCACCACCGCGCGGATGAAGCTCAACCGGCTCGGTGCGCCGATGGCGGGTCGGTCGCTGGTGCTGTCCCCGGAAGCCGCCAAGCTGATCCTGGACACCGACACCATCCGCCGCGCTGACGCCAACTCCTCGGGCGGTCAAGCGCTACGTGAGGCGTACATCACGCGGTTGTCCGGGTTCGACATCTACGAGTCCACTTCGGTCCCCGAGGACGCCACCCACAAGACCGCCGCCTACGCCTTCCATCGCGAGGCCGTGTCGCTGGTGTCTCGCGCACCTGCGCCCCCGGCGGGCGGCACCGAGTCCTCCTCGCAGTCATTCGAGGGCTTCGCGATCCGGGCGACGCGCGGCTACTCGATCGAGAAGAAGACCGACATCGCCTCGTGGGACACCCTGTACGGCGCTCAGCTTCTCGATCACCGCACCGCCGAGGGCGGTAAGCCCGTGCGTCTCGGCCTGCGCATCGGCGCGGCAGCCGGGCCACAGCCCCTGCGGGCGAAGAAGTAGGTGCGGGTGGTGAGCGTGCCAGCCATCACCGCGACCGATGTGGCCGAACGCGTCGGCCGCGCCTTCGACGCGGCCGAGACCCGGCAGGTTGAGGCGTGGATCGCTGACGCGCTCGCCCTGGCCAGCCAGCTTGCCGGGCGCAAGCTGGACGGTGCGGTGCTGCCCGCTGTGGTGCGCGCGGTCGTGCTGCGGGCGGTGGTGCGGTGTGTCTACAACCCTGCCGGGCTCAAGACCTACAACGCCGGAAGCGTCGGCTACTCCGCCGGGGACGCCGCCGCGAGCGGCGCGGGCGGTCCCGCCTTCACCCCCGTCGACGTCACCGCGATCGGCCGTGCCTACGGCCGGTCGCTGGTTCAGCTCCGCACCCCGCCCGCCTACCCGCCGGGCAGGGCTGCCTGGTGGCCTACCAAGCCGCCTTACCCCGCCCCACCCCGGGCCGACCCGACCGGAGGTGCATCGTGATTCCGTTGCACCTGCCGCACCGCGTCACCGTCCGCCGGATGGTTCGCGCGGGGGCCGACCCCTACGGCAACGATGAGGTGACCGCCGTTGAGGTCAACGTGGCTGCGCACGTCCAGACGCGCGGCAACACCGCCAAGCCGTCGCAGAGCCTTCGCCGCGCTCCGGTGACGATGCACGTCCCCGCGGACGTCACCGTGTTCGACGGCGATGAGATCACCTGGGCCGGGCGGAAGCTGCGCGTGCTGGGCGATGTCACCCATCAGCTCGATCTGTTCACCGGCGCCCCCGCCTATGGCGAGGTTGAGCTTGAGGCGGTGTCGTGATGGCGGCCGGTACCCGAGTGGAGATCGACGCCGCCGCGCTGCGGCGGGTCACCGCCGATGTCGCGATGCTCGGTCCTGAGCTGTCCCTGGCGGGCCGCCGGATCGCCATCGCGGCCAGTGCCACCACCCCGCCCGGCGGGCGGCGCACGCGCCGTTTCGACGCGCAGATGACCATCACCCCGCCGCGCGCCGCATCCGGGCGCGCGGTGGTGTACGTCGGCACGTCGTGGCCGCTGGCGCACCTGTTCGAGTTCGGCAGCCTGAACACTCCGCCGCTGCGCCCGCTGACACGGGCCGCGCAGGCGAGCGGGCTGCGGTTCGAGGAAGGGCCGCCGCCGTGAACCCGTCCACGACAGCGCCGCCCGGCGTCGCTTCACGCACGGTGGACGTACTGCGGCTGATCACCTCGTTCCTGCGGGCCGACCCCGCCGTGGCCGAGATCCTCGGCGAGCGCATCTACACGGTGCTGCCCAAGGACAAGACGTTCCCGCTGTGCCGCGTGATGCGGTTCGGCGGGGCGTTCACCGACTCGTCGGCCTGGCTGGACCGGGCCGACCTCCAGCTCGACGTCTGGGCCGATCGTCAGGCTCAGGTAAGCGACACGGCCAGGTGCCTTGTCGAGGCGCTCGTGTGGCGCCTGCCCGGCTCGCGTCCAGGCGGCGTGGTGACCGACTCCCGACTCACCATCTTCGCCGCCGACCTTGACCCCGAATACGAGCCGGTCAAGCACCGGGCGCGGCTCGGGCTGAGCGTCTTCGCTCACCCCTGACGCGCGCCTCGGCGGCCCTGCACGAGGGGTCTGCCCCATGCCCAGCAAGCCCAACGACATCCCCGACCTGACCAAGACCGCCGCCCTCGCCGATGCCGCCGCGAACGATGTGCCGATCATCGGCGCGTCCGGGGATCTGTGGGCCGCCCCCGCCCGCACCGCCAAGCCCGCGATCAAGGACGCGCCGCCTGCGACGTGGACCCGGCTTGGCCTGGTCGGCGAGGACGGGGTGGCGTTCGGCAACTCCCGCGACACTGCCGACATCATGGTCTGGCAGTCGCTGTATGCCGCGCGCCGCCTGACGACCTCGGTCGAGAACACCCTGAAGTTCGCCATGGCCTCGTGGTCGCGGGCGTCGATGTCGTTCGCGTTCGCGGGCGGCGCCTGGAGCGGCGACGCGGCGGCCGGTTACACCTACACCCCGCCCGCGCCCGGCTCCGAGGAGGAGCGGGCCGTGCTGCTGCGCTGGGTGGACGGCACGTTCTCCGCGCAGATCTACCTGCCGCGCACTGTGGTGTCCGAGAACGAGGACCTGACGCTCAAGCGCGACGAGGGCGCCTTGCTCGGCGTCACGGTTGCCGCGCTCGGCGAGGCCGGAGCGCCCGCCTGGCAGTTCGACAGCCTCGACGCGCGCTTCGCCCCGCCCGCCGCTCCCGACGCATGACCGCGCCGCCCCCCGGCCTGTGCGCCGGGGCGCGGCCCGCCCTGCCCACCTTCTGCCCCGCCGACTGTCCTGGCGGACCTTGAAAGAGAGAGCCCCGTGTCCTGGGTCGATGCCGACACCATCACCGCAGCCGTCAACGCCGACAACCCCGCCGAGGAAACCGGGATCACCCTGGCCGACAAGCGGTTCCCCATGCCCGCCCGGCTCCCGCTGGCCTTCCCCTACTACCTCCAGCAAGAAGACATCGCCAAGGCGCTCAGGTGCCTGTTCGGCGACCAGCTCGACGACCTGATCGAGTCCGCCGGCAACGACCTGAGCGTGGACTGGCTGCGCGCTCTGGTGGAGCAGGTCTACGGGGACGGCGCGGGGGAAGCCTCGGCCTCGTCGCGTGGCTGACGGCTGACCCCCGCCGCCGCGCCACCGCCGAGGCCGACTTCCGCCGCTTCTACGGCGCCGACCTGTCCCGGCTGGACGTCCGGCAGATCGCGGCCCTGTTCAGGGGCCTGCCGCCGGACGCGGCCTCCAACACCCCGGACGGGGCGTGGCCGGTCTCCATCGAGCTGCTCGCGCAGATCGCCGAGATCCTCCACGCCCTGTACCGCTCGCACCTGTCAGCGCACGGCGTAGCCAAGCACGAGCTACCCGGGCCGCTGCGGGTGCCCCGACCCGACCAGCCCGCCGTGCCACCGCGCCGCGCCGCCCGCTCCGCCGAGGAAGTCCAGGCGGTCATCACCCGAGCGTGGGGAGCGCCCCGTGACTAGCCCGATCGGCGCGGTCTATCTGGCCGTCCTGCCCGACCTCTCCGGCTTCGGCCGCGAGACTTCCCGGCAACTTGCCGCGCCGGTCCGCCGCGCCGCCAGCCAGGCCGGAGCCCAGGCAAGCGGCGAGCTGGGCAAGTCCGGCGGCGAGGGCGGTCAGCGGTTCGGCAGCCGCGCAGCGGCTGCCGCCAAGCCGGGACTCGGCAAGCTCAAGGGCGCCGCCACCCTCGCCGGGGCCGCCGCCGGGACGGCGCTGGCCGCTGGCGTGTCCGGGGCGCTGAGCCTGGACTCGGCCCGCGCCACCATGTCCGCCCAGCTCGGACTGACCCGCACCGAGTCCGCTCAGGCGGGGAAAGTCGCCGGGTCGCTGTACGCACGTGCCTACGGCTCCTCGCTGGAGGAGGTCTCCGGCGCGGTCACCTCGGTGATCCGCAACATCGATGGGATGCGGGGCGCGTCCCGGACGGCGCTGGAGGCCACCACGGGCCGCGCGCTCACCCTCGCCAAGGTGATGGACGCCGATGTCGGCGACACCACCCGGGCCGTCTCCCAGCTTCTTCGCACCGGCCTGGCCAAGAACGCCAGCGAGGCGTTCGACCTGATCACCAAGGGAGCCCAGCAGGGCGCCGACAAGGGCGGCGACCTGCTGGACACCGTCAACGAGTACTCCGTCCAGTTCCAAAAGCTCGGGCTGACCGGCCCGGCCGCGATGGGCCTGATTTCCCAAGCCATCAAGGCGGGCGCACGCGACAGCGACGTCGCCGCCGACGCCCTCAAGGAGTTCTCCATCCGCGCAGTGGACGGCTCCAAGACCAGCGCCGCCGGGTTCAAGGCGCTCGGCCTGGACGCCAGGCAGATGACCGCGACGTTCGCGGCGGGCGGTCCCGCCGCCGCGCAGGGCCTCCAGCTCGTCCTGTCCCGGCTGCGCGGCATCAAGGACCCCGCCGACCGGTCCGCCGCCGCCGTGGCACTGTTCGGCACCCAGGCTGAAGACCTCGGGGGCGCGCTGCTGGCGATGGACCCCAGCAAGGCCACCGCCGCTCTCGGGAACTTCCAGGGCGCCACCGACTCGGCCGGTAAGACGCTACAGAACACCTCCTCGGCCCGGTTCGAGGCGTTCAAGCGCGGGATGCAGGCCAAGGTCACCGGCGCCGTCCTCGACTACGGCGTCCCAGCCCTGAACCTGCTCCAGCGGGCCGGACAGGCGCTCAACATCTCCCCGTCCGGCCTGATCGCCACCGGCGCGGCCGTCGGCGGAATCGCCATCGGCGCCAAGGCGGTCGCCGCGACCTACGGCGCGGCCAAGACCGTCGTCGGCGGCACCACCGCCGTCCTCAAGGGCGCGGGCGGCGCGTGGAACACGCTGCGCCTGCGCGCCATGTATGCGGGCGAGACCGCCCGCAAGGCGGGCGCCATGATCAAGACGGCCGCGCTCGCCACCGTCAGGGCGGGCAAGGCCGCCTTCGCCACCGCCGTCAACCTCGGCCGAATGGCAGCCGGGTACGTCCGGACCGGCGTGGCCGCCGCCGCCTCCGCCGCGCGGCAGCTCGCCGCCGCCGCTGCGGCGGGAGTGGTGCGGCTGGCCGTGCTCTCGTGGACGGCCGCTCAATGGCTACTCAACGCCGCCATGTCCGCCAACCCGGTCGGGCTGGTGGTCCTCGCGCTGGTCGCGCTCGGGGCCGCGCTCGTGGTCGCCTGGACCCGATCGGAGACCTTCCGTGCGATCGTGATGGCGGTCTGGAACGCCATCAAGACCGGCGTCCTGCTCTCGATCGCCGTCCTGACCGCTGGCATCACCGCCGGGTGGAACTGGATCCGCAACACCACGGCGGCCGTCTGGGGCTCCATCGGCGGCGTCCTGACCGGTATCTGGAAGGTCATCTGGACCGTCGCCAAGGTCTACATAGCGATCTACCGAGCGATCTTCCTGGGCGCCTGGTGGGCGATCCGCAACGGCACTGCGGTCGCCTGGGCGGTGATCAAGGCGGTCCTGATCGGGACCTGGAAGGTCATCTGGACCGTCGCCAAGGTCTACATCGCCATCTACCGGGCGATCTTCCAGGGCGCCTGGTGGGCGATCAAGACAACAGCGTCGGTGGTGTGGGGCGCCATCAAGGGCGTCGTCCTGGGCTTCCTCGGCCAGATGCAGCGCGGCTTCTGGACCGGTGTCAGGGCGATCCAGCGCATCTGGAGCGGCATTAGGAAGGCCGCCGCCGATCCCGTGCGGTTCGTGGTGGAGACGGTCTACTCCGGCGGCATCAAGCGCATCTGGGACGCCCTGGCCGACAGGGTCGGGCTGCCCAAGCTGCCCGCCGCACCGAAGTTCGCCATGGGCGGTGTCCTGGACGGATATCGGCCCGGCCACGACTCGGTGACCGCGCTGCTGTCGCCAGGCGAAGCCGTCTTGCGGCCCGAAGCGGTCCGGTTCCTGGGGGCCGGGTGGATCCACAGCATCAACAAGGCCGCCCGTCAGGGACAGCTCACCGCCCCCGCCCGGTTCGCCAAGGGCGGCATCGTCGGCCGGATCGGCGGAGCCGTCGGCGGATTCCTTAACGAGGGTAAGGACCTGTTCGGGCGCGGCGTCGCCGCCGCCGCCCGCGCCGCGTTCACCCCGATCCTCGCCGCCGCGGAGTCGTCGGGGTTCACCAAGACCGGATTCGGCAAGCTGGTCGCCGCCCTCCCACGCACGATCGTGAACGGTGTCCTGCGGTACTTCACCCGCAACGAGAACCGGTGGCTGGCCAAGCTCGGCCCGACCAAGGTCGTGCGGGTCGCCCTCTCCCAACTCGGGCAGGGCGACCGGGGCCGCGACAACGACAACAAGTACAACGACGAGTTCGGGTGGCCTGCCGGAACCAAGTGGTGCGCCAACTTCGTGTCCTGGGTCATCAAGCACGCAGGCGCGCAAGCCGCCTACAAGGGGTACCCGACCGCCGCCGCCAGCGGCTACCTGGGAATGCGGCGCCAGCCCGGCGCACCTCGCCCCGGTGACCTTGGCATCTGGCCCGGCAGGCACATCGGGATCGTGGAGAAGCCGCACGGCATGATCGAGGGCAACCACGGCCCCCGGGTGGTCCGCACCTCCCGGATGGCGCCCGTCGTCGTACGCCCCAGCCGGTACGCCAAGGGCGGCATCGTCCGGGACGACCTGCGCGCCGTGCTCGCCCAGAACCCCGAAGACCGCAGCAGCCCCATGACCCGGCTCTATCGCGCGCTGGGGCCCGGCCTGGCCGCTAAGGCGGTCGCCGTCCTGTCCAAGCTCCAGATGTTCGGTACGGGCGGCGTCGTCACCCGTCCCACGCTGGGGCTCCTGGGAGAGGCCGGACCCGAGGCGGTGATCCCGCTGACCGCCTCGCGGGCGGTGGCCGCGCTCACCCCCGTGTCCACCACCCCGCCCCACCCCGAGCCCCGGCCTATCGGCGTGCGGGTGTTCATCGGCGACACCGAACTGCGCGACCTGGTCCGCGTCGAAATCGACCAGGCCGACGCCGAACTGTCCCGCGCGCTGTACGCGCGGGCCGTCTGAGAGGAAGGACGATGCCCGAGCTCAACGCCCCGCACCTGACGGCCGAGCCGGACCCCGATTACGGCCGAATCGTCCTCACCGCATCGGCGTTCCAGGCCGAGGCCGCGACTGTCACCGTGTGGCGGCTGGCCGCCGACGGGGCACTGCGGCCCGTCCGGTCGATGTGGCGCCTCCCGCTGTCCAGCCTTTACGCCTATCAGGCGTGGCTGGACCAGTACTCCACCTACGCGGAACTGGGCAGCGCATACCCCACCTACCAGAAGGCAATTGAGGCGATGGTTTGGCGCACGGCGTTCGGCGACGACTACGAAGCCCCTCAAGAGGTCCCCGTCCAGTACCTCGCCCGAGTCTTCGACGCGGCCGGAAGCCCCTCCAAGATGTCGCCGCCGCTCAAGGTCAACCTGCCCTACCGATGGACCTGGCTGCGCGACGTGGGCCACCCCTCCCTGAGCATCCGGGCCCACGTGCAGTCACTCCCCGAACTGGCACGCAAAGCCGACACCGGAGTCCACTACGTGCTCGGACGGCGGACCCCGATCGCCATCGCCGACGTCCGCCGCGCTGCCGAGTTCGAGCTGACCACCGCCACATTCACCCGCGCCGAGGCCGCCGCCGCCCGCACGCTGACCGACGGCACGGCCACGTTCCTCCTCCAAGGCCACCCCGACGAGGGCGGGAACCTGTACTTCCTGGCGGCCTCCGTCTCCGAGTTGCGCATCTCGCGGCTCGCCACCGAGCCCGCCCGCACCTGGACGTTCTCCGGAGTTGAGACCGAGCCGCCGCTGACCCCGCTGATCACCGAGACATCGGGGCGCAGCTATCAGGACTGGCTGAACGGCCACGCCACCTATGAGCGTGTCGTGGCTGCCTACCGCACGTACCTAGACGCGCTGCGCGCTCCCAAGACCCCGCCCCCCGACGGGGGGGAGGGACACTGATGTGGCCCGTCTCCGATCTGTTCCTGCAAGCGCTGCGCCGCCCGCATGGGATGGCGGCACGCGTCGAGCTGTGGGACGCCACCGGGAAACGACTGACCAGCGCCCTGGACGTCACCGGCGGAAGCGTCACCCTGGACCGCTCATCCGACGTCTACGCAACGTGCGAAGTAACTGCCGCACTCCTGCCGGGCGGGGCGCTGGTCGGCGCCCCCGACGTGGACCTAACCGACATCAACATCTACGGCCTGGTGCTGTGCCCCTACCGGGGCGTGCGGTTCCCCGGCGGGACCGTCGAGGAAGTCCCGCTCGGCCGCTACCTGCTGACCGAGTTCCGCACCAGCGACGGCGACCCCGAGGTGTCGCTGACCGGCGTTGCGTTCCGCGGCTACCTGAGAGACGCGCAGTTCCCCGCGCCCGTCAGCTACCCCGGGCAGCCGATCCGCCAAATCATGCTCGCGCTGATCAACGAAGGGCTTCCCGAACCCGCCCGCCCGGCCCCCTACAACCGAGACGAGTGGAACGCGCTGCCCGCGACCGTCGTCCCCGTCGGCACGGTCTTCGACAGCGATCGTCTGGCCGCGCTCGATCAGCTCGCGACCAGCCTGGGCGTGGAGTGCTTCCCCGACCGACGCGGCATCTGGCGCTTCCGGCCCGCCGCCCAGAGCGGCCCGCCCGCATGGCGGGCCGACGCCGGTCCGGACGGGGTGCTCATCCAGGCACACCAGGGCGTCAAACGTGATCAGGTGTACAACCTGATCGTCGCGCGGGGCGAGGCGACCGGATCCGACGCCCCGCCGGTCCAGGGGCAGGCCGCCATCACCAGCCCCACCTCACCCGTCAGGGTGAACGGGCCGTTCGGCGTGCGCACCCGGTTTTACTCCTCCCCACTGCTGACCACCGTCCAGCAATGCCAAGCCGCCGCCCGCACGCTGCTGGCCCGCTACAGCGTCGCCGACACCATCGTGGACGCCACCACCGTCCCCAACCCGGCGCTCGACCCCGGCGACGCCGTGCAAGTCGCCGGCACCAGCCGCATCGCCCGCACCTTCACCGTGGACGCGGTCCAGGTGCCGCTGACCCCGGACGGAACCCTCGCCCTCGCAACCCGCGAGCGCCCCAACGACGAAGGAACGGCCGATGGCCCGTGACCTCAAGCGGTGGCGCACACAGCGCGCCCTCGCCGCCGCCCTCACCCCCGGCACCACCCCGGCCCGGCCCGCAACGGCCACCGTCAAAGCGGCGAACTCGACCGCCCGGACAGCCGACATCACCTTTCACAACGGCGCCATGCCAGTCACCTGCCGCCACCTGGCCCATTACACCCCGCGCCCCGGAGACGTCGTGCTGCTCCAGTGGATCAGCGCGCACACCGCCGTCATCATCGGTGCCTACGCATAGGAGCCTCCCGCCATGGGACAGACGCCCAACTACCAGCTTCCCTACCCCGGCCTGGCCGACCCGCCGAACGTGCCCCTGCACGCCCAGCAACTCGCCGAAGCCGTCGATACCAACCTCAAGACCGCCAATGACCGTGTCGGCGGATTGAGCACCGACGTCACCAACCTCAGCACCCGCATGACCCGTGCTGAGATGGTCCTCCGGGGCAACGTCAAGGTCGTGGACCTGAACCCCACGCGGATCGTCAACAGCACCGAGATGAGCGAAGTGGTGGCGATGGCGCAGACGCTCACCATCCCGACCGCGCCCCCGGCCCACGCGACCTACTACCTCATCAACGTCGAGATGCACGTCGCCACGAACAAGCACGGAGACATGCGGCTCGGTGCCAAACTCGCAGGCCAGGATCTGTGGTACTTCGGTTTCCGCCCCGTCGGCCTGCTGAACGACGCCTCCGCGCTCGTGACCGCGACCTACCCCGTCGAGCTCGCCCGGTACAGCCCCGGCGACTATCCCCTCACCTACTGGGTCCGCAACGGCATATCCGGCGTCACGAGCGAGATCCACTCCGCCGTCCTATGGACCGCCATGGCATGAGCAGCAGCGCACCCCCTACCGGGCCCCACCGTTAGCAAGATGAGGGTCATCGGCCATTTGCGCAGGCAGCGCCCGGTATGCAAAATGGGTATGCCCCATCGGGCCTGGCGGGCATCGACTTCCACGAGCCGGCGGAGCGCGCGGCGCTGCGGGAGCGGGTCGCCTCCGAGGGCGGCGGCTGGCGGATCCCGGTGCCGGCGTTCGACCCGGAGGCCGACCCGCACAACCTCGCGGGGCTGTCGGCGGGGCAGCTGGCCATGATGCGCGAGCGGGGGACGCCGCAGCCGTTCCGGACGGCGACGCAGGCGATGCGGCGGCCGGAGCCGCTGCCGGGCGTCCCGCTGACGCTGATCGCCAGCACGTTCCCGGTCGCAGGGGTCCGGCAGCTGGCCGAGGCGGGCAATCCGGCGTTCTCGATGATGACGGGCCCGCAGTGGACCTACCGGGAGCTGCCGACCGGCCATTGGCCGATGCTGTCCAGGCCGCGTGAGCTGGCGGCGCTGCTGGACGAGGTCGCCGGTCTGGGCGGGCCCGGCCGGCGGCCGTGACGCATCGGCGGCGGTCGTGACGCGCCGCCCGTGACGCGCCGCCCGTGAGATGCGGGCCGGGACGCGGTGCCGGGGCGGATCGGGGGCCCCGGCGCCGCGTTTCAGGCGTCCGGGCGTCCGCCTCCGGCCGGGGCGTGCGGCCCGCGGCCGGGTGTGCGGCCGGGTTCTCCGCCCGGGAAGCCCGCCGGGCCGCCGTCTTCCGGAAGGCTGCCGGGGGCTTGGCGGGGGCCGCCGGGCGGGTGGCCGCGGGGTGGCGGGGGCCGGCGGGCCACGAGGGCGCGGCCGGCGCAGGCCATGAGGACGCCGATGCCCCAGCCCGCGCACGCGTCGGAGGGCCAGTGGTAGCCGAGGGCGACGACGGCCGCGGCGACCCCGAGCGCCAGGGTGTGCGCGGCGATCGTCCAGCCGCGTGACGCGCCGGCCAGCGCGGCGGCGAACAGCAGGCAGGCGGCGGCGTTGGCGGCGTGGCCGGACGGGTAGGACAGGGACCCGCCGGCGAACAGCTCGTCGCGGCCGGCGAGCGGGGGTGTCCGCGCGAAGAGCATCTGCGCGCCGCGGACGACGGCCTCGGTCGCGGCCAGCCAGAGGGCGGCGCCGAGCAGCGTCGGCAGGCTCCGGCGCCGCCGGGCGGCCACGGCGGCGGTCACCGCGACCAGGGATCCGGCGAGCCAGTACTGGCCGCCGTTGACGACCGTCCGCCACGTCCAGTGCCAGGCGCCGGTGCGCGGCGGCAGGCCGCCGGAGAACACGTCGTGGTCCAGGTGGCGGAGCGGGCCCCCGGCGAGCACGTCGAGGGTGGCCGCCGCCGTCACCACGGCGGCGGCCACCGGCAGCGTGGCGGAGGGGGCGCGGCCGGGGAGGCGCCCGCCCCCCGGCCGGGGCACCCGCATCCTTCGATCCTGCCCGACGCCGCGGCCCGTCCGCCCGAGACCCGGCTCACATCGGGGGCGGTCAGCGGCCGTAGCCGAGGCCGTGGCCGAAGGGGTAGAGGGTGGTGGCGGGGTCGTCCCTGGCGGGGACGGAGACGGGCAGGCGGCCGCGGGGGCGGAGTTCGCCGAACAGGACGGCGGCGGCCGACCGCAGCGCCTCGGCGGTCGCGGAGTAGGTGGCCAGGTAGGTGGCGGCCTCGGGGAACCAGGCGATGTCGTAGGGGTCGCGGGCGGCGATGACGACGACGGGCCTGCCGGTGGCGATGAGCGCCTTGACGAGGTTCATCTGGCCGGGGCCGTTGTGGGGGCGTTCGTCTTGGACGTCCCAGGCGCGGTTGGTGACGGCGACGACGAGGTCGCTGTGCCGGGCGGCGGCGACGGCCTGGCCGATGCGGGCGCGGGCGGGGGCGAGGCCGGTCTCCAGGACGGTCGTGGCGGCGCCGCGCCTACCGATCTCGGCGGCGAGGGTGCCGGTGGCGGTGGCGCCCCAGCCGGTGACGAGGACGTCGCGGGTTCCGGGCCGCAGCGGCAGGAGGCGGGCGTCGTTCTTGACGAGGGTGGTGGTGCGGCCGGCGGCGCGCTGCGCGGCGGCCAGGTGCGCGGGGGCGCCGACGGTGCCGTCGATCCTGGACTCGTCGGCGTAGGGGTCGCGGAACAGCCCGCGCCGTTCCTTGAGTTCCAGGATCCGGTAGAGCGACTCGTCGATGCGCCGTTCGGTGAGCTCGCCGTCGCGGACCGCGGCGGCGACGGCGGCGAGCTGCCGGGCGAACACGCCGGTGCCGGTGGCGTCGGCGGGGGGTTTGAGCAGGACGTCCGCGCCGGCCTTGAGCGCGAGGACGGGGATGCGCTCGTCGCCGTAGGCGTCGCGGACGCCCCGCATGTCGAGCGCGTCGGTGACGATGACGCCGCGGTAGCGCAGCCGGTCGCGCAGGATGCCGGTGAGGATGGGCCGCGACAGGGTGGCGGGGTCGCCGGAGGGGTCGAGGGCGGGCACGACGATGTGCGCGGTCATGATCGCGTCGGCGCCGCGGGCGATGGCCGCGCGGAAGGGCGGCAGGTCGAGGCGCTCCCATTCCTCGCGGGTGTGGCCGATGCGCGGGACGCCGGTGTGGCTGTCGGTGGTGGTGTCGCCGTGGCCGGGGAAGTGCTTGACGGTGGGCGTCACTCCCCCGGCGCGGTAGCCGTCGATCTGCGCGGTGACCATCCGCGCCACCAGCGCGGGGTCGGATCCGAAGGAGCGGACGCCGATGACGGGGTTGGCCGGGTCGGCGTTGACGTCGGCGTCGGGCGCGTAGTCCTGGTTGACGCCGAGGGCGCGCAGTTCCCGCCCGGTGATGCGGGCGAGGGTCTCGGCGTCGCCGGGGCGGCGTCCGGCGGCCAGGGCCATGGCCCCGGGCGACTGGGTCGCCGGCGGCGGGACGCGGGCGACGATGCCGCCTTCCTGGTCGGTGGCGATCGTGGCGGGGATCGGGACGCGCTGGGCCATCGCGGCGCGCTGGATGCCGTTGGAGAACGCGGCGAGCTGGCGGGGGCCTTCGACGTTGGCGGGGTCGGCGGAGTAGTACAGGAATCCGCCGGGCCGGTAGCGGGCGATGACCTGCGCGGCGTTGTCGACGCCGTAGAGGCGGCGGTTGGCGGCGACGGCGGCGGGGTCGGTGGTGTCGGCGCTGGTGCCGTGCACCTGCAGGACGAACAGCTGCGCGATCTTCTCGCGCAGGGTCAGGGACCGCACGATGCGCTGCAGCCTGGGGTCCTTCCCGTGCGCGGGCGCCCCGGCGGCGTGCGGGGCGGCCGCCGCGGTGACGGCGAGCGCCGCGGCGGCGAGCCCGGCGAGGCACCCGTGGCGGCGTGCGCGGGGACGGTACACGACGGCTCCCTCCGCCCCCCGGACGGCCACCGGAAACGATCAAGGTCTCTTCCGGCACGGTAGCCCGGCGCGGGGGCCCCGTCCATGGCAAGGGTCGACGACACGCCCAGGGCGCGCTCTGGACTCGGCAAAGAGGCCCCCCGGTGGCGGGCGCGGGGATCGCCGCGGGAATGGCCCCGGCGATGGCTGGGGGCGATGACTGGGGGCGATGGCTCGGGGCGATGGCTCGGGGCGATGGCTCGGGGCGATGGTGCGGGGCGCGGCCGGGGTCAGCGCCGTCGCGGGCGCCGCCACCAGCCCGGCCGGGTCCAGGGCCGGCGCCGGGGCCGGACGGGTTCGGTGAGGTGGTGCTCCTCGATCTCGTAGCGGCGGATGTAGGCGGCGGCGAACGCCTGGACGCTGGCGCCGAACGGCAGCGCCAGCAGCGCGCCGACGGGGCCGACGACCGCGACGCCGGCGAGCACGAGCCCGAACGCGACGGCGGGGTGCATGTCCAGGGTCCGGGCGGTGATGCGCGGCTGGAGGAGGTAGTTCTCCAGCTGCTGGTAGGCGGTGATGAACAGCAGCATCCACAGCGCCGTGGAGGGGCCCTTGGTGAGCGCGATCAGCACGGGGACCGCGCCGGCGAGGTAGGTGCCGACGGCGGGGATGAACTGCGACACCACGCCCACCCACAGCGCCAGGGTCAGCGCGTAGGGCACGCCCAGCCCGGCCATGGCGATGTAGTGCGCGACGGCGGAGATCATCGCCAGCAGCGCGCGGGAGTAGATGTAGCCGCCGGTCTTCTCCACGGCGATCTCCCAGGCCCACAGCACCTGGCGCTGGCGGCGGGGCGGGAGCACCGAGCAGACCGTCCGGCGGAACTGGGGTCCCTGCGCCGACAGGTAGAAGGTGAACAGCAGCATCCCGAGCAGCTTGAACACCACGCCGAACGCGGTGGCGCCGATCCCCCACACGTTCCCGGCGATCGCCGACAGGTGCCGCGAGACCTGCTCGGTCACGGTCGGCAGCCGCTGGAACACGGTGTCGCGTGACAGGTTGGTCCCGAACGTGGCGTTGACCCAGTCGATGACCTGCCGGACGTATCCGGGGAACCCGTCGATGAGGTTGGTGCTCTGGGTGGCAAGCAGCGAGCCGATCCCGCCGATGAACGCGGCGGTGAACGCCGCGATGACCAGGAACATCAGGCCGGTGGCCCAGCCGCGCCGCCAGCCGTGCGCGGCCAGCCGGTTGACGGCGGGTTCGATCGCGAAGGCCAGGAACAGCGAGGTCAGCAGCAACAGCAGCAGCTCGCGCAGCCGCTCGACCAGCCACACCCCGGCCACGAACAGCAGGACGGTGCCGCCGGCGAGCAGGAACGCCTTCGGCAGCCAGGGCGGCATCCGGCGCGGGTCGGGGTGGCCGGGGTCCGCCGCGGCGGGCGGGCCGGGTCCCTCTGGCGGGGCGCCGCCGGCGATGGTGGCGCCGGAGGGTGCGCCGTCCGGCGCGGTTCCGCGCGGCGGCGCGCCGGCGTGCGCGGCGCCGCCGGGCGCGTGCGCGGGCCGGTCGCCGGGCGTCTGCGGCATGCCCGCACGCTAACCGCGGCAGCGCGTCCCGCCCGCCGGTACGCCCTGCGGGGGAGGCAACCTTTGCCGAGACTTCAGCAGCGGCGCCTCGGGCCCGGCCCGGGAAGAATTCCGGGCGGGGACGTCGAGGCCGGGGGCGGCGGCTCCGTCCTCTGGGGTGAGGCGCCCGGACGGGGCGCGCACGCGAAGGCGCCGGGAGGCGCGCAGACGCCGGGGAAGGAGCGGGCATGGGACGTCCTGTGGTGCATTTCGAGGTCATCGGCAATGATCCGGAGAGGTTGCGGGGGTATTACGGGGAGCTGTTCGGGTGGGGGTTCCAGGTCGGGGACGCCGCCAGCGAGGCGGTGTCGCGGCCGGGCGCCTACGGGTTCGTGGAGCCGGGGCAGGCGGGCATCGCCGGCGGTGTCGGCGGCGGCGAGGGGTATGAGCGCAACGTCCTGTTCTATGTGGGGGTGGACGATGTGGAGGAGGCGCTGCGGCGGGCCGAGAGCCTGGGCGGCACGCGCCTGATGGGCCCGGAGCCGGAGTCGGGAGGGGACTTCGCGGTGGGGCATTTCACCGATCCGGAGGGCAATCTGATCGGCGTCGCCGGTCCCCCTGCGGGGGCCGCGCCGGCGGGGGGCGTGAGGGAGGGGACGCGATGAAGTACCTGCTGCTGATCTACGGCAATCCCGAGAACTGGGAGCACCCGCTGTTCCTGCGGCATCCGGATTTCCTGGCGCTGCCGCCGGAGGAGCGGGAGGCGCTGGCGGCGCGGGGCGAGGCGCTGCTGGAGGAGATCCGCGGGTCCGGTGAGCTGGTCGAGGGGGTGGCGCTGGCCGATCCGGTGAACAGCCGGACGGTGCGGGTGCGCGGCGGTGTCCCGGCGGCCACCGACGGCCCTTACCTGGAGTCCAAGGAGCAGCTCGCCGGGTATTTCGTGGTGGACTGCGAGGGCCCGGAGCGGGCGGCGGAGATCGCGGCGCGGTTCCCCGACGCGCGGCTCGGCGCGGTGGAGGTGCGCCCGATCATGGACATGTCGGGCCAGGAGATGTGAGCGCGGGCGCCGGGGTGGAGGACCTGCTGCGCGAGCTGGCGCCGCGGGTCCTCGCCGCGCTGGTGCGGCACCGCGGGAACTTCGAGACCGCCGAGGACGCGGTGCAGGAGGCGCTGCTGCGGGCGGCGACGCGGTGGCCGCGGGACGGGCTGCCCGACCGTCCGGACGCGTGGCTGGTCACGGTCGCCTCGCGGCGGATGACCGATCTGCTGCGCAGTGAGGCGGCGGGGCGGCGGCGGGAGGAGGCGGCGGCCGCGCGGGTCCCGGCGGACGCGCTGGTGGCGCCGCCGGCCGACGCGGGCGCGGCGGGGGACGACACGCTGGCGCTGCTGCTGCTGTGCTGCCATCCGAGCCTGACCCCGGCGTCGCAGGTGGCGTTGACGCTGCGGGCGGTGGGCGGGCTGACGACGGCGGAGATCGCGCGGGCGTTCCTGGTGCCGGAGGCGACGATGGCGCAGCGCATCGGCCGCGCCAAGCAGCGCGTGCGGGCGGCGGGGGCGCGGTTCGCGATGCCGCCGCCGGCGGAGCGGGCCGGGCGGATGCGCTCGGTCCTGCACGTGCTGTACCTGGTGTTCAACGAGGGGTACACGGCCAGTTCGGGGCCGGATCTGCAGCGCGCGGACCTGACGGGCGAGGCGATCCGGCTCGCCCGGGCCATGCGGGGGCTGCTGCCCGGTGACGGGGAGGTGGCGGGGCTGCTGGCGCTGATGCTGCTCACCGACGCGCGGCGGCCGGCGCGCACGGGCCCGGGCGGCGGGCTGGTGCCGCTCGCCGAGCAGGACCGCGGCCTGTGGGACCGGGCGGCGATCGCGGAGGGCACCGCGCTGGTGGCGCGGAGCCTGGCGGGCGGGAGGGCCGGCCCGTACCAGGTGCAGGCGGCGATCGCGGCGGTGCACGCGGAGGCGGGGCGGCCCGAGGACACCGACTGGCCGCAGATCGCGGCGTTGTACCGGCTGCTGGAGGGGCTGGACCCCAGTCCGGTGGTGACGCTCAACCGGGCGGTGGCGGTCGCGATGGCGCGGGGTCCGCGGGAGGGGCTGGCGGTGCTGGGGACGGTGGAGGAGGAGCTGGCGGGGCATCACCGGCTGCATGCCGTCCGGGCGCATCTGCTGGAGATGGCGGGTGAGGGCGGGGCGGCCCGGGAGGAGTTCCGGGTGGCGGCGCGGCTGACGGTCAGCCTCCCCGAGCAGCGGTACCTGCGGGCCCGCGCGTCGCGGCTCGGGGGGTGAGGTTCAGCCGGAGGATCCAGGCCCAGTCGTCGAGCACGCTCTCCCAGTCGGGCTCACCTCTGGGGATTACGCGTCCGGTTGCGGGGCGGGTCCCGGGCCGGGCCCCGGTGGGGGCGGCGCGGGGGCGTTCGCCGGGGGTGTCCTCCGGGTGGTGCATCGTTTCCCTCCGTACGGCGCCGGGAGCGGGTGGGCCCACAGATCAGGGAACGGGAGGGCGCGGGAACATCGGCCCGGGGGCCGATGTATCCCGGCGTCCCCTCGGCCTGCTGTGAGCATGGGAGGAGGGGCCCCGCCGGACGGGGCCGTCCTCGGCGGGACGCCGCGGGGGCGGGGGGACAGGTGGCCGGCGCCTCGTCAGGCTCAGTATCGTTGAACAGACGATGCCCGAGATCTGGAATCAGGGTTCTGCCTGAGGTGCCCGGCACAGTTCCCGTGGCTCCGATTCAAGTGGGTGGTGCTCCCCCGGGGCAACCCTTTTTACGGATCGCCCCGGGATCAGCGTGCGAACAGCGACGCGTAGACGGTGCGGTCCCCGCCGGTGACGATCTGCCCGGCGAGGTGCGGGCCGGTGACGGTGGACAGCCGCAGGTCCAGGTAGCGGTCCTCCTCCTGGACGTCGACGGGGCCCGCGGGGGCGTCGGCGAGCCATCCGGCGATCTCGGCGATGCGGCCGGAGCGGTCGCGGTCCAGGGCGCCGCGCAGCCCGGCCAGGCCCGCGGCGTCGTAGGGGACGGCGGGGGGCGGCTCGGGCTCGGCGTGCCAGGCGGCGGCGCCGTAGGCGAAGCAGACCAGCGCGGCCCACATCTCGGCGAAGTAGGCCGGGTCGGGGGCGATCTCCAGGCCGGCGAACCGGCCGGCGAGGAAGAACAGGGCGCCGACCTGGCCGGGCTGGAGTTCCAGGCGGCTCTGGAACTGGGTCAGCACGGGCCTCTGGCGGGACAGGATCTGCTCCAGGTGCCCGCGCCGCGGCAGCCCGTACCGGGCGTTCAGCTCGGCGATGTCGGCCCACAGCTTGCTGTAGCCGTGGACGCCGCGCAGTTCCAGGGCGCGGGCGCGCAGCTCGGCGGGCAGCACGAAGAACCACTGGTCGCCGCCGGTGAGGTAGCCGCCCTGGCTCTCCTGGACGCAGCAGGCGTCGTCGAAGCGCAGGGTCTGCCCGGCGGCCAGGAACGCCGACCGGCACAGGGCGTGATTCTGGGCGTGGTCCTGGATGTAGCCGATGTGCAGCGGCACGATGGCCACCCCGGACGGGGCGCCATTGGTCAGCTCGACCTGCCCGTACCCGACGACCCGCGACAGCTTCAGGCCGGTGCGGGGCGGGACGAAGCCGGGGTGGGCGGGCCCGGAGATCGGGACCATGGTCAGCGCGCCCGCCTGCTGCGGGGTGCCGAGGCGGTGCCCGGCGAGGCTGAGGGGCCCGGGGACCAGCGTGTCGAGCGCCGTCATGTGGGTCACGGTGCTCCTTCCTTCCGTGCGGGGTCGTGCCTTGTACGTGCCTTGTACGTGCCTGCGGGTCGTGCCTGCGGGGTCGTGTGCGCCGGTTGCGGGGGCGCCGCCGCCGGGTGCGGGCTCGCGGGCCGCCCCCCGCGTCCGCCGGTGCGGCGCCCCGGCGGGGGCGGCGCGGGCGGGCGCGGGGTCAGGCGGCCAGGCCGGGGGCGAGCGCGTCGGCGCGCCGGTCGAGGTCGTCCAGGCGGGCGCGCAGCGCGGCGCGCAGCCAGGGCGCGCCGGCGGCGCAGTGCCCGAGCATCCAGGGCAGCAGCTCGGCGAAGTCGTCCTGGTGCCAGAACCCGCGCTGGGGCAGGGACGGCGCGGGACGGCGCAGGGCCAGGTCGTCGCTGCCGGTGAACAGGGCGTGGCACAGCACCACGGGGGTGGTGACGCCGGCGCGGGGCAGCGTGGCGGCGACGCGGGCGAGGTCGCCGGGGAACAGGTTCTCGTAGCCGTCGGTGACGACGGCGACGAGGTCGGGCCCGGTGCCGAGCGCGTCCAGGACGCCCATGGCCAGGTCGGTGGCGCCGCGCGGGGCGCGCTCGTCCCCGCCGACCTCGACGACCTCCAGCCGGGCGCACACCTGCGACAGCACCATGCGCAGCGCGGCGGCCTGCGACAGCACCGCCCATTCGCGGGTGCCGTAGCCGCGCATGGACGCCGAGGCGTCCAGGACCAGGGCGACCGTGCCGTCGAAGCGGGGGAACGCGGCGGCGGCGGCGTCGACGTACCGGCCGAGCGCCTCGTACAGCGACTCCGACGGCCCGCCCCGGTACAGGTGGACGAGGGTCGCGGCGATGTCGCCGCGGTTGGTGGCGGTGACGGTGGGCGGGCGGTCGCGGGCGGTGTCCAGGGCGAGCGCGGGCCCGGGCGGCGCGGCGGCTCCGCCCGTCCCGGCGTCGTAGAGCGCGCGGATGCGGGCGGGCGCGGCGTGCGGGCGGGTGAGGAAGCGCAGCAGCCGCCGCTGCAGGTAGTCCGAGGCGGTGTCGCCGTCGGCGATGCGCCGGGCGCAGCCGCGTGCGGTGGCGGTGCCGAGCGCGTGCTCGAAGCAGTCGACCAGCGCGGGGCGGCGCGCGGCGATGAGCGCGTCGGCGCCGGGGTGCTCCAGGACGAACCGCAGCGCGATGCGGGTGGTGTGCTTGTGGTTGGCGCGCAGGCGCCGCAGCCCGAGCAGGACGGTGATGACGTGCGCGGGCGGCAGGCCGAGGGTCAGGACGCGGGCGGTGCGGTGCAGGACGGCGCGGGTCGCCTGGTCCAGGCCGGCCTGGGAGGCGTTGAGCACCTGCAGCAGCACGCGGGCGCGCTGCCAGGGCCGCACGCCCGGGGCCAGGCCGAGCAGCGCGTAGCCCTCGGGGTCGTCGGTGTGGGCGGCGCGGTGCAGGTCCGCGTCGTCCCAGCGCAGGGTGCCGCCCCGTGGCAGGGTGAGGGGGGTGTCGTGGGTCTCCAGGTGGGCAAGGAGCGTGGGGGTGTCCATGATTGTTCGCCTCCGCAATCATGGAGTGTAGGAATCGCCGGGAGTGCCCCGACACTCATTTTCCGGTGGTCCGGCCGCCGGGCGGGTGCGCGGGCGGGGCGGCGGCGTAGTCGCCGAGGCCGTGTTCGAGCAGGTCGAAGACGTGCGCGGCGTCGGCGTAGACCCCCTCGCGCATCTCCTCCAGGGTCTCCCCCGCGCGTTTGCGGGCGGCGATCCGGTCGATGAGGGCGCCCTGCGCGGCGAAGATCATGGCGGCGGCGGCGTGCGGGGCGATGTCGTCGGGGTGGGCGCCGGTCTCCTCGGCGAGCAGCGCTGCGAGGTGCTCCTGGGCCTGCCGGCCGATCTCGCGCTGGCGGGCCATGAGCGCGGGGCTGTCGTGGACGGTGCGGGTCCAGGTCTCCGAGCCCTCGTGGAAGGCGGTGTGGTAGGCGCGGGCGTCCAGGCCCTCGAAGAACCGGCGGCGGAACAGCGCGACGACGCTCTCGCCGGGGCGGCGGTCGCGGAACTGGCGGGCGGCCTGCTCGATGTGCTCGCCCTGCCGGTCGAAGAACAGGTCCTCCTTGGTCCTGAAGTAGTTGAAGACGGTGTTGACCGAGACGTCGGCGGTGCGGGCGACGTCGGCGATGGTGACGTTGTCGAACCCGCGCGTGAGGAACAGGCCGGTGGCGATGTCGGAGATGCGCCGGCGCGTCTCGCGCTTCTTGCGCTCGCGCAGCCCCAGGCCCTCGCCGGGCCGGGGGGCGGTCCCGTCTGCCATGCCGGAGATCTTACCGGCGATAGACCGGCTTAAAATTTGGAGTGACTTAAAATTTGTGGTTACTCTAGTGAACGTCGTCCCCCTCGTCACCGGAGGTCACCGTGATCGATGCACGCGGGCTGGCCCGCACCTTCACCACCAAGCGCGGAGCGGTCGAGGCCGTGCGCGGCGTCGACATGGCCGTGGGGCCCGGTGAGATCGTCGGGTTCCTCGGCCCCAACGGCGCGGGCAAGAGCACCACCCTGCGGATGCTGACGACGCTGCTGGCGCCGACCGCGGGCGCCGCCACCGTCGCCGGGCACGACCTGCGCGCCGACCCGGCGGGCGTGCGCCGCGCCATCGGGTACGTCGCGCAGGGCGGCGGCACCGACCCGCTCGTGCCCGTCGGCGAGGAACTGGATCTGCAGGCCCGCCTGCATGGGGTGCCCGGCCGGGCGCGGCGCATCGCCGCGCTGTGCGCGCGGCTGGACCTGGAGGGGCTGGGAGCGCTCCCGGCGGGGTCGCTGTCGGGCGGCCAGCGGCGGCGCCTGGACATCGCGCTCGGGCTCCTCCACCGGCCGCCGCTGCTGTTCCTGGACGAGCCGACCACCGGCCTGGACCCGCAGAGCCGCGGCGACCTGTGGGAGCACATCCGCGCGATGCGCGGCGAGGACGGCACCACCGTCTTCCTTACCACGCACTACCTGGACGAGGCCGACGCGCTGTGCGACCGGCTGCTGATCATCGACCGGGGCCGGATCGTCGCCGAGGGCACGCCCGCCGACCTCAAGCGCCGCGTCTCGGGGGACGTGGTCGTCCTGGAGGTGGCCGACGCGGCGGCGGCCGCGCGGGCGCGGGCCGCGCTGTCGGGGTGCCCTGCGGTCCGGGAGGCCGTGGTCGCCGGGCGGGTCGTGCGGCTGTCGGTCGCCGACGGCGGGCGGGAGCTGGCGGGCCTGGTCCGCGCGCTGGACGCGGCGGGGGTGGAGCCGTCCTCGCTGAGCCTGGCGCGTCCCACGCTCGACGACGTCTTCCTCACCGTCACCGGCCGCCCGCTGCGGGACGCGGCCTGAACCCCTCAGCCCCCTCAGACCCCTCAGCCCTTCCCTCGATCCCGGACTGCCTGGAGTAGCGCGATGCCCTTCTGGAGCGATGTGACGTCCCCTCCCCGTGTCGTTCGCGACACCCGCCTGATCTTCCTGCGGTGCCTGCGGCAGACCCTTCGCAGCAGGGTCGCCGTCGTGTTCGGCGTGCTGCAGCCGCTGCTGTACCTGCTGCTGTTCGGGCCGCTGCTGTCGGGGCTGGCGGGGGTGCGCGGGTTCGGCGGGGGCGCCTGGCAGGTGTTCGTGCCCGGCGTGCTGGTCCAGCTCGCGCTGTTCGGCGCCGGGTTCGTGGGGTTCGGGCTGATCGCCGACCTGCGCTCGGGCGTGGTGGAGCGGCTGCGGGTCACGCCGGTGAGCCGGACGGCGCTGCTGCTCGGCCGGGTGCTGCGCGACGCGCTGGTGCTGGCCGTCCAGGCGGTGATGCTGCTGGCGGCGGGATTCGCGCTGGGGCTGCGCGCCCCGGTGTGGGGGGTGGCCGCGGGCCTGGCGTTCGTGGTGGCGCTGTCGGTGAGCATCGCCTCGCTGTCGTACGTGCTGGCGCTGCGGACGCGCAGCGAGGACGCGTTCGCGCCGCTGCTGTCGGCGCTGACGCTGCCGCTGATGCTGCTGTCGGGGGTGCTGCTGCCGATGGGCCTGGCGCCCGGCTGGCTGGACGCGGTGTCGCGGTGCACGCCGTTGCGGTACGTGGTGGACGCGGCGCGCGCAGCGTTCCGCGGCGACTACGCCGGCGCGGCGGCCGCCGAGGGGGCGCTGGTCACGGTGGTGCTGCTGGTGGTGTCGGTGACGCTCGGCGCTCGGCGGTTCCGCAGGGAGAACGCCTGATCCGCCGGGACGCAGGGCCCGGGGTCCTGGTGTCCTCGGGGCTTGGGGCCCGGGGTCGGCGGCCGGGTGCGGGGGCCGCGGTCCCGGGCGCCTCGTCGGGCGCGCCGCGGTGGGCGGCATGCGCGGGCGGGCGCCCGCCCGCGGCGCGCTGGGCGATGTAGGCGCCGGTCAGCACGATGGCGCCGCCCGTCATCTGGAGCGGGGTGAGGCGCTCGCCGAGGACGGCCCAGGCGATGAGGGTGGCGGCGACGGCCTCGGTGTAGCAGATCGCCCCGCCGACCTGCGCGGGCAGCCGCTGCAGGCCCGCGACGCCGGTGAGGTAGGCCAGGACGGTGCTGACCAGCGCGATCGAGGCGAGGAGCGTCCAGCCGGGCGCGGCGTGGCCGCCGACGGGCACCGAGGCGGGCAGCACCTCCCACGGCAGCGCCCAGGGCGCCGCGGGCACGGTCAGCGCGGCGGTGGCGACGGCCAGTCCGGACGCGGTGACGACCAGGGGGTCGACCCGGCCGGCGAGGCCGTCGACGAACAGGAAGTAGCACGCCTGGCAGGCGGCGGCGCCGCATCCGGCGGCGAGGCCGACCGGGTCGAGGTCCAGGCCCGCCCACACCTGGACGACCAGCGCCAGGCCCGTCATCGCGACCGCCACCCCCGCGACGGCGGTGCGGCGGACGGGGGCACGGCGCGCGAACCGCAGCCACGCCAGCACCAGCACCGGGCCGCTGAACTCCAGCAGGATCGCGACGCCGACCGGCAGCCGTGACGCGGCGACGTAGTAGCACGCCTGGCAGCCGGCGACGCCGGTGAGCCCGTTGAGCGCCAGCCGGCCGAGATGCGGGCGCAGGCCCCGCGCGGCGGTCCGCCCGCGCAGCAGCGCCACCGCCGGGACCAGCACGGCCGCCGCCACCGCGATCCGCAGCCACACCGCCTGCAGCGGCGCGAGCCCCGCTTCGATGAGGGCCTTGCCGAACGGCCCCGAGGCCCCGAAGCACACCGAGGACACCAGCACCAGGCCCACGCCCCCGGCGCGCGCCCGCGCCGCACCGTCCGCCGCCACCCGCGCACCCCTCCGCAGCCCGGCCTTCGCCTTATCATGAGCATCGTGCCATAACGCTCCTTACGGGACGAGGGGTGCGGCCGGGCCCGGCCGTCCCGGGAACACCGGGCGGGGCCGGGCATACCGTCCGCAAGGACTACTATTCGCCGGGTGAGCTGGCAGGCGGCCGGGGCGGGACCCGGTGGAACCGGAGGCGGGCCGAGCGGGGACCTGTTCGCGGCGGTCGAGGGCAACGTGCGGGAGCTGGTGGCCTCGCCGTGGTGGCAGACCGCGCCGCCGCAGGAACGCGCCGGGCAGATCGCCGCGCGGATGCTGTGGGGCGCCGGGGAATGGTGGCTGTACGGCGCGTGGGGCCGCTGGTACCGGTGCGGGCTGGACGGCAGCTGGCATCCCTGCCCGCCCCCGGCGGACGCCGAGGACCGGCGGGTCGCGGTGCCCGCGCCGCGCGGCGCGGGCACGCCGCCGGTGCCGCCGCAGCTGTTCCCCACCGGGCCGGACCTATCGGCCGGGCGGGTCGCGCCGCTGGGGTTCCTCGGTGCCGTCCCCGACACCGCCGTGGTCGCGCGGATCTCCCAGGCGCTCACCACCGCGCTCGCGGTGAACCCGGCGCAGTTCGCCCAGCGCGACCCGATGTTCCAGCCGGGCACGCCCAGCACCGTCGCCGCGGCCTGGGGCGCGCTGCTGTGGTGCGCGGGGTCGCCGGTGGTGCTGACCGAGCACCCGCTGATCGAGTCGTTCATCCCGTTCCTGACGACCTCGGCCGAGCAGCTGCACTGGATGATGCCGCCCGACTTCGGCACGCTCGCCGGGTACTACGTCCACCGGCTCGGCGCGGGCGACGGCGGCGGCGCCGCGCACATCGCGCGGGTGATGTACGAGGTGGCGGCGGGCCTGCAGGCCGACCCGCGGTTCCGGCCGGGCGCCGACGCGCTCGCCGCGGTGACGGCGGCGTCGCTGCGGCTGGTCAACCAGGACCTGGCCACCGTCCGGTACGGGCCCGAGGCGATCCTGCAGGAATGGCGGCGCCGCTGCCCCGCCGAGCACGCGACGCCGATGGTGCGCGACACCGCGCCCGGTGAGTACCTGCGGCTGGCCCTGTACGACCTGCAGCAGATCGTCGCGGGGCTGACGGGCCCGCGGCGGCCGGCGGCCGCGGGCCGCGGCCACGACGAGGTGCGGCGCGCCGGGATCGCGGTGCTGGCCGCCGACCTGCAGGCCGCGCCGAACGCGCTGGCGGCGCTGCAGCGCTGGCTGGACCCAGACAGCGCCCGGACGCTGCAGGCGGTGCTGTCGGATCCGGCGAACCCGCTGCGTTCGCTGTGGCCGCGTGACGGGCGGCTGCCCGAGGCGCTGCGCAGCGACGACCCCGACGCGCTCGCCGCGCTGCTGGCCACCACCTACACCCTCGGGCTGACCTGGTGCCGGCTGGCGCAGGTCCCGCCGCCGTCGACGGGCTTCGCGGTGCCGCAGGCGGTCGCGGCGGAGCTGACGTCCCCGGCGATGCACTCCCCGCCGTCCACCGACGAGCTGTCGGCCTGGGACATCATCAAGGCGGCGCGCGCGCACATGGCGGCCGAGCGCGCCACCGGCGACCAGCCGGTCGCGCCGGTGCCCGACCCGCAGCAGCGGCCGCCGGGCCCGCCGCCCGCGGTCGCGCCGGTGGAGCCCCCGGCGGCGCCGCCCGTCCCGCCCGTCCCGCCGGTCGCGTCCGCGCCGCCCATGCCGCCTGTGCCGGCACCGGTCCCGCCGCCCGTGCCCTCACCCGTCCCTCCGCCGGTCCCGGTCCCGGCGCCCCCGGGCGACCCGTTCCAGGCCCGCGCCGAGCCGCCCGCCGCGGCACAGCGGCCGCAGGCTCCCGCGCCGGCCGAACCGCCCCCTCCCCCTCCCCCTCCCCCTCCTCCCCCGGTCCCGGTGGCGCCGCCGACGGCCGTGGTGGAGGAGGGCCCGGCCGCGGCGGCCGACCCGGTGTGGCCGGTGGAGCCGGCGACGCAGCTGGACACCGACGCGTTCAAGACCCAGCTCGACCCGGGCCCGGCGTGGCCGGCCGCCGACCCCGCGCCCGCACCCGGCCCCGCGGCGGCTCCGGTGCCGCAGCCGGATCTGCCGGTGCCGCCCGCGCCGGTGCCCGGCCCGGTGCCCCCGGCGCCGCCCGCGCGGGTCCCCGAGCCGGGCGCGCAGGTCGCCGAGGCGTACGGGATCCGGTTCCTGTGCGGCGCCGACGACATCGGCCGGGTGGTGACGGAGGTGCGGCGCCGCGGCAAGTGGGCCAGGCGGCTGCGCGGGCAGGAGGTGTCCAGCGCGTCGGCGCCGGCGCTGCTGCTGATCGGCGCGCCCTCCAGCGGGCAGCGCCGGCTGGCGCGGATGGTGGCGCGCGCGCTGGCGGAGGTGGATGCCTCCAGCGGGGAGGTCCACGGCGTCCACGCCGAGGACCTGCGCGAGGACGGCCCGGAGGGGCTGCGCGCCGCGCTGGACGAGCACGCCGGGCACGTCCTGCTGCTGGACGGCCTGGACGGGCTGATCCTGGACGAGACGCAGGGCCCGGCGTATGCGTCGGTGCTGTACCGGGCGCGGCTGGAGGGCGTCAACGACACCGCGCTGCTGGCGACGTGCGAGCCGGACCGGGTGGGCGAGCTGTCGGCGGTGTCGCCGGAGCTGGTCACCGACCTGCGCGCGGTGCGGCTGCCCGATCTGGCCGACCCGGCCGCGCGCGCGGCGCTGCTGGGGGTGCTGGCCGAGGAGCGGTCGCTGCGGCTGGGGCCGGACGCGTGGGTGGTGGTGAACCGCGAGGTGGGGGCGCTGCGCAGCCGCGGCCGGCTGACCGGCGCGCGGCTCGTGGAGTCCTACCTGGACCGGGCCGTGACCCGTCATCTGGGCAGTGCGGAGGCGACGCAGGCGATCGGCAGCGCCCTGTCGCTCACCGCGGCCGACTTCGAGGGCCTCGCGGCGGAGTTGTCGGGCAGGTGACCGCGCCGCACGCCGCCGCCGCGCTGTGCCGCCGCGCGGTGAAGTGCGTGCTGCGGTGAAGTGCGTGCTGCGCCGTGCCCGCAGGGGTTTGAGACCTTCGCGCCACCGCATAATGTCGGCGGCGCGGGTCACGATGGTGGTGTGGATCGCGTGGACCGGTTACTGGCGCTCGTCGCCGAGCTGCGCGCGGCCTCGCCCGCGCCGGTGCAGCCGTCGGTGCTCGGCGAGCGGCTGGGGGTGAGCGAGCGGACCGTGCGGCGCGATCTGGAGCTGCTCACGCACGGGGGGCTGCCCGCCGAGGCGGGCGAGGGCGGGTACGCGCTGCCGCGGGTGCCCGCGCCGCCCGCGCTGGGCGAGGTCGCCTCGCTGATGGGCCCGGTGCACGACACGCTGGCCGAGGCGGTGCGCACCCGGCGGATCGTGCGGCTGGCCTACACCGACCAGAGCGGCGTGCGCAGTTTCCGTGACGTCGAGGCGCACGGCCTGGTCGTCGCCCCGTACGGGGAGTACCTGGTGGGCTGGTGCCGGATGCGCGAGGGGCCGCGGATGTTCCGGCTGGACCGGGTCGGGGCGGCGTTCCTGTCGGGGCGGGGCGCGGAGGTCCGAGATCTGGACGACCTGCTGGCGGCGCTGCGGGTGCCGATGCCGCGTCCTCCGGCCGAGCCGGGGCCGCGGGGCCCGGCGGGCGCGGCGCGTGCGCGGGCGTGGACGCTGGACCGGCTGGCGTCGGTGCGGTCCCGGCTGCGGGAGGCGGCCGCGGAGGTGCGCGAGGGCGGGGAGGGCGCGGCGGCGCTGCGCGGCGTCCTCGGGCATCTGGCGGAGTGGACGCGGTGGCAGCTGGCGGCGGTGCGGGCCGCGGCGACCGACGAGGAGCCGGTGCTGGAGGGCCGCCGCCCGCCGTTCCCGCCGGAGTTCGACCGCGACCTTCCCTACAGCGAGCGGGAGCGGATGATCCAGGACGCGATGGCGCTGCGCTCGCTCGGCGACCTGGCCCGCGACCTGCAGGCGGTGCTGGAGGCGGCGGCGCACTGGGTGGCCGACTGCGACGACGCGCTGTGGGAGCAGGAGCTGCCCGACCCGCGTCCGTTCGGCCCGCCGGGCGCGCCGCGGCCGCTGGCGGACCTGCTGGCGGGGTGGCGCGGCCCGCTGGCGCACATCGAGTGGCATCTGGACCGGCTCGCCGACGAGCCGCCCGCCGAGGGCATGTGGCCGCCGTCGGTGGACGACGAGGGCGTGTGGCTCGTCGACCGCTGCCCTCTGCAGGCGTGACCGAGCGCCGTCCGGCACCCGCGTCCGGCGAGCGCCGTCCGGCGGGCGGAGCCCGGCCTGCGCCATCTGCCGCCCGCCGTCCGACCCTTGCATCCGGCGTGCGGTGCTGACGTGCGGTGCTGACACCCGCCGTGGGGCATGCGGCACAGAGGTGCGCTGTTCGCCACAGCAGGCTGGAACGCGCGGGCCGGCGCGCGCTGCACGTGGGCTTCGACGCGGGGTCACGCGCGGAGGACGCGCCGCCCTGAGATGGGCCCGTCGGCGTGGGGTGGCGCCTGAGGCCCTCGGAGGGCTTGGGGGAACGCGGCGGATCGGGCTGGGAGCTCCGCCGCGGCTGGTGCGGCCTCGGCGCGTCGGTGGGGGGTCCTGGAGGGGGGCCAGGGTACGGGGGTCAGTTCCCGGGGGCGCCGACGGTGAGGGGGCGGCTGTCGAGGGGGTCCAGGAGGCGGGTGAACCACACGGTCTTGCCGGCGCCGTCGGGGCGGGCGCCGAACTCGGTGGCGAGCGCGGCGACCAGCAGCAGGCCGCGCCCGGCCTCGGCCCAGTCCAGCACGTGCGGCGGGGTTCCGGGCGCGGGGGGCGCCATGGGGTTGCCGTCGCCGACCTCTCCGGCGATCCGCCGCCCGTCCAGGCGCAATGTGAGCCGGACGGGGCCGGTACCGTGGACGACCGCGTTGGTGACCAGCTCGTCGACCATGAGCACGATGTCGTCGATGTCGGCGGGGTGGCTCACCCGCCACGCCCGCAGCGTCCGGTCCGTGAGGGCCCGCGCGCGTGAGGCCGCGCGGGTCTCCGCGGCCAGTTCCCACACCGCGCGGTGGTGGCCTTCTCTGTCGATCTCGTCGATCTCGTCGATCTCGTCGATGGACCCTTCGATGGACCCGTCGATGCCGAGTTCCTTCGTTCCCAATGCCCCGTCTCCTCACCTCTGGTGGTTTCCGCAGGTCAGCGGCCCTCAACAGGCTTCTTCCCCGCAGACGACGCGGCATGGGGCGATGCCCGCAGATCTGGCCGCGCCGGCAGTTCCCCGTGTCGGCGGCGGACAGGGTGGTCGCACCCGGCCGCGGCGGCGCCTCCGCGCACCGCCCACGGTCGATCCAGGGCAGTTCCCTTCTTTTCCCGCGTCGGTCTAGATAAGAGGACGCACCGCCCACCGGGTCGGTGCACGGGTCAAGGTGGGCCTCACTCTCAGGTGAGGTGATCGTGACACACGGGGACCGGTGGAGGGAGCACGGCGCGGTTGCCGCTAGGCTGGGGGGCGTCGGTGTGGCATGTGTCCCCCGGGCTCTACACAACGCCTTCGGGGAATACCGCCGGTCCGTCCGGGCTGGAGCTCCGTTGTGCCTTTCGCCGTGAGGCGACCACCACACCGGCCTCAGCGTCGAGGCCCCGGCGAGATCTGATCTCGCCGGGGCCTCGGCGTTCACCGGGCGCGTCCGGGGCGCGGCGGGCGTGCCGGTGCGCGGGGGTCCCGCTAGGACATCGCGGCGGCGACCGCGCCGCCGACGGCGGCCAGGACGACGATCGCGGTGACCACGACGACGGCGACCACGCGGACGCGGTGTCCGGTGCGGTCCTCGCCGAGCCTGGAGAGGCGATGGGCCAGCCGCGGATCGTCCTCGCTCAGGCGGACCTCGATCTGCATGAGGATCCGCTGCTCCTCCATCGACAGCGCCATGCTCGTACCTCCGGGGGGCGTTCAGGTGTCTGGTTCCTGCCCGCGGAGCAAGATCATTATCCCCCGGTGGCGGTAACCGTTGCGCCACGTGCCGGGGCGCTCTCGTGGTGGAGGCGGTCGAGGGCGGTGACGTAGTAGGTGTAGGTGCGGCCGGGCTTGGCGGAGGGGTCGATGATGGCGCCGCCGCGGACGTCGGCCACGAGTGCGGACGGGTCGACGGGGGCGCAGCCGGGCCGCCGGCCGCCCACCCGGTACACCGCGTAGGACGCCGCGCCCTCCGAGGGCCGCCAGCGCACCCGCACGCCACCGCCGTCGGCGCCCGCGGCGACGTCCTGGACGGGCGGCGGCGCCTTGCCCGCGCCGTCGCGGGCGGGCGGGGGGATCGCGGGGGCGGCGTAGTGGTCGCGGCGCAGCCGGTCGGCGAACCCGCGCCGGTCGGAGACGATGTCGGTGGCGCTGAAGAACACGTCGCCGCGCACCTGGGGGTGCCGGGCGTTCAGGGTGAGATGGCGCGACAGCTCGGCGGGCTTCTTCCAGGTGTCGTCCTGGCCGACGCGGTAGGCGGCCTGCCCGATGGTCAGCTGCACGCCGGTGCCCTCGACCTGCCGGGACCACCACTCGGCGAGGGTGGCGTAGTCGGCGCGCTCGTCGCCGATCGGCCAGTACAGCTGCGGGGTGACGTAGTCGAGCCAGCCCTCGCGGATCCAGGTGCGGGTGTCGGCGTAGATGTCGTCGTAGCTCTGCAGCGCGCGGGTCGCCGACCCGGCGGGGTCGGTGCTCTTGTTGCGCCACACCCCGAAGGGGCTGATGCCGAACCGCACCCACGGCTTGGTGCGGTGGATCTGGTCCGACAGCGACTCCACGAGGGTGTCGACGTTGCGGCGACGCCAGTCGGCCTTGCCCAGGCCGCCGCCGTGGGTCTTGTAGGTGGCGGCGTCGGGGAAGTCGCCGTCCTCGGGGTAGGGGTAGAAGTAGTCGTCGAAGTGGACGGCGTCGATGTCGTACTTGCGGACGACGTCCAGCACCGCGCGGGTGGTCAGGTCCCGCACCTGCGGCAGGCCCGGGTCGTACCACAGGCCCTTGCCGTACTTGCGGACCCAGTCGGGATGCTGGCGGGCGGGGCTGTTGGGGGCGAGCTTGTCCAGGTCGCCCTGCCGGCTGACGCGGTAGGGGTTGAACCAGGCGTGGAACTCCAGGTTGCGCTCGTGCGCCTCCTTCAGCATGAACGCCAGGACGTCGTAGCCGGGGTCCTTGCCCTGCGTGCCGGTGATCCACTGCGACCACGGCTCGTACGGGGAGGGGTAGAACGCGTCGGAGTTGGGGCGGATCTGCACGAACACCGCGTTCATGTTCATCGCCTTGGCGGTGTCGAGCAGCTTGACGAACTCGGCCCGCTGCCGCTCGGCGGGATGGGCGGTGTCCTTGGGCCAGTCGATCCCGGCGACGGTGGCGATCCACATGCCGCGCACCTGCCGGGCCTTGGAGTCGCGGGGGGCGGGCGTGCCCGGGCACTCCGCGCGCGCGCCCGCGGGGACGGGCGCGCGCCCGGCGCGGTCGTCGTCGGTGCCGCCGAGCGCGGCCACGCCGCAGCCGGCCAGCGCGCCCGCCGACAGCGTGGCGGTCATCGCCGCCGCCGTGACCCTGATCCGCGTCCTCACTCGCCATGCCATAGCGAGTCATTGTTACGTACCCGTTGCGATGCCACGCACGGAACGGCGATCCCGGGGCGCCGCCGTCGTTGCATCGTTCGAACATGTGTTCCATACTGTCAGTCGAGGTCAGGCCGATCACGTGTTCGATGGAGGCGGTGTGCGCTGGGATCATCTGCGGCTGGCGGAGGACGCGGCCGCGCCGGGGCTGCCATTGATCGAGCGGCGGTCGGTGGCACGCACGTTCGACACGCCCGGGTTCCGCGGCATGACCTTCTACGAGGTGCGGGCCCGGACGGTCATCAACCGGGTGCCGGCCGCCTCCCGCGTGCCGTTCGAGTGGACGATCAACCCTTACCGGGGCTGCTCGCACGCGTGCGTGTACTGCTTCGCGCGCAAGACCCACGAGTACCTGGACCTGGACGCCGGGGCCGACTTCGACTCGCGGATCGTGGTGAAGGTCAACGCCGCCGAGCGGGTGCGGGCGGAGCTGGCGGCGCCCCGGTGGCGGGGCGCGCCGATCGCGATGGGCACCAACGTCGACTGCTACCAGCGGGCCGAGGGCCGCTACCGGCTGATGCCGGGCATCCTGGCGGCGCTGCGCGACGCCGCCAACCCGTTCTCGATCCTGACGAAGGGGTCGCTGATCCTGCGGGACCTGCCGCTGCTGCGCCAGGCGGCCGGGCGGACGAGGGTGAGCGCGGCGGTGTCGGTCGGGTTCGCCGACGAGTCGCTGTGGCGGCTGGTGGAGCCGGGCACACCGTCCCCGCGGCGGCGGCTGGAGGTGTGCGCGGCGCTCAACGGCGCGGGCGTCGGCTGCGGCGTGCTCATGGGACCCGTCCTGCCCTACCTGGCCGACTCGCCCGCGCAGCTGGAGGACGCGGTGCGGCGGATCGCCGCGGCGGGCGCGACGTCGGTGACGCCGATCCCGCTGCACCTGCGGCCCGGCGCGCGGGAGTGGTTCCAGGCGTGGCTGCGCCGGCACCGCCCCGACCTGGTCGTCCCCTACGCGCGGCTGTACCGCGGCGGCGCCTACGCGCCGCGGGAGTACCAGGACGGGATCGCCGCGCAGGTCCGTGACCTGGCCGCCCGGTACGGCATCGCGGGCCCGCAGCACCGGGACGCCGCGCCGCCTGCTCCCCCGCCTGCTTCCCCGCCGGGCCCCCGGCAGCTGACCCTGCTCTGAGCCGGGCCCGGCGCCGCCCGGGCGGGGGCGCGGCGCCCGGCCCAGAGCAGGGCCCCGCGGTCCTCGGACGCATGACCCGGTCCGCCGGGGGCGGGGCCCGGATCGCCGTGGCCCCCGGGTCGCCCCGCGCGGACGCCGGTGGCCGCGGTCAGCGGCGGCGCAGTGCCGGGTCGAGCAGCGAGGGCGGGGTGTCGTGCTTCTCGTGCGGGGCGAGGTCGGTGCCGGGGGCGACGATCGCGTCGATCGCGTCGAGGACGTCGGCGGGCAGCACGGTGCCGGCGGCGGCGAGCTGCGAGCGCAGGTGCTCCGGCGTGCGCGGGCCGATGATCGCGCAGGTCACGGCGGGGTGCGCGGTCACGAACCCGAGCGCGAGCTGAATCATGGTCAGGCCGGCCGCGTCGGCGACCGCGGCCAGCCGCTCGACGGCGTCGAGCCGTGCCCGGTTGGCGGGGACGGCGGGGTCGAAGCGCTCGGGCATGAACGCCGACCGGTGGGTGGCGATCTCCCGGCCCGCGCGGACCGCGCCCGACAGCCACCCGGAGGCCAGCGGGCTCCACGCCAGCACGCCCAGCCCGTACTGCCCCGCGACGGGCAGGACGTGCGCCTCGACGCCGCGCTGCAGGATCGAGTAGCTGGGCTGCTCGGTGGCATAGGCGCCCAGGTGGTGCTCGCGGGCGGCCCACCGCGCCTGCACGAGGCGGTAGGCGGGGAAGGTCGAGGAGCCGAAGTAGCGGATCTTGCCCGCGCGGCGCAGGTCGGTCAGTGCCGACAGCGTCTCCTCGTCGCCGGCGCCGGGGTCCCACCGGTGGATCTGGTAGAGGTCGACGTGGTCGACGCCGAGGCGGCGCAGGCTGTCCTCCAGCGCGGTGACCAGCCAGCGGCGCGAGCCGCCCCGGTGGTTGCGGTCCTCGCCCATCGGCATGCCCGCCTTGGTGGCCAGCACGATGTCGTCGCGGCGTCCGGCGATGGCCTTGCCGACCATCTCCTCGGACTCGCCGCGCCCGTACATGTCGGCGGTGTCGATGAGGTTGATCCCGCCTTCCAGCGCGGCGTCGACGAGGGCGGTGGCCTCGTCCTGGGTGGTGCGGCCGATGCCGCCGAAGTTCATCGCGCCGAGCGCGAGGGAGCCGACCTGCACACCGGTGCGGCCCAAGGTGCGGTACTGCATGAGCGTGTTCCTCCAATGCGGCGGGCTTGCGGAACTGGCAGCGGGTGGACGAGCCGGGCGATCGCAGGCGGTGCGCGCCCGGCACGCGCGCCCGGCGCCGCCCCCTCGTCCGAAATAAACGGGACCTTGTCCCGTTTGTGGATCCGACGATACGGGACGATGTCCCGTTTAGCAACGGCGAAGGTCAGGAGCCGGGTGGTCGCGGTCGCCGCGGCCGGACGCGGCCGGCCGCGGCACCCCGTACAGCTCGGCCTGGAAGCGCAGGTTCCGCTCCCCCCCGGCAGGTAGCCGTCGAGGGTCCGCTTCGCTGGATCTGTGGCCCTCGGGCATGGGCCTGCGGGTGCGCCGCGGCCCGGCGGCGCGGCCGCGCGGAGGCGGGAGGCCGGGAGCGAGGGGGCGCGGGGGGCTCAGCGCCTGGCGGCCGTCCCTCCGCCGCCCTGCTCTCCCGCCTGCCCCGCCTCAGCCGCTTCGGCGGGCCCGTCGGCGTCGTCGGCCTTGTCGCCGAGGCTGAGGAGCAGGGTGCGCAGGGTCGCGGCGAGGCCGTCCTGGCCGTGGCGGTCGAGCCCGGCGAGGATGCGCCGCTCGTTGTCGAGGTGGGCGGCGACGGCGCGGTCGATGAGCTCGCGGCCGGCGGGGGTGAGGGCGACCACGACGCTGCGCCGGTTGGCGGGGTCGACCTCGCGCGTGACGTAGCCCTTGGCGACGAGCCGGTCGAGCCGGTTGGTGACGGCACCGGAGGTCACCATGGAGTGCCGGGCCAGGCCGCCCGCGGTCATGCCGTCGCGCGGCCCGGCGCGCCGGAGGGTGGCCAGGACGTCGAACTCGCCCCGGTTGAGCCCGAACTCCGCGAAGGCCGCCTGGAGCTCGCGGTCGACGATCTGGGCCAGCCGGGAGAGGCGGCCGAGGACCCCCATGGGGGAGGCGTCGAGGTCGGGGCGGGCGCGGGCCCACTGCTCCACGACGAGGTCGACGGCGTCGCGTGCCACGGGGACTCCTCAGCGTTGAACTGTTTGACGCCAAGCTATCACCGGCGTACGGTCCTTAACGTTGAACATTTCAATGTTGAAAGGTTGTGAGGATGGGTACCGCGTCTCCCCCCGCACCGGCCGCTCCCCCGGCGGTTCCGGCGCCGCGTCCCGTCGGGGGCGCCCTGGCCGCGACGGCGCTGACCGCGACGGCGCCGGTCAGCTGGGGCACCACCTACCTGGTGACCACCGAGTTCCTCCCGCCCGGCCATCCGCTGGTGTCCGGCGTGATCCGCGCGCTGCCGGCGGGGCTGGTGCTGCTGGCCGTCACGCGCCGCCTGCCGCGCGGCCGGTGGCTGTGGCGCTCGCTGCTGCTCGGCACCCTCAACATCGGGGCGCTGTTCGCGCTGCTGTTCGTGGCGGCCTACCGGCTGCCCGGGGGGGTCGCGGCGACGCTGTTCGCCGTCCAGCCGCTGCTGGTCGCCGGTCTCGCGTTCGCACTGCTCGGCGAGCGTCCCGCCCGGCGGCGGCTCGCCTGGGGCCTGGCGGGCGTGGCGGGCGTCGGGTTGATCGTCCTGCGCGGCGGGCCGTCGTTCGACGCGCCGGGCGTCCTGGCCGGTCTCGCGGCGGCCGCCGTGATGGCCGCCGGGATCGTGCTGACCAAGCGGTGGGGCCGCCCGGAGGGCGCGGGCGCGGCGGCCATCGCCGGGTGGCAGCTCACCGCGGGCGGCCTGGTGCTCGTCCCGTTCGCGCTGGCGTTGGAGGGGCTCCCGCCGGCGCTGGACGCGCGCGCGGCCGGCGGCTACGCGTGGCTGTCGGCCGTCGGCGCCCTGCTGTCCTATCCGGTCTGGTTCCGCGGGATCGGCCGGCTGCCCGTGGTGGCGGTGTCGTTCCTGCCCCTGCTCTCGCCCGTGGTCGCGGCGCTGCTGGGCCTGCTGTTCCTCGGGGAGTCCCTGACGCCGCCGCAGGGGGCCGGTTTCATGCTCGCGCTGGCCGCGATCGCCGCCGCGCAGCTGCCGCCCGGCGCCCTGCGCGCCCACCTCCCCGCCCGGGGCCCCGCCCGCGTCTTCGCCCGTCGTCCCGCCCGTGTCCCCGCCTCCCCCGAAGGAGAATGACCATGCCGCGCACCGTTCTGATCACCGGCGCCACCGGGACCGTGTCCACCGCGCTGATGGGCGCGCTGGAAGGGACGGGGGTGGGGCTGCGCGCGCTCGTGCGCGATGGGTCCGCGGCCGCCGCCGCCCGCGAGCGGGGAGCCGAGGTCGTCGTCGGCGACCTCGGCGACCCCCGGTCCCTGCCGCCCGCCTTCGAGGGGGTGCAGGACGTGTGGCTGCTCACCCCGAACGGGCCGCGCGCCCCGGAGTACGCCCTGAGCGCCGTGCGGGCCGCGCGGCGGGCCGGGGCGGAACGTCTCGTGCGCCTGTCGGCCGTCGGCGCGGCGCACGACGCGCCGAACCGCAGCGGCAGGCTGCACGCGCTGGCCGACCGCGAGACCGAGCGGTGCGGGCTGCGCTGGACGATCCTGCGCCCGCACTGGTTCATGCAGAACCTGCTGGGCGAGGCGGGCGACATCGCCGCCACGGGCACGTTCTCGCTGAACATGGGCGCGGCGCGGATCGGCATGGTCGACGTCCGCGACGTCGCCGACTGCGCGGCCCGCGTGCTCCTGGACGCCCCGGACCGCCACCACGGCCGGATCTACACCCTCACCGGCCCGCGCTCGCTGACGTTCGGGGAGGCCGCCGCCGAGCTGGGCGCGGCGCTCGGCAGGCCGGTCGCCTACCGCGCGGTCGGCGACGACGTCAAGCGCGCCGCGCTGCTCGGGCTCGGCGTCACCGAGTGGATCGTGGACATGCTGGAGGAGTACGCGCGGGCGTACGCCGGCGGCTGGGGGGACCTCACCACCGGCACGGTCGCCGGGCTGCTCGGCCGTCCCCCGCGCGACGTCGCCGACTTCGCCCGCCACCACGCCGCCGCGTTCGCGCCGCCCGGCGGGGCGTCAGCGGGCGGGGCGTAGCAGGCAAGGCGTAGCAGGCAAGGCGGGCGGCGCGAGCCGTACGGCGTCGATGCCACCGGTGACCCGGAGGGATGATCATCATCCGTTGCCCGTGCCGGTGAGGGCCTGGCGCAGGTCCCCCGGTGCCGGGGCCCTCGGCGGCTTCTCGGCCCGCGGGGCGGCGGGGGTCACCCGGCCGGCAGCCGCAGGTCCTGACGGAGGCGGTCGGCGCCGGTGAACAGGTGGGCGCGCAGCCCCGCCTCCCGTGCCCCGTCGATGTTCTCCTGGCGGTCGTCGACGAACACCAGGTCGCCGGGGTCGGTGTCCAGGGCGTCGCTGACGTGCCGGTAGATGCGGGGGTCGGGTTTGGCCATGCTCAGGTCGGCACTGAAGAACCGGCGGCGGAACAGCGCGGCCCAGGGGCGGCGCTCGATGTCGCGGGCCAGTTCCAGCGGCGCGTTGGACAGCAGCGCGAGCGGGACGCGGCGGGCGGCCAGGTCCTCCAGCACCGCCAGGGTGCCGGAGTCCAGGTGCGACCACATGTCCAGGTCCAGCTCGACGAGGGTGTCCAGCAGGGCGGTGCCAGCGACGCGGCCGAGGTCCCCGCACAGCGCGCCCCAGTAGCCGGCGGCGTCGACGGCGCCGAGGTCGTAGGCGCGGCGGCCGCTCCAGTAGGCGTCCCAGAATGGGCCGGGCTCGGCGCCGAGCGCCGCGGGCAGCCGCGCGGCGGACTCGTCGGGCGGCCTGCGGCACACGACCTCGCCGTAGTCGATGACGACCCACTTCATGTGACCCTCCGATGTTCGCTCCGCCGCCTTTCTAACACGGATGACGTTAGATTGAACATATGGAAGGTGCGGAGCGGGTGCTGGCGATCGTGGAGCGGCTGCGGTCGGCGGAGCGGGTGACGGTCGCGGACCTGGCGGCGGAGACGGGCTGCTCGGAGATGACGATCCGGCGGGACATGGACCGGCTCGCCGAGGACGGGGTGCTGCGGCGGGTGCGGGGCGGGGCGGTGAGCCTGCTGCTGCGGGGGGAGGCGACGCCGTTCGCGCTGCGGCTGCGGGAGGCGGCCGAGGCCAAGCGGAGGATCGCCGCGCGGGTGGGCGCGCTGGTGGCCGACGGGGAGTCGGTGGTGCTGGACGGCGGGACCACGACGCTGGAGGCGGCGCGGGTCCTGGCCTCGCGCAGGCTGACGGTGGTGCCGCTGGACCTGCACTCGGCGAACGCGCTCAGCGCCGCGCCGGAGGTGACTCTGCTGGTGCCCGGCGGCCGGACGACGCCGGGGACGCTGTCGCTGACGGGGCACCTGGCGGAGGCGTCGCTGCGGGCGCTGCGGGTGGACACCGCGGTGCTCGGGGTGTGCGGGCTGTCGGCGCGGCACGGGCTGACCGCGCACGACCTGGCGGAGGTGCCGGTCAAGCGGGCCGCGCTCGCCGCGGCGCAGCGGGTCGTGGCGGTGTGCGACGGCGCCAAGCTGGGCCGGACGGGCCTGGGCCATGTGTGCCCGGTCACGGCGCTGGACGTGCTGGTCACCGACGCCTCCGCGCCCGCCGCCGCGGTCGCGGAGATCGAGGCGGCGGGCGTGGCGGTACACCGGGTGTGACCGGCCGCAGGACGGGCGCGTCCCCGGGACGCCCCCCGGCCGCCCACCGCGTGCGGGGCCTTTGCCCGGTCGTGCCTGGTCTCGTGCCTGGTTTTTGTGGGGGCGTGCGGTGGTCAGGCGGCGGCCGCGGCGACGGCGGTGGCGAGGCGGGCGACCACGGCCGTCCAGCCGTTGCCGCCGCCCATGATCCGCCGGGACATGGCCTGGTAGGGGTTGTCGGGGTCGAAGCCGTCGTGCTCGAGGAACAGGCGGGTGCCGGTGCCCTCGGGTTCCAGCCTCCAGGTGACGGTGGAGTCCAGCGCGTTGTCCTCGCCGGGGTCGGTCCAGCTGTAGCGGAGCATCCGCCCGGTCTCGAAGTCCAGGACGCGGCAGTGGCAGACGCCGCCGAAGGCGACGTTGGGCCGGGGCGTGGTCGTCAGGGTGAAGGCGTGGCCGATCTCCAGGCGGAAGTCGCAGGGCATGAACCAGCGGGCGAGCAGCTCGGGATCGGTCAGGGCCCGCCAGACGCGGTCCGGGGGGTGGGGCAGGAACTCCTCCACCCGGATGGTGCGCAGGTCGTCCGCGGCGCCGGATCCCTCATTCCGGGATCGGGGCGCCCCGGGGTCGTCGGGGGCGCGGGTCATGGGTCCTCCTCGTCCAGGACGCGGCGCAGGGCGGCGGTCTTCTGCCGCCAGAACCGCTCGTAGGGGTGCAGCCAGTCGGCCAGGTCCATCAGGGGCGCGGCCTCCAGGTGGTAGTGGCGTTCGCGTCCGCGGCGCGTCTCGGCCACGAGCCCGGCGTCGCGCAGCACCCGCAGGTGCTCGGAGACGCTGGGGCGGGCCATGTCGAAGTGGGCGGCGAGCGCGCCCGCGGTGCGGGGCCCGTCCAGCAGCAGGCGCAGCAACTCGCGGCGGACGGGGCTGGCCAGCGCGGAGAACAGCGCGTCGGCGGTGGCGGTCACGGGACCGGTGCCCGGCTCAGGCGGCCCCGGCGGCGGCCTCGGCCAGGACGATGCCGTTGCCGTCGGGGTCGGCGAAGGTGGCCTGCCGCCCCCAGGGGGTGTCGGCGGGGCCGTGGACATCGACGCCGGCGCCGCGCAGGCGCGCCAGGTCGGCGTCGATGTCGGTGGTCTCCAGCATCAGGCCGGTGAGGGCGCCGGGTTCCATCTCCAGCCAGGTGACCAGGACGGCGCTGGTGCCGCCGCCGGCGGGCCCGACCTCCAGCCAGCGGGCGCCGTCGGCGAAGGGGACGGGACTGTCACCGAGGACCTCGAAGCCGAGGACGCCGACGTAGAAGTCCTTGGCGCGGTCCTGGTCGGAGACGGGGAGGGAGAGGCGGCTCATGCGGGTGATGGTCATGCGGCCACTATACGTAGGATTTTCCCTACGTATCAAGGGTGCGGCGGACGGGCGGGGACCGACAAGGTGGACGGCGAGGCCGGTGGCGCCGGGAGACGAGACCGGGGCCGTCGTAGTCGCCGCCGCACCCGGCCCGGCAGGGCAGGGCGCGGCGGTGGGCAGGTCGCGCAGCCGTTGGAGCTGGCGTCGTCCACCAGCTGTTCGGGGCGGCGCGGCCGACGGACGGCGCGCCACTGGGCGAGGTGGTGGCGCGGCGGGGCTGGAGGAGAGGGACCTGCCGGTGGAGCGGGTGGCCGGGCGCGCAGCTCGGCGACCTCCCCGTCGGTGCCGGCGCCGCGGCAGTCGGGGACGGCGGGATCGCGGCGGGCACGGCCGCACACCGAGCTGTCCGCCCGGCCCATACCGGGCGGCGTTCCGGCGGCCCGCCTTGGCCGGTCACTGGCCGCCGCCGGGGCGGGCGGGTCAGGCGTGTTCGGCGTCCAGCTCGTCGGGTTCGGCGATGACGTCGACCATGGCGCCGTTGCGCAGGACGGTGATGGGCAGCGGCCGTCCGATGGCCTCGGCGAACATGAGCCGCTGCAGGTCCTGGGCGCTGGTGACGGGGGCGCCACCGGCGGTCAGGACCAGGTCGCCGCGCCGCAGGCCGGCGCGGTCGGCGGGGCTGGCGGGGACGACCTCGGCGACGCGGACGGCGCCGTCCTGGCCGGTGCGGGCGCGCAGGGCGGCGGGGACCGGGACGGGCGCGGCGGCCAGCCCGAGGTAGGCGCGGCGGACGCGGCCGTCGCGGATGAGCGCGCCGATGATGCGGCGGGTGGTGGCGTTGATGGGCACGGCCAGGCCGAGGCCGATGCCGGCGACGGCGGTGTTGACGCCGACGACGCGGCCGCGGGCGTCGGCCAGCGCGCCGCCGGAGTTGCCGGGGTTGAGGGCGGCGTCGGTCTGGATGACGTCCTCGATGACGCGGACGGCGCCGCCGCTGCGGGTGGGCAGGGACCGTCCGAGGGCGGACACCACCCCGGCGGTGACCGACCCGGCGAGGCCGAGGGGGTTGCCGACGGCCACGACGAGCTGCCCGACGACCAGGCGGTCGCTGTCACCGAGGGCGACCGGGCCGGGGGTGTCGCCGTCGGCCCGGACGACGGCCAGGTCCGACAGGGGGTCGGTGCCGATGACGGTGAACGCGGTGGTGGTGCCGTCGGCGAACGCGGCCTGCCCGCCTGCGGCGCCGCCGACGACGTGGGCGTTGGTGAGCAGGAACCCGTCGCCGGTGAAGGCGACGGCGGACCCGGCGCCCTCGCCCCGCCGGTGGCGGACGCGCAGCGCGGCCACGCGGGGCGTCAGCTCGCGGGCGACGGCGGACACCGCGGCGGAATAGGCGTCCAGGGGCTCGCCGGGGTCATGGGGGATCATCGCACCTCCCGATGATTACATGTTTACAACGCAACATTTGCGAAGGCCGAAGTGTTCCCGGGCCGAAGCCGGGCGGCATGATCGGGACGGCGCGCCAAGGACGGCCGTCACGGCGGTTCGCGCGGCGCGCTTCAGGGGCGGCCTCGCGGCGCAGGACGCTGCGGACCACCCCGCCGGGAAGGCGCTGGCGCGGAAGGAGGTGCCGCTCGACAGCCTCCGGGAGCTCAGATCCTCCTCGGGTACCGAAGGCAGCCGCGCGTGCCCGATCCTCGCGGGTGATCGCCCTCGGGGGCGTCGGCGCGGGCGCGAGCGGCCCGGCACGGGCCCTAGGGTCGGGGCATGGGCGTGATGCCGGAGGCGGCGGGGGAACCCGTGGTGCTCGAACGGGCCGCGGGGGTCGGCGGGGAGATGGTGCTGCGCCGCGCGGGCGCGCACCTGGAGATCATCGGCAACGGGGTGTTCCTGATGGACACCCGCAACGGCGAGTCCGAGCGGCTGCTCGTCCGGGCGGCGGCGGAGGGGCTGCGGGGTCCGGCGCGGCTGCTGATCGGCGGCCTGGGCGTGGGGTTCTCGCTGGCGGAGGCGCTGCTGCTGCCGCAGGTGGCGGCGGTGACGGTCGTCGAGCGCGAGCCCGCGGTGGTCGGCTGGCACCGGACGCTGCTGCGCCCGTGGTCGCGGGGCGCGCTGGAGGACCCGCGCGTCACACTCCAGTGCGCCGACCTGCTGGACGTCGTCGCCGACCCGCGCGCGGGCACCTTCGACGCGCTGTGCCTGGACATCGACAACGGGCCCGACTGGACGGTCACCCCGGGCAACGCCCGCCTGTACGGCCCGGCGGGGCTGGAGCTGCTGGCGGAGCGGCTGACGCGCCAGGGGGTCCTGGCGGTGTGGAGCGCGAACGCCGCCCCGCGTTTCGAGGAGCTGCTGCGGGAGCGTTTCGCGCGGGTCGAGGCGCGTCCGGTGCCGGTGCCCCGGGGCGAGCCCGACGTCGTCTACCTGGCGCGCGACCCGTTCCCGGCCGCCCGTTTCCCGGTGACCGTCTCCGGGTGACCGTCGCGTGCGCGTCGAGTGCTCTGCAGCCGGGCGGGGGGGCGGAAGCGGCGAGGCACAAAGCGGCGCGGGTGGATTCTGTGGCCGTCGGCATCGGAGCCCGGTGAGCGGTTCGCTAGGTTTCGCCTGGTAACAGCTTCTTGGGAGGACCAGTGGTTTCTGTCCACGCTGCCCGGCGGCGTCCCGTCGTCCTGGGCGACCTGCTGCCCGGATCCCTGGCCCGCGACGCCGCGCTCGTCGCGGGCGCGGCCGCCCTCGTCGGCGTCGCCGCGCAGATCGCGGTGCCGCTGCCCGGCACACCGGTCCCGGTGTCGGGGCAGACGTTCGCGGTGCTGCTCGCGGGCGCCGCGCTCGGCCGGGTCCGGGCGGCCCTCGGCATGGTGGTGTACCTGCTGGCCGGTATGGCGGGCGTGCCCTGGTTCGTGGACGGGGCGTCCGGCACCGGCGCGCCGTCCCTCGGCTACGTGATCGGGTTCGTGGTCGCGGCGGCCGCGGTGGGATGGATGGCCGAGCGCGGCGGCGACCGCAGCCCGGCGCGCACCGTCGCCACGATGACGGCCGGAACGGTGATCATGTATGCGGCGGGCGTCCCGTACCTGATGGCCGCCCTGCACGTCGGGCCGGCGCGGGCACTGGAACTCGGGGTGACGCCGTTCCTCGCGGGCGACGCGCTGAAGGTGCTGCTGGCCGCCGGGCTGCTGCCGGCGGCATGGCGGCTGACCGGCGCCCGGCGCGGCCCCGCGTGAAGGCGCGCGTCACCCCCGAATGAGGCGCGCGGCGCGGGGAATACACGGGGCCGGGCTGTGGCGCACGCCTCACCGCACACGGCCGCCCCGGCTGTTTGAACGGGTTCAAATCTGCCGTACAGTGGCTTGCGTGAACCTCGCCGTGACCGCACCGGACCGGCTGTCCGTCCGCAGCGTCCCGATCCCCGACCCTGGCGACCTGATCTCACGCCTGCCCGACCCCGCCGCGCTGGCGTGGGTCCGGCACGGCGAGGGCATCGTCGGCTGGGGCGAGGCCGCGCGGGTGACCCTGCCGGGCGGCGCGGACCGCTTCGCGGCGGCGGGCCGGGCACTGGGCGAGCTGTTCGGCGCGGCCGGCGTCGACGACCGGGTCGGCGTGCCGGGGTCGGGGCCGGTGGCGTTCGGCGGGTTCGGGTTCGACCCGGCGTCGCCGGACTCGGTGCTGATCGTGCCCCGGCAGGTACTCGGGCGCCGCGGCGGCCGGGCATGGCTGACCACGATCGGCGAGGCCCCCGACCCGCTGGCGCTGGTACGCCCGCCGGCGGAGCCGTCCTCGCTGACCTGGAACGACGGCGCGCTCCCGGCACCGGCGTGGCAGGCCGCGGTCGCCGCGGCGGTACGGCGGATCCGCGGCGGCGCGCTGGGCAAGGTGGTGCTGGCCCGGGACCTGGCCGTGCGCGCGGCCGAGCCGATCGACGCGCGCGTGCTGCTGCGGCGGCTCGCCGCGCGGTTCCCCGGCTGCTACACCTTCGCGTGTGCGGGACTGGTCGGCGCGACGCCGGAGCTGCTGATCCGCCGCACCGGCGGCGACGTGGAGTCGCTGGTGCTGGCGGGCACGACCGCGCGCGGCGCGGGACCCGCCGGCGACGCCGAGCGGACGGCGCGCCTGCTGGCCTCCGCCAAGGACCGCGAGGAGCACGCCTACGCCGCGGAGATGGTCCGCGACGCGCTCGCGCCGCTGTGCGCGGAACTGCACGTCCCGGACGAGCCCGAGCCGCTGACGCTGCCGAACCTGATCCACCTGGCCTCGCCGGTGCGGGGACGGCTGGCCGGGGACCGGTCGGTCCTGGACGTGGTGGCCGCGCTGCATCCGACGCCCGCGGTGTGCGGGACGCCGACGCCGGTGGCGGCGGAGCTGATCCGCGAGCTGGAGGGCATGGACCGGGGCCGCTACGCCGGGCCGGTCGGCTGGGTGGACGCGCGCGGCGACGGCGAATGGGGCATCGCGCTGCGCTGCGCCCAGCTCGACGGGACGCGGGCGCGGCTGTTCGCCGGATGCGGCATCGTCGCCGACTCCGACCCGGCGGCGGAACTGGCCGAAGCGCAGACCAAGTTCGGCGTCATGCGCTACGCCCTGCAGGGCTGAACCCCCGCCCCCGACTGCCCGCCAGAAATGGACGGTAGCGGATAAAAAGGGGCGATCCGTACACTGTCGGCCACGGAGCCACACGACGACGGCAGTTCCGAGAGCGGGCGGGCGCCACCAGGACCGAACCATCCTGAGGAGCACTCATGATCACCAAACGAGTCATGTCGTACGCCCTGATCGCCGCCTCGGCCACCGGCCTGTCCTGCGCCGCCGCGCCGCCGGCCGCCGCGTCCCCCCGTCCCCCCGCCGCGCCCGCCGCGTTCACGGTGACCAGCACCGCCTTCACCGAGGGCGGCACCATCCCCAAGGTCCACGAATGCACCAGCGGCGGCAACGACCCCCGCCAGAAGAACGAATCCCCGCCCCTGGCCTGGACCGGCTCCCCCGCCGCCGCGCAGAGCTACGCCCTCATCATGCGCGACCTCGACAACAACAACCTGCTCCACTGGATCATCTACGACATCCCCGCGACCGCGACGTCGCTCCCCCAGAACGTCGAGCACGTCTACCAGCCCCCCGTCCCCAAAGGCTCCCGGCAGATCTACTACCGCGGCAGCGCCAGCCTCTTCGGATACCAGGGCCCCTGCTCCCCCAACAGCGTGAACACCTACGAATTCGTCGTCCACGCGCTCAACAAGGCCACCCTGGACAACCTCGACGCCGACTCCTCCATCCAGACCGCCGCCCGCACCATCACCCAGGCGTCGATCGGCTCCGCACGCATCACCGGCGAATCCTGACACCACCGCCGCCGCCTCCCCGGCCGCCCGCGGCCGGGCGGGGCGGCCCCGCCCTCCACCGGCCCACCAGGGACGATCAGACCGCCGCGGGCTGGCACACCGGACACCAGAACAGGTTCCGCGCGGCCAGCTCCGCCGCCCGGACCGGCGTGCCGCACACCAGGCACGGCTGCCCCGCACGCCGGTACACGTACACCTCACCGCCATGGCCGTCCACCCGCGGCGGACGCCCCATCGCCTCCGGCGTGTGCTCCGGACGGACCGTGTCGATCCGCCCCGCACGGACCCCGTCCGCCATCAGCAGCACCAGATCGTCCCAGATCGCCGCCCACCGCTCCCGCGCCAGACGCCGCCCCGGCAGCCGCGGGTCCACGCCCTGCCGGAAGAGCACCTCCGCCCGGTAGATGTTGCCCGGCCCCGCCACCACCGACTGGTCCATCAGCAGCACCGCGATCGCCGTGCGGCTCCGGGACACACGCCGCCACGCCACATCCGGATCCGCGTCCGCACGCAGCGGATCCGGCCCGAGACGGTCCCGCAGCACCTTCACAACCCCCGGCTCCAGCAGCTCGCACCTGCTCGGCCCCCGCAGATCCGCGAAATGCGCCGCCCCGGCCAGCCGGAGCCGGACCGCACCCGTCGGCTCGGGCGCGGGCAGCGACCCGAACGTGTACGTCCCATAGATCCCCAGATGGACGTGCAGCGTCCGCTCATCGGCCAGCACAAGCAGCAGATGCTTGCCATGCGCGTCGGCCCGGACCAGCACCTGCCCGTCCACGGCCGCGGCCCCCACGGCGAAACGCCCCTGCGGACTCGAAGCACGCACGGCACGGCCGCCGAACATCCGCTGATGCTCGGCGGCCAGACGATGGATGGTGTGTCCCTCGGGCACCTGGCCAGCATAGGCGCGCGAGCACCCGCCACGGGCCGGATCGGTCCCGGATCCTCCCGTCCCGGACCGGTTCAGGGACGGCCCCGCAACGGCGCCCCCGCCTCACGCATGTGCCCGAGCGCCTCACGGTAGGACGCGACCAGCCCGGCCTCGGTGAACGGCAGCCCCACCCGCGCGCAGTGCTCACGCACCAGCGGCTGCACACGGCGCAGGTTGCACCGCGGAATGCCCGGGAACAGATGGTGCTCGATCTGGTAGTTCAGCCCGCCCATGAACCAGTCGGTCACACGCCCGCCGCGCACGTTCCGGGACGTCAGCACCTGGCGCCGCAGATGACCCCACCGCTCCCCCGGCCGGGGCATCGCCATCCCCTTGTGGTTCGGCGCGAACACACTGCCCAGGTGCACACCGAACAACGCCTGATGCAGAGCGATCAGGACCAGCGCCTTCGCCGGGGACACCAGCGTGAACGCCAGGCCCACATACAACGCGGCGTGCAACGCCAGCAGCCCGCCCTCGACCACACGCTCACGCCGAGACCGCCCGCGCAGGAACAGCGCACTCCCCACCTTGAGGTTCAGCCCTTCGAGCGTGAGCAGCGGGAAGAACAGCAGCGCCTGATGACGCGCCACCCACCGCAGCGGACCGCGCCGGCCCGCCGCCTGCTCACGCGTCCAGGCCAGGACGCCCTCGCCCACATCCGGGTCCTTGCCGACATGGTTGGGATTGGCATGGTGACGGTTGTGCTTGTCGGTCCACCAGCCATGCCCCATGCCCAGCAGCAGGTTGCCCAGCAGCAGCCCCAGGACCCGGTTCGCACGGGCGCTCCGGGCGATCTGCCGGTGCCCCGCGTCATGGCCGAGGAACGCGGTCCGCGCCGACACCACCGCCAGCGGCACCCCGAGCAGCACCACCCACCAGGACCCGCCCGCCCACGCGACCGCCGCCCAGAGCGCCGCCGTGGCGGCCAGGTTCAGCCCGATCGCCCTCGCGTAGTAGCCGGTGCGGCGATCCAGCAGCCCGCTCGCGCGGACCTGCCGCGCCAGCGGCGCGAAGTCGCTGCCGGCACCCGCCCTGCCGGGAGAGGCGGGAGGGGCATCGAGGGTCGCGGGCATGAAGGCTCCATTCGTGGGACTCGGCGCCCGTCCGGGCCGCCGGGTCGCCAAGTTACGGAGCGTAGATGCGCCAGGTCGCCACGCTACGGAGCCATCCGCCTTCTCACTCGCAGGTCCCGGTGTGCCCATGACAGATCGCTCCGGCCACCGACGCGGCCGGGACACGTCGTCCCCCGGCACCACCCCGGGCAGGGACGGAGTCAATGCGCATACCGGGACGTATCAGACAATGGGGCACCCTGAGTCAAGGAAGAGTCAGAACAGACCTATAGGGTCATAAGCCATGAACGAATGCACTCGGTGGATCGATCTGGACGGCGCCGCCAACGCCCGCGACCTCGGCGGCCTCCCCACCACCGACGGCGGCTCGACACGCTGGGGCCGCGTGCTGCGCTCGGACAACCTCCAGGACCTCTCGGTCACCGACCTGCGCGTCCTCCTCGATGACTACGCCCTCAAGAACATCATCGACCTGCGCACCGACGCCGAGGTGCGCCTGGAGGGCCCCGGACCGCTGACCCGCGTCCCCGCCGTGACCATCCACCAGCTCTCGCTGTTCGCCGAAGGCGGCCGCCACACCGACGCCGCCGCCGACCTGCCCGCCTCCCCCCGGACGGCACTCCCCTGGCAGGACGACACCGACGACGTCCCCGAGCACGACCGCTCCCTCGGCCACTACCACGGCTACCTCGCCGACCGGGCCGACTCCATCGTCGCCGCCCTGCGGGTGATGACCCGCACCGACGGCGCGGCACTCGTCCACTGCGCCGCCGGCAAGGACCGCACCGGCGTCGTCTGCGCCCTGGCACTGGAGGTCGTCGGCGTCACCCGGGACGCCATCGTCTCCGACTACGCCCTCAGCGGCGAGCGCATGGAACGCATCCTGGGCAGGCTCCGCGCCAGCGGCACCTACGCCGCCGACCTCGACTCCCGCCCCGCCGACACCCACCGCCCCCGCGCCGCGACGATGACGAGGTTCCTCGACTGCGTCGACGAGCGATCCGGCGGCCCCCTCGCCTGGCTGACCGCCCACGGCTGGACCGACGAGGACACCGGCGCCCTCCGCGACCGCCTCCTCGGCTGACTTCACCCATGGTGTAGTCATGCGGCCGAGGGGTAGCGCCGGGATCACCGGCCCGCTACCCGGAAGGCACACCCATGACACCGCGCCCGCCCCACCGGACCACCCTGCGCAACCTGCTCGCCCGTCCCGCCGACGCCCCGCCGACCCGCACCCTCGCGATCCCAGCCGATCGGCCTACCGCGCACGACGGCGCCTGAGCTGCATCGACTGCGCAACCCCGGTAAGGCGAATGGCGGTTCGAGTTCTCATGTGGGTGTTGTTCTTAGTTTTTCAGAGGTTGTGGAGTTGCTAAACGTCCAGCGCCTTTACATTGTAATTTGAGGGTTGAAATGATTGAGGGTCGTGGCGACGCGTAGGTCGTCAGTGCTGGAGGACGGAGCGGACGGCGGCGTGCGCCGCCTTGCGCATCTCGGCGTGCAGGACCGCGTTCGCCTCCCTGTCGGTGCGGGCCTCCACGATCCGCAGCCCCTCCCCCGCGATGGCCTTGGGCAGGTCCGCCGCCGCGTCCAGCCGCCGGTACGGGACACCGTGCGCCGCCGCGACCGCCTCCAGGTCCACGCGGTGCGGGGTCCCGAAGACCCGCTCGAACGGCCCGTGCATCGCCGCCTGCGGCAGCAGCGAGAAGATCCCGCCGCCCCGGTTGTTGACGATCACGATCGCCAGGTCCGGGCGGCGGTCGTGCGGGCCCATGATCAGGCCGTTCTGGTCGTGCAGGAACGCCAGGTCGCCCAGCAGCGCGTACGAGCGGCCGCTGTGCGCCAGCGCCGCGCCGATCGCCGACGACACCAGCCCGTCGATGCCGCTCGCCCCGCGGTTGGCCATGATCCGGATGCCGCGCCGGGGACGCATCACCTGGTCCAGGTCGCGGATCGGCATGCTCGCCGCCGTGAACAGCAGCGACCCGCCCGGCAGCGCCGCCACCAGGTCCCGCGCCAGCCTCGGCTCGCTCACCTCGGTCACCGCGTCCAGCACCGCGTCGACCGCCGCCGCGGCCGCGAGGTCGGCCGTCCGCCAGGACTTCAGCCACACATCGTCACCCGAGACCACCGGGATCTCCACCTCCGGCGCGACCTGCGTCGCCGACCGGACCGGATCGGGCCAGTGCGCCAGGTCCGGCGCCAGCACGATGTGCTCCTCCGCCCGCCGCAACAGCGACAGCAGCGGACGTGACAGCCCCGGCTTCCCCAGCGTCACCACCACTTCCGGGCGGTGCCGCTCCACGAACTCCGGCACGCCCAGCAGGAAATGGTGCGACGACAGCGCGTGGTCGCCGTAGCGGGCGTTGCCGTTCGGCTCGGCGAGCACCGGCCAGCCCGCCATCGACGCCGCCGCCACGTACCGTTTGACGTTGACCGCGCCGTCCCCCACCACCAGGACCCCGCGGCGCGTCGGCGGGACGTGCAGGACCGACCCCGGCGTGGCGGCCCGTACCTTCGTCCACGCCCCCGTCGCGTCACCATCGAGGGGCTCGCACCACGTCTCGTCCCCGTCCGGGATCAGCGGCTCCCGGAACGCCGCGTTCAGGTGCACCGGCCCCGGGACGGGCGCCTGCGCCAGCCCCCACGCCCGGCTGATCAGCGACCGCCAGTACGCCACCATCCCCGGGCGGTTCTCCGGCACGCCGATCTCTGTGCTCCACCGCGCCGCCGTCCCGTACAGCTTCACCTGGTCGACCGTCTGGTTCGCACCGGTGTCACGCAGCTCCGGCGGACGGTCCGCGGTGATCACGATGAGCGGGACACCGGACTCGTGCGCCTCGATCACCGCCGGATGGAAGTTCGCCGCCGCCGTCCCCGACGTGCAGATCAACGTCACCGGACGGCCCGCGCGCTTGGCCATGCCCAGCGCCAGGAACGACGCCGACCTCTCGTCGATCCGCACGTGCAGCCGGACCCGGCCCGCCTCCTCGGCGGTGTGCAGCGCCAGCGCCAGCGGAGCGGAGCGGGACCCCGGCGCCAGCACCACGTCGGTCGTCCCGCAGCGCAGCAGTTCGTCCACCACGACGGCCGACAGCGCGGTCGCCGGGTTCAACGCGCCTCCCCGATCACCGGCGGGCCGTCCATGTGCGCCTGCGCCGCGAGCGCGCGGCGCCGCCACGGCCCGGCGTCCCGCACCTCGAACCGGCGCAGCGCCTCCTCGTCCACGACGGGACGGCGCACCGCGATCTCACCGGCCACCGGCCGCAGCGGATCGTGCACCACGTCGCCCTCCAGCAACGACAGCGTCGCCAGGCCGCACGCGTACCGCAGGTCCGGAAGCGCCGCCGCCAGCGCGACCCCCGCCGCCAGGCCCACCGACGTCTCCACCGCGCTCGACACCACCACGGGCAGCCCGCACGCCTCGGCGACCCGCAGCGCCGCCCGCACCCCGCCCAGCGGCTGCGCCTTCAGCACCGCCACGTCCGCGGCACCGGCGGCGCGGACCCTCAGCGGGTCCTCCGCCCGGCGGATCGACTCGTCCGCCGCGATCGGCACGTCCACACGCCGCCGCACCAGCGCCAGGTCCTCCAGCGTCGCGCACGGCTGCTCGGCGTACTCCAGCCCCCACCGGTCCAGCGACCGGATCATCCGCGCGGCGTGCTCGACGTCCCACCCGCCGTTGGCGTCCACGCGGATCAGGCCGTCGGGTCCCAGCGCGTCACGGACGGCCTCCACCCGCGCCATGTCGTCGGCGTCGTCCTGCCCCCGCTCGGCGACCTTCACCTTCGCGGTGCCGCACCCCGACACCTTCGCCATCTCGAACGCCGTCTCCGGGCCGACCGCCGGGATCGTCGCGTTCACCGGGACGCGGTCGCGGACCGGCGCGGGGAAACCCTCCACCGCGGCCTCGCGGGCCGCGGCCAGCCAGCGCGCGCACTCGGCCGGGCCGTACTCGGCGAACGGCGAGAACTCCCCCCAGCCGGCGGGGCCGCGGAACAGGACGCCCTCCCGCCGCGTCACGCCGCGGAACCGCGTCCGCATCGGGATGGAGTAGACCCGCACCCGCTGACCCCCTGCCGCGCCCTTACCGAACAATAAGTAGTACCCCAGAGAACGTATCGGATGGGCCCAAGTCATGACGCACCGGTTTGTTCCAGCTGCTCAAGCCCAGACTCTCATGCCGGAACGTGTCGCGAGATCCGTACCCGACCGCACGGACCCCGTCCGGCCAGGCTCCCGATGGTTCCCAGCCGAGCCGGTCCGGCCCTGTAAGCCCCTCTGACCTTCACCAGCCGGCGGATAGCCGTACCTCGCGGCACATCCGCCGGGACGGGACGCCCTCTGATGGGTACATTAGTACCCATGGAACGGGTGACCGGGGCGCAACTCGACATCCTTGAGACGCTCCTGAACGCACATTCCCAGCAGGTCCAGCTCCACGGCTGGGAGATCATGAAGATGACCGGCCGCCACGGCCCCACCGTGTACCGCGCACTCGACCGCTTCCTCGACGCAGGCTGGGTCGAACGCGAATGGGAGACCGGCCACCCCGACGGCCGCCCCCGGCGCCGCTACTACTCCCTCTCCCCCACCGGCGCCATCGAAGCCAGGCAGGTGCTGCTGCGACGCCGGCCGAAAGCCCTCAGGCGACAGCACCGGCGAGCACCCGGCGGCACCGCCTTCCCCACCCGGGAGGGCACATGACCGCGACCATGATCGCCATTGTCTGCGGCATCGCCGCCGGGCTGGCCGTCGCCGAGCTCAGCGCCCTCGCCTCCACGACCTCCCGCAAGATCATCATCTGGTCCGCCCGGCAGATCTACGCCCACGACCCCGCCGCCGCCGACGGGTACGCCGAAGAATGGGCCGGCGGCGTCGCAGGCCAGACCAGCAACATCGCCAAACTCGCCACCGCCCTCCGCTTCTCCATCCCCGCACTCACCGCGATCGCACGGCGGGCGATCCGCAGAACCCGGCAGGCACCACGCGGACTCGGCGGAGCCCTGGCCGACCTCTTCAAGCAGCTCCGTGACCTGCGTCGCGAGCTGGCAGAAGCGACCCCGACCGCCGAACACCGCTGGCTGCTCCTGGTGGCGCTCCTCGGGAGCCTGACAGGCGTCGCCCTGGCGCTGACGTTCGCGGGCATGGATGTCTTCACCGACCGCGCATTCCCCAGCTCCGCCACCGTGATAGGCGGAGGCGGCGCCCTTGGCTACTCGACCCTGAGCTTCGTCGTAATAAAGCGACTGCTTCGAGTGGCGAGACCGATCCCCCTGTCCTCGAAGAACCGAGGAGCACAGGCCGGTCGCACGGACGCCGCACCCGGCGAGGACGAACCCAGCACCACCCAGGCGTTCTTTCTCGTCAATCCCCCTGCCAGTTGCTTCTCCACCACCCCGCCGCACGGGACGAAGCGCACGCTCTGATCTCGCTGGATCAGCAGGTCGGAGGCCAGGGGGCGGGGTCGCCCGTAAACCCCGGACCGAACGGCGAAACTGCTAGTAGTGCCACGGGAAAGGCGACCAATCGGGGTCGCGCTTCTCAAGGAAGGAGTCCCGCCCTTCGGCCGCCTCGTCGGTGCCGTAGGCCAGCCTCGTCGCCTCCCCGGCGAACACCTGCTGCCCCACGAGCCCGTCGTCGACGAGGTTGAAGGCGTACTTCAGCATCCGCTGCGCCGTCGGGCTCTTGCCGTTGACCTTCCGCGCCCACTCCAGCGCCGTCGCCTCCAGCTCGGCGTGCGGGACGACCGCGTTCACCATCCCCATCCGGTGCGCGGCCTCGGCGTCGTAGGCATCGCCCAGGAAGAAGATCTCCCGCGCGAACTTCTGCCCGACCTGCCGCGCCAGGTACGCCGACCCGAACCCGCCGTCGAAGCTCGCCACGTCCGCGTCGGTCTGCTTGAACCGGGCGTGCTCCCGGCTGGCCAGGGTCAGGTCGCACACCACGTGCAGGCTGTGCCCGCCGCCCGCCGCCCACCCCGGGACCACGCAGATCACGACCTTGCCCATGAACCGGATCAGCCGCTGCACCTCCAGGATGTGCAGCCGCCCCGCGCGCGCCGGGTCGATCGTGTCGGACGTCTCACCCTCGGCGTACCGGTAGCCGTCCTTCCCGCGGATCCGCTGGTCGCCGCCCGAGCAGAAGGCCCAGCCGCCGTCCCGCGGCGACGGCCCGTTGCCGGTCAGCAGCACGCATCCGATGTCGCTGGACATCCGCGCGTGGTCGAGCGCCCGGTACAGCTCGTCCACGGTGTGCGGGCGGAAGGCGTTGCGCACCTCGGGACGGTCGAACGCCACCCGCACCGTCCCATGGCCGACGGCCCGGTGGTAGGTGATGTCGGTGAAGCCGAAGCCCTCGACCTCCTTCCACGCGTCCGCGTCGAACAGCTCCGAGACCATGTCTTCCTCTCCTGCCGGGTCCGCCGCGCCGGCGCGGCGGTCCGGCCCATTCAACCGCGTCGCCGGGGCCGCCACGGCGACGCCACCTCCGTTTGAACACGTTCAGCGCAGTCGTCTACCCTGGCGGGATCATGGATCGCCGCCTGCACGCCGTCGTCCTCCCGCCGGGCCCCCGCCTGTTCAGGGCGCTCGCGGCGGCCCTCGACGGCACGGGGCCCGCGGTGTGCCCGCTGCCGCCCGGCCTGCCCGCGCCCGCGTTGCGCGACCTCCTCAGCGCCCTGGCCCCCTGCTCCGTCGAGACCGAGGACGGCCTCACCCGCCACGATGGCGGCACGTCCGCGGCCCCCGTGCCCGGCGATGCCGCCGTGCTGATCGCCACGTCCGGCTCCACCGGCGCCCCGAAGTTCGTCGAGCTGACCGCCGCCGCGCTCCGGCACTCCGCCGCCGGCACCCTCGCCCGCATCGGCGCCGCCCCTGGCGACCGGTGGCTGTGCTGCCTGCCCACCAGCCACATCTCCGGCGTCCAGGTCCTCGTCCGCGCCCTCGTCTCCGGCACCGAACCGATCATCCTCCCCCGCTTCGACACCGCCGCCGTCACCGCCGCGGCCGCCCCGGGCGTGCACACCGCGCTGGTCCCCACCCAGCTTCGCCGCCTCCTGGACGCCGGGGCCGACCTGTCGCGCCTCGGCGCCGTCGTCCTCGGCGGCGCCGCCGCCACGCCCGGCCTGCTCGACGAGGCCCGCGCCCGGGGCGGACGCGTCTTCACCAGCTACGGCATGAGCGAGACGTCCGGCGGCTGCGTCTACGACGGCGTCCCCCTGGACGGGATGCGCGCCGCCATCGGCGACGGCGGCCGCATCCGCCTCACCGGTCCGTCCCTGTTCGGCGGCTACCGGCTGCGCCCCGACCTGACCGCAGCCGCCCTGGACGGCGGCTGGTTCCTCACCCAGGACCTCGGCACCGTCGAGGACGGCCGGCTGCGCGTCCGCGGCCGCGTCGACGATGTGATCAACACCGGCGGCGAGAAGGTCGTCGCCGGCGAGGTCGCCACCGCGCTGTCCCGCCATCCCGGCGTCCGCGACGTGGTGGTGGTCGGACGGCCCGACCCCGAATGGGGTGAGCGCGTCACCGCGGTGATCGTCCCCGTCCCGGGCGCCCCCGCCGCACCGGCCCTGCCCGAGCTGCGCGCACTCGTGCGCGAGACCCTGCCCGCGCACGCGGCCCCCGCGAGCTGGAACTGGTCGAGGCCATCCCGCTGCTCGCCTCCGGCAAGCCCGACCGGGCCCGCCTGCGCGTCCCCGCCTCCGGGCGGTAGCCGCGGCGGAGCATCCGGACGCGCATGGCGAGGCGATCACCGGGGCAGGACGTCCACCATGACCAACGGGCACGGCGACCCGCCCGGCGGCGGGCACCGGGAGGAGCGCCGCGCCGGGCACGACGGGCCGGAGCACGAACGGCCGGAGCACGAGAGCGGCCTGACCGTCCTGCTCGCGCTCGCCGCCAACCTCGGGATCGCCATCGCCAAGATCGTCGCGGCGGTGGCCACCGGGTCGGCGTCGATGGCCGCCGAGGCCGCCCACTCCATCGCCGACACCTTCAACGAGGTGCTGCTGATGGTCGGGCTGCGCCGCAGCGGCCGCCCCGCCGACCGGCGCCACCCCCTCGGCTACGGCAAGGAGCGCTACATCTGGACGCTGCTCGTCGCCGTCGCGATCTTCGGGATGGGCGCGCTGTTCGCCTTCTACCAGGGTTTCCAGACGCTCACCGGCCACCGCGGCGGGGAGGCCGACCCGCTGGCCGGGTACTGCGTCCTCGCCGTCTCGTTCGTGCTGGAGGGGATCTCGTGGCGGCAGGCGCTGCGGCAGGTCCGCGGCGCCGCCCGGGACGAGCGGCTCCCCCTCGCCGCCTACATCCGCCGGACCGACGAGCCCACCGCGATCAGCGTCCTGCTGGAGGACTCCGCCGCCCTCATCGGCCTTCTGCTGGCGTTCGCCGGCCTCGGGCTGCACCAGCTCACCGGCGCAGCCGCCTGGGACGGCGTCGGATCGGTCCTCATCGGGGTGCTGCTCACCGCCGTCGCGCTGGTCCTCGGCCGCATCAACCTCAACCTGCTCATCGGCAACCAGGCCGACCCCCGCGTCGTCGCCGACGTCCGCGACCGGCTCGGCGCCGCGCCCGAGGTCGACTGGGTCGTCGACATCGTCACCATGACCGTGGGCGCCGACCGCGTCCTGGTCTGCGCCCGGCTCGACTTCCGCGACGCCCTGACCGCCGGGGACGTCGAGCGCGCCTGCGTCCGGATGGCCCGCGAGCTGCGCGCCGCCCACGAGGAGATCGACGAGGTCTTCCTTGAGCCGGTGCCCCGCGACGACCCCGAGCTGCGTGAACGCGTCATCGCGCGGTACGGCCGGACGCTGCGGCCGCGGGAGCCGGGATCCGGGTGAGGTCTATCACGTTGCCCTGGCCCCGGCTCCGGCCCTTTACGCAGTAAGGTCGGATCGGGGCGGCCTGACGGCATGAAACAGCCCATTCCGGGCACCACGACCGCCTGGACCGGCCTCCCCGAGGCCCTCCGGCAGGACGGCCGGTCCGGCACACCGGGAACAACGACCCGGCCGTGCGACGTTGCGATAAGTGCGTGCGCCACCAGGGACCGAAAATGACGCGCCGCACTCACACCACTGAAGGGAGGGGGGCGTCCTCATGCCGCGAACCGCCGCACAGACCCCGCTCACGGAGCCCGCGAGCCCGGCACTCGACGAGCTCCTCAAGCGTGGCCGCGCCCAGGGGCGCCTCTCGCTCGACGAGGTGCGGGGGGCCTTCGAGGCCGCGGGCATCAGCCCCGCGCAGGGCCGCTCCCTGCTGCGCGAGCTGTCGGAGTCCGGCATCTCCCTCGCCGGCGAGGGCGACGCCGCCGGGCACGCGGCCGCCGCGAACGGCACCACCGCCAACGGCACCGCCGACCACGCCGGGAGCGAGCCCGCCCTGGCCAAGACCGCCCCCAAGAAGCGCTCCACCAGGAAGGCCACCGCGAAGCCCGCGGGCAAGAGCGCCGCGCAGACGGCCGGGAAGACCACCCGCAAGGCCGCCGAGGACGCCACGGACGAGGGCTTCGAGGTCACCGAAGTCGAGGCCGCCGACTCCGCCGCGGACCTGGACGACCAGTCGACCACCATGGGCGACTCCGTCCACACCTACCTCAAGGCGATCGGGCGGCGGCAGCTGCTCACAGCCGAGCAGGAGGTGGACCTCGCCAAGCGCATCGAGGCCGGCCTGTACGCCGAGCACAAGCTGGAGACCGAGCGGCCCGGCCCGCGCGTCCGCGCCGACCTGGAGTGGGTGGCCGCCGACGGCCGCCGCGCCAAGGCCCACATGCTGGAGGCCAACCTCCGCCTCGTCGTGTCGGTCGCCAAGAAGTACTCCGACCGGGGCCTGTCGCTGCTGGACGTCGTCCAGGAGGGCAACCTCGGCCTGATCCGGGCGGTCGAGAAGTTCGACTACTCCAAGGGCTACAAGTTCTCCACCTACGCGATGTGGTGGATCCGGCAGGCCATCCAGCGCGGGTTCGCCGACTCGGCCCGCACGATCCGGCTGCCCGTCCACGTCCTGGAGATGCTGAGCAAGCTCAGCCGCGTCGAGCGCGACATGCACCAGCGCCTCGGCCGCGAGCCCACGCCCGAGGAACTGGCCGTCGAGCTGGACAGGAGCCCCGAGCAGATCCGCGAGCTGCTGCGCACCAGCCGCCAGCCGATCAGCCTGGACTCCACCATCGGCGAGGACGGCGAGACCAGGATCGGCGACCTCATCGAGGACACCGACAGCCCCGAGGCCGCCGAGCTGGTGGACCGCCAGCTCATGGCCGACCAGCTGCGCCGCACCCTGGACATCCTGTCCCCCCGCGAGGCCAAGATCATGGCGATGCGGTTCGGGCTCTACGACGGGACGCCCCGCACCCTCGACGAGATCGGCAGGGCCCTCGGCCTGACCCGGGAGCGGATCCGCCAGCTGGAGAAGGAGTCGCTGTCCAAGCTGCGGCACCCCAGCAACGCCAGTCCCCTCCTGGACTTCGCGGTCTGACCCGCGCCGCCCGGACACCGACGCGAGACGGGGCCCGCCGGATCTCAGCGATCCGGCGGGCCACGTGCCGTACGCGGTCGGTCCTGCGCGGTCGGTCCTGCGCGGTCGGTCCTGCGCGGTCGGCCGCGCCCGGTCAGCGATACCCGGTCAGCAGCCCCGGGCGGCGAACGCCAGGAACTGCGTGGTCTCACGGCTGTCGAAGTTGTCGTCCGACCCGATGACCAGCGTGCACTCCCCCGTCCTCAGGCGCGGCCCCCAGGCCAGCGCCTCCAGGTTCTGCGTCGGCGTGCTGTAGCGGCCGAGGTCGGCGACGAGCCGCTTGGCCGCCGGACGGTACCGGGCACCGTCGGCCAGCCTGTCGCGGGACAGCACGTTCGTGGCGCCCCGGACGTCGAACTCGTACAGCCTGACCTTGTAGTCGACGCCCTCGATCCACGACCGTTCCAGCGCGAGGAAGCGGCCGTCACCGGCGGAGAGGATCTCCGAAACGCCGCTGTCGGCGGCGCCGCCCGCGGGGATCGGCGCCGCCGGGAGCGGGTCGACGGGGTAGGCGTACTGCGCCTGCGGGCGCCCGTCACGGCTCCACAGCGTCAGGCGGGTCACCGAGCCGTGCTCGACGGTCGGCGGCTCGCCGTCCTCGTAGCGCGGGCCCTCCACCATCGCGGCGATGCCGTGCGGGGTGAACGTGAGCCCCTCGAACCCGAAGTTGCGCCGGGGGCCGCGGTCGGCGTCGGTCAGCGAGAGGTTGGCGGGGATCCGGAGCCCGCCCCGGTACCGGCCGTCCCGGTCCGACCAGCGGACGAAGAGGTCCGACACGGGGATGTCCTGGTGGGTCGCGTCCGGGCGGTCGCCCTCGTGCCCCCACAGCAGCCGGCCGCTCCACGCGTCGAAGCGGATCGTCTCCGGATCGGCCGACTCGGGCTTGCCGTACGCCGGATAGGGGCCGCCGCCGGGCCGCTGGAGCGTCGTGACCCCGGTGATCCTGGCATCGGTGAACGCCCCGCTTCCGGGGTCGATGTCCAGCCGGCCGGTGTAGAACCGCGCCGGGTCGTACCGCCACCGGTCGTCGGAGATGAAGTACCAGGTGCCGGTGCGCGGGTCCCGGTCGATGCCCGACAGACCCCCGACGGTGGTGTCCTGGAATTTCATCATGTGCGGCAGCCGCCGCTCGCCGAGGAACCGCGTGATCCGCAGCGGCTGCGGCGCCGCCGCCGGGGCCGCGGCGTCCGCGCGCGGCGCCGCGGCGTCCACGGCCACCGCCGCGGTCGCCGCCGCCAGGACCGCGGTCACCGCCGCCACGCCGCGATTGACCGCCTTAAATCTTTTCGCGTTCAATGTCACCCTTTGCTTAGGACCGAATCCACTCCGTTCGCAAAGGTTATGCGCGGGCACCGCGCGGCGCGGTGCTTTTCTTCGTACAGGCGCGGCGCGGCTCCGGGCGCGCCACGACCCGGCGGGCCTCCGGGGAGGACGGCCCGCCGCAGGGTCGCTCACTCGGCGCGGCGGAACTCCAGGATGGCCACGCCCATCAGCCCCAGCCCCATGAGCAGGACGATCAAGACCTCCAGCCACACCGGGACGACCCAGCCGTTCCAGGTGACGCCCGGGTTGAAGGTCCGCTCCAGCGCCGGCGAGACGTCCAGGTGCGCGAAGACCGCCTGGCGCAGCGGATCCACCGCGTAGGTCAGCGGATTGAAACGGGTGAGGACGGTCAGCCAGGTCGGCAGCCCGCTCAGCGGGTACAGCGCGCCCGACAGGAACATCATCGGCATCATCGCCATCTGCATGAGGCCGAAGAACGACTGCATGCTCTTGATCCGCGCGGCCATCATCACGCCGAACCCGGTGAGCGCGAACGCCCCGATGAACATCAGCCCGACCAGCTCCAGCAGCAGGAGCGGGTCGTAGGGCACCCCGGCGAGGCCCGCCAGCAGGACGATCACCATGCCCTGCAGCGTCGCGACCAGCGCGCCGCCGACGCACTTGCCCACCACGATCGCGCCGCGGGCGACCGGCGCCACGAGCATCTCGCGCAGGAACCCGAACTCGCGGTCCCACACGATCGACCCGGCGGAGAACATCGCGGTGAACATCACCGACATCGCGCAGACGCCGGGGAAGATGAAGGTCTTCAGGTCCACGTCCCCGCTGGGCCCGCCGCCACTGGCCATCAGGTTCGACAGGCCCGTGCCCATGACCAGCAGCCACAGCACCGGCTGGATCAGGCCCGACACCATCCGCAGCTTGTCCCGCCAGAAACGGATCAGCTCCCGGTGCAGGACGATCTTCACCGCGCGCAGGTCGTGCCGGACGCTGCGCTCGGGCACCGTGACCCGCACGACCCCGGCGCTGGGAGCGGTGCTCGTCATCGTCACCTCCTCGCGATGCGCATCATCATGCGCATGTGGTCGCTCGCGCCGGCCTCGGCGTCGCGGATCGTCGTCCCGGTGAAGGACATGAAGACGTCGTCCAGGGACGGCCGCGAGACGCTCACCGACCTGATCGGCACTCCCAGCTCCGCGAACAGCCGCGGCACGAACGCCTCCCCCGAGGCCACCGCGAAGGCGACGGCGCCCTCGGACACCACCGCCTCCAGCCCGAACCCGTCCCGCAGCGCGGTGATCGCGGCCTCGTCGTCGGCGGTCTCGATGCGCACCCGGTCCTTGCCGACGCCCGCCTTCAGCGCCCCGGGGGTGTCCAGCGCCACGATCTCGCCCTTCTCCATGATCGCGATCCGGTCGCAGTACTCGGCCTCGTCCATGTAGTGCGTCGTCATGAAGATCGTGATCTCCTCGGCCTCCTTGAGCTGCCGGATGTACTCCCAGATCGACGACCGGGTCTGCGGGTCCAGGCCGACGGTCGGCTCGTCCAGGAACAGCACGCGCGGCGAGTGCAGGAGGCCGCGCGCGATCTCCAGCCGCCGCTTCATGCCCCCCGAGTAGGTCTGCACCCGGTCACCGCGCCGCTCCCACAGCCCGACCATGGTGAGCACCTGGGCGATGCGGGCGGACGTGGCCGACCGCGGCACCCCGTACAGCTCGGCGTGGAAGCGCAGGTTCTGCTCCCCCGACAGGTAGCCGTCGAGGGTCGGGTCCTGGAACACCAGCCCGATGTTGCGGCGCACGGCGTCGCGCTCGGCCACCACGTCGTGCCCGGCGACCCGCGCGGTGCCGCCCGAGGGACGCAGTAGCGTGCAGAGCATGTTGATCGTGGTGGACTTCCCCGCGCCGTTCGGGCCGAGGAAGCCGAAGGTCTCCCCTGGCCGCACCGCGAACCCGATCCCCCGCACCGCCTCCACGTCGCCGAATCTCTTGATCAGGCCGTCGACCTCGACGGCCGGCCCCGCGCCCGGCATGAAGCCTCCCGCGTGCTCGGCTTTTGGACCATCCAACGGTAGGATTCCCCTATCTCTCAGGTCAAGAGAAATTAGCGATGCCAAGGGAGGGGCCGTGCAGGAGAAGCCGGACCCGCTGCGCGACTCACCGTCCTACCTGCTGTTCGAGCTCCTGAGGCTCGCCCGGCGGACCTCGGCGCGGATCTTCCCCGGAGAGCGCGTGCGCCTCCCCCACCTGATGGTCCTGGGCTGCGTGGCGCGCCTGGGGCCGCTGTCGCAGCGCGAGGTGAGCGAGCACCTGCGGATGGACGCCGGCGACATCGTCGGCCTGGTGGACACGCTGGAGGAGGCCGGCTACGTGGAGCGGCGCCGCGACGCCGAGGACCGGCGCCGCTACGCCCTCGGCGTCACCGAGGCGGGACGGCTGTTCCTCAGCGCGGCCCGCGAGCGCCGCGACCATCTCGACGCCTTGCTGTTCGGCCCCCTCGCACCAGAAGAGCTCGAACAGTTCACGCACCTGATGCTGCGGGTGCTGGCCCACCACGACCCGCGCTTCACCGCCCGGCCGCCCGGCCGTCCCGCGGACCGGGGATCGCACGCCGGACGGTGACCGCGGGCCGTTTCGCGAACGCGCCGCCTTTGTCACCACCGTGTTAAGGGACCCTCACCTCTGAGCCCGATCTTCGCCCGGCGACGTTCGCCCTGGTCAGCGGCCCGCCACCCGTCAGCGCACGGGCCCGTCCCACCCCTTGACGATCTCGTGTCAAGCGTTGTCGCCCCCAGTCATGGCCCTTTCGTCATCGTTCGGGCGGTTACCGAACGGATTCGCGGCACCGCGCCGATCCCGCGGACGGATGCGGTCCCGCGTCCTCGGCGGCCGATCCGGAGGGTGCCCGTCACGCCTACCCTCGGTACATGCCTGACCTTGCGTACTACGCCTCCCTGCCGCGTACCCGCGGCGCCGCGGCGGCCCTGCTCCTAGACGACCTGGGACAGGTCCTCCTGGTCAAGCCCACCTACAAGGAGGGCTGGTTCCTGCCCGGCGGGGTCATCGAGGCCGACGAGTCGCCCCTCGCCGCCTGCGTCCGCGAGTGCGAGGAGGAGCTCGGCCTCGTCCCCCGCCTGGACGGCCTCGTCTGCGTCGACTGGTGCTCCCCGCAGAACGGCGTCGACTCCGTCAACGTCTTCGTCTTCGGCGGTACCATCACCGCCGCCGAGGCCGGGGCGATCCGGCTGCCGCCCGAGGAGCTCTCCGACCACGTCCTGGTGACGCCGGAGAAGATCTCCGAGCTGGCGCCGCCGCACATCGCCCGCCGGATGCCCCACAGCCTGCGGGCCATGGCCGAGCGGCGCGCCGTCTACCTGGAGAACGGCCGCGAGCAGCCCTTCGGCGCCGTCCCCTGAAGACCCCGCCCGCCGCGCCCGGCTCACACGGGCGCGGCGTCGTTGATGTGCCGGGCGCGCTCGGGGTCGGCCGCGCGGGCGCAGTGGGCCGAGCAGTACCAGTGCCGGTCCACCTCGACACCGTGCCCGAGGACACGGCACTCGCAGTGCTCGCAGATGGGCGCCATCCGGGTGATCGCGCACTCGAACGAGTCGAACGTGTGCACGCCGCCCTGGGCGTGCACCTCGAAGGACAGCGCGTAGTCGTTACCGCAGACCTCGCAGATCGCCATCGGGTCTCCCTCCTCTCCGCCCGCCGCACCGCGCTCCCTGTCTACCCAGGTCGCGCCGCCGCTATCCCGGCGTCCGGCGTCCCGCCGCCCCGGCGGCGCTCACCCGCAGCGCCCGGCCCCGGCCCCGCCCGGCGACCCCGGCGGACGACGGCCGCCGCGCCTCCCGCCCCGCCGCCGCCCGGCCCCCTCGTCGGGCTCCGGCCAGCGCGGTGACCGTCCCGAGGAGCGCAGCACCGCCTCCCATGCGTCCCCCGCCGCCAGCGGCAGGTGCGGCACGCCCCAGTGCCACGCCGACACCAACAGGTCGGGGTCGCGCGGCCGGTAGTCGGCGCCGCACGCCCGGGCCATGTCCCACGCGTGCAGATGCCACTCCACGCACGCCGCGCCCGCGTGGTCGCCGACCGTGTACTTGGTCCCCCGGTAGATCAGATGCGTCCGGTCCCACATGTCCGGCATCAGGTCGGCGTACGCGCCCGCCGACACCCCGAACGCCATGATCCGCTCAGGCCCGGGCTCGGCCGGCAGCACCGCCAGCTCCGCCGCGTTCTGCCTGGCCTGCTGCCTGATCAGCACCGCGGACGCCGCGTCCTGCGCGAACAGCTTCGCGAGCCGGCTGTCGGGCGCGTCCTGCAGGTACTCCAGGAAGTTCTCCGCGACGCACCGCAGGTGTCCGGCCAGGTCGAGCAGCTGCCAGTCGGCGCACGGCGTCGGCACGTCCCAGTCGCCGATCCCGTCCGAAAGCGCGCGGATCGCCTGCACCCCGTCCTGATAGGACTCGAGGACGCGATGCCGGTCCGGCGGCGTGCGCTCCACGTGTCTTCCCCCCGCGTCCAGAGCACCCCTGCGCGTGCCCTCCCCGCCGGGACTCCCCCGCCGCCGCGGTCCCCCGCGGCGTTGCGATGCGAGGAGCCCCCGGCGTTCCCCGAGAGGGCAGACTCTCAGAGTTCGGTGGCCGGTGCCACTCGGTGAACCTGTGTCGTCCCACGTCGGGGACTTCCCGCCCGCCTCCCCAGGCGGACGGGACGACCCGGCCGCGCGCGGCGGCCCGGCCCGCTCAGAGCACGGTGGCCGGCCGCGTCCGGAAGGCCAGCCGGTGCGCCTCGCGGGCGGTGCGCAGCCGGTCGACCTCCTCGGTCCACGGGTGGACGGACGGACGCGCCTTGGCCTTGCGGTAGGCGATCTCCGCCGCCCGGCGCGTCTTGGCGTCCTGCGTGTCGGTCGAGTACGCCTTGGGGCCCATCGCGGCGCGCTCGGCCGCCTCCGCCGCCGTGAGCGCGCCGGTCAGCGCCTCGTCGAACGCGACCGTCAGCGCCCGCAGCGCGGCCTCCGGCGTGTCCGCGCCCTGCGCGTCCCGCAGCGCCCGCTCCGCCTCGGTGGCCGCCGCCAGCAGCCGGGGATAGTCGTCGGCCAGCCGCCGGTCGGCCTCGTACGACTCCGCGACGTCCTTGCTCACCCGGCGGCCCAGCGGCATGGTGGTCTCTCCTCTAGCTCACGATCGTCAGGCTGCGATCGTCGTGTCCGATCCAGGCAAGCGTACGCGGGCCGTCCGGTGTGTCGTGACGGGGCACACCCGGCCCCGGCCCTTTACGTAGTAAGGTTCAGACCCATGGTCAGGCAACCAGCCATCAACGCCCAGAACCGCGCCCCGCTGTCGACCGAGCGGATCATCGAGACCGCGCTGCAGATCGTCGACGGCCAGGGCCTGTCCCGCCTCACCATGCGCCGCCTCGGCGACGCGCTGGAGGTCGAGGCGATGGCGATCTACCACCATCTCCCCCGCGGCAAGGAGCAGCTCCTCGATGGCCTCGTCGCGCACGTCGCCGCCGCGCCCGCGGCCGTGCCCGCCGGAGCCGCGGACGGCGGCTGGCGCGGGGCCCTGCGCTCGTGGGCGCGCGACTACCGTGCCCGCCTGCTCGCCCACGCCGGCGTCCTCCCCCTCGTCGTCACCCGCCGCAACCCCACCGCGCTGACGGAGACCGTGGTGTCCCTGCGCGAGATCATGCGGCGCGGCGCCGTCACCGAGGACGCCGCGGCCACCGCCGCGCACACCCTCGTCGGCTACGTCATCGGCCACTGCGCGCTGGAGGTCCGCGGCACCGGCGAGGACGGCGCCGACCGCGTGGTCGACTGGGACGCCCGCTTCGACGCCGGCCTCGACCTCGTCCTCACCGCCGCGGGCTGAGCATCGACGACACCCGCTCGGCCGGAGCAGGTGACCTCACGCGGGCGGGCCGGAACCGTCACGCGGGCGCGCTACCAGCCCGTCGGGATGACGCCGGAGGCGAGTCGCGACGGGCTGATCGCGAAGCGATGTCGCGCCCGCCCAAGCGCGGTCAAGGGGGTGAGCCGCCAGGCGAGCCCCCTTGGGCCGGGATTGCATGAGTTCAGTCCTCCACGACCAGGACTTCGAGGTGGCATGGGCCGTGGACGCCTTCGACCCGGGTCATCTCGATGTCGTGGGTGGCCGAGGGTCCGCTGATCCAGGTGAGCGGGCGGGACGGGTCGAGCCGGCCGACGGCCTCCGGGACCGTTCCGACGATCTGGTCGGCCTGCACGACGCACAGGTGGTAGCCCGGGACGAGGGTCAGGGCGCGCCGTCCCTGGGCGCGGCCGCCGTCGAGGACGACGGTCCCGGTCTGCGCGACGGCGACCGCGCAGCCGGTGACGGCGCCGTCCACGGCCGCCAGGGTCCCCATGTCGACGGCGGGGGTGTCGGCGAGGGCGCGCACGCCGTCCAGTTCGGCGAGCCAGCCGAACGGCAGGTCCGCCGGGACGACGATCTGCTTGGCCTCGCGGCCCCACAGCGCCGCCGCGACGGCGGTGGCCAGCTCGTCGGCGCTGACGTGCCGGACCGCGGCGCGCTGGTCGGCGACCCGCTCGGTGAACAGGGCGAGGACGTCCGCGCGGGTCTCGGCCTCGGAGCCGGTCAGCCGCCGGGCGTAGTCGCGCGGCACCGGCGGGCGGGCGGCGCGCGGGCCGCCGACGGCCTCGCGGACGCGCCGCAGGATCTCCTCCCGCGGGCCCGCGGCCGCCTCCCCCGGGGCGCTCACGCGTTCCTCCGCCGCCACCAGCCGCGGAAGCTCTCCGACGGCGGGAGGGGCAGGTCGCGCGCCTCGGTCCACGTGCCGAGCAGGCCCGGCAGCCGCCGGATCCGCCCGCCGCGCGACATCAGCCGGACCCAGCGGGTGCCGCGCCGCAGGGCCGTCTCGTAGCGGCGGGGGTCGCCCATCGTCCAGGCGAGCCCGCGCATCATGAGCAGCTCCGGCGTGGGGACGGGACGGCGGCGGCGGGACTCGACGACCTTCCCGCGCAGGTGCACCAGGACGCCCGGGATGTCGATCTTCACGGGGCAGACGTCCGCGCAGGCGCCGCAGAGGGTGGAGGCGTACGGCAGGGACGCGTCGGCGGCGCTCTCCACGCCGCGCATCTGCGGGGTGAGGATCGCGCCGATCGGGCCCGGGTAGACCGGGCCGTACGCGCGGCCGCCCGTCCGCTCGTAGACGGGGCAGACGTTCAGGCAGGCCGAGCAGCGGACGCAGCGCAGCGCCGCCCGGCCGATCTCGTCGGCGAGGGCCTGGGTGCGCCCGTTGTCGAGCAGGACGAGGTGGAACTCCGCGGGCCCGTCGCCCGGGGTCACGCCCGTCCAGGACGAGACGTACGGGGTCATCCGGTCGCCGGAGGAGGAACGCGGAAGGAGCTGGAGGAACACCTCCAGGTCCGCCCAGGTGGGGACGACCTTCTCGATCCCGGCGACGGTGATCAGCGTGTCGGGGAGGGTGAGGCACATCCGGCCGTTGCCCTCGGACTCCAGCACCACCACCGTGCCCGTCTCGGCGACCAGGAAGTTCGCGCCGGTGATCGCGACGCGGGCGCTGAGGAACCGGCCGCGCAGGTGCGCGCGGGCCGCGGCGGCGAGCGCCTCCGGGTCGTCGGGCAGGTCGGGCGGCGCGCCCGGCATCTTCCGCAGGAACAGCTCGCGGATCTCCGCCCGGTCGCGGTGCGCGGCCGGGGACAGCAGGTGGGACGGCTCGTCCTCGCCGAGCTGGACGACGAGGTCGGCGAGCGCGGTCTCGCGGAGGGTGATGCCCGCCCGCGCGAGCGCGTCGCCCGCGCCGATCTCGCGGACGGCCAGCGACCCGGCCTTCAGCACCTCCGCCGCGCCGGTGGCCCGCACCAGCGCGGTGACGATCCGGCGGGCCTCGGCGGCGTCCGGCGCCCAGTGGACGGTGCCGCCCGCGGCGGTGACCGCGCGCTCCAGCCCTTCCAGGTGGGTGTCGAGGCCGAGCAGCGTCTCGTCCCTGATCGCCCGGCCGGCCTCGCGCAGCGCCTCCCAGTCGGCGGGCTCGGCGGTGGCCGCGGCGGCGCGGCCCCGGGCGACGGCGGTCGCGCCGCGCAGGTTGCGGCGCTGCCGGGTGTCGGTGAGCGCGGCGCGTGCCGCGGCGGCGAACTTCGGACGGGGCGGCGGGCCGGGCCCGCGCGCCCCGGCGGTGCCGCGCCCGTCCGTCCCGGCGGTGCCATCGCCGCCCGTCCCGGCGGAGGAGGGCGTCCTCCCCGGGGACGAGGGCGTCACGACGGCCCCGTCTCGGCGAGGATCTCGGCCAGGTGCACGGCCCGGACGCCGCCGCGCAGCCGGGACAGCGCGCCGCCGATGTGGGCCAGGCACGAGTTGTCGGCCGCGCACACCACGTCGGCGCCGGTGTCGCGGATGTGCCGGACCTTGTCGGCCACCATCGCGACCGACACGTCGGCGTTCTTCATGGCGAACGCGCCGCCGAAACCGCAGCACTCCTCCGCCGCCGGGAGTTCCACCAGGTCGAGGCCCCTCACCGCGCGCAGCAGCCGCAGCGGGCGGTCGGCGACGCCGAGCGTCCGCGCGGACTGGCAGGTGGGGTGGTAGGTGACGCGGTGCGGGAAGTAGGCGCCGACGTCGGCGGCGCCGAGGACGTCCACCAGGAACTCCGTCAGCTCGTAGACGGCGAGCCCCTCCGCGGCGCGGGCGAGCGCCGGGTCCCGGGCGGTCCGCGCGATCCGCGGGTAGGCGCCGCGGACGGTGGCGGCGCACGAGGCGGACGGGGTCACCACGACCTCGCAGCCCTCGAACGCGCCCGTGAACGCGCGGGCGAGCGCGGCGGCCTCACGGTGGTAGCCGGTCGTCCAGTGGACCTGCCCGCAGCACGTCTGCCCGGGCGGGTAGGCGACCTCGTGGCCGAGCCGTTCCAGCAGGACCGTGACGGCCTTGCCGGTCGCGGGGAACATCGCGTCGTCGAAGCACGCGACGAACAGCGCCACGCGCATAAAGGCCCCACCCCCAAGACGCCCTTGCGGGTGCCCATGCCCCTTGGGACACCGGCCCCCGATCCCGTGGGACATCGTAGGGGCCGGGGCCGGGACGTCCGGGTGAAACGATCGCACCCGGCTGGCCGGAACCGGGCCGCCCCGGTCATGGTGATCGCACCGGATGGAACGTTTGCCGACCGGACGGCGTGTCGTTCTCCGTCCGTTATCGACGGCCAGGCACGCTATGCCTGGCACTTCGGGGTGAGACGGGTCACACGCCTGCGGTACTCCGGTACCAAAGGACAACCGTCCCAACGGGCTATGGCCCGATGGGGACGAACCGAATCACACTGGGGTGCGTCAATTAGGAAAAGCACCGCCACCAACGAGTAGTTGAGACCGGAGGCACGCCGATGTGCCCGCACCAGCCGCCTTGTCCCTCCCACGAAGCGCCTGACCGCGACGCCGCGCGCACCCTGGCCGCCCACCCCGAGCAGGGGTGGAGCCTGCTGTGCAACGGCGTCGTGCTCTTCGAGGACACCGGTGAGCTGCTGCCCGACGGGGGAATCATCGCACCGCACCGGCCGACGGACCTCCAGGCTCCGTCAGCCGCCGCCTAGACAGTCTCCACGGGGGACTAGTTCGAACGGGTGATCATCCTCGGGGGCACGCACTCATGCCCATGACCTCTGGGCCCGCCCCGGGCCCAGAGGTGTCACTCCCGGGCCGTCCGCGCAGGACGGCCCGCCCAGCGGCGGAGCCATGGCTCCACCGCCCGTCCCACCGCCGCCGGGTCCCGGTTCAGATCATGCCGCTCTCCGGCGAGGACCGTGACCCGGGCGGCGTCCGCCGCGCCGGGGACGCCGAACGGGTCACGGTCGCCGTTGACGACCAGCACCTCCACGCCCGCGCCGCGCAGCTCGTCCACGCGCGTCTTCTCCGGGCGGCCCGGCGGATGCAGCGGGAACGCCAGCGCGACCACGCCCGCCGCCCCCGCCGCCCGCGCGGTGCGGCAGGCGACCCTGGCCCCGTTGCTCCGCCCGCCCTGGATCAGCGGGACGCCGCCGAACCGCTCCCGGACCGTCCCGACGGCCTCCAGCCACGCCTCGTCCTGCTTGGCGGCGGGGCCCGGTGCCCGGCGGCCCGCCAGCCGGAACGGCTGTGTCACCCGCGCGACGGCGCCGCCGAGGCCGAGCGCCACCTCCCGGACGGCCAGCAGGTCCGCGGCCTCCACCCCCCCGTTCGAGCCGTGGGTCAGCACGAGCAGGAACGCGGGGTTGTCCGCCGCGTCCACCCTCACCTCGGCCGGCCCGTGCGCCGTGACGATGTCCATGCAGGTCACCGTAGTCCTCCCGGTGATCGTCCGGGGCGGACCCGCGCGACGGAGACGACCGGTGGTGATCGGGGTCCCCTCGCCTCCGAGGGGCCGGGTGGCCGGTGGCCGGGTGGCCTGCCGGGTCAGGTCTCCGGCCAGTTCGGCGCCGCGGTGCCCATGGCGAGCCGCAGCCGCTCGGCGAAGCTCTCGTGCAGCAGCGGACCCCAGGGGTAGTCGCTCGGGACCCGCACGGCCTTCCCCAGGACCTCGCGCGTCTCGCCGGGCCGCCGCTCCCCCGGCCCGTCGGCGTACCGCACCGCCAGCAGCGCGTACATGTGGTCGAGCGCGCCGAACGCCTCGCCCGCCAGCGCCGGGAGCGTCCCGTCGGTGACGGACTGCTCGACGACCGGTTCCCACCACAGGTCCGCCGGGTCGGCGTCCTCGTCCTCGCCGCCGAAGTCGCGGCGGAGCCGGGCGCGCACCTGCCCTGCGATCCCGGGGTCGGACAGCCCGCGCCGCCACACCTCCCCCGCCTCGCCGCCACGTCCGCGCAGCGGCAGCGTCCGCGCCAGCAGCTCCGTCGCCAGCGGCCCGACCTCGGGGTCGGCGGGGTCGGCCGGATCGCCGAGGGACGCGGCGAACGCCCCGATCGCCTGGTCGAGGTAGGAGATGCCCAGCGCGACGGCCAGCCGCGCGTACGCGTACGGCGCGCCGTCCCGGTCGATCAGCCTGAGCCCGGCGGCCAGCATCCGCTGGGCCCGCGCCGGCTCGCCGCGTTCCAGCAGCCGCTGCGCGAGATCGTGCGCGGCGAGGGGCCCGTATCCGGCGTCACCGGTCGCGACCACCGCCTCCCAGTGCTCCCGGGCGGCGTCGAAGTCGCCCGCGTCGTCGGCGGACCTGGCGAGCGCCAGATGTGCCGGAGGCAGGTACGCGGGATTCCCGAACTCCACCACGGCCCGCCAGGCGGGCGCCGCCAGCTCGTGTTCACCGGCGCGCTCATGGGTCAGCGCCAGGTGGTACGCGGCGCGCGGGCCGTACTCGGGATCGCCGGTGGCGATGGCGGCCCGGTCGGCCTCCCGCGCCCGCGCCACGTCCCCCGCGTCGTCCAGGACGACCGCGAGCCCGAGCGCGGCCCGCGCCCGGTGCGGCGTGTCGCCCCGGGCCAGCACCTCCTCGAAGAGGAGCGCGGCCCGGTCGGCCTCGCCGTTCTCGGCGAGCGCCCGCGCCTCCTCGCACAGCCGGGCCGGGTCATCGGATGCGGACGCGGTATCCGCGGGCTCGCTCATCGATCTTCCGCCCTCTGGGGGTTCGGGGTCCGCACAGAGCCTAGCGACCCGTCCCCCCGGCGTCTCGTGGCGACACGATCGTTTATGGGGGCGGCCCCCTGAGGATCAGTCCTCGAAGGCTTCGGGGGGCGGGCAGGAGCAGACCAGGTTGCGGTCGCCGTAGGCCTGGTCGATGCGGCGGACGGGAGGCCAGTACTTGGCGTCGCGGAGGGCGGGGAGGGGGTAGGCGGCCTCCTCGCGCGAGTAGGGGTGCTTCCAATCGTCGGAGATCAGGCAGTTCGCGGTGTGCGGGGCGTTCTTGAGCGGGTTGTCCTCGGCGTCGTAGGCGCCGTCGGCGACACGCTGGATCTCGCGGCGGATCTCGATCATGGCGTCGCAGAAGCGGTCGAGCTCGGCCAGGTCCTCGCTCTCGGTGGGCTCGATCATCAGGGTGCCGGCGACCGGGAAGGACAGGGTCGGGGCGTGCAGGCCGTAGTCGATCAGGCGCTTGGCGACGTCCTCGGCGGTGACGCCGGTCTCCTTGGTGATCTTGCGGAGGTCGGCGATGCACTCGTGGGCGACGAGGCCGTTGCGTCCGGTGTAGAGGATCGGGTAGTGCGGGGCGAGGCGGGCGGCCAGGTAGTTCGCGGCGATGATCGCGCCCTCGGTGGCGGCCTGGAGCCCGTCCGGGCCCATCATCGCGATGTAGGCCCAGGAGATCGGGAGGATGCCCGCCGAGCCCCAGGGGGCGGCGGAGATCGGTCCGACGCCGGTGGCGGGACCGGCCTCCTCGCGCAGCGGGTGGCTCGGCAGGAACGGCGCCAGGTGCTCGCGGACGCCGATCGGGCCCACGCCGGGACCGCCGCCGCCGTGCGGGATGCAGAAGGTCTTGTGCAGGTTCAGGTGCGAGACGTCCGAGCCGAACTCGCCGGGGCGGGCGAGGCCGACCAGGGCGTTGAGGTTGGCGCCGTCCACGTACACCTGGCCGCCCGCCTCGTGCACGGCGGCGCACACGTCGGTGATCGTCTCCTCGAAGACGCCATGGGTGGACGGGTAGGTCACCATGATCGCCGACAGCCGGTCACCGTGCGTGCCGATCTTGGAGTGCAGGTCGTCCAGGTCGATGTTGCCGCCCTCGTCGCAGGCGACGACGGCGACGCGCATCCCGGCCATGACGGCGCTGGCGGCGTTGGTGCCGTGCGCGGAGGACGGGATGAGGCACACGTCACGGTGCCCCTCGCCGCGGGAGGCGTGGTAGGCGCGGATGGCGAGCAGGCCCGCCAGCTCGCCCTGGGAGCCGGCGTTGGGCTGGACGGACACCTTGGCGTAGCCGGTCATCTCGGCCAGCGCGTCCTCCAGCTCGCCGATCAGCTCCAGGTAGCCCTGGGCCTGCTCGACGGGCGCGAACGGGTGGATGCCGGCGAACTCCGGCCAGGTGACCGGCTCCATCTCGGTGGTGGCGTTCAGCTTCATCGTGCAGGAGCCGAGCGGGATCATGGAGCGGTCGAGCGCGATGTCCTTGTCCTGGAGCCGGCGCAGGTAGCGCAGCATCGCGGTCTCGGAGCGGTGCGCGTGGAAGACGGGGTGGGTCAGGTACGGGCTCTCGCGGCGCAGCCCGCCGGGAAGCGCCTCGTCCGCGCCGGAGACGTCCGCGGGGACGCCGAACGCCTCCAGGACGGCGGCGACGTGCCCGGGCAGCGTCGTCTCGTCGCAGGCGACCGCGACGTGGTCGGCGCCGGACGGGCGCAGGTTGATCCCGCGCTCGCGTGCGGCGGCCACGACGGCGGCGGCCCGTCCGGGGACGCGGGCGAGGACCGTGTCGAAGAAGGAGCCGTGCACGACCTCGACGCCGCCGCGGCGCAGCCCCGCGGCGATCTCGGCGGCGCGGCGGTGCGTGCGCTGGGCGATGGCGGCCAGGCCCTCGGGGCCGTGGTACACGGCGTACATGCTGGCCATCACAGCGAGGAGCACCTGGGCGGTGCAGATGTTGCTGGTGGCCTTCTCGCGGCGGATGTGCTGCTCGCGGGTCTGCAGCGCCAGGCGGTAGGCGGTGGCGCCGTCGGCGTCGACGGACACGCCGACGAGGCGTCCGGGGAGCTGCCGCTGGATGCCCTCGGCGACGGCCATGTAGCCCGCGTGGGGGCCGCCGAACCCGTAGGGGACGCCGAACCGCTGCGCGGAGCCCACCGCGATGTCGGCGCCGAACTCGCCCGGCGGGCGCAGCAGCGTCAGCGCGAGCAGGTCGGCGGCGACGACGACCTTCGCGCCCCGCTCGCGGGCCTGCGCGCAGACGGGCTCCAGGTCGCGGACGGCGCCGGACGCGCCCGGGTACTGCAGCAGGACGCCGAAGAAGTCGCCCTGGGGCAGCCCGTCCGACACGTCCGCGGTGACGACGTCGATGCCGAGGGGGACCGCGCGGGTCCGGACGACCTCGATCGTCTGCGGGAGCGCGTCGGCGTCGACCAGGAACGTTCCGGGCTCACGGCGCCGGGAGGCCCGGTGCGCGAGCGCCATGGCCTCGGCGGCGGCGGTCGCCTCGTCCAGCATGGACGCGTTGGCGACCGGCAGCCCCGTGAGGTCGCCGACGGCGGTCTGGAAGTTCAGCAGGGCCTCCAGGCGGCCCTGGGAGATCTCCGGCTGGTACGGCGTGTAGGCGGTGTACCAGCCCGGGTTCTCCATGACGTTGCGGAGGATCACGCCCGGGGTGATCGTCCCGTGGTAGCCCAGCCCGATCATGGACGTGAGGACGGTGTTGCGGGCGGCGAGCTCGCGCAGGCGGTCCAGCGCGGCGGTCTCGCTGAGCGCGGGCGGCAGGTCCAGGGGGCGGCCGGTGCGGATCGCGGCGGGCACCGCGTCGTCGATGAGCGCCTCGGCGCCGGAGTAGCCGATCGCCGCCAGCATCCTCGCCTGGTCGTCCGGCGAGGGGCCGATGTGACGGTCGGCGAACACGGCGCGGGGATGCTGCGGCGAGGCCACCGGTGCGAAGTACTGGGCGGTCATGGGGAGAGCCTCCTGGCTGCTGCGGTCGCTCAGGCCACCGCCGGCGCGGACCGGCGGCCTGTCTCCCCCTCTGTCATCGGCACCTGAGAGCTTCACCCGCGCGGCGGGGTTTCCCCTTCGGTGAGCCGTCCTTCCCCGTCGGGGGAGATCGACGCCTGCTTTCCAGAGGTGCCTCGCCCGAACGGTCCTTTTGCCTGAGAGGTTCCGGGGAGGTTGCCCCTTCGGCGCCTCACGCCGGCTTGCGCGAGGTCTCTCCCGTTCAGGGTCGACGGCGTGTCTGGGGCAAACCCTACCCAACGATCGCCCACTCCGATCGTCCCGGGCCCGCGAAGATCGGGACGGTGCCCCGGTGACCTGGGGCGCCGCGCGTGTACCGACCAGTACGATGAGCACGGCCCGGCGACGGGACGGGCCGCGGGGCCGGGGCGGAGAAGGGCGGCGGACACGGGTGGAGGCGCGCGCTGCCGGTGACGGGCTCCCGCTCGACGGCGCGGCTCCGGGTCTGGGACGCTGATCACGATGACCGATGGCCAGTGCGGCGGCCCGGCGTGACGCGGCCGACCGGAGTGACACCGGCCCGCGGCGGGACGCGGCGCCCCGGGCGGGGCACCGCCACGGGCGTACCCGTCGACGAGCCCGCCCGGCCGGACCGGATCCGGCGTCCCGTGGACGCGATCCGGTTCGCGGCGTCCTGCGCCCTGCTGGTGGCGGTGATGCTGCTGGTGTCGATCGCGCAGCAGACGACGCACGGCCTCCAGACCGACATCGCCGAGGGCACCGCGCACGCGCCGAGGCTGCTGCTGTCGCTGGCGACGCTGGCGTCCAGCTTCGGGGTCCTGGCCGTCCCGGTGGCCTTCGCCTTCGAGCGGCTGTTCCACAAGGACGGGACGCGCGTCGCCATCGCGCTGCTGGCCGCCGCGATCGCGTTCCTGATCACGATCGGGCTGGACGACCTGGTGGTGCCGTCGGCGCCCGGCGGCGTGCTGGACTCGCTGATCTGGGGCGGCACGGCGACCGCGCCCGTGCACACCGACATCGCGCCGGTGATCGCGTTCGTCACCGCGGTCGGGATGGCGGGGCGGTTCCGCTGGCAGGCCGCGACGTGGACGATGATCGGGCTGGCGGCGCTGACCGGGCTCACCGCGTCCTACGCCTCGGTCGCCGCGCTCGCGGCGACGTACCTGCTCGGCCGGGCGATCGGGCACGGCACCCTGTACGCGGTCGGGACGCCGAACCCCCGCCCTCCCGGCACGGCGGTGATGGGGGCGCTGGAGCGGCTCGGGCTGCGGCCGGAGCGCGCCGCGCGCCTGGACGCCGAGGAGGGCGGCGGCACCGAGGAGGCCCGCCGGTACGGGGTGGTCCTGGCGGACCGCCCGGCCGGCGACGGCCCGGCCCGCGTCCCGCCGCGGCGCGGCGAGTGGCATCTCGACGTGCGGGTGCTGGACCGCGACCAGCAGACCGCCGGGGTCCTGTACCGGGTGTGGCGGCTGCTGCGGCTGCGCGGCACGATGACCGGCCGGGCGCTGCGGTCGCTGCGCCGCTCGCTGGAGCAGGAGTCGCTCATGGCCTACGCCGTGGACGCGGCGGGCGTTCGGACGCCGCGGCTGGCCGGCACGTCGGAGGTCGGCACCGAGGCGGCGCTGCTCGCCTACGAGTTCGTGCCGGGGCGGCGGCTCGGGGACGTCCCCCGCGAGGAGGTCACCGACGGGCTGCTGACGGACGTGTGGCGGCAGTTCCGGCGCCTGCAGGCGGGGAGGCTCGCGCACCGCCGGCTGGAGGACGGCGCCGTCCTGGTCGGCGACGACGGCCGCGCCTACGTCACCGACCTGCGCTCCGGCGAGACCGCCGCCGGCGATCTGGCGCTGCGGCTGGACCTGGCGCAGCTGCTCACCACGCTGGCGCTCCGGGCCGGGCCCGAGCGCGCGGTGCGGACGGCGGCGGACGTGCTGGGCGAGGAGGCCCTCGCGGCGACCGTCCCGCTGCTGCAGCGGGTGGCGCTGTCGAGGGCGACGCGGACGACGCTGCGGCAGCACAAGGACCTGTTGACGCGGATCCGGGAGCAGATCGTCCGGCTGGAGCCGGAGACGGAGGCCGCGCCCGTCCGGCTGGAGCGCTTCCGGCCCCGGACGATCTTCAGCATCGTGGCGCTGTCGATCGCCGCCTACATCGTGATCCCGCAGGTCGGGAGCCTGGACATCGGGCTGCTGGTGTCGACGGCGACCTGGTGGTGGGTCGCGGTGGCGCTGGGCGCGGCGATGCTCACCTACCTGGCGGCGGCGTTGATGCTGATGGGCTTCGTGCCCGAGCGCCTGCCGCTGTGGCGGACGGTGCTGGCCCAGGTCGCGGCGTCGTTCGTCAAGCTGGTGGCGCCGGCCGCGGTCGGCGGGGTGGCGGTCAACACCCGGTACCTGCAGCGCTCCGGCGTCCGCCCGGGCCCGGCTGTGGCGAGCGTCGGCGCGTCGCAGCTGGTCGGCATGGTCACGCACATCCTGCTGCTGGTCCTGTTCGGGTTCCTCACCGGGTCCGCGAACAAGGCCACCCAGGACCTGGCGCCGTCCCGCACGGTCGTCATCGCGGTGCTCGCGCTGGGGCTGGTGGCGGGGCTGGCCGTGACCGTCCCGAAGGTGCGCCGCGTGGCCGCCTCGCGGATGCGGAGCATGTTCTCCGGCGTGGTGCCGCGTCTGGTGGACGTGCTGCAGTCGCCGCGGAAGCTGGCCACGGGGATGGGCGGGACGCTGCTGCTGACCGTGGCGTTCGTGCTGTGCCTGGACGCGTCGATCCGCGCGTTCGGGGGGTCGCTGCACTGGACGTCGGTGGTGGTGGTGTTCCTGACGGCGAACGCGCTGGGGTCGGCGGCGCCGACGCCGGGCGGGCTGGGCGCGGTCGAGGGCGCGCTGACGCTGGCGTTGACGATCTCGGGGCTGACGGCGGAGACGGCGACGTCGGCGGTGCTTCTGTACCGGCTTCTGACGTTGTGGCTGCCGGTGCTGCCGGGCTGGGCCGCGTTCGCCTATCTGCAGCGCAAGGAGGCGCTCTAGGGGCCGCGCCGGGGCCGCCGGAGGTGAGGGGCGATCCTCGGCTCCGCCGCCTTCCGCCCGGGTTCCGGGGCCGCTTGGAGGACGCGTCGCCGGGGCCGCTGGGGCGGGGCCGAGCGGGGGTGTTCGGGCTCGGGCCGTACCGGGTCGTGTCGGGTCGGGGGATGTCAGCCGGTGCGGCGGGCGCGACGGCGGTTGGCGAGCTCGTCGTGGGGGTGCCCGGAGGGGTCCTCGTCGTCGGTGGCGGCGCGTTCGCCGGGCAGTTCGGCGAGGCTTCCCTCGACCTCCTGCCACACCCGCCCGAGCGCGATGCCGAAGACGCCCTGCCCGCCCTGGAGGAGGTCGACGACCTCGTCGGCGGACGTGCACTCGTAGACGCTGACGCCGTCGCTCATCAGGGTGATCTGCGCCAGGTCCTGGACCCCCCGGTCGCGCAGGTGCGTGACCGCCGTGCGTATCTGCTGGAGCGAGACGCCGGTGTCGAGGAGGCGTTTGACGACCTTCAGGACGAGGATGTCGCGGAAGCTGTAGAGCCGCTGGCTGCCCGATCCGTGGGCGGCGCGGACGCTGGGCTCCACCAGCAGCGTGCGCGCCCAGTAGTCGAGCTGCCGGTAGGTGATCCCCGCCGCGGCGCACGCCGTCGGGCCGCGGTAGCCGACATCCTCCGGCGGCACCGACACCTGCGTATCGAAGAGCAGGCCCTGCTCCCCGGCACGCCGGGACGCCATCTGCCTCTCGGGGGTCGCCTTGCCCTCGCCGCTGCTCACCGCCACGCGGACCTCCGGCTTCTATCAGCCCGTGGCGCTTCGTCAAGGGGGTTTGACGAATTACACCACGGGTGTTCCACCAGCACGGTAGGTGCCGGTCAGGGCGTGGTCAACGTTCACCGTCGGCGCGTCGCATGCCCGGATGAACCGGCTTCACGTGGGCAAACTGCACACCTTCGCCGTCACCGCACTCCTACCCCGATCGTCGCCCATCGGAAACGGCCAGGTCCAGGGCAATGCAAGACCAATCGCGGCGGGGCATGACCTTGCACCCCAGAGTGACATATCCCACTAAACTCGAACATACTACCCAATCACCCAGAGTGATCAACACTGGGCGGTGGCACGGCGCCGGGTCAGCCCGCCCGGCCGAAGTCCTCCGGGGAGATCGTGTCGAGGAACTCGCGGAACTTCTCGACCTCGTCCTCCTGCTCGTCGGGGATCGCGACGCCGGCCTCCTCCAGGACGTCCTCGCTCGCGAAGATCGTGGCGCCGGTGCGCAGCGCCAGCGCGATCGAATCGGAGGGCCGGGCACTGACCTCCACCCCGTTCGAGAAGATCAGGTCGGCGAAGAAGATCCCCTCGCGCAGGGCGGTGATGTTCACGGTGCGCAGCTGCACGCTGAGGGCGTCCAGGACGTCGCGGAACAGGTCGTGGGTGAGGGGGCGGGCGGGCAGCACGCCCTGCTGGGCGAAGGCGATCGCGGTCGCCTCGACCGCCCCGATCCAGATGGGCAGGTACCGGTCGCCCTCCGTCTCCTTCAACAGGACGATCGGCTGATTGGAGGGCATCTCGACCCGGACGCCGACGACCTCCATCTGCTTCACTGCGGCTCCCTGCTGGTTCTCGCTGTCTCGGTCACCACGTGCGCCGGACCGAATCCTGACCGAACCCTGTAGCCAACGTACACCCCGTGTCGGACCCCCCGCGGCACGGCCGGGGCGGCAAAATCCTCCGCGGGCCGCATGATCAGGGGTCGAGGCTTTCGCGGAGTCCGGCGGCGACCAGGGCCGCGTGCAGCCGCACCGACAGCGCGGCGATCTCGCGGGCGGCCTCGGCCGCCCGCTCGTGCGCGTCGGGGCTGCGGCGGCGCAGCTGGGGGGCGACCATCTGCTCGATCAGCCCGACCTGGCGGTCCGCGGCCGCCTTGACGGCACGCAGATGCCGGACCTCGAAGCCGTGCCCGCCGAGTGCGGCGGCCGCGCGGGCGATGGCGAGGTCCTCGCCGTGGTAGTGGGTGCCGGTGCGGCGGACGAGGCCGTACTCCTCCAGCCCGGCGAGCAGGTCCTCGTCGATCCCGGCGCCGTCCAGGAGCTGCCTGCGGGTCAGCCGGACGGCGGGCTCGTCCGCGGTCGTGTCGGCCGCCACGAGCGTGCGGGGACGGCGTCGCCCGTTCTCGGACGCCCCGGAGGAGCCGGCGCGGCGGGCCCCGAGCGGCGGGACGGCCTCGCCGCGGTCCCGGGCCTCCAGATGCTGCCGGATCACCCGCAGCGGCATGTAGTGGTCGCGCTGCGCGGTGAGGACGAACCGGAGCCGCTCGACGTCGGAGGCACCGAACTTGCGGTAGCCGGAGGGGCTGCGCTGCGGCTCGACCAGGCCCTCGGCCTCCAGGAACCGGATCTTGGAGATGGTGACGTCGGGGAAGTCGGGCCTGAGCAGGCCGAGGACGTCCCCGATCGTCATCGGGGACCGGGCTGGCTGCGCGTTCATGGCCCCTCCCCTCGTCGCCGCGGCCCCGTGCCCCCCTCCGCCGCCCGGCGGCGGGCGGGCGGCCCCGTCAGTGTCGTCTCCGGGGGGATCCCCCGGCAAGTACGCCGGCCGGCGGCCTCCACTCGCTGGCGCTCCGTCCGGTGCCGGTCAGCCGTGCTGCGGATTGGTCAGGAAGACCAGCCGGAACTTGCCGATCTGGACCTCGTCGCCGCCCGAGAGGCCGGCCTGGTCGATCCGCTGCCGGTTGACGTAGGTGCCGTTGAGGCTGCCCACGTCGCGCACGGAGAACAGGCCGCCCTGGCGGGCGAACTCGGCGTGCCGCCGGGACACGGTGACGTCGTCCAGGAAGATGTCGCTCTCGGGGTGGCGGCCCGCGGACGTGCGGTCCTTGTCGAGCAGGAAGCGGCTCCCGGCGTTCGGGCCGCGCTTGACCACCAGCAAGGCCGTCCCGGGGGGCAGCGCCTCCACGGCGACCTGCTCGGGCCCGACCGGCTCCTCGGCGCCCTGGTCTCCGTCCAGGGCCTCGAACCCGCCGATGGAGATCGTCGAGGTGGACTCGCCGGGCGACTCCCGGGGAGGCAGCGGCGACGGCGAACTCCGGTTCAGCGGAGTGCCGCAGTTCGAGCAGAAGCGGGCATCATCCGGGTTGGCGTGACCGCACTGCGTGCAGTAGACGCTCGGCATCGATCGGCTCGGCCTCCTACCATCGGCGTGCCGCCGGCGGGCGCCCCGCTGCCGCGGGAGCCGCCTGCGCCACGCGCATCCATCAACCAACCCACGCCGGGGACCCGCCCCCGACCACGGTCCAACTCACCGCCCGCTCACACGACGGTCGCCGCAACTTACGCGGGTATTACCCGAGGGGTCAACTGGAACGGTGAGCCGACTCGCCCCAAACTACATTCGCCAATGATCGCCGGTCTACGCCGCCGCGCGGACGGCCGCCGATCGCGGCACCTGGCCGGGCCCCGGTCCACCGCTTTCCGCATCCCCCCGTCTCCCTCTACGACGACCGTATCGCGCTGACGGCGATCCTCGCGCGCGGGGCGATCGACACGGCGGCGCCCGCTCCTTGCAATGTCTTCACCACACCGCCCGGGATGTTGAGCGCCGTGGTCATCGTGTGGGGGTCGCCGATGGCCAGGAACCGGTACGGGGCTTGCAGGAGCCTCCCGTCCATCTGCACGCCGCCCTGCTCGTCCAGGAAGTAGGTGTCGACCCCCGCGCGGACCTCGTTGACCTGTATCACCTCGGCGCCCGCGTCGCGCAGCTCCTGCATGGCGTCCAGGAGGTGGAGGGCGCGCACCCCGCGCCTCCGGTCGTCGATGAGCACCTCCACTCCCGGCCCCTCGGCGGGCAACGTCCCCGCCAGGAGGCCATAGGTGGTCGCCCGCTTGCGCGCTTCCTCCAGGGCCGTACCGCCCTCCGCGTCGCGTTCCAGCCCGGCCTTGGTCTCCTCCAAATCGCGCAGGTCGCCCCGGAGCCGGTCCGATCGCTGCCCCAGGTCGGCCAGGATCCCGACCAGTTCGTCTTGCCGCGCCGTGGCGAACGTGGTGTCCCGGTTGTTCGCCTGCACCTGCGCGACGACAGCGAACCCTAGGACGAGGCACAGCGCCGCCCCGATGAGTTGCCCCCATGAGAGGCGGGGACGCAGCAATCCCACGAGCACTGCGATTCCCCCCGCGCACGGGGCCTTTTCCGGCTTCTCTCCACCGGTGGTTTCCGTGAAGGAGGGGGCGGATTTCGCCGAGGGTGCGGCGGCCGGTTCTGTTCCGCGCTCCTTTTCGGGAATGTTGCCGACTTCAGCGGAGCCGAGGTTTTCGTCGGGTGTGTTCATGCGCCGAACAGCTTCCGCCGGATCGCCGCCGCGTTGGAGAAGATGCGGATTCCGAGGACGACCACGACCCCGGTGGAGAGCTGCGAGCCGACCCCGAGCTGGTCCCCCAGGAACACGATCAGCGCGGCGATGATGGTGTTGCTGACGAAGGAGACCACGAAGACCTTCTCGTCGAACACGTCCTCCAGCCGGGCGCGGACGCCGCCGAACATGGCGTCCAGCGCGGCCACGATGGCGATCGGCAGGTACGGCTGCAGCCACAGCGGCACCGTCGGCTCCAGCACGAAGCCGAGCGTGACCCCGATCGCGAGGCCGATCAGCGCGAACACCGTCGGATCCCCCCTCCCCCGGTCGTCCTCACCGGCCCTCCCGGGGCGCGGCGTACCGCAGCCGCAGCCCGGCCGCGGCCGGCAGGCGCACCCGGCCGGCCCTATGGGTGCCGTAGGCGATCCGGTAGCGCTCCTCCAGGCGCCGCAGCCACCGGTCCGCGTCGGAGCCGTCGAAGGCGTCCTCCATCTCGCGGGGCTCGCCCAGGGCCGTCACCTCGTACGGGGTGCGCAGCGGCCGGTAGTCGACGAGGACCGCCTCGCCCGCGGTGCGGATCGCCGTCACCGGCGTGATCCGCTGGCCGTTGATCCCGATGGCGCGGGCACCGGCCGCCCAGAGGCCGTTCACCACCACCTGGAGGTCCTGATCATAGACCCGGCCGTCGTCGGGGGCGTGGCCCCCGCCGGCGTCCGGCTCCCCGTGCCGGGCGTCGTCCAGCGTGATGACCAGGCCGGGACCGGCGGCGGGCGCGCCGGCCGCGGCGGCGCGGGCCTCGGCGAGCCGCTGCCTGGCGCGCCGCCCGGCGTCGCTGCGCGCCAGGGCCGCGGCGCGCCGCCGCTCGGTCTCGGCGCGCAGCCGGTCGAGGCGGCGCTGGAGGCCGTCCGTCTCACCCGTGCGGACGTGGATCTCGTCGATGAGCCTCGCGCGCCGCTCCGCCGCCACAGGCTCGCCACGGCGCACCTCGGCCCCCGCCACGGCGAGGAGGACGCCCACGAGGAGCAGGATGAGCAGGATGCCGCCTCCCCTGAACCGTCCTCTCGCGCGCGGGCCTTCCCCGGAGGCGGCGCGTCGCGCGGCGGCCTCCGTGTAGCCGGGGTCCAGGATTTTTCCGGCGAACAGGTCGAGCAGGAGGGACATGGACGCGTCCGGCCGTCGCCAGCCGCCCGCCCCCGGTCCCCTCGCGCCCGCCCCTGGCGCCTTCGCCTCTGGATACGGCTCCTGGACGTCCGGATTTGGGGCGGCCGGTTCGGGAATTTCCGGCCCGTCGTCTCGTGCGATCACCGGCTCATCATGGCAAGGAGCATCGGGAGGGCCCTACAAGCGGCCGTCGGGCGAGGTCGGGGGGACCGGCGGGACCGGCGGGCGCGCGCGGGGGGCGCCTCGCGTCGTGCGAGCGGGTCAGGCGACTGCGCGGGAGCGGTCGAAGCCCACGTGGAGAGCGAGCCCGGCGAGGACCGAGCCCATCATGTAGCGCTGGGCGCGCCGCCATCCGGGACGGTGTGCGAGGAAGGAGGCGATGCCGCCGGCGCCGAGGACGATGAGGGCGTTCACGGTCACCGCGACGACGATCTGGGTGAGGCCGAGGAGGAGGCTCTGGAGCGCCACGTGCCCGCGGGCGGGGTCGACGAACTGGGGCAGCAGCGACATGTACATGACGGCGATCTTCGGGTTCAGCAGGTTGGTCACGAGCCCCATGGTGAAGAGCCGCGAAGGCGGGTCGGGCGGCAGATCCTTCGCCTCGAACGCGGACGCCCCGCCGGGCCGGAAAGCCTGCCAGGCCAGCCACAGCAGGTACAGCGCGCCGCCCACCTTGATCGCGGTGTAGAGCGGCGGGACGAGGCCGAAGACCGTAGTGATCCCCGCGGTGGCACCCAGGACGAAGACCAGGAACCCGGCCGCGACGCCGCCGAGCGAGACGAGCCCCGCGCGCCGGCCCTGCGCCACGGACCTCGACACCAGGTAGACCATGTTGGGGCCGGGAGAGAGCACCATCCCCAGGGCGACGAGGGCGATGCCGGCCGCGGCGCTCGCTGTGATCATTGCGCTCCTGTCTCGCGTTTGCCTCGATGCTAGAAGTCGGAGCATCTCGGTGCAATAATCTCTTTGCTCTCGGTGCAATCGGGAACGGGGTTGGCGCTATGGAGGACTACCGCTGCGTGGCCGATGGGGTGGCCGCCGACATCGAGGCCGGGCGGTTCCGGCCCGGTGAGCGGCTGCCGCCCCAGCGCGCGTTCGCCCGCGAGCGGGGCATCGCCGGTTCCACGGCGAGCCGGGTCTACCAGGAACTGGCCCGGCGAGGGCTCGTCGTCGGCGAGGTGGGGCGCGGCACCTTCGTCCGGGCCGCCGAGGCGCCGCCGTCCCCCGCCTTGGCCGAACCCTCGGAAGCGCGGATCGACCTCGAACTCAGCTATCCCGTCGTACCGGAGCAGAGCGCGCTGCTGGCCTCCGGGCTGGGCCGGATGCTGCGCCCGGACGTCCTGGACGCGGCGCTCGGTCCCGTCGGCGTGAAGGGCACCGGAAGGGCACGCGAAGCGGCGGCGGCGCTGCTGGAGGTACCGGGGTGGCGGCCCGCGCCCCAGGACGTGCTGTTCGCGGGGAACGGCCGCCAGGCCATCGCCGGGGCGGTCGCCGCGCTCGTCCCGCCGGGCGGGCGGCTCGGGGTCGAGGCCCTCACCTACCCGGTGATCAAGGGCATCGCGTCCAGGCTGGGCGTCACACTGGTGCCCCTCCGCATGGACGAGCAGGGCCTGTGCCCCGAGGCGATCATCGAAGCGCACAGGAGAGCACCCCTCGGCGCGGTCTACGTGCAGCCCACATTGCACAACCCCTACGGGACGACGATGCCGTGGCAGCGGCGCGCCTCCATCGCAGCCGCTCTCCACCGCCTGGACCTGAGCGTGATCGAGGATCGCGTCTGGGCGTTCATCCTGGGGGACGGCCCTGCCCCGCTGGCGTCCCTCGCCCCGGCCCGCACAGTGCTGATCGACAGTCTGTCCAAGCGTCTGGTGCCCGGCCTCAGCATCGGGTTCGTGGTCGCTCCCCCGCCTATGGCCGGGCGCGTCGCCGCCGCGCTGCGATCGGGTGGCTGGGCGCCGGGCGGGTTCGCGCTGGACGCGGCGGCCGGCTGGATCGCCGACGGGACGGTCGAGACCGTGGTCCGCGCCAAGCGCGCGGACGCCGCGTCCCGCCGGCGGATCGCCGACGAGATCCTGGGAGGTTTCGCGGTCCGGTCCGATCCGGCCTCGTACTTCTGCTGGTGGGAGCTCCCGGAACCCTGGCGCGCGGAGACGTTCGTGGCCGCCGCCGCCCGCCGGGGCATCGCCGTCACGCCCGCCGCCGCGTTCGTCGTCGGGACGGCCGCGGCCCCGCGCGCCGTCCGTCTCGGCCTGGCCTCGTCGCCCCCGGACGTCCTCGCCCGGGCGCTGACCGTCCTGGCCGAGATCGCGAAGGGCGCCCCGGAGGACACCGCAGTCGACTGACCTGGGGAAACGTTTACGCCCGAGATTCGGTCACGCAGCGCCGGCCCAGACGGGCGACCGTGGCCCCGGCGGTGCCGCCCCGCTCAATGATCTTCGAAGTTATCCACATCTTCGCGGTGCCTGGACTTCGGGGCACGGGTCGTTCATCTTTTTCGGAGGGGAGGCGCCCGGGGGCGGGCGCCGGTGTTCCGGGGGGAGCGGCGACATGATCGAGGTGCGCGGGATCGGGCAGCGGGTGGACGGCGGGCGCCGCACGCTGCGAGACGTGTCGATGACGATCGCGCGCGGGGAGCTCGTCGCGATCATCGGCGGCAGCGGCGCCGGGAAGACGACGCTGCTGGACGCCATCGCGGGCGTGCGGCCGCCCGCGGAGGGCGAGGTCCGGCACGACGGGGCGGGCGGCGCGCTCGGCTACGTCCCGCAGGACGACATCGTCCACATGGAGATGCCGCTGCGGCGCACGCTGCGGTACGCGGCCGGGCTGCGGCTGCCCGCGGGGACGCCGCAGGAGCAGGCCGAGAAGGCCGTCGACGAGGTCCTTGAGGCGCTGGCGCTCACCGACCGCGCGTCCCAGCGCGTGGGGGCGCTCAGCGGCGGCGAGCGGAAGCGCGCAAGCATCGCGGTCGAGCTGCTGACGAGGCCGCGCGTGTTCTACCTGGACGAGCCGACGTCGGGTCTCGATCCCGCCACGGCGGCCGACCTGATGCGGCTGCTGCGCGGCCTCGCCGACGCCGGGACGACGGTGGTGCTCACGACGCACCATCCGCCGGACGTCGCCATGTGCGACCAGGTGGCCGTCCTGGCACCGGACGGGCGGCTGGCGTTCTACGGCTCCCCCGGCGACGCCACGGAGGAGTTCCAGGCCGACGGGATCGAGGACATTTACCTGCGCTTGGCCGAGACCGGGGAGGCGCACGACTGGACGGGCCGTTTCGACGCGCCGAGGGAGTCGGCCGGCCCGGGCATCGGCGCGTTCGCGCAGTGGGCCCTGCTCACCAGGCGCAACGTCGACCTCCTGACACGCAACCGGCTGACGCTGGCCGTGCTCGCCGGCTCTCCGCTGATGGTGCTGGCGATGTTCGCCGTCCTGTTCCGTCCCGGGGCGTTCTCGCCCGAATCGCCCAGCCCGGGCTCCACGGTGATGATCCTCTTCTGGATCGCGTTCGGCGGGTTCTTCTTCGGCCTGACCTACGGACTCCTACAGATATGTACGGAACTGCCCGTTCTGCGACGCGAACGGCTCACCGGCCACCGTCCGGCGGCCGCGCCCGCCCACGCCGCTTCACACCCGGCTCCGGCAGTCCCTCGGGCCGCTCTGCACAAGACCATGGGCAATGGCGCGCCCGCCAACGAGACGACGGCCGCCGGCGCCCGGCAGCCGACCGCATCCGGCAAAACCGACCACACCGCGGCGAACGGCACGAGCGACAACCCCACGCCGAACGGCACGGCCGATCACACCGCGGCCAATGGCAGGAGCGACCACACGGCGGCCAACGGCGCGGGCGTCGGACTCTCCTCCGGCCGGCAGGGAACACAGCGGTCCGGCGGCCACGCCGCAGGTGAGCGCGAGGCCGCAAGCCCGGGGGCGGCAGGGGCGCGCGAAAAGGCGCGGCGGCCTTGGCGGCGGGGGGCGCGGCGACGCGGGCTGGGGATCGGGCCGTACGTCCTGGCCAAGGTGGCGGTGCTGCTGCCGTTGCTGGCCGTCGTGGACACGCTGATGCTGGGGGTGCTGCGGGCGCTGGACCGGCTGCCACCGCTGGGGTGGCGGACGTACGGGGAGCTGTTCCTCACTCTGCTGCTCTGCTCGCTGGCGGCCCTGGCGCTCGGGCTCCTGGTGTCGGCGGCCGTCACGGATCCCGCTCAGGCGACTTTGGCTTTGCCAATGCTGTGCTTTCCGCAGGTGCTGTTCGTGGGCGCGATCCTGCCCGTGCCGGAAATGGCGGCGCCGGGGCGCTGGCTGAGCTATGCCATGTCCAACCGCTGGGCGTTCGAGGGGCTCGCCCACAGCCTGGGCGTGGAACAGCTCTGGGGGTCGGGACGGTCCCCGCTGGGCCCTCCGCTGCTCGCCTCGTACGGCGACAGCTTCTCCCGCGCCATCGCCATTGACTGGGCCCTGCTCGGGGGATTCGCGGTGCTCTTCCTCGTGGCCACAGGGATCGTCCTCGCACGCCGGACACCAAACGTAGGCTAACCGGCCGAAAAAGGACAGTGCGCCCTCTTGCGGGAAAGCGTTCGATTTTGGACCGTTTTTTCTAGGGCGTGTGGCGGTTTCGCTCTCGGGGGTAGCAATGTCCGATTTTCGGGTCGGCGCGATGCCGACCGTCCATCCCGACTACACCGGCACGTGGCGGCTCGACGAACTCCGCGCCACGGAGTACCGGCATCTCGACGAGCACGGCCAGGTCTATCTCGACTACACCGGCGCCGGGGTCGCCGCGCAGGCGCAGTTCCGTGCGCACTTCGAGCGGCTGGGCGCCGCGTGCTACGGCAACCCGCACTCGGAGAACCCGACGTCCAGCGCGTCCACGGTGCTGGTCGAGGAGGCCCGCGCGGCGATCCTGCGCTTCTTCAACGCCTCCCCCGACGACTACGCGGTGATCTTCACGGCGAACGCCACGGGGGCCTGCCGCCTCGTCGGCGAGGCCTATCCCTTCCACCGCGGGACACGGCTCGTCCTGACCGGGGACAACCACAACTCCGCGAACGGGATCCGGGAGTTCGCCAAGGCCCGCGGCGCCCGGGTCGTCCAGCTTCCGGTGCGGCGCCCGGACCTCCGCGTCGGCGAGGCGGAGGTCCGCGCCGCCGTCGGACGGCGGCGGGGCCTGTTCGTGTTCCCCGCGCAGAGCAACTTCACCGGCGTCCAGCATCCCCTGGAATGGGTCGGCCTCGCGCAGCGGCACGGCTACGACGTGCTGCTGGACGCGGCCGCGTTCGCCCCGGCCAATCCCCTGGACCTGACTGCGGTCCCGGCCGACTTCGTCCCGGTGAGCTGGTACAAGGTGTTCGGCTATCCGACCGGGGTCGGCGCGCTGGTCGCACGGCGTACCGCGCTGGCGCGGCTCCGCCGTCCCTGGTTCTCCGGCGGGACGATCCAGGCGGTCAGCGCGCACGGCGGGTGGCACGTCCCCGCCCCCGACGAGACGGCCTTCGAGGACGGCACGCTCAACTTCCTGTCCATCCCGGACGTGCGGTTCGGCATCGACTGGGTCGCCGGCATCGGCATGGACCTGATCCACCGCAGGGTGCGCTGCCTGACGTCCTGGCTCCTGCGGCGCCTCGGCGACCTCCGCCACGCCGACGGCTCGCCCATGATCCTTCTCTACGGGCCGGAGGGCACGCGCCTGCGGGGAGGCACGGTCGCGTTCAACGTCCTCGACCGCCACGGCCGGATCGTGGACGAGCGCCTCATCGCCCGCGACACCGCCGCCGCGGGGATCTCGGTCCGCACCGGCTGCTTCTGCAACCCCGGCGCGGGCGAGGCCGCCTTCGAGATCTCCGAGCGCGCCCTGCGCCGCCCCGCCGACGACGGCATGCGGACGCTCGACGACTATCTGGGCCACCTCGGCCTGCCCACCGGCGGCGCCGTCCGCGCCTCGCTCGGACTCGTCTCGAACATCGCCGACATCGAACGCTTCGTCACCTTCCTGGACGACGCCTACGCCGACCGCGCCCCGACCCCGGACGGGCTGAAACCCCGAGAGCGCTGCTAGCCGGTGTTTCACAGTCCCGGCCCACTTCACTCGCCTGGCGGCTCGCTACGTGACCGGACCTGGGCGAACGCGACATCGCTTCGCGATCAGCCCGGTCCCGCCCGCCTTCGGCATCGCGGCACCGGGCAGGTCACGCGTTCGCGCGCGTGGCCGAGGCCACTTCGAGACAGTCCCTCACCGACGCCGCGCGCCACCCATCCAGCGCCGCGCGCCACCCGGCCGCCCGTTGCGCACTGCCCCATCCAGCGTCGGCACGCCCACCCGCCGTCGCACCCCGCCGGTCCAGGCATCGCGCCCCGCCGGTCAAGGCCACGTGCCCTGCGCTCCGTTGCGGGCTGTCCATCCAGCGCTGTCTCTCGCCCCTCCGGCGTCGCGTCCCGCCCATCCGGCGTTGCGTCCCGCCCATCCGGCGTTGCGTCCCGCCCGGCCAGCGTTGCGTCCTGCTTGCCCCTTACGCGCTGTCGGTAAGGCATTGCGCGCTGCCCATCACGCCTGGGGAACCGCCCGGCCAGCGTTGCGCGCTGCCTTTCCGTCGCGGGCCCTCCATTTGATGGTGTGCGTTGCCCGTCCAGTTAGGTGGGCCCGGGACGAGGTTCCGGGCAGAACGCGACGCTCCGTCGTGCGAGATGTGGCGTGTTCTTCGTGCGTTCGTCAGGCACATCGCCCCGCGGACCGTCTGGGGGTCACTCAAGCTGATCGCGACGAACGGTGGTGGTGGCTTGAGGCGGTCGAGCGGGCCGCGGGGAACCGCCCGGCGTCGTCGGGGTGGTGCGGGTCAGGAGCCGGCGTTTTCTACTACGGCGGCCCATTGCTCCAGGAGTTCCTGGGCGGCGTCCTCGTCGGGGCCCTCGGCCCACAGGTGCGTCACGGCCTCCGCCGGGTCGGGCAGGATGAGGGCCCAGCGGCCGTCGCCCTCGATGACGCGGACGCCGTCGGTGGTGTCGACGGTGCGGCCGGAGGCGGCCTCGACCACGTGGCGCATGACGGCCCCCTTCGCCGCCCAGGGGGTCGGGACGGAACGTCGCAGGAGGTGCGCGTCGGGGATGCGGCGGTCGATCTGCGAGAGGGTCAGGCGGGTCCTGGCGACGAGGCCGACGAGGCGGATGAAGGCCGCGATGCCGTCGACGGTGCCGCTGAACTCGGGCATCAGGAAGCCGCCGCGGCCGTCCCCGGCGAAGATCACGTCGGGGTGCCCGGCGGCCTTGGTGAGGACGTCCTGGGAGGTGGAGGTCCACTCGACCTGGACGCCGTGGAAGCGGCAGACCTGCTCGGCGACGCGGGTCGTGGTGACCGGGAGGGCCACGCGGCCGGAGCGGCGCTCGGCGGCGACGAGGTCGAGCATGACGAGCAGGCCCCGGTCGTCGCCGACCAGCTCGCCGTTCTCGTCCACGAGGGAGATCCGCTCCCCCACCGGGTCGAACCGGACGCCGAACGCCGCGCGGGACGACGACACCAGGCCGCCGAGGCGTTCCAGGTCGCGCATCCGCTCGGCGAGCGTCTCGGTGGGGTTGGCCTCGTCCAGGCGGTTATTGCGGGTGAGGACCTCCACGCCGAGCTTGCCGAGCAGGTTCGGCAGGACGAGCGACGCCGTGCCGCCCGCGCAGTCCAGGACGATCTTCAGCCCGGCCTCGCGGACGCCGCTGATGTCCACGCGGCGCAGGAGGTCGCGGGTGTAGGTCTCCACGACGCGGGGCGGGTAGGTCAGCTCGGCGATCTCGCCGGGGAACGCGCGCCGGTACTCCTGCCGGCCGAAGACCCGTTCCAGCTTGCGCTGCGCCGCCTGGGAGAGGTCGGCGCCGTCGGCGCCGAGGAAGACGATGTCGACGCCCTGCGGGTCGCCGAGGGTGGTGCGGATGTAGATGCCGCCCACGCAGTCGGCGCGGCCGGTCTCGAAGCGGGCGACGGTCAGCGGGGTCGCCTCCAGGTCGAGGACGTCGATGGCGCTCGCGGTCAGCGCGCTGATCACGGCGCGTTTGAGGGTGCGGGCGGCGCGGGAGGCGTCCCGTCCGGCGACGACGGTGGTCCCCTTCTTCAGGGTCGTGGCGTAGGCGCTGGCGAGGCGCACCGCGAGCTCCGGGGTGATCTCCACGTTGACCAGGCCGGACACGCCCCGCGGGCCGAACAGGTTGCGCTGTCCCCGCGACTCCCAGATCACGCTGGTGTTGACGACCGCGCCGGCCTCGATCGTCTTGAACGGATAGACCTTCACGCCGCTGGAGACGTACGCCTCCGCCTCGATGACGCACTCGTCGCCGACGACCGCGCCCTCCTCGACGCGGGCGCCGGCCATGATGTCGGTGTTCTTGCCGACGACGCAGCCGCGCAGGCTCGTGGACGGCGCGACGAACACGTTGTCGTGGACGATCGCCCGGTGCAGGAAGGCGCCCTCCTTCACCACCACGTTGCTGCCGAGGACGGTGTACTCGCGCAGCTCGACGCCGGCCTCGACCTTGGCGTAGTCGCCGATGTACAGCGGACCCTTCAGGACGGCCTCGGCGTCCACCTCGGCGCCCTCGGCGACCCACACGCCGGGGGACATCTCGAACCCTCCGAGGTCGATGCCGACCTGCCCGGACAGCATGTCGGCCTGCGCCTTCATGTAGCTCTCGTGGGTGCCGACGTCCTCCCAGTAGCAGTCGGCGACGTACCCGAGCAGCGGCGCGCCGTCGGCGAGGAGCCGGGGGAACACGTCGCCGGACCAGTCGACGACCTCGCCCGACGCGACGTGGTCGAGGACCTCGGGCTCCATGACGTAGATGCCGGTGTTGACGGTGTCGGAGAACACCTGGCCCCACGTGGGCTTCTCCAGGAACCGCTGCACGCGGCCCGCGTCGTCCACGATGATGATCCCGAACTCCAGGGGGTTCGGGACGCGTTTCAGCCCGATGGTGACCAGGGCGCCGCTGCGTTCGTGGAACCGCACCATGTCGGTCAGGTCGATGTCGGTGAGGGCGTCCCCGGAGATCACCAGGAACCGGTCGTCGCGCAGGGCCTCCTCGGCGTTCTTGACGCTGCCGGCGGTGCCGAGCGGAATCTCCTCGGTGGCGTAGCTCAGCGACATGCCGAGCTCCTCGCCGTCGCCGAAGTAGTTGCGGATCAGCGCCGCGAGGAACTGGACGGTGACGACGGTCTCGCTGAACCCGTGCCGTTTGAGCAGGCGCAGCACATGTTCCATGATCGGCCGGTTGACGAGCGGCAGGAGCGGCTTGGGCTGGTTGGCGGTCATCGGACGCAGCCGCGTCCCCTCGCCCCCCGCCATCACGACGGCCTTCATCGGGGGTTCTCAGCTCCCTTCTGATCGCCGGCCGGCGGAGCCCGCCCCGGGCACTCCCCCCGGGTCCGGCGCGGCGGCCGGGCCGGGCGCGGCGCCCGGGTCCGGCGCGGTTTCCGGCGCGTTTTCCGGCACGGGGGCCGGGGGCGAGGCGCGGCCTGCCGCGGCCAGCCGCCGCGTCTGCGCCCAGTACAGGACGGCGGCCCACCAGTACAGGGCCGTCCCCCAGATGGCGAAGGACCATCCGATGACCTTCGCCGTGGTCCCCGCGCCGCCGTCATGGTCGCCCAGCAGCAGCAGCGGGAAGGCGTACAGCAGGCAGAGCGTGGCCGCCTTGCCGATGAAGTGGACGGGGAGCGTCCCCCCGTACCCCAGCCGCCGCACGATCGGCGCGATCGGGACGATCACGACCTCGCGGGCCACCAGCAGGACCACCAGCCACACCGGGATGATGTCGCGGATCGTGAGGCCGACGAGGGTGGCGAAGATGTAGAGCCGGTCGGCGGCGGGGTCGAGCACCATCCCCAGCCTGCTGGTCTGGTTCAGCGCCCGAGCCAGCTTCCCGTCCAGCCAGTCCGACAGCCCGGCGAACACCAGCAGGCCGAGCGCCCACCAGTCCGCCTCGGCGAGGACGAGCCACAGGAACAGCGGGACGCCCACGAGACGCGCCAGGCTGAGGACGTTCGGCACCGTCCAGATCCGGTCCTGTCCCGCCACAGCACTCACCGACGAGCTCGCCTCCCTGCGTCCCCCTTGATCCTGACCCTACCGGTAAGGGTTTGAAAGCCCCCGATAGCGTCCGGTCATGCGATGGACTGTGCACGGGGAGAGGTCGATCTACGACAGCCCCTGGATGGACGTGCGGCTGGCCGATGTCGAGCTCCCCGACGGGCGCCGCGTCGACCACCACCTTCTGCGGGTGCGCCCCGCCGCGGGCGTGATCGCGGTGGACGGCCGCGCGCGGGCCCTGCTCATCTGGCGGCACCGTTTCATCACCGACCGGTGGGGCTGGGAGGTTCCGGGCGGACGGGTCGAGGACGGCGAGGACCCCGCCGGCGCCGCCGCGCGCGAGCTGGTCGAGGAGACGGGGTACCGCGCGGGGCCGCTGCGCCGGATCCTGGAGGTGCCGCCGTCCCCCGGTGTCCACGACGGCGTCCACCACATCTTTCGGGCGGACGGCGCCGAACGGGTCGGCGAGCCCACCGACGTGGAGGCGGAACGCATCGAGTGGGTTCCGCTGGCCGACGTCCCGGACATGGCGGCGCGCGGTGAGATCGGCTCGGCGTCCAGCCTCTGCGGGCTGCTCCTGTTGCAGCGTCTCAGCGGGGGGTGACGGAGCCCACGTCCGCGACGGGCAGGAGGGCGGTGACGGTGAACCCGCCGCCCGCCCGGGGACCGGCGTCCAGGGTCCCGCCGACGCTGCGCGCCCGTTCGATCATCCCGAGCAGGCCGAACCCCCGCGGCGACCCTCCGGCCGGGCCGCGCCCGTCGTCGGCGACCCGGACGGCGAGCCGGTCCCCGTCCCGCGCCAGCCCGACCTCGACGGTCGTGGCGGCGGCGTGCTTGACGACGTTGGTCAGCGCCTCCTGGACGATGCGGTAGGCGGCGACGCCCACCTCCGGCGGCGGCGTCCCGGCCCCCTCGTCGTCGAGGACGACGGTGAGCCCGGCCGCGCGCGCCGCCTCCGCGAGACCGGCGATCCCCGCGATGCCCGGCAGGACCTCCGGCGGTCCGCCGTCGGCGCCGCGCAGGACCTGGAGGGTCCCGCGCAGTTCCGTCCGGGCGTCCCGGCAGGTCGCGGCGATCGAGGCGAGCGCCTCGCCGAGCTCCCCGCGGTCCACCGGGCGGTCGCCGCGGACGAGGTGCGCCGCCGCGCCCGCCTGCACGCCGATCAGGGTGATGCTGTGCGCGAGGAGGTCGTGCAGGTCACGGGCGATCCGGAGGCGTTCCTCGGCGACCCGGCGGCGCGCCTCCTGCTCCCGTGTCCGCTCGGCGCGCTCGGCCCGCTCGGTGATCGCCGCGACGCGGGCGCGGTGGCTCCGCCACACCTGGACGGCGATGGCGATCGCGACGACGCCCTCGATCACCGCGATCTGCTCCCGGACGCTGCCGCCGCCCGCGCGCATCGCCATCCCGACCACGCAGGTCAGCAGCAGCAGCGCGACGACGCTGAGCACGACCCGGACCCGCCGTCCGAGCACGGCGTACCCGAACAGCGCGATCACCTCGGCGGGCACCAGCGCGTGGTGCTGGTACTGGAGCAGGTGGTACGGCAGCGCCAGGACGACCAGCGACGCCAGCGCCCGGCCCGGCCAGCGCCGCAGGACCGCCAGCGGCGCGTGCACACCGGCCAGCAGCAGGAGGCCCGGCGCGTCCAGCGGGCGCACCTCGGGCCACACCGCCGCCGCGACCGCCGCGCAGACGGCGAGCGCCGCCGCCGCCAGCGCATCCCTGACCTGACCGCTCACCCGGGGGACCGTCACCACCACGCCACCATCCTCCCCGACGGGATCCCCGTCCCGCACCCGCCCCGCGATGGCGGTGCGCCGGCTCCGGGCGCGCCGGCGGTACGGTCGGAGGCGCCCGGTACGGTCACGGACGGAGCGGCATGAAAGCGATCTTCCTCATCACCGGGATCCAGGCGGCCGGGAAGTCGACGGTCGCGCAGCTCCTCGCGGAGCGGTTCCCCCGCTCGGTGCACGTGCGCGGCAGCGTGTTCCGGCGGATGGTGGTGGGCGGGCGGGCGGACATGACACCGGACCCGTCCGAGGAGGCCGTGCGACAGCTCCGCCTGCGGCATCGCCTGACGGCACGGACGTGCGACGCCTACTTCCGCGAGGGGTTCACCGTCGTCGCGCAGGACGTCGTCCTCGGCGGCCACCTGACCGAGATGACCGCGCTCATCGAGGGGCGGCCGCTGCTCGTCGTGGTCCTCGCCCCGCGGCCGGAGGCGGTCGCGGCCCGCGAGGCGGCCAGGGGCAAGGACGCCTACGGCGTGTGGACGATCGAGCAGCTCGACGAGGGCCTGCGGACCGGGACACCGCGCATCGGGCTGTGGCTCGACACGTCCGGCCAGACGCCGGAGGAGACGGTGGACGAGATCCTGCGGCGCGCGCAGGAGCCGGAGTCCTGGGCGCTGTAACCGGACACCGTAGGGCGATTCACCCACCGGCCCTTATCCCATGGGCGCCGCTTGCGGCAACGGGGGTGCGGCGGGTTAGCGTCGGGCACGACAGATCGCGGGGGCCCGGCGAACCGGGCTGAGATAGCGGCTGGGACGGCCGCTGACCGCTGGAACCTGACCGGGTAATGCCGGCGTAGGGAGAGATCGAGTCGTATGACCGAGACCGTGGTTTCCTCTGCCCGCAAGACGTTCCTCCAGGGTTCGCGGCCCGACCTGCGCGTGCCCATGCGGGAGGTGCCGCTGACCGACGGCGGCGCCGTCGTCCTGTACGACACGTCCGGGCCGTACACCGACCCGTCGCACGAGACGGACGTCCGGCGGGGGCTGCCCGCCCTGCGGGACGCGTGGATCACCGAGCGCGGCGACACCGCCGCCTACGACGGGCGGGCCGCACGGCCCGAGGACGACGGGCGGCGGGCCGGCGACCCGCTGCGCGACCGGGCGGCGTTCCCGCCGAGACGGCCCAGGCGCGCGACCGGAGGGGCGGTGACCCAGCGCGCCTACGCGCTCCGCGGCGAGGTCACACCCGAGATGGAGTTCGCCGCGCTGCGCGAGGGCGTGGCGCCGGAGTTCGTCCGGGACGAGCTGGCCGCCGGGCGGGCGGTGCTGCCCGCCAACGTCAACCACCCCGAGATCGAGCCGATGGTCATCGGCCGGAACTTCCTCGTGAAGGTGAACGCGAACATCGGCAACTCCGCCGTCGCCTCGTCCATCGAGGACGAGGTGGAGAAGATGACCTGGGCGACCCGGTGGGGCGCGGACACGATCATGGACCTGTCGACGGGCCGCGACATCCACACCACGCGGGAGTGGATCCTGCGGAACTCGCCCGTCCCGGTCGGGACCGTCCCGCTGTACCAGGCGGTGGAGAAGGTCGGCGGCGACCCGGCCGAGCTGACCTTCGACGTCTTCCGCGACACGGTGATCGAGCAGGCGGAGCAGGGCGTGGACTACATGACCGTCCACGCGGGCGTGCTGCTGCCGTACGTGCCGCTGACGGCGCGCCGCAAGACCGGGATCGTGTCCCGCGGCGGGTCGATCATGGCGGCGTGGTGCCTGGCGCACCACGAGGAGAACTTCCTGTACACGCACTTCCGGGAGCTGTGCGAGATCTTCGCCGCCTACGACATCACCTGGTCGCTCGGGGACGGGCTGCGCCCCGGGTCGATCGCCGACGCCAACGACGAGGCGCAGTTCGCCGAGCTGCGCACCCAGGGCGAGCTGACCCGGATCGCCGCGGAGTACGGCAACCAGGTGATGAACGAGGGACCCGGGCACGTCCCGATGCACAAGATCAAGGAGAACGTCGACCTCCAGCAGGAGTGGTGCGACGGGGCGCCGTTCTACACGCTCGGGCCGCTGACCACCGACATCGCGCCCGGCTACGATCACATCACCTCGGCGATCGGCGCGGCGATGATCGGCTGGTACGGCACCGCGATGCTCTGCTACGTCACCCCCAAGGAGCACCTGGGCCTGCCGGACCGTGACGACGTCAAGGCCGGCGTCATCGCCTACAAGATCGCCGCGCACGCCGCCGACCTGGCGAAGGGCCACCCGGGCGCCCAGGCGTGGGACGACGCGCTCTCCGACGCGCGGTTCGACTTCCGGTGGGAGGACCAGTTCAACCTGTCCCTCGACCCGGACACCGCACGCGCGTTCCACGACGAGACGCTCCCGGCCGCCCCGGCGAAGACCGCGCACTTCTGCTCCATGTGCGGGCCTCACTTCTGCTCCATGAAGATCACCAGGGACGTCCGGCGATACGCCGACGAGCACGGCCTCGGCGAAGACGAGGCCCTCGCCGCCGGGATGCAGGAGAAGGCCGGCGAGTTCCGCGCCACCGGCGGCCGCGTCTACCTGCCGATATCACCCGGCGGCTCCTGACCTGCCACCACCCGGGCCCGCCGCCGTCCTCGACGCAGGAGGCGCCGGTGATGTCGCGGGTGCGGTCGTCCACGATGCCTCGTAGCCGCCGCACGGCGGTCCGGGCCAGGGGGCCGCGATGGTCCGGGCCCCGTGCCCGGTGGGAAGGGGCGGCGCGGCTGCTGCGGCGCCGCCCCCGGCTCCTGGCACGCCGCCGCCCCGCGCGGCCCTGCTCTCCAGCAGCTGCCGGACCTGTTCGGCCAGGTCGTTCAGGGTCATGCCCTCGACCAGCCGGTATCCCACGTCATTCCAGGGCCAGGGCACCAGCGCCCAGTAGCGGCCGGTGGCTTCGCCGCGCCAGTGCCGCACCCGGCCCGGGAACCGCGCCGGAGCCTGAGGGCCGGACGTCAGGGCGAGCGTGGTCACGGGAGCGTCCGGCGGGATCGGCGCGCTCACGACGAGCCCCCTTCGCGGCGTCGGCGACGTCCTGCACCGCGCGGTCCATGCCGGTGACGAGCCCGATCTCCTCGCCCACCGCCCACCGGAACACCGCCCGCTGGCAGATGACGATCAGCTTCCGCTCGTCCGACCCGGTCACGATCAGGCTGGTCCGGTAGATGCGGACCGTGACGCCGCGCTCGCCCAGCCTGGCCACCAGCGTCCGCAGCGCCAGCCGGTGGTCGCACTCCTGCGCCGCCTCCAGCAGCTTCCGCAGTACCAGGGGGCTGTCGGCGTAAGTCGCGACGATCCCGCCGGGGAACTGCCCGCCCACCGCGCGGATCACCGCCTCGTGCCCGCTCACCGCGCGGGCCTCCCGCCGGTCTCGGCGTCGGTGACCTCCCGCAGGTTCTCGCGCAGTGCCTCGGCGGTGTCGGCGTCCAGCTCGGTCACCACCCGGCCGCCGAAGGGGCCGTGGTGCCCGGCGCGCCCGGTCGGCCGCGTCGCCCACCACCGCGCGGTGTCGGCGGTGTGAATGATCGACCAGCCCGGAAACTCCTCCCGCAACGCCGCCTTCCGCTTCTGTACGGCGTCCGTATTGTGCGGTTGCTGTACTTTGCCCATAGCCGGATCTCACTTCCGGTCAGACCCCGGCCGGTGCTCCTAACACCGCGTCCGGGGTCGCCTTATTTGGGGTGGGATCGAGCATGCTCCTGAGCCTGCGGACGTTTGAACAGCGTTCCAAGGACGTCTACGACGTGTCAGAGATACGTTCGGGGAACGTCCCTTCCGTCCCGACGCTGGGAGCGCAGTGGCCAACGACGCGCTGAGGCAGGCCCTGAACGATGCGAGACTGACGGAGCAAGAACTAGCCGACGCGTGCCAGGTGGACGTGAAGACGGTGGCTCGGTGGATCGTCGATGAAGGGCGGACGCCCCACCTGCGACACCGGTGGGACGCGTCTCGGGCCTTAGGAGTTGATGAGGCCGTGCTGTGGCCCGACGCAATCCGAAAGAACGTCAAGACCGGCCCCGATCGCGAGGTCGTCGCGGTCTACCCGCACCGATCCGCCTGCCCGAAGTCGGTGTGGCGACGCCTGATCGACGATGCCTCCAAAAACCTCATTTTCGCCGGTTACACGAACTACTTCCTGTGGCTTGAGATCCCCAACCTCCGGGGGATTCTCCGCCGCAAGGCTCAGAATGGCAGTCGGGTTCGGTTCCTGATCGGCGATCCCGAAAGCGATGTGACCCGGCGCCGTGAAACTCTTGAATCCGTGCCGCTCACGGTCGGCACACGCATCAAGATCACTTTGGACGAGCTTTCCAAGGTCGCCGACGTCCCAGGCATCGAAGCCCGCTACGGAGACGATCACATTGCCATGAGCGTCTTCATCTTCGATGACCAGATGCTCGTGACACCGCATCTCGCATACCTGGTCGGGCACGACTCTCCCATGCTCCACGTGCAGCGCTGCCAAGAAGAGGGCCTCTTCGATCGCTTCGCCTGCCATGTCAACGAACTCTGGAACAACGGACGCCCCGTGGCCGGCAACTGATCAACCGTCCCCGAGACGACAGAGCGCCGGTCGCGAGCAGGCTGAGCAGCTGATCGAGAACTCGCGCCGTTCCAACCTGTCGCTCGGACTCAACCCGATAGACCGGCTGGCCGAGGATGGAGCATGAGCACGACGAAAGCCCGGCGCGTCGACCACTGGCAGGACCCGGACGCGCCCAAGCCCACCAGCCGCAAGCCCTCGGCGTCCGCGCTCGTACGTGACGACGATGGCCGGGTGCTGCTGCTGCGGCGCCCTGACAATGGTTTGTGGACGATTCCCACAGGCGGGCTGAAGAAGGGCGAGACCATCCGGGAGTGCGCCGTCCGGGAGTGCCGCGAGGAGACCGGCGTCGAGATCGAAACCGGCGATCTCGTGGGCGTGTTCACCACCCCCGACCACGTGATCGAGTACATCAAGGACGGGCGGGTGGACGAGGTCCGGCAGCCGGTGAACATCTGCCTGCACGCGCGGCCGGTCGGCGGTGTCCTGATGACGACGGACGAGGCGTCCGAGGTCGTCTGGGTCGCGCCGGACGACCTGGACGACTACGAGATCCATCCCGCACTCTGGCGGCGGATCCGGCATGGCCTCGACAGCAGGGAGCCGCAAATCGACTGAGGCCTCTGACGCCGGCGGCGGGTGCGTCTATCTGTCCTTGTTTCCCGGCGGCTCCTGACCGGTCCTTCCGAGGCCGCCGCGGACCACTCGTCCGCGGCGGGTTCGGCGGCCTTCTGTGTGCGGGGACCATGCGGCTCATCACCGCTACTATCTGGGGACCGTTCCAAAAACAGGCGTCCCCGTCCCCCGCCAGGAAGGACCGAAGGACCAGGTGACCACCGACGACACACCCCGGCGGGCCGCCGCCGCCCGGACCGAGCGCGCCGATGTCCGCCGCAACCGCGCGCGGCTGCTCGCCGCGGCCCGGGAGATGTTCCTGCGCGACGGCGCCGACGCCTCCCTGGAGGGCGTCGCCCGGCTGGCCGGCGTCGGGATCGGGACGCTCTACCGGCACTTCCCCACCCGGCAGGACCTTTTGGAGGCCATGCTCGCCGGGGTCTACGACGAGCTCGCCGCCCGGGCCCGCGGCCTGCTGGCCGCCCCCGCGCCCGGCGAGGCGCTGCTGACGTGGCTGCGCGCGTTCATCGAGCAGGTCACCGTGTTCCGCGGCATGCCCGCGTCGGTCATGGTGACGCTGAAGGACGAGCGGTCCGAGCTCAACCCGTCCTGCCGGGCCATGCGCGCCGCCGGCGAGGAGCTGTTCGTCCGCGCGCAGAAGGGCGGCCTGGCGCCGGCGGACACCGCCTTCGACGACGTGCTCCGGCTGGCCAACGCGATCGCCATGGCCACCGAGAACGACCCCGCCGCGGCGAACCGCCTGCTCGCCCTGGCCGCCGCCGGGCTGTGCCCGTGAATCCGGGCCCGAGGGGCCCGTTCCCGCGGCCGGCGCGTCACCGCCTCGCGGTGGGCGGGCGCGGGAGGCCGCCCGGCTAGGCGGGGACGGTGATGGCGGTGGCGATCAGGCCGCGGCCGGCCGTCCAGCGGCCGGTGAAACCGCGGAACGGCGGGTCGGGGACGAGGATCTCGGCGGTGAACGTGCCGCCGGGGTCGAGCACGAGGGTGGCGTCCTCGAAGCCGAGCCAGCGGCGCGCCACCGGGAACCACGCCTTGTACACGGCCTCCTTGGCGCAGAACAGCAGCCGGTCCCAGTGCACGTCCGGGGAGGCGCGGCCCAGCTCCTCCAGCAGGGGGAGCTCCTCCTCGCGGGCGATGGCCTCCAGGACGCCGTCGGGAAGGGGGCCGTGGGGTTCTGCGTCGATGCCGAGGGCGGCGACGTCCCCTGACCGGGCGACGGCGGCGGCCCGGTAGCCGTCGCAGTGGGTCATGCTGCCGACGACGCCGTCCGGCCACCGGGGCGCGCCCCGCTCGCCCCGCGTGATCGGGACGGGCGGCATCCCCAGCCCGGCGAGGGCCTCGCGGGCGCACCAGCGGACGGTCGTGAACTCCCGGCGCCGCTTGTCGACCGCCCGCGCGACCACGGGCTCCTCCTCGGGGAACAGGACGGCGCCGGGCGGGTCGTCGTAGACGGCGGACGTGCGGACGCCCGCCGGGACGATCCCCTCGATCACGCGTCCTCCCGCGGGAGCAGGACGGGACGCGGGCCCTGCGGCGCGGTGTCGCGCTTGCGCCATTCGCGCGGGTAGCCGACGGACACCTCGACGTGCGGCACGCCGTCCGCCCAGATCGTCCGGGGGATGTGCAGGTGCCCGTACACGACGGAGACCGCGCCGAACCGGACGTGCCAGTCGGCGGTGCGCTCGCTGCCGCACCACTGGGCGAACTCGGGGTACCACAGGACGCGCGTGGGTTCGCGGATGAGCGGCCAGTGGTTGACGAGGACCGTCCTGGTGTCGGGCGGCAGCTCCTTGAGACGGCGCTCGGTGTAGGTGATCCGCGCGTCGCACCAGGCGTCCCGCGTGGGGTGGGGGTCGGGGTGCAGGTAGACCTCGTCGGTGCAGACGATCCCCGCCTCGCGCGCGATCTCCAGGGCCTCCTCCTTGGTGGAGGCGCCGTCCGGGCGGAACGTGTAGTCGTACAGGATGAACAGGGGCGCGATCGTCACCGGGCCGCCCTCGCCCTCCCACACCGGGTACGGGTCCTCGGGCGTCAGCACGCCCAGGCCGCGGCACATCTCGACGAGCCGCCGGTAGCGGGCCTCGCCCCGCAGGGCCACGGGGTCGTCCTTCGTCGTCCACAGCTCGTGGTTGCCGGGCACCCAGACGACCCTGCCGAACCGCCCTGCGAGGGTGCGCAGCGTCCACTCGACATCGGAGAAGCGCTCGCCGACGTCCCCGGCGACGATCAGCCAGTCGCCGTCGGACGCGGGCCGGAGTCCCTCGACGAACGCGCGGTTGTCGGAAAATCCCACGTGCAGGTCGCTGATGCCGTACAGACCGCTCATCCAATGATCGTAGGCTGCCGGGGACGCGGCCCCGCCGCGTCCCCGGCACCCGTGGCCCGCGGGCGGGCGCCCTGGCCGGACAAGGCCATCCGGGCGCCGGACCTGCGCCGCACCTCAGGCGCCGGGCCGTCCCGGACGAAGGTCGTTCACGGCCGATCACGCGGGTGAGACAATTCACGGCGAGCCGGTCAGAGACGGGTGGTGGTTCGGTGGACGCGCCCCGGCCGGCGCCCGCCGGTGACGAGGATCTGCGCGCCCGGCTCGCGGCGGGCGACGAGCAGGCGCTCGGCGAGGTCTACGACCTGTACGCGCCGCTGGTGTACGGGCTCGCCCGGCGGGTCACGGGCGACCGGGAGGCGGCGCACGACGTCACGCAGGAGGTCTTCGCCGGGCTCTGGGAACGCCCGCTGGCCTTCGATCCCGGGCGCGGTTCGCTGCGCGGGTGGATCGCGACGCTCGCGCACCGCAGGTCGGTCGACTGGGTGCGCCGGGAGGCCCGGCGGCGCCGTCCCCTGCCGGAGCCCGCGCCCGCGGCCGCCGAGGGCGGGGCCGACGAGGCCGTGCTCGCCGGGGAACTGGCGAGCCGGATGAAGGAGTCGCTGAACGCGCTCCCCGTGCCCATGCGCGACGCTCTGGAGCTGGCCTACTACCGCGGGCTGACGTACCGGCAGGTGGCCGCGGCGCTCGGGATCCCCGAGGGGACGGCCAAGTCCCGCATCCGCAGCGGCCTCGCCCGGTTAGGGGACCGTCTGGAGCGCGAGGGTCTCTTCCCCTGAGCGCCGTGCGCGGGCGCGCGCGTACGCCTGAGACGCCCGCAAGGCTCAATCCGCCGGGATGTTGACCCCTTCCGGTCACGACCCAATCCGCGGCGGGCGAGGGCGACGAAGCCGTGACATCCGCGGTGCCGGTCGAAGGCACCGCCTGGCTCGCGAGAAGGTTCCAGCGATGTCACGACCGTTCCATCTCAAGGCCGCCGCGCTGTTCACGGCGGCCGCCGCACTCGCGGCGGCGGCCCTGTCCGGCTCCGGGCCGGGTGCCGCGACGGCGTCCAGTCACCGCGAGGCACCGCTCATCTCCGGACAGCCGCAGTACGACAACACCGACGTCTACGCGTTCGTCAGCCCGGATAAGCCGGACACGACGACGCTGGTGGCCAACTTCTCGCCGTTCGAGGAGCCGGCCGGAGGGCCCAACTTCTTCAAGTTCGCGAACGACGCGCGGTACGACATCAACGTCGACAACGACGGCGACTCCCTGCCGGAGTTCACCTACCGGTTCTCCTTCAAGGACTCCTTCCAGAACCGGAACACGTTCCTGTACAACACCGGGCCGGTGAAGAGCCTCGCCGACCCGAACCTCAACTTCCGGCAGACCTACGACCTGACGCTGATCCACCGCAGGCACGGCATACCGGTCGCCTCGCGGAGGCTGGCGTCGGACGTGCCGGTCGCGCCGTCCAACGTCGGCCGGGCGTCGATGCCCGACTACCGGAAGCTGCGCGAGCAGGCCGTCAAGACGCTGTCGAGCGGCGCGCAGGTGTTCGCCGGGCAGGCCGACGACCCGTTCTTCCTGGACCTGCGCGTCTTCGACCTGCTGTACGGCGGGAACCTCAAGGAGGTCGGCAACGACACGCTGCGCGGCTACAACGTGCAGACGGTGGCGCTCCAGATCCCGACCAAGGCGCTGATCGCCCATGGCCAGCCGATCGTCGGCGTGTTCTCGACGGTGCAGCGCAAGAGCGCGGGCGGCGACTGGGTGCAGGTGTCGCGGCTGGGGATGCCGCTGGTGAACGAGGTCGTCAACCCGATCAAGGACAAGGACAAGTTCAACGCCTCCTCGCCCTGGCATGACGCGCAGTTCCTGCCGAACGTCACGAACCCGGAGCTGCCGAAGCTGATCGAGGGGATCTACCAGATCGCGGCGCCGGCCGCCCCGCGCAACGACCTCGTGCAGGTCTTCCTGACGGGCGTGCCGAAGCTGAACCAGCCGCCGAAGGTCCGCCCGGCGGAGCTGATGCGGCTCAACACCTCGATCCCGCCCGCGGCCGAGCCCAAGCGCCTCGGCGTGCTGGACGGCGACAACGCCGGCTTCCCCAACGGCCGCCGGCTCGGCGACGACGTGCTCGACATCTCGCTGCAGGTCGTCGAGGGCGAGCTGCTCGGCAAGAAGAACGACCTCGGCGACATGGTGGACGCCAACGACGTGAAGCTGGAGAAGGCGTTCCCCTACGTCGCGCTCCCGACGTCCGGCTCCGCCGTGCAGCGCGGCGACCGCAAGGAGACGCTGAGCAAGCGGGCCGCCAACCTCAGGGCCACGCCGGCGGCGAGCACTGAGCCGACCACCGAGCGCATGCCGCTCGTCCCCGTCCTCGCCCTGGGCGTGGGCGCGGCGTTCCTCGTCAGCGGCGGCGCCCTGTGGTTCCGGCGCAGGCGCGGCCCCATCCGCTGAGCCCCGGGCCCATCGCCCCGCGACACCCGAACCCGGTCCGGCCGCGCCCCTGCCCCGGCGCGGCCGGGCCGCCCGCCCCCACGACGCACGCCCGTACGAGGGAACTTCCATGGGACACGTACTCGCACGCCGCCTGCTGATGGCGGGCCTGATCGCGGCGATGATCACCGGTTTCACGCTCGCCGCGACCATCCGGGTGGAGCGGCCGCCGCGCACCTCCGACGCCGCGTTCGCCGCGGGCGCCGCCGAGGCCCCCGCGGCGGCGCTGAGCGGATCGCTCGACCGGCTGCAGCACCACCTGCGCGACCAGCCGCGCGACGCGTCCGGCTGGGCGGCGCTCGGGCTGGCCTACGTGGAGCGGGCGCGGCTCACCGCCGACCCGTCCTACTACCCGAAGGCTGCGGACGCCCTGAAGACGTCGATGGGACTGCGCCCGCGGGACAACGACACCGCCCACACGGGCCTCGCCGCGCTGGCCGCGGCGCGGCACGACTTCACCACGGCGCTGGCGGAGGCCGACCGCGCCCTCGCCATCAACGCCTACGGGGCGCGCGCGCTGGCCGTCCGGGTGGACGCGCTGGTGGAGCTGGGCCGCTACGAGGACGCGCGGAAGGCCGCCGAGCACGCCGACGCGACCGCGCCCGGCATCCCCGTGTTCACGCGGCTCGCCTACGTCCGGGAGCTCCAGGGCCGGACGGGCGAGGCGCGGCGCATCCTGGAGCTCGCGGCGTCCTCGGCCACCGGCAAGGGCGACGTCGCCTACGTCCGGACGCAGCTCGGCGAGCTGGCCTGGAACCGCGGTGACACCGCCGCCGCGGGCCGCGAGTTCGCGGCGGCGCTGCAGGCCGACCCCGCCGACCTCGGCGCGCTGGACGGGCGCGCGCGGGTGCGCGCGGCGACCGGCGACCTGGCCGGCGCGACGCGCGACCAGCAGGCCCTGGTCGGCCGGTCGCCGCTGCCCGGGCGGCTGACGTGGCTCGGCGAGCTGCACGAGGCCGCGGGGCGCCGCGACGAGGCGGCCAAGCAGTACGCGGTCGCCTCGGCGTGGGGCGCCCTCGCCAAGGCCAACGGGGTCACGCCCGACCTGGAGACAGCGCTGTTCGAGACCGACCACGGCGACCACGCGGCGGCCCTGCGCGCCGCGCGCGCCGAATGGGCGCGCCGCCACAGCGTCCACGTCGCCGACGCCCTCGCGTGGGCCCTGCACGCCGACGGCCGCGACGAGGAGGCGCTCCGGTACGCCAAGGAGGCCGCGGCGACCGGGTACCGCAACGCCGCGTTCCGCTACCACCGCGGCATGATCGAGCGTTCCCTCGGGCGGCGCGCCGACGCGCGGCGCGACCTGGCCGAGGCGCTGCGCCTCAACCCGCACTTCTCCCCGCTCCATGCCCCCCGCGCCCGCGCGGCGCTGGCGGACCTCGGGGGCGACGAGTGATCGCGCTGGTGCTGGCCGCCGGGGCCGCCGCGTCCATGGCGCACCCGCTCGGCAACTTCTCGGTCAACCGCTACGACGGCCTCGTCGTGGCGCCGCACGAGCTGCGGATCGACCACGTCCAGGACCTCGCGGAGATCCCGGCGGCGCAGGTGCTCCAGGACGGCGCCGACCTGCGCGGATGGGCCGGGCGCGAATGCGCGCGCTCGGCCGCCGCGTTCCGGATCACCGCGGACGGGCGGCCCGTCGCGGCGGCGGTCCGCTCGTCCTCGGCGGTCGCGCTGCCCGGGCAGGCGGGGCTGCGGACGCTGCGGCTGGAGTGCGCGATCACCGCGCCCTTCGACGGCGCCCGGCTCGGCTTCCGCGACACCGGCGCCGGGGACCGGGCGGGGTGGCACGAGGTGACCGCGGCGGGCGACCGGATGACGCTGACCTCGTCGGACGCCCCGCGCGAGTCCCGGACGGCGCGGCTCACCCGCTATCCGCAGGACACCCTCGGGTCCCCGCTCGACCAGCGCACGGCGAACGCGGAGGTGCGGGCGGGCGGCCCGCCGCTGGCCGCGCCCGCGCCCGGCGCCGCCGCGGACCGGGTGCTGCCGCGCGGCGCCGACCGGCTCACGCGGGCCTTCACCGGGCTCGTGGCCCGCCACGACCTGGACCTCGGGTTCGCCCTGTTCGCACTGCTCATCGCGATGGTGCTCGGCGCGGCGCACGCGCTGGCCCCCGGCCACGGGAAGACGATCATGGCGGCGCAGGCCGCCGGGCAGGGCCGCCGGTCGCGCCGCGAGGTGCTCACCCTCGGCCTGACCGTCACCGTCACGCACACCGCCGGTGTGCTGGCACTGGGGCTGCTCATCGCGTCCGGATCCTCCGTCGCCGCGCCGCGGGTCTTCCCCTGGCTCGGCGCGGCGGCGGGGCTCCTCGTCTCCCTGGCCGGCGTCACCCTCCTGAGACGCGCCCTGACCCGGGCTCGCGGAGGCGGCCACGGCCATGGGCACGAGCACGGACATGGGCACGGACATGGGCACGGGCACGGGCATGGGGACGGGCACGGGCACGGGCATGGGAATCGGGGTGAGAGACGGGGGATGGTCCTGGTGGGGTTCGCCGGGGGGCTGATGCCCAGCCCGTCCGCCATCGTCGTGCTGCTCGGCGCCCACGCGCTCGGGCACGCCTGGTTCGGCGTCCTGCTCGTGCTCGCCTACGGCGCGGGGCTGGCGGTCATGCTCGTGTCGGTCGGGGTGCTCGTCACCGGGTCCGGCCGGCTGCTGGCGCGGCGGCTGCCGTCGCTGCGGACGATGGTGGCGCCGCGCCTGCTGCCGGTCGGGACGGCGTCGCTGGTGGTGGCGCTCGGGGTGGGCCTCGCCGCGCGGAGCCTGGCGCCGCTGCTCGTGTGACGCCCGGCCCCGCACGGTCAGCCGTTCCTGCCCCACGCGTAGGCACCGGCGGTCATCAGCAGGAGGCTCGCCCAGCTGAACACGGCGCGGACGGTGTTCCAGGCCGTCCAGCGCCCGGAGTAGTCCGACCAGACCCTCGCGGCGTCGGCGGCGCCGGACGGGATCGTGACCGCGTCGAGGTCGGTGTTCATCGGGATGTTCACCGCGAAGCTCGGCAGCAGCGCGCCCGCGAAGTACACGGCCGCCGCCGCGAAGAACAGCAGCGCCGCGGACTTCTGGCCGAGCGTCAGCAGCAGGATCCCCGCGGCGACCGCCACGACGGGCAGGAGGATGAACGCCCCGACGAACACGGGGTTCTGGATCTTCTGATTGATGGCCTGCATCGCGTTGATCGCCGAGGCCGGCCTGGCGGCGTTCAGGCCCGGCATCACGCCGGTGGAGAAGCCGAAGAACGTGCCCGCCATCCCGGCGGCCATCAGGATCGACAGGGCCGCCGAGGCGACCGTGAGGGAGAACTTCATGAGTGGTCCGATTCCTTCCAGATGCCGCTGGCGGCGGTCTCGCGCGCGTAGTCGGCGAAGTCCCGGGGCTCTCGCCCGAGGGCCCGCCGCACGCCGTCGGTGGTGGGTGTGTTGCGGCCGTCCAGGACCGTGGTGAACAGGTAGACCAGGAACCCGGCGATCTCGGCGGGCAGCCCGTGGCGGACGAGGGCGGCGCCGTAGTCCTCCGCCGCGACCGGGACGTAGGCGATCTCGCGCCCCGCCGCGCGGCCGATCTCGGCGACCGCCTCGGCGAAGGTGAGCGCCCGCGGCCCGGTGACCTCGTAGACCTCGCCGACGTGCCCGTCCCCGGTGAGCGCCGCGACGGCCACGTCGGCGACGTCGTCGAGGTGGACGAAGGGCTCGGGCACGTTCCCGGCGGGCAGGGCGACCTCGCCCGCCCGGACGGGCTCCAGCAGGTGGTCCTCGCTGAAGTTCTGCGCGAACCAGCTGGAGCGGACGATCGTCCATTCCAGGCCCGAGCCCTCGACGATCCGCTCGCAGGCCCGCGCCTCGTCCTCGCCCCGCCCCGAGAGCAGGACGACCCGCCGGACCCCGGCGCCCGCCGCCGCGGCGGTGAACGCGCGGATCGCGTCCGCGGCGCCGGGGACCGCGAGGTCGGGGTAGTAGCTGAGGTAGACGCGCTCGACGTCCCGCAGGACCGGCGCCCAGGTCGTCCCGTCCTCCCAGTCGAAGGCCGGGTCCGCCGACCGGGAGCCCATCCGGACGGGGACGTCCAGGGCCTCCAGCCGCTCGACGATCCGGCGGCCGGTCTTGCCGGTCCCGCCGAGGACGAGGGTCAGGCCGCCCTCCGGGGCGCTGTTCTCGCTGATGTCCGTCATGCCTTCGAGTCAACAGGCGGACGGCTCCAGCGACCATCGTTGAGAAGCTCGGCCGCATACGCGAGCGTCCACGCCGGGCCGCCGTCTACGCTGGGCGGATGGACGCCCTGACCGATCTGCTCGACGGCCCGCGCGCGCGGGGGGCGTTCATGCTGCGCTCCTCGCTCAACCCGCCGTGGTCCATGCGGATCCAGGACGAGGCGCCGCTGACGCTGGTCGCGATGGTCCGCGATGAGGCGTGGGTGATCCCCGACAGCGGCCCGCCCGAGCGCGTCCGGCCCGGCGACGTGATGATCATCCGCGGGCCGGAGCCGTACACGGTCGCCAGTGGGCCCCGGATCGAGCCGCAGATCGTGATCGTCCCCGGCCAGCGCTGCACGACACCGGACGGCACGAGCCTGTCGGAGGCGATGGACCTCGGGGTGCGGGCCTGGGGCAACGACCCGGACGGCTCCGCGGTCATGCTGACCGGCACCTACCAGATGCGCGGCGCGGTCACGCAGCGGCTCCTCGCGGCGCTGCCCGCGCTGGCGGTCGTCCGCGGCGGCACCTGGAGGTCGCCGCTGGTCGGGCTGCTCGGCGAGGAGATCGGCAAGGACGAGCCGGGCCAGGAGGTCGTCCTCGACCGGCTGCTCGACCTGCTGCTCATCGCGGCGCTGCGCGCGTGGTTCTCCCGTCCGCAGGCGGAGAAGCCCGGCTGGTACCGGGCGCACGGCGACGCGGTGGTGGGCCCCGCGCTGCGGCTGCTGCACGACGACCTGGCGCACCCGTGGACGGTCTCCGGCCTCGCCGCGAGGGTCGGCGTCTCCCGGGCCGCGCTCGCGCAGCGGTTCGGGAAGCTGATCGGGGAGCCGCCGATGGCGTACCTGACGGGCGTCCGCCTCGCCCAGGCCGCCGACCTCCTCCGCGAGAGCGACGCGACGCTGGAGGCGGTGGCGCGGCAGGTCGGCTACGGCAACGCGTTCGCGCTCAGCGCGGCCTTCAAGCGCGAGCGCGGGATCAGCCCCCAGGAGTACCGGGCGGGGGCCGCCACCGCCTAGCGCCTACCCCGGCTTGCGCAGGGTGGGCTCGGCGCGGACGACCGTGTCGGACGCGGCCTCGGGGATGAACGGCACCACGAACGCGTACTCCGCCAGGACCGGCTCGGGGACCTCGCCCGACTCGCCGAACGCGGCGATCTCGCCCCAGCAGGGCGAGCCGAGCGAGCCGCTGTGGTGGCGCACCGACAGCCCGGCGCACAGGTTGGCGAACCGGAGCCGCTCGGCGAGCGGGAGGCCCGCCAGGGTCGCGAACACGAAGCCCGCGCCGAACACGTCGCCCGCGCCGGTGGCGTCCAGGGCCTCCACCGGCAGCGCGCCGGTCTCGGCCCGCTCCCCCGTCGCCGAGTCGATGGCGATGGCGCCGTCGCCGCCGCGCTTGACCACGACCACCGGCACCCGCCCGGCCAGGGCGGCGGCGGCCGACTCCGGCGTGCCGGTGCGGGTGTAGGCCATCGCCTCGGCGGCGTTCGGCAGGAACACGTCAACGTGCGCCAGGCGGTCGAGCACCTCGGCGGACCAGGCGCCCGTCGGGTCCCAGCCGAGGTCGGCGAAGACCAGGGCGCCCCGCTCGCGCATCGCGGCGGCCCACGCGGGCACCGGCCGGTCGACGTCGACGAAGCAGGCCCGCGCGGCGGGGGGCGCGGCGCCGGCCAGCCCGTCCGGCTGCGCGGGGACGGGACGGGCGTAGGTGACCATGCTGCGGTCGGAGTCGTAGGCCAGCGACACCGTGACGGGCGTCGACCAGCCCGGCACCCGCCGGGACAGGCCGAGGTCGACGCCCTCCTGCTCGGCGAGGGTCCGCCAGAGGTAGGCGCCGAACAGGTCGTCGCCGAAGGGGGCCGCGAGGCCGACGCGCAGGCCGAGCCGGCTCATCGCGACGGCGATGTTGGCGATGCCGCCCGGCGCCGACCCGAGCCCGTCGGTGACGATCTCGGTGCCGGGCGGCGGCAGCCCGGGCAGCCCGGTGAAGATCATGTCCATGAACACCTGGCCGGACAGGAAGACGTCCAGCGCGGGGCCTGGCGTGCCCGCCGCGTCGCGCAGGCGCTCGCCCGCCGGCTCCCGCTCGGCGCACGGATCGGTGAGGGACGGCTCGGGCGGCCGGCCCGGAACGGTCTTCGTCACGGTGCCCCCACGGCGTGGCTTGGAACGTTCTGACGGACGATAACCGCTGCCTCCGACAGAATCACAGCCGGTGCCGTGTCCCGTGACCGGATCGCTACCTCGGCACGGACAGGCGGATGTCGTCCACCTGCGCCTTCCCCTCGTAGAAGTTCACGTGCGGGTCCCCGATCATGAAGGTGTCGGGGTAGGCGGACCCGGCCGGCCAGGTGCCGCGGTCGACGAGGGTGCCGCCGGGGCCCTTCCACGTCCAGTCGGCGTCGAACCGCCCGTCGTACTCCCCGGGCGTCCGGTTGTAGTGCCAGATGGGCTCGCCGTCCTGGACGAAGGACCGCGTGTACCGGAACGTCGCCTCGCCCACATGCGCGAAGTCGCCCGACATCTCCATCGTGTAGGCGCCGTCACGCCGTTCGACGGCGAACCGGTAGGGCTTCCCGGGCAGCAGCTCGGGCCTCAGGTCGACGGCCGAGACTATTGCGCCGCCCTTGGCGAACCCGCACTCGCTCTGCATCAGGTACTCGGTGCCGGGCATCGCCGGGTAGCGCCGGTCGTCGGTCATGAAGAGGGCGTTCACCCCGTTTCCGGTCCCGGCGTCGTACGGCTCGTACCGCCCGGTCGCCGGGTCGCAGTACCTCAGGCCGGTGCCGGTGTACCTGTACCGGTTGTAGGCGTCCATGGCGACCTTGCGGTGGGCGTGGACGAACACGTTGTCGTGCGGCGCGACCCGCGCGTAGTCCATGATCGACAGGTAGTAGAAGCCGTTGGCGTCGGTGCGGACGTCCGGCCACCGGCACTCGGGCAGGGAGAAGTCGCCGCCCGCCGCCCACGGGAAGGAGGTCTTGCAGCCGCCGGGCGAATAGCCGTTGACCCGGCCGTCCGGGTAGTCCCAGGATCCGCCGCGCCGTCCGCCGAAGTCGAGGCCGCGAAGGGTCATCTCGATCCGGTACTCGGCCGGAAGCGCCCGCGTCGAGCGGATCACGACGCCGGCCTGGTGGGCGGGCTCGTCCAGGTGGGCGACGCCCCCGCGGGAGGTGAGCGCGGGAGGCGCATCGGGCCTGCCGTCGCCGTCGGCGTCGCGTGCGGCCAGCTCGGCGGTGAGCCAACCGCCCCGTCCGAACGCGAACGACCGGCGATAGATCCTCATCTTTGAAAGCTGAGCGCGGAAGGCCGGTCCCCCGACCGTGTCGAAGTACGCGCCATCGTTGTCGTACATGTCGACGTTGTAGGGACTTGACGGCCCGTCGTCGTCCGGCGCCCACGGCGCCTTCCCGTCGTCCACGGGCCCGTCGAACGACTCGGATTCCAGCAGCCGCCATGTCGCGGCCGCGGACGGCGCCGGGTCCGCGTGGCCGGTTCCCGCGGCCGTCACCGCCATGACCAGGGGGAGCACCGCCGCCAGCGTGCCCCGTACGACTCCGCCCATCCCGCGCCTCCTCGTGAGCGCCCGGCGCGTCTCGCCGTCGCCGGACATCGGACGATCTCCGGCGACGGTAGGCCGGACTATCCGCGTTGACCAGGGCAAAATCCCCTAAAGTGGTATTGACCAGTTGGCTCAATCGGACATACGTTATGCGCGAGCAGGAACTGGTTATCGGGGGGTGAAATACGTGCAATCTGCGGGTGAGGGGCGGGCCGCGAGCACGAAACGGCAGGCGGTGCGCCGCCGCCTGCTGGCGATGCTGGAGGGCCTCGACGTCGGCGACGCGCTGCCGCCCGAGCGCCGGCTGGCCGAGGACCTCGGCGTGTCCCGCCCGACGTTGCGGCAGGCCATCGACGACCTCGTCGCCGAGGGGCTGCTCGACCGGCGGCACGGGAGCGGCACGTACGTGGCCGAGCCGAGGATCGCCGTCTCGCTGACCATGACCTCCTTCACCGAGGACATGATCAGGCGGGGGATGAAGCCGGGGGGCAGGGTGTTGTCGTTCCGCACGGAGGCCGCGGGGGCGCGGATCGGCAGGCGGCTCGCCCTGTCTCCCCTGGAAGAGGTATTGACCATTCGGCGCCTGCGGCTCGCGGACGGGACCGCCATGGCCATCGAGACCCTCTGCCTGCCGCGGGCGCTCATGCCCGCCCTGCGAAGGCAGGACCTGGAAGGCCGGTCGTTCTACGATCTGCTGCGCGCCGGCGGCATCGTGATCGCCTCGGGCACCGAGACGATCGAGCCCACCGTCACCACCGCCGAGGAGGCCGCCGAGCTGGACGTCCCGGTGCACACCCCGGCGTTCCTGTTCGAGCGCGTGACCCGCGACGAGGACGGCAGGCCGCTGGAGTACGTCAGATCCGTCTACCGCGGCGACCGCTACCGGCTGGAACTCGACCTCAGACCGCCCACGCACTGACCGGCGGCCGCCGGGGGCGCCCGCCCCGGGGCCACGGCCGCCATCGCGCTGACGGGGGCGACAGCGCTCCACCAACCCCCGAGAAGTGAGGCGACCTCACCATGGACGTCATCAGGGACATCCTCACCTTCCTGGCCGACAACGTGTTCGGCCAGGTGCCCATCCTCATCGGCCTCATCACCCTGCTCGGGCTGCTGCTCCAGCGCAAGCGGTTCGAGGACGTGCTCGCCGGCGCGCTGCGGGCGACGATCGGCGTGGTCATCCTGTTCATCGGCGTCGACGTGTTCACCGGAGGGCTGACCAGCTTCCAGACGGTGCTGGCCAGCGCCATGGGCACGACGCCGCCGAAGGCCGACCACTCGCTGACGCGGTTCCTGACCGAGCAGGGCGGGACGATCGCGCTGGTCATCACCGTGGGGTTCCTCGCGCACGTGCTGATCGTGCGGATCTTCCCGGCGGCCCGGTACCTCTACCTGACCGGGCACCTGATGTTCTGGGTCAGCACGGTCACGGTCGCGTCGCTGGTGACGATCGCGCCGGGCCAGGACCAGCTCACGCTGGTGCTCTGCGGCGCCGGGTTCGTCGCCGCCTACTGGACCGTCCAGCCGCTGTGGATGCGCCCGCTGATGCGCCGTGTCATGCCGGGCGACCGGTTCGGGTTCGCGCACACCAGCTCGCTCGCGTGCCTGGTCACCGGGTACGCCGCCCGGCCGCTCGGCAGCCGTGGCAGGCACGACACCGAGCGGCTCAGGCTGCCGCGCCAGCTGTCGTTCTTCAAGGACGTCAACGTCAGCACCGCGCTGATCATCTCGGTGATCATGCTGGTGGCGGTCGCGTTCGCCGACGACGGCGTGGTGGGGAGGGCCTCCGCCGAGATGGACCCCAAGCTGTCCTCGTGGGTGTGGGCGCTGCTGGTCGGCCTGCGCTTCGCGGGCGGCATCGCGATCCTGCTGTTCGGCGTGCGGATGTTCCTGGGCGAGATCGTCCCGGCGTTCAAGGGCTTCAGCGACAGGGTGATCCCCGGCACCCGTCCCGCGCTGGACGCGCCGACCGTCTTCCCGGTCGCGCCGACCGCGGTCATGGTCGGGTTCGTGGCCTCCACCGGCGTGTTCCTGGTCTGCCTGGCGGTGTTCGCGGGCGCCGGCTGGTTCACCCTCGCCCCGCCCATGATCATGCTGTTCTTCGTCGGCGGCGCCGCCGGGCTGTTCGGCAACGTCGTGGCGGGCTGGCGCGGGGCGGTGCTCGGCGGCGTGATCTCCGGCCTGGTCCTCGCGATCGGCCAGGCCGTCACCTGGGGGCTGTACGAGAGGACGGCGCCGGAGCTCGCCACCCTCGCCGACCCCGACTGGTACGCGATCGGGTGGCTGCTGAAGGCCGCCGACCCCGTCGTCGGCGACGGGACGATCTGGCTGGTGCCGCTCGTGGCGCTGGCCGCCATGGTGGCGACCCTGGTCGTGCTCGGCCGTTCCGGGCGGCGCGGGACCGCGGACGAGCCCGAGGCCGCCGACGCCGGGGACAAGGCCCCCGCCGGGGCCTGAACCGACCGTCAGGGAGAGAACCGACAGAAGGGGACCGACATGGCACTGGACCGGCAACTGGAGATCCTCGCGGTCTGCGGCGTCGGCATGGGCTCCAGCCTGATGCTGAAGATGACCGCCGAGGACGCGCTGCGCTCGCTCGGCGTGGACGCGCGGGTCGAGAACACCGACGTGTCCACGGCGCGCGGGATGGCGCCGGACGTGGTCATCGGCCAGGGGATGCACACCGGCGAGATCGCCGGCCTGGCGCCCGTGGTGATCACCATCAGCGACTTCCTGGACAAGGAGGGCCTGGAGGCCCGGCTGCGGGAGCGCCTGGCCGAGCAGGGCTGGCTCTCGTGACCGTCACCGTGGCGGCCGACGGCGTCGCGGCCGCCGGCTGGCGGGAGGCCGTCCGAGAGGCGGCGTCCGCCCTGGTCGGCGCGGGCGCGGCGGGCGAGGGCTACCCGGACGCGTGCGTCCGGGTCGTGGAAGAGAACGGCCCGTACATCGTCCTGGCCAAGGGGCTGGCGCTCGTGCACGCCCGTCCCGAGGAGGGCGGGCTGGCCGTCCGCGTCGGCGTGACCCGGCTGGCGGCGCCCGTGGAGTTCGGCCATCCCGACAACGACCCGGTGGACCTGCTGCTCTCGTTCTGCACCCCGGACCCCGGCGTGCACGTCGGGACGCTCGCCGCGCTGGCGCGCGCCCTGTCGGCCGGCCTCGCCGACCGGCTCCGCGCCGCCCCGGACCGGGAGGGGCTGGCACGCGCCCTGAAGGAGGCCCTGCCCGATGGCTGACACCGCCGGGACGCCGCTCCCGGGCCGGGTGCGGGACCTGCTGGACGACCTGGACGCCGTCTCCGGCGATGCCATCGGCGACGCCGCCGCGCTGCTGCTGGAGTCGGTGGCGAACGACGGGATCGTGCACGTCGCGGGCGCCGGGCACTCGCTGGCGATGGTGTGCGAGACCTTCTACCGGGCCGGTGGGCTCGCCGCCGTCCGGCCGATCTGGGACGCGGGGGTGCTCCCGCTCGACGACGCCGTGCGCAGCACCCGCGTCGAGAGGGAGCCGGGGGTGGGGCGCCGGGTCGTCGCGGCCGCCGCGCCCGCCCCGCCGGACGTGGCGGTGGTCTTCTCCACCAGCGGCCGCAACCCCTACCCCGTCGAGGTCGCCGAGGCGTGCGCGGCGCGGGGCGTGCCGGTCGTCGCGGTGACCTCGGCGCGGGCGTCGCGCGGTGCCGCGGCGCGGGCGCCGACGAGCCTCGCCGACCACGCCGCGATCGTGCTGGACACGCGCGTGCCGCCCGGCGACGCGCTCCACCCGCCCGAGGGGCCCCGCACCGCGGCGGTGTCCACGATCCTCGCCGCGTACACGTGGGCCCGCGTGCTGGCCGACCTGGACGACCTCGCCGCGGCGCGGGGCGTCGGGCTCCCCCGCTGGACGAGTGCGAACGTCCCGGGAGGGGACGAGGGGAACGCGGCGCTCCTCGCCCGCTACAAGGACCGGATCCCCGAGCTGGCCGGAGGATGAGGGGCCGCGGAACACCGGCGCGGTGCCCGGCGTTTCGCGAGAGGACCGGCCCGCACCATGCGATGATGCGGGCATATCGGACCTATGCGAGGAGTGAGATGACCACCAGGCCGACCGAGGACGACCTTCATGCCGTGTTCACGCGCGCGGACCTCGGCGGTGACGACAAGCTCGACCTGATGGAGTACACGCTCGTCCTGGAGAGCCTCGGGCTGTCCTGGACGCGCGCGGAGACCCAGGACCGGTTCGAGCGGGCGGACACCAACCGGGACGGTTTCATCTCCTACGCCGAGTTCCGCGCCATCCTGGAGTCGCAGGGCTGGATCGCAGGGCCGCCGCCGGACGCGCGGGGCTGACCTGACGCGACGTGGACGGGCCCGCCGGGAAACCGGCGGGCCCGTCCCGTACGCACCGGGCCGCGGACGGTCAGACCGCGGCCGGTCAGACCGCGCGCACGTCAGACCGCGCGCACGTCAGACCGCGCGCACGTCAGACCGCGCGCACGTCAGACCGCGCGGCCGCGCATCCGCCGGTACTCGCGCACGAGCGCCGCCGTGGACGGGTCGGGCGCCCCGGACGGCGGTTCCTCCGAGGTCAGCGCGGGCGCCAGGTCCATCGCCATGACCTTGCCGAGCTCCACGCCCCACTGGTCGAAGGAGTCGATGCCCCAGATCGTCCCCTCGACGAACACGATGTGCTCGTACAGCGCGACGAGCTCCCCGAGGACCTTCGGGGTCAGCTTCGGCGCGAGGATCGTGCTGGTCGGCCGGTTGCCCGGCATGACCTTGTGCGGGACGACCGCCGCGGGCGCGCCCTCGGCGGCGATCTCCTCGGCGGTCTTGCCGAACGCCAGCGCCGAGGTCTGCGCCAGCAGGTTCGCCACCAGCAGGTCGTGCATGCCGGCGGGGTCCTCGAACGGCTCGGCGAACCCGATGAAGTCGGCGGGGACGAGCCGGGTGCCCTGGTGCAGCAGCTGGTAGAAGGCGTGCTGGCCGTTGGTGCCGGGCTCGCCCCAGAAGATCTCGCCCGTCTGCGCGACGACCGGGGCGCCGTCGGCCCGCACCGACTTGCCGTTGGACTCCATCGTGAGCTGCTGGAGGTAGGCGGGGAACCGCGACAGGCGCTGGCTGTAGGGAAGCACCGCGCGGGTCTGCGCGCCGAAGAAGTCGGTGTACCAGACGCCGAGCAGGCCCATTAGGACCGGCATGTTCGCCTCGAAGGGCGCGGTGCGCAGGTGCTCGTCGATCTCGCGGAACCCGGCGAGCATCTCGCGGAACGCCTCGCCGCCGATCGCGATCATGAGGGACAGGCCGATCGCGCCGTCGAAGGAGTACCGGCCGCCGACCCAGTCCCAGAACCCGAACATGTTGGCCGTGTCGATGCCGAACCCGGCGACCCGCTCGGCGTTCGTCGACACCGCGACGAAATGCCGGGACACCGCCTTGTCGTCGCCGAGCCGGTCCACCAGCCACTGCCGCGCGACCTTCGCGTTGGTGAGGGTCTCCAGCGTGCCGAACGTCTTGGAGCTGATGACGAACAGCGTCCGCTCGGGGTCGAGGCCGGCGAGCGTCCCGACGATGTCGGCAGGGTCGATGTTGGACACGAACCGGCAGGAGATGCCCGCGTCGGCATAGTCGAGCAGCGCCTCGTAGGCCATGGCGGGGCCGAGGTCGGAGCCGCCGATGCCGATGTTGACGACGGTGGTGATCGACTTGCCGGTGAACCCCGTCCACTCCCCCGCGCGGACCCGCCCGGAGAACTCGGCCATCCTGTCCAGGACGGCGTGGACGTCGGCGGCGACGTCCTGCCCGTCCACCGTCAGCGGCTCGCCCGGCGGCAGCCGCAGCGCGGTGTGCAGGACCGCGCGGTCCTCGCTGACGTTGATGTGCACGCCGGTGAACATCGCCGCGATCCGCTCGCGCAGCCCCGCCCGCTCCGCGAGCGACACCAGCAGCCCGAGCGTCTCGGCGGTGACGCGGTGCTTGGAGTAGTCCAGCCGGAGGTCGCCCGCGGTGACCGTCATGCGCTCGGCGCGTCCGGGGTCGTCGGCGAACAGCTCGCGCAGGTGCCTCCCCGCCAGGGCCGCCTGGTGGTCGGCGAGCGCGGACCACTCGGGCGCCTCGGTGATATCAGCCATTGCCTCTCTCGTCCTCCTCGGCGGGGGCCGTGCGGGCACCGCGCTGTGCCCCGGTCACTCCGCCGCCCCCACGGCGATCATAGGTCGACCGCGCGCGACCGTACCAAAGGGCTCCCGCGCCCGGGGCGTTCCGGGCGACTTCGGGCGGGCGGGCCGTCCCGGCCCGGAGGTCCGCCGGGCGGGCCGCGCCGGTCGTTAGGCTCGGGGGCCTGCCGCCCGCCATGGACGGCGGGTGGTCGCCTTTCGGACCGGGATGGGGGCAGGGGTGGGCGAGCGTGACTTCTGGGTGGGCACCTACACCGGGGAGGCGGGCGCCGGTAAGGGCGTCTACCGGGTACGGCGTGGACGGGACGGCTCGCTCGGGGCGCCGGAGCTCGCGGCCGCGACGGTGTCCCCGTCCTATCTGGCGGTCCATCCGGGCGGGGACGTGGTGTACGCGGTCCGCGAGGAGGAGGCGGGCGCCGTCCTGGCGTTCGCGGCCGCGGGCGGGAGGCTTCGGGAGATCGGCAGGGTGGACGCGGGGTCGCTCCCGTGCCACCTGTCCGTCGGCCCCGGCGGCGGGTACCTGATCGTCGCCGACTACGGGTCGGGGACGGTCAGGGCGGTGCCGCTCGGCCCCGGCGGCGGGTTCGCGGGCGAGCCGGACGTGGCGGAAGGGCACGGGCGCGGCCCGCGCGAGGACCGCCAGGAGGGCCCGCACGCGCACGCGAGCGCGCACGCCCCGGACGGCACCGTCCTGTCCACCGACCTCGGGGCCGACCTCGTCCGCTCCTTCCGCGTCGAGGGCGGGAGGCTGCGGCCCGTCGGCGAGACCCCGCTGCCGCCCGGCTGCGGGCCCCGGCACCTGGCCGTCCACCCGAGCGGGCACGTGTACGTGCTGACCGAACTGACGGCGACGGTGCTCGTCCTGCGCCCGGCCGGCGGCTACGCCCGCCTCGACCTGGTCGCCGAGTCCCCCGCGACGGCGGGGCCGGTGGCCGGCGATCCGCTGGGCGCGGCGATCAAGCTGGGGGACGGCGGCCGGTTCGCCTACACCTCGGCACGCGGCGCGGACGTGGTCACCGCCCACCGCGTGCTCGACGACGGCGCCGCGCTCGCGCCCGTCGCGGACGCCGGATGCGGCGGGCACTGGCCCCGGGACCTGCACGTGGACGGCGAGTGGATGCACGTCGCCAACGAGCGGAGCGGGCAGGTCGCGACGTTCCGGATCGGCGCCGGCGGCGTCCCCGCGCAGGTGGGGGCCCCGCTGGAGGTGCCGTCGCCGGTCTGCGTCGTCCCCGCCTGAGGCGCCCTTCCGGCGGCCCCCGGCCGGTGTTTCCGGCACGGACGCGCGGGCACGTCCCGGGGAGGACGAGGGGGGATCCGGACATGACGGCCATCGCGACGACCAATCCCGCGACGGGACGGGTGGAGAAGACCTTCGACGCGCACCCGCCGGAGGAGGTCGACCGGCGCATCCGGCGGGCGGCCACGGCGTTCGCCTCGTACCGCACGACCCGCGTCGCCGAGCGCGCCGCGTGGATGAACGCGGCGGCGGACATCCTCGACGGCGAGGCGGAACGGATCGGCGCCCTGCTGACCACCGAGATGGGCAAGACGCTCAAGGCCGCGGAGGCGGAGGCGCGCAAGTGCGCGAACGCGTGCCGGTACTACGCCGGGCACGCGGAAGGGTTCCTCGCCGACCGCCCCGCCGACGCCGCAGCCGTGGGGGCGTCCGGCGCCTACGTCCGCTACCAGCCGCTCGGGCCCGTGCTGGCGGTCATGCCGTGGAACTTCCCGCTCTGGCAGGTGATCCGCTTCGCGGCACCGGGGCTGATGGCGGGCAACGTGGGGCTGCTCAAGCACTCCTCGAACGTCCCGCAGACGGCGCTGTTCCTGGAGGAGCTGTTCCGGCGCGCGGGCTTCCCCGAGGGCGTGTTCCAGACGCTGCTCATCGGCTCGGGCGACGTCGAGCGGGTCTTGCGCGACCCGCGGGTGAGGGCGGCGACGCTCACCGGCAGCGAGCCCGCCGGCCGGTCGGTCGCCGCCATCGCCGGGGACGAGATCAAGCCGACGGTGCTGGAGCTCGGCGGCAGCGACGCGTTCGTGGTGATGCCGTCCGCGGACGTCGGGGCGGCGGCGGAGGCGGCGGCCACGTCCCGCTGCCTCAACAACGGGCAGAGCTGCATCTCCGCCAAGCGCTTCATCGTCGACACCGGCGTCGCCGACGAGTTCGAGCGGCTGTTCGTGGAGGCGATGCGCGCCCGGCGGGTGGGCGACCCGATGGACGAGGCCACCGACGTGGGGCCGCTGGCCACCGAGCAGGGCCGCGCCGACGTGGAGGAGTTCGTCGCCGACGCGGCCGGCAAGGGCGCCGCGGTGCTGTGCGGAGGCGAGCGCCCGGACGGGCCCGGCTGGTACTACCCGCCGACGGTCGTCTCGGGCGTCACCCCCGACATGCGCATGTTCCACGAGGAGGTGTTCGGGCCGGTCGCGTCGCTGTTCCGCGTCCGCGGCGTGTCCAAGGCGGTCGAGGTGGCGAACGCGACCGGCTTCGGCCTCGGCTCCAACGCCTGGACGCGGGAGCCGGACGAGCGGGAGCGGTTCGTCCGGGAGCTGGACGCCGGGCAGGTCTTCATCAACGGGATGACGACGTCGTACCCGGAGCTGCCGTTCGGCGGGGTCAAGCGCTCCGGCTACGGCCGCGAGCTGTCCGAGCAGGGCATGCACGCGTTCTGCAACGTCAAGACGGTCTGGATCGCCTAAGCCGCCCGGCTGTCCCCGGGGGGTGTGGGGGTCGTCCCCTGCAAGAGACCGGGCCGGCGGCGCGAGCCCCGTCCGATCCGCTGCGGGATGCCCGCCGGGCGGGGTGTGACGAGGGCGATAGCAGGTCGGGGGCGTCTTTACGCTTGACTTCCAGTATTCCTACCTTAATTATGGGAAATATGCCGCACGTCGTCCTGACCGTCCGGCGCGTGGTCGACTTCATGCGCCTGAACAGCACTCTCTGTCGGTGACCGCGCCGCCCGCGCCGCCTCCGCGCCCCCGCGCGCGACCCGGCCGGGCCCTTCCCGCCCCGTCCGCCCGTCCGGCGCACTGACGCGCCCGCGACCGGGCCCTTTCCTCGCACACACCACCGTTCTCCGCACCGAGCCCGCCGTCGCCGCCGTCCGGCGCCGGCAGGGCTCCCGCCGGCGTGCGGCCGGCGCCCGCCGCCGCCCCGCCCGATCACATGAGGGGCTACGCCACCATGTTCGACTTCCGTCACCGTTCACGTCTCGCCGCCGCCGCGGCCGCGGCCGCCGCCCTGCTCAGCCTCGCCTCCGCGTGCGGCGGGAAGGCCGAGGCGGGCGGCACCGCGGGCGGCCCCGGCGGGGCCGCCGTGATCAAGCTCAAGGACCCCGGGAACGCCGGCCCGCTCGCCTACGCCAAGCGCGAGGGGATCCTGGAGGAGCGGCTGAAGGCCGTCGGCGCGCGGGTGGAGTGGGGCGGCTCGTACGCCTCGTTCACCGCGACGATCGACGCCGTCCGCTCCGGGTCCGTGAACGTCCTGGAGGGCGCGATCTCGCCCGCGCTGGGATACCTCGCCAACAGCCGCAACATCAAGATCTTCTCCTTCACCGACCCGGTGACCGACCGGTCCGCGCCCCCGCGGGACGGCTTGGTCGTGCCCGCCGACAGCCCCGTCCGGTCCGTCAAGGACCTGGTCGGCAAGCAGGTCGCGGTCAACAAGGGCGGCCGCGGCGAGTACCTGCTGCTGCTCGCGCTGCGGCAGAACGGGATCCCGGCCGACCGGGTCAAGCGGGTCTACCTCAACCCGGTGCAGGGCGCCTCGGCGTTCGCCACCGGCAAGGTGGACGCCTGGTGGGCGATCGTCGACGCCTACCCCGAGGTGGTCGCCAAGGGCGCCCGCGTCCTGGTCAACGGGCGCGACCTCCCCGACCGCGACCTCAGCATCTGGGCCGCGCGGACGGAGCTGCTCGACCGGCACCCCGAGGCCGTCAGGGTCGTCCTCGACACCCTGCGCGAGCTGACCGAGCAGGAGAAGCGCTCGCCCGAGCGGTTCCAGAACGTGTTCCTCAAGAAGGGGCCGACGGCGGTCTCGGGGGCGCGCCTCCAGGACAACCTCGCCGAGGCCCGGTTCCAGAACGTCCCCCGGTACGCGGGCGCGGCCGACGGGAAGTACGTCGAGGACGTCGCCGGGATCTTCCGCCAGTACGGCGTCCTGCCCGCCGCCATCCCGGCCGCCGAGGTGATCTTCGACCTGAGGGCGGCACCGGCCTCGGCGGCGCCGTCGGGGCGGGCGTCATGACGCTCGGGCGATCCACCGCGCCGCCCGTCCGCCGGGAGCCGCCGGACACGACGCCGGACGCGACGGCCGGCGGGTCCGGCGGGGGGACCGCGGACCTCCGCGTCCCGCCCCGGATCGGGCCCCGGCACCGTCCCCCGGCGGTGTCGCTCGCGGTCCGGACCGCGGTGCCGGTGCTGCTGCTCGCGGCCTGGTGGTACGGGTCGGCGAGCGGGCGGATCCCGCCGGACGTCCTGACCGGGCCCGGAGCGGTGTTCGGGGCGCTGCGCGAGCTGGCCGAGACCGGGCAGCTCACCGACTACCTGCTGGCGTCGGGACGGCGCGCGGCGCTGGGCGTGCTCGCCGGCGCCGGCGCCGGGCTGCTGCTCGGGATCGCGGCGGGGCTGTCGGCGCTCGGCGAGGAGCTGATCGACCCGACGATGCAGATGAAGCGGGCCGTGCCGTTCCTCGCGCTCGTGCCGCTGTTCATCTCCTGGTTCGGCGTCGGCGAGACCTTCAAGGTCGTCCTGATCGCGGTGGCGACGGCCGCGCCGATGTACGCCTACACCTACCTCGGCGTGCGCGGCGTCGACCGCGAGGTGGTGGAGGCGGCACGCGGCTTCGGGCTGCGCGGCGCCCGGCTGGCCGCCGCGGTGATCGTGCCGAGCGCGCTGCCGAGCATACTGATGGCGCTGCGCATCAGCCTGTCGGTCTCGCTGACCGGGCTGATCGCCGCCGAGCAGATCGGCGCGAGCGAGGGCATCGGCTACCTGGTCACACTCGCGCAGCAGTACTACCGCAACGACTACATGGTGCTGTGCATCCTGATCTACGCGCTGATCGGCCTGGTCATCGACCTGGTGATCCGGGGCGTGGAGCGGGTGGCGATGCCGTGGCGCGGGCAGGTGGCGGCCCGGTGAGCGACGTCGCCGTGCGCATCACCGGCCTGCGCAAGTCGTTCGGCCCGAAGACCGTCCTGGACGGTGTGGACCTGGAGATCCGGCGCGGGGAGTTCTTCGCCCTGCTCGGGCCCAGCGGCACCGGCAAGACCACCCTCCTGCGCGTCCTCGCGGGCCTCCAGTCCCCCGACGCCGGGACGGTGCTCGCCGCCCCGCGGCGCACGACCGTCTACCAGGAGCCGCGGCTGGTGCGGGCCCGGCGCGTCCTGCCGAACGTGACGCTGGGCCTGCCGCGCACGTCCCGGAAGGCGGGGCGGCGCGCGCTGGACGAGGTCGGGCTGGCGGGGCAGGGGCGGTCCTGGCCCGCGACGCTGTCGGGCGGCGAGGCGCAGCGGGTGGCGCTGGCGCGGGCGCTGGTCCGCGACCCGCAGGTGCTGCTGCTGGACGAGCCGTTCGCCCCCCTCGACGCGCTCACCCGGCTGCAGATGCAGGACCTCGTCGCCGAGCTGTGCGCCCGGCACCGCCCCGCGGTCCTCCTCGTCACCCATGACGTGGACGAGGCGCTGCGGCTCGCCGACCGGGTCGCGGTGCTGCGCGACGGGGTCTTCGCCGCCGACGAGGTCATCGGCCTGCCGCGGCCCCGCGACCGCGACGACCCGGCCCTCGCCCGGCTCCGCCGGGCCTTCCTGTCCCATCTCGGGGTCGGGCCCGTCCCGGCCCCGGTACCCGAACCGCGTTGAGGAGTGCCGTGTCTTCGGTAGAGAGAATCTGGTTCACCCGCTGCCCGGTGCCGACGGCCAGCGGCCTGGCGCACCGCCGGGGCTGGCTGTCGGAGGCGTTCGGCGCCGCCGGGCTGGAGGTGGGCGTCCTGCAGGACGCCGGCCCGGAGCTGGCCCGGCACCACTTCGACCACGACCTGCTCGGGCTGTTCCGCGAGGGCGGGAACGTCCCCGCCCTCGCGGCCCGCTCGGCGGGCGCGCCGACACGGCTGATCGGTCTGACGTGGATCGAGGAATGGCAGTCGATCCTGGTGCGGCCCGGGTCGGGGATCGAGGACGCCGCCGGGCTGCGCGGCGTCCGGGTCGCCCTGCCCGGCTGGGCCGGGACGCGCGCGACGAGCTTCCCGCGCGCGATGGCCCTGCACGGGGTGAAGGGCGCCCTCGCACAGGGCGGCCTCACCCTCGACGACGTCACGTTCGTGGAGGTCCCGGCCGACCTGTCCCCCTCCGTGGGACGGGACGCGCGCGGCGGGCGGCTGTCGTGGCCCGGCCTCGACCACCTGGTCCGCGGGGAGGTGGACGCGGTGTACGTCAAGGGCGCGCGGGCCGCCGACCAGGCCCGCGAGCTCGGCCTCGCCGTCGCCGTCGACCTGGACGCCCACCCCGACCCGCGGACCCGCGTCAACAACGGCACCCCGAGGCCCATCACCGTCCACGAGCGGCTGCTGGAGGAACGCCCCGACCTGGTGGTGACGTTCCTGACGCAGACGCTGCGGGCGGCGGAATGGGCCGCGGGCGACCTCGGCGCCGTCCGCGAGATCCTCGCCGGCGAGACCCGCTCGGACGCCGAGGGCGTCGCCACCGCCTACCGGGGCGGCTTCCACCGCTCCCTGCACCCCGACCTGTCGGGCGAGCGGCGCGCGCTCCTGCGCGTCCAGAAGGACTTCCTGCTCGTGCACGGGTTCCTGGACGCCGACGTGGACCTGGACGCCTGGGCGGCGCCCGAGCCGCTCCGCGAGGCGCGCGAGCGCCTGGCCGCGGGAGAGGTGGCGGCATGACGGAGTTCATCGTCACGCTGCCGTCACGCGGGGACGGCGCCCGCGGGGACTGGGGGCCGCCGCCCGCCTCCCTCCCGCCGTTCGTGACCGACCTGCGGTACGGCGTGTACGGGCCGTTCGACCATCTGGCGGAGGCCGGCCGGGCCGCCGAGATCGTCGGCTTCGACGGGGCGCTCGCGCCGTTCGACCCGGGCGGCGAGGAGTCGGTCGTCGTCACGTCCGGGCTGCTGCGGGCGAGCCGGTGGCTGCGCGGCGTCGCGGGCCTGCATCCCGGCGTCGCCACGCCGGTGTACGCGGCGAAGGTGTCGGCGTCGTTGCAGCGCTTCTCCGGCGGGAGGCTCGACTGGCGCCTGTCGGTAGACCTCGACCCGGCCGTCGCGCGGGCCCAGGGCGACTTCGTGGAGGGCCTCGACCGCTACGCGCGCGCGGACGAGTTCCTCACCATCGCCAAGGGCGTGTGGCACGAGGAGTCCTACACCTACGAGGGACGGTTCTTCCATGTGCTGGCGGGCGGCTTCCAGGAGCCGCTGTCCAGCCGGCCGTTCCCCCGCGTCCATCTGACCGGGACGTCCACGGAGGCCCTCGACCTGTCGGCGCGGCACGCCGACGTGCACGTCTTCGATCTCGGGGACGACCTGGACGCGCTCACCGCCGACCTCCGCGGGCGGGCGGCGGTCCACCGCCGGGCCGTGGCGGCCGGGCTGACCCTGCCCGTGCTGGCGCGCGAGGACGGCGAGGAGGCCGCGGCCGAGGCCGCCCGCCGCGCCGCCGCGGGCGCCCCGCCCTCGGGGCTCGTCGGCTCGTACGAGGACGTCGCGGAGGTGATCGGGGACTTCGCCGCGCGCGGCGTCACCACGTTCGTCCTGCAGGCCGTGCCGCACATCGAGGAGACCTACCGCCTGGGCGAGAACCTGCTCCCCCTGCTGGCCCGCACGGGCCCGGCGGGCGCCCCGGGCACCGCGGAGACCCCCGGCACGGCGGGGGCACCGGACACGGCGGGGACGCCGGACAGGAGCAGGGAGCACGCGCATGCCGATTGACATCTACTGGCGGATCGGGACCCACGGTGACCAGCGCTCGCTGCGCCGCCGCGTCGCGAGCCGCGGGGACTGGGCACCGGGCGAGCCCGGCGCCATCACGCCCGGCGTCCGCGGCGGGCGCGGCGACGGGTACAGCCACCTCGACCACATGGCGGACGTGGCGCGGGCGTCGGAGCTGTCGGGGTTCGTCGGCGGGCTGCTGCCGTCGTTCCCGTTCACCGACGACCCCTGGGCGGCGGCCGCGAGCCTGGCCCGGGAGACCACCACCTACCGGTTCATGATCGCCTACCAGCCGGGGTTCCTGCATCCGGTGCAGGCCGCGCGGATGTCGGCGAGCCTCCAGCGGGTGACCGGCGGGCGCGTGGTCTACAACGTCATCTCCGGTGGCGGCGGGCCCCCGCAGCTGTGGTGGGGCGACAAGGTCGACCACGACGACCGGTACGCGCGGACCTCGGAGTTCCTCGACGTGCTGAAGGGCGTGTGGGACGGCGGGCCGTTCGACTACGAGGGCCGCTTCTACCGCGTGGAGGGCGCCGGGCTGCCCGGTCCGCTCGCCCGCCAGCCGTTCCCGGAGATCTACTTCTCCGGCTCCTCGCCCGCGGCGATCCGGGCCGCCGGGCGGCACGCCGACTACTACCTGTCGTGGCTGGAGCCCTTCGAGGCGCTGGCCGCCAAGTTCGCGCAGGTGCGCGAGCACACCGAGGCGCTCGGGCGGGCGCCGCGGTTCGCGGTGCGCGTCGACGTGCTCGCCCGCGAGACCGAGGAGGAGGCCTGGGACGAGATCCGGCGCGGCTGGCGGCACGTCGACCCCGCCCGGCTCCGCGGCCCCGAGGCCACGGGCGACTCGGTCGGATGGCTGCGCAGCTCGTCCTTCGTCGGCTGGCCGGTCACGCACTACCGCGAGCTGGAGGCGGCCCCGAACGTGTGGGGCGGCTTCCACCTGCTGCGGGGCGGCCCGGCGTTCGGCCTCGTCGGCAGTCACGCGCAGGTCGCCGCGCGGCTTGACGAACTGATCGGCATCGGCGTGGACGCGTTCATCCTCGCCGGTGTGCCCCACCTGGAGGAGGCGTACCGCGTGGGCGAGCGGGTGCTGCCCCTGCTGCGCGGCCACGACCTCCGCGACCACTCCCCCATCTCCGCGACGAGAGGAACCCCCTGATGTCCGAGTCCAAGCCCGTCCGCGTCGGCTACTTCCCGAGCAACAACTCCCTGTGGGTGCTGCGCCACCGGGGCGTCCTGGAGCGTTCCCTCCCCGACGTCGAGTGGGTGGACTTCCGCTCGCTGCCGTCCGGGGACCGGCCGTCGCCCGCCGAGGGCCTGCCGTCCGCGCACGGCGACCACCTCTTCGACGGCGGGTACGACTTCATCGGCACCGGCTCGACACCGCCGGTCACGGCGCAGGCCAAGGGCCACGACATCGTGTACGTGGCGACGTCGGGCCCGCGGCACGAGAACGGGCGGCTCGTCGTCCACGAGGACTCGGGCATCGCCTCGCCCGCCGACCTCAAGGGCCGCAGGGTCGCGCTCGGGCACGGCTCCTGGCAGACGACGCTGCTGCTGTTCGCGCTGGACGGCGCCGGCCTCGGCTGGAGCGACATCGAGCCGGTGGACGCCTACGGCGACGCCGCGCAGCTGTTCCTGGACCGCGAGGTCGACGCGTGGGTCGGCTCGTACCCGGCGCTGACGCGGGTGGAGCGGGAGGCGGCCCCGCGCACGCTCATCGAGACCGGCGGCCTGTTCAGCCACCGGTCGCTGTGGTTCACGCGCCGCGACTTCGCCGAGGAGCGCCGGGAGGAGCTGGCGGCCATCGTCGCCGCGCTGCGCGAGTCGGACGCCTGGATCAAGGAGAACCCGGCCGAGGCGGCGAAGCTGTTCGCGGCCGACGACGGCGGCGACCCGGCAGCCTGGGAGCACGCCCTGCGGCACCGGCCGTTCGGCCTGGAGCCGGTGAGCGGGGAGTTCGTCGCCGAGCAGCAGCGCGCGGCCGACCTCTTCCACGCCGCCGGGCTGATCGACCGGAGGATCACGGTCGCGGACGCGGTCCTGCCGGGCGTGGCGGAGCTGGTCGGGGCGGCCCGCACGCCCTGACGGCGGGACCGGGGCGGCGCCGGGCGGCCGTCACAGCGTGACGGCCGCCCGGCGCTGTCGAGCGCGCGAGGGCGAGGGCCGCTCACCGATCTCCACAAGAGATCTCGTGCCCGGCCGTCAGACCAGGCCGTTCTGGACGAGCCACGCCTTGGCGACGGCCTCGACGGGGTCCCGGTTCACCTCGACCCGCGCGTTCATGTAGCGCAGGTCGTCGGTGGTGAGCTTGGCCGAGACGGCGTCGAGCGCGGCGCGGGCCGCGCCGTCCACGCCGCCGCGGTTGACCAGCGGCGTGACGTTCTGGGCGCCGAACAGCCGCTTCGGATCGTCCAGGACGACGAAGTCGCGGGCGCGGAGCGCGGGGTCGGTGGTGAACATCTGCGCCGCCTGCAGCGACCCCTTCTCCAGCAGGTCGGCGAGGGTGCCGAAGTCGTCGTGCCGGAAGGGCTGGAAGTCCTTGAACCGGGCGCCGTAGACGGCCCTGAGGCCGATCATCCCCTGGTGCCGTGTCTCGGCCTCCGGCGTGCCGCCGAGGACGAAGCCGTCCGAGACCTCCGCGAGCCCGGCAAGCGAGGTGAGGCCGTAGCGTGTGACGGTCCGCCGCGTGACGACGATCGCGTCCTTGTCCTCGGCCTTCGCGGAATCGAGGATCTCCAGCGGGGCCGGCAGCTCCGTGCGGAGTGCGGCGTTCACCGACGGCGTGGTCGCCGGGGCCCCGGCGTCCAGGTCCAGGGCCCCGACGTAGGAGGCGAGCGCGCCGTTGTACTCGGGGACGACGTCGATCTCACCGGACCGGGCCAGCGGATAGTAGGTCTCGCGGGACCCGATGCCGCGGCGGCGGACGACGGACCGGCCCCCGGCCTCCAGTTTCTGGGCGTAGATCTCGCTCAGCAGGACGCTCTCGGGGAAGTTCGCCGAGCCCACGGTGATCCGCCGCGCCGTGGACGGAGGTCCCGCCACCGCGGGGCGGCGTCCGCCGGAACCGCCCTGGCGCGGCCACAGGACGGCCGCGGCGGCGACGGCGCCGGACAGGGCGAGCGCGGTGGCCACGATCAGGATGCGGTGGCGGCGCCAGGCCGAGATGACCGTCCCGCCCGACGCGGGCCCGGGATGCCCGGCGGCGGCGGCCCCGGAGCGCGCCTCGGCGCGCCGCCCGATGGTCGGCGCGCGCGGATGCCCCACCCGCGCCTCGGGCGCCGGTGGCGGTCCCGGCTCCGCGCCGTCCCCGGTGTCGCGGCGCGTGGACGTGCCGTCGTCCTCCCCGGCGCGGGCCGGGCCGTGGCCGAGCAGGCGCAGCAGCACCTCGCTCGCCGCGGGGCGCTCCACCGGATCCTGCGCCAGGCAGGGCGCGACGACCCGGCTCAGCCAGGACGGCAGGTCCACCAGGTACCGCTCCAGCCGCAGCCGCCGGTCGAACGCGCTGTGCGGCCCGCCGTCGCCGAACACCCGCGGGCCGAGCGCGGCGAAGCTCATCGTGACGGCCCAGGAGTAGACGTCGGCGGCCGCGCCGACCTCGCCGCCCGCCTCCTGCTCGGGCGCCATGAACGCGGGCGTCCCGGACACGCCCGGTTCACCGCGCCCGGACGGCCCGAGCGCCCTGGCGACCCCGAAGTCGACCACGCGAGGGCCGTCGGCGGCGAGGAGCACGTTCCCCGGCGTGAAGTCCCGGTGGACGACGTTCGCGGCGTGGGTGGCGGTGAGCGCCACCATCGTCCCGACGGCGAGGCGCTCCAGCTCCGCGCCGCCCAGCGGCCCGTGCTCCTCCACGGCGGCGCGCAGGGATGGGCCGTCGACGTACTCGCTGACGATGAACGGACGGTCCCCGTCGGTCCCGGCGTCCAGGACCCGCGCGGTGCAGAAGCGGGCGATCTGGCGGACGAGCGCGATCTCCGAGAGGTCGGCGTCCGCGGCCCCGGCGGGACGGGGGTGGGGCGTCTTGACCGCCACCCGCCCGTCCGACCCGGGGCGGCGCGCGACGTAGACCACGCCCTGCCCGCCCGCCCCGAGACGGCCGAGGAGCTCGTATCCGCCGATGTCGGCCGGGTCGTCCGGCCGCAGGGGTTCGACCGCCACCGCGGGCCGCCTTTCCTGGGACGAGTGCAGACGTGTGCCCCGTGGGACACCGTGCGCGGCGGGGCGGTTCAGGAATATAGTCCGATTCTTCGCGAGATCAGGGATTTCATACCGGGCCGTCGAGAAGCCGCAGGACGGCGTCCTCGATCGCCCTCTCCGACAGCAGCACGTGGCGGGCGGCGTCGCCGAGGGGGATGAAGCTGTCCTCGCCGGCGACGCGGGCCGCGCGGCCCCGGAAGCCCCGGTCGGCCAGCGCGGCGAGGACCGCCTCGGAGACGCCCCCGGTGCGGCGGGTCTCGTCGGCGACCAGGACGGCGCCGGTGGCCTCCGCCTCGCGCAGCAGGTCGTCCACGGGCAGCGGGGCGAGCCAGCGCAGGTCGAGGACGCGGCAGCGCACGCCCCGTCCCTCCAGGCGGCGGGCCGCGCGCAGGCTCAGCCGCAGCCCGTTCGCGAAGGTGACGATCGTGACGTCCCCGCCCGACCCGTGCAGGCGGGCCCGGCCGAGCGGGACCGGGGCGGGCGGCGGCGCGGCGAGCCAGCCGCCGTCGCCGTCCTCGTGCAGGTCGCGGTGGTGGTAGAGGGCGATCGGCTCCAGCACCGCGCAGACGCGCCCGGCGTCCTCGGCGGCGTCCACGCAGGCGCGCAGCATCCCGGCGGCGTCGTCCGGCCGGGCCGGCGAGGCGATGACGAGGCCCGGCACCTCGCGCAGCGCCGCCACCGCGTTGTCGTTGTGGAAATGGCCGCCGAACCCCTTCTGGTAGGCGTACGCGGCGATGCGCACGACCATGGGGTTGCGGTACCGCCCGGCGGAGAAGAACGGCAGCGTCGCCGCCTCGCCGCGGATCTGGTCGATGGCGTTGTGCAGATAGGCCAGGTACTGGATCTCCGGCACGGGCAGCATCCCGGCCACCCCGAGCCCGAGCGCCAGGCCGAGGACCGACTGCTCGTCCAGGATCGTGTCGAACACCCGCGCCGCCCCGGCCCGCCGCCGCAGCCCGCGGGTGACGCCGTAGACGCCGCCCTTGCGCGCCACGTCCTCGCCGAACACCAGCAGGCCCGGCCGCTCGTCGAGCAGCTCGCCGAGCGTCCGGTTGATCGCCCGCGCGACGGTCACCGGCTCCCCGTCGGGCACGCCGGGCACGGGCCCGGCCTGCGCCGGGCGCGGGCGGACGGGCGCCGCCAGCGGGGCCATGACCTCCGCGGCGGACGCGAGCCTCGGGGCTCCGGCGACCTCGGCGGCGAGCGCCGCCACCTCGGCGCGCTTGGCCTCGTACAGCGCGACGACCTCCGCGGCGGTCGCCGCGCCCCGGCCGACGAGCAGCCGCGCGGTGCCGAGCAGCGGGTCGGCGTCCAGATCGGCGGCGATCTCGGCGGGGGTGCGGTAGGACGTCTCGACGTCGGAGCCCGCGTGGCCCATCAGGCGGACCGTGCGCAGGTGCAGGAACGCGGGACGGCGGCGCCCGCGGACCCAGGCGGCCGCCCGGCGCGCCGCGTCGTAGGCGTCCTCCAGGTCGCCGCCGTCGGCGTGGAAGTAGGCCAGCCCCGGGCGGGAGCCGTACGCCGCGTGGATCCAGCCGGGCGGCGTGCGGACGCTGATGCCGATGCCGTTGTCCTCGCACACCAGCAGCAACGGCATGGGGAGGCCCTGGAAGCCGCAGTTCACCGCCGCGTTGATCGCGCCCGTCGCGGTGGAGTGGTTGGCCGAGGCGTCCCCGAAGCCGCAGACGGCCACCGCGTCGCGCGGCCACGGCGAGTCCAGGCCGAGACGCGCCGCGCGCTCGATCGCGAACGCGACGCCGAGCGCGCGCGGGAGGTGGGAGGCGATCGTCGAGGTCTGCGGGATGACGTTGAGCCGCCTGCTGCCGAAGACCTTGTGACGGCCCCCCGAGACCGGGTCCTCGGCGGCGGCGACCAGGCCGAGGAGGACGTCGCGGAGCGGGTCGCCGCCCGGCGCCTGCCGCGCGCGCTCCAGGAAGAACGCGCCCGACCGGTAGTGCAGGAGCGCCGGGTCACCGGGGCGCAGGACCGCGGCCACGGCGGCGCCGCCCTCGTGCCCGGCCGAGCCGATGGTGTAGAAGCCGTGGCCGTCCGCCTGGAGCCGGCGCGCGGCGAGGTCCAGGTGCCGGCTGCCGAGCTGGGCGTCGAACAGCTCCAGCAGGCGCGCGTTGCCGAGCGGCCCCGCGGGGGAGGGCGGCTCCGGCGGCCGGAGGGCGGCGGCCTGCTCCAGGAAATGGGCGTCGGCGGGCTCGGGCATGCGGGCTCCCTGCGTCGTCGTGCCCGCGAGGCGCCGCGGCGCGCCAGCGATGCGGGCTGCGGTATGGCCGCGGAGTCGAGCATCGGGCACCGCGGGCGCCGGAGCCAAGCTCTGGACCGGGAACCGGCCCGATGCCGCGGGACGGCCGGGCGGCGCGCGGCGGAAGCGTCAGCCGGGCTTGGCCTCACGGTAAGCAAGCCGTGCTCTGGCCGATCTTGGCGCGGGCGCGGGGGCCGTCCAGGCTGGGAGCGTGCTCACCTCCGTCATCGGCGGCGCCCGGATACCGGCGGGGCCGCGTCCGTACCGGTCCACCGATCCCTCCCGCACGTCCGAGACGGTCGCCGAGGTCTCGCTCGCCGGGGGCGGCGACGTCGTGGCCGCGTGCCGCGCGGCGCGGGCGGCGCAGGACGCCTGGCGGGACGTGCCGGCACCCGTCCGGGGGCAGGCCGTCGCCGCCGCCGGGCGGCTGGTCGAGGCCAACAAGCAGGCCCTCGCCCGTCTCGTCACCCGGGAGGTCGGCAAGCCGTACGCCGAGGCCCTCGGCGAGGTCCAGGAGATCGCGGACACGTGCGCGTTCTTCCTCGGGGAGGGGCGGCGGCTGTACGGCCAGACCGTGCCGTCGGAGATGCCGGACAAGCAGCTGTTCACGTTCCGCGACCCGGTCGGGGTCGTCACCGTGATCACGGCGGGGAACTTCCCCGTCGCGGTGCCGTCCTGGTACATCGTCCCGGCGCTGCTGTGCGGCAACACCGTCGTATGGAAGCCCGCGGAGTACGCGGCGGCCTGCGCGGAGGCGCTCTACGAGCTGTTCGCCCACGCCGGGCTCCCGGACGGCGTCCTCAACGTCGTGTACGCCGACGGCCCGGAGACGTTCCGGGGGCTGGAGGAGGCACTGGACGCCGGGCTGGTCGACAAGGTGGGCTTCACCGGCTCCACGGAGGTCGGGTCGCGGATCGGCGCGCTGTGCGGCCGCCACCTGCAGACGCCGTGCCTGGAGCTGGGCGGGAAGAACCCGATGGTCGTCGCCGGGGACGCCGACCTCCCCCTGGCCGTCGAGGGCGCCCTGTTCTCGGGGTTCGGCACCGCCGGGCAGCGCTGCACCTCCCTCGGCACGGCGATCGTGCACGAGTCGGTGCACGCGGAGTTCGTCCGGCTGCTCGACGAGGCGGCGCGGGCCGCGCCGGTCGGCGACCCGGCCGCCGACGTGCTGTTCGGGCCGCTGATGTGCGAGCGGTTCGCCGACGGCTTCGAGAAGGCCCTCGGCTGGATCGGCCCGCGGCACACCGTCCACGGCTCGTCGGGGACGGGACGGATCACGGCGGCCAACCCGCGCGCCGGCTTCGTCGGCGACCCCGGGGCCGGGCTGTTCTACCACCCCGTGATCGTGGACGGCACGGGCCCCGGCGACGAGCTGTTCATGAACGAGACGTTCGGGCCCATCGTCGGCGTCGCGTCCTACCGCACGCCGGACGAGGCCGTCGCCCTCGCCAACGCCCCCGGCTACGGGCTGTCCGCGTCGATCTACACGGCGGACCCGGCGACGGTGTTCGCGTTCCGGCGGCGGGTCTCGGCCGGGATGGTCAGCGTGAACAACTCCACGTCCGGGGCCGAGGCGCACCTGCCGTTCGGCGGGAACGGGCGGTCGGGGAACGGGAGCCGCCAGTCGGGGATGTGGGTGCTGGACCAGTTCACCCGCTGGCAGTCGATGAACTGGGACCACTCGGGACGGCTCCAGAAGGCGCAGATGGACGTCATCGAGATGGAGCCCGACCTGGGCTTCCGGCTCTAGGGGGCACGGTGGACGCGGCCGAGGTCGTCGTCATCGGCGGCGGCGTGATGGGGACGAGCATCGCCTTCCACCTCGCCGAGGCCGGGGTGGGGGTGCTCCTGCTGGAGCGCGGCGCACTGGGCTCGGGCTCGACCTGCAAGGCCGCGGGCGGCGTCCGGGCGCAGTTCTCCGACGAGGTCAACATCCGGCTCGGCGCCCGCAGCCTGGAGGCGTTCGCGCGGTTCGGGACGCGGCCGGGCCAGGAGATCGACCTGCGCCGTGTCGGGTACCTGTTCCTGCTGTCGCGGCCGGAGGACGTGGCGGCGTTCGAGCGGAGCGTGGCCCTGCAGAACGCGCTGGGCGTCCCGAGCCGCATGCTCACGGTGGCGGAGGCGCGGCGGCTGTCCCCGCTGGTCGCGCCGGACGGTCTGCTGGCCGCCGCGTACTCCCCCGACGACGGGCACTGCACCCCGGAGTCGGTGGTGCTCGGATACGCCGCCGGGGCGCGCCGGCACGGCGCGCGGATCCGCACCCGCTGCGAGGTCCTCGGCGTCGACGTCGACGGCGGCCGGGTCACGGGCGTCCGCACGGCGGCGGGCCGCGTCGCGGCGGCGGCGGTCGTCTGCGCGGCGGGGGCCTGGTCGGCGGCGGTCGGCGCGATGGCGGGGGTGGACCTCCCGGTGGAGCCGCTGCGGCGCCAGATCGCCGTCACCGGGCCGATGCCCGACCTGCCCCGCCCGGTGCCGATGACCATCGACTTCACGACCTCGTTCTACTTCCACGGCGAGGGCGCCGGGCTGCTGCTCGGGATGTCCGACCCCGACGAGCGGCCGGGCTTCGCGCTCGGCTACTCCGACGCCTGGCTCCCCCGCCTCACCGCGGCGATCGGCGCCCGCGCACCGCGGCTGCTCGACGCCCGCCTGACCGGCGGCTGGGCCGGCCTGTACGAGGTCACCCCCGACCACAACGCCCTCATCGGCGAGGCCCCGGGGGTGTCCCGGTTCCTGTACGCGACGGGCTTCTCCGGGCACGGCTTCCTGCAGGGGCCGGCGGTCGGCGAGGTCGTCCGGGACCTCTACCTCGGCCGCGAGCCTCCCGTGGACGTCACGCCCCTGGACGCCGCGCGGCTGGCGGGCGACCGGCTCCGCCCGGAGACCGCCCGCGTCTGACGGCGCCCGGCGGCGTCGCGCGGGCGCACCGCGGCGCCGCGGTCCACGGCCCGGCCGCGCCGGTCAGCCGTGCGTCGGCCGCCTGGCCACCAGGGTCAGCACGTCGTACTTGGCGACCGACGCGCCGTCCTGGTTGGTGACGTCGGTGTCCCAGCGGACCTCGCCGTAGTCCGCGCCCTCGCGCGGCGTGATCTGCTTGGCGGTCAGCGTGACGGTCAGCTCGTCCCCGGGGTTGACGGGGGTGAGGAAGCGCAGGTTCTCCAGGCCGTAGTTCGCCAGGACGGGCCCGGGGGCGGGGTCGACGAACAGCCCGGCCGCGAACGAGACGATGAGGTAGCCGTGGGCGACGCGCCCGCCGAAGAACGGGTTGGCCCGCGCGGCGTCCTCGTCCATGTGGGCGTAGAAGGTGTCGCCGGTGAACTCGGCGAAGTGCTCGACGTCGGCGAGGGTGACGGCGCGGGGCCCGCCGACGGCGGTGTCGCCGACGCGCAGGTCCTCCAGGTGCCTGCGGAACGGGTGCTCGCGGGTGACCGTCCGGTCGGTGCCGGGCACCCACCTGCCGGTGATCGCGGTCAGTGTCGCGGGACCGGCCTGCACGGCGGTGCGGCGCATGTGGTGGACGACGCCGCGGATCCCGCCCAGCTCCTCGCCGCCGCCGGCGCGTCCGGGGCCGCCGTGGACGAGCGCGGGCAGCGGCGACCCGTGCCCAGTGGACTCCCCGGCGTCCTCCCGGTTCAGGACGAGCAGCCGCCCGTGCCAGGGCGCCGCGCCGAGCACGACGTCGCGGGCGAACCCGGCGTCGGCGGTCACCACGGACCCGGCGAGGCTGCCCCGGCCCCGCGCGGCCAGCGCGACCGCCCGCGCCGTCCCCTCGTAGGGCAGCAGCGTGCTCACCGGCCCGAACGCCTCGACCTCGTGCGGCTCGGCGCGGTCGGCGTCGTCGGCCCGCAGCAGGATCGGCGCCATGAACGCGCCCCGCTCGGCGTCCGCGTCCACGACCTCGACGCGGCCGGGGTCGCCGGAGACGACGCGCGCCGCGTCCAGGAGCGCCTTGAGCGAGCGGCGCACCTCCTCGCGCTGGCCGAGGCCGGCGAGGGCGCCCATCCGGACCTCCGGGACGGCCGGGTTCCCGACCGTGACCGAGGCGAGCCGCTCGCGGGCGGCGGCGGCCACGTCGTCGATGAGGGACGCCGGGACCAGCGCCCGCCGGATCGCGGTGCACTTCTGCCCGGCCTTGACGGTCATCTCGGTGACGAGCTGCTCGACGAACAGGTCGAACTCCGGTGTGCCGGGCGTGGCGTCCGGGCCCAGGATCGAGCAGTTCAGCGAGTCGGCCTCGGCGTTGAACCGCACCGCGTTCCCGACGACCGCGGGGTGGGTGCGCAGCAGGCGGGCGGTGGACGCCGACCCGGTGAACGCGACGATGTCCTGCTCCGTGAGGTGGTCGAGCAGGTCACGGGGCTCACCGCACACCAGCTGCACCGAGCCCTCCGGCAGGATGCCGGACTCGACGACCAGCTCGATCAGCCGGGCCGTCAGGTAGGCGGTCTGGCTCGCGGGCTTGACCAGGCTCGGGACCCCCGCGAGGAACGCGGGCGCCAGCTTCTCCAGCGGTCCCCAGACCGGGAAGTTGAACGCGTTGATCTGCACCGCCACACCGAGGGACGGCGTGCACAGGTGCTGCCCGGTGAACGTGCCGCCCTTGCCCAGCGGCTCCACGTCCCCCTCGACCAGGATCCGGTCGTTGGGCAGTTCCCGCCTGCCCTTGCCCGCATAGCCGAACAGCACCCCGATGCCGCCGTCCACGTCGAACCGGGAGTCCCCGAGCGTGGCGCCCGTCCGCGCCGACAGCGCGTACAGCTCCTCGCGGTGCTCCCTCAGATGGGACGCCAGCGCCTTCAGCAAGGCGGCGCGCTGGTGGAACGTCAGCTCCCGCAGGACGGGGCCGCCCACGCGCCGCCCGTGGTCGAGGGCGGCGCCCATGTCGATCCCCGCCGAGGAGATCCGCGCGACCTCCTCCCCGGTGACGGCGTCGCGCAGCGGCGCCCCCTCGTCGTCAGGAGAGGACCACGAACCCGACACATAGCTGCGCAGCACGACCACCGGGACCTCCTCGTCCAGATCTCAGGTTCTTCTTGCCACGCTCGGGCTCCCTTCACGCCTCCGGGCGGGGACGGGGACGCGGGCGCCCGATCGCGCACGCGGCGGGCGGGGGGCTCCCGGGCCGGCCGGGAACGGCCGTTCAGTGGACGTGGTCGGGGGCGGCGGCCTCGGGGTGGGCGAGCAGCCAGCCGATCCGCTCGCGGCTCCCGGCGTCGGTCGGCGCGTAGACGATCATGCGGGAGCCGGGCGCCGCGCTGAGGTCCAGGCTGGTGGTGCGGGTGCGCACCAGGCCGACGGCGTGGTGCTGGAACACCTTGGTCCGCGCCACGGGGACGGCGACGTCGTGGTCGGCCCAGAGCCGCGCGAACTCGGGGCTGGCCGCCCGGAGCCGCCGGACGAGCTCCTTCCAGCCCGGCTCGTCCACGTGCCGGCTGTAGCGGTGGCGGAACACCGCGACGTGCGCCGGCCCCTCCGTGGCCATGTTCACGACCGGGTTGCAGCACGGCGGGAGCGTGAACACCATCCACATCGAGTTGCGCTCGCCGGGCGGCGCGGCCACCACGCGCGGGAAGATCGCCGCGTAGGCGCGGTTCCAGGCGAGGAGGTCGGAACGGCCGTTGTAGACCGCGGCGGGGACGGGGTCGAGGGCGTCCAGGACCGTCTGCACGTCCTCGGGCAGGACGTCGGCGTCCTCGGGGGCGGCCGCGTCCGGGACCTCGGCCAGCCGGTACAGGTGCTCGCGCTCGGCGGCGTCCAGGCGCAGGGTGCGGGCCACCGCGTCCAGGACCTGCGTGCTGGCGTTGATCGGGCGGCCCTGCTCCAGCCAGGTGTACCAGGTGACGCCGACCCCGGCGAGCTGGGCGACCTCCTCCCGGCGCAGGCCGGGCGTGCGGCGGCGCGGGCCGGGCGGCATCCCGACGTCGGCGGGGGTGATCCGCTCACGCCGGCTGCGCAGGAACGCCGCCAGCTCGCCGCGGCGCTGCCGCCCCCTCGGGCCGCCCGCGGTGCCCACGCCGGTCATCGTCACGCCCCCCAGCCTGCCGTGCGCCCGCCGTTCCTTCCAGGTGCTGCCGGTACCAGTATCCGCGGGCTCTCGTTACCGGTACCGGGGCTCCCGGATGCTCGTGTCCATGACTCAGACAACCGATCTGCCCGGGACCGTCCCCGATCGGGGCCCGCGGAACGGGCCGGGCCGCCTCATGCTGGCCCTGCTCCTGCTCGGGCAGTTCATGGCGATCCTGGACGTCAACATCGTCAACGTGGCCCTGCCCACCATGCGCGCGGACCTGCACGCCTCCGGCGCGGGGCTCCAGCTGGTCGTGGCGGGCTACATCATCTCCTACGCCGTCCTGCTGATCACGGGGGCCAGGCTCGGCGACATCGCGGGGAACCGCCGCATGTACCACCTCGGGCTGGCCGCGTTCACGGTGACGTCGCTGGCCTGCGGGCTGGCGCCGTCCACCTGGACGCTGGTGGGCTTCCGGTTCCTGCAGGGCGCGGGCGCCGCGCTGATGACGCCGCAGGTGATGTCGATGATCCAGCGGAACTTCACCGGCGCGGCACGGGCCCGCGCGCTCGGCGTCTACTCGGCGGTCATCGCGGGCGGCATCGTCGCCGGCCAGGTCGCGGGCGGCCTGCTCGTCAGCGCCGGCCTGCTCGGCTCCGGCTGGCGGGCGGTCTTCCTCGTCAACGTGCCGATCGGCGCCGCGCTGCTGCTGGCGGGGCCGCGGCTGCTGCCGGCCGACCGGGGCCCGCGCGGCGGCCGCCTGGACCTGCCGGGCCTGGCGACGCTGTCCCCGGCGGTGCTGCTGCTGGTCGTCCCGCTGATCCTCGGCCACGAGCTGGGCTGGCCGCTGTGGGGGTGGGCGTCGCTGGCGGCGAGCGCCGCGTTCCTGGCCGTGTTCGCGGCGGTGGAGCGGCGGGTCGCGGCCGGTGGCGGGCGGCCGCTCATCTCCGGGCGGGTCCTGCGCGCGCCGCGGCTCGCGGTCGCCTGCGCCGTGCTGGTCCTCGCGCCGTGCACCTGGGCCGCGTTCCTGTTCACCACCACCCTGCACCTCCAGGGCGACCTGGGCATGTCGCCGCTGAGGTCCGGGCTGGCGTTCGTGCCGTGCGTCACCGCGTTCGGGCTGGTCGGGCTGAGCTGGCAGCGCCTGCCCGCCCGCTGGCACGGCCGCGCCGTCCCGGCCGGGTTCGCCGTCGCGGCGGCGGGCTATCTGTGCGTGGGCCCGCTCGCGGACGGCGGCCCCCGGTACCTGGTGCTGACGACGGTCATCGGCGCCGGCCTCGGCGTGATGCCGGTCGTCATGACGACGGCGCTGCGCCACGTTCCGGCCGAGGACGCCGCCGACGCCGGCGGCCTGATGCTGACGCTCATGCAGATCGGCCAGGTCACCGGTGTCGCGACCGTCGGGACGCTGTTCCTCACGCTCGCCGGGGACGGCGGCTCCACGCGGCACGCCGAGTACGGCACCGGGTGGGCGCTGGCAGCCGCCGCCGTGTTCGCGGCCGTGTGGGGCGCCGCCCTGGCGCGGGGCGGGACGGCCCGCGCCGCCGGGCCCGGGACCTGACGCCGGTCAGGACGGCGGCGCCGGGATGGGACGCGCGGCGAGCGCCGCCGCGGCGGCCACGAGGTTGGAGGCCATCGCCCGGCCGGTGCTCGCCGACCAGTCCCGGCCCTCGCCGGAGTCCAGGTAGCTCTCCCCGGGGCCGGGCCCCCGGTTCCAGTACGTCCACGCCTGGCCGGGGATCGTGTAGCCGAACTCGTTCAGCGCCCCGCTGATCTCGCTGATCACGTGGTGCGCCCCGTCCTCGTTCCCGGTGACGACCACCCCGGCGACCCGGTTGTAGGCGATCGGCCGTCCCGCGTCGTCCTTCTCCGACAGCATCGCGTCCATCCGCTCGATGACCCGCTGCGCGACCGACGACGGATGACCCGCCCAGGTCGGCGACGCGATCACCAGGATCTCCGACTCCACCAGCGACCGGTGGACGCCCGGCCACTGATCGCCGGAGCCGAGATCGGTCTCCACCCCCGGCGGGATGTCCAGGTCCACCGCGCGGATGCTCTCCACGGTGACGTCCCGGGCGCGCAGCTCGCCCTCGACCACGGCGGCGAGCGCCTCGGTGTTGGACTTCTCGGGCGAGCGCTTCAGCGTGCAGTTGATCACCACGGCGCGCATCCGGTGTCTCCTTCGCTTGTCGGCGGGCGGTCTCGGGCGGCCTACCCCGCCCACCGCCCCGAAACGTCGCGGGTCAGCGGCCCGCCAGCCGCGCCCGCGCCGCCTCGACGGCCGGGGGGACCGGCCGGCGGGCCAGGGCCAGCGCGGGCAGGACGCGGGCGGCGTCGGCGAGCCCCGCCCGCCCGTCCCGGGTGGTGAGGGCGGCGGCGGTGGCGCGGGCCACGGCGGGCAGCGGGCGCCGGAGCCACGCGGTGAGCAGCCGGTTGCGGGCCTCCCGGCGCCGTCTGGCCGCCGGGTCGCGGTTCGCCGTGGAGGGGTGGTGGTGGACGACGAGCTCGTCCACGTACGCCAGGCCCCAGCCCGCGGCGGCCAGGTCGAGCGCGAGGAGTTCCTCCTCGCCTCCGAAGTGCAGGACCGGCGAGAAGCCGCCGACGCCGAGGAAGGCGTCGCGGCGCACGATGGCCGAGCAGGCCAGGAACCCGAGGACGGCCGGCCCCGGCAGGCCGCCCGGCCGGCCGAGCGGCGCGCGCGCCATCTGCGCGGACACCGGCTCCAGCCGCTCGTCCTCGCCGACGAGCACGCGCGCGGCCAGCAGCGCCGCCCGCGGGTGCGAGCCGAGGAGCCGCACGGCCCGTTCCAGCGCGCCGGGCGCCCACCAGGAGTCGTCGTCGGCGAAGGCGACGTAGGGCGTCGCGGCGCGCTCGGCGCCGATGTTGCGGGCCGCCGCCCCGAGGTTGCGCGGCAGCCGCACCACCTCGGCGCCGGCGGCCTCGGCGACCTCCGGGGTGTCGTCGGCGGAGGCGTTGTCGGCGACGATCACCGGGGCGTGGTGCCGGCGGAGGCTGCGGCGCAGCTCGTCGGCGCGGTTCCGGGTCGCGACGACGACCGTGACATCGGCCATCGGGCCGCTCCTTCCGGGCGGGGGTCCGCCCTTGTGGCGGGCGTCCCGCCCGCGCGGTGGCACCGGCCGTCATCCGACATAGCGCCGGGCCTTGGAATGGCGCTGGGACGCCTCCAGCGTGCGGAGCCGCTCCTCGACGTCGCGGGGCAGCGTCCGGCGCTCGCGGGCGACCCACGGCAGCCCGGCCAGGGCCTCGGCGAGCGCCCCCGCGGTGACCCGGTCGCGGGGCAGCGTGCGCAGGAGCCCGGCCGTGCGGCGGGCCGCGGCGGGCAGCGGGCGGCGCAGCCAGGTGAACCACAGTGTGTTGCGGATTCCGTGCCGGCGCCTCAGGCTCGCTTCGCGCCGCGGTGACGGCTCGTGGTGCACGACCACGTCGTCGGCGTAGCAGAGGTGCCAGCCGAGCGCCATCAGGTCGGCGCTGAGGAGCTCCTCCTCGCCGCCGAGCCACAGCCGGGGACAGAACCCGCCGGCCTCGCGGAAGGCGGCGACCCGGACCATGGACGCCCCGGCCAGGAAGGAGCCGAGCGCCGGCCCGGGCAGCCACGGCGGGCCCGGGACGGGCGAGTGCCGCAGCTCGGTCACGATCGGGTCCTCGCGCCCGCCCGGCTCCACCAGGATCCGGGCGGTCACGACCGCGAGGCGCGGATGGGCGTCCAGGAGGTCCGCGGCGCGGGAGGGCGCCTCCGGCTCCCACCAGACGTCGTCGTCGCAGAAGGCCGTGTACGGGGTGCGGACGTGGTCCACCGCGGCGTTGCGCGCGACGGCGCCCAGGTTGCGTCGCGACCGGATCAGGCGGAACTCCGGGAAGAGGGCGGCGACGGCGTCGGCGCTGCCGTCCTCCGAGGCGTTGTCCACCACGATGACCGGAGGCCGTTCCGCGAGTGACCGCAGGCGCGCGAGCGCGGCCAGCAGCGCGCGCCTGCGGTTCCGGGTGATGACCACGACGGTGAAACGCATGGGCGGCCAGTACCCGAGCCGGGCGAGGAAATGTATGGCGACGGTCTAGATGTACCACCGCGCCTTGTTCGCCACGGTCTTTCCGAGAAGCGGTGTTTAGTGAGCCGGTTCTCGGCAATGGGAAATCACCTATAGGGGATTTGCTCTGGTTAGCACCCCTGGGCGGTGCCTACGACGACGGCATCTGCTCCCCATTTGATGCTGCGCCGAATCGGGGCCTTCGCATGCGTGTGCTCGGAATCAACGCGATTTTCCATGACCCGGCAGCCGCCCTCGTGGCGGACGGGGTCGTCGTCGCCGCGGCGGAGGAGGAACGTTTCAGCCGCCGCAAACACGGGAAACGCCCGGTGCCCTTCGCGGCCTGGGAACTGCCGGAAAGGGCAGCCCGATGGTGCCTGGAGGAGGCCGGGCTGGAACCCGGCGACCTCGACGCCGTCGCCTACTCCTATGACCCCCACCTCGTCGAGCCCGGCCTGGACGGGCACGACGAGCAGTGGGAGCGGCTGCGGACGCTGTACGCCCGGCGCGCGCCCGCGTTCCTGTCCACGGCGCTGCCCGGGCTGGACCCCGGTATCGTCGAGTACGTCCCGCACCACGTCGCGCACGCCGCGTCCGCGGGACTCGCGGCGCCGTCGCCGGGCGACGGGGACGTGCTCGTCCTAGACGGCCGCGGCGAGTCGCACTCGCATCTGGCCGGGACCTACGAGAACGGCGCCCTGACCGTCCTGCAGGCGCAGCGGCTCCCCCACTCCCTCGGCCTCATGTACGAGGACCTCACCGAGCACCTGGGATTCCTGCGCTCCAGCGACGAGTACAAGGTCATGGCGCTCGCCTCCTACGGGGAGCCGCGCTTCCTCGGCGAGCTGCGCGAGCACGTGGGCGCCACCGGCGACGGGGGCTTCGCGGTCAGGCCGGTCGACTGGGGCGCGCTCGCCAAGGCCCGCCCGCCGGACGGCGAATGGACCCGCGACCACGCCGACCTCGCCGCGAGCGTCCAGGCCCGGCTGGAGGAGGTGCTGCTCGACCTGGCCGCCTGGCTGCGCGGGCGGACGGGCTCACGGCGCCTGATGCTCGCCGGCGGCGTCGCGCTGAACTGCGTGGCCAACACCCGGCTCGCGGAGTCGGGTCCCTACGACGAGATCTGGGTGCAGCCGGCCGCGGGTGACGCGGGGACGGCGCTCGGCGCCGCCCTGCACCTCGCCCGGCAGCGGGGCGGGCCGCTCGCGGCGATGCCCGGCGCCGACCTCGGACGGGGGTGGGACGACCGGCGGATCGCCCGGTACCTGGACACCGCGAAGATCCCGTACGAGCGCCCGGACGACCTGGCCGCCACCGTCGCCGGGGCCCTCGCGCGCAACGAGATCGTCGCCTGGTTCCAGGGCCGCTCGGAGTACGGGCCGCGCGCGCTCGGCCACCGCTCGCTGCTCGCCCATCCCGGCCACGCCGGCAACGTGGAGCGGCTCAACGACGTCAAGGGCCGCGAGCAATTCCGCCCGATCGCGCCGATGGTCGCGCTGGAGCACGCGCCCGAGATCTTCGACGGGCCGATCCCGAGCCCGTACATGCTGTTCGTCCACCGCGTCCGCCCCGGATGGCGGGAACGGATACCCGCGGTCGTCCACGTGGACGGCACGGCGCGCGTCCAGACCGTCTCCCCCGCGGACGAGCCGCTCGTGGCGCGGCTCCTGGAGGAGTTCCGCGCGCTGACCGGCCTGCCGGTCCTCGTCAACACCAGCCTGAACACCGCGGGCCGTCCCATGGCCGACGACCCCCGCGACGCGCTGGAGTGCTTCGGGTCCGCGCCGGTCGACCTGCTGGCGATCGGGCCCTTCGTGGTGCGCCGCGGGGAGGTGCACCGATGAGCCACACCGTCGTCGTCCCGACGATCGGCAGGGACAGCCTGCGCGTGACGCTCGACGCCCTCCTCGCGTCCGCCGCCGGCGGGGAAGGCGCCCCGCACGAGATCATCGTCGTGGACGACCGTCCCGTGCCCGGCGCGCCGCTGCCACTGCCGCTGCCGCCGCCCGGCGGGCCGGGCATCCGGGTCCTGCGCTCCGGGGGACGGGGTCCCGCCGCCGCGCGGAACACCGGCTGGCGCGCCGCCGCGACCGAGTGGGTGGCCTTCCTCGACGACGACGTCGTCCCCGGCCCCGGCTGGTGCGCCCGGCTCGCCGACGACCTCGCCGGCCTGCCGCCCGGCGTCGCCGGGTCCAAGGGCCGCGTCAGGGTCCCGCCGCCGGACGGGCAGCGCCCCACCGACTGGGAGCGGGGCACCGCCGGTCTCGCGGACGCCGACTGGATCACCGCCGACATGGCCTACCGGCGCGGCGTCCTCGCCGGGACGGGCGGCTTCGACGAACGGTTCCGCCGGGCCTACCGCGAGGACGCCGACCTGGCGCTGCGCGTCCTGGACGCCGGCCACCGCCTCGTCCGCGGCACGCGGGAGATCACCCATCCGGTGCGGCCCGCGGGTCCGTGGGCCTCGGTCCGCGCCCAGGCCGGCAACGCCGACGACGTCCTGATGTGGCGCCTGCACGGCCGTTCCTGGCGCGCCCGCGCCGGTGAGGGCCCGGGCCTGCTGCGCCGCCACGCCGCCACCACGCTCGCGGGCCTCGCCGCCCTCGTCACCGTGCCCCCCGCCCTCGTCGCGGCCCGGAGGCGGCCGCCCCGGAGGGGCCGGGTGACAGGGATCGCCCTGGTCTCCGGGACGGTCTGGGCCGCGCTCACCGCGCGGTTCGCCGCGGAGCGGATCCGGCCGGGGCCGCGGACGGGCGCCGAGGTCGCGCTGATGCTGGTGACCAGCGCCGTGATCCCGCCCGTGGCGATCCGGCACCGGATCCGGGGGCTCCTCGCGCACCGGCGCGCGCGGCCGTGGGCCGGGCCCCGGGTGGTCCTCTTCGACCGCGACGACACCCTCATCCGCGACGTCCCGTACAACGGCGACCCCCGGCGGGTCGAGCCGATGCCGGGGGCGCGGCGGGCCCTGGACCGGCTGCGGCGCCACGGGGTCCGCATCGGCGTGGTGTCCAACCAGTCGGGCGTGGCCAAGGGCCGCATCACGGCGGGGGACGTGCGGCGCGTGAACGCGCGCGTGGAGGAGCTGCTCGGCCGCGTCGACGTGTGGGAGTTCTGCCCCCACGACGGCGACGACGGATGCGCGTGCCGCAAGCCGCTGCCGGGGATGATCGAGCGCGCGGCGCGGCGGCTGGGCGCGCGGCCGTCCGACTGCGCCGTCATCGGCGACATCGGCGGCGACGTCGAGGCCGCCGCCGCGGCGGGTGCTCGCGGCATCCTCGTGCCCACCGGGCGGACCCTGCCAGTGGAGATCGCGCGCGCGCCGGAGACGGCGCCGACGCTGGAAGCCGCCGTGGACCTGCTGCTCGGCGGAGGGAGGTCGCGGTGAGGGTGCTGGTGGCCAGGCAGGACAACATCGGCGACGTGCTGCTCGCCGGGCCCGCGGTGCGGGCGGTGGCCGCGCGCGCCGAGGAGGTCGTGCTGCTGTGCGGGCCGCGCGGCCGCGCCGCCGCCGACCTGCTCCCCGGCGTGGACGAGGTGATCGAGTGGCGCGCGCCGTGGATCGACCCGGAGCCCGACCCGGTCGACGTCCTGGACATCGAGCGGTTCACCGGGACGCTCGCGGGCTTCGACCGGGCGCTGATCCTCACCTCGTCGCACCAGTCGCCGCTGCCGCTGGCGCTGCTGCTGCGCCTGGCGGGGACGCCGTGGATCGGCGGCATCAGCGAGGACTACCCCGGCTCGCTGCTGGACCTGCGGCACCGTCCCGAGGGCGACGTGCCCGAGCCGCTGCGCATGCTCGCGCTCGCCGAGGACGCGGGGTTCCCCGCGTCGGCCGACACCCGGCTGCGGGTCCGTGAGCCGCTGCCCGACACCGACCACCTCACCGGCGGGCCCGGGTACGTGGTGGTGCATCCGGGGGCGTCCGTCCCGGCACGGGCGTGGCCGCCGGCGCACTGCGCCGACGCCGTGCGCGTCCTCGGCGCGGCCGGGCACCGTGTCGTCGTCACCGGCCACGGCGACGAGAAGGAGCTGACCGCGCTCGTCGCCGGGGAGGACGGGCTGGACCTCGGCGGCCGCACGACGCTGGCCGAGCTGGGGTCGGTGCTGCGGGGCGCGCGCGCCGTCGTCGCGGGCAACACCGGTCCCGCGCACCTGGCCGCCGCCGTCGGCACGCCCGTCGTGTCGCTGTTCGCGCCGACCGTCCCGGCCGCCCGGTGGGCGCCGTTCGGGGTCCCGCTGGCGCTGCTCGGCGACCAGCAGGCGCCCTGCAAGGACAGCCGGGCCCGCGAATGCCCGGTCGACGGGCACCCGTGCCTGGCGTCCGTCCGCGCCGAGGAGGTCGCCGCGGCCGTCGAGATCGTCGCGGCCGACGTCGGGCCCGGCGGGGAGGTGGTCGCATGAGGGTCCTGCTCTGGCACGTGCACGGCTCGTGGGCGACGTCGTTCGTGCACGGCCCGCACACCACGCTGGTGCCCGTCACGCCCGGCCGCGGCCCGGACGGCAGGGGGCGCCCCGACACCTTCGCCTGGCCCGGCCGCGCCGTCGAGGTGCCCTTCGACCGGCTCCGGGACGAGGAGGTGGACGTGGTCGTCCTGCAGCGGCCGCGCGAGCTGCGCCTCACCGAGGAGTGGCTCGGCCGGCGCCCGGGACGCGACGTCCCCGCCGTGTACGTCGAGCACGACACCCCCCGCCGGACGCCCGCGGACGCCGGATGGCCGGAGGAGATCGTCCCCGACAGCCGGCATTTCCTGCACGACCGCGCCGACATCCCCGTCGTGCACGTCACCCACTTCAACCAGCTGTTCTGGAACTGCGGGCGGGCGCCGACCACGGTCATCGAGCACGGCGTCGTGGACCCCGGCTACCGCTGCACCGGTGACATGCCCCGCGCCGGCGTCGTCATCAACGACCCCCTCCGCCGGGGCCGCGTCGCGGGCACCGACCTGCTCGCCGGGCTGGCCGCGGCCGTCCCCCTCGACCTGTTCGGGATGAACGTCGCCGACGTCCCCGGACGGCTCGGCATCGCGCCCGAGTCGCTGTGGACCTTCGAGGACCTGCCGCAGGCGAGGATGCACGAGGAGCTCGCCCGCCGCCGCGTCTACGTCCACCCCTACCGGTGGACCTCGCTCGGCCTCGCGCTCATCGAGGCCATGATGCTCGGCCTGCCGGTGGTGGCGCTGGCCACCACCGAGGCCGTCGAGGCGGTGCCGCCGGAGGCGGGGGTGCTGTCCACGCGCGCCGGCACCCTCGCCGACGCCGCGCGGTCGCTGACCGCCGACCCGCCGCGTGCCCGCCAGATGGGCAAGGAGGCGCGGGCCCACGCCGTCGACCGCTACGGGCTGCCCCGGTTCCTGCGCGATTGGCAGCGGACTCTCTGGGAGGTAACGCGATGAGGATTGCCATGGTCTCCGAGCACGCCAGCCCGCTGGCCGCCGCCGGCGGGCTCGGCGGGGCGGACGGCGGCGGGCAGAACGTGTTCGTCGCCGAGCTGGCCGCCGAGCTGGGCCGCCAAGGGCACGACGTCACCGTCTACACCCGCCGGGACGCCCCCGCCCTCCCCCGCCGCGTCCGCCTCGCGCCCGGGGTGACCGTCGAGCACGTCCCGGCGGGCCCGCCCGAGCGCATCGCCAAGGACGACCTGCTGCCCTGGATGCACGCGTTCGGCCTCTACCTGGAGCGGCGCTGGTCCGCCGATCCGCCCGACGTGGCGCACGCCCACTTCTGGATGAGCGGGCTCGCCGCCGTCCAGGCGTCCGGCCCGCCGGGCCCCCGGCATGTGCCGGTGGTGCAGACCTACCACGCGCTCGGCAGCGTCAAGCGCCGCCACCAGGGCGACGGCGACACCAGTCCCGCCTCCCGCGTCCGGCTGGAGCGGGCCCTCGGGCGCGGCGCCGACGCCGTCATCGCGACGTGCGCGGACGAGGTCGCCGAGCTCGCCGCGCTGGGCGTCCCGCGCGACCGCGTGTCGGTCGTCCCGTGCGGCGTCGACCTCGGCCTCTTCACACCCCGCCGGGGACGGGACGGCGCGGACGCGGGCCCGCTCGTGGTGCTGTCCCGCCTGGTCGAGCGCAAGGGCGTCGACACCGCCATCGAGGCGCTGGCGTACCTGCCGGGCGCCCGGCTGGCCGTCGCCGGAGGACCGCCGCGCGCGGACCTGGACGGCGACCCGGAGGTGCGCAGGCTGCGGCGGGTGGCGCGGGACGCGGGCGTCTCCGGCCGCGTGGAGTTCCTCGGGCGGGTCGGCCGCGACGAGGTCGCCCCGCTGCTGCGGTCGGCGAGCGCGGTCGTCACGCTGCCCTGGTACGAGCCGTTCGGGATGGTGCCGCTGGAGGCCATGGCCTGCGGCGTGCCCGTCGTGGCGAGCGGCGTCGGCGGTCATCTCGACACCGTCGTCCCGGGCGTCACCGGCGCGCACGTGCCGCCCCGCGATCCCGGGGCCGCCGCCGCGGCGATCCGGGAGCTGCTGGACGACCCGGTGAAGCGTGCCGCGATGGGCCGCGCGGGCCGCGACCGGGCGCGGGCCCGCTACTCGTGGGCGCGCGTGGCCGCCGGCACCGCCGGCGTCTACCGGCGGGCGGGCGCCCTGAGCGGGGTGGCGGCGTGACGGCGCCGGCGCGCAGCCCGGTCCTCACCGCGCAGGACGAGCGGCTGGAGGCGCTCGCGGAGGCCGCGCTGCGGTTCCGCGAGCACGTGCCGACGGTCGCCGCGTGGGGACGCCGGCTCGCCCGCGTCCTCGGCACCGGCGGGCGGCTGCTCGCCTGCGGCAACGGGGGCAGCGCCGCCGAGGCCCAGCATCTGACGGCCGAGCTGACCGGCAGGTTCGAGAGCGACCGGCGGCCGCTGTCGGCGATCCCGCTGCACGCCGACACCTCCGCGGTCACCGCCATCGGCAACGACTACGGCCCGGTGGACGTCTTCGCGCGGCAGGTGCAGGCGCACGGCCGCACCGGCGACGTGCTGCTCTGCCTGTCGACGAGCGGCCGCAGCCCCAACGTGATCGCGGCGGCGCACCGGGCGCGGCGCACGGGGATGGCCGCCTGGGCGCTGACCGGCCCGGGCCCGAACCCGCTCACCGGGTCCTGCGACGACGCCATCGCCGTGGACGCCGCGGCCACCGCGACCGTCCAGGAGATCCACCTCGCGGCGCTCCACCTGCTGTGCGGAGTGATCGACGAGGTCCTGGGGGTGGGGGGATGACCGCGCCGCTGGTCGTGGTGGGCGACGTCCTGCTCGACATCGACATCGTCGGCACCAGCAGCCGGCTCTGCCCGGACGCGCCGGTCCCGGTCGTCGAGCAGGCCGAGGAGCGCCCCCGCCCGGGCGGCGCGGGGCTGGCCGCGCTGCTGGCGGCGGCGTCCGGCCGCGAGGTGGTGCTCGTCACCGCGCTGGCCGACGACGAGCCCGGCCGGCGGCTGCGCGCGATGCTGGAGCGGCACGTGGAGGTCGCCGCGTTCCACCTGCACGGCGGGACGCCCTGCAAGCTGCGCATCCGCGCGGGAGAGCAGTCGGTGGCGCGCCTGGACACAGGGGAAGGGCAGGCCCTGGACGGGCCCGTCGGTCCGCGCGTCACCGACGCCGTGGCGGGGGCCGGCGCCGTGCTGGTCTCCGACTACGGGCGCGGCGTGACCCGGCACCGCGCCGTCCGGTCCCTGCTGGGCGACCTGCCCGGCCACGTCCCGGTCGTGTGGGACCCGCACCCGAAGGGGGAGCCGCCGGTGCCCGGCACGCGGCTGCTCACCCCGAACGAGGAGGAGGCCGCACGGCTCGCCGCGGCGGACGGCGCCGAGATCGGCGGATCCGGGCTGGCGGCGGCCGGGCGGCGCGGCCGGCATCTCGGCCGGCTGTGGGGCCTGGACGGCGTCGCGATCACCCTCGGCGCCGAGGGCGCCCTGCTGTGCGACGGGACGCGCACGCCCTTCCTCGCCCCGGCCGAACCCGCGCGGGGCGACGCGTGCGGGGCCGGCGACGGCTTCGCGGTCGGGGCGGTGGACGTGCTCGCCGACGGCGGACCGCTCACCGCGGCGGTCACCGAGGGCGTCCGGCGCGCCTCGGAGTTCGTCCGGGCGGGCGCGGCGTCGGCGCTCGCCACGCGGCTCACCGAGAACGGCACCGCCCGGCTCGTCCCCGAACGCGGGGAGGACGCCTTCGGCCTCGCCGAGCGCACCCGGCGCGCCGGCGGCACGGTCGTGGCGACCGGCGGCTGCTTCGACCTGCTGCACGCCGGGCACGTCAGCCTGCTGCGGCAGGCGCGGCGGCTCGGCGACTGCCTGATCGTCTGCGTGAACTCCGACGCCTCGGTGCGCCGCCGCAAGGGCCCGGACCGCCCGGTGACGCCCGCCGCCGACCGCGTCCGGGTGCTGGAGGCGCTCAGCGACGTGGACGCGGCGGTGGTCTTCGACGACGACACCCCGGCGCCGCTGCTGGAGCGGCTGCGGCCGCAGGTGTGGGTCAAGGGCGCCGACTACGCCGGGACCCCGCTGCCCGAGGCCGGCACGGTCCGGGCCAACGGCGGCGAGGTGGTCCTGCTGCCCCTGCTCGAAGGGCGCTCCACCTCACGCCTGCTGTCGACGACGAAGGGAACCGCATCATGAACGTCCTCATCACCGGTGGCGCCTCCGGGCTCGGCGCGGCCATCGCCCGCAGGGTCGCCGAGGACGGGGGACGTCCGCTCGTCCTGGACCTGCACCCGCCCAAGGACGACGTCGAGTACGTCCAGGCCGACCTCGCCGACCGCGGGTGCGCCGAGCGCGCCGTGCACGGGCTGGCCCGCTCCGGCGGGGGGCTGGACGCGGTCGTCACCGCCGCCGGGATCGACGCGTGCGGCGCCCTGGGGGACGTGCCCGCCGAGGACTGGGAGCGGGTCGTGCGGGTGAACCTGCTCGGCACCGCCGCCGTCGTGCGCGCCGCGCTGCCCTACCTGGAGGACGAGCCGCGCGGGCGGATCGTCACGGTCGCGTCCACGCTCGGGCTGCGGGCGCTCGGCGACGCCACCGCCTACTGCGCGTCCAAGTTCGGCGTCGTCGGCTTCACCCGGGCGCTCGCCGCCGAGCTGGCCGGGAGGGTCGGCGTGACGCTGATGGTCCCCGGCGGGATGGACACCGCCTTCTTCGACGACCGCACCGAGCAGTACAGGCCGGGCCCCGACGCCGAGCTCAACCGGCCCGCGGACGTCGCGGCGGCGGTCGCGTTCGCGCTCGCGCAGCCCGCGGGATGCGAGGTCCGCGAGATGGTCGTCTGCCCGTCGCGGGAGCCGTCGTGGCCGTGACCACCAGCGCGCCGCTGCCGACGACGGCGCGCCGCGTCGTGGTCCTGCGCGCCCTCGGCCTGGGCGACCTGCTGACCGCCGTGCCCGCGCTGCGGGCCGTGCGCCGCGGGATGCCCGGGGCCCGGCTGACGCTCGCCGCGCCCAAGGCATTGACGGCGCTGGCCCGCGCCACCGGCGCCGTCGACGCGGTCCTGCCCGCGGACGGCCTGGCCCCGCTGCCGCCCGCCGGGCCGGTGGACGTGGCGGTCAACCTGCACGGCCGGGGCCCGCGGAGCCACCGCGTCCTCGCGGCGCTGTCACCGGGCCGGCTGATGGCGTTCGCCTGCACCGCCGCCCCGCACGCCGACGGCCCCGACTGGGACCCCGACGAGCACGAGGTGGCGCGGTGGTGCCGGCTCGTCCGCGCGTACGGGTTCCACGCCGACCCCGGCGACCTGGACCTGGCGGCGCCCCGGGCCGCCTCCCCCGCGCCCGGCGCCGTGGTGGTCCACCCGGGGGCGGCCTTCCCCGCGCGGCGCTGGCCGGCCGAGCGGTTCGCGGCCGTCGCGGCCGCGCTGCGGGACGGCGGCGAACGCGTCGTCGTCACCGGCGGCCCCGGCGAGGCGGCCATCGCGCGCCGCGTCGTCGAGCTCGCCGGGCTGGACCCGGGCGCCGACCTGTCGGGCCGTACACCGCTGCCGCGGCTCGCCGCGCTCGTCGCCGGCGCCCGCCTCGTGGTGTGCGGCGACACCGGCCCCGCCCACCTGGCCACCGCGTTCCGGACGCCGTCGGTGCTGCTGTTCGGCCCGACGCCGCCCGGCCGCTGGGGGCCGCCCGACCGCGCCGAGCACCTGGTCCTGTGGGCCGGGCGGCGCGGCGACCCGCACGGCCGCGAACCGCATCCCGGCCTGCTGGAGATCACCGCCGGCCAGGCCGTCGAGGCGGCAGGCCGCGCGCTCGCCCACACCGTGAGGGGACCAGGATGAGACATCGACGCGCCGTGGTGACGGGAGGCTCGGGCTTCCTCGGGTCGCACCTGTGCGAGGCACTGCTCGCCCGGGGGATCTCGGTGGTGTGCCTGGACAATCTGCTGACCGGGACGTCGCGCAACATCGCGCACCTCACCGGGCGGCGGGACTTCCGGTTCGTCAGGCGCGACCTGACCGAACCCGTGCACGTGCCGGGCGAGGTCGGCTACGTGTTCCACCTCGCCTCGGCGGCGTCGCCGGCGGACTATCTGCGGCTTCCCATCCAGACCCTGGAGGTCGGCAGCCAGGGCACCCGCAACGCGCTGGAGCTGGCCGAGGAGAAGGGCGCCCGGTTCGTGCTGGCCTCCACCTCGGAGGTGTACGGCGACCCGCTCGTCCACCCGCAGCCGGAGACGTACTGGGGCAACGTGAACCCGGTGGGGCCGCGCAGCGTGTACGACGAGGCCAAGCGCTTCGGCGAGGCCCTGACCTCGGCGTTCCGGCATTCCCGGGGCCTCGACGCGGCGATCGTCCGGATCTTCAACACCTACGGGCCGAGGATGCGGCCCGACGACGGCCGCGCCATCCCGACGTTCCTGCGCCAGGCGCTGACGGGCGAGGACCTCACGGTGACGGGGGACGGCTCGCAGACGCGCTCGATCTGCCACGTCGACGACACCGTCCGCGGGATCGTGGCGCTCGCCATGTCCCGCCATCCGGGCCCGGTGAACATCGGCAGCCCGTACGAGCTCTCCATGGCCGATCTCGCGGAGCTGGTCGTCGAGCTGACCGGCTCACCGTCCCGGATCCGCTTCGTCGAGCGTCCCGAGGACGACCCGCGTGTCCGGCGTCCCGACACCACCCTGGCCCGCGAACTCCTCGGCTGGAGCCCGCGGATCACCGTCGAGGAGGGCCTGCGCGGCACGATCGACTGGTTCGAGCAGGAGCTGGTCGTCGCCGACCCCGCCTGAGACCGGCCCCGCCTGTGACCGGCCCCGTCTGGGACCGCCGGTTGGACTCGCCTGAGCCGGGTACGGCGACAGGACGCCGCACGACGCGCCTGACAGGGCACCGACGAGGGAGAGGAGACCGACATGCCGGGCCGCGAGGACATGCCCTCGACGCTCCGCCGCTCACCCGAGGACGCGCAGGACACCTGGGTCAAGGCCCACGACTCCGCGGTCGAGCAGTACGGCGAGGGCGAGCGGGCGCACCGCACCGCGTTCAGCGCCCTCAAGCACAGATTCGAGAAGATCGGCGACCGCTGGAAGCGCAAGGCGGGCGGGCGGAAGGGCCCCTCGGACGAGCAGGCCGCCAAGGACACGCCGCAGTCGCGCAGCAGGCCGTCCAAGACCGCCGAGGGCGTCGACGCCAACGCCACCAAGAAGCACCTGTACGAGATCGCGAAGCGGCTCGACGTCCAGGGCCGGTCCACCATGACCAAGGACGAACTGGTCAAGGCGATCCAGAAGGCCAACCGCCGCGCGACCGCAAAAGCCCGCGAGTAAGGCCGAAAACCCGTTTCTCACCGGAGGTACGACGCGGCACAGGCTGATCGGTTTACCGGAACGGCCACATGGGCAGAGTCACGGGGCGGCCCACTCGCGAGCCCGCTGCCATGTGCTCAGGACTGCGAGCCTGGGCCGCACCATGCTTTCCTGGTCGGCTTTCCTTTCCCGATCGGGTTTCCCGGTCCGCTTTCCCCCGCGGCCCCGCCGTCAGCCGGTGACCGCCGCCGCGACGGCCATCCCGCAATAGGCGGCGCCCAGCCCGGCCGCGATGCTCGCGACGGCGTTGGCCACCGCGTAGAAGCGCGCCCCGCCCTCGGCGAGGCGCAGCGTCTCGTAGCCGAACGTGGAGTAGGTGGTCAGCGCGCCGCAGAAGCCCGTCCCGGCGAGCGACATGACGCCGCCGTCCGCCGGGAGCGCGGCGAGGAACCCCAGCAACGCGGACCCCGCGACGTTGACGGTGAACGTCCCCCAGGGGAAGACCGAGTCGTGACGGGACTGCACCGCGCGGTCGGTCAGGTAGCGCAGCGGCGCGCCCAGCGCCGCGCCGAGCACGACCAGCAGCCCGGTCACGGACGTTCCCGGGGGCGCCGGAGGGCGAACCGCCGGGTCAGCCGCATCCCGGCGAACACGGCGAGCAGTGCGGCGGCGAGCGTCCCTGCCAGATAGGCGAGCGCCAGACCGGCGGCATCGTCCTCCACCGCCCGCTGGATGTCCACGACATAGGTGGAGAACGTGGTGAAACCTCCCAGGACGCCGACGCCGAGGAACGGGCGCACCAGCCGGTGCACGGGCCCGGCCTCGGTGACCAGCACCATCAGCACCCCGATCGCCAGGCACCCCGTGACGTTGATCCAGAAGACGGACCAGGGGAACTCCGCCGGCCGGTACGGGAAGGCGCTGGTCAGCCCCCAGCGGGCCAGCGCTCCGAGGACCCCGCCCGCCGACACCGCCGCGAGGATCGACCAGGGGGCGCGGCGCAGCTCGGAGCGCTGCGCCGGGACGCGCAGGTCGACATCGGGATCGACGGGGCCGTCGGCCGCCGCGTCGGGCATGGCTCACTCCTACCGGCGGGACACGCGTCCCGGCGCGGACCGCCGGCGGCCGTCACCGTGGTCTCCCCCGGACCGGGGGCGGCGGGCCCCGCCTCCGCCGCGTCCCTCACCCGAGGGACGCGGCGGACAGTCTACCGATCACCCGCGGGGTGGATCACCGGGGTCTCCGCAGGCGGGAGCGCCGGGGCGGCTCCCTCCGCCGCTCCCGGTGTGATCAATGATCCGGCGGGTAGAGGGACGTGGCCGGTCGCCGCGTACCGGCCCCAGCCGCGAAGGAGACGCCCCATGACGACGGCGCGGACGACCCGGCCGGCCCGGTTCGAGGACGGCGAGGCCGAGGAGCTGCTCGCGGAGATGAAGCTGCTCTCCGACGGTGACCCGCGGCGCGAGCGGCTGCGCACCCGGATCGTGGACCTGCACGTCCCGCTCGTGCGCGGGGTGGCGCGCCGCTACGCCGGCCGCGGCGAGCCGATCGACGACCTCCAGCAGGTCGCCTACCTGGGGCTGGTCAAGGCGATCAACCGCTTCGACCCCGGCGTCGGCGACCGGTTCGTCACCTACGCCTACCCGGTGGTGACCGGGGAGGTGAAGCGGCACTTCCGGGACAAGACGTGGGGGGTGCGGGTCTCGCGCCGCCTCCAGGAGCTGCGTCCCGTCCTCCAGCGCACGGCGCAGGACTTCACCCGCGAGCACGGCCGGTCGCCGACGACCGGGGAGGTCGCCGCCCTCATGGGCGTCACCGAGGAGGAGGCGGTGGAGGTGCTCATCGCGTGCGACGCCTACCGCCCGCTGTCGCTGGAGGCCCCGGCGGACGGCGCGCCGGACGGCGACCACGGCTCGGTCGGCGAGCACCTCGGCTCCGACGACCCGGCGCTGGACGCCTTCATCGACGGCCACGCCCTGCGCCCCCTGATCGCCGGTCTCCCCGAACGCGAGCGGCGGATCCTGCTGCTGCGGTTCTTCGGCAACAAGACGCAGACGCAGATCGCCGACGAGGTGGGGCTGTCCCAGATGCATGTGTCGCGGCTGCTGCGGGGCACGCTGGAGAAGCTCCGCGCCGGGATGCTCTCGGAGTGACCGGACGCCCCTTCCCCGGTCAGCGCCCGCCGGCCGGTCCGGGAAGCGGGCAGGACCCGCCGACCACGACGTCGTTCCCGCCGCCGAGGCAGCGGGCGAGCGCGTCCGTCTGCTGGGCGTAGTGGATTCCCTTCCGGACCGTGACGTGGCCGTTCCGGGCGACCTCGCAGGGATTGTTGAGCGTGCAGCGCCCGCCGTCGTCGTTGCCGGTGTTGTTGACGCCGACGACCCTGCCGGAACGGACGTCGACGACCGGCGAGCCGGACGTGCCGTGGACCGTCCGGCACTCGGGCGTGTAGCGGATGGAGTCCATCCAGGTCCACTGGTCCTCACGGAGCCGGTGGACGGTCGCGTCGATCTTGCAGCGGTAGACCCTCTTCCAGTAGCCGGACACGACGCGGATCTCGGTGCCGTCGTGCGGCCTGGAGGCGGACAGGCGCAGCGCGGCGGCGGCGAACCGCTTCCGGATGGCCGCGTAGGTGCTGTCCAGCCGGTAGACCGTGACGTCGGTGCCGGTCATGGTGGCGTACTCGACGCGCGTCGCCCGGAGCCTCCCCAGCGTCCTCGTCCCGGCCGGGTCGAGAAGCTCGAACGTCCGGCGGGACGGCCGGTCGACGACGACCTCGCCGGCCTTCGGCATGCCGCCCTCCAGGCAGTGGCCGTTGGTCAGCACCAGGGCGGCGTCGGTGTCGCGCGAGCGCGGCCCTCGCACGAGCGAGCCGGAGCAGTTGCTGAGCGCGACGATGCCGGTGAAGTCGCCCTTCACCGAGGCGCGCTCCGGCGGCGCGGGGACGGCGGACGGCGGCACGGCCCGGGCCGCACCGGCGCCGGCCGCGCCGAGCACGGCCGCGGCGGCGACGGCGAGCACGGCCCCTGTGGCTCGACTGGTCATGGAGATCCTCTCGGCGGGACGGCTGGACGCGCGGCCGGGACGGCCCGCCCCCCGCCGGATGCTAGATCACGTTCGGGCCGGCGTGACGGCAAGGACACGCCGCGTGTTCAGTCGATGTCGATCCATCCGTAGGTGCGTTCGACGGCTTTCTTCCATCCGGTGTAGGCGTGGTCGCGTTGGCGGGGGGTCCAGGTGGGTTCCCAGCGGTGGTCTTGGTGCCAGTGGGTGCGTAGTTCGTCGGTGTCGTGCCACAGGCCGGTGGCCAGGCCGGCGGCGTAGGCGGCGCCCAGGGCGGTGGTTTCGGTGATGGTGGGGCGTGAGACCGGGACGCCCAGGATGTCGGCTTGCAGTTGCATGCACAGGTGGTTGGTGGTGACGCCGCCGTCGACCTTGAGGACTTCCAGGGTGACGCCGGAGTCGTGGTGCATGGCCTCGACCACGTCGCGGGTCTGGTAGCAGATGGCCTCCAGGGTGGCGCGGGCCAGGTGCGCGGCGGTGGTGTGGCGCGACAGGCCGACGATGGCGCCGCGGGCGTCGGCGCGCCAGTAGGGGGCGAACAGGCCGGAGAAGGCGGGGACGAAGTAGATGCCGCCGTTGTCGCCGGCCTGGCGGGCCAGGGTTTCGCTGTGGGCGGCGTCGGTGATGAGGCCGAGCTGGTCGCGGAGCCATTGCACGGCCGATCCGGTGACGGCGATGGAGCCTTCCAGGGCGTAGACGGGGGGTTGCCCGGCCAGCTGGTAGCACACGGTGGTGAGCATCCCGGCGTGGGAGGTCACGGGCTGGTGGCCGGTGTTGAGCAGCAGGAAGTTGCCGGTGCCGTAGGTGTTTTTGGCCTCGCCGGGGGCGAAGCAGACCTGTCCGACGGTGGCGGCTTGCTGGTCGCCCAGGATCGCGGTGACCGGCACCCCGCCCCCGCCCCCGCCCCCGGCGGTGCCGCCCCCGGTGCCTGTGCTTGCGGTGGTGGGGTGGGCGAGGGGGGTGTCGGGGTGGGTGGGGCCGTAGCCGCCGGGCTGGGTGGAGGGGCCGATGGCCGGGAGCATGGTGGCCGGGAGGGTGAAGATGTCCAGCAGTTCGGGGTCCCAGGTGAGGGTGTGCAGGTCCATGAGCATGGTGCGGGAGGCGTTGGTGGGGTCGGTGAGGTGGACGCCGCCGTGGGGGCCGCCGGTGAGGTTCCATAGCAGCCAGGTGTCGATGGTGCCCATGAGGGCGTGGCCGTGCTGGGCGGCCTGGCGGGCGCCGGGGGTGTTGTCCAGGATCCATTGGGCTTTGGCGGCGGAGAAGTAGGTGGCGGGGGGCAGGCCGGTGCGGTCGCGGATCATCTGGCCGCGGCTGTCGTGTTGCAGGGCGGTGGTGATCTGGTCGGTGCGGGTGTCCTGCCAGACGATGGCGTTGTGCAGGGGGTGGCCGGTGCGGGGGTCCCAGACCACGGTGGTCTCGCGCTGGTTGGTGATGCCGATGGCCTGCAGGTCGGTGGTGGACAGCCCGGCGGTGGCCAGCGCGGTCTGGATGACGGTGCGGGTGTTCTCCCAGATTTCGGCGGGGTCGTGCTCGACCCACCCGGGGCGGGGCAGGATCTGCCGGTGTTCCAGCTGGTGCCGGGCCACCACCGCACCGGAGTGATCGAACACCATGAACCTGGTGCTGGTCGTCCCCTGATCCAGCGCACCAACGAAATCAGCCATGTCAGACCTTCCTTCCTTGCCGGACGGGACCGTCAGCGGACGTCGTATTCGGGCCGTGGCTCGCCGCCACCGGGCCCCTGGTCCTCCTCGGGGATGTTGCGCCCGATGAGCAGGAGGTACAGGCCCGCTCCGATGATCCCGCCGATCAGCGGGCCGCCTATCGGCACCCAGAAATAGAAGTCGCCGTTCTGGTCCCGCCATGCGTTCCCGTACCCGGTGATGAACTGGGCCGCGCGCGGGCCGAAGTCGCGCGCCGGGTTGATCGCGTAACCGGCGTCCGTCCCCCACGCCATCCCGATCGCCACCACCAGAAGTCCGATGACGAACGGGGTCATGTTGGCCAGCGGCGGGGAGTTGCGCAGATCGGTGAGGGCGAGCACGACGAACAGCAGGATCGCGGTGCCGATCACCTGGTCGCGGAACGCCCCCCACGTCCCCACCGGCAGCGTCCCGTTGCCCGGCAGGGTCGAGAACACCCCTTGCGACTTCAGGGTGTGGCCGGGGTCGAACTTGGCGAGCACCTCGCTGTAGTTCCACCGGACGATCAGCGCGGCGACGAACGCGCCCGCGGTCTGCGCGACCCAGAACGGCCCCACCTTGCGCCAGGGGAACCCCTTGAACACGGCGAGGGCCAACGTCACGGCCGGGTTGATGTGCCCGCCGCTGATCCGGGCCGAGACGTAGACGCCGAGCGTCACGCCGATGCCCCACGCCCAGGTGATGGCGTCGTGCCCGCCGAGGCTCTGCGGGTCGCCGAGGCCGCTGCCCGCGACGGCCTGGGCGACGACGCCGGCCCCGAAGAGGATGAGGATCAGCGTGCCGGCGAACTCGGCGGCCATCTCGCGGCCGAGCTCCGGCAGTCGGGGCCCATGCGCCATCGGTCCTCCCCGGGATGCGGCGTAGGCTCCGGATCATTCCCCTCCGTATGGGCGGTTACACGGTCAGTGATCGCGGAACGCCTCCTCCAGCCACCAGGCGGGCCGCCCCCGGGTGATCTTGGCGTCCACGATCATCGGCCGGTCGCGGGGTCCCGCCAGCCACTCCCCCACCGCCGCGAGGTCGTCCCGGCACCGGACGGTGGCGGCGGCGCAGCCGAACCCGCGGCCGATCGCGGCCACGTCGGCGGGCGGGAAGGTGACGGTGTCCAGCGGATGGCCGTGCGGGCCGAAGTGGTGCACCTCCGCCCCGTACGCCTCGTCGTCGTAGACGACCACCAGCAGGCCGAGCCCGAGCCGGGCGGCCGTCTCCAGCTCCGCGGCCGCCATGAGCGCGCCGCCGTCGCCGAGCGCGGCGACCGTCAGCCGGTCCGGCCGGGCGACGGCGGCGCCGATCGCGGTGGCGAGCCCGAGCCCGATCGACTGGAACGCCTGGGTGAGGACGAGGCCGTCGGCGTCGGGGACGTCCAGGAACATCGCCGGATAGCCCATGAAGTTGCCCGAGTCGACCGCGACGGTCCGCTCGCGCGGGAGCAGCCCGTCCAGTGCGATCGTCAGAGTCCGGGGATCGATGCGGGCGCCGTCGTCGCCCTCGCCGTCGGGATGCTCCTCGTAGGGGACGTCCTGCCAGCGTCCCTCGCGGGCGAGCCGCGCCGCGACCTCCTCCGTCCGGTATCCGGTGGCGCCGTGCCCGCGCGCCTCCAGCTCGGCGGAGACGGCGAGCGCGGTCTCGGTGACGTCGCCGATCAGGCCGAGGTCGACGGGCCGGTGCGCGCCGAGGGCCTGGGCGTCCACGTCCACCTGCACGACGGTGGTGTCCCGGCCGATGAGGGCGCCGTGCCGGGTGGTCCACGCGTTCAGCGCGCAACCCCACGCGACGATCAGGTCCGCGCCGCCGATCAGCTCCGCAGCGGCGGGCGTGGCGAACCCTCCGCTGACGTCCAGGGCGAAGGGGTCCCCGGCGAACAGGCCCCGCGCGACGGCCGAGGTCGCGGGCAGCGCGCCGACGCGTCCCGCCAGCCGGGCGAGGACCTCCCCCGCGCGCGAGAGCCGCGCGCCGCGCCCGGCGATGAACACCGGGCGCCCGGCGCCCTGGAGCGCGTCGGCGAGCCGGGCGATCGCACCCGCCGGCGGGACGGGCAGCGGCGGGACCCGCGCAGCCCGCGGGCGGTACCCGGCCGGATGGCCGTCGGCCCCCGCGGACGGGCGCTCGGGCGCCGCGGCGTCCGGGTGGGGGGCGCCCTGCACGTCCAGCGGCAGCCCGAGCAGCACGGTGCGGCGCTCGGCGACGGCGGTGCGGCAGGCGCGGGCGACGTCGGCCAGCGCGGTGCCGGGCGAGTGGATCCGCTCGGGGACGGCGCCGACGGCCGCCGCGAGGGCGGCCTGGTCGACGCGGAAGTTGGAGCGCACCTCGGCGGCGGCGACCTCGCCCGCCAGCACCAGCAGCGGCGTGCGGCTCTTGGCGGCCTCGGCGATGCCGGTGAGGGCGTTGGTGAGGCCGGGTCCCTGGTGCACCGACAGCACGCCGAGGCCGCCGGTGACCCGCGCGTACGCGTCGGCCATCGTCGCGGCGCCGCCCTCGTGGCGGGCCGCGACGTAGCGGGCGCCGTTCGCGACGAGCGCGTTCGTCACGTGGAAGTTGCCGCTGCCGACGACGCCGAAGACGGTCCCGGCGCCGAGCCGCGCGAGGGTCTCCCCCACCGCCTCCGCGACGATCATCGCTCGACCAGGGCGAGCACGCGGGCGGGGCTGCCGGAGCCGCCGACGATCGGCAGCGGCGAGGCGAGGAGCACCGCCCCGCGCGCCGGCAGCCTGGCGAGGTTCTGGAGCTGGGTGAGGCCGTACTTGCCCGCGCCGAGGAAGTAGGAGTGGCAGGGGAACGGCGGGTCGAACCCGTGCGCGGCGCCCGCGTCGGTGCCGACCGTCTCCGTGCCCAGGCCGATGAGCGGGGTCTCCTCGGCGAGCCAGCGGGCGCACTCGGCGGAGATCCCCGGCGTGTGGGGGCCGGTCTCGTCGGCGTTGAGGAAGGACTCCTGGTCGCCGGACCGCGCGTCCCAGCCCGTCCGGTAGAGGAGCCAGCCGCCGTCGGGGAGCGCCCCGTGCTCGCGCTCCCAGTCCCGGACGTGGTCGATCTCCAGCAGGAAGTCGGGGTCGGCGGCGGCCCGCGCGGACGCGTCCAGCACCACGGCGGGGGCGACGAGGCGGCCGGGCGGCACCTGGGAGACGTCCTCCCGGTCGCGCCCGGTGGCCCAGTGCACGGGCGCGTCGAAGTGGGTGCCGACGTGCTCGCCGGTGACGATGTCGTTCCAGTACCAGGCGGGGCCCCGGTCGTCGTACCGGCTGATCTCGCGCAGCGAGAACGGCACGGTGTTGGCGAACGGCTCCGGGAGGCGCAGGATCGGGGTCCGCTCCGACAGCGGGGCGGTCAGGTCGACGACCTCGACCGATCCCCCGGCGACGGCGGCGAGCAGCTGGGCGAGCACGGACATGGTTCCTCCGGCGACACGGGCGGCTGAGGGTACGCGCGAGTGCCCAAGAACGTATCGCACACGGCCCTTCCCGGAGGGTGGCCCGGCATGCCCCGGCGGGCGCCCGGCGATCGCGGCGGGCGCGCGCCGCTTTCGCGCCGTGCCGGGGAGGATCCAGAGGTCAGTACGGGTTAGGGTTGCCTAATAGTGTCCGATCTCTGGAGGGTTGCATGGCGATCGAACCGGCGCGCAGGAAGCCGAGACTCCACCGGGGGAGAGTGCTGCGCACGGAGCGTCTCACGCCGCACATGATCAGGGTGGTCCTCGGAGGCGGGGAACTGGCCGGGTTCGGCGCGGGCGAATTCACCGACCACTACGTGAAGCTGCTGTTCCCGCAGCCGGGTGTCACCTACCCCGAGCCGTTCGACATGGAGCGGGTCCGCGCGGAGATGCCGCGTGAGCAGTGGCCGAGCATGCGGACCTACACCGTCCGCTCCTGGGACGCCGAGGCCGTCGAGCTCGTGATCGACTTCGTCTACCACGGGGACGAGGGGCTCGCGGGCCCGTGGGCGGCGAACGTGCGGCCCGGCGAGGAGATCTACTTCAGCGGGCCCGGCGGCGGCTACGCGCCGCGCGCCGACGCCGGCTGGCATCTGCTCGCCGGTGACGAGAGCGCGCTGCCGGCCATCGCCGCGTCACTGGAGCGGATCCCCGACGGCGCCCCGGCGCGGGTGTTCATCGAGGTCTCCGGGCCGGACGAGGAGCAGGAGCTCGCGGCGCCGGGCAGCGCCGAGGTCGTGTGGCTGCACCGCGATGGCGGGAGGGTCGGCGACCTGCTGGTCGAGGCCGTCCAGAAGCTGGAGTTCCCCGGGGAGAACGTGCACGCGTTCGTGCACGGCGAGGCCGGCTTCGTCAAGGCGCTGCGGCGGTACCTGCGCGTCGACCGGGGGCTGCCGCTGGAGCGGCTGTCGATCTCCGGCTACTGGCGGATGGGCCGCGACGAGGACGGCTGGCAGTCGTCCAAGCGCGAGTGGAACCGGCAGGTGGAGGAGGAAGAGGCCGAGGCGCTCGCCTGACGGGCCGGCGGCGGGCGGCGGGTCAGGCGAGGGCCTCCTCGGTCCCGTCCGGGTCGCCGTCGCCGGTGAAGCCGGGCAGCCACCGCTCGGCCTCCGCGCGGAACGGGCCCTCGGCCTCCAGCTGGCACAGGACGCCGCCGCAGCCCGACAGCGCGCGGCTGACGGCCAGGTACTGCGGCGGCAGCCGGAACTGGCGCGCGAGCGCGCCCGGGCGCATGTCGGAGGCGAGGCCGAGCCCGCGCGCGGTCTGCTCGCGCAGCCACTCGCGGGAGTAGCGGAACCGCTCGGTGGCGAACGGCGCGGCGTGCGGGGCGACGAACGCGGCGACCTGCCCGGGGTCGACGTCGCCGTCCGGGGCGAGGAAGCCCTCCTCGCGCAGGGCCGCGACGATCGCCTCGGGGTCGCCGAGCGTCCCGATGCGCAGCAGCCGGCCGATCGACCACTGCAACGCGGCGGGGACGCGGGCGGCGCCGCCGAAGTCCATGACGCCGAGGCGGCCGTCGTCCAGCATGCGGAAGTTCCCCGGGTGCGGATCGATGTGGATCATCTCGCAGCGGGACGGCCCGGACAGCAGGAAGCGGAACAGCAGCAGCCCGGCGCGGTCGCGGAGCCCCTGGTCGTCCCCGGCGATCACCTCGGCGAGCGGGGTGCCTTCCAGCCACTCGGTGACCAGGACGTCGCCGGACTGGGCGACGACGGCCGGGACGAGGAAGTCGGGGTCGCCGGCGTAGGCGTCGTGGAAGGCGGTCTGCGCGCGGGCCTCGTCGAGGTAGTCCAGCTCCTTCTCCAGCCGCCGCTTGAGGTCGGCGACCACGGGCTTGACCTCGACGCCGGGGAACAGCGGCGTGAACAGGCGGCTCAGCCGGGAGATCTGGTTGAAGTCGCTCATGAGGGCCTGGGCGGCGCCGGGGTACTGCACCTTCACCGCGACGGCGCGTCCGTCGTGCCAGACGGCCCGGTGCACCTGGCCGATGGACGCGGCGGCGGCGGGCCGGTCGTCGAACTCGGCGAACGAGGCGCGCCAATCGGGCCCGAGCCCCTCGGCGAGGACGCGGTGGGCGGTGGCGGCGGGCATCGGCGGCGCGGCCTCCTGGAGCCGGGTCAGGCTCGCGCGGAACGGTCCCGCGATCTCCTCGGGCAGCCCCGCCTCGAAGATCGACAGCAGCTGCCCGACCTTCATCGCGCCGCCCTTGAGCTCGCCGAGCACCGCGAACAGCTGCTCGGCGGTGCGGCGCTGCACCTCCAGCGCGACGGCCTCGGCGGGCCGTCCGATGGTGCGCTTGCCGAGGCCGAGGGCGGTGCGGCCCGCGAACCCGAGCGGCAGCGTGGCGAGCTTGGCGGTCCGCGTCACCGCGCGGCGGGGGATGTCACTCACGGCCGGGCGCCCCTCGTTCGACGATGCGTCCAATGATCTCCAGCCTCTCATGGCAGGCAAACGCCATAAAGCGGTCATCGTTTGACACAAGTCTTCAGCGTCGGGACGGGCGCCGGGATTCCCCCGCCACGTCCGGGGCCCTGCTCGGGGCCGGTGCAGGGCGGGGTTCCGGCCTCGGAACGGCCACGCGTCCCTGGGTGGCCTCGGCGGACGCCCACCGTGATCGAAAGACTACCTAGTGTGATCAAAGGGTAGCTAGGGGATGTGACAGAGAAACAGGGGGGTGCCGGACGCAAGGGCCGGCTTCTGATCATCGGCGGCGCGGAGGACCGGACCTGCGGGTCCGGGGCGCTGGAGACCTTCGTCGAGCTGGCCGGCGGCGAGGACGCGCGGGTCGTGGTGGTGACCACCGCCACCGAGGTGCCCGAGGAGGTCGCCGACGAGTACACCGCCGTGTTCGGGCGGCTCGGCGTGTCCTCCGTCCGGGAGCTGCGGCTGCTCGGCCGCGCCGCCGCCGACGACGCCGCGACCCTGCGCGCCCTCGACGCGGCCACCGGCGTGCTGTTCAGCGGCGGCGACCAGTCGCGGATCCGGACGCTGGTGGGGTCGCGGACCAACGAGCTGCTCAAGCGGCGGCTCGACCAGGAGGGCCTCGTCATCGCCGGGACCAGCGCCGGCGCCACCGCCATGGGCCACTGGATGATCCTCGGCGGCCACGGCCACGAGGTCGCCGCCTCCAGCGTGAAGGTCGGCCCGGGCCTCGCGCTGCTCGACAACGTGCTGATCGACATGCACTTCAACGAGCGCGGCCGGCTCCCGCGGCTGATGAGCGGGATAGCGCTGGACACGCGGCTGCTCGGTGTCGGGATCGACGAGGACACCGCGATCGTGGTGGGCGACGGCCAGTTCGGCGTGGTCGGCACCGGCGTCGTCACGGTCGTGGACGCCGGCCAGTCCACCGTCGCCTACGCCGCCTCGGACCACGAGCCGATGGCGATGTTCGATGTGTCGCTGCACCTGCTGCCCGCCGGCTGCTCGTTCCAGATGAACGACAGGCTGCCGGCCCTCGGCACCATGCGCGGCCCGGAGGAGGGATAGCCCGTGCGGCTCGACCATGTGCGCCGCCTGAGCGGCCCGAACGTCTACCTTTCCCGTCCCGTCGCCATCGCGCGGCTGGACCTTCAGGGCCTGACCGGCCACGAGACCACCGACCACCCCGGGTTCGCCGACCGGCTGGTGGCGGCGCTGCCGGGACTGACCTCGCACCACTGCTCGGCCGGGCGGCCGGGCGGGCTCCTCGACGCGATGGCCAGGGGCACCTACTTCGGCCACGTCACCGAGCACGTCACGCTGGAGCTGTCGGGCCTCATCGGCCGCGAGGTGTACTTCGGCCGGACGGTCCTCGCCGGAGGCCCCGGCGACTACGAGGTGATCCTGGAGTGCCCGCGCGACGAGCCGTCCGGCTCGACGGTCGTGGAGCGGCTGATCGCGCTCGCGGTCCGGGCCGTCAACGGCGCCCTCGCGGGGTGGGTGCCTGACCTCGCCGCCGACCTGGCGCCGGTCGCGGCCGAGTACGAGGCCGGGCGGCTCGGCGTGAGCACCGCGGCGCTCGCGCGGGCGGCGCGCCGGCGCGGGGTGCCGGTCCGCCGGGTCGGCGACCTGAACCTGCTGCGGCTGGGCTACGGGCGGCACCGCCGGACGGTGTGGGCGGCGATGACCGACGCGACCTCGGCGATCGGGATGGAGGCCGCGGCCGACAAGCGGCTCGCGCACCGGCTGCTGGCCGACGCGGGCCTGCCCGTCCCGGCGGGGCGGACGGCAGGGTCGCCTGCCGAGGCGCTGGCGGCGCTGCGCGCGATCGGCGGGCCGGTGGTGGTCAAGCCGCTGTCGGGGCACCAGGGCGAGGGCGTGCACGTCGGGCTGACGAGCCCCCCGGAGGTCGTGGCCGCGTTCGGCGCCGCCGCCGGCGACGAGGGGGAGGTGCTCGTCGAGTCCTACGTCCCGGGCAAGGACTACCGGGTCCTGGTCGTCGGCGGGCGGGTGGCGGCCGCCGCCGAGCTGACCGCCGCGTGCGTGACGGGCGACGGCGTCTCCTCGGTCGCCGCGCTGGTGGAACGGGTCAACGCCGACCCGGCGCGCGGCGAGGGCCACGACCGGCCGCTGACCCGCCTCGCGCTCGGCCCGGCCGAGCTGGGGCTGCTGGCGCGGCAGGGGCACGGCCCGGTGACCGTCCCCGCGGACGGGGAGACGGTCTGGCTGCGCCGCAACGCCAACCTGTCCACCGGCGGCACGAGCCGGGACGTGACCGACGCCGTCCACCCGGACGTCGCGGGGATGTGCGTGCGCGCCGCCGCGACGGTCGGCATGGACGTGTGCGGCATCGACCTGCGGCTGCCCGGCGTCGGCTCCCCGCCGCCCGCCGAGCCCGGCGCCGCGGGGATCCTGGAGGTCAACGCCGCGCCGGGGCTGCGGATGCACCTGGCCCCCTGCGAGGGGCCGGGACGCGACGTCGCCGGCGACATCATCGACCTGATGTACCCCGAGGGCTCGCCGTCACGGGTGCCGGTCGTCTCGGTCACCGGGACCAACGGCAAGACCACCACGGTCCGGATGATCGCGCACATGCTGGAGCTGGGCGGGCTGCGCACCGGGATGACCAGCACCGAGGGCGTGTACGTGGGCGGGCGGCTCGTCCACCTGTCCGACGCGTCCGGGCCCCGGTCGGCCGAGATGGTGCTCGGCGACCGGTCGGTGGAGGCGGCGGTGCTGGAGACGGCGCGCGGCGGGATCGTCCGGCGGGGGCTCGGCTACGACCGCGCGGACGTGGCCGTGATCACCAACGTCACCCGCGACCACCTCGGGATGGACGACACCGAGTCGGTCGAGGACCTGGTGGACATCAAGGCGCTGGTGGCCGAGGAGATCCGCCGGGGTGGGCATCTCGTCCTGAACGCCGAGGACGCGGCCACGGCGGGGATGGCCGGCCGGCGCGCGGTCCGCGACCGGGGGCCGGCGGTGCGCTACTTCGCCCTGTCGCCGGACGCGCCGCCGCTCGCGGCGCACCTGCGCCGCGGCGGCACCGCCCACGTCGTCGAGGACGGCTGGCTGACCGAGGCGCGGGGCGCCGCCCGCACCCGGTTGCTGCCGGTGGCGGAGGTGGCGGGCGCGTTCGGCGGGCAGGCCCGCCACGTGGTCGCCAACGCGCTGGCCGCGGCCGCCGCCGCCCGCGCGCTCGGCGTCGAGGCGGACGTCGTGGCCGAGGCGCTGCGCACGTTCGAGCCGCACACGCGCAACCCGGGCCGCGGCTGCGTGTACCGGGTCGGGTCCAATCCCGTCCTGGTCGACTACGCGCACAACCCGGCGGCCGTCGGCGCGATGGGCGCGTTCGTCGAGCGGCACTGGGGGCGGTCCGGTGTCGCGGCCGTCACGCTGCCGGGCGACCGGTCCGACGAGCTGGTGACCGAGACGGCGCGGGCGCTGGCGGAGGCGTTCGGGCGCGTCGTCGTCTACGAGGACGAGGACCTGCGCGGGCGGCGGTCGGGCGAGATGACGCGGCTGATCACCGAGGGGCTGCGGGAGGCGCGCCCGGACGTGGTCCACCATCCCGCGGGTGACCTGAAGGGCGCGCTGACCTCGGCCCTGGACATCGCGGGGCCGGGCGAGCCCGTCCTGCTGCTGTACGAGAAGCTGGAGCCGGTCACCGAGCTGCTGGAGACCCTCGGCGCGGAGCCGGAGGTCTAGGGGCCCTCTGGCCGCACCGGACCTGGAACGTTCCGATCGGGTCCGCGGGACGGTGGCCGGAGCAGCGGGACGGTGGCCGCCAGCAGCACCAGGAGGGCGAGCGCGACGGCGCCGTCCAGCCAGTAGTGGTTCGCGGTGGCGACGACGACGGCGGTGGTGGCCGGGTGCAGCAGCCACAGCCAGCGCCACCGCGTCCGGGCACCGGCGATGAGGCCGAGCGCGATGACGGCGGCCCAGCCGATGTGCAGGGACGGCATGGCGGCGTACTGGTTGGCCATCGTGTCGGCCTCCGGCGACCCGTACACCGCGGGACCGAACACCGCGGCCGTGTCGATCATCCCGGTGCCGGCCAGCATCCGCGGCGGGGCGAGCGGGACGAGCAGGTGCAGCGCCAGTCCCGCGGCGGTCAGCGCGACCACGGTCCGCCGGATCCACCGGTAGTGGGCGGGGCGCCGCAGATACGTCCACAGCAGGAACACCGCCATCGCCGGGAAGTGCACGTAGGCGTAGTAGCAGTTGGCCACGTGGACGAGGGCCTCACTGTGCAGCAGCGCGTGCTGGAGGCCGGTCTCGCTCGGCATCTCCAGGGCCCGTTCGAGGTCCCAGATCCGGTGGGCGTTGCCGAACGCCTCCGGCACGCGCCCGGCGGCCAGCACCCGGCCGAGCTTGTAGAGGCCGAAGAGCACGGCGATCAGCAGGAGCTCCCGGACGGGCCTCGGCCGCCCCTGCGGGCCCCTGCCGCGCGGGTCGCCCGCACGCGGGTCCTGCCTGCGCAGACGCGTGAGCGCCAGGACCGGGCGGGGCGGCTGCTCCAGGAGCCTCACAATGCCGTCCTTCCAGGTCCGGGCGTTGCGCGCCCGCCCGCGCGGCGGCGGGCGAGGCGAGGGGCAGGGAACCTACCGTAAAGGAACGTGCATTACACGCAAAATTACAGAGACTGCCAGCATAGGTGACCTGGATCTCCCGGCCGTCACGCCGGGGCCATCGGGCGGGCCGCTAGCCGTCGAGGGGCAGCCCGGCGTAGTTCTCGGCGAGGGAGGTCGCGGCGGCCTGGGAGGAGGCCACGTAGTCCAAGTGCGAGCGCTGGAGCCGGCGCGCGAACCCGTCGGCGGACGGGTCCACGTGCAGGAGGGTGGTCATCCAGTAGGAGAAGTGCTCGGCCCGCCAGGCGCGCCGCAGGCAGGTGGCCGAGTAGGAGTCCAGGAGCGCCTCCGACCCGGACGCGTACCGCTCGGTGAGGGCCCGCGCCAGCACGGTCACGTCCGACACCGCGAGGTTCAGCCCCTTGGCGCCGGTGGGCGGGACGATGTGCGCCGCGTCCCCGGCCAGGAACAGCCGGTCGTGGCGCATCGGCTCGGCCACGAAGCTGCGCATCGGGGTGATCGACCTGTCGGTGACCGGGCCCTGGCGCAGCTCCCAGCCGCCGTCGGCCGCGAGCCGCGCGGCCAGCTCGTCCCAGATGCGGGAGTCGGGCCAGGACGCGAGGTCCTCGTCCGGGGAGACCTGCAGGTAGAGGCGGCTGACCTTCGGGGAGCGCAGGCTGTGCAGCGCGAACCCGCGGTCGTGGTGGGCGTAGATCAGCTCGTCGGTGGACGGCGGGACGTCGGCGAGGATGCCGAGCCAGGCGAACGGGTACTCCCGGGAGAACGTCCGCAGGCCCGGGACGGCGGGGCGGGCGACCCCGTGGAAGCCGTCGCAGCCCGCGACGTAGTCGCATTCGAGGGTGCGGGTCCGGCCGCCCTGCCGGTAGGTCACCCCGGGCGTGGACGCGTCGATCTCCAGGACCTCCGCCTCGAACCGGACGTCGCCGCCATCGGCCAGCCGCAGCGCGACGAGGTCCTTGACGATCTCGGTCTGGGCGTAGACGGTCACCGTCCGGCCGGTCAGGTCGGTGATCGGGATCCGGTGCCCGGCGCCGCCGAACCGCAGCTCCAGCCCGTGGTGGACGAGGCCCTCGCGGTCGAGCCGCTCCCCGGCGCCGCTCTCGCGCAGCACGTCGGTCGTGCCCTGCTCCAGCATCCCGGCCCGCTGCCGGTGCTCCACGTAAGCGCGGTCGCGTCCCTCCAGCACCACCGAGGCGATCCCCTCCCGGTGCAGCAGGTGGGACAGCAGCAGCCCGGCGGGGCCGCCGCCGACGATCGCGACCTGGGTGCGCATCGAGCCTCCTCATCGTGTCCTGACCTGGGCGGTCCTCCCCGTGATCCTGGCGATCGGCGGGACCCGCTCAGGCTCTGGCGTTCCGGTCAGCGGAAAACAGGTCCGGGCGTCCGCGCCAGTGCGCGGCGAGGTCGCGGGACAGGGCCCGCGCCGCCGTCGTCAGGGGCGGCAGCAGCCGGCGCAGGTCGGCGCTGCGCGTCCGGGCGACCAGCGACAGCGCCGCGACGACCTCGCCGTCCGCGTCGCGCACCGGGGCGCCCACCGACGCCGCGCCCAGCGTCATCTCGTCGCGGGTCACCGCGTACCCCGAGCGGCGGACCTGCTCCACGCAGCGCCGCAGCTCGCCCGCGTCGGTGATGGAGCGGGCGGCGTGCCGGGTCAGCTCCCCCGCCAGCACCGCCTCGCGCACCTCGGCGGGCGCGTGGGCGAGCAGCACCTTGCCGACACCGGTCGTGTGGAGCGGGAGCGTCTGGCCCACCTGGGTCAGGACGGGCACCGACCGCGTGCCGCGCAGCCGTTCCACGACCAGGACCCGCAGGTCCCGGCGGATGGCGAGCTGGACGTTGTCGTGCGTGGCCTCGTACAGGTCCTCCATGTGCGGCAGGGCCAGCTCGCGGAGCCCGGTGACGGCGGGCGCCTGGCTTCCGATACGCCACATCCGGGTGCCGATGCGGTACGTCCCGTCCGGCACCCGCTCCAGGAACCCGCCCGCGGCCAGCTCCCCCACCAGGCGGTGGCCGGTGGCGAGGGGCAGCCCGGCCCGGCGGCAGATCTCGCTGAGGGTCAGCCGCACGTCACCGAGGGCGAAGGCGTTGAGGATGGCCATCACCTTGCCCGCCACGCTGACCGGACGCGCGCGCTCCCCCATGCCCCTCCCGGCGGCCGTGCCCGGCCACGGTGCGCCGGGCCTCACTCCTCCTCGGCAAGTACCCGCTGGGCGACGGCGAAAGCGGAGTTGGCGGCCGGGACCCCGCAGTAGATCGCCGTCTGGAGGAGCACCTCCTTGATCTCCTCGCGGGTCAGCCCGTTGCGGCGTGCGGCGCGGACGTGCATGGCCAGCTCGTCCAGGTGCCCCCCGGCGACCATGGCGGTGAGGGTGATGCAGCTCCGGGTCCTGCGGTCCAGTCCCGGCCGCGACCAGATCTCGCCCCACGCGTACCGGGTGATGAGGTCCTGGAAGTCGGCGGTGAAGTCGTCGGTGCGGGCGACGGCCCTGTCGACGTGGGCGTCGCCGAGCACCGTGCGGCGGGTCCTCATGCCGCGCGCGTGGCGTCCGGCCTCGGCGGCGTCCTGCTCCTCGCTCAACGGCGGGTTCCCTTCCATGTGCGGTCGAGGTGCGCGGTGATGACGGCGGCGACGGGCTCCGGCCGCTCGGCGACCGCGAGGTGCCCGGCCCCTTCGACGATCACCAGCCCGGCGTCGGGGATGCCCTCGGCGAGCAGGTCGGCGTGCCCGCGCGGCGGCGTCGGCACGTCCTCCGCGCCGGCGATCACCAGGGTGGGGGCGGCGATCCGGTCCAGCACGCCCGTGGCGTCGAAGGCGGCGAGGGCGTCGCAGCAGGCGGCGTACCCCCCGGGGTCGGTGGCGCGGAGCATCGCCACGTAGGGGTCCGCGCCGGTGAAGCCGGGGGCGAACCAGCGTCCGGCGGCGGTGTCGGCGACCGGCCCGACGCCCTCGCGGCGGACGAGGGCCGCCCGCTCGCGCCACGCGCCCGGGTCGCCGAAGCGCGGCGAGGTGCAGCACAGGACGAGGCCGGCGAGGCGGCCGGGGGCGCGCAGCGCGAGGGCGGTGCCGACGGCGCCGCCGAGCGACACGCCGGCGTAGGCGGCCTCGGCGATCTCCAGCCGGTCCAGGAGCGCGGAGATCCCGTCGGCGAGGTCCGCGACGGTGAACGGGCCGTCGGGCGGGGGTTCGCCGCCGTGGCCGGGCAGGTCGTAGCGCAGCACGCGGTGCTCGCGGGTCAGGGCGGGCAGCAGCGGCAGCCACAGGTCCGCCGTGGTGCCGAGGGACGGGCCGAGCACGATGACGGGAGCGCCGTCCGGGCCGTCGATCCGGTACCGGGGCGGGGTGGGCGGGGTCACGCGCGGTCCTCCCGGTAGGCGGTGAGGGCACGGTCGACGAGGTCCGGCGCGGCGCCGGGCCCCGGGTCCTCGCCGAGCACGTCCAGCAGGCCGCCGAGGTTGGCGCGCATCCGGTCCGGGCGCACCTCCAGGCCGCCGAGCAGCTCGGCGGCGGTCTCGGCGGCGCCCCCGGTGAGGCGCAGGCATTCGCGCAGCGGCTGCCATTCGGCGTGCCACTCCCCCGCGGGCCGCTCCAGCGGCGCGGCCTGCGCGGCCAGCAGCACCTGGGCGTAGGCGGGGACCTGGAGCGCGGCGGACCGGACCAGGGTCGCCAGCGCCGGGTTCCGCTTGTGGGCCATCGCCGACGAGCCGCCCCGGCCGGGACCGGCGGCCTCCGCCACCTCGTCCACCTCGCTCTGGGCGAGCAGCCACACATCGGTCGCGATCTTGCCGAGGGCGCCGGAGACCAGCGCCAGCGCGGCGGCGAGGTCGGCGACGGGCGTGCGGCGGGTGTGCCAGGGCAGGACGGGGCACGCCAGCCCCGTCTCGGCGGCGAACCCGGCGACGAGGTCGAACGCCCGCCCGCCGTAGGCGTCCAGGGTCCCGGCGGCGCCGCCGAGCTGGACCGGCAGGGTGACGGCGGCGAGCCGGCCGCGGGCCTCCAGGCAGCCGAGCAGCCACCCGGCGGCCTTCGCCCCGAACGTCGTCGGCAGCGCCTGGCGGCCGAGCGTGCGGCCCGCCATCGGGGTGTCGCGGTACCGCGCCGCGAGCCCGGCCAGCGCGTCCAGTGCCCGGTCGAGATGGGCGAGGGTGACGCGCCTGGCGCGGGCAGCGACGAGCATGGCGCCGGTGTCGGCGATGTCCTGGCTGGTGGCGCCCTTGTGGACGTGCTCTCCGGCGTCGCCGGCCAGCCTCCGCAGGTCGCCGACCAGTGGCACGACGGGGTTGCCAGATCCGCGGGCGCGCCGCGCGACGCCGGCCAGGTCCACCCGCCCGGACGCCGCGGCCGCGCCGATCGCCTCCGCCGCGGCGGCGGGGATGACGCCGAGCCGCGCCTGCGCGCGGGCGAGGGCGGCCTCGGCGTCGAGCATCGCCGCCAGGTAGGCGGCGTCGCCGGTGGCGGCCTCGGCCTCCGTCCCGGCGCGGACGGGCGACAGCAGGCCCGCGTCGGGCCCCGGAATCTCAGAAGCCAAGGAAGACCGTCTCCCGATCACCCTGCAGGTGGACGTCGAACCGGTACGCCCGCTCGCCGTCCGGCTCGGCGATGAGGGTCGGGCGGCGCTCGGCGGGTACCTCGGCGAGCAGCGGGTCGCCCTCGTGGGCGGCCTCGTCCTCGGGGAAGTACAGGCGGGTCGCGACGGGCTTGAGCAGGCCCCGGGCGAAGACCAGGACGGCGATGTAGGGCGCGCCGCCGCCGGTCGCGCCCGGCTTGACGGTGGTGAACCAGAAGCCGCCGGCGGGGTCGGTGCCGCACCGGCCGAAGCCGGAGAAACCGTGGCCGGCGCGGGCGAGGCCCCCGGGGCGCCGCGGGATGCCGCCGGCCTCGTCGGCCTGCCAGATCTCCACCAGCGCGTCGGGCACCGGCTGCCCGGCGCCGTCGAGGACCCGGCCCCGGATCGTGATGGCGCCCTCCCGCCAGCCCGGGACGACCTCGGATCCGGCGGCGTAGGGCAGCGCGTACCCGAAGAACGGGCCGACCGTCTGCGACGGCGTGTGCGCGGGCGCGGCGGGCTCGGTGACGGTCATCAGGTCTCCATCGGGGTGTCGCCGAGCACGATGTCCCACCGGTAGCCGAGTGCCCACTCCGGTTCGGTGAGGTCCATGTCGAACCGGGAGATGAGCCGCTCACGGGCGCGCTGGTCGGGGATCGACTGGAAGATCGGGTCATAGGCGAACAGCGGGTCGCCCGGGAAGTACATCTGGGTGACGAGCCGCTGCGTGAACGCGGTGCCGAACACCGAGAAGTGGATGTGGGCGGGCCGCCAGGCGTTCGGGTGGTTGCGCCACGGGTAGGCGCCGGGCTTGATCGTGACGAAGCGGTAGCGGCCCTCGGCGTCGGTCAGGCAGCGGCCCGCCCCGGTGAAGTTCGGGTCGAGCGGCGCCGGGTGCTGGTCGCCCAGGTGGGCGTACCGGCCGGACGCGTTGGCCTGCCAGACCTCCACCAGCGCGCCGCGGACGGCGCGGCCCGCCCCGTCCAGCACCCGGCCGGTGACGGTGATCCGCTCCCCGAGCGGCTCGCCGGCGTGCTGGCGGGTCAGGTCGCCGTCGAGGCGGCCGAGCTCGTGGTGCCCGAAGACGGGCGAGGCCAGCTCGACGCTGTCGGGGCCGAGCTTCGGCATCACCAGCTCGCGCGCCGGGGCGCGCAGGACGGTGCTGCGGTAGTCGGGGTACAGGTACGGCGGGTGCGTCATGCCGCGCTCCCTTCCGTCGTGTCCTGCCGTCCCCGGGCGTCCCCGGCCAGCGCCGGGCCGGTGGCGGCGCCGATCTCCTCGCGCGTGACGCCGGGGGCGGTCTCCACGAGGACGAGGCCGTCGCCGGTCACGTCCAGGACGCCCAGGTCGGTGATGATCCGGTCGACGCAGCGGGTGCCGGTCAGCGGCAGCGTGCACTCCTCGACGATCTTGGGGCTGCCGTCGCGGGCGGTGTGGCCCATCACGACGATCACCCTGCGGGCGCCGTGGACGAGGTCCATCGCCCCGCCCATCCCCTTGATCATCTTACCCGGGACCGACCAGTTGGCCAGGTCGCCGCGGGCCGAGACCTGCATGGCGCCGAGCACCGCGATGTCGATGTGGCCTCCCCGGATCATGCCGAAGGACAGCGAGGAGTCGAAGTACGCCGCGCCCGGCAGCACGGTCACCGTCTCCTTGCCCGCGTTGATCAGGTCGGGGTCGATGTCGTCTTCGGCGGGGTAGGGGCCGACGCCGAGGATGCCGTTCTCGGCGTGCAGGACCACGTGCCGTCCCTCGGGGACGTACCCCGGGATCAGCGTGGGCAGCCCGATGCCGAGGTTGACGTAGGCGCCGTCGGGCAGCTCGGCGGCGGCGCGCGCCGCGATCTCGTTCCTTGACCAGGCCATCAGCGCACCGTCCGCTTCTCGATCGGCTTGTCGGCGGCCTGCCCGGGGGTCAGCTCCACGACGTGCTGGACGAACACGCCGGGCAGGTGGACCGCGTCGGGGTCGATCTCGCCGGGCTCGGCGAGCCGCTCGACCTCGGCGAGGGTGACCCGGCCCGCCATGGCGGCGAGCGGGTTGAAGTTGCGGGCGGCCTTGTCGAACACCAGGTTGCCGTGCCGGTCGCCGAGCGCCGCGCGGACGAGTGCGAAGTCGGTGCGGATCCCCTCCTCCAGCACGTACTCGCGGCCGCCGAACTCGCGGACCTCCTTGGCGGGCGAGGCGACCGCGACCGAGCCGTCGGGGGCGTAGCGCCACGGCAGCCCGCCGTCGGCGACCTGCGTGCCCACCCCGGCGGGGGTGTAGAACGCGGGGATGCCCGCGCCGCCCGCCCGCAGCCGCTCGGCGAGCGTGCCCTGCGGCATCAGCTCGACCTCGATCTCCCCGGCGAGGTACTGCCGGGCGAACTCCTTGTTGTCCCCCACGTAGGAGCCCATCGCGCGGGCGATCCGGCCCGCGCCGAGCAGCTGCCCGAGGCCCCGCCCGTCCAGGCCGCAGTTGTTGGACACGACCCGCAGGTCCCGCGCGCCCTGCTCGTACAGGGCCGCGATCAGGACGGCGGGCACCCCGCAGAGCCCGAACCCGCCGACGGCGAGCGACGCGCCGTCCCCGATGCCGGCGACGGCCTCCGCCGCCGAGGCCACGACCTTGTCCATGTGCCTCCCGTGCCTCCCTGTCGGCTCCGGCGGGCCGCGCCGGCCCGCCGCCGCGGCGCGCCGCCAGGACCGCCGCTGGGTCCCACCCTGGCAGCAGCCCCGGCCGGAGGCCCGCCCGGGTTTCCGTTGAACGGAAAACCCGGGCGCCGGCCTGGAGCCGTGGGCGTGCCCCGGCGTCCGCCGGCGTCCGTCAGAGGGAGTCGGGCAGGCCGAAGGTCGCGAACAGCGTGGTGTCGAAGAACGCCGAGACCTGGGCGACGCCCTCGCCGGTGATCGCGAGCACCTGGATCTGGAAGGGGCGGTGGACGCCGTCCTCGCCGCGCCTGTAGAGCCCGAACGCCGGCTGCCCGTTGGCGGCGGCCGGGACCATCCGCAGCTCGCCGGGCTCGGGCCCGCACTGCGCCGCGATGAGCCGGACGATCGTGTCGGCGCCGACGAACCACTCCGGGAACGGCGGCATCTCCCACACCGCGTCCTTCTTGAAGATCTCCACCAGGCCGGCGACGTCGGCCTCCTCGAAGGCCCTGGCGTAGCGTTCGAGGAGGTCGCGCTGGGCGGGGTCGCTGGGCTCGACCAGCTCGTCCCGCACGGGCGCGGCCTGCTCCAGCTGGGCCCGGGCCCGCTGCAGGGCGCTGTTGACCGCCGCGGTGGAGGTGCCGAGCAGCTCGGCGACCTCGGCGGCCCGCCACTTCAGCACGTCCCGCAGGATCAGGACGACCCGCTGCTTGGCGGGCAGGTGCTGGAGGGCGGCGACGAACGCCAGCCGGGTGCTCTCCCGGGCGGCGACGATCGTGGCGGGGTCGGACGCGTCGGCGCCGATGACCGCGTCCGGCACGGGCTCCAGCCAGGGCACCTCCGGGGAGGCCACGACGGGCCGCTCCGGCTCGTCGCTCGGCGCGCCCAGCCCCGACGGCATGGGCCGGTGGCCGCGCTGGTCGATCGCCGTCAGGCAGACGTTGGTGGCGATCCGGTACAGCCACGTCCGCAGCGAGGACCGCCCCTCGAAGGCGCCGTAGGAGCGCCACGCCCGCAGGTAGGTCTCCTGCACCAGGTCCTCGGCGTCGTGGATGGAGCCGAGCATCCGGTAGCAGTGCGCCAGCAGCTCCCGCCGGTACGGGTCGGCGAGGTGCTGGAAGTCCTGGTCGCTGTCGATGGTGCCGTTGGCCATGATGGTGATCACCCTCACTCGGCGGCGTCGCCGGGGCGGCGCGGCTCGTCCGTCACCACGGACGGTAGGCGGCGCCACCGACAGAACGCGTGCGCGAACCCACATCCTATGCGGCGACCTGCGCCGACTCCGCGGCGACCTGCACGGAATCTTCACATCTCCCCCACCGTCCGCGCGCGGGCGGGCCACATCGTGGGGTCATGCGCGTCAAGATGATCCTGCCCGCCCTGACCGAGGCGACGTCCCCGTTCTTCCGGCCGATCAAGTACTCGCTGTTCCCCCCGCTCGGGCTCGCCACCCTGGCCGGGTACCTCGACCCCGGCGACGAGGTGACCCTCACCGACGAGCACGTGCAGAAGGTCGATCTGTCCGACGAGCCCGACCTGGTGGTCATCCAGGTCTACATCACCTCCGCGCGCCGGGCGTACGCGCTGGCCGACCACTACCGCGCCCGGGGCGCCCACGTCTGCCTGGGCGGGCTGCACGTCACCTCGCTGCCCGAGGAGGCCGCCGCGCACGCCGACACGATCTTCTGCGGGCCCGGCGAGGACATCTGGCCCCGCTTCCTGGCGGACCTGCGCGCCGGGCGCCCCGGGCGGCGCTACACCTCGTCGGAGCGGACCCTGGCGGGGCTGCCGCCGGTCCGCCGCGACCTGATCGACCGGCACCGCTACCTGGTGCCGAACTCGATCGTGGTGTCGCGCGGCTGCCCGCACGTGTGCGACTTCTGCTACAAGGAGGCGTTCTTCGAGGGCGGCAAGTCGTTCTACACCCAGACCGTGGACGCGGCGCTCGCCGAGATCGACCGGCTGCCGGGCCGCCACCTGTACTTCCTCGACGACCACCTGTTCGGGAACGCCCGGTTCGCGGGCGCCCTGTTCGACGGGATGCGGGGCATGGGGCGGCTGTGGCAGGCCGCCGGGACCGTCCAGGCGGTGCTGCGCCCGGGGCTGCTGGAGAAGGCGGTCGCGTCCGGGCTGCGGAGCCTGTTCGTCGGGTTCGAGACCGTCAACGCGGGGAACCTCGCCGAGCAGCGCAAATGGCAGAACATCGACCGCGACTACGCCCAGGTGATCAAGCGGCTGCACGACAACGGCGTCATGGTCAACGGCAGCTTCGTGTTCGGGATGGACGAGGACGACCCGGACGTCTTCGGCCGCACCGTCGACTGGGCGGTCGGGCAGGGCGTCGAGACGGCCACGTTCCACATCCTGACGCCCTATCCGGGGACGCGCCTCTACGACCGGATGGCCAAGGCCGGACGGCTCCTGCACAGCGACTGGGACCGCTACGACACCCGCACCGTGGTCTTCAAGCCCGCGAAGATGACCGCCCGGCAGCTGGAGGACGGCTACTGGCGCGCCTACAAGGACTTCTACCGCTGGGGTTCGATCTTGCGGGGCGCGTCGTCCAAGCCCACCCTGCGGGGCAAGGCCCGGCACGCCGCCTACGCCGGGGGGTGGAAGAAGTTCGAGCCGGCGTGGGACATGGTCATCCGCGCGAAGAAGGCGGGGCGTGCGCTGCCCGTCCTGGAGTCGATCCTGTCGGGGTTCGGCTCCGAGCCCGCCCGCCCCGCCGCGGACGCTAGAACTCGAACCCGCCCGGCCGCCCGTTCCGGTCGGCGATGAGGCCCGCGAGGGTCGCGACGGCGATCTCCGCGGGCGTGCGGGAGCCGATGTTGAGGCCGATGGGGCGGCGCACGCGGGCGATGTCGGCCGCGGGCACGCCCAGCTCGGTCAGCGCCGGGATGTGCGGGGCCGGGTGGCGGGGGTTGCCCATGACCCCGATCCAGCGGACGGGCTGGGTGAGGACGTCGCGCAGCACGGGCCCCAGCTCGCGCCGGTGGTGGTCGGTGACCACGACGTCCGTGGAGCCGTCCAGGGGCGGCAGGTCCGACAGCCCGTCGCGGTCCTTGTCGGGGTCGATGAGGAACGTCCGGTAGCCGAGGTCGGCCCCGTAGCGCAGGAGGTGCCCGGCGACCGGGGTGGCGAAGACCGCGACGAGCGTGCGCTCCTCCGCCCCGGCCGGTGCGTCGCCGTGCGCGACGGCGCAGGCGTCGTGATCGTGCGGTGTGCCCATACCGGAATTCTGCCCGGCCGTCCCTTCGCGCCCACGCCTTTTTGCGGAAACCCGGCTTCGCCGCGTGCGAAACACTTCCGCCGGAACGGGTATGCCTGCACCCTAGAGGGCACATCACCCCGCAGGTGTCTGGAGGGACCCGTGATCGCGAGACCGGAGGGCGGCCCCCGCGTGGTCGTGGGGGTCGACGACTCCACCGGAGCCCGCTGCGCGCTGTCCTGGGCGATCGGCGAGGCCCGCCTCCGGAGGCTGCCGCTGCTGGTCGTGCACGCGGCGCCGCTGCCCCCGCACGTCTCGGCCGCCGGCCAGCTGGGCTGCGGCATCACCGACGCGCTGCGCGGCTCCGGCGCCGAGCTGATCGCCGGGCTGCTGGCGGAGGTGGGCGACGGCCCCCCGGACGGGGTCGACCTGACCGCGCTGGCGCTGGTCGGGGAGCCGGGGGCGACGCTGGTGCGGCTGGCGGGCGACGACGACATCCTGGTCGTCGGGCATGGGGAGCGCGGCCCGTTCTCGCGGCTGCTGCGGCCGTCGGTGCGGCTGCACTGCGCCCGCCGCGCCCGCGCCACCCTGGTCTGCGTCCGCCCGCCGGCGTTCGACACGCTGCTGGAGTGCCTGAACGCGCGGGACGTCTCCCCCGGCCACACCGCCGACCGGTCGCGTTTCCGCAGGCTGGGCCGCCGTCTGAGGCTCCCGCGCTGATCCCGCCGGGGCCGCGCGCCGCATAGGGTCTCAGGCATGCGCAAGTACGTCATCATCGGCGCCCAGGGCAGCGGGAAGGGCACGCAGTCCCGGCTGCTCGCCCGGGACCTGGACCTGGTGCACATCAGCGTCGGCGACATCTTCCGATGGCACGTCACGAGCCACACCAAGCTGGGCGCGCAGGTGCGGCGCACCATGGCGGCCGGTGACCTGGTCGGGGACGACCTGGTGGAGGGCGTCGTCCGGGACCGGCTGGACCAGCACGACTGGAACTTCGGGTTCATCATCGACGGCTTCCCGCGCAGCAGGCGGCAGGCGGAGTTCTTCCTGGAGAGCTACGACATCGACGGCGTGATCCACCTGGACCTGCCGGACGAGGAGGTGCGGCGGCGCGTCCTCGGCCGCCGGTACTGCTCCCGCTGCGGGATGGACTACAACCTGATCGACGACCGGCCGACGCAGGAGGGCCGCTGCGACGTGTGCGGCGGCGAGCTGGTGGCGAGGGAGGACGACACCGAGGAGGCCGTCGCCGAGCGGCTGCGGACATACCGGGAGAAGACCGATCCGATCCTGGAGCTGTTCGGCCGCAAGGAGTACGTGGTGACGGTCGACGCCACGCCGGGCATCGACGCCGTCCAGGCGACGATCCGCGAGAAGCTCGGGCTCCCGGCGCCGCGATGACCTCCCCCGTGGTGGAGCTGGAGGACGAGCGGATCGCCGCGCACGGCCTGCGGCTGTTCCTCAAGCGGGACGATCTCGTCCATCCGGATCTGCCGGGCAACAAATGGCGCAAGCTCAAGCACAACGTGGCCGCCGCGCGGGCGCACGGGACGGTGCTGACCTTCGGCGGGGCCTACTCCAACCACGTCCGCGCGACCGCGGTGGCGGGCCGGCTGTTCGGGTTCGCCACGATCGGGATCATCCGCGGCGAGGAGCACCTGCCGCTGAACGGGACCCTGGCCGAGGCCGCCCGGATGGGGATGCGGCTCGGCTACCTGGACCGCCCCGCCTACCGCCGCAAGCACGAGCCGGACGTGCTGGCCGCGCTGCGCGAACGCTGGGGCGGCTTCCTGCTGCTGCCCGAGGGCGGGAGCAACGCGGCGGCCGTCCGGGGCTGTGCCGAGCTGGGCGCCGAGCTCGGCGGCTTCGACGTCGCGTGCTGCCCGTGCGGGACGGGCGGGACCCTCGCGGGCCTGGCCGCCGGCCTGGCGCCGCATCAGCGGGCGATCGGGTTCGCGGTGCTCAGAGGCGGTTTCCTGGACGCCGAGGTCGAGCGCCTCCAGCGGGAGACCTACGGAGGGCGCCGCGGGACCTGGCGGGTCGAGCACGGGTTCCACTTCGGCGGCTACGCCCGGCGGACGGGCGGCCTCGACGCCTTCGCCGACGACTTCGCCGGACGGCACGGCCTCGTCCTGGACCGGGTGTACGTGGCGAAGATGATGTCCGGGATCTTCTCCCTGGCGGGGCGCGGCGCGTTCCCGCCGGGCGGCAGGATCGTGGCGGTCGTCACCGGCTGAGCCCGCCGCCCCCGCCGCCGGGGGCGTCACGCCAGCGCAGCCTCCAGCACGCTGTGGTGCGCGTAGTCCCGGGACTCGACGATGCGCCCCTTGCGGACGCGCAGGACCACGATGTTCGGGACGACGAAGTCACGGCCGGTCTCGGTGTTGCGGCCCGCGTACTCGAACTCCGCGACGATCACCTCGGGGTCGGCGGTCTGGTGGACGACGACGTTGCGCGCGGTCATCTCGACGGGCAGGCTCCCGAGCCGGGCGAAGTGCTCGCGCAGGGCCTCCCGTCCCTCCAGGCGCGAGGCGTCCCCGGCGAAGGGGGGGACGATCACCGCGTCCTCCGCGTACAGGCGTGGCAGGGCCTCCGTGCACCGTGCGGTCACCCCGTCGATGACCCGCTGGAAGACGGCCCGGGGGCTGGCGAACTCGGACATGCTTGTCTCTCCCGTACAATCGGAGTTCCTGCTCCGAATAGAAGGTAGGGAGTCCCGGCTCCCCCGGTCAAACGGAAAGGCCGCGATGACCTCGTCCCCGCCCGGGAGGCCCCCGCGCGCCGACGCCGTGCGCAACCGCGCCCGGGTGCTCGCCGCGGCCGAGGCCGTCTTCGCGGCCCGGGGGGCGTCGGCGTCCACCGAGGAGGTCGCGCGGGAGGCGGGCGTCGGGATCGGCACGGTGTTCCGGCATTTCCCGACCAAGGAGTCGCTCCTGGAGGCCGTCCTGGCCGCCCTGCTGGAGCGGCTGGCCGCGGAGGCGCGCGGCCTGCTGGACGCGGACGACCCCGGCGCGGCGTTCTTCGGCTTCCTCGCCCGCGTCGTGGGGCGGGCGGCGGCCGAGAGGGCGGTCTCCGAAGCGCTGGCCTGGGCGGGCGGCGACGCCGGTGAGGCCGCAGGGCGGGCCGCCCCCGGGCTGGCGTCCGAGCTCGGGGCACTGCTGCGGAGGGCGCAGGAGGCCGGTGCCGTCCGCGCCGACGTGGAACCGGCGCAGGTGACGGCGCTGCTGGCGGGGCTGTCGTACGCGGCCGGGCGCGCGGGGGCGGGCGACGACGTCCTGAGGATCGTCTTCGACGGGCTCCGCCCCGACGCCGCACGCGGGACGGGCCCGCAGGGGCGGCCGCGGCGGGCCTAGGGCGCCGGCGGGTCGCACAGTTCCGCCGGCAGGTCGGCCTGGTGAAGGACGGTCAGGGACGTGACGGCGCGGGTCAGCGCCACGTAGAGGCGGGCGAGGCCGCGCTCTTCGGCGGCGGCGATGGCGGCGGGCTCGGCGACGATCACGTGGTCGTACTCCAGGCCCTTGGCGAGGGCCGCGGGGACGACCAGCAGCCGCGCCGCGCCGTCGTGCCCGGGCCCGAGCACCGCGTGCGCGAGCCCGGCCGCCTCCAGCGCGGACGCGTGCGCCGCGGCGCCGGCGTCGGGGACGATCAGGCCGACCGACCCCGGCCGCTCCAGCGCCTCACGGGCGGCCCGGACGGCGGCGGGCAGCAGGTCGGGGACGCGGCGGACCTCCAGCGCGCCGGCGCCGGCGCGCAGGGACCGCGGCCTCTCCAGCTCCGGCGCGACGTGCGGGAGCAGGCGGGCGGCGTAGTCCAGGACGGTGCCGGGGACCCGGAACCCCAGGGTCAGCTCGGTGACCTCCCCCTCCTGCCCGAGGTGGGCGAGGACGTCCGTCCAGGATCTCGCCGACCAGGCGGTGGTGCCCTGCGCGAGGTCGCCGAGGACGGTCGCCGAGCCCGTCCCGCACCGGCGGCCGAGGGCGCGCAGTTGCATCGCCGACAGGTCCTGCGCCTCGTCCACGACGAGGTGCCCGAGGGACGCGGTGCGCTCGATGAGGTCGCCCAGCTCGTCCAGGAGGGCACGGTCGGCGGCGGTCCAGCGGGCCGACCGGTGCGAGCGTGCGGGCCTGCGCCACAGCAGCGCCGCCTGCTCGTCCTCCTCCAGGACGCCCTTGGCGGCGGTGCGCAGGAAGCCCGCGTCGGACAGGAGCCGGTAGAGGACCTGCTCGGGGGTGACCTTGGGCCACACCTGGTCGAGGAGCCGCCTGACGGGCGCGCTCCGGGCGACCTGGTCCTGGACGCGGTCGTCGGGCGCCTCGCCGCGCTGCTCCATCAGCACCAGGATCCGGTGGGCGAGCCGCTGGGCGAACGCGGCCCTCCCGCTGCCGTAGCGGGTGGTGCCGCGCAGGGCGGCGGCGGTCTCGCGGACCTCGTGGCCGGCGAGCCGGTGGCGGGACGCGCCGCGGGTGACGACCAGGCCGTCCTCGGGTTTGCGGACGTGCGCCCACAGGGCCCGGGAGACCACCCGCGCCATCCGCGCGTCGCCCTTGAGCGCGGACACGGCGGCCGGTTCGTCCCCCGCGGGCGCGCCGAGCAGGTCGTCGACGGTCGCCTGCTCGACGCGGACCTCGCCGAGCGCGGGCAGCACCGCGGAGATGTAGGACAGGAACGCGCGGTTGGGCCCGACGATGAGCACGCCGGACTTCGACAGCCGCTCGCGGTGCGTGAACAGCAGGTAGGCGGCGCGGTGCAGGCCCACGGCGGTCTTGCCGGTGCCGGGGGCGCCCTGCACGCACACCGTCCGCGGCAGCTCCGCGCGGACGATCACGTCCTGGTCGGGCTGGATCGTGGCGACGATGTCGCGCATCGGCCCGGTGCGGGGGCGCTCGATCTCGTCGGTGAGGATCCTGGACGGGCCCGTCCCGCCGCCCGCCGGGCCGTCGAGGGGCTCGTCCTCGAAGGCGGTCAGCTCGCCGCCCTGGAAGCCGAACCGCCGCCGCAGCCGCCAGCCCATCGGGTCGGCCGGGCCCGCCTGGTAGAACGCCCGGGACACCGGCGCGCGCCAGTCCAGGACGAGGGGCCGTCCTTCCGGGCCGTCGTGCACGTGCCTGCGCCCCACGTACATCACGTCGGGGAGATCGGAGGGGACCGCGGCGTCGCGGTCCATCCGCCCGAAGAACAGCGGCGTGTCGGGATGGTCGGCGAGGGCGGCGACCCGCTGGTCGAGCAGCGACTCCAGGAACTGCCTGGACACCCAGTCGGCCGCGGCGTCCGCGGACAATCCCCGCGCGTGCTCGCGCATCCGGCGCAGCGCGTCGCGGGACGCGGCGAGATGGGCCCGCTCGGCGGCGAGCGTGGACGGTTCGGCGGGCATGGGCGCGTACCTCCGGGCGCGAGGGGCGGGGTGCGGGCGAAACCCACCACCTTACCGGCCCGCGCAAGCCCGGCCCGGCAGGCTCAGGGCAGCGGCGGCAGGTCCTTCTCGCGCAGCCAGGCCGTGAAGAACGCGTCGAGCGGGCGCTCCGCGACCCGTCCGGCGAGGGCGGTGAACTCCCCGGTCGTCACCGTCCCATGCCGGTGGGCGGCGGTCCATTCCCGCATGGTCCGGAAGAACGCCTCGTCGCCGACGACGCGGCGGAGCGCGTGCAGGACGAGCGCGCCCCGCTTGTAGACGCGGTCGTCGAACAGGTGCCGCGCGCCGGGATCGGCGAGGACGAGGTCCTGGGGCTCCTCGGCCAGGCGGGCGTGCCAGCGCTCGGCGTGCGCGGCGGCGGGCTCGCCGCCGGACGCCTCCGACCACAGCCACTCGGCGTGGGTGGCGAAGCCCTCGTGCAGCCAGATGTCGCTCCAGGACGCCACCGTGAGGCTGTTGCCGAACCACTGGTGGGCCAGTTCGTGCGCGACGAGCCGCTCCTGGCCGCGGGCGCCGTCCACGTGGTTGGTCCCGAAGATCGACATGCCCTGCGCCTCGACGGGGATCTCCAGCTCGTCGTCGGCGACCACGACGGTGTAGGCGCCGAAGGGGTACCGGCCGAACAGGCGGGTGAACGCCTCGATCATCGCGCCCTGGCGGCCGAAGTCGTGCCGGACGCGCCGCTCGGCGGCCGAGGGGTAGTAGACGCGCTGCGGGACGGGCCCGGCCAGCTCCAGGAACTGGTAGCGGCCGATCTGCACGCTCGCCAGGTACGTCGCCATGGGCTCGTCCTGCTCGTACACCCAGGTGGTGGTCGCGCCGACGCGCCGCCGCTCCACCAGCCGCCCGTTCGCGACGGCCTCGTAGGCCGACGCGGTGGTCACCGCGATCCGGTAGCGGGCCTTGTCGCCGGGGCGGTCGTTGCAGGGGAACCAGGAGGGCGCGCCGATCGGCTGCCCGGCCACGATCGAGCCGTCGGTGAGCTGCTCCCAGCCGAGCCCGCCCCAGAGGCTGGACACCGGGGAGGGGTTGCCGGTGTAGCGGACCTCGACGGTGAACGCGGCGTCCCGCGCTATCGGCCGGACGGGGGTGACGTGCAGTTTCCCGTGCCGGTGCCGGAACCGCGCGGGGCCGCCGTCCACGAGGACCTTGCCGATCCGGAACGCCCCGAGGTCCAGGGCGAACCGGTCGAGGCGGGCGGCGGCGACCGCCGACAGACGCGCCGTGCCGCCGAGCCGGTTCGGGCCGACCCGGTACTCCAGGTCGAGGTCGTAGTGCCGGACGCCGTACCCGCCGTCGCCGTGGTCGGGGAAGTAGGGGGCGCCTCCGCGGCCGGAGGGCGCCTTCATGCGGTGCTCACGGACGGTCGGGTCCTCCGGGGTCAGTCGTGGTCGCCGGGGGCCCAGGCCGCGATCGGATTGCCGAGCCACCGGGTGCCGGCGGGCAGCTGCTCGCCGCGCGTGACCAGGGACGCGGGTCCGACCGTGGTGCCCTCCCCCAGCGAGGCCGCGGGGAGGACCACCCCGTTGGAGCCTAGCGTCGCACCGGCCTCCAGCACGACCGGGCCGACCCTCATGATCCGGTCGTGGAACAGGTGGGTCTGCAGGACACAGCCCGGATTGACGCACGCGCCGTCGCCGAGCCGGACGAGGTCGGCCTCGGGGAGCCAGTACGTGGCGCACCAGACGCCGCGTCCGATGCGCGCGCCGAGGGAGCGCAGCCACAGGTTGAGGGGGGCGGTGCCGAGCCACGGCTCGGCGAACCAGGGCGCGGCGAGGACCTCGACGAAGTTGTCGGCGAGTTCGTTGCGCCACACGAACGGGCTCCACAGCTGCCGGTCGCCGGGGGCGATCCGCCCGGTGAGCGCCCATTTCGCGGCGGTCGCGACCGCGGCGGCGAGGACGCCCGCGGCGGCGAGGACGAGGCCGGCCAGCAGCGCCGCGGCGCCGGACCCGTACGCGGCGGCGAGCCCTTCGAGCGCGGCGGCGGCCAGCACCCCGACGGCCACGCTCGCCGCCGCCGGGACGATCCTGCACGCCTCGACGGCCGCGCGCGCCGCCCGGAGCCCGCGGGACGGGCGGTAGGTGCGGGACTGGTCGGCGGCGTCGGCGGTGCGGCGCAGCCGCACCGGGGGCATCCCGAGGTAGGACGCCCCGGCCTTGGCCTTCTTCGGGGCGGCCGACAGCACGCCGATCAGCCCGCCCTTGGGGACCTTGCGGCCGGGCGCGGTCATCCCGGAGTTGCCGAGGAAGGCGCGCTTGCCGATGCGGGCCCGCGCGACGCGCATCCGCCCGCCGCCCAGCTCGTAGGGCGCGACCATCGTATCGTCGGCGAGGAACGCGCCGTCGGCGACCGAGGTCATGGCGGGCAGCGCCAGGACGGTCGAGGCCTCCACGTCCCGGCCGACCCGCATGCCGAGGGCCCGCAGCCAGGCGGGGGTGAGGACGCTGGCGTACAGCGGGAACAGCCACACGCGGGCCATCCCCATGAGCCGGCTCGACGCCCACGCCCGCCACGCCTGCGCGGAGTGCACGGGGTGCTCGCCCTCGCGGAGGCCGAGGCCGAGGAGCCGGACGGCGGCCAGGGTGGCGGCGGCGAACGCGGCCATGCCCGCGAGCGTGGCGGCGGGCACGGCGAGCAGGGCGGCGCCGAGCGCGCCTGCGAGGGTGGTGGTGCCGCGCAGGGCTGCGCCGAGGACGGCGAGGGCCGGCAGCGCGGCGAGCAGCGGCAGGAGGCCCAGCAGGACGGCGGTGGCGCCGTAGGCGAGCGTCCAGCGGCGCAGCCGGGGCGGGCGCGCGGCGTCGGCGGGCCACCGGGCCTTGCCGCGGCGGACGGCGGGCGCACCCGCCCACCGCTGGCCCGCCGGGACGCGTCCCGTCACGGCCGAACCCGCGGCCACCTGGGCGTTCTTGCCGATCCGGGCGCCGGGGAACAGCACGGCCCGGGCGCCGACGGCGGCTCCGGCCCCGACGCGGATCTCACCGACGTGCAGCACGTCGCCGTCCAGCCAGTGCCCGCTGAGGTCGGTCTCGGGCTCGATCGCGGCGCCGCGGCCGACCCGCAGCATCCCGGTGACCGGGGGCGGCGAGTGCAGGTCGACGTCGGGCCCGATCCGCGCGCCGAGCGCCCGGGCGTAGACCGCGAACCACGGGGCCGCCGACAGCTCGGCCGCGCCCAGCCGGACCGCGAGCTGCTCGGCCGCCCACAGCCGCAGGTGGACGGCGCCGCCGCGCGGGTAGGCGCCGGGCCGCAGCCCGCGCAGCAGGAGCCGCGCGCCGGCGGCGGACAGGGCCATCCGGCCGGGCGGGGCGACGAACAGCAGCACGCCCGCCAGCACCGCCCACCACGGCACCGCCGGCGCCCAGGGCAGCCCCGTGACGTTGTTGAACACCGCGAGCCCGGTCACCCAGCGCATCGCGCCGAGGGTGAGCAGCGGGATCATCAGCAGCGCCTGGACGGCGGCGGCGAGCCTCGGCACCGGCGCGACGGCGCGCGCGGGCGCGGCGGGGGCGTCCTGCCGCTCGCCGTCGCCGAGGTGGGCGGCGAGGCCGCGGAGGGTGGGGTGCTCGTAGACGTCGCCGACAGCGACGGACGGGTGGCGGGAGCGCAGGGCCGAGACCAGGCGCGCGGCTCCGAGGCTGCTGCCGCCGAGGGCGAAGAAGTCGGCGCCGGGGCCGTCCGGGGCCTCCCCCAGCACCTCGGCCCAGCAACCGGCGAGCCACCGCTCGGCGGCGGTGAGCGGCCCGGCGCCCGCGCCGGCCGCCGCGTCCGCGCCCGGCAGCGGCCAGGGCAGCGCGTCCCGGTCGACCTTGCCGGACGTGCGGGTGGGCAGCGTGTCCACCTCGGCCAGGCGCGGGACGAGCGAGGCCGGGAGCGCGTCGCCGAGCCTTTTCCGGGCGGCGGCGGCGTCGAAACCGGCGCCGGTGACCAGGTAGCCGACCAGGAGCCGGTGCCCGGCGGGGGTCGTGCGGACGGCCGCGGCGGCCCCGGCGACGCCGGGCAGCGCCTGGAGCGCGGCGTCCACCTCGCCCAGCTCGATCCGGCGGCCGCCGATCTTGACCTGGTCGTCGGCGCGGCCGGCGAACACCAGGCCCGCGGGATCGGCCCTGACCAGGTCGCCGCTGCGGTAGGCGCGCTCCCAGCCGAGGGAGGGCAGCGGCGCGTACTTCTCGGCGTCCTTGGCGGGGTCGAGGTAGCGGGCGAGGCCGACGCCGCCGATCACCAGCTCGCCCGTCCCGCCGGGCGCGACGGGCTCGCCGGCGCCGTCGACGACGGCGAGGTCCCAGCCGTCCAGCGGCAGCCCGATCCGGACCGGGCCGTCGCCGCCGAGCCGCGCGGCGCAGGCCACCACGGTCGCCTCGGTGGGGCCGTAGGTGTTCCAGACCTGGCGGCCGGGGACGGCGAGCCGCGCCGCCAGCTCCGGCGGGCACGCCTCCCCGCCGAAGATCAGCAGCCGGATGCCGGCGAGGGACTCGGCGGGCCACAGCGCGGCGAGGGTCGGGACGGTCGACACGACGGTGATGCGCTGCGCGGCGAGCCAGGGCCCGAGGTCCATGCCGGTCCGCACGAGCGAGCGCGGCGCGGGCACCAGGCAGGCGCCGTGCCGCCAGGCCAGCCACATCTCCTCACAGGACGCGTCGAACGCCACCGACAGGCCCGCGAGGACGCGGTCGGACCGCCGGGCGGGGAACAGCCGGGCCTCGGCGTCGACGAACGCGGCGGCGCTGCGGTGGGTGACGGCGACGCCCTTGGGCCTGCCGGTGGAGCCGGAGGTGAAGATGATCCACGCGTCGTCGTCCGGTTCCGGCCGCCCGGCACGGCCGGACGGGACGCCGGGAAGGCCGCCGAGGGCGATCGCGCGGCCCTCGCCGACGACCGCGCAGACCCCCGCCTCGCCGAAGACCAGCGCCGCGCGCTCGGCGGGGTCGTCGGCGTCCACGGGGACGTACGCGGCGCCCGCGGTGAGCACGGCGAGGATCGCGACGTACAGGTCGGCGGTGCCGGACGGCACGCGCACGCCGACGCGGTCGCCGCGCCCGACGCCGGCCTGCTCCAGCTCCTTGGCCAGCAGCGCCGCCTCGGAAC